>NZ_CP041783.1 GCF_007567505.1 Shewanella donghaensis
TTGGGGTAGAGTATAAGCTACCTGAGTAATTAGGATTATCAGTTGCTAATGCACCTTTCAGCTTGAATGCATCTAGATTGAAGTCGTTATGACACTGAGTACAATCACTGATGATATCTTCAGCGCCATGAACGCTGTGAAGTTTCATTTCAAGTGCGCCTTGGTTTTGGCCTGAAGCATAAGTACCGTCAGGAGTATGACAAGTTACACAACCATCTACACCAATAACCACTTCACCGTCAGCGTTCTCACGACCTAATTGCTCTGTCATAACAAAACCAGCATGGTGTCCTTTATGAATCTCAAAAGTTTCACCGTGACAGTTTTGACAAGTTGAGAATTCTACAGAATCAGTATGACGCATGCTTGGTGCTTCACCTGAGAAGGTACCAAATGTCATATCTGCCTTCATGCTCGTAGTCATGACATCATCACCACAATCAATCGCAGCAACACCATCGTTACACATTTCAAGGCCAATAAAGCTGAACGCTGTATCAGTGTCTTGTATGCCTGCAGGTGAATCTGCACCAAATGGTAAAGAAGGGATAGTGTACTCGAAGTTACCAGCAACAACTGTAACCATATCTTGCAACTCGCCACCGCTTACTAAATCAACAGCAACTTTTGCTAAACCCGTTCCAGGACTAGCGTTGTAGCCCATTACAGGGAAGTTAGGACCAACGTTTGTGATAGTTTCTAAACGTTGAATTTGGCTAACAAAATCAGCAGCATTAAGAGCATTACCACCTGCATCAGTAATTGTTACAGATAGCGTAGCTGATTTGTCTTCATTAACAGTCAGAGTAGAGTTCATACCATACATGTCGATGAAGGCTTTCTTCTCTACAAAACCACCGGTATGAATTTCTTCAGTCCAGCTAGCATTGTGACAAGCAATACAGTTTGAATTATCAGACTGTTGAGAATGGCCTTCGCCAGCAACAAAATCGATACCAGTGTGACAACTAGTACAGGTTTCCATCGTTGGAATACGAGTCCAGTTACCCCATTCAGTTAGCTCTTCAGACTCAACGTGACATGATTGGCAGTTATCTTGAACAATAGCGTGAGCAGTTTCGGCAGTATAATCGTTACGGCCCCAAACTTTGTTTGAGTTATGTACGTTATGCACTAAATGAGCAAAAGCTACTTCAGGTTTTCCGCGTCCATCAGCCCACTCTTGAGTGTGACAAGTAATACAGGTTTCAGTGGTGGTTGCTTTATGGTAAATCGTTTCACCTTCAGCATGACATGCAGCACACACTTCGTGTGAAACAATGTTTTTTGTGTATTTAGCTTGATAGCCTTCACCATCAAAATCTGCAACGATTTCACTTACTGGAACTAAAGTTACACCATCGATTAATGTAGAAGCTTTTGCTACTACGTTAAAACGTTGCGTTAATTCTGTATTAAATGTCTCAGTATCAAAACTTTCGAAGCTGAAGTCATAGCTACCATTCTTGTTATCAACAAAAGTAGAGCTAGAACCTAGTTTTTGCCAGTTTGCACTATTACCTGCGCCAGTAGCGCCGACAGGGATGAGTTGTGCTGAATTTTCAACAGAGAAATCTTTTAATCCTACAACAGGCTCATCGTCTTCATTCGTTGCAAAAACTTTCAATGTTGGGATGCTGTCTGTATAGGTTACAGAAAGCACTTCTAAGTTAAGCTTTTGAATTGCTTCAGCTGGTTCGCCGCCTGGAAGACCAGGGTTACCATCTTTACCATCATCTCCGTCACTGCCACAACCAGTTAAGGCTACGCTTACTGCACTTGCCACTAGCATTAGTGCTAATTTTGAATTTTTCTTGTTCATCATTTGTCCCTGCATCAATAAGACATTGCTAAATTATAACTTGGCTTTTTAAGTCGCCTAGATTCGTAGTCTATTGAGTCAATTTAGCTTTTGGGTTTTTAATTCATCATTACAAGATTAATCCACAACTTAAGAAAAATCTTCATAAGTTAACTGATAGTGTGAAGCTGATCAGTCTATTTATAAAGAGGTAGGCATTTTCTTAAAAAAACCTTGTTTTAAAACATTTAAATAAAAAGAGTCGCACAAATGCGACTCTTTTTTTTCTACCTTAAATCTTAGTTTCCACCCCAATTTGAGTGAGCTTCTAAGATTGCGTTATCGGTATGACATGTAGAACAAGCTTCTGTCACATTAAGTGCATCATAATCTGCTTCCGGAACACCTAAACTATCGATTGTGCCGACAACACCACCGTTAGTTTCAATGTGCTGGATAGTTGACTCGTTCAAACCATATGGTGGAACGTGGCAACTTAAACAAGCAGCTGATTGTGGTGACACAACCAGGTTACCAATGTCATCTTTACCAAATGCAACTGGTGCAGCATCAGTCTTGATTGCTTGAATAGAGAAACCATCATCTCCATGACAAGCTTGACACTCTGTCTTTTTGAAGAATAAAGAACCACTTGAATCATACACATAATGTTTAGCATGAACTTTGAATGCTAAGTTAGATGGCTCACCACCAGAAGTAGCACGTGTGCCGTTATGACAAGATGCACAACCATCAAGGTCATTCGAATATCGATGTGTTATCTCAGTTGTATGACATTGCTGACAATCAGTCATTTCAGCGTGTTGAATACGTGGAGACTCTTCAACAACAGAACCATCTTGATTGAAGTAGAAAGTATCAGATGTCACGTAAGGAGCATCTTCATTTAAGACGTCATTCTTATCACTGCCATCACCTGATTCAAATGTACAATATGAAACGACACCTTTCTTAGAGCAAACATGAAGTTGACTGCTAAGTGCAATAGTTGAACCAGCATCAATTAATGTAGTGATATCAAAATTGGCTGCACTGATGATAGACGTGATTGAACCATCTGCTTCTTCTGTGAACGTGTCGTAACCGACTTTTTGATAATTGACCAAGAAGTCATCAGCAACCACACCGTTAACAACGATGGCACTATTGAAACCGCCATATTTGTATGGGCGTGGGTCAATTTGATTAATCGCTACTAACTCTTCACCATTTTTAACGGTGAAGTTAACTTTGATTTCAGTTGCGTCATCAGCGACTACCATAGAGTTAAACTCTACTTTTAGGGTTGTTGCTAAGAAATTACTGTTTAGACCATAATGAGCTTCTTCAGCGCCACGACCTCGACCTTCACCACCGTGACAACCGAAACAATTAGCACCTTGTTGATGAGATGCTGGCACACCAGCGGCTTCAGCAGCAGGGGCTGGGCTGTGACAGCTCCAACATGCAGTCGTATCAACATCAGCTTTCCAGCTATCAGTTAAGTTGAAGTCTTCATTTGGATTATGACAAGTCAAACAGTTAGACGTCATTTGAGGGTATACACCATCATCTGAGAAGTTAGCTGTAGTGTGAATGCTATGAGCCATACCTTTAATAGAACCGTCAAATTCATAAGCATCACCAATAGCGTTACCGTCAGCATCTTCATCTTGCTTCGAATAGCTGTTGTAATCAGTGTGACAGAAAGAACAAGCTTCTTCTGTATTGTGCTTGCTACCATGCATAGAAAGCTCACCAGCTTGACCGGCTCTATGACATGTTTGACAATCAGAGTTTGCTAATATTTGAAGTGGCTTTTCAGCAATAACATCAGTTGCTGGAATCCAATAAAAAAAGCTGTTATTGACGAGAGTCATTGATTGGTTGTTACTTGTCTTAATTGACATGTAAACACCATTAGTTGTATCGGTAACGTAGTCATATTTTTCTAGTGTATCGATAGCTTTATCGATAGTCACAGAATAGCTACCATCTTTGTTGTCAACGAAACAGTCTACACATTCACTTTTACTACCATCAAAGTAGTCCGATCCAGTGAAGTAACCATCGCCTTTATCTTTATTGAAGTAGCTTAACCAAACTTGTCTATCGACACTTGGGTTAACAATTTCATCTTCTCCGGCTTCATCAGCAGAACCAACGCGACCAAAAGAAATTGTAGCAACATCAGCTAATGTTAAACCTGTAACGGCAACACCATTTGGATCTGATAATTTGAAGTCTACAGATAAGAAGTTGTTTTCATCAACGCTAGCCGAAGTAATAGTACTTGTTAGCGATGAAACAGAACCAATTGGTTTGCCGACCAAGCCATCTTCACCATCTTCACCGTCGGAACCATCACTTCCGCAACCTGTCAGTGCAAAGGCGAGTATGCCTGCACTGAATACCGCTTTCGCGGTAGTACTGAATTTAAAATTTTTCATCATTGTTCCCTGCAAGAGATTTATTTTTACTTGGCTTTTCATCATAAAGCCGAGTATATGGATAATATCCAAACTTATTGTAGTAAGTTGTTTCATTTTAATCACTTGTGTTCATTATCGCTGTGATTAAGATCTTACTATTCCCAAAGAGGTATTTCTAAATTATACAATTTTCAACTTATTGTTTCTTTGTTGTAAAATTTGTACCGCTCAGCAAGATTTGGTGTTGCCTTTGTGTAGCAAGCTTATGATCTGCTTAAGTTTGTCAATTTTATTTTAGTAAGCTTAGGTAGTCGATATGATTTACCTAAAGTACGATCCAATACATTACTTATATCTAAAATTGCCATTACTAATAATAAGTGATTTATGTAAAATAAGTGTGAATATATTCAGTAGAAGCACTGATATTTCTGTATGAAAGCGATGTTTTGTTTAAAAGTGTGATCTAGATCTGCAAATGAGTTCGAGTGAGTAGATGTTGGGCTATGCAATGCTTATTAGGTCATCATTTGGAAAGCATATTTGATGAAAATCTGAGTGATTATGACAATATTGGGTAAAGCTTGTGCAAACGAGCATAAACTTCAACAATCTGAGTTAATTTAACTTGAACATGCTGAAGCCTTAAGCGATAATCTCGGCGTTCTCATTAAACGGCTTTAAATATACTGTTCAATGTGAAATCAATGGTGACCTTAGGGTCCCCTCGCAATGATAACTTGTGAACTCGGCCAGGCCTGGAAGGGAGCAACCGCAGCAAGTGACTCGTGTGCCGAGGTGTGGCTCTAGGGGAACCTCCAAAACTCCTCCTAGTTTTACCTTATTTGATAATTTCACTCTTTTAAAAATTATAATAGCCGTAATATTTTATAAACTTGGCAAAGCGTTTAAGTCATTTTTACTTGCTGCTAGCGCAGCTTCTTCATCTTCTCTTCTTTTTAGATTGGCTTTTAAAAATGCTCGCGATTTTTCAAGTGCCTGTTGAATTTCATTTTTCATCTTTTGTAGTTCGGCATAATCTTCAAAGAAATAAGTATCGACTAAGTGTCGTATATAACGAACTGGTAATTGATTTAGAGTGACACAACATAAATCGGATAAATATTCTTCTGGTAGCTCATCCATTAAGCCTTCATCTCTTAACATTTCCATTAAAAGCACTTCATAGTAATTGCGAATATCTAATTGCATTCTTGACTCCCTATAGAATGGGTTACGATTAACATCTTTTATATTAGTGTGCTACCAGATTGCATTTGCTGCAATAAAAAGTTGGCTGTGCCTTTCGGTTAATTCAGCTTCATCTCGGCTGTAACCGCCTCCTATCACCGCTGCAATGGGTATATTTGCATATTTTGCCTGTTGAAAGATAAATGTGTCTCTTTCCAGTATTCCGCTAGTTGAAATGTTTAAATAGCCCAAATCATCATTTTGATGAATATCTACGCCCGCATCGTAAATGATTAAATCAGGTTGATGTATTCCAATGAGGTATGGCACTACCTGTCTTAAAACTGAAAGGTATTCATTGTCATTGGTGGCTTTATTAAATTCTATATCATGATCCGAGATTTGCTTTCTAAAAGGGAAGTTTTTCTGACAATGAAGCGAGCAACTGACGATATCGGGCTCGGCTTGTGATAGTGAGGCTGTGCCATCGCCTTGGTGAACATCACAATCAATGATGAGAACTTTAGTGGCTTTTTGTTGCAGTAACATTTGTTTTGCGGCGATCATCAAGTCATTAAAAATGCAAAAGCCGCTGCCAAAATCAAAATGTGCATGATGATAGCCCCCACTTAGATGTAGGGCTATACCCTGTTTTACCGCTAATTCAGCACATAAAACCGTACCGTTTATTGCATGCAAAGTACGCCTAAGTAGAGCTTCACTCCATGGGAAACCAATTCTTCTAATGACTTTAGGATCAAGGGCATTATTGATATAGCGGTCAACATAATCACTTTGATGAGTTTGCTTTAACGTGTCGGTTGAGATTGGTAAAGGACTATAAAAATCTTCAGGATTAGCTATGTTGTGATCGAGTAAATATTGCCGCAAGTTTTCATATTTACTGGTAGGGAATCGATGATTTTTGGGTAACGCCAGCTTTGAGTAGCTGGCGTGATATACCAATGGGATGGCCATTAAAGCTGTTGAATTGCCCAGCTCATGAATTCTTTTCGCGTTTGCTCATCAGCTTGTGACCACCAATATTGCAGCATTTGCTCAGGGTTTGTCGCGGTTTTAGCGGCTGTTGATACTTTGGTCTCGGCATTTTTCGTGGTCATTGTGGCAGGAATGGCAGCTGGGGCTGCACTGGTTGCTGCTACCGTGGCAGATGTCGCTACCGCTGCTGGAACTACAGCAGAACCAGAACCCGTTGCTGAAGCTGCTAATTCATCAATATCAGTGCTTTTATTTCCACTAAACAGGTTACTGATAAATGAGCTTTCTTCAAAGTCTGTTTGTTTAACTTGATAATCGACTTTGCCACTATCTTCACGGGAGATAATAACTTGTGGTTGTTTGGCAAAAGCTTTGGGCTTTTTAACGTAGTCGCCATCAGCAGGCTTTAGTTGATACTCATAATCGCCATCAATATTAATGGTGACGATGAAAGGTGCCGATTTAACAAAACTTTGGCTATCGCTAAAGTCATCTTCAACCATATCGCTATAACGGATGGCAATTTTGTGTGAGCCATTGCTTAACTCAAGATCGGTTTTGTGAGTAAACATGTTGGTTTCAATTTCTTTACCATCTAATGCTAGGTATTCAAATGACATTGGAATAGATAAATTGGCAGCCATAACAGAAGTTGATGTGACTAAAGCGAGTAATGTCGCACTCAGCGGCAAAGTAAATTTCATTGTTGCTCCTTAACGATTTAAATTTTTGTGTGGTCGCTCAACGAGTTGAATTCTTTCTTCAATATAGCTTATTGCTTGGCGACATTTTCCTAACCGCCGATGCAGTGAAAGGATTTCATTTTGTATTTTGATTTTGTCAGTACTCTGACAGTTTGCAAGCAATGTTTCCATTTCTGCAATTTTTTGTTCAAAAGTTGTAGCCCAATTCAAATGTTTGTTGAGTTCTTGGTAAATTTGATGGCTATTTTTCATAACGCTGCTAGCTATCCAAGCAAAACCGCTGTCTGCATGTTGTGACTGTTGTTTCTTGGCGAAACGAGCTCTACTGTTCACGCGCTTTTGTTTCTCTGTCTGCACGTTGAGATTAGTGGTAGCTATGGCTCTTCTTAACGCGGTAAAACGATCTTGTATGCGCTGACAACTTAATTCAATAATTCCGATATCCAATTTAAGCATCAGTTGTTTTTCTAATTGCTTAATATCTTTTTTTAATTGATCTATGCAAGGGCTCAACTGTGCGCCTTGTTGAATAAAAAGTTGGGAGTTAAACCGCTCTATATCTTGCAACATTTTTTTCTGTTGTGAGGGTAACTGCTGGTCATGATTTAAGGCATCTTGCTCTAATGAGTTCAATTGTTGTTTTAATTGATAAATAAGCTGGTTGGTATTTCTCATAGCCATGCTGTCCAAGCTAGATGCGCCGCAATTGAAAGTACCGTTATGATAAACAGGGGTTTAATAAACGGGATACCAAATCTAATTGCTGATTTAGCACCGATATACGAACCTGCCATCATACAAACTCCCATCCACAAACCTAATACCCAATCTACTTCGCCCAATAATGCAAAAATAACTAATGCTGTCACATTGCTGATAGAGGTCATTAGGCGCGCTAATCCACAGCTATTCAATAAAGGAAGTTTATATAGTCTAATCGTTGATACTGTCCAAAATGCGCCAATACCTGGGCCTGCAAATCCGTCATAAGCCCCCAGTGTGACACCTTGTATGGCTTGTTTGTTTTTAGATGGTAAATTGGTGGGCTGTTCAATCATTGATTCCCCCATCGCTTTTGGGCTAACAAGGGTATAAATAGCGATACTGATAATAATAAGCGGTAAGATTTTCTCTAACCAACTAGCATCAATAAAATAAACCAATAAGCTGCCTAAAATCGCACCTATAAAGGTAGCTAAAAATGCCACTCGCCAAATTTCTGGTCTAATGAGTTGTTGTTTATAGTAAGTATATCCGGCCGTAATAGAGCCAAAACAAGCAGCTAGCTTATTGGTACCCAAAGCTAAATGTGGTGGAACTCCCATTGTTAATAGTGCCGGTATAGAAAGTAAACCTCCACCGCCAACAACGGCATCAATAAAGCCTGCGACAATGCCAATAACTGCAAGGATTGCCCAATGACTAGGGTCTAACAAAAATTCCAATGAAATACCTATTCAATAACTTTTCGAAATGGTGGAAGGGCATCGAGTAATGATTTCCCATAACGCTTAGTAACAAGACGCCTATCTAGGATAGTGACTCGACCATAGTCGTCTTCTTTACGCAGTAATCTACCACAACTTTGAATCAATTTGCGTGAAGCATCCGGAATGGTCAATTGCATAAACGGATTACCCCCCTTACTTTTAATATATTCAGCATGAGCTTGCTCAACAGGTGAGGTTGGTACGGCAAAAGGAAGTTTAGTCACAATTAAGTTGGTTAGGTAATCTCCGGGTAAATCTAACCCTTCAGAAAAACTGCCTGTACCAAAGATGATGCTGGCTTTACCTGCATCACAACGTGCTTTATGTTGAGTTAAAATCTGTTGCCTTGGCATCGTGCCTTGAACAAATAACTGCTCTTTTGGCATTTTACCAATCACTTGATCGGTTACTTTCTCCATTTGCCAATAAGAAGCAAACAATACTAAGGTGGCCATTTCATCTTCTACCAACGCTAATATTTGCTCTGCAAGCTCATCAGTAAACGCTTCATCTGTAGGTTCATTTCTCATTTGAGGTAAAAACAATGTGGCATTATTTTGATAATCAAATGGTGATAATAACGCTAAAAAGCGACTTCCGTCATTGAGTGATAAGCCAACTTGATGTGCAAAGTGGTTAAAGTTATTAAGTGCTCGTAACGTTGCGCTGCAAAGCACTACGCCAGCAGCTTTTTGCCAAAGCATTGACTCCAGCATGAAACCGACTTCAATCGGGGAGGCGCAAAAAAGATAATCTTGCTGCTTACCGGTAATTAATTCAGCCCAGCGAGCCATAGGCGCGCCTTTCTTTGAGTCTTCCTTTGCTAGCATTTTCCAGAGTTTGTGTAAGTTTTCTAAACGTTGGTGAATAAAGCCTGCTTCTGACATTACTGTTTCAGATTGATGTTTAGGTAATTCACCATCTTTAATCGCTTCACTCAAGACTGACTGGATTTTATTAAACTGTTTTAAGGCTGAGTTTGATGCAGTAGCTAAGTTCTCGGCTTGTATGAGTAATGATTCTGGTAGTTTACCGTTTTCAAATCGTAACCGAGTCTCAGGGTTTGCAAACAGTTGCGGCTGAGTGTCACAAAAATGCGCTACTTGATTTAGTTGAGTGACTAAATCGTTGATGTGATCAAGCATTGCCTGAACAGGGGCAATAATGTGGGTGGTTTTTAATTGATTTTGTAATTTAGAACAGGTTTTGGCTGATTTTTCTAACCAATCACTGGCACCACGTAAGGTCGCTTGTGCACTTGAAAAATCCCGCGCCACGGAGGGAAGGTGATGTGCTTCATCTATGACATAAAACATATCTTCAGGATCCGGCAAGATAACACCACCACCAAGCTCCAAATCGGCAAACAATAAACTGTGATTTACAATTAATACATCCCAAGTTTCAACATCTTCACGGGCTTTGTGGAATGGACAATTATGATGACTGGAAAGTTGACGATGACAGCTGTGTTTGTCGCAACAAATTTGTTGCCATAAAAAATCCGGTACAGGGTGTTCTAGCGTATCAATTTCACCATTCCACTTCTTGTCGTGGTAATCCTTATGGATCTTTTTGAGTTGATCGATTTGGCTTTGATCAGGCTTTGTCTGCCACATTGCCATTTGAGACGTATCTTCAGGACCAATCATGGCTTCAAGTTTGGCTAAACAAACATAACGTTGACGACCTTTGACTAACCCAAATTTAAAATCAACCCCAGACTGTTGAAGAAAGAAGGGTAAATCTTTGTGGAGCAGTTGTTCTTGCAAAGCGACTGTTGCTGTAGCGATACAAACTTTTTTCTTACTCGCTAAAGCCAAAGGAATAGTACCAAGAATGTAAGATAATGATTTACCAATACCAGTGCCTGCTTCGCAAACCATAATTCTGCGTTGCTTGTCATAATCACCGGCAAGGGTTTTCGATATCTCCGCAACCATATAGTTTTGTTCGCGACGAGAGCGAAAATTTGGCATGGCTGTTGAGATATCTTTATAGATAGTGCGGATCTGACTTTTTACATTATCGGTTAACATGGTTGTCCTATTCGCATTCTTTGGTTACTTTTTTGGTATTCACTGTTATATGCTGTACATAATAACAGTGAATTGAATTGCACGAAATATTTAATCGAGCCATTAATATGACAGCAACAAAAAATAATATGACAACCATCAAAGGGCGAGTGCTGACAAGGCATTCAGCTTTCCGTGATGGAAGATTAGTGCTGCAATATTATTTGAAAACAGCAGTTGGGGCAGTTTTAATAGAGGTAGAAGCTGCAGAAGTTGTCTGTTTTTGTCGTCAAGCCGACATGGCAATAATAAATGGACACATAAAACAGGCTATAAGAATAGAGCCTGTTCAACTCAAAAATTTCAAACATGAGGACATCGCGTGTATTTACCTAAAGTCGCCAAGTATACAAAGGCAACTTATGCGTATTGCAAATGATTTCGGCATCGAGATTTATGAGGCTGACATAAGAGCTGAACAGCGTTTTTTGATTGAACGATTTATAGCCTTCGATGCTGAATTTATTGTTACTGAAACACAAAATAATAATATGTTACCTATTTTTAATGCGGTTAAAGCAAGAACAACGGTAAGTGACATCAAGTTATCAATGATTTCTTTAGACTTTGAATGCAGTCCAACAGGAGAATTATATTCAGTAGGCTTGTATGGCGAAGATTACCAGCTAGTCATCATGGTTGGTGACAAAGAGGAATCTGAAAACTATATCCAATGGGTATCGAATGAAGTTGAATTAATTCATCGGCTCATTGAGTGGTTTAGTGAATATGATCCTGATGTCATCATTGGCTGGGCTGTGGTGACGTTTGATTTAGCGTTACTTTATAAGCGCTGTTTGCAGCATCATATTCCTTTAAAAATTGGTAGAGGTGGAACCTTATTATCGTGGAAAGTAGAAGATAAGTATCGTCCTGAAACACTGTCGTTACCCGGTCGAGTCGTTTTAGATGGTATTGATTGGATTAAAGCGGCCTTTTATCAGTTTGAACGTTACTCCCTAGAACATGTATCACAACACTTATTAAGTGAAGGCAAGGCGATTGACCATGTAGAAAACCGTGGTCAGGAAATTTGTCATTTATTTGAACGTGATAAACCTGCCTTAGCATTTTATAACTTAACGGATTGTCGCTTAGTTTGGGACATTTTCGAAAAAACACAATTGTTAGCTTTTGCTATAGAACGTGCCAAACTAACCGGTTTAGAGTTCGGTCGCGTAGGGGCTTCTGTCGCAGCCTTTAATAACCTGTATCTGCCACATTTACATCGAAGTGGTTTTGTGGCTCCAGGGCATCCTGCAAGTGATGGTTTAGAGTCTCCTGGTGGTTACGTGATGGACTCTATTCCGGGCTTCTATAAAGATGTGTTAGTTTTGGATTTTAAAAGCCTATATCCTTCAATCATTCGCACCTTTCTTATCGATCCTAAAGGCTTAGTGGTGGCACAAAATGAACCTGCTGAGAAAACTGTACCAGGTTTTTTAAATGCCACCTTTAGCCGTGAATCGCCAATACTTCCTCAACTTATTGCTTCACTTTCGGAGCAACGCGAGCAAGCTAAAAAGCACAGTAATCAACCTCTTTCCCAAGCAATAAAAATAATAATGAACTCGCTCTATGGGGTTTTAGGGTCGCGTGGATGTGTATTTCACGATGCAAAGCTTGCAAGTTCAATCACTATGCGCGGCCATCAAATAATGAAGCAAACTAAAGCTTGGATTGAAGAGTTAGGCTACAAAGTTATTTATGGCGATACGGATTCTACATTCGTGTGGCTAGGTGAAAATCATCAAATTAAAGATATTGATGAACTAGGGAATCGCTTAGCTGCAAGTGTGACTGATAAATGGAACTCCTATTGTTTTGAAGAATTTAAAGTAGAAAGCTTTTTGGAGTTAGAATTTGAAAGTCATTTTCATCAATTTGTAATGCCAACTTTAAGAGGATCTGAAGCTGGCAGTAAAAAGCGCTATGTCGGTGCAACTGCTGATGAAGAAGGGCAACTTAAGCTGACTTTTAAGGGAATGGAACAAGTCAGAAGTGATTGGAGTCCATTAGCGAGAAGGATGCAATATCATTTGTATTTGCTACTGTTTACCAAAGGGGATGTAAAAGCTTATCTAGTAGAGCAATTAAATAAGCTTAAATGTGGTGATTTTGATGATGAGTTAGTGTTTAGAAAACGATTGAAAAGAAATATCGAAGACTACACCGCTAAATCTTCACCCCATGTAAAAGCTGCGACTCGATTGTGTCAAATCACCGGTAATTCAGATAGGGGTAAAAGAGGAACAACCATTTCATACCGAATGACATTAAATGGCGCACAACCATTAGAAGCGTTGAAAGAATCAATAGATTACGAGTATTACTTAGAGAAGCAAATAAAGCCTATTGCTGAGCCCGTAATGGGATTGATAGGAGAAAGTTTTGAAAGCTTAACCAGTAACCAAATGTTGTTAATTTAATGTAAAAATATAATTGTCTTTATGGTTAATCGTTACTATTTTTATACTGTTTCGTGGTTTGATGTGCTGTTTGATGTATTTATTTGGTTTATTCTAGCGGAAAACACTCCTATATCTTTGTTGCTAGTGATTTCAACATGCTAGCCTTTGATGAAAGGATAATATAAATAAAATGGATTGCTATCAGAATTATGATGAAAATGAAATGGGAAGGTTTAGCTCGATGAAAAAAACTTTAATAGCATCAACACTTGCAGCTGTAATGTTCGTACCAACAGCGTCAGCTATCGAAATCTACAAAGATGACAAAAACTCAGTAGAAATTGGCGGCTTCATTGATGCCCGTGTTTATCACGGTCAGGATACAACTGAAGTAGTAAATGGCGCATCTCGTATTAATTTCGGTTTTGATCGCCAAATGGGTGACGGCTGGAATACATTTGCCAAGCTAGAGTGGGGTGTTAACCCTTTCGGTGATAGTAAAATTCAATATAACAATGATCAATTGTCTTATGAAAACGGCGATTTCTTAGCAAACCGTTTAGGTTATGTTGGTGTTAATCATGACACATACGGCTCTTTAACAATCGGTAAGCAATGGGGTGCTTGGTACGATGTCGTTTACAATACCAACTATGGTTTTGTATGGGATGGTGATGCGTCTGGTACATACACATACAATAAAGGTGATGGTTCTGTAAATGGTACAGGGCGTGGCGACAAAACTGTCCAGTACCGTAATGCATTCGGTGACTTTAGTTTTGCAGTTCAAACACAGTTAAAGCAAGATTCGTTTGATATTATTGAAGATGAAGATTTCAATCCTATTTTACCTGGCAGTAATTTTGTGTCAGCATTTTCTCCACAAACAATAACAACAGTTGAGTACAACAACACATATGGTTTGGCTTTAACATATGATGTTACTGATTCACTGACATTGACTGCTGGTTTTAACGCAGGTGAATTTGATGCTACGACTTCTGATGGCAGAGGTTTTACAGAAACTGATTCAATCTATGGTTTCGGTGTGACGTTTGGCGGTTGGGATGCTGAAGGTTTATACGCTGCTGCAAACTATAGCAAACAAGAAAACCACGATACAGATAACATCGGTCGTTTGATCTCAGAAGCATACGGTGTTGAAACATTAGTTTCTTACCGCTTTGATAACAATATTCGTGCATTCCTTTCATACAACATCTTAGATGCGGGTGATGAATATAAAGCACAATATGAAGGTGACAGCTTTAAGCGTCAATTTACAGTAGCAGGCTTACATTACATTTGGGATGCCAACACTGTAATCTATTTAGAAGGCCGTATTGATAACAGTGATTTCACGGGTAGTGAAGAAGATGCTATGAAGTTATCAGATGATAACGGTATCGGTTTTGGTATTCGCTATACTTTGTAATAGTACATAGAAAAAATAGATAAAAAACACCCCGAGAGGGGTGTTTTTTTTTGCGTTTTATAAATAAGTTTAAAATAAAATGTTAATTTATTGTTTGTTTTTTTCTTGGTTTTCATCGTTATGTCGATTCCGCTGTTTGAAAAAGAATCAATCGGAAACAAAAAAGCAACAAAACTGTTTGTTTTATTTAGGTAAAAAATATCATTGTTATTCAAGGTGTTGCGATTCCTTGCTAGTGAATGAACCTGTTGATGTTCATTATTATGGACGAAATGACCACAAAACACACATTAACTCCCAAAATGTTAATGAAACATATGTTGTATAAATGTTTTATTTGTGATTTTATTGCTCTTGAAATGTAGCCATACGGTGTATGGCTTCGTTAACCAGCCTAAATGAATAAGGCTGGAAAAATAAGAAAGATATAAGTCCAGGGAGATTGACAATGCAAAAGAATTTATTAGCTAAATCAGTGCGTCTAGCAATGATTAGTGGTGCAGCTGCGGCAGCATTTAGTTCACCAGTAGCTTTCGCTGCTGAAGAAGGCGAAAAAGTAGAACGTATCGAAGTTACCGGTTCACGTATTAAGCGTACCGATATCGAAACTTCTACTCCAGTTCATATTACAACTGCTGAAGATATTAAATTAGCCGGTTTTACCAATGTCGAAGACATTATGAATAACCTGCCACAAATTGAAACTTCAGAAAACTCACTTTCATCAAACGGCGCTTCTGGTACCGCGACACTTGATTTACGTGGTTTGGGTGCTAACCGTACTCTAGTTCTTGTAAATGGTCGTCGTTTGCCGTCAGGTGGTGTTTACTCACAATCTCCTGATGTTAACCAAATTCCAGCTGCATTGATTAAACGTGTTGAAGTATTAACCGGTGGTGGTTCATCTACTTACGGTGCTGACGCTGTTGCGGGTGTTGTTAACTTTGTAATGAATGATGAATTTGAAGGCTTCCAAGTAAATGTTGGTGCTTCTGGTTATCAACATGATAATGATAACGGTTATATCCAAGGTTTGATGGATGAGAAGAACTTTGATTATCCTACAGGTAGTTCAGGTATTGATGGTAAAACATTCAATATCGATGTCACTATGGGTAGTTCTTTTGCTGATGGTAAAGGTCATGCAACTGTTTACGCGACTTGGAAAAAGACTGATGAGTTATTACAAGGTTCACGCGATTACTCTTCTTGTGCATTAAATGGTGCAGGTACTTCTTGTGGTGGTTCTGCTAACGCTGTAGTTCCAAACTTCTTCTTCTACCCAGTTGTAGATGGTGCAGTTGATTACGGCAATGAACTGTTTTGGGGCTTAAACGAAAATAATGGTTTCACTCCAGATGATGGTTCAAACCGTTATAACTATGCTCCAGTTAACCATTTCCAACGTCCTGATGAACGTTACACAATGGGTGCGTTTGTTGATTATGAAGTAAACGAAAACTTCCACCCATATTTAGAAGTTTCGTACATGAATGATAATACTAATGCTCAAATTGCTGAGTCTGGTACATTCTTTAACGAAGAATATCTTTTAGATTTTAATAATCCTTTATTAAGCGATGGCCAAAAAACACAGTTACAAGATGCTTTCGGTATCGGTGCAGACGATCAATTTGTTGCATATATCGGTAAACGTAACGTAGAGGGTGGTCCTCGTGCTTCATTACTAGAACATAACTCTTTCCGTATCGTAGTTGGTGCTGATGGTTACATTAATGATAACTGGTCATACGATGTAAGTTATGTACACGGTCAAACCAGTTCTCGTGCTGGCTATGTAAATGACTTCTTTGGTCCACGTATTGGTACAGCAATCGGCGCGATTGGTTCTGATGAATGTACTGATGAATGTATTCCTTATGAAGTATTTACTTATAATGGTGTAACAGAAGAAGCAGCAGGCCAGTTAACTGGTACTGCGATGCTTTCTGGTGTAACTACTCAAGTAGTTTACAACGCATTCGTAACTGGTGAGTTTGACTTTGCTTTACCTAGCTCTGAAAACCCAATTGCTGCAGTACTTGGTTTTGAAAGAAGAGAAGTTGAATTTGATAGACTTTCTGATGAAGTTTTCGAAAAAGGTCTACTACTTGGTCAGGGTGGTCCAACGCCAAGCCTGAATGGTGGTTATGATGTTAATGAAATCTTTGGTGAATTAAGTATTCCTTTAGTTGAAGATGTATTCTTAATTGATAGCTTAATCTTAGAATTAGGTGGTCGTTATTCTGATTACAGTACTTCAGGTAAAGAGCCAACTTACAAAGTCGGTATTGATTGGGGTGTACTCGAAAACTGGAAAGTTCGTGGTAGCTATAACCGTGCAATCCGTGCTCCAAATGTTTCTGAGTTATTCTCTGCACAAAGTGTAGGTTTATGGAGTGGTGATGATCCTTGTACTGGTGCAACTCCTGCAGCAACAGCAGAACAGTGTGCTCGTTCAGGTGTAACTGCAGCTCAATACGGTAGTATCTCTGCTTCTCCAGCTGGTCAATATAATCAGTTTGGTGGTGGTAACCCGGAAGTTAAGCCTGAAACTGCAGATACTTATACAGTTGGTGTAGTTGGTCAACCGTTTGAGAGCTTAGGTTTTGCTCTTGATTACTGGGATATCGAAGTTACAGATGTAATTGGTACTCCTGGCGCGTCTCTATCTTTAGACGCATGTATTAATGATAATTTATTTTGTGATAGTGTAAATCGTAGTGCAGCCGGTAGCTTGTGGATTGGTGAAACTGGTTATGTTTCTAACTTAACTTCAAACCTTGGTGGTCGTCATTGGCAAGGTGTTGATTTAAGTGCTAACCATGTTACAGATTTATTTGGCGGTACTTTATCTACTAAATTAATTGGTAGTTATAATATTAAGAAAGAAGTTGAACCTGTATCAGGTCTAGATGAATTAACTTATGAATGTTCAGGCAACATCAGTGTAGATTGTTTTGCACAGCCTAAGTGGAGACATAACCTTTCAATCAGTTATGGTATGGACACTTGGTGGATGGCTACAGCTAAATGGCGTTACTATGGTGAAGTTGATTACACATCAGCTAACCCAGTAGATACATTAGTTGCTGACGGTATCGATGCTCAAAACTACTTTGACTTAATCGGTACATTCTACATCACTGATAACTTATCTTTACAAGCTGGTGTTAATAACCTTCTTGATAAAGAGCCTCCAATGGTAGGTAATACACTATCGTCAAATGGTAACCAAGTTTCTGGTTTCTATGACACGTTAGGTCGTTACTTACATGCAAGTGCAACATTGAAGTTCTAAAATTATTGTATAAATATTTTCATTGATAAATGGCCTCTTATGAGGCCATTTTTATTTAAAACAGAATGGATTCAATTATGAAAAAATCAATAACTCAGCTCCTATGGATTAATATCGCAATAGCATCGTTTGCTGTTTCTGCCAGCGAAATATCAGATAAGTTTTCTCCGTACGATGCAAACTCCAACATTGAAATTTTATATGATGATTTAGATGCAGTTTTAAAGTCTAGTGTGCTTGCCGTTGGGCATTCAACAAGGGCGACAGCTAAAGATTTTAAAGCTTCGATCGGCACAAGAATGAAGGTGAGAGTAAACAAATTAACTGCACTTGAAGGAAACCGTTTTTTCTACGAACAATTTCAGGATGATGATAATCAGAAGTTATTAGAGGACATCCAACAAAGCCTTGAGTCAGTTCCTAGTGAAGTATCTTTAAGTAAACTCAATAGAGATGAGCAATTAGCATATTGGTTAAATTTGTATAACCTGACCGTATTAATTGAATTAATCGATATGTACCCAATTAAGAAAATTGAAGATGAATTCGAAGATGATGAAACTATTTTTTCGAAGAAAATATTAAATGTAGAAGGTATGTCATTAAGTTTAAATGACATTGAGAATGAAATTCTATTTAAAAATTATGATGCAAATCCAGTGATCATATACGGCATGTATCAAGGTAATGTTGGTGGCCCGAATATCCGTAAGAGTGCTTTTACTTCCAACAATGTTTATGACAATTTAAAATCTAATGCTAGCGATTTTATAAACTCAAATAGAGGGACGTATTCTGAAGGGAAAAGTACCTTTAGAGTGTCAAGCTTATATGAAAGAAAAGAGATGTATTTTCCTGAATTCCAATCTGATTTAACTGCTCATTTAAGTAAATATATCCACGGTACGATGAGTAATTATTTGAAAGCAGGCCCAACATTGAAGCCAAATATTAATGATTGGAAAATTACCGACTTATACAAATCGCAAAAAAGCCGTGGTATGTCTACTGCTGCAAATAGTGCGGCGTTAATGGATTCAATCGGTAGAACAAGCGGCGGTGCAGGTATGCCAGGAACTGGTTCTCCTAATTTAGGTTTGGCTGCTGAGGTTTTTGCCGATCGAGGAGTGACTTATGGTCGTTTTTCTCCTGAGCAAATTGAAATTTTACAAAAAGTCGATCAACTTCGCTTAGAAAATGCAGGTGAAGTCACTATTACAGATATCAAATCTGAAGATACAGAGACTCAAACAGAAGAAAATTAAAATAAAGTTTTAAAGGGTATATAGAAAATGGCTGATTTTTTTCAGCCATTTTTGTATCTTACTATTACTAATTAATAAGTGATTTCTAGGTTTTTCATAACTAAAAAGATAATAAATGCTTAGACTGGAATTCATGTAGAAAAGGTAATGGGAGTTAAACATTAATAAGTCAGATATCTATTTTACTATTTCTATTATCCCTGAATATTTCAAATGTTATGGCTTTTCCTTTGCATTAACAAAATAATACTTCTGACTAAATTTAAGACAGATATTAACGTTTAGGGGCATTTAAAGCGCATTTATGTGTATGTAGCGCCAACATTTACACGTATTGCTAGATTTGTAGTCGTAATTAAGTAGTCTCTCGGTTATTTATTTCCCGTCTTTTGTTGGTACTTTTTCAATTTCTAAAAATTATTCATTAATAGCTTCAATGCTAATAATATAAGCATTGATTCAACTTCAATATATGTTGTGATACATAAAGCCGCTATTTTAAATTCCTAAGTCGAGTAAAACTGAGCTTTAATCTGTAGTTTTATGTTTATCTAATGTTTAAAGCCTATTTAGGTTGGTCGATATATATTGATATGTGTATAAATTGAGCTTTCAGTCTTGAGTTTAATTGAAACACTTCTTTATGCTTGTTTTTGATGTTCTCAAATGTTGACACAGGTCAACATTTTGTGAAATGATGCGAGCGGGTCTATGCCCTAGCAGGTATAGAATAGGGAAGAAAAAACTAACAATCACAAGAGAAAGATAGACTTAGTAGCAGCAACATCGGTTAACAATAAAATCGGAGTTGTTACTCATTAGTTAAGCTTTCTAATTCACTATAAATTGGTTGGGAACTATGTCCAAGGTAAGCAATAGAACAAAAATCGCTACTGCACTTGTTGGCGCGCTTGCATTAGCTAGCAGCAACTTCGTGATTGCAGATCCTCTTACTGATGTGCAGAAAGCAGATAGCAAGATCCATGCTGACGCTGCATCATCGCAAAATAAAGTTGATAAGTATTTTGATCAAGCACAAGACATGCTTTTTGAGTATGGCTCAGTTGCTGACGAACGCGAATCACTAAAATCTTACAATGATTATGTCGCTGGTTTGGTTGCAGACCAACAAGCAACAATGAAACTGATTCAAGATGATATCGACGGTGTTGATGCTCTTAGACAAGGCGTTGTTCCATTAATGTTTAAAATGGTAGAAGCTTTAGAGCAATTTATTGCATTAGACTTACCATTCAATGTTGAAGCTCGCGAAACTCGTGTTCAGCGTTTGAGAGATACATTAAACAGTGCTGAAGTGACTTTAGCCGAAAAATACCGTTTGATTTTAGACGCATATAACATTGAGCGTGAATACGGTTCAAAGTTGATTGCTGAAACTGGCCAATTAAAACTTGGTGATAAAGAAATCCTAGTTGATTTCTTAAACTTCGGCCGTGTAAGCCTTTACGCTCAAAGCCAAGATCAAAAGTCTGCTTGGATGTTTAACGACGAAACTAAAGCTTGGGATCAGTTAGAAGATAGCTACCTTCGTAACTTAAGCAAAGCAATTAAACAGGCTCGTGGACAAGGTGCACCTGATCTGTTTGCTCTACCAATCCCTGCTGCGGAGGCTGCGCAATAATGAAAAAGTTTATTACTACAGCAATCGTTGCTGCAACTCTGTCACTAACATCAGGTATGGTTAGCGCTGCAGATGCACCAAAAACGATTGATCAATTATTAAAACAAGTTCAAACCGACCGTGCTAACGCTTCAAAAACAAATAAAAAGCGCGAAGCGGAATTTTTAAACGAACGTGGTGATAAAGCTGCTCTTCTTAAACGTGAAAAATCAGCCCTTGCGACTGAAAGACAACGTGGTAAAGATTTAGCTCAAGCATTTACTGATAACGAACGTAAAATCGCGCAACTTGAAGAAGATCGTAAGATTGCTTCTGGTGACTTAGGCGAAATGTTTGGTGTTGTTAAAGGTGAAGCTGGCGATTTCGCTGGTAAGTTAGTTTCTTCTAACATTACTGCGCAATTCCCAGGCCGTGAAGCATTTATTGCGGAACTTGGTGCACGTAAAGAACTACCAAAAATCGATGAGCTAGAGCGCTTTTGGGAAGCTCAACTTTTTGAAATGGTTGAATCAGGTAAAGTTGTTAATTTCAATGCTGATGTTACTGGCTTAGACGGTGGTGTTACTAATACAACCGTTACTCGTGTTGGTGCATACAACCTTTTGGCTGATGGTAAATATGTTGTTTACAACGCAGACCTTGGTTTGATTCAACAGCTTTCACAGCAACCAGGTGGTACGCAAGTAGCAAGTGTTAAATCATTTACTAGCGCAACTTCTGGTTATGAGAAGCTCTATGTCGATCCAGCTCGCGGTGTTCTATTAAGCGTATTCACTCAGAAAGCGACAATCGAAGAACGTATTGAAGCGGGTGGTCCAATTGGTTACATCATTATTGGTTTACTTGTTCTTGGTGCATTAATTTCAATTGAACGTTTAGTGACTCTTTATATTGTTGGCGCTAAAGTTAAAGCTCAACGTAAAGATACTTCTAAACCTGGCAACAACGCATTAGGTCGAGTACTTAAGGTATACCATGCCAATAAAGATGTTGATGTTGAAACACTTGAATTGAAACTTGATGAAGCTATTTTGAAAGAAACACCTGCTTTAGAAGCACGTATTTCTATCATTAAAGTATTAGCTGCTATCGCTCCTATGATGGGTCTACTAGGTACTGTTACCGGTATGATTGCAACTTTCCAAACAATTCAATTGTTCGGTACAGGTGATCCACGTCTAATGGCTGGTGGTATCTCAATGGCATTGATGACAACGGTTCAAGGTCTTGTTGCTGCACTTCCACTAATGCTTATGCACGCTATTGTAATTGCTCGAAGCAAATCAGTAGTTCAAGTTCTTGAAGAACAAAGTGCTGGTATTATTGCAGAGCATGCTGAGAAGAGGGCTGACTAATGATGCTAATCCTGATGGATGTTTGGGACTCTGTCAGGGGCTTCATGGCCACCGGAGGAGATATTCTCTGGTTGGTTGCGGCAGTGTTATTTCTAATGTGGGTGTTAATGCTTGAACGCTTTTGGTACATCAATTTAACTGCACCAAAAGAGCATAAAGAGATTATCAACGCATGGAATGATAGAGAGGATTCAACCTCTTGGTATGCACACCGTATCCGTGAAGCTTGGGTGTCCCAAGCTAAGCAACAAATGAATGCTCGTATGCTGCTTATTAAAACCTTAGTAGCCATTTGTCCAATGATTGGTCTACTTGGTACCGTAACCGGTATGATAGCAGTGTTCGATGTGATGGCAGTTCATGGTACGAGTAACGCTCGTATGATGGCGGCTGGTATTTCAATGGCAACCATGCCGACAATGGCAGGAATGGTTGCAGCATTATCAGGTGTGTTCTTTAGCACTCGACTAGATGCAAAATTGAAAATCAGTCTTGAAAAGCTTAAAGATAGCTTGCCACACCACTAGAGAGAGTATTGAAAATGGCACGTAAAAAGCATTTTAGTGTAGAAGAAGAAGCTCAGGTAGATATGACTCCGATGCTCGACATCGTGTTTATCATGTTGATCTTCTTTATTGTGACGACTTCGTTCATTAAGCCATCAGGTCTTGATTATAAGAAACCTGAAGCTTCTACAGCGACACAACAAAAATCTGCAAACATCTTTATTGGTGTGAGTAAGACAGGCGTAATTAAGATGGAAAACCGTCAGGTTGACATCGAGCGTGTAACAGCAAACGTAGAACGTATGTTAGCTGAAGCACCTGAAGCGGCTGTATTAATCGAAGCAGACCAAGAAGCCGAACATGGCCTTGTAGTTAAGGTTATGGACAACGTTAAGAAAGCGGGTATCGATAAAATCTCGATTTCAGCGGGGAAAGACTAATATGCTGAGAGCAATAGTATCACTAATAGTCGGTGCTGCTGTTACTTTCGCCTTGTTTGTCTTCATGGCCTTCTTGGTCGGTGGCGGCGCTAAACGCGCCGACACTTCAGCTGATTCTCCGATTATCGAGATCAGCATGGACAAACAAGATACGAAAGTTCAGGACAAGCCTAGGGTTAAACCAAAGCCGCCAGCACCACCTGAGCAACCACCGAAGCCGGACACGACTCCGCCAGATACGTCGTCAGATATTGACACGAATATGGCATTCAACATGAGTGGTGTAGTAGCAGGCGGTGCAAGTACAGGTTTTAAACTTGGCAATATGATGACGCGTGATGGTGATGCAACACCTATTGTACGTATTGATCCACAATACCCAATAGCTGCAGCACGTGATGGTAAAGAAGGTTATGTACAACTATCTTTCACTATTAATGAACTGGGCGGCATCGAAGACGTAAAAGTTATTAAAGCAGAACCTAAACGTGTCTTTGACCGAGAAGCAATTCGAGCGTTAAAGAAATGGAAATATAAGCCTAAAATCATTGATGGTAAGGCTATGAAGGTTCCTGGTATGACAGTACAACTTGATTTCAGCTTGGATAAAGGGGGTAGATAATGCGTAAAGTAAATAAAATAGCTAGTGCGTTATTAATCACTTTATGTAGTGGTTCACTACTCACTGTTTCAACAGCACAAGCTGCTGTTGAAAAGTGTCCGATAGATGAAAGAAAGTCTCGTGCAGTTGGTGCTAGTGCTGGTAAGAAAGTTCAAAAAGCATTTGAAGCCTATACTGAAGGCCGTTTGGATGAAGCAATTGAAATATTGCTTGAAGTAAATACCAAAAATGACTTTGATAAAGCATATATTGATAGAATGATCGGTTCTTTCTATGCTGAAAAAGGTCAGATGGCTACCTCAGTAAAGTACTTAAAAACCGCTGTTGATTCTGACATTCTTGGTGGTACGGATCATGCTGCAACAATGCGTTTGTATGCTGATTTGTTATTACAAGAAAAGAAGTTTAAAGAAGCGATTCCTTACTATTACAAGTGGATGGACTTCACTTGTAAAGTTGACCCTGTTGTATACCGTCGTGTCGGTATTGCATATAGCGAACTTAAGCAGTGGGATAAAGTACTAGAAGTTGCTGATAAAGGTCTTTCTTTAGTTGAGAAGCCTGATAAAGGTCTTTATCAAATGAAATTAACTGCATACTTTAATCAAAAGAAGTATAAAGAAGCAGTTAACATCCTAGAAGTTATGGTACCTCTATTCCAAGATGATAAACGTCTTTGGGTACAGCTAGCACAATTTTATTTGATGACTGAAGATTATAAAAACTCTTTAGCAACTTACGACTTAGCTTATAAAAATGGTTTTCTTGATACTGACGGTAATATTACTCGTCTAGCTCAGCTTATGTCGCAAAATGGTGCGCCATATAATGCAGCTAAACTGTATGAAAAGCATGTGAAATCTGGTTTGATTAAAGAGTCTGAAAAGTCTATTAAAATCTTAGCTGGTTTCTATCATAACGCTAAAAACTTCAAGCAAGCCGCGAAGCTTTATGGCCAAGCTGCTGAAATATCTGGTGATGCTGATTTATACCTTAAACAAGGTAAAATATTAGCTATTGCAGAAGAAGCTAAAGCATCAATTCCAGTGTTTGAAAAAGCACTTGCTATAGGTTTGGATGAACCAGGTGAAGCTGAACTTGAGTTAACATTAGCTCATTTAAGTTTGAAGCAATATAAGTCTGCTTATAAGCGTGCAAATCGTGCTGCTAAATACAGTAAAACGAAGCGTAGCGCTAACAGTTATATTTCTTACATCAAAGAAAAAGCCAGAATAAATAACATTACTTTGTAATCGTTTTTATTCTAAAAAGCCCCTTTATGGGGCTTTTTTTTTGCTTATTATTCCTTAAGTTTTTTTGAACAAATATTTAATATTCACAGTTACAATTTTTTACTAACTTACAACAAATAATTGTTATACATTATTACCCATAATAAAGATTTTAGTTTGGATATTTACGGCACAGTTTTGTGGCCGAAACAGGGATCAGAAAATGAAAAAAACATTACTCGCAGTTGCCATCACTGCTTTATTTTCACTGCAAGGCTGCAGTGATCAAGCTAAACCAACAGTTAGCGAAGGCAAGGTATCTAATGAGATTGCTAGCAAAGAAGTCGTTCAAACGGCTGAACAAACTTATAACAAATTAGCAGATGATTATTTTAATGATTTACTCGCTTTAGAACCCATCTATGCAACTTACGTCGGTGTTAATAAGTACAACGATAATTTTGGCGGATCATTAACCGAAGAATACCTAAAACAAAGACATGAGCTTAACTCTCGTTATTTAAAAGC
The DNA here is from genome assembly GCF_007567505.1 of Shewanella donghaensis. NCBI lineage: Bacteria > Pseudomonadati > Pseudomonadota > Gammaproteobacteria > Alteromonadales > Shewanellaceae > Shewanella > Shewanella donghaensis. Next base: position 25,433 of record NZ_CP041783.1, read on the forward strand.
CGCTAAAGCAATAAACGTTAAGGAACTTCCTGCTAATTTACAGCTAAGTTTTGACATGTTTATGTATGATCGTCACATGGATTTAGTGGCTGAATCATATCCTGAGCATTATATGCCGATGAATCAATTCTATAGTACGGTTATCAGTATGATTCAATTAGGCAGTGGTGAAAGTGCCCAACCATTCAAAACTGTTACTGATTACAAAAACTGGCTTGGTCGTCTATCTGGTTTCATTAATTGGATTTCTCTTGCACAAGCAAGAATGGATGAAGGAATCGAAAGCAAAGTCGTATTACCCAAGGTATTGGTTGAGCGAATTATTCCTCAGCTAGATGCTCAGTTAGTTGCTGAAGCCAATCAAAGTTTATTCTATGCACCTATTAACATCATGCCTGATGATTTTACTGAGCAAGAAAAGAAACAATTGACAGAGGAATATGACAATCTTATTCAGACTCAGTTAATTCCTTCTCTAACAGGTTTAAGAGATTACTTTAAAGAAACTTATCTTCCCCATGCAAGAGCATCAGATGGATGGTGGGGACTGCCAAATGGTAAAGAGTGGTACCAAACTTTAGCAAACAGTCACACAACGACTAAGATGCCTGTTGATGAAATTCACCAAATTGGTTTGTCTGAAGTTAAACGTATTCTGGCAGAAATGGATAAAGTGCGTGAACAAGTTCATTTTAAAGGGGATTTAACGGAATTTTTTGCTTCATTATCAAGTGAGCCTGAATATTTCTTTAATGACCGCCAAGGGCTTATTGATGGTTATATGGTGCTGAAAGATAATATTAATAAAGAACTACCTAAGTACTTTAATGTTATGCCAAAAGCTGATTATGTGGTTAAGCCTGTTGAGAGCTTTAGAGAGAAATCTGCAGCAGGGGCTTCTTATGAGTCGCCAGCAGTAGATGGTTCAAGACCCGGTGTATTTTATATCAATACCTATAATCTAAAAGCACAACCTAAATGGGGAATGACGACACTTTCCTTGCATGAAGCTGCGCCAGGACATCACTTCCAAATAGCGATTAAGCAAGAACTGACTGGCATTCCTGAATTCCAGCGTTTCCAAGGGTATACCGCATTCGAAGAAGGTTGGGCTTTATATGCTGAGTACCTAGGGATCGAAATGGGGTTATTTGAAGACCCGTATCAGTACTTTGGTAAGCTTTCAGATGAAATGTTACGTGCTATGCGTTTAGTGGTTGATACTGGGTTGCACTCTAAAGGATGGAGTCGAGAGCAAGCTATCCAGTACATGATGGATAACTCTCCAATGGCTGAATCAGATATTATTGCTGAAGTAGAGCGTTACATGGCAATTCCAGGTCAGGCTCTTTCTTATAAAATTGGCCAACTTACCATTTTGAAGCTGCGTGCTGATGCAGAAGCTAAATTGGGTGACAGATTTGACCTTAAAGGTTTTCATGATCAAATCCTCACCACGGGTTCATTACCAATGGCGGTTATGGAGAAAAAAATTGGACGTTGGGTTGATTCTGAATTGGCAAAATAAACAATAACTGTTAGCTTAGCCAAGTAACTTGAGTAATGAGGGAGCATTTTTTGCTCCCTCTCTATTTATAAAAATAAAATATTTGAAAATGGTATTAATTACCAAAGGAGCAAAAAATGGTACAGGCAACAGCGAGACACCTTCTAGTCAGTTCAGAAGAACAATGTGAAGATCTTAAACAACAAATCGTAGCCGGTGCAGATTTCGCTGAAATTGCTAAAGCCCATTCTTCATGTCCATCTGGAGCACAAGGTGGAGATTTAGGTTCATTTGGCCCAGGTATGATGGTTCGTGAATTTGATGAAGTCGTTTTTAGTGCTCCACTGAACGAAGTACAAGGTCCTGTAAAAACTCAGTTTGGTTACCACTTATTAGAAGTTACCAGCAGAGCTTAATTAGGCACGTTTTTACAAAGGCAGCTTCGGCTGCCTTTTTTATTGAAAAGGGGGCGGTTAATGATTGAACTATTTACCGAGAGATTAAAAATCAGGTCGATTAGTCAATCTGATTGGAATTATTTTAATGACTTGCATCAAGATAAAGAGGTTATGAAGTTTATTACTGAGGTCTCACCTTTATCTGAGATTAAAGCTAAGTTTGAATCGAGATTATTGCCTTGGTCTTTTGAATCAGGTAATTGGTTAACTTTAGTCATCGAAGATGTTCATACAGGATGTTTTGTTGGTTTAACCGGCTTTCATTGTGATGATAATTTATTACGGCGCGCAGAAGTCGGTTATATCATTTCACCAAATGCAGCAGGTAAAGGCTATGGAACGGAAAGTTTAAAAGCAGTAATTGATTGGGGAATACATCAATTCGATATTCATAAATTTATTGGGATTTGCGCAACTAAAAACACCGCATCAGCTAAAGTGATGTTGAATTGTGGTTTTATGCAAGAAGGTTGTTTAAGACAGAATTATAAAATTGGTAAGCATTGGGTAGATGAGTTTGTTTTCGGGTTACTAAGTAACGACATTCGTTAATCGAACGTTAAAGTAATCCCTCAATGAACCATTAATTTAGTCATTAACAAATAATTTTATACAAAGCACTATTTTCTTATGGGCTTTTATCACATAATTGACAATACAATTGAAAACCATTCTCGTTTACACTCAAGAAATATGATCTATGTAGCGGTTTTGTCTCGTTAGCTCATATAAAATTAGTCTAATTCGTATTTTAAAACCCAAGGTAGATGCTTAATGAAGCTCAGTGAACTCAATCCCGGAGATATGGCGAAGATTGCTGAAATTGGACAACTTTCGTTGCCACAAACAGTAAAGCGCAAATTGTTATCTATGGGGATCACACCACATACTTCTTTCAAATTATTACGTAGAGCTCCAATGGGGTCAGGCGTTGAAATTGATTTACGTGGGAGTCGGTTGTGCATGCGTCGTGACTTAGCAGATATTATTGAGGTGGTAAAAACTAATGGTTAAAGAATTTCATTGCGTAACCGTAGGTAATCCAAATGCGGGTAAATCGACTCTTTTTAATGCGCTTACTGGTTCTAATCAGCAAGTCGGCAATTGGTCTGGTGTAACCGTTGAAAAGAAAACGGGCTATTTTACGCTGGATAATACCAATATTCATTTAACCGATTTACCGGGTATTTATGACTTATTACCTGCAGGTAATACTTGTGATTGCTCTTTAGATGAGCAGATTGCTCAGCAGTATCTTGCAGAACAAAGAATTGACGGGATCATTAACCTTGTCGATGCCACAAATATTGAAAGACACCTCTATTTAACTGTGCAGTTAAGAGAACTAGGTGTACCAATGGTTGTGGTATTAAATAAAATTGATGCGGCCAAAAAATTAGGCGTTAGTGTTAATCTCGAAGAGATGACCAAAGAGTTAGGTTGTCCTGTTATCGCAGTCTGTTCTCGCGAGATAAAAGACGTAAAGCAGGTACAAGACCAAGTTTTGAATTTATTAAAGGGCAACATCACTGAGTTACCTTTGATTTTGAACTACGACGGGAGTATCGAATCTGGAGTAAAAACGCTACAAGAACATGCTCCTGATTTAAGTCGTGGACGTGCACTTGCTATGCTAGGTAACGGCAATGGCTGTGGTCAATGTGACAACACCAGCTTAAAAGATGTTGTTAATGACTGTACTAAAATTGCAGAGCAAACCGGTACAGATGTAGAAGTCTTAGTGGCAACAACACGATTTGATTTTGTTCAAAAAATATTTGAAAGTTCAGTTGAAGTGGGCGAGTACGAAACTGCTAGCGATAAACTGGATAAATTAATTTTACACCCTGTTTTGGGCGTTCCTGTATTTCTATTCGTTATGTATTTAATGTTCATGTTCAGTATTAACGTGGGCAGTTCATTTATTGATTTCTTTGATATCGCGGCAGGCGCAGTTTTTGTTGATCACTTCGGCGCACTGTTAACCTCAATTGGCGCACCAGTTTGGGTTGTGACTATTTTAGCTGGCGGTATCGGTCAAGGTGTTCAGACTGTTGCTACCTTTATTCCTGTCATCGCAGCCTTGTTCCTTGCATTATCAGTGCTTGAAGCTTCTGGCTATATGTCCCGAGCTGCATTTGTCGTAGATGGCTTGATGAGACGTATCGGTTTACCTGGTAAAGCATTCGTGCCAATGATTGTGGGTTTTGGTTGTTCTGTACCTGCAATTATGGCTACACGTACACTGGGTAGTGAGCGAGAAAGAATTGTGACTGGCATGATGGCACCATTTATGTCTTGTGGTGCACGTTTACCTGTTTATGCATTATTTGCTGCAGCGTTCTTCCCTGAATCTGGTCAGAACTTAGTATTCTTACTTTATATCATCGGTATTCTAGCTGCTGTAGGCACAGGTTTATTGCTTCGTAGTACTGTTTTACCTGGCACGAGTAGTGCTGTAGTAATGGAATTACCAAGTTATGAAATGCCAAAAGCGAAAGCGGTTTTCTCTCGCACGACAAAACGAACTAAAAGTTTCATTTTAGGTGCTGGTAAAACAATTGTTATCGTGGTGACCTTACTCAACTTTGTAAATGCAATTGGTACCGATGGCAGTTTTGGCCATGAAGACAGTAAAGAATCAGTATTAAGTGTGTTGAGTCAAAAAGTGACCCCATTCTTCTCTCCGATGGGAGTAGAACAAGACAATTGGCCTGCGACTGTAGGTATTATCACCGGTATATTTGCAAAAGAAGCCGTTGTTGGAACATTAAATAGTTTATATGCTGATCCAATGGGTGAAGACGAAGAACTCGCAACGTTATCTGAGAGTTTTGCTGAAGCATGGAGTACAATCCCTGAAAACTTATTAGGTATTGCTCCTGAAGACCCATTGTCAATTTCTGTTGGCAATGTAGAAAACATGGAAGAGGCGGCAGAAGAACTGGAAGTTGATCGTTCAACTTTCAGTGCTCTTCAAGCTGGCTTTACGACCAAGGTTGCAGCATTTTCTTACTTACTATTTGTGTTGCTTTACACTCCTTGCGTAGCCGCTATGGGCGCTTTAGTCAACGAGTTCGGTACGAAATGGGCAAGGTTTGCAGCTTTATGGACTTTTGGTTTAGCTTACGGCAGCGCAACGGTGGTTTATCAAGGTGCAAATATAGCCAAGCACCCTGTTCAATCAATTAGCTGGATTTCATTCTTCACCATTGCTTTAATCGGCTTTTATTTCTGGCTAAGAAAGAAAGGTAGACAGGGTGAGCAAATTATTCCAGGTATCAAAATTATCACTGAATAAGATAATTTGATGTTCAAAAAAAAACCAGCATTTTATTAAATGCTGGTTTTTTGTTTTAAGTGCATTTTTTTTATCAAACAGGCATTGTAACTGGCGTAAATCTGTAGGATCATCGAAGTTAAGAAAATTTCACCTTAGCGCCCCAAGAGGAACTCCATGAGTCAAGTGGACAACGAAGTACGTCCTAGTAACTTCATTCGTAATATTATCGACGAAGACTTAAAAAGTGGTAAGCATACCAGTGTGCAAACCCGTTTCCCGCCAGAACCCAATGGTTTTTTACACATTGGTCATGCTAAGTCTATCTGTTTGAATTTTGGAATCGCTAAAGATTACCAAGGTCAATGTAACTTACGTTTTGATGATACTAATCCTGAAAAAGAAGACATCGATTATGTTCATTCTATACAGGATGATGTTCGTTGGTTGGGTTTTGAATGGTCTGGTGAAATTCGTTATTCGTCAAATTATTTTGACCAACTGCATCAATATGCAGTTGAGCTAATTACCAAAGGTTTAGCTTATGTGTGTTTCTTAAATTCAGAAGAAACCCGTGAGTATCGCGGTACATTAAAAGCACCGGGTAAGAATAGTCCGTACCGAGATACCTCTATTGAAGAAAATCTAAGCTTATTTGAAAAAATGCGCTCAGGTGAATTTAAAGAAGGTGAATGTGCACTGCGTGCAAAAATCGATATGGCTTCACCTTTCATGTGTATGCGCGATCCGATTATTTATCGTATTCGTTTTGCAAACCATCATCAAACAGGTGATAAGTGGTGCATTTACCCAATGTACGATTTTACTCATTGTATTTCGGATGCGATTGAAAACATTACCCACTCTTTATGTACTTTAGAGTTTCAAGATAATCGTCGGTTATATGACTGGGTATTAGATCATTTAGAAGATTTTAATCAGCCAAATCGTACTCGTCAGTATGAGTTTTCAAGATTGAATCTTGAATATACGATGATGTCGAAACGTAAACTGAATGATTTAGTGATACGTAATTTAGTAAATGGTTGGGATGATCCACGTATGCCTACTATTGCAGGTTTGCGTCGTCGTGGTTATACGCCAGCATCTATTCGTGAGTTTTGCCAACGCATCGGTGTGACTAAACAAGAAAACCTCATCGAAGGTGGTGTTCTTGATGCGTGTATCCGTGAAGAACTAAATGCCGATGCGCCCCGTGCAATGGCTGTGTTAAGACCCATTAAAGTGGTTATTGAAAACTATCCATCTGATGCGCCTGAAATCATTAACGCGCCAATGCACCCGAATAAACCAGAGATGGGTACGCGTGAAATTGCATTTGGCAAAGAGTTATTTATTGATGTTGAAGATTTTAAAGAATCAGCCAATAAGCACTTTAAGCGTTTAGTTTTAGGTAAAGAAGTTCGTTTACGAAACGCTTATGTCATTAAAGCTGAACGTTTTGATCAAGATGAAGAGGGTAATGTAACTACGGTTTATTGTACTTATGACAACGAAACATTAGGTAAAAACCCAAGTGATGGCCGTAAAGTCAAAGGTGTGATCCATTGGGTTGAGGCATCAACTGCAAAATCTGCTGAATTCCGTCTATATCATCGTTTATTTACCGAAGCGTCACCAGCAGCATTTGAAACGCTAGATGAAGTGTTAAATGAAGATTCATTGACAGTTTTAAATGGCGTTGTAGAAGCTGGCTTAGTTGATGCGGTTGCAGAGAAAGCGTATCAGTTTGAGCGTGAAGGTTATTTCTGTGCCGATAACAAAGACTCGTCTAAAGATGCGTTAGTGTTTAACTTAACTGTGGCATTACGTGATACTTATGCGTAAACATTAATAAAGACTTAAAAAGCCAGAACAGCTTAGCTGTTCTGGCTTTTTTATTGTCAGTAACCTAGAAGTGAGTCTGGTTTATTGGTTAGCTGATATCAAGTGAAGCGGCGTATCGTCACCCAAATAAGCGGCGTCTACCTGATCAAGTTTGTTGAACCGAATTATCCCCTGGATACCATCTATATAAGCTTGTCCACGCTCAGAATACTTATCAAGGGTTGTGGCAAGTTCAAGACCTGTAATTGGCTTTTTATCCTTGCGTAAACCTTGTCTCATCTCCCTTAAAGATAAATAGGCAGCGTTAGTATTGATATTAAGCATATAACCTTCTACAGAAGCTTGAGGAGTATCAAAGCGGGCAAGACCATAGTTGCCTAACTCTTTTCTTTGCTGTTTAGGGATCATGCCGTTACCACTGAAGTCCCACTGGCCGAAAAAAGCATTCCCTTCTACGGTAAATCTCGATGTCGCCCAACCACTTTCTTCAGCGGCTTGAGCTAACACTAATGACGGCGGCATGATATCTACACGTTGAAGTAATTGCGCCCGGTGCTCTTCTGTTAATTGCTCAGGGCTCTCAGAAATGACGCGATACTTAATCGCTAACTGAATAAGTTTACCGTCATTTAACTGTGCTGTTTTGACTATGTTACGTTCAAGAGCAATCTTTTCATTACTCAGTAAAATTAATGGTGCCATCAATCTAAAAAAGACCATTTTCTTAAGTTGAACAGGGATCTCATTAGAGGTTTCTTGCCATTTTTCGCCAACACTTTCAAATGTGAGTCTTGGAACTTCTCTTAGCCCTGCATCCCAGCTTTCTTTGTTGTAATTAAGGGAGTTAAACAATGCAATTAACTCATCCAGAGAAGTTAATGTAATGTCTTTTGGTTGTATATTTTGAATGTCCTTATTCTTAATATCATTTTTATGGTCTCGATTCTCAATGCTTTTATTTGTTGATGTGTCAGGAGTGACATTTTTTTGCGGTGATTGAGTGATCTGTTCTTTTGATGATGACTTCACCCAATGGTTGATAGCATATAAACCAGAAAGAAGTAGTAGAACAAAAAGTATTTTTTGATATGTGTTTTTAGTCATTTATCACCCTGTATCGCGATAGAAAAATCGAGCGGAATTTAGCCCAATAAAAAAGGCGCTAATGCGCCCTTTAAATTATAGTATAAAAATGCTTACTGCATCATAGGGCCTAAACCTAAACTCCATAAAATAATGCTGCTTCCCATTAGTCCAACCAGTAATACTAAACCTGCAGTCACAACAGAGCTTGCATAAATAAATCCCTTTTCTTCAGGGATGTTCATAATGATAGGCACACCAGCGTAAAGTAAATAAACTGAATAAGCTAAACCTGCTAGCCCAACTAACATGATAAACCAAAGCACTGGATAAAGTGCTGATACACCTACCATGAACAAAGGTGTCGCTGTATATGCCGCTAGTTCAAGTGCTTGTGTGAAAGTAGGGGATGCATCAAATGTTTTAGCCATCCAATATGACAAATATGCCAGTGCCAATACACCGGCAATTAAACCGAAATACATTCCGACAGACATGAACATAGCACTTTGCGGTGTCAGGAATAGTGGGTCACCATTTGCTGGATGCCAGCCTATATAAGCAGTGGCGATATAACTACATACGGCAGGTATAAGTGCGATGAGTAATATATGACTAAGGCTACTTTTTACAGCCTCATGGTTGCGCTCAATTGCTTGCCACTCTTGTTTTGGATGAGTGTATAGCCCCATTAAGTGATTCAATATCATTGTTGTTATCCTTGTTTAGCATTTTTATACATAGCTCGCCAAACTTCAGACGAACTGATCATAGCCCTATATATCAATCGCCTTAACCAGTCCTACACATACTTAATACACTAATATCTCTTAGTGGTTGGTTAAGTAATAACTTTATCCCTAGTAAAGTTTATCCATTAAAGGAGATTGAAATACAACTTTAGCAACTATTGTTACGAAGATGTATAGACTATTTATTGAACATAAGGAGACGTACGTCAAGTTCTATTCGTTTTTTATTCAATTAATTTATCATCATGCCCTGAATAACACCGCTAAATTAATAGAATATGTGTTGGAATATTGAGGCGTTGTTGGTCGTATCGTTGGCCATTATTTAATATAATAGCGATATATTAGATTCTTTTATGGTACTTCAATGATATACGAGCAAGGTTTACTTGAACCGATATATGCTTTTTTAAACTGTGAAACACCAGAGGAATGGATAGAAAAAGCCAGTAGGCCAGAGAACCTATCGATTATTTTACGAGATCATATGATTTGTGAACTCAAGGCCGCTCAGAGTGCGATGTTTTTAATTAGGAAATATGCGGTTGATAAGCCTAGTGCCTTGCAGTTATCTCAGTGGATAAAGCCCTATGAAGAGTTTGCCTATAAAAAGATGGGAGACTTAAACTCACTTAAGGGTAAAAGCAACGTCAGTAAACAGATTGAAGTGCGTGCTGGTAGCCCTTATGGACAAGAACTTGTTGATAAAATGGTACTGCTTATTAAAGAAGAGCTGCACCATTTCTATCAAGTCATGGAATTGATGGAAAAGAAACAGGTAGAGTATGAGCTCATTGAAGCGGGTAGGTACGCAAAAGGTTTATTGAAGCATGTGACTACTTTTGAACCTGATGCTTTAGTGGATAAACTGATTATTGGTGCGTTGATTGAAGCAAGATCTTGTGAACGTTTTGCAAAACTTGCCCCGCATCTTGATGAAGATTTAGAGAAGTTCTATGTTTCATTGCTTCGCTCTGAGGCTCGCCATTATCAAGACTATCTGACGTTAGCTGAGTTGGTATCGAATAAAGATATTACTGAAAGAGTTGAGTTTCTTGCTGGTGTTGAAGCGGAACTGATTATGTCGCCAGATGAAGATTTTAAATTTCACAGCGGAATGCCAAGTTAATCTATTTACCTGTAAAAACGAAAAGTCTTGATATCGAATTGGTATAATATCGACACTGTATTAATAGTGTCGATTAAAAAGGCAGTTTCTCAAGTTTGGTAGAGTGTTGATCAACAATCAAAATGCTGCCTTGCTCATACCAATCTCCAACAACAATTCGCTGTTTATTATCAGCAAGTTCATGTATCGCGGGGCGATGAGTATGGCCGTGTATCATTCTTTGCGTCTGCGTCTTGGCAAGTAGCTCATCAACAGCAGATTGTTCGACATCCATGATGACATAGCTTTTGTCTTGATTACTGCTTTGACTCTTGCTTCTGATATCTGCGGCAATTTTTTGTCGAGTAGATTTTGGTAAATGACAATAAGTCCATTTAACCAAAAAAGAGTTTCGAAAACTGCGGAACCGTTGATAGGCTTTATCTAAAGTACAAAGGCTGTCACCGTGTAACACAACTGTTTTGACACCATATAGGTCCAATACTTTGATTTCTGGCAATAACACCATGCCAGACTTTGCCGCGAACAGTTTACCGATCATAAAATCACGATTGCCGTGGATAAAATACACCGGAATACGAGCGGAAACTTGTTTTATATGACTGGCAATGACATCGGTAAATGGCTCTGCAATATCATCACTTGTCCAAACTTCGAATAAATCACCAATAATATACAAAGCTTCAACGTCAGATAAATCTGAATTGAGGTAATCAATGAAGGCTTGGGAAATATCAGGGCGATCTGCACTTAAGTGCAAATCACCCATAAAAATAGTTTTCATTGATGCTTATTCAGCAACACTTACACTATTGATAATAACAGCTTCTAATGGCACATCTTGATGCATGCCACGGTTGCCAGTGCTGATAGATTTCATCTTTTCGACAATATCCATTCCATCAACGACTTCAGCAAATACACAGTAACCCCAGCCTTGTGAAGTTTCAGCTTTAAAATCTAAGAAAGTGTTGTCACTTACGTTGATAAAAAACTGAGCTGTAGCTGAATGTGGATCAGAAGTACGTGCCATTGCAAGGGTACCAATTTTATTTGATAAACCATTGTTTGCTTCGTTTTTAACAGCAGCATTTGGTGTTTTCTGATTCATATCTTCAGTAAAACCACCACCTTGAATCATGAATCCGTCAATGACACGGTGAAAAATAGTTCCGTCGTAGAATCCATCTTCAACGTACTTCATGAAGTTTTCAACCGTTAATGGTGCTTTTTCAGCATTTAAAGCGATTTTGATATCGCCCATGTTTGTGTGCAAAGTGATCATATTTTACTACCTAGATAAAAATTGTTGCGCGATTCTAACTTATCTTACGTGAGGCTTAAAGTGCAGTGTTCAAAACAGTGTTGCTCATGTTAGACTTTAAGACAATTATTTTGGGCTTTATAAAGAGTTAAAGAGAACCATCGATGTTGAAAATTTACAATAGTATGAGTCGTGATAAGCAAGAATTTAAACCGATTAACCCTGGCAAGATTGATATGTATGTGTGTGGTATCACCATATATGATTTGTGTCACATCGGTCATGGTCGTACTTTTGTGTCTTTTGATATGATTGTTCGTTATTTACGCTTTAGTGGCTATGCGGTTAATTATTTACGTAACATCACGGATGTAGACGACAAAATTATTAAGCGTGCTGCAGAAAATAAAGAAAGCTGTGATTCATTAACTGAGCGTTTAATCGGTGAAATGCATCATGATTTTGATTCATTAAACATGATGCGACCCGATTTTGAACCAAGAGCCACATTGCATATCGATGAAATTATCGAAATGGTGCAAACGTTAATCGCAAAAGAACATGCTTACGTTGCTGATAATGGTGATGTGTTATTTAGTGTATCTTCATATGCTGAATATGGTCGTTTATCTGGTCAAAACCTTGACCAACTTCAAGCTGGTGCGCGAGTTGAAGTTGAAGAGACCAAACGTAACCCTATGGATTTTGTGTTGTGGAAAATGTCAAAACCAGGTGAACCTACTTGGGAATCACCATGGGGACCAGGTCGCCCAGGTTGGCATATCGAATGTTCAGCGATGAACAGTAAGCACCTTGGTGAAAATTTCGATATTCATGGTGGTGGTAGCGATTTACAGTTCCCACATCACGAGAATGAAATTGCCCAATCTTGCTGTGCACATGGTTCACAATATGTGAACTATTGGATGCATACCGGCATGGTCATGGTAGACAAAGAAAAAATGTCTAAATCATTAGGTAACTTTTTCACTATCAGAGATGTATTAGAACATTATGATCCAGAGACTGTTCGTTACTTCTTATTATCTGGGCATTATCGTAGCCAGTTAAATTATTCTGAAGATAACTTAAAGCAGGCAAAATCGGCGTTAGAACGTATCTATACTTCACTAAAAGGCCTAGATTTAACCGTTGAAGCAGCATCAGCAAATGACTATGTCGCTAAATTCAAATTAGCGATGGATGATGACTTTAATACACCAGAAGCTTATTCAGTTATTTTTGAGATGGTCCGTGAAATTAATCGCCTCAAATTAGTCGATCTACAACAAGCAAGTGGTTTAGGTGTCAGCCTAAAACAATTAACGGATGTGTTAGGGTTAATTAGTCATGACGTAGATGTTTATTTTCAAGGTGAGGGCAGTGATGATGAAGTTGCTGAAATCGAAGCATTGATTGTTGAACGTAAACGCGCTCGTACTGAAAAAGATTGGCCTGCTGCTGATGTCGCCAGAGATAGATTAAATGCCTTAGGTGTTATTCTTGAAGACGGCGAAAATGGTATCACTACTTGGCGTAAAAAATAACGCTGAGTTCATTCAATAAAAAAGCCTGCAATTGCAGGCTTTTTTGTTATGAAGTTAATGATGGTATCAACTCATATTAATGGACCTATTTAGTCGTGATATTGCTCTGCTGCATATAGTGTATTTTCAAGTAAGCTAGCAATAGTCATTGGACCTACACCACCAGGTACAGGCGTAATAAAGGCAGCGTGTTCAGCAGCAACATCAAATTCGACATCCCCCACTAAACGGCCGCTATCTAATCTATTGATACCAACATCAATAACGATAGCACCAGGCTTAATCCAATCACCAGGAATAAAGCCTGGTTTACCGACTGCAACGACTAATAAGTCTGCTTGACGTACCTTTTGTTCAAGGTTTTTAGTAAAGCGATGACATGTCGTGGTGGTACATCCTGCAAGTAGTAGTTCTAATGTCATTGGACGGCCAACGATATTAGATGCGCCTACAATTGTTGCATCAAGGCCGTAAGTATCAATACCAGTGGACTTAATAAGGGTGATTATCCCTTTAGGCGTACAAGATCGCAGAACAGGAATGCGTTGAGCCAAACGGCCAACATTATATGGGTGAAAACCATCCACATCTTTGTCTGGTCTAATACGTTCAATGACTTTAGAGTCTTCAATGTGTGCAGGTAATGGTAGTTGTACTAAAATACCATCGATTTTAGGATCATCATTACATTGGTCGATTAATGCTAATAAATCCGCTTCTGTGGTTGTAGTTTCAAGGTCGTATGAATAAGACTTAAAACCGACTTCTTCACAGGCACGACGTTTGCTACCAACATAAACTTGAGAGGCTGCATCTGCACCAACAAGGATAACGGCAAGACCTGGCGCTCTTTTACCTGCTTCTACACGTGCAAGTACTTTTTCTTTTAATTCAGTTCGAATAGATTGAGCAATCGCTTTGCCATCAATATTTTGGGCAGTCATGAGAGGGTAGTTTCCTTTATGTGGCGCGATAATAAGACTAAAATTTTCCGTGACGTATTCTATCAGTCAGCTATAGTCATGTCATGATTATTGACTTATCAATTTTTTAAAAACAGAATTTTTTGTTTGTAAAAACAGCAGCTGAACAGGTTTGCAAAAAAAACCGTTGACGATAGTAAAGTGACTCGTTAATATGCGCTCCGTCCTCGCAGTTAAGGTGTTTGAAAGAAATTTCAGCATTCTAGGTGAAGATAAATCGGTGATTAGCGCAGCCCGGTAGCGCATCTCGTTTGGGACGAGAGGGTCAGAGGTTCGAATCCTCTATCACCGACCAATTTTAAATTATTTGTAATGCTGTTTATTTACGAATAAGCTTTAAAGATAAGCTAACAACCAAATTAGTTTATTATGTTTATAGGATTACAGTTTCATCTGTAAACCAAGCGCCCGTAGCTCAGTTGGATAGAGCACCCGCCTTCTAAGCGGGTGGTCGCAGGTTCGAATCCTGCCGGGTGCACCATACAATGGTGATTGTAGCTCAGTTGGTAGAGCCCCGGATTGTGATTCCGGTTGTCGTGGGTTCGAGCCCCATCAGTCACCCCAAATTTTGCATGTAAAATGCACAATTGTAGAGAAAGCGACCTTAGGTCGCTTTTTTTATGTCTAAAATCCCTGTTTTGACACTCGACTCCGTTGTAAACCGCCGCTATAATGTCGCGTCTTGATAAATATCTAATACGAATTACTACAGATAACAGTGCTTAAATGTAGCTGTGTCACACTTTTATTAGTAAACATTAATCATCAAGAAACGAATATTTAATAGTTGAGCTGTCGACTATTACAAAGGAAGTCAGACATATTTCGAGGTAAAACAATGCAAGTTTCTGTTGAAACAACTCAAGGCCTAGAGCGTCGCCTAACAATTTCTGTACCTGCTGAGCAAATTGAGAAATTAATTAAAGACAATTTATTACGTGAAGCAAAGCGTGCAAAAATTTCTGGTTTCCGTCCAGGTAAAGTACCTGTATCGGTAATCAAGCAACGCTACGGTGCTGCAATCCGTCAAGATGTGACTGGTGAAGTTATGCAACGCAACTTCATTGAAGCAATCATGGCAGAAAAATTAAATCCAGCTGGAGCTCCAGTATTTGCACCAGGTGAAACTGAAGGCGAAAATTTTGTATTCATCGCGACGTTTGAAATCTACCCAGAAGTAGCATTGACTGGTCTTGATTCTATCGCTGTAGAGCAACCACAAGCAGAAGTTAATGATGCTGATGTTGATACTATGATTGAAACTCTTCGCAAGCAACACGCTACATTTGCTGTAGTTGAAACTGCTGCTGAAGAAGGCAACAAAGTTAAAATGAACTTTATCGGTTCAGTTGATGGTGAAGAGTTCGAAGGCGGAAAAGCTGATGATTTCGAACTTGAGCTAGGTAGCAACCGTATGATCCCAGGTTTTGAAACGGGTATCGTAGGTCATAAATCTGGTGACGAGTTTGAAGTTGAAGTGACTTTCCCTGAAGATTACCACGCTGAAAACTTAAAAGGTAAAGCTGCTAAGTTCATTATCACGCTTACTGAAGTTCAAGCTGCTGAATTGCCAGAAGTTAACGATGAATTTGCTTCATTATTCGGTATCGCTGAAGGTGGCTTAGACGCACTTAAAGCTGAAATTACTAAGAATATGACTCGCGAACTTGAGCAAGCGCTTAAAGCAAACGTTAAAGAACAAGTTATTGAAGGCTTATTAACAGCTAACGATATTACTATTCCTAAAGCACTTGTTGATGGTGAAGTTAATGTACTTCGTCAACAAGCTATGCAACGTTTTGGTGGCCAAACTGAAAACATGCCTGAGCTTCCTGCTGATTTATTCACAGAGCAAGCTGAGCGTCGTGTAAAAGTAGGTTTACTTTTAGGTGAAGTTATTAAAACTAACGAACTTCAAGCTGAAGACGAACGCGTTCAAGGTTTGATCGCTTCTATGGCTTCTGCTTACGAAGATCCAACTGAAGTTGTTGAATACTACAACGGCAACAAAGAGCTTATGCAAAATATGCGTAACGTCGCTCTTGAAGAGCAAGCTGTTGAAGTGCTACTAAAATCAGCTGTTGTAACACCAAAAGAAGTTGCTTTTGAAGAATTTATGAACAAGGCAACAGGTAAAGCGTAACCTTCGCTTGACTTGATTGGCGGTTCACCATTTATAATGGCTCGTATGAGGTTCTCATATGAGCCATTTTTATTTAGGGAAAGTATAAAATGCATAAAGCACCAGAATCTGTACTCAATGCTCTTGTACCTATGGTTGTTGAACAAACAGCGAAAGGTGAACGTTCATATGATATTTACTCTCGTTTATTAAAAGAGCGAGTAATTTTCTTAGTTGGTCAAGTTGAAGAACATATGGCTAACTTAATCGTCGCTCAGCTTTTATTTTTAGAATCTGAAAGCCCAGACAAAGATATCTCTATTTACATCAATTCACCTGGTGGTTCAGTAACAGCAGGTATGGCAATTTATGACACCATGCAGTTCATTAAGCCTAATGTAAGTACAGTATGTATTGGTCAAGCATGCAGTATGGGTGCATTCCTTCTTGCTGGCGGTGCTGAAGGTAAGCGTCATTGTTTACCTAATTCACGTGTCATGATTCATCAGCCATTAGGTGGTTTCCAAGGTCAAGCGTCAGATATTGCTATCCATGCGCAAGAAATTCTTGGTATTAAAAACAAATTAAACCAAATGTTAGCCGATCACACAGGTCAGCCAATGGAAGTTATTGAACGTGATACCGACCGTGATAACTTCATGAGCGCTCAAGAAGCCGCTGATTATGGTTTAGTTGATTCAGTATTTGAAAAGCGTAGCTGATCTTTGTGCCTGAGTGCGCTATTCTGTGATGAATAGCGTGTAAATGTACCAAAGTATTTTGTACTAAACATGAATACAAATAGTTTTCTACAGACAGTGTATAGGCTGTAACAGAGGTAGGGTAATGGGCGATAACAAAAATACCGGTGACAGCGGCAAGCTGCTGTACTGCTCTTTTTGCGGAAAAAGCCAGCATGAAGTACGAAAGCTAATCGCTGGACCTTCAGTGTATGTATGTGATGAATGTGTTGAGTTATGCAATGACATCATCCGTGAAGAAATTAAAGAAATATCGCCTAAGCGCGATCAAGACCAGTTACCGACTCCGCATAAATTGCGCAATCATCTAGATGATTATGTAATAGGTCAAAATCAGGCAAAAAAAGTACTTTCAGTTGCAGTTTATAATCATTATAAACGCTTGCGTAACGGTACGCCGATTGAAGGTGTTGAGCTTGGTAAGAGTAACATCTTGCTAATTGGTCCTACTGGTAGTGGTAAAACATTATTGGCTGAAACCTTAGCGCGTTCTTTAGATGTACCTTTTACAATGGCTGATGCTACGACATTGACCGAAGCGGGTTATGTCGGTGAAGACGTTGAAAACATTATTCAGAAACTTCTGCAAAAATGTGATTATGATGTTGAAAAAGCAGAGCGCGGCATTGTCTATATCGATGAAATCGACAAAATTAGTCGTAAGTCTGATAATCCTTCTATTACCCGTGATGTATCCGGCGAAGGTGTTCAGCAAGCGCTACTAAAATTGATTGAAGGTACTGTTGCTTCAGTTCCACCTCAAGGTGGTCGCAAGCATCCACAACAAGAATTCTTGCAAGTTGATACTTCAAAAATTCTATTTATTTGTGGCGGTGCGTTTGCTGGACTTGAAAAAGTTATTGAGCAACGTGGTCTAACAGGTTCTGGCATTGGTTTTGGCGCTGAAGTGAAAGGTGATGCAGATAAAGCCACTATTTCACAAACTTTGGGTAAAGTTGAACCAGAAGATTTAATTAAGTTTGGTTTGATTCCTGAGTTTATAGGTCGTTTGCCTGTTGTCGCAACGCTAACTGAACTCGATGAATCAGCATTGGTTCAAATTTTATCTCAACCTAAAAATGCATTGACTAAGCAATACGCAGCATTGTTTGAGATGGAAGATGTAGAGTTAGAGTTCCGAGAAGATGCGCTTAAAGCAATTGCTCACAAAGCAATGACGCGTAAAACCGGTGCTCGTGGTCTTCGTTCAATTATTGAAGACATTTTACTTGATACCATGTATGACATTCCTTCAGTCGAAGGTGTGGTTAAGGCTGTTGTCGATGAATCTGTTGTTAAAGGTGAATCTTCTCCTATCCTTATTTACGAAAATGCTGAAAGCCAAGTTGCTGGTGGCGAACAATAAATAGACACTTATCGTGATTTATTTTAAATAAGGAGTCCATTGGGCTCCTTTTTTCGTATTGACCATTGAAAGTTTACAAAACATCCCAATATACTGATTATAAAATCCATTCATCAAACGGAATCGAACTATGACCCAAGAGCGTGAAGCGCATATCGAACTCCCCGTGCTGCCACTGCGAGATGTAGTGGTTTATCCCCATATGGTAATTCCGTTGTTCGTCGGAAGAGAGAAATCTATTCGTTGCCTTGAATCGGCGATGGAACAAGATAAGCAAATTTTATTGGTCGCACAGCGTGAAGCTGATTTAGACGAACCAACAAAAGAAGATATTTTTGACGTCGGTACCGTAGCCTCTATTCTGCAATTACTAAAACTACCTGACGGGACAGTTAAAGTCTTAGTTGAGGGTGGCCAACGTGCAAAAGTAACGGCTTACACACAAGAAGAAGATTTCTTTGTGGCGACGGCTGAATACTTAGAGTCTGAAGATTTAGCAGAAAAAGAAGAAGAAGTTCTGGTTCGCAGTGCTATCAGCCAATTCGAAGGTTACATCAAGCTTAATAAGAAAATCCCACCGGAAGTATTAACTTCATTAACTGGGATTGAAGAAGCTGCAAGACTCGCTGACACTATGGCTGCACATATGCCACTTAAGCTTGAAGACAAACAGTCTGTGCTTGAGATGGTTAACGTCGGAGAACGTCTCGAATATTTAATGGCGATGATGGAAGGCGAAATCGACTTATTACAAGTTGAGAAGCGCATTCGTGGCCGTGTTAAAAAACAGATGGAAAAAAGTCAGCGCGAATACTATTTGAATGAGCAAATGAAAGCCATTCAAAAAGAATTAGGCGATCTTGATGAAGGTCAGGATGAGTTTGAAGTTTTAGCCCGTAAAATTACCGATGCTAAAATGCCTGCTGAAGCGAAAGAAAAAGCAGAAGCTGAATTAAATAAGCTTAAAATGATGTCTCCAATGTCTGCAGAAGCTACGGTAGTGAGAAGCTACGTTGACTGGATGACAGCAGTTCCTTGGAGCCAACGTTCTAAAATTAAACGTGACTTATCAAAAGCTGAAGCCATTCTTGATACTGATCATCATGGACTTGAGAAAGTTAAAGAGCGTATTTTAGAATACCTAGCCGTGCAAAGTCGTGTTAAGCAACTTAAAGGCCCAATTTTATGTCTAGTGGGACCTCCAGGTGTTGGTAAAACTTCTTTAGGTCAATCAATTGCTAAGGCTACTGGACGTAAATATGTACGTGTAGCGTTAGGTGGTGTGCGTGATGAAGCGGAAATTCGTGGTCATCGCCGTACTTATATTGGTTCTATGCCAGGTAAAGTCATTCAGAAAATGGCAAAAGTTGGCGTTAAAAACCCATTATTCTTATTAGATGAAATTGATAAAATGAGTTCTGATATGCGCGGCGACCCATCGTCAGCATTATTAGAAGTATTAGATCCTGAGCAAAACTCAGCGTTTAATGATCATTATTTAGAAGTTGATTATGATTTATCTGACGTAATGTTCGTCGCGACATCAAATTCAATGGATATTCCAGGTCCTCTACTTGACCGTATGGAAGTTATTCGCCTGTCAGGTTACACCGAAGACGAAAAGTTAAATATTGCTAAGAAACATTTATTAACGAAGCAAATTGAACGAAACGGTTTGAAAGCGACTGAAATCACTATTGAAGACAGCGCCATTATTGGCATGATCCGTTACTACACTCGTGAAGCTGGTGTGCGTTCTTTAGAACGTGAACTGTCTAAAGTGTGTCGTAAAGTTGTGAAAATGATTTTGCTCGACAAGTCGGTTAAAACCGTTGTTGTTAATCAAGACAACCTTAAGTCATTCTTAGGCGTTCAGCGTTTTGATTATGGTAAAGCAGAATCAAATAACCAAATTGGCCAAGTGACTGGTCTGGCTTGGACGCAAGTTGGCGGTGACTTACTGACTATTGAAGCAACATCAGTACCTGGTAAAGGCAAGCTTGCCTATACCGGTTCACTCGGTGATGTGATGCAAGAGTCAATTCAGGCTGCAATGACCGTTGTTAGAGCCCGTGCTGAACAGCTTGGTATTAATAATGACTTTTATGAGAAGCGTGATATCCATGTTCACGTACCAGAAGGGGCAACACCAAAAGATGGGCCATCTGCAGGTGCTGCAATGTGTACAGCTTTAGTGTCTAGCTTAACCGGTAATCCAGTTAAAAGTGATGTTGCTATGACGGGTGAGATTACCCTTCGTGGTGAAGTGTTGCCTATTGGTGGTCTTAAAGAAAAACTGCTTGCAGCACATCGTGGCGGCATTAAAGTTGTGCTTATTCCTAAAGAGAACGAGCGTGATTTAGAAGAAATCCCAGCGAATGTCATTGCTGATTTAAAGATTCATCCAGTGAGATGGGTCGAGGAAGTACTTGAATTGGCCTTAGAAAGACCTGTAAAAGGTTTTGAAGTGGTCAAAAAGTAGCTAAAAAGCAATAAAAGTTGCTTTGAACCCAAAAAATATGAAAAAAGGGCTTAACAAACTGTAAAGCTGTGGTAGCCTAGATAAGTGGAGAGTCAGTTAGCACCAAACCCTTGGCGCGTCTGACTTTGAGCTGTATCCAAGTACAATTTTTTGGTTTTCCAACTAAGTTTGGTGTGGTATCAAACTTATAATAAAAAAGCCTCCGCAGACCGCTCTAAAGACGGATTTGGTTGCGGCGCGAAAATAACATTCAAGGGGATGACATGAACAAATCTGAACTAATCGAGAAAATCGCTTCTGGTGCTGACATTTCTAAAGCAGGCGCAGGCCGTGCACTAGATTCTTTTATCACAGCTGTTACTGAAGCGCTTAAAGATGGTGATAAAATTTCTCTAGTTGGTTTTGGTACTTTTGAAGTACGTCAACGTGCAGAACGTACTGGCCGTAACCCACAGACTGGTGCAGAAATCAAAATTGCAGCAGCAAACATTCCAGCTTTCAAAGCGGGTAAAGCACTAAAAGACGCTGTTAACTAAATAGTTGGTATCGTTGCCTTTTGTAAGGCATTTGTAGAAAGCACTGTTTATCAGTGCTTTTTGCGAGAAAGAACACTGGAATTAACAAGATTAATTTAAGTGTTTGGAGAGATTCGGTCATACCCGAGGTAGCGTCTGATAACTCCGTCTAAATTACAAAAAGGCGCATCCCCAAGTGGTGCGCCTTTTTATTTATTTTATCGCAACAAGCGAGAATTCAGATGTTAGAAAAAATTCGCGAAGGTTCACAAGGTGTCATAGCTAAAAGTATTTTAGTGCTAGTGATTCTTTCGTTCGCATTTGCTGGTGTGAGTAGTTACCTAGGAACATCTACCGATGTTGCTGCTGCCGTAGTTAATGGTGACGAAATTTCCGCTAATGAACTAGAACAAGCATATCAAAATGAACGTGGCCGTTTAGAACAACAGCTAGGTGAAATGTTTGATGCATTATCTGCCGATGATAACTATATGAATGGTATCAAGCAGAATGTATTGGATCGTCTAATTGCTGACAAGTTAATCAGCCAAGCTGCTGAAGACTTAGGTTTACGCGTTTCAGATGAACAAATTAAACAAGCGATTGTTACCGAACCGGCTTTCCAAACGGATGGTGTGTTTGATAACGAACGTTATTTAGCAGTATTACGTCAATTGGGTTACCAAACGGCAAGCTTCAGAAATATGATGCGTGTTGATATGACTCGTCGTCAATTATTGACAGCATTAGTGGGTAGCGAATTTGTCCTTGATGGTGAAGCTAAGCAATTAGCTGAAGTCCAAGGTCAGACACGTGATATTCGTTATTTAATCGTAGATTCAGCGCCTTATTTAGCTTCTGCTACAGCCTCTGCTGATGACATTAAAGCTTATTATGACAGCAATTTAATTCAATTCATGAGCCAAGAGAAAGTTAGCTTAGAATATGTAGAGTTAAATGCTGCTAATATTGCTAAAGGTATCGAAACTTCTGTTGAAGATGCTCGTGAGTTTTACGAAGAAAACCAACAGCAATATCAAACTCCTGAAAAACGTTTAGCGGCACATATATTATTTGCTTCTGGCGATGACAGTGCTGATGAAACTAAAGCTGAAGCTGCACTTGCTAAGCTGCAAGCCGGTGAAGAGTTTGCCGTTGTTGCTAAATCTGACTCTGACGATCAATTCAGCGCTGAGCAAGGTGGTCAACTTGATTGGTTTGAGCAAGGTGTAATGGATCCCGCATTCGATACCGCTTTGTTTGAACTTGAAACGGGTAACTACTCTGAAGTTGTTAAAAGTGAGTTCGGTTATCACATTGTTAAACTACTTGAAGTTCAAACTGGTGCAGCGGCACCATTTGAAGAAGTACAAGACAAAATTGTTAGCGACCTTCAAAACAAGAAAGCAGTAGATGAATTCTATAGCTTACAAAGCATTCTTGCTGATACAAGCTACGAAGTACCTGATACCTTAGATGAAACTGCTAAAGCACTTGATCTTGAAGTACAGACTACGAGCTTATTTTCGCGTGATAATGTTCCAGTTAACTTGAATAAGCCTGACTTAATCAAAGCTGCATTCTCAAACGATGTTATCGGCAGTGGCATGAACAGTGATGTTATTGAGCTAGCGCCTAATCACGTTGTTGTTATTCGCTTACTGAAGCATCAAGATGCGGGTACTTTGCCATTATCTGAGGTTAGCAGTTCTATTGAAGCTCGCTTACAACAAGATAATGCTAACTTTGCCGCAAGTGAGAAAGCAAACGAATACTTAGCGCAACTAAAAGCTGGCACTGAAATTACTGATGTAACGATTGCGACTAAAGAGCAACTAGCTCGATTCAATCAAGATATCGATCAAGCGATCACTGCTAAAGCATTCCAAATAGCCGCTCCTGAAGCAGGCGTTGCATCTTTTGATACAGCTGCTTTAGCTAATGGCTTTGCAGTTATCGCATTGGATAAAGTGAATGCTGCTGAAGGTATTGATGCAACAGTTGTTGAGAGTATTAAGCAACGTCTAGCACCACAATACAGCGAAGCGGATTATCGTTCAGTTATCGAAGCGTTAAAAGCACAAGCAAAAATTGAGTATCCAGTAGTAGAATAAATTTTCTGTTACTAATAAAAGCCAAGGTCTTCCTTGGCTTTTTTTTAAGTTTTTTTTGAGTTCGAGATAAGGATATTTATGAACTTAGCTTTGTTTGATTTTGATGGAACCATTACTGTTGAAGATACCTATACACCATTTATCTATTTGAGTGTGCCCAAATGGCGTCTCGTTGTTTGTTACTTGATTTTAATGCCAATAATATTAGGATTTAAAATTGGTTTCGTTGGTTCATCAACAGCAAGAAAAGCCATATCTAAGTTTGCTTTTATGGGGCGTGATGAACAAACACTAAAGAGCATTGGCGAACAATATGCACTTGGCTTAGATGAACAGATCAATCCGCAAGCTCTGGAACGAATAAAGTGGCATCAACAACAAGGAGACCAAATTGTGGTGGTGTCAGCATCATTAAACTTGTATTTAGCGCCATGGTGTCAGCGTCATGGATTTGATTTAATCTGCGCTGAGTTGAAATCGAATAAGGGCAGGTTGACAGGGCAATATCGAGAAGGTGACTGCTGTGGTGTTGAAAAATCTCGGCGCATTTTACAACAATATTCTATTGAAGATTATGATCAAGTTTTTGCTTATGGCGATACAGAAGAAGATCAATCGATGCTTGATTTAGCCGATATTAGCTTTTATCAATGGCAACAAGTGAAAGGATAAAATCATATACTTGTTAATTGACTTTTGTTGAGCAGTTTTGGCCGTTAGAGTTTTAATGATGACTCTTTTAAAGAATATAATAGCAACGTGTTTAAGGTGAGTGATGAAAGAGCTTAATACCAATTTTGAGAAAGTGCTAAATTATATCGACAATCATTTAAATCAACCATTAGCAATAAACACCTTAGCCCAATTAGCTGAGGTTCCAGAAGCGCATTTTAGTTTTTTATTTTACAGCTTATTTCACACGCGGCCTGAAGATTACATCAGTCTACTCAGAAATATTGAGGCTGCACAAACACTCGGTTTTGATAAAACAGCCGTTATCGCCGAAGTGGCTAAGCAAGCAGGATTTAGTTCCATAGAAGCTTTTACTTTCGCTTTCAGCAACAACATTGGTCAAAGTCCTCAAAACTTTCAAAACAACCCAGATTGGGGTAACTTTTTCGCTAAGCAAAAACCGCTCAGCACATTATCTGAAGGGCATGATAAGTTAACCAACGAGTTAGTAGGGATTGAACTAGTAGAACGAGAGGCGATTGATATTGTCGCGATTGAGCATCGAGGCCCTGAACGTTTTGTGTCTCAGTCAGTTCAATCACTTATCGCATTTAGACAAAAACATCGCTTATCACCATCAACAAGTAGAACATTCAACTTTATCTATGATATTCCTACCTCAAACAAGCTCACAGCAAGCCAAGAGTTATATCGTATCGATATTGGTGCTAGCTTAAGCAAAGAGCAATTAACCTCGTTAGAATCTGTTCTAGCTGATTCAGATCATTTTGTGCATAAGCAGCTTATTCGTAGTGATTACGCGATGTTTACCCATTGCGGCAGTCATAAAGAGCTGCATGCGAAAATAAAGTTCTTATACAGCGAATGGTTACCTCATAGTGGTAAAAGGCTGACTCATTTGCCGCTTATATTTGAACGTTTAGATATAGTCGCCTCAACAAGCGAAACGACACTTGATGCAAATAAAGACAAAGTTCATTTAACGATTTTTTTACAAGTGGATTAAATAGCAGGTGTTGTTTGAAGTACTTTTTAATGTGAAACAAAGCGCATCATTTCTGCGCAAATCCATGCCATATAAGTCGCCCATGCATAGCCAAACACTGAGAACATAATTGCGATAGGGGCTAGCGAGCGATGAAAAGCCATTGCCACAACAGGTGAAGATGCAGCGCCGCCAATGCAACATTGACTGGCCAAAGCCATATAAGCCACTGGTGCTTTCATCAATAAGCCGACAATGATGACAAAGCTGGCATGAATTGTTAACCAGATAAACCCAATAACGAAATATACTGGAAAATCATCAATCATGGTTAAGTCCATTTTTAATCCCATACTGGCAATCAGTAAGTACAGCATTACGGTAGAGACTTTAGAGGCGCCTACTGATTCTAAATTTCTTACTTTAGTATGTGATAAAGCAATGCCAACACTGGTGACAATGATAATCAGCCAGAAGAAGTTTGAGGTTAAGCTAAATTTTTCTGTCTCTGGATAGTGTTCTGCAAAATAGGGGGCGAGAAAATCTGCTCCCATATGCGCTAACCCGGTGACCCCAAATGCAACGCTAAATATCAGCATATAATCTGTTAGGTTTGGTGTTTTTTGTTCGCAGCTTAAGCTGTTTTCTGTTTTATCAATTAGCTTTTCAAATTGCCGTAAATCTGCACCAGTAACACTATCGATAGTTTTCGCGTGATTGGCACAAATGAGCAAAAATGACATCCAAATTGCTGAAAACACGACATTGACTGAAATCATAATGGCAAACAGGTTATCTTTAACCTGATAAATTTCTTTCATGGCGATTTGGTTAGCTGTGCCTCCAACCCAGTTAGCTGCAAGTGTTGCCATTCCGCGCCAAGCAGCATCACCCCCAAGCCAATTAATTGAATCCGGTGCAAACTTTGCAAACAGCAATAAAGTTATTGGTCCACCAACAATAATCCCTAAACTGGCAATTAAAAACAGCAAAACAATCTTTGGGCCTAATAGTAGAATTGATTTAATGTCCACACTGAGGATTAACAAAGTTAGGCAAGCAGGCATCAGATAATTTGAGGCAACGGTATGAAGCTGGCTTTGGGATGAATCGACAATATCAAATGTGTTTAAAAAAGAGGGCAATACATAAACCATCACCATAACTGGAATATAGCGATATAAGCCTTTAAAAAAAGGGTGTGACAGTTGGCTAGTATAAAAAACAGCGCCAATAATGGTTGCCAAAAGGCCAAGAATAATAGGATCTTGAGAAATCATTTAAGTTGGCAACCTATTAAGATAAATGGTTTATTGATTACAGAAATTAATAAACTCGCTGAGTAACGGTGTTAATGATTCATCATTACGCCAAATTGACCAATAGTTTCTTTGGAAATCCCATTCAGGTAAGTCTAATTCAACCAGCTCACCGCTGACGATTTCTTCCGTAACTGCTAAAAATGGCAAAACACTCACACCGATCCCAGTACCAATGGCACGTTTAATCGCCCCCATCGTATTCATTGATAGCTCTTGGCTAATACTGATTTTGGCACTTTTTAATAATTGGGTATTTCTAAGCCTTGAAACAGACATGGTTTCGTCCATAATCCAAAGTTCTTGGGACAGTAATTCTGAGGTTATCGTTTCAGTAACAAGCGGGTTATCAGAGCCTGTAACGATACATAATCTGTCTTTTAGCCACTGTTCATACTGTAAATTATTTAGCCCAGGTTTTGCATCTACAAAGCCCAAATCGAGTTCTTTTTCCGAAACCATTTTTTCAATGGTCAAACTATTATTAATGACTAATTTGATATCTACAGATGGGTGCTGTTTTTTAAATAAAGGTATCTTTCTAGATAGAATATAATTACCAGCCGTTTTACTACTGCCAACTTTTATGGTTCCACCAATGGCACTTCGCTCTGCAAACATTTGTTCTAACTGATTACTTTTCGAAAGCATTTCATTGGCATAAGGCAGGATAACTTCACCATTATCATTAATCGTTAAGCCATTGCTACTTCTCTCAAATAGACGCGTACCCAATGAACCTTCTAAATCTTTTAATGCCATACTGACAGCAGGAACTGACATGTGTAAGGTTTTGGCTGCTTTGGATATTTGGCCATTGATGTGGATAGCTTTAAATATTGACAGTTGTTTCAATGTAATTTTCATAGCTAACTATTCTTATGGATTCATCACAATTATAACGACTTAAACACAAACTGTTGCAATCTGTTGCGGTAGTTTTTGAATTTTGTAGGTGAGGTCAAATTAATGCTAGATATTGGCTATAGATGATGGACCTTGCTTTAGTAATGTAAATCGCCTCAACAGGTGATTTACATTACATTGTGGTTGTAACATTGATTTCAATTACTAGAAATCGTATCTAACACCGACAGTGAATATGTTGTCATCTTCTAGTTGAATGAGAGGTCCTGTATTCGCCACTCTATATTCACCTTCGTAAGTGGCAAAATGCCCAAATATCATGGTTGATTTTGAGATTCGATAATCAGCGCCAATGACAAAAGAGCTAATATCGACATCTGTCGCTTCATTGTATTGAGCAGTTGTAGATTGGCTATTATTTTTAAAGAATTTACCAAATCCCGCTTCGTCTTTGCCAAATTCAGTTTTAAAATTAATCCCATTCCAATGATAAATAGCACTGATGAAATAAGAGTTACCTTCTTTATCACTGTAGGTTTGGCTTTCAGAATTTTGGAATAAACCGCCGAGTTTGACGTTACCTAATTTGACTTGTGCCACCGCTCGATAGGCATCGACGCCGTCAATGGTATTATATGCTGCAGCAACATAGTATTGCTGTTTCTTAAGCTTCTTATCGCCAATGGTCATGCTTACTGCATATTGGTCTTCGTTTGAATCGTAGTTGTCTTCCATTAAATACGTGGCATTAAAGGTGACTAGATCTGCCATTTTTGGTGAGTAATAGGTAATGCCATCGGCTTTACGGACTTGACCTGCAATCATCCTGTTATAAGCAGCATTTGTTAGCGCGAATGCTTCAGCAGTCCCTTTTGAGGTTTTCATTACCGTGTCATTACGACCCACCAATACAGTACCTATGTTACTTTTTATACCTAAATAGGTATTTCTTGGCTTAAATAAATCATCATCTGCTTCGTTCGTGGCAGCGTTGACTTGAACTTCAACTTTATAAAGTATTTCAATATCTTCTGATATTTTTTCACTGCCTTTCACGCCTAAACGAGAAAAATTATTTTCAAGTACAGTACCTGACTTTTTATTTTGTGTTGTAAATCCGTTATCGGATTCTGTAACAGCCATTTCAAAGCGACCATAAAATTGCGGTGACTCAGCAAAGGCTGAAAAAGAACTTGCTGATAGTACTGATAATACGGTAAGTGACACTAGTGATTTTTTCATATTCAATCTCATCTCAAATTTAAGTATATTATTCAGTGCTTTGTTTTATTTTTGTCACTGAAATATGACTAACAAATAAGTAAGTAACTGCGAATTAAGTCACCCACCTGATGTTAATAATCTGAGAGCAATAATAGAGATGAATTGTTGATAGGAATTTTATCTAGGTCACAGCTGTTGCTTTTATGTAGCGTTTTAAGTTTATTTTAAGCCTGTTTCATTAAATCTTAACCAAATGACAAAGTTGACCTAAGTCTAAGTTTGGCTATTCCTTTATGAGTATTCTTTGCTGCAACAAAACAAGTTGTAAGAACAATACTTAGAGGTATGAACAATGAAAATGAAATACTTGGTTTCAGCGATGGCAGTGATGATGCTTTCTTCTGGTGCTGCAGTGGCTAAAGGTAATGACTTAGCATCTTTCCATACAGATATGGGCGGGTGTGAGTCTTGTCACGTTACTGGCAAAATGAAAGACATCAAAAAATCGATGACTGATAGCCAAACACATGAGAATGCTCAGTGTCAGGATTGTCACGGCGGATACGCTGATTTGGTTAATGACAAATTAGAATTTGACCCACACGCTTCTCACTTAGGTGAAATCAACTGTACTTCTTGTCACTCTGGTCATGCTAAAGCTGAATTAACCTGTAATAACTGCCATAACTTTGAAATGGAAATGCCATTCTCCGAAGCTAAAGCGAAGAAAAAGTGGGATGCGGGTTGGAACCAAGAAAAAATTCAAAAAGCGATTACTAAAGGTCCAGTAGAAACGGTTGATGTGATTGTTGTTGGCGGCGGTAGTGCGGGTTTTAACGCAGCGATTTCTGCAAAAATGGCAGGTGCTAACGTTGTTCTATTTGAAAAAGCCCCTTATACCGGCGGTAACTCTATGCTAGCAGCTGGCGGTATTAACGCAGTTGGTACACCTCAGCAAAAAGCAAAAGGTATTAAAGATTCAGTTGATTGGTATGCAGAAGATGCCATGAAAGGTGGCCGTTATAAAAATGACCCTAAATTAGTGCAAATTCTTGCTGAAGAATCAGCTGGCGCCGTAGCTTGGCTTGAGTCTTTAGGTGCCAACATGGACGACTTAAAACGTTCTGGTGGTGCTCGAGTTGAAAGAACCCATCGTCCATCAGGCGGTGCGTCAGTTGGACCACACATTATTGATACTTTACGTAAAGCTGCAATTGAACGTGATATTGAAGTACGTGTTAACTCACGTGTTGAGAAAGTTGTGTTAAATGATGATAAATCAATTGCTGGCGTTGTTGTTCACGGCCGTCACAGTGGTTACAACATGGTGGCTGCAGATTCTGTCGTGCTTGCTACTGGTGGTTATGGCATGAATAAACAAATGGTGGCTTACTATCGTCCTACAATGAAAGACATGACCAGTTCAAACAACGTTACTGCAACCGGTGATGGTGTATTACTTGCCAAAGAAATTGGCGCTTCAATGACTGATATTGATTGGGTTCAAGCTCACCCAACAATCGGTAAAGACAGCCGTATCTTAATTTCTGAAACTGTTCGTGGTGTGGGCGCGATTATGGTGAACACCGATGGCCAACGCTTTATTAGTGAACTAACCACCCGTGACCGCGCGTCTGATGCGATTTTAAAGCAGAAAGATCAATATGCTTGGTTAGTTTTTGATGAGCAATTGGTGGAGAAAAAGAAAATGGTACGCGGCTACGAACATTTAGGTATGTTAAGTAAAGCGAACACCATTGAAGAGTTAGCTAAAATCACTGGCATGAGCCAACTATCTAAAACAGCTGCAGATTACAACAAGTATCAAGCTGCGGGTAAAGATGACGCATTCGGTCGTGAAGATATGCCAATTAACTTAAGCAAAGCTCCATTCTACGCAGTTAAAGTTGCCCCTGGTATCCATCACACTATGGGTGGTGTTGCTGTGGATACTGATGCAAACGTACTTAACTTACAAAGCTGGAAAATGGACGGTTTATTTGCAGCAGGTGAGGTGACAGGTGGTTTACATGGTCACAACCGTTTAGGTGGTAACGCGATTGCTGAAACTGTAGTGTTCGGGCGTAAAGCCGGTGAGAATGCTGCTAAACACGCACTAGAAAAGAAGTAAACCTTAGATAAATTTTCATCATCCCTGATATCCCCAAAGGCCAAGTCTCATCAGCTTGGCCTTTTTTTGTACCTTAATAACTAATTAGGCAGATATAACTACTTTGATATAATTGAATAAGGGATCTGCAGACAAAAAAAACCAAGCCCTTGGCTTGGTTTTTATCAGTTTTGAAATTTAACAGTTATAAACTGACAACATCAAAAGTCACGTTAGGATTAACGTCTGCATCATAATCAATACCGTCAATTCCGAAACCAAATAGTTTCAAGAACTCTTCTTTATATTCATTATAATCTGTCAGCTCTGCTAGGTTTTCTGTAGTCACATCAGCCCACAGTTCACGACAATGCTTCTGAATTTCTTCGCGTAATTCCCAATCATCTAGGCGAAGACGGTTTTCTGAATCTGTTTCTGCAGCTTGTCCATCAGCGCGAAATAATCGCTCGCTGAACATGCGGTAAATTTGATCCATGCAGCCTTCATGAACACCTTCTTCACGCATTTTCTTAAAGACCATCGCGATATATAAAGGCATGACTGGAATAGCTGAACTTGCTTGAGTAACGACACTCTTAAGCACTGCAACGTTTGCTGAACCACCAGTCTTTGCTAATTTCTCATCTAAGGCATGTGCAGCGCGATCTAAATCCATCTTGGCTTTACCCAAAGCACCATGCCAGTAAATAGGCCAAGTAATTTCAGTGCCAATGTAGCTATAAGCTACGGTTTTACAATTATCAGCTAAAACACCAGCATCACTTAAGGCGCTCATCCATAATTCCCAGTCTTCACCACCCATGACGGTAACTGTGTCGGCAATTTCTTGTTCGGTTGCTGGTTCTACAGATGTTTCAATGATGGTGTTTTTGTTGGTATCTACTGCAGTCGCAGTATATTTTTCACCAATTGGCTTAAGTGATGAGCGGATCACTTCACCCGTATCAGGTAGTTTACGAACAGGAGAGGCTAAAGAATAAACCACCATATCAATCTGGCCGAGGTCTTCTTTAATTAACTCAATGACTTTTTGTTTTGCTTCATGACTGAATGCATCACAATTTATGCTTTTTGAATATAAGCCTTCAGCTTTAGCAAATTTGTCAAAGTAAGCTGAATTGTACCAACCTGCAGTGCCTGGCTTAGTTTCCGTGCTTGGCTTTTCAAAGAATACACCGATGGTCGCAGCGTCACTTCCGAATGCTGAAGCAATTCGAGAAGACAAACCATAACCACTTGAAGAGCCGACAACTAATACCTTTTTAGGGCCATTAGCAATTTTGCCTTTCGCTTTAGTTAATTCAATTTGTTCTTTCACATTTGCTTCACAACCAACAGGGTGAGTTGTTGTACAGATAAAGCCACGTGTCTTAGGTTTAATTATCATAATTTCTTTTCTTCCTTTAACAATCGCCCTAGGATAAATAGTTAGTCACCTAAATGGCACTGATTTTTAATAAATATGGGTAAATAACTCAGTGGTTGGAGCAGTTTAGCGTTTTGCCGAGAGTTGAGCTTGCTCAGAAATTAACCGTCGAGTGTATGCTTCTTGTGGATTAGTAAACAACTCTTCGGTAGTCGTTTTTTCAACTAAACATCCTTTTTTTAATACCATAACCTTGTCGCTAAAGTGACGCACAATATTTAAATTATGGGTCACAAATACATAAGATAAGCCCATCTCTTTCTGTAATTTAAGTAACAAGTTAAGTATTTGAGAGCGTACTGATAAATCTAATGAAGCCAGTGCTTCATCTGCAATAATAATTTTGGGGTTAAGCATCAATGCTCTAGCCACTGCAACACGCTGTTTTTGACCTTCAGATACCATATGGGGATAAAAGCTGGCATGTTCTGGCAGTAAGCCAACTTTTCTTAATGTATCGGTGACCTGTGCTATGCGTTCAGCAGCTGACAAGTTTGTATTAAACCTCAACGGCTCTTCGAGCAAACTGCCAATAGTGAGTCTCGGGTTCAGTGATGTATTAGGATCTTGAAAAATCATTCTTATTGAGCGGCTACGCTGTTTGAAATTGCGCGCTTCTAATGCCTCTCCTTCAAATAATATCTCACCGGTAGTGCGTGGCTCTGCACCAACCAATATTCTCGCTAAGGTACTTTTACCTGAACTCACTTCACCAACAACCGCTAAGGTTTGTCCGCGCTCTAACTCGAACGAAATCGGCGAAAGAGCCTGGTTATATTGAGCTTTGAAACTCTTATAACCAGTGAAGTAGCGTTTACTTAACCCATTTACTTTAAGTAATGGAGTTGTCATCTTCTACCTCATTTTGATATGGGAAGTGGCAGGCGAAATAGCGATCTTTTTCATGGACTAAACTGGGTTGAATTACGCATGACCGCTCAGCATCTGGGCAACGAGGTCCAAGCCTGCAACCTGCTGGTAAATGTTGCAATGATGGCGAAGAACCTTGCAGGGAAGGTAAGTAAGCTTTGTGGCGCATTTGACCTGTATGATCAGGTAAGTTTTTAAATAAGGCTTTAGTGTATGGGTGATAGGGTTGCTTCACTAACTCGCCTACTGGGCCAGACTCCATGATTTGACCGCTGTATAAAATACTAATGCGATCACACCATTTTACTAATGTCTCTAAATCGTGACTGACTAATAGAATAGACACATTTTGCAGTTGGTTTAATTGGGATAGCAGCCTAAAAATCTGTGCCTGAGTTTTTAACTCCATGGCATTTGTGGGCTCATCGGCAATAAGTAACTTAGGGTAATTGGCTACGGCCATGGCAATCATGACCTTTTGACATTCACCTTCAGAAAGCTCCCACGGATAACTTTTCATTATTGCTTTAGGGTTTTTAATGCCCACTTTGTGAAGCCATTTTTGCGCAGTAAGATTAGTGTCTTTTGCTCTTCGCCAAAAGGGCACGGCTTTATTGGGTGTTAACGACTCGATTAATTGACTGCCAATGGTTTTTACAGGATCCAAGCTACCCGATGGATCTTGAAAAATCATGGTCATATCACAACCCATTAAACTGCGGCGTTGCTTTTTACTCATCTCAAGTAAATTCTGACCATCCCACATCATCCGATCTGCAATAATTCTCCAATTGGGGCCTAAGACACCCAAAATGGCTTTTGCTAATAAGCTTCTGCCTGAGCCTGACTCTCCGACTAAACCATGTATTTCACCTGGATTGATGGTCAGACTGACCTTCTCAAGCACTTTAACAGTGCCTTGGGGGGTATCGAGTTCAATGGTGAGGTTTCTTATATCAAGTAATGGCATAAGCTAATTTCTTATCGGCGCTAATGCCGAGCGTAATCCGTCACCCACTAAATTAATGGATAACACGGTAAATAAGATCGCAAGACCCGGGATTGTAATCGACCAAGGTGCTATTAAAAGGCTGTTCAAACCTTGGTGTATCATCGCGCCCCATTCAGGACTTGGAGCTTGGGCTCCGAGGTTAAGAAAACCTAAAGCGGCAATGTCCAAAATAGCCACTGAAATCGCGATGGTAGTCTGGATTATCACGACCTCCCAGACGTTGGGCATAATGACGTACCAAAAAATTTGTAACTGACTCGCTCCGTCAAGTTTTGCTGCAATCACGTACTCTTTTTGCAGTTCTTCATGAATCGCTTGATGAATGGCTCGGACAAATTGCGGCGTCAAAGCAATACCAACAGCCCAGAATATGTTGCTTAATCCAGGGCCTGTTACCGCGACCACCAAAATAGCTAATAATAAAGATGGAATCGACAGGAGTGCATCGAGTAAATGACCTAGAATACTGGATTTTAAGCCTCGCATCATGCCTGATAGTGAACCGATAACGAAGCCTACTATCAATGCAAACAGCACGACTACTAATGACATTCCAAAGGTCAATCTCACACCGTGGAGTATACGGCTAAATAAATCTCGGCCTAAATCATCAGTACCTAGAAAATGGGATACATGGCCTAATGCATCCCAAGAGGGCGGTAGCAATATGACTTCAGGGTTTTGCATTTCAGGTGGGAAAGGGGCAAGTATTGGACCTAATAACACTAACAGCAATAAAAATATAACCGCCCATAACCCAGCAACTGCAAAGGGATTACTGGCGAAGGCTTTCCATAACTGCCACATTGGAGAAACAATGTGTTCTTCCTGGTAAATCTTATTTGTTTGCATACAATTCTTTCCTATTAATCGGGTTAATAGTGGTATGCACTAAATCAATCACAATACTCAAAAAGATAATTAACAATGATACTGAAAGAATACCTGCCTGAATGACGGTGTAATCTCGTTGGTAAATACCGGCAATGAGCCATGTGCCAACACCGGGCCAAGAAAATATGACCTCAACCACAATACCGTAACTTGCAAATGAACCTAGCATTAAACCAAAGGCTTTTAGCACTGGGATGAGTGCATTCGGTAAGGCATGTTTTATTAATATACTGTAGGTATTGAGCCCCCGAGCCTCTGCTGCACGGATGTAAGTTTGGGTCATAACCGTCATCATCGCTTGTCTGGTGTTACGTACTACTACAGTAAAAGGCAATACCGCCAAAGTAACGGCAGGTAAAATGATATGCAAAAGTGCATCTTTAAACGCTGAAATACGATAGCTTTCCGTCGAAAGCAAAGTATCAATAAGCATAAAGCCGGTTACCGGTTCAATTTCATAAAGTAAGTTAATTTGTCCTGATATTGGCAGCCATTCTAGCCTTACCCCAAACCACAGAGATAAGGTTAATCCTAACCAAAAAACGGGAATGGAGTAGCCTGTCAGCGTTAATGCCAAAATACTACGCTGTATTGACTTACTTTCACTGAGGGAGGCAAGTACACCTAGTGGCACGCCAAAGAAAACCGCTATAACACCGGCAAAAAGTGATAGCTCAAAAGAAGCTGGTAATACACTTTGGAGTTCAGTGGCAACACTTTGTTGAGAGTTAACTGAAATACCGAAATCACCAGATAACCGTTGAGATAAATACGCGATGAACTGATTCAATTGATTGCTTTCGAGTTTATAGTCTTCAACCGTTTGAATTTGTTGTTCCACTGATGGGAATTGCACACCCGTTAAGGCATACCCCTTATCAACCGGGAACATTCCTGTAGCAAAAAATAAAACCGCAATCATCACTAATGAGGTGGCAAAAAATAAATTAATCCGTCTTAAGAAGTAACGCCACATTAGGGTTGTTTCTCCTGTTGTTTTAGTACCACATTAGATAAAGATATTCCGCCATAAGAATTGAGGTTTTTAGCTGACACCGAAGTATTTTTCAGTATGAGCTTTCTGGCATGGGCAATATTGACCAAGGGGACTTGTTGATGAATGATTTTTTCAGCCTCTTGATAAAGGATTTTTCTTGCAGCTTTAGATTGAGTTGCCTTGGCTTGTGTCAGTACTGAGTCTAATTCTGACGAACACCATTTAGAGCGATTATTATTTGACTCATTTGCGCTGCAGCTGAGTAGCGGCGTGAAAAAATTATCAGGATCAGTGTTATCAGCATTCCAACCGATTAAAACAGAGTCGTAATCATTTGAAATGAGTTTTTGTGAAAAAACGCTCCAGTCATAACTGACAATATTGACAGTGACGCCAATTTTAGCCAAATCAGCTTGTATCAATTCGGCTGTTATTAATGCATTTGGGTTATAGATACGAACGACAGGCATTGCCCAAATATCAAATGATAGATTGCTGACTCCAGCCTCTTTTAGTAGCTGCTTTGCTTCTTCAGGATTGTATTCATTACTGTCCAGAGCCTCTGAATATGCCCAAGAGTTTGGTGGCAACATGCCTGTCGCAGCATCAGCGGTATCATGGTATACCACATCTAAAATATTCTGTTTATCAATGGCGTGAGCAAGGGCATGTCGAACCCTAACATCATCAAGTGGCGGCTTTTGGGTGTTAAAAGCCCAAAATGCAACGTTCAACCCAGGTTTACTACTGAGTTCTAGGTGTTTGTGTTTCTTGATAACCGCTAGTTCATTGGGTTTAGGTAATGCCGAAATTTGACAGTCTTTGGTGATGATTTTTGCTAATCGACTCGTACTCTTAGGGGTTATATCGAAAACAAGCAGATCTATTTTAGCGGGTTCTCCCCAGTAATATTGATTACGCTTAAAGCGGATATATTCATTTTTGACGTAACCCGCGAGATAGAAGGGTCCCGTTCCTACGGCAAAATAATCAATATTTTCAGGTGTCCCTTTTTGTAGCTGTTGCTGTGCATATTCGGCAGAAAGAATGACAGCGAAATCAGTGGCTAGATTAGCTAAAAATGATGCATCTTTATTCGCCAAATGAAATACCACTTCGTAATCATTAACTTTTTCAATGTTTGTTACTAGGTTTGAAAAGCCAATACTTTGGAAAAAGGGATAGCCCGTGCGACTGACAAGGTGATAAGGGTGTTTAGTATCAATAATGCGGTTAAATGAAAATAATACATCGTCAGCATTGAAGGGGCGAGATGGGCTAAAAATGTCGCTATATTGGAATTGCACACCTTGGCGTAAAATGAAATGATATTTCAAACCATCATCAGAAACGGTCCATTGAGTAGCAAGCCCAGCAGTAAAGTCAGAAGAGTCGTTATTATAATCAAGAAGGCGATTATAGAGCTGATGAGAGCTCGCATCTATGGTGGTGCCGGAAGTCACCAGTTGGGGGTTAAATGTTTCTGGGTTGCCTTCTGAACAATAAACAATGCCAGAAGGGACATTTAACTCTCCACAACCCGTTATCAATAAAGACAATAAGCACATTAGTGTTGCCGGGAACCAGCGTTCTAGTTTATCACGCATTTTATTATCATTATTTTAGACTCTGAGAGACTATTTTAGCAGTGTTAATAACTTAGGAGCAAATATCACACTCATGCTTTTTCAAGTAAATTGTATTTTTTCAATATCCCACGTAATTGGTGATAACTTAAGTTAAGCATTTCCGCGGTTTTCTTCTGATTATATTGGCTTTCAGCTAACGCTCTTTTAAGTAACTCGACCTCGTAATTTTCAGTGTGATCCTTAAAGTCCAATGGAAAGCTGATTGCTAAGGGTTGAGCTTGGTTTAAGTCTGCTGTATCAATTGCTTCAGACTGGTTGATGTCTGCTGGAGCTTGTTGGCTAGGCGCGTGATCATTGGTTGAACTTGCTTGTTGTCTTTCCCTAGTTTTAACTCTAGACATAGGGCGATAAGGTGAAGCAAATGGATCGACAATAATATGATCGATTTCTTCGCCATCAGATCCACGGCGATAAACACTTCGCTCAACCACGTTTTTGAGTTCACGGATATTACCTGGCCAACGATGTGACATGAGTTGCTCTATCGCCACGGGGCTAAAACCAGTAAAGAACTCTAAGCCCAGTTGTCTTGCCATGCTGATAGCAAAGTATTCCGCTAATGGCATGATATCTTCTGTACGGCAGCGCAGTGGCGGTAGGGTAATAACATCAAATGCTAAGCGATCGAGCAAATCAGCCCTGAATTCCCCATTTTCAGCTAAAGAAGGTAAATCTTCATTGGCTGCACAAATTAGTCTGACGTTTGTTCTAACGGTTTTACTGCCGCCAACACGCTCAAACTCGCCGTATTCGATTACTCGCAATAACTTTTCTTGAATTAAACCTGAGGTATTAGCAAGCTCATCTAAAAACAGCGTCCCTTCATCTGCACGTTCAAAGCGGCCTTCATGCTTGCCTTTAGCACCGGTAAAGGCGCCAGACTCATGACCAAATAGCTCACTTTCTAGTAATGACTCACTTAGTGATGAACAATTTAGTTTTATAAATTCTTGGTCCCAACGGGCTGAAAGATAATGCAAACGTTCTGCAATAAGTTCTTTTCCCGTTCCGCGCTCACCGATAATGAGTACCGGCTTCGAAAGGGGGGCTACTTTGGACACATGTTCTAAAACTTCTAATAAAGCATTAGATTGTCCGATAAGATTATCTTGCTCAAATTGTCTAGGCACTGTAATTTTTAGTCTATTACGCTAACAAGTGGTGAAAATCATAATAGTTGGCTAAAGCTACAAAAGGAAGTAAAAGTTAATAAATTGGTTAACTAGTTGAAAAATAAAGCTTTTAAAAAGTTGGCATGACTTGTGTATTATATTCTTCGACATTAACAATATATTTGAGGAAAACATTATGGGAATCTTTTCACGCTTTGCAGATATCATTAATTCTAACATCAGCGCTTTATTAGATAAGGCTGAAGACCCAGAAAAAATGGTTCGTCTGATTATTCAGGAAATGGAAGATACGTTAGTTGAAGTACGTTCTACATCTGCAAAAGTATTAGCAGAAAAGAAAGAGTTACTAAGACGTATTAGCCGTGTGCAAGAACAAGTCATCGATTGGCAAACTAAAGCTGAATTAGCTTTATCGAAAGATAGAGAAGACTTAGCAAAAGCAGCGTTAGTTGAAAAACAAAAGACAGTCGCATTATTAGAAACACTTGAGATGGAACTTCAAGTTGTAGAAGAGCACATTGCTCGTCTAAAACAAGAAGTTGAGCAACTACAAGAGAAGCTTAATGATGCAAGAGCACGTCAAAAGACCATTATCATGCGTAAGCAAACTGCCACTTCGCGTTTAGAAGTAAAAAAGCAGCTTGATTCAAGCAAAATTGATGATGCAATGGTGAAGTTCGAACAATATGAACGTCGCGTTGAAGGATTAGAGTCACAAGTTGAAGCTTATGATTTAGGCAAGAAAGGTAATCTTGCAGATGAATTTGCCGCACTTGAAGCTGAAGATTCAGTCAATGATGAGTTCGAAGCATTAAAAGCGAAAGTTAAAGCTAAATCACAACCTAAATCAAACAAGTAAACTTTTTCAGAGGTGAGTTATGGATATGGATCTTCTTATTGCCCCAATCATTATATTTTTAGTTATTGTGGCGCCTATCTGGTTGATTCTTCATTATCGCAGTAAGCGACAAGTGAGTCAGGGGCTCACTGAGGCGGAGTTTACTCAATTAAACGATTTAATTGCTCAAGCAGATAAAATGGGCCAACGAATCGAAACATTGGAAGCTATTTTAGATACAGAGGCACCTGAGTGGAGGGGTAAAGATGAACAAAGCTAACGGTCGTACTTTATACCGCATCCCCAAAACAGGTAAAATATCAGGCGTATGTGCAGGGATTGCAGATTACTTTAACTTTGAGACATGGTTAGTACGTGTCTTAGCCATTTCAATTTTGTTATTGGGCGGTGGAGGACCAGTAGTCGTTATCTACGTTGCATTGTGGATGATACTGGATATCAAACCTGAAAGTACAACACATGCTAAAGGCCATAAAGATATTGAAGTGAAGAAAAAAGTTTGGCAGGCAGGAGAGCCAGCAAAGCGCGCTCTACATGATGTAAATAGTCAGTTTTATGCACTCGAGATTAGATTGCAGCGACTTGAGCGACATGTCACTTCAGATAATTTTGATTTGAAAAGAGAAATTAACAATCTTTAACTCGATTCAAACTAATATCTTCATATAATTCCAATGGGCGGTTTACCGCCCTTGTTTATTTTCCCCGCTAGTCATGCAGATTTAATCTGCAGTATTCACATTACTGATTAAACATTACAGTATTAAATTCAATACGAATTGTATTAAAATCTAATCATAAACTTTTCGCCTGTTGTTAAATTGAGATTAACTATGAGTTTTATTGATCGTTCAATTAATAAGATTTCCCAGAAAACCCAGCAATTAGTTCATCGTTCAACAGATAGGCATGTGCGCTTGGCTGTTACGGGGCTGTCTGGTGCAGGGAAAACGGCATTTATTACCGGTTTAGTTAATCAAATGCTCCATGCTGGTCAGCACTCAGATAAAGGCCAAAAACAAAATCCACTGCCTTTATGGCAAGTATGTCGTGAAAACCGTCTAGTTGGCATAAAGCGAGCTATGCAGCCAGATTTGGCTATTGCCAGTTTTGATTATCAAGGTGGGATGAATTCTTTAACTCAAACTCCTGCAACTTGGCCGGCATCAACAAGAAATATTTCCGAATTAAGATTGGCGATAAAATATCGACCGAGAAAGGGGATATTGGCAAAACTGTCTGAAACCGCCACTTTATATGTCGATATCGTCGATTACCCCGGTGAGTGGTTGCTCGACTTACCGATGATGAAACAAAATTTTGTTCAATGGAGTGAAGCCCAAGCTGCGGTTAAAAAGCGCCTAGAGGTCTCCGGTTGTTATTCAGATTTTGCCAGTGAGTTAGCCGCCATTAATCTAACTGATGTTGCTGATGAGCATAAGTTAAAACAAATCGCTGATCTTTATCAAACGCTACTGCTCGATTTAGTGAATAACCAAGGCTTTTATTTAGCGCAGCCAGGAAGAATGTTGTTGCCTGGTGAGTTTGCTGATACCCCTTTACTGGCCTTCTTTCCGTTGATTCATCTTGATAAAGAGGCATTATCCGAGCTAGAAAACGCTGCTGATGATAGTTATTACCAAGTACTAAAACGCCGTTACGACGAGTATGTTTCAGTGGTGGTAAAGCCTTTTTATCGTGACTATTTTGCCAGTTTTGACCGTCAATTGGTGCTGGTGGACTGTTTTAACGGTTTAAATAGCGGTAAAGCGCAGTTTGAGGACATGGGTAATGCACTTAATAGCATTGTTGAAAGTTTTCATTTTGGGCAGTCCAGTTTATTAAGGCGATTATTTTCCCCTAAAATAGACAAGCTACTGTTTGCGGCAAGTAAAGTTGATCGTGTTACTCGTGATCAGCAAGGCCAGGTATTAAGCTTATTAACCGACATGCTAAAACATAGTCAGCATTTTGCTAACTATGAAGGTTGTGAAGTTGAAACCATGGCCATTAGTGCGATAAAGGCGACTCAACATGGGATGGTGTCGACATCAACCGGTGAGCAAGAGGTGGTTAGGGGGATTGACGAGAATCAGCAAATGTTAACGATATTTCCTGGAGAAGTACCGCAACATCTACCTGAAGACAGCTTCTGGGATAAACAAGGTTTTAATTTTGTTTCATTTAATCCGCCTAAGTTACCCAATTCGTCACTATCAGATCCACGTTTTGAGCATATTCGCTTAGACCATTTATTACAGTTCCTTTTGGGC
The DNA here is from genome assembly GCF_007567505.1 of Shewanella donghaensis. Taxonomy (NCBI): domain Bacteria; kingdom Pseudomonadati; phylum Pseudomonadota; class Gammaproteobacteria; order Alteromonadales; family Shewanellaceae; genus Shewanella; species Shewanella donghaensis. Next base: position 66,976 of record NZ_CP041783.1, read on the forward strand.
GATAAGTTGCAATAACATGACTAAAAATAATCCTAATCCTAAATATACAGATGCCAATGACACTCAACTGAGAAAACAACATGTTTTTGAAACTGAAAGTCTCGACTCTGCGAATGATAAAGATACCACTGAGCAAGATGTCAAAGCACAACAGTCATTTGCTGATGTTGATTTCATTTGCGAATCAAATTTAGCAGATCTTCCACAAGCGATTGATGGGCTTGAATCGATTAGTCAGCAAGACGATAAACCGCGAAATTTGTCTTTGCTCGCCAAGCTGTCTTTTATTGCATTAATCCTTGTGGTTATCGTGCAGTCACTACAGGGTTTGCAAAATGCTTACTTACAAAGCCCATGGTTATTTGGTTTTTATCTGGCAGTAACAGGCATTGTTGTTGCTTGGGCTGGAGCAATAACATTATCAGAATGGCGCAAACTGGTTAAGCTCAAGCATGTTGCTGATACGCAAGCTGCAGGTGAGCGCTTAGCACTGAGTATGCAGCGTGGTGAAGCCGGAAAATTTATAACGCCTTTATTACAAAAATACCCAAATAGCCAAGGTAAAAAGCAATATTTAGCCATTGATGGTAGGGAGCATAATGATGCTGAAATGGTGTTGCTATTTGATGAATTAGTTTTATCTGAACGAGATGAAAAAGCGAAAAAGATTGTCGGTCGATTTGCTGCAGAATCAGCATTGCTATTGGCGGCAAGCCCCCTCGCTGTATTAGATATGGCGATTATTTTGTGGCGAAACCAGCGGATGATCAATGCAATTGCTGATGTTTATGGCATCGAGCTGGGTTATTGGAGCCGGATTAAACTGATTAAAAGCATTGTACTTAACATTGTTTATGCAGGTACAACCGAAGTGGTTACTGATTTGGGGACGCAATTACTGTCAGTTGAGATGACAGGAAAATTATCAGCAAGACTTGCTCAAGGTCTAGGTGGCGGCTTGCTTACCGCACGTCTAGGCTATCAGGCCATGAGCTTATGCCGACCGCTCAGCTTTAAAGAGCAAAATCGTCCTAAGCTGAGTCAAGTTCATCAGCAGCTATTAGGCGAGTTAAAGTCTTTTTCAAGTTCTGTATTACACAGCAATAAAACCAAAGAAAAACAGTTTGCAGAAAAATAGCTGGGTATTTTTTATGCAAAATATAAATTGTTGACTACAGTTTTATGACGGCTCGGATTGATGTGTGTATTGTTCATTGAATAACACATCATCTTATGCTGAAAGATACCGATCACGGATATGGAAGCAGATCGGTTTATAAATAGGACTTAACAGGAGTTAACAATGTCTAATAAAGCTATGAAACATCCATTACTCATGGGCGTTATATTGGTTGGTGCACTGTCACTAATGAGCATAAACGTCAATGCAGCCACAAAAGAAGTTAAATCTACATCCCAAACAACACAGGTAAAAAAGCCTGCTAAAAATGTGGTTAGTAAAATCAATATTAATAAGGCGACAGTTGTAGAGCTGCAAGCCCTTAACGGCGTAGGGGAGGCGAAAGCTAAAGCTATTGTCGAATATCGAAAAAAGAACGGTAAATTCAAAAGCGTGCAGCAATTGACACAAGTGGCAGGAATAGGTGAAAAACTGGTTGAGAAAAATACCCAAGTAATTAGCCTTTAAGATCAGCTATAAATACCTAAAAGCGAAAAAGGGAGCTAATGCTCCCTTTTTTTCGCTCAAAAATAATCGATAGCGATATTACTGTATTTGGTCTTATTTGGGTCTTATTATTGTGCGCTCAATTGTTGTCCATTGACTGCAACTGAATCTTCACCCATGAGGTATAAGTACGTCGGCATTATATCTTGGGCCGTTTTTAATGTTTGTGGATCTTCACCAGGATAAGCTTTAGCGCGCATTTCTGTGCGCGTTGCACCTGGGTTAATACTATTAACACGAAGATTGGTACCATCACATTCATGGGCAAGCACTTGCATCATACCTTCGGTGGCAAATTTAGAAAAAGCGTAAGGCCCCCAATATGCACGTCCTTGACGACCAACACCGCTAGAAGTGAAGATAATAGATGCTGATGGTGCGCTTCGCATGATCGGTAATAAGGCTTTAGTTAAGATGACTTGGGCGGTGACGTTCACTTTCATAACATCTTCTAGTGATTCAAGGTCAATATGTTCAAACGGACCAAGCGCGCCTAATAAGCTTGCATTGTGTAGTAAACCATCTAAATGATTGAATTGTTCAGCGATTGTTTCTGCCATGTCTTTGTAGTTTTGTTCTGTTGCACCTTTTAAATCTAACGGCACAATGGCAGGTTTAGGATAACCAGCTTGTTCTATTTCATCGTAAACAGCTTCAAGTTTTTTTACTGTTTTACCTAATAGGATGACGGTTGCGCCATGTTTTGCAAAGTTTATCGCTGCAGTTCGACCAATTCCAGCACCTGCACCTGTAACAAGGATTGTTTTATTTTTTAGTAAATCTTTTTCAGCTTGATATTCCAACATGGTTCATTTTTTCCTTGGACTGCAAAAGCGCGTCAAATCTCAATTCGAACAAAAGTTAAACGCTCGTTTCAAACAAATGACTGATAAATGTTAGTAAGTACCACTTTCTCATGTAACAAACTTGTAGCTAACTCTATAATTTTACGTTAACTTGAGATTAGTTAAGGACAAAAATATGTCCTTATGGTCATGCGTTTACACTATTGTGACCAATTTTTGGGGAAATTAAAATTATTACAACAAGATTTGGGGAAAAAAAGATGAAAAGACTCATATTGGGTGTTGCAATTGCATCTGCTCTTGGGCTTAGCGGCTGTAGTGAAGATAGTTCTAACGAAGCAAAAGATAATGTACAACCGCTTATTCCATCATCTCAAGTGGTTTTTGACCCAGCCAACGGAGATGTACCTTTACCAAACGACTTATTATTCAATGGAACATTAGACGGCACCCTCGCAATACCTGGAGAAGACGGTATTGATTATGTTGATCCATCGCTTGCTTTGGGGGCATTAGATGGCTGGTCAACTTCATCACCAATTTCGCTTAGTGTTGATTTAGCAACAGACTCTGATGGTGCAATGCTTACACTTGATGAAGCCTCTGTTTCTCAACCTGGTGCAGTAAGATTATTTGAAGCCACTGTTGGCGGCGCTTTATCTTCTGATCCTGAATGTAGCGATGCGCCTTCTGTATCAGCATGTAAAGTTGGTGCTGAACTGCAATTTGGTGTTGATTTTGTAGCACTAGCTTCAGGCAATAAAATTGCAATAGTGCCTTTAAAACCGCTAAAAGCAAATCAATCGTATATTTATGCAACGACTAGCTTAGTTCAAGACTCAGCGGGTCGTGCAGTTGAACCATCGAGCACATATAACTTATTAAAACTTGATATCGACACTAAGCCTCTTGAAACACCTGACCAATTATTCCTTCAAGGTTTAGTTAATAGTTATGAAAAGGGCTTAGCAGCAGAGCATGGTGTTGATGCTGAAACTATTTCATATTCTGGTTTGTTTACTACCCAGTCGGTTGCAGATGTATATGAAACCAGCAAATTATTGATGGCTTCGAGCGATCCGTATAAACCTTCTTTTGTCCAACCGCCAATGCCTATGGATAATGGGTTTGGAGGCACTGTTACCGTAGCGCAAGCTGCTGGTTTAACTCCTGCTGATGGACTTGCTTATGTTGTTTCTGACATAGCTGAAATTTATACCGCAGTGGTACGTTTACCATTTTATGGTGATTGTTCATCTGCTAGTTGTGTCATTCCAATTGTAGATGGTGCGCCTACTGCGCCTAATGGCCGTTGGTTTGCTCAAGGTGATAGCCCTGTTTCAGTATTATTAGCGCTTCAATCAGGCACTATGACGGTGGGTAACTTTAGCCAACAAGCTGTAGCGCAAGGTGTTGACCCTGCTGCTGCGTTGCAAAACCCAGCTTTAATGGCAGGTAAAACTTGGATGTTAGATGATGGAACAGCTGCTGATCCTTCAAAACATTTAACCAAGTTTAATCCCATTCCAAAAATCATGAGCTATGACGATGTAACGGTACAAATTACCCTGCCAAATGCCGCTAAACTTGCCGCTTTTAGTGCGCAAGCTGGTTTACCATTTGTAGCACCAACTAACGGCTGGCCAACCACAATGGCATTGCATGGTTTAGGTGGCACTAAGCAAATGGCCTTGGCTTATGCCGGTACATACGCAGCAGCAGGCATTGCAACTATTGCTATTGATATGCCATTGCATGGTGACCGTTCTTACGATGCTAGTGGTAATGGTATTTATGATATATCAGCCACTAGTGATGTATTTGGTCCGCAATATGCCAATGGTAATCCATTAGTGTTTGTGAACGTAGCCAGCACTTTAACGGTGCGTGATAATTTCCGCCAAGCAACCATGGATCATTTAGGTCTTCGTTTGTTATTAACAGGAATGTATTCACAAATCGCTCAAGCTGGTGGTCAGCAAGTGTTTGATATCAGCAAGATTAGTGTACAAGGTCTAAGTTTAGGTGGCATCGTCGGTACGACACTCTCAACTTATGCATCTACTGGTTTAGTTAACCCTGCTGACGGTAGCGCATTACCAAATGCTTATGCCATTAATGCTGCTTCGTTAGTGGCTCCATCTGGTGGTTTAGCGGGGTCGTTCGCAGGCTCTCCAACATTTGGTCCGGTACTATTTCAAACTGTGACAGCAACAGATGATTTCATGGCATTAGTTGAAGAAGCTAATGTTGGTGGGTATGAGCCTGGTACACCAGAGTACGCTGCTTTAGTTCAAGCCGTATATGCTGAGTTTATTCCAACATTTGCTTTTGCAGTTCAAACAGCGGTTGATTCTGCAGATCCGATTAACCATGGGTCAATGCTTGCTGCAACACAGTTGCCAGTTCATTTAATTGAAGTAGTAGGTGATGGCGCAGGTAACTTATCTGACCAAGTTTTACCCAATGCAGTAGAAGGCTTTCCATTATCAGGAACTGAACCGTTAATAGCGGCACTTGGTTTAGATTGTGTAAGTTCAACTAATGCAGGTTCTGGTGCAGTTCGCTTTAGCAAAGGTCATCACAGTTCAATAGTAAGCCCTGCTGAAATTGATGGTGTGACTGACGGTATGGCTGGCGCAGCTACAGTGGAAATGCAAACTCAAGTTGCTGGTTTTGCAAAATCAGCAGGCTTAGGTGTTGCAACCATTTTAGTTGATAACGACGAAGTGCTTCAAGAATGTAACTAAGCTGGATTAATTTATTCTTTCGGTTAAAAACCCAGCAATTGCTGGGTTTTTTATTGTCTACAGTGTTTAACTTCCTGCTAAGATAACCCTAATTAACTTTTCCCATTTGGAGTGTATTTTGGAGTTTTTATCTGAGTACGGCATGTTTTTAGCTAAAGCCGTCACTATAGTTGCCGCAATTCTTGCTGTTGTTATTGTTGTTCTAGCAAGCAGTATTAAGCATAAATCTGATAAAGGTGAGTTGAAGCTTACTGATGTGACTGATGAGCTTAAGGAACTTGAAAAAGAACTAAAGCAAGAACTGTTGTCTAAAAAGCAGTTAAAGGCTTATGAGAAAAAACTTAAAGCCGAAGATAAAGCGGCTGAAAAAGAAGACACGCCAAAATCAAAAGTCTTTGTTATTGATTTTAATGGCAGTATCGATGCAAGTGAAGTAGCCTCTTTAAGAGAAGAAATTACTGCTGTATTAACCGTTGCTGATGAAAACGATCAAGTGTTAGTCAATGTTGAAAGTGGCGGTGGTATGGTTCATGGTTACGGTTTGGCATCTAGCCAGCTTGACCGTTTGAAGCAAGCTAATATTCCTCTGACCATTTGTATCGATAAAGTCGCTGCCAGCGGCGGCTATATGATGGCCTGTGTAGCAAATAAAATTTACGCTGCTCCTTTTGCCATTGTTGGCTCAATTGGCGTAGTGGCTCAACTACCTAACTTCAGCCGCTTACTGAAAAAACACGACATTGATTATGAGCAACATACAGCAGGTAACTTCAAACGTACATTGACTGTATTTGGTGAAAATACCGATGAAGGGCGTGAGAAGTTTCAAGAAGAGCTTGAAGAAACTCATGTGTTGTTTAAAGAGTTTGTCAGTAAGTACCGCCCTGATATGGACATAGAAAAAGTCGCTACTGGCGAGCATTGGTATGGGCAACAAGCCATTGAATTAGGCTTGGTTGATGCAATTTCTACCAGTGATGATGTGGTATTAAAACTTGCAAAAGAACACCAGGTGATAAAGATTAAATATCAAATGAAAAAGAAGTTGGCAGATAAAATTGCCCATGGCGCTTCTTTATCAATTGATAGTGTTATAAATCGTTTGATGGAACGCGAAAGCGCTGTGAAATAAACCACTTTTGATAAGGTATTGATGCAAAGAGAATTAGGCTATAAAGCAAATATGATGGTGGGTGACCAATGCTATCCCGCCTTTGAATTACGCAATTTGCTTAGTTTTATTACACAGCATCTCGGTGGCAGTGTTGCTGCTGATACCTACCAAAAAATAGGTTTAGGTCCACAAGAACTCAATGCCATGCAGTTTGTTTATGTATGGCAAGTCGAGTTTGCTATGGAGGTCTTACGAACAAGCTCAAAAGATCCTGAAATTGGCGCTCGATTGGGCACCAGTTACCAAGTTGCCAGTCTTGATGTGTTACTGCCATTCTTTGATAAATTCACGGCCCTGAATGAATGCTTACAGTTTGTCATTAAAAATCCTGACTTAGCCGGAAGCTTCGCTGATACGTTAATCCGCTTTGATGAAACTAAACTTTGGGTTAGATGGGTCAATACCGGTAAAGTCGATGCCGAAAAGTTCTCGTTTCAATTTCAACATAGTGTTTGTGCGCTGTTAGGTGTCGCTAGGCAATTAGTTGATATCCCGATAAATATTGATGAAATTCATTTTGCTCAACCGCAATGTGACATGCCTTTTTTAAGTCATGAAACGGGGGCTAACATAATCTTTGATTGTGATTTTTATGAGTGGGGCATTGATATTGCTTTACTCAGTACGCCGTTAGCTTTTCAATTTGAACAAAATACAACAGATGCAATTGTTCCTGATGGTGTGTCATTCATTGATAAAGTGCTAAACGATATTCGTTTAGGTATGCCTAAGCCGCCTAAATTAGAGCAATTAGCTGAAAAACAACATATGAGTGATAGAAGCTTACGACGAAAATTATCAGCTGCGGGCACCAGTTATCAAAAACTGGTGGATCAAGTGCGCTGCCAAGCGGCAATTAATTTAATTTTGGCTGACGAACTAACAGTTGAAGAGATATCAGAGGCACTGGGTTATGGTGATGTTAGTCATTTTAGGCAAAGTTTTAAACATTGGCTTGGTCATCCTCCAGGACACTTCTTGCGGATAAACCAAGCTAACTGATAATTGTGTATAACTTTTATTCTTTTAGATGCAGTAAAGCTGCTAATAGCAGTTCCCCGCTGTTATCGACATATCATCAATCCAACGCTTAATTAACTCTGCACCCTCATTGTGGGTTATTTCACGTCCTATGGGTGGCATTCTATCTTTGGGGCTTGATAGCGTCTGCCTATAATGAACTATCGAACGTTCGCCACTGCCTGGCACGATATCATAGGCTAGTCCTTTTGGACCGCCATCCCAGCCAGGTGGCTGCTTACAAACTCCGTATTCAAATGTGGAGTGGTCTATATGATAATTCAGTCTCAAACCTGAAATACTGGCAAAACCATCAGCGCTATGGCAATGAGCACAGTTAACATCTAAATAGCCTTTGGCTCTATTGGTTAAGCTTGCTGCGTCATTACTGAGCGCAAAAGATTGAGCCACTGAATCTAATTCAGGTAAGCCATTCAACATTCCCTGTGAAGACCATCTGCTGAGTTGGTTAACGAGCTCACCGTTGGATGCTGGGATTAATCGATTCAACAAATGCGCCTTCAAACCAATAGGGTTGATTCTACTTATCTCTTTATCAGTGACTTGATGGCATATTTTACACTCAGCTTTATTAGGAATGTGATATTCAAAGCTAATGCTCTCGCCTTGATTATTCATGGTGTGCATGACATTTGCGCCGGCAATTGACAGTAAAGCTTGTCCTTGTTGCCATTGATAAGTTAACGCAGTCCAACCTGTTTCACGATGGATTAATAAACGGGTTTCTATGAGTTTTTCATTATCGGGGGTGGTGACTTGTGTATCAAAAGGGAGTGCAAAGGTTTTGACTAGTACGCTGCCTACAGGAAAATCGAAGCTGGTTTGTGCTTGGAACTGCATTGCTTTGTTATCAGGCAGGAAAACAAAACGATACTTACTGGCATAATTTGAGAAAAGCTCAGTGGATAGTTGATAGCTCTTACCAGGCTCTCTAGGCGATGTGGTTGGAATACTCGATTCAATAAATAAACTGTAGTCGGAAAGGTTATTACAGTCCTTTGTCATTAAGGCTTGCCAGTTAATTTCAGTGCTGCTTTGTTGGCATACATCATCGGGATCAATTTCAGGATCGGGTATTGAATCAATCGGAGGGATAACAGCAGCGTTGTCATCATTACTGTCGGTATTATTGTCTTTTGAATCTCCACCGCCACAGGCTGATAGTGAAATGAATACTGACAAAAGAATGAAGTAAACAATACGAGGGGATCTGAAACCTAACATTGATGGCATCCTTTAGCGGATATTGATTAAAATTATTATGTAATACGTGAATAGTTAGGAGGTATAAGCCGAGTTCACTCGGCTTATACTAAACTTGGCTTATACTAAACTTGGCTTATACTAAACTTGGCTTATTCTAAACTCGGCTTAGCCAAGACGATTAAACCGTGCAAACTAGGCACGGTCATTGCTACCCTATGAACATGTTGCAGCGGGTAATCGTTTAATCCACTCATTAATGAGTGCTACACCTTCGTCATGGGACAAGCTGCGGCCAATTTCAGGCATTCTATCGCCTGGTTCATTGGTTTCCATGCGGAAATGTAAGATCGACTCTTCAGGATTGCCTGGAACCACATCAAAGCCTAAGCTTCCGCCGCCGTATGCGACAGGAGACTTACAAGTACCGTGAGAGAAACCTGCATCTTCAGCATAACTGCGCCAGTACTCAAGTTTTAAGCCGGTATTTGAAGCATTACCTTCAGGTCGGTGACAATGGGCGCAGTTAATATCTAAGTATCCTTTAGCTGCAGCCATAAGCTCAGTGTCTGACATTGAATCAATATTGGCTTCATCACCGTCTTGGTATTGAGGCACCATTGGCACAGTATCTAACTCAGGAACACCTTGTAATATTCCTAGCGCTTCCCATTTGGTCAATTGGTTCATCGCGCCATCAGCATATTCATAACTCTTGTTGAGGTGACGTGCCTTTGGTCCAATGGGCATAAATACCGCGTTACTGTCATCATCTGCTTTAAATTGATGGCACTGTTTACACTGGTTCATGCTAGGAACAACGTAATCGAATGCTAACTCATTGCCTTTATGGGTCACTGTTTTACCTTGAATCGCGCCTGCTTTTGCAAGGACAGCATCAGACTTATCCGCTTTCCAAACATAAGGCAGTGCAGTCCAACCAGTGTCACGATGGATCAGTAATCGTGTTTCAATTAAATCTTCGTTTTCAAACCCTCGATTATTGGTATTTGAAGGTAATGAGAAGGTTTTGCTGATCACTGAGCCCACAGGGAAATCAAATGATTCATTCTCACTGTATTGTGCTGTAGTGCCATCAGGAAGGTAAACAAAACGGTACTTACTGGCATGATCGGTAAATAACGGTGTATTGAGATCATAAGCTAGACCGCCTGAATTGGCGCCAGTAGTTGGATTAGCCATATCAGCAAATAAATTATAATCAGACAGATTAGGGCAGTTAGCTTTTAATAGTGCATCCCAGCTGACATTGGTGCCACTGGCTTCACATAATGCTAAGTCACCATCGCCGGCTAATCCGCCTTCACCTTCACCAATAGTGCCGCCGCCGCCGATTAAGCTGCCGCCATCACACCCTGCGGTATCATCATCGACACCACAGCCAAATATTTCATCACCAAAAGTAACGGTATGAACCGGCAAGCTAACTTGCGCACAATTCAGTAAGTCTGTTTGTGTTTTTTCATACAACACATCTGCAATGCTGGCATCGGTATTATTATTGGCATATAAACGTCCAATACTGACATCACCATTGTTTTGAGCACAAACGTTATCACTACCGTCAGCGGCAAATGGTAACTCTTGTAAGCCTAAGTATGCAGCGGTGCCATTGTTAGAGAACATTTCCCCTAAACCGTCATATAAAATCCCCGGAAGTGCACCATGGGTTAACACATAGGCGGTGATAATGTCTTTAATTAAGTAGCCTTTTGGCTTAGTGCCATAATCGCTGATGACATTATCATGAATGGATATATTGCGTGGTGTTGGACGCCAGCCATCTTCAATGGCTTGGCCTGGTTGACCATAATTTCCGACAAAAGTACCAATATCGGGTTCAGCAATAAAGAAGCTCGAAATCGTTAGGCCAACGGTGTCGTGATTGGTAATTTCATTATTAAAAATTTCAACATCGTCAGTGGATAAAACGATGACCCCAGTTCCTGGCGGTACAATATGTACTCCAGCTGGGTTTGATGAAGCGTTAGCAAAATTTAAGGTATTATTATCGTAAACTTTGTTATTAAAAATACGTACGCTTGAACCATATCTATGGTTATTAATCGGTAAGTCGAATACTAAAATACCACCGGTATTACCCATAGCTTCGTTATCGTAAACGTCAGCATATTTCGAGTTTTCAATTTCGATACCGGCAACGTTTTCTTTAGCAATGTTGCGACGAACAACGATGTATTGCGACTGACCAACATATATACCCGCATCTGCGCTGCCTCGTACGTAAGTATCTTCAATGAGGATATTTTCACACTCAACAGGATATAAGCCGTATGCGCCATTTCCTTCGTCAAGCTCACCTTCCCAAACCGTTGCAAGTCTTCTGAGGATAATACCATTGGTATTTTTGAGTTTAATACCGTTGTTTTTGGCTTCGTTGACTGATAAGTCTTGAATAATAATGTTCATGGCATTTTGAACAAAAATACCGTCACCGGAGTTGGCTTCTGAAAAATCTAGAATGGTTTCGTCTTGGCCGTAACCCATAATGGTAATATTTTTAGCAAAACTACCATCACCATCAACATCACCATCAAACAAGAGCGTCGACTCTATTTTAAAGCTTCCTTTAGGTAGCACAATAACATCATTACTTTGTGCATTGATAAGCGCTTCTTGGATACTAATGGTGAGATTGTCACCTGCTTCGACCATTATCGCACCTTCAGGAAAGGTAGGGCCAACTTCAACAGGAGGCTGAACAACGGGTGGTGTTTCTGTTACTGGTGAATCGTCATCATCTGAACCACAGCCTGCTAAACTTATGGTAACGGCTGTGGCTACGAGCGTAGGCACTAACCAAGGCATTTTCTTGTTGAACATAGCATCTCCTGCTTTTTATTCTTAGTTTCCTACTCCGATATGCAAGATAACGAAGTGGATACGATTATTTCGTATGTTGTTCAAGATGCCTTGTTTGACAATTGTTAATCAATGTGAAATCTGGCCACAATTTCATAACATATGTTTTATTGATATAAGATATTGAGGTGTTTATGCGGAATTTAGAGATAAAAAAACGACAGCCATAGCTGTCGTTTATAGTATTGCGCAATTAATTTATCGCGTAAATTAAGCTTTATAACTCAGATGTTGATGGAAGCGAACAATCACATCGATATGTTCTTTATCAATATCAAAATGAGATGTAAATTGACGAATCGCATCTTGTACTTGATTCATAAAGCGGCCGTAGCCTTCATCAGTTTCGTTAGCTTTAGAAGCCACAATCACAAATCGAATCGCTTCAGCGAGTTTGTTGTCATCCCAATGGCAAATAGGCGCTGGCGCTTCTTCGTTAGGGTCAAAACCTACCATTTGAAACTCTTCAGTACTGTTAAGTTGTTCGTACTTACTGTTACGGACTAACGGTACTTTACCGTTGGCGACCATAGCAATACGAGTCAATTTATTAGCATGAGCCGCGTTAATAAAACTATCAGCAACGCTTTGGTACTTGTCGCCAAACTGGGTCGTATTTTCAGACATTAATTGCTTTTTAATACGACGACCCATAGGAAGGCTGACCGTAACGTAGTTCAGTGCACTTACCGTTTCAGGTAAGTTACATTCACGGCGCTTGTAACGATTATCTACAGCACGTAGTTTATAACCATAGGTTTCTTTGAGTCCTTTTGATTTTGCAAAAAAATCATAAGAGATATGTTGATGGTCACGTATTTTAACTGGTACATCTTGAACTGGAAGCAAAGGTTTTATTTCAGCTAAGAAAGCTTGAGTTTTTGCATGGAACTCAGCTGAATGGGTGCGAAGTTCTGTCCCTGTCGCAAGGAAAACAACTTTAAGCTTTTTAGCTCTATAACCTGGAAGCGTATGTAAACGGTTAGCTTCATGATGCGCAGGGTTATAGAAAAAACGTAATTGCTCTTCAGTTGATAAACAATAAGCTTCACTGTGGAAACGAACCATAGGTAACTTGTCGCTAGCGACAATATGAACGTTGAACAGTTCATGCTTATCAGCAACTTTAAAGACCAGTTTACTAAACTCTTCATAACAGTTGTTTAGGTCACTGTATGAGCCGAGTAATTCATCTGTAAGCGTAAAGCCAACAGTGATGTATTGGTTTTTACGTGTAGCGGTCGGTAAATAAACTTTCTTTTGACGACTTATGGACATAACTTTTCCTTTTAGTCATAGGGTTTATACCAAATCTTATAGCTCTAACTGGGCCACTAAGAGTTAGTATTTTGTAATAATTTTTATATAATTCCATTTAATTATCATTCTAAATCGTAAAGCTTAAAATAAAATTACTTTTTTTGGTTTTATTGCACATTTTTAATGAAATACTTTAACTTAAGTTACTTTTTTAGCGCATCTTTGATCCATGGGCTCATCCATTGCGTAATTTGAGGTTGTGCGTCTTGGTTAGGATGAATGCCATCACGTTGCATTAATTCAGGATTAGGCGCAATTTCTAACATAAAAAATGGCACCAGCGTGATATCAAATTGGTCCGATAACTCATGATAGACACTATTGAACATATTTGTATATCGAGGGCCATAATTGGGTGGCACCATAATCTCAGTGAGTAACACTTGTGCGCCGTTGTCTTGTGACAACTCAATGATTTTTGTAAGATTTGATTTCAATTTATTCGGTGGGAAACCACGTAATCCGTCGTTACCACCAAGCTCGATAACAACAAGGTCAATGTCGCTAGAAGCCAGTAAATTAGGGAGTCTACGTAAACCTCCTGCGGTTGTTTCACCGCTAACTGAGCCATTAATAATTTGATGTTCGGTGAGGTCATTACGTAACAATTGTACCCAACCTTGCTCTTCCGACATACCGTAACCAGCACTTAAACTATCACCTAAGATCAAAATCGTGGCAGCATAGCTAGGTGTTGCAACAGAGAATGTTGAAACAACAACCAAGATGAAGGCCGCATTTAGCAGGCGTTTCGCCGGTAATATAAAGAAGGATCGTATGTCTACTAATTTTGCAAATAATTCCAGTGCCATTAATGTTACTAACCTCAATAAAACAGTGGTGACCCAAGAGGGAGAGCTTACTATCCTCAATGGCATTAATATGGATGTCAAGCAGGGGGACAGTATTGCGATTCTCGGACCATCTGGATCTGGCAAGTCTACATTACTCGGTTTACTTGCAGCGCTTGATACGCCGACATCTGGTGAAATCTACCTTGATGGACAAGCTTTATCAGGTCTCAATGAAGAACAAAAAGCGGCGCTACGAAAACAAAAGGTCAGCTTCATCTTCCAATCTTTCATGCTGGTGGACACCCTTACAGCACTCGAGAATGTCATGCTCCCAGCTGAACTTGCTGGTGTGAGCAATGCCAAAGAAAAAGCGCAAAATATGCTTGATAGAGTGGGGCTTTCGCACCGATTAACTCACCTTCCAAAGCAACTTTCTGGTGGTGAACAACAGCGTGTTGCTATCGCGAGAGCGTTTATCTGTGAGCCAAAAGTGCTGTTTGCCGACGAGCCTACGGGTAACTTAGACAGCGTAAATGGCGATAAAATTGCCGACATGTTGTTTGCTTTAAACCAAGAAAGTGACACCACATTGGTGTTGGTCACCCATGACTTAGAACTAGCAAAACGCTGCAAGCGCCAATTTGTCATGGAAAGTGGCCACTTGTCAGAACCTGCTACCGAATCGAATGATAATTTATCTTCTATTAATTCTGGCTCTCACTCTGAAAATGAGTCTGATATCACCTCGAAAAACGTAACAGAGGAGGTCAGTTAATGGAGATGCAATTAGCTTGGCGTCTTTTCAAAAGAGAGTTAATGCAAGGGCAACTCATTCTGATTGTTTTAGCCATCACTTTAGCTGTGTTGTCGGTCAGTGGTCTTGCTAGGGTCAGCGAAAGGCTGCAAGTTGCCATTAATGGCGAGGCTGCTACTTTCATTGCCGCAGATCGCATTATCGATTCTCCCGTTAAAATTGATGACAAAGTTTTAGCGATAGCTGAATCGCTATCAGTTGATCATGTGACGAATATGAAGTTTAACTCCATGGTTTACTCTGGAGATAAATTTCAACTCGTTACCATTAAAGCGGTAGGTGATGGATATCCACTTCGCGGTGAAATTGAACTTTCATCAGGGGCCACTCAAGCACTACCGAAAACAGGCCAAGCATGGTTCGAAAATCGTTTAGGTGGTTTGTTGGGATACCCTAAAACACTCGAACTCGGTAATGTTGAGCTGGATTTATCTGCTGAAATAAGCCGTTTACCTGATGCTGGATTTAACCCTTTTGCCTCCTCACCCGTGCTGTTGATGCGCCTAGACGATGTTGAAGCAACAGGGATTATTCAGCCTGGCAGCCGTGTGAGTTATGTTTATCAATTTGCGGGTAATGCTACGCAACTTGCTTTGTTTGAAGAACAAGTCAAACCGCTATTAAATAACAGTCAGCGCTGGGTAGATGTCCAAAGTGGTGATTCACCCATTGCCTCTGCAGTAAAACGCGCTGAACGCTTTTTATTGCTAGCCAGTTTATTGGGTATTGCCCTTGCTTGCGCGGCAATAGGTATTGCTGCACAGCGATACTGCCAACGTCATTATGACGTGGTAGCAATGCTTAAAACCTTCGGGGCTTCAGCTAAACAAATTCGCAGTCTGTTCGGTATTCACCTCATGTTGGTGACAGTACTAGGTATTGCTCTTGGTTTAATCGGCGGCTTTTTATTGGATATCGGTATTACTCAATTTTTACCTGCCGAAATAGCAGCTTATTCTCCGCCTTATAGCCGCCCAGTCATTTTGGGTGTGAGTACGGGCTTAATAAGTGCGTTTATGTTCTCTGCTTATCCGCTGATGCGTTTGCTAGCGATTCCACCTTTGCGTGTACTTCAACGGCAATTAGAAGGCTTGCAGCTTGGCATGTGGTTACACTTATTGCTTAGCTTAAGTGCAATGGCTTTGTTGGGGTATTTGTACTCTCGCAGTATCGAACTCACCATGACAGTGGTGTTGGCAGTATTGTTATTAGGCGTTTTACTCAGTGTACTCGGTTTTGTCATGATTCGTTTAGGTCATGGTGTTGGAATGAAAACTACCAATCCATTGCAACTCGCATTAGCCGGACTTCGCCGCCGAGCGAGAGAAAATGCAGTGCAGCTGGTTGGTTTTAGTAGTGCGCTAGTGTTGTTGTTAACCATTTTAGCATTAAGACAAGATTTGCTTAATGAATGGCAAAAGCAATTACCTGAAGATGCGCCTAACTATTTCTTAGTTAATATTGCTCCTGAAGATACCAAACCATTAGATGACTTCTTAGATATCAACAAAATAATTGCTACTGATATTTATCCGGTGATCCGTGGCCGTTTAACCCATATTAATGATGAAGAACTGATCTCCAGGGACGAAGAAAAGAATGGCCAAGAAGGGCGTGTCGGAATATCAAGAGAATTAAACCTGACTTATCGTGACACCTTGCCACCGAACAATGAGATTACCCAAGGCACGTTCAATCAGGCTGATGACGAAGTGTCTGTAGAATCTGGCGTCGCTGAAAGATTAGGGTTAGCGCTTAACGATACCATGACCTTTAATATGGATAATCGGCCTGTGACTGTTAAAGTGACCAGTTTTAGACAGGTTCAGTGGGAAACCTTGCAACCCAACTTCTTCATGATTTTTAGGCCTAAGGCACTTGAAGGTTTTTCATACACGTCTATGGCAAGTTTTCATTTAAATGATGAAGACTTGAAAATGGCGGGCAGCGACTTAACTGCAAATGCGGTGGTACTGCAGCTGATACAGCAGTTTCCGACTATTTCAGTCATCGATGTTGGCGCTATGGTGCAACAACTCAGGCAGATTATTGACCAGGTTTCACTGTCATTAACTTTAGTATTAGCACTCGTTTTACTGGCAAGTGCACTAGTGTTGATTGCCCAAACTGAAGCAGGAATGGCAACAAGGCAACGAGAACTTGCGGTGCTGCGTACATTTGGTGCATCTGGGTGGTTGCTGCGATCCGCTACAGGGCTCGAGTTTGCCATTTTAGGTGCTATTGCAGGCATTCTTGCGGTCATCGTTGCTGAATTTGCCTTGTATATGCTTAAAACCCAAGTGTTTGAACTGGTGGTTTATATGCATTGGCCTTGGTGGGCAATAGCTCCTATCTCGGGTGCTGCAGTGGTGTCATTCTTAGGGATGTGGCGCTGTAGACAGCTATTAAACCGTTCTTGTGGAGAGCTTCTTAAAGCGGGTTAGATTGGCTACAATATTGACAATTAAACAGGGAGCATTGCTCCCTATTTTTATACTTGATTAGCCTTGAGCCACATTCTTGTTGTTAAGTATAAGCGCCACTTGCATAGTGTAATTCGTAGCTGTGGCTATAAATCTCTAGAATATTTCCGAATGGATCTTCCATATAAATCATGCGGTAGGGTTTTTCTCCAGGGTAATAATATCGTGGCGCTTTCATGCGTTTTTTACCGCCAGCAGCCACAATCTTTTCTGCTAAACCCTCAACATCAGGATCTTGAACGCAAAAGTGAAATATGCCAGTTTTCCAGTATTCAAAATTGTCTTCTGGGTTTTGTTGATTATTAAATTGAAATAACTCAACGCCGATCCTGTCTCCCGTAGAAAGGTGAGCTATTTTGAATGAGCCCCAACCAGCCCCAAAGACATCGGTACACATTTCGCCAATAGCGCTGTCTTCCTCGACAATCGTGGTTGGTTCCATAATTTTGTACCAACCCAACACTTCTGTATAAAACTTAACTGCAGCTTCTAAGTCGGGTACTGAAATGCCAATATGTGAAAAGCTACGTGGATAAGTTGATGGCTGTTGATTTGTAAGTGAATCTGATGACATAGGTTTGACCTCAATATTTGGTTTTATCGTAATCTTGAATGGACATTCATGCTGATAGAACTATTAATTATTAAAATATGTTATTTTTATAATTTTTTGTTATTGATGATTTTGCTATTATGAAAACATACTCAAATACGTTTGCGCTAAATACTAATGGTGACTTTTGATGATTAATCAAAAATGGTTAACAACTTTTTTAAAACTGGCTGAAGTAGGCCACTTTACTCAAACTGCTGAGCAGTTATTCATGACTCAACCCGGTGTTAGTCAACATGTACAGAAATTAGAACAACAACTCAACGTAAAGCTCATTCAACGTTTTGGTAAGCGTTTCGAATTAACTTCAGCAGGTATGCAATTACAGCAATACGGACAAGTGCTCGTTAAAGATCAAATGCAATTACTTAGCGACTTACAAATTGATTCTGAATACATAGGTGAGTGTCGCTTTGCTTGCTCAGGCTCTTTGGCATCATTGCTTTATCCACATTTCATCGAGCATCAGATAGCGCATCAGCAGCTTTCAGTTTCAATTGAAGCAGGCCCTAATAGAAGGGTTATCGAGCAATTAATCAATAATGAGATTGATATTGGAATAGTGACGCAGCTTGTTTCAGATCCAGAGCTTGAGGTGGTATCTATTGGTTTTGAGCAGTTATGTTTGGTCGTTCCAAAATCTCATTCTACAACGGTTAACTATGATGAATTAACTCATTTGGGCATGATCGCTCACCCAGATGCAATGCATTATTGGCAGCAAGTGGTAGCAAGTAATTATGCGGATAAACTGGCTACCAATATCAATGTCGTTAGCTATGTGAACCAACTCAATCAGATATTAATACCTGTGTCGAAAGGACTGGGTTTTACCGTTTTACCTGAATTTGCAGTGAAGAGCTTTAGTGATAATGAATCAATCACAGTTGCTCAATTAGCTAAGCCAGTTAAAGAGCCGCTTTATATGATTTATAAAAAGCACCGTCCGTTAGCGAAACGTTATAAGTGGTTTATGGATAAAACCACTGATTTAGTGAATAGCTAATATAAAATTGAATAAACTTTTAAGCATTTAAAATCGAATCCAGAGCGGGATCGATATGGGTGTATTTGAAGTTAAAGCCTGTGGCAAGAGTACGAGTCGGTAGTACAAATTGACCTTCAACAATTAAGTCAGCCATTTCTCCCATTGCTAAACGCAGCGCTAAAACCGGAGTCGGGATTTTTGCAGGGCGTTTAAGGGTAAAACCTAACGACTGAGCAAATTGCTTATGATTAACAGGATTTGGTGCCGTAGCATTAAAAATACCTCGCGCCTCATCATTGTTAATCAAATGCTCAATTAGGTGGGTTAAGTCATCTATATGAATCCAACTGACTCCATGAGTTCCTTTTCCTATAGGTCCGCCAAGGCCTAACTTAAATGGCGGTAACATTTTAGCGAGTGCGCCGCCATTTTTGCCTAATACAATGCCAATTCTAAGCACACAAACTCGGGTTTTATCTGATTGAGCTTTGAGGGCTAAATGCTCCCACTCACTGCAAACTTGGTGGCTAAATTCGTTGTGGGCTTGGCTATGTTCATCCACTGGCGTTTCGCCTTGTCTGCCGTAAAAGCCTATGGCTGATGCACTAATAAAACTGGCAGGTGGAGTGTCACTTTGATTAATGAGCTGAGTTAATCTCGCTGTGATATTCCAGCGACTGTCGCAAATACGCTGCTTTTGTTGCTGACTCCAGCGTTTCCCTACAATGGGTTCGCCCGCAAGATTAATCACGCTGTCAAAACCATCTAAGTTATCCAGCGAGTCCAAACCGTTTAAATATTGATGCTGTTGGCCTAATATTGATTTCGCATGATTAACATTTCTTGTCACGATAGTGAGATCATGTTCTGTCAATAATGTTACTAATTTCTGACCGACAAACCCTGTGGCACCAGTAATTAACATTTTCATAATTAGCTCACTATTTTATTAGCTTCAATAGTCAATATTACGCACTAAAAAGCCATTTAGATCAATTCAACTTTAGGCATGTACTATTTGGCTTTGCACTATGTGCACTTACTCGTGTCGCAAAACTTTCTAAGTTCTTTAATGCCGTGATTAAAGAACATTTAGCTTGAGTTTAGGGGATAGCTGATAGGATAATTAAATATTTGATACAGTTTAAATACTTCATCCGAAAATTTTACAGGTATAATTATCTGCTGGGATGTTTATTTTTGTTTATTTTTGTTTATTTTTGTTTATTCAAGTGATTATGCATATAGTTGCAGTTTACTTGAGTCGTATTTTATTTCATTTTAAGCACTAAAAAGGTTTTAACTTATGAATGGCGCCAATTCCTCTTCGATGGCCTTACGCGGTTTTGCCATAATGGCTTGTTTAGTTGTCATTCTGGCGGGGATTAAAACAGCAAGCCCGATAGTAGTACCGTTTGTATTATCGGCTTTTCTAGCTGTAATTTGTAATCCCGCCATTCAATTTATGAGCCGTTACAGAGTGCCTAAATGGTTGTCGATTATTCTGTTAATGGGAATGATCGTGTTAATGGGGCTTTGGCTAGCAAGTTTAGTGGGCAGCTCTATAAATGAATTCTCAAAGCAAATGCCGGTTTATCGCCAGCAATTAATTGAACAGTTTTCGTGGATTTTAGAAAAGCTAAATGGCTTAAACATCAATATCTCCAAAGACAAAGTTTTAGAGTACTTCGACCCTGGTATGGCGTTGAGCATGACCACCAACATGTTATCTGGTTTGGGCAATGTAATGGCTAATCTATTTTTGATTATCCTAACCATTATCTTCATGTTGTTTGAGGCACAGTCTTTACCGAAGAAGTTTCACTTTGCGCTTGACGATCCTGACATGCGCTTAAAGCAAGTTGATAAGTTTTTACACTCCGTAAATCAATATATGGTGATCAAAACATTGGTCAGCATTGGTACCGGTATAATTGTTGGTATTGGGTTAACCATTATCGGTGTTGACTATGCACTGTTGTGGGCTGTTTTAGCTTTCCTATTTAATTATATTCCAAATATTGGTTCAATCATTGCTGCTATTCCAGCTGTGCTTTTAGCCTTTATTCAAATGGGCCCGGGCGCTGCAGGTATTACCGCTGCCCTATACTTTGGCACTAACACCGTGATGGGCAATGTCGTTGAACCCCGATTTATGGGCCGTGGCTTAGGTCTATCGACCTTAGTCGTTTTCTTGTCATTAATTTTCTGGGGCTGGTTGTTAGGATCGGTAGGTATGCTGTTGTCGGTGCCTTTAACCATGATTGTGAAAATTGCTCTAGAGTCTAGTGAAAGTGGTAAGTGGTTGGCAATTTTACTTTCTGATGAAATCCAGGATGAACCAGAAAAACAACCACAAGATGAACTAAAAGCTCATGATGACGAGCTAACCAATACCGATGAATTGCTTTCAGAAAATAGTGAAACGGCTGAGAAGCCTGAAAGCAGTCAAGTATAAATAACATAAATGAGCAGTAGTAATGAATTCAAATGATTCAAACTTTCCCGCGGCGAATGCATTAGCTAATGCCATATTAAATGATGAGCTTTGCCGCTTATTTCATGGCCGAGGGGGATTATTCTTAGGTTACGAACATATTTGTTTAGATTGGTTTAACCCAGTGTTGTTACTCACCAGCTTTAAAGAGTTATCAGAAGCACAAAGAGAGCAAATGGTGGCTGATATTGAAACAGTATGGAAACAACACCATGCTGATAAACCGTTCAACTTGGTATTTCAATATCGTAATGCAGGCAGAACCATTACTGACTTAGTTGCTGGTGATATACCTGAAAAACATGTAGTAACAGAAAATGGCGCAGATTTTTTAGTGCATTTATTACGTGGTCAAAACCACGGTATTTTCCTCGATATGGCTAATGGCCGTAAGTGGGTTAAACAGCATGCTAAAGATAAAAAAGTATTGAATCTATTTGCTTATACATGCGCTTTTTCTG
Source organism: Shewanella donghaensis (assembly GCF_007567505.1). Taxonomy (NCBI): domain Bacteria; kingdom Pseudomonadati; phylum Pseudomonadota; class Gammaproteobacteria; order Alteromonadales; family Shewanellaceae; genus Shewanella; species Shewanella donghaensis. Next base: position 88,511 of record NZ_CP041783.1, read on the forward strand.
TTGTGGCTTTGCAAGCTGAAGCTACAGAAGTGGTGAATATGGACATGAGTAAAGGGGCTCTGAGTATTGGAAAGCAGAATCATTTATTAAATGGTTTTACTTCGGGGGCGCGTTTCCTTGGCCACGATATTTTTAAGTCATGGGGTAAATTAACCAAGTTGGGTCCATACGATTTAATTGTGGCGGATCCGCCGAGTAATCAAAAGGGCAGTTTTGTCGCAACAAAGGATTATGTCAGGATTTTAAGACGTTTACCTGAGTTACTGGCGCCAAATGGTGAAGTACTGTTGTGCTTGAATGCACCAGAGCTGGGTTGTGACTTTTTAATGCAACAAGTCGCAGAAACGGCTGAAACCCTAGAATTTGTCGAACGAATTGATAACCCAGAAGTCTTCGCCGATGTTGATGAGCAAAAATCATTAAAAGTGCTGCGTTACAAGTTAATTTCTTAGATTTCACATTTTAGATTTTATCGTCTATCGTCTATCCCTATTAATACCTGATTCTTAAGTGCAATTGAATAGCCATTCAATTGCACTTTTTTATTTTTACATCAAAAAAGATCTAGTAAACGTCGGACAATTAGTCAAACAAGTTAACTGATTATCAATTTTCGAAACAGTTGCGAATAAATTAACCTGCAAAATAGGCGTTAACAAGTTGATAACTTTTGCTATAGCGACTATAAATACTTAAGTATTAGTAAGTCTAATCATAAGCTGATCTCATACATTGATTTAGCTTTTTCACATTTCGGGTTTTGTTCGGTTAATATTCAGCCAATTGATGTAACGTTTTGATTTGTTTTTATGATCTAGATCAACAAAAATGCGTTTTACCAATTTGTGAGTATATAGTTTAGTCGTTGATAAAAGATAGAATTTGCCCGAATCTTAATTTAGTAACAATCAAGTTACATAACTTTCATCAGAAACCTCTGCCGGAGGCTCCATGAGTACAGATCCTAAAAGCGAGAAAAGCCTAGAATTTAAAATATTTATATTTTTAACGGTTTTTTTAGCGCCCATCTTGTCAGCGTTACTCGTTAGCGCGTTAGGTTTCACCATTTGGTTCAGTCAAATCCTTTCAGGCCCTCCTGGCGCTGGATAATCATAAAAATTTTATAATAAAAACAACTAGAGAAGTATTGTTGATGAGCAAAAAAGAGATCCATGTAACTAGCTTGATTGTGCAGGTTCACCCAGAACAAATGGCTGAAGTACGCCAAAAAATTATGGCAATGGAAAATGCAGAATTATCAGTTAACAACGAGATGAAGATAGTCGTAGTGATTGAAGGACCTAGTCAGCGTTCTTTAATGGATGACATTTCAACTATTAACGCTATACCTGGTGTGCTAACTGCCACTATGGTTTATCACCAAAGCGAAGAGCTAGAAGAGGGTGAAGAATGAGTATGAACAGACGTGAGTTTATGAAAGCTAACGCTGCGATGGCTGCTGCCAGCGTAGCTGGTATGGCTTTACCTGCATCAGCAAGTAACTTAATTACTAGCTCTGAGCAGACAAAATTAGAGTGGAACAAAGCACCGTGTCGTTTTTGTGGTACCGGTTGTTCAGTTATCGTTGCTACCCGTGATGGTAAAGTGGTTGCGACACATGGCGATGCGAAAAGTGAAGTGAATAAAGGCCTGAATTGTATTAAAGGCTACTTCTTATCAAAAATCATGTATGGCCGTGATCGCCTTCAAACACCAATGTTAAGAATGACAGACGGTAAGTACGACAAGAACGGTGAGTTCACTCCTGTAAGTTGGGATACCGCGTTTGATACCATGGCTGAAAAATGGAAAAAAACCATCAAAGCTAAAGGACCTACAGCTGTCGGCATGTTTGGTTCTGGCCAATGGACTGTTTGGGAAGGCTACGCTGCCGTTAAATTAATGAAAGCAGGCTTTGGCTCAAACAATATCGATCCGAATGCACGTCATTGTATGGCTTCTGCAGTAGGTGGATTCATGCGTACCTTTGGTATTGATGAACCTATGGGTTGTTATGATGATATGGAAGCGGCAGATGCTTTCGTATTATGGGGTTCTAATATGGCCGAAATGCACCCGATCCTTTGGACTCGTGTGACAGATCGCCGCTTAAGCGCGCCACATGTCAAAGTTGCTGTGTTATCGACTTTTGAACATCGTTCTTTCGATTTAGCAGATTTGGGTATTATTTTCACACCGCAAACCGATTTAGCCATGCTTAACTTTATCGCCAATTACATTATTCAAAACGATAAAGTAGACAAAGATTTTATCAGTAAGCATGTTAATTTCCGTAAAGGTGAAACGGATATTGGTTATGGTTTACGTGCCACTCATCCATTACAGAAAAAAGCGAAGAATGTTGATACTGCTGGTGATTCAACACCAATAGATTTTGAACAGTTTAAAGCGTTTGTAGCTGACTACGATGTTAAATCAGTAAGCGAGCTTTCTGGTGTACCTGAGCACAAGTTGATTGAACTTGCTGAATTGTATGCAGACCCTAAAAAGAAAGTCACCTCTTTCTGGACTATGGGGTTTAACCAACATACTCGTGGTGTGTGGTGTAATAACCTTATTTACAACATTCATTTATTAGTGGGTAAAATTTCTACTCCTGGTAACAGTCCATTCTCGTTAACGGGTCAACCATCAGCTTGTGGTACCGCTCGTGAAGTGGGTACATTCTCACATCGTTTACCTGCAGATTTAGTGGTCACCAATCCTAAGCATCGTAAAATCGCTGAGGATATCTGGAATATTCCAAGTGGCATTATCCCGCCAAAACCGGGTTATCATGCTGTTGAGCAAAACCGTCGCCTTAAAGATGGTGATTTGAACTGTTATTGGGTGCAAGTGAACAACAACATGCAAGCTGCGGCTAACATGAATGAAGAAGGATTACCGGGTTACCGTAATCCAGATAACTTCATCGTTGTGTCAGATGCTTATCCAACTGTGACGACTCAAGCGGGTGATTTGATATTACCTTCAGCGATGTGGGTTGAGAAAGAAGGAGCTTACGGTAACGCTGAGCGTCGTACTCAATTCTGGCATCAAATGGTTAAAGCGCCAGGCGAGTCCATGTCTGACTTATGGCAGTTGATGGAATTCTCAAAACGCTTTACTACTGATGAAGTTTGGCCTCAAGACGTTTTAGATGCCAATCCTCAGTTTAAGGGCAAAACATTATTCGAAGTCCTTTACCAAAACGGTAATGTTGAAAAGTTCCCTTTAAGTGATGCTGATCCTAAGTTCATGAATGATGAAGCGAAACATTTCGGTTTCTACGTTCAAAAAGGCTTATTTGAAGAATATGCAACATTTGGTCGTGGACATGGACATGATTTAGCTGACTTCGATCGCTATCATGAAGAGCACGGTTTACGCTGGCCAGTTGTTGATGGTAAAGAAACCAAATGGCGTTTCCGCGAAGGAGCTGATCCTTATGTTAAAGCCGGTAAAGGTTATGAGTTTTATGGTAAACCTGATGGAAAAGCGGTAATTTTTGCACTGCCTTATGAGCCTGCACCAGAGATGCCTGATGAAGAATACGATATCTGGTTATCAACCGGTCGTGTACTAGAGCATTGGCATTCAGGTTCTATGACACAACGTGTACCAGAGCTTTATAAAGCCTTCCCTGATGCAGTTTGTTTCATGCATCCAGATGATGCTAAAAAACGCGGATTACGTCGTGGTGACGAAGTGAAGGTTATTTCTCGTCGTGGTGAAATCAAGACCCGTATAGAAACCCGAGGTCGTAACAAGCCACCAATTGGTTTGGTATTTGTTCCTTGGTTTGATGCTAGCCAGCTCATTAACAAAGTGACGTTAGATGCGACAGATCCACTGTCAAAACAAACTGACTTTAAGAAATGTGCGGTTAAAATCGTCAAAGCCTAAGGAGACACACCATGAAAGCATGTAAAATTATGTCAATCATTGCGTTAGTTGGTTTCTCTTTTGGTCTGATGGCTGCAACAGTGCCTGAAGAGAAAATTGCGACATTACGTCTTGCACCACTTGACGTTGAGCTAACACCTCCTGCGATGCAGAAGGTGATTAATTCTGATGTTAAGCAAGTGCGAAACTATCCAATGCAACCACCTATTATTCCGCACAAAATTGATGGTTACCAAATCGATTTGAAAGTGAATAAATGTATGCAATGTCATGCACGTAACAGTACCGGGCATTCTCAAGCACCGATGGTGAGTGTGACCCATTATATGGATAGAGATAATAACTTCTTGGCGTCATTGTCGCCGCGCCGTTATAACTGTACTCAATGTCATGTCCCTCAGTTAGATGCCAACTTGTTAGTTGAAAATGATTTCGTGGATGTTAAAGAACTCATGAAAGAATCTTCAAAAGCTGAGCACTAGGAGCGAATATGATTGCAAAATTACTCGGAAACCTGAAGTTAATTTGGAAGGTGCTTAACCGTCCAAGTGTGCACTACAGTCTTGGTTTTCTAACGCTAGGTGGCTTTGTTGCTGGTGTGATCTTCTGGGGTGGTTTTAATACAGCGTTATCAGTTTCTAATACTGAAGCATTTTGTATTAGCTGCCACGAGATGGAGAATAACGTTTACGAAGAGTTAAAAACGACTATTCACTTCACTAACCGAAGCGGTGTGAGAGCAACATGTCCTGATTGTCATGTCCCTCACAATTGGACTGATAAAATTGCCCGTAAAATGCAAGCTTCTAAAGAAGTTTGGGGTAAAGTATTTGGCACCATTAACACCCGTGAAAAGTTCGAAGCTAAGCGTCGACATTTAGCTGAAAATGAATGGAACAGGTTGAAGGCGAATGATTCCCTAGAATGTCGTAATTGTCATAATTTCGATTACATGGATTTCACTCGTCAATCTAAGCGTGCTTCGCAGATGCACTCAACATCGCTTGCTAGCGGTGAAAAGACTTGTATAGACTGTCATAAAGGTATTGCACATGAATTACCTGATATGGCTGGCGTAGAAGGTTTTTAACCTCACTGCTCAATAAAAAAAGGTCAGCAAATGCTGGCCTTTTTATTTAATTCATGACTATAGTAGTACTTATATAGAATGGTCTAAACCACTGAAAAAGATGTAAGTAGTATTCATCATCACTTGATTTAGTAATTCAATTTGAATTTAATAGATGAAGCAGGATACATGCAAAAATTAATTTCATCATTTTCGCTTTTTAACACAATACTTTTGTGTCCATTTTTAGTTTTTTCCAGTTTTGTTTTTCCGCAATCATCTCTCACCAGTAAAGACATACAATGGCTTGAAACAGAGTTTCAACCATCGACGCTTTCACTAGACCAGCAAAAAGAAGAGTTAACCTGGTTTAAAACCGTTTCTAAACCATTTAAAGGCAAGACCATTAGAGTTGTTTCTGAAAGGATATATACCCACCAATATGAATCAGAAGTATTGGCTAAAGCCTTTTATGACTTAACAGGTATACACGTCATTCATGAACTCACTAATGAAGATGATGTAATAAAAAAATTGTCAGCACAGTTAATGACAGACCAGCCACTTTATGATGCTTATATCAATGATAGTGATCTAATCGGAAGCCTCTTTCGTCAGCAACATGTTAAGTCAATTACTGCTATTTTGAGTCAATATGAGAAAGATTATACTTTGCCTACGTTGGACTTAGCTGACTTTATTGGTTTGGCGTTTACAACAGGTCCTGATGGGCAAATATACCAGTTGCCAGACCAACAATTTGCCAATTTGTATTGGTATCGCAGCGATTGGTTTTCAAATGCTAACTATCAACGTCAGTTCGAAAATAAGTATGGTTATCCATTAGGTGTTCCTCAAAATTGGCAAGCATATGAAGATATTGCCAACTTTTTTTCTAATGATATCGGCAGTATTAATGGTGTAAAAGTTTATGGCCATATGGATTATGCCAAATCAGATCCTTCACTAGGCTGGCGAATCTCTGATGCCTGGCTGTCAATGGCTGGTGTTGGCGATAAAGGATTACCAAATGGTCTGCCCGTTGACGAATGGGGTATTAGAGTTGAAGATTGTCACCCGGTAGGTGCCAGTATAGAACGTGGTGGTGCGTTGAATAGTCCAGCAGCAGTTTACGCTATAGAGAAATACAAACAGTGGCTAAGTCTATATGCGCCGCCTGAAGCTATGGAGCTTGCATTTTCGGAAGCAGGTGATTGGGCTGCAAAAGGGAATATTGCTCAGCAGATTTTTTGGTATACAGCATTTGTGCGGGATTTTACCCAAAGTGACTTAGCGGTAATGAATAAAGATGGCACACCTAAATGGCGAGTAGCCCCATCACCCGTAGGAAAATATTGGCAGAAGGGAATGAAATCAGGCTATCAAGACACTGGCTCTTGGACCTTTTTGAATCACACAGAAGAAAAGCAACAACTTGCCGCATGGCTATATGCTCAGTTTGTTGTGTCTAAAACAGTGTCTCTGAAAAAGACGATTGTGGGACTAACGCCTATTCGTCAATCGGATATTGACTCTGACTACTTAACCGAAAGAGCACCTTACCTCGGTGGACTCGTTGAGTTTTATAGAAGCCAAGCGCGTAATGTATGGACGCCAACAGGGACTAACGTACCTGATTACCCTGGAATGGCGGGGTTTTGGTGGCAATCCATCAGCCAGATTATGGAAGGCAAGCTAACTGTAAAGGCTGGTTTGGATCAATTGGCGAGTAATCTGGATGAGTATTTAATTCAGCTTCAAACACAAAATTTAACCTGTGGCCCGAAAGTGAATCCAAAGGTTAATCCCCAGATTTGGTTAGATAGGCCTCTGTCGCCTAAAAGACAGATAGATACCGAACAAAAGGGTAAGACGCTGACCTATAAGGAGGCGATAAATGTCTGGCAGTAGCATGCGATTAATCACCTTATTGATAACTTTGAGTTTGTGTTTGTTTATAACCGAATTAAAGGCAGAAAAGATAACGGTATACACCTATCAAAATGCCCCTTTTGCTGAGCAGACTGATAATAATCATCGGGGCATGATTATTGAAATCGTTGCAGAGCTTTTCACTCGAGCTGAACTGGATTATGAAGTGGTATTTAACCCTTTAAAGCGCGGTTTAACCATGACCGCAAGAAGTCCCAATGTTTGTGTCTTGCCTATTGAAAGGACTCAGCAAAGAGAAAGTGATTTTGTTTGGGTAGGGCCTGTTTTGATCTCTCGATATGGTCTGTTTAGCGATACAAAAAATAGCATTCCATTAGTGACATTACATGATGCTAGAGAGTATTCGATAGGTACGTTTTTAGGGAGCGGAATAAGTGAATACCTCGTTTCCTTCAGCCATGAAGTTCAACTTACCAGTGCTGATAATCTTAATCTTAAGAAGCTACAAAAAGGTCGAATTGATTTGTGGGCGGCGGAATTAATCACTGCCAAGTCTATAATGATGCAAACAAATATCCGTTTAGGAGAGCCTGAATTAATTTATCACACATCTTTACGTGCGATGGCCTGTAATAAGGGATTAGAAAAAGTGAAACATAGGGCATTAATGGATGGATTGAAGTCGATGTACCAAGATGGGTTCATGCAGAAAATAAATACAGCCTATGGAGTATCCTTGTAACGACTTTGGACATCAAATTGACAGGTGACAAATAATTGACTCTTTTGTATTTTGATTTTAATTGATTCTTCTCATTAAAATTATTTGTAATCAATGCCTTGTCGCTGTTACTTATTATTTGTTGATTACTTATTATAAAAAATCATCATAAATCCCCCGTAAGTAGATAAACCTCTTCGAAAATTTAAACTAGACTTAATGTTATCAATTTGACTTTTATCGTCAAAATTAAAAGCGAGGGTAACCCAATGTCGATGGTGAGTTCAAAAGATTTTGCTAATTGGCTAATGGTTCAGTTTGAACGATTAGATGATGGGGTTAGTTTAACTCGGGAGGATATTAATCAATTAACAGGCCGACAAAATTTTTCTTTGGTGTTTGTTCATGATATTCATTATGAATTAATGCAGCACGGTATTGCCTTTGTAACAGATACCTACAGAGAGCGTTTTTACATGGTGAGAATACAAGATACTCCGTGGCGTGAAGAATTGGAAAATGCTGGCAATCAGCAAACATTCTCCAATGTTATTTCAATTAATATGACTAGATAAATTCTCATTAATAGAAGCGAATATTTCCGCTTTAGATTTTACGACAGCATTAAAGTTGATTTTTGATGTTTGTTACCAAGTAATCTTCGAATGTATGACCATGGTTTTGTAACATTTTTGGAAACATAGAAATTGGCGTAGAGCCTGGGAAGGTATTAATTTCGTTAAGTAAAATGTTATTGTCATCAGTTAAGAAGAAATCAATTCTTGATAAATGACGTAACTTCATTCCTCTAAATGCTTTAATTGCATATGCGCGAATAGTATCTGACATCTCTTTTGACAAGTTTTTAGCAACCACATCAGTAGTCGCCTTACTTGATGCATTATATTTTTCTTCAAAAGTATAAAACGTATTATTCGCACAAATTATCTCACCAGGCAGTGTCGCAATTACTTTCCCTTGATACTCATAAACAGCGACTTCTAATTCTCTAGCAATAATAGTTTTTTCTACCACCACAGATGGTGCAAAGCTAAAGGCATCGGTTAATACTTGCTGTATTTGCGAAGCATCATCTACTTTGTAGCAACCTACAGATGAACCTTGGGATGCCGCTTTTACAAATACAGAGCCCCATTCAGATAATGCTGCAGTGGTTTGCTGAATAGCATCATCATTTAAATCATTGAGGAATATATAAGGGGTATTGGGGATACCTAAGGCACTGAACCACATTTTTGCAGTAATCTTATTAAAACAGTTACTTGAGGCTTCTGATTCACAGCCAAAGTAAGGTAGTTGGATCAGGTTAAAATAGGATTGTATGTCACCTGTTTCGCCAGGAAAGCCATGAATGCAAGGGATGGCATAATCCACTGACCAAGGCGTGATATCTTGATTCTCGAAACGGATCTCACGTTTGTTGGTTAACTCACAAATATTGCCCTGTTGGTCGTGGTAATGGCCATTTTTATCGAGCTCTACTCTCAATACATTTATCTCATCACTTTTAGCGAGTGAAGATTCAAAAAAATCAGCTGATAACAAAGATACATCATGCTCTGCACTGCCACCGCCACAGATTAAAAGTAAGTTAATTGTTGTCATTTTTGCTCCGCTAAATAGCTGATGGTTTGTTGCTTAATGTGCCTAATTGAACTCATCATAATGAACAGGTGACCTACTAGGCAAGAGGGACATTGAGTAAATGGTGAACAAATGGACAATTAGGGATTAACCACGCCTGAATGCTGAATTAGTGCACTAATTAGCAGATGAATGATCTAACACTCAGATCTTCCATCAGCTGTAAACAGTGAATATTTGGCTTTACTTTAAAAACTTACCAACCAATAAAATAACGACTGCGTTTGTTTAATAATTTCTTGATAAGAATGGCAATGAAATACGAAATAACAATAACGCCCATGGTCACAATCAGAGTCGTGAAAATATTACCTTGTTCATCAAAGCCAAATATATCGGGACTTTCGTATATCATCCACCAAGGCGTAGTTATCCAAGGGTGAATAAAATATATCGCAAAGCTGACATCAGCCAGTTTTTGCAAAGGCGTAATACTGATGTGTTCAAACTTATTCAAAATAGCCAGAATGACTAATGCTAACAACATTTTTTGCGGCAACATTAAGTCCGGTACAGTGACGTCAAATGCATCCTTATTAAGTACTCCAGCGCCAAACCAATGAGCTTGACCAATCGCTAATGCAATCGCGGCAATCAGCATTACAATCCAAAACTTATCTATGAAGGGGAAAAGTTTGTCGCGATGAGCTGAGCCCCAAACCCCGAATAAATATACCGGCAGAAAGTAAAATAATGACTGAATGGCATTTAAGTTAGACTCAGGGCGATGGATTAACATAGCGATAATAAATAGTGGTAAGGACACTGTTAGTAAGTGGCCTCGTTTGATTAAGTGCATCACCCAAGGTGAAAGGGCAAATAGCATCATGCCCATGGGAATATACCAATAAGCGGTTAATGTGCGTCCAGTAATGACATACCAACTGGCAGCTTTAACTGGGTTTTGAATCTCAGCATATAAAATATGTAGAGCAGGATCTGTGCCCGTTGTTAAATGCCAAATTATCCAAGGTAAAGAAAGAATCAAGTAAGGAAGAAAAACAAACTTAGTTTTGTTTTTCATATATTTCTGATAATCCCAGCGATGATAAAAAACATGGTGGAATAAAAAACCTGAGATAAACACAAAAAACACCGTGCCGTTCATCATTAAATTAAACCACGCTTTATCAGCCAGTGTTTCAACTTCCCATCCCGCTGGACGGTAGCAATGTGCCATGACGATAAAAATAATCGCAATACCGCGAAAGTGGTTAATGCTGTTTAAAAAGCCCTTTTTCTTAGCGGGTTTAACTGCCGGTGTCGCAGTGGTGCTATCTGACATATTACGCCCTGATTTTATTGTTATTTAGCTAAACAACTCTTATGTAAGCTTATTGTGCTTTTATTGTTAATAAATAACAATGCCCAGATGTTGCTTGTTTGAAATAATTTTTGTCATCATTAAATCGCGCTGCAGTATTATACTTTTGTCGACAATGTGGGTGTATTGTGTTGACCATAAGTTAAAAACAACCTATATTGTCGACAATCAATATTTGGTCAGACAGCATAATATAATGACATTTTTTACAGAAAAGCCCATTACTGCAGCGGATAAGACTTTTTACGAGTTAAGAAAAGATATCGTTGAAGGTGATATTCAAGCAGGGTCAAAACTGAGTGAAACAGAACTGTCGACAAAGTACGCCGTTAGCCGTGCTGTGATCCGAGAAGCCATTAATCGCTTAGAGTCATGCCACTTAGTAGAAAGAAAGGCCAATGTGGGTGCGCGTGTGGTTGCATTAACACCCGAAGGACTCATTGAATTATATCAAGTGCGCGAATCGCTTGAGGGTATGGCTGCAAGACTTGCAGCTAAAAATATGTCCGACGAAGAGATTGCAGCGTTATCAAACTTACTGACCCAGCACTCCGATGAAGTGCAATCTGGAGAATCTTATTACCAGGAAGCGGGAGATGTGGACTTTCATTACCGCATTATCATCGGTAGTAAGAATAAACACCTCATTTCAGTGCTCATAGACGGAATGTATCACCTTATTCGCATGTACCGCGTTCAATTAGGTATGGCGGGGCCAAGAGTGACTACCGCATTTGAAGAGCATACCCATATCGTAAAAGCCATTTCAAATCGTGATGAAGAGTTAGCTGAAATACTCATGCGTCGCCACATTATGTACTCAAAAAATAATATCGAAAATAAATTAATCAATTAAAAAACGTTAAATAAAAAATCAATAAATTCAGTTGAACAATATCATTAGATAAATGTGAAGTTGGTATTCGGTTCAAATACCTAAACCAACACTTAAACAAATATAGAGAGGGATATCATGAGCGCAGGCAAAAAATTCCGTCAAGCATTAGTTGACAACAAACCATTACAAATCGTCGGCACCATTAATGCTTATTCAGCCATGATGGCGAAACAAATTGGCCATCAAGCAATATATTTATCAGGTGGTGGTGTCGCGAATGCATCCTATGGTTTACCTGATTTAGGTATGACATCACTCAATGATGTCATCGTTGATGTACAACGTATTACCTCTGCATGTGATCTACCACTTCTAGTGGATATCGATACCGGTTGGGGCGGGGCATTTAACATTGCTAAAACCGTTCGAGATATGGAAAAAGCCGGCGCTGCTGCAGTGCATATGGAAGACCAAGTGGCGCAAAAACGTTGTGGTCACCGTCCAAATAAAGAGATCGTCTCGACTGAAGAGATGGTTGATCGGATTAAAGCGGCAGTTGATGCGCGTATTGATCCTGACTTTTTCATCATGGCAAGAACCGACTCATTTGCTCAAGAAGGTTTAGAAGCCGCTATTGCCCGTGCAAAGGCCTATGTTGCGGCTGGTGCTGATGGAATTTTTGCCGAAGCGGTGAAAACTGAAGCACATTATCGCGCCTTTTCAGATGCACTTGATGTGCCTATTTTGGCCAATATCACTGAGTTTGGTCAAACAGAATTATGGAATAAAGAGCAACTCGGTCAGTGGGGAGCTGCCATGGTGCTTTATCCGTTAAGCGCATTTAGAGCGATGAATAAAGCCGCTGAAAATGTTTACACAGCGATTCTAACCGATGGCGATCAAAAGGCGGTCATTGACTCTATGCAAACACGCATGGATTTATACGATTATCTTGGCTACCACGATTACGAACAAAAGCTTGATAGCTTATTTGCTGAAGGCAAAAATAAGTAATTACTGATAAGACAAAAAAGCGGTTTGTGCTCTTGTTTAGCTGTGTCGATAAGCAGTGCCAATAAACAGTCGTTGTTGCAATAGAGTTTAATAGTGATTGTATAATAAACGCACAAATGTTGTTCTTAAACAAAGATTGCAGCTAGGCAAACCGTTAGCTTAAAAGATAACCAGAAAGTACCCGATTAATATAAATAAAAATATAAAAGAATAGGAAATCATTATGGTAGACAAGAAATTAAGTGGTGCAGGTCTTCGCGGCCAAAGTGCAGGTGATACAGCGTTATGTACAGTGGGTCAATCTGGCTCAGGATTAACCTATTGTGGTTATGACGTTGCTGATTTATCTGAAAACGCCACCTTTGAGGAAGTCGCCTATTTATTATTTAATGGTGAATTACCAAATCAAGCTCAGCTAGATACATACAAATCAGTATTGACGACTCAGCGTGATTTACCTCAAGCATTAAAAGAAGTATTACAACGTATTCCTGCAGATGCTCACCCAATGGATGTGATGCGCACTGGTTGCTCATTTCTAGGTAACCTTGAGCCAGAAGCTGATTTTGCTGATCAACATAAAGCAGCAAACCGCTTACTCGCAGCTTTCCCTGCGATCATGTGTTACTGGTATCGTTTCAGCCATGAAGGCGTTGAAATTGACTGTGTCACTGATGAAGCATCAATTGGTGGTCACTTCTTAAAACTTTTAAATGGTAAAACGCCATCAGAGCAACATCGTAAAGTGATGGACGTATCGTTAATTCTTTATGCTGAGCATGAGTTTAACGCTTCTACCTTTACTGCGCGCGTATGTGCATCAACCTTATCGGACATGTTCTCGTGTATTACGGGTGCTATCGGTACACTTCGAGGGCCGCTTCACGGCGGTGCTAATGAAGCTGCAATGGACATGATCCAAAAGTTTACTTCGCCAAGCGATGCTAAAGCGCAAATGGCAGGCATGCTAGAGCGTAAAGAAAAAATCATGGGCTTTGGTCATGCGATTTATCGCACTTCAGATCCACGTAATGTGATTATCAAAGCATGGTCAGAAAAACTGGCTCAGGAAAATGGTGATACCAGTTTGTACGACATCTCTGTTGCCTGTGAGGAGTTCATGTGGGATAGCAAAAAGCTATTTTGTAATGCTGATTTCTTCCATGCCTCGGCTTATCATTTCATGGGTATTCCAACCAAGCTATTCACGCCTATTTTTGTGTGTTCACGTCTTACTGGCTGGGCAGCGCATGTGATGGAGCAACGTTCAAACAATCGTATTATTAGACCAAGTGCTGATTACATCGGTTCAGAGCCACGTACTGTAACGCCAATTAGCGAAAGATAAACAGTCAAAGGCTGGCCCATGGGTCAGCCTTTTTGTTTTTCAGACCTTGTTGAGCATGCAAATTGCAAACGAGCTAACAATTACCAAACTTGATGGATTGGGTTATGAATTCAAATTATAGAAAACCGTTACCAGGTACAGAGCTTGATTACTTTGATACCAAAGCTGCTGTTGATGATATCCAAGCAGGCGCATTCGACAAACTGCCATATAGTTCTCGCGTTTATGCCGAGAACCTTGTGCGCCGTTGCCCACCTGAGACGCTAACAGATTGCTTAAAACAAATTATTGAACGTAAGCGAGATCTCGATTTTCCTTGGTTTCCTGCCCGCGTAGTTTGTCACGACATTCTTGGTCAAACTGCATTAGTTGATTTAGCGGGTTTGCGTGATGCTATCGCTGAAAAAGGTGGCGACCCATCAAAAGTGAACCCAGTAGTGCCAACTCAATTAATTGTCGATCACTCTCTGGCTGTCGAACATGCAGGTTTTGAAAAAGATGCCTTTGAAAAAAACCGCGCCATTGAAGACCGACGTAATGAAGACAGATTTCATTTTATCAACTGGACTAAAACGGCCTTTAAAAATATTGATGTGATCCAGCCCGGCAACGGCATCATGCATCAGATTAATTTAGAGAAAATGTCGCCCGTGGTGCAAGCCCGTGAAGGCGTGGCATTTCCTGATACCTTGGTGGGCACGGATAGCCATACCCCCCATGTTGATGCTTTAGGCGTTATCGCTATTGGTGTTGGTGGGCTTGAAGCTGAAAGCGTAATGTTAGGTCGCCCATCTTATATGCGTCTGCCAGATATTGTCGGTGTTGAGCTGGTCGGCGAGCGTCAATCAGGCATTACTGCAACAGATATTGTCTTGGCGATTACCGAGTTTTTACGCGAGCAAAAAGTAGTATCAACCTACCTTGAGTTTTATGGTGAAGGCGCCGCTAATCTGACATTAGGCGATCGCGCCACTATTTCAAATATGACGCCAGAATTTGGCGCCACAGCAGCGATGTTTTATATCGATGATAAAACCATTGATTACTTAAAACTGACAGGCCGTGACGATAAACAAGTTGAACTTGTTGAGACTTACGCCAAACAAAATGGCCTATGGGCTGACACCCTAGTGAATGCAGAATATGAACGCGTGCTGCGTTTTGACTTATCCAGTGTTGGACGTAACATTGCAGGTCCTTCAAACCCACATCGCCGCGTATCGACCAGTGATTTAGCCGCTAAAGGTATTAGCGGTGTTGTTGAAAATGAAGACGGCTTAATGCCTGATGGCGCTTGTATTATTGCCGCCATTACCAGTTGTACTAACACGTCTAACCCACGCAATGTGATTGCTGCAGGCTTAATCGCCCGTAACGCCAATGCCAAAGGGCTTACACGTAAACCTTGGGTTAAAACTTCATTAGCACCAGGTTCAAAAGCAGTGCAGCTGTATCTTGAAGATGCCAATCTATTAACCGAACTTGAAGCCTTAGGCTTTGGTATTGTCGGTTTTGCCTGTACCACCTGTAATGGTATGAGTGGCGCACTCGATCCAGTGATTCAAAAAGAAGTGATCGAACGCGATTTATATACCACCGCAGTGTTATCGGGTAACCGAAATTTTGATGGCCGTATTCATCCTTATGCTAAGCAAGCGTTCTTAGCCTCGCCGCCTTTGGTTGTTGCTTATGCTATTGCTGGCACCATTCGTTTTGATATTGAAAAAGATATCTTAGGCAAGGATCAACAAGGTAACGATATAAGACTTAAAGACATCTGGCCATCAGATGCTGAAATTGATTCGGTCATTGCTGCTAGCGTTAAGCCTGAGCAATTCCGCAAAGTGTATGAGCCAATGTTTGATATCAAAGTTGAATACGGCAGCGGCTCTTCAGCAAAGATTGATCCACAGTATGATTGGCGTCCTGAGAGTACCTATATCCGTCGTCCTCCTTATTGGGAAGGCGCATTAGCGGGTGAGCGCGCCATGAAAGGCATGCGTCCATTAGCGGTATTAGGTGACAACATTACTACCGATCATTTATCACCATCAAATGCGATCATGCTTGATAGTGCCGCTGGTGCATACCTTGATAAAATGGGCTTGCCTGAAGTTGATTTCAACTCATATGCCACTCATCGCGGTGACCATTTAACCGCCCAGCGCGCCACATTTGCTAATCCTAAATTGTTTAATGAAATGGTGACCACCTTAGGTAAAGACGGCAAACAAGTTATTAAGCAAGGTTCTTACGCTCGAATAGAGCCTGAAGGGCAAGAGTCGCGCATGTGGGAAGCCATTGAAACCTACATGGAACGTAAGCAGCCGCTTATCATCATAGCTGGTGCAGATTATGGTCAAGGTTCAAGCCGTGACTGGGCCGCCAAAGGCGTACGTTTAGCCGGCGTTGAAGTGATTGTCGCTGAAGGTTTTGAGCGAATCCATCGTACTAACCTCGTTGGCATGGGCGTTTTACCGCTTGAATTTACCAATGGCGAGAATCGTCACACCTATCAAATTGACGGTACAGAAACCTATGATGTTATCGGTGAACGTACTCCTGGTGCAGCACTCACGGTTATTATCGCGCGCCATAATGGTGAGCAAATAACCGTCCCTGTTAAGTGTCGTTTAGACACTGCTGAAGAAGTGTCTATCTATGAAGCAGGCGGCATTTTACAGCGCTTCGCTCAGGACTTTTTAGATGCCAGCCATTAGTGATTAGTGATTAGTCATAAGTAATCATAGCTTAGTTAAACTTAACAAATATCAGCACAATGAGCGCCTCTCACTCATTGTGCTGATTGATTTTAGGAAAGATGATGTCTCATATTCCACAAATAAAAATACCAGCGACCTATATGCGTGGCGGCACCAGTAAAGGGGTGTTTTTCAATCTAACTGATTTACCAAAAGCGGCTCAAGTAGCGGGCGATGCCCGCGATGCCATGCTACTTAGAGTCATTGGCAGTCCTGATCCTTATGGTAAACAAACTGATGGCATGGGCGGCGCAACTTCAAGTACCAGCAAGACGGTCATATTGTCTAAAAGCACCCAAGCCGATCACGATGTCGATTACCTTTTTGGCCAAGTGGCCATTGATAAGCCCTTTGTTGATTGGAGTGGTAATTGCGGTAATTTAACTGCGGCCGTGGGTTCATTTGCCATATCCAATGGCTTAATTGACAGCAGCCGAGTACCCGAAAATGGCATTGCGGTAGTGCGTATTTGGCAGGCGAATATTGGAAAAACCATTATTGCTCACGTGCCAATGGTTAACGGCGCAGTGCAAGAAACAGGTGACTTTGAATTAGACGGGGTGACTTTTCCAGCAGCCGAAGTGAAAGTCGAGTTTCTTGATCCTGCTGATGGTGCAGGGGCAATGTTCCCAACCGGTAACTTAGTCGATGACCTTGTAGTGCCAACGGATGTTGTTGCCAGTGGTAGCTTAAAAGCGACCATGATTAATGCCGGTATTCCGACAGTATTTATTAATGCCAGTGAACTGGGTTATAGCGGCGCAGAGTTGCAACAAGCCATTAATAGCGATGAAAAAGCATTGGCGATGTTCGAGACTATTCGTGCTTACGGCGCGGTTAAAATGGGGCTTATTAAGCATATTGATGAAGCCGCTGCCAGACAACACACCCCTAAAGTGGCTATCGTTGCTGAGCCTGTTGATTACACATCATCAAGTGGTAAGGCGATTTCAAAACAGAGCATTGATCTTAATGTCCGCGCGTTATCCATGGGCAAGTTACATCATGCCATGATGGGCACGGCAGCTGTTGCCATTGGTACTGCGGCAGCAATACCGGGCACGCTAGTCAGTTTAGCAGCAGGTAATCTTGAGCGTGAAAGTGTTCATTTTGGTCATCCATCAGGCACCCTTAAAGTGGGCGCGCAGGCCAGTTTTGTTGACGGTCAATGGCAAGTGAATAAAGCCATTATGAGCCGCAGCGCTAGAGTGCTAATGGAAGGTTGGGTAAGAATACCCGGCGACAGCTTTTAGGTTTAACTGCTAATTTTTCACTCACTCAATTGTTGACGCTATGGCACTGATAAGCTTATTTTCAGTGCCATTTTTATTGAATGAACAAAAATAGATTGAGATAAATATCCGTCAATAGTGTTTACTCATCTAATCCATGTCTTTTAGTGCTTTTACCTCATGCCGATTTTATCGAATACTAGGGTTAATAAGTCCATAAACTCAAGCCTAGTTTAACTAAATCAATAAGGTGCGTTTATTATTAGTGCTCTGTTTAAAACCTGTTTACTCACAGCGTTAGCTATCATCGCATTCGCGGCAAATTCGGTATTAAGCCGTTTAGCGTTGGGAGGCGAAGTTATCGATGCCGCCAGTTTTACTGCTATTCGATTGGGTGCAGGCGCGTTCACATTATTGGCTATTGTAAGCCTCAAGTCTTTTTTAACACGTAAACAACTTAAAACGAGGCTTTTAGAAGAAAAGAGTTCAGCCTCTTCATCTACAGACCAAACTTCTGGCAGTTGGCTGGCGAGCTTGATGTTGTTCATTTATGCCGTGACGTTCTCTTATGCTTACTTGTCAGTCGATACTGGTACGGGCGCTTTGATACTATTTGGCGCAGTGCAGCTGACGATGATTCTGTTATCACTTTTCGCGGGTACGCGTTTACATTTCACCGAGTGGCTGGGCGTGGTGACGGCATTTATCGGTTTTATTTACCTTGTATTACCTGATATCAGCTCTCCTTCATTTGAAGGCTTATTACTGATGACGTTATCGGGTATGGCTTGGGGTATTTACACACTTAAAGGCCGTGATTCACTAAATCCGTTACTTGATACTACCTACAATTTTATACGCACCATGCCCTTAGTCTTGGTGTTAGTGCTGCTGACCATAAACGATATGCACTTTTCATCAGAAGGGATCTTACTGGCGTTGATTGCAGGCGGGCTGACTTCAGGCATTGGCTATACGATTTGGTATATTGCTCTTACAGGGCTCACTTCAACTCAAGCAGCTGTTATTCAACTGTCTGTGCCCATTATTGCTGCTATCGGAGGGGTGATATTTGTTTCTGAAGCCATCACTGCTCGGTTAATAATTTCATCCATAGTGGTGCTCGGCGGCATATTGATGGTAGTGCTCGGACAATATTATTCAAGTAAAAAACTGAAGCGATAAAAAGGGACAATGTCATCCCATTGGCCTGAATTATCATGTTTTTAGCTAGTAGCCACTAGCTATCAGCAACTAGCAATCTTAATGCAGATCTTCGCCCCATAATCTCAGCGCTAAACCTGATGCCCGCGATGTCACCTGTTTGCTGGCACGCTCAAATACGTAAGGTGTGCCTAAGCAAATAAAATGCTCTTTGGCGCGGGTGATCGCGGTATAAACCAACTCTTTAGTGAGTAGCTGCCACTGGGCATTACTGGGTTTTTGTGGCAACACAAAGGCGACTTTTTCAAACTCACTGCCTTGGCTTTTATGTACGGTCATCGCAAAGCAGCTGTCGTGATTTGGGAGTCTTGCAGGTTGTACTTTCAACAAGCTGCCATCGGCTTTAACGAAGTAGGCCATTAACCTTTCTGGCTTGTGTTCATCTTGTAATATCAAACCAATATCACCGTTAAACAAGCCTAAGTTGTAATCATTACTTTGAATAATAATCGGTCTGCCAAGGTAAAACTCTTGAGTGGGTTTAATCCACTGATTCTGTTTGAGCACATTGGTAATGGCTAGGTTCATGCCATCGACGCCAAACTCACCGGATCGCATAGCGCAAAGGATACGAAATTTGTTAAAGGTATTGATGATGTCTTCGGCGTTATTCACCGCTGTTAACTGTTCTGAATAGGCATACTGGTTATCGAGTACCTTTTGTAAATACTCTGCATAAGCCGCTACAGCAGCTTGTAATAACGCTAAGCTTTGGTTGTCAGCTTGATGCTCAATCCAAGTGAGTTCTTGATGACCATGTCGCCATTCGCGGCGAATTCCCTTGATGTCGACGTAGTTAACCGCATTGGCTAACAAGCCAATGCCGCCATCTCCTTTAAAGCGATGGCTGTGCATTAACATACATAAATTATCGCCCAGCATCGGGTTGTTATGTGTAAATTGGCCAGTGTCTTGTTGGGTTAATTGTTGCAATAGCAGTGCTTGTTGAGCCGAATAACGCATTCGCCATGGTGATGCTGTTGCCATGGAGGACGGCAGTTGACTTTGGATGTCAGTTACTTTTAACCCTGCACAAATATCAGCTAATACTGCGCCCGCTTCAACGGATGCTAGTTGGTCTTGATCGCCCAATAATATCAGTCGTGCCTTTTGAGGCAGGGCACTTAATAGTTTATGCATCATGGGTAAATCCACCATTGATGCTTCATCGACTACTAATAAATCTAACCTCAATGGGTTATCTTTATGGTGCCTAAATAAATGTGAGTTAGGGATCACTCCCAACAAACGGTGCAGCGTAGCAGCTTCTTCCGGGATTTTACTGAGCGCATCAATGAGCTCTTGTTTACCGGTCGCTTCAACTTGTTTAACTAATCTGGCTTTAGAGGCTTTAATGGATTCACTTAATCGCGCAGCTGCTTTACCCGTTGGCGCAACCAGTCGGATGGTTAATGCTGATTGGGTTAACAGTAGCAATAATAGCTTGGTGACCGTGGTGGTTTTACCTGTGCCGGGGCCGCCAGTAATCACCGCTAAGGCTTTGGTTAGCGCCGTTGCTGTGGCGACCTTTTGCCAGTTGATGCTAGTGCTTTGGCTAATAGCATTGCTTGTGTTATTTACATCGGTTTTTTCGTCGAACAAGTCATTTAAATATTGTGGTAACGTCGCAGTATCAACAGTTAAGTTTACTTGTGCCAATTGGTTTAATCGCGCCGCCACTTGGGTTTCAAAGTGATAATACTTATTTAAGTACAACCGATTGTGCTCAACAATCAATGGCTGATTTTCATCAGGCTGGCCAACACAGGCTAATGCTTCAATAGCGACACTAAGTTGCTGGTGGGTCATTGTTAACTGGCAATGGGACTCTTGTTCGCAAAAAGGGTTATTCAGATCGATATTATCGATAACTAAGCAGCTATGTTGGCTAGATAGTTGCTGGCTTAATAGCGCACAGATTAATAATAAAAACTCGTTGTCAGCATCATCAGTGGTATCAACTTGAGCGAGCTGAGAGCTGGCCATTTCAAGGGCAAAGTGACGATCTAATGGGGTAATTAACCCTTGTTGTTGCCAATTTTTAAGTAACTGTGTCATTGGAGCGCTAAGGGTGATCATTATTTTTGCTCCAATGCATTGTTGTTTGTAAATAGTGCATCTAAATCAGTGATTAATGCCAAAGGCGGTTTATCAAAAAATATTCCAGCTCCGGCGGCTTCAGGGCTCATACCACGTAAGAAAAGGTAAAAACTGCCGCCGATATGGCGCTGATAATCATAACTTGGCATTCGCAGTGACAAGTAACGATGCAGTGCCAAGGTATAAAGAATATATTGCAGATTATAACGGTGGCTACTAATGGCTGTTGCCATCGCATCATGGTCATAACAAGTTAAATCATCACCCAAATGGTTAGATTTATAATCAGCAATAAAATATTGTCCTTTATACTCAAAGGTTAAATCGATAAAGCCTTTTAACATGCCTTGTAGCTCGTCAAATTCAAGTCCTGAATCGTAGCCGTATTGTTGTAATAACTGATTAAGCTGCTGGGCTTTTAATTGATTAATTGGCAGATAAAACTCCATCTCCACCAATTTTTGTTCAGGGGTTAGCTGGGCTAATGTCAGTGGTAAACCTTGATGGTTTAGCAGCTGGTTATCTTGCGCGGCATTACCTGTAATGAGGGGACTATGTAATATTTGCTGATACCACTCGATTAAGGTATCTGTCCAAATCTCTTTATCAAAACCATATTGATCCATGGCCTTGGGTAATGCTTCAGGCAATTCCACATCCGCATTGGTGAAATCAAACAGCTCTAAGACTAAATGCATGAAGCTACCTGCATTGGCGCCGCGCTCGAAGGTAAAACGATTAATCGCGTTATCTTCAACATCAGTATCAAATGGGTTTATGTCGGTTGCCGTTTCAAATTGTGGCAGCGTTTCTTGACTAAAGTCTTCATCGTCAGCACCTGGCGCGACTTTTTCATGGGCGAGGTGTTTGACTAAACCTGAGTAACTGCCGACTCGCCATGGCGTATGGTAATCACGTTGTAAGCGTTTCGCGGCCAGTTGCTGTTGGTTATTATTGATCTCAGTTAATACCGATTCATCAATATCTTCAATAATATCAATGCTGATGGCATCGATATCGGCGCCACTGGTTTTAATCGCTTGGGCTTTTTGTGACAGTTGCTCAAAATCGCAGTCCTTACTGATAACACCCAATAAGTAACCAATGGCGGTTTCGTATAAGTGACTACTTACCCCCGCTTTAAGCATGCGGCTGTGGTTAGCAATGTACAAGTAGCACACATAAACAGGGCGAGTGAGGGCTACATATAAAAGTCGTAAATCTTCAGCTAGATTCTCTTGTTTGAATTGCTCCCAACCTTCTTTGCTGCCTTCAACATCCCAGATCAACTGTTCATCTTGATGGTAAAGCATAGGTGCAGGCTTGCGGCGATTGTCCCGGGCTAAACTAATAAAAGGCACCATACATACAGGGTATTCAAGTCCCTTACTTTTATGAATGGTGACAATTTGAACCAGGTTCTGTTCGCTTTCAAGACGTAACTGTTGTTCATCATTACCTTGAGCATCAATCAGTTGTTGCTCAAACCAATTCATTAATGCGCTGCTACCATCAAGTTCAGTGGCTTTTTGTTGTAAAAGCTCACACAGGTGGCGGAAGTCAGTTAGTCGGCGTTCACCACTTTCAGGCACGCTATCTAGGCTTGATTCAGCTTGGTTATCAGTTGTTGACTTGGCACTTGAGTTAGCTGAAAAACTAGAAAGCTGTTTAGATAAATAGCGCTTAATCAGTTGAGTTTGGTTAGCCAAACTCAACAACGCTGGCATGATGCCGCGCTTAACCCAGGTTTGATGCCAGTCAGCGAATTGGTCGAGTAAAAATTGTCGCTGCTCTTCATCTTGGTTGAACAGATGAATTTTTTGAGCGCTATAACCCATTAACTCAGTGGCTAATGCTGCTCGTAGGCAACGCTCGTCTTTGGGGCTGGCTATGGCGCGCAAGATAATGGCCAGTTCAAAGGCTTCTTGGGTATTGAATACGCTATCTCGACTTAAAAATACTGCGCCGATATTACGATCACTCAGCGCTTGTTTAATCACCGAGGCTTCGTTTTTATCTCGTACTAATACCGCGATATCTTTGGCAATTAGTGGTTTGCCATTCATGTGGCATTGATTAGTTTGCGCTTCAGTTAATAAGCGTTTTATTTCACTGGCGGCATCATTTGCAAGTACATGACGCGCAGTGGTTTTGTTTAAACCATTTTCATCTTCTGATAACAGTTTTATCCGCAGCGCTGATTGATTGTCATTGGCTTCGGTGAGCCTTTTATTGTCAGCACTCGCAGGGGTATTGACCACATCGTATGGAATCGCATCGCTGATGAACGGGTCTTTATGTTGGCTAAATAGTTGGTTAACGCCGTTGACTAATGCTGTGGATGAACGGTAATTGGTTTCGAGATTATAGTGCGCTTTAGTTTGCTTACGGGCATGGATATAAGTGTGTATATCTGCGCCGCGAAAGGCATAAATGGCCTGTTTTGGATCGCCAATCATTAATAAGCTCAAACCATCATGTTGTGCTTGCTGCTGGTAAATGGCTGAGAAAATGTTGAATTGCAGCGGGTCGGTATCTTGGAATTCGTCAATGAGTGCTACCGGAAAGCGCGTCGCAATCGCTTTGGCTAAATGGTGCGCTGTTGATGACTCAGCATCAGCTTCTGATTCAGCTTCTGATCCAGTTCCTGATTCAAGGGCTGCTGCCAAGGTGATCAATAGATCATCTGGGGTCATTAAGTTGCGTTGGGCTTTTTGCAGCATAAACCGCAGACGTATACCGTCACGAGCACGGATTAAAAAGGCCGGTTTTATCTGGTTTATTAGCTCAAATAAACGTTCAATATGATCCAATAAGGGCGCTTCAGATGGGGTCGGTACAGTGCCGCCTTTATTAAGTTTTAACCCTGAAAGCGCCAACATCTCTAAATCTTTGACTGGCGGTAAACCATGACCAGAGGCAACCCAGTTGGTTAAGCGATCTAACATCACCGCAAGCTTGGGATAGTTGTCGGCTTTTTTGCCAAATCGAGCGCCATTGAGCGGCAGGCTGTGGAGTAACTCTAATTCGGTTTCACTGTCTTTTGGCCAGCGTATTTTAAATCGCGCAAGGCTTTGTATTAGCTCATCGGATAATTTGCCAAAGTCTTTAGGCGCAAACGATATTTGAGCTTGTGTGGCGCCAAGTAGTGGTTTGAGTTGCCATGCAAGCGTGTCAGGGTCGCCAAACTCGTTATCAATCACCTGGGCTAATACTTGCGGCAGCGGATAGCACACCTCGCGCCAAAAATCGCGCACCGCATGGTGTAAAAACTCACTGTCATCGAGGGTGAATTCTGATTCAAATAATAGCGATGACTCAAAAGCCATGTCAGATAAAATTCGCTGACAAAAACCATGAATGGTAAAAATGGCTGACTCATCAAGGGACTTTAATGCCAGATCTAAGCGTCTAAGGGCAATAGCTCGCTCAGACTCGGGTACTTGTCGGTATAAAGCTTCTACAAATTCATCATTGGTGTCTAAACCAATAAAGCATTTAAAGGCAATTTGAATCCGTTTACGAATTCTATCCCGCAGCTCTTCAGTGGCGGCATTGGTGAAGGTCACAACCAATATTTGCTCACAAGTCAGCGGGGCTTTGTCTTTATCACCCAATAATAGCCGTAAATATAGCCCCGAAATGGTGTAGGTTTTTCCGGTTCCGGCACTGGCTTCAATTAAGCTTGAACCGGCAAAAGGTAGCGTCAGTGGATCCAGTTTAATGACTTTATTTTCTAATTTTGAGCTATTTGTTTCTGAATTATTAGTTTCAGAGCTAGCAGCTTCAACGTTAGTGATGTCATCGTTCTGTAATTGAGTCATTAAGCTTGCTCCCCTGATGAACTTGATACGTTGAGCGTTTGGTTAACATATTCATCAAGCTCGGCGAGGGTGCCTTTGTGATAAATACTCAGCATGGGTTGTAATAACATGGCGGCTGTTTTACCAAATTCATCTTCACTAAAGTCCTCTGGGAAACTAAATAAGCGGCGGTTATGGGGGTCGTTACCTTCACCAAAACCAGACTGTTCATCTAGCCATAATGCTTGAGCTGCACGGAGTTTTTCCACATGGTCACCATCAGTTTCTACATAGGCCAGTGCGGTACGTGGCATAAAGCATAACGGCTGCGCTTGGCCATTGAGATAAGCCTGAATGAATTGTTGTAATAATTGCTGAGCAGATCCTGCTGTAATCGCGGTAAATGCATGGAAGTGACCAATATCCAGCAGGTAGCTATGTTTATCGATTCCTGCAGCATTGAGGCATAAGTGACGTAAATAAACCCTGATGAAATCTCGGCCATGGGCCGTGCCAGGGCGATAATTGATTTGCCCTTTTGCGTAAATATCATCGATGCGACCAATAAGATTGATCTTAGTGGTATCGGAGATTTGAGAGCTGCACAGCCCTTCAAACACTAAATCAATATCCACTTCTTGACTGTGCTTCATGTCGCCAGTCAGATACAGCACTCTACCAATCACGTATTTAATGTCATTTTGATAGCGGTTGAGTAGTACATCATCAAATGGCGCCATCGGTAGACTACCACTGGCTTTAAGTTGATTAATGAACGCCACATCCGCATGTTCAAGTTGATTATTAACGGCGCTATCAATCAGTGCTGATTGCAGTTTATAGCGCTCTAAGGCATCTAAGTTAAATGGCTCATCATTATCGTCAGCTTGAATGCGTAAATTGAAATCAATTTTTAGGCTGCGATTAAAAAAGAATTGCGCCGGACTTCTAAAAAATCGTAATAGGGCAGAGACTTCGATGACTTGCATCTGTAAGTCTTGGCCTGATAGTGCTTCAAGTAAGTTGTCATCAGCGGATAAATCTAACGGCGCTGCAGAGTTAAAGAAGCGGCTGTTATTACGTAAGGCTTTGGCATCGCTTGCATTAGGTGGACACCATTGATGATTATAACTTTGCTGCAGAACATGTTTATCTTGATGGTCATTGGCATCTCTTGGGGTGAACAGTTTGGCGTCAAAAGGCTGCAAAGGTTGTTGCTGTATCAAATGAGTTAATAGCGCCTTATCGGCATCACTGACTGCAATGGTTTGGCGTAAGCCTTGGCGATTTTCTAGTTCTAGTTCTAGTTCCAGCTCTTGGTTATTGCCATTTTCTTTATTAAACGCACTCTGTTTATTAAAAAAGTAGTCGGCAAAATAACACAGTTGACAATACTCGGTTAATTCAGACACCAGCATAGAAGGGATACGCTCAGCATTATCCCGCTCAGAGTGCCCAATGTAGCTGATATAAAATTGCTCTCTAGCGGATAATAAGGCTTCTAAAAACAAGTAACGATCGTCTAATCGACGTGAACGGTCACCCTTAATGGCGCCATTGTGGGCCATTAAGTCAAAACCAACAGGATGCTGTACTCGTGGATAAACCCCGTCATTCATACCTAGTAAACACACCACTTTAAAAGGAATTGAGCGCATCGGCATCAAGGTACAAAAGTTAACACTACCGGCAAGGTAGCGTTGACCAACTCGAGATTCATTAAGGTTTTGATTAAACCATTGCTTGAGCACTTCAACATCGAGTTCACCTTGATGACCCGCATCTTCAAGTTCAGTGCTTAAGGTGACTAAGGCTTCGCGAATGGTTTGAACTTGTTCTCGTTCGTCATCATCAGCATCAAAGAACACCTCTAATAAACCTTGTAACTGCTCAATACGTTCAAGGGTTGGACATTGGCTAGCCAGTTGCAGTTGGTACTCATCAATGGCTTCTAAGAAGTTGAGTAAGTAACCAAGGATTTGCGCCGATTGTCCTTCAACCCCTTGAACTAACAGGGAGTCATGATACAGCGCTGATTCATCGTTAAAGGCGTAACCTTGAATTAAGCGGCTAATACCAAATGCCCAAGAGTTCTGCTTAAATGCCGGAACCCCTTGTTGTAATCTGGTTTTTTCATCTCGCCCCCAACGCACATTGGCATCATCTAGCCAACGTCTAATGAGTTGTAGGGCATCATCATCAAGCTGAAACTTGCGTAAAATCGCTGGGACTTCGAGAATACTGATAATGTCAGTGAGGCCAAAACGGCTTTGGTTAATATTGAGTAAATTTAGAAAGCTGTTAATTAGTGGTGACTCTTGGGCCGCGCCTCTATCCGCAATCGCATAAGGAATATAGTAGTTGGCTGCTTTGCCTGAATCGTCATTACTTCTATGTAAACCGCTATTACTGGTGCCAAACACCGCATCAATATAAGGCGCATAAGCCGCCACATCGGGCATCATCACCACGATATCTTTGGGTTTTAGTGACTCTTTACCATTGTCATTCGCATTGGTTGACAGCAATTCGAGTAAATGATCGTGCAGGGTTTCGACTTCGCGTAGCGGACTATGGCAACTGCGTAAGGTAATGGATTGGTCTTGCTGCTTGAGTGAGCGTCTATTACTGACATTTTGATAAAGCGTAGCATCAGGGCCAAGAGCTTGGCCTAGGGTTTCCATTTGCAGAATATCGTATTGCACCCCTTGCAGCAGGTTTAAACTGTCAGGCGATTGATCGGGTTCAATATAACAGTCGTAACTAAAGTCAGTATGTTCTGGCGGCAGTTCGAGCATTAAATCCAGTAATTCACGGCCCATCTTGCCATTGTTAGCCAGTATCGGATTACCCACCTCAAGCTTGTTTTCCCAATCCTCACCCAGCTGTTTTCTGTCGCTGTATTGCAGCGCCATTCGCGCGCGGGCTTTAGGGTCAACAATATCGCCCCAATAGTGCTGACACGGACTCAAGGAGAACATAATCACTTCAATGCGTTCAGCTAAGTGGTAAAGCACTTGCAAGGTTTGTGGCGGCATAGAAGAAATACCAAACACAAATAAACGCTCAGGCAGTGACTTAATCACCGTTTCAGGGTTTTGCAGCGCCGCAATCAAATGTTGATGTAAGTTAGCGCGATGGTAAGTACTGGCATGAAGGTGGTGCTGGTTATATTCAATCAGCGCACACCAGAGCTTAGGCTGCCAGCGCTGGTTTTCTTCCAGCTTTAGTGGCTGCTCATTTTGCTCCCAAGCTAAAATCCACTCAGGGCGATACACCAAGTATTGATCAAAAATATCAGCAATACGGCCACATAATTGATACAGCTTAATCGCATCAAAACTGCCCGCTTGCACATAAGGTAGCGCTTCATCAGTGTTATTGGCGTGCTGATTTTCAACAGGGGCTAAATAGGCTTGCAGCGGGGCAAAATCTGGGTCATCAAGTAATGGCGGTAATAAATCCATTAACTTCCACGTCATCGCCGCTTTAGTAAAGGCATTGTCTTTAGGCACATCTGGCAACAGTTCATGGCATAACTGCCAGGTAAAACTTGAAGGCAGCGGAAAGGAAAGGGCTGCAGCGATACCATTATATTTGGCCACTTCTAAGCGCAGCCAAGTCGACATCCCCGGACTTTGTACCAATATATGTTCATTTGCGAGCAAATTAGCGTTATCCAATGGAATTGCTAACATTTTAGACAGCTGTTCAGAAAGAACTTCCATCTGATTTGATTGAATTAATCTAAGCATTAATCGACTCTACAAATGATGATAAAAACCATTCTAAGAGGTTGTTATTAGGTTTGAAAGGCTTTTATCACATCGAGGGTTTAAGCGCTAATTTACCAACCAAATGCTATAAGCATTCGTTGGTAAAATTAACTGTTTTACCGTTTTAGATAATATTAGAAATGTTAGTTTTTCGCTGATGTATTGCAATATGGATGCATCAAAGCTCCATTATTAGGATTCCCTGTACCGCCATCTTGTTTTCGTATGATGTGGTCAAAAGAAATTGAATTTTGGTGAATTAAACCTCGACAATGGGAACAGGTAGAGCTCTTAGGTAATGTTTCTTGAATGTATATTTGTGATTTTACGTCCATAGAAAACCTTGTAGATGTGATATTAATTTCATCTAACTCACTCAGAAAACCGTATTCATTTAAAATTGAGTCAACGATTGTTTTTTCTAATTCTTGTTTCTGTAACTGGCTAATAACCAATATGTAAATTTTAGATATGTGTTTATAACTCTTTGTTCCGCTTCCATATTTAGCATTGACTCCCGAAATGAAATGCTTATATTTAATAAGGAACTTTTCTAAGTCGTATCGGATAACAGTAAAAGAGTTTAATGTTTGTGCTGACTTCTCAACGTTCTTAATCACATCAACCCATGCGAGAATTGCAGAATATATATGGTTACCACGTTTATTATAAAAATAGACTAAAGGATGTAAGCCTAATGAAGAAGGATGTGAAGAATTAATCCTATTTAGAAATTTACGAACCTTTTTTAGATACTGAACAGTTAAAATCCCATCCTCGTCATCAGATATTTTATTCGTATTAGTTGGAACGTCGTTACATTTTTTTACCAAGTCAAATATGAAACTATTAGTTTGAGGTGAGTTATGTTTCTTTATTAAAGGTAAGTCAAGTGTTCTTATTGTCCCAGGAGTCTTAGGAAGAAATATTAAACTGTGAATTTCTTTTGCTAAGCGTTCAATGTCTTTCATAATAATAGAATCAAACTTGGACCAATATTGGTGTCCTGTCCCAGCTCTAATTATCGCTCTCGATGTTATTGCGAAAGCTTTTCTACGTGATTTTAGTAATTCAATTTCAGTATCGTTAATTTTTGATGCTTTTTGGTTTATTTTGAAAAAAGAAAGCTCAGCTTTTTCTGCTCCACCAGTCACCCATTGTAGTTGTATAGAAGTTCTTCCTAAGCTAAGAGCTTTCTCGAGTATTTCCCTATCGCAGTTGGAACTATCTGAAATCGCATTTTTATATTCACTATATGACTTTACAGAGTTATTTATTTTTTCTCTTGTTTTATTTGCAATATCTTTTTGTTCTTCATCTATATCATTATTAAAAAATTTTTGAGAAAGTGCACCATCACCGTAGTCATCATTAATCCAAGAGATTAATGCACCTAATCGATGTGCACCATCTATTACAAAGTTGTAAGGGCCAGAGTTCCACAAAATGACAGCGGGAATAAGGTCTCCATCAATAAAACTTTGAATAAATTCACATAGTTGATCATCAGTCCAATCAGATGTTTCACGTTGAAAATCCGGTTTTCTTAACCCAGCATAAAAAAATTCACCTCTTTCTAAGTCTTTAACACTAACATTTTGATTAAAAGATGATGCTCTTGAATTACTTTCGATTACTTCAAAATCTTCACGAGAAATTAACGCGTCCAAATTAACATTTGGCATTTTTTTACTCCAGTTTGATTACTTTAAACAGCATTGTTTTATATGTTTCTCTGCTTTTTTATTAATAACAAAGCTTACTTAAATCTTTATATTCACCTTATATTATTTGTTCTTATAAATCAAACTGTTGCAGTGGGTTAAACTAAAAGCCATACAAAACTTTAATTATTTGTGACACCCATAATTAACTTTTCAATTATCAACTTTTTGGGGGCATAGGTAAGTTACCGTAATTGTATTGGTTAGGTTATGGGAAACAAATAGCTTCATTTTAACTTATTGCCTGCCGCAGGCTTATGTGCAGATACAACTGCGAGACGCTGCAAGTACATCCGTGTAAGCTCTGCCAAAACGTCCCTGTTTTGGAAGCTCGCTGCTGCATCTACACCGGAATTTTCATCTCTTCGATTTAACTTTATATATTGCGATTAGTAACAGCGAAAAAAGTTGAATATCTTTTTGTCTCTGGCTCAACTTTAATTGAGGTCATCGAGAAAAGACCGTGATCTTGGCATGGATGCCAAGCTAGCTTTCGTTGGGCCAGGGAAGGCCCATCGGAAGCGTTAGGTTTTTTCGACAATGGCCAAAGCCATCTACAAACGAAGTTAAAAGCTGGATTAATCCCCATCGAAAATCATGCGCCTTTCAGCATTTTTCGTCTGGGGCGCTGAGGGATTGTTAAGGGGGACAAGCGCTTTTCCCCTTGGCTCTGGTGTGGGCGAAGCACCACGACTTTGATCTAATCATTAATCTAAACGAAGTTTAGAAATAAACAGACCCATCTTAACCTTCCTAAAATAGCGCTTAAAAAACCGTTGATGAAACACAACTTGTTTCACCGGTAAAGGTTGGTACAACAGCGCAATAAAATGCTCTCTAAAAGTCTAAAAGTCTAAAAGTTACCAGTCAATCCTCATTAGATTCACTTCTATGTTTAATAAGCGTTAGTCCACATTTTGGCATTAATGCCAAAATGCAACCGCTGTCACTTTAAATACAATTATGGAACCAAGATTTAACTTATTGATTACAGTTTAGGTGTTTTTTGTAAACCCTATAGCAACCCTCGTTTTGGAATTGGTTCCAGTTTTATGATCACATCATTGATTACACATAGTTTCTAGGTAAGGCACCTTCTTTAAAGCCCCAATTATTAGAGAAGGTTTTTTTAACAATAAAAATAATGGTGATGTGATGAAAAAACGTTTATTCGGAATCAATAACAACTCGGAAAATAGTCAATTTAATAATACTAAAATAGGATTGAGTTTAATTGGAGTATTGGTCGCTAGTGCGCTTTCAGTGACAGGTGCAAACGCGTCAGTTATTGAAAATACCGATGTACACTTTGGTGGTTACATTAAAGTCGACACTATGTTTAGTGATTATAGTAATGGTGCTCCCGATTCTGGGTCGATTTCTAGACAGTTTTATGTACCTGGGACAATATATGGCGTAGAGGGTAACGGCAATCAGGTGGTCGATTTTCAGGCGAGAGAAACGCGATTTAACTTTAAAACGATTACAGATATTAATGACCATAAGTTAACCGGCTTTATCGAGCTGGATTTTATGACTCATGCTGACGGTAACGAACGTGTGTCAAACAGCTATTCGCCACGTATTCGCCATGCTTTTGTGAGTTTTGATAATTGGACTGTTGGTCAATCATGGACCACTTTTCAAAACCCAGCCGCTTTACCTGAGAACCTTGATTTTGTTGGTGCTGCAGAAGGCACCCCATTTGTGCGCCAAACTCAAATACGCTATACCAATGGCGGTTTTCAATTTTCGGTAGAAAATCCAGAAACAACCTTAAATGATTACCAAAGCGCTAGCCGAATTGTCAGTGGTAGTGGCATGGTACCTGATGTTGTTGCCCGCTATAACTTCAAAACAGAGGCTGGTGCTAAATTGTCTGTTGCTGGTATTGCAAGGCAACTTAAGATTGAAACGCGCATTAGCGATACTCAATTTGATTCAACGGCTATGGGTTACGGCGTCAGTTTTAGCGGTATTTTACCCGTAGGTGCAGATGATATTAAATTTACTGCGACTTACGGTGAAGGTCTTGGCCGATATATGGCGCTTAATTATGTTAATGCGGGAGTTATCGATGCCGATGGCGATATTGAGGCGATTACCTCTTATGGTGGCTTTATTGCATATCGCCATTGGTGGAATGACCAATGGCGAACCAGTGTGACAGCATCAGCATTTAGCGCGGATAATGATGTCAGCTTGATGGGCGAAAATGTTAATAAAGACTCATATTCTGGCTATGTGAATTTACTTTATTCACCCGTGAAACCCTTAACTGTGGGTGTTGAATATATGTACGCTAAAAATAGCAAAGAAAACGGTATTGAAGGCGAACTTAATCGCGTGATGTTTTCTGCTAAATACGTACTTTAGTTTATTTATAAATAGTAAGAACAGAGAAATAGCATGAGCCTGACAGCAAGTCAGGCTAGCTTATATGATGCATTTACTTGCCTCTCGCTCAGAGCGTTGCACACTGTGAAACTTAGCCTTGTCATGGACGGTCACTGCCGCGCTTACACCGGAATTGTTACCTCTTCGATTTGACTTTATTTGTAGCTACAGGAAGTTTTTAAGCAGCATATTAGATGCTGAGAAAATAAACTCGCAGGCTCAAATAGTCCTCATTGAAATTGCTGAAATACGTTGAAGGAAATAGCGTAAACCTGACAGGACGTCAGGTTAGCTTTAGTTGGCCATGGATGGCCTATCTGAAGCGTTAGTTATTTTCGAATAAGTATGAGGCTTATTCGCTTTGAAAGAATAATTTCGTTGAGGCGCTGAGGGATTGTTAAGGGGGACAAGTGTTTTCCCCCTTGGCTCTGGTGTGGGCGAAGCGCCACGACTTTGATCTATTTCAAACCTCATTAATAAGGTAACAAACCAAAAGTTAAAACTTCATTAGTTTCAGACGCTTCAACTTTAAAATTTAATCTAAAAATAGATTTAGCTAAGCAAATTCATTTTAACCTTTCTAAAATAGCGCTTAAACAAACGTTGATGAAACACAACTTGTTTCACCGACAAAGGTTGATATTGCAACGCGATAAAATGCTCACTCATGGTATTAAAATTTTCTGCAAGTTTCGGATGTTTTTCACCTATTGCTTGATCGATATATTCAGCAAACGCCCCCGCTGGCAAAGTGTCTTGCTGATATCCCTTCTTAGCCAATTTTGTACGAATTTGCTTGTAGCGCTTAATGTAAGGATCTTGTTTGGGCTGCAGTGTAAATACCCCTGCAAAATAAGCGATGACCAAGGCGATTAAGCCAAAGCTTATAATCATCATGATGATTATTTTACTGCTGGTGACTTCGCCCAGCAGTTTACTGAGTATTTGTTGCTTACGTTGTTCATCAAAGCCCAGAACCCAGACACTCCAATAAAAATCGACACTGGCCAGTTGCAGACGAATATCATTTAACCATGGAATATTCTTTACTTGCAGGCTGGTAAATAGACTGTCTTGAAGATAACTGTCTTGGCCTGTAAAGGTGGCATCAAAGCCATCAAGGATCCGCTCCGGTGCAATCATTGCGGTAGGGTCAAACCTTACCCAGCCTTTGCCTTTAATCCAAACTTCAGTCCATGCATGTGCCATATATTGATAAACACTGTAATAGCCAGCTTTTGGGTTATATTCGCCGCCTTGATATCCAGCGACCATTCTTGCCGGAATACCGCTAGCACGGGCCATAAACACCAGTGCAGAAGCATAATGGGAGCAAAACCCTGCTTGATTAGTAAATAAGAAATCATCCACTTGCTGCTGGCCTAGCCTTGGCGGGCTTAAGGTGTAATAGAATGCTTGCTCGGCAAAGTAGCGCATCATGGCATTAATGCGTTGTTCTGGTTGCGGGTAGTCCTGTGCAAATTGCGCCGCAAGTTCTCTTGTTTTCAAATTAGTGTTTTGTGGCAGTGCTAGGTTAGTTCGTTTTGAATATGGCAACAAAAAGGGGTCAAGTACACTGCTTGGGTAAGAACTGACTTGATAACTCAACCTTTGGTCAATGTTACGCAATGAAAATAAACGAAAATCAGCTAACTCAACAATATTGTCAGACTGGCTATAGGCTTGGTCTAAGCCAAATAGCCACTTTTGATATGTCGGCTCGGTGATTACTTGATAACTGAGTGATGATGCTAAGCCGCTACCTGTTGGTTTTGTACGCTTAGGACGCATCCCATAGGCGCTGCGCTGTTCACTTTTGCGTGCTTCTGATTGGGTCCAACTTCGACCATCATAATCTTCCATGACTAATGCACGCCAATAGAGTTGATCATTGGTGATGAGCTGCTGTTTATTGGTGTTATTGATCTCATTATCAAAGCCGACTCTAAAGGCCAGATCCGGTGAGCGTGTCAATTTACTGATATCGCCTAATGAGATTTCGTCAGACAGACCTGTAGTGGCATTTTTCATACTGGGTGATAACCACAGTGGCGGAATACGCGGAAATACCACAAACAGTAGAATCGCCAAAGGCAGGCTTTGGGCGAATAATTTGAGGCCAAATTTGAAGTTGGTTTTTTTACTTGAGTGCTGATAAATACTGATGAGCACGCAGGTATTGATCATGGCGACAAAGCTTAAATGCAACGTATCTAAGATTGATTGGTGATCTAACAGCGCAAAGCCAATTAAAAAATAGCCCACAAGCACGACGATTTTGACATCACGTATTTGGCGCATTTCAATGTATTTAAGGGCATAGCCTAGCAGCAGTAAATTAACGAATGCGTTAAGTAAGCCTATTTGTTGTGACACCAAAGCCAGCGTGATGGCTGCGCCAATGGCCAAACCTGTGACCAGCAATTTAGGCGGTGCGGCGACTTTACCTAGGTAGATACCCACTCGCCAAACAAAACAAATTGCGCAAATACCTAAACTCCACAATGTGGCATTGGTATAGAGCGGTAACAGCACCACCACGTTGGTGATGAGCAGCCAGAAAAGGGTGTTTCTGCCAATGTTTTCATTAAACTCATCATTGTATTTGCTGTGTTTTGTTGACAATGCAGCTGAGCGGAACTTCATATTTTGCTCCCTGCATTTTGTGTCGGCTCTTTATTCGAGCTTGGATTAGAACTTGAATTAGAGTTTGATTGTGATTGTGATTGTGATTGTGAGTCAGAGCCAGCTTTAGCTTGGGTGTGCTGATGAGGTGTTGAACCATATAGGGCGATTAGTTGTTGGCATCGTTTTCTATGAGATTCGCCGCTGTCTTGCTCAATAATTTGTTGATGCAGGGCTAAGCCGAAAACCTGTTGGGATTGAGACAGTAGGTCGACTTGGTAAGCTAATTTACTCAGCTTTTGTTCAATACTGTCACCTTGTGTGCGCTGCAAACTTAGCCACACAGGTTTGCCTTCAGGTTGAGCAAACTCTTTAGTCAACATGCCGCGTCCTTGGGCCCATTGTTTCCAAGCGACTTGTTTTAGAGATTCTCCTTCGACGTAAGGCTTGAGCCCTTTGTAATCATCGACGCCAGGTTGCAATTTACCATGTTCAAATTCAGTTTGATTGTCACTGTTTACGCTGGTTAGGGAGACATTACTGGACATCGGTGCGGCATAAATAATGTGGTTTATATTCAAATCAACGTATGACCAAGCTCTAAATAATCCGAGAGGAAAGTTAGATGACACTTCAATTCTACCTGGATTATAACGACCACGAGATTGCTCTGAACAACTGACGCTAGTGTCAAAGCTTTCGCCCACATCGGTAATACGACTATGACGTTGACCCGCGAGGTTTAAACAGATTTGCTGGTGGCTGGTGTGACTATTATCTTTGGTGACTTTACCCGATAAAGTGAGTGGGAAGCTCATACTGGTATGGGCATAACTTTCTTCAGGTGTAGATGAGGTAAGTGTTAGGCCTGCAAGGTTTTTGTAACTGTAAATAATACAGCTGTGAAACACGCTGGCGAGCAATAAACTTAAGCCAATAACGAGATTGTTTTGATAGTTGGTGCCGAATAAATACAAGACGATAATCAATACAAACCAAGCAACACCAAAGCCACTTGGCAGAATGAAAATACTTCTGTGAGTTAAGGTGATTTGTTTTTTAGCAGGAATGCGTTTATCTAACCAACGGTTCCAGCGCTGTTTAATGCGCGCCGGAATAAAGCGTGAATACCACTTATTCGAAGTCGTTGAAAAGGTCATATTGAATTGGTCATATTAAATTATTCGCACTAGTTCTCGTTTGTTCAGCTAATAGGATTAACGCTAGCAAGGATTTGATCTGACAGCGCTTGGCCACGTTGCTGGCTATTAGTTCTGATCCGATGTTCTGCCACACAATGAAATACCGCTTGAATATCTTCTGGGACGACATAATTACGATGGTTTAATAATGCCCATGCTTTAGATGCATCAAGTAAGGCAATACTTGCCCGCGGTGACAGTCCATTTCCTGGGATTTGATGGCGAGAATATTGCGCAAGGTTGATTAAGTATTTGAGCACGGCATCAGATGCACTGACTTTTTGTACTTGGCTTTGTAAGCTCATCAGCTCGGCTGGGCTGATACATTGCTCTATGGGCGCAGCAGAGCTTCTTTGGTTTAATCCTTTGAGCATTTCGAGTTCAGCTTGTTCATTTGGATAACCGATAGATATTCTCATCATAAAGCGATCGAGCTGCGACTCGGGCAATGGGAACGTACCTGATTGTTCAATAGGGTTCTGGGTTGCGATAACAAAAAAGGGTTGTGGCAATGGATGTGTTTCACCATCAATGGTGATTTGTCTTTCTGCCATAGCTTCAAGCAAGGCACTTTGGGTTTTCGGACTGGCGCGGTTAATTTCATCCGCTAACAGCATTTGATTAAAAATTGGACCAGGATGGAATTGAAACTGTTGTTGCTGTTGTTGGTATATCGATACTCCTAGTATATCGGCTGGCAACATATCGCTGGTAAATTGAATGCGCTGATAACTCATTCCTAGCGATGTTGCTAAGGCTTGAGACAGGCTGGTTTTACCCATTCCAGGTAGATCTTCAATCAGCAAATGACCTTTCGCTAAGATACAGGCGAGGGCAAGTTTAATTTGCTCAGGCTTACCTAATAATACAGTTTCTAATTGTTTTAATAGCGATTGTAGTTTTGTTGCAGGCACTAAGCACTCCGTTAGTTAACTAAAGCGCTTAATAAATGTGCGATTTTGATAACAAAAACATCGAATACTTAACGTTAACCTGCTAAACGAAATAAGGAAAGTGATTCGGCTTTAAAAAAGTAATTAACCTGAGTGGGGGAATCTAGTGACTATTCTGCAATTCAAATAATCACTGCTACACGCTTAATGGCCAACTTCAATAATAAACATCGAAAGTACAAGGGTTAGTCTGTTGTGATCAGTACAAGTATTGTTTTTCAGCATCGGTGAACATGGATGCATCAGCGCCTTTTTGTTGTTGGTAAATCATGCGGTAACTGATGACAGCTTGGACATATTCGCGGGTTTCTTTAAACGGTATGGTTTCAATAAAACTCATGACATCGAGTTTGCCATCCGATTCTTTTAACCAACGTGTTACTCGATGTGGGCCTGCATTATAAGCTGCTGTAGCTAATACGCGGTTTTGATCAAACTGTTTCAGTAATTGGCCGTAATAAGCACTACCGAGTTGGATATTATAATTAACCTTATAAAGGTCATTCTTATTTTTGAAACTTAACTTATTTTTGCGAGCGGTTTCTTTTGCTGTCGCTGGCATGAGCTGCATTAAGCCGCGTGCGCCTACACCAGAGGTGGCATAAGGA
The DNA here is from genome assembly GCF_007567505.1 of Shewanella donghaensis. Classification (NCBI taxonomy): domain Bacteria; kingdom Pseudomonadati; phylum Pseudomonadota; class Gammaproteobacteria; order Alteromonadales; family Shewanellaceae; genus Shewanella; species Shewanella donghaensis. Next base: position 126,695 of record NZ_CP041783.1, read on the forward strand.
TAAAAAGCACTTTCACGACGGGCGATAGCGCGAATTTCGTCAATATTGACCTTGTATTGCTTACTGGCTTGCTCAAAATCTTGTTGGGCAGCATCAGGAAAGCGCAGCGCTAAGCTGTTCCATTGTCTTGCTTGGATGCTGGCTTCAACGCTGTAATCAAACCAGCCGTTTTTAAGGGCTAATAAACCGTATTCAGCTTGCATGTCTTTATTGTGCCGACGTAATAGATGAACCCATTCGCTGCGGGCATCACGGGTTTTATCTATGGCTATTAACTCTATGATTCTGGCAAGTCCAGGATCATCATTGAGTTTACTGGCAAGTTCAGGTGATGATTGTAACTTGTCGTCATTTAACGCTAATGGCGCAATGATAGATTGAGCTGCGTGGAAGCCATAGAAGTTTCTTGCCTGACTTAGTTGTGTTGTGACTTTTTCGGCTTTGACTTTATCTGATGTTTTTAGATCTCGGGCAGACCAATATTGCCAACGAGCATCATCGATAACATCATCACTGAGTAAGCCAAGGTAATGTGTGATGGTCTTGGTGTCTTGGTCGCTAATGGCCCAGCGCAAGCGGATTTGAAACAAATCATCTGAATCCAATATCGGCAGGCTAGCATCAATGTGATCAAGTAAGTCGCTCTCTTTTCTGATTAAAGCGCGGCGAACAATATATCGATTTAATTGCTGGCCTTTAATGGCGGTAAATCGATTGGCTTTATCATATTTATTATACAGTTTAACGGCTTGTTTTAAGTCTTTTCTTGCAAGCTTTCTCAGCCCGACATTGACAATGTCAGCCACTATCGGCGCTTTAGAGGAAAACTTTTTGGTGTGGCGCAAACTGTTAGGATCGCGATAAACTGATATTAATAAATCAGCATAGTCAGTGTTTTTGGTTATTTTTCTGGCGAGGTATTGCATGAGTCCATATTGGCTGTCATTAAAACTCAGCAGCATTCTCGACCAAATTAAGGGTTGAGTTCGTTTACCTGCTTTAGTCCATTCATCAAATAAAACATCACACTCTTCGGGACGCGAACGGCCATATAACCACAGTTTTTCAGCGCCGTCATAAGCGGCTTTTTCATTACCTTGTGCAAGTTGTGCTCGATAGTAATAGCATTGCAATGTGACATCATTAGGCGTGGTCGGGGAGATGGCGAGAAAGTTCTGCCACTGTTTGCGTTTTCCGGCATTTTTTAAGTAACGGTAACGTAAGTTGTTATAAAGCGGAGTGGTATTAAAGTGTTCGATGGCTTCATGAGCTTCGCTGCCTGGTAGTGTAAGAATGTTGGCTAGTTGTTCATGGTAATCAAGATAGACGGTTAAAGGATAATCACCCAGTTGCTTACGCAGCTTTTGGTAAGTGGTCATCTGTTTTTTATCTAACGCTTTTCGAGCATCAAGGTATTGTTGCTGCGCAGTGGTATAGCTTGATTCTTTTGCATCTGCCAGTTTAGGGAGAACTGCAATGCTCAGAAACGCCATTACTATAAATGAATTAACTAACATGTTGCGCATAATAATGAGAATCTCCGCCTCAGTACGACATCTTTGCGAACTAACTTTCTTGAATCATATCGATAAATCAAATTTATCGATATAAGTCGAGAGTCTATTATTTCCCTTAAAGTGTTTTCACTGCAAGGGAAATGATAGTGCAATCACATTTTATTGCTCATAGTTTTAATCAATATACTTATAATTTTTTATGAATACCGTTATGACTCTTTTGAATCATCCATGGCTTTATTGATCAATTGTGGGTCGAGGTTTTTGCTGGTCTCAACGCCAAGTTTTTGCATGACATGGGCTTGTCTGATTAAGTTACCTTTACCCTGGGATAGCTTGTTCATGGCTTGTTGGTAGGTTTTATCGGCGGTTTCTAGCGCGCGGCCCAGTTTATCCATGTCATCGACATAACTACACAGTTTGTCGTAGATTTTACCCGCTTGTGCAGCAATAGTTTGGGCATTTTGATTTTGGTATTCATAGCGCCAAATATTATTAATGGTCCGCAGCGCAACCAGTAGATTAGTTGGGCTCACTAGCATAATATTATGATCCAGTGCGAAATTGACTAAGCTGGGATCTGACTCTAACGCGAGTAAAAATGCCGGTTCAATGGGAATAAACATTAATACATAATCAAGACTTTTTAGGCCATGGAGCTTGTGATAGTCCTTATGGCTCAGGCCTTTAATGTGCTGACGAATTGATAAGGCTAATTCTTTAATCGCTTGTTGCTGCACCAGCTCATCTTCACTGTTGAAAAAGCGCTCATAGGCAATAAGAGACATTTTTGCATCAATAACAACGTCTTTTTGTTCAGGTAAGTGGACGATGACATCGGGTTTAAAGCGTTTGCCTTGTTCATCTTTTAAATCTTGTTGGGTATCGTATTCATGTCCTTCACGCAGGCCGCTTTCTTGCAGTACGCGCTCAAGAATGACTTCTCCCCAATTGCCTTGTTGTTTATTATCACCCTTTAATGCTTTGGTTAAGTTAACCGCGTCTTGACTCATTTGAAGGTTAAGGGCTTTAAGGTCATCCAGTTGATGTTTTAAGGCACTGCGCTCGGTCTGCTCTTGGCTGTAGGATTCCCTAACTTGTTGCCTGAAACCTTCTAACTGTTGCTTTAATGGTCCAAGCACGCCGTCCATTTGAGTCACGTTTTGCTTTTTGAAATTTTCAGTTTTTTCTTCAAATATACGGTTTGCCAGATTTTCAAATTGCAGCTTGAGTCTTTCTTCTGCGGTTTCAAGTAAAACTATTTTGTCATTCAGTGCCGTTTTTTCGATATCGGCTTGTGCTTGTATACTTTGTTGCATGGCATTTGATTTAGAAAGCGCGAGCTGGGTTTCCATGAACTTTCGCTGGCCATCATTTAGTTGTTGTTCCAGTGATGGAATACGCTCTGCTTGTGCTTCCATTTTTGCGAACTGAGCAATTAATGTTTCTACTTTATTTTGCACCAAAATCAGTGCATCTTGTTTATCATCGATTTGTTCAGTTAATGCTTGTTGTTTGATGTTGGAGTCATTGGTTAACTGGGCCATTTCTTCGGTGATGCGTTGTTTATGCTGCTCCCAACGAAGACGGGTTAATCGTTGATTAAGTAAAGCGCCTATGAGTAAAGATAGAAAAGCGACGGCGGCTAAAACGATAATTTCTGGGATAGTTAAATTCGGCGGAAAAGGCATACTGCAACCCTGCAAAAAATGATGCTTAAGATTCTCATGCAGGGGAGCACTGTGCAAGATACAAAGGGGCTAATTATTACTTAAGCGCTTAATTATTAAACTCAAAGGATAAAAATAGTAAACTCTTTGAAATTTTAACGCGTATTAGACTGTCTACTATTTTAATAATCTAACAATAATTGAAAGAGGTGACCTATGGTGTCAAAGAAAGGTTTTTTTAAAGGGATTGCGAACCCACCATCATGGGCATTAAAAGATCATCAAGTTACCCCTGAAGGGGTTTTTCGAGACCGCCGCAATATTGTCAAAGCACTTGGGTTGGGGTCTTTAGGGGCAAGCTTGCCAGGGCAAGTTCAAGCAGGTTTATTTGATTTGTTTGGCAGTGACGATAAACCCGCTTTTGCTGTGCAAGGTCTTGATTATTCAAAACCGAGCGCTTTTCAAATCAATGATAAATTAACCCCTGAAGATAAAATTATTCGTCATAACAATTTTTATGAATTTGGCACCAGTAAACAAGATCCTTTTGATAATGCGCAGTCTTTTCAAGTGGACCCTTGGGAACTGAAAATTGAAGGCTTAGTTGATAAACCGTTAACGTTGAATTTGCATGATTTGACCACTAAGTTCGGACTTGAGGAAAGAACGTATCGTTTACGTTGCGTTGAGGCCTGGTCGATGGTGGTGCCTTGGGTTGGTTTTTCACTAGCGGAATTATTGAAGATGGCTGGGGTGTCTAACAAGGCGACCCACGTTGCGTTTGAAACTTTGTTTGACCCTGACCAAATGCCAGGACAGAAAAATCGCTTAATGGGCGGGGGTATTCATTACCCTTATGTTGAAGGCGTAACCATTGCTGAAGCGATGAATGAGTTACCGTTTCTTGCTGTCGGGCTGTATGGTAAAACACTGCCACCACAAAACGGTGCGCCAGTGAGATTGGTATTACCTTGGAAGTATGGTTTCAAAAGCATTAAGTCAGTGGTTAAAATCCGTGTTACTGACAAACAGCCACCAACCAGTTGGAATCAGTTAGCATCCAGTGAATATGGCTTTTATGCCAATGTGAACCCTGAAGTTGACCATCCACGTTGGTCACAAGCATCTGAACGCAGTATTGGCGAAGGCGGTTTATTCTCGGCTAAACGTATACCTACTCAAATGTTTAATGGCTATGGTGATTCAGTGGCTGACTTATACAAAAACCTAGACTTGAGGAAGTATTATTAATGCGATTAACGTCACGTGGATTATTTTGGCTTAAAGGTTTTTTACACCTTTGTTTTATGTCGCCAATAATTTACTTAATCGTGCAAGTATTAACAGATAATGCCGGTGGCGACCCGGTGCAGTACATAATTCACTTTACAGGTATGGGGGCGATTAACTCACTAATAGTCACCCTATTGATTTCGCCTATAGCGAAGAAATTTAAACAAGGTTTACTACTTCAAACAAGACGTTTAGTGGGTTTGTACGTGTTTGCTTATGCTTGTTTGCATATCGCTGCGTTCATCAGCTTAGATTTATTATTTGCTTGGGGATTTTTGTTTGAAGAGATTATCAAACGGCCTTATATTTTAGTGGGCTTTACGGGATTTGTTATCGCTTCATTACTTACTATTACTTCATTTCAAGCTGTTAAGCGTAATATGGGTAAACGTTGGCAGTCATTACATAATTGGGTATATGTTCTGGCCGTATTAGCGCCGATTCATTTCTACTGGTCTGTGAAATCTGAGATTATAGAACCGAGTATTTATATAGGCATTATTATGTTTTTGTTGTGGATCCGAAGAAGGCAAATCAAAATGTGGCTAATTAAAAAAGAAACGCCAACAGAAGTGTCAAAGGTAAGTGCGAAAGCTGATTCACAGAGCTAATGCTACCTAAGAGCTTGGTTATCATTTTCAATAAAAAATACCGACATGATGTCGGTATTTTTATGTCTGTAGATTACTTATCTGAATAGGCAATCTTTACGCTTAGTTTGCTTAAGTAAGCCGTTAATGGAGTAACTGGCAAACAAACTAAAGAGTATGACAGAGCCCATAATGACAGCAAGTAGGTACCAAGGTTGTTCCACTGACATTCTAAAATCAATGTATTGAAATGTGCTGACGCCCCAAACTGAGACGGTAGCAAATACCAGACCGACTTGTATTAAACGACTAATAATATTGATTCTTAAGGTGAGCAACAAGGGTAAAGCCGCACAAGTAATCGCGAGTGAGGTTTGCCCGTATCGTAAAAAATGTGCACTAAGAAGAATGTACGCGAATGTTATTAATGCTATGCGCCACCACATAAATGTATTCTCCAAAATATAACACTATATGTGCGCAATATAGCGTTATGAGAGCTTGATTTCTTGTATCTGAATCACATATTCAAATGGTGAATAGCTAATAGGAGGATACAGTTCAAAGTATGGAAGGAAATAGGCAAAATAACAGTTTTAGACAACAACATAAAAAGACTGTTTTATTCAGAAGAACGATTGAATATTTGATGATATTGCTGTGTTTTGGATAATAAAGTCATCAGAATATTCAAGAGGGGTAGAATTAGAGAATTGGTCGGGATAACAGGATTTGAACCTGTGATCTCTTGTCCCCCAGACAAGCGCCTTACCGGACTAGGCCATATCCCGAGCATTACTCTAATCGTAAATTAGCAATAAGGTTTTTATAGTGCAAGATAAAATAGACATAAAAGGTGCTAAGTGATGATAAAACAGTCATTTACCGTGAGGTTAATTGGACTATTTAGGCATAATTATTTCCTGCCTACCTCCTTTTATTGATTATATAGTCTTCTTCCTTCTCGCATCACTTGAATAAGCTCAGGCGCACTCATTTTTCGCTTGAGACGTTTATCGTAATTGATGTCGTAAATACGATATTTTCCGTGTCTGTCGAGGACGGTGATTTCATTTTCTTGGTAAATAGCGAATGTGCGACTGTTACCAATATAAATCCAACTTTGTTCATTTGGCTCTAACAAACTATAGCCAGAGCTGTAATCAGTTACAGGGTTCGTGCAATGAAGAACTTGCCCCATAATGGTGGGTACTACACCGTAGTTACTGGTGCGATATTTAACCGTATCAGCGGCAGTATTGGGTAAATGCATCACAAACGGCACTTTGACATTACCTGGAGAAAGGTTTTGATTTACTTCAGTAGGATTACTACTAAATACTTGACCATGGGTGCCTGTGATAATAACCACGGTTTGGTCATCAACATCACTCAGTAACTTTGCTAATTGTTGGTCAATGAAGAATAGCGATTGTCGATATTGGTTATATAGCACTTTTTGGGCTGGCTTTATGTCAATATGAGGCTTAATCGTTTCAATACCTAAAAATCCGACCGGGGTGTCGTAGTGCTTGGTTGCTGTAAGGTTAACTAAAGAAAACCAATGTGAATCTTGCTTAGATTGCCATTCAGTAAACTTATTAATTGATTGAATATCCGTTTTCGCACTGCCTTCATCACTTTGGCTGGTATGCACCTCAACACCGTAAAATATGTCTTTATGGGCAAAAGTGTCGGCATTTTCTTGGGGCAGAAATATGGCTTGTTGGTAACCTTGTTGTGCTAAAACTTGAGTCATTACAGGGGGAGTATGAAAGAACTCTTTTCTATCGCTGTAGTTTCCTTGAAGGCCATATAATAAGGTAAACATTCCAGATTCAAATTGGTTTCCACCACTAAAGTGTTCTGTAAACTGTTTATTATTTTGTTGATATTGAGTCATAAAAGGCATTGTCTGAGCATTAACCATGTCAGCCCTTAAACCGTCAATTGAAATAATAAGAACATTTAGCTGCTCTTGCGCCTGACATTGAAGCGGTGCTATGGGGTAACTGAGCTTTCTGGCTTTAGTTTGGTAACTTTTACTTGAAATGGACGCGCCTTCAATTCCATGACTTTCCATGAATGACCGAGCTGTGGCTGGATAAGATAGTGGATAGGTATCATCAAAGCGGGTGATTTGAGTGACATCCGACGCATCTGCCCAAATGTGCACCAAATGACTGGCAATAAAACAAACTCCAATAATGGCGATAGCTTTATTACCCAATTGTTTCTTCTCAATTTTTGTAACCCGTTTCCAGATGAAATTAGCTGCAGTTAACTCAATGAGTATGATGGCTATTGGAGTCGCAATATAAGAGGTGCTACCCAATATCGCATTGAGATCGGTCCACGCCAGATCAAATGCAAATGGGCTTAAATGAATGCCATAATCATCATAAACTAAGGTGTCATATAACAATACACACAGACCTAAGGTCGCGATAAGTGCGCCATAACCTCTGAGTATTTTGGAGTAGGGTAATAATAACGTGGCAGGAAACAGAAAAACGACATAAACGATAAATGCTAGAAAACTGAAATGACTAATGGTGCTAATCGCAAGATAGCTCCAACCAATTAAGCTTTCTGGGTAACCGACACTACTGAGATATCGAGCTCCAACAATCATGGCCAAAAAGCCATTGAAGAAGGCGAACCAGTGGCCCCAATTAACAAGTTGCGACACTTTGTCGCGCGCCATTTGTTTTTTACGCTCAACCATGTGAAGTCGTTTTCCTAATCCTGATTAATCAAAAGTAGCAATAAAATGGATTAATTTTACTGCTTTTAATACTACTGATAGTCGTACTTAATCGACTTTTACAGAGCGTGCTAATGCTTTAGCAAATTGTTCTGCAACAGCTTGACGAGACTCACTTGGTACTTTGTTTTCTAGTAAGTGAGAAACGCAGTTACCCAGAACCATCAAGCTTAAATCTGTTGGCGCTTGATGCTTATTTAGCACAGCTAATAACTCTGAAATTAATGCTTCAACTTGGGTGTTAGTGTATTTAGATTGGATAGCCATATTCGAAAAAGTTCAAAAAGTAATGAATTGGCTAATTATTATATCGGATTTACCTCTACTACGCTGCAAGTTTCTATTGAGCTAAATTAGTAAGAATGTTGTCAGTTATTCATGTTTGATATTAAATCGTGATTAACGATTTAATGAGATTAGTGACAGATAACAATTCCTGATTATTTAAGTATTTTATTTTTAGATTTATGAAATGGGTCTGTTATGATATCTATCGCTATTTCGCTTCCATTACACAGATCAGTTAGGGCTTATGAGCATCAATATCGAACAAGCAATTATTCACGAAATCTCTCAAGATAGTCAGGGTCAATTAAGTTGTCGCTTAAGACCTCAGCCATTATTAAATAGCAGCGCTGTTGAGAGCATGCTCGAAGAGTTACACCAAACCTATACAGGTAAAGCAGGTAAAGGGTTTGGTTTTTTTGGTACTCATGGAGAAGATGGTGAAGCAAATCCAGCTTTTTCAGATGCATTAACTGATTACCGTAGTGGCGAGCTGGGATTTGTTGAATTTAGTAGTGCCGCGAGCAAGTTACTGCAAGAAGAATTAGCAAAATATGATTTTAGCCAAGGCGGATTTTTATTGATGTCTTGCTATACCAATATGACTAGTGATTATTTATTTGTTGCTTTACTTAATGCTAAGCCATCAATGACAGTGCTTGATGACATGGAATTATCTCAAAATAACCATTTAGATCTTACCAATGTTCAGCTTGCTGCTCGCATTGATTTAACTGAATGGCAAGCTGATAAAGCATCACGTAAGTATATCTCTTTTGTCAGAGGCAGAGCGGGGCGTAAAGTTGCTGACTTCTTCCTTGATTTTATGGGTTGTGTTGAAGGCGTGAATACTAAAGCGCAAAATAAAACCTTGATGCATGCCGTTGAAGATTTTGTTGCTAGCAGTGAATTGACCAAAGATGAGCGCCAACAGTGTCGTGATAAAGTTTTTGACTACTGCTCTGAAAGAGCTGACGAAGGCGCGGACATTGAAGTTAAAGATTTAGCTGATGAACTTGCTGATACTGGCATGGATTCATTCTATGATTTTGCTTGTGGTGGTTCATACGAGCTTGATGAAGAGTTTCCTGCTGATAAGGCGAGTCTACGTACCTTGAAGAAGTTTTCGGGTACAGGTGGCGGTGTAACTTTAAGTTTTGACGGTGGCCATTTAGGCGAGCGGGTTATCTATGATCCTATTTCTGATACACTTTTGATCAAAGGCGTTCCCGCTAATTTGAAAGACCAATTAGACCGTCGTCTTAAAGGTGAATAAATCATCTATCTACAATTAAAGCGTCCTTTCGGGCGTTTTTTTTTGCAATTAATATATGTATTTAACCATTTCAATACATAATTCGGCATATTTGGCTATTAATACATTTTAATCATTTCAATTTTTGTTCTATTTAGTACACTAGCCAAAATTTTTAGCCTAATAGCGGTGGACGCAATCAACGCGACCACTTTGGGGGATACATGATTACTGCCTATGTTTATAAAGATCGCAAGTTAACTGTTCACGAACTGAATGTTCAAGACAGTATACCCGAACAAACATTATGGTTAGACATGTTCAAGCCCAATGATGATGAAAGGGAATGGTTAAGCCGATTTTCCGTAGAGGAAGTTCCCGACGAAGAAGACATTAATGAGATTGAAGCTTCAGCACGTTTTTTCCAGAGTAAAGATGGATTACACATCAATTCTTTATTTCCCCAACGTGTAGGAACTGAAGTAAAAGGGATTAACGTTTCATTCAATTTACGTAAAGATTTTTTACTGACAATTCGTGAGGATGATGTTGGCCTGATCCGTTTACTTCGAAACTACCTGCGTTTAGGTAAACTTGATGTGACATCGCCTCAAGGGTTAATGTTGGAATTATTCACATTAAAAGTCGATTATTTATCTGATTTAATTGAAGATGTGTATTCAGTACTTGAAAGCGTGGGCGAAGAGGTTTTTGAAGATCAGGAACTTGATGACGTATTTAAGCTCATCACTAGACAGGAAGACTCTAACGGTAAAATCCGCTTAAGTTTGCTTGATACTCAACGTTCATTGCGCTACATACAGCGCTATTACCGTGAGAATTTGTCTGAAGAGAACATGAAAGACTTACGTGAAATGTTATCTGATATCGAATCATTAATGCCGCACAGTCAGTTTATTTTCGACAAGTTGAATTTTTTACTGGATGCTGCAATGGGCTTTAGTGGTATTCAGCAGACTAAAATTATTAAAATATTCTCAGTTGCCGCCGTGGTATTTTTACCGCCGACAGTTATTGCCAGCAGCTATGGTATGAACTTCGCTAATATGCCTGAGTTAGATTGGCGTTTCGGTTATCCTATGGCAATTGGGATGATGTTAGCAAGTGCCGCAGGGACTTACTTTTTCTTTAAGCGTAAGGGTTGGTTATAACCTATATAGCTTAGTTTGGATTAACTTTAGCGAGTACTTATTTGTTAAAAATCTATTTTGATTAAAGCCATTAACTGTTGCAGTTAATGGCTTTATTTTTGCTTGCAATTTAAGCGTTTCCAATCCCATAACTTATTCTTTCGCGTGGACTAAGATACTTCATTATATTTTCTGGCAACGCCGATACCGGCAAACATCGTACTATGCTAATTTCTTCTTTTTCTAAATCAATGATTGGAGCCTGTTCTTTTGGCACTATTGGGTCGTAGACCATGATTTGTGGGAATAAAATTTTATTGAGATTAACTGACATGACAATTCCAAACTGGCCGCTTGATAATTCAATAATGCTGCCTGGCGGATACACACCAATGGTTTTGATGAGTTTTCCTACGTACTCAGGATTGAGCTTTTCTTGATAGTTTTTATAAATTAACCCAAGGGATGCATAAGGCGTTTTAGACTTAGATAATTTGGTGCCATTACAAAGGTCATCGTATTCATTGACGACAGTAATGAGTTGTGAAAATTTATCTAATTTGTCAGCTTTTAACCCTTTAGGGTAGCCGCTGCCGTCAAGAAACTCGTGATGGTTTGCAATCATCGCTTTTGCTGGTTCAGGAAAGGTGTCGGCTAATTTTAAAAAATTCAGACTCATCAATGGGTGTTGTTTAAGCAAGTTTTTTTCAGGTGTGCTTAAGGGAACTTGTTTATTAAGAATATTACTGGGAATTTTTAGTTTGCCGACATCATGAAATAGCGCCCCAAGGCCGACCAACTCGATCTCTTCGCGTTCCCATTTTAAACCCTTAGCCAGCATCATACACATGACTGAGACATTCATCGAATGGTGATAAATTAAATCTCCAGGTTTGACATCGCTCATTAAATGTAAAACTAAATCATCAGAACTCATTAGCATACTTGTCATGTTAGAGATCATGTCTTTAGCATCATTGACGGAGTTTAAAGGGCGACTGCCGAGTTTTGAAACGGTTGAGCGCATCATGGCTAAGGAACGATCAAATTGTTGTTCTGTTTTCTTTAAGCTTCGACGTAATTTTTTCTGGGATTCAATTTGAGCCTGTTTATAGGCTTCCATTTGATCTTTAAGCTGACTTACATCGCTTTTAATATCTGTTGATGTTATCGATGCTTGATTTGGAGTGTTAAGCAGATCTGTATCACTGCGCTCAGAATCAAAGATGACGTCTTTAATACCTAAACTTTTGATTAATTCAATCTGTGATTGTGATTTAACCTTGAAACTACTGAAGAGAAAAGGGTGATCTTTCCAAGAAACCGGTAAGCGGATAAAGTTACCTACTTGAATGTGATCAACCGATACTTTTGTATTTTTATTCATAAGTTAAACATGGTCTGCCAAGATTGATTTTAATAATTACAGCGATATAAAAGCAGTTTGCTTTACAGATTAAGATAAAGCATGCAGCATAATATCATTACAAAATTAAAAAGTGCTTATTTAATATGGATTTTATTGAAATTATTCCCAATGCTATTAGCGATGATTTATGCGATAGATTGCGTGAGGCGTTTGACAAGCACCCTTCTGTCACAGAAGGGAAAACTGGGCAGGGTGTAGATCACGAAAAAAAGAAAAGTTTAGATTTAACCCTTGATTTACATAATAATCTCACCGGTTTGAAAAATGAGCTTTTACAGAATACGTTAAAATTAACAGCAAATTATTTTAAACAATATCCTATAGCTTTAATGGGGGCTGTATCGGTTACAGTTGCTGATGAAAAAGGTGATCCTGTCACATTAACCCCTGATAATTTTAATAAGCTAGGAGCTCATAGGGCAGAGGTTTTAACAAAGTATTTATATCGAAGCGGTAGTATTAATTTGCAAAAGTATCTGCAGAATGTAGGCGGATACCCCCATTGGCATTCAGAGCACTTTCCCCAGCAAGGTTCTCATGAAGCTTTACATCGAGTTTTGCTTTATATGTTTTATCTGAATGATGTCGAAGAGGGTGGCGAAACCGAGTTTTATTATCAGAACAAGCTGATAAAACCCCAAAAAGGAACCATGGTTATCGCACCAGCTGGATTTACCCATACGCACAAGGGTAATACACCAGTTAGTAATGATAAGTATATTGCCACTTCATGGATTATGTTTAATCGAGCAGAGCAGCTTTATGCTCCGATAACACCAAATTGATTTAACGAGTTTATTGGTTATGGATGGCAGTCATAAAAAATGGTGACAATAAAGTCACCATTCTTATCAGTCTTAATCTGTTTGTATAACAGTTAACAGGTTAATTATTGGGTATTTTAATCGTGAACTTTGCCCCTTCCAGATGGCTTTCGTTGATCGATAAAATACCGTGGTAACTGTTGACTATTTCATTACAAACCGCAAGTCCGATACCTTGTCCTGGCGATTGTGTATCGGCGCGTACTCCTCGCTGAATAATTCTTTCTTTAAGTGCTTCTTCAACACCCGGTCCATCATCTTCAACTATGAGTATTGCGTTACCACTGTGGTCAATTTGGGCTGAAATGCTGACTTGGCTTATACAGAGTCTAAATGCGTTTTCCATTAGATTCCCGCAAATCTCCATTAAGTCGCCTTTATTCATCGGGAAGCTAATGCTTGATTCAATATCACAACTAAATTTCACTGATTTCTCATGGTAAATTTTGAATAACATTTGTGATAGTTGTTCAACCATAGGTAATACTTGAGTTTGTTCATGTATCAAGCCCTGGCGCCCTAACATAGCTCGCTTTAGTTGATACTTAACCAGCTGATCCATTTGACCCACCTGTTGCATAATTTTTTCACTGGCATCGGCTTTACTGAGTTTGTCGTCATCAGTAATGGCATACACAGCCGCAAGGCGTGTTTTTAAGCTATGGGCTAAATCATTCATGGCATTTTGATAGCGAGTTTGCTGCTCGCTTGATTGTATAAGAAGCTGGTTAAGCGCTTGAGTTACACCTTCCAACTCTTGAGGGTATCCATCTGATAAGGCTTGTTTTTTACCATCAGTAATAGCTTGTAATTCTTGCTTAAGTCGTACCATTGGACGCATTCCCCAATAAGCGGCACTTATCAATAGGATAAAGGCTAATCCTAATACGACAGCTAGACGTAAATAAGTTAATCGTTTAAAGCGTTTAAAGTCATTTTCTACTGAGTCGGCATCTTTCAATACCACCATATTGTATTGATTTTGGTTCAGTTCAACAGGTAACTTGAAGGCGAAATAGGATTTATTATCTGCCATATTGATGTAGTAAGGAGGAGTAGTGTCCGCTATCGACTTAAAACGCTCACATATATCAACTAGGTTGTTATCTATGGCTAAAGATGAAGTCCAAACGCCTTGGTAGTTCTCATCACAACTGGCCATGAGATAACGTTTTTGTTTGTTATTTTCTTGCAGCCAATCATTGTTTTGCGGGATTAAATCATTCTCTCTGAGCTCAGCTGCAATTTGTGGCATTTCAGCAATAAGCTGCGAGGTTTCTTTGTTATAACTATTTTGGGCATGCAAAATAGTCACTGACCACGCAAGACCAAACCCAACCAGTGCGATAATGGCTAAAGAGGTAATCAACATCCTCGTGAGCAGGCGTTTCTTGGGTTTGAATATTAAGCGCATGGTAAATTAAATTTATATCCTTGGCCGCGAATCGTTGCGATAGGGTTATCGATACCGCCGTTATTTAATTTCTTACGTATTCTGCTGACCATCACTTCGATAGTATTTGGGTCACCTTCTTTATCACCATAGACAACATCGAGTAATCGCTGCTTAGCCACGACTTCATGACAATGGCGCATTAAATACTCAAGAATTAAATATTCAAAGGCGGTTACTTCCATGTGCTCTTGATTTAATGTCACTTGTTTAGCGGCCAAATCAATTTGAAGCGCACCTGAGCTAATGGTCGGTTTTACAAAGCCTGCACTGCGTCTAACCAATGCGTCAAGTCTTGCAACTAATTCTTCTTTTTGAAACGGTTTAACCAGGTAATCATCTGCGCCAGCATTAAGCCCTTCAACTTTATCTTGCCAATTAACACGGGCGGTTAGAATTAAAATTGGAGCTTTGACATCAGCATTACGAATATCAGAGATGAGTGTCATACCGTCTTTATCGGGTAAACCAAGATCAACAATTGCGATATCAATGGGGTAATTTGTTGCTTGATAAAAGCCTTCTTTTGCCGTTAAGGCCACTTGGACTTGATTGCCAAGCTCAGTCAACTGCACATTTAGATGATGCGACAAAATAGGATCATCTTCGATTACCAAAATTCTCATGTTTACTTCTCTATAACGGTTAATTATTAGATATTATCAGGTAAATCCTTAACGATAGCTGACTTTTATGGCGTTTATTTTAATTTAAAATATGCTCTGAAATTAATGATATAGCAATAGTCATTGCTACGCCGATAAAGATGATGCCAGTTATTGCATTGATAATATTGTTACCTTTGGCCATTTTTCGTTGAACCTTAGGGTTTGTTAAAATGACTGCCAAAAAGCAGAACCACATTAATGACAATACAAACAGCATGGTCGCTGAGGCGATTTTTGTTTCGATTGTCACTTGTGGGGTGACTAATACGGTAAAAATAGTGATAAAGAAAATTAACGCTTTAGGGTTTAGTAAGTTGGTATAAAGGCCTATTTGAAAACCTTTGAGAGGAGGTAATGTAAAAGTGGACAATATTGATGTTGAATTATCAGTGAGGATATCTTCATTATTACTAGCTTGATTTGGGTTACTTTTAAATGCAGTTATCGCTGCCGTTAATGCCCCATAGCCCATCCATGCCAAATAGCTTAATCCAATAACTTGTACAAGAATATATGCAACTTCCGATTGTTGGATCATGATGCTTATCCCCAACAGAGATAAAAGACAGTGAACTAATATAGCTGCACTTATACCTACTGCACACATGATTGCCGTTGTACGGCTTTGTTGTGTCGCCGTTTTTACAATAATGGCAAAATCGGGACCTGGACTGACTAAAGCAAGAGCGTGAATAACCGCAAGGGTTGAAAGGAGGGCAAAATCCATTTTTATCTCATCAGTAAATCAATAGATTGAGTAGGTTATAACAGAAATAAAAAAGGCGCCATAAAATGGCGCCTTAAAGTCTATTTCTAAGAGTTTATTTCTAAAAGCGAGTTATCTATGCTTTCTTAACTTGTTCTTCAAAAGTTGCGCTCACCTTACCAGCTTGTGAGTCATTGAATACTTCTTCATTGAACTCGCCTTCAGATTTAGCAATAACAATCGTTGCAACAGAATCACCTGTTACGTTAACAGCGGTTCGTAGCATATCTAATAAACGGTCAACGCCGATAATAAGCGCGATGCCTTCAACAGGTAAACCAACTTGGTTGAGTACCATGGCAAGCATGATAAGACCAACACCAGGAACTCCAGCCGTACCAATCGATGCAAGAGTTGCTGTAACGACGACAGTTACATAGTCCATCAAGCTTAATTCGATACCGAATACTTGTGCGATAAACACGGTTGCAACACCTTGCATAATGGCGGTGCCATCCATGTTGATAGTCGCACCTAGTGGCAATGTGAATGAAGCTACTTTATTGTCAGCACCTAAACGGTGTTCACAGGTTTCAATGGTGACAGGTAATGTTGCATTAGAACTTGCGGTACTGAATGCAAATAATTGCACATCACGCATCTTACGCAAAAACATTAGTGGGCTTAAGCCTGAGAATGCTTTTAATAGTGTTGGGTATACAACCAATGCTTGGACAAGTAAAACAAAGATAACCAAGAAGAAATATTGAACAACACTGCCCAGCGTTTCTAACCCAAGGGTTAAACTGAGTTTGGCCATTAGGGCAAATACGCCGTACGGCGCTAACTGCATAATCAATGTTACAACGCGCATGATGACTTCATTTAAATCATTAAATAAAGCAGAAACTCGTGCACCGCGTTCACCAATGTGTGAAATAGCGAAACCAAAGATAACCGCAAAAATAATGATTTGCAGCATGTTGCCTTGGCTCATAGCTTCAATAGGGTTTGTTGGAACAATGTTAATGACAACTTCAGCAAGACTGGGAGCATCCTTTGCACTGAACTCCATTGCTGATGTTGCAAGAGATGCATTACCAGGATGTACTAAAATGGCTAATGAGATAGCAACGGTTAATGCAATTGCTGTTGTGAACATATAAAACGCAATTGTTTTACCACCAAGTCTCCCTAATTTGGATGGGTCGCTTAATGAACAGGTACCACAAACCAGTGATACAAACACCAACGGCACAACTAACATTTTTAAACTTGAAATAAAGATGGTACCTACAACATGAAGTATACCTTCGGTAATGTAATCTTCTACGAATAGACTATCGGGGAAACCATTTCTCAGTATTAAACCGAGAATAATACCCGCTGCCATGCCTATCAGTATTTTGCTTGTTAGACCAAGCTTACTTTTATTAATCAAAACTACATCCTTCCCATTATTTTTATAAGTATATTTTTTACGTTTTAAAGCCTAGCAGGAAAATAAATCTTATGAAATGGCATAAAAGTTAAAGTTTATGAGGAAAAATGCCGAATAAAACAGTACAGTAACAAAAAAGTTACCAAATTTTTGTGTAACATAACGTTATAAGTAACTATTATAAATCTTAAGTACGATTTTAATGTAACAGGGAGACTGACAATGAGGTCAGCACAAAGACTATTTTTAGCGCTTTTAAGTTCAATATTTCTTTTTGCTTGTAGTGGAGGAGGAAGCATTACTGATGATGGCGATGGAGGGACACCGACTCCTGAAACTATTTTAGTTGGTTTAAGTATTTCAACACAAGATGTAGATGCGACCAATGGCGCAGTATTAACTGCAACAGTTACTAATTCGTCTACAGGGGCAGTTGATGGTACTTTAGTTTCCTTCGAACTTAATAATTCTGATTTAGGTTCTTTTGACAATGCTACAGCATCGGCAGTCACTAATGCTGATGGTATTGCAACAATCAATCTGTATTCAGCTGAAATCGCTGGTTCAGGTTCAGTGGTTGCGTCTATCGCTACCGGCGAAAGTGCAAGCGTTGCATTCTCAATGGTTGGAGATGGTGGTGAAGCAGGTGGCGGGGCACAAGTTAGTGTTCAATTATTCAATGCTGCTGGTGAATCAGTGGATACGATTAGTACATTGTCTCCTGGCGTATTAGTTGCGACAGTAACTGGTATCAATAAAGCAACTATCGTTTCTTTTTCATCTGAAATCGGAGATTTGCCGATTACATCAGCTGTAACCAATAATGAAGGTAAAGCATCGGTTGATATTTATGCCGGTAGTTCACTTGGGGCGGGCATTGTAACAGCAAGTCTCTCGTCTGGTGAAAAAGGTGAGACGATTGTTGTAGTAGGTGCAACTAATGTCGAAATGGGCAGCGGCTCCCCTTTTGAAAAAGGCGTAGCAGAAGTCAGTACTGATAGTTTGTCTGCAGGTGGCACGGCAACTATTACAGTACTTATTCAAGATGAAAGTGGTAATCCGTTCACTCAGCCTATCGATGTTAATTTCTCATCGACTTGTGCGACTAAATCGCCAGCGCAAGCTGAGCTAAGTTCGCCTGTCTCATCGTCAAATGGTATTGCAATTTCTACCTATCTTGCTCAAGGTTGTGTAGGTGAAGATCAAATTAATGTAACAGCCAATGCGGGTGGCATTAGTTTATCTGCAGTAGCAACTCTGGATATTTTACAAGCTGATATTGGTAGTATTGTGTTTGTATCTGCACAGCCTGAAAACATTGGAATTCTAGGTACAGGTGGTATTGAATCATCAATTGTTAAATTTCGTGTCTTAGACAAAAATAGTAATGTGGTAGCGAATCAAGCTGTAGATTTTTCATTAAATACAGTCGTGGGTGGTATTTCAATTGACCCTGTTACGGCAACAACAAACAATGAAGGTATTGTTCAAACTGTTGTCACTACAGGTACGGTAGCAACATCAGTACGTGTAACTGGTACTATCCAAGGATCATCACCTGTTATATCAAGTCAGTCAAGCCAGCTAGTTATCTCAACGGGTATTCCTGATCAAGATAGCTTTTCATTGTCTTCAACAGTTCTAAATGCTGAAGGCTGGAATAAAGATGGAACAGAGGTTCAAGTGACTGCGCGTATGGCAGATGCATTTAATAACCCTGTGCCTGATGGAACAACTGTTTCGTTTACCACTGAAGGTGGTTCAATCGAAGATGCTTGTCAAACTATCAATGGTGCTTGTTCGGTGACGTGGACTTCTCAGATGCCACGTCCGGAAGGTAAGAGTTTTTATGACGCTTTAGGTAATCAAATATTAAGCCCTGTTCAAAATCAAAAATGTTATAAGTTAGCGGATAAATCAGAAGATCCAACTTGTGAAGAAGACAACATTGTTTACGGTAACTATTATGGACAACCATACGGTGGCCGCGCAACTATCACTGCTACAGCCATTGGAGAAGAATCATTTCCAGATTTAAATGGTAATGGTCGTTTTGACGCTGATGAAATGAATGAGTTTTTAACTGGAACTGATGTGACAGGTGAGAAGTTTGATTTAGACGATGCGTTCAATGATTACAATGAAGATACTGTTTTTAACCCACAAGCTGATGATGCACTAAAAGGTCTTGATGGCGGTTCGCTTGAAGAACTAATCGACTTTAATGTTAATACTGTTTTTGATAAAGCTGACGGCTTGTATAATGGTGTGCTTTGTTCCGACCCTGTACATGACGGTTGTGCTGATGGAGTTAATGATTCTAAGTCATTATTTGTTAGACGTAGCCTCGTTCTTGTTATGTCTGGAAGTACCGCTGTTAAGACGTTACCTTCTGAAATTTTAATCGTTGATGATGGCGTACATAACGGAACAAGCCCGATAGTGATTACAGGTAAAGGAGCTGCAACGGTTTACTTTACTCTTTCTGATTTACATAATCAGCAATTACCAGCTGGTACTAAAGTTACCTTTTCAGCTTCTGCAGGATCTGTAACGAGTACTTCAACTATTACTTGGCCAAGCTCTAACCATAACGGCGGTAGAAATTTTGCAGTATCGCTAAAAGGTGAAGATGAACCCAATTCTGGAGTGTTCTCTGTAACAACAGAAACTCCTGGAGAAGTCTTAACTGAAGTATTAGCGATAGGAATCAATATTCTTTAGTTAGCTATTCTCTATAAAAATGCCGCTCGTTGAGCGGCATTTTTGTTTATAGATTTAGCTGAAATTCACTTACTTCTGAAATTGGTAAACACTGCCAAGTTTCAATATTTGAGTCAGTTCATCTAATGCATTACGTGATTCAATAATTAATTGAGGGTCTGCTAAGTCGGCAACGACTAAACTGTCACGGTAATGCTTATCTACCCAAAGGTTCAAGCGATTAAATAAAGCATCATTCATTAATGTATTTTGATTTACCGCTGAAATTTCTAACTCACTCATTGCAACGCGTAAACGTAAACAAGCAGGGCCTCCGCCATTTTGCATGCTTTGTTTTACATCAAAGTATTTCACTTGCTTAATTGGGGTACCTAAAGTCACAAGTTCATTTAAATAAGCATGTACGGCAGGATTTTCTTGACAGTTAGTTGGCGCGATAATTGCCATTTCACCGTTAGGTAAAGTGACGATTTGCGTGTTAAATAAATAGCTTTTAACCGCATCATTAATGGACACTTGTGAAGTCGCCACTTTAATAAAGTGAACATCCGTATTCATTTTTCGGCTAATTTCTTCAAACTTCTCAGCAGTATTTAAAAATGCTTGTTCGTGATAGAACAATACATTTTGGTTACCCACCGAAATGACATCATTATGAAAAACACCTTGATCAATAACGTCAGGGTTTTGCTGCATGAAAACACAGCTTTCTTCATCTAGTTGATGTAAACGCGCAACGGCTTTTGAGGCTTCTAACGTTTGCCTAGCAGGAAATTTTTTAGGTCTTACTGTATTTGGATTTGTCGCTTCTTGACCATAGGCAAAAAGCTCAACACCAGCATGGCCATAATCATTACACAAACGGGTATGGTTAGCTGCGCCTTCATCACCAAAACTTGCATGTTCCGGTAAATGTTGATGATGTTTAAAGAATCGTTCGTCTTTAAATGTGGCTTTTAAAATGTTACCTGTAGTAATAGGCTCTATACTACGATGTAATTTATCAACTAAATTGGCTGGGGTGAAGTGAACTTTACCGTCGCGGCTGTCTGCACTTGGTGAAACGGTTGCTGCATTGGCTGTCCACATAGATGATGCACTGCAACAAGCATTGAGTAATGCAGGAGCGTGTTTAGCTGCCTGGTTTAAGACTTCAGCATCTGAACCTGTAAAACCTATACGTCGCAGTGAATAAAGGTCTGGGCGCTCTTGAGGTGCTAATACACCTTGAATCATACCAAGATCGGCTAGCGCTTTGGCTTTTTGAAGACCTTGTTTCGCAGCAGCCTTTGGATTTGATGCTTGCGCCGCATTGCTATATGAGGCGACATTACCGAAAGATAAACCTGCATAATTGTGCGTCGGTCCCACAAGACCATCGAAGTTTGCTTCGAAGTGCTTCATCTATTTTCCTTAATAAAGTATTTATTATTGTTATGAATTTGCGTTTATTGCTGTTAGGTTGTGCGAGATTATTGCCAGTATACTTATGATAGAAGGGTTAACAAGCAGTGACGATTGTCGCAAATATTGAAAAAGTGACTAAACATGCACAAGTTTTACTTGCTAGACCCCAAATAATGAAATATTACTTTTTATAAACGAATATTATTTTTTCTCCTTTTTTTATAATTGATTAAAAAATGGCTCGCTGGACACATATTAGAGGTATTTACTTGAAACATTCGTCTCAACACTCTATATATGGAACCAATTTATATCTGTTAGAGACTTTTTGGCGCAAATAAAACTATGGGTAAATCGCTAGTTATTGTCGAATCGCCGGCCAAAGCCAAGACTATTAATAAGTACCTTGGTAAAGAATTCATCGTTAAATCGAGTGTAGGTCATATCCGTGATTTGCCTACATCATCTTCTCCTGACAGCAAGGTTGCGACTAAAACGCCTGCTGAAGTTAGGAAAATGGAGCCTGAAGAGAAAGCCAAGTACAAACTACAGCGCGATAAACGTGCGCTAGTGGCTCGTATGGGGATAAACCCTGAAAAAGGCTGGGCTGCCAAATATCAAATTCTTCCAGGCAAAGAAAAAGTAGTTAAAGAACTACAAGCTTTAGCTGAAAATGCTGACCACATCTATCTCGCAACCGATTTGGATAGAGAGGGTGAGGCCATTGCTTGGCATTTGCAGGAAATTATTGGTGGTGACGAATCTCGCTATCAACGCGTTGTTTTCAATGAAATCACCAAAACAGCCATCCAAGATGCCTTTAGCAAACCATCAGTACTTGATACCAATATGGTAAATGCACAACAAGCACGTCGTTTCCTCGACCGTGTTGTTGGCTTTATGGTTTCACCATTGTTATGGAAGAAAGTGGCCCGTGGTTTATCCGCAGGTCGCGTTCAATCTGTGGCAGTAAGGCTTGTGGTCGAACGTGAAGGTGAGATTAAGGCATTTGTTCCTGAAGAGTTTTGGGATGTACATGCCGACTTAGCAACACCTAAAGCGCAAAAAATTAAGATGCAAGTGGCAAAGTTTCAATCGGCAGCGTTTAGTCCGATTAATGAAGCCCAAGCACAAGTTGCGTTAGATGCGTTAAAAGGTGAGAAGTTTGTCGTCACCGGTCGTGATGATAAAGCAACATCAAGCAAGCCATCTGCGCCGTATATCACTTCTACACTGCAACAAGCTGCGAGTACGCGCCTTGGTTTTGGGGTGAAGAAAACCATGATGATGGCACAGCGCCTTTATGAAGCTGGTCATATTACCTATATGCGTACCGACTCGACTAATTTAAGTCAAGAAGCGGTAGAAGGCGTAAGGGAAATGATTGCTGCAGAATACGGTGATGCGTATTTACCTGAGAATCCTATTCGATATGGTAGCAAAGAAGGTGCTCAAGAGGCGCATGAGGCTATCAGACCGTCTAATGTGAAAATTCAGTCAGCTACGATGTCTGATATGGAAAGAGACGCTCAGCGTCTTTATGAGTTGATTTGGCGCCAATTTGTTTCTTGCCAAATGAACCCAGCTAAATACGATGCAACTCGCCTGACTGTTACAGCGGGTGAATATGATTTAAAAGCCAGTGGTCGTACGCTGCGTTTTGACGGTTGGACTAAAGTTCAGCCGCCAATGGGTAAAAAGAATGAAGAAGATAATACCTTACCGGTTGTGAACAAAGGTGATGTATTAGATCTGAATGAATTACTGCCTAAACAACATTTTACCAAGCCGCCTGCGCGCTTTAGTGAAGCATCATTGGTTAAAGAGCTTGAAAAACGCGGTATTGGTCGTCCGTCGACTTATGCAACGATTATTTCAACTATTCAAGACCGCGGTTACGTTAAAGTTGAAAACCGTCGATTCTTTGCTGAAAAAATGGGCGAGATTGTCAGTGACCGTTTAGTTGAAAGTTTCAGTGACATTATGAACTTTGACTTTACTGCTGGCATGGAACAGACACTCGATGATGTCGCTCAAGGTAAACTTGAGTGGAAAAAAGTGCTTGATGGTTTCTACGGTGATTTAACCAAGCAACTTAAACATGCTGAGTTAGATCCTGAAGAAGGCGGCATGCGTCTTAATGACATGGTGCTTGCTGAAGACATTAAGTGCCCAACCTGTGGACGCCCTATGGGTATTCGTACTGGTACAACAGGTGTGTTCTTGGGTTGTTCTGGTTATGCATTGCCGCCAAAAGAGCGCTGCAAAACTACGATGAACCTAACGCCAGGTGAAGAAGCTGTCAGCGATAATGAAGATGCTGAAACAGATGCACTGCGTGCTAAGCATCGCTGCGGTATTTGTGGCACTGCCATGGACAGTTACCTCATCGATGAAGAACGTAAACTTCATGTTTGTGGTAATAACCCAACGTGTGTTGGTTACGAAATTGAAGCGGGTCAGTTCAAGATCAAAGGCTATGAAGGTCCAATCATTGAGTGCGATAAGTGCGGCAATGACATGGAACTTAAAAATGGTCGTTTCGGTAAATATTTTGGTTGTACTAATACCGAATGTAAAAATACGCGTAAATTATTGAGATCTGGTGAAGCTGCGCCGCCTAAAGAAGATCCTATCTTCTTACCTGATTTAAAATGTACTAAGTCTGATGCACACTTCGTGTTGCGTGACGGCGCTGCGGGTATTTTCCTGGCTGCAAGTACGTTCCCTAAATCTCGAGAGACGCGTGCTCCGCTTGTTGAAGAGTTAGTTCACTACCGTGAGCAATTATGGCCTAAGTATATGTTCCTAGCCGATGCGCCAGTAACAGATGATGATGGTAATAAAGCGTCAGTTAAATTTAGCCGTAAAACCAAAGAGCAATATGTTGCTACTGAAGTTGATGGTAAAGCCACTGGTTGGTCATCTAAGTTTATTGGCGGTAAGTGGGTAAGCGAGTCGACTAAGAAGAAACCAGCTAAGAAAGCAGCGGCTAAAAAGCCTGCTGCGAAGAAGGCAGTGAAGAAGAAAGAGGATTAATATTCTTTACTATCAAGTTGGCTATTGAACAGAAAATGGGACCTTAGGGTCCCATTTTTATGGCTTATTTTTTCAATATGAAATGGTTTCTAAAATGAAACTAAAAATAGCGTTCTAGTTTAGAACGCATTAGTTTAAGTCGCTTTAGTTAATGACGCTAACTCGATAAAGCCAATTAACTTTAGATTTATAAATCTAATACCTATATTCAGTTATTCAGGTATGAGCATTAAGATATTTTTCTAAACTCAAACTATCTCCCATTAAGTATCTATCCCAGCAAGCCTGCAATGAAAAGTTAACTGTTTTTCGTAGGCTTATGTTGGTCACACTAATAAGCTAGCGTCGAAGTAAAAGCTCAGTATTAAAAGGTCAGTATTAAAAACACTGGAGTAAATTAATTTCATGCAATAAAAAAGCCTCCGAAGAGGCTTTAATTAGAAATATTTACTGGTTAAATCTTTACCATTTCTTTTTCGGCTGGAACAACATATCGATATCATCACCATCATCTTTTTGTGCTGTGACGATTTCAGGGTTGAGTTGTTTTTGCTGGGCATTAATTTCAGCTAGTAGCTCTTTTGCTTCATCTACTTTTTTAGTGATAAAAGGATCATTAGGTGTTTTAGCCTTGATGGCTTGGAGAGTTGAAAGCGCTTTAGAGACCATTTGTTTCGATGAACCAAACTGCTTTAATGAATTTGCCGCTCTAGCTCTTGAAAGCATAGATTCAACATTTATTCGAAGCTGATAGCTATCAATTCTATTCTCTGCTTCACCAAATACCTGTGGGTCCAGTTTACCTTTGTTGTTTTCTGCACGGACAATAGCCTTTAACTTCTTGAGCATTTGAACCAGTTCAAGGATTTGTTTGTCATTATCAGGTAAACGAAAGTTTTCTATGGCAAGTGCTTGAGTCTGGCTAGACGCTAATGTGGTTATTTGAGCTTGTATATCATTAAGTCTGCGCTGGTAATCTGCTTGTTGAGGTTGTTTCTCTAGATGTGAAATAGACACTTCTAGCGCTTCACTTATCCTTTTATATAAAACAAGAATAATGCTACTAGGAAAAGAAGCTAACCCCGTGTTTGACAGAACCGTTTCGGTTTCATCAATTATCGCACGCTGACGTTTTAGTTCCGTACGTCGTTCGGCTTCGGCACGCTCTTTTTGCTGTTGAATAACACTTATACCGATAATTAGGATGAAAAGTGCACCTAAAAGAATCAATACCAAAGTAAAGGTCATATGGGATCCATTAATTAAAATTGCAGAGTGGCTAACAGGCCACTTTTATGTACATCTAAAGCTTACATTCTAGCTTATGACAAAGAGTGTGTCGTAAAAAAGTCGTACTATATAGCGAAAATTATCATAAATATCGACACAGACCTCAAGATTACCATTAGTGACTTGCATCATGCAAAATTCTCAAACTCGTTATTACTATTTGCATTAATAATCTAGATGTTCTATAACATTTAGATATAAGGTTAAAATGAAATGTGTATGGCAAAGGTGAAGGTAGTAACATGAAATTACAGCAACTAAGATATATTGCCGAAGTGGTAAAGCATAATTTGAATGTCTCAGCCACTGCTGAAGATCTTTATACTTCTCAACCGGGTATTAGCAAGCAAGTGCGAATGCTAGAAGATGAGCTAGGTATTCAGATATTTGGTCGAAGTGGTAAACACCTCACTCATGTTACACCAGCCGGCCAGCTTGTCATTGATATCTCGAATGATATCTTAGGTAAAGTTGAAAGCATTAAAAAAGTATCTGAAGAATACACTCAGCCAAATCAGGGCGAGTTGAATATTGCGACTACAGACACTCAGGCTCGATATGCCTTGCCACAAGTCATTAAACCTTTCATAAAACGCTATCCAAAAGTTAATTTGCATATGCATCAAGGTACTCCATCACAAATCAGTGAGCAAGCAGCCCGCGGTGATGCAGATTTTGCGATTGCGACTGAAGCCATGCATCTGTATTCAGACTTGATTATGTTGCCTTGTTATCACTGGAATCGCTCTATCGTCGTCACCAAAGATCATCCACTTGCAAACCGTAAAACCCTAAGCATTGAAGATTTAGCTGAATTTCCACTTGTTACTTATGTTTTTGGTTTCGATAAAGCGTCTGAAATTGAAAAATCATTTAATGAGGCTAATCTTGAGCCAAGAGTCGTCTTCAGTGCAACAAGTGCTGATGTACTTAAAACTTACGTGCGATTAGGTTTAGGTGTTGGAGTGATTGCTTCTATGGCTATTGATCCGGTGATTGATAAAGATCTTGTGGCGATAGATGCGAGACATTTATTTGCCCATAGCACCACTAAAATTGGCTTTAGACGAGGTAGTTTCTTAAGAAGTTATATGTATGACTTTATGTATAACTTTGCGCCGCACCTGACACGAGATGTGGTAGAAAAAGCGGTTGCGTTAAGAGACCAACAATTAATTGATGGCATGTTTGCTGATATGGATTTACCTGTAAGGTAAAACGGCCAAAACATAATCCATCAGAAATAAAAAATCTCGCCTTAGCGAGATTTTTTATTTAAGCAAGATACAGAACTAAATTGGTTTAATCAGGTGCAAAGCCATGGATACCAATACTTTCATTGTCTAAATAGGCGATGTTGTCAACCATTTTTAAACGTTGTAAGCTGAACCATTTAACCACTAAAGGATAAATGGCATGTTCTTGTTCATGTACACGTGCAGAAAGTGTCTCAACATTGTCTTCTTCATAAACCGGTACTTTAGCTTGAAGAATAACAGGACCTGCATCAAGCTCTGGAATGACAAAGTGCACACTGGCACCATGTTCAGCATCCTTAGCATCGATTGCTCTTTGATGGGTATTCAATCCAGCATATTTAGGCAATAAAGAAGGGTGGATGTTTATCATCCTCCCCATATATTGGCTAACAAATTCATCAGATAGAATACGCATAAAGCCAGCAAGCACGATTAAATCAGGTTGATATTTTTCTATAGCTTGCTGTAGGCGTTGATCGTATTGCTGGCGTGTTTCATCTTTGCGCACAATCACGCAACTGGTGTCAATTTCACCTTGATGTGCACGTGTTAACCCGTACGCATCAGGTTTGTTACTAATAACACCAACAACTTCAGCGCTGACATTGTCATCACAACCATCAATAATGGCTTGTAAATTACTACCATTGCCAGAGATGAGAACTAAAACACGACAGCATTCAGTCATTTAGTTAATCTCCACTTGCTCTTCGTCGCCTTGACGAGCAGCAATATCACCGATTAACCAAGCGTTTTCGCCTTCAGCTTTTAACAATGTTAATGCAGCATCAACATTTTCTGCAGGAAGAGCGATAATCATACCAACACCACAGTTAAAGGTGCGGTACATTTCAAATTGTTCGATATTGCCGTTTTCCATTAACCAATCGAAAACAACAGGCCACTGCCAAGAGTCACCTTTGACGACGGCTTTACAATCAGCAGGAAGTACACGAGGAATATTTTCCCAGAATCCACCACCAGTGATGTGAGCCATTGCATGAACTTCAGTTTGTTCTAGCAATTTTAATAATGGCTTAACGTAAATTCTTGTTGGCTCTAAAAGATGGTCAATGAGCGGCTTACCGGCTAAATCTTGCTTAGGATCCGCTTTGCTCACTTCAAGTACTTTACGAATTAAAGAATAACCATTTGAATGAGGACCAGTAGAACCCAGTGCAATTAGTGCATCGCCTGATTTTACTTTAGTACCATCGATGAGGTTTTCTTTTTCAGCAACGCCAACACAAAAGCCGGCTAAATCGTAATCTTCACCTTCGTACATGCCTGGCATTTCAGCAGTTTCACCACCGATTAGTGCACAGCCCGACTGAAAACAACCTTCAGCGATACCGTTAACAACGGATGTTGCTGTTTCAACATCAAGTTTGCCGGTTGCGTAGTAATCAAGGAAAAATAATGGTTCAGCACCAGATACGATTAAGTCATTAACACACATAGCAACTAAATCGACACCAACAGTGTCATGCTTTTTGTAATCAATGGCTAAGCGTAACTTTGTACCAACGCCGTCAGTACCAGAAACTAAAACTGGATGTTTATATTTAGTGGGTAACTCGCACAATGCGCCGAAACCACCTAAATTGCCCATAACTTCTGGACGATGAGTGCGCTTTACCGCAGTTTTAATGTTATCGACTAATGCATTACCAGCATCAATATCAACGCCAGCATCTTTGTAACTAAGTGGTGTAGGAGTAGTCACGGAGTTTCCTCTAGGGTACATCGTTTTATGGGATTTTATGCGGCGATATTCTAACAGCTTGTGTTACTAGTCGAAAGCCATGATTTAGCTTTATACGTTTATGAAAACAGTTTTTCGTAATAGATTTATTGGTTTAGCGTGAGATTGCCTGCAAATATGAAACTTTATGTTTTATACCGAGGATAAATAAACTAGAATTTGAACAATTTGCGAAAAATATCTCATTATTAGGAGTGCAAAATGAAAGTCGTTGAAGTAAAACATCCGCTTATTCGCCATAAAGTTGGCTTAATGCGTGAAGCTGATATTAGTACTAAAAGGTTTCGTGAGCTTGCCACAGAAGTTGGTAGTTTATTAACTTATGAAGCTACTTCTGATTTTGAAACAGAGAAAGTGACCATCGAAGGTTGGAACGGTCCTGTTGAAATTGAGCAAATCAAAGGTAAGAAGGTCACCGTTGTTCCTATCCTGCGAGCTGGTCTTGGTATGATGGATGGTGTTCTCGAACATATGCCAAGTGCAAAAATCTCAGTTGTCGGTATTTACCGCGATGAAGAAACACTTGAGCCAGTACCTTATTTTGACAAGCTTGTTAGTAATGTCGATGAGCGTGTAGCGATTGTTGTTGACCCAATGCTTGCAACTGGCGGCTCAATGATTGCGACTATCGACTTATTGAAAAGTCGTGGTTGTGTGTCAATTAAAGCCTTAGTGCTTGTTGCTGCGCCAGAAGGTATTAAAGCGCTAGAGATTGCTCATCCAGACATTGAGCTTTATACCGCATCTATTGATGATTGCTTAAATGAACAAGGTTATATTTTACCTGGTTTAGGTGATGCGGGTGACAAAATATTTGGAACTAAATAAGGCTTAATTTATTTAGCGCTTAATCTGGTGATAAGTCCAAATATATAATCGATAAAAGGGAGCCAATTGGCTCCCTTTTTTATGCTTGTAGTACGAACTACAACACCATTGCTGCAATCCAACCGAATCCAATCAGTGGGATGTTGTAATGAATAAATGTTGGAATAACACTGTCACGAATATGATCATGTTGGCCATCAGCGTTCAAACCAGCCGTAGGCCCTAAGGTTGAATCTGATGCTGGGGAGCCTGCATCTCCAAGTGCCGCAGCTGTGCCGACTAATGCAATGGTTGCCGCCACAGAAAAACCGAATGTCAGTGCAAGTGGTACATATATAGTGGCAATAATGGGGATCGTAGAGAAAGAAGAGCCAATCCCCATGGTAATTAATAAGCCCACAATGAGCATTAGTAATGCCGCAAGCGCTTTATTATCACCAATGATATCGCCTAATGAAGTCACTAAGGTGCTGACTTCACCGGTAGATTTTACCACCGCTGCAAAGCCCGCGGCAGCAATCATAATAAAACCAATATTTGCCATCATCAATACGCCTTGGTTAAACATATCTTGTCTAACATCGGGCTTAATAATGCCTGAGAATCTAAAGATGATAAAACCGGTTAAGGCACCAAAAATCATTGAATCAGTCTGCAGTTGCACCACTAAGGTAGCAAAAATGGCAAATAGTGAAATGAAGATGGTTTTCTTATTAATGCTGACTTCTTTTTCTGCTGATTCAACTTCAGTTATCGCATATTGACGAGGCTTGCGGTAAGTAATGAAAACAGCGACTAATAAACCGGTAATCATACCTAACGCTGGCAGCATCATTGCCATAGGGATTTGTTCTTTAACTGCACCTAAGCCGTTATTGTTCAAATTAGCCAGTAAGATATCATTTAAGAAGATCCCGCCAAAACCGATAGGTAAAATCATATAAGTGGTTACAAGACCAAATGTAATGATACAAGCCACCAAACGACGATCTATCTGCAATTTACTTAATACGTGTAAAAGTGGTGGAATGAGGATCGGGATGAATGCGATATGGATAGGTAAAATATTCTGTGAGCTGATTGCCATTGATAGAATAGCGACCAAGATTAACCAGCGTACGACTAGCGTATTAGTACTGTTCGGCTCTTTGCCTACTTTCTTAATTATACTGTGTGAAATAAGTGTGGTTAAACCAGAATGGGACAATGCTGCAGCAAAAGCACCTAACAACGCATAACTTAACGCGATTTGAGCCCCGCCTCCAAGTCCATCATTAAACGCTGTGATTGTTTGATGGATATCTAAACCACCAAAAAGACCCGCTGCAAGGGCACTAACAGTAAGCGCAATGACAACATTCACACGCATGAGACTTAATGCAAGCATTAAGGTGACAGCAATTACGACTGCATTCATATTATTTAATTCTTATTAAGTTATGTTTTGATAATTATTCTGAGCTTATTCTTGTCTGTATAGGAATACATGTCCAGTTTATCTATAAGGAGTTTAAATTTATTGTATGCATGTAAGTAGGGTTTTTCATTGATGTAACAGGGCTTGTAGTAATGTTGATTTTAATCTCTTTGTCATCAGCGAGTAATTTAAAAGAAGTATTTTTAAGCAGGTAAAACATATTTCATCTTAAAGGGCTTATCTCTTTAATCAATTAGCGGTAAAGTGTAGACCGATTATCGAATTGATATACATATTTAGGTATGCATTTATGCGAGCTGCCTCGCATATTGCTCAAGTTTAAGTATAATGCTACTCAGATTAACAGGCATTGTTTTAAATTTTTTCAATCCATAGATGGAGATACAAAATGAGCGTATTAGTAGGCCGTCCGGCCCCAGATTTTACTGCCGCAGCGGTTCTTGGTACTGGTGAGATTGTTGATAGTTTTAACCTATCTACAGCGATTAAAGGTAAGCCAGCAGTTGTTTTCTTCTACCCACTCGATTTCACTTTCGTGTGTCCTTCAGAGTTGATTGCATTTGATCACCGTATTGAAGAGTTCACTAAACGTGGTGTTGAAGTTATCGGTGTTTCAATCGATTCTCAGTTCTCACACAACGCTTGGAGAAACACTTCAGTAGATAAAGGCGGTATTGGCGAAGTTAACTACACACTAGTTGCTGACGTTAAACACGAAATCTGTAAAGCATACGATGTTGAGCATCCAGAAGCAGGTGTTGCTTTCCGTGCTTCTTTCTTAATTGACAAAGAAGGTCAGGTTCGTCATCAAGTGGTTAACGATCTTCCACTAGGTCGTAACGTTGATGAAATGCTGCGTATGATCGACGCATTACAATTCCACGAAGAGCATGGTGAAGTTTGTCCAGCTGGTTGGGAAAAAGGCGATAAAGGTATGACTGCAACAACTGAAGGTGTTGCTTCTTACTTAAAAGATAATTCTGACCAGCTTTAAGTTAGCGAATTAGAACAAAAAAAGCTGCCATTGGCAGCTTTTTTTATTTCAGTTTTAGGCAAATAAAGATTCAGTTATCATTGTTAAACAATCTGTTCCATAACAAAGTTTCAAAAATTAGTTTGAATGGTTATTACCAAAAAATCTATTACTCTGAGTCAGACTCGATAGAATTTGTTTCGGTAGATTCAGCACTCGTTGACTCAACAAGTTTCTCTTTATCTTCCCCATCTTCTGTTTCATCAGCTGTTGGCATTGGCCAACCACCTAGCGCTTTCCATCTATTGACGATGTAACAAAATAACTCAGCCGTGCGTTCTGTGTCGTATAGTGCTGAATGTGCTTCTTTGTTATCAAAATCGATACCTGCCATCTTACAAGCTTTAGCTAATACGGTATGTCCAATAGCAAGACCTGCAAGTGTTGCAGTATCAAAAGTCGCAAAAGGGTGGAAAGGTGAACGTTTTAAATCACAACGTTCAATGGCTTTATTCACAAAGCCAATATCAAATGCCGCGTTATGGGCCACAATGATGCTTCGATGGCAATCAACCGCTTTTTGGGCTTTCTTCACCATCTTAAAAATTTCGAGAAAAGCTTGTTTCTCATCAATAGCACCGCGTAATGGATTAGTTGGATCAATACCATTAAACGCTAATGCTTCAGGCTCAAGGTTAGCCCCTTCAAAAGGCTCTATATGAAAGTGAATCGTTTTATCTAATTCGATTACTCCATCATCATTCATTTTAAGGGTGGTGACAGCTATTTCTAGCAACGCATCAGTTGCAGCATTAAATCCAGCAGTCTCAACATCGATGACGACAGGGAAGTAACCTCTAAAGCGGTGTTTGAATTTGTTTGCGTCGCAGATATCGCTCATTAAAAACCTCATTCTTCATTATGTCGGCTATTATGCTAAAACTGCGCCCAAGTGTCATGCTCGATTGCTAATTTATCTGCTAAAGATTAATTAAATAGAGCCGATAAAGTAATGTGACCAATAATCGGGATGATTTTATGTGGCGTAACCTTCTTTTATTATCGAGTTTTTGTTTTGTCTCTTCAGCGCAAGCTGATTTGCAACACTATGTAGCATCCCTAGATAACTCAATGTGGCGTATTAGTGAGAATAGCCCCATCGAATGTCGCCTCGAGCACGATATCCCAGATTATGGCAAAGCCATTTTTACTAGCACAGCGGGCAAAGATTTAAATTTGAATTTCACGTTAGATATGTGGAATAAGCCTGATCAAATAACCGATGCACACCTTATCAGTAAGGCACCACAATGGCGCCCAGGTGTAAACGCGAAAGAAATTACCAAACTTCAATACCATAAACAGTTTAATGGTGAAGTACCAAAGAAAGCTGCCTGGTCTATGCTGTCTGAGTTAAGTAAAGGTATGCAACCCACCTTTTACTATGCTGATTGGTATAACCAGTCGGATAAAGTGGCAGTAGGGCTGTCTGCGGCAAATTTTGGTGGCCAATATCGCCAGTTTCGTTCTTGTTTATCAACCTTATTACCGTACAGTTTTGATGATATAGCTTTTACTGTATTGAATTATGAAGAAGGTGGCACACAACTTACTCGTTTCTCTAAACATCAGTTAAGTCGTGTACAGGAATATTTGTCATATGATTCAGATGTGGATTTAGTTTTTGTTGATGCATATACAGACAGTTATGGCGGTCGCTCAACTAACCAAAGAGTTTCAGATAAGCGTGCAGATAACGTGGCTGACATATTAGTCGCAAGCGGAATCGAACAAAGTCGAATCCATAAAACGGGCCACGGAGAAAGAAGGCACGTGGCGTCGAATCAATTAACTGAAGAAAGAGCGCGTAACCGAAGGGTCGTGATCAAAATATCCAAGTCTATTTAAAATTTAGATAACCCGCAGGAAAGAATGGCTCAATTGATTGAGTCATTTTTTATGGGCGAAACAAAATTTTGGTCCGAAAAAAAGACAAAAAAAAGCCTACTTAAAGTAAGTAGGCAAAATAATTTGTATTCACAAATTCAAGGAAGGAAGTCAAGCATAAGAACCAGGGATAAGTTGAGGTATTGGGGTACATCAACTTGAAGTTCTTGGTTTTCAATAACTCAATTAAGCTATGTCCTGAAAACAAGATATATATTAGAGATATTACTCTAATCTGGCAAACTAGAAAAATTTCGATTTAGGATTAGTATTACTAATGCTTAGTTTAATCAAGAAAATGAGTGTAAGCACTTAAAGATGACCTGAAAGCCTAATCTGTTGGGTTATAAGCATACTGCGTGCATATTTAATCGAAAACAGTCAACTCTCTTTGATAAACAAATGTTAAATATTCCACTTTGGGCTGCATATAAAAACTAATGAGATAAAAATATCTGCTTATAACCCCATGAAATAGGCTTGAAATCACCATTTAAACTGAGAAAGTCGCAAAAAATCATATTTTGGGTATATTACTTTTAGGCAAGAAGCCGTAATGCAAAAACAAGGTTAGCAAAAATGATAATAAAAACCCCCTTATTAAAAGGTTCACTGCTCGCAATTGTACTGGCTACTGCGGTGGCAGGTTGCCAGCATGCCCCAGATAGCGAAGTCGATAAAGTGATCGATAGCACTAAATATTCTTATCCAAATACGCGAGAGCAAAACTTAGTCGAGACAATTCATGGTGTCAGTGTTGCTGATCCATTTCGGCATTTAGAAGAGAACACACCCGAAACTGAATCATGGGTAAAAGCACAGCAAGATTTTGGTCAGCAATATTTAAATAATATTACTAACAAGCAGGCTGTTGTTGATCGTATTACTGAACTATGGAATTTTGAAAAAGTATCAGCGCCATTTGAGAATGGTCAAAATACCTTTTTCTACCGCAACGATGGTTTGCAGTCTCAGTCTGTTTTATATGTCACCGATAAAGCGGGTAACACCAAAGCCATACTTAACCCAAACACCTTATCAGATAATGGAACTGTTGCGCTTTCTGGCGTTTCTGTAAGTAATGACGGTAAAACCCTGGCTTATGGGGTTTCTAAGTCTGGCTCAGATTGGCAGCAATGGAAATTTATTGATATTGAATCTGGTGAAGCACTGACAGACACATTGGATTGGATTAAGTTTTCCTCAGCGAATTGGGATTCAGACAATCAAGGTGTTTATTATTCTCGATACGATGCACCAGCAGGTGGTGATGTATTGGCGGATGTGAATTTCAATCAAAAGGTTTATTATCATAAGCTTGGTACACCACAGAGTGAAGACACGCTTATCTATGATCGTCCTCAAAATAAAGATTGGGGATTTTCAGCTGAAGTGACCGAGAAGGGGGATTATCTATTGCTGTCTATCTCGCAAGGCACTGATAGCCGAAATCGATTTTTTTACAAATCCTTAGCTGAATCTAATACAGATGTCGTAGAGCTAATTGCCGATTTAGAAGCAGAGTATATTTTCTTAGGTAACGATAACCAGTTTTTCTATTTTAAAACGGATCTAAATGCGCCTAATGGCAAAGTGATTGCGATTAATATTAATCGTCCAGAGAAATCACAATGGCAAACGATTATTGAAGAGTCAGCAGATCCCATTAATGATATTGCCATTGTGCATGACCATTTTGTCGTGAGCTACTTACATGACGTATTAGGAAAAGTATCAATATATGGTTTAAATGGAACAAAGAGACAAGATGTTGCACTTCCTGGTAAAGGTCGCGTTTTAGGACCATACGGTAAACGCAGCAAAGATTATTTCTATTTTGCTTTTAATAGTTATGTTCAACCACAAACTATTTATAAGTTTGATTTTAGAACCGGCGAAACCAGTTTATATAATCAGCCTAAAGTTTCCTTCAATCCTGATGATTACGTGTCTGAACAAGTGTTTTACACCAGTAAAGATGGCACTCGCATTCCGATGATGGTGTCGTATAAAAAAGGTGTGACCTTAAACGGTGAAAACCCGACATTACTCTATGCCTATGGTGGTTTTGCGATATCGATAACACCACGATTTAGCCCTGCGAACATCGCTTGGCTAGATATGGGCGGCGTCTATGCTGTGCCGAGTATTCGTGGCGGTGCTGAATACGGTGAGAGCTGGCATCAAGCGGGCATGTTCGATAAAAAACAAAATGTATTTGACGATTATTACGCAGCAGCTGAATATCTTATCGAGAAGGGATACACCAACAAATCAAAGTTAGGTGCCTATGGTCGAAGTAATGGCGGTTTATTGATGGGAGCAGTGTTAACCCAGCGTCCTGATCTATTTGCTGCAGTGTTACCTGCAGTTGGCGTACTTGATATGTTGCGTTTTCAAAAATTCACTATTGGTTGGGCGTGGACCAGTGAATACGGCAGTGCTGAAGTTGCTGAGCAATTTCCTGCTTTGCTAGCTTATTCGCCATATCATAATGTAAAGCAAGGTAACTACCCTGCAACTATGGTGATGACGGCCGATCATGATGATCGCGTGGTGCCGCTACATAGTTTTAAATTTGCAGCAATGATGCAAAAGTATCAGCAAGCTGATAAACCTGTGATTATGCGAATTGAATCAAATGCAGGCCATGGCGCCGGCAAACCCACAGCGATGAAGATAGACGAATCTGCCGATATCTATAGTTTTTTATGGCAAAGCTTTGGTTTATCAATCCCCGCTAAGATTGATTAATCTTGCCAGTGATAATTTTTAGTCATCATTGTATGTAAATAACGCTTGAGGTTAGTACTATTATTCTGGTTTTCTCCAATCGTATAGCAGTGCTAATCTCAAATTTACCGTTAACAGAATGTAAACTTATCAATCACTAACATTAAAGTTTCTTCATTTGTTAGTGTAATGCCTGCAAAAGCCATTTATTAATGGCAAATTAAGCTCTAAAGCCTAAAATAATGACCTTAATAACCCGTCGCTTTGTTCACAAGCGTGGTGGTACTCGGTATAGTAAGCCATCTTTTATTACGCAAAATTCACAATCGCTAATTATGTTTACATGGCCTATTTCTATTTATTATGAAGATACCGATGCTGGTGGTGTTGTTTATCATTCAAATTATTTAAACTTTTTCGAACGTGCGCGCACGGAATGGTTAAAAGCGATGGGAGTCAATCAAAGTAAGCTATTAGCTGAAGATATCGCCTTCGTAGTGAAACATGCTGAGTTAGATTTTAAAGTTGCAGCAAGATTCGAACAGAACTTAACTGTTGAATCAAGGGTCATAGAATTAAAGAAAGCCTCTTTGGTTTTTAAGCAGTGCTTGGTTGATGATAAAGGGACGATATATTGCGAAGCTACCATTATTGTCGCGTGTATTGCTTTATCTAGAATGAGACCAAGGGCTATTCCATCTAATATTGTGCAGGAGTTTAATCGTGCAAGCTGAAATTTCATTTATTGGTCTTTTTTTAGAGGCAAGTATTCTCGTTAAACTGGTAATGCTAACGTTATTGAGTTTATCTATTGCTTCTTGGGCAGTGATTATCCAGCGCCGTAAACTGCTGAATACCGCCAGAGCTAAATCAATAAAATTTGAAGATACTTTTTGGTCTGGTGTCGATTTAAACAAACTTTATAAAGAATTGTCCGTTCGTGGTGAACCGCTTGCAGGTTTAGAAGCGTTATTTGTTGCGGGCTTTAAAGAATATTCACGTCTGAGCTCTGCAAACAGTAAATCGCCTGAAGCGGTTATGGATGGTACATCACGTGCTATGCGAGTAAGTTTATCGCGTGAAGTTGAAAAGCTTGATACACACCTTCCTTTACTCGCCACCATTGGTTCAACCAGCCCTTATATTGGCTTGTTCGGCACGGTTTGGGGCATCATGAATTCATTTATTGCATTGGGCGCAGTTCAAAATGCGACGCTTGCAATGGTAGCTCCTGGTATTGCTGAAGCCTTGATTGCAACTGCTATGGGGTTATTTGCCGCTATTCCTGCCGTTATTGCTTATAACCGCTTCTCGACACAAGTTGAAAAAATTGAAATGGCTCACGTTAACTTTATGGAAGAATTTTCTAACATATTACAGCGCCAAGCCTACAGCGAGAAGGAAGCTGTTTAATGTATCAACGTAAGCGCCGTCGTCCAGTTGCAGAAATTAACGTTGTGCCTTATATAGACGTGATGTTGGTGTTATTGATCATCTTTATGGTGACTGCACCCATCGTATCCCAAGGTGTCAATGTTGAATTACCACAGGGCGAAGCTGAGGCTTTACCCGCTGAAAGTAAGCCACCGATAGTGGCATCAATTGATCAAAACGGTGATTACTTCCTTAATATTGGTAGTGGTTCTAATAATGAGTCTCTTGAGTTAGACGAAATATCCGTTCAAGTGGGCGCCATGATCCAGCTTGAGCCAGAAAGACCTGTAGTTGTAAAAGCCGATCGCCGTATTCCTTATGAGAGCGTGATTCAATTAATGGTCAGTCTACAAGGTGCTGGTGTTCCAGCAGTAGGCTTAATGACTGATTCACCAGAGGAGTAATATGGTGGCCATTAAATCTGAATTAACCTTACCTGTAGTCATATCTGCTGGTATACATATCGGTGTTATTGTTGCACTTGCATTGGGCATTAGTTTTGATGATAAACCAAAGCATATGCCAATGGCGCAATCGGCACCCGTTGTCCAAGCAGTGGTTGTTGATCAGCAGCGTATAAACGATCATGCTGAAAAGCTTAAAAAGCAGCGTGCAGATACCCAGCGTAAAGAAAAAGAGCGTCAAGCAGATTTAGATAGGCAGGCTAAAAAGGCCCGAGACGAAGTTCGTAAAGAACAAAATCGTATCAAACAGCTTGAAATTCAACGTAAGCAAAAAGAACAAGAAACCATTACTGCCAATAATGCAGCTAAAGCTGCTAAACAAAAAGAGTTAGCGGAAAAAGCCAAAGCAGAAAAAGCCACTGCACAGCGTAAACAGCAAGAAGCTGAACGTAAAGCGGCTGAGCAAAAAGCAGATGAAAAGCGTAAGCGTGAAGAAGCTGCAGCAGCGAAAAAGCGTGAAGACGACAGAAAACGTAAAGAAGAGGCTGAACGTAAACGTAAAGCTGAAGACGCAGAGCGTCAACGTCAAGAAAATGAAATGGCAGAAGCAATGGCTGCTGAGCAGGTCGCTTTATCCGCCACTCGTGGAAGGCAAGTTGTATCAGAAGTTAATAAATACACTGCAATGATTACATCAGCAATACAACGACGTTTAATTGTCGATGAATCAATGCGAGGAAAGAGCTGTGTAGTTAACGTTCGCTTGGCTAAAGATGGCTTTGTGACTTCAAGTAAAACATTAAGCGGTGATCCTGTGGTTTGCCGTGCAGCAAAAACTGCAATAAACAAAGCAGGGCGTTTACCCGTTTCTTCCGAAGCTGATGTATATGAAAAAATGAAAGAAATTAACTTAACCGTATCACCGGAATTTAATTAAAGGAGTCACATGAAGATTTTGGCAAAATGGTTAACACTATTTGTAGTACTGATAAGCAGCAACGTTAATGCTGCACTTGATATTGTTATTACTGAAGGTGTCGATGCCGCAAGACCAATCGCTGTTATGCCATTTGTATGGCAAGGTACAGGTCCTGCACCTGAACAAATTAGTGATGTTGTCACCAGTGATTTAGCGCGCAGTGGTACTTTTAGCCCACTTGATGCCCGTGGCTTGCCACAAACCAATATAAGTTCGGTTAAAGAGTTTACGCCTCAAGTCTGGAATGAAGCATTGTCCGATGCATTGCTAGTTGGCTCTATTAAACCATATGGTACAAACCAGTATTTGGTGAGTTTTGACCTAATTGATTTAGTTAAAGCACAGTTAGCGACAGATAAAGGTCCAATGCCAAGTAGTGACCTATTGCTGGAAAGCCGCGAAACGGTTATCAGTGAAGCGCAGTTTAGACAATACGGTCATCGTATTAGTGACATCGTCTATGAGAAACTGACAGGCATTCGTGGTGCATTTTTAAGTCGCATTGCTTATGTGGTAGTGAAACAAGGTGAAAAATCACCATATCATTTGATGATTGCTGACTATGATGGTTACAACGAACAAATGTTATTGCGTTCGCCTGAGCCTCTAATGTCACCAAGCTGGTCTCCAGATGGCAGACGTTTAGCGTATGTGAGTTTTGAAAACCGTAAAGCTGAGATTTTCGTACAAGACATTTATACTCAAGAACGGACTAAAGTTAGCTCGCATACAGGTATTAATGGTGCGCCAAGTTTTTCTCCAGATGGTAAAAAATTGGCAGTAACACTATCGAAAGACGGTCAGCCTGAAATTTACGTTATCAATATTGCATCTAAAGCCATTAAACGCGTCACAAACCATTATGCTATCGATACCGAAGCATCGTGGATGCCAGATGGTGAATCTTTAATATTTACCTCTGAACGTGGTGGTAAACCGCAAATATATCAAGTCAAATTAAGCACGGGTAAAATTTCACGTATGACATTTGAAGGCGAGTGGAATTTAGGTGGTGCAGTGACTCCTGATGGGCGCAGCATGATTTTTGTTAATCGCACAAATGGTAAATATAATATTGCCCGAATGGACTTACAAACCCGTTTTATGCAAGTGTTAACATCGACTACGCTTGATGAATCACCGAGTATTGCACCAAATGGAACCATGGTTATCTATGGTACAACACACCAAAGCAAGCAAGTACTAGCCGCGGTATCTATGGATGGACGATTCAAAGCAAGATTACCTGCAGGCCAAGGTGAAGTTAAGTCACCAGCCTGGTCTCCATTTTTATAAAATTAATAAGGATTTCCAATGAATCTGAATAAGTTGTTTAAAGCTATGTTAGTTGTAGTACCTGTTATGGCATTAGGTGCATGTAGCACAACTTCAGAGTCTGAAACTGATGCTAGTGGTTCTACAAGCGGTTCAACAACCACGACTACTGGCGGTGAGTATGGTTCTGGTGGTGTCGAAACTGGCGGTGCAGCCCCAATTTTAACCCCTGAAGAACAACAACGTATCGAGCAAGAAGAGCTACGCGCTCAGAACGTTATTTATTTCGACTTTGACCGTAGTGAAGTGCAAAGTGAAAATGCTGCAATTATTCAAGCACATGGTAACTACTTAGTTGAACATCCAAATGTACGCGTATTGATTGAAGGGCACGCGGATGAACGTGGCACGCCTGAGTACAACATTGCATTAGGTGAAAGACGCGCTAAAGCTATCGCAAAATATCTACAAGGCATGGGTGTTCAGCCTAGCCAAATGAGTGTAGTAAGCTACGGCGAAGAAAAACCGTTAGATTTTTCTCGTAGCGAAAGTGGTTTTGCTAAAAACCGTCGTGGTGTATTAGTTTACTAATCGTAACGACAATACAGACGTTTAAGGAAGGCCAGTACTTACTGGCCAGTTTAGGAGTTTATTGATGAAACATGCTGCTTTAGTTGCTGCAATGTTCTTTGCTGCTGGTGCAACCGCGGCTCCAGCGCCAGTGCAAGATATTGCCAGTGGTTCCAGTGATGATCGTATCTCTCGTTTAGAGCGTATTATTAAAGCGAAGCAACAAACGGAATTTGAAGCACAGCAACGTTTAGATGCTTTGCAACGTGAAGTGCTAGATCTTCGAGGTGTAACGGAACAGCAAGATTATCAAATTAGTCAAATGCTGCAGCGTCAACGTCAGTTATATGAAGAAATTGCTAATTTATCTGCAAGTGCATCAGCTGCGTCTGTAACTGTGGTTGATAATAGTGCAGCTTCTGCAGGTCAATCGAGTCTTGGTGAAACTGGCAGTTATGAACAAGCGGTTAACTTAGTCCTTAAAGAACGTAAATATGATGAAGCTATTCCTGCTTTTAGCGATTTCATCAAGCAATACCCAGATTCTACCTACGCTGCTAATGCAAATTACTGGTTGGGACAGTTGTTGTTTAATAAAGGAACCTTTGCTGAAGCTAAGCAAGCTTTCGATACAGTCGTAACTAAATACCCAAATTCGAATAAACGCGGAGACAGTTTAG
This sequence comes from Shewanella donghaensis, assembly GCF_007567505.1. Lineage (NCBI taxonomy): Bacteria > Pseudomonadati > Pseudomonadota > Gammaproteobacteria > Alteromonadales > Shewanellaceae > Shewanella > Shewanella donghaensis. Next base: position 168,489 of record NZ_CP041783.1, read on the forward strand.
TTAAGTTAGGCATGATCGCTGAAAAAGAAGGCGATAATACCTCGGCAACGACTTTTTACAATCGTGTGCTTAAAGAATATACAAATAGCGCATCTGCTCGTTTAGCGCAGCAACAACTTTCCGGTTTGAAAGGCTAATTTAACTAAAAAACAGCCTCTTAGTTTGTTTTTAGTGCAAACAGGAAAAAAACCATAAATTGCGCTTGCATGAGAAGATGAAAAAGGTATTATAGGCGCCCTCAGAACGGAGAGACGTTCTGGGGTCATTTGAACAGGTTAGATTAACTTATTTTGATGACAGATTGATTGATAGCTATTTATAGTCTTCAATTAACCTACCGCTAGTCAATGGAACGTTTGTTCCGTTCTCACTAGATGGGCCGTTAGCTCAGTTGGTAGAGCAGTTGGCTTTTAACCAATTGGTCGAAGGTTCGAATCCTTCACGGCCCACCACTTTTCTGAAAGTGAGATTGCCCGTTAGGCTTTAATTCAGACGTAACCCCTCGTTACGTAAAACTCAGATGGGCCGTTAGCTCAGTTGGTAGAGCAGTTGGCTTTTAACCAATTGGTCGAAGGTTCGAATCCTTCACGGCCCACCACTTTTCTGAAAGTGAGATTGCCTGTTAGGCTTTAATTCAGACGTAACCCCTCGTTACGTAAAATGGACATGGTTCGTTAGCTCAGTTGCTTGTGCTCTTGTTTACAAGAATAGACAGTTGGCTTATGTTCCAATCAAAACATCAGTTTTGATAAAACCCAGATGGGCCGTTAGCTCAGTTGGTAGAGCAGTTGGCTTTTAACCAATTGGTCGAAGGTTCGAATCCTTCACGGCCCACCACTTCTCTGAAAGTGAGATTGCCTGTTAGGCTTTAATTCAGACGTAATCCCTCGTTACGTAAAACTCAGATGGGCCGTTAGCTCAGTTGGTAGAGCAGTTGGCTTTTAACCAATTGGTCGAAGGTTCGAATCCTTCACGGCCCACCACTTTTCTGAAAGTGAGATTGCCTGTTAGGCTTTAATTCAGACGTAACCCCTCGTTACGTAAAACTCAGATGGGCCGTTAGCTCAGTTGGTAGAGCAGTTGGCTTTTAACCAATTGGTCGAAGGTTCGAATCCTTCACGGCCCACCACTTCTCTGAAAGTGAGATTGCCTGTTAGGCTTTAATTCAGACGTAATCCCTCGTTACGTAAAATGGACATGGTTCGTTAGCTCAGTTGCTTGTGCTCTTGTTTACAAGAATAGACAGTTGGCTTATGTTCCAATCAAAACATCAGTTTTGATAAAACCCAGATGGGCCGTTAGCTCAGTTGGTAGAGCAGTTGGCTTTTAACCAATTGGTCGAAGGTTCGAATCCTTCACGGCCCACCACTTTTCTGAAAGTGAGATTGCCCGTTAGGCTTTAATTCAGACGTAACCCCTCGTTACGTAAAACTCAGATGGGCCGTTAGCTCAGTTGGTAGAGCAGTTGGCTTTTAACCAATTGGTCGAAGGTTCGAATCCTTCACGGCCCACCACTTTTCTGAAAGTGAGATTGCCAGTCCGGCTTTAATTCAGATTAGCTTCATCCTCGTATTACCTCACTTTGTTCCCGCTTCAAAAATTTAATTTTCAACTCTATCTTTATTAAAATATCTTCATTTTTTACAACTATCCTATTCGTTTTACCTCAATTTAATATTCCGTCAATTTCTAATTTTAAGCTAAAGATTTAAATAAACGATATTACTGTCATCTTTTAGATTTATTTAAGTCTGCTCTTATCTACTTTTGTCTAATAGACCTATTGCTAATGTTGCTTACTTGTTAAGTGGGTCATATTGCTATGGATCATAAGAATAGGGAGAGCATGATGAAACAAACAAAGGTTAGTTTAGTAATAGGGTGTTCATTACTGGCACTTAGTAATGTGAGCTATGCAGATACGGAAATGAAATTTGGTGGTTACGTAAAAGCTGATGTGATGTTCAGCAGTTATGGTAATGGGGCACCAGACTCAGGTAACTTATCTCGACAATTTTATGTACCAGGTACTATTTATGGTACAGAAGGTAATGGTAAAGAAGTTGTAGATTTTCAGGCCCGTGAAACGCGATTTAACTTTAAAACCGTCTCAGACTTTGATGGCCATAAATTATCAGGTTTTATTGAACTTGATTTTATGACTCATTCCGATGGTAATGAGCGAGTATCAAACAGTTACTCACCACGTATTCGCCAAGCCTTTGTCAGTTATGACAATTGGACGGTGGGTCAAACTTGGACTACTTTCCAAAATCCTGGTGCATTACCAGAAAACTTGGACTTTGTAGGCGCTGCTGATGGTACTCCGTTTGTGCGTCAGGCAATGGTCCGATATACCAATGGTGGGTTCCAGTTAGCAGTAGAGAATCCTGAAACAACAGTTAACCAGTATGAAACCGCAACGAGAGTGACAAGTGGCAGTGGCATGGTTCCTGATGTTGTCGCACGTTATAACTTTAAATCTGAAGGTGGATCAGCTATTTCTGTTGCAGCTATTTTACGTCAACTTAACGTTGAGAAAAATGTAGGTGCACAAGCTGTGGATTCATCTGAGATGGGTTATGGCGCTAGTATTGCTGGTGTTATTCCTGTTGGGAATGATGATTTTAAATTCTCAGCAACTTATGGTGAAGGTTTAGGCCGTTATATGGCGCTTAATTACGCTAATGCGGGTAACTTGGATGCATCAGGTGAGATTCAAACGATTTCATCATATGGTGGTTATGCAGCATATCGTCATTGGTGGAGTGATAAGTGGCGCAGTAGTGTTACTTTTGCAGCGTTTGAAGCAGATAATGATACGACGCTATCAAGTGATGCTGTGAATTCGAGCTCTTACTCAGGTTACATTAACTTACTTTATTCTCCAACTAAGCCATTAACATTTGGTGTTGAATATATGTATGCAATGAATGAAAGAGAAAATGGAACTGATGGTGATTTAAGCCGTATCTTATTCTCAGCGAAATATGTTCTATAAACAATTGCAAATTGTTTGAGTTAAGACATTCATAGACACTATTGTATAAAAAGCTTATAGAAACAAAAAAGGGTTAATTCATTGAATTAACCCTTTTTATTTGTCAGCGAAAAGTAAAAGCTATTAGCTGATCAACTTTAACAGTGCTTTATTAAGCAAGTAAGTTGTTTTCACGAACATGTTTGTCATATTCAGTGTAACCACCCACATGAACTTCATCTACGAAGATTTGCGGCACAGTTTCAACTGGTTTACCCACTGTTTTCTCTAAATCAGCTTTAGAAATACCTTCAGCATGAATGTCTACATATTTGAATTTGAAATCATCACGTTGTGCAGTTAATTTTTCTGATAATTCAACAGCACGAACACAATATGGGCAGCCTGGACGGCCAAAAATAACAACAAACATAGTGACTCCTTTTTTTGATTTGACGATTTATACCATAAGTTTTATCTAATTGGTAATGTATCAGTGCGTTGGTTAAAAACTGCTATCACTGATTGTTTTATATCGGCCTTTATAGTCAAAAAACTTTTCGACTAAATCCCATTTATGTTTCTGTTTCTTTAACAGCAATAAGTCAGGCATTTTGAAGTGCTCAGCATGAGCAATTAAATCAGCAGGTTTTTTGTATTGAGGATGCTTCATGCCCGGAGTGCGAGAATGAGGGGCGATAAAAATGGCAAATAAGGCTCTGCGCTGAGCTGGCGTGTCCATATTGAAGTATTCTTTAAAATCATTTGATTCAATATCAAAGTACTGCACCACAAGTTTGCTGTTTTCTTCGATGAGCTGCATTTCTTGGCATTTAAACAAATGATGATGTTGAGATGACAATACCTGCTTTAAGCGTTTATCAGGATCAATGAGCGTTGATTGGCAGCTATGGCAAATGCGCGCAGCAATATCATTTTCTACGCCGCAATCAGGGCAAGCTTTCGACCGGAATCTAAAGTCACATTGTTGAACACCAGAATTAACAGTGTCTATAAGCCCCTGACAGCGCCTACCAAAGTGTTCAATGATATCGCCATCATTATCAACTAAACCCCAAAAAGTATTGGCAAACTTGCATACAGGGCAATGCACTTGCACTGGTACGGATTTACTATTGGGTTTAGCTTGGCCCACTTCAGGGAAATATAAGTCATAACCGTTGGCCGCATAATCGATCACTAAGCAATCTTGTTTATCAGGTGCTAAGCGTAAGCCTCGGCCAATCATTTGCTGAAATAAGCTTACAGATGCCGTTGGTCTTAATATCACGATTAAATCCACATGAGGAGCATCAAAGCCTGTGGTTAATACCGCAACATTGACAATGAATTTGAGTTTTTGTTGTTTGAACAGACTGATAATGTCGTCGCGCTCAATATGAGGTGTGTCTGCCGTAATAAGCGCGGCATCATCATTCAATAATTTAAGGACCTCTTTAGCATGACGAACGGTGGCTGCAAAAATTAATACACCTTTTCGAGAGTTTGCTAACTGCTGTACCTGTTTGATAATGGCTGTGGTTGCGCGGCCTTGATGATTGAGTAAATCGTCAACTTCCTTTTGTGGAAATTCACCCGTTTGAGTTGGCGCTATCTGACTAAAATCATATTGCGCACTCAAGCCGTCAAATAATTTGGGTGCAGTTAAAAACCCTTTTTTAATTAGCGGACGCATCGGTAACTCAAAAATACATTTTTCGAATACCGGTTTTTCAGCATTACCGATCTTTCCGTGGTAATGGTGACGATAAATCCAGCCTAAACCTAGCCGATAAGGTGTGGCTGTTAATCCTAGTAGCTTTATTTGTGGATTAGTCTTTTTAAGGTGGGCTAATAATTGCTGGTACTGGCTGTCTTTATCATTACTGACTCGATGGCATTCATCGATGATCACTAACGAAAATGCCTGATTAAATTGCTCCGGTTTTCTTGCCGCTGACTGGACACTGGCTACAACGGTTTTTCCATGGGCTTTCTTTTGATTTAAGCCTGCAGAATAAATATTGGCCTCTTCGGTCAATAAACCTACTTTTTCAGCATTTTGCGCGACGAGTTCTTTCACGTGGGTGAGTACTAAGACGTTACCACGGGCAATACGCGCTAATTCCGCGATAACAATGCTTTTACCAGCCCCCGTTGGTAGTACGAGTACCGCAGAGTCATTAGTTTGCTTAAAATGGCTTACAGCAGCATTGACTGAATCTTGTTGGTAATCACGTAGTGAAATAGTTGCAGACATAAATTTTATTGAATGACTTATGAGTAAACTTAATTATGAAGCTCACTTTAGCATGAATATATAAATTGAATGTAGCGACAACAAAATGATTTAACTTAAAAAAAGCCCCCAATTAAGGGGGCAACGAGATTCTGGTTAGGAATGCTCAGGGTGGTAAGGGGGTCGAAAACTTTTAACTAATCACCAATTACAAGTTCACTGAAACAAGCTTATTCCGTTTTATTCAAACGTGCTTCAATCAGGGTATCAATCACTGCAGGATCAGCAAGGGTTGAAGAGTCACCTAAGTTTGTCACTTCATTGGCGGCAATTTTACGTAAGAATCTACGCATAATTTTGCCCGAACGTGTTTTAGGTAAGCCGCCAGCCCACTGAATTAAATCAGGTGTAGCGAGTGCGCCAATTTCTTTGCGAACCCACTGACGCAATCCTTGGCGTAATTCTTCAGTTTCTTCAACGCCATTAATTAACGTCACATAAGCATAGATACCTTGACCTTTGATGTCATGGGGGTAACCCACTACTGCGGCTTCAGCAACTAGCTCATGTGAAACGAGGGCACTTTCAACTTCTGCAGTGCCTAGGCGGTGACCTGATACGTTAATAACGTCATCGACACGGCCAGTAATCCAATAATAGCCATCTTCATCACGACGAGCACCGTCACCTGTAAAGTACATGCCTCTAAAGGTTTTAAAGTAAGTTAAGGCAAAACGATCGTGATCGCCGAATACGGTACGCATTTGGCCAGGCCAAGAATCGAGAATAACCAAGTTACCATCTACAGCGCCCTCAAGAATGTTACCCATGTTATCGACTAACGCAGGTTGCACACCAAAAAATGGACGCGTAGCAGAACCGGGTTTGGTATCGATTGCACCGGGCAATGGGCTAATTAAAATGCCGCCAGTTTCAGTTTGCCACCACGTATCCACAATAGGGCATGACTCATGGCCAATCACTTCGTTATACCAGCGCCAAGCTTCAGGGTTAATTGGTTCACCCACAGAGCCCATTACGCGTAACGAACTGCCATCGAAATCGCTAAACGGCTCTTTTCCCTCAGCCATTAATGCACGAATTAATGTCGGAGCCGTATAAAGAATGTTCACTTTATGGCGGTCAATCATTTCGCCTAAACGAGAAGGGCCAGGAGAATTAGGCACGCCTTCATGAATAAGTACAGTGGCACCATTGGCTAGAGGACCGTAAACCATGTAAGAGTGACCAGTAATCCAACCTACATCAGCAGTACACCAGTAAACTTCACCTTCTTTGTAATCAAAGACATATTCGTGAGTCATTGAGGCGTAAACCATATAACCACCAGTGGTGTGTAAGACACCTTTAGGGTTACCTGTTGAGCCAGAAGTGTATAAAAGGAATAGCGGGTCTTCTGCACCCATCTCTTCAGGTTGGCAATGCTCTGATGCATTTTTTACTAGATCGCTCCACCAAACATCGCGGCCTTCAACCCAGTCGATATCGCCGCCAGTTCGATTAAGTACAATGACTTTTTCAACGCAATCTACATCAGGGTTGTTAAGTGCTTCATCAATACTGCGTTTAAGTGGAATTTTACGTCCACCGCGAACGCCTTCATCAGCAGTAATCAGTACTTTTGATTTTCCGTCAATGACACGAGATGCGATTGAATCAGGGGAGAAACCACCAAAGACGACAGAATGGATGGCGCCTATACGAGCACAAGCCAGCATAGCAACAGCAGCTTCTGGCACCATAGGCATATAAATTGTGACGACATCGCCTTTACAAACACCTTGGCTACGCAGTGCATTGGCAAATTTACATACGTCGGTATGTAATTCTCGGTAGGTGATTTTACGCTGCTCATTGGCATCGTCACCTTCCCAAATAATCGCAACTCGGTCGCCATTATTTTCTAAATGACGATCTAAACAGTTAGCAGAAGCGTTTAATGTTCCGTCATAAAACCAGTTGATAGACAGATTATGATCGTCAAATGAGGTATCTTTAATTTTGGTATAAGGCTTTATCCAATCGATGCGCTTACCGTGTTCTCTCCAAAAACCGTCTGGGTTTACCACAGATTCTTGGTACATTTTGGTGTATTGATCGTTGTTTACCAGTGCATTGTCGGCGAAATCTGCTGGTACTTTATAGAGAGACTGCGAGCTCATATGGCTTCCCTTTGTCAAAATTTGCGTTATCAAAGTATCCTCTGCATGAGGATGTGAACTCCATTAGACCTTGGTCTAGTTTTAAAATATCCTTAATATTTAGATCGTTGCGCATGTTAGCATGACAAACAAATAACGTTGTTTTATTGCGTAATTAATAAACAAAAAATAACAAAAGAGATCGCTATGAATTTAACCTTAGTCGTTGCTGTCATTGCAATTTGCTATGTGTCATTACTGTTTATACTTGCGTGGGGCGCTGAACGTTGGTTTAGTAAGATCACCAAAAAAGTTCAAGTATGGATATACGGCTTAAGTCTAGCGGTTTACTGCTCATCATGGAGCTTCTTAGGCACAGTTGGTCAATCTGCAAACGATTTGTGGTCTTTTCTACCGATTTATCTCGGACCCATTTTAGTATTTACCCTCGGTTTTGGGGTATTACGTAAAATGGTATTAGTGTCAAAAGCACAAAATATCACCTCGGTTGCCGATTTTATTGCTGCGCGATATGGCAAATCTCAAACCCTAGCTGCCATCGTTACTTTAATCGCACTTTTCGGCATCATGCCCTACATCGCATTGCAGCTTAAAGCGATGGTATTCAGTCTCAATTTATTCCAACCAGAACAATTACCTATAAACGATGCTAGTGTGCCTATGGTAATGACATTTATTCTCGCTATCTTTGCTATTTTGTTTGGCACTCGTAAACTGGATGCCACAGAACATAACCCAGGCATGATGGTCGCCATTGCGTTTGAATCATTAATTAAATTAGCTGCTTTTCTTATTGTTGGTGTCGTAATCACTTACGGATTTTTTGATGGTTTTACTGACATATGGCAGCAAGCAGCTGAAAAAGATCTGATTAAAAATGAAACGTTAAATATCGGTGGTTTCTTGCCAAAAATGATTGTCGGTATAGCCGCCTTTATGTGCATGCCAAGGCAGTTCCATGTGATGGTGGTGGAATGCGCCGAAGAAAAAGTATTGAACAAAGCCCGCTGGATATTTCCACTGTATTTAGCCATGTTCGGATTATTTGTTGCGCCGTTAGCTCTCGCTGGAAAGTTATTGCTTGGCGATACCGTCGCAGCAGATACTTATGTGATTAACTTACCCTTAGCACTTGATCAGCCTGTACTTGCCGTTATCGCACTGTTAGGTACGCTTTCAGCCGCGACAGGCATGGTAATTGTTGCCGTAGTGACGATTAGCGTCATGATCAGTAATGAATGGTTAGTGCCATTCATGCTGCGCTCAGGAAAAATCAGCGGAACTAACTTTAACCAGTTTGCTCGGTTCCTATTAAATGCGCGCCGCTTAGCCATTGTCATCATTCTGGGGTTAGGCTACTTAAGTTACCTTTTACTTGGCAATAATGAGTCCTTATCTCATCTTGGGCAGCTATCCTTTGGCGCTTTCGCGCAATTAGCGCCGGCACTACTTGGTGGCTTATATTGGAAGTATGGTAACCGCTCAGGGGTATTCTTAGGGTTAGCGGTTGGTTTTTCATTGTGGTGTTATATTTTATTTGAAGGCAGTGTTGGCTCCAGTGGTGATACGGGTTTACTCGCATCAATAACGCCACAGGTGGATGACACATTACTTGCGCTGCTGGCGAATGTGACCTTTTATATATTGGGCTCGTTATGGTTTAGAGCTGGCGTAGCTGAACGTATTCAAGCCAGTAACTTTATTAATCCAGGTGTCAGTAAAAAACAGACCAATCGCAAACACACCGCAATTTCACAGCAAGATCTATTGATACTTGCCAGCCGCTTTGTCAGTCCTACTCGTGCATATGAAAGTTTTAGTCAATACTCCCCTGAAGCTGTCCGCAGTGATTCTTGGCACAAAGTCGCTGATGAAGCGCTTGTGTCTCACACTGAGCATATGCTTGCCGGTGTCTTAGGGGCTTCCAGTGCGTCCTTGGTGATGGATTCAGTACTTCAAGGGCGTGATTTAGCCCTCGATGAAGTGTTTAGTTTGGTTGATGAAGCCTCATCAAAAATCATTTTAAGCCAAGATATGTTACGCGGCGCCATTGAACATGCTTACGAAGGCATGAGCGTGGTAGATAAAGACTTGAGTCTAGTGGCATGGAACTTCAAATACTCTGAGCTTTATGATTACCCCGAGGGGTTTTTACAACAAGGGATGCCAATTAGCGAGGTGGTGCGCTTTAATGCTGCTAGAGGCTATTGTGGTGAAGGAGACATTGAAACCCAAGTGGATATTCGTGTGCAACATATGCGCAATGGCACCGAACATATTTCTGAGCGACAACGTCGAGATGGCAAAGTCATTAAGATTCAAGGTAACCCCATGCCGGATGGTGGTTTCGTGATGACCTTTACTGATATTACGCAGTACCGCAAACAAGAGAAAGCCTTAATTGAGGCCAATGAAACCCTTGAAAGCCGCGTAAAAGAACGTACTTACGAGCTTGCAATGTTGAACAGTGAATTGCTCGAAGCTAAAGCTCAAGAAGAAATGGCCAATGCCTCTAAAAGTCGATTTCTTGCCGCGGTAGGCCATGATTTAATGCAACCGCTTAATGCAGCAAGGTTATTTACTGCCTCATTAGCGCAATACCCCAATTTAGATCAAGAAGGTAAAACTACCTTGTCGCACATTAATAATTCACTGCGCACCGCAGGGGAGTTATTAACTGATTTACTGGACATTTCAAAACTCGATTCTGGCATGGTTGATGTTAATCGCCGTGACTTTGCTATTGCTGACTTACTCAATGGACTGGCAGTAGAATTTGATGCCATGGCAAAAGATAATCAAATCCGCTTTAACATGATCCCATGTAATGCCACTGTCAATTCTGATTTATCATTGTTAAGACGAATTTTGCAAAATTTCTTAACTAATGCTTATCGCTATGCAAAAGGTGGCAAGGTGTTAATGGGCTGCCGCCATCGTGGTAAGTTCTTAGAAATCCAAGTACTTGATACGGGTTGTGGTATTGATGAAAATGAAACTGAAGAAATTTTTAAAGAGTTTAAGCGTTTAAATAACCCAAGTAGTCAAAATGTCAGTGGCCTAGGGCTGGGGTTAGCGATTGCCGATAGGATTAGTAAAGTGCTTGATCATCAAATATTGCTATCGTCCAAATTAGGGCAAGGGTCTGTTTTTTCAATCATAGTGCCATTAGGTGAAACTGTGAGCGTAAAGTCAGTTAATCCAGTGCCGTCACTAACCCAACCTTTAGCGGGGGTAAAAGTGCTTTGTATCGATAACGAAGAAGCCATTCTTGCAGGGCTTGAAAGTTTACTCACGCGCTGGAAATGTGAGGTTATCTGTGCGACTGATTTGGCTGATGCCCGAATAAAGCTAGGGTTAAAAGGCGTGGCTCCAGATATCGTATTGGCCGATTATCATCTAGATAACGATCAAAATGGTGTCGATGCTATGGATGGTATTCGTTCTCGATATGGCGAACATTTACCTGGTATCTTGATAACGGCTAATACCAACAAAGATTTAGTTGACGATGTTCAAAAGCGCGGGTATCACTATATGGCTAAAATGATAAAACCTGCCGCTTTGCGGGCGTTAATATCCAGTTTAGTTAAATAGTCACTTTTGAAAGGTGATGAGGCATTTATAATTATCTATTAAATGATTTATGCAAAGGATGAGCAATGATAAAGGTCTATGGTGATGAGAAATCAGGTAACTGTTACAAGATAAAATTAACCTTGTCTTTGCTCAATATTGACTATCATTGGCATGCCATAGATTTAATGGCGGGTGAAACTAAAACTGATCAATATTTGGCTAAAAATCCTCATGGTAAATTACCGATAATTGAGCTGGATGATGGTAGAGTATTGGCAGAATCTAACGCTATTATTGGTTATTTGGCCGCTAATTCATCATTAATACCCACTGACGAATTTGAAAAAGCGTTAATGTATCAGTGGTTATTCTTCGAGCAATACTCCCATGAACCTTGTATTGCAGTGGCGAGGTTTATTCAGCTCTATCAAGGTATGCCAGCAGAACGTTTAGCAGAATATGAGTCATTACATGTTACAGGGGCTGGTGTACTGACATTGCTGGACAATCATCTTGTTGATCATCGATTTATGATAGGACAACAATTTACTTTGGCAGATATAGCACTGTACGCCTACACACACGTAGCTCATGAAGGGGGATTTAATTTAGCTTCTTATCCCAATATTCAGCAGTGGTTAGCTAATGTAGAGCAGCAGTCTGGTTTTATTGGAATGTTTGATTAATAATTCTTTAGCTCAATGACAATTTAGTAAAACTCATTAACCATTTTTCGATGTTCTGTTCAGCATTCCAGTGGCAAGCTTAACAATATGGTTAAAGACATAAAAGCCACTGTCACTGAGTATTTTAATGTCTTTACCAAAGCTACTTAGCTTTTCAACACTGTCTTTAATATCACTTGAGGTCGTCTCTACATTTACTCTCAAATCATCAGCTAGGGCATCACGAATTTCAGTAATGGTTTTTTCAGGTGCTGACTTTTGTTGGTTTACCATAATGGCTATAGGGACTAATGTTAAAAGACTATTAAGAACAACCATTAGCCAAGCTTTGTTAGCATAGTGGCTTAAGTCAGCTATATATAAAAAGATAGCAATATTTGCCGAAAGTAATGTTAAAGCAGCAAGTACAATGGCGATAACAACAAGTGCCGCTAACTTTTTTTGTTTCTTTAAATTAAGAGCTATTAAGCTTTTTTCAATGGCATACAACATCTGCATTTTTTCAATTTGAAGATTCATCAAAAGACCTCATGATGTATTTATTTTTTAAAGTATTACCAATAGGTTAGTTCATAACCTGTGATTATTGAATTAATGACCAAAGTGTTTTTTTTATCAGCAGTTAATCAATAAGTTGAAATTAGGGATTTACAGCAGCCGTGGGTTGTCATATTATTCGCGGCGTTCGGAGAGATGGCAGAGTGGTCGAATGCACCGGTCTTGAAAACCGGCACGGGTTTATAGCCCGTCTAGGGTTCAAATCCCTATCTCTCCGCCATATTTAAGACGAAAGGCTCATCAGAAATGATGAGCCTTTTTTCGTTTCTGGGTAGTTTGAACCCAAGGGTTCCTATTTTAGAAATATGCTATCTCCCCGCCATATTTAGAAAGCCCGTTACCAAAGTAACGGGCTTTTTATTAACTTTAATTCGATGGTCAGTGCAACACCTTAATGTCGTGTTGAATCCCATGCTTGTAGTGCTTGATTTAAACTCTTGGGGGTTCGGTATGGACTGCTTTGGTGGTCAAGCAGTGCTGCTAAATATTAAATGACAGTTTTACGTGAGCAAGCAGTAATCGTTACTGCAAATAGGGCTATAGTTGCCAGATAGACGATAGTGCCTTTTGCTGTACCACATATTTGTATGAACATAATTACAGAGATAATATTGATTAAAGCAGTAGCCGCTTTATGAGACAGCTTGCTGTTAAATGCATCCTGGTAACGTAATAGTAATGTGCCAAAGAATGCGGTTAGTAATGCATATGTTAAGATCATCTCAATACCTTTTTTGATATAGTTTACAACGCGAATAAGGAGCCAAAGCTCGCAATTAAGCGGCTTCAGTTTTGTTATAAGGGTTGCTTGAAAGGTATTCAAACAGCCCAGTCTGCATGTTTACATTCCAAAAACGTCCTGCTAGCGTCAGTGATAAGTTTGATTCACTTAACGTTGCCAATCCATGGTGTTGCCATGCTTTAAATAATGGTAATAAGTGGTTAATCAAACTTGTTTCAATAGCTGAAAAAGCTAAGGTTCCGGAGTCTAATCCTCGTTTAAAAACAGCATCAAATGCGGCTGAAGGATTTGGCGTTAATACCATTGCGGGTACTTGAGTTGGCGTTTTAAGCGACTCTTTTTCTGAGATTTCTTTATGTGCTGTATGAGCTTGCTGCCATTCACTGAGATTGCGTGCATTCATTAAACCGTGGCCATGAATGCTACCTCCGCCGCCTGCTCCAAATGGTAAGATTTCTATGCCGCTTTTGGCTAGCGAATTGTAGATACTACGTTCTCTGTTATCACGTCGCCAGTGGCAGCTTGATAAGCGTTGCCATTGCTGAGTTTCGAGTTTGTTAGCGCCATATGCGTACATATTGGCTCTCGTTTGACTATCTGCTTGATAATCACTTGCTTGGGGGCCGAGTACTTTTCCTTTATCTTTCGCTTTTTCAATGCGATTACCCGCTAAACCAATCAATTGGTATAGGTCGATACCATGAGAGCCGCATTCCATTGCTGCCTGAATATCTTGTTGCCAAATCTCCATAGTTTGACCAGGTAGGCCGAATATTAAGTCAATGACTATGCTGGCGCTAGGATGCTGGCTCAGTTGTTGTAAGCGAGCCATTAAGGTGTCTTTATCATCAAAGCGTCCCGCCGCTTGACGAACAGCGGTATCAAAACTTTGTACTCCAAACGAAAAGCGATTAAATCCATTATCTAAAGCGCTATGCCATTTATCATCATCAAAACCATTAAGACGACCTTCTAATGTGATTTCAGCATTATTGATTAAAGGGAATTGCTGAATTGCTTTACCCAACGCTGCAATTTCTTCTGCTTTAATGTCAGTGGGTGTGCCACCGCCGACATACACAGTGTCAAAGGGTTGGCTTTGTGCCAACGGGCTCATAGCTGCACTATTGAGTTGCTCACACAGACTTTGCATGTAGTCGCTGATCCGTTCAGGCTTAGCGCCATTTTCAAAAAAATTGCAGAAGCTACAACGTTTTCGGCAAAAAGGAATGTGAATATACAGCGCTCTTTTATCTGCTGATGTCGGTTGCTGCCACCACTGTTCCCATAATTGGGGACCGGCATTGAACGGTCTGCTGCCAGTGCGACCAGCATGGGGGGCACTCTTAACTTTGAATGCATGTTGCAGAGGTTCAGGGCTAGATAAACCCGTCATGGTCGGCGTTAAAATCATTTTAAATCCATAGAATAAATACTTTGGTAATGATAACCATTATCAATAGGTGTTCAAGTGACTTAGCTCAAATTTTTATTATTTACAATGTAAGTCATTGGTTCAGCACTCGTTGGACTCGCAGTATAATTGCCTAAAAAGCCCGTTGGTTGTAGTTAGATTTTCTTCATTACCAGATTGACTAATTTTGCCTTCGTCGAGCACTAAAATGCGGTTAGCTAAGCGTAAGTTATTTAATCTATGAGTAATAATAATGCAGGTTCGCTGTTGTAAAAAAGGCTGTAGGTTTGACAGCACTTGCTTTTCAGTTAATACGTCCAATGCGGATGTTGCTTCATCCAATATGACAACTTGAGGGGAGGCTAACCACATTCTGGCTAACGCTAAACGTTGCATTTGCCCGCCTGATAATCGTGTCTGCGCCCGGCCTAAGTCAGTATCTAGTTTCAAGGGCCAAGCGGTGACTGTTTCGCTAAGTGCTGCTTGATCTAAGGCTTGCCACAGTTTTTCATCATCATAAACTTTGCCTAGGGTGAGGTTATCGCGCAGGGTGCCTGTGAGTAGTTTGGGCTTTTGGGGTACGTAACCTACTTGGCTACGAAATATATCAAATCCATATGCTTCAAGGGGTTGCTGATTTATGATTATTTGTCCTGATTGTGGTTGGTAGAAACCCAGTAGTAGATTGATTAAAGTCGACTTTCCCGCTCCGCTCATGGCTAATAGGGCAATGGTCTCGTTTTTTTCTATTTGAAAGTCGAGTTGGTTTAATAATTTGGGATTTTCGGTAAATCCAAAATCTACCTGTTTGAAAGCTATTTCAATAGCGGGGTTATTACGACTGGATCCATTTAAATTGCTTGAGCTGACGATTTCTGTTGGTGGCAGACGTGTAGCCTCAGTCTCTAATCCAAGTAATTGATTTAACCTCTCCATAGCTGCGATAGCGCCAAACTTAGCATATTGAATGTTAAGTAATTCTTGAATTGGGCCCATTAAATACCAAAGGTAACTAAAGATGGCAAAGATTTGCCCTACGGTGAGATCAGACACTAATACCATAAAGATGGCCATGGCTCTGAAGCACTCAAAACCTAATAAAAAGGTGGTGAAACTTAACTTATTTAAGGCTTCGGTTTTCCACTGGGTGGCAATAGCTCTGTCGCTAAGTTGGCTTGCTAGGCCAAAGACTTTTTTATAATAAAATTGCTCTTGCTGCGCCAAACGTAACTCTCTTGTCGCATCAATAGTATCGACTAAGGCTTGCTGAAAAGCTTCGGTTGCGGCATTTTCTTTACGGCGTAATACCTTTACATGCTGTGAAAATCGCGAAGAAAAATAGATCACCAGCGGATTAAGGAGAATGATCATTAATCCCAGTTGCCAATTGAGCCAGAGTAAAACACTGGCAATGGCGATAATGGTGAGTAAGCTAATAATAAAGCGCGACAATGTGTCACTAACAAAGCGCTCAACAGTATCAACATCGGTAATGCATCGAGCTGAAATCCCGGTACTCCCTAAACGATCAAATTCACTGATTTGAATTTTAGGCAGAAAGAACAACACCTGTTGACGGATATCGAGGCTAATGCGTTTAGCTATTTTGGTAAATTCTCGTGATTGAAACACCTGTGCGAGCATATTAAGTAATCTCAATAGCATCACCATCACTAATACCGCAGCAATATAATAACCACTGCTTTGGGCATTTTCAGGAAGCAGCATATTAAGCTGTTCAATCAACCATCCTGGTGAAGCTAATAGCACTTCATCGACGAGTAAAGGCATCAACATCGGAATAGGTAAACTGAGTAAGGTGGCAACAATGGCGATGGTATTCGCTTTAATCAACTGTGGACGGTGACGCAATACTTTGTTTAATAGCCAAGCCCAACAGAGTTGTGATTGATTCTCGGCTTTATTGATAAGAGGTTTTGTTGAATCAAATGATGACAAGGGGATCTATCCTTATGAACATTGCCTAGTCAGTGTGAACTGCATAGGCAATGTTGATTGGTGGTTTAGCAAGTAAACGGGCGAGAAACTAACATTAGAAGATGTACTGGGTGTTAGTTTTAGCATCAAGCATCATCGTGGGTTTGTAATGCCATACTTTCTCGATAATGTCTGCGGTTAAGGCTTGCGCAGGAGCGGCATCACTAACGACCACCCCATTCTCAAGAATGACTAACCTGTCAGCATATTGGCATGCTTGATTAAGGTCATGCAGCACCACAATAACCGCGTAATGGTGGTCATGGGCTAAGGATTTTGCTAATGACAACACCCTATGTTGCTGGGCTAAATCCAGTGCAGATGTGGGTTCATCTAACAATAAAATGGGATTTTCAGGTGCTTGTGCTAGCTGGGTCAATACTCTTGCAAGTTGAACTCGTTGTTTTTCACCACCTGATAAAGTGGGATAGCTACGATACTTTAGTGCTGTTAGGGCAACTTGCTCTAATTTCTCATCAACAATGGCTTGGCCCTGTTGCTGGTTTACCGTCAACGGGTATAAACCCATCTCAACCACTTCATGAACTTTAAAAGGGAAGGTCAGTGACGCATGTTGCGGTAAAACCGCTAATGATTTTGCTAATTGTTGTCTATCCCAACTTTTAAGCTGTTCACCATAAACGCTAATATCACCCGTGCTTAAAGTTACCTCCTGGCAAAGGCTTTTTAGTAAGGTGGATTTTCCTGCGCCATTTGGCCCTAGCAATGCAGTTACTTGACCCGATTTAAGCTGTAAATTGACATCTGATAAGACCGGTTTATTACCAATGTTAACGGATAAATTACGGATTTTAACCGCGCTATTATTTATTGGTAGAATAGGGTTGTTACCTTTTACATCCGCACTTACCCCCGTATTTCTGTGTAAGCCTAGATGAGTATCATCAAACGTCATCGATTGGGATTTTGCATGGGACTTCATTTTGAATAAACCGACCATTTATACCAACTTATTGCGCTGCTTTAGCAGCAACAAAATAAAGAAAGGTGCACCAAGCAGTGCTGTGACTAAGCCCACTGGTAATTCAGATGGAGCAACAATCGAGCGGGCGCCAATATCGGCGAGTACCAATATACCTGCACCTAATATCGCACTCAGTGGTAGCAGCAGTTTATGATCTGGTCCCACTATCATTCTGACTAAATGAGGCACAACAAGGCCGATAAAACCAATAATTCCCGTGGCAGCAACCGCGATGCCAACCCCAATAGCGCATAGGATGATGAGACGCAATTTGAGCTTATCTACGTCAAGACCAAGGTGCCTTGCTTCCGCTTCACCCAGTAATAAAGCATTAAGGGCTTTTGCATTGCGGTTAAAGTGCCAGCTAATGATGGCTAAAGCTATCAAGCTTAAAATGACATAATGCCACTGAGCTCCAGCAATGGAGCCCATTTGCCATAAGGTTAAGTCTCGTAAAGCCATATCATTGGCCATGTAAGTTAATACGCCAATGCCTGAGCCTGCTAATGATGCCACTGCAACACCTGATAGCAGTAACAGTACCACTGATGTTCCGCTAGGGCTTGAGGCGAGTTTATACACCAAAAGCGTGGTGATTAAACCGGCTACGAAGGCGCTAAATGCCACTAAATATTCGCCGCCATTGGGGAATAACACGATACAAACAGCAGCGCCTAAAGCAGCCCCCGATGAGACACCAATAATGCCAGGGTCTGCTAATGGGTTTCTAAATAGGCCCTGCATTACAGCGCCACATTGTGCCAACGTTGCGCCAACGGCGAGTGCGAGTAAAGTGCGTGGTAAGCGCACATTGTTAATGACCAATTGTTCGTGAGGCGCTACTGTCGATAATGGTTGTTGCGTGGCCCAATTCACCACAGCATTAAAGCTGGTGGTTGGGCTAATTTGCAATGGACCTATGCTGACCGACAACAGGCTTGTTATCACTAATGCAGTGATTAAACAGGGCCAAAGCCAACGTTGATTTTGCATGTTAATTCCTACAGCTGATTAACGGCTTTAAAGTTGTTGGGTAGCGGCTTGGATTGAGAGAAAGTCACTGGCAAGAGTATCTGCGGCTTGAATAGCACTTATTCCTAAACCACCTAATAATGCTTGGGGTTTTATTGCTTTGATTTGCTTATGCTCACCGGCTGGAGTGTGCTGTAGTAATGGCATCTTTTCCAGTAGCTCTGCTGCGGGGTTCTGCTGTTCGTCATCACTGCGATTAGATATTAAAATCACATCAGGCTGTAACGCCAAAATGCCTTCTTGTGAGACACTTTTATAACCGTCAAAACCTGCGATGTTGTTACCGCCTGCAAGATTTATAATGATATCTGCGGCGGTATTATTACCACCGACTCTAGCGGGTCTATCAGCTTGTAATAATAAGAATAATACTTTTAATGGTTTGCCGTTGTCGGTGATTTTTTGCTGCTTGGCATCAAGCTTTACAAAGGCTTCTTCAACTTGGCTTTTAAGGGCGGTTGCTTGTGATTGGCGTGACAGTAATTCACCCATTTGATCAATATTGGCAAGTAGCTGAGCTTGAGTGTCAGCATCAGGTAATTGCACCACGTTCACATTGGCCTGCGACAAAACTTCTAGTGTGGTTTTTGGCCCCATGGCATCTGAGCCCAATAGTAGGCTAGGTGACAGTGCCAATATGCCTTCTGCTGATAGCATTCTGTGATAACCAAGCTTGGCTACCTCTGTCAGTTCTGCAGGTATTTGGCTGGTGGAGTCAACGCCAACCAATTCATTGCTTGCATCAAGAGCCAGCACCAATTCAGTAATCCCCGCACCTGCACTGACAACTCGAGTATTTTGTGTTTTAAGGCTATTTACAGGGTTATCAGTGGTCATATCCGTCGCAATAGTCTGACTATAAGCATTTGGTGCCATGAAAGCATTGGTCACTAATGCGCCTGTAACTAAGGCACTTGTGAATAAAGCACTCAGTACAATGCGTACTTTTTGGGATGTCGGTTTATGAGATATAGATGTAAGGTTGAACATGTTTAACTCCAAATAAAAATAAATTTGTTAGCGGTGCAATTGGTCAGCGAAAAAACTATGGCTCCATGAGGATTTGTGTATTTGATATTTGCTGACGTTGCAGCAAAGCCAGCACATTCATTAGTGGCTGAACGGGAGCGCTTTTATCTGCAGCGACGACCACCTTTATGTCGGGTTGTTCGCTGATAGCACTTATGAAGGCAGTTTCAAAATCATCTAAATGCTCAAAAATTTGACCATCAATAGCCCAATGAGGCTCAGTCATCATGATGTTGATGGCAATATGTTGCTGTTGGGATAAAGCCGTGAGTTCGGAGTCTGCCTCAGTAGGAACGTCTACGGGTAGCGTTAGCAATTGGGTATTCGCAGTGAGCAGTAAAAACACTAAAACGATGAAAATAATGTCGATTAGCGGGGTCAGATCCAAATGGAAATGACTCTGCTCATTGGTCATCATTTCTGCGCGGATCATGAGAGTGACTCCATAGCGACAGTGGTTTTTGTAGAAGGATTACTTATCACTGATTGCGCCTGTTTTACATTTTCATTGCCGATGGTGAGTGCTTGATCTAAGCCTTCAAGCCACAAATTAAGCTGATTAAGTGCGTGAGCTAACTTCTGACAACGTTTGTCTGCCCATAAGTTCATTAGGTTAGCGAGGGTGATTGCCGGAACTGCGATAATTAAGCCAGCTGCGGTGGTATTCATCGCCAGTCCAAGACCTGTTGCAAGTTGAGAGGGCGTTACAGGCCCGTCTGACAACCCCAATTGGCTGAACATTTCAATAAGCCCAAGTACAGTCCCTAGCAAACCCAGTAGTGGGGTTATCACGCCGATAATCTGTAATACCTTTAAACCTGAACTGAGTTTTTCTTTTTGTTTCAGTAGCCATAGGTTGACGATTTCTTCACGCATTGTTCGTGGCTGATCAGCATGGGACAGTAATAAGGCAGTGCCTTTGGCCAACATACTTTTACCTTGGCTAAGCTGGGTGATTAATTGCTGTCTTTGATCTGGCGTTGCGCTGCGAGTTTGCTGGCGTAATTCAGTTAACCAATGATCCCGTTTGGTGAGTTCATTCATTATCAAGGCGAATCGTTCTAGAACGATTAATGACGCAATAAAAGCGCAACCTAACAAAGGCCAGGTGAGGTAACCAAGCTGCTCAGATAACTGTAAATATAACGATTGAGGCATTAACGTATTTCCTTAGGTATAACTCGCTTATTTAGTACGTTATTCCTAAAACGTGGTTAAACAAGATTGTGGCTAATTATGATTAACTGGTGCCACTTGATGACTCGATTACCCTTATTTCCTGCAGGGTGGTTGATTTATTGCTTGTTAATTCAGTGCAAATTTAACCGGTACTCTCACGGTATAGGCATAAGCGGTTTGTGGTGATGGCGCGGCAAATTGCCATTGCTCAACGGCATTCATTGCTGCTGCATCAAGTAAGTTATAACCAGAGCTGTCGATAATGGTCAGTGAAAGTTGCTCACCAATTTGGTTAAACATCACTTCAATCGTCGCAGTACCTTCAAAGCCACGCTTACGGGCTTTTTTAGGGTAATTGGGTTGTGCTGGTGGCGCAGAGAATGTTGGCTTATTTAGCGCTATTGTTTGCTGACTAACACCTTGCTTAGCGTCTACTTGTTGCTGGTTATGGCTGTTATCGGATTCAATGCTGGTGGTTAATTCTTCTGCTTGTTCGACTTCTGCGTCATTGACTTCAGTTGAGGTATTGTCAGTTTTAGCCACTTCTTCAATCACCATCTCTTCGACGGCCGTTTCTTCAATCGCTTCTTTAGGTTTCGCCTTAACGATTGCCTGTTCGCTAATGGTTTTCTTAATGACCTGCTTTACAACTTCTGGTTGTATTTTGACTTCTTTTTCCACCACTTCTTTCGTTTTAGACTGTTGAACCATAGCCGTTTTAGCTTGCATCGCAATGGCGATACTGACGGTGTGATTAGACCCCATAGCAGCACCTTCAGTTAATTGAATTTCAGGTACTGAATTTTGCGAGGCAAGTACCCCTCCTTGAATCAAAATTGTTAAGCAACCAAAAGCAAAATATCGTTTAGGTGTCATGAGTTCTATTCTTCTATTTACGGCAACCTGTTTAATAGTTAAACAAATTGTGATTGTGCTGATTTTAAGCTAAGTGTCTTTACAATCTTTACAAATGTATAATTAACAATTACTTATAATCAAACCTTGTCATTGTGATTGCTAAGATACCTCAATAGTAATGAGATCGCAAATGATAATGATTTTCATTTGATCTATATTTTATTCTCAGGTAAAGTGCGGCAAATAGTCATTCAATGACGATTAAATTTAGTTAGGTTCCACTTCTAAAAATCACCCTAATTTGCTATGAGATTGTGCAGGATAGTAGACGGGGCAGTGCAACAGGAAAGTGCATATGATTGAGCTAGGGAATGAGCAGTGGATTACGTTGTTTTCGCATTTATTTTTCTGAGGATTTTACAATGACCAAGAAGCCACTAGTAGTTGCAATGGCAATGGTTTTTAGCACGGCAGCATACGCGCAGGACATAAAGCAAGTTACTGAGTTCGATGAAGTATTAGTAACCGCTACACGTATTAGTGAAAAGGCATCAGACACGAGCAGAAGTGTCACCGTTGTCGGCGAAGAGAAAATTCAAGAACTACAACCATCTTCGGTTGCTGATGCATTAAAAAATGAAGCAAACGTTAGCGTAACCAATGGTCCTCGCGCATCGTCTCAAGGTGTTGAAATTCGTGGTCTCAGCGGCCAACGTGTTCTACAAACTATCGATGGCGCTCGTCAAAATACCAATTCTGGTCACCGCGGAACTTATTTCATGGATCCTGAGTTATTAAGCTCAATTGAGGTGGTTCGTGGTCCAGCAAGTAGCTTGTGGGGCAGTGGTGCAATTGGTGGTGTGGTTGCACAAAATACAAAATCAGCGAGCGACTTTTTAGAAGACGGCGACACGTTTGGTGGTTACGTTAAACAAGGCTTTGAAACTAACGGCGATAAAATTAAAACTAGCGCGACTCTTTACGGCATTGCTGACAACATTGATTGGTTATTGAGTGGTAGCTATCACGACAGTAATAATATCAAGATTGGCAATGACCAAACCCTTGAAAACAGCGGGTCTGAAGTTGGCAGTGGTTTAGCTAAAATTGGTTGGGAGCCATCGGATGATCAACGTTTACAGTTCTCTGCTCGTTTTTCTGATACTGATGAATTAGTTCCAAGTAACCCATCAACCGTAGTCGGTAGCTCTGTACCATTAATCCAACGTAATACTAAAGATCAGAATGTTACCCTCGATTACAGCTTTAACCCTTCTGATAATCCGTTAGTTGATTTAAATGCCAACCTATACTGGAACGGTACTGACTACGATGAAGATCGCGTCACTAAAGATCAGATTGATAGTACTGAATACAACACCATTGGTTTTACCATAAATAACAGCTCAAGCTTTGCTAATACAGTATTAACTTACGGTATTGACGGCTATCAAGACAGCATTAAAACCGTCCGTGATGACAGCGGCCAAGTAGGCGAACGACCTGAAAATATTGATGGTGAAACGACGGTTTGGGGCGCATTTACCAAAGCTGATATAGCCTTAACTGATACCTTGGCACTAGATGCTGCTGTGCGATACGACACGTTTAAAAATGAAAGTAACAACTTAAATGAGTCATCAGATGATAATGCATTTACCCCATCGATTGGTCTTGTGTGGAATACAACTGAGTGGTTAACCCTAAGTGCTCGATATGATGAAGCATTCCGTGCACCGAGTATTGAAGAAATGTACTCAACAGGTTCGCATTACTGTATTCCGTCAATCCCTGGTTTCTTACCTGATGGCTTGTGTAATACCTTTGAAATCAACCCAGATTTAAAAGCTGAAAAAGCACAAAACAAAGAAGTAAAAGCTGATATGCGTTTTGCTGATTTAGCGGGTAATGATGAACTGGCGATTACCTTAAGTGTATTTAGAAATGATGTTGATGATTTTATTGAGCAAACTGTTTCAAACCCTCTGCATGGTATTCCAGGTTTAGAGCAAACAACCTCTTGGAATAATGTTGATGAGGCGCAGCTTACAGGTTTTGAATTCACGACTCGTTACCGCTACAACCAAACTCGGGTGATCTTTAACTACGGTCAAACTGAAGGTAAAGATAAGACGACTGATGAGTACTTATCTAACATTCCAGCTAAGAAATTGGGATTCGATTTATCACAAGCCATTATGGAAGGTGATATCAAGTTAGGGACTCGCTTCACTTATGTCTCTGAGCAAGATGACTTACCGGTAGATAACCTTAACCAATATGACTCTTACAAACTATGGGATGTTTACGTCGCATGGGAACCTGCAATGGGGACTTTCGAAGGTTTGAGAGTGGACTTTGCTGTAGAGAATATTGGCGATGAAGAGTACCGTCAAGCGTGGCAAACCTTGTACGAACAAGGCCGCAATTTTAAATTGTCAGCTCGTTATTCTTTCTAGTCATTAATTAGCCGATTTTGGGCAGTAAGATTGACTTACTGCCTTTATCAAACATTTTCACTGATGATTAACAAAGGAATGGGTCATCAGTCATTCAGCATTATTCACGAAATTGGAGTATTCCATGACTGTATCAGTCGAAACAATTCGTCATTATTTAAATGAAAATCCACAAGCGATGCCTGCACAAATTTCAGCAGCACTCAATGTATCTGAGCGACAAGTGGTAGCAGCGCTTCCTGATGGTCAGTTCACTGCGCTACCTTTAGCAGAGAAAGATGCATTACTGACCTCTTTACCAGAATGGGGGCCAATGACCACTATAGTGGCAGTATCTGGCAGCATTTTTGAATTTAAAGGTGCGTTCCCAAAAGGGAAATATGCTCACGGCTATTACAACTTAATTACTAAAGGTGATGGGTTGCATGGTCATTTAAAACTCGATGACATCAGCGCCATTGCTTTAATCAGTAAACCGTTTAGAGGCACTGAAAGTCACTCGATTAACTTTTTTGGTGCAGATGGCGAAATGGTATTCAAAATCTACTTAGGCCGAGATAAAAAACGAGTATTACTTGCGGATCAAGTCACACGTTTTCAGGCATTAAAAGCCAGTGTTACTGAAGCGGCGTAAGCCACTTACTAAGTAAAGTATTACTTTGGCTAGCAATTGAGATGCCCATTAATTGCGAGGCAAGAAAAGAATTAATATTGAGGAAAGTGTGATGACAACAGAAAAAGAGCAGCGCTTACGCGAAAAATTATTACCTGAAATTGAAGAATTTAAAGCGCAGCGCTCAACGCTGCAATTAGCAACACAAGATGCAGACGGTGTGCCTAATGCCAGTTACGCTCCTTTTGCTTTAGCTGATGACGGCTTTTATATTTTGGTCAGTGAATTGGCTCGTCATGGTACTAACTTGAAAGCATCAGCCAAATTGTCAGTGATGTTAGTACAGGATGAAACTGAAGCTAAAAGTGTTTTTGCTCGTAAGCGGTTAACCTTTGATGCCACTGCAGAATTGGTGTCTCGCGATAGTGATACTTTCAAAAAAGGGGTTGCGGCATTATCGGCTCGATTTGGTGAAATGATTGATAATCTGGCGATATTGAACGACTTTAATTTGTTTAAACTCAATCCTCATCACGGTTTATATGTGAAGGGCTTTGGGCAAGCATTTAGTCTATCAGGTTCTGAATTATTAGATGTTGATTGGAAGCGTGATGGCCATCATGGCACACCCAAACAACCTGAAGCAGCGACAGCTGTTTAAACATAGCTATTTGATCAAGTAGGCAAATCAAGTTAGTAAATATTGATACAAGAATATACTTGAAACTAAAAAGTTAAATTTAAAGCACTGAATATTAATAATACTCAGTGCTTTTTTGAATTTATTATTTTGATGGATGTCATTTAACTATATATGAGTTTCATCATTTTAGCTCTAACAAGTCTCAGTTCAAGTCTGGGTTTAGGGCGCATGACTAATCACTTATTACTATCTCTTCTAACTTCGATGCTTAGTCACTTAATCTGCAGCTTAATTAAATTCAATAAAGTCATCTAATCAAATTTTATGTTGTCATAAAACGATTTTATAGTGTCTTTCAGCCATTGTAATTTAGGGTTATGGGCATTGCGTTTATGCCATATTAATGTGAAAGGAATTTGTAATTTAGCTTGATCCGCCACATTAACAGGAATAGGTAAGCATACTAAATCAGGGTGAAGGTTTTCAGTATACCGCTGACAATATCTAGGGGCTGTGGTGATCATATTTTGGTTTGGCTGCGCCGCCATAAACAGTGATTGCTCAAAACTAGACATGGTAAGGGTGATATTACGTTTTAAGCCTTGTTCGCTCAGTACTTCATCTAATGCCCAAGTTTCACTTTTCTCCCATACGATATTGATATGTGGATATTTGAGAAAGGTATCCAAGTTCCACTCTTCTTGCAATGCAGGGTGTGCTTTATGTAAATACACCATTGGAAGATCAGTAAACAAAATTTCAAAATCTATGAAGTAGGGCAATAAATCTAACGACTCTTTTGAGCGAGGGTGGCTTTCTCTGCCGGTTAATCCAATATCAATTTCCCCTGAAATAAGCGCCTCTAAAGAGTCATAATCCCAGTTATAGGTTTTGATTTTTGCATCAGTGTAGCGTGTTTGAATTTCTTGAATGAGCTCTGTGAGCGTGAACAGTAATAAAGGGGATTCAATGGCTAAGTCAAACTGAATCCCTTTTGGTGAGTCACCGCTTTGTTTTTGTAGCAGTTGGTTACTTATTTGCAACCAATCGGCAAGATCTTGTTCCATGCTTTGGGTAAAAGGGGTCGGCGCTAACCCCTTAGGTGTTTTGACGAACAAAGGATCGTCAAACCAATCCCGCAGTTTTCTGAGTGATTTACTCACTGAGGAAGGGGTCACATTCAGCTTTTTTGCTGTTTTTGACACACTTAGCTCTTGAGTTAGTAATTGCAGAGTATGCAATAAATTCAGATCAAGACGGGACAGTGATTTTTTCATGATTTTGGCTTTGAGAAGACTTAGGCACTAATAGTATTAAAGCAATACTGGTTACGCTACCTAAAACCAAAATTATCACTAACATATTCAATGCGTTTACACCTAAAAGACCCATAATCCAGATATAAAACGCAGAACACGACACTTGAGTGATACCAAGCAATGAGCTGGCAACGCCTGCACGCACAGCATATGGGCTAAGGGCTTGGCTCATAGAAACTCCGAAACCAATCGCAAAACCTGAACATATAAACCCGAAGCCGAGTAAATACCAATGATGATTCAAATCTGCTAATAAAGTGATTGTCATCACTGTAGCAGCGAGTGCAAACAAACTTTGTGAAGCGAGCAATATGCTACGTTCTTTAAAAATAGACAAGGCTAAAGGGGCAGCAAAAGAGGCAATCATGCTGATTAACGCCGTTACAGCCATAATGGTTGAATACTGACTTCTATCAAAGCCCATATCATTCATCACTAACATGGGGGAAACGTTAACGTAGGTTAAAATTGTCGTCATACCAAGCGAAGTAATCATAATGCGACTGATAAAGAAGCGTTCGGCAAATGATTCTGTTGCGGAGGGTAAAAACGTAAGGTTTTCATTAACGCTGGTGGATGTTTTTAGGTTGGTTTCCTTTAATATTAGCGATGATAAAATACAAACAGCACCACCCATTATCGCCATAGTGAGAAACAAACTTGGCCATGGGTATTTAAGCATAATCATATAACCAATTACGGGCGCGATAACGGGAATAACACAGGTGATACCATTGATCATCGACAGCACTTTAGCGCGGCGAGTATCATCCAACACATCACGAATAATAGCAAAGGCCACCACGTAGCAAGTACCGGCTCCAACTCCTTGAATAAATCTAGCCATTAAAAATGTGCTGCTCTGTTCAGCCATTCCGCCCAATATTGAAGCCACCGTGAAGATAATAGCCCCAGTAATAGCAACAGGTTTACGGCCAATTGAATCTGACAGTTTTCCTGCAATCAGCATGGTGGTTGCCATACCTGTTAAATAGATAGAAAAGGCAAAATGCAGCTGTGATTCTGTTGCGTTAAGATCCGCGCCAATCTGTGGCAAACCCACTAAGTAAAGATCGATTGCGGTAGGGTAGAGTAAAACCAGGGCAAAACTGCAGAGTAGATATCGGGACATAGGAACCTCAAAAGTTAATTGAGACGATAATAGTCCTGTAAAAATTAACTAGCGAGTGAGTATTAAGACATCAGGTATGTCCATTAACGACAAACCTGAATGTTAACTTTGAATCTTGAGCCTGAGTTTAACTATTGCAAGGAAGGTGTTGTGTCTGTATGACTCTTGTTGATCGTGCATGAGATGTTGGTTGTTATTTTCAAACGATTAAAATTGATGGTGTTTCAGTAAGGTATTGAATTAAAGCTACAAAAATATTTAGGTATATTTGTCCAGGACAGAGTTGGGTAAGCTTAAACACAATCATCGAGCACACTATTTAGGGAAGAAAAAGTCATCCAATAACATGATCCAATAAACTACCATATAGAATTGACTCTGACTCTACTAGTTAAGCATACCAAATCAACTTGGACAGGTATTAACCAACTTGGATTGGTATCAATCAAGTCCAACAAGTGATTGATGCCCAGCAAAATACTAAAACGTTATATCTTGGTAACGGATTGAGCACAATGAAAGTAATATATTTAATTCTGTTACCATGGTTCTCCTTTTTTATAGGTGATTATATTTATGGCTCAAGTCATCTTATGTTTCACCATCTTTGCGAAAAGACCTTTCTAGGGTGCCAAGAATTAAACTTTGTTAGCTTTGCTATAAAAGGGCTAGTTTGTGGTAGCTTGGCTTGTATTGTATCCAGAGATAAATGGGAGAAGGTGGCTTTCAACTTATCAATATTTTCACTATTAACTATCTATACATTAGGCTTAATCTGTGGACACAAAATATTGGAGTCATTATTGGATGATTATTATTGGTTTACTTTAATCACTCCTTTTTGCCTGTTCACCTTGATTTCTATTAAGCTGATAATATTAATAAAATTTATATATAACAAAAATTAAAGTCGGAATGGTAAAAGTTTACTCAATTCAATTTTTCACATTTTAGTCAATGGTTACTTTCCAGTTAACGTGGAATCACATGCACAGGTATATATGCGATATATTGCTTTAATTTTCGTGTTAGTTTTATTTTCTTCTCCTATTTTCGCTAAAGTTGATTTAGTAAAAGTAGATAAATCTGACAATAAAATGTACTTACTTAATAACGGTAAAGTTATTAAGGAGTACCAAGTTGCTTTTGGCAGAAATCCCAAAGGGCATAAAGAGCAAGAGGGTGATCAAAAAACTCCAGAGGGTAGTTACACCTTAGATTATAAAAAAGAAGATTCATCATTTTATAGAGCGATGCACATTTCATATCCTAATGTTCAGGATAATCAGAATGCTAAATCTAAGGGCTTCTCAGCTGGCGGTTTTATTATGGTGCATGGTCAGCGAAATTGGCTTGGGTGGTTTTCTTCAATTACACAAAAGTACAATTGGACAAATGGTTGCATTGCTTTAACTAATTCAGAAATGGATGAGTTTATGGATTTAGTGGAAATAGGTACTGAAATCTATATCGAGTGGTAAAGCATGTCGTAAGGGATTTAAACAAAAATAAAATAGTTAGCAGCTTTCGTTGATCAACATTTTATCCAATAATTATTTATCATTATTAGGGCTTTATATGCCTAGGAGCATTAATGTCAGTTATCGCTAAAACACCAAAACCGCCTTACTTTGCTGTTATTTTTACTTCTACACGAACAGAAGGAGATAATGGTTATGATGAGATGGCAAGTAGAATGGTTGAGCTTGCAGAGCAGCAATCAGGATTTTTGGGTATAGAATCAGCAAGAGAGAATGTTGGAATAACGGTTTCATACTGGGCAGATCTTGATTCAATTAAAAGCTGGAAAGCTAACTCAGAACACTTAGATGCCCAAAAAACTGGGCGTAAGTCTTGGTATGATTCATTCAAGGTTCGTATATCTAAAGTGGAACGAGATTACGGCATCTAATAAGCCATTTAGTAGGACAATTTTTTATGCCCCATTCCTTGCTAGGGATGCCAATTCGCTGATTTCAACTTACTGAATAATTTTCAGTCCATTCGGGTAATAAAGGTTTGCTCGTCATCAACAAAAGCCACAAAGCCGCCGTGATAGATAAATACCCGACCTCGCCCCTCAACTATACAGGCAAGCTGTGGGTTCAAATCTTCTTCGTTATCCAGGCTTTGAAAAGTGCCGGTATCGGTGATTACGCCGCTGAGTGTAGGCAAATATCCATAATTGCGCTTGGCTTGATCAATCAGGTTCAATTCGCTGTCGGTAGAGAAGCAAAAGGGGATCGCACCTGCTTCTTCGATAAATAAAGGTTTCAGTTCTTCAAAACCTGTAATCACCAGCCAGTCGATACCGTTAACATGATGGATAAACATAGAGTCTCTCGGTTATTCTAGTGCGGATATTTTATCACTATTAGGGGAGAACGTAGTAGAGATTTAGTTGCTAAAGTTTTATCCGGACATTCATTTGGCCAACTTGAAATACGTCTTTGTTCATTTCTTTACAACTACAATCGTGTTAAGCATATCCAGCCAAAAACAGACATTGAAGTTCAATTTGAGATAACACGATCCGCTACCTTGGAGTTGAATTAGAAGACGCATTGTTACTTTCAGAAGGCACAGATTGTTAGTCGAAATAAACCCTGTTTTGTAAGGTTTCCATTAATCGCTATTCTGATAAATTTTTGCCCCAAATCTAGTTTGCGATATTGAACAAAACAAAGTCGTGGTATTTAGTTCACACCAGATTTAGACCGTAGGTTTCCATCCTTTATTTCCAAACTTGGTTTGAATCAAAGTCGTGGCGCTTCACCCACACTAGACCAAAAGGGTATCAACAGCAATACCCTCTTGGATCACCCCGCAGCCCCTAACGAAAAATGCTGAAAAACGCATGATTTTCGATGGGGATTGATCCAGCTTTGGACTTCGTTTGTATCCGTCTTCGGTCATTGTCGAAAAGCCCTAACGAAAGTTAGCTTGGATATGTGGGTCAGTGTAAACTCTATACCATTGCACTAGAGCCTAATTTCTAGCTCATTTATGCCCAGAAATGATAAATCTATTCTTTTGATACCTTCGCTTAAAAAGCACGTTAACCTAGGGTTGTTAGATCCATTGAACATAATTCTTATATCAGTTTCACTATCGACCTGAAAATCAAAATCGTGGGTCAAAAATAATGTGCCTTGAGAACTCAAATCAAGTTTCTCAATATCGTATTGCAGATTGTTTCCAATCAGAGTTTTAGATTTGAGCGATTTGAGATGAAATTTAAGTTTCAATCTTAGGTAACTTCATTTGAGTTTTGTTAATAAATAGTTACTATGGAGGTGACGCTTACAGATATTTATAATTAATAAGAATTAGAGGTTTAGCATGTCAGATGAACAAACAACCATTGCGACACCGTTACATGGGTTTAATACTCCACAACGTTATTTTGTCGGCTATACCTTAGCCATTTTAGTCGATTTATTGGTGCTAAATTTATTCGCTGAATTTTGGCAGCACATTAATGTATCTTCATTTTCAGTGTCATTATTGGTCGCGATTTTATTACAGCTGTTATTAAAACTCACCATAGCTCTGGAGCATAAAATTGCAGATTATTTTAAAGCTAAACCAGGCAAAGCACCGAAGGTGTATCGAGCATTGAGCACCTGGGCAATTTTGTTTTTCTCTAAAATCATCATGCTTGAAGTGATTGATTTATCATTTGGCGACAGCATTACTTTCACTGGACCTTTCAACGGTTTAGTCGCATTTTTTGCATTGGTATTTGGAATATTGATTGCAGAGTTTATTGTATCGAAAATATACTTTTCATTACGAGATAAGCCTGAGGAAGAGGTTGCTGCTAAATAATCATCGATGTAAACGATTAATTTTATTTAAGCGCAGAAGGCTTATGATTATTTAAGTTTATGATTATTATAGTCTTTAATTTATCGATTTATTTTAGGCAAAAAAAATGAGTAAACCTAATTGTGGTTTACTCATATAAATTCACTAGTTCACAACATAAAGGGCGGAACAAGGTTGATTATGGGCTAACTTACTTAACTCAAAATTAATTTAGCTTTTGGTACTACGCCCAAAATGTGACCTGTAACGGCTTTTGATAAATATGTGTCATATAGAGTGCAAAATTCAGTTATCTAATCGATTTTTTACGACTTAATGAAATAAGCCTATCTAATATATGCTCACCATCGATACGAATACCATTATGTTCGTACTCCGATGTTATCCAATATGTCAGGTTATCCACTAACTGAGCTGTCTCTAAACTGTAATTCATATCAACATACATATCTTCGCTATAAATTGCCGCAGTCACTGGGACTTTGTTTTGCAATAAAACATCGACATCATAAAGGTTATTCCAATCGGATTTTGCGGCAATGATTTCAGCGACGGCCTTAAGGGGCTTTAATTGTTCAAATTGATCAAAAAACCATGGGTAAATCATCTCTCCGGTAAACAGCAAGCGTTGGCCTTTTTGGTAGTTAAACTTAGGGAACTGCTCACGCACTCGATGTGCTGACCAATTTGCGCCCCGTTGATGAAATTGTTGGCAATAAATTGATTCGTGCATCAAAGCAAAAATAGGGTTGGTGTTATAGTCTAAAAACTGACTGAATTGATGTAAAAATAGTGGATTTATCTTTCGACCTTGAGCGGTATTAATAAGTGCTTGTTCAAGCAAGTAGTATACGGCTTCAGGGCCTTGCTCCATGCCAATGTTGACACCTAGCAGTTGTAGCATTTCTACTGTTAGCTTTTCGCCAGTTGCCAGTATCACATCATTTTCGCTGATAAAGTCAGCGAGTTCAGCGATGAGAATGTCGGCATCTTTAAAGCGATGATAAAAATCATTGTTTTTAGTGATAACGCGCTTATAAGTCGCTTTGTACACATCATCAGCTTGGCGAGTTAAAGAAGGAATGCCACCAGTAATAAATGCTTCAGTCAGTGCTTCTGGTGCGGCACTTAAATATTGCAGAACACAGAAACCGCCAAAACTTTGCCCAAGGATGCTCCAAGGTTGGTTATTGGCTAGCTCAGCTCGAATCACCTCAGCATCTCTGATGATATTATCGGCTCTAAACTGGCAAACGTAGTCGGCTTGCTCTTGTGGCGTTAAATGTTCAAGTGTCGTGGTGTTAATTAAGCTAGATAAGCCTGTGCCACGTTGATCCAGTAATAGTACGCGATACTCTTTTAATGCACGTTTAATCCAACCATTATTTTCAACCGGTCTTACGGCGCCAAAACCAGGTCCACCCTGGAAAAATACCAGGTAGGGTAGTGATAGGTGCTGGTTTTCAGTGCTGACGATTTCACGTACAAAAATAGAGAGTTGTTCACCTTCAGGCTGTTGATAATCTAACGGAACGTTGAAAAAATGTTTTTTGGAGACGATCCCAGAAAGAATATTGTCTATTTGCATGGTGTGCCTGTGAATAATAGAGTAGATAAAGGTGGTATTGTAGAAAGGTTCGTCGCTAGTCACAATGAAAATGTTTTGTTACGTGAATGAAATAGCTTTGTTTTAGGGATTTATGGTTTTTAGGCCAATCTATGATGGGTTCAATTGACTCAGTCAATTAGCCGCTGGGTTTTATTTCTTTAATCTTATAGATAGATCAAACATTTTCTTTAGCTTTAAAGCATAATGACTTATCGCCAGCCTTTGCTTATTTTTGAGGATAAAAAGTAATGAAGTATCAAATCATTCCAGTAACCCCGTTTCAGCAAAATTGCAGCGTTATTTGGTGTGAAAAAACCAAGCTTGCGGCAGTGGTTGATCCCGGTGGCGACATTGACAGAATCGTTACTGAAGTTAATAAGTTAGGCTTAACCTTAGAAAAAATATTATTAACCCATGGGCATATTGATCATGTCGGTGGTGCTAAAAACCTTTCAAACCAGTTAAACATTCCTATCATTGGGCCACATATTGCAGATAAGTTTTGGTTAGAAGGTTTAGCGAAACAAAGCCAGAACTTTGGTTTTCCTCATATTGATTCTTTCGAACCCACAGAGTATTTAGCTGAAGGCGATGAAGTGACTATCGGTGAGCAGCAATTGGCAGTGTTGCATTGTCCTGGTCACACCCCTGGTCACATTGTTTTTCATTCTGCGGAGTCAAATCTTGCCTGGGTCGGTGACGTGCTATTTAGAAGCTCAATTGGCCGAACTGATTTTCCACAATCTGATCATCAGCAGCTTATTCATTCTATTACCCAAAAACTTTGGCCATTAGGTGAAAAAATCAGCTTTATTCCTGGTCACGGACCCATGTCTACATTTGAAGATGAGCGCCAGCACAATCCTTTCGTGGCAGACCAATTACTGATGTAAACCTGCATAACCTTGTAGCGGCTGAATTAGCATAAAACGTTACATTTTTAATTTTGATGATGACTATTCCTCTAAACCAGCAAGCAGCCTGACTTGCTGGGTTTGTCATTGTTACTATTGCCACTCCCTATTTCTGCCTTCAATTGACTTAACGCAATAGATCTTTGCATTCTTTACCTGCTTTGTTAGCTTATAACCATTAACTGAATTAGCCTTGGATTAAAAATAGGGCTATTGACTGATGTCATACTAAAGCTATGTCATTGGATAAATCAGATTGCTGGCAGGGACTCATGGCACATCATTTATTAACTTTGTTAGATATTTGGGCTGAAACAGCACAACAAGACTGGACGCTGGCGGTGATCACTTCTGTTGAAGGTTCATCATATAGAAAGCCCGGCGCGATTATGTTGTTTGATCCATTAGGTAAAACGTTGGGGATGCTCAGTGGTGGCTGTTTAGAAGCTGATTTACGTCGTCATGCCCAAAAAGCGATTCAAACCCAAGAAGTACAGCAGTTAACTTATGATGCCACTGACGAAAACGACACCAGTTACCAATTGGGTTGTGGTGGCTTAGTTAATATCATGATGGTGCCATTGCTTGCCGATAATCAGTACCTAGGCTTACCTGAGTTACATCAACAACTCACTCGGGGCGGTAAAGGCACTTATCAACTCACAATTGCTAAGCAAGGTGCTCATGCTAGCCAGGTGAATGGACTGTTTGTTGTTAATGACGCATTACTTAACCCAGCTAACGTGCTTAAATCAGATGCGCCTAAATTAAAATCGTCAGCCCAGCTGACTATTGAAAACGATATTGAAATCTTAAAAGTTCCGCTGCGAAGTCCCTTTCATATAGGTGTTTTTGGTGGCGGATTGGATGCACAGCCCTTGGTGACAATTGCACACCAACTTGATTGGAAGGTGACTGTATTTGATAGCCGCTCTGCTTATGCCAGAAGTTATGATTTTCCTGTCGCTAAAATTTGTAAAACGCCAATTGAGCAACTCGAAGCAGATGAATTAAACCATCTCGATGCGGCTGTGATTATGAATCACAATTTAGACATGGATGCTAAAGCGCTGAAATTACTGCAACTCACTGATATTGCTTATATTGCGCTTTTAGGTCCTACTCATCGCAGAGATAAAGTTTTACTAAAAAGTGAGTTATCAGTTGATGATTTTAAAGGCTTTTTCTCAGCGCCTGCGGGCCTTGCATTAGGCGGCGAACTACCCAGTTCCGTTGCCCTAAGTATTTTATCTCAATGCCATGGTGTTCTTCATCATGGACTTAAACAACAAGATAAGTTATCTAGTTTGGATAAGGTTATGTCATCTTGAGTCAATTACCTTTAGCACCTAAAGTTGTCTCTGTGATGTTAGCTGCCGGTGGCAGTCGCCGTTTTGATGGTACAAAGTTGGCTGCGAAATTAGGTCATAAAACCCATGCTCAGAGTATCATTCAACATACCTTTTCTACGTTAACAGAAGCAACAACACAGTTGGACATAGCGCCACCAGTGGTGGTTTTAGGCGGGCATAAAAATAGGTTAATGCCTTTACTGCCTAAGGATACTCTGGTTTTGGAGAATAACGACTGGTCTACAGGATTGGCAAGTTCAGTTGCGATGGCGGCATATTACGCTCACTCTCAACACGCTGATGCAATGCTGCTGACATTAGCTGATCAAGTGGCCATTTCTTATCTACACTATTTAAGTCTTTATCGAATTTATTGCCAGTTTGGCAAAACAACAGCCGCCTATTATCAACAAAGTTTTGGTGTTCCAGCCATTTTCCTTGCTAAAGACTTTAAGGCCTTGCAACAACTTAAAGGTGATAGCGGTGCAAAAAAAATATTAAAACAACATTCAAATAATCAACAATTGGTGGTTTTTCCTTTAGAGCAAGCCGCGATTGATATTGATACTAAAGCCGATCTTAGCTTGTGGTTGGCTAACAAGGAGTAAGTTATGACACAAAAAACACAAACTTTGCTGGTAAATGGCAGAAACTTTAGTCTCGATGCTGATCCCAATATGCCTATATTATGGGCTTTACGGGATATTCTAGGCTTAACAGGCACTAAGTTCGGCTGCGGCGCAGGCTTATGTGGTGCATGTACTATTCATCTTGACGGCGAACCTGTTCGAGGTTGCCTCACTAGTATTAAACAAGCTGTAGGAAAAAAAATCACCACCATTGAAGGGCTTGAAGCCGATAATCTAAAAGCGGCCTGGGTTGAACATAACGTACCGCAATGCGGTTATTGCCAAGCGGGGCAACTCATGTCGGCGGCAGCATTATTAAAAACCACAGCTAAGCCAACTGAAGCACAGATCGATAAAGCGATGACAGGTAATATTTGTCGTTGCGGTACATATCCACGTATTAAAGCGGCCATATTTACTGCTGCTAATAGCAAAGTAGGGGCGTAATTATGACTACCTTTACAGCAGTTGAAAATATCAGTCGCCGCGGAGTATTAAAACTATTTGGTGGTGTGGGGAGTGGCTTAGCCCTAGGTGTTTCAGGACTCGCTTGGAGTCCAATGGTTATGGCCGAAGGCAAGCAAGCTCAGCTTAATTTGTTTATTGCCATCGGTGAGGATAATAAAGTCTATTTGACCTGTCATCGCTCTGAAATGGGACAAGGGATCAGAACGGGTATTCCACAAGTTTTGGCTGATGAGTTAGAAGCTGATTGGGATCAGATTGTTGTGGTCCAAGGTTTAGCTAATGAAGAGTTTGGTAGCCAAAATACCGATGGTAGCCGCAGTATTCGTAAACATTATCAACGAATGCGTCAAATGGGCGCAACCGCTCGAGACATGCTTGAGCAAGCTGCTGCTAATCAATGGAAAGTCCCTAAATCTGAGGTTTATGCCGCAGCAGGTAAAGTGCATCACAAACCCTCTGCTAAATCGTTAAGCTTTGGTGATTTAGCCCTTGCAGCAAGTAAGCTACCCACACCTGAAGCTGACAGTATTAGCTTAAAACCTGCATCAAAGTTTACTCATATTGGTCAATCTCCCACAATTGTGGATATGGACGACATGATTAGCGGTAAAGCCGTCTTTGGTTATGACATAAATGTAGAGGGCATGGTTTACGCCTCAATTACGCGTCCGCCGGTATTTGGCAGTGATGTTGCTTCGTTAGACGATACTGCAGCTAGAGCGGTTACTGGCGTTGTAGATGTTATTCAATTACCGATTGCCAAAGGTGCACCTTTATTTCAAGCCCTTGGTGGGGTTGCGGTTATAGCGACTAACACCTGGAGTGCGATTCAAGGCCGCAAGGCATTAAAAATCACTTGGACAGAATCTGCTAACAGCAGTTATGACTCAGATGTTGATTTAGCACAGTTGGTGACGCGTGTTGGCCAACCTGGCAAAGTTATTCGTCAGTTAGGTGACAGCGTTACTGACTGGAATAAAGACAATAGTTTATCTGCGGTTTATACCGTGCCTTATTTAACCCATGCGATGATGGAGCCGCCCGTTGCCGTTGCCTCAGTGACCAAAGAAGGTTGCGAGCTGTGGGCTTCAACCCAAACCCCGCAAAGCACTCAGAAGAATGTTGCAGGCACGCTAGGATTAAAGGATGAACAGGTTAAAGTAAACGTGACTTTACTGGGCGGCGGATTTGGCCGTAAATCTAAGCCAGATTTCAGTGTCGAAGCAGCCTTATTATCTAAGAAATTAAATAAACCGGTAAAAGTCAGTTGGAGCCGTGAAGATGAAATTCAAAATGGTTATTACCATGCGATTAGTGCTCAGCACTATCAAGCGAAGTTAGATAACAACAAAGCACCACAAGCTTTATTGGCTCGCAGTGGATTCCCGTCTATCAGTTCAACCTTTGCTGAAGGCGTTGATATGCCATCAGAAGGGGAGTTGGATTTAGGTTTTTCTGATATTCCTTTTAATTTACCGCAAATCCAGTTGGAATCAGTGAAAGCGACCGCTCATTCTCGAATCGGCTGGATGCGATCAGTGTGTAATATTCAACACGGTTTTGGTATTGGCAGTTTTGTTGATGAACTGGCGGTTAATGCAGGTAAGCCCTGTATTGCAATGTGGCGTGAACTACTGGGTACGCCCCGATATGAGAAGCTTGAAAATCAAATCGTAAAATACGGAAACTATGGTGAAACCTTAGATGATTTCCCGATTGATATCGGCCGTTTCTTGGGGGTCATCGATGCCGTAGAAAAAGCGATGGCAAAGCATCCTAAAGTAAAACCGGGTCAAGGTTGGGGTTTTGCGGTTCATCGTAGTTTTGTTAGCTACGTTGCTGTAGCAACATTAGTTGAAATGGAAGGAGATAAGCTAACAGTACTTAACAGCATTGCCGCTATTGATGCTGGTACCGTAGTTAATCCAGATAGAGCTCACTCTCAAACAGAAGGGGCGGTTATATTTGGCTTAAGCCTCGCTATGATGGGCGAAATTAGTTACAAAGACGGTAAAGTCGAGCAATCTAATTTTCATAATTATCCATTACTACGTATTGGGCAATCACCTAAAATTGAAACCATTGTCGTGGCATCAACAGCTAAACCTGCAGGGGTTGGTGAACCTGGTGTGCCGCCAGTCGCACCCAGCTTAACGAATGCTATTTTTGCAGCAAGCGGTAAGCGCTATCGTGATTTACCACTGAGTAAAGTGTTGAAAATGTAAGTATTATAAGAAGTCATAAACGCCCAAATCGGTCATCCGATTTGGGCATTTTTTTGCTTTTTATAATTATTTTTTTAGCCACAAATTTTTTAGCTACAAAGGTCACGAAATTCTAGGGGGTTATTTATTAGGTAAAAGTGGAGTCCTATGGTTTGTTCTTACAGCTTGCCTTTTTCAAGCTATCAAGCTATCAAGCTATCAGGTTATTTGGTCAACTCTGCCATATCGTATTCACCCTGTTCAGCATTGAGTAAAATTTGTTGGTACAAGTTGGTTTGTTTTAATAGTGAAATGGCTTCATTGACTAATATTGCCGTATCGGGATCATGACAAGCAATATAGCGGGGGGCTTGGTCAAATAAGGTGATTTTAGTCACTTCATAAGTCGACTTTATTTGGTTCTCTATTTGCCGACGATAATAATCGAAAATTCGTTGTTCAAGGATAATTGCCTGAATTCGTTCACCAAATAGCATTAATACTTGGTTTTTTTGATTGGCAATTTCATGATAATTATTATGTGTTTTAGATAACGCTAAAAATTCTTGGCCTAGGTATTGATGTGCATTTTGAAACCCAACTAATGAGTAGTTTTTAAGATCTTCAATTTCATCTATTTCTAGTTTGTTTTTATTGAGAAAAAATACACTATTTTGATACTCAATTAAGCTTTGGGTTAAAAATAACCCGTCGCTATTAGAGGGAGAATTGATAATACAATCGGTTTTTTTGGTTTTAACTAATCGCAAAGCTCTTAGGTTAGTCGCAAAAGTGACTTCGCCCAACAGTATATTATTCATTGATAACGCGGCACTTAATAACTCATATTGCAGTCCACGTTTTTCATTTACAAAAAAATAGGGTTCAATACTGTTGCTGGTGGTAAAGCTGATCGTTTTATCGTGATAAGCGAAAACAGGTTGGTTTATTAACATCAGACTCAGACATAGGGATACGCTGAATAGTAGCTGCTTACTTTTTGAGTGTATTTTATATTTGATATGATTCAACTTATAAAGTCCTTTTCAAGTTGTAACGCCAGATAGCACAAATTTAGCTTATATGATTATTATCTAATGTAAAGCATAACAACACAAAGGCTATTTTGCTTAGGATGTAAGAAAATCAATTTCTAACGTAAGTGATATTGACTGGTGAGTCTAGTATGTTCAAAGTCAGGCTGTGGGCAACAAATGTTAAGTTCGTTGATCTTGCAGCTAAAAGTAATGATAGCAACGAACTAATGATTTTTTACTGTAGATTCAGATAAAGTCTTTACCAAAAGTTTAGTAGCACAAGTTTATTATCCCGAATAAGGTAATTTAATATAAGCTAAAGCTAAATCATCGATTTAATGCCTTAATTCAACAGCACAGGACTGCGACACATGACAGCAACACACCCATTAGCCTTACCCCTCATCAATATTTATGCAAAAGGCGGCTACACCGTAAAGTTACATATAGGTAGCCAGCAAACGGAAGTTAACTTAATTGTTGATTCTGGAAGCAGTTCATTAGTTGTTGGCCAAGTCGCTTATCACCCCGAAGATGACACAGACTTAATCTTATTAGCTTACAAAGCCCATTTTTACTGGCAGTTTAGCAGCTCTTTAAAGTGTAAAGCTTACTTTAGAATGATATGTATGTTGCTAAGTGTAGCCATACATATTGCGCCACTATTAACTGGTAAAGTTAAATGAATTACAGCTTTAATACTCAGCGTCTGTCGATGCGATTAATACAGCAAGGTGATTTTGACATATTTGTGCAGCTTTATTCCGACCCTAAGACAATGCGTAAAATATGTGCACCTTTTGAGCCGCAGCAAATCAAGCAATTTTTCGAAACTGCCTTACAAGATAATCTTTCTCCAATAAAGCAGCGCTGGGTTTGGGTCATTGAACAAAATGGCCTCGCAATTGGATTACAGAGTTTATTCTCCTCAAATAATCAACCTAACTGCGCTGAAATTGGCATTATGTTGTTAAGGAAATCTAACGGTAAATTACTTGCTGAAGAGGCAACTACCGGATTAATCAACTTCGGTTTTAACACTCTTAAACTTGAACGAATTTGCGCTCAATATGACAGCACCAATTATGCGACCCATAGGAGTACTCAAAAGTTAGGGTTTATAATTGAGCAGCCAATAACTAACCACTCTGATGAAAAAAACACCAAAGATAAACCCAAAAATTTGACTAGTTATTTAACTGCAGAAATTTGGCAGAAATCACTGCCAAATCATACTAATACCTGTTAGGTTAGGTTAGGTTTTGCTAAATTAATATTGAGTGATATTGGGGTGTGGGAATGGCTAAAATGAATGGAAGCATAGTCTGCGTAGGGGTAGGAATGACACTGGGGGCGCATATTTGCCCCATTAGCAAGAGTCATATTGATAAAGCCGATGTGGTGTTTTCTGGTGTATCTAATGGCATAGTCGAGCTATGGCTAAAAGAAATGCACCCTGATGTACGTAGCTTGCAAGCTTTCTACGAAAAAGGTAAATCTCGCCGCATTACCTATAAACAAATGGTAGAGGTGATGCTTGAACAAGTTCGTGCTGGTAAAAAAGTTGTTGGCGCATTTTATGGTCACCCAGGCGTATTCGCTCAAGCTCCACGTGTTGCTATTGAGCAGGCAAAACAAGAAGGGTTTGATGCCAAGATGATCCCCGGTATTTCTGCTGAAGACTGTTTATACGCAGATTTAGGCATCGACCCAGGTAGTGTGGGCTGTCAACATTATGAAGCCAGCCAGTTCATGTTTTATCAGCGTGTTTTTGACCCGTCAGCTTACTTGGTATTATGGCAAATAGGTATTGCAGGGGATAAATCATTAACTCGCCGCTCAACAGGTCAGGCACATAGACAGATTTTAGTTGAACTCCTTTTAAAAACCTATTCCGAAGCACATATTATCATTCTATACGAAGCCGCGGTATTGCCTATTGATAAGGTTCTACAGCAAAGGATCACCCTTGGAGAACTAGCAAATGTAAGTTTGAGCCAGCATACCACATTGGTGATACCTCCCTCGGAATCTATGAAGAAAAATACCGAATTACTTAACCGATTATCAGCGCTTGAAGCACTGATTAATCAAAATCAAGCAAGTTAAATTGTAAAGTATAAGTAGGATTTACAAGACATCATTTAAGGAAAAAACATGTCAAACATTATTCAATTACTCGAGCGTATGGGCCAAGATGCGGACTTACAAAATTCGCAATTATTAGCAGATGCGATTTCATCATCCAGCTTAACTCCTGAGTTAAAGCAGGCATTATTAAATAATGACACTTCCAGCTTAGAAAAACAGCTCGATATTTGCCCTGATGTTGTTGGCATGATGATACTTACTGAAGATGATCAGCCTGAAGATGAAGGTCAACCAAGTGAAAAGGTTGACTCTGGTGTAACTGATTTAAGAATGACAGCGTAAAACCTTTGACGGGAACTAGTAAATGTGAGCTCCCGTTAACATTACCACGTTGGTGATAGCACCTTCAAAAGCAATACTAAAAGTATCGAATTACTCACTCGATTATCAGCGCTTGAAGCACAGATTAATCAAAACCAAGCAAGTTAAATTGTAAAGTATAAGCAGGATTTACAAGACATCATTTAAGGAAAAAACATGTCAAACATTATTCAATTACTCGAGCGTATGGGCCAAGATGCGGACTTACAAAATCCGCAATTATTAGCAGATGCGATTTCAACATCCAGCTTAACTCCTGAGTTAAAGCAGGCATTATTAAATAATGACACTTCCAGCTTAGAAAAACAGCTCGATATTTGCCCTGATGTTGTTGGCCTGATGGTACTTACTGAAGATGATCAGCCTGAAGATGAAGGTCAACCAAGTGAAAAGGTTGACTCTGGTGTAGCTGATCTAAGAATGACAGCGTAATATCAAAGACGAAGATAAATTTGTTGCATAGTGAATTAGAAAAATGATTTTATCTTCGTCAAATTATTTTATACCTGCGAATATAAATAAAAATTACGGCGACAATTTTTTGATTAAGGCTGATAACTTTTGTAGTAGTCACCCTGAAACCTTTCTGGAAATTCTATCAAGACTGCAGTATAAGCGATGCATTAGTCATCGCTGAAACCTACCGCGCTAAACTTAATGCAATCATCACTGATGAAACTGGGTTTAATTTTGAGATAAGTCGCAGCTTTGGAGTGAGTGACTTCAGCACTTCTGGTATATCATTAGACAAACTGATTGCTGATGCTGACCAGGCCATGTATCAAGCAAAAAATTCTGGTCGAAACAAAGTCTGTGCATCAACTGAAACTTATACCGATTGATCAAGGCGCCAACAGATCCGCATTATTTAGGGCAAGTCATTTAGGGCAAGTCATTTAGAGCGAGACAGTTATTAAAAAGCCTAACTACTATATACTCGCATAGCAGTTAGGCTTTTTAGGATTAGACATCGGAATGTTAACCTTGAGGTTTCGCATCCGCATCCGTACAGATTAGTCTGAAAAAGTACTCCAAATCGGTGCGTGATCTGATGGTTTTTCAATAGCGCGTAAATCGTAATCTACGTCTGATTCAGTCAGCCTTGGCAACATAGATTTGGTCACCATCACTACATCAATACGTAAACCGCGGTTATCAACAAAGCCTTTGCTGCGGTAATCAAACCAAGAATAACGCTCAGTGCGATCAGGATGTAATTCACGGAAGCTATCAACAAAGCCCCAATCTTTTAGTTTAGCTAACCATTCACGCTCT
Organism: Shewanella donghaensis; assembly: GCF_007567505.1. Classification (NCBI taxonomy): domain Bacteria; kingdom Pseudomonadati; phylum Pseudomonadota; class Gammaproteobacteria; order Alteromonadales; family Shewanellaceae; genus Shewanella; species Shewanella donghaensis. Next base: position 211,908 of record NZ_CP041783.1, read on the forward strand.
TCTAGTTGGAAGCTACACTTACCACTTTTAAGCCAGCGCTTAGCATTCACTTCACCAATACCAATATCTAAATCAATAGGCGAGATGTTGATATCACCAATAATAGCAATGTCTTCATCTGGTGTGTGATTGTCAGCTAAATGTTGCATCAAGTCTTGATAGAACTTACGTTTAGCGGGATATTTAGTTTCGTGACTAATATTTTCACCTTGCGGGAAATAGCCATTCATTATGGTAATAATACGGCCATTAGCTTGAGTAAACTTACCCATAATCATCCGCCGCTGGGCATCTTCAGCATCGCCACTAAAGCCTTTAATGACTTCTATAGGTTCAGCTTTTGACAGCATAGCCACACCGTAATGGGCTTTACCGCCGTGATAATGTACGTGATAACCCATGGCTTCAACGTCAGCCACTGGAAATGCTTCGTCGTGAACTTTGGTTTCTTGCAGGCCGATTACGTCAGGCTGGTGGCTGTCGATTAACGCTTGCAATTGATGTAAACGTGCACGAATACCATTGATATTAAATGAGACAATTTTCATTACACCAGTACTCGCTTGAAAGGTTTAACAACCACACTTGCGTATACGCCTGCTGCGATATATGGGTCTTCATCAGCCCATGCTTGTGCGGCAACTAAAGACTCAAATTCAGCAACGACTAAAGAGCCGCTAAATCCTGCTTCGCCAGGATTTTCATTGTCGATAGCGGGATGTGGGCCAGCAACTAATAAGCGCGCTTCAGCAGCGAGCGCTTCAAGACGGGCTAAATGTGCTGGTCGAACACTCAAACGTTTTTCTAAACTGTTTTCAACATCTTGCGACGAAATCATGTACCACATGTGTAGGGTTCCTTGAATTTATTTTTCTTGTTCTTGTTCCGATTCATCATGTTCCATATGTTTATACAGATACATAACGGTAATCACTGTGTTCACCAGTGTTAATGCGCTTAAACCAAATACCTTAAAGTTTACCCAGGTTTCAAGCGGCAAGCTAAAGGCAACATAGATATTGGCAATACCACATGCAACAAAGAACGTGACCCAATACCAGGTGACGATTGCCCAAGCTTTATCTGGGCATTTCATCTCTTTGCCGAGCATACTTTTAAGGATGGGTTTCTTTATTATTTGACTAACTGCCAATGCAATTGCAAAGAACGCATAAACAATAGTGACTTTCCATTTAATGAACGCGTCATCATGAAATATCAATGTTAAAGAACCAAAAAATGTCACCATGGCAAAAGTGATTAAATGCATTTTTTCTACTTGCTTATATAACAAATAAGTCACGATAAGCTGTACTGCTGTGGCGGCGATTAACGCACCCGTAGCGGTATAAATGTCATAAAATTTATAAATGGTAAAAAAGATAACCAGTGGAAGAAAATCAAGCAGTTGTTTCATTAGATGCTATAGCCTAAAGGTGATTTTAGCAGTCCATTTGCTAATAGAAATTATTGTCGCAAAGTGTAGCAGTTACCGTCGATGATATGAAGAACATCAACATAAGTTAAAGATGAACTATGGTTAATTGTACTTTTTTTAATAAATCTGAAGGCCACAAACAGAATAAGCGATATTCCATATGGAATAATGGTTAGTGCTATTATTCTCTTATGCAAATTTTAGAGAATACTAATATGACCCGTAACATCATAAAATTAGCACCATTAGCGCTTTTATTTTCATTACCAGCCAGTGCTAGCGGTTTATTTTTACAAGAAGCTGTTTATGCCAACCTAGGTACTGCAGGGGCAGGTGACGGTGTTTACACTGAATCAGCAGCTGCTATGTGGGTTAACCCGGCGATTATGTCCTTTATGGGTGACAATAAAACCACCGTTAATGGTTTAGTATTTGATCTGGGTGTGGATTTTTATGATGTAGACGATACCGCAAACGGTGGCAGTAATAATTATCTAGCCTCAATTGCTGCATTTCATGTAGTGCAACTGACTGATGATTTACATTTTGGTATTGGGTTAGGCACCGCAGGTGGTTCTGGTTTAGATTACAGCGCTGATTGGGCTGGTGAACTGCAATTAGAAGATATTAATCTATTGACGCTACAATTGAACCCTTCGTTAAGTTATCGCATTAATGACCAATGGTCAGTGGCCGCGGGATTACAACTTAATTATGCCGTGCTTGATGCGAGAATGGTTAACACTCAAATTGAAAGTGCCTCTGATTGGGCAACAGGCTATAACGCAGGTGTGGTATATCAACCTACTGATAAGCTCATGATGGGCTTAAGTTACCGTTCAAAACTAGAGCATGATTTCCAAGGTGATTTAAATTCAGATATTCGTTTAGAAAAACTTCTTTTAACTGACTACTCTATGGACAGCACCCTAGTGGCGTTAGTGGATTTTAGTGCTAGCTACCAATTAACACCTGAATTGGCATTGTTAACGACTGTGCAGTGGCATCAGTGGAGTGACTGGGATTCTACCCCGATAACCTTTAATGGTACCGTTGATGGGGTTTCAAATTCATTTGATTTAACGCAAAACCGTGACTGGGATGATGTGTGGCATTACGGTGTCGGTTTAGATTACGCCATTAACAAAGACTGGAATTTAAAGTTGGGTTTCTCTTATGAAACCTCACCTCAAGATGACCCATATTTACAAACGCCTGATATCCCGGTTGGAGTTCAAAAACGATACTCTGTGGGTGTAAGTACTTATATTGGCGACAGTAAATTAGATATGTTTTATGAATATGCTGATTTAGGTAACGTTGAAATTCGTCAAGATGGTCTTATTCCTGGTACTGATCTAACTGGTAACTTGTTGAATGGTTATTTTGACTCTAGCATTCACTTTGTCGGTTTCTCGTTAACCTTCTAAAGCCGCAAAAATTCATATAGCATTTACTATTAAAAATAATGTTTGATGAAGAATAAAAAAATGCCGCTCATTGTTGATGAGCGGCATTTTTGTTTAATGTATTTGAGAATGCATTGTTTATTTATTTTAGCCGTTAGAAGCTTTTCCTTGAAAGCATGAGCCTTGTAAACTTTAGTCATTAAAAATGACCAGTGCATAGTCTCAATATGGTGTTAGCCTTTTTGAGTTGCTGCCTTCATATTACGAGTAAATTCAGCAAGGGCGCTCACTAATTCAGCTTCGTTATGTTGGTGTTTTTCGATTATTTTAACGACAGCTGAACCTGAAATAGCACCTGCTGCACCAGCATTAATCGCTGCACTGACCTGGCTTGGTTCTGCGATACCAAAACCCAATAATGGTGGCGGGGCATTAAATTCTGCCAATTTTGCCACCACTGTATCAATTGGTTGGCCAGCTTTTGATTCTGTTCCTGTTACTCCAGCGCGGGATAACAAGTAGGTGTAACCTTGACCTTTTTCACTGACCATTTTTAAGGTGTCACTGTCAGCATTAGGCGGGGCAATGAAAATTGGCGCTATGCCATGTTTTTTAGCCGATTCACTAAACGGGGCTGACTCTTCAACGGGCACATCTGCAATCAGTACAGAATCCACACCAGCTTGTTGTGCTTTGGCATAAAAATCATCGATACCATTGGCAAATACGAGATTGGCATATAACAATAAACCCATTGGCATTTGAGGATAAAGTTCACGTACTTGAGTCAACATGCTAAAGCAATCAGAGACACTGGTACCTGATGCTAATGCGCGTAGGTTTGCACCTTGAATCACTGGGCCATCAGCAAGAGGGTCTGAAAACGGAAATCCAAGCTCAAGGGCATCAGCGCCGTTATCTACTAGGGTTTTGATAATATTCAGTGACACTTCAACAGACGGGTCGCCTAAGGTCACAAAAGGAACGAAAGCGCCTTGTTTCTTCGCGTCTAGCTGGTCGAATGCTGCTTGATAACGATTAGTAATGGGTAAAGACATGTTCATCTCCTTATTTAGCAGCGTCAGCTGAATCACGTTGTTCTAAAATATCAGCAACGGTGAAAATATCTTTATCACCACGACCAGAAAGATTAACCACTAAAATGGTTTCTTTAGTGGCTTCTTTTGCTAAACGCACGGCATAGGCAATGGCGTGAGCTGATTCTAAAGCGGGGATAATACCTTCACAGCGCGCAAGCAACTGGAAACAATCTAGTGCTTCATCATCAGTTGCGGACTCGTATCGTGCGCGGCCAATAGAATTTAAGTAAGCATGCTGCGGGCCGACTGATGGAAAATCAAGACCTGCAGACACTGAGTATGACTCTTCAATTTGACCGTCGCTGTCTTGCATTAACGGGGCTTTCATACCAAAGAAAATGCCGGTTTTACCGTGTTTTAACGGTGCGCCGTGCATTGGGGTATCAATGCCTTTACCTGCTGGTTCAACACCAATAAGCTCAACATCTTTTTCATCAATAAAGTCAGCAAACATACCAATAGCGTTTGAACCGCCGCCAACACAGGCAATAACGGCGTCTGGTAAACGGCCTTCTTTTTCAAGAATTTGCTGTTTGGTTTCTTCGCCAATCATGCGTTGAAATTCACGTACGATAGTCGGGAATGGGTGTGGCCCTGCAGCGGTGCCCAGTAAGTAATGTGCTTTTTCATAGCTTGCTGACCAATCACGCATCGCTTCATTACACGCATCTTTAAGGGTTGATGAACCAGAGGTGACAGGGATAACTTCAGCGCCCATTAATTTCATTCTAAATACGTTTGGCGATTGACGTTCAATGTCTTTGGCGCCCATGTAGACCTTACATTTCAGATCTAACAATGCGCATGCTAATGCGGTTGCAACGCCATGTTGGCCAGCACCAGTTTCAGCAATAATCTCTTTTTTACCCATACGTTTTGCCAATAACGCCTGACCTAACACTTGGTTAGTCTTGTGGGCGCCGCCATGAAGTAAATCTTCACGTTTTAGGTAAATTTTTACCATTGGGTTAGGGCTTAAGTTACGTGTGAGTGTCAGCGCAGTTGGTCGACCTGCATAGTTTTTCAGTAAATCAGTAAACTCTTTTTGAAATTCAGGGTCTTCTTGAGCTTCAACAAAGGCCGTTTCAAGTTGCTTAAGGGCTGGAACTAAAATTTGTGGGACATACATGCCGCCATATTCACCAAAATAAGGGTCTAACTTGAGCTTTGTCATTGGGTTTTCCTTATCAATATTATGTGAAATACCTATGTTGGCTATTTCGAAATGCTTAAACTGTTCAATGCATTGGCTCGCAATCGAGCCAATGTGATTAATTCTTTCTGATTGCTGCAAATGCGTGAGCCACTTTCTGCGGGTCTTTAACTCCGGGCGCCGATTCAACCCCTGAATTAAGATCTAAGCCATAGAAACCTTGTTGATTTGCCTCAAATGCATTTTCTGGTGTCAGCCCACCTGCGAGCATGGCATTTTCTCGTTCAGCGGCTGTTATCGCTGATGAGTCGAGTAACGCTTGCCAATCAAATGTCTTACCTGTGCCACCAAATTCAGCGTTGTTTTTACTGTCGAATAAGTAACGATCGCAGCCTTGTGGTTTATCACCCACAGTATTGGTGCCGCTATCTACGCTAACCGCTTTCCAAATTTGGCAATCAAGCTTAGCGTCAGTGAGTAATTGTTTTAGCGCGCTTATGTCGGCACTGGTTTCACTGCCGTGCAATTGCACTACCGACAAGCCAACGGTTTTAACGGTTGCAACGATATCGGCATTGGCTTTATTGACGAATACGCCAACAAAGTTCAAACCAATGCTGGCTTGTTGGCTTTGCTTAACAAGAGCAGCTGCTTGTTCAATGCTGACGTTGCGTGGCGATTTCGGATGAAAAATTAATCCACCATAAACAGCGCCCGCTTGTGCCACGGCTTTAACGTCTTCAATGCGGGTTAAGCCACACACTTTGTTATGACCAAAAATAAGCTGACGGCAAGCTAAATCAATATCATCTTGCGCCATGATTGAACTACCAACAAGGTAGCCATCAACCAATGGATTTAAACGTTTTACTTGCTGATTGTTGTAAATGCCAGACTCACTAATAATAACGCGGTCAGACGGTATTTGCGGTGCTAGCACTTCAGTCGTTGCAAGGTCTGTGCTTAAGTCACGTAAGTTACGGTTATTAATACCTATAATCGCGGCATTAAGATCAATCGCCCGTTCAAGTTCTTGCTGATTACTGACTTCTGTTAATGCATCTAAATTGTATTTAACCGCTTCTGCTGCCAGTAATTTATACTGCTGATCATCGAGTACTGACAGCATTAATAACACAGCATCAGCGCCTTGATGGGCCGCGAGCTTGATTTGGTATGGGTCGACAAAGAAGTCTTTACACAAGATCGGTTGTTTAACACGCGCACGCACTAATGGGATGTAATCAATATCACCTTGAAAAAACTGCTCGTCAGTTAATACCGAAATCCCAGCAGCATAGTTGCCATAAATATCAGCTATTGCTTCAACATCAAAAACTGGGCGAATCAATCCCTTAGAAGGACTGGCTTTTTTACACTCAAAAATATAACCGGCATTAGGCTGTTTTAGCGCATCAAATAAGCTACGGTCTGAGATTTTTGGTTGTAAGCTCGCTTCTGGGTAGCGAAGTTTTAATGAGGCAATGTGCGCCACTTTGGTATCAACAATTTTAGTTAATACATTTGATTCTTTAGCTTCAGAATTAGTCGCAGAATTAATACTCGTGTTAGCGCCAGAGTTAATAGTGGTCATTATTTCGCATCCTCTTGTTGGCTTGCTGCAGCCAGTTGGGTCAAGACTTGAAAAGCTTTACCACTGTTAATCGTATTTAATGCGAGTTGCGTGCCTTGCTGCACGCTATCGCAAACACCGCTAACATAAAGCGCACAACCTGCATTAATTGCCACCGCATCACGATGGGCAGGCTTACCTTCACCTTTTAAAATAGCTTGGGTAATAAGGGCATTATCACTTGGCTCACCGCCTTCTAAGGCTTTAATCTCAGCAGGCTCAACCCCTAACTCTTGTGGGGTTAATGTATAAAAACGAATATCGCCATCATTAAGTTCTGCCACTTGCGTTTCGCCATGCAATGCTACTTCATCTAAACCACTGCCATACACTACCATTGCGCGTTTAACACCTAAGGCATTAAGAACATTGACGATAGGGGCAATTAACTTCGGTGAATAGACACCAAGAATCATGGCTTCTGGTTTTGCAGGGTTAATTAACGGCCCAAGTATATTAAAAATAGTGCGCGTTTTAAGGGCTTGTCTTACTGGGACGGCATGTCTTACACCTGCATGGTAATGCGGGGCGAACAAGAAACATAAACCAAAATCATCAACACATTTGCTGGCTGATTCAGGGTCCATGGTTAGCGCAATACCACAATGTGACAGTACATCTGATGCGCCAGATTTGCTCGATACGCCGCGATTACCATGTTTAGTGACTTTTGCTCCCGCAGCAGCGGCAACAAAAGATGCGGTAGTCGAGATATTAATGGTGTTATGGCCATCGCCACCGGTTCCGACAATATCAACCACTCCAGTGACTAATGATTGCGCGCTGCGTGGAAACGGTTTAGCTGCTTGACGCAGGGCATCAGCCGCGCCAGTGATTTCATCAATGGTTTCACCGCGCATTTTTAGCGCAACTAACATGCCCGCCATGGCTACAGGGTCCATTTCACCAGCAACAATAGCACTAAACAGTTGTGCGCTTTGCTCACGAGTAAGGGCATTACCTTGGTATAACGAGTCTAAAAGAGGTTGTAGCTCAGCCATTACAGTGTTCCTTTTGCTGGTGAATCAACACTTGCTGACGTATTAGTCAGATAAGACAGTGTTTGGGTTAATAAGGTGCAGCCTAAGGTGGTTAATATTGATTCTGGGTGGAATTGAAACCCAACCGCTTTATCTTGTGGGTGCAATACGGCCATTGGCATATCATCAGTGGTGGCAATAATGTCTAAACAATCGGGTACTTTGGTGGCGACCAAACTGTGATAGCGGGCAACAGGCAGTGGTGAAGGAAGGTTGGCAAATACACCTTCGCCAGTATGAATAGTTGGACTCGCTTTACCATGAACAACAAAAGGGGCGCGCTCAACTTTACCGCCGTAATATTCCACCATCGCTTGATGACCTAAACAGATCCCCAGCATTGGCACTTTACCGGCAACTTTACCGATTAATTCCATCATGCAACCTGCTTCGTGCGGGGCGCCAGGTCCTGGTGATAAAACTAGTGCCGCTTTACCTGCTTCGTTAATCAGTTTTTCAGCTAAATAGTCTGCGCTAACATCATTACGGTAAATGAGAACTTCAAAGCCTAAACTGCGAAATTGATCTACTAGGTTATAGGTGAAAGAGTCGAAGTTATCTAATAAATACAGTTTCATATTATTGTCTTGCTTAGCAGCGTTGGTTAAAAGAGTGCTCATAGTCCGCCTCCCATTTTAATTGCTGATATAACGGCTTGTGCCTTTTGACGAGTTTCGTCAGCTTCTGCTTGTGGGTTTGAATCAAACACCACACCTGCACCTGCTTGAATAAATGCCACATCATTTTTTACAAAGGCTGAGCGGATAACGATACAGGTATCCATATCACCAAGACCATTAAGGTAACCTACAGCGCCGCCATAACTGCCTCGACGGGCTTTTTCTGCTTCACGAACCAGTTGTGATGCGCGTACTTTGGGTGCGCCCACTAAGGTGCCCATATTCATACACGCCTGATAAGCATGCAGTGCATCTAAGTCTTCGCGTAATTGCCCTGTTACGCGACTGACTAAGTGCATCACATGCGAGTAGCGATCAACTTTTAATAATTCAGCGACTTTACGGCTGCCACTTTGGCTAATGCGGGCGATATCGTTACGGGCTAAATCCACTAACATTAAGTGTTCAGAAAGCTCTTTCTTATCAAGGCGTAGTTCAAGCTCGATACGACTGTCTAAATCAAAATCAATGGTACCATCAAGGGTTTTACCGCGCTGACGTGTGCCTGCTATTGGGTAAACTTCCACTTGATTACTGGCGGCATCATATTTGAGTGCGCTTTCAGGTGATGCGCCAAATAAGGTGAAATCAGGGCCGCGGAAATAAAACATGTAAGGGCTTGGATTGGTCAGTCTTAATGCGCGGTAAGCACCTAAAGTATTTGGGCAGGGCAGACTAAAACTTCTTGAAGGGACTACCTGAAAAATATCACCAGCAACAATATGCTCTTTTAAGTCGATTACCGTTTGTTTGTATGTTTCATCACTGATGTTGACTTGGGTTGTCGCATCAACGGTCACTAATGGCTCAACAGCTGCTAATGTTTGGCAATTTTCTTTAAGGTCATTAACCCGTTGAAATAGGGTATCAGCTAAAGCCATATTGTCTGAAAATTGGTGAGTAATGATATCGGCTTGCTGGGTTTGGTGGTCGACTAGTATTAACGTTTCAGCTAAATAGAATAAGTAATCAGGACAATCATTATCAGCATTAGGGACTTCAGGTAACGGCTCTACGGTATCAATCAAATCATAGGCCAATACGCCACCTAAAAATAAATCTTCAAAGGCATCTGTTTGATTGGTTTGAATGTGTTGAATAAACATTCTTAAACCATCAAGTGGAGAGGTTGATTTTAATCGCGCATCTTCATCTAATCGCTCAGCCACTTTTGCTAAATGTACCGTGATGACGTTATCTTGTTGCTGCTGTTCACTTGATTTGAAAAAGTCACTGATTGGTGCAAGTAAGCTCGCGCCGTTATCAGTTAATGCAGTAAAGGTGAGTTTATAACCATCACAACGAACCATCATTGCAGCATGGGTTAATACAATACTCTTTAGATGATCTTTGCTTTCTATTTCTGCTGACTCTAACAACATGGTATGCGGCGCGTTAGCAGTTATGTGTTGATAAAGACTCAATGGATCAGCGTGATACGCTAATGTCTGCTTTTGGGTTACCACATGGGAAAATTGATGCTTCATAATGCTTATTTCGCCTCCCTGATGTTGTACTTTTTCATACTGTATTCTCTTCATATTTTCTTGGTTTGCGTTAGTTGTATCGGAGAGTGCAAGCCGTAAATAGCAAGAAAGCCCACATCTCTGCGGGCTTTCTAGTAAAATCTTGTGTTATTTAAATCACCACAACGCTTCACAACCCGTTAATTTGGGAAGTGCCACCACCAACTGATGTTTAATGCGTTAAAGTTTGTCATTTAAATAGGTTCTCTTTTTAAGTTACTTGCAGGTCATGTCACTGCGAAGTTATATAATGGGTTCTTATCAATTGTACTTAAGTTTATGAGTAAAACATTTACTAATAAGATAGTAATAAAAACTCAAGTAAGTGCCTATAGAAGACCTTAGCTGGCGTTTAAAGTCAATTGAATATTTCTCAAATTTATTATTTTTTTGCTGTTAACGGCTAAAGGACTATCAATTGACTGAAAATGTAGCAAATAAACAGCACATGGCTAAGCATTCTAACAAAGTTTAAAGTACAATAACCTAATGATAACAGACACTCTATTGGCCGATCTTCACAGCCACACGACCGCATCTGACGGCGTACTCTCTCCAGCTGAACTTGTTGAACGTGCCATTGATAAGGGCGTACAAATGTTCGCTATTACCGATCATGACACTGTCGATGGACTGTCTGAAGCACATGAATTTAATAATAAGCATACAACGCCATTAAAACTCATTAATGGCGTTGAAATTTCTACACGTTGGAACAACTTTGATATCCATATTGTCGGTTTGAATATGGATATTACTGATCCTGTATTGCTTGAGTTTCTTATTCAACAACGTGAGCTGCGTGAGCTTCGCGCTAAAGAGATTGGCATACGTTTAGCAAAGGCTGGTATTGAAGGCGCATACGAAGGTGCAAAGAAATATGCTGCAGGCGCTGCCATAAGCCGTGGTCATTATGCGCGCTGGTTAGCCGAAAACGGCTATGCTAAAGATATGCCCAGCGTGTTTAAACGCTATCTAGCCCGCAATAAAACTGGTTATGTTCCAAATAATTGGGGTGATATGGCCAATGCCATTGATATTATTCACCGCAGCGGCGGCGTAGCAGTTCTTGCGCACCCAAGTGGATATAAACTATCGGGTAAATGGCTTAAAAAATTAGTCCGTGAATATAAAGAAGCGGGCGGAGATGCGATGGAAGTCGTATTAGGTCAACAAAGTATTGATGACAGAGCTAACTTGGTCGCGCTGAGTCACTTGAATAACCTTATGGGTTCAATTGGCAGCGATTTTCATTTCCCGAGCAATTGGATTGAGTTAGGTAAAAATTTATTCCAACCAGCTGGCATTCAGTGGGTATGGCAAGCAGAATCTTGGACGGAGCGAACATGAGCCAATTCTTTTATATACATGATGAAAACCCGCAGGCGAGATTAATTAGCCAAGCGGTGAATATTTTAAAACAAGGTGGGGTGATTGTTTACCCGACAGACTCTGGTTATGCACTAGGTTGCATGATGGGTGAAAAAGATGCGATGACCCGCATGGCGCGCATTCGTAAGATTGATAACGACAATAACTTTTCATTAATGTGTCGTGATTTATCTGAACTGGCAAATTTTGCCAAAGTGGACAATCAAGCCTATCGCTTACTCAAAAGTTGCACCCCAGGGCCTTATACTTTCATCTTTAAAGCCAGCAAAGAAGTGCCGCGCCGTCTACAATGTGCTAAGAAAAAAACGATTGGTATTCGCGTGCCTAATAATTTGATTGCGCTAGCCTTACTTGAAGCATTAGAAGCGCCGATTATGTCGACTAGCCTATTGATGCCAAATGAAGAGTTTGCTGAATCTGATCCTGAGCATATCCGCGATATTTTAGAGCACAGCGTAGATGCGATTATTCACGGTGGTTATCTTGCTGAAAACCAAACCACAGTGATTGATATGTCTGAAGGTGAGATTGATATCGTACGTGAAGGTGCGGGCGATATTAGCTTATTTGCCTAACGCTTTTATTTTTTGTCCCAGCAAGTTTTTTTGATAGTGGTTTCAACCACCGACAATAGTGCGTATAATCGCGCGTCTGGTATTTTTCGCCGAAAATTCCGTTGATTTCTGTTTCATTGCAGGCATTAAGCCCATTGAAATCTAGGCGATAAGCAGTCATTTGTACTTAGGGTTTTAGTGAAGTTATTCATGACCAAAGTCGGAAGATGAGTTTACTGAGTGATATAACTTAGTAAGCTGATTTTAAATCATTAAATTAGGGAACAATCAATGCAGGGTATCCAGAAAAGTTTACCTTTAGCTGTTGTTCGAGGCGAAGCGTTTGACGCAATGCCTAATGATTTGTTCATTCCACCTGAAGCGCTTGAAGTGTTTTTAGAAACATTTGAAGGCCCATTAGATTTATTATTGTACTTAATTCGTAAGCAAAAACTCGATGTAGTTGACTTACCTATTGAGAAAATTACCATTCAATATTTAGCCTATATTGAAATTTTAACAGAAGCAAGAATTGAGTTAGCAGCTGATTACCTAGTCATGGCTGCCACATTAGCAGAGATTAAATCACGACTTCTTTTGCCTAAAATGGCCACTGAAGAAGACGATGATGAAGATCCCCGTGTAGTGTTAATTCGTCAATTAAAAGCTTATGAAGTCATTAAACAGGCATCTGCCGATTTAGATGAACTACCAAGGCTTGAGCGAGATGTCTTTTTAGCGCAAGCCAAAGTCTCGCCAAATGTAAAACCTATGGTGATGCCACCAGAAGTGTCTTTAGTGGATATTGCACAGGCATTTTCTGACGTGCTTAAAAGAATCGATGCTAACGAGCATCACCATGTAAAACGAGAGTTATTATCGACTCGAGAACGAATGAGTCAGATATTAGCTTTGTTATCGACTGAGCATTATGTGCCATTTACTGATTTATTTAATGTCAGTGAAGGCCGAGCTGGTGTGGTAGTGAGTTTTTTAGCCTTGATGGAATTGGTTAAAGAGCTATTGGTTGAATTAGTTCAAAATGAGCCCTTAGCGCCAATTTATGTAAAAGCGTTTTAAGCTAGATTGTTCAAAATACGACAAAGGAAGACCATGCAAATAAACACGATTCAATTAAAACAATTAATCGAAGCGAGTCTATTTGTTTTGGGGAAACCGCTTACCGTCAAAGCATTAAAAGATACCGTATTAGTCAAATTTGATGTTTCTCGGGTTCGCATTAAAGAATGCCTCGATGAGTTACAACAAGATTATCAAGAGCGTGGGGTACAACTAGTCGAAGTGGCTGGTGGTTATCGCTTTCAAACCCAAGAGCTGTTAAGTGAATTCTTACAACCATTGTGGCAAGAGAAATCCCCTAAATATTCACGTGCGACGTTAGAAACCTTAGCAGTTATTGCTTATAGGCAACCGGTTACCCGCGGTGATATTGAACATGTAAGAGGTGTGGCCGTCAGCAGCCACATAATAAAGAGTTTAGCTGATAGACATTGGGTAAAAGCTGTGGGGCATAAAGAAGTTCCTGGGAGACCAGCACTGTATGCCACCACCAGTGAGTTTTTATCCTATTTTGGCTTGAAAGCGTTAGCGGATTTACCGTCGTTATCGGATGAAGAGTCATTGCAGGCGTTATTTGAGAAAGTCTCAATGACACCACAACAAACAGAAGAGTCGAACTAGATGAGCGAAAAATTGCAGAAAGTCTTGGCCCGTGCAGGCCATGGCTCCCGTCGTGAGATGGAGGCATGGATTGCTGCAGGCCGTATTAGTGTAGACGGAGAAATTGCCAGCTTGGGTGATCGCGTTGAAGCAGATGCTAAAATCCGCATAGATGGCCGTGCCATTACTATCAAAACCGAAGACGACATTATTTGTCGTGTGTTGGCATATCATAAGCCGGAAGGCGAAATTTGTAGTCGTAAAGATCCTGAAGGAAGAACAACGGTTTTCGAACGCTTACCAAAAATACGTGATTCACGTTGGGTAGCTGTTGGCCGTTTGGATATCAATACTTCAGGTTTATTGTTATTCACCTCTGACGGTGAATTAGCAAACCGCTTAATGCATCCATCAAACGAAGTCGATCGTGAATATGCGGTCCGTACTTTTGGCGAAGTGACTGAATCGAATGTTCAACAGCTTCGTAAAGGCGTGACATTAGAAGATGGACCAGCAAACTTTGATACCATTAAACCAGCTGGTGGCGAAGGCCTAAACAAATGGTGGCATGTGACCTTGAAAGAAGGTCGTAACCGCGAAGTTCGTCGTTTGTGGGAGTCACAAGAAGTACAGGTTAGTCGTCTAATTCGTATTCGTTACGGCAAGGTCGAATTGCCTAAATCATTACCTCGTGGTGGTTGGGTTGAACTTGATATGGAACAAGTGAATTACCTGCGTAAAGTCGCAGGTTTAGAAGCTGAAACACGTACCATGCTAGGCACTGACAAACACAGTGTAGCTCGTTCAAAAGTGAAAGGTGCTAAGATTCGTCGTGCAGTGCGTAAGCACAAAGCAGCGCCAGTACGAGCTAAGTCAACGCGTCAACGCACTTAATACTGCTTAAACCATTCGTTTATAAAGCGGAGTTGATTTTTAAAAGGCCACATAACGTGGCCTTTTTTATTGTCTGAAATTCAATGGCTAAACTTTTTTTCAAGTGAATGCTAACGCATTGCCATATCACGCTTACTTTATCTAACCTCTTCGATTTGTTTATCACTTAACGCAATAATTTATCGGTCATTTCTTGAAACTGTTTAATCTGCTAACTATATTTAATCTTGATGGTTTTTTCATCAGTCTTACTCACCTATAGTTGAAGGAATATTAAATGAAAAAGTTAATCTTGGTAGTGGTTGCTTGTCTTTTATATGGCTGTGCATCAGCACCAACATGGAAAGGAATGTCAGAAAGAGATATCGCGGATTGGAAAGCCATTGGTTTCGATGCCGCTAAAGCCCAGCAATGGAGTAAAAGCGGTTTTAATGCAGAGCAATCGCAGCAGTGGACTAAAGCGAGCTTTAATGTTGAATCAGCTGCTGATTGGTCAAAAGAGAAATTTAACCCAGAAGAAGCGGGTTCATGGAAGCAAGCTGGATTTAAACTTGATGATGCAGTAGAAGATCGTGCCAAAGGGTTAACGCCAGTTAAAATGGATAAGTAGCATGAAAATTGGCCTTGTGAGTATGAAATAGCAGCACTATAGAGAAAATTGCTGTTGAATTAGCCAAATAGACCATTTCTGTTAATTTATGCTTTACACCAGCGAGTGAGATCGCTATTATCTCGCTCGTTCGGAGAGATGGCAGAGTGGTCGAATGCACCGGTCTTGAAAACCGGCACGGGTTTATAGCCCGTCTAGGGTTCAAATCCCTATCTCTCCGCCATATTCAAGACGAAAGGCTCATCAGAAATGGTGAGCCTTTTTTCGTTTCTGGGTAGTTTGAACCCAAGGGTTCCTATTTCCAAAGTTTGCTATCTCTCCGCCATATTTAGAAAAGCCCGTTACGAAAGTAACGGGCTTTTTGCTTTCTAGAATTTACTGATGTGAACAACAGGTTTATAGCACCTGAATGTAGGGTACAAATCCCTATCTCTCCGCCATATTTAAGACGAAATGCTCATCAGAAATTATGAGCATTTTTTCGTTTCATGAACTTTTAAAAGCATTTGAACCCAAGGGTTCCTATTTCAGAAATACCCTATCTATCCGCCATATTTATGACGAAAGGCTCATCAGAAATGATGAGCCTTTTTCGTTTATTTTACGAAATTACTTGAACTATTAATCGCTGGTATTGCTGATTATTCTATTTATTAATGTACTTTTCGTATGCTCAAAATCGCAGTTTTAGTGCAGAAATGTAGGTAGAAGTAAGGTTGTGTAAAGTAGATGGTAACGCTTAGTTAAGTTTGTATATTGGGAAAATATAGTTCTGTGTGTATAGGTCATTTTTAGTGCAAGACGCATGATTAAAATGACTATTTTTTAGGGTTAACTATTGGTATATCGTCTGTTTTATTTCACTAATTGAGCTGAGTCAAAGCCTGATTTAAATGAATTATCTAGCCTATTTATTAGGGCTATAAGAATTTATTTCAGCTTAACTATGCCCGAAAAGCCAAACGTTAAATCTTTAAATATTCAATTGTAATATGACGTTGAATTAAGCCCTATAAACAGCTGCGCAGATTAGATAGATTTTTAAGAATGATTGAAACCCGAAGAGGTAAATGTCTGATGACACAATTTGGAAAATTAATATTTAAACGCTCAAGTGCAATGCTCGTCCTCCTAATGACTGCAAGCCTTATTACGGCCTGCGGCTCGAGTGATGAATCAAGTGAAGATCCTGGTGATGTTATTAATCCCAGTAATAATGCACCTATAGCAAGTGCTGGTAATGACCAAACGGTCGATACCGGTATGGTAGTGACACTTAACGGTAGTATGAGTTCAGATATAGATGGAGATCCGCTGAGTTACCTTTGGACGATTGACTCTGCACCAAATACTTCAGTGACGTTAACCAATGCTCAGAGCGTTATTGCCAGTTTCACCCCTGACAGTGATGGTGAATATGTTATTTCGTTAGTCGTTAACGATGGCAGTGATAATAGCCAGGCTGACACCATTATTATCCATAGCTCGAGCTCAAATACTCATAAAGCCTATGCCATTGTCGATACTAATCAAAGCATCTGTTATAGCTCGTCTACTGGGGCTGCAATAGCATGTAGCGGAAGCGGCTATGATGCCGATTACAGTGGTGTTCAGCCTAGCTATTCACTCAGTAATGATGGTCTGGTTGTTATCGATAATGTGACAGGGTTAATTTGGCAGCAAAGTAGCGATATCAATAGTGATGGCTTATTAAATTATGATGATAAGTTATTTCAGTCCGCGGCCGTGGCGCATTGTGACAATCTAACGTTAGCGGATCGAGACGATTGGCGTTTACCGAATGTTAAAGAGGCATACTCACTTATATTATTTAGTGGTAAAGACGCCAGTGACTACCAAGGGACAGACACTTCAACATTAGTGCCGTTTATTGATGGCGTTTTTGACTGGGCATTTGGTGATTTGAACTCTGCAAACGATCGCATCATCGATGGTCAATATGCTTCAACGACTTTATATAAAAGCACCACGATGAATGGTGACCCAACAATGTTTGGGGTTAACTATGTCGACGGTCGAATAAAAGGTTATCCAACCGATACTAAACCCTATTATGTACGCTGCGTTGCAGGCAATGAAGATTATGGTACCAATGAATTTGTCGCACAAGCTGATGGTACTGTAAGCGATATCGCCACGGAATTAATGTGGCAACAAAATGATGCTGAATCGAGTCATTGGGATGACGCAGTATCTCAATGTGAAACAGCCACTACCGGATCTTTTAGTGATTGGCGTTTACCAAATATTAAAGAGTTACAGAGTCTTATTGATTATTCAGTGTCACCAGATACCCATAACATGGCTGCAATCGATCCCATTTTTAACAGCAGTTCATTGATTAATGAAAAGGGAGAGATTGATTGGGGCTATTACTGGAGTTCAACCACGCATGTGGCCAATAGTGGTGATGGTAGTAACGCGACATATGTGTCATTTGGCCGTGCATTAGGCTACATGCAAAATACGATACTGGATGTTCATGGTGCAGGATCACAGCGCAGTAATGATAAATTAGATGTAGCAAGTGAACCTGGAGCAAGTTCGGCAGTTGGCGTTGATGGGATATTTTATTACAAAGGGCCACAAGGTGATATTTTACGTGCAAATAATAAACTCAGGTGCGTACGTGATTTCGAATCAGTTACCGCTGAACCAAAGCAATACACCTTATTTTCACCACTTGGCTCAACTGACACCTTTCTAATCAATACATTGGGCGAAACAGTCCATACTTGGCAAAGTGAATACCGCCCTGGGTTATCAGTGTATCTGACAGAAGAAGGGGAACTGTTACGTACAGGCTCCATTGACAGTAAACCTGATGTATTTGAAGGGCAATTTGGTGGTAGTGCCGGTGTCATTGAAATTCTGGATTGGGACAGTAATGTCGTTTGGAGTCAGTCACTCGCAACAGATACCTACATGAGTCACCATGATGTCGAGCAGCTTCCAAATGGTAATATCTTAGCCATAGTATGGGAAGCGAAAACAGCAGCTGAAGCGCTGGCTTTAGGTCGTACAAGAGTCACCGATGATACGTTATGGGCCGATGCGATATACGAAATTTGTCGTTCAAATAGTACAAATACCTGTACAGATGGTGAAATCGTTTGGCGTTGGAGTATTTGGGACCATATCGTGCAAGATGTTGATAGCTCAATTACCAATACTTACGTAAGCGATATCAATGAGCACAGTGACAAGGTGAATCTTAACCTGACCAGCGGTGGAGCTTCTTCAGATTGGACTCATATTAATTCGGTTGATTACAATGCTGAAACCCAGCAGATATTAGTCAGTGTGCATAATTTCAATGAATACTGGATTATTAATCATGACGCGTTAAATCAAGGAATAGTCTCTCGAGTCGGCAATCCAGCTGCTTACAATGGCACTGAAGAACAAATGTTATTTGTCCAACACGACGCGCAGTGGATTGAAGCAGGTTTACCCGGTGCAGGTAATATATTGGTATTCAATAATGGTAGTGGCAGATCTGATGGCGATTACTCATCCGTCGATGAATTTTGTGGTGTTAACACTAACTGCACTGAAGGTGAAATAGTCAGCAGTTACAGTGAAGGGGTTACTGGTGAGTTTTACGCTAGTCGCATATCAGGTGCACAACGATTAGCAAATGGGAATACCCTTGTATGTGAAGGGACTAAGGGCCGACTATTCGAATATAACAGTAGTCATGAAATAACGTGGGAGTTTGACTATGGTTCGCAAATATTCAGAGCGACTCGTTATGAAGGAGATTATTCAGGCTTGGAAAAATTAAACCTGTAGTTGGTATTATATAATTAAAATAGCTTAATAAATGAACAGTTGTTTTTGTTCTAACATTTTTCTCGATACACTGGATTCAAACATATATTTAACACCAAAGGCTCATCAATCATGATGAGCCTTTTTTATTAAGCTTAAAAAATCTTGGCTGATTGTTAAGAACTGAATTTGATCAGCGCATGGAGTAAAAGCTCTAACTTGCAGGTTAATTATTGAACAATTAAACCGTGTGCTTAGGAAATTAGTAATTACATTTTCAGTAAAATGCTGACTAACAACAGATGAACATAATCTCAAAAATAACGTAATTTTTAACAAAAAAATTGAAATACATCGTTTTTGAATGGTCTTACTCGCAATAAATGTTAATTATTTTTATTTGTGAGTTTTATTATTTTTTCAATAAATTTATTTTTTCTATAGTCAATAATGAATAAATAGTCTGATATTGATTCATTGATTGTAATGTTATTACATGGGTTTGTTCTTATTTTAAGCTTAATTAAAATATTTTGAGTAAGTGGCGGGTGCTAAAATAAGTCTTTAGAAAATATGCTTTATTTGTTTATGCGTAATAACTACATGGACAGTATTTACATTATTTTTTGATGTTATATAAACTTTAAGTTTTGACTGTTCTTTAGTGCGTTCAATCGGAGCTGACTCATATTGCAAAGGTGGCATATAAGTTTCATTTGTAGCGATTGATGCGTAGATGTTGCGGCTGGTTTGTAAAGATGTTTTTGTGATAGCGGTCACAGGGTTTAGCTTGCTATAGATGTGTGACTTACTTAACATTGGGTTGTTGATTTGGACGGGTTTTATAAAAAATAGTCGAAGTATTTGTTGATAAGTTGTAATTCATAGTGTGTTTTGTAAGCGCTGATATTTTAAGTAATCTTACCTTGTACTCATGTTCTTTTATTTATCAACCGGATTTAACCAAGCTAAATACCGTAATAATCAGTAGGGTTAAATCATCACTGTCTTCGTTTATTTGAATCTTTTGAATATCATTTTCGTGCTTATTTTTTCTAAATAACGTCTTTCGGTATTCTTCCTGCCTATAAATCAACCTCACATAAATAATTATTAAGTCAGAATTCAACCCACTATCAAAGAGGTTGAAATTTACTAATGGAAATAAACGCGATGATTAGAAAAACAGCCGTTGCAGTCGCCTTAGCTTCTTTATTTTGTATGAATGCTGCTAACGCAGTTTCAATATATGAAGAAGATAATGGAGATAACATTCATCTATATGGTGAAGTGGGTGTAGGGGGTCATTTTGGTACCAATTCAGATTACAACCATGATGAATTTTACGATACCAAAGGTTATGTAGATGACAGTTTTGCCACTTTAGGTGTTAAAGGCCAGCGTCAAAACTTTATCTACCGTTTAGAGTTAGATTATCAACGTCGAAATTGGCTTGGTGGTGACGGTGAGTTTGAACTGGCAATCGACAAAATGTATGTCGGTTATATATTTGATGATAATCATTGGATTGAACTTGGTTTAACTGATACTGCATTTGATGAATATGATCATTTTGGTGATTTTACTTTTAACAAATCTGTAGAAACTGGCGAAGCCGGTGACCAGGAAAATACCGTTAAATATGAAGCTAAATTTGAACACCTAATTTACGGTGTTTCATATTCATATGAAGGTAAGCATAAAAACGGCTCTCCACAAGGCGACATCGTCAATGGTTATGCTGGTTGGAAGTCAGACTTTGTTTCTGTTGTAGCGGGTGTTGAAGCGCGCGGCGGCTCTGAAGGTGACTCTAAGTATGGCGAGCAGCAGCTATTCGGTTTAGGTATGCGCGTTCACATTACTTCTGATATTGCTTTAGGTTTTAATGGCTTTATCGAAGATGAAGACTTAGCTATTCGTAAAAGTGGCGATGTTTATCTTGCTTATGAAACGTTCCGTAACTACGGCGTGACCCTAAGTGGTAAATATGACCTTACTGAATCTTGGGAAATTATCGCTTCTGCAAATCATGAGCAATATGAAAGCTGGGATGTTGAAAGTCCAGGTTTCGACTACACCGAGCTTCCTGCTGAGTACGGCAAAGATCGTCGTTGGGCAAGTTTAGGTTTCAACTTCCGACCTGCAAAAGACATCATTTTGTCAGTTGAAGGCCGAGTTGGCGAAGCGCCAGAAGCTGCTTATGCATATGCACGCATGTACTTCTAGTTTCAATCCCAGTTAACAAATATCGAGTTTACTATGAAGAAAAGTGTTCTCTCGCTGGCAGTAGCCAGTATGTTCAGTTTAGGCGCTAACGCAGCAGTTAACGATTTACTGATCACAGAAATGGTTCAGAAAAATTATGGTGCTGAAGTTGGCTCTGTAGAAATTACCAATACTCATGCAACTGAATCATTTACTTTTACCGATGATACCGCCGCATTTATGTGGGGTAACGGTAAGTACGAAAACCAAATGCTTGCAGCTGGTGGTGCGCCGCTATTAACGGGTATCACCGTTGAAGCTGGTAAGTCTATTGTGGTAATCAATGCTGCAGCTTCTGACGAATATAAAAAAATTATTACCGATAATGGTGGTGATTTTGTTATTGGTGAAGGCAATGGTTCAGGGACTTACAGCGACTTTTACCTAAGTGGTAATGACGGCTTTTACATCAAAAACGGTGACGTAATCATCGATCGTGTTGGCGCAGCTGATAACACCAGTGTTTGGGCTGAAGACACCACATTACGCCGTCGCCAAGACAGCGAAGGCAATGCACCTGCACCTTCAAGCGACTTTGATGCTTCTCAATGGGAAGTCATTAGTCCGCTAGATATGAGCACAGTTGGCACCCCAAATCTTGCTGACGCTTTTACCCCGTTCTTTTGCGAAAATTTAACAACAATCAGTGAAATTCAAGGTACTGGTGGTGAATCACCATTAAAAGGCCAGAGTATTGCTGTACAAGGCGTCGTGACTGCCGTTGTTGATATTCCTAAAAAAGGTTTCTATTTACGTGATGAAGTTGCTGATGGTAACCCATTAACTTCTGATGGTATTTTTGTTGAAAGCGGCAATGCTGATAGTCAGTTAGTGGGACGCACAGTCTGTTTAGGCAGTGATGTTGCTGACAATTACGGTCAAACGCAGTTAAGTGCAGAAAGCTGGGAAGTGACTAACAGTGCTTACACGCCAACGTTAGCGACAGATCTTGAAATGCTAGATTCAGACGGTGGTTCTGTTGAGACCATGCTTGAACGTTATGAAGGCATGCTAGTTAACTTACCTGAAGATATACGTCCACAAGCTGACGGTATCCATGATATGCGAGTATCACGTAGTTTCAGCTTTAACTTCGATAGCTTCCGCAACAACATGACCTTGGCATATTTACGTCCTAATATGCAGCCAAATCAGCTTAATGTTGCTGGTTCACCAGAATCTGTAGCGGCAGCTGCGCAAAACGATGATTATCGTTTAGTCATTGAAAGTGCTACGAAAGCTAGTAATGATGTTATCCCTTACTATCCTAACTTTGGCATTGCTCCTGCAGATAATTATGTTCGCATCGATGACAGTGTTGTAGGTATGGAAGGGGTTATTAGTTACACCTTTGGCAATTACAGCCTAACGGTAACTAACGAGTTAACCAGTACCAACTTTATCCATAATTTGCCAAGAACAGACAGCCCTGATATTGATGAAACGGTTGCAGATGACCAGTTTGCTATCCGTATTGCCAGTCAAAACTTGTTTAATTACTTTAATTCTCCATTTGGTGGCGATCAAAACCAATTCGGCCAAAGCCGTGGTGCTGATACCTACAATGAGTTCATCCAACAAAAAACTAAGTTAGTTGAAGCGCTTCGTGCTCTTGATGCTGATGCAGTAGGTTTGATGGAAATAGAGAACAACGGTTATGGTCTTAAAAGTGCTATTGCAGATTTAGTGAATGAAGTTAACGTTTACTACAACGACGAATATGCAAATAACCACGATAAGCCTTATTCAACTGAAAATCGTTATGTATTCGTTGGTTTTGATCATAATGGTAATCAGGTTCTTGATGCGTTAGATGCATTGGGTTCAGATGCTATTGCGACCGGTATTATTTACCGTCCAAGCAAATTAAGCATCGAACGCACGCGTGTTGTGACTATGCCACAACAAAAAGCACCGACTATCGTAAATGTTAATAACGAAGTTATTAAAGATGATAGAGATGAGATCTTAGAAAGCGGTCAAAACTATCATCGTGATGCACTTGTTGTGACCTTTGTGGTTAACCAAACTGGTAAACGTTTAACGCTTGCAGTAAATCACTTTAAGTCTAAAGGCTCAACGTGTTGGGAAGATTGGCAGGGTGTTGACTTTGGCGATGCGACTAAGTGGGAAGAAGATGCTCCAGATCTAGATTTCCAAGGTTCTTGTTCTGAGTTCCGTATTTCTGGTGCCGTTCGTTTAGCTGAAGAACTTAAAACGGTTGAAGGCGATAAAATCATCTTGGGTGATCTTAATGCCTATGCGAAAGAAGATCCTTTATTAGTATTAACTGAGAATCCTCGTAACAAAGCCCTAATGACTGCAAGTCATACTTTTGTCGGTACTAAGCCACAGTTCAACACTGATGGAGCACCAGTAGCGATTACAAGTAGCTATGGTTATATCGATATTATCTCTAAAGTTTTTGAAGAAAAAGGTAAAACACCTTGGAGTTATTCTTATAACGATGAAGTGGGTTCATTGGACCATATCTTAATTTCTCCATCCCTTGAAGACCGTATAATCGATGCATCGGATTGGCACATTAATGCTGCTGAATCGAGCCTTTACGATTACAACAATGAGTACAAAGGTGATTACGATAACGAAGTGAATAAGTTCTTTGCTGAAGATCATTTCCGCTCTTCAGATCATGATCCAGCACTCGTTACTTTAAGTTATACACCTGGTGAGGCTGATGCTAATCGTCAAATCCATTTAACCAATCTTAATAAGTTGATGAAAGTGCCATATCAGATCCCTGAGTCTGCTGGTGCGATGGCGGGTGATATTGCCATCATCAAGTTGACACCAAAAGATGATGAAGCTCAATTGGACTTAAGCCAATTGGTTGAACCAAATGTGGTGTTAACACAAGACGGTGAAACGTTTATTAACTTTGAAGTATTTGGCGCACCATCTGCACGTTATACCGCAAAAGTGTCACTTGAGCGTGATGGCAATGTGGTTGAAGGCTCTAAGGTTTCTTTAGATATAGAAGTGGCAAGTCGAGATGCATTAGTTGCTGACATCAAAGAAGAAAAACATGATGGTAGTGGCGGTAGCACTGGATTATTAAGTTTGTTATCCCTACTTGGTTTATCGGCGTTCCGTCGTCGTAATCGTAAGTAAGTTGAACTGAAAGGTGAGGTGTCAGTCAAGGCTGCGCCTCATCATTAAATAAAAGAGACGACTATGAATAATAAAATCAGTGCAGTCGCTAAAGCAGTTACTCTTCTTTTAGCAACAGCATCTACAGCCGCTCATGCAGATTTGGTTATTACCGAATATGTTGAAGGTGGTGGTAGTAATAAAGCCATTGAAATTTCGAACCTAGGCGATAGCAATATTGATCTAGACGCCGCTCAATATGCGATAACGCTATACTCGAACGGTTCAACAGAAGCTGGTAACTCATCAGTATTAACCGGTAATTTAGCACCAGGTAGCAGTATTGTTTATCACAATGCGAGTGCTGAAGATCAGTTTAAAGTGGGCATCGAGTCAACCGTTACTTATTTTAATGGCGATGACGCTTTATTGCTCACAAAAGACGGAACGATTATTGATCGTTTCGGCAAGCTAGGCGAAGACCCTGGTTCTGAGTGGACAGATGCAAGCGATGCTAATTTCTCTACTAAAGATAAAACCTTAAGACGTAAAGCGAGTATCACCACTGGCGATACCAATGCATCTGCAGACTTCCCTGGTACTGATAACCAGTGGGTTGTGTTTGATAAAGACACTAGCGATGGACTCGGTTGTCCTGGTGAAGGCGCTTGTACTGCTGAACCTGGTGTACTGCTGATTACTGAATACGTTGAAGGCGGCGGTAGTAATAAAGCAGTTGAAATTTCCAATGTGGGTGGCGGTGCAATTGATTTAGATGCTTCGGTTTATACTCTGAGCCTATTCGGTAACGGCAGTATTGAAGCTGGTAATACTGAAACGTTAACCGGTATGTTGAATGCAGGTGATAGCATTGTGTTTCATAATGCGAGTGCTGAAGATGCATTCAAAATAGGCACTGAATCAACCGTCACTTATTTTAATGGCGATGATGCGTTAGTGCTATTTCAAGACGGTGTAGTTATTGACCGTTTAGGAAAGCTAGGTGAACGACCTGATGGTGCTTGGACAGATCCAAACGATGCTAACTTTTCTACCAAAGACAAAACCTTAAGACGAAAAGAAAGTGTTACAGCTGGTGATACTGACGCAGGTGCTGATTTTCCTGGTAACAACAATCAATGGGTGACCTTTGATAAAGACACTGCCGATGGTCTAGGTTGTATGGGTGAAAGTGCATGTGGAGATACTCCCGTTGTGCCAGACCCAGATCCTGAAACGCCGTGTTCTGGTTGTGATGAATTAACGCCAGTAGCAGATCCTGCTACATTTGATACCAATGTTTACTACACAAATGTATTGACAGGCAGTTTTGATGATGCCGAAGCAATGAAGAATGCGATTTCTGTCGCTATCACAGCAGGTCATACACAATTGAGTTATAAGCAGGTGTGGACTGCACTGTCACATTCTGATGAAGATCCAGCTAATAGCAGTAATGTTATTGAGCTTTATACTGGTAAATCAGTATCTAAGCAAAATAATGGTGGCAATACCAGTGATTGGAACCGTGAGCACGTTTGGGCTAAGAGCCATGGCTTCCCAAGTGAATCACAACTCGGTTATACCGATGCGCATCACTTACGTCCTACCAATGTGAAAGTTAACTCAACACGCAGTAACTATGACTTTAATGAGTGTAGTGATACTGGGGTTGAAGTTGCTGAAGCGCCAGGTAACTATCTTGATGCGGCTGCTCGCTGTTTTGAACCAAGAGACGAAGTTAAAGGCGACGTCGCACGTATGATCATGTATATGGATACGCGTTACCAAGGTAACGATTCTAATATGCCTGATTTGGTTGCTGTAGATCGTATAACTACAGCTGATGAAGTGTCAAATAATGACCCGCTTCATGGCAAGTTGTGTACGCTTTATGCTTGGCATCAACAAGATCCAGCAGATGCAACAGATGCACAGCGTAACGATGCTATTTATACTTACCAAGGCAACCGTAACCCGTATATCGATTATCCAGAATGGGTACAAGCGGTATATGGCGAGCAATGTGGCGACCCACTTAATCCAGCTCTAGATGTTGATATGATTATTGTATCGCCAGAGAAGGTTAACGAAGGTGAATCGTTAACAATTGATGCTTCTGCAACTGTTGCTGCAGATGGTGCGGAGCTAACATTCAGTTGGGAACAAACTGCAGGCCCAGAGCTTGAGTTTGATGCGACGAGTGCGGTATTAGCATTATCAGCACCTGAAGTCAGTGCTGATACGCAACTGCAATTTACTTTAACAGTAAGCGACGGTTCTCTTGAAGCTACTGAAGTGGTTAATGTAACGATTGAGAATGTGCCTTTATCATTCGACATTAGCTTTAGTGGAAATACTGAGCTTAATGAAGGTGAAAACACTGTTATCACTGCGGCTATTGCTAATGAACCTGCAGGTTTAACCTATAGCTGGAAACAAGTTTCTGGCGCTCAAACTGATTTTACTGCAACGGGTCTTGTGCTAAATCTGACAACACCTGAAGTTTCAGTCGACCAAGCATTAGTGTTTGAACTTGTTGTGAGTGACGGAGAAGAAGAAACAAGTGCTTCTGTCAGTATCAATGTGGCAAACACGTTAGATGATGGTTGGAGCGAAAACTATAGCGCCGGCAGTTTAGGAGCAGGGCTTCTATTATTATTGCCACTGCTATGGCGCCGTCGTCAGTCTTAATTTAGTAAAATAAGTTAAGTTAAAACAAGTCTGATGATTATGATGCTAGCAGCTTGAATTAAGCTTAGTATCAAACCTTAAAAGCCAGTTATACGAAGTTTACTTTGTACGACTGGCTTTTTTTTGTCTTTATTTTTTGCATTAAAAATCTAGCCGGTTGTTTTCTACTTCGATCAAATAAAAAGCAGATACTAATAATTAATATCTGCTTTTATTGAATGAGCTATTAAATCTCTGTCTTTAGCTCTTTTCGTTTAAGAAGTTTTTAAACTTGAGGGGTAATCAAGTACTTCTCACCAGTAGCTTGCTTTGAATAACCCGCTATCGATTGTAATGTTAATACCTCTGCTAATGACACTTCATGGGTGTAGTGGCTTGCAAACGTTGTGGTGATTTCATCAGCAACACGTTTACGCATTGCCACGACAGTTTCAGTGCCTAGTTTGCCGAGAGCATTGAATAATAAGAATCCATTGACTCCCCATGCAAAACCAAAGTTACGATTCAGCGTAATAGGTCCACGGTTTAAAGCACCATAAATGTAAACTTGTTTGAAAATGTCAGAACCATAAACGCTATGTTCAGTCATATCACGAGATGCGGCAACTTCCATACAGTTAAGAATGTCACTGGTTAATTGACCGCCACCAATTGGGTCAAACGCAATAGTTGCACCGGTTTCAATAATCGCTGTAGTTAAATCAGTAAGGAAAGTATCACTACTTGAATTAACCACATATTTTGCGCCCATATCACGTAACAGTTTTTCCTGTTCAACTTTACGGACTATGTTAATTAAATCGACACCATCAGCAATACAAATACGGTTTAGCATTTGCCCAAGGTTAGACGCCGCAGCGGCATGAATAATGGCTTTATGGCCTTCAGCGCGCATAGTTTCAACCATTGCTAATGCGGTAAGCGGGTTCACAAAAGACGATGCGCCTTCTTTAGCCGTAGTGCCTTCTTTTAACGCTAAGCAGCTTCGTACATTGGCACAGATATATTGACGATAAGTGCCACCGCCAATTACAGCAACGGTCTTACCCATTAATGCTTGCGCTGCAGGAGAAGACCCTGCTGCAACAACGGTTCCAGCCCCTTCATTGCCAACAGCGGTTGCTTTACCCACACGTGTTTTAACTGCAGGCATAAATTGAGCCGGAACATTCGCGCTAATAGTCGGATTTTGTTCAGTGCCAGATTGTGCCGCGGTTGTCATATCAGCTGCGCTGAACAAAACGGCTAAATCAGAAGGGTTTAAAGGTGCAGCTTCAATGCGAATAACGATTTCATCGGCAGAAGGTTGTGGCATTTCGATGCTTGTTAAAGCCAGTGTTAGTTTATTGTCTTCACTGATTGTTGAAGTCAGTTGAATATTTGTATCAGTCATTTGATTTTGCTCCTGCAAATAATTAAATCTTTTGAACCAATAACGCTATTGTATTGGCCGTATTTTGTTCGTGGTTAAATTCAAGTACTCGTTTAAGTTTAAGTTTTAGTATTAGTCTTATTCTTGGATCTGAGCCTGCAGCTTTTGTATAAACAGGGGCATATTTGCCTGTCGGTCAGCCTCTATACTTTGGGCAATGGCTGATTGACTCATAGAATCATTCCACTGTTTCATACCAGGCACCTGTGCAAGTACATCCCAGTTAAGTTGGCTAGATGCAAATGCACTGACAATGGTATTTACGTGATAAACGTAGATGTCAGCCATCGTAAATTTTTCACCAGCAATCCAAGGTGAAAACTGACCCAAGCGACTTAGCGCGATAACGCCACGATTTAATACTTGGCGTACTTCAATCGCTACCGATTCAGGTATGTCGGTGCCTGAAAATACATATGGAATAAATCGTCTGCTTGGCAGTTCAAAATAGAGTTCAGCTATTTTCATGATTTGACGTACAACTGCGCGTTCACCAGCATTTTCAGGGTGTAGCTGCTGCTCATTCGATGTAGGGTAATTCTCTTCAATAAAATCGCAAATGACACTCGACTCTGAAATATGAAGCCCCTCAGAGGTTGTAATAACGGGGACTTTTCCTGCAGGACTGATTGCTAACAACGCATCACTACCAGCGTAAATAAGGTTTTCTTGGAATGGCAGTTCTTTGTATAGCAGTAAATGTTTTACGAGGTTGTAATAGTTGCTAGCAGCAAAACCATTCAAAGTAATCATAAGTCAGCTTTCCATCATTATTGTCAAATTTTTTATTAGGTTACAACTGGATTATGGTTGCAATGTTTAAGTTAACCGCATTATTACTTGTTTTAATGTGGTGATATATAGAGGTAAATGTGAATCACTGTTGCTTTAAAGACAATAATAAGACGGAGATACTCTGCTATTTAACTCATAGTAAGCTTAGTAAGCACTACTATGGCATTTGTGACACTAAAAATTATCGCACTGCTTAATATGCCAAAATTGAAAAATTCAGTATTGGAACGACAGGTATAGCTAAAAAAGGGGGCTCATTAGATATTCTTTATAAATTACAATTTTTTGTCATAAGTGTAGCTGTATGAGTAATGCCAGCTAATCAATGGTTGTTACTAGATATGGTTTTTTGTGAGCTAGAATGTTTAAATGTTGTTGCGAGGCGTGTGTAAATCAACAGGTTCAGCTCTAAAAACAGATTAATTAAAGGAATTTAATTGTGAATAACGTAGCTAAAATCAAAGTAGTAATGAAGGAAAAACTTGTCAGAGGGCTTATCGGCGGTTTGGTTGGAACTATTGTCTTTACCCTCATGGGACAATACATGGCACCGAAGTTACTTGGTCAGCCGATGGATGTAGCAGCGCTTATGGCGCCAATGTTAGGAGGCTCTCATACCTTAGGAGTCATTGTACATTTCATCATGGGAACTTTTCTTTTTCCTATGGGTTATCTGATGGTAGGCATTTTAAATTTAAAAGGACCAGCTCCCATCCGAGGTGCAATATTTTTAACCGCCATTTACCTAGGCGCGATGACGGTAATGATGCCAATTTTGGGCCAAGGTTTATTTTTTAACAGTATGCCTAAAGCTATGGTCGCATTAGTCGCACACATTGTATTTGGTTTATTGATGGGTGCCATCATTGGCAAACCTAACAAGTAAGATCTGGTGTCACTGCTCGCGCACAAATGTTGAAAAAATACTATGAGAAGTTGAATCTACAAAAGCGTAGAATATTACCACCATGATTAATGGTGTGAATTAGAATGTTCTACTGTGCTGTAGTGGCTGGGTAAAATTGGCCGCTTGCTTAGATGTTTTCTGTATAAAATTTTATCTGAAATAAATTGAGCCGATGTTACTTTCTAGCTTACTTTTGGCCATAAACGGGTTAGGGCGGCTAAGTGGTTCTGCCCCATTAATAGTTAGTTCCTAAGCCATTAACGGTTAACTCCATTTGTATTCCCATCGAAAAACTTATGTATAGCAATATTGTCAGCCTATAATTTAACTTCCTACATAGTTTATTTCTCATTTTAAAAGCAAATTTTCACCATGTATAGTTGATGTTGTTTAACTGGTATTTTATACAGTAGTATTTTTTTGTTCGCCGAATTGTA
Source organism: Shewanella donghaensis (assembly GCF_007567505.1). Classification (NCBI taxonomy): domain Bacteria; kingdom Pseudomonadati; phylum Pseudomonadota; class Gammaproteobacteria; order Alteromonadales; family Shewanellaceae; genus Shewanella; species Shewanella donghaensis. Next base: position 242,453 of record NZ_CP041783.1, read on the forward strand.
GGCGGAAATGGCGAAAATTGTGCGCGTTTACACTTGTGTGATAATTAAATGTTACATAATATCAACCGGTTAGCTCTTTTCGGGTTTAGATAAGAGGTCTAGAAACCGCGCATGCGCGTTAACACCATAGGTGTATTAGGCTTATTTTCATTTTTAGCTTTTAATACAAGAGTTTGTCTGTGCGCGTTTTTACTGGTCTAATGAGTTAAACGCGCATGCGCACTATACAAATGTTATGTTTGTAGTCAAATTTGGTGCATTCAATGGATGATGTGAAATACTTGAAAATCATGGATAAAGATATGGAAATTGGCAAAATTCCTGATTCAGGTGATCCCGTAGAAAATGCTAAGAGATATACTCAATTTTTAAAAGACAAAAACTTGTATGTTGAATTTAGTCAATCAACACTAATGTTTAAACAAGCTAGAGCTTTTGCAACAATAGCTAGGGATATACATTCAAAAAGTTTACACAAACCTCCCTTTAGCCAAGAAGCTTCGGCACCATTTGTTGTTAATTCAGCTTTTGCATGTGAAATGTATTTAAAAACACTCCAAAACATTTATGGCAAAGCCGAAGAAATTCATAGCTTAAGCTCTCTGTTTAAACACTTGCCAAATAAACTCAAAGATAAAATCAACAAATTAACCAAAGAGAAGAGTGTTGAGTTTCAAATTCCAAGTAAAACACTTTTTAAAGACCATATAAAAACTATTTCGAATGCTTTTGTTGATTGGCGATATATTTATGAACAAGAGAGCGCAACGGTAAATATAAGCGTAATATTATTAATATTAACTGTACTGGATACGCTTGCATGTAGTGAAGTAAAACAAACATAACAAGCTGTTAAACAAGGACAAAAAACAGTTGGTTTTTGCTCCTTCGTCGCTAATTTTAACCAACTATTTTTTGCCTGTTAACAGGGCGTTACATGTCTATCAAACTATGGAGTTAAAATGACATCAAAAAAAGAAAGCGTAGCTAGTACTATCCAATTGGCTGTTGCTTTAGTAATAGGGTTACTAGTTGGAATGGTGTCATTTTATTTACTAAAAGGGATAGGTGATTATTCCAATATATTCGCTGCAGTTTTAGGGGCATCAATAGCATTACTTGTCCCAATTTGGCAAACGTATGTTATTCAGAGATCAAAGCTAGCGATTGAAGTTAATGGAATTAGTCGAAAAGTTTCAGATAAAGCAAAAGTATCGTTGGATGAACACTCTGAGCTTTCCTATTTACGAAAGATGAAAGAAGAAGATACTCCAAGATTTGTTTTTATGAATGGAGGGCCAAAACGAACATCTCAAGATCGCTCTGTGACCCTTGATGAACTTGAAGAATTATTACAAAGAGCAAAACAAGAGCTTAAAGATTTCCCTGAAAAAATTGCAGATAGAAAAAATGACTTGGAAAAACTTAGTGTTTTCACTCCAGATAACTTTTCTAAACATGAATGTAATAAACTCAACAGACCTTTACAAACAGAAATTGACTTCAATGTCACTGATATTGCTTTAACACTAAATGAATTCAAGCAATCTTTTGAAGAGAAGCTTTCGAATATCAAAGAGAAATATGATGAACTCCAGTCATCTATTCCTGAAATTGATCGAAAGGTTACTCAAATAAAGGAAGAGTTAATCTCTAATAAGTCTTATTTTGAAATATCAGTGACTTTAATAAATTCTGGTCGACTTAACACCTCCATAAAACGACCTGCTTTGTTTAGAGTTTATATAGGTAGGGAAAATTATATAGACTTAAAATTAACGCTTAGTGATTTTGAGACAAAATCGGAAATTGCTCCAAACTCTACGGTTGTAGGTACTTTTTCTTCGACAGATATATCTCAACTTCCAGAAGAAGATAGAAAACTAATAAATACTTATTGGGGGCAAAGTGTTCAATGTAAGTTATTTGTTGAAGATGTTCATGGAGAAGCAACAGCATCGAATTCAATAGCTTTCTCTGAAGGGCTATACCAAAAAATCATCTTTGATAGGCTTGCTGTTGTCGCAACTAATGAGAACATGTAACAGATAAGGATAGGCCGCGCGTAGCCGCGTCCTTATCCCAAGTGTTGAACAAGCCCGAGTGATACCTTTATAGTGTAAATATCGGCGTAAGAGCTTACGCTTTTTAGGTGTGTGCTGAGCAGTAACATTTTTCACTAGCCGCATCTATCCCCTAGCATCAGCACCGTCAGCTAATTTCGTTACCTAGAAATATCAATACCTTAGCACCTCCTTATACTTTTCTTGCTCCGCATCTTAACTGTTAACTTTTTAATCCTTGTGCTTAAACAGTGGCGTTAGGTGTCGTTGTTTTTTGGCTAATAAAGCTTGTCAGTCGTGCATGCTTATTCCCATTCCTTTGTTGCAGATAGCCCATAAATACCATCGGTTTTCTGCAGCATGGGCAAGGCCGTACGGCTTGAGTTTTTGTGGGGTTTTCGAGCGGCATTAATGCCGTCCCAGCTACGGCTAACATCAAGCGTATTCGTTGCCGTAGCTTGGCTGCACAGCCTCTCAACAAGCCACTCTCATTGTTAAGAGTCTCTGACTCGCCTTAACCTTTAGGTAGTACGTGCTGCAGGACTAGCCATAGAAATTGGGTGACTGGCAAGGTGCGGATTTCAGTGGTGTTGGTTTGGCTATTTTGATACTCAAAGCTGATTTGTCCATCGATATTGCTGACGATATTTTTATCGGGTAACACACCGCGATAAAGGTATCTCGACAGGTACTTGAGCGCAGGCAGCCCTTTGCCAACGTGTTGACAGTCTACCACCCACTTTTTGGGTATCGAGCTAGGCTGTTTTAGATTAAGTTTTGCCAGTTGCGCCAGCAGTCTTGCTCGCCACAGGTTGGCCAGGTTAAAGGCGTTGAACAGGTATTTACCCTTGTTCTTTTTCCATTGTTTTTTGCGTTTATCAAAACTGCCTGCCGGAATGATGAAGTGAATGTGCGGGTGCTTCTTATAACACAAGGGTCACGCCTGCGGTTATGGGTATGCAGCACGCCCGTAAACCCTATTTCACCGCCCAATTGTTTGGCGTTTTTGGCAAAGTCTTTTAGCACGCTTGCGGCCACCGAGAACATGGCTTGATACATTAACTCTGGTTGGTGTTTAGTGATGTTTCGCAGTTCATAAGGCAAGGTGAACGTCACCATGTAATATTCTACGGGCAGGAGTTTAGCTTGCTGTTTGTTAAGCCAATCTTCAGTGGTGTTGTGCTGGCATTGCGGGCAACTGCGATGACCACATGACAGCGGAAAATCAGCAGTATGAGCTCAACCCTGACATGCCCACTGGCTGGTTCGCTCAGTGTTGCTGCGACAATTTAGCATGGCGAAAATAGCTTGGCGCATGGATGATGTAATTTGACCATCATAAGCTTGATTAAAGTCATCAAGGTGGTCGCGCAAAAGTTCAATGAACTTCATAGATCACACTCCCACTTGAGCACCAAATTATCAGTCAGTTGGTTAATGGATAGAGCAGTATTTTTTCGCGTGATAGTGGTGAGGCGGGTATAACGGGCGGTGGTATTAAGGCTGTTGTGGCCGAGCAGGCTTTGCACTGAGCGCAAATCTAACCCTTGCTCTAACAGATGAGTGGCGTAGCTGTGGCGCAAATTATGTGGGCTGATGGACTTATGAATATTGCACTCAGGGATAACCCGTTTTAAGGCTTTTTCCTTCTGATTTTAAAGTAAGTTCCGCCTTTATCTATCAATGAATCAGGCTTGCCATCTTTACCAGGAAAAATCAGCCGTGGGTGGCGATGAGTTTGCCAGTAATATCGCAGTGCTAACAAGGTGCGTTGTGGCAGCGGAACTAACCTGTTAATCACATGGATGTGATGTATGTCATTTTTGCAGGAGCAAAAAATTACCTTTACCGCCTTTAGCATTACGAATGTGCACCTGCATCATCTGTGAATCGATATCGCCAACCTGTAATGAAATGGCTTCACCAAGACGTAATCCCATACTGTATAAGGCTAGAAAACACACTTGATATCGCAGGTTATGAGTCAGGCTAATGACGATTGAAACTTCTGCGGGCGTGAGAATGTCGGGCAGTCTTTGGACTTGCGGAGGCTTAACAATATTAAGCCACTCTCAGTGTTGGTTGAGAACATGTCGATAGACCTATTTACAAGTGAATGTGTAACCCATTACGGTCGAGTTTCACTGTGCTCCATGAATGTGACTTAATCAAGCTGGCAAAGTAGCGCTTTAAGTCATCGGTAGAAAGGTTATCAGGACATGCATCGAAATAAGCACTAATGCGCCTGACAGCGCAGCTTCGTTCAACAAGAGCATTAATGATAAATCACAATCAATACGAATTATCGTACAGCTTATAATCTGCATATTAGTTCTGAACTGTAATCTCATTACATCATCTATTGGTAATACCCGCATTAAAATTGGTAATACCCTCATGCAAATTGGTAATAACACTTTGTAAATTAGGGATACAGCTGAGTCACTGACTAACTTTGTTCTGTTATTTGGTAATGTTGTCATATCCATTGGTAGTGAATATAAAAACTATTCATCAATAACAACTCGACTTTTCTGTAAGTTATTGTTTATTAAATTTCTTTTTGTTATATAAAAATGTGTCAAGCCAATGCGTTAGTCTTTTTTATGCCGTAGTTACTACCAATTTTGGTTTTTGGTAATGCTTGCGGCACTATTTTGGTTGACAATGGCGTGTTGTGGTGGTTATATTTTGTTTAACGCAAAGTTACAGGTGTGAACAAATTGTTAAGAATGTGGCTGCGTTAGGTAAGATATGTATGATTCTATGCATAGCAATTAATCATAGCTATTTGTTCATATACAACAAAGAGTTCTGCTTCTTTTTACAACGAAATTAGATGATTTTTGGTGTTAAATAGAAGCAAAGTCTTACCTATTTTTATTACGTTTTTCAGGGTTAGCTAAGTTCATGTGTAGGTGCGCCACTATATGCTGTGCATATAGGTATTCTAAATAAGCTTTGAAAATAGTTAAGCCGAACAATACACGAACATATTCAACAAAGAGATCGTAAATTATAAAGGATTTCAATATCAACACATATGAATCTTACCGACATTTTCAAAAGAAAATGTGTGACGTTTTCGCTGTGCTATTTTTTGCTTTAGCTGTTTTTAGCGCATCACTCAATGCTCAGGCAATTGAGGAGAATACGCTTATTCCTAAGTCACACACTAGCCTTGCTGAAGGTGTTTTACTGGGGGATTTGTCAAAACTCGATCCGCTTAAAAAGCCTGGTGAAAATTTTGACTTACTCGATTGGTCGTTAACGTTGCCAACCGATCTCAACAAAGATAAAAAAGCTGACACCGTCTATGAGAAATCATTAGCTAAAGGGTTTAACTTAAAGCCATTTTTTTATACAGCAGATGATGGTGGCTTGGTATTCGCTTGCCCAAACGTAGGTGCCAAGACCTCAAAAAATACAAAATATGCGAGAACCGAACTACGCGAAATGCTACGTAGAGGTAATGTTCGAATTAAAACTCGTGGCCTGACTAAAAATAACTGGGTTTTCAGCAATGCGCATGGTTCGGCGAAAGCTAAGTCTGGGGGTGTTGAAGGCAGTTTGGAAGGGACTTTGGCAATAAACCGAGTATCTACCACAGGTGATAAAAAAAAGGTTGGACGCGTGGTCATCGGGCAAATTCACGCGACGGATGACGAACCTATTCGTTTATATTACCGAAAATTACCAGCCAACTCGAAAGGGGCTATTTATTTTGCCCATGAAATAAATGATGGTGATGATATCTGGATAAATATGATTGGCTCACGTTCACATACTTTGTCAGACCCTGATGACGGAATCGCCTTAAACGAAAAATTCTCTTATAAAATTTCCGTCGAAGATGAAGTGTTGTTCGTCACTATAATCAGGGAAGGTAAGCCTAATATTACTAAGTACTACGATATGAAAGATAGTGGTTATAGTGCTAGTAACCAGTATATGTACTTTAAAGCGGGTGTTTATAATCAAAACAATGACGGCGCTGATGGTGATTATGTGCAAGCCACTTTCTATCATATCCATAACATGCATAAAGGGTATAAATTTTAGCGCGGTTAACACATCAATTTATAATTCGTAACTCGTAACTCGTAACTACAATTATTGGTTATATTTTTATTTAAATTAATAGGTTAAAACTTTTGTTTGGGTTTCGTCTGTTGAAATTAATATAACTCTAATTTACATATAAGAATTTAATGGCAGTAACCTGCTTGTAATAATAAATATAAGAATTTAATGGCAGTAATCTGCTTGCAATAATAAATATAAGAATTTAATGGCAGTAACCTGCTTGCAATAATAAATATAAAAATTTAATGGCAGTAACCTGCTTGCAATAATAACTATACCAATAAATGGCATTAACATGCTTATTAAAATACTAAGGGGAAGTAAGGTATGTCGACGAAATTAAGTAAAAAAACAAAACCCATCCATAAAATAGGGAAGTTCAAGCTTTCACCTATAGCAAAATGGATGAAGCTTGCTGCATTTACTTCTGTAACCAGTTCTTTTGCATTTTCGGCAATAGCACAAGAAGCCGAAACTGAAAATCTAGTTAAAGTTGATAATGATATAGAAGTTGTTGAAGTTATTGGTACACGTAGAACAATTCAAGACCAAATTGCAATAAAGCGTGAATCTACCACGGTTGTTGACGGTTTATCTGCTTCAGATATTGGTGATTTACCTGCACTTTCAATTGGTGAGGCGCTAGAAACATTAACGGGTGCATCATCTCACCGTGAAAATGGTGGTGCTACTGAAATCAGTATTCGTGGTTTAGGCCCATTCTTAAGTGCCACTAACATCAATGGCCGTGAAGCGACAAATGGTAGTGGTGACCGTTCAGTTAACTTTTCTCAGTTCCCATCAGAGTTGATGCAGAAAGTCGCTATTTATAAAACACAAGACGCTTCCATGATTGAAGGTGGGGTTGCCGGTGTTATTACCCTGGATACACTTAAGCCTTTAGATTTTGGTAAACAACGTTTTCAGGCTGAAGTAAAAGGTAACTACAACCCAGACCAAGCAAACGTTGACAATTCACTTCAAGGTGATTTGGGCTACCGTGGAACACTAAGTTATGTTGACCAATTTGAGTTTGATAACGGTCAAGCATTTGGTTTGAGTGTAGGTTTGCAGCGTCAAGATATTAGCCAGCCAGAAGCTGAATATAGAAGCTCAAGCCCAACGGGTTCATCTTTGTGGGCATGTTTGAATGATCCAACCGATACCAATACCGGTTTTTTCCGTAGCTCAGCGGGCGATTGTGAAGATGAAATTGTTGGCTCGAATAACCAAGGTTATAATAATGATATTGATCCAGAAACAGGTCTTGCAGTAGATGATGGCAGAGAATACGCATGGACTGGCTCAAGCCGAAGCTTCCGTCAAAATGAAACATCTGATGAAAGAGACGCTTTATTCTTTGCTCTACAATACCAACCCTCAAATAAATGGGATATCAATTTTGACGCGCAAATTTCAGATCGTACCCAAGCAGAAGCGCGTCATGATTTAATTTTCTTACAAAAGCGCGTTACACCGGGTGTAACGGGACAAAATCTGATCACAAACGATGTTGGCGGTATTCTACATTGGGAAGGTGAAGAACGCATCGAATCTGCGGGCGAGCAATTTTCGCGTGAAGAAAACTATCGTGGATATGGCTTGAACGTTGAACATTTTTTCTCTGATGATCTAAAGATTAGTGTTGACCTTGGCTATTCTAAAACCAGCCGTGAAGAACAACAAATAACAAACCGAGGAAGAACGAGCTCTCGTCCTTCCTTATCTTGGGATTTAGGTGAATATATTCCGCATTTCACAGTGACTGATTTTGATGTGACTGATATTTCCAATTTTACTGATAGCCTTCGTACTCGTATCGACAGAGAAAATGTCCGCGACAACGAAATTATGGGTGCACGCGTTGATATTGATTATATTCTAGACGGTGATTTTTTAAGTAGCGTTCAAGCTGGCGTTCGCGTTTCTGAGCTAACATTTGTTCAATTTGGTGGCACGAACGGTAATGGCTCAAGAACTACATTTAATTTAGATGAATCTGCAACATCGGCCATCGATGTACTTGAAGGTTGCCAAATAGCCTTCCCTGAGACTGATTTTTTATCCAGTGTTTCTGACGGTGATATTATCACCCATGTTGACAGTTCAGGTAATGTTGTAGAAAGCGGTACAGGCGCTTCGTGGGCAACTTACAATAACGAGTGTTTCTCTCAAGCAGTAGCAGCATCACAAGGCGGCGAATTCGCATACCCAGAGGTTACATACGAGAATGCGGGTACTATTGACGTAACAGAACAAACTACCTCTGCTTACGCCATGCTTAATTACGACACTGAAATGTTTGGTAAATTTATTCGTGGTAACTTTGGTGTTCGTGTAGTGAATACTGACGTTACCTCTATTGGCTTTAGAGAAGGTTTCGACGTTGTCACTGATCCGGCGACAGGTATCGTCGAATTAGTACCTGATGGAAGTATCGAAAAGATTGTTGGTGGTGGTGATTACACTGAAGTACTACCAAGCTTTAACTTAGTCGTTGATTATACTGATGATATTCTCCTAAGGGCCGGTATTTACCGAGGTATGTCACGTGCAGATCCATCTGATCTAAGTTATAGCCGCACATTCGTAACCGATGACTCGGATGACCCTGAATCAGTTGAAGACTTGTTGGTTGGTGTTAATGGTTCAGGTAACCCTGATCTTCAACCATTAATGTCATGGAACTATGACGCTGCTTTTGAATGGTATCCAAGCGATGACTCTATGGTAGCGCTAGGTGTTTACTACAAGCAATTCAATGGCGGTTTCCAACAGCAAACACAGTTAGAGAATTTTATCGTTGACGGTGTGGAAGTTTCTTTACCTATTACTAATTCAGTCACTACTGACGAAAACAGTGACCTTTATGGTTTCGAAGCGTCATTCTCGTATCGTTGGGATTTTGGCGTTGGTGTGAAGTTTGGTTATAACTATGCAGATACAAGCTATGAGTTTGAAGATAGTAACTACGGTAATACCTTTACTACTGGTTTAGATGGTGTTGCTACTCAGGATACCGTAGGTATTGTTCCTCCTGCCTCAGTACCTGGATTTTCTGAGCATGTATTCAATGGACAGGTTTACTACCAAATAGGCGATTTTGATACTGCTCTTATCTACAAGTATCGCAGTGAATACTTCCAACCATACACTTCTAACGGCACAAGACTGCGTTATGTTGATGAGGCAGGTATTTGGGAAGCTCGTGCTGCTTACAAAATCAATCAACACCTTCGTATTAAAGTTTCAGCAATTAACTTGTTCAGTGAGCCTCGTAGTGATGACTTCTATACTCAAGGTAACTTGGGTCAAGTAAGTGATTACGGTCCTCGCCTGTTCGCAGGTGTCAGCTTTAAGTACTAGCCAATTCTAGTAGTTAAATAAAACAAGCTAAATTTGGAAAAAGAATCTTTTTGGAGTCATAAAAATGAATAATAAATCTCTTATACCGCTCATCATTGCGACAGGCCTATTAGGTTGTGGTGGTGATGACGGTGCTGAACTAGATGGAAATACTCGCGGTAGTATAGCAATAACCGGAAGCAATTTTATCGCTGGCGAAACAATCTCTGCAGCAGCTACTGATGCTGATGGAATTCAAGCAGATAGCATTGCGTACGCTTGGTCAACAGGTACTACTGGTACATCATACACAATTACCGAAGCTGATGAAGGTTCAGTCATTTCTGTTTCTGCTACATATACAGATGATGCAGGTTTTACCGAAGGTGTTGGTGCATCTACACCTGTTATCAACCCAACCTTAAATGTTTCAGCTAGCATTATTAAGGGCCCTATTGATGGTGCAACTTGTGACATATTTAAAGTTGATGATAGTGGTGCTGCGGTTCTTCCTGAGCAAGGCACTGCAACCTCTGACACTTCAGGTGGCGTTACATTTAGCAATGTACATTTCGAAGGTGCGGGTTTAATTGCATGTACTGGCGGTACTTATACGGACGAATCAACAGGTTTAACTTTAGATGCTCCTCAACTAAGATCTGTAGTGAATGTAGTTGAAAATATTATTGAGACTGATGATGAGGGTGTGGAAACCATACTACCACCACCTACCTATGTAGTTTCTCCTTTAACCGAAATGGCTGTTCAAAACGCGGGTAGTGATTTAAACCAGTTTGCTGACGAAGCTGAAATAATTAATGCTCGTTTTGGTATTCGTTTTGATACAACAGAAGTGCTTCCTACTTTAGTTGGTACTGTTGAACTTGGTGCTGATGGTGCTGAAGATGCTGATAGATATGGTTCAGTGCTAGCGCTACTATCACAAGTTGATGCAGACAACGCAGACGCAGATTTATCTACCGTTATGCAAGATCTTGCTAGTGACGTCGCTGATGGTTCTTTTTCTGAAGAGTCTTTAGTTACACTTGAGACAGCACAAATTAATTTGCAAACGACTTCACAAGTTGCTAGTTCTGTTGATGAGGCGTTACTTGATGTAATTGGAGCCGCTGTTGGTTATAACAATGACCCTGTTGCAGCAATCATTGAAGGTGAATTTGGCGGTACTGTTCAAAATACTGCTACGGATCCATTAACAGGTTTCGTAACCATTATTGATCCAAACTTTGAAGAAGATGCTTTTGTTGCTCAAACTGATGTAGCACTTGATTATGGTACATTTAGTATCAGTTCCAACGGTAACTGGTCATATACTGTTAGCACTGAAAACGATACTGTGGCTAACCTTGAATTAGGTAAATCTGTAAGTGATTCAATCACTATCGCTTCTATTGATGGTACCACTGCTGAAATTAATATTCGTGTTGCTTCGCTTACTCAAGTTGTAAAAATAAGCGATACAGGTGGCGATACGGGTGAGATTAGATTTACCGTTGATAACCTTCGTCAAGGTAAGCTGAGTGCATCTATATCTAAAGAGGTTGCGCTTGGTAGTGATGGAAATATTAAAGATGCTTACATTACGCTTTATGGCTCATCTGGTAGTTCTAGTGAATCGCTTATAGATTTGCGTATTCAAGGAACTCAAATTCAAGACGACGGCACTGTAATTGACCCTCGTTTCTTTGTTCGAAATACTGACAGTGACGCTTACCCTGGCAATATAATCACAGCCCCTCTTGTTGAAGAGCAGTTTTATGATGTAGAAATCACATGGGACTTAGATGCTGTAGAACAAATCACCGTGACTATTGATGGTGAAGTGATCGGTGGAGGTTCATTCTCTACTGCAGCAGTTGTTGACTCTGATTATACAGGCTTAGACCAGTGGTTCTCTGATGGTGTTAAAGCTATCCAATTTAGATTCGGTGATAATGATAGAACGATTCCTTTCGGTTCTTTCTATGCTGATAACATTGAAGTATTTTCTGATACCGCTGGCACCACAAGTATATTTTCAGATGACTTTGAAGGTTATGATGCAGGTGAAACTTTAGATGGTACAGACAGCAAATATAGCTTAGCTATTTACGCTGAAGTGTCTGTATTTGATGCAGGCGATGGCACAGAAGAACCTACGCCAGCAGTATTCTTTGATTTAACTGGAAGAATTGCAAGTGATGAGGCAACGGCAGCAGGTGCTGTAAGTGTACTTGACCCAGATGATGGCGAAGCTTTTATTGTTCAGACAACCTTAATGGGTACATACGGTACATTAGAAATTTTAGAAGATGGTTCTTGGACGTATACACTTGATACTGCTGATGCCACTATTGCAGCACTTGTTGTGGGTGAAAGTGAAATCGATACCTTTACTATTGAATCTTTTGATGGCACTACCGCTGAATTAGCAATCACAATTACAGGCACAGTTGTTGTTGATACTGGAGCAAACAATCTTGCCAGAATGGCTGATACATCATTAACTGCTGACGCTGAGTTACGTTTAACAACGGATCCACTTGCTGAAGGTTCTATTTCTACAACCATTAAGCTACAAGCAATTTCTGACTTCACTGCTACACCAGAAGTTTCTGAAGATAATACCGCTTACATCAGTATCTATGGTGGCTCTGCTTCTTCAAGTAACTTAACGGGTGAAATTGTCTTTGCTAAAGACGGTGCTGTTAAGTATCGTGATGCAAATAAAGATCAACAAACCATTGATGGCTTAACTTATTTTGATGATACAGATATTGATGTAGTTCTTGCTTGGACTGCAACAGGTTATTCACTTTCAATTGATGGTGGTACAACGTTCTACGGTCCTTATGAAGCAATCAATACAGGTACAGCAACAGAAACGTATCAAATCCGTATTGGTAGCTCTTCGAAAGAGTCAGCAAAAGAATTACTCGCTGATGATATCGTCATTGCTGATGAGAGCGATTTGGCAGTGCTATCTGAAGACTTCGAAACTTATGCTGAAGGTGAAGATTTAAGTACAATGTATGCAAGTTCTGCTGAAGCAACCGTTAAGACCATAGCGGGAACTAGTGTAAATAAAGTTGCCCGAATGGCTGACACATCACTAGACGCTGACGCTGAGTTACGTTTAACTACGGACGGAATTGCTGAAGGCTCTATTTCTGCAAGCATTAAGCTACAAGCCATTGCTGACTTCACTGCTACACCAGAGGTTAGCGAAGATAATACCGCTTATATTAGTATTTATGGTGGCTCTGCCTCTTCAAGTAACCTAACGGGCGAAATAATCTTTGCTAAAGACGGTGTGGTTAAATATCGTGATGCTAATAAAGATCAGCAAACTATTGAAGGCTTAACGTATGCTGATGATACCGATATTGATGTAGTTATAGATTGGACTGCAACAGGTTACTTTTTGTCAATTGATGGCGGTACAACGTTCTACGGTCCTTATGAAGCAATCAATACAGGTACAGCGACAGAAACGTATCAAATACGTATTGGTAGCTCTTCGAAAGAGTCAGCAAAAGAGTTATTAGCTGATGATATCGTGATTGCTGATGCAACAGATACGGCGGTTCTATCTGAGGACTTCGAAAGTTATGCTGTGGGTGACGATCTAAGTACGACTTACTCTAGTTCTGCCGAAGCAACAGTGCAAGAAGACTAATTAACTTGCAGTTGTAAATTAATGTTTTAAACAATGTGTTAAAAATGCCGCTTATTGATAGCGGCATTTTTTGTACTTATTTTGTAGACCAAACTGTGCTATTTGAATGCGACTTTCGCTCTTTTAAAAGTGATAAATAGCAAAGTATCTATTTTTTCCTCTGTATCTTTTTCGTCTTTAGCGAGTTTTTTAAATATCCAGCTATAAGCATTTTAACAAATAGGTGAATGAAAATAACAGATTTTAGAGCGCTTGAGGTAATTCAATGAAAGGCAACCATACAATAAAGAGACCTTTATGCCGTACCTGAAAGATCGGCCAAAATTGTTAACTGATCAGTATTAGATAATGACTTGGTTGATACGTGTGGAATTGAAAAGCATATTGCCGAGAACAAAGCGAATAGAGAATAATAGCTTACTAACTCAGTGCCTGGGTTCAATATAATGCATACACCGTGATACCTAATAAAACCTACACTTTCGACATTACTACCCAAACTCAGGGGTTGATCATACTTGATCGTTTTCTATGCATTCCTTTATAAAAAAAGTGATAGAAATTAACTTGATTGATCTCGTCACTGTAATCAAATAGCCACCCATTTGCTTTACTTTTACACTCATTATGCTTAAACATCTCAATAATATTACTGATTGTCGTTCCCATATAAATCAAGAATATGTTGGGTCAGTGTAAACTTTAATTTATTACCATACATTTTCTAATCTCACAGCTCACTTTTAGAATTTTTGCACTAACTTACTTTTGTCCAAATGTGGGTTAGGGCACTTAACTTACTTTTTCATATATTTACTTGTTGCTGATATTTTTTACTCATTAAATGTCATAAAGATGGATTTAACCGAATCATTTTCTAAACACGGTGAGATCGAGTTATCGAATTCGTTTTATGAAGGGTTTTGTTCTATTCCTTACTCCGTGTTTACGACATAATAGCGCTATATATGATCTTCCCGTAAATCAGTATTCAACAGAGAATTTAAAATGGACGAACAGCAAGACAGCTACATGACTGAAGAAACACTTATTGAAACAGTCGAAAATCAAATCACCGATGGTGAACCTAAAAAAGTGAAAGAAACTTTAATGCGTTTAGTCATGACGGGGACTCCGCGTGAAGAAGCAATACAATGGATGGCTTGCGCGCTGGCTATCGAAGTGTCTGATATTATGGAAAATAATACCTCTTTTAACGAGGTACGTTATACCGAACATTTAAACGCATTGCCTAACTTGGATTGGATGAAAGATTAGTCACTATTTTAGACGGTACTGAACATAACAAATCCAAAACCCCAAATCCGAAATCCATTCGCCTTGTGTTCTCAATCACTCACCTCAGCAGTTGAACTGCTGAGGATGATACCAAGCTATCGGTTATCTTTAACTTAAAATATGTCGGCTTGTTTTCACAGGCAACAGCTTGCTAGATTAATGAAATCAAAGTACTCGTATTTTAAAGAGAAAGTATTCGTACTTTAAAGATAAAGCGATAACTTGCCTCCAGGTTCAGAAAATATCAATGCTGTACCCAACTAACCTATAAATATTGCTAACAATCTGTTTAGACGAGAGAAGTTACAATTTTCTGGTCCTAGTGAGTTTCACCTTTTCGTCTACCTCCCATCATAAATTACCCTTAAGAAATGTTAATTGTTGACAATATCGTAGATTTGTTAGACTGTGTTATGCATCTTTAGATTGGATGTATTTTAACCTTTGATGAATCATTCTTGACGGTTAGTGTGCCGTTCAGCTGGTTCATAACAATGGCTATCCGATTATAAAGCCTGGTACTACTTTAGTTAGATTCAATCAAACAGCGTTGTGGATTATCACCATGCTGATGCCATTAACGATGTTTTTGGGTTTTATCGTGAAACTGAATTAACTCACAAAATATCGTCACATAGCATGGTTTTTTGGCAACTTGTCACATACCTAATTAAGTTGATTTTACTCATGGGGTATTTTTTAGCACCTTGTCGCTAAGGCAATAACGAGAAAAGTGAATTGTATTGTAAACCGCTGATATCCATTAAAAACGAATAGGGAAATTGTGTAATGAAGCAAGTTATTAAAAGTACTTCTAATACTGTCATCGCTAAGGTTAATAATAGATTTTTGATTAACCGCTTATTTATTAGATCTTTAGTTACTAATAGCTTCACTATTTTTCGAAAACTATTTGGGTACACGGCGACGACTTATAAAACATTTCAGCCATCTAGATTCGTTTTTCTGGCATCAAAAACAGCCATAGCGACATTTACAGCTTTGGTTATTACGGGCTGTAGCCCTAATGAAACTGTAAATGGCTTTGAGAGCGAATCATCTGAAAACGCTGTTAAGCAGGTACAAGTTGAAGGAAAAGATCAGAACCAAAAAGTGACTCACCCTGATGTATTTTCTCAAGAAACGGTTCTCACAACCTTGGTCGATTTTAATGACCCCAAACACCTGTCATGGTTAACCCACAAAGATACTCAATCAAGGCTTTTAGCCGTTACTGAAAATACTCAACTTGCGGTAAATTTCTCAAATGAAAGCAATATTGCTGAATTAGCAATAACACCAGATAAACCATGGCACTTAGCGAGTTACGATAACGTCAATATGGCCTTCGATGTTAAAAATACCAGTGATAATTCAATCCAGCTTTACCTCAATATCGCAAATCCAGAAGGACAATATCAGAGCCGTTCAATTAGCCTTCCAGTTAATTATGAAGGCACGGTTTACTTTCCACTTGCGGGAATAGAGGCTGCTACTGATGCCGGACTTTGGGGCGATATTCAACCGTGGGATACCGATGATAAAATGATGATTTGGCGCTCTTGGCGTCAAGCGGATGAAAGTTTTACATCATTGTCTTCGTTAACGTTTTTTACTATCGGTTTATTAGAGTCTAAATCAGTCATTATCGATGATATTCGTATTCGAAAAAATCCAACGATTAATAATGATGCGCCATTAGAATATATGGCCAATATTATCGACCGTTATGGTCAAAATGCTAAATATGAAACACCACAACATGTGAGTTCTGACAATGAGCTAAAAGCGCTAGCAGATAAAGAACTCGCTGAATTAAGTACTTCTACAGGCATGCCTAATCGCTCTCAATATGGTGGCTATACCCGTGGCCCTAAATTAGATGCAACGGGTTATTTTAGGACTGAAAAAGTGGATGGCAAGTGGTGGATGGTCGATCCTGAAGGACATTTATTTTTCTCACATGGACCTGCCAATGTGCGTATGGCAAATATGAGTACCATTACTGGGGTCGATTACGATGAGCCTAGTATAAGAGTGATAAAAAATGATGAAATAACCCCAGAGGATTCAATGGGGATTGTTGATGTTCCCAGCAGTGCCCGCGAAAAACGCTTTATTATCTCAAAACTGAGAAACAAGATGTTTCAGTGGTTACCTGAATATAACGAGCCCTTAGCTGATCATTATAGTTACCGCCGCTCGACCCATAAAGGGCCTGTACCCCACGGTGAAACATTTAGTTTTTATCGTGCCAACCTTGAAAGGCGCTATGGTCAATCAAACGACGACCCTAAATCTTACTTAAAAAAATGGCATCAAGTCACGGCGCAGCGAATGCATGATTGGGGTTTTACCTCATTCGGTAATTGGGTCGATCCTGCATTTTATCAGTCTGAACAAGTGCCATACTTCGCTAATGGCTGGATAATTGGTGATTTTAAAACCCTATCAGGGCAAAAAAATCATTGGGGTTTGATGCCTGATCCCTACGATCCTATCTTTGCTAGACGCGCTCAAATAACAATAGATGCCATCGCCAATAATATTCAAGCTTCACCTTGGTGCGCAGGTATCTTTATTGATAATGAAAAAAGCTGGGGAGAACGGGAGGGCAGTGTACCCGCAAGGTATGGCGTTATTTTGGATGCTTTATCAAAAGATGCGCAATTTAGCCCTGCAAAATCGGCATTCACTAACCATATTAAAGCGCAATATCAATCTATTGAAAAATTAAATACTGCTTGGGGCACTAATCTTGATAGTTGGTCATCATTTATGGATGGAGTGGCGTTTTCTGATTATAACGAACAACTTGTTACGGATTTATCAAGGATGCTTGAAATGCTAGGTGAGCAGTACTTTTTAGTTGTGCATGACACCTTAGAAAAGGTATTACCCAATCACCTGTATATGGGCGCTCGTATGGCAAACTGGGGAATGCCAGATGAAATCATTAAAGCATCACTCAAATACTCTGATGTATTGAGCTTTAATATTTATGAAGAAGGAATGCAAAAAGATTACTGGGACTTCTTAGAAGAAGTTGATTTACCGGTTGTCGTCGGCGAGTTCCATATTGGTACTTCGACAGATTCTGGCATGTATAACCCTGGTATTGTTCATGCTGCTAATCAGCAAGATCGTGCCCGCATGTATAAAGCTTATATGAAGAGTGTGTTAGATAAGCCCTACATGGTTGGTGCTCATTGGTTTCAATACGTTGATGAACCGATCTCTGGTCGAGCATTTGATGGTGAAAATGCCAACATTGGTTTTGTCACGGTGACCGATGTGCCATACCCTGAGATGATAAAGGCTGTAAAAGAAGTGACATCGAATATGTACCAAAATCGTTATGGTAAATAGTATTTGTTGATGAAAGTCTGTTTGTTAGGTAATCAATAAATACCACCGTTATTGATTACCTGTCAGGCAAACCTGTGAGCTATAGATTTTATGTGATTTATTCAAGTAACTGAAATATAGTCAATTGATGCTCGTTATAGAGATAGTTCTAATCGCAATGAGTATATTTTATCCAGCTCTCAATAGCATGCCATCCTTCAACCATTCAGTAAAACTGAACCGTTCTAAAAATGCTATATGATGCAGCGATTTTTATCGAATTAAATTACCTCTATTGGCATTGATGAATTCCTAAACTGAGATATAAATTTCAAAAGTTTAACCAATTTAAGTTCACTGATAATAGATCCGGTAAATGCGCTTGCTAAGCATTATAAAATGACGAACATTAAACGGGGATAAAATGGGATGTTAGTATTTTATATCAATATCTGACGTGATATGTTTATTGCAAAGCTAATGTTGGGAAGAAATTTATTTAAGACGCTGAATAAAAAGTTTTATCAAGCAGGTGTAAAAATGAATATTGATATTAGGAAAGCAACTGTTAGTGATGCTAAAGGTGTCAGTGCATTGATAGTACCACTCACAGAAAAATACGTTCTCCCGACCTGCGAGACAAACGCTCATGTAGTTTTGTTATTTCCTGCGTCACTTATTCAAATTCACTATGTTTAGCCTGTTAATGAGGCAATAGAATACACGGATTGTTAGGAGTTATTTTGAAGCTTATTATTAATAATATAAAATGGATTATGCTGATATCAGGTTTACTGACTTGTTCAATGATTTTGGCTGTTTTTGCACCTGAAGCTGCTTTAATTAGCATGTTTGGTGAAGCTCTTACTGAACCAGTGGCTCAAGTTGTTGTTAGGAGTTGGGGTTTTCTTATTTTCTTAATGGGTGTGTTGCTGATTTATGGCGCTTTTAAGCCAATGTATCGTAATTTATCACTGGTTATCGTAGGTTTAAGTAAAATTGTATTTGTTTTATTAGTGCTTATTTTTGGTGCTCAGTATGTTGAAAAAGCAGCGGTAACATTAATACTGGATTCAATTTTTATTACGCTATTTGCTTTGTATTTAAGTAAGGTGAAAAGCGTGAGTTAACATACTCTCAAACGTCAGTTTATTCTGCATTTGGCTCGATGTGCTGACGCAATCCCCCCATACTGTGGCGAATCAGTTGCTCTTTTAATCCCGAATCTACAATAGAGTTAATGCTCGGAACTACTGGTAAAATAGCGCATACTGAGCCCATCAAATAAAAATAATATAACAATAAGAGCAAGCATGAATTCGATTAATCTCAGTGACCCTTTTTCCCTTTCAAATGGCCAAATTATAAAGAATCGTTTATTCAAATCGGCAATGAGTGAGCAGCTTGGTGATAAACAACATAACCCAACTAGGGGTTTAGTTAGGCTATATGATAGCTGGGCAAAGGGTGGCATTGGTTTATCCGTTACTGGTAATGTCATGGTGGATAGAAGTGCACTTGGCGAACCTAAAAATGTTGTTTTAGATGAAAAAAGTGACTTAGCGTTATTCAGTGAATGGACTGACGCTGGCAAGAAAAATGGCTCACAAATATGGGTGCAGCTTAATCATCCTGGTAAACAAATTCCTAAGTTTTTATGTGATGAGCCAGTAGCACCTTCAGCGATATCATTAGGCCGTGGATTAGAAAAAGGCTTTAATACGCCGCGAGCCCTGAATGAAACTGAAATACATGAAATCATTACTAAATTTGCCATTAGTGCCATGCTTTCAAAGCAAGCAGGTTTTACTGGGGTACAAATTCATGGCGCTCATGGTTATCTTGTTAGTCAATTTTTATCATCAAGACACAATCAACGAGAAGACAAATGGGGTGGCTCTTTAGATAATCGACTTCGATTTGTACTAGAGGTTTATCGTGCAATTCGTAAAGCGGTGGGTGATGATTTCCCTATTGGGATAAAGCTTAATAGCGCCGACTTTATGAAAGGTGGCTTCACGGAAGAAGAGTCGATGCAGGTCGTTGAAAAATTGAGTGATAACGGTATCGATTTAATTGAAATTTCTGGTGGTACTTACGAAAGTCCATCGATGATGGGCTCTAAAAATAAAACTGAGCCAGTGAAGGAAAGCACGATAAAACGTGAAGCCTATTTTATGGATTACATGGAAAAGGTCAGGAAACTGGTTAGCACTCCGCTGGTGGTTACGGGTGGATTTCGAACGGCGCCAGCAATGAATGAGGCCTTGAATACATCGGCCACTGACTTTATTGGTATTGCGCGCACTATGGCCGTCGACCCAGATTTTCCTAATAAATTGATTAAAAATCCAAACTATGGCATGTCGCTAACGGTGCCGACGACTGGTAAACCAGCACTTGATAAAATAGGGATGGTTGGACTGGTTTGGTATGAACACCAAATGTGGCGTATTGCAGCAGGTAAAAAAGCCGACCCTAACTTAAGCGCACTTGGCGTGGTATTTAAAACTATCTTAAGCGCAGGCCTTCATGCGTTTAAAAAGCGCAGGGCATAGTTGCTTATTCGTCTCTAGTAATTAATCTCAAGTAATGAGTCGTGGGTAGTTGTAAATAGTCATTAGCCACGAGCAAAACCCATAACTTAACAGAACTTTGATGAGTCAACGTTCTGTTATTTATGGGAACAGATATGATGTTAAATTATTCGCGAACTATCTGTTTTTAAATCTTCTCTAATAGACCTTTTTAAAAAGCGGCAACTACAAAAACATCTTCTAGCAAAAAAAATTGCAGAAAAATTGATTTCAACAAAAAATCCGCTAGTACAAAAAACACTACTCAATATAATCATTTACTTCACATTCTTTTTCAGTGGTTCTGTGAAATTTCAAGGCTCATTTTTATCGGTGTTTTTGTCCCCCATGTTTGCCAATATAAATGCAATAAGGTTTTAAGTTTCGTTAAGTCTTATTTCCTTTATATTAGTTTGTCATATATCAGTTAAAGCTGGAATGAGAGTTAAAAGTTGAACTAAAAACTAAGTTAAAGGTTGGAATTTAATTCATGGATATTGGTTTTTTATTTCATTTATATCGCGTTAAATAAGTGAAAATTAAATTCAATGAATACGTTGTATTAAGTTTGAATTAATAATCTATTGATAGGCGAACTCGGCTTTACTTAGTAAATAATGTGTCTCTTTGTATCGCTATTTATTTACGTGAGCTTAACCACAGTTTCACTTTATCTTTACTCCTAATGTTGCTGCTACCCACTAAGAGGTATTCAGGTTTTTGGAGATAACAATGAAAAATATAAACAAGTGCCGTGTTGCATTTGCAGTGATTGCAGCCATGGGTTTATCAGCTTGTAGTGATGGAGATGATGGTAAAGATGGCTTACCTGGTGACCCTGGAATTCCATGGGAGCCACCAGTTATTACAACCTCTGCAGTGGCTAAAGTATTAAGTTGGGAATATGGCAGTGGCGTTGTTAATGTTGAGTTTTCTGTAATCAATCAAGATGGGATTGCTGTAGAAGATTTAGATAGAGTTCAACTTTTCTCAACCATTAAAAATGATGCTGGTTTACTTGCTGACACCGTAGATGTGACTTATTTTGAAGGTGAAGATAGTTCAGCGGGTACCCTAAGTCATAATGGTGAAGGTATTTATTCTTTAGTGATGCCACAGGACTCAGCCACAGAATCTTCAATTGGTACAGGCTATATTCGCCCTGGTAACGGCAATAATGGCATGCCGCGTACTAAGCGAGTGATGTTCACTAAAACCGATCAATATGCACAAGTTACTACCACAGATGATGCTAAATGTGTTTCATGTCATGGGGCGTTTGAAGAAGCTACCGGTAATTCGGTTTGGGGCTGGCATCAACATCACCATGCACTTGATAATGAACAAGAAATTGTCATTGTTGAAGCTTGTATCGTTTGTCATACCCAAACAGAACAAAAAGATGGCGGCTGGGCAGAAAATACGATGGCGATGTTTGGCCATGGTAAATTAGCTGATGGAGAAGGTGGCAAGAATTATTCTGGTCACTCTGCTTTATGGAGCAACTACTCAATGGATATGAAGCGTTGTTCAACGTGTCATATGGACGATGTTGAGTTTACTGCGTCAATCAATGGCTGTGCTAGCTGTCATACAAACCTTCAAGATCCTGATCGTGAAGGTGCAAAAGTTGACCATTCGACCTTTACAGAAGGAAGTTGTATTAGTTGCCACAATATAGACGGTTTCTATTATGAGCATGAAAACGCTACAGATCGTGATGAAGCGCTAAGTCGTTACACTGTTGAGATTGTTTCAGTTCTTCGTAATGCGGACGATGACACTAAGATTGAAGTGACGGTTAAAGCCACTGATATCGATGGCAAGTATGTCGATTTAACGGTTGTTGCAGATTCAGAAGATACTCTGAATGGCTGGGCTACAGTGATGAAAAATGGTGAAGCGATGTTGCCTGGTCGTGATGAAGGTCATGTTGCTCGCGCAACAGGCGTTGTTGCTGGTGATAATGATGAATACATTTATACCATTGAACATGCACTGCCATATGTCGAAGGCGAAGTACTATTCGGCGGTATTGATGGCCGCGCTTATTACGATGATGGTGCTAAAAGAGCGCCAGTAACAGCGTCTAATATTAACGATGTTCGTCGCTCTAGTTCTGATGGCCTTAAATGTCTGACTTGTCATACCGAGGGGTTAGATGGACATGGCTCTGCTCGTGGCGGTCTAGATTTAGGTGGTGATGCGTGTGTTCAATGTCATAGCGCATACAACTGGGCACCAGGAAAAGGCAGTGAAGATTACGCCATGGCATGGGGACCACTTATCCATAACATGCATTTTGGTGTATACAATGAGGAACGTGAACTTGGCAATATGCCAACAACAGATAGAAATAAGCCTGTTGATTGTACTTCATGTCACACTGGCGAAATTAACCTTGATAATGTTGCGCCAGCTACCGTATTAAACGGTTTAGATGAGGCCAGCGTTTACGGTATTACGCCGATATCAGCTAACTGTGCATCTTGTCATAGTGGTGACTCTGCCAAAAACCATATGAGTCAACAAGGTGGCGATTTCAATGTTGCTATTACACCTGACAGCATGATGCATGCTGGTGAAGATGGTGCTGGTTATGCTGTGTTTGACCCTGCAGTAACCAACAGTGAATCATGTTCTGTATGTCATACCCCCGCTCGACTTGCAGAAGCACATCAGTTTTAAGTGATGTGTTATTTGATAAAATAATATCGTTTCATCCACGATAAACCGAGAAAAATGCCTGAAGCCATTCAGGCATTTTTTATTTATGTTTTATATTTCTATTTACATTAACTATCTAAATTAACTATCTAAATATTTCCACATTACTCATTATTTCGCCAAGGTATGTAAATAATGCATATTGATTAAGCCGCAGGTTACTTTGAGTTAAGTGATAGAAAAGCATCAGTAGCCACTGCATTTAATCAATGAAGCTTTATTTATTAATAATCCATAAGCTAACGTTAATTTATTAAAGGTAAAGTGCAAGGAAGTAAGTATATGAGAGGTTATTATGGAAAAGGATACTCGTTTATCAAATATTCATCGCTTTATTCACTGGGGACTCGCACTTTCAATGCTCGTCATGCTGACAACCATTTTATTGCGTTTAGGATGGATGGAAAAGCGCCATATGGCTGAAATTATTCAGCAAGGTTTGTTTAAAATTGATCTCTTGATTACAGATAAAAATGCAATAGTAATCGCGAAAAATATCCGTAACGTCATGTTTCAATGGCACCTTTATTTTGGTTATTCGGTTGCTGTATTTGTTTTGCTGCGGTTTATTTATATGGCTAAATACGGTTTGCAATATCCTTCAGCTTTTGATGCTAAAGCGAATATTCGTCAAAAATTTCAAGCTTGGGTTTATTGGCTTTTTTATCTCGGCATCACTTTATCGGTAGTTACTGGATTACTTATAGAATTTGGCCCAGCAGCTATTGAGCATCAAATGGAAACCGTTCATAAACTTGCTCTGTGGTATTTTATCCCTTTCATTAGTTTACATTTAGCGGGAATTATATTGGCAGAGTTTGGTCACGATAAAGGGGTCGTGTCGAGAATTATTAGTGGCTAGCGGGTCGCTATTTGGTTTACTAATTCAACTCAGGACAGAAACTGCCTGAGTTATTACATCTTCTTCAATTACCGCCTTGTCATTATTCTTCTTATTTTTGCTCCCTTACTTACTTCATATTACGGATCCTTTGCTAGCTTCATATCATTCGCACCGTTATTCGTTCCATCATGTTGATGCTGATTTAATCGCTTTATAAAACATTCCTTAAGCCTCCTTAATACAACCTTAAGATTGAAGATTTAGCTTGTTGTTATTAAATTATTGTTAAGTTTGAAATTAATGAAAATCACTATACGAACCTTAAGCAAGCAACTAGCAGAACATCAAATAAAGATACTTTGCTTAGTTGCTACATTGATTGTCAGTGGGCCGCTTTTAGCTGCCCCTTCACTTGAACATACCTTACTAACCCAAGAGGGCGTTGAAAGTAGCTTGCTAGAGTTTTCTGGCAAGGTGGTGTATGTGGACTTTTGGGCATCATGGTGCGGTCCATGTCGTAAATCATTTCCTTGGATGAACCAGATGCAAGCCAAATATCAACAACAAGGTTTTGAAGTTGTTGCGATAAACCTCGATTTAGATACCGCATTGGCTCATGAGTTTCTCACTAAAATCCCGGCTAAATTTAACTTAAGGTTTAATCCTGATGGAGATGTGGCCACAGCATTTGATTTACCCGGTATGCCCAGCAGTTACCTGTTTAATCGACAAGGTGAGTTAGTTCAGCGTCATGTGGGGTTTTATGAAAAACATACACCTGCTTATGAACAAGAAATACAACTGTTATTAAAGGAATAAGCCAATGAAAAAGTCGTACGTAAAGCAATACCTCACAGTATTAGCTGCTTTATCTGTCATGGGGAGTTTAGCGGGCTGCTCTAGTTTAGGTGTCGAACCATGGGAAAAAGATCAATTTGCCCGTGCTGATATGGCGCTAAATAACGAAAAATTAGATCTGGCATTGGATGACCATATTTATTTTAGTAAAGAAGGTACAAGTGGCGGACGCTCATTAGCTGGAGGAGGTTGCGGATGCAATTAACACCTAAACATAACATTGCTAGTGCATTAGCGATGGCAAGTTGTAGTCTTCTTTCTTATCAAGCTCTTGCAGAGGATCAAGCCCCTGTAAACGATGATTGGAATGTAGATGCTGCCATTATGTATTATGGCGAGCAGGATCGAGTACAAGCCGTTGAAGCTATTGGTAATGTTCAAAAGTCTTTTGGCGAAAGTTCGCTGCTAGATATGAAAATTGTTGTCGACAGTTTAACGGGCGCATCAGCCTCTGGCGCAGTTGCACAATCTGATAGTCAAACTTTTACCCGCCCATCAGGTAATGGAGAATATACGGTTGCAGTAGGTGAAACACCGCTTGATGATACTTTTCAAGATACTAGAGTGCAGCTAAGTGCTAACTGGCAAGAAATACTTAATCCGGATTGGACTGTAAACTTGGGTGTATATGGCTCGAATGAATATGATTACTTGTCGTTAGGCTTGAATGCAGGAATTGAGCGAAGTTTTAACAAGAACAATACGACGCTGGCATTATCTGGTGCTTATACTAATGATACTGTTGACCCTGTTGGTGGTCGTCCTATTGCGCTTTCAGAAATGGTATTTCGTGGTGATTATGATGGCGACGATGCTTACCAAGCTGCATTTGATGCAACCCGATTATTGGGTGATGACACTAAACAAACAGCAGATATGATGGTGGGGGTAACACAAATACTTAACCGTAATTGGTTAATGCAAGCCAACTATGGTTTTTCAAGTGTGTCTGGTTATATGACTGACCCTTATAAAATTCTTAGTATGGTCGATGGTAATGGTCAATCCCACGGTTATCGTTATGAGAACCGTCCAGATTCTCGTACTAAACACAGTGTTTATATATTAGCTAAAGGTGCGTTGGATGAAGGTGTTGTCGATTTTTCATATCGATATAATACTGATGACTGGGATATTCAAGCACATACTTTAGAAACCCATTATCGCTATTATTTTACCCCTAGCTTATATGGACAATTGCACCTGCGCTATTATCAGCAGCAGGCTGCTGAGTTTTATCAACCCTTCTTGAGAACAGATCAAGTGTTACCTGAATATGCTAGTGCAGATTATCGTATTGGGGATATGTCGGCTTATACTGTAGGGCTTAAGTTTGGTCATCGATTATCTGGTGGTCATGAGCTAAGTTACCGTATTGAGTATTATCAACAAAATCCTGAAAATAATGGCACAGAGATACCTGGTCAACTCAATAATCATGATTTATTTCCATCGGTAAAAGCAATCGTAGCTCAAATTAGTTATTCGTTTTAATATGAATAACACCTCAATAAATCGAGTGGTTTAACTTGCTAAATAAATTACCTAATACATTAAAAGCCCCAACAGCTGCGACCTTATCACGTCGCTCTTGGGGTTTTTTAGGCTCATTTACCGCTATGGCAAGTCCGTGTGAAGTATTGATGCAAATAGACGATGAGCATATTGCTATGCAAATGCTTAATATTGCCGTGGATGAAGCAAGGCGTATCGAACAGAAATACAGTCGTTTTTTGCAAGGTAATATTGTTTGGCAACTCAATAATGCTCAAGGAAAGGCAGTAAAAATCGATGTAGAAACGGCTCAATTACTGAAATTTTCCCAGCAATGTTATCAATTAAGTGGCGGCGCATTTGATATCAGTGCAGGGCCTTTGATGAATTTGTGGCGCTTTGATGGTAGCCATCAAGTGCCGAAGGCGAGTGCAATTAAATCTGCTTTAACGTTAGTAGATTTTAGTGCCATTGACTTTACTGATAGCAAATTGACCATGCCTGCAGCAATGAGTTTGGATTTTGGTGGTATAGGTAAAGAGTATGCGGTTGATAGTACGGCGCAACAACTGAGTCAGCGTTGGCCGAATATCTCTGTGATGGTCAATTTTGGTGGTGATATTGCTTGTCCAATCCTTAAAGAAGATGGTTGGCAAGTCGGTATTGAAAACCCGCAACAGCTGGATAATGCGGCTGCACAGTTAACCATTCGCCAAGGTGCATTAGCGACAAGTGGCACTACTCGTCGTTATTTCGAGGTTGATTCAGTACGTTATGGGCATATTATCAATCCACAAACAGGATACCCAGTAGAGAATGCACCGCTGTCAGTGACGGTACTCGGGCCCAATTGTATTACAGCAGGCATGCTATCAACGATGGCGATGTTAAAAGGAGCTGATTCTGAGGCTTTTCTGACTGCACAAAATGTTGATTTCAAGGTGTTTAGGTAATTTACGATTAATAGTTTTTGACTTGATAATTTAACAAGGAATAAGCGATGAGAGTGTTGTTAATTGAAGACAACCAGTTATTAGCTCAAGGGATAGAACTGAGTTTATCGAAAGAGGGGATTCAAGTCGATCATATATCCTCTTATAAGGAAGCGGTCGCTTCGTTAATTAACGAAGATTTTAGCGCCATCATTTTAGATTTGGGGCTACCTGACGGTAACGGTGAAGACTTATTAAAACAGTGGCGTCGCGAAGGTATTTCACTCCCAATAATCGTGCTTACTGCTAATACTGATTTTGATACGAGATTAAATTGTTTAGATATTGGCGCTGACGATTACCTGAGTAAACCTTTTGATGTCAGAGAGTTAGTTGCGAGGTTGCGCGCTATTGTTCGTCGCCAGCATGGTTTAGATAACAATCAATTTAGTTTTGGTGCCTTGACGATCGATTTCTCCTGCTGTGAAGTACACTTTCGAGAGCAGTTAATCAAACTTCCACGGCGTGAATACCAATTATTATTAGAATTTTCGCAATCTGCAGGACGAGTACTGACTCGCAGTCAACTTGAGCAATTAACTTATGGCTGGGATGAAGTGGGTAGTAATTCAATTGAAGTTCATATCCATCATTTACGAAAGAAGATGGCGCCAGAATTAATAAAAACCGTTAGAGGTATTGGCTATATTTTAACTGAAGTTCCGTAACTAATATTTTCAATAACCAATACTTTCAGTATTTATGATAAGGATATTATGTTTTCTTTACGTTTTTCTCTTAGTTTGCTCATGTTGCTGGGGATATTATTGACGGTGACATTGTCCAGCATACTTAGTACCCGAGATGCCATGTACGAAGTTGAAGAATTATTCGACGCTGAAATGGTACAAACTGCAAAATTACTTGAACTCTTCTATGTGAAGCAATTAACCACATCTAAATTGAATAACCTTGTTCAAAATCCCATTCGCTTTCATGTTAACGCATCAGAAATAGAAACCTTTGCAGAGAAGTCAGATGTTGAAACCCTTTCTTACGAACGAAAACTGTCATTTCAATTATTTTCGTCATTGGGAGAAATGTTAGCTTTCTCTGATAATAGTGGCGAGCAACCGTTAACAGACTTTACACAGGGATATATTTACAAATCCGTTGGTGAGCATATGTGGCATGTTTACAGCTTGTATTCAGCAAAGCAACAAGTCTGGATAATTACTGCCCAGCGCGATGATGTTCGCCAAGAACTCATTGATAAAATTAATGCTAACAGCTGGCGATCCCCCTTAATCATTGCCCCGATTATGCTGCTTATCATGTTGTTGGTGACCTATTATCTATTCAAACCCATCAAGTTATTAGAACGACACTTAACGTATCGCGATGCTCAAGATTTATCGCCAATAGAGATACATTTGCCAGCAGAGTTGACATCGATACAAGACTCACTTAACCGATATTTATCACGAATTGCCGATTTGATGCGTCGTGAACGGCGATTTAGTGCCGATGCCGCCCATGAATTAAAAACACCTTTAGCCATTATAAAACTTCATAGCGATGGTTTGGAGAGCGTCTTAAATAAGGTGGATGAAGAAATAAAAAGAAATGCATTACCTTACACTCAGGCTATGGGACAAGGGATTAACAGAATGAGCCATACAGTTGAACAATTGTTACTGCTATCAAGGGTTGATGCTATACAAGCAATTAATAAAACGGAGTGTGACTTACAATTACTCATTGAAAATGTCATTAATCAACTTGTACATATAGTGGCTGATTATGAGTGGAAATTAGATATTCCAAAAGGTTTTACAGTGAAAGCTGATGCTTTTTACCTTGAATTAGTGTTGAAGAATATTATTGAAAATGCTTGTAAATACAGTTCAAAAGAGTCTGTGATTAGTATTCGCAGTTACAAAAATCATAGCCTAGATTCGATTGAGATTATCGATCAAGGTATTGGTATGGATGATTCTGAAATAGCCTTAGCGCAGAATCGTTTTTATCGGGTGGACGAAGGAAGTTCCCAAGGCGCTGGATTGGGCTTGTCTATTTGCCGTCACATTATGTCGCTACATGAGGGAGAGTTAGAGATTAAACAAGCTGAACCTAAAGGCCTCAAAGTGAGCATTAATTTACCATCGTAAACAGGGGCTAACGACATTGTTTTAAGGATAATTTTATTTAGGTTTGTGGTGTTGGTTAGGTTTTTTATCAGGGCTGACTCAGATGATTTAATTGTTGTTTTCAGGGTTGGCCTAATAACATGTACTTCTGCGTATCTGCGTATCTGCGTATCTGCGTAGCCTAGTCGCTTCGCGAAAAAGGCTTTCCTTTGATGAAGAAGGTTTTTTAACTCTCTAAGGGGCTAAAGGCGTTTGTCACACATAGATAGCTGAAATGTCGATATTGCTTGAACCCTTAATAAAATCATCAATACTCACTCTACTTTTTACTGCCTGATGGAATTAGACCAGAACAGATATTAGGTGATAAGAGCATCATTAAATATTTCGTAAGTATCACCCTCAATAACTAACGTATTATCCATTTTTACGCTGAGCGAAGCATTAACCGCATTTGTTATTTCAAACCAGAAAAACATTAGACTGTTATCTATTCTGCAGCTAACACAGCGAAAAAATGTAGAGTGGTAAATACTAAATTGATAATTCGTTTCGAACGATTGCAGCCCCAGCACTTAACGCTTTTAGCTTGGCACTTGCTACTTGGCGAGGTAAGGGCGCCATGCCACAGTTAGTACACGGATAAAGGTTTTCAGCGTCGACAAATTCGAGTACTTTTCGCAAAGTATTAGCGACTTCCTCCGGCGTTTCAATGCTATGGGTTGCGACATCAATAGCGCCAACCATCACTTTTTTACCGCGAATGAGTTCAAGTAACTCTAATGGTACATGGGAGTTATGGCATTCTAGTGAGATAATATCGATACTCGATTTTTGCAGTTTAGGAAACGCTTTTTCATACTGTCTCCATTCTGAGCCCAAGGTGCTTTTCCAATCGGTATTAGCTTTGATGCCGTAGCCATAGCAAATATGGACCGCGGTTTCGCATTTAAGTCCTTCAATTGCTCTTTCTAAAGTCGCAATCCCCCAATCATTGACTTCATCAAAAAAGACATTAAATGCAGGCTCATCAAATTGAATAATATCAACACCCGCAGCCTCTAATTCTTTGGCTTCTTGATTGAGAATTTTGGCAAATTCCCAAGCTAATTTTTCACGACTTTTATAATGTTCATCATAAAGCGTATCTATCATGGTCATAGGGCCTGGTAGAGCCCACTTAATGGGTTGCTTGGTTTGCTGACGTAAAAACTTGGCGTCTTCTACAAATACAGACTGCTTGCGTGACACTGCACCCACAACGGTTGGCACACTTGCATCATAGCGGTCACGAATTTTAACGGTTTTACGCTTTTCAAAATCGACTCCACTAAGGTGCTCAATAAAGGTCGTGACAAAGTGTTGGCGAGTTTGCTCGCCGTCACTCACAATATCAATACCTGCTTGTTGTTGGTCGTGCAATGACACACGTAACGCATCTTGTTTTCCTGCAATTAATTCATCATCTTGTAGTTTCCAAGGTGACCAAAGCGTTTCTGGCTTAGCAAGCCAAGAAGGCTTAGGTAAACTGCCAGCAGTTGAAGTCGGTAATAATATTTTCATAATAAGTGATGCCGTATATTGGAGTTGAATATCTAAAATAAATAATAAAATTAGTGTTTAAACGTAATTAGCTGACCATTGCTCAAGTACTGTTTGGTATGGTTTGATGAAGTTTTCTTCAGTGAACTTTCCTTGCTCATTAGCCAATTTGCTGCGCTCTTCTCGGTCATAGACAATTTGAGTTAATGAATGATCCTGATTCTTCAAGTTTGGCTGATAGTGTGTACCTGCGGCGGCATTGGCATTATAAATCTCAGGTCGGTATATTTTTTGAAAAGTACCCATCGTGCTAATAGTGCTTATTAGTTCAAGATTGCTGTAGTCATTAAGCAAATCCCCAAAGAAATAAAAAGCCAAAGGCGCAACACTATTTGGCGGCATGAAATATCGCACCTGCAAGCCCATTTTTTTGAAATATTGTTCAGTTAAAGAAGATTCATTTGCCTGATATTCAACACCTAATACGGGATGGTTATTTTCAGACTGATGATAGGTTTTGTTATCTGAAACACTGAGACAAATAACAGGTAACTTGTTAAAGTTCTGCTTATAAATATCTGAACTGACAAAATATTTAAAGAGTTTCCCGTGCAGTTCGCCAAAGTTAGCTGGAATACTAAAGTTAGGTTGATTCTTATTATGATCGAGTAGTAACACGCTAAAGTCATAATCTCGTACATAAGATGAAAAGTTATTTCCTACAATACCTTCAATGCGATTATTGGTTTTATTATCAAGAATATGGGTCTTTAATATTTCAATCGATGGGAAGCTTTGGTCGCTTCCTTTTATATCCATATTAACCGAAATAATTTCAAGTTCTACAGAGTAACGATCGCCTTTTGGGTTATCCCAATGGGCTAAAGCATTAAAACTATTATCAATCATCTTTAAGGCATTACGTAGGTTCTCTTGGCGGTATTGTCCTCTCGCCAAGTTAGCAAAGTTGGTGGTGATACGCGTATTGTCTGAAGGTCGATAATTTTCATCAAGACACAGGCTTTTAATATTAAATGTAAAGTTATTATTCATGGTGTTCAGGTATCCAATGTTCAGGTATCAAGTGTTCTGATTTATCGTGTCAGTAGCATCCACTGTATTTAAAATGAGTGTTTATGCCTTCAGTAGGAATCAACTTTGATATTGCCTAGCGTTAATCGCTAAGCAATATTTATACTTGGATCTGAGCATGATGAAAATTGGTTTAATTTCACATTCAATGTGAGAAACATTCATGATTTATTATGTTTAAAACTTAAGTGCGAGTCAGTTATATTAATCAGCTTGATGAGGCCACGAGTTAATTTATTTTATGGTGTTCTCTAATGATATTAATAGGAAAACTGAATGAGTGATTGGCTGTTGTTGGTATTGTCTTGCGCATTATTAGGTGTTGGTGTTGGATTTTTAGCTGGACTGTTAGGCATTGGCGGTGGGTTAATTATCGTCCCAATACTGAGCAGTATTTTACTGCACTTTGAGATTTTACCCGCTGAGCAGGTGGTTATCGTTGCCATTGCAACTTCATTAGCGTCGATATTGTTTACCTCGACTTCTGCTGCTATCGCTCATCATAAAAATGGTAATGTACCTTGGGGGTTAGCCCCTTGGGTCATGACTGGTGTTGCACTTGGAGCGCTTATTAGCGGTTTTATGGCCGCGCTTTTACCTGATAAAATTGTGCGTTTAGTGTTTGCTGTAAGCGTAGTACTTATTGCATTAAAGATGCTTTATAGCAGCACAAAAAGTGATGTTTCTACACAAGATAAAATGCCCAATAAAGGTTTGTTAACCATTTTTACGACAATCATTGGTGGGTTGTCTGCCATGATTGGTATTGGTGGTGGGGCGTTGTTGGTGCCTTTGTTGACCTATTTTTCACTGGATATGAAAAAGGCCATCGGATGCGCTTCGGCTTGTGGCATTGTTATCGCATTATTTGGGTCGATAGGTTATATCAGTTCAGGGAGTGCTTACTTTTCATTAGAAGATGGATTTGCAGGATTTGTATATCTACCTGCTTTGTTGGGTATTGTTTGTACCTCCTGGTTTATGGCGCCCATAGGTGCTAAATCGACACAGCATTTACCGGTTTCAATCATCAAAAAGCTCTTTGCCGCGCTACTGTTGGTCATGGCTGCGAAAATGATGTTGAGTTAAAGGGAAGGCGACTGGTTTTTAGTATAGTAATCGCATGATTGTGCGTTTTCTGCTTTAGAAAACGTTGGTGATCTTGCCTTGTGTATTGTGGGAGAATTATGAGTGTACTTTATAATAAAATACCACCAGTGATTATAGTGTTAATCTTTTCTATGAGTGTCTGGGGAATATCATTATTTTCTGCTTTTGTTGTCACTAACCCATTTATTCTGGAGTTAATTGCGTTAACTATTTTTATACTGGGTTTATTGTTTGCTATTGCGGGCGTGGTTTCTTTCCGTCTAGCCCGAACTACCACCAATCCATTAAAACCAGAGTCAGCTTCAGCTCTGGTCAATACAGGTATATATGCTATTTCTCGCAATCCAATGTATGTGGGTTTTGCTTTTTTTCTGTTGTCTCAATCAGTTTATTTAGCATCCCCAATGTCAGTTATTGGTTTGGTAGGTTTCATACTGTATATGAATGAATTTCAAATAAAGCCTGAAGAAAAACATCTTGCTGAAATATTTGGCGCAGATTTCGCTGATTATAAACATAAAGTTCGACGATGGCTTTAATACCTAAAGGCTTTCAGTGAGACTCATAAATAATTTCCAAACAGCCAAAAAGCTAAGCTTTAACTTTTTGCAAAGTGACGTTCCACAGCTGCTTGGTAAGGGGCATCGATACCTGCATAAGCAGGGCCAAATGCAGCTAAGCCTTTTGCGGTGACAAATTCTTTAGGCGCTGGCAATACAACAATGGCGACATTAGTGCCATAGGTGACATTAGGGTTGGTAATAGGGGTGTTAGTATCCATATCCAGACAACAAATTAAGTCTGGAATAGTGACATCGACAATGCCATTTAGGCGACTGACTAAATTCTCGTTTTTTACTTCAATGTGGTATTTGTCATTACTATGCTGCCCAGTACCATCAATAAATATATCGCCGAGTGTGAAACCGTCTTGAGTTCTAAAGTTAAACCTTGCTACCGTTCCTCGAAAAGCCACATAACCGCCGCCATGACTGGCAATTTCTTCTGCGATATCTTGATTGTTTTCTTTGGCTTGGCGATAGGCTTTACCGATTTCAAGTGACTTTGAAATTGTGCCTTTAATTACGGCATCTTTAACTTGTTCAATTGGCATTGCATGATCAATGGCTGCGATATCATTACGGCTAATCATTGATAATGCTCTAATCACGTTTTCGGCGCGTAAATCGTCAATCACATTTTCACAGATAAAGCACTCGCCAAATTCATTGGCGGTGACAATTGGCGCTGCAGGAATATTGTTAAAATAGTAAGTCGAGTGAGTAATTTCAGGGACCGCTCTACCTGCCACGTCAGCATCGATAATATAGCCATTAGCCATAGCGGCAACATAGAATGAAATCGCTGTATTTGACCCGCCGAGTTCACAACAAATTGTGCCGTAAAACTCATCGCCAGTGTATTTTTCTAACCGTCTAAATGCGGTCATGATGGATGATGTACTGCTTTTAGGTAGACGTTTATATTGCTGTTCTTCTTCATCTGTCATTGGCGATAACGCCCCTAACATGTAAGGGGTACAAATCTTTTTTCCTTGAGGAACATCATCGACACTGACAAGTTGGAAGGTTTTACCTGCCGCGATAGCTTTATCAATATAATAAAAGCCTTCATCGAGTTCGCCACCGCCACCCGTGCCTAAAATTGCGCAGCCATGCAAGATATCGGATAGGTCGGTTCTTGTGAGTGTTTTCATTAATGACATCCCTGAGGGTGGTAAGCTTCAATAGTGATCATGTTAATCAAGCAGCGCAAAATATGTGTTCAATTTGCGCTGCACTACAAAACATTTGTATTTCATGCATTGATTAAGCAAACGATTTTTTTGCGATAAATTGCATTAATAAGTAATAGGTCGGCACCGTGACTAAAATGGCGTCGCAGACTTCAATGCTGGTTAAGGTTATCAAGCCGTTATTTGCTAATAGCGAAGTGCCTATGCCCACAGCCCATGCTATAACTGCGAGGTAATTAACCGATGCAACTCGGTGTAACTCGCTTAATTGGTAGATTTGTTGTTTACGGATGAGAAAAAAATCCACCACGTAAATTGCGGCTACAGGGGTAAATATGATCGATAGACTGAACAAGAAATCGGTAAAATTAGCCAGTAGATTAAATGAGGCGATAACGGTGCCTAACACACCGGCAATAACAATCACTTTCCACTCAGTCCATTTTACGTTGATGGCATTAAAACCAAGAGCTGCACTATATAAGTTCACCACATTGGTGACCCAACTGGACATGATGAGCAAGATAAATGCAGCGGTGCCAAGACCTAATGTCAGCATGACGGCTAAAATGTCACTTTGCTGAACGGCGATACCAGCCATTGCCGCGGCAATATAAACAAAGGTGTTGAGTATGAGAAACGGCAGAAAAGAGGCGATGACAGTGTCGTTAGTGTTTTTGGCAAACCGAGTAAAATCAGGCATTAATACCACACTGACAATAAAGCTACCTACAACGGCGGATACCGCTTCACCAAACGACAGTTCAATGGTGTCAAAGCTGGTGACTGTATCGGCTGGAATGACGTAGCCAACACTTTTATAAAGCATGTAAGCTACTAAAATAAACAGTACAGGCACAAATAAACTCGACACTTTCTCGATGAGTTTAAACCCCCAAATAGTGGTGAGAGTAATTAAAATACCTGCGCTAATTTCCAAACCCCACAGCGGAATATTGATTGAAAAGAGTTGTTGAAAAAGGGCTTGTGACACTTCACTGAATAAATTGATATTTACGCCATACCAACCAAGCAGCGATAAAACAAAAGCAAGACTAAGCAGGTTTGCGCCTTTACGGCCAAATACAAACTTCATGGTCATACAAGAGGTGAGACGATTGTGCATACCGACGATGCCAGTAACCGTTCCTAATATTGATAAAATGATGCCGCCAATAATGAACGCGTAAATACTTTGTTTAAGCCCTAATGCGCCGCCGAGCTCAAGTCCTGTAATGAGCCCTGGTACAGCAAATGCAAGCCCACCGTTAATCATACCAATTCGAACGCCGCCTACGGTTTTATCTGCCGGTACGGGTCGGGTTGCATAGTCATCAAAGAGTTCACTACTTGTAGGTAATGTTGTTTGATTTTGCTCAAATGCTTGTTGCTGAGTGTTATTTTTAGAGTGCAATGGCGGCATATGGTCTACTTGTAAAATCGGCCTCGACTATAATTTAATATAGCGAGAATTTAATATAGCGAGGCCTGAGTTAATTTAACGATAATGACGTTAGAAATTATATATCGCTTCAATACCGTAAGTACGTGGTTTATTTGGCATACGTGCCAAGTCAGTCACGCCATCACCGAAGAAGAAAATGTCTTCAATGGTGCGTTCATCAGTGAGGTTATTGACATATAACTGCACTGTCCAGTCATCAGATCGTAAGCCAACACCGGCATTAATCGAGGTGAAGGTAGATGAAGTCACTTCAGGGATTTCAATATCAAAGTATTGCGGCCCTTGAACTTGAATATCTGCTCGCGACACGATTGACCAATTTGAGTTAATCGGGAAGAAATGATTCGCAGACAAGCTGTAAGTATATTCAGGTACCCATACTTGCGATTGTCCTTCAAGTTCTGGTCTGTCTGCAAATTCTTTAATTTCTGAGTCAATCACGCCAGCATTAAAGCGTACATCGAGGTTTTCAGTGGCTGCCCAACCTAATTCTACTTCAGCGCCTTTGGTTGAAACATCATCAATGGCAAGGTTTTCAAGGGTAAAGGTGTCTACGTTAAACTGGGTTATTTGCGCATCTGATTGTGAAATCATGAAGATAGCGCCATTTAAGGTCACTTTGTTCGAGAATAAAGTGGTTTTAAAGCCTGCTTCATAGCTATCTGATACTTCTTGATTAAATACCCGGTTAATACCTTCAGCGGGTTCATTAAAACCACCACTTCTAAAGCCTTTTGAGTAGCCAGTATAAAGCAGCAGATCCTCATTCATTTGATACGCTAAGGTCACTTTTGGTTGCCATTGACTAAAGGTGTCTTCAGCAAAGGAATCAATAGGGTAGTTAGGATCATAAGACTCACGCGTATCGTTGTCGTAACGTAATGCGGCGGTGAGTTCGAGTTTATCGGTAATGTCGTAGTTGATTTGCCCTGCAAGCGCCCACGCTTTACTGCTGTTTTTGTCAGCGATGGTGAGATAAATCATCTCATCGGTAAAGTCATCACGATCCAGTGGCACATCACCTAAAAAGTCATCATAGAAGTTAATGGTGTTGTCACGTTCTTTATCTTGGTAAAACGCTGACACTGCCCATCTTAAACGTTGGTCACTTTGCGAGGTAAAGCGCGACTCAACAGTGAATGACTTAACATCAAATAGCCCTTCGGTGCCAAATGGCGCACGAAAGAAATCATCTTCGTCAATAAAGGTTGGGTCTGCAGAGTAATCGCCATCGTAAAAGTGTTGATTCTCTGAGCTGCTATAGGCTGTGATGAAGTTGAATGTACCTAAGTCATATTGCTGGGTTAATTTAGCACTTAGCTCATAAACATCACGCTGGTCGTTATTACGGATGTTTTGTGAGGTTTCAATATCAAAATCTTCAGCGGTTTCTTCAGTGACATTTTGATAATAAGCAAAGCCTGCATCGCTGGTGGTATAACGTCCACGAAGGTTTAATGTGGTGTCATCAAACAATTCAAATTCAAATTGGCCAAAAACCGAGTCTTCTGAAAAATAATCCGCTTCTTCATCTAGAAATACATTATCAATTAAGCCGTCAGAGTTTTTGGTGTAACCGCCAACACGAAAAAATGCACTGCTGTCATCATTAAGTGCACCAGATACTACGCCATTGAGGTTGTAGGTATTGCCGTTTCCGTAAGACCCTTTAATAGTGCCTTCAAGTTCATCGGTTGGTTTTTTTGTGGTGACAATCACGGCGCCGCCAATGGCGCCTTTACCATAAAGTGCACCCTGTGCACCGCGCATGACTTCAATGCGTTCAATGTCGACTAAGTCTTGGTTAATAAATTCTAAATCGGGTGCGGTTACGCCATCAACCACAAAGGCGAGGGGCGCATCACCCACTTGTGGCGTTATCAGACCACGTATGGTAATACGGGCAAGGCCAGGTCTAAAATTATCTAGCTGACTTAAATTGGGAGTTAAATCAGCAACATCTCTGAAACTTTCAATGCGTTGGTTTTGGATCATGTCCGCACTAAAAGCCGTTACTGAGTCTGGGACATTTTGTAATGTCTCAACACGGCCACGAGCACTAATCTCGATTCGTTCAATACCAGCATCGGCAACAATATCTTGTTGCGCAACATCTGCTGCATAAGCTGAACTAAACAGCGAAATACTCACTGCTGTTGCGAGGATTGATTTTGCGAAATAATGACGATTAGTGTTTATCATGTTTGTGCCCTCATAGGCTATTATGCATAAATATGTAGATATTGTGCATTAGTGCGATCCGTTATAACCATTGTGAGACTTTGGCAGAAAATAATATTTTGTAATGCTATTTAAATGCAGTAAAAATTTGTCGCTTTGGGATGAAACACGCTAAATTTTGCAAATTATTCATGGATAATTGAGTATAGGCAAGGTAGTTAGTAGATTATTTAGGGCTAGGTTTCTGAAAATGAAAAAGAAAGTAAAAATTGATAGTTACAACAAAAAAATATTGGCGACGCTTCATCTTGAAGGGGATCTGACTAATATCGAATTAGCTGAAAAAGTAAACCTTTCTCCTAGCGCCTGTTTTCAGCGAGTGAAGTCGTTAAAAGAAGCGGGCTATTTTAGAACTTTTCATGCTGATGTTAATCTTGAACAAATTTGTGAGCATGTTATGGCGTATGTGGAGTTCACCCTCAACGATAACACCGCGCCATCACGTCGACGTTTTGTGAGTGCGATACAAGATATTCCAGGGTTTATGGATTGTATGCAGCTTTCTGGTGACGTGGATTACTTGTCGTTAAGTTGTTTTCCAAATATCAAGAAATTGAATGAAACGTGTACTGAGCTTTCAGATAGACCAGAGCTGAGTATTAAGAATATTAAGACCCGTATTGTGATGGAAAGAAGTAAATGGTTTTTGGGTTATCCGCTATCAAGTTTGAAGTGGCTTGATGATAGTTCACAGGATTCTGAAATGGTGTCTGAGCAAAGTTAATAGCTATTCAGTGTTATTTGTTCTTTATGTAAAACAGTGGTGAGTCACAGGCTTTTATCTCGCCATATGGCTTTGTTCATAGATTTTATCATTTAAAATTGAATTAATTCTAAAGCCAACTCTGTACCCAAATTCAGCCTGAAGCTCATTCAGGCTATAGAGTTAACCTAAACGGTTACAGTAATCGATAATAAACTCATCTTAATACTCAATCATACTCTATGTCTCAACATGATGGAGCCAGATCGTGTTATGGTATCTAGCTTATCTTTTTTATCTTCCTCCTCGGTAATTAGACATTCTCATCTTATGCTAGATGCGTTTATCAAAAGCTTTAGCAGTTCTACATTTTCAATCAACTCTAACCGTTTGCTATAAAGCGTTGCTGTCAATAAGTGTTGCTTTCAATAAGTGCTACTGACAATACCGACGTAAATAGCTCATTGAGTTTGATGACATATATCTCTTCATTTATTCAAACGTTATCGACAGTATTTAGTTTACAAATATTGGATGTAATAGCGTTCTTCATATTCTAAAACTCTGTTTATCTTATAGCAGAGCAGACCCCATTCCATACTCTATTCATTAGAGTAATCGGCCTATTGGCGAAAGTGACAATTCGTGTATGCAGTCAAACAGATCCATTGATATAACAAGGAACGATGACATGAACACGTTAAAAGTAGGAGTCATAGGGACTTCGCGTAAAGTAGATGAAAGACGATTTCCAATCCATCCAGGACATTTACACCGCATTCCTGAAGCGCTTCGTAAACAGCTAATATTTGAACAAGGTTACGGCGAACCCTTTGGTATTTCAGATGAAGAAATTGCCGCATTAACTGGCGGAATAGCCACTCGCCATGAGTTACTGGCAGACATCGGTACCGTTATTATTGCTAAACCTGTATTAGAAGACTTACTAGAACTGCGTGAAGGAGGCACATTATGGGGATATGTGCATTGTGTTCAGCAGCAAGAAATCACTCAGGCAGCACTTGATAGAAAGCAAACGCTAATTGCTTTTGAAGATATGTTTATCTGGTCACCCAATGGTCAAGTAGGCCGCCACACATTCTATAAAAATAACGAAATGGCCGGTTACTGTGCTGTGTTGCATTCGCTGCAACTAAAAGGCATTGATGGTAATTATGGCGATCAACGTAAGACGATTATTTTTGGTTTTGGCGCAGTGAGCCGTGGTGCTATTTATGCGCTTAAAGCCCATGGATTTAAAGATATCACTATTTGTATCCAACGTCCTGAAGAGCAAGTTCGTGAAGAGGTACTTGATTGTGACTATGTGAGAATTCGCGCAGGTGAGCAGGGTGAAGCTCGGATGATGGTAGTCGAGCATGATGGTAGCAGCAGACCATTAGCAGAACTCATCAGTGAATCCGATATTATTGTTAACGGTACTTTTCAAAACACCGCTAAACCAACTAACTTTGTTATCGAATCTGAAGCTGACTGTCTAAAACCTCATAGTCTGATTATTGATGTGAGTTGTGATGAAGGTATGGGGTTCTTTTTTGCGAAACCGACTACATTTAAACAGCCGATGTTTAAGCATGAAACGGTTGATTATTATGCGGTAGATCATACGCCGACTTATCTTTGGGAAAGCGCAACTCGTTCAATTTCTGCAGCGCTTATTGTTTACTTACCAAATGTGTTAGCAGGCCGAGAAAGTTGGCAGCAAAATGAGACGATTCGAAGAGCAATTAACATTGATTCTGGTGTTATTTTGAATGAGGCTATTTTGTCTTTTCAACATCGTGAGTCAGAATCACCTTATGCCATCAAAGATGTTGAGCTAAATCTAGCTGTGTAATTTTAACGTATTTATTAGAGGCTTATTTCTCAAGGGAATTTGACTATAGCGCGAAGGGCTAGATTTTATATTAGCCCTGACCTGATAATGAAAAAGGTGAGTGTTAACCTAGTCATGTGACTTACATGGGCAGTATTATTTTAATAATAGTTGTTAATTGCTCGTTTCCCTTTCTAGCTAATTAAGCAATAAATAAAATTAACCCAAGACTATTGGGCTAAAAACACCGATAATTCCCCTCATTAGATATGCTCGCCAATTTACAGCGCACGACTCTGGAACTATTCAATGGAAATCAAAGTTAATTTTCTCGACAACTTAAGACTTGAAGCAAAGTTTGACGACTTTACTGTCACAGCCGATCAGCCGATTCGTTATAAAGGTGATGGATCAGCGCCAAGTCCGTTTGATTATTTCTTAGCATCGTCAGCGCTTTGTGCGGCTTACTTTATCAAGGTGTATTGTAAAGCGCGTGATATCCCCACTGACAATATCAAGCTGTCGCAAAACAACATTGTTGACCCTGAAGATCGTTACAACCAAATTTTTCAGATTCAAGTTGAATTGCCAGATGATATTTCTGATAAAGACAGAACCGGTATCTTACGTTCTATCGACCGTTGTACAGTTAAAAAAGTGGTGCAAACGGGGCCAGAATTTAAAATTGAAACCGTTGCTGATTTAGCCGCGGATGCCAATGCCATGCTAATGGGTCAACCTGAAGGCGATGCAAGTACTTATATCATTGGTAAAGATTTACCGCTTGAAGAAACCATTACTAACATGACTGCAATGCTAGCAGAACTTGGAATGAAGATTGAAATATCTTCATGGCGCAATATCGTGCCGAATGTGTGGTCATTACACATTCGTGATGCAGCATCACCAGCCTGTTTTACTAACGGTAAAGGCGCGACCAAAGAAAGTGCGCTTTGCTCTGCTTTAGGTGAGTTCATTGAACGCTTGAACTGTAACTTCTTTTATAACGACCAATTCTTTGGCGAAGAGATAGCTAACAGCGAGTTTGTGCATTACCCCAATGAAAAATGGTTTGAGTTAGAAGAAGATGACTCACTGCCATCAGGCATTTTAGATGAATACTGTTTAGAGATTTATAATCCAGATGGTGAGTTAGGTGGTTCAAACCTGATTGATACTAATTCTGGTAACTTTGAGCGTGGTATTTGTACCATTCCTTACACTCGTCACTCAGATGGTGAAGTGGTACATATCCCATCTAACTTAATTGAGAACCTATTTTTAAGTAACGGCATGAGCGCGGGTAATAACCTGGCTGAAGCCAAAGTGCAGTGTTTATCTGAAATCTTTGAGCGCGCGGTTAAACGCCAAATCATCGAGCAAGAAATTGTCCTGCCTGATGTGCCAATGACGGTACTTGAAAAGTACCCAAGCATTTTAGCGGGTATTAAAGGCCTAGAAGAGCAGGGGTTCCCTGTTGTGGTTAAAGACGCCTCACTTGGAGGTCAATTCCCAGTAATGTGTGTCACCTTGATGAACCCTAAAACAGGTGGTGTGTTTGCTTCATTTGGCGCCCATCCTAGCCTTGAAGTGGCGCTTGAGCGTAGCCTTACTGAATTATTACAAGGTCGAAGCTTTGAAGGCTTGAACGATGTGCCTAAGCCAACGTTCAACAGCATGACAGTAACAGAGCCTGAAAACTTTGTTGAACACTTTATTGACTCTACAGGGGTTATCTCGTGGCGTTTCTTCAGTAGCAATCATGATTATGATTTCTGCGAATGGGACTTCTCTGGTACGACGGAAGAAGAAACTGAAAGTCTGTTTGGCATATTAGCCGATATTGGCAAAGAAGCTTATATTGCGGAGTTTGATCAATTAGGCGCTGCGGTTTGTCGTATCTTGGTACCTGATTACTCAGAAGTGTATCCTGTTGAAGATCTTATTTGGGACAACACCAATAAAGCACTGGATTATCGTGAAGAGATTTTAAACCTGCATGTGTTAACGCAAGAGCAGTTAACTGATTTAGTTGAGCGTTTAGAAGAAAGCCAACTGGATAACCAAACTGACATTCCAACCTTGATTGGTATTGTATTTGATGAAAATACCCCTTGGGGCCAGCTAACCATTATCGAGCTTAAAATCTTAATCTACCTTGCAATCGGTAGACTGGAAGATGCAATGGATTATGTGGCTGAGTTCTTACAATACAACGACAACACTGTTGAGCGTGGTTTGTTCTATCAAGCGGTGAATGCCGTATTAGAAGTGACCTTGGATGATGATTTAGCGCTTGAGCACTTTATCAATAACTTCAACCGTATGTTTGGTGAAGATCTGATGAAAAACGTTGTCGGCACCGTGTCGGGTGAAGTGAAGTTCTTTGGTTTAACGCAAACCAGCATGAACCTTGAAGGTATCGAGCCGCATTTAAGATTGATTGAAAGCTATAAAAAGCTACATCAAGCACGCGCTAATGCTGCTAAATAGTGTAAAGCACAATTGATAAACCTGTTTTAAAGCCCATCAAATGATGGGCTTTTTTGTTTTTGTTTATCACTATCACTAGCACTAACTCGTTCAATATCATCCTCAATCTATAGCAATAACAATATATAGAGTAATTCTGTTACCTTATGAATTGAATGTGTCAGATATAAACGTGTATCGGTCACTCAAAAGCGCAGGTCAAAGGAACTTTGATGGCGACATTATTTAGGCTATTGATGATTGTCATTGCAGCATTAGCAATAACCATTTTGGTGATTTTTGTGATGTCGAGTTTAGTGGGTTTGGGCGTTCCAGAGCATGCAAATAATACTCTTGCCTATGTCATTTAAACTTGCTCGTTAATGTATACGCGAAAGTCCCGATATTTTTTATGTTATCACTTTCTGCTTCAACTTCTGCTTTATCGATTCTCATAGCGCTAGCCAATATTAGCGAGTCCTGTTAGGTTAAATACTGTACTAGATATTACATCGACATTTTGAGTTATCTCGTTTAAGTTCACGGACATAATAAGGATATTTTCATGTTTAAGACCCTCATCACAACTGCTATCACAACGGCCATCGTGGCGGTTGCACTCGGTGGTTGCTCGAACACCAATAAAGCTAATGATGTTAAACCCCAATCAGCGTCTATTAATTCAGTTGCCAGTAATTCAGTGGCATTTGAAAGCTACAATGCTGAAGAGTTCTATAAAACCACCAGCGTGTTTGGTTCCTCTATTAATCATTTAGGCAATGCTGTTTTAGTCAGTAATGATGAAAGCGGTATTTTTAATGCTTACCGTGTCCCTGTTGATGGAAGCCCGTCAACACAACTGACGTTCTCAACCAAAGAGTCGGTATTTGTTGAGTCGTGGTTTCCAAAAGACGAGCGCTTTTTATATAGCGCAGATAAAGGTGGTGATGAACTTAACCACCTCTATGTCCAAGAGTTAGATGGTACAGAAGTAGATTTAACCCCAGGTGAAGGCTTAAAAGCGTCAGTAATGTCTTGGCATGAAGATGAGCAATCATTCTTTGTGGTAACCAATGAGCGAGACGCTAAGTATTTTGATGTTTATCAATATAATGCTAAAGATTACAGTCGCCAGTTAGTGTTTAAAAATGACTCTGGTTTCAGTGTCGAAGTAGTGAGTCCGAATGGTCGTTTTATTGCCCTGAGTAAAAGCCACTCAAACAGTAACTCAGATCTTTATTTAATCGACCTTAGATTGAAAATGGCAAAACCGCGATTGCTCACTGAACATAGTGGTGAC
Organism: Shewanella donghaensis; assembly: GCF_007567505.1. Lineage (NCBI taxonomy): Bacteria > Pseudomonadati > Pseudomonadota > Gammaproteobacteria > Alteromonadales > Shewanellaceae > Shewanella > Shewanella donghaensis. The sequence continues at coordinate 287,372 of NZ_CP041783.1, forward strand.
GTTGCTTACTCAGTTGATACTTTTTCTAAAGACAATAAACGCTTGTTGTATGCCACGGATGAATTTGGTGAGTTCAACCAATCATGGGCATTTGATTTAGCGACCGATGAAAGCACGTTAAGCTATAAAGCAGATTGGGATGTCAGTTTTAGCTATTTCTCAAAAGATGGCCGTTTTCAAATTACCGGTGTCAATGCTGACGCGCAAACTCAATTGGTGATTACTGATTTAACCACCGATTCTGAACTTCAATTACCCACATTACCTAGTGGTGATTTACGTGGGGTGAATTTCTCTGATGATTCAAGTTCAATGGTATTTTACATTAACTCAGATACCTCACCATCAAATTTATACACGCACAAACTCGGCACAGACTCGATACTTCGATTAACCAATTCTGGTAATCCAAACATAAAAGAACAGAATCTTGTTACGGGTGAAGTGGTGCGTTTTAAAAGCTTTGATGGCATAGATATCCCAGCGATTCTTTATAAACCTAAACAAGCTAATATGAAAAAAGTGCCCGCATTGATTTATATCCATGGTGGGCCAGGCGGGCAATCTCGAAAAGGTTACTCGGCAACGGTTCAACATCTGGTGAATAATGGCTATGCCATCATTAAGATTAACAATCGTGGTTCAAGTGGCTATGGTAAAACGTTTTTTCACTTAGATGATAAGCGTCATGGTGAAGATGATTTACAGGATGTGGTTTATAACAAAAAGTATCTGCAAACTTTAGATTGGGTTGATGCTGATAAAATTGGTGTTATGGGCGGTAGTTACGGCGGTTACTTAACAATGGCTGCGATGGCATTTACTGATGAGTTCAAAGTCGGTATTAATATCTTTGGGGTGACTAACTGGGTGAGAACCCTAGAAAGTATTCCTCCTTATTGGGAAGCATTTCGAAAAAGCCTTTATGACGAGTTAGGTGACCCAGCCACAGACAAAGAACGTTTACATAATATTTCGCCAGTCTTTTTTGGTGAACAAGTGAAAAGCCCGGTATTAGTTGTGCAAGGGGCGAATGATCCCCGAGTGCTAAAAATTGAGAGTGATGAAATGGTCGAGTCGATCCGCTCGGGCGGCACATATGTTGATTACTTAGTTTTTGATGATGAAGGCCATGGCTTTAGTAAAAAAGCTAACCGTATTAGTGCTTCTAATAAATATCTCGAATTTTTAAATACCTACTTATAAGTTCTTAAACTTGATGTTGTTGTTAATACAAAAAGCCATTTGATTAATCAAATGGCTTTTTTATGGCGGCTATATTACGAGTAATCTTAATTAATAAGGCTTATTTCTTTATAAGCGCTGCTGCTTCAGCTTGGCTTACCATTTACTCATCAAGATAATAGATGCTTTTTAGCCTGATTTTTACAAGTTAGTCATGTAAAATGCATTGTTGCAACATTCCTATGCTGACGGTTGTACTTCATTGAGTTCAATCGAGTATTCAAACCAATATAAGTAGATATTATGTTTTTTTATATTATCGGGTTAAGCGTGCTTTTTTGTATTTTGTGCGGCGCACTTTATGTTATTTATCGCAATATCAATAAAGGCAGGATTAGCAAATCAAAAGAGTTCAATGTGTTATTTGATGAAGATACCATTGTTGATGAGTTAATTACGCAACTTATCGAGAAGAATCAAAATCAAGAAAATGTAGATAAAACCAAGCAAAGTAAAGCTGACATTCTGGAGACTTTTATAGAGTTGCATCGGTCTGGTAGTTTTTGTTCACAATTGACTGAGCAAGAGATCATTTACTTTGTTAAAAAGAAATTAAATATGGATAGTCACACACAAGGAAAGTAATAAAAATGGACGACAAGATTCAACCCGCTCAACAAAGTGAAAACCAATCTTTTTCCAGTAACTTTGGCCGAAGAAATATCATTCTTATTTCAGCAGTCATTACTGTTTTAGTGGTCATTGCCATTCTGATCTCTCAGATGATTGCTTGGAATGAAGCAGATGAACGTTTAGTTCATCAATCGGCTTTTACTGGTAATCTCACCGTGATTAACCAGGCGGGTCCTTATTTTAAAGCCTTTGGTACTGTATCTGCCTATAAGAAAGTGATCTCAATAAACTTTACTGGCGATAAAGGCGCAACAGCCAGTGCTTTGGTACCATTAATCCCGATTCGATTTCTTGATACCACCACTGGTGATGCTAGAGGTGTATCGCGTTTTAGATTACCTGGAAACGTTCCATCAGCTGAGTCTGGTACATTACGTGGCCTACTTAAAATTCATGAAGAGTTTGGCTCACAAGAAACATTAATATCAAATTTACTGATGCGTGCGACAACTGAAAATGTGAAGGCATCAGCCAGAATGATGTCCGTTGAACAGCATTATTCAGGGGGCAATGGTCAATTAAGTCAAGATTTCTCTGATCAATTAGTTAACGGTATTTTTGTTACTGAACAGATATTCAGTAATACAGGCCGCAATAAAACTCAGGAGTTTAATAACCTCAGTAAGCAGCAGCGCGTAACGATTAAAATTAAACAAGATAGTGACGGAAACCCATTACGAAACGCCCCAATTTTAGGCGCTTATGGTATTACGGTTGTTGATGCGAGTATTATCGATATTGATTACGAAAGTAAGGTTAATGCGCGACTTGAAGCGCAAAAGCAAGCTGCAGCAGATGAAGCATTAGCAAGACAAAACCTAAAAAAAGCAGAGCAACAAGCACGTACCGAAGTCGCGCTAGGTGAACAAGCGATTGCTAAGCAAAGAGCTGAATCTGAAAAGCTAAAAATCAAAGAACAAATTGATGCTGAAAGGGTCAAAGCCAATGCGATTATTTCGGCGCAGCAACGTGTTGCGGTTAAATCTGAGCTAGCGAAAGAGCAAGCTGAAATACTTAAGCAGCAACGCCTAGAAGCTCAAGGTATGGATGTACTTGCTGAAGCGCGTCAAAGAGCTAAATCTGCGGCACTGGATCCAAAATATGTTTTCGATGAAACATTGAAGGCCGAAGTTACCATTCAAACGGCGTTATTTAACAGTCTTGGGAATAGTCGCTTAGTGCCTGAAATTGTGATTGGTGGTGGGCAAGATGGACAAAATAATGGTTCTGAGTTCATGAGATTATTAGCTGCAGATGCAGCGCTTAATCTTAAAAAACGACTCGATGAGCAGAAGTAGATTTGAATTGAGGTATTATAGTGGCTAAAAACATGAAAGCTTAAAGTGTAAGCCAGCATATGTATTAATGCTTTAAATATAAGTCAGAATGCTTAAACATCGCGACTGCATTACTTTTAAAGTGAGTAATAAAATTTAAAATGAGTAACAAAAAACGCCGATAGACTTCAGTCTATCGGCGTTTTTATTGGATGCTTTATAAACACCAAGTGATTTAATGGCTACTTCTTTATAAGCGCTGCTGCTTCAGCTTGGCTTGCCATGTACTCATCAAAGGTACCATGGAAGTTTATTAGCTGCTGGTCTCTCACATCAATGATGTGAGTCGCAAGAGATGAAACGAATTCTCTATCGTGACTGACGAAAATCAATGTGCCTTCAAATTCTTTAAGGGCATTGTTTAGCGCTTCAATCGCTTCCATGTCCATGTGGTTAGTTGGTTCGTCCATGATAAGCACGTTGATATCCATCATCATTAACTTACCAAACAATAGGCGGTTCTTTTCACCACCTGAACAGTTACGGGCTTTCTTGTTTGAGTCATCTTCAGTAAATAAAAGACGGCCTAACATGCCACGTACCATTAAATCGTTATGTTTTGGTGTGCGCCATTGCGACATCCAATCGAATAAACTCAAGTCATTATCAAAGTCTTTACTGCTGTCTTGTGGGCAGTAACCGATAGCGGCATTTTCAGACCACTTAACCACACCTTCTTTGTTCGTCAGGTCGTTCACTAAACAGCGTAGTAGGGTAGTTTTACCTACACCGTTTTCACCGATAACAGCAAGCTTGGCGCCTGCTTCAAGAATAATATTACCGCCTTGGAATAAGGTGTTATCTTCAAAACCATGGCCGACTTCTTCCATGATAAGCGCTTGACGATGCATTTTCTTACTTTCGTCAAAACGTAGTGAAGGCGTCATACGGCTAGACGATTTAACTTCATCTAACGAAATTTTATCAAGTTTTTTAGCACGAGAACTGGCTTGCTTAGCTTTAGATGCGTTAGCACCGAAACGGTTAACGAAGTCTTGAAGTTCAGCCATTTCAGCGGTCTTCTTAGCGTTACCTGCTAATAATTGCTCTTGGATTAAACCTGCAGCGTCAAGGAAGTACTCGTAGTTACCAGGATATACACGTAATTCACCGTAATCGATATCAGCCATATGGGTACAGACAGTGTTCAAGAAATGTCTATCATGGGAGATGATGATCATGGTGCATTTACGCTTGTTTAGCTCATCTGCTAACCAGCTAATAGTATGAATGTCCAAGTTGTTGGTTGGTTCATCAAGTAGCAAAATATCTGGATTTGAGAATAAGGCTTGTGCTAATAACACACGTAACTTCTTACCAGGGGCTACTTGGCTCATTAAACCAAAGTGGTATTCTTCATCAATACCGGCTTCAAGTAGAATTTCACCAGCACGACTTTCTGCACTGTAACCGTCCATTTCAGCAAACTCACTTTCAAGTTCACCCACTCTCATACCGTCTTCTTCGCTCATGTCTGGCAAAGAGTAAATGCGTTCACGCTCTTGCTTCACTTCCCAAAGTTTAGGATCGCCCTGAATTACTGCGTCAACAACGCTGTACTGTTCAAACGCGAACTGATCTTGACTTAGGGTACCGACTTTTTGACCCGGAGTAATAGACACGTTGCCAGAGGTCGGTGCAAGTTCACCACTTAGAATTTTCATGAAGGTTGATTTACCACAACCATTTGCACCGATTAAACCATAACGGTTTCCGTGGCCAAATTTAGCTGAGATGTTTTCAAACAATGGCTCTGGGCCAAACTGCATGGTGATATTTGCGGTAGAAATCAAAGGAATATCCTGACGGTTAATGATGCAAAGTTAAGTTCAAGGTACGTTAAATGGTACGATTGAAATGGCTAAACTAAGCAGGTAAAAGCTAACCCATTATAGGATGAGCATTTGCGTAGGTAAAACAGGCGCGGATTATACAGATAAAACTGGTCATATGTCGAGCAACCAATTCGGTTTATTGTATATTTTGACGTGTTTAGCCTGATCTTCGTCATAAATGGATAATTGTGACACTTTTAAGATATTGGATGTTGTAGTTAACTTATCCATTTTGTACCAATTCGTCACAATATAGAGGCTTGGTTTTTAACGGTTTTGGTTTGGGTTTATCCTCATTTTGAGATTTAGGCTTTGCGGTAGTTTTTTGATTAGCAGCAAGCTTCATCTGATTTTTCCACCAGGTTAATTCTTCACATCCATGGCCTGGTTTAATGGCTTTTTGGTCTTTACATAAGCTATTACCTTCCGGGCATTTTAAACGTACATGCATATGTGAAGTATGCCCCCACCAAGGCCGGATTTTTTGTAGCCATAAATCATTTTTATTTCGTTCATTACAAAGTTGCTGCTTGATTACAGGGCTAACAAAAATGCGTGCAACTTGATCGTGTTGTGCCGCTAACTTAAGCATGGTTCTGTGTTTATTTAACCAAGCATCATTAACGCTAAAACTGGCTTTGTTGACCACACTTTGATGCATTGGTTTTTGAATCTGTTCATTGGTTAATGAGCGATCTGTAAGCTTTAACCAGATATCGACATCTAAGCCTATTTGATGACTACTGTGGCCAAAATCGAATTGGCCGCCTCGTGGCATCGACATATCACCAATAAGAATATTATTGATCCCCTCATGGGATAATTGTTTTGAATATTGACTAATAAAAGTGACTAAATTGGGATGACCATAATAACGCTGTCGCTGACTACGAATAACTTGATAGCCTTCGCCAGTTAATGGCAGTGCCTGCGCACCCGATAAACAACCGTTAGCGTAACTGCCGATAGCCGCACTGTCGCCTTGATAAATACTGGTAGCCAATTCCCAAGGGTTGACTCGTGCAAGAGCCTGATAGCTGACTAAAAGATAAAATACAATCAGAGCAATGCATGGACGTGTGATTTGCAAGGGTATTCCTCTAGAGTATTAAATGCTAAACAAGCACTTTTAAAGAGTTAAATAAACGGCATAGAACAATAGTGTAGTAGGAAAAAGGGATATGTTAGTGTTTTGATGGGATTAAACTCTTGGGATTTTTCAGATGATGTAGTTGGCTGTTTACTGGTGGGCTTGAGAATATAAGTAATTTGTAGAAAGTTAATATCGGCCATCGAAGGAACTCGATGGCCACTAAAGCTTATGTCTGATACTTAATAACTAATTATTAATGACTGATAATGCTTTTTTCAGATTTTTTGGCTGCTTTTGCTGCTTTCTTTTCTTTAGCTGTTAAAAGTGGTTGTTTTTTAACATTCTTCTTACTGTCTTGTCCTTTGCTCATAATGCCTTCCATTTGTTGTAATGCCATAAACCTTAGGTCTGTTTAGTTCAGCCTGAGGACTGCGCTACCTAAATACATAAACTGAAAACGAGTTGGTAACTTTTTCAGTATGGGCTGATTAATTGATAATAGATAGCAATAATAGGGGCTTCGGGCTGCATTTATAGCGCGGAGTTGTTGTATCATTTAGTATAAACACAGCGTTGTCTTTCTATATTTGAGATGAAAGGCTGATTCGTAGAGTGGTTTGTTAATTTTTAATGATGAATATCATTAGTATGGAATATCAAGAATTGTGAAATATATCATTACATTAAGCATTTTTGTTATGTTGCTGGTAACATGTTCTTTTAATACACAAAGTGCAGAAATTAAGCCATTTACCAGTGATGGTTGCAGTGTGTTTCCTGATGGCACATTGATGCAAAAAGAACTATGGCTTGGATGCTGCACCGCCCATGATTTTGCGTATTGGAAGGGTGGCACGTTAATAGAAAAAGACGCATCAGATATTGCTTTAAAAGAATGTGTTGCAGCTCTTGGCAAAGAGGATATTGGGCTAATTATGTTAGCTGGTGTGCGCGTTGGTGGCTCAGCGTACTTTCCAACGTCTTTTCGTTGGGGGTATGGTTGGCCATACCCCAAGCCTTATGGTGAACTCACAGCTAATGAACGTGAGCAAATAAAAAAATCACAACAAGTTAACCAATAGCATTAAAAATTCAACTTTCAACTTTCAACTTTCAACTTTCAACTTTCAACTTTCAACTTTCAACTTTCAACTTCGAGAAGGTGGAATTATTAAATGGAACTAATAGTTAAACAGTTACAACAGCGAGGTTATGCTGCCTCATATGAAGGGGGATTGTTGGAATAGCCCTGACTGAATTTAAAGTGGGAAGGTTACATAAACCCCTCTAATTTATTAATCTAAAAAAATCATAATTTACAATGGATGTAATCACTCTAGATGATATTTATATTAAAACTTTTAATACTTTTCGGTTTGGTCAAATTACTTGAGCAGAATGAAAAACCTTTCCTGTGCGCCGCGATATATAGTGTAATATTTTTTGTTTTATCGTTCTCAATAGGTACAGGCTTTGTTGATGCTTTAATTGGCTCAATTATATCGTTTGTCTTTGCTGCCATTTATTTTTGGCTGCTTGATCGCTTTATGAATAGTGGTTGGTTTTGGCCAATATTTGCCATCGGGATTTTATTTGGCTTTGTTTAAAGCTATTTTATTGAATTGACATTTACTCAGTCTGGTTCGTTTTGATTTACGATTTTCATAAACTTCAACGTACTTTAGTATCGCAATCAATAATTAAAAAATAGTAAAACAATATGGAGATTATTTTGTGAAATTTGAAGTGATTAATGAAGAGAATAAAGAAGTCTTGGAGACTCTTGTAAATGGTGTTCGCGAACACCGATTTGAACATATGGGATCGGAAGATACTAAACCTTTATCTGTGGTTTCTCGTGATGAAAATGGTCATATCCTTGGCGGTATTGCTGGGCGAACCATCTACAGAAACTTTCTAATTGAAGTGCTTTGGGTCGATAAAGCAACCAGGGGCTCAGGTCTTGGTCGTCAATTAATGGAAATGGCTGAAGTTGAAGCGATAAAAAGAGGCTGTGTTCTTGCTCAATTGGACACGTTAGATTATCAAGCGCCTGAGTTTTATAAAAAGCTGGGTTTTGAGATAGCAGGCAGTGTGGCAGCATTTACTGGCAGCCCAGAAAGGATTTTTCTCACCAAAAAATACTAATGTTTATTTAATGCAGAACGGCTGATTTACAAGGCGGTAAGGTTTGAATGAGATTAAAGCCATGCTTGAATTTATAGTCGAAATAGAAAAGTTAAAGTCGGTAATTCGTAATACTAAACCCGTTGGAGATTATGACTCTTAATGGTGAGCGCATCGCTAAAGGCAGTAATGCTCTTTGGCTCGAACTCGAACAGCAATTAGAAAAAGCCGCAGATGATGGTTTAATGAATTAAAGGCAGAGCCATTGAATCGATATTTCTCCATCGACTTTTGCTTCATTTTTATGCTACAAATCGACGCCTAAATTAGCTGTTCTTCTATGGTCTAATAATGGGGTTATTGGCACCTTAAGCTTTTTTATTTCAATGCTTAATTTGTCGTATTCCTTAAAACCTTTTTATTGAAATCCCTATATTCATTCACTCACCTAAAATATTGATTAATTATTGAGCGGTGTAGGCATGAAACACCATATAAATTGCGCTAGCTCTTGCTGTTATCTACACATAGAAACTACACTGGAGTTACATGTTTATCACAACAATAACTGGTGTGTATTCAATTAGATCTAATTGATTTCAAAAGCACCGTTTTGACATTCGTTATCAGCACATTTCCGGGACGAAAGTATGCCAAATCATCTCAATAACACCGCGTTTAAATTTGCACTGCTATTTTCATCTCTGGCGCTTATTTCTGGCTGCGAAAAAGAACCAATAAAAATCACCCCCAAATTAGTCGTTGTTGAGAAGGTTGCAACTGCCACAGTGCCGTTATATGGCAACTATGTTGGTGTGACTCAAGCGTCTTTAGATGTTGAAGTCAGAGCAAGGGTTGACGGGTTTGTTGAGAATAAGAGTTTTATTGAGGGGAGTGCGGTTAAAGAGGGCGCATTGCTTTACCGGATTGATAATCGTCCCTATGTGGCCGTAGTTAACCGTTTAAGTGCCAACGTTGAGTCACAGCAATCGGCCTATGAAAAGGCCAAGCGTGATGTGGAACGATTAAAACCGCTGTACGAACAAGATGCTGCCAGCCAGTTAGATTTTGATAATGCACTTTCAGTCCAGTCTCAAGCAAAATCCAGTGTTGCGGCGAGCAAAGCAGAGCTTGAAGAAGCCAAACTTGAATTGAGTTATACCGAAATTAAATCGCCAATCTCAGGTCTTGTAAGTCGTTCAGAAGTCGATATCGGCGCATTAGTGGGGAGCAGCGGTCAATCGTTATTAACGCGGGTGAAGCAAGTAGACCCTATTTATGTGACGTTTAATATGTCGGCACTGGATTATCTTAATGCCCGTCGCCGTATGGCAAGTTATAGCGCCCAAAAGGTTGCTGATTCTGAGGGTAAAGCTGTTGAGGGCTTTGTAACCATTACATTGCCAGATAACAGTCAATACCGTTACTTGGGGGATGTGGGTTTTACAGATCCTTCAGTTAATCCCGAAACTGGCACTTTTCAGGTTCGTGCTGAACTTCCTAATCCAGATAAAGAATTACTTCCTGGTCAATACACCAAGGTTAGAATAAAACTCAGTGAAGTGAATGATGCGATTGTTATTCCACAAAAAGCCACCCAGGTAGACCAAGGTGGCGTCTATGTGATGGTGGTGTTGCCAGATAATAAAGTCGAACGTCGTTTTATTGTGATTAAGCATCAAGGTGAAATGGGTGTGGTGGTGCAAAGTGGCCTTAAAGCCGGTGAACTGGTGATTGTTGAAGGCATGCATCGGGTTCGCCACGGACAACTTGCCGAACCATTAACCGCTGAACAATATTATAAAAAAGAAGATGTTAAAGAAAAAGAACAAGCATTAAAACAACAAGAGCTTGAGCAGGAACAGGAGGGTAACTAATGGCACAATATTTCGTTAATCGCCCTGTTTTTGCTAGTGTAATTTCGATTGTTATTGTGTTGCTGGGTTTAATTGCCATGTTTCAATTACCCATCGACCAATATCCATACATTACGCCGCCTCAGGTAAAAATATCAGCATCTTACCCAGGTGCTACATCAACTACTGCTGCAGAATCAGTGGCTACACCCTTAGAGCAAGAGCTTAACGGCTTGCCAAACATGATTTATATGAGTTCTAAAAGTACTAATTCTGGCAGTACCAATGTCACGATTACCTTTGATGTCGGTACTAACCCAGATCTTGCTGCGGTTGATGCACAAAACTCTACTCAACAAGCTACGGGCAGTTTACCCATTGATGTACAAACTGAAGGGGTCTCAGTATCAAAAGAGGCTTCTGTTGAGCTGCTTAAGTTAGCATTAACCTCAGAAGACGAACGCTACGATGAAATTTATCTTAGTAACTATGCCACCATTAATATTCAGTCAGCGTTAAAACGCATTCCAGGTGTTGGACGAGTCAGAAACACGGGGTCGCGTAGTTATTCAATGCGAGTGTGGTTAAATCCCGACACCATGGCGGGTTATGGACTCACGACCTCTGATGTTATTGATGCGATTAAAGCGCAAAACAAAGAGTCTCCAGCAGGCAGTATTGGTTCACAACCTAATGCCGATACGCTGAGTATGACTATGCCTATCACTGCTGCAGGGCGCATGAGTAGTGTGCCGCAATTTAACGAAATTATTGTTCGTGCCAGCGCCGATGGCTCGATTATTCGACTGCGTGATATTGCCAGTATTGAGCTTGGTTCATCATCTTATACGCTGCAATCTCAGCTCAATGGTGATAATGCCACGATCTTGCAGGTTTACTTATTACCAGGGGCTAATGCGCTCGAAGTCACTAAAAAAGTTAAAAGTGAAATGGCAAAACTTGCCCTAAAATTCCCTCAAGGGATGAATTGGGAAGTGTTCTTTGATGCGTCAGTCTTTATTGAAAACTCCATTGATGAAGTGGTTAAAACCTTAGTTGAAGCATTAATTTTGGTTATCATTGTGGTGTTTTTATTCTTGCAAAATATCCGCGCCACGCTCATTCCTGCTATTGCGGTACCTGTGTCATTAATCGGTACACTCGCCGCAATGCTGGCCTTTGGTTTTACCATCAATACTGTGAGTTTGTTGGCGTTGGTGCTGGCCATTGGTATTGTGGTCGATGATGCTATTGTGGTGGTGGAAAATGTTGAGCGCTTAATGCATGAGAAAGGACTAAGTCCATCAGAAGCCACCAAGGTTGCTATGAAGGAGTTGTCTGGTGCACTTATCGCTACCAGCCTAGTGCTTGCTGCTGTATTTGTGCCCGTGTCTTTCTTGTCGGGGATCACCGGTATTATGTATCGTGAGTTCGCCGTAGCCATAACGGTTGCAGTATTGATTTCGACTGTGGTTGCGCTGACCCTTTCACCCGCACTTTGTGCGTTATTACTTAAGCCAGGTGATAAAGCCACCTCTGGTTTTTTCAAATGGATGAATGACCGTTTAGACACCGCAACTGCTAAATATGTATGGTTGGTTAGTTTAACAAATAAATATGCTAAACGCAGTTATTTGCTGTTTATTCTAATGGTAGGCGGAGTGTATTTAATTATGAGCACACTACCATCAAGCTTTATGCCAGATGAAGATCAAGGGCGCTTTTTTATCGATGTGTCTTTGCCTAATGGCGCAACGGTTAATCGTACTCAAGATGTGCTTAAAAAAGCAGAAGCCACAGTGCTTGCCCATCCAGCTATTGCCTACTCATTTACCCTTGCGGGAGAGAACAGACGTTCAGGCTCTAATCAAGCTAACGGTCAGTTTGAGATTATTCTAAAACCTTGGTCTGATCGCGTTGATACTAATGCGACAGTACAGCAGGTAATGAACGATATTAAGCAAGAACTCCATGATGTGCTGGAAGCTGAATTCAAAATATATTTACCTTCTGCAGTTCCTGGTCTTGGTAATGGTTCTGGCGTTGAAATGGAACTACAAGATACCTCAGGCAGTAATTTTAAAGGCTTGATGGAAACCGCTGATGAATTGGTTGAAGCCTTAAAGCTACAACCTGAGATAGCCACCGCAGGATTATCGCTACAAACGGCTATTCCGCAATTACACCTCAGCGTAGATGAGGCTAAAGCGATGGCCATTGGGGTTAAGGTTTCCGATATCTATGGCACGATTAAAACCTTTACTGACTCATCGACGGTTAATGACTTCAATTTATTTGGTCGTGTGTATCGAGTGAAAGTGCAAGCTTCAGAGGAGTTTCGTCAATTCCCCGATCAAATAGAGAATTACCATGTACGTTCATCATCGGGCGCCATGGTGCCAGTCGGCGTATTAGCTAAATATGATTACTCAGTAGGACCTGCTGCGGTGACTCATTACAACATGTTCACCAGTGCGTCGATAAATGCATCTCCCGCAGTGGGCTATGCTTCTGGTGATGTGATTAAGGCAATTGAACGGGTAGCTAAACCCATACTACCCGATGAATTTAGTTACGAGTGGACAGGTATCACATATCAAGAAGTGCAGTCTGCCAACCAAACAGCTATAGCGGTTACCTTAGCAATGGTGTTTGTGTTCTTGTTCCTTGCAGCGCTTTATGAAAGTTGGACCTTGCCAATTGCCGTGTTACTTATCGCGCCAATTGCAATGTTAGGCGCATCACTGGGGACTTTAGTTAGCGGTATGGAAAGTAATTTATTTTTCCAGGTGGCATTTATCGCACTGATTGGTATGGCTGCGAAAAACTCGATATTGATTGTCGAGTTTGCGAATCAGTTACATAAAGAAGGTAAGAGTCGATTAGATGCCGCACTCGAAGCGGCTAATATGCGTTTTAGGCCGATTCTAATGACGTCATTGGCATTTATTCTCGGGGTGTTACCACTGGTATTGTCTGTGGGGCCTGGTGCGGTGAGTCGACAAAGTATTTCTATCCCTATCTTATGCGGCATGATCTTCGCGACAACCATTGGGATTGTAATGGTTCCGTTGTTTTTTGTGACAACAGCAGGTTGGGTTAAATCTAAAATTAGCGCCAAAGCCGATACCGCGGAGGTATCTACTCATGCCTAATCAATATAATCAGACACTCACCAATATGATCGCAATAAATAGCTGTAAATTGAAAAAGTTATCAATGGCCTTATCTGCCGGTATTATGCTGCTTTCTGGTTGCGCTATGGGGCCTGATTATCAAAGACCTGAACTGGATATTCCCGATCAGTTTCATAATGAATTACAGCAGACTGACGGACAAAATGTAGGGCTTAGGCATTGGCGTGATTTCTATTTGGATCCTGATTTACAGGTACTGATTGAACATGCTCTGGATCAAAACCTCGATATAGAAGGCGTTCGATCAAGGTTAATAGCTGCAAGGGCTGGCGTTACCGTAACCGATGCGGCATTGTTTCCTGCTATAGGCCTTGAAGTAGATGGTGAACGAGCATTAGACAGTGCGTTAACCAATACTGATCCCATTAAAGAAGATACCTTTTATGTGGCAGGTACCGTTTCTTGGGAGCTGGACCTTTGGGGCGCCAATCGTCGAAGAAGTGAAGCTGAATTTGCTAACTTTCTTTCGTCACAAGAAGCGCTGAACTTAGCCACTATCAGCTTAATCAGCGATGTGGCCAGTTGCTATTATGAATGGCTTGATATTGAACAGCGCTATCAAATTTCATTAAACACCGTTGATCTTCGTAAGAAAGAACGAGACCTTGCTCGATTGCGTAAGCAAAATGGGGTGATCTCAGGTTTACAAGTTAGACAAGCAGAAGTTGAATATCAAAGTGCCAGAGTGACACTGCCAGACCTTGATTATGAGCGCAGTGAAAAGGCCAATCAGTTAAGGATTTTATTGGGCGAATTTAAATATCCTTTAAGCCCTAAAACTGAAGCTGAATTAAAAGCTGACAGCGCATTATTTCCTGATTCATTCGCAGTTGGGATCCCATCACAGATGCTGTCACAGCGGCCAGATGTTAAATCAGCGGAGCAGGCACTTGTCGCGGCTAATGCCAATGTCGGCGTGGCTAAAACAGCATTTTTTCCAAAATTTACCATTAGCGGAAGTTATGGTTCAGAGTCAGAAGATTTAAGTGATATTTTTGATAGTCAAGGTGTCACTTGGGCATTATTGGGTGGGATAACTGCGCCAATTTTCAATGCTGGTAGTATTTCAGCTCAATATGACATAGCCAGAGAAGATGCTAAACAAGCGATGCTCAGTTATAGAAGTACGGTACTCGGAGCCTACTTTGAAGTGAACGATGCGATGAACAGTTTCAGACGTTCAGAACTGGCGATTGAAGCACAGAAGGAGTTAGTGGTGGCTTCAACTGAATACACTCGATTAGCTACGTTAAGGTATCGTAATGGTGTATCTAGTTCGTTAGATCTGATGGATGCACAGCGTAGCCTATTTAGTGCTGAGTTGACGTTAAGTCTGGTAAAACGTGACCGATTATTATCAATGATCACACTTTATCGAGCGCTTGGCGGCGGTGTCTTGACCAGTGATGAAATGAAAGCCGAGCTTGAAAAAACATCGGGTAACGAACAAGCTGAGGGGTGAGTAGATATTGCTGGTCGTTAGCAAGGACATTTGTGATATTTTGATAATAGATGCGATGCTGTATGCAGTTTCAAGTAATTTCAGCATCCATTTCTTTTATTCGTAGTAACATTATTTATCTTAGCCAGTTTAGTTTAAAAGAAGAGTTAATGGACAACATATCTAACAATAATCAATATTTCGAGGTTACCTTTAGCAAGCAAGTGATACCTTCGGTAGCTGATTGTGAGTTTGAAGAGTGCGAGTTTAACGACTGTGATTTTTCGGATGCTATTTTTAAACATTGTAAGTTTTTAAATTGCTCATTCAATCGTTGTAATTTGAGCTTGATGAAAGTGCCATTGACGCGTTTTTTTGAGGTGGACTTTAATGATTGTAAGATGGTGGGTGTTGATTGGACTAAGGCGGATTGGCCATCGTTTCATCGAGACTCTCAATTAAGTTTTAACCGCTGTATTCTTAACGATTGTTCGTTTTTCGGTTTAGTGTTGAATGAACTAAAGTTGATTGAATGTAAGATACATGACGTTGATTTTCGCAATGGTGACTTCGCTAATTCAACAATGACTTTTTGTGATTTTACTAATAGTATTTTTATGAAAACCAATTTACAAAACGTCGATTTTAGTGATTCAAGTGATTTTACGATTGATGTAATGCAAAACCGCATTGCCCAAGCTAAGTTCTCACGTTTTGAAGCGTTAAGCTTACTTGAAAGTTTAGATATAGAGCTGGTGGATTAACCCTATTGTTTACTTAAGTCAGTTAATAAAAAGCGCTATGATTATAATGTAAAAATCATAGCGCTCTCATCTTCTGTACATCTTCGCATTGTTTATCAGAATAGCTCAGCTTTTATTCCAGCGAATATCCCAATTTAAGTCACCACAATTAGCCATTACTGAAAGTATCACCAGCGACTTGTTCTTTGGTTATGCTGGATGCAATGATTTTCATCGCTTGCGTTAGTTTTGTTAGTTGCTCTTTGCCAATGGTATACGGCGGAGTGATATAAATAACGTTGGCAAAAGGTCTTATCCATACACCCAATTCAATAAAGTCCTGCTGTAACTTCGCTGTATTAATCACACTGTCCATTTCGATTACGCCAACAGCGCCTAATACTCTGACATCAACAACATGTGGATAATCGATGGCCTGTGCAAGCTCCGTTTTCATTTGTTGTTCAATATCGCTGACTTGTTGTTGCCAAACACTCGTTTGTAAAATACTCATACTTGCACTGGCTGCAGCGCAGGCGAGCGGGTTACCCATAAATGTCGGTCCGTGCATAAACACGCCCGCTGGGGAGTCACTGACGCCTTTGGCGACTTCATCGCTACATAGAGTGGCTGCTAAGCTGATATAACCGCCAGTTAAGGCTTTACCTAAACATAAAATATCGGCTTCAATATTGGCATATTCATAAGCAAATAACTTGCCGATACGACCAAAGCCAGTGGCGATTTCATCAAGAATGAGCAGTACATTGTATTGATTACATAAGGCTCTAATGGCAGATAAATACTCGGCTGAATAAAAGTGCATCCCGCCAGCCGCTTGCATCACAGGTTCAATAATTATGGCGGCAATATCTTGGTGATGCTCAGCTAAAATCGCCTCAAGCGCATCAGTATCACCATGCTTTAATGCTTCACCGAAAACAGATTGTGGCGCTGGGGCAAATAAGTGTTCAGTCACTGCAGCGCTAAACATGGTATGCATGCCATTATCAGGATCGCATACACTCATCGCAGCAAAGGTATCGCCGTGATAACCCCGTTTAACGGTTAATAAACGCTGCTTTCGCGGCAGCTGCTTACCTTGCCAGTATTGCATGGCCATTTTAATGGCGACTTCGACAGCAATAGAGCCAGAATCTGCTAAAAAAACCTTGGTTAAATTAGGGCTAGTCATGTCAACTAATTGCTTACATAGATTGACTGCTGGAGCGTGGGTAATACCGCCAAACATAACATGACTCAGGGTTGTAAGCTGTTGCTGCATCGCCTCAATAATCTCAGGGCGGTTATAACCGTGAATACAGGCCCACCATGAACTGGTGCCATCAATAACCTTTTGGCCATCGCTTAAGGTCAGTTCACAGCCGTCAGCACTTTGGACTCCAGTTACACTGGCGGCTTGATTCATCGAGGTATAGGGATGCCAGATATGCTGTTTATCAAACTCGAAGTCGATCGTTTGGGATGATTGCTGAGAAAATGAATTGTTCATAATTTAACCGTTAGTCAAGGTGCAATGCGCGATAGCATTGACAGTTTACGTGCTGAAGGTATCCTAACCCAATATAAAGTGAATATAAAATGAATAAAAAAGGATTAATCAATGTCGTTGTCAGCCATCCGTCAAGACTGGACCAAAGCAGAAATAGAAGCGTTATTTGCTTTACCGATGAACGATTTGCTGTTTAAAGCCCACAGTATTCATCGTGAGACGTTTGATCCCAACGAAGTACAGATTAGTCGTTTACTGTCGATTAAAACCGGTGCCTGCCCTGAAGATTGTAAGTATTGTCCGCAAAGTGCGCGTTACGATACCGGTCTTGAAAAAGAGCGTTTATTGGAAATTGATAAAGTATTAGTGGAAGCGAAAAGCGCTAAAGCTGCTGGCGCATCTCGTTTTTGTATGGGCGCTGCGTGGCGTAATCCCCGTGAGCGCGATATGCCGTATTTAACCCAAATGGTTAAAGACGTTAGAGCGTTAGGCATGGAAACTTGCATGACACTGGGTATGCTATCGAAAGAGCAATCAGATGAGCTAGCAAGCGCAGGTCTTGATTACTACAACCATAACCTTGATACCTCACCTGAATATTATGGCGATGTGATCACCACGCGTACTTATCAAAACCGTATTGATACCTTAACCAACGTGCGTCAGTCAGGCATGAAAGTGTGTTCTGGCGGGATTGTCGGTATGGGCGAAAAAGCGACTGACAGAGCAGGTTTATTGCAACAACTCGCTAATTTAGAACAACATCCTGATTCAGTACCAATCAATATGTTGGTTAAAGTTGCTGGCACGCCATTTGAAAAGATAGATGACTTAGATCCCTTTGAATTTGTGCGCACCATTGCCGTTGCACGTATCATTATGCCGAAATCTCGAGTGCGATTATCAGCAGGGCGTGAAAGTATGACTGATGAATTACAATCAATGTGTTTCTTTGCTGGCGCTAACTCTATCTTCTACGGTTGTAAGTTATTGACGACACCAAACCCAGAAGAGAACGATGACATGAGCCTATTTAGACGTTTAGGTCTGCATCCTGAACAAGGGCCATCAGCTGACATTGAATCTGACAGTGCGTTAATGGCTAAAGCCAATGCAAAAAAAGATAAAGCAACGCAACAATTTTTTGATGCTGCAGCGTTATAACACGATACACATTTGTCAGTAGAAGGCAGTATTCATGGCAAATCACCCAATATCAGATCGAATAAGTCATCGTTTGCAGCAACTGCAAACCGATGGCTTGCTAAGGCAAAGAAAGTTAGCTGAGTTAGATAAGGCATCGGCTAACAACTTAGCTCCAACAATTCCCAATATTATTGATTTCAGTCACAACGATTACCTTGGTCTGGCCAATGATCCCGAAATGATTGCCGCTATTCATGCTGGCGCGATAAAATATGGTGTGGGCAGTAAAGCCTCGCCATTAGTGTCAGGCTATAGCGACGCCCATCTAAAGCTTGAACAACGCCTATGTGATATTACTGGCCATGAAGCAGGGCTATTATTTTGCTCAGGATTCAGTGCCAACCAAGCGTTAATCAAAACCTTATTTGAAGCAGGCGATGTAATTATTGCCGATAAGCTTATTCATGCATCAGTGATAGACGGCGTAAAAGACAGCGGCGCTTCACTTAAACGTTATAAACATAACGATTTAGCCCATGCTGAGCAGTTACTTAATCGATTCCCAAATAGTGCCTTATTTACCGAAAGTGTTTTTAGTATGGATGGCGATATTGCGCCGTTAAAAGCATTATCAAACCTGTGTAAGCAGCATAATAGCTGGTTAGTGGTTGATGATGCCCATGGTTTTGGTATCGACTATTTTGATCTTGATGACGAAAATGATGAAAACGCGAATAGCAATAGCCTTAACGTTAGTGGTTCAGTCGTTACACCACAATGCGATATTCAAGTCATTACCTTTGGTAAAGCGCTCGGCTGCCAAGGTGCCTGCGTGTTAGCGTCACAGCAAGTGATTGATTATATGGTGGCGCAATCACGTCATTACATTTATTCAACCGCACTTTCGCCTGCCAGTGCGCACTTAGCGCTAACAGCGGTTAATTTAACTCAGTCGCAAACTCATAAAGCATCAACATTACTTGCCAATATCGCACTCTTTAAATCACTTTGTGACGCTAAAAATATAGCCATAACCGAGTCTACAACCGCTATTCAGCCGGTAATAATTGGTGACAGTGAACGCACAGTCACGATAGCTAAGGCATTAAGGGAACAAGGGTTATTGGTCGGCGCGATTAGGCCGCCAACAGTGCCTAAAGGACAAGCAAGGCTGAGAGTGACTATCAATGCCACCCATAATGCTAAGCAAATAATTCAATTAGTTGACGCCTTAGTAGTACAGTTAACATGAGTATTTTAATGAATTTAGAAAACCCTGTAGCGGTTAAATTTTCCCAAGCTGCAGCAACCTATAAGCAGCATGATGTATTGCAGCGGATTACAGCTGGTAGATTAATGCAGCTTGCTAGTGCAGGGGATACAGCAGACGTTGCGTTAAAAGGGCATTTACTGGATTTAGGCTGTGGACCCGGTACTGACTTTAATATTAATAAAGGTCGTGTTACGAAAGTAACAGCTGTGGACCTCTCTGCAGAAATGCTAAAAGCCGTGCAGCAATCGTTTCCTCAATATCACACTATTTGTGCCGATGCAGCCAGCCTTCCTATAGCGGCTAGCAGCATGGACTGCATCTACTCCAACCTAGTATTGCAGTGGTGTGGTGATTTAAATCAGGTGTTCAGCGAGCTTAATCGAGTATTAACACCTCGGAGTGAAGCACTGATTAGTGTGGTAAGTGATGGCAGTCTTTCAGAGCTTGAAACTTTAGGGCTAGGCCATAATGCCTTTCGGCATCTAGATGACATTATTGCCGCGATTGATACCACTCAATGGCAAATTCTATTTGCTGAGACCACAACCGAACAAGTGCATTTTACCGATTTAAAGGCATTACTTTATTCCATTAAAGGTGTTGGCGCTTCAGTGAGTGAATACCAAGATAAAACCTTAGCAGCCAAAAATAACAGTCGATTACGTGGCCGAAAAGATTGGCTCGCGTTAGTGGATAAAGCGGAAAAGTTACGTGAAGCAAACGGTTTACCTTTAAGCTATAACATCAGCTATTTAAGACTCGCCAAACGCTAAACTTAGCCAATTTGATAAAAAATAGGGCATATCTCGATGATTTACTTTGTGACAGGAACGGACACCGATAGCGGTAAAACCCTTATATCATCGGCATTGCTTAATCTTGCTAGCAGACAAGCTTTAGTTGTTAATGAAAAACCTAAAACCCTCGGTGTAAAACCCATCGCTTCAGGCTGCATAGAAACAGATGCAGGGCTTCGTAATAGCGACGCACTGAGTCTAATTGAACAATCTACTATTTCGCTCGATTACAATAAAATAAACCCTATCGCATTCAAACCTGCCATTGCGCCGCATATTGCTGCAAAGCAACAAGGGGTGAATTTAACCGCCAATGCCGTGGTTGATTTATTGCCAATCGATGTACTCAATAGTGCCGACTTCGCATTAATTGAAGGTGCTGGTGGTTGGCGATTACCTTTAAGCAAAGGTCAATACTTATCGCAATCAGTACAGCAACTTTCACAGCAAAATGATGTTGGTATTATTTTGGTAGTGGGCATGAAACTCGGTTGCCTTAACCATGCTTTATTAACCCAAGAAGCCATTGAAGCTGACGGGCTTAACATTGCAGGTTGGGTCGCCAATCAAGTTGACCCTGAAATGAGTGAAATAGATGAGAACTTATCAAGCTTACAAGCATTAATGAAAGCGCCATACTTGGGTTATGTGCCGCATTTAATTGAGCCAACTGCTTTAAATGCCGCTGAGCATATTGATAATTCAGCGCTATAGGGTTTTAAATTTTAGCTTTAGTGTTTGCCTTTTTAGCTTACAAGT
The DNA here is from genome assembly GCF_007567505.1 of Shewanella donghaensis. NCBI lineage: Bacteria > Pseudomonadati > Pseudomonadota > Gammaproteobacteria > Alteromonadales > Shewanellaceae > Shewanella > Shewanella donghaensis. The sequence continues at coordinate 308,367 of NZ_CP041783.1, forward strand.
AATAGCTTTTAGCATTTGATATTTTCAAGGAGAGAAATCATCGAATTCGCCCCAGAGTTTACCCAAGCTGAGAAAATACGCCGAGTGACATTGTATGCTTTACTCGGGGCTTTAATCGTCATAACTCATAACAAGTGGGTGTTTCCCTATATTTCTTGGTATGCGACTACTGCTCACTGTCATACTCCTTTCGGTTTTTCTGGCATTACAGTGCTTTGGTATTCAGTCTTTGTCGGTCTACCTATCTTCTGTTTTTTTCTGGTGAGTTTTTCACTGTTGCCGATGGGAATTAAAGGTTTACAAGAGCAACAGTTTCCACCCATGGGCGTTAAGGTATACAAGCCCACTCCGATACTTCGCGGCTGGAAAGCAAAACTTAAATCATTGTCATGCATTGCGTTACCTATATTCTTTATTGGCCTTGGTGTTTGGGGCTGTTTTCAAGCTGATAAAATGCCGAAAACACCTCCTGCAGATATGGATTTTAGTATTTGTGATGGTTCGTATCTGCCAAAAACGGTTAATGATGTTTAGCGCGTTATTTAAAATTACAGATAATAACATTGGAGTCTTTGTTGCTTAGTCAAAAATATCGAGATGAACTCGAGTCGCTTTTAATCAAAGGGTTTACTCCTGCTGGTTATAACGTCACTAAAAATATTGAACTAGACCCTATTCCTGAAAGTGCTCAATATGGAGGACTCACTTTCTCTATAAATGACCACAATATAATTTACCGAAAGGGGAAGGTGACTGCAGATAGACCTGGTGCTTTTCTCGCTATTTGGCAACGTCCATCACCTTGTTATTCAGGAAGTCATAAGCCCATTCCATATAGCACTAATGATCTCGACTTTTTATTTGTACAGGTAGAAGCGCATTCTGTTTCGACCAATAAAGATAATGTCATAGAAATACCACAGTCCGGACTATTTATCTTTCCAGTATCACTGCTGGTGAAAAAAGGGATCATTTCAACAGACATAAGCAAAGGCAAAACTGGATTTAGAGTGTTTCCCCCTTGGAGTGATGACAGAGGTGAGGTTGGTACTCAGGTGTTTTCAGCCTCAGGGAGAAAAACTCAGCGTTGGCAATTACCTTATTTTATTGAGATAGATGAAAATAGCTCGATAGATGCAGGTAAATTAACCAGCATCATTACTCAAAAATAATATTAACGGTATAAATGCAGATATAACTCTCTGCCCAGTTGTTTGAACTATTCTATTCAACAATCAGCATAATGTGATGACTTCCTCTTACTGATTAACGATAAATCGTTAATTTTAGGTCGCTTCAATTTCTCTTTCTACTCAAATTATCCTTGATACATGAACTCTACATTGTTGTTAAATAAGCTCGTAAAGGTTAACGCTGTTTAATGATTCTTTAAATTACCGTTAATCCTTTGAAGCTGTTTATAAGAAAAGGCTTAAGTTTAATTATCAAGGATTAATATTGGGATCGTGATCGCTATGTAAAAAAATCTTCATGGTAGACTCCTGCGCCATTAAAGATGAGATTAATTCCTATTAAGTTTTATTTAAGGATTGCGATGATGAAACCACTTTCTGTTAAATTAATTAGTGCTGCAATTGCTGCGGCATTATCCCCTCAAGTTATAGCGGATACAGGTGAAGTTGTATCGCAAGAAGAAATTAAACAATCTATTTCAAATTTTCACGAAGTGATTGTTATTTCGGGCTCTCGTATGGAGCAAACTCTGGATCAAGTTGCTGGTTCAGTAGTAGTGATAGATGAGGAAGCTATTGCACGTAATTTGACATCAGATTTTTCGACTTTATTCCAAAAAGAAGCTGCTGTTGATGTAAAAGGCGGTGCAGGTAAGCCAAGTTCAGTGACGATTCGTGGCATTGGTGGCAATCGTGTGATGATGGTCAAAGATGGTGTTCGTGTGAACAACCAATATGCTTCACCATTAGGCCCTGGTGCTGAAGGCACCGGCCGTGGATTAACTGAAGTTGAAGGCCTAAAGCAAGTTGAAGTACTGAAAGCTGCTGCATCGACTATGTATGGTTCTGACGCACTCGGTGGCGTATTAGTGATGACATCAAAGGATGCTGATGATTACTTACGTGGCGACGATTATTACTTTTCAGCGAATGCGGGTTATACCGGCATGAATGATGAGTACAGTGCAGGCTTCACCAGTGCCTTTTCTGCTGGTGATTTTGATAACTTAGTCACTTATCAACGCCGTGAAGGTGAAGAACAGCAAAACTATGATGGCACCTTGCCTGAAAGTGATTTAGTGACAGATAGTTTTCTCGTTAAAAGTAAGTATCACTTTAACGATGATACCAATTTACAGTTAACCGTTGATTACATGAATCAGCAATTAGATCGTTGGGAAAATAGTGTAGACAATAGTCAGTCAATTGATTATGACCGTCAAACTCAGTCATTAAATACCTCATTGCGCTTACGTTCAACTAAAGAGCGTTCAATTCATGACAATGTCGATTTTGTGTTTTATTACGGAAAAACCGACCAAAGTGAAAAACGCGATTACTATGATGGTACGCAAAGCGGTGCACGTGATATTACCGAGCATCGAGATTACCAATTTGATGAGTACCGTGTTGGTTTCGCCAGTACGTTTGCTAAATCTTTGTCATTAACTGGCCATGACCACAACATTATTTATGGTGTCGATGTTGAACAGTCAGAAATGAGTCGTCCACGTGATTACCAAGTGATGGATGATGCAGGGAATTGGGTTCCTTCTGATACTGATACTTTCTCATTTGCTGATACTAAGAGCTTACGTGTTGGTGCGTTTGTTCAGGATGATATTACTTTTTATGACGGTAAATTGAATGCCATTTTAGGTTTACGTTATGACTATTTCAGAAATACTCCTGATCAACAACAAGCTGAAGAAGCAGGTCGTGACCCCGCTGATTTTAATGAAATGAGTGATGGTTTTTGGTCTCCTAAGCTTGGCCTTGTATATCACATGACGCCAAACGTTAATGTGTATGCACAGTATGCTTATGGTTACAAAATGCCAACTCCTGATCAAAAATGGGGTGAGCTAGAAGTAAAAGATGGCAAAATGCCGTTTCCTGTAATGATACAAGCTAACTATGACTTAGAATCTGAGTCAAGTCATACCATCGAAGTAGGTGTGCGTGGTCATCACGGCGATACTCAATACGAGTTCACTACGTTTTATACCCAAGCTAATGATTATATTGATTGGGAATTCGTTGGTTGTGGTGGCATGTTAGGTTGTGCTTTACCAACCTCATTAGAGTACCGTTATATTAACTACGATAAAGTGACCTTGTATGGTGCTGAAGCGTCATTTCGTCAGTGGTTAAATGATGATATTGAAGTCTGGGGTAACATTGCTTATACCCACGGTGAAGATGAAAATGGCGATTACTTAAATTCAGTTAGTCCTTTAAAAGGCAATGTCGGGGTTAACTATTACGCTAATATTGCTAATAAAGAAGTCGATTTTGGTTTAACTGCACGTTTTGCAGACAAAATGGATCGCACTACGGATTTAGATATTTTCCCGCTTCCTATTCCAGGCATGGATTTCAACGAAGTATTTAACACCGCAGGCTATGCCGTGTTTGATGTGACTGCGAATGTGATGTTAAGTGATAACTGGACGTTGCGTACTGGTGTGTTCAATATATTTGATACTGAATACATCGAGTACTCAGATGTTGCAGGACAATCTAAGTTCCTAATGAGCAATTTGGGTGTAACGGAAGACACTTATACCCAAGTTGGCCGTTATTTCAGCGTAAAAGTTAATTACACGTTCTAGACTGATACTAAGAAATTATTAGTCTTGAGCTAAAAAAGCCTTAAATCTAGATGGATTTAAGGCTTTTTTATTTCTAATGTCTAGCTGACTTAATCAAGGTAACTGCTTAAATCACTACCTACTGTAATTTCAATCTCTTGTTGTTTACCATGGAATAAATAAGCGGGTTTATCACCTATTAACGACAATTTATCTCCTTGACGCCATAGTGCTGTGCCTTCTTGAATACCAATAACCGGTGTTAATGGATCAACCTTGGTAAATTCTAGTAAACGCTGTGCGCGGGTTTCGCCATTATGACCAGGAGCTTGGTAATTGGTGTAATGAGGGTTTAGCTGAAAAGGCAGTAATTTAAGACCTGTGAATGACGCTGGCTCAACAATAGGCATATCATTAGTGGTTCGGATGCTTAGCCCGGTAATGTTTGACCCAGCGCTCCAACCGACATAAGGCTTACCATTAGACACTTGTTCATTGATTAAATGAATAAGGTCGTAGCGGTAAAGCTCATTCAACAACTGGAAGGTATTACCGCCGCCAACAAAAATACCATCAGCGTCTTTAATCGCCTGCTTAGGTTCACTATGTTGGTGAATACTGGTGATGTGAATATTAAGCTCGGCAAGGCCTTTCGTTACCATCTCTAGATATTGGTCGTAATCTATACTAACACCGGCATAAGGGATAAAAATCCAATTTTTGGCATGTGCTGTCAGCGGTTTGATGTATTCAATCGCGTGGGCTAAATAGGGCGTATCGCCTTCTCTTGAGCTGCTGAGCATGAGTGCATTCATTGCCATGATTAAATCCTTTAACTGATTAAATTAATTATTGTTGTGCTTAAATTGATATTAACAAAGATTAATTGGATTCAATAGGACATAGCTAAGGTTTTGAGTAAATGTCAGTGTGATTTAAGTTTAGGTTAATACTCTCTGCCTAGACTCTCCGGCCTGATAAATTAAGTGTTCAGCTTAGGTTAGGGTTGGGAGTGGTATTCTCTTATTAAATTTGACATTTTATGTCACATTTTTAGATATCAACCTTGAAAATTGAAATTTTGGACATATTATGTCTTTAAGCGTTTAAGAATACACTATTGTTTAAATCAGCTTGTTTTTGCAGCCTAGTACTAAAAATAAACCCTAGTGTTTAAATTGAATCCTAGTCATTTAAGTAAACCAAAGTATTAAATATTAGACTTTGTGTTTGAATCGGCATCTATGCCAGATAGGAGTTGTAATGTTACGAATTTTTTTATTAATTGGCACTAACTTAGCCATTTTGCTTGTAGCATCGATTGTGATGTCTTTGCTAGGTGTTAGTACCTCAAGCATGAGTGGGTTATTAATTTTTGCTGCTATGTTTGGTTTTGGCGGCGCGTTTGTCAGTTTAGCTATCTCAAAGTGGATGGCAAAGAAAACCATGGGCTGTGAAGTCATTACCACACCTCGTGATAATACTGAACGTTGGTTAGTTGAAACGGTAACTCGTCAAGCTAAGCAAGCAGGCATTAAAATGCCAGAAGTTGCTATTTATCAATCTGAAGAAATGAATGCTTTTGCAACTGGACCGAGTAGAGATAATGCGCTTGTTGCGGTAAGTTCAGGCCTACTTTACGGCATGACTCAAGACGAAATTGAAGGTGTACTGGCTCATGAAGTCAGTCACGTAGCCAACGGTGACATGGTAACTTTGACGCTAATTCAAGGCGTTGTGAACACTTTTGTTATTTTTGCAGCCCGCGTAGTCGCAGGTATTGTGAATAACGTTGTAGCTAATAACAGTGAAGACGGTGAAGGCCTAGGCATGTTTGCTTACATGGCAGTCGTATTCGTGATGGATATGTTATTTGGTATTCTTGCATCAATGATCGTAGCTTACTTCTCTCGTATTCGTGAGTTCAAAGCTGATGAAGGCGCAGCAAAACTTGCCAGCAAAGAGAAAATGATTGCTGCTTTGGAGCGCTTAAAAACCGGTCCTGAAACCGGCGCTATGCCAGCACAGATGTCGGCTTTAGGCATTAACGGTAAGCGTTCAATGGCTGAATTCTTGATGAGTCACCCACCATTAGAAAAGCGTATTAGTGCATTAAAAAATAGCTAATCGATTAATCTAAATAGAAAAAGGAGCCGCTTGGCTCCTTTTTTATTGCTTTCTTTTTGTGATTTAATCGTTAGAATAACCCCACTTTTATTATGTTGTTACATTGTGTAACAGATAAGGAAGTCTTAGGTGATTGTTAAACTTACTCACTTGTATTTAGTGTTGCTAAATCAACCAGTGTTAGCTAAGTTTATATATGAGCAGAAGAATGTCGTGCTGATAAATGATATGAATGAAAGTTACATTGATGAGAGCTTTTTCGATTATCACAACTGGAGGGTACTATAGTGAGCAATAAAATTCTTGTAGCATTGTTTGCAGCAGCTTTAGCTGTATTAACTTTGTCGTCGAACGCTTTTGCTGCAGATGAAAATCTTGCAGATTTCCATTCTGATATGGGTGGCTGTGAAAGTTGTCATGCAGATGGTGAACCATCAGCTGATGGCGCATATGAATTCGAACAGTGTCAAGACTGTCACGGAACACTTGCGGAAATGGACGAAAATCATACGCCGCATGATGGCATGTTAATGTGTGCTGATTGTCATGCTCCACATGACATGAATGTAGGTGATGTACCTACATGTGATAGCTGCCATGATGATGGCCGTGTTGCTAAATAACTGATGTTTATTTAGATTTCACTTAATGATTTTAAAAGCGCTGATTATTCAGCGCTTTTTTATTGGGTCAATTTTAAATCTACAATAATGGATCGACTCAGTTGCAGTCATTTAGCCATGATATTGAATTAATCATGAACCTCGTAAAATTAAGCTCTTCAGGTTTTTAGCATATCTTGTACTCTTAAACTCAAGTTTAGTTGTGATTTAACTTCCATAAACTACCTCTAAAGAGGTAGTTTATTTGTAGTGTTATCAATGACATGCGCATTTTTGGTGCGGTTTTGTGCACCTATGTCGAACATGTAGCAGCGAGTATGCGCTACAAAATAGACAAATCTATTAAAAATCATAACATTAGTAATTGGCACAAGATTTGCGATGTTATTCACATTAAAAACGAGTGAGTAAAAGGAAGTCGCATGTCTAATATCCAATCGAGTTGTGCTTATTGTGGGGTCGGCTGCGGTATAAGCTTAACGCCTAGTGCAAAAAGCAGCATTGGATTTGAGCTTGAGGGTGATATGAATCATCCAGCGAATAAAGGTCAGTTATGTGCCAAAGGCGAGCGCTTATTAGAAAGCTTAGCCCAGCCAAATACACTCAGATATCCCCAATTAAAGTCTGGTAAACCCGTTGAATGGTCTGAAGCGATTTCAACTATTGCTGATACGTTTAAACAAACGATTGCAGAATTTGGTGCCGATTCAGTCGCTTTTTATCTTTCAGGTCAATTATTAACTGAAGACTATTATGTCGCTAATAAACTCGCAAAAGGCTTTATTGGGACTTCAAACGTAGATACCAACTCTCGCTTGTGTATGTCTTCAGCTGTAAGTGCACATATGCGCGCATTTGGAGAGGACGTTGTAGCGGGTTGTTATGACGATTTTGAACAGGCGGAAGTGATTGTACTTGTTGGCGCAAATACAGCTTGGACCCATCCGGTTTTATTTCAACGGATGATTAAAGCCCGCCAGCTTAACGGCACTAAAATTGTTGTGATTGACCCTGCTAAAACAGCAACGGCAAGCCAGGCTGACTTGCATCTTCAAATCGCGCCGGGTACCGATACATTACTGTTTAATGGTTTACTGAATTTTATCGCTAATAACGATAGCTTAAATCAGCCATATATTGATGCGCACACAGAAAACTTCGCGCAAACATTAGTGCATGTGGCTAGTCAAAGCGCTGATTTCGAAAACCTTGCTAAGGACTTATTAGTATCAACCAGTGAGTTATCTGATTTTTATCAGTTGTTTATCGATAACGACAAGGTGATGACTGCTAGCTGCCAAGGTGTAAATCAGTCTGTATCAGGTACTGACACCACCAATGCGATGATTAATTGCCATCTTGCCCTTGGCCATATGGGCCAAGCTGGTAGCGGCTTTCTTTCACTTACCGGACAACCGAATGCAATGGGTGGACGTGAGGTGGGTGGTTTAGCGACGCAGCTTGCATGTCATATGGGCTTTTCTGAACCAGAGCGTCAGTTGTTAGGCGATTTTTGGCAATCTGATGTAATTGCACAAAATAAAGGTTTAACTGCGGTTGAGTTATTTGATGCTATGGCAGAGGGTAAAATTAAAGCGCTGTGGATAATGGGGACCAACCCTTTGGTTTCCATGCCTAATACGCCGAAAATCACTCAAGCATTAGAAACTTGCCCGTTTGTAGTAGTGTCTGAAATTACCCAAGATTCAACAACAGCACAAATGGCTGATGTTTTATTGCCTGCTCAGGGGTGGTCAGAAAAATGTGGCACTGTGACCAACAGTGAGCGTGTTATTACTCGCCAACGTGGATTTATTGCGGCAAAAGGTGCAGCTAAAGCTGACTGGTGGGCATTAGCTGAAGTGGCTAAAGCAATGGGTTTTGAGCAAAGCTTTAGTTTTAACAATAGCGCTGCAGTGTTTAAAGAATTTGCTCAATTATCAAAAACCGTTAAGCAAGCATTCCCGCAAAAGCAGTTTGATTTATCTGGCTTGGCTGAATTAACTGATGCGCAGTATGACGATTTACTACCGACCCAATGGCCTGTAGCACAAAGCCGTCATATCGGGCTTCATAGCCAGCGTATGTATGCTGATGGTGTGTTTTCTACTGCATCAGGCAAAGCCCAATTTATTGAAACTACAACGCAATCTACTTTAAGCCCGCTAAATGAAACACAAGTAAGATTAAATAGTGGCCGCAGCCGTGATCAATGGCACACCATGACTCGAACTGGCCATGTTGCCAGTCTTCGTGCCAGTATTCCTGAGCCTGTTATTTCGTTGCATCCATCGACATTGAATCAACTCAATCTTGCCGAAGATGACTTTGTCGCTTTTCGTGAGAATTTATCCTTATCTTCAGCCTCTTTAGCTGTATCAAATAGACCAGTAGCAAGAGTGGTTGCCGATGATAATCAAACCCTGGATATGGCCTTTATGTCGATGCATTGGTCAAATCAGTTTTCAATGGGTCAAGGTGTCAACGTTGCACTTGATAGCCAATTCGACCCGCATTCAAAACAACCTGCATTTAAAGGCCAACCCGTTGAATTAATCAAAGTACCGCTGGCACTTCAAGGGGTTATTTTTGGCATTCATGATCCGAAATTACAAGGCGTTAATTGGAATGTGCAGCAAACATTATCAGCAGGTACTTGTCATCATATTGGTTTTGAAGATGCAGACGCGGGTTTTGCATTTCAATCAAGCTTGCACTCATTGAAGTGGACGGTGCGACTGGCTACTCAGCAAATTATTCATGTGCAATGTAACGTTAATAAGAGTCAGTTAGTGTCGCTGAAACTGTTAAGTGAAACGAAGGTCGCGGTGTCATTAGAACCGCTGCATTTATTAATTGGTCAAACGGTTAATGTGGCGTTAATGGGTCAATTACATCAACTGATAAAGGCGGGTAATAGTCCGCTTATATGTGCCTGTACAGGTGTGACCGAAGCCAATATTCAAGATGCCATGCTGCAAAAATTGGATGACAGCGTGTTTAATAAACGCGCTAGTAGCCTAGAACAATCGACTGCGATTACTCACTCCGATTTCGTAAAAGCCTTAGATGAAACGCAAACAGAGTTAGGTTGCGGCAGACAGTGTGGTAGTTGCCATAGTGAAGTCACCCAGTGTGCAAAAGACATTTGGAATATTGGTTTGGCAGACATAGCAGCACAATTACCAGAACAAGAACGAAAATCAACCCAAGAGGAGGTGGCGTGATGAGCCATTCATTAAATAAGCTAGTTAACTTTAATAGAGCATTAGCCTCCAATAATGATTTGATTTCAGGTGAGGTTGAAATTGTCGGCGCGGGTTGTGGCCAGTTAGATTTAATGACGATTAAAGCCGCGAGAATTGTGTCACAAGCAGAAGCACTAGTTTATGACAGCTTAGTGAGTAGTGACATACTTTCATTAGTATCTGTGGATTGTCAGCGTCACTTTGTCGGTAAACGTTGTGGCCAACCAAGCTATAAGCAAGATGACATAAATGCCTTGCTAGCAAAGCTTGCCTTACAAGGGCTTAAGGTCGTGCGCTTAAAAGGTGGTGACCCACATATTTTTGGTCGCGGCGCTGAAGAGTCGTTATATTTGGCAAAATTGGGTATAACCAGCCGTTTTACAGCGGGTATTACCGCAGCGTTAGGCTGTGCTTCTACAACCGGTATTCCGTTAACTTATCGCGGAACCGCTCGTTCAGTGACCTTAGTGACAGGTACTAAATTTGATCAGTCGCCAACCCATTGGAAAGGTTTACTAGAAGCAGAATCAACACTGGTTTTTTACATGGGTAAAGAGCAAGCAACAGCCATTTCAGCAGGCCTTATGGCGGTTAACGCCGATGCTAAATTACCTGTGGCATTTGTCACCAATGGCGGCAGACCTAATCAATTAATTACCTATGCCAATGTCTGCAATATGGCTGAACAAGCGACATTAATCAAAGACAGTGGCCCAACGTTAATCATCATTGGTGAGGTGGTTGCTGTAGGTCAGGAGTTAGCGACATTACTGGCAGATATTAAAGCCAATCCACAACCCATGGCAGAGGTTGTAAATGGTTGAACAACAAACCCAAGACATGTTGAACTCAAATGATTTTGACAATCGTAAGCTCGTTAAAGCCCTTGGCAAAGGGATTAAGGGTTGTAGAACACTCAACTTTGAAGAAGCGGCGCATTTAATTAAAGGGTTTTCTGCTGGTGATATTTCCAAGGCGCAAATGGCAGCTGCAATGATGCTAATGCGGGTGCGTGGTGAGTCAGTTGAAGAACTTGCAGGCGTTGCATCAGGTCTAAAACAGTTAGTTTCGCCTCAATGGCAACATATTAACGCTGACATTGACTGGCCGGTATATGCTGGTAAACGTGAACAATTACCTTGGCTGTTACTGGCCGCAAAAATGTTAGTTAAACAGGGTAAAACTCTAGTACTGCATGGTGACAGCCAGTCTTTACCCCATCGACGCCATGTAGAGTCTTATATTGCGGCATTAGCGATTCCGCAATGTAAAACACCTGAGCAAGCGGCTGAAATGCTGGCTGAACATGGGGTTATTTATGTTAACTCCGCTGATTTTATTCCGGTATTAAATGACTGTCGTGCATTACACCAGGAGTTAGGTTTACGCAGCTTAATTCAAATGTCTGTTCGTTGTGTTAACCCATGCAATGCCCCTTTTAGTTTACGTAGTTTTTTTCACCCCGGTTTAGACTCCTTGCATCATCAGGTTGCACAATTAATGACAGAAAAATCTGTAAAAAATGCTGATGGGCAAACTGAATTTCAAGCTACTGATATTGCTATTTTTAAAGGCTTACAGGGTGAAACAGAAGTTAATCCAAGGGTCAGCACAAAAGTGAATTTGCTTCGTTTTGATGCAAACAATATAGCTAAACTCAGCTCATTTGATTTGCCAACCCAGTTAGAGGCCTTTGTTGGTGCAAAAGTCGGCCAGTCAGATTTAGATGTAGTCGTGCTTGCACAGCTTTGGCGCGGTGAAGACATAGCAGAAAAGGATTTATCCACCACGCAATTACAACAAGCAATTGCCAGTATTACTGCCACAATGGCATTGGTAAATGTGCTGATATCCAAAGAGTTAATGATAAGTGATGCTTTAAAACAGGCTAAAAAAGCATGGTTTAATCGCACTCAAAATATGAGTAAAAATATGTGCATACCCAGTAACCTTTGGGATTCACCTGAACAGGCGAGTCGCTCAATAAATCTTGGCGCAGGGAGTTAAGCTTATGGTGAATTATATCTATCGCGATCCTTCATTTAATAATGATGCATTATTTAACGATTATATTACGCAATTAAGCCAGTCAGAATCTTGTATTGAAGTGACTTCATTGAGCGAATTAGAAAAAAATGTTCTTAGTGGTAAAGGCTTATGTTTGATATTTTTAACTCATGAATTGCAGGCGTTACAGCAAGCCTTTATTGGTCGTTTACTTTCAAGTACGGCATTGCCACTTATTGTCAATGCCCATGTATGGAATGACGATAATGTCGCCAGTTTATTGTCATGTGGCAGGGTGACATTTGTACCAGAACAGCTGTCATCTACCCGATTAATGTCGCTATTAAACCTTGCAAAAATTCGCTTTAACAATGCCTCTAACATGCTTGAAAAAGTGAAAATTCTTGATGAAAAGTGCTCATCAATGAGGTTTGTATCAAAAGCAAAATCCTTATTGCAACAGCAAGGTATTACCGAAAAAGTGGCTCATGAACTGATCCAGCAGCAAGCGATGAGTCATGGGATTACGGTGGCTGAAATGGCGCAGAAAATAATTACTGCAGCGCAGCAAATTAAAGCAAACAAGATAGATGCAGATCAAGATGATGCAAAGCGTTCGCACCAATTTGGTGCGAACGCTCCTGCAATGAACAGAGTAGTATCATAACTGTTAAGGGTAATAAAATAAAATTATTAATAATCAGTTGTTTACGTTACTTTTCTTGTTGGCACGGTCAATGCAAACAATAAATTAGTGATAAAAAATGAATAATGGGTAACGACTTGTTCGTTTAGATAATACAAATTCAAATTAAGTAATCAACCAGCAGAAGCAATGGCGTTTCAATCTGTGTTGTTAGTTAATTAAATCAGTTTAAACAGTTTATATTGAAAATTTGAATGTTCTTGGCAATGGCGCCAGCTCTGTTAACGCAGAGACTGGCGCTTTTTTGTTTTTAGGGCTTCAAAATAAAATTAAGGAGCCTTTCATGGCTAATGCAGCAGCTTCGGCTAATTCAACATCAATAGAGAAAGCAAAATCTAAGCTTGTAGTGATCGGTAATGGCATGGTTGGCCATCACTTTATTGAGCAATTATGTAGCCAAGGGTTGCAGCAGCAATTTGATATAGAGGTGTTTGGTGAAGAGCCTCGTCCTGCATATGACCGTGTGCAACTTTCAAAGTACTTTGAAACGGGCAGTGCTGATGAGCTAATGCTGACAAGTGCTCAGGATTATTTAGATTGGGGCGTGACGCTGCATTTGGATACGCGCATTACGGCGATTGATACAGCCAATAAAACGGTGACGACTGAAGCGGGCGTTACCACTTCATATGACAGTTTAGTACTGGCAACAGGTTCTTATCCTTTTGTACCACCAATAGCAGGTAACGACCGCGAAAGCTGTGTTGTATACCGAACCATTGAAGATTTACAAGATATTGAAGCGGCAGCGAAAAAATCAAAAGTGGGCGTGGTAGTGGGTGGTGGCTTATTAGGACTTGAAGCGGCGAATGCATTAATGGCACTTGGGGTAACGACTCATGTGGTTGAGTTTGCACCGCAGTTAATGCCAGTACAGTTAAATGATAAAGCGGGCGATTTACTTAAAAGTAAAATTAATGAGTTAGGTGTATCTGTTCATACCTCTAAAGCCACCACGGCAATTATCGACGGTGAAAGCGCAGTACATCGCATGACATTCAATGATGACAGTTTCCTTGAAACTGACATGATTGTTTTCTCTGCGGGTATTCGTCCTCAAGATGCATTAGCACGTAGCAGTGGCTTGAAAATGGGTGAGCGCGGCGGTATTTCAATTGATGATAACTGCTTAACCTCTGCACCTGATGTATATGCCATTGGTGAATGTGCCTTATGGCAAAACCGTATTTTTGGCTTGGTTGCACCGGGTTATCAAATGGCGCGTGTTGCGGTATCGTATATTGCCGCTAGCGCAGCAGAAGAGTCTACATCTGCTATAGCGTTCACGGGTGCAGACATGAGCACTAAATTGAAGTTACTCGGCGTCGATGTTGCTGCAATTGGTGAAAGTCGCGGTTTTGAAAATGCACAATTTGTGGAGTTATCTGATAACCAAACCGGGATTTACAAAAAACTGTGGTTGGATGAAACAGGTAAATTCTTAAAAGGCGCGGTATTAGTGGGTGACAACAGTGACTATAGCCGTTTACTTGATTGTTATTTATCGCAGGATGAAATTGAAGGTAACGCCGTTGAATTACTGCTTGGTGGTGATGAATCTGCAGTTGATTTAAAAGACTCTTCAATTGTTTGTTCATGCCATCAAGTGACTAAAGCTGACATCGTTAACTCAGTGAAAGACGGTAACCATACCATTGCTGAAATCAAGTCATGTACCCGAGCGGCATCAGGTTGCGGCGGTTGTGCGCCATTAGTTAAACAAATTATGGATGAAGCATTATTGGCCGAAGGCCTAGAGTGTAATACCGGAATTTGTGAGCATTTTGAACACGATAGACAGTCTTTATATCACTTGTGCCAAGTTGAAAATATCACCGATTTTGACACATTGATTACACGTCATGGTAAACATGCAGGTACCAATGCGGTATCGACATTTGGTTGTGATATTTGTAAACCTGCAGCGGGTTCAATCTTTGCATCATTACAAAATAAATATGTATTAAACCAAGATAGCAGCCATGTGCAATTACAAGACACCAATGATGCATATCTAGGTAACTTGCAAAAAGATGGTACTTACTCAGTCGTACCGCGTATTGCCGGCGGTGAAATAACCCCTGATGGCCTAATTGCCATAGGTGCCATTGCCAAAGAATATGACTTGTACACCAAAATAACCGGTGGTCAACGTATCGATTTATTTGGCGCAAAATTATCTGAGTTACCGACTATTTGGGGCAAGTTAATTGATGCTGGCTTTGAAACAGGCCATGCCTACGGTAAATCACTGCGCACAGTTAAGTCGTGTGTTGGCAGCACTTGGTGTCGTTACGGCGTGCAAGATTCAGTGGGCACCGCGATTGATTTAGAGAATCGTTATAAAGGTCTGCGTAGTCCCCATAAGATTAAATTTGCGGTATCGGGTTGTACTCGTGAATGTGCTGAAGCGCAAAGTAAAGATATTGGCGTGATAGCAACTGATAAAGGTTGGAACTTATACGTTGCAGGTAATGGCGGTATGCGTCCTCGTCATGGTGATTTATTTGCTACCGATTTAGATACTGAAACCATGATTAAGTACATCGATAGAGTATTGATGTTTTACATCAAAACAGCTGACAAGTTACAACGTACCTCAACCTGGATGGACTCGTTAGAAGGCGGTTTGGAGTATCTCAAATCAGTGGTTATACAGGATAGTTTAGGTCTAGCTGCTGAGCTTGATAATCAAATGGCAAAAATTGTTGATACTTACCAATGTGAATGGAAAACCAGCCTTGAAAAACCAGAATTCTTGGCGCGCTTTAATGAGTTTGTAAATCCTGACGACAAGCCAGAAGGTGAAACACACCATTATCATCGTGCTCGTGAGCAACGCTTCCCTGTCGCCAAAGCAACAGGAGCTGGCAACATTGCTATTAAAGAAGTTGAATCAGAATCAGAAACTGCGGAGGAATTAGTATGAGTTGGGTGAATGTATGTAATGAGTCTACTTTACCGCAAGGTACCGGTATTGCCGCATGGGTTGCTGGTAAAGCCGTTGCCATTTTTGATTTAGGAAAACACGGTTTATTTGCCATTGATAATGTTGACCCTGCAACAGGTGTGAGTTTGTTAGCGCGTGGACTAATTTGCGAAGTTGAAGGTAACTTGTGTGTTGCTTCTCCGCTTTATAAGCAGCACTACAGCCTAGCAACAGGTGTCTGTCTTGAAGACAGTGCTTTGGTTGCCGCGCCATACGAAATTAAAAAGGAAGCTGGCCAGGTATTGGTTTTAGCTAAATAAGGACGTGCAGTATGAGTTCTCAGAAATTTAATCTATTTTCATTTTCGGGCAAGATGAAAGTCTTGCACCTAAGTTGGGTGGCATTTTTTATCACTTTTGTGGTGTGGTTTAACGCCGCGCCTTTATTAAGTGTTATTGCTGATAGCTTGGGGCTGACAAAATCACAAATCAAAACCTTACTTATTTTGAACGTGGCTTTAACGATTCCAGCTCGCGTTATCATCGGCATGGTCACTGATAAATACGGCCCGAGGCTGACTTACTCGGTACTAATGGGGGTTTGTTCCATTCCCTGTTTTATGTTCGCGGTTGCCGACTCGTTCGAACAATTAGCCATGGCTCGGTTTCTTATTGGGTTTATTGGTGCGGGTTTTGTTATTGGTATTCGTATCGTCAGTGAGTGGTTTCCAGCTAAAGAGTTAGGCACTGCTGAAGGCATATATGGCGGTTGGGGCAACTTTGGTAGTGCAGCTGCTGCATTTACTTTACCAGCGGTTGCTATTTACTTTGGCGGCGAAGATGGCTGGCGCTATGCCATTGGTCTTACTGGTTTAATGAGCTTCTTATTTGCTTTTGTTTATTATTTTAACGTCACTGATACCCCTAAGGGTTCGACTTACTTTAAACCGAAAAAAGCGGGTGGTTTAGAGGTAACCAGTAAAGGTGATTTCGCATTACTAATTTTCATGAAAATCCCGATGTATGCAACACTTGCATTACTGGCATGGAAGTTATCGCCAGCAGGTGTGAGCATGATTGAGCAACAAATGACCTATATCATTTATGCTTCATTAGTCGTCATATTCATTTTTGATGTTTATAAAACCTACGAAGTGAATAAAGATATTTTTGTGAAAGAAGTGCCTGAGTTTGAACGTTATAAGTTTAAACAAGTGGCCGTGCTTAATGTGCTTTACTTCACGACCTTTGGCTCTGAACTGGCTGTAGTATCAATGTTGCCACTGTTTTTTGCTGAGACATTTGATTTAGGGATGGCGCAAGCGGGTATGGTTGCCTCTAGCTATGCCTTTATGAATTTAATGTCTCGTCCGGGCGGTGGTTGGTTAAGTGATAAGTTTGGCCGTAAGACAACATTGATGATTTTAACTGCAGGTCTGGCAATTGGATATTTTGCAGTAAGCCACATTGATGGAACCTGGTCATTACCTTTAGCGATTGTGGTGGTTATGGCGTGTTCATTCTTCGTTCAAGGCGGCGAGGGTGCTGTGTTTGCTGCAGTACCACTCATTAAACGTCGTCTAACGGGGCAAATTGCAGGCATGACAGGCGCTTATGGTAATGTCGGAGCGGTATTCTTTTTAACGGTTTATTCTATGGTGCCGACACCCGTGTTCTTTAATGTGATTGCTGTCAGTGCAGTGCTAGGGTTTATCACTTTATTCTTCATGACTGAACCCAAAGGTCATATGGCTGAGGTGAATGAAAAAGGTGAAGTCACATTGATCAGTGTTAACTAGTTTATATTATTGGCTATTAGTTAATATAAATAATGATAAACGCTATTGTTATTAACCCTGAAAACACCGCTAATCAATTTAGCGGTGTTGTCGTCTATTAAAAAGGTTGAGTCAGTGTCTGAATCTAACTTTAGCTCTAAGTCTAGTTCTAAGCTTAAGCCCACTGAGCTTGAGGATACTCAAAAGCAGGATCAACTGCCTATTTCAGGCGTGTTGGCGGTAAAGGCTGGGCAAGTGTCTGATAAAGGCAGAAAAGCAGATAATGAAGATGCCATAGGCATTAAAATTCCTTCAGGGTTAATGTTAACTACCAAGGGAATAGTGAGTGTCATCAGCGATGGGGTTAGCGCAGCTGAAGGGGGGGCAAAAGCCTCTGCCATCAGTGTGAGTAACTTTATCGCTGATTACTATTCAACCCCAGAGTCTTGGAGCGTTCAAACATCCAGTACCCGCGTACTTACCGCGTTAAATCGCTGGTTATATGGTTTAGGGCAGGATTATCGCGATGCCAGAAAAGGCTATGTGTGCACTTTTAGTGCGCTGGTGTTCAAGTCTTGCTCGGCGCATATGCTGCATGTTGGCGACTCACGAATTTATCGTTTTCGCGATGGTGAATTAATGAAGGTAAGTCGTGACCACAGTACTTCAGTTAATCAATTTTCCAGTTATCTTACCCGCGCTATTGGCATGGATGTGAATTTAGAGGTTGATTATAAGCAGGTTAACCTTGCTTTAGCTGATATGTATTTACTCACAACTGATGGCATTCATGATGTGGTGACCGATCATGAATTGTCGAAAATGCTGATTCATCTACAACAAAGCCATGCTGAAATTACTGATGAATTATGTGAAGCCTTTTGCCAAAAACTCGTCGATAAAGCCTATCAGTTAGATAGTCAAGATAACCTCAGTGCGCAATTAATTTCAATAGCACAGCTGCCAACTCAAGCGATTGACGACGTTTATCATAAACTCGCCAGTCGACCTTTTCCGCCGCCATTATCAGTGGGAATGAAGCTAGATGGCTATGAAGTCACTGGGATTATTCATCAAAGTCAGCGAAGCCAGGTTTATGTGGTAAAAGACAAGCAAGGTATTGAACGTTGCATGAAAACACCATCAGTAAACTATATTGATGACGGGGCTTATATTGAACGTTTTATGCTTGAAAGCTGGATAGGGCACAGAATAAACAGTATTCATGTGGTAAAAGTTGTCGATCATCATGTGCCTAAGTCAGCGCTGTATTATCTAACTGATTATTTACAGGGTTTGAGCTTAGCTGATTGGATGGTGCAACATAAGCGCGGCCCCGTTGAAGATGTATTGCAGCTTTTAAAACAAGTTGAAGCAGGTATTCGCGCTTTTCATCGCAAAGAAACTCTGCATCAAGATTTAAAACCAGACAATATTTTCATTACTCGTGAGGGGATTGTTAAAATCATTGATTTTGGTGCCTGCTTTATTAAAGGCATTGCAGAGATAAGCACGCCACTTAAGCGGGATAAAATACTCGGCACAGCAGATTATACCGCACCTGAAGTCATACTGGGCTATCAATCTGATGGCCGTGCTGATTTATTCTCGTTTGCTGTTATTGCTTATGAGATGTTGGCCGGTGATCAACCTTTTAAAGGCCAATTAGGTAAATGCTTAAGCCGAAAAGATTTTGAAAAACTGGTTTATATTCCTGTTTATGCAACCAATCCTATGGTGCCTGAGTGGATGGATAAAGCATTAGAAAAAGCATTATCTATAGAACCCGCTTTACGTTTTGCTGATAGCAGTGAATTCTTGCATGCGTTAACCACTCCCGCTTCAACCTCTTCGAAAACATCCATTCCGTTTATTCAACGTAATCCTGTTAAATTTTGGCAAAGTATTAGTGCAGTATTATTGCTTTGGTCAATGTATTTGCTGTTTAGATAATAAACAACGCTGAAACCTGTTATTTATTTAACAAGACTTACCCCCCAATCTTTCATTATAGACCAATAAAACCTCCTTATTTAGTCAATATCAATTAAATCAATGCATTATCAAGTTTAGTAACAGTGACTTTTCTAGTACTAAAGTGGGGGGGGACTTTTTTTTTAGCCTATTGGTCTAAGTTCCTTTAATACTCGGGGAGGATTCATAACATTAAATAACGATCAATACTGAACTTACTGGAAATGTGAATGGACTTATTCATTTACTTTGTTAAGGGCAGGAAGCATGGACTTATTCAAGCGTAAAATATTACATCGCTTAAACACAACAGCAGGGATGCTTGCTCTTGTTATCTGTCTAGCTTCTTTTCCTAGTTTCAGTCAGTCAGATTTAAGTGATTTTGACGAACTTGCTATCGGGGCAAATGTTACTCGAGTTTTACAAGATGGCAATGATAACTCATTAAACTTAAATCAATCTGGTATGGACAACGTATTTAGCTCTAATCAATTCGGTTCATATAATTCAATTGATGTTAATCAGCAAGGCTCTAAGCACTTTGCTGGATTTAAACAGTCGGGTGTGAATATTGAAACTGAGATTTTACAAGTAGGGTTTGGAAATACGGTTGTCTCTGTGCAGCACGGTGAGAATTTATTTTTAGATGTGATGCAAACAGGAACTGGAAATGTAGCTTTAATACATCAGAGTGGTTACGAAAATTCGATTGGGATTCAGCAGTACGGATCTGGGAATGCTGTAGGTGTACTTCAATGGGGAAATTCACAACATGTTGAAATTACTCAAAGGTGTTGCAGTAATTAAGCTCAAAAATTAATTAATCATAAATAGTAAAGGGAAATACGATAATGAAACATTCAAAATTAGCAATATTAGTTTCGGCAGCAATTTTTGCATCTAGCAGTGCTTATGCAAGTTCTGACAATGAAGCTACAGTTGATCAATCAGGTAATGGAAACACCGCGGTTGTTGAGCAAATTCTAAATAGTGATTTGAATGATGCTTTTGTAACACAATCTGGTGATACAAACATTGCAACAGTAAAGCAGGCTGATACGTCTGAAACAATGGGTTCAATCACTCAAACAGGTGATGGCAACACTGGTACTGTACTTCAGCATGACGCGACTCAATCAGCGACAGGTATTATCGATACTACTGGTGACGGTAACGTAGCATTTGTTGAACAGCAGTTCAATAATGGTGCTGGCGCTGCAGCGCTTGTTACACAAAATGGTGATGATAACAACGCAAATATCTTGCAAGATGATGGTGATTCAGCTAATTCGACTATTACTCAAAATGGTTCTGGCGATACCGCTGTAATTGATAACCATTGGTCAGATAATGCAGATGCAACTATCACGCAAGCTGGTGGACCAGGTAACTTTGCCAAAATTGGTCAAGAATCATCTGATGCTGCTTCTGCATCAATTACCCAAGATGGCATAGGTAACAGTTCATTGGTCACTCAAGACACTCAAAACTTCGCTTACGCTGCAGGAACTGATGATACCGTCGCGATAGTTAATCAATTTGGTGATGGTAACATTGGTAATGTGGGGCAAACTGGATTATCTAACGATGCAAATGTGATGCAAACAGGTAATGCTAATGAAGCCTACGTTACACAGTCTAATCTCAATAATATGGCTGATGTTGACCAAACAGGTAATAGTGGTTGGGCAACAGTAAATCAAACTGGCGAAAACGGTCAAGCAACTGTTATGCAGTCAGATTTCAATCAAACAGCGACAGTAACTCAGTCTGACTTTGATCAAATGGCATCAGTGACACAAAGCAATGAAAACAATACTGCAACAGTGACTCAAAGTGGTTCTGGTGCAGGTACTGGTAATACAGCTGATGTTATGCAATCCGGTAGTGGTGATTTTGCTACAGTTGTACAAGATGGTGATTCAAACGTTGCTGTGACAGATCAAGGTGGTGATAGCTTTGGTAACACAATTATGGTTACTCAAACTGGTACAGCTAACATCGCAGGTGCAGCTACTGATTTAGGTGCTGGAAGTACTGTGACTATTACTCAAACAGGTACTGGTAACGTAGTTGGTAATCATCCTAATGCAAATAACTATTATGGTGCAGATATTGGTGCTGGTACATTCGGAAATGATAACACTGTAACAATTGATCAAAATGGTACAGGCAACCTTGCTTATGCAGATTCTGCTGATTCATTTTCAACTGTTGATATCATGCAAACAGGGTTAAACAACGTAGCACTAGCAGAGTCTTGGACTGGCGATACTAATGACTTGAATATTACTCAAGATGGCAGTGGTCATTACGGTGAAATCTTTGTTCTTGGTGGTTCAATGAATGTTGCGACAATTACGCAGTTTGATTCTGGTAACTCAGCAATTATTAATCAAACTGGTTCAAGTAACAATGCAATGGTAACTCAAGGTATGTAGTACAAAAGTCTAATTAAGGGTGAATAAACACCCTTTTGGCTAATTGTATCAGCCAGATTAGCTTGCTAATCTGGCTTTAATGATACAGGTACCGTATCAGATTTTTTAATCACCTTTTTTATTCATTCACATGGAGTGTAAGTGATGTTTAAAGTTATCAATTGGATGATCGTTTCTCGTTCTCAATTACTCGTTGATTTGCTTGATTGCCGTTGGCCTCAAGAGTTTTTAGTCAAGTTAGCCAAAGCAACCCCTGCAACAATGAGTTCACTACTCGCGACTCAACAAACATCTTTAGTTGTGTTTGATTTAGCAACCATCGATTTGCAACAAGCGTATCAGTTACAAAGATTAATTGAACGAGAGCATTATGCTGTTAAAACAGTATTCATTAATTTTCCAAAACAGGTTGATGCCAAGTTTTTAATTCATCCTGCAACCACATCGGGTGCATTTTATACTGATGCGGATCTTGCTGAAATCAGCAGCGGTTTTAATGAAATACTAAAAGGTAGAAGTATCATTCCAATTGATTTACATAAATCGATTACTAATGATGATACTGACGATGATAGCGAGCATTTAACTATCCGCGAAAGAGAAGTATTGCAAGCCTTACTCACAGGCAGCACTAACTTAGATATTGCTAATCAGCTATTCGTTAGTGAAAGCACCATTAAAACACATTTATATCGTGCCTTTAGAAAAATTGGTGTATCAAGTCGAGGCCAAGCTATTGCATGGGCACAAACTCATATGCATGAGGTAAGAGTATGAAAAACATCATAGTGATGTTTTTTTTATTACTATTTCCAAGTACTGTATTTGCTGAAAGTCAGATAGCGGCTGAAACATCGGTCACTGAAGTTCCTATCAAACAATCTAATTCTAAGAATGAAGCGCCAATTGATCAGTCTCAAGTTGATAAGCTAGATAATGCGAAAGAGCCAGCAACGTCAGCAACTGATAAGAATATTCAAAAGGCACCAGCGTTAAAGCCATTAGATATTAGCGATGCGATTCCTAAAAACGAAAAAGATCTTATTGATGGTCTTATTTTAAATAGAGCAATGACGCGACTTGGTCATCGATTTTACCGTCAGTTTGTTGGTGCATATAGAGATATTGGTGGCAATAGCAAGCATTCAGGTCTCACCGTCGTTGAACAAGCAACAGCAAGAAGTGGCAGTAAGATATTAATTCAACAAAATCGAAAAACCATTTTTGTTACTTTTATATCGCCTATTAGTAGAAATATGGATGATCAAGTCAATTATGCTGCAAAGCGTGTAAATGCAGCGGTTATTAAGAAAAATGAACAAGCAATCTTGGGTGCGCTGTTTGATCCAGATCTTGCTCCTGACGAAATATAAGCAGGGAACGCCAAAATGAAAAAAATATTGTTTACCTCAATTTTACTAATATTCTCAGTTGATTGCTTTGCAACTCAACTGGTTTATCAACCAGTAAACCCAGCTTTCGGTGGCAGTTATTTAAACGGTTCATATTTACTCGCTAACGCATCCGCGCAGAATGATCATGATGGTGGAGGCTCAGGTTATGTTGCACCAACGGCCCTAGAGCGCCTCTCAAGTTCATTGCAATCGAGACTGATGAGCCAACTATTTAATGATGCAGCAAACGGCGGTGAAGGTTATTTAAAAACCGATGATTTTGAAATCAACGTAGTTAATGAAGATGGCGCATTGATTGTACATATTACTGATGTGCTAACAGGCGAAACGACCATTATTGAAGTTGGTGGCATTGTTGATGACGGTACAGGAGGCTAATGATGCAAAAATTAATTGTGAGTTTATTTGTATTATCGCTATCAGCTTGTTCATCTGTCGATGACCAATTTGAAGATATTGATGTCACCTCAAGTCTAATGCCAAAAGGTGAGACCTATTACGATCTTACTAGCTTACCGTTTCCACAAGGGGCAATGATTGCAGCCGTTTATGATTTTAGAGATCAAACGGGTCAATATAAGCCGATTCCATCAAGTAACTTTTCAACTGCAGTACCACAATCAGGCACCGCATTTTTAGCGCAATCACTGAATGATTCAGCTTGGTTTATCCCCGTTGAACGTGAAGGGCTGCAGAACTTATTAACAGAGCGTAAGATTTTACGCGCTGGATTAAAAGGCGATGCGAGTAAACTGCCGCAGTTAAACAGTGCTCAAGTATTAATGGAAGGCGGTATTGTTGCATACGATACCAATATTAAAACTGGCGGAGCTGGAGCTCGTTACTTAGGTATCGGAGCATCTGGTCAATATCGTGTTGATAGCATTACTGTTAATTTACGTGCTGTTGATATTCGTACAGGCCGTTTATTGAGCAGTGTTACGACGACTAAAGCTATTGTTTCAAAAGAAATTACCGCTGGTGTATTCAAGTTTATTGATGCGCAAGATTTATTAGAAGCTGAAGTCGGTTACACCTCAAATGAACCTGTGAGTTTATGTGTTGTTTCTGCGATTGAAAGTGCAGTTGTGCATTTGATTGCCGATGGTATTTGGAAAGGTGCTTGGAAGTTGGGCGACGCAACTACAGGTTTACAAAATACCACATTACAGAAATATTGGTTAGAAGCGCATAATGACGCTCAAGTTAGTGCCAGAATTAAACGTGGTTAGTTATTCGGTTTAGCTTCAATAATAAAAAAGGTGCCTTAGGCACCTTTTTTTTTGAGTTTTTAAATCAGATTTTAAACTATCTTCAATGCAACTCATTTTTAACCGAAGATTATAACCAAGCGGTAAGCTTTTCCTCATCGACGATGGTTAAATTAATGGTATCTGCAACCGCTGCAGTAATAACAAAAACACCCTGCATAAGTTCATCACGTCTAAACCAATGTAATTGTAATACCTCACCTACAGGAAAAGTTTGTAGCTGCTTTTCAAATAGATTATCCACTTGTAAATGATTTGCTGAGATTAATAAATCTCCCGCGCTCAAACCTGCTTGATGTGCTGGACTACCATTAACCACAGTCATTATTTTTAAACCTAAGCTCTCAGGTTTTGTTTTAGCGCCAAAGGCAATGCTATTCCCTTTGGTTTCTGTTCCGCCGACATCACTCGTGCCTGAACTTGCTTTAATTTCCATGCCAATACCAACACTAGTCAGCAGCGGTGTTAAAGGAATATCGTTAGTATTATCAAGATAACTAAATAATTCGTCACAATTACGATTAAGGATTGTTTCTACAATCTTTTGGTGACTGTCTATTTCGGTGCCAATACCTGGTTTACCGTATTGTAGCCATAGTGCTTGCATTACATTATCTAAGCTCTGTGTTCCTTGGGTTTCTAAACGTATGGTCAAGTCTAGATATAGCGCGAATAGAGCACCTTTAGTGTAATAACTGACAATAGCATTATTGGCATTTTCGTCTTGTTTATAGAATTTGGTCCACGCATTAAAACTCGATGATTTTAATGTTTGCTTAAAGCGGCCTTGTGAGCGATATACGCGGGTCATGGTTTCGCTAAGCATAGTGAGATATTGCTTTTTATCAACACAACCACTTCGGTAAGTAAGAAAATCATCAAAATAGGACGTGATACCTTCATAAGCCCATAGTTGCTGGGTATAGGCTTCTTGAGATAAATCAAAGGGAGTAAACTCAGCAGGTTTAATACGTTTAACGTTCCAGCTGTGAAAGTATTCATGACTACACAAAGAAAGATAAGTGCGGTAATCACTATTCACTTCATGATGCATGTCAGTGGGTAAATCTTTTCTTGAGCACATTAATGCAGTTGATGCTCGATGTTCTAAACCGCCAAAACCATTACCTAATACGGTGGTTAAAAATACATAGCGCTCAAATGGAGCGGGTCCGCCAAATAAATTGATTTGATATTCACAAATGGCTTTTAAATCTTGGCAAAGCCTAGCCATTGACGCTCGGTGCTTACCACTCAGCACAATATCGTGAGTCACACCGCAAGCTACAAAGCTATCAATGGTTAAATCTCCCATTTCAACTGGGTGATCAATAAAGTCATCGTAATTATTGGCATAAAATTCACCAAAACCGAATTGCTCACCAGATGTTCTCGGCATGCTGGTGGCTAGTTTCCAGTCTTTCAGTTCTGATAAACTCGATTTAGCTATGGTCAGGCTATGCTTTGTTGATTCGAGTCCTTTAGCTGCTAAAAACACGCTGCTACCATTGAAAAAGCCATGAGTGGTATCTAAATGAGCTGAACGAACAGACAGGTCCCATGCATAAATTTGATACGTTAACTTGATAAAACCGCTTTGATTCTGACATTGCCAAGTCTGTTTATCTAACTGGAGAACATCAATTTTTTGATTGTTGTCATCTACAGCATTGATTTCGATAATATTACGGGCGAAGTCTCTGATCATGTAACTACCAGGGAGCCAGGCGGGTAAATATAAAGACTGTTGCGCTGATGCAGTTTCAATAGTTTGGGTGACTTCAAATAAATGCGCTTTAGGATCGATAGCAATGATGTGATAATGCATGAACAAATTCCAAGTAAGTGGGTGTTTCAAAAAAAATGCTAGCTAGAAGTGCTACCATGCTGCCAAAATCGCTTTGATTGTGCAAACAGAACTAAAAAGCGAATAGGATAAAGTGTAAAACTTGCTTTGCTAAGGTGACAAACACTCAAATGGGTATTATATAGTTAAACAGACCTTAGCTGGTTATAATCAGTTTAGCTTTCCATTTGATTTTCACTATTCTGATTATAATAAATAAAAGGATGATCAATCATGGCTGAAGAAACGATTTTCAGTAAAATAATCCGTCGAGAAATTCCTGCCGATATTCTTTTTCAAGATGAGCTTGTTACCGCGTTTCGTGACATAACTCCCCAAGCGCCAACACACATTTTGATTATCCCTAACCATCTCATTCCTACTGCTAATGATATAAAAGCATCAGATGAATTAGCATTAGGTCGTATGATGACCGTTGCTGCCAAGCTTGCTTCAGAAGCCGGTATTGCAGAAGACGGTTATCGTTTGATTATGAATTGTAATAAACATGGTGGACAAGAGGTTTACCATATCCATATGCATCTGGTTGGCGGTAAGCCATTAGGACCAATGCTAAGTCGTCTGGATTAATAATATTCGCATGAAAATAAACAGTGATTTTTTCCCGTTAACTGGTGTAGCTAGCCGATTTGTTAATCAGCTTGCCCATTGTGGACGTTTAAATATAAGCGTATTGGAAGCCAGTGAACACCATGTTTTATTAGAATTACCTTATAGCCAAGATATCATTGGCGATCCTGATACCGGTGTTATCCATGGTGGGGTGGTGACGACCATCATTGATACCGCATCTGGTACATCGGTGGTTTGCGCCATTCTCGAGAAATATAAATCGTTAGAAATATCGCCGACATTAGATTTGCGAGTCGATTATATGAAGCCTGCTGAGCCTAATAAGCCACTTTATGCATTTGCTGAGTGCTATCGTTTATCGTCAAATGTTGCCTTTACTCGTGCGATTGCTTATCAAGACAGTATTGATGATCCTATTGCCCATGCTGTTGGTTCATTTATGCGTATCAGCCCTGAAATGGTGGGTGAGGAATTTCGACAAGCTTTAATGGGAAACCCTGACGAGCTAGATGGGAAAGCGCTATCAACACCAACCAATAAACAAAATGCGCTCAATCATCCAGTAGCTAATACGCTAGAAAATGCGACAGTGTCAGTTGATGACTTAAAGGTTCATGATGTCGTTAAGCGTGCAATTGATTTAAATGACTATAGTTATCTATTAGCTAAAGTACCTTACACCCAGTTTATCGGCATGAGTGTTGATCGCTTTGGTGATGAAATGGTGTTTAAGCTTCCTGCAAAAGATGACAATATTGGTAATCCAATTTTGCCCGCTATTCACGGTGGTGTCATTGCTGGTTTTATGGAAATGTCAGCGATTGTTCAGTTAATGGTATTTATGCAAGCTAAGAAAGTGCCAAAAATAATTGATTTTTCAATTGATTATTTACGTGCAGGCCTACATCAAGATACGTTTGCGGAATGTAAAATCACCAGACAAGGTCGTCGCGTTGCCAATGTAAGTATCAACTGTTGGCAGAAAAACAGAAAGCAATTAATTGCGACAGCAAGAGCGCACTTTTTGCTTGAGCAGTAAATGACTTGAACAGTAAAAATTGATATTGCCATCATTGAATCATGGCCATCGAAACTGATGAGCTGAAGTCTGGTTTTGGTACTTCTCTCACGTTAAACTAATTTTAAGTTCAACTAATGTTGAAGTTCAATAAGGAACAACATATGAAACTATCGGTAGTCATTGTATCGCTGGCATTAATGTTATCTGCATGTGCGAACCACACAGCTGGCGTATCAGCCAGTTCAACGGGGGAAGTGAGAGTGGATAACAACTCATTCGCACGAGAAGTGGCCGTGGAGCAAGTAAAGGTGCGGACCCAGTCAGACTTGTTGCAAGGCTCTGCCTTAATTAAAAGTCAGGTATCAACAGATCTAAGGCTTCAATACAAGTTCACCTGGTACGATGTAGGCGGCTTTACCATTGAAGATGAAGGCAATAGTTGGAAATCAGTAAAGTTACATGGGATGCAACAAATACAGGTGGCTTCAGTTGCCCCTAATGCAAATGCGACCCGCTTTGAAGTGTATGTTAGAAAAGCATTTTCCAATTAGTGCTGACTTTCTAGTATTTAATGTTTATAGGATCTTTCTAGCTAATAGTTAAATAATCTAGCTGATATAAATTTGTACTTAAATAGTTAATGAAAAGTACGCGGTAAAGCTGTCGCACTAATGATTGATAGTTTATAATCCGCGTCGCCAAGGGGTGTTTATCGTTTGCGATAAACTGAGATGTCTATAAAGACGAACCCTTAGAACCTGATCCGGCTAATACCGGCGTAGGAATAGGCTGCATTGCTAAAAATATTGTCATGGATGCACACCAATAATTCACTATGCTTGCCGGATCTCAAAATTATTATTTGAGGTCCTATGTTTGTTATCAAATCTAAATCGCCATTAGCGATTGCCATTCTTACTGCTTTATCCACTTCTGTTGTCGCTCAAACTGAAAATATTGAGCGAGTTGCGCCAAATGCTGAAAAAATGGAAGTGATTGTTGTCAACGCTGACTTTAGTAATATTGCGCTAGATAAAGTGCCATCAAGTGTTACCGTCATCGACAGCCAACAACTACAAGATGAAGGGGCGCAACATTTTGAAGATGTCTTAAACTCTATTGCCAACTTCAACTGGTCCGGTGGTAGCTCTCGTCCTAAGTATTTCCAAATTCGTGGTGTGGGTGAGCAAGAAGAGTATCAAGGTGCACCTAACTCTTCTGTTGGTTTCATTGTTGATGATATCGATTTATCAGGCATAGGCATGGTGTCTAGCATGTACGATATGCAACAAGTTGAAGTGCTTAGAGGTCCTCAAGGGACTCAATACGGTGCCAATGCTTTAGCGGGTCTTATCTATTTAAAAAGTAATGATCCTACCGATGTATTTGAGCATGGCGCTCAAGTGTCGATGGGTGATGATGATTTACAAACTTTCTCAGGTTTTAGTTCTGGTCCGCTAACCGACTCAGGTAAATTACTTTACCGTGTTTCTTTAGAGCAACATTCTCAAAACGGTTACCGCGATAATACTTACCTAGAACGTGAAGATACTAATGCCCGTGACGAGTTCACTGCTCGGGCTAAATTGCGTTGGTATGCCTCTGATGACGTTCAATTTGATTTAACTTTATTACACGCCAATTTTGATAATGGCTATGATGCTTGGACGTTAGATAATAATGGTTTTGAAACCATTACTGATGCGCCAGGTGTCGATGCGCAAAAAACCACAGGTGCAGGCTTAAAAGCTATTTTTACCAGTTTTGACAAATTTGAGCTGACTTCATTAACTTCATTTGCCAATACTGATCATCATCATAACTACGATGGCGACTGGGCTAATCCTGATTACTGGGCGTCTAAGCAGTGTGCTGCTTACGATGACAATTGGAATGCTATTGGCACAGAGCCTTGCGTTTATGATTACACCTGGGACAAAAAGGGCGAACGCCAGACTATTTCTCAAGAATTCCGTATAAGTTCAAATGAAGCGGGCAAAATATTTTCAGACTCGACTGATTGGCTTGTTGGTTTATATGGCATGAACTTGCAAGAAGACAATGATCTATATTCTGAGTACAACGGTTGGCCTGATGAAGTATTACAATCAGAATACGAAGCGACTAACTATGCCATATTTGCTCAAACAGATACCCAGTTTGGCAATGACTATGTCTTTTCTGCCGGCGTTCGTCTAGAGCGCCGCGAAAGTGAGTATTCTGACTCAAATGGCGATGAGTTCTCGCCAACAGAAAGTATGTGGGGCGGTCATTTAGCCTTATCTAAAGCATTAAATGAAGATCACAATGCGTATTTTCGTGTGGCTAGAGGCTACAAGGCGGGTGGTTTTAATATGACACTACCACCAGAACTAGCTGATAAAAAAGAATTTGATACTGAAATTTTATATAACTACGAATTAGGGCTTAAATCTTCATGGCTGCAAGGTCAGTTAGATACTAACGTCGCCTTTTTCTATATGGATAGACGCGATCAACAAGTATCAGCATCACAGCAAGATCCAGAAGACCAACAACGATTTATTCTCTATACCGAAAATGCCGGTAGTTCAGAAAACTTTGGTGCAGAAGTCGATTTTAAATACTACGCAACAGATAACATTCAGTTTTATGGCAGCGCAGGTTGGTTAGATGCGACATACGGCGATTATCAATACAATGATAAATACGGCAATATTGTTGATTTAAGTGGTCGTGACCAAGCTCATGCTCCTAAGTTTACCTATAGCGCAGGTATGAGTTACGTCAGCGATTCAGGTTGGTTTACTAACCTAAATGCCAGTGGTAAAAGTGACTTCTACTATTCTGACAGTAACGAATCTAAATCAGATGCTTATACTATATTTAATGCCCGAGTAGGTTATGAAACTCAAATGTGGTCAGCGTATTTGTGGGGGCGTAACTTATTTGATGAGCAATACGGTACGAGAGGCTTCTTTTTTGGAAACGAGCCAGATTTAGATTGGTCTGATAAGCAATATGTTCGTTATGGTGATCCTCGTCAACTTGGTATCACGTTAAACGTAAAGTTTATGTAGTTGCAGAAATGCTGCGTTAAGTTATTTATGTAGTCATATTTTTATCATTAATAACAATGTTTAACGATCAAAATCTGCCATGATTTAAAAAAGATTGATAAGTTTTTTAATCTCAAACTTTGATAAACTGTGGCAGTATTTTTACCTCGATTAAGGAATTTCCATGAAATTGACTGCCGAAATCAGCATGTACCCGTTCAATGAAAACTATTTAGACCCGATTAAGTGGTTTATTGGCCGTGTAGACAGTTACTCAAATATTGAAAGAAAAACCAATGCCATGGCGACTCAAGTATGCGGAGAGTATGCAGATGTGATGTCTATGCTTGCCATTGAAATGGAAGCTGCTCATCAAAAGTGGGGCAAAGCGGTATTTGTGTGTAAATTTATTGGTGGTGAGCTGGATTTAAGCCACACCGAATAACTGTTTATAACCATTCACATACATTCAAAATCATAGTAGCCATCATTATGTTATCTGAGATTATTCAATCCGTTCAAATTGCCATCACGGAAGCCTCTGTCATGACAGGCTGGGAAGCCGTCGCAGTGATTCTTGCAATGGCTTATTTGCTATTAGCTATGAAAACCAACATTTGGTGTTGGGCTGCCGCATTTGCGAGTACGGCAATTTATACGGTGTTGTTTTGGAAAGTATCATTATTGATGGAGTCGGTGCTTAATGTGTATTACATGGCGATGGCTATTTATGGTTTTTGGTTATGGCGCTCAACCCATCAGACTAACAGCACAGATAGTGCTGGCAATGAATTAGTCATTACCAGTTGGTCGCTTAAGACTCATTTACTGCTCATTGGTTTTACAACTGTAGTCTCGCTAATCGTGGGATACTTCATGGCCACAAAAACTACTGCCTCTTTCCCCTATATCGATGCATTAACCACTTGCTTTGCGATAATGACTACCTATTTAGTGGCTAAAAAAGTATTAGAAAATTGGCTGTATTGGGTAGTAATAGACTTTGTATCTATCTACTTATATTTCCAAAAAGGCCTAATGCTCACATCTGGTTTATTCATCTTGTATGTGTTTATGGCATTAAGTGGCTACTTCATGTGGCGTAAGAAAATGCAACAAACATCAAGCTATCATGACCTAGCGGTTGCGAGTTAAGACGGATAAATGATGACGGACTTTAATCCTTGGCTGTACTTACCACTAGTGTTAAAAACATTACTGCCCAGAAAATTAGTAGAAGTCATTAATCAACAATGTCATCAAGTTAACTTGCTATCTGATGGGCTGAGCAATCAGAACTTTCATATTGTTTTGTCAGCCCCTTATAGCGAAAGCGGTAGTGATAACAATAGTGAAAATGGCTTTCAGGATAATATTGAGAGTTGCAGTACTATTGAAAACAACAGAAAAGTTAAAAACGATCGTAACTTTATGAGTAACAGTGATTGGGTGTTACGAGTGAATCAAGATAATGCCCAATGGTGTGATCGCGGCAACGAAGTCACTTGCTGGAGATTAACGGAAGCGATAAATCGAGCACCTGAACTCATTTGGCTCAGTGATGATAAACATTTTTACCTCAGTAAATTCATCAATGAATCGCTGTTCGTTCCAAGCTGTGAATCGATTAATACAGCTTTTTATCCACCTTTAGATTCACTTGTTCATTCGAGACAGTTTAAATGGGCAGGTTTTTATGGTGAATATCGCTTTGAAGATCCAAGTCGCCCGCAAGCCTCAGTATTTGGTGAATATGATCCTGTCAGCTACTTATTAGATTTATTATCGCCGTTATCGATGTTAGCTTTACCTCCAAAGCAAATTACCGTAACCGAGCAGTGGGATTACTACGCTAAGTCATTGTTGGATATCTCCGCTTCCATGTCTCAGTTATTGGCTGAATCAAGAATTCAGTCAAGTGATTCAAGCAGCACTCATGTTAAAGCTAAAACTTGGTTGAGTCATTATTATATGCTCACTCAAAAGCACTCTGACATGCAAGAATGGCTTGTACAATTAGAAGCTTGTGTAGTTAATCCACAATTTTGCCATCGAGATTTATCTCCCTATAATATTTTGTTTGATGGTGACCAATTACAATGTATTGATTTTGAATACTGCGCTGCCAGTCATCCATTATTTGATTTAGTCGCTGTCGTTGTAACACACCAATTAACGCAGCAGCAAGCGGATGAACTTACCTCAAAGTATTTGCAGCAACATCCTAATTTGACCGATACAGCAAGCAGTTTTCTTGGGGAAATGAGTCATTGCTTTTGGCTTTATGCCGCCGCTTGGGCATTAATGATGGCATCCAATACACAATTGCCACAGCAGCAATATTTTGACCTATTCAATAAATACCTATCTTTAGTGCCTTAACGCCATTATTCTAAAATAGTGTTGTTTTAAAACTATTTAGTTTTAAGTCTAAGCTGTTGATAGGAGAATTGTCGTTGAAAAAACCATTGATTCCAATAATACTTGTTATCTTTTTAGCAGGGTGTTCAACCAAATTTAGTTACTTCTTTTTAGACTGGGCGATTGAGTGGCGGGTGGAAGAGTACGTCACCTTGGATACTAAACAACAAGCCCAGTTTGATGAGCTGCTGGATAAGTTTTTAATTTGGCATCAACAAGAAGAATTGTTGCGCTACAGTGCACAATTACAAGCACTTTCCACATCAGTGAATCAACAAACCTTAACTACCGAAATTTGGCAGCAACAGGTTACTGGCGCCAAAGCGCATTGGTTTCGTATCTTTGATTTTGTGTTACCCGATTTACTTCCCATCCTAACTAGCCTCAGTGATCAACAAGTTAAAGAGTTTATAAAGCAGCTCAATACTGACAACACTGAATTAAATTCAAAGTACGCAGGCAAAACTCAACTACAGTTATTAGAAGACGCCAATGAAAGAATGGTTGATAGGACTGATGATTGGCTCGGTAATGTTACATCTGAACAACGTCAGCTCATAAAACTATTTAATGCACAGCGGCTTGCGACACTTGATATGTGGCTTGAATACAGGCTTGAATGGTTAAGACAGTTTGAGTCAGCCTTAAGTCAACGCTCTGATCATCAATTATTTGAACAACGAATGCGTTTATTGATGACCCAACCAGACGAGCTAAAATCAGAAATATATCAAGAAAATGCTAATGAAAACACACGACTGTTTGGGCAGTTAATGATTGATATCAATAACAGTTTATCTGATAAACAGCGCCGACATTTGAACAAAAAAGTGGCTGAATTAATTGTCGATTTAAACGAATTATCAGCAGATATGAACGAGTAGCTGTAAAAGACGATGCAAAGCGATGAAATATAACTGCTGGTATTAAGGTCTAGTGATTTAATAATGAGATAAAAAGGAATTACCATGGTCAAACTATACCAACAGTTTTTAGATTTACTGAAGCATATCGAAGGCCTAGCGCCACTTGCGCTGCGAGTTTATTTAGCGCCAGTGTTAATGCAAGCTGGATACAATAAGCTTTCCCATTTTAGCGATACCGCCGCGTGGTTTGGTAATCCTGATTGGGGGTTAGGCTTACCTATGCCAGAAGTAATGACAGCGCTAGCAGCAGGTACAGAGCTATTTGGCGGAGCATTATTACTCATTGGTTTGGCTACTCGATTAGTGGCTATTCCGATGATGTTTACTATGTTTGTCGCAGCATTTGCTGTGCATATCAATAATGGCTGGTTAGCGATTGCTGATGCGAGTTCGTGGCTTGCAAACGACAAGGTTCTCGAGTCTGCTGAAAAACTGGCAGCGGCAAAATCAATTTTACAACAACATGGCAATTATGAATGGCTGACCAGTTCAGGTAATTTCGTGATTTTAAATAACGGTATTGAGTTTGCTATAACCTATTTAATTATGCTGTTTGCTTTAGTGGTATTAGGCGGTGGGCGTTATACCAGTGTCGATTACTTCATTTCTAAGCGTTTAAGCTAAGCGTGTAAGCTAATCAAATAGTCAAATTAGGCTTAGATATTGTTTAAGTCTTTGTTTAATTGAGCTGCAAAATCATTATTCAATTTTACATACAAAAATCCCACTCTAATGTGGGATTTTTGTTAATATCATTTTGTATTCAACTATTCTCGTGCAACCTTTGTTTTAATGGGTTCACGCATTGAAAGACAGGGACATTCAATTGGACGCTTCAGAACTACTACTTACTCGCCAATCAACACCTCGACTGACACTTCCTGCACCTAGTGAAGAGCAATTAGATTTTATTCTTAATGCGGGCGCAAGAGCGCCGGATCATGGGGCGTTAACGCCGTGGGAATTTATTATTGCAACAGAGTCAGGTTTAGATACTTTGGCAGACATTTTTGTTAAGGCTGCAGAATCAACAGGCGCTGATGAGGTTTATTTAACGAAAGTGAAAGGCATGCCTCACCGAGCTCCAATGGTGATTACTGTTGTAACAAAAAGCCAGCAGCATCCCAAAGTGCCTCTATTAGAGCAACAACTGGCAGCTGGTTGTGCCACGATGGCAATGCAACAAGCTGCATTCTCATTAGGATTAGGTGCTGTATGGCGAACTGGCGACTTTGCGTTTAGTGCAATTGTTAATGAAGGCTTAGGAATAGGTCTGGATGATCAGATAGTCGGCTTTTTATATGTCGGTACGCCAGCAGTTAAAGCGCCACTAAAAGCGTTAAAGCCTGGCCGTCAATTTGCACGATTTTTGAAATAAAAAATTGAAGATTGTGGTATGAGAATATCAATATAAACTAAAGGTTCATTTTGAGCCTTTAGTTTAATTTATTGGGGACGTTTACAAACTCAATCGCTAGGATCTAAAGAATCTAAAGGTAGTAAGTTTTGAAACAGGTAGTATCCCAAAGGCCCTAAAATTAGGCTTATGGTAACCCAAAGAAAGCGTTTTATATTATCAATGTTAGCCGCGCTGTTGATTGCACGATAGCAAAACATAATATGTAAAACGGCTAAAAGCAGCACGAGTATAACCACCAAATCCATTTGTTCCATGTCTACATCCTTGGTTACTACTAAGAGACTTATTTAAGCTTAATCCTATTTTGAAAATTAGCAGTAAAATCAATATAAAATCCATCTTATAGGTGACACAAGATAGCGTATATTTATGCCTGTTATCAATTATAGTTTTGAATAAATATACAAAAGTTTGACATGGCGCATTTTATATAAGCAATTATTGATTAATTGCTGTTATTTTAGTCTTGTAACCGTCTCTGGCATATCTAACCATAAAGGGTATTTTGTCATAACCGCTTTAAATAATTCACTTTCTAGGTGCAGTTCTAACCATTGTTTTACCTTTACATACGGGCTTTGTTGGAACCAAGGTTTATTCACATGTGCAAACTGCCTAACAAATGGAAATATAGCATAATCAGCAATGGTCGGTGAACTAGTAATTAATTGATTATTTTCGCTTAGTTTAGTTTCTAAAACTTCAATAAATTCACATGCTTTTTCGCGGTAAAACGCTTCAGGTTGTTCTAAAAAGCGATCGGCATATTTGTATTTATCCAGCCAAGGCTTAAATTGGTTATCATTTAAACTAATCAGTTCCATGGCTTTGTTATCTGTTATTGACTTCATTAATAACGAGTACTCATCAGTGCATAAATATTCACTATTTTTATCTGAGTAATTTAATAGCGAATATTTCAATACATCGATGCTTTCTTCTAATACTTTTGAGCTATCGATATCGAGGTTTTCAATAATCAAAACGGGCACCGTGGCTTTAGGGGAAGCCTGTATCATTTCTGCAGGTTTATTGCGTAACTCGATTTCTCTAACCTCTGGGTTTAAAGTGGATAAATGTAATCCAATTCGAGCACGCATGGCGTATGGACAGCGCCTGAAAGTATAAAGAATGGCAGAAGACATAGTTTGTTATCATAAAGTGAGAAAAGTGAATGGCGTTATTCTATGTTTATTTACAATAACTGTGTGAGATATTTTTAGTGGTGGCCTAATGATAAGGGCTTCACTTATTACAATTAACGCTATAACTAGCACTATAACTAGCTATGAATATGTGATTAAGTTACAATTTTGCGCCGCATTTTGAGGTGTATCACCTTTTTAGTCGCCAAGTTTACTTTTTATTATTAATTGCACTGGAAATTAAGTTCCAGCTAGCGGAGATATTCATGTCACAAGTTGTCGTTTGCGCATTATACAAGTTTGTTGCTTTGCCACATTTTGAATCACTTAAAGCGCCTTTATTAGCGCATATGGAACAGCAGGAGATTAAAGGTACCTTATTGCTCGCGAATGAGGGAATTAATGGCACAGTAGCCGGTACGCAGCAGGGTATCGATAGCTTACTGACTTGGCTGGCAACGCAAGAAGGTTTAAATGACATCGTGTGCAAATTATCATTTGATGATGAAATGCCGTTTTACCGCACGAAAGTAAAATTGAAAAAAGAAATCGTTACAATGGGCATTGAAGGTATTGATCCTCGTGAAGTGGTAGGCACCTATGTAAAACCACAAGATTGGAACAAGCTGATTTCAGATCCAGAAGTGTTATTAGTTGATACCCGTAACGACTACGAAGTTCAAATCGGTACCTTTAAAAACGCAGTCAACCCAGTCACTGAAACCTTCAGAGAATTTCCTGAATACGTTAAAGAAAACCTCGATCCTGCGAAACACAAAAAAGTGGCTATGTTCTGTACTGGTGGAATTCGCTGTGAAAAATCGACAGCGTATCTTAAAGAGCAGGGCTTCGAAGAGGTCTATCACCTTGAAGGTGGCATTTTAAAATACCTTGAAGAAGTGAAGCAAGAGCAAAGTCTTTGGGAAGGTGAATGTTTTGTATTTGATAATCGTGTGGCCGTAAATCACGATTTAGAAAAAGGTATTTACGATCAGTGTAACGCATGCCGTATGCCTATTACCCAAGAAGAAATGCAAACCGAGGCATTTGTGCAAGGTGTTAGTTGCCCACATTGTATTGATAGTGTGTCAGATGAGCAGCGTCAACGTTTTATTGAACGTGAAAGACAAGTTCAATTAGCTAAGCAACGTGGTGAAGCTCATATCGGTAGCGATGTTAAACAAGTCATTAAACAAAGACGTCAGCACAAAGAAACATTGAAGCAAGCTCAAAACGAAGCTAAGTAATGTTGTAAACTACGCTAACTTTATAAATTAGATTGAAAGCATCCATCGTCATATGGGTGCTTTTTTTGTGGTCGTATTTCGAAAGACGATCACTACAAAAACTATTAATTTTAAAACAGATTGGTGATTTTAACGGCGAAAGATAGTTTATTGCTAAAGTGAATAAGATCTATTAATCAGCATATGTTATTTTTAGCGTTGATTTAGAAATATAGAGTTGAAAGTTAATGTTTATTGGTTTTGATTACGGCAGTGCAAACTGCTCAGTGGGTTTTGAGCAAGAAGGAAAAGTAACACTCGTACCAATTAATGGTGACAGTTGTTTCTTGTCTTCGACCTTATATGCCATGGATAGAGAACTTATCGCTGAGGCTGTTTATCATCGCATTGCAGATGACCTAAAACCCGAATTTGGCAAGTTGCGAGCCGCGCAATTAAGCCGCGCAAGATTAGTACGGCACGATTTACATATCTACCCAGAAGATCAGGTGGTTTTTGTTGGCGCAGAAGCCATCGATGCTTACTTAGAATTACCCGATGAAGGTTTCTATGTCCGGTCGCCAAAATCATTTTTGGGTGCCAGTGGCTTAAGGGTAGAGCAAGTCGCGCTATTTGAAGATATCGTCACCTTGATGATGCTTGAAGTCATGTCTCGCGCTAAAGCGCATATTAACGAGCCGATTACTAAAGCTGTGATTGGCAGACCGGTAAACTTCCAGGGGGTTGGCGGCGAAAAGAGTAATGTACAAGCACAGGCTATTCTTGAAACTGCCGCTAAAAGAGCAGGTTTTGAGCAAGTGAGTTTCTTATTCGAGCCAATGGCTGCCGCAATGGATTACGAAGCGTCAATGACATCCCATAAAACTGTTTTAGTTGTTGATGTTGGCGGTGGTACAACCGATTGTTCAATGGTAAAAATGGGACCTAATTTACAACATAAAACCGATCGAAGTGATGATGTATTAGGCCACAGTGGTCAACGTGTTGGCGGCAACGATCTTGATATTGCAGTCGCAATGAACTGCTTTATGCCGCATTTAGGGCTAGGTTCTAAACTCAAAAATAATCTCACAGTACCGCGCCAACCGTTTTGGAATGGGGTCGCGGTAAATGATATCAGTGCACAGCGAGAATTTAGCTCCTTGGCTACGGCAAAATTAATTGATGTACTTGTCAAAGATGCCGAGCAACCTGAGTTAATCAAACGGCTTAAAGCACTCAGATTACATCAAATGAGCTATCAATTTGTTCGCCAAGCTGAGCAGTGCAAAATTGGTTTATCACAACAGTCAGCGTTCGATACCGATTTATCATTTATTGAAACAGGTTTTGGAATTAATGTAGCGCAAAAAGCATTCGAAATCGCAGTGCATCAACCCGTTACCAAGCTAATTAATATCATGAATCAAGCTGTTGAGGCTGCTGGAGTCAATCCTGATGTGGTGTATGTGACAGGTGGCACAGCTAAAAGTCCCGTTATTCACCAATGTATTTCATCACAATTCACCGACGCGGAAATTGTCGTCGGTGATCATTTTGGTAGTGTGACTAGCGGCTTAGTTCGCTGGGCGGGTAAAGTTTTTCAACCCTAGAATTGAATATTAGCCGACTCGATACAATACTTTTTAAGAACAGAATATGGTCAATGCAGTCGTTTAACTATATTGACCGATTAAGGATAAGTATGAATTTTTCAAGTATAACAATCACCAAATGCAAAATAACAAAATTAACTGCGGCGTTAATTATCGCTAGCACCAGTTTATTAACCATGAGTTGCAGTGACGATGTAGGTAAGGTGAGTTTAGGAATGTTTACCACCAAAGACATTAAGCTTAATAAAATGGTAGACCCGATTGTGACTGGCGTTACTTGCCATGTAGCTAGCATCGAGGCCGATTTAAGTTTTTCAGATCCATCTGACTCTTCAATATCTTGCCGCCAAACAGGTGAAATTACCCCGCAAATGATTGAGGCGATCGATAAGTCTGGTTCTGGTGAGATAGTCTTCAAAAAGTCTAAAAGTATTTTCTTTAAAACTATGAAAATTAGACGTATTTTAGATGCGGAAAATCAAACACTCATGTATGTGTCTTATTCAACCAAAGAAACATCAGGCAGTTATAAGCACAGCTTGTCTACTGTGCCACTTTGGGGCACTAAAGCATACCGTCAAGGCCAACCTGCATTATAATGAGTGCTGAATAATTCATTAACAAGACCTCAAATGAGGTCTTACATAAATGAGCTAAATAGCTAACGAGGAAGGGAAATGGATTGTCCTTATTGTAAACATCAACTTCATGCTGACGCACTCAAGTGTGGTCATTGTTTAGAATATCTATCAGAACATGTTTGTCCTGATTGTCAGAGCTCGTTACCTAAAGATGCCGTTGTGTGCCGTCATTGTCATTATCTATTCAGTCAAATTTCAATTAATACCACAGAATTAACGATGGCGTTTAAGGGCGAATTAATCGCATCGGTGTTATTACGGTTCAGATTATTACCGCAAGAAATTACCACTGATGTCGACAAAATTTGTATCAACGCCCCTGGCTTATTCCGTTTATGGAACAACGCCGATGAAGTTCCTTGGAATAAAATCGCAGGATTTAATTATCGTAGCGGCATTATTTGGGATCGCATTGAAATTGAAACCCGAGGTCAAAAGCCTAGTGTCGTAATCGGTTTATCGAAAGCGAACAGTGAACAATTACGTAAAGTGCTGCAATCAATTGTGAATGCAAATTAAGGACTTTAAACCTTATCTTAATTGATGAGAGCCTTGGCTTATTGGATTCAGAAGGAAAATTATATAATCACTGCTAATAGCTGATTGTTAATAAAGGCTTGTAGATTTGATGTACGTCTCGACGATATGTTGAACAGTGCCATGACGGTATTGATAGATGCAAATAGACGCCGATCTTACCAGTTATAATTGTGTTCCTATTCAGTGAACATTTCACATGGTACTTAAAATGTGGATTGATAAAATTATATACAGGTCTGATAAAGAGGTGCTTTCTCAATAAAATTCTGCCATCTTTTAATAAAGCATCAATTTCAAAAAGATAAGTTTAAAACAGAAAGAGATTCGGTTTGGAGTCCCTTTTTCTAGGAGGTTATTTGCTAACAGAACGTGCTAGCCAAATGGTAATTTTTTATTACTTAATTCGAAACGGTAGTTTTACCATTGCCGCTAAGCAATTAGGGGTTTCGGTATCTCATGTAAGTAAACAAATCGTGAAGTTAGAAGCTGAATTGAATGTGAAGCTTGTTCAACGCACAACTCGAACTGTTTCAGCAACGCCTGCAGGAGAACAGTTTTTACAATCTTGTACTGTAATTGTTGGTGCAGTTGAAGATGCGCAAAATTTAATTGAGGGCGAGCGGGATGAAGTTTCTGGCGCCTTAAGGATAGGTATTGCTCAGTCATTTGGTACTTTACATATTATTCCACTTATTGAAGAACTTCGAGCCGCCTATCCCCTTTTGGAAATTGAAGTAAGTCTATTTGATGATTACGTTGATATGGTTGAGGTTGGTCTCGATCTTTGGATCACGAATTTGGAACAATTACCTGA
Source organism: Shewanella donghaensis (assembly GCF_007567505.1). Lineage (NCBI taxonomy): Bacteria > Pseudomonadati > Pseudomonadota > Gammaproteobacteria > Alteromonadales > Shewanellaceae > Shewanella > Shewanella donghaensis. Next base: position 349,920 of record NZ_CP041783.1, read on the forward strand.
AGGTTACGTTGCGCAACGATTAACATATACCCGATTTGTGCTTGTCGCAGCCCCTAGCTACTTGACTCAACATTCTACGCCATATACTCCTCAAGATTTATTGGCGCACAATTGCTTGGTCTATCACAGCCGCCAACGGGATTATAGCACTTGGCGGTTTAGCCAAAACAATGAAGAACTTTGTGTCAATGTTACTGGGAATTATCAGGTAGATCTTGCTGAGGCTGTTCGTAACGCGGCTATATCAGGGTGGGGAGTGGCGTATCTAGCAACGTATCTGTTAAAAGATGAATTTCGTAAAGGCGAGTTAATTCAATTGCTACCAGATTGGGAGGCGAGTCAGAAAATGTCGTTTTATGCAGTTTATCCAAGCAGAAAGCACAAACCTAAAAAGCTCGCGGTCGCTATAGACTTTTTTAAACACAGATTAGGACAGTATCCCTATTGGGATAAGTCGTTAAAGTCGTCAATTCGTTTGTACTAGCTTCCACTTTTATTTCATTGATACTGGCAGATGATTGTTTCTCTGGTAACAAGTTTGATTTCCATAGGGAAATAATAAAGTGATTTCTCATAATTAACCATATTAAATCAATTACTTGATAATGGCCGGTAAACATAGAACTCCCATTTTTTCAATGTGATAACAACCCTCACTTGCATCTCTGAATCTCACCCCTACAATGCGCGTTTTCTTTGTTTGAATATAAATAGAAGACGTTAAATGACATCAATTTTAGGTATTATTGCCATACTGGTTACGGCTTGGCTACTATCAACTAATCGTAAGAATATCCCTTTTAGAACCGTTTCATTGGCGTTTCTTTTACAGATATTCTTTGCTTTTTTAGTTTTATATGTGCCAGCAGGACAAAATGCGCTTAACAGCGTCACAGAAGTCGTATCGGGTCTAATTGGCTATGGCCAGCATGGTATTAATTTCATGTTCGGTAGTCTAGCAGATGGCAGCAATGGGTTTGTTTTCGCGATTAACGTATTGGGCGTGATTATTTTCTTCTCTGCACTTATTTCTGCGCTATACCATATTGGTATTATGACTAAAGTGATCAACTTTATCGGCGGGGGCTTGCAAAAACTGTTAGGTACGGGGCGTGCTGAGTCACTCTCGGCCACGGCGAATATTTTTGTTGGCATGGTTGAAGCGCCTTTAGTCGTTAAACCTTACTTAAAAAAAATGAGTGACTCTCAGTTTTTCGCAGTGATGACTTGTGGTTTGGCTTCTGTCGCGGGTGGCACATTAGTGGGTTATGCCTCGCTCGGTGTCGATATGAACTTTCTTATTGCTGCAGCCTTTATGTCCGCTCCGGCTGGCCTATTAATGGCTAAAATTTTGGTTCCGCCAAGTGCTGATGAAACTCAATTAGATGATGAGACCGAAGTCGAGATCCCTAGAGCTGCTAATGTTGTTGAAGCAATGGCTGACGGCGCTATGTCGGGTGTACGAATTGCGGTCGCTATAGGCGCGACCTTATTAGCCTTTATCAGTGTGATAGCTCTACTCGATGGCCTGTTGGGGCACTTTGGTTCATGGTTTGGTATTCAGTTGAGTTTTGGACTGATTATGGGCTACTTGTTTGCTCCAGTGGCCTGGCTAATTGGTATTCCTTGGCACGAAGCGATTACAGCAGGTACTCTGATCGGTACTAAAGTTGTTGTGAATGAATTTGTAGCCTTTATTCAACTGATGGAAGTTAAAGAGCAGTTAAGTGAACATTCTCAAGCTATTGTGACATTTGCTCTTTGTGGTTTTGCGAATATATCAACCATGGCGATATTGATTGGTGGTTTAGGAAGTATGATACCTGAGCGTCGTAGCTTTATTTCTAAAAATGGCGCGAAAGCAATTACTGCAGGTGTATTAGCAAACTTAATGAGCGCTGCAATTGCTGGTGTGATTTTATCCTTTTAACGATTTTTTACGTACATAATAAATTCAAGTGTTATTAAAACACTTGAATTTTTTTTGTGTATTAATTTACATTTTAATGACGCCTATTATGTGTAGCACATAACAAAATTATGAGATACAGGAGTGTCAAAATATATGAAGAATAGGATATCTGAAAATTTGTCTTTATCATTACTTGCTGCAACTTAACTATTTACACTTGTGTCGTAATGTAAAAGGTCTTGTCTTTAATTTGTGCTTATAATTACAACTTATTAAATGACAAGTATCTGAAGTGGCTCAATTAAACTGGAAAGACTTTATTTCGACCATTATCTTTCGCTAAATATAGTTGAACGTCTGCTTTTTTGTATAATTCATCAATAGTAGTAACGCTGTCGGTTATCTCTGCAATGCCAATACTGACAGTGATTTCAATTGATGTATTGTTATAAATAAAGTTCTTTTCATCTATCGTTGACCGTATTTTTTCAGCAATCACCTTAGCGCCATTGAGTGATGTATAATTGAGTAAAATGGCAAATTCTTCACCGCCCACTCGGGCAAAAATATCACTTTCTCGCATTAGGTTTTCTATAGAATTTGTAAGGTTTACTAAAATAAAATCACCACCTTGATGACCATAATGATCATTAACATCCTTAAAGTAATCAATATCAAGCATTAAAAGTGAGACTTTATTTTGTTCTCGTGATGCCATAGATATTATACCTTTAGCTACTTCAAAAAAATAACGCCTATTATATATATTGGTGAGATTGTCCATTATTGATAATCTTCGAAATTCTTCGGCACTTTTTTCTAACTCATCATGGGCTTCTATGCTAGATATTCGACTATTTAACATGGATTTTGATAATAAAATAGTTGCAGGAATATAGATGATAATGAACGCTAATAAGGCCAGATGCTGATATTCGCCATAATAAAGCATAATGGCTACCTGCGGCGTAATCATCGAAAAAAAGAAAAACAAATAGGCTCGGTAGAGTGACGACATAGACAATGTAGCCGCTGTGACAATGCCAATTGATAGGATAAAACCCACAAACTCAAATGGTTGGTGTGCATAAATAATGAGAAATACCGATGAGACCGTCCACATAAACGCTTGATATACGTTTAAAACTATAAATATTGTTTCATTGCTATTGAGTTTACTTTGGTCCTTTTTTTCTAAGTTTAGGGCAAACATTTTTGCATTATAACATCGGCACATTGCTAATAATAATTGTAAAAAAAACCAAGTTAACAAAATAGTAAATGGAATGAATTTGATAAATATCAAAAAAAAAGTAGCAGAAACAATCAGCATTGCGACCATTGCTCTAGGTGTTTGCTCTATGACATCTTTTATCAGTTTTGGGTGAACAGTAGACATAAGTCTCCAAGAGCTGCGTCATTTATCCAGAGTAAACGATTTACACAGTTGCTTAAAATTAGCCGACTTTAGACAGCTATTTATGCACAATTATCATTATTTGAATCTACATAAAAATGCATTAATACAGTAGATTAGATGGTTGTATTAATCATAGGACCCTTATTGATAACTGTCTAGAGATTGAGCATGTTTTGTTATGTATGTTTTGAGGTCAGTCTAAAGTCTCAGATGCGGAAATTAATGGTTGATAAGTCCATTTTTAGACGTGGAAAGTTAGTTCTATAAATCTAGCATGAAATGGGTCAGGTTATGGCCTGTTAAAACTTTTACATTAACAGGTTAAGTTGATAGGTTTAATTGAATGTATTTTAGGTAGATATTGACCCTAGAGTTTGATCAAAAGCTGTGATTTGTAAGGAACATTTAGTGCTAATTAAAATGAGGTTTAAGTACAGTGTTTTGGCTCTGTTTATCACCAGCTTAAGTTCCTGCGCGCCTATTCCAAGGGATTATCATATGCCCTACTATGAAGGCGGTGAGTTGAAAACAACGGGGTGTGGTAGCTCTGGTCCTGCAGAACGAATTACAATTTCATTATCCTCTGGTGTTGAAATAACAGTACAAAGTTCCAGTACAGATTTAAGTAAAAACTCAAGTAAAGGCTCAAGTAAAGAGTCACGTAACGAATTAAGTGAAAAGTATACCAATTTCTACCTTTACGCTAATATCACGGCGCCTGATAGCGTCGAATTCTCATTTGTGAGTAATGAAGTCATCATTAGTGATAATTTGACGAGCAGGCAGTGGGTGCTAACAATAACAGAGCTGTATACCTCACCTGATAATGTTAGCAGTCAACATGAACTGGGTATGTACTTTAAACATAGTAATTTACTTGTTCCTGCAACGACTACGATTATCGGAAAATCATATATCCATGAAACTTGGTTCAAAGATAGAAAGTACAATTTCGGCGCATCTATAAGCATATCCACTAAAGAGGTCGACACTTATTTAACCGATTTCAGTGTGTCTTTTCCTTCTTTAATCATTAATGGCATATCTAGTGATTTAAAACCAATAAGGTTTAAGCACGTAAAGTATATCGGGATAACCCCATTAAATTGTTAAGCATCGCAAGATAGTAAAGTTATTATCTGACATCGGGAAGATGTAAAATATAAAGCGTCAAAAAAGGCCAAGTATAAAAATATACTCGGCCTTTTTATTATCGTTAACCTTATATTTTAACGAGATTCTTTTCAACTATTAGCGCTTTGATTCAACAGCGTTATAACGCTCAAATGCTGCAGTTAAGTCAGCAATAAGATCATCAGGATCTTCAAGGCCAATATGTAATCGAATTAGTGGCTTGCTGGCATCCCAACGGGTTGCTGTTCTTAGCTTATCAATGCCAAACACCCCAAGGATTAAACTCTCATAACCGCCCCAAGAAAAGCCCATTTTGAAATGACGCATGTTTTCAACAAATGCCGTCACTGAGGCGAGGTTGCCTTGTTTGAGTACGAATGAGAATAAGCCATTACCGCCGCTAAAATCTCGCTTGAAAAACTCATGACCAGGACAAGTATCAAAAGCGGGGTGTCGCATATGATCAACTTCAGGTCTTGTGGCTAACCAATTAGCAACCTTTAAGGCATTTTTATCATGCTGCGCTAATCTCACACCTAAAGTACGTAAACCCCTAGCGGCAAGATAGACATCATCTGGTGAGGTTGTTTGACCCATGATGTAACTGTTTTCACGCAGTTGTGCCCAGCAAGCTTCATTAGCTGTTGCTGTGCCCATCATCACATCTGAGTGGCCAACAATGTATTTGGTTGCGGCTTGAATTGAAATATCGACGCCCATTTCAAATGGACGGCAATTGATAGGTGAAGCCCAAGTATTATCGAGCATTACCACCACATCATGTTCATGGGCGATTCGACTTAAAGTAGGGACATCTTGGATTTCCATGGTGATAGAACCTGGAGACTCTAGAAACAACACTTTGGTGTTAGGTTTTATTAGGTCTTTAATGCCTGCACCGATAAGAGGGTCGTAGTAGGTGGTTTCAATGCCAAAGCCAGCTAACAGCTTATTACATAAATCGCGAGTGGGTTCGTATGCACTGTCGACCATTAATAAATGATCGCCACTTTTTAGAAATGATAATAACGCCCCACTGATGGCACCTGATCCTGATGGATATAATGCGGTGCCAGCGCCACCTTCAAGTTCACTGATGGCTTGTTGAAATGAGAAGTGAGTTGGAGTGCCACGGCGGCCATAAAACATTTCGCCATTGGTTTTGTTTTTGATGGCAAAACGCATTTCATCCATGGTGTCAAAAACCACGGTTGAAGCGCGAAAAACGGGCGGGTTTATAATCCCTTTGGTGTATTTCTTTTCTCTGCCGACACTAACAATTTGAGTGGCTAATTTGTCTTGCTGATTGCTCATAGATTCATTCCCAACTGGTACTACGGTGTTATGAATTTGCTTTTAGCCATCCTAACATCTATACGGCTAAAATAAAGGTTATTTTAATTCATCTAACGGTAAGGTCAGCACGAATTTAACCCCACTGTTATCGGATAAATTTTCAGCTTTAATCACGCCTTGATGGAATTCGATGATTAATCTGGCGATATATAAACCCAAACCTAAATGGGGTTTAGTTTGAACCCCTTGGGAGCGTATCGACACCATAGATTCAAAAATTTGCGCTGACATATCTGATGGCAGTAATGGCCCTTGATTAGCTAGTTCAATTATGGCTGTTTTTCCTGTGCGTTTAAGTGTCAGCCTAATAGGATTATCAGTGCTGAACTCAATGGCGTTATTAATCAGTTTATCCATGAGCTGTGCGATGTATTCAGGCACGCCAAACATGGTCATGTCGCCATCATCAATTGCAACCGAAAATTGATTTTCAGGATAAGTATATTGATAACCTTGCATACAGCCGCCAACCACTTCGGTTAATGAGAAATGGGTTTGCTCTACATGGGATAGGCTAGCTTCTAAACGGGTTGCTTCACTTAAATTATTTAAGATTAGATGCAAACGACTTACGCCTTCTTGCGCGCGAGCAACGTATTTTTCGCTGGCAGGCTCAAGTTTTTGTAGACTCAAATGCTCAAGAGACGAGCGTACAACAGCAACGGGGGTACGCAGTTCATGGGACAACCGCGAGGACATGTTTTCTAAGTAATGAGTATATTGCCCTAAACGCCCAACAATGTTGGCAAAGCTACGTGATAAGTCACCAATCTCATCGCGGGTTTTAGAGGGGATGATTTGCTGTTTTACACGGCCTTGGCTATCAATGGCTTGTTCTGATTGATCTCTGAGCTTGCGAATACGGCTTGAAATACTTGAAGCAAAAATAAATAACGCCAAGGTGCCCATACTCATGATGGTAATGATGACATTAAACAGCTTCTCTAGCGCGCGGTTACGCAGGGTTCGAATGCCATGAGTAGTTTCTTCGGCAATGACGGCGCCCATAACTTTGTCATCGATCCAAATGGGGCTGGCCGCAGCTAACACTACCGCTTTACTGTCGGGAGTTAAGCGCCATGTTGAACCGCGTTTACCATTTAATGCTTGTTGGATATGACTACCACTTAGCTCAGTTGAGTCTTGCAGTGAATCCACAAAATCTTGGGGCGGTTTGGTGAGGATTTTATAGTAAAGCGGCAGTAAGTAGTCGCTTTTAAAGATACTCCAAGCACTTTGCTGACTGGTATCTTCTAAGCTGGAAGACCAGACACTGTTGTTAGCTCGGATGTCACCCGATTTCGCCAATACGCGGCCATGATTATCCACCACCCAAATACGAGAGCTATTGTGGCTCATGCCTTTGATAATGTTCTCAATTTCTGGTGATGGCACTAATACGGTGCCCAAGTGAGCAACTGAATCAATGGCGGACGTACCTATAATGGTATTAACTGTACGTGTGGTGCTGTCATCGACATTGTAAATAGCAAAACCCAGTTTACTGCCGACCATATTCAGCGGCATTCTAAATTCAATGTTGTAGCCATTTTCAGTGCTGAGCCACTGACCTTGAATGCGAATCTCAGGTGTGACTGGCATTGATTGGGTCGGATCTTGTGGTAGTTCAAAGGCGCTGAGCCAGCCATCTTGAGTGTTGGCAACAATGTAGCGCCGAAATTGCCCATCTGGTGACTGAGTCGCAATCACTAGGTGATCGTTTTTATCCACTCGCAAACTGTTTTTACTACGATAAACCAAGTGTTTATCAAATACTTCAAAAGAACCATATAAATAGCCGGCATATTTGCCCACCATGTGGCTAAAGTGAATATCTACCGGTTGATTTTCATTACGATTAAAAATGACGTGGTCGCCGCCATAGTTAATCATTCGATGTTGATACTGCTGCCAATCTTCAAGTTTGCCGTCAAGCTGAATAGGCCCTGAAAGCGGGTAAGCATAAAGGTCACGGCCTTTTTCTACTTGGCTTAAAAAGCTGGCTTGATGATTAAACAATTTGGGGCGTTCATGCAGCGCAGTTGCCAATGCTTGGGTGGTGCCTACAAGGGTCTTTTCTTGACCATGACGTAGGTATTTTTCCATTTCCCACACATATTCATAACCAAGCCATGGTAAGCACAGTAAAAATAGCGACAAAATAACGACTTTGGCGCGCAGGCCTATGGGAATATTAAACATTAACTCACACTGTCCCAGCGATAACCCATGCCATAAACGGTATCGATGCAATTAAACTCTTTATCGCTGCTCAAAAACTTCTTACGTATACGTTTTACATGGGAAGTAATAGTGCTGTCATCAACAAATATTTTTGCTTCTTTCATTAAGTCTTGGCGACTACGTACATGACCAGGATGTTTTGCCATCGCGTGAACCATCCAAAACTCTGTCACAGTTAGTTCAATTGGCTGTTGCTGCCAATATACCTGAATACGGTTGCCATCAATGGTGAGCTTGCCATGTTCAATGAGGTTATCTTCAACGGTTGCCGCGCCAATAAGTTCAGAGCGTCTAAATAGTGCTGCAATTCGGGCAATTAAGTGTGGAAAGCTAACATCTTTTGATAAATAGTCATCAGCACCTAAACGTAGACCACAGACAGTATCAAAGTCACTGTCTCGGGCGGTTAAAAAGATTATAGGTAAGCTGCTAGACATCGAACGCAGTGATTGACAAAGGGTAAAGCCACCATCAATTTCAGCTTCAAGTCCGATATCAATAATCGCTAAGTCAGGTAAACGGGCATTAAAGGCTAGCATAGCAGCAGGGCGGTTTGCGTAACCTTGTACGCTATAACCTTGTTGTTGCAGTAATTCTTTGTAGTTTTCTCTTATCGCGACTTCGTCTTCAACAATTGCAATTCTTTTCATATCAACATCTTTATTTGATCTTATAGGCTGACTATACCTTATTTTTATCATCAAAAGAGCGTGCTTTAGCAATTGCCATATTGTTGCCACATTTCATCGCTGCATTGCCATTTTTGTGCCCCTTCATTGCCATTTCATTGCTGTTTAATAGTTCCATCGAATGAGCAAACACACTTCATTCAAATTTGATTATCAATATGAACTAAAGGAAAACATCATGAAAAAGCAATTAATCTCAATCGCAGTAATTAGCAGCTTATCTTTGGCTAACATCCCTAATTTACATGCTGAAGAAATGGACTCAGGTATTAACTCATCTGAGGTTTTAGCGCAAACAGTGGATGAAAGAGAGCATACAGAAGAGTTAGTCGGTTTGTCGTCTGGTGCTGTTTTAGGTGCCGTTGTTGGCGGCCCTGTCGGGGCGATAGTAGGGGCATTTGTTGGTGTACTTATTGGTAAAACAGTCGGTGATGATTCAGAAATTGAAACGCAAAATGAATTGTTAGCTGAGCAACAACAAGCCATAGAAATTCAAACTTATGAACTAACAGCACTTCATGAAAAGCAGCAGTCTTTAGCAGAGGTAACGGACGAATATTTGCAGGTGCAAACCCAATTATCCGATTTACGTCAATCTCAAGAGCAAAAAATGCAAGAGCTTGCTATTGGGCTCAATGTCCAGTTCAAAACAGGGTCATCTACCATCGAGCCGCATTTCGCACAGCAGTTAGATGATGTGGCCTATGTTATGGCGTTATCACCTGAATTGATGCTGGATTTAACCGGTTATGCAGATAGAAGAGGTGACAGTAAATTTAACCAAGCGTTATCTGAACAGCGTTTGATTGAAGTGACCAATTATCTCGTTGGTCAGGGGATATCAGATGAACGTTTACATGCCAAAGCTTACGGTGCGACAGCACCTTTAAACGAGCAACAAAACTTTGAAAATGACTTCTTTGATCGCCGTGTCACGTTAAAAATTATGCCAGTCGGCGAAGCATTAGCCGCTAACTAAAATGACGATAATTTCAGCGTAAATCTTTAGTTGTTGATTACTCGTTCAATCGGTAAATCAATGGTTTGAGATTTACGCTAATTTCATGGAGAGAAAACAATGAATATTAGTGTTAATCGTCATACGGGGCATTACTTTTGCTCAAGTTTAATTTTACTGGGTTTAATGATTCTGAATGCGATATTTCCAGTGTATGCAATGCCATTAAGTGAATTTGAAAGGCGTGATGACGGGATAACCCAAGGCGTGTTGGAATACATTCAAGATGGTGAAATACAGCATAGTTTGCCATTATCGACAGATGTATCGATGAAAGTCTCAGGCTGGATAAACAGAGTTACGGTAAAGCAAACGTTTACCAATAACACCCAAGGTTGGATAAACGGCAAGTATCACTTCCCGCTATCTCATAATGGAGCGGTAGATCAGATGCGATTACTTATCGGTGACCGTATTATTGAAGGTGAAGTACAACCTAAATTGCAAGCCAAAGCCACCTTTGAAAAAGCCAAAGCTGCAGGTAAACGTGCCAGTTTGGTGAGTCAGCAAAGGGTGAATATTTTTACCACTGAAGTCGCTAATTTAGCGCCTAAGGAGACCTTGACCGTCGAGATAAGTTATCAAGAAAAGCTCAACTATAAAGATGGTCAGTTTAGTTTACGTTTTCCTATGACAATAACACCACGTTATTCTCCAAGATCTTTATCTGAGAGTGAAAACAATGAGCAACCACAAAACAATACTCGTCAAACAAGTATGTTTGAGTCTATTGCTGAGATTTTGCCTGATGCGCTAACAGGTTTTAACCCGAATGATTTTGCCGAAGGCATATTAACTGGCGTGGATTCAGCGGATTATTCGAACAACATTTTGGTTAACATTGAGGTTGAATTAGATACTGGCTTTGACCTTGGTGAGTTGGTGAGTCCATACCATAAAATACAATCTACGCAGTTAAAACATCAACCATTATGGCAAATTAAACTGGATACCGCATTTGTCGCCAACCAAGATTTTGTGTTGAATTGGAAACCTGCTGATTCAGTCAAATCACATTCAGCAAATCATTCAGAGGTGGTGTTACCGATACCGTCAGTATTTACTCAGCAGGGATTAACCCATCAAATAAATGGACTCAATTCATCTCAATCAATGACTAAAAATCAAGATTATTATGGCTTAGTGATGTTAACGCCGCCGCAAGTCAAAGATCATAATACTGTGACTCCTCGTGAACTGATCTTGGTTATTGATACTTCGGGTTCCATGCAGGGTGATTCAATGGAACAAGCAAAGCAGGCTTTATTGTCAGCCCTTGCAGGATTAAGAACTGAAGATAAGTTTAATATTATTGAGTTTAATCACCAGGTGACAAAATTATCTACCACGTCATTAAAGGTTAATAGCCGTAATATTGGGAAAGCCAACCAATTTGTTCAAAAGTTACAAGCTAATGGCGGTACTGAAATTAGCATGGCGCTGTCAGCTTCATTGCTTATGCAAGGTGATAGTAATCAAACAATGGCTGATAAAAGGGCTGATTCAAGAACTAATACAAGAGCTGAGGTAAATAGCTATATCGCAAGTGCAGCGAACTATTTGCGACAGGTGATATTTATTACTGACGGTGCAGTAAGTAACGAGCAAGGATTATTTAAGCAGATTGAAGCTGATTTAGGTCAAAGTCGTTTGTTTACCGTCGGGATTGGCTCAGCTCCTAATGCGCACTTTATGGAACGCGCTGCCATGTTTGGCCGCGGTACATATACTTATATTGGCAAAACTGCTGAGGTAAAACAGAAAATAGATCGATTACTGCAAAAGATTGAGCAACCCGTGGCAACCGACGTAAAAGTCACTTACCAAGATGGCACCGTTCCTGATTACTGGCCTGCCAAAATTCCTGATTTATACAATGAGGAACCTATTTTAGTGAGCTTTAAGTCTCCTTCATATAATCAACAAGATATTGTTATTTCGGGCGTTACTCATGGTGAACATTGGCAGCTGCAATTACGTCAGCCACAGCAGGCTAGTAACATGACTGATGCAGATGTTACCCGCGCTGGGTTAGATCTTCTCTGGGCGAATGCTCAAATCAATGCCATTGAAGCAACCCAAACAAGAGCAAACAGTGAACGGATAAAGCAGCAAGTAGAAGCATTAGGAATGAAATATCATCTCGTGACCTCGCAAACCAGCTTGGTGGCGGTAGATAAAACCCCAGTTAATTTCACTCCTGAATTTAACAGTGATTCTCAAGTTAAGCCTCATTTACCTAAAGGCTTTAAGCAATCGGGGGTATTGCCACAGACAGCAACATCCAGCCGTTTAGATATATTAATTGGGTTGAGTTTTTTATTGATTGCACTGATGCATGGACTTTGGCTTAAGCAATGTCTTCCGGGTCAACGGTTAATCCTGCCTCAGAACAAATAAAGGAGCCCTGATGATTAGTCTAAAAATGCTCATCCCTTGTTGTTTGGCAATCTTAGGATTAAGTTTTTTGTCACATGGAGCGTATATGCAAGTTAAAGCTAACTTTGCTCAATATTTGATTGAGCAAGCATGGAATAAAACCTTGCAAGATCAAACACCGCATAAACCTTGGAGCTGGGCTGATACTCACCCTGTAGGTAAATTAATGCTATATGCAGATAAAGACACGGATATCTATCCTGTTGGCGAGCCGATGTTTATTCTAGCGGGTGCATCGGGTCGAAACCTGGCTTTTGGACCAAGTCTAATGCTTAATGGTGCAGGTGTTGGAGAGCTGGGTAATACGATTATTGCAGGTCATAGAGACACCCATTTTTCAAATTTACAAAACGTCAAAAAAGGCGATATGGTTGAACTAGAAACAGCACTAGGGCAAACGCAAAGCTACTTAATTACAGGGATTGATATAGTGCATGAGACGCAAACAGAGATACTTGATATGACAGCGGATAACCAGCTCACACTGATAACCTGCTATCCGTTTGAAGATTTGTCTGCCAATAGTGATTACCGTTACGTGGTAACAGCAAAGCAAGTTAATCACAGTTAATTGTTAGAGATAGATTATTCTCAATAAAAAATACCTGCATATAGCAGGTATTTTTATTGGTTAACCGGAAATAGGCATAACCCTATTTCGACCTAATCTTTTAGCTTCATATAACAATTTGTCAGCGCCTTCAATCAACTGGCTGGTTGTTTGTGACTCTTTCCATTCAACAACCCCAAAAGAGGCATTGATATTATCGATTCGGGTTTCACTGCGCCTATCTTTAACGCTAAGCTTTTCAATTGAGCGACGCATTCCTTCAGCAAGTTGTCTTGCGACTCTTTGTTGGCTGTTAGGCACTATAATCGCAAATTCTTCACCACCGAAACGGTACAGCTTAACGCCATCACGACAAGATTCTTGTAAACGTTTTGCGACCACTTTAAGTACTAAATCGCCTAACTGATGGCCATAAGTATCATTGAATTGTTTAAAGAAATCGATATCGGCCAAAATTAAACAACAGCCCTTGGGAGATTGTGAAATCACTGCGGCAATGTCTTCATTAAAAGCGCGGCGGTTTAAAGCTTCAGTAAGCGCATCGTATAAAACATCTTTTTCAGTTTCTGCCAGTCTTTGTTTTAATGTATTGATTTCAGTTTGTGCTTTAGTGAGTTGCTGGGTGAAACTTACGGTACTTGAATGAATATTGGCAGACTCTTTAACAATGCCTCGGACGACTTTAATGACTTGTTCTAATGAGAAACCTTTACTTTCAAGTTCAGTTAATTTATTAAATTCTTTTTCAATTTTAGTTTGAAAAGTAGAGGTGTCTTGATTGGTATCTTTTAATGATTGTGATAGTTCACATACCATAGCATCAAGGTTTTGGCGCATATCTCTAACGTCTAACTCAACAGGATCTGCGATATGTTGTCGATACAATAACTCGCTTGAAACCGGGGAGTATTGTTGATTTTGTTCTATGGTTTTATCAAGTGCTAGATTGAGTTTAGGATTACTTTCACCGACATAAGCATACCAAAGGGCATAGTTTGTTGGTGTAGTGGGAATACTATGTTTTAACATTAAAGGTATAGCTTTTTTTAAATTTAACGCAGCAATTTTTAGTAGGTCATTTGACATTCAAACCCTCAACAGAACTTTGCAACAAAGCGAATGAAATAAATAGATTTGATTAAAATATAGCAACTTATGGTTCTGATAGATATGGTTTAAGTGATACAAGTTAAGCGGTTGTGATTCAGCACCATGTCGGTGCTGAATTTTAGTTTAGAAACTGTATGAAACAGCAAACATAGGCCCTGTGAAACTATAGTTGATGTTGTAATCTAAGGTTCTGAATTCTTCATCCAAAATAGATCGAGATTTTTCGATATCAACATCGACATCATAATAGTTATAAGCGAGTGATAAATGCCAATTTTCACTAATTTGAGCCTGTACGCCAGCCCTGATGTCCACTAATGAACCTTTAAAGTTATCATACTTAATGGTGAAATATTGAGCATGAGCATTGAAAACCCAGCCAGGGTAAAACTCATATGACCCATATACACCAATATTGGGCAAAGGTGCAGTTAAAGCATTATCGACAACTTCAGGGGTAAATGACTGAGCTTCACAAAGGCTATCTGGATCCGTTTGGCCTTCGCAAATGCCTATATTCCCTTCAAAAATGGTTTCAACAAACATGGTATGTAAGCCAATAGATGCACCTACGGTATAGTCATTTCCTTCCCATATATCATAACCATAACCTATACGCAGAATATCGATATTTAATGTTGTTGACACTTTAGCGGTACCGTCAATAACAACATTTTGATCGTTTTCACCAAATTCTGGAATTTCTATATCAAAGCCAAGTTCTGAAGTCTCTGCATCACGATGTAATGATTTCCAATCAACATATATATGGTGGCGATCATTAAAACTATATTGCAATTCAAGGAAAGGCAGAAATTGATCTTCTGCTAGAAGTAGGTCGTCTTCAAAATCAAGTAAATAGTAATTACCTGTATCTTTAGCGCTTTTGACTAGCATAGTGGAGTCTGTACTGGCATAAAATCCGCCGAGCGTAATTTTATACTCGTCAGATTGTACGACACTAGACATTGATAGGGCTGCTAGCAGTCCTATTGAAGCTTGCTTAAACATTTATTCTCCGCACTTATTTTTATTCTCATCTGGGTGGAAATAAATGAGTGTTGTGCAATATTATTTTAATTGTTATTCAAGGAATATCTTATTATGTTTTTATACTATCATTTTGTAACCGAATGTGAAGTTTTTGTTGTTAAAATGAGGTTTTTTTTGATCTAGTACAAGTTATTGATCGTATGCTCGAGGCTTACAAGGACGTTTATTCTTATTTTTTGCTTGTAACTTGTTGTTAATTATTGACTTTTGTATATTTTTGAATTTCATTGTATTTTGAGGACAGGATCAAAGTTTTAATGGATTCAACCCAATTTAACTACTTATCAGAAACCTTTAAGCTTTTACATCAATAATAACTAGTCTATTGAGGTGTGCTTTTAGACTTTAACTTAGCAGAGTCATGGCTTATTGTGATGAGTCATTTTGTGCTTATAGAGTGTGCGTTTTAACTGCTTGATGATGGATTTTTTTAGGGGATTCATTCTGAATGACTGTGGTTATTGTCCGCGGTATCCTTCACCGTTTTAATGCATTTTATTTAGCAGATATTACCAGTCAACAAGACTTGAGATCATATGAGCTGGCAGTTTGTCGATCTTGAACTAATATTGCTACAACAGCAGGCATTTTAAATGCTTGCTCATATCCGTTTCGACAGTGACAGGATGTTGCTGACCCATTACTACAAGGACGTGCATATGTTCACCCAATTCAGCTTACCGAGTAATTTATTTCTTCTTCGATCGTTTAGTCGATATCTTTCAAGTCTTTTAATCTTGATGACATTGAATTTAACTATATTTACGATAGTTTTTATTTCACCGTCTTTATCTGCTGCAGACAAACCAAACATTCAATTAGCTACGAAAATGGTTGAAGGTCTCGACATTAAAGATTACTACATCAGTGAAAAACTAGATGGTGTTCGTGGATATTGGACTGGGAAAAAGATGATTTCTCGTTCTGGGCGCGAAATAATTATGCCTAAATGGTTTTATGCTGACTTCCCGGATAAAGTCCTTGAAGGAGAGTTATGGCTTGGTAGAGGTACATTTGAGTCAATGTCTTCAATAGCGCGTAAAAAGAAAGCCGATAGCCCACTTTGGCAACAAGTTCGATTCATGTTATTTGATATGCCTGAACACGGCGACGTTTTTAGCGAACGTTATACTGAAATGCAGAGGGAAATAGCGAAGTCTGTCTATCTTGATGTGATAAAGCAACAATCTATAGATAACGATGCAGCACTTTATAAGCTCTTAGATTCGGTTGTTGCGGCCAATGGTGAAGGTTTAATGCTGCACCGTAAGCAAGCGTTTTATAAAGTCGGTCGTAGTCAAGATATCATGAAGTTAAAGCCTAAATATGATGCTGAAGCAATTGTGATAGCTCATTTAGAGGGGAAGGGAAAGTACCGCGGTATGTTAGGTGCTATATTGGTTAAAATGCCTGATGGAATAGAATTCAAAATCGGAACAGGCTTTACAGACGCACAAAGACAAGCACCACCAAAGATAGGTAGCCAAATTACTTATCAATATTTAGGATTAACAAAGAATGGTGTGCCTCGATTTGCACATTTCTTAAGAGAGCGGCCGCAGTTATAAATTTAAGAGAAGGGGAATCATTTGAGTTTAGTTAAATCAGTTTTATTCGTTTGTTTGGGAAATATTTGCCGTTCACCCAGTGCTGAAGCCGTCTTTCGTGCTAAGGCAATAGAATACAAACTTGATATTAAAATCGACTCTGCTGGCACCATGGCTTATCACCAAGGGAATTCTCCAGACCCTCGTTCAATAAAGGCAGGCGAAGCGCGTGGGTTAGAGTTTTCTGGAATGCATGCAAGACAAGTTACCGATGCAGATTTTGAAACGTTTGATTTGATATTAGCGGCTGATAAAACCAATTTGGCTCATTTATATGAGCGATGCCCTGAGCGTTATGAAAACAAATTAAAGTTGATTTTGTGGTACTTAACCGAGGATAACACAGCAGACCTTAAAGAAGTGCCAGACCCTTATTACGGTGGGGAACAAGGTTTTGAAGTGGTGTTGAATTTACTGGAATCAAGCCTTGATGTTTTAGCGCAAACGCTATCGAAACATGATTAATGTGAAGCGTTAGCTTAGTGGTCAGTGGTTCAGAAACTAAAAAGGCTTAACATCATGTTGAGCCTTTTTATTTAAGCTAGTTAAAACAAAAAGCTAGAACGGTTAGTCCTTTTCGCCTTGATGACGTTTACCTGAACGTTTAAGATTCTCTTGCTCGAGCTTACGTTGTTTTATTGCTTCTTTTTCTGCTAATACTTTAGCGACTTCTTCTTGTTCCAATTCAGCCATTTCAGGCGTCTCAAGTGTCAGTAAGCCTGTTTTTCCTGAGCGGAATTCATGTAAAAGTAGCTCTGATGCTTTATGTAAATCGATTCGCCCACCAGGTCTTAATGCGCCACGTTTACGGCCAATCTCTTCTAATAACTCAATGTCAGTTTTTGGTAACGATTTAAGTTTATAACGTTCGCAAATTTCTTCTGGGTAGGCTTTTAAGAAATACTCAGCAGCAAACATAGCCACATCTTCGTATTCCATTGCTGTATCTTTGATAGCACCTGTTACAGCAAGTCGGTAACTACTTGCTTCGTTATCCACTTTTGGCCACAAGATACCAGGAGTATCTGACAATACGATGCCATTTTTTAAGTTGATACGTTGCTGACGCTTAGTGACTGCGGGTTCATTACCTGTTTTGGCGATGGTTCTGCCCGCTAAGGTGTTGATGATGGTTGATTTCCCAACATTGGGGATACCCATAATCATGGTGCGAATGTCTTTTTCTAATTTATCTCTGGCCGGTACCAATTTACGACAGATATCAGGAATACTTCTAACCTGTCCTGGCTGTAACGTTGTAATCGCTGTGGCTTTAACACCTTGCTCACGCTCTAAATATTCAATCCAGCGAGCTGTCACTTTAGGATCGGCTAAGTCTGATTTGTTCAGCAGTTTAATACACGGCTTATCGCCCCTTAGCTTCGATACCATTGGGTTTTCACTACTATAAGGGATACGGGCATCAAGCACCTCAATAACAAGATCGACTTGAGGCATTGCCTCTTCAATCTCTTTACGAGCTTTATGCATGTGTCCTGGATACCACTGAATTGCCATGTTATTGCCTTTTCAAATCGACTTCTTACAAAGGGTGCATATTCTACCCTGTTATAAAGATAAATGATAAAAAAAAGCGCCTTATGGCGCTTTTATGTCATCAAGATATGCCATTAAGTGGATAATGGATTAAATTACGCCGAGTTCACGAAGCCTTTCCATCAAGTAGCTATCAGCGGTATGACGTTCTGATAACACAACTTCTGGATTAGGATGCAAGAATAACGGTAGTGATATCCTTGATTTAGTTTTGTCCGTACCTTCAGGATTGATAACTCTGTGTGAGGTAGAAGGGTAGTAACCTGCAGAGGCTTCTTGCAACATATCACCAATATTAATGATGATATTACCAAAATCACTAGGTACATCAACCCAAGTACCTTCCTTCGTTTTTACCTGTAAGCCAGGTTCATTGGCAGCGGGTAATACGGTGATAAGGTTAATGTCTTCGTGAGCAGCAGCGCGAATAGCACCTAACTCTTCATCACCTGACATTGGTGGATAGTGCAATATTCTTAACAGTGTTTTATCGCTGTTTTCAATCATTTTTGGTAATGGAATTGAAAATTTGTCAGCAATATCTTTTGGTGCATACTCTTCAATCCAACCCAGTAACTCTGCTGCTAGTGCATTGGCATTCTTATAATAGGCTAAAATATTTTGCTTTAAAGAATCTGGAATACGGCCAGAAGGATAAACGTGAAAATATTCTTTGATATCTTTTACGCTATGACCTTTTGCTGTTTCAGATATTGATGCTGGGAAAAAGCCATCTTGTGTTTCAGGTTTATACAAAAAATCATTTTTTTCATCAGACTGGAAAAACGCATACCACTCCTGATAAATCTTTTCGACTAATTCCTGACTTACTGGATGGTTAGTTAATACACCAAAACCTGTGTCTCTTAATGATGCTACAAATTTCTGTGGACAGTCCTTCGCGCGGTAATCAATTGTTTCTAATTTCATATTATTCTACTTTTATTATTATTTGACCCATCGATATTTTAACCCTGGTCACACTTTGTCGCAATTATTTGAAGTAAATATCCTTACTTCAGTCGAAATAGTGATCTTTATTGTTCATACTGACAAGATTGCAGTAGTTGCATTACAGTTAACACATCAACATTGAAGTAGAGATGGCGCTCATGAAGGATTTAACGGAGTTTGAAAAGTATGTTATTGAACAAAAAGGGACCGAGCAACCATTTAGTGGAGAGTATGTTAACCACGATTATCCGGGCGTATATTTGTGTAAAAAATGCCTAGCGCCATTATATAAAAGTGAGCATAAATTTAATGCTCACTGCGGATGGCCCGCGTTTGATGATGAGATTCCCGGCGCGGTTGATCGTACACCCGACGCAGATGGTCATCGAGTTGAAATCACCTGTCGAAAATGTGATGGTCATTTAGGTCATGTATTTGAAGGTGAAATGCTTACGGCTAAAAATACCCGCCATTGTGTCAATTCTGTATCAATGATTTTTCAAACTGCTGAAGAGTTTAAGAAAATTAAGCGTAATCAGTTTGCAACTTTTGGTGCAGGTTGTTTTTGGTGTATCGAAGCGGTATTCAAAAAGCTGAATGGTGTTGTTAATGTCACTTCTGGTTACAGTGGTGGTAGCGGTGAGACTGCCAATTTTAAGGCAGTTTGTTCTGGTGAAACAGGTCATGCAGAGGTTATTCTGGTTGAGTTCGAACCTGATACTGTTGATTACCAAACCTTACTGTCGGTGTTCTTTGCATTGCACGACCCAACCACGCTAAATCAGCAAGGTAATGATAAAGGGCCTCAATATCGCTCGGTGATATTTACTCATTCAACAGAGCAGGTAGATCAAGCTACTATTGCGATTAGTAAGTTGATCCAGCAAGGTATTTGGCCTAAGCCGATTGTGACAGAAGTATCAATGTTTGAAGCCTTTTATCCGGCAGAACCTGTTCATGAAGATTACTTTGAAAATAATACTGAACAACCTTATTGTCAGCTAATTATTAAACCAAAATTTGAAAAAGCCATGAAGCACTTCGCTGCGATTCTAAAAACCAATAATTAGTCATGTTATATATTTTTAGGTAACAAAAAAGGCGAACTGAGTTCGCCTTTTTTATTGATGATTTTTAGATTGTTATTACGAATCTAATGCATCATCTGCCACTTTATAGTGTGGATCTTCAATCACATTAACTTCCACTAATGCTCTTGCTTTATGCAGTAAATCTTTGCAGTCAGGACTTAAATGTCTCAAATGTAATTTCTTTCCTGCTGCCACATAACGCTCAGCTAGTGTATCAATTGCATCAAGTGCAGAGTGATCAGCAACACGAGAGTTTTGGAAATCGACAATAATATCTTCAGGGTCATTTTCTGCATCAAACAAATCTAAGAAGTTAGCTGCAGAACCAAAGAATAATGGTCCGTTTAATTTGTAAACTTTCCAGCCATTTGCATCAGTACTGCTTTCAACATTGATGTGTTTTGCATGTTCCCAAGCAAATACAAGTGCAGAAACAATAACACCTACAAATACCGCAAATGCCAAATCAGTGAATACCGTAACCGTAGTTACCAGCACAATGACGAAAGCATCATGTTTAGGTACTTTCCCCATGACTTTGAAACTAGCCCATTCAAAGGTACCTAAAACAACGATGAACATTACGCCCACAAGTGCTGCTAAAGGAATGATTTCAATGAAGGCTGAACCAAACAAGATAAAGGCAAGTAAAGCTAATGCTGCTGTTACACCTGATAAACGACCACGTCCACCAGAGTTAATGTTGATCATTGATTGACCAATCATCGCACAGCCACCCATAGCGCCAAAGAAGCCACTGGTGATGTTACCAACACCTTGACCGACACATTCTTTGTTACCTTTACCACGGCTATTCGTCATCTCATCGATAACGGTTAGCGTTAGTAAAGATTCAATTAAGCCAACGGCAGCCAGAATACAGGCATAAGGCAAAATGATATAAAGAGTTTCAAGGGTGAAAGGGACACTTGGAATGGCGAAGCTAGGTAAGCTACCTGCAATGGTTGCATGCTCATCGCCACTCATTGTTTTCAAGAAGTCGAGAACATTACGAGTATCTAAATCAAGTCCAACAACAATAGCGGTTACGGTTAAAATCGCGACTAATGATGATGGGATAGCTGTGGTTAACTTTGGCAAGAAATGAATAATCGCCATGGTTAAAGCCACTAAGCCTAACATGATCATCAATGGCTCTTGCGCTAGCCACACCAAATTACCAGCAGCATCTTTGACTTGAAATTGTCCAAGTTGAGCTAAGAAAATGACGATAGCCAAGCCGTTTACAAAACCAATCATTACTGGGTAAGGCACAATACGAATAAACTTACCTAGTTTAAATATGCCAGCAGTAATCTGAATTAGCCCTGCGAGCACAACCGCAGCAAAGAGGTATTGGACACCATGTTCAACAACTAAAGAAACCATGACAACAGCCATAGCGCCAGTTGCACCAGAAATCATCCCTGGACGACCTCCGATAATGGCGGTGATGATGCCCATAATGAAGGCAGCGTATAGACCTACCATTGGCTCAACTTGTGCGACAAAAGCAAAAGCGACTGCTTCAGGTATGAGCGCGAGTGCAACAGTCAAACCAGATAAAATATCTGCTTTGCTACTACTGGTTTTATGACGGAGTAGATCGAACATTTAACCTCTGAAATATATTGAAGTATTTGAAAATAAAAGTGTGCGTATGTTAACAAAAATTAACCTTCTTCTAAACCTGAAATTAAGCTTAATTTGTACTAATTAGTATCATTCTGGTTTTAAAGGATATTCAAACAGGCTTTGTAAGCTAGATGAGGAGATAAACGGTAAAGTCTGCCTGGGGAGTAAATAAATATATGTTATCGAAGGTTTTATTATTCTTTTTTAAATTTCTTTTCGTCATTATCTAGTGCAGAGTTTATGTTTTTTTTGTTCTTTTTAAGGCATAAAAAAACCACGCTATTAAGCGTGGTTTTTATATCGCCTTACGGCTAAAGAGATGTACTAAGCACGAGTTGTATCAGAAGAAGCACTATCAGCTACTTTTGATTTGGCTGTGTCAGTATCAGCTGCAGTTTTATCATACTCACGGCCTTTTGGTACCGCTTGTTGAGCACGAGTTTCAGTTACTGGCTTAGTCGTATCAGACATAACCATTGAACCGAATCGGCTTGACGTTGTCGCTTTCTTAGCTGGCGCTTCGGTTTTAGCTTCTGCGGCAACTGTTTCAGTAACCGCTGCTTTAGGCGCAGTTGGCGCTTTACGAGCAATTGCAGCAGGTCTAGCCATTGGAGCTGATGCATTAGAGTTAACTTTCTCTTCAGCATTTACTTCAACTTTAGCTTCAACCACTTCTTTAGCAACTGGTGCTTCAACTTTCGCTTCAACCACTTCTTTAGCTACCGGCGCTTCAACTTTAGCTTCAACAACTTCTTTAGCTACTGGCGCTTCAACTTTAGCTTCAATAACTTCTTTAGCTACTGGCGCTTCAACTTTAGCTTCAACAACTTCTTTAGCTACTGGCGCTTCAACTTTCGTTTCAACAACTTCTTTAGCTACTGGCGCTTCAACTGGAGCTTCAACTTTAATAGGTGCGCTGGCAGCAGATTTAGCTTCATTAGCTTGTTCAGCATCAAGTTGCTTTTCTAGCTCATCAACAGGTGTGAATACGGCAGCTGTAGAAGTGTTGTCATCTTCATCACGACGGCGACGTTGTCCCGCTGCACGAAGATGACGAGGGCTACGACGACTACGACGTTGTCCTTCACGCTTTTCATCTGAATCTTCACCGTCAGTTTGTGCATCTGAGTTAGCTTCTGAATTCGCTTCAGCAGTTACTTCAGTTTCAGCAGCTACTGGCGTTTCAGTTGAAGGTGCAGTTTCAGGAGTTTGAGCTGCAACATTGATTTCAGTTTCAGCACTTACAGGCGCTTCGACAGTATCTTCAGCTTTAACTGTTTCATCAGAACTAACCACTGGGTCATTTTTAACAATAACTTCAGCATCTTTTCTTGGACGACGTGTACGAGCTGGTTTTGATTCCTGTTTAGTCTCAGGTTTAGTTTGAGGCTCAACAGCAACTTCTACATCAGTTGCGACAACATCGGTAAGTTTAGCTTCGTTTTGTTCGTTTTCGATACGTACTTTACGACGCATGTTGCGACGTTGACGACGCTCTCTTGCAGCTTCCTGCTTAGGAGACTTCTCAACATCTTGACGTGCACCGTCAGTTTGCGGCTTAGCAGCAGGTTTTGGTTTTGCTTCTGCTTTACTTGGGCGTTTATCTATTTCTTTGTTAGCAACGTCTTTGCTCGTAACATCTCTTTCAGGTTTCTTGTTGCGCCCTTTGTTGTCACGACCTTTACTATCTGCATCGTTGCGATTGTTACGACGGCTATCGTTACGAGAGTCATTACGACGACTATCATTACGAGAATCATTGCGTCGGTTACGACGATTATTTGGGTTTTCTTTACGATTCTTATCCGCAGGTTTGCTTTCTGTCTTAGCTGGCTCATCTGATGAGAATAGACCGCTAATCGCTGCAACAACTTTAGAGAAGAAACCAGGCTCAACAGGTGCCGCAACGTTAGCAGGTTTTGCCGTTGGAGCTGGAACCGCTGTTGGAGTAGGCGCTGCTGTAGTCGGAGTACCGAAACCTTTAATCGCAGGTTGTGCAGCTTCTGCACGCTCTAGCTTACGAGGCTCGTATAATTTTGCTTCAGGCTGGTCTACACGCTTGTAGCTTGACTCCACTACTTCATCATCGGTTCTTAAACGTGATACGCGGTAATCAGGCGTTGTCATATGTGCATCAGGGATGACATAGACTTCAACTTTATGACGTTCTTCAGTAATACGAATCGCTTTACGTTTTTCATTTAACAAGAAGGCGGCAACATCTACAGGCACAACAGCTTCAATTTGAGTGGTGTTCTCTTTAATCGCTTCTTCTTCCATTAAACGAAGAATAGAAAGTGCTAAAGATTCAGTACTACGAATTGTTCCTTGACCGTGACAGCGAGGACATAAATGACCTGCAGATTCACCTAGTGAAGGACGAAGGCGTTGACGTGACATTTCCATTAAGCCGAATCGTGAGATACGACCTAATTGAACGCGAGCGCGATCTAAATGCACAGCATCGCGCATTCTGTTTTCAACTTCGCGTTGATGTTTTACAGGTGTCATATCGATGAAATCGATAACGACTAGACCACCTAGATCACGAAGACGTAATTGACGCGCAATTTCGTCTGCAGCTTCTAAGTTGGTGTTTAATGCTGTTTCTTCAATATCTCCGCCTTTTGTAGCTCGGGCAGAGTTAATGTCGATAGACGTTAATGCTTCAGTAGGGTCAATAACGATTGAGCCACCTGATGGCAAACGCACTTCACGTTGGAAAGCAGATTCAATCTGAGATTCAATTTGGAAGTGAGTAAATAACGGGACTTCAGACTCATAACGTTTAACACGTTCAACGAAATCAGGACGAACAAGTCCAATGTGTTGTTTTGCTTCTTCGAAGATACGCGGATGATCGATTAGGATTTCACCAACATCACGACGTAAGTAATCGCGAATAGCACGGACGATAACATTACTTTCTTGATGAATTAAGAAAGGAGCTGGCTTGCTCTGTGCTGCTTCTTGGATAGCATCCCAATGATGTTGTAGAACTTTTAAGTCCCACTTCAATTCATTCGCATCTTTACCTACACCGGCTGTACGGACGATTAAACCCATTCCGTTCGGTACTGATAAATCTGACATTGCCGCTTTTAATTCAGTGCGTTCATCACCTTCGATTCGACGAGAAATACCGCCAGCACGAGGGTTGTTAGGCATAAGCACTAAATAAGAACCTGCAAGACTGATAAAGGTTGTTAACGCAGCGCCTTTATTGCCACGTTCTTCTTTATCAATTTGAACGATTACTTCCTGACCTTCAGATACCACTTCTTTGATATTTGGACGGCCTTGGAATGAATAACCTTTCGGGAAATATTCACGAGCAATTTCTTTTAGCGGTAAGAAACCATGGCGATCTGCACCATAATCTACAAAAGCGGCTTCTAGAGAAGGTTCTACACGGGTAATTGTACCTTTGTAGATATTTGATTTTTTCTGTTCATGACCAGGGCTTTCAATGTCCAGATCATATAATTGTTGACCATCAACTAGGGCAACACGCAACTCTTCTGATTGAGTTGCATTGATTAACATACGTTTCATGATGACTTATATTCTTCTAATAAGGTCATCAAACAAAGACTGTTCGCTGCATTACGGGCCTAAAATTTTTATTCACAAAGCCTCGCGGCTGGTTTTTAGGCAAGTTAGGTGCGCATTGCTGTTAGACGCATTCGCTGCGTGTCGCATCCTATTTATGGCTTATTTTTTAGTGATTACAAAAACAAGGAATTCGTTGTTATCAACCAACCCCATAAATTTAATATTTCTTCCGTTAATGCCCAAGTCGAATCCGTTTGTTTGATAACAAGCTAAAATTTGTTCGAATTTGGGGCGGTATTTTTCAGGAAAACTTTTAAAATAAAGATGACATCGACGGTTTAATTGTAAAAACGAATTATATCGAGTTGTGATGTTTACAATCTGCAAATCAATGACTTGCTACCAGTCTTGTTCATGAATTCTACTGAAAAAATACCGTAATAAATTGAGGTTGTGAACAATTTATCCACTGTTTATCCTCAATCACAGCGCAAATATAGCAATAATCAATTTAGACAGCAATCAAAACTACTCATTCTTATTGTCCCAACATGGGAAACTTAGGTTACAATATGCGCCGTAATTACTTAAGGCGCATCATGAATACAGAAACTCCTACAAAAGTTCAGTTGGTCACTATTGATGAAGACCATTTTGAACAACGCATTGACAATTATCTTCTCACCAAATTAAAAGGTGTCCCTAAAAGCATGATTTATAGAATCGTGCGAAAAGGTGAGGTGAGGGTTAATAAGAAAAGAGTTAAGCCCGAATACAAACTTCAACTTGAAGATGTTGTACGTATTCCGCCGGTTAGAATGGCTGAAAAAGATAATAGAAAAGCACCTTCAGCTAAATTATCTAAAGTGAGCCAATTAGAAACGCGCATCATTCATGAAGATAATCATCTTATTGTACTGAATAAACCAGCTGGTATCGCCGTTCATGGCGGCAGTGGCGTAGATTACGGTGTTATTGAAGGATTACGCTCTCTAAGACCTGATCAGAAGTTTTTGGAACTGGTGCATCGTTTAGATAAAGATACTTCAGGTGTTTTGCTTATTGCTAAAAAGCGTAGTGCGTTAAAGCATTTGCACGAGCAGCTTAGAAGTAAAACAATGCAAAAAGATTACCTTGCACTTGTAAGAGGTGATTGGCAGGCTAAAGACAAAGTGGTCAAAGTCCCTTTATTAAAAATCACCTTAAAATCTGGTGAGCGCATTGTTCGTGCGAACCAAGAAGGTAAGCCTTCTGAAACACGATATAAAATCATGCAGCGTTACCAAGGTTGTACATTAGTGAAAGCAAGCCCAGTGACAGGTCGAACGCATCAGATCCGTGTTCATTGTCAATATGCTGGTCATGCTATTGCTTGTGATGACAAATATAGTGAACAAAAATTTGATGACTCAATGAGAGCTAGAGGGTTAAATCGTTTATTTTTGCATGCCGCAGAACTTAAGTTTAAACATCCTGAAAATGATGAAATAACCACAGTTAAAGCACCATTAGATGATGTTTTGTTAGAGACATTAGATAAGTTAACTCGCGCATGAAGCTAGACAACATTAAACAGTATCAGTTAGTTATTTTTGATTGGGATGGCACATTAATGAATTCAATCGGCAAAATTGTCGACTGTATGCAGTGTGTCGCTCAAGAGCTAGCATTGGACATTCCCTCTGAACAAGCAGTAAGAGATATCATTGGTTTATCTCTTTTGCCTGTGATGGAAAAGCTATTTCCAAATAATTCCGATCGCTATGATGATTTACTCGCAGCTTACAAAAATTACTATCTCAATATCAATGTCACACCAACCCCCTTATTTGAAGGCATTGAACGCATACTGAAACAAATTAGTGATGCGGGATATACTTTAGCTATAGCAACAGGGAAAAGGCGAGAGGGTTTAGATCGTTTGTTAGCTGAAACGGGTCTTGGGCATTATTTTGTTGCCACCCGTTCTGCAGATGAAGCGCATTCTAAGCCGCATCCTTCAATGATTTTATCATTGCTTGAAGAACTCGACGTTAAAGCAGAACATGCTGTCATGATTGGAGACTCAAAGCTTGATATTGCTATGGCGAATAATGCTGGAGTGAGTAGCATTGCCGTAACTTACGGTGCTCACAGCTTAGAAGATTTATTAACTGAGTCGCCAACAGCAATGGTCCATACGCCTCAAGATATTTTATTGCATATATAAGTCGACTTATTATTTGTGGCCATTATTTGTCTTTAGTTGAAAGTGCTACTTAATCAATTAATATCAGTTTCTCGCATATCGCGTCAGCAACAAGATTTTAAGTTTTATCCAATAAAAAACCGATATTGATACATCGGTTTTTTTGTTGGGATAGATTCTGACTACATTCTTATTTTATTTAAGATATTTGATTTTTCTAGTTAACTGATACCTATAACACACTTATATTATGCTTCTTGAGTAACTTAATCAGCTGAATGAGCGGTAAGCCAATCAGTGTATTAGGATCATTTCCTTCAAGGCGCTCAAATAACGCAATACCTAATCCTTCTGCTTTAAAACTTCCGGCACAATATAAAGGTTGTTCTAATTCGACGTAGCGGGTTATTTCTGCAGTGGTTAGGTTTTTAAAGTGGACGGTAAACGGTTCTACAATACTGAATGCTTCTTTAGTGATGTTATGAATGACACTTAACCCGGTATAAAAAGTAATCGCTTTACCTGATGCTTGCTGAAGTTGCTTTATTGCATTTTCTTTTGTTAAGGGCTTTCCGATGATTTGCCCGTCAATTACGGCCACTTGATCTGATCCAATAACCACAGCTGGATTATCAGCAGATAAAACTAAATCAGCGGCCAATACTGAGGGCTCTGATTGATTATAGAGTTCTACACCTGCCAGAGCTTTTAATTGCGATAACCTTAATACGAGTTGCTGGGCAGTTTCACCTTCAAGGGCTGTTTCGTCAGTTTCTGGACTGATACATTCGAAAGGAAGCTGTAATTTTTCTAAAATGGCTTTACGAAAAGTAGACGTTGAAGCGAGGATAATTTTGGTGATCATGAGTCTGTATTCAATGAATTAGAAAATTACTTCTATATTACGTTAAAAATGAAGTCGAATGCAGTAATTTTAGTCGGATCGCGCTTGTGATCGCGAGCAACGACAGGTAAAATTTCATTTCGATCCATTTTAATGTTGGCGTTTAAGTAATGAGTCTAATTTGTCAGGTTAAGCAATTAACCGCATTTTGGATAAATTTCCTTTGACTCTAGCGTTTTCAAACTATAATATGCGCGCCTTATGCAAACAGTAAAGATACCAGTATCAATTGATCCTATTAGAACCGCAGCTAGTGGTCTTCGTTATGAAGGCATCGTGCCAGGGGTTCAAAATAAGCGATTAAACGAATTATGTGCTGGCGATTGTTCCGATGTGACAGTGTCGTTAGAATGTGGCGTCGATATTCAGGGGATAGTCTACCTTAACGGGAAGGCTGTGACGGAGCTCACTCTGCTATGTCAACGTTGTATGACACCATATACCACAAAGGTTACGGTCGACTTCTCCTATGGTCTTTGTAAGACTTTAGAAGAAATCGATGAGCTCCCGGATGCGTATGAGCCGATTGAGAGTAATGAAATTGGTGAAGTTCGTCTACATCAATTGATTGAAGATGAATTGATAATAGCTATGCCAATTATTCCTATGCATCAGAATGCTGATTGCAATCTAGGAACGAGCGACGTAGTTGTAGGCGAGATAGACCCTTCTCATGAGGAGCGTCCAAATCCGTTTGCAGTGTTAGAAAAACTGAAGAGCAAGTAATCTAGGAGACAAGTCAAATGGCTGTACAAAAGAATAAAAAATCACGTTCAAAGCGCGGCATGCGCCGTTCACATGATGCATTGGGTACTGCTCAATTATCTGTAGACGCAACTAGCGGTGAATTACATCTACGTCACAATGTGACTGCTGATGGTTTCTACCGCGGTGTAAAGGTTATCAACAAGTAATTTGTTGCTAATCTTATGACGAATCTGGCGCTCGCGTTAGATGTGATGGGGGGCGATAATGGCCCCCTCGTCACAGTGCCTGCAGCCTTGCAGGCACTGAAATTTAACTCCCAACTATCAATCTTTCTAGTCGGCGATCAAGCTGAAATAGAACCATATCTGATTGATATTGACGCTGACATACAAGCGCGAATTCAAATTGTACATACCACTGAAGTCATCACTATGTGTGATCGGCCGATTAGTGCTATCCGTTCGAAAAAACAAAGTTCAATGCGTTTAGCGTTAGATCTCGTTAAAGACGGAAAGGCGCAGGCGTGTGTAAGCGCGGGTAATACCGGCGCGTTAATGGCATTGTCCAAAATATTACTTAAAACGCTACCAGGCGTTGATAGGCCTGCTTTAGTAAGCTGTTTGCCTGCTGTTACCGGCAAACCAGTATATTTACTTGATTTAGGTGCCAACATTTCATGTGATTCTGAAACCTTGTTTCAATTCGCTGTTATGGGTTCTGTTTTATGTGAAGTTGTCCATAAACGTGCCAAACCCAAGGTCGCCCTACTTAATGTTGGAATAGAAGACATTAAGGGTAATGACCAAGTTCAACAAGCTGCTCAACATTTACTGCATACTGACCAAGTCAATTATACCGGTTTTATTGAAGGCGATGAGATATTCACTGGCAAGGTAGATGTTATTGTTTGTGATGGCTTTGTTGGCAATATCACTTTAAAGACATCCGAAGGTATTGCTAAGTTACTTGTCCACCAATTAAAACGTGGATTAACTCAAGGCTTTTTCGTACGTTTATTATCCAAGTTCCTCGCTCCACGTATACAAGCTGTACTCAGTAAGATGAACCCCGACCACTACAATGGTGCAAGTCTGATAGGATTGCGCGGAATAGTAGTAAAAAGTCACGGAAATGCTGATGAAGCCGCTTATTTACAAGCAATCAATTTAGCTGCAACAGAAGCAAACCGTCGTCTACCGGAAATGATTAAAGATCGTCTGGAGACGATTCTTTTAGACATCAATAGCTGATCTCATATATGCATACAAAAATTCTCGGAACTGGTAGTTATCTACCGGTGCAAGTTCGTAGTAATCTCGATCTCGAAAAAATGGTCGATACTTCAGATCAATGGATCGTGGAGCGTACCGGTATTTCAGAGCGTCGTATCGCTGCTGAAGATGAAACCGTTACCACCATGGGCTACCAAGCCGCAGTTAAAGCATTAGAAATGGCCGGTATCGAAGCAAGCGAGTTAGACATGATTGTCTGCGGTACGACAAGTGCCAGTAATGCGTTTCCGGCAGCAGCGTGTGAAATCCAAAAATTACTTGGTATTCATACCATTCCTGCGTTTGATATTGCAGCTGCGTGTTCAGGCTTTGTTTACGCATTGTCGGTAGCGAATCAATTTGTCAAAACAGGCGCTGCTAAAAAGGTTTTAGTGGTCGGTGCAGATGTTTTATCACGCTTGTGCGATCCAAAGGATCGCAGTACGGTAATTTTATTTGGTGATGGCGCCGGCGCCGCCGTTATTGGTGCCAGTGATCAACCTGGGATTATTTCCACCCATATTTATGCTGATGGCCGTCAAGGGGATTTATTGAAATGTTCTTTCCCTCCGCGTGCAAGTGAATCATCAGAAGCGGTAAGCTTTATGACCATGAAAGGTAATGAAGTATTCAAATTTGCTGTTACGCAGTTATCTCATGTGGTAACAGAAACCTTACGCATTAATAATATCGACAAGTCTGAGATTGATTGGTTGGTACCACATCAAGCGAACTTTAGAATTATTAAGGCGACAGCTAAAAAACTAGACATGAGCATGGATAAAGTGGTGTTAACGTTATCCAAGCATGGCAATACTTCAGCGGCTTCAGTGCCAATAGCATTAGATGAAGCTGTGAGAGATGGCCGTATTCAACGTGGGCAACTCATCTTACTCGAAGCCTTTGGCGGCGGGTTTGCTTGGGGAAGCGCCTTAGTTAGGTTCTAAGTTAAACGGTTAGACAAGCGTAAAATAATATTGATATATTTTACGTAAATAAAATAAGAATTAATTTTAAAACGAATACAAGGTAATAATTATCATGGAAAATATCGCATTTGTTTTCCCAGGCCAAGGCTCACAAGCCGTAGGCATGTTGGCTGATTTAGCCGTCGATTATCCTATTGTTACTGACACCTTTGCAGAGGCAAGTGCAGTACTAGGTTATGATTTATGGGCATTAGTCCAAGACGGCCCTGCAGACACTTTAAATGAAACTGATAAAACTCAGCCTGCATTATTAACTGCAAGTGTTGCATTATGGCGTGTCATTGAAGCAAGTGGTTCAGTTAAACCATCAATATTAGCTGGCCATAGTTTAGGTGAATACTCTGCATTAGTTTGTGGCGGCATTATCGATTTTAAAGACGCGGTCAAGCTAGTTGAATTACGTGGACAGTTAATGCAACAAGCTGTGCCTGCTGGTACTGGTGCTATGTATGCCGTTATCGGTTTAGACAATGATGCTATTGCAAAGGCGTGTGAAGAATCTGCCAATGGTGCTGTTGTAAGCCCGGTAAACTTCAACAGCCCAGGCCAAGTTGTTATTGCTGGCGAAAAAGAAGCAACAGAAAGAGCTGCGGCGGCTTGTAAAGCAGCGGGAGCCAAAATGGCTGTAGCGCTTCCTGTAAGCGTTCCTTCGCACTGTGCTTTAATGAAACCAGCTGCAGATAAACTGGCAATCGCATTAGAAAGCATTCAATTTAATCAACCTGTCATTTCGGTGATTAATAATGTTGATGTTGCAAGCCCTGACAATGCTGATTCCATCAAAGATGCATTGGTTCGTCAGTTATACTGCCCAGTACGTTGGAGTGAAACCGTTGAATTAATGGCAAGTCAGGGGATTACTGATTTGGCTGAAATCGGTCCAGGAAAAGTATTAACGGGTCTGTCAAAAAGAATTAATAAGTCATTAAAGGCGCAAGCAATCAATAATGCTGCATCTTTAACTGCACTAATATAATTACAGCTTTAGTCCAATAAGGAATTTTCATGAGCATTAGCTTAAATTTAGCCGGTAAAATTGCGTTAGTTACTGGTGCAAGTCGCGGTATTGGCCGTGCAATCAGTGAAACACTCGTTGAAGCTGGCGCCACAGTTATTGGCACCGCAACCAGTGAGAAAGGTGCTGCAGCAATTCAAGATTATCTTGGTGAAAATGGTTTCGGTTTAGTGTTAAATGTGACAGATACTGAATCAGTTGCTCAATTATTCGCCCAGATCAAAGAAAAAGCCGGTGATGTTGATATTCTAGTTAATAATGCAGGTATCACTCGTGATAATTTATTAATGCGAATGAAAGACGATGAGTGGCAGGATATTTTAGATACTAACCTGACATCATTGTTTAGATTATCTAAGCCGGTAATGCGGTCTATGATGAAAAAGCGTAGTGGGCGTATCATTAACATAGGTTCTGTTGTAGGAACCATGGGTAATGCTGGTCAAGTAAACTACTCTGCAGCAAAAGCTGGTTTGATAGGATTTACAAAATCTCTTGCAAGAGAGGTTGCATCTCGTCATATAACAGTTAATGCTATAGCACCTGGATTTATCCAAACAGACATGACTGACGAGCTAAATGAAGAACAGCAGCAAGCAATTATGTCGCAAGTTCCAATGGCTCGATTAGGTCAAGCGCAAGAAATAGCGAATGCTGTACTGTTTCTAGCATCTGACTCAGCTGCTTACATAACGGGTGAGACCCTGCATGTAAATGGCGGAATGTATATGGTTTAAGCGCCTTAATTGGCTTCGACTTTTATTGAATCTCGTTTGATATCAAAGTATGATAATTTTCGTGGTTAGACCACGAAAACTAAGCTTGCATTGTCAGCTGGATCGAATAAACTACTCGCAATCTTACGCAAGTGTGTAATTTGAATAGGAAAGAAAACTAATGAGCAACATCGAAGAACGTGTAAAGAAAATCATCATTGAGCAACTTGGCGTTAAAGAAGAAGACGTTAAATCAGCTGCATCATTCGTAGACGATTTAGGTGCAGATTCTCTGGACACTGTGGAATTGGTTATGGCTCTAGAAGAAGAGTTTGACACTGAGATCCCTGATGAAGAAGCTGAAAAGATCACTACTGTTCAAGCAGCGATCGATTACGTTTCAAAAAATCAGTAATACCTGATTCTCTAAAACAGGTGGCATTTATGCCGCCTGTTTTTGTTTGTGCTGTCGAAACATTTTCGACTAAACTGTCTAAATAAAGTCCGTTAATCCCTCATTTCTTATCATTAGCTCAATCTTTTATTTCTTGATTAATGATGGGTTAGCAATCTATTCAATTGGCGACTGCCAAATAATACAAAGGTGAATGCTGTGTCTAAACGTCGTGTTGTCATTACAGGCTTAGGACTAGTTACTCCAGTGGGTAACGATGTCGATACTACTTGGCAATCTTTATTAGCTGGTAAAAGTGGTATTGCACCCATTACCAAATTTGATGCAACTGAATACGGAACACGTTTCAGTGGCTCGGTAAAAGATTTTGACGTCGAACAATACTTGTCTCGCAAAGATGCGCGTAAAATGGATTTATTTATCCAATACGGCATGGCAGCAGGTATTCAAGCGATTAATGACTCTGGTCTTGATATGGCGCAAGAAAACCCTTCTCGCGTCGGAACTGCAGTTGGCGCAGGCATGGGCGGCTTACCATTAATCGAGAAAAATCATAGTGCATTATTAAGTGGCGGACCTCGAAAAGTCTCTCCATTTTTTGTTCCAAGCACCATCATTAATATGATTTCAGGTCACTTATCGATTAAATACGGTATGACAGGACCTAATTTCGCCGTCACAACAGCTTGTACTACTGGTGTTCATAATATTGGTTTCGCTGCACGAACCATTGCTTACGGCGATGCCGATGTGATGGTTGCTGGCGGTGCAGAAGATGTTACATGTCCAATCGCAGTAGCTGGTTTTGGTTCTGCTAAAGCACTATCAACCCGCAATGACGACCCAACAGCTGCAAGTCGCCCTTGGGATAAAGACCGTGATGGTTTTGTTATCGGTGACGGCGCTGGCGTTATGGTGATGGAAGAATACGAACATGCAAAAGCACGCGGCGCTAAAATATATGCTGAATTAGTTGGCTTTGGTATGAGTGGTGATGCTTTTCATATGACATCTCCACCAGCTGATGGTGCAGGCGCTGCTGCGGCAATGGTTAATGCCATTAATGATGCCAAAATAGAGAATGAATCTGTGGGTTACATTAATGCTCATGGCACATCGACACCTGCAGGAGATAAAGCTGAAGTTGCTGCAGTGAAGTCGGTATTTGGCGCTCATGCTTATGATTTACTGGTGAGCTCAACTAAGTCGATGACAGGGCATTTATTAGGCGCTGCAGGCTCTGTTGAAGCGATTATCACGATTCTCGCATTACGCGATCAAATTGTACCGCCAACGCTTAATTTGGATAACCCAGATGAAGGTTGTGATTTAGATTTTGTTGCACATAAAGCCAAAGCACATAACTTTGACTATGCATTGTGTAATTCTTTCGGATTTGGTGGAACCAATGGTTCGTTGCTATTTAAAAAGCTTGAGTCATAAATAATATTCAATAAAAAAGCAGTAACGGTAACGTTACTGCTTTTTTTATAGTTAATTTTTGTGTAACGGATTTTTATTATCAATTTTTACCCAAATTTTACGATTAAATATGTCATTGGTTAAAACCAGTATCGAACCGAAGGTACTTAAGGATTAAGTATTTTATTAACTGTGATGATATCTTTAGGTCGACCTGTAAATTGAATAACATCGCCACGTTGAATATTAAGTTCAGGAACGATCACTAAATCATCATTGTCACGTTCAAATTGAGTGATACAAACATCAATTTCTGTATCTTTATTCAAGCGCTGTTTTAATTCCTGTAGTGATTCTTTATTAAACTCATCATTTTCTACGACAAATAGCATATTACTCTCAATAATACTGTCAGAATTAGCAATGGGTATCTCTGTGCCTATGAGGTTATCGTCGAAATAGAAGAGGGCATTATTTCTTCCTGTAATGGTAACGACATCGCCTATATTTATTGGTTTATTACCTTGATCTGTCGTTCTGTTGCTCATTGTCATTTCAAAACAAACATCGATTGATGCAGCATTAATTTGAGCTAATGTTTTACCTAAAATAGTGCTATTTTTATTAACTTGAAAAGATCTTGAAGCTAAACTTTTGGCTGTATCGATTTGCTTGGGTATATTTTTTTCTATTTTTTGTATCTTGACCGTTTTATACTTTATTCCACTAATGAAACCAACGGCGTAAATGACTATACCTATTAGCATCAGGCTCAGATCTAATTCAATATGAAGGTGCAATATTGGGATGAGTATCACCCCAATAATGGCGCTTATAACACCACCAATGATCAGGTTACGTATTGTCGCCAACGCAATAATATAGCCAAGTATCAAGGTCATGATAAAGGCAATGTATTGGTGAGAATCTAATATATTTTGGATGTGTTCCATAGCGTTACTACTTATTCGTTAATTAGCCCATGAACCATGATTACTGGCTTGAGTTTCATGCCAGAGTATCTTCACTCATGACATTTTCATTTTACGATTAAATAGTAAGACAACTTAGATAAATGCAATAATCACTTTTGCATGATTAAATCCATCAAAAAACAATGTAATGGTGTACATGTCTAACCTAAATGTTACAAAGGCTTTTTCTGAGTGGTTAAAATTTTTCTCTGTCGAACCTCGTCAACATAATCAGTTATCATTGAGGAAATTATTTTCTTTACTGGCATAACCTGCTTGGAATGGGGATTCCAAAGTGCAATTGGGATATTTATAGCGTCTTTTAATTGTTCTATATCAATTTTAAATAGTACATCAGGATGTTCTTCAATTTCATTGATTGATTTTGGTAATAAACTCCAGCCTAGTCCTTCACGTACCATTCTTATGATTAAGGATAGTTGATCCACAACCTCATATTCAGACGATAAAATAACTTTTTTGGCCATATCATCATCGAGCATTGATTTTAATACAAATTGGCGGCTAGATTTCATTTTTATAAAGGTTTCATCGGATTTTAGTTTAGCTAATTCCGAGTCGGCGGCTGTATAAGCAACAAAATTCATATTACCCAAAAAAGTATAATCAATACTATTAATGACTTTACTTTCATGAACATTCACTATGCCAAAATGAATTGTACCATCTTGAATCCCCGCTTTAATTTCAGATTTCGACTTAACTAAGAAATTGACTCTCATATCTGGGAGATCAATTAAAAGTTGATGCCTTATAAGCGTCATTAGTTGTTGAGGTACGAAGCTGCAATATCCAATGGAGACTGATTCCAGTCCACCATAAGCTAAGCTCATCGCCACTCTGTCAAATGTTCTCGATTGTTCAATGGCTTGCTTTGCATAGTGATAGAGTAAAACCGCATCTTCTGTAGGTTCAACTGAGCGACCAATTCTTTCAAATAGTTTAATGGCTAACTGATCTTCCAAGTTGGTAATCACTTGACCAATAGTTGTGCGATGCTTATCGAGCTTAACTGCTGCTTTACTAAAAGCCTTCTGCTCATAAACGGTCACAAATGCGAGTAGCTGTTCCAAACTAAAATTCATGTTTTTACTCTACTTAGATTATTAATGCTGCCGTATTAAAAATATTTGTCTTTATCAATATAGCCAATTTTATCAATTGTTTTTACTGACTAATAACAAAATAACATATTTGTTTTTGTTGTTGTCAATTTTTGTAGGGTTTAGTCCGTCATAGCCGATTATTCAATTCCATTAATTACTCATAAAATGGCTCCATGGATGCGAGAAAGGTTTTCGATAAACCCTAATTCTGGCGAGAATGATCAAAATGAGAATTAACGAATATGAACATAATGCCCCATGAAATCGCCATCGGTGATGTCTACTTTCCGCCATTATTGATAGTCGCTGCTTTAGCTTACTTACTCACTGGTGTTGTAAGTTTTATCAGCACCAAACTGGGTTGGTACAAATATGTTACTGCGTTAGCCATCGTTGAGTTATCTATATTCATCTTATTTATTGGGCTTATTAGCCTGTTTATCACAATTTTTTAGTAGGTATATCCAATGTTTAAACGTTATATGATCACATTGTTATTTGTCGTAGCGGCATTATGCGTTATGTATTCTGAGTACCAAACGTACGTCGATAATCCTTGGACAAGAGACGGCCAAGTCCGTGCTTATGTGATACAAGTGACCCCAAGGGTAACTGGTCAAATAGTGAGTATTAATGTCAAAGATAATAGCCGAGTAGAAAAAGGTGATGTGATATTTGAAATTGATCCAAGCTTATATGAAACCAATTTCCACAAGGCCATTGCCTCAAATAAACAGGCTGCGGCGTTAGTCAATAAAGCGAAGAACGAATTGAATAGGGCGGTTAACTTAGAAAAGCTAACACCTGGAGCACAGTCTGAATTAGCTCTCAATAATCTACAGAATGCTGTTGAATCTGCTGATGCTAATGCTTTATTGGCAAAAGCGCAGATGGATGAAGCACAACTGAATTTAGCTTATACCAAAGTCACAGCACCTACCGATGGTTACATTACCAATTTCAATGCCAGCATTGGTTCACAAGTTATTGCTAATTCACCAGTAGTTGCATTAATTGATGAAAATAGCTTTTGGGTTGAAGGTTTTTTCAAAGAAACAGATTTAAGTAATGTCGATGTTAATAATAAAGCGCAGGTAACATTATTGATGCACGATAAACAACTTCTTAATGGCGAGGTTCAAAGTATAGGATATGGTATTTCTAAAACCGATGGCAGTACCGGTAATGCATTGTTACCTAATGTTAACCCAAGTTTTGAATGGATCCGTTTGGCTCAAAGAATACCAGTAAAAATAAAACTTAAAAATGTCCCTGACAACATTCAATTAAGAGTCGGCATGACGGCATCTATAAAAATTCAAAAGCAACATGTGACTAATTCATCAAGTAACTAATTCATCAAGTCACTAATGCTTATAGTTATCAAAACATAGAGTCAATAAAGCATTAAGTCACTAGATAAAGTCGAGAATATTATGCTGAGCTTAAATATTAAAGAAGCGATTAAAATTTCATTAGCTGTGGGGATTGCAATTGCGTTAGGAATGCTTTTTCAATGGGAAAAATCATATTGGGCTGCAATTACCGTTATCGCAATTTCAGCGAATGAGACATTTGGACACGGTATTCAAAAGGGCAGGAATCGAATTTTAGGTACGTTCATTGGAATTATCTATGCATTATTACTTGTTGGTCTCTTTTCTCAGTCGCACCTACTTTTCATTAGTTTCTTTTTACTATTTTTAGTCATTTGTGTTTATTTTGCAGATGGCCTTAGGTTCGGTTATGCCTTTACCATGGCTATCACTGTTTGCTCTATTGTGGCTATTATAGGTGCAAGTAGCGGTGAAATATCATTTTCTGTGGCCATTTTACGGATACAAGATACCATACTTGGATTGTTAGTTTACGCGACTGTTTACCGGTTTATTTGGCCTACAACTACCGAAGGTGTTTTTTTTGATACGCTCCGCTTAGCTTTATCTAATCTCCAAACAATGCAATCTCAGTTGCAAAAAGCAACAAAGAATAATCATCAAGTTGATATCAGAGATGAGGTACTTAATTGTCAACTGCAACTTAATAAATTATCAGAATTAATTTCAATGCCCTTAATTGCTAGCTATCAATTACAACATGAGAAAAAGCAATGGCTGTTTATTATTGATACTTGCCAAGACTTATTATTACAAATAAAAAGACGGATTTCAGAGTTCAACCTACTACAAAATAAAAGTGAAGCAACAAATGCAATTCAACAGTCACATGCCGATATTGAGCAATTAAAAGCTGCAACCAATGCTGATAGTAAAGCAAGAGCTGAGTATATCGCTGGACGTGAAAACCATGAAATATCGATAAAGGTTGCTACAAATCAGTCTTCCGGTTTGTCTAACATTCAGTTGATGAGAGCCTTTACCGCTTTTACTATATCGGCAACTTGTTTTTCTTTATGGATATACTTTGCCATTCCTGGCGGGGTTATATTTCCGTTAATGGGTTCGGTACTTGCTGTTGTGACAGTTGCTTTACCTTATAGCATAGTCAAACAGGCAATGTGGGGTATTTTGGGGTGGGGGATATTTTTCATTGCTCAGTATTGTTTCATTTTACCTCACTTTACCGAACTGTGGCAGTTAGTGAGTTTCTATATGGTTAATACGTTTATTTTATGGATGGTATGTTCCAAGCCGTCTTTGGGCTTGCACAAACTACTTGGAGGTAATTTGATGTTAGTGATGAGCATGAATGCATTACATTTAATTCCACAATATGATGTTAAGACAGCTTTATTGATGGTATCGATTATGACGATATGTTCCGCTATCGCACTATTTTATAACAAGTTATTTTTAGTTCCTGCAAAGCCATAAATTACCTTGTACGAATTTCAATATATGGCTTATCGCTATAAGCCATATATTGATGTGTCGTGGTCACCATTCTAACAATTATGTATTTAGCCTCGCCTTGTTGATCTTTTATTAACTTAACAACCTCTTATTTACTTACTAAAACTACATAAAATTTAATCATCGTGGTTCAGTTCTTATTCTCGCTAAACCTTTTATCTGATTCTGGTTCAGTTTTTATCTAATTAAGTGTTTAATTTCTTATAGTTAAGGCATGTAGGGTGTCATCCATCAAGTGCGATTACAAGCTTTTCACATCTGCTCATAAAATACCCCCATCAAACGGAAACAAGATTAGTTTTTTAGTCAGCAATATTAATTTTACTTTGCATGTCTGATTTCAATCCCACATCCGAATCTAAACCTGATGTTAGGTTTCATTTATTTTTGCCAATGATTGGCGTTTCTAAGGGTTATAGAAATGAACAGAACTGAATCGCACTCGCTCAACAATGTCTCTAATCGTTTATCTATGTTCAAAGTACTGCCATTAACTTTGGCTTTAGCTTTTTCATCTGCTGCATACGCTGAAGATGACATTGAAATCGAAAACGTTGTGCAGTCCCAATTAGCTAGTTCAGCCGACAAAAGTGTATTTGAACAATATGGCATTTCAGATGAAATTTTAAAACTAGGTTTAAGTTCGTTAGCATTAGGCGACCAAAAAGTAGAACACGCACTATTAAAAGTTGAACTTGGTGATGCTATATCGGAGTCAGAGGTTTTTCTTGTTCAAAGCAATGACAGCCGTGGCAACATTGACTTACGTATAAAGTATGATCAAGGAAAAATAGACGAAGATGTAGACGTTATTGCTAAAATTGAGTCTCTAACAAAAACCGAGTATCGCTTGAAAGATTATTTGGAGAGCTATGACAAGTCATCCGTCATTGTTGATCAAATTTCTGATAATGAAATTGAAGTCAGTTTTAATTACTCTAAGTATGGATTGCCACAAGATATTGCCTATTTTCGTTTCATGAGAGCAAAACTCACGATTGTAGATGGCGAAGCCACTAAAATGGTTATTACCAACTCTAAGCCTTTTAGTTTCGATTACGGTATTAGAGTTGAGCAATATACCCAAACAGTTGATCTGATGACATTGGTTAATGGCCAAACCATTGTCAAAAATAAAGTAATTGAAGCTGTGGGGAAAAAAGGTAATGAGGATGCAACCTATACATCTATTACCCGCCCTGTTGCATATTATGATGATATTTTAGGCACGGTTGTACTTGATGACAAATTACTGGAAACAGTGTCAGACCCTCGTATTCGTGAAGAAAAAGTCGACTTGGATAGATTATTCCCAATTTTAGGTGATTTGGTTCGTCAGCAAGGTATAGATGTGCCGTTGCCATTTGGTTTCTCAGTGGGATATCGAAATCAGGATATGAATGTTGGTTTTGATAGTTTTGATATTATGGGGGCTAATTTAGATGAGTTTTTTGATCCCTCTAGTTCATTTGGTACGGTTAGCGCTCAAAGCTACAATATTAGAGCTGATTTAAATATTTTACCTTTTTGGAATGTTTATGGCTTTATTGGTAAAGTTGATATTGATGCAATTGTCGATGCGAAATACACCGGTAAGATGAAAGACGTTTTGGAAGATAAGCTTGGTGTTGTTGGCGGAGGATTGGCTTGTAGTGCTTTAGCGAGTCAAGGTGCTGATATTTGTTCCCCAGGAAGAGTACAAGTTCCTTTAGAGCTACATTATGACCTAGCAGGATTCGGTACGACTTTATCTGTCGGTTATAAAGAGTTTTTTGCATCAGTCACGGCCACATATTCACAAACTCGTCTTGAAGGTCTTGATACTTGGGGTGACCCAATAATCAGTATTCAACCTATGGTGGGGTATCAGTTTCTAGATTTCCGTGCTCAGGTCTTTATAGGTGCAGAATATCAGGGTCTTAAACCTAAAATGACCGGTAACTTAGGCGACATTTTAGGCATTGGTGAAGATTTTACCTACGATGTAGGTGTTGACATGAAAGAGTGGGCTTACTTAATTGGTTTTAATAAACAGATAGGTAAACACCTTAATTTAACCGGTTTATACAATAAAGGTGAAACCCGCAGTTCGTTCACTTTAAACCTTGGCTATAGGTTCTAAAAAATTTTGATAAAAAAGCCTAATCTAACGATTAGGCTTTTTTGTTTCTGTCGCAATGATTGTTACTTTTAATAGTACCCAGTCACAACCCTCACTTTTT
Source organism: Shewanella donghaensis (assembly GCF_007567505.1). Classification (NCBI taxonomy): domain Bacteria; kingdom Pseudomonadati; phylum Pseudomonadota; class Gammaproteobacteria; order Alteromonadales; family Shewanellaceae; genus Shewanella; species Shewanella donghaensis. Next base: position 392,089 of record NZ_CP041783.1, read on the forward strand.
ATGTGTATTTACGATATTTACCGGTTATTTTTTATCGATATCTTAATGTTTTATCTTATTTAATTAATTAGCTGCTTTTTTTACTCATTTTTGATGATAATTATCGTAAACTGACATTAATTACGTGAATTAGGAGGCTGTATGGCCGGAGTAGATAGACAAATCACCTTAAGATTTTTAGCTGAACCTGCCGATGTTAATTTTGGCGGTAAAGTACATGGTGGTGCAGTCATGAAGTGGATCGATTTAGCCGCATATGCTGGCGCTGCAGGTTGGAGCGGTAAATACTGTATTACCGTCTATGCTGGCGGCATACGTTTCGTTAAACCAATCCACGTGGGCAATATTGTTGAAGTTAGCGCTAAAGTGATTTATACCGGCACTTCATCAATGCATTTAGGTATTGCGGTAAAAGCGGGCGATCCCAAAGAGCCTGAGCGTCATTTGACAACCCATTGCATTGTTATCATGGTTGCTGTTGACGATGATGGTAAACCTACATCGGTACCTGAGTGGATCCCACAAACAGAAGATGATGTTCGTTTGAGAGATTCAGCGTTACGATTAATGGATATGCGTAAAAAAATTGGTTCAGAAATGGAAGCGCACGTTAAACCTGCTTTATAGGTTCAAACCCACGTTTTTATATACTGAAATTTTACGTTAGTTATATCAAAATTGTTAAGTTAGCTTGAGCGCTAATTCGTATAAAACCTGCGAACTACAATAAGAATAGATAAGGAATTTTATGGCAAAGGTAGCATTTATTGGCTTAGGCGTGATGGGATACCCAATGGCCGGCCACTTAGTGAAACAAGGTCATCAAGTGACAGTGTATAACCGCACCACAGCGAAAGCGCAGCAATGGGCCAAAGAATATAATGCTGAATTTGCGCTTACACCAAAACTTGCCGCGATGGAGCAAGATATTGTGTTTACCTGTGTGGGTAATGATGATGACCTTCGTCAAGTGGTACTCGGTGATGACGGTGTTATTCACGGTATAAAATCAGGTGCAACATTAGTTGACCATACCACTGCTTCTGCTGATGTTGCTCGAGAAGTTGCCGCCATTTTAGCTAAACAAAATGTTGAGTTCCTCGATGCACCTGTATCTGGTGGTCAAGCGGGTGCTGAAAATGGTGTTCTAACTGTGATGATGGGCGGCAAAGAAGCTATCTTTAATCAAGTCAAACCGGTTATTGATGCCTATAGCCGCTGCGCTGAACTGCTTGGTGATGTGGGTTCAGGCCAGTTGACTAAAATGGTCAATCAAATCTGTATCGCAGGTGTAGTTCAAGGATTAGCTGAAGGCTTACATTTTGCTAAAAGTGCTGGGCTTGATGGTCTAAAAGTAGTTGAAGTTATTAGTAAAGGCGCCGCTCAAAGTTGGCAAATGGAAAATCGCTATCAAACTATGTGGCAAGGTGAATATGACTTTGGTTTTGCGATTGATTGGATGCGTAAAGATTTAGGTATTGCTTTAGAAGAAGGGCGCAAGAATGGCAGTCATTTACCTGTAACGGCTTTAGTCGATCAGTTTTATTCTGAAGTTCAAGCAATGAAAGGTAATCGCTGGGACACATCAAGTTTATTAGCCCGGTTAGAAAAAAATCGTTAATTGAATAACGTTACAAAATATTCATAGCGATAAATTAAAAAGCTCACCATTACAAATACTGTAAAGGTGAGCTTTTTTGATATCAGTCAAATATAACTAGAATTAGAAGCGGAACCAAACTTGAATTAAGCCGCTAAATTTTAAGGCCGATCATCAGTTTATCTAAATCTTCTGCTGTGGTATTTAACTCATCACAACCTGATACTGAAGAGTTTGCCGCTTCTTCTACATTATGTGATTGATTACGAATCTCCATCAAGTTTGCGGCAATTTCATTGGCTACCGCCGACTGTTCTTCTGCAGAAGTGGCTATGAGCACGCTCATTTCGAATACTTTAGCGCTATGATGAGCAATGTTACTCAAGTCCTCACCAGTATGAAGTACATGCTTTTTACCTTCCTCAGCTTGATCTACTGTCCGAGACATCACTTGTGTTAAGTTTTTAGTGCCTGACTGCAGTGCTTCAATCATGGTTTTAATTTCAACAGTTGCAGTTTGCGTGCGGCCTGCTAACGTTCTTACTTCGTCAGCAACAACGGCAAACCCTCTACCTTGCTCACCTGCTCGAGCCGCTTCAATCGCAGCATTGAGCGCCAGTAAATTAGTCTGTTCTGAAATGGCGTTAATGGTAGTCACAACGGCATCAATTTTACTGGCATTGTCATTGAGTACATTTACCGCATCAGATGCATCTGCAATTTCATGAGATAATAAGTCAATAGCTTCAACCGTTGTTTCAATATCCTTAGAGCCCGTGGAGACTTGATTGTTGGCTTCTTGGGTTTCTGAAGATGATATTTCAGCATTGCGTGCAACTTCTATCACCGCTGCCGTCATTTCTTCCATTGCTGTGGCTAAAGAGTCCAAGTGTTGACGTTGATGTGCCGCAACTGACTGTCCATTTTCAGCTGTTGTTCTAAAGGATTGAACAACCTGTCTAATTTTTTCAGTTGCTTGAGTCATTTGTTGCACGAGCTTATGTTGCCTATCGACTAAAGTATCGACGCTAATAGCCAGTAAACTGAATTCATCAGGGACTTCAAAAAAGTTCAAACGGCCCGTTAAATCACCATCTGCCGCCCGTCTTAATGCCATTACCGTGGTATAAACTGCGCCAGTAATAAATGTTGAAATATAATAGGAAAATAAAAGGATGATGATAATGATGCCAGCCATAAGCAAATAAGCACTGGTATTATTCTGGCTTGCTTTGTTTGCGATAACAGCAATGTTTAATGAGGTCACTATTACAATTTCATGAGAGTTTACTTCACTCACAATTTCATAATTACCAGCTTGCTCTTCCACACCTCCACCTTGTCGAGCTAATTGCTGTAAATGGCTATTGAGAGTGTTAATATTAACGGCTTTGGATGCGCCATTTAACTCAGATAAAAAGCGTTGTTTTTGTTTTTCATCGAGTAAATCTAAAGCGACTTCAACGGCGTGGTTATAGGTATTGTTGAGCGTAATGGCTTCTTCTATTTCTGCGTGCGCCAATGTGTCTTCAAAGATTCTTGTTAGAGTAAATGTCAGTATTAAAATAAGTGAAATTGTGACTATAGCCAGTATGATAAACTTTGTTTTAATACTAATTTTAATAAGGTATTGATCTATCCATCTAAATTTTACTTCTTTCATTTGAGCCTCTTTTGACTGGGCGTTGTTAATGATATGTATCGGGTTTTGTTATAATTACTTTAGCTGAGAATAAATATTTCGCCTGCTCTTTGGTTAGTCTGAAAATGAACATTACATTTGACGAATAAAACAATATTTTCTAGTTGTCTGATTAAAAAGGTTTAATTCGAAAGTTGTACATAAATAAATTCCAAATGCGTAAAATTACAGAATAGTTATTTTCTTGAAATACTGAGTGTTAAAAAATGAAATTGAATTGATATAAATACCGAATTTTACACAATAAAAGTGTAATAAATGCTAGTAAATTAAGATCAGCTAACGTAAAATTCCAGCTTTTGTTTTACCCCCATGCTTTAAGTGTTAAGTCGTTTTGATACTTAAACTAATATGTCACCTGATAATCGGGTGCCCAACAGCATTTGAAATGCAAAAATGCAGTGGATGAGAAAATGCAGCAGTTAACTGAGATCGTAGAACAAGCCTTAGAAATAATAGGTAAGGCCAGTGATCTAAAGACATTGGATGATATCCGTGTCGACTACCTTGGTAAGAAAGGTAAGATCACTGACATGATGAAAATGATGGGTAGCTTAAGTCCAGCAGAGAAACCTGCTTTTGGACAAGCAGTCAATCAAGCTAAACAAGCGGTACAGAAGCAACTTTCTGAGCGCATTGAAGGTTTGAAAGCTGCTGAATTAGAAGCACAGCTTATCGCTGATAAAATCGATGTAACCTTACCGGGTCGTGCAATGGAAATGGGTGGTTTACATCCAGTGACTCGTACGATTGAACGCATTGAAACTTTCTTTGGCGAACTTGGTTTTACCACTAAGCATGGTCCTGAAATCGAAGATGATTTTCATAACTTCGATGCATTGAATATTTCAGAACATCATCCTGCTCGCGCTGATCATGACACCTTTTATTTCAATCCCAAGGTGATGTTACGTACGCAAACTTCAGGTGTACAAATTCGTACTATGGAGCATGAAAAACCGCCATTACGAATTATCTCTCCAGGTCGTGTATACCGTAACGATTACGATCAAACTCATACGCCAATGTTCCATCAAGTTGAAGGCTTATTAGTTGATGAAAAAGTTAACTTTGCAGAGCTGAAAGGCATTTTGCATGATTTTTTACGTAACTTTTTCGAAGAAGATTTAGAAGTACGCTTCCGTCCATCTTACTTCCCATTCACAGAACCTTCAGCAGAAGTTGATGTTATGGGTAAAAACGGTAAGTGGCTTGAAGTACTAGGTTGCGGCATGGTGCATCCGAATGTACTACGCAGTGTCGGTATCGACCCTGAAAAATACTCTGGTTTTGCTTTTGGTATGGGTGTTGAGCGTTTAACCATGTTGCGTTACGGCGTTAACGACCTACGTGCCTTCTTTGAAAACGATTTACGTTTTCTTAAGCAATTCAAATAACGGAGCAACATAAAGATGAAATTCAGTGAATCTTGGCTTCGTGAGTGGGTTAACCCATCAGTAAGCCGTGAAGAGTTATCTCACCAAATCACAATGGCCGGTCTAGAAGTTGACGGCGTTGACCCTGTAGCTGCTGAATTTAGCGGCGTGATAGTGGGCGAAGTGGTTGAATGTGGTCAGCATCCAGATGCTGACAAACTTCAGGTAACTAAAATTAATGTTGGCAGCGATGAGTTAATTGACATCGTCTGCGGCGCACCAAACTGCCGTTTAGGCCTTAAAGTTGCTGTGGCAATGGTGGGCGCTGTGTTACCTGGCGATTTTAAAATTAAGAAAGCCAAACTACGCGGTCAACCATCATTTGGTATGTTGTGTTCATATGGCGAAATCGGTATCGATATCGACAGTGATGGCATCATCGAATTGCCAACAGATGCACCGATTGGTAAAGATATTCGTGAATATTTACAATTAAACGATGCCATCATCGATGTAGATTTAACGGCTAACCGTGCTGATTGTTTAGGTATGGCGGGTTTAGCTCGCGAAGTAGGCGTATTAAACCGTCAATCGGTAGTAGAGCCAACGTGGGAAGCGGTTAGTGCCACAATTGATGACAAAGTTGCTATTAACGTTATTGCACCTGAGTCTTGCCCTCGCTATTTAGGTCGTGTGGTTAAGAACGTCAACGTAGCGGCTGCAACACCATTGTGGATGCAAGAGAAGTTACGTCGTAGCGGTATTCGCTCAATCGATCCTATTGTTGATATTACTAACTATGTTCTGATTGAATATGGTCAGCCAATGCATGCGTTTGACTTAGCAGCATTAAATGGTGCTATTCAAGTGCGTTTGAGTGATGGGGTTGAGAAACTTACCTTACTTGATGGCAACGAAATTACAGTGCCAGCTGATACCTTGGTTATTGCTGACGATAAAGCAGCCGTGGCATTAGCGGGTGTATTTGGCGGTGAAGCGTCAGGCGTAACAGGTAAGACTCAAGATATTTTACTAGAGTGTGCATTCTTTGCTCCTCTAGCGATCATGGGTAAATCTCGTCGCTTAGGCTTACACACAGACGCGTCACATCGTTTTGAACGTGGTGTTGGCCCTGAACTACAACATAAAGTCATGGACAGAGCTACGCGCTTAGTACTTGATATTTGTGGTGGTGAGGCTGGTCCTGTAGAGGAAGCCGTTTCTGAAGCGCATTTACCAAAGCCTGCTCAAATAACTTTACGTCGCAGTAAATTAGATAAAATTTTAGGCCATCACATTCCAGATGTTGATGTGACTGAAATCTTAGAGCGTTTAGGTTTTGCTGTTGAAGTATCTGCTGAAGCTTGGCTTGTGACAACGGCGACTTATCGTTTTGATATGGCTATTGAAGAAGACTTAATCGAAGAAGTTGCGCGTATTTACGGATATAATAATATCCCTAATATCGCACCCGTTGCTTCGTTAAGCATGTCAGATCACAAAGAAGCTGATATTTCATTAAGCAAAGTACGCAGTGTACTGGTTGCTCGTGGATTCCAGGAAGCGGTTACCTATAGTTTTGTTGACCCTAAATTACAAAACATTGTGCACCCAGATGCGCCAGCAATGACATTGCCGAATCCTATTTCGGTTGAAATGTCTGCAATGCGTTTATCGATGTTCACAGGTCTGCTGACATGTGTTGGATATAACCAGAGCAGACAACAAGGTCGCGTACGTTTATTTGAAACTGGTTTACGCTTTGTGCCTGATGCAGAAGCAGATTCTGGTGTTAGACAACAACCTATGATTGGTGCGGTTATTTCTGGTGTTCAAAATGATGAACATTGGTCAATGGATTCTAAAACTGTCGACTTCTTTGATTTAAAAGGTGATTTAGAATCAATTATCGGCTTGACAGTTTCGACTTCTGAATTTACTTTTAGAAGTGCAACACATTCTGCTCTTCATCCGGGGCAATGTGCTGAAATATTAAGAAATAATCAAGTCATTGGTATCATTGGTGCAGTCCATCCTAGCTTGGAAAAGCCTTTTGGTCTCAATGGTAAAACAATTGTTTTTGAGTTAGAACTGGACGCTTTACTGCATGCCAGTTTGCCGCTAGCTCAGGCTGTATCTAAGTTTCCTGCAAATCGACGTGATATTGCTGTAGTTGTTGATGAAGATGTTTCTGCAACTAATGTTATGAATTTGATAAGAAAAGTTGGCGAAAATCAGTTGGTTGGCTTAAACTTGTTCGACGTATACTGGGGTAAAGGTGTTGAAGCTGGCAAAAAGAGCCTTGCAATAGCACTTACATTACAAGACATTACTCGTACACTTGAAGAAAAAGACATTACCGAAACAGTTGATTCGGTTGTCTCGGCACTTAAGAGCGAGTTCAACGCATTGTTGAGGGATTAAAAGTATGGCACTTACCAAAGCCGAAATGGCAGAACATCTTTTTGAAACGCTTGGCATGAACAAACGTGTAGCCAAAGAGATGGTTGAGTCTTTCTTTGAAGAAATTAGAGAAGCACTTGAAAGTGGTGAGCAGGTCAAGTTATCTGGCTTTGGAAACTTTGATCTGCGTGATAAGAATCAAAGACCGGGAAGGAACCCAAAAACTGGCGAAGATATTCCAATTTCTGCTCGTCGTGTAGTTACGTTCCGTCCGGGGCAAAAACTGAAAACACGTGTTGAAGAAGAGAATTCTGGAAAGAAGTAATCTCGCTTTTAAATAAAAAAGCCACTCAATGAGTGGCTTTTTTGTTTTTGTTTATTCGCGAGTCCATTAACTGATATTTGTATTTTTTCAGATGTGGTCGCACTGATAAATTGTTATTATGGCGGCTTCATTAGTTTCTTCGTTTCATTGTGTTGATGTAATCTTTGAGGTTTATTTTGGCTAGACAAGCAAAACATTTCGATCGTCGATTTACACTTTCTTTACTGCATCCCAAATATTGGGCAACGTGGTTAGCAATCTTGGTATTATTGTTTTTTGGGAGCATGCCTGCCAGATTACGTGATCCCATTGCGCGACTACTTGCCAGGCTAGTGCGGGTTTATGCCAAAAAACCGATTAATATTGCGCGAATTAACATACAGGAATGCTTTCCTGAGATGCCAGCCTCAGAGGTTGAGGATTTGATTAAAGCCAATGTTGATATGTTTGTTTTAGTACTAATGTCTCAAGCAGAACTGTTAGTGAGATCTGATGCCCACATCAAACGCCGTATTCATATTATTGGCTATGAGCATGTTCAAGCAGCAAGAGATGCAGGTCAGCCCATTATTTTTATCATGCCCCATGTGTGGCCCCTTGAATATGCAGGGCTGCGATTGAATCAAGAAGTACCTATGGTAACGATGGCGAAAGCTCATAGGAACGGCTTATTCAATTGGTTTAGTAATCGACTACGTAGTAGTCAGAATGGTCGAGTTTACATGCGAGAGGCGGGTATACGCGCGTTAATCACTGAATTAAAGCAAGATAACAGTTTCTTTTATCTACCTGATGAGGATTTAGGCCCTGAGCAAAGTGTGTTTGCACCACTGCTTAGTACAGAGAAAGCCACTTTGCCAGTGGTTGGTCGTTTGGCGCAGGCGGGAAAAGCGCAGGTGCTACCGGTAAAAATTGGTTATGATAAAGCCGCTTACCGGTTTAATTTGACTGTGATGGCGCAGGTCAAACCTGAAGATATGCTAGGTAAAGACAATGAAGCTGTGGCACTTAATAAAATGGTTGAGCAAGTGATTCAAGCATACCCTGAGCAGTACATGTGGTTTCTGAAGTTTTTGAAAACGCGTCCAGAAGGGCAACCGAAATTGTATTGATTTTAGTTATGATTAATTAATGTCCCGTTTTGTTGGTGGTGATTAAATAGAAAAAGCACTCATTGAGTGCTTTTTTATTGCCAACTTAACGGCACTCTCTAATGTGTTATCCACATCAGTTATTCTGAAAAGAAAAACCAACCTTGATTGATAAACTGAGTGATTACGATAAGTAATTTTTCATCAGCTAACCATTCAACAAGTTGTGCTTGAGTCAGGGCGTGATCATTTGCGATTATGCTAATAATCTCTGGGTTGATCCCTGCAACACATATGGCTTCGCCGTTAACATAAAGCTGCTCTTGCGTGTCAGACTCCAGTGTTAACACTTTTAAGCCGCCGATACGCTGAATGTTAGCACCATCTTCAACCGCTTCGATGACATCAGTTTCCGAAATGGCTTGTTCAAACGGATTAATGTCTAACTCAAAACGATTTTGGCTTAGTAACTTGCCTAACATAGTTTGGTATTGGGCTGGATAATTCGCTAATTGCGCTAACAAATCCATGATACCTTGTTGCTGGGTTTGACTGACAACACCGTGGTTTGCTGATTCTTCAGTTGAAGTGAATCTGTGTTGCCCTGTGTTGTTATCAATTAATGTGTCAGCAATTTGAGTTAACAACTCTTGTTGGCTAGGGGCTCTAAAACCAATTGAGTAGCTCATAGCAAGGCTTAAGGTTTCACCGCAATGAGGGTAACCTGGTGGGATATATAACATATCACCCTTGGTTAACACGACATCGATTATTGGTTCAAAGTCTTCAACTAACGGACTTGATGCATCACCACCACGACATTGGTGTACACCGTTATGACCCACTTTCCAGCGACGTTCTCCTTCACCTTGAATAAGGAAAACATCGTAATTATCAATATGTGGACCGATCCCGCCTTGTGGTGTCGCAAATGACACCATCAAGTCATCAAATCGCCAATCAGGCAAAAATCTGAAAGCTTCTACAAGCGGCTGTGATTCTGGATACCAATGGTTGACTGCTTGAACGAGTAATTGCCACTTGTCATCACCGTGTTCGTCGTAGTCTTCAAACGGTCCTTGGATAACATTCCAACCATCAGCTTCGGTTTTTACAATGCGTGAAGAGATATCTTCTTCCATCGCAAGACCTGCAAGCTCATCGGCTGATATTGGATCTTCAAATGCTTTAAAGGCATTTTTGATGACAATAGGCTTTTGTTGCCAATTCTTGCTGATGAACTCAGCAGTATCAAAATTTAATGTATACATAGTTGTAAAAAAGGCGATAACTCAAGCTGAGCTATCGCCTATCCTTATTCAATAATCAATTTTAGCAATTGAATGGAAGATTATTTTAACTCGTCAACGAATGCTTCAGCACGGCCAATGTAGTTAGCTGGGGTCATTGTTTTAAGTTCAGCTTTAACTTGATCTGGTAATTCTAGACCATCGATAAATGTTGCTAATTGATCACCATCGATACGTTTACCACGTGTTAGCTCTTTTAATTTTTCATATGGCTTTTCGATGCCATAACGACGCATCACTGTTTGTACTGGCTCAGCAAGTACTTCCCAGTTTTTATCTAATTCAGCACGCAGATTTGCTTCGTTAACTTCAAGCTTGCTGATGCCTTTCAATGTCGCTTGGTAAGCGATTAATGAATGTGCCATACCTACACCAAGGTTACGCAATACTGTTGAATCAGTTAGATCACGTTGCCATCTTGATACCGGAAGTTTCGCGGCTAAATGCTGCATTAGCGCGTTAGCAATACCTAAGTTACCTTCTGAATTTTCAAAATCAATTGGGTTAACTTTATGCGGCATAGTTGATGAACCAATTTCGCCAGCGATAGTGCGTTGCTTGAAGTGACCTAGTGCAATATAACCCCAAATATCACGATCGAAATCGATTAAGATAGTGTTAAAACGGGCAATCGCATCAAATAGTTCAGCAATGTAATCATGCGGTTCAATTTGAGTGGTGTAAGCGTTCCAGTTAATGCCTAAGCTAGTGACAAAACGTTGTGAAAGTTCATGCCAGTTAACTTCAGGGTAAGCTGAAAGGTGAGCATTATAGTTACCCACAGCGCCGTTGATTTTACCCATGATTTCTACAGCATTAATTTGGTTAAGTTGACGTTCTAAACGAACTGCAACGTTAGCCATTTCTTTACCTAGCGTAGATGGAGAAGCTGGTTGACCATGAGTACGTGACATTAATGGCACTGACTTATGTTCTCTGGCCAATTGCTTAAGCGCTTCCACAATTTCAGCACACTGAGGGACTAATACTAATTCACGTGCTTCTTTGAGCATTAATGCGTGAGATAAGTTATTAATATCTTCAGAAGTACAAGCAAAATGCACGAATTCGTCGATAGCGACTAATTCAGCGTTATCTGCAATTTGTTCTTTGATGAAATACTCAACCGCTTTAACGTCATGGTTAGTGGTTCTTTCAATCGTTTTAACGCGCATTGCGTCTTCTTCGCTGAAGTTATCCTTGATGCTATCTAGTAAAATTAATGCTTCTTCACTAAATGGCGGAACTTCTTCAATCTCTGGGCAACTAGAAAGCAGTTTTAACCAGTTAATTTCAACTTGAACACGGTACTTTGTTAAACCGAATTCGCTGAAAATTCCTCGTAATGAGGTGGTTTTGCTACCGTAACGACCGTCTATCGGAGAGATAGCAGTCAGTGCAGAAAGATCCATTTGAAGCTCCTTGATGAACTTTTATTATGAGATGAAAATCGTAGGGTGAATCGTTTAGTTATTTTTACGGCTACTAATAGCGGTATCGACTATGGCTTTACGGGCAAAAACTAGATGGCGACGTTTGCCACCCAGTTGTCGCCATAAAACAGCACTGCGCATAGCGGCTAATAGTAAAGCTCGAATTTTTTGTTGTACCAGCGGTTGTTGCAAGTACGCTGGATTACCAGAAATTTGTAATTTAGGGCCAAGCTCGCTGATAGTATCACTATAAATGCTGGCAAGACTGGCGATGATTTGTTCATCAGTAATCGCGAAGTGATGCAATTGACGATGTACTTGATTAATGCGTTCGGCAAGCATCCCTAAACCATTTGCTGAGCGAACTAATTTACGCTCAAGTGCCAGCATACCAACAAGGTAACGAGTGGTTTCGACATCTTTGTCGCCACCATCACCTAATTGATTTTCAATGAGTTGATAACCTTTATTCAGCGCTTGTTTATCTTTATAAATATCAGAGATAGATTCTGGGTCTGTCACCAAAATGGTATTTAAACTTGCTGCAAGGGCAGCTTCGTCTGAATCACCATTGCGGGCAATATGCTGCACTTGTGCTACAGCTTGTAAAATACCCGCGAACGCCATAGTGCGTTCAAATAAGACTTGGCTCACGCGTTACCCTCTAATTAAACAATCAATGATGCCGCCACCAAGGCAGACATCACCATCATAAAATACCGCAGATTGACCTGGTGTAACAGCAGCAACAGGTTCATCAAATATGACCCGTAAATTCGTTTCATCGTCATAGGTTACAGTACAAGCAACATCTTGCTGGCGGTAACGTGTTTTGACAGTAATTTTTGCTGGCGCTGTAGGCCCTTTAAGGTCGACCCAATGTAACTGATTCACTGTCATACCAACTGACATTAAACGTGGATGATTACCACCTTGAGCAACGACTAATACATTACGGGTTAAATCTTTATCTACCACATACCAAGGGTCATCATTGCTGTTTTTCAAACCACCAATGCCAAGACCTTTGCGTTGTCCTAATGTGTGATACATCAAACCTTGGTGGGTGCCAATGACTTCACCTTCATCAGCGGTTTCAATATCACCTGGCTGAGCGGGAAGGTAGGTACCTAAAAAGTCTGTGAATTTTCTTTCACCGATGAAACAAATACCGGTACTGTCTTTCTTATCGTGAGTAATCAAGCCCATTTCTTTAGCGATATCACGAACCTGGTACTTTTCTAGTTCACCGACTGGGAATAAGCTTTTAGCAACTTGAGCACCGCTAAGGGTATAGAGGAAATAACTTTGATCTTTATTGCCATCAACACCACGTAACATTTGTGTACTACCGTCTGCATTGTCATGACGGCGAACATAGTGGCCCATTGCAATATAATCAGCATCGAGAATTTCGTCAGCGAATTCTAAAAATGCTTTAAATTTGATTTCTTTATTACACATGATGTCAGGGTTTGGGGTGCGACCTGCTTTATATTCGGCTAAGAAAAACTCGAATACATTGTCCCAATACTCAGCTGCAAAATTCACCGTGTGAAGTTTGATACCTAATTTATCACAAACAGATTGTGCATCTTTTAGGTCTTCGGAAGCTGCACAATACTCATCAGTATCGTCTTCTTCCCAGTTCTTCATGAATAATCCTTCAACCTCATATCCCTGCTGCATAAGCAAATACGCAGATACTGAAGAATCTACACCGCCGGACATACCTACGATGACTTTTTTACCATTTGAATTGGGAGTACTTAATGTCATAAAACCTAGAAACCATGAATGTTTAGATACAAGAGATCATAATGTGGTCGCTTTAATCGCATTTCAAGTGCGATACAAAAACAACCCTAAATTCTCTAAAATGTGCGGCGCATATTCTATCATGCATTATTGTTGGCGGCTATCATCTGCAAGTTGCTATCAATCACTGATAATGGGCTGTGAGGTTTATGTAAATAGTCCTCGATTGATTTGATGACCAAAGGGCTACGTAACTGGTGCCTACGAGCTTTTATTTCAGCAAAAGTAAACCAGTGGCACGCACTTATATCTTTATCTAACGGGATACATTCCACCCATTGTTCTACTTCAGCTGTGAACGTAAACCGCATGAAAGCTAACTCTTCAGAGGCACTAAATTGGTAGATACTGACCAGTGCAGTTATATCGACATTCAAGCCCGTCTCTTCTTTCACTTCACGCAAGCAGGCATCAATGATGCTTTCATTGGCCTCTAAATGACCAGCTGGTTGATTAAAGCGTATGTCGCCATCAATAATTTCTTCTACCAATAAAAACCTGTCATCACAATGAACAACGCAAGCAACTGTAGTATTGGGTTTGTAACGTTGTTTAGTCATCAATGGATCCCGTTAATTTCTCGTGTGATGAAGTGTTAATCTAACGTCTTATGTAGAGCATTTATAGATAGCCACTTATAGAAAGTCACTTACTAGAGAGTCACTTATATTTGAAACCGTTGGCTAACGGTGCGCAAACCTTAGTTTTCAGGGATCTGTATTTTGTACTCACCAGAGTTAATGTTATCTAAACTCCATTGACCTATTTTATAGCGAATTAATCTTAGGGTGGGGTGGCCAATGTGGGCTGTCATTCGTCTAACTTGGCGATTACGCCCTTCACAAATTTGGATTTCTAGCCATGTGGTCGGAATCGATTTGCGCTCACGCACGGGCGGAGTTCGATCCCAAATGGCTTGTTCATCGATTATTTTAACTTGTGCAGGGAGTGTCATTCCATCTTTTAATTCAACACCTTGGCAAAGGGCTTTTATTGAGTCAGCATTCGGTACACCCTCAACTTGCGCCCAATAGGTTTTGAAGGTTTTTTTCTTGGGTTGTGTTAATTTTGCTTGCAGCTTACCGTCATTAGTCAATAACAATAACCCTTCACTATCTCTGTCTAATCTGCCTGCGGCATATACATCTTTCACTGGTATAAAATCTTTTAATGTTTGTCGTCCAGATTCATCAGTAAATTGACATAGCACATCAAATGGTTTGTTAAACAACACTATGATGGGATCCGTTACTGGTTTGGAAACCGCACGTTTATAAGGCTTCTGGCCTGAACGTGGCAATGATGTGGACGCTGATTTACTATTGAAACGTTTTGTTTTGTCATTGGCTGACATACGTACGCCTTTAATGGTGAAATTGATTCATTTTGTATAGTTTACTCGGCATTAGGCCTAAGTGGAATTTGAATCTTGCAGATAATGGTCTATGATGTTTGCCTTAAAAATGTGATCTGTGCCCGTTTTTTTTGACTAGCAGTCAGCATTTATTTTTCAGATTTCATATGGATTTGTGCCGAGTAAAATGTACCTCAGCAAAAGATTGAGGATGTTTTAGGTAGATACTTATTACAATAATAATTTAAAAAAACTATTTATTTCAATAATGTAGGAAAAAGCATGAAAGATAACTCTCCAACAATCATTTATACAGAAACTGATGAAGCACCAGCACTAGCAACGCTTTCATTACTCCCTATCATTCGCACATTTACTAATGCTGCAGGAGTGAAGGTTGAAACTAGAGATATATCTTTATCTGGCCGTATTATTGCTAATTTCCCTGAAAAGTTAACAGCAGAGCAAAAAATTGCAGATGCATTAACCGAATTAGGTGCAATGGCAAATACTCCTGAAGCTAATATCATTAAATTACCGAATATCAGTGCATCAGTTCCACAATTAAAAGCTTGTATCGCTGAATTACAAGCGAAAGGCTACGATATTCCCAATTACCCAGATGAGCCATCAACCGATGCTGATCGTGATGTGCAATCTCGTTATGACAAAATCAAAGGTAGTGCAGTAAACCCTGTACTTCGTGAAGGTAACTCAGATCGTCGCGCGCCAACATCTGTAAAAAACTACGCTAAGAAAAATCCACATTCTATGGGCAAGTGGGCCAGTGATTCAGCTTCACATGTTGCTCATATGAATGAAGGTGATTTTTACGGAAGCGAACAGTCAGTAACACTCGCTGCTGCTGACAAAGTTGATATCGTGCTAACCCAAACTGATGGCCAAACAGTATCACTGAAAAGTGGTTTATCATTACTGGCTGGCGAAGTTATCGATACCGCAGTTATGAGCAATAAAGCGCTTGTGGCATTTTATGAGCGTGAAATTGAAGCGGCTAAATCTGAAGATGTACTTCTTTCATTGCATTTAAAAGCAACGATGATGAAAGTGTCAGATCCAATTTTGTTCGGTCATGCTGTAAAAGTCTTCTTTAAAGAGGTTTTTGCTAAGCATCAAGCACTTTTCAATGAGCTAGGTGTCGATGTGAATAATGGCTTTGGTGATGTGTACGCAAAAATTGCAACATTACCAGAAGCCCAGCGCGCTGAAATCGAAGCTGATATCGCTGCTGTTTACGCAAAACGTCCAGCATTAGCTATGGTTGATTCAGATAAAGGTATCACTAACTTACACGTACCAAGTGATATTATTATTGATGCTTCAATGCCTGCTGCTATTCGTTCTTCAGGTAAAATGTGGGGTCCTGATGGACAACTACAAGACACCAAAGCCATGATCCCGGATCGTTGTTATGCAGGCGTTTACCAAGAAACCATTTCATTTTGTAAAGCTAATGGTGCATTTAACCCAACCACAATGGGTAGCGTACCAAACGTAGGTTTGATGGCTCAAAAAGCGGAAGAATACGGTAGCCATGATAAAACATTTGAAATTGCTCAAGCAGGTGTTGTTAATGTCATTAACTGTGCTGGTGCAGTTTTGATGACGCATAACGTTGAAACTGGCGATATTTTCAGAATGTGCCAAGTGAAAGATGCGCCAATCCGTGATTGGGTTAAGTTAGCGGTTAGACGTTCTCGTTTGAGTGGCACTCCAGCTATTTTTTGGTTAGATAGTCAACGTGCTCATGATGCTCAACTTATCACTAAAGTAGAAGCTTATCTTAAAGATCATGATACTGACGGATTAGACTTACAAATCCTTGCACCAGTTGAAGCGACACGCGTGACACTTGATCGTGTTAAAGATGGTTTAGATACTATTTCTGTTACTGGTAACGTGCTACGTGATTACTTAACTGACTTATTCCCAATTCTTGAATTGGGTACGAGTGCTAAAATGCTGTCAATCGTACCGTTAATGAATGGTGGTGGCTTATTTGAAACAGGCGCTGGTGGTAGTGCACCTAAGCATGTTCAACAAGTTGAGAAAGAAGGGCATTTACGTTGGGATTCACTGGGTGAATTCTTAGCTTTAGCGGCTTCCTTAGAGCATTTGAGCCAAACAGCTAATAATCCTAAAGCGCAAGTACTTGCTGATACATTAGATATCGCTATCGGTCAGTTCCTTGATAGCAACAAGTCTCCTTCACGTCGTGTGGGTGAACTTGATAACCGTGGTAGCCATTTCTATCTTGCAATGTATTGGGCACAAGCTGTATCAGCGCAAACTGCAGATACTGAGTTAGCGGGTCAATTTGCTGAATTAGCAGAATCACTGACATCTAACGAAGCAGCAATTGTTGCTGAGTTAAATGCCGCTCAAGGTCCAGCAATTGATTTAGGCGGTTACTTCCGTTTAGATGCAGCTAAAGCTGAAGCAGCGATGCGTCCAAGTCCGCTACTTAATAAGTTCATCACTCAGTAATTCATTATTGTTTGGTTAACGAAATAGAGCACTTTTAAGTCTTTTATAAAAAGTGTTTTAATAGAAAAGCAGAGATGATATCTCTGCTTTTTTTATGCTTGCTAAATTAACAAGCCTCAAGACATTGAGTTTCAGATGATAGAGTTGAGCGGTAATCGCTAAGGTTTGTATGAATATTAAGCATACGAATTTTTATTTACCGATAAATTAAAATATAAATTAGCAAAGATTAAACTTTTAACTATTTTGTTTTATAGTTCATTTAAGATATAAACAGTGATAGAACCGAAGCAGGTATAATGATTGTTCAATTGAGGTTTGTTGTTAGATAGACATAATTGAACCTGACTATTTTAAGTTATATAGCGAAGATTTTTAACAATAAAAAAAGGCAGAGACTTTGTCTCTACCTTTTTGATTTGTTTCACCGACTGAGTTTACTTCGTTGGTGAAATGGCTGAAGCATGCATCCCTTTAGGGCCTTGCTCAGTTTGAAAATCTACTGGTTGGCCCGCTTTTAGCGTTCTGTAGCCTTCCATTTCGATTGTTGAATAATGCGCAAATACATCTTCGCCACCCTGATCTGGGCAAATAAACCCGAATCCTTTGGCGTTGTTGAACCATTTAACAGTTCCGCTTGCCATACTTCCACTTCCTTCTGTTGTTTACTTACCAGTAAGATAGTAAAACTTATTTAACAGCGGTCTAAGTTTGCCGCCTCCGAACAGAATGAAATTTGTACGAAAAGATGTCAAGTAAAAATTAACAAAATGACAACATTTAATTAATTTATTAATATCAATTGGTCTTGTACCAAACTAGAGGCTAGTATTAACACATGGGTAGATTAGGCAGCGTAGAGCACACAGAAGAACGTGTTGAATCGGAGCTACAACCACCTTCAATGTATAAAGTCGTGTTAAATAACGATGATTACACTCCGATGGACTTTGTGATAGAAGTGTTACAACGCTTTTTTAATAAGGATGAACCACAAGCCACTGACATCATGATGGCTATCCATCACCAAGGTAAGGGAATCTGCGGTGTTTTTTCATTTGGAATAGCGGAAACCAAAGTTTTACAAGTAAATCAGTTTGCAAGAGAAAACCAACATCCGTTACTGTGTACATTAGAAGCCGCGTAGTGAATTCATTTTTCGCAACCGGCAACTCTGCAGTTTTTGAGTATTTTAGGGGGTGCTATGCTAAACAAAGATCTTGAAGTCACCTTGAACCTAGCTTTTCAACAAGCTAGAGATTCACGTCATGAATATATGACCGTAGAACATTTATTATTAGCATTAATCAACAATCCGTCGGCTAAAGAAGCATTGATAGCTTGTGGTGCAGATCTAACTCGTTTGCACGAGGAAGTATCAAATTTCATTCAACAGACAACCCCATTAATCGCTGAAAATACAGAAGAACGTGAAACTCAGCCAACTCTAGGGTTTCAACGTGTACTTCAGCGAGCAGTATTTCATGTTCAATCATCTGGCCGAAACGAAGTCACTGGTGCCAACGTTTTAGTTGCTATTTTCAGTGAACAAGAATCCCAAGCCGTTTATTTATTGCGTCGTTGTGAAATCACTCGATTGGATGTGGTTAATTACATCTCACACGGTTTACCAAAAGATGACAGCAATGAAGAGATAAACAATCCAGAGGCAAGTGAAGAGGGTTCTGAAGCACCTGAAGATAGAAGTTTATTATCTCAATTTGCTGCTGATCTTAATCAATTGTCTAAAGATGGTGTTATCGATCCATTGATTGGTCGTGATGATGAAGTCGAACGCGCAATTCAAACCTTATGTCGACGCCGTAAAAATAACCCATTGCTCGTTGGAGAAGCGGGTGTGGGTAAAACGGCCATTGCTGAAGGCTTAGCGTATCGAATCGTTAACAAGCAAGTACCTGAAGTCATCAAAGATGCAACAGTGTATTCATTAGACTTAGGCTCGTTATTAGCGGGTACCAAATATCGCGGTGACTTCGAGAAACGCTTCAAAGGTTTATTGAAAGAACTGGCAAAGAATGAACATGCCATTTTGTTCATTGATGAAATTCATACCATTATCGGCGCAGGCGCTGCTTCTGGTGGCGTGATGGATGCGTCAAACTTATTAAAACCATTGCTGTCAAACGGATCACTTCGTTGTATGGGCTCGACGACGTTCCAGGAATATCAAAGCATTTTTGAGAAAGACAGAGCATTGGCTCGCCGTTTCCAAAAGATTGATGTTAATGAACCTTCAGTTGCAGAAACCACCAAGATTTTATTGGGCTTGAAGTCTAAATACGAAGAGCATCATGGTGTTCGTTACACACAAGCTGCAATTAGTTCTGCAGCAAGTTTGTCAGCCAAACACATTAACGACAGACATCTTCCAGACAAAGCGATTGATGTGATTGACGAAGCGGGCGCGAGAATGGTGATGTTACCCGCGAGCAAACGTAAGAAAACCATCGGTCAGCCAGAAATTGAAGCGATTATTGCAAAAATTGCAAGAATTCCTGAGAAGTCCGTATCGTCCACTGACAAAGACTTACTTAAGAATCTTGAACGTAACCTTAAGATGCTAGTGTTTGGCCAAGACAAAGCGATAGAGGGCCTTAGTTCGGCTATTCGATTGTCTCGAAGTGGATTAGGTGCAGAGAAAAGACCCGTTGGTAGTTTCTTGTTTGCAGGTCCTACTGGTGTTGGTAAAACAGAAGTCACTAACCAACTTGCTGCTTGTTTAAACATGAAGTTGATTCGGTTTGATATGTCTGAGTATATGGAAAGACATACAGTTTCACGTCTAATTGGTTCTCCACCAGGTTATGTTGGTTATGAACAAGGCGGGTTACTGACTGATGCAGTCATTAAGAATCCACACTGTGTTGTGCTTTTAGATGAAATTGAAAAAGCGCATCCTGATGTTTATAACTTACTTCTACAGGTTATGGATCACGGTACATTAACCGACAGTAATGGTCGCAAAGCTGATTTTAGAAATGTGACTTTAGTGATGACCACCAATGCGGGTGTCCAAGAGTCTATTCGTAGTTCTATAGGGTTTAAACAGCAAGACAGCAGTTTAAACGCTATGACTGAAATCAATAAAGTGTTTACGCCGGAGTTTCGAAATCGTCTAGATTCGATTATTTGGTTTAATCATCTTGATTTGACCGTCATCGCGAAAGTGGTTGATAAGTTCTTAATCGAGCTACAAGCACAGTTAGACGAAAAGCGAGTCATGCTTGAAGTGACTGACGAAGCCCGTACATTACTTGCTGAGAAAGGCTACGACAAGAACATGGGGGCTCGTCCTATGAGTCGAGTTGTCACAGAATTGATTAAGCGTCCATTGGCCGATGAAATATTGTTCGGCAAGCTTGAAGCTGGTGGTAATGCGAAGGTTGATGTGAAGGACAATGAGATTGTGATTACTTGTGAATGTGAAGAGAAAGTCTCATAAAATCTTCTAAATAATATGTCACAAATAGAAATGGCTATCTGTATTCAGATAGCCATTTTTTTTCGTTAACCGCTAACTACTATTACTTAAGAAAAATGAGCAATATTCGCTATGATCGTTAGCCAATAAAAAACCCGACATCAAAGCCGGGTTTTTAATAGATGAGGCAGGACTAACGTGCGCGGAAGACGATACGACCTTTACTTAAATCGTAAGGAGTCAACTGAACCGTGACTTTATCACCCGTTAAAATACGGATGTAGTTTTTGCGCATCTTGCCAGAAATGTGTGCTATCACTACATGACCATTTTCAAGTTCTACGCGGAACATTGTATTTGGCAAGGTCTCAAGGATAGTGCCCTGCATTTCAATGTTGTCTTCTTTCGCCATTAATTGGTTACCTTTATGCCTTCAAATATAAAAAAAATTCGCCGTATCATGCCGTAAAATGGGCTTGCTGTAAAGGAATGAAACACTAAAGCATAGGTTCTTTTACAATATGTTGCCAACCTTCAGCGGTTAGGATTTGATAAGGACGATATAAACGCTTGTAATTCATTTTTCGATTCTCATCAATTTGATAGCCTAAATAAAGAAATTGCTTATCTAATTGCTGAGCCAGTTGGCATTGTAACAGAATCATGTATGCCCCTAATGAACGTTTTGCATAGTCAGGATCAAAGTAACTGTATATGGCAGAAAGAGAGTTGTTCATCAAGTCAGTGACAGCCACACCAACAAGTTTTTTTTGGTCATACACTTCAATATAAGTTTTCGGTAACCAACTGCACATCAGGAAATCATTAAATTGGATTTCGTTAGGCGGATACATTGGACCATCTGAATGTCGCCCTGTAATGTATTTATCATAAAGCTGATAATGCTCAGCGGTGGTTTCGTGAGTCACTTTCCAGGTTAAGTCTTGGTTATTTTTTAAGGTTCTTTTTTGTCTCTTAGAAATAATAAATTCTGGCACTATCACTCGAATCGATTGGCAAGCTTGGCAACTTGGACATTTAGGCTTGTAAATAGAGTTACCGTTGCGTCTAAATCCCATGCCAAGTAATTGCTCAAACAAATTAGCATCAAGCTGAGACTCTTGGATTATTAATAATTGCTCAGTTAGCCCTTCAATGTAACTGCAATCGAAAGGGTGACTAATTCCTACACTGATACTTCTAGAACTCAAAACGAACCTCTTGTGTTAACCAAGTTTTATCATCAATGGCTTGATTACGTAATTGTTTTAGTTGCGATAAAAAATCGTATCTCGGTAGTTCAATCGCACCGAGGTTTTCAAGGTGGGGATTCATGATCTGAGCATCTATTAACTTGAATTCATGTTTGACTAAATGTTGATTCAACACTGCGAAAGCCACTTTTGAGGCGTTGGTTTTTGTATGGAACATTGATTCACCACAAAATACACTGCCTACCGCGATACCATATAAACCGCCGACGAGTTCATCCTTGTCCCAAACTTCAATTGAATGTGCTTTTCCTAATTGATGCAGCTGAATATAAGCTTGCTGAATATCACTGGAAATCCAAGTGCCTTGTTGGGTTTTTCTCGGGGCAGAGCATGCGAGGATGACATCAGTGAAAGCCTGATTGATGGTAAAGCGCCATGAACATTTTTTCATGAACTTGTGCGTACTCTTACTGAGCGCATAAGTTTTAGGTGTAAATGTTGCTCTAGGATCCGGTGACCACCATAAAATGGGGTCATCTTCGTTAAACCAAGGGAATATTCCTTGATAGTAAGCTTCTACCAAGCGCTGCGGCGTCAAGTCACCACCAACAGCAAGCAACCCATTAGGATCTGTTAATGCTTGCTTAGGATCGGGGAAGTGAGGCAAATGATTTAAATAAGACAGTGAGTTCACAATTAAGTATATTATTGAATAGACCTTATGCATACGTTAGCGGAATTTTGTCTATGTTGAAACTCACAAACTATCCTCAAGCACTTTTAAGTGCGATTTTATTACTCTTTATGTCAGTATCTCCTTCTGCGAGTGCTGCATATGAAAGAAATCAAGCTGTCCCCGTTGAAAAAGTCATCTATGGGCAAGTGGAATCGATTAAGCATGTTACTCAAACTCAGTTAGTTGAAGACCGAAATGTAGGTTGGAAAACCTTTGGTGGAGCATTAGTTGGTGGGGTAATAGGTCATCAATTTGGCGGCGGTTCCGGTCAAGATGTTGCAACTGTTTTAGGTGCACTATTAGGTGGCGCAGCGGCTAATCAATACGGTAATTCTACAAGAACACTAGAATACAAAATCATTGAGATGATGATTAATCTTGATGATGGTAATCAAGTTATGGTTATTCAAGATGAGGATCCTGGAATGCCATTTATTGCAGGAGACGAAGTAAGAGTGGTTTATCTTAAAGGTTATGTTCGAGTCGACATTGCTATGTAGTCATTTAATAAACTAGATCAGTTTATTATCAAGGTTGATATAGAAATATGCCATTTCGAAAGTGAGAAACAAAAAAGGAGCCCATGGCTCCTTTTTAGTTTCAAGCTGATAAAAATTAGAATCCGCGAGGTAAAGTGCTTTTACCTGCATTTGCTAATTTTTCACGCCATAATTCTTTCGGTGTTTTACCACCCGATTTAGACGCTACAGAAACTTTAGCTTTTGCCACTGATTTTTTAGTGACTTCTTTCTTTGCAACTGCTTTTTTAGCTATAGATTTAACCGCAGGTTTTTCAGCTGCAGGTTCAACTTTAGAGGCAGTTTTACCTTGGGTTAATTCAAGGTGCATTTGTTCAAGATCGCTAAAGCGTAAAGACTTGCCGCCATCAATTTTGTACCAGCTGCCTTTTTGCACTATTTCTACAGTTTGTGAAGTTTGCTTTTCAAGCGCAGCTTTAAGTTCTGCGATAAGCGCGTCTTTAGTCAAGTTTGACATATTGAGACCTATTTTTCTTTTATGAATAGTTTATATAATGTTTTCAACATCCCTTAGGCTAATTTTAGTGGTTAAAGTACCTAAAAGTCCAATTTATGTAAAAATAGCTTAGCAAATAGTCAATCTTAACAAGGGTTTTTCAATAAGTATTGGACTGCGTTACACTGTTACTATTAATAATTTTAAGGTTAGTTTTATGCCATTAACGTCTGTATCTCGCCAACAACTTTCCAAATATCTGAATGATTTTCTTAATGTTAATCAATTTAAGGATTATGCGCCCAATGGCTTACAAGTGGAGGGTACTGATAGCATCAAAACAATTGTTACAGGCGTTACAGCCTGCCAAGACTTAATTGACCAAGCTGCAGCCTTAAACGCAGATGCTATTTTAGTTCATCATGGCTTCTTTTGGAAAAATGAACCCGAAGTGCTTACAGGAATGAAATACAAACGTATAAAGTCATTAATGACCCACGATATGAACTTATTCGGCTATCATTTACCTTTAGACGCGCACCAAACTCTTGGGAATAATGCTGAATTAGCTAAAGAATTAGGCATTGTCGATGTTGAAGTGAGTGCGGATATTCCGCAAAACTTATTGTGGCAAGGTAAGTTTCCTCAGCCTTTAACTGTTGAGCAAGTTACAGCGTTATTGGCAGATAAACTGAATCGTATTCCGCTACATATTGGGCAAAAAAATGACGTTATTTCTTCATTAGCATGGTGTACTGGTGGGGCGCAGGATTATATTGATCATGCTGCAACATTGGGTGTTGATGCTTTTATCAGTGGTGAAGTATCTGAAAGAACCTTTCATTGCGCAATGGAACAAAATATTCATTATTTTGCTGCGGGTCACCATGCAACTGAACAGTTTGGTATTAAAGCATTAGGTGAGCATTTAGCAAAAGAGTTTGGTTTGCAGCATCACTTTATTGATATTGTAAATCCTGTTTAATTTTAAAAAGTCGTCTTTATCATGCTACAAAGTTGGTGTTGATGCGCTTATTAATAGTGAAGTTTCTGAAAGCACTTTTCATTGCGCGATGGAACAAAATATTCATTATTTTGCCGCGGGTCATCATGCAACTGAACCATTTGATATTAAAGCATTTGGTAATAAGGCATTAGGCGAACATTTAGCAAAAGAGTTCGGTTTGCAGCATCACTTTATTGATATTGTTAACCCTGATTAATTTTAAAAAGTCGTCTTTATCATGCTGCAACGTTAGGTGTTGATGCGCTTATTAATAGTGAAGTTTCTGAAAGCACTTTTCATTGCGCGATGGAACAAAATATTCATTATTTTGCCGCGGGTCATCATGCAACTGAACAGGTTTGTATTAAGGCATTAGGCGAACATTTAGCAAAAGAGTTTGGTTTGCAGCATCACTTTATTGATATTGTTAACCCTGTTTAATGCTTCATTAAGGCCATTAAGCCATTGTAGACACAGTCTTTTAAGCCAATATAGATAGAACAGTTAAAGGAATATCGTTATGACAGAGTATTTTTTACAGGCTTTTATCTATCTATCAGCAGCAGTAATAGCAGTGCCAATAGCACAACGCCTTGGCCTAGGATCAGTACTTGGTTATTTAATTGCTGGAGTCGTTATTGGACCGATTGTTGGTCTGGTCGGCAGCGAAACTAATACCATCCAGCATTTTGCTGAATTTGGTGTGGTCATGATGTTGTTTCTCGTGGGTTTAGAACTCGAACCGAAAATGCTTTGGACAATGCGTAATCGACTTATCGGTATGGGCGGCTTACAAGTCGGACTTTCGGTTGGTGGTGTCATGGCTATTGCTATGATGTTTGATTTTCAATGGTCTATAGCATTAACAATCGGGCTGATATTTTCACTTTCTTCTACTGCAATTGTTTTACAAACGCTAAGCGAAAAAGGGCTAAACAAAACCCCTGCCGGTAAAAATGCCTTTGCTGTGCTGCTCTTTCAAGATATTGCCGTTATTCCTATGTTGGCATTGATCCCATTACTGGCTTTACCTGAATTAGTGGCGGTGACGCAAAGTGCTGTTGCTGATGCCGCAGAACATCATGAAGAACTGTCGCTTGTCGCTGAGTTATCTGGCGGCGTTTATGCTTTAGTTTTAGTCTTGTCTATTTCGTTAGTGGTGTTTGGTGGACATTATCTGAGTAGGCCAATCTTTAGGTTTGTAGCGGACTCTGGGGTCAGAGAGATATCAACGGCAGCGGCGTTATTGCTGGTAATTGGAATTGCGGCGCTAATGAGCTTAGTTGGCCTTTCGCCAGCGCTGGGTACCTTTTTAGCCGGGGTAGTATTAGCCAATAGTGAATTTAAACATGAATTAGAAACCAATATTGGCCCATTTAAGGGGTTATTGCTTGGACTATTTTTTATTACGGTCGGTGCCGGTATTGATTTTAATATTCTATGGGAACATTTAGGCATTATTTTAGCCATTACCTTCGGAGTTATGTTCTTAAAGGCGACCGTACTGTTTTTACTGTCCTTTATATTTAGAATTACTGGTAGTGATAGATGGTTATATACATTAAGCCTCGCACAAGCGGGTGAGTTCGGGTTTGTATTACTGAGCTTTAGCCAACAGAATGATGTATTGCCTATTCATATTGCGCAGCCATTGTCTATTGTTGTCGCGCTGTCGATGTTTTTAACCCCCGGTTTATTTATCTTCTATGAAAAGTTCATCGTGCCAAAATATCAAAAGACCTCAAATGCTCGGGAACATGATGTTGTTGATGAACAAGGCGTGGTGATTATTGCGGGTATTGGTCGATTTGGCCAAGTCGTTAATCGTTTATTACTGTCTAATGGAGTAAAAACGGTGGTGCTAGATCGTCAGGCGTCTCAAGTGGATACCTTAAGGAAAATCAATACCAAGGCTTTTTATGGTGATGCAACCCGAGTTGATTTATTAGAAACGGCAGGTATTGCCAATGCCTCGGCTTTTGTTATTGCTATTGATGATCAGCACAACAGTATTGAATTGGTAAAACTGTTAAAGCATAAGTATCCGAAGCTTAAAGTCATAAGTCGAGCCTTTGACCGAGGTCATGCGCATTTATTACGAGAAGCAGGGGCTGACTATGTGGAGTCTGAGACATTCCATTCGGCATTAAAAGTTGGCGCAGCCTCTATGAGAGCGATGGGTTTTTCAGATGAATTGGTTAGCCAGCAAAAGGTGACCTACCAAAGAGTTGAAAAAGAAGCGGCGGATGTACTTTATCAAGAATGGTTAAAGCGATCTGAGGGTGAACGCTATGGTAATGATTTTATCAGTCTGTTTATGCTATATGAAGAACGCTTAAAGCAAGCAATAGAAGCTGATACTGAAGCTTATAATAGTAAAAATTTCGCTAAAGAAGCACCGTGTGATAATCCTGATGGTTGTCACGAAGAAGACAATAATAGTAAAAATTTCGCTAAAGAAGCACCTTGTGATAATCCTGATGGTTGTCACGAAGAAGACAATAAGAGTCATACTTAGTCGGGGCTTTACTATTAGCCAGCAGCCAATTAGCGAATGACTAGCTAGATAATAAGTAAGCAGTTAAACCCAATAAAAAAGGCCGTCAATTGACGGCCTTTTCTTATAACTTTAATAAATTACATTACACGCATGCCTGGTTTTGCACCTGCATGAGGCTCTAAAATCCAAATGTCTTTCCCGCCAGGACCTGCAGCAAGTACCATACCTTCAGATTCACCAAACTTCATTTTACGTGGCGCAAGATTAGCAACCATAACGGTATGCTTGCCAATCAAATCTTCTGGTGCATAAGCAGATTTAATGCCAGCAAAAACTTGTTTGGTTTCGCCACCTAAATCTAATTCTAAACGCAAAAGTTTGTTCGCTTTTTCAATATGTTCAGCTTTTGAAATTAGCGCGATACGTAAATCTATTTTAGCAAAATCATCAAAAGAGATTTCAGGACATAGAGGATCTTTCTCTAATTCTGTTTGTGTCTCTTCTGGCGCAGTGTCAGCGATTTTAGCCGCAGTCACTTGTAAGTTCTCCGTAGAAGCCTCAATGATGGCTTCAATGCTCTTAGCTTCAATGCGCTGCATTAAGGCTTTGAACTTAGCGATTTCGTGACCGGTTAAATCAATGGCTAAATTTTCCCAAGCCAGCGGCGTTTGTAAGAATGCTTCGACATTTTCTGCAAGCTGAGGCAGTACCGGTTTAAGGTATGTCACGAGAATACGGAACAAGTTAAGCGCATTACTACACACTTGATGGGCTTCTTCTTGCTTGTCGTCATGTTTAATTAACTGCCAAGGCGCTGCATCAGCAACGTAAGCATTAGCCATGTCAGCTAAAGCCATGATTTCACGCATAGCTTTACCAAACTCTCGGGTTTCGTATAATTCAGCAATAACGTCCTGCTTTGCCAAGAAAGCTTCAGTCAAAGTCATATCATTGATTTTAGCTAACTTACCTTCGAAACGTTTGCTGATAAAACCAGCCGTTCTTGAGGCTAAGTTAACAAGCTTGCCGACTAAATCTGAGTTAACCCGTTGAGCGAAATCTTCAAGATTCAAATCTAAGTCATCGACACGGCTATTTAATTTAGCTGCGTAGTAATAACGAAGATACTCAGGGTCTAAATTATCTAAATAGGTACGTGCTTTAATGAACGTGCCTTTTGACTTTGACATTTTAGCGCCGTTAACCGTGACATAACCGTGTGCGTAAACAGCCGTAGGTTTACGAATTCCAGCACCGTCTAGTACAGCAGGCCAGAATAAGCCATGGAAATTGACAATATCTTTCCCGATGAAGTGATATAGCTCAGCTTTAGAATCTAGGCCCCAAAATTCATCAAAATCTAAATCTTCACGTCTGTCACATAAATTTTTGAATGAACCCATGTAGCCAATTGGTGCATCTAGCCATACATAGAAAAACTTACCTGGCTGACCAGGGATTTCAAACCCAAAATAAGGTGCATCACGTGAAATATCCCACTGCTGCAACCCTTGATCGAACCATTCTCTTAATTTGTTAGCGATTTCAGGTTGCAGAGAACCTGAAGCTAACCATTCGCCAAGCATGGTTTCAAATGCGGGTAAATCAAAGAAGAAGTGCTCACTGTCTTTCATGACAGGCGTGGCACCTGAAACAACAGAGTAAGGCTTAATTAAATCGGTAGTGCTATAAGTCGCGCCACAGTTATCACAGTTATCACCGTACTGGTCTTCACTCTTACATTTTGGGCAAGTGCCTTTAACAAAACGGTCAGGTAAAAACATTTCTTTTTCAGGATCAAACAACTGTGAAATTGTTTTAGTTTTAATGTAGCCGCCTTCACGTAACTTCAAGTAGATGTCACTAGCGAGCTCACGGTTTTCATCACAATGAGTGCTATGGAAGTTATCAAAACTGATGTTGAAGTCAGCAAAATCTTGTTCATGTTCTTTTTGAACTTGAGCAATCATTTCTTCTGGTGTAATACCCAATTGTTGGGCTTTGAGCATGATTGGGGTGCCATGAGCATCATCGGCACAGATATAGTGACATTCATGTCCACGAAGTTTTTGGTAACGAGACCAAATATCAGTTTGAATATACTCAAGCATATGACCTAAATGGATTGGACCATTTGCATACGGGAGGGCACTTGTCACCAGAATTTTACGTTGTGAATTTGTCATTTTGTCTCAACAATCGATTACACCAAATATATGTTGATGATACTAACCGATCAAAGTGATTATTTCATCAAACAACAACTAAATGGCCTAAATTTGCGCTCATTATTCTTGAATTCTGGTACACTTGGGCAAATTTTTTGCTGGGAGTTCTGCTTTTGTCTACTTCGCATACAGATTATCAATTAAGTGAAGACCTATTAGGTCCCGTATTGAGTATTTTAGATGCATACCAAGATCCATATTTAGCCGAAGGGCTGGTATCTGCAGGTTGTGTTAATAAGCTAGCTATTGAAGGTAAGCGTTTATTACTTGGGTTGGTTTATCCTTATCCATGTATGACTCAATATCGCGATACGGTAATGGATGTGACTAAGAAATTAGCCGTCCTTGATGCCATTGATGAAGTAGAGTGCGAAATTGACTTTCAGCCAAGAGTATTTTCGGCCATTAGTTCTGTTGCGCCAATTCCAAATATTAAACAAGTCATTGCCGTTGCTTCTGGTAAAGGTGGTGTTGGTAAATCAACAACAGCGGTTAACCTGGCATTAGCGTTAAAAGCTGAAGGCGCAGAAGTCGGTATTTTAGATGCTGATATTTACGGCCCATCTATTCCAATGATGCTCGGTTTACAAGGTTTTAAGCCTACATCTCCAGACGGTAAATTGATGACAGCGGCTAGCGCTCATGGCATCTCAGCTCAGTCTATTGGTTTTATGCTTGGTGATGGTGAAGCTGCTGTGTGGCGTGGCCCGATGGCAGCAGGCGCATTAAATCAACTACTAACTGAAACTCAGTGGCCAGAACTTGATTACTTGGTTGTTGATTTACCGCCAGGAACAGGCGATATACAACTGACTCTTTCGCAAAAGTTTCCAGTGAGTGGCACTGTTATCGTTACAACGCCACAAGATATTGCGCTAGAAGATGCTAAAAAAGGCATTTCTATGTTCCAGAAAGTTGATATCCCAGTATTGGGGATTATTGAGAACATGAGTTTTCATTTATGTCCAGAATGTGGGCATAAAGAACATCCTTTCGGTACTCATGGTGGCAGTAAGATTGCTGAGCGTTATGAAGTACCATTATTAGGTGCTTTACCACTTAACATTAATATTCGTGAATCAATGGATGAAGGTAACCCTACTGTTGCCAGCAAACCAGATTCTGAAGTTGCAGGTATCTACCGTGAGATTGCCCGTAAAGTGGGAGCTCAGTTAGCTAAGCAACAAAATAAAAAATCAGTTTCAATCAGCATTTCAGACGACGAGTAAGGTTTTAGTAATGAATTCTCAGCAGTGTGTCATTATCGGTATCGCAGGTGCGTCAGCATCAGGAAAAAGTTTAATCGCGCAGACTATTTTTGCAGAGTTGAAGCGTGATTTAGGTACCGACCAAATTGGCGTTATCAATGAAGATGCTTATTATCGTGATCAAAGCCATTTATCTATGGATGAACGCGTTAAAACTAACTATGACCATCCTAAAGCGTTAGACCATCAGCTATTAGCTGAACATCTAAAACAGCTTAAAAGAGGCGAGTCGGTTAATATTCCTTGTTATAGCTATAAAGAACATACGCGTGTTGATAAGACGTTAGATATGCAACCTAAAAAGGTGATTATCTTAGAAGGTATCTTATTACTAACAGATCCGAAGTTACGCGAATTAATGGATGCCAGTGTGTTTATGGATACACCACTTGATATCTGTTTCTTACGTCGTCTAACGCGTGATGTTGCGGAGCGTGGCCGTACAATGGAATCAGTTATTTCTCAGTATAAAGCGACTGTTCGTCCAATGTTTTTACAGTTTATCGAACCGTCAAAACAACATGCTGATATTATTGTTCCTCGTGGTGGTAAAAACCGTATCGCAACAGATATCCTTAAAGCTAGAATTCAGCACCTACTTGCTCGTTAATACTTTATTTAAGTAAAAGCTTGCAAAATTTAAGTAAAAGCTTGCAAAAAAAGTACGTTAGATCGTATTTTGTAAATTGAACGGCTCCTAATTCGGAGCCATTCTTTTGTTTATAGGTTGCAGTTGTAAAATGAACATTAAAGCAGACGTCAGATAACACTCAGGAAAGAGAATGACATCAATATTTGTTAATGGATTACCTCAACACCATGTTAACTCGTCAGACCGTGGTTTAGCATACGGTGATGGTGCTTTCGCTACGATGCGAGTATCACATAGCCAGGTACTATTTATTTACGCACATATTGAACGCTTGAAACAAGCGTGTTTACGTTTGGGTTTTACATTACAACATCAATCAGAATTGACTCTACAGTTAGAGGAACACGCTAAAACTCTCAAAAACGGCTGTATTAAATTACTTGTTAGCCGTGGTGTTGGAGGTCGTGGTTATACTGCACCATCAAGCGTTGAGCAGACTGAAGTTATTTCCTTGCATCAAATTCCTGCGATATATCAACAATGGCAACAGCATGGTATTAGCTTATCTGTTTCTGATGTTACTCTAGCGAGACAACCATTACTTGCAGGCATGAAGCACCTGAACCGTCTTGAACAAGTGCTGATTAAACAACATGATTTACCTACAACATTTGATGACTGGTTAGTGCTCGATACTGAGGGCTTTGTCGTTGAATCTTCTATGGCAAATGTTTTTATTGTTGAGAATGATAGTGTTATAACGCCATCATTAAGTTACAGCGGTGTATCAGGGGTGATGAGAGAGCAAGTTATGGGAGCATTACTTGATAGTCATATAAATGTTTTTGCTGAACCTATTAGTCTGAAAAGACTGTATGAAACAAAACATGTATTTATCACTAACAGCCTATTAGGTATTGTAGATATTAACAAAGTTAATCATTGTGACTTTTCTACATGGTCTTTTAGCAGAAATTTACTTAAAAAATTAAAATTATCATTCTAAATATGAAAAAAATACTGACCGTTTTACTTACCTTCATCATGACAGCGACAACAGTACTTTGTATTGTGGGTTATTGGGGGTATCAGCAACTGATAGAATACCCTAATCAAGCACTAACGCTGGATAATCCGGTGGAACTGTCCATTTCACAAGGTATGAACGTCACCAGGCTGGTTAAAGATTTAGAAGATAAACAATTACTGACAGACAGCTGGAAAGTAAAATATCTTGTTAAACTAAAACCAGAATTTGCCCACATCAAAACAGGTCTATATCAAATAGAACCTGGTGACAGTTTAGGGTCATTGCTTGCTAAAATTAATTCAGGAGATGAAATCACCTTTTCAGTGACATTAATTGAAGGTAAAACCATTAAAGAATGGCATGAAGTGTTATCTACATTGCCACACCTTTCTTTTGACGAAGATGTTTTTAATCGTATTTTAGTTAAAAATGGTGATGATTCAGGATTACCAGAAGGTAAGTTTTTCCCTGAGACCTATCAATATCAGGCTGGTGATAGCTTAGAGTCAGTATTACAACGTAGTTACTCTTTAATGCAAAACACCTTAAATGATGCATGGCAGCAACGCGATAAAGATCTTAAATTAACAACGGCTTATGAGTTACTCACGATTGCCTCTATTATTGAAAAAGAAACCGGTAAACCCAGTGAGCGAGATTGGGTTGCTGCAGTATTTAATAATCGCTTGAAGCTCGGTATGCGCTTGCAAACAGATCCTACTGTTATATATGGCATGGGTGATCGTTATAATGGCAACATTACTCGTAGTGACTTACGAGAGCATACGGCATTCAATACCTATCGCATTAATGGCTTACCACCGACTCCGATAGCAGCACCAAGCAAAGCTGCGCTTTTTGCCGCCGCAAAACCTGCTGATGTAAGTTATTTATATTTTGTCTCAAAAAATGATGGCAGCCATGTATTTTCAGATACGCTTTTACAACATAACCGCGCCGTTAACGAATATCAGAGAAATAGAAAATGAGTGAGAAAAAAGCAAAGTTCATTGTCATTGAAGGACTTGAAGGCGCAGGTAAATCCAGTGCAGTTGCATTGGTAAAACAAATCATTACCGATCATAGTAATAAAGAACCTATTTGTACTCGTGAGCCGGGCGGAACGCCACTGTCAGAAAAAATCCGAGATTTGGTCAAAATTGCCGATGAATCAGATCCATTGTGTGATGAAGCTGAGTGCCTGCTTTTTTATGCTGCGCGTACACAATTAATTTCCAATGTAATCAAACCTGCATTAGCAGAAGGCACATGGGTATTGGGAGATAGACACAATCTATCTTCATTGGCTTACCAAGGCGGCGGTAGGGGCTTGATGCCACTGGTAAAATCAATAAGTGATGCTTGTTTGCAAGGTTTTAAACCAGACTTAACGCTTTATTTAGATATCGAGCCTAAACTTGGGTTAAACAGAGCGGCAAGCCGAGGCGCATTGGATCGTATTGAACAGCAAGAGATTGAATTCTTTGATAGGGCCCGTGAAACATTTTTA
Source organism: Shewanella donghaensis (assembly GCF_007567505.1). Classification (NCBI taxonomy): domain Bacteria; kingdom Pseudomonadati; phylum Pseudomonadota; class Gammaproteobacteria; order Alteromonadales; family Shewanellaceae; genus Shewanella; species Shewanella donghaensis. The sequence goes on from NZ_CP041783.1 coordinate 425,510, forward strand.
TCATTCGCAGCCGCTGATAATTCAATTCTGGTTATTGATGCGAGTCAAACAATAGAGCAAGTACACGAGCAGATTAGAGTGGCATTAGCTGCAAATCTAGTTTAATACTGACGCAGTTATTTTTAGGATAAAGTGAGTTATTGATGCAAGCTTTTGGACTGAATCAGTTACCTTGGTTAGATGAACCTTTTCAACGATTCTTAAATGAATTAATGAATGGTCATAGTGCTCATGCGCAGCTATTAACCATTGATACTGCGCTGGGTGGTCACACTTTTGCCCACGAAATGGCACATGCCGCAATGTGTACCCACTTAACGCCAGTGGGGGCCTGTGGTCACTGTAAAAGCTGTCTGTTATTTCAGGCGGGCACACACCCTGATTGCCACATCATTAAAGCTGATGGCAATCAAATCAAAGTCGATCAGATCCGCGACTTATGCCAAAAATTGACGGTCACAGCGCAACAAGGTGGCCAACGTGTTGCCATTATCCAAAATTGTGAGCAATTCAATTTAGCTTCAGCAAATGCATTGTTGAAAACCTTAGAAGAGCCTGGCAATAATATCCTTATTATTTTGCAAACAGATGTTCCTTCTAGGTTGTTGGCCACGGTCAAGAGTCGCTGCCAAAATATCGCCTTTACTACACCAGATAAACAGCAGGTGTTGGCATGGTTATCTTCACATCAATTATTACCTCAGCCCAAGAATGGTGAAAAACCTCACGATGTCACTTGGTGTTTGAGTATGATTGGTGGGCCGCTCAAACTGGCTGAAAGTTTATCCAATAATCATTATCAACAATTATTGCAATATAGGGTTGATTGGGCCAACAGCATAAAATCTGGGCATTTATCTGGAAGTCTAACTAAACTGACAGAGCAACAAATTGTTGATGCACTTAATGTTTTATATTTGTACTTAAGACAATATGTGTTAAAAAGTAAGGAGCTTGATGCATTAGCTGCGAGCAACATTATTAGCTTGTCGTCGAAAGTTGCGCAAATGTGCCAACGATTAGCGACTATGGCGAGTGTAAATGCTCCTGCATTATGCCAAGATTACATTCTTGAATTCAGACAACTCATTCATCACAGGCAATAGAATTAGACTATGACCGATCTTGTTGTAAATTTTGATACTCTGCACCAATTGTACAGAGCATATATGCCTTTTATTAAACCTGCGGGTTTATTTATCTCGACAACAGAAAGCCACTTTCTGGGTCAAGAGTTATCGATTTCTTATAAGCTACCTGGTACGTCACAAATGAGTGACTTCAAAGGCGTTGTTGTATGGATTAATCCATTAGGCGCATCAGGCGGAAGACCTGCTGGCATTGGTGTTAAAATTAAGACTGACCCAGAAAGCCATAAACACCATATTGAAAAATTACTTTCAACTCAGCTCTCTTCAAGTGATTTAACTTGTACTATGTAGTTTTAGTTTTAGTTTTAGTTTTAGTTTCAGATCAAGATATAGAGTAAATTTCAAAATACGTTGCAGATTTTTCCCTGAAAAGTTTGCAATGTAATTCAATTCGACCTCAAAGATTTTTATCGTCTAAATCACCTGCCTTTTGAAAACATAGTGCTTCCAGATTAAAATCAACTTGAAAGATAAACAACGCCTAGGTATTCTTGCTGGCCAATTTCCGCTTTAAAAGAATCATCATGTTAATCGACTCCCATTGTCACTTAGATCGTTTAAAATCAGCACCCGATCAGCAAAGTTTACACGCTATTGTTGATGCCGCTAAATCTCGTGGTGTTGAGTATTTTCTTTGTGTCAATGTGCGCCAGCAAGGCTTTGAAGCCATGCGCGATAAAATGGCCGAGTTTGATAATATCTTTCTCTCTTCAGGTGTGCATCCACTAGATGTACAAGAAGGGCTAAATGTCAGCGAAATCAAACAATTTGCAACCGATAAAAAAGTGGTTGCGATTGGTGAAACGGGGCTCGATTATTTTTATGCCCCAGAAACTAAAACACTTCAGCAACAATGCTTTGAGCAACAAATAGCATTAGCTGTTGAGGTTAATAAACCATTGATAGTGCATACGCGTGACGCACGTGAAGATACGATTGCCATGCTTAAAGCGGGTAATGCTGACAAAGTAGGCGGGGTACTGCATTGTTTTACTGAAAATTGGGAAATGGCCAAAGCGGCGATTGATTTAGGTTTCTATATTTCAGTATCTGGGATCGTGACGTTTAAAAATGCTGGTGAGCTTAGAAGTGTTATTAGACAAGTCCCTAAAGACCGGTTGTTAGTTGAAACTGATTCACCCTATTTAGCGCCTGTGCCACATCGTGGTCAAGAGAATCAACCCGCTTTTGTTCGTGACGTAGCTGAATTTGTAGCAGAACTTCGTGGTGAAAAATACGCAGATTTAGCTCAATACACATCAGAGAACTTTTTTAATTTATTCACCGATGCTGCAGCGTTAATTAAAAAATAATTCTAATTCCTTTTTTGAAGGGTGTTTGATGTTAGCGTTGGCATTATGAACATTGTTGGCGTCATCAATAGTCGTCGTTTGAATATTCTAGCGCCTTTTAACAAAGATAGATAAGAGACAAATAAAAGACAAATAAAAGACAAATAAAAGACAAAAAAAAGACCCAAAACTATCCAATTGTTCAGGGTCTAGGGGAATGGCTCTTTAGAAAAGAGCCTTGCGCTACTGTTGAGAGGCTATCTCAAAAACTATCTCAATAAAAATGTCATTTTCAGTATAGTCACACAATTTATAGTCTGCATGTTTTTTAAACATTTATAAGTACTATTTACTGTGTTATAGATAAAAATCAATGCATCATTTGGCGTTCATATCAATAAAGTAGCTGAAATCACTGACTATTCAATTTTGTCTTTGACCAAATCTCTTGGTAAGTTATTTTTCAACCTATGACCTAAATGCTTCACTATGCCTAATGGACTATTGTGATAGCTGACGATCATTTCCCCTTTAGGGGCTAAATCCAATTCTGCAAAAGTATCCGTTGCGATATCACGTCCCATCAGGAATGACTCAGCTTGCTGACTATCAAGCTCGATAATTTTAGCATCTGATGTGATGAATTTACTTAGTCCAATAATGGCTTCGTGTTTTACTTTAAAACCTTTTTTCATGGCATCAGCTAATTTAATACCGATTCTTTGATAGCGCATTAAACCTGTAAATTGAATAAATTCTTCAGGGAATAACCAATATTCATCGTCTCGAATCATAACGGTATGAGCTGGTGGTAATTGCAGATTAAACGTGTCGTTAAAGTACTGTTCAATGGCGGTAACTTGTTTGTCATTAGCCGCTGAAAAAGGGAAGTTACGCTGTAGCTTAGGTTGTTTCTTTAATCTTTCAACAGAGGCTGTTTTGAGGATTTTTGCGACAAAGAAGCCTTCACTATCAAATATCTGTGGCCATACATGTAAAAAACCATCGTCGGTACAGGCATCAGTTGCCGCCGGGAATAGGTCATCTAACGGTACAAATTCAACCGCATCAGGATAACGTTGCTTTAGAAAATGGCATATTTGCTGGTTTTCGATTTGGCTTAAAGTACAGGTTGAATATACCAGTGTCCCGCCAGGTTTTAACGCTAAAAATGCAGACTCAATCAGTTGTTTCTGAATATCAGCAATTTCGACAACATCCTCTAATTGCCAATTCTTGAGTGCATTAGTATCTTTTCTAACAGTACCTTCACCGCCACAGGGGGCATCAAGTAACACAGCATCGAATTTCTCGAATAAATACTCGCCAAACACTTTGCCATCAAAATGAGTGAGGGCGCATTGCTTTACGCCCATTCTAAGGATGTTAGCGTGCAAAATCTTAACTCGGCTTGCAGAGTACTCATTGGCGATTAATAAGCCTTGATTGTCCATTAAAGCGGCAAGCTGAGTCGTTTTAGACCCTGGTGCGGACGCTACATCAAGTATCAGTTTGCTTTCGCTGTTATTTTGAAGAAGGGCAACAGGAGGCAACATAGAACTGGCTTCTTGGATATAAAACAAGCCTTGGATATGTTCAATCATATTACCGAGTTGAATATCTGTTGCTACCGTGATCCAAAAACCTTCGTTACACCAAGGAATAGCTTCAAAACGCCATCCTTTGTCAGTCATGATATCGACGAATTGAGTCACCGATATTTTTAAAGTATTTACTCTGATTGATTTGCGCAGCGGACGGTTACAGGCCGCAATAAAATCATCCATATTTAAATGGGCGGGGAGTTCTGTTGCAATATGCGTTAAGTATTGAGGATTTATTTGAGCCATAGTAAAAATATCGATAAAACAACTGTGTAATAATAAGGTAGATTATATCATGCATTATCCTTTTTTCGCTCACGTCCATTAAGAAAGCGGAATTAGCACACTATTACTGAGATGAATGAATTAAATAATTCAGAAGTGATTAATAACGGAGTATTCAGTGCTAAATAAAGTTTGGTTTGTTTTTTTCTTAACCGCTGCCTTAGCGATTATTGTTCAGCTTTTTAACGGTCATGTTGAAGTGTTGGCTGATTCTGTTAATGCAATTTTTAGCAGTGCCAAGTTAGCCGCAGAAATATCTATTGGTCTTGTTGGTGTACTGGCTTTATGGATGGGACTCATGCAAGTGGGTGAAAAAGCCGGGGTGGTAGCGGTTTTCGCCAGGTTGTTTGAACCGCTACTGTCTAAACTAATGCCAGAAGTGCCAAGAGGGCATAAAGCTTACGGCAGCATTACCATGAATTTAACTGCCAATATGTTAGGCCTTGATAATGCAGCCACGCCACTTGGCCTAAAAGCAATGCAAGATTTACAAAGCTTAAACCCGAACAAAGAGGTGGCGACTAACGCTCAGATTTTATTTTTAGTATTGAATACATCTTCGGTTACCTTAGTGCCAGTGACGGTTTTTTTGTATCGGGCGCAACAAGGCGCTGCTAATCCAGCTGACGTATTTCTCCCCATACTATTAGCCACTGTTGCTTCAACATTAGTGGGCTTATCAGTCGTGGCGATTGTCCAGCGTATATCATTAATTAATAGTGTCGTACTTGCATATGGAGCTACCTTATTTAGTATTTTGATTGCGGGGGTATTCTATTTACTGACCTTATCTGCTGAGGCTATTGGTACGTTATCGACAGTATTGGGCAATGGCATATTGTTAGCGTTAATTATGAGTTTCATCCTGGTGGCGGGTTATCGAAAAGTCGCTATTTATGATGAGTTTGTTGAAGGGGCTAAAAGCGGTTTTTCTCAAGCTATTATGTTGATCCCATATTTGCTAGCGATGTTGCTTGCTATTGGATTGTTACGTTCATCTGGCGCACTTGATTTTGCTCTTCAAGGTTTAGCTAGTTTGGTTAACTTGTTGGGATTTGATAGCCGCTTTGTTGAAGCTATGCCGACAGCATTAATGAAACCGTTTAGCGGTTCAGGGGCGAGGGCAATGATGCTTGAAACTATGGAACATAATGGTGTTGATTCCTTTGCAGGTAGGTTATCAGCAATTTTTCAGGGCAGTACAGAAACCACTTTCTATGTACTTGCTGTTTATTTTGGCTCTGTAGGTATTAGAAATAGCCGACATGCCTTGGGATGTGGCTTAGCCGCTGATATCGGCGGCATTATTGCGGCTATCAGTGTTTGTTATTGGTTTTATGGTTGAGAGTATGATTAAGAGAATTCTATTACTGAAGTTAAGTTAAAATATTCAGACAATAAAAAAATCGGCTAATGCCGATTTTTTAATGCCTAAATTATCAAGCGATGACTTCGCTTTACTTTGAACGCTATGGCTTAACTTGTTCAGGCTTCCAACGACGCCACTCGTCTTTCATCTTGTTGAAAAGCGTGAAGCGTTCACCAATATCTAACTTGTTGGAGTCATCGGTTACATCCTCCGTCATTACAGAGATACCGCCAGATAATAGCGTTTCAAGTGAGCCAGTTTCAATTTGAGCACCAGAGAAAATACCTACTTCAAGTTTAATCCCAGAAGCATCCCAAAACTGACTCGATTTGTTCACAAGGTGCGAGTACTGCTTTTTAATGTGCGAATACATTAATACTTGATTGCCGTTATAGGATAATGAATAACCATCAACCTGGCCGATGGCAATGCCTCTAAAGAAGATTGGAGTACCAATTTTAATTGAACCAAGCTGGCTATCTACAATAGTAATCCGCACAGCTTCTTCCTCAATATCAGCATCATAGCGGGCAGATAAATGTGCGTTAAATTGATTCGATTCTTGTGCTGACTTACCAGGTATAACACCGATATAAGGTCCAGTAATTAATGTTTCTGGCGCTTTAATACCTGCAAGCGATATTTGCGCATCAACAATAAAGAACTCAGTATCTTGTTTGCTAAAGTGTTTGGCATATTCGCCATATAAATAGGCACTAGCGGTTAAGTTCTTTAAATCTTGATTTAGTTTAACTTGCTGGATGATGCCAACTTGATGACCGTGATAACGAATTGGAGCTTTAGCCGCTATTTTGGCTTCAGCAGGTAACGTTAATGTAATCGGTTCAGCTTGCTTTAAGGCTAACTCTTTTGAATCATATAGTCTTGTTTGACTACCTTGTTGATCATCATCAAGTAACCCCAAGCTGATGCTACCTTTTAACGCACCTTCTAATGGCGCTATATCAACTTCTATGCCCGATAAGCTGGCATTGATACTGGCAGCATTGTTACGCCAAAACACACTATTAGCGCGAACTAATTGTTTAAATTTATTTTGAATGGTGATATCAATAGAAAAATTATCATATTGAGCTTTCCAGTCGACTTTAGCCACTTTACCAATTTGCATTTTTTTATAGTAAATGGGTGAACCTTGGGATAAACCTGCGCCGTCAATACTTTCAAGTGTGAAAGTGCTGGTATTGGTTTTATTAAGTGCTGTTAAGGCTGTCTCTTGTGATTGATATAAAGTGAACTGGCTATGAGGTTTTACTATTGCTTTCGTTTTACCTGGAACCAGAGAAACAGCGCCTGAAACTATGGTGCTCAAGTCTCGAGTTTTAACCGTTAAACCATCAAGAGAGGCATCAATTTCAAGTGCTGACTCTGATACAAAATAGCTGTCAACGGTCAGAAGAGGTTGATACTCAGGTTGGATGTCGACTTGATACTCTACTCGGCTAAAGTCGTCAGATAATGTTACCTGAGTTATTTCGCCTATTGGCATTTGTTTGAATCTAACTTCTGCACCAGCACTTAGGCCGTTATGTTCATCTGAGTTTAATGTAATCGTTAACTGTCTTGCTTGCATCAAGTCAGGGGCTTGAGAGTGTAGTTGATATTCATTTGGTACTTCTTTGTTACTAATACCAGGTAAAACATTTACTACGCTACCAGTTAGTAGTCTTGCTGCATGCTTAACACCGTCAAAAGATATATCAGCGCCCGCAATCCAAAACTGTGTATCAGCATTAAGTAGATGCTGATACTGAGTATCAAATTTAGCTAAAAAATTAACGCCATTTTCTGTCAGTTGAGTCTGGTGTATTTTACCAACTTTAATTCCTCGGTAAACTAAAGCTGATCCTTGATTTATTTCATCTGCATCATTAGCAACTAGCGTAAATTCAAGTCCTTTAATCGCACTTTCTTCATCAGGATAAAGTACATACTTTTCACCGTTTTTAGCAGCTGCAGCTTCGGGGACGGAATTAAAGCTTATACCGCCAGCTAATAAAGACGCTAAACTTTCAGTGTTCACTTTAATACCTGACATCGAAGCATCAATTTTAAGGCCTGAGACATTCCAAAATTGCGATTCCTGAGTCACTAAATGCGCGTATTGTTGTTCTATAAAGGTATCAATGGTGATGGTTTCGCTATCAACTAAGCGATAATTTACCACTTTACCTACTGGTACTTGTCGATAAAAAACCATTGAACCTATATCAAGAGAACCAAGAGTTGAAGTGGTGAGAGTCACCAATACACCATCTGTTTCTGGGATCATCGTAGGTGCTTCTTTCAGCGCGACAAACTCTGATGCGGAACTGCCATCACCAGGTTGAACGGCAATGTAATTACCAGAGAATAGGGTATCTAAACCTTCAATGCCTGTAATACTAGCTTTAGGGGTAACTAACCAAAATTTGGTACTTTTGTTCAAAAAAGGATCTGAGCGATAATCCATAATGATTTTGACGTTAACACCAGATAAATCATTATCGATACTAATATCAGTGACTTTACCAACGGTTAAACCTTGATATTTGACCAGGGTTTTACCTATATCAATACCAATAGCATTCGGGAAATGTACTTGAATTTCAATGCCAGATTCTTTGATGCTCTTCACACCTAACCAAGCACCTAAAGCCAAGGCAACAATAGGGAGTAACCATATAGGCGAAAAGAGTTTCTTTTTAACAACTTTTGGTGATTCAATTTGTGTCATTGTTTTTTTCCAAGCGATCCCAAAGTAAACGAGTATCTAATACCTTTGCCGCGAGCTGAGTCAGTAAAATGACCAAAGCAAAGGCGGTGGCAGCAGGTGCGGGTTTTGCATCGAGTAATTGCCCCATATTAACGACAGCAACTGTTAACGCAATAACGAATAAATCTAACATCGACCATCTGCCGATCCATTCAACAATATGAAAGCCAATCATCAGCTTCTTCTTAGAAACCGGAAGATTAAAACTTATTGCTGTTAAATAAATAGCTAAACCGATAATTTTTAACCAAGGTACTAAAATACTGGCTGTAAATACGATAATGGCAATAGGGATCATATCTACGTGAACCAGATGGACTATGCCGGTAAAAATTGTATCGTAAGTCACTTTGCCCTGGTTAGTAAGCATAGTGATAGGGTAAATATTGGCTGGTATTAATAGAATTGCTGCGGTAATCAGTAAAGCCCAACTTTGTTGTAAGCTGGCATAGTTGCGGGTTTCAATTTTTGAATCACAACGGCTGCATCTATCATTCCCTATGAGATTGATTTTACGACAAACCTTACACAAACATAAGCCAATTTTATTCCCTTGCTGTGCGGTAAGTTTATTTTTCATAAGCCATCCCCCACATATGCTCTAAATTGTACTCTCGTTGTAAAAATAAAATGATTAAAAAAAGCATCGTGAAGCAAAAAGTTCCCATGCCAAGATGAATATCGGAGAAGTCAGAAAGATTAAAGGCTGCGACTAAAAATGAAATGACATAGATTTCTAACATCGTTAATTGTGAAAGCAGGGCATGGTTTTTCAAAAGTATCCGATAAATTTTTTGCCAAAACGATGAATGCAGTTGTAATTTCACAATAAATACTTGCATTAAAATCGATACAATTAATAAACCTGGAGCCATAACGGCAGAGGCCATGACGGCAACCGCGACTATCCAATAACCTTGTTCCCAAACCGCAATAGCCGTTTCATAAACCGTGGTTGTACGAATACTGCCTAAGAAATGAATTTCTATAACGGGTAACACATTCGCAGGGATATAAAACAGTAATGCAGCAAAACAAAGTGCAAGCATGCCATTAATAGAACAATAAGGAACGTCGTAAAGCGCAGTATGACATCGAGGGCACAATGCGCGGACATTAGAAGGTAATGCTCGTTTTTGCACGGCTAAGTCACATGAACGACATAGAATAATGGTGTTTGGGTCGAAATTCTTTTGCATATAAAAACGCAAACCATCCATTTAATGAAATATTGGCGAGTTAAATAATAAGCGAACTTTATGTGTTTTTTGAGCTTGGACACACTAGAAAAGTCATTATTTAAGATACAATTAAAAGAGATAATACCAGAATAATCAGAATACTTGCATCAGAAGTTAGTTATATGACATTCTATGCACTGTATATAAAAACAGTAAGAGGTTGATCATGGCTGTAATAACAAAGTTTGTCGTGGTAAGAGAAGGGGTTGAGAAGATGACTTTTACATCTAAGAAAGAAGCTGACGCCTACGATAAAATGCTCGACATAGCTGATAACTTAGTTCCTTTTATTACTAGCGCAGAGCTAGAAATTAACGACAATAGTATCGAAAAACTTGCTTTTTATCTTGCTTCTAACAAAGATGAACTCGCAAACTTATTGAAAGGGATCGTCAAGGCTAAACCAGCAGCTCCCAAAGCCGCTAACAAAAAAGCCCCTAAAAAAACGGTCACAGAATAAAATATAATCTAGGATAGATGAATGAAAGCTGAGTTATACGACACATTAAATAGACAAGTACTGGCATTAATGGAAGGTGAAGATGACCTTATTGCTGGTATGGCAAACTTTTCAGCACTATTAAATGACAATTTAGACGACATCAATTGGGTCGGCTTTTATATTAAGCGTAACGAGCAACTTGTTTTAGGTCCTTTTCAAGGAAAAGTCGCTTGTACTCGTATTGTTATTGGAAAAGGTGTATGTGGCACTGCCGCAGCAAATGACGCAACTCAATTAGTTGCAGATGTACATGAATTTGCCGGTCATATTGCGTGCGATGCAGCCAGTAATTCTGAAATTGTTGTCCCTGTACATCAAGACAATAACGTAATTGCAGTACTTGATATTGATAGCCCATCATTGAACCGATTTGATAAAGATGATCAAAAAGGCTTAGAAATGCTGGTTAAAAGCTTTGAATCTTGCCTATTTGCTTAATTTGCGACCAAATATAACAAATTGCGGGTCGCAATCGCTGTCACGAGCTTTATAATACTGAGCAGCGCGCATTGCTACCGATATATTTATTTACTGTAAAATTACAGCTAAGTGGGTTAATTTGTTAAAGCATGTTTCAATTGCTTTAGCAATCGAGTAGGAAATGCTAATTTGAACGTTAGACAAGTAACTGTTTAACGAATGATAAACGACTGTACTCGCCCTGAAAACCGAGAATCAGTCCCTTTTATAACGTGGAAGTAAAAATGGAATCAACAGACAAGTTGACCGACACCAACGCAGTTTTAGCGTATTTATATGAAACATTTCCTTTATGCTTTATTGCAGAAGGCGAAACTAAGCCATTAAAAATTGGGTTGTTTCAAGATTTAGCTGAAAGGTTGGCTGAAGATTCTAAAGTAAGTAAAACACAATTACGTGTTGCACTTAGACGTTATACAAGCAGCTGGCGCTACTTGAAAGGCGTAAAAACAGGTGTTCAACGCATCGATCTAGACGGTCAAGATTGTGGCGAACTTGAACAAGAGCATATTGATCATGCACAACTAACGTTGAAAGAAGGTCAAGAAAAGGCAAAAGCTAAACGCCAAGCACTTGCTGCCAAAGCTAACCCTAAAAAGCCAGCTAAAAAACCTGCTGCAAAAGCACCGGTTAAAAAAGACCGTCCTGCTAAGCCATCTAAACCTGCTGCACCAAAGATTAATTATGTTGCTGCTAAATTTGACGAGCTTAAACAAAAACAACGTGTTAGTGTCAAGTTAGGACAAAATCCAGTCCCAGGTGTTATCACAGACATCAAAAAAGAAGATGTCCATGTTCAATTAGATACTGGATTAATTGTTAAAGTTCGTGCAGAGCATATTTTATTATCGTGATCATTTAAGGAGTAACTTGTTGATGCGAAAACTCACTTTGGCTGCGTCGATTGCCACTTTATTTGTCGGTTTTTCGGCTTGGGCAATTTCACCAACTATTCAAATCAGCGAGTTACCTAAACTTGAGCAAGAGCCTCAACACAAGGTCGCGAGTAAGAGGGTAACAAGTTTATTTACTCGTTCTCACTATCATCGCTTTGACCTTGATGATGCTTTTTCTGAGTTGATTTACGACAGATATTTGCAACAGCTCGATTTTCGTCGCAATGTTCTGACCCAAGCAGATGTTGATAGCTTTAAACAATATCAGCATCTGTTTGATGATATGGTCAAATCTGGCAATATCGAACCTGCTTTCAATATGTATTCTATCGTACAGAAACGCCGTTATGAGCGTTTTGCTTTTGCGTTGACTTTACTTGATAAAGAATTTGATTTTGCCTTAGAAGGTGATGCTTATGAATTTGATCGTGAAGAAGCCAATTGGCCTAAAGACGAAGCTGATTTAAATGAGCTTTGGCGTCAACGAGTTAAATATGATGCACTCAATTTAAAACTTGCCGGTAAAGATTGGGAAGAAACAGTCGAAGTTTTAGGTAAGCGCTATAACAATGCCATAAAGCGTTTAAGCCAAACTCATAGTGAAGATGTATTCCAAGGTGTCATGAATGCCTTTGCCCGCACGGTAGAACCTCATACAAGTTACTTATCTCCTCGTAATGCAGAACGTTTCCAAATGGAAATGAACCTAAGCCTTGAAGGCATCGGTGCTGTTTTACAAATGGACGATGATTACACCGTTATTAAAAGCTTAGTTGCTGGTGGTCCCGCAGCGACAAGTGAAAGATTATCACCTGAAGATAAAATTATTGGTGTAGGCCAAAAAGACGGTGAAATAGTCGATGTTATTGGTTGGCGTTTAGATGATGTTGTTGAGTTAATTAAAGGGCCTAAGGGCAGTGAAGTTAACTTACAAATACTGCCTAATAAAGGTGGTGCTAACGCGAAAGCATTTGAAGTCACCATTATCCGTGACAAGATTCGATTAGAAGACCGAGCAGCAACTTCGAAAGTTGTTGAGCCAACAGAAGGTGAATACGCGAACCGTAAAGTCGGTGTTATTCAAATTCCTGGTTTCTACATGAACTTATCTGTTGATGTTGAAAAAGAACTGGTTAAGTTAAAAGAAGAAAATGTTGAAGGCGTGATTATCGATTTACGTGGTAATGGCGGCGGAGCGCTGACTGAAGCAACATTATTAACTGGCTTGTTCATCGATATGGGCCCAGTGGTTCAAATTCGCGATGCCAATGGTCGAGTCACTCAAAACCGTGATAATGATGGTAAGAGTGCTTATAGCGGTCCTTTAACCGTTATGGTTGACCGTTATAGTGCTTCTGCTTCAGAGATTTTTGCTGCTGCATTACAAGATTACGATAGAGCCTTAATTGTCGGTGAAGCGAGCTTTGGTAAAGGTACAGTGCAACAGCACAAGAGCCTTGGCCGTATTTACGACATGTACGAAAAACCTATTGGTCACGTGCAATACACTATTGCTAAGTTCTACCGCATTAATGGCGGCAGCACACAGTTAAAAGGTGTCACTCCAGACATCAAATTCCCAAGTGCATTAGAGCCTGGTGAATACGGTGAATCTGAAGAGAAAAATGCACTACCATGGGACAAAGTCCCTGTAGCTCAGTATGGTACTTTAGGTAATATCCAACCTGCATTAGTGAGTCAGCTTGATGTTAAACATCAACAGCGAATTAAAACTGATGTAGAATTTGGCTATATATTTGAAGATATTGCAGAGTTCAAAAAACATCACGATGACAAAACGATTTCATTAGTTGAAAGTGAACGTATTACTTCTCGTGAAGATGACGAGAAACGCGCTCTTGATAGAACCAATGAGCGTCGAGTTAAAAATGGCCTAGAACCTTTAACGTCTTTAGACGATGAAGAAGAAATCGAAGAAAATGCTGAAACAAGCACAGAGTCAACTGAAGTTGCAGAAACAAATGCAGAAGATGCATCTGATGAAGAAACTGAAGATGAAATGACAATACCTGATGCTTTCTTAGAAGAAACTGCACTAATCACTTTAGATTTGGTTGATGCAAAAAAATCAGCAACGAAATAAATTCATTTCGTAACTAAAAAAACGCGCTTATGGCGCGTTTTTTATTAAGTAAATTTTGCTCTTTTTAGAGCTGTGTTATTCAAGGATTATTTATGACTCAAGCACAAGCAAAACATCTTAAAGATTACCAAGCTCCACTATTTACGATTAGTCATATTGAATTAGATTTCGATTTAAAAGGTGCTGATACTCAGGTTATTGCAAAGAGTAAAGTTCAGCGAATTGGCGAGCATAATGAAGCGTTAATTTTGGTTGGTGAACAAATTCAGCTTCAATCAGTATTAATCGATGGTGAGAAAACGAACTATAAACAAGAAAACACTCAGTTAATCATTGAAACCGAACTAAACGAATTTGAACTAACAGTGGTAACTAAGCAAGATCCAGAAGCGAATTCAAGTCTTGAAGGTTTGTATATGTCAGATGGGGCTTACTGCACCCAATGTGAAGCAGAAGGTTTTAGACGTATTACTTACTTTCTCGATCGCCCTGATGTACTTGCTATTTATAGTGTACGTGTTGAAGCGGATAAAGCTGCATTTCCATATTTGCTCAGTAACGGTAACTTAATCGAGCAGGGCAGTTGTGATGATGAAAATCGCCACTTTGTACGCTGGCAGGACCCTTTCCCAAAACCAAGCTACTTATTTGCGTTAGTGGCTGGTGATTTTGATTTGTTAGAAGATAAATTCATTACTAAAAGTGGCCGTGAAGTAAAGCTTCAGGTATTTGTTGATAAAGGCAATTTGCACAAAGCTAATCACGCTATTGTGTCGCTTCAAAAATCAATGGCATGGGATGAGTCTCGCTTTGATTTAGAGTATGACTTAGATATTTATATGATTGTCGCCGTTGATTTTTTCAATATGGGCGCAATGGAAAATAAAGGCTTAAATGTCTTTAATACTAAATATGTATTAGCTGATACCGCCAGTGCGACAGATGATGATTATCATGGCATTGAATCCGTTGTTGGACATGAATATTTCCATAATTGGACAGGCAACCGCGTAACCTGCCGTGATTGGTTTCAGTTAAGCCTAAAAGAAGGACTTACGGTATTTAGAGATCAAGAATTCAGTTCAGATCTGGGCTCAAGGGCGGTTAATCGCATCCAAGCTATTCGTGTTATGAAGAATCAGCAATTTGCTGAAGATGCAGGCCCGATGTCTCATCCTATTCGTCCAGAATCTGTTATTGAGATGAATAATTTTTATACCGTTACTGTTTATAATAAAGGCGCTGAAGTCATCAGAATGATGCACACCATTTTGGGTGAGAAAAACTTCCAGCTAGGCATGAAATGTTACTTTAAACGTCATGACGGCCAAGCAGTAACCTGTGATGACTTTGTCAATGCAATGGAATCTGCCAGCGGAATCGATTTAGCACAATTTAGACGTTGGTACAGCCAAGCTGGAACACCAACGGTACAAGTTTCGGATCAATACAATGCTGCAACGAAGCAATATCAATTAACCGTTAAGCAATCTGTAGTATCTCAGGGTAAAACTGGCGCAGCATTACATATTCCATTTAGTATCGAGTTACTGGATTCACAAGGCGCTTCAATTGCGAATCAAGTATTAGATGTTAAACAAGCTGAACAAACCTTTATCTTTGAAAATGTAGCGGCATTGCCTATTCCGTCTTTATTACAAGACTTCTCTGCGCCGGTGAGATTGGATTATCAGTTCAATGTTGATCAACTTGTCCATTTAACCCGTTATGCATCAAGTGAGGTTGCCCGTTGGGAAGCATCAGTAGGGTTATTTAGCCAAGCGGTTTGGCAAAATGTCTCTAGTCTTGAAGCTAAAGAAACCATGCATCTTGATGCTAGAGTTATCGAAGCTATCCGTGGCATTGTGCTTGATGATGGTATTGATAAAGCCCTTGTTGCTGAAATACTTGCATTTCCAACTGCTGCAGCACTTATTGAACAAGTTGAATCAGTTAATCTTGATAAACTTGCTGCAGCAAGAGAGTTTGTGGTTAATGAAATTTCAGAAGCTTGTTTAGATGAGTTAGTGACTCGTTACCGCTCTTTAATTAAAGAAGACGATGCAGCCAGTCGTGCATTTAAAAATATCTGCCTAAGCTTAATTTCAAAAGTATCTTCTGAATATGAAGATTTAGTCACTAAACAATATCAGGATGCTAGCAACATGACAGACAGTCTTGGTGCTTTAAAAGCAGCTGTTTGTGGCCAACTAACTTGTCAACCAAGCCTGATGCAAGATTTTGAACAAAAGTGGTTAACAACGCCGCTGGTTATGGATAAGTGGTTCAGCTTGCAAGCTTCACAAAATACTGATGACGTTCTAGAGGTGATTAAAGGACTAACTGAACATGAAAGTTTCAGTTTTAATAATCCAAACCGTGTACGTTCGTTGATAGGCTTCTTTGTTGCGGCAAATACTTATCAATTCCATGATGCTAGTGGTAAAGGTTATGACTACTTAACAGATGTACTTATTAAGTTAAATGAGCTTAATCCTCAAATTGCCGCGAGAATGATAACTCCGCTAATTCAGTTCAGTAAATTTGATGACAAACGTCAACAACTCATGAAGGCGAGTTTACTTCGATTAAAAGCGCTACCTAACTTGTCTAAAGACTTGTTTGAAAAGGTTGATAAAGCACTAGAACAAGCTTAATAAACACTTTTTTCAAGAACCCTACAGCGTCCAAATATGATGGTCGTTGTAGGTTTTTACTATTTATGGTTAAACAGAGTTGTGATGGAATTTCATTTTTCAATATACATAAGCTATAAAGATTTTATGCCTTTTTACCAGGGTGTTGTTAAGAATGTCGAAGTTAGAGATTCAAATGGCAAGCTTTTACATATTAATGGTAAGTATTTTAGACCGTTTGTAACGACTTCCGGTATCCAAGGACGCTTCATATTACGTGTCGATAATACAGGAAAATTTATTTCACTTAATAAAAGTTAGAGTATTTACTTCAAACGGTCGATTGATTGTTAAATGGTAAATTAGTAAAGTGAATTAACTTTTAAGTTATTGAAATAACTTATGATTAATCAATCTATAATGATTCATAATAAAACCCCGTTATTCAATTCAAATAGCCCTATCCTTTTTCTTCGTTAAATCCCTCTAACTCTACCAATTCATTAGTAAATTTTCTCTTTTTTGAACTTGCTCAATGATGTTAATTGCTGTAACAATGGTGTTGCCTGCAGGCTAACAAAATGTTGGTTCAAATCCTATAACAACGAATCCGGCAGGTTACGGAGAGAAGAAAAAATGAATATTGTTAAAAGACGCTTTAACAAGTCGGTACTCGCTTTGGGGGTGGTATCGGCATTGACTTTGGGGATCAGCAGTAGCGCCAATGCTGTTTCATTTGATTGGGGTGAAGTACAAGGTACTTTCGATTCAACTTGGACTGTCGGCGCTAGCTGGCGTGTTTCAGAGCGAGACTGGGAAGGTCAAATCGGTAAAGTTAACCAACCACAAATGGATTGGTCTAATTACTCTGCCTTTGGCGGGGCTTTTGGCGAAACGCCTATCTATTCTTCAGCTCAAATTTGGGACCAAGCTGGTTCTTACTCAAGTAACAATGATTTAAGTAACTTACTATATTCTCAGGGTGACACTACCTCTGAACGTTTTAAAGGTTTGCATGAGCTATCTTTAGAATATAAAAACTTCGGTTTATTTGTTCGTGGCATGTATTTCTACGACCGTAAACTAAGCGACGGTGATTACGATTTTAATGATCCGCTGACGGGCAAAGAATTTGATCCATGCGAAGATAGCCGCGCATCAGAGGTTCAATGTAAAGATGTACGTTTATTAGATGCATTCGTTTACGGTAACTTTGATTTAAATGACGGTAAAAACCCGCTCTCAGTGCGAGTGGGTAATCAAGTTGTTTCATGGGGGGAAAGTACATTAATTCCTCACGGCATCGGTGTTATTAACGCTGTCGATTTGAATATCTTGAATGCTCCGGGAGCTGAGCTAAAAGAAGCATTCCGTCCACAAGGAATGGTTTGGGCTTCATTAGGTCTGACTGAAAATTTAAACGTTGAAGCTTATTACCAATATGATTGGGAGCCAATTTGGGTTCCAACACCTGGTTCAAACTTTGCTACTAATGATTTTGCTGGTTTTGGCGGTTATAGCCAAAATGCACAATTGGGCTTCAACTCAAATCCAGATATTAACCTTGAATTCTTAATGTCTGAGTATGCAACATTATATGGTGCTGCTGCTGCAGCTAACTTCGATCCTGCATTCGCTGCTTATATGGTGCCATACGCAACCAAAGTAGCTTTGATTCAAGATGAAGAAGAGCCAAGCGATGATGGTCAATACGGTTTAAAACTAGGTTATTACGCACCAAGTTTGGGTGAGACTGAATTTGGTTTGTATTACATGAATTATCACAGTCGCCGTCCTATTATTAGTGGTACAGCTTCAAACTTTAATGCTGATGCTATTGCACGTGATTATGGTCGTTTAGCTGCCAGTGGCGGTGAAATTGATCGTGAACTCATGCTAAGCATGGAAACATTCACTAAAGCACAAATTGTTTATCCTGAAGATATTCAGTTATACGGTGCAAGTTTTAACACATTAGTGGGTGATACTTCTGTTGCCGGTGAAGTTTCCCATCGTATTGATGAGCCTTTACAGATTGATGATGTTGAATTGCTATTTGCTGGGATGCCGCAGCAGCTTGCCAATTCAGGAATACGTCCTGATTTAGATGGTGTATCCCAAATTAGTGGTGTTGAAGCTGGTGAAACAATTGATGGTTTTATTCTGTCAGATACAACTCAAGCCCAGTTTACGTTAACTCATTTATTTGGCCCTACTTGGGGAACGGATAATTTAGTGATGCTTGCTGAAGTTGGTGGCGTTTGGATTCATGACATGCCAGGATTTGATGAGCTACGTTTAAATGGTCCAGGAACGGCACGTTCTGGTGGCAATCCGGATATGCCTGGGATCATCGAAGCATTACATGACGGTCCTGAAACTAACCCTTTCCCAACCGATTTCGCTTGGGGTTACCGTTTAGTTGCTAAAGCTGATTTCAATAATATTTTCGCAGGTGTAAATATGTCGCCACGTGTGATTTTCTCACACGATGTTGATGGTATTACACCGGATCCAATGTTCTTGTTTACAGAAGGGCGTAAGTCCGTTGCTGTAGGTGTTAACTTTGATTACCGTAGTCGCTGGGGTGCAGATATTTCGTATAACAGCTTCTTTGGTGGCGTGGGTACAACTAATGCAATGACTGACAGAGATTATGTCTCTTTCAACGTCAAGTATTCGATCTAAAAGGATAATAATAATGAAGAAACTGACGATATTATCGGCTGCTGTTATGTTGTCGCTGACTGCACCAGTAGCGATGGCGAAAGTATCAGAAGCTGAAGCTGCAAAGTTAGGAGCAGAGTTAACTCCATTAGGGGCTGTAAAAGCTGGCAACGCAGATGGCTCTATTCCTGCTTGGGATAATGGTATTACTTCACCTGCTGCAGGTTACGAAAAGGGCATGCATCATCCAGATCCTTTTCCATCAGACAAAGTGTTATTTACAATAACTAATGCTAATAAAGCACAATATGCTGAATTTTTAACACCTGGTCAGGTTAAGTTATTTGAACTTTATCCTGATACTTACAAAATGAATGTTTACGAAACACGCCGCACAGCTTCAGTACCTCAGTATGTTTATGATGCGACTAAAGCGAATGCTGTTAATGCAGAGCTTGTTTCCAATGGTAACGGTGTTACTGGTGCGTCTATTAGTGTTCCATTTCCTATCCCATCTAACGGTTTAGAAGTAATTTGGAACCATATTTTACGCTATCGTGGGGTTGATGTAGAAACGTATCGTAGCCAAGCAGCGCCAACTGCAGGTGGTTCTTACACCTTAATTGAAACTGCTGAAGAGATCCGTTTTGAGTATAGCCGCCCAGAAATAACTCTGGATAAGCTTGCTGAAACCAATACATTATTCTTCTTCAAACAAGTTGTTCGTCAGCCTGCACGTCTTGCTGGTACAGCATTGTTAGTTAAAGAAACAATGGATCAAGAAGCGTTACCTCGTCAAGCGTGGACTTACAACACTGGACAACGCCGTGTGCGTAAAGCGCCAAATGTTGCTTTTGATACGCCAGGTACAGTTTCTGATGGTCTAAGAACAACCGATGACTTCGATATGTTTAACGGTTCACCAGTGCGTTATAACTGGGAACTTGTAGGCAAAAAAGAAGTATACATTCCATATAACGATTACAAGTTACATTCAGATGCACTTGAGTATGACCAAATTCTTCAACCTGGTCATATCAACCCTGAATATGCTCGTTGGGAAAAGCATCGTGTTTGGGAAGTGAAAGCGACCTTGAAAGAAGGTATGCGTCATATCTATAAAACGCGCGTGTTTTACATCGATGAAGATTCATGGCAGGTATCGTTAACTGATATGTATGATAACCGTGATGAATTATATCGTGTGGGAACAGCACATTCTATCAACTACTATGAAGTGCCAACTCATTGGAGTACGCTAGAAATCTTCCACGATTTACAGTCTCGTCGCTATTTAGCAATGGGGTTAGACAACGAAGGCCGCATGTATAATTTCGATGCCAAGCTAACAGAGTCAAACTTCACTCCTGATGCACTTCGTCGCGCAGGTATTCGCTAGACCTATTATGGGGCGCATCATGCGCCCCTGTTATTCTTAAGGAAGTTTGTATGTCGTTTCGCACACTTCGCAACGTTGCCGCAATCAGTATTAGCTGTTTCACCTTTGTTGCGCCAACTCATGCTCAATTTGATCCTCTTACTGTTCAAATCCAACCACTCGCTCAAACCTCTTTAGTGTTAGATATAGCTAAAGCTGGGGATAAGCTTGTTGCTGTTGGTGAACGTGGCCATGTATTAATCAAACAACAACAATGGCAACAAATCAATTCACCTGTAATGGCACAACTGACCAAAGTTTTCTTCTTAGATGATATGCAAGGTTGGGCTGTTGGTCATGATGCAACCATTATTCATACTAAAGACGGTGGTTTAACTTGGGCTATTCAGTTTGAATCAGCTGAAATTGAAAAGCCGTTGCTCGATATTCTTTTCTTTGATGATAACAACGGTATTGCCGTTGGTGCTTATGGGTTATTTTATCGCACCACTGATGGCGGTGAGAACTGGAGCGCTGAATTTCATGAAGAACTGTTATTTGAAGAAGATATTGGCTACTTAGCCGATTTAAAAGCTGAAGATGAAGCGCTTTATTTATCTGAACGTGCAGCATTATTGCCACATTTCAATCGCGTGATTAAACTTGCTGATAATCGTTTATTAATGGTTGGTGAACTTGGACTTGTAGCGACATCAAGTGACAACGGTCATTCTTTTACAGCGCAAGCATTCGATTATGAAGGTTCAATGTTTAATGCTATTGAAACGAAAGACAGTATTTATTTGATGGGCCTACGTGGTCACGTATTCCAAAATGATAAACAACTTTCTCAGTGGCAAGAAGTGGATATGCCCGTTAAGTCTTCGATTAACAATGCTTATATCAATGAAAACGGATCTCTCTATTTAGTGGGTAACGCTGGTGTTGTAATCGAGTTAGACCTGAATCAAAAAGCACAAATAATCGCTCGTAGACAAGGCGAGAATATTGTTGCCATCGAGAGCGATAACCAAGGCGAGATCTGGTTTGCTGGTTCAAAAGGTTTATTCCAACTGAAGTAATTTATAAGCATGAATAATAAAAATATAACAACAATAATAGGGCCGATAAGATGTTAGAAAAACTGGTCAATGGATTTGAAACCCATCTTTTTAGAAATCGGATGTGGGTAATTTTATCTTTTATATTAATTACCTTCTTTCTTGGTTATCAAGCTAGTCAACTAAAGATGGATGCGGCTTTTAGTAAAAATATTCCGTTAAATCATGAGTACATGAAAACCTATACTAAGCACCAGAAAGATTTTGGTGGTGCAAATAGAATTATGGTTTCAGTAGAAGATACCAGTGGAGATATTTTTAACCCTGAGTATTTTGAAACTCTCAAAAATGTACATGATCAATTATTTTTTATCCCAGGTGTTGAACGCTCTCAAGTGACTTCGTTGTATTCTCCGTCAACACGATTTACTGAAGTTGTTGAAGATGGATTTGCTGGCGGTCCAGTTATACCTGCTGATTTTCGTAATGATGATTACGGCCTTGGTGTCGTAAGAGACAATATTGAAAAAGCAGGTATTGTTGGGCGCTTAGTGGCTAACGATTATTCATCGGCGATGTTAACCGCGCAGTTAATGGATTTTGTGGCTAAAACTGATGAAGAAATGGCAGAGTCCGAAGGGGCTGAAAAAGATGTTACCACCAAGCCATTAAATACCATTCAGTTTGCACAACAGTTAGAAAACGAATTACGTGCAAAATATGAAACCGATACCATTAAAATCCATATTATTGGTTTTGCTAAGATGGCCGGTGATGTAGCAGAAGGCGCAAAGGGCGTATTATTATTTTTCCTAATCGCTATCCTTATTACTGCAGTGATGGTTTATCTATTTTCTAAATCCTTAATGCTTACTGTGTTACCACTTGTGTGTAGTTTAATGGCGGTATTTTGGCAGTTAGGGCTATTAACCGTTGTAGGGTTTGGCTTAGATCCGATGTCAATCCTAGTACCGTTTCTGGTGTTTGCCATTGGTGTGAGTCATGGCGTACAGATGATCAACGCTGTTAGACGTCGGGTGGGCGATGGTCAATCGACAAAAGCCGCTTCCGCTTCCGCGTTTCGTAGCTTACTAGTACCCGGTGGTGTGGCATTACTATCTGATACTGTCGGCTTTTTAACCTTGCTGGCCATTGACATTGGTATTATCCGTGAACTTGCTATATCTGCATCATTAGGCGTTGCAGTTATTATTCTTACCAACTTGATTCTTCTGCCATTAGTTATCTCTTATACAACCATTAAACCTGTAAAAGAGAACAAAGCGCAAAAAGAAAAAATTGAAGGGATTTGGCGCAGTTTATCTAAATTTGCGACCCCGAAATATGCAACGATTGTTTTGATATGTACGGCGGT
The DNA here is from genome assembly GCF_007567505.1 of Shewanella donghaensis. Taxonomy (NCBI): domain Bacteria; kingdom Pseudomonadati; phylum Pseudomonadota; class Gammaproteobacteria; order Alteromonadales; family Shewanellaceae; genus Shewanella; species Shewanella donghaensis. The sequence goes on from NZ_CP041783.1 coordinate 448,327, forward strand.
TTTATATGTATTTGGCTTCCAGCAAGCCAGCAACATTAAAATTGGCGACTTACAAGGCGGGGCACCAGCATTACACCTTGATTCACGTTACAACCAAGATACGTTTTATATCACTGATAATTATTCAATTACCACTGATTACATGACGGTCATTGTAGAAGCGACACCTGAAGCATGTACTTATCATTCTATATTAACTGAGATTGACCAGTTTGAATGGATGGTATCGAACACACCTGGTGTTGAGTCAACAGCCAGTTTAGCGTCAGTGGCTAAACGGGTAAATGCCGGCTTTAACGAAGGTAATCCTAAGTGGCAAATTTTGCCAAGAACAACGGCGAGTTTGGTTCAGGCTGTTGGACGTGTACCAACAACGTCAGGATTGCTGAATGGTAATTGTTCTGTGATGCCAGTGTTCTTGTTCTTGAAAGATCATAAAGCTGAAACGATTGAAGTTGTTACTGCAAAAATTAAAGAAGTAGCAGCAAAGCTTAATACTGACACCTTGCAATTTAAATTAGCATCGGGTCCAGTTGGTGTTATGGCAGCAACTAATGAGGCAGTAAGCGAAGCCCAGCTTCCTATGATGATTTACGTTTACGGTGCTGTGTTTATTTTATGCTTAATTAGTTTTAGATCGCTTAAAGCTACCGTTGCGGTAATTGTACCTCTTTATGTGGTATCGACCTTAGCACAAGCATTAATGACTTGGCTTGATATCGGGCTTGCAGTGAGTACATTGCCGGTTATCGCATTAGGTGTTGGTATTGGTGTCGACTATGGGATTTATATCTTGTCGACCATGTCTGGAAAATTAAGTAATGGTATGCCGGTGCAACAAGCTTACTTCGAAGCGCTAATCGAACGAGGCAGTGCAGTTATCTTTACTGGGCTTACTTTAGCCATTGGTGTCAGCACTTGGTTCTTCTCAGCACTTAAATTCCAAATGGATATGGGAATTTTGTTAACATTCATGTTTTTAGTGAATATGTTGGGTGCGATAATTATCTTGCCTGCTCTTTCGGCAATATTCTGGCGTAAACCCAAGTAATATATAAGGTTTATAATTTAAAGAGGAGCTTAGCTCCTCTTTTTTTTTGCATAGTTAGTCTATCTAAACGCTTGATTGTTCATTTACTGTCTATAATTCTTTATACAACAAGGATTTTAGAGGATCTACCACTAAAATATTCCTCGAAATAGCGCCAAATTAGTAATAAACTTTGCTCCAGATCTCAGTTTTAGACTGAATCAACAAGCCGAAGCATCCAATATAATGATAAAAGCGCTGCCATTAACGCTTAAGGAATCTGCAACATGGCCTTTAAAGATGCAATGCCTTCAGTACTACTAGAAAATGTAGTCAATTTAATTCATAAAAAAATCCCTAATACTCAAGCAAAACAAGTTGAGCAATTTGCCAATTGTATATACGCCCATATGTCAAAAGACGACTTAAATGCTCGTAATGACAGCGATCTCTATGGTGCAGTACTCAGTCTTTGGAATGCGCTAAACAAATCTGCTAAAACCAACAGCCACATCCGAGTGTTTAATCCGAGTCAGTCAAAACATGGCTGGCAATCTACCCATAGTATTATTGAAATTATTCAGCCTGATATGCCATTCTTGGTTGACTCGGTAACTATGGCATTAAACCGTATGGGTATCACGGCGCATATGATGCTACACACTCCGTTAGCATTAGTTCGTGATGAGGAATTGGTTAAAGAAGTCTCTTTCATAAAAGATGCGCCTGAAGCTACTGAAAATGTAGCGGTATTCTTAATTGAGATTGACCGACAAAGTAGTGACTTAGATATTAAAGCCATTGGTAAAGAACTCGAGTCAGTATTTGCTGATGTCGTTTCTTCTGTCGATGACTGGCAACAAATGTCAGATAAACTTTCGGACACGATTAACACATTGCCAAAACAGCCTTTCCCTGGGGCAAAATGTGAAAAAGATGAAGCAGTTAGTTTTTTAACCTATCTGAATAACCATCACTTTACCTTGCTAGGATATCGCTATTACGAATTAAAGCGTGTTGAAGGTGATGTTGAACTTGTCCCTGATTTAGATTCAAGCTTAGGATTAATGACACGTTCACGTAATAACCATTCTGATCATGGTTTGCTACTCTCGACTTTCTCTGAATCGGCACGAAAAGAAGCATTAGACGAGAGCTTATTAGTCTTAACTAAGAGTTCGACTAAAAGTCGTGTTCATCGTCCTGCATATGTTGATTACGTTGGTATTAAACGTTTTGACAAAAAGGGCAATGTGATAGGTGAAGACCGTTTCTTAGGCCTATATGCATCAAATCTTTATAACCGTAGTCCAAGAGAAATCCCGCTTTTAGCTGGAAAAGTTGAACGTATTATGGAACGTTCAGGTTTAGCTCAACGCTCTCATGATTACAAAGCATTGATGAATACCCTTGAGAACTTACCAAGAGACGAACTCATTCAATCTAAAGAAGATGAATTAGCCAGTGTTGCTCGCGGTGTATTACAAATGCAAGATCGTGACAAACTAAAAGTGTTTGTACGTAAAGACGGTTTCGGCCGTTTCTTATCTTGTTTAGTGTATGTATCTAAAGATCGCTATAACACTAAATTACGTGAAGATACTCAACGTATTTTGGCGCAACACTTTAATAGCACTGAAGATGTTGAATTCACGACTTACTTCTCTGAATCAACTTTAGCGCGTACGCACTACATTATTAAAGTTGATAATAACAATATGGATGTCGATGTGGCTGCTATTGAGAAAAACCTAATTGAAGCAGCTCGCTCTTGGGAAGATAAATTACATAGTTCGTTAACTAACTCATTAGGTGAGCAATCAGGCACGGGCTTAGTTAAGCGTTATTTAAATTCGTTCTCTCCTAGCTATAAAGAAGATGTATTGCCAAGTTCTGCAGTTGTTGATATTCAACATCTTGAAGCATTGAACGACGACCATAAATTAGGCATGCTTTTTTATCAGCCGCAAGAAACAGCACTAAATGATAATAAGGTTCGTTTAAAGTTATTCCATAAAGATGAGCCTATTCATCTTTCTGATGTAATGCCAATGCTTGAAAACTTCGGACTTCGCGTTATTAATGAGCGTCCATACGAAGTGAAAACAGCGGATGGTGCGACTTTCTGGATTCTTGATTTCTTGATGACAGTGCAGGGCGCGGCGATTGAAAACTTAGCTGATAGCCAAGTTCGCTTCCAAAATGCATTGTCACAAGTATGGCAAAAACAATTAGAAGATGATGGCTTTAACCGTATGGTTTTAGCGACGAGTCTGTCTGGCCGTGAAGTATCAATACTACGCGCTTATGCTAAATACATGCGTCAAATTGATGCAACCTTTAGCCAGTCGTATATAGAAGAAACCTTTAATCGCTATCCTCAACTTGCTGATTTACTAGTAAAAATGTTCATTCGTAAGTTTAACCCTAAACTTAAGACACGTACATTAAGCAAGTTCTTTGAACAAATTGAGCTGCGTTTAGAAGATGTGTCGAGTCTGGATGATGACCGTATTATTCGTCGTTACCTCGATTTGATTAACGCTACAGTGCGTACCAACTTCTATCAAACGATTAATAAAGCAGACCTTAAACCCTATATCTCATTTAAGTTCTTGCCCGAAGATATTCCAGAAATGCCACGCCCGTTACCAAAGTTTGAAATTTTTGTGTACTCGCCAAGATTTGAAGGTGTGCATTTACGTGGTGGGAAAGTGGCGCGAGGTGGTTTGCGTTGGTCAGATCGTCGTGAAGATTTCCGAACTGAAGTTTTAGGTCTGGTTAAAGCACAACAAGTTAAAAACACCGTGATCGTACCAGTTGGCGCAAAAGGTGGTTTTGTTTGTAAGCAACTGCCTACTGATGGTAGTCGTGAAGCATTCTTCAACGAAGGGCAAGCGTGTTATCGCTTATTTATTCGTGGTTTACTTGATATTAGTGACAACATCATCGAAGGAACTGTTGTTCCGCCTAAAGATGTTGTACGTCACGATGAAGATGATGCATACCTGGTTGTTGCAGCCGATAAAGGCACTGCCACATTCTCAGATATCGCCAACGAAATAGCCATCGAATACGATTTCTGGTTAGGTGATGCGTTTGCTTCTGGTGGTAGTAACGGTTACGACCATAAGAAAATGGGTATTACAGCCAAAGGTGCGTGGGAATCAGTTAAACGTCATTTCCGCGAAGAAGGTATTGATTGTCAAACGACCGACTTTACTTGTTTAGCCGTTGGTGACATGGCGGGTGACGTATTTGGTAATGGCATGTTGTTATCTCGCCATACCAAGTTAGTTGCCGCATTTAACCATATGCATATCTTCATCGATCCAAACCCTGATGTTGAAACAAGCTACATAGAACGTGAGCGTTTATTCAACTTACCGCGTTCAAGTTGGGAAGATTACAACACCAAGTTGATGTCTAAAGGCGCAGTTATATTCCAACGTTCAGCTAAGTCACTTAAATTGACTAAAGAAATTAAGCTGATGTTGGATACTGATGAAAATACCATGACACCAAATCAACTTATGCAAGCACTGCTTAAAATGCGTGTCGATTTGATATGGAATGGTGGTATCGGTACTTACGTTAAAGCGACATCAGAAACACATTCTGAAGTGGGTGACCGTGCCAACGACGCTATTCGCGTTAATGGTAACGAGCTAAAAGCAAAAATTATTGGTGAGGGTGGCAACTTAGGTGCAACCCAATTAGGCCGTATTGAATTTGCTGCCAACGGTGGTCGTGTTAATACTGATTTCGTTGATAACGTGGGTGGTGTTGATTGTTCAGATAACGAAGTAAACATCAAAATTCTATTGAACACTATTGTTGCTGATGGCGAATTAACGGTTAAACAACGTAATCGCTTATTAGAATCAATGACTGATGAAGTCGGCGAAATTGTACTGCAAGATTGTAATGATCAAACCCGAACCATTTCAGTGACTCAAGCGCATGGTGTATCACAGTTAAAAGAACACATCCGCTATATTCAGTATCTTGAGAAAGATGGTAAATTGGATCGTGCACTAGAGTTCTTACCGACGGATGATGAACTTGCTGATCGTCTGGCTAATAGCCGACCATTAACACGTCCAGAGTTATCAGTACTCGTTGCTTACGGCAAGATGGTATTGAAAGAGCAGCTTGTTACACCTGAAATCACGGAAGATACATTCTTGAGTAAACTGTTAACGGATTATTTCCCACAACAGTTGAAAGACAAGTATGCAGACAAAATGATTTCACATCCGTTACGTGGCGAAATTATTGCAACATCATTAGCCAATGAACTTGTTAATGATATGGGCTTTAACTTTGTTCAACGTATGCAAGATGAGACTGGTGCCACAGTCGCTGAAGCTGCTATTTGTTACACTATGGCTCGTGAAGTATTTGGCTTAGCAGCGCTGACAGAATCAATAACAGAGCTAAATGGTATCGTCTCAGCAGATGTTCAAAGTGAGATGCTACATCAGTTACGTCGCAATATGCGCCGGGCATGTCGTTGGTTTATTCGTCATCGAAATAAAGGTGAGAATATTGAGCAAACAGTTTCGTTCTTCAAACCTGTATTTGAAGAATTAAAAGCCAATGTTGACCAATACATGATAGCGGCAGAAGTGATTGCTATTTCAACTGAAATAAAATCACTTGTTGATCATAAAGTGCCAGAGTCTTTGGCTCAAGTTGTTGCTAAAATGAGTACGCTTTTTTCAGCATTGGATATTGCTCAAATTGCTCAGTTAGAAGATAAGTCTGTTCAGTTAGTGTCTGAAACTTACTTCAGATTAGGTGCAAAAGTTGAATTACATTGGTTCTTAGAACAAATTAGTAATCAGCCAGTATCTAATCATTGGCAAGCATTGGCCCGTGCAGCGTTCAGAGAAGAGCTTGATTGGCAACAACGTGCATTGAGTTCAACAGTTCTTCGCGCATGTACAGACACTTGTGATGCTGATTCTATTATTAATCAGTGGATCGATAATAATCAGAAATTGCTAGAACGTTGGTTCCATTTACTTGCTGACTTCAAGGTTTCACAAAGCCATGATTTCGCCAAATTCTCAGTGGCACTACGTGAACTTAATTTATTGATTCTTCATTGCGAAGGGCCGAGATAATTATTTATAATAAGTGAACAAGCCCTGGCAATTGCCGGGGCTTTTTTTAGGTTTAGGAGAAAGCATGTTTTTTTATAAAGTTGCGCAAAAAGTAATGTTCCAGATGGATCCAGAAGTAGCACATAATATTGCTATTGGTAGTTTGAAAAGTACTGGAAACAACCCTTTAAACCTATTTTATAGCCAAAACGTGAATGATAATCCAGTAACATGCATGGGGATTAACTTTAAAAACCCAGTAGGTCTAGCCGCTGGTTTAGACAAAGATGGTGAATCTATCGATGCATTTCATGCAATGGGTTTTGGCCATGTTGAAGTTGGAACCGTAACACCTCGGCCACAACCAGGAAATGAACAACCACGTTTATTCCGTTTAAAACCTGCAAAAGCAATTATTAATAGAATGGGTTTTAATAATAAAGGTGTTGATAATTTAGTCAGAAATTTAATGGCTAAGAAAACCGATATTATTGTTGGTGTGAATATTGGTAAAAATAAAGATACCCCAGTAGATGAAGGTAAAAATGATTATCTAATTTGCATGGAAAAAGTGTATCTACATTCAGATTACATCGCGGTTAATATTTCCTCTCCTAATACTCCTGGCTTACGTACACTGCAATATGGCGAGTTATTAGACGAGCTATTAATGTCGTTAAAAGCAAAACAAGCAGAACTTGCAGTAAAGCATAATAAATATGTACCAATAGCATTGAAAATTGCTCCTGATTTAACCTCAGAAGAAATAGAAAAAATTGCTCAGTCGCTATTAAAGAGTAAATTTGATGGAGTTATTGCTACAAATACAACGTTAAGTCGCGATGCTGTGGTGGGTTTAGAAAATGCCAATGAGATGGGCGGATTAAGCGGAAAGCCATTAACCGATCTTTCTACACAGGTGATCAAACAATTAGCGGGTTATTTGAACGGTAAGATCCCAATTATTGGTGTCGGCGGGATTAATAGTGCTGAGGATGCATTAGCTAAATTTGATGCAGGATCTCAACTAGTCCAGATTTATACTGGGTTTATTTATCAAGGTCCTGGTTTAATTAATGATATTTCTAAAGCGTATAAATCTAAATAATATAATAAGATCTAGAAAAGGATCCTTTGATCAAAAAATCTAGATCAAATTAAGGTGTAACGATCGTAATTACGATCATTCGATCGTTATAACTTAATGATAACTATATCAAAAATTATCAATAATGTTTTGATATTGTCTGAAATATAAACTATTATTAGTTTGTATTGTTATAAGTAGGTATTTAAAAATGTTATTAATGCCAAATAAGGACTGGCAGTGGGAATATAATGAAAACTTTAAGAAATTAAGTATTTCATTAGGTTCCGAAATGGAGTTCTTAACCCCATATCAATCTAAAATTCTTATTCCTGATGCATTAATGACATCAGAATTTAGCGTGGAACACGCAAAATTCTATATTAATCTACTTGAAACACTCCCAAAAGCACTTAATATCTCAGATGCTGCAGTGGTGCAAACTGCGCTTAATGCAACAGCTGCTCATTTTTTGCTTAAACCTCAAATGCCAAAGTCTTGGTTTTTTGATATCAGCCAAGAATGTGTTTTTTGTGAAGTAGGCAAAATATTTTCACTGAATGCCAGTGGCAAAACAGTATTAGTATTGGTGGTTGAAAATAGTCTTCAGGCTGCATTAGTGATGGTGTTATCCCGTGAATGTCCACTTAACGAGACAAAGCTATTACATCAGTTTGATACAATCAAAGTCATGCATAATCGTCTTAATCCGCTGAAAAAAGCAAGTCATGTCGTGGCTGCTTGATCAACTATAACTCGATTATTCAGAGTCACTTCCAATCTTCCTGTTGCTTATAATATCTGTTTAATATTTACGTATTGTTAGCTAATAAATAGCTTCTGCTTAGGCTTTCTATGCTGTTAATCAGTCAATTTAATAGTTTTATTGACGCCTCTTTTTAAATTACTCCTAAGATATACACCTTACATCTAGGTATTCAAATCAACTTATCCCATTAGATCATTTTAAACATCCATGTATTAACACTGTTTACATAGTTGATTTAACCATTTTCATTTGCCATTTAGATTAACGCATTCAAGGCAATTTTGAGAACGTCAATTCTAGGCGCAACTAGGCTAATAGTTATCGACTTAAAATTGTCATTCATGTTGTTAACTACTGCTGCGTTATTTGTTAATCTGTATTTAGTGATCAATAACTAGAAGTGGCGATGAAAATGACTATATCTCCAATAATACCAAAGCAAGACTCCCAAGTGGCATCAATTATTAAATGTGTCGGGGAAGAGTTTGGCGCTGTTGGTGAAGGTTTTGGTCCATCTGATCCTGAAGTTGAGGAAATGAGTCAGTATTATCATATCGATGATAAAAGTGTTTATCTGGTAGCGACAATTGATAATAAAATCGTTGGTGGTGCAGGCATTGCGAAGTTTAATGACGACGATGAAATTTGCGAATTACGGAAGTTATTTTTATTACCTGAAAGTAGGGGCTTTGGACTTGGGAAAGGATTAACGGAACAATGTCTTAATTTCGCAAAAGAGATGGGTTTTAAGCAATGTTATTTAGATACTTTAGCATCAATGACTTCAGCAATTTCATTATATGAAAAAATGGGGTTCTCGCACTTAGATAAACCGCTTATAGGTACTATTCATGGCGGTTGTGATGTTTGGATGATCAAAGACCTATAGCAATAACAATTAGAAACATAACTAAACAACAAAGCTAATCAAGCAGGAGTCTTTCCTAAACTAGTTTATTACTATGTTGGTTCTTGAGAGCTTACAGATTCTTTCAACAGACGTCCTTTAATGACTCCGCTAACAATGGGAATTTTGCGTCAATGAACTATTTACACCAATTTTAAGTTAACTTTTTAGTGGTAACAATGGCTTATGAGGGAATCAAGATAGCTAATTTATTGGTTATGATTACACTTCACACACAACAAGTTATACCTGACCTTATCCAGCATTTTAATCGGACAAATTTCCAATGAGTATTAACATTCGGCTAGAAAAACCTAGCGATATTCAAGGTATACATCAAACTACCGTTGCAGCATTTCTTGAAGCGCCCCATACAGATCATACTGAACAATTTATTGTAGATGCACTAAGAAATGCTGGAGTATTGTCGGTTTCACTTATTGCAGAAGACTCATTTCAAATAGTTGGCCATGTTGCTTTGTCACTAGTATCTATTTCAGATGGTTCAAGTGATTGGTATGGTTTAGGCCCTATTTCAGTTTTACCAATGCAACAGAATAAAGGAATTGGCTCTAAGTTAATGAATGCCGCACTTAAAGCGCTAAATAACCTCAACGCAAATGGCTGCGTATTACTTGGCGATCCTAATTACTATCGTCGATTTGGTTTTGAGCCAATAGATGGTCTAGTTCTACCTGATGTTCCAGTGGAATACTTTCAAGCTTTGTTACTTCAAGGTGCTAACCCGTCAGGTATTGTTACTTACGATAAGTCGTTCTCTGCTCGTGATTAGAATTAATTGATTCAAGCTAACGTAACGTTTTGAATATTTCTATCGTCCAACTATGCATTCATTATTCAGATATTTCATAAGTTGATGTGCAAAATTTTCGCCCCAATTTACTTGTCCTACAGTGTCATGATAAACGTAATCTTTATGCTTTTTTAAGTCTAGCCATTGTTAGAAAGTATTAATAAATGTTAGTCATTAAAAGTTCGGTAAGTTTATCCGTATCAACAGTCTGTTTTTGCACGGTTCTCAAAAAACTAAGCTCTGAAATATAACTTCTACTAGGGAGCTGGTTTACTCTATGATTTTGGTGATGTCGGCTAGCAGGGTGAGCATAATTGCTTTCGGGCTAATGGGGGTCATAAATAATTCTAACCCAATGTTTTTCCAAAGCTTCCTTTGAGTAGATGATGCGCAGATTTAGTTGCTTAGACTACTGCCACCTTATTTAGGTGGTTTTTTTGTGAAAAAATTGCGTGGGTCATAAGTTGTATATAACAAGTTTTAGTTGTACGCTCAGAAAGTAACATTTTTTTAACAGCAATAAGGTTAATGCTAAATAAATCTAGAAGTTGGTCGATAATAAAATAAGCGCTTATTTATTGAATGCTTTAAAGAGTAATACTCTATTTTTGGTAATGGGTTTCTTACCATTGGTTTAGAGGGAAATACTCTAATAAGCCAAAATTAAGTTTTGTCTCTATTCTAATAATATGGTGAAAACTGATGAACTCGATATATCTCTTCTTTCGTCGAACTAGTATTTCAAACCGACTTATTGCAATGCTTGTAGTGTCTATCATTGCCACAATTTTGATGTTTTTATTTGCATTCAACCGCATTGATAATGTGTTAATTAATGAAAAAGAAGCTAAATTAACCTCGTTGGTTAACACGGCAAGTTCTGTTATTAATCAATATTATCAACTCGCTCAGTCAGGCATTCTCCCTGAAGATGATGCGAAAAAGTCTGCTAAGTTAGCATTAGACAACTTACGATATTCAGGTAATGAGTATTTTTTCACAATCAATTTAGAAGGGGTGATGGTGCAGCATGCTTTTGCTAAGAAGCTTGTTGATACCAATGTCCTTTCCATGCGTGATCCAGAAGGCGTTCCGTTATTCCAATTAATGCTTGAAAGAACCCATTCAAACGAGCATGCCACAGTGAGCTATATGTGGAATAAACCGAACCAAGATTCACCCAGCCCTAAAATGAGTGTGGTACAAAGATTTAAGCCTTGGGGATGGGTCATTGGAACTGGGATTTATGTTGATGATATTGAATCTCAAGAGTCTGAGTTTGTTATTCAATATTTAATTCTGCTATTACTGGTTTGGGTGCCAATATTATTGATATTATTTATCATTACTAAAAGTATTTCTGAGCCAATGAATCAAACGATTAAAGCATTTGAGAACATTGCTAAAGGTGAAGGTGATTTAACCTTACGACTGTCTGAAGATGGTCAAGATGAACTTAATAAAATTGCCAGCAACTTCAATATCTTTACCCATAAAATCCAGCAATTAGTGTCTTCTGTTGCGGTATCAGTATCAAACAGTAAAACCCTTGCTACCAGCCTTTCTGCTGTTTCTACAGAAGCCAATCAAATTTCAACCAATGTGCAAATGGAAACAGAGAATGTAGCCACTGCAATTAATGAAATGTCGATGACTGCAAACGAGGTTGCTTCTAACGCTCAAATGGCGGCAAGCAGTGCCAATAATGCTGACAAGGAAGCTGATAATACCGCTCAAACTGTTGATAATGCCATGTCGAAAATTGGTTTGTTATCTAGCGAACTTCAGAAAACTGAAACTGTCGCCAAAGGGCTTCAAGTTAGTTCTAGTCAAATTGGTCAAATATTAGAAGTGATTGTCAGTATTGCTGAGCAAACTAACTTACTAGCCCTTAATGCTGCGATTGAAGCTGCTAGAGCTGGTGAAGCGGGTCGAGGTTTTGCTGTTGTTGCAGATGAAGTCAGGACTTTGGCGAGTCGCACCCGAGATTCAACCACTGAGATTAATGGCATTATTGATGCCATTCGAATTGCGATTGAAAATGTTAATCAATCGGTAGAAAAAGCCATTATTCAGTCTGATGAAGCGGTTGATGAAACAGAGAAAGTGGTTACAGCCCTTAATACCATTAAAGGTTCCATTGGTGAAATATCGCAAATGAATATTCAAATAGCGGGCGCAACAGAGGAACAAAGCTCTGTTATTGCTGAGCTTAATATGAATATTACCCGCATTAATGATATGTCAGTTGAAAACAATGCGCAGAATGAACAGATATCCTTAAGCAGTGAACAAATAGCCCAAGGTTCAGCTCATCTAGGAGAAATAGTCGATAACTTTAAAGTATAGGGTTAATTGATTAATCTTCGTTAATAAAATAAATACTCACTTTATTTCAGGTTGGGATAATAACTCGCCTGAAATAAAGTGTTTTTTATTTACCATTTTGACAACATCAAATTCTATTTGAAAGGGGGATTTTAACCAGGGTATTCATTTTACTAATGAAGTTCGATGTGCATAAAGTTAATATGACATTAACCTTGTTTAATTATCGCCATTATATTAATCACCTCTTGGTAAGAGATTTTGTATTCTCTTGAAAGTTGGATTATTTTAGACTTATAGGTTTGAATTTGTTCTTGTTTAATTGAGTTTTTCTGCTTTTCTTCTACCATCTCTGATACGACTTCATTTAAGATTTTTAAACGACGTACACTATAATCAAGTGAGTTTAGATAGGTTTTCATTTGTTGTTTGTTACGCGCATTCTCTAGATTCTTAGTGGTTCTATTTTCGAAATCTAATTCATCAAATGCGTTAATTACATTTTGTAAATTTATATCAGTCATATCAATAACTACTTAGGATTGTGAGTAAATGAGTGCAATAGATGCAAGGCGACTCTGTTCTTCCATGAATAGTAAAGAGTATAAGCGACAGTCTATTCAGATTAATGATTTGTTTCAATAGAGCATGAAGTTTATATTAACCATTAATCAATTTATTTTAGTACAGGGAGTGAAGAATGTTAGATTTATTACCTGATTTATTTGATCACTACGAATCACAGTTGAATTTAATCTCAGCTAATTGGAAAAGCTATGGTGGCAAAGGTATCTTTTTTGGTGAAGTGGTTACCGTTAAGTGTTTCGAAGATAACTCAAAAGTTAAATCAATTTTAGCCACACCTGGAAAAGGTAAGGTTTTGGTTGTTGATGGTGGTGGGGGTTGTCGACGCGCATTACTTGGTGACATGATTGCCGAGTCTGCAGCCAGAAACGAATGGGAAGGGATTGTGATATATGGTGCTGTCAGAGATGTTGGTACATTAGCCACGATTGATATTGGTGTGCAAGCGCTTGGAGCAAACCCAATAAAAACACAAAAGAAAGATGTTGGCCAAGTTAACGTCGATATCGAGATTGCTAGCGTCATCATTAAACCCACTATGATGATATATGCAGATAGAAATGGTATTGCTATTACCGAAAAACCTTTAGATTTAGCGGTTTTAAGCTAAACTTAGGTAAATTAGCACCATCTTAGAAATAAAATCAATTTTGCTTACAAGGATGCAAACATGAAGGCACTTAAATGGCTATTAGGTATTGTGGCAGGCGTAGTATTACTGCTGGTTGTTTATTTAACGGTATTTTTTGACCCAAATAGCTTTAAACCGCAAATAGTTGATGCAGTTAAAAAACAAACCGGTCGTGATTTCGTTATCAAAGAAGATCTCAGTTGGAGTTTCTTTCCCTCTCTTGGTATTAACTTAGGCGGTATTTCGCTTTCTAATCCAGAAAACTTTAGTCCAAGTACTTTATTGGAAGTAAATGAAGCCATTGCCAGTGTGTCGCTAATGCCTTTATTAAGCCAAGAAGTTGAAATTGCTCAATTGTCTCTTGATGGTTTAACCATGAATATGGTGACCAAAAAAGATGGCTCAACTAGCTTTGATGGTTTAAGTGGAGAAAGCGCTTCAGAAAATGTTGCTACTGAAACTGAAGCGTCAACAGGTAACAGTGTTGAACTGCAAAGTCTACAAATTGGTGGTGTATCTATTACTAACACGACCATTAATATTATTGATGAAGCAGCTGGCACGACGCAAGTCTTCAGTTTGAACAGTCTCACCTTAGGTAAGTTTTCACTGGGTAATGCAGCCGATTTTGCTTATGACTTTTCTGCACAAATGCCTGATATGACAGTAGCAAGTAAAGGTGATGGTCAGTTAACCATTAGCAAAGACATGACAAAGGTAGCTATCGCGGACTTTACAATTAATACTGACGTAAACGGCGAAGCCATTCCTAATAAATCATTGAGTAGCAAATTGTCTACAGATATTAATGTTGCTTTGGATGCTAAGACTTTAGAAGTAGTGATTAATGATCTGTCAGCGATGGATATTACCGCTACAGGTTCATTAGATGTTAATTACGGCACTAATATACCAAAAATTAACTTACAAATTGATGTCGGTGATATTGATGTTGATAAATTAATGCCAGCTTCGGAAGCGACAGAAAGTACAACTGAGGAAAAGGTCGCTTCAAATGAGCCAGCTGTTGAACCCGATTTATCCGCTTTAAAGACTATCGATCTCACATTAGCTATGACGGTCAAGTCCATTAAAGTGGCTAACTTATTGACTCAATCATGGGTTATGAAGGCGAAAGTAAAAGATGGTGTTGCTGATTTAACTCAGTTTTCTGCTAATTTGTATGAGGGCAGCATTAAAGCCACGGCAAAACTTGATGGTCGTCAGAAAGTCGCAACCTATCGCTTTGAAGAAACTTTATCAGGTGTACAATTCCGTCCTTTACTCAAAGATGCTGCGGATATTGATTTAATCTCTGGCTCAGCTAACTTTACCGTTTCTGGTTCAGGTAAGAGTTTAATCCCAGATAACTTGAAGAAAAACCTACTTGCAAAAGGCAATTTTGAAATTGCAGATGGTTCTATTTATGGGGTTAACATTCCACAAATGATCCGTAGTGCTGAAGATAAATTGAAAGGCGACTTGTCAGCGAGTAATGAAGAAGAGTTAAAAACGGATTTTACCAGTCTAACCGGTAGCTTTGATTTGAAAAATGCTGTTGTCACTAACCCAGATCTTGCAATGGCATCGCCATTGATCCGTCTAGGTGGTAAAGGCAGTGCTAATATCGATACACAAACTGTTGATTACAAATTAACGACGTCTTTAGTCGGATCACTCGCTGGTCAGGGTGGCGATAATAGCGCACTTGCAGGTGTTGATATTCCACTTACGATTACAGGCAGTATGCAAGACCCTAAATTTGGCATAGATACTAGTGCATTGTTTGATGCCAAACTGAAGGGTGAAACAGATAAATTGAAAGACAGTTTATTTAAAAAATTAGGAGGGTTTTAATGAAACGATTAGTAGGTTGCTTAAGCATTTTAATGGTGGGTTGTTCAGCAACGAGCGCAGACGTTACAGCTGAAGCTCAACAAACAACGGTTAATCAGGTGGTAAAGGCTGATAAAACCATAATGCTAGGAGCTGGAGTATCAACAATGGCACATACTCTTTTAACTGGTCAGTTAGACGCTGAACCTTATACAGATAGTACCAAGGCTATGTCATTGACATTTACAGCCACCAATACTCACTCTGAAACTGTGCGTATACGTTTTAACTCAGGTATGACTGCTGATTTATGGCTTTATGATCAAAAAGGTCAAAAGGTGTGGTCTTCTTCACAAGATATGATGTATACCCAAGCATTGCGTGATGTCACCTTAGCGCCAACTAAATCGATTGTTAGCCGTTTTAGTGTTCCGGCTGCCGTCATGGGTAAAGTTAATGGTTCTGGATACCGTTTTGAAGTCAAGTTTGCTGGTAAGTCATCTGATGATAGCGGTGCGATGTTATTGAACCTAGGTTCTACACCCTTGATCGTAAAATGATATCGAACTAACACTCGATTTAGAGACATAAAAAACGGCAAGTTAAACTTGCCGTTTTTTTATGTGTATACCAAACCAATGCTAGTTTAAAGTCAATTATCTATGCGTTAACCTTAGACACATCAACAATCAACTTAAGCATCTGACCAGGTTGAATATATTTCGTATTTTGTAGTTTATTCCATTGAATAAGCTCATCAACTGAAACATTAAATCTAGTCGCTATTCTCGCTAATGAATCACCTGATCTCACTTTGTAATTCACCGTTCTTTCAGCAGCATTTTGCTTTGACGATACCGAGCCAACTTTTAATTCTTTGCCGATACTTAATGTTCCGTTCTTAGATAAGCGATTCCAACGAATTAAATCATCAACGCTGACATTATTATTCCTTGCTATAACCCATAAGGAGTCACCAGACTTCACCGTGTGAGTTCGAGATTTGACAGAGAACGTACTTGTTGTCTGTGCAAGTAATTGGTCTGTCGTTAGGCTTTGACCTTCCTGTGGGACAGGGATGATTAAATATTTTCCCGCTCTAATATTGTTGTTTTTAAGGTCGTTACTTGATCGGATAAACGAGGATGAAGTATCAAATCTTTTCGCAATTTGACTGACAGTATCACCTGATTGAATTTGGTATCTGTGCCAGTTCAACTTAGATTTTGGATCAAGCTTTGCCAGTTTTTGCTCAAACACTGTCGCCTTATCAAAAGGCACCACAAGGGTATGCGGGCCATCTGGTGATGTTGCCCATCGGTCTAATCCAGGATTCAGCGCCTTCAATTCATTAATATTCATATCTGCTAGATCTGCTGCAAGCTTAAGATCAATCTGGCTTTGGGTATCAACAATGGCGATATGTTGGTCATTGCTGATAGGAGTTAAATTAATCCCATATTTTTCAGAATGTTGAATGACATCAGCTAATGCAATTAACTGAGGGACATATCGCTGGGTTTCACGCGGTAAAGATAGCGCCCAAAACTCTGTGCTTTTACCAGCAGCTATATTACGACGAACAGCATTATTAACTCGTCCTTCACCGGTATTATAAGCCGCAATAGCGTATAACCAGTTTTGACCAGTTCTATCATATAGATATTCTAAAAAGTCCAGCGCAGCAGTTGTTGCTGCAGGTACATCGCGTCTACCGTCATACCACCAGTCACTTTTAACGCCAAAGTAATCAGAGATCGGTGTGGTTAATTGCCATAAGCCTGAAGCTGCACTGGCTGAATATGCTGAAGGGTCAAAAGAGCTTTCCACAATAGGTAACAAAGCTAATTCAATGGGTAAATCACGCTTTTCAAGTTCTTCAACTATGTAATGTAGATAAGGTTCTGCACGCTGAGAAACGATTTCTAAATGTCTTGGGTTTGCTAGATACCAGTCTCGGTATTGATTTACCAGTTTCACATCATCAATTGGCATTGTCATTTGCAGACGTATTCTTTGCCAAACATCAGTTACTTCAACAGGTTTTTCAACTTTTCCTATGGCTTTTTTTGATTCAGCGGGCTGTTGGATGACAATCGGTGCAGGGTCTTGTTCAACTGTTGTGAGAGTTTGACACCCTGACAACAAAGTTAAGCTTCCAACAAAAAAGTATAAAGGTTTTTGCATCTAAAAATAAATCCTAAGTCTTGCAAAACAGGCTGAAAAATTTTGTCAGCCAAAAGTATATGGTCAAAATTGAAGCGGCATTGTAGTGTAAATTGACTTCAATGTCTTTGCTAAGTTAGCTATATGGCGGCTAGCTCAAATTTTTAAAAGTTATTTTTCCACTCTCTGAGTAGAGTAAATGTTTGTAGATCAGAAGGTTTTTCGACTTTAAAATGGGCTGATACCACAGCTTTAATTTCTTCGCTGTCACTTCTTAAAAAGGGATTTATCGCTAATTCGGTACCAATGGTAGAAGGAATCGTAGCTTGATTATGTTGTCTCGCTAACGTCACTGTTTGAATATATTGCTGTAAAGCGAGATTGTTGGGCTCAGTCACAAGTGCAAATTTTAAATTGGCCGCGGTATATTCATGGGCACAGTAGACTTCAGTTTCAGTGGGTAAAATTGCAAGTTTACCCAGTGAGGCTGACATTTGCTTTGCTGTACCTTCAAATAATCTACCGCAACCACCACTGAATAATGTATCACCGCAAAATAATTTATCTGCTATTTGATAAGCAATATGCCCAAGAGTGTGTCCTGGTACTGTGATGACATCGACTGCCGCTTCAATAAACTCAAGTGATAATTGCTGTTCACCTTCTAATGGATGCGTGAGGCCGGTAATATTTTCTGATGCAGGTCCGTAAACAATTAATGCATTATTATTAGCAAGCTGCAGTTGCTCTATGCCACCAGTATGATCTGAATGATGGTGAGTGATTAAAATTCCTGCTAATTCTAATGAAGAGTCATTTAAGAAATTAAGAACACTTTTGCCGCAACCGGGATCCACAACATAAGCTTTATTTGAGTTGTTAGCGTGAAAAAGCCAGATGTAATTATCGTTGAAAGCTGGAATTCTGATGACTGAAAGCATGATTAAGTCCATAAAAATATCTTGAGTGCTAGGTTAACGGATAATTGGCTTAAGGCCAACTATCGACTGTTGTTAGGGCTCTTGGCCATTATTTTAGTTATGGCTGCTGTTTAGACGCTAAAATCACAGTGACTGAAATGAATTCTAATAGCACAACTTTTATAATGAGAAACTGTTTTTGAACTAAGAGATGAATGATAACTCTTGATACCAAAATGCTAACGACAAAAAATGATAAATCGTTATAATCATTGAAAGCTTTTAAAATGGAGAGTGTTGATGTCGTCAAATCAGAAACCACAACAATGGCAACAATTACCTTGTGGTGATGAGATTCAATTAGCGCTTGAGCAACAACTGGCAAATTGGTGGCCGAGAATTTTTGGTTATCATTTATTAAAGCTTGGTCCTTTAAGTGGTCAGGTTTCGAGTTTGCATTGTAATATTGCCAGACATTTCTCTATCCATGATCAAGACGGCGCATCAATAAAAGCCGACCCGCATCACTTGCCATTGCAAACTAGCTCGATGGATGCGGTTTTAATGAGCTTTCTTATTGAATTTGAACAAGACCCTTACCGTTTATTACGTGAAGTCGACCGGGTCTTAATTACTGGTGGTTACATTTTTATTTGTGGCTTCAATCCTGTAAGTACGGCATTTATCGGCAAGATATTGCCCAAGTATCAAACTCAGTTACCATGGAGTGGACAATTCTTTATGCCGGCACGGGTTAAAGATTGGCTTGGCCTTTTGGGCTATCAAATTCTTCAAGATGAACGATTTATTTATCATCCATTGATTGGTCAAATGGATCAGGGACGTTGGTGGCAGAATAGAATTGAGAAATGGCTGCCCGGAGTCGGGAGTGTTTATCTTATTGTCGCAAGAAAAATGGAGTCACCTTTGACGCCTATTCGCGAGAAGAAAAAGGCCAGAAACCCGCAATGGGCTGCAGCATCAACAGCAGGCAGAGCGGGGAGGTCTAAACATTCTAGACAAATATAATCTTATCCCACCTTACTAGCAGGCATATGAACTTATCTTGTTATAAGAATTTTTTAAAGAATGCTATTTAGCATCTGGCTGGTAATTAACATCTTCTTGCTGGGGGTTAGCTTCAGCGGCTTCTCTGGCTAAGTCGTCACAGCGTTCATTCTCAATATGACCAGCATGACCTTTAACCCAGCGCCAATCCATATCATGGATCTGACTAGCTTTATCAAGCCTTTTCCATAAGTCGACATTTTTGACAGGCGTTTTAGTTGAAGTAATCCACCCTTTCTTTTTCCAACCATGGATCCACTGGGTGATCCCTTGGCGCATATATTGGCTGTCGCTGGTGAGCACTATCTTACACGGCTCATACAAGGCTTCTAATGCGATAATGGGGGCTAATAGTTCCATACGGTTGTTGGTGGTTAATAAAAATCCATCAGACATTTCTTTGGTATGATGCTTATATTTCATTACAATACCGTATCCGCCGGGACCTGGATTACCAAGACACGAGCCATCAGTAAATATATTGATAAGTTTTAGTTCTGACATCAAATTGTTACCATGCAAAGAGCAATACAAATTTCGGCAATTATACCTATATTTTTACCAATTAATTGAGTTACCTATGAATATTATTTCTGGCGCTAGCCGACAAGTCATTTTAGATACTGAAACAACGGGTATGAACCAAGCTGGTGGGCCTATTTATATTGGTCACAGAATCATCGAAATTGGTTGTGTTGAAGTCATTGACCGAAAGTTAACGGGTAGAACATATCATCAGTATATCAATCCAGGGCAGATGATTGATCCTGAAGCGATTGAAGTACATGGTATTACTGACGAAAGAGTAGCGAAAGAACCACGATTTCATCAAATAGCT
Source organism: Shewanella donghaensis (assembly GCF_007567505.1). Taxonomy (NCBI): domain Bacteria; kingdom Pseudomonadati; phylum Pseudomonadota; class Gammaproteobacteria; order Alteromonadales; family Shewanellaceae; genus Shewanella; species Shewanella donghaensis. Next base: position 468,417 of record NZ_CP041783.1, read on the forward strand.
CAAGAGTTTATCGACTTTATCGACGGTGCTGAAATAGTCGCGCACAACGCCCCGTTCGATGTGAGTTTTATGGACCTTGAATTTAGCCAGTTGCGACCACAAGGCCCGAAAACTGCTGATATATGCGCCATTCTTGACTCTCTGGATATCGCTAAATACTTACATCCTGGTCAGAAAAATAACTTAGATGCATTAAGTAAACGCTACGGTATTGATACATCGCGCCGTACCTATCATGGCGCATTATTGGATGCTGAAATTCTAGCAGATGTTTACTTAGTGATGACGGGTGGTCAGATTGGTTTTAATCTGTCTAATGAAAAGGCCGGTCAAGAAGCGGGTGGGATACAATTAATTGATCAAAATGCGTTTAATCTTAAAGTGATTCAAGCTACGGCCGATGAATTAGTATCACATGATCAACGACTTGATTTAGTCCTTAAATCAGGTTCATGTATCTGGAGAGATGAAGCCTAAACAATGAAGCTAATGAAATCATACTGCCTTGCCCTTATTTTCATATTGTCTGCAGCACTAACGCCTCAGTTTGCGGCGGCTGTTCCTTATTCGCAGGCAAGTGAATTACAAAATAGATTTCGCATCGACCATATGGTTGATGAGCTCACACTATTGGTGCAGAGAAACTATGGTTCATCCCCAGTCATCGTTATATTGCCAGATGGTTCAAAATGGTATGCCGAAAGACATCCAGAAACGGTTAAGTGGGTTGATGGTATAACGGGGGACATGATTAAAATTCAGAAGCCTATGCCTGGACCCTGGCAGTTACTGGGTGATTTAGCACCGAATTCAACAATCCAAAAAGTATCAAACCTTGAAATTGATGTCGAACGCATTCCACAGCCCTTGTTTCAGGGTGAAAGGCTAAAAGTCACTGCTCGCTTATTAGGTGATGGTTTGACGGTAAGGTTGCCAGGTTTAGATTATATGATTGAGTGGACAGTAAAGTTCGCCAGTCACCATATAAATACTGATGCTAATTTTACCACTGGCACAGTTACCGTGGGTTCTTATAAAGATAATGGTGAAGGCTTGGATGAAAAACCTGATGACGGGATTTTTACTGGTAAGCAAAATCTGAATCAACCTTGGGGTAATTACACGTTAAGCGTTATTGCCAGAAATAATATTTTTCAAAGGGAAGTGACTTATCCATTTTATCTATCTGAAAAACCGGTAAAAGTCGAAATTGTTAAACCAGAAGATAGGCTCAATGGTGTCTGGCAGATAGATGTCAAAGTTGATGATGAAGTGCTTAAATTAGAACAAACCCATTTCCATTTTGAAATAGTGGGCCCTGCCGGGCTTAAGTTACCAGTGGTGTTAGATAAGATTGAATTTGCAGAAACATTGATCTCCTTACCAGAAGTGACAGATTTTGGCAGCTACAGAATAAAGGGAAGTGCAGCTTCTACAACGTTAGATGGCCGAGAAATACTATTAGATTTACCCGAATTGTTTTTTAACTTAATAGAACCACCAGCGCCGCCTCCCAGTGCTGAAGAGCTTGCTGCACGTGCCGCAGTCATAGCCGCATTAGAAGAAGAGGCGGCTAAAAGTAAAGCGATTGTGTGGATAGTATCGATTAATGGCGTGTTATTGATTATCGGGATACTGGGTTTGATTATTTGGCGTAAAAAACAAGCGCTCAATAAAGCACTTGCGGCAACTAAATTAAGATTAGAACAAGAAACTGATAAAAATGATGAAGCTGAACCGTCTATTGATGATCTGGATTTATCAATGCCGGATGATAAATAAATATTCGACCGATTTTATGTTTTCACTTATCACAGAAATAAACATAAATAAGCTAAGATTTAAGCGAGTTGAACGTTTTTTAGCTAAACAGACCAAAATATTAAAAAAACTGTTGACGGTTTTTGCCTACAACTTTATTATCCCTGCAACTTAAGTGGAGCGGTAGTTCAGTTGGTTAGAATACCGGCCTGTCACGCCGGGGGTCGCGGGTTCGAGTCCCGTCCGCTCCGCCAGTTAAGTTACTTAGATTTTGATTATCTGTTTTAACGGATGACACAATTTAGGAGCGGTAGTTCAGTTGGTTAGAATACCGGCCTGTCACGCCGGGGGTCGCGGGTTCGAGTCCCGTCCGCTCCGCCAAATAGATTAGCCCTTGTCATTAGACAAGGGCTTTTTTATGTCTAAAAATTGAGTTTGGTTTCCTAACGTGGTGCATAATTAAGTTCAGTAGGTTATTTTTTATAAGAGCTGCCGGCCTGTCACGCCGGAGGTCGCGGGTTCGAGTCCCGTCCGCTCCGCCAAATAGATTAGCCCTTGTCATTAGACTCTTTAAGATAAAAGGGCTTTTTATGTCTAAAATTTGAGTTTAGTTTCCTAACGTTATGCACAATTAAGTTCAGTAGGTTATTTTTTATAAGAGCTGCCGGCCTGTCACGCCAGGGGCGCGGGTTCGAGTCCTGACCACTTCGCCAAATATGTAAGCCCTTGTCTTTAGACTCTTTAAGATAAAAGGGTTTTTTTATGTCTAAAATTTGAGTTTAGTTTCCTAACGTTATGCATAATTAAATTCAGAAGGTTATTTTTTATAAGAGCTGCCGGCCTGTCACGCCAGGGGCGCGGGTTCGAGTCCTGACCACTTCGCCAAATATGTAAGCCCTTGTCTTTAGAATCTTTAAGATACAGGGGCTTTTTTATGTCTGAATTTTGAATCTGCTTTATAACGAGATGAATAATTAAGTTCAGTGGGTTATTTTTTATAAGAGCTGCCAGTTGTCTGTTACTTCCCATAAAATATCTCCGCTGTACCACTGCTGTTAATCACTATATAAGCTCCTACTATTACGACAAATTCGACGATTTTTGTTATTCGTGAATTATTTATAAATGATTTGGGTATCTAAAAAATTTATGGTATTCGTGATTTATAACAGCATACATATTTCAAATCAGTACGTTATGTGGTTAATGCGAAGTTAATTAATTGGTTTTATTGTTGCAATAAGCCTTGCTCTGGGGTTTGTTTTAGTATTTCATTAGGGCATTAAACAAGAGCGGAATGCTCCAGACATTTGAAAAGGAATTATCCATGGTAGAACACATAACTGGCATGCTCGCGCTGATTGGTGTGCTGTCTTTATTGTGTCAATGGTTAGGATGGAAGTTTCGTCTACCTGCAATTTTACCACTATTATTATGCGGTTTATTATTGGGCCCAGGGCTGGGTATTTTAGACCCCGATGCCATATTTGGGGATTTACTCTTTCCCATTATTTCATTAGGTGTTGCGGTCATCCTCTTTGAAGGCGCTTTAACACTTAATTTTAAAGAGATTAAAGATCACGGTAGAATGGTTACCAATCTTGTTAGCTTTGGTGCTTTTATCACTTGGGCTTGTATTGCCCCTGCAGCTCATTGGTTATTAGGCTTTGAATGGCCAATGGCACTGTTATTTGGTGCATTAGTTGTGGTAACAGGCCCAACGGTTATTGTGCCAATGCTACGTACAGTGCGGCCTAAATCAAACCTTGCAAGTATTTTGCGTTGGGAAGGCATTGTTATTGACCCTATTGGTGCCATTCTTGCCGTTTTAGTTTACGAATATATTGCCGTTGCCGCCGCTGCCGATCCAACGACTCATATTTTGATAGCGTTAGGAATGACACTATTGCTGGGTTTTGGCTTGGGTGCTCTTGCGGGTTACTTAATTGGTATAGCACTTCGCTCAAACGTATTCCCTCATTATCTAAAAAATACCGCTGTGTTAACGATTATGTTGGGGGTGTTTGTTGGTTCAAATCTTATTCAAGAAGAGTCTGGATTGCTGACTGTCACCGTCATGGGTATTTGGTTAGCCAATATGCGTGGAGTGGATATTGCCGACATTCTCGAATTTAAAGAAACCTTAACGGTATTATTAATCTCTGCATTATTTATTTTGTTGGCGGCACGTTTAAATTCAACTGCGATGCTAGATTTAGGCTGGGGTGGAATTGGTGTATTAGTCGTGGTGTTATTTGTTGCACGACCATTGAGTATTTGGATATCAGGAATTGGCACCAGCTTATCTAGAGCTGATAAATGGTTTTTGAGTTGGGTGGCACCAAGAGGTATTGTTGCTGCTGCTATTTCATCTCTATTTGCGATTAAGCTTGAAGCCATAAATGTTGAAGGGGCAAGTACAATTGTACCCTTGGTATTTTTAATCATTATTGGAACGGTTGTTATTCAGAGTTTAACCGCTGGCCCTTGGGCTAAGTTTCTCGGAGTTAAAGCTGAATCTTCTCAAGGTTTATTATTATTTGGTGCATCAAAGTTCTCACGAGAGTTGGCTAAAGTGCTCACTGATAAACAAGTGAAAGTTGTATTAGCTGATAATAACTGGGATAACATCAGACAAGCCAGGATGGCAAATATCCCGGTGTACTTTGGTAATCCTGCTTCAGAGCATGCAGAGAACTTTATGGATTTAAGTGGAATAGGTCGGGTGTTAATTTTATCTCCTTACCGCCAGTTAAACCCATTAGTCAGCTTTCACTTTCAAGATTGGTTTGGTATTGAAAAAGTTTATGGTCTAAATAATGCGGAGGCGGGTAGTGCAAGGCATCAACTTTCCGAGTCTTATTTAAAGCGTTTATGTTTATTTGGTGAGTCAGTATCTTATGCAAAATTAGCAAGCTATATGTCTAAAGGTGCAGTGATTAAAGTGACCAACATTACTGAAAGTTTTACTTTTGAACACTTTAAAGAACGCTATGGCGAAACCGCGATGCCATTAATTTATTTGACCAAAGATCAGAAATTAAAAATTGTTTCAGGCGCCGAGATTAATGAACTACCTGTTGGTATCGAATTAATCAGCCTTTTGCCTCAAGAAGCCCAAGAGCAAGCCGAAAAGCAACGTAAAATGGCAGAGGTTTCAGACAAAGAGGTCGCAGAAAGAAAAATGCAAAAAAAACCTATAGCAGAAGATGGTGATACAGAAACTGTGCAGCCTGATTAAAGCTAATAGAGTTGATAGATGTTGAAAGGCATAAAAAAAGCTTCGTTATCAACGAAGCTTTTTTATTGCTAATTTGTAGCGCGACTTAAATGAGCCGCTAGCCTCGGTCTTTATAGCTAAGTTAAAGCTCCGCGATTACGGCTAAAACGACTTCATGATGATTCTTGGTTTTGAACTTGTCAAAAACATGAATGACCTTACCATCTTGTCCAATTAAGAAGCTAAGCCTATGAATCCCATCATAAATTTTCCCCATAAACTTTTTCTCGCCCCAAACCCCGAAACCATCAGCAACAGCATGGTCTTCATCACTTAAAAGTGAAAAGTTTAGTTCTTGCTTATCATTGAATTTGAGAAGTTTTGCGACAGGATCAGGACTTAAACCGAATACAGTGACATTACTATTGGCTAATTCTACTTTACTATCTCGTAATCCTTGAGCTTGCACAGTGCAGCCAGGTGTAGATGCCTTTGGGTAAAAATAGACTAAAACAGGTCCAGATTTAAGAGCTTCACTTAACGACACTGATTCATCGAATTGGTTTTGTAGAGTGAATTGTGGCGCTAAATCACCGACTGTTAACGTGTTCATGTAAAGTCCTTATTATATAAATTTAATTATCACTAATCTGCATGTGATTAATAGAACATTCGAGTTCTAGCTCAGAAGCAAGTTGATGAATACTCTTTTCAAGTTTAATCAGATCAACTTTTTCAGGAACATTAATCGTAAATAAAATGTTCTGAGTTAAATCTTCATCAGCATGTGAGCGAACAGCTGCTAAATCAAGTGAACGATCGGCAAGAAATTCGGTGATGCTTTTCATCGTGCCGCGTTGGTCTTTACCATTAACACTGACTTCAATGCGAGAGATATAATTTGGTGGTGTATGTTTGGATGTGCGCTTCATTACCATGAGTAATTCAAGTTCGACACTAAGGCTAGGTAAGAGCGTTTCAATCTTTGTTATTGCAGTCCAAGAGCCCGAAATCATCATAATTAAGGTAAATTCACTACCAAAAAGAGCCATACGGCTATCGACGATGTCACAGTCACATTCACTTGCTAAACGGGCTAGACGACTAACTAAACCGGGGCGATCAGCACCCATAGCAGTAACGACCATATAGTTGGTCATGGAATTTCCTCACTTTTTCGATATCATAGAGCGTAAACTAGCGAGCTAACGCAAAGTTTTTTTGCGGGTACTAATGCTACCATAACTAATTACAAACCACATAAGTATGTCAACGTTGAGTAAGATTCATTTTAAATAATTTACTTCTTGCTAGAACAACTTACGTGTAATATTCATTTTAAAGAAATATAGTATATTGCTTGATCTTATAAAAATTAAAAAAGCCATATAACAATCCCGTCAACATGATTGTGTAAGCTTTACAATAAATGCATTTGAGAGCCCCGTTAATGCTTGTCATTAGTAGTAGGCATAAGTAACATAGCGAATCCTGAAACCTTGGGGAATTTAGATGATAAACGGAAGCATCGTAGCCTTAATCACTCCTATGAATAGTGATGGCACAATTGATTATAATAGTCTGGAAAGGCTAGTTGAATTTCATATTGAACAAGGTACAGATGCGATAGTCGCAGTAGGTACCACAGGAGAGTCTGCCACTCTTCCAATTAAAGAACATGCACAAGTTGTTGCACAAACGGTTAAATTCGCTGCAGGGCGTATTCCTGTTATCGGCGGAAATGGTGCCAATGCAACGGCTGAAGCAATTGAATTAACACAGTCAATGGCCGATTCGGGCATTGTGGCCATGCTTGGTGTAACGCCTTATTATAATAAACCGACACCAAAGGGTTTGATTGCACATTACAAAGCCGTCGCTGCTAGTACCGATATCCCACAAATTCTCTATAACGTACCAGGCCGCACATCAGTTGATATGCTACCTGAAACCGTTGCAGAATTAGTTGCTGTTAAAAATATTGTTGGTGTAAAAGAAGCTACTGGTGACTTAACCCGTGTGGCAAAATTACGTGAATTATGTGGTCAAGACTTTAAACTTTACAGCGGTGATGATGCGACAGCGAGAGACTTCTTATTACTAGGTGGTGATGGCGTTATATCTGTTGCAAATAATGTCGTACCCAAAGCATTTAAAGCGATGTGTGATGCAGCTTTAGCTGGCGACCATGCATTATCAGAAAGTATTAATCAGCCACTGAATGCTTTATATCGTGATCTCTTTTGTGAAGCGAACCCAATCCCGGTTAAATGGGCTGTTCATCAAATGGGTTTAATAAGCCAAGGACACATTCGTTTACCTTTAACTGAACTTTCTGAGCAGTTTCATGGTCTGTTGTTAGAAGCGATGAAACAAGCCCAGATAGAGGTAACAGAATAAATGTTGAAGCAAGTCACCCCAATTTTATTAATTGTAGCTGTAACAGCTTGTAGTTCTCCGACTGATCGAAGAATCGCAAATGGTAACGATGAATACGTCAATGCTAAAGAAATACCACTGCTTACTATTCCAGAAGGGCTTAATGAGCCTACCTATGGACGTGAGTATGATATTCCTAAGGTTGGTGAAAATGCCAACAAGGATGTGTTTGGTAAACGTTTAGACATTCGTCCTCCTTTACTTGTGTTACCAATGTCTGAAGGTACTCGAGTAGAAGAAGGTACAGATAATATTAAAATCATTGTTGAATCAATTTCGACAACCAAAGATCTTAAGCAAGAAGTTTTTGATAATATTCATGGTTTCTTAGCAAAGTATGATGTTGCTATCGAAAAAGAAAGCTTTGAAGAAGGTTTTATTGAAACCGGTTGGATTGAGAATGCAGATGTTATCGACACCAGTTGGTTTGGGGAAGATAAAGTTTATTTACTTCGTCAACGCTATCGTTACGACATAGATGTTAGTCCTCATGGCCGTTCAGGTAGCATGAGCATTGATTTAGTTGATCATGAAGAATCTTACAACGGTGATGACCAAGAAGTATTGTTAACTGGCGAAGATAAACGTCGTTACACAATCGATATGCTTAATAACACCATTGCTTATATTAGTTTGAAACGTGAAAAAGAAATTAAAGCCGATCGTATCGAGCAAAGTTTAGGTATTACGGTAGATTTAGTTGCTGAAACAGAAGAGACAGGTGCTTACTACATTTCTGAAACCGACTTTACTAAAACGTGGGATAGACTTCGTATCGTTTTACCTGAGTTAGGTTTTGATATTGTTGATATGAACAGTGCAAAAGGTTTGTACTATATTGTCTTAGAAGAAAGCGGCGGATTCTGGAGTTCATTATGGAGTGAAGAACAGTTATCTTTAGACAGAGGTAATTACCGTGTTGAACTGGTTGAAACTGAAGATAAAGAACAAACTGAAATTTATCTAAAAGATGCATCAGGTGAACCGCTCTCTAATGATGTTATTACTGAGATTTACCGCGTAATTAGCGACGCTATGAAAGAAGATCGTAAAGTGAGATAAGACGATTAACTGTATACATGTTTCAAGTTATGTATGACTGATTAATCCTTAAACACATAATTGTTAAGGCTTACAAAAAGGGACACCTCAGGTGTCTCTTTTTTTATGCTAAAAATAAACTAAAAGCAGTGTTATTCGCTACCACAGAGTCTTTTTAACCATTTAAAATTCTATAATTGATCAATCTTTATTTACAAAACGTATTAACGCCAAATGTTTCATAAATGTGTAAATTGTAAGTAAAGGTAAAACGCCTTGATACCAGCTTGAGGCTGAGTAAACTAACGATTGACTCAATCCCTTAACATTTTGTTTTTCTGAGTTTGATGAATGGAATATCGATGAAAAAAATAATTTTTATACTCGTAGCGATCGTTATAGGTTGGTTTGCATATCAATTTATTCAACCTGAGCAAATCGAAACAAAACGGGTAAAACCTATTCCAAACGTTGTGGTCGCTAAAGTTGCCATGCTACCCGTTAGAGATGAAGTAGAAGCCATTGGTAATAACAAAGCATTTGAATCTATCACTATTACGCCCAAAGTGACTGAGCAAATTGCCGAGATTAATTTTAATGATGGTGACATTGTTAAAAAAGGTGATTTATTAGTACAACTGCGTAATCGAGAGCAGCTAGCAAAAGTAAATGCAGCAGAAGTAAAAGTGAGAGATCATTTACGAGAGCTAGACAGAATCAGAAGTCTTGTAACGAGCAAAACCGTTGCTGAACTTGAAAGAGATAGATTACAAACGCTAATCGATACGACTCGTGCAGAACTTGAGCAAGCCAAAGCAGCATTAGAAGATCGTGCCATTCATGCCCCTTTTAGCGGCAGGTTGGGCCTGAAACTCGTCAGTGTGGGGAGTTTAGTTTCTCCGGGTACTCAAATAACCACGTTAGATGATGTTAGCAAAATCAAATTAGATTTCTCAGTACCAGAACGTTTTATTCAAGAAATTGCATTAGGTAAAAATGTTGAAGCGAAAGCGATAGCATTTCCAGATAGAATTTTTAAAGGCGTGGTAACTTCTATCGATACGCGTGTAAACCCAACAACCCGAGCCGTTTTGGTTCGTGCAATCATTGCCAATGCAGATGCAGCATTGTTACCGGGTATGTTGATGAAAGTTAAATTAATAAAGCAAAACCGCGAAACGTTATTATTACCAGAATCAGCCATTATCCCAATTCAATCAAAACATTATGTCTATGTCGTCAATGAAGAAAATATAGTTGAACGTCAGCAAGTCACACTCGGTATTCGTAATCGTGGGTGGGTAGAAATTCTAGATGGTTTAGTTATCGACCAGCCTGTCATTATCAGAGGTTTACTTAAAGTGAGACCTGGTGATGAAGTTATAACGCAACCTGCTGAAGCGTTCAATTTCGCTAATGTAGCGGGTGCGGAGAGTGCCGCATGATATTAACCGACATTTCAGTTAAAAGGCCGGTATTGGCCTCTGTAATAAGTATTTTAATTATTCTGTTGGGGTTAGTGTCATTCGATAAACTGCCTTTAAGAGAATACCCCAATATTGATCCCCCTGTGGTATCAATTGATACCAGTTATCGAGGTGCAAGTGCATCGGTTGTTGAAAGCCGTATCACTCAGTTAGTGGAAGATAGGATCAGTGGTGTCGAAGGGATTAAACATGTCAGTTCAAGTAGCCGTGATGGACGTTCATCCGTCACATTAGAGTTTGATATTGATCGTGATATTGAAGCGGCAACCAATGATGTTCGTGACCGCATTTCGAGCTTGCTTGATAACTTACCTGAAGAAGCTGATCCTCCAGAAGTTAAAAAAGCCAATGGTGGCGACGAAGTGATTATGTGGCTGAACTTAGTGTCTGATCAAATGACCACTTTGCAGCTTACTGACTATGCTAGACGTTATCTTGTTGACCGTTTTTCAGTAGTCGATGGTGTGGCTAATATTCGTCTCGGTGGCGGTAAAGTCTATGCCATGCGAGTCTGGATAGACCGCCAAGCGTTGGCCGCACGTAAATTGACGGTTGCCGATATTGAGTCTGCACTGCGCTCCGAAAACGTCGAATTACCAGCAGGTTCAATTGAATCTAAAGAACGTCATTTTACCGTAAGGGTAGATAGAAGCTTTAGAACTGAAGAAGACTTCGCCAACTTGGTAATTACTCAGGGTGATGATGGTTATTTAGTTAAGCTGGGTGATGTTGCTAAAGTTCAAATTGGTTCTGAAGAAGAACGAATTATGTTCCGTGGTAATACTGAGTCAATGATTGGCTTAGGTGTTTCAAAGCAATCAACAGCCAATACCTTGGATGTTGCTCGCGGCGCCAATGCGTTAGTTGATCAAATTAATCCAACATTGCCAGCGGGTATGGAGATAAAGCGCTCTTACGACAGCTCTGTATTTATTGAAGCCTCTATTAAGGAAGTTTATCAAACGTTGTTTATTGCCATGATCCTAGTGATTATTGTAATTTACTTATTCCTTGGTAGCGTGCGAGCCATGCTTATACCTGCGTTGACGGTTCCGGTATCGTTAATGGGTACATTCATTGTTTTGTATTCGTTGGGTTACACCATTAATTTATTGACCTTGCTGGCGATGATACTGGCAATCGGCATGGTGGTTGATGATGCCATTGTCATGCTTGAAAACATTCATCGGAGAATAGAACAGGGCGATTCCCCTTTAAAAGCCGCTTATCTTGGCGCTCGTGAAGTCGCCTTTGCTGTTGTTGCTACAACATTGGTATTAATAGCCGTTTTCATGCCTATTACCTTCCTAGAAGGTGATTTAGGTAAGCTATTTAAAGAGTTTGCGGTAACCATGAGTGCTGCAGTGCTGTTTTCTAGCTTGGTTGCTTTGACGCTCAGCCCAATGATGTGTTCAAAATTACTAAAGCCTGCAGGTGAAAGTTCTTGGTTGGTACGTAAAGTTGATGCTGTCATGGCCAAATTATCAAATATTTATCGAGCAAGCTTAGTCAGTGCTATCAAGAAACCCTATTATATTGGTGCCATTGTCATTGCTGCATTTGTCCTTAGTGGCTATCTGGTTAAACAGGTTCCACAAGAATTTGCGCCTCAAGAAGACAGGGGCTCAATGTTCTTAGTGGTCAATGGCCCGCAAGGTGCAAGCTTTGAATATATTGAAAAGTACATGGATGAAATTGAAGGGCGCTTAATGCCTTTGGTGGATTCCGGTGATATTAAACGCTTATTGATCCGTGCCCCACGTTCATTTGGTAGTTCTGCTGATTTTTCGAATGGCATGGCCATTATTGTGCTAGAAGATTGGGCAGATCGACGTCCCGCAAATGAAATTATTACTGATATTCGCAGCCGAATTGCTGATTTAGCCGGTGTAAGAGCGTTCCCTATAATGCGCCAAGCTTTTGGCCGAGGAGTCGGTAAGCCAGTGCAGTTTGTTTTAGGCGGTCCAAGCTACGAAGAACTAGCATTGTGGCGTGACATTATTATCGAAAAAGCGTCAGAAAATCCGATGCTAACAGGTCTTGATCATGACTATAAGGAAACCAAACCTCAGCTTAAAGTTAATATTGATAAAGATAGGGCAGCAGATTTAGGTGTTTCAATATCTCATATAGGTCGTACATTGGAATCAATGTTAGGTTCTCGTTTAGTGACCACATTTATGCGTGATGGTGAAGAGTATGATGTGATTATTGAAGGAAATAGAGATAATCAAAACACCGCAACAGACCTTGAAAACATTTATGTTAGATCAGAGCGAACGCGTGAATTGGTTCCATTATCGAATATAGTAACGGTAGAAGAGTTTGCCGATGCAAGTTCGTTAAATCGCTATAATCGTATGCGGGCAATTACTATCGAGGCTAATTTAGCGGATGGGTATAGTCTAGGTGAAGCGTTGGATTACTTAAATGAAGTTTCTGATACTTATCTACCCGCTGAAGCTGTTATTAGCTATAAAGGTCAGTCATTGGATTACCAAAGTTCAGGTAACTCAATGTACTTTGTGTTTATTTTAGCATTAGGTATCGTTTTCTTAGTATTGGCTGCGCAGTTTGAAAGCTATGTGCACCCAATGGTGATTATGCTTACCGTACCATTGGCCACATTAGGTGCATTAATTGGCTTATGGTTTACCGGCCAAAGTATTAATATCTACAGTCAAATTGGTATCATTATGCTAGTGGGCCTGGCGGCAAAAAATGGCATTTTGATCGTTGAATTTGCTAATCAGCTACGAGACAAAGGCGTTGAATTTGAGCAAGCTGTTATACAAGCTTCAACCCAGCGTTTACGCCCAATTCTAATGACGGGTATTACCACCGCAGCAGGTGCTATTCCGTTAGTGATGTCTAGCGGTGCAGGTTCAGAAACTCGTTTTGTTATTGGCGTAGTGGTGTTATCGGGTATTTTACTGGCTACGATATTCACTTTATTGGTGATACCTGTGGCTTATAGTATTTTTGCTAAAAACAGTAGCTCTCCAGAAGCGATAGCGCAAAAATTAGAGCAAGAGTTAAAATAGCCAAAAGCGATTAACATTACTATGAAAGCCAGTTGCATAAAGTCGCAACTGGCTTTTTTATGTCTGTATACTTATCAGATAGCTTTTGAGTTTACCCAAATTGCGTTAGAGGTTGTGTATTAGTCATGAAGAAAACAGATAAGAAACGGGATAATCAAATTCGTGAACAGCTAACGCTTGTTTGTGACCTATTTTTGAATGAATGTGAAGGTTTTGAATGGTTAACACATAAAGTAAATTATGATGCGTTCCCAAAATCATTGAAGGTTATCTGTGTCTTTAGCCAGGAATCAGAGATTACCGCTGTTAGATTAGCGAAACAAGATGAGTTTATGATTCAAGCGATTCAACATCATTTGCAAGCAGTATCAATGAATATATCACGTGATCAAATTGTGTTAGATAGCGAAGCAGCGTGTGATAGTCAGCATGATGGTAATTGGGCTAGAAGGTTGAATTAGCTAACTCTAACCCTAAACCTAACCTCTAGTTGTGGTATTGAACTCGGTTTTGGTTTTAGTGTTCAAAGTTTTATATCAGAAAAACATTAATAATTCACAGACAAAAAAAGGGAAAGCGAATGCTTTCCCTCTTTATTACAGATGTTTAGGGCTAGGCTGCTTCAACTTGCTTAGCCACTGAAGCAACTTTCGCTTCAAGCTCTTCAGAATCAAAATCATCAACATTAATTGACTTCATTCGACCGATTTCAGCTCTTTCTAGTAAGGCCACTTCAGTATCACTAAGTACACCCAGTGCTTTACCTTCTGCAGCAATTTTATCTAACCACATAAAGGGTAAACGCTTACCAGCAGCTTTACATACTTTGTCGTAAATTGGCTCAGACGCTAAAATATCAAGTAGTGTTTGTTCTTGAATACCCACAGCGTTATGCTCTGATGGTGTTAAGAATTGACCTTTACCAAGACGGTCACGACTAGCACATGGCGTTTGCATAATCTTAGCCACTTTATGATCTAACACATCACTAGGACGTTTAAGAGGGCGTCCAAATGGGAAGATGACAGCACGTAATGCAAAGCCAAGACCCATAGGGAAGTTATCTAATAAATCATCTAAAGATGTTTGCAGTTTATGCAGAGAATCTTCAACAGCCCACTGAACTAAAGGTAAATCTTCAGTTAAACGACCTTCGTCTTCATAACGCTTAAGCGTAGCTGAGGCGAGATAGAGTTGACTTAATAAGTCACCTAAACGTGCTGAAATACGTTCTTTACGTTTTAGATTGCCACCCAATGTTGCCATTGCTAAATCAGAAAGTAGGGCTAAGTTGGCACTAAAGCGGTTCATCTGCTGGTAATAACGTTTTGTTTTATCGTTATATGGTGATTTTGTGAAACGACTAGATGTCACACCCATCCAGAAGCTTCTGACAAAGTTCGACATTGCAAAGCCGATATGCCCAAAGATAGCGGCATCGAAATTACTTAAGCCTTGGCCTGATGTCGTATCAAAAGCTGATTCCATTTCCGTCAAAACATATGGGTGACAGCGAATTGCACCTTGACCATAAATAATCATCGAACGGGTTAGAATGTTTGCGCCTTCAACTGTAATCGCAATCGGTGCTGCTTGATAGCCGCGACCTAAATAGTTATTTGGGCCAAGACACACACCTTTACCACCGTGAATATCCATGGCATCGATAACACATTTTTGCATTCTGTCAGTCAAATGATACTTAACGATGGCAGAGATAACAGAGGGTTTTTCACCCAGACCAATGCCGACAGTGGTTAGTGAACTAACCGCATCCATTAAGTAAGCGTTACCACCAATTCGTGCCATTGGCTCTTCAATACCTTCTAATTTTCCGATAGGTAGTTTGAACTGACGACGGATACGAGCATAAGCACCAGTAGCAAGAGCAGCTGTTTTAACACCACCAGCAGAGTTTGAAGGTAAAGTGATACCACGCCCTACAGATAGACATTCAACGAGCATACGCCAGCCTTGACCTGCCATAGCTGGCCCACCAATGATGAAACTCAATGGTACGAATACTTCGTTACCGCGAGTTGGACCATTTTGGAACATACAGTTTAGTGGGAAATGACGACGGCCAGTTTCAACACCTTCAATATCTGTTGGGATAAGGGCACAAGTAATACCTAAGTCAGCAGTATCGCCAAGTAAACTGTCTGGGTCGCGTAATTTGAATGCAAGACCTAGTACTGTTGCAACAGGGGCGAGGGTAATATAGCGCTTGTTCCATGTTAGTTTCATCCCTAACACTTCTTCGCCTTCCCATTCTCCTTTACAAACAATACCAAAATCTGGGATTGCGCCAGCATCACTACCAGCTTCTGGGCTAGTGAGTGCGAAACAAGGGACTTCAAGACCTTTTGCTAAACGTGGTAGGTAATGATTTTGCTGTTCTTCAGTACCATAGTGTTGCAATAATTCTCCAGGACCTAAAGAATTTGGCACACCAACAGTAGAGGCCAATTCACTGCTTAAACCAGCAAGCTTTTGTAAAACGCACGATTGTGCATAGGCTGAATACTCTCGACCACCATATTTCTTCTTGATGATCATGGCGAAGAAACCTTCGTCTTTTAGGTATTGCCAAACTTCCTGTGGAAGGTCAGCAAGTTCATGAGAAACTTGATGTTGATTAAGCATTTTACATACTGTTTCAACTGGACCATCTAAGAAGGCTTGCTCTTCTGCAGTTAATCGACCTTTAGGGTAGTTATGCAGTTTATTCCAGTTTGGATTACCTGCGAATAAATCTGCTTCCCACCAGGTTGTACCCGCTTCAATCGCTTCTTTCTCAGTAGAAGACATTTCAGGCATGATGCCTTGATATACTTTTAACAGTGGACGAGAAATGAAGTTTTGACGAAATGATTTTACATTTAATGGCAGAGCTAAAACGATATATACGATCCAGGCTAAACTACCAACAATGTTCAACACGCTACCAACAAGCAAAACAACTGCAGCGGCAATGGTTGCCGTCAATAGTGATACGCGCATATAAGTCGCTGCGCCGAGTACCGCTATCATGGCGATGATCCAAATAAGTGTCTCCACTGTCTTTCTCCTTAAAGCATCCAAATATTGAACGCCTACAAATTAATGATCCTATTCACAGAACTGAGTGTGGTCAGACCTGTATCACATAAAATTAAACTGAACTGAAGATGATTACAAGTTTTTTCAAACAATTGTTTAAAATTAATTGATCAATAAAAGTCCCAAATTTATTTTGCACTAGGTACAATAGGCATAAGATAAAATTTTAATTTAATTCAACTCTTTAAGGCTTTTTTAATGTGTGAGTTACTAGCGATGAGCGCTAACATTCCTACAGATATTGTGTTTAGTTTCACAGGTTTAGCTGAACGTGGTGGCGTTACTGGACCACATGTAGATGGTTGGGGGATCACTTTTTATGAAGGCAAAGGCAGTCGTACTTTTAAAGATGCGAGTCCCAGTAGCGAATCTCATATTGCTAAGCTAATTAAATCTTACCCAATAAAAAGTGAGATAGTTGTTAGCCATATTCGTCAAGCCAATCGTGGCTGTGTTTCGTTAGAAAATACCCATCCTTTCACCCGAGAATTGTGGGGACGCTATTGGACATATGCACATAATGGACAACTGTCAGACTATCAAAACAAGTTCAATGTAAGCCGCTTTCAGCCTGTTGGTGACACTGATAGTGAATTAGCATTTTGTTGGATAATGGAACAAGTGTTAGTTGAGTTTGGCGATAAAGCACCAGATGACATGAATCAGGTATTTGAGTTTATAGCGACCATTGCAGATGAAATTCGTGAATTAGGTGTATTCAACATGATCTTGAGTGATGGTGTCGATTTAATGACCTATTGCACCAATAATTTATGTTACATCACCCGCAGAGCCCCGTTTGGTAAGGCTAAACTCATCGATACTGATGTGGTGATTGATTTCAATAAAGAAACGACACCCAATGATGTCGTGACTGTTATTGCGACTAGACCACTGACTAAAAATGAACAGTGGCATATTTTACAGCCGGGTGAATGGAAGCTATTCAGACAAGGTGAGTTACTGATTAACAGTTAACACCTACTGATTATGTGAAACAGCTGTATCGTTTTCTATTGCTTGCTCAATGTGGTAATTATCTAATTTAATATCGAGTTGTTTACTGCCTTTTGAAAAATGACTTAAGCGCACAGGCAAGTAATTTAAATCAGGCGCCATCCAGAAAAATGTTTGGCGCTTTTTACTTTTTCTCACCACTTCTATCTTTATGGTTTGGTAAGTACCACTATCTATAATGACTTGTTCTTTACCCACTACTTTGAATTCATAATCATCTAACTCTTTCTCCTTTACCATCTTATATTTCAAAGAGTCTGGGTTATGGTAAAGATCCATTCTAAATTGGAGTTGCGAAACTAATGGGTCAAAAATGTCGTTGGCAAAAGGTAATTTTTCACGTTCGTCTTTATATATAGTATGAATAACGTCTTGTCCTGGAGCGAAAACAGTTTGTTCTGTGTAATCTGAGCCAGTGCCACTGCGTTTACTCATATAACGGATGGGTTTTAATTCTCCGTCTTCTAATTGAAATTCACTATTTATGTTACGTACATCAGATAGCATCAATAGACTGACGTCACTGTCGAATCGATAGTTGTAATACCCATTATCACTTTTAGGTAATTGAAAGCGTGCTTTACCCAGTTCAATACTGCCATAAAAAACCCGATATTCTGCTGAATGAGGGATTAACGGCTTAAGATAATCTGTACTGTGATCACTAGGTGGTAAAGTAGGAGTGGAAGCTTCATCAGCGGCAATAGCTGTTTGAGATAGTGAAAATAAAACAACATTTGCGAATAAAATAGTGATTTTTTTAATCAAAGGAATACCTACCAAAACTTGTATTAAAAGGGTAAAGACATAACCAAGGTTGCCAAATCTGGTCGCCATTCATATTTCGACAGTGAAATCTTACCTTTGTTCACTTCAACACCTTCAGATCTTAGTCGTTCTTGTTGATTTTGGAAATGAATAGTATTGAGTTTAAAAGAAATTTTACCTTGGCTATTAATCACTCTATACCAAGGTAAGACCAAATGTGGTGGGGCATCTTTTAATGCTTTTGAGACATATCTAGCTCGCCCAGGCAAACCAGCGAGATCGGCAACTTTGCCATAAGCTAATACATTGCCTGCGGGGATCATGTTTACAATGAACCAAATTCTTTGTTTAGGGCTCAGATTTTCCATTTATAAACGATAGCTCAAATCTATTGTGATGAAATGTCTAAGGTAGTTTAGTGTAGCTTGTAAGCTGAAGATAGATCTAGAGTTGCAGTTTGTTTGGATAGTAACCATGTCTCCCCCATATTTGTATGAGAGAGACATACAATTACATCAGCAGTTTAAATAACGGTCAGATAAACACACAAGAAATGGGACAAAGCGCCAGCGAGTACAAATAAGTGCCAAATAGCATGGTTATAGGGAATACGTTTATTAACATAAAATATTACCCCGATGCTATAAAAAGCGCCACCAGCCAACAATAGGTTAAAGCCTAAGTCGCTCATGCCTTTTATTAAGTCACTCATTATGGTGACACAGAGCCAGCCCATCACTAAATAAAGAATGACACTCAATGCTTTAAAGCGACCTATAAAGAGGGTTTTAAAAACAATTCCCCCTAGGGCTAACATCCATACTGCCGTCAGAATAATTGAAGCATATTCACTTTCAAGGCTGATAAGCATGAGTGGAGTATAAGTGCCCGCTATAAGGGTATAAATAGCGCAATGATCTGCCATTTTAAAACGCTTACGCCATAGAGGTGTTTTACTTGAGTGATATAAGGTCGATGCCAGAAATAGCATCACAATACTTAGACCATAAACGGCTACACCAATGGTTTCAGTTAAGTTTAATTGGCCATTAGCTTTAATAAGCATAGCTATTAAGGCAACGAGACCTGCAATGACACCAATACCATGAGTGATGCTGTTGGCACGTTCTTCAATAACACCATAATCAGGCTTAGTTATCGGTGTAGTTTCTAATGATTGATTAGCATCTAACTCTAGTGACATAGTTGCGTACGGCCTAGTTAAGCGATTTAGAATGAGTCTAACAGCTAAAAATAATATAGGCTATAACTTTAGCGTACACGTGTAAGCTTAAATAATTATTCTAGCTTAACTCGCTGATTTTATTTACGAGAGAAGCAGTGACAATGAGTGAATAAGGGAACTTATTGGAATTGTTGTTATCTATATTGTGAGTTTTATAGCCATGCTAAAAACTCAAAGCAAGTGATAAGCTAGATAGTACATAAGGAGCATGAGCTTTTAAATAGCGACAGGAGGCGCAAATAATGACTAATAACAGTGATGTATGTAATGTAGAACTCGAAGACGATCATATCGATGAACCGATATACAGTGAAGATTCTGTCTCATTACCTGTTAAAACATTAATTGCTACAAAATCTTCCGAAGAAACCGCACAAATTGATTTCTCCTCGGATGCATTGATATTTCCTGCCGTAGATACTGTTGAACCTGCAACGCTGACTCAATGTCATATTGACGATCAGCAAGAGCAAAACAGTCAACAGCGCCAATCTTCGTTTGTTAATGGCCATTTTATCGTAAAAAAGCTATTAACTTCCCCATCAACAATGCTTGTTGCATTGCTACATATTGTCGTGCTGATTATCCTATTGAATCTTGCTAATAATACGGTAAAGCATTTTGTCGAAGTCAGTAACGAGAAAAGTCTGTCTAACTTGAGTGAGCAAATAGATAACTCGACAAAAATAAAGGCCTACTTTTTAACGGCTGAACAAATTAGACAGCTATCTAACGAGCAACTGACTAAAGAACAGCTATCAGAAAACCAACCGTTTATTGAACAAAAGCCTGCTTCTTCAAAGCAGCAACAAGAACAAGTAATCAAAAAGGCACAAGAACCAGAAACTAAAACTACAGAAACCATTCCTCAAAATGAGCAACTTCCAACCAAAGTTTTGTTAGATCAGCCAATCGCTCAAATTGAAGTACAAAAGGCGGCAACAAAACCAATTCTACTGCCTGAAATGGAAAAGGCGTTAACGTTTGAAGAAACATCAATAGTCACAGAGTTTGATTGGTCATCAGTTGACAGTATTTATCTGCAGAAAGATAAAGAGGCCAGTAATGAACATTTTTTTAATCAAAAAACGTTTAGTGAACTTGGTGAAAGTGAGTTAGCAATTGAACATTTTTCAGTTTTAAACTCAGCTTCACATTCCTTTGTGAATCAATATAACCAACAACAAGTGATCGAGCTTATTTCACAACAAGCTCATAATGCGACTTCATCGAGTGGCGCGAGTGTAAGTGAACTCACGCCGGAAATGGACGATATAGAATTAATTCTCATAGAAGATAAGCGTCAACCCACCACGCTTAATCACC
The DNA here is from genome assembly GCF_007567505.1 of Shewanella donghaensis. Lineage (NCBI taxonomy): Bacteria > Pseudomonadati > Pseudomonadota > Gammaproteobacteria > Alteromonadales > Shewanellaceae > Shewanella > Shewanella donghaensis. The sequence goes on from NZ_CP041783.1 coordinate 488,868, forward strand.
GCTTAGATCCGAATAGAATCGTTAAATTAGGTGAGACTTGCTATCGAGTCGTTCCCTTACCAACACAGATAAACCCGCATGCTGAAGGGTTAGGTTTTGCCGAACCATGTGATAGTGGCAAAATGAAAAGGGCGCTAAACAAAGCAATCGAACATCGTTTATCAAAAGTCCAATTGCCTTAAATTGCTTTTTTCAACTGCATCAAGTTTTTGTTACCCAATAACCTTATTCTAAATATGAATTATTCTATTCTTATACAATAAATTAATTGATGTCAGTAAGGGTTATTGTCAAATTAAATAAACCAAATCGTCTAAATACAGGTGCTTAATATATGAATTATTTAGATTGCCAAAGTTTTCTATTGAATATATTAAACTTGTATTTTGTTAATTAAGCTGGCTATACTGCAGCCATCTTGTCGGAGTGCCTTATGGCTGAGACCGTTTATTCGGGATCCGTTGAACCTGATCAGGCTAAAACCTGCGAAGGAAACAAGCAGTTAATTTGCTTAGTTTTTACAAAATAGTGCCTTTAAATTCAATTTTTTAACGTCACTTATGTGTGTGTTTTCTAGCTAAATACAAAATAAATTTTGCTCACTTCTTGTGTCGTTGCATTATTTTATTTTGTAAACGTTTAATCACATCCACAAATGTAATTGCTATGGTGAGTTACAGAGTTGATTTTAACTCGCTCGTCATCAACAATTCTCCAGGCAAGCAACTCTATTTTTTTATTTTGAGGTTGCTTATGTCAAATCGTCGTGAAACCCGCGCTCAAGCGCAAGCATTTATTGATACCCTAAAACCGTTACAACACCCAAATTCCGAGAAAATTTACTTAACCGGGTCACGTAAAGACTTGTTAGTTGGCATGCGCCAAATTCATCAAGCCGATACTATTGTTGGTGGTAGTGATGATGAACCTGTTACAGAAAAAAATCCGCCGCTCAAAGTTTATGATTGCGCCGGCGCATATTCAGATCCTGATGCCGATATCAACGTTAGATTAGGTCTTAATAAATTTCGTCAACCATGGATTGAAGAGCGTGAAGATACCGAGCAGCTCAATGCTGTTAGTTCTGACTTTACCCAACAACGACTAGTTGATGATGGTTTAGATCATTTACGCTTTGAAGCTTTGGTCACACCAAAGAAAGCAAAGAAAGGTCAGTGTGTTACTCAAATGCACTATGCTCGCAAAGGTATTATCACGCCTGAGATGGAATATATTGCCATCCGTGAGAATTTAGCAAGAGAGCAGGTTACTGAGGGAATTCTCACTCAAAAAGCGCCAGGTGAAGCTTTTGGGGCTCACATTGGCCAGCCTATCACGGCAGAATTTGTGCGTGATGAAGTTGCCCGCGGTCGCGCCATTATCCCCTTAAATATCAATCATCCAGAAGCTGAGCCTATGGTCATTGGCCGTAACTTTTTAGTGAAAGTTAACGCCAATATTGGTAATTCTGCTGTGACATCTTCAATTGAAGAAGAAGTTGAAAAATTGGTTTGGTCAACGAGATGGGGCGCTGACACCGTAATGGATTTGTCTACGGGTCGATATATTCACGAAACCCGTGAATGGATTATCCGTAACTCTCCAGTACCTATTGGCACAGTACCTATCTATCAGGCACTCGAAAAAGTCAATGGTGTGGCGGAAGATTTAGATTGGGATACCTTTAGAGATACCTTGATTGAACAAGCTGAGCAAGGCGTTGATTACTTTACTATCCATGCAGGTGTATTACTTCGTTATGTCCCTATGACAGCCAAACGTTTAACGGGTATCGTTTCTCGTGGTGGTTCAATCATGGCTAAATGGTGTTTAAGTCATCATAAAGAAAGTTTTTTATATGAACACTTTAGAGATATTTGTGAAATATGCGCAGCTTATGATGTATCACTGTCATTAGGCGATGGTATGCGTCCTGGTAGTATTGCAGATGCCAATGATGAAGCACAGTTTGCTGAGTTAGAAACCTTAGGTGAATTGGTTAAAATTGCTTGGGAATACGATGTACAAACGATCATCGAAGGCCCAGGTCATGTGCCGATGCAATTGATTAAAGTGAATATGGAAAAACAATTGGCCCATTGTGATGAGGCGCCATTCTATACATTAGGCCCTCAAACGACGGATATCGCCCCGGGTTACGATCATTTCACTTCTGGTATCGGCGCTGCAATGATGGCGTGGTATGGCGTAGCAATGTTGTGTTATGTCACGCCTAAAGAGCATCTAGGACTTCCGAACAAAGAAGATGTAAAACAAGGCCTTATTGCTTATAAGATTGCGGCTCACGCTGCCGATGTTGCTAAAGGACATCCAGGTGCACAAATTCGAGATAATGCATTATCAAAAGCCAGATTCGAGTTCCGCTGGGAAGATCAATATAACCTAGGTCTTGATCCTGAAACTGCTCGCGCTTATCACGATGAATCCCTGCCGCAAGAATCCGCTAAAGTCGCGCATTTCTGTTCAATGTGTGGTCCGAAGTTTTGTTCAATGAAAATTACCCAAGAAGTCCGCGAATACGCTGCGAAGCAAGAGCGTGAACAGCTACTTAATGTAAAAGTTCTCGATGCCAGTGAATTTCAAAGTAAACAAGCCCTGTCAAATGACAATGCTAAAACAATTGATACAGAGCTTGATATTCAATCAGCGATGGCACAGAAATCAGCAGAATTTAAAGCGACAGGCTCGGCTATTTATCATCCTATTTCAAAAGAGTCTGTAGGCACTGAAGTCGATACTGAAGTTAAAGACAGAATTGCAGAGTTAGAGGAATAACTATGCCAGTTTCTGATCAACAAAGATCTGAAACCACCGCACCTATTGTCTGGACCATCGCAGGTTCAGACAGTGGAGGCGGCGCTGGTATTCAAACTGATCTAGCCACTATCAATGATTTACAGTGTTTTGGTTGCAGCGTTATCACCACCTTAACTGCTCAAAATTCCGTCGTAGTTTCGTTAGTCGAAACTGTTTCTGAATCCATGTTATTAGCACAACTTGATGCATTGGCAGATGACTTAGCACCTTCCGCCATAAAAATTGGTTTAATTGCCAATCAAAAACAGCTAGTTACCATTGCTTATTGGCTTAAACGCTTTAAAAGCCAAACTTTAGCTAATCAATTGATCCCTGTTATTTTAGATCCTGTTATGGTCGCAAGCAGTGGTGATTGTTTAAATGACCAGACGAAAACTCAATTGGATTTCACGCCCTTCAAAGGCTTAATTAGCTTGATCACCCCCAATGTTGTTGAGCTGTTTAAACTCACTGTATCGAGTGATATGCCTATTCATCACGATTCAGTGAAGAAAAAGTTAGCTATTAATTCCGAAAGAGATTTTTATCGTGCCGCTATGCAGTTAGTTAACAAGCTACATTGTCATGTTTTGGCAAAAGGGGGTGATGCTAGTCATTGGCAAGAGTCTAAAGCCAATGACCTCTATATTTGCAGGAAGGTTAACGGTGTTAGCGAAGCGCATCAATATCAATCGTACTGGCTAAAAAGCAATCGTGTAGAGACGATAAATAATCATGGCACTGGCTGCACATTATCATCTGCTATTGCTTGTTTTCTTGCTCAAAATTATGTCTTGCATGATGCGATAGTCATGGCTAAAGCTTATGTTTTGAAAGGACTGATTCAGAGTGTGTCTTATGGTAAAGGGGCTGGCCCAGTAGCAAAAACAGCATGGCCTGATGATTTACACTATTACCCTGAAGTCGTGACTTATTATGCTGCTAAACCCCAAATGTCTTCGAAGAATCTCGCAAAAGTTATCTCAAAAAAATCGTCAACAATTGATAACAATTTAGATGGTCATAAACCGCATGAAAATACCGCCCAAGGTTATTCTAGTTCAGGTTTTCCTGCACTTCAAAAAGACATTGGAGTGTACCCAGTTGTCGATGATGTTGCCATGTTACAAACGCTGTTAGAGGCTAACTGCACCACGATTCAATTACGCGTAAAAAAAGATCAATCTCACGCTTTTGTACTTGATAACCTTAATGGGTGTTCAAAGCTAGATAAGTTAGAACAAGATATCGCCCAGGCCATTGCGTTAGGTAAGCAGTACAATGCTCAGGTTTTTATCAATGACCATTGGGAAATTGCGTTAAAACTCGGTGCTTTTGGTATTCATTTAGGCCAAGAAGATGTTGAACTCGCTGACTTGAAGGCGATATCTGCAGCGGGTATTGCTTTGGGTTTATCAAGTCACAGCATATTTGAAATTCTCTTAGCACATCAATTAAACCCTTCTTATATTGCTTTAGGGCATATATTTCCAACTACGACGAAAGTGATGCCATCTAAACCACAAGGGTTAAGTAAGCTATCTCGATATTCTAAACTGTTGAATAACGTTTATCCCACAGTGGCAATTGGCGGCATTGATTCAACCGTTCTCGATGAGATTAAAGCGACGGGAGTCAATAGCGTGGCAGTTGTGAGAGCAATAACGCATGCGAAAGAGCCTGCACTAGCTTTTACAGCATTACTACAACAATGGACTTTGGGTTTAGGTTCAACGTCAAAATTAGCTTCCAAAAAACCTCTACAACTATCGCAATTAGTAGAGACTCAAGTATGAAGTCACTATCTGATAGGCAATATATAAAGTATGCCAGTCATATTTTATTGCCTCAAATGGGTGAGGCTGGACAACTAAATTTAATAAAGAGTCGTGTGCTTATCATTGGCATTGGCGGCTTAGGTCATAGCGTGGCTCATCAGTTAGCGGCTGCCGGTGTCGGTGAGGTTATGTTGATGGATGACGACAACGTTGAATTATCAAACCTTCCCAGGCAATTGTTATTTAGTGAAGCTGATATCGGCTCAAGTAAGGTGTCAGTGGCGAAAGTAAAATTGGCTGCGGTTTATGGCGATACTAAAATTGAATCAATTCAACGACGTTTTTCAAATGATTTAATCAGTGAAGCGTGGGTCAGTAAAGCTGATTTAATCTTCGATTGTACTGATAACTTTGATACTCGTTTGAAGATTAATCGCCTGTGCATCAACACTAAAAAACCATTAATAAGCGCGGCAATATCCGTATCACATGGTCAATTAATTTGCCTATCACCTCAACATCCGCAAAGTGGCTGCTATCAATGTTTATACCCTGAAAATACGCTTGTTAACCAGTCATGTTCATCTTCGGGGGTCATGAACTCGGCGGTGATAAGTGTCGCATCGATGCAGAGTTTATTAGGGTTGAATTTGCTCAGAAATGGAGATGGTGCCAACAGTCATCTTAGTGGAATATTACATTTGTTTAATGCTGACACACTTCAATGGCGACAGGTTCAGATGAATCGAGATCCTGAGTGTGATGTTTGTAAGACTTTTAAAGATTAGGGGTTAGTTATGATAGAGATTGAATTTAATGGTGAAGTTGAGCAGTTGCAACAGACTGCTAGTTTACTTGCATTAATAGAGCATAAACAGTTGAACCCGAAAACATTGGCATTAGTACTCAACCAACAAGTGGTGCCAAGAAGCCGTTGGGAAGCGATTCAATGTCAGCCGAACGATAAAGTAGAAGTCTTTTCTGCTGTTGCTGGGGGATAGTCATGTTAACAATCGCTGGACATCAATTTGAATCAAGACTGTTTACTGGAACCGGTAAATTTAGCCATTCTAAAACCATGCTTGCTGCTATTGAGGCTTCACAATCTCAACTAGTAACGTTAGCAATGAAACGGATAGATCATAATAAAGATAATGATGATCTATTAAGTCCCCTTCAGGCAATGGGTGTAAAGCTATTACCTAATACAGCAGGGGCAAGAACGGCTAAGGAAGCGATATTTGCAGCTGAATTGGCAAATGAAATGCTAGGGACAAAATGGATTAAATTAGAAATACATCCAGATCCTAAATACCTGATGCCTGATGCCATCGAAACGCTTAAAGCGGCAGAAGTATTATGTGCAAGAGGTTTTACGGTTTTACCTTATGTGCATGCCGACCCTGTACTGTGCTATCGCTTAGAAGAAGTTGGCTGCGCTGCAGTTATGCCATTAGGGAGTCCAATAGGCAGTAACCAAGGTTTAGCGACTGAGCCATTCCTTGAAATTATCATCGAACAGGCCAATGTTCCAGTCATCGTCGATGCGGGCATTGGCGCGCCTTCTCAAGCCTGTAAAGCCATGGAAATGGGCGCTGATGCGGTATTGGTTAATACTGCAATAGCAAGCAGTGCTGCGCCAATCATAATGGCTGAATGTTTTAATACTGCAGTTATATCAGGCAGAAATGCTTATCTTGCTGGCCTAGGTGGTGTCGTTAAGCAAGCCCAACATACGAGTCCCTTAACACAGTTTTTGAATGTGTAATTGCACTTTTATTGCTTTACACCTTTACCGTTATAGGATGAAAGAAATACCCCATGAGTTTTGTCGAACAATTTAAGCGGTTAGATCTTGATGACCTATCAATGCGAATCTATAGCTGCACATCTATCGATGTTGAACGGGCCTTGCAAAGGCCACAAGGTAATATTGAGAGTTTAATAGCATTACTTTCACCTGCTGCTAAACCCTATTTAGAAATAATGGCTCAAGCGTCATATAAGCTAACTAGGCAGCGATTTGGTGCAAATCTTGGTTTATTTTTGCCGTTATATTTATCAAATCTATGCGCAAATGAATGTGATTATTGTGGCTTTTCGATGAGTAATAAACTTAAACGAAAAACCTTATCAGAGCCTGAATTACTCGCTGAAATTAATATCATCAAGCAGCGTGGATTTGATTCGATATTACTGGTGTCTGGTGAACATGAAACCAAGGTTGGTATTGAATATTTTAAGAAAGTCATTCCAATAGTGAAGCAACATTTTAGTTATGTCGCTTTAGAGGTTCAGCCTTTAGAGGAACAAGAGTACAACACGCTGGTTGGGTTAGGCTTAGACGCTGTCATGGTTTATCAAGAAACATATCGGCCGCACACTTATGCTAAACATCATACTCGCGGTAAGAAGAAAGATTTCAACTATCGATTATCAACCCCAGACAGAGTAGCTGCTGCGGGAGTTGATAAAATTGGTTTAGGTGTCTTGCTTGGCCTTGATGATTGGCGTGTCGATGCATTATTAATGGGACACCACTTAGCCTATTTAGAAAAGCGTTATTGGCGTACTCGATACAGTATCTCCTTGCCGAGATTAAGACCATGCACAGGTGGTGTTACACCAAAAGTTGAGTTAACAGATGATGGACTCGTTCAAATGATATGTGCATTTCGCCTATATAACCCTCAACTTGAAATTAGTTTATCAACAAGAGAAACGCCGGGTTTTCGTAATAATTTACTGCCTTTGGGCGTCACCAATATCAGTGCGGGTAGTTCAACGCAACCAGGAGGATATCAAAATCCGAATACTGAGTTAGACCAGTTTGAAATATCAGATGAACGTAGTGCTGATGAAATGGTTATACAAATGCAAAAGAGTGGTCTTAATCCTGTCTGGAAGGACTGGGAATCAAACTGGTTTTAATACAGCAAACACCCAGATAAGTTGATGTTTAGAATTGATTTATTTTCATATTATTCATGCTGATACCTGGTGAACTATGATATTTAGTCAATAAGTTGTGTCATCAACTGTACAATAATGATTATTTGGATGATAATTAAACAGGTTACAAATGTTAGTTTTTATCTATCAGCTTTTTTGAGGAGATTTGTTATGCAAATACCATCCGCCTATACCTCTGGTATACAAGGACTTCAGGGGGCTCAAAATGATTTAGCTCAGGCTACGACATCAGTTGCTGCACCTGAGAAATCTTCACCAACCTCAGTTCAGGTTCCTCAGGATACAGTGACAATAAGCGCTCAAGGCCAAAGCACTCAAACTCAAAGCACTGAAACTCAAAGTACTCAGGCATTAAGTTCACAGCCTGTTACACAAACTGATACCACATCTGCACTTATTCAAGCAGATCAGGCGCTAAACCAAGGACAAGCTTCAGCTGAAGTGATTAATGTCGCTTCTGAAAATGTTGGTACAATCATCGATTTATCGGTATAGCGTTTACTTAAGTGGATATTCCAAGCGGTTTATCGACCAAGTCAGTTGCATCAGTGCATGCAGCTCAGGCTTCTTCGGCTAATTCTTTAGCGAAGTCTTCTGCAGTGGGATCGGTACCAACATCTAGTAAAGTAATTTCTACAACTGTACTTTCTAGCACTGTAATCTCTAGCTCTGTATCTAATAAAGCAACTAACACTGCTTTATCGTCATTATTAACTGCCACAAATTCAGCTACGTCATCTGCTTCCAATAATTCTTCTCAATCATCGCAAGTCAATCAGACCTCTTCACCACAATTTAATTTAAGAACTGGCGCTATTTCTGTTGCAGGTCTAAGTGTGAATAATGTGCCTGGCAATCAAAGTGAGGTTCAAACTCCTTCATCGCAGTCACAGGCCGAAATATTTCAACCAAAAAACAATCAGTCCACTAATACTGCAAGCGATTCAAAGATCATAGAACCTGATAAAAGCGAAACCAGTGTCATTTTCGCCAATGAGTCTCAAAGTGACGATAAAGCACCATCAGACATAGCTCAATCAGAAAAAGTACAGGCAGAACAAGCGCAGCAAGAGCAAAAGGATCAGCAAGAACAAGCACAACAGGAAAATATTAATCAACAACAAGCGGTAGAGTTACAAGTTATTAATGATTTAAAATCCCGAGACATAGAAGTGAAAACTCATGAGCAAGCTCATGCTACAGTGGGGGGGAGTTTTGCTCAGTCTCCAACTTACACCTACGAAAAAGGCCCAGATGGTAAACGTTATGCAGTAGAAGGCGAGGTCAGTATTGATGTTGCCCCAATTGAAGGGGACCCACAGGCAACTTACACTAAAATGCAAAAAGTATACGCCGCCGCCATGGCACCTGTTCAACCTTCAAGTGCTGATATTAGAGTGGCAACTGAAGCCACTCAGTTAATGAATGAAGCTAAACAAGAATTAGTCGGTGAACGACAAGAGCAGGTGATTAGCACTGAAGATGTTCAACACATTAATGACTTAGGACAGATTTTTAATTTAGCCATTGATGATTTACATGTAAATGCTGATATCATTGAAAATAAGCCTAATATGAGTATTCTGTCAGATTTTCCATCTATTAATATTGCCGTATAAACTACAATCTACTTCTTTTAAACCCCGTGGTAATGACTAATTTCATGTTGCGTTAGTATCATAGACTCAAGCAGTTTACTTGCAGGTCCTTGTGAGTCTCGGTTTGGAATGATTAAGCTTAATTGAATTTTACGGCTCTTGCTGCCTTTCAAAATAAGCCTAACTAAGCTGCCATTCTTAATATCATCTTCTACTAAATATGCTGGTGCCCAGCAAAATCCAATTCCCGAGAGCAAAACGTTTTTCGCTTCGTGAAAATTAGAAACAGTCCAGCGTTGTTCTGACTTTAACCAGCCAGTATCAGCGGCTTTATTGATAGAAGTTTCTTTAATGACAACTTGTAGATGTTGAGCTAGTTCACGTTCGTCAGCGACAATACCGCAATGTGTCAATGGATGATTAGGAGGACAGACAAGGTATAATTCTGATTCGCATAATGGCTCTGCAATATGACCTTTCGGGGGGACACCACATATGGCCAGATCGACTTTATTACCGTCAATTAACTCATTGGTACCCGATATCACCGAATCAATCACAGTGACTCTTGTTCCTCGACTATCAGGTAAAAATGCTTTTAGCGCATCAACCAGAAAATGCATTGGATAAATGATTTCACGGGCTATGGTTAAATTGGGCTCCCAACCTTGTCCTAAATTACTGGCAAGTTGCTCTAACTCATCAACTGATTGAGTTAAATGACGAGAGCGCCTTAGTAATACTTCTCCTTGCTCAGTTAAGTAGGCTTTTCGACCTCTGACTTCAAGTAGTTGTATTCCTAATTGGTTTTGTAGTTTAGCCACTGCATGATTTAGCGAAGATTGGCTTTTGTTAAGTTTCTCTGCAGCTTGAGCGTAACCGCCAAAATCGACCACAGACTGAATAATTCGCCATTGTTCAAGTGTAGACTTTGCTCTATTCATTCATACTCTCAATTGTTAAGCATATAATCACTAGGTTTAAAATTCAGGTTTTCGTGGTAAAAGAAACAATCGAGTTCAGATTTTAATGAGTTTCCAGTCATTAGAAGGGTTCTATTTAATACTCAAAAGAAAGAGCGTAGCACAAGGTGATACGCTCTGATAGATTTGACTAAACTCACAGACTCACTTTCTGATGTTAACAATGAAACTGAGTGTTTCTCACTATTTAGTTTTCAATTTATTTTTTGTTTTATCTTTCGTTTTATCTTTCGTTTTACTTTTTGTTTTAGCTTTCGGTGTAACTTGAATTGGTAAGTTTTTCTTAGTGGTTTTTAATTCAGCTAAGTATGGACCTTTGTGCAATGTGTCAGGCCAATCTAAAAGCATCATAGCGAGAACATTACGATGTTCACCCATAGCCATATCAGGGTTACCACGAGGCGAAGGTATCAATTGGTACTCAGTTTCAAATGAAGCAGCAATATGATTTTGTGTTTTCTTTACGACACTGTGATTGGGTAGCCCAGCTAATAAGAAGCTGATGCCCACTTCTGAAATAATATCATCAGTTGCTTGTTCTAGAATACGTTCAATATTGTTATCGAAGTAATCTAAAATCCATTTAAACTCTTTTGCATCAACAGATTCTTGATAATAACCGCTGTCAGCAAAGATAAAGTGAGTCATACCGTAGAGCTTATTTTGAAATTGTTTTTTATCTAATTCACTGTCTTTGTCATTTGGATAGGTTTCAATAAATGCTTGCTTGTACTGCGCAACGTACTCACCCGCATTTAATTGTTCAGCCCAGTAAGCATAATTAACAAGTTGCGCCGCCCATGACGTTATCATGGTTGGATCAGTAAGGGCTGGCGCTAAGTCATAAGCTTTGAGTCCCTGAACCATTTGTTCATGACATGGTCCCATGAAGCCAAATTCATCAGTACGACTGGCGTAACGCAATAAAATATCGCTATAAAAAATAAATTCAGGGAAGGGCTTTAATGCTTTTTTACGCGCTTTAGCACGAGGACCTTTACCTAATACACTAATCGCTTTAGCTGATTGGTCTTCAATGAAGTTTTCTTTATCCATGTTACATGCGAAGTAGTTTTGACGCTCTGTAATGGTAATTAAATCCACCAAAGCAGCATTAGCGTATTTATCATCTCCGGTCATACGATACATTCGAATACCATAATGACCTTGAATGCGTGGCGGTAACGAATACAAATTTTGTTCAAGGTTTACTTGAATCGCACTTCTTACTTGCTGGTGGCTTAATTGATGACCTTTGTCTTCTTTTGTTTCAGCTAAAGTACTTGCTGAGGCAAAAAGTAAGGTGAAGCTTGCTAAGCAAGTTAACGATTTAAATTTGCGAATTGCCAACATTTAAGGCTCTCCTGATGATAGATTGTGGATCGTTTGGTGGACTCAGTATAATGGCCAATTGTTGAGAAAGGTCTAAATTTTTCTCATTAACTACAAAAATTTCAAAAACTTGATTATTTGTTATAGAAGCGTTAGCCCCATTATTAATTAAACTCACTAAGGTTTGTTGCCAAAGAGGGTGGTAATACTCAATGCCTTCATTGGCAATACCATTAAAGCTATAAATCATTGTGTGTGCCTCTGCCCATTGTTGATTAAAGCTTGCAGCGAATGATTGGTTAATCGACTCATAATGACTGTTCAAGGCCGTTTCAACATCACTGTGATAACGATTCCCCCCCCAAAACTGTAATGCTAATTTACTGCGAAATAGCCGTAATTGTTTTTTGTATGCTTTTGCTAATTGTTCTCTATCTGATAATGCGAGATAAGGTATTTGATTTTCAATAAATTCCGTTAACCAGTAATAACCAAGCAAGTAATTATCGTTTGATATGCCCAGTTTATTGTAGATATAAAACTGGCTACCCCGAGACATTCCTACAACACTTTGGCTGATAGATTTCACTATCTTATTTGCTTGTCTTCGGTTCGTTATTTCTTCAGGAAAAGTGAGGCTCGCTTGAGAAAACTGTTGTCCAATTATCGGCTGTCTAATGATATGGCTGCTAGTCTTATTACTCTCATGGATAAATAATTCACCCACTAAACGATTGTTGTGCCACACCCGATAAGTGCGTTGTGTTGGTAGCTTTTTAATTGTTGAAATGTTGTTCGAGTTTATGTCTGAATGAGAGAGTTTATTCTCTCTCTCTGATGGGATTAACTCGAATTGTAAATTAAGCTCGCCCAATAATTCAAATACATCCTTGAGCAGTTGAAAACTATCTTTCGGACCTAAATAAGGTGCACTAGATTGCTGAGCAAGTGCTTGACCAATATTCCATGGGGCTAGGTTTATGTTTTTAGTTTGGCTGTTTAAGAAAGTAGAAAGGTGTTGCTCAGAAAGCAGAGAATCAATAATTGTTGTTTGTATTCCTGAGTTGGTTATCTGTGATTGTGCTTTAATTCGTTTAATTGTCTCTAAAGGCTGTTTGTTCTTTTTCATTGCTCGAGCTTGATAGGCTTGCCAAGTTACTTTCCTGCAACCCTCGTCAGACTGGACTAACAAGTATTTTGCTAGACTCATGTCCAAATCAGTAGTGGTCCCATTTTCATTATTAGTGATATTGCATTTGGGATCATTAAACACCAATTTTGCATCACTATTGTCGAGATTTCTTCTAATGGTTGCTTGCGCGTTATGCAGTTTAGATTTGGTATTAATGTCTAATTGAGAATGCTTTAATGCTTCGAGCTTATGCCCTAATTGAGAGAAGGGGGCTTGACTCTTTTTTAGGGTTTGGATTGTAGGGAGAAGTTGTGGCTGGTTTATAAGTTTTGTTAGCTCATCAGCTAAATGCAGCTGACACATTAATAAATTTTCACGCTGGCTTGGAGTAACTAAGTCACGATAATAGTTAAGCCTGTCATTAAAGTTGTTAAAGCCTAATGTGAGCTGATCGAATTGAAGTGCTTGATAAGCGGGTGACTTTGAACTATCCAACGCAGTTAATGAAGGTTCATATTGCAAACATTGCTGGACAAACAAAGTAACAGGGTTGGCAACTGCTGATACAGTTGCCAAAATATTAAAAGTTAGGATTACTACAAAAATGTTTTTTTGCATAAGCCACACGTTCTTCCACTGATAATGTCGGTCCTTTTAAGGATTCAACATGTTGTAAGCGTTGTAATATTCCCCTGCCATTAGCGGTTTGAATGGCAAGCCCCGGACGTGCATTCAACTCTAATAGTAATGGGCCACGTTGTTTATCAAGCACCATGTCAGTACCTAGATATCCAAGTTCACACATTTCATAAGCACATGATGCGGTATGAAGCAGGGTATCCCATTCAGGGACTTGGATTTGTGACAGTTCAAATTGAGTATCTGGATGCTTTAGGACAGGCTTATCAAATTGCACTGCAAATAAGCTTTTACCTGTTGCGATATCTAAGCCAACACCGACAGCGCCTTGGTGCAAGTTAGCTTTGCCGTCAGATGCAGCTGTCGAACAACGTAGCATCCCCATAACAGGATATCCTTTGAAGATGATTAATCGAATATCTGGCACGCCTTCATAACTGAAACCGTCAAATACAGGATCAAATTCAATCAGTCCTTCTACAATGGCGACATCAGGTGCACCACCAAGAGAGAATAAGCCACTTAAGATGTTAGATACATGACGATAAACTTCCGTCGGTGTTACTTCGTCACCATTGGGCTTGTAGTATCGACCTGCATCCACTTTGGTTATAACTAGAATCCCTTTGCCACCAGAACCTTTTGCAGGCTTGATAACGAAACCGGTTCTGTCTATCACCATTTGCGGAATATCATTGATCTTATGTTGTTCTTCAACAACCCCAATCAGATCAGGAACAGCGATTCCATTGGCGAGCGCTAATTGCTTCGTAATTAACTTATCATCCACGCGTTTATAATATTTACGTGGATTATATTTACCAATGTAATCGATGTTACGTTTATTCATGTTCAGTACGCCATTACGACGCAATTGCCAAGGCCAAGCAAACTCCATTACTTATCTCCAGCCAAAGGCTTGAAGCGTTTAAGCTCAGTAAGTCGGTAACCAGTGTACTGACCCATGACTAATACTAACGCTAAAATAACTAAGTGAATGCCTAAGAAGTTAAACACCCAGTATTGGATCCAGCTGTTACTCATAGCAAGGTAGGCTAGAGTTGCCACAAATAGGCTGCCACCACCGGCCATAACCACGGCTTTAGGGCCTTCTTCTTCCCATAAAATCGACATACGCTCAATGGTCCACGCAAGAATAATCATTGGGAAGAAAGTAATCGTTAATCCTTCACTTAATCCGACTTTATAAGATATGAGTGTGAATAAGCCGATGATAAATATCACTACAATAATCACCGCGGATATTCTGGATATGAGTAAGAGGTTGAGTTGGGATAAGTATGAGCGGATCATTAGACCAAAGGCCACAATCAACAAGAAACCAATCAGTCCGGTTAATAAAGTTGTTTGAATAAATGCTAATGCGATCAGTACTGGCATAAATGTGCCAGAGGTTTTAATGCCTATGATGACACGCAAGAAAACCACAACCAACACACCGATGGGGATTAACAAGATACCTTTAAAAGTACTTTGCTCTTCAAGAGGTAACTGATACAAAGAGAAATCCATAGCATCAGAATTGTTCATCATATCAATAGATGTTGCAAGCGCTGAACGTGTCTCTTGAAGCATGCTGAAGTTAACTTGTGAATTACTACCTCCAATCACATCCAATACTGACTGGTTATTTTGCTGCCATAAAACCAGGTTGTCAGGACGGCCTTCTTTATTGCCTTCAACATCAAATAAAACCCACTCTCCATCATGGAACACTTGTACATAAGGACTTAACTGTTGACGACGACGTTGATCTTCGAGCATCAGACCACTGACTTTTTTGGCTGGCACACCTTTAGATTGCAACATCTGTAAAAAAAGTTGGGTTCGATTATTGACTGATAATAATAGTGCAAGATTTTGAGATTGATTACTGTCATTGATAACAGACATTAATTGTTGAGCATAAGAAAGGTTATTGGCACTGCGTTGCCAAACATCATTCATGATTTGGTCAGCTGCGCCTTTTTCAGTAACTTGCCATGTAAATGCTTCAGGGACTTCAGGTTCTTCATCTTGGGTCACATCAAGTTGCCCTGTTGGGACAAGTGTAACGCGATAATAAAGTGATTGACGACCTGAAGCTTCACGGATAGACCATACAGCGCGGCGATCATCACCGTCAGAAATATTGAGTCCGTAACCAGGTGATGAAGCATTTTCTGATAGAACATCAAATGCATCATCTTGTGGTAATGATAAAGAGGCTTCAGCAGCTTTATTAGTGCCGTTAAACATTACTTTTGCTTCAACTGACCAGCTTTGGACTTGCTTACCAGGAAGGAAAGGAACGTTGTGTTCAACACTGCGATAAATACTTGCTGCGGTGCCAAATATAAATAACAAGGCAACAAAGATAAAAAATGGCTTACGAGAATGCATTAGGTTTCCTATTTAACTTTGGTAGTAACTTGTTTTTGGTTTTTACCGTGAATATAGTTTTGTCCAACATCAACAACAGCGATGTCTTTCATAAATTTACGGCCAAGAAGTAATGGGTAATCTAAGTGACTACGATCAGTTAAGTTCAAATCTGTTTCAGCCGCATATTGACCAATAGTTAAATGCGCATGAATAACGGGACGTCGATCATCAGGCATATCAGCATCTTGCTTAATACGAACGAAACGTTCGACTTTATGTTCATAGGTATTGCCTGGTTGGCCTTCGCCATTTGTCATCACGTCAAATCGGACCCATTGAACGCCATTACGTTCAAACAATACAATATTACGTGCATCTAAAGATGACGATTCAGCCCCAGTATCAATACGGGTAGCAAATGAAGCTTTTAATTCATCAACAGCGACACTTTCAACGGCACCCAGGACAATTTTGTCTGTGATGGATGAATCGGCACATTGAGGTGGTTCACTTAACTGTGCAAGCGCTGCGGCATCTTCAGTCATTTTTTGTGATTGTTTTGCTAACGCATCGGTAATTTGTTGTTTTAGCGTGTTTACTTCTGCAGTTAGGGTTGTGATATCACTGGTTGAATTGACACATTGCACATTGATGGCATCAATAATAGCAGCCTGAGAGCTCGCTAGATTGGTGGTAAATTCTTCACTACCAACGGGGGTCACTTTTTCTGTAGAGGCACAACCGCTTAAAAGTGCGGCTGTAATTGATAAAATAAAGACTTGCTTAAACATGACAATTCCTGTTTTTAAATAATCTACGTTAAATTAAATCGTGATTTGGTTGATTCTTGATAGCAATAATAGTGGCACGTTTAGGTGCAGGATAACCTTCTACGGTTAAACTAACATCATTTGGATCGAGATAATCGACTAATGATTCGTTTTTCATCCATTTTGTTGAGCGTTGTTCAGCCATTGAGGTGATATCAATATCAACGCAGCGTATATCGGTAAAATCACATTTTTTCAACCAGAGCATTAAGGCTTTAACCGATGGTAAAAACCATACATTATTCATTTTTCCGTACCTATCTTCAGGCACTAAAACGGCATTTTCATCGCCATCTATCACTAATGTTTCTAACACAAGTTCACCGCCCATCCGCAGTTGATCACGTAACTGCATTAAATGGTCAATCGGAGAGCGACGGTGATATAGCACGCCCATAGAAAAAACCGTATCAAACGCATCTAATGGGGGAAGCTCTTCAATACCTAATGGTAACAAATGTATAGGGTGTTCGTTACCGGCTAATCGCTTAACGGCTTCAAATTGACATAGAAATAAAGGAGAAGGGTCAATACCTACCACTCTATTAGCACCAGCACCTAGCATTCGCCACATGTGATAACCGCTGCCACAACCTACATCAAGCACGGTTCTGTTTTGTAACGGAGAAATATGGTCTTTTACCCGATCCCATTTCCAATCACTACGCCACTCAGTGTCTATGTCGATGCCGTGAATTTGAAATGGACCTTTGCGCCAAGGCTGAAATAGACCTAATAGGTTTTCAAGCTTTTCTGCCTGTCCTGAAGTTAGCTGACTACCATCACCAATCTGTACGCCATTAAACAGTTCAATGCTTGTAGGCGTAGGATAATGCAGTTTATTGAGGACTTTTTCCCACTTAGGTAAGTTGCCGTGTTTATGTTCACGTTGCCACTTGCCTAATATAGCTGGCAATTCTTCTAACCAATGCTGTAAAGATGAATCGGCAATTTGTTGATAAAAGGAACTGAAACTAATCACTTGATAGCCACCATAGATGCGAAATTAAAACATTGAAACCACACTGTTGAATGGCTAAAACCATTATCAGTGAAGCGTTGTTGGTGCATAGTTAAACTGTCAGGGCGCATGACGTTTTCAAGCGCGCTTCTTTTTTGGCTAATCTCTAATTCACTGTATCCATTAGCTCTTTTGAAATCGAGGTGTTGTTCATCAAGTAAAGTTTGAATAACATCGTCATCAAAACGTAACTTTTCAGAAATGACGAGGACACCACCAGGTAATAACCCTCGGAAAATTTTGCTAATGAGCTTATCTCGGTCTTGAACCGGTAAAAATTGCAATGTGAAATTTAATACCACCATAGAGGCGTTCTTTATTTCAACATCTCTAATATCACCACATATTAGTTCAACTTCGGTATCACTGACATAAGCTGATAGATTTTCTTGGCAGCGAGCTACCATAGATTCACTATTGTCTACCGCGATGATGCGGCATTGACGTTTTTCTATTTGCCTTCTGATACTCAGCGTTGCAGAACCTAAAGAACTGCCTAAATCATATATATTTGATTTAGGGGTAACATAGCGGTCTGCAAAATCACCAATAGTATTAATGATTTGATTATATCCCGGAACCGAGCGTTTAATCATATCGTTAAAAACACCAGCAACTCGATTATCAAATTGAAAATCTGATATTTTATCCGTTGCAGCTGCGTAAATTGTATCTTCTTGTGAGTTCATCTGGGATAACTTGGAAGTATCATACCGTCATTTTAGCTAATCCTAACTAATAGCAGCAAGTATCCTATTGGATTTTTTGTCATTTTTTTTGTGTATTAGTGATTTTATGGGTAAATTATTTATGTTGTTAGACAAATGGTCGATATAAATCGGTATGATAGTGAAAAGTTATAGCTGTTTACAATTTTTGATCATTATTTTTACATAACGCGGTTATTGCCAAAGGAATAAGTTTGAATTTTATAAGATTACTCTTTGCCATTTTATTCAACTTTGTATTTGTGACTCAAAGTATTGCTCAAGATAGTTTAGCAACTGACGCAGAGTTGCCTTTACCAACGGCTATTACAATAACGATGAGTGAAGATGCATACCCTTATCAATTTATCGATGAAAAAGGTCGCGCATCTGGTTTAATGGTCGACTTATGGCGAGAATGGTCAGTTATCACTGGCATTAAAATCGATTTTAAACCCATGCAATGGGTTGATTCATTACAGGCTTTAAAAGAAGGTACTGTCGATGTTCATATTGGTTTGGCAGTCACGGCAGATCGAGAAAAAGAATTTTCTTATGCAGAACCCATCACTTCACTGAATTCTTACCTATATTTACATAAAGATATCGCGACAAAAAAAACCATTCAAGATTTAAAACCTTTCAAAATTGGCATCATCGAAGGGACTTCCCATGTTGAAGATTTACTGGCAATAGAGCCTAAACTCACCTTTAAAACTTTTAAGACTAAACAAGCTTTATTAGATGCCGTCATTGATGGTGAAATTTATGCTTTTGCCGCGATTCAGGGTTATTACCAAGGTATTCCGATTAATTTCGATTTAGCGAATAATTTTCAAACTTCTTCAAGAATTTTGGTGAATAAAATTGATTTGTCGCCTGCGGTATCCATTAAACATAGCCTGTGGACTGAGACAATCAACCAAGGCTTTAACAGCATCCCAGAAAGTATAGTGAATGCAGTAGAGAAACGTTGGTTTGGATTCCGACGAGAATCGAGTGGATTAGTTATTGCTATGCAAGCTAATTTAGAGCCTTTTATTGATATTGGTATCGATGGCAGGCCACATGGTTTATTTGTCGACATTTGGGAATTATGGTCAGAAAAAACCGGCATTAGTATCGACTTTATCGCCAGTGATATGAATGGCAGCATAGAACTCATCAAGAAAGGCTTGGCAGATGTTCATATCGGTTACCCTGAAGGGGATGATATGAAAACCGGACTTAACAGGGTTAATCATTTTTACACTGTTAAAAGCCGTTTTTTTAGTTATCAAAATCAAGTCGACAATATCAATCAGGTGGATGGTCAAAGGATTGGGATTTTTGCCACTTCGCCTTATATTATAGAGCTTAGGAAAATGCTGCCTAATGCGCAGTTGCGATATTATGAATCAATGGATCAGATGATAGATGCCAGTAAAAATGGCGATATTATTGGTTTTATTGCTTCTAGTGCTTATACATCTCATTACCTACTTAACAATAAGTATTGGTCAGAGTTTACTCAGTTTAATTCCGTAGAGTTTATTACCGAAATCTATAATTTGACCAAGGTAGAAAATTCAGAGTTGGCACAAAGAATCACCAATGGTTTTGAGTTAATTTCCTTACATGAATTAATACAATTAGAAAAAAAGTGGTTACTTAACAGCAAGGACCGCACGTTTTTCAGTCGAGATAAACAGATATTTTTGAGTAACAACGAACGGAATTATTTGGATTCTTTAGGGGCAATAAAATTAGGCTACCTTACCAATTGGGCTCCAATGGAGTACCAAAGTGATCAAGGCGAATTTTCGGGTATTAATAGCGAAGTGACTGCTATTATTTCTTCGCAACTTGGTATTGATATTATTCCAGTCGCTTATCAAGACTGGGAGAATCTCAATAATGATCTAAAAACTGGCACCATTCATATGGTAGCGAGTATGGCTAAAACCTCATCACGTGAGCCTGCATTAGAGTTCACTGAGGGATATTGGCCATCACCTTGGGCAATAACCACAACGCTAACACAGCAACCGATATTCAATTTAAGCCAATACAATGGGAAACGAATAGCTGTTGTAAAAGGTTACAACCTAATAAACCTGCTTCGCCAGCAATTTCCAGGACTTGAAATCGTCTTAGTCGCTGATACTAAAAGTGGTTTGCAAGCCGTGTCTTCAGGTAACGCCGATTTATTTATTGAACAAGTTGTGACACTGGCTTATGCATTAAATGAAGGTGGGTTTCCAGATTTAAAAATGGCTCTGGTGGCAGATTTAACTGAGCAAAAAAGCCATTTAGGTGTATATCCTGATCTTAAAAAATTGGTACCACTTGTCAATCGAGCCATAGAAACCATTGATGAAACTAAGCAACAGCAAATGTATCAAAAATGGGTTGCAATCGATTTACGCTCAGATGCTGACAAATATCAAAAGTGGTTTGAAATTTTATTATTTGGCTTACTGATTATTTGCATTATTACAATTGTCGTAATGATGGGTAATAAACGTTTGAAGGCAGAAGTGTTACGCCGTAAAAATGCTGAAAAGAAAATAAAATTTGTCGCCGAGCACGATCCGGTCACCAAATTGCCAAATCGGGGATTACTCGACGATAGATTATCCTGTGCAGTTGCCTTGCATTTACGAGAGCAACAAAAGTTTGCTCTGCTATTTATAGATCTAGACAAATTTAAAGCGGTAAATGATCAATATGGTCACCACGTAGGGGATAGTTTACTCATTAGTGTTGCTGATGCATTGAGATCAGTTATTAGGAAATCTGATACGGTATCTCGGTTTGGTGGCGATGAATTTGTTATTTTGCTTAATAATATTGATGGCGCAGATTGCGCTACGAAAGTCGCTGAGAACTTATTATCAGTGCTTTCTAAGCCTATTATCATTAATGGTATTTCGTTAACGATTACAGCAAGTATTGGAATGTCGGTATACCCTGATGATGGTGATGACGCGATTGCATTATTACTAAGTGCAGATAAAAAAATGTATCAAGCCAAAAATTCAGGTGGTGCTCAACTTAGTCAAGATTAATCCTTGAATGTGTTTTAAGCATATTGATACTCATGTTCAGACTTAGGTCTTAACAGCCCAAAATCATTTTAATGTGAAAAATAAAACCTTTGATATTGCTATGAGCGATAAAAGGGCATTGTATGATGCTTTTTTACTCGGAATCGGACTAACTTTTTCCTAAAGTCTCGTTAATTGCAGTAAACTGATCGAAAATTTAATGCAAAACAGCCTGTTTAATCATTTATAGCCTGATTGACGAACTTTAAGTGCTGTAGTTGCATGCATTATTTTAATATAATGCCGAACAGAATTATTTTTTAGAAACCTATTACCGAATTAAGGGTAGAGTTAAATGCGCAGTCAATATTGTGGAGACGTCAATAAGTCTCATCTAGGTCAAGAAGTCACCTTAGTAGGTTGGGTAAACCGTAGCCGCGATTTAGGTGGCGTGATTTTTTTAGATCTTCGTGACAGAGAAGGGATTGTACAAGTTGTTTACGATCCAGACTTAGAAGAAGTATTCAAAGTTGCTAGTAGCCTTCGTGGTGAATTTTGTGTTCAGATTAAAGGCGAAGTTCGCGCAAGACCTGACAGCCAAATCAATGCTCAAATGAAAACCGGTGAAATTGAAGTATTAGGTAAAGCTCTAACGATTATCAATACTGCAGCACCATTGCCTCTTAGCATGGATAATTACCAGAATAATAGTGAAGAGCAACGTTTAAAATACCGTTACTTGGATTTACGTCGCCCAGAAATGGCAGACCGTATTGTTTTTCGCTCAAAAGTAACTAGTGCAGTACGTCGTTTTCTTGATGACAGTGGCTTCCTAGATATTGAAACACCTATCTTAACCAAAGCGACACCAGAAGGCGCACGTGATTATTTAGTCCCAAGTCGTACTTATAAAGGTCAATTTTTTGCGTTGCCACAATCACCGCAGTTGTTTAAACAATTGTTGATGATGTCTGGTTTTGATCGTTACTACCAAATCGTTAAATGTTTCCGTGATGAAGATTTACGTGCAGATCGCCAACCTGAATTTACTCAAATAGATATCGAAACTTCATTCATGTCGTCTGAGCAGGTAATGGCTAAGACAGAAGAAATGGTTCAAGGTTTATTTAAAGACTTATTAAAAGTCGATTTAGGTGAATTTCCACGTATGTCATATGCAGAAGCAATGACACGTTTCGGTTCAGATAAGCCTGATTTACGTAACCCATTAGAACTTGTTGATATTGCTGACGTAGTAAAAGACGTTGAATTTGCTGTATTCAATGGCCCAGCTAATGATGTTGAAGGTCGTGTTGCTGCACTACGTATACCAACAGGTGCATCATTATCTCGTAAGCAAATTGATAATTACACTAAGTATGCCGGCATTTATGGTGCTAAAGGCTTAGCTTGGATGAAAATCAACGATCTAGCTGCGGGTATCGAAGGTATCCAATCTCCAGTACTTAAATTCTTAAACGAAGACATCGTTAATGAAATTATTAGCCGTACTGGTGCTGAAACTGGTGACATCATTTTATTTGGCGCTGATAAAGCCAATGTTGTTGCTGAAGCAATGGGCGCTTTACGTCTTAAAGCGGGCGAAGACTTTGATTTATTAGTGGGCGAATGGCGTCCATTATGGGTTGTCGACTTCCCAATGTTTGAAAAAATTAATGGCGGCTTCCATGCTGTTCATCATCCATTTACTGCACCATGTGGCGTAACGCCGGAGCAATTAGAAGCTGATCCAGCAGGAACGCTTTCTGATGCATATGACATGGTATTAAATGGCTGTGAATTAGGTGGTGGTTCAGTTCGTATCCATAATGCTGAAATGCAAAGCGCTGTATTCCGTATTTTAGGTATTTCTGATGAAGAAGCTAACGAAAAGTTTGGATTCTTACTAGAAGCATTGCGTTATGGTACGCCTCCTCATGCTGGATTAGCATTCGGTTTAGATCGCATCATCATGTTAATGACGGGTGCAAGTTCTATTCGTGACGTTATGGCATTCCCTAAAACAACCACAGCCGCATGTCCGTTAACGAATGCCCCTGGGTTTGCTAACCCGCAGCAGTTAGTTGATTTAGGTATCAGTGTTATTCCGCAAGAAAAGCCGACAACTGAAGAGTAATTTTCAAGTTTTCGCTACATTGTTCAAATAACAGACCGAGGCCGATGCCTCGGTCTGTTTTTATATAGCCAAAATGTGTAATGTAACCACTATAAAAAGTAAATATACCAAGGAATCATCATGGCTGGTCACAGTAAATGGGACAATATTAAACATCGTAAAGCCGCCCAAGATTCAAAACGTGGCAAATTGTTCAGCAAATTTATTCGCGAGTTAACCGTAGCGGCAAGAGAAGGCGGATCCGATCCTGACGCAAATCCACGTTTACGCGCTGCTATTGATAAAGCCTTATCAAATAATATGACGCGAGATACCGTAGAGCGCGCAGTCAAACGTGGCGCTGGTGAACTTGATGGTCAACAGCTTGATACCATTATCTATGAAGGTTACGGACCTGGCGGCACTGCTGTTATGGTTGAAACCATGACTGATAATAAAAACCGTACAGTATCGGGCGTACGTAATGCATTCAGTAAGTCAGGTGGTAATTTAGGCACCGATGGTTCTGTAGCTTATATGTTCACTAAATCAGGCGTGATTTCATATGCTGAAACGGTTGATGAAGACAATCTGATGGACGCTGCACTAGAAGCTGGCGCTGAAGATGTGATTACCCATGATAATGGCGCTTTTGATGTGCTTACAACCCCCGATGCTTTTGGTAGCGTTAAAGATGCACTAGATGCTGCGGGTTTTGAAGCAATTAATGCAGAAGTGACCATGATTGCAGGGACTAAAGCAGACTTAGATGCTGACACTGCCGCTAAATTTATGCGTTTAATTGATAACCTTGAAGATCATGATGATGTTCAAGAGGTCTATCACAATGCAGAAATGTCAGATGAAGTCATGGAAAGTCTGGGTTAAGGAAGTATTTAAACTGTGACAATTATTTTAGGCATTGATCCAGGTTCACGTATCACTGGTTACGGAGTGATTAAATGCCAAGGTCGCCAGCAACTCTATCTTGGTAGTGGTTGTATTCGCACTTCTGCAGATGATCTACCGACACGTTTAAAGCAAGTCTTTGACGGGGTAACAGAAATCATCAAGCAATATCAGCCAGATCAATTTGCCATTGAACGCGTGTTTATGGCAAAAAATGCCGACTCAGCGTTAAAACTGGGCCAAGCCCGAGGCGTTGCGATTGTCGCCGCAATGAATGCTGGCTTACCTGTAGCTGAATACAGCGCGACGCAAATTAAAAGTGCGGTAGTCGGCACTGGCCGTGCTCAAAAAGCGCAAGTTCAACATATGATCCAGCAAATTTTTAAATTGCCAGCAGCGCCACAAGCAGATGCAGCCGATGCTTTAGGCGTCGCAGTTTGTCACTACCACACTTATCAAAGCTTAATTGCGATGGGCGGAAAAGCCCAAAGCCGTACCTATGGAAGATACAAATGATTGGAAGACTCTCTGGACTGGTTGCTGAAAAACAAGCACCTGAAATTGTACTCGATGTAAACGGGGTGGGGTACGAGCTTCAAGTGCCAATGACCAGTTTTTATGAACTACCTGAATTGAATCATACCGTAATGCTATATACCCATTTTGTGGTGCGTGAAGATGCACAACTGTTATATGGGTTTATTACTAAACAAGAACGGGCATTGTTCCGTTTATTGATAAAAACTAACGGCGTAGGCCCTAAACTTGCGTTAACCATTTTATCTGGCATGACCGCGGCAGAATTCGTTAACTGTGTCGAGCGAGATGATATTGTCACGTTAGTTAAGTTACCAGGTGTAGGTAAGAAAACTGCTGAACGTTTAGTGATTGAAATGCGTGATAAATTAAAAAGCTTATTAGAAGCATCAGTTGGCTCAGAGCGTGAATTTGCACTACAAAGTAATTATAAACCTGCTGCAGTCGAAAATAATTCTGAAGCAGATGCTATAGCAGCACTTGTTTCGCTAGGCTATAAGCCAGCTCAAGCAAGTAAAGCGGTTATTACTGCCTATACAGATGGCATGACCAGCGAAGTACTAATTAAAGCCGCGTTAAAATCGATGCTTTAATTGGTTTTAAATCGCAGACGAAAAGAGATATAAATGATAGAAGCAGATCGCATAATACAGCCGCAAGAATTTGAGCAAGAAGTACATGTAGATCGCGCCATGCGCCCTAAAATGCTTGAAGACTATACTGGACAAGATGACACTCGAGCACAGCTAAAAGTGTTCATTGAGGCTGCACTTAAACGAGAAGAAGCTTTAGATCACATGTTGATATTCGGCCCTCCCGGTTTAGGTAAAACCACCCTTGCTATGATTGTGGCCAACGAAATGGGCGTTAATATTAAATCTACTTCAGGCCCTGTGTTAGAGAAAGCCGGGGATTTAGCGGCCTTGCTCACCAACCTTGAACAAGGGGACGTGTTATTTATTGATGAAATTCACCGACTAAGCCCAGTAGTTGAAGAGATTCTTTATCCGGCCATGGAAGATTATCAATTGGATATCATGATTGGTGAAGGGCCTGCTGCTCGTTCTATCAAACTTGATTTGCCACCGTTTACTTTGATTGGCGCAACGACACGAGCTGGTGCCCTTACTTCGCCTTTGCGTGCACGCTTTGGTATTCCGCTTCGTCTTGAGTTTTACAATGTCAAAGATCTTTGCACTATTGTGACTCGCTCAGCCAAGGTGATGGAACTGCCAATCGATGCTGAAGGGGCTTTTGAAATTGCAAAACGCTCTCGTGGGACACCACGTATAGCAAATCGCTTACTAAGGCGAGTCAGAGACTTTGCTGAAGTTAAACATGATGGCTTTGTTTCTGCTGACGTTGCTCAAAAAGCGCTAGATTTACTTGATGTCGATTTGGAAGGTTTTGATTACCTTGATAGAAAATTACTTTTAGCTATTATCGATAAATTTATGGGCGGGCCTGTAGGGTTAGATAACGTCGCAGCTGCTATTGGTGAAGATAGAGAAACCATCGAAGACGTATTAGAACCTTTTTTAATCCAACAAGGTTTTATACAACGTACTCCAAGGGGGAGAATCGCGACAGATCGCGCTTATCAGCATTTTAATATAGTAAAACCTACCGAATAATTAATAGCCTAATCATTAACACTTAATAAAGGAAAGCTTCGGCTTTCCTTTTTTTGTTAATTTTTTGATAAAATAATTTGAATAATTATTCATTTTTGACTTGCACCAATTAATTAACATTTAGCGAGTTGTAAAATATTACTTAAATAAAGCTCATAAATATTAAATGTTAAATAACGGTTGTATATTGCTAATACATTTCATCAGTGTGAAATGGTGGTGTTCTTTAATTGGTCTTTGACCACATATCAACAAGTTTAATTACCTTTCATTGTAAGCGATATTGGTGTGTAATTTTACAGCAATCGTATCAAGTTATCTGTAGTCCAGTACTGGTAAGGCTTTCGGTGTTTTGCATGGTGAATGATAGTATTCTGAATGAAAACTGAATAAATAAGTTTTAAGGCACTCATGGTTCAATATATTTTTGTGATGCTTGTCACACTTTTGTGGTTTAATAAGTTTTAAAAATGTTATTTATGACGCAGGTAATAATTCTGTAAGAAGTGTGTGTTGGCAGTTAATAACTCTTTTAAATGATCATATTGGTTGTTTTGAAGATTTTTAACTTATTTTATTTTACATAAGTCATGCTTAGTTATTAACAAAAAATGGGTTAAAAGTTAAAGTTTAGTGGTTTGACGAAATATCTTTGGTTCTACAGTATCTATTCCAACGCAAATTTAAATAGTTATTTAAAAGCGTATTCAGAATAAGAAAAGATATTACCAGGGAGCAACAAATGATTAAAAAATCTAAACTATCAAACAGCATTAACTTCGCTATATTAGCGTCAGTTTCTACTGCTTCAGCCGTTTCGGTAAGTGCTTATGCAGCAGAAGAATCTGCCAATGTCGAAAGAATTGCAGTAACAGGCTCCCGTATTCAGCGTCAAGACATGGAAACAGCTTCTCCAGTAACGGTAATTGATGCCGGTGCGATTAGAGCAGAAGGTTATAACTCTGTAGACGAAATCCTACAGTCTCAACCAGCAATGGCAGGTATGGCGGTTGGTTCAACGACCAACAATGGCGCAGATGGTGTTGCACAGGTAGATTTACGTGGTATGGGTTCAAACAGAACACTTGTTCTGTTGAACGGTCGTCGTATGGTTAACTCAGGTTCAGGGGCTGATAGTGCTGTTGATTTGAACACCATCCCGGTAGCAATGATTGCTCGTGTTGAAATTCTAAAAGATGGCGCATCAGCCGTCTACGGTTCAGATGCCATTGCAGGCGTTGTTAACATTATTACGAAGAAAGATTTCGAAGGTTTTCAATTCGATATTAATGGAGGTGCCACCTCTGAGGGTGACGGTGAAAACGTTGAACTAAGTGGTTTATATGGCTTTAACACTGACGGCGGCAATTTCACCTTCGGTTTAGCTTACTCTGAACGTAAGGGTGTAATGCAGGGCGATCGTGATTGGGTTGAAGAAGGCGCAAGCTCATTTATTCCAGAAGGTACTTTGGGTGGTAAACAAATTAACCCTGAAACGGGTGAATGGGGTGACCGTGAATATGGTTATGATTACACTGACGATAGCTGGTTACAAACCCCAAATAAAAGATATAGTTTCTTTGCCAATGGTACTCAAGAATTATCAAATGACTTAATTTTGTCAGGTGATTTTTTATATACTAAACGTAAGTCTAAGCAAATGATGGCCGCTCAACCAGCAAATTTAGATTTAAAAGTTTGTGAAGGCAATATTAAGCAAGATGACTGTATTATTCTAGATGATGCAATGGTTGCTGGTGGCGTAGAAGCTGATGAAGGCATGATTAACTACCGTAAACGTATGAACGACGTTGGTAATCGTGTTTATGAACAAGAAACAGATACATTCCGTATTTCTGCTGGCTTAGCAGGCATGCTAGACATTAATACTGGTATGGATTGGGATATCTCATATACATACGGTAAAAACGAAGCTGATACCTGGGTTCATAACTCAATTCATCAAGGCAACATGGAGAAGTCAATCTACGCCAATCAAGATGCATGGTTTGGTGGCGACCCAATGACTCAAGACATGATTGATGCTGTTAGTTACACAGAAACTAGTAATGGTGGTAATGAGCAACATGTTCTTGCAGGTGTTATCAGTGGTGAAGCATTTGATCTTGACGCTGGTGCTGTTGCTTTTGCAATTGGTGCGGAATACCGTCATGAGAGTGGTTACTACAATCCAGATGCTGTGATTGTTGCTGGTGAAGGTACTGCTGCTCAGCAAGATCCTACTGATGGTAGTTTCGACGTATTCTCTGTATACCAAGAAGTGAGTGTACCATTCACTGATAAACTAACTGGTGAATTTGCATTACGTTATGATGATTACTCTACATTTGGTAGTGCAGCGACTTGGAAAGTTGGCTTAACTTATGAAGCAACTGATGACTTAATGTTGCGTACAGTAGCTGCAACAGGTTTCCGAGCACCAAGTGTTAGTGAATTGTTTGGCGGTAACTCTGGTTCATTTGATTACTTAGACGATCCATGGGGTAACGAGCAAGATGCTCAAATCTTAGTTAACTATACTTCTGATGAAAACTTAGATGCTGAATCTTCTGAATCATACACAGCGGGTTTAGTTTACTCTCCAAGCTATGTTGAAGGCATGTCTGTTACATTAGATTGGTGGAGATTCAAGATTGACAACGCTATTGCACGTTTAGATGTACAAGCGGGTCTTGATAACTGTTTTGCCGGTAATACAAGCGCTTGTGAAACGTTCAATATTGGTGCTAATGGTGATTTATCAGATTTATCTAACCCATTAACTAACGTGGGTTACCAAGATACCAGTGGTATCGATTTCAACTTAGCTTACACCTTCGAAGGTTTAGGGCTAGATTGGAAAATCAATAATGACTTAACTTACTTATTAAAGTTTGAACAAGACGGTATTGAGTACACTGGAACTATCGGTGGTATGTACGGTGGATACGCAGAATACAAAAACAACTTCAATATCTCGGCTAGCCGTGGTGACTGGAGTGTTATGTACTCAAACCGCTTTATTGGTGAAATGAATGATGTGAATACTGATGAAGCAATATCTTCAGTGCTTTACCACAACGTTTCAGGTGTTTATCACTTCTCGGATGCTTTCTCAGCTAACATAGGTGTTAAAAACTTAACTAACGAAGAGCCTATAATGGTTACTAGTGGTAACGAAGCGGGTACGGTTCCAGAAGTTTATGACACGTTAGGTCGCCAAATTTACGCTGGTGTATCAATGAAGTTCTAAATTTAGAACTTGCTATTAACTAATGATTGAATACTTCAAAATTTAGTTAGCCACGATAACAAAAAAGCCAGCATCTGCTGGCTTTTTTATTTTAATCAATGAGATATCAACCTAAACCTTCAGACATTGATTTCTTTTGAATAAGTTCAATTTTGTAACCATCAGGATCTTCGACGAATGCGATTTCAGTACTTCCACCGGCTACAGGTCCCGGTGCTCTAGTGATATTACCGCCAGCAGCCTTAATTGCTTCACAACGAGCATAAATATCTTCTTCACCTATGGCTAAATGACCAAAACCATTGCCTAAATCGTAACTCTCAGTGCCCCAGTTATAGGTTAATTCAATAACCGCTTGGCCAGTAGACTCTTCGCCAAAGCCAACAAAGGCGAGGGTATATTGATATTGCTCATTTTTTGATTGGCGTAATAATTTCATTCCCATCACTTCAGTGTAAAATTTTATACTGCGTTCAAGGTTACCAACACGGATCATGGTGTGAAGTAGTTGCGACATATTATTCTCATTATTTATGTATAAGTGATTGTTCAAGCATAACAAATTTTCATCTGCGATATAAAACTGAATTTAAGAACTTATTTTCGTCTTAGTTCACAGTTTTACTGCAAGATGATGGGAAAGTTTTAATTAAAAGCTAGAATTAACTTATATGAATTTGGAGACAAGATAATGACAATAGAATTAAAAATGGCTCTTGGTACCTCAGTAATAATTGCAGCTTTTTTAAGCGCTTTTTTTGTGGCTTTGTTTTAATAACTTAGACTTCATCGCCTAAAAAAACCGCTTTGAGCGGTTTTTTTGTATCTATGAGAATATTACTTAATAACCTACAACTTCGTTACGCCTATCTTCCAAGTCAGTATCATTTTATAAGCTACTCCATTCCCCTAAACTTTCTAGTGCGCCGAACTGTCTGATTTCAAAACATTAATGCTCTGCAGTATTGATTATTTCCCGGGAAAGATAACCTTTACTTAGTCTAAATATAATGTTTATTACCAACAGATTATATTTTAGGCTCATATCGAAAGTGACCGGTTATAGCATATTTGAATAACATGTCGTCAACGACAGGACCATTGCCAATGTTATGAACGATTAAAGGATTGCCAGAGGTTGTGGATGAGCGATCGATGATCATACCAATATGGGGGAGATTGCCTGGCAACATCCAAGTGACGATGTCTCCAGCTGCATAATGTTTGGGATTTTTAGATTGCTCTAGTACGGAACCATAACGAGTAAAAAATGTTTGTAGATTTGGCACTCTTCGATGGTCAATATTGCGGTCTGTTTTAGTTAATCCCCAAATTCGTTTTGATGGATACAAATGAAAATTGTTTACCATGTCTTCATGGACTAGTTGCTGCAGATCGATTCCAAGCTGTCTATAGGCTCGTATCACTACATCAGTGCAAACGCCAATATTATCTGGAACATCGCCGTTAGGATAAGGAATGGAGATGTAAGCGCCATCATAAGTGACATTGTGGGTTTTTCTTTCATGTAAAGCCGAAACGATATCGGTTTCAAATGACTGAGCTTTAGTAACCGTAGAACAAAATATCATCACAACAAAAATCAACAACCTCATAAAATATCCTTATTTATATAGGTTAAGTAAAACAGCATTAGATGTAATGTGTCATAGACACTATATGGATGTGACAATCATTACTAGTCATTAAAATAATGGCTTTTGAATACTCTTAGAAAATGATTGCAAACCAATAAGAAAATTAATCTTCTGGATAAACCTTATTTTTAAACTCACAAAGGTCTTCTATCATACAGCTGCCACATCTAGGTTTGCGAGCAATACAAGTATAGCGGCCGTGTAAGATAAACCAATGGTGTACATCGACTTTAAACTCAGCGGGTACCACTTTGAGCATTTTCTCTTCGACTTGATCGACATTCTTGCCCATGGCAAATTTAGTGCGGTTAGCCATTCTAAAAATGTGAGTATCCACAGCGATAGTAGGCCAGCCGAAAGCTGTATTGAGCACGACGTTAGCCGTTTTACGGCCAACACCGGGTAGTGCTTCTAGGGCTTCTCGGTTTTCAGGGACTTCGCCGCCGTGCTGATCAAGTAAGATTTTACAGGCCTTGATGACATTAATGGCTTTGTTGTTATATAAACCAATCGTTTTAATATAAGTTTTGAGACCATCTACGCCAAGATCGTAAATGGCTTGGGGAGTATTGGCCACTGGATATAGCTTGTCAGTGGCCTTGTTGACGCTCACATCGGTCGCTTGCGCCGATAACGTTACGGCAACAAGTAATTCAAAAGGGGACGAAAAGTTTAATTCCGTTTCAGGTTTTGGATTATTGTCCCTAAGACGTGTGAGCATCTCATAGCGTTTATCTTTATTCATTTATTTAGCTAACCTTGGTAATTCTTGCGCGAGCAATTGTTTCGCTTTCTGGTTTTGGCTGACGGCTTTCAAGTTTGCTATCAATGACATTTTTAAGGGCAATTAATAATCCCATAGCGATAAATGCCCCAGGAGGCAGCATTGCAATCAGGAAGGGGGTGTCCAGTTGAAACACCTGAATCGTTAATACACTTGCCCAGTCGCCAAGCAATAATTCTGCGCCATCAAATAGTGTTCCTTGGCCGAGTATTTCTCGTAACCCACCTAAGACAACTAAAATGGCACTAAAGCCTAAGCCCATCATCAGTCCGTCAAATGCTGCGCTAGTGACATTGTTGCGAGAAGCAAACGCTTCAGCACGGCCAATAATGACGCAGTTAGTCACGATTAATGGTAAGAAAATCCCTAACGAAAGATACAGCCCATGTGTGTAGGCGTTCATTAGTAATTGTACACAGGTCACTAGTGCAGCAATGATCATCACAAATACTGGGATGCGAATTTCTTTAGGTACAAAGTTTCGTACTAATGACACTAAGATATTTGAACCGACTAACACCAGTAATGTCGCCATCCCCAAACCTAATGCGTTAGTGACTGTTGCGGTGACAGCTAACAAAGGGCATAAGCCTAATAGCTGGACTAAACCAGGGTTATTTTTCCATAATCCTTGCCAAGCTATTTCGCGATAATTAGTCATGCTCACGTCCACAATGATTGATGGTGTTATAAAGTGTTTCTCTATTCTTTTCGACGTAGATTAAGGCGTTATTGATGGCTTTTACATAGGCTCTTGGGGTAATGGTTGCACCTGTAAATTGATCGATGTCACCGCCATCTTTTTTTACCGCGAGTGGTTTATCATCTGTATTAAAAAACAAGCCTGAAAAGCCTAAAACCCAATCCGATTTTCTTAAATCAATTTTATCGCCGAGGCCTGGCGTTTCTTGATGTTCAAGTGTTCTGACACCCAGTAGGGTATTGTTATTATCAACACCGATGATAAGTTTAATATCTCCATTATAACCATCCGGTGCAACGGTCTCTATGGCGATGGCAACAGGATTATTATCCACATTGGCAATGTATGCCGATAATGGTTTCTCAGTACCAAGCAGTGCTTTGTCCATGACTTCAATACAATTGTCATTTAATGCATTGTCGTGCATTGATGCTGGAATAATTTGTTGTAAAACACTCGTCAACTGTTTGCGTTGTTGTTCGATAATTTTGTCAGCGGTTAAATAATTAACCGTCGCTACAAGCCCTGTACAACACAGTGCAAATAACGCCAGTATTAGGCCATTTCGAGTAATAATATTAGACATAGTTAACCTTAATTCCCTGCTCTATGGCCGTATGAGCGTGGACGAATATAATAATCGATGAATGGCGCGCACATATTGGCGAGTAATACTGCAAAGGCTACGGCATCTGGATAACCGCCGTACGTCCTAATGACAAAAATAAGGACACCAATAATCGCGCCAAATAACAATCTTCCTCTGGGACTTGTTGCTGCTGTAACTGGATCGGTCGCAATAAAGAATGCACAGAGCATGGTGCCACCGGAAAACAAATGCAGCAGTGGACTTGCGTGGGTACTTGGGTTTAATAAGAACCCGATACCAGCACAGATAAAAATTGCCAGTAATATGCCGGTACTGATATGCCAGCGAATGACCTTCAATTTAAGCATGATAAGGCCACCGATTAAATAGGCGACGTTAACCCAAAGCCAACCTACACCAGCAACACCATCGAATACACTTTTTTGTAAACTCTCTCCGCTGGTTAAACCCATTGATAAATCCGTTTTAAAGGTATCTAAAGGGGTAGCCATAGTATGGCCATCAATACCCAATCGGTAATAATCGATATCAACATTCGATAACTCAAAGATTGAATTCAACGCGGCCATAATGCCAACATGGTTGGTCGCAAGTTCAGTAGGTGCAACCCAAGTGGTCATTTGTACTGGGAACGACACTAACAACAAAACATAAGCTGCCATAGCAGGGTTAAATATGTTGTTTCCTAAGCCACCATAGAGATGTTTTACGATCACAATAGCAAAAAGGCAGCCTATTAACGTCATCCACCAAGGCGTTAGCGGGGGAATTGCTACGGCAATTAAAAGTGCCGTTACGAGGGCGCTATTGTCTGATAAAGCATCCTTGATAGGTTTGTTTCTTAACTTCATTACGCAGGCTTCAGCGCTTAATGCGACTGTCACAGCAAGGACAATTTGTATTAAAGTTCCCATTCCAAAAAAGTAGGTCTGCGCCAAAATACCTGGAATTAAGCAGTAGGCAACGCGTAACATAACTTTGTTGGTATGCAGTGTGGTACTAACATGTGGTGATGATGCTATTTTAAATGCCATGTTTATTCCTCTTCACTCAACTTACGTTGATTAGCAAGCTTCTTTGCCTTCGCTTTAGCGACAGCGGCTGCAATTCTAGCTTTCTTGTCATCAACAGGCACATGAGTTGGTTCTGATATCTTAGTCTGTTCAATAATGTCAGTGTCTAAGTGTTGATTTAAAGCTGGAGCTTCTGCAGTTTGACTCGCTGCTAATTTCTTCGCTTTGGCTTTTGCTACAGCGGCAGCGATTTTAGCTTTCTTGTCATCAGCGGGTTGTTGAGCGTGTTCAGCTGACTCAGCTTGCTCTGTAATAATAGAATCTACATTTTGATTCATAGCTGGAACGCCTGAAGTTTGACTCGCTGCTAACTTCTTGGCTTTGGCTTTCGCTACAGCGGTAGCGATTTTGGCTTTCTTGTCATTAACAGGCACATGAGCTGCTTCTGCTATCTCAGTCTGTTCAATAATGTCAGTATCTAAGCTTTGATTTAAAGTTGGAGCTTCTGCAGTCTGACTCGCTGCTAATTTCTTCGCTTTGGCTCTAGCTACCGCGGCAGCTATTTTAGCTTTTTTATCATCAACAGGTGCATCAATTGGAACTTGAACATCCACTTCTGAACTACTAGTCTCTGAACTTTTAGTTTCAGAGCTAAGCTTTGCAGCCAGTTTTTTAGCTTTAGCTCTGGCTACAGCAGCTGCTATCTGAGCTTTCTTATCATTTATTGATTCGTCAACTTGAGCCAACTCTTCAGGATCTGATTTAGCAGCAAGCTTTTTAGCTTTAGCACGTGCAATGGCGGCTTTGACTGCTGCACTTTTATCGCTTGCTACTGCTGAAGTGTTTTCAGAGGCTTTATCAGATACATTTTTTGATGCATGTTCTGATATAGAGTCACTTTGTGCTGCTTTCTTTTTAGCGGCCACTCTTGCCATTGCTTCAGCTACAGCATCTTTAGACGTTGTGGTCATGGATGCTTTACGTTTTTCTGCTGCAAGCCTAGATTTCTCTTCGCGAGCTAACTTTTCATCATCTAAACGTTTTAATCGCGTTTCGAATCTGATTTTTGCTTGTTCAGCTTGGAATTTTTCTTCAGCTTCATTTTTTAAGGCTGACTTAGCGATACGATAATATTCAACTAAGGGAATATCACTTGGACATACGTAGCTACAACACCCGCATTCAATACAATCTTTAAGATTAAAGCTTGCTGCTTTATCGTATTCTTCTGCTTTGGCATGCCAAAACAATTGTTGTGGTAATAACAAAGCTGGGCAGACTACTGCACATTCACCACAGCGAATACAGGCTTTTTCGTCAACGTCTGGAGCAATTTCATGACTGCTTGGTACCAGAATACAGTTGGTACCTTTTAGTACTGGTACATCATTTCGAGGCAAGGCATAACCCATCATAGGGCCGCCAATGATCACTTTGGATGCTTGGTTCTTAGCGCCATCGAACTGTGTTTTGGTTTGCTCTAGTGCATGTTTAACAGGGGTGCCGATTGGAAGCCAATAATTACCTGGTTTAGAAACTTGCTCACCGGTTATTGTTACTAAGCGTTCAACCAATGGTTTACCGTTTAATACCGCATCTTGTATGGCATAGGCTGTACCCACGTTGTGAACGACAATCCCTTGTTGTGCCGGAATGCTACCCGTGTGGACTTCTTTACCGGTTACAATTTGAATTAATTGCTTTTCACCACCAGATGGATATTTAGTGGGAATGACAGTGATGCGTATTGTTTCAACTAAAGCTGTAAATTTAGCCAAAGCCACTTGCATTGCTGTAGCCGCTTCAGGTTTGTTATCTTCGATAGCAATGATAATTCGCTGCGGATTGAGCAGGGTGTTAATGACTTCGATACCTTTAATGATGTCAGTTGCGTATTCACGCATTAATACATCATCAGAGGTGATATAAGGTTCACATTCCACCCCATTGATAATCACTAGATCAATTTCACTGGCGGGATTTAATTTTATATGGCTTGGGAAAGTGGCGCCGCCCATACCCGCAATACCGGCTTGCTTAATTTTATCGAGAATTTGTTGGTTTGAAAGCTCGCTTAAAGTGGTAGAAGTATAGTCGGTTGCACTATCGTGGCCATCCGCTTTAATGGTACAAGTTAAACAAGGCAAACCTGATGCATGATTACTTGGATGCTGCTCTACCGAGGTTATTTCACCTGATGTTGGCGCATGCACAGGAAGGTACATGAAACCTTCACCCTCAGTGAGTAATTGGCCTTTGAGTACTTGGTCACCGACATTGACGGCTAGTCGAGCGCAATCGCCAACTTGTGGGAGCGGGACTAAATACTTATCCGCTAATGCAATGGTGCTAATAGCTTGGGTATTTGAGAGCTGTTTCAGTTGTGGGGGATGAATTCCGCCCGGAGAATGCCATAAAGTCCCTTTATCAATTTGTTCTAATAAAGTTAGCACTGAGATTCCTCATTTACTTCTTTCACTTTTACACTGGTATCGATTAACGTGATAGGAATCGAAGCCAATTTCCAATCCCAATTCTTTAGGTTTTGTTCTACTGGGATCATATCAATACAATCTACAGGGCAGGGCTCAACGCACAAGTCGCAACCTGTGCAATCTTTGGCTATAACGGTATGCATAAGCTTACCTGCACCTAAAATGGCATCTACAGGACAAGCCTGAATACATTTAGTACAACCAATACATTCATCTTCTCTGATGTAAGCAACTTTTTTGACAGTTTCTTGAGCTACCGCGTTTAAAGGCTCTGGTTCAACGCCCATTAAACTGGCAATCTTTTCCATTGTAGCAGTGCCACCTGGTGGGCATTTATTGACATTGTCTCCGTTAGCAATAGCTTCTGCATATGGTCTGCAACCAGGGTATCCACACTGGCCACATTGGGTTTGTGGCAGTAATTCTTCCACTTGGTCAATGATAGGGTTGCCTTCAACTTTAAATTTAATTGAGGCATAACCAAGAATTAATCCAAATATGAGGGCTAATATTGTTAGTACTGTGACAGCAATTGCGATACTCGACATGTTTATTTAACCAGCCCCGCAAACCCCATAAAGGCAAGAGACATCAAGCCTGCGGTGATCATAGCAATAGCGCCACCTTTAAAAGGAAGTGGTACATCAGCAGCCGCTAAACGTTCACGCATAGCGGAGAACAAGATTAATACTAGCGAAAATCCGAATGCTGCCCCAAAGCCATACACGGCCGATTGGAGGAAGTTATGATCTTCATTGACGTTCAGTAATGCCACACCAAGAACGGCGCAATTGGTCGTAATTAGAGGTAAATAAATCCCTAAAGCACGATGCAAAGATGCGCTGGTCTTTTGTACGAGCATTTCAGTAAATTGGACTACAACAGCAATCACGAGAATGAAGCTCATGGTTCTCAAATAAGTGATGCCAAAAGGCTCAAGTAAAAACTCATTAGTGAGATAACTCAATATAGAGGCTAAAGTAAGCACAAACGTCGTCGCCATCGACATACCAATAGCAGATGCAAGCTTGCTCGATACCCCCATAAAAGGGCACAGGCCGAGGAATTTTACTAAAACGAAATTGTTAACCAGCACGGTGCCAATCAACAGTAAAAGATAGTCTGTCATTACTACACTTTTTCTACTTGAGAATGCTATTAAAGATGAGGGGTATTATCTAAGGTTTATGCTTGATTAACAACGGATAAAAAAAAGGGTTATGTAAATAATAACCCTATTTTGTACTAAAGCTCTTACATTGGTTATTTATTTATCTGTTTTTGCGATGATTTCTGGTCTAGCAATATAATATCCTTGCAGTCCATCAACGAGTAACTTTTCTAATGCGAGTTTTTCGTCTTGTCGTTCAACCCCTGTCGCAACCACTTTAATGCCTATTCTGCGGGAAATATCTACAATCATTCTTACAAAAAATTTGTTGTTATTATTCTGCTCAATGGCATCGCTATAGCTAGTATCCAGTTTTATAACATCTGGTTTTACTTCTCTAAAAAACTTGAAAGATGAAAAGCCTAAACCGAATTGCTGAATAGCCACTTTTACACCGACTTTGTGCATTTCGTTGACGAAACGTTGACTGGCATTGAGGTTGTTCTGCATGCCTGATTCATTGACTTCAAATATTAATCTGGCTGCGACAGTGCGATGACTTGATAAAATGTCTCTTAGCCAAGAGACGAACACATCTTGTAAAGCTGAAGATGCGCTTAGGTTTACACCGAAACTACCGGTTAAAGTTGGGTTAGCGCTGAGTATTTGAATACTATGTACTACGATCATTTTATCAAGTTCGACATTTAAACCGTGTCGCTCAGCCATCGCAACCACACTGGCAGTGGGTAGGTTAGAGCCTTCGCTGTTGAAGAAGCGTGCAAACAATTCTCGATAAACATCAGTTTGGCTATTACATGGCAATATGGGTTGTTGGAAAAATTTAACCCCTTTTCGATTGATTAAGTCGTTAATCGTCACTTTCCAGTGATCATCTCCTAGCTGTTCGCTACCGTTGAACTTTTCAAGTATGTGGTATTTGTTAGGGCCAGTTGTTTGAGCAATGCTGACAGCTGTGTCAGCTAATGTGAGTAACGCATGGGCATCAGAATTATTGTCATAAGGAACTAGACCTGAGTTAGCGATATTATCCGCTTCAACATTTTGAGCGTATTCGTCTAAATTTCGTTTAAGTTCGATAAGAAATTGTTCGGCTTCTTTTACCGTTATTTCTTTAATGAATAGAGCGAAATCACTGCTTGATACTCGGTAATATTCATTTGTACCAAATTTTGAACCTGCGGTTCTTATGCAAGAGGCAATTTTAATTAAGTAGTTATCTCCGGCTTCTCGTCCTTTTAGCTGGTTAATGCTAGATAACTCTGCTGCTTTAACTATACACAAAACACCAAATTGGCGTTTATCGGAAGCCGTAATTGTTTTGAGGTAATCATTAAATCGACGTCGTGTCGAAAAGCCCGTGATGGGGTCTTGATAGGCTGCTTTTGTTAGTTCATCATTTTGTTTATGAAAACTGGCAATACTGGTTTTTAGTTCACCACGGCTTTTTTCTAGGGCTAAACCTACAGGTTTCAAAGACCCTTTAAGCTTTGAAGTTTCAACGGCCTGGAAGGATAGATTGGATATATGACTAATATATTCGGAAATGTATTTAATCCCTTGACGGTGGCGGTGCATCAGTATTGCAAAACTTAGCATAATAACTAGGTAGGCAATGAAAGTTAAAGTGGCTGCTTTTTCAAAATTGACAAAACTGGTTGTTATAACAGATTTAGTACTTAACCTGACTTGCAAACGACCTTCAGGAAATATGTTGCTATGGCTTAATTCTATGTGGAAAATTTCATCTTCAAAATCAGCATCATTTTTAGATAAAGTGCCAAAAGTAAAATTGTTATCACTATCTGAATTATGAATATACTGGAAAAACTGAAAGGTAAAAGATTTCGACAATTCGTTATAAAGCTGTTGACCATTGTCATTCCAATTAGACATTGGTTCTAAATGCTTAATGTAACTTTGCGTGGCAATGTCACCTTGGCGCTGCATTTCTTTTTTTTCAAGATCGTAGATACGAAATAGCAATAATCCAAATATGACGAAAAGTACTAACTGGAAAGATTTAGATAAACCCATGAATGATCCGTTTCCTGTAATAAATTTTTGTCACAATATCGAGAGATAAGCGCAATAAAATTAGAAACCTATAAAAATATTAGGAAGATAGTAAATGAAATTGTAGTGTAAAAACGGAT
Organism: Shewanella donghaensis; assembly: GCF_007567505.1. Lineage (NCBI taxonomy): Bacteria > Pseudomonadati > Pseudomonadota > Gammaproteobacteria > Alteromonadales > Shewanellaceae > Shewanella > Shewanella donghaensis. Next base: position 529,092 of record NZ_CP041783.1, read on the forward strand.
AAATGATAAGGTTTTTTTTTAATACGAAAGGAGATGCACTGAGAATTGAATAGAGATGTAAAATCTTGGCTCCCCGGACTGGACTCGAACCAGTGACATACGGATTAACAGTCCGCCGTTCTACCAACTGAACTACAGGGGAATTGAAGATTTATATAGTGCTTTAGAATTGGCTCCCCGGACTGGACTCGAACCAGTGACATACGGATTAACAGTCCGCCGTTCTACCAACTGAACTACAGGGGAATCGAATAATTCTATTTGTAACTTAATCTGAAGTGGCTCCCCGGACTGGACTCGAACCAGTGACATACGGATTAACAGTCCGCCGTTCTACCAACTGAACTACAGGGGAATTGATACTTCAAATATTGTGCTTTAATTGGCTCCCCGGACTGGACTCGAACCAGTGACATACGGATTAACAGTCCGCCGTTCTACCAACTGAACTACAGGGGAATTGATTAAAACTAAGATAAAATTGGCTCCCCGGACTGGACTCGAACCAGTGACATACGGATTAACAGTCCGCCGTTCTACCAACTGAACTACAGGGGAATTGCATTTTATCTTTATTCTCGACTTACTTTACTAAATTGGCTCCCCGGACTGGACTCGAACCAGTGACATACGGATTAACAGTCCGCCGTTCTACCAACTGAACTACAGGGGAATCGTTTTAGCAATGTATTGCTGAGAACGGAGCGCATAGTAAAACGCTATGATCAATCAGTCAACTCGAGATATAAAAAAAAGTGAAAAATTAGTGTTAAGTGGTCATCTAATGCACATCGTGAGTTATAAATGGCCGTTGTGACTGATTTTTAACTGCTACCTTTTCGAATCTAACAATTTCTTTGTATATCTATTACTTAGAATTTGTTTATCTATTGCTTGAAATACTATTACAAAGATACGCATGAGACTATATTTTGATCATTATGACTCTAAAAATAAGAATTGCAGATGATGATAGATAAGTATGGTCTTAACTGTGACAGACAATTAATAAGGCCTCCTGATTTTTTGCTAGGGTTTATGATTGTTAGAGTAAGTATCTTTTGTCAGTAGTCAAATTTATCACCGTGTGCTGTCATGTATAAATTACTGCTGATGTGATTAGCATTGATTTCAGCAATTATTAATAGTCAACGTTATGAGTCTCTATAGGTGTTGGGATCAATAGAAGTGATTGTGGCTTTTAAATAAATGGTTGAGTTTGGCAATTCCCTAGAATTTTACTATCAAGTAGATAAGCTTGATCCAATCCTAATCTAAAGTACGTATATAGGAAAAGTACTAGGTTTATTAATATGTACAATTACTCAGTCTCTTAAATGACTTGCTAAATCTCAGTGTGCTAATGACTGATAACTTACAAATGTAATTTTATTACATGTTACTTATTTTACGTTTTTATTAAATTGCGACTACCGTGATAGCCCAGTAATATTGGGCTAGAGTGACTTATCCACTAAATCTGTGGATAAGCCTGTGTGTTAGTCTAAAAATATGCCCTCAAACCCTTACTATCATTGGCACTGACTTAAAATCTACCAATTATCATCTTTCAAAAAAAGTTGTTTTTATTCAGTTGGATGCAAAATGCAATGCTTTTGTTTTTGTGAGAGTAGTTTAGGTATGTTTAATGTAAGCGAAGACAAATCGAAATTGTGTATTAAATAGCACTATAATGACGGTTTGTGGCGCTTTTTTATCCAGTTAGGTGATAAAAGTTTCGTTGTAGCAATATTTCATTTTTTCATCGTTAAACTGTAATAAATGTCTGTTATGTCATTTTTATAAAATGTGATTCGCAAATTTTATTCGCTTTAGTATAAAATACGCCTTCACCCAAGAAGGATATTACCTCGTGTCAGAATCGGTTTTTAATCTAGTATCAGACTATACGCCAGCAGGTGACCAACCCACTGCAATTAAACAACTTGTAGATGGCTTAGAAGCAGGCGTGGCTAAACAAACCTTGCTTGGGGTAACTGGCTCTGGAAAAACGTATACCGTCGCCAATGTTATACAAACATTAGGGCGTCCTACCATTATCATGGCGCCTAATAAAACCCTAGCTGCCCAGCTTTATGGCGAGATGAAAGAGTTTTTCCCTAATAATGCCGTCGAATATTTTGTTTCTTATTACGACTATTATCAGCCAGAAGCTTATGTGCCTGCTTCAAACACCTTTATCGAAAAAGATGCATCAGTTAACGCACATATCGAACAAATGCGTTTATCGGCCACTAAAGCACTGCTAGAACGTAAAGATGTTGTCCTTATTGCTTCAGTGTCTGCTATCTATGGCTTGGGCGATCCTGAGCTGTATATGAAAATGCTTCTACACTTGCGCCAAGGTGACACCATGGGGCAAAGAGACATCATCACTCGCCTTGGTGAACTACAATACACTCGCAATGACATTGATTTACAGCGCGGTACTTTTAGAGTCCGTGGTGAAGTGATTGATGTTTTTCCTGCTGAATCTGAGCGTGATGCCATTCGGATTGAATTATTTGACGATGAAATAGAACAGCTGAGTGAATTTGACCCTTTAACTGGCCATGTCACTAAACGTGTAGCTAGAACTACCGTATACCCTAAAAGCCACTATGTGACGCCTCGAGAGACAATTATTGACGCGACGGAACATATTAAAGAAGAATTAAGAGAGCGGCGTCAGGAGCTATTAGATAACAATAAGCTTATTGAAGCACAGAGAATTTCAGAGCGGGTACAATACGATATTGAAATGATGGTTGAGCTGGGGTATTGCTCCGGCATTGAAAACTATTCTCGCTATTTATCCGGCCGCTCTATTGGTGACGGGCCACCAACGTTATTGGACTATTTACCTGCTAACGGTTTACTCATCATTGATGAATCACACGTCACAGTGCCACAAATCGGCGCCATGTATAAAGGTGATAGAAGCCGTAAAACAACGTTAGTGGAGTATGGATTTAGATTACCGTCAGCGTTAGATAACCGGCCGCTTAAATTTGAAGAGTTTGAGCAGTTAATGCCGCAGACCATATTTGTCTCTGCAACGCCAAGCGATTATGAATTTGAGCAAAGTGATGGCGAAATCGCTGAGCAGGTTGTAAGACCAACGGGTCTATTAGACCCTGAGTTAGAAGTGCGCCCCGTTGCGATACAAGTGGATGATTTATTATCAGAAATCCCTAAGCGCGTCGCAGTTAATGAACGTGTGCTAGTGACGACATTAACCAAGCGGATGTCAGAAGATCTAACTGAATATCTTGATGAACATGGTGTGAAAGTTAGATATCTGCATTCGGATATTGATACCGTTGAGCGAGTTGAGGTTATACGTGATTTAAGGCTCGGTGTTTTCGATGTACTTGTGGGAATTAACTTACTTCGTGAAGGGTTGGATATGCCTGAAGTGTCTTTAGTGTGTATTTTAGACGCTGATAAAGAAGGCTTTTTACGATCAGAGCGGTCACTTATTCAAACCATTGGCCGAGCTGCACGAAATATCAACGGTAAAGTGATTCTTTATGCGGATAAAATCACCAAATCTATGGCAAAAGCCATGGAAGAAACCGAACGTCGCCGTACAAAACAGCATGAACATAACCTTAAAATTGGTCAGAAACCTAGAGGTGTTGTTAAGAAAATTACTGATGTAATGGACTTAGGGGATCCCCATCGTGGAAACAGTAAACATCAGTATACGGCTTTTGGTAAGGTCGCTGAAACAGCGCCATCATACGGTGATAAAGACACGAAAGTATTGAGTGTTGCTGAACTGGCGAAACAAATTGATGTGCTTGAAAAGCAAATGCATCAACATGCTCGCGACTTAGAGTTTGAACAAGCTGCCGCTGTTAGAGATGAAGTTAAACAGTTGCGAGATAAAATTATATCGGCAAGCTAAGTTGTTGAATTTTATTAATTGAATTCTAAGATTGCTCATATTGCTAAAATTTGAGCATAAAAAAACGCGCTAATTAGCGCGTTTTTTATTAAGCCACTCTTAATAATTAATAAGAGTTTATGCTTAGAAGTTTGCTGACTTAGGTGCACGTGGGAATGGAATCACGTCACGGATGTTGCTTACGCCCGTTACATAAGAAACCAAACGCTCAAAGCCTAAACCAAAACCTGCGTGAGGCACTGTGCCGTAACGACGCATGTCACGGTACCACCAGTAATCTTCCTGATCTAAGTTCATTTCAGCAAGACGAGCATCAAGTACGTCTAAACGTTCTTCACGCTGTGCGCCGCCAATAATCTCGCCAATACCTGGTGCTAATACATCCATTGCAGCCACTGTCTTACCGTCATCATTTAAACGCATGTAGAATGCTTTGATGTCTTTTGGATAGTTTTTAACAACAACAGGTGCTTTGAAATGCTCTTCTGCTAGGTAGCGTTCGTGCTCTGAATGTAAGTCGATACCCCATTCAACGTCGTACTCAAACTTTTTACCACACGCTTTAAGAATTTCAATCGCATCGGTGTAATCAATTTGCGCGAAGTCACTGGTTACGAATGCTTCTAAACGTTCAATGGCCGTTTTCTCTACACGTTGTGCGAAGAATTCTAAGTCATCACGACGTTCATCTAACACTGCCCTGAAGCAGTATTTAAGCATGTCTTCAGCAAGTTTAGCTGCATCATCTAAATCAGCAAAAGCCACTTCAGGTTCAACCATCCAGAATTCAGCTAAATGACGACTTGTATTTGAGTTCTCAGCGCGGAATGTAGGACCAAAAGTATACACTTTTGATAATGCACAAGCATAAGTCTCAGCATTCAATTGACCTGATACAGTTAAGAATGATTCTTTGCCGAAAAAGTCTTCGCTGTAATCTACAGTTCCATTGTCGTTACGCGGAAGATTTTCTAAATCTAGTGTCGATACGCGGAACATCTCACCAGCACCTTCAGTATCTGAAGCAGTGATAAGCGGTGTAGAAACCCAGATGTAACCTTGTTCATTGTAAAAGCGATGAATCGCTTGAGATAAACAGTTACGAACGCGGGCAACAGCACCAATAATATTAGTACGTGGGCGAAGATGGGCTAATTCGCGTAAGTGCTCAATCGAGTGACGCTTAGCAGCCATAGGGTAAGTGTCAGGATCTTCAACTAAACCTGCAACTTCAACCTTGGTCACTTGCATTTCAAATGCTTGACCTTTACCTGGTGATTCAACCACTTCACCAGTCATGATCACAGAGCAACCAGCAGTAAGCTTTAGCACTTCATTAGTATAATTTTCTAAATTATTCGGTATAACACCTTGAATAGGATCAAAACATGAACCGTCGTAAACGGCTAGAAATGAAATACCAGCTTTAGAATCGCGGCGTGAACGAACCCAACCACGGACTGTAACTTGCGAACCAATCGCGAAGTCACCTTTAAATACAGAAGCGACAGATGTAATGCTCATTGTTGCTTAGTTCTCCAATGAATCAAAGATAAAATAGGGGCTTTATATTACCTTGATATAGGCTTTTCACAAGCGCAAAAGGGTCTAACTCGCAGTTATTTTCACAACTTTTAACAATCTCTACTGTTATTGCATAAAATTATTAGGCTATAACCGATTTTTGATCAAAAAATAGGGTTGTAAGCGTATGATGAAAAGAAGTATTTTAATGCTATAAAAATAATAAAGGGGGGGGAGATGTCCAAAACTAAGATAATCCAAATTGTATTAACCATACTGTCAGTAGCGGGTTGGTCTTTGGCTGTTTACGCTCTGTTAGTTTTCGGTGATGCGCGTCCCGATAGAGCCGTTGGGTATTACATGAGTAAAGGGGTTGAAGTACGCCTTGATTGGGATCCTGCTCTAACAGTCACGCTTGAGTATGTTATTTGGAGTTGTGCAGCGATTAGTTTTGTTAGTTTAGCGGTAAACTACTGGGCGCGTTCAAGGAGCAAAGTCGAATACTGGTATAATATTCCATTGCTATTTACTGCATCTTTAGCTGCTGGTTTATATATTCGTTATGTTGTTTAACGTCAAAGTATCTTTTAAACGGCTAATTTTTCAAATTGTTAGTGTTCGCCGTCTTAATTATCAGTTTATTCAAAGAGTTTTTAATATAAGTTTATTATAGAAAGTTTACTCACAGTTAAGTGTCGTCTAGGTGACAACAAAGTAAATTGATTATAGCTGCAGTGACTCCCCAAATAAATTTATCCTCATAAGGCGCGTAGTGAACATCGTAGGTTTTACCATGACGGTGATATTTCGCACTATATCGGTTATCGGGGTTCAAAAAATATTTAAGTGGCACCCAGAAGGCGTCAGCTACTTCACCAGGATCTAACTTTATATCAAAAGGCTGCTTGATAATGCCAATGATTGGAGTGACTTCAAACCCGGTGAACGTAGTGTGTGGTGGAAAGGTTCCTATAATATTGACATTGTCAGGCAGTAACTGAATTTCTTCCTCTGACTCCCGTAATGCTGTTTCTATCATATTATTGTCTTGCTTATCTACTTTACCGCCGGGAAAACTAAATTGACCAGGATGGGCTCTTAAATGCAAAGCACGCTTGGTTAATAGTAGCTGTAATTCACCATTAACTTCTAACAAAGGAACTAGCACAGCAGCTTTTCTTAAAGTTTCACTTTCTGCAGGGGAAGGAAGATGGCTTTCCAGGGTTTGTAACGAAAAGTTAAAATTGAACTGCGCTGTATTCATTAATACTTCCCTGATGATTCATGCATTTATTATGGAATGAGTCACTAATATACCTTCTTATAAATTAACACATTATCAATACTTGTGGCGATGGAATTAGACCAGAAGATGATGTGTTAGGCACCTCGTTTAAAACACTACCCTAAACTTTAATTCATTGAGAATAATCCTCTCCTAGTGGAAATTATGCACTTTTCATGTGCGTGGTTGCACCAAAACAATTGTCTTGAGTTGTCGTTATGATTTTATTTCAAACAAAGTCAATCAATTTTTAAATGCTTGTTAATATCATAATCTACTGATTATTAAGTTTTAATTGTTTTTCATAATATTGAAATAAAACTGTATTTAAACTGAGATGTTCAGCTGGCATGTTAACTGCTGGGTTATTAATCAGTATAGACATTCGCGAGGAAGACAAATATGGGACTGGAAAAGTTACTGTATTTGCAAGGCGTAGGCGCTGAGTTTATTGATTGCTTTGGCAACAATGTGCAAATTCAGCCACGAGATAGAAACGGAATTTTACAGTCTATGTGTTCAAGTGACTGTATGGTTGATGAGGTCAAAAATAATAGTGAGCAAGCCATAACTTATGATAATGAATCTTCATTAGCTGGTTTGTCTGATAATTACATTCAAGAGCGTATTTATGAATTAGATGCAGCTCCTTGGACTTTGCCCTTACAGGGTTTTCAATGGAGTTACGTTGATAATCCAACGACAGAATTTTATTTGCCGGCTAATTTTAAAGGTAAAATTCGCGTAGAAATCTGCTTAGAAAATGGTGAAAAATTTCATTATCAAGTTAACTTACTGCAAATGCGAATTGTGGGAGATTATGCCATTGATGGCATTCAATACTTAAAATATCTGCATCAGTTAAATCATGTGATTAATGCTCCGATAGGCTTAGGGTATCACGCTATTTCAGCGTCTTTTGAATTTGATGGTTTTTCTAATCGTTTTCACGGTCAATTAATGATTGCCCCTCGAGAAGCCTTTACTCAATCAGTGGCAACAGGCTCAAGTTGGGGTCTTAGCACTCAGTTATATAGCTTACAAAGCGAAAAGCAGTGGGGAATTGGCGATTTTGGGGATTTACTGAGCTTAATCGATTTAGCTGCTCAAAAAGGGGCTGATTTTATACTACTAAATCCATTACATGCTTTGGATTTACCTGAAAATGTCAGTCCATATAGTCCGTCAGACCGCCGCAGACTAAACCCACTTTATATACATATTGATACGGTTGAAGAATACTCTGCAATAAAAAAACTATTCGATAATGATATTTGGAATAAAAAGAAGGCTGAATTAGCACGAGTTGAATTATTAGATTATAACGTCGTTTATGAAATAAAATTTGAAATTTTTCAATTACTTTATCAGCAATTTCTCATTGTAAATAAAACCTCAAATACTGAGCGTTACCAACAATTCACCCAGTTTAAGCAAGAGCAGGGTGATGCATTAATCCAATATGTTACGCATCAACAGGACCACTACGACAAATTAAGTAAAGACGCTCACTACGAATATAACCGAGAATATAAAGACATTGAGTTTCTTTGCTATTTGCAGTTTGTTGCTAGTGAGCAGCTTATTCTTTGTCAATTAACTGCAAAATCAATAGGAATGCCTATTGGTCTCGTCCGTGATATGGCGGTCGGGGCCTCACCCACGGGATCAGAAGTCACCGCCAATACTCAATACTTTTGCATTGACGCTAATATTGGTGCACCGCCAGATCCCTTTGCACCACAGGGGCAAAACTGGGGCTTAACGCCTTTTGACCCAATCAAGATTGCTCAACATCGTTTTGAACATTTCATCGACTTGATTCGATCTAACATGCAGTCATGTGGCGGTTTGAGGATTGATCATGTCATGGGCTTACTGCGTTTATGGTGGTGGCCTAAGCAACAAGGTTTGGGCAATGGCGCCTATGTTTACTATCCACTTGATACCTTACTGGCCATTCTATGTTTAGAAAGTCAGCGAGAACAGTGCATCCTCATTGGTGAAGATCTCGGCATCGTCCCGCCAGAAATTAGAGATAATTTATCCAAAGCCAAAATTTTCTCTAATGAACTGTTCTACTTTTCAAAACATCACCAAGGCTTTACCGAGCCGCATCTCTATAAATCTCATAGCTTAATGATGCTAGCTAACCATGATGTCCCAACATTAACGGCGTGGTGGCATGAACAAGATATTGAGCTACGTCATCAATTGAACCTTTATGAAATTGAACAGAATTATTTGGATGCTAAAACGCTTAGATATCAAGAAAAACAGCAACTGATATCACTGCTTAAACAACAACAATTGATTGCTGAACAAACAGATCTACAGAATATCATTTTTAATCAATTGATTATTGCTTGGCTACGACTGTCAGCATCAGGCTGTTCTTCGTTGTTTAGCGTGCAAGTTGACGATCTTGTTGATGAGCCGACGCCGATCAATATCCCTGGCACGTGGAAAGAATACCCCAACTGGCGACGAAGGCTTTCAGTGACTCAAGAACAGTTGGCGCTCGACTCGACAGTCAGTGAAAGGCTAGAGACCGTTAACAACACTAGACGCAAACAAGTACCCACAATGAGCTGTAAAAGCCCACGGACAGTCAATGACTTGTAAAGCGTATTTCATAACGGATGTGACTCATTGATAGACACAAGCGAATTTATTTTAATCTTTAACGGAGCAATGCTAAATGACGAATAATGCCCCTTATTTTAATCATGGAACAGATATCGCGTTACTGAATGGTGACTACACCGATGTGTTTTCGGTATTAGGCATGCACAAAGCCGAAAATAATAAAACATTGCTCGTTAGGTGCTTTGTCAAAGGCGCGCTAGCAGTGGAAGTATTAAACCTCAAAGACGGTAAAAAAATAGCAACGCTTTCACAAGTTGATGGAGAAGGGCTTTTTGCAGGAACGTTAGGCAGACGGGTGAAGCCATTTTTATACAGTTTAAAAGTGACTTACCCAATGAGCGTTGAAACCATTATCGATCCTTATCAATTCGGCAGTTTACTTAATGATGATGACACTTATTTATTTGCTGAAGGTAAACAACAAAAAAGTTATCAATTTCTAGGTGCTAATTGGCAAACACTGGCAGATGTTGAAGGCGTACACTTTTGTGTTTGGGCCCCAAATGCTCAAAAAGTCGCTGTTGTGGGGGACTTTAATCATTGGGATGCAAGACAGCATGTTATGCGGTTTCATCCAAGTAACGGTATTTGGGAAATATTTTTACCCAATGCTAAAACTGGGCAATTTTACAAATTTAAAGTGACCACCCAAGCGGGTGAACTGTTTGAAAAAGCAGACCCTTATGCTATTCAAATGCAGGCGGCGCCGGGAAATTCTTCCGTCATACCCGCAAAGAATGATTATCAATGGCAAGACAAAAAATGGCTTGAAAAACGCTCAAAGCTTGAGTTACATGAGTCACCTATGTCGGTCTACGAGGTGCATTTAGCGTCATGGAAGCGCAAAGGTGAGTGGGGCGACACTTATCTTAGCTATGAAGACTTATCAAATGAGCTTATTCCATACATCAAAGAAATGGGTTTCACTCATTTGCAACTAATGCCAATCAGTGAATATCCCTTTGATGGGTCATGGGGTTACCAACCAGTTGGTTTATTTGCCGCGACTTATCGTTTCGGCGATCCTTCTTCGCTTAAAGCTTTTATTGATGAATGTCATCAAAATGATATTGGTGTTTTGCTTGACTGGGTGCCAGCGCATTTTCCGAAAGACCCTCATGGACTGGCTAAGTTTGACGGCAGTTGTTTGTATGAGCATGAAGATCCACGTCAAGGTGAGCACCCTGATTGGGATACGCTGATTTTTAATTATGGCCGTGGAGAAGTGCAAAGCTTCTTACTAAGTAATGCTTGCTATTGGCTTGAAGAATTTCATTTTGATGGTTTAAGACTTGATGCTGTCTCATCCATGCTTTATTTAGATTATAGCCGCGAGTCAGGTCAATGGTTACCGAACGAGTATGGTGGCCGAGAAAACATACAAGCAATTAACTTTTTAAAGTTACTCAATGAACGCATTTATGCCGATTACCCTGGTGTCACCATGGTAGCGGAAGAATCAACTGCTTGGGGCGGTGTGACTGACACTACTGAGAATGGCGGCTTGGGATTTGGCTTTAAATGGAACATGGGGTGGATGAATGATTGTTTAAGCTATTTAACCAGAGATCCCATCCATCGAAAGCATCATCACCATGAAATGACATTCAGTTTGGTTTATGCCTATACCGAGCAGTTTATTTTATCACTCAGCCATGATGAAGTCGTACATGGCAAAGGTTCGTTATTGCATAAGATTCCAGGTGATGACTGGCAAAAGTTCGCCACCTTAAGAGCTTTTTTAGGTTTCATGTGGGGCCACCCTGGTAAAAAACTGCTGTTTATGGGCACTGAATTTGCCCAGCGTGATGAGTGGAACCACAACCAAAGTCTAGATTGGCATTTACTCCAATACGCGCCGCACCAAGGAATGCAAGATTGGGTGAGAGATCTCAATAGTTTATATCTTGAAAATCCCGCTTTGTACGAATTAGACCATCAAGCCTCAGGCTTTCAATGGTTAGATTGCGATAACGGTGATGCCAGTATCTTTAGTTTTATTCGCTATGGTAAAGACAGCCAGCATTTAATTTTTGTGGTCAATATGACGCCGCAAGTGCATCACCATTTTAGAGTCGGCTTACCGTCTGAAAATGATTATATCGAAGTCCTAAACAGTGATAGCCCCTGTTATGGCGGTAGTGCGGTAAGTAATGGCACCATTATTAACACAGATATTGCCTGGCAAGGCATGGCTCGTAGTGGTCTGGTGACAGTGCCGCCACTGGCGACCATTGTACTCAGTGTTAACAGCGCTGATTCAATGCTAGCACTAGAAGAGGATTAACCATGGATACGGTTAACCCTTTGCTTACAGGAAAGCCTTACCCCTTAGGTGCTAGCGTTGATGATAATGGCGTGAACTTTGCGCTGTTTTCTGAACATGCTACTCAGGTTGTGTTGTGTATTTTTGATGAGTTTGGACTTAATGAAAAACATTATGTTTTAACCCGAAAAACCAGACAGGTTTGGCATGGTTATCTAGAAGGTGCAACTGATGGCACTTTATACGGATATCGAGTATATGGCCCTTATCAACCGTTACTTGGGCATCGATTTAACCATCATAAATTGTTATTAGATCCCTACGCTAAGCAACTAATCGGAGAATTAGAACCCAATGATGCCAACTATGGTTACCAGTTAGACAGCGACGATTCAGACTTATCTTTTTGCGATAAAGATAACGCGAAATATATGCCTAAATGCCGTGTGTTTGATGACCGTACGCTAAGAAATACGCCAGTAAAAAGGCTCAATATTCCCTTAGAGCAAACCATCATTTATGAAACCCATGTGAAAGGCTTTAGTGTTTTGAACCCTGAAGTCAATGATGATATTAAAGGTACTTATGCTGGCTTTGCTGCCCCCAGCAGTATCCAGTATTTGAAGCAGTTAGGGGTTAACTGTGTTGAGTTATTGCCTGTACAGAGCTTTTTCAATGAGCCATTTTTAATCGAAAAGAACCTCAGTAATTACTGGGGCTACAACAGCATCGGCTTTTTTGCGCCAAATGCCGCTTATATGAGTGGCGAGAGTATTACAGAGTTCCGCGACATGGTTGATAGCCTGCACGATGCGGGTATCGAAGTAATCTTAGATGTGGTTTATAACCATACTGCAGAAGGCAGTCGTTTGGGACCTACCTTAAGCTTTCGCGGCATCGACAACGCCAACTATTATCGATTGGTGTCTAACGAACAGCGTTTGTATATCAATGATACTGGTTGTGGTAACACCTTTAATTCAAACCATCCGCAAGTGTTGCAATTGATTATGGACTCATTGCGATATTGGGTTGAAGTCATGGGAGTTGATGGTTTTAGATTTGATTTAGCCAGTTGCTTAGGCCGTGAAACCTATGGTTTTGATCCCGGCTGCGGTTTTTTTGATGCCTTATCGCAAGATCCCGTGTTGTGTCAGGTGAAACTGATTGCCGAGCCTTGGGATATTGGTCCCGGTGGTTATCAACTGGGTAATTATCCTATCGCATTTAGTGAATGGAACGATCGCTACAGAGATACCATGCGCCGTTTTTGGCGCGGCGATCATGGCATGCTTCCAGAGTTTGCAAGGCGCTTTCATGGTTCTGGCGATTTGTTTGAACATCACGGCAGAGGGCCGGCGGCCAGTATCAATTTTATCACTAGCCATGATGGCTATACGCTAAAGGATTTAGTCAGTTATAACGAACGGCACAATCTCGCTAACGGTGAAGATAACCGTGATGGTCACCATGAAAACCTCAGTGCCAATTATGGTGAAGAAGGCCAGACCAGCCTGCAAGAAATCAATTTAGTTCGAAAACGCCAGCAGCGTAATTTCCTTGCCACCTTATTGTTATCACAAGGTGTGCCGATGATGCTTTGTGGTGATGAAATGGGTCACAGTCAGCAAGGTAATAACAATGCTTACTGCCAAGACAATTCAATATGTTGGATTGACTGGAAATCCATTGATTGGTCGTTAGTTGAGTTTACTTCTCAACTCATTAGGTTACGTAAACAATTTCCCATTTTATGTCACCGTGAGTTTATACATGAACCCGAAGGCAAGTGTGATAGTGGTTTTGTTTGGTATAGCCGTCATGGTGAGCCGATGTCAAAGCGTCAATGGAGTGAATCACACACACGTACTCTAGCGGTAATGATTAATTCAGAAGTATTACCGCCATATCAACAACCCCAAGCGTTATTACTGTTATTAAATGCCGATACCGATGCCCAGACATTCACCTTGCCCAGTATGAAGGGTTTTAGTGCTTGGAAATGCTTGATGTCTTCGCAAAGTGATAACGATGATAGCCCTCAACAAGCCCAAAGCAACGACGAAAACCAACCCAAACTTCAAAGCCGAAGCCTGATGTTATTTCATGCACAACTACACGTTAGTCCAGATAAGGAATGAATCGATGACAGTCACTAAAGGAAAAGCTCGCGAGAAAAAAAACACAGTTAAAACGGCAAAAATAAAAGTATCAGAGAAAACATCACCAAAGGCTGTTTCTGCATCAGATCAGGTAAAGCAACATGATTGTGACCCATGTGAGGCGTTAGATGCGACCTTTAAACGTCAAGTTCAAGGTGTTCTAGGGCGTGATGAAAATGCCACTAATGATATGTATAGCGCACTAGCGTCCACTATAAAATTACAGCTACTAGAACAATGGCGCGAAACACGTTTAAAAGACAATCAATACCAGCAAAAACAGGTGGCCTATTTATCGCTAGAGTTTTTGATGGGCCGAACACTGGGTAATGCCTTACTAAGCTTAGATTTAACGGATGACACTCATGCAGCGCTTAAACAATACTCCGCAGATTTAGAAACCTTACAAGAAGCTGAGTTAGATGCTGGACTTGGTAATGGCGGTTTAGGGCGTTTAGCGGCGTGTTTTCTTGATAGTTGTGCCAGTTTAGATTTAGCCGTTGTGGGATATGGTATTCGTTATGAATATGGCATGTTCAAGCAAAAATTAGTTGATGGTTATCAAGTAGAACAACCCGACCGCTGGCTTCGAGAAGGCAACCCATGGGAAGTGAGAATGGCTAATCACGCCATTACTGTGCCTTTTTTTGGTCATACAGAATCTTATGTGGATTTAAAAGGTCACCGACATTATGTGTGGATAGATACCCAAGATGTTAATGCAATTCCCCACGATATGCCGGTACCAGGCTTTAGAAATGGCCGCATAAATACCCTACGACTCTGGAAAGCTGAAGCCACAGATGATTTTGATTTAGCTGAATTTAATGACGGTGATTATACCGAGGCTGTGGCTCGTAAAAATTTAGCAGAACAAATTACCATGGTGTTATACCCAAATGACGCCAGTGAAAATGGTAAAGAGCTGCGTTTACGCCAACAATACTTTTTATCTTCAGCCAGCTTACAAGACATTATTCAGCGATATGTTGCCGTTCACGGCACTGACTTTAGCCGCTTTAGTGAACTGAATGTCATGCAGCTTAATGATACTCATCCGAGCATTGCCGTACCTGAAATGATGCGGCTATTAATGGATTCCCATGGACTTAATTGGGATCAAGCGTGGGCGATAACCTCAAAAAGTGTGGCTTATACCAACCATACCTTGTTGCCAGAAGCATTAGAGCGCTGGCCTGTGCGAATGCTTAAACATATGCTGCCACGTATTTTAGACATTATTTACGAAATCAATGCCCGCTATTTAGAAGATGTCGCGCATCATTGGCCGGGAGACAATGACAAACTAGCGGCAATGTCAATTATTGAAGAAGGCCATGAACCGCACGTAAGAATGGCTTATTTGGCTATTGTGGCGAGCTTTTCGGTCAACGGTGTTGCAGGCTTACATACCAAATTATTAAAGTCAGGCTTATTTAATGACTTTTATCAATTATGGCCAGACAAATTCAATAACAAAACCAACGGTGTAACACCAAGACGTTGGTTAGCACATTGTAATCCAAGACTTGCACAATTGCTTACTCGTCGTTTAGGTGACAGTTGGATGACTGACTTAACCCAACTTACGGCATTAAACGCCTTCACAGATGACAAAGCCTTTATTAAGCAATGGCAAGCCGTTAAGTACGACAATAAAGTGGATTTAACAAAGCTTATTGCCCAGGAGTGCGAGGTCGTATTTGAACCTGAAATGATGTTTGATGTGCAAGTTAAACGAATACACGAATATAAACGTCAATTACTGAATATCCTCCATGTTATTCATTTATATCAACGCATTGTCGCAGACGATACTGAAGGTTTGCAACCTCGTTGTGTGCTTATTGGCGGCAAAGCTGCGCCCGGTTATGCCATGGCGAAACAAATCATTAAGCTTGCCAATAATGTGGCACATATGGTGAATTCAGATCCATTAGTTACGCCATTTCTACGTTTTGCCTTTTTGCCAAACTATAACGTCAGCGCAATGGAAAAAATCTGTCCAGCCACTGATTTGTCCGAACAAATATCTACCGCAGGAAAAGAAGCCTCTGGCACCGGTAATATGAAGTTCATGATGAATGGGGCAATGACAATCGGCACGTTAGACGGTGCCAATATTGAAATGCTAGAAGAAGTTGGTGAAGATAACTTCTTCTTATTTGGCCTTAACGCAGATGAAGTTAGTCAACTAAAACCTCACTACAACCCTCAACAATATATTCAACAGTCACCAGCGCTCGGTCATGTACTAGAGATGCTAAAAAGTGGCCATTTCAATTTAGTGGAACCGGGGATCTTTGACAGCATCATTGCTGCCATTGAAGACCCATATGATCAATGGATGATCGCCGCCGATTTTGAAGCATACCGTGTAGCACAAGAAAAAGTGTCACAGGTCTATGCCGATCAACATCATTGGACTCAAATGAGTATTCGAAATACTGCAGCCAGCGGACGTTTTTCTAGTGACAACACCATTAGTGCTTATCGAGATGAGATTTGGCATGCCAAATAATCAGTTCGCTATTGTCAAATTCATAAATCGAATTTTTAGTTAGGAGTCTTAATATATGTCAAATGTTCGTTATATTAGTAATCTTACCCGTGATACCTATGCATTAATTTTAGCTGGTGGCCGAGGCTCTCGTTTACATGAGCTGACAGACTTTCGTGCTAAACCGGCGTTATATTTTGGTGGTAAATTCCGCATTATTGATTTCCCTTTATCTAATTGTATTAACTCCGGGATCCGCCGTGTAGGTGTGGTGACACAATATAAATCTCACTCGTTGATACGCCACGTAACCCGTGGCTGGGGGCACTTTAAAAAAGAATTAGGTGAGTCGGTTGAAATAATGCCTGCATCGCAGCAAACCCATGGCAATTGGTATGAAGGCACTGCTGATGCGGTGTTCCAAAATATTGATATTATTCGTCATGAGCTGCCTAAATACGTGATGGTGTTGTCAGGTGATCATGTGTATCGAATGGACTATGCGGGTTTACTTGCAGCGCACGCTGAATCTGGTGCAGATATGACCGTATGCTGCTTAGAAACGCCGATACCAGAGGCTGCGAAAGCGTTTGGCGTAATGGAAGTGGATGAAGACATGCGCGTTGTCGGATTTGAAGAAAAACCCGAACACCCTAAACCAATACCGGGCAATGAAGAGTGTTGTTTGGCATCGATGGGTAACTATGTCTTTAACACTAAATTCTTGTTTGACCAGCTAAAGAAAGATGCTGATAACGAAAACTCAGATAGAGATTTTGGTAAAGATATTATTCCTTCAATCATTAAACACGCCAATATTTTCGCATTCCCATTCACCAGTGCTGTGCCTGATGAGCCTGCATATTGGCGTGATGTGGGTACATTGGATTCATTCTTTCAAGCGAATATGGAGCTGTTATCACCAACACCAGCATTGAATTTATATGATGCAAAATGGCCTATTTGGACTTATCAGGAACAACTACCGCCTGCAAAATTTGTTTTTGATGATGATGACAGACGCGGCATGGCTGTTGATTCAATCGTGTCTGGTGGTTGTATTATTTCGGGTGCCAAAGTGAAACGAAGTGTGTTGTTTGATGAGGTTCGAGTGTGTTCTTACTCTTTGGTTAAAGACTCAGTGTTATTGCCAGACGTTGTGGTACTTAAAAATTGTAATATTCAAAATGCCATTATTGATCGTGGCTGTATCATCCCTGAAGGAACCACAATTGGCTTTAGCCGTGAGCAAGATATTGCCCGCGGTTTTAGAGTTTCTGAGAAAGGCATCACTTTGGTAACAAGGAAAATGCTCGGTTTGCCAGTGGGTTATGAATAAGGTTTAAATAGTATTATTCAGTTAGTAAATAGGTTTAGCAATAAAGTTAAACCTGTTTTAAACCGAGTAAAGACCTCAAGCTTGAATTATGAAACTAAAATTTTAGCCATAGATTGAAGGGTAAAAGTTGTGAAAAAAGTATTAATGATCGCTGCGGAAAATGATGCAATTTCGGGTGCTAAAGTGGGTGGGATGGCTGATGTGATTAGAGATCTTCCTCCTACGTTAGCAAGTGAAGGGATTGCTGCTGATGTCGCTATGCCAAACTATGGTTATATTGGAAACTTGTATGGTGCAGCCAACATTGGCACTGTTTCAATTAAGTTCGGTGCTAATGTTGAATTCGTTAATGTATTAATCATGCCTAGGCCCAATTCAGAGCCTATTGCTGTTTCAAGTCTTGGTGACACTGAACAAGTTGCACTGGAAAACGTATCTAGCCAAGTCTATTTATTTGATCATCCATTATTTAATAGCGCCGACAATGAAATATATAGCTCAAGTAGTCACGACAGGCCATTTGCCGATGATGCGACTAAATTTGCGTTATTTAACTTAGCTGTTGCACAAGCGTATGTTGATGGTTTGATTGCACCCGTTGATGTCCTTCACATGCACGATTGGCATGCCGGTTTGTTAGTGATGCTTAGAGCGTTTGATCCACAATATGCAGTTTTACAGCAGTGCCAATGTGTATTCTCAATTCATAACCTTGCTTTACAGGGCATCAGACCTATCCGTGATGATGTTTCATCGTTTACAGCGTGGTATCCACAGCTTAGTTATCAATTATCAGATGAACAAAAATCACAATTGTGCGATCCAAGATACCCTCATTGCATTAATCCAATGAAAATGGGCATTGTGTTAAGTGATAAAGTTCATTTAGTTTCCCCAACATACGCCAATGAAGTGTTAATGCCATCCGATCATCTTAATGGTTTTTTTGGCGGCGAGGGTTTAGAAACTGCGATGCAAGAAAAGCATGCCAGAGGTGACATTATTGGTATTTTAAACGGTTGTGTTTATGACTCAATTGACGCTCCTTTGAAGGCTAATTTAAAAAACAATTCTACAAATCAATCTCAAGTTCAAACTAAGACGCGAATTAAACAATCAGCACAAGCGTTAAGCCATTTTTTAAAGCAATCTCAGAATGCAGTCATTAAGTGGCTTGGTCGATCAGAATTTACCCGTAATGTTGACCAGATTGCTTTAACTCGATTACAGCAATGCATTCAAAATCAAACGAGTAAAGCCACAGGAATAGACTTCTTGATGACATCAGTCGGTCGTTTAACGGATCAAAAGGTATTACTACTTCGCCAACCATATGGCGTTAATCAAACCACGCTGGATGCAATGCTGATTGAATTTAAAACCCTTAAACCACAGGGTCTATTTGTATTGTTAGGCAGTGGCGACAGTGATATAGCCAAAGAATTTCAGCAAGTGGCGTCAAAGCATGACAATTTTGTTTTTCTTAATGGCTACGACCAGCATGTATCTGAGTTGATGTACCAACTAGGTGACTTATTTATCATGCCTAGTAGTTTTGAACCATGTGGTATTAGCCAGTTATTGGCCATGAAAGAAGGGCAGCCCTGTATTGCTCACGGGGTTGGAGGTTTAAGAGATACCATTAAAGATCTGCAAACGGGTTGGTTGTTTGAGGGGAATAATTTAACACATCAATCTGAACAATTGATTAAAGTGATGTCTAAGGTATTAACCCTAAGTAACAATGAACCTAAACAATTTAGTGAAATTGGCAAAGCGGCGAGTGAGGAACGCTTTAGCTGGCAGATGGTAGCTAAGCAATATCGTCAAAAGCTTTATAGTTGATGTCGGAAGACAATATAGTTTGATCATTTTGTAACTCACCTTTGGACATTTCCAAGTTAGGAATGCGTGTAATACTAAAAACTTTCAAATAACTTTTTCTATATCAAGAGTGTGTTCAACTAAATGTTAGTGGCCAAATTCACTAAGCCACTACTTCTGGTCAACAGGAGTTAAAGCACCTGACTTTTTAAAGGAGATTGGCGGGTTAGAGAATAACCATATCAATCAAGTGATGGTGCAGCAAAACATGCAAACCACTCATGGCCCGGCTATTTTTGCGATTGGTGATTGTGCTGATTGCCCCCAAGAAGATGGCAGCTGGGTGCCACCCCGAGGCCAATCTGCACGCCAGATGTCACTGATGACGGCAGACAATATTAAGCTATTGTTAGCAGGAAAACCGGCATCAAAAAACTATGTCTATAAAGATCTCGCCGCACTCGTCAACCTGTCAAAATTCCACACCGTTGGTAATTTAATGTCGTTCATTGGCGGCGTCATGGTTGAGGGTAAGATTGCACGCTTTGTTTACACCTCGTTATACAGAAGACACCTTATTGAGCTACACGGTCCAGTGAAAGGGACTTTGTTCATGCTCGCAAAAGGTATTAGCCGCATAATTCATCCGCACCTAAAACTGCACTAAGCCTAAGCTGGATCCAATTCACAATTGCTGGCATAGTGCCAGTAATTATTTAATAAATGGATCGATACAGTGAAATTACCCGCTTTAGTAATGGTGCTCGCCACAATAACCACTGTCAGCGCTTGTGCAGAACTTCAAGATACTGGCCGCCAGATCGGTGAAACGACCAAAGAGGTCACCACTGACATTGGTCATGCAACACGAGATGCTACTCGCGCTATCGGCCATGCATCCCGCGATGCCGTTAACTCCGTAAAAGATGACCTCAGTGAAGATTGAACCAGTATAAAGGCCTCCCGAAGAACCGCGTTATAAAACAGTTTATCTATCTTTATTAGGCTGCGTTGGCGCGCATACCATGTGGCTCAGGTAATCCCTGTTCATTCACATGGATAAATACCATTTTATCTATGCGCACAATCGGGGCATGGGTGAGTTTATTACGCACTTGGCACGCAACGACTATTGAGCTTGACCCATAGCTGATAAGCGACAAGCTAAATTCAATAACATCTCCCTGACGCGCTGGCGTCATGAAATTCACTTCTGATATTAACTTAGTGACTAGGCTCGAACTCTTCATCTGGCAGCCTGCAAAAATAGCAGCCTCTTCATCAATCCAACTTAAGAGTTGGCCACCGAATAATGAATTAGCAGGGTTTAAATGCTCAGGTTTAATAAATCGTCGACTATAAAACTTCATAATGCTGCCTCTTAACTTTACTTATTAATACCTCTAAAGGGGTAGTAACTAACGCGCCAACTATATTAGCTATATTTTTCAGCAACTAAGCATTAACCACATAGATTCATCGCCAGACAATGCACATAAATAACGCTTACTTGCACCGAAGTGAATCGCCTGCTGTGTTTTCAGTCAGCTGTTAAGCAACAAAACTGACACAAAATCATCGCCATATCGTCATGCTGATACTTGTAGTGGCCGACAAAAATTGGCCACTATTTTGTAAGTGATCTAACTTCAACCAAGTGTCTATCATTAGATGTAATAATCTGATTGGCAATAACGCGTAACGCACTTTGGGGCACAAATGAGTCGGTATCTCAATTGACTCAGGTTTAGATCGATATAAGTGACATTTAGATTATTGTAAACAGGCAGACTTAATTGTCTTCCCACAGTTGATTTTATGATTGATGTATAAACGAGTAAAACGAATAGAAACGATATTGATACAGGCAAACAAGGTATCAGTTCTGTTCGTTTTACTTACTTGTTATTTATGAGCGAACTCATATATGAGGATTATTACAAAGAGACCGCTTGATGAGGTTATCATGATGATAACGAGCTTAAAGCTGTTCTAAAATAGGCAGTATTTTACTCACTTTATCAAAGCATTCTTGATACTCGGCTTCAGCATTTGAATCGGCTACCACTCCGCCGCCAGCCCAGCAATAAATGGTATCATTCTCAGTGATCAGCGTTCGAATGGTAATGCTGGTATCCATATGTCCATCCTGACTTATATACCCAATACTGCCGCAGTAAATACTGCGTCTTGATGGTTCAAGTTCCTCAATGATTTGCATAGCTCTTACTTTCGGAGCTCCAGTAATAGAACCGCCAGGGAAGGCCGCTTTTATGATATCAATAGCATCTAATTGAGGAGATAATTTAGCTTCGATGGTACTTACTAAATGATGAACTGCCGGAAAACTCTCGATTTCAAACAGTTTAGGTACATTCACAGACCCTGGCTTAGCAACCTTACTGATGTCATTACGGAGCAAGTCGACAATCATGACATTCTCAGCCCGGTCTTTTATTGAGTGTTGTAGCTGTTGTGCATTGAGCTTATCTTGCTTTAAATCACTTGAGCGTGGCAAAGTGCCCTTGATTGGTTTAGTGGATATCTTATCACCACAAAGCTGAATAAATCGCTCAGGCGAAATCGACATAATGCAATGGTCATCAAGGCGCATAAATGCCGAGAAAGGCGCTTTGTTCGCATCTGATAGCGCCAAATAAGCCTGCCATTCATTGCCTTTATATTCAGCACTGAAACGTTGCGTTAAATTTATTTGATAACAATCACCAGACTGCAAGTAGGCTTTTACTTTTTCGAACCTTTGTTGGTATTGCTGAGGTGAGGTTTGATTTGACCATTTGGTAGAAAGGGCAAATGAAGTTAATTTTTCTGATTGTTTATTAACATCTGCTAACTTGGTATCAATTTCATTCAACTTAATTTCTAGCGCATCTTGACCTTGATAATGCAGCGCAAACCAAGTTTGTTTTTGGTAGCAATAAACTAAGCAAAAGTCATAAAAGCCCACGCTCATTTCAGGTAGATGAATATCTTGTTTAGCCGCTACAGGGAGCTTTTCAATGACTCTACCTAAGTCATAGCTGAAACTGCCCATAAGACCGCCACTAAATGGCAAATGGCAGGGGTGTTTTTTTGGAAATAACACATGTTGTAAATGTCTTAAATTTTCAAAAATATCATCATGATTCTCAAAATCAGCTAAAACTGGTGTTAATTGATCATCAACGATGGTTAGCTGACTTATGCCATTTTGATATGTTAAACAAGCAATTGGACTAATGGCAATGATGTCATATTTCGCATCAAGGTGATTGGCATTGGCTGAATCTAACAACATAGCCCAAGGCTGATGGGCAAAGTACTCAAATAGCGCGTGGGTGGTGATACACCAATCGAGTTGTTGGATAGCCAAAGATTGGTTGCCGCGAGAATACATGTTTAACCTATTTAAAATGTGATGTAGCCCAAAAACGTTGGAAAGAGTATCATATTGTCCCTGAAAGGATTAATAGCTAATTGAATGCAATTTTAAAATTGTGTTCATATAAAAATAAAACAAGTTATGCCGCAATGGCTGCTGGAGCGCCCTATATGTCTACAAATTCTTCTACGAATATCGTGATTAAGCAAGCTGATTTTATCGAAAGCATTGCTGATTCTCTGCAGTATATTTCGTACTACCACCCTAAAGATTTCGTTGATGCAATGGCTCAGGCCTATGATCGTGAAGAAAGTGCCGCAGCGAAAGATGCGATCGCACAGATCCTAATAAACTCACGTATGTCAGCTGAAGGTAAACGTCCTTTATGCCAAGACACTGGTATTGTTACCAGTTTTGTCAAAATTGGTATGGCAGTTCAGTGGGACAAAACTGATATGACCGTTCAGGAAATGGTAGATGAAGGCGTACGCCAAGCTTACCTCAATCCAGATAATCCACTACGTGCATCAATCGTTGCTGATCCGGCAGGAACCCGTAAAAACACTCGTGATAATACGCCGTCAGTCGTACACATTGATATGGTGCCTGGTAACCATATTGAAGTGATGATTGCTGCAAAGGGTGGCGGATCAGAGAATAAATCTAAAATGGTGATGCTAAACCCGTCAGATGATATTGCTGAATGGGTTGAAAAAACATTGCCAACAATGGGCGCGGGTTGGTGTCCACCTGGAATGTTAGGTATAGGTATTGGTGGCACAGCTGAAAAAGCTGCGGTATTGGCTAAAGAATCATTAATGGATCCTGTCGATATCCATGAACTTATGGCTCGCGGTGCTGAAACCACTGAAGAGAAGCTGCGTTTAGATATTTTTGAGCGTGCTAACAACACAGGTATTGGCGCACAAGGTTTAGGCGGCTTAACCACGGTACTGGATATTAAAATTAAATCAGTGCCGACTCACGCAGCGTCAAAACCAGTGGTTATGATCCCTAACTGTGCAGCGACTCGTCACGTACATTTTCATCTAGATGGAACAGGTCCTGCAGATTTAACGCCGCCATCATTAGCTGATTGGCCTGAAATTACCCGCGAAGCAGGTGAAAATACTCACCATGTTGACCTTGATAATGTCACTCAAGCTGAAATCGAAACGTGGAAAAGTGGTGATACGTTATTGCTTAACGGCAAAATGTTAACCGGTCGCGATGCTGCTCATAAACGCATTCAAACCTTAATTGAATCAGGTGAAGGTTTACCGGAAGGTGTCGATTTTACCGGTAAATTTATTTACTACGTGGGTCCGGTTGATCCCGTTGGTGATGAAGTTGTTGGTCCTGCAGGCCCTACAACAGCAACACGTATGGACAAATTTACCGACCTGATGCTTGAGAAAACAGGTTTGATGGGCATGATTGGTAAATCTGAACGTGGACCACAAACTGTTGAGTCAATTAAAAAGCATAAAGCGGTATATCTAATGGCTGTGGGCGGCGCTGCTTACTTAGTGTCTAAAGCGATTAAGAAATCACGTGTTGTCGCGTTTGAAGACTTAGGTATGGAAGCCATTTACGAATTTGATGTTCAAGATATGCCCGTTACTGTTGCTGTAGATACGCAAGGGGTTAATGCCCATGAGACTGGTCCAGCGATTTGGAAAGTCAATATCGCCAATGCTAAAGCAAAATAAACAACATATTATTGACCTAGTTACGAATAGTTACGATTAGTTAAATAGAAGAAAATTTAATCTTAATTTAAAAATTCTGCATTTAATTTAGTCAAATTGTTAAAATAAACTCGCTCAGGTTTGGATTGTGTAAAAATCCTATTGCCTGAGCGTTTTTGTTTGGGTACTGTGCTAGGTAGTGTACTAGCCGCACTTACTCTTATTACTTTAAACGAGTGCTTGGCATTCTTATTGTTGAAACAGTAATATTGAAGCTGATTTAAAGTATGACAACGCTCGTTATAAAAACACTTGATTAAGTCACTCGATTAAGCCACTGCGATAAAGACACCAACACAACGACTTTAAGTAACAAATAGATTAGACAGATATTGTTAACACAACAAAAAATAAAAAGAGAACATCAACAAATGAAAAAATCGTCGCTTTTACTCGCTATTGCTACTGCAGGTTTTGCCTTGTCGGTACAAGCAGCTGAGCCAACTAAAACCCCCTTTAATGTTCAACAGCTTGTTAAGCTCAATAAACTGCATTCTGCAGCAGTATCAAATGATGGCAGTAAGTTAGTTTATGCCGTTAAAATTATTGACGAGCAGGGCGAAAGCAGTTCAGATCTGTATTTACTCGACCTAACGAACAAAAATGCCAAACCAACGCAAATAACCTCCCATAAAGGGACTGAGCACGACGTTAATTTTAGTGCTGATGGTAAATCAATTTACTTCTTAGCTGCCCGCAATGGTTCAAGCCAACTGTTTAATTTACCACTTACTGGTGGTGAAGCGATGCAAGTGACTGACTTGCCTTTAGACATTAATGGCTACAAGTTATCAAACGACGGCAAGCAAGTTGTCATGAATATGCGCGTGTTCCCTGACTGTAAAGATTTAGCGTGTACGGTTGACCGTATTGAAGCAGAAGAGAATAAGAAAACGACTGGCCGTGAATATAAACAGCTTATGGTACGCCATTGGGATACATGGGAAGATCATGCCCGTAATCATCTATTTGTTGGTCAGTTAAATGGCAAAACAGTAAAAGATGTTGTTGATGTTACCCAAGGTTTAGATACTGAAACACCGCCTAAGCCATTCTCTGGAATGGAAGAAGTCACTTTTACTGCTGATGGTAAGCATATTGTTTATAGCGCTAAAGCCCCAAGTAAAGACCAAGCATGGACAACCAATTATGATCTTTGGAAAGTGTCTGTTGCTGGTGGTACTGCAGAAAACCTAACAGAAGCCAATACCGCTTGGGATGCTCAGCCGACTTACTCGAAAGATGGTCGTCAATTAGCTTACCTTGCTATGAGCAAGCCAGGTTTTGAAGCTGATAGATATCGCATCATGTTACGTGACACAGTAACGGGCGCAGAGAAAGAAGTGGCACCTTTATGGGATCGCAGCCCGAGTTCACTGACATTCAGTGATGATGGTCGCACCCTTTATGTCACTGCCCAAGATGTGGGTCAAGTGAGCATATTTGAAGTGAACACCCAGTTTGGTGACGTGCGTCCAATTTATAACGATGGCAGCAATAGTTTAGTTGCAGTGACGGATTCAGGGCTTATTTTTAGTAATAAATCCTTAGTAGAGCCGGGTGATTTGTACAAAATCAGCCTTGAAGGTGAAAACTTATCCCGTTTAACGAATGTCAATGAAGCCAAGTTAGCTGAAATTCAATTTGGTGACTTTCAACAATTTAACTTTAAAGGTTGGAATAACGAAGATGTTCACGGTTACTGGATAAAACCTGCCAACTTTGAATCCGGTAAGCAATATCCCGTTGCCTATTTAGTTCATGGTGGCCCGCAAGGCTCATTTGGTAACTCGTTCAGCGGCCGCTGGAATGCCCAGCTTTGGGCTGGAGCAGGTTACGGTGTCGTGATGGTCGATTTCCATGGTTCAACCGGTTACGGTCAAGCTTTTACTGATTCAATTACGCAAGATTGGGGCGGCAAGCCACTTGAAGACTTACAAAAAGGCTTAGCAGCAGTGGGTCAGCAACAAAAGTGGCTAGATACTGATAATGCTTGTGCATTAGGTGGATCATATGGTGGCTACATGATGAACTGGATCCAAGGTAATTGGAGCGATGGTTTTAAGTGTCTGGTTAACCATGCTGGTTTATTTGATATGCGCAGCATGTACCACGTAACAGAAGAACTTTGGTTCCCTGAATACGAATTTGGTGGCACTTACACTGAAAATAAAGAGCTTTACGAGAAATTCAATCCAGTTAACTATGTTGAAAACTGGAATACGCCAATGTTAGTGATTCATGGTGAAAAAGATTATCGTGTACCTTACGGCCAAGGGTTAGCCGCATTTACTTACATGCAGCGTAATGATATTCCGTCAGAACTATTAATGTTCCCTGATGAGAACCATTGGATTTTGAACCAAGACAACTTACAACAGTGGTACAAAAATGTACTCGGTTGGATGGATCGCTGGACTGAAAATAAATAATAATTTCTGATTCAGGCGGTAACAAAAAAGAGATGCATTAAGCATCTCTTTTTTTATGGGCCGATTTCAGTAATAAGAATAAAGTTTATATTTCTTATTTCAGCATGATGGGGTGATTATTCGGTTTTTTCTACTATATTGAGTTCTGTCGTTGGGCATTTATGGCCATTTTTAGTGATTGAAAAAAAATAAGCTAATCTTCTTCTAGAACCGGTTAATTTGCGTTGACCATTTTTTTGACTAATTTTGTTTCGTTTACCCATTGGAACCTCAACAGACTCTAACTTGGACCATGGCACGAACGATGCGCCATTTTTATTTTAACAAATGTAATAGTAGCAAAAAAGGCGTAAGAAAGGGCTTAAAATTATTCATGTGGTAGTCATCTTTTTTGCTAATTTCAGATGATATATTTACATTTCATTCAAGTGTATATATGCAAAAGTGTGAAGCAAAACAAGTTTGTTTTTTCGGATTAGATTTTCTATTAATTTATCAAAATCAGTTAGAAAATCTCATTTGTAAAATTAAAAATAATCAGTAAAGTTGCGCGATTATTTTTGGACCACAAAATCATTTAAATTGAGGATAAGCTTGTGGATTTAATGCTTTACGTTAAGTTTTTCTTAGGATTAGTTGCCATCATCAATCCTATTGGGCTTTTACCCGTGTTTGTAACATTAACCAGTCATCAAACAGAAGAAGAACGAAACCATACGGGGAAGGTTGCCAACTTTGCTGTGGTCGTTATTTTAGTGGTCACAATTTTTATTGGTGAACATATATTGAATATGTTCAGTATTTCTTTATCAGCATTTAGAATTGCCGGAGGCAGTTTGATTGCCATTATCGCAATGTCGATGTTGCAAGGTAAGTTAAGTCCTGTAAAACGTAATTCAGAAGAAGACCGTGAAGCATATGCTATGGAATCAGTTGCGGTAGTACCTTTGGCATTACCTTTAATGGCAGGTCCAGGGGCAATTAGTTCGGTTATTGTATTCTCATCTAGTCATGATTCAATGACTGACATGATCGGTATGTCGATTACAGTAGTCGTCTTTGGTTTAATGAGCTTTGGCTTATTTAGAATGGCGCCAATAATATTTAAGATACTCGGCACAACAGGTATCAATGTGATTACGCGATTGATGGGATTATTAATGCTATCCATTGGTATTGAGGTTGTCGCAGCAGGACTTAAAGGTTTATTTCCTTCACTTATGAATGGCTAGACATAAATTCCTAGTTTTGAATGACTAGAAGTTAATGACTGGATAATGATTAATGGACTATGGGTTAATCCTATAGAATTTTATCGGTAAGATACGTTTCTTATTTATACAATCGAGCAAGGGAATTGCTCGATTTGAACACCAAATGTCCAACAGTCAGTAATTCACTGATTTATCCTTGACCTCATATACGCATTTGCGTAAAGTACCGCTCGTTCTATTAAGTCTGCTTTAGCAGAAGATTAACCTGGTTTGCGTTGTTCATAATTCATTTAATGCAATAGGTTAGTCATAGAGTAGAACGAGCAATACAGATTTATAGACAGTTTTCTCTTGTATATGAAAATCAGTATATCAACGAGAAAACCAGTCAAAACGTTTTGGAGAGTTGGCTGAGTGGCTTAAGGCGCTCGCTTGGAAAGCGAGTGAAGGTTTATCCCTTCCGTGAGTTCGAATCTCATGCTCTCCGCCATAATTAAAGGGTCTCAGATTATTCTGAGACCCTTTTTTATTCTTTCATTTTTAAGTCACTAATCTACAAACTCCACTTTTATATTTTTTCACTCTTAGACATTCTTTTTCGTGTCCTATGTCGTACTTATATTTCAATTTTCATCCCTTAACTAGCCCATAGAAGCCCTTACAGAAGTGGCAGTTATTTGTTTACAATTCTATTAAACAACCTGACAGCAGAGGGATGTAGTTTAAGTTAGTTTAATCGACATTAAATTATTTGAAGCAGGGTTAGAGTGAAATTATTGCATCAAGTCATCATTCCTTTGACTAAGAAATGCCTTAGATATTGATTTTGTTCAATGGTTACTCATTTTTACGCTAAAATTATACAAACACAAAACGCTTGGGCTTATTGATTTTAAACTTTCACAAAGTGCTTTGAGAGTATACTTAGGCCAGTTATTGAGCTTCGATAGGCTACTGAGTCACATTAGGCGTCATTACTAACAGAATAATCAACAAGTTGATGTCTAGTATAGTAAAATGAAATTTCAAAAAATGAATGAAAGTTGTTCTAAACGAGGATCAATGAATAGTAATAAAGATAAATATAGTATTGATAATACCGATTACACGGTCGGACAAGATAATATTCAGAAATGGGGTTTTGATGTTCATAACCCTGTTTTTGGTATCAGCGCATCCTTAATTGGACTTTTCTTAATCGCTATTTTAATAGTTGACCCTGAAACATCAAAAGCTGCTCTAGACGGAATTAAATTTAAAATCATTGGCACCTTCGATGTCCTATTCATGTGGTCAGCTAATTTGTTCGTGCTGTTTTGTTTAGCAATGATTGTTTCACCTTACGGCAAAATCCGTTTAGGTGGGGATGACGCTAAAGCTGATTATTCAATGATGTCATGGATAGCAATGTTATTTGCAGCTGGCATGGGCATTGGTTTAATGTTCTGGGGCGTTGCTGAGCCTGCAGCCTACTTTACGGGTTGGTTTGAAACGCCACTTAATGTTGAACCTAACACACCTGAAGCAGCTAAACTTGCTCTTGGTGCAACTATGTACCATTGGGGACTTCACCCATGGGCTATATATGGGGTTGTGTCGCTGTCGTTAGCTTTTTTTGCTTACAACAAAGGCTTACCGCTTTCAATGCGTTCAGTCTTTTACCCAATATTGGGTGATCGTACTTGGGGCTGGCCTGGGCATATTATTGATATTTTAGCAGTGCTTGCCACTTTGTTTGGCCTAGCAACCTCACTTGGCCTTGGAGCTCAACAAGCCGCCAGTGGTTTTCATCACGTATTCGGCATTGATAATGGCTTAATGCTTCAAATTGGTATTATCTTCTTTGTGACGCTAATAGCAGTAGTATCAGTGGTTCGTGGCATTGATGGTGGTGTTAAAGTCATTAGTAATGTCAATATGCTATTGGCACTTGCGTTAGTTGTGTTTGTTGCTTTGGTAACTTTTGCGGTTTCAATGGGAACAATACCCATGACGGTAATGGGCTATATTGAAAATATTATCCCACTGAGTAATCCAATAGGTCGTGAAGATGAAGCATGGATGCACGGCTGGACCGTGTTCTACTGGGCATGGTGGATTTCTTGGTCACCTTTTGTGGGCATGTTCATTGCGCGTATTTCACGTGGTCGTACAATTCGTGAATTCATGATGGCTGTGCTGATTGTTCCTACTGTGGTGACTACGCTGTGGATGTCAGTGTTTGGTGGTGTTGCGATTAATCAAATCATTAATAAAGTTGGTACCTTAGGTGAACAAGGCTTAACTGAAGTACCACTGGCGATGTTCCAAATGTTTGATGCGCTACCAATGGGAAGTATATTGTCACTTCTTGCTATTGTATTAGTTCTGGTATTCTTTGTAACTTCTTCAGACTCAGGTTCTTTAGTCATTGATAGTATCACTTCAGGTGGAAAAATCGATGCGCCAGTTCCTCAGCGTGTGTTCTGGGCATTTATTGAAGGGGCTATTGCTGCTGGTTTACTTTGGGTCGGTGGCACACAAGCCATTGAAGCCTTGCAAGCCGGTGCAATTTCTACCGCTTTACCATTCACCTTTATTCTGTTGATTATGTGTGTGAGCTTGATTATGGGACTACGCACAGAGCAACGTTATCGATAATGGGTTGAACACCTAGTTTAGGTGGCGATTCGCTTTAAAAACTAAACCGAGTGATATGACTATTAAGTCATATCACTCGGTTTTTTTATGTCCATTGATTGATGGGTGACTATCGCAATAGCTGTTTAATGGGGTGTCTGGACTATAGTGGTACTGAATTTGTGCCTATAGTAACTAAACCGAGTGATATGACAATTAAGTCAGTGTCACTCGATTTTTTTATGTCCATTGATTGATTGTTGGGTGACTAACGCAATAACTGCCTAATTGGGGTGTCTGGACTATAGTGATGCTGAATTTGTGCCTATAGTAACTAAACCGAGTGCTTTGACAATTAAGTCAGTGTCACTCGGTTTTTTTATGTCCATTGATTGATTGATTGATTGATGGGTGACTATCGCAATAGCTGTTTAATGGGGGTGTCTGGACTATAGTGATGCTGAATTTGTGCTTGTAGTAACTAAACCGAGTGATATGACTATTAAGTCAGTGTCACTCGGTTTTTTTATGTCCATTGATTGATGGGTGACTATCGCAATAGCTGTTTAATGGGGGTGTCTGGACTATAGTGATGCTGAATTTGTGCTTGTAGCAGCTCTGCTGTTGCGATGGCATCCGTTAATGCATCATGTGGTGGATACGTTGGTAAATTATAACGCGCACGACTGTTAGCAAGGCGAATAGAAGCAGGGCGAGTATTCTTAAACCAGTCGATAATGCTTCGTGGTTTAGCTTGTTGAATATTGGCTTCAATTTGCATGGTGTCTACAACAGGAAAAACAATCCCTTCATTAATCAGGTTTCTCAGGGCTGAATCAAAAAAATCACGTTCAATTCTTCGATAATGAACCACCACAATTTTACCTGCTAACTCATCCAATAGCTGTTCTAAAATGCGCAGTAATCCTGGAGCACCTTTTAAATCCGAGTGTGTAATCCCGTGGATAATAATTGAATCTTCTTTGAGTTTATCTTTAGGTGTGAGAAACCAGTGCTTGGCTTTTCTGCAAGCAATGCGCTGCAAGGTAAAAGGTACTAAGCCAATACTGATGATACTGTTTTTATTGGCATCAAGACCGGTAGTTTCAAAATCCAAGGCAACAAATTCAATATCTTTCACTTTGACTTCTTCATGATAAGTGCCAGAGTTGTAAAAATTCGTTAGCCGTCGGTCTTTACTTTCTTGGGCTTTGATTTGTAAAAAAGCTTTCCAGTTCAATACATCTTGGTTGCTAAAATTACGCATCGTTTACCCCTGCATGCTATTAGCACTGTAGCGGAACTTCAAAAAGTTTTGCGCACTACTCAACACTAAAAAGGCATCTTTTAGATTTCGTCGTTCAAAATCAGACATGTTTTCAGGCTCAATGTTGTTATCAGGTTCTTGGTCTGACTCTATATCTAATGCTTGGTGGCGAATACGTACTAGAGAGATAAACTCCATCGCATGTTGCAAATCTTTACCTTTTGATGGCGGTAAAATACCCGCTTCAATAATATCTTCTAAGCGATCGAACGAATTTTGAGACTGAGAACCAATAGCAAGTGCATGAACTCTAATTAAGTCCGCTAATGGTGCTGTGCCACGTCGCTTTAAGTTAATTGAGTTGTTATGGCGGCCATCTTTTTCCATCACGAAGTCTTTGAAGAATCCTAGTGGTGGGGTACGATTTAATGCATTTCTGGCTAAACTGGCTAAGAAGCGGTTATTCTTTTTAGCTTTTCTTAAAATAAAGGCATTTAACTGTTCAGCCCATTTAGGTCTGCCATAGACTCCGTATAAATCAAAAAATATTGAACAGTTTAATAATGTCTTTGGGTTTGGGTGTTCAATCCAGTCAGCAAAGCATTCTTCCCATTGAGATTGCGTTTTACGATATTCAGGATTTGTCGCCATGATATCGCCAGTGCAATAAGTGTAACCACACGCCGCTAATCCATCGCAAACAAACGTCGCTAACGCTTTGAAGTATTCTCCGTGTAGCGTCTCGTCATAATTATTATCAAGAATGATGGCATTGTCTTGGTCGGTTACAATAAGTTGTTCATCACGGGCCATTGAACCTAAAGCTAAAAAGCAGTAGGGCACAGGCGGTTGTCCTAACTTCTCTTCGGCCAATTCTAATAAACGTTGTTTAAAGCTTCGGCCAATTTCTGACATCGCTCTACCCACCATATGCGAGTTAGCATCTTCGTTAATCATTCGTACAAAACAGTCTTTGGTTTGATGGGAAAGCACGATTAAATCTTCAATACTGTTTTGTTGGAAAATACTGCTAACAATCAATAAACTGTTTTGAGACTCATAACGAATTATGTCAGATACTTCAATTAAACCAATGGGTTGTTTGTTTTTTAGGATAGGTAGATGGTGGACGTTATAACGCAGCATTAATAGCATGGCTTCAAAAATATAAGCGTTATGATCAAGTGAGATAAGTTCTGTCGACATGATCTCTGCGACTTCAGTATCGACATCTAACCCTTGTGCTATTGCTTTAGCGCATAGATCACGCTGAGTAATAATACCGACAAAGCTATTGCCACCTTCATCAGCTAAATTAGGGTCATTAATGATGGCTGCTGATACATTTTCTGCAGACATGATTTTAGCAACATTCTGAATCGTGGTACAAATTGGCAGTATCACTGGCTCGCCGCTGAGTAGGGTCTTAACTTTTGATGTGGTCAGTGAGTTAGCATCATCAATGTTATCTTCAACGGTTTGTTTTAATCGAATACTACTTTCTACTTCAACAAAATCAGCAAAGGTATCGAAACGTTCACAGTAGTCTTCAAAAATACTTTCTGGAATACAATATAACAGCGAGTCTTTAATCGATTTAGCCGGAAAGCGGACTTTATTATTGGTGAGTAAACCCATTTGTCCAAATAACCCACCTTGGTCAAGACGGTTATAAAGCTCACCTGTACGACGGTATATTTCTACCACACCGCTTCTGATCATATAAAGGTCATGAATTTTATCATTAAATTCGATAATCATGCTGTCAGCACGGCTATATGAAATTTCGACGCTTTGTGATAGTTCGATTAGTGCTTCTTCTGGCAATAAATCAAAAGGAGGGTATTGGCGGATGAAGTTTCGAATTTCAAGTAGTTCGACTTCCATTTTTCGCTCGATATTAATGATTTGTATATTACTCAATAGTATATGGCATATATTGAATTTATACAGCTATGGCTGTGATGAGTCGGTAATTTTATGAGCGATTAAACTCAATTAGAATTATCAATGACTGTTCGAAGTCACGTTATTGATTTATAGCCATTTCAAGTATGATTTTATTAGTTTATGTCACATTACTAACTATCAGCTTTAGTTAAATTTTTCTCTGTCATTTAAGATAATCTATTAGCTTTATTTATCGTGGCATATCAAAGACCATAAATTTACTTGTTGATTGAGAAGGCTTTCAGTTATGAATAATCAAACGAATGAGATTTCGAGTTTTTTAGATTTTTTGGTGGATGCAATCTTAATCGTCGATCAACAATCAAATATTGTATTCGCCAACACCTCTTGTTGTAAGTTATTTGGCTACAAAAGAGAGGTTTTATTAAGCTATTCGTTAGAACACTTAATAAAGTCACAAGCGGTATCGGGTCACAAAGAAAAAGTCAGTCATTTTATCGCTAATCAGTCTCATGCAAGAGCGATGATGTCTCGAAATATTATGCCTTGCCTAAATGCAAAAGGTGTTGAGTTTAATGCTAGGATCTCCATTGCCAACATTAACTTTAATGGTATGCAGTGTGGTATAGCGACTATACAAGACTATTCAACTGTTCAAGAATTAATTGACGATCTTAAAAACGAAGCCAGTACAGATCCTCTTACTAATTTATTTAATAAGCGACATCTAGAAAATGTAATTGAAAACCAGTATCTTGCCATGCATGAATCAGGTTGTTTGGGCGTCGCATATTTAGATCTAAATGGTTTCAAAGCAATTAACGATAATCTTGGGCATGATACTGGCGATCAACTGCTAGTAGAGATTTCAAATCGATTAACGGATCAGCTACGCAGCAGTGATATTTGTTTTCGTATTGGCGGTGATGAATTTTTGGTGTTGTTTGATATTAATGACCATCAAAATTGCCAGATAGAAGCGAAAGGCATCGCGGATAAATTACAAAGGTTAGTTACTCAGCCGATTGAGGTTGCTAAATTTGATGATATTTCTATTGGTGTAAGCATAGGGGTCGGTCTTTTGCCTCATGATGGTAAAGAGCTTGGGATAGTGATAGATAAAGCTGATAAAGCGATGTACCAATCTAAAGCTGAAAAGATACCTTATGCGTTTGTTTCTTAATTTTTTATCAATGAGCTTATCGCGATATTTTAATCTAGCTGTTGTTCATTATGCAGCATTCTAAAAATGTAACTTAATAATCGCATAAAAGCACATTATTGAGCTAGAGTCAGTTGCTTAGCTTAATGATGGTTTTTCGTCAGTTGAATGACTTATTACAAAAATAGCGCGGCTGAATCTATGCTTGAATCATTGGGCAGTCATTAGGTAATACAAACTTTATCGCATTGGGCTTCACTTCAAATCTGACTTTCTCACTGCGGTAAGGTTCGCCATCTAAATTAAGAGGAAGGGCGATCGGGAAGTCTATTTCTAACCATTTTGCTTGAAAATGAAAACAAAATTCACCTTCAGTATTACTTGTTTTCACTTCTTCTAATACCTTCGGTATATCAAGTGGTGTAAAGCCTTTCAGCAAGGTGACATCCATTAAGCCATCATTGATTAGTGCTTCAGGAGCAAGCTCTTGTCCGCCACCCGCTTGCCTGCCATTACACATGGCGCCGACAACGATATTACCGCTATAACTGCCTTTTTCGGTATGAATAGTGCCTTCGTAGGGTTTAAAACCTATGGCTTTTGCCAGCCCTGTAAGGGTGTATGCTCCGCCACCTAAAAAATCTTTTAATTCGACAGGGGTTTCTGCGGTGACTTGTGCGCCAAAACCTGCCGCTGCAACATTAATAAAATGCTTTTCATTGGCGGAGATTAAATCAATTGATTGTGCCTTACCAGTTACAGCAAAAGTTAATGCCTGGGTGATATTATTAGGAATATGGCAGCCGGTGGCAAAATCATTTGCAGTACCTAATGGTAAAACAGCAATTTCAGGTAACCTTGTTTCTGCACAATATTCTTCATTAGCTAGCTTTATTTGCATCAATGCCGTCACTGCTTCATTTAGTGAACCATCGCCACCACCGATAATGATACGACAACAATCGCTTTGTATCGACTCTTTGATAAGGCGAAGCATGTCTGCACTTTCCCAGGTCACTTTAACTGCAATATCAAATCCTTCGTTTCTCAATGCAGCGACAGCGGATCTAATTTCAGGAATACCCGCTTTTTTACCATTTAGTATCAGGCTATATTTCTTAGATGGCATATAAAGTCCTCTTAATTATTCGTAATTGGGTAGCCGGGTGAGTAATGACATGGATGAACGGTGAAAAGTTGTCACAAAACATGTCAATATCATGATTGATACTGAAATAATTTTATATAAATGATTTACTAATATCATAAAAATAAGGTGCTTAATCATCTTACACAAAAAGCAAAAATAATAATAAAAGTATGACTACATATATCAAGGAATTTAACTAATGAAGACAATGAAAAAAGCATCAATCTCACTGGCTGTGACATTGGGGTTAACCGGATTAATGGGTTGTAACACTCACTCAGTCGAAAACTCTTCAGCTCCTCAAGTTGCTGAACAACAAATTAATCAAAGCTTTAGCCAGTTCTCTGATTCATTTATTAATGATTTATGGCAATGGTCGCCAACATGGGCGCTTTACAGTGGCAAGCATGTTAATGATGGCTATTTAGAAGTCCCTAACGCCGAATCAAGAGTTAACACCTTGGCGTTTGTTAATACACAACAAGCTAAGTTAAGCGCTTTTGACAAAACCAGCCTCACCACAAATGAGCTCATTGATTATGAGTTGATCTCTAATCTATTAGGCAAAATCAAATGGGAGCAGGAGCGTTTTAAATCGTGGCAATGGAACCCTGCACAGTACAATGTGGCAGGTGGTTTTGCGCAAATTATTAACGAAGATTTTGCCCCACTTGATGACAGACTAAAATCAGTTGTGACGCGACTTGAAAATGTTCCAGCCTATTACCAAGCAGCACAGGCAAACATTCAAAAACCAACGATTGAACATACTCAGTTAGCGATAATGCAAAACAAAGGGGCTTTTTCTGTCTTGTCAGACAGCCTTGTCGACCAAGTGAAAGCTTCAGGCTTGTCAGATGCTGATAAATCATTATTTACTACTCGCTTTGATGCGGCTATTGCAGCGATAAATCAACATATTGAATGGTTAAATGACCTTGAATCTAAGTTGGAAGTTGAAGGAGCTCGTAGTTTCCGTATTGGTGAAACCTTATACGAAGAAAAGTTCGCTTTTGATATTCAAGCGGGCATGTCGGGCAAAGCCTTATATGAAAAAGCGGTTGCGGATAAAAACCGCGTTCAAGCTGAAATGGCTAAAATTACTAATGACATTTGGACTAAATACATTGATACACCAAAACCAGAAAATGATAACCAAGCCATAAAACAACTAATTGATGTGTTATCAGTTAAACACGTTAAGCGTGAAGACTTTGTCGATGAAGTAAGAGCACAAATCCCTGAACTGGTAAAGTTTGTGAATGAAAAGCAATTAATGACTTTAGATCCGTCTAAGCCATTAGTGGTGAGGGAAACCCCAGAGTACATGCGCGGCTTTGCAGGCGCATCAATCAGTGCACCTGGGCCTTATGAAAAATCGGCAAATACCTACTACAATGTGACACCACTTGATGCAATGAACGATGAGTCTGCAGAGAGCTATTTACGCGAATATAACCATTGGATTTTGCAAGTATTGAATATCCATGAAGCCATCCCAGGCCATTACACCCAATTAGTCTATTCAAATGAATCCCCGAGTTTAGTTAAAAGCTTATTTGGAAATGGCGCTATGGTTGAAGGTTGGGCGGTTTACACTGAACGTATGATGCTGGAAGAGGGCTACGGTGATTTTGAACCTGAAATGTGGTTGATGTATTACAAATGGAATCTGCGTGTTATAGCGAACACCATTCTTGATTACAGTATTCAAGTTAACGGAATGACAGAAGAACAAGCCATTGACCTCATGACTAATGAGGCATTCCAGCAACAAGCTGAAGCAGAAGGGAAGTGGCGCAGAGCGACATTAAGCCAAGTGCAATTAACCAGCTACTATTCTGGTTACCGTGAGATATACGATTTACGAGAAGAACTTAAACAAGCACAGGGTGAAGAATTTGACTTAAAAACGTTCCATGAAACGTTTTTAAGTTTTGGTAGTGCCCCCGTTAAATACATCAAGCAATTAATGGTTAATTAATTTCAGCACTTATAAAATGAATAATAAATAACATTAGCAATAACTAAATAAAAGAGCCTGAATTTTCAGGCTTTTTTTGTATTTATGTGACCTAAACACGGGCTGAGACAGCCACATTTACATTGCACGTCTAGTATTATTTGTAATACGGTGATAATCTTAATGGTAATTGTTATCATTTAGATTAAGTCGTTATGAAAAAGATTCTACTCATTGACCAACAACTCACAGATAGTTTGCTGTTATGTCAGCAAATGGAAGCCATAGGTTATGTTATCCAAATTGTGGATAATAGCTTCAATGCATTAGTGGAGATGGAAAGTAACGCATTTGAGGTGATCTTACTGGATTCCTCAGTTCCTCAAATGGATTCATTTTGGTTGTTAATGGCTAAGCATTGCCAAACACCGGTAATCGTTCTCGCCAACAGTGATAATAAGCAAGACTGCATCGCTGCATTTGAAATGGGCGCTGATGATTATTTTTGTGAGCCATTCAATGTCAAAGAGCTTTTATTGCGTATCAATGTATTGAAAAGACGCAGTAAAAATCAGACTGAGTCGCATTCTGTTTATGGCGCCGATTATGAAAGCCGCAAGTGTGAAGATATTGCATTTGACGATGGTAATAATGCGGTTACGGTAAATTCTCAACAATTAAAACTCACCCAAACAGAATATCGACTGTTCAAATATTTATTTCATCGAAAGGGTGAGGTGGTCACTAAAGCAGAATTGCAAATGCGTGTGTTGCACAAAGAGCTAGGTGAGTTTGATCGAAACCTGGATATGCATATTAGTAATACTCGCCGTAAAATGGCCAATAAGTGCTTACCGAGAGAATTAATCAATACCGTGAGAGGTAAAGGGTATTGTTTTAGTCCGGTATTTATATAGCTTTCATCGTTAGGGTTTAAAAAATGTATAAAAGCCGAGTATGTGAACCATATTCGGCTTTTTGATGTATTAGCTTTATTAACAGGTATTTTGGCTGATTAAAGCTTACTTACATATTTTATTGAACAGATGTTTACCAGATGATGTTGATTTGATTTTATTGCGTAACGGCTTTTGGTAAGATGCTGGGATAACGTCGATAATAACCTTATAAAAAGGAAGTCCTATGCGTATTAGCGCGAATTTTGATGGCGGCAACATTGAGACCATTAGTTTAGACAAGCACGATGACATTCAACTGGCGATCCGACCTGATGAAGGCGGAGAGTTTTATCAATGGTTTAACTTCCGTATGGAAGGTGAAATTGGTCAAACTTACACCTTGAATATCGTTAATGCGGGTAGTGCTTCATATCCAAAAGGATGGGAAGATTATCAAGCAGTTGCCAGTTATGACCGCCAACATTGGTTCCGCTTACCGACTGTTTACAAAGATGGTAAATTATCGATACAAGTTGATCTAGATTGCGATGCAATTCAAATTGCCTACTTTGCGCCGTACAGCTACGAACGTCATTTAGACCTTATTAGTTCAGTACAACTTCACCCATCAGTTAAGTTAGAAAACTTAGGCTTAACCCTTGATGGCCGTGATATGAGCCTATTAACTATTGGTGATAATAATCCATCTAAGAAAAACATTTGGATTACAGCAAGGCAGCACCCAGGCGAAACCATGGCTGAATGGTTGATTGAAGGTTTGTTAAACCAACTGCTAGACAGTGACTGTCCAACAGCTAAGCTATTATTAGATAAAGCTAACTTCTATATTGTACCGAACATGAATCCAGACGGCAGCGTCCGTGGTCATCTTCGTACTAATGCAGCGGGTGTTAACCTTAACCGTGAATGGCTGAGCCCTAGCTTAGAGAAAAGCCCTGAAGTGTTTTATGTTGTGAATAAAATGAAAGAAACAGGCGTAGATTTATTTTATGACGTCCACGGTGATGAAGGCCTACCATATGTATTCGTTGCTGGTTGTGAAGGCGCACCGAATTACACTGAGCACATGGCTGGATTACAAAAGCAATTCTTAAGTGCGTTAACCATGGCAAGTGCAGATTTTCAAACAACATACGGTTACGACAAAGATGAACCGGGTCAAGCGAACTTAACCGTTGCTTGTAACTGGGTGGGTAATAACTTCAAATGTTTGGCTAACACCTTAGAAATGCCATTTAAAGATAATGATAACTTACCCGATCCTGTAGTCGGTTGGTCTCCAGCACGCTGTGAGTACCTAGGTGAAGCGTCATTAGTGGCTATGTTAGCTGTTGTAGATAATTTAACAGAGTAGGCTGGTTATGGCGTTAATCGAATGCCCTTCGTGTCAAAAACGAATTTCGAGTAAAGCAAAGCAGTGTCAGTATTGTAAAGCGTCTGCTGATGGCAATAATGACTCTAAAAGAGCGATTTCACATATTCAGAAGTCTAATAAACTGATGAATCAAATGATGTTGTTTTTGACGTTATTTATTGCAGGCGCAGTATATGGTTTTTGGGGCGGAGAAGTGGCCACCGGAACAGACGCCTATATCGCAGGAACATGTTTTGTTTTTGGTTTTGTCGGTTACATCATTACCCGAGCCAGAAGCATTGTACATAAACGGAAAAGCGTATGAATGATATCAATAAAGTCATCGATGAGATGCCTGATGAAGTGTATGAGCGTTTACGCGGTGCAGCTGAAACGGGTAAATGGGATGATGGCACAGTGCTTTCTGCTGAGCAAAAAGAGTCTACATTACAAGTTGTCATGCTTTATCAAGCACGTAAGTTATCGCAGACTGATCACTTTACTATTGGTGCTGGTGGCGCAATAAACGAGCTGTCTAAATCTGAATTAAAGAAACAATTTCGTGGTGATTCAATCGCGGAATTTAAAGAATCTGATTTATAAATTAGGTTTGAATTGAAATTAATTCAGCAAAAAGCCGCATTTTATAATGCGGCTTTTTTATGTTTATGACGAGTAAAAACTCATTCTTAAAAGGGGAACAGTAAGTTACTCAGTTAGTTCACCTAACAAATTTCTCTGCATAGCGATTTTTACTTCATTTGGTGTTAAATTTTTTGATAGTAAATAATGCAGTTTTGCTAGCGCAGCTTCAATGGTCATATCAGAGCCACTAATTAATCCCGCTTTAGCTAATGCGTTACCCGTAGCATAGCCACCCATGTTCACTTTTCCTTGGAAACATTGGGTTAAATTAACAATTACAATACCGCGTTCATCGGCTTGTTTTAGGGTATCTAATAAGGCTTTATCTTGAGGTGCATTACCCACACCAAAGGTCAGTAAGATAAGTGCTTTAACTGGTTGCATTAAGATGTTGTTAAAAATCTCAGTCGATATACCAGGATATAAAGTAATCACGCCCACTGGTTGCGGGCTGATATTAATCACTTCTAAGGGCTGAGTTGTCGGCGCGGTAATTTCACCTGCAAGTAATTTAATTTTAATACCCGCTTCTAACAATATCGGGAAATTAGGTGACGCAAACGCATCAAAACCATCAGCATGGGCTTTGGTTGATCGATTTCCTCTAAACAGTTTGTTATTAAAGAATAAGCAAACTTCAGCCACTGGGTAATTAGCGGCGATATAGAGCGAATTTAGCAGGTTAGTTTGACCGTCTGAACGAAGCTGTGCCAAAGGAATTTGAGAACCAGTTACAATCACCGGCTTTGATAAGCCTTGCAGCATAAATGATAACGCCGAAGCGGTATAAGCCATGGTGTCAGTACCATGCAAAATTACAAAGCCATCATAATTATCGTAGTTAGCTTTAATGTCATTCGCGATCAATTGCCAATCCGTTGGCGCCATGTTTGATGAATCAATCAATGGCGAATACTCATTAATGACAAAGCTTGGCATTTCTTCATGGTAAAACTCTGGCATCGACTTAACACAGTCAGTGAGAAATCCTGCTACAGGAACAAAGCCGTCTTCTGTTTTGCGCATACCAATCGTACCGCCAGTATAGGCAACGTATATTGAACGTTTTGTCATGTAATTGAATTCTCACAGTGTAGTTATTATGTAATCTGCAAATTATACGGCTTAGGCTGAACAAAACCCAATAAAAAAGCCCGTAAAACGGGCTTTTTTGAATATAATTCAATTTATAGTTCAAATGTCATCATATTACCGTGATGAATCTTAACTCTATAATGGCATTGGGAGGTTAGTAATTACAGTTTTCGCAATACATATACATGCCATTAGGGTCATCATATTGAGTGAGTTCTTCTGCAACTGAACTCCATTGGCCCATGAATTGTTCAACCATGGGTGATTGCGTTGTTGCTTCAGGCATATAAGAAGCAAATGACACTAACATCTTCTGCATAAAGATTTGTTCAGTCGTTAACTCTTGTTCGATAACTTTAGTATCAAATACTTCTATTTCAGCCATTTCTGCAGCTTTAGCAATAGCGCTGTCCATATCACCAATATCATCGACTAAGCCAAGTTCAACAGCGCGAGTACCAGACCAAACGCGGCCTTGTGCGATTCTATCCACTTGCTCTAGTGTCATATCACGTTCAGTAGCGACTAAAGAGATAAACTCATGATAACCATGCTCAATATGACGTTGAATAACAGCAGATACATTAGGGTCTAATTCACGGGTTGCTGAAATGCCTGCCCACTCTGATGTTGATACACCATCTGAATTAATCCCCCAGTTTTCTAACACTTTTTCAAATGTCGCAAACATACCGAAAATGCCAATTGAGCCAGTTAACGTACTTGGAGTTGCATAGATATAATCAGCACTTGCTGATATCCAATAACCGCCAGATGCCGCTAAACTGCCCATGCTGACTACGACAGGTTTGCCTGCTTGTTTAAGTGCGATGACTTCTTGTCTGATTTTTTCAGAGGCAAATGCGCTACCGCCAGGGCTATCAACTCGAAGTACAACCGCTTTAACCTTGTCGTCAAAACGGGCTTTCTTTAATAGTGCAGATGTACTTTCACCACCAATTTGACCCGCTTGTTGTTTACCATTGAGAATATTACCTTTGGCAACAACGATTCCAACAGATTCTTGTTCAATGATCGAAGGCATTGGTTGAACTAAGCTGTAGTACTC
This sequence comes from Shewanella donghaensis, assembly GCF_007567505.1. Lineage (NCBI taxonomy): Bacteria > Pseudomonadati > Pseudomonadota > Gammaproteobacteria > Alteromonadales > Shewanellaceae > Shewanella > Shewanella donghaensis. Next base: position 572,488 of record NZ_CP041783.1, read on the forward strand.
AGAAAATGAGATTTGCTTATAAGAATCTCCGTTAGCTTCTTTGCCAACAGATTCGAGCATCGCTAATCTAAACTCTTCGTCTGAAACCAGTTTATCAACCCATTTCATATTAACGGCCATCTGAGCTGAATCACCTTTAACAGCATCAAGTTCAGTTAAGTATCTTTGTGGGCTTAATACGATATTTTGTGTTTCAATTTGACGGTTTGCAGCCACTATTGACTCATAGTTTTGCCATAAGTCATTGAGTAACGCGCTGCTTGCTTCTTTAGCTGGTGCCGACATATCATCACGGATAAATGGCTCAACCGCTGATTTAAAGGTACCGACTCTAAATACGTGGGTACTGATATTCAGTTTCTCTAACGCTGATTTAAAGAATAAACGATAGCTGCTTAGACCTTCTAGTGACACTGCCCCTTTATTGTTTAGATAAATTGTGTCGGCATAGCTTGCAAGGAAGTATTGATTTTGCTCATAGGCATTACCTACCGCAACCACTATTTTTCCCGCGGCTTTAAATTTATCCAGTGAATCACCAATGGCGGTCATTTTACTGATACCCGCACTGCGAAGATTGCCCATCTTTAACACAATACTGTTGATACGTTGATCATGGGTGGCATTATCTATAACGTAAATAATGTCAGCTAATAGCATTTCTGACTCGGGGTCATTGCTATTACCTTGCTTAAATACTGCTTCAATGGGATCAACGTGACGCTTTTGGTCAACAATGCTTCCTGCAAGGTTTAGGACTAAAGCGGATTGATCTTCAATAGTAATTTCTTCTTCAGAAGTCAGTGCAACAACAATAAGTGCGATGAATCCAAAGAAAATAATATTGAGGAATAATTTACGGATACCGTTAACAGTATTCCAAATAAAACCAAAGATTCTCTTAATCAATGAGGGTTTAGCGGACATTTGCCACTCCTTTAACATACTAATGGTGTAATGCTAACTGATTTTGACACGCTGTGGGAAATTGAATTGTAACGGTTTTTAACAATAGGGATGTGAAATCATTGAGCTTATGATTCTGTCGTTGTATGCTAGTTTAAATCACTTGTTTAAAAAGGATGTTTGAATGTCGTTTCCACATTTACTAGAACCCTTAGATCTAGGCTTTACTCAACTTAAAAATCGAGTATTGATGGGCTCAATGCACACAGGCCTAGAAGAAGAAAAGGGCGGATTTGAGAAACTGGCCGCATTTTACAAAGAACGTGCCCAAGGCGGCTGTGGCTTGATTGTTACAGGTGGTATAGCACCAAACTTCAGAGGTCGTTTAGCCCCCCATGCATGTCAGTTAAGCTTCCCTTGGCAAGTCAGCAAACATAAAATAGTTACCGACGCTGTTCATGAAGCGGATGGCAAAATTTGTATGCAAATCTTGCATGCTGGTCGTTATGGTTATCATCCATTTTCCGTTGCACCTAGCAAAATTAAATCACCGATTACGCCATTTACGCCTTCAAAAATGTCATCTAGACAAGTACGAAAAACCATTAAAGATTATGAATCGAGTGCTGATTTAGCCAAAAAAGCTGGCTATGACGGTGTCGAAGTGATGGGTTCAGAAGGATATTTAATCAACCAATTTATCAGCTCTCGCACCAACAAGCGTGATGATGAATGGGGTGGAAGCTTTGAGCAACGAGCTCAGTTCCCAATAGAAATTGTTAACGCTATTCGTGCAAAAGTCGGTACTGATTTTATCATCATATTTAGACTCTCAATGTTGGATTTGGTCGATAACGGTTCAACGTGGGATGAAGTAGTGCAATTAGCTAAGTGGCTTGAGTCTGCTGGTGTTAGCATTATTAATACTGGTATTGGTTGGCACGAAGCGCGTGTTCCGACTATTTCTACCAGTGTGCCTCGTGGCGCTTTTTCATGGGTAACAGAGAAGTTAAAGTCAGAAGTTAATGTGCCATTAATTGCCACCAATCGAATTAACACCCCTGAAATTGGTGAATCGATTATTGCATCTGGTCAAGCTGATATGGTGTCTATGGCGCGTCCTTTCTTAGCTGATGCAGAGTTTGTTAATAAAGCAGCCGCAGATCAAAGTGAGTTAATCAATACGTGTATCGGTTGTAACCAAGCTTGTTTGGATCATACCTTTGCACTAAAACGTGCAACATGTTTAGTCAATCCTCGTGCATGTTACGAGACCGAAATTAACTTTACCCCTACGACAGGTAAAAAACGTCTTGCCGTTATGGGCGCTGGGCCTGCTGGTATGGCATTTTCAGTCTATGCAGCTTCTCGTGGTCATGAAGTGGTATTGTTTGAAGCTAAAAGCGAAGTTGGCGGGCAATTTAACTTAGCGCGTAAAATCCCTGGCAAAGAAGAGTTTCACGAAACGATTCGTTACTTTAACAACCAGATGAAGCTTCATAATGTCGAATTACGTCTAAACACACGTTTAGATGCAGCAGTTCTAGCCACTGAAAAATTCGATGAAGTGATTATTGCGGCGGGTGTTATCCCTCGCGGATTATCATTACCGGGTTTTGACAACCCTAAAGTTGTTGATTATCAACAAGTGCTTAAAGGCGAAGTTGAGATCGGTAAAAAGGTCGCATTAATTGGCGCAGGCGGTATTGGTTTTGACTTGGCGCATTTCCTTTGTGAGAAAGAGTCTACGACATTGCAACCCGATGTTTGGTTAAAACAGTGGGGCATTGATAAAAGTTATCAACATGCTGGCGGTTTGACCGAAGAAGCTGAGCATAACCCAAGTCGTGAAGTGTATTTACTGCAACGTAAAACCACTAAAATGGGTAAAGGCTTAGGCAAAACAACTGGCTGGATCCATCGTAGTGTCTTAAAACAACACCAAGTTAATATGAGAACGGGTGTGAGTTACGAGAAATTTGACGAGCAAGGTTTGCATATAAAAGTCGGTGAAAAGGCTGAAATACTAGCTGTCGATAATGTCGTTCTATGTGCTGGACAAGAGTCTAATATAAGTCTTGTGGATGAAATGAAGGCCACCGGTTTACCTGTTCATTTAATTGGTGGTGTCGATGTTGCTGCTGAATTAGATGCTAAACGTGCTATTAGACAAGGCGCTGAATTGGCCATGGCGATTTAAGCTTAAGATTTGTATCAATTAAAAACCTAGCAATTTGCTAGGTTTTTTTGTTTACTGATAACATTCAATATCTGTGTTAAATATCAATACTAGGATTACGTATTGAGCCTATTTCTCCATGCGGAGCTCAGCATTTAAGGATTTTCCTATGTCAAAAAACGTTGTTATTACCGGTGCAAACCGAGGTATTGGTTTAGCGCTGGCAAAATTATTTAAGCAGCAAGGCGATAAAGTCTTTGGTTTATGCCGTCATACTTCAGATGAACTCGATGATTTGGGTATCAATGTGATAACTCAAATCGATGTGGCTACCGATGAAGGTATTCATAATATGAAAACGTCACTCGCAGGTGTTTTGATAGATGTATTGGTATGTAATGCAGGTATTTTACGTGATGAACAGCTAGCTCATTTGAATATCGATACCATCCGCCAACAATTTGAAGTTAACGCACTCGCGCCGCTGCGTATTGTTGCCGCGCTGCAATCACAACTTAATGTTGGCGGTAAAGTCGCGATGATCACCTCACGAATGGGATCTATCGAAGATAATACTTCAGGTGGTCGTTATGGTTATCGTATGTCAAAGGCTGCTTTAAACGCCGCATCAATGTCATTAAGCCATGATTTAGCCTCTAAAGAGATAGCAGTAGGAATTTACCATCCTGGTTATGTACAAACGGATATGGTTAACCATGGTGGGGATATATCAGCAACCGAGTCAGCGTCGCGTATTGTAGGATTAATCAATGAACTTGATATGAGCCAATCTGGCGTGTTTAAGCATTCTAATGGTCAAGTATTACCCTGGTAAGTAGTTTCGTACATTCATACTTAGATTAAGTCAGCGGTACTTAATTTTACGCTGACTAAATTTGTTATGTTTTATTTACCCATACTCGATTTTATTTTATATAACTATACGAATTGATTCATAAACAATAAGGTTATGAACTAAATTGAAGAATTTAATCATTAGAAAAGCAACTTCAGAAGATAAAGTTGAATTACTCAGCTTAGAACAAAAAGTGGTTGAAGCAGAGCGGCCTTATAACGCGAGTATAAAAACTAAAAATGCAACTTATTATGATTTAAATCACTTACTTTTAGATGATGATTCAAATTTGCTTGTTGCAGAAATTAATGGAGTGATTATTGGTTCCGGTTACGGCCAAATTAGAGGATCTAAAAAGTCTCTCGAACATTCTACTCATACCTACCTTGGTTTTATGTATGTGGAGATAGAATACAGAGGGTTAGGTATCAATAAGATGATTATGGATAACCTCATCGATTGGAGTAAAAATCGTGGCGTAGTTGACTTATACCTAGATGTTTATGATGCCAATGATGCTGCTATACGGGCATATAAGAAAGTCGGCTTTACTAAGACATTAGTAGAGATGAAAATTAATCTATCTGATTAACTGATTTATCAAATGAGCTAGTCAGTTCATTTTCCCGTTTCAATACCTCTCCATGAACATTTTCTCTATATGTAATATGAATTTTTTTAAATCGCTATTACATATAGATTTTAGTGGATTTACAAAGTCTCCTGTATAGCTTTTAAATTAACTATTATCAATGAATTTAATAAGCCATATTAAATTCATTAACAAGCGAAGTTTCAATCAGTAAAGTCAATTATACAATTCTACTGAAATTAATGATGTTGCAATATGTAAGTTTTATGGTTATTGTCATGTTAACTATAACTGTTTCAATATTTCTGAGATATAACAATCTGCTAATTACAAAACTAGTTTGTACTTTATTCAAGTCAGCGGAACAGTGTATGTAAGTAAAATTAAGACCTCAGATAAGTCATTAAACTAATAGTTTTAATTTTTTATTCATAAGGCACTGATTTAAAGGTTTTTTTTAGTTTATTGTCTACTTAATTAGAAATGATAATGCACTAAGTTATGATCAATAATCGTTGTAGTAACTCATGGAGGTAGCTGTTGCGCTTGCTGAGTTTTTCCATTAAAAGCAATAATTTAATTACCAATAAAGAGTTAACCCTTAATTCAATATCATTAATAGCCATGAGGCCTACATGAAATACATATCTCAATCTCTATTTATTATCGTAATGATATCTATATCTTTGAATAGTTATGCCATGGACCAAAAATTTGCGATTGACAAAGATTTACTACTGTTAAACTTTGATCTTAAAACGGATGTTGATGATGTTCATACCATTGCTGCATTCGATTTATTACTGCAATCAAAGGAATATGAAAACTTGAATTACTACGCTATTAGCGGCACTTACGGCATACAAGCAGGCGCCTATGTACCGGCAAATAACCTATTTGATATGGTGTTCAAGCAAAACTGGACAGATGCACATAACGACAGACAAAACTCTATTTATCGAAGCATTAAAAAGATAAACAAAACATTATCTACAGGTGGCAAGGTTTGGATTGTAGAAGCTGGGCAAAGTGACTTTACCCAAGAAATATTAGTAGCACTTGGTGAGTTCAATATCTCATTTTACAAAGATCAAATAATCCTAGTGCAACACGCCGATTGGAATGAACAAGAAACTAGCGTTGATGCATTAAATTACGTCAAGCAAAACACTACTTACATAAGAATTGCTGATGGTAACAAAGAAGGAAACGGTACCCCAGGATTTAACAATCAATCCTACTTAAGTAAAAACCTTGAAGATACCAAGCTTTTGTCTTCAAAAGTTTGGAAACAGGCCAATGAAATATGTACAAAATATAATGGTATTAATGGGCGCTACGATAACAAGGCGATTTCAGCTGGCGGTACTGACTTTTCTGATTTAGTTGAAGTCACTTATATATTAGATATTAAAGATACCCCAACGGTAGCGGCGTTTTTCACTAAGTATAACAAAACGATTTCTGAGAAATAGTCATGAAAAATATCCATATTCGCTGTTCTGTTGTGCCCTTGTTTGTTTCACTATTTATTTCTCTATTTGTTGTACATAACGCAGCAGCCACAACCACTTGGCAGCAAATAGAAACATCTAACACTTTCTCTGCACGCCACGAAGCAGGTTTTATCAAATTTGAAGATAAGGGTTATTTAATTGGTGGCAGAGGAATAAAAGCCGTTGATGAATTTGACCCTAATTTGCTAACGTGGCGCCCTTTACAAGCATCCCCCATAGAGCTACATCACTTTCAACCCAGTGTATGGAAAAACAAAATTGTCATTGCAGGGGCGTTAACTGGAGCTTATCCCGCTGAGACGCCAGTTGAACATATTTATTATTTTTACCCTAATGAAAACAAATGGGAAAAAGGTCCAGCGATTCCACCAGCAAGGTTAAGAGGTAGTGCCGTTGCTGTTGTTAAAAACGATTCCCTTTACCTTATTGGCGGTATTACTAACGGTCACCTAGATGGCAATGTTAACTGGGTTGATCGCTATGACTTTATTACCAATACCTGGACTATTCTCAATGATGCCCCACACGCGCGAGACCATGCTCAAGCTGCGCTAATTAATAATCATATTTATGTTGCTGGGGGACGAAGAACTCTAGGCAAGCACAATCAAGTATTTGAGTTAGTTGAAGGCAAACTTGATGTATTTAATATCGAGACTAATCAATGGCAAGTAGTGCAAAACGAATTACCAATCCCACGAGCTGGCATTGCAATATTCGCTCATCAAAATAAGTTGATAGTGGTCGGGGGAGAAAGTGCCGATCCCAATAAAGCTCATGAAGAAGTTCACTTATTTGATAGCCCATCAAAACAATGGTTTAAAAAGCCTTCTTTAATTCAAGGAAGACATGGGAGCGGTGTAATTGAAATAGATGGCTACCTATGGATTGCCTCAGGTTCTGGTATGCAGGGTGGATCACCCGAATTAAATTCAGTTGAACGTATTAAGCTCGATGCTATTTTTAATAATGATAAATAGCTTAATAATGACAATGCAATATACCTAAAATTGATAAGTTAATCTGAATCACAGATAAGAATATATGTGTCTCTGGTTATATTAATACCTGAAAATTTAACAAGTTGGTGAAGGGGCTATTGGATCAGATAAATAGGTAGCCGGCTGAGTACTTTCTTATGAAAGTGCTTAAGTTAAAGTTGGCAATTTATTTACGATAAGGAACAAGCTATGAAAAATAATCTGTCAAAAATGGCAAAAGTATCGGGATTTTACTTAATTATTTCGATATCTATAACTTTTCTGACGTCGTGTGCCTTTGTAAAAAATAAAGATTCGAATGAAACTAACGCTATAAATAATGAATCAAATAGTCATATTCAATCTAGTATTGTTAACTTTGAAAACACCCATAAGACAGCTTACGATGGTAGTGATTTCTACACCTATTTTTACGGCGAAACAATAGGCACCAAGGATGCAATTGTGGGTTTGGCAATTATAGAACCTAACAATGAAATTCATCCGCCTCACCAACATGCTGAAGAAGAGTATTTATACATTGTAGAAGGTTCGGGTATTTGGACGTTAAACGGCGTAGAAACACCTGCAAAAACTGGCGATGTATTGTATGTTTCGCCCTGGGACTTACACGGCATATTTAATACTGGTGATGTATCAATGAAGTTTTTTATTACTCGAGCAAGTAGTAAAGGCGTTAATGTCGAACAACCATCACAGGTGAAATAATAATCAATTTTTAATGCAAAAAAAACCAGCAAATCTATTTTTAATAGTATTTTGCTGGTTTTATATTCTACTTAATGGAATTTTAATTAGAACTACAATTATTACTTAGCGTAGTTTTTCCCATGAATATCCATTTCAGATTTTAAGCCCATTGTTAAGCTTACACACATAGTAAGCAATATAAAGGTGAAGGGTAGACCTGTAGAAATAGTTCCTGCTTGAAGTGCTTGTATCGCTTCAGTGCCACCAACATACAATAATACAGCTGCAATAGCGCCTTCAGTGGTTGCCCAGAATATACGTTGTGGGATTGGCGCATCAATCTTGCCACCAGAGGTAATACTGTCAATTACCAGTGAGGCTGAGTCTGATGAAGTAATGAAGAACACCATAATCAGTACGATTGAAAGCACAGAAATAATCGAGCTCATCGGCATCACGTCATAAGCTTGAAATAGCGCTAGTGTAATATCTGTAAGGCCATTCTTCCCTAATTCACCAGCTTGATTGATGATTTGATCAATGGCATTGCCGCCAAATGTTGCCATCCAAAAGATAGTAATCGCAGTTGGTATTAACAGTACGCCAAGCAAGAATTCTTTTATGGTTCTGCCACGGGAAATACGCGCAATAAACATACCGACACATGGTGACCAAGAAATCCACCAAGCCCAGTAAAATACTGTCCAACCATGCATCCAAGCTTCGTCTGCTCGGCCATGTGGATTGCTTAACGGTATGATGTTTTCAATATAACCCATGATAGTAATGGGTAAATAGGTCAGTGTGACTGAAAAGGTCATTATGATGATAAATAATAATAACGCGAAAGCGGCCAATAAGTTGATATTACTGAGTACTTTAACGCCGCCATGCATACCGCGTACAACGGATAAAATAGCTAATGACGTAACAAATGCAACGATGATGAGTTGGGTTGAAATGCCGTTACTGATCCCAAATACATGACTTATACCACTTGCTGCTTGCTGCGCGCCTAAGCCAAGCGACGTAGCTAAACCAAATAGTGTTGCCAGTACTGCAAGAATATCAATGATATGACCAAACCAACCCCAAGTTCTATCACCTAAAATAGGGTAGAACGCAGAACGCATCGAAAGCGGTAAGCCTTTATTGAATGTGAAAAAAGCCATTGATAGCGCGACTACAGCATATATTGCCCAAGGGTGAAGACCCCAATGGAACATGGTTGCACCCAGAGAGGCTTTGATGGCTTCATCAGTAAAGGGCTCAACACCACCAGGCGTTTCAAACCAACCTGTAAAATGTGCCGCTGGCTCGGCTATACCCCAAAACATCAGTCCAATTCCCATACCTGCTGCAAATAGCATTGCCATCCACGAAAATATTGAATATTCAGGGACGGCGTCTTTGCCACCGAGACGGATTTTTCTGAAGGGTGAGATAATTAAGACAATACAAAAAATTAAGAAAAAGTTTGCAGACCACATGAAAACAACATCAAAGTTATTGATGATTTTCCATTTAGCGCCATCGAGCGCTGCTTTTGCTGTGCTAGGATCAACAGCGAGTAATGCAATTAGAAAAACGGCAATTAAGCCCGCGCTGATCCCAAAAACAGGGTTGTGGATATCAAACCCCCATTTCTGGATATTATCTTGTCCTACTTCGTAGTCAGTATTGTTAATACTGTATTTATCGCTAGGTTCGCTCATGCTTTCTCAATGTTTTATGTGATGAAAGTTATTATCGGCAGAGGTTAACAGACTTTAACTCAGATCAATAAGTTGTATTGGTAGATGTTATTGGTTGGCCGATATTCTAAGCTGTTGATCGTTAGCATTTATTGATCCTTATTCCATTACTGCAAAATTATTTACACCATTAACTAAAATTCTTCATATGTAATCCGCTTTTTACACATGTAGATAAACTTTTAGAAATACTCCCTATATATCAGTTATTTTAAAAAATTTTAAGTTTGTATAAAGGTTGGTTTCATAAACTCATTTTACAAATAATTAAAATAGTGATTTCCTTTGTTGGCTGGCCATAAATGTAGATGGCATTTATGCTGTGCTATCAGTCAAAGGGATAATTGAAGGTAGGGATAATATGACAGTTAAAAGTGAACCTGCAGAAAAAGCGCCGGGTTTTTTAGGCAGAGCATTAGATGGCATTGAACGAGTGGGTAATAAATTACCTGATCCAGCAATGTTATTTTTAATATTGATGTTTGCGGTATGGGGTATTTCAGCATTACTCTCAGGTGTTAGTTTTGACGCTATAGACCCAAGAACAGATAGCCCAATCGTGGTGAACAATTTATTGAGTGCAGATGCATTAACCCACTTTCTCACTTCTATGGTGACCACCTTTACTGCATTTGCCCCATTAGGTGTGGTGCTGGTGGCAATGTTAGGTGTCGGTGTCGCTGAGCAATCAGGTTTTATCAATACTGCACTCAAACAAATGTTGAGAGTAACCCCTGCGAAATTCCTCACTCCAGCTGTCGTATTAGTGGGTATTATTTCCCATACCGCGACAGACGCGGGTTATGTCGTAGTGATCCCCCTTGCTGGCGTAATATTTTTCACCGTTGGTAGGCATCCATTAGCGGGAATTGCAGCGGCATTTGCAGGCGTTTCAGGTGGGTTTTGTGCCAACTTCATTCCTTCTGGAATCGATCCATTATTGCAAAGCTTTACTCAGGCTGCTGCCCAAATTGTTGATCCAGATATTCAAATCAACCCATTAAATAATTGGTTTTTTGCAGCGTCATCATGTATTCCAATTACATTAGTTATTTGGTATTTGACTGACAAAGTACTCGAGCCCAGATTAAATCGCACTCACAAGGTTAACCGTGAAGAAGTCGATTTACCTGCGATGGAAAATGTGACGTCGAAAGAACTTAAGGCATTTAGAATTTCATCAGCAGTAATGTTTGCCGCAATTGTTGGTTTCTTTTCGTTAGCTATTCCAGAAACATCGACGTTAAGAGATGAAAGTGGCTCTCTCACAAGTTTCAGCGCGCCACTGATGCAATCAATTGTGCCATTAATTTTCATCTTTTTTGTACTGCCAGGTTTAGTTTATGGTTTTATGACTGGAACCTTTAAAAGTTCTGCTGATGTGGTTCAGGCTATGTCTAAATCAATGAGTGGCATGGCACATTACATCGTGATGGCATTTTTCTGTGCCCAGTTTGTTGCTGCATTTTCTGCATCAAACCTAGGAGCTTTGATTGCGGTTGAAGGTGCGGGTGGACTTAAGGCAATGAATTTACCAGCAGAGGTAACCGTTATTGGCATGGTTATTCTAGTGGGTTTTGTGAATTTGTTCGTTGGTTCATCTTCTGCCAAATGGGCATTGATAGGACCAGTATTAGTGCCAATGTTGATGCAATTAAATATTAGCCCTGATTTATCGCAAGCGGCTTATCGAGTCGGGGATTCAAGTTCTAATATTATTACTCCGTTGATGCCATATTTCCCATTAGTTGTTGTGTATTGCCAGCGTTATGTGAAGGGGATTGGCATCGGTACTTTAATTTCAATGATGTTGCCATTTAGCTTAGCACTACTGTCTATTTGGAGTACATGGTTACTTATTTATTGGTCAATTGGATTCCCATTAGGTTTAGGCGCAAGTTACACTTACGGGTAATCTAATGGTTATTTAATCCAATAACTAAAAAGGACTGCAGTTGCAGTCCTTTTTAACATTCCATTTTTATTTTTGTTGTTAATTATTAAGTTATTTAAGCTTGTTGAAGCCTTTGTTCAATATACTGATCAATTATTCGTTCCAGTAAGTCTAAAGGCATTGCACCATTTTTAAGTACTGCATCATGAAACTCACGAATGTCATATTTATCTTGCAGTGTATCTTTGGCTTTTTGACGTAACTCTAGAATTTTCATCATGCCGACTTTGTAAGATGTCGCTTGGCCTGGCATCACGATATAACGTTCAATTTCTGAAATTACATCACGTTCAGCGCGGCCAGTATTGTCAGCCATGTATTCAATGGCTTCCTCACGAGTCCAACGTTTATGATGTAAACCGGTATCAACTACAAGACGAACGGCGCGTAATAACTCATCTGTTAAACGACCAATGTTATCAGCTGGTGTATCCTGAAATCCTTGCTCATATGCTAAACGTTCTGCATATAGTGCCCAGCCTTCAGAATAAGCAGTAAAAGGAGCGAATCGACGAATTAACGGCATACCTTCTAGCTCCATCGCGATGGACACCTGGAAATGATGGCCAGGAATACCTTCGTGATACGCTAAAGTGCGCATGGCATATTTAGGTGAGGTTTTTATGTCATATAAGTTGGCAAAAAAACGACCAGGACGACTACCATCCAATGATGGACCTTGATAGTAAGCACCAGGTGCTGTTTTTTCTTTAAATTCAGGAATACGCACAACTTCCATGCCTGCTTTTGGGCGAATGTTAAAGCTGTCATCTAGACCGTCATTAATTTCATCTAATATAGTTTGGTAATCCACCAGAATTTGAGCTCGACCTTCGTCACTATCCTCATAATAATATTCAGGCTTATCTGAAAATTCATTCATTGCAGCGAGGTAACCATTGCTGGTATCAATGCCTTCTTGTTGAAACAGCAATAGCATTTCCGCTTGAATACGAGCAACTTCAGTTAGTCCTAAATCATGAATGTAATCAGGGCTATAATCTGTGGTGGTAAACAGCTTTAAGGCTAATGCATAAGCTTGATCGCCTTGAGGCAAATGCCAATATCCGTCATCAGTGCCAGCTTTAGATTTCAATCCTTCAAAATAATTTATAAATAAATCATAAGCGGGATAAATTGAATCTGTAATCGATTGTTCTGTTTGCGCCAGCAGTTGAGCTTTATCTGTTTCTGATATTTCTTCAGTATCATTGAATTTGGTGACAAGCGAAGTATAAAGAATATTTTCATTTGCCGGTGTCGCGACAAAACCATGCATTTCATCGAGCACTCTTTGTATGACAAAGCGTGGTGGAATGATATTGCGATCTTCACGCTCTTTAAGTGCTAATAGGTATTGTGAAAATTTACGATTAAGTTCACCCATACGTGAAAGGTAATTTTCGGCATCTTCTACTGTTGATACTTGATGAGAGGACTCCATAAAGCTTGGAAAGCCGCTTTGGATGCCAAACATCTGATTTGCTGGATAAGTGTGGTACTGAAACTTTTCGAAGTCATCAATAAGGTTAGTGAAATACAGTGCGATTTCTTTTGATATCAGCTGGTTTTCATCTAAATCCTTATCTTCATATTGATGCAAACCGTCACGAAAATGCTTCATTTCGTTAAACATAACTTGAGTATTGGCAGGATCAACATCATCGAGGTGAGCGTTGTGACCTTTAATCCCAACAGATTCGAGAAAACCAAGAGAGGTTAACCCTTCAGGATCTTCAAATGCCATTTTAACCATTTCTCTATCTAGATAAGATCTAAACATGAATGGTTTGTCTGCATACCATTCATGTGCGGCGAAACTAGCACCCATTGTCGCAACGCCTAATGCACTAATTCCTAGCCATTTAAGTGATTTTTTAATCATGATTGTCCTTAATTCTTATTATCTTAATCCATTGAAGCTAATGATTTGAATAAATTATCAGGATATGAATGTTAACAATGGTTTAACATTTAGCGAAGCGATAAACCCATAAATGTGTAACTATTTATTCCAAAAATGAACTTTGGTTATTACTTAAGGTTAGATTTTTGGTTGAAAGCTTTTAAGCAGAAGACGTGATAATTCGAAGTTAAATAACGACACTTTATTAACAACATTTTGCTAAAACCTGGTTCAATCACAGCCGCTGGAAAATACTAACGGCTGTTTAGGATGTTATTTAGCATCATCAGTGAAGTGTTGTCTCATCAAGAGCTATGTTAGATGGCTTTAATAGCGCTTAACGATTTCAAATCTATTTGCGCTTGCTGTTCACCTAATAGATTTATACGTCTGACTTCATTTAAGAGCATTGGCGTAAGAATAATGCACAGGGCTATATTGGATAGTGGCACTGCTAGCCATATGCCATTCACACCAAATATCATCGGTAAAATAATTAAAAATGGAATTTGAATTAACATGTTACCAAAAGATACTGTCAATGATTTTCCACCTTGATTTACCGCCATAAAGTACATAGTGGTCACAAATATTATTCCGTCTAATATCAACGCGAATAAATGTAATCTGATACCGATAAGTGTCTCAGCCATTAATTCTGCTTCACCTTGGCTAAAGAAATGAACCACCATTTCTGGAAATATATTAAGTACCACTACAATTGTGAGTCCCAGTGCGCAGACTAATTTTAACGCCAATATCACAGTGGCTTTAATATTGTGCACTTGTTTTGCACCATAATAATAACTCACAGGAGGTTGCATACCGCTAGCAATACCTTCCGCCAACAAATAAAACAGTGTCGCGATATAACCAATAATAGCGAAGGCTGCGACATGAATCGCGGAACCATAAAGCATGAATAAATAGTTATGTAATGCAATGATGAAACTGAAGTACATAAACATGAATAAGCTAGATACTCCTAGCTTAAGTATTGAGTAGGTTTGTGTCTGGTTAATGGATTTTAGATTGAATTGTATTTTAGTATTCGATTTACTCGAATAGAAGTAGCTTATACCAAGCATAACAACGATGGCTTGAGAGATAAGCGTTGCAATAGCTGCACCTTGTAAACCTAATGGGATGACGGCGATCAATAGGTAATCTAAACCGATATTAATGACAGCACCTAACATCATAAGCTGCGTAGCGATTGCTGGATTCTCATCATTTCTTATTAATAAAGGAAGTGCAGTTGCAGCTGTAGTAAAGAATGCGCCGTAGGCAAACACATCGATATAATCTAATGCCATGGCATAGTTGTGACCTTCTGCTTTTTGTAACAGTAGTAAGTTGTCACCAAAAAAGTGGATAAATATGGCTGCGAGTACACTAAATATAATAACCAGAAAAAGCGCATTACTGATAACGCTTTGCGCCTTGGAATAATCATTTTCACCTCGGCTAATGGACAGTAAACTACCTGCGCCCATGCCAATCATCATACCAACACCAATGATACAGGCGATGATGGGCCAAGCGAGGTTAATACCAGCGAGCCCTTCAAAACCAATATAATGTCCAACAAACATGCCATCGATGATTTGATAAAGGCCACTAACCAGCATCGCGGCGATGGAAGGAATGGCGTATTTCCAAAAATGTTGGTTAACATTTTCTGGATTGACTTTGGCTGTACTGAATAATGACATTTTAAATGACTCACTGTGAATGAATCGTCATTATCCTCATTATTGAGATACAATAAAGTTAGTTACTATCCGGATATCGGATGGGTAGGTATGAAAGACAAAAGAGTCAATGATATGAATTGGTCAATAGAACAGCTTCAAGCATTTGTTACAGCAGTTAATTTAGGCTCATTTTCTGCCGCAGCGAGATCCCTTGGTAAGGCACAATCAAGAGTCAGTACCGCTATCGCTAATTTAGAAATTGATCTCGGGTTTAAGTTATTTGATAGAACAGGGCGTTTGCCTGTTTTAACCGTGCAAGGCGAACAGATGTATATTGAAGCTAACGCCGTAATCGCCCAGTGTGAGCGTTTAAATGCCAAAGCCAGCTCGGTAGTGACCGAAGACGAGTTACTGTTAACTATCGCCATTGACGAAGCTGTACCCATTTTTACATTTGAAGAGTTTTTTGAAAAAACCGCCAATACTTTCCCGCTACTTAAACTGACCATTTTGAATGGTTCTCGAGATGATATCGCCCAGTGGGTTGAGTCAGGTAAAGCTGATTTAGGGATATTGTTTTTAGGTGAAGCATTGAGTGACAGTTTAGAGTTTTTCACCATTGATAGTTTTCATAAATCATTGATAGTGTCACCGAACCATCCTTTGGCAGATATTCCTGTTCCTAATATCTCTCAATTAAATCAGTACAAGCAATTTGTGATTTGTGATTTAGAAACAAAAAGTAAACCCATTTCAGCCAACTGCTGGCACGTTGATAGTTATTATTATATTACCTCTTTGGTGGTGCGTGGCTTAGGTTGGGCGCTAGTGCCTGAACACATTGCTAATAGTGACTGGTATTCTGGAGAGATAAAGGCATTAAGTTGTTACCATATTTCAGATTCAATCACCATTGAAATGGGCTTGGTTAAACGGCGGGATAAAGGCGCTGGCAATATCATGAACTGGATGTTTGGAGAGGTCGAGAAGATGTTTTTTGTGGCAAAAAAAGCGAAAGTGCAATAGTAGATCTAAAATGAACCTAATTATGGATGAGCGCGATTTAGTCTCGGATTTTAGTCAGTGAGTTCTAAATTTTTAAGTTTTTTCACAAATATATTAGTTGGTTCATCTGTAGTTAAATCAAGATCGATATTGGTATCTGGCACACAACAACAAGGCAAACACTCATCAGCTTCAAGTTCGACTAATGGCTCGGTAATGTATGTGACCTTACCGCTGTTGATTTTTGTTTTACAGGATCCACAGAAACCACGTCGACATTCTGAAAAGACGTTGACATTTTTTATTTCTAATACTTCTAAAAGCGTGTGTTGCTGCTGATTGAACAGCAACACAGGTTCCCCATTTAAGCTAACAATAGGGGCTTTTTTAAAATTTCTGTTATAGATCAAAATCTAAAAACTCATCGCTATCAACAGCCGAATCAATCTGACCGACTAAATAAGAAGAGACTTCAACTTCTTGAGGCGCAACTTGAACAGCATCACTTTCAAGCCAGTTTTTCATCCAAGGTAGTGGGTTGGTTTGCTCTGGATAAGGTTGCGCTAAGTTAACGGCTTTCATACGTTGATTGGTAATATACTCAACGTACTGACATAAGATTTGCTCGTTTAAGCCAATCATAGAACCGTCTTTAAATAAGTACTGCGCCCATTCTTTTTCTTGCTCTGCAGCTTTAAAGAAAATGTCATAAGCTTCTTGCTCACACTCTGCAGCAATCTCACCCATTTCAGGGTCATCTTTTCCACCTTGCATGATGTTCAAAATATGCTGAGTACTGTTAAGGTGTAATGCTTCATCACGTGCAATTAAGCGAATGATTTTTGCATTACCTTCCATAAGCTTACGTTCAGCAAAGGCAAATGAACATGCGAAGCTGACATAAAAACGAATCGCTTCTAGTGCGTTCACTGACATCATGCATAAATACAATGATTTTTTTAGAATACGGCTAGTAACAGTAATCTCTTTGCCAGCAATTAAATGAGTTCCTTCGCCATGTAAATTCATGACTTGGGTCAATTCAATTAAGTCATCGTAATACTGGGCGATGTCACCAGCACGCTTAAGAATTTCTTTATTAACAACGATGTCATCAAATACCACCGAAGGATCATTCATAATGTTACGAATGATATGCGTATAAGAACGAGAGTGAATTGTTTCAGAGAAAGACCAGGTTTCAATCCAAGTTTCTAGTTCCGGTAATGATACCAATGGCAATAAAGCGACATTCGGTGAACGACCTTGAATTGAGTCTAATAAAGTTTGGTATTTAAGGTTTGAGATGAAAATATGTTTTTCATGCTCAGGTAAGCCTTGATAATCAATTTTATCTTTGCTTACATCTACTTCTTCTGGACGCCAGAAAAATGATAATTGTTTTTCAATTAATTTTTCAAACACTTCATATTTTTGTTGATCGTAACGAGCAACGTTGACAGATTGCCCCATGAACATCGGTTCGTTCATTGGGTTATTCGGAGTTTGACAGAAAGTAGAGTAAGCCATTTTTGTATCCTAAAAAAGCGGGGACAACTCCCCGCATTTATATGCTAATTATTGATTAAATCTTACAAGCGCCGCCAGCACAATCATCATCTTCTTTCTCAACAACCGTGATGTCATCAAAGCTGTCAGAAGCACCATCACGAGTGTTGTGATAATAAAGGGTCTTAACCCCTAATTTATAAGCAGTTAGCAAATCTTTAAGTAAGGTTTGCATTGGCACTTTTTGATTCGGAAAACGTGTTGGATCGTAATTAGTATTAGACGAAATTGCTTGGTCAATGAACTTCTGCATTAGGCCAACTAGCTGTAAGTAACCATCATTGTTAGGCATATTCCATAACAATTCATACTGGTCTTTCAGTTCATCAAAATCAGGTACGACTTGCTTTAATTGGCCGTCTTTACTGGCCTTAACACTGATTAAACCACGTGGAGGCTCAATACCGTTAGTAGCATTAGAAATCTGTGAAGACGTTTCTGAAGGCATTAATGCTGAAAGTGTTGAGTTACGTAAGCCATGTTGTTTAATGTCTGCACGTAAACCTTCCCAATCCATATGTAATGGTTCATCACATATTTTATCTAAATCGCGCTTATAAGTATCAATTGGCAAGATACCTTGAGAGTAAGTCGTCTCATTGAATAAAGGACATGCGCCTTGTTCTTCAGCAAGATTGTTTGATGCTTTTAACAAATAGAACTGAATGGCTTCAAAGGTTCTATGGGTTAAGTGATTACCTGAGCCATCAGAATACTTCATGCCATTCTTAGCAAGATAATTGGCGAAGTTGATGACGCCTATACCAAGAGTTCGACGATTCATCGAACCAAGTTGAGCAGAAATAATTGGGTAGTCTTGGTAATCTAACAAATTATCAAGTGCACGTACTGCCAAATCAGCTAACGGTTCTAGATCTGATAAGTCTTTGATAGCACCAAGGTTTAATGCTGAAAGTGTACAAAGAGCTATTTCACCTTCAGGATCTTCAATGTTCTTAAGTGGCTTAGTCGGTAAGGCAATTTCTAAACAAAGGTTAGATTGCTTAATTGGTGCAACTTTCGAATCAAATGGGCTGTGAGTATTACAGTGATCAACATTTTGAATGTAGATACGGCCAGTAGAGGCGCGTTCTTGCATCATCAATGAAAATAATTCAACTGCTTTAATCTCTTTACGACGCACGCTTGAGTCCGCTTCATATTGAAGGTATAGACGTTCGAACTCATCTTGATCAGCAAAGAAAGCATCATATAAACCTGGGACATCAGACGGGCTGAACAAGCTGATGTTTTGACCTTTAATTAAACGTTGGTACATCAATTTGTTTAGTTGAACACCGTAATCAAGGTGACGTACACGGTTATCATCAACACCACGGTTATTTTTAAGAACCAGTAATGATTCAACTTCTAAATGCCATAATGGATAGAACAGGGTAGCTGCACCACCACGGACACCGCCTTGAGAACAAGACTTAACGGCTGTTTGGAAATACTTATAAAATGGTAAACAACCCGTATGGAATGCTTCACCGCCGCGAATAGGGCTGCCTAGCGCACGAATACGACCCGCATTAATGCCGATACCAGCACGTTGGCTAACATACTTTACGATTGATGATGCAGTCGCATTAATCGAATCTAAGCTGTCATCACATTCAATCAGAACGCAAGAACTGAATTGACGTGTTGGGGTACGAACACCCGCCATGATTGGCGTTGGTAATGAAATTTTGAACATCGACGTCGCATCGTAAAAACGTTTAATGTAATCCAAACGTGTTTCTTTTGGGTAGCGAGCAAATAAACATGCCGCGACCAAGATATAAAGAAACTGTGCGCTTTCATAAATTTCGTTTGTGACACGGTTTTGAACTAAGTATTTCCCTTCAAGCTGTTTAACCGCAGCATATGAGAAATTCATATCACGCCAGTGATCGATATAACTATCTAATATGGTTATTTCTTCAGCGGTGTAATCTTCTAAAATATGTTTGTCGTACTTACCTAGTTCAACCAAGCGCGTTACTTGATCGATTAGTTTAGGTGGTTCGAATTGACCAAAGGCTTTTTTACGTAGATGAAATACAGCAAGACGAGCAGCTAGAAACTGGTAATCAGGTGCTTCAGGAGAGATTAAATCTGCTGCTGCTTTGATGATAGTTTCGTGAATAGCTTCGGTTGGAATACCTTCGAAAAATTGCAGGTGAGAACGTAATTCAACTTCAGAGACTGAAACGTTCTTCAGTCCTTTTGCTGCCCACTCAATAACGCGATGAATTTTGTCTAAATCGATTGTTTCGCGTTCGCCACTTCGTTTTGTGACTGTCATATTGCTGTTCATTAAATAAAGCCTTGATTCTATAATTCTATACAGTGGATCTTTTTTTAATCGTTTGAGTTACGATCGAAAATAAATCACATTACGTTCCCTTGTAAGTTGATCATCCATAAGCACTAACAACGTCATATATTAAAAAATACTAGTGTTATAAAGAGATACAATGCGTTGTAACGCTAGTGTCTCAATGTGATGTCACACACAAGATATGGTGTTTAATTAAATCTCACATACAAGATAGTGAGGTTGAGGCTTTTTTGCAAGCGGCAATTTATTTAATAAGTTGTGGATATCTTCTGTATAGATGGCGATGTTAGTGAAAGCTAACCTGCAATGTCAAATTATACAATAATTTAACTAGCGCGTTTAAATTTCAAGCGGGAATAAACATAATTTCGATCGCTACAATAAACAGCGATCGATTGTTTTGCTATAAAAAAAGTTTGCTTTTTATATTTAAGATTTGTTAAGGAATGCTTGATGTAATTCATTGACATTATTGAATTGAAAATCACTTGGCCATTCGTTCGGGTTATCATCTTCTGATAGATAGCCCCATAGTGCTATTGCACCGACCATACAGGCGTTTTGAGCGGCGATTAAGTCTCTTTGGGCATCACCAACATAAAGAATGCTTTCTGGCTTACAGTTGATTTGCTGGGCTGCTAATAACATCGGCGCAGTATGAGGTTTTGGGTGCATAGTAGAATCACCGCTGATAATCGTTTTAAGCTTAGCTTCGATTTTTAATGCTTTTAAAAGAGGTCGAGTAAAGCGGGCTTGCTTATTAGTCACGATACCGTAAGGGATATTCTGTTGTTCCAGAAATAGCAGAAAATTTTCAAAGCCTGCAAATAGTGATGCTTTTTCACCATTAACTTGCTGATAGTGGATTAACAAAGATTGTTGGATTGCGATTTGTTGTTGTTCTTCTAGTTCAGGTACACCCGCTTTGACTAAAGCAAGACTGCCGTTAGATGCAGCATAGCGCAGTGATTCAATACTTTTTGGGGCGATACCCCTATCTTTCAAACTCAGATTTAATGCATGAACAAGATCGGGCGCTGTATCAGCTAAAGTACCGTCTAAGTCGAATAGTACACCTTTGATGTTATTCATAATTTTCCTGTAATGAAATGAACTCGATAAAACTGTTGGAGACTTAGCTGGATAAAATAGTAATGCGTTTGTTTATTTCACAAACGCATTACTTATGACTCTTTACTCATTAATAACCATAACCATGGTGCCTTACTAATATTGGCTATGTATCGTCTTTTTGAGTAGCAATCATGTAGTTCACATCAACTTTATTAGTGTACTTATAAACGCCAGACAATGGGTTGTAGGTAATACCGAGTGCGTCACGGCAATGTAGGTCAGTTCTGTCTACTAAGTTAATTAATTCAGATGGTTTAATAAATTTGCTGTGATCATGTGTCCCTTTAGGCAGCATTTTCAATACGTACTCTGCACCAACAATGGCTTGGATATATGACATGATATTTCTATTAATAGTAGAAAAGAACACATAACCATTGGGTTTAACCATGTCACAACAGGCTTTAATCACCGAAAGTGGGTCAGGGACGTGCTCTAGCATTTCCATACAAGTCACAACATCGTAATGACCTTTGTGCTGCTCAGCATGTTCTTCTGCAGTCATAGTGTCGTAATGAATATCGATACCCATTTCTAACGCATGCAGCTTAGCGACTTCAATTTGAGCCTCACCCATATCTAATCCAGTGACTTTAGCACCAATCTTAGCCATGCTTTCTGACAATATACCGCCGCCACAGCCAATATCTAATACTTGCTTACCAAAAATACCACCACTGGTAAGATCTATATAATTTAAGCGTAATGGATTGAGTTGGTGAAGAGGTTTAAAGCTACCATTTGGATCCCACCATGACTCTGCCATTTGGGCAAATTTTTCGATTTCTTGATGATCAACATTTTGCTGTGTGGTTTGTTCTTGGTTAGACATATCGAGAACCCATGAATTATTAGTAGTTATTGCAGGTATTATAACCATACGATTTAATAAACATAGTGAGATGAAACAAGATTCACTTTTGGTTGCTGGAATATGCACCAATGACTGTAGATAAATTCGACATTGCTTAGTTTTAGCTGTAAATGACCAAATAAAATAGTAGAACTATCTAATCAATATACTTGAATCTAATCAATTTTTGATCTGTTTTCTCCTAGCCGTAATATTTCCTTGTTATAGGGTCTGGCCTCTTTAAATATCTGTGTTAGAATGCCAAATCACGTTTTTGAGCGACACAATAAAATGGAATAATTATTGTGCGCTAATTTTAGGGGAACGAGCAGTTTATGACTGATCCGGCATCATCAATTTCGCCAATTAACATCGAAGACGAACTAAAGAATTCTTATTTAGATTATGCGATGAGTGTAATCGTAGGTCGTGCATTACCCGACGTACGAGATGGCTTAAAACCAGTTCACCGTCGTGTTCTTTTTGCTATGAACGAATTGAAAAACGACTTCAACAAGCCATATAAAAAATCAGCTCGTGTTGTTGGTGACGTTATTGGTAAGTATCACCCACATGGTGACACTGCTGTTTACGACACCATCGTACGTATGGCGCAACCTTTCTCATTACGCTACACACTTGTTGACGGCCAAGGTAACTTTGGTTCTGTTGATGGTGACTCAGCGGCTGCGATGCGTTACACCGAAATTCGCATGCGTAAGTTGGCACATTCTTTACTTGCCGATTTAGAAAAAGAAACCGTAGACTTTGTACCTAACTATGACGGTACTGAATTTATCCCTGCGGTTTTACCTACACGCGTACCAAACCTACTTATTAATGGCGCATCTGGTATTGCTGTTGGTATGGCAACAAACATTCCTCCTCATAACATCACGGAAGTGATTAAAGGGTGTTTGGCATTAATCGAAGAACCTGAGTTATCTATTGAGCAATTGATGGAATACATACCAGGTCCTGATTTCCCGACTGCTGCAAGCATTAATGGCCGTAAAGGTATCATTGAAGCTTATAAGACCGGTCGTGGACGTGCGATTATGCGTTCAAAAGCTGCAATTGAAGATAACAATGGTCGCGAACGCATCATTGTTACTGAGATCCCTTATCAAGTTAACAAAGCACGTCTAATCGAAAAGATTGCCGAGCTAGTTAAAGATAAAAAGATTGAAGGGATTACCGGTCTACGTGATGAATCTGATAAAGACGGTATGCGTATCGTTATTGAGATCAAACGTGGCGAAGTCGGCGAAGTTGTTTTAAATAACTTATATTCTCAAACTCAAATGCAGTGTTCTTTTGGTATCAACATGGTGGCATTGACTAATGGTCAGCCTAAATTGTTTAACCTTAAAGAAATGATTGAGTGCTTTATACTTCACCGCCGTGAAGTCGTGACTCGCCGTACTGTATTTGAATTACGCAAAGCCCGTGAACGTGCTCATATCCTTGAAGCGCTGGCTATTGCTTTAGCAAACATTGACCCAATCATTGCGTTAATTAAAGAATCGCCAACCCCTGCCGAAGCGAAAGTTAAATTAATTGCCCAAGGTTGGGATCTCGGACACGTTCAAGGCATGCTTGAAAAAGCAGGTGATGATGCGGCTCGTCCAGAGTGGTTGGAACCTGAATACGGTATCCGTGATGGCAAGTACTTCCTGACTGAGCAACAAGCTCAAGCTATTCTAGAATTACGTTTACATCGCTTAACGGGTCTAGAACACGAGAAAATTCTTTCAGAGTACGAAGAGTTACTTGAGTTCATCGAAAGCTTATTATTCATTCTTCGTAGTCCTGAGCGCTTAATGGAAGTGATCAAAGAAGAATTAAATGAAATGCTAGACCAGTACGGTGATGAACGCCGCACTATCATTAATCAAAATGAAATTGATATGAGTTTAGAAGACTTAATCAATGAAGAAGATGTGGTAGTGACGTTATCTCATATGGGTTATGCGAAGTACCAACCGCTAACGGATTACCAAGCACAGCGTCGTGGTGGTAAAGGTAAAGCTGCAACTAAAGTTAAAGACGAAGATTTCGTTGAAAAACTATTAGTGGCTAATACACATGATACGATTTTGTGTTTCTCTGACTTCGGCAAAATGTACTGGCTTAAAGTTTACCAGTTACCGCTTGCTAGTCGTACCGCTCGTGGTCGTCCAATTGTTAACTTGTTACCACTTTCTGACGGTGAGCGCATTACTGCAATCTTACCAGTTCGTGAATATGCTGATGACAAGTACATTGTGATGGCAACAGCTCACGGTACCGTTAAGAAAACAGCATTAACTGCCTATAGTAATCCACGTGCAAACGGTATTATTGCAGTAAATCTTAAAGATGATGACCAACTAATTGGTGTAGATATCACAGATGGCAGCAATGACATCATGTTGTTCTCTAATGTCGGTAAAGTGGTTCGCTTTAATGAGAAAGTTCGTGATTCAGAAACCGGTGAAGTGAAGAAAGATCCTGAAACTGGCGAAGACATGATTGCAATCCGTCCTATGGGCCGTACTGCAACAGGTGTTCGTGGTATCAAACTTGAAGAGGGTCAGAAAGTAGTTTCGATGATCATTCCTAAAGAAGAGGGTGACATTCTAACTGTAACTGAAAATGGTTATGGTAAGCGTACTAATCTAGCTGAGTACCCTGCTAAGAGCCGTGGCACTAAAGGTGTTGTTTCAATCAAAGTAAGTGACCGTAATGGCGCGGTTGTTGGCGCAGTTCAAGTGACTGAAACTGATGAAATTATGCTAATTAGTGACAAAGGTACTTTGGTTCGCACCCCTTCAGTAGGTGTATCGCTGATTGGTCGTAACACGCAAGGTGTAACGATTATCCGTACTGCTGAAGATGAGAAAGTGGTTGGTCTACAGCGAATTGAAGAAATCCAAGTTGATGACACTGAACTTGAAGGCGAAGAAGTTGAAGCTATTGAAGGTGAGGTAGTTAATACCACTACTGAAGCAACTACTGAAGCAACTACTGATTCAGAGACGCCAGCTACAGATACTCCGTCAGAAGACGATGCATAATATTGATTGATTAATATTTGCGTATTGTTTGAGTGACAAAAAAAGGATGCCATTTGGCATCCTTTTTTATTGCTCATAGTTTGTTGCTAATAGTTTACCGGTTATGACTCAAATACCAATGCACAAAGATAAAGAATGGTGGCTTGAATATAGAGTCAGTCATTATCTTTAGGGTATAACCTGAAAAGTATTAATTACTTTGTTGTTTAAATGCATCATGCCAAAAAGCAGAACTCAATTTGGCAATCACTCTCGACTCACCATTCAATAGCATTACCATACCGATATTAAGCTCCGGTGAGTAAGATATTTCAGCAACATATCCAGCAACCCAACCAGCATGATAAATCAGTGGTCGTCCTTCGAATTCATATACTCGCCAACCTTTACCGTAATGAGCATTATCAAGGTGTGCACGCCAATCACGGCGACGTAATTCCTTTGTTGTTTTGACACCCGGTGTCGTCACATCATTGATGACAGCAGGAGATAAAACGGCTGGTTTCTCACCTAAATTGGCAATTAACCATTTTGACATATCAGTAATACTGGCATTAACACCAGCAGCAGGTGCGAGTTTGTAGTAATTAGATTTTACTTTTACTTTTTTAAAGCCTGACTTAGTTTTAACATGAGGTTCAGCACGATTGCTTTGTTGCTTAAAAGCCTCAAAGCCTACAGAAGCGGTTTTCATATCTAAGGGAGTAAAGATACGTTGTTCAATATAGTTTTCGTAAGTTTGTCCGCTTTTTTGTTCAATCGCGGATTCAATAAATGAAAATGCCACATTTTGATAGCTATAACACACTCCAGGATTACACATGGGGGTTAATTCAGAGAATTTGCTGACAATTTTGTCCATGTTCACATTTGCATTGATTAAGTTGTCATAACTGTTAGGCATCAATCCAGTACTTTGGCCTATGATATGTCCAAGATTAATCTGCTGACTGCGCTTAGGATCTGCTAATGCGAATGAAGGAAGGTAAGAATTAATAGGCTGTTGCCAGTCGAGCTTTTTTTCTTGAACTAACATACTTGCAAGGGTGCCAGCAAAGGTTTTTGACACTGAGGCTAATCTGAATACTGTATTGGCATTAACGTTCAGAGAACCGCCTTTACTGCGTTTACCGTAATAGCTTAGTTTTAATACTTTATCGCCTTCGACAATGACGAAAGCACCACCAGGAACTTTGCTCTTTTTAAGTTTACTGTGAAAATTTTGTTTGAATTTTTCTGTTATGGCATCAAATTGTGATGCTTGAGCGGATTGCGGAATTAGCATCGCGCTTAAAGATAAAGAAATAGAGCCCAACAATAGGGTCGGTTTTGACAACATGTTTATATCCACTTGGCCGCTTAACGGTATTTATTCTTTTTTGTTATTTGCTTCAATTACAAACGAGCGATAAAAAGTTGCTGCTTAAGCATTATAATTACATTTATGAAGCACTTTATAATGACTATTGTTGTGCAAAAAAGACAAATTTACTAGTCATTAGTCAGATCAATTACTCATCTTAGAAATTATTGTTTACCCGAATAGGCAGGAACTTGTTCTTATATATCACTCCCTAATGATTTATTTTCATTTTAGCCTCCAAACAGTTGCGATATACTGCAGAGAAATAAACACATAATTAATGTGTTAACTAAAAACGATAAAAGGACAATGCTGTGAGCGCTATCTATAATTTCTGTGCTGGACCTGCCATGTTACCTCAACCTGTGATGCAAAAAGCACAGCAAGAATTAATCGATTGGAATGGTTTGGGTGTGTCCGTTATGGAAATTAGCCATCGCAGTAAGGAGTTTATCGCATTAACTGAACACGCTGATAAAACACTTCGTACATTAATGGATATTCCAGAAAATTATCATGTGTTGTTTATGCATGGTGGTGGTCGTGGGCAGTTCACTAATGTGGTGAATAATTTCCTTGGCGACAATGGGAAAGCCTTATATTTAGTCAATGGTCAATGGTCAACTGCAGCTGTTAAAGAAGCTGTAAAATTGGTTGGTGAAAACAATATAGACCAAATCAGCATTGTTGAAAAAGTTGATGGGTTAAATCAAGTGGTCATGCCCGATTTTTCTTCAAGCACTAAAGACTATCGGTACCTACATTTTTGTGCCAATGAAACGGTGGATGGTATAGAGATATTTGATCATATTAACTGTCCTTGGCCGGTAGTTGTTGATTTGTCTTCAACCATTATGTCTCGTAAAATTGATGTGAGTAAATACGGGTTAATCTATGCTGGCGCGCAGAAAAATATCGGTCCTTCAGGCTTATCTATCGTGATTGTAAGAGATGATATGTTGCAGTTACCGAGTTTACCGCAATCATCTATTATGGATTACAGTATCGCTCAAGCTAATGGTTCAATGTTTAATACTCCACCTACGTTTGCTTGGTATCTAGCTGCTGAAGTATTTGATTGGCTAACCTCTGTTGGCGGTGTTAGTGCGATAGAAGCATTGAATCAGCAAAAGGCGCAGTTACTGTATCAATGTATCGACAGTAATCCGTTTTATACCAATGGCGTTGCCAATCACAATCGCTCAAGAATGAATGTAACCTTTCAGTTAACTGATAATAGTCTAGATGGTGAGTTTTTAGCCCAAGCAGAAAAAGCGGGTCTAGTGGCCTTAAAGGGCCATCGCGTCGTCGGCGGAATGCGCGCGAGTATTTACAATGCCATGCCTTTAGCGGGTGTGCAGGCTTTAGTGGATTTCATGAAGTCTTTTGCAAAGCAAAATAGCTAATAATAAAAAGAGTTATTACAAAAGTAACTTTATAAACAGAGATTAACAAAAAAGCCAATAATGAATATTCATTATTGGCTTTTTATTTTACTCTTCATTGAGCTAAAACGCTAAAGAATAGTTGCGATTGATTTTGCAAGGTAATCAACATTCGCTTCACTTATCCCCGCAATACTCATACGGCTTGAACCTACCATATAAATACTGTGTTGTTGTTTTAATGTTTCAACTTGTGCGGCATTAATGCCTAAAAAAGAGAACATACCTTTTTGGTTAGCGATAAAGCTGAAATCTTGCTTTACGCCATGCTCAATAAGTTTATTTACCAACATTTGGCGATTGCCGTTAATACGGTTACGCATGCCGGTTAACTCGTCTAACCATTGTTGCTTCAACTCTGAATCACCTAGAATGGTTTCAACAAGCGCTGCACCATGAGCTGGCGGCATTGAGTAAATACAACGCACAACATATAACAACACCGAAAAAGCAATATTCGCTTTATTACTATCTTTAGCTATGATGCTGCAAGCACCGATCCGTTCACGATATAAACCAAAGTTTTTAGAACATGAACTACATAGGATCATTTCTTCAACTTTAGCGGCCATTTGGCGCACGCCATAAGCATCTTCTTCAACACCGTCACCAAAGCCTTGGTATGCCATGTCGATCAATGGTGTAAAACCTTGTTTAGCAGTAATGCTGATGATTTCATCCCACTGTGCTTTGGTTAAATCCATGCCACTTGGGTTATGACAACATGCGTGCAGTAATACCACATCGTCACTGCCGATATTATTCAGTGCGGCTTTCATTTCATCGAATTTCAGCGATTTAGAATCGTAATCATAGTAAGGGTAGGTCTTAACTGTAATACCAGCAGCTTCGAATAATCCAGTATGATTAGCCCAGGTTGGATCGCTAACCCATAACACCGCGTTTGGATTACAACTTTTAATAAATTCAGCGGCAACGCGAAGTGCTCCAGTGCCACCAGGTGTTGATACTGTTCTAATGCGGTCAGCGATTAATGCGCTATGAGTCGAGCCAAATGCAAGCTCAGTCATTAAGCTATTAAACTGAGGAGAACCGGTAGGGCCAATATAAACTTTCGTTGTTTCAGTTTCTGTTCGAAGACGCTCTGCTGTTTTTACACAATCAAGAATAGGGGTGTGCCCTACAGGATCTTTGTAGACACCAACACCTAAATCAATTTTCTGGGGGTGTGAATCTTGACGGTATTGAGTAAGCAAACCAAGAATGGGATCTGCAGGCATTGCAGTTAACGTGTTAAACATGGCCATTGACCTTATATTATATAAACAGAAGTAGGATTCACTTAAGCATAACGTGGTTTAAATACGGATTGAAATGCCTATTTAGATAAAGGCTTAAAAATAGTTATTCCAAAGGTGTTAGGTTTACACTTTACCGATAAAAATTTAAGTTTTATGACGGTTTACCTTATATTCGGTTATTAAATCTTAAGAAATGCGCTTTTTTCACGCAAATAATTCAAGTTCAGCCTAAAACGGTCATTTAATTTCACTTATCTCTTGAATCATTGGCTGCAATCAGTAAATTTGTACCCAAGAATAATTTATTGAGTTTATACAATCTAATTCGTATAGATAAATTGACAAAGACGTCATTTTCTCTTTAGCCCTTACACTTTAATTTTCGCGTAAAGCGGGAAGTTATTTAAGAAGAACTTGTAATGAAACAATTGCGTCTTGATCCAATTAAAAAAGTAAATGGAGTCGTCAATATTCCTGGCTCTAAAAGTATCTCAAATAGAGCATTACTTTTGGCTACCTTAGCTGAAGGCAAAACCACACTGACTAACTTATTAGATTCTGATGACATTCGTTATATGTTGGCATCATTAAAGCAATTAGGCGTTGAGTACCAATTATCAGACAATAATACCGTATGTGAGCTACAAGGCTTAGGTAAGCCAATTACGGCACAACAAGCGCAAAGTTTATTTTTAGGCAACGCGGGTACAGCCATGCGTCCGTTATGTGCCGCGCTGACGCTAGGCAGTGGTGAGTTCACTTTAACAGGCGAACCACGTATGGAAGAACGCCCAATTGGCGATCTGGTTGATGCATTACGTCAATTAGGCGCTAATGTTAACTACCTTAAAAATGATGGCTTCCCACCATTAACCATTAATGCCGATGGCCTAAATGGCGGCGAAGTAGAAATCGCAGGGGATTTATCCAGTCAATTCCTTACCGCATTATTGATGGTTGCACCGCTGACAAAAGATGCAGTAAACATCAATATCAGAGGTGAACTGGTATCTAAACCTTATATTGATATCACCATTGCGTTAATGGCTCGCTTTGGCGTTAAAGTGATTAATCACGATTACCGCCGTTTTGAAATTCCTACTGGTCAAAAATATGTGTCACCCGGCAAAGTGTTAGTCGAAGGTGATGCGTCTTCTGCATCATACTTCCTTGCTGCAGGTGCAATACAAGGCGGTGAAGTGAAAGTAACCGGTGTTGGTAAGTTAAGTATTCAAGGTGATGTTAAATTTGCTGATGTACTTGAAAAAATGGGTGCAGATATTGAGTGGGGAGATGATTATATTATTTCACGCCAAGCTAAACTGACCGCTGTTGATTTAGATATGAACCATATCCCAGATGCTGCAATGACGATCGCAACAGCAGCATTATTTGCAACGGGTACCACCCGTATCACAAATATTTACAATTGGCGTATTAAAGAAACAGACCGTCTATCTGCAATGGCCACTGAGTTACGTAAAGTTGGTGCCACTGTAGAGGAAGGTCATGATTTTATCGCTGTTACTCCACCTATCACCTTAAATACAGCAAACATTGATACCTATAATGATCACCGTATGGCAATGTGTTTTTCAATGATGGCCTTTGCTGATTGCGGGATAACCATTAACGATCCAGATTGCACTTCAAAAACATTTCCTACCTATTTTACTGAGTTTGCAAGAATAGCTCAGTAACATTTCAATAGTATGACGGCAGTCAAGATACTGCCGTTGTATTGATCTTGTTAATGTCCTTACAAATTACTTCAGTTTTTTAGTTGAAATTGTTATACAATGCCGCCCGCTCATTTTGATGAACCTTTTTTACTTTCATGGAAGATTGTTATTTTTTCGGAGGAATTTATGTCTGAACGTGCTCTCGTAGTCACAATCGACGGACCAAGCGGTGCAGGAAAAGGGACAATTTGCCAACTCGTTGCGCAGCGCCTAGATTGGCATTTATTAGATAGCGGTGCTATCTATCGCGTATTAGCCCTTGCAGCCATTCATCATAATGTTGAATTAGAGAATGAAGAAGCAATAACCTTGCTTGCAGCACATCTAGATGTACAATTTTTAACGGTTGCTGAACAGCAAGAAGTTAAAGTTGTTCTAGAAGGAGAGGATGTCTCTACCAGTATCCGTACTCAAGAGTGCTCAAACGCGGCGTCAAAAATAGCTGCTTTCCCAAGAGTGAGAGAAGCATTATTACGCCGTCAACGTGCTTTTTGTAATGAGCCTGGGCTTGTTGCTGATGGTCGCGATATGGGAACCGTGGTTTTTCCAAACGCACCAGCAAAAATCTTCTTAACTGCATCTGCAGAGGAAAGGGCGCAACGTCGCTTTAAACAGTTGCAGGACAAGGGCTTCGATGTTAAAATCGACCGCCTTTTATCTGAAATCATTGAACGTGATGACCGCGATATTAATCGTTCAGTCTCTCCTTTAGTGGCTGCAGATGATGCACTAGTGATTGATACTAGTGGCATAGGTATTAATGAAGTGCTTGAGCTCGTGCTTGAACACATCAATAAAAATTTAACGTAATTTCTTAATTCTGAGAAATTATGAAACAACATTTATATCACGGAAGATGTAAATAAATTAATTGACTCCACATCTAGGATGGATGGTGGTTTATAGAAGAAAGTAATCATAAAATGACTGAATCTTTTGCTGATCTATTTGAACAATCCCTTGAAACTTTAGAGTTTCGTCCTGGTTCTATCGTTCGCGGTGTAGTTGTTCGCATCGAAAACGGTACTGTACTTGTTGACGCTGGCCTTAAGTCTGAAAGCCCTATCTCTGCTGACGAATTCAAAAACGCTCAAGGTGTTTTAGAAATCGCTGTTGGCGATGAAGTTGATGTTGCCCTTGACTCTGTTGAAGACGGATTCGGTGAAACACAATTATCTCGTGAAAAAGCTAAACGTCATGAAGCTTGGATTGTTCTAGAAAAAGCTTATGAAGATGCTGAGACTGTTATCGGTATCATCAATGGTAAAGTTAAAGGTGGTTTCACTGTTGAATTAAACGGTATCCGTGCCTTCTTACCAGGTTCTCTAGTAGACGTTCGCCCAGTTCGCGATACTGCTCACCTAGAGTACAAAGAATTAGAATTCAAAGTTATCAAACTTGACCAGAAGCGTAACAACGTTGTTGTTTCACGTCGTGCTGTTATCGAATCAGAAAGCAGTGCAGAACGTGATGCTCTTCTTGAGAACCTTCAAGAAGGTCAAGCAGTTAAAGGTATCGTTAAGAACCTTACTGACTACGGTGCATTCGTAGACTTAGGTGGCGTTGACGGTCTTCTACATATCACTGATATGGCTTGGAAGCGCGTTAAGCACCCATCTGAAATCGTTAATGTTGGTGATGAAATCAACGTTAAAGTTCTTAAGTATGACCGTGAGCGTACACGCGTATCACTAGGTCTTAAGCAACTTGGCGAAGATCCATGGTTAGAAATCAGCAAGCGCTACCCAGAAAGCACACGCTTAACTGGTCGCGTTACTAACTTAACTGACTACGGTTGTTTCGTTGAAATCGAAGAAGGCGTTGAAGGTCTTGTTCACGTTTCTGAAATGGATTGGACTAATAAGAACATCCACCCATCTAAAGTTGTTAACTTAGGTGATGAAGTTGAAGTTCTAGTATTAGACATCGATGAAGAACGTCGTCGTATTTCTCTAGGTCTTAAGCAATGTAAGACTAATCCATGGGATGATTTCGCTACTCGTTTCAACAAGGGCGATAAAGTTTCTGGTAAGATCAAGTCTATCACTGACTTCGGTATCTTCATTGGTCTTGACGGTGGCATCGATGGTCTTGTTCACCTTTCAGACATTTCTTGGAACGGAACTGGCGAAGACGCAGTTTCTGAATTCAAGAAAGGTGATGAAATCCATGCAGTAGTACTTTCAGTTGACCCTGAGCGCGAGCGTATCAGCTTAGGCGTTAAGCAAACTGAAGATGATCCTTTCAATGCCTACTTGGCAGATAAGAAGAAAGGTACTATTGTAAATGGTGTAGTTACTGCTGTTGACGCTAAAGGCGTTACAATTGAACTAGCTGAAACTGTTGAAGGTTACCTTCGCGTTGCAGATATCTCTCGCGAGCGTATCGAAGACGCATCTACAGTATTTGCTGTAGGTGACAAAGTTGAATCTAAGTTCATGGGCGTAGATCGCAAGAACCGTTCTATCAGCTTATCTATCAAAGCGAAAGATGAAGCAGATGAGAAAGAAGCAATGGCAACTATTAACAAGCAAGATGATGCTGTTATTAGTAATGCAATGGCTGAAGCGTTCAAAGCAGCTCGTAAGTAATAAATCGCCTGTTGTGTGGGGAGCTAGCTCCCCATTAGGCGACTGTTTTGGCTTGATTATAGAGGGTACAGGATGACTAAATCCGAACTGATCGAAAAACTTGCCACTAGGCAGTCGCAGTTGTCAGCGAAAGAAGTGGAAAGTGCTATTAAAGAAATGTTGGAGCAAATGGCAACAACATTAGAAGGCGGAGATCGTATAGAAATCCGTGGCTTTGGTAGTTTTTCACTTCATTATCGTGCGCCGCGTGTTGGCCGTAATCCAAAAACTGGAACCTCAGTTGACTTGGAAGGCAAATATGTACCGCACTTTAAGCCTGGCAAAGAACTGCGTGAACGTGTCGATGCGGTTAATGTTTAATTAACGCTTGATTAAAAAGCCTCCTTTTGGAGGCTTTTTTGTATCTAATGCTTTTCAAAGCTGGTTACTTTACCAAATTTCTTGGATAATCAATTATATTGACTCACAGAATGGAGAATCGCGTGAAATCATTTATTGCCAT
Organism: Shewanella donghaensis; assembly: GCF_007567505.1. Lineage (NCBI taxonomy): Bacteria > Pseudomonadati > Pseudomonadota > Gammaproteobacteria > Alteromonadales > Shewanellaceae > Shewanella > Shewanella donghaensis. The sequence continues at coordinate 606,394 of NZ_CP041783.1, forward strand.
TGTTATTGTTGGATTATTCTTTGTCCTTGCCTTACTTTTTGGAGCCAAGAATGAACAAGTCGTTACTGTCAGCTATTTTGTCGCTGAAGGTCAGTACCGTTTACCAGTAGTATTGGCCTTTGTATTTTTATGTGGGTTCATCATAAGCTGGTTATTTGCTGCTTATTACATTGTTAAATTCAAAATGGCATTACGAAAAAGTAGAAAAACAGTCGCGAAATTAACTGACCAACTGGCCGAACATAAAACGGATTTAACATCACAGGATACCGTAGCGTAATATGCTAGAAATCCTCTTTCTGTTGTTACCTATTGCAGCTGGTTATGGCTGGTATATGGGTAGAAGAAGTATACGACAGAATCAAAAGCAACAGAGTAAAAAACTAAGCCGTGATTATTTCACCGGGCTTAACTTTCTGTTGTCTAATGAGTCAGACAAAGCAGTAGATTTATTTATTACCATGCTTGATGTCGATGATGAAACTATTGATACCCATTTATCTCTTGGCTCACTGTTTAGAAAGCGTGGAGAAGTAGATCGCTCCATTAGGATCCATCAAAACCTTATAGCAAGACCTAGCTTAACGACTGAGCAACGGGACATTGCTATGATGGAGTTAGGTAAAGATTATCTTGCAGCAGGTTTTTATGACCGAGCCGAAGAAATATTTTTAAATCTTGTCAATCAAGATGATCATAGCGAAGACGCTGAGACTGAACTTATCTCGATTTATCAAGTGACTAAAGAATGGCAGAATGCCATTAACATCACTAAGCGCCTCAGTAGAAAACGTCAGCAAGCATTAAAAAATATTACCGCCCATTTTTATTGTCAGTTAGCTGATGAAGAGACTGAAGCTACAGATAAAATAAAATTACTTCAACAAGCTATTAAGCTTGATGATCAATGTGGCCGAGCATGGCTAACATTAGCCAAAATATACTTAGACACAAATGAGGTCTCATTGTGCAAAAAAAGCTTACTCGAACTTAAACTTGCAGATATTGATGTATTCTCAGATGCTATTGGCATTGCCAAACAAGTTTACCGTGACAGTAACGACCTCGAAGGCTATCAAACTTTATTGCAGCAAGCTTTACAAGAGGGCGCGAGTGCCACTGTGGTGATTGCTTTAGCCCAGCATAAAATTGAGCAAGGTTTTGCTGAGAATGCAGAAAAAATGGTGTTAGATCATCTATATCGCCACCCGACAATGAAAGGTTTCCAACATTTAATGCAACTGCATATAAAGCAGGCTGAAGATGGTCAAGCGAAGCAAAGCCTTTCAATGTTAGAAAAATTAGTAGAACAACAAATTAAATTTCGTCCTAGTTACCGTTGTTGCTCATGCGGTTTTCCTGCACACAGTCTTTACTGGCATTGTCCATCATGTAAAGAGTGGGGAAGTATTAAACGCGTAAAAGGGCTCGATGGCGAGTAACTGATTAGTTAATGATATGTATGGAGTAAGCATGGCAGATAAACCGATTGTAGTAGCCTTAGATTATGACAATAAGAATGAGGCACTGGCATTAATTGATAAGCTAGATCCTACAATGTGTCGTCTTAAAGTAGGCAAAGAGATGTTTACTTTATTTGGTCCTCAGCTTGTTAAAGATATTCACGACCGTGATTTTGATTTATTCCTAGATTTAAAATTCCATGATATTCCAAATACCGTTGCGAAAGCGGTTTCAGCCGCTGCTGATTTAGGCGTATGGATGACAAATGTCCATGCCAGTGGTGGTTTAGCTATGATGCAAGCGGCTAAAACCGCTTTAGCCAGTTATGGGCAAGATGCGCCATTATTAATTGCTGTGACTGTATTGACCTCAATGAGTGATGCAGATTTAGCCTTGTTAGGTATTAATGTACCCGCATCTGAGCATGTGAAACGTTTAGCGGCGCTAACCAATCAAGCTGGATTAGATGGCGTGGTTTGTTCAGCACAAGAAGCCACGATGCTAAAACAAACATTTGGTACTGATTTTAATTTAGTGACCCCAGGTATTCGACCTGTTGGTGCTGATGTTGGCGATCAACATCGTGTGATGACGCCTCCTAAAGCCATTGCTGCCGGTTCTGACTACTTAGTTATTGGCAGACCAATCACTAAAGCGAATGATCCATTAGCTTCATTGCAAGCTATTGTGCAATCTTTAAAGTAGCTATTGATGTTTATTGCAGTACATTAAGAATAGTTTCTAAGGCATCAAGCTAACATTTAAAAATTTTTTAGTGACACAAGTTAAACACCAAGCTAGATAACATGCTGATTTATTCATTACACGATTGCAGGAGCTACACATGTTTGATTATCAAGGAAAGAATGTCGTTGTCATTGGCGGCACCAGCGGTATCAATTTAGGCATAGCGTGTGCTTTTGCAAAAGCCGGAGCTAATGTTGCTGTTGCCAGTCGTAGTATTGATAAAGTCAATGCTGCGGTAGAGTTGCTTAAACAAACTAATCCGAACGGAAACCATATCGGAGTCAGTTTTGATGTTAGAGACTCTGAAGCGGTAGCATCAGGTTTTAATACGATTGCTCAGCAATATAATGCTATTGATGTGTTAATTAGTGGCGCCGCGGGTAACTTTCCTTCACGGGCTAAAGATTTATCCGTTAATGGTTTTAAGTCAGTCATGGATATTGACTTATTAGGCAGTTTTCAAGTGATTAAACAAGCGTATCCTTTGCTGACTAAAGGCAATGCAAGTGTCATTCAAATTTCAGCGCCACAAGCCTACGTGCCAATGGCTTTACAAGTTCATGTGTGTGCTGCTAAAGCGGGCGTTGATATGTTAACTCGTACTCTTGCTATTGAATGGGGGATTGAAGGCATTCGTGTTAACTCTATTGTGCCTGGAGCCATTGAAGATACTGAAGGTTTTGATCGTCTAGCGCCGAGTAAAGCTTTAAAATCAATGATTGCCGATAGTGTGCCGTTAAAACGAAATGGTCAAAAACAAGATATAGCCAATGCAGCTCTTTTTCTAGCTTCAGACATGGCCACTTATATAACAGGGACAATTATTCCTGTTGATGGTGGTTGGTCTTTAGGTGGCGCCGGCGCTGCAATGGATGCATTAGCAAAACATTTACCTCAGTAATACTGAACAATTTTTATAGGTGAAACAAATGGCAAACGCATTACAAGAGCAGCTTCTAAAAGCAGGACTTGCCAGTAAGCAAAAAGCACGCGATGTAAAAACTCAGAAGCGTAAGCAAAAGAAAGCTAAAGTTGATGATGGTAGTGCTGATTTAAAACAGCAAATTGCACAACAAAAACTCGAGCAAGCAGCGAAAGATAAAGCGTTAAATGAAAAGCGTTTTGCTGAAGCGTCAGAAAAAGGTCAAGTTCGTGGTTTAATCACTGAATTTACCAAGTTTGAAATTAAAGCGCCGAGTGGTTCAGAAATAAAATTCAACTTTACTTTTGATAAGAAAATTTTATCTGTTTATGTTGATGAGAAATTGCAAGGCCAGCTACAATCTGGTGTTGTAGGGATTGTTCGCTATGAAGAGAAAAGCTATTTAGTACCTCATAAATTAGCCGAACGTGTTAACTTATTAGTACCTGAGTGGTGTGGTTATTTATGGCAAGAAAATGCCGATAACCAAACAGAGCAAGCAAGCCAAGAAAATGATCCTTATGCTGATTATGCAATCCCTGATGACTTGATGTGGTAACTCGTTAACCGTCACTGTAAAGCAGATATCAACAAAGTTAAATGCCTCGATTAGAGGCATTTTTTATGAATACACTATTAATAATTTATAAGTGATATATAAGTAATCATCTTAATATTAAGGCTTTTTATTGTTAAAAACTACCCGCTATGTTCGAAATGGTGCTGATTACCGATTAGGTGAGCAAGCTAATTTTATTGATATCAAACAGTGTTTTGGTCTCAATCATATTAGTGTGGGTAAATGGGTAACAAAAGAAGAATCTGAACTTGCTGCCAATTTAGTGTTCGATTCGATGGCTGACCTATCTCAAATTCTAAATGTTCCTACTGAGTTAATTGGATTACGGAAAACGCTCAATTTACTCTTTGGTCGAGGTGGTCAAAAAGGGGTACAAGCTCATTATTCACCAGTAACCAGAGAGTTAGCTTTAGCTAAGAATGCTGGAGCAGGGGCATTAGCTCATGAATTTTGGCATGCATTTGATCATTATATTGTTGATAAAGCCTTTGACGTATCGCCAAGGTTTTCTTTTAAAAAATATCAATGTGCCAGTGATTTATGGTTACAGGATGCTTTACTTAAACCGCATAAACTTAATGATAATTTGTCTGCATTGTTCAAAGTTGTGTTGCTGTCTGATGACGGTGAGCAACCGAGCCAATACGTTGTAGATGCGATTAAACTTGATAAACAACAGGGCTGTTATTATTTTTCAAAACCATCAGAGTTAATGGCAAGGGCATTTGAGTCATCCATTGAGGCATGTAGTGAACTGCACAATAATTATTTGGTTTCAGGGACGCTGAAGAATGACCCAATGACGCTGCTAATGTATCCCTCAGCATCGCAGAAAGTACACATCTATACCGCAATAATTAATTACTTTGCATTATTAGGTAAGGCGTTTGAAAAGCAAAATTAAACAGTAATATCAAGTTTAAGCTGTTGATTACTCGTGGCGATAAAAACTATTTCAACAGTGTAATCCGTGTTAATCAACAAGCCCTCATCAGAGTTTTATAAAGTCATAATCCTGTAATCTCCAGCGCTATAGTTTACGTGTTTTTTACCTCAATAAAAGTTGACCTTAATCGTTCATATAATCAGTTTAGCCTTGTGTTTAGTTAACTTTTTGTATAAATTGAAACAACTGTTTTAATTATCTGTTTAAGAGTCTTATATGAACCCTTACCAAGCCCCTTTGAAGGACATGCAGTTTCTATTAGAAAACGTTTTTGATGCGACTAATACTTGGCAATCTATGCCCAATATCGCAGAAATGGTTGATATGGACACCGCTGTTGCGATTTTAGATGAAGCTAGCAAGATTAGCCGTGATTTGATTCATCCTATAAATAGAAGCGGCGATGAGCAAGGTGTAAGACACCAAGATGATAAGGTCATCACACCTGATGGCTTTAAAGACGTTTATAAGCAATTCGCCGAAGGTGGCTGGGTTGGATTATGTGGTGAGCCAGATTATGGCGGAATGGGCATGCCTAAGATGTTAGGTGTGCTAGTTGATGAAATGAATTACAGCGCATGTAACTCATTTACGCTTTACGGCTCATTAACGGCTGGCGCTGCACTGTGTATCAATGCCCATGCAACAGATGAATTAAAAGAAAAGTATTTACCTAATTTATATTCTGGCGAATGGTCAGGCGCAATGGATATGACTGAACCCCAAGCAGGTTCAGATTTACGAAATATTCGTACTAAAGCTGAACCACAGGATGATGGTAGTTACCTTATCTCAGGTAGTAAGATTTTCATTACCGGCGGCGATCATGACTTAACTGAAAACGTGATTCATTTAGTGTTAGCAAAACTGCCCAACTCTAAGGGTATTTCATTATTCTTAGTCCCTAAGATGACGGTTAATGATAATGGTTCTTTAGGCGGCGCTAATGGCGTTACTGTTGGTTCAATTGAACACAAAATGGGACTTAAAGCGTCTGCAACTTGTGTTATGAATTACGATGGCGCTAAAGGTTTTTTAGTGGGTCGTCCAGATCGCGGATTAGTGTGCATGTTCACTATGATGAATTACGAACGTTTAGCGATTGGTATCCAAGGTCTTGGTAGTGCACAAGGCGCTTATCAAATGGCTGCTGATTATGCCAAAGAACGTGTTCAAGGTATTGCAGCTGGCGGTTCACCAACAGGCAGTGCTGCAGACCCAATAATTGTTCACGGTGATGTACGCCGTATGTTATTGACCATCAAATCAGTAACTGATGCAGGCCGAGCATTATCAGTATTTACTGGCAAGCAGTTAGATTTAGCCAAATATGGTGAAGGTGATGTAAAAGCCAAAGCGGCTAAATATGTGGGTTTACTGACGCCAGTATCAAAAGCGTTCTTAACCGATCGTGGCTTAGATGCAACCATTATGGCGCAGCAAGTATTTGGTGGCCACGGATATATTCGTGAAACCGGTATTGAGCAATTTGTTCGTGATACGCGTATCGCACAAATTTACGAAGGGACTAATGGCATTCAAGCAATTGATTTCTTAGGCCGTAAAGTCACAGGTGACAATGTTGCGACGTTAACTGAATTCGTAGCAGAAATTAATGCGGAATTAGCCGGTTTTGAACATACATCTGACGCGGACAGAAAAGCAATTAGCCTTCGTTTTGATAACTTGCTGACATTGGCAAACTACATCAATGACAACAAGCTTTCTCAACCAGCACTTATCAATGCTAGCGCTGTGGATTTCTTAGATGCGTTTGGCTACATCCTTTATGGTTACTATTCATTATTAATGGCCGAAAGAGCCGTTGGCCATGATGATGCAAGTTTTACAGAACAAAAAAGGTTTGTTGCTAAGTTCTATATGGATAAAGTGTTACCAAAAGCTGATTTTCATATTGCGCAAGTTAGCCAGGGCGATGATTCAATCATGGCGATGCCAGCAGACTTGTTTTAACCAAATCTGCTAATCATTAAAAACCTTTCTAAAGCGTACTGTTTACAGTGCGCTTTTTTATTGAGGTAAATCATTTAGCGTTTGCAAAAATAATGCACTAAACGGTGCCAAACGTGTTTTCTTAGCTTTGGGGCTTAAACCATTTTCAATAATGACGAAGGCATACTGTTTACCATTTTCTGCGGTAATAAAACCTGCGAGATTATCAACACCCATCATAGTGCCTGTTTTTGCAGAAACTTGATTTTTCAACGGTGATTGCTTGAAATAGTCTTTATATTTAAGCGTTCCTGTTTTACCCGCCACAGGTAGTAAGTCTTCTAAGTAATTAAACTGCTTGTCTATCTTGATTAATTGCAACACTGACAACATTTGTTTTGATGTCAGTAAGTTATAACGTGAAAGCCCCGAACCATCGACTAGATTTGCTTCAACAAAGGGTAAGTTTAATTCTGATAGTATGTTTTGTAACGCTGTGGCACCAATAACAAAACCGTTATTATCGTAGTTTACAGACTGCGTCAGTGGGTGTTGTTTAAAGAAGCTTTGTCCAATTTTTTTTAATAAGCTATCAGCAATTAAATTGTCAGACTTTTCTAACATTCTTTTCAGTAAATGTGGCAATGTTTGCGATTTATGTTCAGCCAACAGTGTGAGGTCTTTAGGTAATTGCACATCAGTTAATTGTAGGTTTGTAAACTCAATGCCTTGTTCACTTAACATCGCTTCGATCATGTCACTGGCATAAAGGGGCGCGTCATTAACTGCAATGGCTAATCGAATCGGTTTTTTACCCGGATAGCATCCAGATAGTTGGTATTTATTTTTATCAAAACGTTGCATTTGGAGGCTACAAAAGTGTTCTGTAGCTTGTTTTGGTTTAATCAAAGGGTTAAACCTTGCCTGTGTGGTGATATTGATTGGATATTTAGACAGAACGCTAATCGTTGTCGAACTATCATCAAGCGGAGTTAAGGTCGCTCTGACGCAATTGCGATCGATGATAAAATTTGATACTGGCGCGGCATAACAAATCCCTAAGTCATCCCATGCCCAACCAGGTGCTCTGACAGATTTAATTTGTGAACCGACTAAGATGATTTTCCCTGATATTTGTTTAATGCCTTTTTCTTTGAAAGTAGCTATTAATGCAGACAGGTGTTTACGTTTAAAAGTAGGATCGCCACTGAAGGTAAAATAGACGTTACCTTCAAGGGTATTATCGACAACTTCGCCATTGGTTAATAATTGAGTTTGATAATAGAAGTCGGTTCCTAGTTGATGTGTTGCTCCAACTGCAGTAAGAACTTTTTGAATACTGGCAGGTAACAACAGCGTATCTTCATTCAAGCTATAAATACTTTTATTACTTTCAATATCCCAAACATTAATGGCCATTTGCGATTGTGGCGGGGTGATGATTTTCATCATATTCGCTAAATATTCATCAGCAACACTGGTTGAGCTAAAGCTGAGTAGACTGACAGTACAGATGCTGAAAATTCGAATTAGACTATTAACAAGGCTACGATTTCGACTGTAAATAAGACAACGATTTAGATTAGTAATTAGAGAAGGCATAGGAAAATACTGATATCAAAGGTAACTGTAAAGTACGTGATCTCATCATGATTTACATTACACAATTCAAAAAATATTGTTTTATCCTAACTACATTGGACTTAGGCATCGATAATGTAGAAATGTGATTATTTATCAATCAAAAAATCACATCCGATAATGCTATCAGTTTGGGCGTTATTCGAACGCTCATTAACCATTGATCATCTATTTGATCTAAAATAGTTAAGTTGTGCCTCATAAACTAACCAAATACCTTTATATCATAAGAAAATCCTTGCTCCTTAGGCGCTAAATCGGTAATTTCTATCTCCTAATATCAATTGTTAATTAGTTATTACGGCGCCATGGTGATAGAAAGCCAAAAATTAAGTATTTATTTAATATCAACTCTCATGAGTAAGGAACGATTCTTACTGCGAAAGGTTTGAGTCCATACTTAATAACGGCCAATTTTATTGCCTATGCTTACATACCTAATTGATATCGTTTAAGGAGGTTGCCTTGCTGGATAAGCTTGGTGGTATCGCATTACAAACTGATTCTCTTAAGTGGTTATTAAACCCTATTCAGTTTAAGCAAGAATTATTATCTCGTATCGCGAGTGCTATGCATTCGATCCATATTGCAGCACTGTACCTGGAAGATGATGAAGCAGGACGAGAAGTTCTCAATGCGTTACTAGCGGCTAAAGCTGCTAACCCTGAATTACAAATAGTTGTCTTGGTTGACTACCATCGTGCACGTCGTGGATTGATTGGGCATAAAGGCGACAGTGGTAACTACATTATGTACCGAAAGGCGATGGCTGAAGCTGTGCAGCCTTTCGATATATTAGGTGTACCGGTTAAGTCTCGCGAATTCATGGGTGTTTTGCACCTTAAAGGTTTTATCATTGATGATGCGGTAATCTTCAGTGGTGCCAGTATCAATAATATTTACTTTCAGCAGTTAGATAAATATCGTTTTGATCGCTACCATGTGATTGAATCAGCAGAGCTTGCTCGCAGCATGCGTAGCTATATTCAACAGCACTTAGTCAACGATTCTGCAGTGTGTTCTTTAACGCAGGACAGTAGCGAAGAACAATGCCCTGAAAAACAAGACATGCGTACCTTTAAAACGCGATTGAGTCGTTCTGAGTATGAATTTGAAAGTACTCGTATTGGTAATCGTGTGACACCATTAGTGGGTCTTGGTCGTAAAAAGAACAAGCTTAATGAAGTGATTGTTAAAATGGTTGATGAGTCAACGGAATCACTGTTCATTTGCACGCCTTATTTCAATCCGCCCAATGCACTTGTACGTGCTCTGACACGACATTTACGTAATGGTAAGAGCATTGATATCGTTGTCGGTGATAAAACTGCTAACGACTTCTATATTCCGCCTGAGAAAGAGTTCTCGACGATTGGTGCGTTGCCTTACATGTATGAGCAATCATTACGCAAGTTTGTAAAGCGTCAGCAATGGGCCATTGAAAATGGTCAGTTACGGATCCATTTATGGAAAAACGGTATTAACAGTTTTCATTTAAAAGGCATTAGCGCTGACGGTAAAAAGCATCTTATTACTGGCTCAAATCTAAACCCTCGCGCTTGGGCACTTGATTTAGAAAATGGCCTGCTTTTACATGATGAAAGCGGTGCTTGGAAACAAAGCTTTGAGTCTGAACAAGCGTTTATTCTTGAGCACACTGAAAAGTTATTTCATTATAGCCAAATTGAAACACTGCAAAAGTACCCAGCACCTGTGAAAAAAATCATGACCAGGATAAGGCGCTTAAAAGCTGACTTTTTACTTAGAAGAATATTGTAGTATCCTCATCACCTTAACGGGTGATGAATTTTTTTGAACGCTATTAAACGATAGCGTCTTACTGAGAATATCCCCATGTTGGCGTTACCATCTGAATTGCAGCATGCAGTTCATCATTTATATCAATACAGAAAATCAATTTCGACTAAACCTTTTGCAGCCAGAGGCATGAAACTAATTCGTTGTCAGTGGTGTTTATTAGGTGAAATTTTCTGTACCTGCCAACATCGTGAATATATCAATACCCAAGCCCACTTTATGCTGGTTATGTATGATGATGAGGTGTTAAAACCCACTAATAGTGGTCGGTTGATTGCCGATATTGTGCCTAACACCAGTGCTTATTTGTGGTCTAGAACAGAGCCGAGTAAAGAAATGGTTGAGGCGATCAATAATCCTAAGTATCAACCTATGCTTATTTTCCCTGCGAAATATGCTGAGCCAAATCAAGCGGTAATTTCTCACGTAAGCCAATGTAAAAATACTTCTGATGGTAAAATTCCTTTATTAATTTTACTTGATGGCAGTTGGCGCCAAGCTATTAAAATGTTCCGCAAAAGCCCATATTTGCACAATCTGCCTTTGCTATCATTTACACCCGAGACCTTGGCAAGTTATGAGCTAAGAAAGGGCAGTCATGACTTTCAGTTATCCACTGCAGAAGTGGCTGCATTAGCATTTGAAGCCGTTGATGAACCTTTAAACTCGCAGGTATTAACGGCTTGGTTTGAGTTATTTGTTGAGTCATCATTACTGGGTCGAAATCGACGATTAAAAGAAGATATTATCCCAATCGAGACCTATATCGACAAGTACAAACAGGCTATTATAAATGCCAGTTTAGATTAACAGCATTGTCTTATTCGACTGCGCTGACTTAATAACATAGGTTTAATCACTCTGACTTAATAAGCCTTTTTTATAACTGTCATCTTATTCATTTTTTACGCAAAGGACGCGAATATTCACATGTTAGATAGTAAGCTAATCGTATTATATCGCCTTGAACCAGGTTGTTTAGGACCTGACGGTGTCGATCACATAGAAATATTCTGTAATCTTGCTCAGCAGAGCTTGGCATCACTGGATACAGATACTTGTCAGTGGTTTCTTGAGCCGCGCCATAATAAGCAACTTGATGAGATGGCCTACTGTTTAGGCGATAAGATGTTAACCCGTACTCAAGCAAGCAAATTTCTATCTTCTTTTAGTGGCGATTTAGAACAAGCCCAAGAGGCATTTGAAGATCAGTTAACGGATCTAATTAATCAATATATCGCGCGTAAATAGTTATTCTTTACACAATGACACATTAAAATAGTCCTTTTTTTCTACAAAGCGTCACCAATATCATTATCAGTTAACAGCAGTATTGTTAATGAAATGGCAAGTTTTTCGTTCGCTTAACCTTAGGCAATCACATGCAATCTCAATCAACTTCGCCATCATTGAACCCACTAGATGCTGACCTTACCCAAACTTTAAAACAACAATTTGGTTTTGATCAATTTAGAGAAGGGCAAATTGACGTTGTTAAACATATTTTATCTGACAATTCATCGCTCGCTATTTTTCCAACGGGTTCAGGTAAGTCGTTATGTTATCAATTCAGTGCATTACAACTTCCTCAGCTGACTTTAGTTGTTTCTCCATTATTGGCGTTGATGAAAGATCAGATTTCATTTTTACATTCCAAAGGAATTAACGCAGCGAGTATCGATTCAAGTTTGACCTATGAACAAAGTCAGCAGGTGATGCGGGATGTTCGTAATGGTACCACTAAAATTTTAATGGTCTCGGTTGAGCGTTTTAAAAATGAACGCTTCAGACAGTTTCTATCGAGCATTACTATTTCGCTGTTAGTGGTTGATGAAGCTCACTGTATTTCAGAGTGGGGGCATAACTTTAGACCAGACTATTTAAAAATTCCTTCGTACGTGCAGCAATTTAACATTTCGCAAGTGATGTTACTCACTGCAACGGCGACCGAAAAAGTTAAGCTAGATATGGCTAAACGCTTTGGAATTTTACCTCAGCAGATAGTACAAACTGGCTTTTATCGAAGTAACTTAGATATTAGTGTCCTACCAGTACTCGAAGAGTCAAAACAAGCTGAGTTAGTGAATACTGTCAGTCGATTTACCAATGCAACAGCCGGGATTGCAGGTATTGTCTATGTGACGCTACAAAAGACGGCAGAAGATATTGCAAATTACTTAACTCGCTCAAATATCAAGGCTACAGCCTATCATGCAGGGCTTAATGCAGACGTCAGAAACCGAATTCAACAACAGTTCATGGATGGTGAGATTAATATCATTGTCGCCACTATTGCTTTTGGTATGGGGATTGATAAAAGTAATATTCGTTTCGTGGTGCATTATGACTTACCAAAATCCATAGAAAACTATAGCCAAGAAATTGGTCGAGCAGGTCGAGATGGTCAGCTATCGCATTGCGTCACTCTTGCAAATAAAGATGGCCTCAACACCATTGAAAACTTTGTTTATGGTGACACACCAGAACCCACAGCTATCGCGAAGCTAATTGAGCATATAAAAGTTGAAGTTGATAACGGTCGTTGGGAAATGCAGGAGTATTCAATCTCAACGAGTTGTAATATCAAACAGTTACCTTTGAAAACATTACTTGTGCAGTTGGAACTCGCTAATGTCGTTCAACCTAGCTTTGCTTACTTTGCCGAGTTTAAATATCAGTTTCTAGTGGGTAAACAGCAATTACTTGCTAGCTTTGACCCGCAGCGACAAGTATTTTTACAACAAATATTTGAACATACACAGTTTAAAAAAATCTGGGGGCAGCTCAACTTTGATAGCTTATATCAACAATATGGCGCTGATCGCCAGCGGGTTGTTGCAGCGTTAGAATATTTGGCAGATAAGCAATTTATTCAACTAGAAACGAAAAAAATAACTCAGGTTTTCAATGTTGATATCAATGCACTACTTAATCCAAACCTTCCAGCTGAATTAGCCCATTACTTTCAAAGCAATGAAGTGAAGGAAATTGCACGATTGAAGCAGTTAATTTCATTTTTTGAATCTACAGAATGTATTACGGCTAAATTGGCGATATATTTTGATGATCGCAACGCGCCAAGCCAATGCGGACATTGTAGTGTTTGTAGTGGGCATATTGCGATTTTACCGCAAAAACAGTTGATTCCAATTTCAAGCTTGCCATCTTTAGCTGAGAATCTTCAACAGTTCTGCCAACACATGGCTTCTAAAAGCGATCAACCTCTGTCAATTGGCGTTCAAGCTAAATTTCTTGCTGGAATTAGTGTACCCTTGTTTACTCGTAATAAAGTTAAACAATTATCGGGTTTTGGTTATTGCACTCAATACCGCTATGAAGAGATAGTGGAATATATTAAAGTAATACATGGTGATAGTGCTTTAAATAGGAATAGTTAGTATGAAAAAGAAAGCTGTAGATGAATTACTGAAAAAGCACGATAAATTAAATCACCTCGAAGGCGTAAAGGTTATTTCCCATACTCAGCGTGAAAAAGAAGAGTGGGTGTTCCATACCTTGATGATATCTGGTTATGATGTCGCATTTAAATTTAAACGCACTAAAAAATATAAAAGCTTACAAGATCAGCTTGTCAGTTTACTTTATTACCCTGAAGAGCAAACAGTGGCGGGTTTTCCCATTGAAGTCATGCAAGTGGTAAGGGTGAAGCGCTGTTAAGCCTATTTTCAAGGGACTTAAACGTCCAAGTCATAAGCTTTTAAGTTGCTAAAACAAAAAACAGGCCTTCATGGCCTGTTTTTTATGGCTATAGCTTTAACTATAAGTATGATTGCTGATAGCGATTATTTTGAGTATTCAAAATCACCTTTCACTTCCCAAATTCGGTATCTTAACTCAGCGCCTTCAGGTAAATAGAATACTTTAGGCAAGCGACTATCGTAATCCATAGTGATACTTTTTCCCATGACGACAAACTTTGCCGTTTTGGGGTCAACACACATCATCATCGTAGTTGGACCATCAGAGATGCTATCAACAGTGTAGTAATGGTAGCCCCATCCTTGTAAGTTTTGTTTCTCCAGTTCGCCATGTAATCGATGTTTATTGCAATCGACCATCTTATTTTGTCCAATTTCGATCTCAATTTTATAGTTCAGTTCATCGTCTCGTTTAGATAATTGCAGAATATGTTGTACTTGCCCCTCTACAGGTTTTGGGAACATTTTTGCTTCTTCAATCTGTTGATAATTATTCGCTGTAAACTGGTGTATTGTGATCATAGTCGGCTTCGTAAATTGGTTAGGTACTGGACTTGTGGCTAATGCCGACAAGGACATAGCTGTTGTAATAGAAAACATCGCGGCAACAGAGAGTTTTTTGATTGTTGAATTGATTAGTTTTTTCATATAGTTCTCATTTTCATAGTGATAATTGATCCGTGTTGTAGGTATAAACGCAGTGATTTAAGAAAAGGGTTTTATTTTTCTAAACATTTTTTACTTTTTTCAGTTGCTATAGCTCAATTAAAACCATATTCTTTTTAGAGTATTGATTTTGTTTTAATTTGCTGCGCATACGAATGACATAGGATGTTAAATTGAATACTGGTTTAGAAAGTTCTGCACAGATACTAAGAATGGCCGTTCCACAAATGTCGGCATTAAATATTCCGGTAACCCCTGAAAATTATGCCATCTGGTATCAGTATTATAGTGAAACAAATTTAGATCTCAAAAGAGCCATTGACGGCTTACTTGCGAATAAGGTTGAGTTTACTGCTTCGGTTAATCAAGGCTTATATAATAACTTCATTAATGACCAGTCTCCTGAAGTCATAGAGAATGTCCAGATTGAAACACAGATATTAATCAATAGTCTTGTTTCTAAAATAAATGATCTTTCTTCTGGCACATCCAATTTTTCTTCCAGCTTAAGCTCTTTTAGTGATGAGCTACAATCAGATCCTAGCCCACAAAGTTTCAATAAAATGCTGGTTAATGTCAGCGCTGAAGTAGAAAAAGTACTTTTTCATAATGAATTGATGCGTGCTGATATTGATACTTTAGGTTCTGAATTAGTTACCTTAAAAGAAGAAATGGTCAACTTGAGCAAAGTGGCTATGACTGATGAGTTAACGTCATTAAATAATCGCCGCGCCTACGAAATATTCGCCCTCGAGCAGGTCAATTTATTCACTCAAAACCACGTGCCGTGCTGTTTATTGATGGTTGATATTGATCACTTTAAAAACTTTAACGACACTTACGGCCATCTCATTGGTGACAAAGTGCTGGCATTTGTAGCATTCGCTTTGAAGCAAACGGTTAAAGGGAATGATTTTGTTGCCCGCTATGGTGGGGAAGAGTTTGTGGTTTTATTGCCAAATACTGACTTGGAAGATGCGTTAACTGTTGCTGAGCATATAAGAGAACGCATTGCTGGTAAGCAATTAACTATTGGCAAAGAGAAAAAGCAGCAGTTAGGTAATATTACCGTATCAGTTGGTGCTGCTTGTATTCAACCAGGTGATGATGTTGAAACATTACTCACTCGCGCTGATGATATGTTATATCAAGCCAAGTCTAATGGCAGAAATTGCGTTAAAGGTTAGTGCTTATCGCGCTGACGTTTTAGTGTTTACGTTTTAGTTTTAATGCTAGCTAATGCTTATGGCACCTTGATATCAAAGTGCCATAAACGTCTAGATGACCACTACTTTTCTGAGACAGGTAAGTCCATATGCATCTTAATAAGATGCTCTTCCATATCAAATGACACCGTAAAGCCTAATCCTTTTGCAAGATTTGCCATACTTCGGTTTTCGAACATGGTAAATCCCGCTAATACTGGTGTATCGGTAGTTTTATAATAGTTGACTAACTTTTCAAGTAGCAGTTTACCTAATCCAATACCTTGATAATCACCACGAACCGCCATAGCAAATTCAGCTTCGGTATTATCAGGATCCGTCGAAGCTCGAACAGCCCCTAAGGTAATTTGTTCACCGTTTTCATCTTCAGCGGTTGCAATAAACGCCATCTCTCTGGCGAAATCAATTTGTGTTAGTACTGCCATTTCTTCGTGAGTCATGCGTGAGCGCACCCCAAAGTAGCGTTTATAACGATCTTCGTCACTGAGTGAATTATCAAAGACTAAATGTTTTGGTTCATCCTCAGGCAGAATTGGTCTTAACATGACTTTTAAGCCATTTTTCAGTGTTGCAGTTTGCTCTAACTCTTTTGGGTAAGGCATGATGGCTAAACGTGTTTTAGGATCAATATCTGTAGTATTGAGCTTCATATTCACGTCGAGCAGGGTGATAGTTTGACCTGCTGCTAATACCGGATTTAAATCTAATGACGCTATTTCCGGGCAATCAATAATGAGATGCGAAATTTGGGTTAGCATTACACAAAGAGCATTCATGTCTAAACCCAAGGGTAGATGCCTGTCTCTTAGTTTGTTGTTCTTTAATGCCTGGATTACCATATAACGCGCTAGTGTCATATTAAGAGGTGGTAGGGCAACTGCAGCATCACGGGTTGGATCCCACTCTGAGCCGCCTTCTCCTAAACATATGGCCGGACCAAATACCGGATCATTGATAACAGAGACTCGTACTTCTTGGGCTCCCGCTGTTAATGCCATTTTTTGCACAATCATGCCATCAATTGCTGCATCTGGATTGGTTTCTTTTACCCGGGAAGTAATTGATAGTGCAGCTTGGTGCACTTCCTCTTCGTTAGTGAGATTAAGCATGACACCATGAACGTCTGACTTGTACATCAAATCAGGGGATTGCACTTTTAATGCCACAGGAAAACCGAGTTTTTTCGCGAGTTCAACGGCTTGTTCCGCTGTTTTCGCAAGTTGGGTTTCAATGGTGTTTAGACCATAAGCTTTTAAAATGTCGCTGGTTTCATGGGTTTCTAGAATGTATCGTTGTTCCGTTTGCGCTTTTTGTAATAGCACGCGTGCAGTGGTGGTATCTGTTGGAATATTATCAGGTATCGATTGTGGCACTTCTTGCAGTAACTTTTGGTTTCGGCGGTACTCAACCATATGCATAAAGGCTTTTACTGCACCTTCTGGGGTTCTATAGGTTGGGATCCCCGCTTTACTAAACAATTTTCTGGCTAAGTAGGCTGAATCTTCACCGCTCCAATTGGTTAGAATATTGAGTTTGTTTCTATTGGGGTGTGACTTTATCGCTTCAATTAAGCTTTGAGCAATCAGTTCACTTTCTTCAAGTGCTGATGGAGAGTGAAGCACTAAAATCGCATCCATCTCCTGATAGTTATCCATCAGTAAATTTAATGCTTGAGTATAGCGCTGACTATCGGCATCACCGACGATATCAAGTGGGTTTTGTCCCGACCAGGTTGAAGGTAAAATAGCATTTAATTGACTAACGGTTTCATCGGATAACTGCGCAAGCTTGCCGCCTTTGATTATAAGCTCATCTGCTGCTAGTACAGCAGGTCCGCCGCCGTTACTGATAATGGCGACACGCTCACCTTTTAGTGGCGTTGAGTGGGCTAAACTTTCTACAGCAGCAAACAATTCAATCAAGTCATTGACGCGGAGCATACCAGCACGTCTAAAGGCGGCTTCGTATACAGCGTCATTACCGCCTTTACCGCCAGTATGAAGCATGGCGGCTTTAACGCCTTCTAAGCTTCTTCCTGATTTAATCACAAAGATGGGTTTATTACGGGCCGCAGCTCTTGCTGCTGATAAGAAGTGGCGCTTTTCACTGATAGAGTCGATGTACAGCATAATGGCGCTAGTACGACTATCGCGACCGAGGTAATCGAGTAATTCATCAAAGTCGATATCGGAAGCATCACCCAAGGAAATAAAGGAGGAAAACCCGATATCTTTGTTATTAGCCCAATCAAGTACCGTGGTACAAATTGCCGCTGATTGTGACACAAAAGCTATTTTGCCTTGCTTAGCCCCGCTATGGGCTAGGCTGGCATTGAGTCCGATGGTCGGGATTATCATCCCTAGACTATTAGAGCCTAAGATCCTCATGCCGTATCGCTTTGCATGCTGCAGGGTTAAGCTTATGAGGCTATTACCGTTTTCATCAAATTCGTTAGCCATACCAGAAGCCATAATAATGGCAACTTTACAGCCAAACTGGGCTAAGGTTTCAATAATATCGGGTACCCGACTAGCACGAGTACAAATAACCGCTAAATCAGGCTTTATAGGTAGGGATTCTATATTGGGGTAGGCTAAGACCCCCATAACAGCGGAGTACTTAGGGGTAACAGGCATTATTGGACCAGAAAATCCACTGCCGAGTAAGTTCTTCATCAGCACTCGCCCGGCACGTTTCTCACCGTTTGACGCGCCAATGACGGCTATGGAAGTCGGTTTAAATAAAGTGTGAATACTTCTCTGGCTCATAATACCCTCAGCATACAGATTACTCTGTGGTAATTGACTTCAATAATACTCTTTTACATATCTCTGATAACCATACTATTTTAGCTTCATGTCTTCGAGCTGAGCTGCATATGAGTGCGAGATCTATCATCACTTTCTTATGCTGATCTTCATCGTTTAACTTAAAGTTATAAGAGTAATGATCGGCTAATAGTTCTCTATGCAAACTAAAATTATCAGTAATAATCGTTGGGGTTTTTATTTCTTTTAGCTCACGAAAGTATTCAAAATGCTCGTTTAAATCATCAACTAACAATTTTACAAATTCGCCACTAGAGTTGCCCACACGCGTAATATATCCCGATGCTATTTTCTTTTGATATAGCTGTTGCGGCCTTTCTCTTAATGTCTGAATGCCTATATCAATGGACCCGTCAATTAAACCATCATTACTGGCCTTCCGCCATTGCCTAATTTCCAATGTCGCATCGGTTTCTTTGCGTAGTTCATCAATGAGTGCTTTACCCATAATGACAGCTAATGGTTCACCCAAATGCACTGAGATATATTGCAAGTTTTTAGGATCAAAATACTCAGGCTCTAACGCTAAGCTGATCTGTTCAAGTGCATTATGAATTTTAGGGGCTATTTTATCAGCATAGCTGGTGGGTTGTAGGCCATTGGCTGTTCGAACAAATAACGGGTCATTTAATTCTTCACGTAATTGCGCTAATACTTTGGAGACAAACGATTGCGAGCGTCCAAGTTGTTTAGCTGCTTTTTGTGTCGAACCCGATCTGTAAAGGGTGACAAACACATTGAGTGCATTCAGATCCATGATATACCGATAATTTAGAACAGTTTAAGTGCATATTACACTATAAATTCGTTCAGAACATTGAGACCAAAGTAAATAGTCTATTTGGAATATCGGTTATTCCGTTATTACAGTGAGACATTGTTAGTATTCAGCTTATATACAGTGGGGCATTGTTAGTATACCTCTATCTATTTTTACACTTTTAGGATCTTTATGACTGAAATGCCTGATAACGATACGGTAATACCAACGTTGATCAATAAGTTACCTCTCTTTGCACGAAAGCTTAGTTCTTTCATTCTAGTGCTATCTGTTATTGCAATAATGAGTTATTGCTTCTCTTTATTAACTCGAATTCATGGTCAGCAAATTTCAGAAGACTATTTTGTAAACGGTTACCCATCCATTTTAACGTTATTAGATTCAGAATTATTTATGGGTTTTATCTTTGTCGTAACCATCATGTTGATTTGTTATGTGCTGTATCTATTTTGGCAGTTGCATGAAGTGGCTGTTCATAAAGCCGAAGCGATGTCGAGTGCGCATACCCAAATTGTATTTGCCTTGTCGTTGTGTGGATTATTTATTGATAAAACCTGGTGGGTACTTGCGATTATTATTGCCTTCGGTCGCTGGGACGTCTTATCTAATCGGCTTTCAAGTATTATTAGCAATGGCATTAAAGGAGACAAATAATGAAAGAGATCATGCTTCCTTATGTGTTAATTATTTGGCTATTGGTTAAATTAGGTGTTATTCAGTGGAATTTAGCTAATGCAGTGCGCAGTGTCGGCTTAGGGTTATTCATTGCTTTCGCACTCTTCACAGGGCATCGATTCTGGTCTCCAGCCGATTTAACGGATAGCTCAACAATCAAAGCACCTCATGCTGTATTAAGCCCATTAATTGGCCAAGAAGTTGAAAATGTTTATGTCACACACAACCAATTGGTAAAAAAAGGTGATTTAATTTACACGTTAGTATCGGTAGATAGCACTGAGCAAATTAACGCGTTGAAAGCTAATAGAAGTGCGGTTGAGGCTCAGCATGCAGCAGCTATTCAGCAAATCAGAGTTTTAAAAGTTAACATCAATAATGATGAACGTAACTTAGCCAGATTAACGGCGCTGAAAGAACATGCAAGCCAAGTTGATCGCGATAACTTAGCTGCACAAATTGATGCAAATAGCGCGCAAGTGGCGGCCAATATTGCTCAGTTAGATGCACAAACGGCGCAAATGCAATCCTATGATGCCGATATTCAATCTGCTAAATGGACCGATTCCCGTCGTGAAATACGGGCTCAGTTTGATGGACAACTCGCTATCACTAATGTGGTTGAAGGCACACGTTTAGGTAACATGCATCTATTCGATACCAGTAAGAAGTTTATGGAAATGCGAATAGCGGATCAATCTTATCGTTATATTAAAAAAGGGCAGTTTGCCGAGTTTTATGTAGATGCTTATCCTGGTGAAATTTTTAGAGGTAGAGTACACAGTGTTACCTCTGGCACCGGTGAAGCGATGATTAATCCTATGAGTGGTAGCCAGCATGTCCGTCAACATGTAGGCAATAATTCAGGCTCTCATGGCCGTACTGTTGTTATTGAGTTTGAAGAACCTGAAGGGTATTCGCTTCCTATAGGGGCAACAGGTTCTGCGTGGATTTCCGCAGAGAAACCTCATCCAATATTGGGCTTTATGGACATTATTGGCGGGGCTACTGTCAGGCTGAAAGCACTAAAGTCTTATTTAAATGCGCTCTAGTCTCTAACAAATCGAGTGATAACTAACAGCGATTACAACCTTAAAGGAGCCCTTAGGCTCCTTTTTTATACTGTAAACCCAACCTATTTTTTGTTCATGAGTCAGCGTTGTGGTACAGCTGCTGGCGGTATTGTGATGATTGGCGTACTTATCCATCAATTAGGGTTACCCGTTGAAGCAATTGCGCTTGTTGCGGCGTTAGATCGTATTATTGATATGTTCTGTACCAGTACCAGTACCAATGTTGTTGGTGATGCAGCGGTGGTTACTTTGGTTGAACACAGTGAACAAGTACATGAGCAACAAGAGCAAACGGCTCCAGTTACGGCGTAATCTATGTAGTTCAATTTACTGATACTCTTTGATAAAGCGACTTTTCTACTAATAGAATAAGTCGCTTTTTTTTATACAGAGGTTTGTATTATTCAGGGGTGATAAATTACTGTTAATACCGTGATTACTTGACGGCTGCAATTTCATTATCAGTGGTGTTATTGTCTAACCACTCACGCAGAAGCCCCTGAGTTAAAATAGCCATTGCCATTACTTGGTATAAGATTCCTGACCATGACATCAAATATATTGAAAGCATTAGGTTAAGTAGGTTACTGGCTATCATAGCGAGTCTTAATTGGCTTCCTGCTAAGAAAAACAAACTAAAACTCATCGTTATCGCTGCCAATACCGCACACCATTCACTCCAGTGTTCTGCCCAGAGCAAACCTTGGGATATGGCAATGGTGCTGAATATGAGTGACATTACCCATGGTGAGGTTAACCATGCGTTAAGCTGTGATGAGTTTGCGTCCTTATCACTGTTTAAGCTTTGGCATAACCTAAAGCGTATAACATTCACGAGTTGATTCGCCATGCCTAAAAAGCTGCCGAGTAAGCCTAAGTGAATCGCAGTGAGTACCGATGCTATCATATTGCCATGAATAAATTTGCAGTCTTGTTTCTGTCCGTTTGCCCACCAGCCAATAAACATTGAAGCAAAGCCAATAAGCTGAAACCAAAACAGGGGTTCGAAAAAGAACTGAACATCAAAAACGGCAATATCTAACACAGGCAAACACAATCCAAGAAAATTTAAGGCTGCGTATTGTCGTTTTTTTCAGCAATAAAACAATGATAAAATCGCGATTTATGCATTGCTAATGTATATAACGATAAAACTGTGAGATTAAGTCTCTTTTCACAAATGATTGTAATTTTAAAGTTGTGCTGCTGTTTGTTTAATGATCGTTTTGTGTGTTTTTAGGTTGATTTTTGGTCTGTTTTTAGTTAGCTCAAAACGCGAATGTAGGAACGAAAAATATAATGACTGATTAACGGCAGTTTATTTGGGGGATATCTTGCCAGCAAGTGGTGTACTGCGGTGTTAAAAGCTCTCGGCGCATATGCCATTTCCCTTCGATTCCTTGAGCCGCGATAAATACGGTATCGGTACCATAACGTTGATTGAGTTGATCATAAACTTGCATTAAAGCGGGGTCTTTTTCTGGGGTAAATAGGTCACCTTGACGATGTTTAGTGGGGGATAGATCTAATAAGCCAATCCCCATTTTATAATAACGGGTATGTGGGTTATATAATTGACGAGCTATTTCAGAGGCGTAAGCCATAATCTCGCAGCTGTCATTAGTTGGATGGGCGCAGCGGTAATGATATTTAAAGCCATTGGGTTGCTCATCATATGGCGAGTTACTGGCAAATATTAGAATCGTGCCTGCTGCAGAACCTTGTTTTCTCGCTTTGGCTGCAGCAATGCCAGCATGTTTACTGAGTGCTTGCTGTAATGTACTTTTATCAGTGATTCGCTCTCCAACGCTACGGGTGGAAAAAATCTGCTGTTTATCCGCTCTAGCACTATCCCAACCTTTACAGGCTTCACCATTAAGCTCTCGTACTGTTCGTTCAATTTCAATACTAAAATTCTTGCGTGCAATACCGGGTTGTAGTTTTGCCAATCCAAGCGCAGTTGTTATTCCCATGGCATGTAGTTTTTTACCTATACGGGAACCTATTCCCCATACATCAGTGACTTTCATGGCTGACAAAATTGCATCTCTTTGATTAACTGATTCAATGTAACAGACGCCATTGTAGCCATAGATTTTTTTCGCAGCATGATTGGCGACTTTAGCAAGGGTCAATGTTTCAGCAATACCGACACACACAGGTAAACGGGTTTCTTTCCAAACCGCCCGACGTATCTTTGCCCCATGGGTTAATAAACAAGGTATTGCGGGGTAGCAATGCTTAAACGATAGAAATGACTCATCAATTGAATAAATGTGTTGCTCAGGGGCAAAGCGGCCAATGACTTCCATCATACTATGGGAGAGAGAACCATAGAGTTCATAATTGGATGATAGGGCAATAACGCCTAATTGCTCACATAAAGCCCGTACTTCAAAATAGGGGCCAAATTTACCAATCCCCAGTGCTTTTGCCTGGCGATTTGCGGCGACGATACAACCATCGTTATTAGACAGTACCACGACAGGGCGACCACGCCATTCAGGGCGAAATACTTGCTCTGCGCTGCAATAGAAAGAGTTTGCATCAACGAGTGCATACATAAGTTAACTATCCATTTAATCATTAACTAATAAAGGGCTTTGACGATGGCAACGAATAGAACGTATTACTACGCCCTCAACACTGAAGCTGTCATATTCTTGAATCGTCACACTCTGGTGGCTGTCATTGGCGGAAAGTAATAATCGGCGTTGTGTGTCGATAAGTTTGCAAACAAAATTGCCATTATAGTTCGCCACAATCACATCATGATTCTCAACGCTGACATGACGATCAACAATTAAAATATCCTTATCAAAAATACCAATGTTCTCCATTGAGTCACCACTGGCTTGGCCAATAAAAGTCGCACTGGGATGTTCGATTAACAGCTCGTCCAAACTTAACGGTAATTGTCGATATTCAGCTGCAGGACTTTCAAAACCGGTGATACCGGCACAAGCAAAAATAGGAATAACCTTCATAAAAATCGACACCAATAATATACTGTATATTTATACAGTATTATAGCTAGCCCCGTAGAATTGGCAATAAATTCCGTAAAAGTGTCGAATAAGTGTACGAGTTGTTGGTTGTTTGATCTGTTGTGGGGCGTTGAAGTAATGATTTGCAGCGTAAGGTGAACTAAAGGGGTTTGAGAAGCACTAAACTATGAACGAGTTCTAAATTAGCTACGAGCTCTTAGAAAGTGGGCCGCGAACTATTAGCGAGTTAGTTGCGAATAAATCATCGAATAAAACATTCTTTATAGAAAAACGTTAAAAGTTAATTGTTTGTTCAGCTTACGTTTAGCTTAGGTAGGTAAAATAGAGGCAAGTTTAAAGCTTGTCATCTGTATCAAGATTTTATAAAGCGTTAATGCTGATGATTATGGGGAAGCGTAAAGCGCTTAATGAGTTACATTGGCAGCAAAAGATAAGTAATTAGCCACAGGAAAGCTAAAATAGATTCATTGGTACAGACTAAATAATCTATATCGGCAGGCTTTAATCAACAGGTCATATTTTTAGAATAGAATTTTATATAGCAATTGATTGGGAAGTGCGGCAATCAGCCAGAAATCAGTTGTTCATCAATGGGAGTAAACACAATGAAAAAAGTATTTATCATTTCAATGCTAACAATATTATCTTTTGGCGCGAGTGCTAGCCCATCTACTCAAAAGCCCGTTGTCATTCAAATTCAGGATTCATTCACGCAAATCAATAGTGCATTAAGTTGTTCAATCGTATACTCCCATACGCCAATGGCTTCACAGGCCGATTATTATAAAGGAGTTGTCTATGAACGCTATTCTGATCTTGTTGAACAACTCGTGTTATCAGGCCAGTCAGAAGAGGGCGCAAGACAAACAGCGATTGAAAAAATTGTCATGCAAACACAAACCATTGAACAACAAATCAATGATACTAAAAGCGGTGGAAAAACAGAGTTAAAACAACTGCTGCAACAAACGGCTAAAAAGAATGATTGTGTACATTACGCAAACAATTAAGATGTACGGTCATAGTTAATGTTCATAGAGTTATTAATATAATCGTTAGCACCATTCTCATACAATCCTAGTGCCAATAAATTAGTGCCAATAAAAATGCAGAATGTCATTAACATTCTGCTATGTTATCTAGTAAGAGTGCCAACGAATATTAATTTAAGGAGGAAGCCATGAAATTAGCTCAACTGAATGTCGCATTAGCTAAATATCCATTAGATGGACCAGAGCTTAAAGACTTTATGGATAATCTTGATAGCGTTAATGCAATAGCAGAAGGTAGCGCAGGGTTTGTGTGGCGATTACAAGATGAATCCGGTGATGCGACCAGTATTCAAGTATTTGACGATCCCAATATGATCGTTAACATGTCTGTATGGCAGTCTGTTGATTCTCTTAAAGATTTTATGTTTCGCACCCACCATAAAGATTTCATGAAACGTAAAGGCGAGTGGTTTGTAAGATTACCAGAAGAAACCTATGTCTTGTGGTGGATAGAAGATGATCACATTCCCAATTTAGAGGAAGCATTAGCGCGCTTAAGTTACTTGCGAAAAAATGATAACTCGCCTTATGCTTTTAATTTCAAAGCAAACTTTACAGTAGAAGATTTACTGGATTTCAATGCTAACTAATATGCAGTGATAGCCCTTAAGCTTTTAACGTCAGTTGATTTGATTGATAGGAATTAGCAGGACTGAATTTAGAATTGTCGACTTATGAAGCCTACTCTTAAGAATGGAAAGAACTTCTAGTTCTGAACCGAGTATGGGTCTGCTAAACTGCTTTTGTCATTTCTAATCGAATATAAATTTGTCATGCAGAGTAAGCCACTTCGTCAAGCCAAAACAATCGAGAATGTTTTCAACAGTGCCTACTGGCATCTTGGTCAACAAGATTTCACTATCAATGAAATTCGAACAAAGCTTGGGCGCAAAACAGAAAACCTTGAATGGATTGATACCGTTCTCGCTAGATTGATCGAAAACGGTTATTTAAAAAATGATTTTGATTTTGCTGTGCGCTATTGCGAACTTGCTTTTAGTCATGAGCTGGGTAAAGCGGCAATAAAACGAAAGTTACAGCAACGGGGTGTCGCAGTTACCGATATTGATAGTGCCCTAGAGCAAGTGATGCATGAGCAAAACGTCGATTCATTTGAAATGGCTACAGCGCGATTGCAAAACAAATTTGAAAACTTTTATGGCACCAATAAAGAAAAAATTTATTCACAGATGACCACCAAAGGTTTTACTCGCGCTGAAATTGACCATGCATTATCACTCCACCCTCAAGTTGACACTCTGCGCAGTAAACTTGTCATAAAAGCTGAAAAAACAGATTTGAAAACTGAAATAATCAAACTGTTTAATAAAGGCAAAGGTAAAACGCTTATCATGCAGGAGTTAAAGCAAAGGTTAATCGATGTGAGCGAGTTTGAAGACATCGTTTACCAACTGACTTTAACTGATGATGTCGATTTTTATTTGAGTTGTAAAACGCAACTAGCTAAGAAGCGTTATGACTTATCTGACTATAAAGAAAAGTCGAAAGCTTATGCGTATTTATCTCGAAAAGGTTTCGATAGTGATGAAATAAAAGAAGCGATGATATTAGATGATGAATGAAACTAGACTTTTGTATTTATATAACTAATGTCACATTAGCATTCTGTCGAACCATCTAATTATTTAAAAAGAAAAGCTATAACTATCAAGTTTATACCTACCATTGTAATGTTCAATTTACCTCGATTTAGCATAATTCTCTAGTCCCGCATAAGCTCACAATAATTGTCGTTGGCGAAGTATCGAACGTAAAGAAATGTAATTTTTATTGATAGGTTTAAACGTCCTATGTTTATATTTAAAGTATCAATTGTATGTTTTACTGGTTGCGGTAATTAGTATTGTTATTTAGTGCTCGTGATTTTGTTGTTGTCGGTTAACTATCTGCAATTGATGTTCAGTAGAGTAAGTCTGAGCAAGATTAGATCTACTGAGGACAATATATCTGTTTTTAAACGTTGAATTTGTGATGTTTAGGAATTTCTATCAAGTACACAACATGGAAGTACTATGAAAAAACTCAATAAATTAATATTTACCGCTTGTGGCGTTGTGAGCATTCTATCGTTACAAACCTTTGCTGCTGCACCAGTTGCGCCACCCATAGCAAAACAAAATGAGACATGGGTTTTACAAGTAAAACGCTCAGATGAATTTAATAATAAAGATTCAGCTAAATGGAACTTCCAACCTGAAAATTTTGGAGTATGGTCTTGGCGCGATAGCAATGCTGTCGTTGCTGCTGGAAAATTAACATTAACAACTAGGCGGGAGAATCATACTCGAACATTTTGGGATGGCTGTAACAAGAAGCAAGTGCCCAATTTCCCATTGTATTACACCTCTGGGATAGCTAAGTCACGTGCGACAGGGAATTATGGTTACTATGAAGCGCGTATAAAAGGCGCCAATACATATCCTGGTGTATCACCTGCATTTTGGATGTATAGCACGATTGATCGCAGCTTAACGGAAGATGGTGATGTGCAATACAGTGAGATTGATGTTGTTGAATTAACCCAAAAAAATGAAGTGAGAAAGTCAGATCATGACCTACACAATATCGTGGTTATCAATGGTACACCAACTTGGCAGCGTCCGTTACAAGTACCGTTTAACCATAATCAAATAATATTACCTTATGATCCTCGTAACGATTTTCATACCTATGGTGTCAATGTCACTAAAGACACCATTACTTGGTATGTCGATGGGCAAGAAATCGGGAGTAAACAAAACAAATACTGGCATCGTCAGATGAACTTAACCTTATCTCAAGGTTTACGTGCGCCACTCACAGAATTTAGAT
This sequence comes from Shewanella donghaensis, assembly GCF_007567505.1. Lineage (NCBI taxonomy): Bacteria > Pseudomonadati > Pseudomonadota > Gammaproteobacteria > Alteromonadales > Shewanellaceae > Shewanella > Shewanella donghaensis. Next base: position 634,325 of record NZ_CP041783.1, read on the forward strand.
GTAACCAGTTTTATCCATCACCACAAAGACCTGCTAATGGTTATCCAACCTCAATGGAAATTGATTACGTGAGAACGTGGTTTAAGACCGGTGGTAATTCAGGAACCGAGCCGACAGAACCTTCTGAACCAGGTGATGGCGGTAGCTGTCCAACTTCTTGGGTACCTGTAACGGGTGTAACAGTAACACCCAGCTCTAAAGTCATGACAAGAAATCAGACACTGACATTAAATACCACTGTTAGTCCATTATGTGCCACTAACCAAAAAGTTACTTACTCTTCAAGTGATGCCAGTATTGCTAAAGTGAGTTCAAGTGGGATTGTCACTGCTCGAAGCAGAGGTAATGCCATTATTACTGTGAAGACAAAAAATAAAGGTAAAGTTGATACTGTAAACATTACAGTAAACTAATCAGCTGCCTAGATTTGATGATTGTTAACAGTGCTAGAGCAAGGTAGCGATTAGCTTATTTATATCTAAATTTCATATAGAGTATTTATTTGAATAAATTTGAATGATGAAACACGGGTATGTTGTAAATAAGCTAATCTGTGAGGTGAGAATGAAGAAGCTAGAATTGAATTTATACATCAGTAAGCTATTGATTATATTAGCTTTAGTTTTAATTGTTTATTATGGTTATCTCAATAGGCTAAATGGTATTGAATTATCAATGAAAATCTCGATAGCCGAAGAAATAAAACAACCCATATTTGCTGAGTACGAATTTTATGATGAGATAGATACGTTACCAATTAACACTGAGATCGCAGCAAGAGACTTCTACCAATTACTTAATGGAGCATTACTGCAAAGTTCACCACAAATTCGTTCTACTAAAATTAAGCAATTACTCAGTCTCTGGATGAATGAAGATATTCTTGCAGTACTTATTTGGTTAGAGCAGCAACCGTTTAGCCATGAAGTTGGTGAGTATTATTCACCAATAATTCAACGTTATAGGCAAGATGATATTGAAAGTGCGGGGGAGTTGATTTTAAGCCTGCCAAATTACAATACTTTGCCCAGTATTGTATTGGATTATGTGAGTTACCTTGCTGAAATAGATAGTATGGCAGCGGCTATATGGATAGATAGTATTAGCGATGAAACATTAAAAATTCAGGCTCAGCGGCAACTATTACAGACTTGGTCGCAACATTCTCCTCATGAAGTGATTCAGCATCTAATCGATAATGCAGATATTAATGTTTCGATTCGTGCAGATATTATTAAGGACATAGTAAATCAGATCAGTAGAAATGAACCACTCGCGACTATTCAATCTTTGCACCTCTATCCTGAGGAGTTTCAAATACAAATAGCCTATAGTCTAATTTCTCACTGGAAAACTTCAGCGCAGCACTCCGCTGTAGAGTGGATAAATACGTTGGATGGCAGGGTAAAAGACAAAGCTGTACATAGTTATATTGATTATTTTGGTGTTACTCAAAATCCGTTAAACAGCTTTACATTAGTCACTAAAATGCGTGATTCACCGTTAAAAAATACACTTTTACTCAGAGTGCTAAAGCAATGGCATCAAGTATCTCCATTAGCCGCTAAATCTCATTTGCTTAATAGCACAAACTTGAGCCAACAAAATAAAGAAAAAATACTGCAAGATTTAAGTTTTTAACGGTTAAGCACTTGATAGCATAAGGCATAAAATAATGACATTGCTTAACTTTGTCATTCATTTAAATAAATTTATGAACTCTAGTTAAATTGTTTTATTAGAAGAAAATAGTTATTTATTTACTTTTATAAAAAATAGCATTAGTGTTTTAAATGTAATTAAAAATAAGACTACGATGTTTGTTTGTATAGCTATTTTTGATATTAAACTTTGGCTTTAGTCAAAGTATTTATATTGGAATATCCCATAATTTATTAAAGGAATAAATAAATAATGAATAACTTTATCAAAAAAACTGCAATCGCTTCTTTAGCTACCATCGGTATTCTCAGTGTTGCTTCTACAGCTCTTGCTGGTTATCAAAATAAATGGATTCTAGAGTACCATTACATGTCTGGCTCTTCGGTTGTGGGCGAAAAAATAGTTAACCAATGTACTGGTTCTTCAACAAATATAGGACAAGTTACAACTAGTATAAGATTAGTAGCAAGTGAGCCTTGTGGTTATGATTTCTAGCCAAGCATATTTAATAATTTAATAAGAAATTAATATTAGTCTCAAAGTCCCTTTTTAGGGACTTTTGTTATGTGATGAGTATTTATAACAAGCGAACTCCGTTCTATTTATAATAGATATTTAAGTAATATTCTATGTGCTCGAGACTATTAAAAATAACTATTTATTAATGATTTTAAGTTAATTATTATTAATAAGTATGTATTTATAGAACTGTTAATGTTTTCGGTAGTATTTCAATGGTAGTAATAAAAAATATTCTGTTTAAGGTTTATGTACTCTATTGTTTATTATCTCCTCTTAAAAAACCTTCCTAGTCAAGTTTATATATTGTTAAAAAACCGCTACCAGACTTTCTCATAAAGGCTCACTAAATTTGTTCCTAGTACTTTTTCAATAATTGCTGATGAATGGCCACGCTTTTCCATGTAATAGCCTATGAGCTCCATTCTACGAATGGTATTTAACTGTGGAATGAACGGTGGTCTGTTGGCTGACTCACCAGGGGCTGAAATACCCGCGGCTTTTCTCCTAATCACATATTTGCGGATCATTTCACGATACTCAGGACCATCATTGACAGGTAATACACCTTGATCGCTTCCAATAGCCACATGATCTTCACCACAAAGGTTAATGGCATAATCAATATGCTTCATTAATGATTCGGCAGTAATCTCACACGCGGTTTGATTCCATTTCAGCAAGTGCTCTAATGGTCATAGGATAAATTAGTTTGATTTTATTGCAGTTGACTCACGTTCAATTAACACTGGTGTGTACTTCAGTGATGCTTCAATGATAGGGATACAGTTATCTAACTTCTCACTGTAATTTGTCTCTACAGCAATATTCAGAGATAACTTGGCTGCATGGTGAGCCATAGTTTCAATAGGATATTGTAATGTCGTAAGTTTTGGTCTTGAAAATCGTGATAACAATACGTCATCACAGCCAATTACAGAAACATCTTTGGGCACTGAAAATCCATTATCTTCTAATGTGGATATAGCGCCAATTGCCATCGCATCGTTATAAACAAAAACGGCACTAAAAGGTGTGTTGGCTGCAAGAAGTTGCTGAGTCGCAGCTTCTCCACCTTGGAGTGTTGGTTCTGCATACACGACCAGTTTCTGATCAATATCCTGATTAGATTCTTGTAGTTGTTCGGTAAATCCTTTCAAACGTAAACTCGGATCTTCAATATCATAGTTACTTAAAATACAGGCAATATTTAAGTGCTTACTTTTAATTAGGCTTTTCGCCGCTATTTTTCCGCCTTCGATATTATCAAGCCAAATACAGCGATGCGCTATCTCTTCGATATAACGGTTTATCAATACGAAGTTAGGGTTATCTTTGAATAACTTAATAAGCGTTTCATTAGGTATTAACTTACTGTGAATAACAATCGACTCACAACGTTGCTGTAATAATAATTTGATAGCTTCTAGTTCTGAATCAGCACTGAGTTGGCCTGTGCTGATTAATAATTGTGTGTTGTGCTGCCTTGCGACTTTATCAACGCTGTTAGCTAAAGCGGCAAAAAAGGGGTCTGCTACATCAGGGATCACTACGCCTATGGTGGATGATTTATTCGTTACTAGCGATCGTGCATTTATATTTGGGCGATAACCCATGGTTTCAATTAAGTCTACAATACGCGCACGAGTTTCTGGGCCCACTTTAGGACCATTATTGACGACTCTGGATACTGTTGCCACAGATACGTTAGCGGCTTTAGCAATATCTTTGATAGTTGCGTTAGACAATGAAACCTCTGGAACTTATAAAAGTTTGGCTAAATTACTACTAAGAGCACAGGTTTACAATTGTTTAATGGCATTTTTAAAGTTTAAAAAAAGCTATTGCCATAAAAAGGGTAAACGTTTACCCTTGTTTCAATTAGAACGAGTAATTAGAACGAATAATTAGAGCAAGTCATTCGAACAAACAATCAGGATACCGACATGGAATTTGATCCGACTGAACATCCACATCGTCGATACAACCCACTTATCAATGAATGGGTTTTAGTATCGCCCCATAGAGCTAAACGACCTTGGCAAGGTCAAGTTGAAAAGATCGATGAAACAGTGAAGCCAAGTTACGACGAAAGTTGTTTCTTATGTTCAGGTAATACTCGAATTAATGGTGAAGTTAACCCGGCTTACACAGATACATTTGTTTTCACCAACGATTTTGCGGCCTTAAAGCAAGACACGCCACAGTTTACACAAGATGATCCTTTATTCCGTGTTGCAACAGAACAAGGCGAAAGCCGCGTTATCTGTTTTTCACCTGATCACAGCAAAACGCTGCCACAATTATCAGTAGATGAAATTACTAAGGTTGTTCAGACCTGGCAGCAACAAACCCATGAACTGAGTCAGCAATATATTTGGGTACAAGTGTTTGAAAACAAGGGCGCGGTAATGGGTTGTTCAAACCCACATCCACATGGGCAAGTTTGGGCTCAAAACCAGTTACCAACATTGGTTCAAAAGAAGCAGGCGGCATTAACTGAGTATTATCAAACTCAGCAATCAACTTTGCTAGAAGATTATGCTGCGCGAGAGTTCGATAATCAGCAGCGTGTCGTAGTCTCTAATGATGATTGGCTTGTTGTTGTGCCTTATTGGGCAGCATGGCCTTTTGAAACGTTATTACTGCCGCGATTTTTAATTCAAAGAATGACTGACCTTACAGCAGAACAGCAAGAATCACTCGCAGACATTTTGCAACAAATTACGATTCGTTATGACAATTTATTCAATTGTTCATTCCCATATTCTATGGGGTGGCATGGCGCACCTTTTGATGATGAAGCGCATCCTGAATGGACATTGCATGCCAGCTTCTTTCCACCGTTGTTGCGTTCTGCCACTGTGCGTAAATTTATGGTGGGTTACGAAATGATGGCTGAAGCTCAGCGCGATTTAACCGCTGAACAAGCTGCTCATCGATTACGTGATGCAGCATCAATACATTATAAAAGTGTGTAAATAGCTTTATAAGTTGTTATACGAATTTTTGTTAAAAATATAGATGGTTACCTCATGACTCAAGCACTTATTACCCTGGTGAAACAAGCTTTTAAAAGCGAATTTGGCTTCGAAGCTAGTCACTTGATACAAGCTCCTGGACGCGTTAATTTAATTGGCGAGCATACTGACTATAACGATGGTTTTGTATTACCAAGCGCGATTAACTACGCCGCCGTTGTTGCCGCCAGTCCTCGTAAAGATAATGTTGTCCGTGTTGTGGCGGTTGATTATGACAATGCCATCGATGAATTTGAAATTAATACAGACATAGAACACGCAGATCATGATTGGGCTAACTATATCCGCGGAGTGGTCAAGCATCTTAAGTTAAGAGGCTATCAGTTCTCAGGCGCAAATATTGCTGTTACAGGCAATGTGCCACAAGGTGCAGGTTTGAGTTCATCTGCAGCGCTTGAAGTCGTTATTGGTCAGACTTTCAAAGCACTATATGACTTATCAATAACCCAGCAAGAAATTGCCTTGAATGGTCAAGAAGCTGAAAATAAGTTTGTCGGTTGTCATTGCGGCATTATGGATCAACTTATCTCTGCTGAAGCGAAGAAAGACCATGCTTTATTAATTGATTGCCGTTCGTTAACAACAACGGCAGTATCCTTACCTGAAAATATGAGCATTCTTATTGTAAATTCAAATAAGAAACGTGGTTTAGTCGACAGTGAATACAATACTCGTCGTGAACAGTGTGAAGCCGCTGCTAAATTTTTTAAAGTACCAGCTCTACGTGATATTGATATTTCAACGTTTAATGATAAACAAGCGGGCCTTGATGCGATAACAGCTAAAAGAGCACGCCATGTTATTACAGAAAACCAACGTACCTTAGATGCTGCCAATGCAATGCATATCGGCGATATCCATACGTTACAACGCTTGATGGCTGAATCTCATGCTTCTATGCGTGATGATTTTGAAATTACTGTGCCTGAAATAGATTATTTGGTGGATATCATCAAACAAGAAATTGGCGAGTTAGGTGGTGTGCGAATGACCGGTGGTGGCTTTGGTGGTTGTGTTGTCTCAATCGTACCTAATGAGTTAATTGATCAAGTTATTGCCGCAGTTGAAGCTAAATATCAACAACAAACAAACTTACAAGCCTCGGTATTTGTATGTAGTGCAGAAGAAGGGGCTAAGCACATCAATGCTGCTTAGTTTTCTAGTCTATTGTAATCGCTTTGTTTCAGATTCAAGTTGGTGTGATTGTGTTAGCTAGCGGTTTGAGTGATTAATTCATTCATATATGACTATTTAATTAGTCAGCTTTAAAGATTTAGGTCGTCCTTTAACTCCTACATTCTTCCTGTGTAGGAGTTTTTTTATTCAATTTTTAATTCCGATCTATATGTATATTATATGAACTCATTTGGTTATTAAGTTTTTCACTTTTTGCTTTTCTAACTGATCAAAAAACGTAAAAGTCTTAGCGACATGTTTATGCCAATAAGCCCATTCATGCCCACCGTCAAATGCCTCAAACTGATAAGTAATCTTAAGATCATCGAATTGCTTGGTTAATAGCTGGTTACTTTTAAACAGTGAATCATCTACTCCGCAATCAAAACGTAATGGTGGAATTTGGTGTTTGTTTACTGCAAACCAATAAGATAAGTCAGATTCATGTGTGAAAGCAGTTTGATATTGGTTGATATCACCATCGATAAATTGCTGTAAATCATCTAAGGAGGTCACTGATGAATGAGCTGATATACCTGAAAACAAACGAGGGTACTTAGCACCTAAACGTAATGCGCCATATCCGCCCATCGATAGGCCGCTAATATAAATATGACTCTGTTCGTTTACATTGCTGATATTGTCTCTGACGGCATTAATGACATCATCGGTTATCCATGCTTCAAAGTTACCTTGTTCCACATGAGGTAAGTAACCAGAACCGTCCCATAAGCCACCATCTGATGGCATGACCAATACAAAGTCACTCAGCCCTTCAGATTTGAGTTGGTCATACACTTTATGTGCGCCGCCAAGCTGCATCCATGCCCAATGAGAACCATAAACACCATGAAGTAAAATAATCATCGGCAAATTTGTTATATCGTCGTTATTATCACAATGATGATAAACGCTTATATCATGACGACCATTAAGGTGGCTTGAGTGCACGGTTAGCATTGTCACGTGTGCCGCAGTATAGTCAGGACTTGAAACTTCAATTCTTTTTATGGCCATCAGACATCCTTGTAAATATTGTTCAGTTAAGGCGTTAGATAAATCATTTAATCTTTAAAAACCACTACACCCTTAATCATTAAAAACCACTACACCTTTAGCAATACGTCCATTAAGTAAATCATCAAAACCATCCTTAATGTTTTCTATCGAATAGGTTTTAGTGACTAATTCTTCTAATTTCATCTGCCCACTGTCATACAAGCTGATTATTTTGGCGAAATCACGTTCAGGGTTACACATACCATATAATGGATTGATATAGATTTTGTCCCATTCAAATAACTCACAATCGAAGTCTATTCGTTGTTCGATACCACTTACTTGAATAGCGGTTCCTGCATTGCGTATTAATTTTAGTGGGGCAGAACCAAGTGCTGGGATCGCGGTGCATTCAAAAGCATAGTCGGCGCCAAGATTATTATTAATGATTAAAACATCGGTCATTACTTGGTCGAAGTCACTATCTTGTGGGGTAGACAAGACTTTATGTGTCGCGCCAAATTCACAAGCTTGCTCTAAGCGACCCTGGTTAATATCAATAGCGATGATTTTGCTTGCACCTGATTGCTTTGCTGCTTGAATAACATTAAGTCCAACTCCGCCGCAGCCAATTACGCAAACAGTGCTACCTACATCAACCTTTGCTGCGTTTACCACCGATCCCCATCCTGTCATGACTCCGCAGCCGACGATAGAAGCGGCCTCGAAAGAGATGTCACTGTCTATTTTAACCACAGCCTTACTCTTTACCACGGTATATTCACTCATGGCACCTAAATGAAAAGAACGTTCAATAGGCTTATGATTATGCATGCTACTTTCAATATGTGCATGACCTGCTAAATCACATCCGCACACAGGTGAGTTGTTATCGCATATATGAAGGTTACCCTGATTACATTGATAACACTCACCACAGGGTATCGCCCAGTTTAATATCACTTTGTCACCAATAGAGAGATGACTTATATCGCTTCCTACAGCATCAACGATCCCCGCAGCTTCATGACCCACAATAAATGTTTTATTCCAGTTCTGGATAGAGTCCCAATCTGTATGGCATAACCCTGCAGCCTTTATTTTCACTCTGACTTCATCAGCTTTTGGTAGTCCAACCATGATTGTTTCAACAGAGTAGTCACCACGGCCATTTGATATTAATGCTTTTGCTTGTTTCATAAGGTTTTCAACAATTAGTTTTGGATATAAATTTGCTGATATTGAATCACTTTCTTAACACACTAACTGTTACGAGTAAGTTAGTAAGTGTCATATATTTGCTTTTTATGAATGAACTAATCGCTTTGTGATGATATTAACAATGATTGGCTATACCGGTTTTAAATCAGCATCTAAAATTCATAAAAACACCTTATTTTAGTGGCTTAATTAATATTGAGTTAGAACAAGCTATTGACGATGCGATTTAAATTGTCAACAATGTTCCAGTTTGGTTTATTAAAAATATTATATTTATGCACCATGCTCTACGTTCCATTCAATCTTTATTTTGAATATTCATTGATAATAATGCTGGTCATGAATGATTTTAACTACATGTTCATAACTGCACATTCATAACTGCACGCTCATAAAAGGACTTAGCTGAACTATGCGTCGCTCGACTCTTTCAACCAATGTTTATTGTGAGCCCATTGCTATTCAAGCTGGATATCAGTTCGAAGTTCATCAAGTGAGTTATCAGGCAGAAGATACCTATTCTTGTTTTACTCATTTTCATCAAGTTCATGAATTCATCATTTTTGAAGATGTAGAAGGAACGTATTTTCACTCTCAAGGCCAAGCTGCTATTCAACCGCATGACGTTGTATTTACACCCGCGTTAGAAACCCATGATTATGAGTTAACAGATCACGCAAAATCTTGGCATATCATTCAATTTTTACCGCAATTTTTAATCGACAACGAACTTCATCATGAAGAAGCCATGTTACGGCATGGATTACATTTACGATTGAAAGCTAAAGAGTGGCAAGAGATTAAGCTTCAAGTGAGCTGGTTATTAGAAAGTTATGCAGAAGACCCACATAGTATTAAAAGTGCAACGCTACTGAAGTTAATTATCATTTGGTTAGTTGCACACGGAGAGCCCGTATCACATGATGCTAAAAAATCGCTAATTATCAGTCAGAATTATCAGAGGTTAACGCCTATTTTAATTCTGTTCAGACAACAAGAATTAGTAGACTTAACTTTGGTAGAAGCCGCAGCGCTATGCCATATTTCCACTTCATATTTTTCACGGATGTTTAAACGAACTTTTAAATGTAATTACTCTCAATACCTTGTACAACACAAACTCTATAGCGGGGCCCGCATACTAGGGCAAACCAATAGAAGTGTCACTGAGATTAGTTACGATTTGAACTTTTCAAATCCTTCTCATTTTATCGCATTATTCAAAAAGCATTTTGGCATAACACCTAAACAATATAGAAGCCAAATGCAGCGCACTAAATTAACGGGGATATAAAGTCTATTACACCCCATGCGCGAAAGATCGAATTTGTACACTCTTGACATTAAGCGTTTGTTTTTAACGTGGTTAATTCTTTATTGTTCATTATTTTAAAACTAAATTAAGGGTCAGCTTCTCCAGTTAACCACACATGTGAAGATTCATAACGTCCAAAATACTGCTACACGTATCACTTACTTTTTATCTTAATTCAGTATAACTCTCTATTAAATGGTTCAAACCGACAGCGTTTGAATCACTTCTTAGCGGGTTATTAAAACTGCTTGTTGGCAAGGGTAGGTAACCGCTGTCAATTCTGATGTTATTAATTCATCGAAAAGATGAATCAGTTCCCGAAATTCTCATAACATTCACTTTACATAACAAACCTCCCAGTGTAGATTGTTAACAATAAACTGTTTTTAGTATTTGTAATGGGTGATTTAATGATAAAACAGACCAATAAGATTGAGTCGATAAAGGTTGAGTATTACCAAGTACCGCTAGCAGAAGTTTTGTCTGATGCAAAACATGGCGATCACACTCATTTTGAATTGATCTTAACCCGTATTAAAACGGCTGATGGTGTTGAAGGTGTTGGCTACACTTATACTGGTGGTAAAGGGGGCAGAGCCATTTATTCATTGCTTAACGATGAAATGAAACCCCTATTACTAGGTAAAGACGCAGCAGATATCATGGCGATTTGGGATGAAATGCAATGGCATTTTCACTATGTCGGCCGTGGTGGTTTATTGAGTTTCGCTATTTCAGCTGTTGATATCGCATTATGGGATATCAAATGCAAAAATTTAGACTTACCACTTTGGAAAGTTGCTGGTGGTCATAGTAATACTGTTAATTGTTATGCTGGTGGTATCGATTTAAATTTTGACCAACCTAAACTGCTTAATAACATCCAAGGTTATTTAGATCGCGGCTTTGAAGCAGTAAAAATCAAGGTAGGTAAAGCCAACTACAAAGAAGACGTAAAGCGCGTTGAAGCTGTTAGAGAGCTGATAGGTCAAGATCGTATTTTCATGGTTGATGCCAATTACTCAATGACGAAAGAGCAAGCAATCAGATTCTCGAATGCTATTACTCATTGCGACATTAAATGGTTTGAAGAGCCGACCATTCCAGATGATTATCAAGGTTATGCCGACATTACCGATGCGACTAGCATCCCACTTGCAATGGGCGAGAACTTACATACTATTCATGAGTTTACCTATGCAATTCAACAATCCAAATTAGGTTTTTTACAACCAGATGCTTCAAACATTGGCGGCATTACCGGATTTTTGATGGTGGCGCAGTTAGCTTATGCCAATAATTTACCTGTTTGCAGTCATGGTATGCATGAGTTGCACGTGAGTTTGTTAGCGTCTCAACCCCATTCTGGATATTTAGAAGTCCATTCATTCCCCATCGATGAATACACCACCACACCGCTAAGAATCGTTAACGGCAAAGCTGTTGCGCCGAATATTGCTGGTACCGGTGTTGTCTTTGACGATGCGTTATTAACACCCCATTTAAAAATGAGTTCATAAGGTAAATTATATGCAAGCTGCTCAATATATCGGTAACAAGTCATTTAAAATTATTGAGGCTTCACCAGTTGCTCCTGCAGACGATGAAGTTCGATTGAACGTAGGTTACGTGGGTATTTGTGGTACTGATATGCACATTTATCACGGCGTAATGGATCAACGTGTTAATCCGCCACATACCATTGGTCATGAAATTTCTGGCACCATCGCCGAGCTAGGCAAAAATGTCAGCGGCTACAGTGTTGGTGAACGTGTTGTTGTACGTCCTTTAGATTGGTGTGGCGATTGTCCTGCCTGTGATGCAGGCCATACGCATGTATGTCAGAATCTTAAGTTTATGGGGATTGATACTCCAGGCGCTTTTCAAAATTCATGGACGGTTAAATCGCGTACTTTGCACAAACTGCCAGCTAACGTCAGTTTGAAGCAAGGCGCGTTAATTGAACCATTGTCAGTGGCTTGTCATGATATTTCACGTTCACGTCTTAAAGCCGGTGAAAAAGCGGTTGTTATTGGTGGCGGCCCTATTGGTCAACTTGTAGCGTTAGTGGCTAAATCCGTCGGGGCTGAAGTGATCATTTCAGAGCCTAATGAAAGTCGCCGCAGCTTTTCAAATAAATTTGATATCCCAACAGTTAACCCAATCGAGCAAGACTTAGCACAATACGTACAAGATTGGACAAATGGAAAGGGCGCAGATGTGGTATTTGAGGTTTCTGGTGTACAACCTGCTGTCGATTCAATGGTTCAAGTAGCGGCTGTTAGAGGCCGTATTTGCATGGTGGCGATTCATGCTCAAAAACCACAAGTTGATTTGTTCCAATTCTTCTGGAAAGAACTTGAGCTGCTAGGCGCACGAGTATACGAACATGCTGATTTTGATATGGCGATTGAACTTGTTGCTGCTGGTAAGATCGATTTAGAACCTTTCATTACATCTATCAGCGACTTAGAGAATATTAGTAATGCTTTTGCTAGTATGGATAATAATCCAATTGGTATGAAAGCACTGGTTTCATGCGAAGAAAAACTAAACGGTTAATAAGGTAACAAAATGCTTAATAAATTTGATTTAACAGGTAAAGTTGCCTTAGTAACGGGCTGTAGTCGCGGTATTGGTAAAGCAATGGCAGAAGCGCTCGCTGAAGCTGGCGCTGATATCATTGGCGTATCAGCAAGTCTTGCAGCATCGGGTTCTGATGTGGAAAAGAATGTTCAAGCGGCAGGAAAAAAATTCTATCCATATCAATGTGACTTTTCAGACAGACAAAGCCTTTATCACTTTATTGAAACAGTAAAAGCTCAGCATAAAAATATCGATATTCTAGTGAATAATGCGGGTTCTATATTACGTGAGCCAGCAACTGAGCACCGCGATGAATATTGGGATAAAATCATTGAGATAAATCTAAATTCTCAATTTATTTTAAGCCGTGAAATTGGTAAAGAGATGGTTGCACGTGGTGAAGGAAAAATTATTTTCACTGCTTCATTGTTAACATTTCAAGGTGGCATTACTGTTCCTGGCTATGCAGCAAGTAAAGGGGCTATTGGTCAGCTAACAAAAGCACTTGCAAACGAATGGGCTGGTAAAGGCGTTAATGTTAATGCTATTGCACCAGGTTACATTGCCACTGATAATACTGAAGCACTGCGTGATGACCCTGTGCGTTCTAAATCTATTTTAGAGCGGATCCCACAAGGGCGATGGGGAACACCTGATGATTTTAAAGGACCGACAGTATTTTTAGCTTCCGCAGCTTCTGATTATATGAATGGCGGTATTTTGTTGGTTGATGGCGGTTGGATGGGAAGATAAAGTCATGGAAATTAGAAATAACGTAAATTTTATTAATGGTGAGTACGTACCGTCAAAATCTGATGGCACTATTTCAGTATTTTCACCGAGTACTGGAGAGTTAGTCGGTGTAATTCCAAAAGGGTGTGTTGATGATGCACAAGATGCATTAGAAATTGCTCAGCAGGCTCAAAAGCTTTGGGCGAAAAAGACCCCTAGAGCACGTGCCGTTATCTTACGTAAATTTGCTGATGGTATTCGAGTTAGCGCCGAATCGTTAGCAGAGCTCTTAGTAAAAGAGCAAGGTAAATTGATTGATGTTGCCCGCATGGAAGTGAATGCCACTGCTACATTTGTTGAATATGCTTGTGATAATGCGTTGACCTTACAAGGTGATATTTTACCTTCTGATAATGAAAACGAAAAGATTTACATTCATAAAGTGCCGAAAGGTGTAGTGGTTGCGATTACAGCGTGGAATTTCCCGTTAGCTTTAGCTGGTAGAAAAATTGGCCCAGCATTGATCACGGGTAACAGTATTGTTGTTAAACCGACCCAAGAAACGCCCCTTGCAACAATGGAGTTAGGTCGTATTGCTAATGAAGCGGGTATACCACCAGGTGTACTGAACATCATTAATGGTAGTGGCTCTATTGTCGGCCAACATTTATGTGAAAGCCCTATTACAGAGCTGATAACCATGACGGGTAGTACCCGTGCTGGCCAAATTATCTATCAGGCCAGTAGCAAGCATTTAACGCCAGTGATGCTAGAACTTGGTGGTAAAGCGCCGTTTATTGTGATGGAAGATGCTGATTTAGATAAAGCTGTGGACGATGCCGTAGTTGCACGTTTTGCTAATTGTGGTCAGGTTTGTACTTGCGCAGAACGTCTATATGTTCACGCCGATGTTTATGATGCCTTTATTGCTAAATTCATCCCTAAAGTGCAAGCACTTAAAGTGGGTAACCCAATGGACCCAAGTTCTGATATGGGGCCAAAAGTTAACCAAAGTGAGATTAATAATATTCACAGCTTGGTTGAAGAAAGCATTAAACAAGGCGCGAAACTTGCCACAGGTGGGAAAGTTGCTGAGGTTGCAGGTTTTGAAGGCGGAAACTGGTATGAGCCAACAGTGCTGGTAGATGTAGAGCAGAATAATATTTTGGTTCATGAAGAAACTTTTGGCCCAGTATTACCTATCATTAAAATTCACAGCATTGATGATGCTATCACTTATACCAACGATAGTGAGTATGGTTTATCTGCTTACCTTTACACCAAAAGTTTAGATTACATTCACCGCTCTATTGCAGAAATGGAAGTGGGTGAAGTGTATGTTAATCGTGGGTTAGGGGAGCAACATCAAGGTTTCCATAATGGTTGGAAAATGAGTGGTGTTGGTGGTGAAGACGGTAAGTATGGTTTAGAGCAGTATGTTGAAAAGAAAACCGTATACTTTAATGAAGCGTAAGAGTAAACGTTAGATTAGTCAGTCTCTAATTGATATAACCTCTGATTAATTTCAGTATCGGTAAGCCAATTGAATACATTCAATTGGCTTTTTTATTGACTCGTTTATACATTGCGACAGTGTTTATTTGTTAATTATTCAAGCTGACTTTTGTCGTTCAGCTAATACAATTTGCTGCCAGATATTTTCAGATTCTGATGTTAACTCAGCATAACCTTTAATATCCCCTTTTCTTTGGGCATGCATTGCTTGTTCAAGTTTACTATCGTACTGCACACGCAATTGTTTGACGGGATTTCGTTTAAACAAACCAAACATAACTTAGTCCTTATATTTCGGGAAACGACAATACAGAATGAGTATCATGTTGTATTGTCACTTATATAAGGGTTATACGGTTGAACGCTGAAATAGTTTACAAAAGCAAAATAAAAGTTTGATTACAATCGTATGTATAGCCTCTGTGGTTGAATTATCGTCATTATCAATCTAGGTTACTGAATACTTAAGGGTTGGCTAATTAAGGCTGTTCAGTACCATGCACACATCACAACCACAATTCATCGAGCCTCTACATTTGTTTAGAGGTCTTGCCATCATCGCTATTGTTGGCGCGCATGCGTGGTCATTTATGATCTTTTGGACAGGGCAGTTAGATAGTACTGCTTTAGAAACCTTGTTTGCAGTTACTGAATCCCTGTTTCATGGCTCAACATTGTATTTTGCATTGATATCAGGATTGTTATTTAGTTTAGTATTATCAGATCGATCCTATTTAAGCTTCTATAAAAATAAGTTATTAAATGTAGTATTACCATACTCGGTTATCTCACTGTTTTATTACTCTCTATATGGCGGTTGGGAAGGTGATTCAGGTGGTTTTACGGGTTTTGCAATGGCACTTCTCTATGGTCAAGCTAACATTCACTTATGGTACATACCGGTGCTATTAAGCTTATATGTATTAACACCATTTTTATGGCATCTGATTAACAACAATAAACGCGTTATTGTTAGCGTGTTAATCATGCTAGCGCCGTTAGTCATCTCCAGGAGTCCTTTTCCAGATTTTTTAAAACCACAAACCTTTGTTTATTTTATTGGTGCGTACACGGTCGGTTTATTCGTAGGGCGTTATTATCAGCAAGTATTGGCATGGTTTAAGCGCTACCAAATTGCTGTCTTCAGTGGCGTTGTGATTAGCAGTATATTTATTTGTTTAAGTTATTTTACCGATTTTCCTGAGTTTGGCTGGTTCTCGATGAGGCAGTCATTAATCTATATTCAAAAATTGTTATTCGCAGGTTTAGTTATTCAGTGGTTAGATTGCGTTTGTAATGTTAAATACCAGTCTAGGTTTCGAGATACTAAGGAACGTAAATCTGATACGCTGCGTAATTACGTATTCAGGTTTTTATCGCGCTTAGGGGGCATGGCTTTTTCAGTGTACTTCATTCATGTCTATTGCATGGGATGGATAATATACGCAGCGCAAACATGGATATTAGCGACAAGATCTGTTGTTGAAATCGGTTTGCTAGGCTTGGCTAGTTTAATTGGGTCAATTCTAATGAGCATGTTACTTACCTGGATCATACAAAAGATCACAGGTAAGTATTCTCGGAAATTAATCGGCGCTTAAGGTTTTTGTCCAAAACTCACTTTTGAATTAGCCTGTAGTTGGTGCTGAACTTGCTCAGTACCATCACGCCAACGCACGAGCACTTTATCTACTTGTGTATTTTTACCTAAACCAAAGTGAACAATATTATTAAGGCTTTGCGAGTGGCTGGCACTGCTAGAACCAATCCATTGATATTGTTGTTTTTGTGCGGTTGTTATGGTGACTTCAGCAGCCATAGGGTCGATACCGTTTGCCGAGTAACCAACTTGAACGGTGAGATGATTAGCGTTTTGCTGCAGATTTGCCATCGTCGGTAGGGTATTTTGAAATAAATACCAGTTGCCATTATCATCGTCTCCACTGAGTATGTCGACAAAGCCATCTTGATTACTATCAAAAGCGCTGCCCATATCCCCGTGTGCCTGAGTCTCTATATTATCAACACTCAATACTGTGGCATTGTGAGTTTCATCAGCGTTAAATTCATTTTCACCCGTATTAAGAAGCATCACATCATTAATACGTTGATTTAACCCGCCAAATCGATAAACAAAAAAATCATTATGGCTGTCGTTATTAAAATCGGCACTAATAACGCCCCAGTTATTACTTTGACTCTGTGAGGGAAGTTGATCGCTGATGTCGACAAGTTGATTATTATCATTTCTTAATAAAATATCAGCGACATTTAGGTTTTGCGGTACCCAGTCAGGGGTGACCGCATTAACACCTATGACAGAAGCTCTAATATCCCACGCAAAATTGTCTTCTAATAACCACTCTAAGCGCCATTTCCCCTGTGAGTTTGTGTCTTCTGTGTCAGTAATATAACCTAAATACCACCCACTTTTGTCTATCACATCGGGAAACCCAATGGCTTGGCTGGGGCTAACAATTAATTCAGTTGTCGGTGTTTCTTTGGCGATTTTATTTTTCCCCAAAAATAACGGCAACGTTCTTTTTTTAGCACCTCGAGGAAAGTGATAAAAATCAGTTAGGGTTATATCTCCAATGGCATTAAAGCTAATACCATCGTGGCTCTTATTGCCTTCATCACGTATATCTAGCCGCTGCTTTGTCGTATCAAAATCAACAGCGTTATTTGCTATTTGATAGTGTGCTTTACCTCTAGCTAAGTAAAAATCCATATCACCATCGTTATCGATATCAGTTTGAGCCATTGCCATGACATTTCTAATATCGTTTATCGGTGAAAGGTTTGTTGATTCAGAACTTAAATAGGTTGTAGATACATCAGTAAATTGAAAATCGGTGTTACCTAACCAAACACTCAATGGAGAGTAAGGTGAAAACGCCAATAGATCGGCAATGTTATCGCCATTAATATCACTGACTAATACACGTTCAGCATCTAAATGTTCAAAAGCGGGACTGGTTCGATAAGTAAAGGTGCCATCGCCTAAATTTTCAAAAATGATATTTCTTGGAATAGTCTCTCCCATCATTTGCTCGGCATTAATTTGCAAAAAGTCTAAATCACCGTCTAAATCTATATCTATCCATCTTACTGTACGGCCTCGAGCGCCCATATCAGCAAGTCCTGCTTGTGAGGTGACGTCGACAAACTTGCCATTATCATTACGTAATAACCGTTGTGGTTGTGGTGATGTGCCGTTCCCCCCCCCAAGTGCTATCAACAAATCGCTATCTCCATCGAGATCGTAATCACCAAATGCTAAACCATGGGCATCAGCTCTAGGGAAGGGCGCAGCTTGCTGTTGATATGTTTGCTTATCAGAATTTGCAGTAAAGAGTTGGATAGGTGTCGAGTCGTGATTAGTTAAAGCAAAATCATAAAGTCCATCATTATTAATATCAGCGACACTTGGACCACCATATTTCCATGCGGGTACAGAGGTTAACTTAGCTTGCTTCGTTACGTTTGAAAATTGGGGGACGATTAACTTAGTAGGTGTATCGGCATTGCTAACTGAGTAGCAACCTGCGAGTAATAAAGCAATGGTACTTAACCCAACACATAAATGGGGCTTAATGGCCCGATTATTGGAGTGCGTAGTGGTCTGTTTTGTAGCGAGCATTGTCCGTCCTTAGTATGAGTAAAATGGGGAGTACTGAACCTTATTGTTAACAAAGTGCTAATTCATTAGTCTAAGCGTTTTTATTATTAAGTATTAAATGCAGCTTTAATTTATGGTTGAAGTAAGCTGTTTTAGTTATGAAAAACTAGCTCATTCACATATAGAATCAGAAAAAGTTAAAGTTTAATAAATCAATTATTACATTGGCTTACTAACTTAATATCGGTTAGAGCACTTAACGTGGTAAAGATTAAAAAGACTCATTAACACTGAGTAATAGACTCATTATTGCAATCAATTGATAATTGTCAACAATTAACTAACACCAAAAAACAGTTGACACTTTAAGTGTAAAGTAGCTAGATTGTTAACAGGGTCAGACCTCGCTATGCCGTTAGCAATCACGTTACTCATAACGTTTCATTGTTCTTGTGAGCACGACACCTTTTAAACCCCATAATAAGAAGGTTTTAAGATGAAACAGTGTAAGTTCAAACTCAACTCATTAACTGCTGCGATGATTATCGCGGCAAGTGCTGGAGTGCATGCTGAAGACCTAGCAGCTGAATCACAAGCACAAGAAACTGAGGTTATTCAGGTACGAGGAATTCGTAGTTCATTAACCAAGTCAGCTTCTACAAAACGTTATTCTGATGGTGTTGTAGATGCTATTAGTGCTGAAGATATTGGTAAGTTACCTGATACCAACTTAGCCGAATCATTACAGCGTATTGCGGGTGTTTCTATCGACCGTGCAAATAATGAAGGTAACAAGGTATCTGTTCGTGGCTTTGGCCCTGAATTTAACTTGGTGACATTAAATGGTCGTCAAATGCCTAATTCATCGGCACTGCAATCTGAAGGGGTGTCGCGTAGTTTCAATTTCCGTGAAATTGCTGCAGAAAGTGTATCCGGAGTTAATGTTTATAAAACGGGTAAAGCTGACATTACGTCTGGTGGTATTGGTGCAACGATTGATATCACAACGGCTCGACCATTTGATTACGATGGTTTTAAAGCATTCGTCAGCGCTAAAGGCATTTACGATACTAGCGTAGAAGAAGGTGATTCAGTCACGCCTGAAATTTCAGGCATGATCAGCCAAACCTTTGCTGATGATAAAGTCGGTTTCTTATTATCAGCCTCACACGCAGAGCGAAATAGTCATACCCATTTAGTGGGTACTGATGGCTGGGTTAGAAACCGTAGCCGTGACAATGTAGATTTATCGGCCATTGATACTGATAGAAACCCAGAGCAAGCAATTTGGACGCCGTGGACAGCTAAAACTGAGCAACTGGATACCGAAAGAACACGTCAAAATGCTCAAGCTGTTTTACAAATCCAGCCAATTGATTCCGTTGTTGCCACACTTGATTACACCATTTCACGCTTTGAACAAACCAGTGTGACTAATCGCTCCGCGTTTTGGTTTGATAATCCGAGTGGATCTGCCAATGCTAACGGCACCTTATGGAATCCTCGGGATCAAGACGATGAGTTAAACTTTTGGGCGTGGGAATATTTTGAAGAAAAAGAAAATGATTCATTAGGATTAAATATTGAGTGGCAAGCCACTGATACCCTGAGTTTTGAAATTGATATTCATGATTCGACTTCAGAGTCTAATCCTGATGGTCAAACCGCTGAAACACTGGGTAACCTAAAGAACCCATCTGGTTCTGTTGGGCTAATTGGTGCTAATTTCATTGGCGATATCCCTGAAATTATTGTTGATGATTCTAATTTACCAGGCGGGGCTTATAACAAAGACAATATCGTTTCTGATTTATATCAAAAACGTGGCTACTCAATGGAAAACAATGTTAAGCAATATCGTTTTTCAGGCACTTGGGAAAATGCATCGTCTGACAGTGCATTAACTAAAATCAATTTCGGTATTATGAATACTGACTACTCCATTGATACACGTCTAAGTGAAGCATTCTCATTTGTTGATGTACCACTTGATGATCTAGAACTTGGCTTTAAGCCTCTTGGCGATACCGCAGATCAATTTCCTGGTGCTGATAAGTTATTTCCATACATCTCACAATACGATGTAAACCAGTTTATCGATATCATTAAGGGTGAGGGTAAGTTTGCCGAGCCTAATATTAAAACCAATGGCGTAAATGAAGAAACCTTAGCAGCGTATTTATCATTTGATTTTGATACTGAGTTTAACGATATGCCAGTTAAAATGAATGTGGGTGTACGTTACGAAGATACTGATGTGACGGCATACTCAGTTCAAAATGGTATTCTGGCCATGAACTACAGACACGGTCAAGAATTGCGTCCTGTCTATGATGATGTCCCAACTGCGGATGAATTAAGCGGAAGCTACACTCGAATATTACCTAACTTTGATTTCAATATGACGGTAACTGATGAGCTAGTAACGCGTTTTTCTTATAGCCGCACATTATCACGCGCTGGCATAAGCGCCATGTTCCCGGCAACCAATGTTAATGCACGTCCGGGTGGACCATTTAACGCATCTCAAGGTAATCCGAATCTTTTACCTATCACGTCAGATAACTTTGATTTGTCCTTAGAGTGGTACTTTGATGATGGTAGCTTTGCTTCTGCGGGTTATTTTAAAAAGTATGTTGAAAACTTCATTGGTGCAGGTACTGAAAATCGCTCAATTAATGACGTTAATGGCAATCCGCTAACAGATCCTAGTGTTAATCCGCGAGCAGGGTGTCCTGATGAATCGGATACACCTAATCCTGACTGTTTAGGTCAAGCAACAGATCCAGTCATTACCTGGGAAGTCGCGACACCTGATAACTTACAAAACCGTGAAGTTGACGGTTGGGAGTTAAATGCGCAGTACATGTTTGGTGAAAGTGGTTTTGGTACGGTAGCAAACTATACCATTGTTAATAGTGATGAATCATTTGACCCATATAATTTTGATCAAACCATCGCGCTTACAGGGTTAAGTGACTCAGGTAACTTAGTGGCTTTCTATGAGAATGACAGTTTCCAAGCTCGTATTGCTTATAACTGGCGTGACGAATTCTTATTAGCTCTAGGTAACGAACCGACTTTTACAGAAGCTTATGGTCAACTTGATATGAGCGTTGCCTACGATATAAACGACACGTTCACAGTGTCATTAGATGGTCTTAATTTAACTGATGAAACAGTACGTCGTTTTGGTCGTTTTGAAGAACAACTACTATCAGCTGAACAATATGGACCACGCTTTACTGTTGGTATAAGTGCTAAGTTCTAGTTGTTAGTACTAATATTGATTAAAAATATTCACAGCTAAACGCTATGGCGACTGGATTACCTAGTCGCCATTGTTATATGAAAACTTTGAAGACAGTTTTATTCACAATAAGAATTGGAGATAATATGAACAATCCAATCAGAAATGAATCAATCAATAACAAATCACTTAAATGCAAAGCATTAACTAAAGCGAATCACATAACGAAAAGCATTGTTATCCTTGGTGGAGGAACCGCAGGCTGGATTTGTGCAGGCACTATTGCGGCTAAACTAAACCAGCAACATCAAACGAATTTTAGTATCACCTTAATTGAATCTTCAAATGTGCCTCCCATTGGTGTGGGTGAAGGTACATGGCCAACGATGCGTACAACCCTTAAAAATATGGGTATTCGTGAAACTGACTTTGTTAAAGAGTGTCATGTTTCTTTTAAGCAAGGCGCCAAATTTGCAAAGTGGGTGACAGGTGACAAGGATGATTATTATTACCATCCATTGATGCTACCTGGGGGAAGCGTTAAAGATAACCTCGCTAACCATTGGTTCAATGCAGATAGCATCAAGTCATTTTCAAAAACCTTATCTCCTCAAGAATCAATTTGCGAAGCCGGTTTAGCTCCTAAACTCATCACTACTGCTGAATATGATGCAGTTGCGAACTATGCATATCATCTCGATGCTGGCTGTTTTTCTGAATTCTTAAAGCAGCACTGTATTAGCAAACTCAAGGTGCTACATGTAGTTGATGATGTCATCGCAGTTAATAACGACAGTGACGGCTACATTACTTCATTAATGACACAATCTAGTGGCGACATCGAGGGTGATCTGTTTATCGATTGCAGTGGCTTTAAGTCAATGCTGCTAGGTGAACACTATCAAGTGCCCTTTAAAAGCTGCAAAGATGTGTTATTTGTTGATACCGCAATTGCTGTGCAAGTCCCTTATGAAAGTGAACAAAGTCCTATTGCGTCGCATACCATTTCAACTGGTCAAACAGCTGGCTGGATTTGGGACATTGGTTTATCAAGTCGTCGTGGAGTGGGTCATGTTTATTCAAGTAAATATATTACGGAACAAGCTGCGATAAATGAGTTAAAGCGATATCTATCAGCATCTTCAGTGTCCGATATTGAATCACTGACATTTCGAAAAATTCCTATCAACCCTGGCCATAGTGAAAAATTTTGGCATAAAAACTGTGTAGCAGTTGGCTTATCAGCTGGTTTTTTAGAACCACTTGAAGCGTCAGCGTTATTACTGGTGGAAATATCAGCCAATATGATTGCAGAACAATTACCTGTAAATAGATTGAGTATGGCAATTATGGCACAGCGTTTTAATGATACTTTTTTGTATCGCTGGGCGCGGATTATTGATTTTTTGAAATTGCACTATATGTTGAGTCAACGTCAGGACAGTCAATTTTGGATTGATAATAGGGATCCTGCCACCATTCCGAAAAGCCTACAATCCCTGTTAGACCTTTGGCAGTATCAAGTCCCATCTGATAATGATTTTCCACATGCCACTGAAGTCTTTCCTGCTGCCAGTTATCAATATGTACTTTATGGTATGGGGTTCAAAACAAATCCAGCGCCTTGGCTATTATCTGAAGCAAGCACGGTAAACTCAAAAATTATTTTCGATAAAACACATCAACAGACACAGCAACTGATCCAAAATTTACCTACAAATAGGCAACTGACCCATTTGATTAATCAATATGGCTTACAAAAAGTATAACAATGCCATGACTAAGGAGTATTTATGAGCAATACAATCGTTAATCTTGAACAACATAAACACACAAAAGTTATCACCGGCCATGGTAAGCAGTTCGGCGAAAACATACACTTTGTCCCAGTCATTGCAGATGAATTAAGACAGTTATTATTAGAATACCCTTGCTGCTTTCTTAAAAATAATGAAACGGGGCAATTTGGTTTACACGCGTTATTAGGATTTGAAGCTGGAGAGAACTTATTTTTAAAGGGTGATTCTTGGACATCAAGCTACATTCCAATGCACATTAAACGTCAGCCTTTTATGGTTGGAAAGCTTGGTGATACTAATGAGCCTGCCAGCAAAGAAAATACCGTACTAACAATAGATATGGGCAGTAATCGAATACAAACGACTGAAGATAATCAACTGACTGCTCAGGCATTATTTGATAATGATGATCAACCCAGTTCATTCTTAAAAGACATGCATCAAATGGTGTTTACTCTTACTCAAGGTATAGTTCGTACCGATAGCTTTATACAATCACTAGTGACGCATGACTTAATAGAAGCGGTACAAATTGGAGTGACATTAGCAAACGGACAACAAAAATTTGATGGTTTGTATGTCATTAATGAAGAACAATTAGCCCAGCTGGCTCCTACAACATTAGTCGAGCTTCATGGAAATGGTTACTTACAAGCATGTTACTTAATGATTGCTTCAATGGGTAACTTACAAAAGTTGATACATTTGAAGAATATGGCGTTAGACGCATAATGTTTTGATTATGATACTCGTTCCATGAGACTTAAAATTATTGAGTCTCAGTATTTATCTGATAGGTTAGGTCAGAGTAGCTAAGGATATCTTTCTTAGAGAGATAGTTTTTCAATAAATCTATCTAAGACCTAATTTATAAGAAGAGTGTTCAATGACAAAAAACATTATATCAGCAAGTATCTTTTTACTTAGCTTAAGTTCTTGCTCAACAACAATAGATCGCACGGTTCCCATTTCTAAAGAATTTGAAGCAAGCTCACAGTTGATTACGCTAGAAACCCCTACATGGCGAGTGTCAGGTACCGTATATAATATGGATATTGGCTCATATTCTGTCACTCAATCTAATACTACTTGGGTTAGTCGGGACAAAGAGCTAATTGATAGAACCAAAGACACCAACTTTATAAATTACATATTATTTGATGATGTACTTTCTGTTATTACGGAAGAATTTGAAGTTGAAGGTACTCAGCGTTTTTCATTTAGTATCAATGATGAAGACGCTTCGGTTTCCACTTCAAAATGTGAAATATTTTCTCACTCCTTGAGTAAAGAAACTATTTCGGTAGACAGTAATACTTCCGTAATTCGAACATCTCCTAATATGAATTTCAGACAGAAAACCTTTCTAATTTGTACGATTGAACAAAATAATTCCGTTTGGACACTCAGTCTGTTATCAAATAAAAATGAGTCGATGAAAGTATCGTTATCTAATAACGATGAGACCTATGACATTAAAAGTATTTCTGAGATTATAAGTATCGTTGACGGGGTAAACGGTCTGGAAAAGCGACATTCTGCGCCTTGGCGATCTTTACATTCGGGTTTAGAGTTTTTTTATGATAACCAACAGGTTGCAGCTTTTTCTTTTGTCGGAAATCCTAAAATATGGTTGAATGAATCACTTTCTACTGATTCAAAAGAATTGATGTATGCAGTTAATTATAGTTTGGCAATGTTTAACTGGCTTGATTCTGATTGGCGATAAAAATTATTAAGTATTATGGTGCCAGGTTTTGCAATTTAATATCAGAAAAGCACAAGTTGTAGACGTGAACGGCATTGCCAATGTTCATTTTACGTCTTGGGCTAAAGCCTTTAAGGGGTTGATGCAAGCAGGTTACCTTGAGTCTTTTACCTTAGGTATACGTATTGATGAATGGGCAAAGGTGTTAAGTGAAAATTCTCAAGAGGTCTTAGTTGCAGAAATTGAGGCTTTTAGTGATAGTGATGAAGATTGTGGAACTGATGCAATAAGAACTGATAACGGTCGAATAGTCGGATTTTTATCATATACACAAACGAAAGTGCACAATAAAAAATTAATTGAACTGAGCAAATTATACCTCGACCCAACAATTTGTCGAAAAGGACTCGGATCTGTTCTTATTTTTAGGCATGCTGTTAACAGAATAATATCTATCTAGAAACGCTAAACCGGCTAACTAACTATGTAATTAACCGGTTATGACTAGGGTTTATTTATACTCAATTATGCGCGCAACATAAGTAAATTTACCTGAATCTTGTTGGTAATCTCGGTATAAATCGATAGAGAAAGATGTTGGTTTATCTTGATCAATTTGAAGTCCAATTTTTACGCTAAGTGCATCTATGTCAGTTTCATTATAAATGTAAAATTTCTTTAGCTTTTCCAAACCCATCTCTTTTGCATCATGACTTGATACGTATATTTCACTATAAACGTCAGTAATAAACCCTTGATAGGCTATTCGCTCGAAACTAGCATCTTCATCAACAGTAATGAAAATATCAGTTTGTTCATCCAAAGTGATCAGCTGCTCCATAGATGCATCTAATTCTTGACGCTCTTCTATTTCATTTAATTTTTGCGCAGCAGCGCCAGTCGACAAGGTAATAAGTACACCAGCGATTAGAAGTTTGTTCATTTTATAACACCCTAAATAATTTTAATCTGATTGATCAAGCTTGTTTATTTTAGATATCCAAGCATTTATGTTTATTTGTGGAATTATCATAAGGACAATGCTGATCATTTAAGAATACAGTTTGAAGGATTGAACCCTTCAAAGTGTTTTCTTCTTTCTAGACGATAGGCGTTATTAGAAGTTCATTAGCTGACTTAAAAAGAGACTGAGATACCTGGACCAAAACTGAACCGCTGTATGTCCAAATTGTAGTAGCCATCTGAGGCAAAGGGATTAGACCAGAAGCAAAATTCATGCAATGTCCAGTTACAACAAAAAGAAGAATAGTGAGTTAAAAGGTTAACTCACTATTAATATGCCGTTACTAAAGCATTAATAATTTCAAAGCTATCTTCAATCTAGTGACTTTGACTATTTTACTAATAAAAACAATGTTAACGTGTGTCTAGTATTATCAATTATCGTTATATAGGTTGTCAGTTAATGAATGCTAAATTAAAAATATTTGCTGTAGGTTTGCTTTGTTTAAATGTTGGTGGTTGTGATTTGATCGATGGCATTTTAGACCCAGATAATGGTGACGATGATGCAAAAATTGATAAAACCTTTAAAAGTGAAGCACTTCAATTAGGTCTATCTGAATCAAACATTAATAGACTATGTACCGCTACCTCTAAAATTAAAGTTCACTGCGTCAGCACTTTAAATGAAAATACCAATCAACAAGAAGTGAGAGTTGAATACACTTTTAATAACGTTTTGCTTAAAAATGATTATGCTAAAAGCACAAATGCTAGTCGCATAATATTTCATTTACCTGCTGATAGTGCCACAGCCAGTTTCGAATTTGAAAACAGTCGTACTTACGAGTTTAACAGTGGTTATGAATACACAACATCAGAACCTACTGATTTTGATACCGCGAATTTGGCAAATAGTTCATTAGAGTCAATCGCTAAACTCGTTAATACCTCAGTGACAGATCCAGTTTCTGATTCAGAACTATCAATAATTTCAACAGCATCTTTGAGTAATACAGATTATGCTAGAACTGAAGCACAAGATATTATATTGGCTGCGAGTACAATGCTGTTTCCGCCGTTAACTGTCGAAGTGACAAGTAATAGTATTACTGAACCTGTTGATGCATCATTTGCGATGTTTACAGCAGGACATACTGCAATACTTTCAAATTATAGAGTTGTTTTCTTGTCTTCAATTGAACAAACTTGGAATTAGATTTTACTTTTTTATTAATGGACAGGTATGCGTTTAGATAAATTTGTACTTAGAAGTACTTCAATGAATAAAGATGAAGTACTTCAGTCCATTGAAAATGGTTTGGTTCAAGTGAATCTGCAAATTATCACTGATAATAAACATCAAGTGCATGAGAATAACGTAATTCAATTGAATGGAAAAACCTTATTCCCAAGACCTTTCAGATACCTGTTACTCAATAAAACCGCTAATAAAATCTGTTCGAATGTAGATGGTCATTACCCATCATTACTCAATGATATTGATATCGAAAATATAGATGAATTACATATTGTCGGTAGACTTGACGCAGATACTACAGGGCTGGTGTTGATTACAGACGATGGCAGATGGTCCTTTAATATTACTCGTCCAGACATGCAATGCGCTAAAGTTTATCGGGTTAATTTAGCCAAGCCCATCAGTGTTGAATCAATATCTTTGTTAGAGAAGGGCATTATGCTCGATGGTGAGACAAAGCCCACTTTACCAGCAATTGTAACCTTTATTTCTGCTACAGAGGTTTTACTGAGTTTAACTGAAGGTCGATACCACCAAGTTAAACGAATGTTTTTTGCTGTCGGTAACAAGGTCACCAAATTACATCGAGAGCAAATAGGGCACATCAAATTAAATACTACTGCAGATCAATGGCGCTTTCTTAGCGACGATGAAGTTAACTCATTCAATGACTGATTTAATTTACACATAAAAAATCCAAACAATTCCAAACAAATCCAAACAAATCAAAGTTAGATCAAGTTAACCCTAGCTTGTATAGCAAGACCCTCAAGAAACTAACGCATCTAAAATCATTTGCTAACTTAGGCTAATTAGTCGGCGACTGGTCGATTCACCGTAGTTAATTGTTCAACAGTAAGTTATTATCTTGCGCTAAGCTTTATCAGTAGACAATTCAAATACTGCAATCCGACTTTCCTAGTTTTAATAACCAAAAGCAGCAAATTATGACCATTGAAATCACGACCATTGTTGATCCTGAGATTACCTGCAGCAGTTGTCAGGCTTGCTGCTGTAAGTTAGAAGTGATGATAATTTCTGAAACGGGTGTACCTGAACAATATATAAGTGAAGACCGTTGGGGCAGCCAAACGATGAAACGTTTAGACGATGGTTGGTGCGCAGCAGTGGATAGGGAAACCTTGATGTGTACTATTTATGAGAATAGACCCTGGATATGTCGTGAGTTTGAAATGGGTTCTTATGAATGCGAACAAGAAAGAACCAACATTATTACGCTCGACAATTAGTACCGTTATAAGAAATCAGAAGAGACTAATGTAGTAATGCTCCAATCCCAAAGGTTTACATGAGTTGTATATCGATGGTGGTGTGACTATTCAAAGCTTTTTAAAACACGTTCACAGTGATGAAATGATTATAACCACCATCCCCGACCTATGAGGTGGTGGGATCTCGCTATTTGGTGAATTAGCATCACCACTCAAATTTAGACATACTCAATCACAAAGATATTTAGACTACATCGTTAAAATTACTATGTGCATGAGCGCTAGACGGTTAACTTATTTATAATGATATTTTTGTTATGTAGGACTGATGCCGCCATAAACATCAATGGTTAAGTCTCTGTCTTTTACGTAAGCGCTAGGGGTAACGCCTATTTGTTTTTTAAGGTGGCGTATTAGGTGAGGTTGATCGCTAAAGCCAAACTTAAGTGCAACCTCTACCCAATCGATATCTTTACTTTCCCGTTGGTAAAGGTATTCCAGAATTTCATCAAATTTAAGCATAGACTGACATTGTTTCAGTGTTAAACCTGTCACCCGGTTAAAGCTCCTTTCTACTGTTCTTTGGGAACAAAATAGCTTATCCCCCAAATCTGAAATCGCATTATCTATCAGTAGTGGTATTATTTTGCGAGTGAGTTGACTATGTTTATCTTCTTTATTGTTTTTAATCCAAGCTAAAAACAAACGATCTAAAGCTAGAGTACATTTATCAGGATCATCCAGCGCTAAAGTGATTAACTGATTTTCATCCGCGTCGGTATTGTTGAGTAATGCAGCTAAGCTAATAGGGCTGACATCGTCTATGGGGGATGTCATCGGCTCTGCAGTTAAACAATCGAGTGAGTAAAGGGCGCCAATTTGAAACTTGATACCCAAATGAATAAAAGCTTTGCGGTGATCTAACTGATAGGTATGTTGATGCGGCCATAACCAATGACTGCCAACACCTGTAAAGCTTTGCTGAGAAGATGCGTGATGGAAAGCTTGATCTGCAGGAGAAATGATTAAATGCGCATTAGGATCTGGATTGAGTTTGGGATATTGATGTAACTCTGACTCTGTCTTTTTTTGAATCAACCAATAACAATCAACATATTGAGCAATATCTACAGAGTTAGGTTTTCTTATCCAATTAATCATGTGTTTCTCAAAGCTCACAACATTCTTTAATTCTATCTTAATCTTCTAATGCTTGCTGTTAGAGTTTTTTCAATAACACGCTTGATTCGGTCTTGTAGACTAAAAGTTTTGCTATGTTGGAGTAAATACACCCATACGTCGTTAGCAATATCGTTAGAAAATATTGGCTAGCATTGGGTGTTAATAAAAGCACAGACTTATTGTGCAATTTTATTATTCAATCCTTTAATTAAGTTTAAATCTTTGATTATCACCATCATAACAACTCCATTGGGTAATATTAGCGCCATTGGTTGTTAGTTTTCCTGCGACATCAATACACTTATTACTGGTTTTATTTCTGATCTCGTAATAGTCATTACCTTTATCAATGAGTTGCCACATTTGATTTTGATTCGAGCTGTTACAAACCCATTGCTGGATTTTGGCGCCATTAGCGGTTGATCCCGCCGATAAATCTAAACAAAGGTTACTCACTTTAGCTTTAATAGAATAGAAACCATTCGACAACTCAGTAAAGCTAAACTGTTGGTCACTATTGTTGTTACTACAAGCCGTTTGTTGGTAAGTACTGCCGTTTGTTTTTTTACTGTCAATAACGTCAACACACTTGTTGCTATGCTTTGCGACGACTTGATATTGAGTATTAGGGTTGATGTTACCACCAGTATTGCCACCTGACGAACCATCACTAACAGGTTGATAGACTCGGATCCAATCAACGTACATTTTGTTTTTACTGGCATCCGCTAAATCAGCATTAGTGGCAATATTACCCGCTTCAGAACGCCAAGAGTGATCTTCAGTATCCAAAATAATGAACATTTCTTCGTCCATTGTGTATTGGCTTTTATTCATTATTGCGCCAGTGTAGTCTTTATCTTTCATGACCACTTCGTCCCAAGAGCCATTAGGGGTTTCTTGGCCATCGATATAAAAAGTGACGTCAGTAGGGCTTTTCCAATAGGCACCAAAACGATGAAAACCTTCGCGCCAGGTATTACCCCAAACAGGGGTATTATGAGTTTGG
Organism: Shewanella donghaensis; assembly: GCF_007567505.1. NCBI lineage: Bacteria > Pseudomonadati > Pseudomonadota > Gammaproteobacteria > Alteromonadales > Shewanellaceae > Shewanella > Shewanella donghaensis. Next base: position 665,117 of record NZ_CP041783.1, read on the forward strand.
TCATTAAAATCGCTTTTAATACTGTTATCACCGTTTCGTAAGAAAACATGGAAGTTTGTTGACATATTTTGTGCGAACCAGGTTTCACGTGCGCCGCCATATACTTCTAAAATATCAATCTCACGCTCATCATTTTCGCTCAATAGCCAAAAGTTTGATGATAACTCTAGGTTACTCACCTTAATGTTGGCTTCTAAGAAGATAGGGTATTTAACTTTAGTTTTTGAAGTAATAACGCCTGCATTAACCAAGTCCGGTGCCTTGCGCGATGCGCTAATAATCAAATTACCATCAGACACCCAAGACTCACCGCTGCTCCAACGTGTTAGTCCTGGTCCTTCCCATGCATTGAAATACGTGTCATTCCATTTACTAGTGAATGTCGATGTTTTGCCGTTATAGTTAAATGAATCTGAGTATTGATCATTCAATTGCCAAACAAGGCCATTACCCGCAACAGCAGGCAGTGGAATATTATCCCAATCAGCTGCATAAATTGAACTGGATAAAACACTCGTGCTTAATAATGCTGTTGCGCATACGAGATTTAAATGATGTTTCATATATTTCCCTTTCATTGTGGATCTTAATTTTGTGTAAAGTTTTGGGCTTAAGACTATTCCTGCCCCAACAGGAATAGATCTCACCACTGCGATAACCACGTAATAACACAATCGTAAGATGAGTTTGGGCGCAGTTTGCACTGCACCTATAATATTGTTTTACCGTTTATAAGTTATTCGCGAGCGAGTAGTTTTGATTGCTCAAAATATTGCATTGAAACTGAGGTAACAAAGCCGCCATCATCATCAAAAGTAATCTCTACTTGATTGTTTTGGTTTACATAGCTGTTGTTGATAGGAATTTCGATTAATCCGAAAAATTGCAGGCGACCAGATCCATTGGCATATTGATCGTAGCCACGGTAATCGGTGTCGATAACAATGGGATTACCATTTATGCTAACAGTCGGTTGTAGTGATTTACCGTGATCGCGTCCTAAGCCTATTCTTAATGTCGCTTCACCATTGTCGGCAATAACAACATTATCAAGGTTAAAATTCAGCGGGCTATCGGCAACGATATTTTGCTTATAAATATCTGCGTAGTATTTGGTTTCATTTTGGCTATGCTCTTGAGTGATAAGCTTATTAAATGAGAGTTTAATAATTGCTGTGGCTTCAGCGCCGATCGTGAGTGATGCAATATCGGTAAGTAACTGAGGTGTGGTTTCAGTAAATACAGGCGTTTGATCGTCATGGGATAGCTGTTTAATACTAATTGAGCTTATCGAGGTTTCATCAAAACCCAGTAGCGATAAATCAACGACCTGTGAGTTTTTCTCTAAACTATTGATAACAAGGTAAGCATCGCTATTACCTGCATCATTGGTATTAATGTATGCATCTAATTGAAAATCAGCGTCAGTAGCAAAACTATCAACGCGGGTCCCGTTAACTTCTGACCACAATTGGTAAAACTTCACCATTTCGGTGTATACGTATTCATCACCAGTTTGACCAGACGCCTCTTTGTTTTGACGCATTAACCGCGTGTAATAGGGGACCGTTTCACTTAAGCGTCCCCATTCGGCTTTAATTGGAATAAACGGAATCGCCATTTCAATTTGGTTTGGACGCTCTAAAAACGACATCAACTGTCCATTAATCGCTTTTAAATGATTCCAGTCTCGCTGCGGTAACCAAGGTTGGTTAAACAGAGAGTGCATTTGAGCGCCATACTCTGAAATGATAAAGGGTTTAACTTCTCCTAAAGACATTGCCATATATTGCTCGAGCATATCGAATGTTGCTTCAATATTACTGCCCGTCCTTAACTCTTCTCTGTTTTGAAAAGCAGGGAAGTCATAAAGGTGCAATGAAATAAAATCCATGTCTGCGCCAGCAACATCAATAAAGGCTTTATCTCTTAATTCCCAACGTTCAAACTCTTGTTTCTCAAAGTCAGGGAATGCAACGGTATAACCGCCAATCAGCACATTATCATTCGCTTTTACTTCATTGACTTTTAAGGCTTTAATGGCTTTTGCGACATTACTGTGAAATTCAAATACTTTGGTTACAGTGGTTGGTTCTTCTGCATAATCTACTAATTCGTATAAAGGCTCGTTCATCACTTCAATGTACTTCGGCTTAGGTTGGCCATAGACATCTATGCCATCATTTTTGTTGAAGTATTTTGCAACAAACTGCCCCATGTAATCACCGGTAGCGGTACCAAATGGTTCTGAGGCGTTATCCGTTTGTGAGAATGACCAACCTTGGCCCGTATCTTTACCATCCGGCCAATAAGGGTGTTGTTGAGCTGCCACAACCATGCTGGCATTTCGATGTGCATGTTGCCGTTGAGATATTGCTCTGTCATCTTCAGATGTAGTGTAATTCCAGCGGCTGTTACCACCGTTACTGGTTGCCATTGCTGCGTCTACAAATCCACTTTTTAAGGCTGACTCAGCTAAAAGGCTTAATTGGTAACGCATACCTCCAGTATCTCTACCAAAATACACATCGTATCCTTCCATGAATTCTGTAATGAGATCTTCAGAAGCATTAACGCCAACGTTAAACCAATCATTTTCAGTATGAGAGGCATGGATAGTAATAAATTTCTCTCGTGCAAATTTACTCGTACCAGCAACGGTATGAACCGTATCAAGATTAAATATGAGTTTGGTACTTTGTGGTTCAGGCTTAGCTTCTAATGTGGTGACACTAAACGGGGTTGTATAGTCACCAATCGTTAATTGTGAGATAACTTCAGCGCTTGCTTTATCAGATGACATTAAACGCACAGTGATTGAATCATTAACGGCTACGGTACCTTTAGTATCAGTAAATTCACCGTCATTGATAGCATACTCTCCCTGACTAATACTGATTTCAACGTCGGTTTCAATGCCCATTACGATTATAGGGTTTGAACTAATATAGGTATTCAATTCCACCTCTGTTTGCGCTGTAAAAACAAACTCGTTAGGTGATGAATCAAGATCGGCAGGTGGGTTAACAATAGGCTTATCAGGTTCTTGAATAGGGCTACTTGACGAGCCACCTCCACAAGCCGTTATCGAGGTGCTAACCATTAATGCAATGATGGTTTTTTGTAATATAGATCGATTAAAGAGATTTTTGTTATCTTGTATCATAGTGCTCACTTACAGTTTTAAAAACTAAAGAGGAACAACAACAGCGCCGACAACAATCTAATTTAAAAGGTATTAGATACAAACATGACGTTCCCAAAGGTAATGAACACAACCTAGCATTGTTTTTATTAAATTGTTAACAAAAATTATTGTAGTTTGAGTTACTAATAGATTGGTATGATTTAAATTGATGTCAATTTAGCCTTTTTGTCAGGGTTTTATGCTGCCATGTTAAATTAAAATTATTAGGAGTGAATTACTTTCAATGTAGGTATTGTTGATTTTAAATGGTTTGTATTCGTTAAACTCATCATTTATACAACTTATTATTTATCTGCTGCCAAGTTTTTACCAATGGGAGAGTAGATTTACATTCAAGAATAGTTTGTTTTTATGTCAATGCGCTTACATTTTCATAAAAGTGATAAGTCTTCAATTACAGCTCTTCTCAATTTCACTATTGATATAACTCGCTAGTTGTAACTAAGTCTAACGGGCATAGTTTGTTTCAGTATTGACACCCGTTATGCAGGAAAATTAAAGCTGTTTACTTACTCTAGTCTTGATCAATATGGCAAATCTCGCCCACAAAAAAAGACAGCGGCTGACTGTCTTTTTATGAAACAAACATGATTTAGTTCATGTTCATTGTATAACGCTGAATAGGTGGTTGAGCCTGTCCAATATTAAGTAATAATATCGCTTACTTAATATTTTCCTTAATCGCTTTAACTGCGCGAGTAATATCACCTTCACGCAACGCTTGTAAGATTCCTCTGTGCTCTTCTACACACTCAGAGCTAGTGGTGATGCGTTTGTAGTTAAGGCGCATGCGCATGACGTATGGATACCAGATATTAACTAAATCTTCGCCACCCGCTTTATATATTAGGTAGTTATGGAACGAGATATCAATTTTAGTGACTTCAGTAAAATCTTCTTTATCAAAGGCTCCTTGTAACTCATCAAGAATCGTTTCCAACTGGATAACATCATCTTCAGTTAGCGGGTTATTTTTGAAATTCTCGATAGCATAGACTTCAATGTTACGACGCAGGTTAATCATCAGCTTTTGTAGCTTTGGCTCTAGAACACTGTTAACTGATGCACCACAGTTATTCTTAGATATCAGTAAACCTTCTTTGGTTAACTGTAAGATCACATCTCGAATCGGCCCGCGCGATAAACCAAAGCGTTTTGCTAATTCTTGTTCGTTAAGCTTAGTGTTTGGCGCTAAATCACCAGCAATAATATCTGAACGCAGTTGATCTGCTATTTGATCTTTAACTGAAAGAATTTTTGTCGGTTTTGCTGCAGCCATGTTGTATCCAATTTTCATCATTATATATTAACATTCTAGACACTTAGTGAAATCATTACAATTGTCAAATGTCACATTGTTAATAATATACATAAAAATTTATTATAAGTTGCTGATATTAAATGATTCAGAAAAATTCTTATGTTTTTAAAATCAAAAAAATGCCCTGAAGCAGTTTATTGTTAACAACAAACATAGTTGTTAAATAACTGACAGGGCAATTCTGGAGACCTAACCAGATTTCAAGCAATCTATAACGAGATTGGATAAAACTGAATGCTTCCTGGGGATAAGAAGCATTCATAAAACAAAGTTTAAATTAACGCGGTTACTCTCTTTATTCTTGTTTACCAAACCTTCTTTGATACATATTGCCATTCACGGTTTTAGCCGCTTCAACCATATGTGGGTAAGGAGTGTCTGTTACTGAAATGAATCCGACATTATAGTTTTCACCATCATAGGCGCGGCCCGTGATAGGTGAATCAATGTACTGAAACCAATGCGCGCCGATGAAGTACGGGTTATCAATAACCGAATTCATATAATCTTGATACATTACACCGCGGTCTTGCTGATCTGCAGCATGAATTAAACCAGGATGATATAAACCAGAATCTTTAGCGCCAATATGAAACTCACCAATAATGCTTGGCATGTCGATATCTTCGAGGAATTTCCAAGATTTTTTAGTCAGTCCTTCTTTATATGAGTTAAAGCTGACTACATCGACAAATTTAGCTGAAGATTTTACAACCTCAATAGGCATACCCCAATCAGGAAAGCGTGATCCCAAATACATATGGTTTGGCATGTATTTTTGTAATGCTTTATCTACCGTACTGAAGTACTTGTCAGCATAGGCTGAAAGTAATACACCATAATCAGCTATTTGTTGTTCGTTATTAATGCTCGAATCAATGCCGCGGTCAAATGCTTCCCAACTAGTGAACTCTTTCTCCCACACAGTATTGAGTGCTTGAATCTCACCATATTTTTGCTTCATGACTGCGGTGAATGCAGCTTTTGTTGGTACATCTTTGCCGTTACGTGTGAGTGTATTAACGACAATACCGTAATGACTTTTGACACTATCTGAACGGCCAAAGCTTTTTTCGTTATCAATGAATACGCCGACACACCAAGGGTTATTTTTTACTTCTTCATAAACGACTTTCGCGGTTTCAAAAGCTCGAACTTCAAATTCAGGGTCAAATACATCTGGCATCGCACCCCAAAAGTCATCACCACTTGACACTGTTTTGTAGTTACCAATAATCCATCCATTAGCAAAGTAGGGGATTTTGTTATTGTCGTAGTAACGTGGATCAGTCCAGTTACCTAGAGATGTAAAACCCCAATCCAACATTCTGCTGATGGTTGTATCTTCCCAGGCTTGCATATAGCCCTGAGGCTGATTACCGTATTTACGTTCAAGGTTTGCAGAATAAAAACTGTAAGTCTCACCATGTTTCAATGGCCCTGAATGTGCGCTTCTTCGATATCCGAAATGTTTACCTAATGGTTCGTCATACTTTGGTAGCCAATTGAACATGTTTGCTCGTGTATCTGATGCTTTGAAACGACTAGCTATAGCAGCATCGGACACCCGATTTAATTTTTGAGAATCTTCCGGTGTGACGTTATCTTTTGTGGGCTGAATGATGTGTTTTTGATCAAAATCAAATCCCGTCATGGTTGAAGAGTTAGATAAACGAATAATATCTACGCCTGTAGCGAGATACAGGTAACCATCGGGATCAACTAATGACCACTTATCATTAACCTTTTCGGTTCTAAAGTAGCCCGTTGCGGTTAATTTAGGACCTGCTAGCCAGCCACCAAATTGGCTTCTTCCTTCAGCAACTTTACCCGTTAAGGTTTTTGCTTCATCAACGCGTTGGTTTTCTAGTTCAGCTTCATTGTTTACCTTACCCACAAAATGTTCAGTGTTGTTTTGACCGAATTTATCAACGATATGGTTCAAGAACTGTTTGTTAAACTCTGGGTTTTGGCGAATTCGAATATTACTTAGTAAAATTTCTTTATTATGTAAGTTGCTCTGCACGCTTAAACTGATTTTCGAGATGCCTTTGGTGTTGAGGTTCTTCTTACCCCACATAGAGGTAAACTGCACTTCGTCACTTTCCCAAGTATCTGGGTTTGAACGTAAACCTGAATTAAAATTTAGCTCAACTTTATGATCTCCATCAGGTGTTGCTAAATCATGACCTGCCATTTTCGCGTAATACGTATTAGATGAGCTGCCGACAGGAATATTGACTGTACGAGTGTAATTAGCACCGTCAATATCACTGATATCAAGGTAAAGCTGCACACTGTGCTCACCAGTATTTGCAATATCAAATGCAAGATTGAAATCTTTTAGCGCACTCCAATCCCACGGCGTATCAGGGTTAAAACTGATATTACTGTAACTATTATTTTCAGATTTAAACTTAACACTGATGACACCATCATTAATCTGCGTATCTGCAGCAAGGGTTTTTATGAATTCAATCTGCTTATCAAAATCGATAAGCTGCATACTTTGGTTAACCGTTGACTCCACTTCCGGCGTTGGAGTAACTACAGCAGTCACTGATTCAGACTGACAACCACTTATAGCGACAAGTATGGATATCACTAATAACGCTTTTTTGGTTGACTCAATCGTTGATTGGGTAGAGCTCATCATATTTTTCATAACCATATACATCGTTAAATTCATTTTGTTAACAATCTACATTGCAAAAACTGCAGGTGCAATGAATTATTAATAATTTGTGATAATTCTATCCAAAAAAGTCGGAAAAATACAAATTGGTACATTAAACTAAAATGGAAGGTTATTTAATTATTTTAACCATTTTTTACATATTATTCAGTGTAATACATTATAATCTTGACTAAGGTAGTCAACTTAGAATGACTAGGAAAACATTCATCATAGTAAATTGTTAACAATAGTTGCTAAATCTTTGTTGTTAATGCTACTGTAATGTTAATAGTCGTTGAGTAGCTAATTCTAACCGTTTTATCGTTTGCTAATACGGTTATTCAAAATCTCATAAACGACATCATTACAAATTAATACTAAAAGATGGATACACATATGATTGCTAGAAGTCACAGCGTTTTCTATTGTGCGTTGGTTGTTGCTATTGGAGGATTTATCTTCGGTCTCGATGCTGCACTAATATCAGGTACCGTTAGATTTGTTACCAGTGAATTTGGTTTATCTGATATGCAAATAGGAACCGTCGTCAGTGCACCAGGTTTCGGTGTTATATTTGCCTTACTCGTTACTGGCTTTATTTGTGACAAAATCGGGCGTAAGAAAACCCTCGTGCTTATCTCCTTTATTTATATTATCTCCGCTGTGTTATCTGTTATCGCAACCAGTTTTGAGTCACTGGTTATTGCCAGATTTATTGGCGGCTTAGCATTCACGTCTTTATCCGTAGCTGCGATGTATATCGGTGAAATTGCGCCATCACATTTACGTGGCAAGCTAGTATCAATTATTCAAATTAATATTGTTGTAGGCTTATCCATAGCGTATTTCGTTAACTATGGGATATTGTCTTTTTCAGAAAGTGGTCATCCATTGGTGACTTCATTAGGGATAGATACTCATACCTGGCGCTGGATGTTAGCTGTTGAAATAATACCGGCAATCATTTGGTTTTTCCTGTTACTGAATATTCCCCAAAGTCCACGCTGGTTAATCATGAAGCGTAAAGAGGTTAAAGCGAAAGAAATCATTAATCAATTCAACAATACGACTCATTGTGATGATGAAATTGCACAGATTAAAGAAAGCCTTAAAGATCACGATGAGAAAGCCTCGTTCATTGAGCTTTTTAAAAGTCTATTTGATACCAAAGTTAGATCGGTAATGATTATTGCGTTGACCATTGGTATTGTTCAACAAATCACCGGAATTAACGCCATCATGTTTTATGCCCCCACGGTTTTTGAACAGCTAGGTATCGGTACTGACGCGGCATTTTTTCAAGCCGTAGTCGTTGGATTAGTCAGCATTGTATTTACTATTGTCGCTATTTTACTCATCGATAGATTAGGCCGCAGACCATTGGTCATCTGGGGCTTAGCGACCGCAACAGTAAGTTTGTTCGCTTGTTTTTGGGGGTTCCATAGCGCGACATATTCATTAACCGATCAAGCATTAATTACACTAGCTGCTGAAGTGAATATTGGCGATTTATCATCAATAGCTAACGTTATTTATCATAGTGATGTTGAATTTAAAGATGCTTTAATTCAAATCATGGGAGAATCCGATGCAAAGTTGTTCGAGAGTCAACTACTGCAAAGTGCTGCCACTATCAATGTTAATTTAATCATAGGTGGGATTATTGGCTTTATTGCCGCATTTCATTTCTCAATTGGGCCAATTATGTGGGTGTTATTTTCGGAAATATTTCCGACCCATATTCGTGGCGTTGCGATTCCAGTTTTTACCTTTATTGCAAGTTTCGTTAGTTATCTTGTACAACAATTTTTCCCATGGCAGTTGAGTGTATTTGGCGCAGATGAAATATTCCTGTTCTATGCAGTTTGCGGCGCTATTGGTTTTGTACTCTTATATAAAATCATGCCAGAGACCAAGAACAAGACAATTGAAGAAATTGAAATGTTACTTGCAAGAGAATCTCAACCTGAGAAAGTGACTTTGCTCAAAAGAGAAGCGTAACGATGAAATCAATACTTGCTATCGGTGAATGCATGATGGAGTTAATTGAAAAATCTGATTCCTTATTAAACCGATCATTTGCTGGCGATACCTACAACGCTTTGGTTTATGCAAAACGATATAACGTCAATAGTGACTGTCGCTATTTTACTGCGGTGGGCAATGATTCAAGCAGTTTGACTATGTTGAGTGCGTGGGAAAAACATCATCTCAATACAAAGTGTGCGTTAATATCCGCTTCGGCCACAATTGGGATTTACGCAATATCAACAGATGATACAGGTGAACGCAGTTTCAGTTATTGGCGTTCACAATCCGCAGCGACACAAATGATGCGTTTAATGCCTTTAACAGAATTAATCAGCAAAATCGGCCAGGTTGATATTGCATTTTTTAGTGGTATTTCATTGGGTATTTTATCTGATGAAGATAAGGGGCTATTACTTGAATTGACTAAAAAGCTCCAAGAAAATGGCACTAAAATCGCCTTCGACCCTAATTACCGACCCGCAATGTGGAAAGGCCCAGAACATGCCATTCATTGGCTTGAGTTAGCATATCAGCACTGTGATATTGCTTTACCAGGAATAGAAGAACATCAGTTATTACTTGGCCAAACCACGCCTATTCAAGTCATGCAATATTGCCAGTCTTTAGGCGCTAAAGAGATTATCGTTAAGTGTGGTAATGACGGTACATTTGTATATGAATGTGGCGAACTTATTGCACATCAAGCGTTTGTCGCTGCCCCAGTTCAAATTGATTCGACAGCTGCTGGAGATTCTTTTGCTGGTACTTATTTAGCAGCACGTAATATCGGCTGTGATATTGAGACCGCACTTGTCGATGCTTGCAGTGTTGCTAGAGAAGTCGTCCAGCATAAAGGCGCAATATTAGACATTGAAATATATAACGCGATAAATACATACGCTAAGCGAAGTCAGACTTTAATTTAGTGTTTAGTAGAAACATCATCAGTAATGAGTGCAGATTTCATGAGTTACTCAAGAATATTGATTTATGATTTTTTATTAAACACTTTCTAGTTGCTTAAGTAGTAAGGGAAACAAAGCATATGAGTTTACAAAAACCATTGAGCCTCGCGAGTCAACGCGCTATCGAACGTGGATACGATAATTACAATGCCGATTGGATGGTTGAGTTTGATGTAAGTCCGCTAAAAGGAGATTTTGCTTTTGAAGAAGGTGTGATTAGACGCGATCCTTCATCAGTGATTGATGTCGACGGTGTATTGCATTGCTGGTATACAAAAGGCGAAGGGCAAACCGTCGGATTTGGTTCTGCCAATCCTGCTGATAAAGTTTTCCCTTGGGATTTAACCGAAGTTTGGCATGCCACATCAACTGATGGCGAAACCTGGAAAGAACAAGGCGCTGCTATAACCAGAGGTGAATTAGGTCAATTCGATGACCGCGCGATATTTACGCCAGAAGTTTTAGCGCACAAGGGCCGTTTTTATCTGGTTTATCAAACTGTCACCACGCCTTATACCAATCGTCAATATGAAGAAATAGCCTTAGCAAGTGCAGATAGCCCTTACGGGCCTTGGGTGAAATCTGCAGCTCCGATATTAAGTCCGAGTAAAGATGGTCAGTGGCGTGGGGATGAAGATAATCGTTTTCATGTGACGAGCAAAGGCAGTTTTGATAGTCACAAAGTTCATGATCCCTGTTTAATCGTATTTAATGACAAGTTTTACCTTTATTACAAAGGTGAAACCATGGGTGAAGAAATGAATTTCGGTGGGCGTGAAATTAAGCATGGTGTCGCTATAGCAGACAACATTGAAGGGCCTTATATCAAGTCTGAGCTAAATCCCATTTCGAACAGTGGCCACGAAGTAGTTGTGTGGAATTTTGAAGGTGGAATAGCCTCACTATTAACGACCGATGGACCAGAAAAAAACACCATTCAATTTGCTAAAGATGGTCAGAATTTTAACATTATGGCGCATATAAAAGGTGCACCTGAAGCAATTGGTTTATTTCGAGATACTGAGTCAGACGATACTTCAGTTAACCCTGATCATGCTAAAAATTATCAATCAGAAAAAAATCAAAGACCTGGATTAACTTGGGGTTTATGCCATAAGTACGATTCATCCTGGAATTGGAATTTTATCTGTCGATTTAGTATTAAACGACAAGTGTTGGATGCCGGCACCTTTCAAAATTCTAATTAGATATTACCAACCCTTTATCGCTGTATCACTTCGCCACAATAACCATAGCAACATCTGTGATAATCAGATGTTGCTATTTTTATACCTATATAACGGTGTTTAAATAATACTTAACTTTGGTGAATTGACTTCAACTAATTGTATTAATGTTATTTATATTGGCGTTTTTAATAAAAATAGACACTTGTAAACAAGACTGAGGAAAACATGGATAGACGCAGTTTTATAAAACTTTCGGCATTAGCGACTGGGGGAATATTATTTCCATCTCAAGCTGCTAGAGCTGCAGCTAATCGAAAATTTGTTACTAATGTCTCCCCGGTTGAAACATTAGTCAGCAATGTTCAACGACCTTGGCTTGGGTCCGCTTTTTGGGGAAACCGTTTACAAGATTGGCGATTAAACGCAGGTAAGATTGAATGTATTCGCGATGGTCGTGGTTTTGAAATGCGTACAGTGTCTATTTTAACTCGGCAATTAAACAACAGTATCAAGCCTGCACGTATACAAGCTAAAATCTCAAATTTAACTCCCACTAAAGCAGGCTTCTGTGGTTTTTTATTGGGTGCAGGTTCTAACACTTTAGATTACCGAGCGAGCGCATTAATCCAGAGAGCATCGGGTGAAAACGGTGGCTTTATGGCGGTAATTAACGAAAAAGGGGACCTCAGTTTTAGAGACTTTACCGACAAACAAAAACCGTTAGCCTTTGAGCAGGTTGTCAGGACTAATACTGTCAATATTGGCCAATTACATGACCGTGAGATAGTTTTAGATTGTCATATTGATCCAGTCTCTCAATCGTCATTTGATATCCGTTTGGTGGCAAAGGACAGTAAAACAGGTAAAGAGCTTGGATTTATTGTTAGAACAGGCGTTCCTAATGAGGAACTACTAGGCGGGGTGATGTTGTTATCATCAACGCCACCGAAACAAAGTGGCGCTCGTTGGGCATTTTCAGAGATTAAAACCGGTGGTGAAAAATTATCTCAGTTTGATCAACGTGCCATTGGCCCTGTTATGGGCTGTATGCATAGCGTAAACAAGTCAGTGTTAAAACTGAGTGCTCAATTTATGCCTGTGGCAGAGCAAGAATATCAACAAGCTAAGTTAGAATACCAAGTTAGTGGCAGCAATGACTGGCATTCTGCACCTGTAGCTAATATGGAACCTGGTTACATCATTCAATACAGAGTGGATGATTGGGACAGTAGTAAAACTCACCACTATCGTGTGATCACAGATTCTGACTCAGACAATGTAGATGTGTTATATCAAGGTCAGGTATTAAAAGATCCGGGTAAAACTAAGCCTTTGTCTATTGCTTTGTATTCATGCTTGGTTGCTACAAACCAATCGTTGGATATCGAACATTATCAAACTAGATTGAAACAAGAAAAGCAGTTAGGCCGTTTCAGTCCTGAAAATATTTTGTTTCCTCACACTGAACTAGTGGCTAATTGTGATAGCCATGAGCCAGACATGTATGTATTTTGTGGCGACCAATTCTATGAAGCTACGCCTACTCAAGTTTGGCGTAGTCGGCCTGATTCACATTTAGACATGCTTTATCGCTGGTATCTATGGTATTGGACATTCAAAGACTCTATAAGAAATAAACCCGCTATATTGTTAGCTGATGACCATGACGTTTTACAGGGGAACTTATGGGGCGTCGGCGGACGAGACCCTGTGGTACTTGAAGGTGATAAACGCACCGAAGAAGACGGTGGTTATATTCAAACTAAATCACTTGTTAAGATGGTTTACCGAATGCAGCATGGCCATAATCCAGATGCATATGATCCAACCCCCATAGAACACGGTATACCCGTGACTTACGGAGCATTTGTTTACGGTGGTGTGAGTTTTGCGTTAGTAGAAGACAGAAAATTCAAATCACGCCGTAATATCAATATCAAACCGATTTATGCACAAGGCGAGCTATTGGGTCACAGACAAGAACAGTTTTTACGTGAATGGGCTGATATGGATAAAGGTCTACCCAAAATTTGTATTGCAGCTTCTATGTGGGGCTCACCACAAACCAAAAGTAACCTAGAACCGCTATTAGATTATGACTCTAACGGCTATCCACCTGACGGCAGAACAAGAGCTGTCAAATTGATTAAAGACGCTGGCGCGGTGGTTATTTGTGGTGATCAACATTTAGCTATGATTGCAAAACAAGGTTTAAACACTTTCGACGATGGGCCATTATTTTATGCTGGACCTGCAGGAGCCGCCTTTTGGCAGCGTTGGTTTGAAGGCTTAGGTAAGCTTGATAATCAATTCAATAATGGACCCAATACGGGTAATTTTACTGATTCCTTTGGTAATAAAATGCGAGTATTTGCGGTAGCTAATCCCAAAGTAACCTATGATGATTTTAAGCAACAGACGGATAATTCATGGAGTAACTTTTTAGCTGACAGAAGTTTAAAAAGTGAAGGCTACGGCATTGTTAAAGTTGATCACTCTGCCAAACAATTTGAATTTGAATGTTGGGAGTGGAATACCGATCCGCATAAAGGAAAGCAATTTTCGGGTTGGCCATATATTCATAAATTTGAATCCTAGTTAGGCAAACTCATGCTTCAAAAAAGCCATCCGAGGATGGCTTTTTTATGTTTATATTAAGCATCTCTGAGATGGTTGAAATAACAGTTAGCATACCGTGAAAAATATCTGTTAACATTTTAAAACAGCACATTAAAGTTTTGATTTTTTATATTCAATCTAATTAACCAGTATGTCCCTCTAGTTCTCCTCCCTCTTAAAGTGTAATCATCTACTGAATGGGCTATGTCAGCTAATTTAACTGTGTAAATAATAGTTGGCGTAAATGTCTTTAAAATCAATGTAAAGCAATCACAAGATCAATGGTTAACAGTATGTTAATTACGGTACAATGTGAAAAATAACAGATAGAAATTTATAGAAATAATTAAATTAAATAGACTTAAGTTAATTGAAGATTGTTAACAAAATTATGTTGACAGTTATTCCCTTGATCAGTAATGTCTGTAAACAGAGTTGCAACATTATATTAACTTTTGCAATTCCGGTTAGGCAGAAACACAAACGCTCTTGGGGGAGTAGATATGCCAATTAAGAAAATAAAATATAAGTACAGCTCTGTATATCTCGCATTGTTAACAGCAATGTCTATGCAGGTGGTTGCAGAAGAAAAAGCAACTGATGAAGCTGCAGAAGAAATGGAAGTGATACAAGTAAAAGGGTTGAAAGGTAGTTTAAAGAAATCAATAAACGATAAACGTTTTTCTGAAAATTTAACCGATTCGATTAACTCCGAAGACATCGGTAAATCAACTGATCAAAACATTGCTGATGCATTATCTCGTGTTACCGGTGTCACAGTACAATCAGTTGATGGTGAAGGTTCGCGTATCACAGTTCGTGGTGCTAATTCACAACAAAACAATGTCAGTATGAACGGAGTACAACTCGGTTCCACAGATTTTAGTCAAAGTGTTGATTTATCCCAGTACTCATCTGATATTTTATCTAAAATTGAAGTGGTTAAAACACCCAGTGCCGATCATGAAGAAGGTGCATTAGGTGCAAACATTAACCTGATTACTAACAAACCGTTAGACATCAGCGATGACATTCGTACACTGACAGTTGAAGGTCGCTATAACGACTTAATAGAAGATGAAAACTACAAAATTTCAGGTACCATCTCTGAAAAGTTTTTTGATGAAACCTTTGGTGCTATTTTTACCGCAGTAAAAGAAACTAATACTTACCGTAAAGATCAGTATGCTGCCGATAATTGGGTATCTGAATACTCACATCTAGCAACAGATACTGAAGGTAATTTAGTTGAAGATGTTTGGGGTCTAACTAATAAAAATACTCGTTATGAGCTTTATAATAATGAAGTAGACCGCATGAATTTTAACTTGGGTTTGCAGTGGGCACCATCTGATACCACAGAATTTAATTTAAACACTAACTACACTAAACAAGCTTTTGATAGTTCTATGCATGGTGTTCAGGTCCGTAGTGGCGCACAAGGCAATATGATCGAAGGTATTGACCCTGGATTAGGTGGTGGGCCTTCACAGTGGACGGATCCACAACAAAGTTGGCACACCATTGATACTAAAACCAACACCTTTACTAAGTATTTAAATCGATTCGGTGATGGTGGTTTATCGCAATCAGAAAATAAATATGATGAAGAGAACACCGTTATTTCTTTTGATGTAAGACAAGATATCACTGATAACTTGATATTAAATGCAGGTATTGGTTACTCTAAATCTGAACGAACACCTGATAACCAGGTTTATATTGCTTTGCAAAATTACAGTAATATTAACCGTTGGTTGATCAAAAATGTACCCGCAACAGACATTGAACCAGTCGGATATGACTGTACTGGCGGACCATGTACCATCGTTGGTGGGAACGGTCTAATTGACTTTGGTGAGAATAATGAATTTGGCGATCCATTAAATGTTTGGGATAACTATTCAACCACAGGCTTTAATGCTGATGAATTAAATGCTCAGCATCTAACCTTCTTGAATCGCTCTGTCGTCGCTGTAGAAGATACTCAAAAATCAGCTTTTGTTGATTTTGATTGGATTCTTGATGTTGGACCACTGAAAAGTATCGAGTTTGGTGCTAAGTATTCAAATCGTGAAAAATATGTCGATAATCAGCAAAATGCATTTAACAGTGTCGCTGAAGGTGTTGTCGTACAAAACCCATACACAGGTGCGCCATCAGTACTCAACGATGGTCTTAATTCATTAAGTGGTGACTTATTTGCTACTGACGAAAATTTCCCTGTTGATAACTTCATGTCCAGCAATGGTTACGGACGCGATTCTATTACAGATGGCTGGTCTACTTTTTCAGCATTTAAAGCATTTGATGTAGCATTGGGTTCACCCTCAGTCGGTTTTACGCCGGATGATTCAAATACACGCTCAGCAGAATTGAATAATTTCGCGACCTATTTAAAAGCCAATTTTGATTTATTTGATGGTCGTCTATCAGGTGATTTAGGTGTTCGTTACGTCAAAACTGAAGTCGAAGCTGCTGGTTCGTCAGGTGTTCAATTTGCATTTGACCCAGGTAACGTAGGACGGTTAATGGACCCATTCAAATTAGCTGAATTACGAGATTCAAGCTTACCTGAATGTAGCGCTATCCCATTTTATGGCACCGACTGGAACGCGGAAACCCGTTGGGGACGTGTTGATGGCCAAGGCTATGACACAAATGGAACCAATGATTTTTCTGATGATATAGCACGTGCTGACGAAGGTGCCTGTTTTGACCCAAATGCCGTTCAAGGCAATCCTAATGAATCAGATTGGTGGTTATGGCGTCACAGTGATGTATCGACAGAGAAATATTATGTATATGGTGATCGCCAAATCGATGAAAATGGACAATTAATTGCTACTGAAGATAGAAGTAAACGTTCATTTGGTGTCACTGGTACTCATGATTACGATGTATTTTTACCGAGCATTAACCTTAATTACATGTTAATGGATGATACCGTGTTACGTTTTGCTGCGTCTAAAACCATGGCAAGACCACAAATTGATTCGCTGCGTCCAGGCTTTAAAGTGAGTGAAACTCAGTGGGGTGGTTATAACCGTAATAACACCATAACGTTAACAACGCCTAAGCTTGATCCACTCGAATCCATTAACTTTGATTTATCTTATGAGTGGTACTTTAACGACACTAGCATGTTGTCTGCAGGTATTTTTTATAAAGACATGACTAATTTTGAAGAGTCAGAAACTGTTGTAACTTACATGGATGACTTACGTGATGTTGGTTTAACAGAAGGTGATACCTACAACCCAGATGATTTAGTGCTCGTTGCCGATGTTGATAGTCTTGAGCAATGCATGCCTAAACGATTCCAGGGTAGCGATGAGTTTAGAGAAGATTGGATGTATTCTGGTGATCTAGAGCAAATGTGTGCTCAGTTCAAAACCACTCGAATCAAAAATGGTAAAGGCGCTACCATTCAAGGTGTTGAACTCCAATATATTCAAACATTCGATATGCTACCTGGGTGGTTATCGGGTTTAGGTATTCAAACTAACTATACCTATCAAGACAGTGAATATGATCAAGAAGTGTCTTCTATTGATGACAGTGTGCAACTGCCGTCTCTTCAAGTGGCTTATACACCAGAACACAGCTATAACTTAACCGCATTTTGGGAAAGAAATGGTCACCAATTACGTTTGTCTTATCAAGGCAACACAGATCAGTTAGCTAAACGTTCATGGGAGTCAGGTTCATTATGGGAAGAGGGACGTCAAACACTTGATTTCTCGGCAAGTTATAAGCTAAATGATTATGTTACTTTCTCATTCCAAGCAGTTAATTTAACGGATGAAGGCACACGTCAATATTACACGAGTCGATTCTTAAACGTTAACGGTGATGTATTAGATGAAGGCAGCCCAATAAGTGGTGACGCGACAGATTCACGTACTGTTTACCAGTATCAAACAGGTCGTACTTTCCGCCTAAATGCACGAATGAATTTTTAATATCAGCTTATTGTATTAAAAACTGAAAAAGCCGCTTAATGCGGCTTTTTTTATGCCAAAAAACTGCTAAGTTTAACGATTAAACACTCATTTAATGGAGCTTATTATGACTGACAAAACTATTCATGGTTTTAGTATCGGCATCGAACGAATTAAATCTGATGTGTTTTTATCCTTAAAGGCTAAAGGTACATTAACTCATAATGACTATTTATCAATAACCCCTTTAATTGACGCAGCTTTATCTGAAGTGAAACACCCAAAGGTCAATGTATTAATTGACGGTACAGAGTTAGATGGTTGGGAACTAAGAGCGGCTTGGGATGATCTCAAAATCGGCTTAAAACATGGCAATGAATTTAATAAAATTGCTATTTGGGGTAACAAAAATTGGCAAGAGTATGCTACCAAAATTGCGGGTTGGTTTATCAGTGGCGATGCTAAGTTCTTCGACAATAAAGAAGATGCTCTAACCTGGTTAGATATAACATAATGCAGCAAGATTATTACTAATCAAGGATAATTGGGTATGTTACTTAGATATTTAAATACATTATAAGCTTATGTTCCCTATCTTTTTTTCGAACTTGTCTATACTTAGTTTATAAAGGAGTTTTTAGAGGCAGGAGCTGAGTGAAAAGAGAAATAAAATCTATTTTAGTCGTAGATGATCAAGCTGTAATTAGACGAATTTTCACTAGAAGTCTTGAACGGCTTGGTTCATTTACGATAGCGGAAGCCCCCGATGGCTTAGCTGCATTTAATCAAATCAAGACTCAGCATTTTGATATGGTTTTTTGTGATTTAAATATGCCCGTCAAAGATGGGTTATATTTACTACAAAGATTGATTGAAATTCAATTTACATGCCCAATTGTGTTATTTAGTGGCGAAGATGAAACACTGCTTAATTCAGCAAAAGTTTTAGCCACTCATTATCACCTGAACATCTTAGGTATAGTGCCTAAACCTATCACTTCAACAATGTTGCAAGACTTTCTAGATAAAGCAGCTAATTGTTCAGTCAAACCACAAAACAAGCCTGCCAAGGCGTTAACTCAAAATCAGATAAAATTTTATATCGATAATGGAAATGTCCGTGCCTATTTACAGCCTCAATATAATCTACAAACCATGCAAATCTGTGGCTTTGAAGCACTTGCTAGAATCATAGATAAAGATATGGTTATTGCTCCAGCAAACTTTATCAATGTAGCCGAAGAAAGTCAGCTTATACTTCCACTAACTAAAGCTGTTATTGAAGATGCTATTAAGCACTTTGCCTTATTAGATGAGCAATATAGGCACCTGAATTTGTCCATTAATATTTCAGGAAAAATCCTCGATGACGAAACTCTGCCACAATGGATAGAAAGTGTTGTTATCAAGAATAATTTATCCAATAGTTCTATTACCTGTGAATTGACCGAAACGGCTATCCCGTCGAGTCAATCTGTCATGATCGTTGCTTTATTAAGACTCAGAATGATGAAGTTTAAACTATCAATTGATGATTTTGGAACCGGCTTTGCGTCACTCGAACAATTACATATGTTGCCATTTAATGAACTAAAAATTGACCGGTGTTTTGTACATGACATTATCACCAACTCAAGATCACAAGCTTTATTTAAGCGGAGTATTTTACTCGCTGAAGATCTTGGTTTAACAGCCGTTGCGGAAGGTATAGAAGATATAAATACAGTTGAATGCATTATAGAGATGGGATGCAAAATTGGCCAGGGGTTCTACTTTTGTAAACCATTTATTGCAGAAAAAATTATTAATAATGTTAATCAGTACGGACTAGGATTCAGAATCAATATGAATAAGGAATTTGATATTGAAAATACATAAAGAGTTACCTATTAGTTTATTAATCACTGCTATCCTAATAAGTATAGGGGTAGTGATGCTTAGTTATTACCAGTTTGTTGAGGCTCACTCAGACATAATAATAATATTGGAATATGTTTTAATAATTTTAACTATATCTTTTTCGATTGCTTGCTATTCTTTGATTAATAAATTGATCATCCCTTTTATGTTAATGCGTAAAAACCTTGTCGAATTATCTAAAGATGAAGTTGATGGGGATGAAATAAAAAAAATATCTCGTTTTAACGAAGAAGTTTCTACCTCTTTCAATTCTATTAATGACAGACTAAAAGCAAATAACGAACTTAGAAATATTACTCAAGAACAACTAGAAACTTTGGAATTACAGCGCAGCGTAATTAATGCAACGGCAACAGCGATGATAGTGACAGATGTCCGACAGCATGGCCAACCAATAATATTTATTAATCAAGCTTTTACATTGTTAACAGGTTATACACCAGAAGAAGTATTAGGAAAAGATTGTACATTACTACATGGTGAAAAAACTGAAATTGCTAAAACAAAATACATAGCAGAGGCGGTGAATGCCGGTAAAACATGTTCAGTCGTTATTACTAATTACACAAAGTCAGGCAAAGCATTTCTCAATAGTCTTACTATTGATCCCGTATACAATAATAATTCAGAAATAACACACTATATAGCTGTTCAAAATGACATTACAGAGGCAAAAAGAAAGGAAAAAGAAGTACTTGATGATTTGACTCAAATTGTAAACGAACGCACTAAAGAAACTGAAGAGACTGCAAATCGTTTACGGGCTGTTTTTGACACTGCACTTGATGGCACCATTGTAATAGATGAAACAGGCTATGTTTTAGATGTGAATTCTGCATTAGAGTCAATAGTCGGTCGAAATAAACATGAATTATTAAACCAACATGTATCATTAATTTTAACCAGTTTAGACTTTAACCAGCAAGGTATGAGAACCTCATTTAGTAAATGGTTAGCTATGTTTATTGGAAAACCTGAAAAGCTATATGCTCTACACGCCTCTGAAAATGTTATTCCAATTGAGATGTCAGTTGGCGAAACTAATATTCAGGGTAAAGCCATGTATGTGGCTGTAATAAGAGATATAACTTCACAACAAGAAAACAAACAACGTGAAATAGAATTACAAACAAAACTTTATGAACAGGAATTGATTTATAGAACCGCGTTCAATCAAGCTGCTGTTGGTATTGCACGAATAGGAATAAAATCAGAATTTGTCGAAGTAAATAATAAATTATGTGAAATTCTACAATTTAATGAGAAAGAATTGTGTAAGTTACATGTTAAAGATGTCACTTACGATTCAGATATTGAAAAGTCGACTAATTACATTCAGATGTTATTATCGGGAGAAATACAAAACTATAATATTGATAA
The DNA here is from genome assembly GCF_007567505.1 of Shewanella donghaensis. Classification (NCBI taxonomy): domain Bacteria; kingdom Pseudomonadati; phylum Pseudomonadota; class Gammaproteobacteria; order Alteromonadales; family Shewanellaceae; genus Shewanella; species Shewanella donghaensis. Next base: position 686,372 of record NZ_CP041783.1, read on the forward strand.
ACGTTATATTAAAAAAGATAAGAGTATATTTTGGGCTAACGTATCTATTTCATTAGTTCGCGATAACTATTCAAATGATCCTAAGTTTTTTATTGCTGTGATTGAAGATATTACTGAAAGAAAAGATTTCGAACAAACATTAAGTAATATTAACAAAGAAAGAGAAGTGTTATTAGCGGGCTTAAATATTGCTTCTAAAGCAGCAGGGGTTTATCACTGGTCATTCGATATTATCTCTAATCAGTTAACATGGGATGAAGGAATGCGCACCTTATATGGTGTGGAATTAGACCAGGATATTTACTATGACAATTGGCGTAATGCTTTACATCCGGATGACTTAGAAAAAGCAGAATCTGATGTCATGGCAGCTATTGAGGCCATTTGTTCTTTTAAGTCTGAGTTCAGAATTATTAACCCCAAAACCAAAGAACAACATTGGATACAATGTGCTGCTAATGTAGCAGTCGATGAGAACAAAACTCCAGTAATAATGTATGGGATAAATATTGATATCACCCAAGAAAAAATAAATAACTTTAATTTAGAAAAAGAAACCAAATCAGCAAAACAGGCTAGTGAAGCTAAATCTAGATTTTTAGCTACGATGAGTCATGAAATTAGAACACCAATGAATGGTGTTATCGGCATGATTGATTTGTTACGTGACACCCAACTAAATTCTGACCAAAATAGAATGGCAGCAACCATTAAAGACTCAGCTTTTTCATTATTAGATATCATCAATGACATTTTAGATTTTTCTAAAATTGAATCAGGGCAATTAGAACTTGAGCTAACCCCAACGAATATCCTAACTGTCATCGAAAAAACAATCGATAGCCTGTGGATTAATGCGTCAAACAAAAATGTTGAGTTACTAATACATCCAGATTTATCAATTCCTGAAAAACTAAATCTAGATTCAGTTAGAGTAAGACAAATTGTTTTGAATTTATTGGGCAACGCTATTAAATTTACCGGTCAAGATCGTGATGGACTTGTCATCATTCGTTTAAATTTCGATTATGAAGATTCAACGTTATCCATTGAAGTCATCGATAATGGTTTGGGAATTTCTAAAGATCAGCAACAGAAATTATTCAAACCATTTATACAAGCTGACTCATCAACAACTAGAAAATTTGGCGGTACCGGTTTAGGACTTAGCATCAGTAAATCATTTACTGAACTGATGGGCGGGAAAATTTCAGTAGAAAGCGAATTAAACTCTGGCAGTTGCTTTCGAGTGTCATTACCGGTGATGGTTACTCCTAATTCAATTAATGAATTTGAAAATTTTGACTTCAGTCAATACAGTATCTATATAGCGTTAAGTTCAAACGCATTAACCAACTGTTGTTACGACATTTTTAGTCAGTTCGATACTGAATTGGTTAGATGCGTCCCTGCTGATAAAATAAATGAACTCTATGAACAAGGGGATAACAGAACCGTCATTATTACTAATGCACTTGAAGCAAAAGCACTAGTAAATGTTGAGTCAATTAAAACGCTACTACTCGATGCAGATCCAATCAGACGTAAAGGACATTTAGACCCATCAACCTTTGTGGTTGGAGCACATCCTTTAAAACCAAGTGATTTAATCCATGGACTAGCAGTTCTATGTGGACTTGAAAGTCCATTACTAAATTGGTCAGTGGAAGAACCTGTCAAGAAAACCGTTAAAAAAATGTCGGTAGAAGAGGCCGAAACGACTAACCAGCTAATTTTAATAGCTGAAGATCAACCAACCAATCGACTAGTGCTAAGTAAGCAATTAGAAAATTTAGGCTACGCATGCGAAATGGCAGTGGATGGAGTCGAAGCATTAAAAATGTGGCGCACTGGTAGGTATCGTTTGTTATTAACAGATTGTCATATGCCAAATATGGATGGACTAGAGTTAACCCGTTGCATACGAAAAATTGAAAAAGAAAAAGACTTAATATCGAAGACAATTATTGCTGTTACTGCTAATGCGTTAGTGGGAGAATCAGATAAATGTCTTGATGCAGGAATGAATGACTACATAGCCAAACCTGTTGAAATCACGACATTAAAAAAAGTATTAGCTCAATATTTACCTATAGAACATGATGATATCATTAACAGTAAGCCAGAATCATTACCCACTGAAGTAATTGAAAATCAACCAATAGATTACGAGCATTTAAAAACAGTGATTGGTACTGATGATGTTGAAATAACAGATGAAATTTTGCTTATGTACTGGCAAAGTGTAAATGAAGATTATCAGTTACTAAAACAAGCCGTTAATTCATCGAAAACAGAAGAAGTACGAGGTAGGGCACACGCTTCTAAGGGCGCTTCAGTTTCAAGTGGTGCTATGTTTATTGGAAAGATATTTTTATGGATTGAAAAAAATAATACCGATCTAGATGGAATTAAAGATAGGTTTTCCGACATCGACACAGAGCTAGCAAACATTGAACAAGCATTAGTTATCCGTGGTGTGCTTTAGCTGCGAATAAACTGAAAAGGAAAGGGTATGGATAAATTAGTAAGTGTTGTTGTGTTTTATCACTCAATAGAAGTGAAGAATTTAATTAAAGATATTATAAATAATAAATATCGTAGAATTTTATACTGTGACATCACAACAAACCAAGATGAATTCATCCATTTTGTCGAAGAAAAAAAGCATGCTTACCTGTTTATTTATGCTTTCGATGCTCCACAAGAGGCTATTGATTTTAATCAATTGATTATGTCTTTGGACAAAACTAAAACCATATTTGATCATAAACATTTATCACTGTTAATTTGCAGTAGAGAACATAGAGAGACAGCTTACTTTGAATGTATAAAAGGGCGCTTTTATAGTTACGAAACCATGAAGCCTATTTATGATATGAATAGGATGCGTTTGGCCATTGCACATATAGCTGAAATATTGGTCAACAATATAAAGTTACATCAGCATGAACATGACAGAAGGGGTTTATTGAAAAAACTTCAAGGTGTGTCCAATGAACTTAGTCATGTTGAAACATCAATTGCAGATGAAAAAAGTGTTCAACATGTTTTACTCGATGACTTAATAAACTCTATTGATAACATTTATCATCACGATACTGGGTCTGATGAACAGCCAAAGTCGAAAACTTCAAAAGACAGTTTGTCACAAGTAGAAAATTTTAAATCCCATAACCAAAAGTATTTTAATGAGATTGGACAAAAGGTCAGGGCAGCTAAACCTAACTTTAAAAAATTACCAATGGTACTGGTTGTTGACGATCAAAATGTGATGCTAAAAATTATTACTACAATATTAAAACCTAAAGGATTTGATGTCGAGGTCGCAACCAATGGCGCTGAAGCACTCAATAAATTACAACATTGTAAACCAAAACTAATTCTCCTGGATATTGAAATGCCTGTACTTAATGGTATTGAAACCTTAAAGGCCATTGCTAAATTAGAATTACCAGATTCACCACCTATTATTATGCTTACCAGTAATTCTGATAAAGAAAGTTTTATAGAATGTCGTGAATTAGGCGCAATAGATTATATTGTGAAACCTACAAATGCAGAGACATTACTCAAAAAGGTTTTAGCCGTCATCTAAATCTTTGCCATTTAATGCCGATAAATAACGTTATCGGCATTTCAGTAATGATACAATAAGCTATTGTTTTAAAGATATAAATAATTATGAAACCCGCACTTCCTCCAGTACTACCTTTGTTTGATTCACCAGAATATATTCTAGAAGGTAATACAGCAGTCAACGCTCACATCACTCAATTGTCTCTCGATAATGTTACCGATGCAGGACTTATAATTGAGCACTGTTCGGATTGGTTACATGAGCAAAGACAAACTGAAAATAATTACAAAGCCTATCGATCTGAACTCACTACATTTTTGCATTGGTGCTTCGATGTGGCTGTTTTATCACCAATCCAAGTTTCTCGTAAAGACATAGCAAGATATATCGCTTACTGTGAAAATCCGCCTAAAGAACTCATTGGCTATTTTAATGTTGCACAATTCAAGTTGGATAAAGAGATTAATGAACGAATACCAAATGAAGCTTGGCGACCATTTGTCGGGAAAAAGTTGTTGGGTAAACCACAGCCATATCAACTAAGTGATAATGCACTTAAAACTAAAATTGCTATAGTTTCATCCATGTACGGCTACTTAATTAGTGAAGAATACACAGAAAAGAATCCAGCTCAATTATGGTTAAAACACAGTAGATTTACTGTTTCAAAGAAATTCATCAAAGATGAAGATGATAATAATCAGTCGTTTACTGAACTTCAATGGTCTTATGTTGTTTCTACTGTTAGTGAGTTAGCAGTTAAGGAACCAGCAAAACATCAGCGTAGCTTGTTTCTCATTAACTTACTTTATAGCTGCTATTTGAGAATTTCTGAGATCAGTGCAAGAGCTGGATATTCACCATTAATGAGCCAATTTAGAAAAAATCCTCACTCTGGAGTGTGGTATTTTCATGTACCATTTTCAAAAAGTGGTAAAGCAAGGAATATAGCCATATCAAAATCCTTGTTAGCCGGACTAAAGAATTATCGTGAGTATTTAGGTTTAACAAATCTACCTACAGCTAATGATAGTCATCCAATTTTTGTCAGACATAAAGCCGCTGGGCATGGTCGTGATACTGGAACTTTAAATGCTAACTTAGGCATTAGGCAATTGCGTGAAGAAATTAATACCTTAATTAATTTAGCTGCAGATAAAGCACTTAAAGATGGTTTTGATTACGATAGCCAGTTAATGCGGAAACTAACGGCTCACAATATTCGCCATACAGGAATTACTCATGATATTAATTTGAATCAAAGGCCTTTATCACATGTACAAGCAGATGCCGGTCATGAAAGTATCGATACAACATCTCAATATCTGCACACTAGCCAGGCAGAAAGAGATCAAAGTGCACAAAATAAACCATTAGACCATTTGAAAAATGAGTCATGACTATTAATTAGGCAACGCTGTGTCAATTCTACATAAGCTACCAAGGTATTGAGCTTCAGATTTAATTCTAAAGCGCACGATTAATGAGCTAAATATTCACAATAGATTAAAAATTTTGGGATCCTACAGTGGCATAGTTACAGTAGGGTTTCTGCTGCACTTTGTATAATAAGCCATATATTCTATTTAACATAATATACATTGTGCGTAGTTATATGTAGTTAGGTATATTGACGTTTATTGGCTGCAATCATAAGCTGACAACCTGAATTATTGGCATCTCAGTATGGTTTTAGATGTTCTTTGTTTTAATGGCTGTTTATCTAGGTTAAATGCTTTCGAGTGCTTAAATTAATTCAGCCAGTAATACGTCGCTACATATCTACTTGGTTAGCTTTGAGAAACTTTGCCCATAACGTTTAAGCTCAAGCCCACCAAAGTTATTGATAATGAAACTTGAACTATCAATTTGATATTCACCGGCTTCATAAAGTTTATTAGGATCTTCTATTTGCAGTTTCATTTGAACTGGGAATTTTCCACCAAGATATGCGTAAGCAGTTTGTTCATGAAATGTTCTCCCAGGCTTACCATCCTTTGGTGGCATTGTTCGGCTTATTACTTGAATATCTTCTTGAAATACTTCAATTTTAAGCATGCTAATAATTCCTATGCGTATGCTTTGAAAGGCAAAATGTTTGACTTGGCCACTACAGGCATTTGATACCAATCAGGTATTGATAAAGCTTTAACTTCAATAACTTCTGAGCGCTTTAGTGTTGGGCACATTCTACTAACATCAAATTTTTGCCCTATATCTATCCCAATGTTTTTCAACCTTGCTTTATGCTGATAAAATTGTGACTCAGATAAAATCTCTCTTAAGTCTGAACCGTGTTGCCATAATGAAAAGTAAGACATTGTAGTGTTCGCTTGCCTTAAAGTTTTAACAGCACCAACAGTTAGTAATTGATGTGCAATTGATTGATGTTCATCATGGGATATTTGAATGGCATTCATGGCTGTCTCGATATCTTTTAAGTAAGGTTGAAAGTCAGTTTCAGTTACGCGCCCGTAAAATTGTAAGTTATGGCGTTTTATCATTATTTGTCGGAGGCTATGTTCCTCACGTACAACACCTTTTTCTTGGCAGTATTCAATTAGGCTTTGTATGTATTTCAATCGGTCATCAGAAATAATATCTTTTTTCCGTTGGTCTTTTTTTAAGTGTTTAATCAGCTCAGCTGCTTTGTTATAGAGTTTGGTCATTAACCAAGTTGAAGCTTCCCCCCAGTTGCAAGTGTTTCCATCAGGATAAAGTTTAGGTTTTCGCGCTCGCCCAATTTGCATTGATGACAAACCACGGATAAAAGATTGCTCTTTGCCCTTTCCTACTTGATGGTTGATAGTCCAGTCGATAGCGGTAATTTCAGCTCCATTTCCGACAAGTTGGGCTGTCTTTCCATTTGGTGATTGACGGTATTGGATATGAGTATTTTTGGTGAACGGTGGCAAGTTATAACGAGCAAGAACATTATTAAAAATGGCTACACACTCATCTAGTGTCTGTAATCCAAATAGATTATCCATGCGTTGCCAACGCGATGGATTTCCTTCTACCCTAACCCTTGTTCCATCACAACGAATTGTTAGCTTTGTACTAAATGAACCTTCTAAAATCTTTTGGTTAACTGATGGTGGTAAATGTTCGCCTGTTTCCAGTTCGATTCGCTCAATCACATGCTGTCCGACAAGCGGTAAAGAGCCTGTAGGATGGTCTTGTTGCATGAATAAACGGTCGATGAAAAACAAGCTGATAAAACCCTGTCAAGTACATTTATATACACCTTACGCTCTATTTAAATGTACTTCAACGGGTAGGTACAAAAATGTAATGTTATAGTTACTTTATTATGTACTTAACTGGGGTTAATATGCTTAAAGATGTACTTAAAGATGCTCGTAATCGTAAAGGGCTCAAACAAGAAGATGTAGCCAATTCTATTAAGGTTGCTAAGCAAACCTATTTAAAATGGGAAAACGGCACGACAGAACCTAAGGCTTCTCAAGTAATGGCCCTAAGTCATGTTTTAGATATTACTCCCAATGAAATCTGCAGTGGTCGACTGAATAAACGTTATTCTCTTGAAGAATTTATTTATCAGTTAATGACACATCAAGCTAGAGGTGAAATGGAAACCTTAAAAGCTTGGGAGCACGTACCCGATCACGAAATATATTTTCAAGAGTTGAGTAATCCAACACGTGAAGAAGATGATGAATCAGTTTATGTAAGTAGGCTGATTCATCATAAAGATTGATAAGTGATTGCGGAAGGAAAATTCCGGAATTCCGGAGTTAGTTTGGGTGTAACAGGAACCCAAACAGTTTAACGTCGATTTCAATCGGGGGCGCTTCGCTTGCTTCCCCCTCAATCAATCTCTAAATACGAAGCAAAAAGTCTCATTTTGAGACTAGAGTCCACTGTTATAGTATGTGGACTCATCGATAAATCCCCTGCTTGTTCACTTCAGCGCCTAAGGCGCTTTCGTTCCTTCGCAAGGTCAAAAAGTCGCAAGTGTGAAATAAAGTCAGTATTAATGGTACAGCACTTTAATTCTGACCTCAGAATCCAGTTTGCCCACTCACGGGGCAAGCTGGTTTCTTCATCCTGAACGGTGTGAAAATGTTGTGAAGTTGATTGTTGTAAACAACGATAGTGATATTGGAACATGCGAAGTAATAAAAGGCGGCTTGGCAGGGAGAGAGCTCGGGACAAAAAGCGCCCCTACAAGAGCGCTTAGCATTAAGGGACAAGTCCCTTAAAAATCCCTAGTGCTTATTTGTGATCACAATTATATTTCGATAATTAACTGAAATTTATTAAAAAAATGACTAAGCCCCCTTTTTTTTGTATAAAAAACCCCCATATCTATATTGAGACTAATAATGATATGGGGAATTTATAAATGGCTTTAAACTTTGAAAACCTTGATGCTGAAACACGACAATTTATGCGTGAAGAAATAAATTTAGATTTTGAAAATGCAAAAGTTTATTACAGTAGATTTTTGAAAGAAGGATTAAATGACCAATGGGACGAATTACTGTTATCTGCAGTTGAACATCATGATGACAACTGGTTAGAAAGAGAAATTGAAACAAATCACATGCTTGTTCAGAGTTACCAAAAGAAAAAACCTAAAGGTGGATTTACAATAGCCAAAGTTCCACACACTGCTGCTCAGACATTATCTGAAGGTGAGTTTAATCGTTTTTATTGCAGAGGGTTGTGTGCAAGAGCGATATCTGAAAACAAAAATGTTCAAGTTTACCGTGCTAAATCTGTATCAAATGCACGCAGTGCTTCTGAAGCTATGATCGGAACGGTTGTATCACCAATTGCATTACTAGAAGATTTACGTATAAATATCGGTGTAGATACAGCTCTTGGCTTACCTGCAGGGCCTAATTCAGGATTAACAATTAAACTAGTTTAAAGTTAACTTCGCACAATGTGAATTATGCAAAACTTAGCCCTATTCAGGGCTATTTTTTTGGCTGGGATTCTACTAAAAAAAGCAGTTCTACATAATTCTAGGATATTGTGCGTAGTTATATGTAGTTAGGTATATTGACGTTTATTGGCTGCAATCATAAGCTGACAACCTGAATTATTGGCATCTCAGTATGGTTTTAGATGTTCTTTGTTTTAATGGCTGTTTATCTAGGTTAAATGCTTTCGAGTGCTTAAATTAATTCAGCCAGTAATACGTCGCTACATATCTACTTGGTTAGCTTTGAGAAACTTTGCCCAAAACGTTTAAGCTCAAGCCCACCAAAGTTATTGATAATGAAACTTGAACTATCAATTTGATATTCACCGGCTTCATAAAGTTTATTAGGATCTTCTATTTGCAGTTTCATTTGAACTGGGAATTTTCCACCAAGATATGCGTAAGCAGTTTGTTCATGAAATGTTCTCCCAGGCTTACCATCCTTTGGTGGCATTGTTCGGCTTATTACTTGAATATCTTCTTGAAATACTTCAATTTTAAGCATGCTAATAATTCCTATGCGTATGCTTTGAAAGGCAAAATGTTTGACTTGGCCACTACTGGCATTTGATACCAATCAGGTATTGATAAAGCTTTAACTTCAATAACTTCTGAGCGCTTTAGTGTTGGGCACATTCTACTAACATCAAATTTTTGCCCTATATCTATCCCAATGTTTTTCAACCTTGCTTTATGCTGATAAAATTGTGACTCAGATAAAATCTCTCTTAAGTCTGAACCGTGTTGCCATAATGAAAAGTAAGACATTGTAGTGTTCGCTTGCCTTAAAGTTTTAACAGCACCAACAGTTAGTAATTGATGTGCAATTGATTGATGTTCATCATGGGATATTTGAATGGCATTCATGGCTGTCTCGATATCTTTTAAGTAAGGTTGAAAGTCAGTTTCAGTTACGCGCCCGTAAAATTGTAAGTTATGGCGTTTTATCATTATTTGTCGGAGGCTATGTTCCTCACGTACAACACCTTTTTCTTGGCAGTATTCAATTAGGCTTTGTATATATTTCAATCGGTCATCAGAAATAATATCTTTTTTCCGTTGGTCTTTTTTTAAGTGTTTAATCAGCTCAGCTGCTTTGTTATAGAGTTTGGTCATTAACCAAGTTGAAGCTTCCCCCCAGTTGCAAGTGTTTCCATCAGGATAAAGTTTAGGTTTTCGCGCTCGCCCAATTTGCATTGATGACAAACCACGGATAAAAGATTGCTCTTTGCCCTTTCCTACTTGATGGTTGATAGTCCAGTCGATAGCGGTAATTTCAGCTCCATTTCCGACAAGTTGGGCTGTCTTTCCATTTGGTGATTGACGGTATTGGATATGAGTATTTTTGGTGAACGGTGGCAAGTTATAACGAGCAAGAACATTATTAAAAATGGCTACACACTCATCTAGTGTCTGTAATCCAAATAGATTATCCATGCGTTGCCAACGCGATGGATTTCCTTCTACCCTAACCCTTGTTCCATCACAACGAATTGTTAGCTTTGTACTAAATGAACCTTCTAAAATCTTTTGGTTAACTGATGGTGGTAAATGTTCGCCTGTTTCCAGTTCGATTCGCTCAATCACATGCTGTCCGACAAGCGGTAAAGAGCCTGTAGGATGGTCTTGTTGCATGAATAAACGGTCGATGAAAAACAAGCTGATAAAACCCTGTCAAGTACATTTATATACACTTTACGCTCTATTTAAATGTACTTCAGCGGGTAGGTACAAAAATGTAATGTTATAGTTACTTTATTATGTACTTAACTGGGGTTAATATGCTTAAAGATGTACTTAAAGATGCTCGTAATCGTAAAGGGCTCAAACAAGAAGATGTAGCCAATTCTATTAAGGTTGCTAAGCAAACCTATTTAAAATGGGAAAACGGCACGACAGAACCTAAGGCTTCTCAAGTAATGGCCCTAAGTCATGTTTTAGATATTACTCCCAATGAAATCTGCAGTGGTCGACTGAATAAACGTTATTCTCTTGAAGAATTTATTTATCAGTTAATGACACATCAAGCTAGAGGTGAAATGGAAACCTTAAAAGCTTGGGAGCACGTACCCGATCACGAAATATATTTTCAAGAGTTGAGTAATCCAACACGTGAAGAAGATGATGAATCAGTTTATGTAAGTAGGCTGATTCATCATAAAGATTGATAAGTGATTGCGGAAGGAAAATTCCGGAATTCCGGAGTTAGTTTGGGTGTAACAGGAACCCAAACAGTTTAAGTCGATTTCAATCGGGGGCGCTTCGCTTGCTTCCCTCTCAATCAATCTCTAAATACGAAGCAAAAAGTCTCATTTTGAGACTAGAGTCCACTGTTAAAGTATGTGGACTCTATCCATTATCTACCCAAGATTATTATTTATAGTAGCGTCAGGGTTTGTTGCGGCATATTTAACACCATCTCTTTCTCTTACATGATAATTGGAATATTCACCTTTCTCTATACGACTAATAAATTGCTTATCAGTCATGTTGCGGTTTAATCTATTATCATGAAACTTGATGTTTTTTCCTGTCTTGCTTTCAGCTATAACTTTAACTCTCTTATTTCCCATAAGTGACCTCTTGTAAGTTGATGAATATAATATAGAACAAGTACATTATACTGGATAAAAACACAGCTTACAACTGGTACAACCAGAGTTAAATAATAGCCTATTTGTATCTGGTCAACATAAAGAAAAGCGGCTTAGCAGTGAGTAGGCTCGGGGCAAAAAAGCGCCCCTACAAAAGCGCTTGGCATTAAGGGACAAGTCCCTTAAAAATCCCTTAGCTTGGTATAGGTAATCGCATTAAAGGCATCGGTATCTCGAGATAGTGTGCGACAGCATAGATTGACATAATGGCTAGGCCAACAAATATAGTTGTTAATGTTCTATAAAATAGGTTTCTTCTGTGTGCTCTTGTCTCTGACCGCTCAATAGTATTAGTTTCGTCACATATAGTCTCATACCTATTTCTTGCAAAATTATAAGTACTACTTAGGTGTCTATACCTATTTGAAACAGAGTTATTGGGTTTATCTAAAAGCTCTAATACTTGTGGATGTTCACGGTTTTTTGAAAGGTTCAGCATTTCTGTCACCAAAAGCTTAATTTCACTTTCAAATTTATCTTTACTCAATGGAGGTTGTGATGGTTTTTTAAATTCTTTTAATTTAGTGACAATATCTTTTGTCACTCGCTGCTGATCAGTAGGATTTGTCATAGATTTAATTAGAATAAAATTATCTATATAAAATAACAGATTATAAACTTCGCACAATGTGAATTATGCAAAACTTAGCCCTATTCAGGGCTATTTTTTTGGCTGGGATTCTACTAAAAAAAGCAGTTCTACATAATTCTATGTCTATTGTGCGTAGTTATATGTAGTTAGGTATATTGAGATGGATTAGCTGCAATCTTGTGCTGATAACTTCAATTATTGGCATCTCAGTATGGTTTTAGATGTTCTTTGTTTTAATGGCTGTTTATCGAGGTTAAATGCTTGCGAGTACGTCATTTAATTCAGCCAGTAAAACGCAGTCCTTGGCTATCAACACTCGATGTTCTTGGTTTTGTGTTAAACCTTTCAACAGAAATTCGTTTATTAAAATAATTTCATTTAGTATTTCTATCGCACTATTAAGTTTATGTGCGGCGACTTAATATCCATTGACATATTAATTTTAGGTGTTAAATATCTATTTATTTTTAATGAGTAATTATTAAAAATAACTAATAATGTAGATTGCTGCTATTACATCTTTTACGTAAATACTATTGGATTATTTTTAATAAACTAAGAATTTGAAATCCTAGATAAGTTATATGTATTCACTTATAACTTATTTTGCTGGTTTTTTATTTAAATATTAATGCCACCATCCCAATATAAAGTAATCGATTAAAAACAATGACTTGCAGTTGATTTGACAGTTTAAACCTAAGACTGATTATATTTTATATAGCAGTTAATAATCTTTGTTATCTTAGCTACTGTCTATTAAAACTGCAAAGATTTTTACAGGTCTTACGTTGTTAACACTTCAACTTGTAAATTCACCATTTACATTATAAAAACAACCATTTTTGTAATTAAAATATGCCCTTCTTTTGTATTGTATTTTTCATCAATGTAACTCAATTCCATTGATTTAACTTTATCTAAATCTTGTTCTGACAGCTGTTGTAGATTATAGTTAAATCAGAGTTTGATGAGAATTTAATTTAATAATATTAGCTGGTTAACATATCTAATGAGCTCATTAGAGTAAATATAAGGAATAATTATTAGATAACAAAAAGCCGTAACTGATGAGTTACGGCTAATGGAAAGTATTTACATTAAGTTCGATATTCACGCATGTAAAATGCTATAACATTCAATTCAACCTGTGACTTCGTCTATTTACTCTATAGGAGCAAGCTTAAGTACTGCGTCATCTAAATAAATATCAACACCTACAGCAGCATTAGAAAAATATACTGCTAGTTCAGTTAGGACACAGTCTGCAGTTGTAAAAGTGCCACTCACTAATGTCCATTCGCTATCTGACACTGTTACTGCTGGGCCTGCATCTGTATATACAGCCGCTTCATTTTCACAGGTTTGTTTTATGTTAATACTCACATTTTCACTTTCTGAACCAGCCACTCTTATCCAGCCACTCATATCATAAGTGGTATTGGCAACTCCTTTACCAATAAAGTCGAAGACGGGCCCTTGCCAATCATTGGTGCGGGAATTAACTAAGGCTGACTTGTCACCGGTATGTGCAAATTCAGTACTTTCTTCAATATTTGCTCCCCAAGTTGCCCAACCATTTATACCCGATTCGAACGTTGAATTAGTAAATAAGTTATCAACGTCAACAGTAATTTCGCTGGTAATAGAAACGCTATCAATATAAATGTCGACACCAATGGCAGGTCCATCAAAGTAAATAAATGCACTAGTAAGCACGCAATCAGGTAAAACTAAATTACCGTTTAACTTCGACCACTGGTCATTCGTAGCCGTTATCATTCCATGTTGAGTGTAGGATGCATCAGCTTCAACATCTCCTTCACATAGGGTTTTTAAAGTAATGTTTAGAAGATCTTCCTCAGCATTTTCAATACGTGCATAAGTTTCAATTTCATAGGTGTTACCTGTTTCAGCATATGGCAGTAAATCAAATATAGGCCCTTGCCAAGTTCCTGTCCTATCACTATGTAAAGCACTGCTATTACCTGTGTTAGCGAAGTTTGTTGAGCTAGCTAATACGCCCCCCCAGACTGACCAACCTTCAGTGTTAACTTCAAAGTCACTGTTTGCCACTAAGTTAGGGCCTAGATTTTTTGCTTGTTGATGAAAAGTGACGTTATCAATATAGATATCGATTCCCACTGCAGGACCTTCAAAATACAGTATGGCATCACTCATTGCACAAGTAGGTAAAGTGACCTGCCCTGCAATCAAAGACCAATCCGACGAGTTTGCATCTGTAGCGCCTGTGCCTAGGTATTTAACGCCATCTGAACAAGTTGCACTAATGGTGGCTTTAACTTGAGCTGAACCTTCACTTATGGCCGTTTGTGCAAACAATTGGTAAGTTTGACCAGGCTCAATAAGACTCAAAATATTAGTTGAAGGTCCTTGGTATTCTTGAGTACGCGCAGTACCGACGAGACTTTGCGTACCCGCAAACACCTTAGTTGCCGTTATTGAAACTTCTGATGTGTCGTAGCCTTCCCAACCCGAAGTATCAACTTCAAAGTCACTATTAGCTAATAGGTTATCACCAAATCCGTCAGTGTTAGGCATTAAAGCTTGTGGTCGAAGACTTACCGTATCTAAGTATAGATCTTCACTTATCTCCGGGCCTTCGACAGATAGAGTGGCTTTGACTAGTTCACAATCAGGCGCAGTAAATGAACCTGATAATTGGGTGAACTCAGTGTTGCTGGCAACGGCTGAGTTCACAGCAATTGTACTTGCTTCTTCAGCGACACATTGAAGCATTACGTTTACAGCGCTTTCCAATGTTTTTTCATTAGCAGACATCACCCAAGCTTCAAGATCATAGGTGCTGTTTGCCTTGAGTAAGCTGGTAATATCGATACTAGCAGTTGCTTTAGCATCTTCACTTGCTGTAGATAGAAGCGATGTTATACCGTTCTGTTTATATTCTGTGGTTCTTAAGGCTGTTTCGTCTAATGTTGTCCAACCGTCAGTGCCTATTTCAAAGTTACCATTCGCAATCAGATTTGGCATAACACCCGGAGCATCAGCTTGAATTCCGACGAAACCATCCGCTATCGCAAAGTAAGCAGGTTTTCTTTCGTAGTCAGCCGTATATAAAAGTGGGTCATCTGGACCAAATTCGCCGTCAATCCAGCTGTACTTATCAGTAAACCCCCAAACAGTAACAGCGTCACAACGGTCAACATTCATACATGCATTCACCGCACGATGATATACCTGTTGTTGAATAGCGAGTTTAGTCACTTGGTTCCAAGGTAAAGACGATAAACGCACATCAATTTCACTAATATTTACATCTAAGTCTAAATCAGCAAACCGTTGCAGGTTGTCTGTCATTTGTTGAGTTGATGGAGCATTTGAAGCGTCTAAATGCATTTGAAAACCCACACCATGGATAGGCACTTCAGCATCGATTAATTCCGTTACCATAGTCAAAACGGCATCAGATTTTGAGTTGATATTATCTATACTGTAATCGTTATAAAACAACTTGGCCTCTAGATCAGCATCATGTGCTCTTGTAAACGCATAAGCAATATAATTTTTGTCTAGCTTTTCAAAGAATACAGAATTACGATAATTTGCATCATCACCCATAACTTCGTTTGCGACATCCCACGCATATATTTGTCCGCTATAACGCGCTGCCGTAGCATCGATATGCGCATTTATTAACATGGTTAAATCTTCAGGTGTTACGTCACCATTAACAAAAGAAGGTGCTTGGCGATGCCATACTAAGGCGTGCCCTTTAAAGGCGATGTTGTTCTCTTCAACAAAAGCGATCATGCTATCTAAAGCATCAAAATCCCAAACGTCAGAGCTGCTATTTTGAATAGATCCCCATTTACCGATATTTTCTGGAGTCACATAGTTAAATTCTTTTCTTACTATGTCGATATAGTCGGTCTCGTTATTACTTAGCACACCATGACTTAAAGCTGTACCAATGCGTTTATTCGCTTTCTCTGCCGCTTCAACTAAATTAGTGACTAAAGATTCTGGTGGTATTGGTTCAGGTTCCGGATCTTCAACAACGGTTGGCGGTACTATTGGTTTTGTATCATCAGAACATGCCGACAATAAAAGCAGCAAAGGTGTAACAAGTAACGTTGATTTTTTTAATTTTGATCTGTAATTTTTTATATTCATTTTTTCCCCTGAAAAATATTATTTTATTTTTAATTTATCATTTTTATAAACTACTTTTTGATTATGATTATTCGTCGCAACTTCGTGTCCTTTTGACTATAAGCTTATTCTAAAGTAGACCACTTAAACAAAATTAACAATATAAAAAATTTCAAGTCAGAGCTGTTTATCGTTTTCTTACGTGGATTTGACTAATAAATGACGACTCGCTATAACGTGTAAACAGTTGTTACTGTTTGCTTTATTTTGTTATTTGCAATGTGATTTTTATCATCTTTATTTTGAGGGATAGTCTTTTCTATTGGGGAGCTAAGATTGGCTTTACCCTTTCGGTTGTCTTATTTAGATCAAGGGAGATTATTATGATATTGAGAGAGAGTTTGAGATTTTATAAATCCAATAATATGAATTAATACCTAAAATTGGTTATTATTTTTTATTAATGAATTAAATCACGATTCATTAATGATTTACTGCACTGTATATAAGTAAACCTAGCACTCCTGACTTATAAGTGATATTTAGATTGACTACAATATGTAATTAAAGAAAAAGTAAGTGTTTGTAAAACCATAAACTAATAAAATTAAGTAATAGCATTAGGGATTTAAACAAGGATTTTGTTAATAATTATATAAAAAGCCATAACGACAAAATTACGGCTTATCTGTGAGTTATAAAAACGCGACTAGTTAAAACGAAAAATCTTCACTCTCTAAAGACATCATCGAACCTACACCATTTTGTATACATGCTGCATGACCTTTTGCCCTTGGCAACATACGCTGAATATAAAACTGAGCGGTTTTTATCTTAGCTTCATAAAATGCAGTTTCTTCAGTGCCTTTAGCAAGGTTATCTTGGGCAACTTTAGCCATTCTTGCCCAAAAATATGCCAATGTGACATAACCAGCAAACATTAAGTAATCCACTGAGGCACCGCCAATTTCATCTGGATCCTTAGCGGCTTTAGTGCCAATAGCCACTGTTATTTCATGCCATACTTTAGCATAGGCCATGATGGGTTGAATAAATTCACCCATAGCAGGATTGTCCATGTTTTGTTGGCAGAAAATCGTCACCTCTTTAGAAAAAGGCTTTAATACTGCACCTTGGGTACCGATAATTTTACGAGCTAATAAATCTAATGCTTGAATACCTGTAGTACCTTCATATAAGCAGCTTATTTTGGTATCTCGCATTAACTGCTCCATCCCCCACTCTTTTATAAATCCATGACCACCTAAAACTTGTACACCATGGCTAGTGCATTCAAAACCAAGTTCAGATAAAAATGCTTTTGCTATTGGGGTTAGTAAAGCCAATTTGGTTTCAGCTTCAGCTTTTACTGCCTCATCTTTTTCTGCATGTCCTATATCAACAAGTTGAGCTAAATAAGAAATTAACGCACGTCCACCTTCTGCAATAGACTTTTGTGTTAGCAACATTCTACGAACATCGGGATGCACAATAATGGGGTCTGCAGGACCTTGTGGGTTTTTAACGCCGCTAATAGAGCGCATTTGCAATCGATCTTTTGCATAAGTCAACGCACCTTGAAATGAGGCTTCTGCCGCAGCAACCCCTTCACTGGCCACACCTATTCTGGCAGCGTTCATAAAGGTGAACATACACTTAAGGCCTTTATTCGGTTCTCCAATCAAATGGCCTTTGGCTGAGTCAAAATTAATTACACAGGTTGCGTTACCGTTGATCCCCATTTTGTGTTCAATTGAGCCACAGTTAACCCCGTTTCTATCAGCAATAGTACCGTCATCATTGACATTAAATTTAGGCACTATGAATAAAGAGATGCCTTTATTGCCTTCTGGCGCACCAGGGATACGAGCAATAACAATATGGACAATGTTGTCAGATAGATCGTGTTCACCGGCAGAGATAAAAATTTTGGTACCAGATAATGAATAGCTTCCATCTTCTTTAAGCTCTGCTTTAGTGCGCAGCATGCCTAAATCGGTGCCACAGTGTGGCTCTGTTAAGCACATGGTGCCAGTCCAATTACCTTCAACTAATTTTGGCATAAATTGTTGTTTTTGAGATGGCGTGCCATGTGCTTCAATGGTCGCCAAAGCGCCATGGCTTAAGCCTGGGTACATAGCAAAACTGTGGTTAGCACTAGAAAAGAGTTCTGCAATACTAATATTTAATGAATGCGGTAGCCCTTGACCACCAAACTCTTCTGATTGAGATAACGTTGGCCAACCACCTTCAACATACTGTTGATAAGCTTCTTTGAAGCCATCAGGGGTTGTGACTACGCCATCTTTCCAGCTACAACCTTGTTGATCGCCAATTTGATTTAATGGCGCGACAACTTGTTCAGTTAATTTCGCCGCTTCAGCAATAATGGCATCAACCATATCAAGACTCGCATCCTGATAACCCAAGTGTTCATAATGGCTTTCGCAATCTAACAATTCTTGCATTACAAATTTTACATCACGAATGGGGGCTTTATATTCAGGCATGGTAGCTCTCCGAAAGTTGTCTGTGAGTCAGGTAATTGAGTCGTTATAGAATAAGAACAATGACTACTGATGCTAAATTAACTAACTGCATTATCCAAATGCATATTACTCATAACCTTGTATTCGCATGCTGAATACAAGGTGTCGAACTACTTGAGGTACTACATACGTGCGCTAATGAATGCCTGTATAATTTAACAATAAAGATTTCTTAAAAATTAATACGAAAAAATGACTAAAGTCCCTCTGCATTATTCTTTGTATGAATAGTGCCCTATCAAAACAATTGATTGGTTTAATTCTAAAACTCCAATTAGCATGATTTGTCGATTAAATTTTCATTATAAGTGGCAGATAAGTATTTTCAGAATCCATTATAGGATTCTGTTTTCCCCTTGAAGTTATTGAAGAACGTTAATTAAACAACGCTTTTATATTTCAAAAGTTACATCAATAGAACCGAGTCAATTTTGGTCTGCTAGATGTGTACTCTTTGAGAATAGCTAATAACAATAATTAAGTTTCGGGGGAAGAATATGATTTACAGATCATCACCATTTTTTAAGCGCTCATTACTTGCACTAGCCGTTGCCGGCGTGATGAGTCCGAATGTCTATGCAGAAGCAGATTCTGATGAAAATACACAAGAATCAGATAGCATAGAAATTATACAAGTCACCGCTTCAAAGCGGTTAAAAGGATTACAGGAATCCCCTGTTGCTATTAGCGTTGTCAGTAGCGAAGCCATCGAACAAACTAAAGTGATGGATATTGCAGATCTGCAAACCTTAGTGCCCACATTACGTGTCACTCCTTTACAACGTTCAACCAATACTAATTTTGCAATTCGAGGTTTCGGTAATGGCACCAACAATACCGGTATTGAGCCATCGGTTGGGGTGTTTATTGATGGGGTGTATCGGTCTCGTGCAGCATCGCAAATCGGTGATTTACCTAGGTTGCAACAAATTGAAGTATTGAGTGGTCCACAAAGTACCCTTTTCGGAAAAAATGCCTCTGCTGGTGTTATTAATATTAGGACATTAGAACCCTCATATAATTTAGAAGCCAAAGCAGAATTGGGGATCGGTAATTATAATCTTAAAACTGTTAAAGGTTACATTACTAACGGTATTACAGACGATTTAGCCTTTAGTTTATCAGGTGGTTTTAACCAACGTGATGGTTACACTGAAAGCGTCGTCGGCTTGGGCGAATTAAATGATCGTGATAGATGGCATATCAGAGGGCAAGCATTATATGAACCCACTGAAGATGTAAAATTTAGACTTATAGCCGACTATAGTGAAATCACAGAAGCGTGTTGTAGTGTTGAAAATTCAATTAATGGGCCCACCACTGCAGCTATAAGAGCCTTAGGTGGCATTGATCTTGATGAAAGTGATTCTTTTTTATATCAATCAGCCCTTAATTCCGATCCTGATAATAATGTCGAAGACGGTGGTGTTTCGTTACAATTAGATATTGATTTTGATGGATATTCTTTCACATCGATCAGTGCATTTCGTAACAATGATTCCGGTTTTATTAATGATGTAGATTACACCACGTTAGATATTTTGAGTGAAGGTGGACATACAGAAATTAAAACCATGACTCAAGAGTTTCGTTTAACATCTACCAGCGAACAAGACCTAGAATGGATGTTTGGTGCTTACTTATTTAAAGAAGAGCTCATCACCGGCGATACGTTATTTTATGGCGATGATATAAGAAACTATTTTGAGGTATTAACGGCTGCAGGCGGAGCACCAGGTTTATTAAGTGGTGTTGAAGGCGTTTATGGTTTGTCACCTGGTACTTTCTTTTCAAATACCTCTTCTGTTAACTCAGAATTTGAACAGGATAATGAAGCTTACTCATTATTCGCTAGTTTTGATTACCATATTACCGAAGAATTAACGGCTATATTTGGCGCTAGTTATACCAATGACCAAAAAGAACTCACTATTAGTCAAAATAATTCTGACGTTTATTCTGCCATTGATTTAGATACGCAATTAACCCTTTATGGGGTGCCTATTGGTAGCATTCCTGCTTTAGCCCCTGCAGTTCCGACGTTAAAAAGCCTTCAATTTTTGCCGCCAATGATGCCTTTACCTAATGATATTGAAAACCAAGAAACCGATGACAGTAAAACAACTTGGTCGTTCCGACTGGCTTATGAACTTAACAGTAACATTAATTTATTTGCGACTGCGGCTACAGGCTTTAAAGCATCCTCTTGGAATCTATCTCGTTACTCTAGCCCTTTTGCTTCAGATCAAAGTGCCCTAGAAAGTGCAGGCTTGGCACAACCTAACCAGGCATATGGTGGACGCTATGCATCGCCAGAAGAAGCCACTGTCTATGAGGTCGGAATTAAAACCCGTTTTAAAGATGGTGCTTTTAATGCAACCTTGTTTGATCAAACGATTGAAGGCTTTCAGTCATCAATATTTATTGGTACTGGCTTTGTACTTGCCAATGCAGGACAACAAAATACCAAGGGTATTGAATTCGATTCGATTTATAACATAACAGATGATTGGACTATCACCTTCGCAGGTGTGTTACTTGATCCCGTTTATGACTCATTTGTTGGAGCATCAGGTCTTGATGGTCCGGTAGATTTATCTGGTGAAAAGCCTGCTGGTATTCATGAAGTGAGTCTTACCACTGGGCTGGTATATAACTTTGAATTTGAAAATGGCATTAACGGATATGCCCGTGCAGATTACCTTTATGAAAGTGATACCAAAGTCGCTGAAAATGTTCCTGACTCACTTACTCGTGAAGTTAATACGGTTAATGCCAGTGCAGGTTTAGGCTTTGAAAACGGGATTAATTTGCAACTCTGGGCACGAAACCTGACGGACGATGAATACCTACTCTCAGCATTTCCGCCACCGATTCAGGCTGGCAGTTTTAATGGCTATCCCAATCAACCACGCACATTTGGTGCCACGATTTCCTATGACTTTTAATTAACCTAAAGCGAATGGCGATAACCTTGTTGTCGCTGTTGGCTTATACACACTGAAATTAAAAATAATTAAAATAATGGCTTAAGATAATAACAACGAATTATAACCAATAAGACCTATAACCAATAAGGCCTATAACAAATAAGAGAGAGCACTAAATGGATATTGAATCGATATTACAACAGCGTTTTTCAGTGCGAGCCTTCCTAGATAAGCCAGTACCCCAGCAAACATTAACCGAAATTTTTACCCATGCTCAGCAATCGCCCTCTAATTGTAATGTCCAACCTTGGCAAACCTGTGTGGTATCAGGCCAAACCAAAGATGAGCTTAAACAAAAGTTTATGGATTTATTGTTATCCGGAGCTGCACCTAATCCTGATTTTAATTGGTTAGCTAAATACAATGGTATCCATAGGGAGCGCCAATTCGGTTCAGCTAATGCACTATATAGCGCTATCGATGTTACTAGAGAAGATAAAAAAGCTAGGCAAATGGCAATGATCCGAAACTGGCAATTCTTCGATGCACCCCATGCCGTTTTTTTCACAATGGACAAATACCTAGACATTATGGGCGCTGTGGATTTGGGTATTTATGCCCAAACAGTATCACTCATTATGGCAAATAATGGGATATCCAATTGTATGCAAGGTGCATTAGGTCAATTCCCTGATCCTGTAAGAGAACTTTTAAATCTACCAGAAGAGCGTGGCATCCTATTTGGTATGTCATTTGGTTATGCAGATAGTGACGCCGCTATTAATAATACGAGAACTGATCGTGAAGCAATTGATAATGCCGTTTCTTTTTTTGATTAAGCCGTTATTAATTCAAAAGCGGCTAATAAAGAGCCATGTAAAGTGTTGTCATTATTACGCGCTAGGGTTTAAATATGTCACTTAAACATAAATACGTAATGATAGATGATGTCAATATTCATTACGTTGAAGCATCCGCTCTACGCAATAAGATTGACGCTAAACCCTGCATGATATTTTTACATGGATTTCCTGAATATTGGGGAACTTGGCAAGCACAATTAGATTACTTTTCTACAGAATTCAGAGTAATTGCCCCTGATTTACCAGGCTATAATTTAAGTGATAAACCTAAAGCGTTAAGTTTTTACAAGTTACCTAACCTCATTGCTTTCTTGGCTAAGTTTGTTGGCATTATCAGTCCTGAACAGCCGGTAATTTTAGTTGCACACGATTGGGGCGGAGCTATTGCATGGCCACTGGCGGCATTTCACTCTCATTTAATCAGTAAACTGATTATCCTCAATGCAGCCCACCCAAGTACGTTCACCCGAGAAATGATCAATAATTCTGAGCAGCGACAAAAAAGTAACTATATTCATCAATTAATTAGCCCATCAGCTGAGTCATTATTAACCCAAAATAACTATCATTATCTCACTGAGATAATGATGCTTCATTCGGACCATTATCAGTTTCATGAAGAGTCAAAACAAACATATCGTAAAGTTTGGCAACAACAAGGCGCTATTAATGGCATGTTGCAATACTATCGCGCAATGCCGCAGTTAATGCCTGAAGTAAATGATTCAGCAGACTCGATAGAGCAAAGTAATAGTTCAGTTAAATCCAGTCCCATAAAATCAACTGCTGACATCAAAATACCCAATATCCGTATAAATTTACCCACTTTGATTTTATGGGGTGAACAAGATCTGGCTTTTGTGAACGAAAACCTCAATGGCATTGAACAATACGTACCTCATTGTTCTATTGTCCGTTTTGCTAATACGAGCCACTGGCTGCAACATGAAAGACCGGATGAAGTAAATAAAGCTATCGAAGATTTTATCAATGACTAGCTAAATGGCTCTTGCAACAGCTCAAACAAAGCCTCAGGCAACGGAACATTTAATAACTGATTTAATAACTGATTTAATGACTGGTTAAGTATCAAAAAAAGGAATTTATGAAGAATTTACAAACTAACAATCATTCAGGATTCGTATTTGAAGTTGCTAAAAATCAACTACAACAGACTCGTATCTTTGCATTGGATATTGATCAACCATTGGCAGAAAATGAAGTGCTACTGTGTGTGGATAAATTCGCACTCACCGCCAACAACATTAGTTATGGGATCACTGGGAACATGCTCGGTTATTGGCAGTTTTTCCCAACTGATAACGAGTCTGAACAGCACAAATGGGGCCGATTACCCGTTATGGGGTTTGCCGACGTTGTGGCTTCTAACTGTCCAGAGATACAGGTTGGTGAGAGAGTATGGGGGTTTATGCCAATGTCGACCCATCTAAAAATCGTAGCAGGCAATATTTCAACAAATAGCTTTGCTGATATTAGCCCATGCCGCAAAGGGCTATCACCACTTTATTCTCAATTTAATCGCGTTAAAGGTAATCCGTTTTACCTTACTGTAAATGAAGACTATGACATTTTAGTAAGGGGTTTATTTACAACAGCATGGCTTATTGAAGATTTCATGTTTGATAATCAGTATTTTGGTGCAATGCAGTATTTGATCACTAGCGCGTCGAGTAAAACCAGTATCGCCCTTGCCTTTGCAATTCAAACAAGAGCTGAGCGCCCTGCTATCGGCATAACCTCAAATAGCAATAAACCGTTCGTTGAATCACTAGGTTGCTACGACCAAGTGATTAGTTATGACGACATACCACAATTAGATCCAAAACAAGCTTCTATTCTGATTGATATGGCGGGAGGTAAACAAACATTGGCTGCGATACATCAACACTTTACGGCAAAACTGCGTTACTCCTGTCGAATTGGCGCGACGCAACATACAGACATCAGTATTGATGACAATGCCCGTGATGATGATTTGCCAGGCGTAAAACCACAATTTTTCTTTGCTCCAACACAGCTAAGCAAGCGCATTACTGACTGGGGCGGGCATGAAACACTCAGGAAAATGAATTTATCTTTACTAGACTACATCGACTTCTGCCGTTTAAATATTAGGATTTCTCATACCATCGATGTCAATGAACTTGAAAAGGTTTACCAGCAGACTTTGGCAGGTAAAGCTGATGCTTCAATTGGGCAAATAATATCCTTAACCGCTCGATGAAATCACATGGGTAAGTATATATTTCATTGTGTATAGCGAATTCAATCTAGCAACTCGGTTTAAAGTCACTTGTATATAGTCTCTTGTTTAAATTCACTTGATTATAGCCATTTGATTATAGTGACTTGATTATAATCACTAAAAATAGAGGCTCTTAGATTGGAGTCACTTGAGTTCTTACTTTTAGACTCCTTACCACTGGGTTTGAATAATTCGCTTTCTAATAACGACAGTTTATTACATAACATCAAGGACAGAAGGTTTATGGCAGATATTGAACTAGTAACTTTAGTCAACACACAAGTTATTCCAATATGTATTTTCCTCATTATGATGGGAATGGGCTTGTCCCTTGAAATAAGTGATTTTAAGCGTGTCGTTAATCATCCCAAAGCCGTTGCAATAGGGCTGACTAATCAGCTATTACTGTTACCCATCATAGGATTTATACTCGCGAATATTATGCCATTAGAGCCTGAATATGCCGTAGGTGTTATGTTATTGGTGCTGTGCCCAGGTGGAACAACCTCTAATATGTTTACCCACTTAGCTAAAGGTGATGTTGCCCTATCTGTGACGATGACGGCTGTCGCGAGTTTAATTACCGTATTTACCATTCCAATCGTACTGAACTTTTCATTAGTCCACTTTATGGGTGAAGGTAATCAATTTCAGCTACCTATCGTCGCGACCATGTTGAGCTTAATGAAATTAACCATAGTGCCTATCGCAATAGGTATGCTGATTCGAAAGCTTGCCCCCAGAATTGCTAAAAGTACTCAGGCGCATGTTTCACGTTTTGGGATATTATTTCTAACTTTACTGATTATTTTTCTCACCTACATTCAGCAAGATATCGTCATACCCGCGCTTATTGCAGCAGGACCAGTCTCAATAGTGCTTAATATCTCTACCATGGCACTCGGTTACTACTCTAGTAAATGGCTCGGTTTAAATATGCCTCAACGAACCTCAATAACAATAGAAGTCGGTTTGCAAAATAGTACCTTATCGATGTTTATGTCATTAACATTACTGTCCAATTATAAAATGTCATTTACGCCGGCTATTTATACGCTAATAATGCTGTTTACCGCTGGTGTGTTAGTGAAAATGTTAGGTTTGAAATTGAAAAATCAACATAATGATCGCAAACTTTCTGCTGCGCCAACTGAATAATTTACTTAAAAAAGGATTGTATATGCTCACCGTACATCATTTAAAAAAGTCGCGTTCAAAACGAGTCATTTGGTTATTAGAAGAACTTAACATGCCTTATTCGTTAATCAATCATGATCGCGATCCAGTGACAAACCTTGCCCCACAAAGTATTAAACAAATTCACCCTTTAGGCAAAGCGCCTATTATTGTAGACGGTGACATTACCATTTGTGAATCCGGTGCCATTATGGAGTACATCTTAAATCAGAACCAAAAATCACTATTACGCCCAGCCGATAATACACCTGAGTTTTATCAGTATCTTGAATGGAGTCATTTTGCAGAAGGTTCACTTGCCTTACCCGTTATCACCAGCTTATTACTGCAAATGGAACCTCGAGAGGCTAACTATCCACTAGATGGCTATATTGCAAAAGAATTAGCCGTGGATTTTGCTTATATTGATCAATTTCTAGCGAGTCACAGTTATTTTGCAGGCAATAAATTCAGCGCAGCAGATATTATGATGACGATCATGTTAGAGATAGCGATGAATTTAAAACTAATTAATGATAAACCTCATATCATCAATTATTTAGAGATAGTTCAAAATAGACCCGCCTATCAATTAGCCGCGAAATATGGATAAATCTTTTTTTTAGAGTAAATACTGTATAAAGTAACAAAGGCAGTAACAAACTGGTAACTCAAGCTAAATACAACTGAAGCTAAAAGTAACTAAAGCTAACGGCATCCCAAGCGAACTGCTAACTAATAACAATAACAGACTCAAAAGGTAGTAAATGGAACTTATCAACGTAGCTATTAAGAATAACGTACATGTTATTACGCTCAATAATGGCAAAGTAAACGCAATATCTCCGCAAATTATCACTGAAATCAATACCGCTTTAGACACTGCTGAGCAACAACAAGCCGTGGTAATTTTAACTGGTCAAGCAGGTATATTTTCCGGTGGTTTTGATCTCAAAACCATGAGATCTAGTTCAGAGGCTGCTATTTCGCTGGTTACAGCAGGTTCTAAATTAGCTCGAAGAATGCTTGCGTTTCCTACCCCTATTATTGGTGCATGTAGCGGGCATGCCATCGCCAAAGGTGCATTTTTATTACTCAGCTGTGACTACCGTATTGGTTGTGCAGGTGATTTTAAAATTGGCCTTAATGAAGTTGCGATTGGTATGACAATGCATAATGCCGGCATTGAGCTTGCGAGAAATCGTATCCCGCGTAATTTCCTTACTCGCTCAGTTATCGTCGCTGAACTTTTTGCCCCTAAAACTGCAGTCGCAGCGGGTTTTCTCGATCAACTTGTTGAACCTGAGCACCTGATGGCTACAGCCCATGCTGTGGCAAAACACATGCAGTCACTAGATATGAAATCACATCATGGCACTAAACTAAAAGAACGCCAATCAATCCTGACGGCTTTAGATGCAGCTATAGAAATCGATGCCCAAAGCACCTTGAATTTTTAAAGGAATCGCTATGAATAATATAGAAAAATTTAACAGCCTCACTTTAGAGATTAATAACAAAATTGCTCATGTAAAACTTAATCGTCCTAATGAATTAAATTCAATGAATATTGATTTTTGGGATGAATTCCCAAAAATAATTCATCAAATAAATGATCAAGCCTCTGCTCGTGTCATTGTTATTTCTTCAACGGGTAAGCACTTTTGTGCAGGAATGGACTTAGCGGTATTTAATCAAAATAGCCCTGATAAAAACATTGAGTTAGGCCGCAAGCATGAGCAACTGCGCCGCCTAGTATTAAGGTTGCAAGACTGTTTTAACGTATTAGAAAGTTGCAGAATGCCAGTGTTGATGGCTGTGCAAGGTGGTTGTATTGGTGGCGCGGTTGATATGGTTAGCGCTGCTGATTGCCGTTATTGTACCAGCGATGCTTTTTTCAGTATTGAAGAAACTAAATTAGGCATGACTGCTGACTTAGGCACATTACAACGATTACCTAAGTTAATCCCTATGGGCTTAGTTAAAGAATTAGCTTATACCGGTCGCAGAATGCCAGCCAATGAAGCCAAAGATGTAGGCTTGGTTAATCAGGTATTTGAAGATCAACAAAGTATGATAACGGCTGTGATGGCAATTGCTGCAGAAATAGCTGCTCGCTCGCCTCTAGCGGTCACAGGCTGTAAAGAGATGATTAACTATGGCCGTGACCACTCTGTAGCAGATAGCTTAAATTATATGGCTGCTTGGCAAAGTGGGATGTTCCAGCCGCAAAATGACATGATGGAAACCTTCACCGCAAAAGCACAAAAGCGTGCACCTGAATTTCAAGAGCTAACGCCAATTGATAATTCAAAAATATTCTAAATAGCTGTCAGGCTATTGCTCGCTTGATTTAACTTAAATCTGTTTAAGCCAGCAATAGCTATTTATAAAAACAGTTATAAAAAATTCTATACCAAGGTCTATTAAACTAATAGCAATCAACTAGATGGTAACGAAGTAACTATGACCAAGCCACTGATTAACCTCGTTCACGCCAATGGATTTCCAGCAGGAAGCTATAAAACATTCCTCACCGAATTTAATGAAAATTTCAATACCATTGCCCATGATCAATATGGTCATAATCATAGATACCCCATACACAATAATTGGCAGCACTTAGTTACAGAGTTGGTCGATTATTTAAAACAACAAGATGAAAAAGTGATATGTATTGGTCATTCATTTGGTGGCATATTGTCATTTCTTGCAGCTTGCCAACATCCTGAATTGTTTCGTGGTGTGATCATGTTAGATCCACCCGTCGTTACAGGCCCTTTCAGTCATATACTTAAAGTCGTTAAGAAGACGCGTTTTATTGATAAATGGTCTCCTGCAGGACGGGCCCAAAACCGTCAGCGACATTGGCCGCTAAACACCAACTTAGTGAGTAACTTTGCACAAAAAAAGTTATTTAAACACTTTGATCCTAGGTGCTTAAAAGATTACGTTGACCATGGCATTACCGAGCGTAATAAACGTTTAGAATTGTGCTTTACCCCCGAAGTTGAAGCTGACATCTTTAGGCATTTACCTTGTAACCTGGTGAACTATAAAAACCAACTTAACGTTCCGGCTTCGCTCATTTATGGCGAAAAGACTGATGTATTCCCGGTTAAATATTTCACTCGTTTTGCTAATTTAAACAACATCCAAGTATCCATGATGCCTAATGGTGGCCACATGTTCCCCCTTGAGCAACCAGAAAATACCGCCAATATGATTAAAACCATAGTCAAAGATTGGTAATACCAACATGGTTATTATTCTAAATGTCAGCAGATATTAATTATTAAAATTATAGAGTGATAAAAAGAGATGTTTTGTAAGAATAAAGATTTGACCTAACATCAAAAATATTGAACATGTTATGTCAAAAGTTCATTAACACTATATGGGGTGCCATTAAGGAAAAGATATCAGGCTAATATGATAACCACAGGTTAAGCTGCTATTAGTTGCTTACTTGAATTAGTTGCTTATTTGAATTAGTTGCTTATTTGAATTAGTCACTTGCTTAAATGGGTTGGAAAGTACAACCCCTATCTGTATTAACTTGATTGAATGCCCTATTAGCTTCTAGGGTTTAGAGTTTATAAGCAATGCTATACCTAGCCAAGAGAACCACAATATTTGGCTTAAGCCGAATATTTCTGTCAGAATTTCAGCAGGATAAACAGTGAGAATACCAACAGAGCCAATAAATAGACCAAAATAGTTTAACCATTTCGGTAATTCAGTTGCTTTTAAGCCCGCAACACTCAGTAAAAGAACCCATAAGCCTCCTACAATTTCGTTGCCTCCCCCCAAACCTTCAACGATTGTGTTAATAACCACCAAAAGAGTCATCGCTTGCTCTGGGTTTTGGGCAGACAAATCAATGACAGCAGCTAATCCTACATTTGCAATCATTCCACTTGCTATGACAAGGCCGACCC
Source organism: Shewanella donghaensis (assembly GCF_007567505.1). Taxonomy (NCBI): domain Bacteria; kingdom Pseudomonadati; phylum Pseudomonadota; class Gammaproteobacteria; order Alteromonadales; family Shewanellaceae; genus Shewanella; species Shewanella donghaensis. Next base: position 716,014 of record NZ_CP041783.1, read on the forward strand.
AAATAATCCCAAATACTGAAGCCATTTGTGATAGAAAAGGTGCTTTGCTTTTCATCTGTTGGTGGGTGGCTAAAACTAAAACCGCCAAAAAAAGACCAAAGGCGACATACATAGTAAAATTAACTATTGATAGAATTGATTGATTATTAGTTAGAAAAAATAGTTTTTGAATATCATCCGCATTGACAGGGTAATTCCAAAACGCGCCAAAGAAAATAAAAGCGAATATGTAAATAGCAGCTTCAAAAAGTGCAGCAACACCACCTAATTTTTGTAATTTATTCACAACGCTATCCTTGTTCAATAGAGTTTAAATTGACAGAGCCAAATTCTAAACACTATTTATTATGTTCGATTAATTAGTAGCTTAACTCAGATCTTTAATCGCCCTTCCAATACCGTCGACTGTTAATGGGTACATTTTATCACTAATTAACTGCTGAATAATTGAGATGGACTCATAATATGACCAATGTGATTCAGGTTGGGGGTTTAACCAAGCGACTTTATTAAAATGGCCTAATATTCTATTCATATAAATAACACCGGCCTGCTCATTCCAGTGCTCTACACTGCCGCCACGGGACAGTATTTCGTAAGGCCCCATTGTTGCGTCGCCGACAAAGATAACTTTGTAATCTGCGCCGAAGGTTCTGATAACCTCCTCTAGATCGATGGTTTTATCATAACGTCTATTATTGTCTTGCCACACTTTGTCATAAACACAGTTATGGAAATAAAAAAACTTTAAATGCTTGAATTCACTATGCGCTGCGGAAAATAGCTCTTCACAGGTGTGAATATAATCATCCATCGAACCACCGATATCAAAAAACATCAGCACTTTAACTGCATTATGGCGCTCAGGTTCCATATGAACATCAAGCAAGCCACCGTTCTTGGCTGTTGAGCTAATGGTGGTATTGATATCTAGTTTTTCACTTGCACCAGTACGGGCAAATTTTCTGAGTTTTTTTAAGGCTAACTTGATATTACGCGTGCCTAATTCTCTATCTTGATCAAAGTTCTTAAACTCCCTTTCATCCCACACTTTTACAGCGCTTTTGTTTCGATTTTTGTCCTGTCCGACTCTAATACCTTCCGGGTTATAACCAAAAGCGCCAAAGGGGGACGTTCCACCAGTTCCTATCCATTTATTGCCACCAGCATGACGTTTTTTCTGTTCATTCAATCGTTCTTGTAGGGTTTTCATCAATTCATCTAGACCACCTAAGGCTTGGAGTTGGTCTTTTTCTTGCTGTGTCAGTTGCTTTTCAAACTCCTTTCTTAGCCAGTCTTCAGGTAAAATTTTATCGAATATATCAATACTCTCTATACCTTTAAAATACTCAGCAAAGGCGTTGTCATATTTATCATAATGAATTTCATCTTTGACCATGACGATTTTGGCTAGCTGATAAAACTCTTCAACGTTAGCAAACACCACCCCTTTTTTTAGCGTCGCGATCAAATCTAATAGCTCACGTAAACTGCAAGGCACATTATGTTTTTTTAAGGTGAGAAAAAAATCAATAAACACTGGCTATCACCTGTTTCTTCGGCTCATAAAAGCCAGCTTTTCAAGTAAAGAAACATCTTGCTCATTTTTAAGTAGCGCACCAAAAAATGGAATGATATCTGAGGCGGAATCAAGAAGAATATCTTGTGAAATATCATCAGATATTAGCAGTTTAAGCCAATCTATGAGTTCAGATGTGGAGGGTTTCTTTTTAATACCATTGATCTCTCTTAACTCAAAAAACACTTCTAAACTTTGCTTTAATAGCGCCTGTTTAACATCTGGGTGATGGACATCTATTATTTGTTCCATTTCCATTTTAGTAGGAAATTTAATGTAATGGAAAAAACAGCGACGTAAGAAAGCATCGGGTAACTCTTTTTCGTTATTAGACGTAATTATGATAATCGGACGCTGTTTTGCTTTGATAACTTGTTGAGTTTCATAAACAAAAAATTCCATTTTATCGAGTTCTTGCAATAAGTCGTTGGGGAATTCGATGTCTGCTTTATCTATTTCATCAATAAGTAATATCGGTCTTTGCTCTTCTTCAAAAGCCTGCCAAAGTTTACCCTTCACAATATAATTGCTTATGTCATGTACCCGTTCATCACCAAGCTGACTATCACGTAATCTAGAGACGGCATCATATTCATACAAACCTTGTTGGGCTTTGGTCGTTGATTTAATATGCCATTGATATAATTTACAATTAAGTGATTTGGCTAACTCTTCTGCTAATTGTGTTTTTCCGGTTCCAGGCTCACCTTTTATCAGCAGTGGTTTTTCTAATGCAATCGCAGCATTCACTGCCAGGGTTAGCTCATTTGAGGCGATATAATTGTCGGTACTTTTAAACATGTCTCTACCTATTAAATAATAACGTCATCGGGCTATTTATTAGCACCGGGGAAAAATATATTGGTGGTTTGTTGATATTGATTATATTCAGGTCGTTTTTGCACCGAGTAAAACTCAGACGGCACCGCTCCTGTATAAAGACCAAGGTGATATACATTAATCTTGAAGCCAGTAGGTCCCTAGTCCTAATAACCCCCAAAATAATGACAGACTCTTGCTGATACAAGGCTACCCATGACGGAATAGTGCCAATCACTCATCCATTCCAAACCATTAATTCAGCAAAGTAATTAGGATGACAACTGTATTTCCACAATCCTATATTACATACTTTATTTTTGACACTTAACTGTCTCATTTGGCGTAAAAAACATAACTTTTTCCTGTCTGCAATTATTTCCATCTTAAAGGCGCCTAGCCAAAGGATCACCTTAAAACCTCAAATACTGAAATCTGCTTATCGGGATTAGCAAGAACTTGAACAATTGCTTTAATTTATTTAGCTAACGCTATATTGGTTTTCCTTTTTCTGCCAGTGACGTTGGTTATATTCATAGCGTGGCAGTTCTGTTTTTAAATGGGCTAATTACCACATTTTGATAGCGCCCAATTCCATTCGCGAACTGGTAGATGGCCTTATAAATATTACAATTTCTAGAATGAGGTTGTATATCTTCGATGATTTTTACTGGTTCAAGATATTAATATTGATTTATAAACATGAAAAAATGAGTGAAGTTATCTACTGATAAACTCCACTCATCAATGGATTATCAGGGCATTAGAATATCTCTTGAAACCACTGTTTAGTCATACCGAGTATGACCATTGTTTTTAATTTAAATAAAGCCATAGAATCACCTGACTCTAACACCTCTTCACCGCAGCGAGGGTCTGAACGTTGTAATGCGCCAGTCATGCTATGGTCAATAGGGATGGGTTCGCAGCCATGACCTGACTCACAAATAAAATCCCATTTTTTTAGCTGCGGGTAAATGACAGGTAAAACAATTACCACCAAAGCGATTATTCACATCCACAAAACCACGTTTAGCAATAGAAGAGCCTTCATCACTGACTTCTAACTCAAAAAATTCCCAGTCCGCTGTTGACGTGAATGTGCCAGGTTCTCGTTTCACCATCACTTCTGTTGGCACAAGTTGCACAACAGAGCCTGTTGGGTATATCGCCCCATCTGGGTTATTTGCTGCTGATAAAGTGCCTTCAATATTACCAAGTAAATTATCGACATAAAAATGTCTTACTGGTGTCATATCGCGAATACAGCTAAAGCTGTTCTCATCAATCTTGACTGCTACATCCATTTGATCAAGATTTTCAATATCCTTGTTAATGTCCTGCTTAATATCAGCCGCTTGTGCATACACCGATGGCGGCGATACGGAAAGTGAAACCAACAAGGATAAAGCGATTCCCTTTGAGAGCTTGGCAATCGAATCAATCACAATCCCTGTTATAAACCTTTCGTAGAATTTCATGTAAACATCCTTTTTTAACGATCACATTAGATTTTCACGATGTTGGTTAACAAAGAGACAAACGGGTATCGGTATTGTTTGCTTCCTTGTTATATTTATTCTTTTCTATTTTTATACCTATAGCAACAACCTATAGCATTAACGTAGCTCTTTACGCAAAACCTTACCTACATTGCTTTTGGGCAACTCATCAATAAACTCAACGATTTTAGGCCGCTTATAATTGGTGAGCATTTCATTACAATGGTCGATTACATCTTGGTCAACAATGTCTGGATCTTTACGCACGATAAATACTTTAACCATTTCGCCCGTAACATCACTGGGAGCTGCTACAGCCGCGGCTTCTAAGATACCTTCATGGGCAACCAGCACTTCCTCAATCTCATTAGGATACACATTAAAACCAGACACAATAATCATATCTTTCTTGCGATCGACTATGGTGAAAAAGCCATCTTCATCCATAGTGGCGATATCACCAGTGGCTAGCCAACCATCAATGAGTACTTCATCGGTGGCTTTCTGACGATTGTAATAGCCTTTCATGACCTGCGGCCCTTTAACCCACATCTCACCAGGTTCACCAAAGGCGACATCTTCACCATCAGCTCCCACTAAACGAATATCGGTAGATGAGGCTGGTAATCCTATTGAGCCATTGTACTTTTTTTGATTATAAGGGCTCATGGTGACTAAAGGCGCACATTCAGTTAACCCATAGCCTTCGAGTAACCGTGTTTGTGTTACTTTCTCCCATAATTCAGCAACGGGTCGCTGTACTGACATTCCACCGCCAAAACCCATTTTGAGGGAACTAAAGTCAAGTTTATCGAAACCAGGTGTATGTAATAAGCCATTAAATAAGGTATTCACCCCCGTAATAGCGGTAAAAGGATATTTAGCTAATTCTTTGACAAAGCCTTCCATATCACGTGGATTGGTGATTAGAATATTTTTACCGCCAAAAGGCATGAAGGCTAGACAATTCGATGTGAGTGCAAAGATGTGATAAAGCGGCAAAGCCGTAATCATGATTTCTTTACCAACCTCATAAACATTTTTAGTCACCGCCTTCGATTGCTCGATGTTTGCGACCATATTTCGATGCGTTAACATCGCCCCTTTTGATGGCCCTGTAGTGCCGCCGGTATATTGTAAGAAGGCGAGATCGGAACCAACAATAGCTACAGGGCTAAAAGTGAGCTTAGCCCCTTTGTTCATCACTTGATTAAACTTAACGGCGCTGGGTAACTGATAAGCTGGCACTTGTTTTTTGACGTGTTTAATCGCGCCGTTAATGAGTGTCCCTTTAATTGCACCTAATCGGTCACCTACGCCAGTAATAATAACGTGCTTAACCTCTGTCTTATCGATAACAGCTGCGAGTACATGGGCAAAGTTTTCTAATACAAGAATGGCTTTAGTCCCTGAATCTTTTAACTGATGTTCTAATTCTCGAGGGGTATATAAAGGGTTAATATTAACGACGGTTAAACCAGAAATTAAGGCGCCAAATAATGCAATGGGATATTGCAGGAGATTGGGGATCATGATGGCAAATTTATCACCTTTCACTAATCCTAAGTCGTGTTGAAGATAGGCCGCAAAATCCATCGTTTGTTGTTCAAGTTGTTGATAGCTAATACTGACATCCATATTAATGAAAGCGGTATTGTCTTTATATAATTGGGTGTATTTAAAAAACAGATCAGCCAGTGAATTATATTTATCTGGGTCTATTTCGAACTCAACTCCGGGCGGATAACTTTTTTCAAGCCAAATCTTTTCCATGATTATGTTCCCTCTGTTTAAAGCTTCTTTTTTTGATGCTGTTGGTACCACTACACCCAATCGCTTGTTTTGTTTTACTGTATTTTTGTCTTTTACTGTGTCTTTTTAAAATTGTATTAACCCGTTTTACAACACTTCGAATAAACCCGCAGCACCCTGTCCACCGCCGATACACATGCTAATCACGGCATACTTAACTCCACGACGCTTACCCTCTATCAAGGCATGCATAACCATACGGGTGCCACTCATCCCGTAAGGATGCCCTATTGAAATTGCGCCACCATTGACGTTTAAACGATCTTCTGGAATCCCCAGCGTTTCAGCACAGTAAAGGACCTGTACAGCAAATGCTTCGTTAATTTCCCATAAACCGATATCGTCATAATCAAGCCCATGGCGTGCTAACAACTTTGGAATTGCAAATATTGGCCCAATACCCATTTCATCGGGTTCGCATCCGGTTACGACCATGCCACGATAAGCGCCAAGCGGTGCTAGTCCACGTTGCTCTGCCAATTCACGCTCCATAATGACAACGGCAGCAGCCCCATCTGATAATTGGGAAGCATTACCGCCAGTAATTGACCCATTTTCTTTAACAATTTTTAAAGACGCTAAACCTTCTATGCTAGTAGCGGGACGATTACCTTCATCTTTGGTTAATGTGACATCTTGTTTAGCTATCTCACCGGTATCTTTGTCCATTACTAACTTAGTACAACTCACAGGGACTATTTCATCGTCAAACTTGCCTTCAAGTTGCGCTTTAGCGGTACGTTGTTGGGATTTAAGTGCATAAGCGTCCTGTCGCTCTCTTGAAACGTTATAACGTTTGGCAACAACTTCTGCTGTATCTAGCATGGGCATATAAATCGCAGGTCGATAAGCTTTTACGTTGGGATCAACCACGCGATAAGTGTTCATTTTATCATTTTGAACCAAACTTAAAGACTCACAGCCACCTGCAACGACTATTTGCTGCCCGTCGCAAACGATATTGTTAGAGGCGGTTGCTATCGACATTAACCCTGATGAGCATTGACGATCAATTGTCATTCCTGGCACAGAAACAGGAAAATTAGCCGCCATGGCAACTTGACGGCCAAAGTTCATGCTCTGGTTACCCTGAGTTAACACTACACCGAATATACAGTCTTCAATATCACCAGGATCTATACCTGCTCGCTCAACAGCAGCATTTACAGCAATTGCGGCAAGTGTAGGAGCGGATAGATCATTAAAAGCGCCCCGATAAGCTCTACCAATAGGTGTTCTCGCTGCTGATACAATGACGGCTTCTCTCATGATTATTCCTATTATCTTTATTATTTGTAATGACTATCATGTTCGTATTTCAATCTTTGACGTATTAATCGTTTCTGGCAGTCATGTTGTATTCATTAGGATCCGTCGCCGCAGTAACAAATTAAGGTAATGACTAATAACCTACTGCTGTGACTTCATAAAAGCCATCGCTTTTAACACAAATTTTTCACCTTGCTTTGCACCAGTGACCATAGTTGTTTGATGCTCTGGTGCGATTATTTGCGCCCAATTATCACGAACAGTTTCCGCTTTTTGTCCTGCTTGTGGAATAAAGCAACCCTCAGTTTCTATCATGCTGGCACTTGAATATCCACCTGCCCCAGCGCACAAAATAAATCGGTTCGGCGCATGCTCATCACATAATGTCAGCATGCCCGCTGTTACAGCTTCAGGCGCAAATGCCTTAACTATGTCTTCAGGCATTAAATCTTCTGTCATTCGTGTCCCAGCTGTTGGTGCAAGCGCATTAACGTGAATATTGTTTTTTGCCCCTTCTATTACTAAGGTATTCATCAAGCCTAAAACAGCCATTTTTGCAGCGCCGTAATTTGATTGGCCAAAGTTACCGTACATTCCACTTGAAGAGGTAGTCATGACAATACGGCCATAATTTTGGCTGCGCATAATGTCCCAAACCGCCTTGGTACAGTTAACTGTGCCCATAACATGCACATCCATGACAAGTTTAAAGTCATCTAAACTCATTTTAGTGAATGATTTATCCCGCAAGATCCCGGCGTTGTTAATGAGAATATCGACACGCCCCCATTTCGCCATCGTTTTCTCAACCATATCCTGCACTTGAGAATAATCGGCGACATTGGCTCCATGGCTAATTGCTTCTCCGCCCATGGATTCAATCAATCGGACAACTTCTTGTGAAGCTTCACTAGAAGCACCGCTGCCATCTCGTGCGCCGCCTAAATCATTGACAACCACCTTAGCGCCACGTTTTGCTAACTCTAATGCGTGGGAGCGGCCTAAACCGTTGCCGGCTCCAGTCACAATAGCCACTTGTCCCGTAAAATCGATCGTCATGTTCATCCCTTAACTGTTTTATTAAATTTTAATTGGTACTAATAACGCGTTATTTAACCATTTGTACTGAAATCCACTGAGCAACTAATGCAGGCGTGTCACAGCCTTCTATTTCTATGGTCACTTCTGTTGATAATCTGAATTGACCTGGTTTTTTTTCTTCAATCGATAGCGTTTTTGCATGGGCACGAACTCGACTATTTACTGTAACGGGTTGCAAAAATCTTACCTTGTCAAAACCTGCATTGAGCCCCATATAACAGCCGTCAATAATGACGCTAAAATCTTCTGCAAAGTGCGACAACATCGATAGCGATAGAAACCCGTGCGCGATGGTAGAACCAAAAGGCGTTGCTTTCGCTTTTTCTTCATCAACATGAATAAATTGGTGATCTAAAGTACAGTCAGCAAATTGATTTATCTGAGATTGGGTTATTTGATGCCAGTTTGAAGGTTCAGCTTGAAAGCCTATGTATTGCTGTATTTGAGTTCGATTAATTACTGTCGGCATTATTCCCATTCCCTGTAAGTATTCACCAAAGATGATGAATGAAATTTAAGCGATATCTCATGCTAATAGTGACATAGGAATTAAACAAATGAATAGTTTTGATAGCATGTTATTAACAGGGTGAATAGTAAGTTAGGATTTAGACCGTTTAAAACAAGCCAAGGCGTAAGCTAACAAAACACAGTTAACTAATTGAACCTATTAAAACATAACTCATGATTACAGTTAATCGACATTGCTTTTATATTGTACAATCAATGCGATTATCCAGAGTGAGTCATGTTTGCGAATATTACGTCTGTTTACTCTAATCATGGTGATAAGAATAGATGTTTATGTGTTAAAACCACTCTGGCTGCATATCAAAACTGGTGCTATCAGCACTAATGAGAATGTTCTGCCAATGTTCAATTTGAGGAAGCTCAATACGATAGAAGTATTGTAACGCTTGTAATTTTCCACGGTAAAAGTGCTCATCATCTTGGTGAGGTTGTAACGTTAAAGCATCGGTAGCCACGATTGCTTGTTTGAGCCATAACCATGCAATAATGACATGACCAAACATAGATAAGTATTTAACTGAATTTGCCAAGGCAAGATCGATATTCTCGGTTTGCATGATCTTTAATACGGCCTCAGTCGTGCGCATTAATGTTTGCAGAGCACCCTCTAGCTGAGCAGAATATTCATCTAAACTCGTACGTTGTTTAGCAAGGTGAAGCGTGCGTTTGATTTGTTCTATTGTGGCTAAATAACCTTGTAGGTTATTCATTGGGACTTTACGGGTCATTAAATCTAAAGATTGGATGCCAGTAGTCCCTTCATGGATTGGGTTAAGTCGGTTATCGCGATAAAACATCTCTACTGGATGTTCGTTAATATAGCCATGACCACCAAGGACTTGTATTGCAAGCGAGTTGGCTTTAGGTCCGTACTCTGACGGCCAGGTTTTAATTATCGGCGTTAGAAAGTCTAATAGAATATGCGCTTTTTCACGCTCAGCTGTCGTTAGCGCCGTTTTTTCGTCATCACTAAGCTGAGTGCCATATAACACTAATGCCATTGCCCCTTCTGCGTAAGCTTTCTGGGCTAACAGCATCCGCCTCACATCTGCATGTTCAATAATGTTGACCATAGGAGATAATGGATCCTTACAAGAAGGTAACCGCCCTTGTGGTCTGTTTTTAGCATAATCTAAAGCGTATTGATAACCCGCGGTAGCTAGCACAGCACCGCTAGTGCCCACCATTATTCGTGCTTCATTCATCATATGAAACATGTATTTAAGCCCTTGATTTTCTTCACCAACCAAGTAACTAATTGAACCCTCTTTTTCGCCAAAGCTTAACGCGGTAGAGGTTTGAGCACGTCCGCCCATTTTATGAAATAAACCCGCTAGTGCGACTTCGTTATCAGCCCCAATAGAGCCGTCATCGTTAACAAGAAATTTGGGTACAACAAAAAGTGAAATACCCTTCACCCCTTTGGGCGCACCTTGTAATCTCGCTAATACTAAATGGACGATGTTCTCACTTAAATCGTGGTCGCCGCCTGAAATGAATATTTTATTACCCGTGACTCTATAAGTACCATCTGCAGATTTAACGGCTTTGGTGTTTAAATCTCCTAAACCAGAACCACTGCCTGGCTCTGTCATGGCCATTGTTCCCATAAAGCGGCCTTCACGCATCGGCTTAACCCATTTTTCAATGAGTTCGCTACTGCCATGAGCTTCGAGCAAATTGGCATTGGCTGTCGTTAGCATGTTGTAACCCATTCCCACGCCACCCGCTATAGATAGATAAGTGGATGCCGCACTGGCAATAATTGGCGGTAATTGCATACCACCGGAATCATAATCTGCAGTAGCAGAGCCTATTCCAGATTGATTAAACGCATCGATAGCAGGTTTAAGCTCAGGGATTAAATGTACTTTCTTACCATCAAATGTTGGCTGATCAGTATCTAACTTTTGACGAATAGGTAAAAAGTGCTTTTCAGCAATAACTTTGGCTGTATTGATGACTTCATTAAAGGTTTGACGGTCATGATCTTGATAACGCTCTCGGTTAACTAATTTTTCGCTTTCAAATAGTTCATAAAGCATGAACTCCAAATCACGTTCATTGATCATTGCCGCTGTCATACAAACCTCGTTTTATATAGATTTTACGTTAGATGTAATAGCTAACTGTTATTAACTAAGTCATAAAATGGCTATTGATACTTGTGTTAGCTGTTAGTTGTAATCGTTGTTACTCATTCTTTAGTTAGCACTCAAAGAGTAAAACCTATGAGTATTATTCATAACAAATGCAGTAAAGCTAACTCTCAAGTCAATATGAATAGTAAAAGCCTAGATTAACCCGAACACTTAACATGTTTGGCACTAAATGAGCCCAATAAATGTTGTCTTTTAATTGTTTAAAAGTGATTGTTGAAATTCTTATTAAAAGGAAGCTTAAGCGGCTGAAACGCCACCATCAATGGCTATGCATTGACCTGTCATATAGGTATTAGCAGGCGACAATATCATTAGCATCATCGCCACAATCTCTTTGGGTTCACCCAAACGATTCATTGGCGCATTACGGCCCATTTTGCCTTGCATTTCTTTGTCAGCAAAATTAGTCACCATGGCAGTAAGAGTAAAAAATGGGCAAATAGCATTAATTCGAATATTGCTGCGCCCATATTCGACAGCACCGGTTTTGGTTAAACCAATCACGGCATGCTTTGCCATAGAATAAGCACTACCTCGCGGTGCGCCGCCTATGCCGGCCATAGAGCTCACATTAAGAATGGCCCCTTCACCTTGTTTGAGCATTTGCTGAATTTGATAACGCATACCAAATTGCACACCTTTAACGTTGATGGCGAATTGATGATCTAAAATAGCTTCATCAATATCATGAAGGGGCATAAATTCATGGGCGATACCGGCATTGTTAACGCCAATATCAACACGACCAAACTCTTCAATGGCTGCATCAACCATCGCTTTGCAATCATCACTTTTAGACACATCACATTTCATCGCTATAATTTCAGCACCCGTGGCAGCAATTTCATCAGCCATTTGGTGAACCCCTTGTTCGTTAATATCGCTAACGACCAGTTTAGCGCCACGCTTTGCCAACTCTTGTGCTAATAACTTCCCAAATCCTTGGGCTGCGCCGGTGATCACGGCAACTTTACCGGTAAAATTTAACAATGGATCCATGCTGTCACTCCTTTGTGCATTCATTCAATATGTTTAGTTAATTGTGTTTGATAGCGATTGCTTCTAATAGCCCAATATGACCTTTAGTATGTAGTACACTTAAAAAACAAATTGCCTTTTAGTTATTGATCTTCCGTTGAAATAATCTCTAACGCCATATTGGCTAATGGTTCTACAAATGCGCCAATTTGATTCGCATTGGTATTGGATGCGTTACCTTGTGACGCCCTTTTAGCGACCCCTTGAACAATTGCCGCTAAACGGAAAAAGCTAAAACACAGATAAAAAGCCCAATTGCTAATTTTATCGATGTTCATTCGTTGACAGTATTGCGCCACATATTCATCTTCACTGGGAATACCAAGGCTACTTCTATCGATCCCTTTAAGACCATCGATGCTACCTAGCCCTTGCGGCATTCTCATGCCCATACATTGATAAGCTAAATCGGCAAAAGGATGACCTAAAGTAGAAAGTTCCCAGTCTAATATGGCAATAATATTGGCTTGACCCTTTGCAAACATAATATTGTCGAGGCGATAGTCGCCATGAACCAGACAAACCTTGCCGTCATCCTCTGGTAAATGGGCTTGAAGCCATTGTCCTAATTTATCCATTGCTGGAATTGGGACAAGTTCTGATGCTTTGTATTGTACTAACCAACGTTCAAGTTGACGTTTAAAGTAATTACCAGCTTTGCCGTAATCGCTTAAGCCTACTTCAGCAATATTAACGCTATGCAGTGCAACTAGGGCTTTATTCATTGAGTCATACAGTGCCGTTCTTTGTTGATTAGTATCAACTTCAGCAAGTGAAGCATTCCAATAAATACTACCGTCGCAAAACTCCATAATATAAAACATTGAACCGATGATATTGACGTCTTCACACAGGTGAAACACCTTGGGGACTGGAACATCGCTGCCTTGCAGCGCATTAATCACTTTAAATTCACGGTCTACAGCATGTGCTGATTTAAGTAACTTACCTTCAGGTTGGCGTCGTAAAACATAAGTTCCTGATTGGGCATTAACTTTAAATGTCGGGTTTGATTGACCACCGCTAAACTTCTCCAGTGAAAGCGGTCCCTTAAACCCTGCAATGTTATTTTCAAGGTAAGTACTGAGTGCTTCAAGATAATCTGGCGTGACTGATGGCATATGACAATTCTCTTAATTTTGATTGTTTGGATTACAGTTTCTGTGTCAGTTAAAGTGGTTAAAATGTAATTTTAACCTGCTGTCTTTTTCACTAAATCACGTCCTAACTGCATCATATGGACCTGATCTGGACCATCTGCTAATCGAAGCGTTCGTTGTCCAGCCCATGCATGTGCTAAGAATGTGTCTTGGCTGACACCAACAGCACCATGACACTGAATAGCACGGTCAATAATATCCAGAGACATATTTGGCACCACGATTTTAATCATGGCGATTAAATCTTTTGCCGCTTTATTCCCTTCCGTATCCATTTTTTGGGCGGTTTTTAACGTCATTAATCTTGCTTGTTCAAGTTGGCAGGCTGATTTGGCGATATCTTCACGCACCGATTGTTGTTTGATCATTGGGCGACCAAAAACAATGCGTTCATTGACACGTCGACACATTAAATCTAATGCCCGCTGCGCTATTCCGACTGAGCGCATACAATGATGAATTCGGCCTGGCCCTAATCTACCTTGAGCAATTTCAAAGCCTTTACCTTCACCTACAATAATATTGCTGGTGGGCACTCGGACATTTTCGAAGGTAATTTCAGCGTGACCTTCTGGCGCATCGTTATAGCCAAATACTTGCATGGGCCTTACAAGGGTTACACCCGGCGTATTCATTGGTACTAACACTTGAGATTGTTGTATGTAACGGTTGCTGTTATCAGGATCGGTTTTTCCCATAACAATCATAATTTCACATTGATCGCGACAAGCACCACTAATATAAAACTTACGTCCGTTAATGACATATTCATCACCATCACGTTCGATTCGTAATTCAATATTGGTTGCGTCGCTTGATGCGACTTCTGGTTCTGTCATTGCAAATGCTGAGCGGATCTTGCCTTCAAGTAATGGCTCTAACCATTGCTTTTTCTGAGCATCATTACCATATTTGGCTAATACCTCCATGTTGCCAGTGTCAGGAGCCGCGCAGTTAAATACCTCAGATGCCCACATTACCTTACCCATAATCTCAGCAAGAGGGGCATATTCTAAATTAGTTAAACCCGCACTGTACTTCCCATAAGCAATAGGTAAAAACAAGTTCCATAAACCTTCTGCTTTTGCTTTCGCTTTTAACGTTTCCATTAAAGGCGGGGTTGACCATGGGTTTAAAGCAACTTGTTGATGCATTTCAGCCTCAACAGGATAAACATGCTGTTCCATAAAATCGGTAACGCGTTTAATTAACGCTTGAACTTTAGGGGTGTATTCAAAATTCATTTTTTAACCTTTTCAATTCGTTTGCTGATTTAACCTGGAGTAAAATTAGTTGCTCAATCAAGTTGCCAATCATTAACTTAACGACATAAGCGATTTTTTACTAAATGGCTTTAATTGATCAAAAGCATTTTGTTTCACTTTATTGACCCAATCAGGGTCAACCAGTAATGCGCGTCCAATTCCGACTAAGTCAAATTCATCATTATTTAATCGCACTAACAATTCGTCGATGCCTGTTGGATTAGATTTACCTGAAAGGTCTTTATTACCTTCGCCAATAAAATCAGCATCGAGTCCGACATTGCCAACGGTAATAACGGGTTTATTCGTTATCTTCTTCGTCCAACCTGCTAGGGTAAGTTCAGAACCTTCAAACTCAGCAAGCCAAAAACGACGCGTACTCGCATGGAAAATATCAACTCCAGCTTCGCTAAGTAAGTTCAAGAATATCGTTAACTCTTCAGGGGTTTCACATAACTTGGCGCTATAATCTTGCTGTTTCCATTGTGAAAACCTGAAAATAATAGTGAAGTCTTTACCCACTGCAGCGCGAATAGCGTTAACAATTTCAACACCGAAACGGGTTCTGTTTTCTAATGAACCCCCGTACTTATCATCTCTTTGGTTTGTTCCTTCCCAAAAAAACTGATCAACCAAATAACCATGTGCTCCGTGAACCTCGATTGCATCAAAACCAATATTCTTAGCGTCAAGTGCAGCTTGTGCAAATGATGTCACCACATCGTTAATATCATCTTGGGACATAGCGACACCATTTGGTGCACCTGGTTTAAATAAACCTGAAGGGCTGAATGCTGAAACGTCTTTATTGGGGCCCGTACCTAGTTTTCTTACCGAACCGACATGCCAGAGTTGCGGTGCTATCTTCCCGCCTGCGGCATGGACTTCATCTACAACATGTTTCCATCCAGCTAATGCTTCTTCACCAAATATTGCAGGCACATTCTCGTAACCGTTTGCAGCTGGATGTGAGATAAATGTTCCTTCGGTGATGATTAGCCCTACATCCCCTTCAGCACGTCTGCGGTAATAACCTGCTACTTCAGCATTGGGGATATTGTTCGGCGAAAATGCGCGTGTCATTGGTGCCATTACGGTTTTGTTTTTTAATGACAGCGACTTATTTGAAAATGATTCAAATAACTTATCGATGCTGGTATTGTCTTGATTACTCATAATGATGCCTATCCTGCTATTTTCTATTAAATTTTTATTATTAGTTTTTTCGCAACCGTTAAATGGTATTTAGCCAATTAAATAGCCACCATCGACATTAATTGCTGTTCCTGTGGTATAGCTCGATGCATTAGAAGCAAGATACAATACTGTGCCGGCCATTTCATCGGGTTGAGCTACACGTTTCATGGGAACGTGATGCATCATTTGTTTTAAAATTGAAGGGTTATTTACTAAAGCAGAAGCAAATTTTGTATCGGTACCACCAGGTAATAATGCATTCACTCTAATCCCGAACTGAGCGCATTCTTTTGCAAAGGCTTGAGTCATTGAAATTACTGCGGCTTTGGTTATTGAATAAATACCCTGAAAATCACCAGGAATAACCCCATTCACTGACGCCACATTGATGATCGATCCACCATCTGTTTGTTTCATTAACTTGGCGCCCTGGGTAGACATAAAAAAGTAACCCCGGATATTCACATCTACGGTTTTTTGAAAAGCCTCTAAATCAGTCTCTAGAATGTGTCCAAAGTATGGATTAGCGGCTGCATTGTTAACAAGAATATCCAGTTTTCCATGTTGTTCGGTTATTGCTGCAAACAAGGCATCTATTTGTGCCATGTCACCAATATGACAAGCAATTGCTTGTGCACTTCCGCCAGCGGCTTTAATCGCATCAACTACAGACTGACACGCTTCCACTTTTCTGCTGGAAACAATCACATGTGCACCGTATTGCGCGAGTGTTTTTGCAACACTTTCTCCAATGCCTCTACTTGCACCTGTCACTAAAGCCACTTTCCCTGATAAATCAAAAAGATCATTGTTATTCATGCTCATCCCTATTTAATATTTATCCATAATTGCATTGGCTTACACTATCTAAAGGTTACCCACTCGTCACCTAAGCGCTCTAAATGACTATAATTATTAATATAATCAACGCTCAACTTGTCACCAGAGAACAATAATTTAGTCACACTGGTATTTCTAGTTTGTTGATTAATCGCCAGCATTTGCTGATCATTTAGCTGTAAAATATGTTGAATAATCACCGATATAGTTCCACCTGAAGTGAAAACTAAAATATCTTTTGCATCATTTTGTGTACGTTCGGTCGCAACTACTGATTTGTTTTGAGCTAACTCTTGCTCGATAACATCCCGCAAAGCGCGGATACATCGCATTTTAAATTGCGGCCAGCTTTCTTTGTATTCATGATCTTTACCTTCAAACAACCAACGATTAAGTGCATTTGAAAATTCTGACTTAATGGTTTTACTTGGGTCAGTGAGTTGATTAACTTCATATGTCATGTTTGCGAAGTCACTCCACTTATCATTATATTTGTGGAGAATATCGACATGGTCAAATTCGTTAAAACCAGAATGTATGATTTTTGGGGTAACAATACCTTTATGCCCTTCAATGAAGTGACTCAAGGTTTGTTCATGTCGTAACAAGTCACCACAATAATATTTTTTCGGTTTTGGCCTTAACTGCCAAGATGCACCAAGAATATTGGCTTGGTTGCAGCCTTTAGCTGATAACTTGTCATAATCAGCGCTACCAAAAGAGGCTTGCCCATGTCGTATCAAATAAATTGCAGCCATTTCACTTCTCAGTATTCGCAAAAGTTAATCAACTATTTATTGTTAATAGCTAACGCTCATAAAAATTAAAGTTTGTTTTTAAACTTGCTCACAATCCATATAGCTATGAAAGGTTCAGTGCCTAACCTACCTAGTTGCTACACCTTACGACTTTAAAAGTCAGCTACTAACGATTACCAGATTCTGACTCTTACTTTTTTAAAGGTATTAACCGTAACTAGAATCTACTTGACTATGCTAAACCCGCGTTCTAAATTGAACAAATGAATAGTTCTTATACCCTACTATTTATATACTAAATAGTAGGCTAATTTTAGTTCGCAAAATAGAATAAAAAAATAACTAAATGATTCAAGTTATAGGCAGTTAAGCACTAATAGGAATAGGCTCTATATGAAAATGGATTTAAATTTGTTTGTCGTTTTTGATGCAATTTATTGCGAAGGGAATATTACCAAAGCGGCTTCAATGCTAAATTTATCACAGCCGGCGGTCAGTCATTCTTTAGGGAAATTACGAAGTTATTTTGATGATCCTTTATTCATCCGTCAGGGTAACGAAATGCGCCCAACCCCTGTGGCCAAAAATGTTATTGCAGATGTTCGAGAAGCACTACATCAACTGCAAGTTTGTTTAGTCCAATCAAGACAATTTGAACCGCTAACATCACGCAAAAGTTTTTCGCTTTCATTACATGGCTCACTTGAGCCTTATTATTTACCCACATTGCAACAGAATCTGTCTATAGAGTCCCCTGAAATTAGTTTACGCAGTAATAAGAGAGTCAGACGTAGTGAGTTAGAAAACAAACTGGCCAGTGGTGATATAGATTTGGCCATTGATGCATTAATTCCTGTTAGTGAAAATATTCTCCACACCCAACTTCAAACAGATCAGGTTGTGGTTGTTGCTAGAAAAAATCACCCTGCAATTGCCAACGGTTTAGATTTAGATACTTATCTAGAGTTAGAGCATGTTTTAGTATCATCTAGATCAAACGGTCCTGGCCTAGAAGATTTTGAATTATCTCGAATAGGTCTTCATCGTAAAATTTCATTGCGATGTCAGCATGCTTTATCTGCCTGCAGAGTGATAATTGGTAATGATATGCTGCTGACATTACCTAAAACCGCGGCTGATATGTACTGTGAGATGTTAGATATTAAGATTTATCCAATGCCGGTAGAGTTACCGCATATTGATGTTCATTTATACTGGCATGTTAATGTCGATAAAGAACCAGCTAATAAATGGCTACGTAATAAAATGATTTTGGCTGCTTCAAATAAATTCTGAAAACATTTCAATTAAGTTATCTGGGTTATCAGCAGGATGTTGACAATGAATCCGTTCTTTACAGCTGATTAAGCATAATTGCCAAAGTTGCTGCTTGGTTTCATTATCTAGACTTCTAAAGTCAGCAACACAAAGTTGACCCGATTTTATCAGTTCTGCGAGTTTATCTAAGGAAATGGATATATTTAATTGTGCCATAATCTTTCTCAATAGGTTTTTTAGACATTATATACAATTGAGAATGATTATCAATAAGGTTTGTGGCTTTTATTATTGATTATCGGCTAAAAAGTCAAACCAGGTAGATTGTGGTTTACCATTAACCTTAAAACTCACTAACGCTCTCCACACCATATAATTGCTACTACAAGATCCATAAATGGCTGTCCCTACATAATTCTGACTATCATCAGATTTTAACGCCACAGGTATTAGCCCCATAAACATATCTCTACCTTCTATTCGCATACTAACGTCCTCAACAGCATCTGAGAAAGCCAAGTCTATAGCCAATGGTTTTTCGCTTGGTGTAAACGTTGGATTAATTAATAATCGCACCTCCACACTGTTAACAACTTGATTACACGAACCATGTTCAAATTGGCACAAACTGCTGTCAACGACATTAATTTTCGTTGATTTAGGCTTTGATTGTGAATCACATCCACTTAAATTTAATATAAAAAATAACAAGACAACTATCTTTGTTAAAAGTTGCACGATTTTTAACCTCCTGATTCAAATTGGTAACATTATGTTTAGGAAATTGATCTAGATCAAGTTTACTCAAGGTCTGGATATATCTTTTTTGACGTAGCTCAAGTATCATTGCATTGCTTCATGATAGATATAAAAAACATGAGGTAACACCTTGACAATATTTAAAAATTCGACTTCAAATTCGTCCTTTTTTTAAGCATCTGTCAGCCTAAACAGGTAAAGACCCGTCTTTACTATATTAAAATAAAAGTAATAAGCCGTGGAAGCATTATGATGAATCATTCCCAGCCTACAGGCGCTGATTACAATTATACCGTTGTTCGCCAATTTGCATTAACCACAGTATTGTGGGGAATTGTTGGTATGGCAGTCGGTGTATTGATTGCGGCCCAGTTAATCTGGCCACAACTAAACTTTGAAACTCCATGGTTAACGTATAGTCGTTTAAGACCGTTACATACTAATGCCGTGATTTTCGCGTTTGGTACTTCAGCCCTTTTCGCAACATCCTACTATATAGTACAACGTACTTGTCAAACCAAACTGTTCGCACCTAAATTAGCTGCATTCACGTTCTGGGGTTGGCAGGCTATTATCATTTCTGCTGCAATAACATTACCAATGGGTTTCACCTCTGGTAAAGAATATGCAGAATTAGAGTGGCCAATTGATATCGCTATTACCGTCGTTTGGGTAACATATGCAATTGTGTTCTTTGGTACCATTATCAAAAGAACAACTTCACATATTTACGTTGCGAACTGGTTCTTTGGTGCTTTCATAATAACGGTTGCAGTACTCCACATTGTTAACTCAATGGCTGTACCTGTGAGCTTATTCAAATCATATTCCATGTATTCTGGCGCTGTTGATGCCATGGTACAGTGGTGGTATGGCCATAACGCTGTTGGATTCTTATTAACAGCAGGCTTCTTAGGTATGATGTATTACTTCGTCCCTAAACAAGCTGGTCGTCCGGTTTATTCTTACCGTTTATCAATCGTTCATTTCTGGGCATTGATTGCGTTATATATCTGGGCAGGTCCACATCACCTTCACTACACAGCATTACCTGATTGGACACAAACGTTAGGTATGGTTATGTCGTTAATTCTATTTGCTCCTTCTTGGGGTGGCATGATTAACGGTATTATGACCTTGTCAGGTGCTTGGCACAAACTACGTACTGACCCTGTATTACGTTTCTTAGTTGTTTCATTGTCTTTCTATGGTATGTCTACCTTTGAAGGCCCGATGATGGCAATTAAAACAGTAAATGCATTATCACATTACACTGATTGGACAGTTGGTCATGTTCATTCTGGTGCTCTTGGTTGGGTTGCTATGGTTTCTATTGGTTCTTTATACCATTTGATCCCTGTGTTATTCGGTCATGGCCGTATGTACAGCACAAACCTAGTTAATGTTCATTTCTGGTTAGCAACAATTGGTACTGTGCTATACATAGTAGCAATGTGGATTTCTGGTGTGATGCAAGGTCTTATGTGGCGCGCAGTTAACTCTGACGGTACATTAACTTATAGCTTTGTAGAAAGTTTAGAAGCGTCATATCCATTCTACTTTGTTCGCTTTATCGGTGGTGTATTCTTCTTATCTGGTATGTTTATCATGGCTTATAACGTGATGCGTACAGTTAACGCACCTAAAGATTCACTTCCAGCATTAGCTGAAGCCAAAGCATAAGGAGCAGAACGATGAAATTTAATCATGAAATAATCGAAAAAAACATCGGTCTGCTTGGTATCTTTACGGTTATCGCAATTAGTTTTGGTGGTCTAGTACAGATCACCCCATTGCTATTCCAAAAAGATACAACTGAACCAGTTGAAGGACTTATTCCGTATACTGCTTTACAGATTGAAGGTCGTGACATTTATGTTCGTGAAGGTTGTTATAACTGTCACAGTCAAATGATCCGTCCTTTACGTGCAGAAACTGAACGTTATGGTCATTATTCTGTAGCTGGTGAATCTGTATGGGATCACCCATTCCAATGGGGTTCTAAGCGAACTGGTCCTGATTTAGCACGTGTTGGTGGACGTTACAGTGATAAATGGCATGAAGTGCATTTAATTAATCCTCGTAATGTTGTTCCTCAATCTAATATGCCTGCCTACCCTTGGTTAGACAGAAATATTCTAGATGGAAAGCTAACAGGTAAAAAAATGCAGATCTTAAGTAATTTCCATCCGGATCATAATATGTATACCGAAGAAGAAATTACTGGTGCAGAAGCCGCTGTTAAAGGTAAAACTGAACTTGAAGCATTAATTGCTTATCTTCAGTCTTTAGGCCATGCGCTAAAATAAGGAGGCAATTATGGATTATGGAACGTTACAAGGCATTCTAACCATTATTGTTATGGTGACATTTGCCGGTATTTTCTATTGGGCTTATAGCTCAAAAAGTAAAGCCAAATTCGATGAAGCTGCAAACTTGATTTTTTCTGATGAAGAGATCTCGGATCAAGCTAAAAACTCAGGAGATAAGAAGTAATGGATATCTTTGGAGATTTTTCGTTATTTTGGAATATTTGGATTATTGTTCCAACTTTATTTGTTATCGCTTGTTGTTTTTTCATTCTCAGAGCATGTTCACAGAACAATACTGGGATTGAAGAAGGCGAATCAATGGGTCATAGCTTTGACGGTATTGAAGAATTAAATAACCCGCTACCTAAGTGGTGGGCTTATATGTTCTATACAAGTATTGTTTTTGGTTTAATTTATTTAGCGCTTTATCCAGGACTTGGTACTTACAAAGGATTGTTTGGTTGGACAAGTTCTAATCAAAGTATCGGTCGTGAAGAAGGTATTAAGCTTGATTCAATTAAAGCAATTGAAACAGCAAAAACTGAAAATCGTCTTTCTCAATACGATCGTGAAGTAGCCAGTGCAGATGAGAAATACGGACCAATTTTTGCGGCTTATTTAGCGACGCCGCTTGAAGATCTTGTTAATGATGAAGAAGCACTAAAAGTAGGTGGACGTTTATTCCTACAAAATTGTGCTCAATGTCATGGCTCAGATGCTCGTGGTAGTATCGGATTCCCTAACCTAACTGATAACAATTGGTTATATGGTGGTGAACTCGCGACAATCAAAACGTCTATTATGAATGGTCGTAATGGTATGATGCCTCCTAAAGGTGGATTGCCGATTGAAGATAGTGAAGTTCGAGGTTTAGCTGAATATGTATTTAAACTTTCAGGTCGTGATCATGACGCT
The DNA here is from genome assembly GCF_007567505.1 of Shewanella donghaensis. NCBI lineage: Bacteria > Pseudomonadati > Pseudomonadota > Gammaproteobacteria > Alteromonadales > Shewanellaceae > Shewanella > Shewanella donghaensis. Next base: position 738,311 of record NZ_CP041783.1, read on the forward strand.
ACTTTAGCAGCTCAAGGTCAAGGTTCATTCATGAAGGGCTGTTTTGCTTGTCATGGTATGGATGGTACCGGTAATAAGTTTATGGGCGCACCAAACTTAACTGATGATGCTTGGTTATATGGCGGAAAACGTATACAGGTTATGCAATCAATTTCGAATGGTCGTTCAGGCGTAATGCCTGCGTGGGACGATATCTTAGGTGAAGAGAAAGTTCACGTGATATCAGCTTACGTTTATAGCTTATCAAACAAATAGTTACTTGTTGATAACACAAAAGGCCTCGTTTAAACGAGGCCTTTTTTTTAAGTGTTATTTAAGTCTTTTCAGGTTAAAATAACAGTATAATAATTCTTACTTTTTAGGACTTTTTGTATGTCTGCTCCCCTTCCCTGGTACAAGCATTTTTGGCCTTGGTTCATCGTTGTTTTACTTTTTATTGTCGTACTTAAAAGTATGATTGCCTTGGGTATTGCCATTGATAATGCTGATTCACTTGTGTCAGATGATTATTATAAAGAAGGTAAAGCCATCAACATGGATTTACGCAAAATCAAACAAGCCAAAAATTTAGGCATGCAATACCTTATTGAAGTTGATGATCAAGAATTAGTCATTACTCAACATGGTGGTCCAGAATATCGTGCAGCATTAAGTGTTAGCTTTATCCATCCAACTCAAGAAGAAAAAGATTTTAAAATTAATGCAACAGCAGATGGGAATGGCGCTTACCGAATTGGTTTATCAGAAGCGATTTCTGGCGCTTGGAATGTTCGCTTAGAGAGTTTTGATGCTAGCTGGAGAATTCAGCAACGTATTGAAATAGCAGATGATGTAGAGTATTGGCTAAACTAAATAATGCAGATTTGCTATCACTGTAATGAACCTGTTTTAACAGGTGATGAATTCACTACCATAATAGGTGATCAGGCGCAGCTCATGTGTTGCCCTGGTTGCCAAGCTGTATCTCAAGCAATTATGGATTCTGGCTTAGAAAGCTATTATCAATATCGTAGTGAACCAGGTAGTAGACAGACTGCATTGATTCCTGCTGAGCTTGCACAATATTCCGCTTATGATTTACCTGAAGTGCAACAAGACCTCATATACAGTTTAGATGGTACTAATACTATCTCTGTTTCTATTGAAGGGATTACTTGTGCGGCTTGTGCGTGGTTAATTGAACATAAGCTTAAACAGTTAAACGGAATAATCAGTATTAGCGTTAATTCCACTACTCAGCGAGCTTTGGTCAGCTGGAATGAACAAAGCGTTAAGTTAAGTGAAATTCTTGCTGAAATCAGCAGAATTGGCTATCAAGCCGCACCATTTCAAATCGATGAACAGGAAAAAAAGAGTAAACATGAGAGCCGCAAGTTTCTCTTGCGTCTCGGTCTAGCTGGGTTTGCAACCATGCAAGTGATGATGTTTGCTTTAGCCTTATACTCCGACTATTTCATTTTTGAAGATACCCAAATGCGCGATTACTTTCGCTGGGTAAGCATGACCTTAGCTGCTCCTGTCGTATTCTACTCTGCGCAACCCTTTTATTTTAGTGCAATACGAAGTTTACTAAGCGGTAAGCTCAATATGGACTTGTCGGTCTCTCTTGCGATTGTTGGCGCCTATATTGCTAGCTGTATCGCAACGATAAATGGCAATGGTGAGGTTTACTTTGAATCTGTTTCAATGTTCACCTTCTTCTTATTACTCGGTCGCTACTTTGAACAAAAAGCGAAACAAACGGCATCAGTCAGTTCAAGTAACTTACACAAGTTAGTTCCGTTAACTGCAAACTTAAATATTGACGATGAAATTACTGAAGTACCTGCAAAACGGTTAAAATTAAACGATATTATTTTAATCAAACCAGGCGATGTTGTTGCTGCAGACGGTATTATCTTAAAGGGTAAGTCAGGTCTGAATGAATCGATGCTAACTGGCGAACAAATGCCGCTGATTAAACATAGCGGTGACCTTGTTTTTGCCGGTACCATAAATGTCGACCAACCACTTTCAGTAAAAGTCACCGCGTTAGGTCAAGACCAATTGGTTGCTGAAATTATTCGTTTACAAGAAGTTGCCTCAAACACTAAACCTGCAATTGCAACAATGGTCGATAAATTTGCCCGTTATTTTTCAGCTTCTATTTTAGGTATTGCCGTTGCTACTTATTTTATTTGGTTATTTATCGCTCCTGAGGATGCATTTTGGGTAACATTGTCGGTACTTGTTGCAACATGTCCTTGCGCCCTAGCCCTTGCTACGCCAACCGCTATCACTTGCTCCACTGCCATTTTCACTAAATTAGGCATCATTACCCGAAGAGCGGGTGTATTCGAAAAATTACCACTTATAGAGCACGTTGTATTTGATAAAACAGGTACCCTGACCTGCGGCGCTATATCAATAAATAAAGTTGTCTTAACTGACCAACAGAACAAAGATACCGTTTTAGCTTATGCCGCGGCGTTAGAAACGGGTTCGCTTCACCCTATTGCAAATGCTTTCACACCATTTTTACAACGTAAAATTGTTGCAACCCAAATAGAGCATCATGTTGGCCTTGGTATTTCTGGCTCAATAGACAATCAATCAGTAAAAATAGGTAACGCTGAGTTTATAGGACTTGATGCCAGTCAATGTTCTGGAAAGCTATTATGGCTATCTATGGATGGGATAGTCGTTGCGTGCTTTGAATTACAAGATGCGCTTCGACCTGATAGTTTAACGACGATAAAACAACTTCAAGAAAACGGTATCGAAGTCAGTATTGCCAGTGGTGATAGCGACAGCCATGTTAAAGCTATTGCAAAACAACTTAATGTTGCTAACTGTCATGGAAAACTAAGTCCCAAAGATAAACTAGATTTAATCAATAAATTACAACAAACACAGCATGTGGCTATGTTTGGTGATGGCGTTAATGATGCACCAGTGCTGGCTGGCGCCAATCTATCAGTTGCTATGGGCAGCGGTAGTGCTATCGCAAAAAATAGTGCAGATTTAATTTTATTAGGCGATCAACTAACAAAGTTTAATCAGGCAATTAAAGTATCTAAGTTAACCAACAAAATAATAAAACAAAATTTAATTTGGGCATTTGCTTATAATGCCATCATTCTTCCTCTTGCTGTCACTGGCCATGTTGTGCCTTATATAGCAGCCATTGGAATGTCTATTAGCTCTATCATTGTTGTGTCTAATAGTTTACGCCTCCTTAGGATTAAAGTATGAACATCATCTATGTATTAATTCCAATCGCGATGCTTTTTGTTGCCATTGCTGTAGCTATTTTCTTTTGGGCTGTAAAAAGTGAACAATTTGATGACTTAGACAGACAAAGTGTCTCTATTTTATTTGATGACGAAGTTAAGCCGACTGAAGCTAAGCTATCTGAAGATAGTGATATCAATTCGAGTGTTGAGAAAGAAAATTGATAGAATTTAATGTTTGGGGGGCATTTCTTGTTGGATTAATGGGTGCTGCGCACTGTTTTGGCATGTGCGGTGGGTTGGTCGGTGCATTCGCGACGAACCTCCCGAGTAGTTCTTCAAATAGGTTAGCTAACCAACTTAGTTTTCTATTGAGCTATAATCTTGGTCGTATTGCGAGTTACACCATTGCAGGTGGATTAGCAGGTGCTAGTACCGCAGCTTTAGGTTATATGTTTGATGTAGATAGTTATCTTATTGGCCTGCGTATTTTTGCCGGCGTCATGATGATTGCTACCGGATTGTATATTGCACAACTTTGGTTTGGCATTGTCCATATTGAAAAGATTGGCAAAATACTTTGGCGTTATTTAAAACCCGTAGCAAACAAACTACTGCCGATTAAATATAAGTATCAAGCCGTTTTAGCCGGTATGGTTTGGGGTTGGTTACCTTGTGGCTTAGTCTATAGCACGCTTACCTGGTCAGTTGCTACGGGTGACATGCTAAACGGGGCATTAATTATGCTAGCTTTTGGTTTAGGTACTTTGCCTGCTCTGTTAAGTGCTGGATTAGCCGCGAAAAAATTAGCACATTGGGTTCAAAAAAAGCAAGTTAGACTCATTAGTGGGATCTTCATTGTAGTATTTGGTATACAAACTATATATGTCGCAATCATGCAGCTAAACTAGCTCAACCTTTGTTATTAGTTTAACATGGTAACGTAGTAACTAATTGAGATTATATATGCCTACAGATCTAACGAAACAACTTCGAGCATCTACTGGGGGTTGTGCAATTCATTGTCATGATTGCAGCATGGAATCACTGTGTATTCCGTTCACACTTGATAACAACGAGTTAGATCGACTCGATGATATTATCGAGCGTAAAAAGCCTGTCCAAAAAGGCGACCAAATATTCAAATCTGGTGATCCTCTCAAGTCATTGTTTGCCATTCGTTCAGGTACAATAAAAAGTTATACAATTACTGAACAAGGTGACGAACAAATCACAGGTTTTCACCTGGCTGGTGACGTTATAGGTTTTGATGGCATCCATTCTCAAATTCATCAAAGTTTTGCTCAAGCTTTAGAAACCGCTATGGTTTGCGAAATCCCTTTCGATACCCTTGATACACTCGCCGGTAGCATGCCAAAACTTAGACAACAAATTATGCGCCTTATGAGTAATGAAATCATGAGCGATCAAGAAATGATTTTATTGTTATCAAAAAAGAATGCCGAAGAACGTCTAGCCGCGTTTATCAATAATCTGGCAAATCGTTTTGGCAGTCGTGGATTTTCACCTCACGAGTTCAGACTCACAATGACCCGTGGCGATATCGGTAATTATCTAGGATTAACCGTTGAAACCATTAGTCGATTACTCGGACGTTTCCAAAAATCGGGTTATATCGAGGTAAAAGGTAAATACATTACTATCGTCGATCATGACTCGTTAAGCCAATTAGCTGGAAATGCTCGTATCGCAACCTAATACTTTTATATTTATTAAAATATGATCTAGCTCAACGATTTAGATCATATTTAAAGTGATAGTAAACTAACGAAGTTTAGTTATACAGCTTGGAGGTTTTATGAAGGATTATAAAAATATACTCGTTGTCATCAATCCGATGACAGATCATCAGCCTGCTTTAGCCAGAGCTGTTGAATTAGCGGCCAAGTCTAATGCGTCTATCACTGCATTTCTGACTATTTTCGACTTTTCTTATGAAATGACATCGATATTATCCAGTCATGAACGTGAAGCCATGCGCCAAGGTGTTATTGACCAACGTGAAACTTGGTTAAAAGAAGCCATTAAATCATATAATAAAGCTGGTCTAACTATCACAAGTAAAGTGGTTTGGCATAATCGACCATTTGAAAGCGTTATTAAATATGCCATCGATGAAAATGTAGATCTACTTGTCAAAAGTACTCACGAACATGACAAATTAAAATCGATTATTTTTACCCCTACAGATTGGCACTTACTCCGTAAAGCCCCTATTCCTGTATTGATGGTAAAAGAGCATGATTGGCAAGTTGCAGGGAAAATCGTCTGTGCGATTAATGTCGCATCAGAAGATGATGACCATCAAACCCTAAATACAAAAATCATCGAAAACGCCCTTAGTTTAGCGGCAAAATTCTCTGCTCAAATCCACCTAGTTAACGGTTATCCAGGAACCCCGGTAAACTTAGCTATTGAATTACCTGAGTTTGATGCAGCAAGTTACAATGACACTGTAAGAATGCAGCATGAACAACGTATTCAATATATTGCCAATAGCTTTAACATTCCTTTAGAAAATTGTCATGTGGAAGAAGGTTTACCAGAAGATGTAATCCCTGATTTAGCTGAAAAACTAGATGCTGAATTAGTCGTTCTTGGTACAGTTGGTAGAACAGGTTTTTCTGCAGCATTAATCGGTAATACCGCTGAACATGTTATCGATAGTATCAATTGTGACCTACTAGCGATTAAGCCTGATGGTTATAAATCTCCTCTAGAAGAGTAAAGCTTTACCAACAGCCTGAATGCTGGAATAATATGCGCCCTGAAACGAATGGTTACTGGGCGCTTTTTTATGTCTCAAATGCAACAACAAGATAAATTACAGATAGAACGTCAAAATAAACTTGAAAAGAAGTTACGTCACGAAGTAGGACGTGCCATTGGCGACTATCAAATGATTGAAGAAGGTGACATTGTTATGTGTTGCCTTTCTGGCGGCAAAGATAGCTACGCCATGCTAGATATTCTGCTTACTCTACAAAAACGCGCACCAATTAAATTTGAAATCGTTGCTGTTAACCTAGATCAAAAACAACCTGGTTTCCCAGAAGATATCTTGCCTGCTTATCTAGATACGTTGGATGTGCCGTACCATATCTTAGAAAAAGATACCTATTCAATCGTTAAAGATAAAATACCAGAAGGTAAAACAACCTGTTCTTTATGCTCTCGCCTACGTAGAGGAACCCTATATGGTTTCGCTCAGCGACTTGGGGCAACAAAAATAGCTTTAGGCCATCATCGTGACGACATCATTGAAACATTATTCTTAAATATGTTTTTTGGTGGAAAAATGAAAGCCATGCCACCGAAGTTATTATCAGACGATGGTGCCAATATGGTGATCCGTCCTTTGGCCTATTGTAAAGAGAAAGACATCGCTGAATATGCTGAATTAAAAAAATTCCCAATTATTCCATGTAATCTTTGTGGCTCACAAGAAAACTTAAAACGTGGCGCAGTAAAGGATATGTTAAAGCAGTGGGATGTCGACTTCCCTGGCAGAATAGAATCGATATTTACTGGTATGCAAAATACCTCACCTTCACAAGGTGTCGATCGGAATGCATTCGATTTTATTGCACTTGAACGTAATGCCAATGCACCATTAACGGGTGAAGTAGCGGAATCTAACTTACCTGCATTCGACTTTTTAGATACCAGTAATAATGGTCATATAAATCTCGATGTAGCTACCAGAATTGATGTTGTGAGTACTTATAAGCCATAATCGTTAATATCCGTTAATAACAAAAAAGCCCTCAACAGAGGGCTTTTTTGTTAGTCATTTTTATTTACATCATCAATGTGTGATTAGAGAACATAGGGGCTGATAATGTTAGGTAGAGCTGAAAATGATATTTCACTCAACTCAGCTAACTGTTCATTATCGACTTGCAAGTGTTCTGTGATTATTTGTTGGCGCTGATCGATAGTTACGGTTACTGGGTAATCTGATTCAGCGAAGCTAAACGTTACACCTGATATCGGTTTCCGAAAATATTTCATCGGAAAACCCTGTTGTCCATCTAACAAGGCATCCATATTATCTTTAACGGCAACAATCGTTTCTTGATCATATGATTGCTGTTGTTCTTTCGCTCTAACCTGCATAGCAACACCACATTCAGATGAGTCACCTTTCATGGTTAAATTAATCAAACCACGATCAGATTTTAGCTGTGCATCAAAAGGTAAATACAAACGTTGTTGCTTATTAAACGTCAGCGGATATTCATTTTTCTCAGTGGTAATATTACCGCTAATAATCGTACATTGGTTAGTTTTTGGGACACTGAAAGCGATCTCAACGAGTTGATAATTTGCTTTATTAACTTGTTTTAGTCTCTCGTAAAATCCAGCATAAGGAATTGAAACGGTATCAGCTAAAGAAAAAGAGCTGATGCATAAAGCCATGGTGGAAAAGGTTAATCTATATCGTAATTTCATCTACTACAATCCAGCCAAAAATTTTTTGTTATGTCGTAACATCTCAAGTAACTCATCAATATATGCATGTTTACGTTCAGAATAGTGTAATAAACCATATACCAGCTCTTCGGCTGAAGGTTGTTTGTTTTGAGCTCGTAAATCGGCTCTGATTGAACGAAGTAATCGATACGCAGCATTAGTATTTAAATTTAGCATATAGGCTGCTATAGAATCTTCTGGCGTATCAAAAGCAGCAACTTCGTGATTCAGGCCTGGCTTTCTCGATTTAGGAACAAGTCCACAACCTTTAGAAAAGCACCATTGACCGAAATAATTATTACCTTGCTTAGCAAAACGTGAACTGCCCCAACCCGTTTCATTAGCTGCTTGAATTAGTACCATCTTGGCAGGCACAGTATCCACTCTCTCTAACAGAGGGCTTAAGCTTACTTCATCAAACTTTTTAACAGGATAATTGTATCGTGCAGTTAAATTTTTAAGCTTAAATAATTCAGCTTGGGTGAGTGTTTGTCCGTTCTCAAGGTTATTTAGTAAGCCTTTTAGAAAATTACGTTCTGCGGTAATAATGGCATTTTGGTGTTTTACTGCTGGCGCCATATAATCAAAGAATACTTGTTTTTTCGTTGGTATGTCAGTGATGCTTGAAAAGTCTGGGATCTCTTCAGATGATAAACGATTTTGTTGAATTTCAGGCGTTGTGACTAAAATCTGCTCGATAGTCGGTACCAGCCAAACTCTAATGACAATAATACAAACGATGACCAAGCCTAAGCCAACGGTAAACTTACCAATTCTGCCTGTTTTCAATTAAACCTCTAATTATAATATTTTTGATAATTATACCGAGATTTTCAATGAATAGAAGATTTGTATTTATGGTATTATTTTTAGCATTAAGAATTATTACACTATAATCGGATCTGTTAATCCTATGGATTGATTAGCTTATCCAGTGTTGAATTTATTTCTGAAAGGAATCAAACATGCTTAAACAACATTTAGAAGATTATTCTGATGTAGTGGCATTAGGTGGTGGTCACGGATTAGGCCGAGTACTTGCAGCTTTATCCTTTTTAGGCCCTAAATTAACGGGAATTGTCACAACTACCGATAATGGGGGCTCAACAGGCCGTTTACGTGAAGATGACAATACCATTGCTTGGGGCGATTTAAGGAACTGTCTATCGCATTTAGCCATGCGACCTTCTATTGGTACTATGTTATTCGATCATAGATTTACGGCCGAAAATGAATTAAGCGGTCATAATTTAGGTAACTTAATCCTTCATGCATTGGATCAATTATGTGTAAGGCCGCTTGAAGCAATTAATTTAATTCGATCGCTGCTAAACATCACAACTCGTATCATCCCCATGTCAGAGCAATCAACAAATTTGATAGCAAACAATCATTCAGGAGTGAAAGTCTTCGGAGAAGTGAATGTCGATGATATGGATGAAATGCCAGCATCATTATATCTCCAACCAGCAGTCGAGGCAACTTGTGAGGCGGTTCAAGCCTTAAGCCGAGCAGATGTCATTATCATTGGGCCTGGTAGTTTTATTACTAGTGTCATTCCACCTTTGCTACTGCCTTCTATTGCACATGCGATACAGCATTCTGATGCCCGAATAATATTCATCGATAATCTAACCTGTGAAGCCTCTCCGGCAGGGAAAACCTCATTGGTTGATCGAATTGCTTGGTGTAATCGTCTTATTGGTAAAGCAGCAATAACAGATGTCATTGTGAATGGGGATATAAAAATTATTGGGGAATACGTTAGCTATTTTCCATTGGTGAGTTCGCATCACCCAGGCTTACATAATAAACTCGCATTAGTGAACGCGTTGAATGAAGTATTAACTTCTAAATAAAAAAGGGCCTTAGGCCCTTTCTATTTCTGTTATTTATAAAACTTGTGCAATAGCTTTACAAATTACTGGAATATTTTGTTTTGTCATTCCTGCAACGCTAATACGGCCAGAGCCGACAATGTAAACGCCAAACTCTTCTTTTAATCGAGCGACTTGCGCTTTATTGAGTCCAGAAAAACTAAACATTCCATTTTGACGAGAAATGAAACTGAAATCCTGTGATACACCCTCTTGTTCTAAAGTCTTTACAAACAATACTCTCATTTTCGCAATACGTTGTCGCATAGCAGTTAACTCTTGTTCCCACTCTGTACGTAATGCGTCATCTGACAAAATTGTACTGACGATTAATCCTCCATGTGCAGGTGGATTTGAATAAGTTGCACGAATCGTTTTTTTGATTTGGCTAAAACTTTTGCTTGCCGCCACTTCATTTTCAGCAACAACCGTAACAGCACCGATTCTTTCATTGTATAAACCGAAGTTTTTAGAGAAAGAGTTTGCAATGATAAGTTCAGGTACTTTAGCCGCGACAACTCTAAGTCCTTGTGCATCTTCTTCGATACCTGCACCAAAACCTTGGTAAGCAAAGTCAAATAACGGTACAAGTTGTTTGTCACTGCATAATTGACCAATGATTTCCCATTGAGCTAAAGATAAATCAATTCCTGTCGGGTTATGGCAGCAACCATGCAATAACACCACATCACCCGCTGCTGCTGTATTTAGATCCATAACCATGGCGTCAAAGTCCATCGCGTGAGTTTCGGCTTTGTAATAACCGTACTCTTTAATCTCTAATCCGGCAGTTTGAAATATATTTTGATGATTAGCCCACGTAGGGTTACTTACCCAAAGTGTTTTTGATTCGGTATTTCTAACCAGAAATTCAGCAGCGATGCGTAATGAACCTGTACCACCTGGTGCTTGTGCCGTATAAGCACGATTGTCACTGATGATTGAGCTGTCTTGACCAAATAATAATGTTTGAACAACTTGGTTATAAAGTTCAACACCTTCAATACCCAGGTAGTTTTTTGATTTCTCAGTTTCCAAAAGAATCGCTTCAGCTTTTTTGACAGAAGTTAACACCGGTGTTTGGCCGGCTTCATCTTTATAAATACCGACACCTAAGTTTACTTTTTCAGTGCGAGGATCTTTTTTAAATGCATCTGTTAAACCTAAAATTGGATCTGCTGGCGCTTGAGGGATATGAGAAAATATCATTACATCTTTCCTACTTCTGAAGTGAACAATTTTTTGTATTTATACCACTGTATGGCTTCAGGAAATAGTAACAATTAGAAAAGTGAGTAGAATTACATCACACTTTAAAGAATCAATAATAAAAATATATCTTTTATCAATAATAATCAGAATATATGCGCTAGATTGCTATCTAATTCAATATAGTCTGTTTTTAATTTCAGATAGTACTGTTTTCAGTTCATCAGTGACTTTGGTTTTCTAACAGACCGTATTTTACAGATTACAAAACAAAAAAGCCCCGACATTTCTGTCGAGGCTTGAATGATGGTACCCGAGGCCGGACTTGAACCGGCACGCCTATTAAGCGAGGGATTTTAAATCCCTTGTGTCTACCGATTCCACCACTCGGGCTTAACTTTTTTAGTCATCACTTCGAATCGGAAAAGTGACATACTAGTGACAAATAAAGATATTCATCACAAACTCTTTGCTTTAAATGATTTAACGCTAACCACAATGAATTTTAAATCCCTTGTATCTACCGATTCCACCAGTTTGGCATAAGTTTCGTTTTAATCATTATTAATATCATAACAATCAAACCAAATTTGTGGAGGCGCGACCCGGAGTCGAACCGAGGTCGACGGATTTGCAATCCGCAGCATAGCCATTCTGCCATCGCGCCGAAATTCAATAAATTGAATTGGAGCGACATATCAGGTTCGAACTGATGACCTATACCTTGGCAAGGTATCGCTCTACCAACTGAGCTAATGTCGCATTTGCAAATCAAAAACAACAAGTTGTTCCCTGTTTGCGGAATAGAATTCTACCGTTTTACTAGATTGTGTCAACGATGAATTCCACTTTTTTATCACTAATATGTTCGTTTGTTGCTTTAATCTACTTATCGAATAAATATTAACGATTTATGCTTAATTGTTAATCCTATCTTGGTAGGAGGGAGTGGAACAGAGAGTTCTACTGGCTAATGCTTCAGTGAAATACTATAATTTAATATTTGCTACCTAAAATTAGTGCAAAAAAAAGCACTTCAAATGAAGTGCTTTCAAATAGTTTAACTTAATTATTTAGGTAACGATAATGTCGTTAAACCAAGCATCTTCTGCATAACACCGACAACTTGGCAGCTATAACCAAATTCGTTGTCATACCAAACATATACAATTGCTCGTTTACCGTCAGCAATAGTCGCTTGTGAATCAACAACGCCTGCATAACGAGACCCCACTAAATCACTCGATACAATCTCTGTAGATTCAGTAAAATCAACTTGGTTCTGTAACTCTGATGTTAATGCAATATCTTTCAGATATTCATTTAACTCATCACGGTTCGTTTCAGCATTCAAGTTAACACTAATGATAGCCATTGAGACGTTTGGTGTAGGAACACGGATAGCATTACCCGTTAACTTACCTTCTAATACTGGTAGAGCTTTAGATACTGCTTTAGCAGCACCCGTTTCAGTGATCACCATGTTGAGTGGTGCACTACGTCCACGACGGTCAGCACTATGGAAGTTATCAATGAGGTTTTGATCATTAGTATAAGAATGAATTGTTTCAACGTGTCCATTCTCAATACCGTACTTGTCATTAACCGCTTTAAGTACCGGTGTAATAGCATTAGTAGTACAACTTGCCGCAGAGACAATAATATCTTCAGGTAGAATGTCATTTTCATTCACACCATAAACGACATTCTTAATTGCACCTTTAGCAGGAGCAGTTAGTAATACTTTACTTGCACCTTTACTCTTGAGGTGTAAACCAAGTCCAGCCTCATCTTTCCAAATACCAGTGTTATCAACAATTAATGCATTGTTAATACCGTATTTAGTGTAATCAACAGCATCTGGCGAATTAGAGTATATAATTTGAATGTAAGTACCGTTAGCGATTAAGGCATTATTCTCTTCATCTACTTCTACAGAACCGTTGAATGGGCCATGTACTGAGTCACGACGTAATAAACTTGCACGCTTCTCTAAATCACCTTTTTTGCCGCCTCGTAGAACAATAGCGCGTAAACAAAGCTTATTGCTTAAACCCGTTTTTTCGATCATTAGACGTGCTAATAAACGACCAATACGGCCAAAGCCATATAAAACAACATCCTGAGCTGGGACATCATCACCAAAGTTAATACCTGGCTCTAGCTCTTGTGTCATATAAGATTGGATTTCTGACGCATCAGAATGATCACGCCAATAATTAATGGCTAATTTTCCAATATCAACTTTACAATGTTTGACTGATAATTTGCTTAGCGCTTCAACAAATGGGAAGCTTTCACGTAGGCGTAGTTTTTCACCAATATGGCGACGAACTAAGCGATGCGCTTTAATTATTTCAATTGTAGATGCGTTTAAAAGTGGTTTACCATAAACTAGGACTTCAACACCCTGATTACGATATAATTTTCCTAGTAAAGGCTGCATAGCCTCAGCCATTTCGAAACGTTCTTGCCAACTTTGTAGATGTTTATCAGCGCTCATTAAAAAGATCCTTTATCTCATATTTCAGCATAAAAAATGCGGAAAGAATTGAGTAACAAAAAGAAAAGACCAATAATCAGATTATTGTAGGGTGATCCCCTATTGGTCGGCGACATTGTAATGAAATTTGAGCTATATCGCCAGTAAGAAATTTTTACTAAACCTGTAATTTTATTAGAAAAAAACGCTATTTGGAGCCAGTTTTGAACAAAAGTTTAGTAATAATTACATCATTTTCGCTATCTGCTGCTTTATTAGGCCTATTTGGTTGTGATGTTGGTCGAAATAGTGCCGGCATATGTAAAAATAATCCTGAACTTTGTGCTGATTTACACAAAGATAGTTGGTGTTTAATTGAAAAAGGTGACCTTATTCGGAGTCGTTACCAATTAAAGCTCACATCCGAGCCCACAGGCAAACAACTTTATGACCAACTAATTAAGTTAGAATCTTATAGTAGCTGTATTGAACTTGCTGCTGGTATTCAGCACATCATTAACACCCATAGAACTGAAGACAGAGAAAGAGCATATGCTGTCAGTACCCAAAACTTAGCTCAACTTAGAGAACACACTAAAGATAATCCCGATCTCTATCTAGCTTTTTATCGATGGACAACCTTTAATGACTTCCCTTCTAGAGATATTGTTTTAAAAGCTGAACGTGAAGGTTCACTAAATGAAACGTTTATGATTTCACAGGTTGCTACCCATTATCTAAAAACTGACTTAAATCGTTCAAAGATATTGCATTTACACCTCATGTCTCATGTTGATCCCAAAGACTTTGATACTGATTGGTTGCTAGGTTTAGCGACGATATACCGAAGAGAGCAGAATGTTGAGAATGAATACCTACTGATAAAAGCTAATTTAATAATGAGTGAGAATGTCGCTTCTCAAGAAAAATTAATGGCTTTGATTGCTAATGATAAAGCGTTAGCGACCCAACTAAATCTTGATGCAAATGAATTAGTCAAACAACTAAAAGCTGGAAAATTTGTTACAAGTGATCTTAAATATAGATTCGAGTAAAGACCTATCATCCTTTTTGAATCTTGAATGATACAAACTCATTTATATAATTTTTGAACAAGACTTTCAAAAAACCACTATAATTTCATTAATTTTTGATTTTTGTAAATTAAATACACCAATTTCGGCTTTTATTGTCATTTTGAGGCTTTTTTACTTGACGAAAACCTCTAATTTGGTAATTTTAGTACCATTAGATTTATGTAACAGATTTATAATCACTTGAGGGATATGCAATGACTATCCGTGTCGCAATTAACGGCTATGGCCGTATCGGTAGAAATGTTTTACGTGCGCTTTATGAAAGCGAAAAGGATTACCCAATTGAAATCGTAGCAGTTAACGATTTAGGTGATGCTTCAATCAATGCTCATCTGACTAAATACGATTCAGTTCATGGCCGTTTTAACGCTAAAGTAGACCATGATGATGAAGCTATTTACGTTAATGGTGATAAAATTTTAACATTCCAAGAACGTGATCCTTCAAAATTGCCTTGGGCTGAGTTGAATGTTGATGTTGTTTACGAATGTACTGGTATTTTCACTTCTAAAGATGCGGTACAACCACATCTAACTGCTGGTGCAAAAAAAGTAATTATCTCTGCACCAGGTAAAAATGTTGATGCGACTGTGGTTTACGGTGTTAACAATGATGTACTGACATCTGAAATGACTGTTATTTCAAATGCATCTTGTACAACTAACTGTTTAGCACCATTTGCTAAACCGTTAAATGACGAGATTGGTATTGAATCCGGTTTAATGACCACTATTCATGCTTACACGAATGACCAACGTCTATCTGATGTATATCACACAGACTTACGTCGAGCTCGTGCGGCGGCCATGTCAATGATCCCAACTCAAACAGGTGCAGCTGCAGCTGTAGGACTTGTGGTTCCTGAGCTACAAGGTAAGTTCGACGGTTTAGCAGTACGCGTACCAACAGTAAACGTATCGTTAGTTGATTTAACCTTTGTTGCTGCTCGTGACACTACCGTTGAAGAAATCAATGCTATTATTACTAAGGCAGCTCAAGTAGCGCCATTAAGCGAAGTATTAGCTGTCAACGTTGAGCCTTTAGTGTCTATCGATTTCAACCATAATGCGTTCTCATCAAACTTTGATGCTACTCAAACACGTGTTAATGGTCGTCTAGTTAAAGTCATGTCTTGGTATGATAACGAATGGGGTTTCAGTAACCGCATGTTAGATAATACTGTTGCATTAATGAATGCTAAATAATTATACCAATTGAAAAATTGATATAGAAAAGCCCTGCTTACGCAGGGCTTTTTATTGTCTCGATAAAAACAGTGCTAGATGAAAACTGCATCAAGTGAGTTAACAAGGATGCAGAATTTTCGGGTTAGACAGTATGGGAAAAGCCATTTTTAAAACTCTTACGCATTGCCTTTCACTTTCATATTAAGGGTCTTAGCAAAGTTTAACATTCTGTTTAACGGTATCAGTGCTTCTTCACGCAATTCATCATTAACAAACACTTCATGTGAAGTCTTATCAGTACTGCTCAGCGATGCTTCAATAGCTTGTAAGCCATTCATCGCCATCCAAGGACAGTGTGCACAACTTTTACAGGTCGCGCCATTGCCACCCGTTGGTGCTTCAATCAATGTCTTGCCAGGGGCAGCTTGCTGCATTTTGTAAAAAATACCGCGATCTGTTGCAACAATAAACTCTTGATTATCCATTGTCTGCGCGGCTTTAATTAACTGACTAGTTGAACCCACAGCATCCGCCAAGGCAACAACATTAGCAGGAGATTCAGGATGAACTAAAATAGCAGCACCAGGATGCTGTATCTTCAATTCACGTAATGCTTTGGCTTTAAATTCGTCATGGACAATACAGTCGCCCTGCCACATCAACATTTCTGCGCCAGTTTCTTTGGCGATATAGCTGCCTAAATGTCTGTCTGGACCCCAAATTATTTTTTTGCCTTCGCTATCAAGGTGCTCAACAATTTCAAGTGCGATGCTTGAGGTAACAACCCAATCAGCTCGCGCTTTAACAGCGGCTGATGTATTGGCGTAAACCACAACGGTATGATCTGGGTGGGCATCGCAGAACGCAGAAAATTGTTCAATAGGGCAACCAATATCAAGTGAGCAAGTTGCTTCTAACGTTGGCATTAAAATTGTTTTCTCTGGGCTCAAAATTTTAGAGGTTTCGCCCATAAATTTAACGCCAGCAACGATTAATGTTTTAGCAGGATGATCACGACCAAATCTTGCCATTTCTAATGAATCAGAAACACAGCCGCCAGTTTCTTCCGCTAATGCTTGGATTTCAGGATCGGTATAGTAATGTGCAACAAGAACGGCATTTTGTTCTTCTAAAAGCTGTTTAATTCTTTTTTTATATTCAGCCTTTTCGGCGTCTGCCAATAATGCAGGTTTTGCAGGAAAAGGATATTCGATTGAATCGATATTCGGTGCCGAAGTGATCATTATGGTTCCGAGAAGTTACAACGTTTGGGGATTATACAAAAACATCTCATAAAATTAAAGGACGCTTTCGCGTCCTTTTAGTCTACTCAATATCTAGATTGACAATATGAGATTTACTAGCGCATTGCTAATAGCATCTCTTGAGGCTGTTCAAGGTATTGTTTCCACAGATTACAGAATCGGGCTATTGTTCCGCCATCGATAACTCGATGATCACCAGACCAACTTACTTGCATAATCTTACGTGCTTCAACTTCACCTTTATCATTAAAACGAGGCAAAGTTTGCAACTTACCCAATGCAACAATAGCCACTTCTGGTTTATTGATAATCGGTGTTGCAACGGTACCACCTAGTGCGCCGATATTTGAGATAGAAATTGTTCCACCTTTTAAATCAGCTGGTGAGACTCTGCCGCTTCGGGCAGCTGTTGTTAAACGTGTAATCTCAGCTGCAACTTCTAAGATAGATTTATCTTGGACGTCTTTGACATTAGGCACTAATAAACCAACTTTAGAGTCTACAGCCATCCCAATATTATGTGATGCTTTAAAGGTCAGCTCAGTACAATCAGCATTAACTTGGCTGTTTAATACTGGGAAACTATTTATTGCTAATGACATTGCTTTCATAAAGAAAGGCATCATGGTCAATTTAACTTCATCAGTAGAATAGCGTTGCTTCATTTCAGCACGCAAGGCGACTAAGTCAGTAAGGTCAAATTCTTCGCAATAGGTAAAATGTGGAATAGTCGATACTGATTCAACCATCATTCTAGCCATTACAGCTTTAACACCTTTAATAGGTTCTACTATATCAGCAGCAGATTTGACGACTGGAGCGCTTATAGACTGAGGATTATCCGCTACTGATGCAACAGGACTACTAGTAACCGTAGTCGGCGCTGCGCCGCTAACATGAGCTTCTACATCTTCTTTAAACACACGGCCATTCTTACCTGTACCCTTCACATCAGCAATATTGATATCTAAACTGCGCGATAATCGTCTAACTGCAGGGCTAGCTAAGGCTTTACCTTGTGCAACAGGTTCAGATGACACTACCGTGGTTGGTGATGCTTGTACCGCTTGGGTATTCGCAGCAATAACTGCTGTTGTTGATTCAACTTCGATAGCAAATAAAGGCTCATGTACTTTTGCTAACTGACCTTTTCGATAATGAAGTTTAGCAATCTTGCCGTTTTTAATCGCAGGGATTTGAACAAGGGCTTTATCAGTCATAACATCAGCAATGGGTTGGTCTTCAACAACCATCTCACCTTCTTCGACTAGCCAATCAACAAGTTCACACTCTACTATCCCTTCACCAATATCAGGCAAAAGAAATTCTTCAATCGTTTTACCAGCAACAGCTTTAGTTTCAACAGAAGCTGTATCAGTTTCAGTTGTTGCAATATGTTCTGCTGCATCATTAGTTGTTTCAACAGCTACTACACCGTCAATTTCAACGGCATAAAGCGGTGCATGCACTTTGGCAATTTCACCTTTTGCATAATAAAGCTTAGTAATCACGCCACCATGTGGTGCAGGAATCTGAACTAATGCTTTATCAGTCATCACATCAGCTATGGGTTGATCTTCAACAACTACATCGCCTTCTTTGACCATCCAATCCACTAGTTCACATTCAACAACGCCTTCACCAATGTCAGGCAAAATAAAATCTTTTATCATATCTTGCTCCTAGTAATTCACTGATGCTTTTATGGCTTCGAATGTTTTTAATTCATCAGGCATATATTCTTTTTCATGGATCAACGGATAAGGCGTATCAAGACCACAAACACGACTTATTGGAGACTCAAGGCTTAAGAAGCATTCTTGCTGTATGGTTGCCGCTATTTCACCGGCAAAGCCTCCCGTTAACGGCGCTTCATGGTTTATTAATAAACGACCCGTTTTCTTAACTGAAGCTGCAACGGTTTCTATATCCCAAGGCGATAGAGTACGTAAATCGATAATCTCTGATGAAATACCTTCTTTTTCAGCCATTACAGCCGCTTTTTCAAGGATTTCCATTTGAGCGCCCCAACCTAGTAACGTAATGTCGGTACCAGATTTAACCACCTCAGCCTTACCTATTTCGATTTCGTAATCACCAGCAGGAACTTCGCCAACAGATGCACGATAAAGTCGCTTAGGCTCAAAGAATATAATTGGGTTAGGATCGCGAATAGCTGCGAGTAACAAACCTTTCGCTTGTTCAGGGTTTCTTGGAATAATGACTTTCAGACCAGGAGTTTGGGTAAAATAAGCTTCAGGTGATTGAGAATGATAATGACCACCCGCAATACCGCCGCCATATGGCGTTCTGAAAGTTAACCCACCAACGTCAAATTGATTACCACTACGGTAGCGGAACTTAGCCGATTCGTTTACGATTTGATCGAATGCAGGAAAGATATAATCAGCAAATTGAATTTCAGCAACGGCTGTCATCCCATTTGACGCTAAACCATTCGCAAAACCAGCAATGCCCTGTTCTGTTAAAGGGGTATTGAAACAACGATCACGGCCAAATTTCTCTTGGAGTCCTGACGTAGCACGGAAAACTCCACCAAAGTGTCCAACATCTTCACCAAATACAACCATGTTTTTATCAGCTTGCATAGCGATTGATAAAGCATCATTGATGGCGTGTAACATATTCATTTCTGCCACGACTAGATTCTCCCTGCACTTTTTGGATACGACTTCGGATATTTTTTAATGTGTTGTTTTAGATCCGCTAATTGTTTCTCTAAAGCTGGTGTCGGTTTATCCAATACATCAGTGATTAATAAATCAATATGTGGCAACGGTACTTTCTCAGCAACTTTCACTGCATTAAGCACTTCTTCACGGTATTTCTCATATGCTGAAGCATCGTCTTTTTCGTTTAGCCAATCTTTATTGATCATCCAAAGTTTGAAGCGTTTAACTGGGTCATGTTGCTCCCACTTGGCTTCTTCTTCTTTTGAACGATAACCTGAAGGATCATCAGATGATGAATGCGCACCTAAACGATATGTCATCGCTTCAATAAGTACTGGGGCGTTATGTTCTAATGCATGAGCACGCGCTTGTTGGGTCGCAGCAAGGACTGCAAGCATGTCATTACCGTCAACACGTATAGTATGCATGCCGTAACCAACGCCGCGACTTGCAATACCATTACCTGCAAATTGCTCTTCAGTCGGTGTGGAAATAGCATAACCATTATTACGACAAAAAAAGATGGTTGGAGATTTCAATACCGCAGCCATATTAAGACCAGCATGGAAATCCCCCTCTGATGCAGCGCCTTCACCAAAATAACAAATGGCAACATTCCGTTTGCCTTGTAATTTAAAAGCGTGTGCAACACCGGTAGCTTGTGGTATTTGAGTCGCAAGTGGCGATGAAATAGTCTGGTAATTTAATTCTTTACTACCGTAATGAATTGGCATCTGTCTGCCTTTACCTAAATCCTTTTCATTGCTGAACATTTGATTCATAAATTGTTCAGTCGTAAAGCCACGGTAACGCAGTGATGCATGCTCTCTATACTGAGCCAAGATAACATCGCCATCATCTAATGCAGCGGTACTGCCAATGATTGATGCTTCTTCACCAGTACAAGTCATATAAAAACTGATACGGCCTTGTCTTTGTGCGCTTAGCATACGCTCATCTAATACTCGGGTGAAAACACAAGTATCATGAATACGTTCAGCCAAGGCTTTATCAATAACGGGCATAACGGCATTTTCGTAAGTAGTGCCATCTGCTTGCAAAATTTTTAAAATCGGAATGTGCAATGAAGCTTTGTCTAAGAAGCTGACACGATGCACTGTTTCATTAGTCAGTGTTGCGTTGCTCATATTGTGCTCTTGTTATTTATAGCTTTAAAAATTAAAGCGTAATTATTATATGCGAACGAACATTACGTTAACGTAAACTTTCTATCAACCAATGTTCATTCCACTGAGTGAATAACCTGTCATATAAAATGTATATTTAGCTTTACAATTTATTGGATGTATTCATTAGGCGCTGGTACTAAGCATAGTACTGTACGTTGCCCTACTGGTACATTTTCATTCGGAAAAACGATAGCTTCATACGGATGTGATACACAAATACTGGTACCACCCTCAGTTGCCAAGACATGCCCCTGGTCAAATCCTGAAAAATTAACCGTTGATTTATCAAAAGTAAATTTAAAATCGTCAAAGTGTTTGTTAATAGAGCGAGACACTTTATATAAATGCAGTTTATCTTTATCCAATGGCGCTACGTTAACGTTTTGCTCAGTGATTAGCTGTAATAACATGGTCTTAGTATTAGCAAACTTAGCCATATCATTTTCGCCAAAAGGCATCACTTTTCCTAGTTCAACGGTAAACGCATCTGCTTTGAATTGTTCTGATGAATAATAGCTAAAAGTAGTGGTAGGTTCATGATGGAATAAAATTGTATCAACATCACATCCAGCTAAGAACATAATTTGATCGGCACTAAAGCTACGACCAGGCCTGTAGGGATATATCGCAAACTTTTCATGTTTAGATGGTTTGATTGCAGTGTGTAAATCATAGTGAATACGTTGCGAATGCTCATTATCTAGAAAAAAGTCGGCTACATATTGCTCTAATTGTTTAGCTCGAACCCTTTCCTTATTACATAAGCCTTCACCAGCAGAATGAGCACCACTGAACAAACGATTCATATTTTCTTCTACAAAACGTGTTTGCGTCAGTATGGACTCAGGGTTACCTATCAAAAATAAAACTCTCTGCTTAGCTACAATTGTTTCACTTAATAACTGATTAATCAGTTCATTACAGATTTCAATTGGCGCAGTTTCATTACCATGAATGGCACAGGACAAAACGATATCCTTAGTCGACCCCTTAGCAGGATTAAAACTAATGACACCGTTATCTAAAATATTGACTGTGGTTTGATTCGAAAGGACGAAGGAGTGGCTTACTACCTTGTTATTGATGTTATCTATGGTAAAAGCTAGAAAATCTTTATCATTCATTAGTTTTTGAAACACGCTGACTCCTTGAATGCGGCATTAAAAATTGAATGGTATCAAACGATAGCTAGATTCTACCACATCTGGGGGAAGCTAACGTTAAGTAACATTTAACAGACTGTAAATCTTTACTTGCATTTTTTTTGGTATCCAATATAATTTTAGCCATCTAGACTTCTTTACGGATAATTTATGACTATAGCAACTTTTGGTGCAGGCTGTTTTTGGGGCGTTGAGCATTTCTTCAGACAAGTAAACGGTGTTGTTGCAGCAGAATGTGGTTATATGGGTGGTAACGATAAGTACCAAACTTATGAACAAGTCAAAGCTGGCGCTACAGGTCATGCTGAAGTCGTACAAATTGAATATGATGAGACTGTTGTTAGTTACGATGAGTTATTAACTGTTTTTTGGCAAAATCACAATCCAACCACGTTGAACATGCAAGGTGCTGATATCGGTAATCAATATCGCAGTACTATATTTACACATGACGACGCTCAAAAAGAGATTGCACAACAGTCTAAACTTGCACTTACAAAAAGTGGCAAGTGGGGATCGAAACTTATAGTCACTGAAATAACTTCAGTGCAAACTTTTCATCCGGCTGAAGAATATCACCAAAATTATTTACAAAAGAATGACTTACCTAGTTGCCATATCAGTTTTTAACACTAGAAAGCACCAACAATCCTGTTGTTGGTGTGTTTTATGTACATAATCGATTACCTCAATCTATATCTTAGTGCTAACTGCGCTTTACCCCACTCTGTAAATTCCCTACAATCCATTCAAATTGCTTAAGGCATGTAACGGAGAAATACAAAAATGAGTCAAGCTCGTCATATTAACCTACTAATTTTAGGTTCTGGCCCTGCTGGTTATACAGCAGCTGTTTACGCAGCACGTGCTAATTTAAAGCCTGTTATGATTACAGGTATGCAACAAGGTGGTCAACTTACTACGACCACTGAAGTTGAAAACTGGCCTGGTGATGCGAATGATTTAACCGGTCCAGCATTAATGGCAAGAATGCAGGAACATGCTGAAAAATTTGATACCGAAATTATCTTTGATCACATCAATGAAGTTGATTTTAGTCAACGTCCTTATCGTTTAAAAGGCGATAATGGCGAATTCACTTGTGATGCATTGATTATTGCAACGGGTGCTTCAGCTAAGTACCTAGGCTTGCCTTCTGAAGAAGCATTTATGGGACGTGGCGTATCTGCATGTGCGACATGTGATGGTTTCTTTTATCGTAACCAGAAAGTGGCTGTTGTTGGTGGTGGTAATACCGCAGTGGAAGAAGCGCTTTATTTAAGTAACATCGCTTCTGAAGTGCATCTAATTCATCGCCGTGACTCTTTCCGCTCTGAAAAGATTCTTATTAATCGCCTAATGGATAAAGTTGCCAACGGTAATATCATCCTTCACCTAGATCAAACGCTAGAAGAAGTTGTTGGTGATAACATGGGTGTTAATGGCTTAAAAATGAAGAGCACGAAAGACGACTCTATCTCTGATTTAGACGTTGCTGGAGTATTCATTGCAATCGGTCACAGCCCGAATACAGGGATTTTCGCAGACCAACTTGATATGAATTACGGTTATATTACTGTAAACAGCGGTCTTCAAGGTAACGCGACTCAAACCAGTATTGAAGGTATTTATGCCTGTGGTGATGTAATGGATCAGCATTATCGTCAAGCGATTACATCAGCAGGTTCTGGTTGTATGGCTGCGTTAGATGCAGAACGTTACTTAGACGCACAAAAGTAAATTCGTCAGTTTGTAATCAACTAGGTTACACACAGTGAGCTAGTAACGAGAAGCCATCCATTATTGTGATGGCTTTTTTATGGTTTGTATTTTATCTATTTAATATACAAGGTTATAAAAAGTTTGGTTCAGTTGTTAATTATGCCTAAAGTTCAGCATAAACAACTAAAGCTAGCAAACGGGAGCTAGCTGACATGATACTAAGTCCTGATAACTTCCATGCTGTATAAAACAACTTCCGCATCACCGACTACATCAGGATGCTGTTGTTTATTAATGAACTGCATACCCAATTTTTTCATTATATTAATTGAGCCTACATTGTTTTCATCAGCAATCGCTGAAAACTTTACGACATCAAGTTGATGTTTAATTAATAAATCAATTATTGCTTTAGCACTTTCTGTAGCAAAGCCTTGGCCCCAAGCAGATTTCTTAAACCGCCAGCCAATTTCAAGATTATCAAACTCTGGTGTTTCTGTAAAAAATCCCATAGGGCGAATCAAGACCCAACCTACGAAATTGTCCCTGTCATCAGCATGCCCTTGTATGTTTTTATTAAATACTTTCCATAAGCCCCAACCTTTAACTGGCTTTAAATAACTCTTCAATCGTGGGATATAAATATTATTAATGTCTGCTCTAGAAGTCAGCACGCCACCGTTGATATATTTCATTACGTTAGGATCTTGGTCCAAATCGTAAAGCAAATCGGCATCATCAAGTGTCATTATAGAAATTGATAATCTGTCTGTTGTTAATTGGTTTTTCATAATATCTATTTCCATAAAATTGATCATATTGACAACACTCTAAATTTTAGACATAAAAAAAGGAACCCTAAGGTTCCTTTTTTAAAGAATAATAACTAATTACTTAGCTAAAGCTTCTTTTGCTTTTTCAACTAAAATTGTGAAAACAACTTTGTCGAATACAGCGATGTCAGCCAAAATCTTACGATCGATTTCGATCGAAGCTTTTTTAAGACCGTTAATGAAACGGCTATAAGAAAGACCATTTTGACGAGAGGCCGCATTGATACGTGCAATCCAAAGTTGACGGAATTGACGTTTCTTTTGACGACGGTCACGGTAAGCATATTGACCAGCTTTAGTTACTGCTTGAACAGCAACACGGAAAGTACGAGAGCGAGCTCCGTAATAACCTTTGGCTAATTTAAGTACTTTTTTGTGACGAGCACGAGCGGTTACACCACGCTTAACTCTAGGCATTGTTCATATCTCCTTTAATTAAGCGTATGGTAGTTGACGTGCAATTGCTGGCACATCAGACTTGGCTACTAAACATTTAGCACGTAAGTGACGTTTACGCTTAGTGCTCTTCTTTGTCAAAATATGACGTAAGTGTGCCTGTTTACGCTTGAAACCATTAGCGGTTTTTCTGAAGCGTTTTTGGACACCCTTATCTGTTTTCATTTTAGGCATTGCTAAAACTCCGCATTGGGACATTAATAAAACGCAAGGCGAGCAAAATCCTTAACAAGGACTTTGCTACTTTTTTAATTGGTTGCCCTACTATTTCTTTTTAGGTGCTAGGACCATAACTGCTTGTCGACCTTCCATTTTCGGGAAAGATTCAACAACAGCATATGTTTCCAAATCTGCTTTGATACGGTTCAAAAGATCCATACCTAAGCTTTGGTGTGCCATTTCGCGACCACGGAAACGCAGCGTAATTTTCGCTTTGTCCCCATCTTCTAGAAAACGAATCAGGTTGCGTAGTTTTACCTGATAGTCGTTTTCATCAGTGCCAGGACGGAATTTAATTTCCTTCAGCTGGACCTGTTTCTGCTTCTTCTTTTGTTCTTTTTGAGCTTTCGCTTTATCAAAAAGGAACTTACCGTAGTCCATGATGCGACAGACCGGTGGCTCAGCATTAGGACTGATTTCAACTAGGTCTACACCCGCTTCATCAGCTAATTCTTGAGCCTGTGAAATACTTACGATACCAACTGCTTCGCCTTCGATATCTGATAGGCGAACTTCTGGTACACCAGTGATTTCATCGTTAATACGATTAGGGGCTGGCTGTCGCCCTGCTGCTCTCTTGATCTTTATGACCTATTCCTCCAACAAAATTAGACTACGGCTCGAAATTTGTTTTTGTATCTTGGCAATAAAATCATTGATTTTAATCTTGCCTAAATCGATACCGTCACGCGTTCGTACCGCAACTTCCTTATTTTCTATCTCTTGATCACCAACGACCAATAAATAAGGTACACGCTTTAACGTATGTTCACGTATTTTAAAGCCTATTTTCTCATTCCTCAAGTCTTTAGATGCACGAATACCACTTTCTTTGAAAGTTTTAACAATTTCGTCAACATAATCAGACTGTTTATCAGTAATATTCATAACAATTACTTGCACTGGTGCAAGCCATGTCGGGAATTTACCTGCGTATTCTTCAATTAGAATACCAAGGAAGCGCTCAAGTGAGCCCAAAATAGCTCTGTGAATCATAACCGGTGTTTGACGAGTGTTATCTTCAGCAACATAAGTTGCACCTAAACGTGAAGGTAACGCATAATCAAGCTGCACTGTACCACATTGCCAAGCACGATCTAAACAATCATGTAAGGTAAATTCGATTTTTGGGCCATAGAACGCACCTTCACCGGGTAAAATGTCAAACTCAATGTCGTTTGAACGCAAAGCTTGCTTTAAAGCTTCCTCTGCACGATCCCACATATCATCATCACCAATACGCTTTTCAGGGCGCGTTGATAATTTAACAACAATGTTTTCAAAACCAAATGTACCGTAAGTGTCATACACCATTTGGATACATTCGCTAACTTGTTCTTGAACTTGGTCGTCTGTACAGAATACATGTGCATCATCTTGTGTAAAGCCGCGCACACGCATTAAACCGTGTAATGAACCTGATGGTTCGTTACGATGACAACAACCAAACTCAGCCATTTTTAATGGCAAGTCACGGTAAGATTTCAAACCTTGATTAAAGATTTGAACGTGACCTGGGCAGTTCATTGGCTTAATGGCGTATTCGCGGTTTTCACTATTTGTAGTGAACATCGCATCAGCGTACTTATCCCAATGGCCAGAACGTTCCCATAAGTTACGATCCATCATTAATGGACCTTTAACTTCTTGGTAAGTGTACTGCCCAAGCTTTTGGCGTATAAACTTCTCAAGCTCTAGATAAATGCTCCAACCATCATTATGCCAGAACACCATTCCTGGCGCTTCTTCTTGCATATGGTAAAGATCTAATTGCTTACCAATTTTACGATGGTCACGCTTAGCCGCTTCTTCAAGACGGTTTAAATGTACTTTAAGTGCTTTCTTGTCTGCCCAAGCAGTACCATAAACACGTTGTAGCATTTTATTGTCAGAGTTTCCGCGCCAGTATGCACCAGCAACACTCATCAATTTGAAGTTTTGACAGAACTTCATGTTTGGAACATGAGGACCGCGACACATATCAACATATTCTTCGTGGTGATATAGCGCTGGCGTTGCATCTTTGCTGATGTTCTCATCTAAGATTGCAATTTTGTATTCTTCGCCGCGTGATTCAAACGTATCACGGGCTTCTTGCCAAGAAACAACTTTCTTAACGACACTGTAACTGGTCTTTGCTAATGCTTGCATACGCTTTTCTAGCGCATCAATATCTTCTTGAGTTAGTTTGTGATCTAAATCGATATCGTAGTAAAAGCCATTATCAATAGTAGGACCGATTGCCATTTTAGTTTCAGGCCACATTTGCTTAATAGCATGACCTAATAAATGCGCACAAGAATGGCGAAGGATTTCAACACCCTCTTCATTTTTAGCCGTAATGATTGAAAGTTCTGAATCTGTGGTGATTAAATCACAAGCATCCACTAGCTCGCCGTTTACACGGCCAGCAATACACGCTTTTGCTAAACCAGGACCAATGTCAGCAGCGACATCTAAGGTAGATACAGAATCGGCAAACTCACGTTTGCTGCCATCAGGCAAAGTAATAATAGGCATTTCATTTCCTTATCCAGTGGTGACCCACACGTAGGGCCACTTGGTAATAAATATATAAAAGAAATGCCACCGAACTTCAGACATTACAGGAGTCTGAGTTATAAGTGGCATGAAATTGTATTGTATGTGAAAAGTCCTTTTGCAAGCAAGTACACGCATCATTAATAAGTAAATAAACAGCTAGTCAGATAACTTAAACCACTTTTAAGAGTCGATAAGCCCTATCAATAGCTAGATTAAGCTTAAATGCCGCAAGTGTCATAACTGACGACTTTGTGATTACTACACTATTAGTAATTTTTACTATACTTAAGATCAGTTAATTAATGGCTAAGTTAACAAACGACGACCTGTTTGAGCACAGCTATTTATTTAACGATAAATAAGAGGGGAAGTTATGAATTTAGTCAGCAGAGTAATAAGTTGTCCACATTGTGGTCATAATCAACATGTCCACATTGATACTAGCTGTGGCGATCAAGAGTATTATGATGATTGTCGTATATGTTGTAATCCGATCCACATGCGTTTACAAGTGAATGATGCTAATAGAACCATTCAATTATTTGTCAATTCTGATGATGAACAATTTTATTAGTGAGGTAGATTCATTGAGTTGATTAATGCAATATCAAAATATGGCTTAGACTTTCAAATGAAATCTAAGCCATTTTTATATCTACTTAACCAAGACTTTTTTAGCGAGTATACGTTCAACTGTATCGACAATAACTTGAGTTTGACTATCGATTTCTATATTGATGCTATCGCCCACTTTACAGTCACTCAAATTGGTGAGTTTTAATGTTTCCGGAATTAAATGTAACTTAAACTGATTTTCAGAAATTTCACCCACGGTTAAGCTACAACCGTTAACACCGACAAACCCTTTATAGAAAATATAGTCCATCCACTTTGCTGGCACATCTAATGTTAAATTAAAATGCTCATTTGTATTACTAACATGGGAAATTGTTGCCATAGTATGAACATGACCAGACAAAATATGTCCACCAATCTCTTTTCCAAAGGTCAACGACCGTTCGATATTTACTTTGTGCCCTGGCTCTACAAAATTTAGGTTTGTAACCTGTAACGTCTCTTCCATTACATCAAAATAAACTCTATCATTCACAAGCTTAGTAACGGTCAGACAAACACCGTTATTTGCCACACTGGCACCGGTCTCTAGACCGTGCTGTAGCTCCTCTGGAATATTTATTTCAAATGTCTTTAAACCACTCTGTGCTTGAATAGAAATAACATCACATGTGGCTTGTACGATACCAGTAAACATATTTTCGCTCTTATAAGTTGAAGGTTTTTAAATGAATCACACAGGCTTTCAAGCCAAAAAATTAATACAACTCGCTTTGCCTGTATTAATCGCTCAAGTTACCCAAACAATGATGGGCTTTATCGATACTGTCATGGCCGGTAGAGTCAGTGCCGTTGATATGGCCGCCGTTGCGATTGGTACCAGTTTATGGTTACCAGCACTGCTGTTTGTACAAGGGCTTATCCTCGCTTTTACGCCGGTATTTGCGCATCATCATGGCGCTAACAACCCTAAAGCAATCCAGCCTCTCATGTCTCAAGCTTTCTATATTGCCATAATTGGTACGATTGGTGTGTTGCTGTTTCTCTCATTTGCTAAAACTATCTTTACCATGATGGAACTAGACCCTGCATTAGCAGATTTAAGTGCCGGTTATCTCAATGGGTTTATGTGGGGCGTTCCTGCATTTATTTTATACCAAATACTGAGAGGTTGTTCAGAAGGAATATCTTACACATTACCAACGATGATCATTGGCTTTGTTGGTTTAGCAGTAAACATTCCAGCTAACTATATCTTTATCTATGGTCATTTTGGTGTTCCACCTATGGGCGGCGCAGGTTGTGGTATTGCCACGGCTTTAGTCTTCTGGGCAATGCTGATTGCAATGATGATTTATATGCAGTTCCATAAGAAGTTTGCCGAAATCGCGCCGTTTGCAACCTTAAATAAACCTAATTGGAAAACCATTTGGGAAATGACGAAGCACGGCATGCCAATCGCAATGGCGTTGTTTTTCGAAGTGAGTTTATTTGCTGTTATCGCACTACTATTAGCACCACTAGGCGCAAATGTGGTTGCAGGTCATCAAATCGCCTTGAACTTTTCATCGATTGTGTTCATGTTGCCACTATCAATTGGTATCGCGGTGTCGATTCGAGTAGGTTATTACCTTGGCCAAGACAAAGTAGAAATATCTAAAATGGTCACCAAGATTGGACTGATTTTAGCTTTTTCATTAGCTGTAGTTACCGCAATCATTACCGTGTTGTTCAAAACTGAAATTGCCCTACTTTACAATAATAACCCTGAAGTTGTTGCACTAGCAGGAAGCTTAATGTTCCTTGCAGCGCTTTATCAATTATCTGATTCTATCCAAGTCGTTGCTGCTGGCGCGTTACGTGGTTATAAAGATACCAAGAGCGCTTTCTATATTACATTGGTTTCATACTGGGCCATTGGTATGACACTTGGTTACACATTAGCGCGTACAGATATTATTGTTCCGGCAATGGGTGCACATGGGTTCTGGATAGGCTTAATCGCAGGTTTAACGAGTGCCGCGATATTGTTTGCATTCCGATTGGTCTATATTCAAAAAAATGCCAACTTTAAAGCGGTACTTGAAGATAGTCATTAAATGTTGCTGACTAAATAGTAAATAAAATGAAGTTGTGAAATAAGTAGTGAAACAAGTTGTAAGCGCCGTAATCCGATAGATAAAGACTCGGATACGGCGTGATATAAAACAATTTGCACACCAAATCACCACTCACACACTTTTTTAGTTTTTTTACTTGCATCAAACACTGTATACCGTAAGATATCGCTCGTTCCAAAGATTACATGCAAATGTCATTTTAAAACAATACAACCGTAGCTCAGTTGGTTAGAGCACTACCTTGACATGGTAGGGGTCGGTGGTTCGAATCCACTCGGTTGTACCATATTTTTTGAAAGACACGTTACAACTGTAGCTCAGTTGGTTAGAGCACTACCTTGACATGGTAGGGGTCGGTGGTTCGAATCCACTCAGTTGTACCACTTTCAAATTATAATAATTCAGCCAGCTTATGCTGGTTTTTTTATGTCTAAAATTCCTAAGTTCTACAAAATATCTTTAGCAGTTTTTAAATATCATAAAAAAACCACTCAATGAGTGGCTGTTTTATAGTTTATATAAAGGGTTATAAAGAGTTCACAAAACCTTTTAACTTCATATCTCTATCAATGAGTAACGGATAATCTGTTCGCCCCTTCATTGGCCAACCATTGCGCCAAGTTTGTTTATCACTTACACCCCAAAACGTAACACGGCCTATGCTTTCGCTATGTTTTTTATAAATAGCAAACAAGTTTTGATAACGTGATGCTAATTGTTGCTCTATTTCAATAGGTAATCCTTCTGTATAAGGATTGTATTGTTGTTGCAGTGCGACATCTAATGAAACATCTGCACCTTCTGCTAAATTTTCAGGAAATGGTAAGACTGAAATATCAAGCTCTGTGACCATGACATCTACACCCGTGGCAGCAAAAGCGACTATGGAATCTTCAACTTCATTGAAGTCAGGATAATCTAATGAATAATGCGCTTGCATTCCAACACCATCAATTTGAATGCCCTTTTGTTTAAGGCGCTTTATCAACTTAATTGCACCGGCTCTTTTCTCAGGTTTAAACATGTTGTAATCGTTGTAATATAATTTGGCATTAGGCGCTGCTTGATGTGCATAGATAAAGGCTTGTTCAATAAAGTCATCTCCAATAATTTGCTGCCATTTTGATTCACGTAAACTGCCATCTTCATTCAAAGCTTCATTGACTACATCCCAAGCAAATATTTGTTCAGCATATCGTCCGGCAACAGTTTTAATATGTATTTCCATCACTTTTAATAATTGCGCACGATTTAAAGGGTTACCAGCATCATCTTCGAATACCCAATCAGGCGTTTGCGAATGCCAAACAAGAGTATGCCCTACCAATTGTTGATTGTTGTTCTTAGCAAAGTTCACTAATGCATCAGCAACGTCAAATTGATACTCATTAGGTAAAGGATTCACCGACTCCCATTTCATTGAGTTTTCAGGTGTGAAGGTATTAAAGTGTTCGGCTGCTAATCGCAGTTCCGGATCTGCAGAGTTCAGTACTTGAGCTTTGCTAATTGCAGTACCAATTTTAAAGTTTTCAGCAAAATGATTTTTTAAAAGTATATCTTTAGAGAATGTTGGTGCAATTTCAGGTAAGGCCTGCTGTTGTAATCCTTGGTGACTATTACAGCCTGAAACAACCAAAACCACCGTGACACAACCTGCAATTAACGATTTATTGAATTTTTTAATTATTTTCATTACTTTCTAAATCCAGCTATTTGTGAGTAATTCTAGCCATGTAATAATGCACTACATCGACCAAAATAAAGTTAATATTAATCCTTCGAACGATTCTAATTAATGGCTAATGATCTCATCATCCGAATGAATATTGGCTTTAATTTTTAGGGCTATTCGATACCCTGCTACTTATTTGCTTGTTAATACCGATGTAATAAATGGCATTCTTTTGATTACAGATTTCATTTATGCTCTCCATTTTTGTATACCTAGCCCAAAGCACTACTTATGATTGTTTCTATATAACAATAATAAAATTAGAAAACCATTAATAGTCTAATTGACCATAAGATGATTAAACTTAGACTATTTCTATGCTTTTGAAAACATTTATGTAACAACTATTTTGATTTTATTGACGAGTTAACATTAGTATTTAACTGTTATAAACCGTTAAATACATTGTTCTTCATGCACTTAGTTGCTTGCGGTATGTTCTAATAAAATTTTACAATACGTAATTATCAGCCATACCCGCTAAAATCATTAATTTGAAGTAATAAACAACTATGCCAATTAGCCGCGATGCTCAATGTATTCAAGCTTCTAGTTAAACAATGCCTTAAAGGCTGCCTTAGGTTGAAGTTGTCTATCCCACAACAACGGATAATTGGTTCGGTTCGGGATTGGGTAATCATTTTTCCACGACATACCATCATGTAGTCCCCAAAAGGTGACTCTGTCGATTTTTTCACGCTTTGCTTGGAATATTTCAAATAACTCTGCATATCGTGCTGCTAATTTTGCTTCGATTACTGCGGGAAGATGATGAGTAAATGGGTCTAAATACGCTTTAAACTCTTGTTCCTGAAACTGTGGGTGCATAAAACCTTGACCAATAACTTGCCCTTCTTTGGTAAAAGGCAGCACATCAATATCGAGTTCCGTTATCATCACCTTCAGCCCCAAAGCTGCGTAGGTATCAATAGCCTCTTCAATATAATGGCGTTCTGGAAAGTTAAGTCCCCAATGGGCTTGAATTCCAATTCCATCAATCTTAATACCCTCACGTTGTAGCATTTTAATCATTTTAACAATGCCATCACGCTTGGCCGGTTTCCAAGCATTAAAATCATTATAATAAAGCTCTGTATTAGGCGCGTACTTGGCGGCAAAGGTAAAAGCGGCTTTTGCCATTTCATCACCACTTCCAATAACATTAGTCCACACTGTTTGACGATAGTTGCCATCATCGCCAATGACTTCGTTCAGTACATCCCAAGCATCCACTTTGCCACGATACCTTCCTGCAACTAACTTAATGTGTTGCTCCATCCGTTCAATTTGCTGTTCTGGGGAGTTTTGTTCACCATTCTTTTGTTTAAAAAACCATTCAGGTGTTTGGTTATGCCACACAAGCGTATGCCCTACTATGAACATGTTGTTATTTTTACCAAATTCAATAAATTGGTCAGCTGCTGTAAAATTGAATTGCTCAGGGAGTGGATTGACGATCTCTGCCTTCATGGCATTTTCAATAGTGATGGTATTGAACTGTTCGGTAATAATTTCTGCACTTAGGGGATCAAGCCCAGAGACAATTTCATCATTCACAGCGACACCAATTTTAAAATCATTGTTAAAATGCTGCTGCAAACTTTCTTTATTATTAACGTTATGTTGTACAGCCGCTTCAGTGGCTAAGCTATTAGCTGTAAACAATATTGGCACTGCAGTAACACTTAATACCGCTATCAATCTCATTAGCCCTCGTCTCTTTAAAATTAGCTCCTTCAAGCCTAGTGGTTTTAGCTTTAGTCTCTTTAAAGTTAGTCTCATTCTTACATCCTTTGTATAAAATAGTGTTAGCTATCTTATTAGGATTTAAATCTAATAGTCAATTTGACCATTATAAATTATTTTGTTAACTTAATATTACATTACTGCTGACCATAATTAGCTTTAGTTTACGATCTAATTCGAAAGGCTGACATAAATGACAATTCTCCTAGAGACATTTTTTAAATGAATACAACAAGTAATAAAATATTTAAACGAGCATTGTTATTGGGGGGATTGGGCGTTTTCTCACCCTATATGATGGCTATTGATAAGCAAAACAGTGTGGAGATGCAAAAATCAAATTATCCAGATATTGAAAACTGTCCTACAAATATAAAGCCTTTTGCAAGTGACTTATCACCCCAATTAATCACCACTGATCTCAAATTCTTAGAAGGGCCAACTTGGTCAACGTTTACAAACAAGTTTTATTTCTCAGAAATGGATTTTAATAGTCTTCAAACAAATGGGCCAGAAGCCGCTATTTATTCATGGAACGAGCAAGACGGTATTAAATTGTTTATTGAAAATAGCGGTACTAACGGACTTTTTTCTGAAGATAAGCAGTTAATCAGCATGAATCATGATACGCGTTCAGTGAGTACATTTTCCCTTACGACTAAAAAGCGAGTTTTAATCGTTAATGATTATAACGGCGCGAAGTTTAACTCTCCCAATGACCTTATAAAACATCCTTCTGGTGATTTATTCTTTACCGATCCAGACTGGCAATTAAGTGACCGGCCACAACAAACCCCCTTCACTGGCGTGTACAAATTTAGTGAAGATAATGAAGTTACCTTACTATCAACACAATTCATCAAGCCAAATGGCATAAGTTTATCTCCTGACAACAAAACTATATATATTGGAGATTATAGCCATCAAATATTTGCACACCAACTTACCAAAAACAACGAGATTGGAGAGTTAATGTTCAAAATCAATATTGATACGCCGGATGGGATCAATGTAGATTGTGCAGGAAACATCTATGCTGCCAGTCATAATGAAGGTAATTTATATGTTTATAACCCACAGGGTGAATTACTTCAAAGCGTTTATATCGCGCCTAAAATTACCAACTTAGCTTTTGGTGGAAAAGATTTAAAAACCATTCTAGTCACAACGGGTAATGGTTTATTTACCTTTAAATCTAATATCCCAGGGATAACACCAACTCATTCGAATTAATCTGATGCCTCATGAGTTGTTTTATTAGTCGAGTACATACCTTTTCCTGTCGCAGCCCAATATATTCCGCCGTATAAATGGGCTAAAAACACTTCATTTTGATAAACAGGTTTGATGTGGCCCAGTGAAGTATAAAATGAACGGCCACCATCATAGTTCTGGTACCAAGCAACGGGGTGAAAACTTCCCATACCACTGCCCTTTTTTGTTACCCAATCAGCATTAGGGTCGTAGCTGGTTTCATCTACGGTCAAAAGATAATTCAATCCCGTTGAATTGGCTTTACCAAACTCATACCATTCGTCAGTCCACAGGATCTTTTCAGGCATTGATTCTAGACCTGGAAATTCACTAGACACTTTAGACAGCCAAGCTGTTTGCACTACTGGGTGTATAACGAACGTATGCCCAACGAGTTGTTGGTACCACTGCCAATCGTATTCGGTATCTGAAGCACTATGTATGCCGACAAAACCTTTACCCGACTGTATATAGCGTTCAAATGCTTGTTGCTGTTCATTAGACAGAATATCACCTGTCGTCGACAGAAATACCACCACATCAACATTGCTCAGATATTCATCGTTAAAGTAATGGCTTTCTTCATGCCAGATCAAATTGAAATAATGTTTATCCGCTAACTGTTCTAATGCCGTAACACCTGCTGGAATTGACTTATGATGCCAGCCATTTGTTTTAGTAAACAACAACACATTGAATTGTTTGTCAGGCAGAGAGTCAAAGCTGGTTGCATGAGCTGATTTATTAATGGACAAACTAAAGACGACAAGCAAAAAAACAATCAACAAATGACTAAACAACAAATTGCATTGAGGTATTTCGTGTTTAAAAAACTTATTCATTATCATTATTTTCCTAGTTAAATTTAATGAATAGATTGGCTGTTAACCTTCCAGTCATTGGATTGTCATTTATGTCTAATTCAGGGTTTACTAAGCTGGAATGCAGTAACTGACCAGAAAAAATAATGAGGCGGTTTTCTTGGTAAGGGATCACTTTATAACATTCAAAATCTGGATGATGCTCACCGCAATAACCGCTGTTTGATAATCCATTTACTGTCGTTTGGTATTCATGTAAACGCACTTCATTTATAAATTCATAGCCACTGCTTTTATGTCGATAAAATGCTGTACCACCATGTTGATATTGAGATAAGTAATGAATACATGCAATGAGGTTTGGTTGATAAGTATCAAAGTGCGGAATGGTCTGTATTAATGACAAATCAGCTTCTTGTGTTGTCAGTAACGAATAGTAGTTATCACGTGGGCTTGGAGTAAGTTCCCGAGGGAAGTTAAAAACCTTATATAAAGGCAGCATCAAAGGTTTGAGATAGGAAACCACATCAACTTTAGACATGGCGGATCTTATCCCCGGATATTGAGTATGCTTGTCCTGTGTAAAATTAGCGCTAGCGATAATAACATCACGAACAAGTGCTATATCCGCCATATAATCATCAATGATAACAATAGGTATTCTACTGTTACCCACATACTCAACACAGGGTTTAATATTAGGGTTAATACTGAACATAGTGCGTTACAGTGTATTAGATTTGCAGTAATTGTTTATAAAATCAATATGGTTAGGCCAGCTATTAACTCTACGCTTGATAGACTGTTTAATTGTCCCTAAAAATTGCGCCAATTCTTCATCTGACATGTTATCGACAATAGGGTGATATTGTTCAGGTAACAACCCTTGGCCTAACATCACTTGTAACCATGATGCCTCACCAAATAACTCTTTATCTGACTTGAACACTTGACCACTTTGTTTAAATAAATCAATTCGCTTTTGTAAACTCTCTGGTATATCCATTTGCTTACAGTATCGCCAAAACTCGCTGTCTTGACGTTCAGTTACATGATAATGAAGTACAATAAAGTCACGAATATTTTCGATTTCAACACGCATTTTTTGATTAAAATCATCTACAACACCGCTTTCCATGGCTGTTGTAGGTAAATTTTGCATTAACCTAACTATGCTCTGCTGAATCAAATGAATACTGGTTGATTCTAGTGGCTCAATAAAGCCACTGGATAATCCAATAGCCACACAATTTTTGTTCCAATGCTTACGTCGAGTACCGGTGCGAAACTTTAATACCCGAGGTTCATTAAGTAGTTCACCTTCAATATTTTCCACTAACAAGGCTTTAGCTTGATCATCAGTTAAGTACTTACTACAAAATACCAGTCCGTTACCCATTCTATTTTGTAGTGGAATTTGCCATTGCCAACCTGACTCTCGCGCAATAGAACGAGTATAGGGCACTAACGGTTTTGTTTGTTTAGTTTGTACTGCCACTGCACTGTCACAAGGTAACCAGTGGCGCCAATCGTCATAGCCAGTATGAAGTGCACCTTCGATCAACAAGCCCTTAAAACCAGTGCAGTCAATGAATAAGTCACCAGCAATACATTCACCATTAGTTAACGTTAATGAGTCTATAAAGCCATTTTCATTATTCAAATTTACCTTTGATATTGTTCCTTCGATACGTTTTGCGCCATGCTTTTCAGCAAAGGTTCTTAAAAAGCGTGCATATAAGCCTGCATCAGTATGGAAGGCATGGTTTCTATCTTGGTTAGGGAGCACCGCAAATCTTCCCACACGACTTGCTACATGTTCCGGGCAGTAGTCGCCGATATCGCTAGCAACGCCTTGCTTAAAGCCTTTAAGCCAAAAATGTTGAAATCCCGCAGCCCAGCAACTTTGGCCAATATAGCCAAATGAATGCATATAGTCTTGGCCAACATCTCGCCAATTCTCAAATGAGATGCCTAATTTAAATGTCGCATTAGTTGCCGCCATAAAATCGGCTTCTTTAATTTTTAATAAGTCATGAAACACATGCAAGGTGGGTATTGTTGCCTCGCCCACGCCTACAGTGGGGATCAAGTCCGATTCAACTAAGGTCACATTAATATGCCTACCTAATAACTTTGAGAAAGCCGCAGCGGCCATCCACCCTGCCGTGCCGCCGCCAGCGATTACTACATTTGTTATTTTTTTTGTCATGTTGGTAGCCTGCAAATATTATTAGTAATAATAAAATGTGTTTGTTTTATAACTTATGATAATTTAAAGATAAAATCTATGTAAAACAATTCGATAAACTTGCTAGTCGACGTATTAATGATTAAATAAATGGCTAGTGTGTTTGCTGCTTATTTCTAAGTTCAACCAACTTTCTTATATGGGCTTGTGAAGCAATAATCATATATATTGCTTCTAGATAACCCTCTTTGTGCAGATGCATTACTTTTTCTGCTGCTAATTGACCCAATACATCTTCGTTAATGGTATAAAAGCCGATCAGTTGATGTTTGCTGGCGTTGTTTAATTCAACATCTATAGTGACCGCTTCCAACAGTTCATATGCTGTCAGAGCTTCGACAAACATTTTATTTTCATCAACACCTTGATGTAGCAACTCCAACATATTGGCGATGTTTTCCAAATACTCGCTGTTACCACCATAGGGTAGAAATAAATCAATACCTGTTTCTTCATTCACTCTTGGGGAATCAACATCAAGGGTAATAACACGCTGTGGTTCAGAGTTACAGTTTAGCGTTGATTGCTGCATACCAATATAAAAAGGCATTCTTTGCATTGAAATAGGGATATAACTAGCATCCCAATGACCATCGTTTAAGAATAGATTCTCATTATTAGTAAAGCCAAATAATGTCACGGGGGTAAATTCTCCCGTATCAGCATTCTTTTGGAACATTATCGGATAATGCGCTTGCACGGTTTTAAATTCTGCAACAAATGTTGGTGAGAACCACTGATCGTCGCCGTATTTTGCTGAACGCTCGGTAATAATTTTAAGGTCTTTATGTTCAATGTTATTGAGCAGTACATGCTTGGCCATGGTTTACCCTTTGATAATGAGTGATTACAGTTGAGTTATGCGTGAATAGAGAACTAACCTTACAATTTAATGATTATTGGGAAGACAATATGCCTATTTAACATCGAGTTGTGATTAGCTTTACATTCAGCTTTTATTACTAGATTAAGATAAAGGGTGATAGCGACTGGGGGCAGCCGCTATCATTTACAGCTCGCTACTAGAACGTATAACGAACCCCTAATCCATATCGTGCACCTGTTTGTGTTGTTTCAAACACTAACTGGCTTTGACGACCATGTTTTCTCACGACTTCTTCAGTGATGTTAATACCTTCAGCAAAGACGGTTAGGCCTTCAACTGCAGGGATGTCATAGCTGACACTAAAGTCAATTTGATAATATTCTTCAGTATAAATAGGTGTGGTTAAATCACCGTTAACTCTTTTATCTGATAAGAATTGATCGCGCCAGTTATAAGCTATACGCGCTTGAAAACCATAATTATCATAGAACAAGACTAAGTTGGCAGTATCACTTAAGCCAACCAAGGCTTCGGTATCTTCAAGCGAACTATCATCATATTGCAGATCAGAATCAACCATGGTGTAGTTAGCTATACCACCAAAACCTGAGTCCCAGAACAAATGTTGAACATTAAATTCAAAGCCATCGATGGTGTGTTCTGTATCGCCATTCACAGGGACATTAAGATTAAATACGACACCTTCATCCGTTAATGGGTCGCCAACAATACTACCGCCATCGAGCAGTCCATCTTCATCAAACTTTGGTGTTACATTTGGATCATCTGCATAATTTTCGAAGATATAAGTACGAATTTGCTCATTAGACGCATTGGCACCTAATGCAGTAACTGCCGCATTAAATTTATCGCCATTAAGTGGATCTGACAAATTGAAGATATTAGATTGTTTCGAACCATAACTAATCCAGTTCGATACGTCTTTTTTGAAGTAGCCAATAGATGCATAGCTTCCTTCATCGTAATACCACTCAGTTGATAAGTCGTAATTGATTGACTCTAATGGCTCAAGACCAGGGTTACCTGAACTACCGGTATAACCACTTAAGTTACCGCCAGTATTAATGGTGGTTCCGCCGAGTAACGAGTTATAACCCGCACGAGAAATCGTTTTACCTGCTGCTGCACGTACACGTAATTCGTCAGTCACATCAAGATTGAAGTTAATGTTAGGTAAGAACAAATCATAATCAGCACTTTGACTTAAGGTTTCAATACCTGTTTGCCCAGTAACTGAAGTCGATGTATCTTCATTCCACTCAACACGGCTATAGCCTGGTGCTGATGCTGTTGATACCACATCTGTTTGCTCGTAACGTAAGCCAACATGGACACTAAATGGCATATCAAACATGTCACCTAAGTAATTAGCTTGAATGTAAGCTGCGGTGGTTTCTTCTTCAGTAAAGCGGTTAGTATCAGCATCCCACTGGGTTGAAGCACAGAACTGCCCTTCACCATTGGGGCCTGCTGCTGCGCCTGATGCGGCCTGACAATCACCATATAAACCATCAACATTAGCTACGGGATCTGCATATTCTGCAGCATTGATAATTTCATCAAAATCAGCAAAGAAAATACGATTGAATAAATCATAATCACTTTGAGTCGCTGTTCCTTCAAAATTGCCAGTGCTGTCATCAAACTTGTCTAGGATGGTGTCTTCAGTCCAATTAATATCTTCGAAATCACCTTCTTCACCCACTCCACCCCAATCGGGACGTTGTACTTGGGTATGACGATAGCGGTTATTCACTGTATTTAGTGACACACCAAAATCAATACTTAAATCACTGTTTAAATGATATTTACCATCTAACTGAGTTTGATCAATTTCTGAAGTATATTTATCATTGGCAAACCAACTACCCGATAAACGCATGGTACTTGGATTAAAGTTCTCAATATCACCGATAGCAATACCAGGTAGGCTTCCTGTTAAATCAAGACCAGATCGAGTACGTGTGTATGAAGGCAATTGCACATTGTTTCGCGTTCCATGACGCGGATCAGTGGCTTCCATATTGGCTTTAGAGCTGTGATGGTCCAGT
The DNA here is from genome assembly GCF_007567505.1 of Shewanella donghaensis. Lineage (NCBI taxonomy): Bacteria > Pseudomonadati > Pseudomonadota > Gammaproteobacteria > Alteromonadales > Shewanellaceae > Shewanella > Shewanella donghaensis. Next base: position 779,355 of record NZ_CP041783.1, read on the forward strand.
GTTAGTACCAAGTCATCAGTTACTTGCCAATCAATATTTAAACCAATTGAATCTGTTATTTCTTCACGACCCCAAGCACCTACCGTTAACGAGGTATCTTTTAAATCGGCCGGACTATTAATGTCATAAATTTCAGAGTATATAAGGGGTACTGCATTGGGCTCGCCTGTCCAAACTGATTCGCTACGATCGCCTGCATAGTTAAACCAAACAGATGCATCAGTGTGCTGCTCTTCGATAGTATTTCTAAAAGTAGTGTAATCCGCAGTAATAGTTAACGTCTCGATAGGACGGTATTGCAGCGTTAATTGACCATTAATACGCTCACGTTGACGTTCTTCAATAACATAACGTGGCTGTTGAGGGTTCGAGTAAATTCCAGATGTTGGACGGTTGGTACCACCGGCTTCACCAGCAGGAACGCCACCCCAACCCGCGTTGGTATAATCACTTGCGCGATAACCCTGATCTTGCAAGAACTGCTTCATGCCGCTTTCACGTTCTTGATAACTACCCGATATCGCAATACCGAATGTGTCATCAGCAAAAGTCTGTGAATATAAACCACTCAATTCAGGCGTGACACCACCAGTCTCAGTTGACTGATCGTCAACACCTTTACCTGAAATCGTTGCAGTTAAACCAGGCGCACTTAGAGGTTTAAAGCTGGTTAAATTAATTGTCGCACCGATACCGCCAGATGTAACACTGGCATCTGAAGTTTTATAAACTTCAACACCTGATACACTTTCTGCAGCTATATTTGCGAAATCAAAGGTACGGCTACCTGTGGTGTTCGGTAGTTGGCGACCATTTAAAGTAATTAGATTTTGCTCTGACCCAAAACCACGTACTGTAACAGTACTACCTTCACCGTTTGAACGATCAATCGAAACACCAGTGATACGCTGTAATGATTCAGCTAAGTTAGTATCAGGGAATTTACCGATATCTTCAGCAGAAATAGCATCGACTACGCCATTTGCTTCTCGCTTTAAATCCATTGAACGGACTAAACTGCCGCGAATACCTGTAACTTGAATCACTTCTACTTCATCAGTTGCTTCATCAGCAAAACTGGTTTGTGTTGCAGCCATAGAACCTAGTGCTGCTAGAATTGAAGTGGTTATTATCTTTTTATTAAACATCTCACTCTCCCCTCGCTTCGTTATTGCCAATATGGCAATGACTCCTTTTTAAATTAGTGACTTCCCCAGAAGTCACTAATCTCTTGATTTAAAAATCCAATAAAGAGTACTAACAAAGACTGCAATCGATTTCGTATGTTATTAAATCGTTAAATTCAATATAAAGCTATAGTTAGTCGATTCTCTGCTCATTTATTGCTTTATTAAATGTGTAAACTTTTCTGTATTATTTGTCCTAAAACCTAATTGGATATTGCTTATTAGTCTTTTTGACTATTACTTATTTAGGCAAATAAAAATCACAACCTAAACTATGATTTATTTATTCATAAGCCGTTATTGTGACTATTTTTCCATTTTCATCATGATGTAATTCTGTTTTTTTAACGCATCGTAAATGTGTCTGACCCTTTGATAAAGTAGAGTCATGGTAAAATAAAAACCATTTACCTTGATGAAGGACTATCGAATGATGATTGGTCCAGCCTAACACCGGGTTTAATATCACCCCCTGGTAAACAAAAGGCCCATAAGGGTTATCACCAATACCATATGCGATATTATGGGTATCGCCTGTTGAGTATGAAAAATAGTATTTACCATTATATTTATGAACCCAAGACGCTTCAAAAAAGCGGCGTTCATTATCTTCAGTTGTGATGGCGTTACCCTCTTCATCAAGGATAACAATATCTTTCACCGGTTCAGCAAGTGACAACATATCGTCTGAAAGTTTTGCCATCTTTGCTGGTAATGAAGCTTGATCATCAGCTGGATATTGATCTTCAGATGAAAATTGGTTTTGATGCCAGTTTTGTAATTGACCGCCCCATAAACCACCGAAATATAAGTAATAACTACCATCATCATCTTCAAAAATAGCAGGGTCGATACTAAAAGAACCTTCGATATAGCTGTCTTCTGCTACAAATGGCCCAGCAGGAGATAAACTTGTCGCAACACCTATTCTGAAAATCCCTTCTAAATCTCTTGCGGGAAAATAGAAATAATAAGTACCATTTTTATGCGCTGCATCTGGCGCCCAAAGTTGTTTACTAGCCCACTTAACATTCTCAAGACTCAACGCAACGCCATGATCAATAACTTCATTTGTGTCATTTTGAATAGACAAGACATGATAATCACGCATAGCAAAATGGTCGCCATCATCATTAATAGCATTATCTGTTTCTATATCATGAGAAGGATAAATATATATTTTATTATTGAAAACATGAGCAGATGGATCTGCTGTATAAATGCTAGTAATTAATGCTTCATCCTTTTGTTTAAAAGAATTGGCTTTTTTAATATCTAACGCTTGCTTCCTTTCAGCATCACTCACTTCGTTATTAATCATGATTTCCCTTTTATTTATGGCAGAAGCCATAACAATTCCTCGTACAATTTTATAAAATGTTTATTAAACCAGCATATAAATGAGTTAAACCTTAATTAATATAATAAGACTTCTTAACTTCACTTAACTTCATTTAACTTCGGCCAGGTTTAATTGAATCTTTTTAACTTCTAATTCTGTTAATCGATATTTACTAATAACCACTAAACAAACAACCGTGCAAATAATAGGTATGCCAGCGAAGGCAAGTAAAATACCTGAAAGTGTATGCTCTGTTTGCACTTCATTAGGAATATAATCATAAGCAGATAATATCCAGCCAGCTAACGCCCCACCAATTGCAAAACCGAATTTAATCGCCAGTAAATGTCCAGAAAATGTAATTGCAGTCAGCCTTTTACCGATTTTCTCAACACCATAATCAACAGTGTCAGCAACCATAGAAAACATGATGGGGGTAATGATCATATGTGCAAAGTTAGCAATGAAGTAAGTCACAAATATGAGCGCTATTTGGTCACTATCAATGACGTAAAATAATGAATGAGAAATGATAACAACCACTAAAGCCACTTGAAACAGAATCTTTTTCTCAATGAATTTAGAGAGAAAGTTGGTCGAAATTGCCCCCAACACTGAACCCACTGCCGCCAAGGTTAAGAAGTTTGATAGTAACTCCTCATCACCGATGTAATATTTAATATAGTGCGGTGCAACAGATGCGCGAATTCCGATTAGGATCAAGGTAGCAAGACTAATAATCGCGATAACAAGCCATTGGTCATTTTTAAATAGCTGAAAAAAGTCTTTAAAAATACTCTGAGTTGAGCGCTCATGTTTATCAGTTTCGTTGGTTAATGTTTCCTTCGTCATTGCAAAACACAATAAAAAGCAAACAGCAGCTAATGAGCCCATGAATATCATCGCTAACGGATAACCAACAGCATCGTCGCCTTGACCGAAATATTCAACTAAACGCGGTATTGCCCACACGATAACGACTAGTGCAGCCATTGCCATGGCAAATCGAAATGATTGTAATGATGTACGCTCTTTAGGATCTGACGCCATCACCCCGCCCAATGCGCCATAAGGAATATTAATTGCGGTGTAACATGTCATTAATAGCCCATAAGTAACGTAGGCATATATGAGTTTGCCTGTGCTATCAAAATCAGGTGTTATAAACGCTAAACAGGCTAATACACCATAAGGTACTGCTAAAAATAGAATGTAAGGACGATATGAGCCCCAACGTGTACGGGTTCTGTCGGCGATTCCGCCCATGATAGGGTCAGTGAATCCATCAAACAATCGTACAGATAAAAGTAATGTGCCAGCTGCAGCTGCTGACAAGCCATAAACATCGGTATAAAAAATCAGCATGAAGTTAGCGACCATTTGAAACACAATATTACTTGCAGTGTCCCCAAGGCCATATCCAAGCTTTTCTTTAATGCTGAGTTTATTAATAAAAGTGTCCATTACTGTTCCAACTAAAGGTTATAGTCATAAACACTATATCAAACCATTAACATTGTAAACAACTTTGATTAACTTTTAACAGGATGTAAAAAAAGACAGCGAATGCTGTCTTTATTAGATTTGAAAATTTGCTTTTAGTATTCGAATGTATAACCGAATTGTGCCAATTTTTCATAGACTTCCACATCAAACCGATACAGTGCAGCAGCGCGATGTGCTACATTGCGTTGCTTTTCTTTACAGTCGATGAGTAAATCCATTTTTAATATTTTTCTGCGGAAGTTGGGTTTGTCTAGCGTTACGCCCAATATAGATTCATATAAATCTTGCAGTTGTAATAGCGTGAACTTTTCAGGTAACAAGCTGAAACCAATAGGTTCATGCCTTACTTTGTATTTCAGATGATTTAAGCAACTGGCCAAAATATTATCATGATCAAACATCAGTGTTGGTACTTGTCTCACATCAAACCATTCACACTCAATCGCATTAGCACCATGAGTTAAATTGGTGTCATCGAAACGGACTAGAGAATAAAAAGCAATGGTAATAATTCGTCTAGCAGGATAGCGATCAACATCGCCAAATGCACCAAGTTGGTCTAAGTACAAGTTTTCAACACCTGTCGTGTTTTTAACAACGCGAGATGCTGCCGTTTCAAGGTTTTCATTACTACGCACCCAGTGACCTACTAGTCCCCACTTATTTGTTGCAAGCCCCTGATTATATTTAACCAGCAACACTTTTAGCTTGCCTTCATGTAGGGTAAAAATAAGATTATCGACGGTTAAGTTACTAATACAATCAGCTGGGATGGTTTCTTCATCAATAACGTCGTTTATAAAATTCACAGGAGGTTTCCAATTAGTAAAACAAGCTTTGTGATAAAAGGTTAAGACATGCTGCAGTTAATTATCCACTACCATATGGCCTAACAGTGAAACACAACAGAATTGATAATCACTTTACTCATCAAAAACATAATTGTAAATGACTGATACAAATTCCATTTATCGTTTTTAGGAGGAAGAGTTGAATAAAAAAGAACAAATACCTGGTGTGATAAGCGTCTATATAGCTGCGATTTCTGCCAATGGTTAAACAGACGTTTTGTGTTTACAAAATAAATTGAATATCTATCTATAATTACTCAATCAACGACTAACTCGAAACAGTAGTCCAGCTTAAACTGTATAAGAAATTACCACAAAAGGTTATTCAATTGGTTTACTGGACTCTCTTTGAATTATTTTAAAATCTAAAATATTGCGTAATTGATTGCTTTTTAAATCGGTAAAATCTTTAACCTTATTAGAAGTAAACAAACTAACAGCTAACTTTGCCATTTCATCAATGGGTTGTCTTACTGTAGTAATATTTGGCCATACTACCGTTGCAAGGGTTGTATCATCAAATCCGACAACGGATAAATCATTTGGAACATTGATCCCTTGATTTTGTGCGATCGAGATAACCGCTGCAGCCATATCGTCATTGGCAGCAAATATGGCACTAGGTTTGTCTTTTAAAGCTAACATTTTTGTCGCTGCAACCATGCCAGATTGATAAGTAAAACAACCTTGTTCTATGTATTCTGGTGGGGTGTTGATTTTATTTGAGCGTAAAGCATCTAAATAACCCTGATAACGTAAGCGACTAACACCTTGATTAGCATCACCGATAATATGACCAATTTTATTATGGCCTTGCTTAATCAACATTTCCGTTAAATCAAACGCAGCTTGATAATCATCCATACAAATATACGGCGAGATAGTTAAATGGCTGTCGGGTGCCACTCGCACAAACGGAACATTAGCCTCTTGTAAGCAATCAATGATTTCTTTTTGCTCACACACAGGCGGCAATAAAATCATCCCATCGACCTTGGTTTCATTGATCAAATCTTTTACAGATTGCAGTGTTTTTTCAATGTTCTTATCCGCTTCATCAACCACTAAATGAAAGCCCTTAGTTCGGCAACTTTTTAACGCGCTTAACAAGAACTGACTTATATAGGCATCGCTGGGATTATCATAAAGTAATCCTATTAAATAGGATTTATTACTGGCTAAACGACGAGCAGATTCGTTAGGTCGATATTGTAACTGTTCGGCAACGGCTAACACTTTGCTGCGAGTGCTATCACTGACTTTAGGATCTTGATTTAACACCCTTGATACAGTCATCATTGACACACCCGCTTCTAGCGCTACATCTTGTATGCGGGCTTTTTTTACTTTGACCATTGCTTACCTACTAATAAAACTACGTCGAGAAATTAAACAGTTAATGACTGTATGAAGATAGACAGCTATTTGGGTACGTTACATTATGAATAATAACATTTTTAAAATCATAAATGTAATAACCTACTTTCCTAGAAGCGACCATTAGCCATATTAAATTAATGAAATCAGACTCATTCTACACATGCCATAAAATTGCCCGTAAATCGCTAAAGACAATCAGTAGCTATATATGAGAACCAAATTAGATCGCTAAAAAAAAGCGCTAAAAAAGCGCTTTTACACTGGCCAGCTGGCTTTGAAATAATAAGCTGTGTTGATGGCTAACAACCGCACTTTGTAACTTCCCTTCCTCAATGAGTCGACATGCTTCATCTGCTTCAAAGTGATAACCCAGTGATTGCCTGTTGTCATTAAAACTCTCAACCAATTCATCAAGGTGAAATAAACGACACTCTTTAGCTCTAAAGGCATCAGGAATTAAAATATAACCTTTATCACCGATAAGATAGGCATTATTACTTAATCGACATTGAAAGGATGTCGCAAGACTGACCATCACATCATCACTTTTACCTATGATAATGACATCATCCTCAACACCGGTTTCACAAACATTGGCTTTAACAAACAAGTTATCGATATCTGCTTCAAGAAAGAAATCTGCAATAGCTAACGGGTAAATACCCATATCTAATAAGCATCCTCCCGCTAAATTAGGATTGTACTCTCGACCATCTAATTTAAAAGGCACGGGATAACCAAAATCAACTTTAATATGTTTAAGCTGTCCGATGCGGCCATCATTTAACCACTCTTTAGCTTTTTGCATCGCGGGTAAAAAATAGGTCCATAATGCTTCCATTAGTAGCAAACCTTTATCTTGCGCTAACCTGACTAATATTTCACATTCTTTATGTGAAACTGTCATGGGTTTTTCGCACAGTACGTGTTTTCCTGCTGATAAGGCATCAAAGGCTTGTTGAAAATGAAAATTGTGGGGCGTGGCAACATACACAATATCCACCTTGGGATCATCAAATAATGTTTGGTAGCCTTCGTAGGATTTTTCAACATTATATTGTTTAGCAAATTCATCAGCGTCAGCTTGCTTTCTTGCGGCTACTGCATATAAATGGCTATTCTTTGAAAAAATTAAGTCTTGGCAAAATAAACCTGCAATCCTTCCTGCACTCACAATACCCCAATTTAGCTGAGTCATTTCTAATTCCCTTTTATGTTTAAAGATATATTTTGCCAAAACTACATCGCTATTGCGGTCTTATCACTAAGGTTAATTGGCTATAGCAAAAGTTAACAAGCAACTGACGTTAACATTAATTACACAAAATACCCTTGATAGATTTAAAACTCAATGCTAATGTTAGCGCTAACAAAGTATAACACAATATAACAACGGATTGAATTATGTATCTTGGAATCGACTTAGGAACTTCTTGTGTAAAGGTCATTATTTTAGACAATGATGATCAGTTGTTAGCACAAGCGAGTTCAGCACTAACAATATCTCGACCACAATCACAATGGTCTGAACAAGATCCGAACCAATGGTGGCAAGCGACCTGTTTAGCAATGGCTGAGCTCAAATTAACCCAAGCTGATTTGCTCAAAAAAATTAACGCTATTGGTTTGTCAGGTCAGATGCATGGCGCAACCTTACTCGATAGTAATGACCAAATCATTCGTCCAGCGATATTGTGGAATGACGGCCGTAGCCAAGTTCAATGCAAAACCTTAGAAGAAAATGAACCTGATTCACGTGACATTACTGGCAACATCGCGATGCCAGGCTTCACTGCCCCTAAATTATTATGGGTAAAGGAGAATGAGCCAGAAAACTTTAATAAAGTTGCCAAGGTTCTATTGCCTAAGGACTTTTTACGTTTACAAATGACCGGAGACTATGCCTCTGATATGTCTGATGCAGCCGGTACGCTCTGGCTAGACGTAAAGAACCGTTGCTGGTCAGAAGCAATGTTATCAGCAACATCAATGACTATTGAGCAAATGCCGTCGTTATATGAAGGCACTGACATTACCGGAACATTAAGCGAGGACATCGCTAGTTTATGGGGAATGAACACTGTACCTGTTGTCGCAGGTGCAGGTGACAATGCGGCTGGAGCCATAGGTATTGGCGTGATAAAGCCCAATCAAGCATTTTTATCACTGGGCACCTCAGGGGTATATTTTGTGGCAAATGAGCAATATTTACCCAACCCGGATAATGCGGTACATACATTTTGCCATTGCTTGAGTAATACATGGCACCAAATGTCAGTGGTATTAAGTGCAGCAAGTTGCTTGACCTGGGTGACTAAACTAACGGGCTACGACAACGAATCTGCTTTATTAGATCAAATAGCTAAATGTGATTTCAGCCAGCCAAATTCAGTTTTGTTTTTACCCTATCTATCAGGTGAGCGTACCCCTCACAATAATCCGACTGCTAAAGGGGTTTTCTTTGGTTTGGACCATAACACTGATGCCGCCACCATGGGCCGTGCGGTATTAGAAGGCGTTGCCTTTGCTTTTGCTGATGGACAACAAGTTTTGTTAGATGCTGGTGCAACTATTGAAGAAATAACGGTTATCGGCGGTGGCTCAAAAAGCCGATTATGGGGAGATATTCTTGCTAGCGTATTAAATCGCCCATTGTCCTATCGTGAAGGCGGAGAAGTTGGCCCTGCCTATGGTGCAGCTAGATTAGCAAGAATAGCCATTGAGCAAAGCCCCGCCGAAAAAGTCTGTACTAGTGGCAAACTCAAACATCTTGTATTACCTAACCCTGAAATGCAGGGATATTACGCCACGCAATATCAACAATTCAAAAGCTTATATCAAGCCACTAAACACCTATTTATCTAATTTACATCTTATAAATAAATAAAAAACTAATACAAATCATATACAAACTAACCGAAAAATATGGAGTCATCATGAGCGAACAATTTTTTAAGAATGTCGAAAAAATCAAATTCGAAGGCGAATCGAGTAAAAACCCTTTTGCATTTCGTTACTACGACGAAAACCGTGTAGTCATGGGTAAAACAATGAAAGAACATTTACGTTTTGCCGCATGCTACTGGCATAACTTCTGTTCTACAGGTTTTGATATTTTTGGTGAAGGCACCTTTGACAGACCTTGGATTCAGCCAGTCGGTGATCAACTTGCATTAGCTGAACAAAAAGCCAAAGTCGCCTTTGAATTTTTTGAAAAACTCGGTGTACCTTACTTTTGCTTTCACGACACGGACATAGCACCTGAAGGGGCTACGCTAAAAGAAAGCCATGCTAACGTAAATCATATTGCTGATGTACTAGAAAAAGAAATGCAACGTACTGGGGTTAAATTACTTTGGGGTACAGCTAATCTATTTTCAAATAAACGGTTTTGTGCCGGTGGTGCAACAAACCCGAACCCTGAAGTTTTTGCCTATGGCGCTGCACAAGTTAAACATGCCATGGAAGTTACTCACCGTTTAGGTGGTGAGAACTATGTTTTATGGGGTGGCCGTGAAGGTTATGACTCACTACTTAATACTAATTTAAAACAAGAAAGTGAACAGTATGCGCGATTTTTAAAAATGGTTGTAGAACACAAACATAAAATCGGTTTTAAAGGCACATTATTGATTGAGCCAAAGCCACAAGAACCAACTAAGCACCAATATGACTATGACACGGCAACCGTTGCAGGCTTCTTACACAAGCACGGTTTACAGAATGAAATCAAAGTCAACATTGAAGCGAATCACGCTACTTTGGCTGGTCATAGTTTTCATCATGAAGTAGCAGTAGCATGTGCTGAAGGCATTATGGGCAGTATCGATGCTAACCGTGGCGATATGCAAAATGGTTGGGATACAGACCAGTACCCGAATGACGTAGCTGAGTGTACGCTAGTCATGTATGAAATTTTAAAGTCAGGTGGCTTTACCACTGGCGGCTTAAATTTTGATACAAAACTTCGTCGTCAGTCATGTGAAAATGATGATTTATTCCATGGCCACATTGGCGGTATGGATACCATGGCTAAATCATTACTCAATGCAGCCCAACTTATTGAAGATGCGCCGTTATCTTCATTTGTAGAGCAACGTTATGCAGGGTGGAATAAAGGCCTAGGTAAAGATATTTTTGATGGACAACATAGTTTAGAAAGCTTAGCAAAAGTCGTTCATGAACAAAATATCAATCCTACATCGACTTCAGGGCGACAAGAACTACTAGAAAACGTCGTCAATCGTTATATTTAAGGACTGTTCCCCCATCTAATAAATGGGGGATTTTTTTATCATGAATATGTTGGAACAATTAAAAAAAATCACCACTGTAGTCGCTGATAGCGGCGATATTGACGCGATTAAGCTTCACAAACCTATAGATGCAACGACTAACCCTTCTCTCATCTTACAAGCATCAAAACTACCACAATACCAATATCTTATTACTAAATCGATATCTCAAGGTAAAGACAACATCGATGATATTTGTGATCATTTAACCGTTAACTTTGGCTGTGAAATTTTAAAATGTATTTCAGGACGTATATCCAGTGAGATTGATGCTAGGTTGTCATTCGACACTGTAGCAAGCATTGAGAAAGCGAAAAAGATAATTGCCATATATGAGGCCAATGGTATAGATAAAAGCCGGGTACTCGTTAAATTAGCAGCGACATGGCAAGGTATTAAGGCAGCTGAAGAGCTTGAAAAACAAGGTATTAATTGTAACCTCACCTTGCTTTTTTCAATGACTCAAGCCATTGCCTGTGCAGAAGCAAAAGTCACCTTAATTTCCCCCTTTGTGGGACGAATTTTAGACTGGCATGTACAACACTCGGGTAAGCAATTTGAGGCTTTTGAAGATCCAGGCGTATTGTCTGTCAAGGCTATTTTTGACTATTACAAAACATATAACTATCAAACAGAAATAATGGCAGCAAGTTTCAGAAATATTGATGAAATTATAGCATTAGCCGGTTGCGACTTACTGACTATTGCACCTAGTTTACTGACTGAATTAAACAATACTCAAGGTAAGTTAGTCCACAAATTAAATACTAAAGAAATATGCAGTGTTAAGCCTAAGACACTTACAAGGTTAACATTTGAGCAATTCTCGTGGCAGCTAAACGAAGATGAAATGGCTTGTGATAAATTATCAGAAGGGATCCGTAATTTTGCTAAAGATCAGACTATCTTAGTTGAAATGATCCAACAGCTTCGCAAAGCATAACGTTAATCTAAAATGTTAACTGACATTAAAGTTATTAAGGCCATCATAATTTATATGATGGCCTTAATTTTAGTTAAATATGTATCTTTATCGACCCATGATGAATGAGTTAATGCCTTTCCCTATAGGTAAAATAATCGAACTCAGCTGGAATATTCGCACCCGTTAAATCTTGGCAACACATACCCACAAATGCCCCAGTAAAGTTAGCACCTTCGCCCTTACCTGCTTCATCAGAAATGAGACTGTAATCTAAATCACATATCGGTAGCCACGCGTTACCATCTACAGAGTAACTAAAAGTTAACCGTTCATAATCAACATCAGCTCTTAAGCCTATATTTTCACTTTGCTCATCAGTAATAGGTATACGTTGCTGATAAATAGGAAAGTCAGCTTTTAAAGACTCATCACCTAAACAGCTCATGACATCGATATGTATCCCATTTTCATCATATGAGACATACAGATAATGAAATTTATGCGCATTGTAATAGCAAATTAATCCTGCTTGTTGTTGAAAACTCGTAGGTTTAAAGCGCAATTGTGTTTGTGCTACAAATGAATGATGTTGCTGTCTTCTAGCGATTAATGCCTGTTTAAACGTACTGCCAACTGAATGTTTTCCGTATAGCGCCAGCGCACCAGGCTTATCAGTTAAGCTATAAAAGCAATCAGGGTTGGGAATTCTTAGCCATTGATAATGATCAGGTAATACAGCACCAGAAAAATCATCATGATGCGAATAATCTCGTTGTGGCTTTGCTGTTAGCCCTTTAGGATTTATTTCGCCGTAAATTTCGCCCGACGCTAAACTAAACCAACCATCATCTTTTAATATTAATGCTTGAATACCCGTTTCTCGGCCAAGTGGACTGCGCTTGTCTCCGTTTTCTAATGTAATCGGCCTAGATAGAAGATGCGTTAAAAACCACCGTCCATCTGGAGATTGCACTAATCCGCCGTGTCCAGTTCGTTGCAGAGGCTTATCCAAATTATCTTTAGACGTTAGCACATGAACATTAGGATCGATTTCATAAGGACCAGTGATACTTTTAGAGCGTGCAAACGTACAAGCATGTTCGTAGCTCGTTCCGCCTTCTGCGGTTAATAAGTAGTAGTAATCATTAATCTTGTATAAATGAGGTCCTTCGGTCAGCTGATGTTTACTGCCAGAAAATATATTGACTGCTGTGCCAATAAGTTTTTGCTGCTGTTCGCAATATTGTTGTAGCACAATACCGGCAAAAGGATGCTTACCAGGACGATGATCCCACAGCATATTCACTAGCCATTTACTGCCAGTATCATCATGAAATAAAGATGGATCGAAACCACTACTGTTTAAGTAAACGGGATCGCTCCATTCACCATCAATTGTGGAGCAAGTCGTAAGGTAATTGGGACAATCTTTAAAGTTACCATCAAACCGCTGGACGTTAGTATAAATCAGATAGAACAAACCATCTGAATAACTCAAACACGGGGCCCAAATGCCACAAGAGTCGGGGCAACCTGTCATATCCAGTAAAGCAGCTCTGTTTAATGGCCTACTAATTAATTTCCAGTTAACTAAATCCTGTGAATGATAAATTTGTACCCCTGGATACCACTCAAAAGTTGACACGGCAATGTAATAGTCATTATTCACTCTCACGATACTAGGATCTGGGTGGAATCCGGGCAAAATAGGGTTTATTTGTTGGCTCATAATTGACCTACATTGTGACTAAAATGTTATTAAGTAATTTTATTTTATATCACAACTTTATTGTTAGCGCTAACAAATGATCGCGAATAAATAATGTTAATCACGACTAAGCTGAAGGCTAATTACCCATCAAATGGTTATTGTTAACACTGATAAACATTAGGTTGTGGTTTTCACTATTGATAAATATTCTATATTAGCGGAATGCTGCATTTGTTCGGCAGGGGCTAGATGTAAAATAACGCTAATAGTGATGATGAATTCTTAAAACTAAATTGAGCTATTATTATATAAAGTTTACGGTAAACCAATCTCTTATTAGACAGCTATAAAAAATGTCACTCCATTTGAGTGACATTTTTAAGTAACATTAAAGATAAACAAAAGGACTATGTAAGCTTTAACATCAGCAATATTGACCTTTATTTATTTTTTAATTAAAGCACTATAAAGGTTATATAAACCATTAATCTTTGTCATAGCCATTTGGATTGGCTGATTGCCAGCGCCAAGTATCAACCATCATTTGATCTAAAGTGCGTTTTGCTTGCCAATTAAGTTGTTGGTTAGCTTTTTGTGTATTTGCCCAGAAAGCAGGTAAATCCCCTGCTCGTCTTGGACTGACTTCGTAAGGAATAGGTTTATCTACCGCCTTTTCAAATGCTGAAACAATATCAAACACGGACACGCCATTACCCGTACCCAGATTAAATGATTCAACTCCGGTAAATGTTTCATTTTCTTGCAGCCAGTTCATGGCTGCTACGTGGCCTTCAGCTAAGTCCATAACGTGAAGGTAATCTCGCTCACAGGTTCCGTCTTTTGTTGGGTAGTCAGCACCAAAAATACTTAATTTTTCACGTTTACCTACCATCACTTGTGCAACATAAGGCAGCAAATTATTTGGAATGCCATTTGGGGACTCACCAATTTGTCCACTTTCATGTGCGCCGATTGGATTAAAGTAGCGTAACGATACCCCTCTAAAGTTAGCATTTGACACTGCCACATCAGCCATAACTCGTTCAACCATCACTTTGGTGGCACCGTAAGGACTAGACGGTGTACCGAGTTTCATGGTTTCAACATAAGGCGCTTCATTGTCTTCACCGTAAACGGTAGCCGATGAGCTAAAAATGAAGTTATTAACATTATGCTCAGCCATGACTTCCAGCAAACATACTGACCCATGGACGTTATTCTGATAATACTCTAATGGGACCTGAGCTGATTCACCGACCGCTTTTAATGCTGCAAAATGAATAACAGTTTGAATGTCGTAATCAGCAAATAATGCGTTTAATGCTTGCTTGTCACGTATATCACCTTCTACAAAACTAACTGATTTTCCTGTTAATGCTTCTACGCGCTTTAATGATTCTATATTTGAATTAAAGAGGTTATCAAAAACAACGACATTACAATTGTTTTCCAGTAGAGATAACACGGTATGAGAGCCAATATAACCAGCACCACCAGTGACTAATACGTTCATTACTGTTCCTTATGTCGACAGTGATTACACTGTTCCATTTTCAATTGAAGCGAATTCATATATGAGTAACAACATTCTGAGCTCATATCATCGACATGAGTTACTCATTCTAGATAATTTACAGATGCTGCTAAATTTAAGATGTTACTCATTTATTTTTGATCTTTTATTACAGGTTTTACTAAGAATAATTCTAAAAAATCACTTTAAGCGCTAATTTTAGCAATTAATGTACTTTTATTACAGGTTTAAATGTGAAAGTTATGTAAACACACTTTGAAAAACAATATGTCAAACCTGAATTACTTTCGTTGATTATATCTAAAATAAATCACAAAAACAGTTTGAAATTATCGATATAAAACCCTTAACACCCTATATTTATTCGAATTTATATTATCTCTATAGAGTCATAACTTATTGACACAAAAAATTACACATTGTTACCACTCAGAGTTAACAATCCCTGTAACATAACCATATAATATTGTTAACTTGATTTACTCTCAGAGCAACTACGCTCCAAAGCACAGTAAAGAGGAAGTACCGTGGCGACAACAATGCAAAAAGCTTTTCCATTTGTAGTAATTATCACAGGCGCTGTGATTGCTACCGCTTTAATCATGCTTAAACAGGCTCCAGAAGAAAAACCGCCTATTGATAACACGCCTTTAGTATCAGTACAGAGCATTAAATATGAACCTATGAAATTTACTGTGAGTTCTTACGGTGTCGTTAATGCTAAATATCACACTGAGTTAGTTGCTCAAGTCAGTGGTGAAATAACTTATGTATCTGACACTTTTGTAAAAGGTGGCTTCATTAAAAAAGGCCAGATACTCGCTAAAATTGATCCAAGCGATTATGAGTCTGCATTACTTGATGCTCAAGCAGATCTTGCATCAGCTAAATCTAGCCTCGTTTTAGAAAAGGCTACTGCAGAAGTTGCAGAACGAGAATGGGCTGAGATTACTGACAGTAAACCCAGCGACCTGAGTTTACGTAAACCACAATTAGCACAAGAAATCGCCAAATTAAAAAGTGCTGAAGCAGGTTTGCAACGTGCACAACGGAATTTAGAACGATCAATCATTAAAGCACCATACGACTCATTAATCGGTAGTCGTAATATTGGTATGGGCAGCTTTGTCAGTAATGGTTCGTCAATTGGATTAGTTTATAACACTGAGAAAGCTGAAGTTCGTCTGCCATTAGCTGATAAAGAAATGCAATACCTTGACCGTAAAGGCACCAATGCAGAAGTCACTCTGGTAGGTAATTTTGCCGGTGAAAAACAACAATGGAAAGGCACTATCGTCCGCAGCGAAGGCGTTATAGACAGTAAAAGTCGTATGACGTATTTGATCGCTGAGGTTAATGATCCATACGGCCTTAAAAGCAATCATAAAGAATTACGTTACGGCACATACGTAACAGCCCATATTGGCGGAACAAATGCCGGCAACGTGGCAGTGATTCCACGCCACTTAATTGTTAACGGTTTAGTCGCTGTGATGGATGAAGAAAAGAAACTCAGATACTTGCCCGTCAATATTATCAGACAAGATGGTAGCAACGTTATTATCTCAAGTGGCATTGAGGAAGGAATGAACATTATTACTTCAGCCCTTGATTACCCTATTGAAGGAATGACTGTCGCGTTACCAGAAGATAAAATACTTCAACAAGACGTTCCAGTTGATGACGCCGACGAAGATTCAGAGTCTGCAATCGTTATGGAGGGTAAGGAGTAATCATGGAAGACACTCATAAAGGCTTAATTGCTTGGTTTGCTCGTAACAGTGTTGCAGCAAACCTATTGATGGCAATAATATTAATAGGTGGTCTACTCACCGCAAATACCATTCGTAAACAATTTTTCCCTGCTGTTGAAATTAACTGGATAGAATTCAGTGCGGTTTACCCAGGCGCCGCGCCGCAGGAAGTTGAAGAAGGCATTACCGTTAAAATTGAACAGGCCTTAGAAACTGTTCAAGGTCTACAGCGCGTTATTACCTACTCGAACCGAAATCAAGCTTCTGGTTATTTCAGAATTGAAGATTCTTATGACCCACAAATTGTACTTGATGAAGTGAAATCTGAAATCGATTCAGTTTCTACCTTCCCTGCAGGAATGGAATTCCCGAAAGTAGAACGGATTAAAATACGTCAGGAAGTGATGTATTTAAGTCTTTATGGCGATTTATCTCAACGCCAATTAAAAGACTTGGGTGAAAAAATACACCAAGAAATAATGCAACTGCCAAATGTGAATATTTCAGAGTTTTACGGCGGGTTAAATTATGAAATTAGCGTTGAAGTCAGTAAGGATCGTTTACGAGAATTTGGTTTAAGTTTTAATGATGTTGCTGAAGCGGTTCGCGGTTATTCACGCAATATGTCAGCGGGTCAGATTAAAGCAGAAAATGGCTATATAAATTTACGGGTTCAAAACCAAGCCTATGTGGGGTATGAATTTGAAGACTTACCTTTACTGACACTTGATGATGGTACTAACCTGCTTCTAGGCGATGTGGCCACCGTTAATGACGGCTTTGAGGAAGGTATACAATACTCTAAATTTAATGGTCAAAATGCCGTTACTTTCTTTGTTGGTGCCGCTAAAAACCAAAGTATCACTGACGTTGCTGAAACATTAAAAAAGTATGTTGCTGAAAAGCAAGATATTCTACCTGATGGCGTCACGTTAGAGCCCTGGGTTGATATGACTTACTACCTTGAAGGTCGTTTAGACCTGATGCTAGATAGTATGAAAACTGGCGCATTTTTAGTCTTTATCATGCTGGCTTTATTCCTACGGGTGCGCTTAGCATTTTGGGTCATGATGGGTTTACCAGTCTGTTTCTTGGGTACGCTGCTATTCATGCCGATGGGCTTTATTGACGTTACCATTAATGTCATCAGTTTATTCGCCTTCATTCTGGTGCTGGGGATCGTGGTCGATGATGCCATTGTAATGGGCGAAAGCGCCCATACAGAATGTGAAGAAAATGGCCAAAATATTGATAGTGTGATTAGAGGTGTCAAGCGTGTTGCTATGCCCGCCACCTTTGGTGTTCTGACCACAATTGCTGCATTCTTACCTATAACCTTAGATGATGGACCCTCGTCCGCTTTTGGCCAATCCATTGGGTTTATCGTCATTCTGTGTTTATTGTTCTCATTGGTTGAATCAAAGTTAATCTTACCTTCTCACTTGGCTCATATGAATAAGCCAAAGGTGGTTAAACCTGGTTCAAAAAATCCTCTTGATTGGTTACGAAATATCGTTAACTTCATCCAAGGAAAAATTGAAAGAAACCTGACTAAGTTCATTTCAAACGTCTATCGCCCTAGCCTAACCATGGCGGTGAAATATCGCTATACCGTTATAGCAACCTTCATTATGCTAATCGTGATTTGTGCTGCGCTATACATAAGTGGTTTAGTACGCTTTATTGGTCAGCCTAAGATCCCCCATGACTTTCCTCGTATTAGTTTAGAAATGAATGTTGATGCAGCAGAAACCGCAACACTAGATGCAGCCCATGCCATTGAAACAGCGCTCAGGACTGTAGAAAATGACCTTCAAGAAAAATACGGCCAAGGCATGATTGCTGAACTGCAAGTCGAACTCCAAGGGCGTACAAGAGCAGAAGTGAGAACTAAACTTGTCGACCCAGAGATTCGACCACTCAATACCTTTGAAGTTGCAGAGCTTTGGCGTCAAGCAATGCCTAAAATACCAGGGGTAAAATCATTTACAATTCAAGATAGTTTGTTTGGTGGTGGACGTGATGATGGTGATATTAGCTTCCGTTTAGAAGGGAATGATGAGGTCCAGCTCATTGCGGCTTCAAAAGCATTAAAAGACAAATTGAATACGTTAAAAGGTGTTAGTGACATCAATGATAGTCGTCAATCATCAGCTAAAGAAGTTCAATTTGACTTAAAACCATTGGCGCATAGTTTAGGACTCACACTCGCTAATATTGCATCCCAAGTGGGCAATAGCTTTTATGGTCTTGAAGCCCAGCGTATCATCCGTAATGGTGAAGAAATTAAAGTCATGCTTCGATACCCTGAAGAGCAACGTAATTCTATTGCTTTGGTACAAGAAGTCTTAATTAAAACCCCACAAGGTGCAGAGCTTCCTTTATCAGAAGTCGCAAACATCAATGTAGTACAAGGTGTCAGTAGTATTCGCCGCGAAAACGGTAACCGAACGATCAATGTTTGGGCTTCTGTTGATGCGGAGCAAGCTGAACCGTTTAAACTGGCTAAAGACATTCGTGATAACTTTATTCCGCAATTACTGGCTAAATTTCCACGAGTAAAAAGCGAAGTTTCAGGTAGTATTCAAGAGCAACTTGATAGCGCTGATACTCAATTAAGAGACTTCATTATTTCTTTGTTGGTGATATACAGTTTATTAGCTATACCGCTAAAATCTTACGTGCAACCCTTCATGATTATGTCGGTTATTCCTTTTGGTGTCATCGGTTCAATGCTGGGGCATATCATTCTTGGTATTGATTTAAGTGCCCTTTCCGTTTTCGGTATTATTGCTGCGGCAGGTGTGGTGGTGAATGACTCCTTAGTCATGGTTGATTATGTCAACAAAGCGCGAATACAAGGGGTTAGACTGCATGATGCGGTGATTAATGCGGGTTGTCGTCGTTTTAGGGCGATTATGCTAACGTCATTAACCACTTTCATTGGCTTGGTACCTATCATGGCAGAAACGAGCATGCAGGCGCAGATGGTTATACCAATGGCAGTTTCATTGGCATTTGGGGTATTATTTGCAACAGTTGTGACACTCTGTTTAATCCCATGCTTATACATCGCAATTGAAGATACTCGTCAATTCTTAATAGGATCATGGCGCCATTATTTTCCTTTATCTGAAGAGCCAGCTGAAATGACAAAGGGCACAATAAATCAACTTTAGTGAATGATCTTTAGAACTTGATCTTTAGAACATAGCCTTTAAAAATAACAGAAAGCGAAACGTTAAGTTTCGCTTTTTTGTTTATTGACTCTGATGAAAATCCTGTTATTCGAAAATATAGGAATAATAGTCTCGTCACATAAAAGTTATATGATATTTTTCAATGAAAAACTTTATAACAACAATACAAAAAAGAGTGACTTATGACTACGCGGGTTTCTTTATCTACCACGGGCTCAAATACCATTACATCAACAAGAGCTATTACAACAAGAGCTATTACGGCAGTAAAACCTCTAACTTCAACAAAGTTCCTGTTTAAGCTATTGAGCTTAACAGCGTCGCTAATCATCAGTGCTAGCTGTGTTGCCGTTGAAATCAATCAAGATTCAAATCCTGAAATTAAAGATACCACCACGCCTTATGTGTTATTGATTTCTATTGATGGCTACCGCCATGACTATAATCAAGTACATGAGCCAAAAAATCTCATTAAATTCGCCAAAAACGCCGCAAAAGTAACTCAATTCACGCCGTCATTTCCAACAGTCACTTTTCCAAATCACTTGACCCTAGTCACTGGTTTATACCCAAGTCATCACGGAATTGTGGCTAATCGCTTTTATAATCCCACTTTAGACCGCCATTATGCCCTAAGCGATCGTGAAGCAGTAACAGATGGACGCTTTTATGATGGCGTGCCGCTATGGTCATTAGCCGCTCAACAAAATATGAAATCAGCAACTTACTTTTGGCCAGGTTCAGAAGCTGAGATTGCGGGACATAGACCGACCTACTGGCAAAAATATGATGGAAGAACTCCGAATGAGCTTAGAGTAAAGCAAGTCATCGATTGGTTTAATTTACCTAAAGCAGACCGTCCACAGTTTGTGACTTTATATTTTTCTGATGTAGATAGCGCGGGACATCATCATGGCCCCTTATCTCATAAAACTTATGATGCTGTTCAATACATTGACACGATTATTGGAAATTTATTAGCACAAATTGACACTTTACCTTTTGCGGTAAATGTCATCATTACCTCAGATCATGGTATGGCTAACGTAGACAAATTTGAACGAGTTTATACAGATAAGTTATTTGGTGAGAATAAGGATTTACGCTCTAGGTTCAGTTTTATTAACGACGCTGCCTTCTCTTTAGTACACGCTAACGGTCATGATAAAAAGCACGATTTAATTGAGCTTGAAAAGCTTGTCGATCAGACAGAAGGGTTAGTTTTTTATCGAAAAGAATCCATCCCTAAGCATTTAGAGTTTGATTTTAACCCGTCTATCGGTGATGCCATATTAGTAACCCATGATCATTTCATCACTAGTACAGATGCTAAAGCGGGACCAATAGGAAAACACGGTTACTATGCCGAAGCCGTACCTGATATGAACACCATACTTTATGCCAATGGGCCTGCATTTAAAGCTGGAGCAAGGGTTACTCAAGCAAAGAATATTCACTTATACCCTTTGATTGCAGAGATATTGAATTTGAGTATTACAGAGCCTGTTGATGGCCAACTTGAAGTGCTACAGCCTTTGTTAAAATAAAAACCTAAACCTAATACAAAAAAGGACAATATCTTCACGATATTGTCTTTTCATTCTTAATATCAGAATCGTAGTAAAGCAATGAATTTTAAAATCAATTATCAGGGATTATGAGTGGATCAATTTTTCTCAGCGAGCATGACTTGATGGTAAAGTGCATCTTTCATTTCTACTCGTTGCTGTTTTAAATCATGAATTTCTGCATCTGAAATTGGAGAGTCTTTTAACTCCAGATTACGAATTTGTTTATCGAGTGAATCATATTGTTTCAATATCTTGGCAAAATGTTCATCACAACTATTGAGTGAAGTGATGGTATCAATGTGATCTGGAAATTCGTGTCTAAGGGAATGATTTTCACCTAACATAAAAAGCCTCTTTTTTGTGTCTTTAACCAGTAGTGTCAAACTACATCAATTAACAATTAAAATGGATTACACTTCTTATTAAAATGTAGAGCAATTAGTATAAAAAACAAGTGAGCGCCCCTAAGTTTAACTAACTTTAATCATTCACTTTGAAAAGAACCTGATTAGCTAATAATAAGTAGAAAAATACACATAGGGAGAATAACTAGTTTATAATTTTATTTGAAATTATTGATTACCTTACTTTATCGTTATTTGAAACTCGGCTAAATGAATGTCTAACTCAGCAAACTGTAACCCGCTCTTTCTCGATTTTTCTACAATTAACAGCAATGCTCCAAAAATTGATAAAATCACTATTATTGGAAATGCTAGCGGCTCTTGGCAAGCTGCAGATGATGGTTATTCAATCATTTTTAATGGCACAGTTTCTGATAATAAAAATATCATTAATATCTGTAATGGTCCTTATGCAGGCTCTGAAGAAGACTTTGTCGTTACAGGAGATCATAGTGAATGGTTGGCAATTGCATTGTCAGTAACAGCAAGGTTACTGGAAGTAAAATTACACTGCTGGCCATCATCTGGGTTAGTCAGTTTTGTATTGTTTAATCAACTAAACTGCCAACTGGCATTACAACGTATGTCGTTGCTGCCAAGCTTAAAACGAAGTCACGACATGCCAAGCAATCAGCATTTACCTTGTGTGGTGCATAATTGGCTAGGAGAGCGCCGTATTGCACTTGCTACAATAAACACTTCAACTCAATGGCCTGAGCTCTATTTATCAGAGCAACACTCCTCGCCTGTTAATAATAGTTTACCCGTTAATGACGATCCTTTTGCGCTTTTGACACAAGTTGTTGAACAAAACACACAGCACCAGGTGGGACAAGAACAACTAAACGCCTTAGCGAATACACCGTTATCAACTTGGTCGGTCAATGCTACAGAACAAAAATTACTAACAGCTGAATTAGTCTTTTTTAATCAACAACCTGATACTGAAACTAGCTTTTGGTATTTATCAAATAACACCGCTTCACAATACTTAGACCCCATTCGAACTGCACTCGCTTTATGCAGACAGCAGTTGTATTGATATCTGAATATCCATTCAAGTATTGAGCATTCATAAATCGATTTTTATATGAGAATTGTTAATTTTTGCAGATAGTCAGCGAGTAAGTGTTGGTTATTTGTAAATTTGATCTTAAGATGACTTATAAATCGTCTAAGTCACAAATTTAATATGAAATTCAATCAGCTAGTTACCTATACCCTTGTAGCAATCACGTTATTCCTTAGCGGCAATCTCTCCGCCGCCGACTTCATGGGTACACAAAGCTGTGTTGAATGCCACCAGCAACAATATAAAGATTGGCAAGGCTCCCATCATGATATGTCCATGCGACATGCTGAGCCTAAATCGATATTAGCCAACTTTAACAATCAACAGTTTGATCATTTAGGTGAAATATCCCGTTTTTTTATGAAGGAGAAACAGTATTGGGTCAATATAAAAGGGCCAGACGGTCAATTTAAAGATTATCGAATAAGTTATACCTTCGGCTTTGAACCACTGCAGCAATACATGGTGGAATTTGAAAACGGTGCAGTGCAATTAATTCCATTTGCATGGGATAGCCGTACTAAAGATGAAGGCGGTCAACGCTGGTTTTATTTGTATCCTGATATGGATCCCTTTGATGAATTCTATTGGACCAATAAAGGCCAAAATTGGAACTACATGTGCGCTGATTGCCACTCCACCAATGTTCAAAAAAACTATGATGCAAATAGTAACAGCTTTAATACTAGTTTCTCTGAAATCAATGTGGCCTGTGAAGCCTGTCATGGGCCAGCGAGTAAACACATTGAATGGTCTAAAGATCAAACTAAATCAACGCCATTATTAGGCTTTGAGCGTGATTTAGCCCCTAAAGTTGGTGCTTGGGAGTTTGTTAAAGGCCAAAAGATATTGCAACCCAAGCAAGTCAAAACTTCTGCGCAATTAGAAACATGCGGACAATGTCATAGTCGCCGCTCCCAACTAACAGATAGTAAAGCGAAAGCTCATGATCATATCGATAATTTCTCAAATAAATATATGCTGAGTGATGTGAGTCCAAATTTATATTACCCTGACGGTCAAATTTACGATGAGGTTTTTGTTTTAGGGTCTTTCAAGCAATCTAAAATGCACATGGCAGGCGTCGTATGTAGTGATTGTCATAATCCACATAGCAATAAATTAAAAGCACCAGTGGAAGTTATCTGTTATCAATGTCATGTACCAAGTGAGTATTCAGCAGATAAACACAGCAAGCATGCCGAAGGTACTGAAGCTTCAAAATGTGTAACTTGTCATATGCCAAAAACCACTTATATGGAAGTTGACCCACGAGCTGATCATAGTTTCAAAGTACCAAGGCCGGATTTAAGCTTAAAAATAGGTACACCAAATGTGTGTAGTCAATGTCATGATGATAAAACAACTACCTGGGCTGCTCAAACAGTCGCTAAACAATTTCCTAATTCTGTTATTAGAAAAACACCTAGCTACGCGGTCGCATTTTCAAATGCTGCCGCAGGCGCACCTTCTAGCAGTGACGCACTTTCTGAGATTGCTTTAAACCCGCAACAACCGGAAATAATCAGAGCTTCTGCATTATCAAGAATGACTAATTTCCCTAGTCAACAAACCTATACCGCCATTGAGCGATCGGTTAAACATGTTGATGCCCAAATAAGATTATCGGCAATTATTGGTTCTGGTGGGTTTGCTTTCCCTAACAGATGGCCGTTGCTTTCCCCTTTACTCACTGATTCTGTCTTCTCTGTTAGAACTGAAGCTGCCAGCGCCTTAGTCTCTGATTGGTCAAACATGGATGAATCACAACAAATGCTGATGACAGTAGCACTCAATGAATACATTGAAATTCAACAATACAATACTGACCGCGGTTTTGCCTGGTTGAATATAGCTAATGTTTATCTAGCAAAAAAGCAGTTTGATAAAGCAGAAGAGGCTTACAAGCGCGCGATTAAAGTAGAACCCATACTGGCCACCAGCTACGCTAACTTAGCTGACCTTTATAGACAAACAGGTAAAGAAGCACAATCTATTGCCATCTTAAAACAAGGGATTGAAAATCAACCGAAAGCAGGCTTACTTCGTTATAGCGCAGGTCTGGCATACTACCGACAACAAGATTTAACCCAAGCTATTGAATATTTCACACAAGCTACTGTTGTTGAGCCAACCAATCCGCAAAATTGGTCTGTTTTAGGTTTAGCACAAGAGAAGGTAAATCCAGCTGATATGATGAAATCTCTGTCTAAAGCCTTTGAAGTCAGTAATGATCCCCAACATTTATATTCTTTGTGTCAGTTTAAGATTAAATATCGCGATCCAACCACCAATGCTTGCTTGCAACAATTATCCGAACGCGTTTCACCACAAGTTATGAAGCAACTAACGGGTCAATAAGGATTGCGCTAGCCACTAATAAACATGAATAGATAACAATAATTCATCTTTAAACGCCTGAAACTTTAAATGTTAAACTTTTGTGAGGATTCAGGCGCAAAGATCAATTAGATTAATACAATGATTCTTAAACTGTATTTATCCTATGTCTACAAAACACAATAATAAGCCTTTAATTACCATTTTCTGTGCAACGTCTTTGTTGTTTTTAGTGGGTTGTGGTGGTTCAAGCGATGACTCGTCCAACTCAGATATAACTAGTGATACTGCTACGCCTTCAACTCCAGCAGTTCCAACAACGCCAGCAACCCCGACGCCAGAATCTCCTACTATTTTAACGGGATTATTTTTAGACTCAGCAGTCTCTGGCCTTAATTACCAAACGGCTTCTCAACAAGGAGTCACCAATTTAGCGGGTGAATTTAGCTACCTTGCAGATGAAAATATCACCTTTTCTATAGGGCAAACTGTTTTCCCCGCATTAAATGCAGATGCTTATATCACCCCATTATCTGTATTCAATACTACAGATATAAACGCCACCGAAGTGGTAAACACATTAAGATTATTACAATCATTAGATAGCGATCGTGATGTTACCAATGGCATCGTACTCCCCAGTGACATACATACCTTGGTTACAAATAATATTGATTTTAGGGCCAATAATTTTGAATCTCTTTGGCTAGAGGTTATTCAATCGAGTCAACTGACAAATAAAACCTTTGTCACGGCAGATGATGCCATTTACCACTTCCAACAAACATTAATGACAATCGATGATGGCAGCGCTTCAACTTGTACTAAAACCCATGCAAAAATCGGTTGGACTGGTATGTTTGAAACATTTGCCCACAATGTATCTGGTAAAGCAACTATCGTTGATGACTGCACCATTGTGATTGAACAATTTGATTATGATGGATTAGGACCTGATGTATATTTTTATGGTGCTATTGCCAATGATTATGTAGGCAGTTCTGCATTTAGTATGGGTAATAAACTTAACGGTCAGAGCTATGCTAATGCTCAATTAACCATTAAATTACCTAAAAGCATGACAATGGATGATTTAACCGGAATGAGCGTATGGTGTGTAGACTTTAACGCTAACTTTGGTCAAGTCACTTTCACCCAGTAGTCAGTTCAATCCATTGCATAGTTGAAATAGCTAAAGATGTTGAAATCACGCAACACACTAGCTGGCGATGTTAGTTATTCATGTTTAAGACATAAGCTATACAGTTTTATATCAGTAATTCATTCTAAAGTAGGCTCTATTTGTCATTGAAATCATCAATACTAGTAGAGCTTAATAAAAGTGGATTATGGATATGACGATTATGGACAATGCTATCATTGACGATTCTATTATGAAGAATGTTATTCTTCGATTATGTTTTTGTATGTTTTTAACTAACTCAATAACGGCCGCTAATGCAGTAACTGCACTAAATGAATGTCCAAGTGAGCAACATCAATTTAAATGGTCTGGCGGCGGCGCTTATCCACAAATCCTTAGTCATAATAATCAATTACATTTAATCTCTGATGTGTCTGGAACATGGATAAATGATCCAGAAACATCACAGTGGCAGTTCAGTAACACCGGACTATCAAATTTAAGCATTTCCAGTATCACTTTCTCCTCTTCTCATCCTGAAATCGGTTATGTCACTACCAATCCAGTAATAACCAGACTATCCATTTAATCAACATCAGAGAAGATGTTGATTAACGATTGACAGGATTTAACTAAAGTAATTTAAAAATATCAATTTACGGGCTAGATTTATAATGCCTCAACAAACACTCCACCTCTGATGAGCAGGGATAAATAAATCTCTCAATTTCAATTAGCGCAACTCACTATTTCAAAAACTAGCATTACCATCATCTACTGACTGATTTAGTCCTTATTGGGCTATCAACACGCATCCCATAAGCTTAAACCTGAGCATTATTTGCATCACTAATTAACCGATAACTGATTAAACATTAAACAAATATTCTGTGTTCTTTAAGTAACACAATAATCAAATTAACCTTGATTTACATCAATGACCATTTTCCCAGCAGTTTTATATTAGAAAAAGCAGTTTGATCCTCCAACACGGAAAAGGTTATCAGATGGATACACATGCAGCTCTATATCAACGATGTAAAACTCGTTTAGATCAGTTACAGAAACTACAACCTCGTCAGAGCGTAACCCTAGAAGACAAATTAATAAAAAGTGGGATTACCCGACGTGAGTTTATGACATGGAGTGCGTCCGTTACTGCACTTCTCGCTTTACCCCTTCCATTTTCAAGCTTAGTTGCTGAAGCCGCAGAACTCGCCGATAGAGTGCCGCTAATTTGGTTACACATGGCTGAATGTACAGGTTGTTCAGAATCCCTTATAAGAACCGATACCCCAAACTTAGATAGCCTAATCTTTGACCATATTTCATTGGAATATCATGAAACATTAATGGCAGCTTCTGGTTGGCAGGCAGAAGAAAACCTAGAGCACGCATTAGAGGCTTACAAAGGCAATTACTTACTGGCTGTCGAAGGCGCAATCCCAACCGCTAATAATGGCGCGTTTCTCACTGTTGGCTGTAAAGGTCACACAGGCATGCACATTGTAAAAGAAGCCGCTAAAGGCGCTGCTGCCATTATCTCTGTGGGAACCTGCGCAGCATTTGGTGGAGTACAAGCTGCGTCACCTAATCCAACCGGCGCCAAAGGTGTACAAGACGTCATCGATAAGCCCGTTATTAACCTCGGTGGTTGTCCTCCTAGTGAAAAGAACATCGTCGGTACTTTGATGTATTTCATCATGTTCGGAAAACTGCCGGCTTTAGATATGTTCAATCGCCCTAAATGGGCCTATGGCGCCAGAGTTCATGATAACTGTGAACGACGAGGACGTTTTGATGCTGGCGAATTTGTTGAGACCTTTGGCGATCAAGCCGCAAAAGATGGTTACTGCTTATACAAAGTAGGTTGTAAAGGGCCTTATACCTATAACAACTGCCCTACTGAACGTTTCAATCATCATACAAGCTGGCCAGTGCTAGCAGGTCATGGCTGTATTGGTTGTTCAGAACCTAATTTTTGGGATGACATGGCTGATTTTGAGAAACCATTAGGAAGGCAGCTACTCCACGGCATTGACGCCACAGCCGATACTATTGGCGCCGTCATTTTAGGTGCGACCGTTGTAGGCATAGGTGCCCACGCTGTAACCAGTCTTTTTGCCAAGCCGCTAGAGGAATAAACCATGAGCAAACGTGTAGTTATTGATCCTATCACCCGTATTGAAGGTCATTTACGAGTTGAAGTTGAGGTCGATGAAAATAATGTGATTCAAAAGGCTTGGTCATCATCAACTTTGTGGCGTGGTATCGAAGTAATATTAAAGGGCCGTACCCCTATGGATGTGGGTCTAATTGTGCAGCGCATATGTGGCGTGTGTACTTATTCCCATTATCGTTGCGGCACTGAAGCGGTTGAAAATGCCTTAGGCGTAAAAATACCGTTAAACGCAAAATACTTACGTTCACTAATGCAAACGTCTTTGTATATGCATGATCATATTGTGCATTTTTACCATTTACATGGTTTAGATTGGGTCGATGTAGTATCGGCATTAAGCGCCGATCCTGCACTGGCAGCACAAGAGGCAAATAAATATACCGCAAATCCTATTGCTGCTGGAGAAGGCGATTTACGAGCAACGCAAGAGAGAGTTAAAGGACTAGTCGATACTGGAAAACTTGGCCCTTTTGCGAATGCTTATTGGGGCAATAGAACTTATAGATTTACCCCTGAGCAAAACTTGATTGCTCTCTCTCATTACCTAAAAGCGTTAGAAGTTCAACGGGTCGCAGCAGAAATGCTCGCCATATTTGGTGGTAAATCCCCTCACCCACAATCATTAGTGGTTGGCGGCGTAACAGCAGTACGAGACATGTTAAGTCCTGCAAGATTACAAGAATGGAAACAAAAACACGCCATAGTGCATGACTTTATCATTCGTGCTTACAAAGCTGACATCGTGATGGCCGCTGCCGCATTTGGCACCGAACCTAGTGTATTAGGCGGCGTTAACGTCAAAAACTTCATGGCAACTAATGATTTTGTACTCGCTGACGGTAAGTATATGTTCGACCAAGGCGTGATCATGAATGGCGATTTGGCAGGCGTAAGCGACATTGACCCTAATGCAATAAAAGAAGATGTCACCCATTCATGGTATGACGCTAGCGCGCCGCAGCATCCTTATGAAGGAACAACAATTCCAAATTACACCGGCTTTGTTGAGCGCGATACGGTATATGGCAAATTACCGACCGTAGATGGTGATGGTAAATACTCCTGGGTTAAGTCACCACGTTATCAAGGTGAACCTGTTGAAGTTGGCCCTCTTGCGAGTCTGTTAGTCAGTTATGCCCGTGGTAATGAGGTCGTCGTTAACAGTGTTAATGACTTACTGAGTGCTACTGGTTTACCCATTGGCGCCTTATTTACCACCTTAGGTCGAACAGCCGCTCGTATGCTGCAGACTGTCATTGTGGCTGAAGAGGGCTTAAAAACATTCGATGCCATGCTAGTGAACTTACAATCTGATGAATCAACCTATGTCACTCCAGAAATTGATCCGCAGCGTGAGTACGAAGGCCATAGCATGATCGAAGCGCCGCGAGGCATGTTAAGCCATTGGATCAGGATCAAGGGCGGTAAAATTGAAAATTACCAAGCCATCGTACCAACGACCTGGAATGCTGGACCTGTTGATAAAGACGGGAAAGTTGGCCCCTATGAAGCGTCGCTTATTGGGCTAGAACTTGAAGATCCCACTAAGCCACTAGAAGTCATTCGAATTATTCACTCTTTTGATCCATGTATGGCCTGCGCCGTGCACGTGATGGATTACAAAGGCAATGATTTAGGTGAATTTAGAATCGATCCTAACGGGTTTTAGACTTTTGCGGATCTAAGAGGAAAGGATTATGACTCAGATTGCAACTCACCATAGACAACTCATATTCTCGCCAGCCATACGAATTTTCCATTGGCTTAGAGCACTTGCGATTGTGGTTTTGATAGTTACAGGATTTTATCTATCTTGGCCATTTTTAGTCGCGCCGGAATCGTCTGATGTATTGGTACAAGGCTGGATTCGTTTTGTCCATTTAATTTTTGGTTTTGTACTTACCGCTGTCACCATTGCCCGTTGTTACTTGTTCTTTTTTGGTAAAAGTAAAATTGAACGTAACTCCTTAAAAGATGTATTCAGTTTACAGAGCTGGATAACTCAAATTAAGTCTTATATATGGATGGGACATTTACACAAAGTAGGTGTTTATGGGCCTTTGCAGTATGTCACTTATGTTGGCATTTCTGCAGCGGCGGTATTTATGTGTATTACAGGCCTAGTGCTATACGCCAATGTTTACCATGAAGGTTTAGGCGGCGCGATTTGGGAAGTATCAGCCTGGTTTACTGCGTTAATGGGTGGCCTTGCTCAAGTAAGAACATGGCATCACATCGTTACCTGGGCATTCATTATATTCATGGTTATCCATGTCTATATGGCCATTTGGTCAGGCATTCGTTTTAAACATAACTCTGTCGACTCCATAGTCTCAGGTTATGACTACCATAAGGATCACTAGCCTTTGACTACGACCTTACTGATAGGTATAGGCAACGTTTTGTACGCCGATGAAGGTATCGGCGTGCATTTTGTTAATTATATCGATGAACAATACACATTTGATCAGCCAAACCACCAGTTAGATATTTTAGATGGTGGCACGCTTGCCCAAGGCTTGATCCCTATCCTATGTCGATACGACAACCTTATCGTTGTTGATACTGTTAACAGCCCAGGTGTTAAGCCAGGTGAAGTATATTCATTTAACTTTGATCAAGCGCCTCCAGAGATTGATTGGCAAGGTAGTGCCCATGAAGTTGAGATGCTTCAAACGCTTATTATGATGGAAATGGTCGGTGATAGACCCAATACCCACGTCATTGGTGTTACCCCAACTGTTATTGAGCCTATGACCTTAGGCTTAACTGAATCGATACAGGCAGCAGTGCCAACAATGGAAAAAGTATTACTACAGCATCTAGAAAAAGCCGGATTTTCCTACATCAAAAAGCAGCCAGTCAATATCAATGACTTGATCCCTGATTCATATAAACGCGGATGTCAGCAATATGCCTAGAATCAGTTTTAACTTTCACTGTTATCGCCAAGTGCCCTTTTATGCCCAGCTATGTAATCAATACATGAATGACACGCGCTTTGACTTTACTGCTGGCTATGCCAATAAGTGCTATTTTTTAGAAGTTGAAGCAACAGAGCAACAATTAGCCACGCTTGCTGATGAAATTGCCGCTAATTTTTTATATTCAATTTGGTTAGATTTTGCTGATATTACCGTTATAGAAAAGCGTAAAGGCAGCAAAAAGTCCATAACTAATCCACAAGGAATGAGACTTGTAAATCATTACTGTAGTCAATGTCAGCCACATATGGTTAACGACAGCGATGAGCATTTTCTTAATATCAATACTCCCTGTCATCAATGTCAGGGGCATGAACACCTAAGTGATATTGAACGGTCATTAACCACCAATGATATTCAATCGTTTGCCCAGCGTTTAGAACAGGATTCCATTCTATCTATTGCTGTTGGAGACAATACCCAGATTACACTGAGTAAAAAACCTGTAGCACACGTACCGAATTGCCAAACCCTATTCGAAAATGTCCTTATTTGTAACACCAGTAAGCTCAATCATTACTTTGTAGTGCAACCTTTTGAAGTCTTGGCCTTATCAAGTCTTGAAAAACCATTCATTAAATTAAGAACGCAAACAGACCAATTATCTCAACACTCTACAGGCCAAAACGACCTGAAATTAACAAAGGGCTATTACACTGTGCACTTTGCAAGTAGTCGCTTTCTAATGGTGCTAAGCCATCAATTAAGTACATTAGGGATAGACTGGCTATATATTAATGTTAGTGCTGAACATAATGGAGATATTGATTGTAAAAATAATATTTCGCCTATCCATGCTTTAACAAGGGCTACGATTACACGCGTCAATAATGCTTGGGTTGAAATTGCAGCTCATGGGCCAATCACATCCACAGGGATGACACCGCTTCACGATGATTCAAGTTATCAACATTACTCTGCTACTTGGACAAACAAAGTAATTCATTGTCATTACTCCCCTGATACTGAGGCTCATTCGACAGTAAAACTAACAGGTATTGATGCCGCTACCTGCGCTATGCATGCAGGTTTACTCAATTTATCTGAGCAAGAGATTAATAAAATAGCCAATCGAAAACTGACATCTGAAGACAAAAAAACCATAACAACTGCTACCTTGTTTTTTAGTCATGACAATCGCAGTAGCTTGATAACCCAAGACAAACAACAAAACATCACCGAATTTTTAGTATTACCAACATTCCCTCATTCTGGCGCTGATATTGCTGAACGATTAAAGCAAGATGAAGCAAAGATATTTGATAAGTTTGCTATTGAGTATCCAACATTAATTAAGTACTTAGCTAGCACCCGTTTAAACAACATAAGTCGTACAGATAATTTGCAAACATTCATCGCTATAGCAGCGATGATTATATTGGAAGATGAACAACTTACTCATTTAAAGACAACGGTAAGTAAAGCCGATGCATTTCACGCTCTAGCGCAAAGTTACAATGGCTCTAACGCGCCAAGAATTGACTTTCCTCTTTGCTCTGAAAACGAATGCCGCACCATCAATTGGCGTAGAACCCTAGCCAGCTTAATGAGTTTCAAACTCGCCGGAGCGAATCCAGCAATCTTAGCCTTTGGCTTTTTTGATTCATTAGCAGACTATCTTAGCAATTGGCTGGACCACCTTGAACAGCAACAAGGTGTTGATGCCTTAGTACTTGCTGGTAACGACCTTAGTTACAGCGTTTTTGCAGACCGACTTTGTATTCGTGCTAATAAGAACTATCCCATCATTGTGAATAGAGAACTGGACTTAGATGGCGCTAATCTCGCAATCGGTGGCTTGTATCTTGCCAAAAGACGGTTGGTGAGGTAACTCATGGGCATTCACCAAGCTTACTTACAGCAAGTTAAACTCAATATTAATGGCATTGTCCAGGGTGTTGGCTTTCGCCCTTTTGTCTATCAGTTGGCGACAAAATCAAATCTTGTCGGCACAGTACTAAACAATGACCAAGGCGTATGTATCCATCTTCAAGGGCTTAATACAGACATCAATCAAGTGGTGCACAAACTAAGAGTGAGTCCGCCGCCACTGGCCAGAATTGATTCGTTAAATGTCATGGAAGAACAAATCGATAGCAAACTATCGAGTTTTTCTATTATTTCTAGTTCGAATACAAACAGCTCAAATGCAGACAATGATTCAAACCAAGGTGCAATTGTTTCAATTTCAGCGGACAAAAGTACCTGTGTGGATTGTTTAACTGAGATATTTGATCCTAACGATCGCCATTATCAATATCCTTTTACTAACTGCACCAATTGCGGCCCCAGATATAGCATTGTTAAACAGCTACCCTATGATCGACATCTAACTTCGATGGCATCATTTACTATGTGCGATGAATGTCAGCAAGCCTATAACGACCCTATGAATAGACGCTATCATGCACAACCAGTGAGTTGTCCTCAATGCGGCCCACGATTGAGCTATAGCAGTATCACCTATGGAGTAAAAAGCGAAGCAGTCCATGACCAGGCAGCCATTTTAAAGGAAGCTGTTGAGGCGTTAAATCAAGGCCAAATACTCGCAATAAAGGGATTAGGCGGCTTTCACATCATTTGTGATGCCACCAATGATGCTGCAGTTGCAACGCTACGCCAACGTAAACAACGACCTGCTAAACCTTTCGCCATTATGGCGGCAAACATTGTGCAAGCAAGGCAATTAGTCGTTGGATCTAACATGGAGTGGCGAGTGTTGGACTCCGCTGAGAAACCCATCACTTTGATGACTAAAAATAGTAATACAGGCAATTTACTCAGTTCCTTGATCGCCCCAGATATTGACAAGCTCGGTATCTTTTTAGCTTACACACCGCTGCATCATTTATTACTAAAAGCATTCAATAAACCCCTTGTCGCGACCAGTGCTAACATCTCAGGTCTACCCATCATCACTAAATCTAGTGACATCTTGGCAAAACTGGGTCATGTCATAGATGGCATCGTCGATCACAACCGCCCTATTATTAATGCTTGTGACGATAGCGTAGTACAGCTAATCAACAACCAAATTCAAGTAATACGCTTAGCTAGAGGTTATGCGCCACTCAGTATTCCCCTGCCCAATAAACTCAAACAAGCTGTTTTGGGCGTGGGCGCTCAGCAAAAAAACACCCAATGTTTTGCCTTCAATCAAAACGCCTTTATCAGTCCGCATATTGGTGATTTAAATAACCTTGAAACCAATCAGCTATTTCAAGATACCATCAACACCTTCAACCGATTATATCGTTTTGAAGCCGAGCAAATCATCACCGACAAGCATCCTGATTATGCTTGCAGTCAATGGGCAAATACTCAGAAAACAACACCAGTATCAAGTGTGCAGCATCATCACGCACATATATTGAGTGTGTTAGCAGTTAATAATTATCAAGAACCTGTGCTTGGGTTTAGTTTCGACGGAACAGGGCTTGGAGATGATGACGCTCTGTGGGGCAGCGAATGCTTGATAGCAGACGGGACTCAGTTCAAAAATGTTGGCCATTTTTCTTCATTCAAATTAATTGGCGGCGAGCAAGCCATAAAGCAACCGGTAAGAATTTTACTGGCTTTATTATTCGAGCATTACACCCTTAAGCAAATTCAAGCCTTGCCCATTAGCGCGATTCAAAAAATGACGTTACAAACCATAACGAACTTGCATCGAATGTGGCTAGGTAATATTGCTTGTATTGAATGTCGTTCCGTCGGTCGTGTGTTTGATGCAGTCGCTGTAGCGCTGAACCTAATCGAAACCAATGAATTTGAATCCCAAGCGGGAATGTTGATTGAAGCCCAAGCCAATCGATGGTCAACGGAGATATTGGACAATACCGTTTTACAGTTAGCTGATAGCCAACCATCGGCAAGTACTCCGGTTTGGGACACAAGTAAATTACTCAAACACATTATTGAATTAAATATTGATGTGAACGGTATCAAAATAGAGCAAATATGTTTTGAATTCACTAACAGTATTAGCCTAGTTATAACTGATGTAGCAGCAGAATATCCAGACTATGCCTTGGTATTTAGTGGCGGCGTATTCCAAAATAAACTCCTGCTCACGCTCTGCCACCAAAGGCTTAATCACCGGAACATACTCCCAAGTAAACTTGTTCCCATCAATGATGCTGGTATTTCATTAGGGCAATTATGGTATGCATTCTTACGACAAAACACGTAAAAAATAGACTGAAAGATAAACAACCTATTATACAGCCTAATTGACAAAAGATAGATCACATATTCAGCATTAACATCCACTTAGAGATTAATAGCTGATACGAATCAAAGAATATTATGACATCGCCATCGATACTAGAATTAAGACAATAAGGCGATTTAGAAAAGGAATATGACTATGTGCCAAGATTGCGGATGTTCAATAACTGACCATCAACATACCCTACACAGCAACCCGCAGCTCAATGATGCGAAAACCTTATCGGTAATTCATAAGATATTGGATAAGAACGATCATGAAGCTCAGCATAATAGGCAGCATTTTGAAGCCAATAATGTCATGGCGTTTAATTTAATGAGTAGCCCAGGTAGCGGTAAAACAACCTTACTAGAACACCTGCAACAGCAAATGACGGCTAAATATGCTGTCATTGAAGGTGATTTAGAAACCTCTCGAGATGCAGACCGCTTAATTGCCAAAGGCATTAGTGCGTATCAAATTCAAACTGGATCAGCCTGTCATTTAGATGCCTTTATGGTGCATCAAGCACTGCATCATATCGATTTAGCGCCCATTGATATTTGTTTTGTTGAAAACGTCGGTAACCTTGTTTGTCCAGCAAGTTACGATGTGGGTACTCACAAGAATATAGTACTGCTATCAGTACCTGAGGGTGACGATAAAATTGAAAAATACCCGGTGATGTTTCGCCGTGCTGATTTAGTGTTAATTACTAAAATGGATTTAGTCGAGCACTTTGATTTCTCCTTATCCGAATGTGAGCAACAGCTTAAAAAGCTTAATCCTGATGTGACATTAATGCCTATTTCAATTAAAGACCCACAATCCCTTAAACAAGTCGCCGATTGGATTAGCGCATTTAGAGGAGCGTAACACTATGTGTTTATCAGTACCGTCACAAATCACTGAGATACACGATGATGCCAGCGTTACCGTCGACACCTTAGGCGTTAAACGTCGTGTCAGTAGCCACTTGATGACAGAGCCATTAGCTATCGGAGAATTTGTACTTATCCATATTGGATTTGTGATGAATAAAATCGATGAAGCTGATGCGAAATTGAGTTTAGAACTCTACCAAGAGATAGTTGATAAGCTCAATAACGAAGGGTGTGATTAATGAAACTCACAGACTTATATCAACAGTTTCGCAATCCAGACATTATCAAAGCACTGGCAGCGCAGATAAATCAATATTCCAGCCAGATAACCTCTAATATTAATATTATGGAAGTTTGCGGTGGTCACACTCATACCATCATGAAGTATGGTTTGAAACAACTGCTGCCCGCTAACATCAATTTTATTCACGGACCAGGTTGCCCAGTATGTATTATGCCTAAAGAACGCATTGATCATGCTGCAGCATTAGCGCAACTGCCCGACGTAATATTGCTAACATTAGGTGACATGATCAGAGTGCCAGGCTCCAACGGCAATTTAGCGCAATACCGTGCAAAGGGCTGCGATATTCGTCCTTTATACGATCCAATGGATGCGCTGAGCATTGCCAAAGACAATCCTAATAAGACCATTATATTTTTTGCTATTGGCTTTGAAACCTCAACCCCGATGACAGCGGTGCTCATTGATCAAGCAGAAAAACAACAAATCAATAATTTGTTATTCCATATCAATCATGTATTAGTGCCACCTGCTATTGATGCCGTGATGGCAGATCCTCAAGCCAGAGTTAATGCCTTTATCGGCCCTGCACATGTCAGTGTTATAAGCGGAGCTAAAATTTACCAAGCGGCGGTAGATCAATACCAAACACCTGTGGTGGTATCCGGTTTTGAGCCTGTAGATGTGATGGAATCGATATTACGCATCGTAAAGCAAAAGTATAACGATACAGCACAACTTGATATTCAATACAGCCGCGCAGTGAATTACGACGGCAATCAAGCAGCGCAAGCATTAATTAATCAGTACCTCACCCTGAGAGATTCATTTCGTTGGCGTGGTTTAGGGCCTATTCCCGATTCAGCATTAACACTTAAACCTGAATTCGCTCACCGTGATGCCGAAATCATCTTCAAACAGCATTTACCCACTGTAGAAATCGATGATCATAAAGCCTGTCAGTGCGGTGATATTTTGCGCGGCATCGCTAACCCGCAAGATTGTAAGGTATTTGGCAAAGGCTGTAGCCCAGAGAGTCCGCTAGGCAGTTGCATGGTTAGTTCAGAAGGCGCTTGTAATGCCTATTATCGTTATACAGGAGTCACTAATGCCGGCTAAAAGATATCAACAAGTGCAACTCAGTCATGGTGGTGGTGGCAAAGAAATGAACAGTTTAATTACTGATATGTTCTTTAAAGCTTTCTCAAATCCAATCCTAGAATCACAAGAAGATGCAGCACAATTAAACCTGTACGGCCAAACCGCCTTCACAACCGATTCATTTACCGTAGAGCCATTATTTTTTGCCGGTGGTGACATCGGTAAGCTCGCTATTGCAGGCACAGTCAATGATTTAGCCATGATGGCAGCGCAGCCTGAGTATTTAAGCTGCAGCTTTATCATAGAAGAAGGTTTTGCAATTAAAGACCTCAATACCATAGTGCAAAGCATGGCAACTGAGTTACACCAATCTGGTGCCCGCATTGTATGTGGAGATACTAAAGTTGTGCCTAAAGGCTGCGCCGACGGCATATTTATTAATACATCAGGTGTGGGACGTATCTTAAAGCCCGGCATCTCAGTTAAAAACCTGCAAGTTGGTGATGCCATTATTGTATCGCGAGATATCGGTCGTCATGGTGCAGCCATTTTAATGGCACGAGACAGTTTATCGTTAGAGTCTGAACTCACC
The DNA here is from genome assembly GCF_007567505.1 of Shewanella donghaensis. NCBI lineage: Bacteria > Pseudomonadati > Pseudomonadota > Gammaproteobacteria > Alteromonadales > Shewanellaceae > Shewanella > Shewanella donghaensis. The sequence continues at coordinate 817,768 of NZ_CP041783.1, forward strand.
AGTGATTGCGCCACGCTTTGGCCTATTGTTGAGCAGTTAATTGCCGCCAACATCGACATTCATGCCATGCGCGATGCCACTCGAGGTGGCTTATCTGCGGTACTCAATGAATGGGCGACTGCATCTAACGTCGGTATTCAAGTAGATGAAAAACACATCCCCATATCTCAAGAAGTCCAAGGATTGTGTGAATTGTACGGTTTTGAAGCCTTTGATTTAGCCAATGAAGGCACATTTATTATCGCCCTGCCTCAAGATGTTGCTGAGCAAGCATTAGCGATAATGAAACAATATTGCCATTGTGACTCCGCCAGTATTATCGGCCACGTAATTAAAGATAACAAAGGTAAAGTCATACTCAATACCCCGTGGGGAAGTAGTCGCTACTTAGATGTACCACAAGGTGAATTACTGCCAAGGATTTGCTAATGCACGAATATTCAATTGTCACCTCGTTAATAGAGCAAATTGAACAATTAGCACGTGACAATAATGCCAATGAAATTATTAAAGTAAAAATTAAAGTAGGCGTACTGAGTGGCGTTGAACCACAACTACTGGCAACGGCATTCGAAACGTTCAAACTTGATGGGATTTGCCATAATGCAGAGCTTGATATGAACATTCAGCCGCTAGTGATCCATTGTAGGCATTGTGATACCGAAACTGAATTAACAGAGCGCAACATTGTTTGTCCGACTTGTCATGGCACCGACACCCATGTGATGGATGGAGAACAAATGATGTTAATGCAACTTGAAATGAACACGCCGTAAAGTATCAATTAAAAATAATAGCGATGCTTGCAAGTTAACCATTAAATTAAACTAACGAAAAATTTAAGGAATCATCATGAAAACATCAACTCAGCTTACCGCCTTATTGCTAGCCGTATCTCCTACTCTTGCCTTTGCCCATGAAGGTCATGGTGCACCAGGCTTATTTCATCATCTTTCTGAACTAGCACCAGCCATTGGACTGGTCGCAATCGTCGCATTTGTTATCTATCAAAAAACAAAATAAATAACGTTAGATATCTCTCGAAGAGCTCTAGATACAGGGCTCTCTCGTTTTAATATAGATCATTTATTTGACCCATCTTTGAAGCAAACTTGTGTTTATTACATTGTAAAATGGAGAAACACACAAACTGCAAACGCTTATGTAGAATCGTATTAAACTCCTATCGCTTTTCTCATTCCAACTTTGAACATAAAACAATCAGAGTCATGTCCATTTATGCAAACCAATGTAAAACTATGTCACTTTTCACTAAATAATATAAATATGGGTTATGTTTAGTCATGAAGTTTATACAGTTTAGTCGCAGCTAATTAAGACATATTCAAGGAAGTGTGATGCCATTAGAAAAGCAATATGAATCATCTGAATTAAATGACTCCACGAGTCTTGATTTGCATAAAGAGTCCATAGCGCAAATTAATGCCGTGATTGCAGTAAATCGTTTTGGCCTGGGCGCAAAGCCTAACGAATTAACACTTGCGGAAAAAGATCCGCAAGCCTTTTTGATTAATCAATTAGTGATACCCGAGTTTTTACCCACTCAATATAGTTCTGATTCTATAATGCAGCTTTTGGCAGACTATCAATCTCAGAAACAACGAGATAGAAAAGCGGTAAACACTAGCACTGTAGGTAAAAATATACCCACAGAAACAGCTAACAGTCTGTCTATTGATACAAGTCACGCTAACGGAGGTGCTCCAGACAATGACATGGCAGAGCCTCGAAAGCCTAAAAATAAACCGCCATTTAGAACACCTTTTATTGAATTAACCACCAGCAGTTTACAAAGTGCAATTGACTCACCTAACTCCCTGAGTTGGCGGCTATTACAATTCTTTTCTAATCACTTCAGCGTTACAGCTCAAGGGCCTTTCATGACAGGACTCGCACCGACGCTTGAGCGTGAGGCTATCGCGCCCAATCTGTTAGGTTCGTTTGAAGATATGCTGCTTGCTGTTACTGCCCATCCCGCAATGATTAAATATTTAAATAATGAAAAGTCTTTTGGCGCTAATTCAAGATTAGGTAAAAGAGGAAAAGGTTTAAATGAAAACCTAGCCCGTGAAATACTTGAATTACATTCCTTAGGGGTAAATAGCGGCTATTCACAAACTGATGTGATTGAACTAGCAAAAGGCATTAGTGGTTGGAGTATTGCCAACCCTAAACGAGACAAACAAACCGGATTTTTGTTTCGCTCAAATGGCCATGAATCAGGCACAAGAAAATTACTTAACAAGCAGTACCCTCAATCCGGTATTGAACAAGGGCAAGCCATGCTGGTGGATATCGCAAGGCATCCTCAAACTGCAAAACATCTTTGTTATAAGTTAGCCAAACACTTTATCGCAGATGAACCTTCCGCGTCGTTACAAAATCAATTAGTAAAAACCTGGATTCGCTCTAACGGTAATATCAAACAAGTGATGATCACCATGATTAGCTCAACTGAGGCATGGCAACCTTTACCGAAGAAGTTTAAAACACCAACAGAGTTTGTTATCTCAGCTTATCGAGCATTTGATATTTCAGTACCAAAAGGTCGCAAATTTATTCAGTTACTAACTGAATTAGGCCAGCAACCTTTTAATGCAAATTCTCCAGCAGGCTTTAGTGACGATGAGCAAGATTGGAATGGAGCCAATGCGCTGATGACCAAAATTAACTGGTCGGTGAGATTAGCTAAGCGCCAACGTAAAAAAATGGCAGCAGATTTGATTGTAAATACTTTTGGTCAAACCATGACAGAGTCATCTTATAAGACCATTACCCGAGCTGAAAGTCGCGATCAAGCACTGGCATTACTGCTATTGAGTCCTGAATTTTTAAGGAGATAACATGGAACGTCGCGAATTTATTAAAGGACTCGGTGCCAGTTTAGTGATGTTAAGTAGTGGAGTATCGACATCAGCTTTAGCAACCGATATCAAAACCAATAAGAAGAATCTAGTTTGGGTCATGCTTAGAGGGGCTTTAGACCCATTGCACACTGTAGTTCCGCTAAAAGACGACAACTTACTCACGTTACGCCCTACTCTAGCCAAGAGCGTGGTAAAAAACGCCCTAGCATTAGATAACCAGTTTGGGCTTAACCCCGCTTTAGCTCATTTACATAAGTGGTACTTAGACAAGCAATTACTGCCCATTGTCGCTGTATCATCAGGTTATGAAAGTCGCTCACATTTTGATGGTCAAGATTACCTCGAATGCGGCGGTAATTTAAATAACTTGGATTCTGGATGGCTAGCAAGATCTTTAAGTGGTCTTTCTAATTCTGTGATAAGTAATAGTAAAAATAGTAAACAAACTTCATCAGCGATTGCCATTGCCAATAGTACGCCCATTAGCTTACGTGGAAGCAACGCTGTTAACACCTGGTACCCAGCAAATATCAAGGCTGCAGATGACGATATATATCGTCAATTAAATACCTTATATCAAGGTGATGAAAGCTTACTGCAGAATTTAACCGATGGATTAGCACTTAAAGACACTGCCATGATTGATGATAGTAAAAAAACCAGTCGTAAATTTATCGAGTTAGCAGCAGCATGTGGTAATTTTCTAGTAAAAAGTAATGACATTGATTGTGCCATGTTAGAAATGGGTGGCTTTGATACTCACAATAATCAGCATAAGCGTTTATCGAAACAGTTAGTTGAATTAGACAGTGGCTTAGCGGCCTTAAAGTCCTCTTTGGGGTCTCAATGGAATGATACTGTTGTTGTCATTGCCACAGAATTTGGCCGCACCGTAAAAGAAAATGGCACTCAAGGCACTGATCACGGTACAGGCAGTGCAATGTTCATTGCTGGTGGCAAAGTAAAAGGCGGGAAAGTATTAGGTGATTGGCCCGGACTTAATACAGAGCAGTTATTTAAACAGCGGGACTTACAGCCAACAACTAATAGTTTTAGTTGGATAGCCAGTGTATTGAAACAACATTGGCAGTTAAGCGATAACGCTATTGCACAGGTACTTCCCTTACATAAAGCTTATGATATTAAAATCATGGAATAAGGTTTCAATCCCTACTTAATACCAAGTGCCAAATACTAAAAAGCCTGACTATCATATTAAATAGTCAGGCTTTTTATACTTCATATTGAACCAAATCTTTATGAAACGGCTTTTATGATGTTCACACTTTAAGCTTTAAGCGCTGCATCAATCATAACTTGTGCCTGACTGATGATATCTGCAAGGTGATCGTCACTAATGAAGCTCTCTGCATAGATTTTAAATAGCGCTTCAGTACCAGATGGACGCGCTGCAAACCAACCATTTTCAGTAGTTACTTTAATGCCGCCAATGGCCGCGTTGTTACCAGGCGCATGTGACAAAATGGCAGTTATAGTTTCACCTGCAAGTTCTGTGTCAGTAAAACTGTCGGAAGATAGCTTTTCGAACTTGGCTTTTTTCTTAAGGCTAATTGGACTATCGATGCGGGTATAAAAGCTTTTACCAAATTGCTCGGTTAATTCTACATAACGCTGTGCAGGCGTTTTGCCAGTGACAGCAAGAATTTCAGCCGCTAATAAGGCTAAGATAAATCCATCTTTATCCGTACACCAAGTAGAGCCATCTTTATTTAAAAAGGCTGCACCTGCACTTTCTTCACCGCCAAAAGCAATACTACTGTTTGCTAAGCCTTCAACGAACCATTTAAAGCCAACTGGTACTTCTAAGCAATGACGTTGGTGTGATTTACAAATTCTATCGATGATGGCGCTAGAAACCAGAGTTTTACCAATAGCCAAATCTGCAGACCAATCTTTACGGTAAGTCAGCAAGTAATCGATAGCGACAGCAAGATAGTGATTTGGATTCATTAGACCAAAACCAGGACACACAATACCGTGGCGATCATAATCTGGGTCATTACCCACACAGACATCAAAGTTCTCACTGTGGGCTAACAAACCCGCCATCGCATAAGGAGATGAGCAATCCATACGGATTTGACCATCTTTATCTAACGGCATAAAACTAAAACTTGGATCGACTTTGTCATTGACTAAGGTAATGTTTAAACCGTATTGCTTAGCAATATGAGACCAGTAATAAATACCTGAACCACCTAGTGGATCAACACCAATTTTTATCTTAGCTTTGGCTATGGCGTCTAAATCAATAACGCTGCTTAATGAGTTAACATAAGGAGCAATAAAATCAACTTCATCAATCCAACCTGACTCTATGGCGGTGCCGTAATTAACCTTTTTAACACCACTTAACTGATTAGCTAAGTATGCATTCGCGTCAGCTTCGATTTGTTTAGTGATCTCGCCTTCTGCCGGTCCACCATGTGGCGGATTATATTTAATCCCGCCATCTTGTGGTGGATTATGTGATGGGGTAATGATTAGTCCATCAGTTAAATTACCACCAGCAAGATTTGCGGTAATAATCGTTTGCGATACGACTGGTGTTGGCGTGAAACCATCATTTTTCTGTACTTTTACGGCGACTTGATTTGCTGTCAAAACTTCAAGTACTGACATATAAGCCGCATAAGACAATGCGTGAGTGTCAAAACCCACAATCATTGGTCCTTTAATACCGGCTTGCAGACGATAATCCACAACAGCTTGGGTGATTGCCCAAATATGGTTTTGATTAAAACTGGCTTTAAGCGAGCTACCACGGTGACCAGATGTACCGAAAGTGACTTTCTGCTGAACATCTTCAACATTTGGCACAATGCGATAATAATGGCTCATCAATTTTGGTAAATTGATCAAATCCTTTTGTGTTGCAACAGTTCCTGCTCTTTCGTGAATAGCCACCAGTTCACTCCTCTATATTTAAATTAAACTTAATTAAATTCTTGTCGCGATAGATTTTGCCAGCTCTTCATTACAACCTAATTGCACCAGTACTTCAGATAAAATTGTACGCTTCTTGGCGGTGTTATTGTTTGTTGTTACCCAATAACCGCTAGCACCAATTTCTTTCGGATTAGCAGATTGGCTCGCTGAAAGTAATTCAGCCTTAGTGCGGGCAAAATACAATCTTCCACGACCCTGAATCTTTAAAATTTGGCTGAAGGTTGAAGGTGTCATTGCCGATAAAGAATCAAGTAGGTACATGAAGCGACCTACTGCGCCTTTTTGTTGCGATAATAAATGCTCATGCACAACGTCAGCAAAATCAACATCAGCAGTAACAGCTTCGTTTTCAGTTGCATAATCAGTTGGTTGCTCTACAGCAGCTTCAATTTCAGCCTTAGCTTCGACAATAACTTGGCTTGTTGTGACTGCGTGTGCTGTTTCTAAACTTGGATGACTAATAGCTAAAGGCTCTGCAAGTTCAATTGATTCGACTGAAAGATCTAATAAACGACGTAGAATATCAGATGCACTTTCACCGATACGCTCCGTTTTGCTGGCAATATAACGATAGAGCTCTTCATCTATCTCAATATATTTCATAGTTGCTTGTTCCTTTAGTCTTAAACTTTGGTCAAAAACGACAAAGCCACCAAATGCAGTTTCAATACGGGTGGCATTAGCGATCGATTTAGATCGATCTTCATATAATGACAGTCTACCCATCAACTGCCATTGGTTAAAGAGCAAAATCAGCTAAATCCCTCAAATTTAGTCAATTTCATCTCATCAAAGTCACCGTTGGATGCTTTAATGAACATATATCAGCTTGCTAATTAACAACAAGTCTTGATATATCCCCCCTTTTAAAGGCAAAATCACGACTTTATTGAATATCAACATGGAAACTTCAATGCATTATGTCTCTTCAGGAACTGGCCCTGCCGTTGTTTTAATACATGGCTTATTTGGTAATTTAGATAACCTGAAAAATCTTGCAAATGCATTAGAAGAAAATCATCAAGTCATTCGCGTGGATTTACCTAATCATGGCTTGAGCGAGCATTGGCAACACATGGACTATCCAAGTCTTGCAAACGAATGTGTAGAGTTACTCAAAACATTGAATTTAACAGAAGCCCATTTTGTGGGTCATTCGATGGGCGGAAAAGTCGCTATGGCATTAGCATTACTTCACCCTGAAAAAGTCACTAGTCTTGTGGTCGCCGATATCGCCCCCGTAGCATATGAGCCACGTCATCAAAAAGTTTTTGCTGGATTAACCTCATTGCCAATGGATAATAATACCAGTCGAAAATCAGCATTAGCGCATCTTGCTCAAGCAGATATAGATGAAGGGACAGCACAGTTCTTATTAAAAAACTTACAAAGAACTGAGCATGGTTTTGAATGGAAGATGAATTTAGCAGGGTTAATTTCTAATTATTCGCACATCATTGGCTGGGACATGCCAACTAAACAATACAATAAACCGTGTTTTTTCATCCGTGGTGGTGAATCGGAATACGTGTTGGCAGAGCATACCAATGCGATTATGCAGCAATTTCCAAAAGTGAGTGCCAAAACCATCAATGGTACTGGCCATTGGCTGCATGCTCAGAAGCCAGAAATCTTTAATCGATTAGTAGTCGAGTTTATTGATAACAATAGTAAATAAACACCTTGTAAATTTTACTCAAATGAACGTGACAGTATGGCTCATAGTATATCAATGTGATATATTCCCGCCCTCTTTTAGCCTTAAAGTTAAACTGAAGGTAAAAACATGTTGAATCAATACATGGATCAAATTGAGACATTAGGTCTAAACTTGTTTTTTGCTTTAGTATTTTTCTTAATTGGTATGGCTATTCATGATGTCCTGAAGCAAGGTAAAGTGCCTAAATTCGGACGTTACATCGTATGGTTAGTATTATTCCTTGGCTGTGCCGGGTTTGTAGCAAAAGGTATTATACAGATCACCTGGGAAGGTTCAGGGATCGGTTAAACAGAACGATGGCAAAAGAAACAACAGACAGAACCACCATTGACCTGTTTGCTTCAGAAAAACGTCGTGGACGTCCTAGAAGCAATCCCCTTAGTCGGGAACAACAGTTAAAGGTCAATAAGCGCAATCAAATACAACGTGATCGCGCTAACGGATTAAAACGAATAGAGTTAAAGGTGTCACAAGTTTTGTATGACGCCTTGAATGAACAAGCATTGGCCAGTAACATCAGCCGTAGCCAGTTAATCGAATTAATCCTGCAACAACAAATCGACAACTGAACCGTTTTTTAAAATTCGCCAAGCGAACATGATATTTAAAGGATAGACGATGGCAACTGTAGGTCTTTTTTTCGGTAGTGACACTGGTAATACCGAGGCTGTAGCCAAAATGATCCAGAAAAAGTTGGGTAAAAAAATGGTTGATGTTAAAGACATCGCCAAAAGTACCAAAGAACAAATCGCAGATTTCGATCTGATTTTGTTTGGTATTCCAACATGGTACTACGGTGAAGCACAATGTGATTGGGATGACTTTTTCCCAGAACTTGAGCAAGTAGATTTCACTGACAAGCTCGTTGCTATTTTTGGTTGTGGTGACCAAGAAGATTATGCAGAGTATTTCCTTGATGCTATGGGTATGGTTGGTGATATCGTATCTGCACGTGGTGGCCTTATCATTGGTCATTGGCCAACGGCAGGTTACGACTTTGAAGCATCGAAAGGTTTAGTTGATGATAAGCACTTCATTGGTTTAGGTATTGATGAAGATCGTCAGCCAGAACTTACTGAAGAGCGCGTTGACGCATGGGTTAAGCAAATTTATGAAGAAATGTGCTTAGCTGAATTAGAAGACTAATATTGAGTCTCTAATCGTGTTTTTACTACTGAGTGAGAACACATAAAAAAGCGGCTTTGGCCGCTTTTTTTAGCGCCTTATTTTATTGATAACAGTAATTAAGTACATCGATTAATTGCTGCTATTAATCACTATGACTCAAACGAGACAAGATATTGAATACATCAAGTAAGCAGCACTGGGATATCTTTTGTGCAGTAGTAGATAACTACGGCGACATTGGTGTTACATGGCGTCTTGCAAAACAATTACATGCTGAATATCAGATAGAGATTAACCTTTGGGTCGATGATCTACATAGCTTCTCTCACATCCTACCGCAATTAAACCCTGATTTAGCGACTCAAAACTTTCATGGTGTTAATATATTTCAATGGAATAGTCCATTTAATATAGAATATAAATCAGGATCTGTATTAATTGAGGCGTTTTCATGTGAATTACCTTCACAGGTAGTTGCTCAGATAGAAGCTATTCATAAAACGAATAAAGACAAAACTACCAACTCAAATAATATTCTTCCTCCCTTATGGATAAACCTTGAATACCTTTGTGCAGAAGATTGGGTTGATGGTTGTCACGGTTTGCCCTCAATGCAAACCAGTGGCCTGAAAAAATATTTCTATTTCCCAGGTTTTAGCCAAAAGAGTGGTGGTTTAATTTGTGAGCATGATTTGTTCAACCAACGTGATCGTTGGCAATCAGACTCAAGTAATAAACTTTCGTTGTTCAAGCAGCTTGGTTTAACTGGAATAAATGCTGATGATATGGTGGTATCGGTATTTAGTTATGAATCAGCAGCGCTAACCAATCTGGTTAATCATTGGAGTCACTCTCCCCAAACTATCCATGCACTGATCCCAATGGGTAAAAGCTTAACCAGCATCATAGATCTGCTGCCGGTGACGATTGATGAAATACAACCCAGCCAGCAATATCGCATCAAAAACTTGGTGATTCACATTTTGCCAATGACTGATCAAAACGGTTTTGATCGGCTACTGTGGAGCTGTGATGTCAACATTGTACGCGGCGAAGACTCTTTTTTGCGCGCCCAATGGGCTGCAAGACCCTTTATTTGGCATATATACCCACAAGAAGAAGATTATCACCTAGTAAAATTACAGGCTTTTGTTAGTATCTATACCAATAAACTTGATGATGGACTTGCAAATACCTTTTCTGAAGTTAATTTTGCGTTCAATCAACAACGTGTCGATATCTCAGATTATTGGCAACAAATAATTTCAGTACAATTACCCATGCAGCTTCATGCTAAAGATTGGGCAATTAGTGCTAAAAATAATGCAGATCTCGCGACTCGACTGGTTCAATTTATTAAAACCAGCTAAGATACTGCGCAATTAAAATTAATACCTAAATATAGGAATAAAAGAATGAAAACTGCTCATGAACTCCGTCCTGGTAACGTGATCATGTTAGATGGCAGCCCATGGGTTGTTCAGAAAACTGAAACAACTCGCTCTGGCCGTAACGCTGCAATCGTTAAAATCAAACTTAAGCATGTGCTACAAGATTCGACCACTGAAACCACCTTTAAAGGTGATGACAAAATGGAAGACATCATTCTAGAACGTTTAACATGTACTTATTCTTACTACGCAGATCCTATGTATGTATTCATGGATGCTGAGTACAACCAATATGATGTTGAAGCTGACAACTTAGGTGAAGCTTCTGCTTATATCGTTGACGGTATGGAAGAAGAATGTTCAGTGACTTTCTATGAAGGTAAAGCGATTTCAGTTGAATTACCAACAAGCATCGTTCGCGAAGTCACTTACACTGAACCTGCTGCACGTGGTGATACTTCAGGTAAAGTGATGAAGCCTGCAACTATTACTGGTGGTGGTGTTGTTACTGTAGCTGAATTCGTTAAAATCGGTGATAAAATCGAAATTGATACTCGTACTAACGAGTTCAAGAAACGCGTTTAATAGCGACGAACATTACGATATATCATCATTAATTAAATCGTAACGTTTTAAAAGCCAGCATTTGCTGGCTTTTTTATTATTATCTATAAATTTTAATAAGTTAACTTATAAACTTATCAATAAGCTATTTTAACTTGAAACCTAAGTCAAATTAGAACAAATAACTACTCAAACAATATTAAATCAGAACATAACCCCAATCTGACTTATTTAACAGTTTCACAACAGAACAATCCTCTAAATTAAAGCACCTAACCTTCAATTAATCCTTTTATATAAGCAATAAATTCGTTATTGTTCGCACACTTATGTCGTATTAGTATTTTGAGGCAAGTATGCGCCCTATTATCAAATCCAATAAACTCGATAGCGTTTGCTATGATATCCGTGGACCTGTTCACAAAGAAGCTCGTCGTCTTGAAGACGAAGGCCATAGAATATTAAAGCTAAATATCGGTAACCCTGCCCCATTTGGATTTGAAGCCCCGGAAGAAATAGTACGCGATGTCATATTGAATCTGCCCAGTGCTCAAGGCTATTGCGAGTCAAAAGGTTTGTTCTCAGCCCGCAAGGCAATCGTTCAGCACTATCAAGCAAATGGTGTTTTTGGTATCGATATCGAAGATGTTTATATCGGTAACGGTGTTTCAGAGCTTATTTGTATGGCCCTGCAAGGCTTATTAAACACTGATGATGAAGTACTCATACCCTCACCTGATTACCCATTATGGACAGCCGCAGCTAATTTATCTGGTGGTAAAGCGGTACATTATCGCTGTGATGAAGAATCAGATTGGTTCCCTGATCTTGAAGATATCAAAAGTAAAATAACATCACGTACCCGCGGTATTGTGATCATCAATCCTAATAACCCTACTGGCGCTGTCTACAGCCGTGAACTGTTATTAGAAGTGGTTGAATTATGCCGCCAACATGACATTATTTTATTTGCAGACGAGATATACGATAAGATCCTTTATGATGATGCCGTTCACGTTCATGCAGCGTCGTTATCTGATGACATATTAACCGTCACCTTTAATGGCTTATCAAAAGCCTATCGAGCGGCAGGTTTTCGTGTGGGTTGGATGGTATTAAGTGGCAACTTAAAAGCCGCTAAGAACTACATTGAAGGCTTAGACATGTTGGCTTCAATGCGCCTTTGTTCTAATGTGCCCAATCAACACGCTATTCAGACTGCTCTAGGCGGTTATCAAAGTATTAATGAGTTAATACTACCTAATGGACGTTTAACAGCCCAAAGAGATGTATGTTTTGATGTATTGAATTCAATACCTGGTGTTAGTGTTAAAAAACCTAAGGGAGCCTTATACGCTTTCCCTAAGTTAGATATGAAGAAGTTTAATTTACGAGATGATGAGAGACTGGTGTTAGATCTGCTAAAAACAGAAAAGATATTACTCGTGCAAGGGACGGCCTTTAACTGGCCTGAACCGGATCATGTACGTGTGGTTTTCTTACCTCATAAAGAAGACTTATCAAAAGCATTAACTGACTTTGGTACCTTCTTGGAAACCTATTCGCAATAAGCATTTTACCAACATGCTATCGCTTAAACATTCTAAAAGCCGCTACATTATTTGTAGCGGCTTTTAATTTTTTACATCTCTTACATCTATTACCTTACAGCACTTGCTCTACAACAATGGGCTAAACAGATAGAACACCTGTTCAATAACACGTTTATACCAAGGACGCTTTTCCCACTCTTCTAGACTCAATTGGGTTGAATCTGCGATATAACTTTGCTGTAAATTATCTAGCTTACTTGAAAACTTCACATCATCGACAGCTAACGTCAGTTCAAAGTTAAGCCACAAACTGCGCATGTCCATATTCACCGTACCAATTAAACAATGCTCATCATCAATCAACACAGATTTAGTATGCAGCAAGCCGCCATTAAATTGATGAATTTTGACTCCCGCCTTTAATAAGTCGGTAAAGAAAGTACTGCTGGCCCACTTAACCATAGTAGAGTCATTTTTACGTGGAATAATAATATTCACATCTACCCCTCTTAAAGAGGCGGTAACAAGTGCATCGAGTAAATTTTCACTTGGTACAAAATATGGCGTGGTAATAACAATTTTAGCTCGAGCCTGATATAAGCTTTGTAATAACACTTGATGAATCACTTCTTCAGGCATGCCAGGTCCAGAAGGGATCACCTGCACTAACGATGAAGTATCCGTCGACTCGGCCATTGGCGGTTTATCTGGTAAAAATCGTTCATTAGTTTCGACCTCCCAGTCCCAAGAGTTCACCGTACTTATGACGGGTACTACAGGACCAGTGATGCGAACCATCATGTCAATCCATTCACCAACATCATCAGACTGTTTAAAGTGTTTCGGGTCAACTAAGTTCATGGAGCCTGTATAACCAATGGCGTTGTCAATAATCACTATTTTACGATGTAAGCGTAAATCCATACGCCTAAAAAACATCCGCAACGGGCTTACTTTTAATGCCGCGACAACGTTAATACCAGTTTGCTGTAATAATGAAGGCCACTTTGATTTAAAAAATAGTCTGCTACCCGCAGCGTCCAGTAATATTTTAACCTCGACACCACGATGTCTTGCCAATATAAGTGCATTAGCCACTTCATCAGCAAGTCCACCAGGATGCCAAATATAAAACTCCAAATAAATGGAAGTTTTAGCCCCATTAATGTCATTGATAATGGAATTCAGAATATCTTCTGGAGTATGTTTCAGTATTAATTCGTTGGCAGTCAAAGACGGAATACTGAGCTGACTATCACACAGGTTACTAATAGGCCCAGCATAAAGGCTTTGGGTATCAGGTTTGTGGGCATTGTGTTGATATAGCGATCTAAACCATTCTTCATAGGGCTTATACATGGCTTTTGAACGACTTGAGCGCGTTTTACCTAAATGTAATTCACCAAATAATAAATAGGTGAACACCCCAACAAAAGGCAGAAAGTAGATAATTAATAGCCAGGAAAAGGACACCCCGATACTTCTTCTTTTAATGACGATTCGGGTTGCGACTACACCTAACGTCAACCAATAAAGTCCGACACCTGCAAAAGCAATGATTTGAGTCAGTTGATCCATTAAAATTGATCCATTAAAGCTTGGCCATGATTATGCTGCTTTCCTAAGAGGTAATGATGATTTTTAGTAGAGTTTTACTTAATAGTCAGTGTACCCTGTAATGGTCAAAACCGTTAGCAAACATGTTGATGTGATATCTAGAAATGATAGCAAACGAGGTTGTATTGAAATTTACACGTTTGAAGTATTGGTTACTATGCAGTCTACTGTTAATTGTGGGATTGTATCTCATCTTAATAGAACAATTTAATGGTAAGCCTGAGGTGATGATGAGCGAAACTCAACCTATGTTTGTGTCTCAATGTTTAACACATAACGCAATAGTGCCGCTTGATCAGCAAGGTCGTCTCCGTATTGCTGTTTGGAATATTTATAAACAGCAGAAAAAAAACTGGCAACCACAATTACAACAAATTACCGATAATAGTGACCTCGTACTACTGCAAGAAGCCAAATTAAATAGCCGTTTTAGTGAGTATTTAGCCAATACCCAACACCATGTAGTGATGGCAAAAGGCTTCAGGCTGATGAATATTCCTATGGGCGTGATGAATATATCATCACAGCCAGCTAACGAAGCTTGTGCCTATCAAACTGCTGAGCCATTAATACGTTTTGCTAAATCTACTTTAGTTGCCACTTATCCATTATCTAACGGCCAACAACTTTTAGTGGTTAATTTACACGGTATTAATTTTGATTGGCGTCTTGATCACTATGAATCACAGCTAAAACAGATATTAAAAAAAGTCACTATTCATCATGGCCCCGTCATATTAGCAGGAGATCTGAACACTTGGCGAGATGGTAGAATGAGTATCGTAAGACAACTCACACAGGGAATGAAATTAACAGAGGCCAAATACAAGAAAGACTTTAGAAAACGAGTATTTGGTCTACCTTTAGATCATCTTTTTTATCGAGGGTTAACTTTAGTCCAAGCGGATTCTACGGAAACATCAGCCTCAGATCATAATCCTATTGAAACAGAATTCATGCTTGAGACTTTGTAGTCTGAATGATAGTTAATAGTTAAATAACTTTAAAGCAAATGAGTTTAGATTCATTGACATAGAATCGATAAAAGTCCTGTTGCTGATCTTGTTTGCCGACAAAAGCAATTAATGCCTTTTTATTAGATCCTTTAACCAGTTCTAATATCTGAGATAATCGATTAATAAAGTTCTCTTTAACAACAGCAGTCCAACCACTTGTATTAGCTTCTATAAAGTATGGTCTTAAGTTTTTACTTTTATCATCCACTTTTTGCCACCAGCCAGCTGATAATTTGATAATGATTTTATCGTCTTCAATCTGCGGTTTGTCCCAAGCTAATGTGCTATAAAACACCTTGTTTTGCTCTGTTTCTGTTTGGAAACGAAACTTTTGCTTACCGATAGGATTAATCACCTTTTGAAAGATTTGACGATATTGTTTGCCCTCAACCCCTTCAAACAATAATTCTCGATCACGATCGTAGGGGAAATTAAAAAACTGATCGACGATACTTTGAAATGAACTGGTAACGTAATTAGATTTCTTGCTCTTTGGTTTATTCGATGACGTGACTAAAACAGAATTATCGCCATTAGCAGCACTTCCATTATCAGCTGAGGTTGCACCAACTTTTAATGACTTCACTGCAGCAAGGTTAAATCTGTTTGGATAAGCCAGAGGAAAACCTTCATCACCTGTAATACGAGCCGTTTTACCCTGCTCTTTTATCTTACTGGTCGCTTTAGCGTAGCAATATGCTTCATGCTCAGTTTTTGGTTTTGTTTTAAAATATGGTCTACGAAGATTTACTGCTTTTTTAAATGAACATGGGATCAGCTCAATGGCACATTCATCACAAACAAAGTCGAGTGCCTTTACATTTTCAAGTATATAAAGCTCTTCATTGGTGACTAAACGTTCTAATTGTAAACAGCGTGCATCATCCATAAAGTTTCCAATTCTATCTAAGTTTTTCTTTCATAATCAAGATTATCCAACCCTATGCTAACGTAAAATAAAACTAATTGTTAATGTAAAATACAGTTGTGTGCTACTGAGTAGTTGATTACAGTAGAGACTGACTTGCTAACTTAGCCATTATCCTCAAAATCAGGTCATCAATAGATGATAACTGTGATAAAAATAAGTAAACCGCCTTAATAATCCAAGGAGGAAACGATGAAACCAAGTACCTTTATGGCATGGATTACCCGCATGCCGTTATTAGAACGTTGGGCGTTAATGCATTGCTTTCAAAAAGAAAATGTATCTGAACACTGCCATCAAGTGGCGGTTATTGCTCACTTACTCGTGGTCATCAAAAATAAACGCTTCGGTGGTAATCTTAACCCTGAAAAAGCCGCAACCATTGCGCTGTATCACGAAGTATCTGAAACAAAACTCCAAGACATAAATTCGAATACCAAATATCATAGCCCTGAGTTTACTAAAGCATTTAAAAAGCTCGAGGACTTAGCTGAAAAGGAGTGTTTAGCCACCTTACCGGAAGACTTACGTGAAGAAATGGAACCGCTATTAGTACAAACACAAGTGGATCCCGAATACAAAGCCATCGTAAAAGCCGCCGACATATTACAAGCCTACGTTAAAACCATGAATGAACTACGCTTTAATAATGATGAGTTTCATCATGTTAAAGATAATCTAGATAAAAAGTTAGCCCAAATGGAACAAGAGTTACCTGAGGTTAAGTGTTTTATCGATATATTTTTAGATAGCTGCACATCAACCTTAGATAAGTTGACTGAAAGCGAACTGAATAATGAGCAGTAAAGGATTATAAATGTCAGACAATGAAATAAATAGCAGCTCTGTTACTGACGCCGACACTAGTGATTTAAACCTAACAACAACCGATCGGGTAAACCCATGGCATGAAAGACGTTTGGGTGAAGACAAAATGCGCCGTAACGATCATCGCAGTCCATTTCAGCGCGATAGAGCAAGAATCTTGCATTCCGCAGCTTTTCGTCGGCTCCAAGCTAAAACCCAGGTTCACGGAATTGGCATGAACGACTTCTTTAGAACCCGTTTAACCCATTCATTAGAAGTGTCACAGATAGGCACTGGTATCGCAGCGCAGTTAAAACGTAAATATCCTCACATTGATCCATTACTGGATTCAATGAGTTTAATTGAATCACTTTGTTTAGCCCATGATATTGGTCACCCACCTTTTGGCCACGGCGGCGAAGTTGCGCTAAATTACATGATGAGAAACCACGGTGGTTTTGAAGGTAACGGCCAAACTTTCCGTATACTCGCTAGATTAGAGCCTTATACTGAATACTGGGGAATGAACCTCACCAGAAGAACATTATTAGGTATTCTCAAGTACCCTGCTTTATATTCAAATCTTCACGTAGACTTAGGCCATCCAGAAATCAGCAGTCATCGTAAATTAAGACCGTCGCAATGGCCATCGGTTAAAGGGTTATTCAATGATGATAAAGACATCTTTGATTGGGTACTTTCTGGCTTAAGTGTGAAAGATCGTAATCGTTTTATCAGTTATAAAAATAGCGCTATTGAGCACTATCCACACCATCGTACTCAATATAAATCGTTCGATTGCTCCATCATGGAGTTAGCAGATGATATCGCCTACGCAGTCCATGACTTAGAAGATGCCATCGTGATGGGCATTGTCACGCCAGCGCAATGGCAGCTAGATGTCGCAACACCGCTAAGCCAGAGTAATGACCAATGGTTAAAGGATGAATTTAGTACCATTGCAGATAAATTATTCTCTCATCAACACCATCTTCGAAAAGATGCCATTGGTACACTGGTTAATGGCTTCGTCACAGCAATCATCATAAATGAAGACGATAAGTTTGAGGAGCCCCTTTTACGATTTAATGCGCAGTTAGAACCAGACTTTGCCATTGCTTTACATGTGCTTAAACAGTTTGTATTCAAGTACGTTATTCGTAAACCTGAGATGCAAATATTGGAGTATAAAGGCCAACAAATCGTCATGGAGTTATTCGAAGCGTTTGAGTCAGATCCACAACGATTATTACCGCTTAATACACAAGAGCGTTGGCAACATGCCCATGATAACAACCTTAATCCGATGCGCGTCATTGCTGACTACATATCAGGAATGACAGATGAGTTTGCCGGTAAACTGCACCAACAACTGTTTGGTCCTAAATCAGCTGGCATTTTTGAAATTAATCTTGAACGTTAACTGCCACTCACTGCATTAATGTTTGTTTATCGATTTAGCCTTCACAGTATTATAAATATAATTCTGTAAAGGTTAGATCGGTTCTCAACTCCTTATAATCTTCATTTCACTAATGATTTAAATCCTCATACTTTAGAACCTATCTGTTTGGTTTGGCATTATTTTCACTAATATTAAACATATCGCTGTCATACTTCATTTAGCTCACACCTTACTGTAATAAAATTACGGTTTTATACAAATTGTGCTGTCGATCACGACATTAATGCCTCTAAAGAGGTAATTTTATAACATAAGTACAATTGATAAGTCGTAGCAATATTTAGATTACCGAGAGTTGTTAATTAAAACTATTTAGTTAACAATTTTTAAGGAACTGATTATGAAAGTCACGAATACTGAGCAACTCAACAATTTAGTTGAACGTGTCGCCAAGGCTCAAAAAGAATTTTCAACGTTTGATCAACAGCAGGTTGATAAAATATTTCGCGCAGCTGCGCTTGCAGCAACAGATGCCCGTATTGCCTTGGCTAAGATGGCAGCATCTGAAACTAAAATGGGTTTACTAGAAGATAAAGTGATTAAAAACCATTTTGCATCAGAGTATATCTACAACAAATATAAAGATGATAAAACCTGTGGCATCATCGCTGAAGATGTCACGTTTGGTACTATCACTATTGCTGAACCTGTCGGGATTATTTGCGGTATTGTGCCAACAACCAACCCAACTTCAACAGCAATTTTCAAAGCATTAATCAGTCTAAAAACCCGTAATGGTATCATCTTCTCGCCACATCCAAGGGCGAAACAATCAACCACCACCGCAGCACGTATTGTTTTAGACGCTGCTATTGCAGCTGGTGCACCGAAAGATATTATTGGTTGGATTGATGAGCCTTCAGTTGCACTATCAAATCAATTAATGACCCATGACAGCATTAACTTAATCTTAGCCACTGGTGGCCCAGGTATGGTCAAAGCGGCATATTCTTCTGGTAAGCCGGCAATTGGTGTAGGCGCAGGTAATACACCTATTGTCATTGATGAGACTGCGGATATAAAACGCGCAGTTAGCTCAATATTAATGTCTAAAACATTTGATTACGGCGTGGTATGTGCTTCAGAACAAGCAGTTGTTGTCGTTGATAGCATCTATGAGCAAGTAAAAGAACGTTTTGCCAGTCACGGTGGTTATATTCTGTCAGTGGCTGAAACAGCTGCAATGCAAAGTGTCATTATCAAAAATGGTGGTTTA
Organism: Shewanella donghaensis; assembly: GCF_007567505.1. Lineage (NCBI taxonomy): Bacteria > Pseudomonadati > Pseudomonadota > Gammaproteobacteria > Alteromonadales > Shewanellaceae > Shewanella > Shewanella donghaensis. The sequence continues at coordinate 837,031 of NZ_CP041783.1, forward strand.
AACGCTGACATCGTTGGTCAAAGTGCGCCAACCATTGCCAAAATGGCCGGGATTGATGTACCAAGCTGGACTAAGGTATTGATTGGTGAAGTAACTGATATCAATGAAGCAGAAGCCTTTGCCCATGAAAAATTATCACCGCTTTTAGGTATGTATCGAGCAATCGATTTTAATGATGCAATGGATCAAGCAGAAGCCTTGGTTACCCTAGGTGGTATCGGCCATACATCAGGTTTATACACCGACCAAGATGGACAAGTCGAACGCGTAAAAGCATTTGGTTTTAGAATGAAAACCGCCCGTATCTTAATCAACACTCCAGCTTCTCAAGGTGGTATTGGTGACTTATATAACTTCAAACTAGCACCTTCACTAACTTTAGGTTGTGGTTCTTGGGGTGGTAACTCTATTTCAGAAAACGTGGGACCAAGCCACTTAATCAATAAGAAAACTGTCGCTAAAAGGGCTGAAAATATGTTGTGGCATAAACTTCCATCTTCAATCTATTTCCGCCGCGGTAGCTTACCGATTGCACTAGAAGAGTTATCGACTAAAAAACGTGCATTAATCGTTACCGACAAGTTTTTATTCAATAACGGTTACTGTGACGAAACCATTAAAATATTAAAAGCTCAGGGTGTTGAAACTGAAGTATTTTATGACGTTGAAGCGGATCCTACTTTAGCCATAGTAAAACAAGGGGCTAAAGTGGCTCAAAGTTTCCAACCTGATGTAATTATTGCATTAGGTGGTGGCTCACCAATGGATGCAGCTAAAATCATTTGGGTTTTATACGAGCATCCAGAAGTTGATTTTGCAGATTTAGCACTACGCTTTATGGATATTCGTAAACGTATTTATAAGTTCCCCAAATTAGGTGTTAAAGCGCAAATGGTAGCTATTCCTACCACTTCAGGAACGGGTTCTGAAGTCACGCCATTTGCCGTAGTGACAGATGAAGTCACTGGTATGAAGTATCCAATTGCTGACTATCAACTTACACCTAACATGGCAATTGTTGATCCTAACCTTGTGATGGATATGCCTAAATCATTAACGGCTTTTGGTGGTATTGATGCGATAACTCACGCACTAGAAGCTTATGTTAGCGTCATGGCCAATGAGTTTAGTGATGGCCAAGCTTTACAGGCATTGGATTTATTATGTAAGTATCTTCCAGATGCTTATGAACATGGCGCTAAAGCCCCTGTTGCCCGTGAAAAAGTTCATAACGGCGCCACAATAGCAGGTATTGCTTTTGCTAATGCATTCTTAGGTATTTGCCACTCAATGGCTCACAAACTTGGCGCTGAATTCCATTTAGCCCACGGTCTAGCCAATGCATTGTTAATCAGTAACGTTATTCGTTTTAACGCAACTGACATGCCGACTAAACAGGCTTCGTTCAGTCAATATGATCGTCCTAAAGCATTGTGTCGTTATGCCACAATTGCCGAAACATTAAAACTTGATGGTATTGACTCAGCAACAACTGACAAAGAAAAAGTCGAGTTACTGATTGGTAAAATTGATGAGTTGAAAACCGCTGTCGGTATTCCCGCTTCTATACAAGAAGCCGGTGTTAATGAAGCTGATTTCTTAGCTAAATTAGATGAATTAGCTGAACATGCCTTTGACGACCAATGTACAGGTGCAAATCCAAGGTTCCCATTAATTAGCGAGCTAAAACAAATCTTGTTAGATAGTTTTTACGGTAATACTTATCAAGATAAGTAGACGTTAAACCAGAGCCCTAAAATCTTGGTTAAACACCCTGCTAAATGCTGATTTTAAAAACGCTTTTCATTTCATAACAGCTGTAGCTAATTGAAATTGATAAGCGTTTTTTTATATCTAGTTAACGAGTTCTAAAGTAAAGCGGTCTAGGTATATGAAGCCCAGATTAGATAAATCATTTACCGCAGAGTTTGTGTTATTTTTAACGGCTGTGCACTTAAATGAAGATCAAAAAAAAGCAGCTATATTTTAGCTGCTTTTTTGATTTGGAGGCTGATTAACTTTTACTAATAAACTATTAATAATCAACTTTTACTAATTAACTGCTGCCAGTAATTATTGCTAACTAAGCTCAAGTTGCTTAATCATCTCTAATGCCACAGCTTCAGCAATACTGATACCGTCAATCCCAGCTGACAAAATCCCGCCAGCATAACCCGCACCTTCGCCTGCTGGGTATAAACCTTTCGTATTGATACTTTGGTAATCTGCACCACGCTTTATCTGAATAGGTGAAGAAGTACGCGTTTCTACGCCAGTTAACATGGCATCTTTACTGTCAAAACCACGAATTTTCTTACCAAATGCAGGAATAGCTTCGCGAATTGCATCAATGGCAAATTCTGGAAGTGCAGCACTTAAATCAGTCATTTTCACATTTGGTTTATAAGAAGGTTCAACATTTTCAAACGGTTTACCATCACCTGCGGCTAAAAAGTCGCCGACCATTTGTGCTGGTGCATCATAATTACTGCCGCCCATAACATAAGCATTGCGCTCTAATTTACGTTGCAACGCAACACCTTGCATTGGGTCATTATCAAAATCACTTGGATCAATCCCTACTACAATTGCGCTATTTGCGTTTCGTTCACTACGCGAATATTGGCTCATGCCGTTGGTCACGACTGCGTGTTCTTCAGAGGTTGCCGCAACAACAACGCCACCAGGGCACATACAAAAACTGTAAACACTGCGGCCACTTTTACAATGATGTACTAATTTGTAATCAGCAGCGCCCAGCATTGGATGACCCGCATTAACACCAAAACGGTCTTTATCAATCATGGCTTGCTTATGCTCAATACGAAAGCCAATCGAAAATGACTGCGCCTGCATATAGACGCCTTGATCATGTAACATTTGGAAGGTATCACGGGCACTGTGGCCAATTGCGGCGATGACATGTTTTGAATGCAGCACGTCACCATTTCTTAGAGTGACACCAGTGACTTGACGATCAGTAATATTGATTTGATCGACACGGGTTTCAAAACGGACTTCACCACCCAATCGAATGATTTCGCTGCGCATTTTCTCAACCATGGTTACTAATTTAAAAGTACCGATATGCGGCTTGCTTACATATATAATTTCAGCAGGCGCGCCTGCTGCAACAAATTCTTGTTTTACTTTTAGGCCTTTAAAGCCAGGGTCTTTAACTTGGCTGTATAACTTACCATCCGAAAACGTCCCTGCTCCACCTTCACCAAATTGTACATTAGATTCGGTATTAAGCTCACTGGTTCGCCAAAAACGGAAAGTATCTTTAGCACGTTCGTGAACTGATTTACCGCGCTCTAAAATAATCGGTTTAAAACCCATTTGCGCTAATATCAGTCCCACGAATAATCCACATGGCCCCATCCCGATAACGACTGGACGTTCAGTAATTCCTTCAGGTGCAGTGGCGACGTATTTATAATCGGTGTCAGGAGACACTCGGACATTCTGGTCATCAACAAACGACGCTAACAAAGACGTTTCTTCTACGTCGGTTAACGTGACATCCAAAGTATAAATTAGGGAGATTAAATTCTTTTTCCTAGCATCGTAACCACGCTTAAACACATGTATTTTAACAAGCTGCTCTGCTGTGATAGAGAGCTTTTGCAATACAAACTCTTGCAACGCATCTTCATTATGGTCGAGAGGCAATTTTACTTGGTTTAAACGGATCATGATTTACCTAAAAAGAGACTTAAAAAACAGCGCGTAGTTTACGTGATTTAACCTCAAAATGAAATTATCTATTGATGTTATATCTCATTAACTCTTTATCAATTAAGTGGAATAAAAAAATAAAACAGTTCACGTGAACTTGTCAAACAAAGCCTTTTATCACCACTATCTGTAACGAGAGTATGTGGTTAATATCGCAACAATTTCCATTTAGCATTCTTGATTAGGAATAACACCTTGTCACACATTATTTTATAAAGTTTAATAACAGGCGCTTAAAGTGTTACGACCCTAGTGAGTTACGGTTTTTAAGGTAGTCGTGAGAATGATGTTGAATACCAGCAATATCACAGTTCCCTCGTTACCATTACATTTCTGTTCAAGGATTGAGCATGACTATCAAAACATCAAACCCTATTAAACGCTTCTACAGCCTAGTCTGTCTTGGGGCTGTGTTTTTATCCGTTGATTGTTACTCTAATGAAGTTCCGCTCACTAAAGCAGATATTCATCGAATAGAGTATCCTTCTGGAATACAGTTCATGAGTAGCATAATCTCATCTGATGAATCCATAGTCCTCGTTTATGAGCATTTTGACGATTATGATTGAAGAGCGGAGAGCTCAGATATAGTCAATTAAACTTAAACCCCCAAGGTATTGGGTCAACAACACCACAAGCTGTTCATTTTAATAATGAAGAAACGCCCCTAATTCGCACTGGGGTAAGTCTGATAAAAATAGATAATGTTGAGTGCTTGTATTTTGTTGAAACTAATACCACATATTTCAAACCCACAACCCTCTATAGAGCACAATGGAAAAACAATAAACTCATTGATAAACAGAAACTTTCATTGCCAATCCCCATAGCAGCGTCAAGTGATACCAAATGGTATTTACTTAATAGTGGTAAAATAGCAATGGTATACCGTTCTAAACCGTATTCAGGTTGTTGTCAGCTGCTGTTTAGTACGAGTGATGACGGTATACATTTTAAATCGCCCATCGACATAGGCAGTGGTGGCGCAATGCCCGCAATGGCTACATTCTCATCTAACGATATTATTTATACATTCCAGACGCGATTTGTCAGTGAAAAAACCAGTACAGATGGACAAGCATTATCAGTGATGAAAACGCATTTTAGACTGTCTTCAGATAACGGTATTCATTGGAGCAAAGCTTACCCCATCACCTCCAGAGTCGAAGCCGTTCATGATGCTAAGCCCATACAACGCAACGATGGCAATGTTGATGTCTATTATTCTTCCGTTGATAGCACTGAAAACGATTCTTTTACATTATGGAGAAGATGCGTTTCACCTGCTGGGCGATTAGGCGATGAAGAATTAGTCATTAATCAGAACGTTGGCAACATTGCCAAAGTATCAGTACACAGGTTAACTGATACTTCATTGCTAATTACATTTGTTGAACAAGGGCAAGTATATTCTGAAGGGGATCATAATCTTCATACAGCATGGGTTGTGAAAGATGCAGTATGCAACCTAAACTAATATTCGCTTATAGGTCGTTAAAACAGCAATGAGCAATTACAACATTTCAATATAAAGGTACAATGATGCAGCGTAGAACATTCTTAAAAAAGCTCGCAAAGACAAGTGTAGTAATAGGTACTGGACTAACTGTTGCAGGTACTATCAGTTGGTTTAGTATAGATGCACCATCTAAACCCTTGACAGTAGACCATCTGTTGTCACAGTTAGATGGTCTACTTAATACGGCAAACCAATCGCAGAACTTAATAACAAAGTCACAAGACTGGGATTTATCCCAAATATTTACTCACTGTGCCCAGAGTGTTGAATATTCTATGTCAGGCTACCCACAACATAAGTCTGAATTGTTTAAACAAACTGTTGGCCCGACTGTTTTTTCGATATTTGCAGCAAAAGGCAGAATGACGCATAACTTATCAGACCCCATACCCGGTGCACCTTTAACGATAAAAAAGCCTCTTTATTTACCCGCGCTTAAACGTTTACAGCAATCACTGATTGATTTTCAACGTTATGAAGCAGAGTTAAAACCTCATTTTGCTTATGGTCAACTTTCAAAACAAGAATACGCCCTTGCCCATGTAATGCATTTCAATAACCATATGCAGCAAATCAGTCGTGTTAGCTAAGCGAAATTGATTCATTAGACAATGCTTGAATGAGTGCATTGGGATTATCAACGCCAATAAAAACAGATTTAACATTAGCTATAGGCACAACTAAATTTATTTTCACATTGGGAACACCTGAAAAGTTAAACCGTTTGAGCCCTTCTGCTCTTCTAACCCTTTCAGAATTCAACTCGACACTTTGGATATTATTTAACTTAATGGAATAACAATTAAACACTCCGTAACGGATATGTAATTGTCGTTCATAACATCCCACACTATTATTTTTATGTGAAATACTGATTGGCCTACGTGACATGGCTCTGTATTCAGCAATAAAGAAAACTAAACTAAATAGCGTTAAACCCGTAACGATATTGGCTGTTAGAGATGAGAATATAAAATGAATAACGATGTGCATTAAGGGTATTTCAAACGCTATCATCATGATGAAACCAAAGGCATTGGACTGATTATCATCTTTTTTATGATAGCTAAACTTTACCTCACCGCGATAAGAACTTGCATTAATTAAATGGGCACAAAGAAAAAAGCTCCAAACCCTGACTTCAAAAGCGACAATGGTCGCAATGATTGAATCACCGAATAAACCTTTGATTGAATTATCGATTGCTATATCCGGGTCTTCTCCAGATTTTAGTGCTGTTTTGATTGCCAATAGCACACAAGCAATTGAAACAAGCTCAATTAATATAAATCCGCCAATTAATAGATAACGTATTTGAGTTAAATATGGCCATATAAGTTGATTTTTGGCGGGTATGATATAACTGCCAAGCAATATTAACAGTGCAAAATAGCCAAGAGACTTAACGAACGCTAACTTTTTTGATTTTAAGCAGTAAAAACAAACCAAGGGTAATGTGATTAAGCCATCGATTAACATTAACCAATCGAATTGAGCTGCACCATAATCGTTAATCCACAAATCATATTTAAAGAATATTATCCAGGCTGCGCTAACGCATATCAGGCTGATAAAGGGAGCTTTACTCTTTAATTTATCTAGTTGCATATGATATCTCCCATTTTAAGACAGCAAATTATGCGCGGCTTCTTGCAAAAATAAATCTATCTGTGGCCTTCTTTTCTCCATTAACGATATGATCTTTGGTGAACGAACTGACTATTTCAAAATTATGTTTAACCAGTAATGAATCGATGAAAGACGACTGATAGAAATACATGTGCATTTGATCGCCGTCAGCTGAAACTTGAACACATGATTGACTGTAATCATCTTCCATAAATCCAATATAGACCCACGATTTTACTTTAGAGACACAGGCTAATGACTGAATGAAAGGCTCAATGTCGGTGTCAGCTAAATATGGGATACAAAAGGAACACAATAAAACATTAAACGCTTTACTTAACCTCCCATCAGTATCACTGCCTTCAGCTAAATCAGAAATATGACGAATATCTGCAACCTCAAAATAGCCGTTAGGATTTTGTTGTTGTGCTATTTTTATCATTTGAGGTGATAGATCTACTCCGCTTACATTGACCTTTACTTTAGACTTAACGCCATCGTTTAACCTATCCTGAACATAAAGGCTGGCATTACCTGGCCCGCAACCAATGTCTAGAATCGATATATCCTCATGATTATGATCGAATTCTGAAATGAGTAGATGGCAAAACTTATCGAGACTATGAGCATATAAAGCACAATCCATGTATTTGTTTTGATAACGCTGTGCAGCCTTATCAAACACAGTAACCGTTTGATGATACTTATCCATAAAGATCTACCTTGTTGATCTGCTGTAATAAGAAGGGTTACAGTTTGCAATAAATCACATTAGCAAAGCGCAATATGACGAGCAAGCGTTTATTTAAAATACAAAAAAGCCACTCGAAAGTGGCTTTTGTACAGCTTGGTTCTTTAGGAAAACCTAAATACTAAGTATTATAAAGCGCCGATGGCATCTTTACATAACTGAGTAATACGATCCCAATCTCCTTGCTCCATTGCATCAGTAGGTGCAATCCAGCTACCGCCAATACAATCAACATTGGGTAATGCCAAGTAGTTTTTATAACTTGTTGGCGTAATACCACCAGTTGGACAAAAACGAATGTTTGCAAGAGGACCTGAGAATGCTTTAAGTGCATTAACACCACCAGACGCTTCAGCTGGGAAGAATTTGAAATGAGTGTAACCCAATTCCATACCCGCCATAACTTCTGAGATGCTTGCTACACCAGGAATTAATGGAACATTGCCACGCTTAGCTGCTTTAAGCAGACCAATCGTAGCACCAGGAGTGATAATAAATTGTGAGCCCGCATCGACAGCTTGCTGTAGATGAGTCTCGTTTAAGATTGTTCCCGCACCCACTAACGCTTCCGGTACTTCTTTAGCAATTAATGCAATCGCTTCTAAAGCACATTCTGTTCGTAAAGTAATCTCTAAAACACTGATGCCGCCCGCTACTAATGCTTTCGCTAACGGTACTGCGTGCTCGATTTTATTGATAACCATTACAGGAACAATCGGGCTGCGTTTAAAAATATCTTGTGGCTGTAGTGTCCAGTTATTCTCAAGCATTCGTTAATCTTCCTTTTTAATTAATAAATTTCGTCGATGGCACTGGTACTACGAGCGCCGGTTTCAGGGCTGCTTAAACTATTACGTAAAGCGCCAAATAATTCTCGACCCATACCGTAGCTTGAATGATGTAAATCAACTTTGCCTGCAACACGTGCAGTTAAGGTCGCTTCATCAACAAGCAGGCTTAACTCACCAGTATCAGCATTAACGCGAATCATATCGCCGTCTTCAACTTTGGCTATCATGCCGCCATCTAATGCTTCAGGGGTTAAGTGAATTGCAGCAGGAACTTTGCCTGATGCACCTGACATACGGCCATCAGTAACAAGCGCTACTTTAAAGCCCTTATCTTGCAAAGTGCCTAGGTATGGGGTTAACTTATGCAGTTCTGGCATGCCGTTAGCTTTAGGGCCTTGGCCTTTTACTACGACAACACAATCTCGGTCTAAACCACCCGCTTGGAAAATTGCATCCAACTTGTTTTGGTCATCAATAACTACCGCAGGCCCTTCAACAATTCTGTTAGCTGCAGGTACTGCAGATACTTTAATCACAGAGCGACCAAGGTTACCTTTAAGCAGTTTAAGTCCACCGTTGCTTTGGAAAGGTGCAGCCATATCCGTTAAGACTTCTTTGTCTAAACTTTCAGTAGGACCATCAACCCAAGTTAATTTACCGTCAAGAATACGAGGCTCTTGGGTGTACTTGCGTAAACCAAAACCTGCAACAGTATTCACGTCTTCATGAATAAGACCTGCATCCAATAACTGATTGACTAAAAATGCCATTCCGCCTGCTGCATGGAAGTGGTTAATATCCGCATGTCCATTTGGATAAACTCGAGCAAGTAATGGCACACAATCAGATAAATCTGAGAAGTCATCCCAATTAATGATGATGCCAGCAGCACGTGCGGCTGCAACAATGTGCATAGTTAAGTTGGTAGAACCACCCGTGGCCAAAATGCCTACAATGCCATTAACAACTGACTTCTCATTCACAATTTCACCAATAGGGCTGTATTGCGTGCCCATTTCGGTTAAACGGCAAACTTGCTTAGCCGCCATTGAAGTCAATTCATCACGAAGTGGGTCATCTGGATTAACGAATGAAGAACCAGGTAATTGTAAGCCCATCATTTCTAGCATTAACTGATTAGAGTTAGCAGTACCGTAGAAAGTACAAGTACCCGCACTATGGTATGAGCTTGATTCAGCTTCTAACAGTGCAGCTCTATCAACTTTACCTTGGGCAAATTGTTGACGAACACGGGCTTTTTCTTTGTTTGGGATACCAGATTTCATTGGACCGGCTGGTACAAACATCATTGGTAAATGACCAAAGCTTAATGCACCAATCAATAAACCTGGGACAATTTTGTCACAAATACCCAGTAATAATGCGCCATCAAACATGTTGTGAGATAAACCCACAGCGGTAGACATCGCAATCACTTCACGGCTTAACAAGCTAAGTTCCATGCCCGGTTGACCTTGGGTCACACCGTCACACATTGCCGGAACACCCGCAGCAACTTGCGCAACACTACCGACTTCTTGGCAAGCTTTCTTCAAGAAGTTTGGGTAATCCTCATAGGGCTGATGTGCTGATAACATGTCGTTAAATGCAGTAACAATACCAATATTAGCTTTAGTCAATTGACGAAGGGAATCTTTATCATCTGGCTTACAAGCGGCAAAACCATGAGCTAAATTACCGCAACTTAAGGCACTACGATGAACACCTTTAGCGCGTGCATCATCTAATGCTTTTAAATATTTTGAACGAGAATCTTGGCTTCGAGCGATAATTCGGTCGGTTACTTCTTGAACTACTGAATGCATGATTGACTCCTCTACGCGCTATAGAACACATCAACGGGCGTTTTACGCTGCGCTAATACGGCTCTAATTGGCATGGTATTCACATCGTCACTTTCTAAAGCTTGGCGATATACAGATAATTTCGATTCACCCACTAAATGCAGATAAATCTGACGACTGTTTAAGATCGCACCTTTAGATAAGGTGATACGAGCATGAGGAGCGGTTGTTGGATTAACAGCTGCACATAACAAATCAGTCGTAAATGCGTTTTCTAATTCTTTACTACACGGGAACCACGAACATGTGTGTCCATCAGTACCCATTCCTAAAACCACTACATCAAACGGCTTTGGGAAATTAGCAAGAGACTCAATGGTCATGTCACAGCCTTTCTCAGGGCTTTCAAACATATTTTTTAGACCACGAAATTTGGCACTTGCTGCACGATTTTGTAATAAATGTTCTCTTACTAAACGCTCGTTAGAATCCGATGCATCAGCATCAACCCAACGTTCATCAGCCAGGGTGATATAAACATCACTCCAATCAATAGCTTTATTGCTTAGTAATTTAAATAATTTAAGCGGTGTTGAGCCACCTGAAACCACAAGGCTAGCTTTACCACGGCTATCAACAGCATCTTGTAACTGGCTGGCCATTTTGTCTGCCAATTTAGCTTCAAGATCTGCAGGCGTATCAAACGCTTTGAATACAGATTCTTTAATCATAACTATTTCCTTACTCGTCCCAAGAACGACCATCTTTAGTGATTAAAGCCACTGAGGAAACGGGTCCCCAAGTACCTGCAGGATAAGGTTTTGGCTTTTCGCCACCCTGCTCCCAAGAGTTAATGATTCCATCAACCCAAGTCCATGCTTGTTCTACTTCATCACGACGTACAAATAATGCCTGATTACCTAGCATGGCTTCTAATAACAAGCGCTCATAAGCATCCGCAATACGTTCATTTTTAAACGTATCAGTAAAGCTTAAATCAAGCTTAGTTGTCTGAATACGCTGCTTTTCTTCCAAACCAGGGACTTTATTCATCATTTGAATTTCTACACCTTCATGAGGCTGTAGACGAATAGTCAATTTATTTGGTGGAAGGTTACGCATTGTTTCGCGATAAAGGTTGTGAGGTGGATTTTTGAAATAAACCACAATTTCACTACTCTTGAATGGCATACGTTTGCCACTACGTAAGTAAAATGGCACGCCAGCCCAACGCCAGTTGTCGATATCAACACGCAGTGCGACAAAAGTTTCAGTGCTTGATTTAACGTTGGCACCTTCTTCTTCTAAATAGCCAGGAACAGGTGAACCTTTAAGGTAACCACCAGTATATTGACCACGTACGGTATTTTCGAACACGTTGTTTGCCGTAATAGGACGCAGTGATTTAAGTACTTTTACTTTTTCATCACGGATACTGTCAGCATCTAAATTAACTGGAGGGTCCATTGCCACAAGTGTCAACACTTGTAATAAATGGTTTTGGATCATGTCTCGCATTTGTCCAGCCGTATCAAAGTAGCCCCAACGACCTTCAATACCGACTTCTTCAGCAACAGTAATTTGTACATGATCAATAGTTCGATTGTCCCATTTTGATGCGAACAATGAATTGGCGAAGCGCAATGCGATAAGGTTTTGAACAGTTTCTTTACCAAGATAATGGTCAATTCGATAAACTTGGTTTTCGTTGAAGAATTCAGAAACTTTATTGTTGATGACTTTTGATGACTCGAGACAGGTGCCGATTGGCTTTTCAAGAACGATGCGAGTATCAGGATGAATAAGCTTTTGCTCGTTTAGACAACGACAGATTTCACCAAAGATTGAAGGAGGCGTTGCGAAGTAACTGACCATCACACGCTTAGTCGGTTCTAATAAACCGTGGAATGCTTTATAACCTTCAGAATCGGTAAAATTGGTACCAATATAATGACAACGTCCAATAAATCTTTCTAACGTTTCTGGACAGATTTCATCTTTTACAAACGTGTTAAGTGCTTTATTGACGAGTTCAACAAACTCTTCTTGGGTAAAGGCGTCTTTCGCAACACCAATGACTTTCGTGTCTTTATCTAACAAGTTCGCTTTATCAAGTTGATAAAGTGAAGGTAACAACTTACGTCTGGCAAGGTCGCCTTTTGTACCAAATAGTACAAAATCACAAGCCTTAGCGCCTAGTGGTGAGTTACTCATTGCTTAACATACTCCTTTATTATGCGCGTTCATTGACGAACCCCTTTTAGTCGTCGATGAATAAAAGCACACTTTTGTTGTAATATAACAACAGAATTCAAATTATGCATCTATAATTTTAAAATATTCGTTTGTCTTGAAACTAGCCTTCTTGGCGTAAAACCTGATAGTATTTTGGTGATTAAATTACTTTACTATCTTAGTATAGTTACAAAACAACTAAGAAAAATGACTATTTAACGGTTCCAGAGGTGTGAAAATTACTCCATTTCCTCTTAAATTGTAATTTATGATATAAAATTACATCATCCATTCTAGCGGACAATTACTTATGAATACCCTTGAAAAGGTGCAAAAAAGCCTTACACAATTTAGTAAGTCAGAGCGTAAAGTGGCGGAAGTTATCTTATCTTCACCACAAACAGCTATTCACTCTAGTATTGCCACTCTCGCAAAAATGGCTGACGTCAGTGAACCTACAGTAAACCGTTTCTGTCGTCGTTTAGATACTAAGGGTTTCCCTGATTTTAAGTTACATTTAGCCCAAAGTCTTGCTAACGGAACACCTTATGTTAGCCGACATGTCGAAGAAGATGATTCCCCTGAATCATATACTACAAAAATCTTCGAATCTTCAATGGCATCGCTTGATACAGCCCGTCAAAGCCTTGATATAGCAGCCGTCAATAAAGCGGTAGATATTTTAACTCAAGCTAAAACAATTTCATTTTTTGGTCTGGGGGCATCATCTTCTGTCGCCCATGATGCACAGAATAAATTTTTCCGTTTCAACGTTCCTGTCATTTGTTTTGATGACGTATTAATGCAACGCATGAGCTGTATTGGCTGTGATGAAGGTGACGTTGTTGTATTAATATCTCACACTGGTCGTACTAAATCTTTGATTGAGATTGCACGTATCGCCAGAGAGAACGGTGCTGCCGTTATTGGCATCACGGCTCGTAACTCACCGCTTTCACTAGAATGTACTCTCCCTGTGACTATGGAAGTCCCTGAAGACACAGATATGTATTTACCTATGGCCTCACGTTTAGCGCAACTAGTGACTATTGATGTGTTGGCTACCGGTTTTACGCTGAGAAGAGGTCCTCGATTCCGTGACAATTTGAAACGCGTTAAAGAAGTTTTGAAGGAATCTCGGGTAAATAAAGATCTTACTATTTAAATATTTCTGTTAAATGACAATATTAAAAGGCTGAACGGTAACGACTGTTTAGCCTTTTTTTTCAATAATCTTCGACTCTGTCACATAAATAAAACATAAAAAACGATCTATTTGTATGTAACTTTACTACAAAATCCTAAAATGTCTGTTAATATAGAGTCATATTTGTACCGAATTCTTTTCTTAAAATTAACGGAGTATCATATGTTCCGCAGAACTAAAATCGTTACGACACTTGGACCTGCAACCGACCGCGATGACAATTTACGTAAAATCATTGCTGCTGGTGCTAATGTTGTACGTCTTAACTTCTCTCACGGCTCACCTGAAGATCATCTCAAACGTGCTACTGACGCTCGTAACATCGCTAAAGAGTTAGGTGTTCATGTAGCTGTACTAGGTGATTTACAAGGCCCTAAAATTCGAGTTTCAACATTCAAAGATAACAAGAAAGTACAGTTAGATTTGGGTGAGACTTTTGTTTTAGATGCTGACCTAGGTAAAGGTGAAGGTACTGAGAAACAAGTAGGCATCGATTATAAAGAATTACCAAATGACGTTGTTATTGGTGACATTCTTATGCTTGATGACGGCCGAGTTCAATTAAGAGTTGATTCTGTTGAAGGTCGTAAAGTCTTCACCACTGTTACAGTAGCAGGTCCTTTATCTAATAATAAAGGTATCAACAAGCAAGGCGGCGGACTTACCGCTCCAGCATTAACTGAAAAAGACAAGGCTGACATTTTAACAGCTGCGCAGATTCAAGTTGATTACCTAGCTGTATCATTCCCACGTACTGGTGCAGATTTAGATTTAGCACGTAAACTAGCTGAAGACGCTGGTAGCTTTGCTTTAATCGTATCTAAAGTTGAGCGTGCAGAAGCTGTCGCTTCTGAAGCTGCAATGGATGATGTTATTAGAGCATCAGACGCAGTCATGGTTGCTCGTGGTGATTTAGGTGTTGAAATTGGTGATGCTGCACTTGTCGCAGTTCAAAAGAAACTAATCAGCCGCTCTCGTCAATTGAACAAAGTTGTTATTACAGCGACTCAAATGATGGAATCGATGATTACTAGCCCAATGCCAACCCGTGCAGAAGTAATGGATGTTGCGAACGCGGTTTTAGATGGTACTGATGCGGTAATGCTATCAGCAGAAACTGCTGCTGGTGATTTCCCTGAAGAAACTGTCTTAGCCATGAGTAATGTGTGTAAAGGTGCAGAAACGCATCCTACAGTGACTGACTCAAAGCATAGAATGGACGAGAAATTTCATACTATTGAAGAAACTATCGCCCTTTCAACTATGTATGCAGCTAACCACCTAACCGGTGTTAAAGCGATAATCAGCTTAACTGAGTCAGGTGAAACGACTAAGTTAATGTCGCGTATTAGCTCTGCATTACCTATTTTCGCGCTTTCGCGTCACCAAAAGACTTTAGCTAAACTTGCTTTATTCCGCGGTGTAATGCCAGTTCAATTTGATTCAACAGCTTACCCTGCTGAAAAATTGGCATCAGAAGCATTAAACGCAGTCGCTAAAGCCGGTTACCTTAAATCAGGTGACATGGTATTAATGACTAAAGGCGATGATATGGAAACAGTTGGCGGCACTAACACTTGTAAAGTGTTAATAGTTGCATAATCGTTTCAGCTAAATTAATTAGCTCCCATAAAAAAACCACCTAATTAGGTGGTTTTTTATTGCCTGTAAATTTCATAAAGAAAATGCCCTGCACCATCAAAGCTGCAGGTTAAATCTAATTATAGGCTTTCGAAATCATTGACATTAATTGCAGCTAAACGTTTATCGTTAGCATCAATCAATTGGTCAAATTCAGCTTGGTTAATCACTTCTTTGTCTAATGCTTGCTTAAACAAATCTAGCATGGGTAACTTAGGCGTTAGCTCCCCAGCTTTTTGAGCCTTCTTCAAACGTGCATATAAACTCTTACAAGCATATTTAGCTAAGAAAGCCTCTTCAACTTCTGCAATACCGCCTTTGTCACCTTCAAACTCTGCACATAAGAAAGTTAGACGATCTCTTGCTGGTGAAGGTTGTAAAAAGCTATCTGCTAAAGTGGTTGCTTGAAGATCTGTTGGCGCTTTAAAGTGGTTACCTAATGGGAAAATAATCACTTTTAGCAATAGACCAACAAGTTGGCTTGGGAAGTTACGAATCGCCTCCTCCATCGCTTTAGCTGCAAGCTGTAACCTTTCGGTCATGACATAATGCACTGCCGGTAAATCATCTTGTTGACGACCGTTGTCTTCAAAAAGTTTTAAGGTTGCCGATGCTAAGTACAATTGGCTAAGCACATCACCCATGCGAGCAGACATCATCTCTTTACGTTTTAAATCGCCGCCCATCACCAACATAGATAAATCAGTCATGATAGCTAAACCTGCAGAGATACGGCTCATGTCGCGGTAATATTGCTGCGTAGTGCCACTAACTGGAGCAGAGTTGGTCTTACTTGCTGTAAGAGCATTAAAGAACGCCATAAAACCGTTACGTACTGCATAACCCATATGTCCCATGAGTAGCGCATCAAAACGATTAATTGCCGCCTTTTGGTCTTCCATTGCTGCTGTTTCCATTTCAGCAAGTACATATGGATGACAGCGAGTAGCCCCTTGACCAAAAATCATCAACGAACGGGTTAAAATATTAGCACCTTCAACGGTAATTGAAATTGGGGTCGACATATAGGCATGACCCAAGTAGTTCTTAGCGCCAAGTTGAATGCCTTTACCTGATTGAATGTCCATTGCATCTTCCAATACATCGCGGCCTAATTCAGTCATGTGATATTTTGCAATCGCTGTAACAACAGAGGGTTTAACTTTTAAATCAATACCCGTTGTTGTTAAACATCTAGCGGCTTCTAGCTGGTAGGTATTAGCAACAATACGCGCTAAGGCTTCTTGCACACCTTCAAACTTACCAATAGGCATACCAAACTGTTGTCTTACATAACTATAAGCTGTAGTCGTTTTCGTTGCCATGTGGCCAGATGCAGTAGCTAGGGCTGGCAGAGAAATACCGCGGCCTGCAGACAAGCATTCGACTAACATTCTCCAACCTTTACCAGCAAACTGAGGTCCGCCAATAATCCAATCTAATGGAATGAACACATCTTTACCGCTGGTCGTCCCGTTCATAAATGCCATCATTAACGGGTTATGACGACGACCAATTTCAACACCTTCATGATCAGTAGGGATTAACGCACAAGTAATGCCTAAATTAACGGTCTCACCGAGCAAGCCATCAGGGTCACGCATTTGAAAAGCAAGACCTAAGACTGTCGCCACTGGCGCTAAAGTGATATAGCGTTTATCCCAAGTTAAACTTAAGCCTAAGGTGTCTTCGCCATTAAACTCACGACGACAAACCACACCGACATCAGGAATAGCACCTGCATCAGAACCCGCTTCAGGTCCTGTAAGTGCAAAACAAGGTAACTCATCACCTTTAGCTAAAGCGGGCAACCAACGTTCTTTTTGTTCTTGAGTACCATAATGAGTCAGTAACTCTCCAGGGCCTAAAGAGTTAGGTACCATAACGGTCACTGCAGCACTGATACTGCGAGTCGCTATTTTACTGACAATGGTTGAATTTGCGTAAGCTGAGAATTCACGGCCACCAAACTTTTTCGGAATGATTAACGCAAAAAAACCTTCTTTCTTAAAATAGGTCCACAATTCTGGCGGTAAATCTTTAAGGTTATGAACAATGTCATGATCATCAATCATGGTCAGTGCGGTTTGCACCTGATTATTAATGAAATCTTGCTCATCTGCTGATAATTGTGGTTTGCCATAATTATGCAACATATTCCAATCGGGGTTACCACGGAATAACTCACCTTCCCACCAAACATCACCAGCTTCCATGGCTTCTTTTTCGGTACTTGATAATGGTGGTAACACTTTCTTAAAAAAAGAAAAAACAGGACGGGTAATAAAACGCATCCTTAAATTACGCACACCAAATAGCACTGCGAGAGCTATTAAAACGAGTATGACGACTGTCATGTTAATCCCTTACTTATTAGTTAAAATCGGTACTGATACACCCGCTGCCATGAAAGGAATGACCTTTCTGATGATTGCTTCAGTATCATTATGCTCACCATAGTCAGCTGCAGCAATTTCATTTAGCGCATCAGCTGAAGCCATAGTGAAAACAACTGTGCCTAAGGTAAAGTGTAGACGCCAAAACATCTCTGCAGGAGGAATATGTGGTGCACTTTCTGAAACTGCTTTGACAAACACTTTCAAATATTCACCGTAATGGGTAGTGATAAACCATCTCAAGTGACCTTGGCTTTCAATATAACCACGCCCTAACAGTTGAAGAAAGATTGCGGTGCCGCCCTGTCTGACTTGATTTAACTCAAGTAAGGGTTTTATTAGCGACGAAAAAATTTCATTCAAGTTAGCAAGCTCTGGATTTTTAAACAGTCTGTCTATTTCAGAGGCTGCTGTAGGCATAAATACATCTAAATACCTAGCAAGTACTGCTCTAATCAGTTCTTTTTTTGAGCCAAAGTGATAGTTAACTGACGCCAGGTTTACTTCAGCTTTGCTGGTAATAAGACGTAGTGATGTTTCTGAAAAACCCCTCTCAGCGAATAGTTTTTCAGCAGCATCAAGTATTCTTGTTTTTGTATCTGTTCTGCTTGCCATTCCATGACCCAAATCAATTAAAACACTCGTTTAAATTAAACATTGAGCGCACAGTTGTCAATCTAAATCCGCCCTATTGTTCTATCTACAGCCAATCCCACTTACTGTTTCAACACTAAGTTATAACTAAAATGCAATATATCGGTGAATTATGTAAACTATCGGCGAAAATAAAAATAAGGAATCTTGCATAATGAACTTGCCTTTTAAACGTCCGTCTAAAATCGCCATTGTTATTTCGATGGCACTTGGGTTAACAGCCTGTCAGCAAGTTGAAGAAGAGATTGTTATTTCTTCAGCTGCTGTTACTAGCTCAGAAAATCAATCAGAACAGAAAATCGATAGTGCTTCTGCCATAGCATTCATTAACAATGCAGAAGCTGAACTTGCTAAAATTTCTGTTGAAGGTGCGCGCACTGAATGGGTTTATAGTAATTTTATCACCGAAGATACTGCAGCACTGTCAGCCGCTATCGGCGAAAAGATGACCTCTATGTCTGTTAGATTTGCCACCGAAGCAGCCAAATATGCCAATGTAGAGTTAGATCCTGTCAATGCACGCAAACTGCATATCCTCAGAAGTAGCCTTGTTTTACCGGCGCCATTAGATCCTGCCAAAAATGCTGAACTTGCGCAAATTAGTTCTGAATTAAATGGCTTATACGGAAAAGGTAAATATTGTTTTGATGATGGTCGCTGTTTAACACAACCTGAACTATCGTCATTAATGGCCGAATCTAAAGACCCTGCCGTACTGTTAGAAGCTTGGGAAGGATGGCGTCAAATAGCAAAACCGATGCGTCCTTTATTCGAACGTGAAGTTGAGTTAGCAAATGAAGGCGCTAAAGACCTTGGGTTTGCTGATTTATCAGAACTTTGGCGTAGTCAATATGATATGGAACCTGAAGCGTTCTCAGCAGAATTAGACCGCCTTTGGGGAGACATAAAACCACTTTATGACTCTCTGCATTGTTATGTACGTGGAGAGTTAAACGAGCAATACGGTGATGAAGTTGCACCAGATAACGGTCCTATTCCAGCACACTTGTTAGGTAATATGTGGGCACAGCAATGGGGCACTATTTATAATACCGTTGCGCCAACTGATGCAGATCCTGGTTATGATGTCACTGAACTGCTCGCTAAAAATAATTACGATGAAGTAAAAATGGTTCAGCAAGCTGAAGGGTTTTTCTCGTCTTTAGGTTTCGAAGAATTACCCGAAACATTTTGGATTCGTTCATTATTCGTCCAACCTAAGGATCGTGATGTTGTTTGTCATGCCTCTGCGTGGGATTTAGATAACGAAGACGATATTCGTATTAAAATGTGTATCCAAAAAACGGCTGAAGACTTTACCGTCATTCATCACGAATTAGGTCACAACTATTACCAACGAGCTTATAAAAATCAGCCTCACCTGTTTAAAGGTTCTGCTAATGACGGTTTCCATGAAGCGATTGGCGATACCATTGCCCTTTCGATTACGCCAAGTTACTTAAAGCAAATTGGTTTATTAGATGAAATACCAGATGAGTCTAAAGACATCGGTCTTTTACTTCGTCAAGCGTTAGACAAGATTGCTTTCATGCCATTTGGTTTAATGATTGATCAATGGCGCTGGAAAGTATTCAACGGCGAAATCGCACCAGAGCAATACAACCAAGCTTGGTGGGAATTACGTGAAAAATATCAAGGTGTGAAAGCCCCTATTGCACGTACAGAAGCTGATTTTGATCCTGGTGCAAAATATCACGTGCCAGGTAATGTGCCTTATACGCGTTACTTCTTAGCCCATGTTCTTCAATTCCAATTCCACAAATCATTATGTGAGATTGCTGGTAATGAGGGACCTGTTCATCGCTGTAGCATTTATGGCAATAAAGAAGCGGGTGATAAGTTAAACCAAATGCTTGAAGCGGGTTTAAGTCAACCTTGGCCTGAAGCTTTGAATATTGTCACTGGTACTAAAGATATGGATGCTAAAGCAATCTTAGATTATTTTGCCCCATTGCAAGTATGGCTTGATGAACAAAACAAGAATGAAAATCGTCAATGCGGTTGGTAGATTAATAGCACTTAATTCTAATTAGGTATATTTATTAAAATAAAGCCCACTTAACCTTACCTATGGTTAAGTGGGCTTTATAATATTTACGGTAATCACAGTTACGGCTATTACATCTCTTATAACCTTTATAGTGATAAGAAGACTATCCGCTTAAATGAACCTTACTGGACTACCTAAAACCGCTGCCTTTTCGGTTCATTTCACTGGACTCAATTCTTTTTTGATCAGATTTTACCAACATGACAAATACAGCGCCAGTTCCACCACGCTCTCGTGTTGCTGAATGATAAGCTTGAACTTCATCTAATTGGCTTAACCAATGGCAAACTGCCGATTTCATTAGTCCTGGATAGGGTTTACTTTTGAAACCTTTACCGTGAATAACCAGTAGATTTCGCTCGCCATTTGAATGGGAACTTAACACCTGTTCAATAAGGTATTCTCGCGCTTGCGATAACCTAAAAGCATGTAAATCAATAAGCCTGGAATACCTGTATTTCCCCAACCTTAAATGCCTAAAAACTTCTGCTTGTACGCCATCAAGTTTATAGCTAACAACTTCTTCAGGCTCGATGGGCATCAATAAAGCGGGATCAATAGGTAATTTTGATAAGTATTCATTTTGTGCTGCAGCTGCTCGCTTTGCTAATTGCGCTTCAGTCACCTGACTTGCTTCATTGTTAAAAACACAATTTGATTGCTTCAATGGAACCACATCGGTCATTTCTGATAGAAATAATGCATTTTCATTTTGATCCATAATTTTGCACCTACACACTTTGTAAAGATTCTCTACTTTGGATATAACCTGTAATAATTTATAGTGTCTGTATTGTAAGTATGCCTACTTACGTTGATTTGAAATCATTTTACCAAGAGCAAAGAATCTGCATGACTCATTTTAAAATATTATTTATTTACTGTATCTCATTAGTCAGCTTTTTTTCAAACGCCGATACATTAACTGACAACCAGCTCATCAATAAAAATTATAAAATATTTGCCAGCGGATTTGAAAGTTTAGATCTCAGTATGATCGAAAATATATATGCTGATAACGCGGTCTATATTTCAGAAGTTCAAGACAAAGGCATTGTTACTGGTAAATCAGATATTTTCGCTTTATACCAAGAATTTTTTAAAAAAATTGCTAAAAAAGATGCACATATAGAAGTCGACTTTAGAGTTGTAAGCCGCAAGCTAACGGCAGACAATTCAACAGATGCGGGTTATTACTTGGTAAAATTTCATCCTAGAAAAGAAACAGGCGATCCTAGCAGTGTGTTTTCAGGTAAATTTGTATTCGTCTCTCGTAAGGGGCCTGATAATCAGTGGAAGTTCACCTTAGATTCAAACACCAGATCCAACTCAACATTTTATTTTGCAGCTAAGCCGGTCCCCAATTTATATTACGGTCGCCAATTTAACCCTGAGATTGAACCTGTTAACATTGAATCATTAGAACAACAGCCATAAAACAGTTAATAAACTATGACCCCAGATACATCTTGCCCGTGCGGAAGTGATTTACACTACACACATTGTTGCCAGCCCTATCACCTCAATCTAAACTTTGCTGACAAAGCTGACACATTAATGCGCTCACGCTATTGTGCCTTTGTTATGAAGCAATTCCAATATTTGGTTGATACTCATCACCCACAACACTTAGCCGGATTAACTGTTGAAATGTTGGCTATGGGCGCTGATGAAACTCAATGGATAGGCTTAGAGGTTATTACGCACAAGCAACAAAGTGCATTATCTGCAACAGTCACTTTTAAAGCCTGGTTTCTCAATGACGGCGATCTAGATGCTATTTTTGAATGCTCAGATTTTGTTTTTGAAAATGGACGGTGGTATTACACCAAAGGTGAACAATTTACAGCAGATTTACCGAAACGAAACGATAAATGTATTTGTCATAGCGGCAAAAAGTTTAAAGCCTGTTGTATGAAACTAATGGGTTAATTTAACCCTTTTTTTAGTTCATTATGCAACATTAATGTACAAGTTCATTTTGCTCAAATACGAACTTTGAAAATTCATTTTCTCGAATAGCAGGACTGTATAAAAAGCCTTGAGCGTGGTGGCAACAACTATCGGCAAGGAATATTTCCTGCTCTTTTGTCTCAACCCCTTCTGCTGTAAGTGAAATATTCAGCGCTTTAGCCATGGCAATAATCGCACTGACAATTTCACGGCTTTCACGGCTTGTTGTCAGGTCTGAAATAAATGAACGGTCAATTTTCAATTTTGATATTGGGAATTGTTTTAGATAACGCATCGAGCTGTAACCCGTTCCAAAATCATCAATGGCCAATCCAACACCTAAATCAGCTAGTTCTTGACATAATCGAGTCGCATGACGAATGTCACCCATTAACTCTGTTTCAGTGATTTCTAAAATTAAACTCTGTGGTTTAAGTCTATAACGGGTCACTAAATTCCAAACTTGCTCGAATAAGTTGCCGCTAAAGAACTGACGCGCTGCCACATTAACATGCATCACAATATCGACATTCTTATGCTGCCATAAGTTAAGTTGCTTACATGCCGCCTCAAGCACCCAATCACCAATAGCGTTGATCATACCTGTTTGTTCAGCAATCTCGATAAATGCGCCTGGGTATAACACCCCTTTTTTCGGATGATGCCAGCGAATGAGTGCTTCTGCGCCGATAAATTGATGGTTTTTCAGATCCATCAAAGGCTGATAATAAAGTTCGAATTGACGGTTACGTACAGCAAGTTGTAAATCTCGCTCTATTTCAGCATTATTTTTAAATGTTGCCAGTAGATCATCATTAAAGATTTGGTGATTCTGTGAAGATTTCTTTTTGGCATATTGTAAGGCTATATCCGCACAAGATAATGGTGAAAACTGTCCTGCAATTGAATTAATATCAACGATGGCGACAGCCGCTTTAGGATCGACTTTCTCTCGACCAATAACTGAAGGGACTTGTAACTTGCGGTATAACTTTTCAATCTTGGCGTTAAGCAAGTCTTTATCAACAAACTGTGGTAACAATACGGTAAATTCATCACTACCGACTCTAGCAACGTCAATGGCATCATGGCTTTCACCAAAATGTTTTAATCGTCTTGCCACTTCAGTTAATAATGCATCACCCTGTTCATGGCCGCTGGTATCGTTAAAGCGTTTAAAGCCCATTAAATCAACCAGAATTAAAGTACCTTCACTAACTCGTTCTAAACACTGAGTGAAGTGCAAACGATTGCTTAGCCCTGTTAAGCTACATTTCCATGCAAGATGTTCTAACTGTTCTTTACTCTTTCTTTGCGCGGAAATATCTACACAAGATACTAACGCATAATAATTGCCTTGCTCAGTAACAAATCGGTTGGCCTGGTATTGAACCCAATATTTACTTTCATCAACACGGGTTAACTCAGCTTCACCTTTAATGATGTCACCATTGATCAATTTTTCTGTCAGTTCATTAGCAAGTTCACGCTTACCGCGAAACATATCTAAAGTGATGAGTTGGTTACCTTGAACAATATCTCGGCTCAACCCGGTCATTTTTTCATGTGCAGGATTTACATATTCAATAACTTGTGACTTAAGATTAACCAACATCAATACATGTTTAGCTTGCTCTGTCGCACTATGAAATAACGTAAGTCTTTCATCTTTATCATAGGCGTAACGCGTGGCTAGGGTTAATGCTAGTTGGTCTGAAAATTGGCATGCAAACTCAATATTTGCCAAAGTGATGTCAACAACATGATCAAACTCGATGCAAAGTAAGCCTTCGATATGGCCATTAATACGAATAGCGACATCCAGATTAGATTGAATGTGCGTTTGGCAATAATACTCATTGAAACTTTGTAAGCGTTTATCCGATTGTGATGAGTTACTAAAAACATGTCTGAATCGACGTAATTCATCAAAATAAGAATCGGAGATTAAACTGTTGTTACGATGAAAATTAACGGATTCTTCAAATGTGAGATTCGGTGAAAGGCAAGCAATGACTTTTTGTTCTAATGCTTTGTCGCGTAATGAAATAACGGATACACAGGTAGCGTTAAAATATTTCATTAACAATTTGCACGCAAGTTCAGAGGTTTGTTTAAAATCCCCTTTTTCTTTGGCGACAGAGTTTACAATTAACTCTAATAAATGTTGTTGCTCAGTTTGTCTCATCAATATTCCCAAAAGGACATCATAACAGTCGGGCAACCTCGTTCTATGGAGGTTTTGGTAAAGCAAAAAATTCGAACTTAAAAAAGGATAGATAAAAGGTCATCTATCAAAAAACTTACATAAAACAATATTTTTAACCACTAATAGTGGTACTCAAATCATACATAAGTGTTACGCAGGTTACACTCGCAAAAATAAAACGGCAAGTGTTAACACGTTAAAAAAACACTTAAATTAGCATCAGCTTAACTACAGTGAATTTTCTAATTGGAAAATCATTTTTTCAACAGTAAAGCTAAAGTCTAAAAACAGCAGGATATGTTGCTCTGATGCCTTTGTCGTGGCTTTTACATTATCAAATCGCGCTTTTGCAGTATTAATTAACTCTTCAGCGACTGAGGCACTATCGTCTCCATCGATTTGTAATATTAACTGTGTATCTTGCTCATCGATGACGGTACCGATATCGACAAAACTGCCACAGTCATTGCAATTATCACTAACTTGTACATCTTGCTTCGTTATCGTCTTAATCATTTTATCCACCATACCAAGCTTTAAAGCGTCAGCATAACGTAAAAACTAAAAGAAAATGTATAAATAGTTCACACATTTACATATACATATTGTCACAACAAGCCGTACTGCATAAGCTTATTGTCGAGTTAACAACCTTTTTATTTGGTTTGTAAACCCCTTATTTATATATGGAATTATTCTTCCAAGCTAATCTTACTAAACCAATTATTATGTGCTTATGTGCTTATGTGCTTATGTGCAGATCTAATTATAAAGCGCTTAAGCAACTGCGCTAAGCTGATTACCAATGGTTTCACTTATTTTGCGTTGAGTCGCCAGCTGATCTAAAAAATGAATGCTATTTAAGTCGGTAATCGCTGGTGTAGCCTGTTCATGTTTTAATTTAGTCAGTAAATCGCAATTTGATAAGGTTATTTGCAAATCCTCATCATATTTACCTCGGGTCACCACAGCTTCTGGTTTCAAAGCTTGGTGTAAATGAAATTGACTTAGACCATTCCCATAAAATGCATCTGCATTATTGATGGCTACTGATTGCGATAAATCACATACCAGCGCTTGAGGTTGAGGAATGTCTAATTGCTTATATAGTTTTTCATCGTTCGATAAATCATTATCAAGTTGAAATTGAGCCATATCCCGGGCGTCATTAGACAACATAGAAAGTAAGAGCGCGAACTCTCCTCTTCTATGATGTTCGACTGCATCATTTAGGCGATTGCCTAACTGCAGTTCGTTGACTAATGGATATTCAATTTGCATATATTTACGACAATATTATCAAGGTTGATATTTTATCGACCACTTAAACAGATACTTGAGCTTTTTTTGCGATTTTTCCTTTACTTATAATTCATTCGTGACTACTATTGCCGCCGCAATTGAGGAGGGGTTCCCGAGTGGCCAAAGGGATCAGACTGTAAATCTGACGGCTCAGCCTTCGAAGGTTCGAATCCTTCTCCCTCCACCATTTGCGCAGTGATAAATATACCGATTCGTGGAGGGGTTCCCGAGTGGCCAAAGGGATCAGACTGTAAATCTGACGGCTCAGCCTTCGAAGGTTCGAATCCTTCTCCCTCCACCATTTATCGGTAAATGGTTCACGTAAAAATCTATTATATGTGGCCAACATATATAGACGTAATATGAAGTTGTAAAAAGCAAAACGTGTAAAAATAAATGAAAATATGTGGAGGGGTTCCCGAGTGGCCAAAGGGATCAGACTGTAAATCTGACGGCTCAGCCTTCGAAGGTTCGAATCCTTCTCCCTCCACCATTAATTTATAAGTAAAAACTTGGTTTAAAATCTATTTATATGGTCAATATAGTCAGATTTTAATGTGAGTCGTAGAAAGTAAAACCGTAGTACAAGCGTTAAAGAAAACATGTGGAGGGGTTCCCGAGTGGCCAAAGGGATCAGACTGTAAATCTGACGGCTCAGCCTTCGAAGGTTCGAATCCTTCTCCCTCCACCATTTCTTTAATACGCACCCATCTTTATTTCAACTTTCCTGTTTAACACCTTTTGTTAATTGATTTTTTAGTCTGTCTTTATCCTTCACCTTTTAAAGTTCAAATTTTCATTAATCTTGTTAGTTCAATTCTTGTTACAAATATTCCCCATCATAAACAAGACCTTCTTCAAAAATGAATGCGATTTAACTTCCTGATGTTGTTATTTATCTCTATGATAATTATTTTACTGCACACTTAGGATGCCAAATGTCTAAACAATGGGTTAATCAAGCTATTGGAAAAATCGAATCCGACTTTCAACGTAGCGCCGATACACACTTAATTAAGTTGGATCTTCCCCAGTTAGACGGCATTGATATTTATCTCAAAGATGAAAGTACTCACCCTACTGGCAGTTTGAAGCATCGACTCGCGCGTTCACTATTCCTATATGCCCTTTCAAATGGCTGGGTTAATGAAAATACTACGATCATCGAAGCCTCTTCAGGCAGCACCGCAGTATCAGAAGCTTATTTCTCTCGATTGCTTGGGCTACCTTTTATCGCTGTAATGCCTTCATCTACGGCTAAAAAGAAAGTACAGCAAATTGAGTTTTATGGTGGCAGCTGTCACTTTGTAGAAAACAGCGGTGAAATTTATCCTGAATCCCAACGTTTAGCTACTGAGCTTAATGGTCACTACATGGATCAGTTTACTTATGCAGAGCGGGCTACCGATTGGCGTGGGAATAACAACATCGCTGATTCCATATTCAATCAAATGCTTAAAGAACCACACCCTACGCCCACCTGGATTGTAATGAGCCCTGGCACTGGAGGCACTTCAGCTACCATTGGTCGTTATATCAATTATCAGCAGTTAGACACGCAATTATGTGTTGTAGATCCTGAGAATTCAGTTTTTTACGATTACTATCATAATCGAGATGCCACTATTTCAAGTCAATCGGGTAGCAAAATTGAAGGTATTGGTAGACCAAGAGTAGAACCCTCTTTCATCGCAAGCGTAGTCGACGATATGAAGAAGATCCCTGATACAGCATCCATTGCAACGATGAAATGGTTAGAACAGCTATTAGGCCGTAAGGTTGGAGCTTCAACAGGGACGAACCTTTATGGCGTGCTTGAATTAGCTTGTGAGATGAAACGACAAGGTAAAACAGGGTCACTAGTCACGTTATTATGTGATTCAGGAGAGCGTTATCTTGATACTTATTATAATGACCAGTGGATTAAGGCCAATATTGGTTGTACTGAAAAATATGATGCACAATTAATAAGATTCAATACTAGCGGTTGTTTAAGCTAGTTATGCCGTATTGATTTTTTGATATTAATTTCCGTTGCAGTAATTGATTATTCATTTTAAACGAAAACCGCCTACATCTTATATATGATGTAGGCGGTTTTTTTTGTTTATCTGAAGTGCTATCTATTCAACAACAACAACAACAACAACCGATAGTTGCTAAACCTGTAGTGGTACGCTGAATTTGGTCACTTAGTTAGAGGTGATATCATCACCTCATAAGTTAACAGGTGACATTATGACAAAACGTACAAGAAGACTATTTAGCGCTGAATTCAAATTAGAAGCGGCACAATTAGTCCTAGATCAGAACTACTCGGTGACAGAGGCTGCTCAAGCCATGAATGTTGGAAAATCCACAATGGATAAGTGGGTTCGCCAACTAAAAGATGAACGCCAGGGGAAAACACCTAAAGCATCACCTATGACGCCTGAGCAAATTGAAATACGTGAATTAAAGAAGAAGTTAGCTCGCCTTGAAGAGCATAATGAAATATTAAAAAAAGCCACGGCTCTGTTGATGTCGGACTCACTGAACAATTCTTGATAATCAAGAAACTCAAGCAGAGCCATAGCATAAAGACATTATGCGAAGTCTTTAATGTTCACCGAAGCAGTTACAACTACTGGCGGAAACGACCAGTAAGCATTGATATAGAAACAGTAAAGCTTCGTAGCTTAGTTAGCGAGGCTCACACTGCCAGCAATGGTTCCGCAGGAGCTAGAACCATTGCTGGCATAGTAACAAATCTAGGAACGAACCTAAGTCGCTACAAAGCAGCTAAGTTAATGAAAAAAATTGGTTTAGTGAGCTGCCAATTGCCCAAGCATAAGTATCGAAGGGCATCACAGGAGCATGTTGAAATACCAAATTATCTGAGCCGTCAGTTCGCGGTTACTGAGCCCAATAAAGTTTGGGTTGGTGATGTCACTTATATCTGGACAGGTAATCGCTGGATGTACTTAGCGGTTGTTATAGATCTTTTCGCTAGAAAAGCGATTGGTTGGGCAATGTCGTTATCGCCTGATAGTCGATTAACAGGTAAGGCTCTGTCAATGGCCTACGAGTCTCGTGGTAAGCCACAAGGCGTGATGTTTCACAGTGATCAAGGGACTCATTATACAAGCAGGAGATACCGCCAATTGCTGTGGCGTTTCCAGATAAAGCAAAGCTTATCTCGACGAGGAAATTGCTGGGATAATGCACCAATGGAGCGTTTCTTTAGAAGTTTGAAAACAGAATGGGTGCCGACGGTAGGTTATCGTAGCTTTATTGAAGCTCAACAAGAAATTACTCGATACATAATTCAGTATTACTGTCAGGTCAGGCCCCACCAATATAATGGAGGGCTGACACCCAACGAGTCAGAACGATTGTTCTGGTTAAACTCTAAGAGCGTGGCCAATATCAGTTGACCACTACAACCTGACTTAATCTATATCTAAATACTTATGTGTCTGAATAGATAAACGCCAGTTACGGCTAATACACGTCTTCATTGCAAGTTCTGTCGCTCGTGGCTTTTGACTGATCGGTTGCAAACAAACCGTTTTATTCGAAACATCAATGTCAGTTAATAACGCATCAAGTTCATCAATATGTTTTTGCGTTGCAATCGGGTGTTTAATCTCGTCTGCGCGCTCTAAAGCCGAGGTGAGTACCTCATAGCCACCTTTCATATTCACTTTAGGTGATACGGTAACCCACACTTTGTCATCACAAAGTACTTCAAAGGTACCACTGGTTTCAATTTGAACACTATAAGAGGCATCGATAAATTGCTTAGTCATTTCTGATAAGTCGTATAAACAAGGTTCGCCACCGGTAATAACGATATGTTTAGCAGTAAAGCCTTTTAGCTTGAATGCGGCCATTAATGAATTGGCATCATGATTTGACCAACGGCCAATGGTGCCATCGACAGTAATGACTTGGTCTGGAGAAACCTTGTTTTCTTCGAGTACATCCCAAGTTTGCTTGGTATCACACCAAGAACAAGCTACCGGACAGCCCTGAAGACGAACAAACAGTGCTGGTACACCTGTAAAGCTGCCCTCACCTTGGATGGTTTCAAAAACTTCATTGACTGGATATTTCATTTAACGACCTTATTTTCAACAAGGGCGCATTTATAGTGCATTTTGATTTAGCCTGCAACCTTTTCAGCATAGTAAAAGTGGAATCAAACCATATCGCTAGCCATCACTCAAACCATTTTTTAAGTCGAATTAATGTTTATTCCTATTAGTTTGCTGATCATTTAGGCAACTAAAACCCACGTTTAATCTCAAACCTATAATAGTGAGGTCAAATAACGCAAAATAGTCTCATTCTTTACCATACTGCAGCTGGATTTACGCCGCGATGAAAGAAAAGTTACAATTAAAATCTATATAATTTAATAAGTAATCAAGCAAACTCGCTATTTCGGCTATAATTGTTAGCTGTAGCATCAACTGTATTATCTTTAATTTTTAATGGTGAAAAAATGTCAAAAGCAATAGTCGTATTTAGTGGCGGTCAAGACTCAACCACTTGTCTTATTCAAGCTATGTCGCAGTACGATGAAGTACATGCCATAACCTTTGATTACGGACAACGTCACCGAGAAGAAATCGATATTGCGCAGGCTCTTGCCAAAGATTTAAACATCGCCAGTCATAAAGTAATGGATGTAGGCTTACTGAATGAACTTG
The DNA here is from genome assembly GCF_007567505.1 of Shewanella donghaensis. NCBI lineage: Bacteria > Pseudomonadati > Pseudomonadota > Gammaproteobacteria > Alteromonadales > Shewanellaceae > Shewanella > Shewanella donghaensis. The sequence continues at coordinate 867,632 of NZ_CP041783.1, forward strand.
CAGTCTCAGCGCTAACTCGAGATTCAATTCCTGTGTCTCATGAAATCATGAACAACGGATTACCTAACACATTCGTACCAGGCAGAAACATCCTGTTCTTAACGTTAGCGGGCATTTATGCATACCAATTAGGTTGTGACGCTATTATCACTGGCGTTTGCGAGACTGATTTTTCAGGCTATCCTGATTGTAGAGATGAATTTGTAAAATCAATTCAGCAGTCACTGTCATTAGGTATGGATAAGCAACTTAACATCGTGACGCCGTTAATGTGGCTAAACAAAGCAGAAACATGGGCACTCGCTGACAAATATAATTCATTAACCTTGGTAAAAGATGAAACATTAACCTGTTACAACGGTATTAAAGGCAATGGTTGTGGTGACTGCCCAGCTTGTACCCTTCGCCAACGTGGTTTAGAAGATTATCTCAACGATGCTGAAACTGTTATGAATTCTTTAAACAGCAAAATGGCTAATCCAGACAATAAATAGGTAACTCAATGGGAAATAGACACAGCAAGGGTGGCATGTACGTATTTGCGATGACAATCAGTGTTATTTGCTGTGTACTGTTTGCCCTTAGCTTAAATCAGGCCACTGGTTTTAATATCGATAAATTATTCGCTTATCGATATGATCTTATTGGACAAGGTGAATGGTGGAGAATTGCCACTGGCAATATACTCCATACCAACTTGTGGCACTTACTCATGAACCTTGCGGGTTTTTGGGTGATATTGTTTTTACATGAAGTTCATTACAAACGTCACTACTTTAAATTAGTCAGTTTGTTTATCAGTCTCGCGATACTCGAAGGTCTAGGGTTATATTTATTTTTCCCTGAGCTAAAAGGCTATGTCGGCTTAAGCGGCTTGTTGCATGGGTTATTCACTTTTGGGGCCTTGCTGGACATACGTAGAGGCTACAAGTCTGGCTATCTGCTACTTTTAGGGGTATTTGCTAAAGTCAGTTATGAAATGTACTTCGGTGCAAGTGAAGGCGTCAGTGAGCTTATTAATGCAAGAGTTGCGACAGAATCTCACTTAATTGGCGTGATTAGCGGATTATTCTGTGGATTAGTTTGGTTGCCATTAGCACGACATTTTAAATATCATCACAGCTTGAAATAAATCACTTAATCATCATTTTGCGACTTCATATAAATATTGGGTCGCCAAATTTGCATTAAAATTTCAGGGTTTTCTATCGGTAAAAAACCAAACTGAGCATACAATCCGTGTGCATCTCTGGTGGCGAGCATCATTCTCCTCATGCCTTTAACATCTTCATGATTAACTACAGCGTCAATAAGCCATTTACTTAAACCTAGGCCTCTATGCTCATCGATAATAAAGACATCTGCTAAGTATGCAAAAGAAGCTCTATCGGTTATCAATCTAGCAAACCCGACCTGCTTACTAATCTGTTTATCTATTTGTTTATCTACTCGCTTTCCATCGAGCGCGTATACACCAAAACATAAAGAATGCTGAATAGCTTTTTCTAACACACTTTTGGGGATCCCTTTCGCCCAATAGGTCTGTGATATAAATTGATGAATAAATGGGATATCTAACATTTCATTATTTGTTGAAATAGTATAACCATCGCTCCCAGCACCTTCACCATCTGAACTTTCCATTCATTCCCTCTCGTTTTTATCAGTAAACGGTTAATCTATATTAGTTAAGCCAAACTCAGTGGTTTTAGCTTAGTATTTTCTTGGTATATTGATATAAAAGCTGCGACTCTAAATTACCCGATTTTGCCAAACCTGCTAGCACACCTGCTTGATCTAATTCTGAACGATGTTGACCTAATTTTGATTTACCAGCTATCGAGGTAATAGAAATTTTGAAACCAACTATCGCTTTACTCAACTTATCGCGATACTCAGCAGGTATAAAGCCGCCATCTTTTAAAATACTCGGCTCATATTTAGAAATAGTTTGATTTAGCTTATCTAGTGTCACTGCGTCTTCAGTCAGTTCAAAAGTCCCATTTACATGCACTACGGCATAATTCCATGTGGGAACCGCAGGAAAGCTGTCGTACCAGGTCGGTGAAATATAACCATGAGGGGCTGAGAAAACAACTAACACAGATTGAGACTGCATAGCCTTCCAATGTGGATTGGCTTTAGCCATGTGTCCATACAAGACATACTCAGCTGTTTGTTGGTGGGTTGAATCATTAGTAGCAGGATCAAGTCGTTCAATAATGAGGGGTAAATGACTTGCTTGAAGATCTGATGAGGTGATAACAGCAAAGCCATATTGCTTAATTAACGCAATACTTTGCTCTAATTCCATTGCTAAATTTTTAGGTATGTACATTACTATCCTTAATCATTACAGTCCTTAATCATTACTGCCCTTAATAATTACTCAACCTTCATTATTACTCGATACTGTATGATCATTAAAGGCGAGAAAGTCTGTTAGTTTTTGCTGTAACGGTACAATACCGTCAGGATGTTCAAGGTAGGTTTCTATCGGCATTAACTGCCAATATTGACCTTCACTACCAAAATTTATCGCATCTATTTCGTGTTGATGAATATGGGCCGCAAAAAAGTAAGATAAACCATTACTGGTTTGATTTAGCCCGCCTTGCTTATATATCAAACGATCGGCACTCAGAGCAATATCAAATTCTTCATGTAACTCTCTTAATACACATTCTTCAGCGGATTCAATCCCTTCCCTTCCTCCACCAGCAAAATCCCATTTGTTAGGAAATGGAATCGTACTTTTATCATCCCTTAAATAAACCACCAGTTGATCGTGAAATATCAATGCCAATTTACAGCCACTAAAATGGGTGTTTTCATGGTTTTCCGGCACATCCATTTGGGGTTTATCCTCAGTAAAGTAAATTTGATAAAAGACTATCACATAAAAAACCAGCGTTGATACCGCATTAATCGATATAAGTAACACTGGCTCTATTGTGTATATACGAAAATGACTTAAGTTATTGAGTTTAGGTTAAGATGAAAAGCTCACTTCAAATTCACCTAAGTTGTCATAAACAACGGATAGAGGTGTATCCATATCGACCTTTATTACGCCGTGGTATGACCCCGTTATAATGTATTCGCCTGCTTTTAGCTCGATACCTAATTCAGATAAATAGTTAACCAGCCAATACAGAGGATTTTGAGGTAATTCACATGGGTGAACACCGACATAATCATGTTTAATCCCTGCCTGAGTCAGTGTAATGGGAATGCTAGCCGCCTTATAAGCCGCTGTTTTATCAATTTGAGGGCCAATAAACAGCCCTTGGTTACTTAAACCGTCAGCTAGACGCTCATAATGATTAGCTTTATAACCCTGGCTAAATCTTGGTTGTATAAGCTCTAATGCCATATGAGTTGAGCCTATGGCTGCATCAATTTCAGCTTCGCTGTAATGTTTGCCACTGGGTAAGTTATTTTTAAGTAAGAATGCGATTTCAGGCTCTATCAAAGCTTGACCATTAACCGCTTTTATCTGACAAACCGATTGAGTTTCAACCACTTTCCCCAACAATGGCGCTGCGATAATACTGCCATCTTCTCTTGGAGTAAGACACTTCCACCCAATGGGAGCATGTTCATGTAGGGCTATCATCAATTGCTGTACGCCGTGAGCATCAGCCAAGGTTTTTGGCGACTGTGATAAGTTAAATTCAGACTTAGGCTGTGTAGCATTGCGCTGTGCTAACAAATGCTCTGATATCGATTTAAAACGTAATACTTGTTGATCAACTTTTTTTGAAATATTGGACACACTAAATCCTTATGTGGCTTAAGTTAAGCAATGAGAGAAAGAGACGGTAAAACAGTAAAAATTAATTCGATTCAATGCTATACAGTTAAACATATGATGTTTAGAGGATCAATATGGATTACTTCTAAGCAATAAATAAAAATGTGCTTAAACCTTAAGATTTAAGCACATTAATTTTATCTATCAGATAATGCTGCTAGCCATTACACATACAGAAATTACATCAATTCTACAAGCCTTGCTTTGGCGTCGCTCAACAGCGTTTCTGTTAACGATTGGGCTAACGTACTGTCTTTTGCTTTAATCGCATCAAACACTTCTTTATGAAATGGTATTGAGCTTTTGTTTTCAGCATCATTTTGGTTAGTCACACGAATACTGACTAGCAATGCTGAAAAGATGACACATTCCATCGAAATGAATAATTCATTATGTGAGGCATTTAATATCGCGCTATGGAAATGTGCATCGGCAATAACAAAACGGTCCACATCAGCGGTGGCAGCTTCCATTTCAGCCAATGCATCAGCAATGGTCTGAATATCTTCATCAGTTGCTAATTGCGCAGCTAAACTTGCCGCTTTAGGTTCAAACGCTAAACGGAATTCCATAAGCTGACTAAGGAACTCAGGATTTAATGGTGCAGAAAGGTGCCATGCAAGCACATCGTCATCCAGTAAAGCCCAGTTATTACGCGGCTTAACTTTAGTACCAATGCCACGACGAACATCCAGTAAACCTTTACCCACTAAAATCTTCACAGCATCACGGATAACAACGCGACTCACCTGATAACGCTCAGCAAGTTTATTCTCATCATCGATCAATGTGCCAGGTGTAAAAGTACCAGCAACAATTCTACGACCTAATTCTTTGGCCACTTGAACCGGCAAACTCGGCGACATCGAGTTTGTTCTTCTTAAATCGTAGTATGTTAGTTCACTCATGTAATTATTCTATCCCAAGAAATATAACTACATACTATGTATACGATTTTGTGATGATACACAACCGTCTGACGTTAATTATTGTCACTTTGGCTAAGAGAAAGGCGAATACTGGCATCATTGAGCAGTTTTTCGGTTAATTTCTCAGCTTTGTCACCATCACGCTTTAAAATGGCTTCATACACATCTCGATGAAAAGGAACCGACGCTCCATTGTCTCGAGGGTCTTTATTGGTCATTTTAATACTTACCAATAACGCAGAATATATAACGCCTTCCATCGATGCCAGAAAACCATTGTTTGCGGCTTTCATCACCGCTTTATGAAACAATGAATCAGCAATAATAAAGTCTTCGGCAGTACTTGAAGCCTGCGCCATTCCTTCAACTGCTTTTGCAATTTCAGCAATGTCTGCATCCGTCGCACGCTCAGCAGCCCATCGCGCTGCTTTAGGCTCAAATGCTAATCGTACATCCATTAGCTGCTTTAAAAAATTAAGATTGGGTGGCGCTGATAAATGCCAGGCTAAAATGTCATCATCTAGCATATTCCACTTATCTCGTGATTGAACACGAGTACCAATGCCCCGCCGCACTTCTAATAAACCTTTGCTTACTAGAATCTTTACAGCGTCACGTACTACCACTCGGCTAACATGATACCGAGACGCCAAGGCATTTTCATCGTCAATAAGACTCTGTGCTTCAAATGCGCCAGAAACAATACGTCGTCCAAGTTCTTTAGCAACTTGTACCGAAAGACTAGGCGACATACCTTGGGTACACTTTAGGTCGTAATAGATTAATTCACTCATAAGCTCTATGTAAACATAGTATGTTTGTCATGTCAATTGATTACAATCGACTATTCGAACTATCAACTTATTATTGTCGAGAACAAAGTAACAGCAGTAAATATGTAGATCTGAATGCTAGAGGATTTTGATTTGTTACTAACGTAGTAGGTGTTATAGAAAGTTAAGTGATGATTCAAACGAGCATGATGTTTTATAAAAAAATAATGAAGCAATCTTTTACTTCATCATTTTTTGCATTGCTGATATCGGTTTGTATCGTCAATGAGCTTTATAGAAACATGTTTAAAAGCGCTTATGAGCAGCACTTATGAACAGCACTTATTAACTGTTTCTATGAACAGTTACTATGAACAGTGCCTATGTAAGAGTCGCTCTGTATCCATCAACATAGGCATTCGCATTCTGCTGTACTTGAGAAATAGTCATACCGGCTTTAAACAAACCACTGCCGAGTCCAAACCCTTTAGCACCAGAATCTAAAAATGCTTGCATCGTGTCAGGCGAGACGCCACCTACAGGTAAAATATCAATATCAGGAAGAACAACTGACATTGCTTTTAACCCCTTAGGGCCAAAAGCATCAGCAGGGAATAATTTAAGCGAATCTGCACCCGCATTAATAGCCGCATAAGCATCCGATGGTGTGAAAAAACCAGGTACACAATAAAGGTCTTTCGCTTTACTGTACCGAATCAATTCAGCATCAGCATGGGGAGAAATAATTATACGCCCACCCGCTGCTTCGACTAAATCAACTTGTTCCTTGGTAACAACCGTGCCAGCACCGATGATGACGTCATTACCGTATTTATAACTGAGTAACTTAATACTTTCATAAGGCGACGGTGAGTTTAACGGGACTTCAATAACACGATATCCAGCGGTCACTAAAACATCGGCAACATCTAATACTTCAGCGGGTGTCACGCCACGTAAAATAGCGACCAATGGCATTTGGCTCATGGCTTCTTTAAGAGTAATCGGCATTTAATGCACTTCCTTTGATTTAATTAAATTCGCTTGCTGAGCTATCATCACCATGCCTAACGCAGAGGCTTTCGCGCTGCTCACTGGAGTTGAAAGTAAACCAAGTTCTTTTAGAGCTTGAGCATAAAGTGTATTTAAAGTCGAACTACCGATGAGGTAAATATGTTCAAGGGATGATGCCGCCAATACTGAACATAATTCAGCGCCAATCAGTAATCCTGAAATATAACTACAAACATGCTTGTCATCTAATCGCTGTTCTAGTCGTAAGGTTCTCGCGCTAAATAAATGATGCAGTAAACCACCCTCTCTTTGACTGGTATGCACCCCTTGTAAAAAGCTATCCATATCAACATCAGTCGCTTGTTTATCTAAGCCTTTTCCAAGAATGCTGTTTTCAACAACAATGTTGTACATCTCGCCCGTCATTTGAGTCGACAAGCTTTCTACGATTGGTTGACCTTGATCATTCTTAGCCATTTTTATCCATTTAGAATGGGTTCCAGGTAAGCAAAAAACTAACATATCTAATTGGGCATTGTTTAATAAGCCCAACTCGTGCTCAATCAATGATACGGCGCCGAATACCTGCACTTCTTCACCGCGCATAACATCAGGTTGTAAATTAGCAGTCTGACACTTAACGCCCGGTACAATGCGAATAGACAATTGCGATTCGTTATCCACATGACATAAATTTATCGCGGCTTGATTAGCATCTGCTGGGCAATCTATATAGCCAGCATCGACCCAACCTTGTGCGCTACCCACCATACCGGCCATTAACACTGGCACTGAAAAGTCAGTAACCCAGGGCTGAATTTGGGCTAAAAGCGCAGGTTCAAATTCATCTTTTTTCAGGCATAACATACCTTGAGGCGCCGATACTTCAGACAAGATTTTGCCGCGATTATCCAATAAAAAGGCGCGAAAATTACTACTCCCCCAATCGACTGCAATAAGTACAGGCGTGGGTGACGATTGCTCTGTCATTCAAAAATTCTCTACAGTGATGTGGGCTTAGAAAACTTCATAATGTTTTATGAAGTCTGGATCTGGCTCTACGCCAATACCAGGACCTTGTGGAAGTGCAACCGTGCCGTCGTTTTCTTTAACTTGCTTAAGAATGTTCAATGGCTCTTTAAGTAAGTCTTCACGGAATAAATTCGGGGTAGTATCGTATTCGAGCATCGGCTGAATTGGATGAGCTGCGCCTGGTAAATCAGGTAATGCTGCCAATAAATGCAAATTGGTACCCACCGCAATAGCTGAACCCCAAACATGATTTATTACCGGAATAAAATGTGCGTGCGCCATCGCTAATACTTTTTGGTATTCGGTAATGCCACCTAATGCACATACTTCAGGTTGCAATAAATCAACACAGCGATTTTCAATTAAGTCTCTAAAACCCCAGCGGGTAAATTCTGCTTCACCACCTGCAATGGTCATATCTAAGGCTTCACACAGTTCTCGGTAACCTTGTTTATCTTCAGGTGCTACGGGTTCTTCAAACCAATTTACGTCAAGGTTTTGCAGCTCACGTCCCAGAGGGATCGCCTCTCTGGTGGTATAGGCATGGTTCGCATCGACCATTAATTGCATATCACCAATGCCGCGGCGTACAGCTTCAACTAATTTAATATCTCTATCGGGACTTAAACCGATTTTCATTTTCATGGCTTTAAAGCCCATGTCTTTAATACGTGCACTTTCATCAGTAAAGCGTGCTTCAAGGTCGTCATGACGTTGTAGCATCATGCCGTAACCATAAGCTGGAATACGGTCTCTAAAAGCACCGCCCAATAACTTATAGACAGGCTGGTTAAGGAATTTACCGGCGATATCCCATAAAGCGATATCTACACCCGACAAAGACTGAATAGGCATGCCTTTTTGACCATGGTCGCGCATTAAGTTGTACACCTTATGCCAGATCACTTCGCGATCTAGCGGATCCATACCAAGGATCATCGGTTGAATCACTTTTTCAACGATTGTTTTGTTGGCAAACGCGATTCCGCCACCACCAAAACACTCACCCCAACCTGTTATGCCAACATCCGTTTTAATTTCGACTAGGTGAGTAGTACGTTTGGCATAATACTGCTGCGAGTAACCTAACTCTTCTTCAAGATCGTACTGCAGAACGTGGCTTATAATTTCAGTAATTTTCATTCAATAATAGTCCTAAATTAATCTGATTAAAGCGCACGTGAGATGCGTTTATAAGCCAAGTAATCGTCGAGCGCTAGCAACGAACAATCAACTCCAACCCCTGACTGCTTAATCCCAAAGTGCGGCAAATTAATGGCATATTTAATCCCATTAATTTGTACTTCGCCAAAACGAAGTTCGTCCGCAAAATGATCTGCTGTCGTTTGATCTTGAGTAAATACATAAGCGGTTAAGCCCGCATCAGTATCATTAGCAAGGTTCAGTACATCTTCATGTTTTTTGAAGGTAGCAATGCTAATAACAGGTCCAAAAACTTCTTCTTTCGATATCGCCATTTCTGGTGTCACACCCAGTAACACGGTAGGACTGTAAAAATAACCCGTTTCTAATCCTGGTGGTTTACTCCCGCCTGATAACAACTTGGCGCCTTGGGCAATCGCTTCTTTTACTAAGCCATCGATACGCTGCCAAGATGCACTGTCCATCAGTGGCCCCATTCCAATATCAGCCTCTTTATCAAAACCAACGTTGACGGAATGAGTGCGGGTTAGCACCATTTCAATAAATTCGTCAGCCACTGACTCTTCAATAAAGACTCGGTTAGGAGCAACACAAATTTGGCCAGCATTACTGTATTTCACGCCGCAAATAACATCTGCAGCCGTGGTTAAATCTGCATCAGCAAATACGATGGCAGGTGCATTGCCACCGAGCTCCATCGAGTAGCGTTTGATTGACGTCGCCCCTGTACCAATTACGTGCTTACCGACATTGGTTGAACCGATTAATGTCAATAAAGATGGAATAGTGGATGCAGAAATGGCATCGCCCACTTTGTGATCGGGGCCAGAAAGTATATTAACCACGCCATCAGGTAAACCAATTTGAGCGCAAAGTTCACCAACGGCATAAGCAGATAAAGGAGTTTTAACAGAAGGCTTAATGACAATAGGGCAACCAGCAGCCATTGCAGGGCCTAACTTATAAGCAAGATTAAGTAGCGGGAAATTCCATGCAAGAAATGCAGCTGCAACCCCTACTGGCTCGCGGCGAAGTTCATGGACGTGAGTGCCCTCTTTATCTTCTAAGGTCTCTTGCGCTAAATTGAGCATGGCATCAGCGTAAAAATTTAAGCTGTCGACCAACATTTGGTAGTCATCTTTAGTTGATGCCCAAGGCTTAGCCATTTCAAGATGGACACACTCACGTAAATGCTGTTCATTTTCAATCACCGCATCACGTAATTTATACATCCAATCCGTACGTTGTTTAATCGATGTTTTAGACCAAATTGGAAATGCTTTTTGTGCAGCTTCAAGCGCTAACTCAGCTTGAGGAATATCTGCCGCAGCAATACTGCCTACCGGTAAAAGAGTTGCAGGATTGATAACATCAGTGGTTAATCCGCTCGAGATGAGTTTACCGCCGATATAAAGTTGTTTAGACAGCATTAGCAACGCTCCATGTGAAAAATTCAAAACAAACTAGGTAATAAGCTATTTACTGAACACGTTAATCAATAGTCAAATAAGCATACTGGTACGCGATACATGATAAGTATTTAAACATATGATGTTTAAGAAAACAATAACCAAACGTAAATAGTTTGCATAATTGTTAACAAAGGGAATTGCTTAGTTTTCATAAAAGTTATGACTAATACAATTTATAACAGCTACTTAGAAATTAAACACACTCATTAATAACACTTACACAATAAAACATTGTACCGACCAGTTACGTTTACTATTGGGGTTGATGAAGTAATATTCATCGCGATTTATCGCTTCAATAAGTGAATCAGCACCCCCTAAGCAAGGCTCTAATCCCACGACATAGGCAGGAGGTTGATCACTGCCAGACCAGCCTCGATAGTTCAACCATAAGCCAAAATGTGAAATATCATGACTATGATACCTAAAACCACATCGTTGTTGATAAGCGCCATTGGCTAATGGCGGCTCAACTAAGGCAACCTCAATAGACTGACTTTTAATCGCATCCGTTGCTAAATCATCACTATAAAGCTTGCAGGCAAAGTGACTGTCTTGTGCTAACACCTTATCCAAATCAATCCATTTACCTTGCTGCTGTTTTTTATAAGGCCATTGCGCTGTAATAGCATCTGTATTAAAAAACGCTTTAAAACCACTGTCGGTTTTAAAGCGGTTAATCCCTTTTGAAAGCGCTATGGTCATGCCTTTTTCAGCAGCAAAAATCGGATGCATTGACCACACAAACGGTAATTGATAGCCGCTGTTATTCGTAAGCTGGTATTGAATATCGATATGGTTAGCATCAGCGGCAAGAGTTAAGGTACGGGTAAACACATAAGGTAACTGTTTACCCACGCAGCGAAGCGTCAACGAGATGAAATGAGAACACTCGATAATTTCAGTGACTTGCCACGGTAAACACCATAGCTCACCGTGATCAGGAATTAATACATGCCTAAGCGCAGGCAAAGCGTATTGCTCGCCACTGATACTGGGAAAGCATTCATCCCAGCCCCCACAATCAAAGCCATTGACGAATGACTCTCCATAGTTTGGCTGTTTCAAAAAAGCATGAGCGCCTTGAGGTTGTTCAAGCCACTCTCTGCCAGTAAGCTTCGATTTTAATGAAATGATTTTCGCACCAATGGCAGGAACCACGGTAAAAGACAGGGTATTGTTGGCAATGGTAATAAGCTCAAAACCGTCTTTAGTCGACTTTTGTAAAGACACCATCGTGGCCACTTTTATGTTCCAACAATTGAGGTGCTAATCGTGATAAATGACCGAACGACCACCATCAACCACAAGGCTTTGTCCTGTCATAAAGCTTGAATCTTGGCTGGCTAAAAACAATGCCGGTTTAGCGACTTCTTCAGTGGTGCCATTACGTTTTAACGGATGCACTTCACCCATAGCTTGTCTTGACGCTTGTGGATCGTCAGTAGCTTCCCATGACTTAAATGCCATCGGCGTTTCAATCATTCCAGGGCATAACGCATTAACACGAATATTATATTGAGCGAATTCAACCGCTAGGTTTCGAGTGAGCCCGATAACCGCATGTTTTGTCACCGCGTAAGGAAAATACCCAGGCACAATTTTAAATGAATGCACTGACCCAACATTGACGATACTGCCACGGCCATTGGCTTTCATATGAGGTAAAACGGCTTTACTGCAATACCACATCCCATCAACGTTGACTGAAAAGCTTTTTTTCCACGCATCAACGCCAACAGACTCTATCTCATTACCCGGACTAATCAGTGCAGCGTTATTAATTAATACTGTTGGCGCGCCAAGTTCAGCAGCCGTTATAGCGACCATGGCATCGACCATTGCTTCATCCGAAATATCGGTTTTCACAAATATAGCTTGGTAACCTTTTGCCACTAACGCTTCAACGGCATCAAGCCCCAATTCACTGTTCATATCAGCAACACACACTTTCGCGCCTTGCTGACAAAACTCTAAAGCTATAGTGCGACCTATTCCATCAGCGCCGCCCGTAACGATAGCAACCTCACCTATTAACCGATCTGACATATGACTTCTCTACTTATTATTTTTCTAAAACAACTCTTGAATACAGCGATTAGCTCTAACGTGTTAACAACCGCGTTTAGCGAGTAATTTATCCCTGTTTCACTAATTGTCTTTCAATGGCTTCAATGGATTTACCTTTGGTCTCAGGTAAAATTAGCATCATCACAAAACAACCTACAAACGCAACCCCGCCGTAATACAAGAAGGTATTCGCAGCGCCCATGTTTTCCAGCTGCCAAGGGAAAAACTGTTGGATACTCCAACTCGAAATACTTTGCACTAATGCCGCAAACGGCAGTGCAACACTGCGAACCCGACTTGAGAAAATTTCTGAAAATATGACCCACATAATAGGGCCTATCGACATGTTAAACGCCGCTAAAAAGGCAAATAAACCAAACAAAACAAATGCAGGATTAATATTAATTGAGGCATTAATAATAGCGCCACTGACTAACGGTAATTCTTTCTTAGAATACACGCTGGCTAAATCAGTCTTTAACTCTACATCACTGTGGTAATCTTTCCCAATAAATGGAATTAGTTTATTCGCATCAACACCTTGCTCAGCAATTGTTTCAATCGCAGGTTGGTTAATAACGTAAGTTGCATTGTCAAAACCATACCAAATTGAACAGTGTGCAACCGTAATTAATAATAAGCCGCCCACCGTTAATACTTTACGACCCCATTTCTCAACCGTGAATATCGCAACAAGGGTAAATAATACCGACACAGCCCCGAGCACTATGGTTTGTAAAAAGGTATCTTCAACACTCATGCCGATTTGTTCAAACACGGTAGGTGCGTAAAACAACACCGCATTCATCCCTGTCGCACCCTGCACAACGGCATAGCACACTGCAAGAATGACTAAAAAACGCATGGGTTTACTAAAAAGTAACTTAAGCTGCTGAATCACTGAGGTGTTACTGTCTTGCGCAATAGTTTGTTTAATATCTTCCATCATTGCAGGCACTTCAGCAGGATCTGAAATGTCATTAAAGACTTGTTCAGCCTCTGTATTTCGTTGCTTACTCATCAACCAGCGTGGTGACTCTGGGATGGTCAGTAATAAACCGAACCAAATAACATTAGGCACTAGCTCAAACCCTAACATCACTCGCCATATATTCTGATCCGTTAATGCTTCAATATTGCCCATTGATTTAACTAAGAAATAATTAACGATGAAAGCAACTAAGCTCCCTAACGTTATCAATAGCTGATTTATCGATACAAATTGCCCGCGCTGTTTCGCAGGGGCAATTTCACCAATATACATGGCAGATACCGTGATTGAGGCAAAGGCGACACCGCCGATAAAGCGCCCTACCACTAACATTTCGTAACTATTAGCAAAGGCTGAAATCACGGTAGACAATGAATAGGTCAAGGCAATGGCAAGTAACACCTTTTTACGGCCGAAGTGCTGACACAGACTCCCTGTAAAAAACAGCGCTAAAATCACCCCGACAATAGCGCAACCAACCACGTTGCCGGTTTGCATACTTGTTAATTCAAATTGGGAGCTAACAAAACGCAGCGCACCAGAAATATTGGCGGCATCTAAGCCAAATACAAAGCCACCAAAAGCGGCAATCAATGCAAACTTTATCGCTTGAAAGTTTCTGCTTTTCGAAGCTTGGCTCGAAACAACTTTAGACTGTTGCGAAGTGCTTTCTGACAATGTGTTCTCTAACAAAATAGTTTCCCCAAACCTCGAAAATCGAGTTTAAAATTAGCATTGGCTGACACCATGTTTAGTCTCCATGCCCTGCTAAGGTTAAGCCAACCGATGTTATTTACTGTGGCAGTCATTCAAATAACTCATTCGCAAAAACAGCACTGCAAACGATATCGACTTCCACTAATATTTTTACCTTAATAGATTGGGTTTATGGCGATATTACAGATGGTAAAACCACCTTTCGCTACATACGGCAATCATTTTAGTAACACGATTTAAACATATGATGTTTAAGTAAGCAATACGTTTGATTGAATTGAAATAGAATTAAAGGAGGGAACATATATTGTTCATCGAACTTTTACGCGACCACCTTGATGACTTTAATCAGGCTTATGATGGTCACATTCCCCCCTCGATGCACCAAGCCATTTTCGCCATGCTTAATTGTCGCAGCACTACAAATACTGAGCGAACCAGCCAGTGGGCATGTCAGGGCTGCACTCATACGGCTCCACTATCATGTGGTCATCGCAGTTGCCCTCTGTGCCAGCACAATACCACTGAAGGTTGGCTCAACAAGCAGCAAGCAAAACTCCTGCCTGTTGATTATTTTATGGTGACGTTCACCTTGCCTTATGAACTGCGAAGCGTCACTAAACAGCAACCTGAGTTGATGTATCAAGCCATGTTCTCGGTGGCAGCAAGCGTGCTAAAAGACTTTGCTAAAAACGCCAAACAACTGGGCGGTGAAATGGGGGTTACGGGCGTGCTGCATACCCACAATCGTAGGCGTGCCCCTTGTGTTATAAGAAGCATCCGCACATTCACTTCATCATTCCGGCAGGCAGTTTCGATAAGCACAAAAAACAATGGAAAAAGAACAAGGGTAAATACCTGTTCAACGCTTTTAATCTTGCCAAAGTCTGGCGAGCAAGACTACTGGCCTATATGGAAAAACATAATCTCAAACTGCCTAACTCAATACCCAAAAAGTGGGTGGTTGACTGCCAACACGTAGGTAAAGGCTTACCAGCGCTTAAATACCTGTCGCGTTATCTTTATCGTGGCTTGTTACCTGATAAAAATATCGTCAGTGCAACCAGTAGTCAGGTGTCCTTTGAGTATCAAAATAGCCAGGCCAACACCACTGAAATACGTACTTTACCCACAGTTGAGTTTCTATGGTTGGTACTGCAGCACATAATGCCTAAGGGTTAAGGCGAGTCAGGGACTCTTAACAATGAGAGTGGCTTGTATGGATAATAAACCCACCTAATTACACTTAATTCCCAGTTTCGGGTAATGTGAGACCCAGGCTTTAGCTGCAACTAAAGCTTTCATTTGTCGTAGTTCGATTGAGTGATGGATCCTCTATTGAGAGACCGATAACAAGAAAGAACGCGACAAACGACTCCAAGCAAAATACTCGAATAGTCTACTGGGTCTCGAACCCGCATTTGCAAGCAAGAGTTAGCTTATTATGAAATCAAAAACTAATCAAAACATTAACGTCGGCGTCGATACAGGCAAGTACCAACTCGATATTTATATTCGACCACTTGATATCTATTTCACCGTATCTAACGATGAAAAAGGGATAAAAGAAGCTGTCAGTCTCATCAAGAAACACCAACCTGAACGCATTGTTATTGAAGCAACTGGCCGCCTTGAAATGCCGTTTATTATGGCTTGTGCTAATGCCAATTTACCTTTCGTGATAGCCAATCCTGTTCACATAAAACGCTTTGCTGGTGCAATAGGTCAGCGCGCTAAAACAGATAAGTTAGACGCACAGCTAATAGCACATTTCAGTGAAGCAATTAAACCCAGACTATCAACGCTCAAGCCCAGTATTATGCAGGCTATGAGCGATCTTGTAGGCAGACGTAATCAACTATTAGTCATGCAAACAATGGAAAAGAACAGGCTTCAAATTTTACCCAAAGAGCTTGCTATGACGATCAAACCCATCTTAACCGTGTTCAAAAATCAGATAACAAAGATAGAAGATAAAATCGTTAAACTCATCGAGTCTTGTCCTGATTATCAGGCTAAAAATATCATCCTACAAAGCATGAAAGGGATTGGTAAAATTGCCGCTGCATCTATCATCAGCAACCTACCAGAGCTTGGGTATATTAATAACAAAGAAGCCAGTTCGTTGGTCGGTGTAGCACCGATGAATAAAGAAAGTGGACGCTTCAAAGGGCACAGAAAGATCCAAGGAGGACGGCATCAAGTCAGAACTGTTTTGTACATGGCAATGATGTCAGCAATACAATCTAACCCTGTTTTTAAAGAGACTTATCAGCGGTTAGTTGCGGCAGGAAAACCAAAGAAAGTGGCTATTATTGCCTGCATTAGGAAAATGGTTGTGATCTTAAATTCGATGTTAAGAGACGGTGTTTTGTGGGAAGCGCCAAAAGCTTAAAATTAACTATTGACGCCATAGTCTCTTGTTATGCGTATTTTGAATTCTTAACCGAATTAAACCATTCAGTTATTATAGGTATCAGGAACATAAGCTTTACTTCTTTATTGTTTGATAAAGCGAATATGAAATTAGAAAGCTGGTAATGATTAGTATCAGCAATGGTACTAACGTGATTCATTGTCCTTATATTACCACTATTAATTTCATCTAAACCACTCCACCACTCAGCTTCATGTTTCCAATAATTTGCAGCAGAATTTATTGCTGTTGCATATGCTATTCCTGAACGATGACGTGGACCCAGCTTATATGCATTATCTTTTTTTATACTTGAAAAAGAGGCAACTTCAACTAGAAATTGTTGTGCAGCCACCAAACCAACACCAACGAAATACTCTGACTTATCAAATAAACCATCAGTATCAGGATCTGCGGAATTATTTATTGCACAGCCTATTTCAGATAGTTTTTCGTCGAGCATAGCAAAAAGTTCTATTAGCCTTGGAAGAGATACTATTGAATCTATCATATTCATTTAACCATACTCTCCATATATATAACGCATACGCATAACGCCCCAATAAGGGGCTAAAAATTGTTTGCTAAAATGTGTAGCGAAGCGAAACCGAGCAAACTGTTTTTAGTCCCGCTTGATTGGCTTGTTAGGGTACTATGGCACAATAACCTTTTGATTTTCTTGTACTACAGCATACAAACAAGCAAAATAATAATTAAGTAATTCTTCCACTTTTGCATTGTTATTTTTAATTCTTTCGCCCCACTCTTCTTTTAGTAATCCAAGGCTAACTTTAGAGACAGGTGAAAATTTTGGATCCGATTTAGCAGTTGAAGAAAATAAGCTTGCGTCATCTAAGGTCTGATCTGTATATCTTCGTTGATGTACATGACCTCCTCGAGTATCTACAATTCCTTTAAAGCTTGACTTAATGACATCGAAAACTGGTTCAATGAATATATCAACAAATTGAGTACGACCTAAATTATTGTGTATTCGTTTAATTTTTGTAGCATAAGAGTTCAATCTTTCTTTTAATATGTACATATCCTGAAGGTATGTATTGATCACATACCTACAATATTTATCTTCAGATACTTTATTACTTCTAGGCCCGTTTACTGATAACAAAATTCCAGAAAGTTCTAGAGCTTCATAGGTTTCCATGATGTCGTAGAAGTTGTGGTATAAGAGATCTATAAAATCTCTACCAGGAAGGTCTACTTTTTCTCCGTTTGTAATTTCGTTTAAGTGCGGTTTCAAAATATCACTACACCAATCGAACATTAACTTTTTATATTGCTCAATATTATCCATATCTACTTAACTTTAGAGTACCCTAACGCCTAAATAACAGGCAAAAAGTAGTTGGCTAAAATAGGTGAACGTAGTGAACAAAAAGCCAACTGTTTTTTGTCCTTGTTGATTTTCTTGTTATATGCGAAAAACACTAAACCTTAGTTTTCACTTACAGTCTGCTCTGTTGGTACTTGGTTATGTAGTAACAAAGTCGACCATACCGTTACGCCAGTATAAATTACTGTAGATAATGCAATTACAACAGTTAGAGCTACTATTGATTTCTGATGCTTGTTTTGTGATTTAGAGCTTTCTTCTACTGCTTTTTGGTGTTCTTTCTGATTATTCGCTTGCAACTCAATTGCTGATATTAGCCTATTTCCAACACCTACGATTCGGTCAGTAGTCTGACTAGTTTGACTATATTCCAATTTAAAACTCCAACTCTTTGAATAGCATATAACGCCCTGTTAACAGGCAAAATATAGTTGGCTAAAATAAGTGAACGTAGTGAACAAAAAGCCAACTGTGTTTTGTCCTTGTTTAACAGCTTGTTAGTAAGCAACTTTACAATACTTATCCTCATACTGAATAAAAGTATCTTTATATTGCAGCAATAATAATTGTTTTAACTTGTTAGCTAGTTCTTTAGCGAACTCCTCACCTTTTTTTTCTTTGTCATACGTGGCCAAGGTAAAACAATCTTTATTTAAAACGTTTTGAACCAAGAACTCATAGCCATGTTCATTTCTATAATACGCCCACATAAAGTTGATCTTAACTTCTGGTAGCATTCGTTCTCCACCTTCGGAAAGTTTTTCAAAAGATTCTTTTTGTGAAAATTCATCGATAATAAGTAATAACTGTGATTTAGTTATCCCTTTTGCACTAAAGAAAAAACCATCTGCCGCGTAGTAAACATCTCGACTACAAGAAGTAATTAACGAAATAATAAACAATGTGACGATTAAACGCATAGTTTCCTTGCTTACTAACAGCTTATTGAAGGGCTTGCGCGATAAAAGCGGCCCCTTAACTTATTGATAAACAACATCCTACATTTGCTAACTAATTGATGTAAAGCAATAAATTATTATCGTGATTAGAAACAAAGCGAGGTTGCGCAAGTAAAGTGGTTTAATAAATGTGCTTAATAACTTTAATTCAATAAAATCAAGAAACTATGACGACCTCTATATTTTTCAAAGTAGTACTTTAGGTTGCTTATTCGTTTCATTCATTGCTGTTTAGCTAATAAGCATTATAACTGTATATATATACAGTTATAAATTTTTAAGGAGCTGACTATGGCTGATACAAAATATTTAGCAGCGATTAGGTTGCAAATTAGAGTCAGGCACTATAGCTATCAAACAGAGAAATCATATTTATATTGGAACAGGTATTTCATCAAGCATTTCAAATTCACGAGTGCAAAATATATTGAACCAACACATATTGAACAATTTCTATCATTTCTGGCGAATAACAAGCGAGTATCGAGTAGTACTCAGCAGCAAGCACTTTGCGCACTGGTATTTGCCTTTAAGCATGTATTGGCAATTAATACTGATAATCTACAATTTCCTTACGCTAAAGCCCCCACTCGTATTCCGCAGGTGTTAAATGACGATGAAGCAAAGCAGGTCATTAGTCATATGTCAGGCAAGTATCAGTTAGTCGCAAGCCTACTTTATGGTGCAGGCCTTAGATTAAGTGAAGCGTTGAATGTGAGACTAAAAGATATTGATTTTGAACAGCGGACACTGTTTATTTTTAGAGGAAAAGGTAAAAAAGATAGGGTGTGTATTTTACCTAAAATCACTGTCGAGCCGATAACATTGCAAATACAGCAGGTTCATCAAACTCATTTGCAAGATTTGTCCCAGGGCTTAGGTATGGCCTCTTTACCTGCTAGTTTAATTAAAAAGTTTGGTTCCAGCGCTAAACAACTTCATTGGCAATACCTTTTCCCTTCGGTGCATTGCGTAGTACATCCTACTAGCAGTTATATGTGCCGACACCATATCGATCCCACTACATTTAGAAAAGCGCTACAAAAAGCGGTTAGCAAAACATCAATTAACAAACGCGTGACGGCGCATACGTTTCGGCATTCTTTTGCAACCAACTTACTCCGACGGGGGCACGATATTAGAACTGTGCAAGAGTTACTTGGCCATAATGATGTTAAAACTACTCAGGTTTATACCCATGTTGCTGGCTTACATAAAACTGGAGTTCAAAGTCCTATGGATTGTATTTAAAAATTTTGATCGCTTAAATTAAATTGATTGTTGTCACCTTACAGTGACAACCAAATGCTATAGAAGAACTGACAGCCAGAACGAGAACTCACAGTCAGACTCACTCGATAATTTTGTATATTGGTACTATTGAGATCTACACTTTTACTGCGGGTTCAAAAACACCATTCACTTTTCCCGTCACTAATAGCGTTGCACCATGAATGACTTGAGTTACGGCTTCATCTTCAAGACCACATGAAGCGGTTGTGGTAAACAATAGCTGAGCTTCATCACCACCGAAAGCTGGGCAAGTGGCTCTTGGTGTACCAACAGCAATACGTTTTAGCTCGACGCCATCAGGCGATATGCACATAACTGCCCCGCCATCCCAAAGTGATACCCAAAGATTTCCGTCAGCATCGACAATGCCGCCATCAGGTGACACTGCCGTATTTGAAAAGTCGTAAAACAGTGTGGCGTTAACGGCATCTTGTATAGGCCAGCCAGTGTTTGCATCAAGCGCTATCACATAGATTTGCTGTTTCGCTGAGTCAGTGAAATAACAACGCTGGCGAGAACGATCAAAACACACTCCGTTGGGAATGGACAAATCAGGGATTAGCTTTCGTAACTCGCCGTGGTAATAACGATAAAACGCACCCTCATCGGCTTTGGCATCGGTATTCATGGTGCCTATCCAAAAACCTCCCCATGGATCAGCGCGGCCATCATTACTGCGATTGCTTTGTAATTCATGCTCAACATGAACCACTAAAGATTTTTGCTTTGACTCGAGGTTAAATTGATACAAGCCTGTTGCTGTGGCTATTAATAAATGAAGCTCGTCAATCCATCCAATTGCGGTGACCATTTCATCAAAAGTATATTCAATTGATTCAGTGACATTTTTACCCATTAATAGATTATTAGGGAAATCGACCCAATATAAGGTACTACGCAGTGGGTGCCATAATGGGCTTTCACCCACAAAATTTACTCTGGTATCGTATTGCTGCACGGCTAATGTTTCTTTAGTCATAGTGTTTCTTCAGTCATATTGTTTCTTCAGTCATAGTCTTAGTTACCAGTTAGTGTGTGAACCGTCACGCTTGCTTAAATGTGGCGCTTCAATCTCTATTGGGGTCGACTTTCTAAATTCAGCTTCATTCACTTCAACACCTAAACCTGGTAAATCAGGCACGATAAATTTATTGCCTGCTAACTTATGTTGTTGCGGAAACAGTTTGTCATCATGGGCGCCAAACGGACTAAACGGCCCTTGATGTGTTTCCATCAAGCTAAAGTTTGGTAATGCTACGGCAAAATGGTTTGTAGCGGCGGTGCATACTGGCCCCAATGGGTTGTGGGGCATGACATCGATATAATGCGCTTCTGCCCAGCCTGATACTTTCATCGCTTCAGTTAAGCCGCCAATATTGCACACATCGACACGTAAATATTGTGTCAGTCCCTGTTCAATATAAGGTTTAGCTGCCCACTTTGAGCTGAACTCTTCTCCAATAGCGAACGGGATATTTGTCATCGTTCTTAAGGTTTTATAAGCCTCTGGCGACTCATTACGAATAGGCTCTTCGATAAAGTCCAACGTGTCAGGCGCTAGGCGCTGACAAAATGAAGCGGTTTCAGCGACACTTAATCTGTGGTGATAATCGATGCCTAAGGTAATATCTGGCCCTAAAATTTTACGTAATTCATTTAAACAGCGCGCGGTGCGGGTAATTGATTCTTGTGGCTCAAAAGTGGTTAAGTCATCAAATCGGCTTGGAATAACCCGAATTGTTGTCCAACCTAAAGCAATTAAGGCTTTTGACTCTTTAACTAAATCATCTAACTTGTCAGGATCAGCCTCTGTATAGCAACAAGCGAAACAAGGAATATTGTCACGTTGGCGGCCGCCAAGCAGTTGATAAACAGGGATGTTTAATTTTTTACCGAGAATATCGTATAAAGCGATATCGATGGCTGAAATCGCCGCAGTGATCACGCGGCCACCTTCAAAGTAATGGCTTCGGTATAACTCTTGCCAAATACGACCTATTTGTTTGGCATCTTTACCTTTCAAAAATTGACTAAAATGTTTAATCGCGCCCATAACAGCATATTCACGGTTTGAAAGGCCTGATTCACCCCAACCGATAATGCCGCATTCAGTGACCACTTTAACGAGTAACTGATTGCGCGAGCCAACTCTACCTAATATAGCTTCAACAGATTCTATCTTCATGATGTTGTTCTCTTATTATTGTTATTTTATTGACTCGCGGGTAAACGATATTTATCCATTCTATCCATATCATACTTTTCAAATTTACGTTTCAGCAACCATCTTGGACGCTCTAATGTCAGTTCCCATGCAAACAAATCTTTATACATGGATATAACCCGCTGTGGCTGGTCGTTTGCAAGGTTTGTCTGTTCGCCAATATCATTGGCTAAGTTATAAAGTTCAGTTGGTCTATCTGGGTAACGGATCATTTTCCAATCGCCTTCACGGATAACCGCTCTGGTTTCTTTTTTCCAAAACATCTGCTTATGAGGACGCGCTTTATTGTTACCCGTAATATAAGGCAGTAAATCAACTCCATCACTGTCAGTCACTGTTTCAATGCCACCAGCTGCACTGACAAATGTAGGCAGTAAGTCTAAGGTCGATACAGGATAATCAAATTGTTGATTGGGTTTTATTTTGGCAGGCCAACTCATGATAAACGGAACACGGATACCACCTTCTAAAAAGTTAGATTTCGTGCCGGCCAATGGCGCATTACTCGATGCATTTTTATCTGTTGGGCCGCCATTATCATTAGTAAATACAATAATGGTATTGTCTGCTAACCCCAATGATTTAAGTTTGTCGGTTACATAACCTGTCGCTCTATCCATGGCTAACGTCATTGCAGCCAGTTCTTGTTGCTTACCGCTAAGTTGAGGGAATTGTTTAAGATCGTCTGGTTCAGATTCTAATGGAGTATGCACAGCGTTAAAGGCTAGATAGATAAAGAAAGGGTCTTGCTGGTTTCTATCAATGAAGTCTGCCGCCGCCTTACCTAATACGTCAGTCAGGTATTCTTCACGCTCTTCAAAATGCCCTAAGCCTCGCTCAAGTTGTTTGTCATACATGATGTCATCAGGATTGTTAATGCTAGTGATATTTTCAGGGTACTTATAATAACTACGATCACCGCCTCTAAAGCCTAAAAACTCATCAAACCCGCGGTTTAATGGATGAAAACGCTCTGCACTGCCTAAATGCCACTTACCAAAAATAGCGGTTTTATACCCTTGACCTTTTAAGTAATCAGCCATGGTTGTTTGATCAACTGGTAGACCCATTTCTGCGCCATCTAATGCTGAGTTGTCACTCATATAACCAGGTACATTAATTTCTTCATAACCAAAACGTTGTTGATACTTCCCTGTCATTAACCCTGCTCTTGAAGGGCCACAGGTTGAATCACTGACATAGCCTTGACTAAAAACAACGCCTTGCTCTGCAATACTGTCTAAATGTGGGGTCTTCATTATTTTGCTGCCTTGAAAACCAAAGTCTGCAAAACCTGCATCATCTGCAAATATTAATATGATATTTGGCTGTTGTTTTTTATCTTGTGCGTTAACTGTTTCGGCTAACGCATTGGATGGTGCAAATGCTGTTAACGACAATACGCTAGTAAGGGTAACTAACCCTGCTAACAATTTAGTTTTCATGATTCATGCTCCTAGATTTAACCTTGTTAACCAATGTTGAGTAATCTGATTTAAATATCAGCGGCTCATTTCATTGAATTCACAATCCTCTATCACTCAGTTTATGGGTATAGAAAAAACAAGCTTCTTGTACCGGTTACCTTAACTCGTCAACTGAACTAGCAAATAACGAAGGTAATTGTGGTCAAATAACGCATTCATCTATACAAGATAATCGAAAGCATAACCAAAACATTACAACTATTCAAACATATGATGTTTAAATGTCTCATTTTACTTAAATTAACATTACAGATTAATAAACAAATCGATTACAGCACCTCGCTATACTAGCTAACCCACCTAAAACTGCAACAAAAGTAGTACCTTACAATTTCTGAGTGCACTGATGTGGTGCTTATGATAATCAAAAAACGTCATTACTTGGGCACAAGCAATGCCATTAATTTGACTTTTTGATAGATATTTTTATTTACAAAGCAGCTACAAAACATGACAATTCATGCAATAACTAAATAAAAATCAAGATGATAGCACCGTTATAACAACAAATATTTAACATGTTGCACATTTAAACATCATATGTTTAAATACTTCATATGAACTGTATTGGGTGTTTAATATACAAATACTAACAAGCACCATTAATACACTGTGAACATTAAGTCGTGGTTTACCAAGTTCTGGTTTGTATGGGGGGGGAGAAATTCCCGCAATGAGACATAAATAATAAATACACGGAGTAAGAAAATGCCTAAATATAGTAAATTGCACAAAGCAATATTGCTGGCTGGTTGTTCTTTCGCAACCATTTCAAGCAACCTATATGCTCAGGAAGCTGCAGATGGTGCTGCCGAAGAAGTGGTTTCAACTAAAGATATTGAAGTCATTATGGTAAGCGCTCAAAAACGTGAGCAGGCACTAAAGGATGTTCCAGTTTCTATTGAAGTACTTGACGGTGATTTAATTCAACAACTGGGTGTCCAAGACGGATTCGACTTAGTTAAATACCTACCCGGTTTTGGTATCGATGACAGTACTGAAATCCGTACTAAGACCTTAAAAACCCGTGGTATTGGTACCTTCACTAACTCTATTGGTCTGCAATCATCTAACTTAATTGTTATCGACGGTGAAGTTTTACCACGCCAATCAATGCTTAACCTTGCTGTTGCCGATGTTGAACGTGTTGAAGCACTTCGTGGCCCACAAGGGACACTGTTTGGTCAAAATACCTCTACGGGTATGTTGCACTACGTGACTAAAAAGCCAAACCTAAATGCGGTAAGCGGTAAAATCAGAACTGAAGTTACCCAAGATAATGGTATTGATGTTAGCGGTGTCGTAAACGTCCCTTTCGCGGATGACTGGGCATTTCGTATGAATGCACAGTGGAGTGAAGTTGATGGCTGGATTGAGAACACCATGCCAGGCAACGAAAACTATGACATTGGTGCTAAAGATAAGTCAGGTCTACGTGGTCAGCTTTTATATGATGACGGTGAAGATTTTAATATCCTATTCCGTGCTGAATATGCAGAAACGGATACTAACTGTTGTGCAATGACGCAAATTGGTGAGGTTAACCCTGACTATGGCCCTAGACCTATCATTAATGTTAATGATCAAGGCACTATTGAAAGCACGACCTATAACCGTATTAATTCAACTTCTTCTTTTGATGACGCTGGCGGACCTGTTACTGCACGTAATAAAGAAGCCAACTATGGTTCAACTGAAAACTTAGGTTTTTCTGTTGCTGCTGATTATTACTTAAATGATGATTTAACCCTGTCTTATAACGGTAGTTACCGTGATTTTGACTTATATAACAGCTCTGGTTTCTTCAACCTTAATTTTCCGATTGAACGTTCAGCATTCGGTGGCAACGAGTCTGTTGAAGTAAATCAACATGAATTGCGTCTCAGTTCATTTGATAATGAAAAATTTGATTGGATAGTCGGTTTGTTCTATCACAACACCGATGGTCAGCGTTCTGAAACCCGTGATGGTTGTAATGGCGGTAACTTTGGTTTTATTAAAGGCGGCGAATTAGCTGGTTGTTATGATAGACAATCAACCCGTAACTTCTTAGCAAATTATGCTGGTCAGCAGTTTGACGAAAGCATGATGGATGAATTAACCCCTGGTCGACTTCTTTCAGGTGGTAACTTCACCACAAATTTTGAAAACTTTGCCGTTTTTGGTCAACTTGAATACCAAGTTACCGATCAATTAGATGCGACATTCGGTTTCCGTGCACTGCGCGAAAATGGTGAAGCAACATTCGAACGTACCGACTTATTTACCCCTGCTGATGGTATTGGCATGGATACCTATGAAGAAGTTTACGCAATGGCGCAAACTGATCCATCATTGATTAAACGTCAAACAGAGAAAACCACTTTCTCAGATTCTGATACTGCCTTTATCTATAAAGCAGTGCTGGGTTATGACTTCACTCAATCTATTCGTGCATACGTTAACTACTCTACGGGTTATAAAGGTGCATCTTACTTTGTCACCACTAACACGAACCCTGCTGACGCTGATCAGTTCCCGACTAAACCTGAGCAATCAAGCAACTTTGAAATTGGTGTTCGTTCAGGATTCTTTGATAACGATGTTTTATTCAACTTAACCTATTTTGATATGTCAGTTGAAGACTACCAAGTACGTGCAACACGCGTCATTGATGAAGAAAACAATATTATCTTCGCGGGTTATGTTAATGCTAAAGAAGCGCGTTCAACGGGTTTTGAAGCTGATGCGATTGTAGACATCACTGAAGATTTACGCTGGACTGCAAGTTACGCCATATTCGATGCACGTTATGAAGATTTCTCTGACACTCCAATCAACTGTCCTGCAGGCGATGGCGGTGAGTTAGCAGATCGTTGTTCTACTAATCCTGTTACTGGTCTTCAAAGCTTTGACCAAACAGGTCTTTCATTCCCGAACAATGCTGAGCAACAATTGTTCAGTTCACTTAAATACTCGACTGAGTTTGGTGATACGGGTTGGAATGGTAGCTTACAAGCAAATTGGCGTTATAACGGTGCACATACACAATCAATCAATGAGTTAGCATTAGATCAAAACGCTAATCCATCATCAAGTATTTGGGATCTTTACTTTAACTTCGGCGGCGATAACTTATATTTCAGCTTGTATGTTAAAAACTTATTTGACCAATCTTACACTACTCGTCAAAACACTGACCAAGAAGGTTTTGGTCAAGGTTTCTACCCTCGTGACTGGAATCGTTTCTACGGTGGCAGTGTTCAATACTCATTTTAATTTATGACAATGTTAATCGTCTGCTGTTAAGACGATTAACATTGAATACTGAGTTTGTTCTGCCCCAACAGCATTAAACTCAGTTTCACATAATTAAAAAACTCCATTTCATTGACGAAATCTACAAGTTATTAATTCTATTTTTGTCAGAGACGACTCGCTCATTACATCTCCCCTTTATGTGTAATGGCCGAGTTTCTATGAAACTCCCCTTTGAATAAGTTTCTATGAATGAGTCTCTGGCACTTTTTTGCTTTTAGCTACTGAGTTTAGCGACTGACTTTAGCGATTGAATTTAAGCCATGTCGTTTCAGAGTTATCTTCACCTTTGTAACGACTGCGGTTCCTTGAATTCTTTATAACATTATGAAGAAAACGTTCGCTTTTAATCAATGCA
Source organism: Shewanella donghaensis (assembly GCF_007567505.1). NCBI lineage: Bacteria > Pseudomonadati > Pseudomonadota > Gammaproteobacteria > Alteromonadales > Shewanellaceae > Shewanella > Shewanella donghaensis. Next base: position 894,999 of record NZ_CP041783.1, read on the forward strand.
CATTTTGAACATGGCTAAGCCTATCTAATGGATTAGATAACGGTAAACCATCTATAAATTATCATTAATTGCACAAGGAAAACCTATGAAATTTACCAGTATATTCACGATACTTGCGTCTCTAGCAATGTTGGCTTACTCCAACATTGCTTCAGCACAGTGGCACAATATTAACAGCGATGTTTTTATCCAAAAATACTCACGCCCGATTATCGACAAAGAAAACCAAACCTACTCTTTTGATGTAACAATTAGAAACCGTACCCGTGATGCCATTAAAGGCAATTTCCGTCTACTGATTGATCACGCGACTGTGCCAGTGATCAATGTCGACGGTCAAACAGCAAACAATGTGCCTTATTATGAAGTTACAACACAAGAGTTAGCGCCGAAGTCAAAAGTAAAAGTGCGTATTAGCTTTCCATTTCAACGCGGATTCCCACGTTACACGCCATCACTTGAGTATGCACCAATGGGCTCGATTGCTGGAGGATTAGGTGAAAGTGTTATCGTTGATGAGGTTAATTACTTCACTAACGAAGTCATCGATGATGAGCCTGAAATGGTCTATCCTGGTGGCACCACGGCTGAAATGGTTGCCCGTCTTCAAGATGCGATTAATCGCGCAACTGAAGAAGAAATGGGGGGTGTGGTGCGTATGGCGCCTGGTGAATACGTATTAACTCAAATCAACCTTAAATCAAATGTACGTCTTGAAATAGACCCAGAAGCCACCATTAAGATGGTCGATAGAGCCTTGTTTTCAGCGGGACGTGATGCTAAAAACCTACCGCCGAAGTTATATAACATTGAAATCACTTCTACTCACCCGACTAAGAAATTTACCGTTGATGTGAATAACCCTGTTATTTTCAGAAACTCTATTCCTTTTCGCGTAGGTTATGTCGAAAACTTTGCCATTTCAAATTTTCATGTTGAAGATAATTATTCAATATTTCCATCGGTATTTATCGTTGCAGACAGCGACATTCGTAAAGTTGAGAATAATGAAACTTATAATCGTATTGCGGTTAAAGGCGTGGTTCAAAATGCCACCAATACCAAAGTCGCTACTGGCTATGCTTTAGTGCAACTGTTTAGTGGCCGCCAAGTATTACTGCGAGATTTAACCGCACAAGGCGGACTGACTATTCGTTTAGAGCCTGGTAGTGGCAAGCCAAATGATTACTTAAACCGTGCGGGACAAAATGTCGGTTCAATTACTGATATTCGTATGATTAACATTCATAACTATGAAGGCATGGCGGCTGTGTTCTTAAAGCCACATGAAAAAATCATCGACAATATCTGGGGTACAAACATTACAGCGACTGATAGTGCTTTTGCTGTTATGGCTAACGCCAGTGATTCAACAACATTTACGCGCGGTCACTTTAGTAACACCCGCTTTGATGGTGTGATCCGCTTAGACAGAACAAACGATGAAGCAATGGCAGATATTGGCCCTTCTTCAATGTACTTTGTAACCGAAAGTGAAAGAGTTGGTCGTACCAATTATGGTAGTTTCCCTGATGATCCTTCAGGACGCCGAAAACATACTAAGCCAATGGTACCGGTACTTATCGCTTCTGCAATGAACAGCGAAGAAGATGGTCCATTTGAAAAAGGCCGTTACAATTATGACATTTCAGCCGCTGACATTCAGCCTTCTGCAATACTGCCGCTAGAACGTCCAGAGCTAGTACTTTATCGTGAAGATGCCGTACTTGTTAATGGCCGCTCTGCACATAAATGGATTAACGAATAGCAGTCAAATAACGAACTGTTAATCTAATGACTTACTTCAATTGTTAATTCTCATGTGTTAATTCTCATGAGTTAAATGAATAGGCTTGAATCGCTTATTCATCTTAAATACCAGTGCCGTTTGCGTAATCAAACGGCATTTTTCTTTTTGCTTTGTATTAACCAAGCTGGCTATTTATAATGAGCTAATATCATTACATTAATCATTTTACTCAACGATCCTTTCTCATTCTTTAAGGTACTATCATGGCAGAGTTAACACTTGATAAAACTGATCTGCATATTCTAAAACTGTTGCAATCGACTGAGAAATTGTCTAATCAAGATCTAGCGGCACAGGTTGGCTTGTCGCCGTCGCCATGTTCACGACGCGTTAAAGCACTAGAAGATGCTGGCTATATTACCGGTTATACCACCATTCTTAATGCTGACAAATTTAATCTCGCCTTAACAGTATACATATTAGTCCGTTTAGATAAGCACAGCTCAGATATATTAGATGCCTTTGAAACTGTAATAAGCTCATACCCCGAAGTACAAGAATGCAGTCTAATTACTGGCAGTGAAGCTGATTACCATATGAAAGTCATCGTAGAAGATATGCAGCAATATAAAGTATTCCTTTTGGAAAAATTGACCACTAATTCTCATATAGCTGGAGTTAATTCCAGCTTCGCGCTTAAAAAAGTAAAAAACAGCACCGCCATTCCACTACCAAAATAAAGCGTTTAAGCCGCTCTGTATCAATGATAAAACACAATACAACCTACATCAGTAAAGTGCGGTTTTAAGCAGCTCGATGGGCGCTAGATCACTTTTAGTAAACTTAATCACCAAAATTTAAATTGCGCCACTCATAACCTAAAATGCATTTTGCGACATAAAATCCACCACCAAGCCCACCCCTTGAAACATACAATCAAATTTATAATAAATCACACTCTTTTATTGCTTTATATCGTAATTTTGAGCTAGAAAAACTCATTGCCTTTATTAGCTAAAGCTTTAGTATGCGCGCTCTTCAATAAAGAGTGTCTATAGAGTTTAATCATGAGCGTAAAATCATCAGGCCAATTCAGTTCACGTATTGGTTTTATTATGGCTGCAGCGGGTTCCGCTGTCGGTGTCGGAAATATTTGGGGATTCCCAACACAAGCCGCCAGTCACGGTGGTGGCGCTTTCTTACTCGTCTATGTGCTTCTTATCATAGTATTAGGTTATCCGATGTTAATGGCTGAATTAATGGTAGGTCGTCACGGACAATCTAATCCTGCAGACGCTATGGGTAAACTGGGTTCAACATCTAAAAGCCGTAATATCGGTAAAGCGATTGGTTTTATCTCAATCGTCACCGCTACGCTCATATGTACTTTTTACAGTATTTTATCAGGTTGGTTTATAAGCTTTGCTGCAGCACCTATCGCGGAGGTTATGGGTCAGCCCACTATAGCGAATTGGATGACTGATTTTTCAGTAAGTCGTAATCTGGTATTTACGGTTATCTTTATGGCCTTGGTCGTGTTCGTGATCCGTCAAGGCGTACAAAAAGGCATTGAGCGTTGGTCAAAAAGATTGATGCCGTTTTTACTACTGATGTTAATTGCTGGGGCAATCTATATTCTCACCCAGGCTGGTGCTATGGAAGGTGTGAAAGCATTATTAATCCCCGATTTTAGCCGCGTAACAGACCCCGATGTTTTAGTGGGAGCCTTAGGTCAAACCTTCTTCTCTTTATCTGTTGGTACCGGTGCAATGATGGTTTATGGCGCTTATTTAAACCAACAAGAAAATATCGGCAAGTTAACCGCCTACGTGACGTTAACTGACACGACTGTCGCTTTTTTAGCTGCGCTAATGGTCATTCCTGCGATGTATGTTGCCCAACATAATGGCGTACAAATTTTTGCCGACGATGGCAGTTTATTAAATTCAGACACCCTAGTATTTACGGTACTGCCGGCGTTATTTGATTCTATTGGCGGGATCAGTCAATACGTTTTAGCCATGGTGTTCTTTACCTTAATGGCCATTGCAGGCTTAACATCAGCGATATCAATTGTCGAAGTACCAACCAGTTACATTGTTGAGAAAACTACCATTAATCGTAATAAAGCCTCCCTACTGGTAAGCGCCGTGATTACGATTCTAGCCAGCGTTATTGTGTTTAACTTTGATGCCTTATTTGGGTTAATTATCACGCTAACTACCGAACGTGCTCAACCATTAATCGCCTTAGGCATTGCGATATTCATGGGCTGGGTTTGGCACCGAGATGGGCTACTGTCTGCTATCGCTCAGCAAGATGGTGTAGATGAAAACAGCTTTTTCTGGCGAGTTTGGCCAACCTATGTGAAATTTATCTGCCCACTGCTAATTAGTGTCATCATAGTGCAGTTATTTTTTGGCTAATGGCTCGATAAAGACGCTGTTAAAAAATCTATGATAATAGGAATGGTAAAAGGCTATGATTTTATAGCCTTTTTTCTATAAAATGGAAATGAACATACATCCCCCCGACTCAGTCATGGCTAAACTCGGCGAATGCAAAACTTCGTTAGTAGTAAAAACATCCACTGACACCACAAGAATGTAAGCAATAAACACGACCACAAAGATAATATGACCCTCTATCACCGCCTTTAAAAACTTTCCCACCAAATACTGTATAAATAAACAGTGCCATGTTAAGTTAGTACGCTATTAACACTATTATTTTCACTACTATTATCATAATAGCCGATTAAGTTTATCTGTCAGCGACGTCAAAATACTGATTTGACCGCTTAAAAACCACAATAAAGAGAAAGCACTAATGAATGTGATGGGAATCATGCTTAAAGCAAATGAAATGCGGATAGTGACGTTAACTGGTACAAGAACACAACATGAACTCATTAATCCTAAGTTCAATAAACTGGCTTTAGACAAGCATCCTCAGCAAGCGGAGGTGAAAATTCTGATAGAGCAAATTTCACAATATTGTGATGCCAATAAAATTGATAAAGTCATTATTAATAGACGCTCTACTACTGGACAAGGTGCTGGCGGTGCGGGTACTTTTTTATTAGAAGGTGCTTTATTGGCGACATTGACCCCAGCTATCGTTTTTATTCATCCAGCCACAATAAGAGCAACCGATAAACGAGAAGCAGACCACAAGTCAGCTAAACCTAAAACCGTAGATTTAGGCAAAGCTTATGATCTTGCTTATGAAAGTTTAGCCCTCAATTAAGCTATGAAATAAACGATCTGTACGTGGAAGATAGTAATTATCATAGTCAAATGACATAACAACACTGGATGTTTTGGCTATGATTTCGTCTCTGGGGACAAAACCAATAACGCGAGAGTCTGAGCTACGATCCCGATTATCACCCAAAGCAAGATAATGCCCATCAGGCACTTTTACCGCAGAAAAACTGGATAAGGTAGAACCCTTGTCATTAGTACGAACAAGATGGTCAATATCCAGTAAGCGCTCGATTTTATCTGCCGTTGATTGGGTTGAACTGATGAGTTCATAAGTTAATGTCTCACCATTAATGCTCAGTACATTATTGGTTAATGCGATAACGTCACCAGGTAAACCAATCACTCGTTTAACAAGTCTGTTATCTGCAGCGTCTGATTCAAAAATAATAATATCGCCACGCTGTGGGTCAGCCATTTTATACAGTGAGATATGAGTAAACGGCACTCGTATATCGTAAGCCATTTTATCGGCATACAATCTATCACCTTCAATGATAGTCGGTTTCATTGAGCCCGACGGCACGGTATACCAGTCTGCAACAGCGCTTCGAAAAACACACATTAACATGATAAATAACAATAAAGACTTATTGGCTTTAATCGCTTTCACTACCGCATTGTTCATATAAATTCCTTTTTATGTAATAACAAATCATTAACTTAGATTAGCAAATACGAATCAAAAGCAACATCAAGCTTAACGATATTTAATCTAATACATGATGTGAAATCAAAGGGTAAAGTCATTAATCGTAAAAGTGAATGGCGTATCATGAATGGGGATTAGCTTTGTTTGCTGCTGACAAAAAATAAAGGGAGAGATAGCTAATCTCTCCCTACTTTATATTGTTAAATGAATGCTTAATCTGCCCTTTTACTGATCCATTTAGCTAGAGGCTGTGCAGACATTCCATGTAATATCAGGCTAATAAACACCGTACAAGTCACCGTCATCGCCATAAAGTCACCTCCAGGCAATTCTCTATCTAGCATGATGATGACAAACACAATTGAAGCGAGACCTCGCGGTCCAAACCAACCTAAAAATAACCGAGACGGCGTATTACCGCCATTGCGTCCTAATGCTAAAAATATCGGCAGCATACGTACTACAGTCAAGCTCAGTAAGGCATAAATCAACATAGTCCAAGTGAATTCATGGAAAGCGTTACCTATGACCAATGCACCAAAAAGTAGCCATGTCAGCAATGCCATTATTTCACCAATGCCCTCAGTGGGCAGTAGCAGCTTATGCTTACTTTCATGGCATAAATAGCCGAATAATAGTCCACCAGAGAACGCGGCAATGTAACCGCTTCCACCTAGTTCTTGCGCTAATGCAAAACAAGAAAGCGCTAAACTGAGTACGATATTCTGGCTCCAAACATCCGTTATCCAGCCTTTTTTATGACAAATCTTTATCAGACTTGCACCAATAAAAGAAGTTGTTAATCCCACCAGCAAACCAATACCTAACTCTTCAACCAAGAAATGAACGGCAAGCTCGGACACTTGTCCCTCAGCAACTGTGCCAGCTGCTAGGGCTAAAAATACAAATAAGATAGGGACACAGATACCATCGTTCAAACCACTTTCTATATTCAAACCTTCACGTAATGGTGCAGGCACAATAGGACTTGAAACCACCGCCTTACCTAAAGCAGCATCAGTTGCTGCCAACATGGTGGCTAGAGCTGCGATTTCAAACACACTTAGATTTGGAAATAGGACATATCCCGCAGCAAAACCCAGCAGTATTGCACCCGGTAATCCGTACAGCAGCATTCTAGTGGGGATATTAATGTGTTTTTTAAGGACTGATAAATTGGAATTGGAAGCGTCACAGAATAGTACTATGGCTAAGGTGATATCAGCAAACACTCTGATCCCCTTACCATCGAGATCATTGTCTAACCAATTTAGTACTGAGGGGCCAAGTACAAAGCCCACGACGACAAATACCATAGGGCCTGAAATCATTGAGCGTTCAAAACGTCCTGCGACCACGCTGTAACATAAAGTAAATACGGCTAAAATCGCCAACTCGGTATACATTTATCAACCTCCATATTGAGTATGAGCATATTGAATATACGAGAATAATTAAGCATAGAGTTAACTTACATGGCGCAGTTATCATTAGGCAAAGGATATTACTCATTATTTAAAAAAACAGCTTAATTTAGACGACAATTGTGTCAACAGGGTGTACATATTGCTTAAAGCCATTTAATCAGCCTAGCTATGGACAACAATTAGAATTTTGATGAGCTTACTTTCAATGACCACCTGGGCAAAAGCATGAGTGTGCGTTTTTTATTCAGTATGTAAAATCCGAATACTGAATCACTTTTGAGCAATCTCAAATGAAGGTTTACTGTACTGAATTAGGATTAAATGAGCACTAAAACTGTTCAGTAAATGTTAGCGATTTTGCCCTGCAATGAACACGAAGTACAGTTTATAAGTAAACAGAAACACCCGACAAAATTAATTTCAGCAAGTTAACTTAAGATACTCAATTAAGACCGTGAAATGACTAGGTTAGTTTAGGTGAGCTAACAAACTACAACATAGTTGCCGATAACTGCCAGTTCTAACAGCAGGTTATGGAGCAGCTATTTAAATAAAAAAGATATAACAGTCTGCCCTAGGCTTCTCACTACATGCAAATATCAATCTTGGGCTAGAGAGGAGACTGCTTAGTGCGGCATATCCTTATACGATATGCGCTACTTTTGGAACCAAGGTTTTTTCAATAGCTTCGCCTTCTACTGCTGGCTGCACCACAACACCACCAAACCTGCCTTCTCTTGCCCTATACTCTATGCCTTTATAAAAACACCTATTATTGGGGTACCTTTTAGCGGCATCTTCTTTGTATGTTCCATATAAATAACCGAGGGAAGAGTTGTGATAATTAATGCCCAAACCATCTTCATCAGTTAGTTCTGCTACGCAATCAAAACAAAGATACTTAGGATAGCGATCAAACCTTGTGACTGGCTTTGCACAGCCAGAGCAATTCTGCGTTTCATTCATAAACCTGAATCCCCTTGATGAATCCCCTTTATTAGTCACCTTGTTGAAATTAGTTTTAATTAACTGTGACAACCATAATTATTTTTCTCTTGATGCTAGCCGTTGCTGGGGCGATGTTATCACCACTTGAAAACCACTAAAACTCAAGTTATACGACCTTGCCCTTCTGCTGACAACCGATGATATTTATGGGGGTGCATGCACAACTGACAAGCTTTCTTAGACAAAACCAACGACACCTAACGCCACTGTTTAAGCGGAAGGGTTAAAAAGTTAACAGTTAAGATGCAGAGCAAGAAAAGTATAAGGAGGTGCTAAGATATTGATATTTTTAGGTAACGAAATTAGCTGGCGATGCTAGGGGATCGATGCGGCTAGTAAAAAAGTTACTGCTCAGCACACACCTAAAAAGCGTAAGATCTTACGGCGATATTGACAATATAAAGGTATCACTCGGGCTTATGAGCCATAATCGAGAGTACAATTGGGATAAGACGCGGCTGCGTGCGGCCTATCGTTATTCGTTAGCCATTTTTATATCAGGATATGCCAACAACGCCAACTCATTCAATGAATACTCTTCTAATTTTGATATATCAATTTCTGACTTAATTTTACACATACTTGGAGTATTCAAAATCATTTGAATACTTTGACCGCATTTATGCCTTTTTAAAACAACATTAAAGTCATTTATATGAGTCATTTTTTCAATTTCGTTTTCACTAATATCATCAATATCTAGCTTAAATATATCAAGGGCATCCAATAGAAAATGAATAGGCCACACCTCCAAATTATGTTCCCGTATCTCTTTATGTATAGTTAACGCGGTTCTAGTCATTTTTATCATGCAACTCTTACAAGCAACTTTATACTCTAGTATATCTTTTAAAGGGTACTCATTTTTGGAACCACAAAGCTCACATTCAGCGGTTAATGGATCGATATATTGCATATAACTTACCTTACAGGCTAACGACGCCAACAACCGTGTAGTAGTTGGCTAGATTTGTTGCGACCTTTTCAAGAAACGCGACAACTGACGAAGTCGGCTTGCTTGGCCTTGTTAAGGCCTCGGCTGACTGATAACGCAACTAATAGATTTATAGATCAATTTTCTTGTAACATGTATAGCAGCTATCCGTTGGCAAACGATAGTCAAAGAAACCAAGCATGATTTGATGTTTCCCACAATGGGGACAAGTATAAACAATCGCCTTTAACATCAAGAAACATCCAATCGCCATACCTGCTATATAAAAAGGGCTCATATAAAACGTAAGCTCGATAGGAATCGTATAGAACATTATCGTGAAAATCACTTGGATAACAATTAGCAGCCTAAACACTTTAGCCCGGGTCATTCAATTTACCTTACTAAGTAGGTTTAACAGTATATTGGGCTGAATTCTGACTAAGAACAAAACCATTTTGAATTTAACATTTAATTTACAGTTATTGTGTATCGACATCAACCAGCTACGGACAAACTTTTACAAATCTTACCTATCAGCTTTGTAGAAACTAAGAACCGTTCTTAGGACGATTTTATTGTGTTAATCATCATCAAAAATCATATATTTCATGCACTTAATTTTAATCTGTACATTTTCCTTTTTAGTTTGCCCTTTATCTCCTTCAGAATAGTCAACACTTCCTTATAACCGTGCATCAAAACAGTGCTGCGTTGGTTAAAAACATAAGCCGGAATTAATAAATTAATGCCATAAAAAAGCCGTAATCCAAATAAAGTCGAATTACGGCGCGATTGAAACGGTTAATCAAGTTGGTTAAGTTGGGAAACCTTTCATTGTCACTATTACTCTTTGTTGTTGATATATTTTTTGTCGAATACCATTTGATTGATGCTATTAACCTTGGCGTTTTCTATTGAATAGACTTCGTTATTACTCCAGCGAACATAGACTGTTTCTATTGCCTTGCAATTACCCAGGCCAAAATGAACCTGCTTATTAAATGATTGAGTATAAGCCGCCCCAGATGCACCTACGCGGCGATATTGGCTTTGGCCACAAGCAGTGAGTTTGACTAAAGCCCCTTGTGCTGTTGCTCTACCCGATGGTGAGTTATCAATGCTTACTACGATGTAATTCCCGTTACTACTGGTATTAGTGCCCTTTAATCCGTTGTTTTTAAACAAGTGCCATAAACCCCGTTCATTGGCATAGACTAAATCCATTGCACCATCATTGTTATAATCCAATGCATTCGCGCCAGCGCCTAAGGCTCCGATTTCATTGGATACAACCCCATGGTGTTTGGCTAACTCAAAGCTGCCATTGCCCTGATTGAGCCAAATAGCTTGTACTGTTGATCTAGCTAAATTCCCTTGTTGAACAATGAATAAATCTTGATAGCCACTGTTATTAAAGTCAGCCACTGCAATACTGCTATTGTGCTGTTCAAGCTTTATGTTTGATGGAGCGGATGCGTCGACAAATTTTCCGTTTTGGTTTTCAAGTAATATATCGACTGGCTCAGCTTTATTAGTAAATTCCGCTTGGTACTTGTTGGTCGCCAGTTTTTGTACATCTTTTATCACCCCCGTAGTGGGTGAAAAAGTATTACCCGCAATTCGCCACGTATCGTTGCCAATATAGCCGACGTATAAACCTTTATTCGGTAACTTATCAGGCCACCCCAGTGCATTACTGCTGACCAACTTTACATTCTGACCACTATGAAGCTCCCCTTCAGTTTGATACTGATAAGCGCCCTCACCGATATAGATATTTTGATGCGGATATGGCGCTTGATAGTTCTGTAAATCAAACACTTCACCTAGGACTAAATCATCAAACTGAAACGAACCACGTTTGGTGTAAAAGCCAAAGCTTGACGTCGGTTTATCGAAGAAAGTATCACCCGCTTCCAGTGGCGTTGCTGTGGTGAGGTACAAATCAAAGTCACCATCATTGTCAAAATCAATCTCGGCTATTCCCGTTACGTGTTTATATTTTTTACCTAAAACGGTATCGGTGACATCAGTGAAGCTCAAATCGCCATTGCCTTGCAGCGCAATAACGCTAGCATTGCCGTAAATCAATAAGTCATCAATATTGTCATTATTAAAGTCAGTGATTAATACCTTTTGACCATCCATGAAGGTTTGCGGTAAATCGACAGCACCACTGATGTTGCCCTTTCCATCATTTTTATAGACAAAGTTAGCCGTTTGGCTGCCAGCATTTCGTTGAGGAAATCCCATTAACAGCAGATCTAAGTCACCATTATTATTTGCATCAAAAAATTTACTGGTTCTGCCACGTAAGTTTTGCAGTGGCGGTTCGAACTCATTACCTTCAATGATGTTACGACCATCAAAATGGTAAAGTTTGGCGTTGCGGGCATTTGAACCCGAACCGCCGCCACGAGAAATTAAAACATCAACCTTGCCATCATTATTGTAATCAGCAACGCCAATGCCATGCATATCACCCACAATAAGATCATAACCTTTACCGTATTTACCTTTGTTATTCCAATAAAGCTTTACTGAAAAACCATGGTCCGTTAGTAGTAAGTCCTGAAAACCATCATTATCAAAATCTGCAACAACGGCATTATCCCACTTACGACGACTGACCGTTTCAAGCTTAATATCACGGTGCGCTGCAGTGAACATTGGTTGGTTGTTATACACCAATGCTGTTGAATGCTGTTGAATAACATCATGAGCGTTATTGGCTGTTTTGCGTTCATCCTGAGTTACACTATGGCAACCAGATATAGCGACAAAAACCGTCGTTAGCATCATAGGATATAAGGCTTTCTTTACCGTTTGATGATTTGATAGACGTGACGAAACAACGTCTTTTACATGAATAAAAGGCATACGTAATCAACCTATTGCAGTGGTATATAGGAATATATAAGGAATGTCAGATGCTTACTTATTGTCGTAAGCACCTGTTAAAAGACAAAGAGATTAATTTACTTTGTTGTTTTAAATGTTTGGTCAAACCGCGGCATGCCCTTTAATCGCCACTCAGCACCTTCAAATTGCTCATGGAACCATAAAGGTTGCTTGTTATCCCAACTCCATTTTTCCATTTCACGGATCATGTCGTTTAATAATGGACGATTGGCACTACTTAAATCTTTGGTTTCGTTTAAGTCAGTTTCAACATTAAAAAGTTGCCAAGGCTTATTGCCATGCTTAACGGCTTTCCATTCATTACGGCGAACAGCTGCATCACTAAAGCCTTTACGGTGACGAAGTACATAAAATAATTCATCCTGATGTGGGTTTTCATTAGCACTAAACGCAGACCAAATATCCTTACCATCAAGACGTTTGCCTGTTGGAATCTCTACACCTGCAAGTGCGGCAAATGTTGGATATAAATCCAGCGCTAAAACGGGGTGCTCGAAACGTTGTCCTGAAGCGACTTTCTCAGGCCAATGAAATAACATTGGCGATCTAAATCCACCTTCATAAACACTGCCTTTACCCTCTTTTAATGGATAGTTGCTTGCGCCTTTACCTAACTTACCGCCGTTATCACTAAGAAATACAATAAGCGTGTTATCCAGTTGCTGTGTTTTTTCTAATGCTGCAACGATGTCACCGACACCACGGTCTACCGCATAGACCATACCCGCATAAGTTTTACGTTTTTCATCTTTAATGTTTGGGAATTTAGCCATGTCTTCTGCTTTTGCTTCTAATGGCACATGTGGCGCGTTGTAGGCGACATAAAGGAAGAATGGCTTGTCATCAGTAGCTGAATCATTGACAAAGTTAACTGCTTCACGAGACAGCGCGTCGGTAATATATTCGTTTTCATCAACGTCTTTGCCGTTATGTTCAAGGGGCAAAATGTAGTGATTAATGCTGGAATGGCCTTGCTTTACTTGGTTTTCATATTGCTTTTTAAACTGCTCAGGAAAGTAATTATGCCCGCCACCTGTAAAACCATAAAACTCATCAAAGCCGCGTTTATTAGGATGAAACTCAGGTGCTTCGCCTAAATGCCACTTACCGACTGCGCCAGTTCTGTATCCATTATTTTGTAATAACTTACTGATAAACTGCTCATCAATTGGTACTCCTACGTCAGAACCTTTTGTCGGTAAGTTAAACTGAGAGCCGATTTTATGGGGATAACGGCCGGTCATGAGTGCGGCACGGCTAGGGCCACAAAATGGATGTGCCACGTACGCTTCAGAAAAAGAGGTTCCGTTGTTGGCTAGTTCATCTAAGTTTGGCGTAGTGATATCAGTTGAACCGTTAAAGCCCACATCGTTATAACCTAAATCGTCAGCCAGGATCAGTAATATATTGGGTTGCTTTGCCTCTGCGGCCATAACATTTTGTGCAGGTAATATACTCGCTGTACTGATCAGCGCTATTGATGTCAGTGCACCAAATAGCTTGCGGTGTAATCGGGTTTTATTATTTGTTTTCATAACATCCATTTCTCGTAAACGTTTAATAACCACTGCGCCAATAAGCACGTTTTTATCAGTGGTGAACTAGCAATAAGTTATATTAGTTAGCGACTTATCATTAAGACCTATTTATCAGGGCTTATAGGAATGCCTTCATATGGTGTCTAAATTTCTCGATAGAAGGATCTTCCAGTCGAATAAGCTCATCACTCATATGCTTCACCATTTGTTTAAGCTGTTTTTTATACTTTGGGTCTTTGATTAGATTGGTCATTTCATAAGGATCGGCTTTTAGGTCGTATAATTCATCACGACTATCACCAGGATTCCAGACCAGTTTCATTTCAGGTGTACGCACCGCACGAATACCAAACCAGCCACCGTTGTACCATTCATAGGCATATAGGGCTAAATCCACTTTGCCAGCATCAGCTACATCACCTTGCTGCATTAGCGGCACTAAAGAACGACCATCAACATCACCGTCAGATTTTAATGTCATCCACTCAGACAATGTCGGCGCAATATCAAGCATGGAAACCTGACGTTCAATTATTTTAGGCTCAACGCTTGGGTCACGAATAATTAATGGCATACGCATTAATTCATCATAGGCATACGGGCCTTTATCATAGAGATTATGCTCGCCTAACATACTGCCTTGGTCGCCAATAATGATGATGCGTAAATCGTCATACATGCCCACGTCTTTGGCGGTGTTAATTAACTCACCCACTGCGTGGTCAATCATGGCAATTGCGCCGTAATAAAAAGTCCGTGATTTACGCCAATCTTCATCTGTCATATGGCTAATATCGTGCCAAGGCCACCAAATATCATCTTGCGACATGGGTTTATTTACACGTTTAATGGCGTGGTTTTTTGGCAATACCACAGTTTCTGGGTCAAACATGCTCGCATAAGGCTCTGGCACACGATATGGCGGATGGGGTTGTTCGAAACTGACGATTCCGAAAAAGGGTTGATCTTTTTTAGCGGCTGCACGGAGCATTTTTTGCCCTTCACGGACTTCTTTGCCTGCGTGAGTGTCTTCAAATGTCCCTGGCATGGTGCGGTAATATTCATGCTTTTCACCATTAGCATCACGTTCACCACGGTTGAATTTATCAATGTTGGCTTTAGTTTCATAAGGTGCCCATTGACGTCCATGACGTTCTACGTCTTTATCATGGCCATAAATAAATTCTGCCCCACGAATGGCTGGGCCTTGAGCGCCTATATGCCATTTACCCACATAACCGACTTTATAACCCACATCGACAGCTCGGCGTATAACGCCCCCTTCTTCAGGGTTAAGTTCATCAACCCGGGAATGATATAAACCCACATTATCATCCAATCCGGTCTTATGCCCCCAGCGCCCAGTAAACATAGCGGCGCGAGAAGGTGAACAAAGGCCGGTACTGGTTATGGCATTATCAAAGCGCACACCTTCATTGGCAAGAGCATCAATATTGGGGGTATTAACAGGGCCGTTACGGTATGAAAAGGTGTCAAAGCGCATGTCATCAAACATGAGGATTAATACATTAGGCTGCTTAATTGCCGCATTTGATTGATGGTTTGTTTGTGATCTTGTCACTGCATCCACGGCTTGTGATTGTGAACCCGAATTAGACAATACCGTGCCCGCATTCGCGGTACTCATTAAAGCTAACGAGGCACTGACCACTGCACTTTTAAAACTCAATTTAAACGTCATAACAATTTTCTCTTTAACAAGCCACTGACCGTTTCACTGTTCATATGGCACTTATCGCCACAACCTTAGCGCTTAGATCTTTCAGCTTTCAACAGGAGTGGCCTTGGGAGATAAACACTTGATGCTAAGGACTATTAGAAACAAGCCACCAGCAAATCAGTTAGATATAACTTGATAACAAGACTTAATCTTAAAACTTACTCTCAATCTTAAGACTTGTTATCAATGCTCAGCTATTTGGCTATTACTTAGCAACCATAGAAATGTCATCAACAAAGACTAAAGCCACGTCTTTTTCAATATCTTTTGGCTGCGCAATTAATGCTAACTGTGCCCCTGCAGGTACCGCTTTGCTTAACGTCACATCTTGACTAACGGTAATCCATTGCGCTTTATGTGCATGATCAATATGACTTAAGTTGAATGGCTTCAATTTAAAACCAAATTGACTATTGAGTTCATCAGATAAAGTGACATTAAGCTCTTTCAATGAGTTAGTGGTATCGACCCAAAGGCGCATTGAGAAAGTGTAATCACCTGCTGCAAGTTTCACAGTAGCTTTTGGCGCTGTAGCGACAATAGCTTGAGCCGCATCAGCTTTTGCTGCTGAAATCTTTAAACTTCTCAGTCCACTAATACGACGTTCAGTGGTGATGGCGGCAAACTTAGCTGACTCAGTGTCGATATCCCAAAACTGTTGATAATCATTGTTCTGTGAATTTTCAGGTACCAAGGTTAAAGGACGTTTATTCTCTTGGAATAAAATCGGCCCTTCAAACCCAAAGAATGCACGGTCAAGTAGTTGCGGAGTTGGCTTTTGCCACACTCGCATATAATCGATTTCAAAACTTGCAGGTAACTCATCTTTATTTGGCATCCCTAACCAGGCAAAGATTTCTGAATCAAGCCAAATCTCTAAAGGGTTATTCAGTACCCAGCGATCACCTAATTCTTTTTGAGTAAAACGTTCTAGTAGCTTTCCATCAAGATACATATTTAAATAATCTTCGCCCCACTCAGCAGCGTAAATATGGAATTCATCAGCAACGCGGTAAGGTAAGTTTTCCTTATGATGGAATACACGAGTGGGTCTTTTTGCTGGCGGGCTCCAATCATGTACTGTTGATTTAGATTGATCAGGCTTGATGTCACCGATAATTTTTGGATTACCAATTTGCTCGAATATATCCAGTTCAGATTGATAACCAATGGCCCAAAAAGCACTGGTCATTGCTGCATTAACAGCTTTAGAGCGAATTTCCATATAACCATTTAAAAAGCGCTTATTACTCACAATTGCTGCGGTGGTAATCGGCATGGGGCTACCATCTGCAAGTTGACCATATTTTGCATCGACTTTACCGTCAGCATAATTTTCATTAGCAAATTCAAAATCAGGTTCCCACTGACTTTGTAATTTTAAAATACCATTTTCTAAAATCACATTATGTGGAGCAAACTGTGAAGGCGCTCTGCCCTTCCAAATGTAGTACTCATCATTCGCACCTTGAACAAACCACTTTTCTTGGTCAATGACATCACCGTTAAATTCGTCACTAATTTCAGTATTAAGTACCCAACCGCCATTGTTTTTAGGATCAGAATACGGCATGACTTGCTCGACAGTGGCCATTTCAGTGTTCGCTGCGGTGTTTTGTTTAGCCGTCCCATCATTCTGACAAGCAGTTAAGCTTTGGGCTATCAGCAAAAATAAAGCGCTTTTGGCAAAGTTAGGTTTCATTAAAGATGGTCCTTTTATCTTTCAGATAAGCTATCTATGGATCAGTGTGTAACATGAAATAACTTAAAACATTGAAATGCATGAAAGCATTTCATGTCACACACTGACATCATCGTTGTGCTAAACCTCACTTGCTGTACAACAATTTAACCACCATTGCCTTTACAGTTTTGTGAAATTTGTTAAATTAGATCTACATGTAAACATATGATGTTTAGATATGCAATACCTGAAATTCAATTTACAAGACTTTACACATAGCCAATAAATACCTATTGAACAGGCTTGAAATTTTATAACAGCAAGTAGAATAACAAATAAAAATAGCCACTTACCAATAAATAATGAAGGGGAATAAATCTTCAACGTCTTTGTTCTGTTTGTTTTACTGACACGATATGAAACGCTGAAATACGCTTGATAAATTAGTGATATCTTTTTAACTTCATTTATTTAATTAACATAAATGCTATTTTTTAAGATACGTAGCGAGATAATATTGTCGCTTTTATTCAATCAAGCACGACATTAGCTTGTTATCATTTGTATTATAAAAATGAATAGACGCATTAAAGGTATCCAAATGAATTCACTATCGTCATTAGTCCAACTTGGTTGGCGCCCCTTCTTTCAACAGCAGCTGACTTTAGATGAATTAACCGAATTTACGATTGGACGAGTGATTGAGCAGCATAGAAGCGGTGTCGTGGTGTTATCTGAATTAGGACAATTCAATCTTAGTCAGTCCTATTCAGAGGATGCTGAACGCTTATGTGTCGGTGACTGGGTGTTATTTAATGGCGATAATCAATTTCATCGACGGTTAGAAAGACAGTCGTTATTCCAGCGTAAAGCCCCTGGCAGTAAAGTTGCAACTCAATTGATTTCATCTAATGTCGATAGTGTATTTATTGTGTGTTCTTTGAATCAAGATTTTAATCTAAGCCTCATAGAGCGCTATTTATCGTTAACTAAAGAAGCCCAGGTTGAGCCGGTAATTATTTTAACTAAAGCTGATCTTTGTGACGACTTAGAACAAAAATTGCAACAAGTGCAAAGCCTTGATCCTTTCATGATGGTGCATGCCATTAATGCTTTAGACCAAGAACAACTCTCGGCGTTAGATACATATTGTAAACAGGGAAATACCATTGCCCTGCTTGGCTCATCCGGTGTGGGCAAATCAACAGTAGTGAATGGATTAATGGGCTTTGAAGCCCAATTAACCAGTGCTATCCGTGATGATGATAGTAAAGGCCGTCATACCACAACATCTAGAGCCTTAAAGACATTGCCCCAAGGTGGATTGATTTTAGATACCCCTGGTATGAGAGAGTTACAACTTGGCGCTTGTGAGCAAGGCGTTAGTGAAACTTTTAGTGAAATTACTGATTTAGCACGGCAATGCCGTTTTGCCAATTGCAGCCATGATAATGAACCAGCTTGTGCTGTAAGAGTCGCCATTGAAACAGGCGTGATTAGCACTCGCCGCTTTGTCAGTTATCAAAAACTCATGCGAGAACAGGCATTAAATGGTGCAACATTGGCTGAAAAAAGAGCTAAAGATAAAGCATTGGGAAAAATGATAAATTCTGTGCAGAATGAATCTCGCTCTCGTAAAAAAGGCAGTTTTTAGTCAGTAAAAAATACAGCCCGCTAAAGTATTTTAATGGGCTGCGTTTAGAAATCTGTATTTATAGCTCTGTATTTATAGTTCAGTATTTATAGGAATGTGGTTATCCATTCGCCTAAATAAACTAGACCGTATTCAGGATAAAACCTTAGAAATCTTTGATAGGCTGATTATGCTTGATGGTTTTTTTATCCGATAATTGCTTTAGCTTTATCGTTAGCAGTGTAAACAAAGCAATGCCTATTCCACCCGCCACCAAATCAACTAAATCAAATGTACGACTAGGGATGAATGCTTGGCTAACTTCTTCACAGATAACAAACACACTTATCACTAGCGCTCCATAATAAATCTTTAATCGGCCGACTCGAAAGTAGCTGAATCGACTAATGATAATGGCAAACATGGTTAATGTTCCAAACAATCCAAAATGACCAAACTTATCGCCATACGGCACACCGTGCATAATATCGAAAAAGATATTGTTGCCGCCAGTATTAGCTTGGAAGATAATCCAAGCAATAAAGACAGTGAAACTGAGTCCCATTAATAAAAAATATTTATACATAAATCCGTCTACGTTTTTAATTTAAATGTGTCGTATAAAGTAACTTGTTCATTTGAGTTACCTGTCATTGCCAAAGTGTAAACTAAATTGACTTAAAACACAGGTCAGTAATTAGCCTTGTTGGTAATATATTTCATAGACTAAAAACCATAGCCTAAAACCAAAGCCTAAAACCAAAGCCTAAAACCAATAGCTTAAAGCCCATAGTCAAAAACAACTGTGGAATTAGTGTGCTTCATCCTATTAAAGCGTTTACTGCTCACTCTATTTAATTCGAAACGATAAGAGATGTTGATGGGCTGTGACATACACTACTGAATAGTCATCATTAAAGGCCAGGTTTGCAGCAATACTTGGTAATAAGACCTTCGCCAGTAATTTGCCTTTATCGTCGAATAACCATATTCCTTTTGGTCCTGTCGCAAACACCAAACCAGACGGATGCACTTTCAAACCATCCGGTAAACCATGATTAGTAACAGCTGAAATAGGTGCTTGATAAAATAACTGACGATGAACAACATCTCCCCTTTCATTCAGTCGATATCGATACCAAGCTGGCTTTTTGGGATTAGATGCAGCGACATATAATGTTCGTTCATCTGCCGTAAGTGCAATACCGTTTGGATAAATCAATGATCGATCAAGTAAGGTTAATGAGTTATCGCTATCTAGACGATAAACACCTTGAAAGTTTAATTCTTTTTCTGGGTCGTCCAGTTGACCCGCTAAACCGTAAGGTGGATCAGTAAAGAACAAACTACCATTTCGATTCAACACCCCGTCATTAGGGCTGTTTAAACGCTTACCTTGATAATGACTGACTCGTACCAGGTAGTTAGCTAAGGGATGATTTAATGGTGCATCCATGATCGCTATCTGACGAGACCGTGATTGCATCAATAATAACCTTGGCAGTAGTGTTTGTTGATGACGTTCTGAAATGATTGTCGACCGTTGAATAACCAAACCATTGGAGTAGCCACTATCGGCTAAATACTGACTGACACCCTCTTCAGGATCATATTTATACACTTTATGATCTGGAATATCTGAAAACAGTAAATAACGGCCTTCAGACGACCAAACAGGCCCTTCAAGCCATTTATAACCTGTTGCTAATTTTGTGATTGGCGCTTGGATATCGAGCACATCAAGTGCCCGGTCATCATAAATCTCGTAAGAACCTAGTTGTTGTACATAACTCTTACTCAATTGGCTTACTGACTCTGTATCAATGGCAGAAGTCATCACTGCAGACATTGCAGAGGCATGATACCAAGCTGCAACGGCTGTAATGACAGACAGAGCTATTACGCTCGTAAGGACTTTAAGCAAAATTTTACTTATCATTTATAGATTCAATGCCTTTAACTTTTCCAAAACGTCTCGTATAGATATCACTATTAACTTGCTTAGCAGCATCGACCAAAGGTTTATATGGAATATCAGTCACACTCACAAAGCCCACGTTGTAGTTTTCACCATCGTACGCTCGGCCCGTTAACGGGGAATCAATGTATTGAAACCAATGTGTACCCACAAAATAGGGATTATCTATCACGCTATAAACATATTGCTGATATTTATCACCGCGATCTTGTTGAGAAGATGCGTGGATCAAACCAGGATTTAATAAACCCGAATCTAATGCGCCATTATGAAACTCACCAATAATGCTCGGCATATCAATATCTTCAAGGAACGACCAAAAGCTATCATTAACAGATTCTTTGTAATAGTTATAACTCATCACATCAGCATGCTTTGCAGCAGCAGCGCGAATTTCAGGAGTCATGCCCCAGTCAGTAAATCTAACCCCTAGATACAAATGATTCGGTAAATAGGTTTTCACAGCATTTTTTACAATCGAGAAATACTGCTCGCCGTAATGCTCTAAAAGTATCGATAAATCAGCAACAACGGCATCATTAAAATTGCTAAGTTCAACACCTTTGTCTAAATCATCCCAACTCGCTATCTGTGTTTTCCATTTGTTATTTAATGCATCAACAGACGAGTATTTCGCTTTCAGTACTTTGACAAATTCGGTTTTTGTTGGGCTATCACTGGCTGCAAGCTTTAGGGTGTTAATGGCAATACCATAATGTCCTTTAATAGAACCTTCTACACCCCAGCTTTTTTCATTATCAATAAACACCCCAACACACCATGGGTTGTTTTTAACTTCATCGGCAATTTGTTTTGCTGTTGCTACAGCTCTTTCTTTAAACAAGGGGTCAAACGGATCTGGCATAGGGCTCCAATAATCATTGCCACTACTCACTGTTTTAAAGTCACCAATAATCCAACCATTAGCAAAATATGGAATACGATCTAACTGGTAAAAGCTTGCATCAACCCAGTTACCAAACGAGGTAAAACCCCAACTCAACATGCGATCAATTGTGGTATCACGCCACTTTTGGGTATATTCAGCTAAATAATTTGATTCATATTTTCTGGCCAAGTTTGCTTGATAAAAACTATAAGTTTCACCCTTTTCAACCGCGCCGCTATGAACTTCACGACGATAACCAAAATGGGAACCCATTGGTTCGTCATAACTCGGTAAATCACTAAACATCTTGGCTCGTATGTCTGAGCTAATATGGCGAGAAGTCCATGCTTTCTTGGGGGCACGATTAAGTCCAATGGAATCTTCAGGGGTGTGATCGTTAGGATCTCTTTGAACAATGTACTGACTATCAAAATCATAACCGGTCAAGGTCGACGTATTGGCCATACGAATGTTAGCAATACCGTTAGAGAAGAACAGGTAACCTTCTGGGTCGACTAAAGACCATTTCCCTTGATACTTTTCGGTTCTAAAATAACCCGTAGCCTGAAGCTTTGGCCCATCCTTCCAGCCGTTAAATTTTGAACGCCCTTGTGGGGGAACCTGTGACAAACTTGCTTGCTCTGCAGCAGAAATTTCACGCAACTGAGCAACTGATGACACTTTATTGCTAAAATTAATTTTGGTACTTTGCCCAAACTTATCCACTAAGTGAGTTAAGTAATCAGTTTTAAATTTAAGTGGCTTTACTAACCTTAAGTTTTTCACGAAAAGCGTTTTATCTTCAGGTACACCGCGAACTTTAAATTCAATTTCAGCAACATTTTTAAGGTCAATATTTTTCACGCCATGACGCCATATCATCTCAGTCATATTCGTTTCCCAGTGTTGCGGGTTAGAACGTATGCCTGTTTCAATATTTAAATCTGCATCTTTTAGCACCATATAGTAACTGTCATCACTGTTAGCAGGTATGACAAATGTGCGATTGTGTGCATGCCCTTTGGAATCCTTAGCCGTAACATAAACGTTGATTGAATTTGGCTTAGGGTTAATTAAGTCTACTGCAAAACCAAAATCTCCTTCATGACTCCAATCTAGTGGTTTAGCGGGTACAAAACTAAATTGAGCGGTGTGATTTTGTTTGGTTTCAAGGGTTATTTCTAATGCTGTCTCATTATCAATTTTCTTGATAGAAGTAGTACCATTTTCCACAATTAACTGGCTGGCCGACTGTGGATTAGAAAAATAAATTAATGGAGAACCTTGTTCTACTGATGGTTTATCTGCTAATGCTTGGTTAACTTGTGATTGGGATAATTCAGTCATTTTTTTAGTAAAAGCTGGCTTGGCTACTTGTTCAACTTGAACAGTATCTATAGAAGTATCAGAGCAACCCATGAGTAAACTCATGCTTAAACTACTGGTAATTATCCCTTTACTCAGTACTTTATTGAGTACATGGCTTAATTCAATTTTATATTTTACCCCAACAACGTCACCCATCCTTTCCTCCTTCATTTGAGCCAGTTTTAATTTATGCATAAGTCACTTCGTTACTTTATGAGGTTAATGAACCTTCAAATAGAAGTTCCCTTAAATAGCGACCTAGCAATACAATGTGATTTAAAAACATCAATTGAACATCTAGTACACAATCTACACATAACGAACAATTGTCAACAATTAACATTAATCGTTAAGGGGTGTAACCATAATTTAAAATCAAAAGAGATTAATAACGCGAATGGAATACTCAGGGTTTATTACAAAGTGAAAGGTAAAACTAAGAAGAATGTAGAAGATGCAGATTTAATACTACGGATAACTGAGAGTTGTTTAATTGTTCAAGTAACGAATTAAGTATAGGACTAATGACTGATTTTATTCTTAGTAACTATGTACGACTCATACAGCATTTATAGTCGCTACTGTATTAGCTTTAGCCACAAATTTAAACGATAAAACTGAGCTTTTCAGCTCAAAATCTATCAGGTGGTAACTTTGATAAAATCGGTCATTGTGCTATTTTGTTAAGATTATTTACAAATGTAAACACATAGATCTGTTACGTCATTTTGTATAAAAGGAAATTATTCATTATGCAAAAACATACTTTATTTTTAGTCATGAAGTTGACCATTCAGAGCCGAGCATTTGCTGAGTTTTTACATATAAACCTCAATTGTGAGACTTTTTTTATCAGCAATAAAGCGGAACTAGAAAACCTCAGCAATGCACTAAATCCTTTGTTACTTGTTGATGTGGCAAACTTACCAGATATTGACCATAGTTTCTGGGCTGATCAATTTGATAATCACATTTATAAAATATATAGCGTTTTACTTAATACTTCCGAAAACTTAGATAAACGTGATTTACTCGATTGGCCAAATTGTTGCGGTATCTTCCCTAATTCATGCGAACTCAGTTTGTTAGAGCAAGGTATACGTAAAATTCTCGCGGGAGAATATTGGCTGCCAAGAACCATGATGACTGAATTACTTCAACATTACCGCAAAGATGAGACACACCTAGAACAAACCAACGTGTCTCTCACTCGTCGCGAATGTGATGTGCTTAGGTTACTCACCATCTGCAACACCAATATTGATATTGCCAATGCATTATTTGTTAGTGAACACACAGTAAAATCTCACCTTTATAAAGTATTTAAAAAGACCGATGTTAAGAACCGTGTTCAAGCTGCAAAATGGGCTGAAGAGAATTTGCCAGCAGTCAAAAAAGGCTAAATTGTAATTTTGAGCCTTCCACAAGATTTAAATAATTATTAATCAAAATTAATCTCATTAATTGAGTGGCCTAGAGTCCTGAAGCGCTAATATCAATATGTATTTCATCTTCATAAAGCCCACCTGGACGATTTTCAGTTTCACCTATTTGGATTGACATAGGTAATCTTTGCCCGTCAAGGATCTGTGGCGTGCTAACAACAAGCGGGTTTCCTGTCACGGTAAAATCAATCACATTACCAGCCACACTAAATAAGTAATCAATATCCCAACGGTCCTGCTTACTTTGATGTCGCAATTTCCCCTGGTTGTCTGAATTGAAACTGATTTCATAGCCACTGGTACTGCGTATAAACAAATTAGGATCGATATTAACTGACTTACCCGTCGTTAAACGACCTAGATCTAAATGATAAAGTCTTTGAGATAACCCGTAAAAACTGATGCTGGCAACAGGCGGTATGCTTGCTGTAATCGAATGGTTTTGCTCATCTAATACCGTGATAGATTCAGCAGGACTTGGAATAAGCTGCACTAGCAATTGATTAGTATAGTCACCAGCTGCACCAAATTGCTGCGAAGGGTAACGTAATTGAAAACGAAATATTGACTGTTCCGGCGAGACCTCTGCAAACCAATGCCTATTTTGGATAAAGCTGCCTGCGCTTTGCAGATAAGGCGTAAAGGTTAGCGAATTTCCCCCTTGCCCAGTCAGTTGATACCCTTGCTCAACCGTCGACATCATCAAACTCAAAGAGCACTCTTCGGTAGGATCACTGAAATGCACTTTGGCTTCGTAGTATTGCACTAAGCCGTTTGGGCTTGTTGCAAACACATCATATTGATTTTGAACGCCTGAACTCATTAAATTGACACTTTGCACTCGTGCGTCACACACAGCAAAAGCACTTGAATAGCTAAAGCAAAAAACAATAAACACAGCAAGTAAGCGGTATGCGTTTTTTAGCCTTGGCCTAATCAATTCGTTAAAATGATTCTGTTTCATATGCCCTCCAGATAAATTAGTGTTTGTTCGCTTGTGTTAGTCAATATAAAGCTTACCCAAGCGTAATAATGCTTCGCTATCATCCTTAATAACTAGCTGATACATTTTTTCTTCTTTACTGTTTAACTTTAGTAAATAAGTGCCAGGCTTAAGTCCACTGATGGCAAACCGGCCGCTACGATTAGTGAAGAAATCTAAAACTTCAAAATTCTTATCAGTTTGTGAAATGGCCTTACCAGCCAATAAACTGATAGGTTCGCCAGTTTGCTTGTCTATCAAAGATCCCATTGCAGTGATAATGGCATCTGAACCTACTTTTAGTGCGTAACCTTGTTTAAAGCCCGGATTTAATGCGAATACACCTTCCCCTAAATCGTAACCCGGTGGTAAATCAGTTACATCATAAGACAGCAGTTGCTCACTGTATGCAGGCAAATCTGGTACTACCATAGCGCCAAGGCCGTCAGAGTAGACTCTCGAACCTTCTTCTGACATATCAACATCTATTCGATTAGTAGATAGATTTGAATAAGGTTTAATAATGGCAAAACTATCACCAATGGTTCGACCTATCGCAAAATTAGAACCTGAAAAAACCAATGCCGACGAGAGTTCTGCGCGACTGAAATGACTACTTTTATCATCGCTAAAATCATTAAAGCGACTGGTATGTTGTACATTTAAACTGTATCTATTCGCAGTGTAATCAATGCCCGCTTCAAGGTTAGCATCGGTGTCTTGTGTGCGTTTTGCACCCACAAACATATTTATGCCGCCAGTTTTACCTATGCCGTGGAGGTAACTATATTCACTTTGCAACTCTTCGGTATCACTGCTGTAGCTACTCACCACACGAGATGAGTCACCAAAGGGCCAACTTAGCGTTAATAAGGCATTGAATTCATTTTCATCATCTTCGCGCTCTTTGTGAGTTAACCTAACACTCCAAGTTGCCTCGGTATCGAATAAATCACCTGATAATGCGGGGCTAACGGTCCAATAATCGCCTTGTTCTTCATACGCATCAACGTAGCTTAAGGTCAGGCTAACTCTTAGAGCCTGTGTTATCGATTGACTATATCTACCAGTAAAAAAGTTCCTGTTAACATTAAGTTCAGGCAGTAAGTTTATTGGGTTAGTCACGAAATCGTCTTGATCAGGAAATAAGTCATCAACTCGACTAAAAGATTCAGAAAAATACTCATAAAAAAAGCTTAATTGTTTGTTAGACATATCCGGTTCAAAAACAACGTCAAAACCTAAACTCGCAGCCGCCCCGTCACCAATAACATCTTGATAGCTATAACCAAGATTAAAATCAAAAATACCTAAACCAGTGGCAAATAAACTGCGCTGACCGACCTGATACTGTTTCTCTGTGGCTTGAAAATTAACGCCTAATGTCAAAGATGGCGAAACACCATACTCAAACATACCGCCTGTGATAAAAAGGTCATTGTCATATTTAAGTTCGTCAGCCTCTAATGCACTTGCCACACCTGAACTAAAAGCATATTCAAATTCACCAGGCTTAAGCAAATCCATCCCGGTAGCAATACTAAAGTTAATTCGTTCTTTACGACCATTTCGATCGGTTATGACTAACTCAACATCACTCACTCCTTCTGCTAAAGGAATATCCTCAAGATTATAGGAGCCAGCACCTAAACTGAGCCTTTTAACCACAACGCCATCAATAAGTACATCAACTTCTGATGTGCGCTCTAAGGTGAATTGACGTGCTGCTGTAGGCCTAACATTACGCGTTGGTATGAGTGAAAAGTCTCGAGAAATACCAAAACCTAGAAAATCGACACCGGCCTGAAATCCATTAGGCCGGCTATACATATCACCAAGCACCATACGAGTTCCCTGATCAGGAAAGTCGATGTTCAGTCGCGTTCCTTGACGAGAATAACCACCACCTCGGCCATCATAATGATTGTAGACACCTTCATACTCTAACAGCGCATTCTCGTAATTAAGTCCCGCTTCTACTAGGTGGTTATAATCAATCGTGCTTTTACTATCGTCACCTACGTTTTCAGTATTTGACGCTGATACATACAGGTTCATATAACCGCTTAGGGTTGAAGCATCAATATATCGACGGTTATTATTGCTTGCGGCAAAGGTCAAGCTGTTTACTTTTAACGCCTCTTCAGGCGCCTGCATTATCAATTCTAAAGTCGACATATCAAAAGTTAATATTAAACCTACCTTCGAAAAATCCACTTGATCTAATACATCATCCTGCTGCAATGCTGCTAGCGCCAGAAGTACTTCTGGGACTATGGAGTCAGCTAACAATGCCAACGTTGATGTTGCCGGTAGTTCAATATTTTGATCTGCTGTAATCGTTAACTCAACATCACCAATGGGACTATCTTGCAAGCGCATTAAACTTTGCAGGTTAATATCTCGGCCTGTTGGATTTAAATTAACAGCCTCATCGGCCATAACAGGCAGTGATAACAAGCTCAAAAGTAAAAGAAGCGCTAAGGCCCTATTCATTGGTGTTATCGCCCTATGGGTGTAACAGCTAAGCTAAAGCCTGCTAACAAAGGCCGCTCTAACATAATTGACACATTGCGCTTAGCATTAGGAGGAAAGAAGGTATTAATTTGATCTTTAATTAACGCTTCACCCTGTATTTGGATCTCAGTGCCGTCAACCTGGGTGATATCTAAACGATAATCGCTTAAATTGGCGTACTTGCTACCTTCATTTTCAATACTAAAATGCAATAAGGCACTATCAGGTACTTGCCCGCTCTCATTTGCTGGCACTTTTTGGGCTATTGAGCTTTCATTAATTACCAGTATCGGTTCAAGGTCACCTGCTGAAACATGTACAGCAGCATTAAAGTGTACGAAAATTTTAACGCCACTTTTTTTTGCTGCGTCATTTTGTAATTGAGGTTGGCTAAAACGAATAAAATAACTTTGGGACTCGACTAAACGCTCTTCCCCTAACCATTGCACTCGAACAGACTGAACTGCACCAGGCGCTAAAACGATTGCTGGAGGGAATACTAATAAGTCGGAAGATGATTCTGGTATAACCTGGTAACTAACAACATCTGCAATAGTATTAAACTGAATTCGATTAATATCAATTTCGACGGGTAAGCTTACATTTGAATTATTTTTAACAACAAATTGTTGATAATTTGGGCTGCTATCGATAGAAAGCGCTGTAACCATAGGAGATATTTCAATGCCACTCACATTCTTGACCATTGAAATCATGAGAATACAGATCAAGCACGCATAAACAGCGATATTACCGCTTAGTGAACTTCGACACATAAAACTCCCTGTAACATCAAGTTTACTTTTGTTTAGACGATTAGCAGCACAAATTAATTGAAGAGATTCTGAATGACTTAGATAGTTATTTAACGATGTTAATTTTAATATCAAGATTATCCATACTGAGCTTTTCAATAGGCTTAATGATTACAGTACGTGAAGAATTTGGTAAAAATAAATTGCCACTAATAAGATCCGCAAGTTGCTCTTTATTTAGTTTTACTGATGTCGCACCATCACTTACAAGCCACTGTGTATGACTAAGACGCGTATAACTGTTACCTGAATTATTGATGGTAATATGCCACTGTCCATCCTTTAAATTCATCTTTTCAACAGCTAAATTGGGTTTAGCATTGGCAGGTACAACATTAATCAAGGTATTGAAATTGACAGCCATACTGACTTGTGAAGCCGCTTGACCCTCTATATTCACGGGTACTTGTCGAAAACCAACACTGTATGCTTCAGATTGGGTAATATCAGGTTTTCCTAAATATCGCACCATCACAGCTTGCGAGCGTCCAGGCTTTAGCACTGCCGTCACCGGAATAATAAGTAAATCATCATCAGCGGGAATATATTCAACTTGACCTGATGCATTAATAATTAATTTTAGCGCCACCATTTCAACAGTTAAAGACTCACTATCATTGTTTTCAAGGCGCAAACTTAACTGAGCGTTTTTACCTATAGGCGCCATTTCTGCCACCATGGGTTGTACTTTATAAGCATTCGCGACTGGCGCTAACAACATTGTTGAAATACATACTAAAGCCAACAAACCAATACTATTACTTTTTATCATTTTTCACTTCCAAATAAATAGAATTAAACATGAGAGAGCTTGGCTCTCCCATGTTTTATTGACGTAATATCAATTAGTTTGCCGCATCAATTTGTAC
Organism: Shewanella donghaensis; assembly: GCF_007567505.1. NCBI lineage: Bacteria > Pseudomonadati > Pseudomonadota > Gammaproteobacteria > Alteromonadales > Shewanellaceae > Shewanella > Shewanella donghaensis. Next base: position 924,420 of record NZ_CP041783.1, read on the forward strand.
TGTTAGCGTATCTGAATAACCACCAGACCACATTGCTCCACCAGTTGTTGCAAATGATAATGTTGCAACTGCACCACCTAATAAGCCACCCGCTGAATAACTAGCATCAGTGTTGAATCCGTTTGTTCCAACACCACCTGGTGCAGCAAGCACTAGATCAGTGTATGAAGGAATCGATAAAGTCGCGGTATAAGGAAGAGACTGATCTTCTGCATCATCTGACTCTAAGCCACCTTCAGCACTGATCATTTGAATAGAAGCACCATCAACATCATTACACTCAACACCAAATGTAATATCAGACGCAGTAGCCGCGCTCGATACGATACCAAAATCGTTCAATTGAGTATTTAGACCTGTAACTTCACAAACTGCTGGCACATAGCCAACTAACTGAACATCACCGGCATTAGCTGCGCTTGCGAAAAGTGCTGTTAAAGATGCCGCAATTAAAGTAATCTTTCTCATTGTAAAACTCCTTGTAATATTTAAGATTGGTTTTTTACTTCGCCGACCGGTTCTTACCAACTGGTCGGCAACATTCTCCTCCTGGAGAAATTCATTAAATCCCCTGCATCGTAATATTGGGATAAACCTCAATATGCAGAACATCATTATATTGTCCGGCGAACACCAACGCTTCAGGCAAGCTAATATCTAAACTAGCTGATGTAGTGAATGGAATCTCTTCCCCTGCACTAAACCTTTTTTCTTGCTCTATTTCAACGCTATTGGCGGTCATTCTAAATTGTATCGATTCAATTTTTAGCTCTATGTCATAAGCTGCTACAACGGCACTTTCGCCCTCAGTGTGACTTAACTTCAACCCACCATTTTCAGAACGTAGTGCAACCATCATTGTTTGATTGCAATCTATTGCAATATTCGCGGTATGCGCTAATTGCTGACTAAAATCGAAACTTGAGCTTGCCGGTATTGTTATCTCACATTTATCTTCGATGACACCTGAAAGAGCTAACGTGAGAGATTCTTCAGCCTCTGTGGCTGTAATACCGCAAACACTGTGTAAAAAGAGGAAAACAGCGGTATATTTAACAAAACGCATATTCCTTATTTTTACACTCATATTAATATCCCTATTTCGTAGGTTCGAATTCGATAATGTTTAAACCGTCCGACCTATTCAATTTATGGCAGTAATTATTGCAGCAATGCCGATTAAGACAATATGAATTCAAGCATGAAGTTTGAGGTAAGCATTCATACTAACCAATTTTTCCCTCATACTTTCTCATACTTCCTCAGTCTTAATTTACTTACAAATAAAACTAACGACTTATTAATAGTGTGAATATGCGGAATTAATAATCCAAACAGACTTATTTTAGAATGGTTTAGTATGAGGCTAACAAAGATAATAATGAGTAGCGGCGTTGAGTTAATACGTGTAGTACACTGCTACCGAACCTCTAGATTAGCCAGCTATGATCTGGATGGGTGAGATGTATTAGTTCGAGGTGGTAATCTTTTTTGAAAATGGCGTGAATACTTTTAAAATGGCGTAAGATTTTTTAAAAAGACGAAAAGATTATGGCGAGTGATTTATATTTGATGAATACCATTCAATCACATATTAATCATCAATGACTGGCTAAACAGGTTTTATTGCGCCCTGTATTCTTGGCATTGTATAAAGCATCGTCTGATAATTTTAAAAGCATGTCAAAATCGACTTCTTCAAGCTTACGGGTGACAACTAAACCAATACTGACAGTAATATTAATGTCATCTATTGATGTTGTTTCAATCATTGTTCTTATTTTTTCGCTTAATTTGAGCGCTTGTTCCACATCGACATCTTGCAGTAAAATCACGAACTCTTCACCACCTACCCTTGCCAGTATATCGTTCGCACGTAACTCTTGAGTGAACATTTCAGCAATACTGGTTAATACCAGATCGCCTTTTTGATGCCCATAGGTATCATTTACCTTCTTGAAAAAATCCACATCTATAGAAAGTAGTGCAAAGGTTGATAAGGTTCGGGTCACTTGATAAATCACTTTATTAACTTGAGCTTGTAGTTCTCGTCGGTTTAATAATCCCGTCAATGGATCTGTTGTTGCGAGGTCAAATAACGCTTGTGATTGCTGTTCCAGTTTTTCGTTGGCTTTTAATAGCTCACTATGCAGCTTATCTCTGTTGGCACACATATAAAGTGACCAATAAGACTCGCCTTGTTGGCCCAATTTAATATTGGCTACCACAGGTATTTTTTGGCCATTATCGCCAATCCAGGTTATCTGTACTTCTTGTACTTCTGATTCATTGATAAGCAATGGGTAAATGTAACTATCAATAAAAATATTAGAGGCTTTGCTAATATATTCAGAAATTGAACTCTCAACTAATTGCGCTTCTGTTTTGTCACTTAAGTTACAAATATAGGCATTACAAAAGGTAATTTTTCTATGTTTGTTAACGATTAAATGCCCTGAACAAAAGTTATCAAGTTCTTGCAAGTTGCCTTGGGTCATATTGCTATGACTCAATAAACTTGATAACTGCTGGCATAATGTCTTGATGATTTGTCATGTGCAAACAATGACCTTCTGCTTCGACAATAATCAGTTCGCTATCAGCTATATTATCAGCCATGTATTGCCCAACACTGACACTAGCCAATGCATCTGAGGAGCTCTGTAATATCTGAACTGGACAAGATATATTTTTCAGCATGTCACGATGATCAGAAAAGAAGGTCGCTTTAGCAAAAGTTTTGGCCACTACAGGGTCAGTACTACAAAAACTGCCAGATAATTCACCAATAAGTTCTTGTGATTGCGATGTACCCATCACCAGTGGCGCTAAATAATTGGCCCAACCAATGTAATTTTTATCCATCAGTTCTATTAACTCTTCTAAGTCACTCCTATCAAAACCCCCTTCATATTCTGGAGGGAAATTTAAAAAACATGGTGATGGACAAACCATAATGATTTTATTGATGATTTGAGGTATTTCTATGGCTGCAATAGACGCAATAATGGAGCTAACAGAGTGAGCAAAAACAGTGACATCTTTTAATTTAAGCTCAGCGATAATATCAATGATGTCTTTGGCATAGCCTTCTAGGCTTGAGTATTGCTCTTTTGAATAATCAGTTAATAAAGAGTTACCTGAACCGACGTAATCAAATAATACGATTTGATAGTGCGCTTCTAAAGACGGTAAGAGAAAACGCCACATATTTTGATCACAGCCAAATCCATGTGCCAGCAATAAGGTAGGTGCATTATTTTTACCTAGCACTTTGACATTGTTGCGTTTTGTTACCATATCCATATTAATAAATTCCTGGTCGATGTGAGCTTACGACTAAATGAAGATTAATTATATTAACCTACTTTATAGGCTCCTAGGTAATAAAAAACCAAGTAACAAAGGAACCATAAAGTATTGCTTGAAAGTACTTTAACTGGAGAGACTCACTTTCCCTTTTTAAAGCTCTTTAAGCAGCTTTTTAATCTCTCCATAACAGCCCAGTGAAACTGATGAATAATGATTAAGCTTAAATAGACAACACAATTTTACCGACATGATTTTTTTGTATAAATGCTTGTTGTGCAGCATTAATATCAACCAAGGGGAAAGTCTTAGCCACTAATGGTTTTATTTTTCCTTGCTCGATATAGGTTATTAATTTTGCAAATACTTCTGAATTAAGCACAGTACAACCAAAAAAGCTCAGATCTTTTAAATACAAGGTACTCACATCGAATTCAACTAATGCGCCACCAATGGCCCCAGAAACGGCATAACGACTTCCTGGTTTTAATAAATGTAAAAACTGCGGCCACTGCTTACCTGCCACCAAATCAATAACGACATCAATGCTATTTTCACCTAATGTTGCAACCAATTCGGCCTCCCGATCGATAACTCGATCAGCCCCCAATGATAACAACTGTTGATTTTTACTTGGGCTAGTAATCGCAATAACATACGCGCCACGGGCCTTGGCAAGTTGAACTGCCGCAGAGCCCACACCACCTGAAGCGCCAGAAATTAGAACTCTGTCCTTATATGTAACATTGGCACGGGTTAGCATATTCTCAGCCGTCGAATATGAACAAGGAAATGACGCTAATTCAATATCAGACAAGTTACTGTTTATCGCATATGCATGTTTAGCCGCTACTCTGGTATATTCAGCAAAACCCCCATCACATTCAGATCCAAAATACCAAGGTGACACTAATGCTTGGTCATTGGCATGATTGAGGCATGGTTCTACTAGCACGCGTTCGCCGATTCGTTTTTGACACACGTTCTCACCCACCGCCACGATAATGCCACAAACATCAGCCCCTTGAATTCGCGGAAAAACTAAAGCATTACCAGACCAACTAGCGTCTGATGTCACACCATCATGTTTTGAATACCAGGCTTCACGAGTATTAATATCGGTATTGTTGACACCCGCAGCAGAAACACGAATTAATACATCATCTAAACCCGGTAAAGGCACTGGAATATCATCACGATATTGAAGCATTTCAGCACTGCCATGCCCTAGTAATTGGACACCTTTCATGTGTTTAGGCATGTTTGTAATCATGATTTGTTCTCCAATTTAGGCTGTTCTAACAGCGTTAATAACGTCTGTCTAGCAGACATCACAGCTTGATGACCTAAGATCGGCCATGCGCTTGAAACACCTTCATGGAGTAAAAATAGCGCAGTAGAAAGATCGTCTCTTTGACTTTGTTGACCTAAGAATTGCTCAACTTCAATTTTATGCTGTTTTACCGCCGAACCAATGAATGCATTATCTGGAAAAGCAGCTATCGCATTCATTGAAAGACAGCCATGTGGCGCATATTCTTTCATCCATTGTTCTAAGCGATCAAAAATATACAGAACAGCGGCTGCACCACATGATGGCGCGTCATAAAGTAAAAAAGAAAGGTATCTTTGATGACGATATTGCAAGGCAGCAACTATCATCACTTCTTTAGATGGGTAATGTTTATACAGAGTTCTTAAGCTAACATTACATGCTGTTCTAAGTTTTGACACACTCGGTTCAGCAAAACCGTAAAGACTGAATGCCTCTTCAAGGCTCGCGGCAATTTGTTCTTTAAACATAATAACTCAACGGGTAGAATGAATACTCTACCCGATAGTAGAGTATTCATTCTACCCATGTCAATTAACTTACTTTATTTTGAGAAGTACCTCATCAGATTTGCATTTAAGATCACACACATAATTTGTGAATGTAGCTGTTATAAAAATGATGTTGAATAATCACTTCATCGTTCGAAGGCAAGACGTCACAGAAATAACTAGCCTTGCAGAGACAAACCTGGTTCACTCATCTTTTAAACAGCAATTTTGAAATACTGGTTTCGCTATATAAGCTTTCGTTATAACAGCTTTGAAAATTATAAAGGTGGATCGACTCTATCTGACACGGAAGTGTTTACACGAAACCAACCGGCAATGGAGTATCTATCTCGTTTAGCAGCCAGTACTTCATGTGGAAACTCTTCACTTAAAAAAGTCACAATAGTACCAAGTAAAGGCACCACTTTAGTGCCCTCTTTGTCATGTTCATTCTGATACAAAACCAACTCGCCACCATCATTAGGTGCCCAGTTAGTATTAAAATAAACTACCACCGACAATACCCTATTTGATTCTCCTCTAAAGGCATCATAATGTCGTTTGTAGTAATCACCAGGTCCATAATGAGCAAAATGACTTTCAAACGAGAATAACCCTAAAAATAAACGTCTATTGAGGAAAGTCTGTAAGTTGCCAGTCCAGTTTAACCAGTCACAACACGCATCGGAATCATTGGTAATCCAACTGATGGCATCAGTTCTTACAAACTCATTTTTTAAATACTCACCACCTCGGCCGATACCAGCATCATTAAACTTATCAACTTCCAATGCTTGTTGATGGTTATAAAGAGTATTCGCTAATCCTTCAGGTAATGCTGTAGGCCTGATACTGTATCCACGTTCTTGGATATCTTGTGCAATGAGTGCGAAAAGTGATTCATCGATTGAATTACTCCCGTCCACTGAATCTATTTTAGTGATGGCTACCAAAGTAGTGACCTTTTGTAATAGAAATAATCGCATATTTCTAAAATTAACAATGAATAATAAATAGACATGATGACAGCCTAAGACAATTGCAGAACATGTGTCGTAGGAGTGCTAGAAGCCAAAGTATCTGAGATGTGGAATGTGAAGATGTGGATATGTGTTACGGAACGCTGCAAGCGCTCTTATAGAACCTGAAACGGATATGTATGAGCATAGTGACAGGGTTAAAGAGAAAAGATAGCTATATCGTATAGTTAAAAACAATTGAACTTGGCTAAAAGGTGAATTACCGCAGTTAATAACAATAGTATTATGCTCATTTACTGCGTTTTCTAGCGACATAATGATCCGCAGTTTTATAATGGCTATATTTTAAAGGATGTAAATCAAACAATACCACTAACATAATCACAATTGTCTAAGAGCACGTTAAAGCATTTCATACATCCATCCGTTAATTAATCAAACTAACTTATCATTGTACTCTGATACAAAGCATTCGATTGATACTTTATCGATAGGTTTACTGAACAAGAACCCTTGGGCTTCATGACACCCTGCCTCGGTAAGGAAATTGACCTGCTCTTTTGTTTCGACCCCTTCTGCAATGACGATTAATCCCATAGCTGTACCCAATGCGATAACCGCTTTAGCTATTGCCATATCATCTGGGTCTTCGGGGATATCACGCACAAAGCTCTGATCAATTTTTAATTTATTAATCGGCAGTTTTTTTAGATAACTAAGAGATGAGTAACCCGTTCCAAAATCATCAATGGATAACATCACCCCCAGATTCCTAATTTCTTCCATTTGTTCTATCGCTTTATCTGTCTGCTGCATGATGTAACTTTCGGTAACTTCCAACTCAAGCATTTCTGCGGGTAAATCAGTTTCAATTAATATTGTTTGCACCAGCTGAACAATATTACCGCGCTTAATTTGTGGACCGGCGATATTAACCGCAATACTGCCAAAATTAACCCCACGATCAAGCCAATCTTTTGCCTGAGTACAAGCAGTACGTAAAACCCACTCGCCTATTTCGATGATTAAACCCGTCTCTTCAGCAAGAGGGATAAAATTAGCCGGTGAAACTAAACCTAATGTAGGGTGATTCCAGCGAATCAACACTTCCAGACCGATAATGGTGTTTGTACTTAACTCAAATTGTGGTTGGTAATGCAGGTAAAACTCATCATTGTTAATCGCCTGGCGTAAACTATTTTCTAAAAGCACACGCTCAAATGCATTGTTCGTCATTTCACTGGTATAAAATTTATAAGAATTTCGACCAAACCCTTTTGCTTGATACATGGCGGCATCTGCATTACGCAGTAATTCTGATGAGTCGTTAGCATCTTGGGGGAAAAGGCAAATTCCCATACTGGCGGTGACATTCACATGATGCTCTTGAAGCGAAAACCTTTTTTGAAAAACATTTAATAGTTTTTCTGCCGTAATAACCACATCTGATGCTTGATGAATATCTTCTAATAAAATAATAAATTCATCACCACTAATCCGTGATACTGAATCATTATCACGCACTGAACTTAATAATCGTCTGGCGGTTTCTTGCAACAACAGATCACCAATGGCATGGCCAAAACTATCGTTAACTATTTTAAAATTATCTAGGTCGAAAAAAATGACGGCAATTAATGATTTGCGTCTGTTTGCTCTTTTAATCGCAAGTTCAAGAAATACATTAAGTAATAACCTGTTAGGAAGCCCTGTCAAAGCATCATGATGTGCTAAATGATAGAGCTTTTCTTCAGAGCTTTTAATCTTACTGATATCAGAAAAAACACCGACATAATGAGTCAGATTACCGTGGTCATCATTGATACTACTAATATTAAGTAATTCCGGATAAACGCTGCCATCTTTGCGACGATTCCAAATCTCACCAGTCCATTGACCCGTTGCTGAAATCGTTTTCCACATCTCTTTATAAAAATCTTTACCTTGTCTACCAGAACTTAAAATATGTGGATTTTTCCCAATAACATCTTGAGCCTCATAACCTGTCAATAGACAAAATGCTTGATTCACGTCGATAATAATCCCTTTATCTGACGTTATCATTACCCCTTCACTGGTATTTTTGTATACAGCAGCTGATAGTCGCTGCTTTTCTTCATCTCTTTTTCTATTAGTAATATCTTGTAGAATTCCCACTAATTTTGACGGTTTATCAGAGTCGTCATTTTCACGTTCTGCTTTACAGTAAAGCCAAGCTTCATCGCCGTTAGGTTTTGAAACACGATATTCAATTTCGCATAGACTACCGAGTGCCACAGTATTATTCAAAGACGATTCGACTTTATGCCAATCATCAGGGTAAATAATATCTTTTATTAATACCGGACCTGTATCGGGTATGTCGTTGGTACCAAGAATATTATGGATCTCTGGTGACCATTTGCCTTTAAAAGATGATAAGTCAATTTGCCAACTGCCCATTTTACCAATGGTTTCAGCTTGCAAAAGCTGCTTTTGCTTTATCTTAATTTTCTCTTCAGCATTTTTTCGTTGGCTAATATCCTGCACAACAGCAATGAGGTTATAGGGATGTTCATCTACTTTCCATGGGGATGACAGAGCCAATTCAGCCCAGACATAATAGCCATCTTTGTGTAGGTATCTTTTTTGAATAGCAACTTCATGTGACTCATTGTTAATCACTTTTTCTATATAATCCAAACCACTTTGTAGATCATCTGGGTGAGTTAACTCACTAAATTTTTTGCCGTTTAATATTTCTTCTTCGCTATAGCCAAGCATGTCGCAAAGGCGTTGGTTGATTCGAATAAATTCTCCATTTGAAGTATTGATAAGTGCCACACCAACGGCGGCTTGTTCAAATATGGTACGGAAACGTTGTTCACTTATTTCAAGAGATTTTTTTGATGCAAATTCAGCTGACACATCACGAATTACGCATACAAATTGATTATTGATGGCTATTTTGTTTACCCTAGCCTCAAAGTGAATCACTTCATTGTTGATTATTAGTTCATAATTGAATAACAGCGTATGTTGAACTTTATCCATCAGTTCAATTTTTGATTGAAACAACAAACCTACATCAGCAGGTAAAATATCTTGCATACGCTTACCGATAAACTCATTAGGTTTAATATAAAGTTTGTCATCAGTTTGCGCTTGGTAATCTATGATGGTTCCGTCAGGCATTAAACGAAAATATATATCCGGTAAAGCTTGGAATAAGCTCTGCAGTTCTGCATGATGTTGAATTTTTTCTATCTGAGCTTGCTTGACTTCAGTCACATCTTGAACAATACCGGCCATGACTCTAGCTTTACCATTAGCATCTATTTCATGGCCACCTAACGCCCATATCCATCGTATCTCGCCATTTTTAGTTAAAATACGACATTCAATACTCCAGTTTGACTCGTGCTGGATAGCATATTGAAATTTTTCGTCGACCTCCATTCTATCTTCTTCTATTACATGCTCAAGAAAGGTTGCATATGTCCAATCAGGTAATAATGATTCATATCCAAATATTTGATCATGCTTAAGAGAGCGCATGGAGGTACCATCAACAAGGTTGAGTTCCCAGCTGCCAATATCACTATGCTCTAGAATAAAATTTAAGCGGGTTTCGCTTTCGAGTGTTTTATTTTCAAAAAGACGGCGAGTGGTGATATCAATTGCTTGAATAATGAAGCCACTTAATTGGCCATTGTCAGGATTGAAAATGGCCGTTGTCGATGCGTCAGCAATATGCGTTGAGCCGTCTTTAACCTGAAACGTATCTACTGTGATGACAGGATCTTTTTGATTAGAGGCTTCTTCTAAACGTTGCTTCCAAATCTGTTCCCATTCAGGAAAATTACACCATGCGGGTGATTTCCAGAATAATTTGCCGACATAATCCTCCCTAGTCACTCCTTGAGACGATAGCGCAAATTCATTTATGTCTAACACACGGCCTTCTGGTGAAAGAATAGCCATGAATTGGAACTGCTGATTAAATACCTTTTCAAACAGCAAATTTGAGTCATCGAGAACTTGATAACAAGATGAATTTGATAAGTTTAATTTCATGTTTTTAGTATTGTCTAAATTTGTCACTTTTGACAGTATAAAGTTACATAAATTTAACACGTGTTAGTTTTTACGCTGGCTAGAATCTACATTACTAGGACTGAACTGAGAGCAACTAAACTGACAACATTTATACTGCGGCTACAGAAATGAAAGCCGTTACGTTGAATGCCGCATCACGATTGTTTCGAAATAGTGACACCAATGAGCGCTGACTACTGCCACTTTTTTGCCTAAAGATTAAATAGCCTCTATCAGTGTTAATATTAAATATAAAAAAGCCAGCTACTTACGCAGCTGGCCTTTGTTTTAAAACAAAAACGGAATGAGTAAAATCAGATAATTGTTAATAATCGGCATATATCATGTGCCGCAAGTAAATCATTTACTGTGGTCTTTTTACCGGTTCAATTTTGGGTATCATAATCCAAACTGCAGCGATAGCAATTACAGCTAAAGATGCACCAATCACAAACGCTGGCGTATAGTTACCATCAGCCGTTAGATAAGGTACCAGTGCCGTTAACCCTAAAGCTCCCAATTTGGCTGCCATACCAGAAAACCCAGCCAATGTTCCAACGGCTTTTTTACCAAATAAATCACTTGGCAGTGTTTGTACATTACCAATCGCAGTTTGGAATCCAAATAAGATAACCGCCATAATCATTACTGCAGTTGTTGGGCCGCCGGGATTTGCCATCATTAATAGCGCAGGCAGCATGATCAAACACCCAAGAGTAATAGTAAGCTTACGAGTTTTATTTGTGGTCCAGCCAGACTTTAAGCGGTTTTGTGCAAGCAAGCCACCAAACCAAGCGCCAAGCATTGCACCTACATAAGGTACCCAGCCATATAAACCAATGGATTTAACATCCATTCCATAAACTTCATTGAGATAAATCGGGATCCAAAAGACAAACAACCACCAAATTGGATCAATAGCAGCGGAAGCGATTATAACGCCCCAGCTTTGCTTATGAGAAAGTAATTGACCCGTCGTTGGATTGTATTCATCTTCTTCAGCAGTATCTTCAGTATCAGTAGACTTCTGACCGGTTAAAATATATTCACGTTCTTCATCGGTAATCCAAGGGTGAGACTTAGGCGGCGCTTTAACCAATATAATCCACGGAATTAACCATAATAAGCCCACTAAACCAATAATAACGAATACCATTTTCCAGCTAAAGAACACTGTCATATAAGCAACCAGAGGAATCGCGATAATTCCGCCAATAGCAGCCCCCGAGTTAAAAATCCCTTGAGCTAATGCACGTTCTTTAGTTGGAAACCAATCTGCATTACTTTTAGCAGCACCCGGCCAGTTACCCGCTTCGGCTAAACCTAAAATTGCGCGAAAAAAGCTAAAACTCAGCATACCCTGAGCAAAAGCATGGGCTGCAGTAGCTAGTGACCAAACACCAATAGACAGAACAAAACCTAAACGTGTTCCAATCCAGTCGAATATTTTACCGAATATTGCTTGACCGAAAGCATAAGAAAGTATGAAAACAATAGAGATATTGGCATAAATCTGTTTACGTTCTAAAGCCGATTTGTCTGGGAATATATCTTCTACAATATCAGGCCAAAGTACACTCAGTGCTGAACGATCAATGTAGTTAATGACAGTAGCTAGGGCGATTAACAGTACGACCCACCAGCGAAGGTTATTTATTTTCATGTTAATCCCTCAATAAAGTCTTCTCTTGCAGGACTGAACGTATCAATCAATATCCCACCCGTTGGACACGTAGCCCCATGATCAGCATGAGGTGGAATCATACAACTATCACCAGCTCTTAAGATTTTAGTTACGCCGTCAATATTAAAGTGAAACTCCCCTTCAACAACATATGTCACCTGAGAATGCCTATGGGCATGATTGTATCCAATCGCACCTTTATCAAACCAGATTTTAACCGCCATTAGCTCGTTATTAAATCCGAGCATCTGACGCTTAAGGCCGCCGCCGATATCTTCAATTTCCGTTTCATTTCCAAATGAAAAATGTTCACTTTGTTTCATTTTGACTCCTACTGCGTAACTTTTAGTAACTGGTATCTACTGTTAAGCGTAACGATGATAAGAAACACTATTATTTTTTGTTTACCAAACTGCACTTGGTTCACTTTGTTAAATCGGTAACTTGGTTTAATCGGTTCTACTTGTTATAACACTGACAACATCAATATATTGATAAGTGTTTAAATCTTTACTTAAAAATATAAAGAATATAAAACCTTTAACTTCAAACCCTTACGTAACAGTTTTCATATTTATTATTTGAGTATCATATTTTCACTAAAAAAGTTGAAACTTAAAAATATGAATACAATCATTATCCTGAATAGAAACTAACCAATACCAACACATCTTGTCAACCTATTTGTATTACCAATTTAACATTTATTCTTCATTATTATATTACCAATAGATTTGTAACAATTTAGACGACTGAAAAGCATTAAGTTAATCACCTATAAAGCAATGGCTTGCCAAAAAAAGCTTAGTCACTTTACACTCAAGTCTTTAGTAAAAAGTTAACGAGTGCTCTATCACTCAGCGCTCAACTTTAAATATCTATTAGCACCTTCGACATGAATCCGTTCTAGCACCAGTTCATTGTGCATTAATAGATTCTCCACCATGGGCACGATAAGTGCCTAACAACTGATACTCGTTACATATAAAATCTAAATTTCAGAAGGAGAAAATATGGTGTATGAATCTGAAAAATAATGTTTTTATACAAGGTTTTTATTATTTAAAAGAAATAAGTGAGTTGATAAATCCTTTTACAAAAATTTACTGACTATCTAGAGCTCACGGTGATATTCATAAAAATCCAGGGATAACATTGGTTCAGGCCATATTCAGCTCGTTGATACATCTAAATAATTAAGTATTTAAATTGCCACTATTCACAGCCCAGCTACAAAAGCCCATAGAATTAAGCCGACACTCAGCCCATAACGCCTCTCCGATAGCGACACCTAATAGCCAATACAATAAAACAGTAACTGGTAATAGAACTAAAAGTATTTGGTAATAACCAATTGCATTACCAAGAGATGTGTTATATAAATGTTATGACTGGTTAAAACAACAGCAATTGGTAATACAAAAATATAACAACTAATAAATCTCTTGGGGGGATATATGAAGCTCAATAAAATAAGCGCAATGTTTAGTGACGCTAAAAGCAAGTCCACTAATATCACTATATTTGGTGCAACGTTAACAGCCATATTAAGCATGCCAGCTTTAGCAGCGGAACCTGTTGAACAAGCTAGCGCAGAAACAAATGATATTGAAGTCATAGCAGTCCGAGGTATATTTGGTAGTTTAAAAGCGGCAAATTTATTAAAGCGAACTGATGACCGTATTGTTGATGCAATTGTTGCTGAAGATATTGGTAAATTACCTGACAACAACATCGCTGAAGCACTACAACGTATCACTGGTGTTTCAATTGCTTCTGATTTCGGTGTGGGCGAATCAGTAACAATCCGCGGTGTCTCAGAAAACCTAATTCTTTTGAATGGTCGTTCTACTGCAGGACCAGGCCGTGGCGGTATTAACTTATCTGACTTCCCTTCAAGTTTCTTAAAAACAGTAGAAGTAATCAAATCCCCTACCCCTGAGATGATTGAGGGTGCTTTAGGCGGTACAGTGAATATGAAGACAGTTCGCCCTCTCGAACTGACAGAACCCCTTGTCGCAATCACCCTCGACGGTGAGTATGCAGATAAAACAGAAAATGTAGCGCCTAAATTTACATTAGGTATTGGTGATAATTGGGATTTAGGGAGTGCAGGTACTTTTGGTGCATCTGCTAACTTATCTTACCTAGATCGTGAACTTCGCCGTGATGAATACTTCAACAAAGTTGATTTACAAGACAATATCGATATTGATGGTGACGGTAATGTAGACGACTCTGGTGGACCAAATGGTAAGTACCTGCGTAAGACTCAAACCACCGCAGAACAAAAAACAGAACAACGCGAACGCACAGCATACGGTATTTCACTACAGTGGGAACCAGAAAGTGCTGAAGCCAATATATATGTAGATTTCAATGGAACTGAACTTGATGGTGGCCAATCAGCTTATTCAATTCTTGATGTTGGCGGTAGCGCAGTAGCAAGAGATGACTCTTACTATGATGGAAATGGCCAGCTGAACAATAATGATCTTGATGGCGTGCTTGTAATTCCAAAAACCTGGAGTGACTTTACGACATCTGAATCAACTTCCCATGCAATTGGTGGTGAATGGTTTATCACTGATAATATTGAACTTTCAGCTGAGTACTCATTATCAAAGTCTAAAGAAAAGCAAACAGCGAACGAATTTAACCTGCGTCCTATTGAACGTACAGACCCGACCTTAGACCTTACTACTCATACTAGTACAAGTAGTTTTTACAGCGGAAGTGGTATCCCTGGTTACACTTATGCTGACAGTGGTATGTTGACTAACCCAGACAACTTAGTGTTCCGTGAGTTTTTCCATAAAACCTTAGAAACAGACAATGAAGAGCAAGCATTACGCTTTGACTTTAAAATCACAGATATCGGTGTAGATTTTGTTTCAGCGGTAAAAGCCGGTGTGCGTTTTACTGACAGAGATTACTCTGCAAACCGTTTTGATCTAAAACCTAATGGCAACACGCTTAAAGATTCATATAAAAAAGCAACCAATGCTGACGGTTTATACAGTCCAATTTGGATTGATAACCCACTGCTTAGCGATAGCATGAAAACCGTGAACATGAATAACTCATTCGACCAAACAGGTGTTGCCGGTCAAAATGACATGCTGACTTATAATGTTTATGACGCTGATCGTTTACAAAACACTGAAGAAACATATGCATTAGTACAACAGATGCTTATGGGTACGTCTTATGCAATGGATGGCTCTTTAGCTGATAACATGGCCGAAGACAGCAGTGCTTATAAAGAAATATCTGAGAAAACAAGTGCGATATACGCTCAATTCCATTTAGACTTTGATGATTTAACAGCCGTTATTGGCGGACGTTATATTCAAACAGAATTAGAATCAAGTGTTGTTGATTCAATTGATGCTAACGGCAATAAAGTACTTGATACGGGTAAAAATGATTACTCTGATTTCTTACCTAGCTTAAACGTCACATATACCCTTACTGAAGAAACATTAATGCGTTTTGCTGCTGCTAAAGTAATGCGTCGCGCAGACTTTGATGAACTAAGCCCCTCATTAACAATAGATAACTCATTAGTAACAGGTACTCAGGGCTCTTACGAGCTAGAACCTTATCGTGTTACTCAGTATGACCTTTCGATAGAACACTACTTTGCTGACGGTGGTATTGTCTCTGCAGCACTTTTCTACAAAGATGTTAATTCATTTACCCAAACAGACAGCAGCTGCTTAGCGGATTCAAGCACTGTTTCAGGCCAAAACACCACAGAGTGGGGTAATATTTGTTTACTTGATTCTGCAGGTCAAAGCCAAGGTGATGTGAACTTTGCAACAGAGTCTCAAGGCTTAGCTTATGTCGATACTCAAAAAGCTGCAGGCCAAACAGGTATTGTTATTGATACCGACGTTAATGGCGGTAGTGGTAGTGTTCAAGGTTTGGAATTAGGTTACCAACAACAATTTAGTTCATTACCTGGTTTATGGTCTGGTTTCGGTGTCAACGCAAACTATACCTATGCGGATAGTGAACAACCAGATGGCAACCCATTGTTGAACATCTCGGAAAATACCGCGAATGGACAACTATACTGGGAAAATGAAGGTCTTCAGTTCCGTTTAGCTTACAACTGGCGCGATCGCTATTTATATTCTCAAGCAGAGAAACGCGTTCAGACAGTTGGCGCTCTAGGTTATAACGTTTTCAACCAGAATGACCCAACATCTGAAAATTATGACGCAACTGTAGGTAATAACTATCGTGAAGCCCGTGGACAGTTAGATTTTTCTGCAAGTTGGGATATCAACGAATACTTCACCGTTGTGGGTAATGTCGTTAACTTAACTGGTGAACCAATTGAATACACGACTGAACTAGGTTCAGTATGGAAATACAGTGAAGCGGATCGTCGTTACACTGTAGGTGTTCGCGCTAAGTTCTAACCCCAATAGAGCCTATCTAAGCTGATAGGCTCTTTTTATTTAACGATAAGTTATTTGCTTTAGAGAATTTATGTTTATTCACAACACGCTAGCTGTGTTGACTGCCAATAAATAAATACACTCACCCAACGATTAAGTTGGTATGTATCAGATTAGACTAGTCACAGGAATTGGCCACACAAATTGGTAACCAAATTGGTTGACAAAATTTACAAATTTGTAATACAATTATTCCAATTAATAAACATATAGATTTAGTAAATTTTTTGCCGATATTTACACATAGTTCAACTATGCCAAGGTGAACAATTTCAGCATTCAAATTAGTATTAACCAAAATATTTAGGAGTTAGATATGACAAAGCCTGTCATTGGTTTCATCGGACTTGGCCTTATGGGCGGCAACATGGTTCAAAACCTACAAACTAGAGGTTTTGAAGTTGTTGTAATGGATCTTAATAAAGATGTAGTTGCAAACGTTATTGCACGTGGAAATGCTTCTGAAGCGTCATCACCAGCAGAACTCGCTGCTGCAAGTGACATTGTGATGCTTTGTCTAACAACTTCTACCGTTGTTGAAAAAGTAATATATGGTGATAATGGTATCTTAGCGGGTATTAAAGAAGGTTCTGTTCTAGTTGATTTCGGTACATCAATCCCAGCTTCTACTCGTAAAATCGGTGCTGACCTTGCTGCTAAAGGCGCAGGCATGATCGATGCGCCATTAGGCCGCACACCTGCTCACGCAAAAGATGGTCTTTTAAACATCATGGCTGCCGGTGATCTGGAAACATTTAATAAAGTTAAACCTGTACTAGAACAACAAGGTGAAAACGTATTCCACCTAGGTGCTCTTGGCGCAGGTCATACGACTAAGCTTATAAATAACTTTATGGGAATGACCACTGTAACGGCAATGTCACAAGCATTTGCCGTTGCTGATAAAGCGGGTCTTGATCGCCAACAATTGTTCGACATTATGTCAACAGGACCATCTAACTCACCTTTCATGCAGTTTTGTAAAAACTACGCGGTAGACAATGTCAGTGATTTAGGTTTTTCTATTGCTAATGCCAATAAAGATTTAGGTTACTTTTTAGAAATGGTTAAAGATCTTGGCACTGTTTCACAAATTGCAGAAGGGACTTCTGCAAACCTACAAGCTGCAGTTGATGCAGATATGGGTAACGGCAACGTACCTGAAATCTTCGATTACTTCCTTAAATTAGCGAAGTAATTCGATTATAACCTCACCATGGTTTGGCTTGCACAACTGTCAAAACATGCTGGGGTTTATTTTTATTTATATCTCTAATTAGCTTCAGTAAGTAACTTTAAACAGGTAACTTTAAATAATTAGCTTTAAATAAATTTCGGTGCAAAATAATTACAACACAGTCCTTTGTATAAATACGACTAACTTTGAGTCTATAAAATATAAGTGTTAATTCTCAACTTGATTAGAGCCAATTTGTTCATATCAATGCAGCATCAAAATTAGTGAGACAAACAACATCACCAACGCCCATATTGTCGATATGAATATCGCCAATTCGAACTCTAACCAATCTTAACGTTGCAAACCCAACTGCTGCTGTCATTTTTCTTATTTGACGATTTTTACCTTCACAAAGAGTAATAGATACCCAACTTGTTGGCCCATGTCTTGGATCGCGTATTTTACGACCTCGAAGCGGCAATTGAGGCTCTGTATCAAGTCTAAATGCCTTGCAAGGTAAGGTTTGATATTTGGTGCCATTGATACCAATTTCAACGCCATTTTTCAAACGAATCATCGCCTCCTCGGTAATGTCACCATCGACTTGCACATAGTATTCTTTTTCTATGCCTTTACTTCTCACCTTATGGCTCATCATCCCGTCTGTCGTCAGCAATAATAATCCCTCAGAGTCATGGTCTAAGCGTCCTATCGCCATGGTTTTATCCGGAAAATTAGCAAGCTCACCCAATAATTTTTTTTTCTTTCTCATTTCCGGCAGAAACTGACTTAAAAAACCATATGGCTTAAATATTTTAAAGTGATGATGGATTTGAACTGCCGCAGAATCTTCTTGTAAACAGGTTTGTTCAATGATTGGCATAAACTGGCTCTTAATAGCACCTGAATGAACGCCTATTATACGTTTAGTATTAACTTGATGCACACTACAAACCTATAATTCAAGCTGAAAACGCTAACGCATCTATAAAGGCTTAGCCGTCTTCCGTTTTTGGTCTTTCTAAACGGTATGTGATTCATGCTAGAGCTATAGATTCAGGCTAATACTTATAGATACAGCCGTTAAAAACGTTAACAGCTTTAACCGCCTGTTTAATTATTAGAAACACATTTGTTAATAGATTTATCTAAATCACCCTAATTAGAGTAATTACTTCAACTATTGATGGTTAATTATCCTTCTCCTGTTAAAATTCGCGCCCCATTAATGACTAACATCTAAAGTTAAGCACCGGTAGCGAAGCTTTATAGCCACATTGAAGTCATTTAATTCTGTCATATTTTAAAAGGTTAGGTAATGAACGAAGTAGAAGTGTTTCTAGACATGTTCTTAAATGAAAGTGCAGTAATGGTGTTCGGGATCATTGGTTTTTATACCGTTTGTTTATCATTAGTATGTCTTCTTTGCGATAACATTAAACAAGCAACAGCCAGTTAATTAAGTTCTGACGATAAGCAGACAAGCTACTGACTCTTTCGACGAGAACATTGAAACAAACGGCAAGTACACCGTTATCTGCCGTTTCAATGAGATGATAGCTTGTGGTTGCAACGATCTCTTTTAAAATAAGCTCAGTTTATACTTCGAAAATAAGTTTATCCATCCCAAACCAAAGTGTCCTTAGAACCTAATTGCAATAGCATAATTTCTTATCTAACTCGAAAACATCAAAAATCACAGTGTTTAAACTAAAAGATAAGCATGCCTCTTAATTATTGCAATTCAGAAATTAACCCCTTCAAAAGTCGCTTTACACTTACACCATACGACCTTGCCCTTGCTGCCAACAACCGATGATATTTATAAGCTATTTGCAACAAAGCAATGAGAATAAGCATGTGTGACTGACGAGCTTTCTTAGACGAAATCAAACGATAACTAACCCCACAATTTAAGCGACGGGATTAAAAATAGTACTTAAGATGCAAAGTAATAAAAGTATAGGGAGTTGCTAAGATATCACTCGGGCTATAATCCATAATCGAGAGTACACTTGGGATAAGGCACGGCTCCGCGCGGCCTATCTTTATTTGTTAGCTACGTTATTTAGTTTTAGTGTAGTATTCTCTTATATGGCTATTACCATCACTACCCGCAGTTCCCATATATTCCCAATACGTTTTGTCATCTTCGAATTGAAGTTGCGATATGTGTTTTTTCCCATATCTGTCATATTTCAAAACGATACTCTTATCTGTACACCCCAAAACATTGATACTTATTTGTTCTTCTTTTGAAGGTAGTTTCATCGTCTTATCGCCCATCTTCACTTCAATTACAGGAGTAGAAATAAACATTTCTTTATTACTCTTGAATGTAATAGTTTCAAAGCCTTGAGTTTGAGACATAAAAGACCATGCTTTTTTATCTATTTTTGCCCACTTTTTATTGAAGGAGTCAAACTTTTCTAAAGAAGATGACCATGTTCCTTCAAGTGAAGGACAAGAAAAGGCAACACTTGGAATCATAAAAAACAAACTGATTAATGACTTTTTTATACACAAAATTAAACACCTTAATTGGAAGTAACACTTAAAGTAGCTAGACATAATGACTCCCCACTAAAGATGTAGAACTCCAAATAATCGTGGGTTAGCTGAAAGCCAGAGCCATAATAGTTTTGTCAAAGAAACTAAATCGGAGATCAGCATGAGTAAACATAACATACTTTTTATTGGCCTAGATACTCATAAAGAATTAGTTGAAGTGGCCTACATTGAAGATCAACGTGGTGCTCAAGCTATTAATTTTGGAAGAGTTTCAAGCGCTAAAGCCTCTATAACCAAACTTGCTAAGCAGTTCCAATCTAAGTATCCAACGGCCACTCTGCATTTCGTTTATGAGGTAGGCCCATGTGACTATTGGATTTATCGACTACTCACGAGTTTGGGTCATTGCGCCTTCCCTTACACCCAAAAAGCCTGGTGAAAAGATTAGGACAGACAAACGTGATGCACTTAAATTTGCCAAGTTACTTAAATCTGAAGACCTCACCGCTATCTATGTCCCAGAGCCTGAAGATGAAGCCATTAGGGACTTATCTCAGGCTCGAGAAACGGCGATGAAGGACTTAAAAGATGCCAAATACCAACGACACCTAACGCCACTGTTTAAGCGAAAGGATTAAACAGTTAACACTTAAGATGTGGAACAAGAAAAGCATAAGGAAGTGCTAAGGGATTGATGCGACTTGCAAAAAATGCTCCTGCTCAGCACACCTAAAAAGCGTAAATCTTACGCCGATATTTACACTATAAGGTATCATTCGGGCTGGTTGAACACTTGGGATAAGGACGCGGCTACGCGCGGCCTATCCTTATCTGTTATGTTTTTTTTCAAACTCATCTAGCATATCCTGAGCAGAAATATCTTGAGCATTTAATATGGAATATTTAAAATCATATTTCGAGTCTAAACAGGCTTTAAGCTCAGAGTAATCAGTCAGATCAAAAAATTCATCGCCAATTTTTATATAATCGCCATTTTGATTCAGGTATACAAAAAAGATATATTTTGCCCTATGACATAACTCAAGCATGCGCTCAATACGGGATTGAAGCATTTCATTTATTAAGGGGAGATTATCCTCTGGATTCCTAACACCTTTAGATTTAACATCATCTGAAAAAGCATGCCAGTTATAGTGAGCTAAAATGAATTTATGTTTTTTATCTAAAGTGTAATACCCAAATGCTGAGTCTAAATATTGATTGATTCTTGGCATATTTTTTGATGAAACAATATCATCAATTTCTTGGTATGAGCTTAATTCGAACTTTATTCCTTTACCTTTTGACTCATCATTATAATTTTCATATTTTTCACAAGCTGTTTGAGTTTTTTCATCAGAAAAACTCATCTCTATCCTAGGTGATTCGAAAATGCTTGCTACTGAATGTGGCGAGAAAAACCCACTATCAAAAGGTAAACTTGCTTGTGAAAATCCTAGTTTACCTTTGAGCATCCTTTTAGTATAACAACGAAAACCAATAGGAATAATAGCTATATCTCCTGAGCCTAATAGTGATAAAAGCTTAATATTTTCAATCGAACCTTCTAATTGCTGTTTATATTCCAAAAATTTATTCTTAATAAATGGGCCATTAGGTCTCTCATTGTGAGCAATTGTCATTAACTCATACGCGACTTGTAAATCATTTTTTTCAAATGTTAGAGCAAGGTCTCTAATAGCATCTATTGTTTTAGGGTTCATTTTAATATTCACAAATTATAATCATAATTGAAGGAGCGGATTAATACACTTAAAAACTAACGCCGCACTAAGCGGACTAAAATAGTGGGTTATAATGTGTAGCAAAGCGAAACCCAATGTTTTAACTCGGTTTAATCGCCTTGTGTACGCCCAGCATGGGCATGAACTAATGAGGTGAAAGTCCTCTGTAGGAAGGTCACCGTTTAAATAACATACTGTTATTAAACGTTAACTACTAGCAAATGGCAAGGGCTTATCCGCGAGGTTTGGTCCAGAGGAAGCCGCTAGCAAATTTGCGAGCTGATGAACAAGAACATCATATGAGGCGTAGGCTAGAGGTGAGTTGGCACAAGACGACGAAACCACGTGATCTAATGGCCACCGTAAATGATGCAGCAGTGCAAAGAAAGTTCATGTTTTTATCTGGGGAGATCTGCTTAACACGCGATCGGTCATTAACCAGTCAGGCTTTGGTTTATAAGTGCCTTGGCTTTTCAGCATCATCGACTGAAAAGAGCGAACTAGATGGAAACCGATAGTAAACTAATTATGCCACCCATTTTAAAACTTTAAAAAGTAACTTAGTCAATCATTACGCTTACTGCTAGCAAAGAACTTTAAATCTCATTCTTTGTGCTACGAGTATCAAAGCTGGAGTTTTAAATGCTAAAAATGGGGAGTATGGCTGATTACACATAACAGAGACCGCTTGATATCCATCAAGTAACCGAAAACAGATGTATATTGGAGCGTTAGGATTTATGCACTGAGCCAACGACGGCAATTTGAAGCGCCTTGTCGCCTCTTTCGCTCTAAATGCTCACAATATTCAGTTAAGGCAGGTAACGCCCCTACTGCGCCTTTGAATAAGCCGCCAAATTCTGTAGTGATTTTTAACCAGTTTTCAGCAGGAATGTTCAATCGATTGAGAATATCCTGGCTAGATGAGCTTATGGCGCCGCGCTTGTCATCACGAATAATCCGCCCTGTATCTTCAACCAGCACAATGTAATCTTTAATACTGAACATTAAGCCATTAGGCATATCCAAGCGTTCATCACCTACAAAAGGCAGTAACTCTTTTGGTTGCTCACCGTTTATAGCTGAATTAATACGACGTTGAATACTGGTGTAATCGGAGCTTTCAGGGGTTGCTGCCATTTTGGCGCGAATGGGGTTTAAGTCCACATAGGCCATGCATGCCAACACTGCGGCTTCATCTAATAATGCCTGGGATTTAAAACGCCCTTCCCAAAATCGACCTGTACAGTTATCTTCTTTGTTGGCCATTCTGGCAATGGGTTCACACAGTGAGCGCATAAACCAGCTGATGTCAGTCAAGCGTTCACGGTATTGAGTAATACAATCATTAACCGTCTTTAACTCAAATTCATTGAGCTCTTCACCTTTTACAAATTTATTCGTCAGCAATGTGCCTTTAAAACCTTTATGCCATTGGGTAAGCACCTCGATATCAGACCACTGTTTAGCGCTATCCGCATCCACTTTTAGCACCACATGTAAATGATTACTCATCACCACATAAGCACAAATATCTATAGCAAATATGGTCGCCAATTCAATAATACGAGAATCAACCCACTCACGGCGATGCTCATAGTTATCACCGGAACTTGCATCAAATCCACATAAAAAGGCTTTACGCACTACCCGAGAACAGCAGTGATAGTAAGGAGTGTCTTCTAGACTCACGAGTGTTTGCCTTGGTCTGGCCATCATCTATTACCGATTATTAAGCGATAACTAAAGCCTAGTAGAGAGTATGATATTTAGCCACTTGGAATGGGTGGCCATGTTATTTACTATCACTCGAAAAAATACGGCTCTATCCGTTAACCAGCTTACTGATAATTTGGTACTCAAGTGGGAGTGTGACCTATGAAGTTCATCGAACTTTTGCGCGACCACCTTGATACCTTTAATCAAGCTTATGATGGTCACATTACATCATCCATGCGCCAGGCGATTTTCGCCATGTTAAATTGTCGCAGCAACACTGAGCGAACCAGCCAATGGGCATGTCAGGATTGCGCTCATACTGCTGATTTTCCGCTGTCATGTGGTCATCGCAGTTGCCCACAATGCCAGCACAACACCACTGAAGATTGGCTCAACAAACAGCAAGCTAAACTCCTGCCTGTAGAGTATTACATGGTGACGTTTACCTTGCCTTATGAACTGCGAAGCATCACTAAACATCAACCAGAGTTGATGTATCAAGCCATGTTCTCGGTGGCAGCAAGCGTGCTAAAAGACTTTGCTAAAAACGCCAAACAACTGGGCGGTGAAATGGGGTTTACAGGCGTGCTGCATACCCACAACCGAAGGCGTGACTTGCACCCGCACATTCACTTCATCATTCCAGCAGGCAGTTTCGATAAGCACAAAAAACAATGGAAAAAGAACAAGGATAAATACCTGTTCAACGCCTTTAACCTTGCCACAGTGTGGCGAGCAAGACTGCTGGTGCAACTGGCAAAACTGAATCTCAAACAGCCAGCCTCAATACCCAAAAAGTGGGTGGTTGACTGCCAGCATGTGGGCAAAGGGCTGCCTGCGCTCAAGTACCTGTCGAGATACCTTTATCGCGGTGTGTTACCCGATAAAAATATCGTCAGCAATATCGATGGACAAATCAGCTTTGAGTATCAAAATAGCCAAACCAACACCACTGAAATACGCACCTTGCCAGTCACCCAATTTCTATGGCTAGTTCTACAGCACGTATTACCAAAAGGGTTAAGACGGGTCAGAGATTATGGTTTGTTAAGAGGAAGTGCAGCCAAGCTACGACAACGAATACGCTTGATGCTAGCCGTTGCTGGGACGGTGTTAACGCCGCTCGAAAACACCACAAAAACTCAAGCGATACGACCTTGCCCATGCTGCCGACAACCGATGATATTTATGGGGGTGCATACACGACTGACAAGCTTTCTTAGGCAAAAACCAACGACACCTAACGCCACTGTTTAAGCGGAAGGATTAAAAAGTTAACAGTTAAGATGCGGAGCAAGAAAAGTATAAGGAGGTGCTAAGATATTGATATTTCTAGGTAACGAAATTAGCTGACGGTGCTAAGGGATCGATGCGGCTGGCAAAAAATGTTACTGCTCAGCACACACCTAAAAAGCGTAAGTTCTTACGCCGATATTTACACTATAAAGGTATCACTCGGGCTTGTTCAACACTTGGGATAAGGACGCGGCTATGCGCGGCCTATCCTTATCTGTTAGGATTTAGGGTTGATTGCATTCATAGCTTCAACACCAAGCATTACAGGTTCGTAAGTTAAACTACTGTAATCTTTTATGATAAAAGAGCGAATCTGGTAAAGTCCCTTGTGTTCGAAGTTATGCCTAAGTGTACCAAATAGTATTGGACCAAATGCGCTCTGCCTACATACCTTTACATTAAGATGAGTTGAGATTGTACAGTCCAAGATTAACTCGTTACCTAAAGTGATCCATGCGTGGGCTTCAAACCTCTCTAGCTCTTTAGGTGAGGAGAGTAGCTTTTCATTGAATTTATATCGAGGCTTACCTTCGAAATAAACACTCCCGATAGTAAATACAGGGTCAAGTTCAGGGTAATGGTCTTTTATAAACTTGAATAACTCTGCATGTAAATTCGCACAGTCCCCTCCGTAACTACTAATTGGGTCCAATTTATTGGCTTGCAACTGTGGAATATAATCTCTTGGAATAGATACTGAGAGTTCATTGATTAAGTCTTTAACTCTCGATGAAGACTTAACACTCTTTAGTGAACCTATAACTTTATAGCCCGTTTTCTCACTATATTTCTTAGCTTTCTTAAGTTGCCAAATATACTGCCATTTTTTCAAAATCTTCAAATCGAATATTCCCTAGATAAATCCTAACGCCTCAATAATGGGCCGGAACGCAGCGGCGAAGCCGCGGAGTGGAGGTCCAGCCCCGCAGGGGCGCCATTGATTGATTTGTTAGGCATTGCTCGGATGAACCTCAAAGCCTGAATGGTACATAACTAAATATATTGCCAGCAAAAAGCATGGTAACACAACGGCCAGAAGTGAGAACGAGCCCAAGATAGCAAACGGAATTGCAAACGGAATTGCAAAAACTAATGATGGGGAGATCACAGAAACAAGGCCAAATAAGGTGCCGGTTAAAGTGAAATTTTTACCGAGCCGATTATCTTTAATCCATTGCACAGACATTACCAAATGAAAAACCCAAGCTGCCAGCCATACTAAAGCCAACAGATCTTGCATAGAGTTGATTTCCCTAAACTCTTCTAATGCACCAGCTATAGAGCCAAGTATTCCAAAGCTGGATAGGAAATAGCATAGTAAAACGATGAGCAGTCGCTTATTCATCTGTGTGCCTAACGCCTAATTAACAGGCAAAAAATAGTTGGTTAAAATAAGCGACGCAGGAGCAAAAACCAACTGTTTTTTGTCCTTGTTTAATTTCTTGTTAGGCATTAATTAAACTCGATTTTTATAGAACCGCTTACTTTCATTGCCATTGCATCACGATTGTGGCCGACTAAGCAACAAAACATATACCTGATTGATTCTGTAATCAGTTTATGGAGGTTGTCTTTGTTGGCCAATATCGGGATAACCCAGTTGCCATTATATTCTTGAAGTGTAGCTTCTGAAATATTGCCATTATGTGCCGATGCATTCCTAAGTTTAACCAACAGATCTATTACATCTTTTCCTTCAGGTAATATGACACCGCATTCTGCTGCAATAATAGCTAAATCACCAAGAAATCCAGTGTTAGTAGCAAAATTTCTTAACCTCTCAGCGAGTGTTCCTACTTCACCATCAGATGCTTCCTCTAATAAAATTAATTGGAAAAGTATTTGATTATCAATTTCCCGCTCTCTCAGTGAAGACCTGAATAGCCGGAGCAAAAGTGAAAACTTAGTATCTTCTGATGCCTTTTTCTCAAGTTCAGGGAATGCATCCAAGAACCCTGGAATATTTGTACCATGCCGAATAACTCGATCTTGAGGAATGAAGAGTTTGGCTCCTGAGTTATTTGTTGATTTAGCAAAAGCACATAAAGGTGTTGCAGGGTTAGCCGTTATAACCGAAAGTGCACCAATTATATTTTCAGCATTACTTTCTTTACTTTCAATTGCGCCAATAAAGTCATCAGCCTCTACAACGGGGAATGTTATAAGAGTGCAATGACCAGTATTCTCAAAATTAGCTAATGTATTCTGTAGGTCTTTTCTCGTAAAGTTAAACCGTGCAGCTTCTAGCCTACTTCTTATGTCCTTGATTTCACCTTCGAACCCTGTTTTAGATAAAGGTGAAACTTTGACCCCTGAAGGTAATTCTAAACTTTTTTGTATAAAGCTTCGGCAATAAATAAAACCTACTTGAAATTTTGACATAAACCGAGCCTACCCTTAATGCCTAACATTTGTATAGTGCGCATGCGCATTTACCTCATTAGACCAGTAAATACGCGCACACCTAATTATCTGAAAAGATTGTAAAAGCTAGCATTGTAGCCAATACACTTCTTGGTAAATGCGCATGCGCATTTTTCTTGCCTATTATTTATGAAAACAGCACATTAAGCGGTTGATAATATGTGACAATATAAAAAGGCACAAGTATAAACGCGCACAAAACAATCATTTTCTTACTTGAATATTGTTCAAAATAAATAATACTGTGTATACATACAGCTTACGAGTTATTTGACATGAAACAATTATCAAGTCCTTTTCTCAATCAAGTTCAAAGCAATATGCGAATGCGCGGTTACAGCATAAGAACCGAAAAAGCCTATTTATATTGGATTAAAGCATTCATTATTTTCCAGCATAAACGTCATCCTGACACTATGGGAGCAATTGAAGTAGCACAATTCTTAGCTACCTTGCAAACTCACGCCATGTCGCTATCAATACACAGAAAGTGGCACTCAATGCATTAGTTTACCTTTACCATAAACACTTAAAACAAGAGTTAGGTGATTTAGGGTTTCGCTATGCAAGTAAGCAAAGGCAACTTCCTACTGTGTTATCAACCGTAGAAGTGTCAATGCTATTAAGTGAAATGAAAGGCCGCGATCGCCTTATTATTGAAATGTTATATGGCAGTGGCTTGCGTATTTCAGAGTGTTTAGCTTTGCGAATACAAGATATCGATATAGAGCATCAATCGGTAACGGTTCGAAACGGTAAAGGTAAGAAAGACAGGCAAAGCATTCTGAGTCAAAAATGTATCAGCAAGCTCAGCGCGTTCATTGATTGTGCTATTGAGATTCAACGAAAAGACAATCTTATTGGTGTAGGCCCTTCTTTACCAAACGCACTAGAACGAAAGTATCCAAGTGCATTTAAACAAGTTGGATGGATGTTTATATTCCCTTCTACAACTGTCGTCAATCATCCTTATACAGGAACACTTTGCCGACATCATTTGCATCACAGTGTCATACGTAAATCATTGGCTAAAGCTGTTCGCAAAACAACAATAACCAAACGTGTGACATGTCATACCTTTAGGCACAGCTTTGCGACACACTTATTGCAAGCGGGCAGAGATATACGCACGGTTCAGGAATTATTAGGCCACAATGATGTTAACACCACTCAGGTTTATACTCATGTGCTTGGTCAACATTATTCGGGTACATCAAGCCCCCTTGATATGCTGAGTGATTAAACTTAAACAGAATAGTGCATAACGTTTTGAATATGGCGAAGAGATAGCGTGTTTCTATAATAGGAACCCTTAGGTTCAAATTCACTTGAATCAAATGACTAAACGAAAAAAGGCTCATCATTTCTGATGAGCCTTTCGTCTTAAATATGGCGGTGAAATAGGGATTTGTACCCTATATTTAGGTGCTATAAACCTGTTGTTCACATCAGTAAATTCTAGAAAGCAAAAAGCCCGTTCCTTTCGTAACGGGCTTTTCTAAATATAGCGGAGAGATAGCGTACTTTGGAAATAGGAACCCTTAGGTTCAAATTCACTTGAATCAAACGACTAAACGAAAAAAGGCTCATCATTTCTGATGAGCCTTTCGTCTTAAATATGGCGGTGAGATAGGGATTTGCACCCTACATTTAGGTGCTATAAACCTGTTGTTCACATCAGTAAATTCTAGAAAGCAAAAAGCCCGTTACTTTCGTAACGGGCTTTTCTAAATATGGCGGAGAGATAGCGTACTTTGGAAATAGGAACCCTTGGGTTCAAACTACCCAGAAACGAAAAAAGGCTCACCATTTCTGATGAGCCTTTCGTCTTGAATATGGCGGAGAAATGAGTTTGAACCCTACATTGAGGTGCTATAAACCAGTTGCTATAAGTTACAAATTTTAAATAGCAAAAAGCCCGTTACTTTCGTAACGGACTTTTCTAAATATGGCGGTGAGATAGCGTACTTTGGAAATAGGAACCCTTGGGTTCAAACTACCCAGAAACGAAAAAAGGCTCACCATTTCTGATGAGCCTTTCGTCTTGAATATGGCGGAGAGATAGGGATTTGAACCCTAGACGGGCTATAAACCCGTGCCGGTTTTCAAGACCGGTGCATTCGACCACTCTGCCATCTCTCCGAACGCCGAAGATAATAGTCTTAACGATGTTTTCTGTAAAGTAGTAATTTAAGAAAAATGGCCGTTTGACTATTATTTGACATATTTATATTAATCTACGCTGTTTTTATCGGCATGTAAGGCGATGCGGGCAGGATCTGGCTCTACAAAGTTGCCTTTAACGGAATCCCAACTATCATGCTTTGATAATAAGTAGCCTAGGTACACAACAACTGCGCTCAATACGATACCTAAACCAATGGTCATTTCAGCATATTGCACATAAATAGCAACGATACTTGATGCACCAAACGCCATCCCAATTTGAATGAAGTTCTGTAACCCTGCAGCCTTAGTCGCGTTTTTACTGAACTGCTGCAAAGCGTTGTTCACTACAAGTGGATAAATAGCGCCGTTACCCGCAGCTAAAAATGAGAAAGTAATTAATAGTGGGTAAATCGAATCCACAGGAATGACTAAGGTTACCAAGGCAATTGTTGCGACACACAAGAAGAACAACACAAGTAAATATTTAAGCGCCAGTGTGGTTCCAAACTTTTTCACTAGCAACTTACTCATATAGCCACCAACAATAAACATGATGGTTTGTGGAATAAAGCTTAAGCCAATCGCTTGTGCTTCATAGCCGTATTTAATCATCACACTTGGCCATACTGTCAAGTAGCTAAAGAATGCGGCAGAACAAGCACCAAAAATGACTACGTTGCCTAAGAAACGCGTATTTTTGAGAATTGATTTATAGCTGATGCTTTCCTGTGGTTCTGCTTTGTTATTCTCAGGCGCTACTAACCATTTGGTCATCACAATAAGAATTGCAGCTAAAATAACTAATGTTATAAACACTGCGCGCCAGCCAAAGGCATTGACGATTGATGCACCTATTAGCGGAGCAACCGCTGGTGACAAGGCCACTAAAGGCATAATGTTTGAAAACACCTTTTGTGCTTTCTCAGCATCATATTTTTCGACCACAATGGCTTGCCAAATTACGCCAGCACTACATGCACCTAATGCTTGGAAGAAACGGGCAATATTGAGCATAACAATTGAATCACTAGCAACAATGAGTCCACTTGCAGCGGCAAAAATAACTAAACCTAAAATTAGTGCTTTTTGTTTACCTATTTTTTCAACAATAGGGCCGTATAATAGTTGACCAATAGCTAAACCCGCTAAAAATGTCGTCAACGAAAATGCGACATTATTCAGACTCGTATCAAAAGAGTCTGCAATATTTTGAAATGCTGGTAGGTACATATCTGTGGCAATAAAGCCCAACATACTTAGCAACGCTAAGTAACCGAGTAAAATAAAGTACTGCAAGTTAGCAGTGTTTGATGATGCTTTGTTCATGAAAAAAATGTCCGAATTGAGCTTAAGTAAAAATCAGCGTGCAGTCTAATCACTTGCAAAAGCATTGTGAAACGTTTACTTTTGATGACTGCTTTCATAATTTTTCACAGCAAAGGATCGCAATTTATGCTTTCAGAGCAAGCATTGGAAATGATTGATATTGTCGCACGTGTCGGAAGTTTCACGGCTGCTGCTAATCAATTGCATAAAGTTCCATCAGCCGTAAGTTATGCCGTAAAACAAATCGAAGACGAGCTTGGTGTCATTTTGTTTGAAAGGCATCATCGTAGCGTCAGTTTAACTGAGCCGGGCAAACATTTTGTTGCTCATGCCAGAGAGCTTCTGTCTGACATGAACGACTTAAAACGCAGCACTCAACGAGTGGCAAATGGTTGGCAACCAACGTTATCTATAGCATTAGATAATATTGTTCGTGCTGATCGTATCAGTGTGCTTATTGCTGATTTTTATCGCCATTTTGATGATGTTGAACTTATTATCCGCATTGAAGTATTCAACGGTGTTTGGGAAGCATTAGCCACTGGACGCAGTGATATCGCCATCGGTGCAACTACGGCTATACCTGTCGGTGGTGTGTTTAACTATAAAGATATGCGTGATATTGAGTGGTCATTTCTAGTCAGCAAAAATCACCCTCTTGCTGATATTGATCGTCCACTAACGGATAATGAATTACGTATCTATCCTTCAATTTGCTTAGAAGATACTTCAAGAGAAATACCTAAACGAACAACCTGGCTATTAGCTAATCAACGCCGCTTAGTTGTCCCTGATTGGATTAGAGCATTTAACTGTTTTAGAGATGGTTCTGGCATTGGTTATATGCCACGCAATCTCGCTAAACCGTTTATTGATTCAGGTATTTTGATTGAAAAGACATTAGAACACCCTAAAAATACCAGTCCATGTTGCTTAGCTTGGAACCAAGAGAAAATGTCTCCTGCTTTAGAGTGGGTGCTAGAATATCTAGGCGATACAGATAAACTGCATGCTGAATGGCTAGCGTAAAAAATGATTAATGAAAGTTAACGATATTTTGAGTGACATTTAATGTTAACTTCAGCTTTGTTTAGTAAAAAGAATAGATAGCGTCAATTTAAGCCAATAGTTAGTTAATAAGTATTAGCTAGCGTAGATAGTATTACGTTAAGTCTTTAAGCTGTAGCAAAGCTAAGGTATTATCAACTTAAGTCATTTATAAAGTACCACTTTGTAATGAGAAAAATGACCTCATTACAATTATTTTGAGTCTATGGAGACTGTTATGAATCAACAAACTTTGTCGGGCCATCAAGCTACGACGATGGAAACCAACAAACTTATCAAAAATACCTACATGCTTTTGTCTATGACATTAGCCTTTGCTGCTGTAATGGCAGGTGTGGCTATGATGATGAACATTGGTCCTTTTATGTCAATCGGTCTATCACTAGGTAGTATCGTTGTTATGATGGTTACCTTAAAGAAAGCAGATAATGCATCGGGTTTAGCATGGGTTTTTGCCTTTACTGGTATGCAAGGCGCGTCTCTTGGTTACATTCTAAACCACTATGCTGGTTTAGCTAATGGCCCAGAGCTTATTATGCAAGCTTTTGGTTTAACATCAGTTATCTTCATTTCTTTATCAGCTTATGCAATTAGCACTAAGAAAGATTTCAACTTTATGGGCGGCTTCCTTTTTGCTGGTCTGATTGTTGTTATCGGCGCTTCACTTATCAACATGTTTGTTGGTAACAGTGTTGCATTTATGGCTATTCAAGCTGCTGTAGCAATGCTAATGGTTGGTTTAATTCTTTATGATACAAGCCGTATCGTAAATGGTGGCGAAACGAACTATATTCGTGCAACTATTTCATTATTCTTAAACTTCATTAACTTATTCATGGCCCTACTACACTTAATGGGTATGGGTAATGATGACTAGGCGTTAAGTTAACTTGATGATTCATTTGGTTCTGACCTTGTGATTAATCAACTTACTACGCTAAAATGGCTCCCTTACAGGAGCCATTTTTTATTGTTATGAATAAATTTATTATCCAAGTTAATGGTACGGTTTACGGCTCAACGGCGAGCTTTAGAGCCCTGCGCTTTACAGAGAGTGTATTGTCATTAGGCCACGAAGTGACCCGTATTTTCTTTTATCAAGACGGGGTGTCTAATAGTAGCCATTTAATATGCCCTGCTTCTGACGAGCATGATTTGCATCAAGCATGGAAAAACCTTGCCTCTGAGTTTGATATTCAATTAATTAATTGCGTCTCTGCAGCACTGCGCCGAGGGGTTATCTCTGAGCAAGAAGCCACTGAAAATGCTAAATCACAGTTTAACTCAAGTGATCCATTTGAAATGGGCGGCTTGGGCGAACTCGTCACTGGCATTGAAACTTCTGACAGATTAGTCTGCTTTTAATGATGCTCTTAACGGGTTTATCAGGATAACAATATGAAACAAATTTGCGTCATTTTTAGGCACAGCCCAATCGGTAATAGTGCCAGCCGTGAAGGGTTAGATTTTGCCTTACTCAGTGCCAGTTTCGAGCAACAAGTTAGTGTGGTGTTTACAGATGAAGCGGTGTTACATCTTGTTAAAAACCAACAACCTGAATTAGTTGGTAGTAAAGATTACCTTTCAACCTTTAAAGCACTAAATTTATACGACATTGAAACGGTATTGGTTTGCCAAGAGTCAGCAAAACAATTTGGCCTTAAACAAGATGACTTTAATTTTGAAGCCGAGTTAGCGTCAACAACAGATATACAGCAAGTATTAGCACAAAGTGATGAAGTGGTGGTTTACTAATGATATTACATCAAATACAGACCTCTACGACCACGGATAACGCGCTTAATTGTTGTTTACGATACATTGGCCTAGAAGACTCGATTATCCTTGCTGACGATGCCATTAATTGTCTATTGCAGCTTGAATGGCATCAAAGGCTGCAAGATATTAAAATTTACATCTTAATTGAAGATATAGAGGCGCGTGGATTAAGTCAGCGTTTACCTAAATCCGCTAATATTTCAATTATTGACTATGACCAGTTTGTACTGGCAACACTGCAACACACGAAGGTGATTACTTGGTAAATTCAATTGAATTTAATGGGCAAAAAATTGAAGTTGATGCTCAAGGCTATTTAAAAAATGTGTCTGATTGGCAACCTGAAATGGCTGTTATTCTGGCGGCAAGTGAAGATATTGTTCTCACTGAGCAACATTGGGAAGTGGTCAACTTTGTGCGCAATTTTTACCTTGAATATAAAACCAGCCCGGCAATACGCGTGTTGGTTAAGGCCATTGGACAAGCATTAGGGCCGGATAAAGGTAATTCAAAATACCTTTATACTCTTTTCCCTGTTGGACCAGCCAAACAGGCCACTAAAGTCGCTGGATTACCAAAGCCGGCTAAATGCCTTTAATCTGAATCTGTAACCCTAAGACGCTTTAACCTGTCTAGCCATATTCAGGCACAAAAAAACCAAACTCACGTTTGGTTTTTTTTGTGCGCTAGATTAATCAAACTCAATTATACCTAGCTAAGAGTTAATCAACTTTAACATTAACCGATTTTTTCTTGGCCGCGCATATATGGGCGTAATACTTCTGGGATCGTAATTGAACCATCAGCATTTTGGTAGTTTTCAAGGATAGCTACCACTGTACGACCTACCGCTAAACCAGAACCATTTAGTGTATGAACCAGTGTTGGCTTCTTATCATTTACACCACGGTAGCGTGCTTGCATTCTACGCGCTTGGAAGTCC
Source organism: Shewanella donghaensis (assembly GCF_007567505.1). Lineage (NCBI taxonomy): Bacteria > Pseudomonadati > Pseudomonadota > Gammaproteobacteria > Alteromonadales > Shewanellaceae > Shewanella > Shewanella donghaensis. The sequence goes on from NZ_CP041783.1 coordinate 958,926, forward strand.
TTCATGTTTGAACAAGAAGAGATTTCACGGTAAGTATTTTGCGCCGGTAACCATACTTCTAAATCGTAAGTTTTTGAAGCGCCAAAACCCATGTCACCGGTACATAAAAGCATAGTTCTATATGGTAGGCCTAAACCTTCAAGCACCTTTTCAGCATGACCTGTTAACTCTTCTAAGGCATTCATTGAATCTTCAGCTTTAACAATCTGCACCAGTTCAACTTTATCAAACTGATGTTGACGGATAAGGCCGCGAGTGTCACGACCATAAGATCCCGCTTCACTGCGAAAACATGACGTTAGCGCCGTCATTTTAAGCGGTAAATCAGCTTCATCTACGATAGTATCACGCACCATGTTAGTGAGTGGTACTTCTGCTGTTGGTATTAAGCTTAAGCCTTGGCCTTCTTCAGTGGCAGGTTTGGTGTGGAACAAGTCTTCACCAAACTTAGGCAACTGACCTGTACCTAACAAGCTTTCTTCATTGACTAATAACGGTACATACATTTCTGCGTAACCGTGATTTTCAGTATGAAGATCTAACATGTATTGCCCAACCGCGCGGTTTAAACGAGCAACTTGGCCTTTCATGACAATAAAACGAGAACCGGTAATTTTTACAGCACTCTTAAAATCTAATCCATCTAACGCTTCGCCTAAGTCTAAATGATCTTTTACTTCAAAATCATATTTACCAGGTGTGCCCCAAGTTCGAACTTCAACGTTATCATTTTCATCTGCGCCTTCTGGTACAGCATCATCGGGTAAGTTAGGCATGCTCATCGCAATACCATTTAACTCAGCGAGTAATTCAGCTAACTCAGTCTTTTTCGCATCCAGTTGAGAACCTAAGTCTCCGACTTTTGCCATGATTTCACTGACATCTTCACCACGACCTTTTGCTTGACCAATGGACTTAGAAATTGCATTTCTGGATGCTTGCAATTCTTCTGTTGCCACTTGTAGCGACTTACGCTTTTCTTCTAAAGCAGTTAGACGGCTAATATCAAGGATAAACCCACGCTTGGCTAACAGCTCAGCTGTGACTTCAAGTTCGTTACGCAAAAATTTTGGATCTAACATGTTTTATATTCTTAATAGTTAAATGCGAGAAAATACTAGCTGCTGTCCGACATACACCATGAAGATACATAGGATGACGTTCAACAACACGTTGAGAATTGCTTTTACAAAAAGTCCTTCTTGCAGCAGCAATAATGTTTCATTGGAAAAAGTTGAAAATGTCGTTAAAGCGCCTAACAGTCCAACACCAACCATGGCTTTTATTTCTGGACTGAGGTGAGTTGTCTCTAAACTGATGGCATAAACAATACCCATCAGAAACGATCCCAATATATTGACTAACAGTGTACCAAAAGGGAAACTGCTTCCAAATAGCTGAAGCATAAAAATTGAGATTAGATAGCGAAAAACTGCCCCAATTGAACCACCAAGAGCCACAAACATGACATTGGTCAAGCTAATCATAGCGTTTTACCTCACTTGTCTTATCAAGCTCTGCTAAATAGGCTAATTTATCTTTTATTCTTTTTTCAAAACCACGGTCTGTTGGGTAATATACTTGGCTGTCTTTTATTGATTCTGGGAAGTAATTCTCACCCGAGGCGTATGCACCAGATTCATCATGGGCATAACGATACTCAGCCCCTAAACCCATGTTTTTCATTAATTGAGTGGGGGCATTACGCAAATGATCAGGCACGGATTCATGACCTGTTTCACTGGCAAGTACTCTTGCAGCTTTAAATGCAGTATATACAGCGTTACTTTTAGGTGCGCTGGCTAAATAAACAATCGCTTGAGCAATGGCACGTTCACCTTCAGCAGGCCCAACTCGGTGATAGCAATCCCATGCATTAAGGGCAATATTCATTCCGGTTGGATCGGCATTACCCACATCTTCAGATGCAATAGCAAGCAATCGACGGGCGACATATAATGGGTCGCCGCCGCCTTCAAGAATACGGCAATACCAATATAAAGCGGCGTCAGGCGCTGAACCTCGAACGGATTTATGTACCGCTGAGATCAAGTCATAAAATTGATCACCATTTTTGTCGTAAGCCGCCATTTGATGACCGGCAACTTGCGTGAGCATTTCTTGAGTAAATGCGCCATTATCGGCCACCAAATCACTCATCAACTCTAATAAATTTAATGCTTTGCGGGCATCGCCATCACTGATTGAAGCCAACTGCTGCATAACTGTGTCAGCAATAGTAAAGCCACGCTTGCCAAATCCACGTTCAGTATCTGTTAATGCTTGATTGATAATCGCTGCTATATCATCGCCGTCTAATCGATTGATTAAGTAGACTCTTGCTCTTGAAAGTAAGGCGTTATTTAGCTCAAAAGATGGGTTTTCAGTGGTCGCGCCGACAAATATGACCGTTCCATCTTCGATAAACGGTAAAAAAGCATCCTGTTGGCTTTTATTAAATCTATGTACTTCATCAACAAACAATAACGTGCGTTGGCCTCGACTTTGCGCTACCGCTTTGGCTTGCTCAATCGCGGCGCGAATTTCTTTAACACCTGATGTAACTGCAGAAATTCGTTCAACATGGGCATTGGCATAATGTGCCACAAGCTCAGCTAAGGTTGTTTTACCGGTTCCTGGCGGGCCCCATAACAACATTGAATGAGCTCTATTGGCTTCAAGCGCTTGCCTTAAAGGCTGACCTTCACCAAGCAAATGTTGTTGACCAACGTATTCGCTTATCTCCCTTGGACGCATTCTTGCGGCTAAAGGACGAAAATCTGGGGCGAAGTCGAAACCTAAATTAGCCATAGTATTTATTGAGCAACGCTTGAACGTTGGTCATCAATATCGACGTTTGAAGGTACAGTAAATTCAAACAACTTGGCTTCGTCTGCTGCTACCACGGTCTGATTAGTTAGCATAAATTGGCTGTGATTACCCTGCTCATCTAACAAATTAAAATCTGTTAGCTGGGTATCATTAAAGCATACCTTTACTGTTACAACGCTGCTATCAACCGCTTTAGGTTTGATCAAATAACAAGCTTTGCCTGATTCAGGTTGAACCTGCTCGACACTATATTGTGACCAGGTTTTTTCATCTCGGTGCACGAGTAACGCCATGGGCGATGCATCAATAGCATCAGAGAAATCCATTACTGTTACTTCTTCGGCAAAAGGATTAAAAATCCATAAATCTTTGCCATCAGCAACAATTAATGACTCGTCTGGTTCAGTAAGGTGCCAGTAAAATTTATTGGGGTAAGCCAGCGCAAAAACGCCTTTTCCTGACTGAATCACTTTGTCATTGATATCGGTAACTTGTTGGCTAAAGTCTGCTTTTAATGAATCAGCGTTAATTAATCGTTCACGTAACTGTTCTGAATCATCAGCAAGTACATTGGCTGACAACAATAGTGTCAATGCGGTCACTACACCCAAATGCTTTTTCATAAAATATCCTAATACTTACTTATTCGTTTTAATGGCAATCTATAAACAGCTTCAATGCTTACGCTTAATTTCTTGGTGGCGGTGGCGCTAGTACTTCACGATTACCGTTATGGCCTTGAGTACTAACAATACCCTGGGATTCCATCATTTCAATAATACGTGCTGCGCGGTTATAGCCAATTTTAAATTTACGTTGAACGCTGGAGATTGAGCCTCTGCGTGTTTCCGTTACAAAAGCCACGGCTTCATCATATAACTGATCGGTTTCATCTTCGGTCTCGGAAGTTTCACCTGGTAATAATACTTGCTCACCATCACTCACGCCGTTAAGAATTTCTTCGATATAACGCGGTTTGCCGCGAGCGTGCCAATCTGCAACCACTTTATGTACTTCATGATCGTCAATGAAAGCACCATGAACGCGGATAGGAACACTGGTTCCAGGCGGTAAATAAAGCATATCACCCATGCCAAGAAGCGTTTCTGCACCTTGCTGGTCTAAGATGGTTCTCGAATCAATTCTTGATGATACTTGGAATGCGATACGAGTTGGTACGTTCGCTTTAATCAAACCAGTAATAACATCAACAGAAGGTCGTTGGGTTGCTAGAATTAAATGTATTCCTGCCGCACGGGCTTTTTGAGCAATACGTGCAATGAGCTCTTCAACCTTTTTACCGACAATCATGATCATGTCGGCGAATTCATCTACAACGACAACAATAGAAGGTAGTTTTTCAAGCTCTGGCGCTTGCTCATCCATACTCTCTGATGACTTCCATAATGGGTCAACTATCGGTTCACCCGCTTCTTTAGCCAGTCTAATTTTAGTGTTATAGCCTTTAAGGTTACGTACCCCAAGCGCCGACATTAATTTGTAACGTCGTTCCATTTCACCCACACACCAACGCAGAGCGTTAGCGGCTTCTTTCATATCGGTCACAACTTCACAAAGTAAATGTGGGATACCACCATAAACTGAAAGCTCTAACATTTTTGGATCGATCATGATGAAGCGCACATCATCAGGTCCAGATTTATATAATATACTGGTGATCATCACATTCACACCAACTGATTTACCCGAACCCGTTGTACCTGCCACAAGTAAATGCGGCATTTTGCCCAAATCAACTACTACGGGATCGCCCGCAATATCCTGACCTAACACCATTGATAAGTCTGATTTACTTTCTTCAAAGGTCTTAGAATCTAAAACATCACGCATAAATACCGTTTCACGGAACTTATTAGGAAGCTCTAGACCAACAAAGGCCTTACCCGGAATAACCTCAACAACGCGGACACTTTCAGCTAACAGTGAACGGGCTAAATCTTTTGATAAATTGGTAATTTTAGAGGCTTTAATACCTGGAGCGAGTTCTAGTTCAAAACGAGTCACCACAGGACCTGGGAACACACCAACGACATTTGCAACGATATTAAAATCAGCCAGCTTGGTTTCCACTAATCTGGCGACAACATCTAACTCTTCTCTGGTAATAGGGTTTTCTTTTCTGTTTGGCACATCCAATAAGGTAATGCTTGGCAGCGGCGGCATTTCTACTTGAGATTGGCCGTAAACCAATTGTGGCTCTTGACCCGGAAGTATCACTACACCTTCAACAATCCTTGCCTGTTCGGGCGCTTTAGGAGCCACTTTCTGTTGCTGCGATTGAGTGAGAGCGCCGGTAGAATGGGTTTGGTCGAACGCTTCATCTAAAGGATCATTGGTATTTGTTTGAGCGATATTATGTTCGGAATGATTCACTGGGGTAAAATCAACCGCTGGTGCATCACCAGAAGCAACCCAAGGTGGGGTTACCTCTTCCGCAACATCATCGACATTAGCTGACATTATTTTAGGCTCTATTCGGCCATTGCTCGCCACACTACTAGTGTCAGACGCTGCCTGAGTCGCTGTGTCTGGGTCAATATTATGATGATTATTAGATTCAGTATTGAGATTGATATCAATGTTTTCATCTTTTTCAGAGCCGTTATCGGCGCTGCTATCAGAGTAGAAATCTGATTCTTGTTCTGTTCGACTTGGGGCAAGTTTAGATTTTATCCGCGCAAAAATTGAAGGCTTCTCTTCTTCTATTTCTATAGTATTTTCATCAATAGCTTCGTCAGAATCAACTGTATGTTTATCTTGTTCAGAATCAAGTTGGCGATCTTGTTTAAACTTATCAACCACTGTCATGAAGCCACGAGTATCTTCAGTTTCACGAGAGCCAGAAAAATAACTCGGGATACTGATTATCTTTTTAATACACCAGATAGTCGCTAGCCCAGTGCTTTCAATAATTGTCAGCCAGCTAATACCCGTGGTAAGTGTGAAACCGGCACCAATGAAACAAAGTAACAGTAATGTGGTACCGAGATTATTAAAATAAGGCAACATCGCTTGGCTTATAACGTCCCCCGCTACACCGCCAGCGGAAAACACATAAATATCCTCGGCATTCATACTCGCTAAAGCTGCAAGCGCAAAAACCATCAACAAAAAGCCAATAATTCTTAGACCTACGGAGAAATAATCAATTTCGAATAGCTTGTGAGTACGATTGAATACGAACCAACCTGTCGAGGCAATGATTATGGGGATAAGAAAAGCAATAAAACCTAAGAAGTAAAACAGCACATCCGCTGTCCACGCGCCAACGGCACCCGTTAGATTATTAATCTCAACTTGAAAATGTGACTGACTCCAGCCAGGATCATTTGGATCGAAGCTGCTGAGTGCTAGAAGAATATAAGTTGCTGTCATGCAACAGATTATCAATCCACCTTCTAAAAGGCGTTGAAGGCCACTAAGTGTTTGAAGACTATTTCCCTGAGACAAACGAAAACATCCAAATATGAATTAAAAAAGAATGATAATAATAACAGAATATCAATATGTATGCAGTGATTATGCAACGCGAGGATACCAAGCTCAACCTAATGTTTTCAGTTAGATGCCTGTAGGCATGAATTATTTTTAATCCTGGATAACCTTGATTAAATTTAAGGCGCAATGGAATGCATTTTGATGGGGATGGGTAAAATTTTGGCAAAAAAATAAAGGGCAATGCCCTTTATTTTTTTTAGTCACAAAGTTTAGTAGGTATCAGCCAATAAATTTAATGCCACTTTATTGGTTTGTTTAACTTCTTCCATGACTACATAAGTACGAGTATCAGAAACTGATGGCAACTTAAGTAAAGTCTCACCTAATAAACGACGATATGCCGACATATCAGAAACGCGTGTTTTTAATAAATAATCAAAGTCACCAGAAACCAAATGACATTCTTGAATATCATCTAACAACTGAACGGCTTTATTAAAGCGCTCGAAAATATCGGGTGTATCGCGAGTTAACGTTATTTCCACAAAGACAAGTAAAGATGCACCAAGATAATGAGGGTTCACTAATGCAGTGTAGCCATTAATGTAACCTTGTTTCTCTAGACGCTTTACTCGCTCCAAACAAGGAGTTGGACTTAGCCCTACTCGTTTAGATAACTCCACGTTTGATATGCGACCATCAATTTGAAGTTCATTCAGGATATTACGGTCAATCCGATCTAAATCTTTTACAGAATTTTTCTTATTATTTGCCATATTATTAACCTTGCTTTAGCACAAAAACAACATATTAATCTTTTAATGTGTAAAGTTTAGCAGCATAAACTGCGTCTTGGGCACTATACTAGACTTCCCTGAAATAAGCACGTTCAGGTAATAGAATATAATAACTATGTCTCGTCACGAACGAGTAAAATCAAATAGAGGCTCAAAATGATTATTGGTATCCCTACTGAAATCAAAAACCATGAATACCGTGTAGGTATGGTTCCTTCAAGCGTTCGCGAATTAACGATTAAAGGCCATGATGTATTTGTTCAATCTAATGCAGGTATGGGCATTGGTTTTACTAACCAAGATTATTTAAATGTTGGTGCCGCTATTTTAGAAACTGCGGAAGAAGTGTTTGCACAATCAGACATGATTGTGAAAGTAAAAGAACCACAAGCTGTTGAACGTGCAATGCTACGTGAAGACCAAATCTTATTCACATATTTACACCTTGCACCTGACATGCCACAGACTGAAGACTTGCTAAAAAGTAAGGCTGTTTGTATCGCTTATGAAACCGTAACTGATGACCGTGGTGGCCTGCCATTACTCGCTCCAATGTCAGAAGTTGCTGGCCGTATGTCTATCCAAGCAGGTGCTCGCGCACTGGAAAAATCATTGGGTGGACGTGGTATGTTACTGGGTGGCGTACCCGGTGTTGAACCAGCTAAAGTTGTCATCATTGGCGGCGGTATGGTTGGTACTAATGCAGCGCAGATGGCAGTAGGCATGGGCGCTGACGTTGTTGTACTTGATCGAAGCATTGATGCATTACGTCGTCTTAATGTTCAATTTGGTTCAGCAGTTAAAGCAATTTATTCAACTGCTGATGCTATCGAACGTCATGTGATAGAAGCTGATTTAGTCATCGGTGGTGTACTGGTTCCTGGTGCTGCTGCGCCTAAACTTGTCACTCGCGATATGATTACTCGTATGAAGCCAGGCAGTGCCATTGTTGATGTTGCAATTGACCAAGGTGGTTGTGTTGAAACGTCTTATGCAACGACTCACCAAGACCCAACTTATATCATCGATGATGTGGTTCATTACTGTGTTGCGAACATGCCAGGCGCGGTTGCTCGCACCTCTACATTTGCACTTAATAATGCAACGCTTCCATACATTATCAAGCTGGCAAACTTGGGTTATAAGTCTGCATTACTTCAAGATAAACACTTACTAAATGGCCTAAATGCTATTCATGGAAAGTTAGTTTGTAAGGAAGTAGCTGAAGCTTTAGAGCTTGAATTTACAGAACCAAAAAGCATGTTAAATTAAGCTGCAAGCATAATTTATACATACTAACAGCCGCTCAATGAGCGGCTTTTTTGTATCAAAAATCAAATGAGACAATTTGTATCAGTAGGCTATTTTTCACACTAAAACCAGTTTTTGATTGTTTTTCACTCAGCAAAATCCAATAAAAACCTGCTACAGCTACAAGACTGCCGACTACACTCAATTTTACAAACATATTTCACAAAACCGCTACACCCCTTTATAAGTATGGGCTTCAGCTTATTTGTCAGCTATATTCGCAAAAACTAATATTGATTTTTATCCAAAAGAATTTTATGCTGTTTAACTTTTTTATACTGGTGTTTATGACTATTGGATAAATCAGTAAAACACTCTACAATTTAGACATATTAATCTCATTAATCAGTGTCTAAAATATGTGGATTCAAAAGAGTATTACCTTAAAAGCAAGGCCACGAGGGTTTCATTTAATTACTGATGAAATTCTGTTTCAGCTACCAGAATTATCGAATTTTGACGTTGGCTTGGTGCACATATTATTGCAACACACCTCAGCTTCAATCACTGTTAATGAAAATGCAGATCCTAGTGTAAGACAAGACTTTGAATCATACTTTAATCGAGTGGCAGCTGAGAATGAGCCCTATTATATTCATACATACGAAGGCAGCGACGATATGCCGGCTCATTTAAAAGCCAGTTTACTTGGTTGTGAATTAACGCTACCTATATCTCAAGGTCAATTAGCGTTGGGGATCTGGCAAGGCATTTATCTAGGTGAACATCGCAATCATGGTGGTAGTAGGCAATTGCTGATTACGTTGAATGGTGAGTGATTTTGATGATTGCTAATATAATTAGCAGCTGATGCTAACTCAGTACTTAACGCATTTATTAACCTGCTTTATTGCGCTTGTTGCTCAAGTAGTTTAATAAATTGGCTTTTAGGCATTGGTTTGTAATAATAATACCCCTGAATGGCATCAACATGATTACTTTTGACAAAGTCTAACTGGGCTTCAGTTTCAACACCTTCCGCCGTTACTGACAAATCTAGCGCTTTACTCATGCTCGCAATCGCTTCAACTAACGCGCGGTGACGAGGGCCTTGTTCAATTTTTTGAATGAAGGCTTTGTCGATTTTAATTTGATCCACTGGGAAATTAGCAAGGTAAGATAACGACGAGTAACCTGTACCAAAATCATCTACCGATATTTTAATGCCCCACTCTCTTAATCGGGTCAATAATATCTCCACGTTTTCAAATTGATCCATCATCAGAGACTCTGTTATTTCGAGGGTCAACAAATGTAATGGGCAACCTGATAGTGATTTAGAATGCCGGCTTTCTTCAAAAAACTGAATGAACTGTTGCTGTAAGTCATCAGTTAAAAACTCACAGGTAGAGACATTGACGGATAAGGCAATTGGCTTGCCAAGTTCTAAATATTCTTTCAGCATAGTGAGTGCCTGATGGCGCACCCATTTTCCAATTGAAACGATGAGTCCCGACTTCTCTGCAATGGGAATAAACTCCTCTGGAGAAATAAACTCACCATTTAAATTCCAACGCAATAACATCTCAGCAGATTTCACTTTACCCGAATCGGCCGAGACAATAGGTTGATAATATATTTCGAATGCCTCTTCAGAGATAGCTTTATTCATCTCCATTTGTAAGAAAGCTGTGCGTTCAGCACTTTGTTGCATGCTTTGATTAAAGAATTGATAACCATTACGACCTTTTAACTTGGCGTCATGCATTGCCTGACTGGCACAATTAATTAATGACTCGACCACGGTAGCATCTTCCGGATAGCGAGAAATACCAATACTCATGGTTGCATGGATACTATTGTTATTAATGGTGTATGTGTCGCTTACTGCTTGGTTTATATCTCTAGCGATGTCGCTAAGCTCTGAGGCAGTTAGTTTACCGGGTAGAAAGACACCAAACTCATCCCCAGCTATTCGTGCAAAAGTACTGTTTTGTGGAAATAAATGATTTAGTCTAAGGGCAACTTCAATCAGTAAATTATCACCACTCTCATGCCCTAAACTGTCATTTATTTGTTTAAAGTTATCGATATCCATCAATAAAACCTGACACGTTGCATGGCCTTTCTTTTCTTTCTCATGTTGCCATACATAATCATAAATTTTATCTAAAAAATAACGTCTGTTGGATAAACGCGTTAACGCATCATGGTTTGCTTGAAAGTGAATCAGCTTGTTAGCATCTTTATGATCGCTGATATCTGTAATTAGCCATGAGAAACAGTTTTGCTCAGCGTGATAATCTCTAAATGTGGTGACAGTGACTTCTGCATCAAAGGTTTGCCCATTATCTTTTAGGCCAACTAACTCCCCTTGCCATGTATTACCCCGTTGGATATTTTTGAACAAAGAAGACAAATCAGAAGGTTCTGAAGCAGCAAAAAACGTTCTCGCATCAAACAAATCCGCACCAGCCGTGTAATCCTGTGTAATGGTTTTGAACATGGGATTAACGAATAAAATAGATTTGGATTCGTTAGAAATAAGTAAACCCATAGGCAATTTACTGAATATTTTGCTGGTTAAACGCTGGAGGTGCAGTCCTTGACTGCGTTCAATAGATAAACTGGCTAAACGAGCTGCTTCTTGTATAAGCTCAAGGTCGAGGGCTGAAGGAGATTTCTTAGTATCATAATACATGGCAAAAGTACCCAGTACTTCACCTTCTGAATCAATGATAGGTTCTGACCAACAGGCTTTTAAACCTGCTTTTAACGGTAACTCTTTATACAATGCCCAGTTTGGGTGGGTCGCTATATCTTCAACAATTTGTCGCTTGCCTGTCGCAGCTGCTGCGCCACATGAGCCTACCTCTGGGCCTATCTCTACCCCATGAATGGCTTGGTTATACTCTTCGGGTAAACTGGGCGCGGCACCTGTTAATAGTCGTTTTTTATCATTACTAATTAACAACACGGAGGCTTTAGTACCAATTTTTTGGGCTTCAATAGATAAAACAAGGGAGTGGAGAATTTCACCAAGTGGGGAGCCTGCCAACACCATAGAAAGTATTTGGCTATAGCGTTCATTACTCGTTGAACGATGCGTTAACACCTCAAAGTTTTCAGAGTCTGACGTAAAACACTGCCCGCTATCCATAAACGTCCTTGTAATAATGTTCATTGATACTTTATAACTACTTAGTATAGAAGATTATTCACAATCCGGGACAAATGCAACAAATCCGTCACAGTTATTTTTGCTAATTTGTAAGTGTTGACCATCATTACAATTTAAAAAACTAGAATTAACCACTCTAACTATTCATATGTTCTGCAAAATAAAAAAAAGCAGCTTAGTCTTCTGACTAAACTGCTTTTTATAATGGAATAAATTTAGAACAATGGCGCTAAACTTCGCTTATGCGTTCCATTCTGGCAAGGTAAAAACCATCAAAACCATGTTCAGCCACTAAAATTGACTCATCATCAATTAATTTAAAATGTGGATTAGCCACTAGAAAAGCATCCACTTGATTTCTGTTTTCATCAGGGAGAATTGAACAAGTCGCATAAACTAACATGCCACCGACTTTTACCATGCGGCTGTAGCTTTGAAGAATATCTTTCTGTAATTGAATCAATACCGGTAATCTTTCAGCAGTATCGCGCCACTTGGTATCAGGGTTTCGCTTTAACACGCCCAAACCAGAACAAGGCACATCCAGTAACACTCTATCAGCGGTTAACTTTAAACGCTTAATGGTTTTACTGCTGGCAATGATACGGGTTTCAACATTGTGTGCGCCCGCTCTTCTTGCTCTAATTTTTAGATTGTCTAATTTCCATTGCTCAACGTCCATGGCAAGTAAACGACCTTTACCTTCCATTTGTGCAGCAAGATGAAGGGTTTTTCCACCCGCCCCCGCACATGCATCAACAACACGCATGCCAGGTTTAGCATCAACCGCTGCAGAAACAAGTTGAGAGCCTGCATCTTGTTGTTCAAAAAAACCATTTTTAAATGAGTCTGTTTTGAATAAAGCAGAATCTGAACGGATTTCTAAGGCACTTTCAACCCCTTCCACATCCGCTGTTGCCACTAATTCTTTAGTCAATCTTTGTTTCAACTCTTCGCGAGTACCTTTAAGACTATTGGTACGGATATAGCGTTTTGGCGCCATAGTCAGAGCGGCTCTTTCTGCTGGCCATTTTTCGCCTAATTGAGCCGAACCAATTTCATCTAACCATTCAGGACAACCGTCCCATAATGCAGGCTGTGCTTTTGCAAGTTCGATACGTTCTGCAAGCTGAGCACTATCAACTTGTAAAGAATACTCCATCTTAGGTAATTCAAGATCATGGAATAAATGCCAACCGTTTAATAACTTTGAACCAGTACGTTCGACATCATCTGGATTGATATCGACGATGAAACAATACAAGTTTAAACGACGCAGAATATCACCAGTAACTTGGGTGATTCTTGCTAGCTCCGCAGGGGGATATTGCATTCCTGAAAAGTTATGTGAATATGCGCGATCTAAAGGTTTTCCTTCAGTTAGCACCATAGTCAGCACATTAATGACAAGTTCAGATGAACTGCCTGAGAGCGGGTAAGTTAGCATTGGGGGATCTCGACGAGTTATGAAAATAAGATAAATCTGAAAGCGGATGGATCATAGGAGCTAACTGTATTTTAAGCAAGTATTGATTGTTATAATTTGGGGTTCAAATAGTAAAAAGGCAGCCAAATGGCTGCCTCATAAAATACACAAACTGAAAGATTACATTTTAGAACCTTTCGCCCCGTAGAATATGATGAATACATAACACACCACGGGCAAAATAAACGCAGGCTGAATACCCATATTATCGGCCATAACACCTTGAAGTAATGGAATGATTGCACCACCCACAATAGCTAGGCACAGAAAACCACTGCCTTGTGAAGTATGGGGACCTAGATCTCTTAAAGCTAAACTAAAAATAGTTGGAAACATAATTGAGTTAAACAAACCCACAGCCAAAATTGCCCACATGGCGACTTCGCCACTGGTGTTCATCGCCACCAGCACTAATGCTCCAGCCATAAAACCATTAAAAGCTAACATAGTCCCTGCTGGGATTTTTTGCATAACAGCAGAACCAATGAAGCGCCCAATCATGGCTCCAGCCCAGTAGTAAGTGATATATTTAGCCGCATCGGCTTCTTGTAAACCTACAATGTGTTCTTCCCCTAAGAAGTTCACTAAAAAGCTACCGATTGACACTTCTGCGCCAACATAAACAAAAATACCTACAGCGCCTAATACTAAATGCATGCTTTGAAGCGCACTGGTTTTACCCTTGTATTCAACTACTCCGTCTGTTTCAACTGCAGTGTGAGATTGAATAACGGGTAGTTTAAGTTGAGAAAAAATAACGGCTAATACCGCTAGTGTGACCGATAAAAATAAATACGGCATTTTAACAACGTCAGCTTCTGCTTGTGCATGTGACAACTCACCAACTGCCCCAGTCGCAACTGATAGTATCAATACAGCCCCAAAATACGGTGCAACTGTCGTTCCTAATGCATTGAACGCTTGAGTTAAATTCAATCGGCTTGAAGCTGTGTCTTCTGAACCTAATGCATTTACATAAGGGTTCGCAGCCACTTGTAAAATAGTGATACCTGACGCTAGTACAAATAATGCCCCAAGAAATAAACCGTAAGTAGCTAATGCAGCAGCAGGATAAAATAAAGCACAACCTACGCTCGCAATCACTAGACCTGTGACAATACCTTTTTGATAACCAATTTTTTTAACGAGCTTACCTGCCGGCAGAGACACTAAAAAATAAGCCCCAAAGAAACAGAATTGAATCAGCATTGCTTCTGTATAGCTTAAGGAGAACACCGCTTTTAAATGCGGTATCAAAATATCATTGAGACAGGTAATAAAGCCCCACATGAAGAATAGCGATGTTAATGAAACCAATGCAAAGCGATAATTACCCTCTCCTGCATTGCTTACTGTTGTCGTTCCTGTAGGAATAGATGCAGCCATAATATGAATTCTCTTGTTATCGTTATTTTACCCAGCCAAATCAGAACAACAGCTGGAAGATGAATTTCTTTAGTGAATATTTTTTTAGTCAGTACAACTGAATAGATCATAAACTTAAAACAGCAACCATTTAGGTTGCTGTTTTAAGATGATGCTATCGAACAAGCGCAAAGAAACTGCCAAAAGCATTCAATGTTAATCTTGAGTCAGGCATAAGCTCACCTGAAACTAAACCATGCTCACCATTAACATTAATGATTTCATGTCCTGAGGTATCGAATGTATTCACTAAATTATCTAAGTTAAACACCACTAACATTTTTTCACTATCTAGCTGACGCACAAATGCCAAGACATTATTATCAACATCGATAAATTCAATTTCACCGACAACAAGTGAAGGAAATTGTTTGCGCCAATTTAAAAAATGTCGATAAGCGTGCAGGTTTGACTGTTTGTCTGCTTCTTGAACATCTACAGCAATCGCATTATGTTCAGCTGGGATGGGTAACCAAGCCTTACTACTTTCAGAAAATCCTGCTTGTCGATGACTTTTAACCCAAGGCATTGGTGTTCGACAGCCATCACGGCCTTTAAACATTGGCCAAAAAGCTATTCCGAATGGGTCTTGTAGTTCACTGAACGCGATTGGTGCTTCAGTCAGCCCCAATTCTTCACCTTGATAACTACACACACTTCCACGCAACGAAAACAACATAGCATTGAGCATTTTAACCATTGCTGGATTTGTTTCACCTTTGCCCCAACGTGTTGCCACTCGTTGCACATCATGATTACCAATCGCCCAACAAGGCCAACCGTCACCAATACTTGCTTCAAGTTCTTCAACCGTTTGTCGAATATAAGCGGCACTAAAATCATTGGTTAACAGTTCAAAGCTATAGGCCATATGTAAACGGTCATCACCTTGGGTATATTCAGCCATGGTGGCTAAAGAATCTTCTGACGACACTTCACCTAAGGTAACGGCACCTGGATACTTATTGATTAACGCCCGTAACTCTTCAATAAACCCAACTGTTTGTGGGCGGGTGTTATTATAGTAATGATACTGGTACGCATAAGGGTTATCTTCGCTGAAGCCTCGACCTTGACGTTGATCTTTTGGCTTAGCTGGATTATCCCGTAACTGTTCATCGTGATAACAAAAAGTAATCGCATCTAAACGGAAACCATCAACCCCTTTTTTCAACCAGAAATCGACATTTTCAAGTACTGCTGCGCGAACATCAGGATTATGAAAGTTTAAATCAGGCTGACTTTTTAGGAAGTTATGCAAGTAGTATTGCTGGCGACGAGGTTCCCACTCCCAAGCACAACCACCAAAAATTGCTAACCAATTGTTAGGTGCTGTACCGTCATCTTGTGGATCTGCCCATACATACCAATCTGATTTGTCGTTATCTCGGCTCAATTTACTTTGCTTAAACCAAGCGTGCTCATCTGATGTATGACTTAATACTTGATCAATGACTATTTTGATATTGAGCTTATGCGCCTTTTCAATGAGTTCATCAAAATCCTTCATTGTCCCAAACATAGGGTCAACATCGAGGTAATCACTGATGTCATAGCCAAAATCTTTCATTGGCGATTTGAAAAATGGTGAGATCCAAATTGCATCAACATTCAAACTGGCAATGTAATCTAGCTTGGTAATTATTCCTTGTAGATCACCTACTCCATCGCCATTGGAATCCATTAAGCTTCGTGGATATACCTGGTATATCACTCCACCCCGCCACCATGATAACTGACTCATTGCACGCCCTCTGTAATAAGAGAGTTAACGATATAGATACCTCGCCTATAGTTAACCCTATGTTGCGACCTAGTAACTGGCCGTCATTATTATTTAATTGACTCGAGGATACGTGAATAGTGAAATCAGGTTCAATAGAGCTGCATACGTATGCAAAGAAATAATACAACTTTCCAAAATGCGGAACAAACAGTAAAATACTAATATTCAACAACTTAAGAACGCATAACCCCCTCTTTAAGTTGTTAATTAAAAGTAAAAAAATGACCTCTTTTGGCTCATGCAAGCTTTGAATACGTATGCATAACGTTGTCGATGAAAGAATGCTAGGAGTAGTATCTTCACTGTTCCGTAACAAAACGGAAATACACCTCAGCGCTTATGCAGTCATTTAAGCAAGCTGAAGTAAAAATACTTATAAAGACTGTAATTATAAATAATAGAAGTCTAGTAGCTCGACCTTACATATAAAGGGCTACTGGCCATTCAGAAGGGGAAAGATGGATGTCGCTATTTAAACCAAGCTTACTAACGTTAGCAATGTTAGCTGCCAGTACAAGTATGTACGGCTATGCTGCAGAAGCAGAAGATGCTGTAACAGCAGATGAATCAATTGAAGTGCTACAAGTCACTGGTATTCGTCGCAGCTTACAAGAATCACAATCAATAAAAATGTCTTCTTCTTCAATCGTTGAGGCTATTTCTGCAGAAGACATCGGTAAATTACCCGATGTCAGTATCGCAGAATCTCTGGCGCGTCTGCCTGGCGTATCAGCACAGCGTCTTGATGGCCGTGCAAACGTCATTTCAATCCGTGGTATGGGCCCGGATTTTACGACAGCAACACTTAACGGTCGTGAACAAGCTTCAGTCAATGACAACCGCAGCGTAGAATTTGACCAATATCCTTCTGAATTATTAAACCGCGTTGTGGTATACAAAACACCTGATGCTACCGTTATGGCACAAGCCATTGGTGGTACAGTCGATATGCAAACCATTAGCCCCCTTACCCATGGCGAACAAACTTTCGCCATCGGTTTACGTGGCGAAATGAATGACCTTGGCGCACTAAATAGCGGTTCAGAAGACACTGGCTACCGTGGCAGCATTTCTTATATTGACCAATTTGCTGATGACACTATTGGTATTGCACTGGGTTATGCTCGTATGCTTTCTCCTAACCAGGAAGAACGCTGGCAGGCATGGGGTTACCCAGAAAACGCAGATGGTGTTAGTGTTTTAGGTGGCGCAAAACCATTTGTACGTTCATCAGAACTTGAGCGTGATGGTGTATTAGCTGTATTTGAATATGCTCCAAATGATTTCTATCAAACAAAAGTTGATCTTTACTACTCTAAATTTACTGATGACCAACGCTTACGTGGCATCGAAATTCCTGCAGCATGGGGTGCTAATGGCGGTGTAGAAGCCACCACTATCGAAGACGGCCTTGTTACTGAAGGTGTCATTCGCGGCGCTGAAGTTGTGGTGCGTAACGATGTTAATAAACGTGATGCCGAATCTATCTCTGTTGGCTGGAACAACAAATTTTTCTTAAATGATAACTGGAACATTGAAGCTGATGTTGCTTTATCAAAAGCTGAACGTACCGATATCGGTATGGAAAGCTATAGTGGCACAGGTCGTGGCACCGGTGTTGGCGCAGTTGATGATTTAGGTTTTGCTTATAATGGTGATGGTAGCTACAACTTTACTCACGGATTAGATTACTCAGATCCTAATGTGATTAAGCTTGGCGATCCACTTGGTTGGGGCAGCCCGCTGGGTGCTAACACTCAAGATGGTTTCATTAATAAACCAGAAATTGAAGATGAATTACAGTCTTTACGTTTAGCCGCTGAATACGTGTTTGATGACGGCGTAATTCGTAGCATTGAATTTGGTGTTAATTACACTGAGCGTGAAAAGTCAAAATTGGATAAAGGTTATTTCCTAACCCTTAAAGGTTATGACGGCACAGATCCTAACTATGTTATGACAGTCCCAGACGAGTATTTATTACGATCTACTTCTCTCGACTTCTTTGGTATGGGCGATGTATTAAGCTATGACTCTTTAGCTTTCTACAATGATGGTAATTACACTGAAACTGATGTTGCAGATGTCGATGCAAGCCGAGCAGTAAACTCATGGGATGTTACAGAAGAAGTGACTACCGCTTTTGTAATGGCAACAATAGATACCGATGTTTACGATATTCCTTTAACAGGTAATTTCGGTATTCAAGCCGTACAAACAGACCAAAGCTCTAACGGCACAGCGTCTACTCTTGAAAATGGTGAACTAGTAACCAACCCTAATTTTGACAGCGCGTCATACACTGAATGGTTGCCAAGCTTTAACTTAGGTTTCGAAGTTGCTGAAGGCCAAATGTTACGTGTATCTGCAGCGCGAACATTGACTCGTTCACGTATGGACCAAATGAATTCCAACATTGGTTACAGCTACGAAGCTAACCCAACTGATGGTGTTAATTGGTCAGGAAATGCGGGTAATACCCAACTTCGTCCATGGTTAGCCCGTCAATACGATATCAGCTATGAAAACTATTTCAGTGACCAAGGTTATTTCGCTTTAGCTGTATTCTATAAAGACCTAGAAAACTACACTTATAACCAAACTTCATTTATTGATTTCACTGATATTGTTCCACCAAATGATCCGAATGATAACCCAATTGGTCGATTTGAACAGTGGCAAAATGGAGATGGCGGTTATGTTCAAGGTATTGAAGCGTCATTCTCTATGGACTTTGGTATGTGGGCAGATGTCCTAGAAGGTTTCGGTACGGTATTAAGCGGCTCTTATAACGATAGTGAAGTTAAAGAAACGGCAGACAGCGATCCAACAACATTACCTGGTTTATCAGAGAAAACATTCAATGCGACTGTTTACTATGAAAATACTGGTTTTGAAGCGCGTATCAGTTCTCGCTACCGTAGTGACTTCTTAGGTGAAGTAACAGCAATCAGTTTAACCCGTCAAAATGTTAATGTTAAAGCTGAAACCGTAGTTGATGCTCAAATTGGTTATGACTTCTCTGAAAGTGGTGTTGATGCCCTTTATGGTTTATCAGTCATGTTCCAAGTGAGTAACTTAACCAATGAGCCATTCACTTCATACACTGGAGACGATGCTCGTCACGTACGTGATTACCAAAATTACGGCCGTAACTACATGTTAGGTGCGAACTACAAGTTCTAATCTATGCATGAATAATAAGCCTCTGTAACCTGTTACAGGGGCTTTTTTTACTTTACATCCACTAAAAATTTATCAAGGCGATTACTATGAATAACAAAAAAATAGAAGACATTGTAATTGTAGGTGGCGGTACATCCGGTTGGATGACTGCTGCTATGTTAGCTAAATTATTTAAGCATCAACTCAAGATTACCCTGGTTGAATCAGAAGATATTGGTACCATTGGTGTTGGTGAAGCCACCATCCCTCCTCTGCAAATTTTCAACAATGTACTAGGAATAAAAGAATCCGACTTTATCAAACAAACCCAAGCTACTTTCAAGCTGGGAATTGAGTTTGAAAACTGGGGCAACAACCAACAAAACTACATGCATGCTTTTGGAAACATCGGTAAAGATATTGGCTTTACCCAGTTTCATCATTACTGGAAAAAATCTAATCCTGCTGATGTAAAACAGTTCTGGGATTTTTCATTAAATTACCAAGCCGCAAAAAATAATAAATTCTCAATTATGGATCAAGTACAAGGCACGCCGCTGGCGGGAATTACCCACGCTTATCACTTTGACGCCAACCTTTACGCTAAGTTATTACGTCAGTACAGTGAAAACCTTTCAGTAAAACGTATTGAAGGTTTAATCACAACAACCGAACTTAGCGATGATGGCAGTATTGAGACAATAGGTTTAAAAAATGGCCAGTCGATTAAAGGTGACTTGTTTATTGATTGCTCTGGTTTTTCTGCATTATTAATCGAGAAACAGTTACAAGTAGGCTTTGAAAATTGGCAGCATTGGCTGCCTTGTGACAGTGCCTATGCGGTTCCTTGCGAGCGTGCCGAGGAATTAACCCCCTATACTCGTTCTATTGCCCATGATGCGGGTTGGCAATGGCGCATTCCTTTGCAGCACCGCACTGGTAATGGACTGGTTTATTGCAGTAAATATCTGTCAGACGAGAAAGCTAAATCATTATTGCTCGACAACCTTGATGGAAAAGCACTGGCTGAACCAAGAAAAATTAATTTTAAAACCGGACGCCGTGAACAGCAGTGGTATAAAAACTGTGTTGCAATCGGTTTATCAAGTGGATTTTTAGAGCCGCTAGAATCAACCAGCTTACATCTAGTCCAATCAGCCATTATTAGACTAACAAAGCTATTTCCACATAACGGCATTCAACAGGCAAATGTTGATGAGTTTAATCGCCAATCAAAGCTAGAATTTGAACAAATTCGAGACTTCATCATTCTGCATTACCATCTAAACCAGAAAGAAACACACAATGATTTATGGCAGCAGTGTCGAGACATGGATATCCCCCAAAGTCTCAAGCAAAAAATAGCCTTATTTGAACAAACGGGCACAGTAATGAGACAACAAGATGAGTTGTTTACAGAAGCTGCTTGGGTTCAAGTCATGCTAGGGCAAGGGATAATACCTAAAGATTACAACCCATTGGCAAACAGCATTCAAGATGCGGATTTAAGCGAATTTTTAGTGAATGTGAAACAAATCATTAATCGAGCAGTAAATACTATGCCATCTCATCAACAGTTTATAGATAAATTATAATCTAATAAAAGGTTAAGTAATGACGTTATTCAAACAATTTCCCGCACACTCACTGCTGATTAGTTTATTAATGAGCACATCAGCGCTTGCTGAAATCAATAATTTGTCTGTTGAGCCCGAATCATGGTGGGCGGGTATGCACAACAGCCAGTTGCAGCTGTTAGTTTATGGCGAAAATATCGCTGATTATGATATCCAATTAACACAATCGGTAGGTGTGACATTCAAAGGGATTAATCAATCAACCAGTCAAAACCATGTCTTTATCGATTTGGATTTAACCCATGCTAAACCACAAACCATCGAACTGAGTGTGTTTAACAATGGTAAGCTCACACAAACTATTGATTACCCAATTCAAGCACGAAAAGTAGGTTCAAGTCAGCGACAAGGCTTCTCAAATAAGGATGTTATTTATCTTATTACTCCAGATCGTTTTGTAAATGGCAATCCTGACAACGATAATCACCCAGACATGTTAGAAACAGCCAACCGCAGCGATAAAGATGGCCGCCATGGTGGTGACATTCTCGGTATTCGTAAATCACTACCCTACTTAAAAGATCTCGGTGTGACACAGTTATGGATAAACCCACTACTTGAAAACAACCAGGCGAAATACTCTTACCACGGTTATTCAACCACTGACTTTTATAAAATTGATCCTCGCTTTGGTAGTAACCAAGAATATAAGTCCCTTGTGGAAGAAGCGCAGCAGTTTGGCATTGGCATTATCAAAGATGTGATTGTTAATCATATGGGATCTGGCCATCGCTGGATGGCTGATTTTCCCACTAACACATGGATAAATGGTCAATCAAAATGGCAGCAATCTAATACTGACATTTTATATACCAGTCATCGCAGAACCACGGTACAAGATCCCTACTCGATGGCATCTGATACCGCTGACTTTGAAAATGGCTGGTTCACCGACACCATGCCAGATATGAATCAAAATGATGTGCTTATGGCAAATTATTTGATTCAGAATAGCATTTGGTGGGTTGAGTATGCAGGGCTTAGCGGTATTCGCGAAGATACCTACTCATATGCTGATAAGGCATTCTTAACAAAATGGTCAAAAGCCATCATGGACGAATACCCCAATTTTAATATTGTTGGTGAAGAGTGGAGTGCTAATCCCGTGACTGTGAGCTATTGGCAGGCTGGCAAACAAAATGCTGATGGCTATGTATCCTATTCCCCTAGCATGATGGACTTCCCACTTTATGAAGTGCTCATTTCAAGCTTAACTGATGAAGAAAGTTGGGGTAGCGGTCTTATTAACCTCTATGAAATGCTCGCCAATGATGTGGTTTATGCAAAACCTACTGATCTAGTGTTGTTTGAAGGAAATCATGATACAAACCGCTTATTCAGTCTAATGAACAATGACTTAGCCCTTTATAAAATGGCAATTGCCTATGTATTGACCAGTAATCGTATTCCACAGATTTTTTATGGTACTGAAGTCATCATGCAAAGCCCGACTAAAGACCGTAATGACGGTTTGGTACGAGGGGATTTACCTGGCGGTTTTGCTGAGAGTGGTTTTGATGGCGATAAAGTGAGTGTGTTCGACACCACTTCTTTGTCTGCTCAGCAACAAGATGCCCTTGCCTTCAATAAGGCCTTGTTAAACTATCGAAAAGACTCCTTAGCGATCCAACAAGGTGAACTTAAACACTTTGTACCCAAAGACGGAATTTATGTGCAAGCTCGCCAATTTACACAAACAGGTCAGAATGAAACCTTATTGGTTATCTACAATAAGAATGAGCAACAAATAAACCTCGATTTAGCCCGTTTTGAAGCCATTATTCAATCTCATATAAAACCATATAGTTCGGCAACAGATATTATTACACAACAAACGTATTCATTAGATAAACCCCTCACTTTAAAAGAAAAAGGTGTCACTATCTTATCGTTAGCTCATTAGAATCACCTGTTAAGAAAGACTTCACTAGTAAGAAATAGTTAACAAAAATATTTGATGATAAATAATAATAATCTGCCGATGAGAAGCATATGCATTTTAAAAAGATAAGTTCAATTTCCCCCATGACAATAGGGCTAGTATTCGCTGGTGTTAGCATCGCTACTGCAGGTTGTTCAAACAACACTGAGGCCAGTGTTGAAGAACATAAAGCGACTACAGAGCAGCACTTAAGTGGCAAGCCGGTTGTCTACCAAGTTTTCACCCGTCTTTATGGCAATACTAATACCACCAATAAACCTTGGGGCACGATTGAAGAAAATGGTGTCGGAAAATTCAGTGACTTTACTAATATTGCCTTGCAAGACATTAAGTCGTTAGGCACGACACATGTCTGGTACACAGGTGTATCGCATCATGCATTAATCAATGACTATACTGATATTGGGATCAGCAATGATGATCCTGATGTGGTAAAAGGCCGAGCAGGCTCGCCCTATGCAGTAAAAGATTACTATAACGTTAATCCAGATTTAGCTAATGATCCTGCTAATCGCTTAGCTGAGTTTGAAGCACTCATATCACGCACCCATCAAAACGGTATGAGTGTCATTATTGATATCGTGCCCAACCATGTAGCGAGGCTTTATCAATCAGCACCACAACAGGCCGAGTTACCGAGTAATCGAAATTTTGGTGAGCAAGACAACACCAAGGTTGAATATGATAAAAATAATAACTTCTATTATATTGTCGGTGAAAGCTTTTCAGTTCCTGATGCCAATAACAACTATCTGCCATTAGGCGGTGAGCCCCATCCTCTTGCTGACGGTAAGTTTGTTGAAACCCCAGCAAAATGGACAGGTAATGGCTCTCGTTTAGCAAAACCTGATGCCAATGACTGGTATGAAACTGTTAAAGTTAACTACGGCGTTAAACCTGATGGCAGCTACGACTTCCCTGCTCTACCAAGTGAATATGCCCAGATGTCATCTGCTGAGCATTTTCAATTTTGGCAATCTCAACCAATAACCGCGATCCCTGATTCATGGATTAAATTCAAAGATATTACCGAGTATTGGTTGGCTAAAGGTGTTGATGGATTCAGATATGATATGGCTGAAATGGTGCCTGTTGAATTCTGGAGTTATTTAAACAGTAATATTAAACACATAAACCCCAAGGCATTTCTACTTGCTGAGGTCTATAACCCTTCCCTATACCGTGATTACATACATCTAGGAAAGATGGATTACCTTTACGACAAAGTGGATTTATACGATACCTTAAAAGACATTATCCATGATAAAAAATCCACAGTTGAGATAGCTGTCGATCAAGCAAAAATAGTTGATATTGAAGCACATATGCTTAACTTTTTAGAAAACCACGATGAGCAGCGCATCAATACCAAAGACTTTGCAGGGAGTGCTGAAGCTGCACTACCCGCCATGGTCGTATCTACTACCATTAGCCGCTCACCGACCTTGCTTTATTTTGGCCAAGATGTTGGCGAAAAAGCCCAGCAAGATGCAGGTTTTGGCCAAGCGACCCGAACCAGTATTTTTGATTACGTTGGCGTGCCAGCCCATCAACGCTGGATGAATAATGGCAAGTTTGATGGTGGACAATCAACTAAGTCAGAAAAGGCACTGCGTGCATATTATCAAACCCTGGTTAACTTGAGTCATACTGCTCCAGCGCTTCAAGGTGACTATTTTGAGTTAGATACGATTAATCGCGAAGTAAGCAAGCTAACAGACACCGATGTAGTTGCTGGATATAATGATAAAACCTTTGCTTTTAGTCGTTATAACGACCAACAATTTATGCTGGTTGTGACTAACTTTAGCGCCGAAGAACCTACAAGCTACACGCTACAGTTACCTGAACACTTAATCGTTAAGGCGAGTATTCAAGATGGTGAATATCCATTAGACAACTTGTTAACGATAGATGATTCTTCAATTGGCGTTAGCGCAAGTCAAAACTTAGATAGTCATTTACTTAAGGTTGTTTCACAACAAGGCTCTATGACTATCACGCTGCAGCCTTTAGAGTCTAAAGTGTTAGCCATTAATTGGGAATAAACACACGTTAAATATCTGAATTCTGGTCAATTTATTTTTAAAAGCCTACAGTAATGTAAATTATTGCAGGCTTTTATGTGCTTATTTTGTACATTGTTTAACAGCTCAAGTCTGATAACTAGAAAGTTAGATATACCAGAAACGAAGCTACTGAAAACTTGTGCAACAGCAAACACTCGGGGATTAAAACAACAATGCTCTGCTATTTTAAATACCCTATTTTTTTAAAAGGCACTAATTTTTAAAAGGTGCTGTTATTTAAACAGCTCTACCGGTTTCAATTCGATATTGTTGGCTTGTTTTATATCTTCAAGCAATAACATACATAACTCTGCTGAGGCGCCATAGAAACGGCTCTCGCTGTGTTCTGCCACTAGACACAGGAAACGGTCGCTCCAGGTCAACAAATGCTGCTCAAGGAGTTGTTTGGTTCTATTTTGCTGTTCTTGTAAATCAAGCTCTAAGCAATAGACTAAAGCCACCAGCATTAAAGCAAAATGATCAGTCGGCTCGTGTTGAGTAAGATTAAAATTTAAGTTATTACTTTGACAAAAATCCATAAAATCCAGCGTTGACTGATCAAATAATCGATTCTGGTTATTCAAGTAAACAGAGCCCCACGGGTAAGCTTTCTTCCCTTTAGGTCTGACAAATAAGATATTAAAATCTTGTTTTAGCGCTAAAACAGGCAACTGTTGAGCCAGCGTTTTTAATTCGCTAATGTGGTTGAAAACTAATTTATTAAAATTCGCGTCTTTTGTTACAAACAATGGTATCTCAAGTGTTGAAATAGTATCCTTTAATTCTTCAGTCGGATTTTGATAAAATATTTCTGCTAAAAAATTAAACATTCCCGCTATAGATTTAACGTATTCTTCGTTATTCATATTTAATTCTCATTTATTTAATTACCTTATATTATTTCAGGTTATGATTAATGTCTGTGATACATTCCAATTTCTATAAACAAATAAAATAACTTTTATGAGATAGTGATTTTGATCATTAATTTGATTTAAGAACCCTCGTATTATTATGACTGTACTTTAAAGGTTATATAGGTCGAACTATGTTAGTGATGAATTTTAAAGATAGATGGCGCGCAGCAGAACTTGGCAGCGCAATTGAGCAAAGCCTCATGAATGAGCCTGTGTGGCTTAAATCATCTCATCAAACGGACTCATTAGGTCCCATAACCAGAAAGCTTTCTAATATTGTGATCAATGACTTCCGCAGAGTTGACACGATTCCTAAGCAACTTAACAAAGTACAATTAATGTCTGTTTTCTACAGTGGTTTTAGCGTTTTGATTAACCAAAGTCTTAATGGAAACATACTCACAAAACCTGATTATGCCATTATTGAACTCGCGAGAATTTTTGCCGCAGATATTGATTTATCGCATAACCAAGAATTACAAGACCACGCAGAAACGGTGATCAATACAGCATGTAATTGGGATAAACATATTAGAAACCTCAACCAACGTAAAAATACACGTTTCGTAATTTAACTAACCATATACTTTCCTGATTAATTAGCAGTTTATTTAATTATTAAGACAAATGAATTACACAAAACAATTAATAACATCATCTATTAATGTAACCTTTTCTAAATAACGTTCCCTAAATAACATTTCATAAATAAAAACCATGAATCACTGTTCATCAAAAATAAAAATGCCAGCTGATATGCTGGCATTTTACTAATACCTAAGTATTAGATTAATTGATTTAAATCGAAATGTTAATTTCTTAATTTAATAAATACAGTATTAGGACCCGTCCCTAAGTCTTCATGACCATCGCCATTTAAACTTGCTCCAGGTAAGCTTAATGCTTCAGATTTATCCATCACATCTAGCACTTGTACTGGGCAGCCTTGTACACAGAAAGGCTTTTCGCCTTCAGCTAATCTGTCTTTACACATATCACACTTCGATAATATGCCACGTTTTGCATCAATTTTTGGGGCATCATACGGGCAAACCATATTACATAAACCACAACCAACACACATAGCATCATCAATGTACACAATGCCATCATCACGCTTAATCATCGCTCCTTGTGGGCATTTTTCAACACAAATCGGATCATCACAATGGTGACAAGATTGCGATAAAAATACAGCAACGGCTCTGCCTGAATGATTGATTTTCTCACCTTGAGATACATCTCTTAGTGTTACAAATTCATTCGCTTGTTTACCCGCTTGGCAGGCGACAGTACACGCTTCACAGCCAACACAGTTTTCTTGGCGAAATACAAAAACTTTTTGTTCAGTCATTAGAAAATTCCTTAATGAGAATAATTACGCCAGTGAGATATCTACACGGGTAGCATGGAAAGTAGAACCGTGGTTCATATCAGTTAAATCACAGTTTGTTAGCTGATTGATAGCTGTGCCACTTCCATTTTCATTAAGTTTTTTCCAACTATTCTTCCAAGCAAATACGGTACCTATCGCTGTCATCTCTTCAACCCTAGCAACAAATTGAATTTGTACATCAGCATTGCCATATCGGCTCGCAGTCAAGGTCACTTGATCGCCATCATTTATACCTTTAGTTCCCGCATCTGCTGGATGGATATAAATTGTGTGTTGTGGGAATGTGTCAGCAATATACTTAACATTGGCCCATTGGGAGTTACTGAGTTTTGCATGTGCTGGAGATAAAAGTCTAAATTCACGTGCTTTTTCAGCATCGGTCATTCCTTTATCATCAACTTCATTACTTTCTGGCGTGCCTGTATCAATGACAGGGTTAAACTTCTCAGAATCAAAATACTTGTTACTGGTATCTTTAAATTCAATCTTGCCACTGGCTGTAGGGAAGTCTAAGTTTTTGCGATACGGGTAATCGACAATTGGGCTATCCCATTTTTTAATTAATAGCTCATCGTAACTAATGTTACCTTTCCAGGTATTGCGTAAGATAGAATCGATAGATTCATCAAACTCTGGGTCATCAAAGCCCATTGCTTTGGCTAAATCATTAAAAATAACCGTATCAGGCTTTGATTCATACAAAGGCATAATCGCTTTCGCACTGTGCTTAGCGTAATAACACTGGTAACTATCAATTAAATTAGATTGTTCCATGTAACTAGAGGTAGGCAGCAAGTAATCAACATAATCCATGGTATCGGTTTGGAATAAATCGATACCCACTAAGAACAAATCGTCACGCATTAAGCCTTTTTCGATGAGATCCGTATTTGGTGCTATCGCCATTGGATTACTAGAATAAACGATCATCGCTTTGATTGGATCTGAAGGCTCACCATAAGAAATTGGGCCAACTAAGCCGTTTTCATGTTGGTAATCTTCTGGCAATAAGAACTTACCCACCTCATTGATGCTGACGGTGCCACGCTCGGCTCCTTCAGGAGTTAAATGAGCTGCGCCACTATAGCCCCAATCAAATAAACCTCCTGACATCACATTCAAATAAACAATACCAGCGCCAACTTTACCGATATTACCAGTTAACGCTGCGATGGTTGGAATAGCTTTAACCATACGGCCGCCATTTAAGGTACGTTGTATGCCATAACCAATACGGATCATCGCACATTCTGCGCCAGCATAAGCTCTAGCAAACTCTTGATATTGGCTTTTAGAAACGCCGGTTTCTAATTCAATTTCTTCATGAGTAAATTCATCAAGACGTGCAATTAATGCATCATAATCTTGCGTGTTAGCAGTAATAAATGCGCTGTCTTGTAAGCTTTCTTCAATAATAACTTTACTAATACCAATGACTAACGTGGCATCGGTACCTGGCGCTGGTTGCAACCAAATATCAGCTTGCGACGCTAACGGTGTACGAGCTGGGTTAACAACTAGTATTTTTGCCCCTTTATCACGGGCTTCATTAATAAATTTAAGATGGTGAATATTGGTTGCTTGTTCGTTGGTTCCCCAAGAAACAAAACATTTGGTATTAACATAATCTTCTGGGCTTGGGCCATTGAATTCACCCAATATAGAACTCATTCCTGAATAACCCGCACTAGCACAAATATTACGTTGTAAATTACGACCGCCAATACGGTTAAAGAATCTGTTCGCGCCAGTTGTCGCACTAATGCCACTGTAACCAGAATAAGAATAAGGAACGATTGAATTACCACCATGAGTATTGATGATATCGTTTAATCGGCTAGCAATTTCAGCGTTAGCCTCTTCCCATGAAATAGGTTCAAATGTTGCCCCTGGTCCACGGGGGCCTACACGTTTCATTGGTTGTTGAATGCGGTCTGGACTATAAACTGATTGTAAATAAGAATGACCTTTAACACATGGCGTTCCTGCAGTTACTGGGTGAGACATATCACCGGTAATTGATACTGCGACACCATCTTTAGTCGTGACCATAAGGCTACATCTATCACCACAATTACGAGGACATGTTGTATGGTACACACCATCAACAATACCTTCAGGAGGCTCAACAACTGGTGGCTCTACTGGTGGTTCTTCAATAATGTCATCATCACTACTTGAACACCCCATAATACTGGCCGAAAATGCAAATGCACTGCTGCCTTTTAGAAAACTACGTCTGTTCATTCCCATGGTATTTCCCTTATTATTATTTCAATAAAACCATAACAAACACAGCGCAAAGCAAGAACAAACATAGTTAAAAAAACACTTATTACTCAAACAATTAGTAAAATACTGACCTTCATCGCAATTGCAGATATCACAAATAACTATTACGAATAACTACTAGATTTGTTGCATATCAAACCAAGTTGCCTATTTATAAAACATCTAGATAACAGATGTATTTCACATTGATTTTTTAGCTGGCGATATAGCATGTCTTTAGCGATACAAATATAAAAATCTGAATTAAATATCCGTTTTCTCGACATTGGACAATGTAGGATGAAAAATAAACGCATTCTAAAAAATGCAATCAACGTATTTAAAATATTTGCCTTAAATAACGCCTCAATCTTGAATACGTATGCAACAAATTGCAGCATTTGGTTTAAGCGCTCTAATATGTGAAAGGGAAATTCGAATAATAATATGGAGTCACCATGCTCGAAGCATCATCAAAATCAGTTGATTTACCATTTAATACACCATCAAAAGTCGCTTCCGCAATCGCAACAAACACAAACACAAACACAAACAAAAACAAAAACAAAAAGTATCAGTCGGTTTTTAATATCACCGCACTTTCCATATTCATTAGCTGTGTCCTGTCAGGAATATCGCCAGAAGTTCAGGCGAAAACAGTGACTATCAACTCTCCGAGTAAAAATATTACCGTTAGCTTGTCAGATGATGCTGATATACCTGAATACAGAGTCAGCTTTAATGGTGAAGATGCGGTACTTGCTTCACGAATGGGATTGGTGTTCAAGTCTTTGGGAGAATTTGGTAGCGGTTTTGAGATCAGTAAATCAACCAGTGATTCTAATCAATCGCGCTGGCAACAACCCTGGGGGGAACGTGAGTGGGTTGATGATCATCACAATAAACTCACCACCACCTTTAGTAACGGTAATTACCACTTTATCGTAGAATTTAAGGTGTTTGATGATGGTTTAGGCTTTAGGTATCAAGTGCCAACACAAAAAGGCCTTGCCTCAGAATCTGCCTTAAACATTACCAATGAACTAACTGAGTTTTCAATTCCTGATGCCCATAATGCGACTGCCTGGTGGATACCGGGACGCGGCTGGAATCGCTACGAATACTTATATAACACCTCCACGGTAAACAAAGTCGACCGTGCTCATACCCCCTTCACTTATAAACTCGCTTCAGGCACTCATTTAAGTATTCACGAAGCGGCGCTAACAGATTATGCCGCTATGGTGCTAGATCAACGCCGTGATGGCACCTTAAAAGCCGACTTAACCCCATGGTCTGATGGCATCTTAGTCAAAACTAAACCTGGATTTACTACCCCATGGCGCACTATTCAAATTGCCGAAAAAGCCACTGGTTTACTCAATTCAGATTTAATCCTTAACTTAAACGAGCCTAACAAGCTCGGTGATGTGTCATGGGTTGAACCAGGTAAGTATGTTGGGATTTGGTGGGGAATGCACCTTAATGAAAATACTTGGGGTTCAGGTGATAAACATGGCGCAACGACCAGCGAAACCAAACGTTACATGGACTTTGCTGCTAAGTACGGCTTTGACGGCGTATTAGTTGAAGGCTGGAATCTCGGCTGGGATGGCAGTTGGTTCCATAATGGCGATGTGTTTAGCTTTACTAAACCATATGATGATTTTGATATTGATGCTGTCAGTGAATATGGCGCTAAACAAAACGTGCGCTTAATTGGTCACCATGAAACCTCGGGTTCTGTAACCAATTACCGTAATCAAATGAATGATGCTTATGATTTATATAAAAAGCATGGCGTAACCCAAATCAAAACGGGCTATGTCGCAGATGGTGGTGACATCAAGCGTGTTGATGAAAACGGTATTACCCGCCATGAATGGCATGATGGCCAGTTTATGGTGAATGAATACCTGCACAGTGTGAGTGAAGCCGCTAAACGTGGCATAAGCATTAATACTCACGAACCCGTTAAAGATACCGGTCTGCGCCGCACATATCCAAACTGGATAGCGCGTGAAGGCGCCCGCGGCCAAGAATTTAATGCTTGGGGAACTCCGCCCAATAACCCAGAACATACTGCGATTCTGCCTTTTACTCGTATGCTGTCAGGGCCAATGGATTTCACCCCTGGGATATTTAATCTCGCACCAGAAGGCTTAGATGCAGTTAATCGGGTGCAAACAACAATAACTAAGCAACTAGCCTTGTACGTGGTGCTATACAGTCCAATTCAAATGGCGGCGGATTTACCACGTAATTATGTTGAACGCCTTGACGCCTTTCAGTTTATTCAAGATGTGCCGACAGACTGGAGCGAGAGTATTGCAGTTGCTGGTGAAGTCGGTGATTTTGTCGCCTTTGCGCGTAAAGACCGTCACTCTGATGATTGGTATCTTGGCGCACTCACTGATGAACAAGCCCGCAGTTTTGATGTTGAATTATCATTTTTAGATAATAACCAACAATATGAAGCACAAATATATCGTGATGGTGCCAACGCTAATTGGCTAACCAACCCATATGATTACGTCATTGAAACGACAAAAGTGACTTCGAAACACAATCTGTCACTGGTATTAGCAAAAAGTGGTGGTACTGCGGTTCGTTTTAAAGCCTTAAATTAAAGCGCTTTAAAGTCAAAACAAAACAATTTCACCCCAATAAAACCTGATGTATTGCAATGCCCACTTTTTGTGTTCATTGCCATCAGGTTTTTGTTCATTTACATTGACCTACCAAATATCGGTTAATGCGCTATTTACCCCTTCCTGTTACAAATATGATCAGCTTTCGTTGTGCATAAATGATGAATACGTATGTAATTGGTTGTGCCTAAATCCGACACAAGGCTAATATGAAACCTGCTAAATTTCTCCTCTGCTTGTGTGGATGAAATGGGCTAGGTCGTTACTGGCGCATCACCTTCATCGGATTGTGTCAGGTTTTAAGTACCTTTTTAACTTCAGCCTTTTTGGAGTTCAAACCAGGTCTTTGGCGAATACCCGTCTTAGGGAGATGTGTATTCGCCATTTTTTTACCTAGTACATTAGCAAACGTGATAATAAGAGTTCAGCCATGAAGTTGAACGACCTATAAAAAGGAAGATACATGTCTACCGATACGATTAGTCAAACATCGACAAATACTCAGCAGCGTCAGCAGCCAGAACTCAACTTTTGGCAAATCTTTAATATGTGCTTTGGATTTTTGGGGATCCAATTCGGTTTTGCACTGCAAAATGCCAATGTCAGCCGTATTTTCCAAACGCTAGGTGCTGAAATTGACGAAATTCCTATTCTTTGGATTGCAGCTCCGCTGACAGGATTGATAGTCCAGCCAATTATCGGTTATTTGAGTGACAACACCTGGAACGGGCTTGGCCGTCGTCGTCCTTATTTCTTAATTGGCGCAATTTGTACCACGCTGGCGTTATTTGTCATGCCGCACTCTCCTACTCTGTGGATTGCAGCGGGCATGTTGTGGATTATGGATGCATCAATCAATATCGCTATGGAGCCGTTTCGTGCTTTCGTTGGTGATAACTTGCCTAAGAGTCAACGTACTCAAGGCTATGCCATGCAAAGCTTCTTTATCGGCATTGGCGCCGTTGTCGCTTCAGCACTACCTTATATCCTCACTAATTACTTTGATGTTGCCAATACAGCCCCAGCGGGTGAAATTGCCGACTCAGTTCGCTATGCCTTCTATTTTGGTGGCGCGGTATTGTTTCTTGCTGTGGGTTGGACGATTGTTAGCACCAAAGAATATTCGCCAGAAGAAATCAATGCCTTCCATGCACATGAAGAAGCCGCTAAGCAAGAAGACGGTATTGATGAAACTCGCAGCCGCACCGCTACGCAATATAAAAAAGCGTCGATGTTATGGATGGGATTTGGCGCGATATTCACAGGCTTAGTTTACGGATTAGGTTGGGATAAACAGTTGTTTATTCTTAGTATTGGCATCTTTGCTTTTGGCCCATTACAACTCTATTGCGCTAAAGCACTAGCTGGCATAAAGGGTAACAAACGCGAGTCATTAGGGATGGTATTTAACGTCGTTGACGATTTATTCCATATGCCTAAAGCGATGCACCAATTAGCTATCGTACAATTTTTCTCATGGTTTGCACTCTTCGCCATGTGGATTTATACCACTGCCGCAGTCACCTCTTATCATTACGGCAGTTCTGATGTTGTTTCACAAGCTTATAACGACGGCGCTGACTGGGTCGGGATGTTATTCGCTTCATACAATGGCTTTGCCGCCCTTGCTGCTGTGATGATTCCTTTTTTAGCTAAAGCCGTAGGTATTAAATTTACTCACACCATCAACTTAACACTCGGTGGACTAGGGCTAATTAGTTTTTACTTTATAACAGACCCACAAATGTTATGGATACCTATGATTGGTGTCGGTATCGCTTGGGCCTCTATCTTATCAGTACCTTATGCCATGCTATCAGGTATATTACCGCCTAAAAAAATGGGCGTATTTATGGGCATATTTAACTTCTTTATCGTTATTCCACAATTACTTGCCGCAAGTGTTTTAGGGGTGATTTTAAATGGCTTATTCGATGGTGAACCCATTTTTGCATTAATCACTGGTGGGGTATTTATGATTATTGCTGGTATTGCGGTGTTATTTGTCGATCAACCCAGTTCACAAGCTTAAACAGAAAATCAAAACTCATTAAGTTATAAAAATTATTTAAAAATATTTGGGGAACGTTATTCATGAGCGCAATGTTAAATATTAATAACTCACAAACAATTTGTTTTAAAAAGTCATTTGTCGCTAAGGCGATCAATGCAGCTGTTGTAACGGGTTCATTACTGGCATTATCAGCCTGCTCTGACGCTGAAGTAGCGCCAGAACAAACCATTGAAACAACGGCTAAGATCACCACCATTAAGCAAGTTGCTCCCGGCGCCCCCGGTATCGATCCAACCTGGGCCTTTTCTGGTAAGACTGGTATTGGTACTTCTTACGAACCTTATGTTGACGGGCAATATCAAAGCACCGCTGATAACCCAGTCAGTAAAGTCTGGTTTTCCATCGCCCAAGGTGTGCTTACTGAAACCATGTATGGTTTGATCCACAATGCTCAATTAAAAGAAATGCAATTCATCATTACTGGTGATGGCTTTGTTGATACTGAAAAACAAGACACCATCAGTAGCATCGAATATTTACATCAAGATGATCAAGGCCGTCCATTATCATTAGCCTATAAAGTGATTAATAAAGCTAAAAATGGTCAGTACCAAATCGAAAAGCATATTTTTACCGATCCAAACCGTGACAGCATGATGGTGAAGGTAATTTTTACTTCTTTCGCTGATGGTATTACCCCACATTTATATGCCAATCCACATGTAGATAATAGTGGCGCCAATGATATCGCCAGTATTGAAAATGGCGCGTTAGTGGCATACACCAATAATGCTGACTCATCAGTAATGACCATCAAATCTGATGTAGAATTTACTCAAGCCAGTGCCGGTTTTGTCGGTAAATCTGATGGGTTAGTTGATCTTAAAGACAACGGTCAGTTAAATAACCTCTATAACACCACCAGCAGTGATAACAGTGTTATTGGCAATGTTGCGCTTACAGCTCAATATCCAACCTTAAGCAAATCAGCAGATAACAATATCCTAGAAATGAATATTGCTATCGGCTTTGGCCATGATAAGAAAAGCAGTTTAGCCAATGTCGATGCCACATTGACTAGCGGCTATGACAAGGTATTAAGTGCTTATCTTGGCGATGACAAACATGTCGGCTGGAAAGACTATTTAAGTTCGTTGCCAGTGCTTAACGACATGAGTGCTAACACCACTGATAACGGCCAATTACTCTATACCAGTGCACTGGTATTAAAAGCCCAAGAAGATAAAACCCACGCTGGCGCACTAATCGCTTCACTTTCTAATCCTTGGGGTGACAGTGTTTCAGCTAAGGTCGGTAGCACCGGTTATAAAGCGGTATGGCCACGAGATTTTTATCAATGCGCTATGGCCTTTTTAGCCATGGGTGACACCGAAACCCCAAAAGTGGCTTTTGAGTATTTAAAGAAAGTACAAGTCAGCCAACAAACACCTGAATATGTCGGCACTCCAGGATGGTTTTTACAAAAAACCCACGTTGATGGTGAAATTGAATGGGTTGGTGTTCAGCTTGATCAAACAGCAATGCCAATAATGCTCGGTTGGAAATTATGGCAAGCGGGCGTATTAACTGATGCTGAAATCAGTCAATGGTATACCGACATGCTTAAACCTGCTGCAGAGTTCTTAGTTACTGGCGGCAATGTAAAATTAGATTGGAATGACACCAGTATTACGCCTCCTAGCACCCAACAAGAGCGCTGGGAAGAACAAGCGGGCTTCTCACCTTCTACCACTGCTGCGGTTATTGCAGGGCTTGTAGCCGCCAGTGATTTAGCTAAGCTTGCCAAAGATGAAGATGCTGATAAATACCTACAACTGGCGCGTAAGCTAGAAGCCAGTCTTGAATCAACAATGGTGACGACAACGGGTGAGCTTAGTCAGGACAATAAACCTTATTATGTTCGTATTAGCCCAAATGGTAACCCAAACAATGCCGACAAGTTATTAGATAACAATGGCAAACCGGGTCTTGATCAAAGAGTCATTCTTGATGGCGGTTTCTTAGAGTTAGTACGTTACGGCGTAAAAGTCGCTAATGACAGTGTGATTCAAAACAGCGTTATGCTAATTGATGACACAAGCCTTGAGCACAACCTAAGAGTTAAGTACGAATTTAAAGCCAAAGACGGTAGTTTAATTCCAGGCTTTAGACGCTATGGTAACGATGGTTATGGCGAAGATATCACTAGCGGTTTAAGCTATGCCGAAAAAGGGAATACTGAAGACCAACGTGGCCGAGTATGGCCTTTCTTTACTGGTGAGCGTGGTCATTATGAACTGGCGTTAGCTAAAGCCAATGACACTCTGACAACTGAAAGCCATCAAGCGCTTATAAACACCTATGTTCAAGGCATGGAAACCTTTGCCAATGAAGGCATGATGTTACCAGAACAAGCTTGGGACGGTGTGGGTAATCCAACGCGTTATAACTACGCTATGGGCGATGGCACCAACTCAGCGACACCACTTGCATGGACACACGCAGAATACGTGAAACTGGTTCGCTCTATGACAGATAAAGCCGTATGGGATTACTACCCTATCGTGGCCGATAAACTGGCAAAATAACCAGCATTAAGTATTGTTATTAGTGATTAATAAAAAACCGCAAATTTGAATTTGCGGTTTTTTTATTAATCTAAATCACACTTTTAGCCATATTAGTTTCGTTGAATTAGTTCTTAGTTCAATTAACACTAGCTAAATTGACTCTTAACCTTAGTCAATCCATTCATCGCTATAACGGCTAGTGCACCAGCAATAACACCAAACAAGGCATTTAATAAGCTAGGGGTGATTGGTTTCAGTATCATGCCAATATAACTAAGCTCACCAACCAATAGTGCAATATGATTAATCTGTTCACTCACGATATGAATGCCATGAGTTAAAATGCCGCCACCCACCATAAACATGGCAATGGTGCCAATAATGGTTAAGCCTTTCATTAAGTATGGCGCTGCTGTAAGTAACCAAAAACCGATTTTGTGCCAAATTTTAACTAACGTGCCCTCACCTTTCTTTTGCGTCAGGTAAAGACCTAAATCATCGATTTTGACAATGCCAGCCACTAAACCATAAACGCCGACAGTCATAATCACCGCAATAACGCTCAGGGTTAAAAACTGGCTCATTAAAGAACTCTCAGCCACGACACCTAGACTAATCGCAATGATTTCAGCAGAGAGTACAAAGTCTGTTCGAATAGCCCCTTTAACCTTGGTTTTTTCAAATAGCTCGAGGTCTTGTTTTGATTTCTGAACTACCTCTTCATCAGCTATCGCTGTCTTTTTATCTTTGCGGTGAGTATAAGTGTGATGGATTTTTTCAAAACCCTCGAAACACAAAAATAACCCACCGAACATTAATAGTGGCGTTATCGCCCATGGGATAAAAGCGCTAATCAACAAGGCGGCGGGCACTAAGATTAATTTATTCTTAAAAGAGCCTTTGGCAACAGCCCATACCACTGGGAGTTCTCGCTCAGATGCAACGCCTGATACCTGTTGAGCATTGAGGGCTAAATCGTCACCTAATACCCCTGCAGTTTTTCTGGCAGCTATTTTACTCATTGCCGCGACGTCATCTAATATCGTTGCGATATCATCGAGTAACACTAATAAACTTGCACCAGCCATTATTCTTCCTTGCCATTATTGGCTAATTCATCCGTTAAAAGGCATATTGCCAAACTAGTCCATAGGTATCGAAATCATTACCTATGCGCGTAATCACTCCGGTACTCGCATACACTTTTATACTGTGTTTTTGGTTGAAAGCTAAAGAGTAGGTTAAACCAAAACGCGAGTTATCTTCAGCGTCATCGGCATCAACACCATTTTTGTTGGTTTCACCACCAATAAAGTAATTTGCACTTAACGACAACCATTGGCCGCGGGTAATACTGTAAATAATGTGACCTTGAAAAGTATATTGAGGGTCTTTAACCAAGAAAACATCATTATAAAACTCATCGTTGTCAGTATAAAAACGAATGGAACCCATAGCGCTGTAATACCAATCACCGACTTTATAGGACATACCAATGCCCGGTCTAAATATCCATTGATTAGCGCCAGCATTAATGAGTGTATCTTTGTCATAAGAGCCCACAGGAAGACTCACTTGTAGGCTCGTACCCATAACCAAACCTTCACTGTATTGTGCAAAATCTTTTCTTTCAACGGCAGGTGCACCATAAAAATTCCAGGTCAATCTGATTTTCGGGTCGCCGTAACCACAGCGATCAACTTCTGCATATTCACCTTGAAAAGTGGCATTCCCTTTCATACATATCCGTGATGCTGACATGTCTAATTTCGAAGCGCTTCCACCTATTCCAAAAGTCGTGGCATAACCCACCACGCCAGCATCAAGCTTTAAATGTGCATCTTTGAGAGGAACTGAAGGAGATGGCGACAATGCGCCTTCGGAATTTAAATAGCCTAATGCTAAAAAGTGCATCCCTACTGGGATATTGGTGTAACTTCTTGGTTCAAGATCTTGTGCATTTACAGGTAGAGCAACCAATGCAGCGGTCATTAATGAGCACAGAGCTCCCGCACGAAGCGGCAATAACCCATGACACATTTTAGCTATAAGAGTAATAAGAGAGAGTATTGGCGATTTCAATTGATTATCCATAATAAATTATCTAATACGCCATCAAATAAGATTGCGTATTAGATAGTGTTACGCCCTGATTGCTAGATTATTGATGACTTTCTTTATTCACCACCACATGATTGACGTACCACTAAACGGGTGGGAATAAGTTGCGGGCCAACATCTTGCCCTCTGATGAGTTTAAGCAAACTTTCAACTAATATTTCACCAGCAAGTTTAGTATTTTGCTTAACCGTTGTCAGCGCTGGATTAGCAAAGCTTGCCACAGGGATATCATCATAACCAACCACAACGATATCTTCAGGCACACGCACATTGCGTTGTTTAAGTGCTCGAATAGCCCCTATTGCAATTAAATCACTCGCAGCAAAAATAGAATCAAATACAAAGCCACTGTCGAGTAATTTAATCGCAGCATCAAAGCCTGAGCCTTCAGTGCTGATGGCATCAAACTGTAAACTTTTATTGAGCTTTAGCCCGGCCTTTTTAAGCGCATCAGCATGGCCTAAATAACGATCCCTAAATTCAGGGCTATGCTCAGATGCATCACCTAAAAAGGCTATTTTTTCCATATTGAGTGAAATAATATGCTCGGTTGCGATTACCCCACCCTGATGGTTGTCACAGCCTATGGATAATACTTCCTTGTGATTATGCTCTGCACCCCAAATGACAAAATGGGTATTTTGTTCCAACAGTTTTTGCAGCTTGTGTTCATAATCAACATAGTCACCATAGCCTAATAAAATAATGCCATCGGCTTTGTTACTGTCTTCGTAGTCAGCATGCCAATCACTAGACAACTGTTGGAAAGAAACTAATAAATCGTAACCTTGCTGTGCAGTAGCACGGGTTATTGAACCCAGCATAGATAAGAAAAATGGATTAATAAGTGATTCGTCATTGGTGGGATCTTCACAAATCAACAAAGCTAAGGTATGACTATTTTGCGTGCGGAGGTTACTGGCGTTTTTATCAACTTTATAATTGAGTTCTTTAGCAATAGCTTGGATGCGTTGTCGCGTTTCAAGGTTAACCAAGGGGCTATTTCTTAGAGCCCGGGACACGGTCGACTGAGATACACCGGCTTTGTAAGCGATATCGATTGAAGTAGCTTTAGAAGTCATTTTGCATAGCGCCTTTATTATCGTTATTTTAGGTACTTACTTATTGTTTATACCTAAAACAACATTAATAATCACCGATTAATTAATTTTATAAGCCTAATTCACTTAATAAGTCGTCTGCATCATCTACGACAACAACAGCTTCTATATCAGTAGATTTACGATTCTGTTTATTCGCACCATTTCCATGGGTTTCGATTAACGAATCTGGATCTATTTCTTCTTCCATTTCAAATTCTTTTAACTTGATAAATTCAGTCTTATCCATCGCAAACTCTAGATAAAATATATGGTTATCAGCGGTTTTGAATGACACTCTTCTTGCTACTGCTTCATCAAGATTGGTGTCAATTGATATGGTTAATTCTTTATTAATGGTCAACATTTTTGGCTGACTTTGGCTGATCGATGTTTGTAACTCTTTAGAAATCGTTTTGATGAAATTTCCGAGAATTTGATTCATCAGCTCGCCCATGACATTCGCAACATCATCAGATGTGTGCGAAAAAGCTAGCTCGGATTCAGGCATGCCCATATTGATCATGTAACGTCGATATATTTCAATTGCCGCTTCTTTAGAAAAATTGATCACCACTAAACCTGAAAAACCGCCATCAAAGATAGAAAAACAGCCAAGATCGGGTTTTAAGCATGTTCGAGAGATATTTTGCACCATACCGGCATGAGTCACTTGACTGTCGCTAGTGCTAGAAAGAACGTGAGTAACTGAGTGACATAATTTAAGTAAAATATCATCAGTGTTAACTACTTGAACAGAATCCATAACAATGTTTACCTTGTTTAACATTTCCTTCATTTTAGGCTGATAACGTTATAAATCAAAGCTAAAACAAATCATTATCAAAAATAAATAAAAAAGCCAACAACGACACGAACAAATAACTGATAAA
The DNA here is from genome assembly GCF_007567505.1 of Shewanella donghaensis. Lineage (NCBI taxonomy): Bacteria > Pseudomonadati > Pseudomonadota > Gammaproteobacteria > Alteromonadales > Shewanellaceae > Shewanella > Shewanella donghaensis. Next base: position 999,889 of record NZ_CP041783.1, read on the forward strand.
TAACAACTTTAGAGATAAAAACTAGATAGTCACCAGTTTCTTGAAGTGTATGAAATTGTATCAATTCGATATTAGATCACAAAAAATCACATCCACTGTTATTTTGATAACAATTTATGTCAAAATTTGGTTTATAAATGCGTTCCTCAAAAACAGAAAGGACGAACATGATTTCTTTTTTACGTAAGCTCACCATACTCAAGCGCTTATTTCTAATGTTAGTATTAGCCGCTATCGGAACTGTATGTTTCGCTAGCTTTTCTATCAACGAGCAATACAACAACCTGATTAGTCAAAAGCATGTTCAGATAAATGCACAAGTCTCAACGGCAACATCAATGCTTCAAGCAATTGAAACAAATCTGTCAAACTTAGATGATGAAGCGATAAAGCACCAAGCCCTCAATATTATTGATCAAATTCGCTATCTTAGTGACGAGTCTTATATCGTCATCGATCAAGACGGCAGCATTATTAGTAATCCAAAAGACACTAATACGATAGGTCGGTCTTACCAAAACATCATTGCTGCAGATGGCACTAAACCATTGATGACTCTCGTCACTCAGGCCAAACGATCCACCACAGCTGAACTCGAATACCAGGATAAAGAAGGCTACTCTTCTAACGTTGTTACCATGCTGGCCGGAGCAAATTATTATCCCCAGTGGGGCTGGACAATCGTTGCGCAAACCAGTGCGACTGATGTTAACGACAGCATGGGAGGAGTTTTGATCAATTACCTCATTATCATGATGTTAATTTCAATACCTATTTTCTTATTTTTTCTAGTCCTAAACGTCTCTATTAGTTCACCAATTAATGCCGCCATTGTTGCAATGGAAGATATAGCAAAAGGTGAAGGCGATTTATCTAAACGTTTAGATAATAGTGGAAATGATGAAGTGGCTAAAATGGCCGATGCGTTTAATGCCTTTGTTTTGAAGATTTCTACCATGGTATCTAACTTAAAACCCCTTGGTACAGAACTTGATACAGACGCACAATTATTATTAGTCGCCGTTGAAGAGTCTAATCAAAGCGCTGAACTTATTCATAGTGAAACACAAAGCGTTGCTACAGCCGTCAATCAAATGTTGGCAACAACCAATGATATGGCACAAAACACCAATAAAGCCGCTGATGGTGCTAACAATGTGAAATCACAAGCTGAGCAATCACATCAGTTTATGCAGCAAACAGTGCATGAAACAGATTTATTGGTGGCAGAGCTTAAAAAAGCCGAAGGGGTCACTCACGAACTCGGTAAGTCTTCTATTGAAATTAGCAGTATTCTGGACACCATAGGTGCGATTTCTGAACAAACCAATCTACTAGCATTAAATGCAGCGATTGAAGCTGCCAGAGCCGGCGAGCATGGTCGCGGTTTCGCTGTTGTTGCCGATGAGGTACGCGCTTTAGCGACGCGGACGCAATCTTCCACTAATGAAATCAATACCATTATCACTCAAATCCATAATGGTGTTGAACAAGTCATTAAAAGTAATACCAATACTCAAAAACAATCAGAGCAATTGCAAACAAAGGCAATTCAATCACAAGAAGCCATGACTGAAATTCTTCAAGTTATCGACAGTATCAGTGATATGAATACCCAACTAGCCAGCGCAACGGAAGAGCAATCACAAGTAACCGAAGAGATTAATCGTAATATCACCACGATTTCCGAGTTGACTGAAATTGCGGTACGCTCAAATGAAACCAACGCGGATGCAGCTCAATCGTTGCAGACAATCAGTCAAGATGTGACCCAAACATTGAGTCAGTTTAAAACCTAATCAATATTGTTGTTATTCACTGCAAGAAACGTAAACCCGCTATTCCCATAGGCGGGTTTACGGTATTATCCTTAGTATTACTAATGATAAGAGCCCACCCTAGATGTCCGAAAAAGCCTTTTTTGATAAAACCGTTACCATCATCGCTCCCCATGGAATACATACTCGTCCAGCCGCATTATTAGTTAAAGCTGCAAAAACCTTTGACTGTGACGTCATAGTCGAATGTAATGGTAAACAAGCAAGCGCCAAAAGTTTATTCAAATTACAAACCTTAGGTTTATATCAAGGTCAATCTGTTAAGGTGTTTGCTGAAGGAGAACAAGCAGAGCAAGCTGTTAACACTGTGTCTGAGCTTCTCATCACATTAAGCTAACAGCCAGCCTTTGGTTTTAAGGTGAAAGGCTGAGAATAACAGGAAGAAATATGGCCGTTACAGGTATTGTCGTTTCACCCGGAATTGCTTTTGGTCAAGCTGTTCATATTAGCCTGCATCACCAAAAGGTCGATTACCGACTATTACCTGTTGCCCAAATTGCCAACGAATGTGAAAAAGCCATCAAAGCCACGGCATTTCTTACTAGCCATTTACAAAACTGCCAATCAAAAATAGCTGCCGATAGCGAACATTTTCATCTAATTGATGCTGATATCATGCTATTGGAAGATGAAGATCTAGCTGACGAGTTAAAAAAGTACATCACCCGTTTTCGATTTTCAGCTGAAGTGTCTATCGAGCGCGTATTTGCTCAACATGCTGATGAGCTTGCGCAATTAGATGACCCCTATATGGCCAATCGTAGCAATGATGTGATTTGTTTAGGCAAACGGCTCATGTCAGCGGTCAATGGAACCTTGCTTTGGGATGTCTCTAAGCTGGATGAAAATTCGATTTTATTAGCAGAAGATCTTACCCCCGCTGAATTTGCCACAATTCCTTTAAATAAAATAAAAGGAATTGTACTCAAAACCGGTGGTTTAACCAGTCATACGGCGATTTTAGCAAAGGCAGCAGGAATTCCTGCGTTATTAAGCTGTCAGTTCGATAGTAATGACATCAATGATGGTACTGCGCTAATTATCGATGCTATTACTGGTGAGTTACATATCAACCCAAATGAATTCACCCAACAACAACTTCAGCAAAAATCGCAACAAGAAATCGAAAGACGCCAAGCATTAAAGCAGTACATCGATGTTCCCAGCATCACTATCGATGGCCACTCGGTTTGCCTATTAGCCAATGTTAGTAGTCTAAGTGACGTCTGCCAAATTCAAGATATTGGTGCTGCAGGGATCGGTTTATTTCGTACTGAATTCTTATTAATGCAAGTCGATTCAGTGCCTAATGAAAAACAACAATTTCAACTTTATTGCGATGCGCTACACAGCCTTAATGGTAAAGTACTTACGATTAGAACGTTTGATATCGGCGCAGATAAAGAAATCCCCTGCTTAAGCCAAAATTACGAAGATAACCCCGCACTAGGTGTGCGCGGCATTCGTTATAGTTTGCAGCACAAAACCTTATTTTCGACTCAGATTAAAGCCATTTTACGGGCGGCTAACCACGGTAGAATACGTTTATTGTTTCCGATGGTGAATCAAATTGAAGAGCTTGAGCAAATATTTGAGATTATCGATTGGTGCAAACAGCAATTAGTTGACGAAGAAAAAGGCTTTGGCGACATCAATATCGGCATCATGGTCGAAACCCCTGCGGCCGTATTAAACTTGCCACATTTATTACCTAAACTGGACTTTATTAGTATTGGTAGCAACGACTTAACTCAATACACTCTTGCTGCCGACAGGGGCAATCCTGAACTAGTAAAAGACTATCCACCGGTATCACCAGCTATGATTAAGTTTATAAAAATGGCCGTGGATGAGTGTAAAGCTCACCAAACTAAAGTATGCCTTTGTGGTGAATTAGCCAGTGATCCGAAATTGATTAGCTTGTTAGTCGGTCTTGGTATTGACGAGCTGAGTGTCAATAGCGCGAGCTTATTAGATGTTAAGGCAGCCATTTGTAATGGCAAATTTGAAATGTTTGCCCAGCAAGCCAAAAAAGCACTCACACTGAGCCATATTGATAAATTAACAGAGTTGCTGAGTTAATTGTTATTCATATGCACTATAAATAAGCACCATACATAATTAATTCTCGTTTAATTTGTTTATAACAATACCGATTAACGAAAAAATAATTTACTATAAAATCATAATAACATTATAAAAAGAGGCTATATCTCATGGGATTTTTAAGCCGTATTCGCCGGTTAATTTCGGGGCAACCTCCCCTTACAGGTGGTATTGAAGTTTTTGCCCCTATTTCTGGCGACCTAGTTGAAATTGAACAAGTACCCGATGTGGTATTTGCTGAAAAAATAGTGGGTGATGGCCTTGCTATCAATCCGACAGGTAAATATATACTTGCACCAATCGATGGCACTATTGGAAAAATATTTGAGACTAATCATGCATTTAGCATTGAGTCTCCTCAAGGGTTAGAACTGTTTGTTCACTTCGGTGTTGGCACAGTTGAACTACGCGGTAACGGTTTCAAGCGATTGGCAGAAGAAGGTCAACAGGTAAAAGTTGGCGATCCTATTCTTGAATTTGATTTGGATTATTTAACTGATCAAGTTGAAAGCCTGCTAACCCCTGTAGTACTTGCTAACATGGAAGATGTGCAATATTTGAAGAAAGCCCAAGGCGCTGTTACTGCCGGAAAAGACGTTATTTTTACGGTTGAAATGTAACTGGCATCTTGATTTAAATCGATAAAACCTTTTATTCAAGTGGTGTTTAACATCTAAGCATCACGCATCATATTCAGGGAAAATAAAGAACAATGAGCAGTAGTGTTATTTTTGGAATAAAGAATTGCGACACAGTTCGTAAAGCGCGCAAATGGTTAGAAGCAGAGAATCAGCCTTTTAGCTTTCATGATTTCAGAGAGCAAGGTATCAGCGCTGAAACTATTACCCAATGGACTGAACTTGCTGACTGGGAATTACTCTTTAATAAACGCAGTACCAGCTTTCGTGCCTTATCTGATGAGCAAAAAACTGACATCGATAAACAAAAAGCGATTGCACTGATGGCGGAGCACCCTACTTTGATTAAGCGCCCTGTGTTAATCCAAAATAATAAAATACTTATCGGCTTCAAAGCTGCAGATTATCAAGCGTGGTTTAAATAATGACTCAAGATGTACTAGCACTCACCAAAGACTTGATTTCACGTCCATCAGTAACACCACTTGATGAAGGTTGTCAGACATTAATGGCTGGCCGCCTCAAAGAAGCAGGCTTTAATATTGAACCTATGGTATTTGAAGACACCACCAATATGTGGGCAAGACGTGGCACTAAATCACCAGTGTTTTGTTTTGCTGGCCACACCGATGTTGTCCCAACAGGCGATTTAAATAAATGGCATACCCCGCCTTTTGAACCAACAGTGATCGATGATTACATCCATGGCCGCGGCGCTGCTGATATGAAAGGTTCTTTAGCGGCAATGATTGTTGCAACAGAGCGCTTTGTCGCAAAACATCCTGACCACAATGGCTCGATTGCATTTTTAATTACCAGCGACGAGGAAGGCCCATTCATTAATGGTACCACTCGGGTTATTGATACCCTCGAAGCGCGCAATGAAAAAATTACCTGGTCATTAGTTGGCGAACCATCATCGACCCACAAACTCGGTGATATCGTTAAAAATGGTCGCCGTGGCAGTCTGACCGGTAATCTAACGGTTAATGGTATTCAAGGCCATGTAGCCTATCCACATTTAGCTGACAATCCAATTCACAAAGCGTCTCCTGCATTATCAGAACTTGCTCAGATGCATTGGGATAATGGCAACGAATTTTTCCCACCGACCAGTTTTCAAATTGCTAATATTAATGGTGGCACGGGTGCATCCAATGTTATCCCTGGTGACTTACAAGTGATGTTTAACTTCCGCTACTCTACTGAAGTCACCGCTGATGAACTGATTAAACGCGTACTCAATATATTAGATGCCCATGGTTTAGATTATGATATCAACTGGGTATACAATGGCTTACCTTTCCTTACTGGTGACGGACCATTACTTGAGGCGACTAAAGCTGCCATTTTAGACGTAACAGGTTATGAAACAGACCCACAAACCACTGGCGGCACTTCAGATGGCCGCTTTATTGCGCCCACTGGTGCACAAGTGATCGAGCTAGGTCCAGTTAATGCCACTATTCACAAAGTGAATGAGTGCGTTAAAATCTCAGACTTAGAAGTATTAGCCTTGTGTTATGAATCTATATTGGAAAAGCTGTTGTGCTAAACACCAATATTGATAATCCAGCCCTATATGGGCTGGTTCAAACACATTTAGTCAATATTCAAGGTTATTCCCTAACCGTAAAAACCGCTGCTGCATTTAACCAAATGCAGCAACAAGCCGCTATTGAAAATATTGATATCCAAATTTGCTCAGCACATCGCACATTTGAAAAGCAATGCTCTATTTGGAATGCAAAAGCACAAGGTAAACGCGTTCTTCTCGACCTTCAAAATCACGCCATTGATATTGAAAGCTTAAGTGACAATGAGATAGTCGATGCCATCTTATGTTGGTCTGCACTGCCAGGGGCTTCTCGTCATCATTGGGGAACTGATATTGATGTGTTTGATGCAAATCAAATAAATCAGCAACAACTCAAATTAATCAGTGATGAATATTTAACGGATGGTCCTTGTGGTGCCTTATCATCTTGGCTGCAACTCAATGCTCATAAGTTTAGTTTCTACCTTCCTTATCAAGTAGACCAAAGTGGCGTAAGCCCAGAGCCATGGCATTTAAGCTATTATCCGGAGTCAAAACAGTTTTTAACGCAATATGATCCAAAAAACCTTAAACTGCTATTGTCTAATTCAAATATCTCATTAAAATCAGCGCTGATAAATCGCTTAGATGAATTAGTCGAACGATACGTCTACTTTATTGCAGACTACCCTATTGCTGACTAACCTCGATAATTCATTATTGTAGATTTTTAAGCCTATTTGATTAAATCCGCGACCTTTGACATCACCACACTGAACTGAGACCTACCATGCCTTATCAAACCCAATCTTTTGCAATCAATGAACAATCATTACACTTTATTGATCAAGGCCAAGGTCCTGCATTATTTTTCATCCATGGCTTTTTAGGTGACAGTCAGCAATGGCAAGCCCAAATTGCAGAGTTAAGTCAATCTCATCGTTGTATCGCAGTCGATTTGTGGGCTCATGGACAATCATCAGCTATGCCATCTGGCACCACCTCATTAGTCACAATTACGCAGCATTGCCTATCATTACTCACGTATTTGAATATTGATCAATGTGCAGTCATTGGTAATGGCACAGGTGGGGCTATTGCTGCAGAAATGGTTATCGCACAACCAAAAACAGTCTCGAAACTAGTTATCGCTAATAGTTTTATTGGTTTTGAGCCTCAGGTAAACAGTGCTAAATATCAAAGCTGGGTAGATAAAGTCGCTGCAGATAAGCAATGTAATGACGAACTCGCCACAACCATTACTAATATGTTTTTTACCGACATCAGCGAGTCTAACGAATTTGCGATTAAATTTAAGCAAACGTTAATGGGTTTACAGGAACAACAGATTGCGCAATTAACTTTGTTTGCACCATTAGTCTTTTATAAACGTGACACATTAGAATTAGTAGAACAATTTACCTTGCCGTGTCTGATTATCATTGGCGCACAAAATAAGCTTAGAACACCGCTTGAGGCCTATTTGATGCACGATTGCATTAGCGGCAGCAGACAAGTTCAAATGAGTAATGCTGGCCATATGGGTAATCAAGAGCAAGCAGATGAATTCACCCAATTATTAACTTCTTTTCTATAAAAACCATATTGGATGACTTAATTACAACATAAGATTAATCCCTGTCTAAAGTTGTGATTAATGATGATTTTTCATCATGTTGAATGGATAGACCAGAGCATTTCAAAATGCTGATATACTGAATAAAATTTTGAAACAGCGCCAGTTACTTTACGCAGTGGCTGTGGTTTTTTTCGCAAACTCAATGACGGTTACAAAGCACAAATGAAATTACTGAAACCTCTTTTTGACAATAATCGCCGCTGGGCAGAACGCATTAATAAAGAACATCCTGAATTTTTCGAACAATTAGCACAACAACAAAACCCGGAATATTTATGGATTGGTTGCTCTGACAGCCGCGTACCTTCAAATCAAATAATTGATTTAATGCCAGGTGAAGTATTTGTTCATCGTAATATCGCCAATATGGTGATCCACACCGATTTAAATTGTTTATCGGTTATTCAATATGCTGTTGAAGTATTGAAAGTTAAACACATCATGGTTGTTGGTCATTATGGTTGTGGCGGTGTAAAAGCTGCGATGAGCACCGAACGCTTAGGTCTAATAGATAATTGGCTTGGCCATATTCGTGATATTTACCGAATTCATAATAAAGATTTAAACTTGTTAACTGAGCAAGAACGTTTTAATCGCCTATGTGAATTAAACGTCATGGAACAAGTGGCTAATGTCACCAGTACCTCGATTGTTCAGGATGCCTGGGACAGAGGCCAAGAAATTGCCATTCATGGTTGGATTTACGGCATCAATAATGGCTTATTGACCGACTTAGATGTCACCGTAAGTAGCGAACATGCGAATAATGCCAGCTAAGTAACGCTTCTCTTTCAGTGAAAGATAACTATTTTGCACAACAAAGCCCACTTAATCGGTGGGCTTTGTTGTTTTTCGCTATTATTAGTAATTAATTTGACGAGTTTGAAGCCTATCGAGATTTCAAACACCGTTTTTGGCCTAGCGATGGGCTGTATTGTCATAAATTTAATGCAATTGAATGACTAACACAGTTATAATCTGCGGGTTTATTTAGCGCGACCTCGCGCACTGCATTTTTTAGGAGAGAATTTCCATGCCAGGTTTTGAATTATTTGGACCAGAGGAAAAACAAGAAGTCGCTGATGTGATGGAAAACGGTTTTACCTTCCGCTATAACTTCGATCATATGCGTAATGATCGTTGGAAAACCCGTGAAATGGAAGCGCTACTTTGCGAAAAGATGAATGCTAAACATGCACATTTAGTTTCTAGCGGCACAGCAGCATTGCAAACAGCAATGGCAGCTGCAGGTATTGGCGCTGGTGATGAAGTTATCGTACCTCCATTTACGTTTGTTGCTTCCGTAGAAGCCGTATTCATGGCGGGTGCAGTCCCTATCTTTGCTGAAATTGATGAAACATTATGTTTATCACCTGAAGGCATCGAAGCGGCAATCACTCCACGCACTAAGGCAATTAACTTAGTTCATATGTGTGGTTCTATGGCTAAAATGGATGAAATTTTAGCCGTATGTAAAAAGCACAACCTTGTGATCCTTGAAGATGCATGTCAAGCAATTGGTGGCAGCTACAAAGGTAAAGCACTGGGGACTATCGGTGACGTTGGTTGTTATTCATTTGACTCAGTTAAAACCATCACTTGTGGTGAAGGTGGCGCTGTAATCACAAACAATGAGACGATTTATAATCACGCTCATATGTTCTCAGATCATGGTCATGACCACGTAGGTAACGATCGCGGCGCTGAAGGCCACCCTATTATGGGCCTTAACTTCCGTATTTCAGAAATGAACTCAGCGATGGGTTTAGCTCAACTGCGTAAATTAGATAAAATCATCGATATTCAGCGTACCAATAAAAAACTGATAAAAGATGCGATGCAATCAATTCCAGAATTAACCTTCCGTGAAATTCCAGATCCTGAAGGTGATTCAGCAGGTTTCCTAACCTTCTTAATGCCGACTGAAGAACGCACAATCGAAATCAATAAAAAGTTGGCTGAAAATGGCGTTGATGGTTGTTTCTACTGGTATATCAACAACTGGCATTACCTAAACAACTGGAAACATATCCAAGAGCTTAAGTCTCCAGCTGCACTGCCGATCACATTAATCAAAGATCGTCCAGATTACACTAAGGTTCAAACGCCTAAGTCTGATGCCATCATGAGCCGTACTATCTCTATGTTAATTAAACTGTCTTGGACAGAAGAAGAGATTGCACAGCGTATTGAAAACATCAAACGTGCTTTTGCTTAAATCAAATTAGTCTTTCTATTGCGCCAGCCTTTGAGACTGCATTTTTAGTGCTTATCGAAGATAACTCGGCGCGATAGTACTTCTTACAGTACTAATCTCAACGGAGAATGTTGTAATGAGTTTTAAAAATTTCAAATGCGTTCCAAAAATGATTTTCGGACGTGGTTCATTTGCCCAACTTGATGTTGTACTAAACGAAGAACGTAAAGTTGAAAATGATTTTGTGGTATTTCTAGTTGATGATGTTCATCAAGAAAAACCGTTAGCAGGTCGAGTACCCGCTAAGAATCACGATTTAGTCATTTATGTCAACGTTGATGACGAGCCAACAACAAAACAAGTTGATGCGCTGACTGAACAAGTTCAAGCTTTCAATACAAAGTTACCAGTAAGTGTTATTGGTCTTGGTGGTGGTTCAACATTAGATTTAGCAAAAGCGGTTTCACTAATGCTAACTAATGAAGGCGGCAGTGCTAAGTATCAAGGTTGGGATTTAATTAACAATCCTGCAATTCATCACATCGGTATTCCTACTGTTTCTGGTACGGGTGCAGAAGCATCACGTACAGCAGTGCTTTGTGGTCCAGTACGTAAACTTGGTCTAAACTCAGATTACACTGTATTTGATCAGATCATAATGGACTCTGAACTCATCGCTGGTGTACCTACAGATCAGTGGTTCTACACTGGTATGGATTGTTATATCCATTGTGTTGAGTCTCTGCAAGGCACCTACCTAAACGAATTTGCTAAGGCCTTCGCTGAAAAGTCGATGGATTTATGTCGTGAAGTGTTTGTCGATAACCATGAAGAAAAAGATGACAAGCTAATGATGGCATCGTACATGGGCGGTATGAGTATCGCTTATAGCCAAGTTGGCGCATGTCATGCTGTATCTTATGGTTTAGGTTATGTTCTAGGCTATCACCACGGTATCGGTAACTGTTTAGCATTTGATGTGCTTGAAGAGTTCTACCCTGAAGGTGTTGCAGAGTTCCGTACAATGATGAAAACACATAACATCGTTTTACCTAAGAATATCTGTAAAGATTTACCCGACGAAACTATTGCTAAAATGGTTGCCGTTACTAAGAGCATGGGCCCACTTTGGGACAATGTTTACGGTGAAGGCTGGGAAGAGAAAGTCACCGATGAAATGCTGACTAACTTATTCCGTCGTATATAATAAAGCTCAAAGCTAAATTAAGGGCTCATTAGAGCCCTTTTGTTTTTCGTTTTAGATAAGTAGGTTATTAATGAAAGTTACTCTTTTAATCCCAGCCAGATATGGTTCAAGCCGTTTTCCTGGAAAACCACTCGCGCCAATTAATGGTAAGCCAATGATCCAGCATGTTTTTGAACGTGCATCATTAGCGAAAGGATTAGATAATATATACGTCGCAACCGATGATGATCGTATTAAAGACGCTGTAGAATCTTTTGGTGGCCAAGTCGTTATGACCAGCCCTGATGCGGCATCTGGTACAGACCGAATCAACGATGCGATTAGTCAACTTGGACTGGCTGATGATGATTTAGTCATCAACTTACAAGGTGACCAACCTCTTATTGATCCAATTTCAATTGAACAAATTATTAGCTTATTTAAACGTCACCCTGGTGAGTTTGAAATGGCGACTCTAGGTTTTGAAATCATCGATAAACAAGAAATCGATGACCCGTTGCACGTAAAAATGGTCTTTGATAACGAGTTTAATGCATTATACTTTTCTCGTTCACGCATTCCTTTTGGCCGTGATACTGATGATTACCCAGTATATAAACATCTTGGTGTTTATGCTTATACTCGCAAGTTTGTTAATGCCTTCGCTAAACTACCATTAGGTCGTTTAGAGGACTTGGAAAAGCTAGAACAACTGCGTGCGCTTGAATACGGACATAAAATTAAAGTCGCTATTAGTGCCTTTGATTCGCCTGAAGTTGATACACCAGATGATATCCGTAAATGTGAACAACGTTTAGCTGTCGATTAATCTGCGGTTACCAAATTTGGTTATTTACTAAGGATTTACATGAACGATTTAGAAGTATGGATCATCATCATTTTAGTTGTGGGTATTATTGCCAGTAATTTAGCCGTGCTCAAATACAGTGCTAAATTCAAAATGCCACAATTTGGTGATCCCAAACCTAAAAGTGATTCAGATAAAAAGCCGTCTCAGGCTAATGAATCCTCATCGACCAAAGATAGCAGTAATGAAAGTTCGGATAAAACCAGCTAGATAGCTTTTATGACGACTCTTATCTTGAAGGTGAAACTTTAGAAAAAAAGCGAATGATTTAATCATTCGCTTTTTTGTTTATTAAATAGTGTTCATAGGTAGAGTTGTAAAATAGAGTTCTCGGCAGAAGAACATCAGCTGAAAACACCCATAAATGATTAAGGCTTAGTGTCAGTTTGATTAACTTCAGTCAATGACGAGAGGCTACTGTTTGGCCAAGCATTAATAACAGCCTTTACGAGTGATGCTAACGGAATCGCAAAGAAGACGCCCCATACCCCCCATAAACCGCCGAACACTAATACAGCAGCAATAATCAACACAGGATGTAAATCAACAGCATCTGAAAATAAAACAGGGACTAATACGTTACCGTCTAATGCCTGAATAATGCCGTAACCAATCATCACATAGCCAAACTCAGGGCTTACGCCCCACTGTACAAATGCCACTAATGCAATTGGTAAGGTCACCAAGGTGGCACCAACATAGGGGATCAATACTGATAATCCAGTGAGCACACCGAGCAATGCCGAGTAACGTAACCCCATCACAGCAAAGAATACATAACTAACTGATCCAACGATGATAATCTCAATCACCTTGCCGCGGATGTAATTAAATATCTGTTGATCCATTTCAAACCAAACTTTACGGGCTAAATCTCGATTGTTTGGGAAAAAACGTTTACTACTTTTAAGTAGTTGGTCTTTATCTTTCAAAAAGAAAAACACCAGTAATGGCACTAAAATTACGTAAACCATTAATACCAGTAGTGATGCTGAAAAGCCTAATAGCTGCTTACCAATATCTAGTAAATGCTGTGTATCAACTAACTTTTTAAGTTCAATAACCATCGCATCAATTTGTTCGATACTAATATACTGCGGATAATTTTCACTCAACGTTTTGAGTGACTGCATCCCCGTATCAATCATAACCGGTAAATCGGTTGCTAACGCGATACCTTGACGCCACAAACTCGGTACCAAGCCAAATGCCACTAGCACCATTATGCCAATGAATAACACTAATATCAGCGAAGCGCCTACAGTCCTATTAACACCAAACTTAGATATTTGTGCGACTGGCCACTCAAGTAAAAATGCCAAAACAAGCGCCACTAACAATGGTGCTAATAAGCCTCCGGCAAAATAAAGTAATAAGCCAATACCTAATAAAATAAATAATAATGTAATCGCATGTGGATCACTAAAACGCGCTTTATACCAATCGCCTAAAAATGAGAGCATCTTGTTCCCTAAAAGTGTCACCAATGACGTCGAACATATTAATAATAGTAAAAGTTAACCGACATTAAGTCAGCCAATTTATACCGATAAATTGTTACCTTTCGTAACGATAAAAGACAATGATTTGGGATTATCATCAATTATTTGGAGTTGATAACCAATTTTTTTTAGAAACTGCGGAACATCTCGACGAGAACCAGAGTCAGAGACACTGAAAGATAGCGATTCGCCAAGTTGGAGCTTCTTTAATGCCAACTTGATTTGCACCAAAGGATAAGGGCATTGGTAAGCAGTTAAATCAATTAATTTCATTCTGAACTTGCTTTAAACATTCTCTGGCCATTATCCTAGCAAGGATAGTAAAGTACAAGCGATTCGAATTAGCTCATCTCGCTATTTACTCACCACCCAATTGAAATAATTATAATAAAGGTTACATTTGCGCAAATTATCGTTTTCCCAATTTTCAAAAAGTGTAGTAACGACAGCCGTTACCTTATTACTAACGGCTGGCATTGCAAAAAGCTTTGCTAATAATGACCTTCCCGATCTCGGCACTGCTGCGGTAAATACCTTTAGCTTAGAAAAAGAAATGGTTTATGGCGATGCGTATATGCGAGTCATTCGCTCATCAGCCCCGATCATTAGCGACCCAGTGCTTAATCAATACATGTCAGAGTTAGGCAATAAACTTGTCGCCCATGCGACCGGCGTTAAAACGCCGTTTTATTTCTTTCTGCTGAGAAATGATGAAATCAACGCATTCGCTTTCTTTGGTGGACATGTAGGCGTGCACACTGGTCTATTTCTAAATGCAGACACAGAAAGTGAACTGGCATCGGTACTGGCCCATGAAATAACTCACGTAACCCAACGACATTTGGCGCGTTCATTAGAAGCACAAGAAAAAAGCTCAACAGCAACTATTGTAGGTATGCTTGGCGCTATTTTATTAACCATCGCAGCGCCACAAGCAGGTATGGCTGCATTAGCAACCACTCAAGCTTTGTCAACTCAAGCAAGAATCAACTACACCCGTTTACATGAAAGAGAAGCCGATCGAATTGGCATGCGAACTCTTGCTGATGCAGGTTTTGATCCTAACGGCGCAGCAGATTTTTTCTCGAAGTTAGCTATTCGCTATCGATTTACCACTACACCACCACAAATGTTACTGACTCACCCATTACCCGAGTCACGTATTACCGATGCGCGAAACAGGGCAACACAATATCCCAATAGATACATACCAGATCAACTTAATTACCAATTAGCTAAAGCACGAATTCAAGTGCGTTTTTCCGGATACAGTGATGAAGCGGCAATATCGATATTTGATAAGCAATTAAGAAGAGACAGTTATACCTTTAAAAGTGCGGCACTATACGGTAGAGCTCTGGCTTTATTCAGAGTGAAACGTTTTGAGGAATCAGAGACCATAATCGATGAATTGATAGCGGCTAACCCTAACAATTTATTTTTCATTGATACCAAAACGGATTTGTTAGCACAAAAAGAAGATTTTGATGGCGCGATTAAGATGTTGATGCATCATCATAAGCTTAAACCAACCTCTCAAGTGGTTTCAGCAAACTTAGCCAATATTTATGTTGAAGCGGGTCAACCAGAAAAAGCGATTCCTTTATTAGAGGATCTTATTTTTCTTGATAAGCAAAATATACTGCCTTACCAAATAATGACCCAGGCCTACAGGAAAATGGGTAATAAAGCGCTAGAGTACTATACCAATGCAGAGGCAATGGCTTTAGCCGCTAATTATGATGGCGCCATTGATCAACTTAACTACGCTTTTCGCCACTCAGAAGGTCAAACTCTTCAGGTCGCAAGGATTGAAGCGAGAATACGTCAATTTAGACAAGCTAAACGTTCTTTGGATTTACTGAAATAAAAACACATTAACTTAAACAATAATGGTTAGCAGTCTTATTAGATTGCTAACCATTAATTCATTTTTTTGTTAAAATGCCCACAAATATTAAAAAGAAGCAATCCAATGACAACAGTAACCCTTTATCATAACCCTCGCTGTTCAAAAAGCAGACAAACCTTAGCACTACTTGAAGAGCAAAGTGTTCAGATAGACATTGTTGAGTATTTGAAAAATGCGCCCACAGCAGAAGATATTCAAGCCATTTTAACCATGCTGGCTGTGAGCCCTCGAGCATTAATGCGAACCAAAGAAACTGAGTATAAAGAACAAAACCTAGGCGATTCAAATTTAAGTGATGAGCAATTAATTGCAGCCATGGTCAACACACCAAAATTAATCGAACGACCCATTGCCATTGCAAATGGTAAAGCTGCAGTCGGAAGACCGCCTGAAAATGTATTAGCTATTCTTTGAGAGTAACCATGACTACACAGACGTTATTTCAATTATGCCGAATCGGCTATATTGCATTATTGATGCTTTTAACAGGTTGGTTTATTCAACAAGGGTTACATGGCGAATACTCATTAGCCTTTAATCTACTTTGGATAGTGCCGTTATTATTACCAATTAAAGGTATTTTAACCGGTAAACCTTACACTTATGCATGGGCAAGCTTTGTTTTATGCCTCTACCTTCTGCATGGACTAACATTATTATATGTCACTGAAGATGCTTTCTATTTTGCGTTAATAGAATCTGCATTGATTTGTGCCCTTCTTGTTGGCTTTCCTTTCTATGCTCGCCTTCGCGGTAGAGAGTTAGGATTAGGCTTAAAGAAAAAATCAAAAAGTTAATTTACGCGAATTAATACGTTGTGCTTTTTTAAAATACATTAGCGCCTAAGGGCGCTTTTTATTTCTTCAAAAAAAGTTACACCAAACGAAACAAAAGGTTACCAAAACGTTTCAATTTCTTTTTGTATACAAAACTCCATGCTATATTAATTAATCAGCAATTTGGTTGAATGTAGTGATAAGCAGCGGAGATTGTAAATGTCAAAAATAAAAACAATGGCGATTTCAGGTTTTGTTGTCTCAATAACCTTACTTGCAGGTTGCGGTGGTAGCTCAGATTCATCATCTGAAACGGATGACAACATTCCAGATAACTCATTACCGATTAATGTTTGTGAAACAAGTTCCGGCTTATCTAAGCTTGAGACTTCATCTGAGTTATTCTTTAATGTTGAGCAACAATATTCAGCCACTCAATCAGCGACGATTTCTGCTGGGATTAATAACCAAAATAGCGCTAATTACAGCTTTAAGTGGCGACAAACTGCAGGACCAACTTTAGAGTTAACATCAGAAAACAGCCCTATTCTGGCTTTCTATATTCCACAATCCGCTAATTATTCTTTCACTGTTGATGTGACCAATGGTGCCACGAGCTACTCTGAAGATATTGACATAACCGCGATTGAAGCCACGAATCAATTAAATATTTACAGTGACCATCAAACGGTGGCAGGAAATGGCGTGAGCCTGCGTCTTAGTCAAATCAGTAATCAAACGCCAAGCAATATCGAATGGTGTTATTTTTCAGGCCAAGAGATTAATCTCGACTTAACCAACTCTCTGAGACCACTTTTCACAGCACCAGAAGTAACAGAAGATATGTATGTGGGTTTAAAAGCCACTGCAGAATTTGCAGGTGAAACCTTATCAGACGAAGTATTTGTTTTAGTGACTAAGCAAAATAGTATTACCTCGCCTTATTTCGATGCGCCAGTGGCTCAAACGTATCCGTTTATTTCGACATCTGCTTATGCGAATAATGTTCAAAACTGTGTTTATTCTAATCAATTAGCTCAGACCTGTCAGTTAAGTGATCTACCCTTGATTGGGCAAGATATGGACGCTGAAACCATTGCTGATGTAATGGACAGAGTCGTTGTGTCTCACGATTGGATGGGGAGAAATTTTCAAACCTTTTTAACCCAGGCAGACCCTAATAGTGATTTTATTAAATTATTGCAATCGGTTACAGCAGTTGTCATCAGCTATGACGTAAGACCGTCATTCTATTGGGTTGCTACGGGAGCAATTTATCTTGACCCTGAATACCTTTGGCTAACGGCTGCTGAGCGAGACACCATTAACGAAGCGCCAGATTATCGCAGCGATTTTGGTAATGATTTGAAATTTATTATGCCATGGCGTTATGTTAAAAATAACGACTATGTGTCTAAAAGCTATGATCGCGAAGTACGTCAATCAAGAACAATAAACGATATTACGCCTCGTTTAGCCAGCTTGATGTATCACGAACTTGCCCATGCTAACGACTTTTTCCCCCGCTCAACTCACAGTGAGTTACAAGGGCCAACATTAATTGACGATTTTTACCGCAGGACTGATAGTAAATCACTAGTTTCTGATCAGTTGCAAAATATTGATAAATTAACCAGTTCAGAAATGTACGGTTTAGCCGGGGTGAGCTTTCAAGGTGACACGGCCAATGCAACTCAAAAAGCTTATGGCCCTAGTGATATCACCAGTTTCTTTTTAACTGATCATGCTAATGACTTTTATAACTACTCCTCTACTCGTGAAGACGCCGCAATGCTATTTGAAGAAGCTTTTATGAGCCATCGCTATCAAATCCAAAGAGATGTTGCTGTTACCGATGTTGACGATTTAATTGTAGATTGGGGTCAAAGAGGCAGGATTGGAACAGATGAATTACTTACAAGAGCTGCATTCGTAATTGATGAAATAATGCCGGAAGTGGATGGTAAGATGTTAGTCAATGGACTGCCTGATCCAATTAATATGACCGCTGGGGATGACTGGTTTGAAAATATCGACATCTCCCCAAGCCTGCTCAGCACTATGTCTAAGGTGAGTGGTTTTAACACTGAAAGCACCAATAATATTTCAGACAGTAAGCCAGCAATTCAAATTGGACGAGAACATAGAGATATGCCAATACCTAAGCGTTAGATAACTTGTCAAAGGTTTAAATAAGCTTACAACTCGCTATTTACTGCAAACAGATAACAAAAAAGCCACCTATTAGGTGGCTTTTTTTATATTCAAATAGTGTATTGAGTAGCTAGACTATAATCGAAGCATTTCTTTAATGAATGGGATAGTCAGTTTACGCTGATGCACCATAGAGTCTTTATCTAGCTTATCTAACACATCAAATAAAGTACGTAAATCGCGTGCCATTCGCGTTAACAGAAAACGTCCTACTTCATCAGATAACTGCAAGCCACGCATTGCTGCTCGGCGCTGCAAAGCAAGCAGTTTTTCTTCGTCAGCCATAGGCTGTAACTGATAGATTAATCCCCACTGCATTCGAGAGATTAAATCCGGCAAAGCAAAACCCGCTTCAGTAGGCGATGAACTGCCACTGACAATTAATCGACAATCTTGTTGTTCTTCAATGCGGTTATATAGATGGAACAGCGCCTCTTCCCAAATGGGGTGACCAGCAATGGCGTCGATATCATCTATACAAATTAATTGTAATGATTCAATACCTTCAAATAAAGCAGGCGAAATGCTCGCATGTATTCCTAAGGGGATATATAAGGTTCTGCGCTCAAGATCATTGGCGTGTGCACAAGCAGCATGCATCAAATGAGTACGGCCAGACTTCACCGGGCCATAAATATACAAACTGGAGGTGAGACTACCTTCTGCACTAGCCTGCAACTTTTGGATTAACTCATCATTACCTATTGCTGGATAATAACTCTGAAACGTTTCATCATCAGGTAAATAAACAGGTAACGATAATTGTTTTGGTGAGTTTTGGGTCACTCAAAAATTCTCTAATTATTAAAACAATCTAAAGTAAGTATAACACACTCAATCTAGTGCCACTGATAGATTAACGGTACTGGTTTATCAGAATGTAGATTAGGATCAAGGTTATCAAATTTAGGCATGGTTCCAGTGTTATTATCTGGGGTAAATTCTGCATTACCAGAATCTAATTGGGTCAAGTTTTTATTAATATTAAGCAGCTTTTGCAAGTCTTCAGTACCACCAAATAATGATAAATTATAAGTCACAGTATTGGCTTTAAACTGGCTTAAACTGATCGACTTAATCGCGCTCAACTGCCTTAAGTAAGCTTCAATCTCAACTAATTGAGCCATGCTTTGAATGCCAACTAAAGATAATTGTGTTTGCGTACTATTGCCTGAATCTGAAAAGGCATATTGATTAACAAAATAGCCGGCAAGTGTCGTTAAAATCTGCTCTGTTGCTTCTTCGTAGTTCAACACTTCAGCTTGATGATGAATTAAGGGTTGTATCACTCCAGATTCGTTGGCTTTATCAAATAAAGACACTTGGAACCTCACAAACCCACCCACTTGATCCATATCAGCTATGGCAAAATAGTCAGCTCGATAGCGCTTTGATGCATCGGCCACAACATCAGTGAACATACCACGTACATCAGAAACACTAATCTGCATGATGTCATTCAAATCCATAACAGGAACCAGTATGGGTATGCCTTTATTTTTGGCCGCTAAATCGATTTGTAGACGAGTCTCTGTTTCTGACGCATCAGCAAGAATTTCTCTGTCACCCTCATTTTCAATCGACATCCACAATAGAGTCAAAGGGCGTTGGCGACCCCACACCGGTAAATCGGCTTCTCGTAAGGTCGATATAATACGTTTATGGTCAAAGTTTGCCTTTAGTATTAATTCATCGTCAACTTGGCTATAACCATATTGAGTCAATAATGTCTCAGGTGTGTTTACCTGTGTTTTAACTAAAGGGTGTTCAAGCACTGTCACTAATCCGGAGTTTTTGACAAACACGGCAGACAAGGCTTCTTTTAATGCTGTTTGGCGCTCTTTTCGTGCACGGGATGTCACAACAACATCAGCTTCATCAAGTAAGCCAATTTCTGCTGATATAGCTTTAGCGCTAGGTAGACTCACTACCAAACTGATCATTAGGAAATGTAGAAAAAGTTTTAACATGGCAAAAAAGAACACACTCTAAAGTAAAGTGATCGAAGTGTAGCATATTAATTTTGCATCTAAAATTACAATAGCCAGTCAATTTCATTTCGATTAACAGAGTAAACTTGATTTGTATTACAGACATTTACCTTAAATTAACCTATCTTAAATGTTTATTAACTCGCTAATACAAAACAGGATATATATGAATCGCTTGTTCATCCCACTACAGGGAGCACAGATGTTGTTCGTGGCATTTGGTGCTTTGGTGTTAATGCCGCTACTGAGTGGGCTTGATACCAGTGTTGCGTTATTTACTGCCGGATTCGGTACCTTGTTATTTCAAATAATAACTAAACGACAAGTCCCTATTTTCCTCGCTTCATCATTCGCATTTATTGCCCCAATAATGTACGGCGTACAAACATGGGGGATCCCTGCAACGATGGGGGGATTAATGGTAGCTGGTTTTGTTTATGTGATACTTGGCGCGTTAGTTAAAATAAAAGGCAGCGGCTTTATTCATCGGTTACTGCCAGCTGTTGTCGTTGGTCCAGTGATTATCATTATTGGTCTTGGATTAGCACCAATGGCTGTCAATATGGCCTTAGGAAAAACAGGCGATGGCAACATTGTTTTAGTTGACCCCAATATTGCTTTATTCATTGCACTAATGTCCCTTGGAACAACTGTTTGTATTGCAGTGTTTGCAAAAGGGGTATTAAAAGTGATGCCTATCTTGGTCGGTATTTTAGTCGGTTATGGACTGAGTCTGTTATTTGGAATAGTAGATTTTACTCCTGTTGCTCAAGCAAGCTGGATTGCTATACCCAACTTCACCGCGCCTGAATTTCATTGGCAGGCGATATTATTTATGATCCCTGTGGCAATAGCTCCTGCAGTTGAACATATTGGCGATTTGATGGCGATTTCAAATGTGACTGGCAAAGATTATTTTAAAAAGCCAGGACTTCACCGCACCTTAACTGGGGATGGTATCGCAACAATTGCTGCCTCAGCTTTGGGTGGACCGCCAAATACCACTTATTCAGAAGTCACGGGCGCTGTCACCCTCACAAAAAACTTTGACCCTAGAATAATGACATGGACAGCGATTACTGCAATTACTTTGGCTTTCGTTGGTAAATTAGGCGCATTGATGCAAACGATTCCCCTACCCGTTATGGGCGGGATCATGTGTCTATTGTTTGGCTCTATTGCCGCCGTAGGTCTAAACACCCTGATAAGAAACCAAGTAGATTTAAATGAACCCCGAAATTTAAGTATCGTCGGCGTGACATTGGTATTTGGTATTGGCGGAATGGCCTTCGGTATTGGTGAGTTTAGTTTAACTGGTATCAGTTTATGCGGTTTAGTGGCTATTGTAATGAATTTAATATTACCTATGCCAAAAAGTGATAACGACACGTCTGTTGATTAAAACAGCTAAGCAATAAAGCTCAGGTAAACCAATACTGTAAAACAGCGAAAACAAAAAGCCCTCAGTTGATTAAAACTAAGGGCTTTTTTAATGGTTATTAGAGTCTTATTTTTTGACATCAACATATGTGTTAACGCAAAAAAGACTACCCCATCAATGAGCTTATTCTGCGTCTTCTTCAGTACGGAATTTATCTGCAGTCGCTTTGATGATTGGTTGTAACTCACCTTTTTGGAACATCTCAGTGATAATGTCACAACCACCAATAAGCTCGCCTTCTACCCACAATTGCGGGAATGTAGGCCAGTTAGCGAATTTTGGTAATTCAGCACGAATGTCTGGATGCTGTAAAATATCAACGAAAGCAAACTGCTCGCCACAGTTAATCATTACTTGCGCGACTTGAGATGAAAAACCACAGCTTGGTAACTTTGGAGACCCTTTCATATAAACAATGATTGGGTTTTCGGTGATTTGCTGCTTAATTTTGTCTACTGTTTCCATTTTTATTCCTAAGTGCTACTTAATAATCTAACGCTATTGTACGCCAGCTTTCATAATAACAAAAACCCACAGTTTGTAGGGTTTTGTTCGCAAATGATTTTTTCGATTGACAGTATCGACATTTTTCAACAAACAATGATTCACATCACAAAATTTTTAAGTACAATGTCATCAGTGAGCATGTCATACCAACAGGTATATAAAACGATAACCTAAGTCCATGGAGAGATACTAATGGCTTTCGAATTACCAGCATTACCATATGCTAAGAACGCACTTGTACCACATATTTCTGAAGAGACTATCGAATTCCATTACGGAAAGCATCACAACACTTACGTTGTTAAGCTTAATGGTCTTGTTGCAGGTACTGAATTTGAAAACAAAACTTTAGAAGAAGTTGTTAAAACTTCGACTGGTGGCGTATTCAACAATGCAGCTCAAATCTGGAACCACACATTCTACTGGAACTGTTTAGCTCCTAACGCTGGTGGCGCGCCTACTGGTGATATTGCTGAAGCAATCAATGCAACTTTCGGTTCTTTTGAAGAATTTAAAGCAAAGTTCACTGACTCTGCAGTAAACAACTTCGGTAGTGCTTGGACTTGGTTAGTAAAGAATGCAGACGGTTCAATTGCTATTGTTAACACTAGTAACGCTGCTACTCCTTTAACTGACGATACAGTCACTTCATTGATGACTGTAGATGTTTGGGAACACGCTTATTACATTGATTATCGTAACGTTCGTCCTAATTACCTAGCTGCTTTCTGGGAACTAGTTAACTGGGATTTCGTTAACGCAAACTTCGCAGGCTAATATCCTGACAAGTTTCAAATGAGATGAGATAAAAGGAGCCTAATGGCTCCTTTTTTATGCTGTTTTTCTCAGTTCATCCTATAAATAACACTCGTTCTATTTCCATACCTACTTCTGCAATAGTTGCATTTGCAACTTTTCATCTTTGTTTTTATTGAACTTTTTTATTATCAAGCATTCGCTAATATCAAAAGCCTGACCTAGACTTTAGTTAACGGCCATTTTAAAAATCAATAAAAATTCACATTAAAACTTTTTGCGACACTATCAAAATGCGCTGTAACTCAAGCACTTTCACCGAAGTTTTAAGGGGTTCCTCATGGGCATATTCGAACATTATCAGCAACGTTATGAGCAAAAACTAGATGAAGAGTATTCACTACAGCAATTTCTAGAAATCTGTAAGGAGGATCGAAGTGCATATGTGTCAGCAGCGGAACGAATGCTAATGGCTATTGGTGAATCCAAAACCATTGATACATCTAAAGATCCCGTTCTAAGTCGTATATTTTCTAACAGGCTAATCTCTCAGTACCCTAGCTTTAAAGATTTTTATGGTATGGAAGAGTCAATAGAACAAATCGTGTCCTACCTTAAACATTCAGCTCAAGGTTTAGAAGAATCTAAACAGATTTTGTACTTATTAGGTCCAGTTGGTGGTGGTAAGTCATCACTGGCTGAAAAACTTAAAGCATTAATGCAAAAAGTGCCTATTTATATTTTAAGTGCTAACGGAGTAAGAAGTCCGGTTAATGACCATCCTCTGTGTTTATTTGACCCAGATGAAGATGCAACCTTATTAACCGAGGAATTTAATATCCCTACGCGATATATCAAAACAATCATGTCGCCATGGGCAGTAAAAAGACTGCATGAGTTTGGTGGTGATATCACTAAATTTAAAGTAGTAAAGGTCTTCCCTTCTATCTTGGATCAAACAGCCATAGCGAAAACCGAGCCTGGTGATGAAAACAATCAGGATATTTCTGCCTTGGTGGGTAAGGTCGATATTCGTCAATTAGAGCATTTCTCACAAGATGATGCCGATGCTTATGCCTACTCTGGCGCCTTGTGTCGTGCTAACCAAGGGGTAATGGAGTTTGTGGAGATGTTTAAAGCCCCGATTAAGGTACTGCATCCGTTATTAACAGCAACACAAGAAGGAAACTATAACGGAACTGAGGGACTATCAGCGCTGCCTTACAACGGCATGATTCTAGCTCACTCTAACGAATCAGAATGGACGACATTCAGAAACAATAAAAATAACGAAGCATTTCTAGATAGGGTTTATATCGTTAAGGTGCCTTATTGTTTAAGAGTCTCAGAGGAAATGGAGATATATCAAAAGCTGCTATCTAATTCCGAGTTATCAAAAGCGCCTTGTGCCCCTGGCACTTTAGAAACGCTAGCGCAATTTAGTATTTTATCTCGTTTAAAAGCACCTGAAAACTCTTCTATTTACTCAAAAATGCGGGTTTACAATGGTGAGACCCTAAAAGACACCGATCCTAAAGCCAAGTCATACCAAGAGTATCGTGATTACGCAGGTGTTGACGAAGGCATGCAAGGGTTATCAACCCGTTTTGCATTCAAAATATTATCCAGAGTATTTAATTTTGATGACAATGAAATAGCCGCTAATCCAGTGCATTTGTTTTATGTGCTTGAGAAGCAAATCGAACAGGAACAATTTCCAAGTGAAGTGAGCGAGAAGTACCTCGAATTTCTAAAAGGTTACCTCATTCCCAAATACGTAGAGTTTATTGGTAAGGAAATCCAAACTGCCTACTTAGAATCTTATTCTGAATACGGTCAAAATATCTTTGATAGATATGTCACCTATGCTGACTTTTGGATCCAAGACCAAGAATTTAGAGATCCTGAAACTGGGCAACTGTTTGACCGAGCGGCGCTAAACGCTGAACTAGAAAAAATAGAGAAACCTGCAGGTATCAGTAATCCGAAAGATTTTCGAAATGAAATCGTTAACTTTGTATTACGTGCCAGAGCCAATAACGATGGTAATAATCCACTATGGACCAGTTACGAAAAACTCCGAGTCGTCATTGAGAAGAAGATGTTCTCCAATACTGAAGATTTACTACCTGTTATTTCATTCAACGCGAAAACGTCAGCAGATGATCAACGTAAACATGATGACTTTATTAATCGGATGATGGAAAAAGGCTATACCCAAAAACAAGTGAGATTACTTTCTGAGTGGTATTTAAGAGTGCGTAAATCGTCATAATTGTTGCCCTCTTTGACCTTAATATTATTTATTATTCATTAAGGTCAAAGACCATTAGGAGTTGTGTATGGCAAATTTTATTGATAGACGCCTCAATGCTAAAGGTAAGAGTACCGTCAATAGACAGCGTTTTTTGGATCGTTATAAAAAACAAATCAAAAAGTCTGTCAGTGATGCTGTGACAAGAAGAAGCGTCACCGATATAGATAAAGGCGAAAAAATTAGTATTCCGACTCGGGATATAAGCGAGCCCATTTTCCATCAAGGCCAAGGCGGAATCCGCGAGCGAGTTCATCCAGGTAATGATCAGTTTAATAAAGGAGACCAAATAGAAAGACCTAAAGGTGGCGGAGCTGGAGATGGCAGTGGTCAAGGAGAAGCGTCAAATAGTGGTGAAGGCAATGATGAGTTTTTGTTTGAAATATCAAATGAAGAATATTTAGAACTGTTATTTGAAGATCTTGCTCTACCCGATTTACAACAAACCAATGCTAAACAAATGGTGGAATTTGAAACCTATCGTGCTGGTTATACCAACGTAGGTGTGCCTGCTAATATTAATATAGTGCGCTCTCTTCGCTCATCATTGGCTCGAAGAATTGCCATGACAGCGGGTAAAAAGAAAAAACTCGCTGAACTTACCGCGCAATTAGACGAATTAGAAAATACTCCAGGCACCAAAGCTGAGCTGATAATGGATCTCAAACAGCAGATCATTGAGATGAAGAAAAAAATCGATAGTGTGCCATTTATTGATAGCTTCGACTTACGTTTCAATAACTATTCAAAACGCGAGAAACCTTCTAGCCAAGCGGTGATGTTTTGTTTAATGGATGTATCAGGTTCGATGGATCAAGCGACAAAAGACATGGCAAAACGGTTTTATATATTGCTGTATTTATTTTTAACCCAAACCTACAAAAATTTAGAAGTTGTTTATATTAGGCATCACACTCAAGCGAAAGAAGTCGATGAACATGAGTTTTTTTATTCACAGGAAACAGGCGGCACGATTGTATCGAGTGCATTGAATTTAATGCATGACATTCAACAAGAGAGATACCCTGCTGATGAATGGAATATCTATGCCGCACAAGCATCTGATGGCGATAATTGGGCTGATGATTCCCCTGCTTGTCGTCAATTACTAGCAGATAAAATCTTACCGGTATCTCGTTATTTTAGTTACATAGAAATAACCCGTAGAGCACATCAAACACTCTGGCGTGAATACGAAGGACTTCAAGAACAGTTTGGTAATATCGCAGTACAACACATTAAGGAAGTTGACGACATATATCCTGTATTCCGTGAGTTATTCAAGAAACAGCCAAGCTAGGAGGGAGCATGACAAATAGCAATATTAATAACGTCAATGAGCTAGGTAAAGAGTCCTCTAACAAGGCAGACTCAGGCATACCTTCGTCAGCTAAAACATCACCAAAGCAGCCATTAAGTGATGGGCCAGATTGGAATTTCGAACTGCTTGAAACCTATATGTCTGAAATTGAAAAAGTCGCTGCATTTTACAAATTAGATAGTTATCCAAATCAAATCGAAGTGATCACTGCAGAACAAATGATGGATGCTTATGCCGGTATTGGAATGCCAATAGGTTATACCCACTGGTCATTTGGTAAAAAATTCATAGAAACAGAACAAGGTTACCGCCGAGGACAAATGGGGTTAGCCTATGAAATAGTCATAAATTCCGACCCATGCATTTCATATTTAATGGAAGAAAATACCATCACAATGCAAGCGTTGGTGATGGCTCATGCCTGTTTTGGGCATAATAGTTTTTTTAAGAATAACTACCTATTTAAAACTTGGACTGATGCGAGTTCAATAATTGATTATCTGGTATTTGCTAAAAACTACATAAGAGAATGCGAGCTAAAGTTTGGCGTTGAACAAGTTGAACTGACGCTAGATTCTTGTCATGCGTTAATGAACTATGGTGTAGATCGCTATAAACGCCCGTCAGAAGTGTCATTTAAAGAAGAACAAATGCGTCAAAAAGATCGTGAGAGTTATTTACAGAGTCAAGTTAACGATCTGTGGCGCACAGTGCCAGTCAATCCAGATAACATTAAAACGCAAGATGAACATACCTTCCCAGAAGAACCGCAAGAAAATATTTTATATTTCATTGAAAAAAATGCGCCCCTGCTTGAGCCATGGCAACGAGAACTCGTCAGAATTGTCCGTAAAATGGCGCAGTACTTTTATCCACAAAAACAAACACAAGTGATGAACGAGGGCTGGGCGACCTTTTGGCACTATACCATTTTGAATCATTTATATGATGACGGTACTGTAACCGATCGATTTATGTTGGAGTTCCTGCAAAGCCATACTGCAGTGGTCGCACAGCCTGCATACAATAGCCCTTATTACAGCGGTATTAATCCCTATGCTCTGGGTTTTAATATGTTTATTGATATTAGAAGAATTTGCGAACACCCAACAGAGGAAGACAAACATTGGTTCCCTGAAATCGCCGGTAGCGATTGGTTAACAACGGTCACTTTTGCAATGGAGAATTTCAAAGATGAAAGCTTTATTAGCCAATACTTATCACCGAAAGTCATGCGTGACTTTAAATTATTCAGTGTGCTAGATGATGATAGTCGCACCCGCTTATCGATTTCCGCTATCCATGACGAAAGCGGGTATCACCAAATAAGAGAAAAATTATCACAGCAATATAATTTATCGAATTTGGAACCTAATATCCAAGTACAACGGGTAGACATCAACGGCGATCGCTCTTTAACACTCAGATTTATTCCGAACAAACGGATCCCACTAAATGATAACCATGAAGAAGTATTAAAGCATCTTCATCGTCTCTGGGGGTTTAATGTCAGTTTGGAGCGACTGGATGAAACAGGGGATATTGTTAAATTATCGCAATGTCCTCCTCAAGAAAAAGACTCCCAAATGACAACAATGTAAACGACAGTGAATTTTAGCGATAAAAAAACCAACCTGAAGGTTGGTTTTTTAAAATTTTTAAACTTTACTTGTTACTGATAGCAATTTCAGCGGGCATATCATCACGTAACTTCAACCACATGGTGCCACTGTTAATCCCATTTGTTTTCATCAACGAATTAACTTCTGAATAGTTATGCTCAGCAGCCAGAACTTCTAACTTTTTATAAAAGTCTAAAGAAATAGCGCGGGCTTCTTCACTTGAAAAGTAATAACGACCAACTCTGCTATACAGTCCTTTAAAACCATTTAAAATGAGTACGTATAAAGGATTACCTGATGAGAAAGCAAGCGTATGGTGTAATTCATAATCATAGTCAGCATATGCTTCAGCTGTATCTTCTAATTGATGAATTTTAGCTAATATCTGTTGTGCTTTTTCTGGATTATTTTTAATCGCACCACGAAAATATATTATGCTGACGCTTGCTCTAGCAGATAATAACTGATCAACTAATACAGGAAACCCTTCAGGGTTTAGGTCTGCAATCGTCTCTAAAATATTAAGCCCAGAGGTTTCCCAAAAGTTATTGACTTGAGTCGGCTTGCCATGTTGAATTTTTAACCAACCATCACGAGCCAAGCGCTGTAAAACTTCTCTTAATGTTGTTCTGGTAACACCAATCAGTTCTGACAGTTCGCGTTCTGCAGGTAAAATAGAACCTGGTGGAAATTTATTTTCCCAAATAGAACGGACGATATACTTCTCTGCAAAACTTGCAGGACCTTTTGCATTGATAATTGTCAACTTTAATATCCCGTGGTAAACCAATAACTGATCATACCAGAGGAAATATAAATACACACTATCGATAGGTATTAAACCGCTATTTTGATGTTGTTCTTGATTGTTTATTCACCAATAAAGATAAAGAATGTGAGCAGACAGTTATATTCGTTAGATTTTTGTCGAACGAAAGATTTTCTAGGATTACAATGCGATTGCGTTTGCGCTAAACTACGCGCCAAACTTTAGGGATGTTAGTTAGCGATACAGCTAACGAATTTTGAAAATAACAAATTAAAAAGCACAAGAAGTAAGTGTCTTAATTGTAGGTGATGACATCTCAAATCTTTTACTGAGCAAAATAGCTTAGAAATTATTTAATTGTGTCTCATTCAAAGTCCTTTTTCCGCTCAATTTGTCACAAAATTCCTCCCACAAAATTTCACTATCACAAAATCACAACTGGAGAGGCTGTTATGCCGTCAACCGCTGGTAATGCATTATTTAGTAACTTCTTGGGTAATTCTCCCAAATGGTATAAATATGCAATATTGATGTTTCTCGTAATAAATCCATTATTATTTTTCTACGTAAGTCCATTCGTGGCTGGGTGGATGTTGGTAATTGAGTTCATTTTTACACTTGCTATGGCGCTTAAGTGCTATCCACTGCAACCAGGTGGCTTACTGGCTATACAAGCTGTTTTTATTGGCATGACCTCCCCCACACAAGTGCTCCATGAAATAGAAGCCAACCTTGAAGTATTACTATTGTTGATATTTATGGTTGCCGGTATTTACTTCATGAAGCAATTACTGCTTTTTGTGTTCACGAAAATGATCACGAAAGTTCGTTCAAAAATCATCGTGTCATTGATGTTTTGTACCGCTTCAGCTTTACTTTCTGCTTTTTTAGATGCATTAACGGTTATCGCTGTGATTATCGCGGTAGCCATTGGTTTCTACTCTATTTACCACAAAGTTGCTTCAGGTAAAGATTACACTTCAGACCATGATCATACTTCAGAAACCCATGAACAGTTAAATGATGATGAGTTAGAAGCCTTTCGTGGTTTCTTAAGAAACTTATTAATGCACGCTGGCGTAGGTACTGCTCTTGGTGGTGTTTGTACCATGGTTGGTGAGCCGCAAAACCTCATCATTGCCGCGCAAGCGCATTGGCAGTTTGGTGAATTCTTCATTCGTATGTCACCAGTGACTATTCCGGTTCTTGTCGCCGGTATTGCAACTTGTTTTGCAGTAGAGAAATTAAAATGGTTTGGCTACGGCGCTCAGTTGCCAGAGCCTGTTCATAAGATTTTAAGTGATTGTGCCGCTTACGAAGATGCGCATCGTACTAAAGCAGATAAAATGAAATTAGTCGTTCAAGCACTTGTGGGTGTTTGGTTAGTGGCTGGTTTAGCCTTGCATCTTGCATCTGTTGGCTTAATTGGTCTTTCAGTCATCATCTTAACGACGGCTTTCAACGGCATCACTGATGAACATCAACTTGGGAAAGCGTTTGAAGAAGCCCTGCCGTTTACCGCACTACTGGCAGTATTCTTCGCGATTGTTGGCGTTATCATTGATCAACATCTATTCGCGCCAGTTATTCAATGGGCATTAAGCTTTGACGGTAACATGCAATTAGTTGTTTTCTATATTGCTAACGGTTTGCTGTCTATGGTCAGTGATAACGTGTTTGTTGGTACCGTATATATTAACGAAGTAAAAGCTGCGTTAATTAGCGGTCAAATAACCCGTGACCAATTTGATTTATTAGCAGTGGCAATCAATACCGGTACTAACCTTCCGTCTGTTGCGACACCAAACGGTCAAGCGGCATTCTTGTTCTTACTGACTTCTGCACTAGCACCGCTAGTTAGATTGTCATATGGACGCATGGTTTGGATGGCTCTACCGTATACGATTGTGCTGTCGATTGTTGGTGTCATGATGATTCATTCTGGTTACCTTACCGAAATGACGCAGTATTTTTATGATAATCAAATATTAATTCATCATTCAGCGAAAGAGATTGGCGCTGCAGTCGGTCATTAATATTCGGCTTTTTGAACGTAATTGAAAAAACACCCTCTAATGAGGGTGTTTTTTTATATATACTAAGTTCCAATTAGCGCTTTAAATCTAAAAGAATAAATAAAAAGGAGATTGATTTGCAGGGTTTACAAAAATTCGCACGTTCACGGAAAGCCTGGTTATTATTACTATTTTCAGCAATAGGACTAGAGGCTGCGGCATTGTTTTTTCAATACGTAATGCACCTTGAACCTTGTGTTATGTGTGTTTATGTCAGGGTGGCTGTCTTAGGCTTAATCATTTCAGCAATGATAGGGGTAATGGTACCGCGCTTTTGGTTAACACGTATTATGGCGTTGATTGGTTGGGGAGTGAGTGCTGTTTGGGGCTTAAAACTATCCCTTGAACTGAATAAACTACAAGTTGATCCGTCACCTTTTTCAACTTGTAATTTCTTTCCTGATTTTCCAAGCTGGATGCCACTTGATAAATGGCTACCTGAAGTCTTTTCACCTACAGGCATGTGCAGTGACGACCCTTGGACATTTTTATCCGTGAGTATGGCGCAATGGACAGTTGTGACGTTTATCATCTACCTAGTGATACTCGCCATCATGCTCATACCAGCAATTAAGCCATCTAAATAACGACTATACACGTTATTGATTAATGGCTAATGGCTAATCGTTAATGATTAGTCAACATCCTTCAATGGCCAGAGTACGATATGATCTTCAACGTAACGTACTTTGGTTTCATTGACCGTTTTACCTTTCACTGAAATACCCGCTTCATGCATTGCTTCTTTTGACCCCGTTAATAACGGATGCCAACTCGGTAACGTCCTTCCTTCATTCAGTCTTTTGTAAGCACAAGAATCCGGTAACCAAGTTAACTCGGCGACATTATCAGCAGTAATAGCAGTACAGGCAGGAACATATTTAAAGCGTTCTAAATAGCGTTTGCAACCGCAAGTATCATCATCTAATAAATGACAAGCGGCATCGGTGTAATACAACTCTTCAGTTTCATCATCGATAATTTTGTTTAAACAGCATTTACCACAACCATCGCACAATGATTCCCATTGCACGTCACTCATTTCGTGAAGTTTTTTTTCAATCCAAAAAGACATAGTTCAATAGCACTAAAATAACATTAGTACTATTGTATCACTAATTGATCGGCGGGTTTTTGATTCGTTCTGAAAGATAAGTCACAGTCAGAAGAAAATGTTCACTTGTTGACCATTCCTGTAATAACCTGAAGTTGTTATATACAAGGTATTGACGTCCTTTTACACCATCAGGTCTTAATAATGAGACTTGCATATCATCACGCTTGGGCAGATCGTTTCCGTTATAACGTCTTACCCCCAAATCTTGCCACTGGTTAAAAGTCTTGGTGTATTCTACACCAACGACATCTTCGGATATCACTTCAATCGAACCGACCTGGCGCCCCCAGGTTTCATCATTACTCCATCCGCCAGCTCTTAACATAGCAGCAGCGGTAGCGAATGCGTCATATTGATTATTCCAGATATCAACATTACCATCGCCATTAGCGTCTTCAGCGTATGCAAGGTACTGAGAAGGCATGATTTGCATATGACCCATCGCGCCTGTAGAGGAACCTATGAGTTGTTCATATTGAACTTCTCCTGATTCTATAATTTTCAATGCTGCAATAAATTCATCGATATAGAAATTTTCTCTATTACCAGAAAAAGCATTGGATGCTGTCACTGATAAAATAGGAAAATTGCCTTTTTGTTCACCAAATTCCGATGTGAGTCCCCACAAGGCAATCAAAAATCGAGGTTGAACCCCATAACGGTCCCCAATGGCGATAATGGTATCTTGTTGTTCTTTAAACATTGCACGAGCAGTGCTAATAGTAATTTCGGGGGCGTTTTTGGGAATATAGCTTTCAAGGTTTAATGCTCGTTCAGAACCATTAACCGTCGCGCGCTTGAATACTTTAATTTTAGAAAAATGCTCATCTATGGTGCTTTGGGAAACCCCTTCAGCAATGGCTTTATCCTTAAGCGAATCTAAATAATCATCAAAACTCATATTTTGTTGTGCTAATGGGCTATTAACAACCAACAAATAAACTATTACAGATGA
Organism: Shewanella donghaensis; assembly: GCF_007567505.1. Classification (NCBI taxonomy): domain Bacteria; kingdom Pseudomonadati; phylum Pseudomonadota; class Gammaproteobacteria; order Alteromonadales; family Shewanellaceae; genus Shewanella; species Shewanella donghaensis. The sequence goes on from NZ_CP041783.1 coordinate 1,033,170, forward strand.
AATGATCTTCCCAATCATAAATTTTCCTAAATTAACTCAGCATTGCTATTTTTATTATTATTAACTTAACGTTAACACATTTGTGTTAACGTCGAAATAGTAAAATTCATAACTATATCATAAAGTAAATGAGAAGATTTTAATCAAACAGTTAATCTTCTAATCCCATACTTTTACGGTGTTCGTTTAGTAAATTTACTACTGGAGGAGGAATTTGTAAATAATAGCCTTTTTCAGCAAGCTCACTTCTCACTTTGTTGATGTCTGCCATGGCGAGTTCTTGCCTTTTGGACAACGGAACTAACATTACCAATTTGGGCGCACCAAACATTTGCATTAATGCCTCTGGAACGACTGAAAAATCATCACGTTTTTCTACAAATAAATATGTATCCACTTTTCGACTACTTTTATATACGACACAAATCATATTGGCTTAAAATTCCTCTGTTTCTTGCTTGATAGTCACTTAAGCACACTATAACATGGACAGTTATTAAATTAATTGCAATTCAGTCACAGACTGACTCTTTTGGAGAAAATAGCCTGGATGGCCATACAAAGTCTTGAGTTAAAAGCCACATCTTTTACGCTTTCAGTGCTCCATATTAACACCCATGATTTTAGTGCGATTGCCGCTGATTTAGATAACAAGTTATCTCAAGCACCGCAGTTTTTTCTTGGTGCGCCATTAATTTTAAATTTAAGTGCTATAGAACAACAAGACATCGATTTAGCGATGTTAAAACAACTTCTTACTGATAACCAACTTATTATAGTTGGTGTAACATCAGCAAATGAAAGTATTGCCGCTCAAGCTAAATTGTTAGGCTTGGCTGTCGTCAAATCAGGTAAACAAGCTAAAAATATCCCAGCACCAGCTAGAGAAACCAAAATAGTTAAACAAAATGTTCGCTCTGGTCAGCAAATTTACGCCAAAAACGCTGACTTAATCGTTTTTGGTGCTGTGGGTAATGGCGCAGAAGTTATTGCTGATGGTAGCATTCATATATACGGAGCGCTGCGTGGTAAAGCTATGGCTGGCGCCGCTGGGAATAAGCACAGTATTATTATTGCTAACTCATTGGATGCTGAATTAGTTTCTATAGCAGGACAATACTGGATAGCAGAACATTTACAGCAGCATTGTAGTAGCGACCAACGCGGTTGCATTCGCTTAGATGGCGAAACACTCATGGTTGAATCATTGCCACAATAGGTGGCAACCTAAAAGGATATAATAAAAAATGGCACAGATTATTGTTGTCACATCAGGAAAAGGCGGTGTTGGTAAAACAACGTCAAGTGCGGCTATCGCAACGGGCTTAGCCTTAAAGGGCAAGAAAACCGTCGTCATTGATTTCGATATCGGGCTCCGTAATCTTGACTTAATTATGGGTTGTGAACGCCGCGTTGTTTATGACTTTGTTAATGTAATAAATGGTGAAGCAAACTTAAACCAAGCATTAATTAAAGACAAACGCTGCGACAAACTATTCATTTTACCTGCTTCTCAAACCCGTGATAAAGACGCTCTGACTAAAGAAGGTGTTGGTGGTGTTTTAGAAGAGTTAAGTAAAAATTTCGATTATATCGTCTGTGATTCTCCAGCAGGAATTGAACAAGGTGCAATGATGGCATTGTATTTTGCTGATATTGCTATTGTGACAACTAACCCAGAAGTTAGCTCTGTACGAGATTCTGATCGTATATTAGGGATGCTTCAAAGTCGTTCTCGTCGAGCTGAACAAAATTTAGAGCCGATTCAAGAGTTTCTATTACTAACGCGTTATTCTCCTGCTAGAGTTAAGACAGGTGAAATGCTAAGCGTTGAAGATGTAAACGATATCTTGGCAATAAAATTACTCGGTGTGATCCCTGAGTCACAAGCTGTACTAAAAGCATCGAACTCTGGTGTTCCCGTTATTATTGATGACGAAAGTGACGCTGGTCTTGCATATGCCGACACTGTGCAACGTTTACTCGGTGAAGAAGTACCATTTAGATTTCTTGTTGAAGAGAAAAAAGGATTCCTAAAAAGGATATTTGGTAGTTAATTATGTCAATACTCGATTATTTCAGAAGCAACAAAAAAACAAATACTGCTGTCACTGCCAAAGAGCGTTTACAAATTATTGTTGCGCATCAACGCGGTGAACGTGATGCTCCGGATTATTTCCCTAAAATGAAGCAAGAAATTCTTGAAGTCATTAGAAAATATGTCCATATTTCAGAAGATCAGGTGTCAGTTCAACTAGAACAAAACGATGATAATCTGTCAGTATTAGAATTAAACGTGACCTTACCAGACGGGAAATAAACACCTCTGGATTCGTCGTGTTAGTTTACCCAATAAAAATGCCAAGATATTATCTTGGCATTTTTATGTTTAAATCCGCATAAACTTTGATATAAGTGAATTAACTGAAGTTTATACCCGCGAGCGCATCTTTAACGATATCTCCACGCCAGCCTTTTAACAACAAAGGTTTATCTTCAGGCTGCTTGTGATGTAACCATAACAAAAACTCATGAATGAGACGCTTAGAGCCAATAAACTCTACAGCAACTTCATGTTCTTCACTCAGTAAGGTTAGAATATTTTTCACTTCTTTAAACGAAGATTTATAGCCATTTTTCAATGCAATAACATCAACTGCTTCTGGTAAATTATCTAAATCAGCCGTTTGTAATACCTTGATGATATCTTTGCCATGAAAACGCTTTTCATGTTCTGTTAAGTCATTGAGTTGGTTTAACTCAACGACGGTTTTAGGCTGTTTCTTGGCTAAAGCAATTAATGCATGATCTTTGACAATAAAGCCCAGTGCAGAATCCTTCTTTAACGCTTTCTTTAAGCGCCAAGTTGCTAACACTTTTAAATAGGCTAATTGCTGTGGAAACAATTGAAAAGCATTTTTAATTTTCAGATAGGCCAATTCTTCATTAGGCGGTGTTAAGCGCCCTTCAGTCATTCGCTCGCCTTCTTCAAGTAACCATTCCATTCGATTAGCTTGGTTTATCTTCTCAACAAGCTGTGGGTAAAGCTTATAGAGATAATAGACATCGTTAGCGGCATATTGAAGCTGTGCATCGGATAATGGTCGCTTCATCCAGTCGGTACGAGACTCACCTTTATCTATTTCGATCTCTAAAAAGGTATTCACTAACTTGGCATAACCCAAACCATGACCTAAACCACTTAGGGTTGCGGCGATTTGGCTATCAAATAACGGACTCGGTTGGCATTGTCCATAGCGAGCAAAAACTTCTAAATCTTCACTACAAGAATGCACCAGCTTAGTGATTTTTGTATCAGACAGTAACGTCCAAAACTCAGATAAATCAGGCAGCGCGACAGGATCGATTAATGCGAGTGTTTTACCGTCATATGCTTGAATAAGGCCTAACTTGGCATAGTAAGTTCTTGTTCTTACAAACTCAGTATCTAGCACAAGTAAATCACTTTGCTGATACTGCGCCACTAACTTAGTTAAACTTTCTGGGTCGCTGATATATTCAAACGATAACAAAATACACTCCGATTTATCTTATGAACCAACATAGGTGATTTAAACGTTAATTATAAATAATAGCCATTAAAAAGCCGGCTATTGCCGGCTTCATTTTACGCTGATTTAACTTCGTCTCGAAGTTCTCGTCGTAAAATTTTACCTACATTGGATTTTGGTAATTCATCTCTGAATTCTACCAGCTTTGGTATCTTATATCCTGTTAAATGTTGACGACAATGTTTAATTATTTCGCCTTCAGTTAAGCTGTTATCTTTAGCCACCACGAATATTTTAACTAATTCGCCACTGGCATCATTAGGGACACCAACAGCAGCGACTTCGATCACTTTAGGGTGTAAGGCAACAACATCTTCAACTTCATTAGGGAATACGTTAAATCCAGACACTAAGATCATGTCTTTCTTGCGGTCAACAATAAAGAAGAAACCCATTTCATCCATGTAACCGATATCACCGGTTGCTAACCAGCCATCTTTGTCGATAACTTTGGTCGTTTCTTCTGGACGTTGCCAGTACCCTTTCATCACTTGCGGGCCTTTAGCAAAAAGCTCACCGGTTTCACCTTGTGCCAGTACTTTACCGTCGTCATCTCTGACTTGAATAAAAGTAGATGGCGCCGGAAAACCAATCGAACCATTATAACCTTCAAGGTTATATGGACAACAGGTCACTAGTGGCGATGCTTCAGTCAAGCCATAACCTTCAAGCAATCGGGTTTTAGTGATTGTCTGCCATTTATCAGCAACCGCTTTTTGAACCGCCATACCACCACCAATAGAGAACTTGAGACGGCTAAAGTCGAGGTTTTTAAAGTCTTCATTATTCACTAAAGCATTAAACAGGGTATTAACGCCCGTTAGCGCAGTAAAAGGATACTTTTTGAGTTCACCAACAAATGCAGGCATATCTCTTGGATTAGTAATCAGCAGGTTGTTACTGCCTTTATGTAAAAAGAGTAAGCAGTTCACGGTTAATGCAAAAATATGATAAAGCGGCAAAGCGGTAACGACAAACTCAACGCCATCTTCTAAAGCTGGTGAGTATGCACCATTTGCCTGTAACACGTTGCTAACCACATTACCGTGAGTAAGCATGGCACCTTTAGATACACCCGTTGTACCACCAGTATATTGCAAGAATGATAAGTCATCGTTGCTAATCTCTGGTTTTACATATTGTAAACGGCGGCCTTTCGTTAATGACTCTCTGAATGACAGAGCATGTGGCAAGTCATATTTAGGCACCATTTTCTTGATGTATTTAACAATGAAGTTAACTAAAGTTCTTTTTGGTGCACTTAATTGATCGCCAAGGCCAGTAATAATGACCGACTCAACAGCGGTCTCAGCAACGACTTCTTCTAGTGTTCTCGCAAAATTTGATACCACAACAATCGCTTTGGCACCTGAATCAACTAACTGGTGCTTTAATTCTCGTGGTGTATATAGTGGATTAACATTCACTACCACCATACCTGCGCGTAAAATACCAAACAATGCAATAGGGTATTGCAGCAAGTTAGGCATCATTAAGGCAACACGGTCACCTTTTTCAAGCTTAAGCTCATTTTGTAAATAGGCAGCAAATGCACGACTTCTTTCTTCTAACTTACGGTAAGTTAGTGTCGCTCCCATATTGATAAATGCAGGTTGATCAGCATATTTTGATACGGCTGTTTCAAACATATCTACCAAAGACGAGAATTGATTAGCATCAATTTCCGCTGGTACATTTTCTGGTAAATTATTAATCCAAGGATGGTCCACAATTTTCTCCTATTTATTCAGACTATTTGCTATGAAGAAATCCTTCAATCATTGCAAAGCCTAAAGATACTGCTCTTTAAAACTAGCGTATATTTTTATAATTGTTAGTCGCAGTAAAGTTGTTTTTGTTAATTATAATTCGGTGGTCATAAAATCATACGACCGTTTAAATTCAGACCATAATCACATAAATGAAATAAAAATCCTAGTGATTTAATAACATGAAAAGGCTAACTTAGAATAAATGTTCTAATTTTGTTAGCTACAATCTCAGCGCTGCCCATATGTAGGTGATGATCACCGGGTATTTGGAGATGCGAAATTTGGCTAAACCAGGATTTTGCCTGAGGTATAGCTAATTTTAACTGCTTAAAGCCCTGCTCACCTAATATTAATAAGCATGGGGTATCACTCATGGTCATTAATGCGTCAACCTGTTCGAAGGTTAATCGATATGGAGAGTCTAGTTTTAAGCGGGGATCACTTTTCCAACAAAATTGCTGATTTTTGATGTCAACATTACGTTTTATAATTAACTCACACCAATGCTTATCAAGCCCCGTTAACTGATTTCTGGCATTAACGGCGCGTTCCAGAGTAAACGTTCGCTCAGAGTTAGCAGTCTCATCTGTTTTAGACTTGGACTCATTAAAGCGATGATGTTGTTTGAAGCTGTTTATTAATCGATTTTTAGCATTTGAAGGTTTTTCAAAAATAGGCGACAAAGCTTCGATTAATACGAGTTTGACAATTTTTTCAGGGAAGCAGGCGTTATAGGCTGCAGCAATAATGCCGCCTAACGAATGGCCTATTATGGTGATGGTATTGTCTGAAGTTTGTTTAATGTTGTTGTCTGTAGTCTTGACTGCGTGCTTGACAGTATTTGGGGGTGAGACAAGTACATTAATGAGCTCATCTAGATCATATAAATAGTCAATCCAGTGTAAAGGAGAGCTACCAGGTCTATGTTGTGACTTTCCGTGTCCCGGCCAATCAATAGCAAGCAGTTGATAATGTTTTAATACACCTTGATTCATTAATGCTTGCGCTAATGGCTCAAAACTATCGGCATTATCAAGCCAACCGTGCAGTGATAGTAAGATGGGTTTATCTTTATCACCATAACGTTTACCGCTTAAACGAATATGAGCCAATTGAAAATCGACTTCTTCAACTTGCTGCGATTTTTCAACTGACTCATTCATAAGCAATATATTGACTCTTTAAAATACTAAACCGACAAGGTTTCGGTATTTAAATGTTAGCGAAAAGACTACTTAGTTTTTTTAACAAATTTAAGTGTCATGCGGTCACTTTCACCGATGGCAATGTACTTGTCTTTATCTACATCTTCTAATGCTAAACGTGGAGGTAAGGTCCAAACACCTTTTGCATAATCTTTAGTGTCTTTTGGGTTAGCATTGATTTCAGAGGTGGCAGCTAAAGTGAAGCCCACTTTCTCAGCCAATGTAATCATTTCAGCTTGATCCATATAGCCACTGTCAAATGACATACCTGGGTTAGCTCGATGCTCAACAACACCAAATACACCACCCTCTTTCAATACGTTATAAGAAGCGGTGAACGCATTCTCAATTTGCTCCTGACCCGCCCAGTTATGCAGATTTCTGAACGTTAGGACATAATCAGCACTATTATCAGCACCAAGATTAACTGAAGCTGGAGGCTGGAATGTTACCGTTGAAGCATTACCTAATACCGCTTTATGTTCAGCAAGCCATGCTTCGAACTTTTTACCCGCTTTAGCGTAGTATTGTGTTCTTTTAGTATCTTCTTTTGGATTAGTCTCGAAGATCCCACCAATGTAATGACCTTTTTCAGCGAGGTAAGGCGCTAAAATTTCTGCGTACCAACCGCCACCAGGCCAGAGTTCGATAACAGTGTCATCAGCTTGGATACCTAAGAAGCTGATTGTTTCTGCTGGATGGCGATAATTATCGCGTGCGCTATTCTTTTCACTTCTGAAATCACTGGCTACAGCAGCTGCAAGTGAGGCATTTGCTTTAACAGCAGGTGCTTTCTCGCTCATACCATGATCGTGTGCCATTGCAGTGGTTGATACTGCAGCTAAACCCATGGTGCTAAGCCCAATTGCTGTGGTTAATAATAACGTGCGTTTCATTGTCTTCTCCCTGAAGAAATTATCTCTAAAAAATCAGCAACAGATACGGCATTGATTGCTTAATTGATCACTCTAACGGGCTGGCGACTTTTTGTCGTCAACTCTTTGCCAACACATCCATAACATAAAACAGCTAAATACTAACCACATAATTACCCAAATCCAAGCTGGTATCCATGTTAGTTGTGATAACTTTGCTGCATCGCCTTGTCCAGCTAGCCCAAACAATACTGTAGGACTTGCCATAGCATTCAACACAATCATCAGACCGAGCATTCTCAATAAACTATTCAACCAGGCGCTGTGATCAAACTTAAGTGGTGATAAAAACACCACGGCTAACGAAATTAAAATACCTATGGTTAACAAATCTCGAGCCCATAAGATTAATGAACTGATAACTGTTACTCCTAATATGCCTAGAGTAAATCTAATACCAGCACGCCAAGTCGCTAATAAGAAAATGACGTAGCCCCACAAGGCTGCCCCAAAATAACCTGAAAAGGTAATTAACGGCGCAAAACCACCTTGAGTAAAACACAGGCCTGCGCCATTGGGGAAAAGTTGAATTTGATTGACGACGCCACCAGACACAATGGCAGCTAAACCATGGGAAATTTCATGAAAGTAACTTTCAAACCATTTAAAGGGGATACTGATGATGGGAAGTTTAGTGATTAAAAAAGCGCAAAATAATTCTAGAAAAAAGCGTCCTTTGGAGGGAATAGCAGACAGTGTTTTTGTATCTTTATCAAGCATATAAATCTATTCCTACCATTTGTTGAATTTGTTCCCTTTGCGCTGAATGTTGATGCAGTAAATACTGTTGAATGGCTCCAGCACTGGTTGATGATTGGGAAAAGTCTTTCTGTGGCTCATCTTCATTATTAGAAGACATATCATTATCGTACTGAACTTTAGCGTCAAGCTTCGAATTCAATAACGATGCATTGAATAGCATCGATTTATCACTATCGACAATTGCAGCTTTCACCGAATCAGTAATATTCGCACTTGCTTGGGCGACTCCAACCGTATTGGTCTTAATGTTCGTGGTTGATACTGATGAAGGATTGTTAAGCCCATTAATATTAATGGGATTATAGGAGGATAGTGGTTGAATTGAAGTATTCATAAATGCATTCATTTTTATCACTCCTATTTTAAGTCATTAAACACGTGAGTTGAATCAATTTAATTTAGCTTACAAACCTTAAAGGTCAAAAAGTTAAAAAGTTACTCGCGGCCAGGTAATTTTTTCCACGTCACTTTATCGCGTAAATATACCGGTGAAAGCTCATCAACCGTGGTAGATAAACCTTCTTCGTAGCCTTTTATCGCTAGGCTTACCATTGCAGATGCATCTGGTAGCTTAATCGAGGTTGTAACGACAGAATCAATACCTTCAAGTAAGTCTGGATAAGCGACAAAACCTGTTCCGCAAGTATGAATAGGTTTGTGCTTATCTAAATCTATTTGAATGGCATCTGGACTTGAAACATGTTCAGCTTCAATTAGCGTAGCAATACCATCAACATTGATGAATTGTCCCCAATATATTTCACTCATTCGGGCATCAATAGCACAAAAAACTTGTTCAGCTTGCTCTGTATCTATGGCCATTTGTGCTAATGCCGCTAATGTTGAAATACCAATTACTGGAATATCATGACCCAATGCTAAACCTTGCGTCATACTGGTACAAATTCGGATACCGGTAAAACTGCCAGGTCCACGGCCATATGCAATCAAATTTACATTGGCGATTTTAATGCCCGCTTCTTTTAATACATCATCCACCATAGGCAGTATACGTTGACTATGCTCTCTTGGTGCATCAGCTGAACGGTTAAGTTGTTTGTTATTGTGTAACAAAGCCGCTGAGCAAGATTCTGTACAAGTGTCTAGTGCGAGAATCGTTAAATCTGATTGAAGTTGAGTCATGTAAAACGTTTTTACCTTACCATTTAACTATGGGCAATATGATGAACGACTTATTAGAAATAAGTAATAGTCGTCTTAAAATTCATAGAAAAGGCGCTAAACGTCGTTAAGTACAGAACAATAGACACCTATTCGAGTCAGTTATAATAACTTATGGGATACTTTTTAAAAAGCTTAACGCTTTATCTAAATCACGGGTACGGTGCATTGGTGGTAATGAATTGATAAAAGCTTCACCGTAAGGTTTGTTTACAATGCGATTGTCACACAATATCAATACTCCACGATCTTTCTCATCTCTAATCAATCGCCCTACTCCTTGCTTCAAACTGATCACCGCCTGTGGCAATGAAATACTGGCAAAAGGATCCTTATTGCTACGTTCAGCATTGGCAGCCCTTGCTCTATATAGAGTGTCATCAGGCGAAACAAAAGGCAGCTTGTCAATTATCACACAACTTAACAGTCGCCCTCTTACATCTACTCCCTCCCAAAAACTGCTTGTTCCGAGTAGAACACCATTACCGAGCTGCCTAAATTTGTTTAACAGGCTTTGTTTACTGGCTGAACCTTGCACCAACAATGGATATTGCACTCGCCTTTGTAAGGCGATAGCCACTTGCTGCAACATCTGGTGACTGGTAAATAAAATAAACGTTCGCCCTTGCGCCGCATTGATAGCTTGAATACTGATATCCACCAGCTGATTGACATTAGCCGTTGTCTGCCCTGATTTAGATAAATGCCGAGGAACACAAAACATCGCTTGATTAGGGTAATCAAATGGACTGTCTAAAATAATCTGTTTCGCTTTAGATAAACCCATTTCATCTGAAAAATGTTTTAGCTGGCGATTAACTTGTAACGTTGCTGACGTAAATATCCACTGGGTTTGCTTATCGAATAATTGCTGGCATTGTTTGGCAATATTTATTGGCGCAATTCGCAGCATAGTGTGTTGGCCACTGGGTTCAACACTGTAGGCGGCATTGGCATCATTGCATTCAAAGTAGCTATTAAGGTTAGCCACAAGCGTGGATAATTTTACAACTATGTCATCTAAAGATTCACTTCGCCCTACGTGCTCTGTGGCAACTTGGGTTAATAAGGTGAATTCTTTCAACAAATCCCAAGATGAACTCGCTAACGATTTATTCGATATCACCTGGCGCCAATCAGAAACATCAGCATCAACCAATTCATTTTGCCACGATGCCAACTTAACTAAACAACGCTGACTCAACTGCTCAAGCTGAATGGTATCTCTAAGTTCAGTTCGATAAACCTCATTGATTCGAGTGAATAATCGTTCGAATTCTCTGGTAGGCATTTGTTTTCCAAAGTAATTGATACACACATCAGGTACTAGATGCGCTTCATCAAAAACCACCACATCAGCATCTGGCAGTAACTCGGCAAACCCTGTGTCTTTTAAAAGACGATCGGCAAAAAATAAATGATGATTAACCACCACAATTTTTGCATCTTGGGCTTTGATTTTGGCTTTACGACTAAAACACTCATCATAAAAACTGCAACGTTTACCGGTACAGCTTTCTTTAGTGCTGGTGACAGTAGCAATGGTGGCTGAGTTTTCAGCCACTGCAGTTAAATTACCAATGTCGCCATCTTTACTCATACTCGCCCATTGGTTGATTCTGATGAGTTCATCGACAACCTGTGGTGACATTTGACTGATATGTTGTAAATTTTGTTCAAGTCTTAGCTGGCATAAATAATTACTGCGGCCTTTGAGCAGCGCGGTTTTTGGCGCGACTGAGAACATTTTTAACAGTAGCGGTAAATCTTTATAAAACAGCTGCTCTTGAAGGTTTTTACTGCCGGTACTGATGATGATTTGTTTGCCGCTTAATAATGTTGGTATTAAGTAAGCATAGGTTTTACCGACACCGGTACCCGCTTCAAGAATTAAATTATGTTTGTCAGCAATCGCATCACTAACAGCGACAGCCATATCAAACTGACTTTGTCTTGGGCGATAGGAATGTACCCCTCTAGCTAATGCACCTGTTGGCGAAAAAGCGATTTTTACTTCTTTTTGTAATCGAGTGGTCACATTTGACTCTTATCAGCATGTTGAACAAAGATTTTATAGGGTGTGCATTATCTATTTAAATAGACTGGGTAACAATCTTTGATCAGAATTTAGGGTCGTTTTTTGTAATCAAGTGCACTCACGTTAGATCTAATTAATAGTTAAAGCACAAGGTAAAGATAATGTAGTTAAACTAATGTTTACACTTAAGTTGTATATACAATGCGTGTAAGTTTTAGACGAAAAAACGCCCTACCTCCCTCAAGATATAAGATATATTTTTTATTTTGAAAAAGATCGTCAATATGTGTTTATTCTGTATTGCAAACAACCATAAAAGCGGTTAGATTATTTGTATACAAATTACAGCCAGTAAATAAAAGGTTGTAAATTAATTACAGAATTTAATGTTAAAGAGAATTTATTATGTTCATCCGAATCAATGCAAACCATCATCACCATCATATGCGGTAGCCTTCGGATGCTAACTGCCGGAGGATTATTTCCTTCAGGCGGTGGACAAAATACCCAAACCCCTGAAAGAAATTTCAGGGGTTTTTTAGTTTTAGGTTTTAAATATTTGTTTTTATATCAATTTTATTAGGAATTACATTATGAGCGAAACTAACAGAATACGCATTGCTATCCAGAAGTCTGGTCGTCTATCAAAAGAGTCACAAAAACTATTGAAAAGTTGTGGCGTAAAATTCAATGTTAACGAGCAACGTTTGATTGTTCACGCTGATAACATGCCAATCGATTTATTACGTGTTCGTGATGATGATATTCCAGGTCTAGTGATGGATGGTGTGGTTGATTTAGGGATTATTGGCGAGAATGTTCTTGAAGAAGAACAAATAGAACGTCAATCACTAGGCAAACCCTCTGAGTGCGTTAAATTACGCGAACTTGATTTTGGCGCCTGTCGTTTATCACTGGCAGTGCCAAACGAATTCAGCTATCAAGATGCCACTTCTTTAGAAGGTTTACGCATTGCCACTTCTTATCCAAACCTGCTACGTCGTTATATGCAAGAAAAAGGCATTAATTACAGCGACTGTATGCTTAAAGGCTCTGTTGAAGTCGCACCACGTGCTGGTCTTTCAGATGGTATCTGTGATTTGGTATCTACTGGCGCAACGTTAGAAGCAAATGGTTTATATGAAACTGACGTTATTTACCAATCAATGGCGTGTATTATCCAATCAGCAGCAGAGCAAGTACCTGCTAAACAAGCACTAATCGATAAAATATTATCACGCATGAATGGTGTCGTTCGAGCTCGCGAAAGTAAATATATCTTGCTACACGCACCGACTGAAACATTAGATCAAATCGTTGCCCTACTTCCTGGTGCTGAAAACCCGACCGTGCTGCCGTTAAATGATGATAGCAATCGCGTTGCCGTTCACGCAGTCAGTACAGAAGATTTATTCTGGGACACTATGGAAGAATTAACCGCCTTAGGCGCAAGTTCAATTCTCGTTATGCCAATTGAAAAAATGGCGGGGTAGCCTTTATGGCAGATGTAATCCAACCAATGCAGATACTCGATTGGGCTAAACTCGATAACAATGCACAAAAGCAAGCATTAGCCCGCTCGCCTTTAATTGGTGATGATAGCGTTGAGCAATCAGTTCGCGACATCATCAATGCTGTCGCCACTGACGGCGATATAGCAATTAAAGGCTTTAATCAAAAGTTTGATGGCGTTGACCTTGATACGCTAGGGCTAACGGAGCAACAAATTGATGCGGCTTGCGAGCGAGTACCCAGCGAAGTAAAACACGCTATTGCGGTAGCCTCGAAGAATATAAACACCTTTCATCAGGCGCAAACTTTTAATGCTATTGATGTTGAAACACAGCCAGGTATTCGTTGTGAGCTTAGATCAGAAGCAATTGAAAAGGTTGGTTTATATATTCCTGGTGGCAGTGCACCATTAATTTCAACTGTGATGATGTTAGCACTGCCCGCTAGAATAGCAGGTTGCAGCCAACGCGTACTCGTGAGTCCACCACCGATTAACGATGCGATAGTCTACGCGGCAAAAGTGTGTGGCATCACTGAGATATATCAAGTGGGCGGCGCACAAGCCATTGCCGCCCTCGCCTTTGGCACTGAAAGCATTCATCAAGTAGATAAAATCTTTGGTCCAGGTAATCGTTTTGTGACGGAAGCAAAACGTCTAGTATCGCAAGATGGCCGTTGTAGTGTGTCGATTGATATGCCCGCTGGCCCATCTGAGGTATTAGTGATTGCCGACAAAGACGCTGAGCCTGCTTTTATTGCTGCTGATTTATTATCACAAGCTGAACACGGCCCTGACTCACAAGTCATGCTAGTTACTGAGTCTATCGCGTTAGCTGAAAAAGTTAATCTGGCGCTCGAGTCTCAATTAAAGACTTTATCGCGTAGTGATATTGCCGCTCAAGCACTGAGCTGTAGCCGCAGTATTATTGTGAATGATATTGAGCAAGCAGCTTTAGTGTCTAATTTATATGGGCCAGAGCATTTAATCATTCAAACCAGCAACCCACGTGCAGTTCTAAAACAAGTTCGCGGCGCAGGTAGCGTGTTTCTAGGGGCTTATACGCCTGAATCAGTTGGTGATTACGCCAGTGGTACTAACCATGTGTTACCGACTTACGGTTATAGCCGCTCAGTTTCAAGTTTATCACTTGCAGATTTTAGCCGCCGCTTTACCGTTCAGGAGCTTAGCGCGCAAGGATTACAAAGCTTGGGTGAAACGGTAATGATATTGGCTGAAAATGAATTGCTCGATGCACACAAACAAGCTGTGGCAATACGTTTAAATAGCCTCTGAAATAAGAAGTAGAGTGAGAGTAGGAAGATGACTGATTCGATGAATATGCCGATAGCAGCAAGACTTGCACGACCAGAACTGCTTGAGTTAACGCCCTACGAAAGTGCAAGACGTATTGGCGGTCAAGGTGATGTTTGGATAAATGCTAACGAGTCTCCATTTAACAATAATGAACTTGATAAGCTCAATCGTTACCCTGAATGCCAACCAGTAAGTTTGATTAATGCTTACGCCGACTATTCAAAAGTTAGCGCTGATAATATTGTCACTTGCCGCGGCGCTGATGAAGCTATCGAATTATTAATAAGAGCATTTTGTGTTCCTGCGGTTGACAGTATTGCCTGTTTTGGCCCTACTTATGGCATGTATGCCATAAGTGCAAAAACGTTCAATATTGGCGTCACCAGTTTAACGCTGACAGACGATTATCAGTTGCCTAATGCCTTTGCGCAGCAAGTAGAGAATGCCAAACTGGTGTTTATTTGTAATCCGAATAACCCTACTGGCACCATCATGGATAAAGACACTATTGAAGCCGCTATTGCTGCTATGCCTAATGCTATTGTCGTTATTGATGAAGCCTATATTGAATTTTCAGCCCAATATTCTGTTGCAGACTTGATTCCTAAGTACCCTAATTTAGTGGTGTTAAGAACTTTATCAAAAGCCTTTGCACTGGCTGGCGCACGTTGTGGGTTCTTAATGGCAAATACCGACATCATTGATTTGATCATGCGCGTCATCGCGCCCTATCCGGTGCCTTTACCTGTTCAACAAGTGGCAGAAAAAGCCTTATCCGCAAATGGTATCTCGCTGATGCAACAACAGGTTGAAGCACTAAAAGTGCAAGGTAATAAACTCTCTGCAACCTTAACTGAGTTTGGCGCCAAGGTATTACCTGCCAATGGCAATTTCATCTTAGCTGAATTTGAGGATGTAGAACGGGTCGCTGATGCGCTAAAACAAGCGGGCATTGTCGCAAGAGCCTACAAAGATAACAGACTCGCTTCGCGTATTCGTTTTAGTTTTAGCTCACCAGCTGATACCGATAGATTAATTGCGACGTTCAATACGCTTGGCAAGTAAAGATAACACTGACCCTATTAAAAATATAATCGCTGGCTGGAATTGATAACGCATTAAATTAAGACGTTAAAATCCAGCGAAACAGAATAATAAAATTGAAGGAAAGAAAAAGATGAAACAGAAAATACTCTTTATTGATCGAGATGGCACCCTAGTTGAAGAACCTGCAGTAGATAAACAGCTCGATCGCTTAGACAAACTGGTGTTTGAGCCACAAGTTATTCCTTCATTACTTAAATTACAAAGAGCGGGCTATCGCTTAGTCATGGTGTCTAATCAAGATGGTTTAGGCACCGATTCATTTCCACAAGCTGATTTTGATGCGCCACATAACATGATGATGGACATTTTTTCAAGCCAAGGGGTGATATTTGATGATGTGGTTATCTGCCCTCATTTTGATGCTGACAATTGTAGCTGCCGTAAACCAAAACTTGGGTTAGTCAAAGGTTACTTAACCCAAGGTAAAGTGGACTTTACGACCTCTGCCGTGATTGGCGATCGTCACACAGATATAGAACTGGCTAATGCTATGGGTATTGCCAGCTTTCAATATCAACGTGATGGTTTAGATTGGTTAGCGATTACCGATGCACTGCTTAATAAAGGCCGCACATCGGAAGTGATTAGAACCACCAAAGAAACTGACATTAGAGTGAATGTAAACCTTGATGACACCAGCAAAGGCGTTATTAATACTGGGATTGGCTTTTTTGACCACATGCTTGATCAAATACAAACCCACGGTAATTTCAAAATGGATGTCACTGTTGATGGCGACTTAGAAATTGATGATCACCACAGTGTAGAAGACACCGCGCTTGCCATTGGCGATGCACTGCGCCAAGCATTAGGGGATAAACGTGGTATAGCCCGCTTTGGTTTCAGTCTGCCAATGGATGAAGCCAGTGGTGAATGTTTAATGGATATTTCAGGCCGCCCGTTCATCAAATTCAATGCTGATTTTGAGCGTGAGACCGTCGGTGAAATGGCCACAGAAATGGTGCCTCACTTCTTCCGTTCATTTGCTGATGGCCTTCGCTGCACATTGCATATTAGTACCACTGGCCATAATGACCACCACAAAGTCGAAGCCTTGTTTAAAGTGCTGGGCCGCACCCTTCGTCAAGCAGTAAAAGTCGAAGGTGATATTTTACCATCAAGTAAAGGCGTTCTGTAGGGAATGAATATGAATACCGACACTACAGTGATTCTTGATACTGGCTGCGCCAATTTAAGCTCGGTACGTTTTGCCTTTGAGCGATTAAATGCTGACGTTATCGTGTCACGGGATCATGATGTCATTAAAGCTGCCACCAGAGTGGTACTGCCTGGCGTAGGAACAGCTGGCGCTGCTATGGATGCCCTTAATAATCGTGATTTAGCAAACGTGATTAAACAGCTCAAGCAACCGGTAATGGGCGTTTGTCTTGGCATGCAAATGATGGCTGACAAGTCTATCGAACACGGTGGCCGCTCAGAAACTGGCCGAACTGATAATGGTATTACCTGTCTTGGTTTAATCCCTACACAAATAGACAACTTAGACAGTAAAGGTCTGCCGCTACCTCATATGGGCTGGAACCAAATTAGCGTCTCAAATCACCCGCTATTTGAAGGGATTGAAGATGGCAGTTACGTGTACTTTGTCCATAGCTTCAAAGCACCGATAAATGAATACACCATCGCGACCTCAGAATATGGTGAAAAATTTAGCGCTGCCATTGGTAAAGATAATTTCTTTGGGGTGCAGTTTCACCCTGAAAAAAGTGCCAAAGTAGGCGCAAAAATATTACAAAATTTCCTAAACATGGGGAAACCAGCATGATTATTCCAGCAATAGATTTAATTGATGGTCAAGTGGTTCGCTTATACCAAGGCGATTACGCCCAAAAAACCACATTCGATTTAAGCCCGTTAGCACAATTGCAATCGTATCAAGACCAAGGTGCAAAGCTATTACATATTGTCGATTTAACCGGTGCTAAAGACCCTGCAAAACGTCAAATCAAGTTGATTGGCGAATTGGTTGCTGGGCTTAACACAGACATTCAAGTTGGCGGCGGCATTCGCAGCGAAGAGCAAGTGAAAGAACTGCTTGAGCTTGGGGTAAAGAGAGTTGTCATTGGCTCATTAGCCGTAAAAGAGCCAGAACTTGTTAAAAGCTGGTTTGTAAAATACGGCAGTGAAGCTATTTGTTTAGCCCTTGATGTCAATATTAACCAGCAAGGCGAGAAGATTGTGGCGGTATCAGGTTGGCAAACTGGCGGCGGTAAATCCCTTGAATCCTTAGTCAGTGAGTTTAAAACCGTTGGCCTTAAACATGCTTTAGTCACTGATATTAGCCGTGATGGTACTCTTCAAGGTGCTAACAATGAGCTTTACCAAGAGTTAGCGGCAACGTACCCAGATATAAACTGGCAAGCATCAGGCGGTATCGCCTCACTTGATGATGTCGCAGCAGTGAGAGACAGTAAAGCCAATGGTATTATCATAGGTAAAGCGCTACTGATAAGAAACTTCACTGTTGAGGAGGCTATATCATGTTGGCCAAACGCCTAGTTCCTTGTCTTGATGTGCGCGATGGCCAAGTGGTCAAAGGGGTGCAATTTCGCAATCATGAAATTATCGGCGAAATAGAACCGCTTGCAGCGCGTTATGCCCTAGAAGGCGCCGATGAATTAGTCTTTTACGATATTACTGCCAGTGCCCATGACCGCGTCATTGATAAATCCTGGGTAAGCCGCGTTGCAGCGCAAATTGATATCCCCTTTTGTGTCGCTGGCGGCATAAAAACCATTGAGCAAGCTCGGCAGATGTTGGCCTATGGCGCAGATAAAATTTCAATCAATTCACCAGCACTAACTGATCCTAGTTTAATATCACAACTTCAAGATGAGTTTGGTCGCCAATGTATTGTGATTGGCATTGATTCATTTTATGACGCCGACTCAAATAGCTATAAAGTAAAGCAATTTACTGGTGATGAAGCCGCCACGAAAGACACCCAATGGTATACCCAAGATTGGGTTGAAGAAGTCCAAAAACGTGGCTGTGGTGAAATAGTATTGAATGTCATGAACCAAGATGGCGTGCGCGGTGGTTATGATATTAAACAACTCAGCATAGTAAGAGCAATATGTGATGTGCCGTTAATTGCATCTGGCGGCGCTGGTACGATGGCACATTTCAAAGAAGTGTTTGAACAGGCTAATGTGGATGCAGCCCTTGCCGCTAGCGTATTTCATAAAGGTATTATTGATATCAATGAATTAAAGCAATACCTTGCACAGCAAAACATCGCTATCAGGCTTTAACTTAAGACTATAATTTAAGGCTATAACTTAAATACAAAAATAATGTGAATTAATAACTTACATCAAAATAGAGAACACTATGACAACACAAATTACCTTTGATGGCAGTAAGTTAGATTGGGAAAAACAAGACAACTTAATTCCCGCAGTAGTGCAAAACCACCTTACGGGTAAAGTCTTGATGCTTGGTTATATGGATCAAGCTGCATTGGCTAAAACCCTTGAAATGGGCAAAGTCACTTTTTTCAGTCGCTCAAAACAGCGTTTATGGACTAAAGGTGAAACCTCAGGCAACACCCTTGACCTTGTTGCTATCGATCAAGATTGTGATAACGATAGCCTACTAATCCAAGTTATTCCTAATGGCCCTACTTGCCATACAGGCAGCGAAAGCTGCTGGGAAGACGGTAATGCCCATAGCTTTATAGATAACTTAACTAATGTGATTATTTCTCGCAAAGGTCAAAGTGCTGAATCAAGTTATACCGCCTCGTTATTTGAACGTGGTACTAAACGCATTGCACAAAAAGTCGGTGAAGAAGGCTTAGAAACTGCACTTGCGGCAGCCACTCATGATAAAGAAGAATTGATTAATGAAGCTTCAGATTTGATGTACCACTTAATTGTGTTACTTGAAGATCAAGAACTCTCAATGGCTGATGTGAATAAAAATTTGATGCAACGTCATCTCGACAGTAAATAAAGAACTTCTTAAACACAGGTAGTTTAATAACAAAAAGGCACTCGTTTTATAAAAAAAACGAGTGCCTTTTCTTATAAGCGTCTGAACTTAAGACTTCACGCTTGAGTAATCAACGATTAAACGACTAAGCTAGTTCTGCCCACAATTTTTCATCATTTTGCATTTGAAAAAGACTTTCAGCACGAGACACAAGTAAGTTAGCAAACTTTAACTGTGTTTCGTCTTTAGTTGCTCCAGATTTATGCAAATTTTCAGCTTTGAGCTGCCACATCATCGAAAAATGACGTATGGCATCACGCGCAGTAACTGCTGCTTTAACATCGACATAATCAGATGGTAGATCACCGGACATCACCCAAAAGGTTTGTTTAGTCGGTTGCTTAGATTCCATTTTCCATATAGCAAAGTAAGGTGCCAAATAGCGACTTTCATCAGCAATAACTTTCGAAGGAATAATGCCTTTTTCAGCGAGAAATTGGTTCGCTTTTTGAAAATGAGTTTTGACCCATTCACGTCGTAACTGCTCAGGATCTTGTTGTTCTATTGTAGGCTCAGCCACTGATTCACTCATACTATCTTCCTATATTATTGTTATTTGTTGTCGTCATAAATCCAACAATCACACTCAATTGAACGATCAATTGTTACGAAACGATTAAAAAGTTTACGTTTACGTAAAGTGGCAAGCAAAATTGCCACGTGGATCACAAAATTATATGAATCTAACTTTGTTGAGAGTATCGCTAAATGCTATCGTTCTGCAATAAATATAACAAGCGGTCGTTAATCAGATCAGTTTAACGACTATTTAATCGCACAGCGGAGATCACAAGTGGCTCTATTTAATCATGTCTCGTTTGATGAGCACGAACAGGTCGTGTTTTGTAACGACAAAGAAAGTGGCTTAAAAGCAATTATCGCCATCCACAATACTAATCTTGGCCCAGCTGTAGGCGGGTGTCGTATGTGGAATTATGATTCAGATGATGAAGCATTGAATGACGTATTACGTCTTTCTCGCGGTATGACTTATAAGAATGCCCTTGCTGGTTTAACTATGGGTGGTGGAAAGTCAGTAATCCTTGCGGATCCAAAGACTACCGATCGTGAAGCATTATTTCGTGCATTTGGCCGTTGTATACACTCTCTTGGTGGAAAATATTTTTCAGCTGAAGACGTCGGTGTTTCAACTGCAGATATTATGATTGCCCATGAAGAAACACCTTACATGGCTGGCCTTGAAGGTAAAAGCGGTGATCCTTCACCTTTTACAGCGTTAGGTACTTTCCTAGGGATAAAAGCCGCAGTTAAGCATCAGCGTGGTCTTGATAGCTTAAAAGGGCTTAAAATTTCGGTTCAAGGTGTGGGTCACGTCGGTTATTACCTATGTAAGCATCTACATGAAGAAGGCGCAGAGTTAATCGTAACTGATATTCATCAAGCGTCACTAGACAGAGTCGCTACAGAGTTTGGCGCTACTGTTGTCGCACCACAGGATATTTATAGTCAAGATGTCGATGTCTATGCCCCATGTGCTTTGGGCGCGACAATTAATGACACAACTATCCCATTATTAAAAGCAACGATTGTGGCTGGGTGTGCTAATAATCAATTAGCTGAAGTTCGTCATGGTGAAACATTAAAAAGTATGGATATCCTATACGCTCCAGATTATGTCATTAATGCTGGTGGTATTATTAATGTCTCATTTGAAAGTGATTATGATGCTGCAAAATCAACGGCTAAAGTTGAAGAAATTCATGCAACATTATTAAAAATATTTAGCAAAGCAGATGCAGAAGACCGCACTACCGGTTCAGTTGCTGATGAGATGGCTCGTAACATCATTAATAACGCTAAGTAATTTCATAACACCTTTATTGAAAACTAAAGAGCACCTTTATCGGTGCTCTTTTTTTATTTAGACTTTTACTTAGCTTTTTATTTAACATATCTCTAGAAAATTCCCATCACAATTCGGTACTACACTTCTTTTTCATCATGCATTTCTATCATTATGCTTCTTTATCAACAAGGTGGCACGGTCATCTGTAATTCAAATATTTTAAAAATCTTGAAATTCATTTTTAGACAAACGGCAATGTCCAAAAAATGCGTATCTTCAACTTAAGTGCTTATATCTGCCCCCTGACTATGTAAATTGCCTTAACGTGTTACATTTCTCGATTTTGGCATCGACGTTATTTTAGTATCAATGCAGATGTTGGTCATTGTGTCGATAACTCGGTACTCGTCGACCTAGAGGATCATAAATTTATAATGCGACCAGGTAATATTGATTATCATATAAAAATACCCGATTAACCTATCTTCATTATCGTTTTACATTTGCCAATTCAGTTTACTCATTGATACGCCCAGCATATTTGGTGTTACTTCAATTGTCTGATATAAGTAACTAAATACAGGGAGAAAATGCCATGAAAACAATTGAAACAATAATGAGCCCACGAGTTGTGACAATCGATATGGATGATCGACTGAACACAGCGAAAGAAATTTTCGATAATGTACCTTTTCATCATTTGGTGGTTTTGGATGAAGACAATAAAGTGGCAGGCATTCTTTCTAGAAAAGATTTAGTTAATGCTATTAGCCCCAATATTGGTACCGCAGCAGAGCTAACCCGAGATATCGATACTTTGCAAAAACGCGTACACCAAGTGATGTCACACGAACCTATTGTCATTGCACCGGATTTATCGATAGATTTAGCAGCCAAGCTCATTTTAACTGAAGGGATAACCTGCCTGCCTGTGTTAAAAGACAAACAGCTTGTAGGCATTATTAGTTGGCGTGATCTCTTAGCGCATTACTGTCACCTTGGTGAAGTCGTGCCTGTTGAGTGACCAACGGGTAAGGTACTGAATTAAATACAGTAATCTATAACATTAACACTTAAAGACTAAAAAGCTCATCGTTATTTTTTCCACTTTAGTTGTTTTAAAACAACAAAAATATATTTATCAACCTCAACAAATACATAGCCTCGGTTTCAAAAAAACTTCATTTCATTGACTGGAAAATGTCACATTTCTCTGCTTATCTTTAGGTAGCTTAACAAGCCAAGGAGAAGCTTATGACAAGTTTTATATATCAGCTAAACCAAGAAAGAATTGAGTTGCATGCCAGCGACTGGAACGGCTTTGAGCGAGTATTAATCAACGATGAAGTGGTATCAAGTAAAATTAATTTCGGTCCGCGTAGCACTCACCAAATTAAGCTACAAAATGGCAAACCTTGCATGTTGCAGTTGCTTATTGATCCCCAAACAGAACAACTCACCTGTCGGGTATACAAACAAAACGAATTAATTGCCAATTTAAAACAAGGTAAAGCGAGGCTGTTAAGCAGTAAAGTCATTTTTGAATCAGGTGTATTACTGGCTTGTTTAGCAAGCTTAGGGCTTTACTGGCTGAGTTAGAGACTTGTTATCTTGTCCTTCGCCTCCTGACTTGAAACGTTGCTAAACTAGATTTCGCAAAATATAGCTCGTTAAACAATAAAAGCCACTTTAAGTGGCTTTTATTGTTTAACAACTCGTATGGCTTATCAATCTGCAACAATATTGGATTATGGTCTATTTGCATAAAGATAGCGTGTTGTTACTGATGCAAACAAGGTGTACATTTTTATAGCTACCGCTGCCTGCTGTCACCGTTGTGATGGTGATTTTCTGAAGTGATTCAGACTCATCAATAACAACAGACAAAATTGTTCCATCACGGGAAATGATAAGCCCATCGATAAAGTCCCCCACTATCAAGTCAGCATATAATTTAATACTAATAGTACCGATTGAGCGTGGTTCAAGCCGCCCTTCTGCAATCACTAGGCTTTGATTATTATCAAGTGGATACGCTTTAATAAACGTGCTGCTGGTTGATGTGTTTATCTGATAACCATCCTCAGCATAGGAATGACTAGCAATGAGCAACAACATCGCGCTTAATAACATCAGTAGTTTCGATTTCATCATGTCACCTATATATTGGTCAGCAAACTTAACGATAGCAGTTACTCAAATTTCTTAGAGCAACCTTGTCCCTTACAAGCTAGATAGCAACTTTCTAGCTTACTTTTGATGACTGGGATTAGCTTGCTAAAGCGTTTATTACCCAAATCTAGTTTGCCATGTTGAATAAATCAACGTCGTGGTCTTCAATTATACTAGTTATAAATCGCAAGTTTTCTTTAAGTATTTCCAAACTTCGTTTGGATTAACGTCGTGGCGCTTCGCCCACACCAGAGTCAAGGGGGAAAGTGCTTGTCCCCCTTAACAATCCCTCAGCACCCCCAACGAAAAATGCTGAAAAGCGCATAATTTTCGACGGGGATTGATCCAGCTTCTGACTTCGTTTGTAGACTGCTTCGGTAATTGTCGAAAAGCCCTATCGCTTCCAATAGGCCATCCGTGGCCTAACGAAAGCTAGCTTGGCATCCATGCCAAGCTCACGGCCTTTTCTCGATGACCTCAATTCAAATTGAGCCTTTTAGGCTTTTAATGTTATACATTTTCTAACTTTGCTCTTGTTATTGCCACGAATGCAGTCAAATCGAAGAGACAATAATCCCAATGTAGATGCGTTCAAGACCTTCGAAAACATGGCGAAGTTTCACAGTGTGAAACGCTCTGAGCGAGAGGCATGGATGCCGAACTGGCAGTTTAATATGGATGTTATTTGTTTTCGCAGAGCCCACATGGATGTGTTTACGGCGTGTCTTGGATGTATCTGCATAAAAGCCTGCGGCAGGCAATGGATTAGATTGAAGTGATAGTCTGCTGTAATTGTTCCAATATGAATGAAGTTTGAACCTGGCGCTGGTAACTCGTTTCTGCCCCAAAGTGCGTTACGCGTTATTGCCAATCAGATTATTACATCTAATGATAGACACTTGGTTGAAGTTAGATCACTTACAAAATAGTGGCCAATTTTTGTCGGCCACTACAAGTATCAGCATGACGATACGGCGATGATTTTGTGTCAGTTTTACTGCTTAACAGCTGACTGAAAACACAGCAGGCGATTCACTTCGGTGCAAGTAGGCGTTATTAATGTGCATTGTCTGGCGATGAATCTATGTGGTTAATGCTTAGTTGCTGAAAAATACAGCTAATATAGTTGGCGCGTTAGTTGCTACTCCTTTAGAGGTATTATCAAGTAAAGTTAAGAGGCAACATTATGAAGTTTTATAGTCGACGATTTATTAAACCTGAGCATTTAAACCCTGCTAATTCATTATTCGGTGGCCAACTCTTAAGTTGGATTGACGAAGAGGCTGCTATTTTTGCAGGCTGCCAGATGAAGAGTTCGAGCCTAGTCACTAAGTTAATATCAGAAGTGAATTTCATGACGCCAGCGCGTCAGGGAGATGTTATTGAATTTGGCTTGTCGCTTATCAGTTATGGGTCAAGCTCAATAGTCGTTGCGTGCCAAGTGCGTAATAAACTCACCCATGCCCCGATTGTGCGCATAGATAAAATGGTATTTATCCATGTGAATGAACAGGGATTACCTGAGCCACATGGTATGCGCGCCAACGCAGCCTAATAAAGATAGATAAACTGTTTTATAACGCGGTTCTTCGGGAGGCCTTTATACTGGTTCAATCTTCACTGAGGTCATCTTTTACGGAGTTAACGGCATCGCGGGATGCATGGTCGATAGCGCGAGTAGCATCTCGTGTTGCATGACCAATGTCAGTGGTGACCTCTTTGGTCGTTTCACCGATCTGGCGGCCAGTATCTTGAAGTTCTGCACAAGCGCTGACAGTGGTTATTGTGGCGAGCACCATTATTAAAGCGGGTAATCTCACTGTATCGATCCATTTATTAGATAATTGCTGGCACTATGCCAGCAATTGTTAATTGGATCCAGCTTAGGCTTAGTGCAGTTTTAGGTGCGGATGAATTATGCGGCTAATACCTTTTGCGAGCATGAGCAAAGTCCCTTTCACTGGACCGTATAGCTCAATAAGGTGTCTTCTGTATAACGAGGTGTAAACAAAGCGTGCAATCTTACCCTCAACCATGACGCCGCCGCCAATGAACGACATTAAATTACCAACGGTGCGGAATTTTGACAGGTTGACGAGTGCGGCGAGTGCGGCGAGTGCGGCGAGTGCGGCGAGTGCGGCGAGATCTTTATAGACATAGTTTTTTGATGCCGGTTTTCATGCTAACAATAGCTTAATATTGTCTGCCGTCATCAGTGCCATCTGGCGTGCAGATTGGCCTCGGGGTGGCACCCAGCTGCCATCTTCTTGGGGGCAAGCAGCACCATCACTTGATTGATATGGTTACTCTCTAACCCGCCAATCTCCTTTAAAAAGTCAGGTGCTTTAACTCCTGTTGACCAGATGTAGTGGCTTAGTGAATTTGGCCACTAACATTTAGTTGAACACACTCTTGATATAGAAAAAGTTATTTGAAAGTTTTTAGTATTACACGCATTCCTAACTTGGAAATGTCCAAAAATAAGCTCTCTCGATTCTAAATGAGTGGCCATTCCCCCTTGGCCACTCAAACAAAATGATGAGTTAAATTGATAACAAATCTCTCGTAAACAACAGTTAAATTATTTTAAAATCATATACAAGAATACTAGTAATATTGAAGCCAATTATCTTTCATCGCTAATATGATTATCTGTTTTGAATTCGATTGTAATCAAGTATGCCTGCATCTATTGGATGATTTTTTTTGTATTGCGTCATCAATATGTCACTAAATGCCCAAAAAGAAGGGTCAGTTCTTCGAACGCCATAGCTATCTAATAAGCTTTTGTAATCAGCATTGGTTTTGACCTTGAGTACTTGAGCGACTAATGCAGGTAGCTGCGCTTCTTTTACGCGCCAAAAAGCATTGGGGTAACTGCCAAGTAGGCCGTTAACCAGTGTCACATTATCGCGTTTATATAGCCGGTTGGATTCTTCATCAAATAAGCTAGAGATGTTTTTATGGGCACTGTTTCTTATTAGGGTGAAAAGCTGAGGTTCAACAGAGGTATCTGCAGCTTCAATCACAATATAAGTAAGTTCAGGGAATATAGATGCACTTTCCCCTTGTAGATGATTAATCCTTTGAAGGTGCGCCTTACTCTCATCTGAAAGCTGGGTTGACTCAAGTGCATAACGGGTTGGCGTTACCTTTGCGACTCGCTGCTTGAGCATTTGCAATAATTCATGCTTAGGGTCGTTTGTCGTATAAATAACTTCTGTGGGTTTACTGAACTCATTGATATTGCCTTCAAGATGATCTGTTAAATACAGACTTGCATCTTGATACCAATCAGCAAGCTCTTGGTGACGGTTTTTCGTTGGTAACAAGGTTAAAAAGTTCGACTCACCTTCCATGCGAAGAAGATCCATGTACATGCGAGTAATTAATTGATGGCCAAAATTACCATAGACATCATAACCAGCCACAAGCAGGTAATGAATGCGCTCTAATAACGAATAACTGATAACCCAAGCGGTTTTAGGTTGCTCACCGATTAAGCCTTTCACGACTGATGCATTATCAAAATGGCGAAATACCGTTAGGCTAGCATTAGCATTCGTACCATTGCCGTCCCAAATTAGCTGAGTCGTTAAGTGCTCATTATTTTCGAATTCTTCTTCCAAGAATGCATTTTTAGCCCGAAGAAAGCGGCCCTGTTGTCTAGCATATTTAATCCAATTACTAACCGGTCGCAAAGTATTGCTTTCCTGCTCAGCAGGAAGTGTCAGGTTGTCGGCCTGTGAGCGATAAAATTCATTTAATTGTGAGAGGTTAGACATATCAGGGTCGACAAAAAATACCCAAAATCTGTCATTAATAACATCAAGTGCAAGCTGTCCTCGACATACCGGGCCTTTTATATACGCCATAATGGTATTTTGCGCATTATCGAGCATAAACTTATAGCGCGCCTCTACAGGTAATTCTGTGAAGGCGATAAGCGGATTTGCAGCAACTGATGGTTTATAGCTTGGTAAAGCGCTAACTGTATAATTGGGTTCAATAAACAATGACTTTATACGCTTAAGCTTTTCATCGCTAAGTGCATATGGCATATGTGTTTTATCGACAATGGTTTCGCGCACTTGCTCTAAGCGATAGTAAAAAGAATCTGTCTTTGGATCATCGTAAGGTCGACGTGTTGCGATGACATCGATGACTTCTCCAGGGGCGGTTTTCGATCTAACCAATTTAAAAAAAGTGGGTACCCCTTGCGGGCCAATTTCCTTGTTCTCGAAATATAAATGTGAAACAAACAAATGTTCAAATATATAGCGACTTGATAGTTGTTGTTTTAATGATTTTTTATTAAGGAATGTTTCCCATTTCTGCACCGCTGTAAGTTCATTGCTTGAAGGAGGAGCGACAGCTGTCATTGGTGCTCCATCCACAAGCCACTGCAGCAAGATATTATTTTCATTGTTTGATATTTGCGGTAAGCCATAAGGCATCCCCCATTTAGGGAAGTCCTCTTCATAGCTGTCCATTTCTTCAATTGATGGGCACTGTTGGTTTTGATCAAGGGAGAAGTCCCACGAGTCATCAAGTATGTCTTCTGTTGGTAAAGGATGGCTTTGTTTTAACAGTAGCATTCGCGCAATAACACCGGCTTGTATATTGGCTGCAGGTGATTGTGAGCGTTCATTCAGTACTGGAGTAAAGCCTTTATCACGCCATTGCGCCGTTGTTTGGGCATCGAGAAACATGCGAGTAGTATTTGCAGAAAGTAACCGCGTACCTTGGTACACTTTATCTTTATTCGCACCACGGTCTATACCTTCAGCGGATGACATCTTAAGTTGACAAGGCGCATCGTAACAAGCGTGGCAGACAACACATCGGTTATCGATTATAGGTTTAACATCATTAATATAGCTTTGAGCCTGAACTGAGTTTGTTTCTACCATGCGCTGTTGGGGCTGCGCTTTACCGTATAACTTATCGTAATTAAAACCCACAAAAATCGCGCAACCAGACAAGATAACACAAAGAAAAATTACCATTGTGCTGCTGTAGTACTTCAAAAATAAATTATACATAGTCAATTGGCAACCTCATGGTTTGTTGCGTTTACATCAAATGATTAGTGATGGCTTTGTGGCAAAAAATTTGCTGTGGCTTCAGGAGTAATCTTTCCCATCTCATTCAGCGATTAAATTAATCAATGATAAGAAATGAATTTGATTAGAAATATTTTGTATTTGAGATTAGCCTTTGCTGCTTGGGTTGCTATGGCTTGTCACCAATGAGTTATCTCTATCTCATCATGCCCTGTCATAGCGAGTAATTTGTCTACTTCTTCAATCACTTGGGGTGAGTTTATTGAATATGCACCTATATGGCCTAACAAGCTAGTTCAATATCAATTAATCTCGAATACACCTAGAGTAAGAACCACAAAACCTAGCCTAAAAGTAGTCTAGTTATACTGTGCTATCAATAAACACAGCAATAGCCTAGTTAAATTGAGCTGCTCATCAGAGAGCGAACCCAGGCATAAACGAGTGTTATGTAAGTGATAGGGTTTTACGCATTAGCTATAGCCTAGGTTTTACCAAAGATAAACTTCAATCTTTAGCGTCTTTTTAAGTGAAAAGACCTGTGAGGGTTGATAAAAAGTCTTACTTTTTATTGTTTAGTTGAATCTATCTTATGGCGCAAAGTGAAGGAGTGAAGCTGTGAAGCTGTGAAGACAAACACCTGACTTTAAAATCTGCCTAGTTCAGTTTATTTTTAGCATAAAAAAGCTACCCGTAGGTAGCCTCAAATCCCCTGCCCTGAAGCAAGCTTTAGCGCAAATGGTGCAAATTTAGCAGACTCTGGCAACTAGGCCTTTTAAGTAGAAACCTTCAGGAAAACCACTGCCAATAGGATGATCGCTAGCTTGATTTAAGCGATCAATAAACTGCACATCACGATTCGCATCTAACGCTGCATCAGCCACGACTTTTTGAAATAAATCTGCAGGCATTAAACCAGAACAAGAGAACGTCAGCAAAATCCCATTTGGATTTAATAACTGCATCGCAATCATATTGATATCTTTATAGCCGCGACACGCACCATTTAGTTGCGCTTTATTATCGGCAAATTTAGGTGGGTCTAACACGATCACATCGAAGGTTTTGCCTTCTTCACGGTACTGACGCAATAACTTAAACACATCGGCTTCATGGTAATTAACATGGTCATCATTAAAACCATTAATTTCCATGTTCTTTTTAGCTGTTTCTAATGCTAAAGCTGAAACATCGACATTTTCAATACTTGATGCGCCACCTTTTGCTGCATACAGGCCAAATGTGCCGGTATAACAAAAACAGTTAAGGACTGACTTACCTTTAACGAATTTAGCTGCAATATTACGGTTATCACGTTGATCGAGATAAAAACCTGTTTTGTGGCCTTTTGTGACGTCTACCGCGATTTTAATGCCGTTCTCTTCGATGATAACCGGCATTTCTGGTAGTTCTCCGTGCAATAAGCCCGTAACTGGCTGTAAGCCTTCTTTCTTACGAGAATCGACATCAGAGCGCTCATAGATAGCACAATCAGGATAAAGTTCAGCAAGTACACTCACAAGCGTATCACGCCAGTAATCTGCACCTGTGTTGAGCAACTGACAAACCAAGACATTGGCATACTTATCAATAGTGACCCCTGGTAAGCCATCAGACTCAGCAGCAACAAGTCTATATCCCGTAAGACCTTGCTCTGCGATTAACGCTTCACGGCCAGCCTGAGCTCTTTGAATGCGGCGTACAAAAAAGTCTCTATCGATCTGTTCTTCTTTATCGAATGTCCAAACGCGCACTTGAATTTGTGACTCAGGCGACCATGCACCACGACCTAACCAATGACCATCATGGGCAACAACATCAACTGTTTCACCAGCTTCTGGTTTTCCCTTGATATTGTGTATACCACTGGCAAATACCCAAGGGTGTTTGCGTTCAAGTGATTTCTCACGCTTTGGTCTAAGCTTGATTCTGATAGCCATGATGTTGCCTTTTTCAAATTGGGATCAGGATGATAAGGATCCTCTCAAAGGAACGCAAGAAACAATCCTTTTTTATAGTCAATTCGTTAGAGAAAAATGTGAGCTTTCAGGTTGTTTGAAGTTGAATAATTAAGTAGGCGCAGAAAAACACTATTTATAATAAATAGTGTTTTTATTTAATAATGATTGAAAATATTTATTAAATAATTCATTAATTAAATATCAAGATATATTTTATTATTTTTCGAGCAACAACAAAGTAAATAATTGAGACTGACTAAGCAAGGCAATATCTTTAGTGTTACTACCATTTTTACTTAATGATATAACAGGGTTTTGTAAGAAATCTTTCGCATCATCTGCAGAATAAAATTCAGGTAAGGTTAAATGTAAATTGTCATTACCTTCCACATTCAGTTGTAAATACAGCGGTTCTGATTTTACCCAATGACCTGAATCATCGGCATTATCTTGGAATAAATCACTATAGCTTATCTCGAGTAATTGCAGCCCCTGGTTAAGGCTAACTTCTCTTTGAAACTCAATGACAACACCATTTACACTATCTACATCAAGATCATCATGAAACGTAAGACTTGAAGATTGTGCAGTAAAACTTGCTAGTAGTATGCTCATTGCAGCAGTTAAGGTCATGGTAGTATTCATAATCGACTCCGTTAATTAAAACATTCCATTTAAATTCATTTTCATAATATTCAATCTAATAGACCTAGCAGCAATATAAAAAATTTCATATAAATATTTTTTATGAATATAATTACTAAAACCAGTTAATAAAATTAGTTCATCGTCGAAAATAACTCACTGTTTTAAATAAACATTAAAACACACAACAAAAAATATAATAAACAACATTTTTTTGATGATTTTATAATTTTTACAACTTTTATTGATTGAATTCAAAGAATCTATAATTCTAAAGTGTAAAACTTACAAAAATAAATATAAGAAATGTTTTAAAGAGTTTGATATGGGTGGTATGCAATAATGGAACAAGTCGGTAACAGCAAGTTCAAGTGTTTGTATTGTAGTTGTGAACTTTCTACAGCCCAACATCAATGTTTAAGTTGTAAACCAAAGAAAGATACCCGTGGTTTTTGTTGTAACAAAGCCGTCTTAGGGGGCAGTTGTGTTCTTGTACTGGTATCAGTATTTTTTTGGGCTTATGTTTTTGTTTTTTACAAACAATATCCTACATTTCATGATATGGCGTATGTCATAGCAGCATGGAGCTTTTTCGTTGGTTGTTACTGTTTAATCATTACATATGCACATCTCTATAAACTAAAACAAGAAAACTAAAACGACAATTCCATTTTTCGCAACTGCTTTTCGAAGTAGGCTTTTAAGAAGTCTAGCAACAAGCGTACTTTTTTAGAATCTGTTGCTCCCGGAGGAAATACGCCATAAATGGTGATATCGCTTAATTGATAGTCGTCCAATACTGTGGTTAAACTCCCTTTCTTTACCTTAGGCCAAGCATCGTAAGTTGGCACTCTGCCAATACCATGCCCACCTTCAATGAAAGCGGTACGTGCTGAAGCATTGTTAGTGCTAATAGACCCTTTCATTTCAATACTGAAAGAACGGGTTCCTTTCTTTAAATTTATCACTTTTTTCTGAGGTTTATAAATAACCCAATCGTGACTTGATAAATCTGCCGGAGATTTTGGTCGGCCAAATTTTTCAAAATAATCGGGCGAGCCACATAAACAGGTTTGAAGAACACATAACTTAGTTGCTTGTAATCCTGAATCAACTAGCGGCGCACCACGAATAGCAAGATCGATTCCTTGATTGATAATATTGACAATTTCATCGGTTAACATCACATCCAGTTCAATTTTAGGGTATAAGGTTTTAAATTCATTCAGTGCAGGCACAATCGTTTCCAGCCCGGCATTAACTGGACAAGTTATCCGAATCAACCCTATCGGTTCATTCTTCATGTTTTCGATTTGTTTATTAGCCGAGTTAGCTTGTTCAGCAATCACTTTACAGGATTGATAATAGGCATCACCTTCTTCCGTTAAACTAATACTGCGGGTGGAACGATTAAGTAATCTGACTTCTAGATGCGCTTCTAACTTTTTAATGTGATAGCTCACCACAGCCCTTGAAAGACCAATATGTTTTGCTGCAGCACTTAAACTGCCCTGCTCAACAACTTGGGCAAACACCACCATGCTTTTCAATTGCTCAAATGAGACATTCATTAATCTAATTACCCGACTATCGATACCAATGCCTCATTGTATCAATTATTCAAACAATGAAGTCAAATTTATCTGCATTGTCAGAATTGAAATTAGATTTATACTGTCTGCAGTTTCGTGAAGGAGGTCACTCTCCTATCACATAAGAAGATGTATTTTTTACAATGGCGATTAACGTCGGTAAATAACGATAAAATTAAAAGGTATTTCAAATGACTCAGAAAAAAGTATTAATGGTTCTAACATCTCATGATGAACTTGGTAACACAGGTAAGAAAACCGGTTTTTGGGTAGAAGAGTTTGCTGCCCCTTATTATGTATTTTTAGATGCCGGTTTGGAAATTACCATTGCTTCACCAGCAGGTGGACAACCACCGATAGATCCAACCAGTGAGTTAGCAGATTTCCAGACAGAAGCCACAAAGCGTTTTGATGAAGACACTCAGGCACAATTGGTACTGGCTCACACCAATGTTTTAAGTGAAATACACGCTGATGATTATGACGCGGTTTTCTATCCTGGCGGCCATGGTCCGCTATGGGATTTAACTGACAACCCAGTTTCAATCAGCTTAATTGAATCGTTTATTGAACAAAACAAGCCTGTTGCAGCTGTATGTCACGCAACAGCAGCCTTACTTAACGCCAAACAAGACGATCAATATCTTGTAAAAGGCAAGGCAGTAACAGGTTTCACTAACAGTGAAGAAGATGCAGTACAACTAACAGATATCGTGCCATTTTTACTCGAAGATGAATTAATAAAACGTCAAGCTGATTATCAAAAAGCCGCTGACTGGCACGCTTTTTCAGTTCAAGATGGATTACTTATTACAGGTCAAAACCCTGCAAGTTCATCATTGACAGCTCAAAAATTAGTGACTCAGATTACTGCGTAATCAATTAGATATTTAGGACTTTCTCATGCTAAATTTTACATTTCAAAATACCACTAAAATTCATTTCGGTGAGGGCCAAATTAGCGCCATTACTAAAGAAATACCAATCTCAGCTAAAGTATTAGTGGTTTATGGCGGCGGCTCAATTAAGTCAAATGGCGTTTATCAGCAAGTGTCTGATGCGTTGAAAGATCACACTTGGTTTGAATTTTCAGGTATTGAGCCTAACCCACAATACGATACGTTAATGAAGGCACAAGCCATCATTGAAGCTGAAAAAATCGATTACTTGCTTGCTGTCGGTGGTGGCTCGGTTGTTGATGGTGTTAAATTTATTGCTGCTGCAGCATTATTTGAAGGAGATGATCCTTGGGATATCGTCGCTAAAGGCGCCAAAATTGAGCAAGCATTACCTATCGGTGCGGTATTAACCTTACCTGCAACGGGCTCTGAATCAAATGGCGGATCTGTTATTACTCGTAATGGTAATAAATTGCCTTTTGGCAGCCCATTAGTACGTCCGTTATTTGCAGTGCTTGATCCTTCTGTAACCTTATCTTTATCAGACCGTCAAATTGGTAATGGTGTTGTTGATGCTTATATCCACATTATGGAGCAGTATTTAACCTTCGATGTAAACGGTAAAGTACAGGATCGTTTCAGTGAAGGTTTATTACAAACCTTAATTGAAGAAGGCCCTAAAGCCTTAACTGCTGAAACTAAAGATGATTTAGAGATCAGAGCCAATATTATGTGGTCTGCGACTATGGCACTTAACGGTTTAATTGGCGCGGGTGTACCACAAGATTGGTCTACACATATGATTGGCCATGAATTAACAGCAGGACATGGTATTGATCATGCGCGTACCTTATCAATCGTGCTTCCTGCGGTAATGAAAGTGCGACGTGAGCAAAAACATGCAAAATTAGTTCAGTATGCTGAGCGTGTATTTGGTATTACAACAGGTAGCGATGAGCAAAAAATTGATCAAGCTATTGAGGCTACCGAAAACTTCTTTAAGTTAATGCAAGTCCCTACACGCTTAAGTGATATTGATGTTGGTGCAGAGCAAGTTGATGTATTAGTTGCAGCACTTGAAAGCCATGGCATGACTAAACTTGGCGAGCATGGTGATATTGATTTAGCAGTTAGCCGTGAGATTTTAACTACTGCACTGTAAACCACAGCACTTTTAACTACAGCACTGTAATAATGGATATTGACTAGATAAATAAATCGAACTGAATTCCATCTCCTTTAAAAGGCTAGCATTGCTAGCCTTTTTCACATTCTACTTAGAACCCCACAAAAATATACACTTCACAAATACGTATTCCAAACGCCAAAAAGCCTATTCAGGCAAGCATAAATGTGATCAAGTTAAACAAATTCATCAAATGATGAATATTGAGGAATTATTTCGCTAACTGAATAAGGAACATTGCTTTACCCTATTCTACACTTGATGAATTAACTGATTCTTTCTAGCTCAAAACAGCGGAATTCTCTATATGACAGCTAACAAAATACCATTAAAAAAGCCTGTCGGCAGACCTGTCATTAAAGTAGATAACCGTTGCTCGCTGATTGATGCGGCCAGAAAGTTATTTGTCGATAGTGATTATGAAAAGGTATCAATCCGCGCCATTGCTGCAGAAGCAAAAGTGGATGCAAGTTTAATACGTTACTATTTTCAATCTAAAATGGGCCTATTTACTGAAATGCTTCGAGAAACCATTGAGCCAGTTCATTCACAACTATCAAATTCTAATCAGTCATCTTCACACGATTCTCCCGAGAAAATATTACTAGCCTATTATGAAATAATGAGTAAAAACCCTGATTTCCCAAAGTTAATCTTTCGAACAGCAAGTTTACCTCCAACAGACATAAATAAAGAACTCCAAGCTAGTTTACTCAGACTATTTCCTAGCAAACGTTTAAATATTTTTGAAAAAATGGATAAACAAAACCAATTACAATCAGGTATTGATCCTATGTGTGCCAAAATGAGTTTTATCAGCTTAATGGTATTTCCATTTTTAATGCCAAACTTGCTTAAACAGGCAATGAATATTGATACTTCAGCAGAATTCTTACAGCAATTAGCCAAACACAATACTCAACTTTTACGTCATGGGCTTATTGCCAATGAATCACAACCAAGTCAGGACGCTTAACATGACCCCGTTAAAAAGACGCTATGTATTTCCAGGAATAATCGCTGGGATTATCATTTTCATTGCTGCGATTTCATTGCGATCGTCACCAGATTTACAACCAAACCACGACAAATCCAGACTTGTAGAAGTGATGAGTCTGGATAAGCAAGAAGTTAAGCCGATTATTAAAGCCTATGGACGGGTTGCGCCAAAACATACTTGGCAGGGTATAGCCGAGGTCGGTGGTAAAATTATTTTTCGCCATCCAGAACTTGAAACGGGACGA
The DNA here is from genome assembly GCF_007567505.1 of Shewanella donghaensis. Taxonomy (NCBI): domain Bacteria; kingdom Pseudomonadati; phylum Pseudomonadota; class Gammaproteobacteria; order Alteromonadales; family Shewanellaceae; genus Shewanella; species Shewanella donghaensis. The sequence goes on from NZ_CP041783.1 coordinate 1,069,159, forward strand.
TTGATTAAAGCGGGTACTTTGGTGCTGTCTATTGACCCATTAGAATATGACTTAAAATTAGCCCAGGCTGAGGCAAATTATAATTCTGCCCAAGCGCAGCTGGTGCAATTAAGTCTTAAAGAAATTAACTTACAATCAAGTATCGAAATTGAGCAGCAACGTCTGAGCTTAGTAGATCAAGAATACAAACGTAAACAATCGTTAAATAAAAAGAACCTGATTTCTAAATCTGAATTAGAAACCCAGAAACAAGCTTTGCTGGCGCAACGAAATTTAATTCAAGACTTAACCAGTAGCTTGAGTTTAATACCTGACGATAAAAAAGTGACAGCAGCGCAAGTTAACGTTAATAAAGCACTACTTGAAGATGCCCAGCGCCAGCTGAATAACACCCGTTTTACCTTGCCATTTGATGCTCGAATCGCCGCAGTTAATATTGAACAAGCACAAGCAGTGACTAATGGCGCAATTTTATTTGAAGCCCATCAATTAGGTGCTGTTGAAATCAAGGCTGAACTTTCATTATTAGATGCAGAAACATTAATAAACTCGATCAGTACATTACCAAGAGATACCTACTCACTACCTTCAATCGAGCAAGTCAATTTTGACAGTGCCATTAGCGTTAGCATGGGTAAAAGACGACACCAATGGCAAGCAAAACTGACACGTGTTGCGGATACCATCAATCCAGATCAAGCCACTATCGGCTTTTACTTAGAAGTAGAACAAGATTTCAGCAACATGGATTTATTGAATAAACCGCCCTTAACTAATGGCATGTTTGTGACCGCATATATCCAAGGCTACCCTTCTCAACAATTTATTATTCCTGAAAAAGCCTTACATGGCGATCAGGTTTATATCATGGACAAAGACAATAATCTGGCTATTCAGACAGTTGAAGTCCTGTTCAGAACCGACAACGGCGTGGCTATCAAAGCAGCCTCTACAGCAGGACAGTTAAACCAAGGCGATAGCCTAGTTATCAATGACTTAATCCCAGCGATTAATGGCATGAGTTTGCGCCTATCAATCGATAAAACTGCTGAAAAGAACCTCAATGACGAGGAGCTAGCACAGTGATTAATTTTTTCACTCGCCATCCCACTATCGCCAACTTAATGATGTTGGCTTTCTTTGTGATGGGAATAAGCAGTATTGGCAATATTAAACGCGAAACATTTCCAGAATTCAGTCCACCCTATGTTATTGCCAGTGTTGTCTATCCTGGCGCATCTCCGGCTGAAGTAGAAGAAAGCCTTTGTCTGCGTATGGAAGATGCCATTGATGGATTGAGCAATATTGAAGAGGTTAAATGTGACGCTCAAGAAGGGTTTGCTTCTCTTACAGTAAAACTCAATGGAGAAGCTGATATTGGCCGTAGTTTAGTGGATATTCAAACTGAAATTAACGCTATTAAAGATTTCCCTGCACAAATTGACCCGCCAACGGTCAAAGAACTCGATTGGGCAGAACCTGTGGTTGATATCGCCATCGCAGCCGATGCGAGTTTACCGCATCTTAAATCCTATGCAGAAGATTTAAAACGTCGTTTAAAGATTGAAGCTGGCGTCAGTTTAGTGACAGTAACAGGCTTTTCTGACCACCAAATTAGAGTCGAGTTAAATGAAGCTGACATGCGCCGCTTGGGCCTTACTGTTGCCGAAATAGCCGACAAAGTGGGCAGACAAAACATCAAAATGCCTACTGGCAGTATTGAATTATCGGATAAAAACTTACTCATTCGATTTGATGAACGACAGATTACGCCACAAAACCTCAGTAAACTCATTATTTCATCTAACCCTGAGGGTGGCATAGTTAGATTAGGTGACATTGCTAAAATTGAAGATTTATTTGAGTTAGAAGAAGAACATACTATTTTTAATGGTCAGCCTGCTGCCATGCTTAAAATTCAGAAAAACAAAGCGGATGATGCCCTTAGAATAAAATCTAGAGTCACAGAATTTATCGAAGAAGAACGTCTCATTGCGCCTGACGGAATTACATTAACGCTCACGAATGACATGTCTTCACTGCTGCAAGACAGGCTTTCGATGCTACTTCGCAATGGTTGGCAAGGTATCATATTGGTGTTTTTTTCAATGTGGTTATTCTTCTCTCTTCGCTATTCATTTTGGGTGTCTGCAGGCTTACCAGTGGCCTTTATGGGTGGCTTATTCTTGATGAGCATGTTTGGCGTATCGATTAACATTATGAGCCTTGTAGGCTTATTAATGGCCATTGGCATTATGATGGATGATGCCATTGTGATAGCTGAGTCAGTGGCAGCCCATGTTGAAAAAGGACTCCCTATTAATGAAGCTGTGAGCCAAGGGGTTAAAAAAGTTGCCCCTGGAGTATTTTCTTCATTTTTAACCACAGTATTTATTTTTGGCAGTTTATTATGGCTAGACGGACAAATGGGTGATGTTCTGTCTGTTGTCCCTCTCGTATTGATCATGGTGTTGAGTGTCAGTTTAATTGAAGCATTTTTAATTTTACCGAATCATTTGAGCCATTCATTAAAATCAAACAAGAATGAGCGACCACCGCTTAAATTTAAGCGAGTTTTCCTCGAAAAGTTTGAACACTTTAGAAATACCACTTTGGTTAATGCCGTCACTTTTGTTGTCAAATGGCGCTACGCCAGTCTTGGATTAACCTTAGGCGGGTTATTGTTGTCTTTTGCCTTAGTCGCTGGGGGCGCGGTTAAGTTTGTTGGTTTTCCTGAGCTTGATGGCGATATTGCAGAAGCAAGAATTATCCTTCCTCCAGGTTCAACCCTAGCTCAAACTAAACAGGTAGTAAGCCAATTAGTCACCGCCGCTAATAAGGTGGGTAATGAGTTAACAGAACAAAATGACGAAGATTCAAATCTGATCCGCTATGTCACAGAGCAATATAACGTTAATGCCGACGCGGGTGAGAAAGGACCACATGTCGCCACTGTAAGGCTGGATTTATTATCAGCTGAAACCCGTGTGACCTTAATTGATGATTTAATTGAAGCATGGCGAAACACCAGTGGTGATATAGCCGAGCCAATCTCGCTGGTATTTAAACAACCAGCCATGGGACCTGCTGGTCGTGATGTTGAAGTGCGATTACAACATGATGACTTAGCCACATTAAAGCTCGCCTCTGTTGACTTACAATCATATCTAAGCCAATTTTCAGGCGTTAACGGCATCTTAGATGACATGCGACCAGGTAAAGAAGAAGTACTGGTTAAATTAAAAGATGGCGCTGAAAATTATGGTGTTGATGGTGAGATGGTTGCATCACAACTTCGTGCGGCTTACTTTGGTCAAACAGCGGATGATGTGCAATCAGGTCCTGAAAACATTGAAATTCAGGTAAGATTAAACAAACAGCAAGCAGGCGATCTTCAAGCATTAGCTAACTTCCCTATCATGCTAGCAGATGGCAGTCAGTTACCCTTAAGTGCAGTAGCCACACTGGATTATGAACGCTCTTACGTGCGTATTCAGCGTATTGAAAGCCAACGTACAGTGACTGTAATGGCTGACATTGATAATTCAAAAGCTAATGGAAGTGAAATAGTAGCCAAAGTGCAAAATGAATTTGCCAATGAGTTACGCCAAAAATACCCAGGATTAAAAGTGGATTATGAAGGAGCCGCCAAAGAGACTGCTAAAACTGGCGCCTCTTTCGTACAAGGTTTCATCATTGGGCTATTTGGTCTGTTTGCCATCCTCAGTTTTCAATTTAGAAGCTACTTAGAACCTTTTGTTGTCATGCTAGCCATTCCTTTAGCGCTTATAGGCGTATTTTGGGGACATCTACTTACTGGTCATAGTCTTTCAATGCCATCTATTCTAGGTTTTGTTTCTTTAGCCGGAATTGTGGTGAATGACTCCATCTTATTGGTGCAATATATCAGGCACCATGTAGATATAGGCGATGACATTCAAGAAGCGGTAGTTAAAGCCAGTCGTGACAGATTCAGAGCGGTATTTTTAACATCATTGACTACCGCTGCCGGTCTACTGCCATTGTTGCTAGAAACATCACTGCAAGCGCAGGTCGTTAAACCGATTGTTATTTCGATTGTGTTTGGCATATTTACATCGACATTGTTGGTGTTGTTTATTATCCCATGTGCTTATGCCGTTTTAGCTGACTTTAACTTAGTCCATAAGCATGAAGATTTAGAAGCATAATCCAATGCAGGAAATAGCCGAGTGGTTATTCCCTGCTTTGTGAAGTTAATTGTAAATTGGCTTATAAGAGTGGCTTAAATTGATGACCAAACAAAAAGCCCTAGCAGATTTCACTGCTAGGGCTTTTTTTAAAAATGGTTATAGCTTAGGTTAATAGCTCTTAACTCTTAACTCTTAACTCTTAATTCTGATAATCAAAGCGTTAATCAGCTTGTTGATTAATCTTATTCAGTAAACCCATAAAAATGCGTTGTTCATCATAGGATAAGGCGCTGAGACACTTTTGGTTGACCCATTCTGCTTCGCCAATTAAGTCTTGCTCTAAAGCCTTACCCGCATCGGTTAAATAGATTTTAAAAGTACGACGATTATCAGACTCTTGATGGCGAGTAATGTACCCCTGAACTTGTAGTTGGTCTAATAACCTCGTCATGGTGTAGTTAGCTACATCGCATACTTTAGACAACTCGGTTTGACTTATGCCCTCTTCTTGCCATAGAGAAAATAATACTGGCCAAAGTTTCACATCTAACTGGTAACGTTTTAAACGCTCATCTAACTCACTTTGCAATCTAATATTGAGATGAGATATTTGATAATATAAGCTTTCATATCGTTTCATATAACCGCTCCTACAAGCTCATCAATCCATCGCTAAGCATTAAATATAACTTCAACCTACAGGCTTTAAATTACCAAACGTAATAGAATAACTCTATGTAACATGGCACCTTAATCTAACGTACCATACGAATATGACCGTTTATTGGCTCAATCTATTACAAATTGATTGATATAACGGTAGTAACAAGCCCTACCTAAACAAGCTGTAATACCACGTTCAATAGGCATTTCAATTTTTTCTTCAGATAAAACAACCATATTGATATCAGCCATATCATGCTCGGTGCCAATACTACTAATTAACTTTAAACCATTATTGGCCGCAATAATGTAATCCACAATGATAATGGCATTGTTCACCACGTTCACTTTGACCTTCTCGACTGGTGTAATCAGATAGTATTCATTATCAATACAATGCAACACACTGGCAAAAAGTTTGGCAAATTTAGTCGGTAAAGGGCTAGATAAATACGCCCATTCACCTTTGGCATTGATATCAAATAATGCTTCATTGCTACACAACTCGACATCAGAACCTAACTGTTCGGCAATACTAAGCGGTATATCCTTTATCATCTTAGGCATTTTCTGCTCTTACTACATGTTCTTTACGTTCTTTTTCGGCAATCAATAACTGTAATAATGCCTCAACGGGATGTTTAGGTTTAAAGCCAGCAAAGCGCTTAACTTGGCTTCGACAAGAATAACCTGAAACCAAGACTTGGCTTTTTTCAGCAATCCTGTCTAAAGTTGGCTGCCAAGACATTGCAAACAGTTTTGTTGAGCGACCAAGATTGTCCAATTCATGGCCATAAGTCCCCGCCATACCGCAACAACCCACATTGATAACATCAAACTCAGCACCAAAGTGATTAAAAATAGCTTTCCATTCATTAGGGGTCGCAGGCTTAGCCGTTGATTCGGTGCAATGACTAAACCAACTAAATGATTGGTCATTCTTATTAAGCGCGGGTAAGGTTTTAATCGCGTCATTTAACCATTCATTGGCTAACAGCACTTCGAAATCACCTCGCTGGGATCCTAATACTTCTTGATACTCGTCGCGGTAACAAAGCACTAAAGCAGGATCCAGTCCTACCATCGGCATATCAAGGTCATGGACTTGATTTAAGAAGTCAGCACTTGATTTAGCCGTAGCGGCAAATTTGTCTAAAAATCCTTTGATATGAGTGGGTTTACCATTAGGTTTAAACGGCAATAAAACAGGCTTTAAACCCATCTCCTGAATCAATTGAATAAAACGATATACCAGCTCTGCATCATAAAAACTGTTGAATGGATCCTGCACAACTAACACATAATTAGCGCGCTCTGATAGCGGAATGCTTTGCAGCGCTTCTAAGTCATAGCCACGACTTTCATGGCCATCAAGACGTTGTTTTAAGGTCGGTACGGACAACGCAGGAGAGTCAACATAACCAATGGATTTTTTGATAACCCATTGGCTTAATTTATTTTGCGAGGCAAAATTAGTGACTTTTGGCATCGCTGCCATTATTGGCAACATGTCTTCGATACCTGCCACTAAATAGTCTTTTGCAGGTCGCATGTAGCGCTTGTAATAAATATTAAAGAACTGTGCTCTAAACTTGGGTACATCCACTTTAACAGGACACTGACCAGAACACGCCTTACAGGCTAAACAGCCTTTTAAGGAGTCCATCACTTCATGGGAGTAATCATAATCGCGGCCAATGTTAAAACTATTTTGCACTCGCTGCATGATGCTTAAAGGCTTAGATTGAGCAAGCGCTTCAACATCAACGCCTTCTGCTTCAAGTAACCTTAACCATTCACGCATCAAACCACTACGGCCTTTCGGTGAATGTATGCGATCGCCCGTCGCTTTAAAAGACGGGCACATAAACGAATAGCTGCTGTAGTTAAAACACAGACCATTACCATTACAATTCATCACATCAGGAAATGCATCACGTACTTGAATCGGAATTTGTCTATCAAAGGTGCCTCGTTTAACGCTATCGACATTAAACATCATCGGGCCACTGTCTTTTGGTGCGACAAGTTTTCCTGGATTCAGTCGGTTATCAGGGTCAAATAGTCCTTTAATCTCTTCAAGTTCGCCATATAACTCATCACCAAATACTGCAGGGCCATATTCCCCACGTACGCCTTTTCCATGCTCGCCCCACATCAAACCGCCGTATTTAAGCGTGAGTTCAGCAACTTGATCGGATAACACTTTAAGTAGTTTTTCATCAGCTTCATCACACATATCTAATGCGGGACGCACATGGAGTACGCCTGCATCAACGTGACCAAACATGCCATATTGCAATTTATGCCCATCTAGCAAGTCACGGAACTCCATGATGAAGTCAGCTAAGTTTTCAGGCGGTACTGCGGTATCTTCAGCAAATGCGAGAGGTTTTCTACGACCTTTTGTGGCCCCTAATAAACCCACCGCTTTTTTACGCATGGCGTAAATTTTATTAATGCTAGGCTTATCTTCGGTAATTTGGTATCCCACTACCCCGGCTTGCTCTTTGGCAAGCTGCATAGAAAGTGTACTTTCAAGCGCTGCGATTCGTTGTCTGACTTCATCCTCTTCACCAGCAAACTCAACCATATTGATACCTTCAATGGTTTTGTTGGGTACCGACTCAATCAGATGAGAAACGGAATGCCAGATAATATCTTCACGGGCTAAATTTAATACTTTTGAATCTATAGTCTCAACGACCGTAGCATTAGCCTTAACCAAAGATGGCGCGTGACGTAGCGCCGATTCAAATGAATCATATTTGATATTCACCATCATCCGAGTATTGGGTAATGGCGTGATATTTAATTTAGCCTCTGTTAACACCGCCAATGTGCCTTCTGAGCCAGCTATAACTCGAGATAAATCAAATTGAGTCAGATCATTATTCCAAACATGTTTAAGGTCATAACCCGTCAGGAATCGATTTAAAGGCGGAAACTGTTTTAGAATGAGTTCACGTTTTTCATGGCAACGCTTGGCAATCGTGCTGATAATGTTCGCAGCAAAAGGGGTGGCATTAAATGACATCACTTCAGACTGATTAAATGCATCATCTGCAGATATTGGCGTAGTAGATAATACGCTGCCATCCACAAGGACACTGGTGAGCCCAAGCACATGATCGGATGTTTTACCGTAAACTAATGAACCCGCACCCGATGCATCGGTACTGACCATTCCGCCAACTGTAGCGCGATTTGACGTCGATAAGTCAGGACTAAAAAAGAATCCATGTGGCCTAAGTGCATCGTTTAACGCATCTTTAACCACACCCGCTTGAACTCTAACCCAACCTTCGTCAGCATTAACTTCAAGAACTTGATTCATATGTCTTGATACATCGAGAATTAAGCCATGGGTTAATGACTGGCCATTCGTCCCAGTTCCGCCGCCGCGAGCACTAAAAGTCACTTGTTTATATTGTGGGTCAGCAGCTAATGTCATCACCAGTTCAACATCCGCTTGGGATAAAGGATAAATGACGGCTTGAGGTAAAAACTGGTAAACAGAATTGTCTGTAGCTTGGATTAAACGCGCACTATAACGTTTATCAATTTCGCCAGAAAAAGAAGTTTCTTCAAGCGCATCAAGAAAGCTTAAGTAAATGGGTTCTAACGTCTGTTGATGTGATAGCAGCGGTAACATAGTCAATTTCTGTTTATAATAATTTGAGTTCATTATAAACAAAAAAAAAGCCGCTAAAAGCGGCTTTTGTTCAAGTTGACAAATTAGTTAACCAAAAACTAACTTTTCAAGCTTATTTAGCTTCTTCACCAGCTAGGTATAACCAAGTGTCGATAACGGTATCAGGGTTAAGTGATACGGTATCAATACCTTGTTCTACAAGCCATTGTGCAAAGTCTGCATGGTCAGATGGGCCTTGGCCACAAATACCCACATAAGCACCTTTCTTTTTAGCGGCTTTAATTGCTAATGAAAGTAACGCTTTTACTGCTTCGTTACGTTCATCAAACAAATGGCTGATAATGCCAGAGTCACGATCTAGACCCAAAGTTAACTGAGTTAAATCGTTAGACCCGATAGAGAAGCCATCGAAGTGCTCAAGGAATTGGTCTGCTAATAACGCATTAGACGGTAACTCACACATCATGATGACGCGTAAACCATCTTTACCACGCTCTAGACCTTCTTCTTTAAGTAGCTCAATAACTTGTGCTGCTTCATCAACGGTACGAACGAATGGGATCATAATCTCAACGTTCTTCAGTCCCATCTCATTACGAACACGTTTGATTGCTTCACATTCTAATGCAAAACAGTCACGGAACGATTCAGAGATATAACGACTTGCACCACGGAAGCCCAACATAGGGTTTTCTTCTTCAGGCTCATAACGGTCACCACCAACAAGGTTAGCGTATTCGTTAGACTTAAAGTCTGACATACGTACGATAACTTTCTTCGGATAGAACGCACTACCGATGGTTGCAATACCTTCAACGAGACGAGCAATATAGTACTCAACTGGCGATTCGTATCCAGCTATCATTTCGTTGATTTCTTGCTGAAGCTCTGCCGTTTGTGAATTGAAATCAAGCAGTGCTTTAGGATGAATACCAATCATGCGGTTGATGATGAACTCTAGACGAGCTAGACCAACACCTTCATTAGGTAAACGAGCGAAATCAAATGCACGATCAGGGTTACCGACGTTCATCATGATTTTCATTGGTAGCTCAGGCAAGGTGTCAACACGGTTAGTGATAACTTCAAACTCTTGCTTACCATCGTAGATGAAACCGGTATCGCCTTCTGAACAAGAAACGGTAACGATTTGGCCATTTTTGATGCGGTCGGTAACGTCACCACAACCAACAACAGCTGGCACACCTAGTTCACGCGCAATAATTGCTGCGTGACAAGTACGACCACCACGGTTAGTGACGATTGCACTAGCGCGCTTCATGATAGGCTCCCAATCAGGGTCAGTCATGTCAGTAACCAATACATCGCCAGGCTTGATTTGATCCATATCTTCGATAGAAGCAAGCACTTTAGCTACGCCAGTACCGATTTTATGACCAATTGCGCGGCCTTCACAGACAACATCGCCTTTGGTTTTTAAGTGGTAACGTTCAATTAGTTGCACGTCTTCACGGCTACGAACAGTTTCAGGACGCGCTTGAACGATATATAACTTACCGTCGTTGCCATCTTTAGCCCATTCGATATCCATTGCACGGCCATAATGCTGTTCAATGATCACAGCTTGTTTTGCAAGCTCCATCACTTCTTCATCATTAATAGAGAAAGTGCCACGTTCAGCAACAGCGACATCTTCAATCTTAACTTGCTTGCCATGAGATGCATCATCAGAGTAAACCATCTGAATAAGCTTGCTGCCGATATTACGGCGCACAACGGCTTTATGCCCTTGCGCTAAAATTGGTTTGTGCACATAGAATTCATCAGGGTTAACGGCACCTTGAACAACCATTTCACCTAAACCGAAAGATGAAGTGATAAAGACAACGTCGTTGTTACCTGATTCAGTGTCCATGGTAAACATCACACCAGAAGAGGCTTTATCTGAACGGACCATACGTTGTACGCCAGCAGATAATGCGACACCTTGATGTTCGTAACCTTGGTGAACACGATAAGAAATTGCACGGTCGTTAAATAACGATGCGTATACATGCTTAATCGCAAGTAATACAGCATCAAAGCCTTTAACGTTTAGGAAAGTTTCTTGTTGACCCGCAAATGATGCATCTGGCATATCTTCAGCAGTTGCTGAAGAACGTACTGCAAATGACGCTTCTTGAGTCTCGCTAGAAAGTTGTTCGTAAGCTTCACGAACCGCATTTTCTAGTTCTGGTTGAAATGGGGTATCGATAACCCACTGTCTGATCTGTGCACCAACTTTCGCTAGTTCATTAACATCATCAACATCTAGCGTTGCAAGGATGTCGAAAATCTTCTGGTTAACACCACTTTGCTCTAGAAACTCATTAAACGCATGAGAGGTTGTAGCAAATCCACCAGGGACTTGTACACCAGCGTTTGCTAGGTTACTGATCATTTCTCCAAGAGACGCGTTCTTGCCGCCAACCTTGTTTACATCACCCATTCCTAGTTCTTGATACCAGAGTATGTATTGCTGCACAGTTATCTCTCCACAAGTTTATTTCAATGGCCCCTTCACACGAGGGCAGCGGCATTCTACACTCCCACACAACAACCGTAAATGTATAATTTTATTTGTAATTTTATTACTACAAGAGGCCGAAATGACACCAAAAGTATTCTATATATCAGATGGCACAGCAATCACCGCCGAAGTGTTTGGACATGCCGTTCTTTCTCAATTTCCCGTTGAATTTGAAGCGCTTACAGTTCCGTTCGTTGAGACAACCCAAAAAGCAGAGAAAGTTAAGCAACAAATAAATGATAGTTATATTACAACAGGTTTGCGCCCCGTCGTTTTTCACTCAATTGTAAAACCAGAAATTCGTGACATTATTTATTCAAGCGAGGGTTTGGATTATGACTTTTTGAATACTTTCGTTAGCCCGTTAGAAAAACAATTAGGTATCGAAGCCAAACCTGTCATTAATAGAACTCATGGTCAAGGCAACATGGGCTATGACTCTCGGATGGAGGCGATTAACTACACAATGGAGAACGATGACGGTCAAACCATGAAACATATGGACGAAGCTGATATCATTTTGTTAGGGGTTTCTCGTTGTGGTAAAACGCCATCAAGCTTGTATTTATCAATGCAATTTGGCATTAAAGCAGCTAATTACCCATTTGTTGAAGATGATATGGATAACTTAAAGTTACCCGAAGCATTAAAGCGTAATAAGTCGAAATTATTTGGTTTGACGATAGACCCACAACGATTGCATGAAATTCGTCAAGTAAGAATGGAAAACAGTCGCTACTCATCGCTTAGACAATGCCGTATAGAAGTAAAAGAAGTTGAAATGATGTATAAGAAGGAGCGCATTCCTTTTGTGAATACCACTTTTCATTCAGTAGAAGAAATATCTGCTAAAATTCTTGATATTTCAGGTCTAAAACGCCACATGTTTTAAGATTAACCATTATTAATCAACTGATAATAAGTGCCGAAATTGAAGAAACATCTCCTTTTTCGGCTAACTTATGTCATTTTGATTAGTTTTGTTGATAATCTAGTTCTATTTCTGGGTGTCTAACGCTGGCTAATTAGTTATAATCCCGAGCAATATGATGTTAATTCATCGCAAACATGCTCGGTAAAAGAATGACAATTAAAACAGACGAACTACGTACTTCTCTATTATGTAAGGTTATCTCACCTGCGCAACTCGCATCTGAATACCCGCTAACTCAAGATGCTGCTGATTATTTAGTTGAGCAACGTCGTGAAGTTGAAGCTATTATTGCAGGTGAAGACCAACGCTTATTGGTCATTATTGGTCCTTGCTCAATCCATGATACTGAAGCCGCGTTGGATTATGCTCAGCGCTTAGCTAAATTACATCATGAGTTAAAAGATGACTTATGTATCGTAATGCGTGTCTACTTTGAAAAACCTCGTACTATTGTCGGCTGGAAAGGGTTAATTTCAGATCCTGATTTAGACGGCAGCTTTAGCCCTAATAAAGGCTTGCGTATGGCGCGTCAGTTACTTCAGCAAATTACTGAATTAAAACTGCCTATTGCTACTGAGTTTTTAGATATGGTCAATGGCCAATACATTGCCGATCTGATTACTTGGGGTGCTATTGGTGCTCGTACTACTGAAAGCCAAATTCACAGAGAAATGGCTTCTGCATTATCTTGTCCTGTCGGATTTAAAAACGGTACTGATGGCAACATTAATATTGCTGTTGATGCTGTACGCGCTGCTCAAGTGCCACATATTTTTTACTCACCAGATAAAGATGGCGCTATGGCTGTATACCGTACACACGGAAATCCATACGGACATTTGATTCTACGTGGTGGTAAAAAACCTAATTACTCTGCTGAAGATGTTGAAATTGTTCGCTCGCAACTTGAAGCGGTGGGCGTAACACAACGTATCGTTGTTGATTTCAGTCATGGCAATAGTGAGAAAAAACACAAAAACCAACTGAATGTTGCAGATAGCATCATGGCACAAATGCGCTCTGGCAGCACTGCGGTTGCGGGGATTATGGCTGAAAGCTTTATGATTGAAGGCAATCAAAAAGTGATTGACGGTCAGCCACTGACTTATGGTCAAAGTATTACTGACGCATGCCTGCATTGGGAAGACTCTGAAAAATTACTTCGAGATTTAGCTCAAGCTTCTAAAGATCGTAAAGCGCTTTTATCGAAGTAAGAATGCTATAAAGTAACGCTCAAGGTTATTTATTCAATAAAACCAGTTAGCATGCTAACTGGTTTTTTTATGCCTATATTTCAAACTTATTTTCTGTTTCAGAAAATAACGGTTATAAGAGTTAGTCTTTATGTCAGTAAATCATTTAGTTTCATCTAATGAAGACAGCGACAAGTATTCAAACTGCTGATGAATAGTCATAAAGCTCTCAACCAGATATGGGTCAAAATGTTTTGCCTTACCTTCTCGGATTAATTTGACAGCATCCTTATGACTAAAAGGTTTTTTATAGCAACGTGGTGAAGTAAGCGCATCGTATACATCAACTAATGCCACTATTCTTGCTGATAATGGAATGTTTTCCCCTTGCAGTCCTTTCGGATAACCGCTGCCATCCCACTTTTCGTGATGCCCACCAGCAATATCCCTACCCATTTTAATAAAGTTACATTGTGGTGCGTATTCTATTAACGAACTAAGCACATCGGCACCTATCACAGGATGTGCTTTGATACTTTCAAATTCTTCTGCGGTTAACCGCCCAGGTTTTAATAAAATAGCATCAGCAATGCCCACTTTACCAATATCATGTAGTACCGATGATAAGGTTATATCTTCAATGAATGAATCAGTAAGCTCTTGAGGCGCATCTTGTTCTAACGCTCTTTGGGAAGCCAATAAGGCTGTGTACTGCTGCATTCTCAATAGGTGTGCACCTGTTTCGTTGTCACGATATTCAGCAAGCTTAGCTAAGCCAATCACGGTGGCTCGCCTTGACGTTAAGGTGCTCTGTAGAGAGTTTGATAGCTTTTCCAATAAATAGCATATTGATAATGACACCATAAGGTTTGCTGCAATAAAATTTATGGCCACAACAGACCAAATAACCGTGTTATAACCTTCGATATTTGGCCAAATTAAAAGTTGGAATTGAAAACAAATACCAATAACGAGCAGGGAGAACACATTAATAGCTTGGGCCCAATAACTTGCAATTCGACCTAATAGAATCGCTGCTAAAGGGGGAAAGATGAATAGCCAAAAGAAGCCTGCCCCACTAGGCCCTATCGCCAATAAAAAACCGACACCAATACTATAAGCAAGACCACAACCAATGAAAAACCGTTGAGAATCTGAGATACTTTGTTTAAACAGAATAGTCAATAAGACGGCATAAACGAGGGTGTCAAAAATGGCCATTGGCCAGAGATTAGCCTCAAGACAAAGGTAGACACTGGTAAAGTATACTGGAATACAGATGATGGCTAATGTGCCAAATAACTTATCAAAAATGACTTTTCGCCAAACCGATAAAGAATCATTTATTTCTATCAAATCAGCTAAAGAACCCAATATTGGTGACATTACTCATCCTTGAATTGTCTGTTTAAAAAAGGTGTTTAGTCGCTTAAAAATAATTTCTTTAACAAGTATTGTTGAGTTATTACAGATAGCAAAGAACCGTCCCTGATATATCAATATTTTTTTGCAAGTACTCTAATCAGCAATACGTAAGTTGCTTTTGTAAACCTTTCGTATAGATCAAGTACAAAGGTTGTAAATCAGGCTTCCTTTTAATAAAGTGTGCGATTAATGGAAAACAAAACTGAAAAGGACTTCGATGAAATCTCATTCATCTCCACTTACCTCTGCCGCGATATTAATCACCAGCTTGCTTATGCCAATAACAAGTCACGCTGAATCAGCTGACTTTAATAGTGCTTTCAATCATTACAATGATGCCGTTGCACAAAATAATATTAAAACTGAATTACAATTCGCTCAGCAAGCTTTCGATTTAGGACAAATCAAGTTTGGTGAACAAGATATTAATAGCGCGAATTTAGCATTAAACTTAGCCAGTGCGATGAATAAAAACCACCAAATCACTGATGCTATTTCACATTATGAATTTGCTTTAGGCATCTATCGTGATAATTTTGATGATGAAGCTATCGAATTAATTGACCCTTTAACACTATTAGCTGAAGCAACCAAAAATGGTAAGCAAGCGAAAACTTTATTTCGTGAAGCTATTGATATTAGTGAAAATATCAATAAGCCCTTATTGCATGCTCAAACGCTAATATTAGCATTTAACCGTTTGGTTAATACTCAGGAATATACGCGAAGTGTTAAGAACTACTTACTTGATGCTGAAGAAATTTATATTGAATTATTGCCTGAAGATGCCGCTGATAGAGTTTATGCCACTTACCTAGCAGGAACCGTTTTTTTAGCTGAGAAACAATACACCAGAGCAGAGGCCAAATTGCTCACTGCAATAAAACAATATCAGGTTCTAAATTATTCTCACCCTTATGAGTTAAGCGCTCATGCAAAACTAGTAGAGATATACAGCTTACAAGATGAAGCATCTAAAGCGACTGAACATTGTTTAGCCATTGGAAATATGCAGCCATGGAATAACAACCAAGAACAAACCCCCATATTTAGGCAAAATCCTAATTACCCTCAATCTAAAGCTAAACAAAGAAAAGAGGGACTGGTTCAAATATCATTTACCATTGATAAAAATGGCTTTGTTAAATCACCTCATATTTTAATGTCAAAAGGCGGAAAAGCCTTTGAAAATGAGAGTATAAAAGCCTTAAAAAACTGGCGCTACGCTCCTAAGTTTGTAGACGGTAAACCTGTTGAAGCTAAATCAACAGTTCAACTGGGTTTCAGCATCGGCTAATTCACAGGTAGTATAATGGTCAGGAAATCATGTGAGGCTGATTACCTGACCATATAATTTAACTGCTTAATTTACATTGATAGTATTAATTGACAGGGCTAAGCCAACATGAATAATTCATCAAAGATGATAAAATGGAGCATCAAATTAATGAGTAGGACTTGTGAAATCTCACTGTTGTTCCTATTCAGTTTCATGGTGCATGCCAATAGTGATGCTAACCCAGCTAATACTGTCGCCAGCAATTCACTTTCAACTTTGCAGGCACCAAAAGTCGATACGACGCTGACACAAGTAAGAACACTTTTTCTAGTACGTCATGGCGAAAAGCTCACTGGTGATAACCCTGATTTATCTGAGCAAGGACGGAATAGAGCCTTAACCCTAGCCAACACCTTATCTGCTGTCGACTTAGATTCTGTGTTTAGTACGGATTATAAAAGAACACAACAAACCGCCCTGCCGACGGCTCAATCGCAATCGTTAGCTGTAACAAGCTATAATCCACGTGATCTTGCATCATTTGCAAAACAACTTCATCAAAGCCCACACAGTGAAATATTGATTGTTGGACACAGCAACACCACTCCAAAACTGGTAGAGTTACTCGGCGGAAATCCTGGAACTGACATAAACGAAAAGAATGAATTTGATAGACTTTATATCGTTAGTATTTATTACTCAGCAAACACAATCCCCCCGGTTGTTACCACGGTGCTATTGAAATACTAAGCAACAAGCTAATCTAGAGTTGGAAAGAAACTAATAAAGCTAACTTACATTTATCCTAACTACCTTTTATAGCGGCTTAAACGTATAATCCCGCCTCCATTGGCTGCAGAGCCAAATAAAAGCATAATATTAGGTAGCTGTATGCCCTTCACTAGTGAAACCGAAACCTTAGAAAATGAACATTATTCTGATGAAATAACCGCTCGAATTGAGCAATCTGAATCTCGGGTGATTAAAGCCATTTTTCCTTCAAATACAAACCACCATAACACTCTCTTTGGTGGTGATGCTTTAGCATGGATGGATGAAACCGCCTTTATTGCCGCTACGCGTTTTTGTCGTAAATCTTTAGTCACAGTGAGCTCAGATCGAATTGACTTTAAAAAGGCGATCCCTGCTGGGAGTTTAGCAGAACTTATTGCTCGAGTAATACATGTGGGTAACACCTCTATAAAGGTTGAAGTTAATATTTACTTAGAAGACATGTATAAAGATATGCGCGAGCATGCCATTCGAGGGGTGTTTACCTTTGTCGCCGTTGATGAGGATCGAACACCAACTCAAGTGTGGCCATAAAACAAGTAATAATAATATTTTATATCAATGTGTTATCAAATTTCGATAACACATTTCACTCCTCGACGCCCCCTCCTAACAACCAAAGGTTATAGCCAGAATAACCTTTTCTCATTTCAAGTCACAAACATATAAATATACTATATGCGCAAGTTATTTGAACTTTCCCAACAGGCTTTATTATTATGAAAAAAAACCTACTTGCTGTTAGCTTATGCCTTATGGCATCAAACGTTTTTGCTGAAGATGTTGCTGAGAATGAAGTTCAAGATATGTCAGATCCTCTAGCCGTTTATACTCAAGTTGGTGCAGGTGTTACTGACGCTGGATTAAACTTGAAAATTGGCCAAGCCTACGATACAGGCGATGCTAGCACCATGGGTATGAATGTTATTGAAGTCAAGGGATTTGCTGGTGAATTGACCGGATGGAATGGCTCTTCAGACACTAACTCTATCGACTCTATTCGTTATAGAAATTTTTCTATTGATCTAACCAATGGCCTCGGTAGTCAAATTGATGCTTCATGGGATTTCACTACCAATCAGGGTACTGCTTCTTACAGTTTAATGCAGGCATTACCTAAAATGGGCCGTTTAAACTTATATCCGTTAGCGGGTGTCGGTATTGCAGTAGGTGAACCATTTGATGGCAGCACTGGTCCTGAGTTTTCAGACCGTTATAATATGCACGGTAGTTTCTATGTTGTTGGTATGTACTCAAAAATTGAAATCACCGATAAGATCTGGCTGAATTACAACCCGATGTACTTAGGCACTATATCTGGTTCAGATATGTTTAAGTCAAGTGGATTTGCTGGTGACGACTCTGTATTAACACACGAGTTTGCTGCAAGTTACCAGATTGATCCGATTCAAAATGTCCGTTTATTTGCTAACTGGGATGAAAATACCAGTTTCGAGAAAGGTGAATTTAGAATCGAATATAACAGACAGTTTTAACGTTTTAGCAATAAGCTAACGACTAAAATTGATGTAATGGATAAGGGGGTGCTAAAGCACTCTCTTATTATATTTTTTACAAAACAATTTTTTTAAATGACTCTGCATTATTAGACAAAAGTCTACATTCCGGATTTTTATTGTCCTTAAAATCTCCTCGGCAGCTAAAAGCCATAGAATTTTGGTTAAGTTTTCTGTTACATTGAATCTTCTTCACGTGCAAACAAGACAACTAAAAAGCCATGAAGCCACAAAATTTAAATATAATCATTGCAGATGACCATCCACTTTTTAGAAATGCATTAAGACAAGCGTTAAATAATGCCTTTCAAGGAACCAATTGGTTTGAAGCAGATAGCGCTGAAGCGCTGCAGAAAGTGCTAGATGATAGAGCAAGTGATCTTGACTTGATTCTACTCGATCTTCAAATGCCCGGTTCACACGGTTACTCCACGTTAATCCATTTACGTGGTCATTATCCGAATATTCCTGTGGTTGTTATATCAGCACACGAAGACATTCAAACCATAAGTCGTGCTATCCATTATGGCAGCTCAGGTTTTATTCCAAAATCAGCATCTATGGATACACTAAAAGAAGCACTTGATGCTGTGCTGATTGGCGATATTTGGTTACCCAAAGGGACTGAAATATTACCCGTTTCAGACGATCCTTCAAGTCAAATGGCCAGTAAACTATCAGATCTTACTCCACAACAATATCGCGTGTTACAAATGTTTGCTGAAGGTTTGTTAAATAAACAAATCGCTTATGACTTTGGCGTATCTGAAGCCACTATCAAAGCCCATGCGACTGCAATATTTCGTAAACTTGGCGTTCGAAACAGAACTCAAGCCGTTATTGCTCTGCAACAATTAGAAATGGAAAAGGTCGACCTATCTTAAGCGATATATCTCAACTGCCATTTTCACAAGCTTGTGAAAACAATAAACAACCGATTTTGTCTCACCTTGAATCGGTTTTTTCGCAATCCAAGCAGGTATTAGAAATTGGCAGTGGCACTGGCCAACATTGCGTATTTTTTGCTGAAAATCTTCCTCACTTGACCTGGCAGGCCAGTGATCAAAATGCCTACCTCCCCCATTTGAATCAGCGAATTGAAATGGAAGGTTCAGAAAATTTGTTACCGGCATTTGGCCTTGATGTCACTTTGACTTGGCCGAGTAATTTAATATCAGACAAGCTTGACGGTTTATATACTGCAAACACTCTGCATATTATGAGTAAATCAATGGTTGAGTATTTTTTTGATGGTTTAGGACAGTATCTACATTTGAATAGCAACGTCGCAATATATGGCCCTTTCAATTATCAAGGGCAATATAGCAGTGAAAGTAACGCCTCATTTGATATATGGCTTAAGCAAAATAATCCTGATAGTGGCATTAGAGATATTGAATGGATTTTAAAGCTTGCTAGCGACCAAGGCTTGAGTTTACAAGATGATATTGAAATGCCTGCCAACAATAGATTACTGCACTTTATTCGAACTCAGGTTTGATCGCTTCCAATACTTAACTTCAGTCATCAGATTCAGCAATCTGTCCAGTATAAAAAGTGTAGCTAATCTAGTTTACCTTAGGGCTTTATCTATTAAACCAAACAGTAAAACCGTAATTCCAATGAATTTACGCCTTATTTTATTCTTTAAAACTTTGTAAGCTTAAACTGTAATAACAACTTTTAGACGTCTCAATAAATCTGATACAAGGAATACGCATTATGGGTTCGGTTACCACTAAAAAACACCCAAACGGTTTGGATTTTGTCGAAATAAATACCGCACTTTGCCAGGCAAGAATTTTTCATCAAGGTGCACAAATTGATATATTTCAACCTACAGACAAAGCCCCGCTATTATGGGTTTCTGACGCTGATGACTATCAACCCGGCAATGGTATTCGTGGCGGTATTCCAATCTGCTGGCCTTGGTTTGGAGCGAGTGAGATAACAGGATTCCCACAACATGGCTTTGCACGAACCAGTTTATGGTCTTTATCCTCTGTAAAGATGCGTGATCAAATTGTAGATTTAATTTTTACTTTAAAAATAACCAACGAACAGCAACAATATTGGCCACACGATACTGAAATAAGTGTTTTATTCTCATTATCAGACACCTTAAGTGTGAGCATTGTGAATAAGAATAACGGTGATTACCCGATTAGTTTCACCCAAGCACTTCACACCTATTTTCCTATCGGCGATATCCACAAACTTTCAGCAACTGGATTTGAAAACTCGAAATATATTGAGTTTGGAAAAGGGCCATACTCGCAAGAGTCAGATAAAGTTAATTTCAATCGGGAAACAGACCGCGTATATACCGAACTTGGAGACACGCAGATACTTCACACCTTAGAAGGTGACATCCAAGTTAGCAGAGATAATAGCCAGTCAGCAGTATTGTGGAACCCATGGATAGACAAGTCTCAACGACTATCGCGTTTTAAAGATGATGATTATCTGACAATGGTTTGCCATGAGACTGCCAACGTTTTAGAAGATGAAGTGAAGTTATTACCAGGTGAAAGCCATACACTAACGACGCATATTCGCTGGTTATAGCAAACGCCTTACAAAACCTAGTAAACACCGATGGGAAGATGGCAATATAGCATCTTCTCAACAGCTGCATGTTCGCAACAACAACCCTGTGATAAACTAGTCTGTAATCAATAATTTAAAAGACACTTGGCCTAAATGACAGTTCGTATTTTTACTGTTAAGCGATTATTTATCTTCATCTTTGTTGCTTTAGCAATTGGCCTAGTCGTGCTTCAACAAAATTTCCGCGCTTTAGCATTAAGCGCATTAAATACCCTCGCCTCGCCTTATGATATCCGTATTAAAAAAGTAGCATTTAATATAAGCAGTATTGACCATATTAACTTTGATGTAATTGAACTTGAATACGAAGATAGCCACATTAAACTAAGTAATATCGAACTCCGTTTACAAAATGGTTTTCGTTCACTGCAAAACATGTCCTTTAATCTAGAGGATATTACTGCATTCACAATTGACACTATCAATGTAGAGCTTGGTCACTCTTTTCTTAAACGGCGTTTCTTAGGCAAGAATGATGGCAATGACAATGAATCTAATTTAGGCTTAAGCTCAAATAAGCTCCCCTTCATTCAATTTAATACGATAAATATTTACTGGCCAGATGACAAAACCTCAGGCCAGCCATTTATTCAAACAAGAGATTTAACCCTAAGTCACTTAACCCCAGAGCACTTAACTGAAACTAGCGCCCTTACATCCCTCCAAGGCAAGTTGCTGTTAATGCAACAACCCCTAATAAATGTCGATGTATCGTTAAACAAACTTAACTGGGAACTTAAGTCGGAAATTGATTTGCACCAATTGATTGGGAGTATTCTCACCTTTAATGAATCAGTGATTGAACGTCAATCTAAAACCGTTAATCAAGATGAGCAGCAAGGTTTATTATTACTTTCGAAATTCCTAGACCCCATACTATCGCCTATAGCAAATGCCAATTATGCCTTTCATGGTCAGTGGAATTCACAGACCACATTAGTATTAGCTAGCAGTGAAATTAGTAGCCAAAATGAAATTACCAATATTGAAATATCCCCAACGATTGGAAACACGCTCAATCAAAACATCTTATTTAAACCCGAAATACCTTTAAATATTGAGATCAGTTACCAACCATTGGCTGACATTTACGCCAGCACTCAAACTAGTGCTAAAACCAGTGCTAAAACCAGTGCTCAGGCAACCGATATTGATAAACCAAGCAACCAAATATCTGCGGTTATTTCGCCGTTAACTTGGAAACAAACTACCACTAAGCAAGACCTTATTGACTTAGGTGGTTACATTGATGAGCAATCAGCAGGATTTACCGCTGCACTTCTCACTCAATTGGACAATGTCATTATTAATAAGAAACGATTAATAACCGACAATGTCTATAAGGGCTCATTACTACAAGAATCTCCTCTTGAAAGTAAATCCAGTATTGATTGGTTAATTAGCATCGACTCACCTATTACTGTCGATATTTCACTTGCTGACGAAAGCAGCGATTTGGGCCATTTCTATCAGCTACACACCAATACAATAAATGCCCAATTAACTCATCCGCTACTCACGACTCAGCTAAGATTAAAAGATAATAATATCGCGCTAAATGACCATAACACCCAGCTAGCAACGACGATAAAATTAGACGTTTTGCAAAATATGGAAGCCGATTTAAGCGGTTTTGATGCGATAGAGAAATCAATAATTATTGATGAGTTTGAGCTATCTACAGAGATATCAGCGGTAATATCTACTAATCACAAAACTGAACACAAGAGTCGCGGCTCAACAGCGGCTGATAACAGCGAAGCAACGACTAAACAGAGCCAAACCAGTATTAAGGTCATCAGCCCAACTCAAATTAAACTGGCTAATTTGGCATTGATGCTAGGTAATAAAGTCATATCATTTGAGCATATTGACTGGCAAGAAAAGCTCGGCAGTGCGTTAATGATTGATGAAAGTGGTACCACAATTAATCTTGATAGTTTCGCATTAGGTTTCGACACATTTTCTATGTTCGATGTGGTGAATAAAGATGGATTAATCATTGGTGATGAGTCTCTCGACATAAAAATAGCTCAATTTAGTCTTGATGCACAACAAGAAATACAACTGTCTATCCCATCCAAACCGCTGGAAAATGACACCGACATCAATATGCCATTGATAAAAAGTAGCCAAAATCAAAAAAGCTTAATGGGAATATTATTAGCACAAACTAATCGAGCAAACTTAACTTGGCAGCTAGATGATATTTCTATTGATAAATTAACCATGAATCGAGCCAAATTACGCCGATACCCAGCTCTAAGGCTGAATTCATTAAACCTAGAACAAGCAATCTCGTTACAAAGCCAATTACTCACCAGTACGGAACAATGGCAGCTCGATGAGTTATCGCTTTCTAGCTACCATTTATTGCAATTACCTAAAAATAACAATCCGATGTCAGTTGCTGGGCAGTGGCGAACAGAGTCCGACTTAGCACCACTACTTAATGTGTTTTCACAAACACAAATGCTGCCTAGTGAATTAAACGTATCAGGAAAAAACAAATTTGAAGCGGGTTTTGCATTACTTGAAAACCAAGGTATATCACTGTTTGAAATGAAGTTTGAACAATCATTAACTGAATTAGAGGCACTGTATAATGATTGGTTTTTTTACGATGGTAATATTAACGCAAATTGCCAGTTCAACTGGCAGCAAGCTAACAGTATATCAACTAAAACCTATAGCCAAAGCCGACTTCTTTGCCAAGAAACAGCGTTATCAATTGCAGAAGCCTATGTAGGCATTAACTTAGAAAACCTCAATTTCAACGCCAATATCTCACTAGGTAAAGATGCCCAGATCCCCCCTAAAAATTGGTTACAAGAAATCAGCGGTTTAAGTGACACCGAAATTAATTTAACCGCCAGTGGAAAACTACTTGATGGTGAGTTTTTATTACCGGAATTTCACGTAAAACTGCAAGATGAATCTGAAGCTTATTTAATCCTCAATGGCATTAGTTTACAGGCTTTACTCGAAGCACAACCCCAAGTAGGAGTGTATGCTGACGGTATTTTTGATGGTGTTTTACCTGCAACATTGATCGATGGTAAAGTGAATATATCAGGGGGGCATTTAGCCGCAAGAACGCCAGGTGGGTTAATACAAGTCTCAGACAATCCAGCCTTAGAACAGCTCAAAACCACTCAACCTTATTTAGAGCTTGTAGTACAAGCCCTGGAACATCTGCAATACTCAGAGCTCATAAGTACCCTAGACATGCAGAACAATGGCGATGCAAGTATTGCTATCAAGGTAAAAGGAAAGAGTCAGGATATTGAACGCCCTATACATTTAAACTACTCTCATGAAGAGAATTTATTTCAATTATTCAAAAGCACGCAGATTGGTAACCAACTGCAAAATGATATCGAACGTTCCGTGAAGTAAAAAGGACACCTTTGTGAAAACTCAGTCGATTTACAGTTTAGTACTATTATTCTCGATAGTATTGTTAGTTGGAGCCTGTACTCCTACAGTTAAAATTGAGCCACCAGACAAACCTATTGTGATCAATCTAAATGTAAAAATTGAACATGAAATCACCATAAAAATAGACAAGGAACTCGATATTCTTTTAGAAGATGACGAGTTGTTTTAGTCAATAAGGAGAATCACGATGACAACAAGAATCATGGCCTTACTATTGGCATTTTGCATGGCTTTAACACTCAGCTTTAATGCGTATGCATTGACCTTGCAACAAGCCAAAAACCAAGGCTTAGTCGGTGAAAAAACTAACGGATACCTCGGTTTAGTGGTCAATAATAATGACGCTAAAACATTAATGACAGAAGTGAACAGCAAAAGAAAACTGCATTATCAAAAAATTGCTAAAAAGAATAAGCTATCAACTGAGGATGTTGCCCTAAGAGCAGCAAAAAAAGCCATGGCAGCAGCAGATAAGGATCATTTTTATCAAACACCCCAAGGGAAATGGGCACAAAAGTAAGCAAGCCTTTTGCTTCATTGCCTATAACTGATTCAACCGTTCTTAAAAATACTAATAAGATTAGTATGGGTTCTTGCTAAATAGCTTCTTGTTATAAAGCAATTTGTTATAAGCAATTTGTTATAAGCAATTTGTTATAAAAACAACTTGCTGTGAATTATGCTTTGAATCCATAATTTACAGCAAGGGTTTAATCCTTGTGTTTTTTGCTTTTCATGACTAGGTTTTATTGAATGGTGAAAAAAATAATAAAAAAGACAATCATAATAAGCATATACCTCAATCATCTTTTGCCCAATTCATTGCACCACCCTCACTAGCAAAGCGCAACAACATAAATCCTATTCCATAATGAGTCGATGGCTATATTTTGTAGCACAAAAGTGTTAGATTCATTGCAGTGCCATTTATTTGGCAAACGTCAATTAAATTAAAACAACCAACAAGATTGTTATGACCCAGACCCTTAAAAATAGGCTTTTGATTAAAAAGTCACTCAAGATCGTGATGGCCTTTACCATGCTGATGACTACATCGGTACATGCCCTGCCAGTTGTCAACGTTGGCGGATATTTATTCGCGCCTTACGTAAACGTGACTAACGAAGGTCTATTTCAAGGTTTTACCATTGACCTTATTAACGCACTGAATAACCAACAATCTAAAGTTGATTTTCAATTCGTTAATACCAGCATTGAAAACCGCTACCAGGCATATGAGTTAGGTCGTTTTGATTTAATGTTATTTGAAAGTAAGATTTGGGGCTGGGAGAATTTTAATCCTGAATTTATTCCACTTGATATAAAAGATGGAGAGGTTTATATCACTCTACGAGATGAGCTTAAAAATCAGGATTACTTCAATTCATTTGCAGGAAAATCATTAAGTCTGGTCAGTGGATATCATTACAAATTTGCCGAGTGGAACACTAATACTAGTGTGTTATCGACACATTTTGACATTCAATTTGTTCATACAAATAAAGCATCTATAGAAAGTGTCGTTAAAGGCAGAGCCGATATTGCTCCAGTGACCTATTCTTATCTAAAGCATTATTTTTTAATCAATCCAAAAGCTGAATCAAAACTTCTAATCTCAGATAGATTTGATCAGCAATATACCCATAGTGTCTTATTAAATCCTAATGCAATAGTTTCAGCTGCAGAAATCAAACAATGGCTTGCAGGAATTAAAGATTCAGGTCAATTGCGCCGAATTGCAGAAAAATATAATGTTGATTTATAAATAAAGATATTGATTTCAAAGAAAACCCAACGGATAAAAAAATAAGTGCCTAAATGGAGATCCATTTAGGCACATTTACTCATATTATAAAAACTAAACTGCATCAACTAAGCTATGTGAACTGAGCTAGATCAACGTAAGCTACACTATCTAAACGACATCATCTAAGTTACATCATTACCATTGCCCAGTAATCTAAACGAGCTTTTGGGTCTAATACGGCTTTCTTACATACTTCTTTATATTTACCCATCAAAGGCCCTAAATTGCCTTTGCCATTTAAGCTAGCTAACTGTTGCTCTTTAGCCGTGGCAATATCTGCAACGACTTGCTCAGCAGGTAAATAACTTCCAGCAATTTTTTCAGCTTCTATGGCAGATGTTTTAAGTCTTTCACCTACAGGTTTCATTTGAGGTGCATTCATCCCCATAATCATGCTAGAACTAATTTGATAATAAGCGGCACATTGGATGAGTTCATTACTAAATGCGGCCTCAGCTTTATCTTCGGCTTGCACCGATAAACTTGTCGCTAATAGCGTTAACGCAGCAGTAAATAGATATCCTTTGTTCAACATGAGATTTCCTTTCTTAATTATTAATTTTTGTATGGATAATGGTATTAGCAAATTATTGTTGATAATGCGCCAAACGATGTTTTAAGTGTTGCTCTACTGTTGGCCATTCGCTATCGATAATTGAATACACTACGGTATCTCTAACGGTGCCATTTTTTAATAACTTATGATTTCTCAACACACCATCTTGCTTAGCGCCTAAACGCATGATTGCCTGTCTAGACGCTTGATTATGCCAATGAGTTCTAAACTCAACAGCCATAACATCTAGGGTTGAGAATGCATAATTTAGAATGATCAACTTGGTTTCTGTATTCACAGAAGTTCTTTGGGCACGTTTAGCGTACCAAGTGTAACCAATCTCTAAACGGCGATTAGCTTGATCCCAATTGCAAATTCGGGTGCTGCCAATGATTTCGCCTGAAGTCTTATCTCTGACAACAAAAGCTAAAGATTCACCTCGTGCCTCTTGATCTAATGCTTTATCGACATAAGCCTTCATATCATCAGGATGTGGGACTGTGGTATACCAAAGCTCCCATAAATTACCATCCGCTGCAGCAAGGCATAGTGCTGGTACATGTTCCAGTGTTAATGGTTCTAGAATGACATGTTCACCAGTAAAAAAAGTATGACTGTCTACCTGTGTCATTTAGTTCTCCTAATAAAACAGTTAACTTTATCAAACAATGACAGAATACATGATCTAGATTAAAAAAATCCTATTTTTGTGACTAAAAACAACAAGCATGAATAGACAAAAATTAACTTTGTGCAAAAAACTGCAGTAGCGACGGATTTTAAAAATGAATTTCAGCATTATTTTTAATAAACTCAATAAGTATAAACAATGAAAAAAGACGATTTTTGGATTAAGTTTAACGTTATAAGTACATCAGAGTCCTAGCATGAGTTATTGGTAATGAATGATAGATCAAACTGAACATCTCGAATTTATTGCTCCCTTATGTCCCTACAAGTTGAGGCTGTGATACCACTTTAATTCCCGATTCAGTAAACATTCAAATACATATTTTTAAACAATTTTTTAGACGCTGATCACTTTATCCATGCTAAAATATGCAGCGGAATCTCTTTTTATTTCCTATAAAATCCGTCTATATTCTCTATTTACCGAGGTTTGTGTGAGCATGTCTTCTAATACCCCTTCTGTGTCTTCAGCACAGAACTCTCCTCATCTTGCCATGCTCATCCCTATGTTGGCAGCGATTGTGGCAATTACACCACTCGCTATTGATATGTATTTACCCGCCATGTCAGCGATTGCACTGAGTTACTCAACACATGTCACTACCGTTCAGCAGTCATTAAGTATCTATTTAGCAGGCTACGCGCTGGGTATGCTCACATTCGGGCCTCTTGCAGATAGATTTGGTCGAAGACCCTTAGTCATTCTCGGTTTAAGTGGTTTTACCATTGTCAGTTTACTTATCTCTTTATGCCACAATATTGAGCTTTTCCTAGCGCTGCGCTTTGCGCAAGCTTTTATAGGCGCGGCAGCTACGGTCGTTGTACCGGGCTATATCAAAGAAATTTACGGCGACAACACAGCAAAAGGCATGTCATATGTCAGCTTGATTATGATGTTGGCGCCATTACTCGCACCCAGTGTGGGCAGTTTGATCCTTGAAGCTGGTGAGTGGCCACTGATATTTTTAAGTCAGAGCTGTTATGCCATTTTCTTACTTGGCATAGTGTTATTTAAACTAAAAATGCCCAGTGATAAAGCCAAAGACGCTCGCAGTACTAAATCGTTTTTAGCAGCATACAAAACTGTTTTTACTCGCCAGGGGGTTAAACTCAATATCACCTGCGGCGTGCTAACCTCATTTGCCTTCTTTTGTTATTTAACGGCATCGCCGTTTATTTACATGGAAGTGTTTCAGCTTGATAAAACCTTATTCTCGATTTTATTTAGTACCAATGTCGGTGCGTTAATGTTGGCTAATATTGTTAATTCAAGAATTGTTGGCCGTTTTGGTTCAAACAGAATGTTATTTGCTGCTACGGTATTTGCCACATTAGCAGCTGTAGGTTTATTGATAGTGAATATATTGGGATTAAGCTATCACTTTACTGTTGGTATGCTGATCCCATTAATGGGTTGCTTAGGCGTGATGTCAGTCAATGCTGATGCTATTGTGCTAATGAAGTTTAAGAAGGAAACGGGGACTGCTACAGCTGTCATAGGGACGTTACGTTTTGGTTTTGGTGCCCTTGCAGGTCCCTTACTCGCATTCTTCTATACTGGTACAGCGGTTCCCTTTTCAGCCATGATGCTTGGCGCTATTATTCTGGTCATGGTTTGCTTACTGTTTCAGCGCACTCTGCCAGTTAGATAAAACCATTTAAAGTCTAAGCATAACGGTCTAAAAAGAGTCGTTATGCCTTAAGAGTTCTAGATCATCACCATAGGCAAGGTGCTCAGTAATAATGCCGCCATAGCCCAATTGAAATTGCGCTGACGGATTTCAGTATTCAATTTCTTACTGATCAAAGAACCTAACAATACCCAAACCAATGACATCGGCAAGCCTACAAGATTAAACACAATCACCCCGCCAATAGCTGTAACCCAATATAAATCTCCGCTAATAGTGAAAGCACTTAACAGCGTAATTGAAGCCATCCAGGTTTTTGGATTAATCCATTGAAAAAAAGCTGCCTCTATTAGTGATATTGGCTTTGCTCGTTCACTCGCTTTAGTACGTCCATGCTGGGTTGCTATCTTTATCGCGAGATAAACTAAATAGGATATTGATGCATATTTTAATATCTC
Source organism: Shewanella donghaensis (assembly GCF_007567505.1). NCBI lineage: Bacteria > Pseudomonadati > Pseudomonadota > Gammaproteobacteria > Alteromonadales > Shewanellaceae > Shewanella > Shewanella donghaensis. Next base: position 1,098,512 of record NZ_CP041783.1, read on the forward strand.
GTGCAGTAATGGCCACGCCTCAAATAACGAGCCTAACCCCAACAACATCGCCACATGCAAACTAGTCTGGCCGACACGAATACCAATCATGTGTCCTATGGTCGCTCTTACACCAAAATTAGCACCTGAATTGGCCAGCAACACATTATTAGGCCCTGGTGTTCCCGTCATCGTGGCACAAAAAACTGCCGCCGATAACATCAGCATAATTACAGTCGGATCCATAATGTCGAATTACTCATTTTAAAAGTCAGGCATTAAACTAAATGCAATTTACAGCTCCTACAATCAATATTTGAGAATAAACAGTCGTTTAATTTAAATAATCATGAAATACACTCAACAATACCACTTTATTTCAACAAGCCACTTGTATCGTAACGAAATTTAAATATGATGAAGGTATCTTGGAATCAGCAAGATACGAATTAAAGTCAAATTATCTGAGGCGGTTTTCTACTGCGTAGATAAACGAGTTCGAATTACCATTCGGACTTACTATTAGAACGATTACCGTCGTTGTAACAAGATACTGTTTACCATAACGGTAACTTAAGAGGATTTAGCAATGGAAAAATTATCCGGCGCCAGCATGATTGTGCGCTCGTTAATCGATGAAGGCGTAAAGCACATCTTTGGCTACCCTGGTGGCTCAGTTTTAGACATCTACGATGCGCTACACAAAGATTCAGGTGTAGAACATATCCTCGTAAGACATGAACAAGCAGCAGTACATATGGCCGATGGTTATGCTCGCGCCACCGGTGAAGTTGGTGTAGTACTCGTGACATCAGGTCCTGGTGCCACTAACGCGATTACCGGTATTGCCACCGCTTACATGGACTCAATTCCATTAGTGGTTTTATCAGGCCAAGTCCCGAGTAACTTAATTGGTAATGATGCATTCCAAGAATGTGACATGATTGGTATTTCTCGCCCTATCGTTAAGCACAGCTTTTTAGTTAAAGATCCCCGCGAAATTCCTGAAACCATTAAGAAAGCTTTTTACATTGCAGCCACTGGTCGTCCAGGTCCTGTCGTTGTCGATTTACCAAAAGATTGCTTAAGCCCAGACGTATTGCATGATTATGTCTACCCAGAAAGCGTTAATATGCGTTCGTATAACCCGACAACCGTTGGCCATAAAGGTCAAATCCGCCGTGGATTACATGCCTTATTATCGGCTAAAAAACCGGTGTTATATGTCGGCGGTGGCGCGATTATTTCGGGCTGTGACCAACAGATTATTACCCTTGCTGAAAAACTCAACATTCCGGTGATTAATACCTTAATGGGCCTCGGCGCATTTCCAGGTACTCACCCTCAATGTTTAGGAATGTTAGGGATGCACGGTTTGTATGAAGCCAATATGGCGATGCATAACTGTGACTTAATTTTCGGTATTGGGGTTCGTTTTGATGACCGTACCACCAATAATGTTGAAAAATATTGCCCTAACGCGACAATCTTGCATATCGATATTGATCCAGCATCTATTTCCAAAACTATTCGGGTTGATATACCGATTGTAGGATCAGCTGAAAATATCCTAGATAGCATGCTAGCGCTGTTAGATGACACACAAAAAACCAACGACACTGAAGCACTTGATGCCTGGTGGGTTGATATTAATAAGTGGCGCGAGAAAAAGTGCTTAGCTTATGATAAAACAACCGATCGTATTAAGCCGCAGCAAGTTATTGAAACACTGTACAAACTGACTAATGGTGATGCTTACGTGACCTCCGATGTGGGTCAGCACCAAATGTTTGCCGCGCTTTACTATCCATTTGATAAACCACGTCGCTGGATAAACTCCGGCGGTTTAGGCACCATGGGCTTTGGTTTACCTGCAGCCATGGGCGTTAAAATGGCAATGCCAGATGAAACGGTTGTCTGTGTTACAGGTGATGGTTCAATCCAAATGAACATTCAAGAGCTTTCAACAGCGCTGCAATATGACACCCCAGTAAAAATCATTAATTTGAATAACCGTTTCTTAGGTATGGTTAAGCAATGGCAAGATATGATTTATTCAGGTCGTCACTCACACTCCTATATGGATTCAGTGCCTAACTTTGCCAAAATTGCTGAAGCTTATGGCCATGTTGGCATGACGATTAGTGATCCTAACGAATTAGAATCGAAATTGGCTGAAGCATTAGCAATGAAAGACAAGTTAGTCTTTGTTGATATTAGCGTTGATGAAACAGAGCATGTTTATCCAATGTTGATCCGTGGAGAAGCAATGAAAGATATGTGGTTAAGTAAAACGGAGAGAAGCTAATGCGTCGTATTATTTCTGTATTATTAGAAAACCAACCAGGAGCATTGTCTCGTGTGGTTGGACTGTTTTCTCAACGTGGCTACAACATCGAAAGCTTAACGGTTGCACCCACTGAAGACACCACATTGTCGCGTTTAAATATTACCGTGAATGCTGAAGCGAATGTGCACGAACAAATTGAAAAGCAGCTTCATAAGCTAATCGATATTTTAAAAGTCTCTAACATTACTGAAAATGCTCATATTGAACGTGAATTAGCATTAGTAAAAGTGAAAGCGCAAGGTGAAATCCGTGAAGAAGTGAAGCGCACTGCTGATATCTTCCGTGGTCAAATTGTTGATGTAACAGCAACCTTATATACCATTCAAATGGCAGGCACTAGTGATAAAATTGATGCCTTCATTGGCGCTTTAGCCGAAGTCACTAAAGTCATTGAAGTTTCTCGCTCAGGCGTTGTGGGTCTTGCCCGTGGTGAGAAAGTCATGAAAGCGTAGTGCTTAATATTCACACAACTAAGCACCAGTCTGTATTTGTAAAAACTTAACGATAAAGGGAGCTAACTAGCTCCCTTTTTAATGGCAAAATTTTATAGGTAACCACCCGAAATCTTCGATGTAGACTATATTGATTGACTCAAACTTTGGCTCATACTTTACCTCATACCTAAGCTCATACCTTGACTCTCATTATGGGCTTTATGTTTAAAGCGAAAACAGCCCTACCCTATATTTTACTCACTCTGTTATACTACACAGCTATTCTTTACCACTGCACCATGAATAATGGCTAAACCAAGCATTAAACATCGCTGACAGTGTTGTTAATTATCATTTTACTTTACCCGAGATTACACATGCCATTTTCGAAGCTGGGATTAAGCGATCCAATAATCAGTGCTCTTAATTCTTTAGGTTATACCAAGCCAACTCCCATTCAATCTAAGGCTATACCTGTTGCTTTATCGGGTAAAAATATCATTGCTGCGGCGCAAACGGGTACCGGTAAAACGGCCAGCTTTGTTTTGCCAATTATCGAACGCTTTAAAGACCCCCATAACGTACGTGGCAAGCGCGTAAAGGCTCTGGTATTAGCCCCTACCCGTGAACTTGTGATTCAAGTTGAACAAAATATTCAGAAATACAGCCAAAACTTATCGATTAACTCGATGGTAATGTATGGCGGTGTCGACAGTAATGCCCAAAAGCAAAAGTTGCTTGAAGGTATTGATATCCTTGTGGCAACGCCAGGACGTTTACTTGATTTATACACCCAGCGCGCAGTTAACTTTGATGAACTCGAAGTCTTAGTGCTTGATGAAGCCGATAGAATGTTAGATATGGGCTTTATTGAAGATATTAACCGTATCATTGAGTTGCTGCCTGACGAACGTCAAAACATGTTGTTTTCAGCAACCTTGTCAAACCAAGTCCGCGCACTCGCTAAAACAGCAATGCGCAGCCCTGTACAGATTTCTGTGGTTGAAGATGCAGAAGCGGCGCCAAAGATTGACCAATGGTTAGTGACTGTTGATAAAGAAAAGAAATCAGCCTTACTGAGCCAATTAATTAAAGACAACGATTGGAAACAAGCACTGATCTTTATCGAAACAAAACACGGCGCAGCCAAACTTGTGACTCAACTTGAAAAACGCGGCATTGTTGCTGAGTCTTTCCATAGTGGTCGCAGCCAGCCAATTCGTGAGCAATTACTTAAAGATTTTAAAGACGGTAACATTACCTATCTTATTGCCACTGGTGTCGCTTCTCGTGGTATTGATATTGATGACTTACCTATCGTGATTAACTACGACTTACCGTTCCCTGCTGATGATTATGTTCATCGTATTGGCCGTACAGGTCGTGCTGGCGCGTCAGGTATTGCAGTGTCATTAGTATCAAAAGATGACTTTAAAAACCTTTGCGCTATTGAGCGCCGCTTAGGTCATTTAATTGTACGTAAAGAAGTTGAAGGTTTTGAAGTACGCAAAGAAGTGCCGATTTCAATTTTAGATTTTGTACCAAAGAACGCCAAAATGCCAAAAGCTAAAACTGATGATAAGCCAACACTTTCACGTGGTAAGTCAGACAAACCTAAGAATAATCATTACGATAAAAATAAAGCCAAACGCTTTAATAAAGAGAGCAGTAACAGAGACTCTGCCAATGTGTATGGCAATCCAAGAAACACTGACAAGTCATCTGACAGAAACAGTGCCAGAAGCAGTGAAAGAAGCTTTGAGAAAGGTACGGATAAAAAGAGTGAAAGCTCAAGTAACTCAGTCCCTAATGGCAGCGGTACCGTGAACCCTTGGGGTAAGTAACCCGCTGTTATTATCTAAGCTATGTTCGTTTGTTAACTAACTTAGAAAACAAACCCGCTTGGGTTTACTGAGAAGTTAGATTTACTTAAAAGAAAAACTAAAGCGCAGCTATTTCTATAGCCGCGCTTTTTTATTACCTTAATTCAATTAACACCCTTAAAGCATTACTATTGAGTAATCGCCACTCGCCAGGGTGGATTTATTCTATTTTCTCCAGCCCAGTAGAGTTTAATTTTATTCCCTGATGGATCAAACAAAATAGCTTCGCGCCACAAGTAAGGTTGATCAACAGGTAATTGTTCGAATTTAATACCTTTAACAACAAGCTCAGCAACCCATTTATCTAACTGCTCATGTTCAAAATAGATAACACTGCGGTGTTGATTATCCATGGACAATTGTTGATCTAGCCTTAGTGAAAAAGTGGCATCTCCATCAGGGCAAACATAACGCGCATAGTGATCCGTTTTAACGATTTGGGTAAAACCCATTGTTAAATAGAACTCACAACAATCCTGCATATTGAACACGCTTAGTGTGACTTGGTTTAATCGCATAAAATTCCTCCCAGCCCACTAAACACTATGAATAAATATTTCTTTCACTGGGGATATCCGTTAAATATTCAACAAACTCTACTTCATATCCATTAGGGTCTATGTAGTAAACACTTTTGTAATTGGTATCTTTTCCTCCATGAATGGCAATGTCAAAATCTGCTGCTGTTAAACGAAATATTAAACTGTCTAAGTTTGTCACCACATAGGCAAAATGGGCGAGCCCTAAATCATAACCTTCATTTGGCCGCATTTTGCCTTTACCATTATCATTAAAGGATAAATAATTATGATCATCACCAAAATGCAGCCATTTTCGGTGCACCCCATGCCATTCGCTTTCGCCACCACCTCGCACACTCCAATGTGGAAACGCTGCTCGATAGAACATTAAAGTCTCTTCTAAATCATTTACCACCAAATTTAAATGCTCTAAACGCATCATTATATTCCTTATCATTCATTAATTAATTAATCACGATTTATGAAACCTAGCGCTACTTGTTCATCATCGTAAGAGTAAAAACCTCCCGGCTTTTCCTTATAATCTGTTCGATGGCAATTGATGAATCATGGCGTTGATTTTTTGTCTGGATACCGTTTTTTTGTGAACCATCTTCAGCGCTTACTGATTTGCTATGCACAAGGTTTTCCAATTGCTTAGCTGAAATGCTTAATGCTGTCATCTTGTCTCCTCCATGAGGTTTGCTATTAGAATTAAATTCAACAAGCTACTTCAGAATTAAAATATGAGTATTAGCTTGTTGTGATATAGTGTCACTATAAAACCTCAACCTAAGTTGAGGTAAAGCACTATTTTCATATTTGAGGAAATAATTTGATGTTAGATGAATTCGACTTAACAGTGGGACAAGTGGCTAAACGCTGCGGGATAAAAGTGTCTAACTTGCATTTTTATGAATCAAAAGGGCTAATTAATAGTTTAAGAAATCAAGGCAATCAAAGACGTTATAAGCGTGATGTCATTAGACGGATATCAGTCATTAAAGCGGCGCAGAAAATGGGTGTCAGTTTAGAAGAAATAAAGCAGGCATTTGGTTTTCTACCGAATGAACGTACTCCTAATAAGGATGACTGGACAAAGCTATCAATGGCTTGGCAAGATAAATTAACCCAAAAGATAACTTACCTCACCAACTTACGAGACTCGTTAAATGGCTGTATTGGCTGCGGATGTTTATCAATGACAAGTTGCCCGATATATAACCCAAATGATGAACTCGGTGATGATGATGTTGGATCGGTCATCCTAGATAGAGCGCTCAAGAATAACTGATACCTAAACTTAATAATCTGAACTAGTGACGCTTAATACTGAGTTCATCCCCTTCAACCCCTGCATAAAACACTAGAATCTCCACAGACTCCTTTCCTTCATTTTTGCCATAGTGCCATTTACCGACCAACTCAATTAATGTATCACCAGGCTTCATCTTTAGGACCTCATTGGTTTCAGATACAACAGTAAGTTCACCCTTTAACAAATAGCCTGCATTTATCAACGGATGCTTATGAAATGGTAAGGTAGTATTAGGTGCTATCGTGACCTTTATAATCGAAATTTCTGGCTGTCCACGCCCATAAGCAGGTAACGTCGAGCCATCCCAGCTTGTCGTGCTTTTTGATAATAAATCAACTTTGATGGCATCACTTTTTTTATCTATCTTTACGCCTTCACTCAAGTCTGAACTTAATACGCTAAAAGGCAGTATTAGTAATAAAAAACTTACACAGAGTTTATTGATAATATCCATATTAAAAAACCTAATCTATTGAGTTAAAGATGAATTTTCAGCAGTTACAGCCTTTAAATAATCAGTTAATTTAAAACATAATTCGACATATTGTATTGATTCAGACTTACCGACTTCAAACCCTTTCGCGTGAGCGACCTTGTTACGTAACTGCCTTAATTCACTGAATAGCTTTCCTTTTTTAGTATCAATAATGTCACCTTGGACGAGTATATTTTCAATATGCTTATATCGCGTATTCAAATCCAGCTTTACATCACTAATACGAGACTTAATCAATACTTCAGCCGCTTCATCGACAGTTTCCCATGCTTCTAGTACTGCTGAATTGGGCAGGTTTTCGGTCGCCGCGATTAAGATTGATTTCTTATCTTGTTTGAGCTCAGGAAATGCGCGTGCTGCATTTTGAGAGGCCGCCTTTAATTCTTGGCCGAACTCCACTTCAAATTCTTTGAATTTCAATTTTTTGGCTAAGGGTATCAATGCGGCTAGTGGACGATGTAATCGATAGATGCAAAAAATAACCACGACCGGCCAAACTAACTTATCGATTAACTCTATTAAAAATTGCATCCAACTCATTAATTATCCCTTAACTCTTTATCAGTACATTGCGTTTTACGGTAGAAAAAACCAACTACACAGGTTGCGTAAATGTTAGCGTCGTTATAGTAACGGCGCTAAACTTATGATGTAAAGAGTCGTTCTAATGATTTATTTCTAAGAAATTGATTAAGTTAACTAAATACAAATCAATTAGGAAACACTTACACAGTAGTGCTTTAAAGGGCTCGGGGTTAACACTGAAATGATGAATAAATCTTGAGGCATTAGATCTAAATTTAAGTCTGCAATGGTAACTAAATTGCATACGCTAGAAACTAAAAAGCCCAATTAGTAACATAATTCTAATTGGGCAAAATATCAGGGAAGATGTGGAACTATTGCGCTCTAATTATCCGGGAAGATAACAGAGCGCCGAACAAAATTAGCTTTCGATTGTGTTGCTGCTATTAGTGTTGCTAATGTTAGTATTGCCACTATTGATTTGGATTTTACGCGCTTTCAACGCTTCTGGAATTTCTCTCATTAAATCAATATTTAAAAGGCCATTTTCTAATTCAGCACCATCAACTTTTACATGGTCAGCTAATTGGAATGTACGTTCGAATCCACGTTCTGCGATACCTTGATGTAGATATTTACGTTCATCATTTACAGCTGCTACTTTACTGCCTTTAACAAGTAACTTGTCACCTTCGCTGGTGATATCAAGTTCATCCATGCTAAATCCAGCAACCGCCATAGTAATACGGTAACGATTTTCGCCGAGTAATTCGATGTTGTAAGGAGGGTAACCAGTGTTACCATTTTGTACTGCTGCATGCTCGGCCATTTTAGCTAAACGGTCAAAACCAATCGCACTACGATAAAGAGGGGTTAAATCTGGAGTTACGTTAAATTTGCGCATAATCATATCCTTGTCTAAAGCAATATGTGAAAAATAAAATCACATGCCAATATTGGCGGTTTGTCATTACCCTTGCGGCATAATGGTAGTTAGTACCTCTATTGAGCGTGCTAACTTATAACTAGATATGAGAACGAATTTTTATTTTTCAAGTAAACAGCTAAAATTAATTTCAAAAAACTCACAAGTAAAAAATTTAAACATTTAATTTCAACGCTTTAAGCTGAAATTAAAATATAAAAAAGGCAACCAATTGGTTGCCTTAAATGTTTAAACAAAATAATTCTGTCTACTGTTTAGTAAATACTACAACCTAAATCACTTTTAGATTGGGTGAATTTCACTTCACCATTAGGTTCGTAATCGGCAACATTAATCGTTTTCTGTTGTTTAATGTATTCATACAATTCAATCGCATCAACATAACCCGCTTCTAGAATATTAATTTTCGGGTAATTGTCGCCACCTGCAGCACTAAAACTCGGGATAGAAAACCGATACTGGCCGTTAATATCAAATGGTTGATTATTAATACTATGAATTTCAACACTTCTGTCTCGACACTTAACCGTCATATCAATACCGTAGAACTGTGCATATGCACCACTAGTACGGGTTTTACTGGCAACATTAGAAAGATACTTAATCAGTTTTTCACCTGACATTTCAGCTAAACCAATGGTATTGGAAAAAGGTTGTACCGTAAGCACATCACGATAGGCAACATCACCAGCTGTGATAGATGCTCTTACGCCACCTGAGTTCATGATGCCAAAATCAGCAAATACTTTACTGCTGTGAACTTTAGCAATTAAGCGACCTAAGTTAGTTTGTTGTGAGCGGACGACTTTTCGGTCGCCTTCTAATAAACCATCAACCTTGCCGATAAGTACATCGAGTTCAGCACTACCCTTTTGTTGAAATGGTAATAATGCAGCTTCTACATCAGGGTTACGTACATAAAAGTCCGCTACTGGATCTGCTAGCTTTTTACCGAATGCTGTTCTTTTTAAATTGATAGGAATTAATTCGTAATCAATTAAGTATAATTTGCCATTAATGTACTCAAAGTCAGCACGCCCAACAAAGCGGCCCCATTCGTGTGCCTGCATGATCCAAGTACCATTTTGCTTATCAGGGCGACAAGAACCACCCGCTTTGAATCTCTTATCATACTCACTGTTTCGGCCACTCATACAAACAGGGTTCTGTGAATGTCCGCCGATGATGGCATTAAGCTCACCTTCATTAAGTGCTCTTGCCATACTGACATCACCTGGCGCATTACTGCCAAATTCGCCGTCCTGATAATGCCCCATATGGGTTGCTGCAAAAACTAAATCGACGCTTTCATCTGCTTTAATTTGTTTGAGCAGTTTTTTCATTTCTGCAATAGGATCGGTAAACAGTAAAGATTCTGTATTTTGCGGGTTGGTTAACTTAGGTGTGTCATTGGTGGTTAGTCCCACAACAGCAATATCAATACCGCCAACTTTGAAGACTTTATAAGGTTCAAAATAACGTTCATTGGTGTCTTTATCGTAAATATTGGCCGCTAACATTGGGAATGTGGCTAACTCAGCTTGCTCAGCTAATACAGACAGTGGATTATCAAATTCGTGGTTACCGACAGCCATAGCATCGTAACCAATCATGTTCATACCAATAAAGTCAGGTATTGCATTTTGTAAGTCCGATTCTGGTACGCCGGTATTGATATCACCACCCGATAGCACAAGTGTATGACCCCCATCAGCAGCAACTTCTTTACGGATACCATCGATTACGGTAAACCGTGCAGCCATACCGTACTCGCCAGCTTTATTGTGCCAAAAACGGCCATGATTATCGTTGGTGTGCAAGACTGTAAATTTTGTACAGTTATCATCATTACAATCAGGTCTAGGCTCGCAGCCTGACAGAAAAACTAACATTGTGATGACAGCCAGTAGACTCGGAATTATTCTTATCATTATGTAACCCGTAAACGTTCTATTTTATAAAGGTGGTCAGTTCGAATAACGTAATCAAACCCATTACAAAAACTGCTACACATTCTAACAAAATACCATCAATTAATGTATTTATTTTATAAACATAATCATAAATAACAATGATTTAGTTATATCGTATATACACCGATTGTCCCATGTTTAAGACGGGGCTATAACATTCAATGTATTTAACAGGATATAAAAAAAGGCTACACATCAAAATGATGATAAGCCTTTTATTTTTAGCGATTTTATTTAAAATGATATAGAGAAAGCATTGTACTTAATTAAAAACAGTCACCTATATATCGTTAAAACATTAGCAAAGCTTGTCAGTGATCCATTGGCCAATTTTTGACAATTGCTCCGGAATAACACTGTGAGGCATAGGGTAAGTTTTCCACTGAGTGTCATAGCCTGCATTAATTAAGGCATCGTATGCCATTTTGCCAGCAAATAAGGGCACCACTTCATCTTGCTCACCATGATTTTGTAATAATGGCGTTTTACTATTAGCAACACTTAACCCCTCAGGTAGCACATCTCCAGCAGGTAAATAACAAGATAAAGCCATGATCCCAGCAAGCGATGTCTCAAACCTAAGACCTGTAAATAGACTCATTACTCCGCCTTGGCTAAATCCCGCAAGGATAATATTTTCTGCTTTTATTCCTGACTTTATCTGTTCATTAATCAACGCCTTGATAGAGACTTCTGATGCCAAAACACCCTCAATATCAGCCCTATCATGAAGATCCATGCTTTTAATGTCATACCAAGAACGCATCACATACCCATTGTTAATGGTAACGGCTTGCTCTGGAGCATGAGGAAAAACAAAACGAATGGCGTGATTATCTGGCAAACCCAAGATTGGAACCACTGGGGCAAAACCTGCACCTGAATCACCTAGGCCATGAAGCCAAATTACACATGATTGAGCTGCTGTTGTAGGCTCAACTGTTATACGCTCTAATGGTGTTGTCACCGACGACATAATAAAATCCTTTATGATGAATTGCGGCTATCTTATACCAATCTTTATTGACCGTTAAGCTTCAAATAAAAAAGGTAGCCGAAGCTACCTTTTCATTGTTATAACAGTTTACAAATTCAAGAATTATTGAGCACAACTCTTAACAAGCGAACCGCTACGATAGAAGTTCAATTGACCTTCGACTGGAGCGTAATCAGCAGCTGTAATATCAGGATTAGCCACAAAGTATTCACGGAAAACAGCGGCATCCATTAGCTGTGTATCAATGTAGTTAGGGTGTTGATTAATTACAGGGTAATCGTCACCACCAGCAGCACTAAAATGAATTACTGAGAAAGTATAATTTTCATTTTCATCAAATGAACGTCCACCTAAAGAAGCAATATCGACACTACCAGCATCACAATCAACATCCATTGCAACATCATTCAATTGTGGGAATCCGCCACCAGTTTTAACAGCAATAGCCGCTAAGTAATCTTCAACTTCAGCGCCTGTCATAGTGACATATGAGACGAAGTTACCAAAAGGTTGAACCGTTAATACGTCACGGTATGAAATATCACCTTCTGCGATAGAAGCACGGATGCCACCAGAGTTCATCACACCAAAATCAGCAGTTACATTGAAGTTTTTAGTCACAAATTCTGAATATGCCGTTGTTAGCAAGTTACCTAAGTTAGTCTGTTCGGCACGAACTACTTCACGATCGCCTTCTAGCTTGCCATCCGTGTAAGAAATAATAACATCAAGTAACTCTTGGCCACGTTCTTGGTATGGCAGAAGCAAATCATAGACTGATTGGTCTTTTTCTATTTCTTCAGTAATGAAAACTAAATCACCGTTTTCATCTTCAGTCTTCAAATTGATTGGAATTAATGAGTAGTTTGCTAGCGTGAGCTCTCCATCCATGTATTCAAAATCTGCACGACCAACATACTTACCCCATTCATGTGCTTGCATGATATAGGTACCATTTTGTTGATCAGGTTTGCATTCATCACCAGGATTAAAATCTGCATACTCATCACCTTCCATACAAACAGGGTTTTGAGAATGACCACCAATGATCGCTTGTAATTGACCTTCTTCTACTGAACGAGCTAGCATCACATCACCAGCAGCTTCAGTACCGTGATTGCCGTCAGCATAATGACCCATGTGAGTCACAGCAAACACCATATCAACATCTTCATTGGCTTCAATTTCAGCAAGTACTTTAGGCAGTTCTACTTGAGGATCGGTAAACGCTAAATTTTCAACATTTTCTGGATTAACAATTTTTGGTGTATCAACTGTTGTGAAACCAATAATCGCCACTTTTAAGCCGTTAATTTCAAATACACGGTAAGGCTCAAAGTAACGTTCTTCAGCATTCTTATCATAAATATTTGCTGCCAACATAGGGAAGTTAGCTAATGTAGCCTGCATGTCTAACGTGCTGAGTACATTATCAAATTCATGGTTACCGACTGCCATAGCATCATAACCAAGAAGATTCATTCCCATAAAATCAGGGATTGCTTGTTGCATGTCTGATTCAGGAACGCCGGTGTTAATATCACCACCAGATAAAAGAATTGTTTCCCCACCCGTACTTTCTACTTCATGGCGGATCTGATCAATAACCGTTTTTCGAGCCGCCATACCGTACTCGCCATCGCCATTTTCCCAGAAACGGCCATGATTATCATTGGTGTGAATAACGGTAAAGCTAGTACATGCATCACCAGCAGCTTCACAGGCTGTTAGGTTTTTATCATCGTCGTCATTGCTACAACCCGATAACGCAGCAAGTACAGCCGTGGCAACTAGTCCTTTATACAACATATTTTTCATGATCTAACCCCTAATCAATTTGATTTTTTTAATGTACGAGCCATCCAGCTCATTACTGAATATTATCAAACACTGGACTAGTTTCATGTCTATTTTATTACAAAGCGTGACATTTAACGCAATAACAACAATAACTTACAACCATTACTACATCGGGTTTGAGAACAGTTAACAAGCTCATCATTAAAAAGACAAACGGCCATTAATGAAGTGAATACCTGTTGAGCTATAAGCATATGATATAGCAGCACTAAAAAATCAAGCTGCCCATCACTACATTGTCCCCAATTAAGAACACACTGTATTAAATTTAGTTGCAGTTCATTTTTGTAACATTTGACATTTATTTTTGATCGAGTAGTTATTATCTTTTACATCGAATTAATCGAAATTTATCACCCATTTTTTAATCTTTTATTCGATTAAATCGTAAACTAGCATTAGCTGATTAATTAAAGTGATTAGGTGGTGAAAGTGGGTTTATTACAAAATGGCCAATGGGTCGATCAGTGGTACACAACCAAAGGGAATAATGGAAAATTTCAGCGAGAAGATGCTCAGTTGCGAAATTGGATTACCAAAGATGGCTGTGCTGGCTTAAGTGGCTCTGACGGATTAAAAGCTGAGGCTGGACGTTACCATTTATACGTTTCATTAGCCTGCCCTTGGGCCCACCGCACCTTAATATTTCTGCAGTTAAAGCAACTCACAGCTTTAATTGGTGTCACGGTTGTCGAACCGCATATGTTAACAAATGGCTGGGAGTTTGCTGGAAAAAACCAATCAACAGAAGCTAATGCGATAAATGGCGCCAATCCAGATCCATTATTTAATAAAGACTATCTCTATCAAATTTATCAAATAGCTAAACCTGATTATAATGGTCGCGTAACGGTTCCCGTTTTGTGGGATAAGCAGCTTAATACCATTGTGAGTAATGAATCATCAGAAATCATTCGCATGTTTAATGAAGCTTTTAATGAGATTACCGTAAATGAAGAAGACTATTACCCAGATGATTTGCGTACAAATATTGACGAATTGAATAGTGTTATATATGCCAAGATTAATAATGGGGTTTATCGCAGCGGTTTTGCCACAAGCCAACAAGCCTACGAAGACGCAGTTATTCCACTGTTTGAATGTTTAGATCAGCTAGAACTTCGATTATCGAATCAACGTTATTTATTGGGGGATATCATTACCGAAGCAGATTGGCGACTTTTTACCACCTTGATTCGATTTGACTGTGTTTATGTGGGTCATTTTAAAACCAACATACGCACAATAGAGTCTTACCCTAATTTGTCTCAATATTTAAGAGACTTATATCAGCAGCCTGGCATTGCTGCTACGGTGAACTTTGAACATATAAAACAGCATTATTATTTTAGTCATCAGCATATCAACCCGACACAAGTGGTCCCTGTGGGGCCTGATATTGATTATTTAAGCCCTCATAATCGTCAGCGATTCTCACGGTAACAGAGTGATATAAACGATCAATATTGCAGTAGGTAAGTAATTATATTCAGAGCTCAATCTGAGTACTTAATCTAAATGCTTATTCTGCTGCGATACCCATCACTTCAATCGCTTCATAAAACTGCTGAGCAGTATCAAGTTTCATGCTCCAGCGAACCACGCCTGCATCAGCAATGAGCATCAAGCTATCACTTAAGCATCTCATATCATCAACCATTGCGGTAAGCACAATGTTATTCATGTTTAAACGGCATTGTATTTCGAACGGAGTCACAACTAATTTACCTTGAGAAAATTCAATAATCATTCAACGACTTCTTATAAATTCCAATAAAAATCCCAAGCACATAAATATACTTGGGATTACACTTTTAGGTTATACAACAGCAGGATTAGTGCTGATGACCACCCTCACCGTGTGAATGACCGTGTGCAATTTCTTCATCAGTTGCATCACGAAAATCAACGACTTCGATATCAAACGTTAACTCACGACCCGCTAATGGGTGGTTAGTGTCAATCGTTGCCATGAATTTACCCATTTTAACGATAGTGACTTGGCGTTGACCATCTTCAGTATTGATGATTGCAGGCATGCCCACTTTCCATACTTTAGCGCCTTGCAAGTGTTTAACTGAAACACGTTGCTCTGCACCTTCTTGGCGCTCACCGTATGTTTGTGCTGCAGGAAGTGTCACAGTGAATTTTTCACCGGCATCTTTACCTGTAATCGCATCTTCAACACCTGGCATCATGTTGTCATTGCCATGTAAATAAGCGATTGGAGAGCCGCCTTCGTTAGTTTCAATAACTTCACCTTGTTCATCGCGAAGGGTGTAGTTGAATCGTACGACCATGTTGTCTTGAGCGCTCATCGAATGTCCTTTGTTTACTTCGATTTCAATAGTTGGCGCAGCTTAACAAATACCCCATTAAGCTGCCAGTAAAAATGCCGAAGCAAATCGGCTTAACTGTTAAGGTTTAACCTTTAAGGAGTAATCGTAACGCCCAGCGCTTCAAACGTTTTAGCATCAGGAAAACCATCAGCTACTATGTTTTTGCTACGCTGAAAAGCTTGAACGCCAGCAATAGAATTACGGCCTAATACACCATCAGGCTTACCCACATCAAAACCTAAATCGTTTAACTTCGCTTGCATCACTTTTATGTCACTGCGATTAAACAAACCATGATCTGGAGCGCTCACTTTAAGTGGTGCGGCGCCATTAATGCGATCCGCTAAATGCCCTACTGCAATGGCGTAAAACTCAGAACGGTTCCAGCGCATAATGACATCGAAATTGTCATAACCTAAAAATGCCGGACCAGTATGCCCAGATGGGACATATAAAGACGCTTCCATTTCAGGTGTTGAAAGTGGATTGCCATTCGCTTGCTTAAGATTTAATGCGGCCCAATCCGTTAATGGTTTAGGGTGCTTGCTGCCTAAGTATTGATAATCGTAGTTTTCAGGGAGTAAAATTTCACGACCCCAACGCTCATTCGCTTTCCAACCAAGCTGTTGTAAGAAGTTTGCCGCTGACGTTAATGCATCATCGGTGCTATTCCATAAATCAACTTTGCCATCGCCATCACCATCAACCGCGTATTTAGCATAATTGGTTGGCATGAATTGGGTGTGCCCCATCGCGCCAGCCCAAGACCCAACCATGGTGGCTTCGTCAAAACCGTATTTTTCTTTAAGCTTCAGTGCTTGCATTAACTCTTTGGTAAAATAATCACTACGACGTGGGTCACAAGCTAAAGTCGCTAATGAATTTAACACCGACATTTTGCCTTTATAACCACCAAAGTTTGTTTCAAGCCCCCAAAACGCAATGATGTATTGCCCAGGTACGCCGTACTCTTTTGTGAGGTTATTTAATAATGCTCTGTGCTCAGCAAGTAAACGGCGACCTTCTTCAACGCGCCAATTGGTGACACGTTTATTAAAGTAGTTACCAAAGGTGGTGCTAAATTCCGGTTGCTGGTTATCAAGCTCTATTACTCGAGGTATAAATTTGAGGTTAGCAACGCTGGTATTAATAGTTTGTTCAGACAAACCTTCAGAGCGCGCTTTGACTTTGAGCTTATCAACACATTGAGAAAAATCATCAGCAGCAAAAGAATGAAAGCTAGCAAAACTAGATATGAGTAAAGCTGATGTAAATAAAGTAGGAAATCTGAGAGTCACCATAAATGAATACTTCTACAAAACAATGAATAGCCACATCGTGACTGATAGCGCAAAAGGAAACAAGGGCAAAGCCCGTTAAATCAATGAATTTTTGTTTTTGTTTATTTGATTTGGTCACAGAAGATTAATAGTGTTTTGTATTGATTAGGGTTAACGTATAATGCTTAAGTTAATTGAAAACTTCTAAGAGACTAATCATGATTGAACTAACACCTGCAGTTGTAAGCTTTATTGAAAATGTTAAAAAGCATCAAGTCCTTTGGGCTTTGGCGGATGAAACGGGTGAAGGTTGGGTTGTTTGTGACTCTTCAGAATTTGATAATACCGATGTTATGCCTATATGGTCATTAGAAGCAGCTGCGGCATCGCACTGTACTGAAGAGTGGTCAGAATACAAAGCGGTAGAAATTAGCATCGATGACTTTTTAGAATTTTGGGTTGGCGATTTAAATGAAGACGGCGTGTTAATTGGTCTTGATTGGGTTGCAAACGAAGATTGTTTAGAAGCAGACCCGATTGAACTAGCAAAAGAGCTAGTTGAAATCGAAGCTGAATAATAGGCCTTATCGGTTTATATAACGCTGCTAAATTAAGCTGCTGCAGTTCTTAAAGAACTAAAGCAGCTTTTTTGTGAACAGATTTAACGACATTAACAAAAATAAAAAAGGTTTATTGTGAATCACTTACCACCTTTGATTGATATCCCATTTGATCTCCGTCACCAGTGCTGGTTTTGCGCAGAGCCCAGTAATGATGTTTTTAGTTATTATGCTAAACCTTCAACACCACACCCTTCATTGACACTACCCGCCTGTAATGAATGTGCCCGATTAGCCAAAAAGAACTTACTAACATCTATTTGGGATTGTAGGGATGCAGTTAAAGACGACTTAATGCGTATTTACCACAAAGATTTAGCGATTGGCATTAATTGGACTGAAGAAGAATTAGCAGAATCAGGTTTTGATTGTCGTATTTTATCTGGTTTTAAAGAAAGTGCATGGATGATGTACAACATCGCAAAAGGCCGCATTAATGCTAGAGGCTGGCCATTGGTACTTAACGCTGTAGATATTGAACAGGGATACAGTGCGGTATTCGAATTTGACGGATTACAATTCAATACTCTGACAAAAGCGATTAACCACTATTGTGAAACCTTGATGCTGAATAAGCCGCTATTATGTGAGTTACTCAATGTGGTTGGTAAAGAAAAGTTCTCTTACGCTATCAGGTTGTGTCGCATGAATATTGGTATTACTAAAGAACACCAACGTTTACTTATTGAGCAAGTAAAACAAGAGTTTGCACAATAAAAACAGTGATGAGATTAACCCGATAATGATGAACAAAAAAGAGTGCTATTTGCACTCTTTTTTATGGCTAAATGACTGTGGTAACTCGCTTAATTCAATACCGTTTTTAATCGATCTTGAACTACACCAACTAATAAATCAGGTTGGAATTTAGAGATAAATTTATCACAACCGACCTTTTCAACCATCGCGTTATTAAAGCTACCACTTAAAGACGTATTTAAAGTGATATAAAGTGCGGCCATGCGCTCGTCAGCACGAATTTCTGATGTGAGCTTATAACCATCCATCTCTGGCATCTCTGCATCAGTGATCATCATCAGTAAGTCTTCAGCCACATTCTTACCATCAGCAACCCAAGATTTGAGTAAATTAAGTGCTTGAAGGCCATCTGACGCTTCAATAATTTCGATACCTAGAGGTGTTAAGGTATCGCGTACTTGTTTTCGAGCCGTAGAAGAATCATCAACAATAAGTACTTTTCTACCCAGCATATGAGTAGCCAAATCTTCATCCAACACGCCTTCTGACAAGGTAATATCATAATCAATGATTTCGGCTAAGACTTTTTCAACATCAATAATTGACACTAATCTTTCAACGCCGTTGTCTTGAAGCTTAGTAATCGCTGTAAGGTAGTTATTTGGACCGGCGAATTTGGGTGGTGGCATAATGTCACTCCATGTCATATTGACAATGTGTTCCACTTTACCCACCAAAAAGCCCTGCACACTGCGGTTATATTCTGTGATGATCAAATTACAATCTTCAGATACCGGCATTGGACTAAAACCAATAGCACCACGCAGATTAATCACCGGAATAGATAAGCCACGGATATTAGCGACACCACTAATACTCGGATTACTACCTGGTAATGCGCTTAATGTCGGCAGTTTGACGACTTCTTTTACTTTGAATACATTGATCGCAAAAAGTTGAGTTGCGCTGATTTTGAACAATAGTAATTCCAAACGATTCTCGCCCACTAACTTGGTACGCTGATCGACACTATCTAGAACTTTTTTCATTTTTATATCTCGGTTAACTCAACTTTACATCTATGATGAATTATAAGGCTATTTATACAAAAAAACTGTTAGGTTAAATAGAATAAATCTAATAATTTATGATCAAGACATCATTTAGACTGTTTATTGCTCAAAGTCATTTCAATACAGATCTTATCGGCAAAAAGGTTCGTAACATTAATAAATAGAGTTAATGATTCAAAATTATTCTAAAAATAAATCACCATCAATTTGGAAAGCACTTATGACTTTTAAACCGTTTTTTACACGCATTAAAAAATCAAACATGAAAACAGCCGCATTGGCTATCCTGCTCATTGCAACTAGTGGTTGTACTATGTTGGACAAAAAAGTGGCTGTTGTTGAAGACTTTAAGCTCGATAACTATCTCGGCACTTGGTACGAAATAGCTAGACTTGATCATTCATTCGAAAGAGGTCTTTCAAAGGTTACCGCCAACTACACCCTTGATGGTGACAAAGTGGTAGTGATTAACAAAGGCTACTCTGAAGAAGATAAACGTTGGAATGAAGCTGAAGGTAAAGCTTACTTTATCGAGTCAGACAATATTGGCCGATTAAAGGTGTCTTTCTTCGGCCCCTTTTATGGTGCTTATCAAATTCATGATTTAATCCAAGCCAATAATGGAGACTACATAGCATCATTGGTCATAGGTCCAAATAATGATTATGCGTGGATTTTATCTCGTACACCGAAGCTATCTAGTGACAACAGACAACGTTTTACAGAAAAAATGGCAGCCCTTGGTATCGATGAAACTAAATTGATATGGGTTAAGCAATAGTGATCAATAACGCCATTGTTACCGTATAAATAACTGAAAAAATGAACGCTACATTCATATTTACGTTATTCATACAGGTGCAGTTATGAAATTACCTTTGTTTCCACTTTCTATTTGTTTGTTGCCACAAGGGTTCACTCAATTACGTATTTTTGAGCCAAGATACAAACGCCTGGTGACCGAGTCACTGAAGTCTGGTGAAGGCTTTGGCTTGTGCATGCTTAATAGTAATAATGAACTCATGCCAATAGGCACCTGGGTTCATATTATTGATTTTGAGATGCTTGAAGATGGCTTGTTGGGCATTAGCCTTGAGGGTAAACAGCGGTTTAAGATAAACAACTTCGACGTGGAGTCGGACGGTTTAAAAAGAGGCGATGTGAGTTTGATAGCTGATTGGCCGCAAACGGACATCAAACATAAACAACTGTATTTGAGCGAGACCTTACAAGAAATATTGGAACAATATCCCCAGCATTTATCTCACTACAAGCAAGATGATTTTAAAAACTTATCATGGGTTTGTCAGCGCTGGTTAGAAATAATGCCAATAAGCGCAGAAGAGAAATATCAATGTATCAATAGCCATAACCATGAAATGACACAAGAATTGATCACTAGCATAATTAAATAAACGTTTTAGCTCTCAGAGTCTGTGATTTGATGGGGCTATTACCTAACACAACTAGTTTATAGATAAGTCCATACGAGAACTTAGCCATAAATTTGATGATGAATAAAAAATATTCAATAAGTTGTGAACTATTTATTATCTACCGCCGTATTGTTTATTAAATTAACCGTTAGTACTTCCTTAGCTTAGATTTACATACTCAAACGAGTGGCTTCGAGTTTTTACTAAACATCTAATTACTGACCATGCGAGTGAAAATAAATGGAAAATTTTCAATCACAAACAGTTCAAAGCCGTTATGATAAAGGCATGTTATCAAATAATAATAATGCCATGAAATCAGTTGAAAAAAATAACGATGAAGCGCAGCGACTTGCAGAACTAATGTCTAAAGTCGCCAATGAAAGAGATAAAGCTGCTTTTGCTAAATTGTTTGCTCACTTTTCACCTAAGATCCGTTCCTTTGGTGTTCAACGACTAAGCCAACAAGGTCTTGCTATGGACCTTGTGCAAGAAACGATGACTCGAGTGTGGACCAAAGCGCATTTATATAATTCAGATAAAGCTGCGGTGAGTACTTGGGTGTTCACCGTAATGAGAAATCAATGCTTTGATATGCTTCGTAAAGTGCAAAACAATCGCGAAGATGCATTTGGTGATGATATATGGCCACTATTTGAATCTGATGGCAGTGACGAAAAAGAAGATGATTTTAAATTATCAGCGACGCTTTTAAAGCATGTAGATTCCTTACCGCCTCTACAGAAACAAGTCGTTCAGGGTATTTATATGCAAGAGCTAACTCAACAAGAGCTAGCAGATAAGCTCAAAGTCCCCATAGGAACAGTAAAATCCAGATTAAGATTAGGTTTAGAAAAATTAAAAGGCTTCATGGAGAAACATTATGATTAATTATCATCCAAATCAAGAGTTACTGACACTCCATGCACAAGGAGAGCTACCTCTTTCCTTATCTATTGCAATATCCGCTCATTGTGAGTTGTGTAGTCACTGCGCAGATAAAATTGAAAAACTAACATTATCAGCCTCGAAAGCTAGCTTTAATGCTGAGTCATTATCTGAAACTATCGCTCCTCAAATGAGTGATGTTGAGATGGATGCTGAACTTGAAGCCATGTTAAGTTCAATGATGCAAATGGATGACTCAATTGATGATTCTACTACCCAAGCCAAAGTTGCTGTCAATGTTAGAGGTCAGCAATACAATTTACCTTCTGCGTTTCGTCAGCAAGTGATTAATAACTGGCAAGGTATCGGGAAAGTCAGCCGCTCGCGACTAGACACTGGTGAGCCACAGGCTCGTGCTAGCTTGCTACACATTGATAAAAACGGTGAGATACCTCAACACACTCACAAAGGTGAAGAGTTAACACTTTTACTTGCCGGTGAGTTCAGTGATGAATACAACACCTACACTGCCGGCGACTTTATGCTACTGAATAACGAGCATGAACATAGTCCTAAAACGGTAGATGGTTGCTTATGCTACACCGTTGTTGATGCTCCATTATACTTTACTAAAGGTATCAGTAAGTTGTTAAACCCTATTGGCGAACTGATTTATTAGTTGTAAGCCAATAAATGTTGAATAGCTGATAGGCAAGTTAAAGTGCTTTTGTATGTCACAAAAGCACTTTCATAAACAACTACACGTATTTTACTCAAAATTGTTAAATCCAATGTTGCTAAAATTACGGTTACATTTTTTACAGGTTGTTGAAACACAATAAAAACTGAATAGAGTTCACCTTTTAGACGACAATTGTCTTTTATTGTAAAAAATGTATTGCTAAATAAAAAATATATGATTAATATCCATCTTGTATTTAAGTTCTCTTGTATTTATTTGTTTACCCTTCTGTTAGTCATTCACTACATTCAGTAAACCCACACTACAAGTCATCTGCTTAGTTGAAATCTGTCATATGGTTGTCACATGCCTATGTTCAACTACTTACAGCAAGTAAATTGGCGATTAAAAATAAAATTGATCAAACCAGCCTACTTGTAAGTGTAATAAGCACTGCGAACTTAAGCACATAAATCAAAACTTACGCAACACAACTGCTTAAGGATATATATTGTTATTACTTACTCACCAGAAAGGTGAAAATTAAAAGGAGTGTGGCACATGTCATACAACATAAATGGTCATGAAATTACAGTTAATTTTCCTGTTAATTCAATATCATCAAATAAAAACTCAATAGCTTTTACCGATAGCCAAGGTAAAACTAAAACAACTTTTTCTAAGCGCACTGAAGCGTTAACATTTATGAAATGGTTGCTTACGGCTAACAAGTAAGACTTTTAACGCTTGCGTTATTCATTTGCTCAGTTACTCAATAAACATCGCTTCTCGGTATTTCCTCTCACACCTTACCGGACGTTTATTAGAACTGAGCAACATGAAGTTACCCTCACCCAATTCCACTTTTTAAGCATTTCTCTTAACTCTTTCCCAAAGCTCTTTATCAAAAGCAGTTACTGAAAGTAACGCTCAAAAACCTCTCATATCACTTATACAATTTCGATAAAAACCAATACTACCTTTACAGGTCATACTTCCTTTTGTAACGCGCTAACATACTAGGATTACCAAGCAATCCTCCTTGGTGCAAATACATCACTGGAACACTTACAGACTGGCTATTATCTTTATTCAAATTCTCTTTATTCAAAGCCTGTTTATTCAAAGCTTCTTGATTAAAGTCGCCAGTAATCACGTTATCATTGTTCACGTTGTCGCAATGTGTTTGTTCTTTGTTTGTTTGCTCGGTGTTTGTTTGCTCGGTGCGTTGAGCATCACTATTAATCAATTTCTCAGTACAAAGATAATGCTCTAGCATGATGAAACCAACTGGGTCATACAACAATTCAAATTCAATGCCTTCCTTATTGACCCGTTGCCACATTTCATAGCACTGACGATTCAACTTACCAAAATGAAACTTTTTACCGTTGGAAATGATTCTTGGATGGTAATCAGTATTATCAGTTAATTGGTAAAACTGCTTAGTAAGATAATCATCACCGCCAACACAACTACAAGTTAATACTGTGACATTGGGTGTTGATGATCCAAATCGGATAGCAGTTTTACTGTATTCGACAAAAAATCGTTGTAAATAAACTGCTGTCGTTCCAGTTCCTGATGGAAGAAAAAGGTCTAATTCGTTAAGGTTATTGTGTTTGAGCCACTCGATGATTTGTAACCCTAACTGATCAAGCCCAACTTGGGCATATTCACAGCGACCACCTTCAGGAACAAAAACGATACTCTCATCTATAGGTTGTTTGTTAAGTGCTGTTGCTTTAATCGCTTCTATCGGTGCTTGGATATACTGCTGAACATATTCTTCTAAGCTCAATTCTATATCTGCAGGCTTTTCTATTATATTGGCACCATTGTTTAAAGCCGCTTTATAGTTCGCTTGCGGGTTCAGCTTTAAATAACCAGCAATATGGTCAACATAGTAGTCTAGTGCCCACCCCCTTAACTTGGCTAACACTGCTAAGGAATGTAAGGAGTTAGCTTGCGCCGAACCATAACCGACCACTTTTGTTACACCAGGAAAGTCTTGCTCTAGAAAGTATTGAAACTTGCGCGCCTTGTTACCACTAAAATCAGGATGAATTAAATCATCTCGTTTTACAAAAATCGTTCGATTAGCAAACTGAATGGTTTGTACTGGCGTAGTGGCAAACATGTTTTTCTCAACATAAAATAATAGAGTTATTATTTTAACTAAAAAGTTGGGTTTTTAACTAATTCATTTACCACAACTATGAAAGTCTAGAACTCAAAAAAATATTTATACAATAAATACAGGTAGATACATCAACAACTAAACATGGCACAGATTTCGCTAGGTTAGTATATAGGGCTATTGAATATAGCAACCAATTACAACTAGTAAGGGATTATCGATGTCAGCATTGAGATTAATATTTAATATTGCGTGGTTCATCATGGGCGGCTTTGTAATGGGCTTAGCTTGGTGGTTTGCAGGATTGCTGTGTTTTATCAGTATTATTGGTATTCCATTTGGTCGAGCCTGTTTCGTTATCGGTGAAATGGCATTTTGGCCATTCGGACAAGAAAACGTTAACCGCAAACATCTATCTGGTTTAGAAGATTTTGGTACTGGTCCATTAGGTATGGTCGGCAATGTTATCTGGTTTTTATTCTGCGGGATCTGGTTAGCAATCGGTCATTTGACTCATGCTCTAGCCTGCTTTGTTACCATAATCGGTATTCCATTTGCGATACAGCATCTCAAACTGGCGCTATTAAGTTTAACGCCTATTGGACAAACGATTGTTGCTAAAGAAAGCTATTAAAGTTCATCTATCGACATTGTCACTGAATTAAAACAATAAACAAAAAAAGGAGTGTTGATTTATCAACACTCCTTTTTAATGTGTTTTAGTAAAAAACAGTAGTTACAGAGCAACAATGTAATTAAATTCTTCTGCCGTTACAGGCTGAACACTTAACCTAGCGCCTTTACTTACTAACACCATCTCAGCAAGTTTAGGATCAGCTTTAAGTTGCGTTAGAGTAATAATTTTCATTAACTTTTGTTTGAAGCGAATATCAACTGCAACCCATCTTGGTTTGTCTATATCTGACTTAAGATCAAAGTAAGGGCTTTTACTATCAAAGGCGCTTAAATCGCTATAGGCATCTGACGTCACTTCAGCAATACCGACCACCCCTGGAACTTTGCAGCTCGAATGATAAAACAACACTAGATCGCCATTTTTGACTTCATCTCGTAAAAAATTACGCGCTTGATAATTACGTATGCCTTCCCATGGTTCTGACTTTGGTAAACAAGCAGCTAAATCGTCAATGCTAAACTCGTCAGGTTCTGATTTCATTAACCAATATTTCATTTTACTCCCTAATTCAAAACTCTAACTTAATCAAAAACTAACTTAATCAGAATACTAACCAATTGCAGAATGACTGACTTTGATATTATCTGCCTGCCCCTGATTGAATATCGTAAATTCTTCCGAAATTAACTCGGTAAACAATCGCCCAGCTCGACCAAGTGGCCTTTCTAACGTTGAGACGAGTTGAGGAGTGAATCTGAATCGATGCCCGCCAACAAAATCAACAATGGATAAGGTTTTATCAGCTAGTTCGTCATTAATCAGAAACTCCGGCATCCAGCCAAAACCAAGCCCTTTTAATAACGCATTTTTCTTCATGATAAAGCCAGATAAGTAAAAAACCTTGTCCCCACCAAATTGTAATTCATCACGCTTAAGTTTTTGTGGCGATGAGTCTTCAATAGTTAATTCAACATGTTGTTGTAAATCCGTCAGCGTGACATTAGATAATTCTGCTAACGGATGTTGCGATGAACAAACCAATAAACTGGTAACTGGTGGTAACTGGTGAGCTGAAAAATAAGGACCTGCAAGGTAGTCTTTTACCAGCATTAAATCCGCTTTATCCCGTTCAAAACGATGTTGAACCCCACCTAAAAACTCCATGTTGAGTTGAATTTTTGTAGGAATGTTGTGTTCAGACATGCGCTTTAACGCCGTCATGATAGGCTCCATTGGCAGTGCACCGTCGATCACTAACTCAAGCTTTGGCTCCCAACCTTCACTAAAGCGACTTGCTAGATGTTCGATATTAGCTAAATGCTGTAGTAACCGCTGGCCTTCAGCCAAAATTACTTTGCCTTCTGGGGTTAATTCAGCCCGATATTGAGACCGATTAAATAAAGTCACCCCTAAGTGTTGTTCAAGCTTTTTCACTTGATAACTGACAGCCGATTGCGCTTTATGTAACCGCTCTGAAGCCTTAGAAAAACTTCCCTCTTCTACAAGTACTTGCAACACATTAAACGCTTCAATATCTATTTTCATTCAAGTCTCCAAGTACCTATTCAGCACTAAAGTGTTCTGTAGTCGTGACACTTCCGTAAAGATTTAACTACCATCGAAAAAACAGATGGAGTTGAGTGGTTTATTATTCTTTTTTTTGTTCGTTCTAGCAACTAAATTGTTAACCAGATCACAAATAGTTTGTTATAGCTGCGCTAGAAAAACATTAACAAAGCAGCAATAACAACAAGACTAATAAAGAGTTGAGGAGTAACGATGCCGGTTTATGTTCAACAAGGACTAATACCTAATAAACGCCATATCGCTTTTAAAAAAGACTCTGGCGAGCTTTACCGTGAAGAGTTATTTTCAACTCACGGTTTCTCTAATATTTACTCCAATAAATATCACCATAATATGCCGACAAAGGCATTAGAGGTTGCCCCTTACTCGCTAACTCATGGCGACGAATGGCAAGATTCGTTAATCCAAAACTACAAACTCGATTCGCGCCAAGCCGATTGCTGCGGCAACTTTTTTAGCGCCAGAAATAAGATTTTTTATAACAGTGATGTCGCTATGTATACGGCAAAAGTCACTGAAGATACCACTGAGTTTTATCGTAATGCTTATGCTGATGAAGTGGTCTTTGTGCATCAAGGAGAAGGCACACTTTATAGTGAGTACGGACAACTGAAGGTTAAGCAGTGGGACTACTTAGTGATCCCAAGAGGCACAACGTATCAGCTTAAATTTAATGATTATAGCAATGTGCGCTTATTCGTTATTGAATCAAACTCAATGGTTGAAGTACCTAAGCACTTTAGAAATGAATACGGGCAAATGCTCGAGTCAGCGCCTTATTGTGAGCGTGATATCCGCACTCCAGAACTCAATGACGCTATCGTAGAAAAAGGTGAGTTTCCATTAGTTAGCAAGTTTGGCAATAAGTATCAACTCACCACACTAGAGTGGCACCCATTCGATTTAGTTGGCTGGGATGGTTGTGTATACCCTTGGGCATTCAACATCACTGAATATGCACCAAAGGTGGGTAAAATTCATTTACCTCCTTCAGATCATATCGTCTTTAGTGCGACTAATTTTGTTGTTTGTAATTTTGTGCCGCGTCCATATGACTTCCACCCAGAATCAATCCCTGCACCTTATTACCATAACAACATCGATAGCGATGAAGTGCTCTACTACGTCGATGGCGACTTTATGAGCCGTACAGGCATTGAAGCTGGTTACATGACCTTACATCAAAAAGGGGTTCCACACGGACCACAACCAGGACGTACAGAAGCCTCAATAGGTAAAACTGAAACTTATGAATACGCCGTAATGGTCGATACCTTTGCGCCGCTTAATTTAACCACTCATGTAAAAGATTGCATGAGTGATGATTACAACCGCTCTTGGATTGAAGATTAATCACCGATAGCGAATCCCATATTCACATCACCTTAGAGTGATGAAATAAAAAGATAATTATTAAGGAAAATACCATGGCTAGCGAAACAAACCCACTTGGACTTTTAGGAATTGAATTCACTGAATTTGCAAGTCCAGATACAGATTTTATGCACCAAGTGTTTGTTGATTTTGGTTTCTCAATGCTTAAACAAGCCAAGAATAACGATATCGTTTACTACCAACAAAATGATATTAACTTCTTATTGAACAAATCCAAGCAAGGTTTTTCTGCTGAATTCGCTAAGTCTCACGGCCCTGCTATTTGCTCTATGGGTTGGCGCGTTGAAGATGCCGCTTTTGCTTATAAAGAAGCCGTTTCTCGTGGTGCTAAGCCAGCTGATGAAGCCGTTAAAGACATGGCTTATCCAGCAATCTACGGTATCGGCGATAGCTTAATTTACTTCATCGATGTTTTCGGCGCAGACAACAATATCTACAATACTGATTTTGTTGATTTAGCAGAACCTATCATTGTTGAAGAAAAAGGCTTTATGGAAGTCGATCACCTTACAAACAATGTTTATAAAGGCACCATGGAAAAATGGGCCAACTTCTATAAAGATATTTTTGGTTTCACTGAAGTTCGTTATTTTGATATTAGCGGTTCACAAACTGCCCTTGTGTCATACGCATTACGTTCACCAGATGGCAGCTTCTGCATTCCGATTAATGAAGGTAAAGGTAATGACAAGAACCAAATTGATGAATATTTAGGTGAATATAATGGTCCTGGGGTTCAGCATCTGGCCTTCAGAAGCCGTGACATTGTCGGTTCTTTAGATGCGATGGAAGGCACTGCGATTAAAACGCTGGATATTATTCCTGAGTATTACGACACTATTTTTGAAAAGCTGCCACAAGTCACTGAAGATAGAGATCGCATCAAGCATCACCAAATATTAGTTGATGGCGATGACGATGGTTACCTATTACAAATTTTCACTAAAAACCTGTTTGGCCCAATCTTCATTGAAATTATTCAACGTAAGAATAATCAAGGCTTCGGTGAAGGTAACTTTAAAGCACTATTTGAATCAATTGAACGTGACCAAATGAAACGTGGAGTGCTTTAACCCACTCACCAATTCTCAATCTTTATCACAAAGCCAGCTTAACTGCTGGCTTTTTCATATCTGAATTTTACTGGAATGCTAAAACGGTGCTTCACACACCATCTCAATCATTTCATTAGTCACAGGATGTCGAAAGCCAAGCTTCTGAGCATGTAATAATAGTCGTGGGCCAAAGACTTCTTCAGCAAGTTGCTCAGATAACGCATTTTTATATAAATCACAGCCCAAAATAGGATGGCTAATATAGTGACTATGCAGCCTTAACTGATGGGTTCTACCTGTAATAGGTACAAATTGCACTTTGGTTATTGGTATCGCTACTTTGGAATTAATTGACACTATTTCTAACCGCTCTATCACCTCAAATTGACTCTGTGATGCCTTGCCCTTTTCATGGCAAATTTTCATGTACGGGAAATTATCCACGTCTTTAGCAATAGGCGCATCAATATAGCCAAATTCTTTATCATCTTGCTGCTCACCATATACATGACCAAACAAAATGGCACTGTAATGTTTACTGATAGTTTTATCTTGAAACTGCTTGGTAAGTAGCCCATTTATGACTTTATCCAGTGCCACCAGCATAATACCTGATGTGCCGAAATCAAGTCGGTGAACTAAAGTGGCTGTGGGGAAATCTTTTACTAAACGATAGTGAACAGAATCTTTATTAAGAGGGTTTTTACCAGAAAGGCTCAGTAAGCCGCTGGGCTTATTTATCAGCAATAAATGTTCATCTTGATACAATATCGTAATCTGCTCTGAACATAGTGGCGCGATAAACTCTTGCATGCTTAACCTGAATTGTATTTCTGTTCTAGTGAGGTCTAAATCAGTTCTATTGGCGCATAGTAATAAAAAGGTCTCCGTTAAGCCACCTTTTGTATTTTAACATCTCGTAAAAATCTTTGTTAACAGCTGACGTTTTAAGCAAGGCAAAAATACCGCTCAATTGAGCGGTATTTTTATTTGAATAAACTGCATATCAACTACATATCAACATCCACAATGTAATGCCCTTGCAGCCAATTTCGGCCAATCAACAGCTTGTAGGTCATTTTACTGCGGTCGCGCAGATTGACGTCTACTTTGAACTCTTCACCAGGTTCACCTAGGGTTAACGTTACCATGTAGCGGATTTCACTACCTTGAGCATTACGGATTAACGATGTGCTATGAATTCTGGCTGTAACTTCAGCTTCTTTGCCTTTTTCATTCATAGTGGTAAAGGTGACATCTTTACCAACGTTGTTTTCCATATTGTCAGTATCTTCACCATTAATGCGCAAGTTGATTGCATGGAGTGAATTCTCAACAGCACCTGTATCAATACGCGTATCAAATATCAGCCCTGATTCAACAATACTAATCCCAGCGGTTGGTCCGATAAATTTTTGCTCTGACACATCAACAACGTATTTCCCTTTTAACCAATTTCGTCCAATGAGCAGTTTATAATCCATTGTAGTGCGGTTTCGAAGGTTTACTTTAACTTTGCGTACATTGTCAGCAAACTCAATGGGAAGCTTCACTGCGTAACGTGTTTCAGTTCCTTGAGAATTACTCACTGTTGAAGTACCGACAATTTTAGCCGTTAATGTTTGTTGCTCACCTTTTTCATTTTCTGTGGTAAATGAAACGGTTTTACCCACATTATCTTTCATATTTTTTGCACTACCACCTTTAACTTCAATGTTAAGTGCGTGCAATGATGAGTTTACCGCTCCAGTATCCATTCTGGCTTCAAACATAATGCCATCTTGACTGACTGACATCATTTCAGTTTGTCCTAGCACCTGCTTTTCAGCGGCAATGGAAGACATAGAAATACACGTTAATATGAATGCACCAACGAGAGGTTTAAGCATGCAAGTTCCTATTAAAAATAAGTGGTTTAAATAATATAAAATGAATTTTTTGAGAGTGGTTTACCTAAGGATTTGATCGATTTCTTTATCAAATAAATTCTTAATAAGCCCTGAGAACTCAGTGATAAATACGATTTGATCCGCTGTTGCATTATGCTTAGCAACACCGGCTAAAATTTCTTCAAGATCATAGATTATTGCGTCAATCTCACGAATGACTTTGTTTCTTTGTTCAAACGATAGGTTCGGGTTCTGACCACACACCATGATTATTTGTGCAGAGAGTTGATCTTCAAATAATTCTATAACCGTTTGGTTATTGATATTGGTCGCTTCAGAAACTTCAAACAAACCAAGATGTTCCGTTAAATATTGAATGAGATGAATATACCCATCTTTATCTGTGACCATTTTTTACCCTTTGAGGTGGCTTTTGCCTCTAATTAACAAAAGCCACTATCTATAATTATTGAGATAAGGTTAGAACAAATGACACTGGTACAGCTAAGCTAATACTACTTAAGCCCGCTATTTCACGTAACTTGTTAACCCCGTCAGTTAAACCAAAATCTTCAGCTTGTACGATAACTGGCGACATGCTGGTCACCACCATCTTTTTGTCTGATAACTTAGCCACTAAAACATCAAATGATTGCTTTTTAGTTTTACCATGTAATTCAATTGTGCCATCAATTTGCGTCACTAATGTTGAGCCCACGCTCAAATCAGCTAACAATTGCGGGTTGATTACCGAATTCAGCTGTAGTTTTGGATATTTGGCGACTTCGAATAACATACTTTGCATGCGTTCATCGCGGATCTCAACGCCGGTATCAACACTGACTAAATCAATCGACAAATTAAATGCCCCTGCGGGGGTCAAACTACCACTCACTGTTTTAAAGTCATGAACCTCAGCAATGTCAGCTTTCTTGATAGAAATGAAGCTCACTTTGGAGTGTGCTTGCTTCACTTGCCAATCAGCTGCTAAAACCGATGTACTTAATATTGCTAATGGTAATACTGCGAGCCATTTTTTCATCATTAATCCCTTTTGTGAATAAATAACAGTTTAATTATAGATTAAAATTAGTTAATTCGATGTGATAACCAAAGTGCTCATTACTGTCGACTTAACCATTTATCCAGTGCTTGTGCAAAAGCATGCTTATCCGCTTGAGAAAAACTATTCGGGCCAGAAGTATGTACTCCGCTACTTCTTAACTCCTCCATAAAGTCTCTCATCGTTAAGCGCTGCTTGATATTATCTACAGTATAGACATCACCACGAGGATTAAACACTACAGCGCCTTTATCTATCGCATCTGATGCTAAAGGTATATCGCCTGTAATCACTAAATCCCCTACTGATAGCTGTTCAACAATATAGTTATCAGCTTCATCAAATCCTGCACTCACCCTAACCACTGAGATATTAGGTGAAGCCGGTACACGAATAAGCTGGTTTGCTACCAAAATTAATGGGATGCTCTTTCTATCAGCGGCGCGAAAGAGCATCTCTTTTACAGGATTGGGACACGCATCAGCATCAATCCAAATTGTATTACTCATTTCTTCGTTCTCATAAAATCATGTATTTTATCGTTTAAAATATCTAATAAAACTAAGGAGCCAACCTGTCTATAATCCATTCAGCACCCTGTTTTTGATATAAAAAACGATCATGAAGACGACGCTCGCCACCTTGCCAAAACTCTATACTGTCTGCTTTAACGCGATAACCGCCCCAAAATTTTGGTAACGGCACTTCACCTTTAGCAAACTTATCTTTCATTTCGTTGAATTTGCCTTCAAGAGCTTGTCTTGCACTAATCTTGCTAGACTGCTTAGACACCCATGCAGCGATTTGGCTATCTTTTGGACGGCTCATGAAATACTTGGTCACTTCGAGCATTGATAGCGGCTCAGCTTCGCCTGTCACTGCGACTTGACGCTCTAAGGGATGCCATGGAAACAGTAAACTAATTTTGGCGTTAGCAGCAAGTTGAGTGGCTTTTCGGCTTTCTAAATTAGTGAAGAAAACAAAACCATCGTCGTCAAATTTTTTCAATAGCACAATTCGTTGAAATGGTTGACTATGCTCATCGACAGTAGCGACACACATTGCTGTTGGATCGGTTAACTCAGCTTGTTTAGCTTGTTCAATCCATTTTTCAAACAGATCCATTGGATTAGCTGGTAAATCATTTCTTCTAAGCCCGCCTTGAGTATACTCTCGACGGATATCCGTTAAATCATTCATGTGTTAGCTAGACCTCTTAGATGTCACTGTCACTTTATATAATGTCATTATACTCACAGACGCTGATATATGATCATGACTATATTAAGAATTATCATAAACGGCGTAAATGGTTTATTTACTGTCATAAAAAAACCAACAATAGCGTTGGTTTTTAAATTATCGAGCTTACCGTTATCTAGACTTTAAACATTAGACCTAGACACTGGCGCTTAGACATTAGCCACTAAACTTTAGTCACGAGCCCTTTACCGTCAGCCCAGACATGTAATAGTTCAAGTCCTAAGGTTGCTCCAGCTAATGCGGTAATATCTGCTGAGTCGTATGCTGGTGCGACTTCAACCACATCCATCCCAACGATGTTCATACCGCGTAAACCGCGAATAATTTTCATAGCTTTGTCACTGGTTAAGCCACCACAAACTGGCGTACCTGTACCAGGTGCATAAGCAGGATCTAGGCAGTCAATATCAAAAGTGACATAAAGCGGCATATCGCCCACTCTGTCTTTGATTTGTTCTACTATTTGATCTGCAGTTAAATCATTAGCTTTAGCGGCATCAATCACTTTAAACAGGTGTTCAGCAGTATTAAATTCAGTTCTGATCCCGATTTGAATTGAATTTTCTGGCGCGATTAGGCCTTCATTCGGCGCATGGTAAAACATGGTGCCGTGATCGTACTTGCTGCCTTGGCTGTATGTGTCCGTGTGTGCATCAAAATGCAATAAAGCCATTTTGCCGTACTTTTTATAATGTGCGCGCAGTAGTGGCAGTGTAACGAAATGATCGCCGCCAAAACTGAGCAATGCTTTATCAGCATCGAGTATACGAGTAGCAAAGGCTTCTAAACGAGTTGTGAAATCTTCTTGATCACCACAGTCGAATACTAAATCGCCTGCATCGACGATTTTAATGGTTTCACTTAAACTGAAATCCCAAGGCCAGCGAGTTTCTTCCCACGCAAGGTTCACTGACGCGCGGCGAATTGCTTCAGGTCCCATACGACCGCCAGAGCGACCTGTTGTTGCCATATCAAATGGCAAACCGATTACAACGACATCAGCATCCGTTTCTGTTGGTCTGAAATCTAATGGTTGGCGTAAATAGCCAAATGCATTTGAATACAAAGAGTAATCTGCTTTTTCAGCAAAAGTGCTCATAAAATCTCCGTAATGGCTTAAGCCAATAACTACAAATATTCTGGGATCAGTACTTCATGACAAAGTTGCTGATAATGACTAAATTCAATGGTGTAGCCTTGCTCAGTGGCTAATGAACAACTGCCTAAACATAAATGCTCAGGGAAACCTTTGTTATTTCTTGGGGAATTAAACCCTATAACGTCCCAACTCCCCGGATTTAGAATACTCAATAATCTGGCATAAATATCGACGGGGTATTCAGCTAGATTGACATTCGTTTCGAAGCTGACATAAGAGCTTTTTTCTTGAGGCGTGATATGAATCGTAAAATATGACTCATCTTTAATGCCATTTATTGAGTAACCAAAAGGCTCGAATAAAAAGTCATCAATGATGAAATCAGGGAATAACACTGACAACTCAAGTAAATCACGAATACCTTGCGCAGATTGATTAACACCGCGCAAATAATCTGCTGCTTCGCCATTGATGTGATACATCAATAACTCATTGGTGACATCTGAAGCTGGCGCAATAAAGGGCTTCTTCGTGCTGAACATATAGTGGTGATGAGAATCTAAATGGCCAATTCGATAAGCATTACCAGTAACAGTTTGACGAATTTTAATTAAATCTTCTTTAAATGAACTTGATTGTAAGTGAGACAAATACTCGTTTTTACGTTGATAACTCGCAAAAGCAATCGCTTGCTCGCCTACATGCTCAATAAATGACATCACTGCGTCTGCAAGTGTCGTTGTGCCACAGGTCAACATGACAAAACGATCATCCCAAACAAACAAGCTAGATTCACTGAGTAAGTAGGCATCACAATACTCATTACTGACTGACGAT
The DNA here is from genome assembly GCF_007567505.1 of Shewanella donghaensis. Taxonomy (NCBI): domain Bacteria; kingdom Pseudomonadati; phylum Pseudomonadota; class Gammaproteobacteria; order Alteromonadales; family Shewanellaceae; genus Shewanella; species Shewanella donghaensis. The sequence continues at coordinate 1,133,776 of NZ_CP041783.1, forward strand.
AAAATTTCAGCATTAGCACATGCAACAATCCCAGCCCAAAACGGTTGGCCAAATTCTCGTAACTTAATATTGGAGTCAGCAATAATGACTTCAATTTTCTTTTCTGAACCTTCAAAAAACATAATTTAAACCTAAAACAACAGAGCGGATTAACCGCTCTGCTAACAGACTCTTACGAGAAATCTTCTAAATAAGTATAACCTTTTAGACCTAACTGTAGCTCTTCCAAGATAGATGCTCTTTCATCTTCAGGAATATGCTGATTGACTAACTCTTCATAAGTTCTCATGAATACAACCGCATCCAGATTCACATATCGAAGAACATCAGCAACGGTATCACCTGCTAATACTGACTCAATATTGGGTATACCATATTCCTCTACACGTACAACAGCAGAGTTAGTGTCACCGAATAAATTATGCATATCCCCTAAAATTTCTTGATAAGCACCGACCATGAAAAAGCCGATTAAATAAGGGCTTTCTGGAGTCCAAGCGGGTACTGGCAATGTCGTTTCAATACCTTGTCCATCAACATATTGATCGACAATACCATCAGAATCACAAGTAATATCCAACATAACTGCACGTCTTTCTGGCGGTTTATCTAAACCACTTAAAGGCAATATCGGGAATACCTGATCAATCCCCCAAGCATCCGGAATTGATTGGAATAATGAGAAATTAACAAAGAATTTATCTGCTAACTTTTCATTTAACTCATCAATAATTGGACGATGAAAACGGTTATTGTTACTCAATAAGCTTTTAAGCGCATGACATACACGTAAGTTTGTTTGTTCAGCCCAGGCTCGTTGTATTAAGCTGAGTTGACCCATTGAAAATAATGAGTGAGCTTCAGCAATATCACTCTGAGTATCATGGTATATCTCAATAATCGCTCGGCTATCTGGACGCTCACTCATATCCGTCCAAGACATCCACATGTTATGTAATAACTGCGGTGCACTTTCTTCTGGCGGATGAATCACTTCCGGATGATATGACTCGGTGCCAATAACATCGGTAATCAATACAGCATGATGCGCAGTTAAATGACGACCTGACTCAGAAATGATACGCGGCATTGGCTGCTCGTATTCATTACACACATCAGTAAGTACATTGACGATATTGTTCGCGTACTCAGTTAAACCGTAATTCATTGAGTTGTTGCTTTGGCTACGAGTCCCATCGTAATCAACAGCTAATCCACCACCAACATCAAAGGTATCAATCAAGGCGCCCATTTCACGGAGTTCGCAATAAAAACGTGCAGCTTCACTCACGCCTTGTCGTATGTCTCGAATATTGGCAATTTGAGAACCTAGGTGAAAATGAAGTAGCTGCAAGGACTCAAGCATCTCGACACGTTTTAATTCATTCAATACTTTAAGCACTTGCGCAGCAGATAAACCAAATTTTGATTTTTCACCACCACTAGCCTGCCACTTACCTTTGCCCTGAAAAGCAAGACGAGTCCGCAGACCTAAGCGCGGTGTCACGCCTAATTTTTTAGATTCATCAAGAATGAGTTTGAGCTCAGAATATTTCTCAATAACGATATAAACTTTATGGCCTAACTTCTCACCAATGAGTGCTAAACGAACATATTCTTTATCTTTATAACCATTACAAACAATCACTGAACTGGCTTTTTGCGCCATCGCCAATACAGCCATTAGTTCAGGCTTACTACCTGCTTCAAGTCCTAACTGTGGCACTTCTTTTGATTTTTGACTGGCAAGAATTTCTTCTACAACCGTTTGTTGTTGGTTCACTTTAATTGGGTAAACTAGCAAGTAATCATTCTGGTATTCATATTTTTGAATAGCAGCATTAAATGCATCACATAAATTTTCAACACGACGATGCAAAATTTGAGGAAAACGCACCAGTACAGGTAAAGACACACCAGCTTTAACCATATCTTTCGCCAGTTCATTTAACCCAATCGTACAATCTTTTTTTGATGGATCAGGCGTAACGGTGACTTCACCTTCATCAGAGATACCAAAGTACTGCTGACTCCAATGAGTAACGTTATAGCTTGCGCGTGCGTTTTCGATAGACCAATCTTTCATATTCTTCATTCCGTCTATATCAAGCAAATTATGCAGTGACTGATTGAGCATTTTTAACTGCATGTTCAATAAAAGCTGGCAATGCAAAACTTGCCATATGTAAAGCTGGCGTATAATAGCGAGTATTAATGTTAGCCATCTCAAAACGTTGTGTTAGTGTCTGTAACGCTTGCTGACGAGCGGACATATCGTCTGTTGCCCAAGCAAATGCCATTGTGCCACCAATATAAGTCGGAACCGCTGCATTATAAAACCAGCAGTCTTTCACATAAGGACTCATTCGGCGGACAGTGTCTTGCAACTCTTCTGGTTGTAAAAAAGCCACGCCGTTTTGTGCAACAAAAATGCCCTTTTCAGTTAAACAGCGCTTACAGTTTTCATAAAAGGCTGAGCTAAACAACACTTCACCAGGCCCTACTGGGTCGGTACAATCTGAAATAATCACATCAAATTGTTGTTGGCATTGTTCAATAAAGTGCATGCCATCATCTATTACAAGGTTAACTCTGCTGTCGTCAAAAGCGCCTTGAGAATGTTGCGGAAAATAGGTTTTGCACATTTCGACCACATTAGCATCGATTTCAACCATAGTAACCTGCTCAATTGCTTCATGCTTTAGCACTTGTCTAAGCATTCCACCGTCACCACCACCAATGATCAATACTCTCTTGGCATGACCATGGGCAATGATAGGTACATGAGTCATCATTTCATGATAAACAAATTCATCTTTTTCAGTTGTTTGAATTGCGCCATTCAACGCCATCACTCTACCGAAAGTGTTATTTTCAAAAATACTTAAATGCCATTGCTCAGTTTTTTGTTCAAACAAAACCTGTTCAACTTCAAAGTATTGGCCATAACCGTCATGGAGTGTTTCGTAGTAAATATTCGATTTGTTTAACATGGTATAAAGCCCAACGTTGGCATTATGCAATATCTCAACGTAGATATAAGTGATCAAAATGAGTTTAGCTTTTGATAATGATTGTTATCAAATCGACTCAGTTAATAGTAAAAAATTAAGTATAGAACCTAGCTTTGATAGGTAACAGACGCAACTTAACAATTCACATAGTCAAGCCCATATGGACTCTAAAAGTACAAATAAAAAAGCGGCGCAATTAAAACCTGCTAACTGTCTAAATGCAAGCAAGAAAAATCAATTTTCTTATAAAATTCATTCATTATTTTAGTACATCAAATTGAAGATGTTTATTTTGTTAATTAACAGCCACTTCCAAAATATTTTTATCTCTTCAAAAATCAACAAAATTAACCTTTTTGCAGTCCGGATAAGCCGTTAAGGCAGTTTGTTAATAAACCCAAGTTACAAGTTCCATGTTTGCGTATATAATCATGCTGTTTTCTCATAACCTTAGTTAATCAGAGTCGCAAATGATACAGATCGGAAAAAGTTACTCCCTAGAAGTCGTTAAGCAAGTTAATTTCGGCGTTTACCTCAATGCTGAAGAACTTGGGCAAGTTCTACTACCAAACAAGTTTGCCCCTAAAGGCTGCCAAGTCGGCGACATGGTTGATGTTTTTCTGTATCTCGATTCTGAAGATATTGTTATTGCAACCACACAAACACCTTATGCTGAAGTCGGTGACTTTGCGTATTTAGAAGCCATTGCAACGGGTCCTTTCGGTGCATTTTTAGATTGGGGCTTAGATAAAGATTTGTTACTGCCTTTTGGTGAGCAACATAGACACATTGAAGAAGGTAAATCATACCTTGTCTATGTTCATGCCAACAAAGCAGATGAACGCATCATGGCATCAGCAAAAGTTGACAAATTTTTAGACAAAACACCAGCTGAATATAAAGTGGGTGAAGAAGTTGACTTGATCATCGGTGGCTCAACTGATTTAGGCTTCAAAGCCATTATCAATCATGCTCATTGGGGCGTACTTTATCAAAATGAAGTATTCCAACGTCTAAGCTTTGGCCAATCAATCAAAGGTTTCATCAAGCTTGTCCGTGAAGATGGCAAAGTTGATTTAATCCTACAAAAAGACAGCCAACAAAGTTTTGATAAGAATGCTGAAACCATTATCAACAAACTGCATCGCTCTGGTGGTTTTTTACCGTTAAATGATAAAACTGATTCTGCGATTATTTATGACCAACTTGCTATGAGTAAAAAAGCATTTAAGCGCAGCATTGGTGGTTTATTCAAAGCTGAACAAATCAGTATTGAACCAGATGGCATAAAACTGTTGAAATAATACGCGGTTCTACTGAATTATTTGATAAAAAGCATGGTTCTGTTATAACAAACCATGCTTTTTATTTGGAATAATTTATGGAACTTAATAATCAAGAAGCCCGAGTCATAGGCTGTTTATTAGAAAAAGAAATTACTACCCCTGAGCAATACCCTCTTTCAGCCAATTCTTTAACCCTTGCCTGCAATCAAAAAAGTAGCCGTGAACCTGTCATGAGCATGACTGAGTCTGAAGTGCAGCAGATCATTGATGAACTAATCAAAAATCGGCTTATCAGTGAGCAATCAGGCTTTGGTAGTCGAGTCGCCAAGTACAAGCACCGCTTTTGTAATACCGAATTTAGTGATTTGCAGTTAAGTAGTGAGCAATTAGCCATTATTATCGTAATGATGCTGCGGGGACCGCAAACACCGGGAGAGCTTAAAACTCGTTGTAATCGACTCCATACTTTTGAAACACCTCAGCAAGTTGAATCAGCTTTACAGGCGCTTGCAAGCCGTGAAGAGCCATTAGTAGTGCAACTCCCCCGTGAAGCTGGTCGCCGTGACAATCGTTACGCACAACTATTTTCTGATAAGAAATACCTTGAGCAAGGTAGCACTCAGTTTGAAGCCAGTGTTGCTGCGCCGAACTCAGATAAACAAGCGTTGATAACCAGAGTTGACGTTCTTGAAAATCAAATCAGTGATTTAACTAAACGCCTTGAAGAATTAGAGCAATTGTTAGACTAAGACAATATTAGAACTGATCAATATTGAAACTAATCAATATTAAGCCTTAGCCATATTAACACTCGCTAGATAACATTAGTTTAACAAAAATTAATCTAGCAACGCAGAACTATCCCGTATGATAGCTCAATATATTATTGTATTTTAAAGGATTGAAACGAAATGGATTCATCGCAGAGACCCTCCGCAATTCGCCAACTATGGTTAATTTCGGCTTACGAGGTCAGTAAACGTTTTACCAACACCAAAGGAATCGCTGCATTGGTCGCTTTTTCGTTGGTGTGGGCCGTTATTCTATTGTATCCCGTCCACGGTGCCTCAACTTACTTACTGGAACCCGCAGCTAAAGATTTTGCTCAACAGGTTTTAGGACTAACAACATTAGATCAAGTAGAACCTGAATTTGCGGTATTTTGGGGCGTTGCTTTATATCTATTCCCTTTCTTCTGCATTTTTATCACCGCCGATCAATTCAGCTCAGATAAGCAACGTGGCTCATTTAGGTTTTTAAGCCTTCGCGTGAGTAGAGACAGCATTTTTTTCGGCCGTTTCTTAGGTCAAATGTTTATCCAAGCCAGTTTATTGTTACTGACAGTTTTAGCCACAATGTTGATGGTAATCACCCGTGATGCCAGCTTATTTGGTGAAGCACTAATTAGCGGAATTGCCATATTTATCAGTATCACTATCATTTTACTGCCTTATACCGCAGTCATGGCGATACTCTCCTTGTATGCTAACTCAGCCAGAATGGCGAGCATTTATGCTGTGATTTTATGGTTATTAAGTGGTATTGCCATTGCCATCATTACGACTCAATTACCGTCTATTTCATTCATTAGCTGGGTTCTTCCTGGATCTCAATTATCATTGATGATCGATACACAAGGATTTAACTCTCTGGTATACGCACCAATCCCAATTATTCAAACCTTAGTCATTCTTTTCTTTGGTCGTATGTATATGCAAAGGAGTGCACTATGAAGATAATTACTTGTACCAATATTTCGAAAAAATATGGTAGTAAAGCTGCGCTATCTGATATCAATCTATCACTTGATGCTGGCGCCCCCATAGCTCTTGTCGGCCCTAACGGTGCCGGCAAAACAACACTTTTCAGTCTACTTTGTGGCTTCATTCATCCAAGTAACGGCGAAGTTAAAATTTTCGGTGAAAAACCAGGAAGTGCTAAGTTACAAAATATCGTGTCAGCATTGCCACAAGATGCCGCTTTAGATCCTGACTTTTCAATTGTGTCGCAACTGACCTTTTTTGGTAAGTTACAGGGCATGTCTGCCAAGAAAGCTAAACAAGAAGCGTTGAGGGTGCTTGAATTAGTTGATTTAACTAGCTCTGCTCAAATGTTACCTAAAAGCTTAAGTCACGGTATGAGCAAGCGAGTATCAATCGCGCAAGCGCTTATAGGCTCACCTAAGTTAGTATTACTTGACGAACCAACGGCAGGTCTCGACCCTGTCAATGCCAAGGTTATCCGTCAAATCGTTAAAGACCTATCGGTGGATACTACGTTTGTTATTAGCTCCCATAATCTAGAAGAACTTGAGAAGCTGTGTGATCAAGTCGTTTACTTAGAAAACGGTCAATTACAGCAATCTGTATCAATGAAAGCCGATGCTGAAACGGCATTTTTAACCCTAACAATGCAACAAGCTAATATGGATCTGCTAAGCGAAAAAGTTCGATTACTGCCTAAAATTCTGAATGTGAAAATCAATAATGATGAGCAAATCATTATCGAGCATCATTTAGACACCAGCTTTAGTCTTGAGTTATCACTATTGGATTTGTTTGCTGAACAAGGTTGGCAATATAAAGCAATGATGAAAGGCAGAAGCCTTGAAGAGACGTTATTTTCTAAATAGTTAAATATTAGATATATGCCTAAATTAACCCAGCCTTTTGGTTGGGTTTTCTTTTGCCCATAATCTTCTTTTTAGGTGTGATATTTGTGATCTCAATCAGGTTTTTCTTTTCAAAAACACACCAATTAAAGACTAATAATTTACGAATATTCTGACTAAAGTGGGATTATAACTCGGTGGAATGAATTGTCATTAAGTTCAAAAGTATGAAGACAATAGCTTGTCCTTAAGCTGCGTTAAAGCAAAGAGAGTCGTAAGGTATATTAAAGAATTTGATATGATATTTAGCAAGAAAGGTAAAAAAAGGCAAAAAAAAACTGCAGTCAAAGACTACAGCTTTATTAATTATACTAGCCGAGGCTAGGAATAATTAAACTACAGTAACGTTCTCAGCTTGAGGACCTTTTTGTCCTTGAGTAACAGTGAACTGTACTTTTTGACCTTCGTCAAGAGTCTTGAAACCATCTGAGTTGATAGCACGGAAGTGAACGAATACGTCTGGACCAGACTCTTGCTCGATAAATCCGAAACCTTTATCAGAGTTGAACCACTTAACAACACCAGTAACTTGAGACATGATATAAATCCTGTATATATAAATTAAAGCCTTAACGGCAGTAGAGCTGAAAATGCCGGTTTTACTTATGTTCACAGGACGAAACTGGTCGTATTGAAACACATAAACTAAGCCCAACCTTCAAGCCCGATAGATTATGAACCTTTTTACAGGTATGTCAACTAAATCGCTAGATAAATTGATTTAGTAAAACCCCGAAAATATTTAGTGTTCGGACTAACAAATTGCACAACTAAACATCAGATTCAAAAAGTAAAATAGCAGCTTTACATGACAAATCAATTACGAATATGAATTTCAATACTAAAGTCTAACTCGCAGCTAAGTCCTTGATTCGAAATTTGTGATTTTTGTTCATTGGTTAATTTCCAAGCATAGGGTGTCATATTCAAAAAGTTATCAATATCTGTAGGATTAGATAGCGTTAGTTGATATTCCAATCGCTCATGATGCAAGCAAGTAAAGCCTTCAATATCTGCTTTGGGCTCATCATGAGGCTTTGGTTCACTGTAAATAATCTGTTTCATCGCAAAATGGTGCATCGGGCCAGGCGACACCGTTATTAATACACCACCCTCTTTTAATACTCGCTGCAATTCTTCAACCTTGGAAGGGGCGTAAATTCGAATCGCTAGATCAAATGCTGAATCACTAAAAGGCATTTCGTAAGCACTTGCAACACAAAAGTCCATTTGGGGGTAACGTTTAGAGGCATACTTTATGGCTGACTTTGATATATCTAGCCCTTGTAAGTGGCATTGGGTTAATTCAAGTTGATCCAATGTCGCCTCTGCATCAACTTCTTGTAGGTTTAATGCACTGTGGAGCCTATTACTGTAGTAGCCTTCTCCGCATCCTATATCCAATACTCGTTTACTTTGTGGTGCAAACTGCACTGCGAGCTCATTGACCTTGTCACTGAGTTTTTGATAATAGCCTTGATTTAAAAACTCTCGCCTTGCCAACATCATCTCTTTATTATCACCAGGATCTTTTGAGTTCTTCTTCTGCACTGGTAACAGGTTTACATAGCCTTCTTTAGCGCAATCAAACTGGTGACGATTTTGACAATGCCATGACTTGTTATTTAACGATAATGAGGTTTGGCAAATAGGACATATATATTGCATGAATTAACTCTACAGAGATTGAAATTGAAAGGTGTTTTAACAACAAGGATTGCTAGAAAGGCATTATAACATTAATTATCTTCAGTCAGCTTATCTACCATTAAACTAACATCAGCGGGGGCGAGTAAACTAAAGCATTCTAGTTTACGTTGTAAGTCTTCCACATCTTTTGTTAACTCATTAGCCGCACTAGCGTAGTTAGTGCGTTGTTGTGATTGACTATACGTTCTCAATAGCCACTGCTGTTTATGATTAAGCAAATTGTCTAACTTTAATAATTGCGCCGCAATAACAGCATGCACCTTATTAATATCTTCTGATAAGTAACTTGAAATATCAGCTCGAACCAGTTCAATTTCACTGATGTTTATGGCAATAATCGCGGGAGAGTCTTGATAATCAAAATTTCTAGCAAGAATCGCTTTTGCCATCATTAACTCTTTAGGCTCTTGATTTAATCTAAAATCATTTTCTAATTGGATTGCTTCACATACCTGCTCACTCAGAACGATCGAAAAATTGTCATCAAATAAAAAATCCAACGAGACGCCTTGTCTTAACATTGCTGCTGAAAACTTAGGCGCTAATCCTGTACGCGTATAAAGTCGAAAGCCCTGACCTAAACTACGTTTTAACTGTCGGGGGTCTAAAGAAAGTGATGGGTTTGGTTCTTGCTTATCGCGTTTATCAACAACAGAAACAACAAACAATGGCTGACAGGTCAAAATGAAATAGGCTTTTATGAGTTTATTCGATTGATCAAATATCAGCTCATTGACAACAAACTCAGCAATCGGCTGACTTAATGCAGGTAAAATAGCAAAATCACTGACACCATCAGGCAAGTTTATATACAAAGTTTGCTGTTGATTAACTTCGTATTTAATTGGCTGACTCAGTAAATGGTTATACATTAATATTCTCCTCACATCTTTTTGAATTGTAACTAGCAATTGCTCTAACGTCACTGTCTTATCTCTACGGTTATTACTTTTAAAATGAAACACTGTATGCTAAAAATCATACAATCAATTTTCAGTCAGTAAACATTCGTAATTAACAGTGCTAAGATGATGGCATACGAGATATAGGACAATACTGAATTATGGCAAGTGTTTCACAACCTACTCTTTTCTGGCACGATTATGAGACTTTCGGGGTTAGCCCAGCAAAAGACCGCCCTTCTCAGTTTGCAGGTATCCGAACCGATTTAGATTTAAATATCATCGGTGAGCCTGAAAACTTCTATTGCAAGCAAGCAACTGATTATCTTCCAGCACCTGAGGCCATTCTTGTAACAGGGATTACGCCACAGCTTGCTAATTTAAAAGGCATGGTTGAAACCGAGTTCATGGGCCGTATCAATGATATATTTAGCCAGCCTAATACCTGTGTTGTCGGTTACAACTCATTAAGATTTGATGATGAAGTCAGTCGTTATGGCTTTTATCGCAACTTTATCGACCCTTATGCCCGTGAATGGCAAAATGGTAATACTCGCTGGGATATTATCGATTTAGTCCGAGCGTGTTACGCATTTAGACCTGAAGGGATTAATTGGCCTTTAAAAGAAGATGGCTCGCCAAGTTTTAAACTAGAGCTACTCACTAAAGCCAATGGGCTCAGCCACGAACAAGCTCATGATGCTATGAGTGATGTTTACGCAACCATTGCCATTGCCAAATTGATCAAAGAGAAACAACCTAAGCTATATGACTACTACTTCAATCTTCGAAATAAAAATAAGGTTGCAGAGTTAATTCAAGGCGACTTCATGCAACCTTTAGTGCATGTCAGTTCTAAAATTAGTGCGGCAAAAGGTTGTGTGACCTTAATAGCACCAGTGGCTCCTCACCCAACCAACAAAAATTCAATGCTATGTATTAATCTAGCAATGGATATTTCACCACTCATTGAACTTTCTGTTGAAGATATAGTGCAGCGAATGTATACCTCTCGAGCAGATTTAGCCCCAGATGAATTGCCGATTCCGTTAAAGCAAATACATTTGAATAAATGCCCATTTATCGGCACCCCCAAGCTATTAACAGAAGACGTCGCTGCGAGGCATGAATTTGATGTGTCATTTGCTCGTGATCAATACAAACTGTTCAAGCAACATCCTGAACTAAGAGAAAAAATGCAGGCGGTGTTTGAAATTAACAATCACCCAGAAGCAACCGATCCTGATTTGATGCTTTATAGCGGCGGCTTCTTTAGTCGTGCAGATAAAGCAAAAATGGAAATGATCCGCAACACTCAGGCCAGTAATTTAGCAGCGCTTAATTTAGACTTTGATGACCCCCGCTTAGAAAAAATGCTTTTTCGCTACCGTGGACGAAATTATCCAGAGACGTTAAGTCATGATGAGTCATTAAAGTGGCGAGAGTTTTGCCAAGAACGTCTTTCTGATGCCGATTATGTGATTAACCTCGAAAACTTATTGGAAGAAACCAGTGAGAATGAGCATAAGCAAAAATTGCTAAAAGCGTTGTGTATGTATTTACAGTCACTATAGAGGTTAACCTTCTATAACAAACCACTATAACAGCAACAATTTTAGCGTTTAAACATACTTTAAAAGGAATTGGTCATGCAAAATCGCTTTATCGATAGCTTATCAGAGCTACCAAAGCCGCTTGCGACTGCATTAATCCCACTGCTCAATGAAGAGTTTTGTGGTCATATCGATGCGAGTCAGCTAGCTGAACTCGTTAATATCTCAGGTATGCCGGAAGATAAGTTATTACTCAGCATACTGCCTATAGCCGCAGCACTGGCTAAACCCAGTATTAGCGAATTTTATGTTGGTGCTATTGCAAAAGGAGAAAGTGGCGACATATATATGGGCGCTAATTTCGAGCTGTCGTCAGAAGCGTTATTCCATACAGTGCATGCAGAACAAAGTGCTATAAGCCATGCTTGGCTTAACGGCGAACAAAAGATTGTAGACATTATTGTCAACTTTAGCCCCTGTGGCCATTGTCGCCAATTCATGAATGAGCTCGTCAATGGCATCAATATCAACATCCATTTACCAGGACAACAGCCTCAACTGTTAGCCCATTATTTACCTTATGCATTTGGTCCAGCTGATTTACAAGTCACAAAACCATTATTATCAAAAAGTAACATTGAGTTTTCGTTAAATTCAGATGACCCAATGATAATTGAAGCAGTTGATCAAGCAGGACTTAGCTATGCGCCATATACAAGCAACTTAGCTTCAGTGGTTTTAGAAACCAAAGATGGTCATACCTATTGCGGACGCTATGCAGAAAACGCGGCATTCAATCCTTCAATGATGCCAATGCAAATGGCACTGTCGAATCTAATTCGTCATAATAGAGATTACAGTGATATTAACCGCGCAGTGCTTATAGAATCCTCAGCAGGTAAAATTAGCTTAGCTAATGCGACCATGGATACATTACAGGCTGTTAGCGCTGTTGAGCTTGAACATATTTTCGTCGACCCGAGTTAATAAGCGAACGACAATACAATAAACAAAGCAAGCCACCAATTGGGTACAGTTTAAATGCTATTTTAAGTCTGTAACCAATTGGTCATTACTTCAGTTAATCAATCTAATAATAAATTTTATTTGCACAAATCCTATAAACCCTTACACTCGTTTTTTCCTTTTTGATTATAGAATCTTCATGCCTGATTTCGCTGTACTAGCCGTTTTTATACCCACCTTCTTTTTTGTTTCTATTACGCCTGGTATGTGTATGACACTCGCCATGACGTTAGGGATGAGTATTGGCGTAAAACGTACATTATGGATGATGATAGGTGAGTTAGTGGGCGTTGCTCTGGTTGCTATTGCCGCAGTCATGGGCGTTGCCAGTGTCATGCTTAATTACCCCGATATGTTTGAAATATTAAAATGGATTGGCGGTGCTTACCTTGCCTATATCGGGATCAACATGTGGCGTTCAAAAGGGAAAATGGCCATTATCGAAGGTCAACAAACTGATACATCGATCAGTAACTACGCATTAATGTCACAAGGTTTTATCACGGCAATTGCTAATCCAAAAGGTTGGGCCTTTATGATTTCGCTGTTGCCACCTTTTATCAGCGTAGATAAAGCCGTGGGTCCACAGTTATTTTGGCTACTTTCAATTATCATGATTACCGAAAGCACTTCAATGCTGGCCTATGCCACAGGCGGTAAAAGCTTAAGATTATTTTTGTCACGCGGTGATAATATCAAATTGATGAATCGCATTGCTGGAAGCTTGATGGTAGGTGTAGGGTTTTGGTTAGCCCTTGGATAAGTCATAAATGATCGTTTCAATCACAAGAAAGTTTAAGCCAACAGTAAGCGTAGGATACAAAATGGAAAACAAGGAGTGTTGATATCAAACCCGTATCATTAACAGGCTATATATTAGTTCCTGAAAACGAGTTAACAGCCGTTATTCAAGCAATAGAAATACACAGTAAACTAACAAAGCAGGAATCAGGTTGCTTAAGTTTCTCTATAACACAAGATAGTCAAAATCCATTACAGTTTCATGTGGCTGAAACATTCTCTAATCAAGCCGCTTTTGATTTTCACCAGCAAAGGTCAAGCCATTCAAATTGGGCGGTAGTCAGTAAACACGTCTCTCGTCACTATCAAATATCGTGACACTATAGGTTGAGCATTAAAAGCATTATGCAGCTTTAATTAAAAACGGTTTAACACAGTTTCTGCCACTTTCCTTTGCTACATATAAGGCTTTATCTGCTCGAATAAGCAAATCTTTAAGCTCTGTAGCTGTATGCGTTTTATCTGCAATACCAAAACTGGCCGTACAGGTGAGTACTCTAGAATTAGATATTGGAATGTTACATGCAGCTATTTGTTGTCGCATTCTTTCTGCCATTATCTCGCCATCAGCAAGCGATGTATTTGGCATGGCTATAACGAACTCTTCACCACCAATTCGTGCACATAAATCATCTTCTCGGCATAATTTCTTGATGGTATTTGTTACCTCTACTAAGCATTTATCGCCGATAACATGTCCGTATTGATCATTAATTTTTTTGAAAAAATCGAGATCGAGTAATACCAATGTAAACGGTTGCTGGTGTTTTTTTGCATCATCAAAAAGCTGGCGACCTCGGGAGAAGAAGTAATGCCTATTAGCCAAACTCGTGAGTGAATCTGTGGTTGCTTGTTTGGTTAACTGTTTTTCATTCTTATCGATTTGTTTGGCAAAGATGTACAACACAAAAATCACTTCTAGCATGGTAAACAAAACAACGGACTGATAAATCATATTATTCATTTTATCGGATAACACAATTAACGGCGTATCATTTAAGGTGTTCTCACAATAAAAAAATAATACTACGGCAAATGAACTCAGTACGACTTGCTCAATACGTTCTCTGAGCTCAAACAATAAGAACACCCCAGTTGGTACCAAAAAATAGTATAAATGAAAGCCACTGGCATTGGTCACATAAACATTGGTGCAGACTAATAAATGCAGCATTAGCACGACAAAAAACCAAACCTTGGCCATTTTCGATGCATTGTTCGCAGTAAAAGCTAAGGTTGATAGATACGCAAAGGTAAAACCTAAATTGATATAAGCGACGGTAGGGTTATCTAAAAAAAATAGATAATTGAGAGAATAAAATAACGAAATACCAACAGTAATCAGGCTGATGATATTCATTGTTCTTGTTCGATTTGCTGACGAAAAAGACTGTTTCGCCGTGCCCACATTTATTATATTTTTTAAGTTCATTGGGAGTAATAAAAATTGTTAAAGACCTGTAAACCCTAGCACGTTTTGAATTTTTTAATCTAAATAAACATAACGTTATTACTGCTAATGAAGACATCTAAAAAATATTCAAAAGCAATATGACCTTAGCTCTTAGCTCTTAACTCTTAACTCTTAACTCTTAACTCTTAACTCTTAACTCTGAGCACTAAACACCAGTTAAATATTAAATCCCATAATAGCTTTCAAAACAACTTAACGCTAAACAGCACTAATCTGTATTAGCTTTGTAAGGTGAACTATCATGTAGTTGCTGCATATATTGTCGAATGTGTTGTTGTTCTTGTTGGCAAAAATGTGAAATTGCTTTATTGAACTCGCTATGAGCAATATTGTGATTAGAGTAGGTTTCTATGGGAATAAACCCTCGAGCGACTTTGTGCTCGCCTTGTGCGCCGGCATCAAAAACACTCAGTCCTTGTTTAATGGCATATTCGATGCCTTGGTAATAACAAGTCTCAAAATGTAATCCATCAAACTCCTGCAAACAGCCCCAATATCGACCATATAAATGGGTATCTGATACAAAATATAATGCCGCAGCAACGAGATTAGCATTTCCATTGTCATCAGGTTTAGTCACTAGCAATAATCTTATTTTCTCGCCCATAACGCTGGCTATTTGCGTAAAGAACTCGGAAGATAAATAGCCTGTATGACCCGAGCGTTTTAAATAGGTTTGTTGATAACAAGCAATAAAACCTTGCCACTGTTCAGTAGTTGCCTTATCACCATCAACAAATTTAAAACTTAAATTGTGAGCTTCAATCACCCTTCTTTCTTTTATAATATTTTTTCGTTTGCGTGACTGCAATTGGTTTAAAAAATCATCAAAATGTTGATAGCCATCATTATGCCAATGAAATTGCGTACCTAATCTTGCAATGCTCACATCTGCAATATTGGCGCTATCAGTTTGAGGTAAAAATAAGCAGTGCCATGATGAATAATATCCAAGCTTAAGAGTTTCATTCAAAAACTCACTGACAACTTTTAAAATTTGTTCTTTACTCACTGTGTCGATTTTATTGTCAAAACCAATTCGCTGACCACTTACAGGAGTGAATGGCACCGCAGCGACCAACTTGGGGTAATACTCGAGCCCATTTCTTTCATAAGCTTCGGCCCAGGCCCAATCAAAAACATACTCCCCCCAAGAATGAGATTTCTCATAACAGGGAATAATCGCGATGATGGTATCCAGTTGCTTTATCACAATATGCTTTGGCAGCCAGCCTGATTTTTTTGACACACATTGGCTCTGTTCTAACGAATTAAGGTATTCATATGAAGTGAACGGGTTTTGATCTGAAAAAATACGTTGCCACTGTGACTTAGTAATATCTGACACTGATCCATAAAAGCTTATATCCAAGTCATTAGTGTGTGTATTAGACATATTTCCTCAAAAAGACACTGTTACATATTGTGTATTAGATCATACTTATGGCACATTGCAACATATGATTAATATTATAAAGGCTTGAAAATGAGTTTCTTTTCACAATTAAAACCTATCGTCATTGCAACGAGTATTGCTTTAACGCTTGGCATCTCTTCTTTTACCTCAATACAAGTCCAAGCAGCAAATGAACAATCCATTTATAGTCGTGCTGATACTTCACAACCTGTTTGGGCCCAACATGGCATGGTGGCGAGCCAAGAATCATTAGCGACTAGAATTGGTGTTGATATTCTTAAACAAGGTGGCAATGCCGTAGATGCTGCTGTGGCTGTGGGCTTTGCGCTTTCAGTGACCCTCCCACGAGCAGGTAATATAGGCGGCGGTGGATTCATGTTAGTCCACCTAGAAAAAGAACATAAAACCATCGCTATTGATTATCGTGAAACTGCGCCAGCTAAAGCCCATAAAGACATTTTCTTGAATGAAAAAGGCGATGTCGTTAAAAAGTTAAGCCGTGAACATGGTTTAGCTGTTGGTGTGCCCGGCACTGTCATGGGCTTTGAGCTTGCGTTAACAAAATACGGCACCATGAGTATGAGTGAGGTTATTAAGCCTGCTATTGCACTTGCAGACAAAGGTATTTTGATAAATTCGGACTTAGCCAGTTCACTCGATGGCCTGAAGCGCCGTATTTCTCAGTGGCCAAGCTCTGCTAAAATTTTTTATAAACAAAATGGCGACAGTTTCTCAGTTAACGATACCTTAGTACAAAAGGATTTAGCCCATTCTTTATCATTGATAGCTAAAGGTGGCAGCAAAGGCTTTTATCAAGGCGAGACAGCAGAAAAAATCGTAAAATCTATTGCTGATGCTGGTGGCATTATGAGCATGGAAGATTTAAAAAATTACAAAGTCATTGAAAGAAAACCGGTATCAGGTCAATACCGTGGTTATGAAATTGTATCAATGCCGCCTCCCTCTTCTGGCGGTATCCACATTATTGAGATGCTCAATGTATTAGAACACTACCCTATTGAAAAACTAGGTCACAATACTGCACAAACGCTGCATTTAATGACTGAAACGATGAAACACGCCTATGCAGATAGAAGTGAATATTTAGGCGATCCCGATTTTAACCCAGTTCCTGTGGATAAACTGATAAGCCAAAAGTATGCAGACTCAATAGCGAAACAAATCGCTTATAACAAAGCCACACCCAGTGAAGAGATTAAACCTGGTGATTTATCTGTTTATGAAAGTAACCAAACTACACATTACTCTGTCGTCGATAAATGGGGTAACGCGGTATCTAATACCTATACATTAAATTTCAGTTATGGCTCAGGACTGGTTGCTGCCGGCACAGGTATTCTGTTGAACAACGAAATGGATGACTTCTCAGCAAAGGCCGGAATACCTAATGCTTATGGTTTAATAGGTGGAGAAGCCAACGCTGTTGAAGGCCATAAACGCCCTCTTAGCTCAATGAGCCCCACTATTGTGATGAAAGATGGCAAACCGTTTTTAGTCACAGGTAGCCCTGGTGGTTCAAGGATTATCACCACAACATTGCAAGTGATCATGAATGTAATAGACCATAAATTAAATATTGCTGAAGCCACTGCTGCGCCACGAATTCATCACCAGTGGTTCCCAGATTACATTGGTGTTGAAACCAGTTTAAACAATGACACCATAACGCTACTGGAATCTAAAGGACACAAAGTCAAAACAAGCAGTGCTATGGGTAGTACTCAATCAATTGTTATTTCAGATAAAGGATTGTTTGGCGCATCAGACCCAAGACGTGCTGGTTCAGAAACATTGGGACATTAGCCTTTAAAGATATATGCCTAAAACAACCTGAATGTTCTAGGCATATTCACTTTATATTAACAATTACCGCCCCTCTTTTTTTAGTCTATTATTAGCCTGGTCTGCTAAGTCATATAGCTTACAAACCAAACCTCGCACTCAAAACCTTATTTCTGACATTTATGTAAAATCGAAAATTCTAATTTAAGTTATTAAAATAATGGCCGATATTATTATAATATTGTTATAAGAAGAACAGATTTAAATCAAAATTTATTTATAATGTCTATACTTTTAACATTAACTCATAATATTTCATTGAATTAACAACCATATCAGTTTGAAATATCAAGTGGCGCCATAAAATTGACACCCACCATTATAATGGCGCAGGTTTAATATGGGAAATCTCGTTTAAAAAATTACCTTTTTAAGATGAAATAAACATTTATTAGTAAATGAGTTAAATATTTGAATTTAAAATAAAACACCAAAAAAAATGGTTTCATCACAACAACAGGCTAAAAAATTATGTTTTTTTAGCATAAAATTTACATTACTATGCGCATAATTTTACATAGTGATGTGTTCAAAAAAAACAGCAGGATCAATTTAATGACGTTAAACAGCTTAAAAATAAAGCACCGGATCGCTTTGTTAACAGTCGTTGCTATATTCTCGTTTGTTATATCTTTAGTAATTAACAATCAAAGCGTGCAACAGAATGCTGAACGATTAAATGGACTTCAATCAAAACTTTACCCAGTTTTAAACCTAGCCACTATTAATGAAGGCCTACTGCTACAGCTAGACCAAAATATTCAGTCCGCTGTAACAACGGGCGAAGAAGACAGTTTAGTCACTGTTGAAAATATGGTTAAACAAATAATCAGTAATTTAAACACTATCACTAGCTTAATGCCTGCAGAAGCTGTTGAAGCGAATAGAATGCAGAATGACTTATCGCTCTATCACGATAATGCAAAACAGTTAGTCGCTGAATTTTTAAAAAATGATGTCGACTTCAATAAAATTAAAAATCAAGCTGCTGACAATGCAAAACGCTACGAAAAGTTAGTTGAAGGATTCAGTAAAAAACAAACTCATTATTCACAACAGTTTCAGACAAGTATTGAAACTACATTAGCGAGCTCAGAAACTACAGCTACCTCGATGATGACTATTGGCATTATTGCCTCAATCTTTCTTATTGTTGTTGGTTTTTTAGTGAACCGATCAATCATTGTTGCCATTGAAAACGTAACCGACTCTCTACGTAATATCTCTGAAGGTGAAGGTGATTTACGCGCAAGGATTGATTATAAAGGCAAAGATGAAATAGCCACTCTTGTACATTGGTTTAATCAATTTGTCTCTAAGTTACAAGTAAGTATCGCTGATACTAAGCAAACTACCGATAGTTTAGGTGCAGTATCTCAAACATTATTAGATAGCTGTAAAAACAGTGAAATCACTGTAGAAGAACAAAATCAATCAGTTGAACAAATTTCTCATGCTATGCGGGAAATGTTCGTCAGCGTGGCACACATTGCAGAATATGCTGCCAATGCCGCATCAGAAGCTGACCATGCCAATATTGAAGCGCTTCAAGGGCAAGAAGTGGTTACTAAAGCCATAACAACGATTAACAGACTTGCAGAAGAAGTAAGAACCACTGCAGTTGTTGTTAATCAATTAGAAGCCTTCACCCGTAACGTTAACGATATTCTCGATACTATTAGAGGTATTGCAGATCAAACCAACTTACTTGCATTAAATGCGGCAATTGAAGCTGCTAGAGCGGGTGAGCAAGGAAGAGGTTTCGCCGTTGTAGCAGATGAAGTTAGAACTTTAGCTTCTCGTACACAGGCATCAACCCAAGAAATTCAACAAGTATTGCAAGAGCTTCGCTCAACCTCAACTAAAGCCGTTGACGCAATGCAACGTGGGATTGAAACCGCTGAAGAAGGTGTCAAAACCACTTCATTAGCCGGAGATGCATTAACCAATATCAACAGTAAAGTCAGCGCTATCACTATAGTAAATGACCAAATTGCTGCAGCCACAGAAGAGCAACACAATACTTCTGAACTGATACAGCAATATGTCGCTGATATTGAAACTAATGCCGCTAAAGTAAAAATGACCACGGATGAGTTGGGCGGGATCAGTTATGACATTGAAGGTGTCAGTAAACAACTTCACACCATAACCGGTCAATTTAAAGTCTAAATATAATAAATTTAAGGTAGATAGTAATAAAATTATCGCCTTGGGAAACGATGAACAGGAGTAACACCATGAAATTCAATTTGAAAGCGCTACCTATAGCTATTTCGATCGCTATGCTACCAGCAATGGCAATCGCTGATGAGCAAACTAATGATGAAAAAATTGCTCAGCTAGAGCAACAAGTTCAATCACTTCAAACAGCTCAAACTGAGAGTCTTACTGAACGTTTCAGCTTTAACGGATTCATTAGCGCAGCTTATGTAAGTTCAGACAACAGTGCTGGTTACAATGGTGCAACTTCAAGTGCTGATTTTAGTGAAGACTCAAAAATGGGTTTTCAAGGTACTTTTAATATTTCGAATCAAACTACTGCTGTTATGCAATTGATGATGCGAGGCAGTAATGATTGGGAAGTAGAAGCAGAATGGGCTTATCTAGCTCATAGTTTTGATAATGGTGTAAAAGTGCGTGGTGGTAAATTACGTGTACCACTATTTATGTATTCTGACTACTTAGATGTGGGTTATGCACAGCCATTTGCTCGTCCTCCTTCAGAAGTTTATTCACAAGTTCCTTTTTCATCATATACCGGTGGTGACATCGCTTATGATTACGAGTTAGAAGACTCGACTTTAACAGTCCAAGCCTTTGGTGGTGAATCGGATGTAAATGAAGAAGACGAAGGCCTTGATTTAGATCTTTCAAACGTAATGGGCTTAAATGCATCTTGGACTGATTTAACCTGGACATTCCGAGCGGTATACGGCCAAGCTGAAATTGACGGTTCTGTTGGTGGTGGTGCTGTTGCAGTTGATAATGAAACAGCTGCTTTCACTGGTTTAGGTGGTAGTTACGACAACGGTTCTTGGATAGCTGTAGCTGAATGGACGACTGTTGATATTGATGGTGTTCTTGCCGACTCTGAATCTGCATATTTAACTGTTGGCTACAGAATCAATGACTTCACACCGTATGCAACTGTTGCTTACTTAAAAACAACAGATGAAGATGAAAGAGAAGGAATCCCTCCTCTAGCCTTCGCATTTAATGAAGAACGTGTTGCATATAGCTTAGGCCTTAGATGGGATGCTATAGATAATGTAGCCGTTAAATTTGATGTAACCTATGCAACGGACTTTGGAGACACCCATGGTGGCTTATCAAATAACGGATTCAACCCGCTAAGTGGTGAATTTACATACGATGACACAATGGTTTACACCGTTAAATTCGACGCTGTATTTTAAGGAGCGATAAAATGAAAAAGATACTATCAGTTTTAGCGCTTAGCGTTTGTTCAATTATGTCAGCGCAAGCAGCTGTTGTTGTTATTGGTGCTCCAGGCGCTGCAGATATTTCAGCTTCAGATGCTAAGAAATTATTCCTTGGTAAAGGCTCAAAATCAGCTGTGGTATATGAATTATCTGAAGGTAATGCTACTCGTTCAGAATTTCACGGTACCGTTACCGGAAAGTCTGATTCACAGTTAAAGGCATTTTGGTCTAAGCAAGTCTTTACCGGTAAAGGTAACCCACCAGCAACAGTAGGTAATGCCGCAGCAATGAAATCAGCCGTAGCATCAAACCCAAATGCAGTGGGTTATATCGACGAAGCTGATGTTGATGGCAGCGTAAAAGTGATATTAAAACCTTAGCGGGTAAATTTTTTAAGGAATTGTTTCTTTAAATACTTATACGCTAACAAAAAGACCTGATATTTCAGGTCTTTTTTATTTTTAATAAGTGACATCATTGTCAAATCAACTGACTTAGTCTTTGAGCGTCCTATTCTACCACTCAACCCCTTACTCTCATCCCATTACTCATATCCCACCAAGCTAAACAAAACTAAGCACCTAAAGCCACGCAAAGCTAGCTCAACAATATCTATTGTTACTCATATGATAAATTCAACACATCTAAGATCACTTTAAAGGTAACAATATATCCATTCCTTTTATTTTTTGTTACAAACTAAAACATGTTTACGCCGAAAAATTGGTAAACTAGTCACAAATCATATCCTAATAAAAATGATGGTTTTGGCTCTTAGAAGGTAAAACTTGCCTATAAGGGTTACTTTATAAACATTCTAATGCAAACAGGGAAATAACTATGAAGGGATTAACCCTCAAACCACTTTTTTCAGCCATGGCATTAACGTTAATGTTAAGCGCATGTGCTAGCGATTCAGCACAAACAAACGCAGCCTCTCAAGCGCCTAATGTTGTAGCAACAAACATCATGGAACAAAATGTCAATAATCCATTTTTCAAACCCTATGATACTTTCATGGAAATTCCTGATTTCGATAAAATTAGAGATGAACATTACTTACCCGCTTTTAAAGCTGGTATCGCAGCTCGTGAAGCTGAAATAAACGCTATAACGGCTAATCCTGACGCTGCAACATTCGCTAATACGATTGAAGCAATGGAATACTCTGGAACGCTATTAACTAAAGTTGCTAGCGTTTTCTACAACTTGACTGGCGCAAACACAAATCCAGCCCTTCAAGAGATTTCAAAGCAAGTATCACCAATGCTGTCATCTGCAAGTGATGATATTTACTTAAATGACAAATTATTTAAGCGTGTGAAAGTGGTTCATGAGCAAGCGGATAAGTACAATTTAGATACCGCCCAAACAAAGCTTTTAGAAGATACTTACAAACGCTTTACTCGCGGCGGTGCGAATCTATCAGCTGAAGACAAGAGTACTTTGCGTGCCCTTAATGAACAGATTGGTAAACTAAACTTAGAGTTTGGTGACAATTTACTGGCTGAAACCAATGCCTTTGAACTTGTCATCGATAAAGAAGCCGACTTAGCAGGTCTTCCACAAGATGTGATTGATACTGCAGCTGCAACTGCAACGAAACGTGGCCACGAAGGGAAATGGGTATTTACGACTTCTCGCCCTTCTATTACACCATTTCTAACCTACGCAGAAAATCGTGAGTTACGCGAAAATATCTATAAAGGTTACATTGAACGCGCTAATAACGATAACGCCAATGATAACAAAAAGAATCTTGCTAAAATTGCCTCACTGCGTTCAGAAAAAGCCAAATTAATGGGCTATAAAACTCACGCTCACTTTGTATTAGAAGAGCGCACAGCAAAGACGCCTGAAAATGTGTATGGTTTACTCGATAAAGTTTGGCCTGCTGCACTTGCTCAAGCCAATGCTGAAGTTGCCGATATGCAAGAGCTTATCGATTCTCAAAATGGTGGTTTCAAGTTACAAGCATGGGATTGGTGGTACTACTCTGACCAAATCCGCGTTGCTAAATATAGCTTTAATGAGCAACAAACACGTCCTTACTTTTCACTAGAATCTACATTAGAAGGTGTGTTCTACACTGCGAATCGTTTATTCGGGATTACCGTTAAAGAACGTACCGATCTTCCTAAATACCATCCTGACGTTAGAACGTGGGAAGTACATGATAAAGATGGCTCTTTATTAGCGATATTTATGGGTGATTACTACGTTCGTGATAGTAAACGTGGCGGTGCATGGATGAATGCATACCGTTCGCAATACAAGATGAATGGTGTTGAATCAAAACCTATTATTGTCAATGTGCTTAACTACCCTCGCCCAACTGGAGATGAGCCTTCACTGCTAACATTTGATGAGGCAAGTACCCTATTCCATGAATTTGGTCATGCCTTGCATGGTATGTTATCGGACGTTAAGTACGCATCACAATCAGGCACTTCTGTACCACGTGATTATGTAGAGTTCCCATCACAAGTAATGGAAAACTGGATGACGCAACCTGAAGTATTAGCGCAGTTTGCTAAGCATTATCAAACTGGTGAAGTGATCCCAACTGAACTCGTTAAGAAGATTCAAGCAGCAAGCAAATTTAATCAAGGTTTCGCAACGGTTGAATATATGGCCGCGACTAAGCTTGATTTAGATTGGCATACACTCACTGATAGCAAGTTAAGAGACGCTGCTAAGTTTGAAGCTGAGTCACTGATGAATATGGGGTTAATTGAAGAAATTGCACCTCGTTACCGTAGTACTTACTTCTCGCATATCTTTGCAGGTGGATATTCTGCGGGTTATTACAGCTACTTATGGTCTGATATTCTAGGTGCTGACGCTTTTGAAGCGTTTAAAGAAAATGGCATCTTTGACCCAGCAACAGCTCAATCATTCAGAGACAATATTCTGTCTCAAGGTGGCAGTGCTGATCCAATGCAGCTTTACCGTCAATTCCGTGGTAAAGATGCGGGCATTGAACCATTACTAAGAAGCCGTGGTTTATTAGAAGACAAGTAAGTTTAAGCTTGTCGAGCTTTGGGCATTCGAGCCATAAGCTTGCTGAACGAATATAATAAGTAACAGAGAATAAAAATGTAAAAGGCAATACATATTCAGCCTAAAACTTTCTCTGTGGTTTATTTGAACAGCTTTAAATTTAATCAAAACACCGCTATTTAGCGGTGTTTTTTTTCTAATCGTCTTTATTAAGCCACAAAAAATTAATTAAACATGCTAATGAGACGAGTTTAAACGGAGCTTTAAAATACTAAACATTAGTGAATACGTAAGTAATAAAGTACAAAATATCAGCAAAACTACAGTGAATACCCCTACCGATAAACTTAAAATCACCACAAAATCCTACAAAAAAAAGCCAAAACAAAACAAATCACTTTATTTAACTCATTACCCCTTAAATCACAACACTGTAATTTACTTTATGTATAATCCATTACGATTGATTCACAGAGTTACTCTATGAATTAACACAACATATTGGAGCAATAAAAAAATCAAGCTCCGGGGTCAGAAAAAAGAGAGATAAACTATGTTAAACAAAAAGTTATTAGCAGTTGTTATCGCTGGTGCATTAGGAATTACTGCTTGCAGTTCATCTGATGACAATAAGAAAGATCCAGAAGTAAAACCTGTTGAAGTTAATCTGCGCATTCTAGAAACATCAGATCTCCATGCAAACATCATGGACTATGATTATTACAAAACTAAGTATGATCCAACCATTGGTTTAGCCCGCACCGCCAGTTTAATTAAGCGTCATGGTGCAGATGTAGATAATTTTGTCTTAGTTGATAACGGCGATTTACTCCAAGGTAGTCCTATGGGCGATTACGTTGCGAATAACTTCAAACAAGATAATACCATTGGTGGTACTCACCCAGCTTACAAGGCAATGAACACCTTAGGTTATTCTGTCGGTAATATAGGTAACCATGAATTTAATTATGGTTTAGATTTCTTATATGAATCTATCTCGGGTGCCAACTTCCCTTACATCAACGCTAACGTATTATGCGAAGCTGATTGTTGGGAAGGTAAAGGAAAAGGCGATAATCTTTTCAAACCGTACTTAATCGAGGAAAAAACAGTCCTAGATAGTAATGGCGATCAGCAAGTCGTAAAAATCGGTTATATCGGTTTCGTGCCGCCTCAGATTCTTTTGTGGGACAAACAAAATCTAACTGGCAAAGTCACTGTTATGGGTATTGTCGAAGCCGCTGAAAAATTTGTACCTATGATGAAAGCTGATGGTGCAGATATTATTGTTGCGATTCCTCATTCTGGCGTAGGTTCTTCAACTAACCCAACAGATATCAATGATGAAAATGCCACATGGGCATTATCAAAGGTTGAAGGTATTGATGCGATTACATTTGGTCACAGCCATTCAGTATTCCCTTCAAGTACTTTTGACGGTCTAGAAAATGCTGATATTGAAAAAGGCACTATAAACGGTGTTGCTGCTGTTATGCCGGGTCGCTGGGGTGACAACTTAGGTATTGTTGATTTCAAACTTGAGATGCAAGATGGTAGCTGGGTTGTCGTTGACAGTACCGCTAAAGCAATGCCTATTTACGACAAATCTGCTGATACACCTGAATTGGTTGATGCTGACCGTGGCATTCGTGATGCCGTTGCTATAGAGCATCAAGGTACAAAAGATTATGTTGACCAACCGATAGGGGTTGCTGCTGCTGACATGTATAGTTTCTTAACTTTAGTTCAAGATGACCCATCAGTTCAAATTGTATCTGATGCACAAATTGCCAAAGTTAAAGCGAACTTAACTGATGCACTAAAAGACATCCCGGTGTTATCTGCATCAGCTCCATTTAAAGCAGGTGGGCGCCATAGCACTACCGCTGATGCAGAGTCTTATGTGCAAGTACCAGCTGGTGATTTGACCTATAAAAATGCAGCTGATTTATACTTGTATCCAAACACAATGGTTGCGGTTAAGGTGACCGGTGCGCAAGTTAAAGATTGGTTGGAATGCAGTGCCAATCAGTTTAATCAAATTGATGCTAGCTCTACTGAGCCACAATATCTAATCAACTGGGATACACACCGTACATATAACTTTGACGTTATTGATGGTGTAACTTATAAAGTTGATGTGACTCAACCAAATAAGTTTGATGGTGATTGTACTGTTGTTAATGCAGACGCAAACCGTATTGTTGATTTAACATTCACTGATGGTGACACTGTCTTTACTGGTGCAGAATTAGATGCAAAAGAGTTTATCATCGCATCAAATAACTACCGTGCATTTGGCGGTAAATTTGCCGGTACAGGTTCTGATTACGTGGTAATGGAACTACCTGATTCGAACCGTGAAGCCCTAGCTCAATACATCACTGACGAAACCGAAGCCAATGGTATGGTTGATCCAAGTGCTGATAATAACTGGGATTTCGTAACCATTGATTCGGCAACAAAGTTAGATATTCGCTTTGA
Source organism: Shewanella donghaensis (assembly GCF_007567505.1). Classification (NCBI taxonomy): domain Bacteria; kingdom Pseudomonadati; phylum Pseudomonadota; class Gammaproteobacteria; order Alteromonadales; family Shewanellaceae; genus Shewanella; species Shewanella donghaensis. The sequence continues at coordinate 1,160,426 of NZ_CP041783.1, forward strand.
AACTCAAGATAGTGATGTTGCCGATAAATTCATTACTGATTATCAAGTTCGTCCAATGACGAAGCTTACAGATGTCACTGATGAGTTTGGTTTCGCCATTTATAATATCGATTTGCAATCAAACTAAAAATTGATTCATACATTTTTAGTAAACAATGATCTGTAAATAATGATCTGTAAACAATAATGAGTAAATAACAAAAGGCGCCTTTGGCGCCTTTTTTATGTGATTAATTCGAACAATGGTTATTAAAAGTGGTTAATCATCCAGTTCAAACAACAAGCCCATTTTAGTAATTTGCGCTAACGGCACTTGATGTTGATTCCGCTGGGCACACAATTTTTGATGTGCTAAATTTTTAGGTTCACCTACTACTACCACTCTCACTTGATAACCCAATGCTTGGGCCGCCGCTGCATAAGCCATATACTCCCAATGACTGACGTTAGTGTTGTCACAAATAACATAGGGCTCATCATTTGCCATCGCGTTAATGAATGCAGTTAAATTAGCTTGATGATACTCGCCTAACTTTCTGGCATTAAACCGATACTCGCCATTATTAACAAAAAAACTATCAGTGGAAAAATAACCATATTGGCGAATATGAAACGCAGTTTCTAAGCCTAAGTCTTCAATGAACTCATTAACCCAGGTAGATTTTCCACTACCCGGTAAGCCGCGCATGATTATGGCGATTTTAACATTGCTTAAACTGGCGCTAGTCACGCTGACATTTCCTGAGATTCACTCCCAAGGGTTTTACCAGATAAAATAGTGTCAACCAAATGAGGAACTATATCACCAGCTTTTCCTGTTAAATGGTATTGAAACTGACTGTGACGATTGGCAGGAACAAGATTAACTTCAACTGTTTGTGCACCATGGTGGTTTGCACTATCAACAAAACCAGCGGCTGGATAAACAGTCCCGGATGTGCCTATTGCGATGAATAGATCACAATTGTCTAATGCATCATGGATCCTATCCATACCAAAAGGCATTTCGCCAAACCAAACAATGTGAGGCCTTAATCTTTTCGCAGGAATACAACAGGTACAGCAGTTATCTTCACTAAATGGCTCTCTTAATACAAAAGTCTGCAAGGACTGCGGGCAGCGTCCTTTTGATAATTCACCATGCATATGCAATAAACGCTTAGAGCCAGCTCTCTCGTGAAGATCATCGACGTTTTGAGTAATGACTAATAGTTTTCCTGGAAACTCAGCTTCAAGCTTGGCTAATGCCTCATGTGCAGCATTGTGATGCACTTCTCCGCCATGAAGGTTTTCCCAGCGACTATTATAAAAACGTTCGACTAAATTGATATCTCGCTCATAACCTTCAGGCGTAGCAACATCTTCAATGTGATGTTGTTCCCACAAACCATCTTGATCTCGAAAAGTTTTAATTCCCGATTCAGCGGAAATTCCTGCGCCAGTTAAGACCACAATCTGCTGATACATACTAATTCCTCGTTCTTATCATTATTCTTATTAATTCAAGTGACATTTTAAAAATCACATTAACACTATAGTGATATAAAAGTCGTTATTCCTCAATAATCCCTTAGTATAAGTAAGTTTATTAGATAAAAATTAACTTATATCCTGATTTTAGGACAATCATAAAAGAAAATTCACCCTTATCTGACGATTAACTGATTTGAAAGGTTCCAGTTTGTTGATCCAACACATATAATGATCGTAATTATCCACGGATGAACCGTTAAGGTTCTGTAATCAAGAGATTAACGATGACAGATGGAAATCAAGCACTCAAGAAAGCGGGTTTAAAAATTACTCTGCCCCGAGTCAAAATTCTAGAATTAATGCAAGCTCCTGAAAACCAGCATATCAGTGCAGAAGATTTATATAAAAAATTACTCGATATCGGTGAGGAAATTGGCTTAGCTACTGTTTATCGCGTATTAAACCAATTTGATGATGCAGGTATCCTAAATCGCCACCATTTTGAAAGTGGGAAAGCGGTATTTGAAATGTCGACACAGCATCACCACGATCATCTTGTTTGCTTAACCTGTGATAAAGTTATCGAATTTTCAGATGATGTTATTGAACGTCGTCAGGACGAAATTGCGATGCGTCATAATATTAAGCTTACTCACCACAGCTTATATTTATACGGTCATTGCACCAATGACACATGTGATCACGCTGACGAGTAACAAACTTCGCCTAGCCTGATTAAATAGTCATAAAAAACCAGCCTAATAGCTGGTTTTTTTGTATCTACATTATCTATTAAAATTGGTTATTATTTTTAAAGTTATAACGCCATCTGATACACATGCACTTTCGCGCCATTATATTCATTTTCTTCATGAATGCTCATGCCCAGTTTTTTCGCTATTGCTTCTGAGCCTACATTGCCATGTAAAATAAGAGCTATCACTAACTCGATATCAAACTGTGGTTTTAGTATGTTAACTGCGGCTTGAGCCGCCTCATAACCTATGCCCTTGCCCCAATACTCTGGTAAATAGCGATAACCTATTTCTACTTTGTCATACTCTGGAATATATTTTGGGCCACAAAATCCGATGACTTTATTATCTTCCTTATGATGCACAGCCCAGCGACCAAAACCAAACTCTTTATAAGTTGCATTGATGATATTGTGGAACACATCTTTAGCCTCTTGAATACTATTTAGCGGGTCTTGAGGGATATAGGTCAATATTTCAGGAATGCTATTCATTAAAAAAATCGCTTCTGCATCTTCTTCAACAAAAGGACGCAAGATAAGCCTTGGGGTTTCAGTAATAATACCAGTGGGTTCAATGATGTTGCTCATGATTATCCTTAACCATTTAAATACTAATCTTGCTAGTTGAACACAAATTAACATTTTGTAAATATGAGATTAAGGATTTAAATAATAAATTTTGAAGAACATATTTACCGATAGGAAACGTAAAAACAAAAAAGGCGCCTAAAGGCGCCTTTTAATTAACTAGCTAGAATTACCAGCCAGTTTTAGTACGTAAAGCTTTACCGATGTCTGCTAATGAGCGAACTGTGCTTACGCCAGCAGCTTCTAATGCAGCAAACTTATCTTCAGCAGTACCTTTACCGCCAGCGATAATTGCGCCAGCATGACCCATACGCTTACCTTCTGGTGCAGTAACACCAGCAATGTAAGATACAACAGGTTTAGTTACATTTGCTTTGATATATTCAGCAGCTTCTTCTTCAGCTGTACCACCAATTTCACCAATCATGACGATTGCTTCAGTTTGTGGATCGTTTTGGAACATTTCCAATACGTCGATGAAGTTAGTACCAGGAATAGGGTCACCACCAATACCTACACAAGTAGATTGGCCAAAACCTTCGTCAGTAGTTTGCTTAACCGCTTCGTACGTTAATGTACCAGAGCGTGAAACAATACCGACTTTACCAGGCTTGTGGATGTGACCAGGCATGATACCAATCTTACACTCACCAGGAGTAATAACACCTGGACAGTTAGGACCGATCATACGAACGCCTGTTTCTTCAAGTTTAACTTTAACCTGAAGCATGTCTAAAGTTGGAATACCTTCAGTAATACATACGATTAGCTCAATGCCACCGTCGATTGCTTCAAGGATTGCATCTTTACAAAAAGGTGCTGGTACATAGATAACTGACGCAGTAGCGCCTGTTGTAGCTACAGCATCTTTAACAGTGTTAAATACAGGAAGATCTAGGTGAACTTGACCACCTTTTCCTGGAGATACACCACCAACCATTTTTGTACCGTAAGCAATTGCTTGCTCAGAATGGAAAGTACCTTGGCCACCGGTGAAACCTTGACAGATAACTTTAGTATCTTTGTTAATTAATACGGACATTATTTGCCCTCCGCAGCAGCAACAACTTTCTCAGCAGCATCAGTTAATGATACAGCTGCGATGATATCAAGATCAGAACCTGCAAGAACTTCACGACCTAATTCAGCATTAGTACCTTCAAGACGAACAACAACAGGTACTTGAACACCGACTTCTTTAACCGCGCCGATAATACCTTCTGCAATCATGTCACAACGTACGATGCCGCCAAAGATGTTAACTAAAACAGCTTTAACATTAGAATCAGAAAGGATGATTTTGAATGCTTCAGCAACACGTTCTTTAGTTGCTCCGCCGCCCACATCTAAGAAGTTAGCTGGCTTGCCGCCATGTAGGTTTACGATGTCCATAGTACCCATTGCTAGGCCTGCACCGTTAACCATACAACCAACGTTTCCGTCTAATGCAACGTAGTTAAGTTCGAACTTAGCTGCGTGTGCTTCACGAGCATCATCTTGTGATGGATCGTGGAATTCACGGATTTTAGGTTGACGGAATAAAGCATTACCATCGATACCAATCTTGCCATCTAGACAATGGATATTACCTTCGTCAGTGATAACAAGCGGGTTGATTTCTAATAAAGCGAAATCATGGTCTTCGAACATTTTAGCAAGACCCATAAACACTTTAGTGAACTGCTTCATTTGAGTTGGGTTTAAACCTAACTTGAAGCCAAGATCACGTGCTTGGAATGTTTGAGGACCAGTTAAAGGATCGATGATTGCTTTATGAATTAACTCTGGCGTTTCTTCAGCCACAGTTTCAATTTCAACGCCACCTTCAGTTGATGCCATGAACACAACGCGACGAGTCGCACGGTCAACAACAGCACCAAGGTATAATTCATTTGCGATATCAGTACAGCTTTCTACTAAAATTTTAGCTACAGGCTGGCCTTTTTCATCAGTTTGATAAGTAACTAAGTTCTTACCTAACCATTTTTCAGCAAATGCTCTGATTTCTTCTTTATCGCCAGTGACTTTAACACCACCTGCTTTACCACGGCCGCCAGCGTGTACTTGACACTTAACAACCCACATATCGCCGCCAATGTGACCAGCAGCTTCTACCGCTTCTTGGGCTGTATCGCAAGCGAAGCCTTCTGAAACTGGTAAACCATATTCGGCAAACAAGGATTTTGCCTGATACTCATGCAAATTCATGATGATCTATCCATATACTTCTTTATAAAATCCTACTGGCTCTAATGAGCCAGCTACGAGGGTATTGTCTAGTTGACTCTTAGAGGTCAAGCAATAGACGAGTTGGGTCTTCAAGGAAGTCTTTAATAGCGACCAAGAATCCAACTGACTCACGGCCATCGACAATACGATGGTCGTAAGATAGTGCTAGGTACATCATAGGTTGAATAACAACCTCACCATTCACAGCCATTGGGCGATCTTTGATGGCATGCATGCCTAAAATCGCGCTCTGTGGAAGGTTTAGAATTGGAGTCGACATTAGCGAGCCAAATACGCCGCCATTAGTCACGGTGAAGTTACCACCTGTCATATCAGCTACAGATAACTTACCATCACGACCTTTAAGCGCTAACTCACGCACATTTTTTTCAATCTCAGCAAGGCTCATTGTATCGGTATCACGTAATACTGGAGTTACCAGACCACGAGGCGTCGATACTGCGATGCTGACATCAAAATAGTTATGATAAACAAGTTCGTCGCCGTCGATAGACGCGTTAACTTCAGGGAAACGCTTTAATGCTTCAGTCACAGCTTTTACGTAGAAAGACATGAAGCCTAAACGAATACCATGACGTTTCTCGAATATTTCTTGGTATTGCTTACGAATATCCATGATTGGCTTCATGTTAACTTCGTTAAACGTTGTTAGCATTGCCGTAGAGTTTTTAGCCTCTAATAGACGGTTAGCAATAGTCTTACGTAAACGCGTCATAGGAACACGTTTTTGAGTACGACCTTCAAGTGGTGCAATTGGCGCAGGCGCTGCAGCAGGTTTAGCAGCAGGCGCTGACTTAACAAATGCTTCAACATCTTCTTTAGTCACACGCCCACCAACACCAGTGCCTTTTACTTTGCTTGCATCAAGATTATGCTCAGCAATTAAACGGCGAACTGACGGGCTTAATGCGTCATTTGACTCATCTGTAGATTCTGCAGCAGGTGTTGCCGCTTCAGCTTCTGCTTTAGTCACTTCTTGGCCAGATACTGCACCAGCTACAAAGTGAGCAATAACTTGTTCGCCAAGGACTGTGTCACCTTCTTGGAATAATAATTCGCTAATAGAACCATCTTCTGGCGCAACAACTTCTAGTACAACTTTATCAGTTTCGATATCAACTAGATTTTGGTCACGAGAAACCTGTTCTCCAGGCTGCACATGCCATGTCGCAATTGATGCATCTGCAACTGATTCTGGCAAAACGGGTACCTTAATTTCGATACTCATGGAAAGCTTTCCTTTTATAATTTTCTATTACGACAGTTTTAATGCGCTATTAACTAATGCTTCTTGTTGGCTTGCATGCAGAGCAGGATAACCACAAGCTGGGGCAGCAGATGCTTCACGTCCAGCGTAAGTTAATTGAGCTCCAGCAGGGACAGCTGCCCAGAAATGATGTTGGCTACAATACCAAGCACCTTGGTTCTGAGGCTCTTCCTGACACCAAACAAAATCTTTTACGTGCTGATAATCAGCAAGTGCAGCTTGCATTTCTTCTTGTGGGAACGGATATAGTTGTTCCACACGTAAAATTGCAACGTTAGTGATTTCTTGTTTACGACGTTTGTCGAGTAACTCGAAATAAACCTTACCGCTACAGAAGACAACGCGATCAACTTTACTCGCGTCTAATGCATCAAGTTCACCAATCACACTTTGGAAACTACCATTTGCAAGATCTTCAAGAGAAGAAACAGCTAATGGGTGACGAAGTAGTGACTTAGGCGACATAACCACCAGTGGACGACGCATAGGACGAACAACTTGACGGCGTAGCATGTGATAAACCTGTGCAGGTGTCGAAGGGACACACACTTGCATATTATGGTTTGCACAAAGCTGTAAGAAACGCTCAAGACGAGCACTTGAATGCTCTGGGCCTTGGCCTTCATAACCATGAGGAAGCAACATAGTAAGACCACATAAACGGCCCCACTTTTGCTCACCTGAAGATAAGAACTGATCGATAACCACTTGAGCACAGTTAACGAAATCACCAAACTGTGCTTCCCAGATGGTTAATCCACCTGGTTCTGCAGTAGCGTAACCATATTCAAATGCCAGTACTGACGCTTCTGATAATACTGAGTCAGTAATATCAATCTCGCCCTGCTCATCAGCAACATTTCGTAGTGGCAAATAAGTAGTACCGTCATTTTGGTTATGTAAAACAGCATGACGATGGAAGAAAGTACCACGACCTGAATCTTGGCCAGTAATACGAACACGTTTCTTTTCTTCTAAAATCGTTGCGTAAGCTAACGTTTCAGCAAAGCCCCAATCGACTGGTTTTTCACCGTTAGCCATTGATACGCGATCTTTATAAATCTTTGCAACACGTGATTGAAGCTTGTGACTGTCAGGAATATCAACCATCTTTTGAGCAAGACCACTTAGCTTTTCAAATGCCATTGAGGCTTGATAGCTTTCGTCCCATTCTCGATTTAGATATGGCGTCCAGTCAACAGTATGTAACGTCATTGGACGCCACTCTTTAACCACACAATCACCCGCATCTAAAGCATCACGATAATTATTAACAAGACCGGTAACATCATCAGCAGAGATGCTATTTTCTTGAATTAATCTGTCAGCATATATTTTACGCGGCGTAGGATGCTTTTTGATTTTTGCGTACATTAATGGCTGAGTTGCACTCGGCTCATCAGCTTCGTTATGGCCATGGCGGCGATAACACACTAAATCAATAACCACATCACGTTTGAATTCGTTACGGTAATCAACAGCTAACTGCGAGATAAAGGCAACGGCTTCAGGGTCATCTGCATTCACGTGGAATATAGGTGCCTGCACCATTTTGGCGATATCAGTACAATATTCAGTAGAACGAATATCAGCGGTGTTTGAAGTAGTGAAACCCACTTGGTTGTTGATAACGATACGAATACTACCGCCAACTTTAAAACCACGGGTTTGAGACATGTTAAATGTCTCTTGCACAATACCTTGGCCAGTAATAGCTGAATCACCATGAATGGTAATTGGCATAACTTGTAAACCATCAGTACAACCACGTCTGTCTTGACGTGCTCTTACTGAACCGATAACAACAGGGTTAACGATTTCTAAATGCGATGGGTTAAAAGCAAGTGCTAAATGAACGTTTCCGCCTGGTGTTTCGAAATCTGAAGAGAAACCTTGATGATACTTAACGTCACCAGAGCCTTGGATTTCATCGTGCTTGCCAGCGAATTCATCAAATAATTCAGCTGGACGCTTACCGAGTACGTTAACCAGAACGTTAAGACGACCACGGTGAGCCATACCTACTACGATTTCTTTTGTTCCAGCTTCGCCTGCGCGGTATAAAATCTCGCGCATCATCGGAACTAAAGCATCACCACCTTCTAACGAGAAACGTTTTGCACCTGGGAATTTTGCACCAAGATATTTTTCCATACCTTCTGCAGCATTTAGGCCTTCTAAGATACGTTTCTTAGTGGTGTTATCGTAGTTTGCTTTACCTAAAGAGGGTTCGAGACGCTGTTGAATCCAACGCTTTTCATCAGTATCGGTAATATGCATGTATTCAGCACCGATTGAACCACAATAAGTGCTTTTCAATGCGTGAACAATAGAACCCAGCTTTAACGTGTCACTACCATATGCAAATGAACCCGTGTTGAATTCACGTTCCATATCCTCAGCGTCTAGACCATGGTAACCAGGGTCTAACTCAGGTACAGGTTCACGTAACCATAATCCTAGCGGATCAAGATTAGCATTTTGATGACCACGAAAACGGTGAGCATTAATTAATTGGAGGACTTTTACTTGTTTAGCATCTAATTCAGGGTCAGAAACACGGCTAGCGCCTTTTGAACGACCTTCTAGTGCTAAACTGCGGAAATAATCACGTACTTTAGAGTGTGCAGTTTCAGGTAGATCTTGAGAAGTACCATTTACCGCAGGGAGATTATCAAAAACGACTTTCCAGTCAGCTGTTACTGAACTAGGGTCTTCTTGATAGGCTTCATACATCTCTTCTACGTAGGTCGAATTTGAGCCACTTAAATGTGACGATTCGAGCCAAGCTTTCATGATGCCTTGGTGCATTACTTTTCCTTACAAACTTGATACACGTGCTTCGCCAATTTCATAACTGCGATACCTTGTTGCACCACAATCGATTCGTACTAACTATTTAATCTCAAAGCTGTTTAATTAATCATTACAAAAGCTATATAACTATATAATTTTAAACAGTTAAATACAAAGGTCTTCCTATAAACACACAAAAGAGCCATCCCCAAAGATGAAGATGACTCTCTAAGAGAGCTAATTACTGATTAATGCTAGCTCTATTGTGCGCATTTAAACTGCTCGCTTCAGAAGCATTGACTTGATATGGCCAATAGCTTTAGTTGGGTTCAATCCTTTAGGACAAACGTCAACACAGTTCATAATGCCATGACAACGGAACACACTGTAAGCATCGTCTAAACCATCTAAACGTTCTTCAGTTGCCGTATCACGGCTATCGATTAAGAAGCGATATGCATGGAGTAAACCACTTGGTCCGATAAACTTATCAGGGTTCCACCAGAAAGATGGGCAAGCAGTTGAACAACAAGCACACATGATACATTCGTATAATCCATCTAAATGAGCGCGCTCTTCAGGAGATTGTAAATGTTCACGAGCCGGTGTTTTCTCATCATTGATAAGAAACGGCTTAATTTTTTCATACTGAGTGTAGAACTGAGTCAGATCGACAATCAAATCACGCACAACTGGCATGCCAGGTAATGGACGGATTTGGATTTTCTTTCCTTTGAAAGTAGAAACAGGCGTAATACACGCAAGACCGTTTTTACCATTCATGTTCATACCATCACTACCACATACACCCTCACGACATGAGCGTCTAAATGATAATCCTGGATCTAACTCTTTCAGCTTAATCAGTGCATCAAGTACCATCATATCGGTACCTTCTTCCACGTCTAAGCTGTAATCCTGCATATAAGGCTTAGTGTCTACATCAGGATTGTAGCGATAAACTGCAAATTCCAATTTCATCTCAGCTTCTCCTAGTAGGTACGCTTGATAGGCGGGAATGCCGCACGAAGCTTAGGCTCCATGTTGACATCACGCTTAGTCATTTCTTCAGTGATAGGGTCAAAGACACTGTGACATAACCAATTTTCATCATCACGGTCTAAGAAATCTTCACGAGAATGCGCACCGCGGCTTTCTGTACGGAAGTTAGCAGCATAAGCAGTCGCAATTGCTGTCGCCATTAAGTTATCAAGCTCTAAACATTCAATACGTTGAGTATTAAATTCAGAAGAATTATCAGATAACTTAGCGTTAGCTAAACGTTCACGAATCGCTTTAAGCTCTTTAAGGCCTTCAGCCATTGCATCGCCACTTCTAAATACAGAGAAGTTAAGCTGCATACATAACTGTAAGTCTTTACGAATAACAGCAGGGTCTTCGCCGTCTTTGTTGCTTTCCCAACGATTAAGACGATCAAGTGATGCTGAAATTTGAGCTTCAGAAGGTTCTTTAGGATCAGCAGTTTCATCAAGTGCTTTACCTAAATGTTGACCCGCTGCACGACCAAATACCACTAAATCAAGCAGTGAGTTACCACCGAGGCGGTTTGCGCCGTGTACTGATACACAAGCAATTTCACCTACAGCGAATAAACCAACGATATCTTGTTCAGTGCCATCTGCATTTTGACGAACAACTTGACCACTAACTTTAGCGGGTAGACCACCCATCATGTAATGACATGTTGGCAATACAGGGATTGGGCCATCTGCAGGGTCAATATGCGCAAACGTACGAGAAAGTTCACAAACACCAGGAAGACGCGCTTCTAATGTTTCTTTACCTAAGTGATCAAGCTTAAGTAAACAATGAGGTCCTAATGGTCCATCTAAACCACGACCTTCACGAATTTCTGTCATCATAGATCGAGCAACAACATCACGTGATGCTAAATCTTTTGCATTTGGTGCATAACGTTCCATGAAACGTTCGCCATCTTTATTTAAAAGATAACCACCTTCACCACGACAACCTTCAGTTACCAGAACACCAGCGCCAGCAATACCTGTTGGGTGGAACTGCCACATTTCCATGTCTTGCATCTGAACACCAGCACGCATCGCCATACCAACACCGTCACCAGTATTAATATGTGCATTGGTAGTTGAAGCATAAATACGCCCTGCACCACCAGTTGCTAAAATTGTTGCCTTCGCTTTGAAGAACACAATCTCGCCAGTTTCAATTTCAATTGCAGTACAACCCACAATTGCGCCATCGTCGTTTTTAACGAAATCTAATGCATACCACTCAGAGAAAACTTCAGTTTTGTGTTTAACGTTTTGCTGATAAAGACAATGAAGTAAAGCATGACCGGTACGGTCAGCTGCTGCAGCAGTACGTGCCGCTTGTTCGCCACCAAAATTCTTTGATTGGCCACCAAACGGACGTTGATAGATAGTGCCGTTTTCGAAACGAGAGAAAGGTAAACCCATTTGCTCTAATTCGATAACCGCTTCTGGACCTGTCTTACACATGAATTCAATTGCTTCTTGGTCGCCGATAAAATCAGAACCTTTCACAGTATCGTACATGTGCTGTTCCCAATGATCTTCATGTGCATTACCTAACGCAACAGTGATACCACCTTGCGCAGAAACCGTATGAGAACGAGTTGGGAAAACTTTTGATAAAAGCGCGCAGCTCTTACCTTCTTTAGAAATTTGCAATGCAGCTCGCATGCCTGCGCCACCAGCGCCGACTACAACTGCGTCAAATTCGCGTACTGGAATACTCACTTAAACACCCCACACAATTAAAATGCCTGCAGCTAGATAACAAAAAGCGGCTACGACAAAAACGAACTGAAGTAATCCACGTACTGATACGTTTTTAACGTAATCAGTTAACACCTGCCAAATACCAATCCATGAATGAACAAGAATGGCTACAAGCGCAAGTAAGGTGAATACTTTCATCGGCAATGTGCTAAATAAGCCATGCCAAATTTCGTATGTTAATGGAGCGCTACACGCAATAAAGCCCACCATAAAAATGGTATAACAGGCTAAGATTACTGCACTAGCACGAATTAAAATAAAATCATGAACACCACTGCGTCCAAGGCTTGCTGCATTAGTTACCATACCCAAATCCCCACGATGATAGAAAACGCCGCTGATAGTACAAAGGCGATTTTTGCTGACGCTAAGCCAGAGGCAAGTTCTTCCCAACGGCCGGTATCCATAATCAGATGACGTAAGCCAACGATTAAGTGGTAACCCAACGCAGTAAGAATTCCCCAAATAACAAACTTAACGAGCAAGTTATCAAAAAGAGATTGTAAGCCAGCGAAACTCTCAGGCGATGCTAAAGATTCATTTAGCATCCAAATAAGAATTGCCACGGCAAACAGCATGATGACACCGGAAACACGGTGAAGAATTGACGCTATCGCTGTTGCAGGAAAGCGTATGGTCTGTAGGTCTATATGGACAGGTCTTTGCTTTTTCACGTTCTGCTCACTCAGCTCCATTGAGCATTATTTTTATTATTCATCTCACTTTGTTTCGATTTGATACATCAAACAACGAATGTAAACAAAATGTTGAAACATAACAGACTACTATCAAACACTTAACTATTTGAGAAATCACTAATTTAGACAAATTATAAATGACTTCAAAAATGTGATGCTTGTCGCCCTTGAGGACGCAGGCAAGTATACTCAAGGCAATTGTCAAATACAAACATCACACTATGCAAAATTTGTTTTTTTGCATTTTTTTTGCAAAAAAACCTTTGCCGACAAGGTCTCTAGCAAGCTTTATACCATGGTCTAATAAATTTAAACGCTTATTTAAATTGAAATGTGATCCTAATTCACTGTAAAGTAATGTCCGCTTAACATGCCGCACTCACAGAAAAGAATGAAGTAAGGAGAACGGGGTATGGCTGACAATATAGCCACATTAGAGTTACCAGGGAATGATTCAATCGAGTTACCGATCAAGCAGGGTACTGCTGGTTTTGACGTAATCGATATTAGTAAACTAGGAAAGACAGGTCATTTCACCTTCGATCCTGGTTTTTTAGCGACCGCATCTTGCGAGTCTGCAATTACATTTATTGATGGCGACAAAGGTGTACTTACACACCGTGGCTACCCAATTTATGAATTAGCTACTGAATCTAACTATTTAGACGTTTGTTACCTATTGTTATACGGTGAATTACCGAGCAAAACTCAATACGAAGAGTTTGTTGCAATGGTTAAGAATCACACCATGGTGAACGAGCAATTAGCTGCGTTCTTCCGAGGTTTCCGCCGCGATGCACACCCAATGGCCATGCTATGTGGTGTTACAGGTGCATTATCTGCGTTTTACCAAGATTCACTTGATGTAAATGACGAAAAACATCGTGAAATAGCGGCTTTCCGCCTCGTTTCTAAGATGCCAACCATTGCAGCAATGTGCTACAAGTATTCAATCGGTCAACCTTTTGTTTACCCACGCAACGACCTAAGTTATGCAGGTAATTTCCTTAGCATGATGTTCGCTGTTCCTTGTGAAGAATACCAAGTCAATCCTGTTGTTGAAAAAGCAATGGATCGTATCTTTGTATTACACGCTGATCACGAACAAAATGCTTCTACCTCTACGGTTCGTTTAGCAGGTTCATCAGGTGCTAACCCATTTGCATGTATCGCTGCTGGTATTGCTTCTTTGTGGGGGCCTGCTCATGGTGGCGCTAACGAAGCTTGTCTACAGATGCTAGAAGAAATTGGTAGTGTTGATCGCATTCCTGAGTTTATCGCTCGAGCGAAAGACAAAGCTGATCCATTCCGTCTTATGGGCTTTGGTCATCGTGTTTACAAAAACTTCGACCCTCGCGCAAAAGTTATGCGTGAAACATGTCATGAAGTGTTAGCTGAGCTAAATGTGAACGATCCGCTACTTGATGTAGCAATGGAACTTGAACGCATTGCCTTAGAAGACGAATATTTCGTGTCTAAGAAGCTATATCCAAATGTTGATTTCTATTCAGGGATCATCATGAAAGCAATCGGTATTCCTACTAGTATGTTTACAGTGTTATTTGCACTTTCTCGTACTGTTGGTTGGATTGCACATTGGAAAGAAATGCTTGACCAACCAGGTCACAAAATCAGTCGTCCACGTCAGTTATACACTGGCTCAGAAGACCGTGACTTTGTTAGTTTAGATAAACGATAACCTTAGTTATTTGTTTACAAAAAAAGCGCCTTTCAGGCGCTTTTTTATTGTCTTTAATTTACCAATTTAAAGCTAAAACAATTATGGTTTTTAGTTCTACTAATGGCTCATAATGCTTTTAAATTTGATCAATTACTAACTCAGTTACAGTCCTTTCTTTCATATTTAGCCCTTTTATTATATATCAGTCCAGTATGCTTCTCATTATTGCCTGTTCTTTAATGCCTGTAATTCCATTGATTTGGGTTCTATTGATGAATGCATCGACTTCTATGAGCTAAAAGCTAATCTAATGGATTCGTCTTAGATGAATAAATAGTCATTTTATTATGATTATGTACCATTTTAAATTGCACTCATTATGCGCAAGACTCATACTTTTAAACTAAATAATCCAGTACTTATTCGAAATGGTTCTAAAAGCTTCTTATCAATTATAAAAAGTCGTTATATACCGTCTTAATTCCGAAAAATTAAACTTATCATGAATCAATTCTGTTTGTAAAAATTAATTAATTTTCCTAAAACGCACACTAAACGGGCATTAATGTGAGGGTTTAGTGCAGTTTATTCATGATTGTAATAATTTTAAAATAAATAAAATCTTTGAAGATTAAATGATAAAACACTACATAAGTGACTATTGATGTTTTACACTTGGCAGGGGAAATAAGTTTTATAACTTAAAGACTACTTATAAATCACACCAACCTTTTTAAATATAGATCCAGAAAAGTAGCTAACAGTTTAACATGCCGAATAAATAACCACAAAAAGTGAGTTTTTAATTAAATCATACTTGTTGAAATTCAAGTAAATCAAGCTGAGTTTAAATGCTTTTCAAGATTGTTAATTAACAGTCAAAAAATTAAGCGTCCATTAGCGCTTAAACTAACGATTGTTACATACACCAAAATTTCTGATAATCACTACAAAGCATAGCATTATTAAAAAGCATGCAGACTAAGCGAGCACACTAAAATTAATCCCTTTGCAGAGCAACAATAGGATCAAGTCTTGCCGCTTTTTTAGCGGGATATAAACCAAAGCCTACCCCAATGGTCATACAAACACCTAAGGCTAATACAATGGCAAATGGTGACCAAGCTACTGGCCAACCTGCCGCAGATGAAATAACTAACGCCAGCAATAAACCTACGACAATTCCAATTAATCCCCCAGTTGCTGATATAGCAATACTCTCAATAAGAAACTGCCTGGCGATATCTTTACGTTTAGCGCCCAGTGCTCTTAACAGGCCTATCTCACCGGTTCTTTCTAAAATCGTAGCCAACATAATATTCATTATACCAATGCCACCCACCAGCAAAGAGATCCCCGCAACACATGCCATCACAATATTAAATATTTGCTGAGTCTTTTGGTGTTGAGCCAGCAAATCTGCAGGAACAACAACATCAAAATCTTTCTCCCCGCCATGTCGTCTATTGAGCAAGTGTTGTAGGCTTTTGGCACCTAAAGTTGGATCTACGCCTTCAACAATAGCTAATTTGAACGAGTCTAATTCATCTTCTAGTTGGGAGAAATTCATCTTTTTATGGGCAGTCGCTAGCGGAATGAATACTTGATTACGTTCGCCGCCAAGCTTTACACCTTGTATCGTCGATTTAGTGCCCTCTTTTTCCGATAGCACACCAACAACGGTAAACCACTGATGGTTTATTTTTAATAAACTTTTGATGGCACTCCCTTGAGGAAACAAGCTTCGTGCAGCTTCAGGTCCAAGCACTGCGACCTGCTGATAATGAACTTCATCTTCTTGACGTAACGTTCTGCCCTCACCTAAAGGCAACGAACTCAATTCAAAATAGCTAGGCGTAACACCTGATACCTTAGCATCACTTCTCCCCTGCAAACTAAATAAGCTAAATACTTTAATGTTCTTTTCTGCACTCCAATTATCGACAAAGGGCAGCGTATCGGTTGCACTTTCAATATCCCGTAAACTCAAACCAATACTGTGTTCTCTAACGGATTTTAGCGCATCGCCTTGGGTGGTTCGTGCATTAACTACTAAATTATTTACGCCCATAGATTCAATCATCTTAAGGGCTTCTCGCTCTGCACCTTCACCAACGCTTAGCATCGCAATGACTGCACCTACACCAAATATCATCTCCAATAAAGTTAATGATGTACGTAATTTATGATGACGCATTTCATCAAATGCCTGTTTAATGCCTTCCCAATATATTGAAAGCCACTGTTGCGGCTTTGTCGTCTCATTTATCTGCTGATTCATATTAGAACTCATTATACTCGGCTCCGTTTAGGCGGCGTTGTTAACGCAATAACATCCCCCTGTGACAAACCACTATTAATCACCGTTCTGTTTAAACTGCGATTGCCTGGTGTCACAGCTTGCTTTAAAAAACCTTCAGATGTTTTTAAATACACCCAATATTCACCAGACTTTTGAAACAAGGCTTGGTTGGGAATGGTAATCACATCATTGATATCGGTAGCGTGAATTGCCGCAGAAAGCTGTCTTCCTGGCGTCATAATATCGGTCATTGTTTTATCTATACTGACTGTCAACTCAAAGTAGTTCACAGGGCTATTTTTGTCTTTGGCTTTAGCAAGTGAATCTAATTGAATGACTTTCCCTGAAATGTCGAGATTGGGATAGGCATCAAGATGAAGGGTGACAGGTTTTCCAACCGCTAAACCTAATGCTTCTGACTCTAAAACAAACAACTTAGCTTGCATGTTGGATGTGTCGGGCAAAATACCTATCGTCATGCCAGACCACATCATATCGCCAGCAATTGGAATACTACCGTTCCAGCCAGGAGAGGCGACAAACAATCCATCGTGTGGTGCTTTAATTTCCATTTGATTAAGATTATTGGCGTATCGATTAATTTTCGCTTGATGACTTTTCTGTTTAAGCTTGATCAGTTGTTGCTCTGCTTCTGCTTGAGAACCGTGTTGTTCAATACCCCAACCATAAAAATCCATTTTGGCCATCAGATAATCTTGGTTTCGCATCTGGTCAATAATATCGATTTTAGTATAAACCCTTACATCTTCACTGAAAAAACGCTCAGCCAGATCTTGTTCTTGTTCAGTAAGAACAGTATCAGTGGTTAAGCCTTTATTGATGGTGTTATCTCTTTTTGTTTGTATTTCACTATCAAGACCTAAACGATCAAAATCGAGCTGCTCCATATCTAGCCTAAAACCTTCTCGGGTCGGATCCATTCGAGCCACGACATCACCGGCTTTAACTTCGCTAAAGTTATCCATGATCCAAGCTAAAGATTGTGGGCCTCTTAGCCCAGAAGGGACATTTACCAAGGTTGAATGACTCGCTTCTAACTCCCCTGTTGCTGGGATCTCAACTTTAAAATCACTACGTTCGACATTCATGGTCAGCACGCCATCTTGCGCCGCATTATTACAACCGATAAGGAGTATTAAGATGCTGATTAATATCAAATAATTTTTCATGGTAATAACACCTCATCACCGGCACTAAGACCTTTGTTAATCACCACTCGCTCTTGCCCCATAGCACCTAAAGTTACGGGATGCTTTGCCTGACCAAATAATGTGGATTTCATGACATAAGCTTCACCGCGGTCATAATGAACAGCATCTAATGACACCAATAATTCTGGTTTATCATTAGCGAGATCAATACTAATTTTCGCCGTCATTCCTGGCCTCATGAAATCAATATCTGGCGTATTAATATTGGCAACGGCATCAAAAATCACTAATGGTATATCTTGGTTTTTAATCCGAAATACCGCGCCTAGTTCGGTTATTTCACCGTTGAAACTTCTTTCAGGGTTAGCATCAAGACGTATTTTTAATTTTTGCCCCACTTTTACCCTGCCTGCTTCCACTTCAGGAATAGTCATATTGACTTGCATATGTTTAAGATCAGGAATACTTAGTACAGAATCACCTACGAATATGGATTGCCCTTCAGCGACTTTATTACCTTGTTGATCATTACCATAAACAATCATGCCTGCGCGGGGCGCTATTAGGGTGAGCGATTTTATACCTTTTTTTAATGCCGACACTTCAGAAGCAAACTTTTGCTTGTCTCCTTCTAGCATTTTGACTCTTTGCTCAGCACTTAATTGCTCCAAACGAATTTTATTATTAATTAGGGTGACATTGTCTTGGGCAATAATGGCATCTCTTAAGTATTTGTTTTTATCTATTTCGGAGACCGTTTCATCAGAGATATCGACCTTCATTTGTGTTTTTTCTTGATTCATTTTCGCTTCAGCTAAATCAAGTTTAAGTTCTTCCAGTTTTTTAGCATTACGTAGCTTTGAGGTGGCTAAATCTTGCAAGGTTGTTTCTAAGTTTGCAGATTTTACAGACAAGCGCTGAGTTAAGTCGGAGGTATCGAGCTGAGCAACAACATCACCTTCAGTGACTTCAACGCCTTCTGGTGCCAGCATTTTAATTTGATATTGCCAAACTCTGCGCATTGTTGGTGGCATTAAATTTACAGTGTCAGCTGAGACTAACTCACCAGTCACTTCAATCTGTTGACTTAATATACCTAGTTCAACTTGAGTTACCGCTTTATCACTGCAGCCACTTAATACTGAAAGTACACATAGTAGGATTAATGTCTTCCTCATATATTTGCTCCTCCAGACTCGACGAGTACGCTCATACCCGGAATCATCTTCACTTGTGGATCGGCAACAAATTTAATCGAGATTTTAAACCAATTACTGCTTCCCCAAGCAGCTTGTTTACTCGCTTGACGGCTGATATCAGCAATAGTGCCACTAAGGGGAAATGCAGGTTGGGAATCCAATCTAATATTGACTGCTGAATGGAGTTTAAGTTTGTCGACATCAACTTCATTAACCCAAGCAATAACTTCTAGCTTATCCATCGCCGGAATTGTCGCTATTTGTCGTCCAATTTGTACGGAGTCGCCTACGGCAAACTTTTTATCTGAATGATTATCTCTGCCATATAGCATGGGACCACTAACATCGGAGCGCAGCTCTAATTGCTCTACTCCTTGCATAGCTTGATCTAACTCTAGTTGAGCACGCTTTCTATCAATAGACAGCTGCTCAAGTGTAGCGACTCGTTTATCTTGGATTTCCGCTAAAGATTGACTGTTTTTTGTTAATTCTGATTTCGCTTTCAATAGTTCAAATTGATTATCGGCATATTCTTTTGCTGCGATAAAATCGATTGGAATTTCTCCATCTAATTGCGCCTTCTCAAGCTCAAGCTTGGTTTTTTTAACATCAAACTCCGCTTGTAATAACTGAGAGCTCAATTCTATTGATTGGTTTTGCTCTTGTGCAGTAACTCTTAATAAGCTGGCTTCAAGTTGTTCTATTTGATTCACTATTTCACTTTTATCAAAAATCACCACCACTTGGCCAGCTTGCGCCAGTGCTCCCTCAGGTAACATCCATTGAATTTGATAGCGCCAAGCTTTACCGGCTTTGGGTACCACAAAAGGCTGTAAATTAACTGATGCTACCTGTCCAGTCAGTAACAAAGGTAAACTGTTATCTTTGTTGGCTGAAATGGTTTCGACGGAGCTCGTTTCAATAATAAGAGTTGTTGAATCCGTCGCTAAGTCGTTAGTTGGGTCTTTTATTGTGGCAGCATCACTGACACCAGCAGGGCTATAAAAACTTATTGAACTCAGTAAACTACAAACAATGATTCCAGTTAGTTTAATAAATTTTTTAGAAAATAGAATATGACTCGTTTTATAGGAATAAGATGATTTCTTTCGACGTCGAACAGATAAGTTAAGCAACCTGCTCTCCTCGATTTTCAATTTCAACAATATCCCCATCACGCATCCTAATAATGCGCTGTGCATAAGCCGCAACTTCTTCTTCATGTGTTACCAAGATAATGGTTTGACCTGCAAGGTGTAATTCGGTGAATAACGCCATAATTTCAACTGACGTTTTGCTGTCTAATGCTCCTGTGGGTTCATCGGCCAGCAAAATTGCAGGCTTATTAACAAGAGAACGGGCTATAGCAACTCTTTGTCGCTGACCGCCAGAAAGCTGATTAGGTCGATGATCATGACGACTATCTAAACCCACTCTTTTTAATAACTCATGAGCATAAGTACTGTCTTGAGATAATGTTTCGGAAAACCGCAATGGTAACAATACGTTCTGCAGCGCCGATAGCCTTGGCAATAAATGAAAACTTTGAAATACAAAGCCAATGTCTTTATTTCGCACAGCAGATAGCGCATCGTCACTTAGACTGGCTACTTCTTGATTATTGAGCTGATAACTACCTGATGTCGGTTTATCCAGGCAACCTATAATGTTCATTAAAGTTGACTTGCCCGAACCTGAGGGTCCCATTATTGCGACAAATTCATTTTGTGCAATGGTAAAACTGACGCCATTGAGCGCCTTCACACACGTATCACCCATTGGGTATTGCTTCGTTAACTTATCTACTTTAATCATATGTGCCTCCCTGCCATACATATCAAATTATTATATAAATCATGTCAATAGTTATTAAATCGTAACTCGAATTAACCTCATAAACTTTAAGTAGAAATAGCATAATAAAAGGTCACCAGCCTTAAAAGCATATTCCATTATTTCGTCTTAAGGTTTTGTTCATTTTTAGCTTTAGTCACAATGAACAATCTCACTACTTTTTAAACATTTTCGCTACTTATCAATATTGGCCATCACTAACTGATGGTTCAAGATACGCTAAACAATTAATAAATAACAGCTTTTAATGTTGGCACAATACCTGCTTTAACAACATTAATTAAACATTACTTACAATTGAAAACGTGACGTTTACATTTATTAGTTCCACACTAAATCATGTTTAGCGTCATCAATTCAGAATATTTGACTGGCAGGTACCCTATGGATAGGTTCATCATCACAACAAAAAGAGCAATTTCGTTTATTTCTATTGCTGCAACAATGGCAATTATGAGTGGTTGCAGTGGGCAACAAGAAGAAAAAGTCGAAGAAGAAAAATACGCCGTTCCAGTTGAAGTATCACAAGTGACTCAAGGAAATGTGTCTTCTTTTTATAGCACTACAGCCACCCTTGAAGCACCAGAAGAAGCTCACGTTGTCACTCGAATAGCTGGACTAATAGAGACTATCAATGTTGAAGAAGGCGATAGAGTTAAGAAAGGTCAGGCATTGGCGACAATTGATGCTCAGCGCCAACATTATGATTTCAAACGATCTCTTGCTGAAGTACAAATTATCGAGCAAGAGTTGAATCGCTTAAAGCAAATGAAAAACAAAGAGTTCATCAGTCAAGATGTGATGGCAAAACTTGAATTCAACTTACAAGCAGCAATGGCTCAGCGTGATCTTGCCGAATTACATGTTATTGAAAGCCGTATCGTATCGCCAATTGACGGTGTGGTTGCTAAAAGACATGTCAAAACAGGTAATATGGCCAAAGAATTCGAAGAGTTATTTTATATTGTCAATCAAGATGAGTTACATGGAATCGTCCACTTACCAGAGCAACAACTTCAGAGTTTACGACTTGGACAAGAAGCAAGGATCAGTAATCAATACGGTAATAGCAAAGCAACTGCAGAAGCTGACATTATCGCTAATGTGTTAAGAATAAGCCCTATTGTTGATTCGCAAAGCGGCACATTCAAAGTGACAATCGCTATCGATAATGCTGATGCTAAGTTAAAAGCAGGCATGTTCACCCGTGTTGAGCTTAAATACGATACCCATAATGACGTTATCACCGTGCCTTTCAATGCCATTATTAATCAAGATGATACTCAAGCGCTGTATGTCATCGAAGACAATACAGCAACTCGCCGTGAAGTCAGCTTAGGCTATCGCGAAAAAAATAAAGTCGAAATAATCTCAGGGGTTAAACCGGGTGAACAAATCGTTATACGTGGTCAACAAAACCTCAAAGATCAATCGCTAGTTGAAGTTATTAGTCCGCTTTCTTACGCCAAAAACAGCTTAGCAAGTAAATAAGGACGCTTTTACTATGTCGATAATTAATACTTCGGTAAAACGTCCTGTATCTGTGTGGATGTTTATGCTGGCAATCATGTTATTTGGTATGGTCGGATTTACCCGCCTAGCCGTTAAGCTTTTACCCGATTTAAGTTACCCAAGCGTCACAGTAAGAACCGCTTATGATGGCGCTGCACCTGTTGAAGTTGAGCAGCTGATCTCAAAACCTATTGAAGAAGCTGTAGGCGTAGTCAAAGGTCTGCGTAAAATCAGTTCTATCTCACGTTCAGGCTTATCGGATGTGGTGCTTGAGTTTGAATGGGGCACCAATATGGATATGGCAAGTTTAGAGGTGCGTGAAAAAATTGATACCATCGAACTGCCTTTGGATATCAATAAACCTCTACTGCTTCGCTTTAATCCAAATCTTGACCCTATCATGCGAGTAGCACTGTCAGTACCTGATGCCAGTGAAACACAGCTTAAAAGTATGCGTACTTTTGCGGAAGAAGAACTTAAAAGGCGCCTAGAAGCACTGTCTGGGGTGGCAGCCGTAAGGTTGTCTGGTGGCTTAGAGCAAGAAGTACACATTCTGCTTAACCAGCAAAAGCTGCAGCAGTTAAACCTCAATGCTGACGATATTAAGCGCCGCATAAGTGAAGAAAATATTAACCTCTCTGCAGGTAAAGTGATTCAAGGTGATAAAGAATATTTAGTGAGGACACTGAATCAATTCAACAACCTTGAAGAACTTAAAAACGTGATTGTTTACCGTGATGGTCAAACTCTTATACGCCTTTCTGAAGTCGCTGATGTGGTTGATGGCTACAAAGAACGTAGCGATGTTACTCGTATTGGCCAAGTCGAATCAATTGAGCTGGCGATATACAAAGAAGGTGATGCCAATACGGTATCCGTTGCCAAAAGAATCAGTGCTGAACTGGCTGAAATTAACAGTGAAGCAGAAGATAATCAGCTAAAGGTTATCTATGATCAGTCTGAATTTATCCAAAGCGCCGTCAGTGAAGTTACTGCTGCTGCGTTGTTTGGTAGCTTGCTCGCCATGTTGGTTATCTACTTATTCTTGCGCGATATCATTGCCACGTTAATCATTTCAATTTCTATTCCATTTTCAGTCATTGCGACATTTAACATGATGTACTTTGCTGAAATTAGCCTCAATATTATGTCTTTAGGTGGTATTGCGCTGGCCATTGGCTTGCTGGTCGATAATGCTATTGTAGTACTTGAAAATATCGACAGATACAAAGCACAAGGTCTTGAAAAAGTAGAAGCCGCTTTACGTGGCACTAAAGAAGTCGCTGGCGCGATATTCGCATCAACACTAACCACTTTAGCGGTATTCGTACCCTTGGTGTTTGTTGATGGCATTGCAGGCGCGTTATTTTCAGACCAAGCATTAACGGTTACTTTTGCGCTATTAGCCTCGTTATTTGTAGCACTAACCGCTATTCCAATGTTGGCATCAAGACAAGGTTTTAATCAATTACCCATTGAAGCAGAACCTGAAGTCAAAGCGATACCAACAACTAAAAAAGCCAAGGCAGTTCATTACCTTGTATTAGTGTTAGGTTTTCCCTTTAAGTTATTGCTTAGCTATTTACCTAATGCCTTATTAAACCTCATTATCATTTCAGGTCGATTTATTTCTTGGGCATTATCATTAGTGATGCGTCCATTAAGTGCGGCATTTAACTTTGTTTATCGTTTCATCGAAAGCATTTATCATCGGGTATTAACCCATGCCATGGCGCACAAAGCAGTGACGGTTATTATCGCGATAATGCTGACAATTGGCGCTGGTAGTTTATTCCCAAGACTCGGTGTAGAGCTTATTCCGCCAATGAATCAAGGTGAATTTTATGTAGAAATTTTGCTGCCACCAGGTACAGCGGTTCAAAAAACCGATGAAGTGTTAGAGCAACTAGCTTATTCAATTAGTGGCCGAGAAGATGTAAAACACACCTTTAGCCAAGCAGGTAGTGGCGGATTGATGACATCAGATACGGCCCGAGGTGGTGAAAATTGGGGACGTTTACAGGTTGTACTAGCTGATACACAAGCCTTTAATACTGTCGCAGATGTATTAAGAGCAACCGCTCGTCGTATACCAGCGCTTGATGCAAAAATCGACCACCCGGAGTTATTTAGCTTTAAAACACCACTAGAAATTGAGTTATCAGGTTATGACTTACAGCAGCTGAAACACAGCGGCGATAAACTGGTATCTGCACTTTCTGAATCATCACGCTTTAGTGATATCAATACCTCACTTCGTGATGGTCAACCTGAAATCAGTATTCGTTTTGATCATGCACGCCTCGCTTCACTTGGCTTAGATGCACCAACCGTTGCCAACCGTATTGCACATCGTGTTGGCGGTACCATTGCAAGTCAATACACTGTTCGTGACAGAAAAGTCGATATTTTGGTTCGCAGCGAACTGGATGAGCGCAATAATATTGAGGACGTTAACTCACTCATAATCAACCCTAATAGCGAACATGCTATCCCATTAAGCGCTGTCGCTGATGTATCACTGCAAGTTGGTCCTTCTGCGATTAACCGCGTTAGCCAACAACGGGTTGCAATCGTGTCAGCCAACTTAAGTTATGGTGATTTAAGTGAAGCAGTCAAAGAAGCACAGCAAATATTAAATGAGCAACAGTTCCCCTCTTCTATTCAAGCTCGCTTTGGTGGTCAAAATGAAGAAATGGAACACTCATTCGAGTCATTGCAAATAGCCTTAGTACTGGCAGTATTTTTAGTCTATTTGGTTATGGCCAGCCAGTTTGAATCTCTATTGCATCCATTACTGATTCTGTTTGCAGTGCCTATGGCAGTGGGTGGCAGTATATTCGGACTATTCATTACTGGTACGCATATTAGTGTCGTGGTCTTTATCGGACTCATTATGCTTGCAGGTATTGTGGTCAATAATGCCATTGTATTAGTCGATAGAATTAATCAGCTGCGTAAAGAAGGTAATGACAAAGAAATCGCTATTAGCACCGCTGCTAAATCTCGTTTACGCCCTATTATGATGACGACACTGACAACAACTTTAGGTTTGCTACCTATGGCAATTGGTGTCGGTGATGGCAGTGAAATTCGTGCTCCAATGGCAATAACAGTCATATTCGGTTTAGGACTGTCTACCATGCTGACATTACTGGTTATTCCGGCACTTTATGGCTTGTTTGATAAAAAAACTTATCAACAAACACAAACCAATGATGCTGATAAAAGTAATAAAAGTTCTGAGTCATTCGATTTGGAGACTCAGTCATGAACTTAACCCAATTAGCGATTAAAAGGCCTGTGACCACCAGTATGTTCTTTTTAGCTATTCTGTTATTTGGTTTAGCTTCAAGCCGCTTACTGCCTTTGGAGATGTTTCCAGGTATCGATATTCCGCAAATACAGGTCAATGTTCCTTATAAAGGTTCGACGCCTGCCGAAGTTGAGCGTGATATTACCCGCGTATTAGAAGAGTCACTGGCCACAATGAGCGGCATTGAGGAGGTTCGCTCAAACTCTTCTCAAGATGGCGCTAACATTCAACTGAATATGAAGTGGGGTGAAGATGTTGCCACTAAAAGCTTAGAAGCTCGGGAAAAGATTGACTCAGTAAGGCATCTATTACCTTTAGATGTCGAGCGAGTATTCATTCAGCAGTTTTCAACCGCTGATATGCCCGTATTAACGATACGCATCTCCAGCGAGCGTGAACTATCAAATGCCTTTGACTTGTTAGATAAACAACTTCGTAAGCCCCTTGAGCGTATTGAAGGGGTCTCAAAAGTTACTTTATATGGCGTAGATCAAAAGCAAATTGAAATACGTTTAGATGCTGACAAACTTGCAGCATCTGGCATTAATCCTGCCCAGCTACAGCAGCGATTACAAAGGGAAAACTTTGTTGTTAGTGCTGGCACATTAAGAAATAACAACCAAGTTTTTCAAGTATCGCCAAAAGGAGAGTTTTTATCCCTTGAAGATATCAAAGCAGTAAAACTTAATACCACTACCATGTTGGGTGATATTGCCTCGGTTAAGTTCACATTACCAGAAGCCTTCGAAGGTCGTCATTTAGACCAAAAGTTTGCTGTAGGCTTGGACGTATTTAAAGAGTCTGGCTCAAACCTAGTTGAAGTGTCAGAACGGGTATTAGCGGTTATAGAAAAAACAAAACAAGATAAGCAATTTCAAGGCATCAAACTGTTTGTAATGGAAGATCAGGCTTATGGGGTTAAGTCTTCACTGCAAGATTTATTATTTTCAGGGCTGTTAGGTGCACTGCTATCATTTGGCGTGCTGTATCTATTCTTGCGTAATTTAAAGATGACTTTAGTGGTGGTTTCATCTGTACCCATTTCAATTTGTATGACCTTAGCTGGGATGTATTTATTTGGCTATAGCCTCAATATTCTTTCCATGATGGGCTTATTATTAGCTGTCGGAATGCTGATTGATAACGCTGTTGTTGTTACTGAGAGCGTGCTCCAAGAAAAGCAAAAACTGAAAGATAATCCTGCCTTAGACAATACCAATGCAAACGGTGCACTTTCACAAGATGCCAATGAAAAAGCGGTATTAACCGGTGTAACAAAAGTCGCACTGGCTGTTTTAGCCGGCACCCTAACCACTGCCATCGTATTTTTACCTAATATTGTTGGGGTAAAAGTTGAGTTAACGATTTTCCTCGAACATGTCGCCATTTCTATCTGTATTTCGTTAGCTGCCTCTTTATTAGTGGCTAAAACGCTGATCCCGTTAATGCTAACGAAATTTCACTTTGATATTGATACCCAACCTAAAGAGTCAAAACTACAGTTGTTTTATCAACGCAGTTTAACTTGGGTATTATCTCACTCGAAAATATCAGGTGTTATTGCGGTCGTTATATTAGTATCAACCGCACTACCGCTAAGTTTAGTGCAGCAAGATCAATCCGACGGTGAAGGGAAAGACCGCCTCTATATCAATTATCAATTGGAAGGTCGCCATAATTTAAAAGTCACTGAAGCAATGATAAATCAAATGGAAGACTATCTTTATGCCAATAAAGAAGCCTTTATGATTGATTCTGTTTATAGCTATTACTCTGCTGACAGCATTCAAACCACATTACTGCTTCAAAAAGATATCGAAACACCAATGGCTGATTTAAAAGAAACCATTCGTGAAGGATTCCCCAAATATGCTGCGGCGACACCGCAATTTGGTTGGGGTAATGAGAATTCAGGTTTACGCGTAACCTTAACTGGTCGTTCAACATCTGAACTCATCACTCTAAGTGAGCAAGTATTACCCTTGTTAAGCAGTATCGAAGGGCTTGAAGATGTTCGTTCAGAGGTCAATGCTGCGCAACAAGAAGTCGTCATCAACATTGACCGTGAAATGGCCGCAAGATTAGATTTAAAGCTTAATGAAATAGCATCTCACATATCGATGGCACTTCGTGGCACTCCACTGCGTTCATTCAGACATGATCCTAATGGTGAACTGCGTATTGAACTCGCCTACGATAAAAGCTGGCAGCGCTCATTAGAGCAACTGAAACAGTTACCGATTATTCGTAAAGGCGACCGCCTTTATAGTTTAGATAATCTAGCTGATATCAAAATTCAACCACGATTTGACACTATTCGCCATTACAATCGCCAAACAGCACTATCTATTGGGGCAAATGTTAACGATATTACCACTGAAGAAGCTCAAGAGCAGATTGAGAAAGTGATGGCGAATGTGAATTTCCCCTATGGCTATGGCTATTCTTTACGTGGGGGATTCGAGCGCCAAGATGAAGAACAATCGGTCATGGCTGTGAATATGATATTGGCATTAATCATGATCTATATTGTCATGGCGGCGTTATTTGAATCACTGTTATTACCCACTGCGATTATCAGTTCTATTTT
The DNA here is from genome assembly GCF_007567505.1 of Shewanella donghaensis. NCBI lineage: Bacteria > Pseudomonadati > Pseudomonadota > Gammaproteobacteria > Alteromonadales > Shewanellaceae > Shewanella > Shewanella donghaensis. The sequence goes on from NZ_CP041783.1 coordinate 1,188,682, forward strand.
GTTCTCCATCACAGGTGTATTTTGGGGATTATGGATTACAGCAACGCCTATGTCAGTCATGGCAATGATAGGGATCCTTATCCTAATGGGCATCGTAGTTAACAACGGGATTGTGCTGGTTGACCAAATCAATCAAAAAACACCCAAGTTAACCGATTTGTCTGAATCCATTTTAACCATCTGTATTACCCGTTTACGTCCAGTATTGATGACGGTTGCAACAACTGTATTAGGCTTAGTTCCATTAGCAATGGGCGATACCCAAATTGGCGGTGGTGGACCACCTTACTCGCCAATGGCTATTGCTATTATTGGTGGACTCTCATTCTCGACTGTAACAAGTTTGTACCTAGTGCCACTGCTCTATCAAGCGCTTTATCGTATTCGATATCAATCTTCGATTAAATTAGGGATTGCTGACAAACGCGCTAAAAAGCTGCTACCTTGGACTGTGTAATAAGGATGCTAACGACCGAATCATTAACCTAATAATGATTCGGTTTTTCACTACAGGAACCAAAAATGAAGCACAAAATAAAAACAAGTTTACTAGCATTATCATTGATCACATCAAGTTCGTTTGCTGATGATGACCGCTTCAAAGATGTACAAATCACATCGAATAAACTCTCTGACAGTGCTTATATGTTTGTCGGCTCTGGCGGTAATATTGGCGTATCGGCTGGCAGTGATGGTATTTTAATTATCGATGACCAGTTTGCCCCTCTTGCTAATAAAATCAGTCAGTCACTTAACAAAATCCAAACTGGCACTCCAAAGTACGTCATCAATACCCACTATCATGGCGATCACACTGGCGGCAATGCCCACTTTGGTGAACAAGGGATTATTTTTGCCCACGATAATGTGCTTAAAAGACTCAGTGCAGACAAAGACACGCCAAAATCTGCGCTACCTGTTATCACCTACTCTTCAGATATCTCTATCCATTTTAATAACGACACTCTCGTCGTTAAGCATCTTGGACCGGGTCATACTGACGGCGATAGTGTTGTTTTTTGGAAAAATGACAATATCGTTCATATGGGTGATTTGTTCTTTAAAGACCGCTTCCCCTATGTTGATTTAAACGGCGGTGGTTCGATAATGGGTTATCGCGACAATGTCGCTAAAGTATTGGGGTTAATTGATAATAAAACCCAGGTGATACCTGGCCATGGCGATTTAGCGAATAAAGAAGAATTACTGAAATTCAAACATATGCTAGATGAATCAATAAATTGGATGACAGAAAACATTGAAAAAGGTGAATCACTTGAGCAAATTCATGCCAAAGGTATGGATGACAAGTGGAAAGATTGGGGCTGGAATTTCATTACTGAAAAGAAATGGATTGATACTTTGTATAAAGACCTTAAATAGTCATCACCAATAAAGCCTATAAATTAGAATGATAAACATAAAAAAGCGCCTATATAGGCGCTTTTTTTATCTTTTAAATTTTTATCATTTAAAATAAAGCTTAAGACTCGATTGGCTCGGCTCTATTTTCAAGTAAAACAGGAATACCTTCAGTAATTGGGTAAGCTAATTTATCTGCTTTACAAATCAACTTATCGGCTTCTTTGTCAAATTCTAATGTTCCCTTACAAACAGGACAAGCCACAATCTCAAGTAATTTTTTATCGAACGCCATGGAGGTTTCCTTGTTTATCTTTAATGACTTGGTTAAGTCTATTCAAAAAAGCTGTATCAAAATCTGTATTAAGCTTCGCATTTACAGGTAAATACCACCAGTTATCTTGTGCAAAATCGCGACATTTAACCGCATCTTTCTCAGTCATGATTAATGGATACTGCTGTGAAAGCCGTTTTAGTTCACTTTCGTCAAATGCTTGATGGTCTTCAAATGCTTTTGACTCCATCAATGTATAGCCCTGTAACACTAAACTATCAAAAAAACGTTGTGGATTACCAATACCCGCCATTGCAATTGCAGGCTGTGATTGCCACTCAATATTCAAATCAGGATTGACGGGTTTAAGCGTTGAAGCAAGTAAACTCATTGCGACTTCAGAGCCTTGAACTTCACCGCCGTTGTTTAAAACCCAATCTATGCTATTTAATCGCCATAAACCTTCACGCAAAGGCCCTGCTGGGATTAAACATTGATTACCGTACCTTCGCAGGCCATCAAGGATGTTTATCTCTATATCCCGGGCTAACGCGTAATGCTGCAAGCCATCATCACTGATAATAATGTCAACATTAAATTCAGCGAGTAAATGTCTCGCAGCATCAATTCGTTTAGCACCAACAACCATAGGAACTTGTGTACGAGCAACAATCATTGCTGGCTCATCACCCACTTCAGCCGCTTTATCTGTTGCTATGACAGTTTTAACACCATCAATGCTAACACCATAACCGCGGCTAATAACCCCTGGTTTAAAGCCTTGATCTCGAAGTAAATTGATCAAATAAATAACCGTTGGGGTTTTACCACTGCCACCAGCAGTGATATTACCCACAATGACGACAGGAACATCAATCACTTCAGCCTGTTTAATGCCGAATTTGAAAGCCCAACGTCGTAAGCTTGAAATAAACCAAAACAACAAACTCAGTGGTAGTAAAAACCACTTAGCTGGATGTGAGCCATACCAAACTTTATTGACTAACGCCTGCATTTAATTACCAAATTGCATTTTGTAGAGGTTGGCATAAATGCCTTCTTGCGCGACTAAGTCTGTATGATTTCCACGTTCGACAATTTTACCTTGATCAACCACTAAAATTTCATCTGCACTTTCAATGGTTGATAAACGGTGCGCAATAACAATCGAAGTACGATTATGACGTAAATTATCTAAGCCTTTTTGAATGGCTTTCTCTGATTCTGTATCCAATGCCGATGTAGCTTCATCTAAAATGAGTACTGGAGCATCACGTAACATCGCACGAGCAATGGCAATACGTTGACGTTGTCCTCCAGAAAGTAACACCCCATTCTCCCCCACCTGAGTATCTAAACCTTCAGGTAATGTCTCAATGAACTCCATTGCATAAGCAAGTGTGGCAGCTTGTTCAATTTGTTCACGAGTCGCTTCACCTGGATATGCATAAGCAATGTTATTGGCGATAGTGTCGTTAAATAAGGTCACTTGTTGTGAAACCAGCGCGACTTGATTACGTAGTGATTTCAATTTGTAATCATAAATACTGACATCATCTAAGGTGATATCCCCTTCTGAAACGCCAGTATAAAAACGTGTAATCAAACTCGCGATTGTCGATTTACCAGAACCACTACGACCGACAAGAGCAATAGTTTTACCTTGTTTTACTTCAAAATCGATATTGGCTAATGCTGATCTTTCTTGCTCAGGATAACTAAACGTCACGTTGTTAAACTTCAAGTTACCTTTAACACGTTTCGTTTCAAATTGACCTTCATCTGATTCAGGCGCCGTATCTAACAATGCAAAAACAGTGGTACAAGCAGCGATACCACGTTGGAATTCAGCATTGACGCGGGTCAAATTTTTGATTGGTTGAAGCATTGCTATCATGGCACCTAAAATCGCAGCAAATGTTCCTGCGGTTAAATCGGCTTTTAAGCTTGGGAAAGTCGCAGCATACAGTACAAAAGCTAGAGCAAATGAACCAATGACCATGATTAATGGTTGGCTAATTGCTTGGGCTACAGCCAGCTTCATATTTTGATGACGATTGGTGTCATTCACTTTAAAGAAACGCTCAACCTCAGTTTTTTGACCACCAAAGGCTAATACGTTTTTATGCCCTTTGATCATTTGCTCTGTTGTTGCTGTTACGCCGCCCATAGCTGATTGAATTTGTTTTGACACTTTTCTGAAACGTTTACTCACAACACTAATCACAATACCCATTAGCGGACCAATGACGAGAATGCATAGCGACAGTTTCCATGAGTAATAGAACATGATTGCTAACATACCCACCACAGTGATTGAATCACGTACGATGGATATTAATGCACTACCTGATGCCCTAGCGATTTGTTCAGTATCAAACGTCACTCTTGAAATGAGATTACCGCTGTTTTCACGGTCAATGTAGCTAACAGGCAGGCGAAGATAATGCTCAAATACTTGTTGACGCATATCCATGATCAATCGTGAACTCATGTATGAAACACAATACGTCGAAACGAAGTTAGCAAGGCCACGTAGGGTAAACATGCCAATCACCACTAATGGCGCCATAACCATAATGTCGTTGTTGGCATTGAAACCACCATGTGTGGGTACTTCAACCCCTCCGACGACAGATGGTGCCTGGCTAAAACCTTCATCAATAAACGGTTTAATGAAGGCAATAAACGCAGCATCAACTAGGCCGTAGGTTAATAAGGCCATTACCGCTAACAGGAACATCCCTTTCATCGGGACAAGATAAGTTACGAGACGTTTGAATACGCTCGACATTTCATTATTAGTTGTTGTCATTGATTACACTAGCACTTGAATAGCAAACAAAGGCAATATTCTACTCTGCTTTAACTTTCTCACCAAATCTAAACAATGCGTTATACCAAAATGGCGCAATATCTGTACGATATAACCGAATTTGATAACCTGCCTGTGTAAAATCTATACTTATTTGCCCAGATTGACCGCTGACAAGTGTTTTAACTCCTCGTTGTTGATAGCGTTGAAGAACATCATTTTTGGGAAAACCATATTGGTTTGCAAATCCCGCAGTGAAAATAGCCACTTCAGGATTAACAGTCTCAATAAATAATACTGATGAAGAAGTGCGGCTACCATGGTGTGGTACCAGTAAAATATCTGCATCCATTATCTCACCCGTGTTAACCAAGTATTGTTCTGTTTTCTTTTCGATATCACCAGCCAGTAAAACGCGATTAACGCCATCATTGATGTAAGCAATACAAGACTGATTGTTGTCACTTGTTGCTAATGGATTACTGGTAATACTAATATTAAGGTTCATCCAATTAAACTGACCAGTATCACATTCAATACTGTCCACTCCTTGTTGATTAAACTCAGGTAAATTACTCACAAGAGTCACGTCATCAAACTGCGCCAAAATAGCATTTACCCCACCAGAGTGATCATTGTCATCATGGCTGATCATTAAATAATCGAGATCTGTCACACCTTTAGCGATTAACGTAGGAATAATAACCCTCTGGGCATAACTAAAACTGTCACCGTAAGCTGCGCCAGTGTCATACAACACACCTCGATGACCTTGCTGCAGTAACACCGCCATTCCCTGACCCACATCAAGTATATGCATCTTCCAGGCAGCCTGCTTAGTTGAGGTGGTATCAACGTTAAATAAAGATAGAAGTTGCAGCATAAGGGGGAGACATAATATTGCGAAGCACACTCGCCAATGGTTATTAACAGCCCATTTAATGAGGAATATCCCCATAATAAACATCAATAGACCAAGGGTAAACTCGTCTGAAATGTGGAACTGATTAAATGGTAATTCGCTGCTAGATGAGAGCAGTGCTTGAAAAGGATCTAAACTGAGATCAGTTAATCTCAACATGGTTGTTGTGATGGGCAGACTAATGATCTGAGGAATAGGCAAAAGTAAAATACCAATCACGAGGGTACAAATGCACAAAGGGATAACAACAATGCTGAACCAAGGCACCATTAAAAAATTAATCCATATACTGTGGATAGAGATAGTGCCAAACAACAATGCCTGAATAACCCCAAGTGCCAGAAACAATCGCCATTGTATCGCCCAAAAGTTCTTCAATAATATTGATATATGTTCAGCAAACCGCATTATTTTTACAGATAAGAACTGCGCTAAAGAAAAGCTATTTTCACTATTCGATTTGTTGTCATGATCGGACTTATCAGCAGCTACAACTTGGTTAACATCATTGTTTTTTTTCGCGTCATTTGTTTGTTTAGAGTCAAAGCCAACATAGTCAATCGTAAACAGGATGATCGACAGTGCGCTAAAACTCAGCCAAAAACCTGCACTTAAACTGGCAAATGGGTCAATAATAACTACCGCGAATAGTGCCCATATCAACCTCTGCCAAGTAGAAGCATGTTGCTTAAACAGAGTTAAAAGCACGATCATCATCAACATCACTAGCGCCCGCTGCGTTGAAATAGCCAACCCTGCAAGGTATCCATAAGACATAGCAACAGTTGCAGCCAATATCACCGCCACAACAAGATTTCTTCTATTTGAAACAGGGAAAAAATTCAATAATATCAGTCGAGAAAACCACCAGAACAGGCCAAAGACTACGGACAAATGCAAACCTGATATTGCCACTAAATGACCCGTACCAGTTTGCCTTAATGTTTGCCATTGCATTGATGTTATGCCGCTTTTATCGCCAAACAGTAATGCACGAATAATGGCATAGTGTCTTGAAAGCATTAATATAGGAGTAACCTTATCAATGACCGTTTGCCTTATTGTCTTATCATATTCAATCAGTTGTGAACTTTTAACACTCCCCTTACCTACAATATGTTGACTAAGAAAGTATTTTTGTTGATTAAAGCCCCCTTGATTTATCGGACTGGTAATGGGCTTCATTCTAGCTGTAAATTGCCATATTTGACCCACTTTCACTTCAGGCGGCTTTTGCCAATTAAGCCTATAATAGCGAGTGTAAATAGACTGTTGCTCAGAAAGCAAACGAACATTAAAACTTATCCAGTCGCTGTTTTTGCTAACTAGTGATACTATCTGTGCCTTAAATTGAATTGTGACTGGAATTTCAGATTCTTGCTTAGAGAATAATGAATAAAAACAGAGAGAAATCCATAATACCCCATAAAGAACGCCACTGATAAATGGCCACTTCTTTAAGGTAAATAATCCAATCACAACCAATAACGCCACTATCCACAATGGAAGTAAACTTGGCAACAAATTGCTAACAAGGATACTGGCGCAGAATCCATATATAAATCGATTTATCATTGATTAATTAAAGACAGTAATCGCATATATGCCAAAAAAATTATTAGAAAGATTTATGCCGAAGCCTGAAACTTTACGTAACCACAAGTATTTACGTATTTTTGGAAGCTTGTTGGATAAGCCTAATTTGTGGAGTTTAAATAGAAAGTCGGCACCTGGTGCATTTGCCGTTGGACTATTTGTCGCTTGGCTACCAGTCCCTTTTCAAATGTTTTTTGCTGCAGGATTGGCGATATTCTTTAATGTTAATATCCCTCTTTCCGTTGCTTTAGTTTGGTTGACAAACCCCATCACCATGCCGTTTATGTTTTACGCGGCTTATATTCTTGGGTCAAAAATTCTAGGGCAAGAAACGACTGAATTTGTATTCGAAGCAAGTTGGCAGTGGGTAGAAAGCTCAATTGGCACTATTGGGCCGCCTTTTCTATTAGGTTGTATTGTCCTTGGGCTTATTTTTGCCCTAGTCGGATATTTTGTGATTAATAGCCTCTGGAAATATTCGATTTTATTTAAATGGAATAAAAGAAACTAGTCTTCTAATAAGGCGTTAAAAATAATAATGAAAAGTCAGCTAAACGCTGACTTTTTTGTGGCCCTAATTCAGAGTTTATTAAAGATATAAATTTACGTTAAACCCATCATTTTACGATACGACAACACCAATAAATGCACACTCAAGAGCCCAGTAAAAGCGCAACAAAAAAAGACTAATGCGATAGATTCAACACGGTATAAATCTTCTGCATAAAGCCACCACCATAATGGCCAACTCACTAATGACAACACGGTCAATTGCATCATACAGCTCTTACAGCGACCGATTTTTTGTTTAAAAATAGACTCCTGACAATCATTACAAGCCATTGTTTAACTAGACCTCATTCTTAATTACATAGTCTTGCTTTAGCATTGCATAGGCACACTCATCACCCCATTGACCTTTAAAGAAAACATTCTTTAAATAATGGCCTTCTTTTCTAAAGCCAAGCTTTTCAAGTAATGCCATAGATGCAAGGTTTTCAGCGTCTGTTGTGGCCGTGATACGATATTTGTTCAGCTCCATAAACAAATACTCAATCACTGCTGACATTGCCTCTGTAGCGATACCTTGCTGTTGATATTTATTAGCAATAGTAAAACCAACTTCCATCTGTTGTTCATCAATAAAATGCAGTGCGACATCGCCAATAAGCATATCTGATTTATCAACAATAGCTAATTGAAACCACATTCCAGCATGGCCAAACAAGCTGTAATCCATCCCCTCAAACAAACCTTTAGCATCTTCAAAGACATATGATTCCCAGCTTTGGTATTGTGCAATTACCGGATCTGCTCTATAGGCAGTAAATGCAACTAAGTCATCATATCGAAACGATCTAATCTTAAGTCGCTCGGTATTTAATATTGGTAGAGAAACTGTCATAACAATCCTTATTCGACCATTGATAAATGTAAATTATCTAACCGTATTTTACTGACCACATTCAACTGGTCATATTCAACTGGTCATATTCAACTGGTCATATTCAACTGGTCATATTCAACTGATCGTATCTAACTAACCATGCTTAATTCTAGCAACCAGAAAATCAACCGCCGCTTTTACTTTCGGCACATGGTAACGCTGCTTTTGATAAATAAGATATACCCCAAAATCATCACTTTGTGACGCTGATAAAGGTGGCTCAAAAACCAGTTCTTTCAATTTACCTGACTCAAAAAATGGTGCTAATACCCAGCGAGGCATCATAACGATACCTTGATGTTCTTGTGCCTTTTCAATAAGCCATTCACCTGCATTACTAATCACAGCTGCGGGCGCTGATACATCATGCCATTGATTATCAATAAAACTTAACCAAGGAACTTTGCCATTAGGCGCGCGGTAATATAATCCCTTATGGTTTTTCAATTCATGGGGATGAGTTGGCAGGCCGTGATCACTAAGATATTGCTCAGTAGCTGCAGGGACAAACTGATTGTCCATTAATCTAATTGCGACCACTCGATCATTTGGGGCGTAACCACCTCGAATGGCAACATCCACATCATCACGTCCAACGGAAGATAGCGCATCACTGAGCTCAATATCCAAAATGACTTTAGGATATAACCTTGAAAATTCATCCATTAAAGGCAACAATTTTTCACGGCCAAAACCAACCATGGCACTAATGCGCAATTTTCCCATAGGTTCAGTTTGATAACTTCTTACTGCTTCATTACTTTGTTCAAGCTGATTTAGCAAGCTTGATACTTGCTGATAATATTCTCGGCCAATCTCAGTCAAACTTACGGCGCGGGTTGAACGCTTTAATAAAGTCGCCCCAAGGGAGTTTTCAAGATCGGCTACCCGCCTGGACAATGAAGAAGCGGGTACTGAAAACGACTTAGCTGCTTGCGTAAAACTGCCCAGCTCTACCACTTTAACAAAGTATTTAAGTGCTCTTAATTGATCCATCAAACTCTCACTATTGTCTTAAAAGCAATAAAGTATCGCTTTTTAGCCACTATATCTTATCAAAAATATCAGCAATAATTCATTCAACGTTAAAATAAAAGTAATAAACACAAGGAATTATCAATGAGCACTTTTACAGCAATCAACCTCGTCAAACGCCCACAAGGTGGACCTATCACTGCAGATATTTTTGAAGTTGTGCAAAAGCCAATGCCTACTATGAAGCCTGGCGAAATTTTAGTAAAACAGAATCACATGTCATTAGACCCTGCGATGTTTGGTTGGATGCAACCTGATACTGATAGTTATATCCCGCCTGTAAACTTAGGTGATGTGATGCGTAGTAGCGGTGTCGGTGAAGTTGTAGAAAGTCATCATCCTGATTTTAAAGTTGGCGACCGTGTTATGGGGATGATGGGCTGGCAAGAATATTTTCACAGTAACGGCCAAGGTTTAAATAAGGTTGACGCTCCGTTACCTGACGAAGCCATATTATCCGTATTCGCTTTACCTGGATTAACAGCGACTCAAGGCTTGTTTAATGTTGGTAAGCCTAAAGCGGGTGAAACCATTATTGTTACTGGCGCAGCGGGCTCTGTCGGCTCAATCGTAGGTCAACTTGCTAAAGCAGATGGCCTAACGGTCATTGGTGTTGTAGGCAGTGATGAGAAAGCGGATTGGATTGTCAATGAACTTGGGTTTGATGCTGCAATAAATTATAAAACAGATGATTTAGATGCCAAGCTAGCTGAATATGCACCAAACGGCATCGACTTATTTTTTGAAAACACCGCAGGTCCAATTCAAAACCTTATTGTGGAAAGAATGAATCCTCATGGACGTGTCATGGTGTGCGGCCTTATTGCTGATTACAGTAAGCAAGTACCTGCACCAGGCCCTAGCTGGATGAATATTTTAAAAAGACGTATCACAGTTCAAGGCTTTACAATGCCAGATCACTTTGGTGAAGTTCCAAGTCTTTTAGAGAAGCTAACTCCTTACGTACTGCAAGGAAAGATAAAACATCGCTCACACGTGCTCAATGGCCTAGAGTCATCAATTGATGGATTAAACTTATTCTTTACTGGCGCTAACAAAGGCAAGCTAATGGTTAAAATCTAACTAAGATATTTCGCTTAATGAGAGCTAAAATGAACGCTTAAATAAGTGCGTTTTTGAATTGCATTATTAACGAAAATATAACGTCGTGAAATAACTCATTCGCGACTTAGCGACAAAAAGGTATTAATGACATTCATTAATACCTTTTTTAATGCCCATATTATCACCTGTAAATCGAAAGCAAATTACCTAAACAGTCATCATCTAGCCTAGATTCTTATTTGGAATAATATCAACTTGCTCTAGCAAGTTTACAATCAACTTTTTTATGATACTTTCAGAGTCAGTATAAATAGGGTGATGGTGATTAGCTTGCAAGTAATAAAGTGAGTAACTTAATCTGCTAGGAAGTAATGGTAGAAGTTTTTCAGGCGCTTGATAGATATGATGATTTTCATAATATTTTGCAGAAAGCTTATCTATGAGCACCACACTTTTTTCACTCTGTAAATGTGCAGCCAAAATAACCTGACTTTCTGAACGATATCGAAACTTAAATCCTTTCATGCGGTCATTATTTTCTAGAATGGCTTGAATACGGTTAATACCACTCACCATCATCCCCGCAAATGTATGTTCACTAAACTGGCTTTGCTCCATCCCATCTTCAATCCAACTGCTTGGTTCACTTGTAACAAACACTGGTAACGTTTCTACCAGTGGGATCTGTCTGATCTCTTTAGGTGCAGGGATTGGAAAGAAATTTAAACCGATGTGAACGTCGCCATTAATAATCTGTTCTATGGTGCGATCATTCCAATGGACAAAGTCTACTTTCGCTTTAGGAAATAATTTATTAATCAACTTAACTAATGGTAATGCAAGTACATCGAACAACGGACTAGAAAGCGCAAAACAAATTTCGCCATCAAACTCTTCTTGTATAAAAAAATCTTCAGCGAATAAACGTTGTTCTAGTATCCCAAGTTGGGTAGCCAAGCCTTGACCGATGCTATTTGCACGAACTGTGGGTACTAGCTTGCCCTGCCCCTTAATAAATAAAGGATCACCTGTAACTTGTCTTAATTTTGACAAGATTTGGCTAACAGCAGATTGCGAAATACCTAACTTTTCAGCAGCCAATGTGGTGCTTCGAGTTATATACAACTCATTAAATATGCGTAAATAATTTAAATTTACTTGTTCTGAATACTTTTGGTACATAACGCCTAACGGTTGATTATCACCAATTAATATTAGCACAACTTATAGTTGCTATAAGTAGCCCTTGTCACACATGTTAACTAAAATCCGCACCACTTACTCGAAGCACAGTAAAATTTAACATATGTATTAAGGGGCGAGAGCGTGGAAAGTCAGGTTTTAGGTACAGTTTTCAACAAAAGCAATTTTTCAAATGTACTCAGACAGTACAGAAAATCATATCGATTATCACAGCAAGCGTTGGCAGATGACTTAGCCAATAACCATAGCCTGTTTAAAAATATTAATCAGTCTATGGTCAGTCTGTGGGAAAAAGGCACTATCCAGCCTTCATTAAATAGAAGAGTCGGTTTAGCTAACTTTTTCAAACAAGATTATCAATATGATGATCATGAAATGAAAGTACTCAAGAAAGCTCAAAAACTGCGTTCAACCCATGCAGAAATGAGTAATATCTATGATTACAATATTAACCAAATTAAAGAATTTTGGTATGAAGAAATGTCTGAAGATCAAAAGTCAGTCATTTTTAAAGCACATAAAGCACATAGTGGCTTCCATTTTGAAGAAACATTGGAACACATTGAGTCTAAAAAACTGAAAGTGGTATGCTTTTACTACAACAACTCACTTGTTGGCCACCTTGCTTTCTGTGCAGCACAAAACGGTTTATTCAAAATTGCTAGCCTTGTGGCTATTGATAAACAAATAAAGTTAAACATCTTTAAATTCATACAGACTATTTCGTCAGAGTTTGAATTGGTAATACCTAGTTTTATAAAATATTACAGTAACTTATTTAGTGATATTTACCTTGATGACGTAAAGACTAGCTCACCTATCACCTTACATTCAGGTAAAAGTAGCAGCATATTTGGTAATCCATTTGTACAACATAACCTGAGCGGAAATGATGATTTAATTTTATTACGCTACGCCCAAAAGTGCATTGATTGATCAAGTCCGTCTCGACTTGATTATGTTTGAATGGTTATGATGATTAAATCTAACCATTAACATCTGCCTCTTTAATTACGTAGAATTTACCTGTCCACTTTATTATATTTACGATGAAAAACTCGACATAAGCCACTGATATAAACCACTGATATAAAAATGTTAATCCAATTCGAACACTGCTCTAAAACACAAGCCATACAACCTTGCCCTTACAGCTAACAACCGATGATATTTATAGGCTTTGCAACAAAAAAATGGAATAGAATGCGCGACTGGCAAGCTTTTTAGACAAAAAACCAATGAAGTCTAACGCCACGGCTTAAGCGTTGGAATTTAAGAGTCAATACTTAAAAACGAGTACAAATAAAGCAGATAATCCTCCAAAATTTTGATATTTATAATTACCTGGCGATGCTAAGAGGTCTGTGCAGCGAGTAAAAATAAAACTCCTCAGCATACATTTGAAAACGTAAAATATGTCACCGATATCGACTATATAGAGGTATCACTTAGCTTATACTCCATAATCGTGGATATACTAGGAATAAGGGCGCGACTAAGCGTAAGGGTATATTTTACTCTAGACTAATGCCTTATAATGGTTTTAATAATCGATGACAGAGCTCTTTATGGATTTTAAAATTGGTTTCAATGAAATTGAGATTGATGCGCTAGAAAATAAAAGTGTCGAAGCAATTTGGACTTACTACAATGTTCAAGACAAGTTACACCATATCGTACCCGATGGCAGGTCTGACATTATTTTTACATTTGATGTTCGTGCAGGGGGTGAGTTAAGTAATATTAGACCAATTATATCACCTCCTTTTACTAAAGCTCACCCATTAAGAGTTACTGCGCATCAAGGCTTCATCGGACTTCGACTGCGAGCAGGCTCAGCAGGTATTTTTCTAAATATACCGCTATCTAAAATTTCTGGTCATCTGCAATACGGAAAAGATGCAGTGCAATATATCCCTTGGGCAGAAAAAGTATGTAAGGATAAAAGTAGCGTAACTCGACTAATTACGAATATTAACCAACATGTTAGTAAAGCATCATCGCAAGTTAAATCATCAATGGTTGCAGATGTCGTATGTTTAATTCACGAAGCTCAAGGTATTACACGTATCAATGAAATTGCTCAACAGATTAAAATATCTGAACGCACTATTAATAGAGTGTTTACCAATGCAGTCGGTTTATCCCCAAAACAGTTTTCATCCATAATTAGGCTAAGGCGGGCGATTGATTGCTTAAATATTCCTGATTATGCCGTTTCATCCATAGCGTTAGATTGTGGTTTTGCCGATCAGGCTCACATGACAAGAGAGATAAAAAGCTACATGGGGCAAACACCTAGCCAACTACAAAAAGCGCTTGATACAGATACTCTGCTTTAAAAATAAGCCTTAAATCTATTAATGACTACGCTTGTCCTTAAAAATTTATCTACCCTGTCCGATTTATTCAATACCGTGACCTCACATCCCTCTAGAATGTACTTTAATCAATATACGCTATTAATTATTCGCAAATATTAGGATTTTATTAAATGTTCAAAGAATTAAACCAAATACAGAAAAAACCAGAAGTGTTCTCCGTTTATACTACCGATACATTATGGACAGAACCTCACCTTGCAGAACAAATGCTTCAGGCTCATTTAAGCCAAGAAACACCGATGGCATCAAGACCTTTGATTGCGATAGATAGAGTTGTTACCTGGCTAGATAAGATGTTTGAACTGAATGGTAAATCGATCTGTGATCTTGGTTGTGGCCCTGGTTTATATGCGGAAAAATACGCTTCCTTAGGGGCAAAGGTTCATGGTGTCGATTTTTCTAATAATTCAATTCAATATGCCAAAAAATCAGCATCTGAACGCCAGTTAGACATTACTTATCAAGTTGCAAACTATCTGGAAAAACCGTTACCTTCAGAGCAAGATTTAGTTACATTAATCTATTGTGATTTATGTGCACTCTCGCCTACCCATCGTCAAAAGCTTTATAGCCAGATACGCGATTCTCTAAAGCCTGATGGGACTTTCGTATTTGACGTTTTCTCTACAAGTGTATTCTCAGCGTTCACTGAACATTGTTCATTTGCAACCAATTATATGAATAAATTTTGGTCAAACAATAAGTACCATACTTTTCATAATGCTTTTCGCTATGAAGATGAGAGTACCTCGCTAGATCACTACACCATTATCGAAGAAGAACGTATCTGGCATGTTTATAATTGGATGCAATATTTTACACATACCAGTATTCGTAATGAGCTTGCGGATAATGGTTTCGAGATAATAGAAATAGTGAATGGCTTTGATACCGATGAATTAAATGACTCTTCGTTTGGTGTGATCGCTAAACTGAAATCCTAACCGATAGTTTTAAGAAATACTCACCAGTAGCTGTAGTTTGTAACGGATGTTATAGAGATAGTTTCTAGTCAAACTTGGCTAGCATTTTACTGTAACATCCAATAAAAAATCTCTGAAAATCAATTTAAACAATGACAGATTTGTCCAAAGCTAAATGTTCCTTATTGGAGATCTTGGCTTTTTTAAAAAGCTTTCGCTGGCTCTGTGGCATATGGTTGCGGGTTAATAAACAATCAAACAATCAAATAAACGAGCCATTTAAAAAGAAGACCCCGGTTGGGATAAAAAGGCTAATTCCTCTGCGGTGGAATCCCTGTTTAATAGGCTATTTCGGTGGGGGTATCGACCAAACTCTTCAATGATTTTTAGATGTTTTAATTCAAATTGATAATTAGATTCCAGCCCATTATTTTTAAACAGTTTCAGTGCTTGTTGATGTATTTCTAATGATTCACTGTGCATATATGGCATATACAAAAATGTGCGTTCAACTGCGGTTAATAATGTATCGTCTGAACGTGATAAAGCTTCTTGAGCCAATGCTAAAGACATTGGATCAGCACTAAATGCGTTAGCTTTATCGCGATAAATATTACGGGAAAACTGATCAAGCACAATGATTTCAGCTAACCGACCTTGAGGTGATTGACGCCACAACCATAATTCGCCTGCAACTGCCTGCCGATGAAGCTTCCCAAAACGTGATGTGATTAATAGGTCAAACTGCAAATCCTTTTTAAACCATTGAGTAGGATCAATTTCTTTAAACCAGAAGTCGATGACTGAATTGACTTTATCCATTTGAATTCCTTGTCGGTTAATATTGCTTTTTTGACCTACGTTAACGTTATTCTATGCTAAATTTATATTAGTGCGATACTAGATACGAGTACCACACGCGAATAGTGCTACCAATTCTATTGTCTTTGATAATAATGGGAAAAATATGCTGCAAAGCAAGTCTGATGCAACGAAAGAAAACACTCAAACAGCAGAGCTAGATAGCATTAGACAAGATCCCCTTATCGAAAAAGTGCTCAAGCGTTCACCCTCTCATATTGCTGACAGCTTTACCAATGAGCAACTCAAAGCCATTAAGCAAGCATTAGGGCCTAACACCTGGGGCGGGCACTTCCTCGATAGTCGCGGTACATTCAAGTTCCCTTTTATAAAATGGCGTTTTTATTACGTACTCTTATTAGGGAAGAACAAACGCGCTTATACTCGTCGAGAAAAGAACCTATCAATGCTAATGATGTTCGGCTCAATTAGTTTGTTCATCCTTTTCAGTATGCTCATTGGTTTGTTAATGTTGTACCTATTAAAATCAGCCTTAGGAATTGATTTGTTTCCCAATACGTCATTAGGAATATGGGACAGTTTTAAAACCTTGTTTGACTAACCCCTTATCCCCATTCGCCCATAAAAAAACGCGCTAATGCGCGTTTTAAATAATTTCTGACTCAATACTAGTCATTACTAAAATTCATCTAACTAAAAATACCATTAACGGCCAGCTAATGCGGTTGCTGGTGCGATTTTAGTCGCTTTATAAGCTGGATAAATCGTCGCCAACAAACTCATTACAAAGCCCATTCCGACAACAAAAATGACATCTTGCTGTTGTAACTGCGATGGTAAAAAATCAATAAAGTAAATATCAGACTCAAGTAATTTAACCCCAAGCAACTGTTCAACTGCACTAGCAAAAGCGCTGAGGTTTAGCGCTAATATCACACCAATCGCGCCGCCAATAGTGCAACCCAGAGCTCCATTAAGCGCCCCTTGCATAATAAATATCGCCATGACTTGGGCACGTTTAAGCCCCATGGTCATTAAAATAGCGATTTCTGCACTCTTATCTCTAACTGCCATCACCAAAGTCGATACGATATTGAAACATGCCACGGCAATCACTAGCGCCAGTACAAGGTACATCACCATTCTGACAAGTTGGATGTCTTGGTATAAATGCCCTTGGGATCGGGTCCAATTATTCAAATGTAAATATTGGTTCTGTGAATAGCCTAAATCTCGGGTAATGCGAGGTGCACTAAATACTTGATTAACGGTTATACGCAAACCTGTTACTGAGCCGACTGGCAGCTTTAATACCTCAGCAAGATAAGGCAATGACACATAAGCTTGAGTGGATTCAATTTCTCCGCCCAAATCATAAACACCGGCAATAATAAAGCGATGACTTTTGGCGGCGCTGAGTTTATTGGTTTGACCCATGTCAGGGGTATACATAGATAATGTATCCCCAATATCTAAATCAAGCTTATCGAGTAAGCTTTGGCCAACCACAATATTATTGGTTTGCGCAGATAATGAAGCCCAGGCGTCTAGAGACATAAATTCATCAATGGTAGAGACCTTTTCCTCAAATTCAGGATCGATACCATTCAATTCAAGCCCCTGAAAACCGCCTGGCTTTTGTACCAATCCCTGCATCTTAATAAAAGGCGCAGTGGCGACAATCTCAGGAATACTCTTGGCTGTTTCAGCAATGCCTTGCCAATCATGTAATGGCTCATTCACGCTTAACAGTTCGCCATGAGCCACAACCCCTAGTAAACGTTGCTCTAACTCTCTTTCAAAACCATTCATGGCCGACAATACAAGAATTAATACCGCAACACCCAGTGCAATACCTGCCGTCGATGCAAATGAAATAAATCCAATAAAACCATTAGATTGCCTTGCTCTGTAAAAACGCCAACCAATAATCAGTGGCAACAATGATTTCATTATTTATCTTCCGCTACATGCTGTAAAACGCCGTCTTTCATCGTTAATTGACGGTCCATTTTTGCAGCTAATTTATAGTCGTGAGTGACCACAACAAACGCTGTGCCTAATTGCTGCGCAAGTTCGCGAATGAGCTCATAAACGCTGTCACCACTGCTCGCATCTAAATTACCAGTGGGTTCATCGGCTAATACCAATTTAGGTTTGTTGATTAACGCTCTGGCGATGGCAACGCGTTGACGTTCGCCGCCTGACAGTTGCGCAGGTATATGCTCTAAGCGATGACCAAGTCCGACACGCTCAAGTAATGCTGTGGCTTCTGCTAACGCTTGTTTTTTATCTCGCCCTTGAATAAATGCTGGCATCGCCACATTTTCAAGCGCGCTAAACTCAGGGAGTAAATGATGAAACTGATAGATAAAGCCTAGGTCTTTATTTCTGACTTCAGCTTGTCTTGATGCATTAAGCTGGTAAAGATTTTCACCGTCAAGCATCACTGTGCCTGATGTCGGTATATCTAGCGTACCCATAATGTGCAGCAATGTACTCTTGCCTGAACCTGACGTCCCAACAATGGCAAGCTGCTCGCCTTTATAAACCGTTAAATCAACGCTCGATAATACCTTGGTGGTGGTTTCACCATCATGAAACTGTTTACTCACGTCACTGACTTCTAATATTACAGAGGATTTATTATTCATTATTCATGTCTCAAGGCGGTTGCAGGTTGCACGCGCGCAGCCGTTAATGCGGGATAAATGGTGGCAAGTAATGTCATCACTAAAGTGCCGACAATAATGACGATAATTTGCTGACTGGCAATGGCGACGGGTAAGTTTTGTCCCACTCCAAGTATTGATATACCTAATACATTTAGGATGGAGTTCAAATTAAAGGTAATAGCGATGCCAGCAATAGTCCCTAATGCTAATCCTGTTATTGCATTAAGCGATCCTTGCACGATAAAGATATTCATCACTGATTGGGTGGTTAACCCTTGAGTTTTAAGCACTGCGACATCGGCAGTTTTATCAATCACCATCATCACCAGCGCCGAGATAATATTAAACGCGGCAACGGCTACGATTAAACTTAACATCAGCGACATCATATTTTTTTCCATTTTGACTGCAGCAAATAAATGGCCAAAATCATCGCGCCAATCGCTAGTTTCAATATCAATGTCTTGTAAGGCTAACTTCTCGGTTAGCGTGACACCCATTTCAGGTGCGGTGAATGGATCGGTTAAGTAGACCCGTAATTCGTTAATCTCGCTCGGGCTAACTCGCATTAAACGCCTAGCATCTTGATAATGTACATAGGCCAGCACACCATCAACTTGCGAGCCCATTTCAAAAACACCCGCTACAGTAAATTTACGTTGACTAGGCACTGGGCCAAGCGGTGAATACACCACCCCATCGCCACTTAAAATTCTGACTTTATCGCCGACATTAATCGATAACTTTCGAGCCAGTTCACTGCCTAAAACTATGTTATAACTGCCTGCGGTTAATTGCTCAAATGCGCTTGAATAGGTATTAGCTACGATGGCCGATAAGTTTTGCTCATACTCTGGAAAAACACCATACACTTGCACTGCGCTAATGTTTTTGCTGGATTGCACCATAGCTTGTGTCGTAACAGTAGGGGCCAATCCTTGTACTTGCGGTAATGAGGTTAACGATTGAGCTTGGGATTCCCAGTCAGTAAAGCCTGCATCATTAATCAAGGTTAACTGTGGCACAGCGCCTAAAATACGTTCTTTAAGCTGACCTTCTAAGCCATTCATCACTGAGCTGACAATAATGAGCGCGGCGACGCCAAGAAAAATGCCCGAAACAGCAAAAAAAGTGATGAAAGAAGCAAATGCATTGGCTTTACGTGTCCGCCAATAGCGGTAGCCCATGAATAGTGAAAACCGAAAATTCATAAAGAAAGGTGCATCCTTGGTGTTTATAGGAATAAAAAGCAGCAGTTTAATTTAACACAGACCCTAAAACTTGCTAAATCATTAAGATGGGCATGATAATAGGGGTATTAGTTTGATAAATAAAGAGGCAAACCTTGTTCACTGAATCCAATGCATACTTTACCGTGCCTCATGACTTTTCAGTTTATCTCGAAAGCTGGTCTGATTCTAAAGGTATTCCGTCTGAACAAGACCTACGTTCAATGCAATCAGTGGGTCTTAAGTTACTGTCTGAAGTAAAAGAATTAGAGGCGACTTGCCTGCTACAGTTAAGAAATTTAGATAATGACGCTAAAGCAGTAGTCGACTTTTTGAAGCTACAATCCCGTAAAGTGGATTTAGTATTGCATCATGTGCTTGAAAAAGAAGTGCAAGCAGGTGAACAGTTTAATGGCAGTCATTTTGGTGGCAGTGGCATTACGCTGATATCTGATTGCCCATTAACTGTCGACGATTACTATAAAACCTCTATTTATATCAGTAGTGAACTAGTTGCTATCCTATGTTTATGCCAGGTTAGCCAGTGCCAACCAGTTGCGATTGCCGATGCCGATGACAACCGCGCGGATAATCAAACGACGCAATACAATATCACTCTGGAGTTTAGCCAAATTTTAGATGCTGATGTCGAACAATTAGTGAAAGCGAGTTTAACTGTGCAGCAAAAAATGCTGAAACAGCGTAAACAAATTCGCCAACAAGCAGCGGAATAGCACATTATTTCCTGCATATTGTCATCAGCTTGCATATAATAGCTGTCATAATTTGGTGATAATCAACTATCACCTAACCAAATTGAGTTAAACGTCGGCTTGGAAAGTCACGCTTGCTGAATTTATCACTTTATAAAAGAAGTTAGTTTACCTATTCAATGAAGAATTTTAGCGTTCTAACACCGCCAAGTGTTAAAAAAGGCCAACAGTTTCAAACCTTAACCACACTTGGAGGCGTCTCTCAAGCTATTACGCTTTCAAGCCTAATTTCGCAGCATTCAGGTACCAGCCTCATTGTAACCAGCGACACGCCAAGTGCATTGCAGCTTGAAGTCGAACTGGGCTACCTGTTGGCTGAATCAGAAATCAACGTCTGTTTATTCCCCGATCGCGAGACGCTGCCTTATGACAGTTTCTCACCCCATCAAGACTTGATTTCCCAGCGTTTAGAAACTTTAGCCCAAATGAGCCAATCACAGCACAATGTCATCATAGTGCCAGTGAACACCTTAATGGTTAAGTTACCGCCTAAATCCTATTTAACATCAAACGTGATGTTATTAAAAAAAGGCGATACCTATCAATTACAACAAGTTAGACAACATCTAACTGACACTGGCTATTACTTGGTTGATCAAGTTTATGAGCATGGTGAGTTTGCGATTCGTGGCTCTATTCTCGATATATTCCCTACCGGTTTTCAAGAGCCATTACGCATTGAATTATTCGATGACGAAGTTGAGTCTATCCGTCATTTTGATGTCGATACTCAGCGCTCAAAAGAAGAAATTGATTCGATAAGAATGCTACCAGCAAAAGAGTTTCCGACTGATGCTGCTGGAATTGAAGGTTTTAGACAACGCTATCGTCGCCGTTTTGAAGTGATATCAAAAGAAGCCGAATCAGTTTATCAACAAGTCAGTCGTGGCCTCATGCCTGCAGGTATTGAGAACTACTTACCGCTGTTTTTTGAAGAATCTGCCAATCTATTTGATTATATTCCCCAGGATACGCAATTAATCACCCTTGGTGATATTGAGCAAGCGAGCGAACATCATTTAGTTGAGATTAAAGCACGATATGAAGATCGCCGCGTTGACCCATTAAAACCACTACTGGCACCGCAAGAACTATACATTCTTACCGATGAGCTTTTTGCTGCCTTTAAAAATTACACTCGCTCGCAAATCACCACTCCATCAAAAAATGCTGAAGGTGAAATTGAGGTTATTGCTAAATCTCAGCAAGCAAATGCTACAACACTGCCTGACATCAACGCCAACCATAAGCTCAAGCAACCCTTACTGAACTTGCAAGAATACAGTCAATCTCAAACCCAGTTAGTCTTCAGTGCCGAATCTGAAGGACGACGTGAAGCGCTGATTGAGTTGCTGGGTAAAATAGGTATTAAACCAAAGCAATTTAACCATTTAAATGCCTTCATTGCCGCAAAAGAACCCATTGGTTTAATCGTTTCACCTTTGTCACAAGGTTGCATGCTTCATGACACACCTAAGGGCGATATTAGTGTCATTTGTGAGACCGAGCTATTTGGCCAACGTATCTCACAGCGCCGCCGCCGTGAAAAGCAAAAACAGGTTAGTTCAGATGTACTAGTTAAGAATTTAGCCGAGCTTAAAGTCGGTGATCCTATCGTGCATTTAGAACACGGGGTTGCGCTATATCAAGGTCTAGTCACTCTTGATACTGGCGGGTTAGTGGCTGAATATATGCAACTTGAATATACCGGAGGCGACAAACTGTATGTGCCGGTGTCATCACTGCATCTTATTAGCCGCTATAGCGTCGGCGCAGATGAAAACCCAACACTCAATAAATTAGGTAACGAAACCTGGTCTAAAGCCAAGAAAAAAGCCATTGAGAAAATTCGTGATGTGGCAGCTGAATTACTGGATGTCTATGCAAGACGCCAAGCGCGCCCTGGTGATGCCGTTAAAATTGATGCCGAAGAATATGCTCAATTCTCGCAAGGTTTCCCGTTTGAAGAAACTGTCGATCAAGAAACCGCGATTGAAGCCGTACTCACCGACATGCAAACACCGATGGCGATGGACAGATTAGTCTGTGGTGATGTTGGTTTTGGTAAAACTGAAGTCGCGATGCGCGCAGCTTTTGTGGCCGTAAATGCTGGTAAACAAGTGGTGGTATTAGTGCCAACGACCCTGCTTGCCCAGCAACACTATGAAAACTTTAAAGATCGCTTCGCCGATTGGCCAATGGTGATTGAAGTCATGTCGCGCTTTCGTTCAGCTAAAGAGCAAACTCAAGTACTCAAATCATTATCTGACGGTAAAGTCGATATCGTTATAGGTACCCATAAATTACTGCAAGCTGAAGCTAATTTTGAAAACTTAGGTTTACTGGTTATCGATGAAGAACATCGATTTGGTGTGCGCCAAAAAGAAAAGATTAAAGCCCTGCGCGCCAATGTAGACATTTTAACGCTGACCGCAACACCTATTCCAAGAACACTCAATATGGCGATGTCGGGCATGCGAGATTTATCTATCATCGCCACTCCACCAGCAAAACGCCTTGCGGTTAAAACCTTTGTGCGTGAATACGATATCGCCACAGTACGAGAAGCCATATTGCGTGAAATTCTGCGTGGTGGCCAAGTGTACTTTTTACATAATAATGTTGAAACCATTGAGAAATGTGCTCAAGACATTCGCGAGTTACTACCAGAAGCGCGGGTTGTATCAGCCCACGGTCAAATGCGTGAACGTGAACTTGAAAAAGTAATGTCAGAGTTTTACCACCAGCGCTTTAACGTACTTGTGTGTACCACCATTATTGAAACCGGTATTGATGTACCAAGCGCCAATACCATTATTATCAATAGAGCGGATAAATTTGGTTTAGCCCAATTACACCAATTACGTGGCCGTGTTGGTCGCTCACATCACCAAGCTTATGCTTACTTGATGACACCACACCCTAAACTTATGAGCACAGATGCTCGTAAGCGATTAGCAGCAATTGATGCACTAGAAGATTTAGGTGCTGGCTTTATGCTGGCAACACAAGATTTAGAAATACGCGGCGCAGGTGAATTACTGGGCGACGAACAAAGCGGTCATATATCTAAAATTGGTTTTAGTCTTTACATGGAAATGCTTGAATCAGCCGTTAAAGCCCTTAAAGAAGGTAAGGAGCCTTCGCTGGACTACATGCTGAAATCACAATGTGAAGTCGAACTTCGTATTCCTGCATTGCTACCTGATGATTATGTTTCAGACGTTAATATGCGTTTATCGCTTTATAAGCGTATCGCCAACTGCGAAACAGAAAGAATGATAGATGAGCTGAAAGTTGAGTTTATTGATCGCTTTGGCATGCTGCCTGAGCCGACTAAGAACTTAATGGAATTGACCGTATATAAACATAAAGCTACGGCGTTAGGGGCAACGAAGATTGAAATGCACGCTAAAGGTGGCAGTATCGAATTTAGCGATGACCATAAAATAGACCCAATGTTTATCATTGGTTTATTACAAAGCCAACCAAAAATTTATCGAATGGAAGGCTCAAATAAGTTAAGGTTCACTATGCCTGCAGAAACCAGCAAGCAACGACTAGACTTAATTAAGATGTTATTAGAACAACTCCATAAACACCGTACTGGAGCAACTAAATAGTGCTGCGTAATATTGTTTTATCCATTGCCGCTTTAGCGGCAATCACAACACCCATTCATGCCCAAGCTAAATCATGGTTTGAAGTTGAAGTGTATGTATTTGAAAGACAAACTAACAGTGTCGAAAAGTGGCAAGAAAATACTGCTGCGGCGCCCAATAGTAAGAATGTCGACTTAATTACGCCAATGATCAGTAATGATATTACAGGCGTTGCTTTGGGCTTATCAGGTTGCACCTCAACGGATTGGACCAGCAGCGAAGTTGACTGCCAAGATCCGTTAGTCAGCGCTAACAAAACAACTTTCCCAAGCCAGGTGCCCTTTTCGATTGCTGCTGCAGAACCTCAACAAGCCTACTTAGGCGATGGTCCAGTATTACTGGCTGAATCGCAAAGTGAGTTTGCAGAGATCATTCAATCAGTGCGCCGCGAATCAAATGTACGCAGCTTGCTTCACATCACTTGGCAGCAAGATATGAAATCTCGTAATCGTGCTAAACCAATGAGAATTTTTGCAGGTAAAGACTACTCTGAAGAGTTTGAGTATTCTGGTAATGCGATTACTGAACTACAAGATGACGAGTTTTCGAGTTTTGATTTCAACGCTAATTTCGGCAGCTTTGGAAGTTTAGTCAGCGAGCCGCAAACATCGCCTGTTTGGGAGCTAGACGGTAATATTAATATTTACCTAAGCCACTATCTGTTTATTGAAACAAACTTGGCTTTGCGTCAACCAATTCAAAAGAAAGTCGTTCAAAATGAATACTATCAGTACTCAACGCCTACTGATGCCGATAAAGTGATGAGTCCGTTTTTACAGTCTATTCCAATGGTACAAAATCGTCGCGTAAGAAGCGGCGAAGTCCATTATTTTGACCACCCAAATTTCGGCATTGTTATGCAAATCAGAAAAATGGAACAACCATCAGAAACAAGACCCGCTAGCTTATCGATTGATGCTGCTGATTAGATAGTGCTTATTAAATAGTGCGGATTAATAGCGAGTAACTGCGTGCTAGCGCTTGATGTAAGTGGTAATAAGTTTGATGTAAAAAAGAGCTAATCAATTGATTAGCTCTTTTTCTTTATTTAAGCCACAAAGAATATGTCTAAATTCGCGAATACATTCATCAGGACATTAATAAATGCATTAATAAGTGCATTAATCAGTACTGCTCGCCGCTACTATTTGCTTTGCTAATTGTTGTGCATTCTCCCACCGCAGTGGTTCTGCAAGTGCCAGCATGACCTGTTCAATATCCGCTTTTAACGCAATTGCCGATTTAAATTCAGACAATTTCTCAGGCCAGCTAAATTCAGTTAATAGGGTTTTCACACCTTCGGGATCATTACAAACCAGGATCATATTACAACCCGCAGATAACGCAGCTTGCGCCCTGCCAATATAATCACCCGCAAAGCTTGCGCCTTTCATGCCAAGATCATCAGAAAATATCACCCCATCAAATTGTAATTGAGTGCGTAAAACATCCTGCAACCAGTAGGTAGAAAAACCAGCAGGATTAGGGTCAATTTGCGAATAAACCACATGTGCAGGCATCACACCATTTAGCTGTTTATCAGCGATTAACTGTTTAAAAGGCTGCATATCATGATTGAAGATAACTTCTTTACTGCGAGTATCTTCAGCCATGGCCACATGCGTATCTGCTTTGACGCTACCATGCCCAGGAAAGTGCTTTCCTACCGCTGCCATTCCAGCTTGGTTCATACCGTTAATAAAGCTCTCAGACAACTCACTCACTTGCGAAGGGTCAGCGCTAAAGCTACGAGTACCAATAACATCACTGATACCGTTAACATCAAGTACCGGGGCAAAGCTCAAATCGATATCGCATGCTAATAGCTCTATGGCCATCAAGAAGCCCAGCTCTTGGCTCCAACTTTTAGCTAACGCGATATCGCCTCTTGCTGCTGGTAGAATATCGCCCATAGCCGGTAACACACTAAAGTCATCACGAAAACGCTGTACTCGTCCACCTTCATGATCAACCGCTATCAATAAATTCTGGCGTATTGCTCTAACAGATTTAACTAATTCAACTAACTGTGTTTTATTAGAAAAATTACGTGTAAATAAAATTATTCCGCCCACTTGGGGATGGATTAATAATCCTGCTTCTTCCTCACTGACGGTTAAGCCAGCTAAGTCCATCATTAAATAACTCACGCTTACTCCTAAAAAACCTGTTAAATGATTAAACCCCAAGTGAATTGTTGGTAAACCAAACAATTTAACTTGGCGAGTCACTCTGCAATAAACTGAACTAATCTGAATCGTGATGCATAAGAAAATCTAATGAAGCATCTAATAAAAAGTATGGGATACTGCTATCAAATGCTTCAAATGAAATAGATCTGCATAAGCCTAAACTAGGACAGAGATCATATAAAATACAGTAAGTCAGATATTAATGACTTCTGCATAATCAGTGTTAACTGCGAATTAACCCTCTCAATTTAACTCCATTATGCCGCTATATTTTAAATTTCCTAGTTAAAACCCTCATAAACCGACCCCTTATGAGTACTTGGCCAAAAATACAGCATCAAAAATCAATTGATGAAAATTATAGAATTAAGCACCAAAAAAATATAAACGACTAAAATAATAAAAACTGATTAAAAGGTTGATAACAATGATTAGCGTATTTGATATGTTCAAAATCGGTATTGGGCCATCAAGCTCCCATACCGTAGGCCCGATGAAAGCGGGTAAATTATTTATGCAGCACTTGAGCGATCACGGCTTGTTGCAACAAACTGATGAATTACAGTCTCAACTATTTGGCTCCCTAGGCCAAACAGGTAAAGGACACGGTACCGGTAAAGCGGTCATTCTTGGTTTAATGGGCGAAGCACCTGACACGGTCGATACCGATGCTATTGATGCCATTCTTGAACAAGTCTCCACTTCGCAAACACTCAAAATTGCAGATGGACGCTTAGTTAAGTTCACCCGTGACAATGGTGTGACTTATCATCGCCGTAAAAGCTTACCTGCTCATGCAAATGCCATGACCTTATATGCTTTTGCCAAAGGCGAATGCATCTATGAGCGCACTTATTATTCCGTTGGTGGCGGCTTTATTCTAGATGAAGATGAAATCACTCAACGTGACGCCTCACCTGCAGCGCCAATTAAGTCTGCCCCTTATGATTTTGACTCAGCGGCTCAATTACTCGAACTTTGCGGTGAAAATGGCTTAAGTATTTCATCACTGATGATGTCAAACGAGCTAAGTATTGCCACTGAGGCAGATGTTAAACAAGGTTTGTGGGATATCTGGCAAACCATGAAAGACTGCATTGAACGTGGCTACCAAAAAGAAGGCATGTTACCTGGTGGTTTAAAGCTTCGTCGTCGTGCGCCTGCACTATATCGCCGTTTACAAGCTGAAGGGCGCAATAACAATGACCCATTAACCGCTATGGACTGGGTCGATTTATTCGCATTATCTGTTAATGAGCAAAATGCCGCTGGCGATCGCGTTGTTACCGCACCGACCAATGGCGCTGCAGGGATTATTCCTGCGGTTTTATGCTACTACCACACCTTCGTGCAAGAAGTGGATATTGAAGTGTGTTGCCGCTTTTTATTAACTGCAGCCGCAATTGGTATTTTATACAAAAAGAATGCTTCGATTTCTGGCGCTGAAGTGGGTTGCCAAGGTGAAGTCGGCGTTGCCTGTTCAATGGCGGCTGGTGCACTCACTGAAATTATGGGCGGTACGGTTGAGCACGTAGAGAATGCTGCCGAAATCGGTATGGAACATAACTTAGGTTTAACCTGCGATCCTGTTGGCGGCTTAGTACAAGTGCCTTGTATTGAACGTAATGCCATGGGCGCAATTAAAGCCATTAATGCTTCACGTATGGCACTTCGCGGAGATGGAAATCATAAAGTCAGCCTAGATAAAGTCATTAAAACCATGATGGATACAGGCAAAGATATGCGCAGTAAATATAAAGAAACTGCCAAAGGTGGTTTAGCGGTAAATATCGTTGAGTGTTAATGAGAATGATTTTTTATTAAACTAACTATGCCACTACAAACATAGTAAATACCCATAAAAGAGGCTTAACAGCCTCTTTTTTTGTTCAAAACTTGTACTAACCGCCCTTTCAGTCAGGTATACATATTTAAAACCAAGCATCATTGATTCATCCTTAAGTCATTTTCAATTCAATTTTCTGTAGTTTTTATCTCGTATTTGCCTACCAACTAATATGGTGATATTTTACGCCACATAGTGTGCTTCATTAAATGTTTGAAAAGGAATTTCAGCAATATTTATGGATAAATTATCGAATAAAAGACGTTACTTAGTGATTACCGCTATTACGCTTCTTGGATTGGTTTACAACATCATCGAACAGGATTTTATCGGCTCTACAATATTTTTAGTGCTGGTTATTGCCATCACTGTCACTGCTTTTATCAAAAGCTTCGCTCATGCTGAAAGTCCAAAGAATCAATAACTCGCAACGATCTGGCTGGTAAACTGTATGCTGATGGCGTTCACTTATTGGGTTTATTGTCGCTTGTAAGCAAGCAGATCAACATACTCGGCATCAAGAATATCCTCTGCGCTTTAAGAAATAGCAATAAGAAAGCAGCTTCGCTGGAAGGAATTTATTAAAATGGATTTTAAACACGTTTTCAAAGCAGATTCAGTCGTTAAAACACTCGTCCTGAGTGTGTTAACTTTTGGGATATATTTTATCTATAAGCTTTATCAGTTTTCAACTCAAATAAATCACAATACCCAACTGAAAATATCGACCACGTTCATGGGGATTGCAATAGTTCTGTTTGCCATGGCATTAAGCAGCCTGATTTACGCCATTGTCAATTTTCACGACCCTCTCATATTAAAAGGCTCCATTGGTATTCATCTGATCTCTACTGTTTTTGATATGGTGTGGATATTTATGGTTAGGAATCACATTAAC
Organism: Shewanella donghaensis; assembly: GCF_007567505.1. NCBI lineage: Bacteria > Pseudomonadati > Pseudomonadota > Gammaproteobacteria > Alteromonadales > Shewanellaceae > Shewanella > Shewanella donghaensis. The sequence goes on from NZ_CP041783.1 coordinate 1,217,805, forward strand.
TGCATTTCAGGCGCTAACAAAGGCGACCCCCTTTGGTTAAATCCATTTATTACTTCATTTTTTCATGTTATTTATATGCAGCATAAAATAAACCAAGGTTTATCATATTCACTACAAGCGCCGAATCAAACGGATGATAGGCAAACTAACAAGGAAGTCGTAACTTGAAATATTTAACAGTCGTATTCATATTATTTATGAGCGCATGCTCCTCCACTCAGAGTGAAATACCCCACTTCGATAAAACCCAAGTGATGGACATTATTACACTAAGTGAAGAAAGAGCATCCGCAGGGCTTGGTGTAAAAGGTGTTTTTCATTTACCGATAAAAGCTTCAGGCGTTAAACGGGAGTTCACTTACTTAAATACTGAAGATGACTACCGTGATAGAAGAAATATCACCATTGCGATTTATCCTCAAGTCACAAGTGCTTTCATTAAACAATACGGTACCACTCCAGAAACTTACTTCATTAATAAAACCATAGAAGTGACCGGTGAAGCTAAACGAGTCAAAATATACTTCAATTCAAACGGCAAATATTCAGGGAAGTATTACTTCCAAACCCATATCGATGTTTCATCTCTACAACAAATTAAAATAGTTAACGAATAAGCCCAAAGGTATTCTTAAGTAAGTCTTGGAGTGGGATAGCAAAATGATAAACATCTCACTTCAATTTTTGATATTTAAAATATTGAAGCTTTAAATATTATCTCATTAGGAGTCTCTCATCTATGTCTACTTCATTTATCCCTAATACCTTCAATATCCCACTGACGTTAAACACCGAACATTTTAGCTTATGCGAACTTGCACCCAATGTAACTCAACAAGATTTTGATGCTGTTATGTCAAGCCTAAAACGCTTGAAATGTTTTTTTGGCCCAAGTTCCATTTGGCCTGAAGACACCATGACACTTGAAGAAAATACCGCCAGCTTAGCCATCCACCAGCAAGAATTTAACGCAAGAGAAGCATTTGCATATTCAGTATTTAATAAGTCAAATACTCGATGTCTTGGTTCTGTGTATATCGATCCAAGCCGATCGCAAAATTACGACTGCGAAGTCTATTTTTGGATTAGGGAGGATAGTGTTGATTTGGAAGATGAACTCTATAACACGGTTAAAAAATGGCTCAAAAATATCTGGCCGTTCACCAAATTCGTATTTCCAGGAAGAAGTGTTGATTGGAAAACATGGTCTAGAGAAATAAACAACAATCAACAAGTGCAAGAATTCTATGAGCCAATTTAATAACAATTCAACAATTCAACAATTCACAACACGATACTTATCAGTTCAGCAATGCAAGAACAGTTCATGCTTCGAGCATTGCAATATCACATAAGGGTTTGCCCCAATGTCAGCCAAACCCTTAATGAGACGATGCTTTGATTAAGCCCTTTCACTAAGTCGTTATACTGTTCATAGGCATTGTCGGCTATAAGCTTGACTGCCTTCGTCGCTAATACTCAATACTGCGCTAGCATCTTTAATTATGCAGCGGCCATCCTGTGCTTTGGCCGTTATATTGGCACCATTATATTCAAAGGCTTTAACGCTACATTGCTCAAAATTTAATACATCGGTTACGGTTTGACTACCATGGTCCCAGTTAGAAAACAGTGTATTACCTTCACTCCAAAATGTATTTTCAGCTTCAATGCTAAAATCACATGCTTGAAAGCTTAAGGCATATATTGCCCCTGACACACCTGCGCCGCCGCCCATGTTGACAGTAATAGTGCCCTGATCTCTATTAGTATCTACCAATGACATTGAGCGGCTAAAACGTTCTTCTGAGTCTAAAGATAAATCAAAGCCGCCCTCGGTTTCATTAATGCGGCTATAAGATTTAACGCTTTTATCAGAGTTTAAATACAACACATACCCTACCCCTGCGCCATATTGATTTGCGCCAGTGATCAAATCGGCTACACCATCACCATTTAAATCACCCGCGGCCACTAAGGCATGGCCAAAATGTCCACCAGCAGTGCCATTGGGATTTGAATCTAAGGGAATGGTTTCATCAAAACCTGCTAGACCTGGGGCAATTTTTAGCTTATCAACAACCTCATAAGTGTCACTATCAAGCGACAAAATCCAAATAGCTCCCATACCATTGTCTGACTCAAATGCACCGACTGCGAGCTCTTGAGTACCATTTTTATCAAGATCCCCAAGTAACGCAGACTCTCGACCGCCAAAACTATCATTGGCAGTTAACCCATCACCAAAGCCCCCCATATTACTGCCTATGGTGACGATATCATTATCAATGAGCTCAGAATTTGCATCGAAAAATAACAGTTGAATGCTGCCACCATCAACAGTACTGGGTTGGGCGGCCACTAAATCGATTTTACCGTCCTGATTGAGATCCCCTACAGCGCTCAACCCTTGGGCCACAACGCCGCCATTTTTAACCATGGATTTAACTGTGCCATCGCTATTGAGGTGTAGAATATAAATAGCAGGTATACTGGCAGCAGGCGCTGATACAGCGATATCAGGAATAGTATCGCCGTCGTAATCACCTATGCCAGCAACGCCATAACCAAAGAAATCGCCACCATCTAAGGTGCCTAAAAAATTGCCTTGTAGCATGGAGATTTTTTGATTTGCCGCTACGGTGCCGTCCTGGTTCATAAATAGAATATACACAGCGCCCGCATCTATCGCGCCATCGTCATCAGAGCGGGCACCCACCACTAAATCACTAATACCATCACCATTAATATCACCGGCATTATCGTGATCACGGCCAAAACGATCACCACTGTCTATATCGGCGATAAAACCAGCTTCACTATCAGCAATTCGAATAACTTCACTTGGGCCAAATGCTACAAATTCGCCTAAAACAGGATCTGGGAGTGTTGCAGGTGGGGTGCTGGTTGGAGGATTGACGATTTCATCAGTTGGTAAGCTAGTACTATCATCTGAACCACACGCTTGCAGTGCCAAGGTTATCGTAACGAGGAGTGCCAATACATTTAAATGGCGCTTATGATATTTCATTAGTGTTCCCTACTGCTGTCATTATTATTCGCTGGATGTGATTTATCACACATTTTTATGTTAATTTTCCAACGTGTCATTGATTTTTATAGCATAAATGAATTAACAGTATGATAACGTCAAGATAAGTTAAAGAAATGTAAAGAGCTAGTTACTCCTGCGCTATAACTTAACTGCAAGACGGTTATAGCAAAGATTAAATAGTTAAGCCTTAGGGTTTCCCTTGTATCTAACTTTTAGGGTCTATCTAAAGTTTTACGTTATAAATATGATGGCGCTATTTATTTAATGGCGAGAATAGCCTTTTGAACTTATCACTGGCTAAGTAAAGCCTGAGCTCCAAATAAGCAATACAGGCGGCGTTACTTATCCCAAATTATAAACACTAAGCACATAGGCTAGAGAAATAAACAACAATCAATAAGTGCATAAATTCAATGAGCAAAGCTAATAACAGCTCGAGTATGTATTCTAAAAAATGTCGGGGTCATTGTCGACGTCGGTTTATGCCATAAACCAGTAAGTAACTTTTTATCGTTGTACCTAAATAAATCATGCCACTTTAAAAAGACGAATATTCTTTAAATAGACCCTTTTATACTCACAACTTAGTCCTTCTCAAGATGATTTTTATGACAAAGTATGCTTGTATGAATTAACAGCAAATTGATTGTTTTTAGTGATATAAATTATTTAGCGATGAGGTTAGTGAATGAAAAATATTATCTGTGATATTGATGGCGTTTTACTGCACGATAACAAGCTAATACCAGGAAGTGATAAATTCATTCATAGAATTCTTGAGCAGGGAAATCCACTGGTAATTCTTACCAATTACCCAGTTCAAACAGGAAAAGATTTACAAAATAGGTTGGGTGCGGCAGGAATTAAGGTACCTGAAACCTGTTTTTACACTTCTGCCATGGCGACAGCTGATTTCTTAAAGCATCAAACCGGCAGTAAAGCTTATGTTATTGGTGAAGGCGCCCTAACCCATGAACTTTATAATGCAGGCTTTACCATTACTGATATAAATCCTGATTTTGTGATTGTGGGAGAAACACGCTCATTTAACTGGGATATGATCCATAAAGCATCGAAGTTTATTGCGGAGGGAGCGCGTTTTATTGCCACCAACCCCGATACCCACGGTCCAGCTTACAGTCCTGCATGTGGCGCTTTATGTGCTCCAATAGAGCGTATTACTGGTAAAAAACCATTTTATGTGGGTAAGCCAAGTTCATGGATTATTCGTTCAGCACTTAATCACATAAAAGGTCACTCAGAGAATACCATAATCATCGGCGACAACATGCGCACTGACATTCTTGCAGGGTTTCAAGCTGGCTTAGAAACTATCCTAGTGACCAGTGGCGTAAGCCAATTTGCAGATATTGATAAAGAACCTTTTAGACCTAATCATGTGTTTAAATGTGCTGGTGACATTGATGTGGTTTAATCTTATGACCCTTTCAAAGCTCACTAAATTCAGCTACTGCAACACTATTCGTCGGTCATTATTTCCCATGGTTAACATTAGGTAACATAATTTCAAGCCTATGCTCTTGTTTGATGCATAGGCTTGATTCATTATGCGCCTACACACATATTTATAGCTAATTGAATGAGTTACTTTTATAAGAGATTTCTGATATTAAAAAGTCTTTGTATTTTAATAACTGATCAAAAAACAACACTGCTGTAATCATAAAAATAAAAACGATAACAATAGGAATATTACCTATGAAAAAGCTACTTCCGATATGTGCACTAACCTTATTAAGTGCCTGCAGCCCTCAGAGCTCTGACGGAACAAGTGTTCAACAAAGCCAAATTGAAAAACCAATAATGACTAAAGTCATTTTTGATGAAGCCCGCTTCAGAGAAGATATAAAAACACTTTCATCGGATAAATTTGAAGGTCGAGCACCGACAACTCACGGTGAAAAGTTAACTTTAGACTACCTAACAAGTGCTTTTGAAAAAATGGGCTTACAAGGTGCTTACAAAGGCAGTTTTTTGCAGCCAGTACCTATGGTCAGCTATATCGCCAGTGAGCAGCAGTCAGTGACTTTAGCTGGTTTACCGCTTCAATATCGCCAAGACATTGTATTAGGCACTCGCCATGATAAAGGTGGAGTAGACATTAGCAATGCACCATTAGTGTTCGTCGGTTACGGTGTTAATGCCCCAGAGTATCAATGGAATGACTATGATGGCATAGACATGGCTGGAAAAATTGCCGTCATATTAGTCAATGATCCTGGCTTTGCACATCCTGAGTCAAATAAGTTTAATGGCAAAGCCATGACTTACTATGGCCGCTGGAGTTACAAGTTTGAAGAAGCAAGCCGCCAAGGTGCATTAGGGGCCATCATTATTCATGATACTGCGCCAGCGTCTTATCCTTGGTCCGTGGTAGAAAACAGCTGGACAGGTGCTCAACAAGATCTCGTTTTCAGCAAAGAAGTACAAGATGAACGTATTGATGTTGAAGGCTGGATGACAATGGAAAGTGCGACTGCACTTTTCAAAAAATCTGGATTTGAACTCGATGCTTTAATGGCTCGAGCCGCCGATAGCGCGATACACATTGATCTTGAACAAACAGCTGATATTGCCTTTACCAGCAAAGCTGAATATGCCGATAGCTACAATGTTGTTGCCACATTACCAGGCGGTAATGCTGAAAGTGAACATCTACTTTTCACTGCACATTGGGATCATATAGGCATGGACCCAACAAAAGACGGTGACAATATTTATAACGGCGCACTTGATAATGCATCAGGAACAGCTGGGATAATGGAAATTGCACGACAATTTTCAGCTCAAGCTAAACAAGGTAACGGCTTACAACGTTCACTCACCTTCATCGCTACAACAGGTGAAGAACAAGGCCTTTTAGGTTCTCGCTACTATGCAGCCAATCCAATTTATCCTATCGACAAAACCGTTGCTGTCTTTAATTTAGATAGCACTAACGTATATGGTAAAACTCAAGATTATACCATTGTTGGTAAAGGCCAATCTGAATTAGAAACTTATCTCATTGATGCAGCAAAAACACAAAACCGTACAGCAACCCGTGAACGTAACCCAGCATCGGGTGGATTTTTCCGCTCAGATCATTTCAGCTTCGCAAAACTTGGCGTGCCAGCAGTATTTGCCGGCGGTGGCGGTATTCCTTTAGATGACAATACTGCAGCCTATAAAGAGAATATGAAAAAGCTCATGAAAGGCTGTTATCACAGTGTTTGCGATCACTACCGTGAAGAGTGGGATTTATCTGGCGCATTACAAGATTTAACCGTTTACTATCAAGCTGCAGAAGTACTAGCGAATAGCCAAGACTGGCCCGGCTATTATGCTGGTTCAGAGTTCAATAGCCTTAGACCTGCTAAGACTGACACAAGCAAATAATAGTCTTGTTATTTAATATTCATAACAGCTAGTTAATTGCCAACGATGCAAATCAGCCATTAACGATTAAAGTAAAAAAGTCGGGATACCGCTTTATGAAAATAAAGCGGTATTTTTGTATAAAAAACAATCATAACTACTATGTATTTGCCGTTAGTCCTTTAATCAAATCTGATTCCATAATCAAAAATTTAAGCGCGATTTAACCAGATAAAATGTAGATCCACCAACAAATACCCAATATTAATAAAGAATACTCAAAAACAACGGCATTAAAAACAACTTTGTCGCCATTAAAACCTCTATTTATTAAGAATAACTCAAAAAATAAGTTTGAACCTTGAGAAAAATGCTGTCAAAGTAAGTTCCAGATACAGATTCTTATGTTTACAAATTTAAGTTCGTAACTTAAATCCTAAGCTGGGCTTAACTTACTGACTTAACACGATATTTGCTGGAGCCACATTATGTGTTCAATATTTTCGATTTTAGATATCCAATCAGACGCTAAAGAATTGCGTCAAGTGGCTTTAGAAATGTCTAAGCTATTACGTCACCGCGGCCCAGACTGGTCCGGTGTTTACGCTGATGATAAAGCAATTTTGGCACATGAAAGACTCGCCATTGTCGACGTGGATCATGGCGCACAGCCTTTACTTAGCGAAGATGGCAATGTCGTATTAGCCGTTAACGGCGAAATTTATAACCACAAACAACTTAAAGCTGATTTAGGCGATAAATACACCTATAAAACCAATTCTGATTGTGAAGTGATATTGGCACTTTACCAAGAATATGGTGTCGACTTTTTAGATAAGTTAAACGGTATTTTTGCTTTTGTTCTTTATGATAAAGCTCAAGATGCATTCCTAATTGGCCGTGATCACATGGGTATAATCCCTTTATATACTGGTCGTGATAGCTCAGGTAACTACTATATTGCCTCTGAAATGAAAGCGTTAATGCCAGTTTGTAAAACCGTTGAAGAATTCAAACCTGGTCATTACCATTATTCAGAAGATGCTGACTTAACGCAATACTATTACCGCGAATGGCGTGATTATGATGCAGTAAAGGATAACCCTGCTAGTAAAGAAGAATTGCGTGACGCACTTGAAGCAGCTGTTAAACGTCAATTAATGTCTGATGTGCCATACGGCGTATTATTATCTGGCGGCTTAGATTCATCTGTTATCTCTGCAATCACTCAAACATATGCCAAACACCGCATCGAGAACGACAGTGAAACTGACGCTTGGTGGCCACAACTGCATTCATTTGCTGTCGGTCTTGAAGGCGCACCAGATTTAATCGCGGCTAAAAAAGTGGCTGATAACATTGGTACGATTCATCACGAAATCCACTTTACCTTCCAAGAAGGCTTAGATGCGATTAAAGAAGTGATTTACCACTTAGAAACTTATGATGTGACTACGATTCGTGCTGCAACACCAATGTATTTAATGGCCCGTAAGATTAAAGCCATGGGCATTAAAATGGTACTGTCAGGAGAAGGCGCTGATGAGTTATTTGGTGGTTACTTATATTTCCATAAAGCGCCAAATGCACAAGCATTCCATGAAGAATTAGTCAGAAAATTAGATAAATTACATTTGTTTGATTGTCTTCGAGCCAACAAAGCAATGGCAGCTTGGGGATTAGAAGCACGTGTTCCATTCCTAGACAAAGAGTTCATGGATGTGGCAATGCGCATTAACCCTGAAGCTAAAATGTCAAAAGATGGCCGCATTGAAAAGAACATATTACGCGAAGCTTTTGAACATGCTCTTCCCCATGAAGTAGTATGGCGTCAAAAAGAGCAGTTCAGCGATGGTGTTGGTTATTCATGGATTGATGGACTTAAAGAGATCGCTGCAGAGAAAGTTGATGACTTGCAGCTTGCTAACGCAAAATTTAGATTCCCGTACAACACGCCAGAATCTAAAGAAGCCTATTACTACCGTTGTTTCTTTGAAGAGTTCTTCCCACTTCAAAGCGCCGCAGAAACAGTACCTGGTGGCAAGACAGTTGCTTGTTCAACTCCAGAAGCCTTACTTTGGGATGAAAGCTTACAAGGTATCAACGACCCATCAGGACGTGCGGTTAAAAACGTTCATGATAGTGCCTACTAATTAATACATAAGTTCTTTAAAAGCCATCTATATATTAGATGGCTTTTTTATGGATAATTGTATTTCCCAATTAATCTGAGTTTTAAATGATTCTGCTTTAGCGTTAAACTACTTATATAAATTCGGCCACTATAAAGTCACTATGTCATCAGTTTCCATTTTTCACCTTGAAATGCTTTCGCTTGAGCAGTTAAATGCTAAATCAGATCCCAAAGAGCTAACAATCGTTAAAGCTCAAAAACAGCAATTTGAATTCAATAAGTTCTTATATCAGTTTGTGGGCAGCGCTTGGGAATGGACAGACAAGTTGTCATGGACAGATGTGCAGTGGCAGGAGTATAGCGAAGCCGCAGATTTACATTTATATGTCGGCTATTTCCAAGGTTCACCAGCAGGTTACTTTGAACTGCAACAGCAATCTGAAGGCAATGTTGAAATCATGTACTTTGGGTTGGGGACAAGGTTTATTGGGCTTGGAATGGGTGGCTACTTACTCACCCAAGCCATTGAACAGGCTTGGTCTTTAGTGGGTACAAAGCGAGTTTCAGTACATACCTGCTCTTTAGATCACCCCAGTGCCTTAAAAAATTATACCGCTCGAGGTTTCAAGCTTTATAAAACTGAACTAGAACAATGATAATTATCTGCTTATCTAATGCTGATGCTGATGCTGATGCTAATGTAATAAGCTAATTTAATCCCAGTTGATTTAAGTTAAATAGAAAGCATAAATAAAAAGGACTGTCGCTTTTTTGCAAACAGTCCTGTTAAGTTGAAAGCTTAACTTTTAACTCATTACTTGGTTATATCTATCAATATTAGTTACGCTTTCTTTCGATAGCCCTAACAATTAACGCATCAACTAAGGTCACCTTTTCCAGCTCGCTCATTTTATGCCAAGCAAGAATTTCAGCATAAGTCCTATGACAACCGAGACAAACATCAGTTTCATCTAAACAGCAATTAGCAACACAAGGGTTTCGAATAAGCAGAGCAGGTTCAATTGAACTCACTATTCAGACCACACAGCAAACTCATTGCCATTAATATCAGCAAAATGAAAACGTTTGCCACCGGGGAAGCTAAAGATATCCTTAACTATCTTGCCACCAGCGGCTAAAATTTTTCGCTCACTGGTTTCTAAGCATTGGCTATAAAGCACAATCAGTGGGCTACCGCGACTCACATTAAAGCTCTGCTCCGCAAGATAAAAACCGCCATCAATACCAACATCTAAGAAGCAGCTATATTCGGGGCCATAGTCTTTAAAGTGCCAACCAAATGCATCAGTAAAAAAGGCTTTTGTCATCGTCAAATCTTTAACTGGTATCTCTAAATAGTTAACTTTATGATGCTGAGACATAGGCACTCCTTGGCTGATTTTCTGTGTTGTTAGATTAAAAATAGAGGAAATTAACCTTGTTGTCGATATAGACACAGAGCAATTTACAGTAGTTAAGCTTGGATTAACGCCGCTATAGCACCGATTAAACCACCAAATACTCCGCCCCAAACCACTAGCCAGCCTAAGTGCTTTCTGATCATATCCTGGATAATATCTTTAACCATTTCAGGTGTTAACTCATTTAAACGTTGCTCAACAATATTAGCGACTTTTTCTTGCAAATCAGCCATCACACTTGGCTGCTCTAACTCATCGATGAGAATTTGGTTAAACGCCTCACTTTGAGTCAGTTCTGTAAGTGATAACTTCATTTTTTCAATGAATGGCTCTTTTAAAGGGATTAATGCCTCCGTACCACCAAACATCGCTAGCATGCCACCAAATGAAGATTGCTCAACGGTAGTAATCAAGGCATCAAATGACGGTTCCAGATCCACCTTATCAATAACTGGGCTTAAGTCGATTGCTGAACTGGCGTTTTCTGTCAGTAATCGATCTATATTTTCTTGAGTAAAAAATTGCTCCATCATTAAATGCTTAATCCCAGCTTTAAATTCTTCGAAGCGAGATGGGATCACACCAGACCCATATAAACCGGGTACTTTTTCAAATAACATATGCACAGCAAGCCAATTTGTTATTGCGCCTGATAATGCAAATAAACCAATAGTAAAGACCACTGTTAAATCAAAAAAATGCCCTACTGCAACTAATATAGCTGCAATGACATTCACTATTAAACTCTTGTTCAATCTAAAATCCTCAGACATAAAAAAACCTTTGGCATTTTATCAATTTCCAAAGGTTAGATACTAGGGGGCTAGCTAGCAATAATACTAATATTTATGACTAAAGGTCTGAATGGTAAAAATACATCCCTTCTGTCTCTGTCATATTAGTTAACGTTTGATCGGCTTCATTGTTGACCACTTTAGTTCGCTTAACCAATAATACTTCAGTGCCTAGCGCTAGAGCCTTGGCTTTGTTAATCAGTTCCGTTGCAATCCCTTTACCTCGAAATTTATCTTCAACAAAGACATCATCAAAATACCAAACCGATTTAAGTAATAAAGAAGAATAAGATGGGTAAAGCTGAACAAAGCCCAACGCTTCACTATCTTCCAAAGCGATAAGAATCATTGAATCATTTTCGACTAATCGTGTTTTGACAAAATTGCGACACTTTTTAGGTTCAGATTTAAAGCCTAAGCTTTGTCTGTAGTCATCGAAGAGATTGACCAAAACATCAAGATCGAGTTCTGAAGCGAGTCGTATTTGCATCCATGCGTCCTTGAAAAATAGTGCGCAGTCATTTTCAACAATGATAAATGACTTTATAAATGATTTTTCAGATGCTTATAGAGCTCGAAAATATCTACATATGTTTAACATTAGAGATTATTTTACATAAGCGCACTTAAAGCACCATTATAAAATGGTTATTAATACATCAGCTTAAATTGTAATAGCGCTTTTGTCCATTTAAAAACTCGGATGAAGAAAAATTGTAAAATTTTATTAAAACACACAAGTAACTGAACCTATAATTCGGTAAAATGTCTAAATCTCAACTCTATTTGTTAACATGGCCGTTATTCAGCGATAGGCTCACTCTTTATGAAATCACCATTAAACACGATTAAGTTAGCATTCAGCAACCGTCCTCGATATCAAAAAGTCGCTATAACGTGTTCAGTTTTATATCTATTGTTTATTATCCTCTTAGGTTTGATAGTACCGTTTATCGCAATAAAACAAGCGCCTAAAAGTCTATCTACATTGTTAGGCAGGCAAGTTAGCATCGAAGCGATTAAGGTCAATCCATTCAGCTTTGAATTGAGTATAGAGAATATTAATATTGCAGAGGCAGACTCTACATCCCCTTTTGTGCATATAAATCATGTTTCGACAGATATCATGGTGTGGCAATCAATTTTCAATCTTGATATATCGCTAGATTACCTAACCATTGACGGCACAAACCTCGCATTGACTCGATTTAACTCGTTATCAGCAAAGGAAACATCGTCTAAAACGCCATATGCATTTAATTTCTCCGATATATTAACCACCATTGCCCAAAATACCACGCAGCAACCTGAGTCAAATCCGCCACAAGATAACAATGAACAAGCCATTAATCTTAATATCAATACTTTTAGCTTCACAAATGCCACATTAAATGTGCGTGATGATGTAACTGATACCAGCTTAAGCTATGACAATATTAAAGCGACGCTTGAACAATTTAGTACAGCGGCTCAATTAAATACTTCACCTGAATCCAATAAATTTTCTTTTACCCTTGATGATAATCAAACCGGGAAAGTGGCTTTAAATGGTCAAATTCAACTGGATCCTTTAGTACTTAATGGTCAACTTGATGTCAACACTCTGTCAGCTACTCCCTATTGGAATTTAGTGGATAGCTTATTTGAAGCGACACTAACATCAGCCGACATCAATCTGCATGCTGAGTTTTCATTAAATCAAGCGTCAAAAGAACAACCGATAGAAACAACTCTGGCTAATACACGTTTCAGTATTGAACATATTAACGCCAAAGATAGCCATAGAAACATCGCCTCTATTGGCTTAATCGCACTTGATGGCATTAATGTATCGACTTCACAGCGGGAATTATTGATTGATGAACTACAAACTAACAATGCTGATTTCTGGCTAACCGTCGAACCTGAAAAAATCAACCTTGTGAAGCTTTTCTCTCCAAGATTAGAACAACTCGCTGATATTTTAGGGATGAACCATAACGAAGATAAAGCAACTTCATCAGATAAGGCAACAGAGAACAAAACACACAGCACCACAGAAGCTTCCCCGTGGTTAGTGACGTTGAACAAGTTAACCCTGAGCGAATACAAAATTGAAGCAACCGAAAGTGTGGCTAATAAGGTAGAAAACTATTGGTTATTATCTGGGCTCACTTTCTCTTCCGAGCAAATAAAATCGGACTTATCAGTGCCAATCAACTATCAGTTTGGTGTCGATATCAATAACCAAAGCCGCTTTGACTCAACTGGGGTATTTGATGCCAACATGGTGACTTTAGAGGCTGACATCGATTACAACAATGTCAACTTAGTCAAGTTACAGCCATATATTTCCCCTTTCATGAACATCACCTTAGAGTCAGGCTTATTTCATACAAAAGGTCATGTCAGTGCTGATGCAGAAGATAAGTTAGTCTATAACGGTGAAGCCTCAGTTATCGATTTAAAAATCAAAGATAATCTGATTAAACAGCCATTATTAAATTGGCAAGCGATGACCATTAATGAGCTTATATTTGATAAAACAGCCAAGTCCTTATCGATTGATCAAATCCTGTTTGATACTCTTTTTAGTCGTTTAATTATTTCTGAAGACAGAAGCACTAATATTGCCGACTTAATTGTGACTCCAAAGCAAAGTCATGAAGGGCAAGACGCTGCAGATAAGTCACCTCAAGAGTCTCCTGACGTTGCAACGCAAATAACAACGGCCACAAATGCCGCTGAAGCAGAAACGGCTACAGAGTCTGAATCTTTCAAACTCAGCATTAATAAAATAGCGTTCAAAGACAGCTCTGCTTTTTTTGCTGATAACTCATTAACACCAAACTTTGCCTCCGGTATTGAGCAACTTAATGGCGAAATAACCCAACTATCTACCAACCCTGACACGAGAGCATCGGTAGACTTAGCGGGTAAAATTGATAAGTATGCGCCAGTAACATTAAAGGGCGATCTCAACCCATTATTAGCAAACCCTTATCTGGATTTGAATTTAGCCTTTAACAAAGTAGAGCTCACTTCAATTAACCCTTACTCAGGCACTTATGCGGGTTATTACATTGATAAAGGACAGCTTTCGTTGGCGCTTAAATATCAACTCGAAGACAATCAGCTGGTTGGTAGTAACCACTTAGTCATTGACCAATTAAAGTTAGGTAAGCCAACGGATAGCTCTTTAGCGACCTCACTACCGATCACATTAGCGATAGCATTATTACAAGACCGACACGGAGTTATCGATCTAGGAGTTGACGTCGATGGTGACTTGGACTCACCTAGTTTCAGTATCGGTAGTATTGTTATGACCGCCATTACCAACGTCATCACAAAAGCAATTACTGCTCCTTTTTCTCTATTAGCTGGTTTAGTCGGTGGTGATGAAGAAATGGATAAAGTTAGCTTTGAATTTGGTGAAGCGGTAATTAATGACGAACAACAAACCACATTATCAACCCTTGCCAACGCCCTTAATGACCGTCCACTACTCATGTTAAACGTTAAAGGCGGAGTAAATCTAGCCAGTGACCAACAAGCTTTACAAGTCAAAACGCTGCACGCCAAGCTAGCTGAAATAGCACAGCTACCCATTGAAAGTTTACCCGCAGACTTAAGTGCAAGTAACTATCCACAGCAAGGTGCTTTAGCTGAGGCTTTAGTCGTACTTTATCAAACTGAATTACAACTTGATCCGCTATTAATCCAGCAAACCATTAAGCAGGAAAACCCTGAAATAACTCAGGAAGACTTGCAAACCCGTTGGTATATCGCGTTATATAACTTTACTGTAAATAATCAAAATATAACCGAAGCAAAGCTCGGAGATCTTGCGCAACAACGTGCAAAAGCGGTGAAAACCTACCTTGTTGAACAAGCAATGATAGAACCAAGCAGAATATTTTTACTTGAAAGCCGAGTTCATATGGATCAAACCGATGCGCTGGCGACATTAACGCTAGATGCTAATTAGTGCGTGTATCAACAAAAGCACACTGAACCTAACCTTAGGATTAAAACAGCTATATAACAGAGCTGTTATCTGTGATAAACATCACGTAAACTATGGCAAATTCAAATGCTGATAACTTTCAGCATCCATGTTGTAAATGATTAAATCATTAAAAACTGATACTTAAAGGAAGTTGTATGTTTGTCATTCGTTGGATTCTTGGCCGTATAATCTTATTACTTAACTTTGTGTTCCCTCCAAAGAAGCTACAACGCCCGATTGCAGAACAGGCTAAAGTCGATGAACAAACAAAATCATTAGCACTATATCAATATGCTGCCTGCCCTTTTTGCGTCAAAGTTCGTCGTGCTATTCGCAGTCAAGGTTTAAACATCACCACTGTTGATGCAAAACAAGAAACCAATAAGCAACAACTTGTTAGCGAAGGCGGTCATTTAAAAGTCCCTTGTTTGAAAATTGAAAAAGATGGTCAGACACAATGGATGTATGAATCAGGTGATATCATTGCTTATTTGTCAAAAAAATACGCATAAAGAGCCGTGCTAATACAGAACTTTACTAATTCAAGAATGTTACTGATAAAGAGTGCTGCGAATAAACACGAGTATGACTTGACAGGTTACTGGCTGTAGAAGTGCTAAGCCAGTAGCGTCAATTTAACCGTGAAGCATGACCGACCATTTTTATCACTACGGAATAAAAAGGTTAATAGATAACTGCAACTAGAACGTGTCATTTTTGTATTAATGACCTAAAAAATAAAGCAGTCAAAAGGATAAAAACAGTGCTCAAACCTTCATTACTGTTTACCTGTTTAATATTACTATCTGCGTGTGCTGCAAAAGCCCCAGACCCTGAGTTATTTGCTGGTAAATATCGAGACACATTTTCTACCTCCATCAAGGGTGATGGCATAAAGCTATTTACCTATAGAGCCAAAGTAGCCGGAGCGACCGATCGTGGTATTGAAGATCCATTACCTCACCAACAACGAGTTAACCGTCGTAAGCAAGATGCCCGTAGCTACGCTATAGAGCAAGAACGCCGAGCAGACTTCTTAGAAATGTGGAGCCTTCAGGTCGATATGGGATTAAATAAAACCCTTGATATGAACGGATACTGCAAGGAAGGCTATATGATTTTACATCGCAATGTCAGTGAAGGCAGAGGCGAAATTCGTGGCGAATGTAATGATGGCGCCACAGAAGAAGACAAACTGAAGTTTAATCGTAATTATTAACAAAAATGTTGTGGGATTGATAAGAATGCCCCTAAGAAGCGCATTAGATCAATAAATAACACAGTTAAGCTATATACACATAGTAGTTTAAGCTAAACTTAGCGTATTCGATATATTTAGCTATTTCACTTATCAGCTAATTTTATTTTCAAAATCGTGTCCTTGTGGCACTGTTTAAAAGAGTTACAAAGTCTCATGAACAGAAAACAACTGATGATTAAGAAGACCGCGAAGCGGGCTAAAGCAAGACTAAACAAAATTAACCCAGATAATCCAGAGAAGAACCCAAAAGTTGGCTATATCTCTAAGGCTGTTCGAGAAAAAATGGCGTTAGAAGAAGAGCAAAAAAAAATCGCTGCGGAAGCTGAATCAACAGAAGAACAAGCTGAGTAACAGGCTTACTTATCTGAATTCACATGTCATCGCTTTCGAAAAAGCCCTCTACACATTCATAGTGTAGAGGGCTTTTTAGTCTCTATTAGATTAGCTTGATATTTCAGGTTAATTAGCTTTCACCGTTCAAATAACAGAGCAGCGAATAGTAAACTAACAGTACAGCTACTTATCCTTTTTACTCGATACAGGATTATCTAAATCCCCATCCCTGATTATCTCTTCACAAAGTGGTTCTTCATTCAATTGTGCTAATTGAATGTATGATGAAGACTGCGGTGATGATGTTGGGCTCATCTCTAATTCAATATCATCCTCTTCCGTTTTAGGCTCTGCTTGTTGCTGCGGCCCTTCAGACGCTGCACTGATTTTATCCACTAAACGATAACCCACCCATACACCGCCTATACCAAACAGTATTGAGCCTATACCCTGCCCAATAAGCACACCATAAACGCCTCCCATTTGAGCACCAAAATACACAAAAGGAATCGTGCCTAAAGTGGCTTTACCCACATTGAAAAAGGTGGAATATTTCGGTTTACCTAAATTATTAAAGGTTGCATTGGAGACAAATAAAATACCGGAGAAAACAAAAAATATTGCAATGTACTTACAGAAAAACAAAATTAAATCTGCAGCATCTCCCTGCATATCAAATGCTGAAACAATTAAATTACGTGAAAGAAATAATAGTAACGAAACAACGACAACATAAACGGTACAAAACTGAATCGCTTTGGTTAGACTTTCTTTTACTCGGTCAAACTTTTGAGCTCCAAAATTTTGTCCAATAATAGGACCAACGGCACCACTAAGCGCAAAAATCATCCCAAAACTGACGGGAATAAGTCGCCCAAGCACTGCCCAACCAGCAACATAACTGTCGCCAAAATCGGCAACCGCTTTAGTGACTACAGCATTACCAATCGGGGTAGCCACATTGGTTATCATCGCAGGTAAAGCAATAGAGAATACAGTACGGAAATCTTCAATAAAATGCTGTTTATTAAATTGACCTAGCATTTTGTGTTTAACAATAATTCCTCGAGCAGAAATCGTAAATACCGCAATACGGGCAAATACTGAAGCCACCGCAGCTCCCTCAATCCCCATACCTAGCGCAAAAATAAATATTGGATCTAATACTAAGTTAACGCCACCGCCGGCAAGCGTTGACATCATAGAGAGCTTGGCATCACCAATCGCTCTTAATGCGCCACCTAACGCCATAGCCAAACAAATGAAAGGCAATGATGGCACCAGTATTGTTAAATAGCTTTCAGCAAGCACAGCGGTCTGACCCGTTGCACCAATTAACGCTAATAATTCAGGGATAAAAATAAACACCACAATCGCAACGATAATACTGGTCATTAGCGAAATTAAAGCACTGTTTAACAACATCCGTTTAGCAAGCACCATATTCTTGGCGCCCACTGCGCGAGAAACAAGTGCACCTAATGCGATTGAAAGACCAATACCTATTGATGTCGTAAAAAATGAAATGGCACCTGCATAACCTACTGCCGCAGCCAGCTCTATCTCACCTAACAAACTTAAAAAGAAAATATCCAGTAAATCGACGACAAACAGTGCAGAAATCCCCACTGCGGCAGTGGAGCTCATGACTAGAATGTGTCGTAATATCGGTCCCTGAACAAACTTAGCTTCGGTCATGATTTCCCTTCTGGACTTGGACTTTCAAACTGACTACCACAGTGATGGCAATATTGGGCTTGTAAAACATGGCCTCGACCACCGCAATTACTGCACTTAATTAAATTACGACTTAAATCTCGTTCGGCGACCATTTCATGTGAAATTTCAGCGGTCAAAATACCTGTTGGAATCGCAATAATTGAATAACCGATTAACATTGTCAGTGAAGCAATAGCTTGGCCTAAATTGGTTTGAGGCGTAATGTCACCGTAACCCACTGTCGTGATAGTCACGATAGTCCAATACATGGATTTTGGAATAGAAGTAAAGCCATTATTAGGCCCTTCGACAACGTACATTACGACACTGAGCGCCATGATGATCAAACTGACTGAAAAGAAGAAGATAAATACTTTTCTGCGAGATTGAACCATCGCTTTTAGTAGTAAGTTACCTTCACTTAAATAGCGTAATAACTTGAGCACTCTGAATATTCTAAAGAGACGTAAAATTCTGAATGCCAGTGCAACATTAGCCCCTGGAATTAACAATGCCAAAAAGCTCGGTAAAATAGCCAGTAAGTCCACCACGCCGTAAAAGCTACGCATATAAGATAAGCGGTTTAGCGAACTATATACTCTGAGTAAATATTCAATGGTAAATAACCATGTAAAACACCATTCAGCATAGTAAATAGCTCTGCCATATTCGGCATGAATACTTTCTATAGTATCAATGGATATAAGCAACACGCTTAATAAGATACAAACGATAAGGACGATATCAAACCATTTACCTAAACGGGTTTCTGTTCCAAAAATAATTGTCCGGGTTTGCTTTTTAAACGCCGAATCTTGTTTCTCTTCTAAAGTCATTCTCTACTCAACAAATGCAATTGAATTTAATGCCGCGTGAATGATAAAAGTAAGGTATTATCATTTTTAATATTTCAGTTTTAGCTTTTCTAAAGCTATGAACTGTTACTCATGTTAACACTATTAACACAAAACAAATTAGAAAATCCTGCTTTTATGGAGTCTGCATGCGGTTGGTTAAATACCTTATTTTTATCATCATTTTTTTCGCTACCACAGCTTTTGCTTCAACAGCTCAACTCTCAAAATCAAAAGTTGATCTGGTTGTTGTCAATAAATCTGAATCTAAGATGTCTATTTATTATCAAGGTAAAGTATTAAAAACCTACCAAATTGCAATGGGAGATGCCCCTAAAGGACACAAACTAAAAGAAGGCGACCAACGAACTCCACAAGGCCGTTATATTTTAGATTACAAAAAGTCTGACAGCGCTTTTTATAAATCAATTCATATATCTTACCCTAACGAAGAAGATAAACTCCGTGCTAATGCTTTAGGTGTCAGCCCTGGTGGAATGATTATGATCCACGGAGAGAACCCAAATTCGCCATTAACACCAAGACAAGCTCAACAATACAATTGGACCAATGGCTGTATTGCAGTAACTAATAAAGAGATGGATGAACTGTGGCGCGTTATTGAAGAAGGTACGCCAATAGAAATTTGGCCTTAACCTTTCCCTTATTAACACACATCGAATGACTTCTTCTTATATTTTAGACTGCTTATATCAAGTTAGTAGCCTTGTTCAGGCTCGATTTCCTATCGAATTTTAATGTTATATTTCTAATTGTGGATTGATGAAATGAATTACCCCTTATTAATACAAACCTGGCCTGACTTTAGTGACCGCATTCAAACCTTTATTAACCGTCTAGGCTTGGACAAGCTAGCACTCACTTGTGATCACTGTGCCTTACGCGTTAACGATAAAACCTCAGCTGAAAAGTTAGCTGAGCAATTTAGCCAACACGGTGAAATCATTTCAAATAACATGATTAATGGCCGCCCAATATTAATCATCAAACTGCGACAACCACTGCGACTGAATAACCAAGATATTTATTGTGTCGAATTGCCATTCCCATCTGAAAAGCAATATCCGGTAGAAGGCTGGGAACATATAGAATTAGTTTTCCCGTCAACAGCGCAAACCTGTGAACAGTTAGTCAGTGAGCTGATAGAACAAGTTCCAAGTCTCGCTGCCATAATTGCAGGCTCTACTGATATCAAAACAAAACAAAGCTCACCTAAGGGCGATAATGAACGTTTAGCTAATCCGACAATTGCATTTAAAACAAATGGAATTTGTGTGAAAGTTCATCCTCTGGGTATTGAAACTATCATTGCGAGTGAACAAGGTTAATATTAGTCTTAAGAATTCTCTACATGCCAGTAATTGATAAAAGTGTAGCGCATGTAGAGTAAAGCAGTTTTGAATAGTTGATGTAGAAACTATCGTCAATTTTTCAATAAAAAAGCCGTTATCAATATAACGGCTTTGAAAATCAATTTACTTCTGGAAGCTTAACTCTCGACTAAAAGCTCTTAACTAAAGCTTTTAACTAAAGCTCTTAGCTAAAAATTAAGGTCTACTTTGCAGCTTTTTCAGCGGCCAGTACACTTTTCATTGAGGGCACAATAGAAACTGGGTCTAAGCGCATTTGAAACCAATTCAAACGCCAGTCGAGATGAGGCCCCGTAACACGGCCTGTTGCACCAATTTCAGCTAATGCTTGTCCTTGAGTAACAACATCACCCTCTTTCGCATAAAGCTTACTCAAGTGTAAAAAAGTAGAATTGATACCATACCCATGGTCAATAATCAGTGTTCCACCAGAATAAAACATATCTGGAACTGCCAAAGTAATCACCCCATCTGCTGGCGATACAACAACGGTTCCAGTGGGTCTTGCCACATCAACACCGTAATGGGGATTGCCAGGTTTGCCGTTATAAACTCGCTGGCTGCCATAAACACCAGAGATTCTGCCTGTTACAGGCCAGATAAAATCTTGCATGAAAGCACTTTGCTCACTAAAGGTGTTTCGGGCCGAACGAGTTTGTTTTGAGTCTTGGGCGGCGCGAGCTTGAGCAACAGGATCGGGTTTCATGATCTTTTTGCTAATACCAGTAACCCGATCGATTTTGTATTCTCGTGTGGCAATTTTAAGTGGTTTAAACTCTGTTAGACCGTCTGGATAAGTTACTGCTAACATTTGCTCGGTATTGCCTTCACGGGCAAAGCCGATAGCAAATTGGCCATCCTTATTCACTTTTACGACTTGATCATCCAGTTTTACACTACTGCCAGCAGGAACAGAACCACGCACTAAAGCGCCCTGTTCTAATTTCCCTTGCAAGTTAATAGCTGCAACACTGTTAAAAGACGTTAGCGTCAACACAAGCAGTGCGGATGCTTTTAATACATTTGCTTCTTTTAAGTTTTTTACTAATTTTGGTACGTTGAAAAACATATCAATAACCTTGTCCCTTTGGTCGATTGCAGTGGCAGCTGCAATCAGTGTCTATTTAACCGCAATAGCGCCTTTACCGACACCTTCAAAAGCAATCACTTTGAACTCTGAACCTGGTGTTTTTTCAGCCATGGTTTCAGCAACAAATTGTGCTAACAACTCTACTGTTGTGTCATGTGGAATGATGTCACAATTACCTTTTGGCATTGCTAATTGAAAGTCACCCTGGGGCGCTTGGTAGTGAAAACCGATATGGGTATCGTCTGAAATGTCAGTTTGTGCTGAAAGTGTCAAGCTTTGACAAGAGACAATATCTTCTTCACTACCTAGATATATATCTTGCCATCTATCAGCCCAATATTGATCCCATTGAGGCGCCGCTATTCCATTTTCGAATACGGTAATGGGGCTACGATGTCCGTGGGCAATACGCTGACAGTTACCATCATGTTTTCTTAACCCATGAGTGTAATGATAAAAAGGGCTTTCAAGTACTTCTGTACGTAAGGTGAGACTAATACCCTGAACATTTTCAGGTAGCGCTTTACGTAGAGCTTTAATCAGGAATGAATTCACACTATCGAAATCAATGACTTCTGTAGGAATAAGTGCAAATGCTTGTGATGGACAAGCGAGATGTATGTCACCTTGCTGACTGGTGAAATCCATCCAAACTCGATCGCCTTGTTGCTGCCAACGTACATCACTACATGCTGTAGGCACTAATAAGCGGTGATCTGCAACATCATCTATGGTGCTTTTAATGGTCTTCTTAACTTTAGAAAAATCGAGCACCATATTTTGCTCGTCCAAGCCGCCGTCTAATAATACATCGACAATCCAGCTCTCACCGACCATGCCTCTAATTGGACATAAGTAAGAAAAATCTATCACAGTTAAATCTTTAACAAATAGTTGCATTCAAGCTCCTAGACAGAAAAACAGTCCGTCTCATTTAAAGTGTCCCGAATAGCGATGGCCAATGGGATCAAAAATTCAACGCTATTCTAAACAAAAGCGAGGCTAGGAGCGAGCAAACAAAACAGATAACTCAAAAAACACCTTAATGGCTTTGATTAGGTAGTTTATAAGTCAGTTTGTTACATAGTTTGCTAGATTGTTTGCTAGATTGTCGATTTACAAAACTATTCAATTTTATAGCCAACACCATAAATAGAATGTAATAAGTCCGGTTGTCGATTATTGAGTAACAGCTTGGAGCGTAAGTTCTTAATGTGGCTATCAATCGTTCTTGAGCTAACAACTCGATCATCAACATAGCAAACTTGCATTAAGCTATCACGGGAATGTACCACCCCAGGCCTTTTTATCATGGTATGTAGCAGCCGAAACTCTACAGGCGTGAGTTCAACTTCAACACTGGCGACATGGCACTTAAAGCGCTCGATGTTAATCAAAAGCTGCTTGTAACTGATCTCATCTTCAGCCATTTGCACAGAAGGTTCAGTGCGCCTCAAAATGGTTTTAACTCTAGCGACGACTTCTCTCGCTGAAAATGGTTTGCAAACATAATCATCTGCACCGATTTCAAGACCAATTAAACGATCTATTTCCTCAACTCTTGCTGTGAGCATTAAGATTGGAATAGCAGAAAACTGTCTTACTTCCTTACAGATGGTTAAGCCATCTTTATGGGGTAACATTAAGTCTAAAATCACGAAATCAATTTCATCATCTCTGATCGTTTCAAGCGCATTGAGACCATCATGAAGGACCTGAGAGCTAAAACCTTCTAGTGTTAAAAAATCGACTAATACCTGCGCTATTTTAGGTTCATCTTCAACAATCAACACGCGCTTATTGTGATAATGATTATTCATATTCGTTAAAGCCCTTTTTTCAATGGCAAAATTATTTCGATACACAAGCCACCAAGATTAGAAGGTCTTGCCGTTATTGTCCCATCATGTGCTTCGACAATATTTCTGCATATCGTTAGCCCAAGTCCAGCACCATTATTGCGGCGCACTCGAGAACTATCTTGTCGATGTAATGGGTCAAACAATAATTCGCAATCATTTACCGAGACTGTTGGCTTGGTGTCATTGATAAGAATTAATACTCTAGTAGCTTCATGAATCAACTGAATATCAATGTTGCCAGGTGCGTCGGTATAAGCAACAGAGTTTAATATGACATTAGCCAGTAATTGTTGAATACGCATTTTGTCTACATTGATCATGACAGGTTCAGCATGATTAAATGAATAAGTTAACGCTTTAGCAGTAATTTTGTCATTTAAAGATGCTAACGATAAAGAAATACACTCTGTAATATCAACGACTTCTAAATTATATTTCAGTCCCCCAACATCAGATAAAGATAATTGATATAAATCATCAACTAAGTGCTTTATACGCATGACTTCTTGCTCTAATGACTCTAGTTGCGGTTTATCAAATGGTCTAATCCCAACTTTTATGGCATCTATCTCGCCACATAAAATACTTAATGGCGTTCTTAGCTCATGTGAGATATCAGCGAACCATCTATTTTTAGCGGTTCTATTTTTATCAAGCGTCATTGCAAGGTGGTCAATATCATTCATTAATTTACCTAACTCATCTTGGCGCTGCTGATTGAATCGCTCGCCATAATTACCATTGGTTAGGTAAGTCACCCCTTTTACGACTTCTTTAACCGGTACCAATAAAAACCGCGCTAAAACCCAGGAAATTAAACTGGCTAACATTAAGCATCCCAGACCAATCCATAAGCTAGTCCAAAGCTGTTGTTGTGAAAATAACGCCGCAGAGTCTGTATTGGCTTTAATAATCTGTGCGCTATATAACTTGGCGATAACAACATCATTATATTTAACCGGCATAAATGTCGCAGTTTCGACATCATCAATATCAACACCAGCAAGCAGTTCAAAATCGGGCGTGTAAATACCCGTAGCAGGTCCTAACTTTCGATTGGGTTCACCTTTAGGCGACGGTCTCATATGGGGAGGCGGCTTTCTCCCGTCAGCGTTAAATTCTCTTGGTGTTCTGCGAGCGTCAAAGTCTAATGGTGGTGGCCTTCGTTCAGGCCGTGCGCGATGACTTCTTTCAGATTGGGTAAAGGGTCTAGGGTTAGGCGAATGAAATCTAAATAACCCGGAAAACTGTGCTGAAGTCACATTATCCCAATTAGAATTAGATTCACTATATAACGCCGTTAAATCAATAGATAAGCGTTCTAACCTTTCTTGTTCAAGGGTATTGATGTAATTAATAAAGCCTTGATCAAAACTCCACCTAGCTAATGACAAGGTAGCAATCAACACAACACTGGTTAAGCCAACAAAGGCGAGGAATAGCTTTTTAGATATATTCATGAATTAAAGTATATCGGGCAAATAGCTATCTCACTAGCAACAAAAATAACTTAACCACAATCTCCATTAAATCTGCACATTTACTGCATATTTCCTTGGTAACGTAACAACATCGAAAGAAAACAGGTTCACAAACTGACAGGTATTAAAATGAAAAAAATTATCCCAATAATTACACTCATCCCTCTTTTATTATGTGCTTCTTCTCAGTTGTTAGCGCAAGAAAAAAATCGAGAAATGAGAAAACCACCTCAAGAAGCCTTTACTGCTTGTGAAGATAAAACTGAAGAAGAAGTCGTGACATTTACCACACCAAATGGTGACGAAATGGAAGCAAAGTGCATGTTGCTAAACGATGAATTAGTGGCAGTACCTAAAGATCATACACCGCCGCAGCGCTCTCGTAGTCGCGGCTAATTACGCAGTAATTTAGCTGATAAACCTTTATTGATTCGCAACTAAAATCATAGGAACAAGTCATGCAAATTAAGATAGATAATACAATCATCAATCAACAAAGTCAGACGCAAGCTACCACTAGACCAGAAAGACCACATGGTCCTCCACCGCCAGGCTCTACTCCTCCAGGCTTAGAAACCGCGGTTGAAACATTAACTGATGACGAACAAAGTGATATCTCAACAATGCTCGCTAGCTTGACAGAGGAACAACAACAATCATTGAAAATGGCATTAGATGAACTCAAGCCTATGGCTGATAAATTATCAAAAAATGACATGGGATCTGTGTTTCTGGAAACTTTGACTCAAATATCGAGCGCTTCTTCGACAGATTCGGGAGCAGATAAGGTAGACACCTATGCATAGAGCATGTGTCTGAATAATATTGTTATCTTTGAAGATGTAAAGCCCTGAAATCTTGTTAATCAGGGCTTTCTGATACACATCGAGGATTTACGAGGGACATAACCATTTCATTAAATCGACAGGAAGTTGCGGCTTACTATAATAATAGCCTTGTGCTTGGTCACAGCCGTTTTCTAATAGAAAGTTAGCTTGCTCTTTGGTCTCTACCCCTTCGGCAATAATTTTTAAATTTAATGCATGACCTAATACAATAATCGCTTTGGCGATTGCGGTGTTATGATTATCAAATGGAATATCTGTTACAAACGATTGGTCAATTTTAAGGATATTGATTGGTAACTTTTTCAGATAGCTTAATGAAGAATAACCCGTACCAAAATCATCTACAGATAATTGAATACCCATGTTGCCCAACCTTTTGAGATCGCGGATCACTTTTTCAGGCTCATACATCATACAGCTTTCGGTCATCTCTAATTCCAGACGGTCAGCTGGAAAGCCAACTTCCGCAAGGATAGATTCTACGTTATCGATAAAATTTGAACGCTGAAATTGCAAGCTCGCAACGTTAACCGCTATACGTCCGAAATGATGGCCCCTGTCTAACCACTCTTTACCTTGCAAGCAAGCCATTCTTAATACCATCAAACCTATTTGATGTATCAAACCAGTCTTCTCTGCAATAGGAATAAAATCAGCGGGTGAGATAAACCCATAATCCCTGTGATCCCAGCGAATTAGTGACTCCAAGCCAACTAGTTTACCCGTAACTAATGACAACTTGGGTTGATAGACTAAATGGAAATGTTGTTCCTGAATCGCTTCATGTAAAGCATTCTGAATTCTCAAATGCTCTAGTGAATTCGTTGTCATTGTCGAGTCATAAAATGTAATAGTATTACGGCCACTTTGCTTAGCTATATGAAGCGCGGTATCGGCATTTTGAGCAATATTTTCAGTGTTATGTGAATCAATTGGAAATACAGAAACACCAACACTAATCGTCATTCTAATTAAAGGGTGATCACCGAACTTAAACGGTTGCTCTATGATTGCTTTAATATGTTCTACACGTTTAGAAAGCTTTTGGTACTGGGTAACATCAGACAGTAGAATGACAAATTCATCGCTGCTTAAACGTGCTACCTTACAATTTTCACCACTAAGCTTTGACAACCTAACACCTACTTCGACAAGTAACTGATCCCCAATTTCATGACCTAAGCTGTCGTTGATATGCTTGAAGAAATCTATATCAAAGAAAATTGCAGCCAATAGAGTTTGATTTATTAATGCTTTATCAGCTTGTTTTTGTAGGTGTGAACGAAGTAGCAGCCTATTGGGCAGTTGCGTCAAACTGTCATAATTCGCTAAATTTTCGAGCTTTTGTTCATTTTGTTTTTCATTTGAAATATCAGCAAATACAGCAACGAAATAATTGATTCGATCATCTTGACCATAAACGGCATTAATGGTCACAAGCTGTGGGAAGATATCTCCAGATTTTCTTTTATTCCAAATTTCACCATGAAATTTGCCTTTAACAGTTAACGTATTCCACATTTTGGTAAAAAACTCAGTGTCATGTTTTCCTGAATTTAATAACCTTGGGTTCTGACCAACGGCCTCTTCGCGGCTGTATCCAGTAATTGTTGAGAATGCACGATTAACTTCGGTTATAACACCGTCTCTGTTGGTAACTAACACACCCTCAATAGTATTTTCAAATACACTTTCAGCAAGTAATAACTGCGTTTCAGCTAACTTGTTTCGACCAATATTACGTGTAATACCGATAGTGCCAACTAGATTGTCATTTACATCTCGCAATGGTGCTTTTATTGTTTCTAACCAACGACAATTATTAAGTTTATCAATATCTTCACACTCTTCCACAATAATAGGTTTATCAGCAACTTGGGCGTCGATGTCACTTGAACGGAATAGTTCAGCAGTTTTATGATCAAACAAATCATCATCAAATTTACCAACTATCTGATTTGCTGTTTTATTCCAGGCAGACTCAACACTTCTATTGCAAATAATATATTGACCATCAGCATCTTTAATCCAAATATGTTCGCTAAAAGCATTAATAAAATTTTGCAAATTAATAACGTTGTGAACGTCATCAACACTTTGATTTTGATGCGTAGCGCTTAACGATGCTAAAGAGTTTTGTAAACTATCAACAGCTAAATCAAGTACATTAAAATCAATATTATTGATTTCTGACTTTGGGACAACACAACACACACAACCTTGTAGTTGCTTAGTTTGAGTAAAGAGGGGGTTGATTATTAAACTGTAACCATCAACAAAATCTGCTCGAATGATAGTTTCATATTGAGCTAAATCTACTAGAGTGATTTCTTGCAATGTTGAATAGATAGACGGTTGAAACTCTAGAGCGACATCTTTGTCTATTTGACCACTAACAACAAACAAGATCTCAGCATCATCGTTGATAAGATATGTACAAACAACCGCGTTTAGCGTTGTTGCCGTTATATCTACAGTCTTTTGCCAATGTTGGACAAGATTATCAATGATATGCATTATAAAATAACATTCCGTTTATTTGGAGGATTAACCCAATAGTTAATAGATTATATCGTCAGAATTTCACATATTGAATAAGTAAACTTAGTATATGCCAACTCGAACAATTAAGTTAGATAAGCCATTTTAAAACAAGCTAAATGACTCACAAATGACACCATAAATTAACATTACTTACCCATATAATAATTTTATTAACCAAATCAGTATTAACTGATTTAAAGTCGAAATAGCTAAATTCAAGTAAATGATAAAGCCAAAGTCGAATAAACCAAGATACCAAATACATCAAAATGGACTTAAAAGGATTAAGGATCACTGTGAAATCTACAACTGTAAAAAAAAAGCCAGCTACACATATTTATTAGGGCTTGAAGAAGTTTAGATGCGGATACAACCTTCGTGTTACACGCTGGATAAAGCGATGCTTTATAAACACAGACATTGCATCCTACTTTCACCATGTGTTGCTCGAAAGCCTTAAACGAAAAAATCCCTGACTCGTAGAGTCAGGGATTATTCGTAACTTTTGTGCTTACTTTTAAATAGTAAGATAAATTAGGCGCTTGGCGATGTTCAGCTGCGGATACATCCTCCGCGTTCCATATCTGTATAAAGCGTTGCGTTATCAACACAGACATTGCACCCTACTTAACCCTATATTGGTCGAAAGCCGTAAACGAAAAAACCCCTGACTCCTAGAGTCAGGGGTTATTCTTATTAGGCGCTTGGCGATGACCTACTTTCACATGGGGAGACCCCACACTATCATCGGCGCTATTGCGTTTCACTGCTGAGTTCGGGATGGGATCAGGTGGTACCACAATGCTATTGTCACCAAGCAAATTCTTGCTTCATTTACCGCAAACGCAGTAAATAATAATTCGGAAATCTGATAACTCTTTCGAGATTTTTTGAGTTCGCACTTCATTAAGCGCTTTATATTCGTATCTAAGTTCGACTTTTCAGTCTGTAATAAATCTAGTTACCACAACACACTCAGATAAAACTCATCTGGGTTGTATGGTTAAGCCTCACGAGTCATTAGTACAGGTTAGCTCAACGCCTCACAACGCTTACACACCCTGCCTATCAACGTCCTAGTCTCGAACGGCTCTTTAGAGAGATTAAATCTCTAGGGATGACTCATCTTAGGACTCGCTTCCCGCTTAGATGCTTTCAGCGGTTATCGATTCCGAACGTAGCTACCGGGCAATGCTATTGGCATAACAACCCGAACACCAGCGGTTCGTCCACTCCGGTCCTCTCGTACTAGGAGCAGCTTCCTTCAATCATCCAACGCCCACGGCAGATAGGGACCGAACTGTCTCACGACGTTCTGAACCCAGCTCGCGTACCACTTTAAATGGCGAACAGCCATACCCTTGGGACCGACTTCAGCCCCAGGATGTGATGAGCCGACATCGAGGTGCCAAACACCGCCGTCGATATGAACTCTTGGGCGGTATCAGCCTGTTATCCCCGGAGTACCTTTTATCCGTTGAGCGATGGCCCTTCCATACAGAACCACCGGATCACTATGACCTACTTTCGTACCTGCTCGACGTGTATGTCTCGCAGTTAAGCTGGCTTATGCCATTGCACTAACCGTACGATGTCCGACCGTACTTAGCCAACCTTCGTGCTCCTCCGTTACTCTTTGGGAGGAGACCGCCCCAGTCAAACTACCCACCAGGCACTGTCCCGAACCCCGATAAGGGGCCGCGGTTAGAACATCAAAACTACAAGGGTGGTATTTCAAGATTGACTCCACTCCATCTAGCGACGAAGTTTCAAAGTCTCCCACCTATCCTACACATGTAGGTTCAATGTTCAGTGCCAAGCTATAGTAAAGGTTCACGGGGTCTTTCCGTCTAGCCGCGGGTATACGGCATCTTCACCGCAATTTCAACTTCACTGAGTCTCGGCTGGAGACAGCGTGGCCATCATTACGCCATTCGTGCAGGTCGGAACTTACCCGACAAGGAATTTCGCTACCTTAGGACCGTTATAGTTACGGCCGCCGTTTACTTGGGCTTCGATCATGAGCTTCTCCGAAGATAACCCAATCAATTAACCTTCAAGCACCGGGCAGGCGTCATACCGTATACGTCATCTTGCGATTTTGCACAGTACTGTGTTTTTGATAAACAGTTGCAGCCACCTGGTATCTGCGACTCCCAACAGCTTAGAGAGCAAGTCTCATCACCGTCAGGAGCGTACCTTCTCCCGAAGTTACGGTACCATTTTGCCTAGTTCCTTCAGCCGAGTTCTCTCAAGCGCCTTGGTATTCTCTACCCGACCACCTGTGTCGGTTTGGGGTACGATTCCTACTAACCTGAAGCTTAGAAGATTTTCCTGGAAGCATGGCATCAACTACTTCATCACCTTAGTGACTCGTCATCAGTTCTCAGCCTTAAGTAAACCCGGATTTGCCTAAGTTTACAGCCTACAACCTTAAACGCGGACTACCAACGCCGCGCTAGCCTAGCCTTCTCCGTCTCTCCATCGCAGTTAGCAGAAGTACAGGAATATTGACCTGTTTCCCATCGACTACGCCTTTCGGCCTCGCCTTAGGGGTCGACTCACCCTGCCCCGATTAACGTTGGACAGGAACCCTTGGTCTTTCGGCGAGGGAGTTTTTCACTCCCTTTATCGTTACTCATGTCAGCATTCGCACTTCTGATACGTCCAGTGTGGGTTACCCCTTCACCTTCAACCGCTTACAGAACGCTCCTCTACCGCTTGCTAGTAAACTAGCAAACCCATAGCTTCGGTGTATTGCTTAGCCCCGTTAAATCTTCCGCGCAGGCCGACTCGACTAGTGAGCTATTACGCTTTCTTTAAATGATGGCTGCTTCTAAGCCAACATCCTAGCTGTCTAAGCCTTCCCACATCGTTTCCCACTTAGCAATAACTTTGGGACCTTAGCTGATGGTCTGGGTTGTTTCCCTTTTGACGACGGACGTTAGCACCCGCCGTCTGTCTCCCGAGTAGTACTCACTGGTATTCGGAGTTTGCAAAGGGTTGGTAAGTCGGGATGACCCCCTAGCCTTAACAGTGCTCTACCCCCAGTGGTATTCGCTCGAGGCGCTACCTAAATAGCTTTCGAGGAGAACCAGATATCTCCGAGTTTGATTGGCCTTTCACCCCCAGCCACAAGTCATCCGCTAATTTTTCAACATTAGTCGGTTCGGTCCTCCAGTTGATGTTACTCAACCTTCAACCTGCCCATGGCTAGATCACTCGGTTTCGGGTCTACGCCTTGCAACTAAACGCGCAGTTAACACTCGGTTTCCCTACGGCTCCGCTATTCGCTTAACCTCGCTACAAAACGTAAGTCGCTGACCCATTATACAAAAGGTACGCAGTCACGGTCTCAAGAACCGCTCCCACTGCTTGTACGTACACGGTTTCAGGTTCTATTTCACTCCCCTCACAGGGGTTCTTTTCGCCTTTCCCTCACGGTACTGGTTCACTATCGGTCAGTCAGGAGTATTTAGCCTTGGAGGATGGTCCCCCCATATTCAAACAGGATGTCACGTGTCCCGCCTTACTCGTTTTCATCTATGGTTAGTTTTCATGTACGGGACTATCACCCTGTACCGTTGAGCTTTCCAACTCATTCCACTAACACCCCATAGACTTAAGGGCTAATCCCCGTTCGCTCGCCGCTACTAGGGGAATCTCGGTTGATTTCTTTTCCTTCGGGTACTTAGATGTTTCAGTTCCCCGAGTTCGCCTCATACAGCTATGTATTCACTGTATGATGACCACTTATGTGGCCGGGTTTCCCCATTCGGATATCGTTAGCTCAAGTGCTTATTACTAGCTCGCCAACGCTTTTCGCAAGTTATTACGTCCTTCATCGCCTCTGACTGCCAAGGCATCCACCGTATACGCTTAGTCACTTAACCATACAACCCACATCAGTTTCATAAATGAAAACAAGTGTTGTTAAAGCGGGTAGCCTTAACGGTTATATCGTAACTAGCTGGTTTATTACATAATTTGCATCTCTTTCGAGTACACAAATTCGCCTTAGATTTTTAGAATATTCAAGACACTTAATAAAGTGTTTTGAGAACTCAATGTATTATTGAAAAAGGATTAATTTCTCAATAATACGATTTTGTAAATAACACAACGACAGACATCATCATGTTAAATACTATCAGCTTTCCAAATTGTTAAAGAACGGGCTAAAAAAAGCCAAAGATAATGTTTAGATTATCTTTGGCATCTCTTAATTGCATATGTCGACTCAAAATAATGAGAAGATGTAAATGGTGGAGCTATGCGGGATCGAACCGCAGACCTCCTGCGTGCAAGGCAGGCGCTCTCCCAGCTGAGCTATAGCCCCATTTACATGCAGTGAACAAATACGTTAATACAAAATCTTCGCTTAGGAGAAATGAAGATTTTGGTGGGTCAGAGTGGACTTGAACCACCGACCTCACCCTTATCAGGGGTGCGCTCTAACCAGCTGAGCTACAGACCCAACGTATATTGCTCTTTCTTTCTATCAAGTAATCTGTGTGAACACTCAACAAATATTGAGTTAGTCGTATAGGTAAGGAGGTGATCCAGCCCCAGGTTCCCCTAGGGCTACCTTGTTACGACTTCACCCCAGTCATGAACCACACCGTGGTAAACGTCCTCCCGAAGGTTAGACTATCTACTTCTGGTGCAGCCCACTCCCATGGTGTGACGGGCGGTGTGTACAAGGCCCGGGAACGTATTCACCGTAGCATTCTGATCTACGATTACTAGCGATTCCGACTTCACGGAGTCGAGTTGCAGACTCCGATCCGGACTACGACGTACTTTGTGAGATTAGCTAGACCTTGCGGCTTTGCAACCCTCTGTATACGCCATTGTAGCACGTGTGTAGCCCTACTCGTAAGGGCCATGATGACTTGACGTCGTCCCCACCTTCCTCCGGTTTATCACCGGCAGTCTCCCTAGAGTTCCCGCCATTACGCGCTGGCAAATAAGGATAGGGGTTGCGCTCGTTGCGGGACTTAACCCAACATTTCACAACACGAGCTGACGACAGCCATGCAGCACCTGTCTCACAGTTCCCGAAGGCACCAAACCATCTCTGGTAAGTTCTGTGGATGTCAAGAGTAGGTAAGGTTCTTCGCGTTGCATCGAATTAAACCACATGCTCCACCGCTTGTGCGGGCCCCCGTCAATTCATTTGAGTTTTAACCTTGCGGCCGTACTCCCCAGGCGGTCTACTTAATGCGTTAGCTTGGGAGCCCAGTGCTCAAGGCACCAAACTCCGAGTAGACATCGTTTACGGCGTGGACTACCAGGGTATCTAATCCTGTTTGCTCCCCACGCTTTCGTACATGAGCGTCAGTCTTTGTCCAGGGGGCCGCCTTCGCCACCGGTATTCCTTCAGATCTCTACGCATTTCACCGCTACACCTGAAATTCTACCCCCCTCTACAAGACTCTAGTTCACCAGTTCTAAATGCAATTCCCAGGTTGAGCCCGGGGATTTCACATCTAGCTTAATGAACCGCCTGCGTACGCTTTACGCCCAGTAATTCCGATTAACGCTTGGACCCCTCGTATTACCGCGGCTGCTGGCACGAAGTTAGCCGGTCCTTCTTCTGTAGGTAACGTCACAGCTAACGGTTATTAACCGTTAACCTTTCCTCCCTACTGAAAGTGCTTTACAACCCTAAGGCCTTCTTCACACACGCGGCATGGCTGCATCAGGCTTTCGCCCATTGTGCAATATTCCCCACTGCTGCCTCCCGTAGGAGTCTGGGCCGTGTCTCAGTCCCAGTGTGGCTGATCATCCTCTCAGAACAGCTAGGGATCGTCGCCTTGGTGAGCCATTACCTCACCAACTAGCTAATCCCACCTAGGTTCATCCAATCGCGAAAGGCCCGAAGGTCCCCTCCTTTCCCCCGTAGGGCGTATGCGGTATTAGCAGTCGTTTCCAACTGTTATCCCCCTCGACTGGGCAGATCCCTAGGCATTACTCACCCGTCCGCCGCTCGTCACCTCAGGAGCAAGCTCCCTTGTGTTACCGCTCGACTTGCATGTGTTAGGCCTGCCGCCAGCGTTCAATCTGAGCCATGATCAAACTCTTCAATTAAAGTTTTGTTAAAGCAACCATTCTTATAAATAAGAACGTCGCTTTGGCTCAATGAATTCTGATTTCGATTTAAAGACTCGGAAGAATCTCTAAAACGTTTGTTACATATTGCTATGAACACTCATCGTTACATTGAGTAAATAATTTTGATTGCTACATTCTTTTACTAGAAAGAAGTAAGCAATTTCGATTAACTCAACACCTGTGAATGTCCACACAGATTACTTGATAAATTGTTAAAGAGCGTGGAATCAATTTTTCAGACTCCGCCAGTAGACGCTAGGTCGTTGGCTTGGGATGCGTATTCTACGCAATTCCCTTTTCGCGTCAAGTCATTTTTAAACTTATTTAAAAACAATTTCAGCGTCACTTTACAGTGAACTGACTTGGCGTGTAACCCATGCTAGTGCGTGGTTTGCCGTGTCAGTGGATGCGCATTATAGGCAAATTCTGAATTGGCGCAAGGGCTTTTTATAACAAATGCCTTTACGCTAACCTAAGTGGTCACCAATCAAACAAAAGGAGGTAAATTTAATCAAAACTTCTACTATTTCACCGAATACGTTTCTTATATGCCTTCAATTCTGATTAATGTTTCTTTAAACCTTTCTGATTAATTGATTATGTCAGGTTCTGAAGACTTATTATCTCATTGCGTGTTTAGCTTCCTGCTACTTATATTATTTCAAACAAACTAAGGTCATTGTGCATCAGAAAATTAAACGCAAGCTTTAGGAACTAATATGAATAAAACACTATATACCGTCCTTGAATGCGTCTCGCTTCCTTACCTCTAGATTAAGGCATGTAAATTAAATTTTAACCAAGCTTAAAACACATTAGGCCTGGCTAATATTAATCCCATAACATTTCTATATTTATAAGTCGGCTATATAAGTAGGAACATCAGCGATACTATCTAGTACTATCGTTGCTTCTTTCACTCCAGCTTCATCAACAACCTTGCCAGTTTTAACTAATATAGCCGTTGGAATACCTGCTGCTTTAGCTGCTCGCATATCATCAGCTTTATCACCAACCATGATTGACTGACTCATATCGATCTCAAGAAACTCTGCTGCTGAATTCAACATGCCAGGTTTAGGCTTTCTGCAATCACAATCTTGCTTGTAATCACCTAAGCCTTTTTCTGCGTGATGGGGGCAATAATAGATACCGTCCAATTCAACACCTTTGTCTGCGAAGTTCCAATCCATCCATTCTGTTAAATGATGAAAATCATCTTCTGAGTACATACCTCGTGCGATACCAGACTGATTAGTCACGACCACAATCATGTATCCCATTTCTTTTAAGGTAAGACAAGCTTCAAACACGCCTTCGACATATTCAAAATCATCAACTAAGTGCACATAACCTTTATCAATATTGATAACACCATCACGGTCTAAGAAAACGGCTTTATTCACAATTCAACTCCAAAAATCTCAATTATTGCAATTATCCCACTACTAGAAAAATTATGCACTCGTATTATAAATCGGAGTTTTTTCCCCTTGAGACTTTATAAAACAGCCAGTAAAGGTTACCCTTCCGTAGATATTTTGTGACATATATAAGAAGTAATGAGCCAAATTCAACCAATAATTCATAAAACACGTACTCAAGCAGTTGTAGAAGTTTTACGTGAGCAAATATTATCTGGCTACATTAAAGCAGGTGAACCACTAAGACAATCTGCGATTGCAGAACAACTCAATGTCAGTCGTATTCCAGTACGAGAAGCGTTAGTTCAGCTTGAAGCTGAAGGTTTAGTCAAATTTGAACCGCATAAAGGCGCATCTGCTACCATGCTTTCTGTTGAACAGGTCACAGAATTATTTGAGTTGCGCGTTATGATAGAAACCGATTTATTAGCAAAAGCGATTCCAAATCTAAAGGATGAAGATTTCGACAAGGCAGATAAGGTGCTCGCTCAGCTAGAGTCAGCCCTAAAGCTAGAGAAATCCGTTGCTACTTGGAGTGAACTAAACACTCAATTTCATACTTGTTTATATGAAGCTGCAAATCGACCTCATACACTTGATGTTGTTCATGGTCTCAATAATAACTGTGACCGTTATATTCGTTTGCAGCTATTATTAACTGGTGGTATTCCTACTGCTGAACGGGAACATCGAGAGTTATTCGATTTTTGTAAAAAGAAAGATATTCCTAAAGCAACAGCATTGTTAAGCCAACATATTTTACATGCTGCTGATGCCATTAGAAAATTAGTCGCACAACAAATTAAGTAGTTTTGAGCCGCCTTATTATCATTAAGCTCATAATGACGTTAATACCAAATTACATTTTAATTTTTATTTGAGAGATAAACACATGCAGTATGCTCACATTACCGGCTGGGGAAAGTGTGTTCCACCAGCAACTCTGACAAACGACGATTTAGCCACTTTTATGGAAACGTCTGATGAGTGGATTAAAACGCGAACAGGGATCAGTGAACGACGTATTAGCCATGTTAATACCTCTGAATTAGCAACAGTTGCTGCGCAAAATGCATTAGCAGCTGCAGGAATAGACGGTAGCGAACTCGATTTAATCATCCTTGCGACAGCAAGCCCAGATACATTGATCCCCAATATCGCATCAACAGTTCAAGCAAATGTTGGCGCAACTTGTGGCGCATTTGATATCAACGCTGCTTGTAGCGGTTTCTTGTATGGACTCGGGCTAGGCAGTTCAATGATCAAAAGTGGCCAAAACAAGAAAGTCCTTGTGATTGGTGCTGAACGTTTATCTTTTTATCTAGATTGGTCACGTCGTGAAACAGCAGTATTATTTGGCGATGGTGCAGGTGCAGTTGTCATTGAAGCAAGCGATCAACCCGGTGGCGTAATGGGTTACGAATTGAATAATGACCCTGCTGCTCGTGATATTTTAGCATCTGGTTTTGGTACTAAAATGGATCGCTTTGATTCATCTTCTTTAGACTTCTTCATTCATCTAAATGGCCAGGAAGTATTTAAACGCGCGATACACGGCATGGGTGGACTAAGCACAAAAGTACTTGAGAAATGTAATATCAGCAAAGAAGATGTTGATTTTGTTATTCCACATCAAGCTAACGAACGTATTATTGATACCTTAATCAGCCGTATGAAAATTCCGAAAGAAAAAGCTTTCGTAAACATTGCTAAATACGGTAATACTTCAGCAGCGACGATTCCAATTGCTATTTGTGATGCGCTTGAGCAAGGCAAATTGAAATCAGGTCAGACCGTTTTATCGTGTGCATTTGGCGCAGGCTTAACGTCAGCAGCGCTTTTATTGAAATGGGGCGAACGCACCACACCAATAAATCCACCTACAGCTGAACTTCCACCATGTGAAGTAACAGCATTAGAACTCATAAAGCCAGCTGTTGATTTTTTTATGAATAAATCAAAATAGCCATATTGCTTAATAAAAAAACCAGCCTCGAGCTGGTTTTTTGCTTTCTGCAAATCCACTTTTAAAAATTCATTGATCAAATACTTATAAATTCTGTCGCTTTCATTTTGTTACTATCCCCAATTGATGATAATTGAGCCAGAAATAACTCTGCACACGCAAGCGCATCCGTTAACGCATCGTGTCCACAATAGGTTGGCAACCCGTATCGATTCCTACATGCATCAAGTCGTAAACTTCCCTCTTGAATTACGTCATGTTGCCTAAGTAAACGCTGCTTTTCTAACATCAAGGTATCGATATAAGGCAGCTTAATTTGTCTGTTATATATCTTATTCAAATGGCTCTGGATAAAGCCAATATCCATTGGAGCGTGGTGTGCTAGAAGAATAGCACCTTGTGTTTCAACTAAGAGCCATTCCATAGCCTGTGTAAGGTTTATGGCATCAGTTAAGCTGTGATCTACAATGCCGTGAACGGCAGCACTCTGGCCGACACTGCCATCAATCGCTATCATCACTTGTTTTGCTTTTGATAACGGTATTTCACCTTTAACAATCGGAACGATACCAATACTGATAATTTGGTCATGATGTGGATTAAGCCCTGTCATTTCCAAATCTATCGCCATAATTGGAGTATCGATGATGGTTTGACTTAAGTGTTTTAAAAGATGGTGTTGGTAAGCCGATAACTCAT
The DNA here is from genome assembly GCF_007567505.1 of Shewanella donghaensis. Lineage (NCBI taxonomy): Bacteria > Pseudomonadati > Pseudomonadota > Gammaproteobacteria > Alteromonadales > Shewanellaceae > Shewanella > Shewanella donghaensis. The sequence continues at coordinate 1,256,167 of NZ_CP041783.1, forward strand.
CTTGCTGGCCAAGCATATCCATCATTAATTGCGCTTTTAGCCATAATTCATTCACAGATGTAATCACTCCAATTGATGTTGACCATTTTGCACATCAAACTAATAACTCAATCCTATAACTCATTCTGATGTTTATTTTAATAGCTGCGCATAAACTTCATTCGTAAACCTGATTGCGCATCATGAACAACCTTAAAAGCATCTCTTAACTGATGACGTAATAATGATGACATTTGTTGAGGCTTAAGATAATTAGTCACAGATAGTTGATGAGTATATTGCTCACCTTGATTCGATAATCGCATATGTGCAATAAACTCGAGTGCATCAGCAAGATTAAGCGCATCTTTACGATTAATGATGTTGGCCTCCATTAACGCTCGAATTCTTTTGGGGGTATTAACTTCAGTTATCCCCGCGCTTAAGGCATAGACTCTGGCAATATCATTAATAAGTGCGACCCCTTTATGCTTTAAATCCATGCCTTTAACTTCACTGCCATCACGCTCTAAGACAAACTTTCTAAAAAAACCTAACGGTGGTGTTTCAACCAATGAGTTACCCGCCATACCCGCTAAGAAAATATCATTATCTTTGGTATTCGATAAAACATGTTGTTGTAACTGATCAAACAAATTTTGTGGACCGTAAACGGCTCTCATATCAAAGAAAATGCTGGCATGCATTAATGCTTTGGGCTCTGGTGATAACACCCACTTCTCGAAGTGTTGTTGCCACTGTGATAACGACAAACGCCATTTAGGGTTTTGAGCCATAATATCGCCAGGGCAATAAATATATCCGCATTGATCTAAGCCTTTACACACCGCATGGGTTAATGCGTCAAAATAGCCTTTTGCATGAGCATCTGGTTCATGAGCAAGTAGCAATCCATTATCTTGATCTGAACAGGCGGCTTGATCTTGTCGCCCTTGAGATCCAAATGCCAACCAACAGAAAGCCATTGGTGCTTCACCAAGGATTTTTTGGTTTAAGATGATTAACCTTCGCGTTAAGGCATCGGTAACAGAAGTAAGCACCCGACCCACTTCTTCAGCTCGAGCATCGGCACTAATGAGGTTCTGTAACAATATAGGGATTTGTTTACTAACATTAATCAAACTATCAATGTCAGTTTGACGTTCAATTTCACCAATAAGTAATAAGGGTTGTGAACTTTGTCCACGCAAGATGTCTGTGCTGGTTAAGATCCCCACGACTTTCTCTTGATCCATGATGGGTAAATGATGAATGCCGTGTTCACTCATTAACAACATCGCTTCGAATACTAAGGCATTTGCATCGAGTTTGGTTGGATTGGCAGTCATTGCTTGATGCACGGGTAATGTGCCATCAAAGCCCTCAGCCAAAACCCGATTACGAAGATCTCTATCAGTAAGAATGCCGATTAATTGTTGGTTATCAATCACCAAAACTGAAGACACCCTGACATCACGCATTTGCTTTGCAGCCTCATTAACGGTGGCATTACAATTGATAGTTAATGGGTTTGCTGACATTAGACTATTAACACGATTAGTCGTGGTTAACTCTTTGGCTTTAAACCGAGCTTGGTGACGCATTCGTCTGGCAAATGCGCGATTAAAAAAACGATCAAACACCCTACTTTCACTACGCAAGAAATCGAAGGTTTCAGGATCTAAATGATAGACTAAACTGTCTTCTAGAATTTTGACTTGATTACTGACCTTCTCTCCAGAAAGTAAAGATGGGAAACCAAAGTAATCACCCTCACCTAGCCTATCGAGTAACTCACCTTGATCATCTCTAACTTCAAATGCACCAGATCGTACGATATAAAGCTGAGGATGGGATTCATCCAATGGCACTACAACAGAAGCTTTACTGTAATAACCGATAGAGAGTTTTTTACAACAACGCAATAAGTCGTCATCCGACAAGCTGTTAAATGGGACTAACTCTTGGATGAATTGCACGATTGGTTGAAGTTCACTGGCATCTTTCATAATTAGCCTCTGCTGCCAAATAGCCTAAAACTTAGCTTGGTAAGCATCTTATTGTATTTAGATAATAAAACTATACTCAGTAATGGTCAGCTGTGCTATTCGACTAATGGCGATAGGTTGACTAAGACATTTAAAACAAAAAAAGCGCCGAAGCGCTTTTTTAACCTGATGAGTTAATCACTCATTACTTTTTCAACTAATGATCTTGAGCTTCACCCGACCCTTTAGGGAAACGAATTGACTCAACCATTGCCACAATCTCATCGGGTATAGGCTTAGTGACTTTGGTTACAGCAAATGCAACACCAAAGTTAATCATCATACCGAGCATACCGATACCTTCTGGAGAAATCCCCATGAACCAATGGTCACTGTTGTTATCTGCAGGATTAAGGAACTTAAAGTACATAATATAACTAGCACTAAACAGTAGACCTATTACCATTCCAGATATTGCGCCTTCTTTATTCACTGTCTTAGAGAAGATGCCCATGATGATAGCTGGGAACAATGAAGATGCAGCTAAACCAAATGCAATTGCGACGACCGCGGCTACAAAACCAGGTGGATTAATACCAAAGTACCCCGCCATAACAATACCTAATGCAGCTGCAATTCGAGCATACATAAGCTCTTTTTTATCAGAGATATCTGGCATTAAGTTCTTCTTCAACAAGTCATGTGATACTGACGTTGAAATAACGAGTAACAGACCAGCTGAAGTTGAAAGCGCAGCAGCAAGACCACCTGCAGCAACTAATGCAATAACCCATGCTGGTAATGAAGCAATTTCAGGTGTCGCAAGTACCATGATATCGCGGTCAATACTCATTTCATTGGTTTCGCCTTTGGCATAGTAAATATTGCCGTCGCCGTTTTTATCATCCCACTTAATTAAGCCTGTTTTCTCCCAGTTTTTAATCCAATCTGGCGCAGCTTCATATGCCACACCGGTTTTATCTGGTCCGTTAATCGTTTCAATCATATTCACACGAGAAAACGCTGATAAAGCTGGAATGGTTGTATACATAATTGCGATGAATACTAATGCCCAACCCGCAGATATACGTGCGTCTTTTACTCTAGGTACAGTAAAGAAACGAACGATGACATGTGGTAAACCTGCTGTACCAAACATCAATGCACCTGTGATAAAGAACACATCAATCATGCTCTTCGAGCCTTCAGTATATTGGGAGAAGCCGAGTTCTGCAGATAATCCATCGAGCTTATCGAGTAAATAAACCCCTGTTCCATTACCTGCTGCATCAACTAACTCAGCACCAAAACCAATTTGAGGAAGAATATGACCTGTCATCATCACTGAGATGAAAATAGCTGGCACCATGAAAGCGAAGATAAGCACACAGTACTGAGCAACTTGCGTATAGGTAATCCCCTTCATTCCGCCTAATACCGCATAGAAGAACACCACTCCCATGCCTATATAGACCCCGGTTTCGACATCAACCTCGAGGAAGCGTGAGAATACAACACCTACACCACGCATTTGGCCGGCAATATAAGTGAAACAGATGAAAATGGCACAGACTACCGCAACCGTACGTGCGGCTTGCGAGTAATAGCGGTCACCAATAAAGTCAGGTACAGTGAACTTACCAAACTTACGAAGGTAAGGAGCCATACATAGCGCTAGCAGAACATAACCCCCCGTCCAACCCATTAGATAAACCGAACCGTCATAACCTGTAAATGACACGATACCTGCAAGAGAAATAAATGATGCCGCTGACATCCAGTCTGCTGCAGTTGCCATACCATTCATAACAGGGTGAACACCGCCACCAGCAACATAGAACTCTTTAGTTGAACCTGCACGAGACCAAATGGCGATCCCGATATATAGGGCAAACGTAAAACCTACAATGAGATACGTTAAAGTTTGAACATCCATGATTTATTCCTTAATCTTCGTGTACGTTATATTTTTTATCTAAAGCATTCGCTTTCGCTACATACACAAAAATCAGTGCAACAAACACATACATGGCACCTTGTTGTGCAAACCAGAACCCCAATTTGAAGCCCATAAAGTGAATTTCATTTAAAACATCTACCAGTAAAATACCGCAGCCAAATGAAACAGCAGCCCAAATTACTAATAATTTCATTACTAAGCGTAAATTTTCACGCCAGTACCCGTTTGCCTTGTCTTGGTTTTCAAAAGCCATAGCGACTCCCCTGTGCTAATTATTTTAAAGTCGATAGTTAATCTAACAACTCAAAATGTGACGGCAATCACGACCTTAGTCTAATTAATCACCTAAAAAAACCTATGAAATTTCATTATTCCATTGAAATACATAAGCTTAATAACAAAACCACAACAACTTAAGTCAGGTATCAAACAGCTTGAATGTAGACCAAGGTCGAACAGAGAAAGTAGAAAATACAAGCATAGACAAAAATAAACGGATATTTAAAGCGAGAATGGAAACTCATATTTAAGCCGAGAAATGAGATTAATATTGAAAAAGTTATCAGACTGATGATTAAACTTGAGTTAAGCCCTTGGCGAGTATAAAATTTTAAACAACATAAAAATAATATTGGTGTTCGTTTGCAGCTATTCAAATTCAATAATCAGAGTCTTTTACTTGCGACTATTTTCGGTGCGCTGGGACTGATCATTAATTTTTACCCTATTCCTATATTTGCAAATGCCCAATTAATATTAGGCAACACCTTTACAATAATTTCAGCAGTGTTATTAGGACCATGGTATGGGCTAATTACAGCAATTATTAGTTCTACAGGCCTAATGTTGACATGGGATAGTCCACACGTTTATTTACTGTTTTGTACAGAAGCCATTTTCATTGGTTACACCAGAAAAAATGGCCTATATCCATTATATGGTAGTAGTATTTATTGGCTGACCATAGGGATGCCACTAACCTACATATACATGAATATCTTCACCGAAATTCCAGAAAGCCACATGCTATTTGCAATAATAAAACAAGGCATTAATGGCTTAATTTATGCGGGTTTTGCCTCGTTGCTGATAGTACTTATCCCAAAAATTTGGAGTATTAACGGCAGTTTGATCAATAAAAAACGTCGTTCTTTTAATGCACAAGTCACCTATTTCATGACGTTAATGATAACCCTATGTCTTTTATTATCTGCGTTAACATTTAACTTCCTATTTTTGGATAAGCAACAAGATTTACTAAATAAGAACTTAAATGACACCACCAACCATATAAGTACTGCAACTGAACAATATATAAATGAGCATAAAAAAGTCATCAAATCTGCCGCCGATTATATTAGTTCAGAAAACATGTCAGCAGATAACAGATCACTGATATTAAATAAATTACATCAAAATTACCCTAGCTTTCTCACCATGCTAATCGCCAATGAGGATGCACAAGTTGTAGCTGCAAGTCCCGGCACCATGATGCTTAATCAAACCGGTAAAAAAATAGATTTGTCCATCGGTGATAGAAATTATTTTTATGAAGCGTTTCATAATCGACGCCTATACGTCTCTCCTGTATTTAAAGGCCGTGGGTTTGGTAATGATTCAATAATTGCCATTAGCGCCCCTTTTTATAAAGACAATAATCCACTAACTGTAAATGGCATTATTGAAGGTTCTTTAGATCTTAATTTTTTCGCCAGCATAGATAATCAGAACAATTATGGTGAAAAGGAATACCTCATTTTGGTGGATGAAGAAAATCATATTATTTATTCAACACCTGAACTCATGCTCACCAGTCACCAAGAATTTGTTTTCTCGAATAAGAAAGGTAATTATCGAACCAGCCTGGATGTGATTAACATCCACGATATTGCCACCGAAACTCCCGAGTATGTTTACAGTCATAACCAACTTAATAATGGTTGGAAAATCTATGTGCTCCAACAACTTTCCCCTTTAGTGAAAACCGCTGAGACCCAAATGGTGGGAACTTATATCTTATTGTTTTTATCAATTATATTTACTTTTTTGATTTCCAAGAGAGTTTGTAAGCTATTGACCTCACCACTTGAAATTGTTGCAAACCAATTTGGTCAAATCAGCAATACTGACTTAAAGAAACAAGTAATAGATGATAATACCTCGACTGAGATATTCACTCTTTACCAGCGTTTAACAACAAGTAAGCGTGAACTGCTCCAGCAACAACTTGAATTAGAAGAAACAGTAGCCCTTCGTACTGAGGAATTAGAGAATGCAAACCAAAAACTACTCGCTTTAGTTGATAAAGATCCGTTGACGGGTTTGTATAATCGACGCTATGCAGAAGATAGGTTTGATGGGTTACTGGATTTTTGTTTACGGGGTGATCACGCCATCACAGTCGCAGTATTAGATTTAGACTTGTTTAAACAAGTAAATGACACCTACGGCCACTTAGCTGGAGATGAATGCTTACGCGTGGTGTCGAACTTGTTAAAACAACAATTCAAACGAGAAACAGACATTGTTTCACGCTATGGCGGAGAGGAATTTATATTAATACTGCCATTATCAAATGCACTAAAAATTGAACAGCACTTGAATAAATTTAGAGAAAGTTTACAAAAAATGGTTATTAACTCACCCACAGATGATCAGCAGTTTTCAGTCACCACCAGTATTGGTGCCATCACAGCCAATGCTAATTTCTCTAAGGATATTGATGCCTGGATCAAAGTGGCTGATGACAATTTATATAAAGCCAAAGCCCAAGGCCGTAATAAAGTCATTATCAATGTGATTAACGAATCCCAAGAAACGAAGCTTATCAACAAGCCATTATAAATATAGATTAGTGGCTGTTATTCATTAATAAGCTAATCAATAAAGGATTCCATTCTTTCTATTATGTACGGATAAAATGGATTCCATTTTTGCCTCAACATCTCTGCGGCAGGAATACCAAATAAGCCGCGCTCACCGGTGAAAATTGCCTGACCGATTTGAATATGCTGACTATTTTTCTGAAAATGAGGTCCATATAAAGGGTCACTTTCAGGAAATGGTAGTGCTACATGGGATAACGAATAAACGCCTAGAGGCCACTTTAGCGACATATCTACAGTAGCGATACTTTCACTATTCCTGTAAATTTTCTCATGCACTCCGTGTTCTGTTTGCTCATCATTTTCAATCAAGCTTAGTTGGTATTCCATCGGTAAATTCAGCCAAAGCGGCCCCATCTCATTTAATAAGTCTTTGGTAATAAGCTGATGATTATTGCGATTTCGATTAATATCGAAAATAACTAAACCATGTTTTTCTGACGGTAAATATTGATAAAGATGCTCGACAACTGCATTGGTCGACACTGTATCATCGGCAATAGATTGGAAAGTTAATATTGGGGGGATTTGAGCTAACTTCTGTTGATCAAACTGCTGGATTAAAACATGATTTCGCTCTGCAAGTTGGTAGACAACATCTCCAGCGTTGACGGCGAACGAGATATATTTAAATGGGTCATACTCAACTTCGATGCTATTCCAAAACAGTTTTTCTTGGCTCAGTAAACGTCCTAACCTTGCTTGCCATATTGCCCCTGCAGCAATTGGTGGCAGCCCTATCGCAGGCGAAAGGAATATCATCCCTTCATATTCACTTGGTTTATCAAGTGCAATGCTCTCCAGATCATAGTTCAGTGCTAGTGCAGCACCAGTAGAAAAACCAACCACATATAGCGGTTTATCGCCTAATTCGGCCTTCATGTGTTTTGTCGCTAGCGACACAGCGCTTGCTAAATCTGGCCAAGTGATCTCCGTTAACCCTGCTGGAATGGTTCCATGCCCTGGTAACCTTAACCCTAAAACATGGGCTGATGACTTAAATTGTTGCGCTAAATTCGAAATCGCATAAGGTGAATCTGACATACCATGAATGAATAAAATACCATGATCTGCCTGGGGATTTTTCCATTCAAATGAACGGTTCCAGTTAATGTCCCAAAGGTTTGGATCTGATAAGCTACCGCTTTCAAAACGGTTAATAGGTGAAGGAACTTTTGCGGTGTATTTTTGATAAACTTTGCTGTCTAATTCGGCAAATAGCTTATTTTCTAGTTCGAGGTATTCTGAAAAATTATTTAAACCAGACTGTTGATGATATTCACTTTGTAAGTGTGTTGTGTGCCAAACATCTAACTCTGAACGAGCATTTAACAACCACACAGCAGTGGCGATTAACACTAATATACTGCCGATAAAACCATATAGCGCAAAAAACAACAGATGCTTAGTCGATCCAATCACTATTGCTTTCATTAACTATTTCCCTTGGAATTAAATTTAGTCCATATAGGTTTAATGATAGTCTAAAAAGAGCTTGAATTAACAGATAATAATATGAAATCAGACCTGAAAGTATCGAGTAAAACACCTGCTATGAAATCATCCAACACACCATCAATCGCAAATCCTGTCATTTTAGGTGCTGAAAATGCTGAACTGGCATTTTATTTGCCAACACCGCCTGTTACAACGACATCATGGCATTGGCAAAAACCTGATGCGATTGAACAAATCATCAAGGACAATGGCAACCACTGGCGAAAAATTTTTACTATCATGGCTAAGATTGCAGCCGCGAATGATGCACCCGATTCTTGGCGAGAATGCCGAGATCTAATATTTAATAACTCAAAAAAATTAGCCTCAGTACCTGTAAATTTTAGTCAATGTAACATCATTATTAATGCCACTGAGCTTAATACACATAGTCAGGTTCATATCATTTGTGGACAAGAGGCTTTGGGTAAGATTCACGACCCATCTTTTAAATCTGCTGCTGTAGCTATTGATGACAAGCAAAAAATAATGGCGCACGAGCAAATACTCATTACGCCATATTTAGACTATCGCCAGTTCCCCAATGTGTTAATTGAGCAACTTAGACAATACTTGTACAAAGCCAGTAACTAATGCCAGTAACTTAGACAATACTTGTACAAAGCCAGTAACTAAAGCCAGTAACTGTAACTAGTAACTAAGCATCAGCAAGTAAGCCAGTTAATCATAAATTGTCGGGATAGGTTGACGCTTGTGTTGAGTGCGGTTGTAGATGACAATCAATTTACTTTCTACACTGCTATCAACATTTTTTCCTTCTAGGAAGTCATCGATTTGGTCATAACTCAATCCCAGCGCCACTTCATCTTCAAGTTGTGGCTTATCATCTTCTAAGTCAGCCGTAGGTGCTTTTATCACTAGTAATTCTGGTGCGCCTAAATAACTAGCAAGTTGACGCACTTGACGCTTATTTAAGCCAAACAATGGCGCTAAATCACAGGCACCGTCGCCAAATTTAGTGTAAAACCCGGTAATATTTTCAGCACTATGATCGGTACCAATGACCAAACCGCCTGTTAAACCTGCAATATGATACTGAGCAATCATTCGCATGCGTGCTTTTACATTGCCCTTAATGAAATCAACATTGTCAGTGACAGAAATACCTGCATCTTCAAGTCCTGAAATGGTTGCGTTATGAACACCAATAACACCATCAGCAATATTGACCGTCACTTGTTTTGATGGCTGAATAAACTGACAGGCAAGCTGTGCTTCATCTTCATCTTTTTGAACTTGATAAGGTAAGCGTACTGCAATAAATTGGTAACTATTCTGAGGGTTGTCTGCATTTAAACTATCAACAGCTAACTGACAGAGCCTGCCTGTGACTGATGAATCAACACCACCGCTGATCCCCAAAACGAGGCAACGAGTATGCGACTCTACTAGCTTAGTTTTCAGAAATGCTACGCGACGCTCAACTTCATAAGCTGGTTCAATAGCCTTAAGTACTTTCATTTCTCTTAAGATTTGTCCCTTCACAACGCTCTCCAATGTTTTTGAAATTTGAATTACTTAAAATGAGGTATGCTTCTACACAGATAAGACATCCTACTTAATTTTCAAGTGACTACCAAGCACTTGTTAAGATAGATTCAAACAAAACGGGCAATCACCTCATGATGATTGCCCGTTAACGTTAAGCTTAAAATATTAAATCAAATAAGGAGGTTATTATCTTTCCCAGTATGACTCTTCTAAGCTGTCTTCACGTTCAGGTAAGCCACGAGATAACCTTGGGCTATGCTGCGCTAACACTTCATAAGCAACGCGATTGGCATACTTACATACCTGTGAGAAAGATGAATAACAAAGTCCATCGCGCTGATGCTTGCTTGAACCAGGCACATTAGTTTTGTGAAAAGTATTAGCAGACAAGTCATGTAAAAGTGCAGATAAAGCACCATCACCCGCGCCGTTAGTATTACGAATGAAATCAGGTCCGCCCATATATGGAGAAATATGAGCATAAACTTTAATAGGTGTCGCACAATCAGCTTTACGCTTAGGACGAGAAAATTCATAACGATTAAATTCTGGAATAGCACCAGGCAGTAATGTATGACTAGTAGAACGTTTCTCTGAATCTTCAGTGTAACCAGCGGTATATAAACCAATTGGGCCTGCTGTACACAACACCATGTCACACCACTCTAGCGCAGCTTCGCTGGCTAATAGCGGATCACTGAAACCCGTTAAGGCTTCGCCTTCATCTTCGTTCATCGCCAGAATGGTCACATTATCGCGAATAAATTCTTGCCACCATTGTGGATCTTCTTGAATCAAGAACCGAGTACCTAGTGTTAACACTACCGGTACATCAGCTTCTTTAGCGTATTCTATCGCTTTCATAGCAGCATCAGTGATTAAATCACCTTCACTTGCGCGCATTAAATAGGCGGTTAACACGAGTGCAGAACTGCCTTGAACCACTTCTTTATTAATAAATTCTGGGGTTAACTTATCCATCGAGCCTTTGCTGATAGCAAACGTGCGCTCACCATCTGCTGAAATCAATGTGAAACAGCGGCCAATAGGACCATCGACAGGCTGAAGGTAGTTCAAATCAACTTTTGAAGAGGTATTACAAAGGTAACGATAAGCATAGCTGCCAACCATAATGTTTTGGCTCATAACGCCAAATAACACCGAGCGGTCATCAGCTAAAATAGAATAGTTATGAACGGTATTACCAATTGTGCCACCAGCAAATTCATCGCTGATCATCTCATTCGATTTTAATTCGTTATAAAGTTCGTGAGCTTGCTTATCATCTATAAGAGTCGAGTTTCCTTTAGGAAGCCCGTAACGATTCAATAGCTCATCTTCGACTTTCGCTTCAATATCCACGAGGGTTTGGTCAATACCGCATACATAGGTCGATACAGACTGCTCTTGCTGGGTTAACTGAGCTAATAAAGGATCTCGGTTATTTACTGGGAAATAATGCTTAGATTTGCGTTGACCAGGGAACTTCATCTTAAACTCTCTTGAGTAGGCATCCATGCAATAAGGATAATGGGTTATTCACAGTGTTTGAGTAAAAATAACGTTTCTATTTAAACGTTCTCATTACCAAACGCTAATTTTAACACAAATACAATCAACACCAAGATAGATGTCAATCTAACTTGATTTTTGTGACAACGATTTTATTTATGACATAAAAAAACCTGCAATGCAGGTTTTTTTAAAATATAGCCGTATAAAAATACTTATTTATAGGTATTAACCTAGTAACTGTTTTACTTGCGCGCTAACAGCGGCAACAGCTTGAGTACCATCATACTTAGTATATTGAGTCTTGCCAGCAGCAGCGACTTTACCGTAGTACTCTACTAACGGTTTAGTTTGCTCATGGTAAATGCCTAAACGTTTACGAACTGTTGATTCTTCATCATCTGGACGGATTGATAAATCTTCGCCAGTCACATCATCTTTACCTTCAACTTTAGGTTGGTTAAAGATTAGGTGATAAACACGACCTGAACCAGAGTGAACACGACGGCCACTCATACGTTTAACGATTTCTTCGTCAGGTACATCAATTTCAATCACGTGATCGATTTCAATTCCGTTAGCAACCATAGCGTCTGCTTGAGGGATAGTACGTGGGAAACCATCGAGTAAAAAGCCTTTTACACAATCATCTTGTGTAATACGCTCTTTAACTAAACCAATAATTAGGTCATCTGAAACTAACTGGCCTGCATCCATCACTGATTTAGCTTCTAATCCTAACGGAGTGCCAGCTTTGATTGCTGCGCGCAGCATGTCACCAGTTGAGATCTGTGGGATACCGTACTGCTCCATAATGAACTGAGCTTGTGTACCTTTACCGGCACCTGGGGCACCCAATAGTATAATGCGCATCTCAAAAGTCCTCTTTATTGCTTTTCATATTTTTAGGCCGCGATTTTCGCACATTTAGACGGTCTTTAGAAGGTAAAACCTCAAGATTTAGACCAATATCTAATACGAATTATCTGCCTGTTTAATACAGTAAACTGTACAAACGACGTCGATACTGACTGGCTATGGTGTTTCCTTGCCCTAGCGCAGTTAATATTTCCATAAACACTTGTTTAACTTTTCCGTCAGCCGCAGATAAATCTTTCTGTAAAATGGCAAATAAACACTCAAGTGCTTCTTCACCACGGTTAGCTTGATTTAACGCTTTGGCTAAATCGATAGTAATATCGATATCACCCACTTTCTGCTCTAACGCTTCTTGTAATTGACGAATTTCAGGCGTATCAGCGGCATCTTCTGCTAATGCTAATTTAGCTTTCAAGTTTTGATAGTAGCTATCTTGATCCGCAAGACCGATGGTTTCTAGCAAGATTTTGGCTTCTGCGAGAATATCTAATTGCAAATATGCATCAATTAGCACTAATGCCACTTCTGCTTTTTGCTGTGATTCAGCATAAGCCTTTTTCAATAGTGCCAATGCTTGTTCAAGTTTTTCCGTTGTTGGCTTTTCTGCGTTAGCATCGCCTGCAACTAAAATGGCTTTGGCAGCATTAAAATCTGTGACCCATAATTCAGGAAGATGCTTATTAAGCAGCTCATGCACTTGCTCAGCACTTTGCGTACCAGCAAAACCATCAATAGGTTGACCGTTGCTGAGTACTAAATGGGTTGGTAAGCTTTTTATTTGGAAATAATTAGCAATTTCTAACTGCTCTTCACAATTAACTGTCGCTAAAATGAATCGCCCAGCTTGCTCTTTAGCAATCTGTTCCATTACTTGTAGCATCTGCACGCTTTCAGGCTGCTGCTGCGCCCAAAATGACAGCACCACAAAGTTATCCATCGAAGCATCAACAACTTGCTGAATATTTTCTTTAGTTAAATTAATAATATGTTCCATATTGATTCCTTTTAACTATTTGATCATAGCTAGCAAAAAGCGGGCCTTAGCCCGCTTTCTTTAATTGCTGGTGTCTATTTTAAGCTAGCAACTAACATTTGGTTGGTTAACTTAATGAATGCCGAAGGATCCGCTAAGCTACCTTTTTCTGAAAGCTGTGCTTGCTGTAATAACAAGTCAGCCCAGTTGGCAAATGCCTCTTCATCTTGCTCGTTGTTTAAACGCTCAACAAGAGGATGATGTGGGTTAATCTCAAATGTAGGCTTAGATTCAGGTACAGGCTGACCCGCTGATTGCATCAGCTTAATCATTTGCGATGACATTTCACCTTCACCGGCCACAACACAGGCTGGGGTATCGGTTAAGCGAGAAGTCACTTTAACATCAGATACTTTGCCATCAAGCGCAGCTTTAATGCGTGAGACTAATGATTCAGCTTCACCAGCAAGCTTTTCTTGTGCTTCTTTTTCAGCTGCATCTTCAAGTTCACCGAGCTCTAAATCACCACGAGTCACTGAGTGTAATTTTTTCTCTTTAAACTCAGTTAAGTGGTTAATTAGCCATTCATCGATACGCTCTGACATTAATAACACTTCGATGTCTTTCTTACGAAGTAGTTCTAAATGCGGGCTGTTAGCTGCCGCTTCATAACTATCAGCAACGATATAGTAAATCTTGTCTTGGCCTTCTTTCATACGGCTGATGTAATCATCTAATGACACATCTGTCGCAGGCGAATTGTTATGGGTTGAAGCAAAACGAAGTAAACCAGAAATACGTTCTCGGTTAGCGAAGTCTTCAGCTGGTCCTTCTTTTAATACTTGACCAAATTCAGCCCAGAAAGTTTGATACTTTTCAGCATCATTCTTAGCCATTTTTTCTAGCATGCCAAGTACGCGCTTAGTTACACCTGTACGCAGTGCTTTAGTCACGCTGTTATCTTGTAAAAGTTCACGTGATACGTTTAATGGCAAATCATTTGAATCGATTAAACCTTTAACAAAACGTAAGTAAGTCGGCATAAACTGTTCAGCATCATCCAATACGAATACACGTTGAACAAATAGTTTTAGACCGTGTTTAACGTCGCGGTTAAACATATCCCAAGGCGCTTTGCTCGGAATATATAATAAGCTGGTGTACTCTTGCTTACCTTCAACACGGTTATGAGACCATGCTGCAGCATCTGCATATTCATGAGAAATATGCTTATAGAATTCTTGATACTCTTCATCTGAGATATCTGATTTGCTACGAGTCCAAAGCGCGGTTGCTTTGTTCATTGGTTTCCACTCACCTTCAGTGGCTAACACTTTCTCGCCGTCTTCGCCTTCTGATTCAGGCTGACCAGGTTCAAACATTTCTACTGGTACTGAGATATGATCTGAGTACTTAGTGATGATTGAACGTAGACGAGTCTCTTCAGAAAACTCTTTCTCTTCTTCACGAAGATGTAGAGTGATTTGAGTACCACGGCTGTTTTTAGTGATGGTATCAACAGTAAAGTCACCTTCACCCGCAGATTCCCACACAACACCTTGATCAACATCAGCGCCAGCGGCACGAGTTCGAACAGTCACTTTGTCTGCAACAATAAATGCTGAGTAAAAACCCACACCAAACTGGCCAATTAGCTGTGAATCTTTTGATTCTTCGCCTGACATGTTTTTAAAGAAATCAGCAGTACCTGATTTTGCAATCGTACCTAGATGTTCAATAACGCCATCACGTGTCATACCGATACCGTTATCTTCAATAGTAACAGTGCCTTTTTCTGGATCGGTACTGATACGAACACGCAGTTCAGTATCATCTTCGTATAAAGCGTTATCAGTTAATGCTAAGTAACGTAGCTTATCTGCTGCATCCGCAGCATTTGAGACTAGTTCACGTAAGAAAATTTCTTTATTTGAATATAAAGAATGGATCATCAGATGAAGAAGTTGTTTAACTTCGGTTTGAAAGCCATGTGTTTCTTGTTGAGACATGAAAATTTCCCTTGTTTACGTTAATACATCAGCCATGTTGAAACCAACATGGTAATAAATTCTTTCGTTACCTAGGAAATGGGGCGCGATAAATATAATTCAAGGGGGATTTAATTTATTGCTGAAAAAAAACCTGAATCAGGCGAAATAACTACCTACTTGGTGGGTTTAATGCAAAAGCAATGCAAAAGACAAGGAAACAGATACCAAAAAGCCCTGCGATTACGTCACAACGTAAGCAGGGCTAATTGAGTCGATATCGATTCTTTATGAGTGAAAAGAGGTTTCAAAACTACTTAAAGCGGAATACGACCATTAAACGACAGTGCTAAAGTTGTGCTATCCACATATTCAAGCTCACCACCCACTGGTACACCATGAGCAATACGGCTAATGACCACATTATGTTTGCGCGCAATATCGGCAATATAGTGCGCCGTCGCGTCACCTTCAACTGTGGGGTTAGTGGCTAAAATCAGTTCAGTGACATCATCAGATGCAAGATGTTGCTCTAACAAGGCTAAACCGAGTTCATCAGGGCCGACTCCATCAAGTGGTGATAGATGACCAAGCAGCACAAAGTAACGGCCAACAAAGTGTCCGCCGGCTTCAATAGCTAACACATCAGCGGGGGTTTCAACCACACAAATCACTTCTGCTGTGCCACGTTTAGGGCTACTACAAATAGGACAAAGCTGCTCTTCCGTAAAAGTACGACAGGCTTGGCAATGCCCTACTTCACTCATAGAACGTTCTAACGCGCTAGCCAATTTATGGCCTTGTTTACGGTTACGCTCTAACAATTGAAATGCCATGCGTTGGGCTGACTTAGGTCCAACGCCCGGTAAGCAGCGTAAAGACTCAATAAGTTCGTCAACCAGTGGACTAAATTTCATAAATACTACGTTGCCTTATTTCATTATTTAAGAGCATTGTCTTAATAAAACTAAAAATGATGTCAATAACCGTATGGTACTGTAATTCTTACCTAGACAACAGATTCAACTGAACAACAATCGAGTCAGCGGCTCATCCCTATTATTGACCATTAGCATTATCATTAAGAAGGTGTACTTATTGTGGTCTGAGATTGATAGCTAAAGACCTGCTCTAAAGGAAGCTTAAACACTTCTGCAATTTTAAACGCCACTTCAAGAGTCGGTGAATACTTATTAGACTCAATAGCCATAACCGTTTGCCTGGTCACACCGATTAAATCTGCCAATTGTTTTTGGGTCATTTCACCGTTTAAAAAACGTAGCGTCCGGATAGTGTTAGCAATCGCCGGTTTACTCATAAATCTCCCCCGTACGCCCTTTGTAAAGCTGAATACCATAAAAGGCTAACTCAGCAAGTAAAAACGAAGCCATTAATATATGTAATGGTGCATGCTCGATACCCTCTTTGGAAAAACCTAAACCATTGGCTTCAATACTGTATTGCACCATGGCAAAGATCACCCCGACATTAAGAATAATGGCAGAGTACTTATAACCTATTAGATTAATTTGCTTTTCACGCACATCCATTGGCTGAGAAAGCTCATCATCTGAAATGAAAGCGAGCGCAATATAACTGACGACCATCAACACCACTGAATAAATAATAATTTCTAAGAAGATACCTGAAATCCACTGAATAGAAGCCAAATCTTCCATGCTGGCATTCATCAAACTGCTGGCATAAAAATAAGAAATATAGCCAGTCACCAGTAAATCAACTGATAAGGTAATTTCTCTAAAACTAGTCTCTTGTAGCCACTGCTGTAATTTCGTTGCATTATTCATGTTAATATTTTCTCACTCCATGTTAAGTATTTTTGACATACCTATAGAGTAGAGCAATATTCAACCATGTCAAATATTTTTAACTTCCAGTTAATTATTTATGACTTAGTAAGCGATCTGTCAGCGGGATGGTTTACACCATCATTGAGGACCACATCATCAATATCAAAAGGATTCACCCCTTCTAAACAGCCAAGGTTATAACCGTATTCAGTTGGATTAGAACGACGTTGATGATGGGTATAAATACCGCAATGGGAACAAAAGTAATGTTTGGCGGTGTGGGTATTAAATTGATACAGCTTAAGTACGTCTTCACCTTTTAAAATTTGAATACCATCTAATGCAACAGAGCCAACAATTGCACCTTTCCGGCGGCATATAGAGCAATCACAGCGTCTTGGCTTCTCAATACCATTGGGTAATGAAAGTGATAATACAACCGCGCCACAATGGCAACTGGCTAAATGTTTCGACTTAATAACGGTTTTACCGACCTGCTTCAACATGCAATATCCTTATAGTTATCTGAAGGGTTATCTGAATAGTCATCTGAGTAGTTGTCTAAATAGTTCTTTGATTTTATGCTGACACACAAGAATAACTAGTGAGTTCTTAGGGTTCACTTGCTCATCACTCTCATTGTCACAAATCGTGTTTATCACACATTCTAAAAAGTGTGAATTCTTTTTCACTCACTAAGTTCTTTGCAAGAAATTTTAGAATCATGATGCATGAATCAAAACACCGATGTAAAAAGTCGCCAGTTATTGACTTAATTGTGAGAAAATACTTTATAAGCTTCATCAACAGAATAGTTAACAGAGAAACTCCTATGTCTAAAACATTTGAAATGACCGGTATCATCCATAGTAAAGGTGATACCACAACCTTCGGTAATAACGGCTTTACCAAGCGCGAGTTTGTCTTAAAATCGACAGGACCGGATGAAAATTCGAGTTACCCTAACTATGTCGCTCTTGAACTGATTAAAGATAAATGTGCTTTACTAGACCAATATAATATCGGCGATGAACTTGAAGTCTCATTCAATATCAGTGGCCGATTATGGCAAGGACAAGGTAAGCCTGAAAAGTGTTTTACAAGCCTACAGGCATGGAAAATAAGCCATGCTCAACAATCAAATGATCAGTTCAACAATGACAATCAAATGGATCCGTCATTTGATGAACAAATGGACCAGTCATTCGACGAACAATCATTTAGTAACCAACCAGCTGGTGCTCAATCTGCTGGAAATCAA
Source organism: Shewanella donghaensis (assembly GCF_007567505.1). NCBI lineage: Bacteria > Pseudomonadati > Pseudomonadota > Gammaproteobacteria > Alteromonadales > Shewanellaceae > Shewanella > Shewanella donghaensis. The sequence continues at coordinate 1,274,412 of NZ_CP041783.1, forward strand.
TCATATGGCAATCAATCATATGACAGTAAAGCATCTCAAAATACTCCATCGTCCTCCAAGCCAATAAATACCCCAGCCTCAGATAATATTTGGGAAGACGATATCCCGTTCTAGTAAACGTAAAACTGTAAATTTAAAAGTGTCAAAATAACCATGTTATACCTTTGATAATGGCCAATAATATTCGACTAGCGAACCCTTAGGGGGTCGTTTTTTTATTGAAAATAATGTTTGTCATCAATCTTCAAATTAGTTTAAACCGACTAAGTAATGATGCACCGATTTACGCAAACAAAAAAGCTCAAGCAAATTGCTTGAGCTTTTTTATTAGCTAGTTTGTCCCCTATTTGACCCCAAGGCTACGAATCTGCTGGAATAACAAATAGAAACAACACGATAGCGATTAGAATGGCATTTTCATTCCTGGTGGTAATTGCATACCGCCTGTAACGTCTGCCATTTTAGCTTTTTGATTCTCTTCGATACGACGAGCTGCATCGTTAAATGCTGCTGCAATAAGATCTTCCAACATTTCTTTATCGTCTTCCATCAAGCTAGGATCGATGTCAACTTTGCGGATGTTGTGTGCACCAGTCATAGTCACTTTAACTAAACCAGCACCGGCTTCACCAGTCATTTCAGTGCGTGCAATTTCTTCCTGCACTTTAGCCATTTTATCTTGCATCATTTGGGCTTGTTTCATTAAGTTGCCCATACCGCCTTTTCCAAACATAGTCTTTTCTCTTAATTAGTTATTAGCAAGCAGCCAATGTGGGGCTAATCTTACTGAAAAAAAATAAATTGGCAATAAATCTGAGTTTATTGCTGTCAAAATTTTGAAGCCTATAACGCTTTAGCCGTATTATTGAACAGTTAAAGCAGGAATTTGTTTCCCTATGGCTTGCAGCTTTTCAACTGGATACACCAAAGTATCCGTATTTAACTCGGCTGCTAAGCGAGTGAACATCCATTGTACCTTGTCATCATTAATTAAAGCGTAATTTGCGTTCGCTAATAATTCACGATGAAATCTTTTTCGAAGTTCCAGTGGCGTTTCATGTTGCGGATCTAATCCAACATTAATTACCACTTTGGTGTCTTCGCCTAAATGCTCTGTTAACGCAATTTGTAATTGCTCAATTGCGACATCCGCTGATAGGTGTTTCTGATCTGGTTTTAACAATAGTGGGATCGGATTACCTAGTCTTTGGCACACTGAATTAACGGCTAGCTGTCTTACTCTGCCGCCAATCGTTAACTCTGACATAATTTTGTACCAATGCAAATCTAAGCTGTCGCCTAACACTTCATGTGAGCCCGTCGTCACCATTGTCGTTGAAGGGGTGACCACTTCAGTCGATGCTGCGACAGTTTGCTGGTCTGCACTATTGTTCACTACGGGGCGAACGACTGAATCCACAACAGGATTCACTAAAGTATTTGCAGTAGTCGAATCAGGTGCACTTTCTATGACTGCCTGATTCACCATTGGTTCTTGAGTGACTGCAACATTTGCGACGTCGGTCTCATTAGTTGAAGCAACTGCAGGTTTATCTAACGGTTTTTCCCATGGCGGTCTATCAGTATCGTCTAAATGACCGATTGTTGCAGCATGATTTCTACTGGCATTGGTGTTAGCTATATCACTGGCGGTATTGTCAATCGGTTGCGCTTTAGGTTTGGGCGCTGGGATTCTAATACTAGGATTGCTTACCGCCTGTTGCTTTTTTGCCTGTTCACCTTCTTCAGCTAACGTAGTTAACTCCGCTTTTAAAGAATCGTTAGTCGCAAGGACAGCATTGAGTAATGCATCCATATCTTCTAGGCTACTTTCAGGTGCTTGTGCTGGTTGTGAAACGACTGTTTGTGTTGTTGGGTCAATTGTATTTAACGACTGAGAATTAACTGCTGCTGTAGTTTCATTTTGTTGATACTGACTATGATCTTCGTTATCAAAATCAACATAGGATTCATCGCTCTCTTGAGAGAATTGCTCATAAGCATCGATTGGCATGTCATTACTGTTTTGAATAACGTTCGACTCAGCTTCTGTATTAGCTTTAGGTGCTATTACAGGTGCGGCTTCAGGTGCTTTATCAGAAACAATTGCAGGAGCGAGTTCAATGTTAGCGACATCCGTTACCTTTTCGGTAACCTTGTCAGTAATAACCTCCTGTGGCTCTGCTACAACTTGGTGTTGCTTAAACCCAAGACTATCAGCCTGACTCATGATAATGGCTTGTTCTGCAGCAATAGCCTCATCGGCTTTAATGAGATTATCAGTATCAGTGCTTGCAACAACATGACTTGTCTTCTCATCAGCAACACTGCTTACAGGAGTTTCTGACGAAGTAATAACGGCTTCAACTGTATTAGTTGAGTTATTAGCTTCTGCTTTTACTGGAGCTTGAGAGACTGTTGCAGCTGTTGTCGCTGGAGTGAGTGAAATGGTAACGGGCTCATCTGTGTGCCAACGTTTAACCAATTTTTCAGGCACAAATGCCACGGCGCGTAACAGTGCCATTTCCAGGCCCGATTTAGGATCGGGTGCAAAACTTAATTCTTTACGGCCAGTTAATAACAACTGGTAATACAGTTGAACTTGCTCTGGCGTCAGTTGCTGAGCAAAAGCTAAAATTTGCTCGCTATATAACGACTGCTGTGCAGCGACAGGAGCAAACTGGCTTAACGTAATTTGGTGTAATAATTCAAGCAAACTACGCAGCACTTCATCAGCATCGGCGCCAAAGCTTAAAACTTGTTGGATGGTCTGCATCAAAATAGCAATGTCGGCATCACATAATGCTTTTAATAACGCCAAGACTTGGTGAGCATCAATACTTCCTAGCATTGACTGAACCTGTTGATGCATGACTTGACCACTGCCAAAAGCGATGGCTTGGTCAGTTAAGCTTAATGCATCGCGCATGCTGCCATTAGCCGCTTTGGCAAGTAATGATAGTGCTTGGGGTTCGAAATTTAATTGCTCTTGTGTTAGTACAAAATCTAACTGCTTAGTGATTTCGTCTTGTGACAAGCTTTTTAGATTAAACTGTAAGCATCGTGACAATACCGTTACGGGTAATTTTTGAGGATCCGTCGTCGCCAGTAAAAATTTCACATGCTCAGGTGGTTCTTCGAGTGTTTTAAGCAAAGCATTAAAACTACTACGCGATAGCATATGAACTTCGTCGATTAAATAGACCTTATAACGACCACGTGCAGGCTTGTACTGGACATTATCAAGTAACTCACGGGTATCATCTACTTTGGTTCTTGATGCGGCATCAACTTCGATAAGATCGACAAAGCGACCTTGGGCAATTTCGACACAACTAGAGCACACACCACAAGGTGTTGCAGTTACGCCTTGCTCACAGTTAAGCCCTTTAGCAAAAAGGCGCGCTAAACTGGTTTTACCTACGCCACGCGTGCCAGTAAATAAGTAGGCATGATGTAATCGTTGCTGAGTGAGTGCATTTGTAAGTGCCAGTAGAACATGTGATTGCCCTACCATCTCTTCAAATTTGGCAGGGCGCCACTTACGGGCTAACACCTGATAAGACATGGAATTCCCCAAGCTTTAATGAAACGGGTTGATATAAATAGAATTGATTTTAACTGTACCCGAGAATAAAAATAACAATAGCATGCTCGTCATTCACACGCTATTGCTACTCTATAAGGCTGGATAGTTTGCTGAAGGTTTAATCTGTCTTCGGTATATTTGAGCTCTTATCTTGTTGAATCTAAATAATAGAATCAATAAAAGCCTTCACAGTGAAGTGAGCAGCCTATTCGCCTTCAAATTCACATAGGGTTAAAATGTCTAAACCTAAACCTTCAAGGCGCTTCTCGCCGCCAATATCTGGCAGTGAAATAACAAACGCAGCATGCTTAACATCACCGCCTAATTCACGAATAAGTTTAACTGTCGCTTCGATAGTACCGCCAGTTGCCAGTAAATCATCAACAACAAGTACTTTGTCTTCAGGTGTAATCGCATCAACATGGATTTCTAGCGTATCTTTACCATATTCAAGATCATAAGTTTGCGAGATAGTCTTTCTTGGTAACTTACCAGGCTTACGAACAGGAACAAAACCAATGCCAAGTTCTAATGCTAAAGGTGCACCAAATAAGAAACCGCGAGCTTCAGTACCCACAACTTTAGTGAACCCAAGATCTTTATATTGCTCAACAAATAAAGCGATAGTCGCTTTATAGGCTTCTGAGTCTTCTAAAAGGCTGGTGACATCACGAAACATAATGCCTGGAATTGGGTAATCAGGAATAGCTTTAATGCTGTTTTTGATAAGCGCTAAACGTTCTGGATTCATAGTCATATTAAGTAGTCTATTTTAAATGAATGTACTAATAGCCACGAGTTTAATAAGATTTTATTAAACTGTAACGAGTCTGTGGCATATCACTCTATTTTGCTGATACTAAGCATGTTTGCGATCAGTTGCAACTGACGAACAAAATACCATCATTTTTTAATCTAACTCTGGGATCTGCCACAAAAAAAGCAATAAACAACACAACATACACGCGAGCATCACTTTGACCCATATTAATGGCACTATGAAAATACTAACGACAAAGCTTAGTGTTGTCATGACCATGGCTTTCTTCTTTAGTCGTTTGCTGATTGAACGTTTGTCTTGCCAATCATTTAAGGCTTCAGAGAACCAAGGGTGAGTCATTAGCCAATTGTGCATGCGAGAGCTTGAACGGGCAAAACAATAAGCCGCAAGCAGTATGAAAGGTACAGTTGGCAATAAGGGCACCACGATACCAATTGTACCGAGCACTAAGCTCGTTAAACCAGTAATCAAGAACAACCCACGTTTTAAAGCCATATGTCTCCAAGCCCAAATCAAAAAAACCATTCAATAGAATGGTCTTTGGATAACCGACTCTATGACAAACTAGAACGGTATGATAACTGAGATTAGCAGTTAAATTAAGCCTGCAAGTCTCAACACAGAGATTGATGCAGGTAATGTTGGTATCAACAAAACTAGAATAAAACCAATAAAATACAGAATGTTAAATGGGTCTTTAAACGGCTGACTCATATTATTTATTTCCTAACAGTAAAGTTGACCGCCTTGCAGCAGCGTGAACCAGATCACAAAATTCGCGCTATTGTATTTAAAAAGGTGCCGAATAAAAACCCCAAATAAAGTAAGCGTTTTATTCACTGTTTTAAATTGCTTTTAAAGAACAGATAATCCCTTTGTCTGCAAGTTGTTGCAACATCTGCAAACAGCCGCTTGAGAGGCTTTCTGGCGCCATTTGCGGGTAAGATTCAACTAACCAAGATAATACATCGCTAAAATAGCACTGCTTAGACTGATTAATGAATGCGAGTACTTGGGCAGTGAGTGAATTGAGCTGGAGAAAGTTAACTTCGTCATGGTCATCACGATAGACACAAAAACAATGGGCTTGCTCACTCGCCTCGGTCGGCTGGTAATCAACACTGATGTGCTGCACATCAAACTGGTACTGAGCGACTCTAGCTTTAACTGATACATTCAAGGGTAATTCGGTTATTAATGCTTTGTCGATAACCTGTTCATTGTCGTCATCAAACACTGTGGAAATAAATAATTCTAGCCATTCATAATGAGCAAGCTCCACCATAAACGGAGGATCATAGTCGGCTGGCTGATATTGCGTTTGCAAGAAGGCGATAAACTCTTGAGATATTTCAATAAAAATAGGGGTTTTACAGTCATAACTGACAAAAAACTGCTGAATGAGTTTCGTCCATGCATCATCGGTATAAAGGCTTTTTAACACCGGAAAGCCGCCTGAAACAAAACCATTAATGTTATTAAAAAATAACTCACGATAAACGCTCATCCGTTCTAATGTCATGCCATCTGGCAATGGATTACTTGGATCGCGAATATAATCCATAAACCCTTGTTGAGTGTTAATAAAATTCATTAAGCACTCCTTTTCGATGTTGTTGCAGCTTGTTGATACTGATGAATTTGATTTATCTCTAACAGTAATTCATCGGTTTCTGGAATATTGAAGTCGCGCTCAAGCAAGGTCGGAAAAACCCCATGTTGTTGATAACTCTGTTGCAATAATTGCCACACTGGATCGATGATATCGGCACCATGAGTATCAACCATTAAATCGGTATTTTCTTCATAGTGTCCCGCAATATGCATATATTCAATGCGTTTTGATGGCATAGCTGCGAGAAATTTTGCTGCATCATATTGATGGTTTACCGAATTAACATAAATGTTATTAACATCCAGAAGCAGTTTACAGTCAGCCTCTTCAAGTACCGCATTCACAAACTGTTGTTCTGACATTTGCGCACCGGGGGCAGCATAAAAAGACACATTTTCTAAGATGAATGGACGCTCTAAAATGTCTTCTACTTGTTTAATACGCTTTGAAACATAACTAACGGCTTCTTCTGTAAAAGGGATTGGCATTAAGTCGTACATGTGGCCGCTACCAGAGCAGTAACTCAAATGTTCCGAGTAGATTTTGATTTTATGAGTATCGAGAAAGCCTTTTATTTGCTTCACAAAGTCAGTATCTAAACGTTCTGGAGAGCCAATAGACAAGGATAAACCATGGCAAAAGAATTCATGTTGCTCTGTAAGTTGTCTGAACTGCTTACCAAACTTACCGCCTAAGGTCATCCAGTTTTCAGGGGCGACTTCAAAGAAGTTTATTTGCTCAGGTACATGCTGACAAAATTCATCAAGCATTTCTCGGCGTAAACCCAGTCCAACAGTTGCTTGTTTGGCCATAAACACCTCAAATACTCTATTAATGACTAAAATTGGTAAACGTTACCGACTAAAAAGGCCTGCATAACAGGCCTTATTTTGGCGTAGATTTAGTTGGCATGAAAGCTTTTAAAGTAAAGTCAGCCAAAAAATCAACTCGCTAATAATCAAAGTGATTATTTAGCACCACCACATTTACCTTCGCCACATTTACCTTCTTTGGCTTTACCTTCAGCCGCTTTTTTCATATCACCGCCACATTTGCCTTCACCACATTTACCTTCTTTGGCTTTTCCTTCAGCCGCTTTTTTCATGTCGCCGCCGCACTTGCCTTCGCCACATTTACCTTCTTTGGCTTTTTTCATATCGCCGCCGCACTTGCCTTCACCGCATTTACCTTCAGCGGCTTTTTTCTTGTCGCCGCCGCACTTGCCTTCACCACATTTGCCTTCTTTAGCTTTTTTATCTCCACCATCTAATTGGTAACCAGAATTCATTTGCTCAAAACCAAATGGGTTAGCTTCTACTGAAGTAGATACGCCAGCAGTTAATACTACTGCACCTAATGCCAATGCGACTGTTGTTTGCTTAACTGAGTTCATAATTATTTTCCTTAAATATCAAACTTTATAATAGTGACCAACAACAAACAGTGCTGGCTTACATCTGAATAGACCTACAACTCTTTACTTTTATTTCACATTATTTGATCTAAATCATCATTATTTTTAAAAAACACTGCTAGGGCAGCGTTATTATCATTAAGCATAGAGCAAAAAATCCATCTATCAAGCTGATAATAAAGATTATTTTTTAAAAACATCGAATTTTTACTGGTTTTAATAAAAATGAAATGAATTTGTATAAAATATTAAAGTCGCTAGAATAGCGCTCCTTTTACATTTATCCAGGTTGTACTGTGCGTGTAGTTTTAGCTCCTATGGAAGGCGTCATTGATGATTTGATGCGAGAAATTTTATCTGAAATCAATCCTTATGATTTGGTAGTGACCGAATTTGTACGGGTCGTGAATCAGCTACTTCCTGAAAAGGTTTACTACAAACTATGCCCTGAACTGCGTAATGGTGGTTTAACCGCATCTGGCACTCCAGTAAGAATACAATTACTCGGCCAGCACCCACAGGTCATGGCGGAAAACGCACACCGTGCAGTTGAATTAGGCTCTCGTGGCGTTGATGCAAACTTTGGCTGCCCGGCCAAAATGGTTAATCGCAGTAATGGTGGTGCTGTATTACTGCAATACCCCGATACCATTCACGATATTGTTAAAGCTATGCGCGATGCAGTGCCCGCTGATCAACCTGTTACGGCAAAAATCCGTCTAGGATATGAAGATAAATCCTTATTTATGGAAAACGCATTAGCAGTATATGAAGCTGGCGCCAGTGAAATTGCCATTCATGCCCGCAGTAAAACAGATGGCTATAAGCCGCCTGCCTACTGGGAGTACATTACTGAAGTACGTAAGCGCTTACCGATCCCAGTGATTGCCAATGGCGAAATCTGGAGCAGTGATGATGCTAAACGCTGTATGGACGTAACGGGATGCGACAACATCATGCTTGGTCGCGGCGCGATGTCTTTACCCAATTTGGCCGCAACAATAAAAGGCGATGAAGCACCTTATACTTGGTCACAAACGCTAAATTTACTGTTGAACTACACGCAAAAACAATTGATTAATAAAAAAATCGATTACTACCCTGCCCGAGTAAAACAATGGTTCACTTATCTCAATAAGCAATACCCAGAAGCCGATGTGTTATTCAGAGAGCTTAGAGTGCTTAAAACAGCTGAAGGTATCATTGATATATTAGAAAGAGCCCACGAACAACAATTATCAAATTAAAATATTGAGTCTTGTTATGAAGATATGGAAGTGAAGTGCAAGAGTTAGAACTAGCAGCTATATGGAATCTTCACCTCAAGGTTCCCTACTCTGACGAAATTTAAAACAATTTGGTTGTTAATTATAGTCGTTACTCTATACATAGCTTCATTACTAATGAGTGACATCTGCACAAAACCTTACCAAGATATTGAGTTTTATATAACAATATAAATAAAGCTTAATAATTCATCGAGTAAATTAAACCCTCATTTGATCTCCATCATAGCAGCGACCTTTATTAACGGTAGACTGAATAACCAGTTTAGAGAATTTAGTAATTAGGTGATTTTGTGAATACTCAAGACGTACAACAAACATTATTGCAACGTGCAGAACAGTTAAAATATGAACTTGTACATCAATTAAACCAAAAAATTGAAGCACATACCGCTGCAAAAGTGCATTTCAATATGAGTTTAACTGAGTTAATCGAACTCATGAGTAACCAGCATTTAACTGACAGTCCATTATTTGAACAGCTAACCCGACTTGATGCCGCTTTGTGCCAACTAGAAATTGGCTTATACGGATTATGTTCTGATTGTGAAGCAGACATTGAAGTTGAGCGCTTGGCTGCAGACCCAACAGAGCAGCGCTGTGCTCATTGTGCTGAAAAGTATAACCAAGAGCATAGACACGAATTAAAGCTCAGTCACTAATCGTTTAGTACTCACCATTTAGCGCAGAACTTAAAGGTTTAATCTATTTATTACTAAAAGAAAAAAACCTCCGCAAGCGGAGGTTTTTTTATTCTAAATCAATTTTAGAAACGTTGACTTAAACGAATGTAATAAGTACGACCAAGTACGTCGTATAAACCTACATTCACATCACGGTAGTCTGCATAATCATAATAAGTTGGCGCTTCTTCATCCAGTAAGTTATTAACGCCTACAGTGATAGAACCATTCATAGAGTGATTATATGCGAACTGAACATTATGTTTGAAGTAAGTATCGTAGTCAGTATAGCTATCGTACTCTTCAAGTTCACGCCAATATTCAGCTGATTGACTTCCGATATATACCGTAGTCCACGCAGCACTGAAGTCATCGTAACTCCAAGATACACCTAAGTTACCGCGTAAATCTGGGTAATCAGTACTACCTGAATAATCGATCATTGCAGCTTCAGCATTATCTTGCTTTTTAAACTCAAGGACTTTTGATAAATCGACTTTGAAGTTCCAGTCACCGAAACTTGTCTCCAAATTATAAGCTGTCACGAAATCAAGACCAGATGTTTCAACCGTTGCGATATTACGTACACCAGACTCGATATATTCAATTTTACCGTCTGCGCCACGTGTCACAAAATCAGATGAGCCTTCACGTAATTCGTCACGTAAAATATCATCAACACCAACAGATTCAATTTTATTATCATAAGTAATCGAATAGTAAGACAGTTCAACATTCCATGCATCCGATACGTTCCAAACACCACCAAGTGTGAATGAGTTACCTTCTTCAGCTTCTAAGTCAGGGTTACCACCAAACCAAGTTTTATGCTGCTGGCGAGGATCACAATAAGTCGTGTCATCATTACCAGCTTCATTACACCATAAGTTATCTAATGAAGACTCAAAACTTAACGCTTGTGATGAGAACATCTCGCCCATATTAGGAGCACGGAATGAATCACCATAACTTGCACGTAATAATAAGCTATCGACTGGACGCCAGCTTAAACCAACCTTTGGTACAACTGCATCAAATGTAGTTGAATTAACAATATCGCCTGTTGCACCCGTTAATTGACCTTCTTGCTCATAGCGTTCATAACGCACTGCTGCTGACACTTCAAAATTTGCAGGCAAGCCCATTTGCACTTCTAAATAGCCCGCGGTGCGATCACGTGTTGCGTTAACATCATCACCACCAGAACCACCTGAGATAATACCTGCTGCAGATTCAGGATCTGACGTTTGTTTAAAGTCGATCATTTCGTACTCTGCACCAGCAACCATTGCTAGTGTAAAGTCGCCATCATCGATTATTAACGTAGACACTAAACCGTCAATTTGAGTACTTTCAAATTTACCTTGGTAAACGCCAGTATGCGCTGCTGCACCATAAAGCTGGCTCATTTGACCATTCCAATCTTCGTAATCCATACCAGATGTATTGAAGATATCATATTCACCAGAATCTATTTCGCGTTGAATGATACTGTCGTTGATTAGATTATAATTGAATGAGTTAGTCGTAGAAGCTGAGCTTTGTACGTTTAACTCCCAATCTAAACCATTACCCACGTCTGCAAATCCAACAAATCCAGCTAAAATATCGAAGTTATTAGTTTCTGTTAGAGTGTCACGTTCACCAATTTGCACTGAACGCATATAGATAGTGATATCTTCACCACCTGTTGCTGCATATGGGTTATATGGATTGTCAGCTGACATCACTGGAAAGTTAGTTGACACAGGGGTTCCAGCATAACGAGTTTCAGTTTCAGCAAGTGATGCTGATGCACGTCCACGGAATTGAATATCATCTGTAATATCATAACTAAAATTAGATAAGAATGAGTTACGAGTAACATCACCAAACAACTTGGTCACTTCACCGTAGCTATATAAACAGCGACCATCACTATTAATTACAGTATTTTCTACTTGATCACATAATTCAGTATTGTCTATCCAACCAGAATCAGAAATACCATTTGGTACAGAACTAAATGTACTGTAGGCACCATATGTCGGGTCATTTAAGTTCCATACATCACGATCCATCACAGCTTTGGTATCATAGTGCTCATAAGTTAAAGTGATATTACCTTTATCTGTATTATATCCTGTTGCTATTGATAAACGGTTTGCATCACCACCTTCAACATCAGGCATTTCAGTACTAAAATCTAACTGAACACCATCGAATTCTTTTTTGGTAATGATGTTAATTACGCCAGCTACAGCATCTGATCCATAAACTGCTGAGGCACCATCACGAAGGATTTCAATTCGCTCAACAATTGAAATAGGGATAGAAGAGGTATCAGCCACGGCACCAGAACTTGAACTAGTTCCAGGCATACGACGGCCATCTAGTAAGACTAGTGTCGCTGAAGCACCTAAGCCACGTAAATTAACACTGCTAGTTGAACTTGCACCTGCGCCATAACCCGATACACCACGCCATGAGCCAAAACTGTTAATAGCTGAGTTATTTAAAACATCAGCAACAGTTTTTTCACCCGTCATTGCAATTGCAGCGGCATCAATCACTGTAACTGGAGAGACTGTTTCCATATCAACTTGCTTAATACGAGAACCTGTAACTTCAATTCGTTCTACTTTTTCTGACGCTTCTTCAGCGAATGCGACGCCTGAAAAGGCAACTGATGTTGCTGCAGCAGCAAGCATGCTACGACGTATCGCCTTGGCTGTTAATGTTAATGTACTCATGTAAATCTCCCTAATCGTTAAATATTACTAACGCATTGACTTATTATTGTTTTAATTGGTTAAACCTAAGTTAAACACTCACCTAGATACTGTTAAATACCCGCTAAAGCTGCAACATCAGCCACGTTTTTTTAACCACTAAAGGACAATTTGATACATAAAATAGGGGGTTAAGGAGATGAAAATACACTTTTGAAATATAAAACAAAGACTTAGTATAAAAGTGGTTATTGGATAATTTACAGCTAATTGCGGTTACAAATTATTTCAAATGATACCCACTGGTTAAATCGCTAGTATTTTGAGTATTTGATGAGGAATAACTGAGTGGGAACGTTGTTCACTACAAAAAACAAAGCCTCAATCAAGTTAATGATTGAGGCTTTTATTAAGATGTAATTATCATCTCAACATGTTCAGCTTAGAACTTAACGCTTGCTCTAACGAAGAAGTAACGACCTAGCACATCATATGTGTAAGGATCGGTATTTGAATCGTTATTACCTGTGTAATAAGGAGGCTCTTCATCTAATACATTGTTCACACCACCAGATAAAGTAACTGCATTAGTTAAATCATAAGATGCTGAGATATCGTGGTAAACGATAGAGTCGACTGAAGGGGCGTAACACTTAGAGGTATCATCTTTACAAGCAAAAGAATCCATACCATCAATGTAACGCGCTTCATAAGTCGCTGACCAATCATCACCAGTTGCAGTTAAATTGAAGTTTGTTTTCAATTCAGCGTATGCACCAACACCACCAGTAATGAAACCTTTGTAATCAATTGCATTGCCATCTTGGTCAAATTCTTCATACGTATCTAGGATAGTAGTATCAAGTCCTGCTTTCCAATCTAAGCCTAGGCCTTCAAAAGTATATGCAACATTGATATCGTAACCTGCAGTGTTTGTTTCACCAATGTTTTGTAAACCATTGTCAAACTTAATACGACCAGTGTTATCGATAGAGATATTTGAAGATTGACATAATGCAGTACCAGTATTGATAGTATTACCATTTGCATCTAAACACTGATTAGCAATGTAGTTATTATCAACAGAAGTAATAGTATTACTAATTTGAATATCGTAATAATCAACTGTTAGTGATAAACCTTCAACAAAGCTTGGAGAGTAAACTAAACCAATAGTTGTAATATCAGCTTCTTCTGGGGTTAACAGTTCGTTACCGCCTACAGTCACTTCAGCTTGTGTTTGATCTGTAGCTGGGTGAACAATTTGTTCAAATGATGGAGATTTACCGCCGTATAGCTCATCAACCGTTGGAGCACGGAATGCTGTAGATTGCACACCACGAACCATTAAATCATCAAATAAACGCCAAGTTAAACCAAGTTTCCAGGTGTTATCTGAACCAAATGTGCTGTAATCGAAGTAACGAATAGCTGCACTCAGATCAACTTGCTCAGCAAATGGAAGGTCACTTAATAATGGGATAGCTAATTCTGCATAAATTTCATTAACATCAAATGAACCGGCCGTAGCTTCCACGCGAGGGTCGTTAGCTAAACCTTGAGCGGTTAATGAATCAGGCGTGAAATGAGCAGACTCTTTACGGTACTCGTAACCAGCTGCGAAGCCCATAGTCCCTGCAGGTAAATCAACAATATCACCAGAAAGAGATAATGCTGCGATATCTAATTCGCTACCACCAGAATTAACTTCTGTATAAATAAATGGTGCAATGCTATCACCCATCCAAGAAGACTGTAAGAATGGATCAAACTCTTCGGCTAATACAGCATCGTTTATAGAACCAATGTTATGCAGGTTAGCTAGCGTATCTACTGAATCATTTTTACCTTTGTTGTAAGAAGCATCCCAAGTCCAACCATTATCGAACTCGCCTTCTAAACCAACAACGACACGAATGGTGTCAACAACTTGCGAGAAATCACGAGAACCAGACTCAACCATACGACGACCGTAATCTACAGTCTCACCGTCAGCAACCCATGGTAACAAGTCATCAGTCATCCAGCCGCCAGCAGACATAGGTTGATATACCCAAGACTCGCTGTTCCAAATTGGTTGTGGTGCCATTTGCTGATCAGACCAACGCTTAGAATACATAGCTTCAGAGAAGAAGATTATGCTATCAGAAACTTCATACGTACCAGCCATGCTTAGATTCAAACGCTCCATAGGAGTCGATAAGAAACTGTCTTTTGAGTAGTTAAAACGATCAGCATCAGTAAACTCGTGATATTCACCACCACGACCACTTAAATCTGCACCGTTAGCACCCCAAATGTGACCGCCTTCAGAGTATGAACTACCAGCACAATATATTTCTTTGCTACCATTATCACCTTTTTCTGCTATTGGGCAGTTAGAAAAATCGCGATCTGCTTGGCTAGCATCTCCACGCTTGGTGTACTGAGCGTTAATTACTACGTTACCTTTATCAAAGGTGTTACCCATAGTGAAATCGATACTTGATTCATCAGCATCACCTTCACCAGAAATACCCGTTTGAACGTTTAGCTCAAGGCCATCGAAGTCACGCTTTAAAATTATGTTTACAACGCCAGCAATAGCATCAGTACCATAAACAGCAGATGCGCCATCTTTTAATACTTCTACACGTTGGATCATTGACACTGGGATAGTATTTAAATCTACAGTAGAAGCTGCACCAGTACCTGAAGCAATCATACGACGACCGTTAACTAATACTAAAGTACGGTTAGAACCTAAACCACGTAGGTTTACAGATGCATTACCTCTTGAACCATTGTTCACAGCAGCGTTAGTCATCGCGCCGCCTGAAGAAGTCATTTTCTGTAACACACCATCAATAGATGTTGCACCAGAAGCGATAATCGCAGATGCATCGATAACGGTAAGCGGGCTGGCCGTTTCCATATCAGCACGTTTAATACGAGAACCGGTAACAGCAATTCTTTCTACTTTTTCTACTTGAGCTTCTTCAGCTGATACATTTGCTGAGAAAGTTGAAGTTGTTGCAACTGCTGTCGCAGCTACAGTTAATAAGCCGCGGCGAATAGCCTTAGCGGTTAAAGATAATGAACTCATTATTATGCTCCCTTCGTCGTGATTTAAATAAACCCACAACGTTATATTTATTATTTTTAGGTTAACTACTCTAGTTAACTGAGAGCATTATTGTTAAATAAAATTGATTTAGTCAACATTTTTCACAAATAAATAACTGAACGGTTGAGTTGTGATACAAATAAAATGCAATTACTATTACAATTCAAATTAATACTTTAAAATCAGTTACTTAAATAAAAACCGCAACCTAATGTTAAATAATATAAACATAAACTTTAACAAAGTGTTAATAACATTGTTAAATAAGATCGATAATTAGCCAATTAAGTTAACCAATTAACAAACTAAAATATAAACACAAACATAATACCGCAAATAAATTAACTAATTTAACAATTCAGCAACTCAAGTAACTAAAAATAAATATGTTACATTCTGTTAAATTTTAATAAATGTATTAATAATCACAATTTTTGCATATATAAAACATCAAGTAGATATCATCTAGTTGGTGAGATTAAATTAAATTTTTATGCATATATTGCATCATAGAGGTGACAGAAACTTCGCTGCCTACAAATGGCAGTAGGAGATTTATCTAATAAATTGGTAAGAAAGAAAAACAATAACAGAGTTAAATAGTCATAGCGCAGCACGAGAGACACACGAAATAATATTGATTTAGCAAGGTTTCGACAAAGCTGAACGGATAATTATTAAGGGACTTGAATAGCAAATATAGCTGCTTCTTAAACTTTGGCCGGCACTTAAGCAAAACATTAATTTTAAGCATAAAAAAAGGAGCCAAAGGCTCCTTTTTTAAAATCAATCTAGAATTTAGCGTGTGCGTGCACACAACTCTTCTGCACTGAAGAAGTAAGCAACTTCACGCTCTGCAGATGCAACTGAATCAGAACCGTGAGCAGCGTTCTCGTCAATGCTTTCTGCAAAATCGGCACGGATAGTACCTGGAGCAGCGTCAGCTGGGTTAGTAGCACCCAAGATGTCACGATGAGCTAGAACTGCGTTCTCGCCTTCTAAAGTCTGAACCATGATAGGGCCAGAAGTCATGAATGCTACTAGAGCACCAAAGAAAGGACGTTCGCTATGCTCAGCGTAGAAACCTTCAGCTTGTTCTTGAGTTAGGTGTACCATTTTAGAAGCAATGATCTTAAGACCAGCAGTTTCGAAACGGTTGTAGATAGCACCGATGTGGTTTTTAGCAACTGCATCTGGTTTGATAATTGAAAAAGTGCGTTCGATAGCCATTAGAAGCTTCCTTTAGATAACAAATATTTTTAAATTCGCGCGGATTATACGTAATTTACCTTACGATGCATAGCGTTATTGATGTCACATAACCAAATTGTAATCTTGTGACTCAGCTAATACAAAAATTGTGATAAAACTCTACTTGCTTGTTAAACCTATTGGAACGATTGAACAAGATATCCTTGTAACATCATTGGTAATTGCTCAACAAACTGAGTATTAGACATTGAACATGCGATAGCTGGAGTCAAGGTTGGGTATAAAATTTTATCAAGCAGGCTATTAATAAGCATATAAATAACCATATCGGCTGAATCTTGCTGAGACTGGGTTGCTGGCTTTTCATCACAAAAACGAAGTAACAAATTCGATAATCGACTGTAGGTTTCATTTCTATCTAACGTTGGCTGGGTAAAGATAGTATCAGGGTGTAAACGCGCATTCAGATGGATAGTTCTAAATACACTTCTTCTAGCATCTAAAAAATCGTATGTTTGCTGACAAAGAACCGTCACTTGCTCTTCTAAAGTCTGACACTCTATCAATTCAAGTGCTTCGACCCACTTTAATAATTCACAACCAAAATCATCATACAATAATGGTAATAATGCTTCTTTATTCTCAAATCGACGATAGAAAGTGCCAACTGACACCCCTGCTCCTTCAGCTAACTCTTTAATGCTTATATGTTCAAAGTATTTAAACTTGAGCGCATCTTGCAATGATTGTAAAAACTTATCATGAGTAGCTTGGCTACGTTTTTGTTTCGGGCGTAAATCTGTGACAGACATGCATTTTTCCAATGAACTCTCGTTGATAAAAAAGACAGCAAATGCATCACCTGCTGTCTTTACACATCATACAAGTTCTAATGTAAAAACTCTATTTCAACTATTCAGTTAAACCTTTAATACGATGAAGTCGTCATGCTTGGACGGTTAAACAACCAACAAGGGTTAATGTAAACCAACAATGGCTTTGTTATCTGCCACAATTTGCTGACTGTCATAACCAATACCATTTTTAAACACCACAGGCATATCTTGGATTCGCGTAATATCCACACTTAAATCACCATTAACCAGAACCAAATCAGCATTTTTACCCACTTCTATACTTCCTATTACATCTTGTTTTTCAAGATAAGTCGCGGCATTTAATGTTGCTATTTTAATGACTTCTTCGACTCGAAAGCCTGACTCAAATAACAATTCAATCATTCGCTGGTTAGAGAACCCCGCAACCACACCACCATAACCGGTTGGATCTGTGCCAGCCATCAGTAAACCGCCCGCTTCAACAAACTTTCTTTCCAGTTGCATCATTTTGTCAAACACGACAGGCCATGTTGCCTCTTCTTGTTGGGATATACTTAACCAGCGTGTTTCGTATTGCTTCCTCACTTGAGGAATCAGTGCTTCAAGTGCTAATGGATAGGCTTTAGGGCGACCTTTGATAAAAGTTTCATATACAGTTAACGTTGATGTTAACGCCACATTTTGCTCAACTAGATAAGCGATAAGATCATCTACCTCTTGTGAATTGATGTCTAAATCCACTAAAGATTGATGTGCATCTTTTGGACAAATATCCTTTTGCTTATTTTTGACAAAATCTGTCGCTGCAAAAAAACCATGTTCCAAATTATCAATGCCCATTTGAGCAGCTTCGCGATACGTTATTGAGCACAAGTGCGCAGTAACTTTATGATGACGTTTGTGGGCTTGAGTGATGACAGTTTTAAGTTCTTCGCTGCGAATATTAATATACGCTTTATAAGAAGTCACACCTTCAGATATCCAGTAATCCATCATGAGTTTGGCATTTTCAGCATCACGCAAGGTTTTTAACTTGAGAATAGGTAAACCTGGACCGTTGAGGTAAGGCGCTGTGACATCCATATCAGGACCAATTGTTTCACCAGCATTGATTGCCGCACGTACATTTAAGTCGCCATATGGGGAGGTCGTCCCCGCCGTGCGTACAGTCGTTGCTCCGCCGGCTAAATAAAGTTTAGGAAAACTATGCAACATCTCAGTATAGTGAGCATTACCAGTAGGATAAAACATATGTTCATGCATCATCACAAGCCCGGGAATTAAAGTTTTTCCACTGCCATTAATTATCGCAGCCTCATTTGGTATCTCTGCTTTAATGCTATCTGAAATGCTACTGATTTTACCCGCTTTGATGATAACCGTTTGTGATGGCATTCGTTGACGGCCAGTTCCATCGATAATGTCGACATTGGTAATGGCTATGATTGACTGATCATATGAAACGTAGTTATTTGAAGCTGTTCCTTTTGTCATTGAGCTAGCTGAAACAGTGCTTTGAGCAACACTGCTACCCGCAAATACCGCACATGAAAAGCTATACAATATTAAAGCAATACTGGCTAGTTTAAATTCCATTATTCATCCCTGTTCAAATTTTTTTTAGGGATGATATAGCCAAACACAACTTATGTAAATATGAGTTCACATTTTAATGGGCTTTATATTATCCTCTGTTTATTACTTATTTCGCTGCTAAACACTCAATTTCAATACTCGCACCAAGGGCTAATGCTTTCACAGCCATCGTACTTCTAGCAGGATAAGGTGCACTAAAAAAGGTTCGATATATATTATTGAATACTGGAAAATCCTCTATATTTGTTAGCATCACAGTACATTTGACCACATCTTGTAAACCGTAGCCCATTCTGGATAATGAACTGCTAATATTGGCTAATGTCATTTCTGTTTCAGCACTTACTCCGCCCACAGCCAATTTGCTAGTAGTTGGATCGATCCCTATCTGGCCTGACAAATAAACCGTATTACCCACTTGTACACCTTCAGAAAAAGGATAAGTCGTAGGTGTTTGTTTCGTATTTAAGAAACGCACTTTGGTTTGTGGTGCCTCAGTAATCACACCTGTGTCCATATGATTTACTTGATTGGCACTAACTGAACAGCTGACCAATGCAGCAATGATGACGATTAACTTCATGAAAAATTCCTTATTTAGCGACATTACTTTCTGATGGTGCTGTCGATGGTGTGGTACTAAATGCACTGATATGATTTAAATCTTTTAACCATGATTGCGCCGAGCAATGCCAAATTTGCATTGATGGCGTTAATGCTTTGCGCTGATCGACAACCCCGAGCCTAATTCCATATACCCGCGGCGCATCTCCAACCGAAGTTGCGTACATAGCAGAACCGCATTGTTGGCAAAAACCTTGAGCACGAGGATTACCACTATCTGCGATTTTTATATATTCTTTTGGCGTCCCCTTAGTAAAAGTCATTGCGTCAATATCTGACATAACAACCGTTCTAAAAGCACTGGCTGATAGCATTTGACAGTCATTGCAATGACAAACTATCACCTTGTCAGGTCTTACTTTGGCAGTAAAAGCTAAATCACCACAATGACATTGGCCTGTTATATTCATTTATAAACTCACTTTATGTGAACTAAGGTTCGCATAACTTTAGAGTTAAATAGCTAATTAAGCAAGAGATATTAATTACAGCTAGATTAAATTCAGGGACAGAACCAAAGGGACAGAGAGCGAAAATAGTAAATAGCATGACTAAATGCCAGAGTAGATATATTTATTTCGAGCATAAAAAAAGCAACGATAATGTAAATACATAATCGTTGCTTGTTTAATAATAACTATCGAGGAGCAGATGTAAACTCATCTGCTAATAACGCAAGTTTAGCCTTCGCTAACCATGTTGACAGTATATTTTGGAATCTCGATGACCATATCAGTATCAACAACTTTAGCTTGGCAAGATAGACGACTCTCAGGCTCAAGTCCCCAAGCTTTATCTAACATGTCATCTTCTAACTCATCACTTTCTTCAAGGGCATCGAAGCCTTCACGTACAATACAATGACAAGTTGTACATGAATTCGATTTTTCACAAGCATGTTCAATATGAATACCATTTTTTAATGCTACATCTAAAATGGTCTCACCGATTTCAGCTTCAACAACTGCGCCGTCTGGACACAGTTCTTCATGTGGTAAAAAAACTAACTGTGGCATGTTATCACCTATATATTATCGACAGACTGACCTTTCAGCGCTGTTCGAATTGAATTATCCATACGACGATTAGCAAATTCTTGCGTTTGTGCATCTAACGCTTCAATTGCTTTTTCTATTGCGTCGGTATCTTCGCCTTGAGCAGTTACTTGTAACTGTTCAATTGAACTATAAATAGCCGTTCTTTCTTCCTCACTGAGTAAGTCAGCATCTTTTGCTAGCGCAGCCGTGAGTGTTTCAACCACGCGAGAAGCTTCTACTTGCTGCTCTGCTAGCATTCTTCGGCTAATATCATCTTTAGCATGCTTCATAGAATCTTTCAGCATAGTCGCGATTTCAGTATCAGATAAACCAAATGATGGCTTAACCTGAATCGTGGTCTTAACTTCTGTTGATTTTTCCATGGCTGTCACGCTAAGTAAACCATCTGCATCAACTTGGAAGGTGACTCGAATATGCGCCGCGCCAGCAGCAAGAGCTGGAATACCATTTAAAGTAAAACGCGCTAATGAACGACAATCATCGACCATTTCACGTTCGCCCTGCACAACATGAAATGCCATTGCCGTTTGACCATCTTTAAAAGTGGTAAATTCTTGGGCGCGAGCCACTGGAATGGTGGTGTTACGAGTGACGACTTTTTCAATCAGTCCACCCATAGTTTCGATACCCAAAGACAATGGAATAACATCAAGTAATAACAAATCTGATTCAGGCTTGTTACCCACTAAAATATCGGCCTGAATTGCTGCGCCAATAGCGACAACACGATCAGGGTCAATGGAGGTAAGAGGTGTTTTCTTAAAGAAGTTTTCAACTTGCTCAAGCACTAAAGGTACGCGAGTTGAACCGCCGACCATAACCGTTTCAATAATGTCATCAGTGGTGACATCTGCATCACGTAACGTTCTGCGACAACTTGATATGGTTTTCTTAACCAGAGAACTAATCAGTGCTTCAAAGTCAGTTTTAGTCACTTCTGCTTCAACACGCTCAGCATTATCTAACGTAATTGATGCTATGCAGGTCTCAGATGATGTTAAGTGCTCTTTAACTCTTCGTGATTCAATTAATAATTGACGCGAAAGGGTTGCAGACAAATCTGATAAACCAAAAGCTTGCTGAAGATGTGTTTGCAATAGATGATCAAAATCATCACCACCTAATGCAGAATCACCACCGGTAGCTAATACTTCAAATACACCACGATTAAGTCGTAATATCGAAATGTCGAATGTACCACCACCTAAATCATAAATGGCAATAACACCTTCTTGTTTAGAATCTAAGCCATAAGCAATCGCTGCAGCAGTGGGTTCATTCAATAAACGTAAAACCTTCACACCTAAAAGCTCTGCCGCATCTTTGGTACCCTGACGTTGTGCATCATCAAAATAGGCCGGTACGGTAATAACAACGCCTTCTAAATCGCCACCGAGTGTTGCTTCAGCTCTGGCAATAAGTGGTTTTAAAATTTCAGCAGATACTTGAATCGGATTTACAGCGCCAAATGCAGTATTGAAAATAGGTAACCCATTTTCGCTGGCGCTGAAATCATAAGGAAGATTAAGTTCTTTAGCTTGAATATCGGCAAGACTTTTACCCATAAAGCGCTTTACAGACACTATGGTATTTTTAGGGTCTTGAGCAGACTTAGCTTGTGCATTCATACCCGTTTCGATTGAGTCGGTATTAAAATGTACAACTGAAGGAAGAGAATGTTGTCCGTCGCTATCAACCAAAGTTAATGCTTCACCACTTCTCACGGCAGCAACTAACGAATTTGTCGTACCGAGATCGATACCAACCGCTAGACGGTGTTGATGAGGCGCGGCGCTTTGTCCGGGCTCGGCGATTTGAAAAAGTGCCATAATAATCCAATTTTAGTTGTGAACATTCATCGATTAAATCAAAATAAAATGCCCAGCTATAATCACTGAGCAAAGTTTAATCAAAAACTTAATCTAATAATGAATCTTCAATTCTAGCTAATTCATCTTGCAATTTTGCCATAAATTTAAGCTTTCTGATCTGATCAGCCGCAGATAAATTATCATTATCTGTTTCTGATAGCAGTAATTTGGCAAGTTGTTGCGAAAGTGACGTTTCAAAATCAGCAAATGAATCGTATAAATCACTGATTAATTCGTCAGGTTGTTGGTCGTCTTTGATATCTTCTAATGCTTCTCGCCATTCCATCTGCTGCATTAAAAATGCAGTGTCTTTAACCGTTGTGGTTTCATGACTAATATCAATGCCGCGTAGGCTTAATATATGTTCAGCACGTTTGAGAGGATTTTTGAGGGTCTGATAGCCATCATTGACTTGCGCAGTTCGTTGCACTGACAATAATTTTTGTTGCTCAGATTCATTAGCAAACTTATCGGGATGAACCGCCCTTTGCAGGGCGCGATAGCGTTCTGCAAGTGAGGCGATGTCGATATCAAAGGAAGGTGAAAATTGAAATAACTCAAAATAATTCATTGGCAGATATCATGCTCTTTATTGGTAATGTTTAGTGTCAATTTCAGCATCTATATTAGACAGTGAAACTTTCACCACAACCACATTCACCTTTGGCATTAGGGTTATTAAATTCGAAGCCCTCATTGAGGCCCTCTTTAACAAAATCTAATTCAATGCCTTGGAGATAAATAAAGCTTTTTGCATCGATAATGATATTAACGCCTTCAATTTCATAAACTTCATCGTCGTCATTAATATCATCAACAAATTCAATCACATAAGCCATACCAGAACAACCAGATGTTCTTAACCCAAGACGTAAACCTAAGCCTTTCCCACGATTATCTAGGAAAGATTTAACTCTATCAGCCGCAGCTGGGGTCATTGTAATTGCCATCTTAACTCCAGGTATTACTTAGCTTGCTTTGATTTGTACTCATCCAATGCTGCTTTGATAGCATCTTCAGCTAAAATTGAGCAATGGATTTTAACCGGTGGAAGCGCTAATTCTTCTGCGATATCAGCATTCTTAATGGTCGCTGCTTCTTCAACAGTTTTACCTTTAACCCATTCAGTAACCAATGAGCTTGATGCAATTGCACTACCGCAACCATAAGTTTTGAATTTAGCATCTTCAATAATGCCATTCTCGCCTATTTTAAGTTGAAGCTTCATTACGTCACCACATGCTGGTGCGCCAACCATACCGGTTACCACTGAAGGGTCATTCTTATCAAATGAACCTACGTTACGTGGGTTTTCATAATGTTCGATTACTTTTTCGCTGTAAGCCATAACAATTCTGCTCCATTTATCACTATCGATAAAAAATTAATTAGTGGTGTGCCCATTGAACTTGATCAAGGTCGATACCATCTTTAAACATTTCCCATAAAGGAGACATTTCACGTAATTTACCGATAGATTCATCAATTACTTTGATTGCATGCTCGATATCTTCATCAGTAGTGTAACGACCGATTGAGAAGCGGATTGAGCTGTGTGCCATTTCATCGTTCAGGCCAAGTGCACGTAGTACGTAGCTTGGTTCTAAACTTGCTGAAGTACATGCTGAACCAGATGATACGGCTAAATCTTTTAGTGCCATCATTAACGATTCGCCTTCAACAAAGTTGAAGCTGACGTTGAAGATGCCACAGTAGCGTTGTTCCATATCACCATTAATGTAGGTTTCTTCGATATGTTTAACGCCATTCCATAACTTGTCACGTAGACGAAGAATACGGGCATTGTCTTCAATCATGTCTTGCTTAGCGATAGCTGCTGCTTCACCAAGACCAACAAGTTGATGCGTAGCCAATGTACCACTACGCATTCCGCGTTCGTGTCCGCCACCATGCATTTGAGACTCTAGACGAATACGTGGTTTACGACGCACGTACAAAGCACCTACACCTTTTGGTCCGTACATTTTATGGCCAGATATTGAAATCAGATCAACTTTAGTCGTTTTAACATCAATCGGTAATTTACCTGCACTTTGTGCAGCATCCATATGGAAGAAAATACCTTTTGAACGGCATAACTCGCCAATTGCGTTAATATCTTGAATAACACCAATTTCATTGTTTACGTGCATGATGCTCACTAATATCGTGTCATCACGCATTGCGTCTTCAATTACTGACATTGCAATCAAACCATTCGGGCTAGGCTCAAGATAAGTCACCTCGTAGCCTTCACGTTCAAGTTGACGACAAACATCTAAAGTCGCTTTATGTTCTGTTTTACTGGTGATGATGTGCTTGCCTTTCTTGTTATAGAAATGCGCAATACCTTTAATCGCCAGGTTACTTGATTCAGTAGCACCAGATGTGAATACAATTTCACGGTGATCAGCGTTTAATAAGTCAGCCACTTGGTTACGAGCAATATCAACTGCTTCTTCGGCTTGCCAACCATAACGATGTGAACGAGATGCTGGGTTACCAAACACACCGTCCATTGTCATAAATTGAACCATCTTTTCTGCAACACGTTTGTCAACTGGCGTTGTTGCGGCATAATCTAAGTAGATAGGAAGCTTCATCATACACTCCGTACTGAGTAACCCAAACGGGGCTACTAACAACGTACATATAAATAGTTATTGATACATGAACATAAAATTACAAAGTAACTCTATGTTCCTTCTGCAATTCATCTTGCTTTATTGAGATAAATTGAACATCTCTTTTGTGCATTAATCCAGCAAGTGTAATGCCATCTAGAAAATCTGAAATTTGTTTACTTAAGTCACCCCATAAAGAATGGGTAAGACAACGGGTGCCACTTTGGCAATTCCCTTTTCCCTGACAACGAGTAGCATCAACAGACTCGTCAACAGCATGCACGACCATGCCTACAGAGATATCATTGGCTTCTTGGCCAAGACGATAACCGCCTCCAGGACCACGAACACTAGATACAAGACCATTTTTACGAAGCTTAGCGAAGAGTTGCTCTAGATAGGAAAGCGATATTCCCTGTCTCTCAGAGATATCCGCTAAGGGAACTGGCCCGGTGGCTGAGTGAATAGCAACGTCTAGCATAGCTGTCACTGCGTAGCGACCTTTTGATGTCAGTTTCATAACGTTATTTGCTCCCATAAACTATGGAGCAATTTCATCATACCTGAGTAAACTAGTCAAGTATTTAACCTAGTAAATCACTCAAGTATTATCTCTCGTTCGCAGCTAACAATTTAGGTCTTAATATTTTCACGGCTATTTAACCTTTTTATACAACAAGATTCAATGCCAATAGCCTATAAATACGACTAATACGTAATAAATATTTCGTTATTTACAAAAATGCTATTTTAGATAAATCCAATAGCCCAAAAATAAAAAATCGACACTCATTAAATGGGTGTCGATTCAGTAAAGTTCAACCCTAAATTTTAAATACTGGGATCAAACTTATCAATTTCTTGTTTACGATTTTCAGCCGCTTCTTGCTCTGCTTCTGTAAAGTCATCGACATTCAACTCTGGCAGTTTTTCAGTGCACACTTCCCCACCCATTGATTGAACTGCTTGACAGATTTCTTGCACTTTAGAATCCATCAAATGCATATGGTCAAGCATTTGCCCGATGGCGCTCGCTACTGGATCAGGATTATCAGGCGATACTGCATACGCATCAAAACCATACTTCTTAGCCATGGCGCTGCGTCTTTCTGTTTGCTCTTTAGACTGATCTGACGGCGTTGAAACTACTCGTCCGGGAATACCGACCACTGTCGTATCTTTAGCGACATCTTTAACAATTACAGAATTTGAACCGACTCTGGCACCGTCATGCATAGTAATAGGACCAAGAATTTGCGCGCCAGCACCTATCACCACATTGTTTTCTAATGTGGGATGACGCTTACCGGCTTGCCAAGTCGTACCGCCCAAGGTAACACCATGGTAAAGGGTACAATCATCACCAATCTCAGCCGTTTCACCAATGACCACGCCCATACCGTGGTCGATAAAGAATCTGCGACCAATAGTGGCACCAGGATGGATCTCTATCCCGGTTAACCAGCGAGAAAAAGTAGATAGGCATCGCGAGAGCAAATGCCACTTCGCATTCCATAACTTATTGCTGATTCGGTGTATCCAAATCGCATGCATCCCAGGATAGTTTACTAATATTTCAAAACTACTGTTCGCCGCCGGATCACGGTGATAAATAGATTCAATATCTTCCTTCAATCGCGCTATCACGCCCATGTCACAATCCTTAATACTCAACTTATGAATCTTTGTTCTCGTCCGATTTTGCTACTTTCTTATCAATAGACGTCAATATGCCGCGCAGAATGTTCATTTCTGCACTTTCCACTCTGGCACGACTGAACAAACGTTTAAGCTTAGTCATTATTTGGCCGGGATGGTTTTTTATAATGAAGTTTGTTTTAGTCAACGTTGATTCAAGGTGCACATAGAAACGTTGTAAGTCATCCGCAAGCGGATACTCTTCTTCGAATGTGGTTTTTTCATCTAATGCTAAATGTGCCATGCGGGTTTCGTAACAGATTATCTGTACTGCTTGGGCAAGATTCAATGAACTGTATTCAGGATTAGCCGGAATCGCTACGTGGTAATTACATTCCTGAAGCTCTTCATTACTTAAACCATGATTTTCACGGCCAAAGACTATTGCTACCGGGCCTTTAATACTCTCAAGTGCCAGTTTTTCTCCGGCTTCTTTTGGCACTAACATTGGCCAGTCGAGTGTGCGGCTTCTTGCACTTGTTGCAATAACAAGACTACAGCCTTCAATAGCTTCGCTTAAAGAGTCAACAATAGTGACATCACGAATCAAATCTGCAGCGCCTGCGGCTAAAGCAATTGATTGACCATCTGGTTGAACTCGCGGCTCAGCCAAATATAAATTAGATAATCCCATGGTTTTCATGGCTCTTGCAGTAGAACCGATATTACCAGGATGTGAAGTACCCACTAAAACTACGCGTATATTACTTAGCATGAAACTACTTTAATCCGTAAAAAACTATCTGCGGATAATAACACAAGCAGCAATTAATCCGATATATGAAAATCTGCATTTGATATAACTGTTAAAAAGCGTATAATCATGCCGCTGATTTATTCGTTCTTTAACATCCAGGGGATTGCTATGCATCCGATGCTGACTATTGCCACGCGCGCTGCACGCGCCGCGGGCCAAACTATTATGCGCGCCTACACTGAACTCGACAACGTTGAGGTTGATTCAAAGGGTTTAAATGACTTTGTTACAAGTGTAGACAAGGAAGCTGAATCTAATATTACATACCAAATTCGTAAATCTTACCCAGATCATACGATTGTTGGCGAAGAAAACGGTGAAAACCGTGGTGACAACAAAGATTATGTATGGATTGTCGATCCTTTGGATGGTACCAATAACTTCGTTCGTGGTATCCCTCATTTCGCAGTATCTATCGCTGTTCAATACAAAGGCAAAATTGAAGTTGCCGTTGTTTACGATCCTGTTCGTGAAGAATTATTCTCTGCTACACGTGGTAAAGGCGCTAAAGTAAACGATTTCCGTTTACGTGTAACTGACGTTAAAACACTTGAAGGTACTATTATTGGTACAGGCTTCCCATTCAAGGCACGTCAACACACAGAAACCTACATGAACATCCTAGGTACAGTATTCCCATTATGTGCTGACATTCGTCGTACAGGTTCTGCTGCACTTGATTTAGCTTATGTTGCTGCGGGCCGTTACGATGGTTTCTTTGAAATCGGTCTTAAGCCATGGGACATCGCTGCTGGCGACCTAATTTGTCGTGAAGCTGGCGGTACGGTTACTGACTTTACTGGCAACCATAACTACATGACTTCAGGTAATGTTGTTGCAGGTTCTCCTAAAGTGACTTCAGAATTAGTTAAACTTATGCGCCCATTATTAAATGATGGCTTAAAGCGCTAATTCGATTTATGCCATAAGCATTTCAGCTTAAAGCATAACCGAAAACAAGAGCCGCCTTTAGGGCGGCTTTTTTGTGCCTGTTTAACTAGCATATTCACAACTATAATTCCGTTAAAGTCCACATAAGCCATGATTATTTGGCTTTTTTGATCTAGATCACTCAGCAAAATCTCACCTAGCAGAATATACTGAATTATCAATTAAATTAATAATAAGAGAATAAATCATTATGCCACTCCCGATACTCCGCCAAATAGGGGTTAAGAGCCTCAAAGGTGTTGAACATATCGTTCTTTTCATTATTTCTCTGGCAACCATCTTTGCTATTGGTGAAGAAGTATTGCATATGTTCGACATCAGAACGGTAGAACTCGCCGATTTGCTGCTGCTGTTTATTTATCTTGAAGTCTTGGCCATGGTGGTCAACTACCTAGAGTCAGGCAAGTTACCTATCCGCATGCCTTTATATATCGCTATAGTCGCGCTAGCGCGTTACTTAATTCTCGATATGAAAGATATGGATGACTGGCGCATTCTCGCAATTTCGCTCTCAACCATTGTGTTGGCTTCTACGGTCATTGTCATCCGATGGGGACAAATCAAACTGCCTTATCCTCGCAGCAAAGATTTAGATTAAATTTAAGTAACGGATTCGTTTCTTTAACGTATATCAACAAACAAAGCGATAAGTCACTAACTTATCGCTTTTTTTCCATATGTTGATTAAGATTAATTATATAGTCACTGGTACCAATGACGGATAAACGAAACAAGGAGTAATGTGGTTATGTCGAATGAACCGACAGGGTTTGAAGAAAAGAGAACGTCGTTGAGGGTAGATATGGAAGCCGAGCGTATCTTGCTACATTGGATTGATGCTGACGGTGAGCCACATGAAGACGATGGTGTTTGTATCGACTTAGCTCGTAAAGGAGTCTTAATTGACTATAAACGTGCATTTGCTTTGGGTGATTTAATCGCGATTACGTTTAATCACAATACCGAACAGCAAAACACCATTAAAGGCCAAGTGTGCCGTTGTAATGAGTCGAATCCACAGAGTTATCATATTGCCATGCAGTTGCTTTAATTCAGATAAAACAGTGCAATATAAATAGCAAATCTTAACATTAAGGTGAGTCTATGATTATATTAGTCGGCGGGGAAAAAGGCGGTAGCGGTAAAAGCTGTTTAGCACAAAACCTCGCGGTATATGTTACTGAAAGCTTCAAAGCCAATGTTTTGATGGTCGATTGCGATCCGCAAAAGACCACCTCTGATTGGATTCAAGCTCGCAACGAAGACCCCAATTTACCTCCCATCAACTGTATACAATTATACGGTAAAATTCGAAATGACTTACTGAGCCTAAATGAACGCTTTGACTACGTCATTGTCGATTGTGGTGGCCAGGATAACCTCGCAATGCGAGCTGCTATGTCTGTTGCCACTTATGTCGTCATTCCATTAAGACCTAAAAGACGAGATTTAAAAACCCTCCCTCACATGGAAGATATGCTGAGTACCTGTAAAATGGTTAACCCAAAAATGGTCGCTGCTGTTGTTATTAGCCAGTGCCCTGCTTTGCCTTCTCAATTTAAGCGTATTTTAGAAGCTAAAGATGTAGTGCAATCATTTGGCTTAAAGGCCTTAAATGCGATTACATTTAATCGGAATATCTATGATGACAGCGAAGAAAGCGGTTCTTCAGTATTAGAAATTGATCCACAAGGTAAAGCAGCACTTGAAATACGCGCCATTGCTGAAGAGCTTTTTGCAATACCACCTGATAATAGCTTTGAGTTTTAATCATTAGTGACCACTCTTGAGTATTATCTCGTAAGCAAAACATTCAAACACTAACGTCCAATCCGACGCGATGTTATAATGTTCACAAATTGGTAAATTAAGCTGCGTAAATGACTCAAGCAAATAACCCTCTTCATGGGATTAAGTTAGAAACTATTGTCACTGAATTAGTGGAAAAATATGGCTGGGAAGAATTAGGTAGCCGGATTAGCATTCGCTGTTTTAATGAAAACCCGAGTGTGAAATCTAGCCTAAAATTTTTAAGAAAAGCGGAATGGGCACGGGATAAAGTTGAATACTTGTGGTTAAAAACGAACAAGCTACCTTTGCCACCACCAAAGATATACGATGCAGATAAAACGAGTAGTAAGCCTACAGCAAGTGCTAAACCGGTTTCCAAAAACCATGAAGTTAAAAGCACACCAGGTGCAAATGCTGACATTTGGGGTAAATAGTCTTACGACACCTAAGATCGTAATGGTTTATTTGACCCACTAAGAATTAGCTAAATAAAAGTTAACCAAAAAATTTAGCCAAACAAAAAAAGCATGATGATCTTATCGATCCATCATGCTTTTTTGTTTCAGACTCTAGTGTTATTACATTGGAAACTCAAAAATCAGTCGCCACACCTGCAGTTCGCCATCGGTTTGATAACTAACGCCAAATCTATCGGTACTAAACCAGCCCCAACCCAGTGGCTTTGATAAAGCTAACGTCACCCCGACTTCATATGAATGAGATGTTAAAATGTCATCTTCAACTGGCGTGACAAATTTTAGCTTATCGAAATACCAACGCCCCGCAACAAACAAACGCGGTTCTACGGTATATTCACCCCAGTCCCAGTGCTGACCCAGACCAAAATCCATCCCTGATTGCAATACCGAATAACTTTCAGCACTATCATTGATACTACTTTTGTAGCCGGCATAATAAACTCTATTAACCCAAACAGGAGAATACTTAGGGTTTTCCAATGCGTATAAAGCTGAGATCCCCGTAGAGAAAATACCCACGTTACTTGAGTTCGAAAAGTTATGACCATAGCCCAAATCCAGATACGTTTCTAAGGTCAATTGCTCGTCATAAAACCATTTATATTCAATACCAGGGGTAATCGTCATCGTACCGACACCATCAGGAAAATCACCTTCTGGTAAGTCACTGAACGAGTAATCAAAAAAGCCCAATGAAATAGGTAAACGTAAGGTTAATTGGTGATCTTCAGAATTTTCGATATCAAAAGCAAACGGAATATTGGCAATTGCCGCATTTTGACCTGATGCACGATAGATACCGCTACCAATGTAATTGGCAAACGCATAATGGGATAAGTCAGGGTTATTGGGATCAACTTTACCGTAGGTAGGCATTGTAATAAAAAGCGCTGCAATGATTATTGCAGCGCCGATATGTATTTTTAAACTAGCAGCTTTGAAACGCTTTAACCAACTCGGTGACATTATAAAATCTACGTAATGGCATCAACCGTTATTTATCGTCATCGACAAAGTGATATTCATTCATCATATGGCCTAACTCAGTTGATTTTGTTTTTAAATATGCTTCATTGTAGCGGTTTTTACCGACTTGCAAAGGAACTCTTTCAGTCACTTCAATGCCAACCGCTTGCATCGCTTGCACTTTACGTGGGTTGTTGGTCATCAATTTAACTTTATTAACACCAATTTGTGCCAACATAGGTTCAATCATATCGTACTTACGCATATCAGCAGCAAAACCTAGTCGTTCGTTTGCCTCTACGGTATTAGCACCTTGATCTTGCAATTCGTAAGCACGAATTTTATTCAGCAAACCAATTCCGCGACCTTCTTGCTTTAAGTAAAGGATAAACCCTTGACCTAATTCAGCAATATTTTGCATTGCGGTTTGTAGTTGAAAACCACAATCACAACGCAAGCTAAATAATGCATCACCCGTTAGGCATTCTGAATGAATACGACCCAACATTGGTTCATCCGTTTTAAGGTCACCAAACGTCAAGGCAACATGCTCTTTACCCGTTTCAGTGTCTTCAAAACCGTGCATTGCAAATACGCCCCAAGGCGTAGGTAACTTAGAAGTGGCGATAAATTTAATCGACATTGATCAACCTTTCAGACAACGCTCAATCCTTGAGACTCATCATCCATGTATCTGACTTGACGTCAAAAAATAATAATAAACTGGATTAGAATTTTGCAGGAGCAAAACCAGTTACTGCTTTAATATTCATTTCACGACCTAGTGCAGTCATTGGATGAACGACCACTAAACCTTTAACTGATTTTTTCAACTTACCCATGTCAGCTTGTTCTGCTTTAGTGAGTGCACGGTTAAATTTCAGCTCTTTAACGTCTTTACCATCTTTACCTAACTGGCGCGATTGCTGATTTTTTAAACTAGCAATACGCTTAGTTACTGTAGTGATCTCTTTTTTAAACTGCAGGATAATCGCTTTATCTTCACGGGCTTCAGCGGCAGCAAGTTTACGGCGAAACTTCTCTGCTTTATCGTTTAATGCTTGCAGTTCTTCTTTTAAATTCATTGTGTTACCTTAAAGTTCAACATTGTGCCACTGACACAATATTATGCTCACACACAGCATTTGTATCAATCCAACACGATTACGGAGGCGAAGTATAACAGTTCATTAGATGAAACACATTATCCACAACAGCTTATGATTCATCTATTTGAACTAAATCATGAATGATCTGATTATTGCTACCACGCCATTTCAAACTGGGGTCGGCTAAATCTTGCTCAAACTTACCGTCTACTAGTACATCAACAAACGATATCACTTGTCGTTGCAATAATGACATCTGTTCAAGTTGATAACCACTCCATAGCCAAATGTCTTTATCTGGACACTCTTGCTTTACGCGTTTTACTAGCGACAAAATAGCATCTATATTTGCCGGAAACAGCGGATCACCACCCGACAGAGATAAACCTCTGCGTTTAATACGCGTATCTTTCAAGTCTGCAATGATTTGATCTTCCATTTGTTTGTTAAATTCATGACCTGAGCGTGGATCCCACGTCGACTGATTATAACAACCACGACATTGGTGCTCACAACCTGACACAAATAATGTGCAACGGGTTCCGGGACCATTTATAACATCGGTAGGAAAATACTGGTGGTAGTTCATTGGTTTTATCTTCTCACTCAGCTCAACTATATGACTGATATTCATATATTATTTTAGCTTAGACAAAAGGCAAACAAGGCGCTAAATAGCGCCTTGTTTATTTGTTCACAAGCCTAGATTTGACTAAACTTATGAATAATATATGTATTTATAAATGCTTAATACGGCGCTTAACTTCTTCTTGCTTACCAAAGTTAAATGGTCTTGCATCAGGGCTACCTAAATATCCACATACACGACGAGTCACTGACACTCGGCTCGGTTCATGGTTACCACATTTAGGGCAAACAAAGCCTTTACTATTACAGTTAAACTCACCGACAAAGCCACAATCATAACATTCATCAATTGGTGTATTTGTACCGTAATAAGGCACTCTGCTATAACTGTAATCCCAAACGTTTTCTAATGCTTCAATATTGTGTTGCATGTTAGGGAATTCGCCATAACAAATAAAGCCACCGTTGGTGATTTCAGGGTACGGTAATTCAAAATCAATTTTATCGTATGGGTTAACTTTCTTTTCTACATCTAAATGGAAGCTATTGGTGTAGTAACCTTTATCTGTTACGCCTTCAACGACACCAAACTCTTTGGCATCTAACTGACAAAAACGGCTACATAAGTTTTCACTTGGGGTGCTGTATAAACTAAAGCCATAGCCTGTCTCTTCTTTCCAAGACTCAGTCGCTTGCTTCATAACTTTGATAATTTCAATGGCTTTAGTACGCAATAATTCGCTATCAAATACATGCTCACCAGTGCCATAAAGCGCGTTAATGGTTTCATGTAAGCCAATGTAGCCTAAAGAAATTGACGCACGGCCATTTTTGAAAATTTCAGAAACATCATCATCAGCATTTAAGCGAACACCACAAGCTCCTTCCATATATAGGATGGGTGCAACACGCGCCTTAACACCCACTAAACGGGCAATACGAGTGTCGAGTGCTTTGCGAGCTAAAGTCATTCTCTGTTCTAACAATGCAAAGAATGCTGTTTCATCGCCTTTCGCTTCAATAGCAATTCTTGGCAAGTTCAAACTAACAACACCTAAGTTGTTACGTCCTTCATGGATTAACTCACCATTTTCTTCATAAGTACCTAAGAATGAACGACAACCCATTGGTGTTTTAAATGAACCTGTAACGCGTTCAACTTGCTCATAGTTAAGAATATCTGGGTACATGCGCATGGTGGCACATTCTAACGCCAGTTTCTTAACATCATAGTTAGCATCTGCGGCTTTATGATTAAGTCCATCACGAATAGCAAAAACCAATTTAGGGAATACTGCTGTTTTACGGTTTTTACCTAAACCTGCCATACGTACTTTAAGAATCGATTTTTGAATTAAACGAGATTCCCAACACGAGCCTAAACCAAAACCAAAGGTCACAAATGGGGTTTGTCCATTAGCGGTATGTAGGGTGTTGACTTCATACTCTAAAGACTGAAATGCGTCGTAACATTCTTTTTCAGTTTGTGCCATTGCAAAGGCTTCAACATCTGATACGTCCCACTCTTTACCGATAACCAGTAGTTTCTGGTAACTCTTCTGTACAAATTCAGCTAATACTTCATCAATACGGTTAATCGTGGTGCCACCATAAATATGGCTCGCCACTTGGGCAATAATCTGTGCAGTAACCGCTGTCGCTGTAGAAATAGATTTAGGAGTGTCTATTTCTGCATTACCCATTTTAAAACCATGGGTTAACATGCCGGCTAAATCAATTAGCATACAGTTAAACATCGGGAAAAATGGTGCATAATCTAAATCGTGATAATGCAGTTGACCTGACTCGTGCGCCGCGACGATATCTTTTGGTAGTAAGTGCGATTTGGCGTAATGCTTTGCCACAATACCCGCAAGTAAATCACGTTGTGTAGGAATTACTTTCGCGTCTTTATTGGCATTTTCATTAAGAATTGATGCATCGCTTTGTTCAACTAAACCACGTATTTCGCAATTTAATTTACTTTTAGCTTCGCGACAAATATCACGGTCATGGCGATATTCAATATAATGACGAGCGACCTCTTTATGAGGGCCTTCCATTAATAAGTTTTCC
Organism: Shewanella donghaensis; assembly: GCF_007567505.1. NCBI lineage: Bacteria > Pseudomonadati > Pseudomonadota > Gammaproteobacteria > Alteromonadales > Shewanellaceae > Shewanella > Shewanella donghaensis. The sequence goes on from NZ_CP041783.1 coordinate 1,309,836, forward strand.
ACTAAGTCTTGTAAGTGATGAATTTCAACTTCTTCACCACTAGACACTTGATCTCTAATCACACAAGCGACTGTTGAAGCATAGTCTTCATCAGCAGTACCTGTAGCAGTTTCCATTGCAGCAACAATGGCATCCTTAATTCTAGACTCATCAAAAAGAGTCCTACAACCGTCCCTTTTAATTACTACAGGCATTACTTTTACTCCATTTATGCACAGGATACAAACACTATATATCCACACAAAATTATCAACGAACACAATATATGGTGCATTAAGCAATAATAGGGACTAAAGATCCATGATCTAGATCATATTTTAATGAAGGTAAGGGAAATGAAAAAAAATAGTGCTAAGCCCAACACTTTTTTGAAATATCAAGCTTGACCAAGGAAATAAAACCCGCTACTAGAAGCGCAAAAGCAGTCAAATAATGACGGGTTTATAAGGAGATTAATATCGATTAAAGTCCGATGGCGGCTTTGATTAGATGTGCAGATTCACGCACTGATTGACGTCCAGCTTCGATAGCTTCGTCAGCTCGGTGGAACTCCATAGTACCGATATCGGAAAGTTGCGGAACCAAACAAACATCAGGTGGATCGCCCATTAATCTAGCACGTTTATGACGCTGCTCTAGTATATCCATCGATTGTGACATCACAGCTATCATGCCAGGATGAGATTTAGTGTTTGCTGAAAACTTTTCAGAAAAACTATTAATGTACTCTTTGCCTTTACCTAGAATATCCATGAAGGCAGATTCAGGTTCTTTGGCAACTTGTTGTTTCTCAATTTCCGTTGGCGGCCGGCTGGTCATTTGCTGTGGCAACATATGCATGCTATTACGTCTATGGCCATTTAAATCGACAGCAATCACCACGTCAACATCCATTGCACGGCACATAGAAACGGGTACAGGATTCACTACCGCGCCATCGACTAACCAGCGATCTTGTAACTGTACTGGTGGTAAAAATCCTGGCATTGAACAAGATGCTCTTACCGCATGACGTAAATCACCTTGTTTAAACCAAATTTCTTGGCCAGAATACAAATCAGTTGCCACTGCCGAAAACGGCTTTTTAAGTTGTTCTATTTTTAACTCGCCAATTCGACCGGCTAAAACATCAAACACCTTCTCACCACTAATTAAGCCGCCTTTACGCCAACTTAAATCCATCAGCCCTAAAACATCCCAACTAGAGAAGCCGCTAACCCAATCATGTAACTCATCTAAATGATCATTTGCATACGCAGCACCAACAAGTGCACCAACTGAGCAACCTGCTATTTTTTCAGGATGAATACCTAATTCAGCAAGTTCTTTAAGCACACCAATATGTGCCCATCCTTTTGCTGCACCACTACCTAGGGCAATCCCTACGCGAAGTGGAGGATTCTTATCTTTGGAGCCTTTAGACATTTACGAAATCCTTTGCCATATTTACGTACATTGTTAGCTTATCTTACGCCTAAGCTGTTGGCTATCACCTAGCTTACACGGTATAATATCTGGCTATCATTTTTTAGGGGATTTACCTTTGTTATTTACCGATTTTTCTTTAGACACACGCTTACTTGACAGTCTAAAGCATATGGGGATTTCTGAGCCAACAGAAATTCAGCAACAAGCCATGCCAGTTGCCCTAGCGGGTAAAGATTTAATGGCATCATCGAAAACCGGTTCAGGTAAAACCCTGGCGTTTTTATTACCTGCATTACAGCGCGTAATATCAACCAGAGCACTTTCTAAAAAAGATCCACGTGTCCTCATTTTATTACCGACCCGTGAACTTGCCCAACAAGTTTATGGTCAGTTACGTTTACTTGTTGCCAATACTCAATATAAAGCCATGAGTATTTTAGGCGGTGAGAACTTTAACGACCAAGCAAAACTGCTTTCTCGCGACCCACATTTTATTGTGGCAACGCCTGGCCGTATTGCTGACCACTTAAAGCAACGTCATTTATACTTAAATGGTTTAGAGCTACTGATCCTTGATGAAGCTGACCGCATGTTGGATTTAGGTTTTGCACCACAACTTAAAGCCATCAATGACGCTGCTGATCACAAGCGCCGACAAACATTAATGTTCTCTGCCACATTAGATCATGATGATATTAATGATATTGCCGCGACATTATTAAAGTCACCAAAGCACGTTGCTATTGGAGCCTCTCACGCTGAGCATGTCGACATTGTTCAACGGGTGTTTTTAGTCGACCATCTTGACCATAAACAAGCCGTGCTGCAGCATGTATTGAAAACTGAACAGCATAAGCAAGTTATCATTTTTACTGCGACACGTTCTGATACCGACAGGCTTGCTAAATTATTAGCTGAAGAAGGTTTAGAAACCGCAGCGCTAAGTGGTGATTTAAGTCAGTCTGCGCGTAATCAAATCATGGATAAATTCAGCCGTGGTCAACAAAAGATTTTAGTTACTACTGATGTTGCCTCTCGCGGATTAGATTTATTAAATGTGTCATTAGTGATTAACTTTGACATGCCAAAATTTGCTGAAGAATACGTTCACCGTATCGGCCGTACAGGTCGTGCGGGCGCCAAAGGTGATGCGATTTCTTTGGTAGGTCCTAAGGATTGGGAAAGTTTTAAAAAGGTGCAAGTGTTCTTACGCAAAACCTTCGACTTCTCAACTATCGAAGGGCTTGAACCAAAATTCAAAGGCTTAAAAGACAAAGTTAAAGCTTCAGATGCTAATAAAAAATCTGCTGATAGCACCGTAGCCAAGAAACGTGTCGCCACGAAGAAAGCTAAAGTCGCGCCTAAACTTGATAAACGTTTTGCTTCTGGTGTAGATATTGGTGATGCACCAATACGCCGTAAAGCTAAACCCGTACAGATTATCGAGAATGATGATTCAATCATCTCTGATGAAGAAGAATAACCTCTAATTTTAAATACATGATGCGTTAACTAACCATCATGCAAAAACAAACTAGCTCAAACTAAGGTATAACATGAATATTTGTGGTGTAGAATTAAAAGGTGGCGAAGCCGTCATCAGCCTATTAAATTACGAGAAAGATGCATTCAACGTACCGGAATGTCGTCAAATCTCTTTCAGTATTTCAAAATCAGTTGAAACTGAATCAATTCGTGAATTTCATTTTGCTTTCCATAAATTAATGGAAGATTACAAAGTCACTGAAATCGTCATAATTGAACGTGAACAGAAAGGCAAATTTGCTGGTTCTGCCACCAGCTTTAAACTAGAAGCGTCAATTCAAATCACAGACTTACCAGTAACGGTAATTAGCCCAGTGATAATTAAAGAAGAGCTAAAGCGTAACCCGCCACAAGCTGACCTATTAACATTAGGCCTTAAACGTGTGCAATTACCGGCTTTTGAAGCGGCATTCGCTCAACAAAATCGCCGCATGTATGACAAAATCTAAGTCCTATTAAGGAATAGATTCACTTGTCAGTTAGCCGCTATTTGATGCTCATGGTATTTAACTAGCCGCTAACTGATAAGGTTAAAAACAAGTACCCCTTATGAATTCAAGAAAAACCCCATCAGCACCCATTCCAGTAAAAAAACGTAACCTTAGTGCGCCGCCAAAAATGGCAGTAAAAGCATCAAATCTTCATGCCGTAACCAATCAAGCTGCAAAACAAACACTGGCAGCTTTAGTCACCAGCACAGATGTAACAGCGAAGAAACAGCAAAATGCCCAACTTAAATATATTGCCGGCTATTCAGCTAACACCATTGAACAGGTAAAGGATCTTATCGCCACGGATACACTCAAAAGCGCAATTTTGAAGCATTATCCTGTTGTGCATGATATTCGCACGGATAAAGCGCTATATGACTACACAATGGTTTTTAAGCAGCAATACCTTAAGCAGTCGGCTCCTATTTCTAAAGTAATCTTCGACGAAAAAATAACCCTAAGCCATCAAGCTTTAGGGCTTCATACTTATGCTAATCGCACCCAAGGTAATAAGGTCAAAGCGAAGAATGAAATCCGCATATCGTCAAGGTTACGTCATGTACCCGAACCACTATTGCGAATGGTTGTCGTGCATGAGCTCGCTCACCTAAAAGAAAAAGACCATAACAAAGCTTTCTATCAATTGTGTGAATACATGACCAGTGATTACCACCAGCTCGAATTTGATTTACGATTATTACTGACCTGTATTGAACTAGGCAAATCGCCTTATTAGCGCAGCAGGTTAATCTACAATAAGTTAAATCAATGAGTAGAAGAAATTGAAGCTATAAAAAAAACCACTTTTAACATCGTCGAAAGTGGTTTAAATCTAACAATAAGAAAGCTTAACAGCGTTAACCTAGATCCATCATCATCTGTTTGCTATTCACTAAATTTTTGAATGCGGCCATTTGCTTTTTAGGCAATACAGAAGCTTCGATAATACTGACTTTCATCGGATTCACTGGGCGTCCATTAACATGAAATTCATAGTGTAAATGTGGGCCTGTCACCCGTCCGGTGTTCCCCGTTAAACCTATGGCTTGACCACGTTTAACCCGCTGGCCTTTTCGCACCAAAAACTTAGAAAGATGTAAATAACGCGTTCTGACATTATTGTCATGTTCAATGACAATGTATTTACCCGCAAACCGATGATTAGTAATCATGGATACTACGCCGTCACCAGGTGCCACAACCTTGGTGCCAATTGGTGTCGCGAAGTCGGTGCCATTATGTGGTGATACACGCCCTGTAACAGGGTGCTTACGGGTTGGATTAAAGCTTGAAGACAATCTGTACTGTCTGTCTAAAGGTACGCGCTGAAATGCACTGGCTAAGCCTTGGCCTTTATCATCGTAATAGTTGCCATCAATATTTTGAAATGCACTCACATTACGTCGACCAGTCACAATACGCACCGCTTCGATTTTAGCTGCGCCCGTGGACTCACCTTCAATGAATTGATCATTCATCAATACTGAAAATTTATCACCCGCGCGTAAATCTCGCGAGAAATTCAATTTGCTCGATAATAGCGTTTCAATCGTTTGAATTTGCGCAGCTGTTAACCCAAAGCGTTGTGCCGATAAATAGAAAGAACCATTAATTTCACCACTAATGATGCGGTTTTGCCAAATGCCTTCAATATTAATTTCTTCAACGCCATAACTACCATCATCAAAGCGGTTAAACACGACTTGGTAAGCTGGATTGAAATACAATTCAAGCTTCACTAAATTTTGTTGCTCATCTTGCCAAAACTGAATGCGATTACCTAGTGATAACGTGTCTAAAGCTAATACATTTAAATCAGCTTCTAGCACCTTATACATGGTCTGCTGCCCTATTCCGGCAATTTCGAATAAGTGGCTTAACGTGTCACCATTTTGAATCACACGTTCAAACGTAGGTACTTCAGGCTCAACAAACTTGATATCTGATTGATTAGTGACATGAGGAAGCAAGGCTTCTATATCTAGCGCCACTGGAATACGTTGTGATGAAAACTCTTGGGGTGTAGGCCACAGTAATGCTGCAGCGATAATAAACACGCTACTTAATAAGAGTTTTCGATGTAATGCGGGTAGGCTTTGCGCTTTAGTGAAAAGCGTTTGTAACCTATCCATTTTAGCTGAAAGCAATTTGATGCCCGCCCTAATTATACGTATAGAAGAATGTATACCTTTGTGCCGTTAACTTACGTACTTAAGCACTAGAAGATATAGCAACGATGAGTTATATCAAAAAAAAGCGGTAATAAAAATATAAACTGTCGTTTAAATTGCATAAATTTGAACTAGGTAAAGGAAAGTAAACAACATGGGAAAGGACTGTTACCATACATGTAGGCTCGGTTTACATCTATATGCCAGTCATAAAACACCTGACAAACACTATGATATATGAAATGCGACTAGTGACTAAGTATGTGAAATGTAGAAGGCATTCTGAATAAATGAAGGTTAAGTGAACTCTACTTTCTAATAAAGCTCACTTGAACCATTTATGATAGCTCACACACCTAAAAAACCATTATTTGCTGGTTGTGCTTCTTGGTACTGTAGGTTTTAAGTCTGCTGATATTTAAACCTGCTGGGTGTCGCTATTTACCCGATATTCGGGTTGAAGCTTACTGACCCCAAGTCCATTCATTTTATGGACTTTAATTTGTACGCCGATTCGTTCTTTCATGGCTTCAATATGACTAATAACCCCAATCATTTTTCCTGAGGCATTGAGGTTGTCTAGTGCATCAAGGGCGGTATCTAAAGTTTGACTGTCTAAGGTGCCAAAACCTTCATCTAAAAACAATGAGTCAATACTGGTTTTATGACTAACAAGATCAGATAGTGCTAAGGCCAGCGCAAGACTGACTAAAAAGCTTTCACCGCCGGATAACGTGCGGGTATCCCTTATTGCATCCCCTTGCCATGTATCCAGTACTTGTAACTCTAAATCCACTGATTGCTTACGCTCTAACAGATAACGACCTTGAAGACGGTCAAGTTGTCTATTGGCTAATGTCACTAAGTGATCTAAGGTCAGGCCTTGAGCAAACTTACGGAATTTATCGCCTTTTTGCGAACCGATTAGCGAGTGTAAATAAGCGATATCATCATAGGCCTGTTTAGCCTGTATCAGCTCTTCAAATAATTGCTGCTGACTATGACGCTTTTGCTTATCATCATCCAATAAATGGCTCACTTGCCACAGTGATTGCTTGACCTCACCTAACGCAGCTTCAGCTTGCTGATGCTGCAATTTGACTTGTGCTAAATCAGCTTGATCAAAACCATGCTCTAGCCCTTGAGCTTGAAGCTCAGCTAAATGCTGTTTAGCTTGCTCAATCAAGGTCGTTGCTTTTAAACGTTGTTCATTGAGTTGTTGCTGCAATTGGAGCAATTGCAGGCGCTCAGATTTTGGCATTAACGCCAGTTTAAATTCTGCCTGACTTGCAAATGGACTGTTGCTGAGCTCCGCTTGCCACAATGATTGTGAAGCCAGCAGCTCGTCAGATGCAACTGTAACTTGCTTACTCACCGCTTCAATATGCGCGTTAACCGTATCAAGTTTTTGTTGCTGTTGACTGAGCTGAGTTTGCGCAGCAGCTAATTGCGCTTCCGCTTGCTCCAACCTTGTTTGGCTTGCTTGTTTTTCAGTTAATGTCTGTTTATCAGCAAATAGTTGCTGACGCTGCTCCGTCAATTGCTTCAGCTGAGCATCAACTTCAGCTAATTGCTGTTGCTGCAATTGTAATTGCTGCTGCAATTCTTGCTGTTGAGTGGCCACGCTTTGCTGCTGTTGCTGCAACAGTTGTAATTGCTGCTGAGAATCAAGTTGTTGATCACAGGCTTGTTGCCATAAACTCAATTGTTGCTGCAGCGCTTTAATCCAAGACTCAAAGTCTGCCATTGCAGGCATTGTCTCTCCAGACTGAGCTATCGATTCCGTTAACTCAACAACCAAAGCATTAAGGCTATTGGTAATCGCTACTCGCTGTTGCTCAATGTCACTTAAACCACTTAATCCCGTGTCTAATTGCTGTGTGAGTAAACTCAATTGATGTTGTTGTTGCTCGACAGCCGACAGGGCTTGTTGATAATGATCATTATGCTGCTGCAGTTGTGCTTTACACTGCCTGATATGACTTAAACGCTGGGTCAGCGTTTGCTGTAATTGCGCTGTTTGGGCGACATAATCACTTGCTTGAGTATCACTAGCTTGCTCAGCTATCGCAAAGTTAATCCCCAATTGTTGACAAAATTGCAGCCAATCATTTTGGTACTCTTGCTGCTGCCCTGATAACTTGCTGATACTTTGCAACGCGGTATTAAGCTGCAGTTGTAATGACTCAAATTCCAACTTGGCTTGCGCTCCCTGAGTTTGAATATTGGCTAATTGTTCAGTGGCTTGTTGATGGCGTAATTCCTTTTGTGAGATATCAACAGATTGATACTCAGTCACTAATGGATGTGTTGTTGAACCGCAGAGCGCACACGGCTGCCCTTCTACTAATTTAGCTCGGTGCTCAGTTAAATCGGCAATATGCTGTTCTTGTTTAAGCAAGGTGGATAGATCTTTTACCTGCTGATTTTTATCACTCCATAGGGTTCTAACTTGGGTTAACTCTACTTGCTTTAACGCCATATTGTGTTCAGCAAGTGATTGTTGCTCTGTGTGCTGACTCAATTCTTGCTGTGTTTCTTGGTAGCGCACAGAAAGCTGCAGTAACTGGCTTCTTTGAGGCTGCTGTGCAATAAGGCTATTACATTGCTGCTCAATAGCCTGTTCATCATCACCCGCTAATAAGCTATGTAATTGATACTGTGATTGCTGACGCGTTTCATCAAGCTTAGTGAGCTGTTGTTGCTCGGAATTCACTTTAGCTGTAATGGTTGAAATTTGCGCCTTTAGCGTTTGTTGTTGCTGAGTAAAAGATTCAGCTTGTTGAGTTAATTTGCTCTGCTGACGAGTTTGTTCAGCGTAAGCAGCATATTGTTGCTGCCACATACCCAAACGAGTTTGAATCAATTTACCCTGGGAATATTGTGCAATAATTTGCTGTTGTTGCGCTTTTAATGCATCTATATTTTGTACTTGTGCATCTAAGCCTTGTTGTTTTTGCAGTAAGTCTGCTGACAACTGTGATTGCTGTTGAAGGCTCTGTTGTTGCTGAGTTAGTTGAAATGTCACTTGCTCAATGTGATTATCAAGGGGCTGAACTTGATGATCAATTTTTTTGACTAAATCGGTGTGCTGTTGCTTAGCTTGGGTTAATTGTTGCGACTGCTGCTGCTGTTGATTCGATACTTGGGTTAACTGCTCCGTTGCTTGAGCAAGTTCATCATTACGCTGCTGCAATTGCTGTTGTAACTGTGAATGCGCGCTATCAAGCTTAGTCATGCCTTCAAATAGCGGTAATAGCACTTCAGCAGGTTCACTGGCGGCAAGTTTAGCTAATGCAGCTTGCTGTGTTTGTAACTGCTCTTGCGCTATGTTCAGCTGTTGCTCACTGGCAGTATGTTGCTGCGCCGCTTGATCAAGTTGCTTTGCCCACGTCAGTTGCTGTTGGCTTTGCTCTAGTGTTTGCTGGTGTTGCTGCGATTGCTCAGTTAACAGTGCCTTTTCGGCTTGCTTAGCTGCAATACTGTCATCATCTAATAATTCAACGCTATTGGTTTTTGCTTCGAGTATCGCTAAGTGCTGTTTAGACTGGCTAAATTTCTGATGAACTTGTTCAGATATAAGGCCATATATTTCAGTGCCTGTTAGCTCCTCGAGTAACTCTGCACGCTCATTGGCTTTGGCATTTAAAAATGCCGCAAACTGACCTTGAGATAACATCATCGACTTGGTAAAGCGGGCAAAATCTAATCCGGTAATAGATTCTGTTAATTCGGTTTTATGTTTAATTTGGCTCGCGAGAATTTTTCCGTCATCTAATTGCGCTAATTCAACTTGCGCATCTTGTAAATTACCATCAACCTGACCACGTGAACGACGCTGGCTCCAAAAAGCGCGATAGCCCTTCCCTTTTACTTCAAACTCGACTTCAGCTAAGCAATCACTGGTTCCCCGAGTCATCAGTTCATTAGAGGTTTTAGAAATCGAATCTAATCGCGGAGTGCGGTGATATAACGCCAAACAAATGGCATCTAAAATAGTGGTTTTACCTGAACCTGTTGGCCCGATAATGGCAAACAGACCATTCTCTTTGAACGGGGATTGGGTAAAATCAATTTTCCATTCGTTTTTTAAGGAGTTAATGTTCTTAAAACGTAAGCTAAGGATTTTCATTATTGAGTCTCCTCAGCATTATCATCTTGCACATTCGCTGTTTTAGCAGTCTCTTTGCTAGCAGTTTTTTTGCTAACAGTCTCTTTGCTAACAGTCTCTTTATGGGCGTTGCCTTTATCAGCTTTAGCATCCATCACTTCATTCAACTCGTTAACGACAATATCAAATTGTTGCTTTACCCGTTCAAGTCGTTGCAGCTGTTCTGGCTCTGAAAAGTCCTCTTGAGCTAAACGGCGCTCAAACACTTCTGCAACAGTGAGTTCAGTTAAGGTTTCATTTTCCATTTGCTGAATTTGCTGCTGACGTTGACTGCGAGCACGCTTAAGTTGTAATACTTCAACGGGTAATGTTTCAGTTAAATCGGCAATACGGCTCTGTAAATCGGTTAGAAAATCTTGTTCGCCAACTTCGATGCTTAACCAGGTAACGAAATTCGAGTTTTGCTCAGAGTATGCGGCAAGCTGAGTTTCTATCTCACTAAGCGATCCCTTAATACTGGCCATGGCTTGATATTTAGGTATTTCAAGGGGGGTTACATCAGCTAATTTGTCGTTATCAAACTCCACCAGATAAACACTTTTGTGACTATTAAGTTCATCAAAACTTAAACTGATTGGCGAACCGCTATAACGAATATGTTCCGTCTTAGCGATTTTCTGTGAACGGTGAATATGACCTAAGGCAATGTAATCAGCAGCAGGAAAAAGATTGGCATTAAAAGCATCCAGACTGCCAATATAAATATCTCGAACCGACTCACTGGTGCTGGCACCCACTGTGGTTAAATGGCCTGTGGCGATAATCGGCAGTGGCGTGGTTTGTTGCAGGTTTAACGCTTGTGCTTCAGTAAAACAGCGTTGATATAAATCGGCTATTTCATTACCCAGTTTTCGTTGTTTATCTTCACTTGATTCACCCGACTCACTCAATACCATATCTCTAGGACGCAAATACGGTAACGCGCATACAATCGCACAGGGCTCGTCGTTACTATCAGACACTAACAAAACATGATCAGCGGCGTTATCAAGCGCGCCAGGTATCACTGTGGCATTTAAACATGCGAGCAATTGCTTTGATTCACCCAGTGTTGCCACTGAATCATGATTACCGCCTAATACAATTAACTGGCAACCCGTCGCTTGAATATCGACGATAAACTGATTGTATAAACTACGGGCATAACTTGGCGGCGTACCAGTATCAAAAATATCACCTGCGACAATCAAAGCATCAACCTGATGCTGAGAAATTTGAGATAACAGCCACTGCAAAAAAGCAAAATGCTCTGCCGCACGGCTTTTACCGTAAAAGTTTTGTCCTAGGTGCCAATCAGAAGTGTGAATAATGCGCATGAAAACCTTTTCTGTTTGATGTGAGCTTATTGAAAGCCCGTAATAAAACGCTTAAATAAGTTAGGGATAAGAATCACTTATCCGTATTGAGCCCATAATAATTTAAAGCTCATTAAAAAGGCCATTGTGACGACTAATGGCTTAATAATTTTAACGCCCTTGGTCATCACTAAACGCGAACCGAACGTGGCGCCAATGGCTTGACCCACTAACATTATCAGCCCTAGTGCTATCGCGACTTGACCACCAATAAGGAAGAAAATAAGTGAAGACACATTGGTCGCAAAGTTAAGCACTTTGGCATGAGCGGTGGCTTTAGCTAAGCCATAACCCGCTAACGATACAAACGCTAAAGCAAAGAAACTACCCGTGCCAGGGCCAAAGAAACCATCATAAAACCCCACCCCAAGCGCAGCAGTAAATGCAAACATGGCTGGAGTCAGTACTTGTTGTTTGTCTTCTTCAGATATCTTTTTTGAGAATAGAAAGTAGCAACCAATAGAGAGAATTAAAAACGGTAACACCAACTCTAATACCGTTACATCAATCATTTGAACGATGATGGTACCGACGGCCGCACCGACAAAAGCACAAATGATCGATAAGCGCGCTTGCTTTAAATCGACCATGCCCTTGCGAACAAAATACAAACTCGCAAAAAAGCTGCCCCCACAAGCCTGAAGCTTATTGGTACCTAAAGCCGCTGCAGGGGGTAAGCCTGCCCACATCAATGCAGGAATAGTGATGAGTCCACCACCGCCCGCAATAGCATCGATAAAGCCTGCTAGAATCGCAACAAAAAATAAAATGACAGCAAGCTGTAAGGTTAACTCGAACATAAGGTAAGTCTTAAAATCTTAAAATGAGGAGAATAGGCTATTAGACCTGCTTTACAGCCAAAATTCAAAAGCTATCTGCATTGAAAAAAACCATTTGATGTTATTGCTAGCAGTTCGGTCAAATTGGCTATTTTCTCGCTTATTTTCAATCGATAGAAAACAAAAAAGGTAACCTAATGTTAACTTAGATTACCTTTTAAAATACCTATTAGCGTGACTAACAAAGCTAAATTAACTTCAGACTAAAAACCCCAGAAGAAGTTAGTGATTAAGAACAACACAAACATACTGATAAAGTTAATGATCAAGCCAGCACGCATCATCTCTGATTGTTTAATATAACCAGAGCCGAAAACAATGGCATTAGGCGGTGTTGCAACGGGTAGCATAAACGCACAAGAGGCAGCGATACCGATCACCACAGATATCATCACTGGCGACAAACCGAGTGGTTCAGCGATAGCAGCGAATACTGGCACTAATAACGCGGCGCTCGCAGTGTTACTCGCAAATTCCGTCAACATGACCACAAAGGCAATAACCGCAAGAATAAATAACGCCATATGGGCATTACCAAATATGTCAGTCACAAAGTGAGCCAAGAACACGCTGGTACCCGTCGCTTTCAATATTGCACTTAGGGTTAAGCCGCCACCAAATAAGATCAATACACCCCAATCTGTCGTTGATTCAATTTTTTTCCAATCAACTAACTTAAGACTGGCAAGCACAACCACTGCGCCCAAGGCGACAATCGTGTCAAATTTACTGATCCCGCCAAGCGCTTGTGCTAATGGCTTACTGAATATCCAACAACATACCGTGGCTAAGAAAACCACTAAGGTTAGTTTAGCGCTGACGGTCATTTTCACGTTATCAGCTTTAATCTCGCATACCGTTGATAAATCAGGTTTTAAGAACAAGTAAAGTGCTATCAGCATTGACGGCAGCATAATTGCGACAGTGATCAAGCCAAACTCTAACCAATCACTAAAACTCAAACCTACCTGTGCTGCAGCAATAGCATTGGGTGGGCTACCCACTAATGTCCCTATGCCACCAATATTGGCTGAATAAGCAATACCCAGTAGTACGAATAAATAGGTTTTTTTATGCTCTTTAAAATCTAACTGATGCAAAATACCTAACGCCAGTGGCAACATCATTGCCGCAGTCGCTGTATTACTGATCCACATAGATAAAACAGCAGTTACCAGGAATAATAGAATACAGGCGATGCTCAACTTGCCTTTAGACAACTGCAACACTTTCTGCGCGATTAAACGGTCGATACCTTGGTGATTCAAGGCCGCTGCCAACACAAAGCCACCAAAGAACAAGTAGATTATTGGGTTAGCAAAATTGCCCATTGCTGTTGCGGTATCAAACACCCCAAAGAATACCGCTAATATTGGAATTAAAATGGCGGTAACACTGATGTGGATCGCTTCTGTTAACCATAAAATAGCCGCGAAGACTAAAATAGAAAGACCGGTATTGATACCTTGTTCGAACGGTAAAAAATTATAGAGCAGTGCAAACAACACAATGTTGCCGATTAATATGCTGAAGTGTCTTTTGTTTGTTTTTTCTGTCATCGACTGATTTGGTATGTTTTCCATTAAAGCGCCCTCCCTTATTTTTTATTGAGAACAATGTAAGCACACCGAAGGGTAAGATAAAGCCCTGTTTTATGGTTGCTTTATTACACCCCAAAGAACCATTTGTGTGACGTAAGCAGCAAGCAGCAAGCCATTTGTGACTCAACCGCACAATAACATGACTAAATATGTGGTTATTAAGCATCAAAACAGCAAATCTATTCATATAATGTGATTATTGTGAATGTTTATTAGCATCCAAATTTGTGATGTAGATCTAGATAGCTAAAGGGGAATTGGGTATAGAGCAAAGTTAGCGACATTTACGTGAACCCAAACAAGCCTAAGCAAATGAGCATATCTCAGTTCAATTAGCGTTTTAGTTGTGTGGTGAAAACCCATAACAATATAGCTATACAGAATATTACCTATTAATTAATTGAAATTATTGAATAAATTCCTATTGCCACTTCCTTAGTTAAACATTGAACAACATAATTACTCATACTAAACCTGCACCCTCTTTTAACCTATTGAATTAAAATATAATTATGTTAGGTTATTGAAGCTTTAATTTGTTGTTCACTAAAGTGCACATTCAATAAAGTACTAAGTCACTGCAGTACTAACTCAACGAAGTACTTTTACAATGAACAGCTACTTGCGAGAAGTTCTAATCTAGTTAAAAACCGAAAAAGGATTTTCATGAAATCATCTTTACTTGCTCTATCGTTTGTTACGTTAATTAGCGCACCAGGATTAAGTTCAGCAGGCGAATTTGAACCTGCTATTGGTGTAGGTCATCAATTTGGTGGTGTTTTAGGCGGACAATTTGCCTATAAAACCCCATCAACTAAATATTATGCTTCTGTCGGCTTAGTCGGCTTTGCTGCTGGCTTGCAAACCACTTTTAGTGAAAACTCAAAGCATGCTTACGGAATTGTTTTAGGTAGAGAGGAATTACAAAGTGAAGATGGCTTTGCCTTCATCACCTATGATTACCATTTTGATGGTTTTGCACAAAAAGGCTTTGTCATTGGTACTGGTATTGGGGTTACGCGAGAAGATGAAGGTGGCTTATATGCAGATAAAGGCGACACTGAAACATCAACCTCTATTACATTAAATTTTGGCTATAAGTTTTAATGCTCATAGAAATGAACACATAAGTGTGCACATAACTAAACACATGCTAAACACAGAGATATAAAGCCAATAAACTCATGTAACATGTACTCCATAAATAACGCCTCATATTGAGGCGTTAACATTTCCTGGAGTTCAATTGCATGCCTCATGTCGAAATAAAATATTCAGATAATGTCGATCTTGATACCCATAAAGTATTTGATGCAGTAGAGAACATCATCAACGAACATGATGCGAGTGCTGGCGTATGTAAATCTAGGGCTTATCCCTGCTCACAGTATAAATACTCCCACATGCTGGTAACCGTGTCTCTGTTAACCAAAGCTCACCGAGATAGTGCCTTTACGCATCAGCTCAGCGTCGACATTGAACAGGCCATTAAGACTCACCTAAAGCAAAGCGTTTATTTCTCATTAAACATTGAATATAGCTTAGCTCACTACACCACCAATACTCATATTGTCGCAGGTGATGACTTACTCAGATTATCCGATTAGCAGCTCGTATTTTTAGAAACAGTATTGTTAAACACAGATAAATCGCGATTAAATAAAAAACCTGCCAAATGGCAGATTTTTTATCATAAATCACTGCATACCGCTTCAAGGTAGCAAGGTTTACGTTTAGCTTAGCTTAATTTAGTTTAGGCTTTAATCAAATAATCCAAGCCACCACGAATCGCTGCCACTTGTGCAAGAATACAATTCTCATCATCAGACAATGGGCTGTCCGGATAAACTTCGGTAGTGGTTTTATATTGAGCACGAGTTAATCCTGCGCATAAGCCAAGCTTGTCACATGGATAATTAATCACCCCGAATTGACTAAACTCAACACCGATCAATTTACCATCATCATCTGCTGGCGCAATATGAGTCACCTTCTGAACTGTGTTTATAATATTGAGTTGAAATGCATCTTGGGGATTTTCACTGTCACCCACCAGATAAAATCCATCGGGAATATTCCAGTTATCATTTACAATGCCATCTCTTGCTGCCAGCGCGGGACGAAACTCTGAGTTATCACTGTCAGTGGTTTCATGCAGATCAATATGAGCAATAAACTCGAAACCAAGATCAGACTGCAACTTATCAATGATATTCATAATCGCAGCTGATTCTTCTGCTGGACTACCTTCATAAAAAGAGCGATTTGGATCGACTGTTTTAGGGTTCCAGCGATTAATAGTTTCGTAACCCCATGGACTGATACAAGGCGCGACAACAAAGTTAAAGTGCTGCGAATATTCTTTCGCTGTCGTTTCTAAAAATCGAATAGCACCTTGAACACCACTAGTTTCATAACCATGTACCCCACCAGTGACTAGCACAGTCGGTTTATTGGTATCTATTGTCGTTTTAACGAGGTAGAGCGGATAGCGTTGTTCGTCGTAGGATAATGCGCCATATTGCTCAACTTCAAATTGGCTCTTTAAAGCTAAGACTTTGCTACAAACTTGCTCTTGATAGCTGCGTTTAATTGTTTGTGCAGCAAGCCATTGTTGCTTTTCTGATTCAGCCCAAGGCATGCCTTGAGTACCAATTGAATAGATTTCGTCCGCGTTCATGTAACACCTTTGATTTAATTTTTATTTTAAAGAGGATTTTAACCCATTGGAGGATGATCGTTCACCGATAAACTGTAAGAAAAGAATCGAGTATCCTTTCTAAAGCCAATTTTTTCATACACGGATTGTGCTTGGAAATTAACTTTTGCAGTACCTAAATCGACTCTCACAGCTTGTAAGCCTCGAGCAAGCTCAATAGTGCACTGAATAAGCTTGTTTGCTGCGCCTTGATTACGATAATCAGCATCAACAAACAAGTCATTAAGTACCAGTACTCGCCCCAATTCAACAGATGAGAAAGTTTGGTAATTAAGCACAAAACCTATGGGTTTGTTGTCTTCCGTGTACGCCCCAAAAATAAACGCTTCTTGATTATTCAGTCGTTCCGTTAAGTAAGCGGTATATTCATCTTGCGGCAACTCAACACCATAAAAATGCATATATTGACAAAATAGCGGCAGAATATCATTTAGCTGCTCGGCTGTTACACGGTTAATAATCATAGTTCCCTCTTTGATTGTTAATAGTATTTATCATGGCATTATCGATACTAAATAACGCCATTGAAATCGTAAAACTATAAACCTGAATTTTGGTACTCAAGTTCATCTAGACCTAACTGCGCTGCATAACTGCAGTTTGGTACGATGCGAAATTCAAATTTCAAGATACTTAAACAGGCATTAAAAAAGTCTTCACCTAGCCATTCTTTATCGAATGTCATCAATGCTCTAACAATGGCATCAGCGCCAGTGCCTTGTTTAATCGATTCTGGCGCCATAGCATCAACAAAACTTGCTACCAGGCCATAGAGATCTTTTTCAGCATCGCCTTCAACTGACCACATCGTTGGATCTGCATATTGAGCAGCATAATGGCTGGCAGCAATATCAGAACCTATGCCAAAGTTGACTAGGATGGCTTTCTCATCACGGCAGATAATATTTTTAGGACAAATAGCCCCATGAAAAATATCTAAACTATGTAAATACTGCAGTGCGGTGAGCAGTTGAGTGAACCACAATCGCGGCTGACCCACTTGCACTGTCGTCACTTCATCAAGCCCGACGCCTTGTACCCAGTCTCTGGCGATGAACAAGTCTTCAGATTGTGGCAATTGGCCAAATGCTAGCACTCGCTCAACATGTGGATGATAGATTTTAGCCAGACTACGGTACATGTTACTTAATGAGTTCCACTGGTGATCAACATCTTGATAGATACTGACACAACACGGGAAATTGCCTTGTAAATGCAATGCGCGCCAAAGTTGGCTTCTTGAGGTCGCCGAAATAAAACTATCTAAACGGTAATGATGATCAATTACCGCGCCTTGTTCTATTTCTATTTGGTGCGGTAATGCATCGCATACGCCTAAATCGATAACAGCAGATAAGTCACAACGAATAGCGTCAAGATCAATGGTATTTCCAGCTGCCGCCGAGCGGTACCATTGATATATACGCGGCTGCAGCGTTTTTTCTGCCAAGTCTAAAAAAGCTTGAGCGTAGGATTTAATATCATCATTGGTACTCAGTGAATCTTTAATATCGATAAACTCAACATCAGCGTCATCTGAAACAAAGATACAATTATCAGCCCAGCCACCAATGGTATAGCCGCGGCGATGAATTTGCTGCAAACCAGTAACGCTGCGACGTAGAATTTCGAGTAATTGGTAAGTCGTTTGTTTTTCAATTTCGAATATATTTAGTGGCACACCGCGTGGCATTCTAATTGGTAATACAACTTGCTCGCCATCTTGAATTAACGGCGCACAAAATGGCACACAGCTACAACCCGAGAGTGATTGAATACGTCTAAATTCATCACGGAGTTTTTGTTCATGGTGATTTGCATCGACACTATCTTCGAACTGGCTGATCACTAAAATCTTTAATAGCCAAGGCGCAGTCCAACCACCAGGGTTATATTCTGACTGCCAAACCTCTAACCCTTGCTGCAGGAATAAACACTTAAGCTTGATGAAATCTTGGATCTTATTATTACGTTGTTCAACTAATGCAACTTGGCCAATGGTATCTAGTACCATCTCTTTTTGGGTTTCTGTCACTGGATGAATATGCGGTGCAGTTAAGCCCCACTCTTTCGTCAATGCCGCAATGATTTTGGCTGGTGTATAAATGCTTAATTTACCGGTGTCTTTTTCAACCAGAATTTCTTCACCTTTACGGCCAGTGACAAACACCATGCCTTGACACCAAGGAGCATAAACACCGACTGGAATTTTGTTCTTTAGTTTGCCTGCTAAGACACGTGCCACATAGTTGGCTTTTGATAAACTATTATCCACATGACGGCCATCAAGCGACCAGGCATGTAAACCAGCATTCAAACGACCAATGTAGCCTTTGACGTCGACCACATACACGCCAAACTCACCCACAACTAAAGCATCAACTTCCATTGCCTGGCCTGTGTGAGTAGGAATTTCAACATTGGTTAATAGGAGGTAATCTTCGGGAAGCTCGTCTGATAATAAAGAAAATGCCCAACGTTCAGCATCGTTGACTGGGGTACCAAAACTAATATGTCTTGCCATTGAAAATGCGACTCCGTAGGTACTCTGCGCTGTTATTGTAATCATTTGCGCTACTGCATATGGCACCATCCTATAATAAAAAGTCACAAAAAAACCACCTAATTGGTGGTTTTTGTTTTCATTTTCACAACCGTTAACAATCAGTGAGATAATCTGACTGTCTCAACTTCATATTAAAGCGAGATTAACTAGTGAGTATGTGAGCAGTTGTCGTCACATTTATGTTCATCATCTGCAAATTCGTCATCACCTTCTTGATGTTGCATTACGCCCCATCCGTCAGTCATGCCATCAAATTCTTGTGCAAAAGTATTTAACTCAACTTCTTTAGCCACTAAGTCATCATATGAAGGCACCATGTTTAAACAAACAATCAGCTCCCACTTTTCGATTTCTTCGCTAAAGTTAAGTTCAAGTTCACCTTGAAGAGCTGTTTCAGTGAGTGCTTCTAGTGCTGATTCTGCATCGCGTTGATCGTCAAAAATCAAAAAGAAATCAACATCTAAAGCAACAGTTAAATCAATACCAGACTCGGCCATAGCCGCTAACATTTTACCGTTATCATCATCAGGGAATTGCATCATTTTATCCTTACGCTGTGGCAACAATTTTAATTTGCTCGCCATTGAACTCAATGACATCGCCAACAACACATTTTTTACGCTTGCGTGTGTCAACTTCGTTATTCACTTTAACGAGACCTTCAGTGATGACATGCTTAGCTGCACCGCCACCATCAACTAAACCTTGTACTTTTAGTACTTTGTATAACTCGACAAATTCAGCGCCACTTAATAGTGGGAAATCAGTTACTGGGGTGCTCATTCAATATTGGCCTTTGATCGTAAATATGGGCTGCATTATACCTGAACACAAGTGAATACCAATGGTTAAAACACATGAGTAAACTTATCGCAGGTGCTTATTAACTATTGTCGCTATCAAATATCTAAATAAAGTCAGTTAAACTCAGCAATCAATTAACCGAGCATTAGCAATGCTCTAGCATGGTTAAGGGATCGGGATGAATATAGTTGAAATTTAGCTGCTGGCAAATCAAATCGCCATTAATTATTTTACTTGGCATGATGACATCATTAAATTGCGGCGCAGCTAACCCAAGCTGGCGAGTCGCAGCTTGATAAAAATCTGCTCGACTAGGGTGACTCGGCGCACTCAGATTATAATAATTTGCAACAGCCTGCCCAGCAAAGGTCGAAAATAAAATAGCGTCGATAGCCTGAATGCAATCGTCAAGGTGAACCAAGTTAACAGCCACATTAGCTCCGCTAACATCTGCCTTGCCTGCAAAAAACTTACCTGGATGACGTTTAGGCCCAATAAGCCCTGAAAAACGAACAATACAAGCATTGTCTTTTTCAGCCACTAATGACTCTGCAGCTAACAGTATGTCACTTTTTGCATCGTATGCATTGGCATCAGTCTCATACATCACTTTGTCTTCAGCAGGATAAACACCTGTCGTGCTGATAAAGATAATCCGTTGGTATTGTCGCTGACCAATTAAGCCCATTAAGCGCTGTATATGCACAAGGTATTGGCTTTCACCACGACGAAGTCCTGGAGGGATGTTTATCACTAACGCATCGACATCCAGTAATTCATTATACGCAGTTACCGCAGTACTGGCGCTATCCTGGACGGGTGAATTAGATGGTAATAGACTTAAATCGAGTAAATAACTTTCTACTCCTAATTCAGTTAATTGCTCACATCCTGCTTCACTACGCTTGGTACCACTTACTTTATAGCCACCATTAAGCAATTGCTTTGCCAAAGGCAAACCAAACCAACCGCAACCAATAATTGAAATGCTTTTCATGAAGAGTTCCATGGTTAAAAATAATGAGAGTATTGCTCGTACGCTAGGCTAATCGCTGATATGACTGATAAAGAAACACACCGGATTATTGACTTTGAGTGTACTGGCGATCTTTTCTGATAGTTGGTCAATTTTAATCGTTTCAACGACGGTAACATCTTCGTCTGTTAAACATCTAAACCCCGCTTGAGCGCCATGCATCGAACAACTAAACACATGAGGTTGCTTCGATTCTCTAGAGGTCATCATCACTTTTGCAACGGAACCATCAGAAAGCTTAACGATTGAACCCGGAGGGAAAATGCCTAACACTTTAACGAGAACCTCAATCAGTCCTTTGTCGTGTTTGCCTTCTCTAGTTTTAAATAAAGTGCCTAAAGCCACTTGCGGTGAACTGGTACGATCTAATAAATGAGTATAATCATTCGCTAACGCGGCAATCTGTATTAACTTGGCTAGCTGTTTTTTGGTGAATTGACTTGGATAACCACTACCATCGATAAATTCATGGTGATGCAACACAATATCCAGTACCGATTTAGTAAATAAACCACTCCGGTCTAGCATTTCATAGCCAATATTAGGATGAGTTTTGAGGTAATTAGCCTCATGAGTCGTTAAATCAGTACGTTTGCGACGAATAGCATCAGGGATTTTTAATTTGCCAATATCATGAAAAATACAACCTAACCCTAAATCTCTTATTTCTGAAATTGCTATCTCTAGACTGTGCGCCATCATCATCGACAACACAGCAACAGATAAACTATGTTGGGTTATATTGGGTTCTTTATCCGCACAACTCACTAAAGTAAATTGGGGATGCTTTGACTCAGTTAACTCTGTCATCAGTAATTCCACCACAGTAACGGCTTCACGTTGTGAGACTTCTGGGTCGCTAATCACTTTACTGAATGCTGGACGTAAATCACTGGCGGCTTTATTGAATTTCGTTTGACTGGAATTGACTGATTTTTTAATCGCACCAACAATATCAAATTCAGCAACCACTTCTGCAACAGGTATCACAATGGGTTCTGGTTCATCAGCTAATAAGTGATGACCTTCAAGAACGGTAACATAAGTAATATCAAGGCTATGTATGAGTTCAAGTTCAGCTCTTGAGGTAACAGGCACTTTATTTCGAAAAAACGGGTTACTGAACCACGACAAAGGCAGTTTAACGGTCATTCCCACAACAAGTTGTGAAAGCGGTATATTGATAGGTGCAGTTTTTGCCACTGTTACTTACCTTTAAACGTCCATGAATACTGGTATTAGTAATGATAGATAAAGTTAACCTAATTATGGTTTTAGATTTGTGCTATATGCCTAACTTTACTTTTTAATATCAGAGTTTATCGTTTTGTTTAGTTCAGTTTGAATAACTTTTTTTGATACTGCCCGATTATGCTTGGCAGAATCTACAATTTTTTGTGTATGTTTTGCGACTTCTGATGATTCATCAGGCTCATAGATGTCGTGCACAAGTTCAACATCATCTGCGCTATTTTCAGTTTCAACAGCTAAGTAATCGGCTTCATTTTGCCAATCTTTAAAATAATGATGCAAGCGCTTTGATTTAAAGAGATAGATGCATGACCAAAATATAAATAACGCATCGAGTGCAAAACTCGCTTTAAAAACAAAGTGGTCGTGAACCAGTCTTTGACTTAATAGTAATGCATCTACAATAAGTAACAACCACAGGGCATATTTAACTTGATTGAATACAGGTCTTAATAATTGTGGCCCACGCTTTCGTTCAGCAATCACCAACCCATAAATAATCACCGCACCGACTCCGGCCGTTAGCGCCATTAAGAAGTCAGTTTTCTCAGGGTAAAATAGCCTAACGAGTCCTGACCGATCACTAAACTGAGTCAAGGACGCAATAAATACACACCAACCACGCGCAAGGAAAATGAGTATAAGATAAAGAAATATCGGTGGTTTTATGTGGCCTTTTTCATCAAGCCAAGTGATATTACTAAAATTCACAGGGTATCCAATCTATTGTATTAAGGCTCTATTCTTAATAAAAAGCTTAATTAACTAACAAAGCTTAACTGAGTAACAAAGCCTTAATTGAGAATCAAGCCTTAATATTCCGTCTAAAAATTGCCAATAACTATCTTAACCGTTAAGCAAATCTAATAAACCTTGCTCATCAATGACCTTCACACCTAAATCTTGTGCTTTGGTTAATTTTGAGCCTGCAGCTTCACCCGCAACTAAACAATCGGTATTTTTAGACACACTGCCGGCAACTTTAGCACCAAGAGCTTGTAGCCTCGCTTTAGCATCATTTCGGTTTAACTGCGTGAGTGTGCCAGTTAATACCCAAGTTTGCCCTTTTAAGCTTAATTCTGACTCATCCACAGCTTCTAAATCAGGCCAGTTAACGCCAGCGGCGACTAACTTATCAATCACCTCAACATTATGTGGCTGAGCAAAAAAGTGGGCGATATGCTTGGCAACAATTGCGCCGACATCATCAACTTCGATTAACTCATCAACATTCGCCGCTTTAATCGCATCAAGGGTTTTATAATGACTGGCAAGGTTAGCTGCTGTTGCTTCGCCCACTTCACGAATACCTAAACCATATATGAATCTTGATAAAGTGGTGGTCTTAGCATCATCAATGGCAGCAACCAGTTTTGTTGCAGACTTCATTGCCATACGTTCAAGCATAGTGATCATCGATGCCGTCAAAGTAAACAATTCAGCAGGGCTTTGTACGAGCTCTTTATCAATTAATTGTTCAACGACTTTGTCGCCCATGCCATCAATATTAAGTGCTTTACGAGACGCAAAGTGCTTAATAGCTTCTTTACGCTGTGCTTCACAAAATAAACCACCACTGCAACGCGCAACGGCCTCGCCTTCTAAGCGTTCAACTAAACTTTGACACACTGGGCACTCTGTTGGAAAAGTAATGTCTTTGGCATCGTCTGGACGCTTTTCCATTACGATAGCGACAATTTGCGGAATGACGTCACCAGCACGGCGAATAATGACCGTATCCCCGACTTTTACGCCTAATCGCGCAATCTCATCAGCATTGTGAAGCGTGGCATTTGATACCGTTACGCCGCCAACAAAAACAGGCTTTAAACGAGCTACAGGGGTTACCGCCCCCGTGCGGCCAACTTGAAAGTCGACTTCTTCAAGCAAGGTCATTTCTTCTTGAGCGGGGAACTTATAAGCAATGGCCCAGCGCGGTGCACGGGCAACAAATCCTAAGGTCGTTTGTTTGGCAATATCATTGACCTTGATAACGACCCCGTCTATTTCATAAGACAAACTGCTACGGCGAGTCATAATGTCGGCGTAATAAGCAAATACCTCAGGCAAACTATCGCAGACTTTGACCTCTTGGCTAACAGGTAAACCCCATTGTCTTAACTGGGTAAGTTGACCAAAATGTGAATCTGCCATTGGCGAGCTTTCACCTTCAACCACGCCTAACGCATAAGCATAAAAACCTAATGCGCGAGTCGCAGTAATTTTACTGTCTAATTGACGAATACTACCCGCAGCGGCATTACGTGGATTAACGAAGGCTTTTTCACCTTTGGCTTGTTGGCGTTGATTTAGCGCCTCAAAGGCGGCTTTAGGCATAATGACTTCACCACGAACTTCCATCAGCTCCGGAAAATCATCTCCACGCAATTTAAGTGGGATAGCGTTAATGGTACGCACGTTATCAGTAATATCTTCACCGATATTACCGTCGCCCCGAGTTGCCGCACGTTCCAGCACGCCATTTCGGTACAGAATGCTCACCGCTAATCCATCAAGCTTTGGCTCACAGCAATAGCTAACAACATCAACCTTGTCAGTAATACGCTTATTGAATGCTTCGAAATCAGCTTCTTCAAAGGCGTTATCTAAGCTGAGCATGGGTTTTAAATGAGTAATTTGATTAAATTTTGCTAACGGCGCGCCGCCAACACGTTGAGTTGGAGACTCAACAGTAATGAATTCTGGATGAGCAGTTTCAAGCGCGATAAGACGCTGCATTAAACGGTCATATTCGGCATCAGGAATACTTGGGGCATCATCAACATAATAAAGAATATTATGACGGTGAAGCTCACTGGTTATTTGCTGTATTTCTGTTTTAACGTCTTGCATAAAATCACTCATCTAAATACAAATAAGGCCGCAAGCGCGGCCTTATTTTAACAATCGAAAATGGTTAAGAAACTGCTTTAATTCGGCTTAAATATGCCTGTTTGTTGACATCAGTCCATGCTAATCGTTTGTCATCTAGCACTTCTGCGCCTAAATCATCAGCAAGCTGTTGTGCTGAATTAAGCATTATTGAAAAATTCATTAAAGCATCACCGTGACAAGGCAGCGTCATAAATAACACTACGCCCTGGGTAACAAACTGCTCCATGCTATCTGGGTCAAACACACCAGGTTTTAACATATTTGCCATCGAAAATAAGACTTTACCATTGCCGGCATTATCTTGATGACGATGGAAAATATCCATATCACCGAACTTAAAGTTAAGCGATAACAAACAAGGTAATAATTCAGCGCCATGCATTTGTTCGCCATCACGGGCAACAACATGCAAAACCAATACATCTTGCGGATCGCCAAGTGGCTCATCTTTCACTACTGGCTCAGGTGTTTCAGTCACTGACGTTGCAGCAAAAGTAGCTTCAGCTGCAATCACTGGTTCTTGGTTATGAGTGTCTTTGTGATGTTGATAATCGGCTTGCTGATATGTGGTGTCGCTTGCTGAAGCATCTACTGTATTTACCGACGTATCCACATGGGCTGTCTCAACAGGTTCTTGATTATATTCGTCGGTAAAATCTTCAGTAAATAAAGCTTGTTGCGTCGGCATATGTTCAGCTTCTGCTTTGATCGCAGCTGCGGCCATAACAGGCTCTTTTCTACCAGGGTGATAACTTGGCGCCTTGGCATTAATTGCCGAAGGATTTTGTAAACCAATGCCTTTTTTAGAACCCGCTTCATTAATTTCAACATCATCAGAAATAGTCGAATTCACAGCAGCTTTTGGTCGATACATATTAGGTGTTGATGAAGGCGTGCCAGAGTCATCTTGACTATCGTCATCAGCATTTACTCTTCTCACTTCACCGATGCCATCAGCGTCAAAACCTTGCGAATCACGCTGATTAGCTTGTCCTTTATAGAAACCCGTCATCGGATTATCTTTTAATGTTTTAGGTTGTTGCTTACGAATAGACCAAAAACCATGTACCAATACTGCGATAATAGCTATTGCGCCAAGTATGGACAAAACCAGTTGAAAATCTTCCATTGGTAACCCTGTAATCCTATTTATTCAGCGTCGGCTAATGCCACCGCTTCTTCGATATCTACTGCGACTATACGTGAAACTCCCGGTTCATGCATAGTGACACCAATTAATTGATCAGCCATTTCCATGGTGATTTTATTATGACTTATATATACAAACTGCACACTCTGCGACATCTCTTTCAGTAAACGACAAAATCGTTCAACGTTGGCGTCATCTAAAGGTGCATCGACTTCATCTAGCATACAAAAAGGAGCTGGATTAAGTCTAAATATGGCAAATACTAATGATAAAGCGGTTAACGCTTTTTCTCCACCACTAAGAAGGTGAATCGTACTATTCTTTTTACCCGGTGGTTGCGCCATTATGGTCACACCCGTTTCAAGTAAATCATCATCCGTTAAGGCTAAATAGGCTTTACCGCCGCCAAAAACTTTTGGGAATAGTTTTGATAAATCAGCATTAACCGCATCGTATGTGGTTTTAAACCGAATACGTGTTTCTTTATCAATTTTACGAATCGCTTCTTCAAGTGTACCCAAACCTTTATTTAAATCACTATCTTGGTTATCTAAATAAGCCTTTCGTTCACTTTGTTGTTCAAATTCTTCTATCGCTGCAAGGTTTATGGCGCCAAGATGGCTAATTTGCGCTCTGACTTTATCAAGATTTTTTTGCCATACCACGACTTTAGCCGCTTCAGGTATTTTTGATATTACATCTTGAATATTTATCTGTTGTTCTTCAAGTAACTGGTACTGACCATTGGCCTGACCTTTTAAACCTTCACGACGTAACTTTAACCCGCTGAGCATTTGAGTCAAGTCTTGAAGCCCACCAAGTTGTTGTTTTTGAATCAATAGCGCACTATCAAGCCGAGATTGCAGTTCTGCTTGCTGAGTTCTATTTGAATTGAGCAATTGCTGTTTAGATTGCTGAATGTCTAACTGTGTCGCTAACTGGCTTTGCAGTTGCTGTAACTGCTTATCGCCCAAGTCTTCACTACTTTGTAACTGAGTTCGACGCAGCTGTTTAATTTGTTCAGTGGTGGTTTCAGATTGCAATTTCTGCTGACTGATATTAGCTTGCAACACGGCTGCTTGCGTTTGCAATTTTTGTAATTGTTGCCTGCAGGTATTACTGTTTCGTTCTTGCTGACTGCGCTTGGTTTTATATTCTCGCAGCTGATGGCTAGCGGTTTGCCAATCTTGATTAACTTGCTGTTGCTTCGCCAGTTGTTGCTGATGAGTTTGCTGAGACAATTCAACATCTGCAGTTAAGCGCTCAATCAATTTTTGACCCGACGTGATTTGTACCTGCACCTGTTGCACTTGCTCATTTAAGGTATTTTGACGACGCAGTCTATCTTGTTTTTGTTGCACTAAACTCTTAATTTGCGCATCAAGCTTACTGCAATCTAACTGCAGTTGATGATGTTTAATTTGAGATTGACTAGTTTGCCCATGAGCATCCGCCACGGCTTGAGTCGCTGTGCTTACTTGCTGCTGTAGCTTAATTAACTGTTCATTTAACTGTTCAATTTGATTGAGTAATTGCTGGTATTCATTCTTAAGCGCTAACTCAGACTGTTTACCTTCGGCTTTTTTGAAGACAAAACCATGACCAACAAGATAACCATCTTGAGTGGCAATTAAACCATCAGCGTTAACCTGCTCGAGCTGTTTCTTCGCGCTATCAAGACTAGAGCTCCAAGTGACATTATTAAGCCAAGGCAATAAGTTCACCGCAGCAGACACTTGTTGATTAATCGGTTTTATATCACCTGACGCAAAAAAACCTTCTGCTAAGTCATCAGAGCCGTTCGCATCAAGCTTGATTGAGGCATCAATAACATTAGTGGCTAAAATGCCCTGTAGTAATACATCTACCGCTTTTTCCCAGCCGGGTGTGACTTCAATGCTTTGCCATAATGCTTGATGCTCGGAATCATCCGTAGTCAGCCATTGTTCAATCAACTCGCTTCTTGCCGTTAAAGATGAGAGCAATTGCTTTTGTTGTTGATAATGCTCACCGGAATAAGCCAGCGTTTGTTGTTTGTCTTCTAAGTCATCAGCCAACTGGTGTTTTACTTCATCTTCAAGTTCTAGTTGCTCTTGTAGATCGTTTAGCTGGCTATCCAGTGCCGTGAGTTCTGCATTAGGATCTGACTCGGTATTTCGCTGTTGTTCAGCACTAAGTCCAATTAACTGCTTTTGCTGCTGAGACAGCATTTGTTGTTGATGCTGCAACTTATTCTGGGTTAGCGCCGCTTCCATTTTTGCATTAGCTGCACCGTCCGACAGTACCGACAGATGTTGTTGTAAATCAGCAGCCTTTTCTTCTACATCTTGAAGTTGCTCATCAATAATGCTGAGCTCTTGTTCTGCATCTGCAAGCTCAGGTTTACCTTGTTCTAACGCTAGCGACAACTGTTGTTCTTGCACTGTTAAATCTTGTAATGCATCACTGGAAATTTTCTGTTTACTTACCAACTCTTTTAATTGTAATTCAAGCTGATTATCTTGCTGCTGCTGATGTTTAAGTTGTTGCTCCAACTTAGCGATTTCGGTGCCCGCTTGATAAAACTCGGCAACCAGCTTTTGTTCAGATTCAGATAACTCAGCTAATTGACCTTTAAGCTGGGTCAATGTGAGTTCAGTCGACTCGCCTTCAGCATTGGCTGCAGCCATATTAACGTCAAGTTGCTGGATTTCTTTGGCAATCTTGTCGCTCTGACCGGTAAGTTCCTGATAACGCATAACCAGTAACTGGGCATGAAAGTCTCTTTCTTGTTGCTTAAACTCTCGATATTGCTTTGCCGCCTGTGCTTGTTGCTCAAGCTTTTCAATTTGGCTGCCAAGTTCTAAGCGAATATCGTTAAGGCGTTCAAGGTTTTCACGGGTATGACGAATACGATTCTCAGTTTCGCGGCGGCGTTCTTTATAACGTGAAATACCCGCAGCTTCTTCAATAAACACCCGTAACTCTTGCGGTTTAGATTCGATGAGCCTTGAAATGGTGCCTTGCTCGATAATCGCATAACTGCGTGGACCAAGGCCGGTACCCATAAATAGGTCGGTAATATCTTTACGACGACATTTCTGACCATTTAGAAAATAATTCGAATCACCATCACGACTGACTTGTCTTTTAACCGAGATTTCTTGATAACTGGCATATTGACCGGCAAGTCGGCCGTCCAAGTTTTCAAAGCTCAGTTCAATACTGGCAACAGAAACCGGTTTTCTGGCACTTGAACCGTTAAAAATAACGTCCATCATCGAGTCGCCACGCAAATGCTTGGCAGAGCTTTCGCCTAACACCCAACGAACAGCATCAATGATATTAGACTTTCCACAGCCATTGGGACCAATAACGGCCGTTAATGGTTGATTGAATGGGATTTTGGTGGAGTCAACGAACGACTTAAAGCCAGCAAGTTTTATTTGTTTTAATCGCATTGTGCTTTTAAGTGGTTCCAGTGGGGTTTATTAAAGGTAATTAATGATTAACCAATTGTCTGATATGACACAGTAAGGTACAACTTTACCAATCACGCTGCATTTTGTAACGATTTTTATGGTCTAAACACACTTTAAGGCTTGTTTTCCGTTCAATGCATCATCACAATTGTAATAACTCGTTTTTTCAAGGATGTAATCGATGGCAATTAAACCAATGAAAAGTGGTGTTAATTATTTTATGGATGGTTTTAAGCTCATTAAACAACCAGGGCTAAGGACGTTTGTATTTATACCACTCATGGTCAACTTAGTGCTTTTTTCTACTGTTATCTATTTTGCTGTAGGTAAGCTAGACGAATTATTTGGCTGGATGAACGGGCAGATCCCTGACTACTTAACTTGGTTAAACTTCTTTCTATGGCCACTTGCTGTTGTCAGTTTATTAGTGGTGATGTCTTTTATTTTTAGTTCGGTAATGAACTGGATTGCAGCCCCCTTTAATGGCTTACTTGCCGAAAAAGTTGAAATGCATTTAACCGGTAAGTCACTTAACTCTGGCACTACAATTGATTTAATTAAAGACCTACCCCGAATTATGGGCAGAGAATGGATTAAGTTGAAATACTACTTACCAAGAGCCTTGATATTTTTAGCCCTCTTCATCGTCCCTGTTGTTGGCCAAACTGCAGCGCCCATTCTTTGGTTTTTATTCAGCGCCTGGATGATGGCGATTCAATACTGTGATTTTCCCTTTGATAACCACAAAGTACCATTTGAAGATATGAAGTTTGCTTTGAACCAAACCAAAGGCACCAGCTATACTTTTGGCGCCACAGTGACATTATTTTCAATGATCCCTATCGTTAACTTTATTGTAATGCCTGTGGCTATTTGTGGCGCTACTGCAATGTGGGTTGATAAATACCGCGACGCTTATAAACACCCTGAAATAGCACCAGAGTAATCGTTTGATATTAAACTCAATGAGTTGAGTTAAGTTAAGTTAAGTTAAGTTATCAATGCTAAAGCCTCAACGAAACTGTTGGGGCTTTTTTGTTTTACATATTTGAACTTGAGTAGCTTATTCCTGGACATTTCCAAGCCAGGAATGCGTGTAATACTAAAAACTTTCAAATAACTTTTTCTATATCAAGAGTGTGTTCAACTAAATGTTAGTGGCCAAATTCACTAAGCCACTACATATAGTATCTTGGAATGATATGAGAGCTGCCAGGTCTAGATTACGTTTAGCAGCTTTTGGTATTGATATAGACGCTGCTGACAATGGCGTTTTTTACCTAGATTTGTCAAGAATGCGCCTCATACTAATATGCCAAAAGCTTATCCTCACTCAACAATTCATTCTAATTATTATTATATTAACGTTGAACATTTATTAGTTGATACCATTGTAGAAGGCTTAGGCCGCATAGGGATTATTGATGTGCTTCAAGAAGTTGGTGAAGATTTAAAAGATGGTACGTTTGAAATTAATAAGAGCTTAAGAGGTTAATAGTTGTGACTACATTTGCTAAAGTCTATCGCGTTTTGTTTAACCCAGATGAATTCCTAATACTTAATGAAACAGGGTTTGAGCAAACAATGCAGCTTACTGAAGGTCAAATGATGCTGTTTGATGGACGAGCAAGTATGAGCGAAAACTGGACAACACTTGGTTTGGAGTGGCTCATTGAACTTTATGAAGCACATAGCGGTGTGGCTAAACCTGACATAGCAGCTTTAGGTGCATCAACGTTTGTGGTTCCATTATCAATTGCTTCAATTCTTAAACCTTTCCTTGATAAACATATTGAACTTTTAGAATGTAAGCTTGAAGGTGAAAGTTGGTTTGCCTTAAATATCATTGGCTACGATGACGTATTAGATAATGAGTTAACCATCATTAACATGAGAAATGGTAAGCCAAGTAGAACAAATCGCTTCAAAAGAATGGTATTTAATAAAGAATCAATCACCAACACTACCCTTTTTAGGGCCAAAAATGTCGGTATACGGTATTTCACTACGGATGCTAAGAATAGCTTATATTCACTATCCAAAGAAAATGGATGGCAAGGGCTGTATTTTGAAGAAGTTGAGCTGACCGATTAGTTGCTAGAGCTGACTGCCAATTACATGTTTACCAGACACAGAACTAATACTGTAGTGGCCACAGGTTTAGAGATACTCTAACTCATTTCTGGACAAAAACAAGCTAGGTAAATTCTAAAATAGTGGCCAGTTTTCATTAGTGATTACACTGTTATGAACTAACTTGAGCTTGAGGAGGTTTAACTGGCTTATTGTCCTCTAATATTATTGCTTGTTTTTGAATATTCTCTCCTGAACTCGACACTGGATTTTCACCATCAAGGGTTACCTGCACATAAGGTAAATGAAGTAACCATGAAAAAGCACCAAAGAAAAAGAACATTGGTGCCAAAAACATACATATATCAGTAATAGTTGTATTTAATTCGAGCATTGTATTATTAGTCTTAATAGCTTTTTTAACAGACTCTAATTTTGCGCTAGCAATATCCCATTTAAGTTGTTCGCCAGGACTAAGTATTTTTTGATTTTTGTAATAACTAACTTCAGCCTTTGCAATAGACAGGGTTTCATGCGTTTTATTTTCAAGAACAGCCAAATTGAATAGCTGTGAGATAATTGAAGTAACAAGAAATGCCGCTATTACCACACTTGTTTTGAGAAAAAACCGATGAATATCTTGCTGTGAAAAGACTCTATCATATGTCGTAATTTTCATGTGCACTCCTTAATACATAACAGCTTATTATCCTGCGTCTTGGATACATCCCTGCCATAAATTAATTTACATCCAACATATCAACGTAACTTATTGATGTAAAGCAACTAATACCTAAAACTTGTCGTCCTCTATTTCACCACTCCGCAAAGTTGAGCAAGAACATTTATCGGGTCCATTGTTACTTTACAGGGGAAATTTAAACAACTGAGATGTAAAAATTAAATTTTAAACCTTAAATTTATCGATGTGAATTTCGCTGATTTTTGCTTCGATAATAATGGTGAACAACTAGAAAATCATTATAACTGTGTGTTGATACAGTTGAATTGGTATCTGTAGGAGGTATACCTGAAATTGATTTTATTTAAAGATTTAACGGTAGCTATCACGTAATGGGGCAAAAGCTTCTTAGAGTTAATGTTAAAAACGCTCTAATTCACATCACGATAATTTTGACTAAAATAGGAAAGGCTAGCTAAGGTTAGCCTTCAAATAAATGGTTAATTTAACTAAGTCACTACATATCGTATATAAACTTAAAATCAATTCAATGTATATTGTTAGATAATACCTACTTAAATAATTGTTTTAATTTTAACTATTAAGTTGATTTGTAGATGTTCTTATTTATAGACCACCAACATGGGCTTAAAAATCACATAGCGACGCCTAAATAACACACATATCAATATAAATGACTCAGCATGGGGTATAAAGCCAATAGAAGGGAGTAGTCTATGTTTGAAGTTCAGATAAATTTACATTGTAAGGTATTTAACTTGATCTAATACAACCTTATAATGCAAATGATTATTATTACACAAGGAGAGGTTTATGAATTTTAATCGATTATTAATGAAAGTTTGTTTTATAGCTTGTATGATTTTTAGTGCAAATATCTATGCTAATAATTATGTTGAATGTTACGATTGTTCTTCAGAGGAAATGAAATCTGTTGCGTTAACTTGGGCAAAAAATAATATCTCTGATTCAGAAGCAAGAAATAACGTTCGAAAGGACGTACATTTAATCAATATACTCGATAACAATGTTGAAAGTTATCAAGTCCATTTACAGCTTGTTCAAGTTCCCCCACCTTTATCTAGCACTATGCTTCCTTTTGGTGAGAAAATATATACACCAATCGAGGTTTCTAGATTATTAGTCGATTTAGAAAGTGCAAGGAGTCAACTTTTAAATGCTGGTCGTAACTTAACTGTGCCGACTTCAGTAGTATCTGATGCTTGGCAATTTACTAATTGCGCTTTCTGTGAAAATAATGTCGATAGCTTTCTAAACAGTAGTCTTTCAGGAGAAATTTTAACTGTTCAATTGACTATTACTGCAATTGCAAAAACTTTTGGGTTAATTGAAACAGGTATTCCAGACACCTTTAGAATAGAACTCGAAGCTGGAGGTTTTTTAGAACTGTTAATCACAATAAATAATGAACCTGCAACACTGAAAGTAGTAGTAACCAAGGCTGTAGATCAAGATAATAATACAGTTCCTTTCAGTGCAGATAAACTTAGGAACTTAATTATTCAAATTTCTTCAGTTAATAGAGCTAGTAATATTGACTCTTTTCTAAACAACTTTAACTTGGCAATTCCTCATATGATGGGGGTAGTAACGATAAACGATTGCCCATCAATAGTTGATGAGGATGAAATACCGAGACCATGCAGTAAATAACTTATGAAGCGAGTAATGTCAGCTCAGTTTTTTAAATGATGGAAGAATATTTATTCCATCAAATTATGACTTACACGGCATAAGTAGTTCCCTGAAGTGTAGTGACCAATAAATTTGGCCGCTTCACTTCAAGGAATGAAAGCCCCCCCCCATCTATAAAACCCTCTTTATCAGCAGATTGAAGTGGCATAGTTATTCTGGCCTGTGCTTTGTATGTTTTCAAGTAAACAAACTGTGGCATGTATTAGATCTAATTATGCTTATAACAATAGATTGAAACTCGTTTTGGGGCAGAAATGTGTTGGCCAAGCTAACTTGAAAATGGACAAAAATGCCTTAAGGTAATTATTCTATGTTGCTCCCCCCTAATAACAATGTGTTATAACTAACTCGGTAGTTATGAAAAGGAGTAAGACATAGCATGCGAAGAAATCAAGGATTCTCACTGATAGAACTTGTAGTCGTTATCGTCATACTTGGCGTGATTGCAGTTATTGCTGCACCACGATTTGTCAATCTTAGTAAGGATGCCAAAGCCAATACCATGCTCAGTGTAGGGGCAGCAATGGAGTCAGCATTAGCCCTTCTGCACAGTAAGGCGGTAATCGAAGGACAAAATATCGGCGAAGACGAAATCACCATCAGCGGAGTACAAGTACCTCTTTTAGCGGGTTATCCATCGGTGGACGGTGGTGATTCCTTTGAGCAAATTAATGCTCAAGTGCAAGTGTGGTTCAATATCGAGTCCGTCGGTAAAAACGTCATTGTGGCAAATCCTAGTGCAGCTCCCTTCTTCATCGATAAGGCGTCTGGTCTCAACCAAATTTACATTTTCTTTAGCGGCGCCCCTACTACTGGCAATCGTACTGAGTACGGTTGTCAGGTGCGTTATCAAAACCTTCTGGATGAAGGCCCATCTGTTCGCGTGCTAACCAATGAATGCTAATCCGGCAATTAATTTCACATAAAAAAAGGCTGTCACATTAAACTTATATTTTAGCGTTATGGTGAATTTGGACAAAAGCGAGTTAATAACGCCTACTAAATAAGGGGAAGATCAGTTTCACTATCTTATCAATAAATGAGAAAGTCATTCCTATTTTATCCTATTTATCTCCACGCCTTAGTTAGTAATACTTAAGTCACTTAAACACACTAACAACTAACAACTAACTAAAGGTAACCCCATGAAAATTCAAAATCCAATGCCTTACGACTTTAAAAACTGGTCACGCGGAGATGCAGTTGAAGAGTGGGGTCCACACAAACCTCAAGACCCTTGGTTCTTAGAGTGGAGATGGTACACTGGTAACCTCGTAGGTGCAGATGGTTCGCGTTACTTCCTATACCTCATATTCCAACCTGGTGGCCATGGTTTTTATGATCCAATCAATGCTGAAACTGGCAAGAACTATAGTAAAGACAAACCGCTCACTTCAGTCTTTTATCGTTTAACCAACGTAGATTCAGGCGAAACCGTTTTCTACCACCAAGAGTACACGGATGCATCATACGAAGAGTTATACGATATCGACACTAAAACATGGCGATATCAAGGCGAAAAATTCTCCGCATCTCTGAGTTGGGATGGTGACAAAATGGAATTATCAGCACAAGATGAAACAGGGCTTATCGAGCTGAGCGCTACTGGTGAGGCTCGTTGGTACAACGATCCTGCTCTCGACCAAGAAGGATTCATGCGTGAGGGTGCAGGTTATACTTTATATTACTCTTGTCCTAACATGCCTTCTCACGGACGCTATGTTAAAAATAGTGACACAAAACAAACCATAGTTGAATTAGATGGGCGTGGATGGTTAGATAATCAGGTTTGTGATCTGGTTGACCCGAGTTCAATCAAATGGGAATGGACCGGATTATTGTTTGCCGATGGCGACAGGATAAACCTATATAACTTCTTCCACGATGACTTACAGATGTGTACTTGGTTTAAAGCCGATGGTACAAGAGAACAAACAGATGTAGGTTTTGTTCAAAAACAAAACGGTTATACAAAACTAGAATCGGGTATTTGGGTGTCTTATGGCTGGGATTTTGAAATTCCGGTTAAAGGCAAAAAATACCGTGTTGAACCATGCTGTCCTAATCTAATGCCAGCAATGGGCAAACCTGGTGGCATGCTTGAGACTATCGGTAAATTATTTGATGAAGAGGGAAATCAAGTAGGTTGGGCAACAACCGAATCGATGGACGTGCAAGAGCTTGATAATGGACCAGGAGGCAGTCGTCAGCTTTAGTTAGGAAACGAAACAACCAGCTAGTTTAGCTGGTTGTTGCTTTTTGGGCTGAGTCTGCAAGAAAGTCGATTAATGCTTTTACAGCATTTGATTGGTATTTAACCGTTGGATAAATTAACCAAATATCATAATGCATTTTCTTATTAGTACTTAAAAGACTAATAAGGTTGCCAGAAATAATATCATCTTTACAAAGCACCCTAGGTAACAAAGCAACGCCTTGCCCCAATAACGACGCTTGATGAATCAAGCTGATATCATTAGAAATAAAATTACCTTTGATACCATTTAACTTCTCATCTTTACTAAATGTCCAGGTTGATTCAACAACATTATTTGAGTCTCGAAAGCGCAAACAGTTGTGCTCATTAAGATCTTCTAGACAGCTAGGTGTACCATAACTCTGTAAATACTCTGGTGATGCAACAAGTTCTGTCACTATCGTTCTAGCCTTTCGACACTTTAAGTTTGAGTCCTGTTGTTCGCCCACTTTTATGGCCAAATCAATACCATGTTTGATTAAGCAAATGTTCTGACTTTCAATCACTAAATCCAATAGAATATCTGGATGCATTAACTGAAACTGATGGAAATAAGGAATAAGAGGCTTCGCAGCCGGAAGAAGTTGTACTCTAATCTCCCCCTCTAATGCAGTTTGATTATAATGCATTTCTTCTAATGTATTATCCAAGTCTGCACATATCAATTTAGTACGTCGGTAAAAGATGAGCCCTGCTTTCGAAGGCGTTACAGAACGAGTAGAACGTGTTAATAGCGTGAGGGATAACTCTTTTTCAAGTAGGATTATTTTTCGGCTAACGGTCGCCGTCGGTAGATCTAAACTTTTTGCAGCCGCAGTAAATCCCCCGCTCTCAACAACACTATGAAAAATCTGAAAATCATTAATATTCAATATGGAACCCTCTGAATTGAACCGTGATAAGTTGATCTAAAACATACTAATTATCACTTGAGGCTACGCGTAAAAATTAAGTAATAGTGCAAAGAAATAATTGCATAGAAAGCATTAGTTGTCGAAAATAATTTTTCATTCAAATCTCAATTTTTGTGGTAGAGCGAGTCTGACAATTCTATTAGAGGTGAAATTACATTTTTGAAGGTAAATGTCACAGGCTTTACCTCGAGATATATCCATTTTTAACACGTTTTGAGGCAATTTCGAGTTGTCTTTGCTAATTGAGTAAAGCATGAATTAACTTTTAACGAAGCGGAACCAAGTCAACAGTTATTAAGTCCACTTAACTT
Source organism: Shewanella donghaensis (assembly GCF_007567505.1). NCBI lineage: Bacteria > Pseudomonadati > Pseudomonadota > Gammaproteobacteria > Alteromonadales > Shewanellaceae > Shewanella > Shewanella donghaensis. The sequence continues at coordinate 1,347,293 of NZ_CP041783.1, forward strand.
AGCTTCCTTGTCATACGCGGCCAATATACGGAGAAATATCAATGATATCCACAGACCCTTTATGAATCTCATAGTAATCTCTTGTTACTTTAATCGCTGACCCATACTTATCTGATATACCTTTGTATATTGCTGGTTGCTTTGATAGCACGCTAGTTAAGGATCTTCCTCCATTCAAGAATTTCAGTGGATAATGAGTGCCTACTACGTAGAGGTTTTTAACCTTTTCAGTGTCATATTCCGCGAGTTCATAAAAATCTTTGAATAACCCATTCTGCCGTATTGACTCAGCTCCACCTTTCCAATCGATAAACTTGAATTCAGCTACTTGATAGTTAGTTTCGAGATCAAATTTTCGACCAGTATTACCTGCTCCTAAAGAAACACTTTGAACAACTTCCCCTTTTTGCAGAATATCTTTAAGTGAGTGCAATATTCCTGAGGCATGAATAATAACATTGATCTCTCCCGCGACTTTTTTTACAGCCAAGGCTGAAGCAACAAAGTCATCATCAATTTTTTTTTCAGAGCAATACTCTAATGAGTCGACAGCGCTAGAGCCGATAATGTCTTCTTCCAAGCGAGAAAGACTTTCAGTGAGAGAATCTCCTTGGAATTTATTAATTGCTTCAATTGCACTTTCAATGCTCATTAGTACCCTTACGCATAATGATGTTAATCCGTATGTATATCCACATTACTAGTATTACGAAAAGTAAGTCAAATGATGCTTTGGTGAAATGTGTGTTCAATCGGTCGAAACACACAATGGGGCAAAAACGTGTTACGACCACCAACTTTATACTTCAGTTATATTGGGTCTTTTTTAGTAGTCCATCACTTCAATCTAACCCATTGCCTGCCGCAGGTGCTGTAGAGGATATACGAATGTCGCGATCACATGGTCAATGATGTTCCCGACATCATAATGACATTTTCCACATCCCTATGGGTCAGATGTGAAAGAGCGACCTTTTGTGCAAGCACGACTGTGACACGCAGGACTCTTTATATAAATCAAAAGGTCCCTGAAAGCTCGGCCATGACAAATAACATCCATGTTAAACGGCCAGTTCAGCATCCATGCCTCTCGCTCAGAACGTTTCACACTGTGAAACTTCGCCATGTCATGGACGGTCACAGCCGCGCTTACACTGGGGATTTCATATCTTCGATTTAACTTCATCAGTAACAAAATTTATAAGCGTGCGTGCGCAATTTGAATTGAGGACGTTAAAGAAAATAGCGTGATGCTTACATGGATGTGAGCATAGCTTTCGCGGTGCATGGATGCCCCATCGGAAGCGTTAGCATTTTTGAATAAGTCTGAAGTTAGCAATAAACGTAGTTAAAAGCGGGATCAATCCCCATCGAAAATCATGCGTTTTTCAGCATTTTTCGTTGGGGGGCTGAGGGATTGTTAAGGGGGACAAGCAGTTTCCCCCTTGGCTCTGGTGTGGGTGAAGCGCCACGACGTTAATCCAAACGAAGTTTGGAAATGCTGTGTGAAATCCTGAGTTCTAAATCTGACGCAAACTAATCGCCACAACTTTGACTTGTTCAATAACGCAAACCAGATTTGGGGCAAAAATGATTTAGGCCCCTAATCCATTCCTAGACAGAACCAGTTAAAACAAAGATACATAACGAATAGAACACAAAATGACCCTTCACTACACGCTTAAGTAAATCACCTATTCTCCTCAAAAAACTCAGTAACAATTTGAAACTAAATCACTACAAATAATTAACGACATCAAAGTGGCTTTCTGACACAATTACTCAAACTAACAATGAGTTACTGATGACATCGTGATTAAATCTTCAAAGCCCTTATCTTTTGCTCGTGCAATAGCCTGCTGTTCAGCCTTATTAGGCGCAGTAATCACTCACTTTGCTGTTGCTGGAGAAGCTGCACAATTTAATGTGTCGATTCCAACACTTGCAGCGCCTGCTGAAATTGATGGCAATTTAAATGACCCACAATGGCAACAAGCTGCAACCATGCAACTTAAATATGAGACCTCCCCCGGTGAGAATATTGCCGCCCCGGTAACGACTGACGCTAAGATTTTTGCCACCGAAACCAGTCTTTTTGTTGCTTTTATTGCTAATGACCCAAATCCTGAAAAAATCCGCAGTAATTTACGCGACCGAGATAATTCATGGGGCGATGACCAAGTGGGTATTAAGCTTGATACCTTTAATAATGCCCGCTTAGCGTACCAATTCTTTATTAACCCTTATGGCGTTCAAAATGACTCAATTGAGAATGAGCTCACCGGTGAAGAAAGCGATGCTTGGGATGGTATTTGGTATGGCAGCGGTAAAATCACCGAGCAAGGCTACCAAGTTGAAATGGAGTTACCGTTAAGGTTATTCAATTTTGATGACAACAAAGATATTCAAACCTGGGGTATTGAGCTCATCCGCTTCTACCCACGCAACGAAACTCATCGTATTTCAACGCATAAGATTGACCGTAACGTAGCCTGTCAACTTTGTCAGCTAGGGACCGCTACGGGTCTTGCGAATGCCAAACAAGGTCAAGATATACAAATAACCCCTTCCGTTGTTGCTGCTAGAAGTAGTCAGCGAGATCTTAACCCAAACCAACCTTGGGAAGATGATGACAATGTTGAAGCGGGGTTAGATTTACGCTGGGGGATAACCCCAACAACACTATTGAATGCCACTATCAATCCAGACTTTTCCCAAGTTGAAGCAGATTCTGGTCAATTAGATGTGAACAATACCTTTGCGCTTTTTTATCCTGAAAAACGTGCATTCTTTTTAGATAACAAAGATTACTTTGATACCCAATTAAGCTTGCTGCACACCCGCAATATTGGTTCGCCAGATTATGGCGTCAAACTGACCAGTAAAACCGATGATCACACCCTTGCTATTTTAGCGGCAAATGATGAGAGCACTCAATTTTTAACCCCTGGTAATTTAAGCTCAGATATTGCCACTATTGATGAAGAAAGCTATAACTTTGCAGCAAGATATCGTTTTGATCCCAATAAAGACCTCTCTTTTGGTGGCTTGATTACGGCAAAGACGGCTGAGAATTATCATAACTATGTCGCTAGTGCAGACGTTAAATATCAACCAACAGAGCAAGATACTTTTACTGCTCAGTATGTGTTTTCTGATACTGAATACCCTGATGACTTATATCAGCAATTTTGTCGCGGTGATGATTGCAGTACACCACCTGAAAGCTGTGAATTAGGCAACTGTGATTATAACGAAAGGGTTATTCGTACTAACAAAGATGATAGCTTTTCTGACACTATGTATCGCTTGAGCTACGACCATGAACGCCGCAACTGGCGCGCATTTAGTCGTTACGAGTCAGTTGGTGAAGACTTTAGAGCTGACTTAGGTTTTATCGACAGAGTTGATGCCAGTAAGTTTGTGGTTGGTGGTAGCTATGTTTGGTACCCAACAGATAGCTTTTTTAATAAAATAAAATTAGGTGGTGATTGGGATATTACCCATAACCAAAATAATGAAAAAATTGAACAAGAAGCTGAAATGTCCATTGGATTGGATGGTGGCTTACAAAGTTATATTGCCACCGGCTTCGTCCATAAAGACCGAGTAGGCCGCAGACTTGATGGTTCATCTTTGGCCATTGATGGCAATACCACTATGTACCAGATTGATTTAGGCTGGTTCTATACCAACTTCACCCCGCTACAGAATCTTAAACTGGAATTGGATGTTAACTACGGTGACGACATTGATTATGCCAATGACCGACCTGGCACAGTAACCATGTTTAATCCTGCGGTGGAGTGGAAGGTTACCGAGTCAATCATCTTAGATGTAAACCATAAATATCAAACACTGGATATCAATGAAGGCACACTGTTTACCGCCAACTTAACCGATTTACGTCTAAACTGGCAGATAACCCTAAACAGTTTTCTTCGCTTAACCAGTGTTTACACGGATATTGAACGCGATCCTAGCCTATACAAGTATCAGTCTCCTAACGAGCAAAGTCAGAACTTGGGTAACGAAATTTTATATGGCTACAAGTTAAACCCACAAAGCGTATTTTATCTTGGTTATTCTGATGGCTTGATTTCAACTGATGAAATTGACTCGCTAACCCAAAAAGATAAGACCTACTTTATGAAAGTTAGCTATGCCTGGTTACTGTAAGCTATTGAGTTTACAAATGGCGTAAACCCTACCACCACAAACAAAAAAGCCTGCAATTGCAGGCTTTTTAGTTGTGTCACTACATGAGTCACTTACATGAGGCAGTTATTTAAATAACATCGTAGCTAATCAAAAATGACTTTATTTCTGCCCTGCTCTTTGGCTTGATATAAGCCTAAATCAGCACGGTGCAATAAGTTGTCAACATTCAAATCTGTGCTTTCAACATGTGCGATACCACAGCTAAATTGCACATTGAGCTCACCAGCTTGTGTTTTAAAGGGAGTCATTTCAACTTGCTGTCTGAATTTGTCCATCATGGTATAGGCTTTATGGCCATCGAGCCCTTTAAAGGCCACGACAAACTCTTCACCGCCAAATCTTGCCACAGTAAAATGCTGATCAAAAGCAGCTTTTAACCGACTCGCGAACTCAAATAACACTTCGTCACCCACATCATGACCATAAGTGTCGTTAACGTTTTTGAAAAAATCGATATCAATCAGTCCCACTGAAAATTGACCTGAGTCAGGGACATCTGAACTGTGCTTGTTAAAGAAGTAACGTCTAGTATAGGTTTTAGTGAGGTAATCTCGATTGGCTTTTTCCCATAATTTGCGGATCATATCTAACGAATCAAGCGTGTTGAGCACCCGACAATGAAACTCTTCATGCACAAATGGTTTTTGTAAAAAGTCATTTGCCCCATTCTTAATAAAGCGAGCAGATAGGCTTTCATCAGTATCATTAGACAGACCAATAATCGCTAAATCTTCACGGCTAAAGCTTTCTCTGACTTTCAGAATAAGCTCAAACCCGTCAACATTAGGCATGTTGTAATCAGTGATTAATAACTGGATATCGGGTGTGGCATTTAAAATAGTGATGGCTTCGGCGCCATCATTGGCTTCAAGCACCTGAAATAACTGCTGTTCGAGTAATAAACGAACGAACTTACGGCTGACAACGGAATCATCAGCCACTAGCACTTTTACATTCTGATTTTTTTGTAATCGGCCAATTAATTTAGCGACATACTCGTAGCTAAAGCGATTCTCTTTGAGTACATAATCAACAATACCCAATTTGAGTAATTTTTTGCGCTGATGAGAATCAAGGCTTTCGGATAATAAAATACAGGGGGTTTGATATGACTTCATCACCAACTGGGCAATTTCGCCATCTGGTGCATCAGGAAGATTTAAATCCGCTACCACAACAAAGTAGCGGTTATTCTCAAGTAACGTGTTCGCCGAAGCTAAATCAAGCGCGATTTCTACTTCACAATGTAATTCTTGTATCAGTAAATGGCGCAAAACCTTTGATACAGCTTCGTTATCTTCAACGATCAAAATACGCAAATTGTGTCACCTTCCAAAATCATGTTTTCTCTAAAATAATGCTCCCTACGGAGTAGCCAGCACCAAATGAGCAAAGTAAGCCTAAATCACCGCTTTTAAAGTCGTTGTTATATTTATGAAAAGCGATAATTGAACCCGCTGAAGCGGTATTAGCATATTCATCTAATACTATAGGTGCCTTCATATCTATAACATTATCACCGAGAAGTTTACGAACTACAAACATATTCATATTTATATTCGCTTGGTGAAGCCATAAGCGCTTAAATTCATCGGGTTGAATTTGTTCTTTAATCAATTGTTTGTCTAAATGTTGATAAATCATCGGCAGTAATTCTTTAAAGACTTTGCGGCCTTGTTGGTGGAATAACTTATCGCTGTTATCTGAATTATCTGGGTCGCAGCGATTAATATGACCAAAGTTACTGCGAATGTTATTAGAATAATCCGTAAAGCATTGACTTGATAACACATTAAATGCGTATTCTGAATGCGCATTAGCGGCTTTTTCTACGACGACCGCTGTCGCTACATCTCCGAAAATAAAGTGGCTGTCTCGATCACGATAGTTAACTTGAGGCGAACAAATTTCAGGATTAATGACTAATACCCGTGACGCGGTACCTGCCTGCACGGCATTAATCGCATTAACAATAGCAAATGTTGCCGATGAACAGGCTACCAGCATGTCGTAGGCAAAGCCCTTTGTGCCCATGGCTTGTTGAATTTCAATGGCTATGGCTGGGTATGAACGTTGAGTATAGGCACAAGCAACAATCACTAAGTCGATATCTTCAGCAGATAACTTAGCTTGATTTAGGGCTTGTTCTGCGGCTTTGATACCTATGTCAGCCTGCATAGATAGTGAATCAGACGGCGTATCCTTAATAAGTGGCATCATGATAGTGGGGTCTAGAATGCCTTCTTTTACCATCACATAACGACTTTTAATCCCTGATGCTTTTTCTATAAACTCAGCAGATGAATGAGACAAGGCTTCAAGTTCACCTTGGTCAATTGAGGCTTTATGTTCTTTATTATATAGATCGACATAAGCATTAAAGCTTTCAACCAACTCTTCATTACTAATGCTATGAGGTGGGGTGTAAAGCCCACTTCCTGAGATAACTACTTTATTCATGTTATTTCTGCCATCTAGAGAATTTGGGAGTAACAACGTCTTCTTTAACCTAATTTATTAAGGATATTATTTAGATAGGTCATGTTTTCACGTAGAAGAAATCGCACTGATAAACCAGTCTATTACCTTATGATCCTTTCGCTAAGCAATAATTGTCAATTTGTTAAAGGTCTGACCATCTAAATACATAAGAGTGTGCTTAACTAATGCTCTTTAGTAAATGATTGTTAATTAAGAAGATGCTTTATTATTATAGTAGAGTTTGCTTTAATAACTAAAAGGAATAACGAATAACAAACTGTCACTGTTAAAGCCCCCTAAACAGATTATCATTAGAGTATGCAAACAAGGAGCTAAACCATGAGCAACATTTACGAAGACAATTCATACACGCTAGGTAATACCCCACTAGTGCGCCTTAACCGAGTAAGCAATGGTCGAGTGCTAGCTAAAATAGAAGCACGTAACCCAAGTTTCAGTGTTAAGTGTCGTATTGGCGCTAACATGATTTGGGATGCTGAAAAGAAAGGCACTCTGAAAGCTGGCGTAGAATTAGTTGAGCCAACATCTGGTAACACAGGTATTGCACTTGCTTATGTTGCTGCAGCTCGCGGTTACAAACTAACCCTGACTATGCCAAATACAATGAGCCTTGAGCGTCGTAAACTTCTAAAAGCATTAGGTGCAAACCTGGTGTTAACTGAAGGCGCTAAAGGCATGAAAGGTGCAATTGATAAAGCTGAAGAAATTCGCTTATCAGATACTGAAAAATATTTGGTATTAGGCCAATTCAGTAACCCTGCTAACCCAGAAATCCATGAAAAAACTACCGGTCCTGAAATTTGGAATGATACAGACGGTGAAGTTGATGTGTTCGTAGCGGGTGTAGGTACTGGTGGTACTATTACAGGTGTTAGCCGTTACTTAAAAAGTATGAACAAAGATGTGGTATCTGTCGCTGTTGAGCCAGTTGATTCTCAAGTGATTGCGCAAGCAAAATCAGGTCAACCACTTCAGCCTGGACCACATAAGATCCAAGGTATTGGTGCTGGTTTCATCCCTGGTAACCTAGATTTAGATGTTGTCGATCTTGTTCAAGCTGTTAGCAATGAAGATGCGATTGAAATGTCTCGTCGCTTAATGAAAGAAGAAGGTATCTTAGTGGGTATTTCTTCAGGCGCTGCAGTTGTTGCTGCTAACCGTATTGCTGAATTACCAGAATTTGAAGGCAAGAACATTGTCGTCATCCTACCTTCTGCAGCAGAGCGTTATTTATCATCAGCGCTATTTGCTGGCGAATTTAGCGAAAGCGAAAACGTACAGTAAGGTTTAAAACAGGTCTATTGGGTTTGTATTAGCTTTAACTGCCTAGCCTTAAAATAGATGCAAAAATGCCCAGCATTTGCTGGGCATTTTTATCTTTGTATTTTATCAATACTGTTTTGTCAAAATCGTACCATGTCGTTACATGATGCTTGATTACGCTTTTACAGTCACAGTCTCTTGTTCTGTCACTGTCATCGCATCTGCACGCTCAATAATTTTAACTAAAATTGACTGAATTGTTTCATCTTTGCGCGCATCAGTTTCACAAGCAAATTTTTGTTCTTGTGGTTCAGCACCCTCTTCCAAGGTAAAAGTAATAACCACTTCATTGGCACTGTCAGCAGTTTGACCAAAATATTCGAGCGCGACTAACGGATATCCTTTAAAACCTTTCTTAACTAACTTGGCGATACGTTTTTTGGCTTTATCCACATTCATAAAAGAATCCTTGTGGTTAATAAAACTTAAAATGACGGCTTTGCGCACTACGTTTCAGGAGTAAATCCAATGACGATTAACGTTGCACAAAACAAATAACACACTGAATTCGCACTATAGCAGGTTAATGAGTTCAATCCATGCAGTTTCTAATCCAGTAAATGATTTACCCGTAACTGATTTAATACCAGCCCCTTGATAAATTCTAAGGTACTCGTCTAAGCCGTAACAATCGATTAGAAACTGTATAAAAAGCCTTCTTTTAAATATGTCAAACTATGACCCATTCTCGTTGTAGAATTATGCCTTACTTTCTCAACCTCAATAAGCGGAACGAAACCTTCATTCTTTGTAGTTGCGATGACAACTACTTTATATAAGTCCAGGCCATAATTAAGAAACACACTGCTGTTGCCGAATCGATGCTCTAAAAAAACGGCTAAACTATCATAGTTAAAGCCGACCACTTGATACTCAGGATAGAACCGTATACTAACTAGATGTTAACAGTAAGTTAGCGCGTCATATTTACTATAAGCTATTGATGTAAAGATTTATAAAATAAAATCATTACAAAATTAGAGTTATGTTTATATCCACTAATTACGCCAACATATAGAACTAGATCAAACTCTTATTCATGCAACTTTGTTAGTATCCCAACACTTTTTTCCATGCTGCTAGAGCAACACTTATTCTATGTCATTCTATCAATCACCAAAGAAAATCTCGGCTTACGAAGCAAAATTCGAAGCTCAAAAAATTGCTTTTGCCCCCGTGAGTTTTCAGGTGGCTCGATGCTTAAGTCAATTTGGCCTTTTATTACAGATAGATAAGGCGGGTGAACAAGGCATACATCTAGAACAGTTAACTCAATTGAATGATTTATCGGAGTATGCGATTCATGTTCTGCTTGATATGGGACTAAGTATGGGCTTACTTTGGTGTAAAGATGAACATTATCATTTAGATAAAACTGGCCACTTCCTATTGCACGATGACATGGCCTCTAAGAATTTAAACTTTATCCATGATGTATGCTATCAAGGGTTGTTCGAACTTGAAGCGTCATTAAAGAATGGGAAAGCTGAAGGGTTAAAACATCTTGGCGACTGGGAGACTATCTACCCAGGGTTAAGTCAATTACCCGAACAAGTTAAGAAAAGTTGGTTTGAATTCGATCATTACTATTCAGATCATGCTTTTGAAAGCTTATTGCCATTAATTTTTCGTTCAAATCCAAAACATATCGTCGATGTCGGCGGTAATACCGGTAAATGGGCATTTGCCTGTACAAGCTATAACGACAGTGTGAATGTCACCATAATGGACTTACCGGGGCAGCTTAATGTCGCGATGAAAAATGCTAAACTTCATAATGTGTCTGACCGTGTTCACCCACTGGAAACTGATTTACTTGATAGTAACAAACCTTTCTATCAACAAGCTGATTTATATTGGATGAGCCAGTTTCTAGATTGCTTTTCAAAAGCACAGATCGTAACGATACTAAAAAGAGCTTCAGCAGCGATGCGTCTTGATAGTGAATTATGCATCCTAGAAACATACTGGGACAGACAGCCTTATGAGGCTGGGGCATATTGCGTCAATGCAACGTCATTATATTTTACGGCTATTGCCAATGGTAATAGCCGTATGTATCACAGTAAAGATATGCTAAAGATGATTAGTGAAGCAGGGCTCTATGTCGATGAAGATGTCGATAATATTGGTTTAGGGCACACGCTTCTTCGCTGTAAAAAGAAGCCTAATTAGGCTAAATTATTAACGAAATAGCCGACTCACCATTGGCTATTTCCATAAATACAAAATTTCTAGCACCACTTTCTTAATATAAAGCCCACCAAACAACCACAGTTTTCATCAAACCTTCTAGTTCATTCGAACCTTCCGTTAATTTATTGTTTAAATCGCAACAACACTAAAAAGTGATTAACCTCACAAACTCAAACATACAACAAACATTGAACCACTCATTACACCACTAGCAGTGTAACAATCTGTATCAAGGCGATTTTTCAACATCCCGCCAAAAACACAAAAAACCAACACAAACCCCCACAAAAATACACATTCAACATCAAAAAAGTACTGATATTTAACCATTCATTCGAACCAGGTCACCTTGTTAAAAAAACAAAATACCACACCAGACCACCATGTTAATGCTGGTAGTCAAAGTGGCAACAATTGAGCATACAAACTTAACAAATTCAGAGTGTAACAGGCTCGTTGCCAATGTTGCTTAAGTATGTTTTTATCCGAAAATCGCAAAGATATCTTAACGACTGTCACAAACAGTTAAAGGTATTAACCCAATAAAATTGCGAATAACAATCAAAGATGATGAGGAAGAGAAAACAATGCAGTTTAATTCAAGATTGGCCAATGCAATTCGTTTTGCTTTGGTAAGTGGTGCGGTTACCGCAGCACTTAGTGCGCCAGTAGTTCTTGCGGCAGAAGAAGGAGCCGACGTTGAACGTATTCAAGTCACGGGTTCACGTATTAAACGTACCGACTTAGAAACAGCAACACCAGTAACAGTGTTAAGTGCTGATGATATGGCAAAGCAAGGCTTTACCACTATCCAAGATGCGCTTCAAAACCTCACCTCAACAACCGGTGCAATGACAACACAAGAAGTACACGGTTTTACCCCTGCAGCTTCTTCAATCAGTTTACGTAATGCTGGCGCGAGTCGTACACTTACGCTTATCGATGGTAAGCGTTTAAACCAGTACCCAAAACCTGCTGGCGGAACCGATAACTTCGTTGATACAGCAAACTTACCAATGGAAGCCGTTGAACGTATTGAAATACTTCAATCTGGTGGTTCAGCTATTTATGGTGCTGATGCTGTTGGTGGTGTCATTAACATCATTTTGAAAAAAGATTTTGATGGCGTTGCGTTAAAATATCGTCATGGCGATACCACTGAAGGCGGCGGGATGAATGACCGTATCGCACTTTCATTAGGTTCTTCAAGCGAGAAAGGCAACGTATCAACTTTCATTGAATTTAGCAGCAATGAAGCATTACAAGCTACAGATCGTGAAAACTTCGGTCTACACACAGATAAAGTGCCACACAGTGACTACTCTTCGTATAGCTCATATGGTGCTCGTATTGCTGGTACGGGAACTGGTGCTCGTGAGTTAACACCTGAACAATGTGAAGCTCGAGGGTTTCTATGGACAGGAAGTACATGTGGTTTTGACCGCTCAGAATGGCGTGACTTAGAGCCAGAAAGCTACCGCTTTATCAGCACAACAAACTTCAACTATGAATTGTCTGACGATATCACTTTCTTAGGTCGTCTTGATTTTGCTAATGCAAAATCAACCACTAATTTTGAGCCAATGGCCATTAATGATTACGATATCAACGTTGATGGTAATGACTTAACCGTAAGTTATGGCGATTTGATGAGTAAGACGTTCAACAAATCAACGGGTCTTGGCGGTGATTTTGCTAACGCAACTGACGGTGATTACTACTACGCTCGTCGCTTACACGAATTCGATAACCGTAGCGGTGAAACGAACACCAGTAACTACTTCTTCTCAGCAGGTCTTCAAGGCGTTTTAGCTGACGAATATGATTGGGATATGTCAGCTAACTACGGCCGTACTAACGTCAACGTTTATCGCAGCGGTTTTGCAACCGTTGGTGGCATGTTCGATTACATCACTGCTGGTGAAAACGGTAATTCACTACTTGAAAACATGGCAGATGAAAATGTTGAAGCCGCGTCTTACTCACCATTTGAACGTGCGCAATCAACCCAAAAGAATATTCAGGCTAACATCACCGGTATGGCGTTTGAAATGCCTGAAGGCGATGCGATGTTCGCATTCGGTGCTGAATATACTGAGCAAGATTACGAAACAGAATCTGATTCAGAAACCCAAAATGGTTCTGTACTGACGACAGGTGGCTCATCGGGTGCGGGCGAACGTGACTTCTGGGCAACATACGCTGAAATCAGTGTTCCTGTGCTTGAAGATCTAACTATTGCAGCGGCGCTTCGTTACGATCACTACAGCGACTTTGGCGGTAACTTATCACCACAAGTCACTGTTGAATACCGTCCTGTTGATGAGTTATTGGTTCGTGGTTCTTGGTCTAGTGTATTCCGTGCTCCAGACATGCACCGCGTATACGGAGACGCAACAAACGGCTTTACTCAGGTTATCGATTATAAGCAATGTCAGGCAATGGGTGGTCAACCGGGAGTTAAAACCGGTAACGAATCTCTTGATGAGATTTGTAACGAACTGCACATTGATACGACAACAGGTGCCAACAAAGAACTTGAAGCTGAAACAGGCTACACAGCTAACATTGGTGCAGTTTGGGGCGGCGACAGTTTAGAAGCCTCTATTGATTTGTGGGAATGGAAACTTGATGACATGGTAAGCGATATTAGCGCCTCAACTGCCGCTCAAGAATACGACACCTATGAAAATATGATTACCCGTGATGATAGTGGCACGATTACTCATATCAACACTGTAGCGCAGAACTTAGCGTACCAAAAAGTACGTGGTCTTGATTTAACCGCTGGTTACAGCTGGGATTTCAATGATATGGGTGAACTGCGCGTTAACTTTAATGGTACTTACATACTATTATCTGAAGGTCAGTTAAACCCAACCTCAGATGTGGATGATGACATTGAAGATGGCGGTTTACCACAGTACCGCGCTAACATGATCTTTAGCTACTTTATAGAAGATTTTGAAACCACTTTAGGTGCCTATCATACAGCACGTATGCACGGTTCTTCGTATAGTTCATTCATTGATGAAGAAGGCTTTACTGAAGATGACTTAGAAGTGGCATCACAAACTAAGTGGAATTTAACCGGTGCCTATAACTTCACCGATGATTTCAAACTAACTGCTGGTATTGTGAACCTATTTGACGTGGGCCCTAATTTTGACCCAACCAATACGTCATGGCCTCACTACCCTCGCGGCGTGTATAACGCTCGTGGACGTGAGTGGTTTGTTGAAGGTGAAATTAAGTTTTAACGAAGTCATAAGTTAAAAAAGAGTCAAGCTCAACGAATTAAATCGAACGAGCTAGTTTAAAAAGACTATTCCCAATAGTTCTTCCCAGCAAAACGGCATCAAATGATGCCGTTTTTTTTCACTTTTTAAAATCCCGCCTGCACTTATGATTATAGCTATGCTTATCTCCGACGTCAGCTCAAATAGAGATGAGCTAGCTAAAGCCTAAATAATGCGCGGCAATCACAGCAATACTCGATAGCACAAACAGTGACACCATAAAGCGCCAAATAAACTTAAGCCAATCACCCCAATCAACACGGCAAACACCTAGAGTGGCCATTAACGACGCTGAGGTCGGCACTAATACATTGGTAAAGCCATCACCCAACTGAAAAGCCAATACTGCGACTTGCCTTGTCACCCCAACAATATCTGCCAGTGGGGCCATTAATGGCATAGTTAACGCCGCTTGACCTGAGCCTGACGTGACAAAGAAATTAAATACCGATTGAAACAACAACATAAACCAAGCAGATAAAGCATTAGGTAATTGTCCAATAACATTACCCGCACTGTGTAATATGCTATTTAACACTGTAGGTTCAGTCGGCCCACCGCCGCCAATGAGTAATAGAATACCTGATGCACAACCCACTAATAACGCAGGTTCAAGCATGGTTTCAGCACCTTGCTTAAAACTTTGCGCCACTTTATTCATCGTTAAGGCATTAAGCTTAAATATAATGCCAATAATGCCGACCACAATTCCCATGGTAAAAAATTGACTGGCAATTTCAGGTATAAACCACGCATGAGCGATAACGCCCCAGATAACCCAAGCAATCGTCGCGATAATGGTCAGTAATACAAGTATGTCACCAACATTAAATCGGCTATCTTTTACAGTGCCTTGCTGGTTATCTCTAAAATATTGGTCGCTATGAAAACTAAAAGACGCACTAGGTTGTTTTTGAACTTTCGCTGCATAGCGCATGGTAAAAGCAATACCTATCAAGGTAAAACCAACCCAAAGCCCGAAGCGCACTCCAGCCCCAGATAGTACTGGCACTCCAGAAATACCTTGAGCAATCGCAACACTAAACGGGTTCATCCATGAGCTGGCAAAACCGATTTGTGTGGCGACATACGTCACCATCACGGTACATATGCCATCATAGCCAAGGCGGATCATTAACGGGCAAATAATAATAGCGAAAGCAATGGCCTCTTCTCCCATGCCAAATACCGCCCCGCCCAGAGAAAACAAACTGAAAATCACTGGGATAAAGATTTGCTCGTTACCCTTGGTTTTATCAATTAATCGCAAAATGCCGTTATCGATAGTCCCCGTGGCCATCACGACGCCAAATGATCCACCAATCACCAACATAAACATGATAACGCCAATAGCACTGCCCCATTTAGAGCCAGAAACCATACCTTCAAAGGCAAAATTAAAAAAACCTACTCCGCCATCACCTTTAAAAAATGAAATGGGATTGAGCTTGGGTTCACCCTGTTCGTCAGTAGCATAAACAAATGAGTTGGGGTCTACGACGCTGCGGGTTTTCTCAACACCATCGACAACATAATGTGCTTCTTGGGTAGTGAATGAGCCAATTGGAACGACATAGGTGAGCAGTGCAGCAGCCAAAGCAACAAAGAAAATAATCACCAAAGTATCTGGCATTGATTTCGGAGGCTGCGTGCTTTTAGTAAGGGATTGCAGATCAGGTGTTAATTCTGTCGCTAGTGTTTTTTGGGGTTCTATCATGTGATGACCATGCTTATTGTTATTTTAATGATGGGTTATCAAGTGATTAAGATTCTACTATTGTCGTGAGGTTAATTACCAATAATATTATAGGCTTGTTTAAACCGATGACGACATATGTAGTGATAAATACGCTTAGGCCATAGACACAAAAACGCCCAGCAAAGCTAGGCGTCTAGTCAATCAACTAATTAAGTATAAGACAGGTCTATGTAAACACCGTCTTTATACTCAATCTGTTAATCACTTTTTTGTTCAATTTTAGTGACTATCGATGCATTGCTAGCACCCTGAGTCCCGATAGTGAGCTTACCTTGTTCAACTAGCCAAAAACCCAAGCCAACAAACACCCCACCACCAATGATGTTACCTAGGGTAACTGGGATAAGGTTATTAAATACAAAGTTAACTAGGGTTAAATCATCATATTGAGCAGGATTAATATTAAGCGCGACATAAAAGCTTTCTGGCGCAAAAGAATGAATAGCTACACCTAAAGGCACCATGAACATATTGGCAATACTGTGTTCAAAACCACTGCTGACAAACATGGCAACCGGCAAAATCATTAAACATGATTTAGTCAGTAAATCTTTAGTCGCAAAGGTCATCCACACAGCCAAGCACACCAGCATGTTACACAAAACCCCCAAGGTTAATGCCTGCGACCAAGTGTGATGAATCTTATGTTGCGCAATATTCAGCGCACTTAATCCCCATTGGCCACTGTTTAACTCAAACATACGTGCAGACATGATTAAAAACACCATTAGCAGTGCTCCAATCAAATTACCCGCATAAACTCGTGCCCAGCATTGTAACTGTACCGAGGTTTTTATTTTTTTCTGTGCCCACGGAATGGAAGTTAATACCGTACTGGTAAATAATTCAGTACCACATACCACCACTAAAATAAGCCCTAAACTAAATGCAACACCACCAATGAGACGTGTTATCCCCCAGCCCATCGTGCTGCCGTTCGTCACTGTGATATAAAATACAAACGCAATGGCAATGAAAGCACCAGCAAAAATGGATAGGATAAAAGATTGCCAAGGACTTTTAGCCACTTTAGCTAAACCGAAATTTTCAGCCTGTTGAAAGGTGGTAGGCGAAGTCGTTATAGACTTAGCTGTTAACTCGGTTGTTGAGTCCGCCGTAGATTGGCGTTCGTCACCGGTTAAATTCTTCATAAAAACCCCAATATGAATTATAAAAACATCAACAATAAATTGGTAATACCAAAATAAGCACACAAAAATGATACTGATATTATAGGCAACCTACTTTAATAAGTGCTAATAAACTATCAGCTTTACTAAAAAATGCTATAAATCAGTATAGCAAAGCGACATCATGATAAGAATGTTACCAAAAGTAGCCTTGTTGTACGCTGCAAGAGTAGACACTATTGGTCATTTAAAAAACCTTATGCTTAAAAACTGTTACCTAGCTAACAGTTTTGTCCATATCTTAAGCGATTTAGCTTTAATTAAGTGAAGTCGTATAAAAGCTATGCTAAAATTCTTTAGGTAAATTGGTCTTACCAATTTATTTTGAGTGAAAATTTTGTTCAATTGTTGAATTAAAATGATTGAACTAACAGATTAGATGCCCTTGCGATCATCCATTTATAGGGGTCTCAATTTTTGAACCGTCGACTTGTTTGTAACATTTAACCCGTAACATCAAGTGGCAGTTCAGCAGCAGTTAATTACGAGAAGGTAAATTACCATGACCGATACAACAGAGTTATTTGCAAACGCTTGGCAGAATTTTGAAGCTGGTGATTGGAAAACTGAAGTCAACGTTCGCGACTTTATCCAGAAAAACTACACACCTTATGAAGGTGATGAGTCTTTTTTAGCTGGTGCAACTGCCGCTACTGATTCACTTTGGAATAAAGTGATGGAAGGGATTAAGCAAGAAAACAGCACTCACGCCCCTGTTGATTTCGATACTGAAATGGTTTCAACCATTACCTCTCATGATGCTGGTTATATCAATCAAGATTTGGAAACCATTGTAGGTTTGCAAACTGATGCGCCGCTTAAACGCGCAATGCTGCCAAATGGCGGTATTCGTATGGTTGAAGGTTCTTGTAAAGCTTATGGCCGCGAATTAAACCAAGACGTTAAGTACACTTATTCTGAATTACGTAAAACCCATAACCAAGGTGTATTCGATATTTATACCCCTGAAATTATGGCATGTCGTAAGTCTGGTATTTTAACAGGGTTACCTGATGCGTACGGCCGTGGTCGTATCATTGGTGATTACCGTCGTATTGCACTTTATGGTATCGATTACCTAATGCAAGATAAGTTCGCCCAGTTCTCTTCACTTCAAGCAGGTTTTGAAGCTGGCGAAGACTTATCATACACAATGCAACTACGTGAAGAAATTGCAGAGCAGCATCGTGCTCTTGGTCAAATGAAGAAAATGGCAGCTAAATACGGCTGTGATATTTCTTTACCTGCGACCAATGCAAAAGAAGCTATCCAATGGACTTACTTTGGTTACCTTGCTGCAGTTAAAAGCCAAAATGGCGCGGCAATGTCATTAGGCCGTACTTCTTCATTCTTAGATATCTTCGTTGAGCGCGATATCAAAAATGGGGTAATCACTGAAGAACAAGCACAAGAAATGGTTGACCATTTCGTGATGAAACTTCGTATGGTGCGTTTCTTACGTACTCCTGAATACGATGAATTGTTCTCTGGCGACCCAATCTGGGCAACAGAATCAATTGCTGGTATGGGTTTAGACGGTCGTACTCTTGTTACGAAATCAAGCTTCCGTTTCTTACACACTTTATACAACATGGGCCCAAGCCCTGAGCCAAACATTACCGTGTTATGGTCAAATGAGCTGCCACAAGGTTTTAAAAACTATTGTGCAAAAGTCTCTATCGATACCAGTTCAATCCAGTACGAAAATGATGATTTAATGCGTCCTGATTTCGAATCAGACGATTACGCAATTGCTTGTTGTGTGAGCCCTATGATTATAGGTAAACACATGCAGTTTTTCGGTGCCCGTGCCAACTTAGCTAAAACAATGCTTTATGCAATCAATGGCGGCGTTGACGAAAAGCTAAAAATCCAAGTTGCTCCTAAAGCGGATCCAATTACATCTGAAGTTTTAGAATTTGATGATGTTATGGGTCGTTTAGACGGCTTAATGGATTGGTTAGCAACACAATATGTGACAGCACTTAACTCTATCCATTACATGCACGACAAGTATTCATATGAGTCAGCATTAATGGCACTTCATGACCGTGACGTTAGACGTACAATGGCATGTGGTATTGCGGGCCTTTCAATTGCAGCCGATTCATTATCTGCAATTAAGTTTGGTACTGTTAAGCCAATCCGTGATGAAAACGGTATTGCGGTTGATTTTGATATCTCAGGTGATTATCCAAAATTTGGTAATAATGACCCACGTGTAGATGACATCGCTTGTGATTTAGTCGAACGTTTCATGGCTAAAATCCGTAACATGAAAATGTACCGTAATGCGATACCAACTCAGTCAATTCTTACTATTACCTCTAATGTTGTATACGGTAAGAAAACAGGGACTACACCTGATGGTCGTCCAGCTGGCGCACCTTTCGCTCCTGGTGCTAACCCAATGCACGGTCGTGATGAAAACGGCGCAATTGCATCATTAACGTCTGTGGCTAAACTGCCATTTGCTCACGCACAGGATGGTATTTCTTATACGTTCTCTATTGTGCCAAATGCATTAGGTAAAGATGAAGTCGGTCGCCGCGCGAACCTTGCATCACTAATGGATGGTTACTTCATGAGTAACGCTAGCAGTGAAGGTGGTCAACACTTAAACGTGAACGTAATGAACCGTGAAATGCTTGAAGATGCGATTGTTCATCCTGAAAAGTACCCACAACTGACCATTCGTGTCTCTGGTTATGCAGTCCGTTTCAACGCACTAACCCCTGAACAGCAACAAGATGTAATTACTCGTACTTTCACTAAAGGCTTGTAACATCAGCTAAAATTGGTTGTACTAATATACAGTGATGATTTTATCTTACTAAGTTAGTACAACCTTTTTTTTTTGCTTGTTCGGAGATGTCATGACCACAGGTCGTATTCACTCAATCGAATCTTTTGGCACTGTTGATGGCCCTGGTATTCGTTATGTCGCCTTTATGCAAGGCTGCTTGATGAAATGCCAATATTGTCATAACCGTGATACTTGGGATTTAGATGGTGGTAAAGAAGTCACTGTTGATGAACTCATGAGTCAAATCATCAGTTACAAACCTTTCTTAACATCTGGTGGGGTTACTGCAACAGGCGGGGAAGCAATTCTTCAAGCTGAATTTGTCAGTGAACTCTTTAAAGCATGTAAAGATAATCAGCTCCATACCTGTCTCGACACCAATGGCTTTGTCCGCAAATACACACCTGTTATTGATGAATTACTCGATAACACTAACTTAGTATTGCTTGATATAAAGCAAATGGATGATACAAAACACATCGAATTAACTAAAGTCAGTAATCACCGTACTTTACAATTTGCAGAATACCTCGCTAAGCGTCAGCAAAAGACCTGGGTGAGATATGTAGTTGTTGGCGGATTTACCGAAGATATTGAATCAGCTATCGCATTAGCGGATTTTATTAAACCGATGAAGAACGTTGAAAAAGTAGAATTACTGCCTTATCACGAACTCGGTACCCACAAATGGGAAGTCTTCGGTGAGAAGTATGCTTTAGAAGGTGTAAAACCGCCAAGTAAAGCAACAATGGATGCGATTAAAGCGGTATTTACTGAACGTGGTATTAGCGCAGATTACTAATACATCGCTGCAATAGTAGCGACTTATTATTGGTAAGAGTTAAAGCTCTTCCCAATAGCTTCGATCTAAACGATCAAAAGCTAATTTTAATATTTGTGCCATATCCAAATAACAGGCTTTAGCACCTAACGGCTGGTTACGAACGCCCATTGAATTTAATTTGGCACTGAGTTCGTTACCCCAATCAAACAGTGTTAATGGTAATGGGTGCCTTGCTCGGCAACCTAACCAGAGCAAGCCCTGGATGGGTAAACTGACAAAAAATAGCAATATAGCAATGGCTTGAGGTAAAAACGCCCAACCATTGACATACACTTGGCTAATTGCAGCCAAGATAGCGAAAAAAGGCATAAACATAATGCCAAGATGGGTTGCCCTAACTACACGGTATTCAGGGAAATAAAACCCAAGTTGTCGAACCATAGGCCACGTCTTCATATAACGTCGACCATCTCCTATGATTTTGAACACATTTACGCTCAACGGTATGCCCTATAAGATTTATCAGATATATGCACAATAGCACACAGCTATATTTAGCCCCAAATTAAAGGCAAATATATCGGCTGTTTTGTAAATCATTAACTATGATTGATAGTTGAAATAACACAGTTTCACATCAATTTTAAATTTTGCACGATTAGACAAAAAGGTCTCAACATGTCAGAAAAACTCGTACTGGTACTCAACTGCGGTAGCTCTTCTTTAAAATTTGCTGTAATTGATGCCATATCTGGTGATGATCACATATCAGGACTTGCTGAATGCTTCGGCTTAGAAGATTCTCGCATTAAATGGAAAGTAAACGGTGCTAAAAATGAAGCCAAACTTGGTGCATTTACTGCTCATCGTGAAGCTGTTGAATACATAGTTAATAATATTCTTGCCGATCAACCAGAGCTTGCTGCCCAAATTCAAGCTGTTGGCCATCGTATAGTTCATGGCGGTGAGAAATACTCTCGTTCAGTGATCATCAATGAAGATGTGATCAAAGGCATCGAAGACTGTGCTTCACTTGCACCCCTTCATAACCCAGCTCACCTAATTGGTATTAGAGCGGCAATGGCATCATTCCCAGCGCTTCCACAGGTTGCTGTTTTTGATACTGCTTTTCACCAAACAATGCCTGAACGAGCTTACGTTTACGCACTTCCGTACAAGCTATATCGTGAACATGGTATACGTCGTTACGGCATGCACGGTACAAGTCACTTATTTGTTAGCCGTGAAGCAGCAAAAGTACTCAACAAAGACATTACGGACACTAACGTTATCGTGGCACATCTTGGTAACGGTGCTTCGGTTACTGCGATTAAAGGCGGTAAGAGTGTTGACACTTCAATGGGGTTAACCCCGTTAGAAGGTTTAGTTATGGGTACACGTTGTGGTGATATGGATCCTTCAATCATCTATCATCTCGTAAACCAACTTGGTTACACCCTCGATGAAGTGAATAACTTACTAAACAAGCAAAGTGGCTTGTTAGGTATATCTGAGCTAACTAATGATTGCCGTGGCATTGAAGACGGTTATAAAGATGGCCATAAAGGCGCGACATTAGCATTGGAGATATTCTGCTACCGTTTAGCCAAGTACATTGCTTCTTACACTGTGCCATTAGGCCGTTTAGACGCTGTTATCTTCACTGGTGGTATTGGTGAGAACTCTGACATCATCCGCGCAAAAGTGCTTGGTATGCTAGAAATATTCAACTTCCAAGTGAATGAAGAAAAGAACTTAGCAGCACGTTTTGGTAGCCAAGGCATCATTACCGAAGAAGGCAGCACTGTCGCAATGGTTATCCCAACCAACGAAGAGTGGGTAATCGCTGAAGATTCAATTAAGTTGATTACTGCTTAATTTGTTTCTGAATAGTTTATTTTAAGCCTGTTACTTAACGGGCTTTTTTAATTTTACATTAGAGGTATTTATGTCTCGAAATATCATGTTAATCCCAATTGGAACTGGTGTAGGTCTGACCTCATTAAGTCTTGGGATGGTTCGTGCGCTAGAGCGCAAAGGCGTTAAAGTTCAATTCTTCAAGCCAATCGCCCAGATCAGAACCGGTGATAATGGCCCTGAACGTTCAACCACCATTTTAAGTCATTCTCCTACGGTTAACCCGCTTGAGCCATTTACAATGGAACATGCAGAGAATCTAATCCGTTCTGAACAAATTGATGTGTTGATGGAGCAAATTATTGCTCGCGCCAGTGAATGTGCTTCAAATACAGAAACGATTGTTATTGAAGGGTTAGTGCCTACACGAAACCACCCTTTCTCTGATGACATTAATTTTGAAATTGCCAAAGCATTAGATGCTGACGTGATTTTCATCGCGACGCCAGGTAATGACAGTCCAAATGGGTTAATGAGTCGTTTAGAGATTGCGTATAACTCATGGGGCGGCGTTAAAAACAAACGCCTTATTGGTTCAATTATCAATAAAATTGGTGCACCAGTTGATGATGAAGGTCGAGCTCGTCCTGATCTATCAGAAGTTTTCGATCATGCTGATATCCATAAGGTGGATACATCAGCGATGTTCCAACTTCCAGGCAAAAGCCCATTACGAATTTTAGGTAGTGTGCCGTATAACCTAGACTTGGTATCACCTCGAGCATCTGATTTAGCCAAGCATTTAAACGCCAAAATCATCAATGCCGGTGAAATGCATACTCGTCGTCTACGTAAAGTGACTTTCTGTGCCCGCAGTATTCCAAATATGGTTACCCATATTCGCACAAACTCTTTACTGGTGACTTCAGGCGATCGCTCTGATGTTATCGTATCAGCCTGTCTTGCGGCAATGAACGGCGTTAAGATTGGTGCACTTTTATTGACAGGTGGCTATGAGCCAGAACCTGAAATCATGGCATTATGTGACCGTGCATTTGAAACCGGCTTACCTGTATTTTTAATTGATTCTAATACATGGCAAACCTCGTTAAACATTCAGCGTTTTGACCATGAAGTACCGGTTGACGATGCTGTACGTATTGACCGAGTTCAAGAGTACGTAGCCAGTCATATCGACCAAAGCTGGATTGAAAGCGTCACCCAGAACTTACCAAGGGAGCATCGCTTATCGCCACCAGCATTCAGATACAAGCTAACTGAACTTGCTCGTGCGGCGAAGAAAACCATAGTCTTGCCTGAGGGTGAAGAGCCAAGAACCATTAAAGCCGCTGCTATTTGTGCTGAACGTGGAATAGCGCGTTGTGTACTTTTAGGTAATGCCGAAGAAATTCTACGTATTGCGGCATCACAAGATGTGGTACTGGGTGAAGGTGTACAAATCATCGATCCTATACAAGCTCGTGGACGCTATGTTGAAGGTATGCTTGATTTACGTCGCCATAAAGGCCTGACTGAAGTTGTCGCTAAAGAGCAGTTAGAAGACAACATGGTGTTAGGCACTATGATGCTGGCTCAAGATGAAGTTGACGGTATCGTATCTGGCGCAATAAACACTACCGCCAATACTATTCGCCCTCCCCTGCAGCTGATTAAAACAGCGCCGGGTTCAAGCTTAGTATCCTCTATCTTCTTTATGCTGATGCCTGATCAAGTCCTTGTTTATGGTGACTGTGCCATTAACCCAGATCCGAACCCTGATCAACTAGCAGACATTGCTATTCAATCAGCAGAATCTGCAGCAGCATTTGGTATTGAGCCACGCGTTGCCATGATCAGTTACTCAACAGGGACTTCTGGTACGGGTTCTGATGTTGATAAAGTACGTGAAGCGACTCGAATCGCCAAAGAAAAACGTCCTGACTTAATCATTGATGGTCCATTACAGTACGATGCTGCAGTTATGGAAAATGTGGCACGTTCTAAAGCGCCTGATAGCCCTGTAGCAGGTAAAGCAACGGTATTCGTATTCCCAGATTTAAATACGGGTAATACTACGTACAAAGCGGTTCAGCGAAGTGCTGACCTGATTAGTATCGGCCCTATGCTGCAAGGTATGCGTAAACCTGTGAATGATTTATCACGCGGTGCGTTAGTCGATGATATTGTTTACACCATCGCACTGACTGCCATTCAAGCGGCGCAAAATGAACAGGCACAATCTGACGCTAAGAAATAGCATTAGTTGTAATTAATCACATTCTTTAAAAAGCACTATCCCTATTTAATAGCGATAGTGCTTTTTTCTTGCCTTGAGCTAAATGCAGCTCAATTGAATAACTCAATAAATAACGAAGATAATAGTTGAGCCAATAGCTATATGCCGCCACGAAAATACCAGACGCATAAACGTACCCTAACTAGAAAACACCAAAAACCACAAATCATATTGTTCAGGCTTGTTGATACAAAAATTAAAGCCTTCTTGGAGTAGTATCGAATAGATAAACGTCACTTTAATAAACAAGTGCTATGTTAATAAATGAGTGTCGATTTAATACTTAGCACGATTTTTAAATTTGCGATCTTTAATGAAATTGCGGGCAAAATATGAAACCGCGTCAATTAACAGTGATGTGAATCATTCCAAAGCGATTTTGAAAGTAAATTCAAACAAAGACAAGGTTAAGAACACTCGGTTAACGTCTATGAAAATCATGTTTTAAAGAATTAAATCGAACAATTTAGCTTGAAGTTTTCTGAAAACATGAATCGTTTATAAGCAGTGAACAATTTAAGGCGGCTTAAAGTTTTTAACAGAGAAAAGCAAGTGGAAAATGATAAAAAAAGCAGGAATAAAACAGAAAGTATTAACAGTAAAATTAAGGTGTCATTTTTTAACCAGCACTATTAATTGTTAAATATCATAACCTTATCGAAGTGGTTAAGAGTATTCAACATAGTTGTCCACAGATTCTGTGGATAACATTAAGTTATACATTTTAAATAATGTATTAGCTTACTAAGGTATGACACGCAGCCGTAATTCAGTCAACAATTAATTGGGTTCTATAGGATATTTATGTGTTTCTCTTGTGTCCTCACACGTAAATAGCGATACTTGATTAACACTTTGAAACTCAAAAAGTCATCATGCATAAAATCTTTGTTTTGGTCAGCTTATTAATGCTCACCGCTTGTGGTCCTTCCGAAAAAAATCCTCAAGGTCGTCTAGAAAAAGCACTGACTCCTGAAGAAGTTTCATTAGGGTTCTTCAAAGCTATCTACGTTGATAGAGATGTTAGTCAGGCTAAAATTTATGTGAATCAAGATTTGAAGGATGTCATGTCTCATTACCATATTGCCTCAGCGGTTCAACGTCATGTTTTAGGTTTATCCATGAGTGATGTCAGAATGAGCATTGATGATATTGATATTGATTTTTTCCGTAAATTTACCGATGAAGTCGATGTGAAAGTGAAAATTGAAGGCCTTAGAGGTGGCAGCCCTTGGGTCGATGACCGAACCATAAAGTTGGTTAAAAAAGGTAAAAGTTGGACGATTGTTGAAGTGTTAACAGAAAAGGGCCGTATTGAGGGCTAACCAAGTCGACTAACTTATACAACTGATAACTTATAGTGAGCGCAATAGTTAAGTTAACTCAGCATAAACTAACAAGCATAAAAAAAGCAGCCAAGGCTGCTTTTTTTATGCTTGCGAAAGAGCTAATTCTATTAGTTCGATCAGCTTATTCTTCTTCAGTAGGTAACGACTCTAATACATCGTCTTTTACTTGATAATAAGCATTCTCATATTCATGAACTTCCATAATAACTCCTATCAATCTTAGGCCGTTTGTAGGGGGTATGGCATGTCTATAATTTAGGGGTGACATTTACCATTACAGAGAAGCGTAGCCAGCAGTCTTCTTGAGGCTGATTATAGCAAGCTAATACTTTCAATAACACCAAAACTTACGAAAAACTTACGAAATAGTATGTGTATATGGCAATTAACTCACTTTAAAGAAGTTTTACAGTACCTAAAACTGAAAGTCTTACATAAAAGATCACGGGTATAGCAACAAGTTGTCAAAACAATACCTTCAGCGAAACATTAAGCTAACATCTCCATTTTAAGCACTTATACATCATGCTTTTTATATTTTTTAACCTGTATAAATACACCCGCTCCTATCATAAAGATCCCATAAAAAAGGCACGTATTAAATACGTGCCTATAGTTCAAATATTAACGGCTCATTGTTAAATCACAAAAACAGATTGAATTAAACCTGTTTAATATGCATGACTATCCGCTTTTCTGAGATAGGATAAGCAGTACCCAGCACCTGTGCGAAACACGATACTCGGTATTCTTCTATCATCCAGCGTGCTTCAACTAACGACTCTGGTACAGGTTGGGTTTTAGGCACTTTAGCCAGTTGCGCTGTAAGTAAGTCCTGAACTTTAGCAATGCTCACCATATGCAAACGATCACGAGTCGGGTCAACAGGCAGCTTTTCAAGGCGGTTTTCAATCGCTTTAAGATAACGCCCAACATCAGCAAGTCGTTTCCAACCGCAATGTTCAACAAAGCCTTTAAATACCAACTTATCAAGCTGGTTATTAATGTCACTCATCGCAAAAGCGATATTTAAGCTTATCTTACCTTTTAAGCGTTTTTTGATGCGTTGATAAATCGTCAAGACTTGCTCAACTTGCAATGAGATTTGCTCAGCGTAACCGTTAAGTTCTTGCCTTACCCAATCTTTAGCTTGCTCAAATTGCTGTTCATTACGCACATCCAATTGCTTTTCATCCAGTAATTGCTGCACCGATGCCGAAATAATGTCATCAATTAATATTTGTACTTGTCCAAACGGATTAAAGTACATCGCAAGCTTGGCTTTGTTAGGCAATGCTTTTTGTAAGTGCTTAACCGGAGACGGAATATTAATCAGTAATAAACGTCTTAAACCTGCACGATGATAACGCTCTGCTTCAAACTCATCGTCAAATAGCTTAATCGATACTTGGGTTTTGTCATCGATTAACGCTGGGTAAGCTTTAACTTCATAATTACCTCTGCGTTTTTGATATTGCTTAGGTAAATCGCCAAATGACCATGTAGTAATTTCTTTCTTTTCAATGCCATCTTCTGCCACATTACGTATGGCTTTGGCCACCACACCTTGCAGCTTGTCTTTTAAGGCATCTAAATCATTACCTTGATCAACAAGGCGATGCTTATCATCTTCAATTTTAAAATTCATTGTCAGATGCGCGCTTAACTGGCTTAAATCAAAGTCTTCAGGACTGATGCGTGTCCCAGTCATTCTGAGTAACTGTTTACACATCGAATCAAGCATCGGCATTGAAAATGGTTCCATTGCCTGTACACAAGCGCGGCCATAATCGGGGGCGGGCACAAAGTTACGGCGCAGCGCTTTTGGTAGTGATTTAATCAGTGCAATCACTTTTTCTTCACGTAAGCCGGGGACTAACCAATCAAAGTCATCGGTATCGATTTGGTTGATTAACGCCACAGGAATATGAATAGACACACCATCATCAACAGCCGCGGGCTCAAAGTGATAACTCACTTTTAAGCCCAAGTTGGCTTTATGCCAAATCTCAGGAAAATCCAATGCTGAAACATGGTCAGCACTGCGCTGCATTAACAGCTCTTGATTAAAATCTAATAACTCAGGTGTGGCTTTACGTTCTTCTTTCCACCATTTAAAAAATAGTGGCGCGTTGTAAATACCTTGAGGAATTATCGGCTCGTAAAAAGCCACCAGCACTTCTTCATCAACTAAAATGTCACGGCGACGCGACTTATGCTCTAGCGACTCAATATCATTAAGCAGCTGCTGATTTTTAACAAAAAACGGTTCTTTAGTTTGTAACTGCCCTTCTGCTAAGGCGCTGCGGATAAATATCTCACGTGCTTCAACGGGTTCAATCGGGCCATATTGCACACGGCGGCGATTAACCACCATTAACCCATAAAGAACCTGGTTTTCAAAAGCGATAACACTCGCGGGTTTGGCTTCAAAGTGCGGCTCGATATGATTTTTCTTAATCAAATGCGCAGCAAGAGGCTCTAACCATTCAGGCTGAATTTTGGCGCAGCAACGGGCAAATAAACGCGAGGTTTCTGTTAACTCTGCCGCCATGATCCATTTAGGGCCTTTTTTAGCCAGTGGCGAACCAGGGAACACAAAGAACTTACGATTGCGGGCGCCTAAATATTCGTTATTAGCATCTTTAAAACCGATGTGACTGAGTAAGCCTGACAATATGGCTTTATGCAGGTTGTCATAACTTGGCGCCGTATCATTTAAACGCCATTTTAAGTCATGCACCGCTTGTTTTAGTTGGGTGTATAGATCTTGCCATTCACGCACCCGTAAATACGCTAAGTATTCTTCACGGCACTGCTTTCTAAATTGGCTTGCCGATAACTCGCTTTTTTGATCTTTAATGTAATTCCACAAGTTAACCCAACTGGCAAAGTCTGAGTCTTTATCGGTATAACGTTTGTGACACTCGTCCGCCGCTTGCTTCTTTTCGATGGGTCTTTCTCGTGGATCTTGAATCGACAATCCAGCAGCAATGACCATGACTTCATGCAGACAGCCCATATCTTTAGCTTCAAGTACCATACGCGCTAAACGAGGGTCTAACGGGATCTTAGCAAGATTTCGACCTAAGTTAGTCAGCACCAGATCTTTGCGCTGCTTTTTAACCGCCTGTAACTCTTCAAGCAATAAGAAACCATCACGAATGTGTTTCTCTTCTGGCGGCTGAATAAACGGAAAACCAGCGATATCACCTAAACCAATGGCTAGCATCTGCAAAATAACCGATGCAAGGTTAGTACGCAGAATTTCAGGGTCGGTAAATTCCGGACGCTGAATAAAATCCATTTCGTCATATAAACGAATGCAAATACCCGCAGCAACACGACCACAACGACCTTGGCGCTGATTAGCACTGGCTTGGGATATAGGTTCAATCGGTAAACGTTGCACCTTAGTGCGGTAACTGTAGCGGCTTATACGCGCAGTACCGGGATCAATAACATAGCGAATCCCAGGCACGGTTAATGAGGTTTCTGCCACGTTAGTAGCCAGTACAATTCTACGGCCAATATGACTTTTAAAGACTTTTGACTGCTCACCATATGACAATCGAGCATAAAGCGGCAGGATTTCAGTATCGCGATAATTTTGCTTACGCAACATTTCAGTGGTATCGCGGATTTCGCGCTCACCGTTCATGAAAATCAAGATATCGCCTGGGCCTTCCGCCATTAACTCATCAACAGCGCCAAAAATGGCATCACTGACATCAACATCTGCATCGGTATCACGCACTAAAGGTCTATAGCGAGTTTCAACCGGGAATGTACGTCCTGAAACTTCAATGACAGGGGCATTATTGAAATGCTTCGAGAAGCGATCAACATCAATGGTTGCCGAGGTAATAATGACTTTTAAATCAGGACGTTTTTTAAGAACTTGTTTCAAATAGCCTAAAATGAAATCGATATTGAGGCTACGTTCATGGGCTTCATCAATGATGATGGCATCATATTGATTTAAGAACTTATCAGAGGTTAATTCCGCTAATAAAATACCGTCAGTCATCAGCTTGATGTAACTGTCTGGACTAATCGCATCTGCAAAACGTACTTTAAAGCCGACAACCTCGCCAAGCGGGCTGTTTATCTCTTCAGCGACACGATTTGCCACACTTCTTGCTGCAAGTCGTCTTGGCTGTGTATGGCCGATTAAACCACGTGTACCTAGTCCTAACTCTAAACAAATTTTCGGTAACTGGGTGGTTTTACCTGAACCGGTCTCACCTGCAACAATTACCACTTGGTTATTGGCAATGGCAGAGGCGATATCATTACGCTTTTGCGATACAGGTAGCGAGTCAGGGTAGCTCACTTTAGGAATGTTATTCAGTCGGTATTGGGCTTTATCAAAAGCTTTAACCGCTTGTTCTGATAACTTAGCAAGGACTTGATCTTTCTTTTCAGATTGCGGCTCTTTTTTTAACTGAAACAACCTACGACGAATTTTAGCCGCATCGGTTTGATAACATGAGTTTAGGTATGCTTTAGAGAGCGGGTGTTGATCTGAATTCAAGTCTAATTCCTAGCAAGTATTTCAAAAACTGCGATCCTAGCAAGGAACTAGACTGAATGGTATTAGTTTACGACATTCCCTTTATGCTGGGGTTAAATAACACTGCTGCATATAAACATTCATCGCACTCAGTACATTAGTTCGGTTAATGGTGCCAATGACTTTGCCCGACTCCACCACAGGATAGATTTTGGGTTTCGCCCCTAGCATTTGTTCTGCAAGCTGCAAAATACTGCCCTCGGGCGATGCTGTTAACACTTCAGTTATCATGCAGTCTTTGACTGTTTCAGTCATATCACAGTGGTAACTGCTTTTGAGCATCACGGATAAACAGTCCTGTTGAGAAAGAAACCCCACCAGTTCGCCATTGTCGCCAATGACTGCCGCACCCGCTTTTTTATTGGTGAGTAAATGTTCAACAGCTGTTGCCAGCGACATATTCGCTTTAAGCAGTACAGGTTGACGGTCCATATAATCAGATATTTTGATTGAATCCATATATTACCCCTTAAATCATTCATAACGCGCGTGTGATTTACCGAACGGCTTATGTTTAGTTTATTAAAATCAACAAACTAACCTTGCTGTGTTTATGACCGCTATTCTTTGGTTTAGTTATGCTACTAATATTAGTGTAGTCAAATTTAACAACATAAGCTGATTGAATAAGTCGATTGCGGTAACAGGAATTTAAGTTTAAGAAAATATGAAAATAAATCAGTCTCGATATTGAGACGTCGCGGGTGAATTTGAAACGTCTTTTAGATAAAAAGATCTGTTAAGGCTGCTCATGTCAATATATGAGTAACTTATATATGAGTAACTTATATATGAGTAACCTAAATCTATCGGGTATTTCCCCCCCTGTACTCGCTAATCAAGTAACTAATTTAACCTTCCTCCACTAAATGATAAGTATAAGATATTAAATACACATTAGATTTCAAGCCCTAAAGGATGTTCTTTATCTTTAAGTAATAATTGCTCAAATTCATCAGCGGTGACAGCTTTACTAAACAGGTACCCTTGAGCAAATTCACAATTCATATCTGCTAAATATTTAGCTTGGTATGGCTCTTCTATACCCTCAGCTATCACTTTTAAATTTAGTGCATTTGCCATTGCCAATATTGCTGTAACCAATGACCGATTGGCTGCATTCGTTTGCAAACTATCCATAAATGCTTTATCGATTTTAAGTTTTGAAAATGGAAATTTTTGTAAGTAACTCAATGCTGAATAACCCATACCAAAATCATCAATAGATAGATCTATGCCCAGTTTATCGACCTTATTAAGCATATTAAGTAAATCATCATTATGATCAACCAAGAGACTTTCCGTAATTTCAACTGTCAATTTCTCCGCAGGGAGCTTACTCTCTTTTAACGCCCTTTCTATTGTTACTAGGAGGGCATCACAATATCTAAATTGCACACTAGAAAAATTAACCGCTATATTTATTGGAGTAATGTCTTGCCATCCAGCCGCATTACAGCAAGCTTGAGAGAGAGCAAATTCGCCAAGTTGATGGATTAATCCATTTTTTTCTGCAAGTGGTATAAATTTATCAGGGGCGACAAAACCTAACTCTTTATCATGCCATCGCATAAGTGCTTCTGCAGCGACTATTCTTCTACTTTGTAGATCAATAATTGGTTGATAGTACATCTCGAGATCATTATTGCTAATAGCCAAGCGTAAACGTTTATCTAGTAACACACTAAGCTGTAAAGAATCATTCAAACTTGAGTCATAAAAACTAAAGTCATTTCGACCAGAATCTTTCACTCGATACAAAGCCATATCGGCATTTTTGAGTAATGTTTCAGGGTCATATCCATCCATTGGATACATCGACATGCCAATGCTAGCCGTAATAAAAAGCTCGTAATCATTAACGATAAATGGTTCTTCAAAAACATGATGAATTTTAGTAGCCAAATCTGTTGCCTTACCAATATTCATCTGAGACTGAGCAATAAGTAAAAATTCATCACCACCCAATCGAGCAATCACATCTGTTTCATAAACGCTATCCAGTAAGCGACGACTTACCATTTTCAGGATGTCATCTCCAGCAGCATGACCTAATGAGTCATTAATTTCCTTAAAGTTATCTAAATCAATAAACATGACTAATATTTCAGTATTGTTTATTTGTGATTCCTGAATAGATTTGGCTAAGTATCTATGGCTAACATTCCTATTGACCAGCCCAGTAAGTTCGTCATGGGTCGCTTGATAAGCAAGTTGGCTTTCTGAATTTTTACGCCTTTTTATTTCACTTTCTAACAATATGTTGTGTTGGCTTAATTTATGTTTTTCTTCAAAAGTTGCATCAATTTGAGTTCTTAATATGGTATTACTTTTATCTATTTTAAATAAATAGAAAAGGCCAAATAGCAGAGGGATAGCAAGGATAGAAATGGTAAGAATGAAATTAGAAGAGGTAAGAAGGTCTTGATCAAAAATCGGTTCAAACCAGCTTTCTAAATATAGATCGATACCTTTTATTTTATTATTAATAGAAATACTATCGGCTAATTTTGTCTTTAATGTGAGATTGTTTTTATTGTCTGAAGTAATTGAATCCCAGATGACTAATGATTTATCATGCAAGGTTTTTAATTGTAAGCGGCTAGGACGATCTGCAACCTCCTGTAACTTAAGTTGATTGCTGATTAATAGCATATTGAGATCAGCAACAAATAGCCCTACTGCTTTTCTTTGATGAAAAACAGTTGTATGTAGCTGTATTGTTAATCCATCTGAACTCTCTTTTAAAAATATTTCATTATGTTGTTCTTGGATCTTTGCTGTTGAAATATTCGCCATGTCAAAAAATAAATCAGCATGGGTATCTGCAATAACATTTCCAGAGGAATTAATTAAAACAACACGATTAAATATTTCATCCTCATCTAGCTTGCTATTTAAAACAAAAGAATCCAACACTCTCTGTAAATTAGCTAAACTTGAACCAAGCCCATATGCCATAGACATACCAGATTGAAGATTCCCAAAAAAAGTACTAACCGCTTTATCGCCTCCTAAATCATCAACATATTGCTGACTCACAGAAAAGATAAACTCAATAGTTTTCACATATTGACTCGCCTCAAGTTGTAATACGTTTGTCTGAGACTGTTGCAGTTTACTTTGCCCAAAATGAGTTACTGTAAGGATTAACGCAAGATACGAAATGAGTAAAACAGCACCAAATAATATGATAATTCTATTACTAAAAAATTTAGTACCTATCATCAGCTAGTATTCTAACTCCATAAAAAATTTAGGATAAAAATAAAAAACATCAGGATAATATTTTTTTACTAATTTTAAATAGCTGCCATCACCTATTTTTATTTCTAAATAAGTATTAAATGCTGTACGTAATTCAGGTGAATTTTTACGAAATGCTACAGCCATTCGCTGCTCTTCAGATATTGGACCAATAACTTTTATTTCATCCGACCACTTTTGAAGTGCTATTAGTGTGTCAGGAACATCAAGCAGCGTGCTTTCGGCATCGTGATTTATAATAGCGGGTACCATTTCATTCAGTTTTCGCGCTTTTACTGGCAAGATAATTTTTGCCTCTGTTTGTGACATATTATATAAATCGGGATCTAAGCAGGATTGCTTCATAGCCAAAACAGTGCGGCCTGAAAGCTTTGATTTTACGGCTTGTATATCGGTAATAACTGAACCACTAGATTTAATGGGTTGTAACGTAGAATCTGTTCGAGCGACTAACCAAACTGCTGAAGGGAAATACACATCGGAAAAATCTAGAAGTTGAGATCTCCAATCAAGAATTGTATATCCATTAGAAATCACATCCCCTTGTATTGGTACTTTTGTTCCTAATTGAATACTCTGATTTACATAGCTTGCATTTTGGCCATTAATTTTACCAATAAGATTACCCCAAGATGCCTCAACAAATTGATATTCAACACCTAAATATTTTGCAAAACCTCGCATAAGTTCCACATCTAAACCATCTTGAACTATTTTCTCGTCTTGTGGATATTGAATAACAAAATTCGCATAGGGAACGCCAATATGCCTGAGTACCCCAGACTTTTTAACCTCTTTGAGATCATATGCAAGCGTATGAGAGCTTAAAAAAACAATACAAAACAACAATAATTTATTTAATAAATTTTTACTGCCTCTATTATTTAACATTCTTCCTCCAACCAATTCAAACCACCCTACGAATAAAACAGGTGCCTAAAACATCACCGTAAAGAATAGTAAGCTTTTAACAAAACATCACTTAAAGTGAATTATGGTTCATCAATTAATCACTTTCCGTTCCTTATGTAACATAAGCTAATTTTTAGGTGAAACTCTTGAAAACCGATCGTAATAAAGACATTTCCCTAAATAACTAAAGCCTTTTTAATAAATTACTTACCCCTAATGCAGATGGGTGGATAGGTAGAGTATCAAAGTATGATTTAGCAAACACAGAGCACTAAAATACCAACATAACAGTAAGCTAAACAGATGAATACACTCTAATAATAGATTACTTTACCTCTTTTAATAGCCTTTTCATATATCTTTAAAGCGCTCTTTTATCCTCGCTTATAACGTGATCTGTAAACCTATAGGAATGATAAGCAAAATAGCCATGATATAACCGATTCTTTGACTTACTATCTGATAATCGCCCTTCATTTTCAAGCCAAATAATGGCCTGAATAAATCAACGCGTCTTATTAATTCATATGCAAAAAAACACGCTAATACAGTAAAAATAATTAATAAAATGGGTTCAATAATGGACCCTAAATTCATTGAGCTAAGTTGATACCCAATGACCAAAATGAACGTTTGATGAAGAATATAGAACGGATAAACAGCATCATTAAAGTATCTCAAATTGGCAGATGGTTTATTTAAATATTTATAAGCAAGACTAAACACCGTAAGCGCACCTAATACCCGCATTAAGCTGTAATTGAACATACCAAGTAATAAAATGACGGGGTTTTCAGATTGCCCACCTTCAGATAGCTTTAGCCAAACAAGATTATAAAAGGCTATCGACGCAATGTAACAGCAAACAGATGCAAAAAATAAAGGTTGAATCAGCTCACTCACTCTCTGCCAAAATATCGAATTCCAGCCAATAAGGTAACCATAAACCATGAAAGTGAAACCTAATGGGTACCTCACAGTATCCATGTCCCAATTAATTTGAATGATAAATAATGGCAGTACAGCCAAAATAACGGCCAACACACCATGACGTGTGAATAGCCATGTCGTTGCAAGGCTAACCCATTGAGAATTTAACAACGGTAACAAACAAAGTAATATTAGAGAAAATTGCCAAAGTGAACGAATGAACCATAAATGATTAACATCAATATGTGGCCAAATACCAGATTGATATTGCTCAAAAACTGCAGAGTTTGGGGAGTAAAACTCGCTTAGAAACTGCCAATAACTCAAATTCAAATCGCCGTTATAGCTCATTTCAACATAAAGCTGTGGCGGTACCACAACCAAAACACCAAACAATAATGGTAGTAATAATCTAAACGAGCGCATCGAAATAAATCGCCACATCGATACTTTAGCGAGGACAAACCGAATAGCAATGCCAGAAATAACCCATAACACAGCCATCCTCCAAGGCTCTACAATCAACATGATATTTTCAAGGAACTGAGATTGATACTGACTTTTTGCGTGATATCCCCAATTTTCAACGTAGAACATGCCGCTATGAAATAATATCAATAAACCGAAGACTAATATTCTTAACCAATCTAAATCGTAACGACGGCTTGGCATATCGTCTTGGTTGGGCACAAATAATCTCGCTATCCCCATCCAACTGATTCTATTCTTACTCATTATCATCTACATCCTAGTATCTTGTGATAGCCATATCATCACTGATAGACTAGTTAATTAAATGTCTAAAAGGCTGCAACAACAATGGTTAGGGACAAGCGGTGGTATGCAGGGATGAAAATAATTTACTCATTGGAAATAAAACAAGATGACTAAATTAGCACACTTTCAAAAGTACAAACTTCGATATGAGATGGCAATATTGTGTTGTTATTTCTTAATCAATAATACCCTACTAGCGACTTCTATCATTATGGAAGCTGATCGAAAAGGTACGCCTCTTCCCTTTCAAGTATGGGAACCTTTCGTGTGGGAATACTCTAGTGCAATTGGCGTATTAGTATTATTTCCATTACTTATTTATAGCTTGCAACGCATACCGTTTGAATGGACATCAATAAAACGTTCGGTACTGTATTACTTTCTGATATCCGTGGTCTTTTCACTTTGCCATGTGGCTATTATGGTCGGCATAAGAGAGTCGATATATTTTGTTATGAACAGTAATTATGACTTTGGCAATATTGGATTTGAGTTGTTTTATGAATATAGAAAGGATTTATGGAGCTTTATATTTTTCATCATATTCATTAATGCATACCAATTTATTCTTAGTCGTTTGCAAGGTGAGGCTAACCCTGTGGCACAAAGCGAAGACGATAACATCAGTCAAAGCTTTGATAGACTACTAATTAAAAAGCTAGGTAAAGAATTCATTGTTAAAGTAGAAGAAGTAGAGTGGTTGGAAGCGAACGGTAACTATGTCAACTTGCATATCAATGGCCGCATTTACCCAACCAGAACCACACTTAGTAAGCTTATCGAGAAAATATCAACTAAAGGCTTTTGCCGAATTCACCGCTCACATGCTGTAAACTTGGAAAAAATCGAGTCGATTACCCCACTGAGTAGCGGTGATAGCGAAGTTAAACTTAACTCAGGAAAAGCATTAAACCTTTCAAGACGGTACAAAGAAAGCTTTAAAACTCAACTGGGATAACGTGTTAAATCGTGGTTCTTTAAAGGCTTTAGAAAAATCCAGCCTTTAAAGAGTCTCAACGATCATTAGACATAAGACTCGCTAAAGGTCATTTAGGTCTAATGAGATGCTCTTCAATATCACAAGGTGTATATTGAACTCAGAATAAAGCAGTGACATATAGCCAGCTAAGTAACCTGTTTGACTGCGCTCTATAATATAATCTGCTTGTTGATCCTCAGGCCATAGTCGTAACTCATATCAAACCAAAAAAATTCAATATCACTATAAGCAGTGGTCATCATGAAATAGATATGAGGTATTAGCAGCTGACTAGAATGCTGTTTTAGTTGAAATGTGATCAAGGCTATAGCTGTAGCAATGAGTCCAGCAGCAGGAAGTCAATTCTGTTATGTCCTCAATATTTGGTGGTATGAACTTAAAAAGCACCAAGCGAACGCTTGATGCTTTAATACCTATTTAAAATAACTTGTTATTCATGAATAAGTAATAATAAACGACTATTTATCACGCCAAATCATTACTTGGGCTTCTTCGCCCTTTTTGCGGGTCGCACGGTACATACCTTCAGTATTAAATGGTGTCGCAATATTGCCGCGATGATCGATAGCGATTACACCGCCTGTGCCACCAGCGGTGATAAGACGCTGATTAATGACTTCATCAGCAGCTTGAATAATTGATTTATTTTGATATTTCACTTTGGCACAAATATCCCCTGCCACGTGGTAGCGAATAAAGTATTCACCATGCCCGGTTGCTGAGACTGCACATACGCCATTTTCAGCATAAGTGCCCGCGCCGATAATGGGTGCATCACCAATACGGCCATAACGCTTATTAGTCATGCCACCTGTTGAAGTCCCCGCGCTAATATTGCCACTTTTATCCAGTGCTACGGCGCCAACAGTGCCTACTTTAAATTCGACATCAAGCGCGTTATGAGAAGCGATATAGTCTTTATTACCAGCCTTAGCTTGCTCCATTTTCGCTTTTGCACGTTGCAATGATTCATAGCGATGTTGGGTATTAAAAGTTTCATTGGCAACTAACGACACACCTTGGGTTAAGGCAAACTCTTCAGCGCCTTCACCATAAAGCATCACATGTACTGACTTATCCATCACTAAACGCGCTAAATCAATGGGGTTTTTAACGTGCTTAACACCCGATACAGCGCCTGCATTCATGGTTTTTCCATCCATAATAGAGGCGTCCATTTCGTGCTGTTCATTGTGGGTATAAACCGCCCCTTTGCCAGCATTAAAGTATGGTGAATTTTCTAACACATTTATCGCTTTAGTGACTGCTTCAAGGCTTGAACCGCCTTTTTCTAATACCAAATAACCGGTATCAACTGCTTCCTTTAACTTAGCGCGATAGGCTTGCTCTTGCTCAGGGGTAAAACTACTGGGTGTTATCGTCCCTGCTCCGCCATGAATCGCAATGGCAAACGGCTTGTCATTGGCAACACTGCCAAAAGATGAAACCAGCAAGGTGATACATGACAACATGGTTAATTTATTCATTGTTATTCTCATATTTATCAAGGGGGTTAAACGATTAATTTTATAGATTCTATTGCAAAAATGGCATTAAGCAACTTATCGAGTGAATTATGATTATCGAGAAAGACATTGTGGCAGGCTTTTATGAAAAGCCTTGTGTCCTGAGATAAGTTAACACTGACTCAAAGTAGATTACCAATCACATTAGACTTTGGAGACTAACTTGCCATGTAAAAGGCAAAGCTCATTTAAATGTTGAATAGCACTCGCGCCATGAGGAACATTTTTCCTATGCTGTTCGGTCAACCATATAGCATTAATACCCGCTGCTAGCGCTGGCTGTATATCTTTAAGCAAACTATCACCCACCATGGTTACTTGAAACTTTTCAGCACCAAGCTTACTCATGATAGTAGGCAAAAACTCAACTTCTCCTTTTGAGAAACCAAGGTTTGCTTTACAGAAATAGCCTTTTATAAATGGATCTAGCCCTACACGCTTAAACGCTGTCTTAATGTCATTTTCAGTAGAATCAGCGGCGCCTGTAGCAATATAAATATCAGCAGTGTGTGACAATTGAGTCAAGGTTTCGATTGCTCCGTCAACCGCTTTAACCTTTTCCCAATGACACATTTTTCCGTGTTCATCAGCAAAGTCGACCATTAATGTATCGCCCCAATCAAACAAATAGATAGCTTTCATTTACATTCCC
Organism: Shewanella donghaensis; assembly: GCF_007567505.1. Classification (NCBI taxonomy): domain Bacteria; kingdom Pseudomonadati; phylum Pseudomonadota; class Gammaproteobacteria; order Alteromonadales; family Shewanellaceae; genus Shewanella; species Shewanella donghaensis. The sequence continues at coordinate 1,386,515 of NZ_CP041783.1, forward strand.
AGAGTGAAATAGCACGTAAATTAACGCACTGTTTATTTCATTTATTGACTTACTATTTGCTCTATTTTAATTCTCTATTTTATTGTTCGTGTTTATCACTCATTTTATTATCAGATTTTGCATTAAAGACAGAATATGACAAAGCCAATAACAAGCAAATTGTAGCGGGAATGAATAAGGCTTCGAAGTTGAATGACATAAACGAATATGTCCCCAAAACCCCGCCTATAATAAAGCCCGATATGATTAGCATAAACAGTAACGCTTTGCGTTTATCGAATAGCTCACCTCTTAATCTCGCACCAATCATGATCCCCAAATCAGTGAATATTCCAGTGACATGAGTCGTACGAACCACTGCGCCACTGAAAGTGGTGACTAAGGCATTTTGCAATCCGCAGGCAGCAGAGGCTAAATAATGTCCAAACAAAGAATCTCTTGTTAAAAAATAGACAGAGCCCAGCAGAAATAGTGCTTCTAGTGAAAGTAGTCGACTGTAATTTCGGCCTAATCTTAATGCACCACCACGTAGAAAGAACCCAGATATGGTTGATCCCACTAAGAAACTCATTAGTACACCAAATAAGTGCAAAGCATTCATAAATGAAGTGTTGGCAATAGATGTACCGATAATGGTGGCCGTGCCAGATAGATGTGAAACTGACTGATGGCTAAACCCCAGCAAACCAACCGAGTTAATAAACCCAGCAACCAGTGCAAGAATAAAAGCACCATATTCGACCCAACGAGGTAATCTTGAAATCACAATAATCCTTTCAACAACACGTTATCTTATGAATAAACACTCTCAGTGCAATTATACCTAAGCGTTTGCAAGAAAATGTGACAGTTAAACGTTATGGAAAGAACATTTAAATAACGCCATCTGCCATTAATACCTTCATTTTATATACATTGTTTTACTTTAAGTTCAGTCGCTTCATCAATCGATGCAGATTGCCAGGGCTTAATCCCAGTTGCAGTGCGGTATTAGACAGTTTTTCATTATTAGCCATATAGGTTTGCTCAATAAGCTGTGTTTGAAATAACGCTGTCGCAGCCTTTAAATCCATCTGTGCAAACGGCTCCAATAAAGCATTTGGGGTTTCAGATGATTGAGCTAATGGGTTTTGAAATGAAATAGCGGATGACGCTGACTTTAACTCTGACTCTGACAAAACGCCTTTTGCTGAATGGCCCTCAATTGAGCTTAATAAACTAAAATGTTGTGGCTTTAATATGAGATGAGATGAATGCGTCTCTGCTTTAGCTAACACTGCGGCGCGATTTAGAGCATGTTCTAATTCACGTACGTTACCTTCCCACTGGCTTTGTTGCAACAACGCAAGCACTTGCCCATCGAGTTTAATACTGGCGACATTCAATTTATGCTGGCAACGTTCAGCAAAAAATCCAGCTAGTAAGATGATGTCTTTACCACGCTCTCGTAGCGGTGGCACAAACAGGGGAAAGACACTCAAACGATGATAGAGATCCGATCTAAATCGTCCTACTTTCACCTCTTCATGCATAACGCGATTGGTTGCTGCAATAATGCGCACATCAACTTTAATATTATTGTCATCACCGACTCGTTGAATATCGCCATACTGCAATGCCCGCAATAACTTAGCTTGTAACCCTAATGACAGTTCACCAATTTCATCTAAAAATAAAGTGCCATTATTGGCTAGCTCAAATTTACCTTTTCGATGGCTTATCGCCCCTGTAAAGGCGCCTTTAACGTGGCCAAATAGCTCACTTTCAGCCACTGACTCTGGTAATGCTGCGCAATTGAGGTAAATAAACGGCTGAGTACTTCTGCTTGATTTAGAATAAATAGAGTGAGCCACCAGCTCTTTGCCCACACCCGTTTCACCCATGACCAATACTGATAAATCAGTTTGTGCCACCGCCTCAATATGCGACTTGAGCGCTTGCATGCCTTTAGATTTTCCTATCATGTCGTTCTGGGTTGATTTTAAACTTTGCGATTTACCTGCACTGTTCACATCGATATGGGTTTCTAATTTTTCAACTAATAATGCGGTATTCAAACTGTTAGCCGCTAACGCACTGATTAAGCGTAAATCACTATCTTGAAAGTTATCAAATTGACTAGGGTCAAAAGCATCAATGGTTATCGCACCAATTAAGCGACCTTGCTGAATAAGTGGTAAGCCAATACAAGAGTGAACATGGAGCATTTCATCATGATTAGGGATTAAACCATCATAGGGATCAGGTAAATCACTGTCAGGCGGGAACCTGACTATATCACCTGCGCGAGCTATGGCTTCTAAGCGAGGATGTTGTTCAATTTCAAAGCGTCTACCTAACACATCTTCAGTCAAGCCATTGATCGCAAGTGGAATAAACTGCTGCCCTTTGAATAGCAATAATGCAGCAGCATCGCATTTAAGCTGACTTTGAATGGTCGCCAGTAAGCGCTCAAACCGATCTTGCTCAGAAATACTGGAGGAGATATCTAACGCAACTTGTATCCAATCATTCTTATATTGATCCATTTTACCGCCACTTGTTCAAACTCATCATTACCTGATTTCAGCATAGCATTTAATTGTCAAATCGATAATTTTTTATCCAATTGATAATTAAAATTTATTATCAAAAAGATAATTGTTTCCGATAATTTTTTAGATATCTAACAAAAACAGCATGTTAAAAAGTTGGCCTACTACGTGCAATGTGCTGGACAAGATTCTTATTAAATTATGTTTTATATAAAGGCTGTATTATGACAATTCATGTAAAGAACAACATTCATTGGGTAGGTCAACGCGATTGGGAAGTTCAAGATTTCCATGGTACTGAATACAAAATGACGAAAGGCACTAGCTATAACAGTTATTTAATTCGTGAAGAAAAAACAGTGCTTATCGACACCGTTGATCATCATTTTAGCCTACAGTTTTTGCAAAATCTTGAAATGGAAATCGATCTTAATAGCATCGATTACATTGTCATCAACCATGCTGAAGAAGATCATTCAGGTGCCTTAGCGGCGCTAATGGAACGTATTCCTAACACGCCGATTTACTGTACTGAAGCGGCTATCGATTCAATTGTTGGTCATCACCATCACCCTGAGTGGAATTTTAAAACCGTTAAAACCGGCGACAGTTTAGATATTGGTAATGGCAAGCAATTAGTCTTTATTGAAGCGCCAATGCTGCATTGGCCAGACAGTATGATGACTTACATCACGGGTGATGCTGTGCTGTTTAGTAATGATGCCTTTGGACAACATTATTGTGATGAACATTTATTCAATGATGAAGTGGATCAAGTTGAATTAATGGATCAATGTATGCGCTATTACGCTAACATTTTAACGCCGTTTAGCAGCCTTGTTATTGCTAAAATCAAAGAGGTATTAAGCTTTAATTTACCTGTTGATATGATTGCCACTTCACACGGTATTGTGTGGCGCGATAATCCCATCCAAATCATTGAACAATATCTTGAATGGGCTGATAGCTATCAAGAAGATCGTATCACCATTTTTTACGATTCTATGTCTAACAACACCCGTATGATGGCCGACGCTATCGCCCAAGGTATTCATGATGTTGACCCTGGTGTTGCAGTCAAAGTCTTTAATGTTTCACGCCATGATAAAAATGAAATCCTCACCAACGTATTTCGTTCAAAGGGCGTTTTAGTGGGTTCTTCAACCATGAACAACGTGATGATGCCTAAAATTGCGGGCATGCTAGAAGAAATCACCGGTTTACGATTCAAGCAGAAAAAAGCAGGCGCATTTGGTAGCTATGGTTGGAATGGTGGCGCTGTTGACCGTATTCATTCACGCTTAACTGACGCTGGTTTTGAAACCACTGTAGGCTTAAAAACCAAGTGGCGTCCAGATGGTAAAGCGATGCGAATTTGTCGTGCACACGGCCAACAAATTGCCAAGCAATGGGCATTGCATGAACTGAATATTACCCCTTTTGTACCAGAGCCCGTTGCTGAGCCGGTACTGTATAAAGCAGCAGAACCTCTAGCTGTAACTGCTGTAGATGTGACTAATACGGTATCGCAAATATCAGCAGCTGAAAATGTCGCAAGTTCAAGCTCAACGGTTAACAGTGAAGCCCATGACAGCGATTGCCAATGCATGATTTGTACTGTGTGTAATTGGGTATACGACCCTAAAATTGGCGAACCTAATCAAGGTGTTTTACCCGGCACAACATGGGCTGAAGTCCCTGATTACTTCTTATGTCCAGAATGTAATCTCGGTAAGGATGTATTTGCAGTACATAGCAAGGTTGAGGTTGCGTAATGATTAAACCCATTACTATTATTGGAAGCGGCTTTGCCGCTTACCAGTTAGTTAAAACAATACGCAGAATGGATTTAACCGTTTCTATCACGGTGATTACAGCTGATAAAGGCCATGATTATAACAAGCCTGATTTAAGCCATGTGTTCTCTAAAAAGCAGTCTATTGCTGATGTTATTACCATTCAAGCAGATGACTTTAAACAGCAATTTAATGTTGAGCTGTTTGCAGAATATCGCGTGACGAATATCGATACTGATAATCGAATTATCACAGCAAATAACCAAAGCTTTGAATATGAAAAGTTAGTATTTGCCACTGGCGCCAGCCCTTTCGTGCCCCCAATTACGGGCATGCCTGATGGTGTAGCATTAACGCTTAATAGCTTGAATGATTTTGAAAAAAACCAGCAACATATAAACAATGCTAAATCGGTATTGGTGATAGGCGGCGGGTTAATTGGGGTTGAGGTGGCTTTAGATCTTGCAAACGCTGATAAAAAAGTCACTTTGGTTGAGCCTAATGCCCAGCTCATGCAAATTCAATTACCTGAGTATGTTGCCCATAAACTCACTCAAGCTTTAGAACAGCAAGAGATAGAGGTTTATACCGCCACAGGGGTTAGCTCAATGACTCAATCTGATGATGGGCTTATCGTAACGTTAACGAATGGCAGGAAAATAGAGGCTCAACAAATCTTAGTTTGTGCTGGTTTAAAACCCAATATAGCCCTTGCTGCGGCTGCAAACCTGCTGGTGAGCCGCGGTATATGTGTTAACGAGTTTATGCAAACATCCGATGCGAATATTTATGCTTTGGGTGATTGCGCAGAATTTGAAGGCCAAGTTAAAGCTTATTTACAGCCAACCTTAATCAGTGCGTCTGCATTAGCGAAAACATTGTTGGGCGAAGTGACTAGCGTTAAACTGCCCAACATGATGGTAAAAGTCAAAACGCCTAATTACCCGATTCAAATTGGCGGTAAAACTGACTCATCTTCTGTATCACGTTGGAACCTTGATATTCAATCACAAGGCATTGTGGCTAAAGGCTATGACATTGACGACAACATGGTGGGATTTGTGGTGACTCAAGACTGCACTCAACAAGCGTTTTCATTGTTAAGACAGCTCTAACGTCTTAAGTTTATTAATGCGCAAGCATAAAAAAGAGCGAATTATCGCTCTTTTTTATTGGTTCATATATGAGCATATTTAACCACAATAAACCTCATTAGAATCGCATGGTGACACTCGATATAAACTGCCGTTTATCATCACTTTTCCAGTTGTACTCCATCGCAACAGACCACTCATGATTGAAAATATAATTGGCGCCAACTACTCCCGACCACTTATCAGCGTTGCTTTGATGCACTTCATAGTTAATGAATGAGTCAGTTCCAGGAATGGCTTGCTCACCTGTTAAGATTAAATCACTATCAAAATAAGCAGCGCCGGCAAATACTGAAATAGACTGCAAGCCAGATAACGCAAAACGTTTTCCTATTCGTGGCGACGCGCTAAAAATATGCCCTTCTGCATTGGTTTTTTTCATATCCGCATAAGTAAATGATAATGGCAGCACAAAGAAGTAGTCCTCCCAACCAGCAGCCAATATCGTTCCAACGGTGTAACTTGTACCTCGAAGGTTTGCGACAACAGGTACGGTTAATGCTTTATCTGCTAGCGCCTTACATATAGGAAAGTTAGCTATCTTGGAGCAATCAACACCTGATTGTTCTAAAAAACCATTACCATCAATGGTAAAAGCAATATCAGCTTCACCTTTAATTTTGCCTACACTGGCAAAAACATTCATAAACGGGAAAATCCATGCATCAACTTTAAGTTGCGGGGATTTAGTGCTATTTGAGTTGTCATGGAAAGTCACAAAATCGATTGGTAATCGGTCTGAACCATTAAAACCCACTTCAAGCTCATCAATGTTCATCCCTTGAAAAGTATCGGTATAGACAATGCTGATCCCATAAGGTTTTGGTAAATCGAAGCCTTTATCAATAACGTCTTGTGCAAAAAAAGGTAAAGCTCGGCTCCATTCTCTGGCATCAGTATCAGGTTCTATCAATGACTTATTCGCAACAAGACCTTCCCCTAAGCCTGTATCAGTTAAATCATGATTAATGGTTGTTTTAAAAACGGTTGCGCCGCCAATGGCAATGGCGCCTTTACGAGACATGACATAGATAGGCGTGTTTTCATTAATGGAAGCTTGAGCAATTGAACTCATCGTGGTATCAACACCAAAATCCCAGCTCGCTGACACGATAGGTTCAAACTCACCCGATAAAAATCGTTCCATATCAGCGCGGTCATCAAAAATAACCAAGGCTTGATACTGGTTGTAGCCTAGTCCAATGGCAAGGTTATAACGATCAACGTCAAAATACGTTACTGAATCAGTGTGATTATCATACATGGCACCAATGCCAGTACCACCGCCAATAATAGACAGATTGATATTAGACATATCCACGACGGCATAGCCTTCTGACTGCGCTATTTTACTTTTCAATTGCGGATAAAATGTGGTTAATTCCATCACGAGCTGCTCAGAACTAGCCGTAATATCTTGTCTAACGCTTTCGCGTTTTTCTATTGGGATAGTGCTACTGCAGCCTTGCAGTAACATTATGACAATAGATAAAGTAAATAATTTTTTAACGCACATATTCCGTCCACGGACACCACTTATAGCCGTATATTATAATTCATTTTTAGCGAAAAATTGTCTTAAATAACACTGTCACACACGAAACGGTTTCAACTGATATTATTATCACCAATTTGGGTAACGAGCTTAATATGATTAAGCAAAAATAAAAATTAAGATGAAATAATTGAAGTATCACTGTTTAATACCAGATCGCATATCCAAGACTCATAAATAGCACTTAATAAAGCCCCTCAGCTTAGACACTAATTGATAACTAAACTTTCATGATTTGTAAGCTTCAAGTCTTTGTTTTCAACCTTATCAAAATAAATTGTACTGTTTTTAGGCTGCACATTAACTTCTACTAATTTTTGTCACTTTTTAAAGGGTTAATTTCACTCCTAAACTTGCCTGTTTCCCTTATTCTAGCGACAATAGGTTATAAGTTTATCGCCTTTTAAAAGCATCTAATAATTGTTATTTAAACCTTTTCAGTATTGTATTTTAGCCTGTGTTGCCATTTTTATGATGGCACCCAATTTTGCATGGGCAAAAGATGACTGGTTAGACATCAATATTACTGGTGTAACAGGAAAACTGTCTAGAAACGTCAAAGCGCATTTAGGCAGCAATCCAGAATCTGAAGTTCAGCGCCGCGCCTATTTATTTACTGTAGAAGATAATATCAATGCCGCATTAGAATCCATGGGCAGATACCATAGTGAAGTTACAACCGATATTATTGAAACAGACAAAGGGCCTTGGAAGTTAAATATTAATATTGAAGCAGGTGAACCCACCGTTATTCAATGGATTGATATCAAATACAACGATGAAATGCTCGAAGATAACAGCTTTAATCGCTGGCTTAACCAGTTAACTGTTAAACCTGGCGATGTACTGGATCATGGTGTTTATCAGAATTTAAAAACTCAGCTGGTGACCTTGGCTTTGGCTCGAGGTTATTTTGACGGTAAGTTTACTCGGGCAGACGTTGTCGTTAACCGCGATTTAAATACCGCAAAAATTAGTCTCCATTTTGAATCTGGTCAGCGATACCTTATTGGCAATGTTGAGTTTACCGGCCACACCCTCAATGACGATATTATGGAGCGACTTATTCCATTTGAACCAGAATCTAAATATTCTACGCAACGCTTAAATCGCTTAAATCGTAATCTCATTGATACTGGCTATTTCAGTAATATTAAAGTGTTGCCGCAAATCGATGCTATGACTGATGTTGATGTACCTATTAAAGTTGATTTAAGCCCACGACCTACCCATTCATTTGAAATTGGTTTAGGTGCCGACATCGGCACTAATGCCGAAAAAACCATTGATCCAAGAGTGCGGTTAACTTGGCGGATGCCACAAATTAACAGCTATGGTCACACACAAGAAACCACCATGGAATGGTCACCTGATAGGCCTAAATTTTTAACCACTTATACCATTCCTTTGTCACATCCATTAGATGATCAACTAAAATTAAGAGTGGGTTTATTACGCGATAAATATGGTGTAACCCAAGACTATAATCCTGATGATAAAAGCTACGATTATACTGGGCAGTTAGAGTCTGAAAAACGCTTAATTGGTGTCATCAGGCAACAAACCTTAGATAACCAATGGCTATTTGGTTATTCAGTTGAATTTAACCAAGAATATTATACCCAATCTAATATCGATTATGATCCTAAGTTCCTTTTAGCGGGTGTAGGCATTGGCAAAACTAAACGTGGTGATAATACTTTAGATCCTAAGTCGGGTTTCCGTCAGATATACAGTATTGAATATGGTGACCCTAATCTAGGTTCTGAGGTTAGATTGACAAAACTTGAGGCTAAATTTAAATGGATTGATACCTTTTTTGAGAATCACCGTATTGTGAGCCGACTTGATTTAGGCGCCAATATTGCTGACAGTGATGAATTAGCCCAAATATCGCCTTCTCTCCGTTATTTTACTGGTGGCGATCAAAGTATCCGTGGTTATGGTTATCAGGAGCTCGGCCCTTTTATTGAATATACCAACGACGATGGCAGCACATCTAGGCAAGTGGTTGGTGGGCGCTATTTGGTTGTTGGCAGCATTGAATATCAATACTACCTAAATGACACATGGCGTGTAGGAACGTTTGTTGATGCGGGTAATGCCTTTGATACCGACCAATTTGAACCTGTCGTTTCTGTTGGTGGTGGTATTCACTGGATCTCCCCTATCGGACCCATTAAGTTTGATTTAGGTGTTGGTTTAAAAGAAACTGAAACCGTTGATCGTTCTTGGCGTATTCATTTAACAATGGGGACTGATTTGTAATGAAGACAACAGATCAGCCTTCAGAGCCATCAACACATAACAAAACGCCATCAGAACAAATACCATTAGATGCAGTCCCGCCGCAGCGACCATTATCTTTTGGTGCAAAACTGTGGAAACTCTTCAAACTATCCACTCGCATTCTTATTTATATTCCTCTGTTATTACTTATTATTGTCGCGGTGCTCCTCGGTACACCAATAGGCGCCAGAATCAGCGTAATGTTAGCAGATCAGTTTGTGCCCGACCTTGATCTTGAGTTTCGTTCCGGCACCATTAATAAACAGCTGGAATTTGATTATGCTCGTTGGTCTATGGACGGGGTATCGGTTGAAGTAGAAGACTTGAGCTTATCTTGGCTACCAACCTGTTTATTCAATAAACAAATATGTGTCGATAAACTCCACGCCAGCGCTGTGCGGGTTCATGTCGCTACGGATGAATTTGAAGATGATGATATTAGTAATACTGATAGTGATACTAGAACTAATAGTGAAGTAAATGTCGATACCGATCTAGCTTTTGAAGACGTTGAGGACACAGAACCGTCCCCACTGATATTGCCTGTCACAATTGGACTTAACGACTTAGACCTTAAATTAGTTGAAGTCAGTGTCAATGATATGCGTTACAACGCAAGTGCGCTTAAAGCCAAGGCACTGTGGAATGAGCAAGGTCTGCGCGTTGATTACCTGCATAGCCAAGATTTACTGGTCGATATACCACTATCATCTGAAGTCGACACAAAAATCACTGAATCAACTGAAGTTAGTGAATGGGCAATGGCAGCACTCCCCACTGTTTATATGACCTTTCCTGTTTATGTTAATGAACTCATTGCAACGCAAAGCACAATGTTGCTGGGAAAAAGACAAGATAAATTTGAATCTATCACGCTTACAGGCAGTTATGTTGAATATCTAATTGATATTCAACGATTAGAAGTCCGTCACGATTATGGTGAAGCGAAACTCATTGGCGATATTAGCCTTATTGATGATTATCCAATGGCTATCGACTCCTCTTTTAATTTTACTCATGTCAGTGAAATACCTGAACTTACTCAGCAAAAAATATCAATTCAAGCTGAAAATGGCTTCGATGATTTATCAATAAAAGTTTCAGCGCAAGGTGATGCTACTATTGATTTTGAAGCGATTATCGCATTAAGCAAACGCAACATGCCTTATCAATTAGAAATCGGTAAAGCAAAGTTACAATGGCCATTTAAACAAGCCGAATATTTTGCCGAAATCACAGCGCTGACCAGTAAAGGGGATATTAATCAACATCAGGTTATTGTTGATGGCGAATTTCTGAGCCCTTTTCATCCTTTATTAGCGGTGAACGCCAATTTAGAGGTGAGCGAAAATGATATTGCGATTTCAAAAATAACTATTTCTTCTGAAGCGGGTGATGTTGAAGGACAAGGCACGATTGATTGGGAAAATGACTTTAGTTGGCAAACACAATTAACCGCTGCAGATCTGCAGTTAGAGAAGATTCACTATCTATACGAGTTAACCGAACTCAATAGTAATATTACAGGCTATTTAACCTCTAAAGGCCAGATTAACGAAGATAGCTGGCAAATAACTATCGAAGATGCCGATCTCGAGGGTAACTTAAATGAGTTTCCGTTAACCGTTAAAGGTAACGTACAGTTCAATGATAAGTTAGCCATTAATGCTGATAACCTTAAAGCAGAAGCATTAGGCACTACACTGCTAGTTAATGGTCAAGCTGATGAAATATGGGATGTAGACGCCTTTCTAGAGGTACCCGATATAAGTCAGTGGTTACCAGATAGCAGAGGTTCTATTTCAGCTAAAATTGACGTCACAGGTAACGAACTAAAACCTATTGTGGACGCAAGAGCTGAAGTTATTGACTTCAACTATGCAGGTACTAAGGTTGATAAACTGGTGCTCTCTGGCCATTACTTACCCCTTGATGACCATCAGTTTACGGTTAATATTGCCAATAATAAACTAAGCTGGAACCAAGTTGATTTAAGCCAAATTTTAATCGCACTTTCAGGTAACTTACACCAGCAGACACTGCAACTGTCCACCGGTGGAGAGATGGTGATTGATACATTAATTACTAACCAATACACCCCTGAAACTGAAGTATTCAATACTGACATCAATAAGTTTTCGATTTCAAATATACTAGGTAACTGGAGCACTGATAAGGTGGTCAATATTACTTGGGATCAACTTAATCTAACCGGTAGCTTCAACCCATTTTGTATTAATAATCCCCACAGCCACTTATGTTTTTTAGAACAAACTAGCTTTGGTGAGCAAGGTAATGTCCGCTTCTCCGCTCAAGGAACTCCTGGGCTATTGTTACAGCCATTATTACCCAATCGGTTGATATGGACCGGCGAGTCAGAGCTTAATGGCAAGGTAAATTGGTCTGAATCAGAAAAAATCACCGCAAATGTCGATTTCTCTCTATCTGAAGGTAAATTTGAATTAAAACGTTCTGAAAATGACAGAATTAACGTTATCTATGATCAAATAACCTTAAACATGGCGCTCGATGAGAAACAGTTAATCAGTAATTTATCTGTCAAAGCAGATAGCATCACAGATATCGATAGCCGAATTATTATCAGCACAGAGCCAAGCCGAGACTTGTCTGGACATATCAAAATTGATCAACTTGATTTAACTGCAATACAGGGTTTCTTCCCAAACCTATCGACTTTAGATGGGTTATTCTCATCTGATTTAATGCTTATAGGTAACTTAACTGATCCTCAAGTAAAGGGGGATATTACTTTAACAAAAGCAGCAATTGCCTCCACCGGAAACCCAACCTTGATAGAGGATATTAATTTATCCATGTCGCTAGCTGGACAAGAAGGCGGTATTGATGGCAGCTTTAAAATGGGTAAAGGTAGCGCAGAAATCGACGGTTCACTTTCTTGGCCTCTAGGCAATGTCAGTGGTGACGTCAATATAAAAGGTGAAAAACTGGCCTTTATTCAACCGCCATTAGCCATATTAGATATCACTCCTGATATCAATCTCACCTTCAATAAAGAGCAATTTGCCATTAAAGGCATTGTCGATATCCCTACTGGTGAGATTACCTTGGTACAACTTGCTGAAGGCGGCGTGGCACTATCAAGTGATGTAATATTTAAAGACTCTATTTCTGAACAGGCCGAGAAAACTAGCCCTTACGCTATTGTTGCAGATCTCAATATTAATGTTGGTAAAGAACTAAGTATTGACGGTATGGGCTTAAACGGAAAGCTAGAAGGTACCTTAAAACTGCAACAACAAGCCTTTAAGCCGCCATTATTATTTGGTGATATAAAAGTGAATAACGGCAGTTATAAATTCATGGGACAAACTCTCACCATTAGTACCGGTGAAGTACAGTTTGTTGGCCCTACTGAAGTGCCTAATTTAAATATTGAAGCAATAAGAGAAATTAAAGATGAAGACCTCACTGCTGGTGTCAGAGTGACTGGTACCGCTATGAGCCCTGTTGTAACGTTATTTTCATCGCCATCAAAGGAACAAGCTGAAATTTTATCCTACATTCTCACAGGCGCTGGGTTTGGCAGTTCTTCATCGGAGCAAAATAATGCCTTAATGATGGGAGCAGCATTAAGCTTAGGCTCACAATTGGGTGGCAGCGCCATAAATAATATTGGATCGACTGCGACTGGGCTTATTGAAAAATTCGGATTTTCTAACGTACAACTGGATGCCAATGATGATGGACGTTTTGCTATCAGCGGCTATATTGGCGAAGACTTAATGGTCAAATACGGTATTGGGGTCTTTAATCCCGGTTATGAGATGACTGTACGATATTATATTTTATCCCAGCTTTACCTCGAAACAGTGTCAGGCACATTGAATCAGTCATTGGATATTTACTATAGTTTTGATGTTGACTAGCCTGATACCTTAATCATCACCTCAGTAATGACAATCGATAAAATGATAAAATGATAAAATGATAAAATGATAAAATTCAGACACAAAAAAAGCGCCTTAAGGCGCTTTTTTCATTCAAATTAGCGATTAAGCAAATTTGAAATCGATGTGTTCGATAAGCATTTTGTACGCGTGACGCTGTACAGCTTGAGCACGAACTTTAACTTCTTGACCATCGATTACGATAGTTAATTCGCTAGTGTAGAAATCAGCATTCAGTTGTTGATTGATGATATCTTTTTGAGCAAATTTAATAGAAATAGGCTCTTTTCCTGGTCCGTAGATTACAGCAGGAACTAAATTCGCATGACGTAGGCGGCGGCTCGAACCTTTCCCGATTTCAGTACGGATTTCAGCATTGATTGTATAAGACATGTATTTCTCACTTATAAAAAAAGTTTTTTTGTTGTTACTTTCGACCAGCAACAACTCGTAATAAAGCGCGCGGATATTAACACAGCAACGGTACTGCAACAAGCACAAAGCTATTATTTCATCCAAATGCCTTAACACTACTGCTAATTTAACTCGCTGAAGATGTTACCAACTTCTCACAGGGCCACTATCAACGTGAATAAAACCAGATCGAGGATAATAACCAACCCCACCCAATTTTAAAGAAATAGCCGCTTCTCGTAGCGTTTTAAGCTCAATACCTGGAATCGCAATATCCATTGCCATGCCTTTCATATGATAACTTTTTTTAGCTACGCCATTACTTTTAGTGGCAAGCATATTATTGGTTTTAGGCGAACGATAACCAGAAATGACATGTATTTCATCTGAGTTGCCTAATGTTTGCTGCAAATTATGAAGTAACTCAAACAAACGGTTATCCATAGGTGCGGCTTCATTTTGACGATGATCACGTAAGACAATACTGAATAATTCTAGGGTATCTTGTCGATACTCTCCATCTGACCAATAACTACCTTGCTGGCGTTCACCTGTATGACGGTTAAAAAAACTAAGCTCTTTATTACCAAAGGTAGAACGACTTGCTTGAGCTGGGGTCGTAAACATTGAAGCAACAGCTACACCACTTATTCCAAGGATTAACTGCCTACGTGCGGGACATACTAACGACATTAACTCACCACTGACTAATTATACTTAACTGTTTGTTTTTCACACAACAGAGTGAGAAGTTAAACTGAAAAATGAATAATAGCAACAGGAAGTGAATAGAAATTCAGCTTAATTAACCCGCTAAATGGCAACTTCTATTAAGCTCAGGGACTTATCGAGAAGTAGTATGTAGAGATTTTGCAGCATTATTCGCCACAATTGTTTCCACCTTGTTATTAAGATGATAAATGTCATTGCGATACTGGGCTAAATTTGACTCATCAACCCACGCGTTCCAATACACAAGATGAATGGGTACCGTTTGAGAAAGCGAAAACCATTGGGTTTTTTCTGCATTAGACTGCATTCTTTGCCAAGTTCGCTTATCAATAACCACATTATTTGCAAACCACTCAGCCAACTGCTGGATTTTTTCAATCCGGACACAGCCAGAAGATAAAGCTCGATTAGCTTCATCGAATAGTGACTTATCTGGCGTGTCATGAAGGTAAATATTCAAATCATTTTGAAAATGAAACTTATAACGGCCTAAAGCATTAATGTCACCAGGGCGCTGCACAATACGATATGGAAACTGCCCAACTGCAACCGTTTGCCATTCAACAGCTGTTTTATTGACAATAATTCCCTGCTTATCAAATACATCAAATTGCCTGTCATTAAAGTAATGACCATCCTTTGCTACTTTAGGCAATATGTCTCGCCTCATCAGTTTTTTAGGCACTGTCCAGGTGGGGTTTATAACAACATTAGAAATTTCCCCCGACATAACGGGGGTTCTTCTATAGGATTTTCCCACGATCACTCTTGATGTCATTGCGACTTGGTTGTCATTCACTAATACCATTTCAAATGCAGGAATATTGACGAGCAAATAACGCTCAGGCAGCTGACTTTTGAAACTAGTTTTTGATACAAAATTGCCAGCAAGTAAAGTCGCTCGCTGTTTAGGTGTTTGATTTAACCAATGCAGTGTATGTGGCCCGATGACCGCATCAGCTTTCAAACCATGACGTTGTTGAAAAACCATGACTGCTGCTGCGATAGATTCATCATATACGTGTTGTGTTTCTGAACGAGATGATAAATCCCCTAGCAGCCATAAACGCTGCGAAATTGCACTGATAGTCTTATGGCTATCTCCTGGACGTAAAAAACCACCAGGTTGAATCGCATCCCAATCATGGCGTTTATCAAGCCACATTAAACGTCTAAGGTGGTTTAATACGCTTAAGTAGTCATCCACTTGGGGCTCTAACGCAAAAATCTGACTCTGAACTGAAGCATCTGCAGATAAGGTGGAGAAAGGTAATTGAA
Source organism: Shewanella donghaensis (assembly GCF_007567505.1). NCBI lineage: Bacteria > Pseudomonadati > Pseudomonadota > Gammaproteobacteria > Alteromonadales > Shewanellaceae > Shewanella > Shewanella donghaensis. The sequence goes on from NZ_CP041783.1 coordinate 1,402,196, forward strand.
CCTGCTTTTGTCGCCAGAATTGATCAACGGCAGTTTCTATCGAATCAATATATTCAAGCTTTTCTGCCTCACTACCATATTGCAGAATCGCTAAATACTCGTCCCACAGCACGCTGGACTCAGCTAATGAAATTAACTGAACATGCTGAGCTAAGGTCTGATATGCGGAGTTTGATGCGATGACAGTCTGTGAAGGTATCATCCATAATACCGTTATAAGTACCGAAGATACTGCAATTCGATGAAAACAATTTGCTCCCATAAATTATACTCTCCCGTGTTACGCCTATTTCAATCATATTAGTATGGCAAAGAAATACCAACCTTGTGTTACACAAGCTAGCACTCTGTTAAAAGATAATACGAAAGTTGGAAGAATTTGGACCAATATGGGCAACGAACCAGCACTGGCATGCTGTATGGCTAAAGCAAACTGTTCAAGCAAAGTGATAACTGCTATAAATATGCTCCGCATTACTCTTTTAGTTAATTTCACAGCAGTTTATATGAATAAAAAACAACTCATACAAGTGATGGCTTCAGACATCGGTATTTCGCAAGCCCAAGTTAAAATTCAGATTGATCAAATCCTATTACAGATCCATAAAGCACTGACCGAAGGTGAGAAAGTTTATGTACCACAATTTGGTACATTTGAGCTGCGCTATCATTTAGCAAAGAATGGACGTAACCCGCAAACGGGTGAAGTAATAGAAATAGCAGGTTTTAACCAACCTAGTTTTAAAGCTGCACCCGCGCTAAAAAAAGCAATCAACGAAAACTGATTTGTTACCAGCTTAATTAAAGCAAAAGCTAATGAGCCTTACTCAATATGTAGGGCTTTTTTATGGGCGGAGTATAATTAGGATGGTTGCTGAGGCCAAAATTGAGCAGTTATATCTTATTTCAAAAAGGACAAGAAGTTTTAAACCACTAAATCAAATTTCAGACACAAAAAAGCCCCAACTAATGTTGAGGCTTTTTCGCACCATACTCTTTAATACTAAAAGTCGTATGTAAATGATGGTACCCGAGGCCGGACTTGAACCGGCACGCCTATTAAGCGAGGGATTTTAAATCCCTTGTGTCTACCGATTCCACCACTCGGGCAAACTTGTTGTAACTCGTCGAGACAAGTTACGGAATCTATTTTCAATTGCCGCAATTGCTTGCTGCCGCTGAATGTGGTGCATACTTTACTGGTTTTTGAGAATGGATCAATATAAATTTTAAACTTATTGTTCAAGTGCTGATTTTGCAACCAAATAGCTGGTAAACATAGCAAAAACAGACATATTTCAACCGCTATAGAGCACTAATGGTTTAAAGCGGCTTGTACAATCACTTTTAACTCTGGTAATAAATCCTCTGCAAACCACGGATTCTTGGCTAACCAAATATTATTTCGCGGACTAGGGTGTGGTAAAGCCATAATGCCTGAAGGCAAATCACGCCAATGTTTAACCGTTTCCGTCAGCGATTGTTTAGAATTGGCTAAATGATAATCTTGCGCATACTTACCAATGAGTAATGTTAACTTAAGGTCAGTTAAATGATGAAGCAAAGGTTGACGCCAAGTTTGGGCACAAATTGTCATTGGCGGGAGATCGCCACTTTTACCTTTACCTGGATAACAAAACCCCATAGGTAAAATAGCAACTTGTCTAGAATCATAAAATATGTCTTTATCAACCCCTAACCACTCACGCAACCTGTCACCACTTTTATCATCAAAAGGGATACCTGACTTATGTACTGCAAGCCCGGGCGCTTGTCCTGCGATTAAGATGCGTGCTTTTTCGTTAATCTGTACCACTGGATTAACGCCATGAGCTAACTCATTAGCACAGAGCTGACATTTACCGACACCTTCAACCAAAGACGTTAAAGAAAGCTGTTCCATAATTCTCCCTTAAATTGATGTTATGCATTATGTATCAGTAAATATCTCTAAAAGTTATAGCTGTATTTGAATAGCTGCAAGTTTTTGCTCTATTACAATAAACCTAGGTCGCATTGAGACATTTGTTTGCAAGCAGTCATTAACTAAATCGGATAATTGCCCCAAGATACTGACGTCTGGTTCTTCGCTATTAGAGGCTGAGTTTAGTTCACGTAAATGCATTAATAAATCATCAAGCATATTACCTATCGCTCTAACTTCGATGCCTTCCATCGCTTTCGCTTGCTCAGCAGAAAGACAACTTAAGTCTGTCGCTGCACCAAAATCACCAAATAGCATATTTGCATCACGATCAATCATGGTATTGTGCGCATAAATATCACCATGGCTCACCTGGTGTTGATGTAAATGCACTAATGCACCTGCCATACTGGTCATCACTTTAACAACCTGCGTTAATGAAACATCCATGCCTTCAGCGAAAGTATCACGAGTGCATGTCTCAAGTGATGGCGGTAGACCCAAGTTATAAAAATGCGCCGGTATTAACTCCATCACTAAAGCAAGTTTGTCAGTCTCTGCAATATGCGATAGCACTCTGATTAAGTTTGGGTGAAAACCCGCTTGTAGACAACAATGAAGCTCATCTTTAGGGTAACCATCTGACGTAACCGCCCCTCTGAACACTTTAACTGCGACAGCTTGTGTTAACTCTTTTTCAGACGGTTGCTGCCACAATGCTTGATAGATTACCCCAGAAGCGCCTTGACCTAGTTGATCTCCGAGCTGCAACTGCGCCATTGTTGTCTGTGAAAAATTAGCCTCGGATAACTTTGCATTAGATAACTTGGTATTAGATAAACGGGTTTCAGTCGCAGGGTTTCCACTAAAAGCGAGCCATGCAAGTTTAGGCATATCAAATAGCCATTGTGGTATCTCAGTCAATTTATTTGCTGATACTCGAAACAACTCCAGTGATAAGCAATTGCTCATTGTTTCAGGTAATGAAGTGAGCTCGTTACCTGCCAAAGCAAACTTCTTAAGACGATGCAGTAAGCCCACCGATTGCGGTAATTGCTTTATCTTATTGTCAGTTAGGATTAACCAACGAGTATCGACCGGAAAACAATTCTCAGCAACTGTCACGATTTGATTGGCTTTAAAACCAATCATCTCAAGTTTAGGACATTTAGCAATGATAGAAGGTATTTCAGTAAAGCAATTAAACGACAGAAACAGAATTTTTAAGTTTTGTAATTGTTCAAACTGCTCAGGTAATGAAGATAGCTTGTTATTAGATAAATCGAGCACTTCAAGTGACTCAGCTAGATCAATAATTTCCATAGGAAAAGTGGTCAAGCCTTCAGCTATTTGTAATCGAGTAATCTTGTTTTGGTGTAATTCACCTGATTGTAATTGAGCCAAAGTATGCAATGGAATGATCCTAGAAATAAGCTGCTAGCTAAAATTGCGCTCATAATAAGCCAAACAGAAACACAAGTTAAGGCAAACCTCTGCAATCTATTGCCAGCACAGGCTGTTATAGCGCACAATAATCCTTAAATAACTGCTATATAAGATTCATTATGCCATCACTTAATAACATTACTTTTTTCAGCCGTTTTGAAACTGATATTATATCTGGGGCTAAAACGATTACTTTGCGAGATGAAAGTGAGTCTCACTTTATTGCTGGCGAAACCTTATCTGTGGCGACCTTTGAAGAAGATAAATGGTTTTGTGATATTAAGGTTATTTCGGTTGATACCGTACCGTTTGAGCGATTAACGGAGCACCATGCACTTCAAGAGAATATGCCTTTAGAAATGCTGAAGTCATTAATTCAGGAAGTCTATCCTGGCATCGAATTACTTTATGAGATTAAATTCGAGGTTGTAAACTCATAATCTCTAATAGCAAAGGATTGTAAATTGCACTATTTAACACTACTACTATTATGGCCAATTTATCTAGCCCAAGCCATTTGGGTCAAAAAGAGCACCATTAAACTCGCTGAACCTAGTGGTGACAGAATCAACCAACTCCATACCAATCCAGAGCTAACACTATTAATACTCGGAGATTCTGCAGCTGCTGGTGTAGGGGTTCAACACCAGCATGAGGCGCTATCAGGTCAAATGGTTAGCATGCTTACCCAAGACTACAAACTCAATTGGCAAGTAGTTGCCCGCAGTGGTTACAGCACTCAAAATTGTATCAATAAAACCAGACACCTCATTAACCAAAAGAAACTACTCACAGCAGATGTCGTTGTAATTTCGCTTGGAGTCAATGACGTGCTGAGTCCTATAACGGCAACAACCTGGGTGTTACAGGTACAGGAATTATGTACCTTATTGACGGCTGAACTGGATTGTAAACAAATAATCATCACCAGCGTGCCTCCAATGGGGCGCTTTCCTGCTCTACCTCAACCATTCAGGTGGTTTCTAGGCGCTAGAAGTAGAGAATTCAATCTGTCACTCACCGACTGGGTTAATACCAGTTCATTGCCTTGTGAGCAGCTCAATATGGAACAAACACTGCCTAATGCTCCTATGGCATTAGATGGGTTTCATCCAAGTGAAGATGTTTATGCGCATTGGGGAAATCAAGCAGGGAAAATGATTAAAGCGAAAAATTGTACAAACTAATTATTAACATCAAGAATCCAGTCTTAAGATAAAAAAACCAACTAATGTTGAGGCTGTTTTGTACCTTGCTTACGCATAGTAGCAATAACAAATAATGTTACAGAGACTAGAATCGAACAACCTCATAATAGAATTAATCCAATTATATTTTTAAGGCCATCAAATTTCAGACACAAAAAAGCCCAAACTAATGTTGAGGCTTTTTCGTACCATACTCTTTAATACTAAAAGTCGTATGTAAGCTCTTCATAGAAGAATAATGGTACCCGAGGCCAGACTTGAACTGGCACTCCCTACTTTAAAACGACGAGGGATGTTACCTTTCTTCGGTTACTCAAATTATAGATACAAAAAAGCCCCAACTTTCGTTGAGGCTTTTTTGTACCATACTCTTTAATACTAAAAGTCGTATGTAAATGATGGTACCCGAGGCCGGACTTGAACCGGCACGCCTATTAAGCGAGGGATTTTAAATCCCTTGTGTCTACCGATTCCACCACTCGGGCATAAAGTGTCGTTTTAATCATTACAATAAACATAACAATCAAACAAATATTGTGGAGGCGCGACCCGGAGTCGAACCGAGGTCGACGGATTTGCAATCCGCAGCATAGCCATTCTGCCATCGCGCCATATAAACTTGATTTGGAGCGACATATCAGGTTCGAACTGATGACCTATACCTTGGCAAGGTATCGCTCTACCAACTGAGCTAATGTCGCGTAATCAATTGCTTATCATCGTAATAAGCTTGATACATCAATTTAAAACCTTGTGGTTGTAAGCTGAAGCATCTCTGTCTACGGGGGTGCATTCTACCGATTTAAGTGTCGGTGTCAATTGCTGTTTTCAACAAAATCGACTGAATGAACACTAAATAAACTGATTGAAGTTTAATTGCACTACTCAGCGGTTAAGTCTTTCCAAGCCGCTGAAATATAGCTCATCATCGACCAGAAAGTCAGCACAGCAGCGACATAGAACAAAACATAAGCTAAATTAGTTAACAACTCATTAGGTTGCCAAATTAAACCCACAATTGCCGCCATTTGTGCTGCCGTTTTGTATTTTCCAATCCATGAGACAGCAACAACACCACGTTTACCGATTTCAGCCATCCATTCACGAAGCGCTGAAATCACAATTTCTCGGCCAATCATAAACAATGCAGCTAACGTAAGATAAATATTATCATTTTGCTGAACCAGCAATACTAATGCTGTAGTCACCATAATTTTATCTGCTACAGGATCTAAGAAAGCACCAAAGCGAGTTGACTGCTTTAATTTTCTCGCGGCATAACCGTCTAAAGCATCCGTCACTGCAGCAAGAAAAAAGATCAATGCAGACGCAAAAGGTGCCCATGAATAAGGAAGATAAAAAACAACAACAAATACCGGCAATAATAAAAGCCGAAATAAGGTTAATGCAATAGGTAAATTAAAAGGCATGAAAGAAACCACAAAGTCGAAAGCAGCGCCAATTTTGCCTTAATTTTATCCCCCTCGCAATGCATCGTGGATTGTTTGTGCCATTTCTAAGCTAATTCCCGGTACTTTTGTTAATTCCGCCACACTTGCCCCCTTAACTTCCTGAATACCGCCCAAATGTTGCAACAATAATTTACGGCGTTTAGGGCCGACTCCAGCAATAGATTCTAGTGTTGAAGTATTACGGGTTTTCTGGCGTTTGTTTCTATGGCCCGTAATAGCAAAACGATGGGACTCATCGCGAATATGCAATATTAAATGAAAAGCGGGCGAGTCACTTGGTAATTCAAAGGTATCTTCAGATCCACCGAATACAAATGTTTCAAGTCCAGCTTTGCGCCCTTCACCTTTTGTGACTCCGATAAGTAATGGGGCATTATCTAGATGCACACATTTTTCATCTACTATTTGCTGGGCAATACGTAATTGCCCTAACCCACCATCAATAAATACGATATCCGGTACTTTGCCGTTATTATCAATTTTATCGAATCGGCGACTTAGCGCTTGCTCCATGGCGGCGTAGTCATCGCCACCCGTAATGCCATTAATATTGTAGCGGCGATAATCAGACTTATGTGGCCCTTCACGGTTAAACACCACACATGAGGCTACCGTGCTTTCTCCCATGGTATGACTGATATCGAAACATTCCATTCGCTGAATTTGATGACCAAGCTCTAATGCCTCCTCTAACAATTGTAAACGTTGCTCAACTGTGTTCTTATGCGAAAGTCGCGTATTCACCGCATTGGTTGCATTAGTTAATGCCAAGCGTAAGAAACTGGCTCGCTCACCTCTGACGTGAGTTTTAATTTCAAACTTACGATCTAAGGCTACTGAAATAGTCTGTTGTAAAGTCGCAATCTCTTCAAAGGAGTGACTTAATAGTACTTCTTTAGGAATGGTTCTTTGAATATCGGCATTTAAATAAAACTGCCCCATGAACGAAGCGAGTACTTCTTCTAGATCAGTTTGCGCTGGTACCGTTGGATAATAGCTGCGACTGCCAAATATTTTCCCGTTTCGAATAAATAATAAATGGAAGCAGACTATGCCTGACGCGTAATGAACCCCGATAACGTCCATATCACCTTTGTGATTAGACACCTCTTGCTGCTCAGCGACTCGTCTTAAGGCGGTAATTTGATCTCGAAACTGCGCGGCTAATTCGTATTCAAGCTCTGTCGCCGCGTCGTCCATCTTGACCACCAGCTCACTGATGACTTGTTGATCTTTGCCTTTTAAAAATAAACTCGCGAGTTTTACTTGCTCTGAATACTCATCATCACTCACTCGCCCAACACATGGCGCGCTGCAACGTTCAAGTTGATATTGTAAACATGGACGTGAGCGAGATTTATAGTACAAATCATCACATTGACGAATAGGAAACAACTTTTGCATTAGATGTAAGCTTTCTCTGACCGCGCCGCCATTAGGGTACGGTCCAAAGTAATGGCCTTTTTCACGCTTGGGGCCACGGTGATAAGCTAGACGTGGATGCTTATGTCCACTTAATAAAATGTAGGGATAGGATTTGTCATCACGCAACAATACATTGTACTTCGGCATGTATTGTTTGATGTAATCATTCTCGAGTAATAACGCATCGGTTTCACTGTGAGTTATCGTGACATCAATATTGGCAATTCTAGCGACTAAAGCTTGGGTTTTTACGTGGGGAATATTAGCTCTGAAATAAGACGATAAGCGTTTTTTTAGATCTTTTGCTTTGCCCACATAAATCACATCGCCTTTGTCATCGTACATGCGATAAACACCAGGCGAAGAAGAAACTGTTTTTAAAAATGATGTTGAATTAAAGCGAGATGGCATTAACTATCCTAGGATAGGTGAGAAATACCAGTTTGGTTCTGCACCTATAAATTAAAAAGAACTGGCATCAAGCATTTTGTAACGAATAGCCAAACGGGTCAACTCAACATCACCACCAATATTTAATTTTGCAAACAAACGATAGCGATAACTGTTGACAGTTTTAGGGCTTAGGTTGAGTTTTTCAGAGATATCGTTGACCTTCTCACCATTAGTGATCATCAGCATGATTTGCAATTCACGCTCAGAAAGACTGCTAAACGGATTTTCATCAGAATGATTAAACTGGCTTAATGCCATTTGCTGAGCGATTTCAGGTGAAAGATAACGTTGTCCACGCGAAACTTGCTGTATAGCACGTAAAACTTCTGGTGAAGTTGAGCCTTTGGTTAAATAACCCGATGCGCCAGCTTGCATGACTTTAGTCGGAAAAGGATCTTCAGTTTGCACAGTTAATACGATGATTTTCGCTTCTGGTTGGTAACGTAAAATTTTACGTGTGGCTTCTAAGCCACCCATACCAGGCATATTCATATCCATAAGAATAACATCGGCTTCATTTTGGCGAGACCATTGCACAGCGGTTTCACCATCAGGCGCTTCACCGACAACTTTGAGACTTCGTTCATCTTCTAATAAACGACGAATACCGGTTCTCACTAACTCATGATCATCCACTAAATATACTGAAATCAACTTCAACCCACCTTAAAACACATTCATCCTGAATCTTATTCTTATCCTTACATGAGTAATTTAGCTCATTGGGCGAGTTACGCAAAGCAATATTAATGATAAAAGGTCAATGATTAAACGAAAGCGATGACTCCGATGTCAAAACCTCAGTAACAAAAGCTGATTACGGTCAATTTTCCAACAACAGTCAATAAGTTAACTCACTTTCTTGAATATAAAAAAAACGCAATAGCGTTAACTATTGCGGTTTAATTAAACTAATTATTACTCAATTGAAGCAATCTTGCTAAGTAGGTTTATTTATCCTCTTCATTTTCCATGAAATCATCAGAAAAATCTGTTGGCCAGTATTTATAACCTTGCACTGTAGCTTGAGCTGCTGCGCCCATTAAGTTGACTTGATAAGTTTTAACACCGGAAACATCAGCTGATTGGTTAGCAGATGCTTGGTCACCGCTGTCTTCATATTTTGCACTTGCTTCCGCTTGTGCTTGGCCTTCATAACCCGATTCCTTAAAGCGCGTCATAGCATCGTTATCCATAAATACTTGAATAAAAGCCATTTGCTTCCAGCCAATACCAGCACCGACACCACCTGTTGCAAAACGGTAATAAGAATTTTGTCCATTAGCTGTCAGTACACACACGCCACCACCTGTTGATAAAGCAAACAAGTAACTGTTACTACCAGTACACACTACATAGCCAACCGACTCTGCCATTGCAGCCTTAGCGCCGCTATGTTCTTTATGTATTTCTTGAAGAGCTGACTGAGTTTCTTTACGTGCATTGGCTTTTTTAGCTTCTGGGGTATCACCTGTCGCACAGCCAGTAAGTAGTACAGGAACCATAACGGCGGCTAAAAGCATTTTTTTATTAAGAAGCGACTTAGACATTGGTATATCCTTTTAAACAGTAAGATTATGATTACGTAAATGAGTTTTAATGGTACTGAACTGCATATTATTAAGTCGTTGCTCGACTGATTTAACTTACTCGAACAACCTATCATTTTCAGAAATAAGCAACAAAATACTTGTTAGTTGCTTAACCACTCCTAAATCACCTTTAGAAAATGACTCTTAATTAACACTGCTGAACTCGATATGAAGCTATTATATCTATCGCATTCACTATTACTTACCATTAAGCGCCAATAAAAATTCAACGTTAATTCTCGTTTAAGGCTTATCTTTAAATTTAGCCTTAATTTCAAGAATTTGATCTAAATTATCAACAAAAAGTGGCACGAGTTTCGGATCAAAATGAGAACCAGCCTCTTTTTGTATTAATGCAATTGCATCTTCCACCGTCCAAGCTTGCTTATAGGGGCGCTCACTGGTTAGAGCATCAAATACATCTGCAATAGCGACAATACGTCCATAAAGTGGTATATCCTCACCTCTTAAGCCTTTAGGGTAGCCGGAACCATTCCATTTTTCGTGATGCGTTAAGGCAACCATCTGGGCTACATCAAGTAATACGGAGTCTTTATCACCTAAGATCTCTGCCCCAATTTCACAGTGCTTTTTCATCTCTTCAAATTCTTCAAAATCGAGCTTTCCAGGCTTTTTTAAAATAGCATCGGATATACCAATTTTACCGACATCATGCATTGGCGCCGCATTCATCAATAATTGCGCATCCGCATCAGTTAACCCTGCAGCTAATGCAAGTATATGGGTGTAATAACTCATGCGAATAACATGCATCCCAGTTTCATTATCTTTATACTCTGCAGCCCGGCCAAGCCTGCGGATAACATTGAGTTGGTTTTGAGCTATTTCAGCGGTTTTTTGCTTAACCTGACTTTCCAGCACACGACTTTGATTTGCTAGCGCCAACTGAGTTTGAACTCGTCGTTGCACAATTGGGGGGTTAAATGGTTTTGTAATATAGTCTGCAGCACCTAATTCTAAACCTCTTAATTCATCATCCGCAGATATTTTTGCAGTGACAAATATCACCGGAATATGACGTGTGCGTTCATCCTGTTTTAGTTGCCGGCAAACTTCATAGCCATCAATACCCGGCATCATGATGTCGAGTAAAATCAAATCCAATGGGATACTGTTAGCAATTTTTATTGCTAACTCACCATTTTTGGCAATTTTAATGTGATAATCAGCTTTTAATACACCAGCTAAAACATCGATATTTTCAGGGGTATCATCAACAACTAAAATTGTCTGCTTATCCATCTTATCTCCTGCTATTAGCTATAACGGCGGTATTACATAGCTATTATTTACTTAATAAATCATCTTATAATTACATCGTTCTTAATTGTTCAAGCATACTTGTAGCAATTGAAAGTGCGGCATCTAATTCATACTCATTTAATTGTTTCTCCAGCTGTTTAAACTCTTTTATAAAGGGTTCGACATTCAAACATTCACCTTGGTTAATTAAATAATCTGTCGCTTCCATATCAAAGCTAGCCAACATACTCATTAGTGCTTCTAACGTATTAATGGCCTCTTCTTTATTCAAGCTTAACTGCACTTTGTTAGTTTGCTGTGGTAGTAAAGTCTCAATGTCATTACATACATTTGCTAAGGATTTCGAAACTTCATCGAGTGCAGCCATGAACTGATGAGCTAATGGCGTCGCTAATTCATTTTCAAGCTTTAAAGTTACTTGAGCTAAATATTCAGCGCCAATACTGCCAGCAACGCCTTTTAGGGTGTGAACTAAGCGGTGAAGCAACGCTATGTCATTGTCTTTCTGTGCTTGTTTAACGTTATCAGTGAATGACTTTTGACCAATGACAAATTTGGATAATAATTTATTGTATAGCGCGACATCACCTTGAGTGCGTTGTAATCCTAATTCTGAGTTGATGTGACTAGATGCATTAACTGCACTTGTATTCCCTCCATCAATAACAGCACTTGCATGACTCATTAAAGCCATATCTTCAGAAGGTGTCATTAACACCTCTTCTGCATTGATTGGGTTTGCAGGAATAATCCATTGCGCCATAGTGATAAACATAGACTCAACATCAATGGGTTTAGGTATGTGGTCATTCATACCTGAATCTATCGCTTTTTCTCGATCGCCAGACATGGCATTTGCTGTCATGGCAATAATTGGAATAGTGGCAAATTGCGGCATTTCTCGTAACAAAGACGTTGCCGTGTAACCATCCATCACTGGCATTTGGCAATCCATTAATACACCATCAAACTCATGCTCCATCATTAAATCAATCGCATGCTGACCATTTTCTGCAATTACTGTTGCAATCTGTTTGTTATTTAATATCTCTTGAATAAGCTCTTGATTTAAATCATTATCCTCAACAACAAGCACATTAGCACCAGCGAGTATTGATAGCGCTTGGGACAACTTGGTATGTTTACTACTGTTGAAGTCTGGCAACTTTTTATCGGTAAGCACCGCTGATAGGGTGTTGACCAAATGCGAAGGAGTAATAGGCTTAGTTAAAATACTGTCAAAGTGCACGTCGGTCGCACTCATCAGTAGCTCCTCTTTCCCGAAAGCAGTAATCATAATGAGTTTAGGCTTATCATCTGAAGTAAGTTCACCGATAAACCGAGCAACTTCTACTCCATCAACGTCAGGCATTTGCCAATCCACAATAGCAATTGCTGGATTATGCCCTCCAGCCAGATAATCGATCGCATCTTGACCATTATTAACCGCCTTAACTTTCATTCCCAGTGAGGTTAATAGATTTGAAATAATTTCTCGGGCAGCCAAATTATCATCAGCTAACAACACGGTTTTTCCCTCAAAACTCTTATTCAAATCTGTCGTTTTCTCACTGGGTATTAATAGACTGAGGTCGAATGAACAACTTAATTTAAAAGTACTACCTTGATCAAGTTCGCTCGATACAAATAACTCACCACTCATCAATTCAGCTAAATTTTTACAAATGGCTAAACCAAGTCCTGTACCGCCGTATTTTCGTGTTGTAGAGGCATCTGCTTGTGAGAATGCATTAAACAATCTTGACTGTTGCTCATGAGTCATTCCAATCCCAGAGTCTGTTACTGAGAAAGTAAGAAAGGCCTTGTCCGTTGTTTGATTGTCTAATCTGACTGCAATAATAATATTACCTTTATCGGTAAACTTAACTGCATTATTTGCAAGATTTAATAGCACTTGGCCTAAACGAAGTGGATCACCCAGTAAGTTATTTGGGATGTTAGTATCAATATCAAATAGCAGTTCTAAACCTTTATCAGCCACCTTAATACCGATAAGGTTATTCACATTATTAAGCACTTCATCAATGCTCAAGTGAATATTTTCTAAATCCAACTTACCTGCTTCAATTTTAGAAAAATCAAGAATATCATTAATAATCCCCAACAAGGATTGCGCCGAGCGGTTGGTTTTCTCGATGAAGTTACGTTGTTGTCTGGATAGATCAGTTTCTAACGCTAAATGAGACATTCCAATAATGGCATTCATTGGCGTGCGAATTTCATGGCTCATGTTTGCTAAAAAATCACTTTTAGCTTGGTTAGCCGTATCAGCAGCAGAAATTGCAGTAGCAAGCTCAGTTTGTAATTCTTTGGCTTCATTAATATTAATATGAACGCCACTAATGCGATCTGGTATACCGTTGTTATCAAATGAGTAAGGTTGCCCAATACTTAATATCCAGTCATAAGCACCATCTTTTCTGAGCATTCTAAATTCTTGGCGTAAAATTGTATTACCTGTACTAGCTAGGTCACCCTGTGGATTAGAAATCTGTAATCTATCATCAGGGTGGACTATTTCCATAAAGGTATTAGAACCATTGATTAAATTAGCCCATTTATCATCCTCACAACACAAGTCCATTGGTTTATAACCCAGCATTTTGGCATACATCCGATTGACCACGACCCGTTCTTCATTTGGGTAAAAATCCCACATTCCCATTTGGGCACTTTTTGCGGCGACTTCGAGTTTTTCTTCTGAATCCAGTAATAAGTTTTCAGCTAATTTTTGTTCCGTAATATCAAATACGGTACCATCGAAAAATCCTCTTTCATCATTTTCGGTAACTTCAAACTTGCCCATAACCTGAACATAGCGAAGTTCGCCTGCACGGTTTATGATCCTCATATCGACTAAAACTTTTTCATTACATGATGCCGCTTTACGCACCATATCAAAGAAAATTTCTCCATCTGAGCCAACGGCAAGCTGAATAAAACGTCTTCTGGGATCGAGACCGATAAAGTCACTTACTGGGTAGCCGGTGATGTGTTCAAAATTAGGACTGATATAAAACACTGTAAAATCATTGTTCAATAAATCAACATAATGACATCGGAATACTGCGCCTTGAATGTTTTCTACCAAGGTTTGATATTGCTGTTGGTTGTTAAGCATCTCTGCACGGATCGTTTCTTGATCATCAATATCCAGTAGCGATAGACGAATTTCAGTGACTTGCCCTTTTGTATCAAATTCTACCCTTGTTGATAATGAAACAATTAACCTAGACCCAGAATTCGTCGTCAACTCTAAACGCGCATCTGACGTGTTCACACCGGCTAATGCTTCATTAAATATCTCTTCAGATTTACCATCGTCAGTAGACAGGACATCCATCCATAAAAGATCTGAAAACTCTGTCCTATCATGACCTGTTATTTGAGCAAACTGTTTATTATGCTTGGTAAACTGCCCTAGAGAATCTAACGTTGCGTACGCTACTGCTGAGTTTTCGTATAAATCCCACAAACGGCTTTCGCGATCTTGTATATCTTTAGTGCGAATCGTAATGGTCTTTTCCAAGCGTTCATTACTCACTTGAAATCGTCGATGCACATGGCGACTAAGCCACAAACTCGCAAGCGTCAGCAATATGCAAGACACCGAAATGAGGCTGATTAACATCACGATAATATTTTTGAAGAAGTAATAATTATTACTGGCTTCTTTTAAAGACATTTCAGTCACAATGCCAAAGCCATAACGCTGATCCCACTTCCACGCGCCAATAACATCAATACCTAAATAATTTCGGTAACTCTTATTGCTATAACCATCTTTCTTTAGATTAATTGCTTTAGCCGAAAGCGTAAGTTCGCCTTCATTATGATTCGCATTAGCAGGATTTTCTGCCGTTAACTCTCGTTTAGGATCCGTCAAAATTAGATTAAGAACAGACATTTGCCCTTCATTTAATAACCCCAGAGAAACCAACTCACCTTCATATCGGCTATGGGAAAGCATCCGCCCTTTTGGATCAACGAAATATGATTCACCAGTATCACCCACTGCGCCACTTTTTGTTAAACTTGCAAACTCAATGTAGGGATCAATTCTTAACGACAATATCGCTAATACAGTGCCATCTTCTTTGGTAACTGGACTTAAAACGAACATAGTAGGTGTTTCTGAACGCTTAATACCAAAAGGGTTTGATAAAGGAACATCAGATCGCATAGGTGGGGTTATTACGGTTTGTCCCTGTATCGCAGCATCAAAAATTTCGGGGTAAATACGTTTTACGATATTCATTTCCCCTATATTGGTATCCCTATTAGAAGAAAGGTTTAAACCATCTAATGACGTTATAAAAAAACCTAACGAGCCAAATGATTCGCTATAACGGCCGTAAGCCTCTCTCGACCAAAGCACATGTTCATTATTAACTAATTGCTCCTTTTTATCTCCCAGCTCAATTAATAACTTTGTACGTTCAATTAATAGTGGATTAGTCGCAACTGCACCAACGCGATCTTTCCAGCCTGCTACCCAGGAAGCTAATGCGGCATCGGTAGTTTTAGAAACCGACTCTAATGCTAAACCGCTCTTTTCTAGATCGTGTTTATAAGCAACATTCAAACCAATAGCGGAAATACTAGAAATGGAACACAAAAATGAAACAATAATGAGACCGAAATAAACGCGATTTTTACTCCCTTCAAAATAACGGGCAATATCTTCATTAGCTTCAGAGCGCAGTCGCCAAAAACACCAACCCGCTAGAATTAAAAAAACGACCGTGATGATGATGAGTATTGTGTTTAATTCCATTCAATTTCCTTTGGCAAATAATCTCTGTCATCGAGGCGAATAATAATGGCTTACGCTTGTGGCAAAAATACCGAAACGGTCGTGGTATTAGTTTGTTCATCGACAACCAATGCCACATGACCAAGCTGCGCCTCTGCTAATAACTTAGCGGAGTAAGTACCGATTCCAGTGCCACCTTCTTTACCGGAAGAAGTATATTTATCCCAAAAAACATCACGAATATCGGCATTGACTATGCCCAAATTTTGAATAGAAACCCCCATCATCGACTTGTCTTTCGCTTTAATAGCATGCAATGATAAAGATATGCGTGTTTTGTTAGGCGCAGCTTCGCAGGCATTTTTTATTAAATTAAATAGCATTGAATAACTAAGCGCTTCGTCACCTAACACTTGGTAATCCTCATCACCGTTGTCTTCACAATCAAGGTAAATCAATAGGTGCTTAACTTGAAAAGTTTTCTTTAATACGGAGATGATTTTTTGCAATAAATCAACAATAGAAAAAGGCTTAGCGCTTAGATTGAAACGACCCGTTTCAATTTTAAACAATTCACTCGACATATTTACCATATTCAGCAATTGCACTGACAAGTCTTCTGCTAATAATAAATTTTCAGTACTGGCTTTTGAAATATGAGAATCATGTTTTAACTGTTCTATTAATGACATTAAGCCAGATATAGGTCCTTTCAAATCATGCTGAAAGACTTGCTGCACTTCAATTTTGAGTTTCTCTGTCGCTATCATATTGTCAAAATCAGACTGCAGACGTTTATGCATTTGCACATAGGCCATTAGATTTCTAACTCTTAATTTCAACAATTCAGGCTGTATTGGCTTACTAATATAATCAACTGCGCCGTAATTTAGCCCTTGGATCTGGTACTTATCTTCTGAAAGCGCGGTAACAAAAATAACCGGGATAGATTCTGTGAGGGCATGTGCACGAAGCTGCTTTAAAACCTCAAACCCGTCCATTTCGGGCATCATGATATCGAGTAAAATAAGATCTGGGGCTGATGATGACTGCGCAATCTCTAATGCCTTAGCTCCACTCTTAGCTAATTTAACTTGATATTCATCCTTTAAGAGTCCACCAATTAAGGTCAAATTATCAGTGGTATCATCAACGATCAACACTGAGGCTTTAAGCGACTTATCTGATGAAACTTGGAGGGTTAACTGATCAACTTCATTTTCCTGAGCAGATAAATTTTCTGATGATGGAATTTTAGCACTAGTATTACTCACTTTGCCTTGCAAACATTTCACCACTCGCTGCTGTAAAGTAATAGTATTAAATGGTTTTATAACGAGATCAGTCACATTAGCAGCAATCGCTTGGCTAACCCTTTCTCTTGCCGCTTCTGCGGTCATCATTAGAAAGGGAATATGCTGCCATTGCGATGACTCTCGAACTGCTTGAAGGAGCTCTATACCCGTCATTACAGGCATATTCCAATCTGAAACAATCAAATCTATGGGGTGATTTTCAAGGATTTTGAGCGCTTTAGCGCCATTATCAGCTTGGTAAACATGACCAAGACCGAAACGGCGAAGTTGGTCAGAACTAATCTTACGAATAGCATCCATGTCATCAACAATCAGTACACTTTTTTTAGATAGTTCCATGCGACCTCTTCATTAAGAATAAATCACTTTACCAAGCTTAAAAGTAAAGCCTATCGACTAACATCAGTCTGTATTCCCTCAATACATAACACCTTATACTCTCTGAATAAAACAGTTCATATAACTCATTAATTGTATATCCACTCTATTAATCTTATAACTATCATAGTTCAGTCTTGAACTGTCATTACAGTTATGATGATACTACGAATCACTTTGTGACATTTTAGCGCCCACTAAACTTGCTACAACAATAGCCATATAAAACTGACCGCAAATAGCTTCAGCAAAAGCAAAGAAACGCGCCATCGGAAGCGCAGGGGAAATCTCGCCGTAACCCACTGTAGTTAAAGTGATATAGCTATAGTAAATGGCAGTTGAAAGGTTATGAGTCCAATTACGGGCTTCTATACCATTAAAAGCACTACCAAAAAATTCAATTAACAACAGGTAGATAAATGCCCAAATAAGCCCCAGTAATAAAAAAATACAAATTGAACCTATAATTTGGTTCGAAGAAATAACGCCACTGAATAATACTTGTTTAGCTGCTCGCCATGTTGCCATTATCAAAAAAGCGAGCACGGTGAGTAACGCGACAATATCCAGATTAAGCAATTCAAATACTGAACCAACACTGGCTATCACCAGTGTGGTTATCATTAAACCAAATATTGAACGGAACCATTTTTTATTAGTTCCAAGCCCAATAACCGATATGGACAGACTCATAACGGTAGTCGCAACAACAATCATTTGTCCTTGCTCAAAAAATTGCTCTACAAATGCTGCACTTAAGAGGACTAACACTAGCGAGCCTAATAGGTAGCTAAAATTATCCTCTTGAGACATGGGCTTAACCATATTGCGATTTATCCTTGTGGCGCTTCTGGTTTATCTAAAATATCTTCATTATCCATATCAGCAGTTTCAACCACTAACCATGCGCTAAAGAGTTTGTAGCTCAATGCTAAAATCACCGCGCCGACAAATAACCCTACGATGCCGGATAAAATCATCCCACCAATAGCACCTAATAAAATCACCAACATAGGGATATCGACCCCTCGGCCCATTAACATTGGCTTTAAGAATGCATCACTTGCACTGACTAAAATGCTCCAAATCATAAAGATAATTGCAGTTGTCGACGATTCAACCGAGAAAACATACGCGATAATAGGGCCTAAAATTAAGATTGGCGGCAACTGAATAATCGCTAGAATTAATACCAGTAACATCCAAATCCCTGTTCCAGGAACCCCTACTAATGCTAAGCCAACTCCAGCCAATATCGATTGAATAAAGGCAACACCAATAACCCCTTGAACCACACTTCTTACTGTTGCTACTGCGAGTTCAGAGAACTGTTCACCATGACTACCCGCAAGCCTTACGGAGACTTTATGGAACATCTGACTAGAGCCTGATGCTCTACCCATAAACACACCAGCAATGATGATTGAAATCAAAAACTGCAATACTGTCATGCCAAAACTGCCCATTGCACCAGCAGCCTTGGTTGAAAACGCTTTAATTTCTTCAGAATACTTTTTAACGACATCTTCTAAATCTGATGATGCGTCTGACCATAGTTCATAAAGATTATCCCCCACTAAAGGCAGCTTATTTACCGCTTCTTTAGGTGGTGGGATAACTAAAGTGCCATCATGAATTTCAGCAATAAAGTCTTGCGTACTTGAGACTATTGTTCCAGAAAATAAGAAAGTTGGCACTAATAAAACAGCTAATGCAAGCAAGGTAATCAGTAAGCTTGACTTGCCTAAAGACAATTTAAGACGGTTACTTATAAATGTCACCACAGGGTAAAGTGCAATGGCAATAATTCCGCCCCAAAGAATGGGCATAATAAATGGTTGGATAATCTTAAAACACCATATAACCATAATAAAAATCAACGCAATTTTTATCGCAGCATCTACAGTCGCATTGGTAAACTCACCGGCTGTCGATATCTTTTTATCGCTCATAAATTGTCTATCCCTGTTTAATGGCATACCGCTAAAAAATAACGGTCTAGTAGGCTTGATAACATCTAAATCCCAGTCTCAAAAATTACGTTTATTTGACGGGATAGTAGCGTTAATGAAATGAGTAAAATAACTTTAAACTATTAAATCAACGATAGTTTCTGAAATAAAATATAGCGTAAATAGTAAAACAAAACAGTAGTGGCAAGTAAAAAACAATAATTTAACCAAACTTTAATAACATCTACTTGTTTAAAGCAGGATTTTTGAAGTTTTCTTCTATATTCTTTAAACTTACACAGGCTTTATACCTGTTTAACTAAGCGAATTCTTATACGCTCTGGGCGATAAACCAGCTTTACGTTTAAAAGCCCTCGAAAAATGAGCGACATCAGCATAGCCCAAAGTCGCTGATACTTGTGTAACGGCCAGGTTTTCGTCAACTAATAACCCTATTGCCTGCTTAAACCAAATATCTTCGACCATATTGGTATAACTCACATTTTCTTCAGCCAAACGACGTTGTAAAGTCCTAACGCTAAGCCCGAGCAAATCAGCAGCAGTGGTAATAGGTAAACGTCCCATTGAAAGGTATGGAGACAAGGCATAACGTAGGCTTTCAGCAAAACTGTCAGGGCTTTTACCGACCGCTTTTTTCATCGACTGCCAACCTTGTTTCACTTTAATCGTTTGCCGTAACACCTCATCAGAAATGCTGATAGCAGTAACACGCCTTCCAGTAAATATTTGAGCATTATCACTCCCTAACACTGACAGGTAGCTATTAACGTTTTGTGATTGCAACGCGATATCAACAGGGCACCACTTACTGTGAGTTATGGCGCGAATAAACGCTACCATGACAGTCATAGCAAACTGTTCAGCTAAATCATGCTCTTCAGGGTCTTCTTTATGTCGATATCGTGCAAACCAGACTTTTCCCAAGGCCGTTTTTAATTGAATATCTGTGTGTTTAGATTCAAAATTAACGACTTTAACCAGCTCTTTTATTGCTTTTTTAACACTACAGTTTAGGGAGAATTTTGCGAGATACTGTGGGATGAAGATGGTTCTGGTTATTTGCAGTAGCCATTCAGCGTAGCGCTTCCCACCTAATCGGTTTGAGACAATTTTGAGTAAATTAAGCACAGACTGTTCAGTTACAAATTCATGCTCAGCAGTCAATATGCTTTCAGGTAGTTTGGCTTGTTCAATGATGGGATAAATGTTGTTTTCAAAGTCTTTTAAGCGCTCAATAAATGGCACCATATATTCCGCACGAAACAAAGGGATTGAATCTATTTTTGTTACTTTATCAACCGCTTCAACTTCTTGCATATTGCTCCACCAATAATGAAAAGACTCGAATTAGTTTTTCTGCTGTAAGAACTTCCAATTTCGTGTTTCTAAGAAAAAGGAAGCCACAACCATATAAACCCCCACAAGAAATAACTGCGCAATTCGAATATAGAAGTTGGCAGCAACATCGGCATCAGTCGATGACGCTGTAGAGCCGACCACGACTAATAATGCGGAAAATATTCCGGCAAATATCGGAGCTTTAGCAGGGTCTGAATAAATTTTTTGTGCAAACACTAAAGCCGCAATCATTGCTAGACCAATATAAAAAGCCAACTCAGGTACGATAACCAGCATGTTATAAAACACAATCGCTAACACACCACCAATGCCATTGGTAATTAACAAAAACAAACTGACTTTGACACTTTTACTGCCCGCTGCTTGTAGCGATAAAATGGCAATAAAAATCATCGTCAATAATGCACCAGTAATTTCAAATAAATAAAAGAAGGTAATAACAGGAAACGAAATAATAAGCGCCCTAACCGACTCATATAAACGTTCATCTTTTGTCAGCTCAGATTCTGAGTGCAGATCTTTCTCAGGGGCTAAATCAGGCAATAAAATATGCAGTAGTGTGAAAATAAGCACCGCAACCACACCTGAAAAACTTAAACCAACACCAAAGAAAATGGCTGCTCCTGGATGCAAAATCCCGAGGTATGGCAATACCAAGGTTGAAACAATAAATATTGTCGCAAAGAAATTCCATTTAGGATCTGAAAATAGGTAATAAGCCCATAGCATCATCAAGGCCAGCAATGGCAATAACACCATCGGATATTGCACCGGGCCAAAGCTCACAAGCCATGCTATTCCAATAGTCACCACCATTGAGATAAGTAACTCATAAACGGTTTGCATTGTAGGTGCTACACGATCAACCAAAAACTTCGCAACCAGAACTGGCAAAATAAAGGCAAGTTGCCAATCAAAAACAGCCGCAATTGCAACAGCAACACCGATCCCTAATGTGAAGCGAAGTACTCGACGAGTAAAAATCGCTTCAGCAAAATCAGCATCAGACGCTTTACTAACAGATCCGTTATCTGACATAAGAGAACCAGCTAACCACACGGATCCAGAATTTACCAAACAAGTTCATGATTGAACTCTCTCTGGTATAAATCATCACATCCGCTTGCCCGCCTACTCGACGTAAGCCTTTCGCTTCTTCTCGGTCAAAGTGAATCGTCACCGGGAAACGCTGCGATTGTCTTAACCAACCTGTTTGACCTGTTGTTTGAGCAAGCTTGCCTGTTTGCTCACTTTGCCCCCAATCAACCCCGTAATCGATATAAGCAACGCTACCGGTAAAGATCTCACCTGGTGCATAATCTAGTGCAAACTCAACTTTATCGCCGGCTTTAACATTACCAAGACTGTTTTCTCTAAAGTTCGCTTCAATCCAAACATCTTCAGATGAGATAAAGGTCATGATAGGTTGCCCTGCATTGGCATAAAAACCTTCTTTTAAACGAAAGTTAGATGCCACACCATCCGTTGGGGCTTTAATTTGAGTTCGTGCGAGATTTAGCTCTGCTTGTTCTAACGCCAATAATGCTGACTTAACCGCAGTATTATTCTCACCTTCTGAACCGAGTCTTTCCTCCGCTTTCGCAAGATCAGCATTAGCACTGGCAACGCCAGCTTCAGCACTGGCGAGCTCTGCTCTAGCATTATCAGCATCTGCTTCAGACATTACTTGCTGCTCAACCATGGTAAAAATACGCTTTGATTGCACTTTAGCATTGGTAAAGTTTGCTTCAGCATTAGCCACTTTTGCTTTTGCAGCGGTCACATTGGCTGTTAGCGCCCCCATATTTTGACCTGCTTGAGTCACATTCTGCTCAGCGGTAAATAAGGCAATTTCATAATCTCTTGGATTAATTATGGCCAGCACATCACCTTTATTAATTAAGGTATTTGGTGTTGTGAGAATTTCGATGACTTCACCAGACACTTGCGGCGTTATGGGTACTACAAAGCCACGGATACGTCCTAAGTCGGTTGAAGGAATATAGCGGTCAGCAATAAGGTGAAAGAGGAATAAAAAGCTCACCACGATTAAAATGACATTGGTGATTTTTCTTATTTTTTGATTCTTGGCTTTGTCAGCCATAGTATCTACTGAAGGTTCAGTTTGCGCCGCAGGTTGTTCCATTGTTTCGGCAACAAGCTCTGTTGATGTTTTATCGTTATTCTTATCAGCCATAACCTTCCCTTGCATTAATATCGATCGTTTCACTTCACCATTAATAGTTTGTTTTAAACAAGTCTGTTAACGGTAAATTACCAAGTTGTTACTCTGGCTTCAGTATAAAGTTATTACAGGTAAAAATTCAAATATAATCATTAAATTAGCGGCATGTTTAATAGACATTGCAAGGGAGGTTTGCAAAAAGTGACTCATATGGAGAGTCACTAATATGAGCGGTTTATATAAGTGACTCAATAACAAAGGTGTAGAAAAGGAAATGGCTATTGAGGTATTTGTTTGAATTCGTTTAAAGCACTCATCGCTTGAGCCGCTTTTTCTATCGGCACAAAAATATGGTCATGATAGTAAGCTGCAATGACATTAGCACTAATATCATATTCGGTTAATTTAGCCGATATCGCAGCTGTGAGCCCCACAGCATTAAGACTTGAGTGCACCGTCAAGGTAATTTGGTTAAACCTAGATTCAAAGGGTAAGTAAGCTTGCACAGCTACATCTGCAGGTAACACTAATGTAAGCCCTTCACTTTCATTAAAAAAACTTAAAGGGTCTAGGTGTATATAATCTGCTATCCGGCCATTTACATGACAAAAAACAAACTCACCTTTTTGGAGCTCCGGCGACATTGATTGCAACAGTTCTGATAAATCAACGATTCCAGCCATATAATACCTCTGTTTAATTATGTTATTTCTATGCTTTCCTGACAGCGTTTCCTTTACTGCTATCTATTCTCTACTTGCTACTTGCTACTTGCTACTTGCTACTTGCTACTTGCTACTTGCTACTTACTATAGTGGCGAATCACTGATACTTTGCCGTTATCTAACTCTAGAACTTCAAACGAGCTTGAGTCATTAACAATCATTTGATTATTATCAGGATGAATCCCTTTAGATTTTGTATGAAACTCAATCATAATGACATTATGCCCAAATGACTTATTTGTTAACTTTACTTGATATTCATCATGCATCCCTAAGTAATAACTCATGCCTTTTCTTAAACCAGTTTTACCATCAGGGGTACGGCTGTCGTCATTACTATATGGCAGATGTTGGTAGCCCACGTCATCAGTTAATAGTGACAGATAACGTTCCAAGTCTTCTTTTGTGGCATTAGGCTTTTGCGTTCCTTTCCATGCATTAAAATAGGTTTTAATAAATTGATTATAATCAAACTCTACCTCTGTCGCTGTAGTGTTAAATGACATAAAAACTGTTAAAAATACAACAGCCATGAATCCTTTCATATTGCTTACCATTAGTTATTTTTGGCTAAGTTATCTTCACAACATACTCAACAAAATTTGACTGTGCAAATAGATTTTGGCTCATTACAAGAAATGACAAACAAAAAAGCCTCAGAGTATCTGAGGCTTTTATTATTTCCCACTTACCATCAAACTTAATAAAGCTGTTAAAACACCATTGCATGATCAACTAAAAACCGGCCATCAAGGTAAACTAAAACAATTTCAGCAACATATTCACCTTCAACGTTCGAGCAATATTGTTTCCAGATCACGGCTGCTGAGTCTGGTCGCCTTAGCACTGCAATAGGTTCGCGCTTTTCCCAATGGCCTTTTTCAGCTTGATACTTTGCACACACCCACTCTAGATGCTCTTTGGTAACAATAGCTTTAGCTCTGTCAGTGAAGTCTTGAACATGTTTAGCATGGTCAATCTCTGTCGAACCTTGCATCAAATTATCCATTATGGGCGTGGCAATCTCTAAAATCTCTTGTTCTGACAGTACTTGAAAATCCATTTTCAACTCCTTAAATGAGTAAACGACATTAACGATTTAGTGGGTATATACGCTAACAATAGCGATCATTAATGACCAATTTGATTGAGATGATGAATCAATTGCATTTTTAATTCATCAGTGACTTCGCTATGCCAAAAACCTGCTACATAGGCAATTAAAGGCAACATAAACAGTAAGGCAAACAAAACAACTACAATGCCACGAGTCGATAGCGACCAGCCATTACGCATTTTAAATCCTAAAGCCTCTTTCTTCGGACAAGCCGATACGCATCGCATACACGCTTGGCATTCATCAGAACGAATATCTTTTTGAACATGTACTTCAATATTGGCAGGACAAGCACGAGTGCACTTATCGCAACTCATACCTTTTGATTCGATTAAACAATGTTGTTTATCGCGACGAATTTTAAAAGGACTTAGAAAACTAAGTAACCCTAGTCCTGCACCATATGGACATACATATCGACAAAAACCCTGTCTGCGCCATGCCGTTATAAAAATTAACACGCCAAACACCATCATGGTAATCATTGAAGGTGAAAGGAAAAAATAGGCCATTTTAAAATCAGCAACTTTGTGGTAATTGCCATTTAGGTAGCCCGGAATACCTAAAGCTGACATACCAAGAACAATATAAAGCAGCGCAGCGAGGATAAGGTATTTTAAAGACCGTAGTATCCAATCTAACCAAGCAGGTGGCATAAACTCACCCTTAATAAAATGCTTTCTAATCTTATACAAGTATTCACAGCCTAAGCCAATTGGGCATGCCCAACCACAGAAAGCCCTTTTACAAAAAACACCCGTAAGTAAAACAGCTGCAAGCATCACTGCGGCAGCGGGATGACTTGGATCCCAAATACCTAGCATAACAATGGCTTTTAATTCAATACCTCCAGCAATAGGTAAAAACGCATCACCCACATCGGGGCGCATTAGCCAAGGAGTAACACCTTGATGCAACATGATTGAATTTATCGCAAATTGTAAGCCAACCAATAGCATCGATAAGGTCAATAAATGATGGATTGCTTGCCGAATAACATTAGGTCGCACATCCCCTTTCGCCGCTTCTGGTCGTACTTTATGGAAAATAGCCATAACAATTGCAGCTACGCCAATTGCCACAAAAAGTGGCCAATAGAGAGTAATACAAGCAGCACCAACGGCAACAATTACGGTTAATCCGGCTCCAATTTTTTTGCCACTATAAAAAAGCAAACTTATGCTATATGCCAGTGCAAGCATGATAGTCAGTGATTCAATTAAAGTCATACTAGGTTCTTAATCTGAATGGATAGTGACATTCTGAGTGTATGTTTTAATTGAAGTTCTGAGCACAGAAATGAAATGTGATCAAAAGCACTTAACGGCTACATTTTTACTTACAAAAACTGCCAAACATCACTAACCCAAAGATACAAACAAAGATTAAAAGTAAAAAAATCTGTACTAATACCCATAGAGCAGTTAATAATATTATATTAGCTGTCGATGAAAGACGGTTTATTTACCATTAAATTTATCATGGAGGATAGATGGAAATTAATAGATTAAAAGTGGCATTATCAATGGCACTGGTATTACCTTTAACAGCTTCAGCATCTGAAGACCTACCACAAATACTTAGCTATATACCTAATTGTCCTCCTACTATAATTAAAAAAGTAGATAACAATGATGTTATTGAGGCAAATCAAATATTTTCTGAAAAAGAAATAGAAACGTTATCAGCTCAAGTTATACAAAATAAAGCTTTAAGCAGAGGTTTGCTGAGGCTCACTGAAAATGCAAAAACACTCAATGCTGATGCGGTTATCATCAATAATTTACATACATCTCATATAGATAGATATGTAAGAGTATATGATGAAGTTGTACGACCTTTTGTGAGAGAAGTAAATCAGGTTCATATTCGTACATCTGTAGATTACATAAAGCTTTGTGACAATGATAAAACCTTAAGTTCAAATCGAACTCCGTATAATAATAAAGGCGCACAAATTGTCCAAAGCGACGTTGTAATATCAGTTGATATGCAAACAAACGAAAATATACTTATTGAAGCTGATAATTATGAAATACCTTCTCCCATCATTACTCCATCTAGTGCTTATGGAATTAGCATACAAGACTCAGAGTCATCATTAGATAGTTTAGGTCCAGCGAGCGCACAACTATTGTTATCTGATGGTTCTAAAGCTTTCGCATATGGAAGAAATTTATGGTTTTTTGTCAAAAAAGGCAAGATTGATAAGATTACTCATAATGTCAATATGTTGAATAGTCATGGTAAAAACATGATCGTTTATAGTGAGAACTTTGATAGTAACAGTTGGGTGATTCAAGAAGATATTAGATATCGAGAAAATCTAACAAGAGTAAGTCTTATTTTTCCTGAAAAAGAAAAACATGGTGACTATTATAAAGTTAATAACGAGTCTAATTTGTATTTAAAGTTTGAGACATATAATAGTTCGTACCAAGAAGAACCAGAAGATTTATTAAATGGATTTGTTGTCACATCAGATAATAACCTTAAACCAAATACAAATATCGCATTTTCTCAACTTGATAAATTTGATTTAAAAAGTATGTTCAATCCTAATAAATCTAGCCAATATTCTGTAGTTAATGACCAAATATTTAATAAAATTTTATTAAATGATGACGGAGAGTGGGCTATAGCAAGTAATAATTTACTCTTTAATATTGAAGGTAACAATATAACTAAAATAAGACTGACAGAGTCATTACTTGAAGAACAGTCAGAACAACAATTTTTAGCTATTTTAAATAAATATAACATCCCCACCAACAAGGCTGATTTCATTAAGCGTTATCCCAATATTGAAGATAATTTTGAAACATTGGTCTTAAATAGTTCAGATTACTCAATGGAAGCAAACTTTGCTTCTTACGATGATGACGCACAGTTAATCGAATTAACCATAGACTATTAATCAAGCACACGGCCGTTAGCCTTTATAGGGTCTCGGCCTAATATCATTATAAAAAACAAGCTATCTAAAGTAATCCTCAACCAATTTTTAACTCCCATATTGTTAAATATTATCCGTAGCTATACATTTTTCTCTATCAAAGCTTTAACTTTTATTCAGTTGATTAATTTTAGATCTTACCTCTGAATATCTCACTATTTGTTTCTCTGTTAGATATCATCTTTAACTTTTTAATAAAAAATATCATCACAGTACTCGCTAACGTTATCCCACGGACGTAATTCATTAGTAGATAGAGTTAGTGATACAAAATAAAGGCCATCTGAAAGCATTAACTTAGTAACTATAATTAACGTTATTTCAAACTTAAACTTAGTAAACTCAATGTATGAATGCTCTAGTTAGATACCAAATGTAACTATTTTTTCGAGTTCTTCTACACTATCAATAGTATTGTAATTATAAAAAACTTCTATGATTACTTGCTCTTGCGAAAAAACTTTCAATAAGTTATTACCTACCGATTTAACAATTACTCAAAACGCAAATTGTTAACAATATACAATTTCTAGCGTTGTGCGTTATAGTGTCTACAAAGTATGGAAGCAATGACAAAATCAGATGTCTAAGGAATCACATTGACGTTCAACAGTATTACACCAAGCCCTAAAACTAATATCGACCCACATGGATTAATTATTGGACAAGGAGATTTTCAATATCGTGTCAACAGTCATTGGGGGCGACTAGATGCAGAACAATACCCTATAGAGAACTGTCACGGACTTGATATCGACTCCAAAGGCAATATTTATATGATAAGCGATCATGGCAGTAATAATATTATTGTGTACAACCCTGACGGTAAGCTAATCGATATTTGGGGCGGACAATTTCCTGGCGGCCATGCCATTAAAATCATTAACGAGAATGGTGAAGATTTTATTTACCTTGTTGATTGCGGATGGATAGTCGATAGACATTGGGATGGAATAAGTCGTGATAATAAAATGCTTGCCGCTCATTCAGGTTTCATCGCTAAGCTCACGATAGATGGGCGTTTACTATTTACTATTGGCCATCCTCAAGTCGTTGATGCTTATCAAACTAGTCAACCATTTAGGCCAACAGACATTGCGATAGCTAAAAATGGTGACCTATATATTACCGATGGTTATGGCTCTGATTTTGTATTGCAGTATGACAGACAAGGACGTTACATTCGTCACTGGGGCGGGCATGACAATGCTAATCCACATCTTAATCTGGCTAATACCCATGGGATCGGCATTGATTATCTTAATGACACTCCCCAACTCATTATTAGTTCTCGTGCTGATAACGCCCTTAAACGCTATTCATTAGATGGACAATTCCTATCAAGCATAGAGACACCCGGAGCATATATTGGCGGCCCTATCTTTCATGGCCAGCATTACTTCGCCCCTGTTTGTTGGTCGCATATTGAAGGCAATAACGCCGATGATTCTGGATTCATCAGTGTGTTTGATAAGCATGACAATGTGGTTGCAAATTTGGGTGGCGAAGCACCGATTTATATCGAAGGACAATTACAAACCATGACGACCACTTGGAATGTGTTTAACCATTGTCACGGCTTATGTATTGATGACGATGGCAATATTTATTTAGGTCAATGGAATGCTAACCAAAGTTACCCTTTCAAACTTGAGAAAATATAGCTTGGAATAGAATGTTAGTTGCATTGCAAACATGAGACTTTTGTCTTTAACATGGCTGAGGGGTAAAGATTGGAACCCTACATTAAGGTGCTAAAAACCTGTTATTCAACATCATGAAATTATAAAGAGCAAAAAGCCCGTTAGTTTCAGTCACCAGCTTTTCAAATATGGCGGTGAGATCGCGTACATCGGAAATAGGAGCCCTTGGGTTCAAATGCACTTGAATCAAATAACTAAACGAAAAAAGGCTCATCATTTCTGATGAGCCTTTCGTCTTAAATATGGCGGAGAGATAGGGATTTGAACCCTAGACGGGCTATAAACCCGTGCCGGTTTTCAAGACCGGTGCATTCGACCACTCTGCCATCTCTCCGAACGCCGCAAATAATATAAGTATCAGGACTGATTGTAAACCTGAATTTATAAAAACTTATTCAAATGGTCACCAATTAGTCTTTTATTATTATTTTTCGTCTTTTAATCATAAAAATGAGTTCAAACATTAAGAACTCACCAAATAAAATACTGAATCGGGCGTTTAAAGCTTGCTTACAAAAGATGATATTTTGTACAACCTTGATGGTGAAGTCTCAAAAGTTTCAATATTGTACAAATATATAGAATAAAATCGTGAGTTTATACTGTGCAACCAAGAACATTTCAATGATATGACAACAATATATGCTAAAATCGCGTTAACTATTTCTGATAATTGTAGCTATGACCACAACTTTAATTTCAACACCAAAACTTGCACCTCAGTTTACGTTACCGCAATCATTGCCTTCTTTAGCTTACTCAAGCCATTTATTATTAGGCCAGGAACGCTGTGTTGATGCATTTAATTTAATGACCAAATTGTCGCATCAACACTTATTTGTTGCTGACTTTGCAGGTATCGACCGTGAGCTGTTTATTAAAGCGCTAGTGAGTCAAGCTGAAACGCCCTCAGATACATTTTTAGTCGCGACAAAAAGCCAAGATGAGAACCACAATTTTAATTTCCGCTGGCAAACAGAACTGCCATCAGAAAATGTCGGCACCATCGCGCATCAAAAGAAGCTTTATACCTATTTAAGCGGTTCTATTCGTCGTGCTGATTTAATTGGCAAGATGCACAAAACTGACAAAACAAGTCAATATAAAGCCGGTATTTTGGCATCAAATCATTTTGTGTTTATCGATGTGAGCTCTTTGTGGAAACGTGAAGGCCTTTGGGAATTTGTCATGCAAATTCTTGAAGATAAGCAATACAGAATTAATAACGATATTGCCCCGATACCACTTAACTGCAAGATTGTACTTATTGGATCTGCCAACTCGTTTACTCACCTCAGATCTGAAGACAGAGTTTTCTATAAATGTTTCCCTTTACTTGCTGAACTAAATTCAGAAATAGATTTAACAAAATATAGTGAGAAGCAGTATCTACAGTGGTTAGTTAGCTTAGCTGATGCTCATGATATTACATTAGAGCTTTCAAGCTTAATGCCGCTATTTTGGTACAGCGCTAAGCTCACTGAGCATCAACAGCGTTTAAGCCTATCTATGGTGCAGATATCACAAGTGCTGACTCAAGCGAGTGCTTATTCAGACAGTACTTCATTAAGTGCAAGCGCTATTGCAAAGTCAATTAATCAAGCCAAAATTCGCCATAATAGTTCTGAAATTTATTCAGCCCAAAATTTCGATGATAACTTCATTAATTTGCAAACTAGCGGTAAGGTTATTGGTCAGATAAATGGCTTAACTGTGATCGATACCGATGATGCAAGCTATGGCGAACCGGCCAGAATTACTACATCAGTCCATTATGGTGATGGTGAAGTCATCGATATAGAAAGAAAATCTGAATTAGGCGGTAACATCCATACCAAAGGAATGATGATTCTTTCTGCATCCTTATATCGCATATTTGGTCGTGATGTCCCGCTACATTTAAATGCCAATATCGTATTTGAACAATCCTATCAAGAGATTGATGGTGATAGTGCATCTTTAGCTGAATATTGTTGCCTGATGTCTGCTATTGCAGAGCAACCTATTAATCAAGCATTTGCGATTACAGGCGCTCTAGATCAATTCGGGGCAGTTCAAGCTATTGGTGGCGTTAATGAGAAAATTGAAGGCTTTTTTAATCTTTGTAAAAGACGAGGCCTAACTGGTGAACATACCGTCATCATTCCAAAGGCAAATGTATTACAACTAAATCTTGAGCCAGAAGTGATTGAAGCCGTTGATAAAGGACTATTTCATATACATGCTATCGATCATATGGATCAAGCTATTGAGCTACTGATGAACGATAATGCGGGTGAACGCGATACAGACAACGATTTCCCTGAAGAATCCATCTATGGCAAGGTACAACGTCGTCTTGAAAAAATGGCTGGACATGACGATGATGAGATCGAGTTAAACTTTTTACAAAAATTATTGATGAAATTGAAAATAATTTAGTGATCGGAGTTGTTTAGCTTACACGTGTTCGCTATCTTGTCAGCCTATCCGTAAATAAGTGGTAATGATTTAAATGAAAAGAGCTAACAGTTTCACTAAAGAAGAACTGATCGCATGTGGTAATGGCAACCTTTTTGAGCCTAATTCTCCTCGCTTGCCTGTCGATAATATGTTGATGATTGATCGTATTACAGAAATCAATTCTGATGGCGGAGCATTCGGTAAAGGTGAAATCGTAGCAGAACTGGATATCACACCTGACTTATGGTTTTTTGACTGTCACTTTAACGGTGACCCTGTCATGCCAGGTTGTTTAGGCTTAGATGCAATGTGGCAGTTAGTCGGTTTCTATCTTGGTTGGGAAGGAGCTGAAGGCAAAGGGCGAGCTTTGGGCGTTGGTGAAGTGAAATTCACGGGTCAAGTATTACCAGAAGCGAAAAAAGTCACTTATAAACTGACCTTGAAGCGTAAAATACATCGTAAACTTGTTATGGGTATTGCTGACGCAACGATGGAAGTTGATGGCAGAGAAATATATTCTGCTACAGATTTAAAAGTGGGTATATTTAAAGATACTTCAACTTTTTAAGTTAATAATCACACCTATGGTTCAATGCCTATTAACACTTAGCTTAATAGGTTTCCCATATACCATTATTTGCTTTATTTGCCCTCAACAGCATTCTGAGGGCAATTATTATATTTATAAGATCCTTTCATTTATTTATTAAATAAACCAGTTAAACGCCCGTCTACGCCTTCTCGCCAACCACCTAACCACTGAGATTTAGAATCCAAAGTCCCATAAGGGCAAAGCTCTTTCGATCGCCCCGCAATACCTGCCTGAAATCCTTTAGAAAATGCTCTATCTAATCTATCTCTTTTTTGTCTTTTCATTAACACATCCTCATTTTGTTAATCAAGAAGCTCTCGCCTCAACATAAGGAATAGGCGATCTTTTATACAAGATCAACCTTGAAATATGACAAAATTATGCGTTTCCCATTAAGATATTGAGATTGAAAGCAAAAAAAAATCGAGGAATAATCCTCGACTTTTTATTCAAAAAATGCTGTTTATTTCATTCTTCGACGACGTAACCAAAGTAGCGGCAAAGCAAACATCCAAGCTAAGCTGGCAGCACCCTGTCGAACATAAGGCTCATCTTCAACTTCATCGCTTTCTGTACAAGCTTCTTCGTTACCTGAAACAGGCTTCATTGCCACCATGCGCGGTAAATACGATGTGACAGGCTCGCCATTACCATTAAGCTCAAATAAAGGCAGACCATTTTCGCCTAAAATTAAGTTTCCTGAACTATCAAATTGATATAATGGCTTACGAATAAAAGCTGTTCCAACGATGGTGCCTTCTTCGTTAATGCCATTAGCTTCAACGACATATATTTCACTATCGTAAGTTAACGACTCACCGGTACCATCAATGATGGTCACCTTACTTCTTCGCAATTTACCTTCATCGTCTTCCTCGTAACCTTTAGAAGCACACGTTAAAGTGTTATTAATATTCACAAAGTCATCATCATTGATGTTATAGAGGAAACCCGCTTTAGGTCTTGGTTTATCTTTATCGAAAGTCACTTCAATGTTGCCAACGACTTGGCCTGCATTATTAATGGCTTTTGGGTAGCTACTTAGCTCAGAAAGACCCTCACCTTGAAAATCACTTGGCACTACGATTTCAGCACTGGGATTATTAATATCGTAAAGGAATAGTTTGGTTCTTAAATAACCGCTGACATATTTATACAAGCTACCAATGACAATACCGTTATCATTTATATCGCGGGCAATAGAACTATAAACCGTGTCGCTAAATATATCAGTATCAATCCACTGATATTCATACTCGCCACTGGCATTTTTTACCCAATAAGCCGCATCTTGATACAAATCATCTGTCTTTCCATTACGGTAAACATGTGAACGACCTACTACAACATCATTATTGTTAATACCTAAACCTTGAGCAGTAAACAATAAAGTAGAATCTTCGTCCGGCGTTAATCCAAGTTCAAGCTCGGTAACATTCTCTGAAGGAATGGTATTGTCATTGTCAATCTGCCAAACATGCGCGCGGGTCTGATATTGAATATTACGTCGACCGTTTGACGGGTATTGATCTGCTTGTACACAAATTTCAACTGGTGCAGGCGCATCCTCATCAGCTTCTAAATCAGCATCTATGCAGTTATCAACACGATCTGAGCTGAACTCAAGAATTTCGGTACTGGCATAACCTACAACAAGGTTATTATCATTAATTGCAGCCGCTGCTGACCAGCCACCTAGCTCAACTTCAAAACCATCATCTTCGCGAATATATGTTTCGTAGGATGGGGCAAGTTCAATTTCTGCACCATCAGGCGTCACAGCTACACCACGTAATTCAAAATCACGGTAGTACCAGAACTCTTGCTCTTCATCGCTACCAGCATAATCGATGGTTTTTTCAGGCGCTGTATATGACCCCACTTTGTAGTTACTAGAATTGATACCATAGAAGAAGGTTTCGACTGAATTAACAATTAACTCGCCTTCATCATCGACATCTGTTGGTGCGGTAGTGCCATTCATACTAAAAAAGTTTGGCTCCCATGCAGAAACAGGATCGTTCTCTTCAGCAGTAAAACTAAAATTGTTCGCTATAATTGGCAAAAATACTGAATAAATAATTTGTTCTTCAGGTGCTATACCATCTTCAACATCAATAACGCCATCATCTTCATCGTCTTCACCATCGACAGAGAGTTTCTTTTTCCCCTTAGAAACACCGACCATTTCATCAGTCGCGTTAACCGCCAAAGCATAACCACTTCGAGTACCATCAACTGTGCCTTTTAGGTCAATTTCAACACAACTGATTTCAGCAGAGGGAACACAGTTCTCATTTAGGGTACTTTCAAGGTTTACAATTTCATATACTGGAGCTGCATGAACACTTCCTAAAGCGCCAATCACACTCAAGGCAACGACAGATAATGCCTTATCAAACTTCGACTTCATTCTAATTCCTATTATTATTATAGACTTACTTCAACGACTCGAGTTCTTCCCAACGTTCAAAGCAAGTGTCTAATTCCTGTTCTTTTGTCGCCAGTGTTTTAAGCACTGAATTGACACTATCTTGTGGTTGGCTATAAAAATCAGCACTGCCCACTTGGTTTTGTAATGCTTCAACTTCTTGTTCTAACTTTTCCATTTTACTCGGTAATTGCTCGAGTTCATGTTGCAGTTTGAACGACAATTTTTTAGGTGCAGCTTTTTGTGCTGTTGTAGCTGATTTATTTTGCTTTACAGGCTTTGTTTCAATTAACTCAGTTGGTTGGACAACAGATGTTGCTGCTTGTTCCTCAGAATAAAATTTAGCTCCCTGAGCTACGGCATCATTGTAACCCCCGACATATTCATGCCAATTACCATTACCAGCAAACCACCAGCTACTTGTCACGGTATTATCAATAAATTCTCTGTCATGACTGACAATTAACAATGTACCCTTAAAATCAGTTAATAATGACTCTAACAATTCTAAGGTCTCAATATCAAGGTCATTGGTAGGTTCATCGAGAATAATTAAGTTTGCAGGTCGCAAAAGTAAACGAGCTAATAACAATCGGTTCTTTTCACCACCTGATAACGCCTTAACAGGTGTACGCGCGCGCATTGGTGAAAATAAGAAGTCTTGTAAATAACTGAGAATATGACGGTCTTGTCCGTTAATCGTGACTGTTTTTTTACCGTCACCTACGTTTTCTTCTACTGTTTTTTCTGGATCTAACGCTTCGCGATATTGGTCAAAGTATGCAACTTCAAGTTTGGTACCAACTTTAACTTCACCTGATTGAGGTGTCAGTTTTTCAATCAGTAACTTAATAAGTGTTGATTTACCACAACCATTTGGACCAATTAACGCAATTCTGTCACCACGTATTACCGTAGAGCTGAAGTTTTTAACCAAGTCTTTATCAGGTAGATTGTAATTAAGGTTATTAATATCGAATACTAACTTGCCAGAACGATCGGTATCGCTAACATTCATCTTGGCATTGCCTTGACGATTTAGTCGATCGCTACGTTCACTTCTTAACGCCTTAAGGGCTCTAACCCGGCCTTCATTACGGGTACGTCGTGCTTTTACACCTTGGCGAATCCAAGTTTCTTCTTCAGCAAGCTTTTTATCAAAGTGAGCATTCTGTTCAGCTTCCACACGAAGCCATTCTTGCTTACCTTCTAAATAAGCATGGTAGTTGCCAGGCCAAGATGTCACTACACCACGGTCTAAATCAACAATTCGTGTTGCCATACGATGAATAAAGCCACGGTCATGACTGACAAACACAATGGCGCCTTTAAAGTTTAATAAAAACTCTTCAAGCCATTCAATGGTATCAATATCGAGGTGGTTAGTGGGTTCATCAAGCAGTAATAAATCAGGTTGACTGACAAGTGCTCTCGCTAGTGCAACTTTACGCTGCCAACCGCCAGATAACTCATTAAGAGGTTTATCAGGATCAAGCCCTAATAACTCACAGTTTTGAATGATTCTTGAATCCAAATGCCAGCCGTTATTATGATCTAACGACTCTTGTAAATTCTGCATTTGATTGAGCATCTTGTTCATTTCATCAGGTTCAGCAGTAGCAACGTCATGTGAAAGTTTATGATAACGCTCTAACATTTCACCAATCTCTTTTAAGGCTAAAGAGATATATTTATAAACAGTGCCCGTTTCAGCTTTTGGTGGATCTTGTTGTAAACGACTCACGGTGACATCAGATGCGATATTAAATTCGCCATCATCAAGTAAAACATCACCTGAAAGCACTTTCATTAAACTTGATTTACCTGCACCATTTCGGCCAACGATACAAACTCGTTCACCAGGCAAAATAGTAAAATCAGAATTTTTCAATAATGGGGTATAGCCATAGGCTAAAGAGCCATTATTAATACGAACTAAACTCAAACGACGCTCCTAATAAAATCATTTAACTGTGGCTCATTAAAAGGCCAAAACAGTTCTTTTTCACCCATAACTAACACCGGGATTGAAACACCATAACGCTCAGCGAGACTTTCATCATCACAAATATCAATATGTTGGTAATCAATACCTAATTGCTCAACTAACGATTGAGCAATATCACACAGATGACAACCATCTGTGTGATAAAGAATAATACCCGGGTTTGTTATATCTGTATTAACGTGCATATGTCTTAGCTACGCTTTATTTCGCATAAGGCGACTTAGCATGAGTCAATAACCACGTGTTATGGATGTGTGGATTACGTTTATAATCCAATGGAAGGGTTTGGCTATCGATATTGGTAATATCCATTTTATATTGACTTAACAAGTCGATATCCATTTTAAATTTACGCTTATTGTTAGAGAAAATAATTTCTCCACTTGGGCTAAGTATTTTAATCAAATCGACTAGCATTGCGGCATGATCGCGTTGAACATCCCAGCTGTCTTCCATTCTTTTTGAATTTGAGAAAGTAGGAGGATCAATAAAGATAAGGTCAAACTTCTCTTCACAATCTTTTACCCACTGAATACAGTTTGCTTGTATGAACTCATACTGATTACCAGATAAGTTATTCAACTCAAAATTCTCTTTTGCCCATGTAATATAGGTTTTTGACATATCGACGGTAGTGACTGATTTAGCCCCACCTAACGCAGCATGAACAGAAGCAGAGCCAGTATATGAAAATAAGTTAAGTACGCGCTTACCTGATGATTTTTCACCAACTAGTTTACGCGTCAAACGATGATCCAAGAATAAACCAGTATCAAGATAGCCCGTTAAGTTTAACTTAAACTTAGCACCATATTCTTGAGTGATAACTTCTAGCTTCTGTTGATCAATTTTTTGATACTGACTGGCACCCTTTTGCTTTTCACGTGTTTTCAACGTCACGCGATCAGGGTCCATATTTAATGCAGCAGGTAATGATAGTAATACATCACTTAAACGGCGTTTAGTTACTGCTTCAGGAATGGTCGCTGGCGCGGAGTACTCTTGAATAACAACATAATCAACGTACTTATCGACTGCGACATTGTATTCAGGTAAATCCGCATCATAAATTCGGTAACTATCAACACCTTCTTTTTTAGCCCACTTTGTTAATTGCTTCATATTCTTTTTAATACGATTAGCAAAGGCTGGAGAGATATCAGCAATATCGACGCCTTCAGGCAGCACAGGCATTTCACGGCGAGTGCTTTTAGCATGTAGGGTATAAAGGTTAAATCCACACTCTAAAGCACCATTAAACATCTTCATTTGTTTATCGGCTTTTAGCTTTAATGCAGACAATAATTCAATATCACTACACAACATGGCAATTTTCCAACCGCCAAAGTCTTTTTTGAATTTATCGCCCAACTGATAATACAGTTTTAGTAATTCGGTAATACTGCCTAAACGCTCACCATAAGGCGGGTTTGACACTAAAAAGCCATCAGTTACTGGAGGAGTTACATCTAAGGCATCAGAGACGGTAAATTCGATTAAATCAGCGACACCGGCATTTTCAGCATTACGTTTTGCTAACGCAACTAAATGTCCGTCAATGTCAGATCCATAAAACTTAATCCCGCAGCGAGTTTTACCGAGACTTGCACGCGCTTTAGCTTCATTTAAAACATCTTGCCACATATTGTGGTCATGCTGATGCCAAGATTCAAAACCAAAACGAGCACGTTTAAGACCTGGCGCAATATCAGCAGCCATTAATGCCGCTTCAATAACAACGGTACCACTACCACAAAATGGATCTAATAACGTAATAGGGTTTGCTTGCCAACCACTTCTTACCAGCATGTTTGCCGCTAAGTTTTCTTTAAGTGGCGCTTCACCCGTAGTGGAACGGTAGCCACGTTGATGTAAAGAAGCACCAGAGAAATTGATTGAAAGTGTTAACTGATTATTACGGTAATGCGCATCAATTCTAAATTCAGCATTGACGCGTCCAACATCAGGTCTATCCAGACCATCATCACGGAAACGATCCACGACAGCATCTTTTGTTTTCAATGCACCGAACTGGGTATTATTGATAAAGCCACCAGTACCATGGAAATCGATACTAAATGTACTATTATTTGAGAAGTGAGACGGCCAATCAATACTATAAGCTGCGTTATAAAGTTGCTCGGCAGATTCACAAGCCCCTTTATAGATAACCACAACAATGCGGCTAGCAAGTCGGGTCCACAATGTAATTCGATAGGCAAGCTCTAAAGGCGCAGAAAAATACACACCAGCGACGCTTTCCTTAACATCAGTAGCACCAAACTCTTTTAGCTCATTGGATAAGCTATATTCAAACCCCTTAGGGGCAGCAGCAAAAAAATTTAACATGGATAGACAGTCATCAACTCACAGATATAATTAAGGCAGCATTATATACCTAAACCGATATTAGGTGTGAAATTGTCTGCTAAATGCCACATTTTATACAATAGTTAGCTTTTATAAGACCTGTTCAGCTAATAAATTTTCATTTTTGTTTTAATACAACAGCTGTAAATACACGGTTTGCCGCATAAATACGCGATTTAAGGACATTGATGCTCAGTAAGTCAGCAAGCAGTAATAAAGTTGTCATTATGACTTGCCAAGAACAAGATTGGCCGTTATAGTCTGCCCCGCTTAAACGGACGCGGGATGGAGCAGTTTGGTAGCTCGTCGGGCTCATAACCCGAAGGTCGTTGGTTCAAATCCAGCTCCCGCAACCATTTAACCATGGTTTCTAAAGAGAAGTTTAAGCAGTTAGTTTTTATTCGGACGCGGGATGGAGCAGTTTGGTAGCTCGTCGGGCTCATAACCCGAAGGTCGTTGGTTCAAATCCAGCTCCCGCAACCAATAAAAATAACAAACTATTAAGTACGGACGCGGGATGGAGCAGTTTGGTAGCTCGTCGGGCTCATAACCCGAAGGTCGTTGGTTCAAATCCAGCTCCCGCAACCACTTAACTTAATAGAACTATATAATCGGACGCGGGATGGAGCAGTTTGGTAGCTCGTCGGGCTCATAACCCGAAGGTCGTTGGTTCAAATCCAGCTCCCGCAACCAATTATAGTTATAGTAAATGTGCCACAGTAAAAGTCATAAAATCGGACGCGGGATGGAGCAGTTTGGTAGCTCGTCGGGCTCATAACCCGAAGGTCGTTGGTTCAAATCCAGCTCCCGCAACCAATTCTTACAATGATGAGTAACTAAAATATTTAAATCGGACGCGGGATGGAGCAGTTTGGTAGCTCGTCGGGCTCATAACCCGAAGGTCGTTGGTTCAAATCCAGCTCCCGCAACCAATTTAAAATATCATTACCCTCTAAGTTTTACCTCTCTTATAAATACACTTAAAACCTTAAATTTATACAAATTCAACCCTAGAAAGTTTTATAAAGTAGCTATAACAATATAATCGACTCTAGCAACTGCATTTCGATTACATTGCTTGTTCGATGTCTATTATCAAATCTTCTACGTTCTCTAAACCAACAGAAATTCGCAGTAAATTATCCGTTATCCCAGCTTCAGCTCTCGCTTCTGGTGTATATGGTGAATGCGTCATTGATGCCGGGTGTTGAATCAACGATTCTGCATCACCTAAGCTCACCGCAATAGTAAACAGCTTTAATTTGTTCACAAAATTAATGGCATCTTGTTTAGAACCCACTAATTCAAATGCGATAACCCCACCTGCTCGTTGCATTTGTTTGCCGATAAATGAAAAACCTTGATGGCTCTCAAGGCCAGGATAAAAAACGTTATTAACACGCTTGTGTAAATTGAGGTAGTCCGCAATTTTTTCAGCATTATCGCAATGCCTCGTTAGCCTAACATCTAAGGTCTTGAGTCCTCTGAGTATTAACCAAGCATCATGGGGCGAAATTACCCCGCCAAAGTCTTTAAGAATTTCATATTTTAATTGATGTATATGCTCTTCGCTCCCACAAACGATACCTGCAATAACATCACCATGACCATTCAAATATTTAGTCGCACTGTGAATAACCATATCGATACCTAATGACAATGGCTGTTGTAATAAAGGCGTCATGAAGGTGTTATCAACAATGCTGATGAGATTATTTCTTTTTGCTATTTCAGCTAATGCAGTTAAATCATAAACCTGTAGATGTGGGTTCACAGGAGTCTCACAGAAAACTAATTTGGTATTAGGTTGAATTGCAGCTTCAATGGCTAAGGGGTCTGAAAAATCGACAAATGTCGAATCCACACCAAAGCGTTTTAGTTGGGTACTTAACAATGCATATGTACATCCATATACCGCATTTGATGCGATCAAGTGATCACCCATTTTTAGATGTGTCATTAAAGCAGATGAAACAGCAGCCATTCCAGAAGCACAAGCTGCAGCAGCTTCAGAACCTTCTAACAGCGCCATTTTTCGTTCTAACTCATCGGTAGTTGGGTTACCAAGTCGTGTATAGATATAACCTTTTTCATCTCCAGCAAAGCGAGCTCCCCCCTGCTCTGCATTATCAAAAACAAACGTTGCGCTTTGATATAGTGGTGTAACTAACGCACCATAGGCTTCCTTTATATGACCACCATGTATGGCTAAAGTGGCCGATTTCCATTGTTCATGCATCCTGCTCCCGTGCCCACAATATTAATTAGAATGTTATTTTCATTGCTTGTGGGTAAGGATTTAAGATACAGAGATGATGTATTTAGCCAATAGTCAAAACGATATTTGTTTAAGTACAACTTGTAACGCTACTGTTACAAGTCAAACTGTAACTCGTAATTACTCTATTCTTTTCCATACTTCAACTTCTTTCAATTTTCCTAAATCAAACCTTTTACTGTGCCAGTGCTCTTCAATTATTTCAAAATTAAAACGAAAGGACTCTTCAGAGCCAACATTAAAAGAGTTTAGGTGTGGATATTCAATATATTGTTTTGACTCAATAATATAAGTACCGCTTGCAGCAGCCCAAAATGACTTAACACCATCTTTTATTTGCATGGTCGTGAAGCTAAAGTGAGATTTTGAAATGACTTTTATCGCCACTAAATTAAGATCCTTATAATCTACCCACTGCTCTTGCTCGTTCAAATAACGCCCTGCAATTAATTCCCAGCTGCCCATTAGCTCACTACTGTCACCAGCCTCATTCAATTCCACCGAAGTTAAAAGAACATTGTCCACGTTTAGAGTTGGCACTTCTTTGTGCGCTAAATCAGCCGCTTCAGTATTGGCACTTAATACACAGACACTTATCAATAATGTGAAGTACAGTATTAAAGGAATGTTGAAATAGTGACTTGTTGTTAAATAGCTCTGTCTCATTAAAAATCTTCTTTAGGCATACCAAGGTACCATCATAGTGATATATTTAGTGGGGTATAGCCGACTTTGGTATATGAATGTTTCGTACGTTATTTATAAGTGAAGTAAAGATGACTGAAAAAGAAAAAATGCTTGCTGGTCTGCCTTATCAGGCATGGGATGATGAACTTGTAATACTTAGAGAAAATGCCAAGTTACTTTGTCATCAATTTAATCATCTCGCGCCAAATGAAACAGCCAAGCGTCATACTATCTTGTCTAATTTGCTCAATATTAAAGGTCAGTTTCACATAGAAGCTAACTTTTTTTGCGATTATGGTGAGAATATCTATGTCGGAGATAATTTCTATTCAAACCATAACCTAGTCATTCTAGATGTTTGCCAAGTCAGTTTTGGCAATAACGTTATGTTAGGCCCAAACGTCATGATTGCCACCGCCTCTCACCCACTGGATCCTGTAGCGCGAAGGGCCACTGAATTTGGTAAACCTATCTCAATAGGCAACGATGTTTGGATTGGCGGAAATGTCTCT
The DNA here is from genome assembly GCF_007567505.1 of Shewanella donghaensis. Lineage (NCBI taxonomy): Bacteria > Pseudomonadati > Pseudomonadota > Gammaproteobacteria > Alteromonadales > Shewanellaceae > Shewanella > Shewanella donghaensis. The sequence continues at coordinate 1,444,809 of NZ_CP041783.1, forward strand.
GTGTTGGCAGGGGTTTCTATCGGAGATAATAGCGTCATTGGCGCAGGTAGTGTGGTAACAAAAGATATTACCGGCAATGGTGTTTACGCCGGTAATCCTTGCAAATTCATCAAATCAATTTAGGGAGGCTTTTAATCGTTTCATGCCTTCTTCAATACTCACCAAAGCTTCGTAACCAAAGTCATTTTTCGCAGCGCTAATATCAAAGTAATGGCAAGTTGACAATTGCCTTGCCACAAACCTTGTCATAATAGGTTCTTGTTGCTTACCTAAGATGAAGTATAGCGTTTCTAATACAACGCCAGCAGTATAGGCAATACCTGCAGGAACTCGCTTCGACACAGGTTTAATATCAACACAGGCTAAAATGTTATTGAGCATAGCTGCCATCGTAATGGGTTCATCATTACTTAAAAAATACGCTTTACCAGCGCAATTTTTCTGTTTCGATAAATCGAGGGCGGCTAGAATATGAGCATAAGCCGCATTATCCACATAGATGGTATCAACCAGTTTATCTTCTTTGCCAACGAGCTTTAACTTGCCAACCTTAGCCCGTTCAATCACTCGTGGAACCAAATGTGGATCTTCAGGCCCCCAAATCAAATGAGGCCTTAATGCTGTAGTCTTTAATTGATCGCTATTACTTTCTAGCACCATTTTTTCAGCTATGGCTTTTGAATGACCATAAAAGTTTAAAAACTTAGCGGCATAAGGTGCAGATTCATCAATACCTGCTTCGTCTTCGCCAGCAAACGTGACACTGGGTGTACTGGTATAAACTAATCGTTTGATGCCTATTGCCTTACAAGCTCTAACGATATTAGCGGTGCCGTTCACATTGGGGGAAAAGTAGCTGTCTCTATCCCCCCAAACGCCAGCTTTTGAGGCTACATGAAATACAAGATCGCAATCCTGCATAGCAGCAAACAAAACATCATAGTCGCTAATATCACCTTGATACATGGACACACCCATTGCGGTTAACGCTGGGTACTCTCCACGAGCAAAACCATTAACTTCTATTCCTGCGGCGCGTAAACGTGTGCAAATAGCCTTGCCTAGAAAACCGCCTGCGCCGGTGATAAATACTTTATTTACCGTACTTTTCAAGGCTAGTAATGCTGATTGCTCAGGAGATAACAATGATGCCAAATCAATATTAACAATTTTATTTACTGGTGCTTGACCCATAGTCACAACTATTCCTTCCACTGCTTTTGAGCCCAAACGGCTAATTTTTCTCTAAAAATCTTGGCATTATGGCGTACATCCACAGGGAAATCGGGATGAATAAGAAAACGAGAGATCCCTGTCGTATGCTCATACCCTTCTGCCATAGCCAATAATTCATGATACAAAGTCTTACTGGTTGAACAAACAATGCTCTTATCTAACTCAACGCATAACAGTGGTTCAATGTTGCCATTAATTTCAATATTAACCAGCGCAGAGCGCTTTACTTGCTTATGAGTATTAAAAACTCGCTCACATGGAATCGAGAAATACCTTTTAGCAAGCTTACCTTTTAAAGTCTGATCAACACGATGTGCTTTACGACCGCACATCCATAATTGGCCAATGTCATCAACATAGCCTACATCGCCCATTCGGTGTCTTGTATCCCCACCATCATCAATTTTAGCGATTTTTGTCGCACTATCTCGTTGGTAATATTCGCGGCTAACCATTGGGCCTTTTACAACGATTTCACCTATTTGACCAACAGGTAAAATATTCACATCAGTCCAATCGGTAATAACTGACTCAGTAATCTCAATAATACTGATATCTACACCATTGATGGCATGACCCACGCAAATGCCTTTACCTTCATCTGTTGCTACAGTGGTATTAAATAGCGCACTGCTAGGTATCTTACTGATGGGCAGAGACTCTGTTGCGCCGTATGAGTTAAGCACTTCCACGCCATCAACTAACATTTTACTGAAGCGTTTAATCGATGAGATAGTCGCTGGAGCGCCTGCAGAAATAACCCGCTGTACACTAGATAGCTTAAATTGTTGACGACCTTCACTTGCGGCATCAGCCGCTTGCCCTAAACGCTCTAAGAGCGCTGGATTGACAAACATATTGGTGCACTGGTATTTCTCAATAGCGGCAAATAAATAATCAGGGTTTGCAGTTATTGGTTTACTTGCATCCATTGCTGGCACTATGGATGCCATACCTAATGCAGGACCAAATAGCGAAAATAACGGGAATGTCGCTAAATCTCTTTCACCCGGTTTAATACCATAATCATGTTTTAATGCGCTAATTTGAGCTTCAAACATAGCATGAGAATACACCACCCCTTTGGGTGTACCCGTGCTGCCACTGGTAAATAAAATAGCCGCCATTTGATCATCGTCAAGCGTGACCATTGGGTACGCTTTTGATTGAGTATGAGTTAAATTGCTTTGAGGTAATTCATCAACACTGATTGCGCCAGATAACCAACGCTGAACCTTGTTACCACCCACATTCAAACATTGCTTAACTGAAGATTTACCCCAGCCTAAGATTCTTCGAGCGATATGCGCTTTAGGTATACCAATAAACACATCAGGTTGCGATTCTTCAAAGCACTGTTTTAAATTCTTAACACCCATTCCTGGATCAACCAGAATAGGAATGACTCCCGCTTTAAACAACGCAAAGGTCAGCACAAAAAAATCGATACTTGGCGTTACCATTAATACCGCTTTCATGCCCGCTTTGAGGCCAAAAGCATTTAAGCGAAATGCGATATCATCAGATTGTTGGTTCAAGGTACCAAAATCAAGCTCTTGATATTTTAAGGTATTGGTCGATTGATTCGCTGATGTTGCAGTTTGGACAGCAACAGCTAATTGAGATGGGAAGTGAATTGCAGCATCTTGTAAGTGCCGACAGAGATTAGCGGTTTTTAATGTCATAAGCCCGATGTCATTGGTTATAATTTGGGCGCGAAACAGATGTTTAGCGCCCAAGGTATAAAAACTAGCTTTGTTAGTCTTTAGCGTTATGCCTAAAGCTCGTCAGCCATAAAATTCTGAATCAACCCGATGACATCTTCGCTAGCATCTTCAAGAATATAATGACCACAGTCTTCAAATTCGGTTACTTGCGCATGGGGCATATATTGTCGCCACTTTGCTAAAAAGTGTTTATCGAACACGAAATCTTGAAGTCCCCAACAAATCAGCGTCGGTACTTCAGAGAACTTCGACAAGCTATCAGCTATATCTGATACCAGCTCATAGTTACGATCTTCAGGCTTTAAAGGGATATCCTGAACAAAACGTAACGTTGAGATACGATTTTTCCAGTTATTAAACGGTGCGACATACGCTTCGCGTACTTCTTTAGACATAGGTTTACGTTTAACACCCACATAAGAAGCGATTGATGAGAATGCATTAAAACCTCTCACCAAAAAAGTCCCTAAAATCGTTTCACGACAAACCCATAATGCCCACGGGAATGGTTTAGACTCTGGTAGATGAAAAGCCGCAGTATTTAAAAACACTAAGCGCTTAATACGCTCAGGGTAACGAGCCGCAAAGCCCATACCAATCATTCCGCCCCAATCATGCACAACCAGGGTAATGTTTTCTTTTACATCTAAATGTTCGAGTAACGCTTCGAGATCATCGATGCGGTTTTCTAAAGTGTAATCATACTGAGGATCATCCGGCTTATCTGATAAACCACAACCGATATGATCAGGAACAATACACTGATTCGTCGAACTTAATGCGCCGACCAAGTTACGATAATAATAACTCCAACTAGGATTGCCGTGAACCATAACAACTGGTTCACCCTTACCTTCATTAATATAGTGAAGTTTATTACCGTTACGGTCTAAATAATGGCTGTCAAAAGGCAACAGATTCTCTAACATGATGCTTCCCATAATTTTATAATACTTATTAAATAACCAACGACGCGACTACCACTTGATGCCGAGCATCATACAGTTCAATCCGCTGCCTATTCCTAGAAAGCTCACTTGATCGCCTAATTTCAAAAAGCCTTGGTCATGTGCCATAGCGGCAGTAACTGGCAATGAAACAGTGCCCATGTTGCCCAAGGTTTCATAGGTTGGAAATTCTTTTTCATGGGGGATATTAAGCGCATTTAACACTTGTTTGCGGTTTGACGCGCCCACTTGGTGACAAATCACTTTATCAACTTGATCCACTACCCACTCACGCTGTGTAAGAAAGTGCTCCCAAGTATGCTTAGCAAGGTCGACACCTTCTTTAAGCAAGGTGACTGCATCCGTTCTCATGAACTCACGATACAATTTCTGACTGGTTTCTTGCAAGCCCCACTGACATAACTCGTGATGCTCAGGAGCTGATAAGTGACTCGCACCTAAAAGCTGATGATTACGAGTATTCTTCAGCGGTAAACTACCATCAGTTAAGATAACCGCAACAGCACCAGAGCCGCCCGTTAACGTTGCCAATGATTGAGCAAAATTCTGCATGGTTGGATCAGAAAGCATATTGTCGATAGTCACTTCAACAATGTCGCGAGCCGATTCGCAAGACACCACCATCCCAGCTTTAATTTGACCAAGCTCAATACGGTTAGCAATATCTAAAATACCAGAAAGCACACCTAAGCAGGCGTTACTGATATCGTATATAGCAGTGTCTTTCGAGACACCTAACTCAGCAGCAACGCGACAAGCTGTTGCAGGCTCATGTTGGTCACGGCAAACGCCTGTGTAAACAACTGCGCCTAAATCACTGACACTAATGCCAGTTTCAGCAACGGCTTTACGAGCTGCACATATTGCACCGTCAGATAAGCGATAACCTTTTGGCCACCAACGACGCTCTTTGATACCGGTTAAAGCGGCTAATTGCCCCATTGGAATACGAAACTTTTGGTAAAGTGGCGCAAGGCGAGATTCTAGGTCTAGACTAGACACCACTTGGGGTGCTAATTCATAGGCCATACTATTAATAAAAACGCGGGAATATTTCATGAAACCGTATCAATCGCTCACTTTAATGCCGCTCAACGCAGCCGAATTTATTGGTATTTGCTAATAACCCGCCATTTGAACAAGAAAAGCCCAAATATTCAATATAAAACCACGATAAGTAGTATATAAATCTACGCCAGCCACAGATTACTTCATTTTTGTTTACTGTATCATGCAGCAGGCTAATCACAGTGCTTTAAAATAAAAACCATTTAACAGTACCTTAGAGAGCTGTTCGAACAGAATAAATTTCTAAGTGATTTTTTTAGCTTGAATTAGCCTATTTCTCGGTGTGATATCGTTTGCACAAAATTCAATCATCGAAACTTGGTAACCTTGTTGTTCTAAAAAGCATACTCTATCCAGCAATAACCATTGTTCGATTGCACGTCTAAAAAGATGTGCGACAAGATCAATTCGTTGTGTCAGTCTCTGTCTTGCAGCGCCTTTGACGCGATATGTTTCAAAATCCGTCATTGTTGATGTATCAACCTGCTTTTGTTTCCCCGCCCAATGACAAAAATCAGTAAATGATCCCGACAACTGACTGCGTTTGATACTGGGAATAGGCAAATATTGATCATTTCCAGTGATATCACGTTGCATGCTATCAAAACCTAAACGCCAAGCAATTTCCTGATGTCTTAAAGTCTGTAGTTTTTCACTAGCAATAACACTTTGCTGCAAAGGAAGTTGCAAGTCGTGTCGCGACAATTTCAGCCCGCTAGCTAATGCCGCTGCAGATAAGGGCTGATAAAACTCTGCTTGTATAAGGTGATAACAACACGGCGAAAAAGAAATAGCTTGGGTTTTAGCCTCTGTCGCTAATTCAAGTAACTTGATATGCAGGTCACCGCAAGCATGTAGTGCTATAGCATGTTGCTCTGCATTAAGCGGATTTGAACCGAGCCTACTTACAGATAAATTGAACACATCGACACAATAAAATTGTTGTGAAAGCTGCCATTTATCAGCAAAGCTTTGACCTTGCTCACACAAGTTTTGTTGCCACTCTAAGCTAATAACATCTGCTTGGTGACTTTTAGCTATATAGCGTCCAAGGTGCCCTTTGCCTGCACACCACTCAACAATCGGCTTTCCTGTGGAAATATTGGCTGCAAAAGCCGTAATTTGTTGCCACTTACGCCCTTTAATATGGGCACTGAAATGCGCAAGTTCTGACTCTGATAGGCCCTCATGTAGCAAACCCGTCTGAGAATCAATTGGCTGACACTGTAATTTATCATCAAAGACAGACTGAGTGACCGTATTTGATGTCTGTGCGAGTATGAGTTCAAGGTTATCAATGACAATGCCTGATTGCGCCAAATCCTCAATCAAAGCAGGCAGTAAAGTAACAATCAGCAATTGTTGTTCAACATCAATGTTGTCAATGTCGCTATCATTTATTGCCCAGACTTTGTCCGCTAAAATTGGAAACTGTTCAATCCAAGGCAAAGTTTGACAATCAAAAGCTTTAACCTGCCACAGACATTTTAGCCTGAGTAAACACTCACTAATTTGTGTCAGTTGCAGGCTATTAGCATTGTGATGAATAGCGATATCTGAACGCATTATGTCCCTTTTACTCATAACGTTAACTGATAATATTTACTCACTACATGACTGACAAGATTCACTTAAAACCTTAGCGTTCAATATTAACGAATATCATTTGCTTGAGCTTTAACTTGTTTAGTCACGTTCATGCGTCTTCCTAGCCATACACCAATGGCTAACGGCGCGAAAAATACCGCGATTAAGAACAAAATGAAATACACAATGACACTTTTAATTAATTCAATAATTTGAGCAAACACCAGTTCGACTGTTTTTTCAGTCAAAGCATCTAAATCTTGTATCGCTGCAGCACGCTCAGTTGCCACCATTTTTGCTAACGCTTTTCGTTCACTGACGATAATTAATGCTAAGGACTCACGCTCTTTTGATAATTGCATTAGCTTATCATCAGTCATATCACTGAGCTGATCTAATAGCGGGCTAAGTTCTTGTGTCATATCACTGGCTAACACGGTCATCATTTCCGGTGTTTGTTGCATTAATTCTTGGAACTTAATGGTAGTTTCGCTGATATTGTTGAGTGCTGACTGCACATCTGCAGCACTGACATCGGCATGTAACGTATAAAGTTGTGCTTTCCAACCCAGAATTTTTGGCATTTGTTCTGTGGTCATCGCCATTCTATCAGATATGTCGCTCATCACTTCTGGCATAGAACCAAATGTAGTAATAGCTTCAAATTCTGATATTTTACTGAAAGTAAGCCATGCATTAAAAGCTGATACACGGGTAAAAGTAATATCTTTAATCGGATTTTTAGCGACATATTGCGCCACAAACGCTTGGTTATGCTTAAAGCTATTAGCATCAACAAAACCTTTTACAGTCGTCTCAAATTGAAGCGCGAGTGTTGAACTTGCTTCAATAGCAAGATGTTGCTGGTCAGAAAATAACTCAGCCCCTGAACCTTGCTCATAAAACTGTTTCATTTGCTCGGTAAACACCCAAGTATCTAGCATTGCAGCAACCGGTGATGCTTGAAATATCGACCGCTGTAAATTCTGTTCCGCGTATATTTTCCACATAATACTATTAGCTTTGACGTTTACATCGTCAGAATTTGCAGCGATTTGATCGGCGCTTGCTTCAACTTGAGCATAAAAGCTGTAACTAAATTCGCGGCTAAACATTCGCATGTTTATTTGCTCTTTTGGCAAAGGTTCGACACCACTTTCGAGTTTAACCTCCAACAATGAGCAAGCGGTTAAACTCAGTCCCATAATACCGATGCACAAAGCACTCACGACTTTGCTGAAAACGACTCTTTTATTCAAAGATTTGATTTCACGACTCAAATCAATAAAATTAATAATACTTTTAGTAACTAAAACAAACCATGATTTCATGGTAATCTCCACGCCATAACGACACAATAAAGCAGCATTCACACTACTTACTCGTAGCAAAACGCCAACTAAAAAACGACAGCACACTCAAAATAATCACGTCAAAAACAAACAAATAACCTAATTAATTCAGTTAGGTACACTTGAATTCAGACTAGATTTTATTGGTTAACTTGTCTATATGGGTCAATAGAAATTAGCTGACAATATTTACAGAAAAAGGATTAACAATGCACTCTCCTTGCGTAGCAAAATGCGGACTAAATGAAGATGATTACTGCATGGGATGTTTTAGGCACATCAACGAAATTGTTGGCTGGGGTCAAGCAAGCGAAGAAAGAAAACAAAGTATTTGGCAGCAACTTCCTGAACGTAAGCAAAGTATGGCCGGCGGTGATAACAATCAAATAATAAGCCGTGATAAATGGCTCAAAGCTGAGGCAGAAATTAAAGCTGCAGAATAATAACTTAAGCGAGATAGGCGGTAATAAAAAAAGCCCATAAATGAGCTTTGTTGTTTTCGTTTTGTTTTTCGATTCGGTTATCTTCCGAGGGAGTAACGATAACGTTTCGAAAAATTACTTTTTCATCATCGATTTCAAATCAGCAAAAGGATTGTAAGTCGCCGTTTCTTGCTTGTTTTCAGTAGTATTGCCATATTGAATTAACTCTTCAAATCGAGAATGCTCATTGTCATGGCAGTACAAGCATAATAACTCCCAATTAGAGCCGTCTGATGGGTTATGATCATGGTTATGATTCACATGATGCACCGTCAATTCAGACAAGTTTTTATGCGTGAATTCACGTGTACAACGGCCACAAATCCAAGGGTATAGCTTTAGTGCTTGTTCACGATAGCCCTTTTCACGAGTCGCTTTATAGTCTCTCGCTTCGGCTAACACTTTATCTAACTTACTTTGCGTACCTGACATCGTTTTTCCATTTAATTTTCATTAAAATATTACCCCAAGGATAATCTCAGTTATCACTTGGGGCAATGTTTTCTATCATATTATCAACACTAATTACTGAGTTAGTCGTTGAAATCCGTCACCAGCTCAGAATTAGATAAATGCTGATAATGTAAGTAACGCTCATATTGATTGACAATATCCGCAATAATTTGCTCTTGAGTGTAACCCATCACATCATAATGCTGACCACCATGCTCCAAGAATACCTCAACACGATAGTAGTCTTGTTCAGGTTCATAACCTTCAACATCAACACCATTCATGGTAAATGCACGAATACGTAGACCATAAGCAAACTGTAGCGTCTCATTATTACCAATAAGCAAACGGACCCGTTCATCATCTTGAGTAATCACAGCCGGCGTATCCTTGCCGAGAAATAATTGCCTGACCTCTTCTAAACCTGGCTTTGCAATCATATCTAGGAACTTTTGTGCATCTTCTTGGCTCGGTTGTGACACCAATACATCAATGCGGTCTTTCCAGCTCATGTTCGCTTGAGCAAATTGCACACTAGTATTATGTTGCTGAACGCTTTCTAGCTTCAAACGGTCATCTTGTAATGCCTTATATAAGCCTAAACACATTAACAACATAACAATCATAATCGGCATCGCGCTAGCAATTGCAGCGGTTTGAAGGGCTTGTAATCCACCCGCTAACAGTAAAACGCTCGCTACAATACCTTGCAACACAGCCCAGAAAATACGTTGCCATACTGGTGCTTGTTCATCGCCACCAGAGGTCAAATTATCAATAACTAACGAACCAGAATCTGATGAGGTAACAAAAAATGTAACCACTAGAAAAATAGCAATGATTGATAACACGGTAGAAAAAGGCAAGTGTTCGAAGAACTTAAACAGCGCCACCGAAACATCGTTAGATACCGCCTCAGACAGATAAGTCGCCCCATGATTTCTGATCATATCAATAGCGCTATTACCAAAAACTGTCATCCATAAGAAGGTGATCCCCGTTGGGAAAAATAATACCCCAACTAAGAACTCACGAATCGTACGACCGCGACTAACGCGCGCAATAAAGGTGCCGACAAATGGGGACCATGAGATCCACCAGCCCCAGTAAAGCAATGTCCAACCGCCAAGCCAATCATCTTTTTGTTCATAGGCATATAAGTTAAATGTCATACCCACAATATCACTTAAGTAACCACCAGTATTTTGAACGAATGCTTGCAGTAAAAGCACCGTTGGTCCTAAAAACAATACTGCCAGTAACAGAAGTAATGCTAAAGCAAGGTTCAGCTCACTTAAACGTTTAACCCCCCTATCTAAACCTGCAAAAACCGAGATAGTCGCAATCCCCGTTATCACCATAATAATGACAATTTGAACGGTTATGTTATTAGGTAAATCTTCGAATAAGTAACTCAAGCCCGAGTTAACTTGCAGCACCCCAAAACCTAATGACGTGGCAACCCCAAACATGGTGCCAAGCACAGCAAATGTATCTACTGCATGGCCGATAGGGCCATAAATACGTTCGCCAATTAATGGATACAAAGCAGAACGCGGCAACAATGGTAATTTATGACGATATGAGAAATACGCTAAGCTTAATGCTACAACAGCATAGATAGCCCAGATGTGAATTCCATAATGATAAAAGGTAATATTCATAGCATCTTTTGCTGCTTGAATCGTCTCAGGTGTAGCATCTGGCGGAGCCAAATAATGCATCACTGGCTCTGCAACCCCGAAGAACATCAACCCTATGCCCATCCCTGCCGAGAACAACATAGCAATCCAGCTTTTATAACTGTAATCAGGCACTGAGTGATCAGGGCCTAATTTGATATCGCCAAAGCGGCTGACCATCACAAATATAATAAAGATTAAAAAGACTGCGACACCAAGAATATACAACCAGCCAGCTTTGACCTCTAGCCAGCTTTGAATCGATTTAAAAAATTGACTGGCTTCACCTGGCCATACAGCACAGATAAACACCATAAGGAAAATTAACAGCACTGAAGGGAAGAAAACCGGAGGATTAATACTCGATTTCTTTGACATGATTGAGACCTGTAAAAGTGATAATGACATTGGTTACATGAGTTAATGACTCAGTAACCCTCTTTTGCCTATTGTTTTAAAGCATACAACAAATATTTAAGTGTGTACTTTAGGGGGTAAATTATTACTTAGCTTCTGTTGTAACGGCTTTCGAATTAGAAATCGAGATGCCCGCAGTCAAATTAAATCGCATAGCATCTTCAAATGACCAATCGACTTCAATGAGATCTTCGCGCTTAACTAAACTTGTTACACCCGCCATTTGATAACTCAACTGAAACAACACTGGCACCCAATCACCTTCAGGCAGTGCATCAGCGAGAGGTTGTGGCGCATGTTGATTCATAATAAAGCCAACGACATAGCCGCCATTAGCTTGCTTAATTAATACTGTTTTTTGATTTTTAGGTTTGCCATCCCGCTTCATTAAACCGGCAATATCTCGAATACTGCCATAAACTGATTTAAACAGCGGGAATTTCATAAGTTGGCTTTCTACCCAACCATAAAACCACGCAAAAGGGCTAAATGAGAACAATAATCCAGAGATAAATACCAATACCGCCACTAATATAAATCCTGCGCCAACAAACGCATTATCTAAACTAGCGATATCCAATAGTAGATGACCTAAACCATCTAACGATATAAATAATGACCAAAATAACCAGAGACTTAGCACCATAGGGAGTAAGTTAGTTAGACCACGAGACAAGGTATTTTTCATTCAGCAATCACAGAATTTGAGTAAGCGGCAAATGTTAACACAGTTTAATAAAGATACTTATTAGCCTTTACCATAAATCAGTAGTCGCTAAATAACATTTGTGAACAAGCTCACATTCGATATGAGTGTTTCAACAGAATAAAGCTTTAAATAATGTCAGCATTATTTTACCACTCGGTTGTAGCGACTCAATTGCTGCCGACCAAACTCGAGAATAACGCCAATAGCTAATCCAGCGGCAGTATTGATCACTAAGCAGGTAAAAGCCGTCGTAACAATCACGAAAATACAAAAGGGTTTACCATCAAGAAAGCGTTTTGACCAAGCAAGCTGAGTCCCCGCTATGGCCAATAAACTGCCCAAAACTGCTAACGGTATTAACGAAAGCACTGTCGCTATTCCCTGCCCCCAAAACGCAGCAATCAATAAGCAAGTCACCCCAAATATTGTTGGAGCTAACCAGGTTCTCGCGCCAAAGTGATGTTGCACTGCTAAACCACCAGCCCCATGGCACATTGCAGCCCCGCCAAAAGGAGCAAGCAGCAAGTTTGCCCAACCAGAACTAATAGCAAAGTTCTTCGGTTCAAAACGCGCGTTATCCTTAGGGAACTTATCTTTAGCCATCGCAGATATAGCAATAACCGCATTGGTTAACGTCAGCGCTAACTGTGGTAACACTAATAATACCGCTGCAGAAGTCCATTCATCATAACGAGGCCAATTTAATTGCCAAGTTGATGCCGCACTAAAATCAAAACTCGGCGCACTATTACTGATTAATTGCCAAGCAATACCAACACCAATAACGATTGGCATGATGAGGTATTGCATCGGAAAGAATCGGCTTACTAACAGTGCAGTAAAAGCTAATAAACCTAATAGCCACGTTTCGCTCATCATTTGCCCACCGAGCCACATTAGCTGAATACCGATAGCCAATTGAATACCAATACTGATAGCAGGCGATAGTTGTTTTGCCATCCATTGAATAATACCTGAATACGCCAATATCAATAAGGTAAGCCCCATTAACATCGCAGATGCTTGCAACATCCCAGGGGTCAGCCCTTCAGCAATAACTAATGCGCTAATGACCTTCATTGGCTGAACTGGTATGGGGCGTCGATAATAAAAGGCAGTGAAAAGTGAAAAAAAGCCAAAACCTAAAAATATGCCCTGAGGGGAAAATTGGTTTAATGCGATGAGCCCTAGAACTAAAGGAAGAAAAGTACCGAGGTCAGCAAACGCACCGCTGAACTCACCTGAAAATTTATTAATACTGTTAAGTCCGTTTGTCTTACATCTCATATATCTTGCCGCGAGGAATCAGTATTCATATCAAGCAATTAAAGTGCCAACGCGATTTCTGTGAGCGAGTTCAAACTAGGATAGGGGTTTTAATCAATTTAGGTTTAAATCAAGACAGATTGTCTGGTACATTTTGACCCAAGTGGTCATTTTATCCATAAAAAATGTAATTAATGCTTTTTAAAAGCTTTATTAAACGCAATAAAAAAGCCTCAACAATGAGGCTTTACATAAGAGAGCTTAAACAGATTCTCTATTAAGGTTTAAGTCGCACCTGGAATAAGATTCGAATTGCGCCTAAATAAGATTCTAGTAGCAAAAAACGATAAATAATCTCACTCGTTGAACACTGCAATAACGCTTACATATTCAGATCTTTTTCCATATCTTCATATGAAGTATGACGTACATCTTTGCCTTTAACGAAGTAGATAATGTATTCACAAATATTTTTACAACGGTCGCCTACACGTTCAACAGCACGAGCGGCCCAAAGTACATCTAGCACACCAGGAATTGAGCGAGGGTCTTCCATCATATAGGTCATTAACTGACGAATAATACCTTCATACTCTTTATCTAATTTGGCATCCTCTTTATGAAGCGCAAGGGCATTATCCGCATCCATACGTGCTAATGCATCCAATGTGGCATGCAGAGTACGAGTGGCGTGACGCCCCATGTTTTCAATGCTTACTAATAAGGGTTGCTGGTTGTTTACACGCTTATCCAACGCTGCTTTAGCGATACGCACACAGGCATCACCAATACGTTCTAAATCAGTAATGGTTTTAGTAATCGTAATGATTAAACGTAAGTCACTTGCCGCAGGTTGGCGCTTAGCAATGATTCGAGTACATTCTTCATCAATTGACACTTCCATGCCATTAACACGGTGATCGCCATCAATCACTTTTTGAGCAAGTTCGGCATCTAAAGAAGCCAATGCATCCAGTGATTGTTCAAGTTGACGCTCAACTAACCCACCCATTGCCAATACACGGTTACGGATATCTTCTAACTCAGCATTAAACTGACCAGAAATATGCTTACTTAACGTTTTATTTTCCATTACTTGTTACCTTAATTATCTAAGACAAAACCATCTAATACTGTTCGCTAACATTTCACTATTGATAATGAATTAACCCGAGGGTTAACCATAGCGTCCAGTGATGTAATCTTCAGTTTTACGCTTTTTAGGCGTAGTAAAGATGGTATTGGTATCAGCATATTCTATTAATTCGCCCATATACATAAAGGCGGTTTGATCTGAAACCCGCGCAGCTTGTTGCATGTTATGGGTAACAATAACCACGGTATATTTCGATTTCAGATCAGTGATGAGCTCTTCAATTGTTAACGTTGAAATCGGATCCAACGCTGATGTTGGTTCATCAAGTAATAATACTTCAGGCTCAATGGCAATCGCACGGGCAATAACCAAACGTTGCTGCTGGCCACCAGATAAGCCAAAAGCATTATCATGTAAACGATCTTTCACCTCATCCCAAATTGCAGCGCCGCGTAACGATTGCTCTGCTGCTTCATCGAGTTCACGGCGGTTACTAATCCCTTGAAGGCGAAGGCCATAAACCACATTCTCATAAATTGATTTTGGGAATGGATTTGGGCGTTGGAACACCATACCGACATTACGACGTAATTGCGCTACATCGACTTTTTTGTCATAAATATTTTGACCATTCAGTAAAATCTCACCTTCAATTTTACAGGTTTCAACTAGGTCGTTCATACGATTAATACAGCGCAACAAGGTAGACTTACCACAACCACTGGGTCCAATAAATGCTGTAACTTGTTTCTTTGGAATTTTCATCCCGACATTAAATAATGCCTGCTTGTCACCATAACGTAAATCGAGGTTACGAATTTCCAGCGCGGTATCTTGTGGTGATAAGTTTTCCAAATCAATAATGTCAGACTTAGTTGCGCGTTGATCAATTGAAATCATTTTTCTATTTTCCTTAAGATATCGCTAATTAATGTTCTAGCGAACGGAATTTTTCACGTAAGTGATTACGCACACTGATAGCCGTTAAGTTAAGTGTCACAATCACTGATACTAATAAGAATGAAGTGGCGTAAACCAAGGGTCTCGCAGCTTCTACGTTAGGGCTTTGAAAGCCTACATCATATATATGGAACCCAAGATGCATGAATTTACGCTCTAAATGCACAAACGGGAAGTTCATATCAATCGGCAATGTAGGGGCTAATTTTACCACACCCACTAGCATCAAGGGTGCAACTTCACCTGCCGCTCGTGCCACCGCAAGAATAAGTCCCGTCATAATTGCAGGGCTCGCCATTGGGATAACAATACGCCATAAGGTTTCGAATTTGGTTGCCCCTAAGGCTAAGCTGCCTTGACGCACAGTACTTGGAATACGGCTCAAGCCTTCTTCAGTGGATACTATGACTACGGGTAACGTTAAGATAGCCAATGTCAGTGCAGACCAAATAACACCTGGTGAACCAAATGTCGGGGCCGGTAATGCTTCAGGATAAAATAGCTGATCTAACGAGCCACCTAACATATAAACAAAGAAGCCTAAGCCGAACACACCATAAACAATTGATGGTACACCCGCTAAGTTAATTACCGCGATACGGATCATCTTAGTAATCGGGCCTTTTTTCGCATATTCATGTAGGTATATCGCTGCAATAACACCAAATGGTGTCACGATAACCGCCATTAACATCACCATAAAAACAGTACCGAATATAGCAGGGAATACACCACCTTCGGTATTGGCTTCCCTTGGGTCATTACTGACAAAACGGCCTATACCCACAAACCAATGTGCGACTTTATCTAGTGTATTCATGCGATTTACGTAGCTAACATCTAATACTGTATCCAGTTTTAATGTCACATCTTTGCCGCGCATGTCTCTTACGATAACGGAATCACGTGCCGCTTTATCACGTAAGGCAAATAAATCTTTTTCCATCACTAAGTAGTCTTGATTTAACTGCTCAGCTTGAGCATCTAAATCAGCTTTAATGGCCGGAGTCAGTTTTCCATCAAGCTCAAACTTACGCTCTTTTAGTCTTAGGCGTTCTAATGCATAGTTAACTGAACCAATCTCAGACTTTTGCAATGCTAACGCTTCGTCAGCAATATCAACCGCACGTTGAATATGATCTTCAAGTGATGTTTCAATTGCAGCACCTTCGATGTTTAAGCGCTCACCATCTTCAATAACGGTGACAGGGTACCCATAAAAGTTACCATTTTTAGTTCGCTCTAACATGGCTATGTCTGTTGGTTTTTCACGACTAACAATATCAGTCCCAAGTATCCAACGAAAATCTAAACCGACAAACTCGCGGTTACCTGTTTTCACTAAGTAACGCGTTATAAATTCACCGGGATGCTCCTTGAACTCATGACCTGCTGAAATCAAACGCTCTGTTGGCACTTCTTCACGGTCATAGATTTCACCGATAAGGGTAGATTTAACCCCGTTATTGTCTTCTAGTTGCCATTGATAAATATCAGCAGGCCAAAAGTAGCTCAGGCCACGCCATGCTATCAATAGCAACAAACCCAGTACTGCAATCAAACATATACTGACAGCACCACCAGTCATCCAAATCCATGGAGAACCTGATTTAAACCACTTACCCATTGCACAAACCTCTCAAGGCGATTGGCGAAATATTAATTATTGTTATCATCTTCATTCCTTAAAGTGAGCTGTAACGTTCACGTAGACGTTGACGTACCACTTCAGCAATGGTGTTAAAGATAAAGGTAAATACAAACAGTACGAATGCCGCTAGGAATAGCACTCGGTAATGTGAACTACCAATGGCAGATTCAGGCATCTCGACGGCAATGTTTGCAGCAAGAGTACGCATACCTTCGAAGACGCTCCACTCAAGGATTGCAGTGTTACCTGTTGCCATTAATACAATCATGGTTTCACCCACCGCGCGGCCTAAACCCATCATGATGGCAGAGAAAATACCTGGACTTGCAGTAAGTAGTACGACTCGAGTCAATGTCTGCCAGTTCGTTGCACCCAGTGCCAATGAACCGTTTGATAGGTGACGCGGCACAGAGAAAATCGCATCTTCAGCAATAGAGAAAATCGTTGGAATAACGGCAAAACCCATCGCAATACCTACAACAAAGGCATTTCGTTGGTCAAAGGTTATCCCTAGGTCATTGGTAATAAATTGACGGGTATTACCATCAAATAACGCCACTTCAATAGCAGGACTGACAGCAAATGAGAACCAACCAACAAATAGAATCACTGGGATTAGCATGATTTCTTGATAGGTTTCAGGTAAACGCTGTTTCCATTTAGCCGGTAATTTACTCCAACTGAATGCGCTTACTAAGATACTGGTAGGCAGTAACATTAATAATACTAGAATGCCCGGTAAGTGCTCTTCAATGAGCGGCGCTAACCATAAACCTGCTAGGAAGCCCAAAATAACGGTAGGCAACGCTTCCATTATTTCAATGGTCGGTTTAACGACATTACGCACTTTGGGTGCCATAAAGTAAGCGGTATATATCGCTCCTGCTATAGCGAGTGGCACAGCAAATAACATCGCATAGAAAGCTGCTTTCATGGTGCCAAAGGCCAGCGGCATTAAGCTTAATTTAGCTTCAAAATCATCCGAACCCGATGTTGATTGCCAAACATACTGCGGCTCAGGGTAGCCTTCATACCAAACCTTTTCCCACATTGCGCTCCAAGATACTTCTGGATGAGAATTATCAACCGCGAATATATTGAGTTTATTATTGGCTTCGACAATGAGTGCATTTGAACGAGGGCTAAAAGCCAGTGCACCTGGGTTTGCAATATCAAATGTGTCAGTAAATAAATTACGTTGGCTGGTAGTGTAAAGCAGCGACAGTTCACCTTCTGGACTGACTACCGCAAAGCTTTTACGGTAAAATTCAGTAGCAATTGAGCTAACAGATGAATCATTCTCAAAATGTCTGATCTTTTGATACAAGCGACCGCTGCGGCTACTTACTTGGAAGTATTGGTCAATCAAACCATTGTCGTAACTAATTAAGATTGAACTAGCGCCTGCAAGTAAGGTCACTTTAGCCACTTCTGACTTACCATTTTTAACATCAATAACTTGTAGTAATTCAGGTTCGTCAGTGTCTCGAATATTGTAAACAAAGACTTTATCTGATGTGGGTAAAATTAATTGACGATGATCGGGAGTCATTAACGCGGTAAAGGCATTATCTGGCGCATCGTTAATAACCGTTAAGTCTGAATACCATTCAATCTCTTCCGTCATCATGTTTTCTTCGCCTTCAAGGCGACTAAGTTTCCACAAGCCATTGTCATTTTGAAAAGCAAAACCAACACGATTATCGATATAGTCAAAAACAAGATTATTAAGCGCTTGGCCTTCGTCGACCATTATCGGAGTTTCACCTAATGGGTAGCGTAACCTAGGCGTAATGGTGCGTTTGTTATCCGGATAAGTCACCCCAAAATCAACACCCACAATCAGGGCTTCACCTGTGCTTAAGCCCAAAGCAAAACGTTGTTCATTGGGTTTAGATCTAGCGCTGCTAACAACGGTTGCTCCATGAGGAAGCTCAGGTTTAAAACTACTAATTAACTGACGGCCGGCAATTGAATAAAAATCAACTTGCCCATCAACCAATACCCGATAAGCAATTTCGTTTTGCTCGTCAGCGCCGACCATCAAGGTTGCGATATCAGTATTTTGATAACTAATAGCGGCAACAGGCTCAACATCGGCACCGTCAAAAATAGGTTTGATGACGTATAATAAATAGAAGAAAATCAATAGCAAAGCGACAAAAACCATGGTTCCACCCACAGTCACTGAGACTTCTGCTACTTTATCCATAATTGCTCTGCGGCGCGTCCTTTTGCTTGCTAGCAAACTCTTTGCCTCAGAACCAGGCTGACTTACCTGACTTTCCATTTAGAACCTCTATAATTAATCGTCAGCGAAATTTCGCTATGATTGTTTTATTCGCTGTGTTACTAACTAAACAACACTGTGTTACTAGAAATAGTGACTAAAATTAGTTACTACTACTTTTTATGTTAAAGCTAATCGATAAAACAGCAGTTTAGCGGGTGTTTATGACATGTAGATGCCATATTTTATTGAGCTGAATTATATGACGTAAATATGACAGTAGTGTTACAGCAGATTTATTTGTTAAACATTTGGGAGTTACCATTATGCTTCGTTATCTTATAACCCTTCAAGCCCCTGATAGAAAAGGATTAGTTGAACAGATTGCAAATGTTATAAGTCGTCACAATGGCAACTGGTTAGATTCAGAAATGCGTCATATCGACGGTGTATTTGCTGCAATATTACAACTGGAAATTTCAGCCTTGAAATGGGAAGAGTTACTCGATGCACTAGAGTGTATTGATGGACTTGCCTGTACCTACAATAAGACCAGTCATACCGCTAGACCTATAAAACGTTTGAGCTTCAATTTAGTCGCTTATGACCGCGAAGGTTTAGTGCTCGAAATTTCAAACAAAATTAATGCTCTTGGTATTAATATCGAGCACTTTAGTAGCCAACAAGAAACTGCAAGCCATACGGGTATCGCACTATTTAGAGCAACTATGGGATTAGGCTTAACTGATCCTTCCCAAGAAGAGCAACTTACCGAATCTTTATATGAGTTAGGTGACGACGTGGTATTGGATAAGCTCAGTAAAAGCGCTTAAGTCCCTACTTTTCAACATTAGGTAAGCCAATCTATCCTATCGGCTTACCTTCAATCCCCGGTAACCTCTTTCATATTAATAACAAGTCATGCTAAAGCCAATCTAAAAAAGCGGTTAAAATTAATAGCACTCATCTGTTAGACTTGTTTACATATTAAAGAATAATACTAAACATAAGAGTAATTCGATGCTTGGCACCCTATCAAAAATGCGCACACACCTTAATGAACAAGATGAAGTGCAGTACGAAATGCCTGTTGGTGATAAAAGCGTTGCGCTCAATTCGTTAATTGGCAAAACTCTGACGATGACCCATACAGGTAATATCTTCTGCAGTAACTGCGGTAAAAAGACCAAGAAAAGTTACTCTCAAGGCCATTGCTTTCCTTGTATGCAAAAACTCGCCAGCTGCGATTTATGCATAATGAAACCAGAAATTTGCCATTTTGATCAAGGCACATGCCGTGAACCAGAATGGGCACAAACTCATTGCTTCGTACCCCACTATGTTTACCTTTCAAATACTTCAGGCATTAAAGTCGGTATTACCCGTTACACCCAAATCCCGACACGGTGGATTGACCAAGGTGCAACTCAAGGCTTACCCATTTTTAAAGTATCAACACGTCAACTTTCAGGTTTAGTTGAAGTTGAATTTGCTAAACTCATCAATGATAAAACTAACTGGCAAGCTATGCTAAAAGGTAATGCTGAAGATGTTGATTTAGTCGAGATGGCACAACAACTCATCCCAGAAGTAGAGCAAAAACTGCTAGAACTACAAAAAGATAACCCAGACTTTGTTATCGAGAGGTTAGATAGTGCTATTCAAAGCATACACTTCCCAATGACTGAGTTTCCTAAAAAAGTTAAGTCGCATAACTTTGATAAAACACCTGAAGTCACTGGGGTTTTACAAGGTATCAAAGGCCAATACTTAATCTTTGACACTGGTGTGATTAACATCAGAAAATTTTCATCTTACGAAGTGGAAGTAGCTGAATAAGCAAACAATTAATTAATTGTAAACCCATAAAAAATACCATTAAAAAAGCCGTTAACATCACTGTTAACGGCTTTTTATCATTCTATATTTTACATGCTGTGATTAGGCACAGCATGTAACATTCTGGTGGTTAAAATATCAAAACGTTGTTCACGATCGTCAATCTTTTTACCCGTATCAGTAAACCCCTGAGCTAACACACGCCATATGGGATCTTGGCGAAGAGGCGTAAACAGCGCAACGAGAACAGAGCCCTTTTCATATTCATCATCAACACCATTTGTCGATAAACCCGCAACTAAGCCGGCTTTTTCCATAATTTCTTTATCGCTCATTTCAGATTCTAACGCCATACCAAATCCCACCAGAATACTCGGCGACTCGCTGACATAGGCATAGCCTTTTTGCTGCATGATTTTAGTAATTGACTGACGCATGTGGCGAACCAACTCTTCATCATTAAGTTTATTCGCAGTATGAACGCTAAACATTGTAGGATGCCAACCAAAGGTTTTGGCCGCTGGCGGGATAAAACCTAAATCACCGGTAGTCACCATAGTCATTCGACTCGGTGCTGGTGAATTAACGGTCTCATAAGTAGTGCAACCCGCTAACAAAACGATGAATAAACTCATCCATAAACACAGCTGTTTCTTTATCATTTAAGCGTTAATCCTCTATTTAACAAACTCTCAAACATACTAGAGATCATGTTATGAGCTCTTCATATTGATTAAGGTATCATATGAAGCCTAACCTAACCTGACTCAAATTCAATAACAACATAATAAACGCACAACCAACCACAAACAACAACCACCTTAATATGTAATATGACCGAAACAACTGACAAACAATCGTATCTTGGCCAATATATCAAACATCAATTTTACTAGGTTACTATGAATATTAAGGCTAAAATGCCACTTCAAAATCATCACTATTGCATCAAAATACCTGACGAAATATGGAATTAATTTTAACAATAGCCTTATTTGCTTTCTCTGCAGGTATTACACCTGGCCCGAATAATATTATGCTGATGACTTCAGGAGTGAATTTTGGCGTCAAGCGAACCCTTCCTCATTTACTCGGCATATCCTTAGGCTTTCCGACAATGATTTTAGCGATAGGACTTGGGTTAAGCGGCTTATTTCAAGCCTTTCCAATTGCCCATCAAATCATTAAAATTGTCGGTATTGCTTACCTGCTTTATCTATCTTGGATAATCGCCAATAGTAATAGTAACCTTGAAGGTAAGAAAACCAGTAAGCCTTTTAGCTTTCTACAAGCAGCGGCTTTTCAATGGGTGAACCCTAAAGGCTGGATTATCGCTATTGGTACTATCGCGACGTTCACCAATATTGAGCAACCATTAACGCCGCAAATTCTGACCATCGCAATGGTGTTTTTATGTATTGCACTGCCTTGTGGCTCGGTATGGCTTAGCTTTGGGATTGCACTTAAAAGAGTGCTTAAAAATCAGCGACAACAGAGAATATTTAATATTTCAATGGCAGTATTATTAGTCCTGTCGATTATTCCAATGGTCATTCCCAATAATTAATAACATCATAGGTTTTATATGTCTGATATAAATGAAGTTGAATTAGAGACTGCTAACTGGGTGTCTAAAGTGATCATGAAATACAATATCTGTCCGTTTGCACGCCGTGAAATAGAAAAGAATAGCATTCGTTATTTCACCTGTGAGCAAACTAAAATGAAACTGGTCATCAAAGACTTTTTGAACGAATGCCGTTTTTTAGATGATAATCCGCAAGCTGAAACTACCCTGTTTATATTGCCACGCGGTTTTGAAGGGTTTTATAGTTATCTTGATTTTGTCGATTTGGCCAATGACAAACTGCTTGAGAATGATTATGAAGGGATTTATCAACTAGCCAGTTTTCACCCTGATTACTGTTTCGATGGAGAGTCGCAAGATAGCGCTGCAAACTATACCAATAGAGCTCCCTACCCAACGGTGCATATTATCCGTGAAGCCAGCATGGAAGCCGCTTTAGCTGAATATAATGAGCCAGAATCGATACCAGAGCGTAATATAGCCTTCGCAGAAAAGAAAGGCACTGCCTTTTTTGAAGCCTTATTAAAGCAGTGCAAACAGGGTTAGCACTGCTATGTATACCTAAAAGGCCTCATTAACATTAAAGTAAAAGCCTGAGTCTCCATCACCCAAAGCGAAATCGAGACGAAGGTTCACTTTAGGCTTTACTTCGAAACGATAACCGACACCAACATTGGGCAGTAAATTGGATGATATTAAATCATTAAAATCTTCAGATATTACCCCTGCACCGACCCAGTATACCATGCCATGCCTACCGCTTATATGTTGACGATATTCAGCCTGAGCCAGTAACATCTGCTTATCACGGTATCGGCCAGTGGTATAACCTCTTAATGAATCACCACCACCTATTTTTGATAGTTGATCCCATGGTACATCTCCATGGGTAAAGCGTCCCCTGATTTGCCAGGCAAAAATATCATCTTCAGAGACTTTATAGTAGGTGCTATATAAGGCGTTATAGGCCTCAAAATCGGTTTTACTGCCTAAGTCTTTTCGATATACGCCTACTTCTATCTGGGCAATTCTGCCAGTTTGCGGGTTTAATACGTTGTCACGGGTATCAAAATTTAATAGTAAATTAATGCCTACACTGTGTGA
The DNA here is from genome assembly GCF_007567505.1 of Shewanella donghaensis. Classification (NCBI taxonomy): domain Bacteria; kingdom Pseudomonadati; phylum Pseudomonadota; class Gammaproteobacteria; order Alteromonadales; family Shewanellaceae; genus Shewanella; species Shewanella donghaensis. Next base: position 1,468,224 of record NZ_CP041783.1, read on the forward strand.
GCTATCGAATAAAGGATCTACTGAAACGGCGGCATCTAATATATCGACATCACTGGCTTCTGCATAATGAGCATCAAAACCAACTCCGACAAAACTGTTTGTCGATATCCGTTGGTGAAACATGGGGTTTATTCCATAAGTTCGGCTGCTCAATTCAACACGATTGTTGTCATTATGATTATTGTCATATCCAATGCCATAATAAACATCTGGAACGTCAAAAAACTCAGCTGAAATAAATAACCGCTGATTATCGTCATTAAAAAATGTTTTACTTTCAACTGCAGCGCCTAGCGCACCATTGATTGATGCGAGTCCATTAATCACCAATGATGATAATTGACTCACTTTGTCTTCAGGGTCCACCTGATATAAACCTACGGCAGACACGCCGACGCCCAAACTCATTTCAGGATTATAAAAAGGGCCAGGAAGAATACTAAAATCGATTAATTTATCTGGGTCAAACTCACCATCTGCACCAATTTTCTTTAAAAAATCTTCAAACCATCCTTCAGATCCTTGATCATCAGCTATGGTTTCGATTTGATCCGGTGCAACCGATTCATGCTCATCTTGGTTTGCCGTTATTGGTGCGTTATTATCGAAATTAGATTCAGAAAGAACATCAGCAACTGCATAGTTGATGCTAAATAAGCTAACACTAATAGCAATTAGCAGACTTGAAACAGAGTGGTTAGTTATTTTCATTAAGCAGCGCACCTATTGCAGGTTGTTTCATTCCTGAATCCAACATTGCAGACTCACCCAATAACTCAGCAGTTTGCAGTTCATCGTCTTCACTGTTGTCTGGTAAATCTGCAAGTAGTACTTGTTGATGGGTTAGATGAGGATTATCAGCTAAATGTTGTTCCAGTAACACGTAATCCTCACGTTCATCGTATTTGGCAATGTCGACAAACTGTAAATGAGTAATGCCATCAAGCCACAACTCCTCTGGTACGTGACTAAATGAGCCAGCAAACTTTTTATCCACGCTAATGTGCTGCACTGCAACTTCATCAAAATTAATGCCAAAAAGCTCAACTGCTAATGATAAGTTTTGTGGTGATGTAGGCTCTTCGTAAATCGATGCAAGCTTATCCCACTCTGAACTCGCTTGAGCTTGTTCTTTACTGACTAAATGAGGCGATTGCTTATTTCCTAACTTATAATGACGTTTAAGTAATACAAATTTATTCGGCAGCGGTTCATTTGAATCCCACCAATCAGCATCTATCGCTCTAAAGAGTGCATTGGTTTGCTCTTTAGATAAAGGCTCTAGCCAGGTCAATGTGGCGGCTAACCAGCCAGTCATATGATAGTCATATTGCTTCTTAGTCATGGCTAAATTATTGGTCAATATTGCTAGGGCTATTTTTGCCCCTAACATATTGGAATATAAATCTTCTACCGAGTAAGCCGATACCGCTTCGGTCCACAAAGCAAAACTACGATAGCCATGCCACTGAGATATCTCATGGGCTTCTGCCATTGAGAATGCTAATCGCGCAGCCATGGCCGCGGCTAACTCCCAACGATCATCTGCTGATAATTCGCTTACATCAAATGCCGTCATTTCAATGCTTCTTTGACCAATTTCAAGTGGTAACTTGATAGAATGTGCCTGACCCAATTTGGGTAGAATTTGATAAAATAAGGCAATGGCATTATCTGCAGTATCTCGCACATGGGCTAAATCAATAAATCCGCCTTTACGGGTATAGAGCATGCCATTGTTTTCCATGCTTTTACCACTATCTGGTGATGATTTCTCATAACTAAATGTTCCAGCGTCAAAAGCATGGGCACCAATATCTTCAAGTTCGACAGTATTAGCGTGACGATAAAAAGGAATGGGCAATAACCCCATGGCCACTTTTTGGTCAAAACCAAAAGCACAACAAGGTCGAACACTCGCAGGCATCGATAAAGCAGCATCAGGCAAGATAATATCTCTGATTAAAGCATTATCAGGAATATCATCTAATGCGGCACTCACAGCAATATCAGAGGGTAATGCGCGTACTTGCCATTCATTACTAGAGCACCCACCCAAAGTCATGGTTAAACCTAAAAATAATAGTCCTACCAATATATTGACGATCTTCATTGAATAAATGTCCTTATTTCATTAGTTATTTTCTCAGGAAAGTCATTACTTAACCCATGGGCACCATCAGGAATAACGATGATAGGTGCATTCAAAAACTCAGCAAAGCGTTGGCCATTATCTAGCAAAAAAACCTGATCGTTAGCTCCCCAAATAAGCAATGAAGGCGGAAGCGGATGTTCAAAACCTGCAGCAATAAGTTGATCTCGGTATGCCGGTAATGTGGTAATGAGTGATTCTTTTTCAGGGTGATAACTGTCGAAGTATTGATGGTAAACCTGTGTATCAATAAAAGATGGCATCCAAGGAAAGCTCACAAAGGTATTTTCCAATAACAATCTCACTTCGGAACCATTTTTAGGGACAAACACATCTTTTGCTTCATCGGCGCCGAAGCGTCGACTCATCGCCAGCATATCCTCATCAGAGAAAATAATTCCTGGGCTCGCCAGCATAACCGCTTTATTCACCTTGGGTTCATTGATCATTAAATCGAAGGTAACAAAGCCCCCAAAAGAGATACCGACGACATTCACGCTATTGAGCTCTAAAGAACTAATCAGCTGCTGTATGGCTTGAGTCTCGGAGCTAATAGTTGCTGGAGCATCATTAAATGAATCACCAAACCATAATAAATCAGGCACGATAACATGATAATCTGCACTCAAATCTTTCATGATTTCGTACCAACTTGTCATGCCTGTGCCACCAAAGCCATGCAAAAGAAAAATCACTGGAGCCCTAGTATCACCACCCTGCCAATAATGCAGTTCGCCGCCTTCTTCTAACGCTAATGTATGACGCTCAAAACCTGTATTCGTTAAGCTAGATTGTTGATATTGATCAATCATATTAACAGTGCCACAACCTGTTAAAAGCAATATAAGAAAAATTACAGCGACAGTTTTCATCATTAGAATCTATATCCTATCCCAGCCATAAAGCTTGATCGCGTGCCAAAACCGCCTTCAATCAGTAAATCAAAGCCTTTTCCTAGCGCAATCTGACCGCCAAACAAACCATTCCACTTATCTTCTAAATGCTGGTTTACTTCAAACTTGCCATCACCTAAAGGGATACCAATATCAGATAAATAGCCACTAAAGGTTTGCTCTACGTTTTGGTACATAGCACCAACCCATATTTGGGTATCATGACCATAAAACTTTGTGCGATAACCGACCCTTGGTGAGACCACAATTGAACTAATTTCGCCATCAAGAATATCAAGGTCGGTATTGGTATAATTTACGTCAAGTAATGCGAACCAGTTGCCGATACCACCCACAATTGTGCCGCCAGCGCCATAAGTGGTGCCTTTAAAATTTAACTCAAAATCGAATGGGTCAGATACCAGTGGAGGCTGAAAAGGCCTATCAAATTCAATTTGTACATTGGCGATACTGCTTCCTTTTGTTTGACCGATAACGCCATATAAATTTAAAAAAGGTAGTACCCACATATCTGCACGTAAAGTTATCGTTTCTGAGTCTTGAAAAGCTTCACTACCTTTAATTGAAACATTATCGTCAATGATATCTCCTAAACCGGAAAAACTCACACTATCAACGATTAAGGGTTGTTCCATCGACATGTAATTGATTGTGAAACCGTAAGGTTTAGGCAGTTCATGCCCCAAATCAATGGCTTCTTGTGCCCATATAGGAAATGCACGCTCATATTTTGGGGTGACTTCTATTGTTTCTTCTGCAACAGCAAATGCACTTAAAAAACCGCTAGAAAGCAGTAATACAACGAAAGAAATACGTAACATAAAATCAGGAACCTCAATAGATACTCTTCAAATCATATATTTAACATCATAATTTAATCATAGTCTTAAATATATAATTTGAATGTAAAACGAACAGCAAAATTTTGTAAGCGGCGAATCATAGAGAGGAAAGCTGAAGATAGTATTAAAAAAGTCGCCTAACCGTTGATTAACAGCAAGAATACTTTAACATGCAATTAATTTAATTGTTTATTATCTTGACGATTAACACATATTGTTGCCTAAATAACACAAGATAGCATTTAAACAACAAATCAATGAGTTATCAACTTGGTCAAAGAATAAAAACAACAGATGTAACAGCTATGTTTTAACTACCCAAAAGTACAGCTTAATATAGTGTTTTCAGAAAGAGTCAGAGTCACTCTTTTATTGAACTCAAAGTTAGTGATATAACCGCAAGCCCCTTTAATTACTGCGCCACTATCAAGTGATATTTCATATAGATATTGGCCATCAAACTGCGCCAAATCATAATGAATAGTATTAGTCGCTCCCTCAGTTATTACACCAAAATCCAAACGGCTATGGGGGAGTGCTATATAGGAAGACTCAATGATATGACTAGATTGGTTACTGATCGTTAAACTGGGGCTGATAAAAAAATAACAGTAATACAAAAGCAATATGATGCTACAAAGTAACAGAGTCACTTTGGCAACGAGTTGTCCCCAACGTGTGCCTATTTCAAATTGATTACTCTTAGAAAAAAACATTTATGCCTTAGTCCCTGTAATTGTAAAAACCATTGGAATAGACTGCCCTTTCACTATTGAATGAAACTGGTTTGGTGCTTTTTCTTGTAAATTTTCGAAGCAATTATACGGACTGAAAGGATACTCATTAACACGGTCAATGCGAATTCCAGCTTTAATCAAGGCATTTATGACATCACTTAACGCATGAGGCCAAGTCACCATTGTTTGTTCATTAGCAGCTTCTTGAGGCTTCTGTTTAGACTCCTCTGTGATAGACGCATCACTTGTATTCACATCACTAAGATTTGAGCCCGTACTATTTGAACCAGTACTATCTGAGCCAGTTGTAATTGTTGGCTCAGTGTAACTGCCTTCAACAACTACATCCGGCTCTTCTTTGTGAAAATAAGAGTAGCCATCAAGTACATCTTGTACCGGGTGAAATTCTGCCATATAAAAGCAGCCACCAGGCTTTAAATTCTGCGCAATGATCTCAGCCCAGCGATTGAGATCCGGTAACCAACAAATAGCGCCATAAGAAGTGAATACAATATCAAATAAGTGAGTATTCTTTTGCTCGAGTGACGGTAATGATTGAGTACCAAACTCATAAATATCCGCACAAATAAACTCAGCCGCTAAATCACATTGAATGGCCAATTCTTTGGCTTTAGTAATGGCTACATTGGATAAATCAACACCGGTAACAATGGCACCTTTACGGGCCCAAGATAACGTATCGAGACCGAAATGGCATTGCAAATGTAGTAAGGATTTACCACTCACCTCAGTTAGCTCCGCGGATTCGATTTCTGTTAGTGAAGACTTACCAGCTAAAAAACTATCTACATCATAGAATGATGAATCAAAATGCACTTTTGCTCTTTCATTCCAAGCCTGTTTATTTATCGAGAGGTAATCCATAATTTCACCTAATTACAGTGGCAGTAAGCGACAAGTTATCTTGCAGTAACATCGTTTTAAGCGATGTTATTAATAAAATTTTTACTCATCAAATCAAGACTAGATCGAAATTAGATGAGTTAAGGTCTAATGGTAAACTAGATAATCATAGTTTGCTAATGTAAAAAAACCGACTATCAATAGTCGGCTTGTTTGATTACATTTTAAAGCTCTTAATTAAATAATAAGGCTTGAAAAAGCTTATTGGCTTAAAGTGAACTTTTGTACCTGCTCAGACATAGAACCTGCATCTTCTAAAAGCGTTTCATTCAGTTGACTAAGAGAAGTCGCAATATCGTGAGTTTGGCTATAAATCTCACTAATTTGCATGGCGTTTCGATTAACCTCTTCAGCTACTGCAGCTTGCTCATGTGTTGCTGAAGCAATTTGTTGATTCATGCTATCAATAATATCAATATGCTCAACGATTTGATTTAATTCTTGCCCTGCAAGTTCAACCTCGTTAACACTTTCTTCAGCACTGACCATGCCACGCTGCATTGTCTTAACCGCAAGGTGAGCTCCCGTTTTTAAGCGCTCTGTCATGCGTTTAATATCATCGGTTGATGATTGAGTTCTTTGTGCCAAGGTTCTGACTTCATCTGCTACAACAGCAAAACCACGACCTTGTTCACCAGCCCTTGCCGCTTCAATGGCTGCGTTTAATGCCAGTAAATTTGTTTGCTCAGAAATAGCACTAATGACTTCTAGGATCGTAGCGATAGAATGTACATCTTGATCTAAGGTTTCTAACGCTGTCGAGGCTTCACCAATTTCTTTAGCCAGTAATTTAATTGAATCAGCTGTTTTAGACACCCCAGCATTACCAATATTGGCTTCTTTATTCGCTGAAGATGATGCATCTGATGCTTGCACTGCATTCGCAGCGATCTGCGTTACAGTGGCACTCATCTCAGTCATTGCAGATGCAACTTGCTCAGCTTCAGAGTGCCCTTTTTCAACATCATGTTTCATACTGCTGGCATGGCCATTTACCTGCTCAACGACACTAACCAGCTGAGAGGCATTTTTCCTGACTTGTATAATCACACTCTCAAAGTCCGACATCATCGAGTTAAAAGCGATAGCAAGTTCACCAAATTCATCCGTTGAATCATGATTAATACGCGTACTCAAATCAAAGTTCTTACCAGCATGATTAACTCGGTTAAACAAATGATGCAAACTCTGATTCAAGTATTTAGAAACAGATAGACTCAACCAAATCAATAATACTAATGCGCTCGATAAAGCGATTAATGAACTCCACATATATTGAGTAGCTTCATCCAGTTTAACTTGGGTTAATTGGATTAACTCTTCAGCTAGATACTTCTCAAAATGGGTTAATACATTGATTCTGTTTGTGGAAATTTGAAACCACTCTTCAGGATTTTGATTGCTGATATCATTAACCACTTGGCTGAAAGCCACTTGCCTTAATGTCTCAACTGCATTAACTTCACGAGAACGACTGTCTTGTTCAAAGCGTGCAGCAGCATCCGGTATTGCTAAAGCAGTGAAGCGCTCTCCATAAGTATTTTGTTCAGCAACTAAGGTCACAAATTTTGTAAAAGCTCCTGCTTTAAAACCTTGCTGACCAAAAGTAGTACTTAAAACCGCACGTTCTATACCTGCACGTTCTTTTAACTGCAGAAAGGCCCCAAACGCAGCCAATTTTAACGACAATTCACTGCTGGTACTTTGCATGGCAGTTTCATCCACCACCGAAAGTAATGCAGTATTTAATCCTGTATAAAATTTAACTTCTTCTGCAACTGAAACACTCAAGCTATCGACAGATCGACGCATGCTTTGTAATTGCTGCAGCTGGTTATTAATATTTCTTAGGGTTGAACTAATTTGTATTGGAAATTCACCGATATCAGGAATGTTTGAAAACGTTGAAATCTGTCTGTCTGTCATCAGTCTTTGCTGAGGAAGAAGTGAAGCAAAAGACTGACCTTGAGAACCTAAAAATCCAGCACTCATGCCCCGCTCTTTTTGTAGTTCATGAACTAGTGCACTATTAATAACTGCCAGCTCGCTTAATGACAAAACGGTTTCAAGTTCAGATTTTGTTTCGTATTTATTATGAACAAACATGCCACCATATATAATACAAATAATCAGTGGTGGGATAATGAGTAAAAGAAGTTTGTGCTTGGTTTTAAGATCGGTAATCCATTTCATTATATCTGTTACCTTTTAGAGTAAATGCTCCATGCAATTTAACACAGTAATTAACGATACTGTATTCAACTATAGCGACCTGTTTCAATTTATTACATATTACTAATTCAAAATAGTAGAATTATTCTACTAAGACAAAAAAAACCTGTAAATCACTTTACAGGTTTTCGGCTAATCAGATAATAACTTTAGTTATTTATGCTTCAACACCCTTACTAGCAAGGAATTCATCGTAAGTGCCTTTAAAGTCATTAATGCCTTCACTGGTAACTTCAAGAATTCTGTTTGCCAGTGATGATACAAATGCACGGTCATGAGAAACGAATAATAACGTACCTTCGTACATTTCTAAGGCATTATTTAATGATTCGATTGATTCCATATCCATGTGGTTAGTTGGCTCATCCAGTAGCAAGATATTAGGCTTTTGCATAATAAGCTTACCAAAGTACATACGACCTTTTTCACCACCAGATAGAACAGTAACTGACTTCTTAATATCGTCAGAACCAAACAACATACGGCCTAAAATACCACGTACTGATTGATCATCATCTTCAGGTTTACGCCATTGACTCATCCATTCAAACAATGTCATATCATTAGAGAAATCAGATTCGTGATCCTGAGCGTAATAACCAATGTTATGGTTTTCAGACCATTGAATCGTACCTTCATCTTGCGGTAAATCATGAACTAAAGTACGTAACAATGTGGTTTTACCCACGCCATTTTGGCCCAAAATAGCAATGCGTTCGCCCACTTCAACCATCAAGTTCAATTTGCTAAATAGCGGCTGATCAAAGCCTTTGGCTAAATTTTCAGTGACTAACGCGTTACGGAATAATTTCTTTTCTTGCTCAAAACGAATAAACGGATTAACACGACTAGAAGGCTTGATGTCATCTAATTTAATTTTTTCAATACGTTTAGCACGAGAAGTTGCTTGCTTTGCTTTTGATGCGTTTGCTGAGAAACGCGCAACGAAACCTTGAAGCTCTACAATTTGTGCTTTTTTCTTGGCATTATCTATTTGCATGCGTTCACGAGATTGCTGCGCTGCCGTCATGTATTCATCATAGTTACCAGGGAAGATTTTCAGTTCACCGTAATCCAAATCAGCCATGTGAGTACATACTGAGTTTAGGAAATATCTATCATGAGAAATGATGATCATAGTGCTGTTACGTTGGTTCAACATTTCTTGTAACCAGCGAATGGTATCGATGTCCAAGTTGTTGGTTGGTTCGTCGAGTAACAATAGATCAGGGTCTGAGAATAACGCTTGTGCAAGTAGTACACGTAGCTTGAAACCTGGGGCAATTTCGCTCATTAAACCGAAATGCTGGTCAACACCAATACCCACACCCATTAATAAGTCGCCAGCACGAGATTCAGCGGTATAACCGTCCATCTCAGCAAATTCCATTTCAAGCTCTGAGACTTTAATACCATCTTCTTCGCTCATTTCTGGCAAAGAATATATGCGTTCACGCTCTTGTTTCACTTCCCATAATTCTCTATGACCCATGATCACGGTATCAATCACTGAGAAAGCTTCATAAGCAAATTGATCCTGATTCAATTTACCCATACGTTCATTAGGATCTAATGACACGTTACCGCCTGATGGCTCTAAATCACCAGCAAGGATTTTCATGAAAGTGGATTTACCACAGCCATTGGCACCAATAAGACCGTAGACGTTGCCGCCACCGAATTTAACTGAGATATTTTCAAACAGTGGCTTAGCGCCAAACTGCATGGTGATGTTAGCTGTAGTAATCAAAGTGAGATTCCAAAATTTAAGTAATATAAAAGCAAAAAACCAGTGCTGATTGTCATGGCACAAGATACTGAGTCTTCAGTATAGTGGCTGTTCGCAAAATGCACTGGTTTTAGATCACGCTCAAACAGGTAAGCATGATCATCATAATTAGGCGCGATACTATAGCATTTCAGCTTATTTTTTCAACTTAAGATCAATTGAAATAACAGATAAATGCTCGAATACTGGATGAAGGTTTTACGCCAAATTCAGAAAAGAGTCTGGGGCAAAAATAATGTGGCAACTTTTAGGTTAACTTGAGCGTTAAAATAGCGTTATTTTTTCCACTTAAATTTATTTACAAACCAATTTATGGTGGCAATCTGTTGTGTTTGGGTTAGCCCAAAATATACGCATATCCAAGGGGATATTAGGAAGTACCATGGCATAGTTATACCCATATCATCATTTACTTGAAGGTAGACAAAGCCAAAGTAGATCACGGCGATGCCAATGACACCCACCGCTAGCATGGTCATTCTCATTGCTTTTTCTAACCGTTCCATCGTAAACATGCCTGTTTCTCTTATTGTTATTTATTGGGGCTATAAAGTGGTATTTTAACCATTTTTTCACTATAAAAAAAGCCAGCGTTAAGCTGGCTGATATTAGCGAACTCAATGACTGAGCTCACTAATTCTGTCATATTGAATGACTATTACATACTCAAGCCGCCATCGATTTCAATAACACGACCATTAACATAGTCATTCTCAACGATAAATTTAACGGTTGATGCAATTTCTTCAGCTTGGCCTAAACGGCCAACAGGCACCATTTTCTCAAGACGCTCTAACGCTTCAGGTTTCATTGCTGCGGTCATGTCCGTCGCAATAACGCCAGGTGCAACTGCAGCACTGCGAATATTGTAACGTGCTAACTCTTTTGCCCAGCCAACACTCATAGCAGCAACACCGGCTTTAGAAGCTGAATAGTTAGACTGACCCATGTTACCGGCTTTGGCGATACTCGAGATATTAATAATCACCCCTGGTTGCGCCGTTTCTATCATTACCGCTGCCGCTTCACGGCCACATAAGAAGGTACCAGTAAGATTGACGTTAATAACAGATTGGAATTGATCCAGTGACATACGGTCAGTGACCTTGCCTTCTTTGGCTTTAACCATCAGGCCGTCACGTAAAATACCAGCATTGTTAATTAACACATTAACATGACCAAAATCTTCGCGAATAAAATTAAAACCAGCAACCACGTCTTCTTCATCGGTGATATCTAGGGCATAACCTTGCACTTCAGTGGTTGCGCCTAAATCAGCGCAAGCACGTTCTAATTTTTCTTGGTCAACATCGATAAGCGCTAATTTTGCACCTTGCTCAGCAAAACTTTGCGCCATAGCTAAACCTAAACCGCCTGCACCGCCAGTAATGACTACCACTTTATCTTTAATTTCCATTTACTGGATCCTTTCTATATTCGTTATTGTTAAGCAGTGTTGAATAGAAAAAGCTGATTAAATTTAATCAGCTTTCAAACACACACTATTTATTTTCGTTTGCTTTGGCAAATTGCTCAAAAATACTTGAAAAATCTCGGCGGCCATTGCCTTGCCTTGCATGATTAACATACATGCTGCGGGCTAATGCGCCCATTGGCGTACTTGAGTTAGAAGCCACTGAGGCTTGTTGAGACAAACCTAAGTCCTTCACCATCAAATCAACCATAAACCCACCCTGATAATCATTTGAAGAAGGCACATTGTCCATTACATCAGGACATGGGTTATATTTTTCAAGCGTCCAGTTACCACCGCTGCTGACTTTCATGATATCAGATAACACTTTAGGGTCTAAACCATTATCAATACCTAACTGCAAAGACTCACTCGTGCCGACCATTAATACAGATAACAGCATATTATTACAAATCTTCGCGATTTGGCCTGCCCCTGCTGCGCCAGCATGGAATATATTAGCCCCCATTACGGTCAAAACGGTTTGCGCTTTATCATAAGCATTATCACTACCACCACAAATAAATGTGAGTGTGCCAGCGGCTGCGCCTGCTGTGCCACCAGAAACTGGGGCATCCATAAACTCAATCCCTTTCGATGCAGCATGCGCACCAACAGTCTGAGCCGTTCCAGCATCAATGGTTGAACAATCTATTAATATCGCATCTTTTGACACGACATCAAGCAAGCCTTTGTTGTCGCCATCACCAATATACAAACTGTGTACATGTTTACCCGCTGGTAGCATGGTAATCACATAATCAGCAGCTGCGGCTGCGCCGCAAGCTGTTTTGGCGCTTAATGCACCTTGTTTAGTTAATGCTTCAACCGCTGTTGGTACTAAATCAAATACCGTGACTGTCATGCCTGCTTTAATTAAATTGACCGCCATTGGGCCGCCCATATTACCTAAACCAATAAATGCTACAGTTGCCATGATAAGTTCCTTTTAGATGTCTTTTAATTAGATGGCTTTTAACTCGATGCCGTTTAACTAGATGCCGTTTAACTAGATATCTTTTATTTAGATGCCTTTTAACGGATGGTCATCAGCTTGCCAAGGTGATGTTAATAACTGAGTAACGGCTTCTGCTGTAACATCGCTAGCATGATTAAAGCGCCATTGTGGATTTCGGTCTTTATCAATTAGCAGCGCACGAACCCCTTCACAGAAATCACCGTACGAGCAACAATTGACGCTCACACCCAATTCCCACTTAAAACATTCAGCCAGTGTTTTACTGGTGCCCAGATTGGCTTGAGCAAAGATTAAGAACCAACTGAGAGTACTGCCTTTTAACGCCGTTTTTTGAGCGCGTTTGAGCCATTCGAGTTCGGTATCTAAACTGGTTAATTGATGATGTACTTCTTCTATTTCACCTGACATTAATTGGTCTATTTGCGGCTGATATTGCGCCAATGGGCTTTCACCGAACGTCGCTGTGGTATTTTCTTGCATGGTATTTAATACCACACTCAACTGCTGATGATTTAATGCCGCATCATCGCTCCAACTCACTTCTGCAAGTGCATCAAATAAAGGTTCTTTGTCTTCGCTTGCTAAAAAGTGATTACCCACGCCAACATGAAAAGCGTCTGCAGCATTCATGTTATATGCGGTTAATCCCAGGAATAAGCCTAATTTACCCGGCATACGATTTAAGAAGTAACTGCCGCCAACATCAGGATACAAGCCAATGGTGATTTCTGGCATCGCAATACAACTTCTTTCAGTCAACACTCTATGGCTTCCACCCGCCATAAGACCTAAACCACCGCCCATAACAATACCATCGCCCCAAACAAGCACGGGTTTTATGTATTCATGTAACAAGTAATCGAGTTGATATTCTTGACTGAAAAAATCACAGGCTTCTGAGGTCATCGTTTGCGGGTTAGCAATTGATGCTTCATAAATAGCCCTTACATCACCACCGGCACAAAACGCTTTTTCACCTGCACCATCGAGTACAACAAAAGCAATATCATCATTACGTTGCCAAGCGATGAGCTGTTTAGTCATGGCTTGCACCATGCCAATATTTAGCGCATTTAATGCTTTTTCAATGTTGAGCGTGATAACGCCGATTGATTTACCAGACAGTGTGCCTAATGTTTGAAATATGACATCTTGACTCATTAGCAATTCTTCCAAGTAGCAGTACGTTTACCCAAAAAGGCATTGACGCCTTCAGCTTGATCTTCTGTATCAAATAATCCCACAAATAATTCGCGCTCTAATGGCAGTGCTTGGCTGCGCGGCATGGTTCGCCCCGCTTGTATTAACGTTTTACAAACCGCAATACTACTAGGTGATTGACGAGCCACTTTAGCTGCTAATACCACTGCAGCATCCAAGGACTGACCTTGCTCAACCACTTCTTCAACTAAGCCTATTTGCTCAGCTTTAGCCGCAGTTAAGCGCTCGCCACATAAAATCATTCGCTTAGCCCAGCCTTCACCGACTAATGCGGTTAAATTTTGAGTACCACCAGCACAAGGTAATAAACCGACTGTTGCTTCAGGCAACGCCATTTGAGCTTGCTCTTCTGCAATACGAAGGTCGCAGGCTAGTGCCACTTCTAACCCACCACCCATGGCATAACCATTGATAGCGGCTATTGATACACCGCGAAACTGACTTAACGCTTCAAATGCTTCACCAAAATACTTGGCCATGTTACTGGCATTACCTTTATCGCCATCAGCAAACAATTTTAAATCAGCTCCTGCTGAAAAAAACTTCTCACCTTGGCCGGTTATCACTAGCGCATAAATATTTTTATCATCGCTTAAACGTAATACTATGTGCTTAAGCAGTTGTAAACTATCTGCAGTCCATGTATTTGCAGGTGGATTATTCAACGTAAGAATTGCAGTATTGCCCGTTATCGTTTCAATAATCGCTGGCATAACACTGGTATTATTTGAATGTGCTTCTGTTTTCGATGTAGATGGTTTTGACATCATTCTTTCCTAAATAAATTCACGACAATTAACAGGCTCTTATAACTGGCTTTATCATTACAAAATGGCGTGAGAATTCTCATCCAGTAAACGACGAGCAATAATTAATCGCATAATTTCATTGGTGCCTTCAAGAATTTGATGAACACGCACGTCTCTGAAATGACGCTCTAAGGGATACTCGCGAATATAGCCATAACCGCCATGAATTTGCAGGGCGTTATCACAAACTTGAAAACCAATATCAGTAGCAAAACGTTTTGCCATCGCGCAATAAGCTGTGGCTTCAGGATCTTTTGAATCTAATTTAAATGCAGCCAAGCGCACTAGTTGCCTTGCAGCGACTAGCTCAGTTGCCATATCAGCTAACTTAAATTGTAAGCCTTGAAATGCAGCAATGGGCTTACCAAATTGCTTGCGCTCATTCATGTATTCAGTGGCGCGGGTTAACGCAGCTTGCGCAGTACCGATAGAACACGTGGCGATATTAATACGACCACCATCTAGACCTTTCATGGCAAAGGTGAAACCTTGACCTTCTTCGCCGAGCAAATTAGCCACTGGAACACGTACATTTTCAAACGCAATTGAACGTGTTGGCTGAGCATTCCAGCCCATTTTATCTTCCGCTTTTCCGTAACTCACGCCAACTGCATCTGCTGGAATAGCAATAGCTGATATTCCCTTAGCCCCGGCTTCACCAGTGCGACACATCACCACTAACAGTTCTGTTTCGCCAGCGCCAGAGATAAAGACTTTTGAACCATTTATAACGTAATCATCACCATCACGAACCGCTTTGGTAGAAAGTGATGCCGCATCACTGCCTGAGCCAGGTTCAGTTAAGCAATATGAAGCTAATAATTGCCCTGTTGTTAACCCTTCAGACCATTGCTGACGTAATGATTCACTTCCCCATGTCGTTACCATCCATGTGGCCATATTATGAATGGTCAACATCGCAGTCGTCGCGGTACAGCCTTGTGACAATTCTTCAAAAATAATCGAAGAATCTAACCGGCTTAGCCCTAAACCACCTTCTGATTCTGGAGAATACAAAGAGCAAAATCCCAGCTCGCCAGCTTTGTGTAACACGTCTTTTGGGAAATGGTGTTCTTCATCCCACTTAGCTGCAAATGGTGCTAGCTCATCAGCGGCAAATTGGCGTGCTAACTCTGCAAATTGGCGTTGATCTTCATTTAAATTAAAGTCCATGATTTAAGTCCTTTGTTACTATGACTCTAGGGTCATTTTTGATACCTAAACAACCCTATCATTTTTTATAAGAGCTATTTTGCTCAGTAGATAGTGGCTATTTGGCGAGGCTTGTTGTTTGCTTTATTTATGTACTAGCTAGATGTATCAGCTAAATAAATGGCCTTCTCCCATAAGAAGGCCATTTGAATTACTTAAGATCAATACTCATGTTTGGACCGCTAACCACTTCATCAGCAAACCAGCGCGAAGTAACCGTTTTAGTTTCAGTGTAAAAACGCACAGCTTGCTTACCGTAAGCGTGTTGATCACCATAGAAACTGCCTTTCCAACCTGTGAATGAGAAGAATGGTAATGGCACAGGAATTGGCACGTTAATACCTACTTGGCCGACTTCTATGTGGTGTTGGTATTTACGCGCTGCGCCGCCAGAAGCAGTAAAGATTGAGGTACCATTGCCGTATGGGCTGTTGTTAACTAACTCGATAGCTTCATCAAGGTTTTCAGCTTCCATACAACATAATACTGGCCCAAAAATTTCTTCTTGGTAAATGCTCATATCAGTGGTGACTTTGTTAAACATGGTTGGGCCAATCCAGTTACCTGACTCGTAACCTTCAACAGTGCAGTCGCTACCATCTAATAAACATTCAGCGCCTTCTTCTTTACCTTGGGCAATAAGCTTGAGTACCCGCTCTTTTGCTGCAGGACTTATAACAGGGCCGTATGCGGCATTTTCATCATTCCACAAACCAGGGCGCACTTTTGCAAGCGCTTCTTTAAGCTCTGGGATCCATTCTTTAGCTGCACCAACAAATACTGCGACTGAAATCGCCATACAACGTTGTCCTGCTGCGCCAACTGATGCACCAACCATATTGTTGATAACCTGCTGCTTATTCGCATCAGGCATGATCACGCAATGGTTTTTTGCGCCAGCGAAAGCTTGCACACGCTTTAAGTTATCAGTACCTGTTTTGTAAATGTATTGCCCAACTCCCACTGAACCTACAAATGAAATTGCTTTAATCGCTGGGTCTGTCAATAACACATCTACAGCGGTTTTATCGCCATGAACCAATTGTAATACACCTTTTGGTGCACCTGCTTCTACAAACAACTCGACCAAACGCTGTGGCGTCATTGGATCTTGTTCTGAAGGCTTTAAAATAAAAGTATTACCGCAAGCAATTGATAATGGGAACATCCATAACGGGATCATTGCAGGGAAGTTAAACGGCGTAATACCCGCACACACACCTAATGGTTGCGTGAAGCTACAGGTATCAATATTACGGGCAACATTCTCAACGGTCTCACCCATTAACATTGATGCGATGTTACAAGCATGTTCAGCAACTTCGATACCACGCCAAACATCGCCTTTTGCATCTTCAAAGGTTTTACCCGTTTCTTGAGCAAGAATAGTGGCGATTTCATCATGATGTTCTTTTAGAAGATGCTGGTAACGCAACATAACGCGGGCACGTTCAGAAACAGGGACTTCTTTCCACGTTTTAAATGCTTCTTTAGCACTGTAAATAGCTTGATTAACTTCATCAACAGTCGCAGCATTAATATTAGCAATAACACTGTTATTAGCAGGGTTAGTCACGTCGATATTTTGTGTACCTGTGCCTTCGGTGAATTCACCGGCGATATAATGTTTAACTTGTATGGTCATTTTATTTCCTAAATCCTTTTACAGATTAATGTTGAGCCCCAAAGCTCTTGAGTTATATAAACACGCGCAGACATTGTTATTATTGGCCTCACTTTAAAGTGATTATTCGCCGACGCCTTTGTGCGTGCTTATGTGTTCTTTAAAAGCGGTTTCATTGTTAGAATTTTCTACTCTGAAATCAGCTATTAAAGAACACGTCTTGTTAAATCTTAATAAATTACAGCAGTGTTAAACTTCAATCGCCATCGCAGTCGCTTCACCGCCACCAATACATAATGACGCCACACCTTTTGCAGTACCTTTAGCCAAGCCTTTCGCTTTTAAAGCGTGAATAAGCGTAACGAGAACTCGTGCACCAGAACAACCTATTGGATGACCTAAAGCACATGCGCCGCCATAGATGTTTACTTTATTGGCATCAAGTTGAAGCACTTGAATCGCTAACATAGTTACCATGGCAAACGCTTCATTGATTTCGAACAAATCAACATCAGACTTGGCCCAATTCACTTTATCAAATAACTTGTTCATCGCGCCCACTGGCGCAGTGGTAAACATTGAAGGTTCTTGAGCATGAGTGGTATGCCCCTTAATTGTCGCCATAACCTCTAATCCAAGTGACTCAGCCTTTTCGCGTGTCATTAGCATGAGTGCTGCAGCGCCATCAGAAATAGAGCTTGAGTTAGCTGCGGTGATGGTGCCATCTTTAGTAAAGGCTGGACGTAATGTAGGAATTTTCTCGGGACGGGCATTACCAGGCTGCTCATCGGTATCAACGGTGACATCCCCACGGCGGTTAGCAATGGTCACAGGCACAATTTCAGCTTTAAAAGCACCCGAATCAATGGCCTTGTTGGCTTTTTCAAGTGAGCTTAAGGCAAAATTATCCATCTGTTCACGAGTTAAGCCGTAATCATCAGCGGTTTTCTGCGCGAAAGTCCCCATTGCGCCGCCAGTGTAGGCATCTTCTAATCCATCAAGGAACATATGATCTAATACTTTACCGTGGCCCATTCTCATGCCGCCGCGTGCTTTATCCAATAAGTAAGGCGCTTGGCTCATACTTTCCATACCACCAGCGACCACAATGTCACTGCTACCGGCTTTGATTGCATCATGGGCAAGCATCACTGTTTTCATGCCTGAACCACACACTTTGTTGACGGTTGTCGCGCCCACACTCAAAGGTAAATCAGCACCGAGTGTCGCTTGTCTTGCTGGCGCTTGACCCAAACCCGCTGGTAATACACAACCCATGAATACTTCATCAATTAAGTCGGTATTGATTTGAGTTTGATTAACTAAACCCTTAATCGCATTAGCAGCAAGTGTTGGCGACGGTACAGCCGACAACGCGCCTTGAAATCCACCCATTGGTGTACGTTTCGCGGCAACAATAACAATATCTTGAGGTGATTGGTCGGTACTCATAACTTCTCCAGCATGGACTGTTCATAGGTAAGCAGACAAAATCAACAAAAATGTGATCTAGTTCAACTATAAAATAATATCTACACTCTGACGTTTACGCTAACGTAAAGCAAGTGAATTGTATCTGATAGTCTTCGTTGATCTTTTAACTGCTGTCATTGAAGATTTACATCTAATGTAAGAGATTGAATTAAATGAATTAGAAACTAATATTTTGTGGAAGGATGTAGAGCTTTTCAACACTTTTAGCGATGATTACTCTGATCTTAACAAAGTATTCATGCAAAAAAATTCACCAGTAAATCTAGGTTATATTGAAACAACCTGATTACGACCGTTATTTTTGGCTTTATATAATGCGTTATCGGCTTTTTGAACTAATTGGTCGAGTGATGATGAATCAGAATCAATAACAGCAACGCCAAGGCTGATAGTAAATTGGATGTTTACGTCATCGAATTGAAATGTTTGCTGTTCGATGCTTTCTCGTAATCGCTCTGCTATGTCTAAAGCTGTGTCTAAATCTGTTTTGGGCAAGATGACTAAAAACTCCTCGCCCCCAATCCGGCCTAGAATGTCACTTTTCTTGACCCAGTTTTTTGCTTTACGTGCAGTATATTTAATCGCTAAATCACCGATACTATGGCCATAAGTATCATTAATTCGCTTAAATTTATCAATATCAAAAATAATCACCGCACATGATTGGTTTTTCTTTTTAGCAGCAGCAAAAATAATATCCCCTTGCTCCATGGTATAACGTCGATTAGCAATGCCTGTTAAGTAATCAGTTTGTGAGCGGCGCTTGAAAAAGCGCCGAGATTGAATCAAAAAGGCGGTAATCACTAACAGCACTGCAATGATAAGACTGGTGACAATTAAACTCAGTTTTGAAATTCGTTGCTTATCTGTTTCTGATTTAAGATTTAAGATATTGATTGATAATTGGTTTTCTAATATTTGAATTTCATATTCAGACACTTTTGCGCTATGTTCCAGTGAAGAGTAAATGACGTCTTTATCCATTGCTGAAGCATAGGTTTCACGCTCGTGATTAACACTCGATAAAAGTACATTAAAGCTTTCAAGATAATCTTGTGTTGAAAATTTCTCTAACGCTAATATTGATGTTTTCAAAAATGGTGAACTAGATTCAAACGCTGCTGAATGCAGAAATTGACTCGCTGCTTCAAATGCCAATTCTGTTTGCTGTTGTTGCATATAGCTTAACGCTAAAAAGCCATAAGCAGTGCCCACAAAAAACTTTTCATTGGTGGTATTTTGTAACCTTGTCGCTGCAGTTAAATGATCAATTGCTACATCATATTTCTGTTGGAAGAAATTGACTTTACCTGCATTAAACTCCGCAAAAAACATAAAATCTTTAAAGTTAGGATTTTGTTTCGCCAACTCAAATAATATTGAAATATGCACTTGCGCAGCATCCCAATCGGACATGTTTGC
This sequence comes from Shewanella donghaensis, assembly GCF_007567505.1. Classification (NCBI taxonomy): domain Bacteria; kingdom Pseudomonadati; phylum Pseudomonadota; class Gammaproteobacteria; order Alteromonadales; family Shewanellaceae; genus Shewanella; species Shewanella donghaensis. Next base: position 1,488,049 of record NZ_CP041783.1, read on the forward strand.
CGATGAACCGGCCATATTATGCTGCATGTTAAACATGTCTTTGATGTCGTTGACTGTTCCCCATAACTTATAAGCTTCATTAAAATATTCATAGGCATATTTATGTAGACCATTTGAACGATAAATAGCGCCTGTTGAGTTATATATCATGGCTAACTTATTGGGCGTAAAATCATTATGTTTTGCAATAATTAGCGCCTCTTCTAAGCGCTGTAACCCTTTTTCAAACACATTGGTATCCGCGTAGCAAAAAGCACTTTGTGTCAGCGCTTTTGCTAGCACTTTGGGCGAGTCGATTTGACGAGCTAAATCAAGCGCGATATCTCTGTCAGGACAGTATTGGCTGGTATCATTCGACTGTAGATATTTGATAAATGAGCGTTCAATATAGCTGATCACTAAGATGTCAGAAATGGGCTCTGTTTCAGCAATATTGATTGCTTCGGTATAGGATAAAATGGCTTTATTGAGCTGATCTAATGCTTCTTGTTCAATGGCAATTAAATTCCATAACTCAGCTTGTTCTAGTTTACTCAACCTTGCTAATAACTGCTGCTGTTGTAAATAATCAAGCTTGTCTTGTGCGTGATCAAACTGTTTGAGATCGAGCTTTATCTTTCCAATTAATGGCTTATATGAGTCTGTGTTTTTTACAGCCTCACTTTTTACAGCCATATTTTTTATAGCCACTGAATTTATAGCCACATCTTGTACAACTAAATTAGGAAGCGGTTCAACCATATCTGCATTGGCAAAAGATACGATAGAGTATAAGGTGCATATCATCAGAAAATTAATAAACAATAATCTAAAAGCATTATTGCAACAGTGACTTACTGACATCAACTTTTACCCTAAGTGTGAAAAACAGAAATAAAATCAACATATCACCAACATGCAAACAAAGATACGAGAATCAAGAAAAGGCGCTAATTTCGCTTACAGCATAGCCGTTTACCTTGGTTTTCCGCTTAGGCTTGGCTAAAATTGAATAATCCATAATGACACTTTACTAAGCTAGTTAAGTCATCGTTGTGGTAATCTAATCTTCTGAATTTACTAATGAAAAAGCGCTGAAAAATCAGCGCTTTTAACGAGTGACCTTATAAATACCCTTACTATGAACATACAAGGTTAATCATAATGGTAAAACTGAATTACTTTTGAATCATCACCACACCAACACTGCGATCATCACTTTGATTAACCAGTCTAATAGTTAAGCCAAACACTTCAGACAAATCAATAAACATTTTTCCGGTCTTTCAATACTTGATGAAATAAAAAACCTTAATATCAATGGGTATTATTATTAATTAAAACTAAACAAAAAGAGCCACCTAGTAATACTAAATGACTCTTAAAAGATCTCAAAAGTATGATTCAAATAATTATCTTAAATTTACATTTTGGAAGTAACCAGTAAGATTTTATTGGCTCAAGTTACTAAATAGCTATTAGCTAGAGGTTCGCTAGAGATTACCCTCATAAAACCTATTTATCAGACTCCCACGGCGTCATAGCGCTCATATCAGATAAATCATAAGGCGTTAGCTGATAAACATAATAATTTAACCAGTTACTTACCAATAAGCTGCCATGACTATGCCAGCGCACTATCGCATCTTGCTCAGGATCGTCATTGCGATAATAATTTTTAGGAATGTCAGGATTACAATCTTGGGCTAAGTCTCGTTGGTATTCATCATTTAACGTCGACTTTTGATATTCTGGATGGCCCATGACAAACAAGTTTCGACTATTTCGGCTTAATACAATATAGGCACCAGCTTCATCAGATTCAGCCAAGACTTCTAAATCAGGATGTTGTTTTATCGCTTCAATATCCATTTCTGCAAACCGTGAATGCGGTGCATAAAATTCATCATCAAACCCCCGCAATAACGGATGCGGAGTCAAAGAGCGACTATGCTTAAACACCCCTGAACGTTTTTTATCTAATAATTTACGGTGTAAATCATAAAGATGAAATAAGCCTGCATGACCTGCCCAACACAAAAATAGTACCGAAGTAACATGTTGCTGTGACCAATCAATAATTTCTTTAATGTGATCCCAATAAACCACATCTTCAAAATCTATTTGACCGAGAGGCGCACCCGTTATAATTAAACCATCATAGTTATTTTCTTTTACCGCTTCAAAATCACGATAAAAAGTATTCATGTGATCAATGGAGGTGTGCTTAGATTCTTTGTCATGAATCCGCAGCAAATCAACCCCTACCTGTAATGGCGTATTACCTAATAAGCGCAGTAATTGGGTTTCTGTTTCAATCTTGTTAGGCATTAGATTGAGAATTAACACTCTCATAGGTCGAATATCTTGATTCGCTGCACGCGTTTCAGACATCACAAAGATATTTTCTGATTCTAATATTTCTGCTGCAGGTAAATCATCTGGAATTCTAACCGGCATACGGGCACCTTTTTAATACAAATTAAATCAGTGCATAGGTCACTAACCTCTATCCACCCACTTTATTAACAATAATATTTAGCTGCTGTGTCTCATTTACATCAACGCGGTAAGTTTGTGTATTGATAAACCACAGTTTGCCATTTACTTCTATTCGAGCACCTACGGCGTAGCTATGACCTTGCTGAAATTGATCCGCTGCAATTTGAAATTCAAATGCCTGCGGAGTGACCACGTTATCCAAAACTCGTTCAGCAATAACAATTGCTTTGGTGTCTTGTAACGACACATCTTTTATCTGCACCGTTAGTACCGCATCATCCGGTAATGCTATTCGTTCTCGATACATAATATCGCCTGAAATAGTCACCAAATCATGCGTTGTTGCGCAAGCCATTAAGCCAAAAACAATTGCGATTGGTAAAAGTACTTTTGCAGTGAAACGCGTCATTGCAATCTTCATATATTCTATCCTTATAATACATTAAGACTTCTAGAAGTCTATACGTCTGATGTTGAATAATATTCTTGCTTGTTATCGTTAGCAGTTGTTTTATCATAGGTCATCATTTCGAAGCCTTAAAGCTCATGACTCAAGCAAACGCAATAATAGTGGGCGCTAGCTCACATCTTAGTAAAGAAATAGCCCGTCAATTAGCCGAGCAAAAAGTTTCATTGGTGCTATTTGTGCAAGATCCAGACTCAATGGCTGAATTTGCACAAAGCTTACCGACTAAAGTTGACGTGTTGCCACTCAATATTGAAAATCCTGCAGCCATTATTAGCCAACTTGAAAAAGTTTGGCTAAGTCTCGATGGTGCACACTTAGTGTTAGTTAACACCGGTCTAAATGGATACAGCGAAGCACTACCTTGGGAACTTGAACAAGATATCATTGATGTTAATGTTCGAGGGTTTGCTGCAATTTGTAATACCACTTTCAGACTGATGCGTGAGCAAGGTTACGGTCAAATTGCGGCAATTAATTCTATTGCTGGTTTACGCGGTGGTCCTAGTGTGGCTTACCATGCATCAAAGGCTTTTGCGCAAAATTATCTTGAAGGCTTGAGCATGCATGCGCAGCGATTAAAGTTACCGATAACGATTACCGATATTCAACTGGGATTATTAGACAAAGCGGCTATGCAGCAAAGCAAACTCTGGTTACCTCCGCTACCAAAAGTAGCTAAACAAATTATCGTTGCAATGCAAAAAGGTAAGCGCAAAGTCTATGTCACTAAACGCTGGCGTTTAGTTGCTTGGTTAACCCTTTTATTACCCGAGTTTATTTATAACACTCGCCACTGGAAGACTAAGGTTAAGAAGTAAGCTCATTGCTGACCCATTATCGTTTTTATCAGTGAGTACTTAACAATAATATATAAAAAAACAGGAGCTTGATTAGCTCCTGTTTTATTATCTGATAACGCCTGGCAATTTATCTACCTAGCTAGAATGTATAGCCAACGCTGACCATATATACCCAAGGATCAATATCTACAGTCACTTCTGGGTATGGCGTTTCACCTGCATTAAAATTAACATCTGTTGAAATGTCTGCGTACCAAACTGATGCATTTACTAACCAGTTACTATTTACTTGATAATCTAAACCCACTTGAGCAGCTGCGCCCCAAGAGTTACTTAAACTTAAACTGTTTAATTCAAGAGCGGTAGCATTAGTAATTTCATTATCGTAAAAATTAGTAAAGTTAATACCAACACCAACATATGGGCGCAGTTTTGATTGAGCATCGCCGAAGTAATATTGTGCGACTAATGTTGGTGGTAACTGCTTAGTTTCAGCAATTTTACCTACGCCTTCAAGCGATATTTCATGCGAAAAAGGGGTTGCTGCCAGTAACTCAACAGCCCAATTGTCTGTCAACATGTAAGTAAAATTCAAACCAACTTGGGTATTATCGTCGACTGAAAATTCAGAAATGCCTGCAATAACAGGACTAGACTCGTTTGGGCTCACGACTGCGGCGCCAACTCGAACGATAAAATCACCCGCTTGATGGGCGACTGCAGCAGATGAAATACCAGCAGATAATAAACTTGCAGCAACGAGGCTAAGGGCTATTTTTTTATTCATTATGACAACTCCATATGTACAACAATATCAGTGCTTTTGATAAACACATTTAACAATTGCCGCTACACTGCCAGAAATAAAAAATAACATACATGATCTAGATCAATAAAACACCATACACCTAAAGAGGTACTTAAATCGGTTGATCTTGATCACAAAAAATACTAACAATATGATTAAGATGCTTTTAAAATGCACTTTTAATCTGTGTGGTCGGATAAAAAACAACCAAAAACCTCTTGGAATTGATTAACCTGTTAAAGTCTGCGACCTTCCCACTTAACAATAAATCAACAGCCACTAACGCCTATTCAGCAGTATTAAATGTAACCAACTTGATCAACCAATTAATTATCCGCTTAATCATTTCAAATAAGTCACTAGAGTGATAAAAGGAGTGACAATCATAATGACAAAAATGATACGCTTGAGTGATTAATGTTGTTAGTTTTACAGGTTATATTTTCGACTCAATGATACGTTTATGGATAACATCAACACTCACAATAGCCCTCCTTAGTGCTTTCATCTCAACGGCTTCTGCGTCAGATAACAGCAACCAAGCTATTACTGATCCTATCTCTGTAGATGTAGATCTAGATGATAATGCAAAAAATCAAAAAGAAGACATATCTCAGAATGAGCTAGAATCATCGCCTTGCTACAGCCGTTCTCAATCTGATGCCACCATTGATAAAACATTTGCCTACCTAAACACTAAATTTTGCCAACCCGCTATTTGGTTCGATAGTTTCTTTGTAGATGACCGTATTGAGGATGATGCTCGGGCAGGCACAATCATACGTTGGTATAACGATTTTTCATTTTATGAAAAAGAAGATTTTAAATATCGGGCTAACATCAATGCACGTTTAAACTTACCAGGGGTCAGTAAGAAGCTAAAATTAATCTTGGATTCCACCGGTGAAGATGATCCCTTTTCCTTCATCCGTAGTCCTGACGATAACAATGATAGAGACATTAGTCTTCGATATGATTGGTTAGTTAAAAATAGAAGTAGCTTTAATATTAAAGCGAGTTTCAAACCAAAGATCGAAGCTCGATATCGCTATACCTACCCAATATCAGAAAATACGATCACCCGCTTGACCCAAAAGTTATACCAAGAAAAGAATGTCACTGGTGAGTCGACCGAATTTGATATAGAACATTCCTTTAACGAAGAGTTTCTATTGCGCTGGAGTGCTGCATTTCAGTATGAAACTAGAGATAATGGCTGGGAATTAGGTTCAGGCTTGCAGTTGTACCAATATATCAGTGACAAGCAAGCGATTAGTTATCAAGCTCATATCCATGGCGTTGATAAGCCATATCACTACATTGATAGTGCTAAAATTGGTTTTACATATCGACAAAACTTTGCCAGAGATTGGTTATTCTTTGCTATAACACCTGAATATACTTGGACTAAAGATGATGATAGCGAAAGAATAAACCAAATGGCTGTCACGTTTACTGTAGAGTTTTTATTTAAAAATATTTGATCATCTAAGCTAAATAGAACGACGAATAACAATCATGAGGTCATCATGGCTCCGAAGCAATTCATTAAATTCGATGTATTTGGTAAATCCATGTCAATTACATGGCAAGAGTATGACAATAGTCAGGGTGAATGGCTGTTATTTAGAGATTCAGGTACCGGACTTCGTTCTCGCATCTTCGATGTCATCATTCCAGCAGAGATAGAAGAGTCAAATTTAGGCCGCTATCTAGATGATATATTTCACGAAAATGCCACAGAAAAGCATTCACAAGTCATAAGACTGAATTAGCGGTTAGATAATAGTCGTTTTTTGATTTTGGCGTTAGTATTAAAGGGCAAGTGATAATTGTGGGTATTGTTTAAACCACGGCTTACTGGCGACTCTTTCCATAAACACTTGCTCATCTGCTTTTGGATTGTAACTTACCGATAAACTGAACAAACTTTCAAAGCCAAATAGTGCCTCTATTTCAAGCTCACCTTTAGCATTCAGTTTTACCGCTACTGCGGTTTGCTGTTCTGGCCAATATGACATGGCATCAAGGGTTGATGTATAGGCTGGGTGGTTATTTTTCTCGTGCATTCTCGCTTGGTTTTTTACTGACCAGGGTAGTGTTAGTCTCTCAGATAAAGCTAGCTCAATTAATCTATCTCGATAGACGCTAATTTCTTCGGTGCAATAGTAAATAACATCGACATCATTGAGAGAAATAAAGCTCGCTTGATGCTGCTTATCCCATACTAAATTACGCACAAAACCGGCAGCAATGTACCAATCCGTAATATTAAGCTCAGCAAAAAGGTCTGCTACTTGTTGTAGTGCAGCAACACGCATTTTATCTTCTAAAATCCAAGTTTTTAACTGAGCTTCGTAGTTCATCTGGCTAACTCTGTAATTAAAGAGCCTACAATATTACAAACCTATTAGCACAATGCAATGCCTAGCTAGCATCATCTTGTAACTCAGGAGCGGCATCAGCAAATGCGGCTAGCTCATTACAACTTTGCCAGATTCGTACAATATTAGGATATGCTGATAAATCGACATTAAATCGATAAGCATTATAAACCTGAGGGATAAGACAAATATCCGCTAAGCTTGGGCTATCGCCAAAGCTATATTGACCAGAATGAACCGCTAATTGGGTTTCCAACGCCGCAAAGCCTAAATGGATCCAGTGGTGATACCAGTTCATTTTATCCTCTTCGCTTACCGCCATCTCTTTAACGAGATATTGTAATACCCGTAAGTTATCAAGAGGGTGTATCTCACATGCCACCGCCTGCGCCATTGCTCGCACTATCGCTCTATTTTTAGCGCCTTGTGGCAATAAGCTACATTGTGGATATTGTTCTTCAAGATACTCAAGAATCGCCAGTGACTGAGTTAAGCTAAACTCCCCTTCATCATCGCTATCCACCAAGGCGGGTACGAGGTTTTGTGGGTTCAATTGGGCAAACATTTCGCTATGTTGCTCACCGCCGTTTTTCACTAAATGAATGGATATTTGTTCAGCTTCTAACTGCTTAAGATTAAGTGCGATACGAACACGGTACGCAGCACTTGAACGCCAATAACCATATAATTTCATTTTATGTCCCTATTAAATATCGTAAGTTCGAGCGAAAAATACAAAAAAAGCAATAACGTAAAACGCTATTGCTCTTTATCAATCAGTGAACTGAATTAAGCTTTGTATTCAACCACTTTTTGATCGATAGAACCAAAGATAGAGTTATCTTGATCATCGAACATTTCAATTCTTACCGTGTCACCAAAATGCATAAATGGTGTTTTTGCTTTACCGTCTGCAATAATTTCAAGCATACGTTTTTCAGCTAAACAGCTAGAACCGGCGCTGCGATCATAGTTTGAAATAGTGCCTGAACCAATCACTGCGCCAGCCGCTAACGGACGTGTTTTAGCCACGTGTGAAACTAACTGGCTAAAGTTAAACGTCATATCCACGCCCGCATTAGGACGACCAAATAAATCACCGTTTAAATGAGTCACTAATGGCAGGTGAACTTTACTGTCCTGCCATCTTTCACCCAATTCATCAGGGGTAATTGCCACAGGAGAAAACGCACTAGAAGGCTTAGATTGGAAAAAACCAAACCCTTTCGCAAGCTCACCAGGAATAAGATTACGTAATGACACATCGTTGACTAGCATCAATAATTTAATGTGCTGGGCGGCATTCTCAGTCGTTACACCCATTTTAACGTCATCAGTCACAATCGCGATTTCTGATTCGAAATCGATACCATATTCTTCACTGGCCATTTCGATGTCAGCTTTAGGTCCTATAAAGCAGTCTGAACCACCTTGGTAAACTAAAGGATCAGTCCAAAACGTTGCAGGCATTTCAGCGCCGCGAGCTTTACGAACCAGTTCAACGTGGTTTACGTAAGCACTGCCATCAGCCCATTGGTAAGCACGAGGAAGTGGAGATAAACATTTAGCTTCATCAAAATCGACTGCGTTGTCCATCATACCGGCATTTAATGCCTCATATAATTCTTGTAGTTGCGGGTTGAGTAAATCCCAAGCATCTAATAATTGCTGCATTGTATGAGCTATCGCAGGTACGGCAACGGCTTTAGATAAATCTTTACTTACCAACATAAGTTGGCCATCACGGCGACCGTTGTTATAACTTGCAAGTTTCATCTTGACTCCTAAATGGGTACAAATAAAGTTGTTAACCCCTTCGATAAGGGCATGTAAAATCCGTTAGTTTGATAAGGAACGGCTAGGTTAATTGAGCATATTCCAAACAAACGTATTTTTAGGGTAGTAACAACCAAAATAGCGTTATTAGAGATAGAAATACCCTAAGCTGAACGCAATTAATATAGCGTGAGATAAATCACATTTTGTGAAGCTGGGGCTAAATTTGTAAACTTTTTAGTACGACTGAAAAAATATCAGCAAATACGCTGGTTTCAGCCATATAAAGAGTAAAATGCCAGCAGTTTGCTGGCATTTATGTGGCATTAAATCGTTACACGCTATATCGTCTGCTGAATACGCTTAGCGTTTTTTAGTAATTTTGTAGTCGCGCAGTTTATTGGCAATCGCGGTATGAGACACACCGAGCTTTTTAGCTAATTGACGGGTACTTGGATAAGCTGGATACAAACGTCTTAATAAGCTGGCTTCATATTCCTTCATCGCTTGATCGAGACTGCCCTCAAACTCTTCATCAAAGTAGCCAAAACCTTCGGCATAAGATGGCAGTTTAAGCTGCTCTACAGTCAACTCCGCAGAGCCATCCCACATTGACACAGCTCTGAAAACCGCATTCTTAAGTTGGCGTACATTACCCGGCCACGCATAAGTAAATAAGTAATCACGACATGATGCAGAGATACGTCTTAAAGGACTCGATAATTGCTGACTGTAATGCTCTAAGAACATCTCTGTTAACGGGATGACATCGACCTTACGTTCACGCAGTGACGGCATGTGATAGCTCAGCACATGGATTCGGTAATATAAATCTTCTCTAAACTCACCCGATTGGCACAGTTCAGCAAGGTTCTTTTGGGTAGAACAAATAATACGCACATCCGCTCTGACTTCTTCGTCACCGCCAATGCGTCTGAAGGTACCATCTTGCAATAAACGCAGTAACTTAACTTGTGCAGCTCGAGACATTTCGGCAATTTCGTCTAAGAAAACCGTACCACCTTTGCCTTCTTCAAATAAGCCGCGCTTAACCACTTGCCCATTTGACACAAAGCCAAATAATTCTTCTTCTGCAACACTGTCTGGCAATGCTGCGCAGTTAATGGCAATAAACGCATGTTCACGGCGCATACTGGCATCATGACTGGCTTTGGCCATTAATTCTTTGCCGGTACCGGTTTCACCTGTAATCAATAATGGTGCATCAAGTTGCGCCATGCGCTTAGCTTGCTTAAGCACATCTTTCATTTTATCGCTAACGGCTAATACATTATCAAAGCCTGTGGTTTGATTTTGCAGCGCGTTGAATTGTTTGCCAACTCGGGCTGGAGACTTAAGAGAAACAACCGCCCCCGCTAAAATACTGGCATTGTTTTCATCAGGTAGGTAAATAGGCAGCATTTCAGCTAAATATTCATTACTGCCGATTTGAACGCGAGTCGCTTGAGCCAATACTGGCGCTTCAGTTAACCAACGAGAAAAATTAAACCCTTGCACCCAATGATTCAATGACTCGTCAGTGACTTCATGTTCTTGCATGTTGAGGGTTAAAAGCGCTGATTCGTTTACAATTCGAATACGGCCTTTGGCATTGATAGAAAAAACTGAGTCAGGCAGGGTCTGCAATAGCGTTTTAAGGGCGTAATGCTCTTGCTCTGAAGGCATAAAAGAGACAGTGCGAACATCATGTACACTTTCTACTTTTCTGATTAACGGCATTAATTCGCTTAGGGTTTCAAAAGCGATTTCCGCAAATTGAAGGTACAAAAAACCTCTGTTACTGGCATCAATAGCAATCAGGTTGATACCGTAAGTTTCTAATACTTCGAGAATATCTTTGGCAAGGCCAATACGATCTAAACAACTCACTTCCAAACGCATATACAACTATTCCCTATCTATTATGGTTTCTGGAATATACGAGGACTCGACTCTGACGTTGTCAGTGTGCCCTTCTTTAATTTGTGAGCGATACGTTAAAAGGTTATGAGGCGTGTGGCAAGTGTTGTTTACAGGGGAATTGTAACAGAGGACGTATTTGAGCAGGTTACGTTAACGTAACCTGCTGATATGACGGATTAAGATTATGAATTAAGCAACTGGTCGGTTTTCGCTGCCATAATGAAATCATTCTTATGTAAGCCTTTAATTGAATGTGACCACCAGGTTACAGTCACTTTTCCCCATTCAGTTAAGATGCCAGGATGATGGAACTCAACTTCAGCAAGTTCAGCAAGTTTGTTGGTAAATTCCATCGCAAGTTTAAAGTTTTTAAACTTGTAGACACGCTCTAATTGGTTAATGCCGTCACGGTTTTCAACAGTCCAATCAGCAACCATTTTACTCAGGTCAATTAACTCTTGGCCAGTTACTTTTGGCGCATCAATTTGGCAAGCTTCACACTTCATTTCTGATAATTCAGACATAACTACTCCAGTATCATCACGCTAGTTTCGCCTAGCATTAATATTGTTTGTTTAAGAAAAAGTTAACTAGCTATAGATTTAGGGGCAAATTTAGGCTCGAACATACCTAACTGTCTTGCACGAGTCACCTCAGCCATAATATCCATTCGTGCAATTTCATCCAGAAAATCAACACTGTCGATCACATAATAAATCGGTTGCATAATATCAATGCGATACGGTGTTCGCAGCACATCTAATAGCTTAAATGGCTTACGTTCAGGCTCATCGCTAAGGGCATATAAGGTTTCACCCGGTGAGCTTAAAATACCGCCACCATAAATATTCAGTTGATCATCTTTGGCTTTCATTAAACCAAACTCAACAGTAAACCAATATAATCTTGCTAAAAAGACCCGCTCTTCTTTCGATGCTGCTAGGCCTAACTGGCCATAAATATGCGAAAAATGTGCAAATGAAGGATTCGTTAATAACGGACAATGGCCAAATATTTCATGAAAAATATCAGGTTCTTGTAAGTAATCAAACTCTTCTTTTGAGCGAATAAATGTGGCCACTGGAAACTGTTTATTGGCCAATAATTCAAAAAACTTCCCAAAAGAGATTAATGCTGGCACGCCTTCTGTTTTCCAACCCGTGGTCGCCATCAACACTTTGTCGATTTCTTTTAATTGCGGTACACGGTTTGTAGGCATATTTAACGCATCAAGACCTTTCATGTAGGCTTCACAAGCTCGACCAGGCATATTGATCGCTTGACGCTGATACAATTGGTGCCAGATATCATGCTCTTCATCAGAGTACTGAATGTAGCCGTCACTATCAGGGATCTTAGCGGTATAATTTGTTGCTTTGCTCATAGGTGCCACTTTACGTAAACTTCACTCCCTTCATAGTGTGCTATCGATCACATTTTGTTAACTACCTCGGGTTTTATTATTGAGTGGTATGACAGTGAAAACCGTAAAGATAACACTACATTGTCAAAGCTGAACAAGCTAAGTCCCAATTATTCAATAAGATAGTTTGTATTCATTGTTTGACAAGCTGATGTAAAAAGGAATAAATCGACAGCGAACATGACAAAATATGAACAACTAATCTTAGAGTTTAACTGAGCGAACTTAATAAATGTTATATTAACGTTTACAAGAACATTGCAAAAATTTACCGGCTAAACGTCGGTTTTTGTAAATTGATATGAAAGACACTATCCTTTTTGTCGCTAATCTTTAATTCAAATTGTTATCGCTTTTGTCTTAAGTCTTTTTTGGAACCTTTATGAGTCAGTCAATTAATCACAGCCGCAGAAATCTTTTTAGAAGACGTAAATCTGATGCCCAAAGACCACCATGGGTTAAGTCTGATATTGAATTTACCGACGAGTGTACCCGCTGTAATGCTTGTATTGACGCTTGCGAAACTAAGGTGATTATTAAAGGTGATGGCGGCTTTCCTGAAATATCATTTACCAATGACGAATGCACTTTTTGCCAACAATGCGCCACCGCCTGTAAAGAGCCTATATTTGATTTAACTCAAGCTGAACCTTGGGCAATAAAAGCCCTGGTGAATGACACTTGCCTTACTTACCAAGGCGTTTGGTGTCAAAGCTGTAAAGATGCCTGTGACCCACGTGCGATTACATTCAAAATGGCTGTAGGCCAGATACCAAAACCTATTATTGATATTGATGCCTGTACAGGTTGCGGTGCTTGTGTCGCCCCATGTCCTTCTGCTTCGATCAATATTATTGAACCCAAGTCTGTGGGTTAATGTCGTTTTATAGACAATGAAATGGGACTAACGTCAAAAAAAGTCCTCACAGTCAAAATTTAATTGTTTTTTTTGCAATTAATTGTCGCTATATTAAATGTTAAATACTAATAACAAAATCAACTGACACCGCTTAATTACGATAGTGATAGCGGCCTCAAATGCGAAAAGAGAGCTAATATGTTTAGTAAAAAAAGCCCGACAAGCAACCTTAGTTTTATTGCCAATGATTGCGAATTTACAGGTAATCTAAAAGTAAATGGTGACGTACTAATTGCAGGTAAAGTCGATGGCGAAATTCGCGCTTCAGGTAATGTCACCATTGAAACAACAGGCGTTGTAACTGGTGGTGTTGTATGCGTTGATGCTAGTGTTTCAGGCTTAATGAAGGGTCATATTAATTGTGAAAAAATTACTATCACCAATACGGGGACTTTCGATGGCGAAGTCTACAGTAAACGTATGGAAATTTTAGATAACGGCCAATTTCTTGGTTTCCGTAAAGCCTATGATGATAGCTTAGAACAGTTAAATAATGCATTAAACAATAATGAAAAGCTGGTCTCAATTGTTGAAGATAATAAAGAAAACCCAAAGTTAGCATCAACAGTAACGGCATAACAATTGTTTTAGTTAACGCGTTAAAGAGCTTACAATTCTCCTATTCAATGAATATGTGTAAGCTCTAAATCCTTTTTTAATCCACCACAATCGAATCGCTCAAACCAATACAATTATCTTAGGCTTAAAGCCCTTTAAAGTGATTTTGCTGCCAGCCTCGTAGTAAGGCGACAAACTCATCGGGTTCCCGATCCAAACTATCAACCGATAAATACAAATGAAATCCTAACTGAGACTCCAAAGTTTGGCATCGATGACCAAACATGGCTAACACACCTCGATAACGCTCATCATTAACCACTAGAGGCGTAAACTCAGCTCCAACATAAATCTCTAAGCTCTGTAAGTCTTCATCCTGTGTGGCTGCCGTCATCAACAAAGGGCGTTGCTCAGTTAATAGTCCTGTCGCTAACCTTGGCGAAATACAGTCTAGAATTGGATTAATCTTATGAAGCTTAATACCAATATACGGTAGTTCAATTAACTGTAGATTTTGTGTCACTCTTGATACATCGATACGTTGAATATTATCCCACGCTACATGAACAGTGCCGCGCCCATGATAATAATCGACCCCTTTTGTAGATAATTTAAAGCTAGCCTTGGGTTGCTTCATTTTGGCTACGCCAAGTACTAGCCCAACACTACCAAAACCAAACATCACCATACCAACACCAAAAAGGCTTTTAGCGCTAATGAAGATGATCAAGCTGATGAACACGGCAATGGAACCTGCAATAGTTAAACTAATGCCATTACGTTTACTATGAGGCGCTATCAATAAAGGCTCAGCTTCTCCTAATGGTTCTTCTAATATCGATTCAGTTTCGTCCTGTTGTAACTTAGACATCAGTCATTAATCCTTTTATTTTCAGCCACAAAGTACCAATATATTCATGAATCGAACGTTGAGAAATAAACAAGTTTCCTGCACTGAACCGCCACCAATGACCAGGTGAGCTAATAAAATTAGTGGGCGCCGCAATAGGATTCAAACCTTGGCTAGCAAAAATCATCATAGAACGAGGCATATGGGTGGCTGATGTCACCAATATAAAGGGTTTAGTATTGATAAAATTTCGCATCGACTTGGCTTCTTCAATGGTATCTAAAGCTTCAGGGAAGGTGATAATACTCGCTTTAGCAACACCCAACTCAATTGCTGCTTGTCGCATAATATCGGCGTGTGGCGTTGGCGTTAATCCACCATTCCAGCCACTGACTACCAGTTTACAACGATTATCAGCAAGTTTTAATTGTCTAACACCTTCAGATAATCTCGCTAATGCTGTTGATGATAGTTGTTGTACACCAGTTAATGCCGCATTCTCAGTATGGCCAGAACCCAGAACCATGACATAACAGGTTTGTATTGTATCTTGGTCAGAAATTGACTCATATTTGGATTCAATTACCGGTTTAGACACCTGGATTAAAGGAAAATTATTAACGTGATATTGCGACTCTAACGTACCCGCTATCCACGCGCTAAATTGTGAGTTACTCAATAATAGTATGATAGTAAAAGCGCTAATCAATGCACTTTGGCCAATGAATTTTAACTTTTTAGATTGAGTTCGCCACACTATCAATGCCGTTAATAACAGTAATAACGTTAGCGGAATTGGCATAACCAATTGAGATATAATTTTTTTAAGCCAAAACATCAACATACTCTCTTTTTATCGAAGCGATATTTTAGCTTGTCGTCGCTAAGAATACTAACCCCATAGCCATTTTTCGTCATGACTCATCGTTCTAAATTAAAGTCACTAGGCATAAGCGTATGTAATAAGCTCATGTAAAGAATCTCATGTAACAAGTTATGTAAAAAGTTACGCTCTTTAATAAAAGAGCTATATCCAGATATCATTAACCGCAGTTAATTCACCTCCTGCTTCACCTGTGTTAGTCACCCCTTTAGGTTCCACTAATAAAACCTGACATAGCCCTTTCGCAAACGGTTTATGCTCAACGCCTTTTGGAATAACAAACATTTCACCATTAGTCAGGGTGACTTTTCCATCTCTAAACTCAATCTCTAGCACGCCATCAATCACGATAAACACTTCATCGGTATCGATGTGAGAGTGCCAAACAAACTCGCCCTCTCCTTTGGCAAGTTTGAATTGATAATCATTCATTTCAGCGATGACTCGTGGTGACCATAGGTCGTTAAATTTAGACAGTTTTTCTTGAAAATTTATCGATGAATAAACCATATGCTTCCTATAGCCCCTATAAATACTTATTAAAAGATCAGCACAAGCATGGCTTTTAACCATAACTTAATCGTTGCATTTATATAACGTTATAATAAACTTTTAATGAAAATTTTAAATTAAGCCCGCCAATAGGTACCATCCAGTCGCTAACTAAGGTATAACGGCGCCATGAAAACTCCAAAACGTATACAACCACTGGTTGATGATGGCCTTATTGACGAAGTCGTAAGCCAATTAATGAGCGGTAAAGAAGCCACCGTTTATATGGTTCGCTGTGGAAATGAAATCCGCTGCGCCAAAGTGTATAAAGAAGCCATTAAACGGAGCTTTAAAAAAGCAGCACAATACCAAGAAGGTAGAAAGAGCCGTAATAGCCGTCGCAGTAGAGCGATGGAAAAAGGTTCAAGCTACGGCCGTGAGCAACAAGAAAATGCTTGGCAAAATGCTGAAGTTGATGCCTTGTATAAATGTGCTGACGCTAATATTCGTGTGCCAGTCCCTTATGGCTGCTTTGAAGGTGTACTGATAATGGAACTCATCACTGACGGTGACGGTGACGTGGCTCCACGATTAAATGATATCGAGTTAACCCCAGAACAAGCCGCAACCGATCATGCCACCATGATGGGCTACGTCACTCGTATGTTATGTGCAGGTATTGTTCACGGAGATTTATCTGAATTTAATGTATTACAGGACGAAAATGGCCCAGTAATTATTGACCTTCCACAAGCTGTCGATGCCTCAGCAAACAACAATGCCAAAGTGATGCTTGAGCGTGATGTAAATAATATGACTCGTTATTACTCGCAGTTTGCACCAGAGCTTGCGCCAACTAAATACGCAAAAGAGATGTGGAGCTTATACGAGAAAGGTGATTTATTACCTGATACCGAGCTAACCGGTCATTTTGAAGAAGATACAAGCGCTGCAGATGTGGACTCAGTATTAGAAGAAATTCAAGCTGCCTTTGAAGAAGAACAAGAACGGCTCGACCGCATCAATCAGCCAGATGAATCTGAGCTATAAGGTCTCAAATCAACAAAGTCAGAATAAGCGGGTATGTAGCCAATATGTACCATAACAATCTTAGTCGCGATGTATCAATTTCTTCTTTAACGCTGAAAGCACATCGCTAATAACGCTTATTCTGGTTTATTTTGCGTTCACTTATTCATGCAAAAAATGAGCTAAACAGCAATATCTTCACTGACTCAGTGAAGATCCCCCCTTATGAAACATCCCTTTCCCGTTAAAAATGTGATAATTAGATTTGTTATAATCTTGTATAAGTAAAAGTTGCCGACTAATTTTAATTGATATTGATTTAACCCATTTCGTGTATATACTGCGCAGTTAAAAGTACTCCAACAATGAATTTATTCTATTTATTTACTCAGGTATTTATAGAGTAGTCAGCCTTATTATAGCCGCACAAAATTAATGACGAGCTTATGGAAGAGTTAACAATACCGCCCGAATCAACAACAGAAAATGATGTCACTCCGCAGCTAGAAGTGAGTCAAGTTGCACTTCAACTCACAGAGGCTGAAGGTGAGCAGCAAGCTGAAGTCTTTAGCGACATACTAAATGACGCTGAAGCAGGTACTGTTGCGCTGCTTTTAGAATCACTACCATTAGATGAGCGTTATGATCGTTGGCAGCAAATCGATCAAGAAGAACGTGTCGATGTTCTAAATTTAATGCGCGCCGCGCCGCGTTTAGACATTATGCAAAAAATGCCAAGTGATGAATTGGACGCTTTGCTGTCACAATTAAGCCCTGAAGTCTTAATTGATTGGAGCGATTCTTTACCCAATAGCATCACTGTTCGTGCATTAGCACAAATGGGAGACCGTCAGCGAAAGCACTTTGACCTATACGATCAATATGATGAAAAAGAGATTGGCCGTTATGCTGATCACCAATTTTTAGCATTAGCCCCTGATGCAACGGTCAGCCAAGGTCAGCGCTATTTACGTCGAATAGATCTAGACTGTAATGATCATATATTCATTGTCGATGAGAATGATAAGTACCTTGGAACCGTCAGACGCCACGATGTATTTAAACATGAAGCCGAATTACCCTTAATTGATTTGCTCTGGTCTGATAGTCGCTCTATCGCTGCTAATTCATCGCTAATTGAAGCCGCAGAAGCCATTGAACACAGCCGAGAGCTTGAAATGCCAGTATTGGATGACCAGGGGATTCTAATTGGTCGTATGACACTGCGAACTGCCACAGCATTAGTCCGCGAGCATTACGAAGCGCAATTAATGGCAAGTGCGGGTATGGATGAAGATGATGATTTATTCGCACCTATTATTGTCGGAGCCAGACGTCGAGCGGTGTGGTTAGGAATAAACTTACTCACAGCATTTTTAGCTTCTGCAACCATAGGTTTATTCGAAAACGTACTTACGCAAGTGGTTGCTTTGGCAGTGCTTATGCCCATTGTGGCTTCAATGGGAGGTATTGCCGGTAGCCAATCATTAACCTTGATGATCCGCGGTATGGCAATGGGACAAATATCAGCGGGTAACGTCATGTCGTTACTTAAAAATGAGCTCGGCATTGGCGCATTAAATGGCACTCTTTGGTCCATTGTCATAGGGTTCATTGCTGGCTGGTGGTTTAACGATGCAACCATGGGCATTGTTATTGGATGCGCTATTCTTATTAATATGGCTGTAGCCGCTATTGCAGGGGTCATGGTGCCGATGATTTTACAAAAATTTAATCAAGATGCGGCATTATCAGGTTCGGTTATTTTAACCACAGTCACAGATGTTGTTGGCTTCTTTACATTTTTGGGTTTAGCCACTGTTTTATATCTTTAAATAAACAATTATTAAGTAAGACTTTGTTATTTAGTTTTTTATACATGATTAAAATAAACATTAAAGAAAAGCCGCAGTCATTGCTGCGGCTGTTTAATAATGGCCATATTGACTCTCAAAATTTAAATATGACTCTTATCCAATTACGAACTTTTGATTAGCACTTTTTTAAAGTTACCGATTAGAACTGCTGATTAATTCTCAAATAATAACTCCGACCAATCACATCATATAAGTCTGTATTCACATCTTGGTAGCCTGCAAAGCTATACCAACTGGGTGCTTGTTCATCTGGAAGATTATTCACGCCCAAGGTAATGCTGCCATCAAACCCATGTTGGTAACCAAACTGAAGATTATGTTTGAAGTAACTTGGCGTATCTATGATGTCTTCATAACCTTCATCACGCCACATTTGCGCTGACTGACTACCGATATACATTGTTGCCCAACTGGCACTAAATACATCGTATTGCCAATCCACAGAAAAATTACCACGCCAGTCGGGGTAATCCTGCGATCCAGCATAATCAACCGCTATATCACCTGATTCAGACTGCTGGGTATATTCAAGAACATGTGACATATCGACACTAAAGTTAATATCACCAATCTCTGTAACCAGTTCATAAGAGGTAATAAAATCAACCCCTGATGTCTCTACTGAAGCCAGATTGCGCATTTCACTCTCAACTGAAATAACTTGGCCATATTCATCACGATTAACGACATCCGAACCACCGTTGATTTGTTCGTTGTATAAAATATCGCTGATATCCATGGTTTCAATTTTATTGTCATAATTAATTGAGTAATAAGATAATTCAACACTCCATTGTGAAGTGACATTCCATACGCCACCAAATGTCAGTGAGTCACCTTCTTCGGCTTCAAGATCAGG
The DNA here is from genome assembly GCF_007567505.1 of Shewanella donghaensis. Taxonomy (NCBI): domain Bacteria; kingdom Pseudomonadati; phylum Pseudomonadota; class Gammaproteobacteria; order Alteromonadales; family Shewanellaceae; genus Shewanella; species Shewanella donghaensis. The sequence goes on from NZ_CP041783.1 coordinate 1,507,580, forward strand.
ATTACCACCAAACCAAGTCAGGTGCTCAGCACTGTAACTACAGTAATAAGGATCCGCTTCGTCACCGTTCTCGCCACACCAAACAGCGTCATAACCTCCGACAAATCCAAATGAGTCTGAGGCAAACATTTCAATCATGTTAGGGGCTCGAAATGACTCACCATAACTTGCACGCAGCAATACATCATCAGTGGGGCGCCAACTCACGCCAAACTTAGGCACGACAGCGTCAAAGGTCGCTGATTCAACTGCGGGGTCTTGATCCGTTCTGGTCACGAGACCATCTTGATCATAACGCTCATAACGCATTGCCGCTGATAACTCAATATTGGCCGGCAAGCCCATTTGCAACTCAATAAACCCAGCGGTACGGTCACGATTTGCATCAACATTATCGCCACCCGCGCCGCCTGAAATAATACCTAGCGAAGACTCTGCATCATTATCCTGGGTGAAATTAATCTTTTCATATTCAAAACCCACTACGCCTGACAATGCAACCATTTCGTTTTCAAACAGCAGCGTTGAAAGCAAACCATCAATTTGTGTACTGTCAAATTCACCATGATAAACACTGGTATGCTGCGCCGCGGTGTACATATTTGTCATTTGAGCATCCCATTGCTCAAAGCTCATGCCAGTGACATTAAAGATGTCGTAAAGCGATTGACCGTTGTCATCAACTGCATCGATTTGTTGTTGTAAAATCAAGTCGTTAATTAGGTTGTAGCCAATAACTTCGGTTTTAGAATTTGAATACTGGGCATTAATTTCCCAGTCGATTCCATTGGTTATATCCCAATACCCAACCAAACCCGCCAAAATATCATAAGTTTCCGTGTCGACTTTTTCGTCCCTTGCGCCAAGTTGTTCTGATCGCATATACAGATCAATATCTTCGCCAACAGGATTGAAGCTATTGTCCCAGCCCATATACATATAATTGGTTGAAACAGGGGTCGCTGCAGTTCTGCCGCCTGTTTCCATCAATGTGGCTGATGCACGGCCTTTGAAGCTAAGATTGTCACTGATCTCGAAGCTAAAATTACTCAAAAATGCATCTCTGGTGACATCACCATGTAAAGTCGAGTCTGCACCATAGTTATAACGGCAATAGCCGTTATTCATGCCATCGGTTTCATCAAGCGTATTCGATGCTTGCTGACACAGTTCAGAATTTGAAATACCTACAAGGTCATCTAAATCGTAGTCATAGTAATCGCCATTTGGCACCGAACTGTAAAAACTATAATCGTCGTAACTAGGATCATCCATTTTCCACACATCACGGTCTAATACTTCAGCACTCTGGTAACGTTCATAGGTGAAAGTAATATTACCGTTATCAGTGTTTAAGCCTGCGGCAATTGAGAGTTGTTGAATATCTCCCGACCCCATTTGTGGATACTCGGTAGTGAAATCAACTTCAACACCGTCAAAATCTTTCTTAGTGATAATATTGACTACGCCAGCCACGGCATCAGAGCCATAAATAGCAGACGCACCATCACGTAAAATTTCAATTCGTTCGACAATCGCTAATGGAATTTGAGAGGTATCTGCAATCGCCCCAGAACTTGACGTTGTTCCGGGCATGCGGCGGCCATCAAGCAGTACAAGTGTCGCTGAAGCGCCTAAACCACGAAGGTTCACACTGCTTGAAGCGCTATCTCCCGATGCGTAGCCTGTTGCTCCACGCCAAGAACCAAAGCTGTTTATGGCTGCATTATTGAGTACATCAGCCACATTGCTTTCGCCGCTCATGGCAATGTCTTTTGCGGAAATAACAGAGACGGGAGACACGGTTTCCATATCAACTTGCAAAATACGGCTACCGGTTATTTGAATATGCTCAATATCATCAGTTTGAGCACTAGCATTACTCGCTCCAATAGCTGTAACTCCTAGACTAAGTATTGTGGTAAATGCGAGTTTAATGGATAGAGGAATGGGTTTTAAATTAAAAAACCTCTTGGATAGCTGACCGTTTTTGTTATGGATTGCGCTCATTAATAGACTACTCATTTATATCATCACCTAATGATTGTAATTAACAGCTATAACTAACTGCTATAACTAAAGGCTATAACTAACGGCTATAACCAACCGCTGCAATTAACTAGTAGTTAACCATTTAGGCGAGAGAATATAATGATCTAAAACAAATAAACAACATATAATGTGGTATCGCCCCACTTGGATACAAACTGAAACAGTTGTGAACTTGGTCAGTGGAAGATATTAGTTATTAAGTCAATGATTAACCACAATAATCACTTTCACAGCGATAATTATGTTGTTTCGGTAACAACAAGAAAAAACACTAATAAAAACGGCGCCTAAGCGCCGAATTGTTCTATGGGTAACAGTTTAACTCTAGTGGTCGTTTTTACCCCAAAGCCATGCTGCTCCGCGAACACCTGATGAAGCACCAAATTGATTTTTTACCACTGACGTGTTGCATTCTCGGCCAACAACATATTTAGGTAAAACTTTTGGTAGTTCCGAATAAATGGCTTCAATATTTGACACGCCGCCACCCAATACAATCACATCAGGATCGAGCATATTAATTAGGTGAGCTAATGAACGGGCTAAACGATCAACGTAACGCACAAAAGCTTGCGTCGCTAACGGATGCCCTTCGGTCATCATTTGCGATATTTGTATACCGCTATCAGCTTCACCACCAGCACGACGAAAATCTCGCACCCAGCCAGTGCCAGAAATAAAGGTTTCAATACAATCTTTATTGCCGCAAAAACAAGAGGTAGAATTAAACTCGTCAGAAGTCATCCAAGGCAAAGGGTTATGCCCCCACTCACCCGCAATACCATTTCCGCCGCCGTGAACTCGACCATTAATCGCGAGTCCACCACCGCAACCAGTACCGATAATCACGCCAAATACCACACCTTTACCCGCTGCAGCGCCATCAACGGCTTCTGATACAGCAAAACAGTTCGCATCATTTGCTACTCTCACTTCGCGATCAAGGCGAGCACTTAAATCTTTATCTAACGGATGACCGTTAATCCAGGTTGAGTTGGAGTTTTTAACTAAACCGGTAAAAGGTGAAACCACGCCAGGTATACCGACGCCAACAGACCCTTTTTGCTGAGTTTCAGCTTCAGCATCATTAATTAAGCCCACTATGGCGTCTAGCGTTTCAGGGTAGTTCTTTGGTGTAGGTATACGCTTACGAAATAACTCAGAGCTATCTTCTGCAATTGCTACTACTTCAATCTTAGTCCCGCCAAGGTCAACACCCATGCGCATCATAGCTACTTTCTCCATTTAATTATAATTCGTTATTCACCAGAATGATCTTGTCGCAATAGCTATGATTGAAGTTAGCGCGTGTTAATACGTATTTTAATAACGCGCTTAAATAACTATCTTAAATAACTACCTTGCAAACCATGATGGTGATGCCGCAATAAAATACGGGTTTAAAATATTTTCTTTCTGGTTGTAATCAAGTGGGGTTAGTTCAGGAAAACAAACAACCTTACCACCAGCGCCTTCTACAACGGCTTGCGCTGCTGCGGTATCCCATTCACTGGTTAACCCCAGTCTTGGATACACATCTGCTTTACCTTCAGCGACCATACAAAATTTCAATGAACTGCCAACGCTTTGCATTTGGTGCTCACCCACATGTTGAAGGTATTCTTCAAGCCCTGGGCTGACATGGGAGCGACTTCCTACAACGACAGGCACCTCTCGAACAGCTTGTGTTGTAATATCTAACAACTGCTGCTGACCTTGATGTTCAAGCCATGCGCCTTCGCCTACAATGGCTGAATAGCATTTATCCAATACTGGCGCATAAACCACACCAACTACAGCGCGCCCTTGATGAATCAAGGCGATATTGACAGTAAATTCACCATTACGTTTAATAAATTCTTTGGTGCCATCTAATGGGTCAATCAACCAATAGGTTTGCCATTCTTTACGTTCTGACCAGGCTATATCAGCAGCTTCTTCGCTCATGACATGAATACCTGCAAAGTCTTTTGCTAAGCCCTTAACGATGACATTATGGCTTGCTATATCTGCTGCAGTAACCGGGCTATCATCTTGCTTTTGAGTGATTTGCAGGTCAGTTTCAGAATACACTTGCATAATCGCGTCACCAGCCTGCTTGGCAATGGTAATCACCTGGTTTAGATGTTGCTGAGTAAAAAGTTGCTGGCTAAATTGCTGTTTAGTCGCATCATCTTGTTTAGAAAAACTAAATAAATTCAAGGTTCATCCTTGTTAATATGTTAACGATATCGCTAACTCGAATCATTAGCCGTTATTATGCCATTTGCTAGCCAGATGATTTATAACTATTTAGTTTGTCTTAGAAAGAACAATTTCAATAACGGTGTAATTTTCTCAACCTGATTCAAAAAACAGCTTTTCCTCGCCACTGCCCTGTAACATTAATGCACCTATTCTTTAACAGGTGGCAATTAACTGATAGTAAGCCAAGTGCATCATGCATAAAAGACACAATGACTCGGCTGCATTCGTATTCACCGCCTTAGCACTATTTAACAGTTAGCTTATCTAAACACTCATATACATAAATTACTGTTATAAATAGCGCTGTAAGCTATACCTCTAGACAAGAGCCCTTACTTAGTTAGCACTACATTATCGACCTGCATGACAACCCCATTTTGATTTCCCCAAGCAGGAAAAATAACCAGTGGCGTATCAACCTTGGTGAGATCTAAGCTTGAACCAGCATGGGTGACTAACTCATTAAGTGAAATTTTATAATGTGTCCAAGTGGCAATATCTGGTGTAGTAATGCCAAAGTCTCCAGAACTACATGGATGACCACAATCTACTTTGATATTAAAGTCACGTTCAGATCTAGGGTCAGTGACAACATTGACATCAAACTCAATAAAACTGAATTGGCTGACATCCTGTCCGAGGCCCGTACTTTGGTAATACACGACCGACTCATCAGTATTGAAACTAAATTGAGTTACTGTGCCGTAATCACCACCAGCATCAACCTGAGTGATATCGACAGATCCAGATGCGGCGTAATGACCTAAGCTATAGGGCGAATTAACTTCATCATCATAAATGACTAATTCTTCAGCTTCGACAACCTGAAATTCAAAACGAACATTGTCGATTTGCACGCTGATGTTACCTAGCGCTTCAATCACAAATGGGTTCACTACCGTAGATAAGTCTGCCACGCTACCTGGCGAAAACCGATTGCCACTGGCGACTAATTCAGCGATAGATATTTTTACTTCTGTCCAAGTATTAAGTTCAGGCAGAGTGACATTAATATCACTGACATTTGGCCAACCACTATCTATTTTGACTAAGAGATCGACACCATCATCGATGCTCAATAAATTGACATCAAAAATTAAGTAACCGTTATTTGCCCAATGAGACAAATCTGCTGTCGGCGGATAAGAAAAATACGCATTGCCCGTCGCGCCGACTTTATCCATTTGAATAACGTTACCGCGACCTTCCACTACAACCATTTGCAAGGCTACACTGCCATCAGGGTTATAACTATCAAGCGCCAAACCCTCAGCTAATTCATCATCAAACATGATAAATTCAGGCCCAGCTCCAATGTCAGTTGTTGGCGTCGTAATCTCAGGGGCACTATTACCTTCAACTACCTGTGCATTTTCACCAACGGTTGCACATCCACTACCCGTTTCAGGGGAGACACTGCATTCATAAACCCGTACATAATCGACTTCCATGACTTGTGGAAACACTGATTCATCGACTCCGGTATTATTGACATTACCGGCCCAAGTTCCACCAACAGCAAAATTAAGGATCATATGAAAAGACTGATTAAAGGGAGCATCTTCAGGCGCTTGTTGTAAATTTCCATCTGCGTCGGTGTACTGGCTGTACCAACCTGCTGAACCTTGAGTCGCAAAATGCACATCATCAACGTACCAGCGGATTTCATCTTTTTCCCATTCCACTGCATAGACATGAAAATCATCAGCTGGATTAATACCATCTGGCAATGTGTATTCAGCTCCCGAATAAACGTTACCAGGCCAGGCTTTACCATAATGTAATGTGCCATGAACGCGGGCTTCAGGCTCTTGTGACTCTGCCCCATCGGTGATCACTTTTAAATTAACCGCTTCCATGATGTCAATCTCACCGGAACCCGCCCAAGGTCCATAAGCCCAATCGGTAGGCAACATCCAAATGGCTGGCCATGTTCCCTGCCCATGGGGCATTTTTGCTTTGATTTCAAAGCGGCCATATTTCCAATCACCTTTATTGGTTGAATCTAATCGAGCTGAGGTATAAGGCTGCTGTTTAGAAGTATCTGTTTCATCATAGTTTGGATCGCCTAATGCGACTGCAGGGCCATTATAATCTTCACGCTTTGCGGTAATCACTAACTTACCATCAACCACTTGACTGTTATCATCTCTTTGGGTGTAACATTGCAGCTCTTCGTTACCTCCACCATAACAATTATGTGCAAGATTCCATTTGCTTACATCAATTTCTGAACCGTCAAATTCATCACTCCAAACGAGTGACCATTGAGACCCTGATGTATCTTTTGCAGGCTCGGTGACTGGTGTTGCAACATCTTGCACTTCTGCATCACTATCAGAGTTGCATCCAACCAGAATTAGCGTCATTAAGCTCGCTGAACTAATCACTTTGACTGATGCTGACATCGTCGTTAAGGCACGATTTAAAGGTGTTATTCTTTTGAACATTATTGATTCCCCAATCTCAAAACATCTAAAAAATTCCAGCAAAATGCCTTACAAGATTAATTGTAAGCTCAACAACATTGATGGATAAATATGCCAGCTGAGTGAACCTCAGCTGGCAAAGCATTTAATTACTTATATGGCGATATTCTTATGTGACGAAATGCCGTCTCAATTCACTTAATTGCTGGCACAAGAAATAGTCGCTTGCTCGGCCCCATTTGGCACAATCACTAAATCACTAAAGCTCACTTCAGCTTTGCCTGTAGTCGAAAGGTAAAATGGGGTATTAATTTTGCCAAAATCGAGTTTCTTATCACTGAAACACTTCAAGTCAACACTGATGGTCTGCCAAGTATTCACCGGAACCGCGTTAAGTTGCTGAGTAATATCAACATCTGCACGGCAATCTCTATCGCAAGCCATACCCAGTAATACAGGCTGTTGCAATTCACTGGCTGTTTTAATCATTACAGTCAGTGCTGCATTGCTGTTTGAGTAAGCCCTTAAGTCACGAGGGAAATTACTAATTAAACCCACAAAGCCTAAACCTGAACCATTAAAGCTTACTAAACGTGCATCTTCTTGCACCGCTTTATCAAAGGTTCTTAAGGTCACTACATCGTTATTCTGGATACTGCTATTGATGGTATCCATTGAGTTTTCAGTACCGATAACTAATTGCCACGGCGCTTTAACGGCTCTTTCGAATAACGCTAACACTTCTAGCTTGTCATCGGTGGCAAAATTATCTTCCGATAAGCTATTAGCAGCGACCTCACTCGGGACTGTACTCGATGCTTCACTCGTTTTATTTACAGAAGTCGAATCGTCAGTTTTGTACTGCAAACCATAGCCATAAGCAAACAGAGGATCATAATCTTTATCAAACACATTCACTTTTGTTTGCTGCGGGCGAGTCGGCCATGAGAAAGATAATTTACCCACAAAATCGGTGTTGACGTCACCATTACTTTGACTAAATAACACCTGAGCAACACCGTCACCTTCAGTACCCGGTAACCAAGCTGCGACAAAGGCATCAGAGGCATTTAATTCAGCATTAACCCACATTGGGCGTCCACTTATAAATACTGATACAACAGGGATCCCTTGAGATTTAAGCGACTGCAATAAGGCTAAATCACGTTTTTCGCCGCGTTGATACTCTAGGTTATCAATGTCACCATTACCTTCTGCATAAGGCTCTTCACCAAAGACCACTATCGCCACATCGGGTTTATTGGCAGCGTCAAACGAGCCATCAACACTTAACCAGCTTTGACCACCTGCTGCACTAATTGTTTGCTCAATACCCGCATAGATTGAAGTCGCACCTGGAAAATCTTCATTTAAATTGTCAGTCCCCTGCCATGTAATACTCCAGCCACCGGATTGCTTACCGATATTATCAGCAGCATCACCGGCAACAAGGACTTTGGTATTTGGGGATAGCGGTAAAATGTTATTGTTATTTTTCAATAACACTAATGACTCACGTACAGCTTGTCTGGCGACATCACGATGTTCTTTCGCACCAATTAACTCAGTTCGACCCGAAATAGCGCGATTAGCAGGGCTTGGCTTTTCAAATAAACCTGCACGTATTTTTACCCGTAAAATACGACGAACGGCATCATCGATACGCGCCTGGCTAATTTCACCTTGCTTCACTTGCTCAATCGTATTTTCATATAATGGTTTCCAAGCACTTGTTGGCACCATAAAAATATCTAAACCAGCATTGGCAGCTTGAGCACATGACTCATTGGTACAGCCATCAACTTGTCCGTGGCCATTCCAATCACCAACAACAAAACCATCGAAACCCATCTTGTCTTTAAGTACATCGTTTAATAGGTACTTATCACCATGAATCTTACTGCCATGCCAGCTATTAAATGACGCCATCACAGATTGTGCCCCAGCAGTTAAACCGCCAACATACCCTTGGGCATGAATATCAAATAACTCTTGCTCTGTTGCTAAATTATCGCCTTGGTCGATACCTTTTTCAGTACCACCATCACCGAGAAAATGTTTAACAGTCGAAATCACATGCTGATCTGATAAAAAGTCATCGCCAACAGCGCCTTGCAAGCCTTGAACAACGGAATGAGAATATGATTTTACTATTTGAGGGTCTTCTGAATAACCTTCATAAGTGCGCCCCCAACGATCATCTCGAACCACCGCAACAGTAGGAGCAAATACCCAATCAATACCAGTCACCATCACTTCTTTAGCGGTAATGGCTGCAATCTGCTTAATCAAATCAGGATTGTTTGCTGCACCTAAACCAATGTTGTGAGGGAATAAGGTCGCGCCAATGACATTGTTATGTCCATGAACGGCATCAGTTCCCCACATAGTCGGTATCGCAATACCATCTAAACTGTCATCCATAGAGGCTTGATACATCTTTTCAGCAAGATCAATCCAGTCTGCTGGCGTAGCATGTTTATCATCATTTGGATAAGCACCGCCGCCATTCAAATAGGAACCAAAACCGTATTTACGCATATCTTCAACGGTGATATCACGAATTTCAGGTTGAATCATTTGGGCAATTTTTTGCTCTAAGGTCATGCTTACCATGACCTTATCAATACGCGCTTCAAGTGCGACATCTTTAGTAAAAGGAATCGCTAGTTTAGGCCAGATATTAATATCTGTTGTAGCAACAATAGTATCTTCTTCAACCATCAGCTCTTTTTTAGCTTTGGACGCTTTAATATCTGTATCAGCCGATGCTTGATTATCATCTTGACCGCAAGCGCTTAAACCTATGCTGACTGCAAGTACTGAGACTGGCAGTTTTAACAGCTTAAACGTATTAAATGGGTGTACCTTTTTCATAACGTTGCCTTTTTTAAAAACTATTCTTTGTATGATTAACAGGACAAATAATTAAACGGTTTGTGGTCGCGCAGCTTTACTGCCCACCAAACCGTAATAAGCAATAAATGCGTAACATATTAACGGCAGCGCAAATGCTAATTGAATACCTAAGCTATCCGCTAAAATACCTTGTAATAAAGGCACGATTGCGCCGCCAACAATGGCTAAACACAGTACGCCTGAACCTTGGCTGGTATGTTGTTTTAAATCCTGCAGCGCTAAACTAAAGATGGTTGGGAACATAATCGAGTTACATAAGCCGACAAGTAACAATGCCCACATTGCCGTGGTGCCAGCAGAAAACATAGCAACACCAACAAGAATAACCGCACAAGTTGCATTGAATGCCAGTACTTTACCCGCAGGGATTTTCTGCATGACCAAAGCACCAACAAAACGCCCTATCATCGCGCCGCCAAAATAGTATGCGATATATTTAGCCGCTTGCGCCTCAGTAAAGCCGCCGATTTCAGGTTGCGTAAGGAAGTTAATTAAAAAGCTACCAATACCCACTTCTGCACCCACATAAACAAAAATACCCACAGCACCTAATACTAAATGAGGATATTTCCACGCACTGCCAGTGGTTTTTTCTGATGAACTTTCCGCCTTAACGCCCAACAATGGCAGTTTCAAAATCATAAACACAATCGCTAAAACACATAGCGCACCTGCGAGCATTAAATAAGGCACTTGCACCGTACTTGCTTGATGAACGGCTGCAATAGATGAGTCTTCGCTATGGGGCAAATTACTTAAGATTAACCAGCTACCAAAAAATGGCGCAACCGTTGTCCCTAAGGCATTAAAAGCTTGGGTCATGGTTAAGCGTGACGATGCAGTTTCAGCAGGGCCTAGAGCACTCACATAAGGGTTTGCGGCCACCTGTAAAATTGTAATACCAGATGCTAATACAAAAAAAGCACTTAAGAACATCCAATAAGAGGCATAACTTGCTGATGGATAAAACATTAAGCAGCCAACGCACGCGATGGCTAAGCCCGTTACAATGCCTTTTTGATAACCTATTTTACCAACCAAATGCCCAGCTGGAATTGAAACAATAAAGTAGGCACCAAAGAAACAAAACTGCACTAGCATCGCTTGGGTGTAGTTAAGTTCAAACATGTTTTTTAAGTACGGAATAAGAATGTCATTGAGACAAGTCAAGAAACCCCACATGAAAAATAAAGACGTTAATGACACCAGCGCGAACTTAAAATTTCCTGTTTGATGAATACTCCCAGTATCGCTACTACCTGGTTCTGCAACTGTATTTGAAGGTGCACTAGCCATAACATTTCCTCATTTATTTTTATCTGTATTAGGGTAAATGACTATCAGTCGCTTCAACTATGCGCTTGATAGGCCTACTAAGATTTTTGTAAATCAATTATTGACCTTTTGTTAATTAATCACTAGTCTCGATGTAAGCGCTTTCATTTTTAACATACCGATAACGAAAGTCAACGCTTTTTCTCAGCAAAAATTGGAATTTAGCGTGATAAGCACAGTGAGACTTGCACCTTAAAGTCACGTTGACATAAACAAGCGATAAGCATATTAAGCGAATGAAAAATATGAAAATATCTTTACCATCAGATTCTAAAATGCACTCAAAAGAATTTACTTTTGGCGTAGCGACTGCTTCATTTCAAATTGAAGGCGCAGCAGATACCCGCCTACCTTGTATTTGGGATACCTTTTGCGCGACGCCAGATAAAATCCGCGATGGTTCTGACGGAAAACAGGCTTGTGAACATGTTTCTTTATGGAAAAATGATGTGCAATTGATTGACTCGTTAGGTGTAGATGCCTATCGATTATCTATCTCTTGGCCGCGAGTAATAAAACAAGATGGCAGCCTAAATCAACAAGGGGTCAACTTTTACATCAACTTAATTGATGATTTGAATAGCCGCGGAATAAAGGTGTATGCCACTTTATACCACTGGGATTTACCACAACACATTGAAGATCAAGGTGGCTGGTTAAATCGTCAAACAGCTTATCTATTTGAAGACTACGCAGACAAAATCACCCAAGCTCTTGGTGATAAAGTCCATTCTTATGCGACCCTCAATGAACCATTTTGTAGCTCATACCTTGGTTATGAAATAGGAGTTCACGCTCCAGGCTACGCAACAAAAGCATTTGGCCGTCAATCAGCCCATCACTTGTTACTTGCCCATGGTCTGGCAATGAAGGTCATTCAAAAAAATTGCCCTAAAGCGATAAACGGTATCGTGCTTAATTTCACCCCATGTTATCCGCTGACTCAAAGTGACGCTGATATCAAAGCGGCTCAAATAGCGGATGATTACTTTAACCAGTGGTATATGAAACCGATTATGGATGGCGAGTATCCTGCCATTATTGACGATTTCGATGATGCCGATAAGCCAGATATACATGCTGGTGACATGGATATTATTAAACAGCCTTTAGATTTTTTAGGGATTAACTTCTATACCCGCGCTGTGTACACCGCCTGTGCAGACAATGATTTCGTACAAGTTGATATGGAAGATGCACCTAAAACAGATATCGGCTGGGAAATTTACCCAAGTGCATTTACCGACTTACTGACCTCTTTGCATGCCACCTATACATTACCGCCTGTTTATATTACTGAAAATGGTGCGGCAATGGACGATAAAATCATTAACAACGAAGTTAACGATTTAGATCGCCTTGAATATTATCAAGCTCATTTAAATGCTGTAAATGATGCCATTAAGCAAGGTGTTAACGTTGTCGGTTATTTTGCATGGAGTTTAATGGACAATTTTGAATGGGCTGAAGGTTATTTAAAACGCTTCGGAATAGTGTATGTTGATTATAAAACTCAGCAACGCACCATCAAAAGAAGTGGCTTAGCTTATCGTGACTTTATCAGCCAACGTAAGTAATCGACGCTGATTAACTTGCTCAAATAATAAAAACATCATAACCATAATAATGACCCGGAAGAGGTTCGCATGATAAGCGTTAAAGAAAAAATAGCCTATGGACTAGGTGATACTGCCAGTAATATCGTTTTTCAAACGGTAATGCTATTTCTAACATTTTTCTACACTGATATTTTTGGTATTTCACCTGCCTTTGTCGGCACCATGTTTCTTGCTGTTCGTGTTATCGATGCTGTAACCGACCCGCTTATGGGGGCGTTAACTGACAGAACTAATACTCGTTGGGGAAAATTTAGACCTTATTTATTATGGTTTGCTTTGCCCTTCGGTTTAATCAGTGTGCTGGCTTTTACAACACCTGATTTAGCTGAAGAAGGTAAAATGATTTATGCCTTCGTCACTTACACTGCGTTAATGATGGTCTATACCGCCATTAACATTCCTTATTGTGCTTTGGGTGGCGTATTAACTGCAGACCCGAAAGAGCGTGTATCAGTTCAATCTTACCGTTTTGTGTTTGCCATGTTAGGCGGCTTGATGGTAGCGGCATTAACATTACCTTTGGTTGAATACTTCGGCCAGGGTGACGAAGCAAAGGGTTACCAACTCACCATTGCTGCCATGAGTGTTGCTGGTGTCATCATGTTTCTATTGTGCTTTCTTGGTACTAAAGAACGTTTACACCCACCTCAAGATCAAAACTCAAGTTTTAAAGAAGATTTCAAAAACTTACTCAAAAATGACCAATGGCGTGTACTTTCAGTAGCGGCAATTTGTTTATTATCAGGCATGGTATTAAAAAGCAGTTTAGCGATTTACTATGTTAAGTATTATTTGAACTTACCCGATATGACGACCTTATTTATTACCCTTGGTGTAATCGGTAATATTTTTGGCTGTATGTTAGCTCAGCCGTTAGCAAAAAGAGTTTGTAAAGTTAAAGCCTATATTGTCATTCAGATCATTTCTGCCGCGCTATGTATTGCAGCTTATTTTGTATCAAGTGAACAAGTCGAACTCGCTTTTGCTTTATACATTATTTGGGGCTTTACCTTTAATATGGGTACACCATTATTATGGGCAAAAATGGCCGACGCCGTTGATTATGGTCAGTTTAAAACCGGTGTAAGAATTACCGGAATGATTTACTCATCAATCATTTTCTTCATCAAATTAGGTGTCGCCATTGGCGGCGCAGCTGCGGGTTGGTTATTAGCATTGTATGGTTACGAAGCTGACATTGAGTTAACTGAAACCACTAAACAGGGAATTTTAACCTCATTTACACTCTACCCTGCTATTGGTTCAATCATTGTTGCTGTGGTTATGCGCTGGTATACCCTAGATGATGAAAAAGTCGAAACGATTAATTTAGCCATTTCAAACAAAGCGAGTTAATTTACTGTCATTACAAATGTTGTTGCTGTTTATCATTTACTTTTTTTGATTTAAGCATTTTGTAAATAGTTAACAGCTCAGTTTTGGGGGAGTAATCCCCCGATAAAATGCTGTTTTAGATTGTTTTCTATGAGATTCATTGAGTAATTTCGCAAAGTCATAGTCACAAAAACTGCGATTAAAGAATGTTTCTAATAATTAGTTCATGATAATCTAGCGACGTTTTTGATTATCATAAGCAAACAAATGCTTAAATAGGGATATATGGCAACAATATATGACGTTTCAGTCTTAGCTGGCGTTTCACTTGCGACGGTGTCGAGGGTGATGAATAACAATACAAAAGTCAGTGATAAGACCAAGGAAAAGGTATTAAATGCAATGGAGCAATTAGGCTATCGCCCTAATACCATTGCGCAGTCATTAGCTTCCAATCGCTCTAATAGTGTTGGTGTATTAGTTTCTCAATTAGACGGTCCGTATTACGGCCCTATGATGACTGAAATTGAAACCGCACTTAGAACTGCAAATAAACACGTTATTATTGCAGCCGGTCATAGTGTTGAATCCCAAGAAAAAGAAGGCGTTGAGTTTTTAATGAGCCGAGGCTGTGATGCCTTAATTCTTGATGTCGAAGCTGTTGATGATGCCTATTTAATTAAGCTGCTTCAAGGCACTACGCCGATAGTACTAATTAACCGCTATATCGAAGAAGTAAAAGATTTTTGCATCTATTTAGAAAATGAACTTGGTGGTTATCTGGCGACCAAACATATTCTTAGTCATGGCCATACTGCAATAGCTTATATTTCTGGTCCTAAGTTCAAATTAGATGCTCAAGACCGATTATTAGGTCACCAACGCGCGTTAAAAGAATATGGCCTAGAGTTTGATGAGCAACTGTGTTTTGAAGGTGACTTTAAAGAAAACAGTGGCAGCGAAGCAATGACTCGCTTGTTAGATGTAAAGCAAATAGACAACAACAAGAATTTTACCGCTGTAGTGTGTGCTAATGATCAAATGGCCTCAGGGGCTATTGCTGTTTGCCTCGATCAAGGCATGAAAATCCCTGAAGATTTATCTTTTGTAGGTTACGATAATATTCCGTTCCCACAATACATCTCCCCTAAGCTCACCACAGTGAATAACCCAATTCATGAAATGGGTAAGATGGCAGCATTTTGGGTGCTTAAAAACGTCTATAGCGACCCTAAAGCCTGTGTTGAGAATACCTTTATCCCACAGTTAATTGTTAGAGAGTCTGCAACAAGCCCTTCTAAACAATAGTATTGCGACACTGTCACTAGCATTATAACTGCCATTAAAAGTTTTTGTCTCTAGTATATTAATGCCCTTTCAAAGGGCTTTCTTATGCCTTTCATAAGGTTAACTTACGCCAGCAATCTCACCAAAACATCATTAAGCTTAGCTAATACTTATATGTGAATATTTCTGCGTATGCCCATTTAGCCCCTTCGATGCATAAATACCCTAGTGAACTTGTTGTCTGCTGAACTTGTTTTGACTAAGCATGGACTCAAATTAGCATGGACTCGACTAAGCATACCCAAGCTGAGCTAGCCAACTGAGCAAGTCAGGGTTAAATTTTGAACTCACTTGCACTTCTATCAACTGATGGTTTTAAAGGTGGATAAATGCTATTCACCAATAGTTAAACTTCTGCAGACTCTTTCTTCTCACCCCGATTTTTATGTACAACTGTACTCAAAAAAGAATCACCTTCCATATTTTGCAACAAAGTGTCTTTAGTGGTCTTAAACATTCAATTTAAAATGTAAGCGCTATCATAAAAATTTAGATAAATAAAGCAATGATAAAAACCTTACACCCACCAGTTAAACCGTTTGTTTACAACAAGTTAAGTTGAATCTCTATTTTTCCATCTCAATAACTTGGTTAATGAATTGTAACTTTAATGATAAATAATGTTGACGCTGTTAACAAATTAATCTAGTTTTATGTAAGCGCTTACATAACGTTTTACACAAAGCATTAAATTAGCGTTTCAAAATGATGAATAAAATACGTTACGAATTAATCGTAACCCGAATAAAAAATCAGAGAGTAGTAGCCTGAATTCCAAGTCGAGGGGAGACTTAGATGAAACCTAGAACATTTACAAAAACCAGAATTGCCACTAGCTTGTCGGTAATACTGAGCGCAAGTACCATGATGCCAGCATTTGCAGCAGATGAAGCCGTAGCAGATGAAAATATCGAAGTACTACAAGTCACCGGGATCCGCGGAAGCTTAATTAAATCAATGGATTTAAAGCGTAGCTCTAACGGTGTTGTTGATGCAATTAACGCAGAAGATATTGGTAAGTTCCCGGACAGTAACTTAGCAGAATCTTTACAACGTATTACCGGTGTATCAATTGACAGACAAAACGGCGAAGGTAGTCGTGTCTCTGTTCGTGGTTTTGGTGCAGACCAAAACTTAGTGATGCTTAATGGCCGTCAAATGCCTGTGACAACAGGTTCACGTTCATTTGATTTTGCCAACATTGCTTCTGAAGCAATTAGCGCAGTTGAAGTTGAAAAAACCAGCCAAGCTAAAAACTCTACTGGTGGTATTGGCGCAACAATTAATGTTCTAACTCATCGTCCTTTAAGCTCTCCTGGTCTAAAAGCCAGTTTCGGTGTTAAGGCTGTTGATGATACTTCTACTGATGAAGGTTCTATCACTCCAGAACTTTCAGGTATTTACTCAAATACTTTCGCCGATGGTAAATTCGGTGTATCAATTTCAGCAAGTTACCAAGAACGTGAAAGTGGTAACCAGCAAGCCCAAGTGGGCACAGGTTGGCGTAGCTTCCCTGGTATCGTTGATCAAGATTGGGGCGGCGATAACGCAGAATGGGGTGGTGTACCAAAAGATGGCAATCAAATTAACCGTCCTGGTGAAGGTGATGTTTATGCGGTACCACAAACAACTGTGTACCGTTTTGAAGAGCAACAACGTGCTCGTACCAATGGTCAGTTAGTCCTGCAGTACGAACCAATAGACTCTTTGCGTGCAACGTTAGATTACACATACATGCAAAACGACATCGATACTCAATCACATGATGTATCTGCATGGTTTAACTTTGTACCAACACAAGAAAGTACTTGGTCAGACGGCCCAGTATCTTCACCTCTAGTTTATTCTGAAACCTACCCTGATGGCGGCGCTGATTTATCAATGGCAGCTGGCGATTATGGTACGCGTGATGAAAGCAACTCAATCGGGTTTAATTTAGAGTGGGATGCAACTGATAACTTATTCTTATCACTGGATTACCATAGCTCTGATGCTGAGCGTTCACCTAACAATAAAAATGGTAGTAACAGTAACTTAAGTACAGCAGCATTTATTCGTACTAGTGCGGCAACTGACTTTACTGGTGATGTACCTGTACTTGCTGTCGGCGGCGGTAATCAAGTTCGCCCTGAAGATATGCGCATAACTGGTTCTGTATTTGGTAATGCCCGTAACAAGTCTGAAATTGATCAATTACAAATAAATGGTACTTACGTATTTGAAGAAGCGGGTAGCATTGACTTTGGTATTGCGGCAACTGACGTAAACAACCACTCGCAATCAGTAAACGTTCAACGTAATGACTGGGGCGGCGTGGGTAGTGCAGGAGATTTAGATGCTGAATGGTTCCCTGCTGGTAGCGTACAAGACAAATTTGATGGCTCACAAGGTGACTTCTCAGATTATGAAGGTTCTGCATCAGTTGACCCACAAGATGTGATTTTCTTATGGGACTTTGAAGCCGTTAGATCTGCAGCTGCTGGTCTATATGGTTCTACCGCTGTTGGTGATTGTGGTAATGGCTTCTGCCCTTCTACAGATTATGCAAGTGATACCGATCGCTACACACAAGAAGAAACTCAGTCAGCTTATATCCAATATAACTACGAAGGCGACATCGGTGACATGCCATTTGATGTGCACTTTGGTGTACGTTATGAGCAAACTGATGTTGAATCAAAATCTGCAGTAACAGCTTATGATCAAGCAACTTGGATTGCTGAAACTGAAGTCGCGCTGCAAAGTACTGGCGCTGATAGCCGTGTATTCCAGACCCAAACCGGTGAATACGATTACTTCTTACCAAGCTTTAACTTCAATATTGAAGTGGTAGAAGATGTGATGTTACGTGCTGCATACAGTGAAACTATTGGTCGCCCTGATTACACCTCAATTCAAGGTGGTACATCAGTTGGCACACTAGCTAACCGTGGTGGTGGTAGTGGTACAGCAGGTAACCCAAGCTTATTACCGCTAGAATCTGAAAATATCGATTTTTCTGCTGAATGGTACTACGCCGAAGGAAGTTATGTTTCTGCTGGTTACTTCAGAAAAGATGTTTCAAACTTTATTGATAACAACTCTGTCGATTCAACGATTTATGAGATTCCAGATCCATCAAACGGTGTCTATGTTCAAGAAGCTATTAATGCAGGTCAAGTAACAGCTATTGAGCAACGCCAGTGGATTTATGACACTTACGGTGCAACAGATCCAAACGTTACGATGAACCCAGATAATGGCAATATTGAAATCACTGGTAACGCTGGTGACCCAAGTATTAACTTTATCCTTAATACGCCATCTAACAGTTCTGAAAGCTCAGTTATCGATGGTTGGGAGTTTGCGGTACAACACTTCTTTGGCGAATCTGGTTTTGGCATGCAAGCTAACTATACGTTAGTGAATGCGGGTGATTCTTATGACAATTACAACCTAAACCGCCCTGGTGATGCCGAGCAAAATGTATTAACTAACATTAGTGATACAGCTAACGTTGTTGCTATGTATGAAGATTACGGTTTCTCTGCGCGTTTAGCTTGGAACTGGCGTGATGAGTTCTTAAGCGCTACGGGTGATGGAACAGGTGCAAATCCGACTTATACTGAAGAATACTCTCAAGTAGATTTCAATATAGGTTATGACATTGCTGCAGTTGAAGGCTTAACAGTGTTCTTCGAAGGTCTAAACATTACCAACGAAAATACTCGTACTCATGGTCGTTCATACTCTCAAGTACTTAATTACACCCAAACCGGAGCCCGTTACAGCTTAGGTGCTCGTTACACATTCTAATGTGTATTGAAACCCTATCTTAAACTAAGGTCGTTTGAGGTGATCGTTATGGTCACCTCTTTTTTCTTAAGCTACATCCATTTGCAACAGGGACGTTGCATTTTTTTTAGACAAATTAATACAAATTATTACTAACTACCCCTTGTAAGTGTTTGAAAAATATTCAATGCTAGTTAAGTAAGCCTTAATGAAATCAATAAAAAAACAGGCCCTCTTATGGAACAAGCGATAAAAAATATAGTCATTGTTGGCGGCGGCACCGCTGGTTGGATTACAGCAGGTATTCTTGCTGCTGAACATAATGCTGATAATGGCAAACTATCGCCTAGCCCCAAATTGAATATAACCCTAATAGAATCTCCTGATGTTGCAACCATTGGTGTCGGAGAAGGCACTTGGCCTTCAATGCGAACCACCCTTCAAAAGATTGGTATCAGTGAAACTGAATTTTTAATCAGCTGCGATGCTAGCTTTAAGCAAGGTTCACGATTTATTAACTGGACTCGCTCACACACCGATAACCAAAATAATACAATTAATAAAATCGGCGATCATTACCTACACCCTTTTAGTTTACCTATGGGCACCAACGAAATTGACTTATGTCCGTATTGGTTACCCCACAGAGAACACGTCAACTTTGCTGATGCTGTAGGTCAGCAAAATCAACTAAGCCAGCTATTTTTGGCACCTAAACAGATCACCACCGCCGAATATCAATTTCAAAACAATTATGGTTACCACCTAAACGCTGGGAAATTTAGCCAATTATTACAAAAGCATTGCACTGAAAAACTCGGTGTCATTCATATTCGCGATCACGTGACTGCTATTCATAAAAAAGACAATGGTGATATCGCATTTTTAGCAACTAAAATCTCTGGCGATATTGCTGCTGATTTATTTGTTGATTGTACTGGTGTGAAGTCATTACTTTTAGGTGAGCAACTTAAAGTGCCATTCGTTTGCAAAAAGTCAGTGTTATTTAATGATTCAGCTTTAGCGGTTCAAGTGCCTTACGCGAGTGAAGATGCCCATATTGCATCCAACACTCATTCAACAGCACAAACCAATGGTTGGATTTGGGATATCGGCTTACCTACCCGCCGTGGTGTTGGCCATGTGTATTCCTCCGGTCATACAACTCAAGCTGAAGCTGAGCAACAACTCGTCGATTACCTAAAACCAACAGTTGGGTTGGATATTGATAATCTCAATATTAGATCGCTTTCTATTGCGCCAGGTCATAGGCAAGTTTGTTGGAAAAATAACTGTATGGCCATTGGCATGGCGTCAGGTTTTATTGAGCCACTAGAAGCTTCAGCTTTAGCGCTAGTTGAGTGGAGTGCTAATACCCTGGCTCAACAGTTACCTGCTAATCGCCAAGTTATGGACATTGTATCGAGTAGAGTTAATAAACGTTTCCAGCAACATTGGCAGCAAATCATTGAGTTTTTAAAATTACATTACGTGTTGAGTAAACGCAGTGATAGTGACTATTGGCATGATCATCGTGAATCATTAACTATCCCAGATAGCTTGCTAGAGCAATTACAGCTGTGGCAGACACAGCCTCCGAGCCGTCATGATATTCAGCATACCGACGTGCTGTTTCCTGCGGCTAGTTTTCAATTTGTGCTTTACGGAATGGATTTTGAAACCCAGATGCCAGACCAATTGAAACCTTCTTTGCAAAATAGAGCTCAGCAATTATTTGCAGAAAACAATAAACGTACTCAAGGTTTAAAACAATTACTGCCGAGTAACCGAGAACTGTTAAACAAGATCAAGCAATACGGACTTTCCCGTATTTAGACTTTATAACGTCAAAAATAGACAAAGTGAACAATCACAATAACGACTGTATAAACAATAACAACATAAACAGCTACGACTGTACTTGATTAGGATGTCAGCATGAACAAACCAGAATTACTTAATAGCGTCGATCACAAAGATTTGAAAATCATCACTGAGCGTTCAGCACAATACGGCGATGACTTATGGTATACCGTTACTTTTCCGCTAGAATTTCGCAGTGTTCAGGCAAATTATCCAATATTCTTTCAAAAAGATAGCCAAACGGGTCAGTTCTATTCAGTAGCTTTATTTGGCTTTCAGCACAAAGAAAACTTGTTCTTAAAAGAAGGTAAATGGGATGCATCATACATCCCACTAACCGTTCGTCGTCAGCCTTTCTTAATTGGTCAGCAGAAAGTCCAAGAAGATGGTGTTGAACAACTACAACGTGTCATTCACCTTGATCCTAACCACCCTCGCCTTAGTCAAACAGAAGGTGAAGCTTTATTCTTCCCATATGGCGGTAATACACCCTATTTAGATGAAGTCGGCGATATGCTTGAAGCAATCCATCATGGGT
The DNA here is from genome assembly GCF_007567505.1 of Shewanella donghaensis. NCBI lineage: Bacteria > Pseudomonadati > Pseudomonadota > Gammaproteobacteria > Alteromonadales > Shewanellaceae > Shewanella > Shewanella donghaensis. Next base: position 1,529,038 of record NZ_CP041783.1, read on the forward strand.
TGAGTGATAGCAAACAGTTCATCGACACTTTACTTAAATTAGAGTTACTTGAATCCTTCACCCTTGATGTTCAATTGGATAACGGTGAAAAACATCAAATGATCGGTTTCTATACTATTAACGAAGAAACCTTAGCCGCATTATCCGCCGAAGTATTAGGTGAGTTACATCAGCAAGGCTATCTAAATGCCATCTATATGACACTTGCATCGCAATCTAATATCAGACAGTTACTTAATTTAAAAAATGCACAGAATACCTAAATCTAATTGAATTAGGTTTATTGCAAAATTAAGAACTCGACAAGATGTAAGGTAATGACCATGGCACTAAATCAGGCAGTAGAACAAGCAGCAAAGCAGGCTGTAAAAGTGATACATGATTGTCCGTTAAGCGATATTCAAGCAGTCATTGAAGCGATGGCTGTTGAAAACACCGTTCAGCCTGTCATTTTTAAAGGTGCTTGCCTTGATTGGCCTTTGGTACAAGCTGGGTTAACCTCGGTTAAATCGGCAGCGGATTACTTACTGTCTTTTTATCAAGAAACCCCGGTTACAGCCTACTATGTAGCGCCTGAACATAAAGGCAGAGTTTTTTATAATGAGCAGGTTAATGGTTTTAATTACCAAGCAAGCCAACTCAACTTAAGACAAGTGATTGATAAACTCTTTGCCCATCAAGATGATGAATTGCCGCCGAGTATCTATATGGGCTCAACTGAGATTAATCACTTTCTTCCAGGTCTCAGTACTGACAACAGCCTTAATATTGAACCTGTTCGTCCACTCACTAGTGTATGGCTTGGTAATCAATCTCGCATAGCAGCCCATTTTGATTTTCCGCAAAACCTTGCCTGTAATGTCGTGGGTAAACGCACCTTTACCCTTTTCCCGCCTGAGCAAGTGGCTAACTTATATGTTGGCCCAATGGAGTTTGCGCCTGGCGGACAAGAAATTAGCATGGTGGACTTTGATAACCCTGACTATGAACGCTTCCCAAAATTTCAACACGCGTTAGATGCTTCTCAAACTGCCGAGTTAGCCCCTGGTGACGTTTTATATGTACCAAGTATGTGGTGGCACCATGTTGCAGGAAATGAAGTATTTAATGTACTCATTACTCACTGGTGGCGTGATACCCCTGGCTATTTAGGTAGACCCAATAATGCCCTAGCGTTAGCGATACTGAGTTTACGCTCATTGCCAAAAGCGCAGCGTCAGGCCTGGAAAGCCATGTTTGAGCATTATGTATTTGACCATGATGACGACGATTTAGCCCACATTCCCAGAGAAGCTCAAGGGATGCAGACTAAACCGCTTGATGAACTGAATGCCCGAAAATTGAGAGCTGATTTAATCAATAAATTAAAACGATAACAATGAAGTGATTAATCAATCTTGATCTTAATAAGAATAATGCGAATAAATATTAAGGAATACTGATGAAAATGCCAAATAAACCCATTAAAAAAGTCGTCATCGCAGGCGGCGGCACCGCTGGCTGGATGACAGCAGCGGCATTAACTAAGTTATTAGGTAAAAACCTTGAAGTAGTGCTCGTTGAATCTGATGAAATTGGCACTGTCGGTGTCGGTGAAGCGACCATCCCTACCCTGCATATTTTCCATCGCTTATTAGGGATTAAAGAACAAGATGTCATGGCTGCAACCAATGCCACCTTTAAACTCGGTATTTCTTTTGAAAACTGGCATGACGTCGGTAAAGATTATATTCATTCATTTGGCTTTTTAGGCAAAGATTGCTGGGCTTGTGGTTTTCAACACTTTTGGCTTAAAGGTCAGCAACGTGGACTAGTCAGTGAAATTGGCGATTATTGTACTGAGCATTTAGCCGCCCGCGAAGGTCGCTTTGCGGTGTTACCCAATCAAGATTACAACCACGCCTATCATATGGATGCCACTCTATACGCGAAATTCTTGCGAAAAATAGCAGAGCAACATGGCATTAAACGCATTGAGGGTAAAATTTCTGATGTGCAGCAACACGATGAAAACGGCCATATCAGTGCACTTAAAATGATGTCAGGTGAAGTGATTGAAGGCGATTTATTTATTGATTGCACTGGTTTTAAAGCGTTATTAATCGAGCAAACACTGAACGCAGGCTTTGACGATTGGAGTCACTGGTTACCTTGCGATAGTGCTATTGCTGTACAAACTAAAACCGTCAATAAGCCAATACCTTATACTCGCTCAATTGCGCGTGATTCTGGTTGGCAATGGCGCATACCGCTACAAAGCCGCACCGGTAACGGCATTGTTTTCTGCAGCAAGTTTATGAGTGATGAGGATGCCAAAGCCACTTTAATGGAAAACATTGAAGGTGAGCCGTTAACGGATCCACGAGTGATTAAGTTCCGCACTGGTAGTCGCCGTAAAACCTGGGATAAAAACTGTGTCGCTATTGGTCTGTCTTCTGGTTTTTTAGAGCCTCTAGAATCCACCAGCATTCATTTGATTCAGCGAGGGATCGTTCGCCTACTGCAAATGTTCCCCTCACAAGGCATTGTTGAAGAAGATATCAATGAGTTTAACCAGCAAACTCGCACAGAAACCGAGAATATTCGTGACTTCATTATCTTGCATTATAAAGTCACAGACAGAGTTGATACTCGTTTCTGGCGTCATTGTAAAAGCATGGACGTACCAGCTTCACTGCAACATCGAATCGACATGTTTGATGCTTCAGGCAAAGTCTACAAACACGGTAATGAGTTATTTGGCGAAAGCTCTTGGATACAAGTAATGATGGGCCAAGGTCTAGCGCCGAAACAATATCACCCGATTGTGGATATGATGGAAGATGAGGAGCTGGAACATTTTCTAGGAAACATCAAAATGAAGGTTAAGCAAAAAGTGGCCAACTTGCCTGATCACTATGAGTTTGTGCAGCACTATTGTAAATCAAACATCATTTAAGTTTGACTCATCGCTGAATAAATAAGTTGCTAACGGATCCGCACACTATGACCGATTTAAAACCCGCTAAAGATTCGTCAACTAGCGCTAAGAGCTTAAACTCAATGGTGTTGGTGAATAAAGCGCTCAAGCCACAGATTGTTTATGTTGGTGAGTTAAAAACACCAGTCATTGTGATTGATGATTTTACTGCTGATTTATCTGAGCTACAAGCCTGTGCCAGTCAAATCGATTTTAATCTCGATATGGGCTCTTATTACCCAGGCGTGAGAGCCAAATTGCCTCGAGATTACGTGGTTGAAGTGCTTAATTATGTGTTTCAACTTATCTATGATGTTTATAAAATACCAACAAATTTACGGATTAAGCCTCAAGCGACTTATTTTTCGTTAATTAATCGCCAACCTGAAACTTTAACGACATTACAACGCATCCCACATTTTGATACGCCAGCGCCCTATTACTTTGCCATCTTGCAGTATTTAAATGACGCCCCCCATGGGGCGACTGCTTTTTTCAAGCATATTCCCAGCGGTTATGAGCGTATTACTAAAGAAAACATGAAGCAGTACTTCAATGCTGCTGAACCTTATTTAGAAAAAATAGCCCCCGAGCCAGCTAAATATTTTGTTGAAAGTAACCAGTATTACCAGCAGCATCATCAAATTGAATACAAGCAACATCGATTGGTGATTTACCCAGGGAACTTATTACATTCAACTTTAGTCAATCCATTAACAGACATTGATAGCAGCCCTGAAACAGGCCGCTTAACCGCTAATGTGTTTATCAATATCGAATAAGATTTACTGTGGTTATCTATCGCACTTAAATTTGGTTTTTAAATACCACGGTGTCAACGGCTAGATTCATTCTATTACTAGTGGCAAGTGGCAAGTCAATTAGTACCAAAAAAACAATTTTTATAAAGTACACCTTACCTACACCATAACAATTAAAAGCATAAAACTAATCCAGCAAGGAGCCTGTGATGAGACAAAAATCTCAAACAAAAATGAAAGCGCTTACAAAAAGAATCCAGCTCGCATTAGCACTCACCGCTGCTGCGGCAAGTGCTATAGGTATTTCAGCAAATGTTGTAGCCTCTTCAGATAACACATCATCTCAATCACATGCCTTATCGGTGTTATCTGATAGCGAAAAACAGCGCTTACAACATCGTTTGTCTAATGTAGAAACTGAAATTGAGCGCCTATTGTCGCAACTCACTTTAGAAGAGAAAGTCTCTCTAGTGCATGCTGGCGGTAAATTTCATATCCCAGCAATTGAGAGATTAAATATTCATGAAATGTGGATGTCTGATGGCCCCCATGGCGTCCGTTATGAAATTGACCGAAACTCATGGGCACCTGCAGGCTGGACCAATGATTACTCCACTTACTTGCCACCTTTAACCGCTGTTGCTGCCAGTTGGGATCCAAATATGGCAAGCTTACACGGTAATGTTTTAGGCGCAGAAGCCCGCCATCGCAATAAAGATTTAATCCTCGGCCCTGGGGTAAATTTAGCTCGTTTACCTTTGTATGGTCGTAACTTTGAATACATGGGTGAAGACCCCTTTTTGGCAGCAGCACTAGTAGTACCGACAATTAAAGCTATTCAAGCCAATGATGTTGGCGCCACAGCCAAGCATTATGCCCTTAACACGCAAGAGTTAAACCGCACAGGCGTTAATGCCATACCCCATGAGCGTACCTTACGAGAAGTGTATTTACCGGCATTTGAGGCCGCAGTAAAGCAAGGTAATGTGCACGCGATTATGGGCGCTTATAATGAATTTCGAGGTACTAATGCCAATCAAAGTAAGCATCTCATTAAAACCATTTTAAAAGGTGAATGGGGCTACGAAGGCGTGCTTCTCACCGATTGGAATGTTGATATCAATACCTATGACGCCGCCATGAATGGCCTTGATATCGAAATGGGTACTGACATAGCCAGTTACGATGAATACTTTCTTGCAAAACCGCTATTAGAGATGATCAAAGCAGGTAAAGTGCCTGAGTCTGAATTAGACGATAAAGTTCGCCGTATTCTAAGAGTGCAGCTCAGTATCGGTATGATGGATAAGCAACGTTTATCTGGAGAGCGCAATACGCAAGCACATCGTGATGATGCAAGAACTATCGCTACCAACGGTGTTGTACTGTTAAAGAATGATAATCGCGTATTGCCACTGGATAGCAGCAAAGTAACAAACATTCTGGTTTTAGGGCCTAATGCAGATAAGCGTCATGGTTTTGGTGGCGGTTCATCTGAAGTAAAAGCGTTATATGAAATAAGTCCACTTGATGGTCTTAAGGCTAAGCTTGAGCAAGTAAATGGCAAGGTAAAGATTGAACATATGCGCCCTGCCAGTAGTCAATTTATGCCCATTCCCAATGACTACCTCACCACACGACATTGGACTGGTACGCCGTCATGGCAGATTAATTACTTTGCTGATGCAAAGATGGAGCAATTCAGCAGTGAATCATGGATTGCAGACCCACAGTTTGATACCAAGGGCAAAGCGCAAATCATCGAAATTAAAGCTAACATTAAGCCTATGGAAACGGGTAACCATACCTTAAAGATTAAAGGTAGCGGCAAAGTATCGTTAACCATAAATGATAACCGTTTAGTTAGCAGTACTCAGGTAACTGATGCAAAAGTGCTAAGCCAAGATATCAAGCTAACCGCAGGTGAAACCTATGCCTTTAGCTTAACTTACCAGGGTGATGAAACGGTTACCTTAGGCTGGGAAACGCCCAACAGTTTGTATAACACAGAAAAAGAATATCTAGCAGCAGCGAAGAATGCTGATGCAGTACTATATTTTGGTGGTTTAAGCCATGCTGACGATCGTGAATCTATTGACCGTCCTGATATGAAGCTGCCAGGTCAACAAGATGAAATCATCGCTAAGCTATTAACAGCGAACCCAAATACCGTGGTATTTATGATTGGTGGCTCAGCGGTAGAAATGCCATGGGCAGATGATGCCAATGCTGTGTTATGGGGCTGGTATGGCGGTATGGAAGCGGGACATGCTTACGCTGACATCCTATTTGGCGATGAAAACCCAAGTGGAAAGATGCCGATAACATTACCGAAAAAACTCGCTGATACCGCGCCAATTGCCCTCAATGATTATAACGAAAAGGAATCACGTTATAGCGAAGGTGTATTCATTGGCTATCGTTGGTTCGAACAACAAAATATCACGCCACAATTTCCTTTTGGCCACGGTCTATCCTATAGCGACTTCACCTACTCAGACATTCAATTTTCAACTGATAATATTAAAGCTGATGACACTATTACTGTTACAGCAACAATAACCAATAGCAGTAAAACCGATGGCGCTGAAGTGACTCAGTTATATTTGCATGATATTGATGCCAGTGTCCCTCGCCCAGCCAAAGAGTTAAAAGGTTTTGATAAAGTGTGGTTAAAAGCCGGTGAAAGCAAACAAGTGAGTTTTACCTTAACCACCCGAGACCTGTCTTTTTGGGATATAAAAACCAATGATTGGTTAGCTGAAACGGGTAAGTTTGAAGTAATGATTGGTTCATCTGTCGCTGATATCAAGTTACGTAAAAAGTTTACCTACATGCAGTAGAAAGCTGATTTAAATAACGAGAACCGATAGGTAAAAAGGTGAGCAAATAGTTCACCTTTTTTTGTTCCACGCCTTCTATACAGAACCTTATATTCTTTGCTCATATGATGTTTTTATATGCAGCACCCTATAAAAACTGACATATCCCTTTTCTAGCGGTTCATCAGTGGCCATTACAAAAACGCTCCTAATACGATGAGCACACTTTAATAACCCAATCAACTTTAGTGCAAATATATAATACTTTTAATCGATATCAAGGTATCTACTCGCTTCAATACTTCATAAAATCACTATTATTAACATTAATAAAACAATGCGAAATAGTAAATGGCAAGGAGTGATAAGTGAGTAAAAGTGAACTACCAGATGCTTTTGAGCAAGCTCGTGTTAATAGCGGAATTGGCCATATTGAAGATCAAAACGATCCTGTCACTATGGTATTAGGCCTTAAAGAAGTCAGAAAGTGCGCCCACAATTGGAAAGCATTTCAGTCGGGTGCCAAGCCTGGTCGTATCGTTGTTCCTTCTGAGGTCAACATCAGAACAACCCGTCAGATCCCTTTTGAAGTAGATCCTCCCGAACATAAAAGTTTTCGAGACTTACTCGATCCCTGGTTCAAAAGACCATTAGATCCGCAATACCAACAGCAGTTAACTGACATTATTGAATCGGTTGTTGAACAAGCTATCCAATCAGATTCTGTTGAAGTCGTTGAGCAGTTCTCACTAACATTACAGTCGCAGGCATTAACCTTATTACTCAATACCCCATTGAAGGAATCTGAAACCTGGATTAATTGGGGAACACATGTCTTTAGAAGTAATGACTCGGAACTGGATGCTGATAAAGCCGCCATTTTATATGACTATATTGATAAGCAAATTGATCTTAAAAAAGCTAACTTATCGAATGACTTATATTCAGAATTATTACGCGCTGAAGTCGATGGTAACAAGCTCACTAAAGAGCAGATAAAAGGTGTCATGATCCTCACCTTTGCTGGAGGAAGAGATACGATTATTAACGCGGTCACCAATACCGTCGCTTACTTTGCAGAGCATCCAGAGTCACTTGAGCGTCTAAAGCAAGAACCTGAAATAACCACTAAAGCCGTTGAAGAGTTGATTCGCTATTTCTCACCTCTTACCCATATGGGGCGCGTCGCCACTACTGACACTCAAGTTTGTGAACACGCCGTCAAGGCTGACACTCGAATTTCACTCTGCTGGGCATCTGCAAATCGCGACGCCAACGTGTTCGAAAACCCCAACCAAATCATTTTAGACCGCAAAATTAACCCACATGTCGGTTTTGGCTTTGGGGCTCACAACTGCTTAGGCGCTACTCACGCGAGACAAATTTTAAAAATTTTAGTATCTAGCCTCGCGACAAAAGTTGAATCAATTGAAATCCTATCAAAGCAAGATAACGTTGAGCACTGGGGCGAATTTAAGCGCAAAGTAGGCTTTAACCAGCTACGAGTAAAGTTTACCCCTAGGTAACCCAATCGATTTATCTACATCGCACCGAAACAATGACTTTAAAAGAGAAAACATGATGCAAATTACCTTTATTACTCAAGAAAATACCCCTATCACAGTTGAAGCTGACTTTAGTTCTGGAGCGCAAGCCTCGCGTTCAGTAATGGAGCTGGCGGTTGAAAATAATATTGATGGTATTGATGGAGATTGTGGCGGGGTATGTTCCTGCGCCACTTGTCATGTTTATGTCGCCAAAGAGCACATAGATAAAACAGGTACTGCCAGTGAAATTGAGACCGACATGTTAGAGCTTGATGATAATGCCAACGAGTTGAGTCGCCTTTGCTGCCAAATAGCACTATCTGAGACATTAGATGGTTTAGTGCTGACTGTTGCACCGTCTTAGCCTATCGCGCGAATACACGCACCATTAGCACTGCCAAGATCAGTGCTAGATGTTTAGTGCTAAAAGATGAGTCTTAGAAGATAAGTGTTTAGATAATAAATTGTTAGATAATGAATAGAAACTCGTTAAGTATTGTAAGGGTAAGATATGACAGTTACACCAGCAGAAAACCAGCCTAGCAAACATAATGACAATTCAACACTAAGGTGCTTAGTGATTGGTGCCAGCCATGCTGGGGTTAACCTTGCTTTTACGTTAAGAAAACAAGGCTGGCTTGGTGATATCTGTCTTTTTGATACCGACCCCTCCCTTCCTTATCACAGACCACCATTATCAAAAGGGGCTCTACTAAATGATGATCAACAAGCCCCTTTAAAATCAGCTGAAAGTTATGCAAAGGCAAATATCTCGCTAAAGCTGGGGATCAGTATTGTTCAGATAAATAGAGACGATAAGTCCATTATTGATAATCTTGGTAACACTCACCATTATAACAAATTGATACTAGCAACTGGGGCTCGCGCGTTTTTACCACCAATAGCTGGAATTGAAAGTTCCCAACAATTATTTACCCTTCGCACAGCCAAAGATGTCGAGCAAATAAAAGTGGCCTTATCAAACAGCCCAACAAAAAGAGTGGTGATTATTGGCGGCGGTTACATCGGTTTAGAAACCGCTGCATCATTGAAAAAACTTGGAGCTAGTGTCACCGTTTTAGAGCGAGAACCTAGGCTATTAGCTCGCGTTACCGCACCAATCATGTCGGATTTTTTTGCTCAATTGCATCAACAACACGATGTCGGAATATTCCTCAATAAGAATGTAGAAGCCATTAAGCTCAATAAACAACAAAACAGCTCTTCTCAATTCGTCACCTGCACTGATGGTACCCAATATCGCGCCGATGTGATTATTGTTGGGGTTGGCATCACAGTTAATACTGAACTGGCCGCTGAATCTGGATTAAAAACAGATAATCAAGCACTCAATTTAAAAGGTATCGTCGTCAATAAAAATCTGCAAACTAGCGACAATAACATCTATGCCATAGGCGATTGCACTTTGCACCACAATCCATATTATGATCGAGTAATAAGATTAGAATCGGTTCAAAATGCGGTAGACCAAGCTAAAATAGCCGCGACAGCATTATGTGAAGTGTTAGACATTAATAACCCCAAAACGACAGGTTATGATGCTCTCCCCTGGTTTTGGTCAGATCAATATAACGTTAAGTTGCAGATGGTAGGGTTAGCCCAAGGTTATGATGAAGTACTAAAACGTATCGAACTAGACGATGAAAACAAGTTTTCAGTTTGGTACTTTAAAGGCAATAAACTATTAGCGGTTGATGCCATAAATCACGCCAAAGCCTATGTCATAGGTACAAAGTTGTTAAAAAGTAATGCAATTATAAATAAGCAGAAATTACTGAATAGCCAGCTTGAGTGTACACAGCAAAGCTTCGTCGATTAATTTTTATTTTCATATTCAGTTCGTTATACGGCGGCTTTTACTGGTAGCGCAACTAAACTACTTTTCTTGCCTGTTCAATTGCAGCATAAGCAAAGACATGATGCTTTTTGCTTGCTCTGTTTCACCGATAGAGTTAAGGATTTCGATCGCGCATTCCGCGGTGCATAAACCTCCTTCAACTTGATTGCGCCTTAGCTGGTATAAAGACTCAGCTTTTGGCGCTAAGCTCACCTTTTCAAGCTGTTTGATGTAAGGACTACGATTATAGATTTTACGTGCTTCTTGCCATGTTGCGTCAATTATAACGAGTGCATCAAAGTCTATTAATGGAGTCATTTCTTTATCAGAACTCATTCTTACAGAGCCGTTTTTTTCAGAACTAACTGTTACAGCGTTCGTTGATAACGGCGTACTATCGACTTCAGATACTGCAATAGCGTCACTATCAACCGCATCAGGAAATACAAACCCCACTCTTTGCGTCGCTATCAACTTAAGTAACGCTTCATTTGGTAACTTCCGCTGCCAAGTGATTACTTCTGCGAGTTCCCCCATAGATTGAGTGACCCATTGACCTGTATTAGTGGGTCTGATTAGCTCTCTTTCGTGGGTTAATAGCACTATCTTCATATTGATTTTTCACACATTTTTATAACGAATATTGATTCTGACGACAGTTTACAGCATTGAAATTTCTTCACAAAAATAAAAGCAATAGAAGTTTCTATTAAGGCATTCACTCAATTGTTTATACTAACCTCATTATTAACGAGAAGATTAACCACCAAGAGACTTTAAATGGATTTACAGCAACTACTGACATTAATGTTAAGTTTATTTATTCTCGCTATCGTGCCAGGACCTGTTGTCTTTGCCGTTATATCTCGTTCTTTTTCAAATGGATTATTAGCCGCTCTACAACTGATTATTGGGGTCACATTAGCTGACTACCTGTTTATTTGTATTGCTTTATTTGGGCTCACCGCGCTTGCAGGTATTATGGGGCCCGCTTTTATTGTGATTCAATATGCTAGCGCCGCCTATTTATCTTGGTTGGGTATTAGCTTACTCAGAACTAAAGCCCCGCAATCAAACGAGCAAGAAATTCAAACTGAGAATCAACACATACAAGAAGATGAACAAAAGCTAGCAGGCTTTTCACTCACGAGATCGATTCCTCAAAGTCTTAAAAACTGTTTGGTTGGATTAATGATTGGTTTAAGCAACCCTAAAGCCATTATCTTCTATGTTGGCTTTTTCCCCGCTTTTATTCCTGCCACAACCATCACGATACTTGATGCACTTAGTGTCATGCTAGTAGCCACCATCGCCTTTGGCAGTATTAATTTTTTATATGCTTTACTGGCAATAAAAGCGAGAACCATATTTAACTCGCCTAAAGCTACACTGTATATAAACCGTTTTTCTGGTTCCATAATGCTCACTGCGGGTATCTTGATAGCGATAAATTTATAACTAATATCCAAATTAAACCCGCACCCGCTTTTACGTTTAAAAACAGATTTGTTGGCAAATGGTTAAAAAAGTAAATCTTAAACTTAAATACACTTTATTACTTAACTCAATTGTAATCAGCTAGGTGTTAATTATCCCTTTCACAACCTGGTGAATATCAGCTCAAAATATAACCTGTATAATTGTTTTTAAGTTGATTTTTTTAAACTCAAACATGACATTCTGGTGTTTATTTATTCTGACTTAGATCTGTTTAGGTGAATGATGAAATTTGAAGTGAAAGTACATTGTAGTCATTGCTCTGAGCACTTAATGACCAATACTCAATTTTACCCAGATGGCCTACTTGATTGTTTATGTCCAAGTTGTAATAACCGTTGTGAATTTACTCAAACAGTAAATAAAGTGACATCACTAGCTAAGTGGTACAACCCATTTTCATGGGGTAAAACTCGGGTCATGCGGCCTATTAAGTCAATGAGTTCACGCTGACAACATGACTTAAGTAAACGTCATTAAGTAAAATCAAGTTACATTTCATTAAGCTTTGATTCAGTAATCAACTGATAAAGTACAATCCATATTGAGTTAGCCCAAAAGGTTCTTTGATGCAAATACCGTCTTCTACTAGCAGTTATCAAGCACATCCTACAAACAGTTATAGTAAAAGTGATAGTACAAGTATTAATGCAACGGCTAACACTGCAGCCGTAAGTGCTACTCAGGCAAAAGCATATTCAACTGAATCAAAAAATGACTATGCCAATAAGCACACCGATTCAGTATCATTGAGCACTGAAGCAAAAGCACTTTCTGCAGCGAGTCAGCAAGCTCCTATTAATTCTGACACCTCGAAAAAAGCGGTGACTTTACCCGCTGAACCAACCAGCCCCTCATTACCCCATGATGGTGAGAAAGTGGAAAACTATATTCATTACAAAAAAGCCCAAGTTCAATATCAGTTTTATGCAGACCTTGCTGGCGCAGCGACAGGTAATGGCTCGATGAGTGCAACTTCTGCCTATATCGTTAAAAATAATGATGAAGCAAGAGCTGCAACCGTGAATGCGGCGAGTATGAATCAACAACAAGCAGTATTAAATAGTTATGTTGAAACAACACAAAGTATTAATGCCAGTGCTTAACTAATAAGCCTTATAACTTTAGTACTACAAGTGTATAAATAGTTATATTTCATAGGTAACAACTCATAGAAAATTTGCTCTATCTATATCTGAATTATTCAATAGGCTGTTATCATTAACGATAACAGCCTATTTTTTTTATGATTTGGTGAATAAATTCACCTTAATGAGCATTCAATGAAGTTAAAAATATTAGCAGGGATAGCACTACTCAGTAGCTTTTCGGCACATGCAGCTTGGTGGGTAGAACCAACAGATTTACCACTTCGAGCAGATATTCAGCTTTTAGCTGACACTGGCGTAATTATTCAGCCTGTTACCACGTTTCCACTTATGTGGTCAGGTATCAAAAAAGACCTAGATAACAATATTGATAGCCCAATGACAGTGCATCAAAAAGATGCATATCATCGAGTCATGCGCGCTTACAATAAAGATCATCAAGCAGTGACATTAGGTGCAAGTCTTAGTGGCGCAAATGAAAATGCCCGATTTATTGGTTACGGTAATGATTATCGCGATAAAGCAGAAGTAGAATTCACTGCTGAAGTCACTCAAGACTGGTTTAGTGGCCGCCTTGCTGCCAGTTACCATCATGATGCTATCGATGGCAACGAATCTCGGTTAGATAACAGTTTTGCCGCAGTGAAACTCGGTAACTGGATTGTCACTGGTGGTGCGGTTCAAAAGTATTGGGGACCAGGTTGGGACTCAGGCTTAATCCAAACAACCAACGCGAGACCAATGCCTGGTGTAACCTTATCACGTAATGACAGTAATGCCTTTGAGACGCCTTGGTTAAACTGGATTGGTCCATGGACTTTTACCACCAGCTTTAGTCAAATGGAATCTGAGCGTCATGTACCTGAAACCCAACATTGGGGAGCACGTGGTACGTTCAAACCTATTTCTAAATTAGAAGTAGGCTTCTCTTGGACTATGCAATGGGGTGGTGAAGGTTACGGCAATAGCCTATCGGACTGGTGGGATGGGTTATTTAATGGGGGAGTCAGTGGAATCGATGGTAAAGATAATATGCTCGCCGGTTATGACTTTAAATGGTCAGACACCGCTTGGGGCGTCCCATATGGTATTTATTACGAACGTATACACGAAGACTATCATAAAGGGAAAAACCGCTTAATTAATGCGTCCAACATGGGGGGGGTAGACATGTTTGTTGCTGCTATCAATACTCGAATTTTTGCTGAGTATTCTGATACAGCAGCATCTTGTGGCGTAGAATCAGATGTATATAACTGCATGTATGAACATAGTTTCTATAGGAGCGGTTACCGATACTATGGCCGTAGCTTAGGCAGTACTTATGATAATGATTCCCGCGTAGTTGTATTGGGCGGAATCACACAGTTAGAACATGGTCAAAGCCTAAGCACCAAATTCCGTTATGCCAAACTTAACTTTGACGGAGTTGATATTGATTGGTCTAGTGGTGGCAACACTGTTTCTCCAGGTCGCTATGAACGCTTATATCAACTAGATGCCAGCTATCATCGTCCTTTCTTTGAAGGTAAGTTAAAGCTAGGCGGCACGCTGGGCTATAGCGAATATCCAGAGATTGATACTAGCAGTGACTGGGAAACAACCGTTTACGCGGGTTGGGAACGCGATTTTTAATTTCTTAAAATCGATGTCTAAACAGCGCTAAAAAACTAAGCCCATCGAATGATGGGCTTTATTTTGACTAGATTTTTCAGGCAACATAGTGACTTGCGAGTGCCAGTTGAGCGTCAAGAGTTAAAACTTATAAGCCTTTATCTTCCCATTGTTGTTTTTTACGATAAATTGTAGATGGACTCACATCTAACAAGGCTGCAGCTTTGGGGATATTACCGTCACATTGCTCAATAGCAGTTTCGATGGTAATTTTTTCAGTTAACCACAATGGTTGGATCTCACCATCACTGACTTCAGTGACAGCTGAGTTTTGTTCTAAAACCACAATGCCATCAGAGTGCCCTGCATTGATGGGAGCAGCAAGATTAGCGTCTAGCTCGGCAGGATTAACTGCTGGAATGCTTGTAGCAAGATTATTGCTAGGTGCTGAAACTGCAGCAGTCACTTGGGCAGGTAACATCGTTAAGCTCACATCTTCTGCAATATTCAGCACCACAATTTGTCTAATGACATTTTGTAATTGACGCACATTTCCCGGCCATGCGTAATCAATAAAACAGCGCTCAACCTCAGTAGAGAATCGCTTAAATGATTTACCCTCTTCTTTGCTATATTGCTTTAACAGCTTTTTAGCGATTAACATGACATCTTTACCACGTTGCCTAAGCGGTGGAAGTTCAATAGGGATCACGTGTAAACGATAATATAAATCTTCCCTAAAACGCCCTTCCTGAACTTCTTTCCAAGGATCTCTATTGGTCGCACTGATAAAACGTACATCGACTTTTTCTTCCTTGCTGCCACCCACTCGCTGGAATACACCCGTTTGGATAAAGCGCAATAATTTACTTTGCAACTCCATGTCCATTTCACACAGTTCATCAAGAAATAAAGTGCCGCCATCTGCGCGAGTTGCTGCACCATCGCGATTACTCACAGCGCCAGTAAACGCACCTTTGGTGTGACCAAAAATTTCGCTTTCAATTAAATCTTTTGGTATCGAAGCACAGTTCAATGCAATAAAGGGCTCTTCTGAACGAACGCCAGCTTCATGAATCGCTTGCGCGCAGACTTCTTTACCTGTGCCACTTTCCCCCATCACAAAAACGGATGCTTTACTGTTAGCAACGCAATCAATGGTGTTGTATACCGTTTGCATTGCTAATGAATCACCAATAAAACCATGAAAATTACTCTTTGGCAGGCTATTTTCATAATTAGTCACTAATGCCAATAAGTCACGTTGTTTTAATGCATTACGAACCGTAATGGCGAGTCTTTTACTGTCGAAAGGTTTTACCAGAAAATCAAATGCCCCAGCTCGCATAGCATCGACTGCTAAATCAATAGTACCGTGAGCGGTAATCATAATAACCGTGATACCTGGGTAATCTTGCTGTACTCTGGTTAAAATATCCATCCCCGACATGTCGGGTAATTTAATATCGAGTACCAATAAATCTGGCTGTTTTCGGGCAAGCTCTTTTAAGGCATCTTCCCCAAAATTAACATGGGTAACTTCAGCACCTTCAGCACAAAGATATTCGCTGTACAATGCGCCTAATGACATACTGTCTTCAACAAGAACCGCACTAAATCCCATCTGTTATTTCCTTATTTTGTCTCTTTATGTTCAATGTCAAAGCGTTGTTCAATTAACAATAAGCTTTGCTCTGCAACATCAAATATTTGTTCAAATAATAGCGCTAATGGTTCATCTTCAGTTCGAGATGCTGCCTCTAATTGTGTCGCCACTTCAGATAATTTCTGAGCGCCAAAACTACCTGCACTGCTTTTGATGGTATGAACTTCATCTTCAATTTTTTCTCGACTGCCGTCAGCCGTTATGGTTTTCAATGTTGCTATACGCATTTGTGTTTCACCATGAAACACCTTCATCATTTTTGCCAAACTCGCTTCACCAACAGCTTGTAATAGTTCATCAAAAACCTGCTGATTTAATAAGGTTGATTCAGTCGCAGTGGTTTGAGTTTCTTTTGTATTTTCTGGAAGTGCTGCATTTTCTAGGCTTTCTGTATCTTCAGTTGGGCTTTCTTCAATATATTTAATGCCAGATTCCGATTCACTGTTAGCTCTACCATCTACAGTTGCAGCTTCGGAATCATTATCTGTAACGGCAAGGGTAGAAGATTCAGTTTGGCTATTAACAGTATTCGATTCGGTGCCAGTGTTACTGACAACTTGTGTTAGCCAGTAGCCTACGCCTGAAATTAAATCGTTCTTATTCACAGGCTTACCGATACAATCTAGCATTCCAGCCTCTTTACAGGCCGCAATTTCTTCACTGAATACATTCGCCGTCATGGCGAGAATAATTTGTGTCGGTTTGACCGCTAAAATTTTACGACAGGCTTCTAACCCATCCATTTCAGGCATACGAATATCCATCAGGATTAAATCAAAATCTTGTTTTAATGCCATGTCTACGGCTTCAACACCGTTATTAGCATAACTCATCATAGCGCCTTCATTGGTCAGCATAGTACCAGCAACCATTTGATTGGCCGGGCTATCCTCGGCGAGTAATAATTTACAACCATCTGGCAGGGTGACTTCTGTTTCTATTGCTTGCTCATGATTATTTTCTGCTGTCGCGCCGCTTATTAAGCTTAACAGCATATCGCGATTTAAGGGCTTACTAACCGATTCTTCGATGCTTAAATCATTAATGAGTGCCTGCGCTTTAGTATCAACCCCTGTCAGTAATGCTGTGATATAACCCGTATCAAATAGAAAGTCGCTTCGTAAAGTGGCAACGTCTGACTCTTGGCAAGTTAATATACAACTATCATCAAGCATAATTAAATCAAAGCGGCCACGGATCCTAGATTGTTTAAATACATCATTTATTTGATGTTCAAATTTGGTGTCAACGCCATATTGGCTATATTGCTTCTTAATTAATTTGCACACCGTAATATCAGGATGCACCAATAATACTCTTGGATGTTCAGGTAAACGCACATAATGATTTGTGGCTTCACTAGACTCATCTAGCACCACAGTTAACGAGAATTTACTGCCCTCGCCAACTTGACTCTGTACATCGAGATTACCGCCCATCATTTTGGCAAGCTCAGAACAAATTGCTAATCCCAAACCAGTACCAGCATAGCTAGTGGTATGAGTATCATGGACTTGAGAAAATTCTCTGAATAATTTCTCTTGTGATGCTTTGCTGATCCCAATGCCCTGATCAGTCACTCGACAACTTAATTGCACCTTATCGTTCTCTCGACTTGGTATCCAAACTTCGACAGAAATACAGCCACTGGTTGAAAACTTAATCGCATTATCAACTAAGTTTTGTAGAATTTGTCTTATACGTTGGGCATCACCAACCAAGATTTCAGGCACATTTCGGTTAATAAAACTCGCAAGATGAACGCCTTTATCATGAGCTTTATGGGCCAAAATCTGCAGCACTTGAGCCACCAACTTATCGGGCTCAAACTCTTTTGATTCTAGTACCATTTGCCCAGCTTCAATTTTAGAGAAATCTAAAATGTCATTAATGGTACTTAGCAGCACTGAGCCTGCTTCTTTAGCTGTGCGGGCATACATTCTTTGCCCTTTCTCAAGTTGCGAGTCTAATAGTAAATCGACACTGCCTAAAACCGCATTAAGTGGAGAGCGAATTTCATGACTCATGGTCGCTAAGAATCGTGATTTAGCCTCACTCCCCGCTTCTGCCTGTTCTTTGGCTTGCCTTAACTCTTCTTCTCTCGATTTCTGCTCTGAAATATTTCTTAAAAAAGCAGTAAAGAACATTTCATCGCCCAGTTGAATAGGAATAACCCTGAGCTCAACAGGAAATTCTTCACCGGCTTTATTATGGGCAGGCACTTCTATTCGATTATTTAATACTGGTCCTTCGCCTGTACGGCGATGGTGGTCCATGCCGTTTTTGTGGGCCTTATGAAAACCGTCAGGAATAATTAAATCTTCTAGCATTTCACCCAATGCTTCTTCGCGCTCATAGCCGAATAGCTTTACTGCCGCCGCGTTAAACTCAACCACCCTGCCACTAATATCAATTGAAATCAGCGCATCGTGGGTAGCTTCAATGGTCGCGATTAAAATCGACTGAGTTCTTGCAGAAGTTTCTTGCTCTTTCTTTAGTTCAGTTAAATCTCGGATAAAACCTAAGAATAAAATTTCGCCATCGATAAGCATTTTAGAAATGGATAACTCGATGGGGAATAAGGTGCCATCTTTATGTTGCGCTTTAAGTTCACGCCCAGATCCTATTATTTTGGCATCGCCTGTAGAGAGATATTGCTTAATATAACCATCATGCATAAACCGATCTGCCATTGGCATCAAAATCGACACATTCTCACTTATTAGCTCAGTTTTGTCATAACCAAATAGCTTACTGACAGCGTTATTCACTTCATTGATTACGCCATTAACATCAATAATCACAAAGCCATCTGCAGCGGAATCTAAAATAGTATTCAAGCGGACATTTGCACCTTGCAAATCATGTCGCTTGTCATCGACATGCTTCAACATGTCATTAAATGCATTCGTGGTATCGGTTATGTCTTGAGTGCCAGGTTCATCAACCTGTACGCCAGCTTCACCTTCTAAAACTCTTTTTGAAGCATGCTGAATATTGAATACATGCTTGATTAACTTGAGTCCCTGATACCAAGACAAAAACGAGATTAAAATAATTACCAGGATCATTAAGGCACTGTATTTAAAGGTTACGGACTCGATTTCATTATCGAAATAATAAGTATTCACCATCAAACGAATTTGGACACCTGAACCGTTATTCGATTCAGCAAACTGCTCAACTAACTGCTCTTTTGGAATAACGGTTTCAGTAGGCTCAAATTCCCCCGCAGCATTTCTTTGCGCCGCATAAAGTTGTCTGTCAGCTTTGAATACCTGCACCGAATCAATATGACTAATTTGATGTTTTTCTAAGGAGTCTTTGAGCAAAAGAATAGATTGGTGTGGATTTTTAACATCAACACTATTAGCCAATAATACCGCAGCTAATTGACCCTGTTGTTGTGTTTCAACATGGTTGGCCGACTTTATTAAATGCAAACTATTGAAAATAAGCATGAGTAATAATGCAATTTGCATTAATCCGATCGCAATGATGGCTTTTAATCTAAACGACAAATTCCTTCTCCTGATGCATTTTGCAAAAAAGCATTAACTATCCTGTCATAAAACTTATTTTAAAGCAGATGTTTACTATAGCTACACTCACTATGAATCACATTTTCGCATTTTGCAAAAGATTATTACCATTATGCAAATAGGAATAAAAACCATTACTAAAAAAAGCCATTTAAAGTTGTATTTAAATATAAAGCATTAATTTAAAACAATTTATAAATTATGGAACAAGCTTTGCTTTATCTACGCAGATATCCATTCTTTTAGGGAATAGCCCATGCAAAATGCTAATACGCCTACAACTATCTCCATACTGTTAGTGGAAGATACCTTTAGCGAGCGTTATTACATTGCCAGCCTTATTCGTAGCTTTCAGCCTGAAAATGTTGAATTTGACATTATTCAATGTGAAGACGGCTTAGCGGCTTTAGAAAAATGCAGAACCCATCAATTTGATTTAATTATCAGTGACTGGCGTATGCCTAAAATGAATGGGGTTGAATTTTGTAAACGAGTTAAAGCTAAGAATGATGCCGCTTACTTCTTATTGCTTACCGGTAATGATCAGACCCAAGATATGATTTATGCAATGGAATCGGGTGCCGATGACTACATTACCAAGCCGTTTCTCGCATCAGTGCTGAAAGTAAAAGTCCAAGCGGCGGTGAGGCTAATACAAGCAAAAAAGTCTGTGACTGAGAGTAAACAGCAGCTGCAAAGTTTACTCACGCAAACTCAGTCTGAACTTAAGCAAGCTGCGACGTTACAACAATCATTACTGCCCAAGCGTAACCTGTCATTTGATAATTGGACCATTCGGCATTACTTTGAGCCAGCCACTGAACTTGCTGGTGATATCTTGCAATGCTTTCAAATTGATAAAGAATGGATTGGCTTTTATGTCATCGATGTATCTGGACATGGGGCGAGTGCTGCCATGTTGAGTTTTACCCTCGCTCAAGGCTTGTCACCACAAAGAATGGACTGGCAACAATCACCAGAAAAAGTCATGAACTTATTGAATGTCATGTTTGATGATCCCGGTAACCTTGGCCAGTTTGCTACCGTTATGATTGGCAAAATAAATACCAACACTCACCAATTGCAATTATGTAATGCAGGACACCCTTTGCCTTTAGTGCTTTCAAAACTTGATGTACAAACCATTGATGTACCTACAGGGTTGCCCATTGGTATTGATCAACATTGTCAGTACCAAAGCGGGGAATATCAACTTTATCCTGGCGAGCAACTATTGTTATTTTCAGACGGCGTATACGAAGTAAATAACCCTAAATTCGGTATGTTTGGTTTAGATCGTTTAAAGCAGCGTTGCTTCTCAGCGAAAGCCATGCCAGCAAGTAAATTCCTAAGACATTTAAGTTATATATTAAATCTATGGCAGCAATATAAACCCCAAGATGACATGTCATTGTTACTGTTCACCGCACCGGAATCCTAGCCGGTCTATTACTGAATAAAAGTATTGAGTGAAAGTAATCGATGGAGTAATGGACGGAAATAATTAATGGCAGTTAATAATAGAGCCAAATAATTTGGCATTAAATAATTAACACACCCTTAAGGGTTTTAAGGATTTACTATGAATAACCTACAATTGAACTTAGCCTTAAATTCAATGACAGCTGATCAAGTTTACGATGAGCTAGAACAATTTCTCAGTCGTAACGGATTATCTTCACTGCAGCGCTTTAAGCTCATTACTTGTATTTTAGAAGCGACAAATAATGTAAAACAGCATTGCTCAGAAGTCGCTGATGATGTCACTGTTATGCTGCAGTACAAAAATAGTCATATTATTATCGATATTCTCGATAACTCAGAGTTCACTTCATTACCAGCACCTAAAGTATGCCCAGATAATAGTACAGCAAACGGCAGAGGCTTATGGATCATGCACCAATGGATGGATCAGGTTCAGCAACAGGCCACAGTATTAGGGACTCACTTGAGATTGAGTATGCAATTGGGTTAAAACGACAGTTTACTGTTCTATAAATTTGGTGACGTAATCTTTAACTACAATAATCCACCATAATCAAATTACATTTAAACAACTGATTTAAAAAGATTTTCTATAAAATTTAATACCTCGGATTTGATTGGTGGTTACGTTTTTAAATAAGCTGCAGATTAAAACCTCGAAGTTTCGCCCCTTTAAGGGTAAAAACAAACAAAAGAAGTGCAAGGTCAGTAGTCATAACAGGTTTGCACTCCAATATTAGTGACCAGCATAATGTTTGGTTGAGCATTGTTGATTGCACTTTAAAAACAGAGTTAGCTAAACTTGAATACGATTAATCCTCACGATAATAAAACTCGGTGATACAGGCTCATTTTTAAGCTAACATGTTGAAATGCTAATATTTAAAGCTTTAAACAGATCGTGAATATATGACCTTTATCAAATTATTACGATTAAAGCTCAGGCAAAATGTAACCATATTTTATACTTTCAATGGTTACCATGCGTACAAATCAGCCTATTATTGATAGTGAGCAAACACTCACTAGTAACTGTATTCTTTTGTCGACCACTGACCTCAAAGGAAATATTAAATACGCCAATCAAGAATTTATCGACATATCAGAGTTTAGCGCTGATGAACTACATGGTCAGCCCCATAATATAGTTCGTCACCCTGATATGCCGCCGCAAGCTTTTGAGTCGATGTGGCAATGTATTAATTCAGGAAAGCCCTGGATTGGTATCGTTAAAAACCGCACTAAAACAGGCAAGTATTATTGGGTAAATGCTTATATTTCACCAGTATATGAAAATGGTCAATTACATGAATTTCAGTCTATTCGCCGCAAAGCGACTAGGGCACAAATTGCAACGGCTGAAAACGTTTATCGACAGCTTAATGCTGATATCGCGCCAAAAGAGTTAGCTAGCCCGCTAATGAGTTTTGTCGGCAAACTTTGTTTATGGGCGATGTTTATTCTATTAGTTACTGTGACTGCCACCAGCTTAATTTCAAGCTCTATACTCAGTCTTGTTGCGGCTACAATCGGTACTCTTGTCGCAGGCTTTGGCATAAACCATCTTTGCCAACCTTTGAAAGTATTAGCCACTAAAGCCACTAAAATCATCGATGATCCTATTGCTTGTGGCATCTTTAGTGGTAGTCAAACAGACATCAACAAAATCGATTTAGCACTCAATTATTTAGTTACTGAAACGGGTGGCGTTGTTGGCCGTATGGCAGATTCCGCCACCACTATCTCTGAACAGAGTGAACAACTTAATAAGACTATTATTGATACGCGCCAGCGTGCTGAAAGCCAGTGCCAGCAGACCACTCAGGTTGCCACGGCTATGGAGGAAATGACCACCAGCTTTACTGAAGTCAGTGATAACACTCATAACACAGCTCAAGAAATTACCCGTAGCCATAACGCTTCTACATTAGGTCAGGAACGTATGGTGAACGTGGTTGCAGCCATTAATAAATTAAGACAAGAAGTCAGCCATTTCTCAACAATTGTTGAATCAATTGAACATGACAGTCATGCTATATCAACTGTACTTAGTGAGATAAAAGGTATTGCTGAGCAAACTAATTTATTGGCGTTGAACGCCGCCATAGAAGCGGCCCGAGCAGGAGAGTCTGGCCGAGGCTTTGCAGTGGTTGCTGATGAAGTGCGTCAATTGTCGATGCGAACCACTGAATCCACCACTCAAATTGGTAGCATTGTGAGCAACTTTCAGCAAAGTACAAAAAACGCTGCCCAAGCAATGGATGCGGGGCAAAAGCAAGCTGATATTTCAGTCAAGCTGGCCGAAGATGCTGACAGCGCCTTTGAGCAATTAGGCGCCTCTTTGGATACTATTCACGCTATGGCTGAAATGAATGCCACCGCCATGAGCCAACAAGCTTCAGTAGCTGAAGCGATTAGTCAATCCATCTTAATGATTAATGAGTTATCCAATACCAGCCTAGCGCAAACAGATCAAGCAAGCATTAAATGTGAGCAAATGACCCGTTTATCCAATAAGACCGCGCATTTGTCGAAACAGTTTTGGCAACAAAGTGTGCAAAGAGAGTATTAATTTCAACGATATAAAGATTATATTTAGCCCGTTTAAATAAATTAACGGGCTAAATATCAAGCGGGCTTTATATCACAAGGACTGCGCAGATATAGATTGAGCAGAATTCATTGATAAATGCAGAAACTGGATCAGTGATTGTCGCTCAAGGGTCATTTTTTGAGGATGATAAATAGCACAGATATTGGCACAAATATTCTGTTTGAGTTTAATAAAGCGCACATGTTGCCAAGGTTGATGACTAAAACTTTGCGGTACAATAGAAATGCCTTGATGACTGTTTATCATGTTCATTAGGGTCATCGGCTCAATCACCTCCTGAATGATTTTCGGTAAGAAACCCTTCTTGATGCAATGATTAATCACTAAATGCGCAGAAGCCGAGTTGGTCTGACTCATCATCACAAATTCTTGTTCGGCAAGCTCTGATAAGCACAACGTCTTACGTTTGTTCAGTGGATGATTATCTGGCAGAGCAACTACCATAGGTTCATTAAACAAATTACACGACTCAATTGGAGCAATATCAAGTGTATCTGCATAGCGAACTAACCCAATATCAATTTCATTATTGATCAATGCCACTTTCTGCTGTTTCGGTGATTGTTCAATAAACTCAAACTGAATCGAAGGATATTGCTTTTTCAACTGTTGGCAGGCGTTACCAAAACCAGCCAAAAAGACCGAACTAACAATACCTAAACGCAAGTGGCCTTGTTTTTCTCGCGCATATTGGGTCACTTTATTAATTGAACTGTCTATCACCTCAAAGATGCTTTGACACTCTTGGCGTAGTAATAACCCCGTAGAGGTTAACTGCACACTTCGATGTTCGCGATTAAACAATTCAACCCCGAGAATCGCTTCTAATTCTCGTATTTGCGCACTTAACGGTGACTTAGAAATATGCAATCGCTCGGCGGCTTGGGTCAAGTTTTGGCTATGACTCACCACATAAAAATATCGCAGCATTTTCATACTGACGCGTTCAGCCCAAAACAAGTTTTTTAAACTCGTTTGCGCCGTCGGAATGACTTTCGTGTCTGAGTTCACAACTTTACTTTCCACTTTATTGATAAAAAACACCTTACAGCCTTAACCAAATTTAAGTAAATACTATTTTTCAAATAGTTAAGGCTAAAATTATTTCATATTTAGCTCATGGAGAAATCAGTGCTGAAAAAGAGCACATAGACACTGTTTATAGTGATTTTAATCAATATGGCTTGGGTATACCGTGAGTTCAATAGCAAATCCACTTAGGAATTAATTATGTCTCTATACGATCCAGTCCCAAATGCTGTCGCAACCATCGAAACTTATAAGCCAGGCTTTAAACCTCAAATAGCCATGATTTTAGGCTCTGGTTTAGGTGTACTTGCCGATAAACTTGAAGATAAAGTCAGTATAAGTTACCAAGAGCTCGATGGTTTCCCTGTGAGTACTGTAGAAGGTCACAGTGGTGAATTAGTACTTGGTTATTTAAATGGTGTTCCCGTTGCCTGTATGAAAGGCCGTGGCCATTTCTATGAACACGAAACCATGAAAGTCATGACCACCCCAGTACGAACCTTTAAAACCCTAGGTTGCGAAATGTTACTGGTAACCAATGCTGCGGGTTCTTTACGTCCAGATCGCATTGATGTCGGCTCATTAGTCGTATTTTCAGACCATATTAACACCATGCCAAGTACACCGCTAACTGGTCCAAATGATGACAAATATGGGCCACGCTTTTTCAGTATTGCCAATGCTTATGATTTTGACCTGCGCCAACAAGCCCTAGATATCGCGAATAAAGAAAATATCGTTCTAAATGAAGGCGTTTTTGTGTCTTATCCAGGACCTTGTTTTGAAACTGCAGCAGAAATCCGCATGATGCAAATCATTGGTGGTGATGTAGTGGGAATGTCAGTGGTTCCTGAGGTAATTTCGGCGGCCCATTGCGGTTTACCCGTATTAGCTATTTGCGCAATTACCAACATGGCTGAAGGCCTTGGTGATGTAACACTGTCACACGAGCAAACCCTTAAGTGTGCCAAATTAGCAGAAGGCGACTTCTTAAAATTAATCAATGCATTTGTCGCTAGCACCAATAAAGCATAGAGGGTAATAGCATGATGTTTATCGGTTTTATTGGAATGCTTGTACTACTGGGTATCGCATATGCCTGCTCAGTAAATCGTAGTGCCATTAACCTACGCACCGTAGGGACTGCTTTAGGTCTACAAATTGTCATTGGTGCCTTGGTACTGTATGTCCCCGCAGGCCGTCTGGTATTAGAGGCAATGTCACATGGCGTACATGTGGTACTTGATAGCGGTAAAGCCGGTATTCAGTTCTTATTTGGTAATTTAGTTAACTTCTCAGTTGAGGGAATTGGCTTTGTTTTTGCTTTAAACGTATTACCTTTAGTGGTGTTTTTCTCCTCGCTGATTGCAGTACTTTACTACCTTGGCGTCATGCAATTTATTATTCGATTAATCGGTGGCGGTATGGCTAAAGTTTTAGGTACATCTAAAACAGAATCCATGTCCGCTGTATCAAATATTTTTGTAGGTCAAAGTGAAGCGCCACTAGTCATTAAGCCATACATGGCGAAAATGAGTGACTCTGAATTCTTTGCGGTGATGTGTGGTGGCATGGCGTCAGTATCGGGCACGGTTCTGGCTGGTTATGCGATGATGGGCGTTAATATGGAATATTTGCTCGCGGCGTCATTTATGGCAGCTCCAGGTGGTATTTTATTTGCAAAAATTATTTTACCAGAAACCGAAACGCCCACTTACACCATCGACAAAAACGTTCAATTTGATGAAAAACCACCTGTAAACGTACTTGCAGCAGCCGGTGAAGGTGCGTCCAGTGGAATAAAACTCGCAGCTGCTATCGGTGCAATGTTGATTGCGATGATTGGCTTAGTTACTTTAGTTAATACACTTTTAGGTAGTGCTGGTGATGCTGTTGGATTGCAGTTATCACTTGAAGGTATCCTTGGTTGGATTTTTGCTCCACTGGCGTTTTTGTTAGGTGTACCGCTTGCCGATATTGCCATTGCGGGTTCGATGATAGGAAAAAAACTGATTGTAAATGAGTTTGTAGCATTCAGCGATTTAGCACCTTATTTACAAGACAGTGCTGAAGTCACCGCTGCAGGGCTACATGTACTCCAAGATAAAAGTAAAGTTATCATCAGTTTTGCTTTGTGTGGCTTTGCTAACCTTGCTTCGATGGGGATTTTAATTGGTGGGCTTGGTACACTGTGTCCATCTAGAAAAGACTTTATTGCCAAGTATGGTTTACGCACTGTTGTGGCTGCAACTTGCTCAAACCTAATGAGTGCCACCATTGCAGGCTTGTTCTTTTCTTTGGCTGTTTAGTTGGAAAATCAACCTAGCTATCATTTTCTAAAGGGACGAGTTTTCGTCCCTTTTTTCCTTTAAGGTTTACCCATGTTCAAGTCTGCACTCCCCCATATACAAATGCTGTTTTTTACCTTCATCATTGCGATGACCTTTCCTGTTGGCAAACAATTAATGCTAGAAGTGCCGCCAATGATAGCCACATGGCTTAGATACATTATTGCCGCCCTTCTGTTTGTAGTGATATTAGCCTTTAACCGTCGTTTAAACTTACCTACAGGTAAAAGCCTAATACGCTATACCTTAGTCTGTTTACCCTCACTGGCATACTTTGCCGCTATGTTTAGCGCCCTAACCCAAACCTCAGCATTTTCTACCAGCGCACTTTATACCGCTGTGCCGTTAATGACGGCACTGTTAGTCGTATTAATTCATAGAAAAATAGGTAAGTTAATCCATTGGATCGCACTCGTGGTCGGGTTTAGCGCATCACTTTTTTTAGTCATGCAGCAATCAGGTAATAACTTGGATTTCGAATGGAATAATGGCTACAGCCTATTTATGCTTGGTTGCATCGGGATGGCTGCTAACCCTCTAATCATAAAAGCTTGTTATCGCCAAGAGAACTTTATGGTATTTACGGGCTGGAGTTTAATCGCTGCCTCCATTATTTTATCAATATGCCTCGCACCACAAATTATTGAATTTAATTGGCTACAAGTATCCAGCAATGCTTGGTATGCCTGCCTGTACCTTGCTATATTTGCGACTGCTATAAGCTTTTTTTTGTTTCAAAAAGCGAGCGTAAACATAGCGCCGCAGCAAGTTTCAGCTTATGTATTTCTGATCCCTGTATTTGTATTAATAACAGGTGGCAATGAAGTCGATGTTAACTGGTTATATACATTTATAGCCTTGCTACTCCTGAGCGCTGCGATGTATTTACTGATGCGGAAACAATAAAAGACCTCTAGGCTACTTTTTGAAGATCTTTGAGGTGATCAGCACCCATTTGGCCACTTTAAGTTGGGATTTGACAAAGATACTGATAATCAATAATGACTATGTGACATTTATTCAGTCACATAGTCAGAAAATGGTACGACTGCCACACCTATCATTTTTGAATGTATTCTTCAAAAAACACCCAATGAGAAGCGGACACAACGACAGCAACTAGAATTCGTCTTCCAATCTCATTGGCTACCACCTGATAATATGAGACACCATATTTAGGTTTCGATCTCCCCCCCCCCCTTAAAACGACTTTTTCTGATGTGGTTTTTAAACCTTCATCAATAAACATATCTCACACTTTTTTAACCCTTAAGTACTATATTCAGGGCAATTCAACTGCAAATATAAAGACTCCCAATCTCCTATTGCTGATGAGCTGACAGCATTTAGCCGATGTCACCTTTTTATTGTCTATTGCTTATGAGTAATAAATAGCTATAAGTATTTATTCTTCAGTTTTGTATTGATCAAACCACCAAAGTATATGTGCAACTTTAGACATTAAATTGCTGGGTCTTTTGTAAATCCCGTGCGGTGAATCCGGGATTCGAACCATTGCAGTGTCGATGTTTTGTAATTTAAGTGCTTGATAGAATTGTTCTGTTTCAGCTATTGGTGTGCGCTGATCAGCTTCTCCTGTAAGTAACATTGTCGGAGTCGTGACATTGCCGACATAACTAATAGGTGACAATTTCATATAGTGAGCACTGTCTTCCCATGGCATTTTTTCAAACCAGTTTTTAATAACAAAAGGATAGATGTCAGTTGTAAGCACAAAGCTAAACCAGTTGATAACAGGTTTTGCTACGACAGCCGCTTTAAAGCGATCTGTGTGACCCACAATCCACGCCGTTAATACCCCACCACCTGATCCACCAGTAACAAACAATGCATTTTTATTAATGGCATCTTGCTCAATCACACCGTCAACTACAGACATCAAATCATCATAATCTTGGCTTGGATAATTATTATGAATAGTTTGTGCAAATTCTTTACCGTAACTATCACTGCCTCGAGGATTGGCATATACCACAACGTATCCACTCGCTGCCATTAGTTGAACTTCAGCTGAGAAATGTGGGCCGTAGTTTGTGACTGGTCCGCCATGAATTTCTAGAATTAATGGGTAGGTTTTGCCCGATTTTTTACCTTGTTCATAACCAGGCGGATAAGCGACCCAAGCTTGAATGTTGCGTTGATCAAATGAAGATTTAACATTGAGTTCTTTTATCGTTGCAAGCGTTTTATAGCCTAAAAAGTCATTGTTAAGCGCGGTTAATTGCGTTGTTTTTCCTTTTTTGGTGATAGCGACATCAGCAGGACGTTGGGGGTTTGAATATGTGAATGCAATCGTGCCATCTTCAGCGACATCAAACTGACTCCCCGTATACGGACGACCAAAAGAAAGTCCACCAAGGTTTTGCGCTACAATTTTTCGTTTACCACTTAAAGGTTGATAAGCGACATAGGTTTCACCATGGTCATGGTAATTAAAATAAACCGCTTTACTGTTGTCAGCCCATTTAATGCTATTAATTGAACGGTCTAAGTTTGCGGTTAATGAGCGTTTATCTGAGCCATCAATATTCATGATATAAAGCTCAGTGTTTTCATAATTTTTATAGTGTTGATTGGCACCTAAATAAGCAATCATTTTTCCATTAGGTGACACCATTGGACTGCGATCGGGCCCAACACGATCAGTCAATTGATGTGTTTTTTTATTTTTTAAATTGAGCGAATAAATGTTGTTATCAGTCCACTCTAAATCACTATCAGGGCGTTTATTACTGGCGTAAAACAATTGGCTACCGTCTTTGCTCCAACTAAGTTTACCGCCATGATCAAATTGACCAGATGTGAGCTGACGGGCAGAGCCACCATCTGAAGACATGACAAAAATATGGCTGTTACCTTGCTTACTGAAACCTGCTCCATCAAAGCGGTAATACATATCATCAATAAATATTGCTGGTTTTGCCCATTTAGCGCCTTTTGGCATACCTGGTAACGACACTACCGATTTCGGTTTACTGTCGACAAAACGTGTAAAAGCCAGTTGTTTACCGTTCGGTGACCAAGATAAATTAGCTGGAGCATGGGTTAAATGGCTCATTTGGGCTGTATCGCCACTTGATAGCCATTTCATATGAATTTGAGGTTTGCCGCTAGCGGTAGAAATATAAGCCAGCTTAGTGTTATCAGGTGATAGTGTGGGTGAATAATCGACATGCAGACCATTGGTTACAGGCGTAAGATTTTTGTTTTTGTCTACTTTCCATATATTGCCCAACTTCTTATCTGTTTGTATATCCATATAGTTACGAACAAAATATACCTCATCACCGTCATTGTTGATTGTCAGCCCTGAAGCGTATTCTAAATTAAATACATCCTCTAATTGCAGTAAGGAATCAGACGTTTGAGCAAACGCTATCGCTGATGCGAAAGGTGCAATTAATAAAATACCGATGGTTCTATTCATTTTAATCACGTAATAAAGTCCTTTATTCGAAAGTCGTTGCGCTTTATTTATTGTTAACTGCGTATGTTTTATTTGCACAATCTTCTTAAATTACCACATGCAGCGTAAATGACAACACGATGTGAATTCATATTTACATTCTGTGTTTATTCTATATATTAATGACCAATTCAATAAAAATAACAATGTCGGACAATGATGATGACTTCTTTCACAAAATATAGCGTTACTAAAGGCTTAACAGCAGTATCTATTGCACTAGCAGCACTACTTAGCCAGTCTGCGATCGCTGATACTAAGGTCATACATGCAGGTGAACTACTGGCAACACCGGGCAAAGCGCCATTAACTAATCGCACTGTCGTAATAGAAGATGGTGAAATTACAGCTGTTAAGAAGGGATTTATCTCAGCCAATGAATTTGGTAAAGATGCAGTCTTGATTGACCTTTCAGACAGTTTTGTAATGCCTGGTTTGATGGACATGCATGTTCATCTACAGATGCAACTAGGACCTAACAATATTAGAGATACTGTAAAATTGTCGGATGCCGATATCGCAATGAAAAGCGTTCATTACGCTAAGACAACCCTGCTGTCTGGGTTTACAACAGTACGCGACTTATTAAGCGAACCTGAACAAATGTATGCATTGCGAGATGGCGTTGAAAAAGGTTGGATTGAAGGCCCACGCATTATTGCTGCTGCAGGCGTTGCGATTACCGGAGGGCATTTGGATGTTGATGGAATGGCTCCAGATTTACTTGCATTAAAGTCCTCGACAACAATATGTGATGGCCCTTATGAGTGCCGCAAAATAACGCGAGAAGCCATTAAATATGGCGCGGATGCCATTAAAGTTGCATCAACGGGTGGGGTATTATCTGACACTAATACAGGTACTGGCCAACAAATGACAGATAATGAGTTAAAGGAAATTGTAGATACTGCTCATGGTTTAGGTCGTAAAGTGGCCAGTCATGCTCATGCCGCTGAAGGGATTAATGCCGCATTAAGGGCGGGTGTTGATAGCGTAGAACATGGCAGTTATGCCAATGAAGAAACAATTAAACTATTCAAGAAAACCGGTGCTTATTTAGTGCCCACTTTGTTAGCTGGGGCGACCGTTGTGGAGATGGCCGAAACCTCAGATTTTATGTCTGATCCAATAAAAGCAAAGGCTATACGTGTTGGACCTGATATGTTGGAAAATTTCGAAAAGTCATATAAAGCAGGGGTAAAAATCGCTTTTGGCACTGATAGTGGCGTATCTAAGCACGGCATCAATGCACATGAAGCAGTATTGATGTATCAAGCTGGCATGACGACTGCAGATATTTTGAAGTCTGCCACAGTGAATGCCGCAGACTTAATTGATATGAGCGATAAACTCGGCACTATTGAGGCTGGAAAATATGCCGATATTATTGCGTTAGACGCAAGCCCATTAGAGAACATCGAAGAGTTACTTGATGTTGATTTTGTAATGAAGGGTGGCGTGATTTACAAAAAATAAGGAGAATAACATGTCCATTTATGGACACTCCTAGTGAGTATGGCAATAGTCAGCCTAACCAAGTCGTTTAACCTTAGTTACTTCTAAACGATACCACTTGCTGTTGTTATTGATGCCAATAATATACCGCTAAGCAGTTGTACTGCCTTGTTTGGTCTAAATTAAAGTACGAGCTTGCTATCTTTGTGATAGCAAGCGCCCCTAATGAATTCCGCACCTGTGCCTGCTTAGTTACGCTACATTCGAATTATACTTATCCTCGGTCTTTTCTCGTTTACATTAGGTAGGTTGAGCCGATTTATGCCGAAAAACGGAAGCTATGAAACAAAGCCAGTAAAAAACTGTAGACAAGATTCTCTAAGCTGCCCTCTATTTCGACGTCACTAAAACGTTTGGGTGCATAAAGTCAGTTGTTAAACCTCTCGAGTTACCTAAAAGCTTTTTAAGACATCTAATATTTTGGGCAAAGATACTGATAATCAAAAATTGAGCTCTGGCATCTATTCAGTTACGTAGTCAGAAAATGGTACGACTGCCACTCCTATCATTTTTGAATGTCTTTTTCATAAACAACTTGGGCTATGCAGGTTCTCAATCTTTATCAACAAACACTCTCCAGTCTTGTTTAATAACTTGCGTTAATGGTGTGGTAAATTCTGAGGCCTTGGATGTTCGACTATTGATCTTTATATTCGAGGATTAAGCACTTAAATTGAGACTATTTATGAAAAAGATAGATGTCATCAAAAAAACCTATTAAAAAAACCTATTAAAAAAACTAAAACCAACGAATTATTTCACCTTCATTATTGTATTTTATTTCAAGGTTAAGAATGACATCATTTTCTGCCAAGTCCAAAAGTTCACTACATAACATCGCAGCGCAATTTACTTCGTAGCCTAAAATAAAAAATATATCACCCTTTTGAATAAAAGTGTTGGGATTGAAAGGAACATCATTATAAGTATAAATGCTACCTAGAGGATCTGTATCGTTATTGATAATACTTAACAAGGTATATTTCATATTCGATTCATCGGCAGGTGGATTTGAAATTGGACTTATTTCAATTTCTATTCTGTCACTTATCCCCCAAGTATGGTTATATCCTTCTACAGGAGCATACAATATTTTTTCTTCATCATTTCCTTCTAGTGTATACCCGAGACAAAATCTTGGAATAACACTATGACATAGCTTGGGGTTACCGACTACATTCCAAATTTCTCGCTGTAATTTTTGCTCATCACTACTATCTGAATCACTGCATCCAGTGAGTAAGCATAGTGTGATTAATAAAACTGCAAACGGTAAAGTCCATTTCATATATTTAAATTCCGTTTATTAAATCTTGATTATTAGTACTTCTTAAATTGAAGAATGTTACTCCGAAGTTATAATACTTTCGAGATTGATAATAAGGCAAGATGGAGCTCGTTACATTTTGTATCTTATTAAGTGAAATTATGGCTAACATGTAATATTGGGGGGGAAACTGCTATAAAAGAGGAAAGTTACTTAGGCATATATGCCTTAAAAACTAGACAGGCACGATGAAACTGCCAGTTTCATTAGCCACCATAGGGATTAAGTTTACCTTTGGATTACGTCGTGGTGCCGTTATCTTCCTGAGTGGGTAATAGGCTTAACTAACTTACGTCCTATTCCTTGTTTGTAATTTTGAACAAATCAAAGTCATATGGCGCTTCGCCCACACCAGACTAAAAGGGAAAAATGCTGAAAGCACATAATTTTCGATGGGAATTAATCCAGCTTTAACTCGTTTATTGTGGATTAATGAATCAGCTTCGGCCATTGTCGAAAAAACCTAACGCTTCCGACGGGCCTTCCCTGCCCCAACGAAAGCTAGCTTGTGGCATCCATGCCAAGCTCACAGCCTTTTCTCGATGAGCTCAATACATATTGAGTCTTTTAGATTCTTAAATTTATGGGTTTTCTAACTTTAGCTCTTTTAATTACCACGAATGCAGTCAAATCGAAGAGACAATAATACCAGTATAGATGCAGCAGCGAGCTTCCAAAACAAGGGGAATGTGTTCACGGCGAGTCTTGGATGCATCTGCACATAAGGTATCTATTTCACAAACATGTCATCGCGATATTCGTATATCCTATACATCACCTGCAGCAGGCAATTCGTTAAATTGAAGATATGGTCACTCGAAGCGCATTATATGCGCTATTAAGTTTGGAATTTAATTAACATAAATATTTCCGCATTACCTTCTCAGTCTCATTTTTTCTAATCCAGTACGTATATATTTATCAATAATTACAGTAAGCTACCCAGAGTAAAATAAATAAGGATATTTATATCTATGCACAGAGCGAGAACCAGCGGCTTTACTCTTATCGAATTAGTCGTTGTTATTATTATTCTTGGTGTATTGGCGGTATCGGCTGCTCCTAAGTTTCTCGATTTAAGTTCAGAGGGAGTAATTGCAACTTCTGAAAACTTAAAAGGAGTTATCAATAGCACTTCAACATTGGTATACAGTAAATCAGTGATTGAGGGAGTGGAAAAATCTCCGTCTGCAGAAATCATGATAAATGGTCAACTAGTTGAGGTTGTTTATGGTTACCCTGCTGGCACTAAAAATGGCATTAGTGCAGTAATTGATTTTGATGAAGGTGATTGGAATAATAATCAACGAGATAGCGATTGGCACAGCCGAGCAAGTGTTTATCCTGGAGCTTGGATATATTGGCATGGCAGTTTTGATGAAGATGCGGGTTCACTGCAATGCTATTTACGCTATCGCCAATCCGTGGCTGTAAACGCTAGGCCGATTATCGATTTTGAATTTAGAGAATGTTAATGCCTATTTGTGAATAGGTACAAAATAAATCGCACTTTATATTTAGCTTAGCTAACAAGAAAATATCCATGGAGGCTAATGAAACCTGCTCAAATAATAGGATTCATATTCAGTGTCATTGGTGCTTGGTATTTATCTTTATTTTATGATGACCTAATGCTGGGTGAACCGAGTTCTTCTAGCTTAGGTATTGGTGTTGCTGTCGTTTTCTCTTTCTTCGCTGTTTCAGCTCTTTTACTTATTCCGACATCCATCATTTTAAGAACAGAAAAAAAGAGAACTAAAAGACAATTTACCGGTTGGCTTTGGTCTAGCTTATTTATTATCAATGCAATTTTTGCAGCGACATATGTACTGGCCTTTTTTTTAGTATTGTTAAGATACGTATAACGAAAAAGAGTTCAGTGCATTAACTGCAACGCCATCAAATAATGCTAACTTAAATCCTGCTTTTATCGAAAATTCATATCATATCTACTCAGTCTATCCTCACCCAGCAATACGCTTAAACAAATACTGCAAATTGCGAATATTAACTATTCAATTAATAATCAGTACTTTTGCATTCTGCAATACCACGCTTTCAAAGCGCAATAATTTCTTCGCATTAAGCAACTCGTTAATCCTAAATCAAAACAAACAACCCTAAACCAATGATTTGAATCAATTAAATAATTGGCACGCATCCTGCTACCTATAGTTTAAGAAAGTAAGATTACGAAAAAATAGATGGTTTCAAAGTTCATTTATCTCATCGCAATTTACTTCATCAAGGTTTACCACATCGAAAGATGTATAGGAGCAGGTTATGAAATTCGAACTTAAAGTAGCGCAACATGCGAGCGTAGTAACACTACCCATTAGAATGTTTATGGCACATACCCCAACTTACAGGGCAGCGCTTGTTGATTATATAGATAGAGGTCATACCCGTTTAGTTATCGATATGCAGCATTTAGAGTACATCGATTCAAGTGGGTTATCGGTGCTGATATCTGCACGTAATCAAGCTTTGAATTACCAAGGCAATATCGTTTTATTATCACCAACCCCTGCAGTGCGAGCGTTAATTGAATTAACACGCTTACACCATATTTTTGAAATTTTTGAAACTGAAGAGCTAGCGTTAGATTTTTTGCGTCACAGCAGCATTGTTGAAGCATCTACTTTTGATGAAAAAATCATCTCTCAATTAGCTAGCTAAGAAAGTCTACATCAAGGACGTTAAGGGGCAAATCAAAATGAATACTATCAAATCACTCATTTCACTCGCTATGATCGCAGGTTTAACCGCTTGCGTAACCCCCTCGCAGCCCGCTCAGCAAGACGTTTGCGATTTAGATAATCAAATGACTAGCTGTCATTATTTCGGACAAACAACACCTTATAACAGAAAGGTTAGCGCCGTCACTTCAAACCACACGACATTTCCTACCGCGCCTATTTTTGGTAACAAAGCGATGATAGTCGATACCAAGCAAGCACTATCACTTTCTGTTGGCGATAAAATTTCAATAAAAATATTAAATGGCGAAGAGTTCAGTAAAGATGTTGAGATTGATGCCGACGGTAATATATATCTACCTTATCTACCGGCTATTTCAGCAAAAGGCTTAACCCTAAAGCAACTTAATAACACCATCGATGATTTGTTGGTTGATGAGAACTTGATGTTAGCGCATGCGGTACGTATCAGCATTTTACCGATTAGCTGGGCACCGATTGAAATTACCACCTCTGGTGCTGTGTTTGAACCAGGCCAACACATGATTAATAAAAAATTACCCATTGAAATGAAAGATGACGGCAGCAATTATTCTGGTGACCAGGCGATTAAACGTAGTGTCGCTTCAGCAGTAAAATCATCAGGAGGCATTCGTCCAGATGCTGATATTTCGGCAATAAAAGTGATTCGAAACGGTCAGGTTTTCAATATGGATTTACGTGGTATGCTAACTGGAGAGAAAGTGCCAAACATGACTTTAATGGCTGGCGATCATGTACATGTTCCTTCAACGCATTCATTTAATGCACAATTAGCAAGACCTTCTCAACTGACAGCACCAGGGATCAGGGTATTTATGTCAAACTTAACGCAACCAGCAAGCTCAAATAGTCAGTCTGCAGTTGACCGTGAGGCCACGCGTTTCCCCTATGGTACCCGCTTGTTAAATGGTGCTATTGCAGCTAACTGCGTTGGTGGTGCACAAACAACGAATGCCAGTCGCTACATTATTCTCGTGACTAAAAACCCTTTATCAAATCAAATTGACGTTGTTGAACGTTCAATTGATGGCTTAATCCAAACGGCATGGAATGATGAATCAAACCCTGTGTTGTTACCGGGTGATGGACTTGCTTGTTATGACTCACGTGTAACCAACATGCGTGAAATAGCGAGAACAATAACTGAATTAGTAGTTCCTACTACTCTTATCGGTTGGTTGTAAGGAGACAGCTATGAGCTCAGAAAAGACTAATAATAACAATGAGCCAAACGCTCAAGATGATTCAAAACTTGTTACCGATGCTATCGTTGATACAAAACCTGAGAACAAACTTGAAAGTGAACAGGAAACTGAATCAGAGCAAACAAGCTTTTCTGAGCTGGCTTACTTATTCTGGATTAAACGCGCCACTTTAGAGGGCAGTAAGTTAACCCCTAAAGCACGCAAACGTCTTTATCTTAAAACAGCAATTGGTGCGTTATTAATCATATGGGTTCTTGTCGCTATCTTCATTGCTTTAACACCCACAAAATACATCAGTAAATGGGTGCTTATTTTACCCGGCGCTGCAGCAGGTTCGTCGCTAAGCCTTGACAGCTTAGGTCAAGCAAGCAGTTTGAGTAACTCGCCATACGCCAGTTCCGCCATTGACCCAAGAGAAAATTATAAAGCGATATCGATGAGCAGTATTTTAAAACAAAGCACTGCGCACTATCTAAAAGTACCAACCAGTGAAATTCAAAATCCTAAACTCAAACTGCCAAGCCAAACGGGTTTAATGGAGTTTAGTATTAAAGGTTCATCACCTGAACAAGCACAAGAACGCGCTTGGGCCATGTATCGCTCACTGCAAAACACCCTAGATGATCTGCGCGCTGATGAGATTAGTCTACGCGAACGTGGCATTCAACGCGGACTCAACAGTTATAATATTCGCGTCAAAGAAACTCAAAATCAATTACTTGATTTCCAATCTGAGCGTGGCTTGGTCACTTTAGATCAATTCAAAGAACTTGCCGTTACCATTGAACGTTTACGCCATAGTAAAGTCACGATGTCATCGAAACTGCAAGGGTTAAACGCCAGTTATGCATTATATGAAAAACACCTTGGTATCACTGATTCCCAAGCGGCCATATTGCTTAAACTCAACAACGATAAGCTATTTCAGCAGTTACTTGAAAAACACAATACCGCCAATACAACCTACATTGAAAATGCAGGGACTTTAGGCAGCCGTCACCCTATATTGGTATCGCTTAAAGCTGAGCTAGACAGTATTTTAAATAGTATGAAAAAACGTTTTAATACTGTCATTGGTTACCAAGATGAAAAAATACTGATGATGTTAACCGTGGATGATGTCGATGGCCGAGCGGTAATGATGCAAGAATTTATTGCTATCTCATCCAATCGTTCTGCAACACAATCAGAAGTTGACTCTTTGATTGAGCAAATTAATCAGTGGGAAAAACGCTTACAATACAGCAATGATGATGCTGCTAAGCTTGCTGATTTACAGCGTGAACATCAATTAGCTTCTGCGGTATTAACCTCAGCAATGGCAAAAATGGATGTGGGTAAATCTGATATTTATTCGGCCTATCCAATGCTGCAATTATTGTCTTCTCCGAGTTTACCTTCATCATCTGATAAGTTAGCGATTATGCTAATTACATTTGGTGGGTTAAGCGCTTCTTTCATGTCACTGGTAGGGTTGAGCATTCTATGGATCCGCAAACCATTGTTGCGCAAAATGTTGACGAAAAAATCATCTACAACTGCATAAGTTACAGTTACTTATTTTGGTTGTTTGGTGCGTTATATGTCGTTGCACCTGTGATTGCTTGGATACTATTTTTACGCTTAATATATAAAAAAATCTCACGCCAACCTGCCTATAGAGTCAGCATTAGTCATTACGTGTGGTTATTGGGCATGTGGGTGATGTTAATCGCGTTAGTTGTTGGCCACCTGCAATTTGGTTTAGGCGCAGGTAAACTGATTAAATCTTCTATCGGCTGGGCAAAAGGCTGGGCATTACTAGCAATATTCCCTCTGATTGGCTGTATGTCGATTAGACCAGAAATCATTTATCGCGCCAGCTGTAAGGTATGTAAGCACACCATCTTACTTTTCCCGCTGTTTCTAATCGCCTGGAAAATCGGTTTACCCAGCACATTATACGTATCGCCAATCAGTATTATTGGTGGGCCTGGGCCTGAGTTTTTCAGTGTCAGTTTATATGAGATAGATCCTGGTAGTGGTGTCCCCCGGTGGCGACTCTTTACCCCTTGGGCCCCAGCCCTTGGCATGTTGGGTAACTTATATTTCATTTTTGCAGTGCAAGAGAAAAATACCTCTTGGAAAAGATGGGGCATCGCCGGCAGTTTACTGATGGTATTAATGTCTCAATCACGCCTTGGCTTAGTCTGCTATTTGGCATTAATTGGCTTTTTTACCATGTTTAGATTCGTGCGATCGCCCTGGTTATATTTATTACTGAGCCCGTTAATGTTACTTGTAGGCGTGGTTGGCGAAGCAACCATAAATAGAATACAACTTAGCATTACTGCGATTAAAGCCGCTCGAGCAGACTCCACAAGAGTTCGCCAATCGTTAGCTGATATAGCACTAGAGCGCTGGATGAACGAAGCGGTAGTATTTGGTCACGGCATTGTAGAGCGCGGCCCCCATATGGTGGAGTACATGCCCATTGGATCTCACCATACTTGGTATGGATTATTATTTGTTAAAGGAGTTGTTGGCGCGATAGCTTTGGCAATACCTATGTTAGTTACTTTTATCATGCTACTAATTAGATTATTTAGCCAGCCAATGGCCAGAGTCGGCATGGCCATTTTATTGATGCTGGGTCTGTACACTTTTGGGGAAAACTTAGAGATTTTAGCTTACTTATACTGGCCAGGATTAATTGTGTTAGGAATCGCGCTTAGGGCTGAGGAACCTGAAGATGTATTCACTAAAGCTGCTGCGCTAGAAGAGTAAATATCTCAAGCACTAACGCACTAAACAATAACAGCAGCCTTTATGAGTATTTCATTGAGCGTTTTTTAAATAACCCAGAATTCAGATAAAACACTCAAATAGTATTTACGCTATTTGAGTCATCTCATTTAAAATGAATTGTTCTACTGCACCTTCAGTGGCTGCCATATACTCTTTCAAATGGTCATTGCCCATATGCGTTTGCCATAATTCACGAGACGCCCAATTTTCATAAAACATAAAATGTGCTGGATTAGTATTGTCTTGATGTAAGTCATAATTAATACAGCCAGCTTCTGCACGAGTAATATCCATCAATTTTAATAACTCAGCTTTGACCAACTCGACCTTGTCAGCTTTAGTAATGATGTTTGCAACGATAGTTAATGTAGCCATGATTATTGCCTCTTGCTTGCCTGTGTTTTGATGATTAAATAATAGCGCCATATCAACCTACCTTAAACAGGGTCTCTTTTGATTTATTATCAAATTAAAATTGATAATAAAATAAAGAGAGATAATTTAAGTATTATTAAATCAAGAAACGGTTTTATAAAAGCCGCTTTGAAAGCGGCTCATTGATGAATAAACCACCTTAGAGAATTTGTACCACTTGATCTAACGCTAAACGCGACTTAGGTAAATTAGCATTATAATCTTCTTCGCTATGATGATAGCCAATAGCTAATGCAACGTTGCATTCAAAACCATCAAGCTCTTTAGCAAAAATCTGACTAATCATCTCACTATCGACCCCTTCCATCGTAGTGGAATCAATTCCAAGCCTTGCAAGTACATGTAAAGTGTTACCCAAAGCAAGATAGGTTTGAGACTTAGTCCATGAAGCATTGTTTCCAGTCTCATCTGTATTTAAATCAACAAAAGCGAAACCACCGAACGCTTGTTCGCGGTCTGCTGCTTTAGTGCGCTTATCTTCAATACCTTTATCAACGACTTTGGCATAATCTTCACGAGTATAATGCGGATTATGAGCAAACAAGATAACCTGAGAACACGTTTTTACATGAGGCTGATTGAACTGAAATTTATGGGCAAAAGTGTCGTGCATTCTTTGTTTAGCGGCATCACTTTCAATGACGATAAATTTCCAAGGTTGTGAATTAATTGAAGATGCAGACAGTCTCATCGCCTCGCAAATCACAGCTAAATCTTCCTTTGAGACACGCTTTGAAGGGTCGTAACGCTTTGCAGTATAGCGATTAGCTAAATCCTCAATAATTGGATGTGTCATGTTGATAATCTCCACTTTCTTAAATAAGCCCAATACAAAAATTGGGGAATATAACTGTCGACAATAATAGTTAGGACGTAATAGCTCTGACGTAATAGTTCTATAGTATGGGGGATAAATAATATCTTGCTTAGTTAAACTAAATTTAGATTAGCGCTTTCATTCAATTATCATACAACTCATTACTAACGTGATAGAAAACCATTATTCATTAACCACTTTTGAGTAACATCATCTAAATTTTTACCTTCACGGCAGACTTGATAATCAAGTTCAGCAATGATGTCATTGGAGAAACGTAATGAATCTAAAGTAGCAAGTTGATCATCAGTAAATAATGATTTTTTATCTTCACGCATTAACAGTACTGCTCTATCTACAATACCGAGTAAACCTTTAGGGTCTTTTAATTCACGGATATTATAGCGATGATGTAAAAATTGCGGTTTCCAAAGCGGAACCACCAGCCATTGCAGTTTTTGAACCGCATTCTCAAAAGTGCTAAAACAATCTTCTTCAGTTCCAGGTGAAAAAGAATAACCAGCTTCATTTAAACCATAATCTTGCATCATCTGTATTGAAAAACGGGTTATACCTGCTCCAGGGTTAATACCTTGAATATGTGACTGCATTTTTGCAAACACATCAGGCTTCAATAAATCAGTAATCTCAGCAACATCAGCCTCTGGAACATAATCAGGGACTCCCCATAACGCGTATGGCTCATAATGCAGACCCAGTTCTATAA
Organism: Shewanella donghaensis; assembly: GCF_007567505.1. Taxonomy (NCBI): domain Bacteria; kingdom Pseudomonadati; phylum Pseudomonadota; class Gammaproteobacteria; order Alteromonadales; family Shewanellaceae; genus Shewanella; species Shewanella donghaensis. Next base: position 1,570,930 of record NZ_CP041783.1, read on the forward strand.
GAGGAATAACTTCTTCAACATCACTTTTATAAACACCGTGACTCGAAGGCAACCACGCAGAACTGAGTAAATCAACTTGACCACTTTTGAGTTTTTTAAAGTTTTCTTGATGAGGTGAATAAATGCGTTCAACCTCAAATTCCATTGATTTTAAGGCATGACTGACAAGCGATGCCGCCACATGGTGAAAGGATAAATCCGTAACGCCAATTGTGAGTGTTTGCTTCATATTAATCACCAATATTCGTGTTTACTTGCGGGAATCAAATACAGAGTTGATTCAATGCATTTAGAATAAAAGCAATCACCATGGTTTTAAACAGGCTAACAGTTGAAATATTATCAATTTTAAATTGATAATATTTTCTCATTATTTGTTGCTCTAATTAGCTACCTTTAACTAATTGTTGTTGAACAAATGCACACCAGGCTTCAGAATTTCTATCAGGCACATCGTTATCACCTCTAACACCAAGCTTGAATTCAATCACAGATTTCCATTCATCAGAGCCTAAATCGGGTCCATGCCCTTGGCCATCGGCAGATACCAGTTGTTGCTCGACTTGTTTAAACCAAGCTTCATTACACGTGACTGTTATTTCGGTTTTACTGGGTAATTGAACGATTTTACCTTCCTCAGTACTTTGACTACAGGCCGATAGTCCCATAACCAAAGCAATAGCTAATCCGGTAACCAGTCCGTTAACTGACCCGATACGACTTAATAAAGCAGGTATATTTTTCATCTCACTCTCCTTTTTAATCTGTGACCCATTAGACGCTGATTATTCAGCGACTAATTTAATGTTTACAACAAGCCTAAACTAATCCGTAATGCCTTACATTTTTTCATTACAGGTCCTAAAAGCTTACGATTAAATAGCCCTCAAGCCCATAAAAGAAAGCATTATTCCTAGATTGCAAACTGCAATAACTCACTCTCAATTTGCTAAAACAGTAAATCCCCTAACAAGACAAATAGCATAAAACCTAATAAAAACAATCAAATAAAAGATGGCACGATTAGTGTAATACACCTTGTAAGTAAGTAATTTGAATTCGCAAAATAACGTCAAATTGCCAACAACCTCCAAGGACTCTAATAATGCAAAGCATCACTAAATCACTAGGTCATAAAACGACCATCAACCAAATGCTAAACCAAGGCATTCGTACTTTAGGTAAAAACCTATTGTGGTTGGCTAGTGCGCAATTTAGTGGTCGTATCGTTAGATTAGGTGCAAGTGTTATCACTGCCAGATTGCTCACCCCAGAGATTTTCGGTCAAGTTGCCATTACGCTGACTTTATTTGAATTAATTTGCACCCCAACACGTCGTATCACCTCTGCAGCCCTTATTCGCATGAATGATGCAGACTTTACCGATAATTTAGCCAGTGCCAATGTTATCAACTTCAGCGCTTGTATCATCGCATTTTTATTAATGAGTTTAATCAGCTTCCCATTAGCTTATTACTACCAAGACACCCAATTAATCTTACCCATCTTATTTGTAGCTAGCAGCTACCTTTTGCTTCCTTTTGGCATGCTATACGCAACCGTCAACTTACGTAACAACAATATGCGTAAAGTTGCCAGTGCCAACTTATGGCAAACAGTGGGTGATGGCATCCTTACTGCCATTCTTGCATTAAGTGGCTTTGGTTTGTGGGCAATCATCATCCCTAAAGTGGTTATGGTTTTCGTTTGGATTTACCTTCACAAAAATGGTAATCCGTTGCCTACATTCACTCAAAAAACATCACTACAAAATATTAAGTCATTACTTAACTTTAGCCTTCCAGTGAGTTCTAGTGACTTAATAAACACCTTAAGACAAAGCATTGATTACTTGGTCATTGGCTATTTCATGGGTGTTGAAGCACTTGGGGTTTACTTCTTTGCTTACAACGTGAGTTTAGGGATTAGCTTAGGGTTAGTTCAAAGCTTTGGTACCGCATTTTACTCTCACCTTTGTACGAATGAGAGTAACGAATCAAACAACCAAGCAAGCGCACAACAAAAATTTCGTAATAGCGTTTTAGCCATTACCGCCATCACAGCGCCAATCATCATCTTACAAACCACGTTAGCACCACTTTATGTGCCTTTTGTATACGGCGAGCAATGGTTAAGCACTGATGCAATATCGGTATTTATCTTCTTATGTTTAAGCGGCTTAGTTCGCCCAATGGCAGAAGCAGCAAGTCAGTTACTACTTGCTAACGGCCATAGTCGCTTGAATTTCAAACTTAACTTATCAATCACGGCAATTTTAACTTTGGTTATCAGTATTGCCAGCCAATTTAGTTTAACCACTGTCGCACTTAGCGTGATGGTGACTTATTTAATCATTATGCCTTGGCTTTGCTGGTACAGCAGCCGCATCTCATTTCAACAATCAGCTGTTTCAAACAGTTAAGGAAAACATTATGTCTCCTAGAATCTCAGTAGTAATGCCTGTTTATAACGTAGAAAAGTTTGTTAAATCAGCCATTGAGTCTGTTTTAAAACAAACCTATGACAACTTTGAATTGTTGATTGTTGATGACCGAGGTGATGACCGTAGTATCCAAATATGTAATCAGTTTATTGGTGACCCACGCGTACATATTATTCGTCATCAATGCAATAAAGGTTTAGCGGCAGCAAGAAACACCGGTATTCGTCATTCTTTAGGTGAGTTTGTCGCTTTTATTGACTCAGATGACCTATGGCACCCAGAAAAGTTACAACGTCATGTAACGCATTTAGACAATGATCCGCAAATAGGCCTGAGTTTTTCTCGCTCTAGCTTTATCGATTTTGATGGTAAGTTTATCGACTTTTATCAAATGCCTAAGTTAACGGGGATTGATGCGGCGCATTTACTATGTCGTAATCCTGTAGGGAACGGTTCCGCTCCTGTTATCCGCAGAACAACCCTTAATGATATTCGTTTCCTATCTGTAACAAGTGCTGACCGTCACAGTTGTTATTTTGATGAGAAATTCCGTCAGTCAGAAGATATTGAATGTTGGTTACGTATTGCCGCAACAACCTCTTGGAAAATTGAAGGCTTACCAGAGCCACTGACTTACTATCGTTTAAATCATGGCGGTTTGTCAGCTAATCTAGAAAAGCAATATGCTTCTTGGGAGTTGATGATTGAGAAAGCTAGAGGCTTTGCACCGTTACTACTGCAACGTCACGAACAAGCCGCGCGAGCTTACCAGTTACGTTATTTATCAAGACAAGCAATCCGCACTGGAGATGGCAGCGCTGCGGTTAAACTTTTCAACCAAGCCATGGCGACTTCACCCAGTATTTTGAAAAACGAAACTGGTAGAACGATCACCACAATGATTGCGGCCTACGCCCAATGGATAATGCCTTCATGGGGTTATATTGCAATAGAAGGTGTAGGGCAAAAATGTATTAGTGTGATGCAAAAAATGCGTATTTCACGTGACGGTGTTTCAAGTGAATTCATGCAAGATAATAAACTTTAAACCTACTACCAATTTACTCGCTGTGAGTAACGCGCTATCCATTAGCCGTTTAGTCATAAGTCATTAATTGCTGTTATTTACTCGAACAATAAGGATACCCAGTGTCATCACCTTCCCTGTTCTGACTTTGCAGTGCGGTTCGCATTCTGCAAAGTCAGCTTTTTATCTCTCATCTTACAATGTAAAAAAACCATAGCAATACCCAACATAACAGTTATAAATCAATACCTTACAAAACATGGAACACTTCATGCTTTAACAAGGTAACTAACAATTAATAATTGCACCTTATGAGGTATTGTATGGACAGTCATCAAACTGCTAACACTCAAGCTAAATCTGTTTCTTCGGTAAAAACGCTAACGTCTGTGCTTATCTTCGATTGGTGCGTGGCATTAATGCTGTTGTTGTTAGCGCTTCCTATCATGCTAATAAAAAGCGTAATGCTAGCGTGTTCTAAACAAGCGATTTTCGAAACACTCTTCATTTATTCAACAGGTAAAGAAGTCACCGTATATCAATTCAGTAAAGGCCGATTTTCAAAGTTACCATTATTTTATAGCGTCCTAAAAGGTGATATAGGTTTATTAGGTAGCGCATTTGAATACTCTGTCTTCGAGCCAACATCTTCAAATAGCCGTCCAGGCATTTTCTCAATAGAGAAAATGCAGCATAGAATGGGTATCCAACATCTCCCTTCTGAAGATAAATTGAGTCGTGAACCTCAATTTAATAGCCTTTTAAGCTATTTATTCAATATTGCTAAATGTCTTTTCTGCAAATTAATCGTTGTTAAAACAGACCTAAGCTATCCTAAGCAATTTAACTTACTTGGGGTCAATATAGATAACAATACAATGAGCGAAAGTGTTGAATTGATCATCAATGCGGCACTAGAGAACAGCCATTGTGATGTTGAGTTCAAACCGACAAAACATTTCTCTTTTGTTAATGCAGACTGTTTAAATATGGCGGCTGACAATAGTGAATATTCGAATATTATCAATGGTTGTGATCAAGTCTTTGCTGATGGAAGTGGTATCCGCATTGCCTGTCAGCTACATAACATCGGCTTAAAAGATAATGTCAACGGTACTGATATGTTGCCGCTACTATCAAAACGCGCAGCGGAACAAGGCATCAAAATTTTCTTCCTTGGCGGTAAAGAAGGTACCGCTGAAAATGCGGCCAATAATATTAAACAGCAATTTCCTAATTTGCAGATTGTGGGCTGTCACCATGGTTATGTAAATCAAGAAAATGAACAAGGTTTGATAGAGCAAATCAATCAATCTAAAGCGGCAATATTACTAGTGGGCATGGGAGCACCTAAACAAGAACAATGGATTACACAGCATAAAGAAAATTTAAATATTAACGTCGCTATCGGTGTAGGAGGACTATTTGATTACTTTGCCAATAATGTCTCTCGTGCGCCTATCGCTGTTAGACAAGTCGGTATGGAATGGGTATGGCGTTTAGCGCAAGAACCTACGCGAATGTGGAAACGCTATGTCATAGGTAACCCTGTATTTATTGCCCGAGTTTTAAAGCAGAAACAATTAATCAATAAAACTCTAGCTGCAACAATGGCAGTAAACAAAACTGTTAATCAGCCGCAACTGGGATTAACAGGACAAAACCGCCATTGGTACTTTTTCAAAATAAAATGCGGTCAATTTGCAAAACGCACATTTGATATCGTCGCCGCTAGCATTTTGCTAATTCTACTCGCCCCGCTATTCCTATTTACTGCTGCTTGTATTCGAATTGAATCAAAAGGCGCAATCTTTTTTTCACAAACCCGTAGTGGTCTAAATAACCAACCTTTCACAATGTGGAAGTTCCGTTCAATGTTTATTGATGCAGAACAAAGACTAGAAAAAATGAAACAAAACAATGAGATGAAAGGTGGCGTTCTTTTTAAAATGAAAAAAGACCCCCGTATTACAGCAATGGGAAAGTTGATCCGTAAAGCATCAATAGATGAACTACCACAGCTTTGGAACGTATTAATCGGCGATATGTCACTAGTTGGCCCAAGACCTGCACTACCTAATGAAGTAAGCCAATATCAATTAAGTGACCGTCGCAGATTAGGAGTGAAACCAGGTATAACCTGCATTTGGCAAGTAAGCGGACGTTCAGATATTCCTTTTGATAAGCAAGTAGAACTAGACATTGACTATATCTACAAACAATCGCTTAAAGAAGATATCACCTTGTTATTGAAAACTATTCCAGCTGTACTTTTGGCGCGTGGCGCCTACTAGGAGATGTTATGCAAGCAATCGTATTTGCAAACCGCTATGGCAACGAATTAGCACCATTGAACCAACAGTATTGCCCTGCTTTGTTACCAGTAGCGAACAAACCGCTAGTGGCATATACCCTAGAAGATTTAGCTGATGCAGGTGTTACTCAAGTAAAAATGGTCATTTGCGCCGACGCTAAAAAAGTCCAATCCCGAATAGGCAATGGCGAGCAATGGGGCTTAACTATCGAGTATTTTTTAAGTAAGCCTGAGGAACAAGTTAACAGTGTACTTGCAAGAATGCATATCGATAAAACAGCTCAGGCACTGGTTGTTCGTGGTGATATTTTAAGAAGCCCATGTTTAAACCGTTTTGTAGAATTCTCACGCCTAGTACCTAGTAAATTTGTGCATGCAAAAATGGACGATAGAAACCCAGGAATGATGATGCTACCTGCAGGTTGGAAACATAATCAATTATTAAATTGGCCATTACAGGTCACTTCGGTTAATCACGATAATAGCATTGCACAGGTACTTCATGGCCACTGTTTCTATGTAGATAGTTTGATGGCATATGTTGAGGCATCAGATTTCGTTATCGCGAATGACGACTTCAGTGTTAAGGGGCGCAAAATGAAAACACAAATCAACGATAAAAACCTTGTTGTTGAAGCGCAGTGTGAATTACCCCTGTTAGAGAATATCTCTGTATTTGGTGCTATTGGAGAATACACTAAAGTCTCAAATAAGGCGCAACTCACTGAGAGTGTTGTTGTTGGAAAATACTGCTTCATTGAAGATAGCAAAATTCGTAATAGTATTATTTTGCCTAACACCTATGTTGGTCCTCAGCTAAGTGTTGAGAATAAAATCATCTCTCAAAATTTGATAATTGATCCACAAACTAACAGCTGGAGCAAGGTTGAAGATGAAACCTTAATAGCGAAATCATCTAAGAGTGCAGTGAACTATAACGGCGTATTTCAAAGAGCCATTTTGTTGATGTTATATATTTTACTTTCACCGCTTTTAATCACCTTATTTGTGGGCGCATTCATTATGAAGCCTAAAAAGCCTATCGTGACTGAAACCGTGATGAACAATCAAAATGAATCAGTAAAAGCTCACAAATTTAATTTCAAAAATGAAAGTGTTGCCCTATTGCCACAAGTTTGGTTAGCGGTAAAAGGTGATTTAGCTTTATTTGGCGCTTCCAGTAAGCATCAAAACTTACATCAAAACTTGCATCAAAATTCGCATAATAGTACTGCAACTTATGGTGTTTACGGTCCTGTACAATTAAATTTTGATGACAATACACCAAAGGAAGAAGTGCAAATGGTGGAGATGGAATTCGAGCAATCCAGCAAACCCCGTTACTTGGTTAATATGCTACAAAATCAGTTTAAAGCCACCAAACCAAGCATTGTAATTAAAAACTAACATCGATATTTCAGTAAATTGTTTGCTATCAGATAAAAGGATACTCATTATGAAAACCATTATTACTTACGGTACATTTGATTTATTCCATTACGGGCATGTGAGATTATTTGAGAGACTCAGTGAAATGTGTGATGAACTTATTGTTGGGGTATCAACAGACGAGTTTAATGCCTTAAAAGGAAAAGCGGCTTTTTTCAGTTTTGAACAAAGAGCAGAAATTGTATCAGCATGCCGGTTTGTGACTAAGGTAATCCCTGAGCAAAACTGGCAACAAAAGTCTGAAGATGTGAGTCGTTATGATGTCGATATTTTTGCCATTGGCGATGACTGGGAAGGCAAGTTTGATTTCTTAAAAAGCCAGTGTGAAGTGCTCTACTTAACCAGAACCGATAGTATTTCGACTACTGAAATAAAAGATAACCTTGCGATAAAAGCAGCCTGACGTTATCAGCAGTTTAGTGCTATCTTTGTATTTAAAGGATTTTTTGTCACGGAGACAAAGTATGAGCCAATTCATAATCAATAGCATTCGATATGTCGTGACTCAAGTATTGTATTTCTTTTCCGGTTTTTTCCCAAGGCAACACAAAGCGGTTATGGGATGTTATAAAAATAAATTTGCCGATAACAGCAAGTATCTATATTTACACTGGCAACAAAAACAGGTCATACGCGCGATTTGGATTAGTGGCAGCAGAATTACCGTCAACGAGTTATCCCTGCAAGGATATGAAGCTTACCATCGCTGGAGCCTTAACGGCATTTACCATGCTTTAACCGCCAAATATTATATCTACAACAGCTATATTGGCGATATTAATCAATATCTTGCCAAAGGCGCTATTAAAATTAATCTGTGGCATGGTTCGCCATTAAAACGTATTGAATTCGATATTAACAATGGGCCTTTATTCAAGGTTTACCACCCACAGAATCTGGCTGAGAAATTGACCTCTGCAAGTTTATTTCATCAGCAAAACATAGCCCCAGATAACATGGTGGCACCCAGTGAGCTGGTATCAAAACTCTTTGCTAGCGCTTTCAAAATAAATGAAGCCAAGATGCTACATTGCGGCAATCCAAGAACGGACTATTTCAAAAAATATCCACAAGCGGATTCATTAATTGATGAGCTAAAACAATTGAATAACGTTGAAACTGTTATTTTATATGCACCGTCATGGCGAGATTCTACTGCACTTGCCAATAACACTAGCAATCCTTACTTAAAAGCATTTGATTTTAAAGCGCTATCTTCACAACTGGTAAATAATGAGCAATTATTGTTACTTCGACTTCACCCAAATGAAGCTTACCTAGCTGATGGTTTCAGTGATTATGACAACATAATTAATATCAGTGATTGGCAAGATACCTATGAAATTATTGATGATGTAGATTTGTTAATTACCGATTACTCTTCTTTGTATATTGATATGTTACAAACTAAAGCAGGTATTATTTTCTATCAGTTTGATCAATTGGAATATCAAACAGACAGCCGCCAGTGCTATGACTACGCAGAAAATATTCCACCAGCTGGCGTGGTTATTACCGACTTCATTGAATTAATGTCTTATCTCGATACATTCAAGTTCAGCTCAGATGATCCTGTAGACAAAAAAAATAGAGCTGAGTTAACTCAGCTCTATTGGCAATATCAGCAAACCAATGCATTTGAACGTTTAGATGAATTCGTTAACGCTCACCATTAATAACGGCAGTTATCTCAACAATGGCTATCTTAACAATCACTACCTTAACAACGACAGTAAATCATCAGCATTGCCCTGCCACTGGCTTTTAGCGCTGCCTGACAAGATACTATCTGCAAGACTTTGCTTGTGCTGTTGCATCTCTTGTATCTTCTCTTCTACTGTTCCTTGGGCAATCAGCTTATAAACAAACACTGGATTTAGCTGACCAATACGGTGCGCTCTATCTGTTGCTTGTTTTTCAGCAGCGGGATTCCACCAAGGGTCAAAGTGAATAACGGTATCTGCAGCAGTAAGGTTTAAGCCCGTTCCACCAGCCTTAAGACTGATCAAGAATACGGGTTTGTCGCCCTCTTGAAACGAATCGATTTCAACTTGGCGATGACGTGTTTGTCCCGTGAGCTTACTGTAGCCGATACCCAAATCTATAAGCTCTTGTTCAATCAATGCCAACATTCCAGTGAATTGACTGAATATTAGAATTTTACGCCCTTCTTCCACCATCTCAGGTACGTTTTGTGTCAGCCATGTCAGCTTGGCGTTATCTTTTACATACTGAGCTTGCTCTAGTTTCACTAACCGAGGATCACAACAGGCTTGGCGAAGTTTGAGCAGTGCATCTAAAAACTCAATGTGACTGCTTGATACACCTTGCTTAGCAAACAACTCACGCAATTTTTTCTCCATCACTAAACGGATACTTTCATATAAATTACGTTGGTCTTTTTCTAATTCAAGCGTCTGAATAATGATGGTTTTTTCTGGTAGTTCAGACATTACTTCGCTTTTTGTACGACGGAGTAAAAATGGTGCAATACGATTTAATAAAATAGCCGATTTTTCAGTATCAGCTTGTTTCTCAATCGGCCCTCTGAACTCTTTATTAAAGTAAGCATGCTGGCCTAATAATCCAGGTAAACAGAAATCCATTAGCGATTTTAATTCACCTAAATGATTTTCAAGCGGAGTGCCCGACAAACATAATCTAAATTGACCTTTAAAGGTTTTTAGCGCCTGCGTCACCTTAGCTTGCGCGTTTTTAATCTGCTGCGCTTCATCTAATATAATATGTTCAAAGCTATAATCGCTGTACACCATCTCATCACGTAAGATCAGTGGATAAGTGGTTACAATCACATCATAGTCTTCGATTTTCTCAAGCATGGCTTGTCGCTTGCTGCCATGAACCACTAACACCCGTAAACTTGGCGTAAATTTTTGAGCTTCTTTTAACCAGTTACCCACTAAACTAGTTGGGCAAACAATTAAACTTGGTCTAAATGCGCGTGGCGATAATGGTGATGATTGTTCTTGCAGTTTTGACTGTTTAGCTTTCAACAAGAAAGCCAAGGTTTGCAGCGTTTTACCCAAGCCCATATCATCAGCAAGAATGCCACCTAGTTGGTATTCTTTTAAAAAGCATAACCAATCGTAGCCCTGTTTCTGATAGTCACGTAGCGTAGCATTCAGACCCTCTGGCAACTCTACAGGCTCAATACCTTTAAACTCTGTGAGTTTGTTTGCCAGTTTTCGTACCCGTTCACCATTAAGCAAACGTATATCGCTTTCAGAAAGCTCATTTAGTAAGTCAGCACGGTTACGAGGCACTTCAAGTTGATCGCCACCGCCGCGCTGGAATAATTCTTGAATCACTGAAATCAGTGGTTTGATTGTTTTAGCTTTAATTTTTACAAAGCGGCCATTCGGCCCAGGTAAAATAAGTTCTTGTTCGTCATCAGGTTCACCATTTTGCTGAAGCCAACGAGCCACTAAGCTAAGTAACGGAACACTTTGTCCTTCGATGTCGGCATTAAGGGATAATGAGAACCAGCCGCTATCTTCGTCATCATCAAGATCCACTTCAATATCAGCCTCAATAATATTAAGGTCAAAATCAGCCGCGAATTCTATCTGGTAACCTAAGTCTTCTAACGTCATGATGCCGAAAGTCGTCAATTGTGCCCATTCGTTGACCATGTCAGGCATGAGGCCAAGACTATGAAAACTTTTAGCCTGATTGAATTTGAGTAAAGAATTGTCGATAGCCTCTAATTGCAGACTTTGTAAAATATCGATGACCTGTAACTCTTGCTCTGGGTCGCGATGGATCTGATATTGCGCTTTACCCTGCTTGATTAAGCTAATTTTTTCACGAGCTAACTTTCCTGAAAGTGTCACTTCACCGTATTTAAACTCTAGCTGCAACACCGGTTGCATCACGGGAGAGTCACTTAACTGAACCATAGTAAACGTGAGCTTTACTTCAAGAGGCTGCTCAATTTCATAAAATTCTATTTCGCTTGGCACTGGCACACTTTTAGGGGAAAAATGTCGTAGCATTTTATCACTAATGGAATCGGCTTTATCCAATGGCACTGGTGGCATTTGTTGTAATAACTTCAGTTTTTCAACCGTCAAATCAGTATCTAAATGCCCAACCTTAAGATAATCCAAATCCACAAACATCGGTGGACAAGTGGCAATAAACTCCCAATTATCAAGCTCTGGCATACTCATACTAATTTGAGTATGACGAGCATCTGTTTCTTTCCAAATAAAATCTGGTGCAACGGCATGAGTCATTTTGATTGGGGTACGATTTTCTTCCCAAAAACAAGCGCCGATTTGAATCATTTTATTCAACGCTAATGCACAAATCTCACCTTCAAGGTAAATCTTAGAAGCACTTTTAGAAGAAGAAAGAAGTAGACTGATAATTTGGCTATCTTCTGCATTGATCCACCAAGGAAGATGGTACTTCACATCATTAAGGGCAACTTTACTGCCTTTATTAAATTGCTGTTTCTTGTTTAATTTACTGCGCTTAAACTCAACAAAAATCCCATGATGATCACTTGATAGAACAAAAATAATCCGTTCTTTTTCTTCATCTTCTTCTGGTTGATTTAGCAAATCTTGCTTATCTAATTGTAGTAACCATTGGCTGAGCCTTTGCTCTTCAACAGGCTTTTTATCTACCAATGCTAAAAGCGCCGCGGCAACATGCTTACAATTAGTCGCAACTGGGCAAGTACAATGAGAATTCATCACAATCTTGTGATTCACGTTCACTAGCGTAATGTCTTGGCGATAAGGCTCGGTAGCAGAACCGACCACATAAGATTCAATATTATGATTTTCTTGACTGGCATGAACGTCTAGAACCCGCCCTTCAATCAGGTAGTTCTGCGCCTTTTGCAGTTGAATAGATGAAAATAACTTAGCAACGAGTTCTAAGGTAATTTTTATTGGAAGATTAAACAATTTGGCCGACATGCATTATTCCATACAAGCTGTAGCAAAAAGATGGCTACACAACAACGAGCGTAACCATCCATTGTATGGAAGATGTCTGTAAAATTCTACCGTGACATGCGCTTTAGTGATTTATTTTAAAGCTTGCGTTGAAGTTTGACCCCTTAAAGGCACATCCCCTTCATATTAACCTTGTAGTAAATGTTCCTCTGTCGCTTCTATCGAGCGTGGTTTACCGACAATCATAACGATATCCCGTCGCTCAAACACCCAATTATCAGGTGGCGGGCTTATTTCTTCGCCCTTACGTCTAACACCACGAATTTCGACGCCTAGGCGTGACCAGGGAATATCAGCCATGCTTTTTCCAATAGCATCGGCACCGGTATCAAGCGCTACGGCATGCAGTAATTCTAAAGTGAAATCAGTATCTGCACCGGTGAAAAAACCATGTAAATATTGATAATGATTACGACGCTCTGATTCCAAACGCTTAATAATTCTTGGTAGCGGCACCCCACATTTATACAACACTTGAGATACCAGCATTAAGCTGCCTTCAAGTTTTTCAGGAATGACTTGGGTAGCCCCAGCTTCTTTCAAATTATCAAGTTCTTCGTCATCTGTGGTGCGGACAATAATTTTAGTTTCTGGTGCTAACTTACGGGATAGTGCTAAACAGTCTTCAACTTGCCTTGAATCACCAAAAGTAATCACCACCATACTCGCGCGGCGAATACCGATTTGTTTTAACAAGCCCATCTTACAAGCATCGCCAAAAAATACTGGCTCTCCAGCGGCTTTTGCTTCTGATACTCGTGTTGGGTCTAAGTCCAAAACTACAAACGGAATCGCTTCGGTTTTTAAGAATCGCGCAATGGTTTGCCCTACTCGGCCATAACCCAGTATCAACACTAAATCGCCATCTTCAGGTGGTGGAAGTGTAAACTCCTCTTCCATTTGTTCTTTGCTATTGGTTTTACCATCTATTTTACTAGCAATTTCGACACTGTGCCGGACAAGCCAGGGAGCTATCGACATAGAAAGCACCGCAACCATCACTAATATCGTACTCATTTGAGTTTCGAGTAGCTCATAATTTACCGCTAACGCTAACAATACAAAGCTAAACTCACCAACTTGCGCCAAACTAATCGCAGTACTGAGCGCGACTTTAAATTGCTCACCACCTAACTTTAATAAGCCAAATACAACCAAAACTTTTGTGATTAATACCGCAAAGAGAATCAGTAAAATTTGCCACCAAAACTCAACGACGATAGCAAAGTCCAATAACATACCAATGGAGATAAAAAACAGTCCCATTAGCAGATCGCGAAATGGCCTAATATCAGCTTCTAACTGGCGGCGATACTGGCTTTCCCCTAATAACATCCCTGCAATAAAAGCGCCTAATGCCATTGAAAGTCCTAACCATTGGGTAAATGCACCTGTCACTAACACAACCACCAATGTCGATAATACAAACAGTTCATTAGATCGAGAACGCGCCACTTCATCAAATATCCGCGGCAGAATCCATTTGCCAAATGACATCAGCCCGATAAAGGCCAAAATACCTGTCAATAAGCCCCAAGCAATATCAAGGAAACCGATAGGATCGCCATTAGTGGATAATAGCGGTAATACAATGAGCAGTGGGACTACGGCAATATCCTGAAATAACAACACACTGACAGACAGTTCACCATGGCGACGACGCATCCATCCTTGTTCATTTACTAGTTTTAACACAATCGCCGTAGAAGACAGCGCCACCGCAGAACCGATGACCACTGCAGCAATCATATTTTGCCCGAACATGAATGCGACTAATCCTGCAATTAATGCGGTGCAACTTACCTGCGCGCTACCAAGGCCAAATACAGTGCGGCGCATTGACCATAATTTTGGTACAGAGAACTCCAACCCTAGACTAAACATCAACAGCACCACGCCGAGTTCGGCAACTGAGTGCATCTGATGCTGGGTAAACCAGTGAAAACCACTCGGGCCACTAACAACACCAGTAAGAAGATAAGCAAGAATAGCTGGCAGTCCAAATCGTCTTAATAACGATATAGCAACGATAGCAATGACTAGCATTGAGAGAATATGGATAAAAAAACTGTGCTCCATAAATGCATGTTCTCCGAGTCAAAAAAATAACGATGAAAGAAACAGTCTATTAATAAACCAATTCATTAACAATAACCACATGAAAATAATAAACAATTAAAACTAGGCACACTTCTTGCTTTTAATTCAACAGGTGCAACTGCAACTTTTACGTTTAGAAACACATTGAGGTACTACATATGGATTACGCCGCAACTTCACATGCATATCCAGAACAAATAATAGATAAATCATCACTTTACGGAAGTGTTCCATATGTAGATCAAGAAAGTAGCCTGATGCAAATCCTGCAACAATTGCACGCAAGCCTAGACCCAAGAACAGTCTTTGCCAGTTACGGCAAAGTGGTAGGACAACTATTGCCGATCTGCGGTTTACAGCTCAATCACCAACTAAAAATTAACTGGGGTCGTTGTCACGGCTTGAACGTACAACGCGTGGTCAGTGGCTTTGGCGAACCTTATAGCATCAAATACTTTTTGTCTTCACCGTTAACACCAAGTCAAACATTACAATTAAATGCGTTAGAAAGTTTGTTCAATCAGCCATTTCTAAATGCTTTTAAGTTCAATGAAATGTCTAATCAAGCCATGTTTGATGCATTAACAGGTCTTGGGAATCGCTATTATTATCGTCAAAGCATTAAGAGTGCGCTAGCAAGAGCTAGCAGGAATCAAGGCCACGTTTCACTTATGGTGCTCGATTTAGATAATTTCAAAGGCTTAAATGATCAATACGGCCATAGACTGGGTGATACTGTTTTAAAAGAGTTTGCTGAACTGTTAAATGACGCTATTCGTAACACCGATCAAGCCTTCAGAATTGGCGGTGATGAATTTATTATTATAGCCCAAGGAAAGGAACATACGCTGACACCATTGTGTGAACGTATTATAGAAGCGATGAACGTGCATCCATTAATGAGTTCTTTTACTGTTCAATGCAGTATTGGGGTCGCAGAACTACAACAGAAACAATCACAAGATAAACTCTACGAAACTGCGGATATCGCTTTATATGCTGCAAAAGCGGATGGGAAAAATTGCTATAAATTAAGCCAACAAATAAATGCCTAATTCATTTTCTTCAGCCAAAAAGCGTTTATCCACCCAAAAACCAACAGCTGCAACCAACGTATCATTGTAAAATACTAATGGTATTTTACTTCGCTGCCAATATGGTACAGATAACTCCTGCCATAGTTTTTTAAGCTCGCGGCCTTTATCCCTAAAATGCGGCTGACAACGAATACTCCCCTTAGCGCCATATGCAATAGTCACGTTGGCAGAACTCGCTAGCTTCAGCCTTATGCCCTCTTTCGCTATTTTTAATAAATATCTTGTATTACCAAGAGCCACATCCAATTGCTGAGTGTCACCTGTAAACAACAACTCAATTTGAGTCGCTAAGTTATCGTCTCCAGAATCATCTGCACTGAGCAAATTTAAAACTTCATGCTTGTTAATTTGGGGCACTAAAAAAGCTTTACCATTAAAACGTTTTATCGCGTAATCACCACAATTGACATCAACCTTGGCATCATCGGCTGCGTTAATGAGTTGATGTAAAACCTGCTCTAATTGAGATTGTGAAGGTGCATTAAAACCTAAGTAGTGGGTGTAACCACGAAATAGTAAAGCTTGCCATTGAGCAGTTTGGCTAGATAATTCGACTAATTTGAAAGCGGGTAATTCAAAACGGGTTGAGGTGTCTAGCCATAACGGTAAGCGATTACCTACTTCGTGTTCGATAACTTCTTGTTGTTCAGCACAAAGTTTGGCACTGCGTGATGCGGTAGCCGTAATACTTGGCCAGCGTTTTTTTAATAACGGGATGATTTCTAAACGAAGAAAGTTGCGGTCAAATTGCACATCTTTATTACTTTCATCTTCAATATGACAAAGTTGTTTTTGCTGCGCAAAAGCTTCAATGTCCTGCCGCGTAAAATCAAGCAGAGGCCGAACTATCCAGCTGTGTAAATTAAACGCTTGAATCACGCCCATTGATGCAAGACCTTTTGGCCCTTGCCCTCTTTTTAACGCGAGTAGAAGTGTTTCAAGTTGATCATCTTGATGGTGGGCGGTGAGTAACACGTCGCCTTTATTAAGGTACTTTTTAAAGACACCGTAACGCGCATCGCGCGCGACCGCTTCTAAACTTTGTCTTGGGGCTTTTTGTAAGCGAACCCTTTCAACCTGAATAGGTAACTGATATTTCTGGGCTTGGCTTATACAATGATTAGCCCACACATCCGCATTGTCGCTCAAGCCATGATGAACATGAACTAGCAAACAACTGATATGAGGGTATTGTTGAGAGAACTGGCTCAGACCATAAGCAAGGCATTCAGAATCAACACCACCACTGTAAGCTAATACTAACTTCGCCTGTGGTAGTGCGTTTATTAACGGTAGCGTTTGAGCTTCGATTGCTTTGCCAATATCTATACTTATTTTATCGTTCACTCTATCGCCCAGTTTTTTTCATGATTAAAATGCCTTTCGACGTAAATCAGCATTAATTGTTAACTGACGTCATCAGTTAAAAACGATTTTTACGTTGTTTGAACCGACTAAGGTTTCAATGGCTAACATTAATTCATCTGTGGGATTAACTCGCCATTCATCACCCAAGCGAAGTTGCCCTGCAGCTTCTTGTTGCTGATAGTGGATAATCACCGGCACACTGCCGTTTTTCCAAGGTGTTAATGCCTGTTCAAACTGCTCTAGCCAAGCTTGGTTAATGTCATCTGCTGCAATATTGATTTCAACCGCATTGGCAAAATGGCTGCGCGCTTCTCCTATTTCAATGATATTGCGGGCAGTCATTCGATTGCCGCCAGCAAAATCATCAAAACTGACTTCACCTTCACAAATGAGAATTTTATCTTTTTCTAACAGGTGGTTAAATTTTTCAAATGCTTCAGTAAATAACATCACTTCTAAACGGGAGCTTTTATCATCTAAAGTCACTAAACCCATTTTAGACCCACGTTTGGTAATCATCACTCTTGTCGCAATAACTAACCCAGCAGCCTTCATGGTTTTACCACGGTCTGTAGGATGAACGTCTTTTAAGCGTCCTGAAGTATATTGCCTTAACTCTTTTAAATATTGATTTATCGGATGACCCGTTAAGTATAGCCCTAGGGTATCTCGCTCACCTTCTAGCCACACTTTATCTGGCCATGGTGTACATTCAACAAAGTTTTGCTTGTTGTCTTCTGGTTCTGAATTCAATAGCCCAAACATATCATTTTGGCCAATAGCTTCAGCTTTATTATGCTGTGCGGCTGCAAGTATCGCTTCAGGTAATGTCGCCACCATTGCAGCGCGATGAGGACCTAAGTTATCTAATGCTCCGGCACAGATCAGTTTTTCAATGATTCGTTTATTGAGTTTCTTAAGATCGATACGAGCACAGAAATCGAATAAGTCGGTAAATGGTCCATCTTTGCGAGCTTTAAGAATTGAATCAACTGGGCCATCGCCGACACCTTTAATCGCGCCAATACCGTAAACAATATTACGGTCTTCATCGACAGTAAATTTGAATAAGCCTTTGTTCACATCAGGTGGGATAAGTGGCAACCCCATACGTTCACATTCATCAACCAAGATGACAATCTTGTCAGTATTATCCATGTCGGCAGACATTACCGCTGCCATAAACTCTGCAGGGAAATGCGTTTTTAACCATAAGGTTTGATATGAAACTAAAGCGTAAGCTGCTGAGTGAGATTTGTTAAAACCGTAACCCGCAAATTTTTCAACCAGATCGAAAATTTTCATCGACAGGTCGCCATCGACCCCATTATTTACTGAGCCTTCTTTAAAAGTACCCCGTTGTTTAGCCATTTCTTCAGGCTTTTTCTTACCCATGGCACGACGCAACATATCTGCGCCACCCAAGGTATAGCCAGCAAGTACCTGGGCAATTTGCATTACCTGTTCTTGGTACAAGATAATACCGTAGGTTGGCTCTAGCAACTCTTGCAATGATTCATGCTGATATTCAGCATCAGGATAAGATACCGCTTCTCGACCATGCTTACGCTCGATGAAGTTATCGACCATGCCTGACTGCAATGGGCCCGGTCTAAACAGTGCCACGAGTGCAATCATATCTTCGAAACTGTCAGGTTGAAGACGTTTGATCAAGTCCTTCATACCGCGTGATTCTAACTGGAATACCGCTGTGGTTTCGTAACGTTGTAATAGTCTGAATGATTTAGGATCATCTAACGGAATGGATTCAATTCGAACCACTTCCTTGCCTTCTTTTAATTGGCGAGGATTGATCATTTGCAACGCCCAATCAATAATCGTCAGTGTTCTCAAGCCCAAGAAATCGAATTTAACTAAGCCCGCAGTTTCAACATCGTTCTTATCAAACTGAGTAACTGGGTTTAACCCTTCAGCATCACAGTAAAGTGGGGCAAAATCAGTAATAACCGTCGGTGAAATAACCACACCACCGGCATGCTTACCGGCGTTACGAGTCACGCCCTCAAGGCGACGGCACATATCAATAAGTTCACGAACATCATCATCAGCGTTATAGGCTTCAGGCAATGAAGGTTCCACTTCAAAAGCTTTGGTTAACGTCATCCCGGGCTCTGCGGGGATCATTTTAGTTAATCGTTCAACAAATCCATAAGGATGGCCTAAAGCTCGGCCCACATCCCGTACAACCGCTTTCGCCGCCATAGTACCGAAGGTTATAATTTGTGATACCGCATCTCGCCCATACAATTCAGCGACATGATCAATAACTTCATCACGCCTATCCATACAGAAATCGACATCGAAATCGGGCATTGATACACGCTCAGGGTTTAGAAAGCGTTCAAACAGTAAGTCATATTCTAATGGGTCTAAATCTGTAATTTTAAGAGCATATGCCACAAGTGAACCAGCACCAGAACCACGTCCAGGACCGACTGGAATGTCGTTATCTTTACCCCATTGAATGAACTCCATTACGATGAGAAAGTAACCAGGGAAACCCATTTGGTTAATAACTTTAAGTTCAATTTCAAGGCGCTCATCATATTCAGGACGTTTTTCTAAACGATCCTTTTCATCAGGAAATAAAAATTCTAATCGTTCTTCTAAGCCTTTTTCTGAGACTTCAACAAGAAAGTCCTCAATCGTTAAGTCACCTGTTGGGAAGTTAGGTAAGAAGTATTCATTTAAACGTATGGTGACATTACAGCGCTTAGCAATCTCAACACTATTAGCTAAAGCTGAAGGAATATCCGCGAATAATTCGCACATTTCCTCTTCTGTACGCAGGTATTGTTCTTTACTGTAAAGTTTAGGTCTTCGAGGATCAGCTAATGTAAAACCATCATGAATTGCCACCCGTATTTCATGGGAATCAAAATCATCTGCTTTTAAAAATACCACCTGATTAGTTGCTACAACTGGCAATTCGTTATCAGAAGCAAGCTTAACGGCCATATGCAGATAACGTTCTTCGTCTTTTCGATTCGTGCGAATGAGTTCTAAGAAGTAACGGTTTTCGAAATGCGTTTTATAGAAATCAACAAGTTGCTCTACTTGCGTTTCGTTACCCTTTAATAGTGCTTTACCAACGTCGCCATCTTTAGCTCCTGAAAGAATCAAGATACCTTTATTAAACTTAACCAACCATTCTTGATCAATGACGACACGGTCTTTAATTTGTCCCCGTAAATAGGCTTCACTTATTAGCTGAGTCAGACTTTGATAGCCTTCATTATCTAGAGCAATAACCGTCAGCGCACAAAATTCATTATCAAATCCAGGCACTTTCATCCAAAAATCAGCACCAACAATAGGCTTGATGCCTGCACTATGACATCCACCATAGAATTTCACTAATCCACAAAAGTTATTTTGGTCTGTTATGCCAAGTGCCCCCATGCCCAATTCTTGAGCCTTGGCAATAATGGGTTTTACTTTTGCCACACCGTCACACATGGAAAAATCACTGTGGACGCGAAGATGGGTAAATCGAGGATCTGACATAGATTATGGTATCTTTGGAATGCATTATTAAAAGGAAAAATCGCCAACCAGATTAACAAACTACCCTGGTTTTTAATAGGTAAATAAAACAGAATTTGTTGCTTCGAAAAATGAAAAAATGACCCTAAAGCGACAGAGCTTAATAGAGGATATGACAAAAACTAGCTAACTTTACGAATAGATAAGTTGATATTTATTGATGTTTTACAAGGGCCGCCATTACCGGCTTAAAGCTTTTCCGGTGTTCATCAAGTACACCATGTTCTTCTAAGGCTTCAAAATGGGCTTTGGTTGGGTAACCTTTGTGTTTAGCAAAACCGTATTGTGGATAGCGAGTATCAAGCTCTGCCATCTCCCGATCGCGAGTCACTTTAGCAATAATTGATGCGGCGCTAATTGCAGCAACTAAGCCATCACCTTTGATAATGGCATGACTGCTTATACCAAATTCTGGTGAGCGATTGCCATCCACTAACACTCGCTCAGGTGTAATCGGTAAACCGTGCACAGCCCGCTGCATAGCTAACATGGTTGCATGCAATATATTCAGGTCATCAATTTCTACAGGTGATGCTCGTCCTACACTAATGGCTAAAGCTTTATCCATAATTTCAATAAACAAAGCTTCACGGCGCTTCTCTGAAAGTTTTTTAGAATCATTGAGCCCAAGAACCGGATTATTTGGATCTAATATTACCGCAGCGGTGACTACGTCACCCACTAATGGCCCACGGCCTACTTCATCAACACCAGCCACAACTCCGCGGCTAATATGTTTAACTTGTTTAGGCGTGATATCTTTAATAACAGCAGGAATTAGACTCATTAAACTGACTCTTGTGATTGATGGTCGTTAATAACTTTAATTACCGCATCAGCAGCTCGATCACTCGCATTACAACGAAGTGTTAGATGCATTTTTTCAAACTCTGCTTTTAAGGGAGCAAAATCGATATTTAACTGATCAACAACGGCTGCTGCAATGTTGTGCTCATTGCATTCGTCTTGCACAACTTCAGGGATTAATGCGCGGTTAGCTAATAAATTAGGCAATGAGTAATGTTCAAGGCTCATAAGCCTCTTAGCGATGCTATATGTAAGTCCATTAACTCTGTATGACATTACAGTCGGACGTTTAACTAACATCGCTTCTAAAGCGGCTGTACCTGAGGCTAATAGAATGACATCAGATGCGGCCATGACTTCCCGAGATTGACCTTCTATCAACTCAATTTCTAAATCTGGTGCAAACTCTTTAAGCGCGGCAACAAATTGTTCCCTACGGGCTTGGTTGACTAATGGCGTGACAAATTTAATGTCTGGGTATTTTTGTTTAACAATGACGATGGCTTTGATGAATGGTTCAGCGAGTTGTTTGAGCTCACCCGCGCGAGAACCGGGTAAAACAGCAAGGTATTCAGCCGTTGGATCTAACCCAAGTAATTTTCGTGCGACTAACTTATCGCTGTGCATTGGGATGTCATCAGCAAGTGTGTGACCAACAAAAGTACATGGAACTTGGTATTTATCGTAAAAAGCCTTTTCAAATGGTAATAGCGATAACACCATATCTGTGGCTTTAGCTATCTTAAAAATACGCTTGTGACGCCATGCCCATACTGAAGGACTAACATAATGAACCGTTTTAATGCCTTTATTTTTAAGCTTTAACTCTAGACCTATATTAAAATCTGGTGCATCTATACCGATAAAACAATCAGGGTTAGCTACGCATATTTTTTCAATTAGTCTTGCTCTTACTTTGAGTAATCGAGGTAGTCGACCAAGGACTTCAACGATTCCCATCACAGCTAATTCTTCATAGGAAAAATAGCTTTCAAAGCCGAGCGCTTCCATTTGTGGGCCACCGATACCGATAAAACGAGCATCAGGATAATGTGTTTTTAAGGATTTAATTAATCCAGCGCCAAGAATATCGCCGGAGAGTTCTCCGGCGACCATAGCAAAAATACGAGGGGTATTATTTGTCATTTCCAAAACTATCGAATGATTCCGCGTGATGAGCTATTGATAAACTCAACCATATTTTTAACGTATTCATCAGAGTTTGCATCATCACGGATCTCATTCAACGCTTCTTCAATCGTTAAACTTTTACGATATAACGATTTGTAAGTGCGACGAATAGCATGTTGGGTTTCTTTAGTGAAATCGCGACGCTTTAAACCTTCAACGTTCAGACCTCTTGGGATAGCTGGGCTACCGGCCGCCATAACAAACGGTGGAACATCCTGGAAAATAGTTGAAGAACCAGCAGCAAAGGCATGCGCGCCAATGTGTACAAACTGATGAACTCCGGTCATGCCACCTAAAATAACCCAATCACCAACATGTACATGTCCAGCAATAGAAGCATTATTTGCCATAATGATGTTATCGCCTAACACACAGTCATGAGCAATATGCACATAAGCCATAAGCAGGTTATTTGAACCGATACGAGTTTCACTATTATCCTGAATGGTGCCACGATGGATGGTCACATTCTCACGAATAATATTATTATCACCCATAATCAAACGAGTTGGCTCACCGGCATATTTCTTATCTTGGCATTCTTCACCGACTGATGAGAATTGGAAAAAACGATTTCCTTTTCCAATAACACTTGGGCCTTTAATCACAACATGTGAACTAACCCAAGTATCATCACCTAGCTCAACATCTGCGCCGATATAGCTCCAAGGGCCAATAGTAACGTTGTTACCAATTTTTGCATCTGGATGTACGAATGCTAACTTATCAATCACTTGTTGATCTCTCTACGTGCACACATGATTTCAGCAGAACAGGCTAGTTCTCCATCGACGTATGCTTCGCCTTCAAATACACCAATCCCTCGGCGCTCTTTAATCATTTTAACGTGGAAATGAATTTGATCACCTGGAGAAATCACACGCTTAAAACGTGCTTTATCAATACCTGCCAGTAAATATAAAACATCCGGAGATGGCTCTGGGCTCATGGTTTTAAATGCAAGCAGACCAGTAGCTTGTGCCATAGCTTCAATAACTAAAACACCTGGCATAACAGGTTTTACAGGGAAGTGACCTTGAAAAAAAGGTTCATTAAACGTTACGTTCTTAATTGCATGTAATGACTCACCAACGGTATAGTCAAGAACACGATCAACTAATAAAAATGGGTATCTATGAGGAAGATATTGCAGAATTTCTTCAATATCCATGGTATTCAATTGGTTTGACACGCTTAAGTCCTCGCTATGGCAATAATGCCATGACTTCTAATCTTGTATTTTCTTCTCAATCGTTTTTACACGGCTGAATAATTCATCTAAATGACGGAAACGCACGGTGTTACGACGCCATGTTTTATTTTCCATTGCAATTGTAGCAGATGAATACAAACCTGGTTTACGTATTTCGCTGGTTATATTGGTACTACCAGATACATGGGTGCCATCGATAATCTTTAAATGGCCTGAAACACCACATCCGCCGCCAAAAATGCAATACTTTCCAATAATGGTACTACCAGCTATAAATGTTGTTCCAGCTATTGCTGTATTCTGTCCAATTTCACAATTGTGGGCAATTTGAACTTGATTATCAATGATAACGCCGTCATCTATCTTGGTATGCGATAAAGCGCCACGGTCGATAGTAGTATTAGCGCCAATTTCAACATTGTCTCCAATACGAACACCACCCGTTTGTGGGATTTTAATCCAATTGCCGCGTTCGTTAGCATAACCAAAACCATCAGAACCAATTATACAACCAGAATGAAAAATACAATCCTGACCAACAACGACATCATAATAGAAGGTCACATTGGCTTTTAAACATGTACCAGAGCCAATGATAGATTGCTCACCAACAACGCTACCTGCGCCAATTTGCACATTATTACCAATAATAACATTAGCATCAATAACGGCATTAGCGCCTATAGCGACGTTTTCACCTAGCTGGGCTGAAGGATCTATTTGTGCAGAAGGATGAATGCCAGTAGTCACTTTAGGAGTGGTATCTAAAAGTTGAGCTACGCGCGCAAATCCAACATAAGGGTCTTTCAATACTAAAGCGTTACCAATGTAATCTTTAGCATCTTTTTCACTCAATAACACCGCACCAGCTTGAGAACTCTCAAGCTGTGCGCGATATTTACTATTGGCTAAAAAAGAAAGTTGATCTGAGGTCGCATCTTCTAAAGTCGCCACACTGGTAATAACCAAAGTATCGTCACCTTTAATCGATGCCCCCAACAGCTGACCAAGCTCTTTTAAAGTCACAGTTTTCATTAGTTGCCTTTACTTAACGCTTGGACAACTTTGTCGCTGATATCAGCTTCAGGCTTAACAAAAATTACAGCACCACGCTGAAGAACGATGTCATAAGACTCTTTCTCTGCGATTTTGTCGATTGCTTGCTGTACTTTTACAAGTAATTTATTTTGCTCTTCACCTTGACGACGACGCATATCTTCATCAAGTGCTTTGCCTTTCAGTTGGAAATCTGACTTTAGTGATTCCATTGTACGTACAAGATCAGTCTTTTGACTTTCACTCATTAATGCGCCATCACGTTGCTGTTTCTCAACAAGTGTACGCATTTCTTCTTGCATTTTTTGTACGTCAGCAACTCGATCACCAAACTCAGTCTTTAAAGACTGTGATATTTGTTCGCGTTGTGGCAGTTGCTCAAATACTTCGCCCATATCAACCACTGCAATTTTTTCCGCATGTGCCATCATAGGTGCACTTAAAAATGCCAGTGTAACTAACGTGCGATTTAACATCTTTTTCAAAATAGACTCCTTGTTATTATCAGCAAAACTTGCCGAGGATATTTTTTTAGAACGTTTTGCCAATATTGAACGAAAATATTTCTGTTTCATCATCTTCGTACTCTTTAATCGGCCAAGCTAAACTAAACACCATAGGTCCCATCGGTGATAGCCATTGGACACTCATACCCCAAGAGGCACGGATCCGGCTCGGATCACTATAATCTTCCAATTTGTCAAACTCATCGGCTGGAAGATTTCTATACGAGTCATAGTCAAACTCGGTATCCCATACATTACCAGCATCAACGAAGAAACTAGTACGTACTGAATTTGAATAAGCCTCATCCAAGAAAGGCACAGGAACGATCATTTCCATACTTGCGGTAGCGATTGCGTTACCACCAATAGAACGACCAGAACTCACTTGAACTCGGTTTGGATCACCCGGTAATGAACAGCTGTCACCAGCAGGATCCGGTGAGCAGGGTTCGCTACCACGGTATAAATAGAACGAACGAGGACCTACAGAATTCGACTTAAAGCCACGTAATGAGCTACTACCGCCAGAGTAATAGTTTTCCCAGAACGGTAGGATTTGATCATTATCATTAAACTGACCATAACCATTTGCATAACCTAATCGAGCTCTCGTTAGGAAAACGAAGCTATGATTGCGGGTTAACGGTATATAAAAGCTGGTGTCTAAATCAGTTTTAAAATACTGTAAATCTGAACCAGGTATCGTCGCTTTAGTACTAAAACGCTGTGATGAACCATCTGTTGGGAAGGTACCTCGGTTTAAAGTACTACGAGACCAGCCACCATTAACTTCGAAGTTATCAAAAGCTAAATCAGCATTAGGATCGTCGGACTCACGGTAAACATTGTAAAAGCGTAATGCCTGTTCGTAAGCTGAAATTTCAGAAATTTGGTTATGACGATAACCAATCCCGCCATTTAAACGGTTACTTTCGTTTATTGGGAAGCCTGAATTTACCGCAATACCATAGGAGTTATTTTTATAGCGTTCGAGGTTAGCCTCGTTAGCATCAAACTCACTCCAATAGACACTTCCGCCAAGACTCACACCATCTTTGGTAAAATATGGGTCAGTATACGAGAGGTTAACATTCTTAGAATATTTATTGGTATTCAAACTGACGCCGGCTTGGTTACCCGTACCGAGGAAGTTACTTTGCTGCACACCAAACTGTAAACTTAGTCCAGATTCAGTACCATAACCCACACCCGCATTGAATGAACCTGATGGTTGCTCTTTAACATTAAAGGCAATATCAACGAGATCATCACTACCTGGAACTTGCACTGTTTCGGTATCAACAGTTTCAAAGTAACCTAAACGGTTAAGCAGTGTTTTTGAGTATTCAACTTGGCCTGAGTTTAGCCACGCACCTTCCATTTGACGAAGTTCACGACGCATAACTTCATCTTTAGTGACCGTGTTACCGGTAAAGTTAATTGAGCGCACATAAACACGCTTACCAGGATTAACGTTAATATTTAACGCAACCGTTTTGGTTTCATCGTCAATTTCAGGATAAGTTTTAACTTCAGGATATGCGTAACCGAAACGACCTAGATATTTACTGTACATTTCTTCGGTAAATGTCACATCACCGCCGTTGTACATATCGCCTTCTTTAATCGGCAAAATGGCTTTCATTAACTTTTCACGGCCCATAAGCTCGCCAGTTAAGTTAACTTCTTTAACCTTGTACTTTTCACCTTCATCAACATTGATGGTGATATACAGACCTTTGCGATCTGGTGTCATCGCCACTTGTGTTGATGTCACATCAAAGCGAATATAACCTTGGTTATGATAATAAGTTTTAACGGTTTCTAAATCGGCTTCAAGTTTTTGCTTTTGGTAACGACGTTCACCAAATAGATCCCACCATGCAACGTAATCTTTAAGCTCAAGCAATCCTATCAATTCAGAATCTGAAAAAACGGTATTACCCACTACGTTGATTTGACGAATCTCAGCAGCTAAACCTTCGGTGAAATTGAATTTCAGCTCAACACGGTTACGAGGCAGATTAATAACTTCTGCTTCTACTTTCGCGCCGTATTTACCTACACCATAATAGAAATCTTGCAAGCCTTTCTCAATGCCTGACAACATGGTTCTATCGAGTGATTCACCAATTTTAATGCCTGAGCCATCCAAACTTTCTTGGAGTTGCTCATCTTTGATATCTTTATTACCTTCAAAAGTAACCGCGCTAATAGTTGCACGCTCTTTTACGGCAACAATTAGAATCCCATCATCATGACTGACATTGATGGTTTCGAAGTTAGTTGAGGCATACAAGCTTTTTATCGCTTGCTGTAATTTAACTTGATCTACAGTATCGCCCACTTTAACGGGCAAACTTAACAAGGCAGCACCAAGTGCAACTCGCTGTAAACCATCTATCTGGATGTCGGTCACTTCAAATGGTTGGAAAGTATCCGCCACACCATTGCCTGAAAATGACGCGCCGACTAAAATCATCGAGGCAAAAAGTTTATTCAATCTCATAGAGCACTTCTAATTATTTGTGTTCCCTGCTCAGAGTCTGGAAAAATCATTAAAGAGTGCAACACTCATCAATAACAGCAGCATAGCCGCACCAAACCTGAATCCTATGTCCTGTACCTTCTCTGGTACAGGCTTACCCGTAATCACTTCGATAAAGTAATACAGCAAGTGTCCCCCATCAAGTACTGGCAAAGGCATTAAATTAATAATCCCTAAGTTCACACTGATGAGTGCGATAAACCCAAGAAAGTACACAAATCCATAGTCAGCACTAGTACCAGCACCTTGAGCTATTGATATGGGACCACTTAGATTTTTCACCGACACATCGCCGGTAAATATTTTTCCAATCATCTTAAAACTGACAACGGTAAGTTGCCAAGTTTTATCAGCAGCTGCTGTAAAGGAATCTACTATGCCATACTCAAGCTGGAAGCGCATACTTTCAGGCCAATCAATTTGAGTAGGACTAACGCCAACAATACCAATGGTTTCACCAGCAGCATTCTTTTGTGCTTGTGGTGTAACATCAAGAGATATTTGTTGATTATCACGTAATACTTTTAACTGTACCGTTTTGTCGGCAGACTTTTGTATCACATCTACAAACTCATTCCAATCATGGTATTGGCTACCATTGATAGCAATAATTTCATCCCCGACTTTCAAGCCTGCGATTTCAGCAGCACTACCTTTCGATACCAGTGCAATTGTTGGCTCAATACCTGGTCGATAAAACCCTAAACCAAGAGCACTGATTGGCGATTCTTTATCCGGATCAAACTTCCACTGACGAATATCAATACTGTATGTTTTACCGACAGAGTTATTAGCAATATTTTCAGATAATGGTGCTAATGTAATTTCAACTTCGTCACCACCTATATGACTTACTAAAGCTAAATTTACTTCTTCCCAATTTCTCACTTTTTGGCCAGAAACAGCTAAGATTTGCATTGGCTGATCTATACTAATTTGAGCAGCGGGAGTATTTGGCTTAGTAGTGTCTATGACGGGTTTTAATGACGGCACACCGATAATGTACATCAAATAAAGTGCGACGATTGCAAATAAAAAATTTGCGATTGGTCCTGCTGAAACGACAGCAATTCTTTGCCAAACCGTTTTACGATTGAATGCCTGATCCTTTAATTCTTCAGGAACATCCTCTACTCGCTCATCTAGCATTTTGACATACCCGCCAAGCGGGATCATTGCTACAACGTATTCGGTACCGTCTTGCCCGACTTTTCGCCAAATAGCTTTACCAAAACCAATAGAAAAACGTTCTACTTTGATGTCACAACGACGTGCCACCCAAAAATGTCCGTATTCATGTGCTGTAATCAAAATACCTAATGCGACAATAAATGACCCTAGGTTCCAAAAAAAATCTAACATTGTTCTCCTATGAACTAGTTAATTGATTTTATTGCTTCATGTGCAATCGCACGTGCTTGTGCATCTAACTGTAAAATATCTTCAATCGTTGAAAGTGACGATTGCGGTACTTTTAATAAACAAGCTTCATTAACTTTAGCAACATCTGTGAACTTAATTTGCTCTGATAAAAAGGCTGCTACAGCAACTTCATTAGCAGCATTGAGTACTGTTGTTGCTTCTTGTCCATTCTGACACGCTTGCATTGCAAGCCCTAAACAGGGAAAACGATTGAAGTCAGGTTCACAGAAGCTCAATTCTCGGACTTTGAAAAAGTCTAAAGGTTCAACTCCAGCGTTAATTCTTTCAGGGAAAGACATACAATGCGCAATTGGTGTACGCATATCAGGGTTACCCATTTGTGCAATGACAGAGCCATCTCGGTATTGGACCATTGAATGGATAACACTTTGTGGGTGAATAACCACTTTTAATTGTTCTGGCTGAGTATTGAAAAGCCAGCGCGCTTCAATGAACTCTAAACCTTTATTCATCATAGTGGCTGAATCAACTGAAATCTTCGGTCCCATAGACCAATTAGGGTGATTACACGCTTGAGCGGGAGTCATTGCATTTAGTGTAGTTAAATCTGACGTTAAAAACGGACCACCTGAACCTGTCAGCAGAATATGCGAAATACCGGAAGCCGTTAAATCACAATGACCGAGATTAGCTTGTATTTCAGTAGGTAGACATTGAAAAATCGCATTATGTTCGCTATCAACAGGCAGCAATGTTGCGCCACTTTGTTGTGTTGTCTGCATAAACAATTCGCCAGACATCACTAAAGCTTCTTTATTGGCTAATAATACCCTTTTGCCCGCTTTAACCGCTGCAAAGGTGGAGACTAAACCTGCAGCGCCAACAATGGCTGCCATAACAGTATCCACTTCAGACGCTGTTACGAGCCCTATCAAGGCTTCTTCACCCGTTGTTACTGTCGTAGTGATGCTAGCAGGTAATTGTGCTTTTAACGCTTTAGCGGCTGATTCATCAACCATATGCGCATAGACAGGCTGATGCTCAACACATAATGCCAGCATTTTTTCAACACTTGAATTAGCAACAAGCCCATAAACTGAATATGCTTCAGAATTATGACTAATTACATTTAAGGTGCTTGAACCAATAGAGCCCGTAGCACCAAGAATCACCATATTTTGCATTGCGTTAAATCCAGAATGCGAGATAAATAAGAGCGAATATTGGTAACGCTGCAGTTAAGCTGTCCATTCGATCCAACACTCCGCCATGGCCAGGTAGAATCTTTCCAGAATCTTTAATGTTAGCCGCACGTTTGAACATACTTTCAGATAAATCACCAAAAGCTGAGGCTAATGCAGTAATCAAGGTAACAACGATAACTAAACCAAGTTCTTGTTCTGGCGAATAATACATAACCCCGAATGCCACAACCATAGTCGCTAACAAGCCACCAGCTAAACCTTCTAGGGTTTTATTAGGACTCACATTAGGCATTAATTTGCGTTTACCAAATGCACGTCCTGCAAAATAAGCTCCTGTATCTGCAGCCCATACAATTAACATAACTAAAAAGACTAATGTGCCACCAAAGTAAGGATCAACATTACTGCTCATGGATTTGAGAGTGATCAATGCGATAAAACACGGAATGAGCGTTAATTGCCCAAACATAGACTTAAGCATCGGGCTGTCTTTCCATGCTGAAGCACTTTTAGGATAAGTGACGACCAATATCGTACTCACGACCCACCAGAATGAGCCAATGGCAATAATAGAGACAAAAATGGGGTGTAACTGGCCTTTAAGCCACATTGAATCGACCGGAACAAATATGTTAAGCGCTAATAAAATAACGGTGACAGTCGCGGTAAATGTCCATTGTGTCACTTTACAATCAGGGTCTATAAAGCTGCCCCACTCTTTTGCTCCAATCATAAAGACAGGGATTAATACCCAAGCAAAATACTCAGCAGGTAAGAAAAAAATGGCACCTATCACTAAAGGAAGTAACCATAATACCGTTATAATTCGTTGTTTTAACAAAACTTAGCCTCTTAAATTTCTTTATATCGCACGGATTTCTTCAATTTGACTACCAGTCAAACCAAAGCGCCGTTGTCTACTGGCAAAAATAGCAAGTGCATCCCTGAACGCTTGCTCATTAAAATCTGGCCACAATGTCTCAGTAAAGACGAGCTCTGCATATGCGGCCTGCCATAAAATAAAATTACTTATGCGGTAATCACCGCCAGTTCTTATCATCAAATCAACTTCATTTTGCTCATGCATACATAAATGTTGATTTAGCGTCTCTTCAGTTATCTCGTCAGAGGTTAATTCACCTTGTGCAACTTTGTCAGCTAACTGTTGTGTCGCCTGCAAGATGTCCCAACGGCCACCGTAGTTAGCTGCAACAT
Source organism: Shewanella donghaensis (assembly GCF_007567505.1). NCBI lineage: Bacteria > Pseudomonadati > Pseudomonadota > Gammaproteobacteria > Alteromonadales > Shewanellaceae > Shewanella > Shewanella donghaensis. The sequence goes on from NZ_CP041783.1 coordinate 1,602,410, forward strand.
TGAGAACCAAACCGGTATTATCTGCTGTTTTTCGTTGTGCTTCATGGATCTGTTTTTGTAAACGAGCAGAAAAGCGGCTGATATCGCCAATGATATTTAGTCTAACTTGATTATTATGCAGTAACTTGATTTCTCTTTGTAAAACAGAGAAAAATAATTCCATCAGTAAACTGACTTCTTTATCTGGTCGACGCCAGTTTTCACTTGAAAAAGCAAATAACGTTAATGATTCAATGTCTAACTGACTTGCCACGCTGACAGCACGGCGCACAGCTTTAACACCCGCCTTGTGGCCGAACACTCTTGGTTTACCTTGTTGCTGAGCCCAGCGACCATTACCATCCATGATAATTGCGACATGTTTAGGTAGCGACTGTTTTACAACCTCAGATAATTGCCCAGGCAATTGTTCTGAAGAATCTATATCGACACCTGTTTTAGTTTTTGGCTCAAATCCAACAGTGGATGACATCTATTACAACCCTTTCAAATAGACAAACGCCGTGTAGTATAACCTTACACGGCGCTTTAACTCTAGCTTTGCTAGGGTGAGAATTAGACTTCCATCAATTCTTTTTCTTTAACTGCTAAAATTCCATCAATATTCTTGATACTAGCATCAGTAAACTTCTGAATTTCATCTTCGCTGCGGCGAACATCGTCTTCAGTACATTCTTTTGCTTTTTCAAGTTTCTTGATTTCAGTGATCGCGTCACGGCGAACATTACGCACAGCGATACGACCGTTTTCAGCTTCACCACGTACAACTTTGATGAAATCTTTACGACGTTCTTCAGTCAATGCTGGTAACGGGATACGCATTGAGCTGCCAGCTGTCATCGGGTTTAAACCTAAGTCTGAACTCATGATCGCTTTCTCTACAGCTTGCACCATAGTCGCATCAAATACTGTTACGTTTAATGTGCGAGAATCTTCAATACCGATGTTAGCAACTTGCTTGAGTGGCGTCATAGAACCGTAATAAGATACTTGAATTGAATCAAGTAAGCTTGGATGCGCACGGCCAGTACGGACTTTAGCCATTTGATTTTTAGTAGCTTCAACACATTTGCTCATACGATCTTGAGCATCTTCTTTAATTGTATTAATCACGTTAAATATCCTTTTGGTCACAAATGCTTACTACTTGAACGACACCTTGAAAATGGCACACAGTTTAATCCATGTCGATATCCGTTCAAGTGAGTTTTTAAGTCTGATGTTAGCTTTCTTTTTTAGCGCTAATATACGTACCTTCAGCTTCACCCATGATAACACGGCGTAATGCACCCGGCTTATTCATGTTAAAGACTAAAATAGGCATATTGTGGTCACGAGCTAGCGTGAATGCCGCTAAATCCATAACCTTAAATTCATTTTCTAATACTTCGTTGAAACAAAGCGTGTCATATTTCACAGCTTCAGGATCTTTCATTGGATCGGCTGAATACACACCATCCACTTTTGTTCCTTTTAGTACAACTTCAGCTTCAATTTCGATACCGCGTAAACACGCTGCTGAATCAGTTGTACAAAATGGATTACCAGTACCAGCTGCAAAAATAACAACTCGACCTGATTTTAATAAACTAATTGCCTCAGCCCAGTTATAATCATCACACACACCTTTTAAAGGGATAGCTGACATTAAACGTGCATTGACATAGGCACGGTGCAGCGCATCGCGCATCGCAAGACCATTCATCACTGTCGCAAGCATACCCATATGGTCACCAACAACACGATTCATACCTGCTTGAGCTAAACCTTCACCACGAAATAGATTACCACCACCAATTACAACCCCAACTTGAATGCCTAGTTCGACCAGTTCTTTGACTTCTTGAGCCATACGATCAAGAACTTTCGGGTCAATACCAAAGCCTTCTTCGCCCATTAAGGCTTCACCGCTTAATTTTAAAAGAACGCGTCTATACGCAGGTTTTGTATTGGTGCTCATAACTTTTTCCTAATTATAACAAAACCGCAGCGGTTGCTGCGGTTTTAGGGTATGAAGAGATGTAAGATTACGCTTGTTTAGTAGCGGCGATTTGTGCAGCAACTTCTGCAGCAAAATCTTCTTCTTTCTTCTGGATACCTTCACCAACTTCTAAACGAATGAAGTTAGAGACTGAAGCGCCTTTCTCTTTAAGAATAGCACCAACAGTTTTCTTAGGCTCCATGATGTAAGCTTGACCAGTAAGAGAGATCTCACCAGTAAACTTCTTCATACGGCCAACTACCATTTTCTCAGCAATCTCTGCAGGCTTGCCTTCGTTCATAGCGATTTCGATTTGAAGCTTTTGCTCTCTTGCTACTAGATCAGCAGGAACATCTTCAGGATGAACGAATTCAGGCTTAGAAGCAGCAACGTGCATTGCGATGTGCTTAAGTGTTTCAGCGTCAGCTTCACCCGTTACAACTACACCGATACGGTCGCCGTGACGGTAAGTCGCTTGAGTTTCGCCATTGATGTACTCAACGCGACGAACGTTGATGTTTTCACCAATTTTAGTCACTAAAGCAACACGCGTTTCTTCAAACTGTGCTTTTAAGTCTTCGATAGACACTTTAGAAGCTGTAGCAGCTTCTAGTACTTCGTTAGCAAATGCTAAGAAGTTACCATCTTTAGCAACGAAATCTGTTTGGCAGTTAACTTCTAATAACGCAGTGAAACCTTCACCTTGCTTGATTAGAATAGTACCTTCAGCAGCAATGTTACCCGCTTTTTTAGCAGCTTTTGCAGCACCGCTCTTACGCATATTATCAATCGCAAGCTCGATGTCACCGTCGGTTTCAGTCAATGCTTTTTTACAGTCCATCATGCCAGCGCCAGTGCGGTCACGAAGTTCTTTAACTTGGGCAGCAGTAATTGCCATTGTTAAGTCCTCAAATTTAATTCGTTTAATATTCTTCTATAAAACAGGGGCCAGAAGGCCCCTGTTTCACCAATCAGTTATTGGCAATAAGGGAGATGGTTAACCATCAACCTTATTAAACAGTTTCTACGAAACCGTCTTGCTCAGCTTGAACAGCTAAATCTTGACCGCGGCCTGAGTTAGCAGCTGCAGCAACAGAAGTAGTGTACAAACGGATAGAACGCATAGCATCATCGTTACCAGGAACGATGTAGTTAACGCCATCTGGAGCTGAGTTAGTATCAACAACAGCAGCAACTGGGATACCTAAGTTGTTAGCTTCTTTAATAGCGATATGCTCGTGGTCAGCACCGATAACGAATAATACGTCAGGTAGGCCGCCCATGTTTTTGATACCACCAAGAGATTTTTCTAACTTCTCTAGCTCGCGAGTACGCATTAACGCTTCTTTCTTAGTAAGCTTGTCGAAAGTACCGTCAACAGCTTGGCTTTCAAGCTCTTTAAGACGTTTGATTGACTGACGAACAGTTTTCCAGTTAGTCAACATACCGCCTAACCAGCGGTGATCAACGTAGTACTGGTCACAAGAAATTGCAGCTTCTTTAATAGCTTCGCCAGCAGCGCGCTTAGTACCAACAAAAAGGATTTTACCTTTTTTAGAAGCAACGTTGCTGATGAAAGCTAACGCTTCGTTGAACATTGGTACAGTGTGCTCAAGGTTGATGATATGAACACCATTACGTGCACCAAAGATGAAAGGCTTCATCTTAGGATTCCAGTAACGAGTTTGGTGACCGAAGTGAACACCAGCTTGAAGCATGTCGCGCATTGAAACAGTAGTCATTTTATTTACCTTAGTTTGGGGGGTTAGACCTCCACGGATCCCATACCTTCGACCCTTGTCAATATGACTAAGAGCACCCCGAAGAATGTGTCGATACGTGTGTGATTTAGTATTTAGTTAAATTGCCATCTATAACATGTATAATGGCCGCCATATTTTACTCTTAGTGAAGCCGTAAGTGAAGAAAGCTTTAACACTTAATTCATTTTTAATTTCATTAAGACTTATACATAACGGCGCGCTTTATACCATATTCAGGCAAAAAGTACAAATTTTGCCACGTTTTTAATGCGCTTATTTGACAGATATAACGGTAAGAGAATATTCATGAGCATAGTCATCAAGACAGCAGAACAAATCGAAAAAATGCGTGTTGCGGGTAAATTAGCGGCTGACGTACTAGAAATGATTGCACCACATGTGAAAGTAGGTGCAACCACTGACGAATTAAATGAAATTTGTGCAAAATATACCGAGGAACACGGTGCCATTTCTGCGCCACTTAATTACCACGGGTTTCCAAAATCAATTTGTACTTCAGTAAATGAAGTCGTTTGTCATGGTATTCCTAGTGCATATGCATTAAAAGATGGTGATGTCTTAAATATCGATATCACAGTGATTAAAGATGGGTTCCACGGTGATACATCAAAAATGTTTTTAATCGGTGATGTTAGTCCGAAAGACAAACGTTTAGCTCGCATTGCTCAAGAAAGTCTTTATTTAGCCATTCGCAAAGTAAAACCTGGCGTTAAACTGGGTGAAATTGGCACTGTTATTGAAAAATTTATTAAAGCCAGTAAGTCTGGATTAGACAAGTATTCAATCGTTCAAGATTACTGTGGTCATGGCATCGGTGAAGGTTTCCATGAAGAGCCACAAGTTGTACATTATAAAAATAATGACAAGACAGTATTAAAAGAAGGCATGTGCTTCACTATCGAGCCAATGATCAATGCTGGACGACATACCACTATCCTTAATAAAGAAGATAACTGGACAGTCACCACATCAGATGGTAAAAAATCAGCACAATGGGAACATACACTGCTTGTCACTAAAACCGGAGTAGAAGTACTTACTCTTCGTAGTGAAGAAGATTTCCCAAGAACAGTATAAAAATCAGGTAAATAAGGACATCAATGAACACTGCGCTGGTAGCTAAAAACACCCTTGTAGATTTAAACCAGCGCTTATTGGCGCAATTTTCTGAAAAGAAGCCAATAACTGAAATTGTGAAACAACGATGTCTATTTGTTGATGACTTACTTCAACAAGCTTGGCAATCGTTTGATTTTAACAATCAGTCGATTGCACTTATTGCAGTTGGTGGTTACGGCCGTGGAGAACTTCATCCCCACTCCGATATCGATCTATTGATTCTGACCAAGTCAGAGGATGAAAGTCTTCAAGCTAAAGAATTAATCAGTCAACTGATCACTTATCTATGGGACTCAGGCTTAGAGATAGGTCACAGTGTCCGCACGATAGAACAAACAATAGAATTAGGCTTAAACGATATCAGCACAGCAACAAACCTTCTTGAAGCAAGGTTGTTATGTGGAAGCTTAAGCTTATTTGATCAATTGTATGACGCGATTCGTGAACATGAGTTTTGGCCTTCTGATGCTTTCTTCTTAGCCAAAAAAGAAGAACAGCAAGACAGACATGCCAGAGCTAACGCTTTTGATTTAGAGCCAAATTTAAAATCCTGCCCTGGTGGTTTACGTGATATCCAAACTATCGCATGGGTTGCTATGCGGCACTTTGACGCTGCATCCTTAAAAGAGTTAGTTGATTACGAATTCCTTGAACAAATTGAATTAACCGAATTATTAGAGTGCCAAGACTTTCTATGGCAGCTGCGTTTTTCACTGCACATGATTGCCGGCAGAGATGAAAATAGACTGTTGTTTGACTTGCAAAGACAAGTCGCTACCGCAATGGGTTATGAAGATGGAACTCAACTTGCTGTAGAACAAATGATGAAGCGCTATTACCGTACTGTAAGACGGGTAATGGAATTAAATGAAATGTTGTTGCAACTATTTAAACGCGCAACGTTGCATCAAGTCATACCATTAACTATTCAGCCTATCAATGAACACTACCAACGTCGTGGTCACTTTATAGAAGTATTAGATAATCAACTTTTTGAACAACAACCTGAACAGATTGTTAATTTATTTTTATTAGTGGCTAAAAATTCTAATATTCAGCGAATTTACGCTCCAACACTGCGTTTATTGCGTAAAGCAAGGCGAGCTTTAAAGGGACCTTTGCAAGATAACCCTGAATGCCGAAAATATTTAATGCATATTTTAAAGCATCCTCGCGGCATTTCAGCCTTATCTTTAATGCATAAACACGGTATTTTATCTTCTTATTTACCCGCTTGGCGTAAAATAGAAGGTCAAATGCAGTTTGATTTATTCCATGCTTATACCGTCGATGAACACACCCACAGATTATTATTAAATATTGATCGCTTTGCCCAAGCAGATCAAAAAGATGAATTCCCATTAGGGGCAATATTAATTAATCAGTTGCCTAAAAAAGGCTTACTTGTTCTAGGTGCTTTATTTCATGATATTGCTAAAGGGCGTGGTGGCGATCATAGTAAATTAGGCTCACAAGATGCGTTAGATTTTTGCAAGCTTCACGGACTCAGTGATCATGACGGTCGTTTAGTCGCTTGGCTGGTTGAAAATCACCTGGTCATGTCAGTGACAGCACAGCGCCGTGATATTTCAGATCCCGATGTCGTCGCAGCCTTTGCAGATAAGATACAAGACGCGGTGCATCTAAGTTATTTATATTGTTTAACCGTTGCAGATATTTGCGCAACTAATGAAAAAGCCTGGAACAACTGGAAAGGTTCACTGCTCAGAGACTTATATTTCTCGACTCAAAGAGTGTTAGCTCGCGGTAAAGAAAAACCTGTCGATGTGGCAGACAGAGTGCTAGAAGTAAAACAAAAAGCACAAAAAGAGTTGTTACGTCGTGGCTTAAAACAAAAAAGCATTGATACCTTATGGCTTAGATTCAAAGACGATTACTTTTTACGTCATCAACCTAACCAAGTTTCTTGGCATACAGAAGCATTGTTAAAGCACGATCCTAAAAAAGCATTAGTGTTGATTTCAAAGCACACCACCCGTGGTGGTACTGAATTATTTGTTTACGCGAAAGATAAACCAAAACTGTTCGCCACTGTAATGACCGTGTTAGATAATAAAAACATTAATGTACATGACGCTAACGTAATGACATCAACTGACGACTACGCATTAGATACATTCGTTATTTTAGAGCAAGATGGCGAACCAATCAGCCAACTTTCTCGCATTCAGTCGATTAAAAAAGCGTTAGGGAAGGCATTAGCCACACAAAAAACCAAACCGCCTAAATTTAGAAAGCTGTCACGAATCATGAAACCTTTTAATGTTCGTACCCAAGTCAGTTTCTTACCAGGTGCAAACCATGATACAAGTATGATGGAGCTAATTGCATTAGACTCACCAGGCTTATTAGCCACTGTAGCTGAAGTACTCCATCGCTGTAATGTCACATTATTATCAGCTAAAATTACCACTATTGGAGAACGCGCCGAAGATTTCTTTATCTTACAAACAGATTCGGGCAGCGAACTCAACCAAGAACAACAAACACATTTATCTGAAGCGCTCCTAGCGGCGCTTTCAAAACCTTTACAACAATAAATTAACTGGGAGAAAGTAATGGAGGCATTACGCCAACGCATTGAAGCTGCATTTGAGGCTCGTCAGGACATCACACCTAGCACGGTAGAGCCAAGTGTTCGTGCAGATATCGAAACTGTTATTAGCATGCTAGACAAAGGTCAAGCTCGCGTAGCAGAGAAGATTGATGGCGAATGGCATGTACACCAGTGGTTAAAGAAAGCTGTTTTACTTTCTTTTCGTATCTTCGATAACCAGGTTATCGATGGTGGTGATACTAAGTACTTTGATAAAGTGCCACAGAAATTTACAGATTACACCGCTGAGCGTTTCAAAGAAGAAGCGATTCGCGTAGTGCCACCTGCGACAGTCCGTAAAGGCTCTTTCATAGGTAAGAACACCGTTCTTATGCCTTCTTACGTAAACTTAGGTGCTTTTGTTGATGAAGGCACTATGGTCGATACATGGGCGACTGTTGGTTCATGTGCACAAATTGGTAAGAATGTGCATCTATCTGGTGGTGTTGGTATTGGCGGCGTACTTGAGCCGCTTCAAGCAGGTCCTACCATAATTGAAGATAACTGTTTCATTGGTGCTCGCAGCGAAATCGTTGAAGGCGTTATTGTTGAAGAAGGCAGTGTTATTTCAATGGGCGTTTACATTGGCCAAAGCACCCGTATCTTTGACCGTGAAACTGGTGAAGTTCATTACGGCCGTGTACCTGCAGGTTCCGTCGTTGTTTCAGGTAACTTGCCATCTAAATGCGGTACTTACAGTTTATATGCTGCCATTATCGTTAAGAAAGTAGATGCTAAAACTCGCGGTAAAGTGGGTATTAACGAATTACTTCGTATTGTTGATTAATTCGTTAACCAACAAATAAAAAAGGCCTCAAATGAGGCCTTTTTTATTTCTATCGATTAGGTATCTGCTCAAAAATTCGAATCAGTGTGCTAAAACACAACGGTTTTATTACCGTACACCACAACTTGCTCATCAAGCACCAACTGCAATGCCTTACTTAACACGCTTTTTTCTACGTCACGGCCATTATGAGCCAACTCTTCAGCACTGAAGCTATGATCAACATTGATGACATCTTGTTTAATAATCGGCCCTTCATCTAAACAGTTATTAACAAAATGGGCTGTTGCTCCGATGATTTTAACCCCACGCTCCCAAGCTTGACGATAAGGTGAAGCGCCAATAAATGCTGGAAGGAAAGAATGATGAATATTAATAATAGTATTAGGGAATTCAGCAACAAATTCAGGGGTTAAAATACGCATAAACTTGGCAAGTACAATATAGTCAGCATCATAATCTTTAATGACCTCCAACATGGCTTGCTCGTGTTGTGCCCTATCCAACCCTACATGGCTGACATGGTGGAAAGGAATATCAAACTTTTCCGTTAAGTTTTGCAACACATCGTAATTACCCACTACTGCTGCAATTTCGACATCTAAACCACCGTAATACGATTTCATTAAGATATCACCTAAACAATGAGCCTCTTTAGTGACTAAAATAACGATTTTCTTTCGACCGGCATCAACCAATTTCATATGATTTTGTAATGGCAACACGTCAGTTAAATCAGCTAATAATGCGTTATCGTTAATTTGACCTTCAAGCACTGTACGCATAAAAAAGCGCCCTTGTTCATGATCGACAAATTCGGTGTTTTTAATGATATTAAGATGATGGGCAAAACACACACCAGTAATTTTTGCGATAAGGCCTTGTGCGTCTTCACAATCTGTTATTAGAATTTTACGCTGCAGACTCTCAGAGCTTTGAATAGGACTATATTTTGGATTCATACACTTTTTGCTCACAATAAATAAAATCAATAACAATTAGACTTGGTTTGAAATGATATAAAAAACAGCATATCAAATACCAAACAATCTTTATTTGTATCATAGCTGTTAAATGAAATGTCACTAAAGGGCTTTATAATTCAAGGATTACAGCTAAAAGTATTACTACGTTATTAAATAGACAGTTTTTAGGTAATTATTTTAAAGTATGAATAATTATTTGCGGGTATCTAGATACTTTTGCAGTAGCTTTCTTAAACTTTCAGCTTTAGTACCAAAAACAACTTGAACCCCATTACCTACTTTGATCACTCCTTTAGCCCCCAAACGCATCAGCCTAGGTTTATCCACTAATTTAGGATTAACCACAGAAAGTCGTAACCTTGTAAGGCAAGCATTTAACTCCACGATATTATCTGCCCCACCAAGAGCACTGATCATTGAACGAAGGCTTTCCTTGTTGCCGTTGTTTTCAGCTTCTAAACGACCTGGTGTTTTTAAGTTGAACGCGACAATACTAACTCTAAATATAATGTAATAAATAAATCCCGTTAACGGCCCTAAAAACCATATCCAGCTGGTATTTTTAGATTGAGCAAACAGCAAACTAAAATCAATTAAGCCATGTGAAAATACCACACTGTGTTTTACTTCTAATAGTACACACACGCTGTAAGCTAAACCGGTTAACAATGCATGTATCAAAAACAATAATGGTGCCACAAACATAAATGCAAATTCGATAGGCTCAGTGATACCCGTTAGCCAACTTGCGGTTGCAGCAGATAACATAATGCCAGCAACTCTGTTCCTTTCAGCTTTATCAGCACAACGCCAAATAGCCAACGCTGCTGCTGGTAACCCCCACATTTTTATTAAGTAACCCCCCGCTAAATTTCCAGCCGCTGGATCGCCAGCAAGATAACGGGCAATTTCACCTCTTACTAATTGACCATCATCAAAGTATTGCCCAACTTCTAAATAAAATGGCGCATTCCAAATGTGGTGTAAGCCCAATGGAATAAGGAGTCTTTCAATGGTGCCATACACACCAAAGGCAACAGCAGGATCTTGGTATACGGCCCATAAGGATAAAGAATCGATTCTGTAAGCTAAGTTTGGCCAAATATGCGCCAAGATAAATGCCATCAACATTGAGAATGGAATAATGATTAATGCAGCGCTTCGTTGGCCTTCAAAAAATGAAAACACAGCGGGTAATTTAACGTCCTCACTAACTCGCACGACAAAGCATGTCAACGCACCGACAAATACACCACCAGCAATCCCCGTATCCATGGTTTCAATTCCCCAAATGGGTCTAGAAGGTAATTGATAAATCGTGGTAAGTGCCCCCATGGTCGAAACAAAGACCCCAAAACCAAAAACAGCAACAAAAGCGGCGATGCCTTGATCTTTACAAAAGCCAATAGCAATCGCTATCGCAAATAGTAACGGCATCATGGTAAAGATTAGATTACCCACATTAGACAGTACAATGGCGAGTTCGGTAGACACAAAAGGTAGAGGATTAGCTGATAAGCCGAGCATGACGCCCGCAGCGGGTAAAATGGCGATAGGGATTAACAGCGCCTGACTAAGGCGCTGAGCAAATTTAAACCAACGCTGGCTAAATAGCCTTAGTTGTTTTGAGACTGAGCTACTGCGGTTTTCCAAGTCGTAACCCATTGTGTAGCATCAGTTTCTGGCTCCATTGTTTCACATGCATCAATCTCAAGTCTTTCAGTAATATTTTTTGCCCCAAGTTCAGTCAATAACTCATCAAACTGTTTGGCGGCACCACAAAAGGTCTCATAACTGGAGTCCCCCAAACCTATGATACTGTACTTTAATTTAGGTAAATAAGGCGCTGCAGAGCGTAACTCATTAAACCAAGATGAAATATCATCAGGCAGATCACCTTGTCCTGTGGTTGATGTCACCACGATCAAATACTCATCTTCGGCAGGCACAAAACCTGACAGTTCTGCAGGTTGCACCAGTTTCGTAATGAAGTCTAACTCAGCAATTTTATCAGTAAGTGTTTCAGCAACAAATTGCGCACTACCGTATACAGTTCCGAACACTAAAGTGACTTTATCCATGATATACTTTTCTCCAAGCTAACTGACTTCATTGATTAATTCTGCATAATGCCGATTAATTCAAGCTTATAGCTTCACCATACTGTATTCCAGCGCTGGGCTGCAAGTATAAAATACAAACAAAAGTAACAACTTATCTAATATCTAAGGTTATTGTTATGCGCCAAGCTAATAGACATAGATTGCTTAAACTGCAACATAAGTCAGCCCACATTAGACGTAATTATTATTTCAGATGCGAACAACAAGATACCAGTAAGCCTCTTGCTAAGGTCGATGAGTTTGAAAAGTTGAAAGCATTATTATCAAAGCATGATAAAACACCGTTAAAAGCGAGCTAATTTAACGCGATAAAAAATCGTAACGTAAATTGTGACGTTACGATTTTTATTTATCGCTTTAGAATTATATCTAATCTCATTTCAGTCATTTATGACAAGTCGGTTATAAGCTTCGAAAAAAGTAGCTATCTCTATGAAATCAGCATTGATGGATTAGCAGCCAGTGATTCTTCATCCCAACCAAATTGTTCAAATATTGTCAGCCACTCTTGTTCTAATTCTGTTTCAATGTGCATTTTCTCGAGTGTCACCGGATGAGTAAAGCGGATTGACTTTGCAATTAACCATAGTCGATTAATCTCAAAGTGCGATCTAAAGAATTTATTTTGTTTACCGTCACCATGGGTGGTATCGCCAATGATTGGGTGGCGTAAATGCGCCATATGTCTTCTTAATTGATGCTTACGGCCTGTTTGAGGCGTAAGGTTGAGTAAACAAAAACGACTAGTAGGATAGCGACCAGAACTAAAGGGAATTTCACTATTGAGTAATGGTTTGTAATCAGTCACAGCCTCTTGAGGCGGCTTATCTTTATTCGCTTTTTTGTCAGCAACATCATCTAGCTCGATTTTTAATGCATAATCTAGTCGACCCGCTTCCTGCATATTTCCGCGAACCAATGCAATATACTCTTTAGTCACTTGATGATGTTCAAACTGTTCACACAATCCTCTTGCAACCTCGCTACTTTTAGCAAATATCAGCACGCCTGATGTAGGCCTGTCTAATCGATGTACAGGAAAGACATGACAACCAACTAGATCACGAGTTAACTGCATAGCAAAAAAACGCTCTTTTCGCGCAAGGTAACTACGATGAACTAATAAACCAGCAGGTTTGTGGATAACAACAATATGTTCATCTTCAAAAAGAATCTCCAATTCAGGTGGTTGTTCATCTTCTGAATTCTCTGCTGAATTGCCTTCTAAGCTAGCTTCAATGACTTGGTCAAACTCTTCTGTCAGCAAAGCTTCTTCACTGTCAGATATTTTTACGTATTCATCATCATTCATATTATTGCTCACCCAATAAGGTATCTAATTCAGCTAGTAATCCGATCAAACCAATAAGGTCTTTTCGTTGACTCCATACATGAGCAGCCATAGGCGCTAAAGCAATTTTAGAAGGCAAAACTTGATGACTCATAATTAACTGCTTCATTTTTTTGATAAAGATAAATTGTATCCATTGCTCAAAAGGCAGAGTGTCACAAGCAAAAGGAGAAGTACTAGCAAGTGCTTTGGCTGAAGGGGCATTCGCTGACCATAAGCCAGTATCTTTGAGTTTTTGTTCTATCAGAATTAAATATTGTTCTGTTTTAATATACGGCATAACTGCAGATTATCGCTCACACAAATTTGAAAATAACACGGTTGTTTATGTGACTAATTATATCATCAGGAGGCAGTTAACCCTATAATACGCTCAAGTTAATCGCTATATAAAAACATCATGACCCAACTCGAAACCCTAAGTGAATTTTTAGACACCGCTAATACTCAATTTCAAGTTTATGATTTAGGCCGCAGAGTCGAAAATATCGATATGATGCTGTTTAATCAAATTGAAGCATTGAAAACCCCTTATCCTTTTCCCACTCAGGGACATGCGCAATTTGCCATCGTATTTTGGCGAGAAGACCAACAACCCTTTATTTGGTTTTTAAAACTTCCACTTGATGAACAAGGTTTGTTGTCTCCAGCGCAGCGAAGTCAATTCATTAAAATGATTTTAGAGGCTTTAGGGCAAGATCCAACTAAAGCAATAAGTGATGAAGAACAAGAGCGATATGCTAATCATCCTTTTAGCTTTAAGCCTAGCCAGGAGAAGCTCGCATTATTTAATGCCTTAGTTAAACGTCAACTCAGTCAGCAACCTTCTGTTCAATATCAATTTGCTGCAGCTTATTTTGCGCAATTATTATCAAGCCCTCAAACAAACGATGACGCTTGGCAGCAACTTGGCCTTCAAGGTATTGCGGATGTCTGTGTCCGCCTTGAGCTGCATGATCACACCGCACAAATCAATGCCGCTTTTGAGTTTGCACCAGTAGAAGTGCAAGCTGCAATTTGCCAATGCCTAGAGCATGTCAGCATTGATGACTGTTTAGCCGAAACCTTGTTTGAAAAGCTATCTCAAGCACCAATTGAGCATAAGCATATCTACCTTAGAGCACTCGCTTCAAAACCAGAGTTAACCCAAAAAGCGATAAAATTATTGATTAAGTACCAACAACTTGATGAAAACCTATTAATTACCATTGCTGCAAGAAACTGGTTAGCATTAAAAGATGATGAAACTCGCAAACTTTATCTAGAAGTTTTAGCAAATCAACCACAAATCTTCTTTAACCAAGTATTTGCTGATATCGTGTCTATACCTAGTCTACGCCAACCGTTATTGCTTGAGTTAAGAAACACTGAGCGAAGTGAAAAGCTTTCAGCGGCCATTGGCGGTTTATTTAAGGCAGTCAGCAAATGATGTCAGATTTTATTTTAATCGTAGCGGTTGTCGTTATTGCTGCATTTTTTTGGCAATTACGACAAATGGCAGAGATTAGTCGTATGTATGCAGAAAACGCTTGTGGCAAACAAAAAGTGCAACTTCTTGCTATTGCGATGGAATCGGCGAGACCCAGTTTTGGTGGTACAACAGGCCTTTGTTGGCGAGCTAAATTCATGTTTGAATTCAGCACCGATGGTATGAATCAATATCGAGCACATATCCACATGCACGGTAAGAAAATAGAGAAAATCAATTGGCCTATTTTCCCAGAACCGGAGTGGATGGATGCCCCGATGGCAAAAGGAAAATTTGGTGGATGTGGCGGTGTGTCTAGCTGTAATACAGGAAAATGTAAGTAAGTTATCATCAATGAGATAACGCTACCCCGCAAGTTCAGCAATGATATTGTTGAACTGAGAATACCAATTTTTACTCTTTTTGAAGCTTCAGCCAAAAGAAAGACCGCGACAATAAATTGTCGCGGTCTCTTGTACTTTTGTTAAGCCATCCAGCTATTTTTGTGCTCCCTGCACCATCCATGCGTCTAACTTGCTCCCTGCGCTATCCTTATTCAATCCTTGATATTCCTTGTACACTTAAGTACTGTCCCTCTTACTCGATTATCCCTTGACCGAGCCTGCTCAAATCCTTAAGCGTGTCCTTTAATTCATCCTTGGTTTTCTTCCATGACGTCCTTGAATCAATTTATGCATCCAATGCATTCACCATATTCCTTTATGGCGTAAATCCTTTTATTGATGTCCAAATTTGGATAAAGTAATCATTCTTCCATAAAATACAGTCAATACTGATAGTGAAATCCATTTTCACTCTTCTCATCAAAATGCCACAATCCTTAGTGTTCATCTGTGAGTCACTGTAAATATATTACTTTATACTGCTTACGATTTAATGGTTTTTAATCATCCTGATTAGCACTTCAATCGTAACGCTTCATCCTGAAATAAATCATCACAACAAACTATTGTGAAAGATATTACTTAAAATCCTGTAAACAACTTCAACACATCCTGTGCTAGTTTGCTTCCTTGGGGACTATTATAGTGCAACTTGTAATACATAAGTATGCACCTACAGTCACACCACAATCATGCAACACTCACCGCACCATCAAAAAAACATCAAAACTTTCAAAAACAAGTAGTTAAAAAAACAACAAAACTAAAGTCGTTAACTAAAGCGATAAATCTCACACCTCTTGTGAGATATGTCGCACACAAGAGCAAGGTATAAAGGAAGTTTGGCCTGATATCACATTTACATATTTAACATATGTAAATTTTACATATGCATATTTCACTTAGACTAGATGTAAAAAAGCGCAACCCTAATAAATTAGGATTGCGCCGATTTTACGCTATGTTAGCCATCCTGCTAAATTATGCTCCCTGCTCCATCCATGCGACTAAGTGCTCCTTGCTCCTTCAATCCCTGCGACTCAATTTCCTTGTATTTAAGCTTACGCTTCATACTTGAGCTTTCATTCCTTTGAATCAGTCTGTCCGTTTGACTGAGCGTCTTACTCCTAAAATACCATCCTAGTATTGTGCATCCTGCAATCCTTCATCATCCTGATGATGGTGTCTTCCTTGTTTCAGTTAATCCTTAACTGAGCTCATGCCCATTCCTTGAGCGTGTCCTGACTTCATCCTGAATTAGTTTTATTGAGAGTTGTTCATCCTGAATAACTCTCATGAATAAGTTCGACCGAATGTTAAATTAACACTTCATCCTGAAATGTATTTTTACGGCTTTTGCTAAGCAAAAATGACTATTCACAATAAGTGCATCATTAAACAAAACATCTTGTTTTATTCATGTTGCGACTCAATGAATTTATTTTAAGTGAAATAAGGAAAGGAAAAACAGATAAAACATAATGAAACAAAAAATTCACAAATGAATATTTATAAAAATTTTCATAACATCATGTATTAAAATGATAAATAAATATAACCAGAGAGAATGTAGACGAAGTAAAGATAGATTACCTACAAGCATGTGAGATAAGTCTCACACACTAAGGTTATAGATGTCTTGGTTAAAACTTGTTAAAAATAATTTTCTTTAACATTTGTGCAAACATAACCCAGTCAGCTAAGAAGCTATAAATAGGATACTCAAATGTTGCAGGTCTATTTTTTTCAAAAACAAAGTGTCCAACCCATGCAAAGCCATAACCAATGACGGGAATAAATAACAGTTGCCACCATTGTTGATTAAATAGCGTGAACAAAAGTAGCAACACAATTAATCCTGAACCAATGTAATGCAAGCGTCGACACACTAGATTCTGATGTTGTGACAAATAGAAAGGGTAAAATGATTTAAAGTCTTGATATTGTTTATCAGCCATTTATCTTCCTTGTTTATTTACTTTGATAAGTAAGAATTTCACCATCAACTGTGCCAATGGTTTGATCAGTTAAATGGCTGAAACCTTCACGAATAAATAGTGCTGAATGCTTAGGGTTATTCACAAATACACCAATACCATTAAGTTCAAGTTGATCATCACACCAGCTTAATACCGCTTGAATTAGCTTAGCCCCATTGCCTTTTCCTTGCTCTGTTGTCCCTAAAGCAATGAATTGCAAAATCCCATATTGCTTACTTGGCAAGCTTTCCAAAATGGTATGTTCTTTTTTAATGAAAGCCTGAGTGGAGTTCCAACCTGTACCTAGCACCATTTTTAAGCGCCAGTGCCAATAACGACTTTCACCAAGGGGCACTTGATGTGTAATCACGCAAGCAACACCAATTAATCGCTTACCATCAAACCAACCAATTAGTGGCTGCTCTTGTTGCCATAGTTCGGTAAGTTCTTCTCTAATAGCCGCCCTAAGCTTTTGCTCGTAATTTACTTGATTAGTGGTGGCTAACGCTTCAACAAAGAAAGGGTCATCATGGTAAGCATTGTAGATAATCGAGGCTGCGACTCTAAGATCCTCAGCAGTTAAATAGACTGCTCTTTTATCTTCCAAATTCGGCTGTTCCACAGTCGATGGATTCAAACTCGGTTGCGCCACAGGATTATTTTCCATTTTGTCACTCTTAACTCGTCAAGTTGATACTCTCAACTTAACAACTTTGAAACATATTGCAATTTAAATAGAGTCACCTAACCTTAGTAAGATGTATATCAATCATTGGCAGGGGTTAAGCGCATGGATACAACAACAGCGACACTGGAACATTTGTTTCAGCAACTAGGATTAGGCTCATCTGAAGAAAGTATTACACTATTTATTGAGCAACATGAAATACCAAAAAACATCGCTATTTCACAGGCCACATTCTGGAATGAAGCACAAAAACATTTTTTGGAAGAAGCATTAAATGAAGACGCCCAGTGGTCTGAATTAATTGACCAACTGGACGTATTATTAAGAAGTTAAATCTTTTGGTAAGCGGTTTCGCCCCAACCGACTAATTTATTGTCTCTGATTACGACAGGCGTACATTCATCCTTTGTTGTTTTACCGTCACCTTTACTCCATTGCGTACGATAGAAAAACACCTGAACCTCATTCTTCTTACTTTCAGAATCTGCTTGCGTGACATAAGCCTCACTAAAATCAGCTGTTCCCATTAATATCGACACTTGATCTTTTGTCATACCGATTGACAGCTTTGACAAATTATTGCGATTAGTTTTTTGTTGTTTTTCCCAGTATGAATCACTGCGATTACCTTCGTGATCGCCAACATTCAACACACAACCACTTAATGACGTCGCCGCAAAAGCCATTATTAATGCAATACCCAATTTTGATTTCATGATACGTCCCTTTTTATAAATTGTTCTTATATAATTTCTTCTGAAACTGTTTTTCAGAGTAAGTTATACTGTTCTCAATACTTATTAAGCTAAAAACGTGCCAAAAATTATAACGTTGATTTAATTAACTATTTTTAATCCTCTCACAATTTTAGAGTATTTTAACTAAACCTACTTAGGGATTTTCACTAATTATGAGTCCAATTGAACAAGTCCTTGCAGCGGCAAAGTCCATTGCTATTGCAGGCCATACGCCAACATTAGCGCTGATAAAAGGTAAATTGGGTAAAAGAATACCTATGCCTACTCTTATACAAGGTTTACAGCAATTTAAAGCTATTCCAAAAGAGCAATGGCAAGACCTACCCGATTTAGCTGCGATGATGGAACCCGCTACAACTCAAAACTCTGACGATCCGCTCGTAATGCTAGAACAAAAGTGGCAAGCAAGGTTTGAGCTTATTCAAAATGACTATGATCAAAAAATCACAGCACTTGAAGCGCGAATAGTAAAATTAGAAAATTAATCATCACCTTAACCTGATGCCTTACCCGCGATAAGAAAATGGAAAACCATGTTTGTTACTGAACTCAGATTTGAATGTTTTGCTGATACCACTATCACTGCCGCTGAAAAAGCGATAAATAACTTTCTAGAATCCTTAAGAGCCAATGGCCAAATACTCGGAAGAGAATTTGCAGTTGCTTTCAACGAAGGCGAATTCAAAGTGAGACTGCTGATGCCTGAAAAAAGTAGTTTATCGGCGCGTAACAATAGCCCTTGGGTGAAACATGCACTGACACTGCTAACAGAAGCAAAACTATTAGCGCCACGTGAAAAGTTTATCGGCCAAGATATAAACTCTGAACAAAGCAATGCTGAGACCCCAAGCTGGCAAGTGCTTTACACCAGCTATGTTCATATGTGTTCGCCAATAAGAAGTGGCGATAATTTACTACCTATTCCGCTTTATCAAATACCAGCCAGTTTTAATGGCGATCACAAGCGTGTAATTCGTTGGCAAACAGAGTGGCAAGCATGCGATGAACTGCAAATGGCGGCAGCTACCAAAGCTGAGTTTGCAGCATTAGAAGAAATGACCAGCCATAAGAGTGACTTATTCAGACGTGGTTGGGATATCAGAGGCAGAGTCGAATACTTAACTAAAATCCCAACCTATTATTATCTCTATCGAGTAGGTGGTGAAAGTCTTGCTAGCGAGAAAAAACGCGCTTGTCCTCGTTGCGGCTCAAAAGAATGGCTATTGGATGAACCATTATTGGATATGTTTCATTTCAGGTGTGAACCTTGCCGTATAGTATCTAATATTTCTTGGGATCATCAGTAACCTCCTGATGAATGCTAATAAGAAACACTAACCAAGATATATTTCACTCATATTAGAAGCTGCCAGCATTATGTCTAATATAGCTTGGGCTCATCAATAACGCACTGATGAATGCTAATAAGAAACACTAACCAAGATATGTTTCACTCATATTCGGAGATGTGAACCATGCCGCATAGTGTCTAATATTTCTTGGGATCATCAGTAAGCTTCTATTAGTTAGTGAAAAGTAAATAGTGAAAAATAAAAAGCCTGACTTTATTACTCAATAAGTCAGGCTTTCTATTATCAAATCATTTTAATGACGTCGTTTTATTATTTACGTTTCAATAAATCATTCCACATCATTTTCATCCGCTGCCAAATACCCGGATGTGGCACATGGCCATAATCTTCTTCTACAGGTTCAATTGCTGGTGTGACTCTTGGGGTTAAGCTATCGATAAACCCAGCTAGGCTATCTGCAAGTTTTTCATGTGGCTTATTACCTGGTATTTCAATCCATACGCTGCCATCTTCATTATCGATTGTCAGCATATTATCGCCATCACCCAATACGCCAACAAACCAGGTTGGTGCTTGTTTGAGCTTTTTCTTCATCATCAAGTGACCAATCACATTTTGTTGCAAAGATTCAAAGTCTTGTTGGTTCCAAACTTGAAGTAATTCCCCTTCACCCCATTGCGAATCAAAATACAGTGGCGCTGAAAAAAAATGGCCATAAAATTCGTTAATATCTTCATGTAACTTTAAATCCAAAGCATGATCTACATTACTGAAATCAGAGGTATTTTCGCGCTTTACAGCCTTCCAAAAAACAGCTTTATCGGATTCAGCATCATACTCACCTTCAATGCAATCAGAGCCTTGGCCCAATGGGTAAAAACGCGGTAATTCCCCTAAGCTATCTTGATAAGCTTGAATGTAGCGGTTAGAAAAGTGATCTAATGAAGTTGAACAAGACACGTAAAAAGCTCCAAATATACGTTATAATAAAACTCTATTTTGACACGGAAACAGACTAGATGACACACAATCACGATCCCTATAGTGATGCAGAAGCACTTAAAGGTTTAACTTTAGGACAAGCTACGCAATATCAAGCTGAATATGATGCATCATTGCTGCAAGGGGTTCCTCGTAAGCTAAATAGAGATGCTATTTCATTAACGGCTGAATTACCCTTTCAAGGCGCCGATATTTGGACAGGATATGAATTGTCTTGGCTCAATGCAAAAGGCAAACCTATGGTTGCCATTATTGAAGTTTTCCTTGCCATAGAAAGTGATAACTTAATTGAATCAAAGTCATTTAAGCTTTATTTGAACAGCTTTAACCAAACTCATTTTGATAGTGTTGATTTAGTACAACAAACATTGGTTAACGATCTTAGTCTGTGTGCAAATGGGGATGTATCCGTAAAAATCATTGAACCAAAAAATTTCAACACCCAAAGAATTGTCGAGTTACCGGGTACCTGTATTGATGAGCTTGATATAGAAGTCAGTGATTACCAATTTAAACCAGAATACCTTGAAGACAGTACTGATGAGAAAAATGTAGCAGAAACGCTTACATCGAATTTACTCAAGTCTAATTGCCTTATTACTTCGCAGCCTGATTGGGGCAGTGTCATGATCCGTTATCAGGGACCTAAAATTGACCGTGAGAAGTTACTGCGTTATTTAATATCATTCCGCCAACACAACGAGTTCCATGAACAATGTGTTGAGCGCATATTTACTGATCTAAAACGCTATTGCCAATGTTCTAAATTAACGGTTTATGCTCGTTATACCCGCCGAGGTGGTTTAGATATCAATCCATTTAGAAGTGATTTTGAGCAGCCTCCAGAGACGCATCGACTCGCAAGACAGTAATCTCATAAAATACAGAAACGAAAAAGGCACTTTTAATAATATAAAGTGCCTTTTTTCTATCAACCCAGTTTAACTAGGAAATAGGTTTTTAAACCTTAAATGTTGAATGCCCAAGCAGTATTAGGCTTAACCCACAAATGCACAGTCACTTCATCACGATCGTGATAAAGATGCTTACATTGAAGCTTAAAATCGGTAATACCATTCTCGTTCAAAATTTCAGCCATGGTATCTAAAATCTGTCTAACTTCTTTATAACGGCTTTTCATTGGCAGCTTAAGGTTAAAAATAGCTTCTTTAAACCAACCATTAATCGCCCAAGCTTCAACAAGTTCAGCTACGCGAGAAGGTTTCTCTACCATGTCACACACTAACCAATAAATATTCTTTCTTGGTGGTTCGAAACGAAAACCATCGGCGCGATAATGCTTAACCTGCCCTGTATCCATCAATTTTTGATCCATTGGACCATTATCAACAGCTGCGACAAACATGCCTCGGCGAACAAGTTGATAAGTCCAGCCACCTGGACAAGCACCTAAATCCACAGAATGAAGACCTGAACGACAACGCATCTCTTGCTCTTCTTTTGTTAAGAAGTGACCAAAGGCTTCATCTAGTTTCAAACTTGAACGACTCGGCGCATCAGAGGCCATTTTAAGGCGCGGTATGCCCATAAAATATGGAGAACTATTATTCGATAGTGAATAGCCAACATATGCCGTACCAGGTGCTATGAAACAAACGTGAAGAATCGGTCTACGGTCACTTTCTTTTGCAAGTAACGAACCCGATTTCTTTAACCCCTGACGCAAAGGCACGGTAAACTTGCGACAAAAACCTGAAAGCTCTTTTGCTTCATTGGTATCTGGCGTTTCAACACGTAACTCACCGGCATTTTTAATGTCACTCAAAGCCGCCACAACAGGAGAAACTCTATCTTTTTCAGGCAATTCCTTAAGTAAATCGCCAGCAGCAAACATTTGTCTCGCAAATACTAACGAATTAAGTTCAATTTGCTTTGCTAGTTGCTCACCACCGTCTTCATCAAAACATTGATAAATAACATAAGCATCATTGGTATTTGTTTTAACAAATCCACCAATATTTAAATCAGCTGCTCGCTGTTGTATTTCTGCTGCGCAATCTTTTTCATAACCTGAGCGGCAAAATATAAATAGGTTTTTCATGTTAAGCCTTAAGCTTTATAACCATAACTGCTTCACAGTATGGTCTAACGACAAAATAATGGGGGCATTATACTTAAATTTTATGCCACTGTGTTAAATAGAAAATACAAAAGCCTAAAACAAAAAAAGCAGCAAGAATGAATGCCATTCTGCTGCTTTAATTCTAATGGTTAAAACCAATGATTATGATTTATTGCCCGGATGTTTGGCGATAGCAATAGCAAATAAAAGCCAGCCGAGTAGCATACAAGCACCGCCCATTGGCGTAATGGGCCCAATCCATTTGGCGCCAGTAAAGGCATACAAATATAATGAACCAGAGAATAAGAATATCCCGACAAAAAATAGATATGCTGCCCAATCAAGTAATTTAGAACTTATCCAGTGACCACTAAATGCCACAGCGATAATCGCAAAGGTATGATAAAAATGATAATCAACGCCTAACTTAAAAATGGCGACTAATTCAGGCGGAGCAATACTTTTTAAACCGTGAGCGCCAAAAGCCCCTAAAGCCACGGCAAGAAAACCACTCAATGCCGCTAATAATAACAAACCTTTCTTCATTCAAATGTCGCCTTATAAAATTTACTGCGTTATCTCTGTGATGAATTCATCGCATACTGTTATGCAATGTTGAAGATTAGCGCTTAAGGTTGTCCCTGACGACTTGCGAGGTTTAAAACTATGATCGCCATCAGTAATCCAACTCAGTTTAATTTTTTTATTGAGATCCCATTGTGGAATTTCACCAATACCACCAAATTTATCACGCTCACCTTGCACAACCATAATAGGCAAGGTGCCATTATTTAGCGGATCAAGTCTTGGCTCCCCCCCTTTTAAAGGAACAAAAGGGTAACCCAAACAAACGCAGCCTTTTATCAAATTTTTGAGCGGAGCTGAAAGCGACACTAACTCATCATTGATAATGAGTTCATCATCGGTTAACAATGTCGCAGCCATTCTGCCGCCCATTGATTTACCCATTAATACGATATTGTCTACTGCAAGTTCATTGGCAGTAATTGATACTTCAAGCTCATTGAGTACAGCGGTAAAATGTTTTAGTAATTTAGGCGCTCTATCCGGAGGTCTTCTTTTACCATCTTGCATATTGGCTTGCATATATAAGAAGTTAAAGCGTAACACTTGATAACCTATAGCCACTAGGCCATTAGCCACTTCTACCATATATTCATGGTGCATATTCGCACCCGCACCATGGGCTAATACCACTAGGGTTTTACTGGGCTTACCTTGTAATATCGATTCAATTTCTAATGTTTCATTCATAGTTGTGATAACTGGGTCCATGGTGTTTTTTGTTTAATGAATAATTAAGTGTTCATTTCAAGTTAATATCAATTAACCAGAAAGTAATTCGCTGCGAGATTCTTCAGCAAACATATCGACCATCCACTCTCTAAACGCAGCAACTTTACCCAGCTCAGAATGATTTTGTTGGCATACAAGATAATAAGCATCTTTACTGACGAGCACTTCAGAAAAAGGACAGACTAATCTTCCTGCTTTAATATCTGGCCTTGCAAGTACGCTATAACCTAATGCGACACCTTGACCATGAGCTGCAGCTTGCAAAACTAATGACGAGTGGCTAAATATTGGCCCAGAATTAACATTAATTTCACTAATCCCGCATTTCCTAAACCATGCTTGCCAATTGTGACGACTAGAGTCATGAAGCAAGGTATGATTTTTCAGATCACTAGGTTTATTTAATGGCTTAGGTCCATTAAGTAGCAGTGGTGAACACACAGGAATAAGGACTTCATTACGTAATTTATCGGCTCTTAATCCTGCCCAATTTCCTTGCCCATAATAAATGGCAACATCCACATCATCAGTTAAAGAATCAGCTTCACTATCGACCGCTTTAATGCGGACGTCAATATCAGGGTTTTTCTCGCTAAACTTAGCTAGCCGAGGTACAAGCCATTGAATTGCAAAGCTTGGGGACATACTAACAGTAAGTGAACCAATAGCACTTCTTGCTAAAAGTCGCTCAGTAGACTCACCCAGTTGGATAAAAATATCTTTAATATCGAGGAAGTAACTCTGGCCTTCTTCTGTTAATAAAAGCGAGCGATTTTTGCGTCGAAAAAGTTTAAGCCCTAGATAATCTTCCAGTGCTTTAATCTGATGACTTACCGCAGCCTGTGTGACAAATAACTCTTCAGCAGCACGCGTAAAACTCAAGTGTCTTGCTGCGGCTTCGAATGCTTTTACGGCATTCAAAGGAGGCAATCTTCGCGACATAGTGATCAATCTCTCGTTTTTTAATTAGTTTTTCTAATGATTATCGTTATATTTTGTCGTTTGTAAAGAACACTCTGTTCGTTTAAATTATAACCATCAAAAATATGGTGAGTTGGACAATCTCTACGTAGTAAAAAGGGAATGTCCGACAGTGTGAATTGTCAGCCCGGAGGCGACCCTTATGTTAAATTTAAAATCATTAGCTACAGTAGCTTTACTCTCTTCTTTTGCTTTTGGCGCAAACGCCACTGATTCAGGAATTGATATCAGTGATCTTCAAGCGTCAATCAATGCAGAGCTTGAACAAAGTATGACTGAAATGAAAAATAATGTTCAAGCTGATGTTAACAGCACTTTAGTCGCTGACAAAGAAACAGAAGAAACAATCACCACGGCTGAAATACGCACTGCTGATTAATTTACTTTAAAAACAGTTACAAAAAAACCGCATTCTCCATTTAATTGGAAATGCGGTTTTTTTATGGGTTGATTTTATTCTTCAACGTTCATCAAAATATAAAATCACCTACCTATTTATAAAAACTATCTGAGGCAAGTTATCAATCAGGAGCAGCGACTAGCGATGCTCCTATACCCTATTAAGGACGATAGACTTTTACGTTACTGTAACCCTGCTCAGTAAGGTAAAGCGCCTGTAGTTTACTCATAACGCCACGGTCACAGTAAAGTAGGTAAGTCTTACTCTTATCTAAATCAGCAAATTGAGTTGCTAACTTAAAGAAAGGGATTTTTAAGATTTCAGTGCCATCAATTTGAAGTGGGCTTTGCTCTTCTTCATCTTGCGCTCTGATATCAACA
The DNA here is from genome assembly GCF_007567505.1 of Shewanella donghaensis. Lineage (NCBI taxonomy): Bacteria > Pseudomonadati > Pseudomonadota > Gammaproteobacteria > Alteromonadales > Shewanellaceae > Shewanella > Shewanella donghaensis. Next base: position 1,627,931 of record NZ_CP041783.1, read on the forward strand.
ACAATCTGATCCACTTCAATAGCGTCAACAGTTTCAGTTTCACTCACTGTAGTTTCTACTTTTTCAGCAATTTGTTTGATATCAATAACAACAGCATCATTAACGATACGGTCAATTAAATCTTCGCTGAATTTCAACTCTTCAGATTCAATTTTAGCTAATACCGCTTTAACTGTAGGTTTTTGAGAAATGACGCCACAGTATTCAGGAATGGCTTTAGCAAAATCTTCAGTACCAATTTGGCGACTTTCATTAATGATGTCTTGCTTATCCATCGTAATCAATGGACGTAAAATCAATAGGTCGGTACAGCGATCAATCACGTTCAAGTTAGTTAATGTTTGACTTGATACTTGGCCTAGACTCTCGCCAGTCACCAAAGCTTGAATGTTGTACTTTTCAGCCATTTTTGTGGCTGCACGCATCATCATACGCTTAAGAATAACGCCCATTTGGCCATTATCAATTTTCTCTAAAATTTCAGCAACCACTGGCTCAAAAGGCACCGTCATAAAGCGAACTTTATGAGACTCGCCATATTTCTGCCATAAATGATAAGCAACTTGTTTAACACCAATTTCATGCTGTGCGCCGCCTAAGTTGAAGAAACAGTAATGAGTACGAGCTCCTTTCTTAATAAACTGATAGCTAGACACACCTGAATCAAAACCACCTGAAATAAGTGATAACACATCTTCTTGGGTCGCCATAGGGAAACCACCTAAACCAGGAATACGGCGAACAACCATATACAGTTTTTCATGATCTATTTCTAAGTTTACCGTTAAATCAGGATTTTTTAACTTCACACCTAATGCATCAGTATTCTGGTTTAATCCGCCACCCACGTAACGTTCAACTTCAATAGATTTGAAATCATGATTACCAGTACGCTTTACACGGACACAGAAAGTTTTACCGGCTAGTTGCTCTTTATACACAGGCAATACTTGCTGATAAATATCATCCATTGAATCAAAACCATATTCATCCACTTGGACGACATGAGCAATACCTGGAATGCATTCTAAACGCTCAGCAAGCGCGTTAATACGAGATTGATCATCACTATTAACGTGGATCATTATACGATCCCACTGACGTTGTACTTTTACTTCATCATCGACTTTTTTAAGTACATTTCGAATGTTTGTTTCAAGAATTTTGGTAAAACGCATACGAACCGTTTTACTTTTCATCATGATTTCTGGGTATAACTTTACGATAAACTTCATTGGATTTCCGCGGCAACTGATTTTGATGTTAGCTTTTACGATGCTTGAGTTAACAGATATTCAAAATCGATTCACTCAACACTGACTCATAAAAGTCAAAAATAATAATGGCTGGAATATAACCAGCCATGAAAGGCGGGATTATAGCAAAAACTGTCTATATACCAAACACAATAAATTTTTAAAAGTACAAGTGTGATACTTGTAGAAAAAGGCAGCAATCAAAGTTGAATAAAATGAACTATCTATCCGCTTAATCAGGATTGAATTCGTAATTTCATTCAAATAGAAAAATAAATTAGCAGACATAAAAATGCCGTTTAGAATATAAACGGCATTTTATTATCACGTTTTGACACTTCTCGTAAACTATTCGGGCGGCGTAACTTCTATTTCTGCAGACTCTTTTGGCTTGCCTTGTTCAATTGATATTTCAACTCGGCGATTGCGGCTTCGGTTTTGATTGGAATCATTTGCCACCAATGGTGCATTTGAAGCCATCCCCACTACGCGCATTCTAGCCTCATCAAATCCTTTTACTTTAACTAATTCATGAGCAACAGCTACAGCACGTTTACTTGATAAGTCCCAGTTGGAGCTATAAAGCTCATTGCTGATATGCATACCATCAGTATGACCCGATACAGTAATCACGCCTGGCACATCTTTCAATAACTCGCCGACAGATCGTACTACCGGTTTAAATCTTGGCTGTAAGAAACCCGAACCCGATGCAAAAGACCCTTTCTCACGGATCCGAATAATGATTTGTTGTCCTAACGATTCAATTTCTATCGCGCCATCGACAATTTCTTCATTCAGTTTTTCAGCCATTTTCTTAACTTGGTCATTAATGTTTTCTTGTTCAGACATCGCCTGTGCTTGCTGAGCTTGGGCTTGCTGTTGAGCAGTAGCAGAAGCATTACCGCCTCGATCTTCACCTTGTTGTTTTTGCACTCCACCAGCACTGGCATCATCACCCGCTTGATACTCAATGGTTTGCTCGGTCATTTCGTTGGTTTGTTGATTAATAATTTCAATCGGAGTGGGATCCGGCTTACCTGGACGAAACTCCAATGCAATAACAGACGTGCCTTTAGGAATATCTTTCACTTCCACTTTATTTTGCACACCAAAGGCATACTTCATTGAACCAGCAATCTGTTTGAACTTCATGACGTCCATTTCTGAGAACGCTAGTAGCAATACAAAAAAGCACATCAATAAAGACATTAGATCAGCAAATGTCGCTAACCATAAAGGTGCTCCGGGCGGTGGACAATCACACTTGGCTTTTTTAGCCATGAGTTACTCTCCGTCCGTGGTATCGATTTGACGTTGTTTCTCAGCTAAGTAATTCTTCAAAAATCCTTCAATGACTCTTGGATTTTGGCCGTCTTGTATTGCTAAAACAGCATCCATTATCAAATTTCGATTTAATAGCTCTTCACTCATGCGTAACTGTAATTTATCGGCAATAGGTATCGCGATCATATTCGCGATAATGGCGCCATAAAGCGTTGTTAATAATGCAACAGCCATAGAAGGGCCAATCGATTTGGGATCATCCATATTTGATAGCATGGCAACCAAACCAATCAGCGTACCAATCATCCCCATTGCAGGTGCAACATCACCCAAGGCTTTGAAAATACCTACACCTGTTTTATGTCTTTCTTCGGTTAGAGCAATATCTTTTTCCAGCGCCTCACGCACAACGTCGCCATCGTGACCATCCACTAACATATCCACGGCTTTTTGCATGAAACTATTAGTAATTTGCGCTTCTTCTAATGCCAAAAAACCGCCTTTACGGGCAGCATCGGCCATACTGACTGATTGTTCTATTAACTCTTCAGGATTATCGATTTTGAACATGAAAGCTTTAGCGCCAATTTTTACCGCGCCTAAAAACTGCTTTAAATTATATTTCATCATGACGACGAACAATGAGCCGATAAATACGATCATCACAGAAGGCACATCAATAAAAATTGAAATACCACCACTGCTCACCATAGAACCAATAATAAAACCGAAGGCTCCGATCAAACCTATCAGGGTTGCTAAATCCACAATGTCTCCTTGAATGTAGTCTTAGTGATACTGCCTAAACTCTATGGATACCAATGTAACACCATGAGCTTCTAGGGCAAAAGTTCAAATGAACAAAAACTCCCACACCGCACAAATTTCTACATTTTTTGTGTGAGATTGATATAAAACAGCATAATGAAGGCGAATAATTTTATTTATATTACCAGTAACAACGACTTCAAAACGTTACAGTTACGCTGGTATTCGTTAACTATATCGGTCAAACTCATCTCAAGTTTAGTTAAATCTGATAAATATTATAAATTATCACTCACAAAGCGTGCTATTGAGCAAATAAACAACCACTGAATTTGACCCTTAGCTCCGCCTGATATACCTTGTGCCCCGCAGAACAGAAGGAATAAACATTGTGGCAAAAAAACCTGAAAATCTAAGTTTTGAAGAGTCCTTAGAGGAACTTGAAAACATTGTTGCAGATCTTGAGCAAGGTGAAGTCACTTTAGACAATGCCCTTAAACAGTTTGAGCGTGGTATAAAGTTAGTACGCCAAAGCCAATCTAAGCTAGAACAAGCCCAACAAAAAGTCTCAATCTTATTAAATGAAGATGATACTGACTTAAGCCCATTTACCGTTGAAGGCGAATAAGTGTGTTAGCCCAATCAATTGAAAAATACCAACAACGCGTGAATCATGTCTTAGCAACTAAACTTGCTGAGCTTGATGATACTGCGCCAGCATTAAAAGCTGCGATGACCCATGGTGCCTTATTAGGTGGTAAACGAATTAGACCGTTTATGGTTTATAGCCTTGGTGAGATGTTAGGTGCCGATCTTGAACAACTTGATAATGCCGCAGCAGCAATTGAATGTATTCATGCTTACTCTTTGATTCATGATGACTTACCCGCCATGGACGATGATGCGCTAAGGCGCGGTCAACCAACAGTTCATATCGCTTTTGATGAAGCGACAGCTATTTTAGCGGGTGATGCATTACAGACGCTAGCATTTGAGCTCATTTGCGAGCCTAATGACAAAATTTCAGCGTCGCAACAACTTGCCATGGTTACCGCTTTAGCAAAAGCATCAGGTTATACTGGTATGTGCGGCGGACAAGCAATTGATCTTAGCGCGACCAACAAGCGTATAAATATCGAACAGCTAACCCAGTTACATAACAAAAAAACCGGCGCATTAATAAGTTGTGCAGCAGAATTAGCGCTCATTGCATCTTCTGCCGATAACACTGAACAACAAGTCATTCGTGAATTTGCAGCTAATATTGGTTTAGCTTTTCAAGTTCAAGATGACATTTTAGACATCACTTCCAGTACCGAAGAGTTAGGGAAACCTCAAGGCAGTGATGAAGAGTCAAATAAAAGTACATTCCCTAAATTATTAGGACTCGATGGTTCAAACGAATGCGCCGAGCAACTAATTAAAGATGCACTATCAGCGCTGGCAAAATTGACCTACAATAGCCAGTTAATCGCAGACTTCGCCCGCTACATTATTGCGCGAAGATTATAAAAGAGACATTTTATCTCCATATGAGTTTCGATAATTCTCAATTTCCGGTATTAGCCCAAGCTAATACCCCTGATGATTTAAAAAAACTGCCTCAAGGTATGCTGCCGCAGCTATCTGATGAGTTAAGACAGTTTCTACTTAAATCAGTCAGTAATTCAAGTGGCCACTTTGCTTCAGGCCTCGGTACTGTTGAATTAACAGTAGCGCTTCATTACGTCTATAACACGCCCTTTGATCGTGTGGTATGGGATGTAGGTCATCAAGCTTACCCTCATAAAATACTGACTGGTCGTCGTGACAGAATGCACACCATACGTCAAAAGAATGGGTTACACCCTTTCCCGTGGCGTGAAGAAAGTGAATATGACACTTTTAGCGTGGGTCATTCAGGCACCTCAGTAAGTGCAGCATTGGCTATGGCTGTTGCTGCTGAGAAAGAGCAAAAAGACCGTAAAGTAGTTGCTGTTATTGGTGATGGTGCAATGACTGGCGGAATGGTTTTTGAAGCCTTGAACCACGCTGGTGATTTGCACAACGATATGCTCGTGGTGTTAAACGACAATGAAATGTCTATTTCAGAAAATGTCGGTGCATTAAACAATCACCTCGCACAACTGATGTCAGGTCGTTTCTACACAACGATTCGAGAGAGCAGCAAGAAAGTCCTTAAAGGTATGCCTGTCATTAAAGAAATGGCTAAGCGAACCGAAGAACACCTCAAAGGTATGGTCGTTCCAGGTACTTTATTTGAAGAATTAGGTTTCAATTACATCGGCCCTATTGACGGTCATGATGTTGATTCTTTAGTTGAAACACTGCGAAATATGCGCGATTTAAAAGGTCCGCAAATTCTTCATATAATGACCAAGAAAGGTCGTGGCTATGAACCAGCAGAAAAAGATCCTATTGGATGGCATGCGGTACCTAAATTTGACCACACTCAATTTAAAAAACCAAAAGCTAAGCCAAGTTCACCAACATTCTCTCAAGTGTTTGGCAAATGGTTATGTGATGTTGCAGATAAAGATGAAAAATTATTAGCCATCACTCCTGCCATGCGTGAAGGTTCAGGGATGGTTGAATTTTCACAGCGTTTTCCTAGCCAATACTTTGATGCCGCAATTGCAGAGCAACATGCTGTCACATTAGGTGCTGGTTTTGCTTGTGAGGGCTTTAAGCCTGTTGTCGCTATTTACTCAACATTCTTACAACGCGGTTATGATCAACTCATACACGATGTAGCCTTACAACGACTACCAGTGTTATTTGCTATCGATCGCGGCGGTATTGTTGGTGCAGATGGTCCAACTCACCAAGGTGCCTTTGATTTAAGCTTCCTTCGTTGTGTGCCTAACATGGTTATTATGGCGCCTTCAGATGAAGATGAATGTCGTCAAATGCTGTATACCGGGTATTGCTACCAAGATGGCCCTACTGCAGTGCGTTATCCTCGTGGTAGCGCTACAGGCATCGCTCCGACAGAAGAAATGACGGCGATACCCATTGGCAAAGGCTTAATGAAACGACAAAGCCAAAAAGAAACTCAGCGTGTCGCTATCGTTAACTTTGGTACGACGCTAGCCGCAGCACTTGAAGCCGCTGAGACACTTGATGCTACCGTTGCAGACATGCGTTTTGTAAAGCCATTAGATTTAACCTTATTGGCTGAATTAGCCAATAGTCATGATGTGATAGTCACAGTTGAAGAAAATGCCATTATGGGCGGTGCGGGTAGCGGTGTGATTGAGGCATTACATAAGATGAAAATCTTAAAGCCTGTGTTACAAATCGGTTTACCTGATGAATTTATCAAACACGGCGCACCGGATGAAATCATCCAAGAGCTTAGACTTGATGCTGCAGGCGTTTTAGCGCAAATCCAAGAGTACTTGGTATAAGTTGAGTAAACACCTAATCAAAACCATAAAAAAAGGACTGCAAATGCAGTCCTTTTTTTATTAATCACACTTTATAAAGCCTTTATGGACCAATAAAGCGTTAACTTGCTCAATTACGCTTGTGTATCAACACTCGGACCGCCTTGCGATACCATAACCATTGCAGGACGCAATACACGGTCTTTCAAGGTATAACCTTTTTGCATAACAAGCATAACGGTATCTTTCGGGTATTCAGCACTAGGCTGCATACCGATAGCTTGATGATGATTTGGGTTAAATGCTTCACCTAATGGATTAACAAGCACTACGCCATTTTTCTCAACAGCAGCCATTAACCCTTTCATGGTTAATTCAACACCTTCTGCAATCGCTTTGGTTGCTTCATCTTCTGCATCAACACCTGTTAACGCACGTTCCATATTATCTAATACTGGTAGAAGTTCGTTAACAAACTTCTCTAGTGCGAAAGCACGTGCTTTCTCAACATCTTTGGCAGCACGAGTACGGATGTTAGCGGTTTCTGCTGCCGCACGAATTTCAACATCTTTTCGGTCTGCTAAAGCTGCTTGTGACTCTGCAAGTTGTTGCTCTAAAGCTTCAATTTTAAGATTGGCTTGAGTTAACTCATCAACTTCTTGAGGCGCTTCGGTTTCTGTTTCATTGACAACTTCTGCATCAATGATGTCTTGATCTACTTTATTTGACTCGTTACTCATTTTCACTCCAGCTAAAAATGCTTTGTTTCTGGTTACTATGGGCATATTATGGGGATCATTTTCCTCCTTTCAAGCCTTTGTGTAAATCAAATACTAATATGACGAAAAAGTTTCAGACAATTGGCCTCATCGGTAAGCCACATCATCAAGGTACAAACCGCACTTTGAAGCGTTTGCATCACTGGTTATCAATGCAAGGCTTCGATATTTTAGCTGAAGAACGTGTTGCGTCAGAGCTCAAGGTTGACGTTGAATCTGTTGATTTAACTGAGTTAGGCGAGAGATGTGATTTGGCTATTGTCGTCGGTGGTGACGGTAATATGCTTGGCGCCGCCAGAGTATTGTCACGATTCGATATCGGGGTTATTGGTGTTAACCGAGGCAATCTCGGCTTTTTAACTGATTTACCCCCTGATAACTTCGAAGAGTCATTGTCAAAGGTCCTTGAAGGTGATTATGATACTGAGTATCGTTTTCTGTTAGAAGCTGAAGTACATCGTCACGGTATGCTTAAAGCCAGTAACTCAGCAGTTAACGAGGCCGTTTTACATCCAGGAAAAGTTGCGCACATGATTCAGTTTGAAGTCTATATTGATGACCAATTCATGTATAGCCAACGTGCTGATGGGATGATTGTATCTACTCCTACAGGCTCTACTGCATATGCCCTTTCTGCTGGCGGTTCAATTTTAACCCCAAACCTACAAGCATTAATTCTCGTGCCGATGTTTCCACATACCCTGTCGTCTCGGCCAATTGTTGTTGATGCCTGCAGCACGATCAAATTAGTGGTATCACCTGATAATGGTGAAAACTTAGAAGTAAGCTGTGACGGACATGTGGATTTAGCGGTTTTACCCGGTGATGAAATTCTTATACGTCGAAGTAACAACAGACTAAGAATGATCCATCCAAAGGGTCATAATTACTTTGATGTATTAAGATCTAAATTAGGATGGGGCAGTAAACTGTTTTAAGCGCATTTTTAAACGGTGCTGAGCAATTTGCTAATAGCTTTTAGGGTTAATATTCATGCTTAGACTTATATAAGCTTTTGTTTAGCTCATAGTGTAAGGGAACATTAACTCCCGTGATGAATATTAACCTCTATCGATACAGCTAAGTATTTGCTCTGACAAAAGCGCTTGTTCTATGGGTTTTAAACTAATTATTTCAAGCCTAGAATCCATGGTTTCATCAAGTTCTGTAATAGATAATTTTCCATCTACAGCATTAAAGCCTGCAATGCCTTCTTCAGTAATCATTACCGCTTTAATACGAATGACCGTATTAAGTAATGAATCACACCAGACAATTAATCTATCGAAATCAAAGCACAGCTCAGCCGAAAAAATCCAGCCTATACTATAAGCGCCTTCACCTTGATTTGATTTAGTGACAAAACCTTGGCTATTAAATTCACTGGCAAAACCTTGTTCAACCTCAGAAAAAACTGATGGTTCTAGAAGCGTTGTTGAAGGTTTTAAATAAGATGGAGAATTGATCGAGTTTACTGCGTCACTCGCTTTCATGAAAGGTATCTGATTAATTTCAGCAAAAACGTCATTAATAGCCGCGGCTGAATCAGAGTTAATTATCGTTTTTTTATCATCTGCTAAATAGTCACAAAGATTGGTAAAATCTGCTTGCTGATACAAATCTGCTTTGCTGGCATAAACAACATCCGCGATGTCGATTTGCTGATTGAAATTTACATTATGGGTATAACTACTATTTTTGAGTTTACGCGCGTCCACCACACAGATAGTTTTATGTAGCTGTAAAACACGCTGATTATATTCGTTACTTAATACTTTAGCTATTTCAGCTGGGTGTCCTAATCCTGTAGGCTCAATGAGCAAGCGATCAGGATTAGTTTTTTGTATTATTTGATTAATAGCCACTTGCATTGGCACGCCAGCTGCGCAGCATAGGCAGCCACCAGCGACTTCTTTAATCATCACCTCAGCAGAAGCATTCGAGCCATTGAGAAGCCCTGCATCAATGCCTACTTCACCAAACTCATTGACTAACACTGCCCAAGTTTCACCTTCTGGTTTTACTTGCAGCAATGATTGAATCAAAGTCGTTTTACCGGCACCTAGGAAGCCGGTAATGAGATTAGTGCGAATACGTTTACGGATCACAATATAAACCCTAATTAGAAGAGAAATTAACTCACTGTAACTGAAATTAAATAACTTGCAGCAATGCTAATTTCCATAATGAGTTAGCTACTTTTTAGCGTACTTACCTTGTCTTGTTGGCTTGGTATTTCTATCCGCTTGAGCGCCTTTTCCTGCAGGGCCACGATTTCGATTGGCACCTTGACGTTTATGCTTAAACACTTTCTTGGGTTTATCATCTTCCACATCTCTATAACGTGCAGGCAGTGGCGCACCTAGCTCATAACCGGGCAAAACAACAACCGGAATGGATGTGCTAATAAGTGTTTCTATTTCTGCAAGTAATTCCATTTCATTTTGTGCAACCAATGAAATAGCCTCACCCGTTAACCCTGCACGGCCTGTACGGCCTATACGATGAACATAATCCTCAGGCTCTGGCGGTAACTCAAAATTAATCACTAATGGCAGTGCTTCTATATCTAAGCCCCTTGCTGCTAAATCGGTTGCTATCATCACTCTAAGCTTACCTGACTTAAACTCTTCCAACGCTCTGTTGCGCGCGCCTTGGGTTTTATCGCCATGGAAGACTACAGCTTTAATACCATCTAATTTAAACTCTTTTAGAAGGTGTTCTGCTGTTTCTTTCATACTGGTAAAAACCATAACCTGTTGCCAATTATTACGACCAATCAGCTCTGAAAGTAGCTCTGCTTTTCGGCGTTTATCAACTTGATATACAGATTGAGTTACTGTTTCTGCGGTTTTTTGATTAGAGATATGTACATACTCGGCATCTTTAAGCATCTTGGCTGCTAAGCTTTTTACATCATCAGAATAGGTCGCCGAGAACATCATCGTTTGATGTTGACGATTAATCATTCGCTTTACTTTTTCGATGTCTTTAACAAAGCCCAGATCAAGCATGCGATCCGCTTCATCAATCACCAGTTGAGTCACAAATGATAAATCCAAATCATGCTGGCCAATAATATCGAATAAACGACCGGGCGTCGCAACAAGAATATCTACCCCTTTGGTTAATGCTTTGCGCTGCGGATTAATGTTTGCACCGCCATATACAGCAACACTTTCAAACGGTAAATATTGAGCGTAATTGACTAAATTCTTCTCAATCTGAATAGCAAGTTCACGAGTGGGTGTCATTATCAGTACCCGTAATCGCTGCCAGGCTGTTTTGTTCTCTTGCTCAGCAACATCAAGCTCCAAACGATGCAATATCGATAAGGCAAATGCAGCCGTTTTACCGGTACCCGTTTGAGCACTGGCTAATATGTCTTTGCCTTCAATAGCTAATGGGATCACAATTTGTTGTACGGGAGTCATGTCGCTATAACCACATGTTTTAACCGCATCTAAAATCGGTTGTGATAAGCCTACTGAATCAAAATTCATATTATTCTCTAAAAACTACTATTAATGGCGCTATTGTAGCGACAATGCTGAATATTAGCGAAATAAAAACCGATTGTTCTACTTGATGGTAAATTAGCTCTAAATCACTATCCCTTTAAAATCAACCGAGTAAAACAACAGAACATTGTTTGGTGCTCAATTTATCGCCTCTTCATCACTTGTACAAAGTAACAGTTTGTATCTTATGGTTTTATCTATTGATTTACCGTAAACATTTAAGCAACATAAGCCACACAAAAACAAAACAATAAAGGCTTCTAATGAAACTGTTGTACCCATTATTATTTGCTTTGAGCCTCACAGCTTGTGGCGGCTCAGACTCAGACTCTCCTACACCAGAACTGCCAACGGCCACCCCGCCTGTTGATGCAAGAGAGCTTAATGCTGACGTTTGTTACATTATGTCAACCACAATGGGTGATATTGGCCTAGCTATTGATAACACCAACACACCGATTACAGCGGCTAATTTTGCCCGCTATGTAGAAGATGAATATTATAACGACACGTTATTCCATCGAATCATGTACCAGTTCGTCTCTCAAGGCGGTGGTTTTACTGCTGGTATGGTGGCTAAGCCAGGTTTTGATGCCATTACATTAGAAGACAATGTTGGCTTAGCTAACGAACGCAGCACCATAGCCATGGCACGAACTGGGGTTGCAGACTCTGCGACATCACAGTTTTATATTAACGCCTTAGATAATCCGATGCTTGACTACGCCAACGTAGATTACAGTAACGGACAGCGTGGTTATGCTGTATTTGGTCGAGTTTATGAAGGTATGGCTGAAGTGGTGGATCAAATTAATATGGTTGATGTCGTCCTTTCTGGTACCGGTGTTCCGGTAACGGATATCGTCATTAATAGCGTCACTGAAACTAGTTGCCCAACAATGTAAAGTGAGTGTTATAAGTCCCCTCCCACCAGATTTAAGGCCTTGACGTCAAACGTTCGAGGCTTTTTTTTATTTAGACCAACAACCTATATAACATTAAAACACTACCAAGATTACAGATACATTCAAAATAAGAGCTATATCCCTTTTTCGTATTAAAACTACAAAAGCCACCTCTCTTAGTCTAAAAACATGAATTGAATCACAATTATTAGCCATTTAGATTGGTATTTTAACCACATACAGAATTTTATCTTTATTAATTTTAAACGTTAAAGAGGTTTCTTATGGCGACTAAATTTTTCATTCCAAGCGTAAATATCCTAGGTCAAGACAGCGTTAATGAAGCAATCAAAGACATTAAAGCACTTGGTTTCAAACGTGCACTTATCGTAACTGATGCTCCGCTAGTAAAAATCGGTTTAGTTGATAAAGTCGCAACAAAATTAATCGATAGTGGCGTAGCTGTTTTCATATTTGATGGTGCACAGCCTAACCCTACAATGGGTAATGTTGAATCTGGCCTTGCGATGTTAAATGCCCATGAGTGTGATTTTGTTATTTCATTAGGCGGCGGTTCTCCACATGATTGTGCCAAAGGCATCGCATTAGTCGCAACCAATGGCGGCAGTATTAAAGATTATGAAGGTTTAGATGTATCAACTAGACCACAAATGCCACTAGTTGCTATCAATACCACTGCGGGCACCGCAAGTGAAATGACCCGTTTTTGTATCATTACCGATGAATCTCGTCATATTAAAATGGCCATCGTTGATAAAAACACTACACCAATCCTATCAGTTAACGATCCTGAGTTAATGATTGAGAAACCTGCAGCATTGACTGCGGCGACAGGTATGGATGCATTAACTCACGCTATCGAAGCTTATGTTTCAATTGCTGCCAACCCAATTACTGATGCTTGTGCCATTAAAGCGATTGAATTAATCAAAGCCAATTTGGTTGATGCTGTTGAGAAAGGCGATGACATCAATGCTCGTGAACAAATGGCATATGCTCAGTTCTTAGCCGGTATGGCATTTAACAATGCAAGCTTGGGCTACGTTCATGCTATGGCGCATCAGCTTGGTGGATTTTATGACTTGCCTCATGGTGTTTGTAACGCCCTGCTATTGCCACATGTCCAAACATACAATGCTCAGGTAGTACCTGAGAAGCTAAGAGATATCGCTAAGGCTATGGGCGTTGATGTTGCCGCGTTAAATGATGCAGAAGGTGCTAAAGCGGCGATTGATGCCATTAAAGCCTTATCTGTTGCAGTAAATATTCCAGCTAATCTAACCGAGCTTGGCGTTAACCCAGAAGATATTCCAGTACTTGCAGAGAATGCCTTGAAAGATGCTTGCGGCTTTACAAACCCTAAGCAAGCAACACATGCTGAAATTTGCGAAATTTTTACCAACGCACTATAACTTGTGTATAGCCGATATGATTTAGACTTTAAATCATATCGCTTTCTCGTCTGTTATTGATTGTAAATATGATGAGTTGAAAATTCAGAATCAAACCTTTTTAAACTTGATTTTTAACTCATATCTTACAATAAAAGCTTGTTTAAATCTGGCGTTTGTTGCAATGTAAATTGACGCATATTAAATCCACAAGCAACACGTACTTAAGATCATTAACGATGAGTTAAGACTTCAACTTTTTATTCTTAACTCATTATTTTAATTAGATAAAAAAAACACTTCAAATCACAACTGTTAACTAGGTCTAACTTCTCAAAATAACCATTGACCTTACTTAAATTAGCAGTCTATGATGAAGTTACATTCTTAAATAAGTAGGTAAGCTATGACTGCAATCACTCATGTATATAACTACACAGTAAGATGCCCTCACTATAAAGAGAAAGAGAAAACAGCAAGTTGGTTAAACCATATCGAAATCAACCAATCTTCTGAAATCGCATTAAACCGCATTACCAAATGGCATGGCGTTCCTGGTACAAAAGCATTCGAAAACGGCGACTTTGTCGTAAGAAAATCAGATACCGACCACACCTATTACTCAATGCAAAGCAACCGCCTGTTAAATAACGCCCACTCTATGGTCACTTTTAAAATATTATTAGATGACTGTTGCGAAGACGCCGACCCAGAAAAAATTGTTACTCACCTTATCGAAGACTATAACCAGCGTTTAGCTAAAGCCTCGTAAACATCTCCTTAGTTTACTTCCTCACCGAAAAACACCTTTTATGTTTTTCGGTGAAAATTAACCCAGAAACAGTATAAACGTGATCAAGCTAGCATAACTCAATAACCACCAATAATTAGATCACACTTTAGTACCACCAAGATGACAGCCTACCTTCGTTTAATATATAAACAGCCCCTTAAGTTTTTTTGTTCTCAACAAATGACATTATCTTAGCGTATTTCATTCATAGCTCTTTTTAGTTCAAATAAAAAGCGACATGTTATTGATGCAATCACGCTAAAAAGATGATGAATTTTTCTTATTTATTCGTCTTGCTGCATAATCATTTTTAATCAACTTCCCTTCATCTCATTGGAAAAAGTTTTACTCTAATCTATGCAATAAGCAACAAAGAAGCTTAACCGAATTATTTAAACTTCAGTAAAGGAGCATCAAACGATGCAAGCAGTTCCAAATATAGTCATTGTAGGCGGCGGCGCCGGCGGTATGGAGATCGCTACGAAATTAGGTCATAAAGTGGGTAAAAAAGGCAAAGCAAAAGTCACATTGGTGGATTGTGCAGAAAGCCATGTTTGGAAACCATTACTTCATGAAGTTGCCACTGGCGCATTAGACATTGGTATCGATGCTATTAGCTATCGCGGTCATGCATCAACTCATGGCTATCATTTTCAGCAAGGCGCCTTGATTGATATTGACCGTCCTGAAAAAAATATCGTATTGGCACCTATTAATGATGAAAATGGTGATGAATTATTACCAGCTCGTAAAATCCCTTACGATTACGTTGTCATTGCCATTGGCAGTGTTGCCAATGATTTTAAAATCCCAGGCGTTAAAGAGCACAGTTTGTTTTTGGATAACACTGAACAAGCAATGCAAATACGTAAACTGCTGCTAAATAAATTCATGCGTTATGCCAGTCACCATCAATTAGATGAAAAAATTAAAATTGCTGTAGTCGGCGCTGGCGCAACGGGCGTAGAAATGTCAGCAGAAATGCACCATGCTGTCGATCAGTTAAGCGGTTTTGGCTATAAAATTGATACCAGTTTACTTGAAGTGACTTTGATAGAAGCTGATGAACGAATTTTGCCGAAAGTTGATAAAATTGAAATTTCAGAATCGGTAACCCGCGAGCTTAAGCAGCTAGGGGTTAACGTTATGACGAACACCCGTATTACTGAAGTAAGCCCAGAAGGTTTAACCACTACAGACAATACATTGATCCCGTCTGATATGGTGATTTGGTCAACGGGCGTTAAAGCACCAGACTTCTTGAATAGCATTGGTGGACTGGAAAGTAATCATATTAACCAAGTCATGGTTAAGCAAAATATGCAGACAACCATGGACCCTAGTATCTTCTCTATTGGCGATTGTACAGCCTGCCCTCAAAAAGATGGCAGTTGGGTACCACCAAGAGGCCAATCAGCCAGACAAATGGCTCTAATGACTGCTGATAACATTATGTTGATGCTAGATGGTAAAGAACCAATCAATGAATATGTTTATAAAGATTTAGGTTCATTAGTCAACCTGTCTAAATTCCATACTGTTGGTAATTTGATGTCATTTATGGGCGGTGGAGTACTCGTTGAGGGTAAGATTGCTCGGTTTGTATATACTTCACTTTATCGTCGTCATTTGATTGAATTGCATGGTGTAGTGAAAGGCACGTTGATGATGCTTTCTAAAGGCATTAGCAAGATTATTCACCCACACCTAAAATTGCATTGATTTATGTAAATAAGACTTTTTTGTAAAAGGGACTTTTGGCAAATAGGTCTGTTTGCAAATCAAAATAAAAAGCCTAAATTCAATCAATGAGTTTAGGCTTTTTTATTTTTGGCTTATTGTCTGACATTGATAAGATAACGAAATATTCAAAAGTCATCATCAGCATAAAACGGGAATATTATCTACAAGACACTTTACTAATAGCCTGTTTTAACACCTCAATGAAAGTCAAAATATCTTGGCGACTAATATCTTTATGAGTAACCAGCCTCAATGAATATGATGGGCTGATAATAATCCCTTTTTGGCTAAGTAAAAGAGCAAGGTGATTAACGTCATAGCGCTTATCAAGAGAAGCAAAGACCATATTGGTTTGTACTAAGCTGGTATCCACTTCAAATTCCGGCATCTCAGATAAGTGCTGAGCCAGTAAAGACGCATTATCGTGATCTTCTGCTAATCGCTCAACTTGATCTGTAATCGCTATTTGAGCCGCTGCAGCAATAATGCCTGCTTGTCTCATTCCGCCGCCCAACATTTTTCGCCAACGAATAGCCTTACCAATTAAACGCTCATCACCTAATAAGATCGAGCCTATCGGTGCTGCTAAGCCTTTTGAGAGGCATATTGAAACTGAATCAAAGTATTGAGTAATATCACTAATAGAAATGTTTTGAGCCACTGCAGCATTGGCAACACGAGCACCATCAAGATGAATTTTGAGATTACGATTAAATGCTAATGCCTGAGCATCGGCAAGATACTGCTGCGGGATAACTTTACCGCCAATCGTATTTTCGATACTGAGTAACCGTGTATGGGCAAAGTGCACATCATCTGGCTTGATTGCCGCTTCAATATCTGCAAGTAAAATCGTGCCATCCGCTTGATTATTTAAAGGTTGAGGTTGAATACTACCTAATACCGCAGCCCCGCCGCCTTCAAATTTATAATTATGAGCTTGTTGACCACATAGGTATTCATCGCCACGGTCACAATGGCTCATTAATGCCAGTAAATTAGCCTGAGTTCCTGAGCTAACAAATAATGCACTATCAAAACCATAAAGCTCAGCAGCCATGTCTTGTAATTTATTAACGGTTGGGTCATCACCGTAAACATCGTCACCAACTTCAGCATTAGCCATTGCCCTGCGCATCGCATCTGTTGGTTTTGTTACCGTATCACTGCGAAAATCGATCATATTAGCTCTCAAAAATAAGTTCTTTCAACCACAAAGTTATCTTATTCTACATGAATAAAGTCGAGCTAAGCTTGCATTAATCTGCAGATATTTTATTTAGTGCTGATAAGGCTGCATCGTAATCAGGATGATGTGCAACTTCAGACACCAATTCTTTATATTTCAGTATGCCTTGTGCATTAATAATGAAAATCGCTCTAGCAAGTAAACCTCGATCTTTGATCAGCAAACCGTATTTCTGACCAAAATCACGCCACACTGAATCTGACAAAACAACCATTTTATCGACTTGCTCAGCCTGACAAAAGCGCTTTTGTGCAAATGGTAAATCAGTGCTAATGGTCAACATAACCACGTTATCATCGTATTGACCAACAGATTTATTAAAACGCTTTGTTTGAAGTGCACAAACACCGGTATCTAAGCTAGGTACAGCACTAATTAAAACTGTCTTGCCTTTAAAGTCATCTAAATTGATAGGCTCAAAAATCTCATCAACAACAGTAAAGCTAGGCGCGGCAGAGTGAACGCGGACCTGTTGTCCTTCAAGAAACATTGGCTTACCGCCCATAGTAATTTGAATCGCTTCATCACTAAAGCAAATTTTAGGCACCACCATAGCAACCACTATAGTTAGCGCCGGTAATAACTTTTTATACATAACTCACCTCATCTAAAAAAACAAAAAAGCCAGCTAGATGCTGGCTTTTAATCAATACACTTAATTAATACACTGTTAGTTATTTATAAACAAATTATAAATTACTTAGCAGGCATTTCTTTCATGTGTAAATCCATTTGCGGATATGGAATTTCAATTCCAGCTGCATCTAGGGCATTTTTAATTTGCTCTAACAACTCAAATTTAGCACCCCAGTAATCAGGAGTTTTAACCCAAGGACGCACAACAAAGTTAATTGATGAGTCAGCTAATTCAGCAAGTGCGATAGTATAAGCAGGATCTTTTAGCACATAAGCATTATTTTCTAATACTTCTGTAAGAACTTGTTTAGTTTTAGCAATATCCGCGCCGTAACCCACACCGATAACCATATCAATACGACGTTTTTCTTGTGCTGAGTAGTTCGTAATTGTGCCGTCCATCATTGCAGAGTTAGGTGCAATGATAACTTTATTATCAGGCGTTAATAAACGAGTTGAAAAAATAGTGATTTCATCAACAGTACCTGATACACCAGCAGCATCAACATAATCACCAACGCGACATGGGCGGAAGATAACCATCAATACGCCTGAAGCAAAGTTAGACAGTGAACCTTGAAGTGCTAAACCAACAGCTAAACCTGCAGCACCCAATACAGCGACAAGTGACGCTGTTTGAACACCAATTTGTCCAAGTGTTGCAATGATAGTAAATACAAAGACAACGCCCCAAACAAGATTACCGACAAAAGATGCGACAGTTTCGTCAATTTTACGGCCTATAAGTAATTTTGAAGTTACTTTTTTTGCTACATTTGCCAGATATTTACCAATGATAAATATCACAATTGCCATGACAACTTTAAGACCATAAGTGATTAAAAACTCAGGTGCCTGAGCCATCAAACCTTCTATACTTTCCATTGTTTAACTCCCTTAATTAACTATTATTATTTAAACTTAATTTCTACACGTCTATTTTTTTTTCTATCTAGCGCAGTTCTATTACTTGATAATGGTGCATCGCTCCCCTTACCAATAACCTCAATGACATCAGGTTTAATTGCATACTGTTTTACCAATATAGCTTTCACTGATTCGGCCCTTTCGATTGACAACTTAACGTTAAACAATTCATTCCCGACGTTATCTGTATAACCAACAACAGTTACCGTAGAAAATCCGACTTGTTCCATCATCATGTAAGCACGCTCTATAGCCGTGTATTCACTAGCCAAAACGGCATGCTTTCCAAATTCAAAAAAAACTGAGTGATTAAGCTCAGCCTTAGAAGATTGATCATCGCCTTGTTGTGAAACCCTTTGGCAACCATTTGCTAGAACAACGGCGCCTGACGGTGTATTTGGACAAGCATCCTTTTTATCCGGAACACCATCTTGGTCTTTATCGCTCCATGCCAGGACTGAACAGCAAATAAAGAGACAACATAAACCTGCAATTTGCCGATATAACATGCCACCTCCTGAAGCAAACTTGGTTAATCAAAGCAGCCTTGTTACCAAAAGGTAAAACAATTGACTGTTAAAAGTCATTTAGCCACTAAAATCCAACAAGTTACATTTTATCTGTTTGTTAAGGTTTTGCAAAGTTTTAACGCGAACTAAAACAAGTATAGGGTCTTTTTTACAACTCGCGAATCTCCACAACAAAGGCGTTGCAAGCTTAGAAGCTAAATAGGCTAGAAACTTGATTTGGGCATTCAGACCTTCAACAGCCGCACCACAAACATCAGAAAACCAACAAAAGTATCGTTTGTTACTGTTTAAATGGTGATTTAAGGTAATAGATTACGCAGTGACATGCCCCATGCCCATTGACTTTTAACGCAGTTAAGAGGTATATAAGGTTAGCTTTTTGAGGTTTTTATGTTTAAAACCTCAAAATGACAACATTTAATATAATAATTAAACAAAAAGTGATTAATTTTATAGCAACCAAATTGAAACACGCAGAATTCCATTCTGAAAATATCAATACGTTGAAAAAAATCACAATTGCAAACAACAATTTCTGTGGTGACACTTGTCCCGCAGGCAAATCACAAGCTTAAGGTGGAAGACTTAATGAGCAATGTAAAACCACAGGGGACCATGCTTGGTCATCCCAAGGGGCTTTTCCTGCTGTTTACAACAGAACTATGGGAAAGATTCAGTTACTACGCAATGCGTGCCATTTTGGTTCTATATCTCGTAGATAAAGTACAAGGTGAAGGCGGGCACGGCTTAGGTTGGACAAGTGCTGATGCACTATCTCTATACGGTACTTTTACTGGTTTAGTTTATTTAACCCCTCTCATTGGTGGCTGGTTAGCTGATAATGTGCTTGGCCAACGTAAAGCGATTTATATCGGTGGCGCACTTATGGCCATCGGACAATTTACACTTGCTTTCCCACATAGCTGGATCCCAGGTTCAGAAACTATAGCATTCTATATAGGTCTATTTACTCTCATCATTGGTAACGGTTTATTTAAGCCAAACATCTCTACCATGGTTGGTGACTTATATGAAGAAGGCGATCATCGTCGTGATGGTGCATTCACTATTTTCTATATGGGTATTAACGTCGGTGCTGCGCTAGCTGGTTTTGTTGTTGCATGGGCTTATACAGCATTTGGACAAACAGTATTATTTGAAGGCCAAGAAATTTTTATTAATAACTGGCAAGCAGGTTTCTTCTGTGCTGGTGTTGGTATGGTGTTATCTTTAATCACTCAATTCATTTTTGCACAAAAGCTTCTTGGTGATATCGGTCGATACCCTTCAGCTAAAGTGGAAAAAGAAAAAAATGAAGCCGCAGGTGAAGTACGTAAAGAACCACTAACTAAAATCGAACGTGACCGCATTAAAGTGATTATGATAATGGGTCTATTCACTATTATCTTCTGGGCTGGTTTCGAACAAGCAGGTGGTTTATTAAACCTATTTACCAACGACTTTACTGACCGTTCGATTGGTAACTGGGAAGTTCCAACGACATGGTTCCAATCTCTTAACGCGATGTTTATTGTTATTTTCGCCCCAGTACTGGCATCTATATGGATCCGTCTAGGTAAAAATGAACCTAACTCTCCAGTTAAGTTTGCACTTGGTCTTATCCTTTTAGGTATCGGCTTCTTATTCATGATTGGTGCAGTACTTGAAATGGATGGTGATGCGAGTGCTAAGTCAAGTATGTGGTGGTTAGTAGGTGCATACTTCTTCCATACAATGGGTGAGTTATGTTTATCGCCGATTGGCTTATCAATGGTAACTAAATTGGCTCCACTTCGTATCGCTTCATTGATGATGGGTGCATGGTTCCTATTCGTTGCTATCGCTAATAAAATTGGTGGTATCGTTGGTTCATTTATTGGCCACGATGGCACTAAAGAAGAGCAACTAGCCAATGCGATGGGTATCTTTGCAGGTATCGCGATTACCTCAGCAATATCAGGTATTATCTTATACTTCATGGCTGACAAGTTAGTGACTTGGATGCACGGCGCTGAAGGTCACAATGAAACAGAAGAACAAGCTTTAGCTGAAGAAATTGCAGTAACAGCTGAACATGAAGCGATTAACCGATAAGTAATTATCTCAAATAATCATATCAAATAAAAAAGCCTCGCAAATGCGAGGTTTTTTATTGACTGTGTCTGATGCTGATATGCGAATACATTTAACCCATAGCGCTAAGCTGTCAGTTCGAGCTCCATGAAACCACCTGCCGACAAATCTACGTTATAAAACAAACCATCAAACTGATCATTAAGTAAGCGCTGTCGCTGTTTAGCATCATTACTCGCTATACAAATAGTTTCTTCTGGCAACAGACTCCTAAATTGCATGCTGGGCTTATTCCACTCAACAGTACCTAATGGTAATGACTCAGAGATGGCGATAGGAGCCAAGCCTTTACTATTGCGTAAATAACATCGTAAACCACTGCCCGCTTGTCCTATCGCGACTCTATATTGTTCTAACTCAACACACACATACACCATATCCACATTTAAGCTAAGCCCTGAATTGGCCATCCTTTCATTTAAGTAACTCAACATATTGAAAGGTTCAATGAGGGTGTTACTGATACTGTTTCGATACTCTTTGAGCTTTTGATTTACAAAACTGCGTAATAACACACAACCAAATGCAGCTCTATTATCTTCAGGATGAAAATGTGCCATATACATAATTAAATGCTTATCGCCAACCATAGTAGAATCAATAAAATAGGCACTAACATCACTATTCTTACAAAGACTATAATGAATACTCGCTTGTGGGTAACGAATATCTGAGGCGGGGAAAAGTTGTTGCTGTACACTCTTAGCGGCTTCTGCACTATGCTCAAGCAAAGAGAAGTTATCGATTAACTCCTGGTAAGACAAATCTTCACTCATATTCGCTGCGGAGTTAATTACAGCATGACTGTCATTAAAGTCGATGACATCAAACTGATTTTGTTGCGGGGCGATAGCTTGCTCAATTGCCAGCTCAATGATCGACAAATCAGCAACCGGTTTAACAAGGTAATCACTAGCGCCATAGCGTAATGCCTCAACGACATCAGCCATAACATTATTACCGGATATAACAATGGAAGGCACTGCAGGATTGAGTTTAACGATTTGTTTGAGCATACCGAGACCACCTAACCTTGGCATACTCAAATCGGCTATCACAATATCAATATCGACTAGGTGCTGACTAAAAACAGCGACACCTTCTTCACCGTCATTAGCTTGAAATACTACAGCACCTTGCTGGCTTAAAAAATCAGCCAACAACTGCCTAAATACAGCATCATCTTCAACTAATAAAACAGTGACATTGGTTAATGCCATATAACGACTCCGGCAGTTCACCTGCCGAACAAGTTTTAAACTCGGCAGTATTAATCAAGTTCAGATAAGTATTCATCCAGTAAATCATCATCATTTTGTTTAACAGGCACATTGCCATCATAAACTTTATAATCCATGTACTGAAAATAAGCTTCTTTTACAAATGTATAAGGGTCAAGCGCGTTATCAAGTAAGCGCTCTTGATCAATGGCAGAAGCACGAGAGTCTAGATTCTTTAACCCCCACTTCACAATGGATTGCCATAATAAAAACTCTGATAGTGGAAAGTATAGACCATCAACCCAATCTGCGGCGAGTTCCCTTGTCACATAAGGCCCAAAAAATGGCGCCATAAAATAAGGTCCATTCGGAACGCCGTAATAACCTAAGACTTCGTTGAAATCATCTTGTTTTCGTGACATTCCCATCATATTTGCCACATCAATAACACCAAATAATCCAAGCGTTGTATTAATGGTAAATCGGCCACCAGCATTAGCTGCCCAATCCCACTTCCCCTGTAAGGCATTGTTCACTAGGGAGCTTGGCTCGTCGAAATTTCTCACAAAATTATTAACACCTGACTTTACAGGGGTTGGCAGGTAATCATTATATCCATGCGCCACAGGGCGGAAAAAATGTCGGTCTAGTACCAGGTAATTAAAATCCCACATCGCGCGGTTAAATCCTTCAATAGGATCGCGCGGATCATTATATAGAATTTCGACTGCTGGCTTTTCTTCAAGCTCTGCTGATAAAGGCGTTTTTTGCTCAGCCTTTAACGTAAATGAAAAACAACCCACCAACAAAAAAAGTAACATCCATTTATACTTCATACATCTCTCTATACAGGACAACTAGAATCAAAGTAAATTTATCGAAAACACTGACTAACTAATATTTATATTGGGATTAAAGACAAAAAGCAAAATTAAAGCTAAGGTGATTTGAGTCGATACAAAGACTATCAATAAAATGAAATAAGTCGATTTTCAAGCAACGACTTATCAGCGGACTCGCTAATTATTGCGGAAGACTCAAATGGCAGTCTTTAACCATGACGACCTGATAAATATAGCACCTAAGCAATGAGCTTACCGCTAAGGATACTTAGCAAGCTTAGGAGATCAACGCTTAAATTGTAATAGAACATATTTAAAGGTGATAATAGATTTAATGCCTGTAACTAAATCAAATAACAATATAGATAAAAACATTTTAATAGACACAAAACCAGTGGCTAAATCCCTGCTTGCTTCCCCTTCTTCAAAGGGATCACTGCCAGCGCCATTGGTAGAAAATGAAGCTAGTTTGGTTTCAATAAAAGTGTCAACGCCAAATACTAAACCTGTTATAGCTGATCGCGTTAATCAATATGTCAACTCTCAAACATTGAATGTTGAAATTGATCAAGACAGCTTTCAATTTAAATCTAATGAAAAAATAGCCAGATTACTGCAAAGTGGCGCCAAATTAATGCTTAGTTCAGAGGCAGTTTTAGCGTTATCAAAAATGCCACCTCTGACAGCTGATAAACTTATACCTGCACCTGCAAAGATTATAGTTCAGAGCCAGTTGGTGTTAGTCGCTAAAGCACTTGAAATCAAAATACCGATTGAACTAATAAAGCTTGCTCAAAGCAATGATATTTCACCATCACAACTCATGAAGTTAGCCGCAAGGTCAAATGGTTATCCCCTGCCTTCTGTAGATATCAAAGCGAACAATATGCAATTTGAGAATGGAACAAAAGTGATTATTTCAGCATCAATTAAGCTACCCAATGGCCAGCACCTCGCTCATATTAGCCAAGACTCAGGGAAACTATTGCTAAAATTAACCCCTATTTTACATGTTGAGACGGTAGATTTTTCCTCGGTAAAAAAACAGCACGCGCAAGCAATTATTAATTCAAATCATATTGTAATCACTAAAAATGAACCAGCCCAATTATTAGGGCAATATCTAAAAAAACTAGAAAATATTCCACTAGCACCTGTACCTGCCAAATTGTCTCAGCAAACAATACCTACACAGTTAAATCAATCTGTTATGGAACGACAAAAAGTAGCGTTGAGCAGTGATAAAGTCCCATTGGACATAAAGAACATTTTAAACAGTAATCAAAAAATATCTTCAGAGCAGAAAACCCAAATAACAACTTTACTTAACCAGGTTATTTCTCAAGGCAAAACAACACTTTCATCACAAAAAATTGATAATTTGAATCAGCTAACGGAGAAAGTTAACTCTACAAATCTGACTGCTGATCAGCGCAGCCAGATATCTCAAACACTAGCTCAACTAACTTCAAGTACTAATGCCAGAACTAATGCCAGTACTAATGCCAGTACTAATGCCAGTACTAATGCCAGTACTAATGCCAGCAGCAATACCAGAATTGAACCCATCATTAGTAGAACAGAGCAAAATAACACTAAAAGTCCATTTGAAGTGCTTAACCAAAATTTGCTCAAAGCTGGTGCTATGCCAACAAAAGTACTTAACAACAATATTTCAAATAATTTAGCCTCTGAACTATTGAAATTCATTCCAAAACTCGATCCGATGCCGCTCACTCAATTGGTTAATATCAGCTTGCTTAAAGGTGAGCTTTCAAGCTTAACTAGCCTTAATGTTACCAATACACACTCAACACCCAATATTGGCTTAACAGGTGGTGCAATAACGACTTTGTTCCAGTTATTACTTGGGTTTAAATCCCCAAATAATGGTTCAACACTTAGCCCAAAACTGCAAAGCTATATCACTAAGCTTCAGCAAAAGGTCTTCAGTAACTCAGTGCAGGCACAGAATCTATTTAGTGCATTGGATAAGGCCGGAAGCCTTGAGTCGATAGCAAAGCTAACCAGTAGCGTAGCGTTGTATCAGCAGGCCAGTAGTGATATTACTCAAAATCAAGCTTGGTATTTTGCAGTGCCATATTCAATCAGCCAAAGAAATGAGCAACTAGAAGGTAAGTTTGAACAAGAGAGCCAAGGCGACCAAGACGAAAATGAATCTAACTGGCGATTACAGTTGAAGTTTAATTTGGCTCAGGGCCCCTTGTTGATCAATGCCTATAAACAAGGCGAGTATTTGGATCTTAAATTTACTGGCGATAATCAGCAAGTGCTTACCAAAGTTAACCAGTATCAACAAACTTTATCATCTAAAATACAGCATGCAGGATTTCAACCACGAGAGATATCAACCGAAATGGCTAAAGTCCCAGCAACATTATTACCAGGTGATCATTATCTGGTCAAGACGAATGCGTAACATCAGAATTAAGACACATTATGACAAATAAAAAACAGGCTGTAGCACTGAGTTTTGATGGCAATAGTGCACCGAAAATTACTGCGACAGGTAAAGACTTAGTCGCTGAAGAAATCATATCGCTTGCAAAAGATGCAGGCATATTTATCCATCAAGATGAAAATCTAAGTAATTTTTTACAGCTTCTAGAACTTGGAGATGAAGTGCCAAAAGAGCTCTATACATTAATTGCCGAACTCATCGCCTTTGTTTATATGCTAGATGGGAAATTTCCTGAACAATGGGACAACTTACACCAAAAAATTATTGAACAAGCCTAATGAGTAGACTATCGAATTATTTTTTATGTAAGCGAATAATCAATTCAGCTTCCGCTTTAGGTAATTCACACTCTTGAACCAGCTCTTCTACACCCGCACCCAATGCAACCATTTTTAATGCCCTTGAATATAACTTCGATTGCGGATCTTGCTGACTTGCCTCTTCTATTATCTCAGATTGCTTACTAATTTTTTGCTCTAACTCTAATACACGCTTACCGACACCTATGGTGCCACTTCGTAGTTCTTGTAACTCTCGTTTTAGACTTTCTCGTTGTCTATCATTCTCTTTCACCAACACGGTAAGAGCATCGACTTTGGATTGAAGTTTAGTGGTTCTTTTTGAGAAGAATATTCCCATACCGATAACACTTAAAACATAGACAACAATGAAAATAAGTAATTCTTGCGTCATTGATATTCCTTGATAAAGCTTATTTAAGTTATTAAAACACAAAAGCCAGCAAATTAATGCTGGCTTTTGTTTGAATAAGAAAATCTTATAACTGTGTTAATTCAGCCCATTCATCGTCTGACAATAATTTGTCTAAATCAACTAAAATTAATAGCTCATTATCACGATTACTCACACCTTGAATGAACTTGGCGCTTTCTTCAGTACCGACATTAGGCGCATTATCTATTTCAGAACGACGCAAATATACCACTTCAGCCACACTATCGACTAAAATACCAATGACTTGTTTTTCTGCTTCAATAATCACAACTCGAGAAGAGTCATCCACTTCAGCCGAATTAAGACCAAAACGTGAGCGAGTATCAATAACTGTCACGACATTACCGCGCAAATTAATAATACCTAATACATAAAGAGGTGCACCAGGCACTGGTGCGATCTCAGTATAGCGCAACACTTCTTGCACTTGCATAACATTGATACCGTAAGTTTCATTATCTAATTTAAATGTAACCCACTGTAATACTACGTCTTCTTTACCTGCAGCTGCTGTTGCTACATTTCTTGAGTCTGTCATAAATAACCTCAGTCAATCGAATCTTGACAACCTAATCCTGCATCTAGCATCTCAATGAGCGCCTGCACATTCAAAATGCCACACATTTGTTCTTTAACAACACCAGCAAGCCACGGTCGCTTACCTGCTTTCTCACGCCAATTGACATGAGATTTATTAATTTTTACCGAGTTGACTAAAGACTCACATGCAAATCCCCAGTCACTATCTTCAAGCATTACGATATATTGATAATCAATTGAATCCGCCAATTCTTTAGTATACTTCTCTGGCATAACCCATTGACAACTATCAACCACATTTACCGTTTGCTCTCTACGAGTTTGCACCCCTAAAAACCACTTAGGACGCCCAATCAGGTGATTAATATGTTCTATTTTAACAATACCACCCAAACTAACCAATGGTACAGCAAGGGTTAACCCCGCAACATTGAAAAATAAAACCTGAAATTCATCATCTAATACTTCTTGTATATTGTTAGTTATACTAGGTGGAACTGACGACAAAGCAATATCAGCAGATTTCAATTGCTGTGGTTCTTGTTCTGAATCAACATTAACCGCTTTATTAATAACTCTATCGGCTGACTTTTTTAAATCTTTATTTTCTGTTTCAGATAATTGCACTTCTGCAGCCAGGGGAACAACACTCCCGTCACCCTCTATCTTACGACGTAACTCTTCAGCCTTATTTTTGATACTTTGTTGTACATCTACTACCGATTTTTTTGCTAAATTCGGTTTAGAAACGGCGGATAATAATTTAGATAGCGCATCTTTATCAACACTAGATTGAGCAAAGTGCTTCTGCGCTGTATCAGGCCGATTTACACGAGCTGGTGCTGGAGATTGAAACATCGACGAATTAACCTGCTCTTTTTTAATATGACTTGATGGTTGTATTTCACTTGAAAGTGCATTTTTGTTATTTTTTTCAACATTAACTTCTTTAACAACATCCTCTGCAAAAGTGGATTGTTTAATTAAGCTTTCGTTGTCATTTTCAATCGCTGACAGAGCCTTCTTATCAGTCTCAAACTCTTCCGCATCAGGAACGGTTTCCGTAGGCTCCTGTAAAAGAATGCAGAAAAAATCAAAAACAGTCTCATCAACCGATTTTGACATGTGTTAACTCCTTCGATAATAAGTCGTCAAGTAATCGATTGTAGGCTTTCATACCTCGGCTACTTGGGGTGTAATGCGATGCGGGAACATGGGCTAAACTGGCATCTCTAAACTTAGTATCAACAGGAATAACGTCTGGCCACAATGTATCTGGATACATTTCTTCCAATGACTTTAATGCCACTGGTGACGCTTTGGTTCGACGATCAAACATGGTTGGTAAAACCGTAAAACTGTACGTTGTTTTTTTAGAACGCCCCATCAAAGCCATGGTCTTGATCATTCGCTCTAAGCCTTTAATGGCTAGGAACTCTGTTTGAACCGGAATGATAATGTGCTGGCTTGCAGCTAATGCATTGACCATTAAAACACCAAGAATGGGAGGGCAATCAATGAGAGCAATATCGTATTTATCATCTAGCAAGGCTAAAAGGTTTCGTATCACCAACCCCATCCCTTCTTGATGCCCTAAAGCTCTATCTAGCGTAGCTAATGCCATTGAAGCAGGTATTAGATCTAGTCCGTCAATCGAGGTAGGGACAATATGTTTTTCAACCTCTGACAAGGTTAATTGTTTATGGGCCAGAAAAATATCGTATAACGAGCTTGGAATTTCTTCTGAATCAATGCCCAAATAATAGCCAAGCGATGCATGAGGGTCGGTATCGATCATTAAGACTTTTTGGCCACGCTTAACCAATGCGCCGGCTAGACTGGCAACCGTCGTCGTTTTTCCAACTCCACCTTTTTGGTTTGCAATTGTCCAGACTTTCAAATCACGCCTCGCAGTATTGTTATTATCTTTTACTGGTTATTCTGGGGTAAATCAGTTTCACGAGTCGTTACCCTAATTCCACCATGTGGTAGAGGAATAACTTTCACGCCCTGTGTATTTTCGATAACCGTATCATTAACGGTCTCTAGCATAGGTGGCGAAACCTCATTAGTATTAGAGCTAACGCCTGGACCTAATGTTAGTGTTATTTGTTCACCATTCGCCGCCTTTTGGGCTAACGCTTTGGTTTTATCTGGGTGTTTTGTCAACCAAGCGGCGATATCTGCGGCTTGGTCATCTGGCACCATCAACAACACTTGTGACGACTTTAATTGCTCAACTTGAAACTGCAAATCTCGCATTTTTTTTGCACTATCAAAATACAAGCTCGCGAATGAAATCACCGCGATCACTAATAAAAACACAACCAACATCTGTTGAGTGCTCATTGAACGACTTGCCTTAGCCACGAGATGTCTCTTTAAGAATAGCTTCTGCCATATTTTCTAAAGCAATAGAATGAGTTGAAATACCTGCGGCAGTAACCGCTTGAGGCATACCATACACCACACAACTGGCTTCATCTTGCGCCCATATATTGGCACCGACAGCTTTCAGCATTCTAGCACCTTCACGGCCATCTGCGCCCATACCGGTAAGTACAACAGCGAGAACATCACTACCGAAGACTTTTGAAGCTGAAGCAAAAGTAATGTCGACACTAGGTTTATAATTCATGTCAGCATTACCTGCAATCACCTTCAAACGGCCAAGAGAACCACTTCTTTCAACCATTAGTTGCATGCCACCAGGGGCTAAATAAGCACAACCGGGTTTAAGCACATCTCCACTTTGTGCTTCTTTCACTTCAATTTTACACAAGCTATTCAAACGACTAGCGAATGCTGGCGTAAAAGCAGCAGGCATGTGTTGTATTAATAAAATTGGATGCGGATAGTTTACTGGAAATGCCGTTAGGATTTTCTGAAGTGCAACAGGCCCGCCTGTTGAGGTGCCGATAAGCAATGCTTTATATTTCTTGCCACTGGCACGAATCGAAGAAACACTGCTTACAGGCGCAGTTCCAACAACATTTGATGACTTGGTCGATATAGAGGCTCTTGCAGAACCAAGGCTTGAAGCAGAGTCCGAGCGGGCTGTATTAGCTCTTTGAATCGGTTTATAAAGACGTCTTCGCCCTAATGCTTTCACTCTTTGTTGGAGTAGCTTTATTGCATCATCTTTATTTGATGCAATATCTTCAAATCGTTTAGGTAAAAAGTCCAATGCACCAGCATCTAAAGCATCAAGTGTTGCTTTAGCGCCATCATGGGTCAAAGAGGAAAACATCAAAATTGGGATTGGATTGGTCGCCATTATTTTACGGACAGCAGTAATACCATCCATAACGGGCATTTCGATATCCATAGTGATAACTTGCGGCTTCAACTTTACAGCCATCTCAATGGCCTCTTGGCCATTGACTGCAACACCAACGACTTCAAGGTCATTGTCTTGATTGACAATTTCACTCACGCGGCGTCTGAAGAAGCTTGAATCATCTACAACTAAAACTTTAGTAGCCATTTAATTCCTTAAATATTGGAACTTTTAATTTTTACTTTTGGCGTAATATTTTAATAAGCCCGGTACATCCAGAATAAGTGCAATACCTCCGTCTGAAGTAATGGTTGCACCAGCCATTCCTGGCGTTCCTTGCAACATACTACCTAGCGGTTTAATCACCACTTCCTCTTGACCGATTAGCGCATCGACAACAAATCCTATTTGCATTGTTCCAAGTTGAACAATAACGACATGACCCTGTTTTTTGTCACCATGAATTAGATTTGTTTTATTACGATGTAGCCATTGCTCGAGGTAGAACAAGGGAACGGCTTTATCTCTCACAATAACGGTTAATTGACCATCGACTACATTGGTTTTAGTTAGATCTAGATGGAATATTTCGTTAACACTTGAAAGTGGTAAAGCAAACACTTGCTTAGCAACATCGACCATCAACGTTGGCATAATAGCTAATGTCAGAGGCACTTTGATTTCTAATATTGTGCCTTTACCTTGGACTGAATCTATATGCACAGTGCCGTTTAGTTGAGTAATGCGGGTTTTTACCACATCCATACCAACTCCACGCCCTGAAATATCAGAGATTTCTACCTTGGTAGAAAAACCCGGAGCGAAAATTAAATTATACGCTTCGTTATCAGTCATTCTCGATGCAGAATCTTCATCTAACACACCGCGACTGATGGCAATTTCTTTTAATTTTTCAGCATCCATTCCGGCGCCATCATCTTCAATTTTGAGAAGAATATGGTCACCTTCTTGACTCGCTGACAGCGTAATTGTACCAGTTCGAGACTTACCACTTGCTTCACGGGTAATTGGCATTTCAATGCCATGATCAACAGAGTTTCTGACCAAATGGACTAATGGATCGGCAAGTGCTTCAACTAAGTTTTTATCAAGGTCGGTATCTTCACCTACCATGATTAAATCAATTTCTTTATTCAGTGTTCTTGCTAAATCTCGAACAACCCTTGGGAAGCGACCAAAAACTTTCTTAATAGGCTGCATTCGGGTTTTCATTACTGCGCCTTGTAAATCGGCAGTAACAAGATCTAAGTTAGCAAGTGCTTTAGACATCTCTTCATCATCACGAGAGATCCCTAAGCTGACTAATCTATTTCTCACCAACACTAACTCACCGACCATGTTCATAATCTGATCAAGTCGAGAAGTGTCAACTCTCACCGTTGTTTCACCTTGCGGCATTGCTGACTGTGCTTTAGGCGCTTCAGCTTTTTTAGCTGCAACTGCAGGAGCCTTAGCAGGCGCAACTGGTTTAGGTGTTACTGATGGAGTTGTTGATGGCGCTGATGCTTTTACTGTGGCAGTTGCTTGCACTGGCGGAGTACTAGGCTTTACTGCTGCAGGAGTCGATGCTTTAGGCGCTGTAACAGCAGCAGGAGCAGATCCTTTGCCATGTAATTCATCTAATAGTTTTTCAAATTCATCATCACTAATATCATCAGAATCTACACTTGGTGCACTGACGACTTCTGCAACAACCTGTGGTTCTGGAACTACTGGTGAATTTGCGTTAGCTGAGCCATGCAGTTCATCAAGTAGGGCTTCAAATTCATCATCTGTAATTTCATCGCTTGATGTGCTTGCAGCACTCCCTACTGGCTCAGAAGCAACCTGATTTACAGCGTCTGTGCTGCTTTTAATTGTAGGACTTTTACCTTCCCCATGAAGTGCATCGAGTAATGCCTCGAATTCACTTTCATCGATATCATCTATTGAACCTGCAGAATCACTTGGTTCTTCAATGAAATTTGGGGCGATATCGGCAATGGGCTCTTGTGCAACGATAACGTCTTCTACAACCGCGGAGACTTCAGATGGTAATGGCGCGCCAGAACTCAATAATTTTAAGCGTTGTAAAAGACCAGGATCCGCATCATCTTGTTGCTGACCTTGCTGAGTTTGTGCAAACATGCTGTTAATTGCATCAACAGCTTGTAAAATGATATCCATTAAATCGGCATTTACTTCACGCTTGCCAGTTCGAAGTAAATCAAACGTATTTTCGGCTTCGTGACAAACATCGACCATAGGGCCAAGACTTAAAAAGCCTGCTCCACCTTTGACAGTGTGGAAACCTCTAAAGATCGCATTTAGTAAATCACTATCATCAGGATTATTTTCAAGAGCGACAAGTTGCTCTTGTAGAAGCTCTAAAATCTCACCAGCTTCAATCAAAAAGTCCTGGAGTATCTCTTCATCAACATCAAAAGACATTAAATTTGACTCCTAATTAGAAACCCAGACTTGATAGCAGATCATCAACTTCATCTTGGCCTGTCACAACGTCTTCACGTGTTTCGGCATTTAAGATAGGGCCTTCTGCTTCAATATTATTTTCTTCAACGACCCGTTCTGAGTCAGCTGCACTTTCGCCAAAGATTGTCAGCATGGAAACTAAATTGCATTCGACTTCTCTAACTAAATCAATAACACGGCTAATCATTTGCCCAGTCAAATCTTGGAAATCTTGCGCCATCAATATTTGATTTAGCAGCTCTCTTAAGCGATTTGAATCATGTTCGCTATGCGACATAATGTGCTGAACATCGTGACATAAGGACTTAAACTCAGTTAAAGATATGTCCCTGCGCATCAATTTGTCCCACATTGGTGTGACCGATTGAATGTTACTAATTATTGTATCGGCCAAAGGCAGACATTCTTCAACTGCATCCATGGTTTTATTTGCAGCTTGCTCTGTCATATCAATGACAAAGTTCAATCTTTCTTTTGCGTCAGGTATTTCGGTGTTGGCAAGTTCAGCTAGGCGAGTATCCAACTGAAATTCATTTAATGAGCTGTGTAATTGACGAGTCAATTTACCTACTTCATCAAATAACTCTCGTTGGAGAGGCGCTGATAAGTCACGAATGACCTCATCAGCTTGT
Organism: Shewanella donghaensis; assembly: GCF_007567505.1. NCBI lineage: Bacteria > Pseudomonadati > Pseudomonadota > Gammaproteobacteria > Alteromonadales > Shewanellaceae > Shewanella > Shewanella donghaensis. The sequence continues at coordinate 1,661,483 of NZ_CP041783.1, forward strand.
TCTTGTTTACCATCTTCAAGCAATTTAACAAGTTGCTGGGCTTGCTCAAGATCGATGAGCCCTATCGTAGCTTCCTGCATAACTTATCCTTTGCTTACGCTAAACGCTCAAAGATTTTATCGAGCTTTTCTTTTAACGTTGCTGCTGTGAATGGTTTAACAACATAGCCATTAACACCAGCTTGTGCTGCAGCAATAATTTGCTCACGTTTCGCTTCAGCTGTTACCATTAACACAGGTAAATGCTTCAATGAATCATCGGCTCTAATTGCCTTTAACAAGTCAATACCTTGCATTCCTGGCATATTCCAATCTGTTACAACAAAATCAAAATCACTTTTTTGTAACATCGGTAATGCTGTTGACCCATCATCTGCTTCTTGAGTATTGTTAAATCCCAAGTCTCGCAACAAGTTCTTAATGATACGTCTCATTGTTGAAAAATCATCAACAATAAGTATCTTCATATTCTTGTCCAAGGTTTCCTCCGGTGAGCTTCAAACACTGCTCTTATTAGTAATTATACCTGTGTCCAATGCTTGAGTTTACCTTTGAGTCTTAGCATTGCCTGACTTAATATCTGGCTAACACGCGACTCGCTGACTTCAAGAATGGCACCGATTTCTTTTAAATTTAATGCTTCGTCATAATATAATGACAAAACTAGCGCATCTCTTTCGGGTAATGTTGTAATGGCTTCTGCTAACGCTGATTTAAATTGCGTTTCAGCCAATGAATCATAACTTTCATCATGGGTTAATTCATTGGTTACAATTACATCTTCCGACACCCCTAAATCTTCAATCCCTATGATCTTTCCTACTGAAACATCGTTTAAAATATGGTGATACTCATCTAGTGACATCTCCAATTTTTCTGCAATTTCAGTATCCCTTGCATCACGCCCTAGATCTTGGCCTAACTCATCAATAACTTGAGCGACTCTGCGTTGATTGCGATGCACGGAGCGTGGCACCCAGTCGCCACGACGAATTTCATCAATCATTGATCCACGTATACGGATCCCAGCAAAGGTTTCAAATTTAGCCCCTTTACTGCCATCAAACTTTGACGATGCTTCCAGTAACCCCATCATCCCTGCTTGTAATAAGTCATCAAGTTGCACCGATGCAGGCAGCCTTGCCAACATATGATGTGCAATTCTTTTTACCAACGGAGCATACTGTTCAACAATTGAAGTTTTATTATCAAACTGAGTATACGCTGCGGCTTTATTCACTCGACGAATCCTCTTGTGACTCTTTACGTTGAACAAGACGTTCTACAAAGAATTCCAAATGCCCACCTGGTTGCTGAGGCACTGGCCAACTCATAATTTTGTTCGCTAAACCATGATAAGCAATCGCTGCTGGTGACTTTGGATATGCCTCAACAACCAATTTTTGCTTACGAACTGATTTGCGTAAATTTTCATCAAATGGCACGGTTGCAACAAGTTCTAAAGCTACATCTAAAAATCTATCTGTTACTTTACTTAGTTTTGCAAATAACTCCATACCTTCTCGCAAACTACGCACCATATTTGCAACAATTTTGAAGCGGAACACACCATGCTCACGACTGAGGATTTTTATCAGTGCATAAGCATCTGTTATTGATGTCGGTTCATCACAAACTACAATCAATACATCTTGTGAAGCACGAGAGAAACTCAGCACCATATCGGAGATACCGGCTGCAGTATCAACGATTAATATGTCGAACTGAGTTTTCATTTCACTAAAGGCACGAATTAAGCCAACATGTTGAGCTTGTGTTAGCTCAACCATTGCTTGTGTCCCTGACGTAGCGGGAACAATACCAATACCTTTAGGGCCTCTAACAATAATGTCATCCAGTTCAGATTCACCAGATAGAACATGAGATAAATTTTTCTCAGCTCTAATCCCTAGCATCACATCGACGTTAGCGAGTCCTAAATCGGCATCGAGTACTAAAACACGTTTGCCTTTCTCAGCAAGTGCAACTGCGGTATTAATAGACACGCTGGTTTTACCCACGCCGCCTTTACCACCACTAACTGCAATTACTTTTACTTTATCGTTATTTGGTTGATTCATCATACGTAAACCACTTGCTTGATCTCGGGTCATATCTTTACTCGAATGCATAGGCCATGTCATTTGACCACGCAGTGTCATGTGACGTTTGAGGTTTTGTCTCGTTTAATGCTGCTAAAGCTTGTTTTGCTAGCGTAAGTGTATCAGCAACTTGCATATCTTCAGGAACGCGTTGACCATCTGTTACATAACTCAATGGTAACCCATTTTGTATTAATACACTTAATGCACCAGCAATTGATACTGATTCATCTAACTTTGTCAGTATACACCCTGATAATGGGATTCTTTTAAAATGTTCCACAGCATCTTCTAATACTTTTCTTTGAGATGTTGCTGACATCACTAAATAGCTTCTAATTGGTATTCTAGTGTTTGCCATCAAGTCATCTAACTGTTGATATAGACGTAAATCACGCTGTCCCATACCTGCAGTGTCAATTAATACTAACTTACGATTCTTAAACTGATAAAGAATTTGTTCTAATTCAGCTAAATCATGTGCTTGTTTAACTGGACAGCCCATTATTTTGCCATAAGTTGCCAATTGCTCAAAGGCTCCAATGCGATAATGGTCAGTTGTTATCAATGCAACTTGCTCTGGGCCATGATGTGCAGCAAATCTTGCTGCTAATTTAGCCAGCGATGTTGTCTTTCCCACACCGGTAGGACCAACAAAAGCAACGACACCTCCAGTTCTAACAATATCATCACCTTGGTTATCTAATAAGTTTGCCAAACTTTGTGGTAAAGCCCTCACTAAATCTGCAGGTGAAAAGTGTTGGCTTAATCCTGATAACTTTGTTGCGACAGCTGGTGAAAACTCAGCTGCGATTAACTTACTTTCAAGCATTGCACCGACAGGATCGGTACGCTTTTTTTGTTCTTTCATCAATGATGACACTTGATGGGTTAACAAACCACGTAATGATGCCATCTCTTCTCTCATTGCTTCCATTTCAGTAGAATGACCTTTTGGGGAAGGTCGAGATGGTTCAACAAATTGTTGTGGTTTTTTGGATTCTTTATAAGCAGGTTTGCTTGCTTCTAGCTGCTTAGCCCAATCAGGTAGTTCTGGTTCTTCTTGTTGCTGAGTCATTTGCTGTTGCAAACGAATATGTTGTTTCTCTAATAATGCTTGTAATGAATCTGCCACAGGTGGTGGGCTGACTTTAGTTTGCGCTTTTATTGCTGGCTTGCTCGCACCAATAGATACTTGATCATCGCTTAAATTCATAAAGCCCGGTACCGGAGAGTTAACAGCCACATCAGCTTTAGGCTCATCGTAGTCAACTGCTGCAACAATTTCTATACCACCAGTTACTTTTTTATTCGACATGATTACCGCATCAGAACCCAAAGTCTCTTTAACTTGGGCTAATGCAGAACGCATGTCTTTGGCAAAAAATCGTTTAATCTTCACTACGCACCTCTTTCAAACTGAAAGTCATTGCTATTGCCCAACTGCAGATACGATTCGTATTTGCTTTTCATCTGGTATTTCTTGGTACGAAATAACCCGTAAATTAGGAATAGTATATTTAACAAATCGTGACAAGGTTGATCTAAGCATACCTGATGTCAATAAAATGGCTGGTTGTCCAACCATTTCCTGCTTCTGTGAAGCATCTAATAATGACTTCTGCATACGTTCTGCAAGGCCTGGTTCAATATTAGGGCCTTCACCACCTGTCGCTTGCATAGACTTGTGCAACATCTGTTCCAACTCTGGCGCCAATGTTATGACAGGGATTTCTAGTTCTGGTCCTGAAATCTCCTGGACAATCATTCGCTTCAACGCAATACGCACTGCCGCTGTTAATACTTCCGTATCGTTACTCTTAGTACCGTATTCTAGCAGTGTTTGAACAATAGTTCGTAAATCACGGATAGAAACTCCTTCATTAAGAAGGTTTTGCATCACTTTAACCACAGAGCCTAATGGCATTATGTCTGGTATAAAGCCATCAACTAATTTAGGTGAATTTTTAGCAAGCATGTCGACTAACTGCTGCACTTCTTCATAGCCCAGTAATTTCGCCGCATTATTCGTTAGTAATTGGCTAATATGTGTGGCAACAACCGTTGCAGTATCAACAACTGTGTAACCTAATGTTTGTGCATGTTCACGTTGTTCTGGCGCAATCCACACGGCCTCAAGACCGAAAGCGGGATCCGTTGTCTCAATGCCATCAAGTTTGCCATAAACCTGACCAGGGTTAATTGCCAACTCACAATCATGTCTTACTTCAGCTTCACCAACGACAACCCCCATTAAGGATATTTGGTAGCTATTCGGTGACAAATCTAAATTATCGCGAATATGCACTGCTGGTACTAAAAAACCCAATTCTTGAGATAGTTTTTTACGTACACCTTTAATGCGGCTTAATAATTCGCCGCCTTGGCTTTTATCTACTAAAGGAATAAGGCGATAGCCAACCTCAAGTCCAATGGTGTCAACGTGCTGAACATCTTCCCAACTTAACTCTTTAGGTTCTGTATCTTTAACTTCCGCAGGACCTTTTACGGCTTTTTCAAGTGCGGCTGTTTTATTATCATTATTACGTTTATAAATAAAATAAGCGCTAACCGCTGTTATAACCGCAAATGTTAAGAACGCAAAGTGTGGCATGCCAGGAACAACACCCATGACAAATAACACTGCCGATGCGATAGCCATCGATTTATGACTATCAAACATCTGGCTGATCATCATTCCGCCCATATCACCAGATTCATTTTGGCGTGTGACCATTAACGCTGCAGCAATCGATAACAATAAGCCTGGGATTTGTGCGACTAAACCATCACCAATGGTTAATAAGGTATATATCTCAACAGCACTGGAGAAATCTAAACCGTGCTGCACCATACCAATAACAAAACCACCTAGAATATTGATAACTAAAATCATGATGCCAGCAATGGCATCACCTTTTACAAATTTTGAAGCACCATCCATTGCACCGTAAAAATCGGCCTCTTTAGTCACTTCGGCACGACGTACACGCGCTTGCTCTTGCGTTAACGTGCCAGCGTTTAAGTCAGCATCGATAGCCATTTGTTTGCCAGGCATCGCATCCAAGGTAAAACGGGCACTCACTTCAGAAATACGTCCGGCACCTTTAGTCACAACGGCGAAGTTAATAATAATCAGAATTAAGAACACCACTAAACCAACGGCATAGTTACCGCCGATCACTACCGAACCAAATGCTTCAATGACTTTACCAGCTGCATCGCCGCCGTTATGTCCCTCAAGTAACACGATACGAGTTGATGCAACATTTAATGCTAATCTGAGTAATGTCGCGACAAGTAACACACTAGGAAACGCTGCAAAATCTAAAGGGCGATCACTGTAAATTGATACCAGTAAGACAACAAGTGCCAGTGCAATATTGAAAGAAAATAAGATATCGAGTAAGAAAGGTGGCATTGGTAGTACAACCATACCTAATGCCGCAAGCACTAATAAAGGCGTACCAATACCTTTAAATGAGCTAAACCGAATTTGCTTAGCTTGATCTAGTGCTACTTTCACATTCATTGGCGATAAACCTTCTAGTAATTATTTTGACGCTGATACAAGCGAATTGCAATTACTAAGCCAAATTTAGGAGAACCCAAGCATTACAGACTTGAACGCTTATTAATTAAACCAATTAATGTTTTAAATCATCTGGAATGGGTTGATTTAGAGGAATGGCCTTGGGCCGCTTACCGCGTCCCTTCTGATATTGCTTAAGCTGGAACACATAAGCAAGAATTTGTGCAACGGCAGTAAATAGACCTTCTGGCACTTGCTGATCTATTTTAGTGGTGTGATAAATAGCCCTTGCTAGTGGTGGCGCTGAAACTATCGGAACTTCATGTTCGCGGGCAAGCTCACGAATTTTAAATGCCACATCATCAACACCTTTTGCTAATAAAAAAGGCGCAGCAGATCGCATAGCATCGTATTTTACCGCAACGGCATAGTGTTCAGGGTTGACAACAATCACATCTGCATTAGGCACCTCTGACATCATGCGTTTATTGGCCATTTCGTGCTGCATTTGCCTAATACGGCCTTTTACTTCTGGTTTACCTTCAGAATCTTTGTATTCGTCTTTGACCTCTTGTTTGGTCATTTTTAGCTGTTTATTGTGATTCCATATTTGAAAAGGTACATCGATGACAACAATTAGTAACATTGACGAGCACAACAAAATAAACATCCACACCAATAATTCCAATGCATGATATACATTGCCAGGTAGATGATCGGTAGATAGGGTTAGAATTTCCAAGAAATAAAATGTTAATAAAAAATATGCGGAAATAGCAACTACAGCAAACTTAGCAATACCTTTAGTTAGCTCAACTAAAGCTTGAGTGCCAAACATCCTTTTGAAACCTTTAGCAGGGTTCATTTTACTGCCTTTAGGCATAAAAGCTTTTACAGAAAAAGTGATGCCACCTAAGACAATATTCCCCAAGAATGCTACAAATGCTAAAAAAGCGATAAGACTTATGAGTGGCCAAGCAAGTTCGTTGCCGATGATCCCCCAAACTCTGAACATTGAATTAGTATCAAAGATTTGATCCCTTTCCATCGTCAGCATCTGGCTCATAACACTGTGTAAACTTCTTGCGAGATCGGGGCCTACTAGAGCAAATCCTACAGCAGAGGCTAATAATACTGCTGCAGTACCGAGCTCTTTAGACCGAGCAACCTGACCTTTATCACGCGACTGTTGCAGTCGCTTGGCGGTGGGGTCTTCTGTGCGTTCTTGACCAGTATCTTCTGCCATATAACCCTACTGGCTTATTGAGCCATCAATCTGACACGTTAATTGTAAAATATCACACATGAGCAACTGCCCTTGCATCCAAACTTGATCAAAATGAGACATGATCGGCTCTAAGGTTAACCATAAAATGAGTAGGCCACTCACCATGGTTACAGGAAAACCAATGGCAAAAATGTTTAACTGAGGTGATGCTCTGGTCATAACCCCAAATGAAAGGTTAATCAATAACAGTGACACAATCGCAGAAATAGACATTGTTAATGCAGCGCCAAACATGTAACTACCAAAATCGGCTAACTTCTTATAATTAGCAATCGTAAAACCTTGATTAGAAATAGGTAATGTTTCAAAACTCGCCACCAGCATTTTAAACATCAGCAAATGGCCATCAACACTCAAAAATATCAGCGTCGCAAGTAACAAAAAGAAATTACCCACCACAGGGGTTTGTTGCCCCGACGCAGGATCAATCATTGAGGCAAAACCTAAACTGGTTTGCATACCTATAATTTGGCCGGTTAATACAAAGGTTTGCATGACAAGAATAGTCACAAAACCCATTGCTGTGCCTATTAGAATTTGTTGTGCGGTAATAAATACTGCACTTAAAGAGAATAATTCAATGTATTCGATGGGAGGTAAAACTGGTGCAACAGCAACGGTAATAGCCATTGCTAATAATAATCGAATACGAGAAGGGGTCGTTTTCGATCCAAAGACGGTCATCACCATTAACATTGAAGAAATACGAAATAATGGCCAGATATACGCGGCGATTGTTTGACTAATCTCCTCAAATAAAATGTCCATAAATTAACCTATAACCAGCGGGATCATATCCACCATGGTATAGAAAAAGTCCATCATAGTTTGTACTAGCCAATGACCTAAAAACATCAGCGAGAATAATGTGGTTAATAGACGAGGAAGAAAACTTAATGTTTGTTCGTTAATAGATGTCGCTGCCTGAAACACCGCCACAACGAGGCCAACACACAAACCAGGTAAAATGATTGCCGATACAATTAATACAATGACGGATAAGGCTTCGCGAAAAATATCAATCAGTGATTCTGGTGACATCTGTGTCGCTCCTTATGTTCCGAAACTATTTGCTAGGGTGCCTAATACTAGACCCCAGCCATCAACGAGTACAAACAACATAATTTTAAATGGCAAAGAAACAATCATTGGAGACAACATCATCATACCCATTGCCATCAAAATACTCGCCACGACCAGATCCAAGACTAAAAAAGGGACAAACAACATAAAACCTATTTGAAAGGCTGTTTTTAGCTCACTGGTAATAAATGCTGGCACCAACACTGTCATTGGGGCCTGTTCTGGTGAAGCAATGTTGGTATAACCCGATATTTCAATAAAGGTTTCTAAATCTGTCGTTCTCACCTGCGATAACATAAACTGCCTTAACGGCTCTTTACCTACCTCAAAAGCTTGCTGCATTGTCATGGTTTCATTCATGTATGGCTCAACAGCTTGTGCATGGATTTTGTCGAATACGGGCGCCATAATGAAAAAAGTCATAAACATACTAATACCAATTAGTACTTGATTTGAGGGTGTTTGCTGCATACCGAGTGCTTGTCGCAGAATAGATAGCACCACAATGATCCGCGTAAATGACGTTAACATGATGACCATTGCAGGAATAAAACTCATTGCAGTCATTAGCAACAGGATCTGCATGGTGACAGAGTATTCCGTACCGCCATCAGCCCCAGCGGTAACAGTTACTGCTTTGAGTAATCCTTGTTCAGCAAAGCTTAATGGAGTAAAAAACAATCCTGCCAATAATGTAATCACTATCCATTTTTTCATTATTGCTATTCCTTGGCCTTTTCTGCTGTTTGTGCTTTTGCTTGCTTAAGCCGACTAGCAAAAGTATTAGTTTCAATCTCTACCGAAGAGTCTAACTTTTCAATTAAATTAATCTGTTGTGAGGTCACACCTAATAAATACTGCTGGCCTTCAAGTTCAACTACGACTAATTTTTCTTTTTGGCCGAGTGAGGTTACCGCAATCGTTTTTATCACCCCTTGATTTGACTGAACTAAGTTTAATTTTTTTACGATATAAGCCAGCACAAATATTATGACAATAACGACAATCAGCCCGCCCATCATGCTTGATAATGCCGCGATATTTGAGGCTTCTGGTGCTTTATCTACGACCACGACTGATGCGGTCTCATTTACAGTATTACTTGATAAGACTAAAGATGAAATGACATTTAGCACAGTAAGCCCTTAATAATTAGCTTATTACTTCAATTTTTTAATACGTTCAGTTTGACTAATCACATCGGTAAGTCTGATACCAAATTTATCGTTCACAACCACAACTTCGCCATGAGCAATCAATGTACCGTTAACCATAACATCAAGGGGTTCACCTGCCACTCTATCGAGCTCGACAACTGAACCTTGGTTAAGTTGTAATAAATTACGAATACTAATAAAGCTGCGCCCTACTTCCATTGAAATAGTGACGGGAATATCCATTATTCCATCAAGCTTTTCTGCTTCACTCTTAGAGATCGGAGCAGCTTCATCCACAAGCTCATCAAGTGCTACTTGTTCAGCTTCTTTAGCTTCTTCAATAGCCTGTTCAGCCATTGCTGCTGCCCAATCGTCAGTATCATCACTCATTACATCACCTTATAAATATAAAATATCATGCAGCTTATTCTTGGTTGCATGATTGTTTGTAATCTTTAATATCATCTTTATTCCAGAGCCGTACGGCATTGCAGTTAAGCTTATAAATCTGAAATATCACGCGCTTTACCTTGGCGAGTGATCAACTGCAATTCTGATTTTGCGGTTTCTGGTCTTGGTATGATTTCACTAATTTTCAATGCTAGATTATCGCGAGACTTACCTAACTTACATCTATACGTTGGTAAGTCTTCTACTCGCATCATGACATGTTCAGGTAACTCGATAGGAATAATATCACCGGTTTTAAAGCCCATAACATCCCTTAACGTTACGTCATGCTCGATGATGTTGACATCAATACCCACATCTACATCCATGATTTCATCACGAAGTGCTTGTCCCCAACGCATATCGGTATCTTGTTTGTCACTTTGAACACCGGCATCAAGTAATTCACGTATCGGCTCAATCATTGAATAAGGCATGGTGATATGAAAATCACCACCACCGCCGTCAACTTCAATATGGAATGAATTAATCACCACAACTTCGGTTGGGCTAACAATATTCGCCATTGCAGGATTAACTTCAGAATCGAGGTACTCAAACTCGACATCCATAACAGGTGCCCAGGCATCTTTATAATCTTCAAAAATGATTTTTAATAATAATTGAACAATACGACGTTCTGTTGGTGTAAATTCACGCCCTTCGATTTTTGCATGAAAGCGACCATCACCGCCGAAGAAATTATCCACGAGAATGAAGACTAATCTCGCTTCCATGGTAATTAATGCAGTCCCTTTTAATGGACTAAATCGCACCATATTTAAGCTTGTAGGCACAAATAAAGTATGGACATATTCGCCAAACTTGAGCATTTGTACACCATTGATAGAGACTTCAGCAGCACGACGCATCATGTTGAACATGCTAATGCGTAAATGGCGGGCAAATCGTTCGTTTACAATTTCAAGCGTAGGCATTCGCCCACGAACAATACGATCCTGTGATGAAAAATCATAAGAACGGGTCTCATCACTATCATTGATTTCATCTTCATCAACGTCATCGACCCCGTGCAGTAGAGCATCAATTTCATCTTGGCTTAATAAATCACTCACATCATCACCTTGGATTTCTTCACAACGTTATTGCATTACAAAGCCAGTAAAAAGCACCTTTTCAACAACTTTTTGGCCAGTAACTGGTTGCAATGTATTTTGTACATTTAATAATGCCAGCTGCCTTAGTTCATCCTTGCCAGCTTGAGTACTGAGTTTTTGTACATCTGCAGCGCTAAAGGTGGTTAACAACGCATCTTCAATAAGCGGTATATGCATTTTTGCCGTGGTGCCATCATCACCGCGTACCATTAACTGAACTTTAATTTCAACTAATCTTGCACGATCAACACCGGGTAAATTGAATAAAAAGGGTCTTGGCATGCCAACATAATTTGCTTTGCCTTTCGTTGATGAGTCTGATGATACGTCTTCTGCAGTCGCGATACCGGGCAAAGCGGTAGTTGATTCATCCTCACTACCTAAAAACATAAATAAACCACCACCGATCAGTGCTAGTAATACAACACCTACTGCAGCGAAGATAATCAGTTTTTTCTTACTTTTAGGCGCATTTTCCGTTGTTAATTCTAAAGACTCTTCTTCAGCCATGATTCATTCCATTAATTTATTACTGCTATTGCTCTGCTAACGTTAACTTAATTCGCAACGTCACAATTATTGCAATATGATTACGCTATAGGTTACCGAATTAAGCATAATAATCTATAGCTGAATTGCTACTCATTGCATGTTTTGTCGTTAACTCAAGTTCTTGTGCCGATAATTCATCCAAAAGTGTTTCATCAGAACTTTTTGATTCATCATATTCAGATCCCTGATGTCTTTCACCGTCTTGAGAAACATGGCTATCAGCTAATTGCATACCTTCTTCAGCTAACATTTCACGCAAACGAGGAATAGCTTGTTCAATCAAGTCTCGAGTTTGTGATTGAGCAACTTGAAATTGGACTTGGGTTTGATCTCCATTAACCTGTACTCGTACAACCATATGTCCAAGCTCTGCTGGATCCAAACGGATTTCCGCTTGCTGGATCCCTTGCCCAACCATCGTAATTAATTGTTGCTTCATAACCGGTGCAAATTTTTGAATCATTTCTTGCATTTGAACTACTGATTCGGCGCCCTGTCGTAACGATAACTGAAACTGAGGGACGTCACTTTTATGAGGTGACGTTAAACTGCTTTGATTCTGTATTGATTTTAAATCTATGGGTTCTAACTCTGCAGTAAGCTCACTTGTGGATAGGGGGGGTGATATTTGACTTAGCGCGCTGCTGTTGGCAGATGCGCTACTCACAGGATTGTTATTCCCATTCATATTTACTGTTTTATCAAGCGAGACGCTAAGTTCTGCTTTAGCTAAATTAACTGCAGGATCTTTAGGGTTAATCTTTCCTTCAACACTGTCAGCATCACCCAAAGTCTTATCTGCAGCTACATTCGATACCGCAGCATTAGTTGCTACCGCCTTAATTGTTAATTCATTAGTAACGACACTATTAGTTACAACTGCATTAAGTTTATCCAGCGTTGATTGATTTAAACCATCAGCACTTTTAGACAATTCATTCTGTTGGATAGATGCATTACTAGAATTCTGAATATTAGTAGCTTGAACATATGTATTCTGATTACTAGACGCTTGAGTACTAGACGCTTCAGTACTAGTTGTTTGAACGCTATTTGTTTGCGAATTTAATTCTATCTGATTGGTTGATAAAGGAGATTGCAACGTCATAGTTTCAATCGCAGCACCAGGTTGAATCACTATGCTAGATTCCAATGATGGCTGTTGATTAAAATCGGTTATCAATTGGTTTAACTGGCCAGGGGAAAGTAATGATAGCTCTGTTTCGTTCATTGAACTGAACGCTGACAATGCGCCTAACTGCTCTGAAGACAAACTGCCTAGCAGTTCACTAACACTCATGTTTAAGGTGTTGCTATTATCTGAATTAACATCTGCATCTGCTAGGCTAGCGTCGACAATTGGAAGTTGATGATCAAGTACTAACTTATTATCAAGATGCTTATTTTGGCCTTCCAATGTAACATCACCTTCATTGGCTTGAATTGGTAACGGCAGAACTTTGCCATCTTCACCAGTATCTTTATTGCCTTCAAAGTTTTCAGCTAAATCAATTTGTGCAAAAATTAAATCAACATCGGCTTCATCAATATTATCTTTTGTTAAAGATGTCTGAGTGAAAGTCTCCGTTTTATCTGTATTCACTTTTTTTGCATCTGCTTGTGACGCTTCGTTAAAAGCAGACAAAAATGAATTATTATCAGCATCTTGCGTTGCGTTCTCATTAAAAGAACTCGCAGTTTTAGTGCTATTTCCAAGTAAAATATTACTCACTTGCTGCATAACCGACTCCAAGTCATTACATCAAAAATCAATTTATCGTTTTGATTTTATTATTGTCACATTGCTGACACTCTGTCATTGATACACAGAACAAAGCAATAAAAGTGCCAAAAGTAAGTAGGAGTAAGAACGAAAATCATAAAAAGAGAACAGAAGCTCAATCTAGCGGCGTTTTTTACGAATATATTGTTGCATGGCAAATTCATCTGAATCTTTTTGTTCACGCTTGTTGGCTATTTGCAGGGCCTTCTGAGCATTCTTTTCCAATAATAACTCTACAGCTTTACGTTTTTGCTGCTTTTCTTGCCAATGAACTTGTCGATGGTGGGTTTGTTTTTGCGCTTCTTTAACGGTGTTAACTTGTTGAACTAAAGCTTGGTCAACCTGTTTTATAAATTCGTGAAAAGAATGGTACTGACTGGCAGATAATACCTTTCCCTGATTCTCACCCATCTGTTTCATATACTCTAGCCGGTAATTATTTAAAGCGTCTAATTGGCTTTCAGTTTTTTGTAATTCTAATTGAGCCGATTTAAGCTGCAAAGCAGCTTGCTCTTCAGCTTCTTTGTTTATTTTCAATACCGTAATTAGAGGATCTGCTCGGCGCATTATTTACACTGAGCAGCTATCTGCCCTACCATAAGTTGGCTATTATCAAATGAAATAACATCTTTAAAGCCCTGACGTAGAAAAGCATTCATCGCTGGTTGTAATCTGATGGCATTATCAATTCTAGGATCGCTACCTTGTGAATAAGCACCAATAGAGATTAAGTCTCTATTTTGCTGATAAAGGGAATACATCTGTTTTACTAAACGCATAGATTCTAAATGAGCTTCACTTATCACCATAGGTGCGACACGGCTAATAGATTGCTCGATATCAATCGCAGGATAATGACCAGAATCAGCAAGTGTTCTGGATAACACGATATGACCATCTAAAATGGCACGAGAAGCATCAGCAATCGGATCTTGTTGATCATCGCCTTCTGTTAGTACGGTATAGAATGCCGTAATAGAGCCCTGACCAGGGCCACCATTTCCAGCACGTTCAACTAATCTAGGCAGTTTGGCAAATACTGAAGGTGGATAACCTTTGGTCGCTGGCGGCTCACCAACAGCAAGTGCGACTTCACGCTGTGCTTGAGCATAACGAGTTAAACTGTCCATCAGCAATAACACGTTATAACCTAAGTCTCTAAAATACTCGGCTATTCGAGTAGAGGTTTCACAGGCGCGTAAACGCATTAGTGGTGAAGTATCTGCAGGTGCAGCGACCACCACTGAACGAGCTCGTCCTTCAGGCCCTAGAATTTCTTCAATAAATTCTTTGACTTCTCGACCACGCTCACCAACTAAACCAACCACAATAATATCTGCAGTGGTACCACGTGTCATCATCCCTAAAAGTACACTTTTACCCACACCTGAGCCTGCAAACAAGCCCATCCGCTGACCTTTACCCACCGTTAGCATCGCATTAATTGCTCTAACGCCGACATCAAGAGGTTCAGTAATCGCTCTTCGAGACAACGGGTTGATAGGCGGCGCATGTCTAGAAGCATTTTGATCAGTATTCAATGGTCCCAGACCATCTAGAGGTAAACCACTGCCATCAAGCACTCTGCCCAATAAGCTTAGACCGACATTTAGTCCTGACTGCTCACCCAGTGGTTGGACTCTTGCCCCTGGCAATACTCCTCTTAACTCATCGACTGGCATGAGATATAGCAACTCATCATCAAAGCCGACAACTTCAGCAACCAGCTCACCAGCCATGGTTTCTATTGAACATAAACTGCCTACAGGAGCACGGCAACCTGTCGCTTCAAGTGTTAAGCCAACAACGCGCACTAATTGACCACTGGCAACGGGTCTTATTGGGCTAACTTTACTATTTTGAAGTTTAATTTTATTCAGTAATTGATGTTGACGGTTTTGCATCATCGACCTCACCAAGTTGTGACGGTTCATTATGAATTATTTCGGCTTGATTCGATGCTATTTGAGGTTCTGAGATTTCTGTTGCTTGAGTTTCGGGGTGGACTTCTGTTTCAGCGCTTAGAGTCTCTGTTGCAAGCGTCTCTGTAGTTACAGCTTCAGTGGTTACAGCCTCTGTTGCAAAAGTCTCATCAGCAACAGTCTCTGCAGATAGTTCACTATTTCTAACGGAGAACTCATCAACTATCTTAGTGGTATATTGGTTTGACTCTGACTTTACCGTTTGCACATTGGCGTTAATGCCCGCAACTTGTTGTTGCAGTTCTGTGAAGGTTTGTTTCATCCTTTCTTCAACACGTAAATCAACATTAGAACGCTCGCTTTGAATGATACAATCACCGACTTTCAGTGAGGGATCAGCCTCGATTTCCCACTTATTTTTTTCTAGCTGGCTGTCGCTATATAATTGATATACGAGAGTGGCGTCATCAGGACAAAACCTCAGTGTGACTTGCTGTTTCTTGATAGGAAGCGAGTCAACACCTTGGCGTAAAACCGATAAGATATGTTCAGGATGGGTTTGTAATTCATTACCAACAATTGATTTAGCCAAATTAATTGAAAGCTGTAATAGCTCAGCTTCCAATTCAGCATCAAGTACCATTAATGGTTGCTCAAATTGCTGAACTAAAGCAGATAAACGTTCGAGCATATCATTAGCTTTGGTTAGGCCAACGTCATAACCCTGCTGCTCACCTTGAGCAAAACCTTCTGCATGTCCTTGCTCTAAACCTTCAAGACGGCCTTGTTCTAACCCCTTACCATGCCCTTCTGCCTGTCCTTGTGCTAAGCCTTCTTGCTCAGCTTCAGCTCGAATTTGTTCGATTTCAGCCATTGTCGGTGGTAGCAGCGGTTGTTCATCTAGAATAGGTTGAGGGTTATCTCGGCCTAACTGGCCAAATAAATTCGATTCCACATCGTTTTTTTGCTGGGTAACATCTGGCAATTGCCAGTGACTAAAATCTACGCTGTCATCAATTTCATTTGATTTGTTGGTTTTAGATTCAGTCATTATATTGCCTAATGTTACTTCGGATTAAATTGGTGGTTATCGATGCTAGAGGAACTCCTCTCCGCCGCCGCCGCCAAGCATAATTTCGCCACTGTCACTTAAACGACGCGCAATAGCAAGAATCTCTTTCTGGGCGACTTCGACTTCACTGATCCTAATTGGCCCCATGGCTTCAAGATCGTCTTTAAGTAATTCTCCCGCACGCTTCGACATATTACCAACAATTTTGTCAGATAGCTGATCATCTGCACCTTTGAGCGCTTTCATTAATACGTCTTGCTGCACTTCACGAAGTAGAGCTTGAATACCGCGATCATCGACATCAATAAGGTTTTCAAACACAAACATAAGATCTTGTATTTGTTGCGCCATTTCTTCATCTGATTCACGCATAGTTTCCATGATCTGACTTTCAACGCCTGTATCTAAGAAGTTCATGATACTCGCAGCGGCTTTCAAGCCACCCATTTTAGCGGCTTGCGCACCGCCCTGACCGGCAAACTGTTTCTCCATGATATCGTTTAACTCTTGCAATGCTGCTGGCTGAACTTCTTCTAAGTTAGCAATACGCATCATTAAGTCCAAGCGAGTATTTTCTGGGAACTGGCTAAAGATTTCTGCTGCTTGATCAGGTTCTAAATAAGAAAGAACAATGGTCTGAATTTGAGGATGTTCATTTTGAATAATCGTAGCAACTTGGCGGGCATCCATCCACTTGAGTGAGTCCAATCCTTTTGCGCCACTGCCCATGATAATTTGTTCAATCAAATTACCTGCTTTATCTTCACCAAGTGCTGCTGTTAATGCTTTTCTAACGAACTCTTCACTGTTGAAACCAATTGAGGAAAACTTTTGAATTTCTTCAAGAAAAAGTTTATGCACACCAATGACTTTTTCTTGACCAAAATCTTGCATTGCCGCCATCGCCATACCCACCTTTTGAACCTGTTTAGGCTCTAGGTGTTTTAATATCGAAGCTGCATCAGCTTCGCTTAAACTCAGTAATAAAATTGCGGTTTTTTCAATACCAGAAAGATCATCAACCTTCGAGCCTGTTGATGCTTCAGCAGCTTCAGCGTTTTTATTTGCCATCGTCTTGTAACCAACTCTTAATCACTTGGGTAGATAGTTCAGGTTCATTCGCGACTAATGCCCGAATTGACTTAATCATATCATCATCTTTATGCAAATTCGGAATTTGAATAGAGCCATCATCAGCATAACTATAATCAGCTTGCTGGGTGTTGAGCATTCCTAGGGTATCTGCAGCATACTGGTCTTCAATCTCTGCAAGTTCATTACCTAAACGTGTGTCCTCAGGCATTTCAATTTCATTTGTTTTGAGTAGCTTATTCAACATTGGGCGAATAACAAACAATATGAGAACTAATACAAGGAATGCACCTAAAACAAGTTTTACAGCTCGCCAGAACCAAGGTTCTTCCCACATTTCTGGTGCAGGTAAATCTTCAATCAGCTGATCCATGAATGGGACTGTCACTACTTCTAAAGTATCACCACGTTGACTAGTAAAGCCCATGGCGCCTTCAAGTAATCGTCTAATATTAGTTAATTCTTGCTCCGTTCGTGGCACGCGAGATACCACGCCTTCTTCATCTGGCACACCTGGTTTATAATCGATTGCGACAGAAACACTGACTCTGCGAACAACACCTACTTGTTGGCGGGTATGGCTAATGGTGGTATCTAATTCAAAATTTCGAGTGGCTTCTCTAAAAGTATTTCCACTGGCTGCACTGGCTTGTTCTGCCCCGCCCACCTCTTGAGGAATATCTGACTCCATTGGCGGCTGATTTGATAACGCGCCTGGAACTCCACCCATTGATTGACCACTAGAGTTACGCTCTATTGTCATTTCACTGCGGACTGCGGGTAAATCGGGTGAAAAACGTTTTGCTGTTTGCTCAACAGCGGTGAAGTCCATATTCACATCAACTTGTGATGTGAAATTTTCAGGACCGAGGATCGGCATCAAGATTGATTCGACTTTATTGCGATATTCAGCTTCTTGTTGTTGAACAAGTTCAAGCTCACGACGTGCTCTTGATGAAGCAGCATCTTGGCTGCCAGAGTTTAATAAACGGCCATTGGAATCGGTAACGGTAACGCGCGTAGGTTCTAAGCCTTGTACTGCAGATGCGACGATATCGACAATAGCATCTACTTCTTCTTGTCCTAGACTTCCGCGGCGAACACTGACAACGACAGTGGCACTCGGTTTAGATTTATTTCGCGCAAATACATTTTCTTTAGGTAACGCTAAAATCACTTTGGCACGGCTGACACTTCTTAACTCTTCAATAATACGGGCTAAGTTTACTTCTTGGCTTTGCTTTAATCGTGCTTGCTCCATGCGTTGGCTTACACCAAAGCCACTATCTTTACTTAAGTAGTCTGTTGGCTGGCTATTAGTCTCGACACCCTCACGACCTAAAAGTAGTTTCACATTTTGATATTTATCTTCAGGAATACTCACCACATCACCAGCGATTTTATAACTGATTTTATTTTTATCGAGTACATCCAATACTTGGATCATTTCAGTAGTTTGCATTTCACCAAGAGGTCGGTATTCAGGCTCTTGCGCCCAAATCATCATGAATACAGCCAAAACTAGGCATACCGCTAACGCCAGTATCATAGTAATTTGACGCATAAAGTCTGCACCACCAAACGAACTCATCAAGCCAGGTTTATTTTCCTGCTGAATGCCGGCGTTGTCGACTGAACTTGAATCTAATACGAGGTCTGTACTCACAATATTTACCTATTATTCTTTAATGCTGTAACGAAAAATTAAACAGGCATGCTCATAATTTCTTTATAAGCTTCTACAAGTTTATTCCTAACTTGAACAGTCGCTTCAAATGCTACGCCTGATTTTTCTCTCGCAATAACGGTATCTGATAATGTCACTGTGCTATCGCCCATTTCTAAACGAGTCGCTAAGTTACCCGCATTCGTCTGTAATTCTGCGACACCACCAACAGCTTGAGATAGCAACTGACCAAAATCAGCACCTGTTGTATTACCGACTTGTTGAATCATATCCGGTTTGATTGGCGAGCCTAAATTTGGAGAGATTTCGCCACGTAAGGATTGCATTTCTTGTAAAAAAGGATTTGAGCCAATCTGCATTGTAATCTCCATTCGCCGGATAATTGACGAGTTAAAACAGTTACAATAGATTTAGCAAGTAGGATGCCAACAATAAATAATTTGCACCAAAGTGCGAGAAATGAAGTCTAAAGTGAGTTGAGTGAGGAATAAATAGCCAAAAAAGAACCGCTAGAATAACTTATAGCAGCTCTATGTTCTTTTTAGTGGCAATAATAATATTCTATGCGGGAACTTGAATTCCTAAATCTCGCATTTTAGCCATTTTATAACGAAGGGTTCTAGCACTGATCCCCAACTTTTCAGCGACGTCTTTACGACTGCCGTTACATTGGTTTAAGGTTTCCAAAATGATGACATGTTCTTGCGCCTGCAGCTCTCCACCAAGACCATCGTTATCAGCAGCTTGTGCCGGTTGCTCTTCAACTTGCAAATTAATATCTTGTGAATCAAGAATGATATCCCCAGGACAAATAAACTCATTATTATTAAGAATTAATGCCCGTTGAATTACATTGTCTAGCTCACGTACATTACCAGGCCAGCGATAAGCTAATAGACGTCGGCAAGCGGCTTCATCAAATGCTGGAACAGGTGCTATATTAAATGCTTTGGCATGCTTAACCAGTAAATGCCGCGCTAACGGTAAGATATCCGCAGGTCGTTGATTTAATGCAGGCCAAGTTAATGGGAACACATTAATTCGGTAATATAAGTCTTCCCTAAATGCCCCTGACATAGCCATAGATTTAAGGTCACGGTTGGAAGTTGCCAACACTCTCACATCCAGTGAAATGGTTTTTCGTCCACCTAAACGTTCAACTTCGCGCTCTTGCAGTACCCGTAATAATTTTGCCTGCAGACTCAATTCCATTTCTGAAATTTCATCCAGCAAAATCGTGCCACCTTGAGCTTGCTCAAATTTTCCAGGACAGGCTTGATATGCGCCGGTAAAAGCGCCTTTTTCATAACCAAATAAGGTGGCTTCGAGCATATTTTCAGGGATCGCAGCACAGTTTATGGCAATAAAAGGTTGTGTTGCTCGTGGGCTATTTTGGTGAATGTATCGGGCAAGCACTTCTTTGCCTGAGCCACTAGGTCCCATAATCATCACCGAAGCATCAGAACTGGCAACGCGTCTAGCAATGTTCAGTAGCGCCAAACTTTTGTCATCAGCCACTACGGGTTGATCGAGGTTCTGCTTTAAAGGTAAATAACGAGAGACTTGATTCAATAATACTTCTGGCGCAAATGGCTTGGCTAAATAATCAACGGCACCTAATTTAATCGCACTGACAGCACTATCAATAGTGGCAAAGGCGGTCATTAATAGCACTGGCATTTTACTTTGATGCTGCTGTAAATAATTTAATAACCCTAGCCCACCAATGCCTTCCATCTGAACATCACTGATGACCATATCAAACTCTGAGGTTTTCATCGCAATGATCGCTTCTTCGGCTGAGGCTACATCAACGCATTCATAATGCGCCAACATCAATGTATCCAATAAAGCTTCGCGAAGTGACGCATCATCTTCAACTAACAATAACTTAGCTTCACTCATGAAATGCCTCTGCTTGTTTTTCTTCTAAAATAAATGGAAAAGATAACCGTATTAAACAACCTTTATCTGGTTGTGATGAAACTTGTAATGTCCCACCATGATTTCTAACCACAGTATGAACAACCGCTAAACCTAATCCTGTACCCTGGCTTTTAGTGGTAAAAAAGGGCTCAAGGATCTGTTGCTGCATATCTACTGATAACCCTTTACCGTTATCAATCACATCAATATTAATACCTTTTTCATCAGCACCAGTAATGATCCGAATTTCAGAAGCATTCGCCTCTAAGCTATTCATCACTAAATTATTAATCGCAGAACTGAGCGCATTAGAATTAGCGAGAATTTCTTTATCAGTATGGTCAAAAAAATGTAACGTACACTGTTTACTTTCTGCTATTGGCTCACAATTGGCCAGTACGGGATCTATTATAGTTGCAGTAGAGACAGCTGTAGCAGCACCATCCTGCTTATTTCTAGCCATAAGCAGCATGTCATTAACTTGGCGTTCTAGTTCATTCAGTCTATCCACTAACTTACCCTGAAAACGCTTTTTAGCCACATCATTTAATTTAGGACTCGCAAGGTTTGACGCATAAAGCATCGCGGCAGACAGTGGCGTGCGAACTTGATGTGCCAGTGTTGCAACCATTTTCCCCAATGCAGATAAGCGCTGTAGATGAGATAAATTCTTTTGAAGCAAACGCGTTTCAGTCAAATCAGTTAACACAATCAGCTGGCCAGGCTCCGGTGATAACGGCGTTATAGCGAGTTTAACTCTGCGACCATCTTTTAATGAAACTTCATGTCCATCATCATCTTGCGGAGAGAAAGCGCGATTAATGATATCAAACCATTTAGCACCTTGTAGTGGACGACCTAATAACTCTGTCGCCACTGGGTTTGCCAATGTGACGACACCATCGCCATTAAGAATTACAACACCAGATGGCATAGCCTGAAGAATATGTGCCATTTGATTTGACATATTAGCAGCCTTTTTCGGGAGTGAATGTTCCATCTTTTCAGCAGATGAAGCCTCATCAGTGATATAGGCAGGCACAGCCACTTCACTATAGCTTTCAGAGAATGCTTGCTGAATCGCTATTTTTTGTGCTGAATACATGTTCACTCCGTCAAAATAATTACTTTGATAGTGCTAATGCATTTGATATGCCAGTTTAAAGTTTACTGTTCACAGAAACAAAAAAAGCATGCCTATATGACATGCTTTTTTATTAAAATTAAAAAGTTAGCTGAAAGGATATTAATCCTTACTCATGCCATATTTACGCATTTTTTCAACTAACGTTGTTCTACGGATACCTAACATTTCAGCCGCTCTCGCCACAACACTGTCTTGCTGTTCAAGCGCTTGACGTATCATATCAATCTCAAGCTCGGCTAAAAGATCCTTAAGATTAACCCCTTCAGGTGGAAGCTCACTTGGAAAACGCGTCTCAGGTAACTCAATTGGCTCTTCATCACTGAATATCGACGCTAAAGCATCACGCTCTTGTTGTTCTTCACTGATTTCTACGCAGTATTCTGGCACATCAATGTAGCGATACTTTCTAGGAAGATCATTTACATCGACTAAACCACCAGGGAACAAAATAGTAAGACGTTCAACTAAATTAGATAACTCACGCACATTGCCAGACCAATTGTGTTCTTTAAGTGACTCAATGGCACGTTGAGTAAAGCGCACTTTACCTCGACCTTCATTAAAAACACGACTCACTAACTCTTGCAGTAAAAGTGGCACATCATCTCGGCGTTCACTCAACGAAGGCATTTCTATTGGAAACACATTTAATCGATAATAAAGATCTTCACGGAATAGGTTTTCAGTGATCATGTGTTCAAGATCACGATGGGTTGCCGCAACCACACGAACATCGGTACTGATAGTTTTAGAGCCACCAACGCGTTCAAACATTTTCTCTTGAAGCACACGCAATAACTTAACTTGCATTTGTAAGGGCATGTCACCAATTTCGTCTAAAAACAGTGTGCCGCCCTCAGCAAGTTCAAAACGCCCCTTTCGTGTTGAAATAGCGCCAGTAAAAGAGCCTTTTTCATGTCCAAACAGTTCACTTTCGAGTAACTCCGGTGGAATAGCGCCACAGTTTACCGGAATAAACGGTCCATCTCTGCGTTCAGACATGTAGTGGATATTGCGGGCAACGACTTCTTTACCCGTTCCAGACTGACCTAAAACCAACGCAGTGGCATCAGAAGTGGCCACCTGGCTGATTAAGTGCCTGACATTTGCAATGCCTTCACTGCGCCCGACTAAACTTCTAAATAGTTTTGTTTGGTTCGCACTGGTTTGGGTTTGTGGTTGTTTAGCCTGACCATATACTTGGCAAAAATGCAGTAATTCCGTTAATTGCGGGTAATTGATGGGTTCTTCAATTGAACCTAAGATATTGACACCTTTGGCAGCACTGTCACCCAACAGCAATACAGGTTGCCAAGGTATAGAAGACTGGATGTCTTTAATAAACTCTACTGAAGCTGATTCAATATCAACCACTAGAGCTCTGTAACGAGACTCGCGGGTTAAGGGTGCGAGCTGCTCAGTAGTAATGAGATGATATTGTTCATCTAAAAAATCAAAAATACAACAAAGACGAGACACACGCTCAGAAGGTTCAGCAACAATTAATATTCGTTGTTCAATTTGCATCATTAAGAAGGCCAGAGCTCGAGTTATTATTCATTCACCGATATTATCTCGTTATTTGAGATAAAACGAAAGCACCACGTGAATGTGACTATTACAGGCTATATATAAAAGTCTAATGACAATTTTATAATATAAACACTAACATACCATTTTACAGACACGCTTCTATTACTTTAGCTATAAAAATAGACATATGCATAATAATGTTTAAACGAATGTGTAATAGTAAATATTGTATTATCGGCGCATGAGAATCAAGTACCGAATAAGAATATTGTAGCATGCTATTGATTTATGGCACTAATAGATGTTTTTATAATCAAGTTTTAAGTCAAAATTAACGAAATGATTTTATAGCTGGTGCTTAGGCATAAATAAGACACAAAAAAGGCGCTAAAAGCGCCTATTTTTACATCTCACCTTAACTGGCTTCAGAAGTCATATGATGCATGTCTTTTGGAATAGCATCCCAGCCTTCTTTGATGGTCCTGAGTATTGAAGTGACATCATCAATCGCGGCTACATCATTATTCATGTTGGCTTCAGATACACGACGCAACATAAAGTCATATAAATCACTTAAATTGCTTGCTACGGAATCTTGAACATCCATATTTAAGCTACCATTTAAACCATTAATGATCCCAATAGCTTTATTAATGAATATGCCTTTACTTGCAAGATCATTATTCTCAATAGCATAGCGGCTTTGAGCTAAACGCAGTAATGCGCCATCAAACATCATTTGTATAATTCTGTGCGGAGAAGCAACTGCTATCTCACTATCTAAAGAGACTTTACGATAAGACTTTATTGATCCTCTCATAGGAACCACCTTTTACTTATTTGCATCAACGGATTGATATAGATTTATCTGGCGCTGATTTTTCTTTCTGAGATTAAGCAAAGATTGAATATGTGAAAGTACTTTACTGGCGCGTTTTTCAAAAGCTTGAGTAATCAATAATTGCTCATTCAAAACAGTTCGAACCACTTCAATATTGTCATCTTTAAAATCATCAAGTAAAATTTGACGCTTCTGCACCAACTCCTGCAATTTTAATACCAGCTCATCAGACTTTTCATCTTCTGAAGGTAAGTTTTCTAGTTCATTAAGCGTATCATCGACACGTTGATTAATATTTTCTAGCAACGGAATACCCTAAATTTATGATTGAGGAACAACGCCAGGTAAAGAGTTAAGTCTATCCACCAAACCTGAACTCTGTTGATTCATTTGTGCGACAATTAAATCCATCGCATTAAATTGTTTGAACAATCTTGCTTCTAGCATCTCCATTTTCAAACTAAATGATTCACGTTGATCATCTAAACGGCTTTGCTCTTTCGTTAAACTGGTGTTGCGGCTATCAATTAAGCCTCCAGACTCAACATAGCTCTCAACGAGTGTATCTAATCGATTAGCAATACCGGTATCAGGAGAAGCAAATAAACCTTCAACTAAATTCATATCTTCGCTAATGATTTTATCCAGCTTAGTGCTATCAATTGACAGTTTTCCGTAACGGTCCGTTTCAATACCAATATCATAAAGTGCGGTAGAACTGCCATCGACATCGACTCGAGTACTAATAACACTGCGCATTTGTGACTCTATTGAGCGTATCATTGAGTCACCTTGTAAAGCGGCAGCTTCCTCATTTTCTACATCATATTTCGAAAGACTACTAATGGAATCGACTAAACTGTTGTATGCATCAACAAAACCTTGAATATTGTCTTTTACGCTTTCATCATCTTGTTCTATTTTTAATGTAGATGTCTTACTCATATCAGCTTCGGTCAGTGATAAAGTTACTCCGACAATGGCATCCTTAACTTCATTAGACTGTGAAGTCACTTTTTGCCCATCAATGTAGACTATTGAATTTTTTGCATCACTCAATGTGGTCAAATTACCCGCACCAAACATATCATTTAAGCCAGAGCCTGCAGTGTCATTTGCAACCACAGAAACTTCGTTATCGGTTCCAGTTTCATCAGAACTAAATACCAACCGACTGCCAGCGTCACTTGTAATAATGGTGGCCGTAATTCCTGAATTATCATCAGCGCTATTAATTTTATCTGCAATATCTTTAAGGCTATCGGTTGCTTCTATATCAACTGAAAACGCTTCACCATTTACCGATAAATCGAGGCTACCTTGACCAACAGCAGACGTTGCATCAGCAACATTCGTTCCTGCAATTTTATGCGAGGAAGCTAATTGCTCCACTTGAATTTGATAGTTGCCAGTCTGCGCAGTTTTGTCAGCTGTAGCACCAAAATAAATGCTGTCACCCGTTGAGACATTTCTAATATTCAAAGAGTCTGGATCAGTTAATTTTTCTAAAGCATCTTGGAACGTGGCTAACTTACTTTTTAAAGTACCTATACCAGAAACTTTAGATTCAATGGTTTCTTCCGTTTTATCAAATAATGCTTCTTTAGGAAGCTTTTCGGCATCAACTAACACACCAACAATAGTGTTAATATCTAATCCAGATCCAATACCGGTTGCTGTTAATGCCATGATGTGCTCCTAAAATGCTACTAGCTAATTTTGACTTACGCTTCTGTTTTAAGCAAAAAACCAGCCACTTCTGCTAATTTTTGCGATAATTCTAATGCTTCTTCATTTGGAATTTGACGAATAATATCGCCAGAGTCAAGATCGAGAACATTGACGATTTGCTTACCCGACTCATCATCAATTTTAAAGGCTAATCCTTTACGCATCAGTGATACCATGCTATTGAGTTCATCAACGAGTTCTGCAACCTCAACATCTTTGGGCTTTTCTTTTGCCGTTTCTTCTGTGAGCGATTCAGCCTTAGCCAATTCGGACACTTTAAACTTGTCTTCATTGTCTTTAATGTTATTTTCAGCTAATCGCTGAGTTCCTATATAGTCAGATACAACTTGTTGAGGACCATTAACATTTAATTCCATAGTCATATTATACCCCCAGAAAAAACAATTTGATTAAAAAAAGGGAGATTCTAGTAGAATCTCCCTTCTTTAAATCGTTTTTAATCGAACTTTAGCTTACTTTTCGATTAAAGAAGAGATAATGCTATTTGCGGCAGTTGGTTCGCTTGAGCCAACATAGAAGAACCTGTTTGCTGTAGAACTTGGTTCTTGGTCATTTCAGCCGTTTCTTTCGCGAAATCGACATCAACAATACGGCTCTTAGCATCTGCAACGTTCGCCTGAGTATTTGCACTGTTAGCAATGTTGTGTGCTAAGCGGTTTTGTTTTGCACCTAAATCAGCACGTTGAGTATCAATAGAAGTGATAGCTGCATCGATTGCAGTTAAAGAGGCTGAACGACCTGCTGATGTCGCATTAGTCAAAGCGCCGACAGCCAATGAGCTAGCATCAGTTTTCTTAACACTGATAGTAATATTTTCGCCAGCCTGATGACCTACCTGGAAGTTTTTACCGCCAGAGAATCCACCATCCATTAATTTGGTATCACCAAAAGCGGTGTTATTGCCGATTTCTGTAATTTCTAGAGCTAATTCGTCCATTTCAGATTTAATTGCTGTTAAATCTGCTGTGCTGTTTGCACCGTTTTCTGATTGTACCGTTAGGTCACGCATACGCTGAAGCATGTTTGTTTGCTCTTGCATTGCACCTTCAGAGATTTGTGCAATTGAAATGGCATCGTTAGCATTACGCATACCAACTTCCAAACCTCTAACCTGAGAATTCAAACGGTTTGAAATTGCTAAACCAGCAGCATCATCTTTTGCACTATTAATACGTAAACCTGAAGACAAACGCTCCATTGAGGTAGCAAGACCATTTGTTGACGAGTTAAGGTTCTTTTGTGCTTTCATTGACGTTACGTTTGTATTTACTGTAATAGCCATAATTTGATTCCTCTTTATACCTGGCTTTAAAACATTGCCTGTCTAGTGTCGCCAGGCGGGTCTATTGGGTTACAAATACTGTAACGGCAGCATGTTTTTATTCTTTAGCTTTTTTTTTAAACAATTTGAATTTTTATGAATAATAACGCGCTAAACCCTAGATATAGCGGGTAATTTTCACAATAGAAAAATTAAATTTCAAGCAAAAAAAATCCATCATAAAAAATTATGATGGATTTTAAAGAGTAAAACTAAAGAGCCAATAACTTATCCCAGTAGAGATAACGCAACTTGAGGTAACTGATTTGCTTGCGCAAGCATCGAACTACCTGTTTGTTGCAGAACTTGGTTCTTGGTCATTTCAGCTGTTTCTTTGGCGAAATCCACATCCACAATACGACTCTTAGCATCAGCTACGTTAGCTTGGGTATTCGCGCTATTAGCAATGTTATGGGCTAGACGGTTCTGCTTTGCACCTAAATCAGCACGTTGTCCGTCAATTGTTTTAATCGCTGCATCAATATTTGTTAAAGATGCGCTTCTTCCAGCTGAAGTCGCATTCGTAAGAGCACCAACAGCCAAACTTGATGAGTCAATTTTATTTACGCTAATTGAAATACTTTCACCGGCCTGATGGCCTACCTGGAAAGTCTTACCAGCAGAAAAACCACCATCCATTAATTTCGTATCACCAAAAGCAGTATTGTTACCGATTTCAGTTATTTCTAATGCTAGCTCATCCATCTCAGCTTTAATCGATAATAAATCTTGCGTACTGTTTGCACCATTTTCAGATTGAATAGTTAAGTCACGCATACGTTGCAACATATTAGTTTGCTCTTGCATCGCACCTTCAGCAATTTGAGCAATCGATATTGCATCGTTAGCATTTCGCATACCAACTTCTAAGCCGCGAACTTGTGAGTTCAAGCGATTAGAGATTGCAAGACCTGCAGCATCGTCTTTCGCACTATTAATACGTAGACCAGATGATAAACGCTCCATCGAGGTTGAAAGCCCCTGAGTTGAACTATTTAAGTTTTTTTGCGCTTTCATTGACGTTACGTTGGTATTTACTGTAATAGCCATATATAAATCCTCATTCTTAGTTTTGTTGCCAAGACTTTGGAGCTTGGCTAAATATTACAATTTAACGATTAATTCTTTATTCACTCGATCTTGCTCAATACATCTCTTTTGATGTATTCAAACTAGACGTAGTCAAACTAGATGTAGTCAAATAGTGAAATTGACCCTACTTTTGCAAAAACACTCGATACTGCATTAAGTGCTAGTTGCTGCTTTTCAAACTCTGTAATTGCGGCGGCATAATCCAAATCTTCTAACATGGACAGTGCGCTACCATTTACAATTTTTTCTTCAGCATGATTAGTCTCAATGCTTTCTAAACCTTTTAAACTGTTACCAGCGACACTTCTTCCAACACTGACTTGTTTTTGACCACTATCAATACTATTCAATAGTTGTGCCAACTTTGAGTTTCCTTCTGGTGTATCTGCCAAATCCGGATCTTCTAACAAAGCAATGGCGCTATTAAGCTCATCAAGGATACTCACCGTAGCTTGAGGCTCCATGGTAAAACTATCGCCCGCAACAGGCTCTCCAGAGAGCTGAACTTCAATGCCATTAAACGAAACTGGTGTGCTCGGGTCAAAATTTGGAACTGTAGATACAACAGCGCCATTAGAGTCTAAAATGTTAAGATCGACATCAGAACCATTGGCAACAAAATTAAAAGTATAAGTATCCTCAACATAGGTTGACGGATCGACTATGCTGGCACTATCAACTAAAAAGTCACCTTGTTGCGACGGCAAATAATTGACGCCATAATCACCTAAAGGGTTAGGTGCATTCATAAAGATGCTATCACCAGGGACATTAGTCCCAACTGTTACCCCTGAAGCGACAATACTTTGTCTCACTCCAGAGTCGCCGCTATAAACAATTTCACCATTATTATTGAATGCAAATGGTGGCGTATTTGTTTTGGTGCCAGAAAACAGATAATTACCTGATTCATCTTTAGCATTCGCGATTGATAACAACTCATCTAAGCTCGTTCTCATTTCATCGGCAACCATTTGCCGCTCGCTTTGCGATAAACTGCCGTTTGCGCCTTTTTGTAACTGTTGACGCATGCTATCAATCAGGGTTTCAGTGCTACCAATTTTAGATTCGGTAACACCTAATCTATTTTTCGCATAGTCAATATTTTTGACATATTGATCAACCAGAGTATTTTTTTGTTTTAAATTATCAATACCAATAGCGGCTACCGGATCATCTCCAGCAGTATTGACTTTTTTGCCACTGGCTAGCTGCTCTAATATTTTATTTGTTGCCGACTGACCCTTAGTTAAACTTTGGGTATTTTGCTGAAACATTTGCGCAGTTGAAATTCGCATAACCTAATCTCCTAACGAACTGAGCTAATTAATGAGTCAAACATCTGCTGCGCAGTTGTCATTATTCGAGCAGAAGCTTGATAAGCTTGCTGAAAACGCATTAAGTTTGCCGCTTCTTCATCTAAATTCACTCCAGACTCACTTTGCACACGATTATAAGCTTGCTGATAAACCGCTTCGTTTGAGGATAAACTCACTGTTGCCGCTTTAGCTTTACTGGCCACATCCAATTTTGAGCCTTCAAACACACCATCCAAAGTCGATGAGCCATTGTTCATGAGTTTCGCATCAGATAATTTAGCCATTTCAATGGCATTACTGTTATCACCTTCAGCAAATGATAAATCAAAGGTATAGCGATCTGTTACACCAGCAACTGAGGTATCATTTACTTCAAAACTAAAGCCAAAAGGGGTATCTATTTGTGGTGGCGTAAACGCAGTAGGAGCACCGACAGTATTGCCATCAGTGTCATATACCTGATAAGTATTGTTAGCAGTGTCGACTTCAACAGTTAATTCACTACCTGTTTCAGGGAAACCACTAACACTGCGATCAATGCCATTAAGTTTGACACTGGTGTAGCCTGAATTAGCATCATCAGCGGTTATGGTTGAGCCCGCTGCTGCAATCCCTCTAGGATCGGTCATGTCAACACTAATACCCGCTGCAGCCCCTGCATTAGGTCTAATTTCAAAACGGTCCCCGTCAGCAAAACTACCAGAGTCAATTTGAATACTAAAACCATCGGCGCCTTCAAGCTGACCATTGTTGAGGGTTAATGGTTGAGTTTTACCGGTTTGGGTGTCTTTTAATTCGTAAGTTGATGGCGCAGTAAATGACAACTCGTATGAATTCCCCGTTAACTGGCCAACATCATCAATATTGACTTTTAATGCGGCTGTACCAGTATTGTTTTCGTATGCACCAACACGTCCTGACGACATCTTCGGATCATTAATATCTGTAAAAATATTACTGCCTATATTGCCATCTAAATCAAAGCCGTTTTGTTGCATTTCATTAAATGCATCAGCAATGCCCAATGCTAGTTGACCTAATTCTTGAGCAACAGGAACCAATGTGTCATCTCGAAACTTAAACAATTCCCCTAGTTGGCCACCTAATTTTGAACCATCTATCACTAAGGTATTGTTACCACTAGATGTGGTTAATCTAGGTTCATTTGGGTAAGGGTCACCTGTGGTTATGCCTACTTGCATAGACACTTCACCCGAGACCAGCATAACTGAACCGCCCAACATGACGCTTTTAGCCCCATTTTCGAGAGGAATGACATTAACTTCAGAATATTCGCTTAGCTCTAAAATTAATGCGTCTTGTTTATCTAATAGCTGGCTATCCATAACCGGTGATTTCATTAGCTCTAAATTAATATTTGCTAACTCTGAACTAATCTCATTGATACGATCTGCCACTGCACCAATTTGAGAATTAGTTTGTTTCATTTGAGAGTCTAGATGGGACTGCATTTGGTTCAGACTCGTCGCCGCTTGTTCTGCAGCACCTAACATACTGTTACGCAAGCCTATGTCTGAGGGTAAATCAGAAACACTATTAATACTCGCAAAAAAATCATTCAACCTACCAGGCACCATAGAGCCTATTTGTGAATAAAGCTGGTCCATTTCGGTCATTTTGCTATAGCGGGTTTCTGCACCACTCATTGATGTTTGACCAATACGAAGTTCTCTTGCGGCGTACTCGTTGTAAACCCTTTTCACATCAGAAACATAAGTACCTTGGCCGTAAAAGCTATTACCGATTTGTTGGGATTCTAACGTTGATTGCTCAGCGACTTGACGGTGATAACCGACAGTATTGGCATTCGAAATATTGTTACTGGTTACGCCCATTTGTGATTGAGCAGCTAGGACACCAGAACGGGCAATGTTTAATAAATCAATAGCCATTAGTTAGTCTCTCCAGGTAATACTGATTTGAGTCCGTTGGTCACTGACTCCATGACTTTCAATACCTTATTTGCGTATTGAGGATCGGTTGCATAACCAGCTTTTTGTAAGGCATTAATGAATTTTGCCGGTTCTGCGGCCACTTTCTTGGCATCTTGGTAACGCTCACCATTTGAGATAAAGGACACAAAATCATCAAAGCTCTGTTCGATGTTGTCATACATCCTAAAATCTGCTTTTTGTTTTACTGCAACGCCTTTTTCAAACTCCAAGGTGCTGACAGAGGTTTTATCGCCATCCCAGCGTTTATCGGCTTTAATATTGAATAAGTTATTACTCGCAGTGCCATCATTGCGGCGAATAATTTTTTGACCCCAACCAGTTTCTAAAGCAGATTGCGCCAATAACACTTCTGGTGTTGTACCTAACTTTTTGGCTGCTTTTTCTGCATGGGGATAAAGCACAGTTACAAAATGTTGTGGGCTTTCAAATTGATTAGGCGATTTAGCTACCGATTGCGGCAATGCATTGCCACTGGCAGTAACGGGATTAACCGCTTGGCCAGCTAAAAGTTGATCGAGTTTTTGTGTATCAATAACTGAATGGCTAGTAGACAACTGGTTGATATCAATGACAGGCTTGTCTGCTGTTGTGGTCGTTATCGGATTAATGCTGCCATGGGGTAGTGACGTTGATTTGTCATCAAATAGCTGGTGGCCAATCCTAGAGTCAATATTGCCACGTAAAACAGAAGCTGGTTTATAGTTGGAATCTTCAGGGGAAAGCTGTTGCACCATCATGTCAGCAATTCCCAACATGCCTTTATCTGATAGATTCAATGACATTTGTTGGTCACGCATATTTTCAAAAAATGCGGTGGTTTCGCTGTTCAATGGACTATCTGATTTAAAAGCTTCGTTGGCATCACGCATGCTTTTCATCAGCATTTGAATGAATATCCCTTCAAACTGCTTGGCAACTTCTTTCAAAGCTGCCTTCTCGTCTTTCTGGGATTGAGAACGTAATTGGTCTAGTCCTCCTAGATCCAGAAAGTTCGATGCACTTGACAGCTTTTCCATAGTCATACCGACAATATTTAGATGATGATAAGTTCACCATGCAAAGCGCCTGCCATCTTTAACGCTTCAAGTATTGCAAGTACATCTGAAGGAGCTGCACCAACCAGGTTAACCGCTCTAACTAGCTCATCTAGCGTGGTTCCGGGGTCAAACAAAAACATGCGACTATCATCTTCTATTACATCAATTGTACTATCGGTAGTGACAACAGTTTGACCACCAGCAAGCGCATTAGGCTGCGAGACTTGAGTTGCCTCTGCAATAGTGACAGTTAATCCGCCATGGGTTACCGCTGCAGGCATCAAGCGTACATTTTGGCCCACTACAATAGTCCCCGTGCGTGAGTTAACAATGACTTTTGCTGACTCATCGGCTATTTCGACTTCGATATTCTCAAGCGTGGCGAGAAACGATACCCGCTGTGAGGCATCACGGGGCGCGCTAACTTGCACTGAGGTGGCATCTAATGCTCTTGCCATACCTGGGCCTAATAAGTCATTAATGGCTTGTTCCATATTTTTGGCTGTAGAAAAGTCAGAGCGACGTAAGTTGAAAGTTAAATGATCCCCTGTTGCAAACGGTGACATAACACTGCGTTCAACCATTGCGCCACTTGGTATACGACCTACCGTCGGTGTATTTTGAATAACCCTTGAGCCATCTTGGCCTTCAGCACTAAAGCCACTTACGATAAGTGTACCTTGAGCAATAGCATAAACATTACCATCAACACCTTTAAGGAACGTTTGTAAAAGGGTACCACCACGTAAGCTTTTAGCTTCACCAATACTTGATACGGTAATGTCAATATTTTGACCGGGCTTTATAAAGGCTGGCATTTCAGCATGAACCGCTACAACTGCTGAGTTTTTAGTTTTCGGGTTAACATTATCAGCTAAGTTAATACCAAAGTTTTTTAGCATGGTTCTGAAGGTTTGTTCGGTATAGCGAGTTTTTTCACCTGTACCTGGTAGACCCACAACTAAGCCATAACCAATGAGCTGGTTACTACGCACGCCTTGTATATTGGCGATATCTTTAATGCGCTGAGCTTGTGCGGGTAATGTGACTATAGCTAGTGATAGAATCAATAAAATAAGTGATTTAATTTTCATGGCATGCTCCTTAGAAAGGCCACCATTCACCCATAAAGAATGAGCTTAACCAACCCACTTTTTGGGCATCGGCAAAAGTGCCCGTTCCGCTATATTGAATGCGTGCATTAGCAACACGTGTCGATTCAACGGTATTATCAGGGGTAATATCTTGGCTTCGCACCATACCAGTGACTCGGATAAACTCATCACCATTATTAATTGATATCCATTTTTCGCCGCGAATAACAAGGTTACCGTTACTTAGTACCTGCATGACGTTGGCCGAAATACTGCCATCTAAACTGTTAGACTGGTCGGCATCTGATTCACGTTTGGTATTCATTGAGTCTGAATAACGTAGATCAATTGGCATACCTTTAATGGTGACATTGCCACCACCGGCATAAACAGGGTCAACGCTTAAATCTGAGCCTTTCTTGATTTCGTTATTAGCGCTTTTAGTCGCTTGAGTCGATTCATTTAACAGTACGGTAATAATGTCACCCACCTTGTGAGCTCGAATATCTGAGTACAAACTTGATGCTTGTTGATCCATATAAATTGACCCCGTAGACACCACCTTTGTCACTGGCGCTTCAGGGTATATCGGTGCATAAAATGGATCATCAGGTATCGGTTTATGCTGAGTAGAGCCACAACCCATCAACAGTAATGCTGATGTTAAGATGATATATTTATTCATAATCTCTTCTCCAGGCATCAAGCGTTATAAGTTTTGCGTAACGTATGACATCATCTGATCGACAGCTGAAATCACTTTTGAATTCATTTCATAATTACGCTGACTTTGAATCAGGTTTACTAACTCTTCTGTCACGTTCACATTTGATGTTTCAAGCGCACCTTGACGAATAGCGCCTAAACCATCTAAAGAAGCAGTACCTTGGATCGGTGTACCACTTGCTCCAGTTTCGGTATAAAGGTTTTGCCCTAATGGATCTAATCCTGACGGATTAATAAAATCGCTCATTGCTAGCTGGCCAACAACCGTGCTTTCTGTCGCACCTGATAATTTGACTGAAATTTCACCTTCAGAAGAAACGGTAATGGATGTTGCATCATCCGGAATGGTAATCGCTGGCTGAATGACATAACCAGAGCCGGGGGTCACAATTTGACCATTTTCATCTAAACTGAACTGACCATTTCGGGTATAAGCAGCTGTACCATCAGGCATCTCAACTTCAAAGAATCCAGGCCCTTCAATCATCAAATCCAAAGAGTTATCAGTAGTCAGCATGTTGCCTTGGGTAAACATCTTTTGTGTTGCAACAACCTTAGTACCAGCACCTAGGTTTAATCCATTGGGCAATTTAGTGTTATCAGCACTAATACCACCCGCCTGATTAACTGTTTGATATAACAAATCTTCAAACACTGCTCGGCTCTTTTTAAAACCAATTGTACTGGCGTTGGCAACGTTGTTAGAAATAACAGCAATGTCGGTTTGTTGGGCATCAAGACCCGTTTTACTAATCCATAAAGCAGGATGCATAATATTTACTCCTAACTAACTCTCAATAGAGACGATGATGAACGATCAAGTTCTTCAGCATTCTTCATCATCTTCACTTGCATTTCGTATTGACGCTGGATATCGATTAACGCCACCATTTCTGACACAGCATTGACATTACTGCCTTCCAAAGCACCGCTTTCAACTTGTACATTGGGATCACTAGGAATATTTTGTCCCGATGTGAGTCTAAATAAACCGTCTTCGCCACGCATCATGTTCGCATTACTGGGATTAACTAACTTTATTCGTGCGACTTCTTCGATAACATCAGCTGTTGCGCCTTGTGGTCTAACTGAAATAATACCTTCAGGCGAAATTTGGACTTTATCTACTGGTATAGGCAGAACAATGGGCCCCGTCTCTCCCATCACTGGGTTGCCTCTTGCGTTGGTGAGTAAACCAGTACTGTCAAAGTTTAAACTCCCAGATCGTGTGTAAGCCTCACCACCATCTTCAGCCTGAACCGCAATCCAACCACTATCTTTAATCGCAATATCTAAATTACGACCAGTGGTTTTTATTGGGCCTGAGTCAAAATTATGCCCAGGGCTTTCTGTCATCGCGAAAACACGTGTAGGTAAACCTTCACCAAAAGCTTGCATAGAGCGTGCTTGGGCCAAATCAGCTCTGAAGCCATCAGTATTAACATTAGCTAAATTGTTGGCACGAACGGCCAAAGCATTCATATTCTGCTTTGCTCCACTCATGGCAACATAAAGTAATTTGTCCATTTGCCGCTCCGTCAAACTTTCTTAATAACAAAAGATATATTTAGAGTAAGCAATCAGTGTGCCAAAGTATAATTAAGCAACGAAAATGAATTAAATGGATTGTAAAAACAGGAAGATAAAGAGATTAAAGCTAAAAGACAATAGATGATAAATGGCAAAAAGTTGCCGTTGCGGCAACTCTTTGACGATAATGTTTAGCGACTAAATTATTAGCGGATCTGCAATATCGTTTGGTTCAACGTATTATTAACTTCAAGCGTTCGAGAGTTAGCTTGGAAGTTACGCTGTGCTGAAATCAAGTCAACCAATTCTGTGGTTAAGTCTACGTTTGATTGCTCAAGTGCCGAAGAGCGAATACTACCAAACGTACCACTATTAGCTTCACCAGCTAATGCTGGACCTGAATCTAAGCTGGCCTTCCAAGAAGTATTACCCACTTGTGTTAAGCCTTGCTCATTAGCAAAGCGTACTAAAGCAACTCGCGCTAAAGGGACTGTAGAACCATTACTGTAACTGGCAGTAACTAGACCATCATCACCAACACCTACGTTAGTCAGACGGCCAACTGTAGTACCGTCTTGTGTAAGTTCAGTCACTTCAAATGGTGATGCATATTGTGTCGGATTATTGAATTCAATATCCAATTTTTGGCTACCATCAGCACCAGGACCTAATACATTCGCGCCATTAACACCAAGTTCAACTGTTGAAACAACAGCAGGATCTGAACCGGTATAGGCACCTGCATCGTTAAATTTTAATACTGAACCTTTCCATCCAGATGCATTCTCAGCTTGCTGAGGAGTGTCAGGTAAACCATCGCCAGTTGTATCGGTTTGATAAGAACCACCAGTTGCTGAATCGATATCAACCTGTTCACCATCTACTGCATAAAAAGCCACCCAGTTACTTTCACCTGTATATGAACCCCCTTCAGGTTTAACAAAGTAAGTGGTCATAATATGTGACTCACCTAAAGAGTCATAAATAGTCACTGAAGTAGAGTTATTAAAAGTGTCTGGATCATTTGGATCAAAGTTCGCAGGGTCTAATGCCGTTTCACCAACATTTAAATTCATTTGAAAACCAACTGAACCTGTCATTACAGGACTACCTGCAGTATCTGGAATTTTAATCGGTTGAGTTGTAGTTAAGCTCACTGAAGTTGAATTACCGCTGGCATCTACTGGGAAGCCTTGTAAAAAATTACCCGCTGAATCTGTCATATAACTTTCAGAGTTAACTTTAAACGCGCCTGCCCGTGTAAAGGCATGGTCTTGCGTTCCTTGTTCAGCAGATGTTACGAAAAATCCACCGCCACTGATCGCCATATCTAAAGAGTTACTGGTAAATTGTAAGCTACCTTGTTGAAACTGCTGGGCAAC
This sequence comes from Shewanella donghaensis, assembly GCF_007567505.1. Lineage (NCBI taxonomy): Bacteria > Pseudomonadati > Pseudomonadota > Gammaproteobacteria > Alteromonadales > Shewanellaceae > Shewanella > Shewanella donghaensis. Next base: position 1,698,996 of record NZ_CP041783.1, read on the forward strand.
CTGAGTGGTAGTTGCACCGCCACCGACAGCGGTTTTGCTGTTAGAAAAAATGGAATTAGCATACACATCGGCAAATTCTGCACGGGATTCTTTAAAGCCGATAGTGTTAACGTTGGCAATGTTATTTGCAGTGGTGTTAAGATCTTTTTGAGCAGCAGCAATACCACTCAATGCTATATTAAACGACATAAATCACCTCTATACTCTCTAAATTCGGTTATGTTTTAACTGACAGTTTTCTGACAGTTTTTAGTTATTTTTGCAGTTAACATCAGCTTTCAGCAACAGCAAGTACATCAGATAATTGAATGCCACCAATGCCTCTAAGGTTAAGAATCGCCCCTGTTGCGACACTACCAAGTGACACGCTGGTTACATGGGCATAGGTTGAAACGGCTAAATCTTCCGCTTTACCATCGACTTTTCCGTTGGCTTTAAATGAATAAAGCCCTTCTTCAACAGGTTCACCATTCTTATCTAGCCCGTCCCATGACACATCAATGTTGCCACCAGCTGAGCCATCAACTTCAAAGGTTGTAATGACCTGCCCAGTTTCATCTTCTACAGATACAGTAATAGTATCGACAGGCGATGGGGTACTCACTACCCCTTTTATTTCTGAGTGTTCAGCTGATATATGACCGGTATCAGATGGAATTAACACTTTCTGGCCCACTAAACCTGATGCTTGTAGTGCCTGACTTGAACTCATAACACTGTTCAAGTTAAGAATTTCTTGATTTAACTTTGAAATACCATCAACCGTCGAAAAGGATGCCATTTGTGCAATCATTTGATCATTATCAACAGGCTCAAATGGGTCTTGCATCGACAACTGTTGGCTCAATAACGCAAAAAAATCGGCTTGGGTTAATTCGTTATTTTTAATTTCACCCGTTTCTTCCGTTGTTTCTTGCAGCTTTACACTGTCTAAAAATGTATTTCCTGTTGTCTCGGTTGTCGAAGAGTTGGTCGCTATACTTGACGCTGTTGACGACTTACTCTGCGGTAAAGACTGACTATAAGGATTTACGAGGCTCATAGGTTACCTCCAACAAAATTCATATTACTTACCCATACGAAGCGTTTGTTGCAGCATTGATTTAGCTGCATCAGCCACTTGGACATTCATTTGATATGACTGAGAAGCGGAAAGCATATCAGCCATCTCTTCCATAACATTTACATTTGGCTTATAGATAAACCCATCACCGTCAGCCATTGGGTGATTAGGAGAAAATTCTTTTAGTAGCGGCGCATCACTTTCAACAATACCTTTAACACTGACACTATGAGAGCTATTTTGCTGATGACTCGCTTTGGCCATTTCAGCTTCAAAAATAGGGTGACGTGCTTTATATGTCTCACCGACACTACTTGATACTGAATTAGCGTTAGCAATATTACTGGCGGTGGTATTTAAGCGAACTGATTGAGCAGACATTCCTGAACCAGACACATTGAAAATATTAAATAGACTCATGATTAATCACCTCTAATGGCTTTGCGCATGCCAGAAAACTTACTTTCAAGAAAACCTAACGACATTTGATACTCTAAAGAATTTTGCATGAAAGCAGACTTTTCCTCTTGAGAATCAACGGTATTACCATCGCCAGTATCAGGTTGATTAGGAACGCGAAATTGAACATGTTCTTCGCTTAATGCCTTCAAATCAAAGTGCTTGTCAGTGGTTTGACTCATTTGCAGCCCTTTTTGATGAGAGCGAGCACTATTCATAGCTGATTCAAAGTCGATATCTCGAGCTTTGTAACCTGGAGTATCTGAATTGGCGATATTACTAGAGAGCACTTCAGCCCTTTGAGCACGTATGCCCAACGAGTATTGATGTATTCCTAAACCATTTTCAAAATTAATCGCCATAAAATTGCCTCCATCAGCTAACTGATGATTACAAAGCAATCCTTATGCCAAAATAATAGAGTTTTGGTCAGAGAGAGAATAAAAATAAAAAATGCCGACGGACGCCAGCATTTAAAAGAGGTAAACGATTATAAATCAGCAACTTAAGATTAGGTTTTCTTTTGGTAATATATTCCAGGATTACAACGAACCATATTAAATTCATCAGTTAATCCTGAGATAGATTCTGACGCACCTAAGAATAAAATCCCATTTGGGTTAAGAGCGGCAGCGAATTGCCGCAAAATTTTAGCTTTTGCCTCAGGGGCAAAGTAGATCAGTACATTACGGCAAAAAATAATATCGAATTTACCTAATAAGCTATAACTCTCAAGTAAATTATGCGCCCTAAAATTAACGAGTCGCTTAACATTGTCTTTTACTTTCATATTCCCTGTCGGTAAAGCATCAAAGAACTGTCTTTTACGCTCTGGCGATAAGCCTCGAGCTAGCGCTAAACTGTCATATTCAGCATTTTTACAACGCTCAAGCATAGACGGTGATAAGTCTGTCGCTTGAATTGTCGCATTACCCGGTAAAGCGCCAGGTTTGCGCTGTTGATACTCAAGAATAGTCATAGCCAATGAATAAGGCTCTTGACCAGATGAACAAGCAGCAGACCAAATCTTTAATGGCCGACCTAAACGGCTATAGTCAGGTAATAATGCATTATGCAGTAATTCAAATGGGTATTTATCTCTAAACCATAAAGTTTCATTCGTAGTCATTGCATCTATGACTTCCGCTCTTAGCTGTCGCTCTGCAGGTTTCATAGAGCGTTTTACCACTTCAGACAATGACGGTAAATTGTGCTTCCCCATTAAAGGGGCTAAACGACTCCTCACTAAATATTGCTTATTGTCACCTAATACAATGCCACTATGTTGCTCTAAAAAGAGCTTAAATTGATTATATTCTGTTTCAGCAAGTGATTTATTCGGCACTTTTACACCTTATTGTTACGAGAGAAACCACGTTGTTTTCTCAATCTGGACGACTACTTTTTCGTTATTGATTCAACCAATAGCAAAAGCTAACTAACATTAAACCTGCCAACTAATCATAGTCAAAATTAACGTTTATACCTATAACATTAAATGTTTGTTGACTGCAGAGGCTAATTCATCAGGGTTAAATTTAGCAATAAAGTCATTCGCACCGACTTTTTCAACCATTGCTTGGTTGAATACACCACTTAATGATGTATGTAATACCACTTTAATATCTTTTAATTTGGGATCATCACGAATTTCTGCTGTGAGGGTATAACCATCCATTTCAGGCATTTCAATATCAGAAATAATCAATGGAATTTCATCGGCTACATTATCCATTTCACTCGCGATGGCTTTTAGCTTTATGAGGGCATCTTTACCATCTATGGCAGTATCAATCTGCAGGTTTAATGAAGATAGTGAACGAATAATTTGCTTACGGGCAACAGCTGAATCATCAATAACCATAATATGATAATGTCGTTCTTTATCAATGGTTATTGCATCGTTTGCTTCTTGGCTCAATTCTGTTTTGACCGGTGAAATTTCGTCTAAAATTTTCTCAACATCCAAGATTTCAACCAATTCACCTTCAATTTCAGTCACCGCAGTCAAATAGGAGTTACGCCCTGCACCTTGTGGTGGTGGCATAATTGATTCCCAATTCATATTAATAATCCGCTCAACTGAACTCACTAAAAAGCCCTGAATACTACGGTTATATTCTGAAATGATAATAAAACAATTTTCAGTTGACTCAATTGGACGCCCACCTGTCGCAGCGCTTAAATCAATCACTGAGATGGTAGAACCACGGATATGGGCAATACCTTTAATTAACGGGCTTAAGCGCGGTAATTTTGTTAATGGCGGACACTGCAGCACTTCTTTTACTTTAAAAACGTTAATACCAAAACGTTGACGACCGTTTAGTTTAAAAAGTAACAACTCAAGTCTATTCTGGCCAACGAGTTGGGTACGTTTGTTAACTGATTCAAGAATACTCGACATAACCCTGCCTTGTTTATTAATGCTAACCCTTCGGGTTTTATTATAAGTGCTTTCTACTAATGTAGTTTTATTGCGACTGTAAATCCATCTAAAGTGAACGGTATCATAGTAACAACAATGAATTAATCGATTAAGTCAATAAATGACGGTTATGGGCATACTTATTGCTTAGTATTCATAACTTGGGATCAAATAAGCTAATTGAGTAAAACAAGTCAAACTTCTGACAAGCAATACTCGTATTTAAATGAACCGCTTTTCATTCATAAGCTAGTCAAAGTATAGAGGTTATCTGGCAAACCAAGCTAGTTAGAATATTATGACAAAAAAAATACTATTATTATTGATAATGCTTTCTTGTCCTTTAGCCGCTTTCGCCGCTGAAGATACCACTATGACTTATTCTTTATCGACCATTTCTGAGCTAGCTAAAGAGGCAGTAGCAAAAAAAATATCGCCACAGCCAAATGCTGTCATTAATATTATCCCGCAAAACCTTGAAGGGAGGCTAGATCCTCCTGCATGTTTGCCACCTATTGCAGTGGAAATGGCTAGCGAAAGAGAGATCCGCCGCACCAATACGGTAAAAATAAGCTGTATAAGCCCAGACTATGATTATCCTTGGCAAATGTTCATATCGGTAAAAGTGGAGATCACCTTCCCTGTCATAACGGCAAAAAATATTATTGAAAAAGGTGAACTGATTACCGCTGACAGCATCGAAATTAATTATGTCGACCAACACAGCATTCGAGGGCAGTTTTTTTCAAACAAAAAAGAGTTAATAGGAACCCGTTCAAAAAGGCGTGTATCAGCCAAGGCACCAATACTTAATAACAATTTATGCTTTGTTTGTAAGGGAGATTCGGTATCCATTTACGCTAAAACAAACTCATTTGAAATAAAAACTGCCGGTGAGGCACTAAGAGATGGTAATATTGGTGATGCTATTAGAGTCAGAAATAGCAATTCTAACAGGCGATTAGATGTCATAGTCACAGGCGTTGGCGAAGTTGAAGTTAGAATGTAAAATATTCTAAAGTTTTTTTCCTGGTGGCCGATACCCTGTTAGGAAAACCAAAACATTACGCTGGAGCCAAACATGGCAATTGATATTAATAATCTAAAAACAGCTTCTCATGCTCAATTGCGACCAAATCGCGATGCTGGAGCTGCTGGTAAAAATACTGACGCTGCGACAAGCAATACAGCTGCGCCAGTAAAAACTGACTCTGTCAGTATTACCGCTCAAGCACAGCAGTTGCAAGGAGCTCAGAGTAAAATGGCATCTTTACCGGAAGTTGACCAAAGCAAAGTTGATGCAATTAAATTAGCTATTTCAGAAGGCCGCTATAAAGTCGACCCTGAAAAATTAGCGGCTAATATTGCCAACTTCGAAGCTGATCTCAACGGATTGAATTTCGACCAAGAGTAACAACATAGTTACTCTTGATTTTATTAGCCATTCATTACATCAACGTAATGTGGTTTATTTAAAGAGTAAGTTATGAATGAATTACTGCAGTTATTATCATTTCAGCACGATACTTTATCGTCGCTGAAATCTCTTGTGTCTGAAGAAAAAAAAGCTCTCACTGAACGTGATGCCGATACATTATTGTCACTTGCTAGAGATAAAGTGACCTGTCTCAATACGCTAAAGAACAATGATGAGCAACTTGCATCACACCCAGATAAAGCATTATTGAATACCAATGCTGAATTGAAGGTTAAAGTGGATGAAGCCAAAGTCATACTTGAGCAATGTAAGTCGATTAATAACGAAAATGCCAGCTTAATTGAGCTTAATATTGCTAGCCTTAATCGCTTTTCACAAGCGTTACAAATGAGCCGAAACTCATCAAGTTTGACCTATAATGATAAAGGCCGCACTTCTACGATTTCCTCGCTTGGGCAAAATCTAAAGGCTTAATAAGCTTTCTTCTTGATCACAACCCAATAAAAAACCGCTCATTAAGCGGTTTTTTTATGTGAACTCTTTTATGTCAATACAGTCACTAAAAATAGGTCACATCTTTTATTTTTCGAGGGCGATTCTGCTGTTGGTATAGATTCCACACTTGAGCGAAATCTAACTCAAGCTCAGTGACATACATATCACCTGCAGGATAACTCTTAACCACCTTTGCTCCTTTAATCATTCCAGAAACATTAGCAGAAATCGTGTCGCTACTTAGCAGCCATTCATTCACCTGACTATTAGCATCAATTTGCTGACCGTAAACTTGCTCAGCTAATTCGCGATACGCAGCAATCTTTGACGCTTGCATCGCCATCAACACTTTTTGAGATTGCTCATTACCGGGTTGAGTATCAAGAGGCGCATAGCCAATCGCTGTCAACTTAGGAAACTGTTCTGGCGCTTCTGTTTCCCATTGCACATATTTGTCATTAGATGCACATCCAGTCAACAATAGTGATGCGGTGAACGCTGCAAAAATAAATGATTTCATTATTGTTCTCCTAAAATAGCAACGGTCGTCATGCCAGCCTGCTCATTCCGATAAAGTAAGCCATCTTTTGAAACGACTTTACCTGCGGGAAATAAATAACCAGGTAAACTTTTAGTCTGCACAAAAGTTTGCACCGCTGATACCACTCGATTATTTGCAACATTCACAATTCTGGCATTGACCGCTACGCCTTGTGAAGTGCTATCCATTGTCGCAACAACCACATGCGTAACAGGTAAATCAGAAGGGAGTTGAGTCCAATCTCTACTAAGAATAAATTCTCCCGTTGGGGTCGAACGTAAAGAATTAGCAACATTCAAATCGACGAGATTAAATTCATGACTATGGAAAGCAGCAATCATTCCTTGCTGTAATTGCAAACCAAGAGAATTAGTTTCGGCATAATTGTCTAACTTAACGGGCGTTGAAATCAACAAGGGTTGGTCAGAGCGTAAACTATCGTTCTGCATCACTAATTCATTGACTATCTTTTCTGCCAGAATATTAACTTCAGCTTTAGGCGCTAAACCCGACTTTTGAATATCGTAAGTAAGAACGTCTTGTTTAGGCTCTGAATCAAACCAAAAATTCGTTTCTTGACCGTCATTAACATAAGACAAGTCATCATGTTCTGATGGTGGTAAGCCAGCACAAGATGTCATCAATATCACAACAGGGATTAAACCAATTCGGCGCATAATGCATTCCTTTCTTTTATGCTTTGCTTCACTTAGTTGCTATTTATCACGAAGTTTATAGCAGCATAAAATGTCTAATTAACTCTACAAATGCTATCGGCAACCACAACAGAAACTTTAGCGAATTAAAAATGATCTCGAAGCTGCACTCGTCAATAACAGGCACACTCTTTGCATTTATTTACCAAAGACTCGCTTTTGATACGCTAGCGCCATTAAGTTGGCGTAGCATTACTCGTTCATCGTTAAGTTTAAACAAGTGATCAATATGATAATATTCATTAAAAACAGACAACTACTTCAACTGACATTCATATTATTGCTCTTTGGTCTGACTAATGCACCAGTAATGGCTGAAATGGTAGAAGTAAGCGGAAAGGCAAACATTGTTAATGGTGACCTAGATAAAGCACGTGAAGCGGCAATCAACCAAGCGTTAAACTACGCTAGCTTAAAAGCTGGGGTTAATTTTAGTAGTGAGCAAACCATTAATCAGGGTAACTTAACCCAAGATGCCTTTCAAATTCAGCGAATGGGTGAAGCGAATAATATTCAGTTAGTCTCCGAAATTGTAACAAATAAGGATATAACCGTTTTACTCAGGCTGGATCTTCAATCTAAATCAAACTTACAATCACAGCAATGTCACAGCCAAGAATTGAAAGCTGCGATTATGATCCCACAAGCGACCATTAATGACCGTTCACAACTGCGTTACGGGCAACTATTAACTTTTCCTAAAGCTCTATCTGAACAACTTGGCAAGACTCTAAATAGCCAATCCGATTATAGCTACGCTCGTATTCATGCAGATGAAACCTTAGATCACACTAATGAACTGATTAACTTTAAAGGTAATAGAATTCCAAGTTGGCTTGGTGAAATCACCGATAGCCAATATATATTGCAACCAGAAATTGTAGATATCTCTACAGCGCCTACATCAAGTTCATTTTTGGGATTTGTTACAGATGATCCGATGAGACAAATGAGCTTTAGGTTATCTCTTTATCACGGTATCAGTGGTGAGAAGGTTTGGAGTAAAGATTATGCTGCAGAAGCTGAATGGGAATTTGAACGAAGCGAAAGTGTATCACCGACAACCAAACGTTTTTGGCAATCAAATTATGGTCAAACCTTGGATCAGCTAATCCAACTGAGTACAAACGATATTGATAATCTCCTCAACTGCCGTCCACTACTAGGACAAATTGTGGCTAAACAAGGTAATAGAATTATCATTAATTTAGGTAGAAGAAACAATGTAAAAATGGGCGATAGCTTTCAAATCGTGCTACAACAAAATATCCCCGACAGAGTAAATTTGATGAGAGCCGTTGCAACTAAAAATCGCGCCACCGTCACTATAGAGCAAGTCTCAGAAGAAAGTGCCACTGCTGTATTACAAGGTATTGAGGCATCAGGTAACATTCAAATACAAGATATTGTCATTAAGATTTAAAACAGGAAAATATCGTTCAGCTCAAAATCTTAGGTGAACTAGATAAAGTAAACTCAGAATTTTTGGCAAATCGACTTAATTAGAAAAGGTTTTCATACCATGGCAACAACAAACTCATCATTCAATAATCAATTTGCGATCAGCCAGTTTAATGAATATTACCTGCCAAGTATCAACCGTAATACATTTGAAAAAGTAGACTCAAAAACAGCTTTTAAAAACAAATATAAACAAGATATATTTCAAGAAGATACTTTACATATAATTCTAGGGATAGACTCTGGTTTACTAGTCAACTACATCCTAGACACCCCAGTCAGTGAGGGAAGTAAATACATATTTATAGAATTACCAGCTGTGCTATCTTTGCTAAATGTTGATATTCCTGAAGATAAGCAGGACTATATAAAAGTTCTTGATTTCGAGGGCTTCAACGACCATATCGAGACAGCTAAAGACGATCTGTTCTTAATGAAAGATCAATTAAAAGTCACTCTTTCCCTGTCAGCATCAACTGGAGTAATTGAAGAGTATTCAGAGTTATACAATAGGGTTAGCCACCTCCTTACAAGCTACATTGAGTCTCTTAAAGCTAATTTACAACAAAAACTATTTTTTACAGAACAGATGTATAACGTAGTAGAAAATAGACAACCAGCATCTCTATTAAAAGACACTTTTTGTGGTAAAACCTGTATGGTCATTGGTGGTGGACCATCTTTAGATGAAAACATAGAATGGATAAAGTGTAATTACAATGAGTTATTCATTATTACCGTCTCACGATTCGCTTCAAAACTATCTCAGTTAGGTATTCCCGCACATATTATTGTCTCAATAGATCCTCAAGAACATAGTTTTGAAGTTAATCGCGATATGATGAGCTTGGCAAAAGAAAGCTTACTGATTAACTCACATCACATTTGCCATAGAATTTTAGCCCAATGGCAAGGTCAATCACTTTTTCTTGGAGAGCAGCTTCCCTGGTGCGACACTGACAATATTCCGACAATTGGGCCAACAGTAACCAATAGCGCAGTAAGAATTGCCATAAAAATGGGCTTTAACCAAATTTTATTATCTGGCGTTGATTTTTGTCACTCAAGTACCGGCATGACTCATGCAAAAGGCAGCTTAGAATCTAAAGCAGGAAGTAATAATAGTAGGATTTACCAATGGGTAGAAACATATGCAGGTAAGTTAGCTGAAACACCAATACAACTACTTCATGCTGCACAAACATTAGAAGAAGAAGTCGCACTTTTTCCACATGTAAATGTAATTAATCTGTCAAAAAATGCTGCAAAACTGAAGGGAATTACTCATAGTACAACCAATGAATTAATATTAAACCCAGCGAATTGTTCACCTCAACAACTCCTTGATATGTTGCCTAATTCAACTAAAAACCATAAAAAATTCTTAATTTCACTGAAGCATAACCTAACAAAAGCTAGCTCCGCGTTTTTGAACATAAAGAAGCTGTGTGATGAAGCACTATATTTAAATTCGGCATCAGAAAAACTCAACATTAATACTCACCGTTATCAGAGTAAAATAAATAAAATTGAGAAAATAGAAGCTGAAATCAATAGAAAATATCCGATATTCAGTAAGCTCATTAAGATCTATGGTTATTTTGAATTTTCACAGTTTTTGACTACAAAAAAATCTGGAGGTTGGTCGCTTCAACAAATGCGCACAATGACGGCTAAATATTATACCGCCTATTATTTCATCGCTGAAAATTTATATGACTTGATTGAAACCTCTTTAGAAATAACCGCATCCCGATTAGAAGAAATAAAAGCAACCCCTTCCATTCCAATGCTAACTTCCCAATGGAAAAAACACCTTCAGCCTGGGCGTTCTAGACTATGGTTATCTAACCAAAGTTCTGAATTTATCTCCTCTTTAACTGAAAATGAAAATACTGCATTAGGCAACCTGAATAAAGAGTATCAGCAGCAACTGACAGGCTTTTCTCATCCTTATTTCTCCATGAAAGAAGATTATGAAAATCTAGATAATACACTCGCAAAAATTATCGACTTGAAACAGCGGAAAAATATACCAGGGCTTGCATTACTTGCAGATAAGATTCAACCCTTGATGAAAGATGATTCATATGCGGTAAAATTATTCCATTTAACAAATCATTACATTCATCTAATTAATGAAGATTATGAATCTGCATTAAAATCAGTTCAACATATTGCACCAGCCGATAGAACTGAAGTGGAAATGAAGCAAATATTGATGATCTCACTCAAACTGCATCAATTAGATTTAGCGGAAAAAACGCTCAGAGAGTTAGCACAATACAGTGACGAATACCTGCCGCAACATGCCCATATTTTATCTTTACAAGGTAATAATCAACAAGCATTAGATATGTATCTAAATTTCCTAGATAAATATCCCACCGATGAAAACACACTAATTAAGCTAGGTGTTTTTCTTGCAGGGCTTGGGGAAATAAATAGTGCTAAATCCACTTTTGAACAGATACTATCGTTTAATCCAGATAACCTAACCGCATCCAACTATTTAGCGCAGCTAACTTGATTAAATAAAGTGAATCAATAACATGAGTGAACTCTTCCTAGAAAACATTAATATTATTAATCAAAGATGGCCTCAAATAGCCAAAAAGATAACGTTAGAATCAGTAAGCGAATTTGATGCCGTTCTTGTCACAGGAAAGAATCAAACAATCAGTGTAAACGGTATTCAATTAAGCAGCCGGCACAACCGCTTGTCGGAGGCAAAGCTATACATAGATCAATTATGCTCTAACTGTAACTCTATCACCCTTTACGGAATTGGTATGGGAGATGTTCCCAGCTTGCTCATTGATAAGAGCAATCTAAACATCATTAATGTAGCACCGTTAAACCTTAGTCTCTTCGCATTATTATTAACCTATACAGACCAAAGTGAATGGCTATCAGATCCAAGAGTCAACTTAATTCAGCCCGAGCAATATCAGTTAGCCGAAAATTATTTAGCTATAGCAGCAGATTTAGTTTTAGCTGATGAACACAATTGTGTCATACGTGATTTTTTAGTCATGGAAAACAATCGTGAATTTATCAATTCAGTTCACTCAGCCAATGACCGAGAGATTGAAGAACTACATAAACTCAATTTGGAGGCTTTAAATAGAGACCCAAGTGCAGAACACATCAAATTAAACACAAAAAATAATACTAAAGCGAGTATTATTGCTTCAGGTCCAACACTCGAAGTCCATTATGAAGCGCTAAAGAAACAGCGAAATTTACCGCCTCAAGAAAGACCAACAATGATTGTAGTAGATACTGCATTAGTAGCGTTAACAAGCCAAGGTATTATCCCAGATATCGTAGTAACTCTTGATAAAAACATTACTTTACAGCATTTTCCTGAGAAATTACCAAGTGATACAAGCCTAGTTTATTTCCCTCACTCAAACCCTGATGTGATAAATAGTTGGAAAGGGAAAAAGTTTAACGCTTACTCTAATAGACCCATTTTTGATGAATGTCACAAAAATTCGCCTAAGATAAGATTGTATACCAACGGTAGTGTTATTCACCCAACTGTTGATTTAGCCGTTCAACTCGGACTGCAAGAGATTAGCCTATATGGATGTGATTTTAGTTACCCACATAATAAAACACACGCATACTGGCAAGATGGAGTATTAGGTCCCTCAATAAATTTAAAAAAGAATCACTGGGTATTAAATGGGCACAATCAACGTGTACCCACAGACCTAAACTTTAGAGCCTATTTAAGATACCTAGAAATATATATATTGGCTAAGCCTGAAATCAAGTTTTATCAGTCAAGTAAGCTCGGAGCCAAAATTGCTGGCACTCATTACAGAGATTAAAAAATGCAACATGAACAAATCATTCAACTTATTAAGTTGCTAACACAAACATCAGAGCAGTTTAGGCTAGGCAAAGAAGCCGAAGCCTCCCAAATGTTTCGGCAATGTATAAATCTACTAGAACAAATATTAAAATATCATGAGAATGCACAACATATTTCGGCATTATTGCCCATGATTCTAGAAGCGCAAGAAAAACATGATTGGCTAGGATTAGCTGACTATTTAGAATACGAAGTACCAAACTTACTAACAATCGTCAAATAACGATGGAAAGGTAAATAAAGCATTATTTGTTCTTTTCTACATAAAGTTATAACGCCAAAAAACTGGCATCAATTTATGTAGCTTATATTGTTTTAAGAGTAATGACCTCTAAACTGTTAGTCGCCACCTCCGTCCTATAAGATTAACTTTGATAAAATCTAACAATGAGACAAAAAGCTTCTTAACCTATTAATTTTAATTGTTTTTTAAATATGTTATAAATACAGAATTAAATAGTTTTCATGTAAAAAATTGCACAGTTGTTTTTGGTTCGTATATTGCTTACTCAAGTAACTTACTCGTCATAGTAAATTAGTCTCACTGTGTGCCAGTAACGCATAAAGTTACAGAATATTTATGGAGAAATTATGTTTGATAATAAATCAATACTCATTACTGGCGGCACAGGTTCATTTGGTTATAAATATACCAAAACATTGCTTCAACGCTATAAACCTAAACGCATCATTATATTGTCTCGAGATGAGTTAAAACAGTATGAAATGCAACAAGTGTTTAACGAGCCTTGTATGCGTTATTTCATTGGCGATGTGCGAGACGGTGAGCGCTTAAACCAAGCGTTTAAAGATGTAGATTACGTAATCCATGCAGCAGCATTAAAACAAGTACCCGCAGCGGAATACAATCCAATGGAGTGTATTAAAACCAACATTCATGGTGCTGAAAATGTAATTCGTGCAGCTATCAGTAATAATGTCAAAAAGGTCATTGCACTATCCACAGATAAAGCAGCAAACCCTGTAAACTTATATGGTGCAACCAAACTGGCATCCGATAAATTGTTTGTAGCTGCCAATAATATGGTTGGCGAAGGCCAAACTCGATTTTCTGCAGTACGCTACGGCAATGTTGTTGGCTCTAGAGGATCTGTCGTGCCCTTTTTTCAACAATTAGTTGACAATGGTAGTGATCATATCCCAATCACTCACCTTGAAATGACCAGATTTTGGATAAGCCTTCAACATGGTGTTGATTTTGTTTTGAACAATTTTGAGCGCATGTTGGGAGGAGAAATTTTTATTCCCAAAATACCTTCCATCAAAGTTGTAGATCTAGCAGCATCCATAGCACCTAACCTGCCGATAAAAGAGATCGGAATTAGGCCTGGAGAGAAACTTCATGAAATGATGTGCCCTGGTGATATGTCTTATCATACTTATGAGTTTAAAGATCATTTTGTAATTGCCCCAGCGATTAAGTTTTTTAGTCGTAGCAATGACTTTTCAACTAATGCCCTAGATGAACAGGGAAGTTTAGTTGAACCTGGATTTGAATATACATCTGACGCTAACCCAGAGTTTCTCTCTGTTGAAGATATTAGTAATTTCAATAAGGCTGCGATGTCATGATCCCTTATGGCCGCCAAAATATTACTCAGGAAGATATAGACTCTGTCATCAATGTATTACAGGGTGATTTTTTAACTCAAGGGCCAGCAGTCCCCGCATTTGAAAAATCCTTATGTGATATAACAACCGCCCACTATGCTATTGCAACAACAAACGCCACTTCAGCATTACATTTAGCTTGTTTAGCGCTGAATGTAGGACCAAGCTCAAGAGTATGGACATCAACAATTAGCTTTGTCGCTTCTGCAAATTGTGCGAGATACTGCGGCGCTAATATCGACTTTATTGATGTTGATGCCAACAGTGGCAATATGTCTATTACTTCATTGAAAGAAAAATTAGCCGATGCCAAGATAAATAGCACTTTACCTAACGTAGTGATACCGGTTCATTTAGCGGGTACCAGTTGCGACATGCAACAGATACATGCTCTAAGCCTAGAGTATAACTTTGCCATTATTGAAGATGCTTCTCATGCCGTTGGAGGGCTGTTTCAAGGAAAAATGATAGGCAGCTGTCAGTATAGTGATATTACTGTTTTCAGTTTTCATCCAGTTAAAATTATTACTACCGCTGAAGGTGGAATGGCGCTAACAAATAAAAATGACCTAGCTGAAAAAATGCAACACTTGAGAAGTCACGGCGTCACTCGAGATGAACAATTGATGACAGAGGATAGTCATGGTGCTTGGTATTATCAACAGTTGTCATTAGGGTTCAATTATCGTATGACGGATATGCAAGCCGCTCTAGGAATAAGCCAAAGCAAACGTTTAACAGAGATAATCAATAAACGCAGAAGTATTGCCCAGAATTACCATAGGTTATTATCAGAACTAGAAATTGACTTACCCTCATTAGCAACCATGGGTAAGGATGATAGCGCATGGCATTTATTTATAATTAGATTGAAAGATCAATCAAAGCGAGCAATGGTTTTCAATAAACTCCGAAAAGCAGAGATATGGGTAAATGTGCACTATATTCCAATACACACTCAGCCATATTATCAAGAGTTAGGGTTTAATTGGGGTGATTACCCACAAGCAGAAGACTTTTATTCACGCATAATTAGCCTTCCAATGTATCCAGAACTAACATTGATTCAGCAAGAGTTTATCGCTGAAGTGCTAAGAGAAGCGCTCCTAAATTAAGTGCTAGTTGTTAATCTTCAAATATTTCCCAACTCGTTGCGGAATTCGCTTTTACAGCAGTATTTAGCTTACGGCCTATCAGATCTTCAAAGTATTTAGGCCCAAGCCCAAAACCCGGACGTACACTACGTAGATCTTCCGCTCTAATGACATCGCCCACTTTTTTATCATTGACTATGTATAAAGAGCGTCGATATTTAACCGTAGCTTTCTCACTTGACTGTTGGGAGTAATCTACTTTTCCAACTGCTTCCCATGCTATTTTTGAATGCTCGCATAACTCAGCTAACTCTAACTCTTCTAACGAAAAAGAATCATCAGGCCCCCCCCCTTTTCGGTCAAGAGTTACATGCTTTTCAACTATTCCAGCCCCAATTGAGATCGCCGATATCGCAGTAATATTATGAATAGTATGATCAGAAAGGCCTACTACGACACCGTAGCGTTTTTGCATATCAGCAATAGTTCGTAAATTGTACTCTGATGACGGCGCGGGATAACTACTTACACAATGCAATAGGGCAAGCTCTTTACATCCACCTGAACGCGCAGCTTCAACTGCCTCGGTTATTTCATCTGAATTTGCCATACCAGTGGAAATTATCATCGGTTTCTTAGTACCAGCAATATATTTAATCAACGGAATATCGATTGCTTCAAAAGATGCAACTTTATAGGCCGGAGCATTCAAATCTTCAAGTAAATCGACAGCTGAATTGTCAAAAGGTGAGCTAAAAATGGTGATTCCAAGTTGCTTCGCATAATCAAATAATGGCTTATGCCATTCCCATGGCATTTGCGCCCATTGATATAGCTCATAAAGGCTTTTTCCATCCCATAAGCCACCACGGATCATAAACTCTTCGTTTGTTGAATTTAATGTAATGGTATCTGCACTGTATGTTTGTAACTTAACCGCATTAGCATTACAGCGCTTAGCCATCGCAAGAATTTGTTTAGCTCGTTCAAAATCACCATTATGGTTAGCTGACAATTCTGCAACAATATAAGGAGGATAGTCCCTACCAATTTTTCTACCTTCAATTGTGATAAATGGACTTGTCATTTGATAGCCTTAAATGTATAAACTTTAAATTATGTAACAAACTTATCCCTAACCTTATGACTTAGATAAAGGTAATTCATATGACTGGGGGTTCTCAGGAATACTTGCAACTCTTCTTAGTCGAGTAAATTCATCTTTTGGGGGCGTTAAATGAAAGCCGAGTAATTGCTTTTGTTCAGTTGTCATTTTATCAACAATATTTTCTGGCGTATTTTTCATAAAGTCAAAAGAAGGTTTAATGAACCATCTAGCGTATCCTAAAAGTAAAGCCCAACGGCTACTAGCTGTATAATTAGGGCCTCCGCCATGCCATAAATTAGCATTAAATATCAATACACTCCCTTGAGGAGCAGTAATATATTCAACCTCATGCTGTGGTTCACCATTAGGAGGAAACTCGGTCCACTTATGGCTACCGGGAATGATTCTAGTCGCACCATTTTCAATCGTAAAATCGTCTAATAGCCAAATAACATTGGCCTTCAAACAATAATTAACACCTGGTAAGCCGCTATCAATATGCATTTGCTGCTTAGTATCACCTTTAGCAGGACTGCGTGCAGATACATTATTTAAATAATAGGGTTCAGCATTATTGTAGCTTCCTTGTTTAAGAACCACATCCAATATTGAAAGCACTGTTTCATTTTCAAATAAACTAAACCAATCCAAAGATTTATTGTGCAGATTAAACACGACTTTCTCTTTTGATTTGTCTGATAACTCGCCCTTTGACGAAGTAGCATTAGCATATAAATCAGAGTAATTTAGATAATCTTTTTCTAAAAGCGCTCTAAAGTGAGCACATTGCTGCGTGCTAATCATATTGGGAAGAATGACATAGCCATCTTTTTGAAAACTGTCTATATAAGAGTTCATATTATATTGCCTTTGCATAGCAAGTAATCTGGCGGCCTAAATTCACCTCAGCTAATGACTGATAAAACTTCTTTAAGGTTTTCTCTTCACCTAGATTACGTAAATTCATCTCAAATTGAACTCTTCGTTTATGACACTCTTTTCCAGTTTCCCGATTGCCAACATAATTATCACCCATTAACAAGAATAACTCTAACGGGAATGAAGACATTGCTAACCCATTTTGAAAGCCACAACCACTCAATAAGTTCTGTAAAGTACTACGTGAGAAATAATTCAAATGAGCTGGCGGTGTAACCCACCACTGCTCGAGCTTGTGAAGTTTCTGAGCTGCCATTTGAAAAGCATTAAATTCATTAGGTACAGTTATAATAATTAACCCACCTTCTTTTATTACGCTTTCACGGATCTCAGTCAAGACCCTTATCGGATCAGCTAAATGTTCCAAAACGTTATTCAACATAACAACATCAAAGCGTTTATTATCGAATACATTCATGGTTTCAACACCACAGTGTTTTACATTTAACCCCTGAGTATTAGCATACTCCACGGCTTCTAATGCAGGGTCAAAGCCATAGCAACTCACACCCAGCTTTTTAAAATGAAGTAACGACTGAGCCCAGCCGCAACCAACATCTAATAATTCTATTTCAGAAAGCGGTTTTTCAAGCTGCAACTCAATTTCACACGCCTGATCACTCCACGTCCCTTCCATAAACTCTCTATCAGCAACCTGTACTTCCAAAGAAGAGTTATTAAAGTTTTTGTAATCGCTAGAGTAAAACTCTTCAGCGTAAAAACGGTTAATCTCTTCAGCAGATGGCGTAGGAGTAACCTGTAAGAAGCCATATTTTTCATTTGGCTGAATGTCATAACTATTCTGTTTCATAAAACTGGCACCTGATATTATTTATTTGATATACAAAGCTGACTTTGCCCAGCCTAAATTCATTACAACATCTAGCATCGATAATTGAGGAATAAAAGTTGTCACACTTTTTTGAACGTATAAAGTCGGCTTAAACACTTGATAAGATAGATCTATGTCATTTTGATTTTCAAAGCCATCATCGGTTAAATAATCTCTAGCTCCTTGAGGAGACAAATAATGAGTCGCATTTACTTTATTTAAAATAGACAACAGCCTTTCAGTTCTAACACCTTGTATACTTAATTCACTAGATTTGACGATCTGGCATTTAACATTCATTTTTTGTGCCATCATTTGAATAATAGCTATGTTCATTTGAGCTAAAGAAGTAAAAGACTCGTTTAATATCAGATCTGTAAAATGGAATAACTCTTGAGCATGCTCATGTTTTGAGTACACTTGCTTTAACGTTCGTACCATTTTTTCACGCCAAGGCCTCTGATCATTAATCATTGTATTTTCTATCGATTGCCCTAAATGATCATGATTTATAGGTACTGTGACCCAATGAGCAGAAGAATTTAACGCGATTCTATTTCTGTTGTGCCATGAGCCTTTTTGAAACTGCGCATCATCTAAAAAAATGAATAAATCCACATTCGCCATTAAATTAAAAAAGCCACTCCATGGTAAAAAAGTGGGCTGCATAATGGATATTTTCATAAATTTTTTCTCATCTGTATTACATTTTTATCAGAAAACTCAGCAGTCAATGAGTCTGAATTTTCTTTGTAACATTGCTTATTATAAAAAGATAATGCCGGCTGATTTGTTTGTGATACATGTATAATAACCTGATGAATTAATAAGGTTTCTTTTATAAACTTCTCTAATAAAAAGAGTGCCGCAGATCCAACGCCTGAATGATGTTCGGATGATTCCCCAATATATATCCAAGCTTCAGCCTCACTTTTCTCATAATCGATATGTTTTACACCTATATTTCCTAGATGCTTCCCATCTTTAATTATACTGAAAACAAACTGATTTTTTGCTTGTAGCAAACTTCTCCAATAAGAAAAATGACGGGATATTTGAGGGGGAGAAGAAACTAAAAATGCCTTCTGCAATTCCTTACTTTGCAACCATCTAAATGTTCGACGAACATCCCAGCATTTAACATCAGATAATATGACCTGCTTAGATAATAACAATCGACTCACTAGAGGTACGCCAAAAAGAACAGGAGATTCGATTTTAGGTATTTTTGTATCCCAGAGGGTTAATAAAATACTCTTTAATTCAGAATAACTATCAAAAAGGGTAAATAAACCTTGCTCACTCATTTGGGTTAACGGCTCGACTTGATTTTTTGCGATAGGCTTTAACAATGAAGGTAATTCTAAAAATAATCGTTCATAGGTACTTCCTCCACCTGAGCCTATTGCAAGATCTGCAACAGCCATCAATTCAGCCATATTATTGACATTAGTATGTATTTTAGTGCTAATTGACATTCTGGAAGCAAAACGTTTTAGCGACTGTAGGTGTAATGCTTTATCACTAACCACAACATTTATTCTGACTAGTTTGAAAGGTAAATTTGCAATGATCTCCAACACTTTCTCACTATTGTTGTCAGGGTCAGCCCCCCCAAAAGTCACTAAAATAGATTCCAGTTTATTATTAATACGTCGAACTTGGCTTTTTGTTCTCCAAAGTAAGAATTCATTACGAAGTAAAGTGTATTTCCCACCTAAAAATTGACGGCAAAATGCAGGAATGAGCTGCTGATAACTGTTAGAAGCCACGCTTAAATTATAATCTAGCAAAAAATCACAATAATGTTCTCGGTCTGCTAAATCATCAATAACCATCAATTTATTACAGTATAGTTTAGCCTGGCGCTCCCAATTAACATCTAGGGCATAATGATCAACGATGATAATACTAGGTTTTAAGCGCTTAAAATGCTGCATGCATTGACTAACATCAGTCAACCAACTCACTTCAAGCCAATAATAATGCCAAGGCATAGCTTCTTCATGACAAGTGGGCGATTGTTCTGTTTCTTTTGCTGGCAACAAATAAACAGTAAAATCATTTTTCTCAAGAATTGAAGCATTATGACCGCTTAAGTCTCTACACAAAAAGTAACACTCAGCGCCTTGCTTTCGAAGTTCAACAGCTAACGTCAGACATCGCATCAAATGACCATAACCAATTTGAACACTAGAATCGACTCTAAAGACAACTGTTTCACTGCTTATATGAGTACTCATAACGTTACTGCCTATCTTATAATTGATGCTAGATACAACAAGATGAAAACATCATTTCAGCTCTCACCCAGTCATCTTCAGTGTCAATATCTTGCGCTCTATAGCTAGGTATAATGACAGGTACAGTGGGCGCTACAAAAACAACTTTTTGATTTAGCCATGCCTCGGAAGTTCCCCAGCAAAACTGCCCTACATCATGGAAAGCTTCAGCTAAATCCTGAGAGCGAGTATGAAAAAATTCAGGTTGAAACATTTCCAATCTATTTTCAGCATTTACGTAGGTAGCTCTCTGGATTGGGAAGTTAAATTTAGTAACAGCTAATGCATAGTCACTTTCTGACGAGAGTAAAGATTGCAATCCATTCTTGATATCTTCCGCTCTTATAAAAGGAGCGGTGGCATAGATACAACATACATAAGAAACAGAGTCATCAATTATAGCATTAGGCTCACTAAGGCATTTACTTTCAATGCTTGCGGTTAACCAACCAATTGCATGACTAATGACTGAAGATGTTCCTGTTAAATCATCAGACAATGAAGCGGGTCTAATAAATGGAACTTCAGCACCAGCAGCTCTTGAAATCTCAGCAATTTGTTCATCATCTGTTGAAACGATAACTCTATCAAAACAACCACTATTTAATGCAGCCTCAATTGACCACAAAATCATAGGTTTGCCATGGAATAAACGAATATTCTTTTTCAATATCCGTTTACTTCCGCCTCTAGCGGGAATAATAGCCACTTTCATATAGTCTACGAATACTTTAAAAAGTAATTAAATTGCAGCATTTCAATTTCCTTTATAATTAAAAGACTTTACATTTTTCCATTGCAAAAATGGAGAGTGGACCAAGAAATAAAATGTATACATTCTTGATTAAATGAAGCAATAGACATATCCACTAATCAATCAATATATCTCACATAAACTCATGTTACCACGACATATTTACATAAAAAATCAAATTGATAATGAATAATTCATAGTTTGAGCAATACGACAAAGCCACCAATAATCTATCAATTAGACGTCATAATTTTAAGCAAGTTATTTTACCAATAGCTAAGGTTAATATCGGTGATAATAGCCGTTGAAGGTAAACCGGTGAAAAAACGATGTAATGTTTAATATTTAAGCGACTAAATTTAAACACTTTTAATCAAGATTAAAACTTGTATAATTGCGCTTAGTCTCCCCATAGCTCAACAGGATAGAGCAGTCGCCTCCTAAGCGATCGATCAAGGTTCGAGTCCTTGTGGGGAGACCATAACACCTCTTTTACTTAATCTTATCAGCAGCTTACAAAAAACACTAAAAATTGTGCCGCCTATGTGCCGCCATAGAACACCCCCTAATCACTACTTTTTTTCTTACCTTTTCCAAAAGTCTGGGTTTTACACAGTTGATCTCAGTTATAGACATTTAGCTTCATTTCTAATAGTTTTGTATCAAACAAGAATATGGAAGTTGAACGTGATGGATGACACCTCATCAAGTAGTAATCACAGTAAAGTCAAAGATGAATTGCTCAACAAAATGTTTAGTGAAATGCCTGTTGAACAAAAAGAACAACTGTTAGCAGTTCTTAACTCAAATAAAACTTACACTCCCGATAATCATAATTTATCGCAAAAATTTACATCCCTCGAATCATTATCTTCAAAACCGTCAGCATTAATGGAAAATCTTCCTGATGATATAACTGAAGAAACATTGGCCAAAGATCTAGCCAAAATAAATAACAGCCAACAAACTTTAGAAAATGAGCAATCACAGTTAATCAATGTGTTTACTGAGATGTTTGAGCAATTCTCAAATACACCACCTTGCGATGACTTAAATGTAATCCGAGAGTTTGCTAATGCATCGTCTATCTTTGAAGCTTTCAAGCAAGCTGGTACTTCTGAGCTATCTTGCTTTGAAGAGACAATATCACCAGATACTGATGAACTGCTGCACGCAGCTATGACATGCCAAATAGCTGGACTGACAAAAAACTCACAGTATCTGTTTAAGCTGTTTCTTCAACAGCAATTCATCGATAAAAATGAAAGCTATCAATCCTTGCAATCAGACATAAGTATTGAGAAAGGCATCCTTGAAACCGCTCAAAGTCATTCAAAAAAAGGGCAAAATACTAGGCACAGTAAAAACCGCCAACGTAAAGATTTTGCTCTAGCGTTGTATTCAACGAAAGATTACAAGAACCCGAAACAAGCTGCGGAACGCCTATTTCCATCAATTAATGATTTTGCTAACACAATGCATCACCCTTTCACAAGCGATTACCAAGGGTTTCAAACCGTATACCGTTGGTTTCTTGCGGCAAATAAGTAGCAATCGCATATAGTCATAGTCAAAATTGAAGCAAATAAACTTGATTCAATTTACTCATTAATATAGATTCTTTATTAGGCGCCAGCCTCACTTACATGCGAGTGAAAACAGGCACTAAAAACGAAAGTTTAAAATCAAAATTTAAAACCAATTTTTCATAAATGACTAGGTTGAGAAGCCTCGCCGTAATCGCATGTGGTAATGCTTTAATGCACCTCGCACTCAACCGCGGAGTTAATTTATGAACATGCTTTCAACTTACACTTATAACGTATCCTCACGCGCAAAAAAACTGCCTGAATGCACGATTTCTAGAGCACAAGTCATCGAACTAATTGCCGCATACCTAGGTAAAAAAACTTATGCAGCCTTAAAAACATCATCAATTACAAATCTATTAGAGCAAGCAAATAAAGAACCTTTAATAGCCTTTGAGAGATGTAAGCTCAAAGCAATCCATCTAAATCAAACCGAAACAGACTCAACTCAACTTGCCAATTTAATACGTGATGAATTAGCTTCGCTTATTGGTATGCAATCATCACTAATCAATCAGCAAGCACTACATTACTTAACCTATGTTGACAGTCTTACCAACTATGATGATTTTGACAGCAGGGACTCCAGTGAATCTAGTAGCAGATTTGAAAATGAATCAGTAAATAAGTTTTCTTATAATGGATTCGAAATTGACATTAAAAACCTCTTTACTGAGTTACAGCAGAGTTCTATAAAAGGCGATAAGCAATCAACGCTTTTGGAGTTTTTATGGCTACTAGATGATTTATCTTCAGTTACTGGAGGTGAAAGTAGTCAACACTGGTATGAGCAAAGCTTAAAAGGCCAAACTATGGGCGACACCCAAAAAAAGTGGGCAGATAACTATGCGAAACAGATAAAGCCTACTCAAGCATTCGAACGGTTTATTTCTCAAGTAACTATTTCTGATTTAGCCTCTCCGAATATAGATGATATTTTTGAAGCAAATGATTTTGATTCAATCGAAAAATCAATCTGCTACCACTTCGATGGTGAGGAAATGTTTGACTTATTCAATCAATACTGGGGAGAAGACTATGATAGTGATTCTAAAAAGCAGCCATTTAATCAATGGTTAAAGCTCTCAGCCTTACAGCAACCTAATCGAAGCTTAATCTCTGAATTAATTGAAAACTCTAGAGACCCTATTGAACAGCATGCCTGGGCACTATTTGCTAAAGAAAACAAAATTGATGTAACTCAAGATAATCACTATGCAATAAATATGGATACAGGTGAGCAATGGGATGAAGATTATGGCCCTATTGGAGTTGGTGGCTATAGTGGCATTCGATTACCTCTATTAGCGCCTAAAAATGAATCTAAAGTTTATGAAATAAGCCAAATAATGCTTCAAATTAGTCAAAAATGTCAAAAATGTCAAAATAGAACCTAAATTAAAAAGGTGTTTCTCACCCTGAGAAACACCTTTTTGAGCCTGACAAGCGCATACCCTATTCCTCTTTGATCATATTGTTCACTCCGACGAACACAAACTAATCGGAGTTAACATGAATAATCTACTACTTACCCCAGCTCAAGTTTCTGAGTTCTTAGGTGTCACTATCGGCACCCTTTCCGTTTGGCGTTGTACTGGCAGATACCCCCTTAGCTTTATCAAAGTGGGTCGTCGAGTCATGTACCGTCAAAGTGATGTTGAAAACTTCATCAATGGGAGGGTTTATGAACACACTCTATAAGTACATCTTTAGTTTTTCATTCTTAGAGCTTGTCACTATAGCGATGGTTGTCATGATCTTGCTTCAGCTCTCATACATGAATGGTTTCTTAAACGGTGCTTGCCCTAGTACCGATAAGCAACACCAAGCCATTGATGAAGTCGATGATGAGTTTAATTCCAGAGAAACCCGCAAAACTACTAAGGGTGAAGCAGTACAACAACCGAATATTGATATGGTTAGCTTTAATCCACATTCGGGAATTGCAGCAATCAGCCCTGAAATTGCAGAAGTAAATTCAGGACTGGAGCCGAAAATTCCTGAGAATATTCCCGAAACGAATCCTGCAATGGCTGGATTGGATTCGGGAATATTTACCGAAAATCCTGCAATATTCACTGAACTCCCCTTAAATAGGCCTTTAAACCCAAATAGTACAACTGAACAACTACAAGTGAATATATTCGGTGATGGGCTTGTGACTCAGCATAAAGATATTAGCTGTTCTGCTTTTCATATACGGGAATGCGCTCTGTATGAAGATTAAACCAGCCGCCTATGCCGTCGTTGGTCACATTGACGGCTACACGCCAAATTTTGTTAAGCTCAAGTCAAAGATTGAAACTGTCGAGCGAGTGAAACCGCTTGGTAATATCTATTACCTGCCAAAGAAAATTCAAAATAAGTTAACCAATAACTACAACAAGCGTTTAAAAAGTGTAGTGAAACTAAAACATGCTCAAGCGTTTGATGCTGACACCGAAAGACAATTAGGCGTATTAAATCGTGTTTGGCAACAATACCCATTTAAGCTAGTGCAGCAAGGCGCAAGAATGATCCGCTATAGAAAAACAAACGCGCTAATTGCTGAGGCTAACAGTAACGCCAATGAAGCATTAAGACGGGTGCAAGCGGCATCTGATGGTGGCGGTGATATTTTTTCGGCTTACACTGATGCCGCGAAATTATGCAAGCACTGGCAGGTTAACCCACCTTATGCGAATGCAGTATTAAATGATGGAATTGAGCAGGCGGCTGAATGCGGTATTTTACGTATGATTTGCCCTAAGTGGTGGTTACGTAAATTGTCTGCCTTACGCGACCAATGTATTGAACACTTATTCATTGCGGCAGGCATGGTCGGTAAGCATTCACCTTATATTTCGAAAGAAAGTTTTTCTGAATGGAAAACGCAACAGCGTAGTGCACAGGATTGGCTTGAATCAACCATGATTGAATCTGAAAGCGGCATGATGTTGCCTTTGGCTGATGCATCAAACGCTGGTGTGGCCAATCCCAAAAATCGCTTTACTGAATTAGTGGTTCGCGCTCGCGGTCTTGAAGAAATGGCGCAAGATGCAGGCAAAGAAGGCTTGTTTATCACCTTAACTGCACCGAGTAAGTATCATGCTGTAAGTCACAAGTGGAATGAACAAAGCCCGAAAACAGCACAAAAATATCTTGTGGCTCAGTGGGCTAAAATTCGCAGCAAGCTAAAACGTCAAGGTATTGATATGACAGGCTTACGGGTAGTTGAGCCACACAAAGACGGCACACCACATTGGCATTTATTAGCGTTTATGGCACCGAATGACGTAGGTGAATTCAAATCAATTTTGCATGACTATGCTTTTGAGGTTGATGGTGACGAAAATGGCGCAGCTAAAAACCGTTTACTCATTAAAAACATCGACCCGTCCAAAGGTAGCGCTGTGGGTTATGTCATTAAATATATTTCTAAAAACATTGCCGCCGAACACATGGACGAAGAGCAAGATTTTACCGCTGATTGTAGCGCATCGCATGGTGCCATGCTGGCTAGTGCGTGGGCATCCCGTCATAAGTTAAGACAATTTCAATTTTTTGGTACATCTAGCGTGTCGATTTGGCGCGAATTGCGCCGTCTTGATAATGGTGGTCAAGTTATCGAACAAGCACGCGCCGCCGCAGACCAATCCAATTGGTTAGAATTTGAAAAGGCGTTGAGTGTTACGCCGTTATCGCTTGATTATGACGAAACCGAAAATGGTAATGAATACGGCGAAACCGTAAAACGTATTAAAGGCTTGATTGCAGATAGCACTGTGATTGTGACTCGCGAAGAGCGTTGGAAGTTACGCCCGATGGTGACCCAAGAAAGGTCAGAATTTTCTGAGTTAAAAAAATCTCGCGCTTCAGTAAATGCATCAAATGCCAAATTAGATAAAACCCAACGCATTGCGTTACCAACATGGAAGCAACCTGCTTTAGATGTTGATTTTCGCTCTCCTTGGACTTGTGGGAATAACTGTTCGGTTGAGACTAGAACCCTAGATTCATTACCCAAAGCAGAAATTAAAAGTGTGATTGATGGTTCCGATATGGAAGAACACATCACAACCACGGTAATGGATTCTAAATTCGTCAAAGCATTAAAAGCGGTAGGCGTAGTCGATGAATTATCAGTGAATCAATTGCTAGCAGGGGCGATGGTGATTTGTGATTCAAGTGGCTTAGCGTACCAAATTGTTAATAACTGCTTGGTAGAGCGAAATGTAAATTGACATGAATCAACTAAACTCAATCATTTGAATAATTAACCTAAAAGTAGCTATTAATCACAAGTAGTACATAGTAACATCGATAGTATAAACACTGGTTGAACAGATACTTAAGGAAGAGTAATGATAGACCCATTGTCACAATTGTTTGCAGCATATCTGCATACGGTCTCTAACAGTATTACTGAAGTCTATACAGACTCAATGAATACTAGTGTGACGACAAAAACTTTAGTTTATCAGAATACCAACATTCGTTTTCAGCATCAGCTCTGGAAGATTATATCGAACAGTGTTTGCAGCAATCTCACACAACAAGCCACTCAATTCTCCAAATGCACTCAACAAGCTAAATCTATGTTTACAGAATTATGTTCAGAGCTTTCTAGCATGGATAATTTGAGCAACAAAGGCCGCAGCCTCTCTAACATGTACTGTAACGCTTCACTTAATTACAAACCTATGGTTGCTTATATTAGTGAGCCAGAGCAGAAATCAGAGCAAGAATTAAAGCTGAAAGAATGTAATTTGATGATATTGAAGGCAATGCAGGATAGTAGTGAAGAGGTTTTAAAGCAAAAAGAAAAAGCATGTGGAACTTAATACTAGAAAAAATTTATAAGGCAACTTTTAAGGCAATCTTTGGGGTTGACGTATTGTTTACTCTGCCCCCACTAACTTGAAGCCCAAATAGATTCGAAAAAACAGTTTATTTTCTTGCTAAAACTGTAGAAAAGAAAAGTTAACAAAGAAAGCAACCTGCTTATAAAACTCTATAAATATGACTGTCAAAGTTAAAGTGAGGAGTCATCGTGGCTAAAATGAAAAAGATATGTTTTGTTATTATGGGCTTTGGAAAGAAAACGGATTACTCTACAGGTAAAACACTAGACTTAGATAAGACATACAAAAATATTATACAACCAGCGGTTGAGGCCGCTGATTATCAATGTGTAAGAGGTGATGAAATTCAAGAAGCTGGCCTAATTGATAAAAGTATGTATGCATTACTTATGCAAGCTGAGTTAGTCGTAGCTGACATTTCAACTTTCAATCCAAATGCTATTTATGAGCTAGGCATCCGGCATGCTGTTAGACCTTTCTCCACTATTATAATAAAGGAAGAGGAAGGTAAAATCCCTTTTGATTTAGACCACAACAAAATTTTCCCTTACAGACATTTAGGTGAAGATATCGGTACAGATGAAGCTAAACGTTGCCAAGATGAATTAAAAGAAATTATCATAAATATAACTAAAAACACCTTTATTGACAGTCCATTATATGAATTCATTAAAGATATCAAACCTCCAAAAATTCCAGTAGCTGAGTACAAAAAAATTATAGGTGATTTAGCTCAGAAAGAAACTCATATATTTGCAATAGTCGAAAAAGCCAAAGATCACATGCTAGAAAATGAGTTTACTGAAGCTGCAAAACTCTGGGAAAAAGCAGCTGTTGCATTACCATCTGAAGATTACTTTCTTCAGCAACAAGCACTATCAATTTATAAATCTAAAAATCCCTCTGAAGCCACAGCTTTAACAGATGCATTGAGGGTAATTGAAAAATTAGCACCTGAAGGAGAATCTAATGACCCTGAGACTCTTGGTTTAATTGGTGCTATATATAAGCGCATGTGGTTTATAAACTCTGATACAGAGTGTTTAAAAAGGGCTATAAGCTATTATCAAAAAGGTTTTCAGATAAGAAATGATTATTACACAGGAGAAAATTACGCCCTTTGCTTAGATATTATTTCTAGTATTGAACAAGATGAGTGTGAAAAAAATTACTACGTAATATCAGCAAAAAAAGCTCGCGAAAAGATAATAAAAATCTTGGACAATGTAGAAACCTCAGTTAATGATGGGAATAGCAATATCGAATACAAATGGGCCTATGCAACTCTAGCAAATTGTTATTATGGACTTAAAAATGATGAGAAAGCATTTTTATTTGAAAATTTATTTGTACAATTTTCAGAAGCTCAGTGGGAAAAAGATACATTCTTTGAAAGTAAAGAAAGATTACTTAAATTAGTGAGGAAATAAAATGGCAAAAACGTACAGTATATTTATTAGTCATTCGTGGCAAAATTCTGATGATTTAGTATCACTAAGAAATTTGCTGAATGAGCGTGGTTATTTCAATGTTACTTTTGAAGAAGTAAGTAAAGATGAACCTATCAACTCCACAAATTCCCCTTACATTAAATTACGTTTAACTGAAAAAATTGAAAAATCAGATATTGTATTAGCGCTTGCTGGTATGTACGCTAGTTATAGTGACTGGATGGAGTGGGAACTAGATAAGGCAATAAGCCTTGGAATCCCTATCGTTGGAGTAATACCATGGGCACAAGAAAGAATATCAACAACAGTTTCTACCCGCTCTATAGTTGACGTTCGTTGGAATACTGAAAGTATTGTTACTGCAATTAGAAATTACGCAAAATAAATTAGATAAAAATGATAGCTGAGACAAAGTTACATTTAACAAATATAACCTTGTCTCATATTAACTTTAGAGAATAAAAAATGAAATCAACTTTTATCAGCTATTCAAAAGACGCTAGTAAAAAAGCTATTTCAATTTCAAAATATCTTTCTTCGCTAGGGGTGGAAACATTTACATTTGAAAAAAACCTAACCATCGACGCTTCCAACTTACAAGAAACAATTAAAAATAAAATTAAAAATAGTAATAATGTTATTCTCATTTTATCGGCAAAAAGCAAAAACTCTACTTGGGTTTCTCATGAACTTGGTTTAGCTTCAGCTTATAATAAACAATTATATATCTTTAAAACTTCACACAATTTAGCTTTACCTGATTATATAGGAAAAAACTTCAAAGTTTACAACAAACTATCCTCTCTAGATATTCACTATGCAGAAGGAGTTGAGGATGACTAGAAAGTTTAAAGGATCGCATCCAAATAAATATATTATTTTGGTGTTATTTTAAGTGACCTAATCTTTAACATAGCAATTCTTATAAGTTACAATAATAACCTATGCATTTACCAAGATAAAAAATGAGCATGAGCATGAACACTGAAAAAGTAAGTAAAATATTAAAAAGCCAGGATGCAAAAACTTATAATTTAGTAGAACACTATAATAACCACCTACTAGAACAATATAAAATATATTTATCTTCAGCCGAAAATATCAGTAACAGAAGACAGTCATCTAATACATTCTTCGTCACTTTAAATACAACTTTAATATCTTTAATTACATATATCAACCTAGGAGCTACTGAGAATCAAAATTATTATTGGGCAGTATCATTAATTGGGATTATTATTTCCTTTATGTGGTACAGAATTATCAGATCATATAAAGATATAAACACAGCAAAGTTTAAAGTAATTAATGAAATAGAGAAAGAACTGCCTATTAGTCCATATAAAGCGGAGTGGGAACTTTTGGGAAGAGGTAACGATTCAAAAGTTTACTTACCATTTACTAAAATAGAAGCTTATATACCTTGGGCTTTTTCATTGTTACACTTTATTGTTTTAACTGGCAGCATACTTCCGATAATATATTCTTGGCTTTGTTAAATTAAGATAAAAAAGTTAATTAATATCATTTAATTACAAGAAAGAAGTTAATTTAAACAAAAACTTCTTATTAATCTTAAATCCTACTAAACAGCTCTACTTTTCTGCACAAGAGAGCTGTTCCATTCCCCTCAAAAACCTATCAACATTCGATTCTTACTCAAATGTCCCAAGCAAATGTGCCGTGGTAATCCCTAATTCTTCTCGAACATATTCAATATCCAAATGGGCGTAAGTGCTGGCTGTTATGCCGACTCTTGTTTACCTCTCTGGCTATCACCACTCTACTATGACCGAATCATTTATTTGTGGTTTGATTCTTGAAATATAAAGCGACAAGCACTCATGACACTCCAACTCGCTATAGTTCGCCTTAAATCGTGAATGGTATCGTATTTTGACCGCATAAAGCAGAAACCTATAACTATCTTTAAGCTTGGTTTTATATTGAAAAGTTACAATGAAAAATCAGTTTCACTTCTTACAGAAAAACGAAATCAGGTATAGGTAATAGTTGTTGAAATGCTAGAACAAAAAATAAACAGAATTAGGGTAAATAAACATTTCAAATATTTCAAAGGAATTTTATTAACCTTCGCATTATTTATACTCATTAGTTCATTTGTTGGGTTTCATGGCGCTGCAAATTTCACATCCACGTTAAAAGTTTTTGGCTTTGGCATTTCGATGTATTTTGGTTTTTTAGTTCTTATGTTCCTGCCTATGGTTTTACAAAAAGTCCCTGTAATTAAGATTTTTTTGAAAATATGGCAATATTTGAAACTGTTAGCATTCAAAGCTAAAAGTAGAGCGAGGAAGTAATCAGAGCTTTGCTCTATTCAATAGCTCTCTCTTTTCACTTTCAGAGAGCCGTTCTATCTCTCTAACTAACCTATCAACATTCGATTCTTGCTCAAACGTCCCTAGTAAATGCGCTGTAGTGATACCTAGCTCAGCCCTGTTCAATATCCAAATGCGCATAGGTACTTGCTGTGATACTAATGTCGCTATGACCTAATAATTTACTGGTAGTTTGGATATTACCGCCACGCATAACGCTCCAGCTTACTATGGTGCGCCTTAAATCATGTATGGTGACAACTCTTTTTGAAACTATAGGCTTTCTCTACTCCACTAAGCTCTGCACGCTCTGTAATGCGATGCCAGAAACTGCCCTTACCTGCCTTTTCGATAACATGGCCTGATTGACTTCGCTCACTCGGAAATACAAAGCGTTCGCCTTGATAAAGCATCTTTAGCTTCTTTGGGTTAATCAATACAAGTAAACTGGACTATCGCAACATCATGATTTTTAGGTTAGAGTTTAAAAAATAGTACGAAATGGATTTCTATGAAAAAAATATCTTTACTCACAATTGTTATGATTCAGATAACGTCTTTAGCTCCGAACACTTCACAAGCTGATGAAACTTGTGCTTTTGGATATTGTTTATCAGATGAAGTTTCAAATGAATGTAAGATCAACATTTCAGAATCTATTACGAGTATAACTAGCCGAAACAGTGCTCGAATAAGAAGTGTTCTAATTCTCCAATTGGAGGAGTTGGAGCAACTAAGAAGCACCGTTATTGAGCATGAACACATTAGCTCTCTAAGTGCCATTGATCACCTTATTTTTACAACTTCTCAAAATGCACTTCATGCACAACAAAGCATTCATGATTGGCCTAACACTGAGCACGAAGATCGAATTATGGAGTTAATGCAAACGAGTATTAATAAAACGCCTTTGAATATTAGCCAGCAACAAAGTTTGAAACTGTCCACCATGATTTCTGAGTTACTAAGTCACAGGTAAAATTATGTCTCATCAACTTTTTCCATATCGCCATAATATTATTTTAGTCTGTATGATAATGTGCGGATTATTTTTAAGCATGCTTAATGATACATATGCTGTAACTAAGCATGAACAATTTGATGAACCTTGTTTAGGACAAAAATGCCCAGAATGTGGAATAGAAATATATCGATTAAACTCTAAGGGAAACGATGCATTAGATATTGAAAATTGGAATGTGAGAGTATCTTACCTTCATGGCTTGATTGAAATCAGGTCAGTGATGATTCAAGACACGACTATCTTAGCGCAAGAGTCTATTGATAAAGCTATTTTTGAAAAAGTTAAAATACTTTTATCTCATCGATACAATAACTCAATTGTTAATGATTACTTTAATGCACAAAGCTTAAGCGATATCCGCGAGTTTAAAGTCTCTTTTGAAGCTTTTCCTTTGTTGGTTTCGGAAAAGGATCAAGTAGAACTAAGCAAACTTTATGATATGAATGGATTGTAAAATCAGCTTAGGTTTTCTATTTTATTGAACAGCTCTTTTCTCTCATCTCCAGAGAGCTGTTCTATTTCCCTTACCAATCTATCCACCTTCGACTCATGCTGGTAAGTCCCAAGTAGTTGAGCTGTAGTGATTCCTAACTCAGCTCTCACCTGCTCAATATCCAAATGGGCATAGGTGCTAGCTGTAATGCTAATATCGCTATGACCTAAGAGTTTACTCGTTGTTTGAATATTACCGCCACGCATGACGCTCCAGCTTGCAATGGTGCGCCTTAAATCATGTATGGTGACGTTATCCCCTTTCTCTACGCCACGAAGCTCTGCACGCTCTGTAATGCGATGCCAGAAACTGCCCTTACCTGCTTTTTCGATAACATGACCTGATTGACTGCGATCGCTGGGAAATACAAAGCGTTCGCCTTGATTAGCGTCTTGGCTTCGCCTGGTTAAAATTTCCATCGCTTCTTTAGTGAGTGGCACAGCATGAGGTTTTTTTACTTTCATTTTGCTGGTCGGAATAAGCCAAATACCACGCTGATGATCAATCTCCCGCCACTCCATACTGAAGACACAGCTTTTACGCTGACCTGTTAATAGCAACATCATCACCACATCATGATAGATAGGTAACTCAAGTTCTAGTGCTTGCAGTAATCGACTCAATTCAAGCTTACTTAAAATACGTTCTCGTTTTGTACCAGCAAGCTTTTTGATGTGGAAAAATGGATTGGGGTTTTGGGCGCTAAACATCGATTTGAGCAGCGTTAAGCATTTATTGCGAATCGCAACAGAACTTTTGGTGATGATGAGTTTAATAAAGTTATCAGCATCGACTATCGAAATGGTTTCAGCTTTTAAATGACCAATGCGTGTTTTTATATGCTTATTCCAAATTGAATAAACATCATCTAAGGATTTTTGACGGCGCTCACCTGACTTAATTTTAATGGTGAACTCTGCAACGTAGGCATCAAACAATTGAGCAACCGTTATGGACAGTGCATCTTCTAATGCTTGGGCTTGTTTCGCCTCTCGTTTTGACTCGTTAGGGTTAATCCCTTGAGCAATATTAACCGCTATTGTTTTAGCCTGTTTACGGGCTTGATCGATGGTAATGTCTGGGGAGATTCCTATTGTAACAGTGACGTCTTTACCTAAGTGCTTGCGCCTAAAGCGAAAATACTTTTTCCCTGATGGCATAACTTCTAAAATTAGGCCGTTTACGGAGTCTCTGAGGCCTAAATCGGCAATTCTATAGCGTTTTGGGGCTATTTTTAGCTGATCAAAACAACGTTTTGTGAAGGTTAATTCTTTACCCATAATCACTTAGCCTCAAATATTGTGCCGCCTATGTGCCGCCACAGGGAACTATTTTGACTAATTTACAGTAATTTTGATTAATGTCAAAAACGACAAAAACAAGGTAACACATTGATAAATAGCATTTAGTTAAAAATGGTTAACTTTGGTTAAAGTCAACCAAACTCACTTGTGGGGAGACCATATTTTCTATTTAACAATTATCAATAACATATTAGAGCACCCAAAATTTGTGCCGCCTATGTAACGCTATAGAACATCTATTATTAGAAATTTATCTAAGTTTAAAAAACACTCGTTAATCTAAGTTATAGACTTTTGATCTAATTCTATTAGCATTATTTCAAACTAAAAAAATAGAATAATCAGTGAAAACTCATCAAATAATAATCACAGTAATAATCTCAGATGAATCACTTAACAAAATCTTCAGTGAAATAACTACTGAACAAAAAGAACAACGGCGAGCAGCTCCTAACTCTAAAGAAACTAATACAGCAGATAATCAATGTTTGTTACAAAACTTTATAGCTAACTAATCCTTATCTTCAAAACTTTCAGTGTTAAAACAGCTAGATGATAAAGCTAACGAAAGATTGGCTCAAGCTCTAGCACAAAAAATAACCGCTATCAAATTTTAGAAAACAATCACAGTTCGAAAATGTAAGCCGAGAGTGTACTAATGCATCTTCTATTTTCGAAACTTTTAAGTAAGAAGATCTTTCAGAACTATCTTACTTAAAAGGGAAGTCACAAGATAAAGTAGACAGGATTCATACAGCCATATTCTGTCAAATTGCAGGAATGACTATAATGAAGAGTATTTATTGAAGTTATTTTTACAGAGACAACTCATTGATATAAAAATCACAAGCGAACATAAACATTAAAAATGTATTGTTGAAGCCGACAAAAAGTGCCAGTCAGCTTAACAATATAGTATTAGCTAAACTGGCTCTCTTAATAATCCAGGAGTGGGAGTTACAGGATTATTTCCAACTTTTCATTTTATGACCTTTAACCGCATAAAATAATATAAACAAATAACAAGGGATCATGACTAAATAGCCACCTTGCATACCTAGCGTTGTAGCCGAGCTGGTTAATCCCCAAAATACTGGGCCAAATGCACCACCAGCAATACCCATGATTAACAATGCAGAACCAGTACTGGTTAACTTACCCATACCCGATAATGCTAATGGCCAAACTGCTGGCCAAACAATCGCGTTAGCGAGTCCTAAAAATGCAATTAATAACAAGGTGTCAGGTAAGTGCGCGCCGCCAAATGGCACCAATAAGCTTTCAGATATAACAAATGAATTGTTGTCACCAAACACAATGCCTAGCGATAACACTACACCAAGTATCGCGCTAATAAGTAAAGCATTAGGCTGGGATATAAAGCGTGGAATACAAATAATACCCAAGGTATAACCGATAACCATACAGATCATGGTGTATGACGTCATGACCCCGTAGTTTTCAACGCCCAGTGTTAATGCGTATGTACCAATAGTATCTCCCGCAATCACTTCTACGGCAACATAAACGAATAGTGCTACTACGCCCAGTGCTAAGTTCGGTCGAGCTAAAGCTTGTTTGATTTGCCCTTTACTTGTGCCCTCTTCAGCTTCATCTTGCTCAAGTTCTGGAAGCGGCGATTTTTTAACAGCAAAGGCTAGAACACCAATAAATATTGCCATTCCAAGGTAAGGAAGAATGAGACTATTTGCCATTTCATCAATTTGAACTTGGCTAAGCGTCGTACCTACGCGATCTTTGAAACTATCTAAGATAAGTGCTGTAAATACCATAGGTGCTATGACACCTGCTCCCTTGTTCAAAATGCCCATAACACTGACTCGAGCAGCAGCTGACTCTTCAGGACCTAAGCGAACGACATAGGGATTAACCGCTGTTTGAAGTAGTGTTTGCCCTGTTCCCATGACGAGTTGCGCTAGTAAGAACAATGCAAATACTTGGGTTTTAGCAGCAGGAATGAACATTAATCCCGCCAACATCATGATACCCATGCCCAATGCCATACCGTTTTTATAACCCACTTTACGGATAAGCCAAGCTGAAGGTAGTGCGGTAAACGTTACTGCAATATAGAAAGAAAATAAGATTAACGACGCTTGAAAGGGAGTAAGCTGAAGTATTTGCTTTAGATATGGCATTAACGAACCATTAAGCCATGTGGCAAACCCTAGTACGAAAAAGAGTATTGCGACAATTGCCATTGGCAGTATGCTGCTTTTTTGCTGACTATTATTCATTGTTGTTTCCATAAACCTGCTTCTTATTGTCATTGATATTTCGGCACTAACATCCAGTCAGCACCCCATATTAGTCTTATTATTATTTGAGGTTTTATCAACAGTACGATGAACTCATGTTGCTGTATATCATAGCTGTTGTGCATTTCATGTTAAAACATAAACCCGATAAAGACAACGCTGTCATTTATATTAGTAATCAAATATAGATAATAGCTGAGCAGACCCACAAATTTATCTTAGGGGCCAACAACTTAGATTCGAATAAATATTTTTCGTTGATAAAGCCACAAAAGAATAAACCATTGCACTGCCAGTAGACTCAATATTGATAGCAACTGCTGCCAATCCGATGGCGCTGCACTAATGAGTCCACCAAATAAACTATTGGCAAAGTATTGCCAGTTCATCAAACTTGATGCGATGTAGATAATGATGGCATTAGTGCCAATAACCACAAAAATGAATGACCACTTCTGCCATTTAAAAACATCTACGATTGCATAAAAAAGCGCTAGTAAGATAATGCTCCATGCACTTGTCACCAATACGAAACTACTGGTCCATAGGTCTTTATTCACTGGGATGATGACATCGAGTAACCAGCCTAGTGCTAACAACAGTAAGCCTATAACGAGCATAGTCGATACTTTTAACCACTCACCTGACAAACCAAACTTAGGCCGTTGCGGTTTAACAATGTAATGACCCACAAACACACCGATTAAACCGTTAACCACTGCGGGCAGTGTTGATAACACGCCTTCAGGATCTAAGGCTCTATTTTGATAAGCCGTGCCAGGCAGAAGTATCGAGTCCACATAAGCATTAAGGCTGTTTTCAGCCGTGAATCGGGCAAACAGTTGGTTAGTTTGATTAACCGTTGACTGCAGTAGCTCTGGGGTTTGAATGAGTTCAGGATAAGGAAGGTAGAGCTGCATAAGTCCGTAGCCAATTAACATACTGATGGCGACGATTATTTGCGTTCTGAGACTGGTATGCCATACCAACATCGCACCGATAAACCACGCGAAACCAATACGAGCAAGGACACTGGCGAATCGAACACTGTCAGGTTCTGCAGGCATTCCTGTGCCCCATCCATGGTTATATAACACACCAAGAAATATCAATAATCCCAGTCTTTTCGCAGCATGACGATATAAAGGTAAGCGCTGCTTCATAGGTAACTTATCTAAACGCTTAGGAGATAAGCCTAACGCAACACCAGAAAGAAATATAAATAGCGGAAATATGACGTCATAAAAGGTAAAACCATGCCACTGGCTATGGTGCATTTGAGCATCAAACCAATTCCAGCCAGCCCAACCTGTTAGCAAAAATAACCCTGCAAATATTCCTTCACCGCCGAGTATCCAAAACATATCAAAACCACGTAATGCATCTAACGACATTAATCGTATTTTTTTAGCGCCATCTTTAGTCGCTGAACTCGGAATCGATTCGGATTTAACGCTAATGCTGGTTGATTGAAGAGATGCTTCTGATTGATGAGTTTGCATTAACCTAGCCCTTTTTACTGCTAGAGAATACCAAATCACCATTGATATATGTTTGACTCACTTGATAGCGAGTGTAGTCATTTTTATTGGGTGTAAGTAACACAAAATCAGCTCGTTGCCCTACTGCTATTTTTCCCAACTTTGGTTGCTGTAAATACTGAGCAGGATACAAAGAAGCCATTCTTAATGCTTCTTCAAACGAGACGCCTAACATGTTAACGGTATTATTAACTGCGCCGACCATATCAAGTACACAACCTGCTAGTTCACCTGACTTTGCGTTTAATCTATCGCCTTGGCGTATAACCTCTGTACCAAACAATTCAAAACTGGCATCATCATCAAGCCCTACAGGTGGCATGGCATCAGTAACCAACATTACCTTACCTTGAGGTTTAGCTTTAAGTGCCACTCTAGCGGTTGCACTATGGACATGATGTCCATCAACAATTAATCCACACCATGCGTCATCACTTTCTAGCGCTGCACCAACCATTCCAGGAGCTCGAGACTCAAAAGCTGACATGGCATTAAACAAATGGGTAAACGCATTCGCGCCAGCATTTAATGCTGCTACGACAGTCTCGTAATCTGCATTTGAATGCCCTAAACAGACTTTGACATCGTTTGCGACCAAGGTTTTTATCACTTCTACCGAAACATTCTCAGGCGCTAAGGTGACAACTTTTATACCAAGATCTTTCCTGGCAAAAATGGCTAACTCTTCATCTGAAATACTGCGTATAAATGACTGAGGATGAACACCTTTTTTCGGGACACTTAAATGTGGTCCTTCAAAGTGAATGCCTAATACTCCTGCAGATTGTAGCTTGATAGCCTCAGCAACCGCATCTGCCGCTTGCGCCATAACTTCAACTTTATCAGTTATCAGAGTTGGCAAGAAACCAGTGGTTCCAAACTGAGCGTGAGCACGTCCTATTGTTTCAATACATTCAACAGTGGGTGAGTTATTGAATAACGCGCCGCCACCGCCATTAACTTGAACATCAACAAACCCTGGCACTAACGTACCTTGTAAACGTGTTTCTTTCACATTCGCTACAGAGTTCAAGGCAATTATTTTGCCATCTTCTATAGAAATTGCTGCATCTTGATGAAACTGCTGACCATCAAAAAAACGTTCTACTATTAGGGTTTGTCTCATACTGTTCTCTTTATACTTATTCTCGTTAACACTAAGTTCGTTTTACTAATTAGCTAATTTGCTTAACTTATGTGATTAGAGTGTTTGAGTGACTTTTTTAAGCCCTTCAGGCTGATCTGGATCTATTCCACGCGCAATGGCAACTGCTGCAACATCAATGTAAAAGCGTTGTAGTAATGCAAGTGGCGCCACACGAGGATGAATATCAGCTGAAGTTTGATTTAAATGAACTAAATCAGCGCCACGTTGTTTAACGTTAGCAATTTGCTCTATATGACTTTCATATGACTCATCATTAATACAAGCATCTACGATAGCTAATTTCTTTTCAACCAAAGTTACCGGCCCATGTAAAAACTCTGCGCTACTGAAAGCTTCAGCATGAATCGAGCAAACTTCTTTCATTTTTAGGGCGATTTCTTTCGTTACCGCATAACCTAAACCACGGCCTAGAACGACGAGGTTATTAACCCCTTCTAAAGACTCTGCGGTCAGTTGTGGCTCCGCATCAACTGCTGTTTGCAATGCCGCTGGCATTGAATCAACTGCTGCTGCTAAAGATTCACTTTGCGTCCACTCAGCGGTTAACTGCACAATGGCAGATAATGTCGCTAAATAACTTTTAGTGGCAGCTACTGCTTTTTCTTCACCCGCTCTAAGCGGTAATACCACATCGACAATATCTTTAATTGGCGCAGTTTCATCATTAACTAATGCCACACAAAAAGCACCTGCATTTTTAGCCATTCTTGCTTGCGCTAAAATGTCTGGGCTACGGCCTGATTGCGAAATAACAATCACTAACCCGCCCTCTAATTGCAGCGACTTACCATACACGCTGGCAACAGATGGTGCTGCTGCAAATGTTGGAATGCCGACTTCAATTTCAAATAAGTACTTAGCAAACACACCTGCATGATCGGAAGAACCACGACCAACAATCATCACAAACTTTGGTTTAAAACTACGAAGCTTTTCACCTAACTCTTTGGTTAAGCCTGCATTAGCTGCGAGTTGCTCAGCGATTTTTTGAGGTGCTGAACGTGCTTCGCGTTCCATAATTGTATTTGTCATCGAGTTAACCTTTATTAAATTACAAGTTGATTCATTGAATTATCTAGTGCTGTTCGTTGAGTTAGCTCAGCCTCAACACTGTAAATTTGTTTAATATTTATTGCCCACTTGGGCTTGCCTACTTTGGATTTTCTATTGTTGCTCAGCAGTGCTTTGCTCATTTTTTTCAACCAAATCTTGTTGAGAAAGAGCTTGTTGAGCATATTGTTGTTGGGCAAAAAGAATGGCACCAATTTCCGGTGGAGACATAGCCATTTCGACCTTGCATGCCACATCGGTATCAAGCCAACGGTTTAAAGGTTCTGCCAAACCGCCTATCATTGAAAATCGAGTGGGATTAATCGCGAATAGTTTCCTCGCCATTTCACTAATATATTTAGCACCTTGGTTTACAATCCCCATCGCGACTGCATCACCTTGTTCTGCACATTGCAGCACCGTGCGCGCTAACTTGGCATAAGTACTAGAAGATTGGCCAGCAAGATGTTCAACAATCCCCATAGCATCATTGACATTTAAATGGGCTAAAATAGCATGGGTTAACGCAGTGTTTTCAGCAAAGCCATCCAGGTTAAGTAATACATGTTCAGCCGCTTTTTGACCTAACCATGCCCCACTGCCTTTATCACCTAAAGCAAAACCGTGCCCGCCTATGAGTAGACTTTCATCACCTACATGGGCAAAGCCACATGAACCCGTTCCGGTGATAATGACTGCGCCATCAGCACCGTTATGAGCACCGATACAAGCGGTATGTAGATCGGTGGTTAAATACATTTGCGCAAACGGATGTTGCCATTGGTTAATCTGATTAAATAAGCGTGACACGTTTACGCCAGCAAGCCCTAATCCTGCGATCAGATGCTTAGTATCTGCAGTCGTTAAATTGGCGTCAGCCAAAGCCAAGTGGGTTGACTCTATAATTGAATTAAAAGTTTGTTCTAACCCATGAAGAGGGTTAGCTCTACCAGCTACACCAGTACCAATCACACCTTTTACTTCACTATAGATTGTTGCGCGGCACTTGCTTCCACCGCCGTCAATACCAATATAAAGCTGTGATTCATTTTGCTGATTAACGACCATGACATCCCTCTTATCGCTATGACCCAAACCTTATTGAAACTAAATATATAAGGCTTTTCGTATAAGTTAACTTTATGTTACACCACAAATGACAGCGTTGTCATTTGTTTTTTAGATACCTTACTAAACAGCCTCCAAGAATCAAACTAAAGCATTGATAATATTGAGTAATTATTCTTAACAAAGTTCACTAGTAATAGATTTTTTGCCCCCCGCAAAACAAAAAAGACGTTAACATTTAAGTTAACGTCTTTTAAAAGAGATAATTCACCGTTGATCAAGCTAGCTATAAAGTGAGTGAGCGCCCTTTACGATCTCCTGACGGAGATATCGCTCTTATCTCTATTTTACCTTCTACTTTTACAGGCTGTTGATATTCAATCCATTCAGCTGAATTGCTTGATGCGCTAGTTTTAGTGTTATGCAGTACTCGGTACTCAATTCTCAAACCAGGGAAAGCAATATTGGCGTGTAATAAACCATCCACGATTTTAGTCCCCACTGTCGGAATACGATATTCAATTCCTGCAATATCAAGTTTAGCCAGTTCTTTATGGCCCAAAGTATTGGCAATGCTATTCCATTGTTGCTGCTGCTCAAGCCTCATTTCGCCTGTAAAATAGTTTGTCTCACTACTATAAACTGCACCTTGGTACTGATATGGCACTTCCCACTTAGCTTTATGCCAAGCTTTTTCTGCCAACATTAATACCCTTGGGAACATCATGTATTCAGCGACTTGCTCACTACGAATAGTTTCACTCCAAATTTGACCTTGAATACCGCTAAAACCTTTACCTTGTTGTAAAGGTTCTGACACCACTCGCCCTTGTTCATCTTTCTTAATGGTATCGTCAGCGGTGAAAGGGTTATTTTCTATATCATTCCATTGCTCAGCATTAGCAGGCAAATTGTCGGCCATAAAACTAAAGATTCTTTGACTATTCAATGCACGAGACGCCCAGTAATAACCATGCTCTTTAGGATCAGCTTCATAAGGGAAATCAAAATATAGAACTTCTGGATTTGAAAGCACGGTATCCCAACCGAGGTTGGCCTGCTTGTGCGCTCTTAGGAAGCCATTATGAGAAATCACATCCCAGATATTTGACTGAGATTTTTTAGGCATATTGTCAGGGTTAGTATGGCTCATACCATCACTCCAACCCGCTGGCTCTATGCCTTTTTTATCAAGCATATTGGCTAAACGTTCGATAAAGTAAGCGCCTAAGTCATCAATTGAATTAACGCCTTGGTCATTATTGGCGACAAAATCAATGCATTGAGGTGATTGCTTCCATGCACCCGCTGTTTCATCCGCGCCGATATGGTATCGATGTAGAGGATGACCCGCTTGTTTGTGCAGCTTTGCTATCTCATCAATCACTTTATCAACAAAATGATATGTCGACTCTAAACAAACGTTAAGCGTGTTGTCATCGTAATATTGGACTGACGAATACACCGTTTTATCATTAGCATCTGCAAGCAAATATTCATTAGCCGCTTTACTATCACCCGCCTCAATGAACTTACGGTATCGTGCGTCCATTGACTTTA
Source organism: Shewanella donghaensis (assembly GCF_007567505.1). Classification (NCBI taxonomy): domain Bacteria; kingdom Pseudomonadati; phylum Pseudomonadota; class Gammaproteobacteria; order Alteromonadales; family Shewanellaceae; genus Shewanella; species Shewanella donghaensis. The sequence continues at coordinate 1,741,834 of NZ_CP041783.1, forward strand.
TTGCTGCACGTGAATGACCTGGCATATCCATTGATGGAATGACTTCAATTTGACGTGCTGTGGCATATTGTAAAATCTCAATATAATCAGCTTTACTGTAAAAACCATTAACACTGGCATCTGCAAATGGTCCACTACCAAGTTGCGGGATCAAACATGTTGTTTCACTCAAATCGTGACAACGCTTGCTGCCGATATCAGTAAGTTCTGGCAAGCCATCAATTTCTAAGCGCCAAGCTTCATCATCTGCCATGTGCAAATGTAATTTATTAAGCTTGTAAGCGGCCATTTGCTCGATTAAATCTAAAATAAGCTGCTTACTATGAAAATTACGCGCAACATCAATATGCATACCACGAAAGTCATAACGCGGGGCATCATCAACAGTCATAGTATTTAACGCCAATGTTTGCGTATCGATTAGTGACGAAAGAGAAGATAAGCCATATGAGAATCCAGCACTATTAGCCGCTGTGATATTAATACTATCTCGAGTAATTTCTAGCTGGTAAGCACCTATGGCAGCGTCATTATCAGTTTTAATTAACTTCAGCGGAATGCCTGAGTCAGTTTGCTTAACGCCTAACCTCACAAGCCTTGATAAAGCCGCCGCGACATCATTTGATTCAACTTGGTTGTAGATAACCTTAATACCATTGCTCAAGCTTACTGGCGTATTCTCAGATGATACTTGAATATTTAATGGCGTTGGAATTATACGATTAATCACTGCAGAGCTATCGTCCTTGAGAGACTGATTTGCTTCAAACAATTTGTCACTGCGACTCCACGCTAAGTTATCAGTTGGCGTTCTGCGATAATGCTTTTTTTCATCAGTGAAAGCTTCGACATAAGGTCTCACTTCCATTCCTGTTTCAACGTCTACGGCTATTTGTGTACTTGTGATAACAACAGGATCAAGCCCATCAACCACGATGTAATAATTTGGCATTGGGTCGGTTTCAGATAACTGCCACAACTCGCCTCTAAATCCAATCGTTTTCGTGACGCCTTCACTAAAACCGCTAAATTGTTCAGTGGGGGTGATTTTATGTAAGTCACCTTGAACTCGCGTGATCGCGAACTCTGGATTAAGCACGTCCTGAACGGGACGCATCTGACTATAAAATATAGTCCAGTCAGATCCCGTTATATTGATTGAACTGGTTAAGTCAATTTCAGCAATAAAACAACGTTGGTCAGTTTGTTCTGGTAAGCAACTTTCTTCTGGTACGTTGCTGACCATTCGATAAGTTACATTTAAATCTTGCCCAAATTGCTGGAGTGATAATTGTGTCCATTTATTAGAATTCGCTTGGGAGATTAATTCAGCATCTGTTCTAGAATTAATATCAGGGTTGGCGTCATTATTTAGCGGTTGTTGAGAAGCGTGTTTACAACCTGCAACACCCAAAGACAGAAGTAACGCTGATGCAATAATGGTCTTTTTCATATATTCCTCAATTTATCCCTAAATCTAAAATTAATGGTTTTATCACTTCAGCCTCGATATTCGAAACTACAGCTTTATGGTAATCACATGTCAGATCATTCGGGGTATTCACTAAAAGCCTCATGTCATAAATGATGATAGTGATAACTTTTAGTATTTTTACGTTAAAAAATACAGATAAGAACAGCCAACATTTTATACCGCACCCTAAAATAGATAAAAAAATAGCCGAAGACAAATTGTGCCTCCGGCTTATACCTGTTTACTCGTTTCTGGGGAGAGACTGAGAGACTAAAAGTATAAAAGCCAATCGTACTTCGCCCGACCGAAATACAATTAACAGCATAGATAATAATGACCTGTAATTATCCATGTTGACCTTAAAACAACGAATCACACAAGCATGACAACGCTGTCATTTATTAATTTACCGAATATAGAAGCTTATTTCTACATTTTTTTCGCATTTAGATACATTAAATTAACAGGTAGACTTTTATCCTAATAAATACAATAACTTGTCAATATTGAAAAACCTTAATTAAAACTTAACCAGCGTCTTAAGCTAATTAGTGAGATGTGATAAGTCGCTGCTTATAAAGATGGATGAAATAGATAGGGAATACAGGTCAAGAATATAGTTAGAAAAAGTAGGTTAAAAATAAAGCTGGAAAATAGATTAGATAAGCAATTGATAATGCATATATTAAGATCTAGTTATGGGCCGTAAAACAATTTACATAAAAAAAGGCACTATTTCAAAAGAGAAATTAGTGCCTTCTAAAACCGGACTAAAGATTATGCCTTAGACATAACTTCAGTACGTGCTAAACGGTTTACTTGGTTTAGCGATGCTAAGTGACCATAAATTGGACCTAGTAAACCACGTTTTCTAAGCTCTAAGTAATCTTCATCAGATAACTCGTTTAGCTTAGGCTCATCAATTAGGTATAAACCATTGATGTTACGTTTCTCACCAGCAACATCAACGGTTAACGTTTGTGTGGTTAACAATTCTTTTTCAGCTAAAAAGCCAAGAATGTTGCGGCTTGCTTGATCTTGTTCAAAATGCGCGATCAGTGCTTTCTTGCGGCTTTCTAGGTAAGCAGACTCTTTGTCACCTTCGAATAACGCTTGGCCATCTTCTTTACTCACTTCAGCTGCGCCTTCACGAATACCAATCCAAACTTTATCTTTAACATCTGGATTTAATACAAGACCAAGTGGGTAATCACGCACAACAGCAGGAATATAAAGCCCTTGCCATTTGTCGTCTTTAACGCTTAAGTTTTGGCCAGGCTTAAGGCCTAGCATAGCAACAGCTTGGAATTCACCACTATCAGCATTTTTAACGAATACAATCGGGTATTCAGTGGAAGCACGACCAATTTCGTGCAAAGTTACTGGAACAATGTGTTGGTCAGCAACATGACCAAAAGTTGATGGAGTGATTTTTAAATCACCGTGTTTCGCTTGCTCAAGTAACGTAATTTGGTTAGACATCTTGGCTCCTTCAGGCGCTTCTAATCAATAATGATTTGCATAAAAATAGGGATTCTAGTCCCTTTTGTTTTAAAATTTTGCTTGTAGATTAAAATAAAAATCCCAAAATTTTTAGATAACTTGTTAAGGCTAAAGCTTACTGTCGTTTAATCTGCTGTAACGTTACCGTATAGAGAAAAAAAGTACCACCAGCTATAACGTGAATTTTTAAATAAACTGCGCTTTTTATCTGCTTTAGGGTTAATTTGTAACCAAATAAGGCTTTAATGTACTAAAGGTATTTTGCTATACCTTTTGAAGCCCGTATTGATAGATCTTATTAAGTAGCTCTCGATGTTCTGGTAACTCAGCTGTTAAGTTTTCTCCAATACGCTTAATTTGCTCAGCCTGCTTCTGAGCCCGCCCTAAATAAGCGTCATTTAACATCTGATTTCTGGTGTTATATTGCATTCCATATAAAACATATAAATAGTTATCGATATTAAACACCTCAAACCTTGAAAAAAGATCATCTGTAATTGGATAGTAGTCTTGCCATAACTGCAGCTTTTGTTTCAGTGATTCGGGTATGGTTTCTTCTTTTCGGTTATCAAGCCAAAAATCAGAGTCTGTGCGATCTGAAATACAATAATGCATTTTTGCAAACTCGACGACCCGCTCCCAAGCGTAAGTCATCGTGTCATTAAACCTTGTGGCTAAGGATGGCATTTGCTCCAGAGTTTGCGGTAAGCGTTTAGCTAAATAGCCTGCTGCGAAGTCGGTTAACAAAATAGATGTAGCCTCTATGGGCTCTAAAAAACCTTGTGCTAAGCCAAGGGCTAAACAGTTGTGGTGCCAAAACTTTTCTCGATAACCGACTTTCATCGGAATCTCGCGATATGGAACCTGATCTAGTTTGCCACCTAGGTAGTGATTGAATTTTTGTTCAGCTTCTAAACTCGACATATGGTTGTCGGAATAGACAAACCCCGTTCCTCTGCGATCTGGTAAAGCAATATCCCAAATCCAACCTGCTTGATGCGCTGTTGCGATGGTATATGGGGGAATAGCTTGAGTTCTGGGAATTGGCACTTGAGCAACGATAGCTTTATTCACTAATAGTTGATGTGATTTATCGACAAAGGGAACTGCCATTTTCTTAGCTAATAAAATTGATTCAAAGCCACTGCAATCGATATAAAAATCAAACGCTAACTCACCAAGTTTATCAGTCTTCAGCGCGGTTAGATTACCAACGCCATCGACATTAGCATCGAGCACATTAGCCTTTAAATGTTTTACTGCATATTTATTTATTGCATTTTTAGACAGTAATTTGGCAAATTTTGCAGCATTCAAATGATAGGCGTAGCTAACTGATCCTTTGTACTCTGGCGTGGTTATCAACTTAGGGGCTTTTAACGCTTCACAAATATAATGCTGAGGAGACACGATTGAGCTGTAAGGTTTATCTTTGTGCGACTGTGACCATAGTGAAGTTAAGTCATCACCCAGAGGACTAGGAACATCAAACAAGTGGTGATAGCTGTTATTAGCGCCATGGTTAGTTTTATCTAGCCAATTACAAAACTTAATTGATTGCTTGAAAGTAGCGTCACATTCACGGATAAAGTCGGTTTCACTGATGCCAAAACTTTGTAATGACTGCCTAATCGCAGGAACGGTGCCCTCACCAACACCGATAGGGGGAATGTCAGGAGATTCGATTAACGTGACTGTTACACCCTCGACACCCGGTAATGATTGTACCGCCTTACCAATATGGTTAGCCGCTAACCAGCCCGCTGTACCGCCACCAATAATAACAATCTTACTCACGTTCATGTTTTAACCTCTACAGACTACAGCGACAATTGACTCAAATGTATTTTTCAGTAATTAATTGTTCAATACTAATATCAATATATGGATTCATGCTATCTGAACTTCAAATCCTGTTTAGGTTTCGAAAAAACAAAAAACCTAGCAATATGCTAGGCTTTTTAATCACTAAACTTATTAACAATGTAAGTTTAGAAACGTAAGTTCAGACCTAACTTATAACGTGCTTCACCTTCAAAGCTCCAAGCTGGGTAACCACCTTTAAGCTCAGGCTTAACTTCAGCATCATCAGGTGCAACACCTAGTTGAACACTGTCTTCTTCAAGTAAGTTAACCACTTCAAACGTGATACCTAAGTAATCAGTAATGTTGTAGCTAGCACTTAAATCAAGTGTTCCGAAATCTTGATGTTCACGGTTACCGTAGAAACCTGGTAATTCGCGCATCATGTACTCACTGCGCCAGTTATAAGCAACACGAGCAGAGAAGTCTTCCATCTCGTAGTAACCGACTAAGTTAACTGTATGCTTAGAAGAGTCAGAGAACACGCTAACTTCGTCAGGGTAGTTTTCAGCAGAGGCATCTGAATCAGCAAAAGTATAGTTCGCTGAGTAACCAAAGCCGTTATCAAAACCATCTTGAATTTGCAGCTCAATACCTTGGATTTGACCGCCAGTACCATTTTTCTTGCTCGATACAGTCCAGCTATCCTCACCAGAATCAGGGTCAGTAATACCAATACTTTCATCTAGTGTCTGTGCAGAAGTAACAAACGAGCTAACATCTTTAATAAAGTAAGATACGCCCATTAAACCGTCTGGACTAAAGTACCATTCAACACCTAAATCGGCTTGAGTAGCTTTAAATGGTTCAAGAGAAATATTACCAGTATTAACCACTTCGTTGCCTGCGGTGCCATCTTGATAACCTACTAAAGATGATGAAGCAAACATATCAGCATAGTTAGGACGTGAAATCACTTGTGATGCTGAAGTACGAATAATGACGTCAGGTGCAACATCAAACGCAATGTTCACACTTGGCAATACATCACTGTAACTTGCATCAGCAGTACTTAAATTATCAGCATATGAACCATCTGCTTGTAGTGCAAAATAATCAGACGTCGCATCAGTTGAAATATAGCGTAAACCGAAGTTACCGCGCATACCGTCAGCTTCGAAATTAGCCATTAAATATAAAGATAGGTTTTCTTCATTAATGGTGCCGTAACCCGATTTGTAAACAGTACCTTCTTTAGAGAAACCATCAATAGCTGCTTTAGCATCTTTTAACATGGCATCCATATCCGGCTTAGGTAATGTATAACCTGCACCCGATGAAATTTGGCCATTATAATAAGCAGACGCATCTTTCGAAGCTACGTCAGCGCTAACTATTGCAGGGATAGTCTCTTGTGATACATCATGATCGGCATAACGCACACCTGTTTTAATTGCTGTAATAGCACCTAAATCAGTTGGAATGGTAAAATCAAGTTGAGCATAAGTTTCTTCATCAGAGTTTGGCTGCTTTTTCAGAGCCCAACCTGCAGGAGACAATTGGCCACCAAAGTCATCAGCTGTGAAGTTTTTATTAGCGACATCAATTTTAATGACTTCACCAGTCGCATCATAAGTACCGGCATAATCAGCTGCTTCGCCTAACCAGAAACCATAGTTAGATGTAAGTTCTGTACCACCTTCAGACTTAGTATTACCTATTCGACCTTCAACTTTAAAATTGTCATTTTCGTAATCGAAATTGAAATCGTAAGTATTTGAATCCATGCTTGCTTGACGAGCCCAGGTTTGTGCCCAACCAGGATTTGCGCCATTACCATCACGACGATAGAAAGTACAAGTCCCTAAAGAATTACGCTGTTCACACGCTTCATCTTTATCATCTGGGAACATAACAAATAACGACGTATTGGCATTATTTGCTTGCATATCCAGACTCATAAAATCTAAACCAAAGTTTAAGTTATCTGTCGGACTATATTGCAATGCACCGTTAATCGCTGTTCGTTCACGGTCTTGTTCAAATGTAGTAGGAACGATATCACCCCAACCCACTAATGATTCAATACCGTTACGTTGATAGCTTGTTTCTGATACTGCTGCTGAAAGTAGAAAACCAAAGTTTTCGTTTTCATTTTTCCAGCTATATAAGCCTGATAATTCAGGATCAGTTTCTTCAGAAATAGTACCGTAATCCCCTTTAGCGCTAAAGAATACAGAATTAGCATCTAAATCTAATGGTTTACGTGTTTTAACGATGACAGTGCCACCGATTCCGCCTTCAGGTAAATCAGCCTGTGACGATTTATAAACTTCAATTCCACCGACCATTTCTGATGGTAGTAAACTGTAGTTAAAGCTTCTGTCGATTGACTGTTGGTCAAACCAACCAGTTGAAGCAACTGAATGGCCGTTTAATAATGTACGAGTCAGGCTGCTTGAAGCACCACGAATCGAAACACCTTGTCCCTGACCAAACTGACGACTCACTGCTACACCCGGTATACGTCCTAATGACTCACCCACGTCACCATCAGGAAATTTACCAATATCTTCAGCAGTCACGGCATCAACTACCGCGTTAGAAAAACGTTTATCATTTACTGAAGCCTTCATCGAGGCACGCATGCCTTTAACTTCAATTTTTTCGATATTTTCATCTGTAGCTTCAGCATCGGCTGCAAATGCGCCAACTGAAACCATACTGCCGAGTAATATAGCAATGTTAGTTGCCAAAACATTTTTCTTAAAATTAATAGGTCGCATCTTCATTTCCCTTCCATAACTTTTTTATCGTTTTTGGATACATAACCATTCCAACCGGAATGACAACGCTGTCATGTCTAGGTCAAACACTACACAATATTTAACAGGCTTGCCACAACAAAATAACTTTATTGTGCTTTTAACGTTCGAATGCCCAATGAACCACAATCACAACGCGAGTATTAATTGTTATATATCAATAAATTAAATAAAAAATCATTTTGTATCAAAAATGCTACAAATTATGTACGTGATGAACTCATCCAACCAGAAAAACAATTCTAGATTGCCTATTTGGGCAAAAATCAGCACTATTAGAGCTAAATAGACTTACTTTTATTAACTATCACGATTTTTGATTGCAATTATGAGGGGATAAATGTTGTCAAATGGATATAAATAAATGCTAAGTTCATCGCCTGAGTTTAAGAGCTAAAGAATAATGAAAGTAACAATAAATGATGTAGCCAAACATGCCGGTGTCTCTATTAAGACGGTTTCCCGAGTGACCAACAAAGAATCCTCGGTTAGACAAGCGACCATAGATAAAGTTAATGCCGCTATTAGCGAACTTAACTATCAACCTAATCTAGCAGCAAGAAATTTGGCTAGTACCAAGTCATATGTAATAGGGTTCATTTATGATAACCCCAATGCTTACTATGTCATTGATATGCAAAATGGTATTCTTTCAGCCTGCCAAGATAAAGGTTATGAGTTGCTAATTCATCCATGTGACGCGACTTCGGCATCAATTTGCGATGAGCTAACCACAATGGTCAGGCACTCTCGTCTTTCAGGGTTAGTCTTAACTCCCCCTATGTCCGAAGATCCTAAGATACTCGCAGCCTTAAATGAAATTAATGCTAACTATGTTCGTATTGTTGCTGGCGATAAGACCGATGAATTAAATGGCCTAACGGTTTTAGTGGATGATAAACACGGCGCACTAGAAATTACCCAACACTTAATTGATATAGGCCATTCTGATATTGGTTTTTTAAGTGGTGATGAGCAACATGAATCAACTAAAGAGCGTTTAAGCGGCTTTAAAAGTGCTTTAACTAATAATAAGTTAGCCATTAACGATAACTGGATTTTAGAGGGGAAGTATTCATTTGAATCAGGTGTTGAAGGGGCTAACAAGTTAATTAGCTTACCTAATCGCCCCACCGCTTTAGTCGCTTGTAATGATGAAATAGCTGCTGGCGCTTTATTTGCAGCGCGTTTAGCGGGCTTGGATATACCAAAGGACTTATCTATTGTTGGTTTTGAGGATAGCCCTTTCTCCCGTCAAACCTGGCCTAAATTAACCACGGTACATCAGCCCAATGTTAAAATTGCAAAAGTAGCGACTGAATTATTGATTGCAAACAGCAAACAATCTGTTGAGAAAAAGTCGATGGTATTTACTCCAGAACCCGTTATTAGAGACTCATCGAGTAAGCCTTAAACTTATTCTAGAATTAAAAAAACCTAAATAAATAGTCTATTTATTTAGGTTTTTTAATGGAACTATACTTGTTCTAAAATTAAACTGCTTCTTCGTTTTCTTCGCCAGTACGGATACGAATAACACGCTCAACATCAGTTACAAAGATCTTGCCATCACCAATTTTACCGGTTCTAGCTGTATCCACAATAACCTCAATTGCTTGATCCAATTGTTCGTCCTGAATAACAAGTTCGATTTTAACTTTAGGCAAGAAATCAACCATATATTCAGCGCCACGATACAATTCTGTGTGACCCTTTTGACGACCAAAGCCTTTAACCTCTGACACAGTCATACCTGTAATGCCAATTTCCGCAAGTGACTCGCGCACATCATCAAGTTTAAATGGTTTAATAATGGCTTCTACTTTTTTCATTTACTCACTCCATTCACAGGCAACACGTTATATAAGCTAATTTACTATTACATAAATTTTAAGCTATATCGTTAAAATACAATACTATTTATTATACTACGCTAAAGAGCTGTAGTTTTCTGTAGCTATTTTACGCTAATTATAAAACGTGCTTTTCGTGCAATAAGTCAATCCCTGTCTATACTCTATATGCGCTGCAGGATGCGGCATTTAATTAACAAGGATTGTTAGATTATGAATATTCAATATTATCGCCGTGGCTTTAATTTAGTCGAATTAATGACCTCTATTACAATATTCGGTTTGCTCTCAGTAATTGCATTTCCCTCATTTAAATCTTTGCAACAACAATTCAGGGTTGATAGCAACCTTCGAACTATTCAACAATCGATGCTGTTCGCACGAAATGTAGCAATTAATTACGGAACTAGAGTCACGGTATGCCCTCTTGTTGACGGTAAATGTGGTGGGAAGTGGAATCAAGGGTTTTCAGTTTTTACTGACTCAAAAACAATTAATCAACTTAATGAAAATGATGTCGTTATGCTTGAAGTGAGTCAGTTTCATGAAGAAGACATAATTCAATACAATAGACTTGCACTTCGATATCAACCAGATGGTTTGGCCTCTGGAACTAATGGAACGTTAACATATTGCCCAGAGTCAATAGACAACCCATTCTCGAAAGCGCTAATTGTAAATCAAGCCGGCAAGGTTAGATACTCAACAAAAAAGCTTATTACCTGCAAACCATAAAAACCAACCTTTAACATTTAACTGATTTTATTTATCGTCTTGGTTATACTGATATAACATTATCAAGGATAATAAAAATGAAACATGATTTAAAAGGGTTTACGCTTGTTGAATTGATGGTTACCGTGGCAATTGCAGCAATATTACTCACAGTCGGTGTTCCCTCATTAGTTTCTCTATATGAGGGGCAAAGGGCTAACAGTAACATCAGTAAAATTAATTCAAGTATCCAATTTGCCCGTAGCCAAGCAGTCAGTTATGGCAGTAGAGTATCAATATGCCCGTTCAACGGAACAAGTTGTGATTCAGATTGGACCAATGGTTTCAGTGTTTTTATTGATAATGGTGCTCTAGGTTCGTTGGATAGTACTAACGGAATTCAAGATACTGTACTAAGAACTGTTGATAGCTTTGACAGCAATGATTTTATCACTTCATCATTAACTCGATATACATTTAATGCAGACGGCCTAATGAACCTCAGTCAAACAGGCAATATCATATACTGCCCAGGCGATAAAACTAATCCTGATTCTAAAGGGTTTACAATTGGAGTATCTGGAAGAATATCCACCATAGAAACCTCTGTTAGTTGTCAGTAAATGGTTTGATGGACTGATATTAATTGATCAAAAAAATGCCCTCTCACTCATGGGAAAATAAACTAACAATAATGCGAACTCCTTTAAATTTACCTTTACCCACAGAATGTGGGAAAGGTAAATGTTTCTATGATTTAAAGCCATAACACTTAAATTCTTTTTCTATCAACTCTCATACATAAGCACAACTTAATAAGAACTGATCTCTTCATCCAGTTTTTGTGCATCTTTGGATTTGAATACTGCATCAGTTAACACACATTGCTCAATTCCTCTAACGACTGCTCGTTTTCCTGAAACTGTACTGACTTTTTGTGTCAAAATAGATGCTTGTGCCTGTACTTGTTTACTTGGAAACCAAGTAAACAAGGCTAAATCATTACCATAGCTAGTTTCTATATAACATTTATACGTACTGGTTGTTTCTTGCTCTTCTGCAATAATAGCTGAACTAAGTAAAACACAAAAAAAACAGATAATTAACCGAATCATTTCCAACACTCCTGTGGTAATTTTGTACCGGTTGAATTTAATGTTATAGAAATACAACTTGGATCTCTTGTAACCTGTGTTCCTTTGGCCGATGCTGTTAACGTAAAATCGGTGTTATTAACAACAACTGCATCAATTGAATAATATTGATTATCGACAACCCAAGGATCTGCGCTTAAACCTAACTTGGTCATGTCTGCTGTATATTTTCGATTATCTAAATAATATTGCTCTTGCCTGTTTGCAACATCCATTAATCCCGCCAAACCATCTGCTCTTGCAGCTTTAGCTACAAATTGAGTGTAACTAGGGTAAGCAATAGAAGACAAGATCCCCACAATAACAACAGCTATCATGAGCTCAATTAAAGTAAAACCATTATTCTTTGTCATCAACTTACTCATCTATATGATAATAAATTTTATTCACACCTAAACCGCCACCGATACATTTATCATCACCTGGTGGACAGCCATCATCACTGGGATCATCAGCTTTATCCATATCATCGCCAGCAGCGCCAATACCAATTAGATACATATAACTTTCATCGTCTCCATTTGGTGGGACAACTAGCTGTGGTGTATCGGGTACTCTGTCGCCCATTTCTAAATATTCTTGGGTATAAGAACGAGTGCCTTTATGTAAATCAAAGCCATATAAACGCCCTTTACCACTAACTAGGCACTGACTAGCAGACGAAGCTACCCCTGGTACATAAGAAGTGAAGAAAACTCGTCCCCTCACTATTGTGGACGCAGACAAACTTTTCTCCCCTACACCGCCAAAGCTATAGTACCAACCTCGCTTTTTGCCAAATTCAATATTTTCATCTTCTGTAGAAGGGGCTGTACTGGATACATCATATAAATTTGATAAATCTAAAGCATCAGGGACTTCACTACCTGTCACTCCAGTGAATGATTTAGTTATCACATTCCTATCTTGTAAAACAAAGAACTTATCAGACCGAGACGTATCTAGCGGGTGTGGTCTATGGCCAGTACCGACAGTAACCGCATCATAAGGCACATTTTGATAGGAGCGAATAGTATTACTGGTACCTCCAGGGGTCGTCACTGTTACATCAGAAACATTAGTAAACACTGTTTTTGCAACAGCAGGCTCCGCAAAAAAACGCCTGTCATTACTTTGAGATGAACCACCTAAGTCAGCAAATTTATGTGCTGTCCATGGAGATGTCGAATCATCAGGTGAGCCACCCGGTAAATCTATTCTCCAGACATTTGCTCCTGTATCAGTTGCATACAATCGATCTGTCAGTCTGTCATTATTACTATCAAGTACAGCAATTCTATTTGGAATACTATCCACTATCCCATTAAGGTTAGTTTTATTATTACCAGCTTCACTGCCAAAATGATGTACCAAGGCACCTGTTTCAGCATTTAAAATATAAACACTACGACCATTAGTATCATCACTACCAACCCCATCACCGTCTTTCGTCGATGGGTTATAACCTCCACCAATTATAGCGACCGGTAATGCGGTGTCAGATGAAGTATTGCCAGAAGGAAATCCAGGTACATAAGTAATAACTGGCTCAGACCAAGATTGCCCCATCTCAGACATCCCTTGAGAGTCAGGATCTACTTTCCAGAGGAAAGTAGGCGCATCAGGGTTTGTAATATCAAGAGCATAATAAGACTTACCACCTCGACGCATCCCGACATACAACCAAGCCCTTTCAATAGCACCACTCGCCGTTCGCTTAACATATGCTACTGGTGAGCTATCCATACCATAAACTGAATGGATACCTGTTGGCACATTGGCTCTTAGTTCTCTTAAATTTGGCAGTAATTCCTGAGGCATAAACGCCCAGCTTTCCTCAACTGAATCACCTTTATCTTTAAACATGTGTAAAAAACCATGGTTAGTACCAAGAATTACTCTTACATCGGGGGAGCCATCTGTACCATAGTTGATAGCTAGAGGCTTAGAATGAAGTGGATCGCCCATGATATCAGTACGTTTATCTGTCGTTGAATTGTTACTGTTCTCATCATCGACATCAATACCTTTTGCCCAATCAAATAATTTAGTCAGTTCAGTTTCATCAACCCCCATAAACAAAGCAAGTTCTGAATCACCAGATATTCCTGGGCTGTTGCTTGCGTTCGATTTGGTAAATGCCTCTAATCCTCCAGTAGAACCAAAATTTCCGTATAAAGTTCTGTTTGTAATACCTTGCAACATTAACGCTGCGCCACCAATGGCAACATCATTACCATCACCACCACCACTCGTTGCTTCACATACCGTTTTTGCAGTCCAATAGGAGCAAGCTGAAGATTTAAGATTACCATCTTCACCAATTGCATTATTTCCATCTTGGTCAACTACGTCACCAGAACCAGTTACTTTAAACTTTTTGAGATTTCCAAACCAACGAGGTCCTTTATTAGGTAAAAACATTGCGTAGTAAACAGAATCTAATGTTTGGGTTCTATCGAAATTATTACTTGAAATCGAAGGAGATGTGAAACTAGAATTAGTTTCTAAGATACTTGAAAAAATAGCCTGTAATGCTTCTTGTAGTTTTTGAGCATCCTTAGCTGAATAGTAAGCGCCGTTGCCGCGTAAAGCTGTTTCTTTTAATATCGGTGCAGCACTTGCTGCTCCAGAGCTAAACCCAATAGTAAAAGTATTAACAGTTTGTGTACCATCTAAACTGGTATTTACGTCATTTTCACTTATCCAACCTGCAAGTGCTGGAAGGTAATTTCCTGAATATTTATCAGCAGTAGTTACGCCATCTAAAGCAAGGACTTGGGTATCAGCGTTGTTATCTCTAGTCGGTTCACCATCTGTAACATAAATGACATAGGCTTTATCTTGACATTGCTTCCCAACAAAAGGAGAGTCATAACTTCCTCCCGTTTCAATACTCGTATCCCGTAATGGTGTTCTATTTGGATCATCATCACCGAACCAAACGCTCTTACCTGCAAAATACCTGTAAGCTTCGTATAAGTTTTCACAAAGAGGCGTGTAACCATTAGCATTTAAATCGCCAATAGTTGTAAGCAACGTCCCCTTTGACGCTTCAGTTGTTTGAGAAATACCATAAACAATACGACCACCACTTCTCGTACCATCTGAATCATTTCTGTTGAATACAGATAAACCAAAATCGACCCCAGGTGTAGTCACAATAGTATCTTCAATAACTCGTTGGGCGATGTCCATTCTAGAGTAACTTTGTTGTGATTTCGTACTGTGATACCAATTTACATACTTTTCGGTATATAAAGTAATTGGTTGCCCTATACCAAAATTGGTTAGTTTAGCTTTTTCAATTGCTGTTGCAAGATCGTTCGATGTTGAAGAGTTATTTGCTGCGGTATACCTAATAGGATCAGCACTCGTACCTAAACCATCAACAGGGAACCCCCAAAAATTGGTATTATTATTGTAATAAACACCTTCTGCAATATCTTCATAACAATCAACTTGTTGAATGCCTGAGCCATCAGTTAATGGCAATTCTGACCATGTGCCGTTTTCACCTATATATTTATGTTCACGAACATATCCAGTGAACATGCCATAATCTTCTAAATATTTCTCACCAACATCACAACCATTTACTCCATGCAAAAAATATTGGTCACTTGAAGCGGTTGGAATATCACTACTGCTCCGAGTGAAGAACAGTTTAGTCGATGCCAACAAGGAACCACTATTACTCACATTTTCGTCACCACGAACATAAGGAACATCTGTGGTAAAATTAGTTCCCATACTTCCTGAAGTATCAAAAATAATTAATACTTGAGGCCTTGAACCTGAACGCGCCGTTGATTCAAAAACATATAATTCAGTGTCATCGGCAAAACTATTTGCGCTAGTGAAAATAACGGCAAAGAATAATGTACTTAGTATAAATTTCGTCATTGTTAACTCCCTGACAACACTTCTTGCTCAAACCCTAAGACGATTGTGACTTGACCGAGGTTACTTCGGCCAAAATTTGCTGAACTGGATACTTCAAGACGTTTACATTTAATCGAATCACCTGAGGTAGCTTTCTCTGGGCGTTGACAATCTACATCGCCAACCCCCAAGATCATTGGTGACACTGTATTTACCACACCTAATTCAGCATCATTCATAACTGTTACAGCAACCATATTTGACATCGTGGAGCCGCTATTGTCGGCAATCATTTTTTCTTGCGCACCTTGAGCTGAAATCATTGCTTCAATGCGTTCTGAACCCGCTCCTGACATTCGTAAAGATTGCGTAGAATTAACTGCTAGAGCGACTCCAATTACAGTCATGATAACTAGTACTATAAGTGAAAAAAATAGTACTACCCCTTGTTGCTTTCTTATTGAATGTTGCATGTTTCCACCTATACATTAAGTATTTTAGCTTTAGCTCTTATTAACGAATTAATACAGGATTCTCAAGGACAATAGTTGTTGAGACCACTTTCCTACGAAAGTTATCATTCAGTGGTCCAATTGATTTATCACCCAATTTGTAGGTTACATCATTGGTATATTTACTATCTTCTTTAGCCGTACGAACAAGCAAAAACACTCTTAATGACACTAAACGTTGAAAGAATGCGTTATCCCACATCAATGTTGTCACATTTTGTGCTGGCATATAGCTGTCAGCGGTATCATCACCGTTACTATCAAACCCATATAGGATGCGCATGTTTTCAATGCCTTCAACTAACTGTTCATCGTTATTCATGCCGTTAGCAATTGAAAGAGTACGTCGTTTTAAAATTGGAATACTTGCATCATCTTCGATGTAATAAACATGGTGTTGATATTCCCATATCCGACTATTTAGTAATGAAGGTGGAGCAACATTACCATTAAAAAATTCTATCTCATCAGAAGTCGAAGCAGCGTGATATCGAGTTGAATTCATTCCGCCAGCTAAAACAGAAGGCCCAAGTAAACGCTTTAGTTGAACAACATCAGTATTGGATTTAGGTGTAATACAAGCCAAACTTGCTGCACTGACACCCGCTTCATAACCCCAAAGTCGACGAAAATGCGCAGGTTGTGTATTTGGGAAGGTTGCGTTATTTGCACCAGCGCCAATACAATCATTAGTAACTGCTGTCGCTGATACTCTCGTATTAATACTATTTAAGTCAGTCCCTGTAATATCTGCTGTAAATCCTAATTGACTAAGGTCACGCTCGAGAATAGCTAATGCTATGCGTCCACTTTCTTGTAATTGATTAAATTGACTGGTGGTAGTTACGTTAGCTGATGTCATGTTGAACATTGTAAAAATTCCAACAGTCAGAAATAAGCTGATAATCATGGTAACCATTAGTTCTACAAGCGACAATCCAGCTTGTAGCTTTATCTTAATTGGCATTATTTAGTACCTTATATAATTGCCGTTTCAATAACCAAAGCACGACGTCTATCACTTGAAGTACCACAATTCTTTGCAAATGTACTGCCTTCAGATAAGCCATCAGAAGAAGCTCTGACTCCACGCCATGTCATCACTACTGTCACATCGCGTCCATTTATATCAACACAAGCAACGGAAGAATCTAAACCTCCAACATTAGTGCCTGAAGATTTTTCATTATCCCCTTGGAACATCCTTTCCCATTGATAAAGATCCCATAGTCTAGTTTCGACACTAGAGCAGGTACTATTACCGCCAACAATCACATCACATGCCTTGGCTGGTGCTGAAGTAGTTCCAGAATAAGAACCTTGATAATTTGTAAGTTCAGATCGGTTCATTCTCATTCTATTTATTATGTCATTTGCAAAATAAGAAGCTTGTGTTTGCTGAAACGATTCATAACTTCCTTGCTTGGAAATAATATGCAAATTAAAAACACCAATTAACCCGACAGTCAGAATCACCAGAGAAACCATTACTTCTATTAAGGAAAATCCATTCCTCTTAGCTAGCATGAGTGTCAAACCTCCATTTTTTGCCAAGATATTGACAAAATAAAATTAATTTTCTTTATAAATCTGAAACTTGGATACAAAATACTATACTGTTTATTATTAGTCGAGCAAGATGTAACTAAATTGATACCTTATTGTATAGCATTTATTAATTTTAGCGATCTCCTAAGTATAGACCAATAGTTGCAGACATAAAAAAACCGTAAACCTTTCAGGCTTACGGTTTTTTCAAAAAGTTAAAGAGTTATCGTAATTCTGCAGGTACTGCGAATACGGTATCCTCTTTACGTCCTTCAACTTCTGTAATCATTGAAGGTTCAAATTTGGCTATAGCATCAACAACTTGTTGAACTAATACTTCTGGGGCTGATGCTCCTGCAGTAACTGCTACTTTTTTTACGTCTTTAAACCAAGCTTCATCAACATCTGCAGCGGTATCAACTAAGTAAGCTTCAGTTCCGGATTTTTCAGCAAGTTCACGGAGACGATTCGAGTTAGAGCTATTCTTAGAACCAACAACAATCATTAAGTCTGCATCTGAAGACATATTCCGAACGGCGTCTTGACGATTTTGAGTTGCATAACAAATATCATCTTTACGCGGACCTTCAATAGAAGGAAAACGCTTCTGCAGTGCAGCAATAACATCTAAAGTATCATCAACTGAAAGTGTTGTTTGGGTAACAAAACACAAGTTTTCAGGGTTTTTAACTTGCAAAGAAGCTACGCTTTCAGGGGACTCAACAAGATAGACCCCACCTTCAGGATTATCGTATTGACCCATAGTGCCTTCAACTTCGGGATGGCCTTCATGCCCAATTAAAATGCATTCTACTGCCTTACGACTAGCCCTAGTAACTTGAAGATGAACCTTAGTCACTAGAGGGCATGTTGCATCGAACACTTTTAACCCTCGATTTTTTGCTTCTTTTCGTACTGCTTGAGACACACCATGGGCACTAAAAATAACAATAGAGTTATCCGGTACTTGCTCTAATTCATCAACAAATATAGCACCGCGATCTTTGAGATTTTGAACCACATACCGATTATGAACCACTTCATGTCGAACATATATTGGTGGTTCAAATAATTCTAAAGCGCGCTCTACAATACTAATGGCTCGGTCAACACCAGCACAAAAACCCCGAGGGTTAGCCAATAAGATATTCAACTCTGGTGAAGTAGGATCCACTTTAAGCATATTAAAGTACCTCTACCACTTCGAGTTCGAAAGTTAACGTTTGACCCGCCAAGGGGTGATTCAAGTCAATTGTGACTGAATCGCCAACAACCTCACGAACCATGCCTGGAATTTCGCTGCCACTAGGGCCACCGAAACTGACAATAACACCCGGTTCTAATTCCATATCAGCAGGAAACTTACTTCTATCCATGTGATGAACAGCATCAGGATTAGACTCACCGAAAGTATCAATGGCCGCTAAAGTAAAACTATGTTTATCACCTTGATTCAAATTTGATATTTCAGATTCAAATGCAGGGCTAAGACTGTCGTCTCCAACATTGAAACGCGCAGGTTTCCCTGTTGCTTTAGTGCTTTCAGCAGTTGAACCATCTTCTAAGACGATATTCATATGACACAAAATAGAACGTGTAAGATCTTGCTCAGACAAAATAGACTCCCTAACTTTCTGTCGGTTGAGTTTCAGGTTTAAATGATTCCCAAATAATCAGTGCAGCACCAATAAAAATACCTGCATCAGCTATATTAAACGCAGGATAATGGCTTGTCTTCCAATAAAAATCGATAAAATCGACTACGTACCCATGCATCAAGCGATCAACTAAATTACCAATAGCACCGCCAATAATTAGCGTGTAAGCAAGGTTAGTTCGCCATAATGATGATGACTGTTTACGTAGCCAAACGGTAAGTAATGTACTAAAACCGATAGCAATAATGGTAAATAACCAGCGCTGCCAGCCACCAGCTTCACTTAAAAAGCTAAATGCTGCACCGTAGTTACGTACATAAGTAAAATTAAAGATGGGTAAAAGCTGTACTGACTCATACAGCTCAAAATTGGCTAACACCCATTGCTTAGACAGCTGATCGGCAACAAACACCAATACAGCTACCCAATACCAACGAATGCCGCTTTCTTTCCAAGTCAGTGGCATTAAGTTAGTCCTTTATGCAAAGTCGCGATGTTCGCCATCGCCTTCAATGTTAGTCACGCAACGTCCACATAATGTCGTATGAGACTCGATAGTGCCCACATCTTCACTGTAGTGCCAGCAACGCTCACACTTCTCAGCTTCACTTGTTGCGACAACAAGTTTTAAAGATGCTAATTCAGTTTCAATTGCGTCAGCTGGAGCATCACTTAATGGTGCAACAAGCGCTTTAGATGTTAACAATACAAAACGTAACTCATCATTTACTTGCGCCAGTTTTGCCGCTAAATCATCATTTGCATATAGCGTTACATCAGCTTGCAATGAACCACCAATACGCTTATCGCGACGAGCTTGTTCAAGTACTTTATTGACTTCGTTACGAACAGCTAATAATTGCTGCCAGTATTCATCATTTAAGTCAGATTCTAAAGTCACTGACTCTAGACCTTGGTACCACTCTTGAGTAAACACATATTCTTCACGTTCACCAGGAAGTAGATTCCAGATTTCATCAGCAGTAAAGCTTAAGATTGGCGCGACCCAACGTACCATTGCTTCAACAATGTGATACAAGGCAGTTTGACAGCTACGACGAGCATGGCCATCAGATTTAGCCGTATACTGGCGATCTTTGATGATATCTAAGTAGAAGCTTCCTAGTTCAACTGAACAGAATTGCATTAACTTTTGGGTTACTAAGTGGAAATTATACTGCTCGTAAGCTTCAATAATCTCTTCTTGTAATGCTGCTGCGCGGCGCACAACCCAACGATCTAGCGACACCATATCTTCAGTGGCAATCATATCCGTTGCAGGATTAAAGCCATTCAAGTTAGCTAATAAGAATCGAGCGGTGTTACGAATGCGGCGGTATGAATCTGCACTGCGATTTAAGATTTCATCAGAAACCGTCATCTCACCACTGTAATCAGTTGCAGCAACCCATAAACGCAAGATATCAGCACCCAGTTTGTTAATCACCTGAAGCGGTGCAATAACGTTACCCACTGATTTCGACATTTTACGGCCTTTACCGTCAACGGTGAAACCGTGTGTAAGCACTTGCTTGTAAGGTGCTTTGCCGTTCATTGCTGTTGAAATCATTAATGATGACATGAACCAACCACGATGTTGATCACTGCCTTCAAGGTATAAATCGACTTCATGGCCTTTAAATTCAGGGCGCGATGCAACAACTGAAGAGAAAGTAGAGCCTGAGTCATACCAAACATCTAAAGTATCGGTCACTTTACGGTATTGATCAGCTTCATCGCCGATTAGCTCACTGATCTCAAGATCCCACCAAGCTTGAATACCTTGTTGCTCGATACGGTTAGCAACGCGTTCCATGATAGAAACACTATCCGGATGCAACTCTTCAGTTTCACGATTCACCAATAAAGTAATTGGAACGCCCCAAGTACGTTGGCGTGAAATACACCAGTCTGGACGATTCTCAACCATTTTTTCAATACGGCTTTGGCCCCATTCAGGGATCCATTTAGTTTGTTCGATTTCTTTCAGAGCTTGCTTACGCAAGCCATGGTTATCCATTGAGATAAACCACTGTGGTGTTGCACGGAAGATGATCGGAGTTTTGTGTCTCCAGCAATGTGGATAGCTATGAAGATACGCCACATGGCACAATAACTGACCTTTCTCTTCTAATAAATCTACAACGCTCTTGTTAGCTTTAAATACGTGCTGACCAGCAAAAAACTCAGTATCTGCCTTATAAACGCCATTGTCTCCAACAGGGTTCGCCACTTCTAAACCATATTTTAAACCGACAATGAAATCGTCTTGACCATGGCCAGGTGCAGTATGAACCACACCAGTACCTGCATCAGTTGTTACGTGGTCACCAAGAATAGCTGGCACGTCAAACGCTGAAAGAGGGTGTTTGAAACGCATTAACTCAAGTTCAGCACCTTTCGTCGTGCCTATTACCGTATGTGATTCTGCTTCATAACGAGTTAAACAAGTCTCAACTAACACTTCAGCTAGAATAAGTGTTTTAGTCACACCTTCTTTTACAAACTCAACAAGGCTGTAATCAAGATCTGGGCTTAATGAAAGCGCACGGTTAGCAGGAATAGTCCAAGGCGTCGTGGTCCAAATGACAGCTGAAATAGTTTTTGTATAGCCTTCAACGCCAAATTTAGCTGCAACCGCACTAGTATCAACAGCATCAAATGCCACATCAATAGCAGGTGACTTTTTATCTTCGTATTCAACTTCTGCTTCGGCTAATGCTGAACCACAATCTGTACACCAATGAACAGGCTTAACACCTTTGTGTAAGTGACCACTTTCAATAACTTTAGATAAAGAACGCACGATATTAGCTTCAGTGCTGTAATCCATCGTTAAATAAGGATTATGCCAATCGCCAAATACACCTAAACGTATAAAGTCTTCACGTTGACCATCAACTTGTTTAGCAGCGTATTTACGGCATTCTTCACGAAATTCAGCAGCAGAGATCTTTTGCCCCGGTTTGCCAACTTTCTTTTCTACCATCAATTCGATTGGTAGGCCGTGACAATCCCAACCAGGAATATAAGGCGCATCAAAACCAGCCATTGTTTTAGATTTAACAATGATATCTTTTAAGATTTTATTTACTGAGTGACCAATATGGATATTGCCGTTCGCATACGGAGGACCATCATGCAAAATAAACGGTTTGCGACCAATTCGACTGTCACGAATTTTTTGATAAAGTTCGTCTTGAGTCCAACGGTCTAACATAGCTGGCTCACGATTAGCCAAGTTACCGCGCATCGGAAAATCTGTTTCCGGCAAATTCAAAGTAGATTTATAGTCGGTCATTGATCCTATACCATTATTTGGACTGATTAATTTCAGCCTGCATCATTGCTAAATAAAGCTTTTGCTTCATTTACATCATTCAAAATTTGTTTTTTTAACGCATCCAATGATTCGAACGGATGTTCATCACGGATTTTAGCCACTAATTCAACTTCAACTCTTTTAGTGTACAAGTCACCAGAAAAATCAAATAAGTGCACTTCTAACTGGCAAATTTGCCCATCTACCGTTGGCCTAAAACCAACGTTGGCAACGCCTTCATAAATATCACTACCATCCCAGTACATTTTTACCGCAAAAACACCTCTTACTGGTGACACTTTACGTTTTAATGCAATGTTCGCAGTAGGGAAACCAATGGTTCGTCCTATTTTTTGCCCATGAGCGACTTTTCCTGTTAATAACACAGGGTGCCCAAGCAGCCTTCT
Organism: Shewanella donghaensis; assembly: GCF_007567505.1. NCBI lineage: Bacteria > Pseudomonadati > Pseudomonadota > Gammaproteobacteria > Alteromonadales > Shewanellaceae > Shewanella > Shewanella donghaensis. Next base: position 1,764,471 of record NZ_CP041783.1, read on the forward strand.
TGCTTGCTCTAGATTACCTAAAGCTAATTGTTCTCTAACAGCAGTGGAGCTTACTCTGGTTGAACCTAAGATGAAGCTTTGAGTACTAACCACAGTAAAACCAAACTTTTTACCTGCTTCAACCAACATCTTAAATGTGCCAGTTCTATTCTTGCCGAAACAAAAATCATCGCCCACCACCAAGTATTTGACGCCCAATTTATTGACCAGTAAATCTTCAATAAATTGTTCCGCGGGTTGATTAGCAAAACGAGTATTAAAATTAGCACACAGAAGACGATCAATATTGAGCTCTTCTAGTAAACTAATTTTATCTCTTAATAAGCTAATTCTTGCTGGGGCATCTTGTTGGCGAAATAACTCTTGCGGCTGTGGTTCAAACGTCATAACTACAGCAGGTAGCTGAAAATGTTTAGCTTTATTAACTAAATTATTAATCACTTGCGCATGACCACGATGCACACCATCAAAGTTACCAATAGTGAGCACGCATCCATGATGCGAAGGTAATATATTGTGTATACCGCGAATTAGTTCCATTACGCCAAACAACTGCTACTGTAAATCGGCTGATTATATACTAGATAGAATGGATAATCAGCATTCATGATTGACGTTTCATTTTCCAAGGTTTTAGTCCCATCACGATTAGGCTCAATAAATAACCACTTGCTCCTAAAACAATCAGTTCTGAAAGGTTATAAACTTTTGCCATCATGCTCATATCCAGCCACGCAGTTTGTTCAGGTAGTAAATAAAGCAATATCAAAACCATCACTGCTGTGGCAATTGTCACCTTAATGAAAAAGGTTACCGTGGCTCGATTAACTCGGTACACACCAGCTAAATGTAAACCGCGGTATAACAATCCAGCATTAAGAAAAGCTGACATAGAGGTGGCGATAGCAAGCCCTACATAGCCAAAGGGAATCGCAAAAATAATATTAAATACCATATTACTGACCATAGCGATAATGCCGTACTTAACAGGTGTTTTAGTGTCTTGTCGGGAATAGTAACCGGGCGCTAACACTTTGATCATCATGAAGCTGAGCAAGCCACAACCGTAAGCAACTAAACTATAAGAGGCCATTTCCACATCAGAAAATGTAAATGCTCCCCGCATAAACAATACCATTAGCATAGGTTGAGCAAGAATAATGAGCCCCAGCATAGCGGGCATACCCAGTAATAGAATGGCCCTTACCCCCCAATCCATGGTGTCGCTAAAGCCACTGCCTTTATCATCAATGTGCTTTCTGGATAAAGCAGGCAAAATCACCGTTGCAATGGCAATACCAAATAAACCTAATGGAAATTCAAGCAAGCGATCAGAGTAATACAGCCAACTAATAGATCCTGTCATTAAAAACGATGCAATGAATGTATCGAACAATAAATTAATTTGTGAGACTGACACGCCAAATAATGCTGGGATCATCAAGGTTCTAATTTTGACCACACCGCTATGATTCCAGCCCCATGAAGGTTTAACTAAGGCATTTTCACGTAATAAAAAAGGAATTTGAAACAAAAATTGCACTAAACCACCAAAAAACACCCCTAAAGCGAGTGCTATTTCGGGTTGTTCCATATTAGGAGCAAAGACTAGCGCTGCAATAATAATGGTGATATTGAGAAATACCGGCGTGAAAGCAGAAACGGCAAATTTCCCACGGGTATTTAAAATGGAGCCCGCTAATGCCGTTAATGTAATAAACCACAGATAGGGAAAAGTAATTTTTAACATCAATGAAGCAAGCTCAAATTTGGCTCCGTCAGGGCCACCATTTAACCAGTCATAAAACCAGCCACCTGCAAATAACGCAGCAAGAAGAGGAGAGCCGATAACACCAATTAAGGTAACGACACTAACAATGCCGCCTAAAGTACCAGCAACCTTACCGAGCAACTCTCGCGTTTCTTCCGGGGTATGCTTTTGCTGATATTCAGTTAATACGGGGACAAAGGCCTGCGCAAAAGCACCTTCAGCAAACAATCGGCGTAAGAAGTTAGGTATTTTATTAGCAAAAATGAACACATCGGCACTGCTACCCGCTCCCATTAGGTTTGCAATTACAACATCTCTAATCAGGCCAAGTACACGAGAAACCAATGTCATGACACTGACTATGGCACCTGATTTTAGTAACTTTTTACTCAAACGTCGCTCCAAAGCTGCACATTAGCGTTTTAAATAACTCTGCTATATCTCAAATTTTCAATTCTAATGCTGTCTATGGGCTATAAGAACTGATAGAATTGCGCCACATCTTACACGAATGAGGTTGAAGATAACCAAGCAAGGTATTTTATTTGTCTTTTTGACGAGTTTTTTACCATATTCATTGACAAAATGAATAAAAGCAGGCATATTCCTCGCCCTCAAAGTATTAAACCCAGTTTTAGGAGTTGCACCTTGGCTAATAGCAAGTCTGCAAAGAAGCGCGCGCTTCAGTCTGAAAAACGTCGTCAGCATAACGCTAGTCGTCGTTCAATGTTACGTACATACGTTAAAAGAGTTATCGTTGCTATCCAGAGCGGTGATCATAAAGCGGCTACGGAAGCATTCGCAGCAGCACAACCAATTGTTGATCGTTTGGCAGCAAAAGGCATTATTCACAAGAATAAAGCTGCTCGTCAAAAGGCACGCATAAACGCAAAAATCAAAGCACTAGCTGCTTAATTTTAGTGATTTATATTTTAAAAAACCGACTTAGGTCGGTTTTTTTATGTCTAAAATTTATAGCGCAGCGATAGAACCATCCCTTACGTTAACTCTTCCCCATCGATTTACCCATTTCTAGACATAAAAAAACGCCTTAACAATATCCCAGCATACTAAATTAGCAGCAAGATGATTATTAAGGCGCCTCAGGAATTATCTTAATTACCATTAATGGCAATATAAATTATCCAACACTTTTATTAACTCTTTAACTTCATCACTTTTCAGTGAGTAAAAAACCGTTTGAGCTTCTTTACGTGTACAAACGAGGTTATCTTTTCTTAGCCAAGCTAAATGCTGCGAAAGTGCAGATTGGCTTAAACCAAGTTTTTTATTCATCTCGCCTACACACATCTCGCCTTCATTAAGCAAATGGCACAAAATAAACAAACGACGTTCATTTGCCAGTGCTTTCAGCATAACGACAGCATGATCTGCACGCTGCTGCATCAGTTCTATATTCATCACTCGCCTGTTTCTCCTAAGTCATCTCCCAAGCTAATATAGCCTTCCCTAACAAATGGGGCAGCGACATGAAGCACACTTTTTGGTAGATTGTTTTTAAAAATGAGACTTAGCTAATAAAAATGAAGGAAACTCATGAAAAACTATAATAAACAAATTTTTGCTGGGATGCTTTTAGCCACTATTTCAGGTTGTCAAAATCAACCAAATGACACGCAAGTAACACAAACCGAATTATCATCAAACGACATTATTAGCCAAAAACTTGTAAATCAAGCCTTATCCTCAACTCTTGGCTATGACATTGTCGAGTCTTTAACCGTTGAAGTCGGTCCTCGATTAGCTGGTTCAGAAAAAGATTTGATTGCTGTTGAATGGGCAATGAGCAAACTTAACAGCTTAGGCTTTGATAAAGTTTATAAAGAGTCTGTACAAGTTCCTGCATGGTCAAGAGGACACGCTAAAGCTTCAATTATTTCACCATTTGAGCAACCTCTGGTTATTTCAGCTCTTGGTGGCAGTGTCGCAACCCCTGAGTCAGGTATACAAGCCACTATAATTCGCTTTGATACTCTTGCTGCTCTACAAGCTGCAGATCCTGCGTTAGTAAAAGGTAAGATTGCCTTCATTGACCATAAGACAGAAAGACACATTAGCGGTAAAGGTTACGGTCAGTCTGTTGGCGGACGCTCACGCGGTGCAGTCGCAGCAGCAGAGAAAGGGGCTGTTGCAGTCGTTATTCGATCAATAGGAACCGATCATGACCGTATGGCGCATACTGGAATGATGCGTTACAAAGATGGAATAAAAAAGATACCTGCTGCTGCGTTATCAGCACCTGATGCCGATATGATTAATTTAATGTTAAAAAGAGATAAGGACATTACTTTATCGCTTAATCTATCGTCAAAGAATTTAGGTGTCGCAACTTCATATAATGTTATTGCTGAAGTCACTGGCAGTAGTAAGCCTGATGAAGTGGTACTTATCGGTGCTCACCTTGATTCTTGGGATGAAGGCACTGGCGCAATAGATGACGGCGCAGGTGTTGGCATTGTTACTGCTGCCGCAAAACTGATTCAAGACCTTCCTCAAAAACCAGCAAGAACAATAAGAGTTGTACTATATGCAGCAGAAGAAGTTGGTATAGTCGGGGCAAAATCTTATGCGAAGCAACATGCTGATGAGTTAGGGCTGCATTACATTGCTGCTGAGTCAGACTTTGGTGCAGGCGAAATTTATCAAATTGATTTTAACGTGAACCCGAATGTATTTGAGCAAGTTAAAACAGAACACAGCTCGATGACCATCAATGGGGTTACGTTAGGTAACAATAAAGCCACAGGTGGTCCTGACGTGTCTATGATGCCTTCATTGGGCGTGCCAGTTGCTTCACTTAGACAAGATGGTACTGATTACTTTGATTATCACCACACCCCTAACGACACTTTAGATAAAATCGACCCTACCGCGTTAGCTCAAAATGTCGCTGCTTATGCTCAATTTGCATACATCATGGCGCAATCCGAACTCAATTTACGCCCTTTAGCAAAAAAGACTGATAAGCAATAACCTACCAGCCTTTTATCGCAAAAAAGCAGTTAAGGAGTTCAAACCTTAGCTGCTTTTTTATTAAGTATTTTTTACCAGTTACATGTAACTGAAACTTGTAGTGGTTACTTAATTTGCTCTTCTCTTAAAAATACCGGTGCTGCTGGTGTCGATAAGTCTTCACTATAATAGTACCCATCCAAATCAAACTTCTGCACAGCTGCTAATGATTTAACATCGTTCTGAATAATATAACGTGCCATTAAACCACGGGCTCTTTTAGCGTAAAAGCTAATCACCTTATATTGGCCATTTTTATAATCTTTAAACACTGGGGTAATTAAGTTCGCTTTTAACAATTTTGGTTTTACCGCTTTAAAGTATTCATTTGAAGCTAAGTTAATCACAATATCGTTTGCTTGTTCAGCGACAGCTAGGTTGATTTCATTCGTGACAGTTTCGCCCCAAAATGCGTAAAGGTTTTTTCCAGCTGAATTAGCTAAACTTGTGCCCATCTCTAATCGATAAGCTTGCATTAAGTCTAATGGTTTTAGTAATCCATACAAACCTGACAAAATGCGTAAATGTTTTTGCGCTTTATTAATTTCTTTGTCAGACATTGAGTCTGCATCAAGACCCGTATAAACATCGCCTCTAAAAGCAAACATAGCTTGTTTGGCATTATCTAAATTAAAGTCTGACTGCCACTCAGCAAATCTTGCCGCATTCAAACCAGCAATTTTATCACTCACTTTCATCAACGATGCTATGTCCATCGGCGTCAATTCACGACAAACATCAATAAGCTTTTGACTATGATCAAGTAGGGTCGACTGAGTAAACGACTTGGTCTTAGCCGGCGTTTCAAAATCAAGAGTTTTGGCAGGAGAAACTAATACTAACATGGCTAATTATCCTATTTTATACTGTGAATGCTATTTCAATGCCTCATATCATACTGAGCTGCATAAAAAAAACCATGCAATTACTGCATGGTTTTTTAGATTGTACTAAATGCTTTTTAAGATTGTACTAATATTGTCTAAAATATTAACAAGCATTCAAATTCATTTGAGCATTACTTTTCAGCTTTGGCTTGCTTACCAACCCAAATTCCACCTTCAAGTTGCCCTTCAAGTTCTGGGAACTTAGATGGGTCAAAAACAGGTTCTTCACCTGCTTTAACTTGCTGGCGATAATCATTAATCACTCTAACCGCTAAACCAGATAAAAGCAGCAATGCAACCATATTAACAAGAGCCATTAAGCCCATAGAAACATCAGCTAAATTCCAAACAATATTGATTTTAGCCATCGCGCCAAACATCACCATTCCTAGAACGACTAAGCGGAAAATAGGCAGTGCAGCTTTCTTATTACCAGAAAGGAACATCACGTTAGTTTCTGCATATGAGTAGTTGGCAATAATTGATGTAAAACAGAATAACAATATTGCAAAGGCAATGAATGCACCGCCCCAATCGCCGACATGTGAATTTAAAGCATTAATCGTCATCGCTACGCCATCACCACTTCCAGCAGCATCACCCGAAAGCAAAATAATTGCCGCAGTAGCAGTACAAATAACGATAGTGTCAAAGAATACACCCATCATTTGTATGTAACCTTGTGATGCAGGATGATTAGGGTTAGGTGAAGCACTTGCTGCGATGTTCGCTGCACTACCCATACCCGCTTCGTTTGAGAATAAGCCACGAGCAATACCTGCTTGCATAGCCTGAGCAATACTATATGCCACAGCGCCACCAGCAGCTTCATGCCAGCCAAATGCACTATTAATTACCAGCATAAATACTGCAGGTAATTCTTCTAAGTTCATCAGCACAACCACTAACGCAATAGCGATATAAGCTAATGCCATTACTGGTACAACAATTTCTGATACACGAGCTACCTTTTTAAGGCCGCCCATAATAACAACACCACTTAAAATGGTGATAATAATGGCGACATAAATAGGATCAAAATCAAATACTGCAGTCATTGCTCCGGCAATGGTATTTGCTTGTACCGCATTGAATACTAAGCCGAAACATATGATCAATAAGATAGAGAATAATATTCCCATCCATTTTTGACCTAAACCCTTCTCCATATAATAAGCAGGACCGCCGCGGTATTGGCCATCATCATCTTTCACTTTGTAGACTTGAGCAAGGGTGGACTCAATCATGGCTGTTGCCATACCCAATACTGCAATGGCCCACATCCAGAATACTGCGCCAGGACCGGCCATGCCGATAGCGACGGCAACACCGGCCATGTTACCAGCGCCGACTCGAGCAGCCATACTAGTACAAAAAACTTGAAAAGAGGATAGACCATGCTTGCCCGGGCGACGGCTAATTGATAACAATTTTAAACCATGTCCGAATTGTGTTAATTGAATAAACCCAAGACGAATAGTGAAAAAGATACCTGCGCCAACAAGTCCATATACCAACAACTTGCCCCACAGTAAGTTGTTCATAAAATCTACGATCGTTTCTAACATTACCATTTGCTTAATCTATTCCTTGGAATAACTTTATTTTGTAGAAAATATGTCTGAGCAAATCAGTTGTTTCAGACAAAATAAAATTATCGAATTATTATAATTGACCCATCAAAATTTCATTAGGCAGCTTGAAGCGGTCTAAAAGATATAGTTGAAATATGGTGAGCGAATATATTAGTTAATTATTATATTAGTAGTATTCAAGTTAACTTTACTGACTTTACTGACTTTAGCCATTAAAGCCTAGCAAACTTTGTGATGCTTTTTTACTTTGCAAACACACTCGAATTTTTTTTCGGACAAAAAACTAGCATAGAACAACTTCAAACACGGGTGATATAGATCACACTTCCTTAAACTCAGACCTTATCCTCTATCTCAAATAACAACCTACAGCCCCTAAACCTTATAGCTATTAACAGAATTCCAACCTTGAACCATCTTTATCATTAAAATATTTAATAAAAAAGTTAGACAAAGAACACATTATTGCAACCAAATTGAGAATACAGTGTTCTCATTAAGAATTAAATCAATCTTATCTTTCATAATGAGGTCACCATGACACAGCAAAATGAAATCACTGCTCTTAAAAAATATGTTAGAGCAACTAACTTTCTCGCTACCTCGCAAATCTACCTTAAGCAGAATGTCCTGTTCAAAAGAGAGCTACAGCATAAAGACATCAAACCTCGGCTATTAGGCCACTGGGGAACCTGTCCAGGTATTAATTTTGTTTACGCCAATGTTAATCGCTTAATCGTTAAACACGAAAGAGAGTTCATTTATTTAGTCGGTCCAGGACATGGCTTCCCTGCTGTTCAGGCAAACCTTTTTGTTGAAGGTTCTTTAAGCCACTTCTATCCAGAGACAATTCCATATAATGAGTCAGGTATTGAAGATATCTGTAAAAAATTCTCTGCTGCATATGGTTACCCATCACACGCTAACCCAGAAGCACCCGGTCAAATTCTGGAAGGTGGTGAATTAGGTTATTCATTATCTGTAGCCTGGGGCGCAGTTCTTGATAATCCAAACTTAATTGCTGCCTGTTTAGTTGGTGACGGTGAATCAGAAACAGGTCCATTGGCTGCATCATGGTATGCCAACCGTCTTGTTGATCCAGCAACCAACGGTGCTGTACTGCCAATTGTTCATATCAATGGCTATAAAATTTCTGGGCCCACTCGTATGGGCCGAATGAGCCATGAAGAGTTAGACCTTGAGTTTCGCGGTTTAGGCTATCACCCAATCATTGTTGATGATCAACAAGAAGAAGATGTCTTTATCCAAATGAAAGAGGCCATGGATCTGTCTTACGAGATGATCAATGATATTCAAAAACGTGCTCGCCATGGCGAAGATGTTTGTAAGCCTCGCTGGCCTGTCATTCTGATGCGTACAGCTAAAGGTTGGACCGGTACTTCTGAGTTTGGCGGTAAAAAACTTGAAGGCAACTGCGAATCTCACCAGGTTATTGTCAATAAATGTGCAACCGATGCGGGTCATCTAAAAGCACTTAATGATTGGTTAGCCAGTTACAAATTCGATGAGCTTTGTAGCATTAATGCTGCAGGTGAAATTACTTTTGATGAAGAAATTCAATCTTTACTGCCACCGAAACATTTATGCTGTGGTCGTCAACACTTAAGCTACGGCGGTGAAGTAGTTCGTGCCCTTTCGCAGCCAGACCTTAAAAAATTAAGTTATGGACCAGAAACACCACGGGGTACACGCGGCGTTTCAATGTACAAAATGGGTGAATGGATGCGTGATGCATTCAAATTAAATAGAGATCAACGTAACCTACGTATCTTTAGCCCTGATGAAACATACTCAAATCAGCTCCAAGCGGTATTCGAAGAAACAGATCGCGCTTGGCAATGGCCGATTGAAAGCTGGGATCAAGATATGGCTCGCGATGGTCGTGTTATTGAACTGCTGTCGGAAAACCTTCTCTTCGGAATGATGCACGGTTACACAGTAACAGGCCGTCATGCCATGTTCCCTACATATGAAGCTTTCTCACAAGTAGTTTCATCAATGGCTGATCAGTACTGTAAGTACGTTTATGCCAGCCAAGGGGTTCATTTCCGTAAACCAGTGCCTTCTTGCAACGTTGTTCTGTCTTCTTTATTAGAACGTCAGGACCACAATGGTTACTCGCATCAAAACCCTTCATTCTTAGGCGCCATGCTAGAGAAGCATCCAGATATCATTTCTGCCTATTTACCTGCAGATGGCAATAGCACACTGACTTATACAGAACGCGCCTATGAAGATCGCGATAAGCTCAATATTTTAGTGGCAGGTAAAAAAGATTTACCTCAATGGCTATCACTTGATGAAGCACGTAAACAAACTAAAGATGGCGTGATGGTTTGGGATTTTGCCTCTGATGACAACCCTGATGTGGTACTTGCTGGTTGTGGCGATTATGTCACCCAGGAATGTATGGCATCTTTAGTACTCATCAGAGAACTACTGCCAAGAGTTCGCATTCGTTTCGTCAGCGTAACTGAACTTAATAGCAACGGCTTAGGTAGTCGTAAATTCCAAAATAAACCTTGGTTGATGGATGAGATATTCACCGAAGATAAAGGCGTAGTATTTAATTACCATGGCTACCCAAATACCATCAAGAAATTGGTATTTGACTATAAAGGTAGTAAACGATTCCGTATTAAAGGTTATGAGGAAGAAGGTTCTACAACGACGCCATTTGATATGGGCGTTCGAAATGGGACTTCCCGTTATCACCTAGTGATTGATATGGCTTACAAGTTATTCCAACAAGGTGTTATCGACGAAACTCAACATGTTGAAATAACAACTAACATGCTACAACGATTAGTTGAGCATCGTAACTATATTAAAGCTAACGGTGTTGACCCTGAAGAGATTGAAAACTGGGTTTGGACGCGTTGATAGAGTCCTAAACTCTATGACTTTTATAATGTTATCCACTAAAAAAGCGCCTTAGGGCGCTTTTTTTATGTTTACTCATTAATACAATCAACCACGTTAATCGTGGCAACAAAATCAACATACCCACCACCTTTAATTACAATTGCAGAGCGAATTTAAATAAGTTTTATCAAATGAATATAAAATTAATCCTTTTGGCTATGGAAAACCGCTGAAAATACAACGATAATTAGCCTGCTGGCTATAATATAATAGGAACACCGCATAAGTGTCGGCAACACATGTAGCAAACAACTGCTTAACATTTGTTTTGGTGAAGTAAAATAACAATGGACTATATATGATGAAGAACACGTTAAAAGTAGTATTACTCACCTCAATGTTACCTTTTGCAGCGGTGGCTGAACAAGAGTTAACCCCTTGGTATGTCGGTGGTGGATTAGGTATTAATAACTATGAACCTAACTGTGACCTAAAAACAATGAAAGTATGTGGTGAAGACGATCCTTATGCATGGGATGTTTTTGGTGGATACTTATTTAATGACTATTTTGGTGTTGAGTTAGGTTATAGAGACTTGGGACGCGCTGAATGGACTGATTACAGCGACAAACGTAACGATGTCGGCGCTAGAGGCATGGCTTTAGGTTTAGTTGGTTTTTATCCGTTTGCTGAAAAGTGGAGTTTATCTGCAGAAGCCGGTGCAATGAACTATCTATTATCTAACAAAAAAAATTATAATACTGAATACTACAGTGACAGTGGTATTGCACCGTATGTTGGCGTTGGTGTTGGTTATAACTTTACCGAAAACTTAAAATTACAAGCTAAGTATCGTCGCTATGAAAACCTTGATGACGATGCATACGATACGCTTTCAATGGAAAGTAACTACTGGGGCTTAGAATTAAGCTACCGCTTTGGTGAAACTAAACCTGCACCAGTTGTTGTCGCAGCTGCACCAATTGATTCAGATAACGATGGCGTTACTGATGATATGGATATGTGTCCGGATACACCATCAACTCATAAAGTTGATGAAAAAGGCTGTACTCTTTATGAGGACTCACCTGTGTCTTCTCGTTTAGAAGGAGTACTGTTTGATAATGATTCTGCAGATTTGAAAGCTGAGTCACATGATCGTCTATTAAAAGCAGTTAAGTACCTTAAAGATAACCCACACACAACTGTAGTTATCGAAGGCCATGCATCAAACGTAGGTAATGCTGATTATAATATGGCGTTATCAGAGCGTAGAGCTCAAACGATTGTTGATACCTTAGTGCAAGATTACGGTATTGATGCAAATAGACTTGAAGCTGTTGGTTACGGTGTAACTCGCCCAATCATTGAAGGTAGTTCAGCTGAAGCTAACAAACAGAACCGTCGTATTGATGCTGTTGTTAGTGGTGCAGAAACTCGCCCTGTACTAAAATAAACTAAACAGTCATACAAACTTGTTAAAGTCGCTGCTTGCAGCGACTTTTTGCTTTTAAAAGTTTACCGACAGAAATATTCAAAGCTTGAAAGCAAAGGAGTGTTAACCCTCCAAATGAGTAAGTTAACAACTTTTCCCAACTAAATATCAAATAAATCAGACATTAAATAACACCTTTTACAGATTATCGGTTCATTTTTCGTTTTTTATTGTAATTTTTTTACATAATCTGTTGGAAAATACAGTAAAATCGCTTCTAATAACCGCATTGAACAAAATAACTTTGTTACTGAGAGGGAAATTTCCATGGCGAACACGTTAGCTCAACTGAAAGCATTAACCACTATCGTCGCTGATACCGGCGACATTGAAGCAATTAAGCGCTACCAACCAGAAGATGCAACCACAAACCCTTCTCTAATTCTTAAAGCAGCACAAATCCCTGAGTATGCTCCACTCATTGATGACGCTATCGCTTGGGCAAAAGTACAGTCGAATAATGTCGCCCAACAAATTGAAGATGCTGGTGATAAATTAGCCGTAAATATCGGCGTAGAAATTCTTAAAATCGTCCCAGGCCGTATCTCTACAGAAGTAGATGCGAGACTTTCATTTGATAAAGAAGGGTCGATTGAAAAAGCACACAAATTAATTAAGTTATATAAAGACGCTGGTATTGATAAATCACGTATTCTGATTAAGTTAGCTTCTACATGGGAAGGTATCTGTGCCGCTAAAGTACTAGAACAAGAAGGCATTAACTGTAACCTAACGCTGTTATTCAGTTTTGCTCAAGCTAGAGCATGTGCTGAAGCGGGTGTTTACCTTATTTCACCTTTTGTTGGTCGTATTTTAGATTGGTACAAAAAAGATACTGGTCTTGATTACACCGCTGTAACCGATCCTGGTGTAGTTTCTGTAACCGACATCTATAACTACTATAAGCTTCATGGCTATAACACAGTAGTCATGGGCGCAAGTTTCCGTAATACCGGTGAAATTATCGAGTTAGCAGGTTGTGATCGTCTAACGATTGGCCCAGCACTATTAGAAGAGCTAGCCAATAGTGATGCTGTTATTACACAAAAACTTAAACCAGCAACTTCATCAGCGCCTGCACCAACGCCATTAACTGAAGCGCAATTTCGTTGGGAGTATAACCAAGACCCAATGGCAGTTGATAAGCTGGCTGAAGGAATTCGTAATTTCGCCATTGACCAAGGTAAACTTGAGGTCATGTTAAACGCAAAACTAAGCTAATCAACGGAGTGATTTGCATGACTAATTTAACTCAGAGTAATACCTGGCAGCAGTTAAAGTTAAACGCTGCTGCGTTACCTCATATGCGTGAATTATTTGCACAAAATAATAACCGCTTTGAAGAAATGAGCCTTAAGAGCTGTGGTTTATTATTAGATTACTCTAAAAACCGAGTGGATAATGATGGTTTAGCCTTGCTCTTTAAATTAGCTGAAGAAGCTAATTTATCCGCTAAAATTTCAGCCATGTTTAATGGCGACATTATCAATAATACTGAAGGACGTGCGGTTTTACATACCGCACTGAGAAGTCAGCCTGAGCAAGTGATTATGGCTGAAGGGGAAAATATTGTCCCTGAAGTACAGCAAACACTGGCAAAGATGACTCAGTTTGTAGAGTCAGTATCTCAAGGCGAATGGAAAGGTTATACCGGCAAGACTATCACTGATATCGTCAGTATTGGTATTGGCGGTTCATTCCTTGGGCCTAAAATTGTTTCTCAAGCATTAAGACCTTATTGGCAAAAAGGACTTAGTTGTCATTTTGTTGCCAATGTTGATGCCAGCTCTATCTGTGAAAAGCTGAAAAGTTTAGATAATGAAACAACATTATTTGTTATGTCATCAAAATCTTTTGGCACCCAAGAAACACTGACCAACACCTTAAGTGCTAAAGATTGGTTCCTGGCCAATGGCGCTAGCCAAAATGATGTAGCTAAACATTTCGTAGCGGTTACATCCAATGTTGCTAAGGCAACTGAATTTGGTATAGATGCTAAAAACATTTTCCCTATGTGGGATTGGGTCGGCGGGCGTTACTCATTGTGGTCAGCAATAGGTTTACCTATTGCACTGTTAGTCGGTATGGATAACTTTAAGCAGTTGCTAGAGGGTGCCAACCAAATGGATCAACATTTTGCCCAAGCACCACTTGAGCAAAATATGCCGGTTATTATGGGCATGCTGTCTGTGCTTTATGGCAATTTCCATAATGCCCAATCACATGTTGTACTGACTTATGACCATTACCTGCGTGGTCTTCCTGCTTACTTCCAGCAACTTGACATGGAAAGTAACGGTAAATCAGTAATGCTAGATGGTACTGGCGTTGATTTTAGCACTGGCCCTGTTATCTGGGGTGGAGAAGGCACTAATGGCCAACATGCATATCATCAGTTATTGCATCAAGGTACTGCGCTTATTCCTGCTGACTTTATTATGCCACTACAAAGTCACAATCCATTAGGTGAACATCATAATCAACTTGCTTCTAACTGCTTTGGCCAAACCCAAGCATTGATGCAAGGGCGCACCTATGAAGAAGCCTTAGCTGAGTTAGCAGACAAAGACATCCCTGATGCAGAAAAAGTGCTTATATCAAAGCACAAGGCGATGTCAGGTAATAAACCAAGCAATACTTTATTAATGGATAAACTCACTCCTACAACTCTAGGTTCGTTAATTGCCCTTTATGAACATCGCACTTTTGTTCAAGGCGCTATTTGGGGAATTAACTCATTTGACCAATGGGGAGTGGAGTTAGGTAAAGTTCTCGGAAATGATGTACTAGACCGCATTGGCGCCGAAAATGATGCTAGCGAGCTCGATTGCTCCAGTAATTCATTAATTAATTTGTATCGTAAAGGTCAGATTTAAACACTAAAAAAGCCAGCGAAAGCTGGCTTTTTTATACATCTAAAGTCCCTTCTCATAGCACAAGTCTCTATTTATACCAGCCAACATTCATGAAGAATTAAGATCTCATTAACATTAATGAAACATAACTATTGCACTATAACGATGAAATATGGTATTTATTTGCATAGAGACATCATAATAACAGGGGAGGTTTACCATGGATCGTTTAGACTATGGTGGTGCGCTAGACCAAGTTGTTGAAAGACCCACTCGCTCAAAAAGCTCAAACAAAAAACGTAAATGGCGAGAAATAGAGGAATTAAAGGACAGACAACGCTTACTTAAAGAACTTCAAGACATCGATACTAGTTTTGATTTTGATTTTGAAGCAATGCCTTTATAGGTTTTATAACTAAGTGAATAGTTATTCAAACCAACAACTAAAAAGAGCGCTAGATGCGCTCTTTTTGTTGCCTGCTAATCGCCTGAATAATATCCCCTTCCTATTGAAGTAAGATCATCTAACTAGTTACGACTTAAATAGGTATGCTTTCTACTTTGATTAACCCGCTTCTATATGTTCTTTTAAGTCTTCAAAAATATTGTCACCAGTATCACTAAACAATGGATCATCAACCAAGCGTTGTTCACACTGCAGTTTAATCTTATCCCAGTCATCAGTTTCTAACTGTTTGGCAAATAGAGGGAACAGTTCACTTTCTTCATACTGCATATGTGCCTTTTGCATTTCAACATAGGCTTTTAAATCAGAAATCAATTTTTCTCTTGAAATCACCACATCAGACAGTATCAAGTTTAAGCTGTACATGAGTGCACCAGAAGACTCAGCTAAACTGCTGTGTTCTTCATGTAATTGTTGATTACAAGGGCTGGAAAACTTTTTAACAAAATAGTCATAGGTAATGTCTTCTAAGGGATGGTGGCTATGTTCAGCATAAACTTGCATGTATTCAACAACGTCTCTGATAAGGGCGAAATTAACGGCTTCACCTTCGGAAAGTTTGTGATTTTTCTTCGCTAGAACATCCAATAATATGGCAATGTTTTTATGATCATTCATTAGCCTTTTAAGTATCATTTTATCCATCATCACAATTCCTTCATGTCTAAAGAGTAAACAAACATTATGATTTTTAATCTACAGCAATGAATAAGCGGTTGTTATGACCAAGATCATAAAATGGGAAAAAGCAGAAAAGGTTGATAAACAACCAATAAAAAAGCACCCTAAGGTGCTTTAAAATACTGATAAAATAGCTTACTTGATAACACTAAATAGGTGCGCTTTTAATGCACTAAAATCAGCGTCAAGTTCAGCAGATAAAATCGGTTTGTTCACTACTGCAGCAAGTTCAGGTGGTAGCGGCAAATCAATATTTAATTGCTCATCAACCACATCTTTAAACTTGGCAGGATGCGCAGTCCCTAAGAAGATACCTGTTTCACCCTCTTTAAGCTCATCAGACAGAGCCTGAGCAGCAATCGCTGCATGCGGTTCAGATTGATAACCAAGTTGATATAAATCACTTAACGCTGCTGCGGTTTGCGCTTCATTAAGGGCGACCCCTGTAACTGAAGATAATGGCCAATGCAACGCTTCACAGATAGCTTCAACTCTCGGCCAATTTGATGGTTCAGACACATCCATCGCATTAGACATGGTCGCAATGGTTGAATTTGGCGCCCAATTACCCGCTGCAAGATAACGCGGTACTGTGTCATTTGAATTAGTGGCGGCAATAAAACGTTTTATGGGTAAGCCCATCGCTTTAGCAAATAAACCTGCGGTTAAATTACCAAAGTTACCGCTTGGCACTGATAACACTATGTCGTCATTACTGGTTTTCTTTGCTTTTGCAACAGCTTCAAAATAGTAACAAATTTGTGCTAACAAACGACTAATATTGATAGAGTTCGCAGAGTTTAAATGTAATCCATCACGGACATCACTATCATCAAATGCTTGTTTAACTAATGTCTGACAAGCATCAAAGTCAGATGTAACGGCGACCGTATGGATATTCTTACCTAAGGTGGTGAACATTTTTTCTTGAAGTTCGCTAATTTTCCCTTTCGGGTACATCACCACAACTTGTACAGATTCAAGCCCGAAGAAAGCATCAGCAACAGCGGCGCCGGTATCACCAGATGTAGCGGTTAAAATAGTCAGCTTTTCATTACCCGCTAATAAATTAACGCATTGCGCCATGAAGCGAGCACCAAAGTCTTTAAATGCCAATGTAGGCCCATGAAATAACTCTAAACACGCACGTTTATCATCAGCTTTCACTAATGGCACTTCAAAAGTGAAAGCTTTATTCACTAGCTCATTCACTTTATCTTGGCCTATTTCATCAGCAAGCCATGCACCCAATATACGTTGGCTTCGTTCTACAAACGGCAGTGCAAGTAATTCGTCTACATTCTCAAGTACAGGAATCGACTTAGGAAAAAACAGCCCTCTATCTTTACCTAGCCCAAGCTTTACTGCTTCACTAAAACTCACCACTTGTGATGGGTGCTTTAAATTATATAATTCCATTTTTAAACGCCTTTAAATTAAAATTGGTGGACTAAACTCGACGAGTACCGTGTTCATCAAGTTGACAGACATGGGCAAAACCACCAGCCTGCGATAAATAATGTTGTTCTAACCACGCTTTAGCTGTTTCAGCTTTTTCTAAGCTATCGGTGACAGAGAACAGCGTTGGACCACTGCCTGAAATCCCTGTTGTTAGCATACCTAACTTTTTAAGCTGTGCACGAGCATCGGTATAACCAGGAATTGAATCTGCGCGATATGGCTCAGCCATTACATCTTTTAGCACAGCAATAGCAAGCTCTGGATCTTGTTGGTAGCTTGCATGCACAAATGCGCTTAAGTGGCGGCCAAAATCAATAGCGACCGCTTTATCATATTGCTGCGGTAATAAGTCTCTCATTTTCGCTGTTGATAGTGAGATACCCGGGTATGCGACCACCCAATACCATTGCTTAAAAGTAGGAATACCTGCACATACTTTATCAGGTGTGTTTAGCATCAGCTGCATGCCACCCAAATAACAAGGCGCGACATTATCAAAATGCACACTACCTGAAATCATACCTTCAAACTCGCCCATTAATAGCAATAAGGCTTGCTCATCAAAAGGTTGTTCAAAATGCTCATTTAATGCATAAAGCGCTGCGACAACAGAGCTTGCGCTAGAACCAAGACCACTACCAACAGGCAGGTTTTTTTCTAAACAAATGGCCACACCTTGTTTAGCATTGAGTTTTTCAAGAAAAAACTCAGCACACTGATAGACGATATTCTGTTTGCCTTCTTCTGGTAGCTTATGCGCCCAAGGGCCAGTTTGAGAATAATGAACACCTGCATCAGCAGCCTCAATCATCACTCTATCACCTAGTAAACTGCCATCAATTGGCGCAAGTGCAGCGCCGAGTAAATCAAACCCGACACCCACATTGCCCATAGAGGCTGGAGCATAAACGGTAATTGCTTGCTCTGAGGTTACTTTATTACTCATAGCCCCACCTCACGAGTCCAGTTTAATGTTCTTAATACGTCAGCAAACGCGCCAGCAGCCGTCACATCAGTACCCGCGCCATAACCGCGTAACACAAAAGGGATAGGCTGATAATAACGGCTATAAAATGCCAGCGCATTTTCGCCGCCTTTAACGCTGTATAAAGGATCTGATGAATCAACCTCTACAATACGCACATGACACTTACCCGCTTCAATCTGGCCCACATAACGCAGTACTTTACCTTCAGCTTTTGCTGCTTCAACTCGCGCACTGACTTGTGCATCAAGTTGCGGTAAACGACTCATAAAGGTTTCAACATCACCTGAATCATCAAATGAGCTTGGCAGGACAGATTCGACATTAATATCATCCAGCTCTAACGGCATGCCGACTTCACGGGCTAAAATCAATACTTTTCGAGCCACATCCAAACCACTTAAATCTTCACGAGGATCAGGCTCTGTAAAACATTTATCTCGGGCGATAGCTGTTGCTTCTGATAAGCTCATACCGTCATCCAGCATGCCAAATATATACGATAACGACCCTGATAAAATGCCGTTAAATCGCTGTAATTTATCACCAGCAAATAATAACTTTTTCAAATTATCTATAACTGGGAGACCTGCACCAACTGTTGTTTCATACAAGAATAGCCGACGTTGCAATAATGCTGTGGTGCGTAATTGCTGGTAATAAGCATAATCACGGGTGTTAGCTTTCTTATTTGGGGTCACGACATGAAAGCCTGCATTCATCACATCCAAATAACGATCTGACACTAACTCACTTGAAGTACAGTCAACCAACACAGGGTTGAGTAGTTGCTGCTCTTTACCCCATGCGAGCATTTCAGCAAGGTTGTACTGGGTTTCACTATCAGCAAGCAGCGCTTGCCAATTAGCTAGATCAACACCATCGCTGTTAAGTAACATTTTACGTGAGTTCGCTATGCCACATACACGCATGGTGATGTGTTGCTCTTTTAGCATCGCCGTTTGCTGTTTAATTTGCTCTAACAGGCCTGCACCAACATTACCGCTACCGACTAAGAACACATCTAAATATTGTTGTACGTCAAAGAATGCCTGATGACATGCTGAAATCGCATGTTTTGTTTTACGCTGCTGAATAACGGTTGATATTGAGCGCTCAGATGAACCTTGCGCAATAGCAATAATGTTCACGCTCGCTTTTGCCAGTGCGCTGAAAAACTTAGCCGCGGCGCCCTTGTGGGTTTTCATGCCATCGCCGATAAGTGACACTATCGCTAAATCTTGTCTTAGTTCGATTGGCTCAAGTAATTCAGATTGAATCTCTAATTCAAATTCAACTTCCAATGCTTGTTTCGCTTTATGAGCCTCATCAGTATTAACACAAAAACTGATACTGTATTCAGATGAGCTTTGGGTGATTAATGAAACAGAAATACCACTACGAGAAATGGCTTCCAGCGTTCGGCTCGCCATACCCACCATGCCTTTCATGCCAGGGCCTGAAATATTAAACATGGTTTGGTCATCAAGATTTGAAATAGCTTTAACTTGTAAGCCTGTTTTATCCGCTTGGTTTGATACTAATGTGCCTGGTGCTGAAGGGTTGAAGCTATTTTTGATATAACAAGGAATATGGTATTGAGCAATAGGAGCAATGGTTTTTGGATGCAGTACCTTGGCGCCGAAATAAGAAAGCTCCATAGCTTCTTGGTAGCTAAGTTGCTCAAGCAGCTTCGCGTCTAACACCACTCTTGGGTCAGTGTTATACACCCCATCGACATCAGTCCAAATCTCACAGCTTGATGCGTCAAGACACGCAGCTAATACCGCAGCTGAATAATCAGAACCATTACGCCCTAACGTGACTGTTTTACCCTGCTCGTTTGCAGCAGTAAAACCAGGCATGATCCAAACTCTGGCTTCACTTAATGGTAATTGTGCAAATCGAGGCTTACTTTCATTGATATCAACGATAGATTCAAGTGGTTTACCATGGGCTAAAAAGAGTTTAGTTGGATCAAATTGGGCAGCAGTTAATGATTTAGCCAACATCACTTGTTCCATTAACGCCGCAGATAAGCGTTCACCAGAAACAATAACTTGTGCTTGAACGTGATCGGGACATTCATTGAGCAGCTTTATACCAGTGACCTTGTCATTCCAATCAGCTAATTGCAGCACTAACTTTTCATCAAGTAATGCCTTTTGTTGTGGTGAAATGACACTCTTTGCCGCATCAGAAAATAATCCGCTGAACACGGTTTCAATATGGGTTAAAACCGCTGTTGTATCTTGATTATTTTGCGCTAGGCTCACTAGCTCTAATAATGCATTAGTGATCGTAGCTGGTGCAGACAATACTGTCGCAATAGCCTCATCGGCAGCTGATTGTTCAATTATATCTGCAGCCATCAAAAATCGTTGCCAGTTGGCTAACGAAGTCCCACCAAATTTCATCACTTTCATCTTCTTACTCCATTAACTCGATAGCGCTAAATAATAAATTTAAATCTGAAAACAAAAAGCCCGCTTCTTTTTGGGAAGCGGGCTTGTTGTAATAAATCTTTAGGGTGTAATCAGCCCGCCCCCACAATGTTAATTGTGGTGGTTGTAATAATGGTAATTACAACATGGTTAAAGGACTTCATCATTACACTCGATTTAATATGTATTTGTTTTGAATTAATAACAGAATTGCTTTTTTTGACGTATGTTGTCAACCCCTAATAGCGGTTTATTTTTAAGCACAAGACTCACATTAGCGCGGTTATGCTTTGAGAACGATAAAAATGGGAGCTTTAGACTAATTACATAACCATAAATCAGCACTAAAGTATGTTTACGTCAACGTAAAGAAATAACCAATGACTTTATTTATACTTTCATTTCATTAACTTAAATTAAAAACCTAGAAAACAATAATCTCCATAGATAAAATATTGGTTTTCAATCGAATTGCATAGCTAAACATCTAAAAGCATACATTAAATACAAGTTATAACTAAAAACCATATGAAAATGATTCATCATTAACTAGAAGGCAGTAAATTTTAGCTATCCATAATTGAACTCATGATCGACTCGGCTATGAATACGAGATGACTAGAAGTCGAACAGCCAGATATTTTCCTACTATTAAGTAAGATTAATGTGTTTAAAGCCTAGACTTAAAAACATGTGATTGAATAAGCAAAAGCTGATACAAATTATCGCGACTTTGTAAAAACAATAGTATTATGCCGCCACATTAAGAATTGGAGTCGTTATGAAAATCACAAAACATGCAGCAGTAACTATTCACTACAGTTTAACCGATCAAGAAGGTCGTTTAATTGAAAGCTCATTTGAAGCTGAACCTATGGTTTATCTTCATGGAACTGAAGGCTTAATTCCAGGCTTAGAAACTGAGCTAGAAGGGAAAGTGGTCGGTGACAAATTTGACGCGAATATTCCAACTGAGCAAGCATATGGTGAATACCATGACGGCCTAAAACAAGAAGTACCTATTGAAGCATTTGGTGATGTTGAAGACATCGTTCCAGGTATGCGCTTTATCGCTGAAACAGAAATGGGTCAACGTCCAGTTCAAGTAACAGAAGTGAAAGATACTGTTGTCGTTGTTGATGGCAACCATCCACTAGCAGGTCAAGCATTAAACTTTAGCGTTGAAGTGGTGGATGTACGTGAAGCAACGGCTGAAGAGCTTGCCCATGGACACGTTCATGGCGCTGGCGGTTGTGGTGGAAGCGAGCACGCTCATGAACATGAAGCATGTGACACTGAAAAACCTGGATGTGATGGTAACGGCGGTTGTGGCTGCCACTAAATTTTAAGTGATTGGAATTGCCATAGACAAAGATTCAATAGCTTAGGAATTGTAACATCAAACTAAAGTTTGAAATCAATAATGCGTTAGCCATTTTTTTGGGTAACGTATTTTTTTTGAGTTATTATTCATTGTATATGAATTGTAAGTCTACTCTTACATTTCCAATCGTTACTACAATCATTGTGCTTACAGCTTATGTTTTCTAAAGCAAGCTTACTGTTACTGATTAGCTGATAACAATGTTGTTAAGATTAAAGACTTAATCTTTTAAGCTAAATAACAATTAATAAAAAGCGAAGGAGTGCTTATGTTAATTAAACCGATTTATGAAATATTACCCCTAACTTACATCATTGTAGGCGGTGGCAGTGTGGTATTTTTGCAAGAGCCCTACGCAATAATTGCTTCCTTGTTAGTCTTTTTCTATGGCGCCCATATATGGAATCAACGTTCTAAAAATCGTCGCACAGATAAAAAAAGAAAACGAGTTGACGGTTTCATACCAGAGTCATTATATGGATACACTCCATTTATCTATATCATGTCAGCAGGATTGATATTCCGTTTTTTGCCTAAAGATTCAGGTGTATTAATTGCAGCCTGCCTATTAGCTTACGGTGCTTACATCTTGATACGTCGAATTAGCTACCGACACCATAAACTGCCACCAGCATTTAGAGCAAAATATTAATCAATATATAGCTCTATATTTATAGCTCTACTTTTATAGCTCTACTTTTATAGCTCTACATTTATAGCTCATAATATAGTGCTTATTCTTTTGAATTCGGTATCTAGATTAATTGAAAGCCTTAGCTCAAAAGCGAAGGCTTTTAGCTGATTCCGCTCAAAAAAAGCGCCATATCCCATCAAGTAATCTTAACCTTAGCCAAACTGCAGACCTCATTATCCATTCAATCCAATATTAGCAGTTTAACTTTTTCTTTTTGTTCTTGAGGCATATTTTTAAGGTAGTTAGAGCAGCGTGTAATTGTCGCGATGCTAACCTTATATTCCGATGATATCTGACGTTGACTTAACTCACCTTGAAGAAGTAGTTGGAACACTTTAAGCCTACCAGCAACTGCACTTCGTTCTTCTTCAGTAAATAATAATTGAAACAAAATGCCCAGTTCATCTGTTTTAGGATGACTTAAAACTGTTTCTACCACTGAATCCCAATTCGCTCGCATGTCATTCTCTTTTAGTAATGCCTCAACAGTACAAGTGTAACAAAGCTTAACCAGATACAGAAATCAAATATACTTTAAAATCATTAAAGTGAACTTTACATAGCTAATTACAATTAGACACAAAGTAGACTCGCACTTAGATCTAATTTATGTGTAAAATGTGATAAAAATCCACTTAATCAATAATTAAAAAAGAGATATTTTATGAAAAATACAATCTTGGCCTTAGCAGTAAGTGCACTATTAGTTCCAACCGTTAACGCGCATAATTTTGAAGATGCAAATGATGCGATAGAGTACCGTCAAGCAGGATTTAGCTTAGTTAGATATCAGTTTGCTGACATGGGTGCGATGCTTAAAGGTAAAAAAGATTTTGATTTAGCTGTATTTCAATCTCGTGCGGCGAATTTAGAAACTCTAGCAAAGATCCCACATGAAGGGTTTATTGATGGTTCTGATAAAGGTGATACTGAAGCTCTTGCCAAAATTTGGTCAAACAAGACTGACTTTGACTCAAAAATGATGACTTTCCAGGAAAATGCAGCAAAATTAAACATAGCCGCTCAAACTGGTGACAAAAAGCAGATAAAACAAGCGTTTGGTAATACAGGAAAAAGCTGTAAAGGTTGCCACGATATGTATAAGAAAGATTAATAATCTGCTCTATACTACCGCTCTAGTGCATTCAGAGTTGAAAATTAAAGCCCACATCAGTGGGCTTTTTTGAATTAATTTTTAATGACTAAAGCTTATAGCAAGATTTAGTCATCAATCTTAATTGCTGGTCTTTAGCTTTATAGCATATCTCGATAGCTTGCCTTGAAAATTCACATGAATTCGACAATAGGAGCAATAAGCCAAACCCAAATACCAGAACCAATTAATCCTATTACCACTAACGCTATCAATGGAGACCTTATCTTAGGCTCTGAACTTAATCGTTGATACTCATCTTTAGTTAAGGTTTTTCTACCTGAAATCATAGCTCCGACTAGGTTATTACCTTTTATGGCATATAAGGTAATTGCACTTAAATGAAGCACAATACATCCCAAAATAATATTAAAATTTGTTTTATGTAGCCAAGTCAGAAAGCTAGCTGTATCCGATGACACCATCGAATATAAAGGGCCTTCAGTAAAAATATCGTCACTAGCAAACAAACCGGTGATGAGCTGCAAAACTAATACCATCAACATTAGCATCACCATATAGCCGCCCATTGGGTTGTGACCGACAACGGGCTCTTTTACCTTTCCGGTCAGATACTTTGCTACTTTATTAGGCCCAGCAACAAACCCAGAAAATTTTGCTGTATCACTACCAATAAATCCCCACAGTAACCTGAATATGATTAAGCCTAGAAAGCTATAGGCGCAAACTTGATGCCATTCCATTTCTCCAGCATCTGCAGTCCACCATAATGAAAACAGTAAAATCACGGTAAGCCAGTGAAACAAGCGAGTCGGTATATCCCATACCTTAATTTTTATTTGTTCTATACTCATTATTAGCACTTAATATTTCCTACAAGATTACCTGTAATTATAAAGAGCAAAGTTAAGCACTCATAGTGTATTTAGGTAAAGAAGCGTAATTAAGTATTTCGACATCCCAGCTAGATGTAACGATTCATACTCGTAAAAAGGCATATAAGCTAACATCAAGTCGATTCTTTGATGCCATGTCCCAGAGAATAAGAGAGTAAGAAAGCCCCGTTTTACCAAAATGATTATTACCTAAGTAACAATGTGCCGCATGGGATAGCCAAAGAATTTATTAATTGAAGTACGAATGGGGGGAAAGTAAGGATTGAAAGGGCTTGTTATCCATTCAAATATGCGCCTAATTAAGCACAGTTTCAAGACATTTATAGGCGTTTTTTAGCTAAAATGTCTAAGCGATCAAAATTGAATCAAACAGACTATAAATGCCTACAATATGTGATTTAGATCACGATTTTTGTTTATAAGCTTGGTAATCTGAACTCAAGCAAACAACAGAAGGTTCGAAATATGCTGAAAATCACTAGCAAGCAACTTGAAGTAACTGCACCGATTCTTGAACGTATCGAAGGACAAATAGAGAAACTCGAAAGACATGATATTCAACTTATCAATCCGCATGTAATTATAACTCAGGAAAAGCAGCTCTTTAAGATCGAAGCTTCTGTCGGCTTACCTAGTGGTGAACTATTCGCCCAGGCGAAAAATGAAAACCTGTATGCTGCAATTACAGCAATGGGTAAAAAGCTGGAAAAACAGCTAAATCGCCTGACTCATAAACCCCAAGCTCAACGTCATGTTTCGCCAACAGCTGAAACAGGTAATGATTTCGAGTATGACTATAAGGAGGAAACTGCAGCTTGATGTTTTATAATTTATCGAAAGCAAAGCACACCCTCGGGTGTGCTTTTTTTATGCAAACTAAACAGAATGAGCAATCTTCATCATTATTTGATTGACACTGATGCCCTAGCACTTTAATTTTAAGTCTATGAATATTTTATCTCAGTTAAATTTTATTTTCTTTTTTATACAGCCCCCATATTGAGGCGGATTTTTTGTGTAAAAACGAAAATGAAATAAAAGCCTCCCACATGGGGGGCTTTTTATTATTGAGTATTTTAATGCTAACTGTTCAAAGACAAGCAGCTAAGCAATCGTCATTGAGGCTATTATGAAAAAAGCGCCAGAGTTAAGTCATACAAGAGAACAAATTACTGCGCTAGATAAGGACTTATTAGCCTTGCTCGCGAAAAGACGTAACTTAAGTCTCGACGTAGCCAGAAGTAAAGAAGTCGATGTCAGGCCTATCAGAGATACCCAAAGGGAAAAGGAGCTTTTAGAGCGCTTAGTACTCCAAGGTCGAGAGCAAGGGTTAGATGCTCATTTCGTTATTTCCTTATATCAAAGCATCATCGAAGACTCGGTGTTAAATCAGCAAGCTTACTTACATGGTCGCGCCAATCCTGAAATACAGCAATTACAATCAACCATTGCTTATCTTGGTGCAAGAGGATCATATTCTTATCTTGCAGCAAGTCGATTTTGTCAAAGACGCCAAGTAGAAATGATTGATTTAGGTTGCCAAAGTTTCAGTGAAATTATTAATTCTGTCGAATTAGGTCATGCTGATTTAGGTTTTTTACCGATTGAAAATACATCTTCAGGTTCTATCAACGAAGTCTATGATGTGTTACAGCACACTTCTTTATCTATCGTGGGTGAAACAACCATTGAAGTGGGTCATTGTTTATTAACTAAGAACAATACCGATTTAGCGAAAATAAAAACTGTTTTTGCACATCCTCAACCTATTAGCCAATGCAGTCATTGGTTAACTCAGCACCCACAGTTAACTTTAGCTTATTGCTCAAGTAGTGCTGAGGCGATGCAAAAAGTCATTGATGCAGAGGATGATAGTGTCGCTGCTATTGGTAGTGCTGAAGGTGGCGCCTTGTATCAACTGTCGGCCACGGAATCAGGTCTGGCAAATCAGAAAATAAATCAAAGTCGTTTTATCGTTGTTGCTCGTAAAGCTGTCGCAGTGCCTACTCAGCTTCCCGCTAAAACCACCTTAATTATGGCTACAGGCCAGAAACCTGGCGCCTTAGTAGAAGCATTATTAGTATTAAAAGTGCACAATATTAATATGAGCAAACTCGAGTCCCGCCCTATTCCAGGCACGCCTTGGGAAGAAATGTTCTATCTTGATGTGGACGCTAACCTTGCAAGTTCTAATATGCAGCAAGCGCTAAAAGAATTAGAACGCTTAACCCGTTTTGTAAAAGTGCTAGGTTGTTACCCTTGTGAAACCGTTAAACCAACTCAATTAAATAATAGCCAACTGGTAATAGAACCTATCAGTTCTAAAGCAACCAATGTATTAATCTCTGATGATATTGATGCACCAAAACACTCTAAACTATACAAACAAGAACCAACCGTCATTGCCACTAAACAATGTGATATTGGTGCACGCGACATTATTACCCTTGAACAAATATCCCTTCCTGTGGCTGATGACATGTTTGCTGCAAATGTAAAAAGCATTAAAGAAGCAGGGTTTCAGGGTATTCTTTTACAAGGACTAGATAGTGTAACGACATTAGCGTTAAAAGATTATTGTCATCTTATCGAACAGGCAGGCTTGTTGAGTGCCATTGAAGTTAACTCAGTCAGCTCATTTGACTCAGCACTTAAATCTGCAGATATGCTCTACCTGTCAGGTAAAGAGATGTTTAATAATGAATTACTTGATTTAGCAGGTTCTATCAGTAAACCCGTTTTACTCGAACGTAACACCATGGCCAGTACAATTGACTGGCTCTGTGCAGCAGATAAAGTTTTAACCAAAGGTAACCAGCAGCTTATTTTAGTTGAAGCTGGCACTCGCAGTTTTACAAACCCTGAGAAATTAGCATTGGATTTAGCTGGATTAGTTGAAATTAAAAACACCAGCCACTTACCTATCATCGTCAACACCAGTTATGCCGTTGATGCGAGTCAACTTCACTGCCAAGCACTTGCAGTAAAGAAATTGCTGGCAAATGGACTCATCATTAATGAAGTCCAATTAATTGAAGAAGATAAACAAGAGCATTTATTACATCAACTTCATCAATAACACTCTAGGCTAACTCTAAAGCTTAGCAATAAATTTTGAACAGAAAAAAACCGAACTTATGTTCGGTTTTTTTTACGCTTTTTGCCTAATACTGACGGCTAATACATAAACACATTATCATTTAAACCCAACCAGCCTTTAAAAACACGATAGCTAAACCAAATTAGTGCGAATGCAAGAATAGGCACACTTAGCCATAGTTGAGGAACACAATAACCAATTATCAGTAATGGCATAAGACCAGTAATACTGTTTCTTTGCCAGCGCAAATGAGAAGCAAGTAGTGAAGCCGAAGAATTATGGGTTTGTGTCAAGTTGATCAGTAGACTAAAAAAGACTGGTAAAAAAAATAGCGGGAATGCACTCATTAATGCATATAAAAAATGCCCAAGTGATAAATCTTCTGCGGTGTAAACCTCAGTATTAGTCATCAGATTATCACTCCTATCGTATAAAATTAAGGGAGCTACTTCGCCATAACTCCCCCTTAACCATAATCCTAGATCAATGATTTCGCAATATTAATCATCTTCATTACGCGTTAATTACTTTTCATGTCATTTACCGACTGCAACATTGCACGACTTTCATGCTGAAACTGTGGGGCAAAATCACCAAACCACTGAGCAACTTGTTTAAATTGAGACACAAACTCTTCTCTATTACCTGCTTTCAATAACTCTAACGCTTGACGATAATTATCGAGATAATCGCTAATCGCGATTTGACTGCCTTCTTGGGCAAATATAATATCGGCATACAGCTCAGGATCTTGAGCAAACAAGCGCCCTACCATAGCTAACTCTAAACGATAAATCGGTGAACTAAATTGCAATAAAGTATCGATATCAGCTTGTTCTTTACATAAATTCAAACCATATACAAAGGTTGAAAAATGGCGCATAGCTTGAACTAGCTGCATGGCTTTATCGTGTTTTTGTGCATCTTCATTAACGATGCGCGCTCCCCAGATGATGATCTGATCGAGCAACCACTGATAAGCTTCTGGATGGCGGCCATCACAGACCACAACGACCTGTTTAGCTAGGCTGCCAACATCTGGGCCAAACATTGGGTGTAAACCCACTACAGGGCCTTTATGGGCGGCTAACATCGCGTTTAACGGTTCAGTTTTAACTGAGGTTAAATCCGCAAGAATACAGTTATCAGGTAAATTATTTAGCTGATTGCTAATCACATCGCAAGTGACATTAATAGGTACGGTAACAATGACCATGCCCGCGCCATCAAATAACTCTTCAGCTCTATGCCAATCATTTTTATCAAGACTCTTTACTTGGTAACCTGATAACGTCAGCATTTGACTAAACAAACCACCAAGCTGACCTTCACCACCGACAATAACGATATGTCCAAGATCTGTTTTCACTTGCTTAAAGCCTACGTCTTTTTCATTAAGATATGACTCACGCATTAACCGACGAAGAATATCTTCAATTAATTGCGGTGACACATTCATATCGCTCGCTTCTTTACGACGTTTAGCCAACATAGAAGCTTCACGTTGCGGAGCATAGATAGGAACACCAGCGGCATGCTTTACTGTCCCCACTTGTGCGACAAAATCTAATCGTTTACGTAATAAATTCAAAAGTTGTTGGTCAACGCCATCAATGAGGTCGCGCAAGTTTTCTAAATCTAAAGTGGTTTTTTCATTCATAGCTTTATCCATCCATCGTCGCAACTAAGCAGCGAATCGATTAGGTAATACGGTTTTGAGTAAATTAGCATTGCTACGCAATAAAGTCTCAGTAGTTTGCCAATTAATACATGAATCTGTAACCGACACACCATAAGCAAGCTCTGATAATGGCTTATTACTTGATTGGTTACCTTCATTTAGATGGCTTTCTAACATCACACCAATAATCGAACGATTACCTGCATGTATTTGATTAAACACATCCTCACAAACTAAGGTTTGTCTTGAGTAGTCTTTTGATGAATTCCCATGGCTGCAATCAATGATTAATCTGGCATTTAATTTTGATTGATGTAACTGCTCTTCACATTCAGCCACACTTTTTGCATCATAATTTGGTGCTTTACCGCCGCGTAGAATGACATGCCCATCCGGATTACCCGCAGTTTGCAGTAAAGAGACTTGTCCTTGTTGATTTATTCCCATAAATCTATGGCTACTTGCCGCTGATTGTAATGCATTAATGGCGACACCCAGTTTACCGTCGGTTCCATTTTTAAAACCAACTGGCATAGATAAACCTGAAGCCATTTCGCGGTGGGTTTGCGACTCAGTGGTTCTTGCACCAATGGCTGACCAGGTGACTAATTCAGACATGTATTGAGGACTAATTGGGTCTAATGCTTCTGTTGCGACAGGCAGCTCAAGTTCTGCAAGCCAGATCATCAACTCGCGAGCCATTCGAAGTCCTTTCTCAACATCGAATGATTCATTCATATCAGGATCATTAATAAGCCCTTTCCAGCCAACTGTCGTACGCGGCTTTTCAAAGTAAACACGCATTAGGATATAAAACTCGCCACTTAGCTCATCATGTAGTTTTTTAAGCTTTAGTGCATATTCTTTAGCGGCATCAATATCATGAATAGAACAAGGGCCAGTGACGATTAATACACGATTGTCACGTTTGTGAACGATATCAGCAACCGTTTTACGGGCATCCAATATGTACTGGCAAGCATGTTTAGAAAGCGGTAATTCCTTTTTAAGCTCGGCTGGTGTAACGAGGACTTTTTCAGAACTAATGTGGATGTTATTAATCGTATCTTGTTGCATGGCTATACTCACTTCTCAAATTTTTTATGCTTGTGTAACACACTGTGTATTGGGGGACGCCCCGAAAGTATCAGCGTAACGCTACACCATTACAAACTTGAGCTAACTATGCCTTGGATTTAGCCTATGATCAACCTATAAGTTTCAACAATTAAATTTTATTTTCCTTCTAAACACAAAAACCCGCCATAAAGGCGGGCTATTGTGCGAACACTGCATCTAATTTTTTTAAGCGGGTAACTAGTCTTACTTAGTTGCCAACTTTTCACGGATACGTGCAGATTTACCTGAACGATCACGTAAGTAGTAAAGCTTAGCACGACGAACACGACCGCGACGCTTAACTTCGATGCTAGCTACTAGTTTACTGTGCGTTTGGAAACCACGCTCAACACCTTCGCCATTAGAGATTTTACGTACTGTAAATGCAGAATGAAGACCACGGTTACGCTTAGCGATAACCACACCTTCAAACGCTTGAAGACGTTCTTTACTGCCTTCAACTACACGTACCTTAACTACTACTGTATCACCAGCACCAAATTCAGGTACATCTGTTTTCATTTGCTCTTCGTTGAGCATTTTAATGATGTTGTTCATATCTTACTCCGTTCTAGTAATAACTGGGCTTATGACTACACAGGTTTGTCTAAATCTTTGACAAACTCCGCTAAAAGAGTCTTTTGTTCGCCAGTCAGAGCTAGATTTTCAAATAATTCTGGTCGTCTCAAAAAAGTCCTACCAAGACTTTGTTGTGACCGCCAGAGTCTAATTTTTTTGTGGTCACCGCTTAAAAGCACTGCTGGTACACCGACACCATCTAAGTTTTCAGGGCGAGTATAGTGTGGGCAATCCAATAAACCATCAGAGAAAGAATCTTGCTCTGCTGACGCTTGCTTACCTAGTACACCAGGTACTAACCTTGCAACTGAATCGATTAAAGTCATCGCTGGTAACTCTCCGCCCGAAAGCACATAATCACCAATTGACCACTCTTCATCTATTTCAGATTGGATAATACGTTCGTCAACACCTTCGTATCGACCACATACCAACACCAAACTTGATGACTTACTTAACTCAGAAACGCCTTGCTGATCCAGCTTACGTCCCTGAGGTGATAAATAAATCACCTTCGCACCGTCACCTGCCGCAGCTTTCGCTGCATGAATAGCATCGCGTAACGGTTGCACCATCATCAACATTCCTGGACCACCACCGTAAGGACGGTCATCAACAGTATTGTGTCGATCATGTGTGAAATCACGAGGATTCCACGTTTGCAACTCTAACAAGCCGTTTTTCACGGCACGACCCGTAACTCCAAAGTCTGTAACAGCACGAAACATCTCAGGAAACAGGGTTACTACCCCTAACCGCATATGACGTACCTCGACTTAAAAGTCTGGATCCCAATCCACTATGATCTGTTTACTTTGCAAGTTCACCTCAAGGACGAACTGCTCAGGGACAAAGGGAATCATTCGCTCCGCTTTGCCAAAAGCATCTTTTACGTTAGCTTTAACAAGGAGTACATCGTTAGATCCTGTTTCCACGATCTGATCGACTTCACCCATGTTGTAACCTTTGGTATTAGTCACAGTACAACCAATCAAATCTCGCCAGTAGAATTCATCTTCTGACAAGTTTTGCATTTGGTCCGGCTGAATTGCAATCTCACAATTTGTAAGAGCTTGCGCATCCTCACGTGTATTTACCCCTTCAAGACAAGCAACTACTGCTTTACCTTGAAGACGCCACTGAGTGACCTTCACCTCACGCCATTCACCTTGTTCTTTTATGTACCAAGGAGAATAATCAAAAATACCTTCAACAGAATCGGTATAAGAAGTGATTTTCATCCAACCTTTAATACCATGACTAGAACCTATTTTGCCTAGTACGATGGGTTGTTGATTACTACTCATCTATTTATACCTTAACGCTATTAAGCAGCAACTGCTTTGCGAGCGTCTTTGATCAATTTTGCTACACGTTCTGAAGTCATTGCTCCAGTTGCAACCCAATGGTCAACACGGTCAAGATCTAAACGTAAAGTTTCTTCTTGGCCTTTAGCTAAAGGGTTGAAAAAACCAACACGTTCGATGAAACGACCGTCACGTGCATTGCGGCTATCAGCTACAACGATACTGTAAAATGGACGCTTTTTTGCGCCGCCACGAGCTAAACGAATGGTAACCATGCGTTTTATTCCTCTAATGATTTGCTAGAAGCAAAAATAAAAAACCGGGACTCCGTGTTCGCGAAGAGCCCAGTAGAAAGCCGCAAGATTTTACCTGACTTTTCAACTAATGCAACTAAATCCGTCGATTATTACATCGAAGGTTTAATCACCATATCAAGTCAAAATAAACCTAAGCGACTGTATTTGAATAGATACATATGAATAAAGAGTGTAATTAACGGCCCGGAAACTTCATTCCAGGAGGCATCATACCGCCCATACTGCGCATCATTTTCTTCATTCCGCCTTTACCAGACATCTTTTTCATCATTTTCTGCATTTGTGTAAACTGCTTTAAAAGACGATTAACATCTTGAATTTGCGTACCTGAACCTGCTGCAATACGACGTTTACGAGAACCTTTGATGATATCAGGGCGTTTACGTTCACCTGGTGTCATAGAGCTAATAATCGCTTCCATTTGGCCAGTCATTTTTCCATCTTG
This sequence comes from Shewanella donghaensis, assembly GCF_007567505.1. NCBI lineage: Bacteria > Pseudomonadati > Pseudomonadota > Gammaproteobacteria > Alteromonadales > Shewanellaceae > Shewanella > Shewanella donghaensis. The sequence continues at coordinate 1,797,666 of NZ_CP041783.1, forward strand.
AACTTGAGCAAGCGCTTCAGGTGGCAGTTGACCTACACCCGGCAGCTTTTCAATCATGTTCATCATACCACCCATGTTCTTCATTTGTTGAAGCTGTTCACGGAAATCCTCTAAATCGAAACCGCCACCAGATTTAACTTTTGAAGCAAGCTTCATGGCTTTATCTTTATCTACGCCACGTTCTACTTCTTCAATTAATGAAAGAACGTCACCCATACCAAGAATGCGAGAAGCAATACGTTCAGGGTGGAATGGCTCTAGTGCATCAATTTTTTCACCGACACCTAGAAACTTAATAGGCTTGCCAGTGATGTTACGAATAGATAAAGCTGCACCGCCACGAGCATCACCATCAATTTTGGTAAGAATAATACCAGTTAATGGTAACGCTTCGTTAAATGACTTAGCCGTATTTGCCGCATCTTGACCCGTCATGGCATCAACAACAAATAATGTTTCTACAGGTTTTACTGCTGCATGAAGATCTTTAATCTCATCCATCATTGCTTCGTCAACATGCAAGCGACCTGCAGTATCGACAATAACAACATCAATGAATTTTAGTTTTGCGTGTTCAATCGCTGCTGTCGCAATATCAACAGGCTTTTGGCTTACGTCTGATGGAAAGAATTCAACTTCGACTTCTGCCGCTAAGGTTTCCAACTGCTTAATCGCCGCAGGACGATAAACATCGGCACTGACAACCAATACCGATTTCTTTTCACGTTCACGTAAAAACTTAGCGAGCTTAGCAACACTGGTCGTTTTACCAGCACCTTGTAAACCTGCCATCATTAATACAGCAGGCGGTTGACTCGCTAGGTCTAAAGCTTCATTCGCCTCGCCCATTGCGATTTCAAGTTCATTTTGGACAATTTTAATGAATGCTTGTCCAGGACTTAAACTCTTAGACACTTCTTGGCCAACAGCACGCTCTTTAACGCTGTTAACAAATTGGCGTACGACTGGCAAAGCAACATCAGCCTCAAGCAGTGCCATGCGCACTTCACGTAAGGTATCTTTAATGTTGTCTTCGGTTAAGCGACCACGACCACTGATATTTTTGAGGGTTCGTGACAGTCTGTCGGATAGATTCTCAAACATGCGCAGCTTTATACCTTAAACGATTCGATAATTGGCGCCTATTATACCCAAACTACTTCAAGAAGCGACATCGACCTGTGCGAACAGAATTGATATACGTCATCTTTAGTAAATAATTTACAGTTAAATGATGGAATCTGTTAAATTTTGAGCCTTAGGTCACTCCACTATTGGGTGGCGTTCATGTTAATCTTACATAACTTAATATGTGCTGATTATATATTTTACCAAACAGCTGCACTCATAACTTGATAGGTTTAATCCAGATGGTCATTTTCCCAGCTTCGGCTATGTTGTTTTATTGCGTTGCACTTATATTGGTAACAAGTCGGTTATTCCATGCCGAAGGTCCGAATAGAAAATTAGTTGCTATATTTGCATCGATTGCAGTTGTTCTTCACGGTATAGCGCTATCACAAACTATTTATACTGCAGATGGTCAGAATTTCAGTTTAACTAATGTGATTTCATTGGTTAATTGGATAATCGCATTCAGCTTTACGATTATCATGCATCGCTTAAAGGTCATCGTAGTCGTGCCTGTTGTTTATGCCTGTTCGGTCATTTCAGTTGCATTATTATGGTTAATACCACCACAATTCATTATTCACTTTGATGTTCATCCTGAAATTCTTGCTCATATTGTTTTATCGTTAATGGCATATAGTGCATTAATGATTGCCGCGTTATACGCGCTGCAATTATTGTTGATTCAGAATAAATTAAAAAACAAGAAAATGATTATGAGTCCTGGTATGCCACCACTGATGACAGTTGAAAAACAACTTTATCATCTGGTAACCATCGGACTTATTTTGTTGAGCTTATCTTTAGCGACCGGTTTCGTATTTTTAGACGATATGTTTGAAGATGGAAAAGGCCATAAAGCGATTTTATCGATTATGGCTTGGGTTGTTTACTGCGTAATGCTTTGGCAACATCATTCTGTTGGCTGTAAAATACGTACTGCGGTTATCTACACCCTATCAGGTGCGACCCTTCTATCTTTAGCCTATTTTGGCGCACGAATAGTTAAAGAAATCATTTTACGATAAACTCCGATTCTGGTAGTAGGTTTACTGCCAGACTTGACTCTTGTGACGAATGATAAATAATCATCATTCGTCTTTTTTAATTTTTATGCTTGGAGCCCTTCTTGGACGCTATTTCTACCAGCGCACTCCTTATCTCTCTATTGGTGTTAATTTGTATCTCAGCCTACTTTTCGGGTACTGAGACAGCCATGATGACCTTAAATCGATATCGCCTTCGCCATTTAGCTGCTAATGGCCATAAAGGTGCAATTCGAGCCTTAAAGATGCTAGAACGCCCTGATAGACTAATTGGCCTTATTTTAATCGGCAACAATCTCGTTAATATTTTAGCATCAGCCATAGCGACTATTATCGGTATGCGTTTGTTTGGTGATATGGGTGTAGCGATAGCAACTGGTGTGTTAACGCTAGTGGTACTTATTTTTGCTGAAGTCACCCCAAAAACCATAGCTGCCTTACATCCAGAAAAGATTGCATTCCCATCGAGCTTATTATTAAAAGCCTTACTCTCAGTGATGTGGCCATTAGTAAAAGTGATCAACTTAATCACTTCTGGTTTTTTAAGACTATTAGGTATTACTAATGTCAGTGTTAATGATGCATTAAGCCAAGAAGAATTACGTACCGTGGTACATGAAGCTGGCGCGCTAATTCCTCAGCGACATCAAGAAATGTTGTTATCGATATTGGATTTAGAAAAAGTCACCGTTGAAGACATTATGATCCCGCGTTCGGACATTTACGCCATCAATGTAAACGACGAATTTAAGTTAATTAATAAGCAGGTCACTCAGAGTCCGCATACTAGAGTATTGGTATACCGAGACAACATTGATGATGCTGTAGGCTTTATCCATTTACGCGATGCATTGAGATTACAGTCTAAAGAAGAGTTCAGTAAATCAACTTTACTTAGAGCAGTTAAAGAACTTTATTTCATCCCTGAAGGCACCCCTTTAACAGTACAGCTTGCAAACTTTCAGCAGAACAAAGAGCGCTTTGGCTTAGTTGTTGATGAGTATGGCGACATTCAAGGGCTAGTTACTCTTGAAGATATTCTAGAAGAAATTGTTGGCGACTTTACCACCTCAATGATTGCTACTGCTAGCGAAGACATCAGTGTTCAACATGATGGCAGTTACATCATAGATAGCGGTATTACCATTCGTGATTTGAACAAAGAATTGAAATGGGATTTGTCGATTGATGGTCCAAAAACCTTAAACGGTTTAATCATTGAGCACCTTGAAGACATTCCGTCTGCCAACACCCATATAAAGATCGGTCATTACGACATTGAAGTCATATCCGTTACCGACAATATGACTAAAACGGTAAGAGTCATACCTAGAGAAGTCACATCAGATATTATTATCTGAAACAAACAGCTAATAATTTACCAATAAAAAAGGCGCTACATGCGCCTTTTATTTTATTTAAAAATTTAGAACCTATTCACTTGAACCACGTTTTTTAGCTTCTAATGCTCGTCGTTTATCCCGCGCGATTGGCGTAATTTCTTCTTCAAGCTGTTTTCCAAAGCCAAGCATAAAATACAGTTCAGCCATTAAGAAAAAGGGGCCTATCAACAATTGATTTAAATCATCAACAAATGCCGGTTTCGCTTTTTCGTACTCATGACCAATAAATTGAATTATCCATCCGATAACAAATACTGCAATAGCAACAAGCCAGCCCGCCCCCTGTTGAGCGGCTATCGATGTTGTAATTAATACCGGAATAATAAATATAGTCAGCCCCAGCGCTAAGCCTTTATGCAAGATAAAGTAATACACCAAAATACCAAAAGCAAAAGCCGTGGCTACGTTCACGTTAATATAGAAATCCGGTAAAGATAATAAATTAACCGGTATAAAATTTAGCATCAAAAATGCCGCCCAAATGATTAAAGGCACGCCAACAAAGTGAGTTCTAATATTCTTTGGATTTAAATGGACACTCTTGTAGGTGGCTAACTGCTCTACTGCTGACTTCATATTCTTACCTTTATTCTTATTATGTGGTCATTTTGTTAATTAACGTTAACTTAACCTATAAGTTTTATCAAACTCAAGTGCCCTACGAAGTCATAATTGCTTTATCTTCTCACTTGGAAAAATAAGTTTGATCAAAAAAGGCGCCAAAGCGCCTTTTAATAAATGAACTAATGTACAAGATTGGGCAGGTGTTAAGACTCGACTATCACGGTGGCAACTGCATAATGTTGTTCATCAGCAATCGTTAGGTGACCATATTTAGCCCCCAACTTTTTAAGCTGGGTTAATGCACCATCAGTAAATCGGATTTTGGGTGCACCATTTTCATCATTATTGATATGTAGATGCTGAAATGAGACTCCACGGCCAATACCCGTACCTAAAGCTTTAGCTGCAGCCTCTTTAGCAGCAAATCGCTTAGCAAGGTATCGATGAGGCACTTTAGATGAAGCGTATATTTCAAACTCTGACGGCGTTAATACTCGCTTAGCTAACTTATCGCCTAAACGAGCATATTGCTGCTCAATTCGGTTTATCTCTACAATGTCTGTACCAATACCCACAATGGCCATTATTCGCCTCTACGACCTTCTAGCATCAATGTTTTCATATTTTTCACTGCCGTCGCTAGACCATCGATAGCTGCACGTGCGATAACAGCATGACCAATGTTTAATTCATACAATTCAGGGATGGCAGCAATGGGCTTAACGTTATGATAATGCAAGCCATGACCCGCATTAACGATTAATCCTTTACTGTGGGCATATTTTGCCATTTCAGTAATACGCGCTAGCTCTTTAAGTTGTGCGGCATCAGTTTCAGCGTCGGCATAACAACCTGTATGTATTTCAATATACGGTGCACCAGAAGTAACAGCTGCATCAATTTGTGCTTGGTCAGCATCAATAAATAATGACACTTTAATATTTTCAGCAGCTAACTTTGTTACAGCTTGCGTGATTTTTTCAAGCTGACCCGCTACATCTAAACCGCCTTCAGTAGTGAGCTCTTCTCGTTTTTCTGGGACTAAACAAGCGTATGCAGGTTTAACTTCACACGCTATCGCAATCATTTCATCGGTAACAGCAAACTCAAAATTCATTCGAGTCTTAAGGGTTTTAGCAAGCAGATAGACATCACGATCTTGGATGTGGCGACGGTCTTCACGTAAGTGAATAGTAATACCATCAGCGCCAGCATGTTCTGCTACTGCTGCTGCATGTATTGGATCAGGGTAACTGGTTCCACGAGCTTGACGAAGAGTGGCAATATGATCGATGTTAATTCCTAATAAAATTCCACTCATTGTGGCTCCTTAATTGTCAAAAATGACTCGGTAGTTAGCTAATATTAAATAACATTATAATGAGGGTATTCTAAAGTAAACAGAATGAATCAGACACAGATATAGATTAATATTTTGCAAATAACTTACGGCTAAGCAGAGGTTTACCACCTAATAACGGGGTTATGAGATAGCGCATCAATCCTTTAGCCTGGTTTAGACTATCAGGGCTTAATGCTTTTTGTTTCAATTCAATTAGCATTTGACCTGCCAATAAATGACGACTAGTCGTAAATTGGGCTGAAGCAGCTTGATTAACCACAGCGAAGCCTTCGTCAGCGATAAAACGGTAACTAGCGCCCTTATCTATTGCTTCGCCTAGGGTGTCATAATCAAGAGACGGTAATGCGCCAAGTTCAAGTAATAATTCCATCTCAAAGTAGCGTAAGTGACTTGAGGTGAATTCATGTGCTAATGCCATTAAACTACGATGATAATGTAAGAATAGCCCTTCAGCATGTTGGCCTGCATTCATGACTCGTACTAATAACTCATTGAGATACATAGCAGAGTACAAGCTTTCGGCTTTTAACGGTATAGAAGGCGCAGCAGGTTCTATCTGAGTAATAAACTTAAGAGACGATTCGAATGAATCTGATTTGGCATTAAATTGAAATATTAATGGCTGAAACGGTTGGATAATGCTTTTAAGGGATTTTTTGCCACTGCCAACCCTAACAAGTGCATCGACCCTGCCTACGCCATCAACTAACAGATTCACAATAACACTTGATTCTCTGTATGGCCGATGGTGCAGTATGTAACCTCTTAACATAGCAAGGTTACAATCTAAGTAGAGTTAAAGTCGCACAACACATAGGATTAATCTTCGCCGTAACCTAAGCTTCTTAACGCTCGCTCATCATCAGCCCAGCCAGATTTAACCTTAACCCAAACTTCTAAGAAAACTTTATTATCAAACAAGGTTTCCATATCGAGTCGAGCTTGAGTGGCGATAGTACGGATACGTTCGCCTTTATTGCCAATCACCATACGTTTTTGGCCCGTTCGCTCAACCAAGATTAACGCATTGATATGATAAATGCCGTTTTCCATCATTTTGAACTGTTCAATTTCTACTGTCGCATCATAAGGTAATTCGTCACCTAAGAAGCGCATCAGTTTTTCACGAACAATTTCAGATGCCATAAAACGTTGTGAACGATCCGTCACATAATCTTCTGGAAAGTAAAAAGGTGCTTCAGGTAATGACTCACTGGCTAAATCTAAAATTCGTTGAATGTTAGTGCCTTTGGTCGCTGATATAGGCAAAATCTCATCAAAATTAAACTTAGCAGATAACTTTTCTAGATAAGGAAATAATGACTCTTTATCTTTAATATTATCAACTTTGTTAATGGCTAGAACGGTTTTACGTTTACCGCTACCTTGCTCTAACTTCTTGAGTACCATTTCATCATCTTCGGTCCACGTCATACCATCAACAACAAAAACAACCATAGCAACATCAGCAAGCGAACTTGCTGCAGCACGGTTCATTAAACGGTTGATAGCGCGTTTTTCTTCAATGTGTAAGCCTGGCGTATCGATAAAGATGATTTGCTTAGCTTCATCGGTATGGATACCCATAATACGATGACGAGTCGTTTGTGGCTTTTTAGAGGTAATACTGACTTTCTGTCCAAGTAACTTGTTTAGTAAAGTAGACTTACCTACGTTAGGGCGGCCGACAATGGCGACCATACCACAATAGGTGATCTCATATTTTGCTGTAGCGGCTGGCGCAGCGCCATTCATCCTTGCCAATAGTTCATCTAAACTCGGCTCAACTGGTGAGTTCTCTGGCAAGTCTGTTTTGTTGGTCATTTATTAATAAGCTCCAATACCTGAGCAGCAGCTAGCTGTTCAGCTTTTCTTCTTGAAGTACTGACGCCTGTCACTACTTTATTTATTTCTGCAACGCGACATTCAACGGTGAATGTCTGGTTATGTGCCTCGCCTTTAACATCTGCAACATGGTATTCAGGCAACGGTTTTTTATAACCTTGAAGATATTCTTGTAAAATCGTCTTAGGATCTTTCTGGTTAATACCAGGTTTTATTTCCGCTAAACGTTTTTCATACCATGTCAGTAAGAGCTTACGACAAGTTTCAATATCGGCATCAATGTAGATTGCGCCAATAATGGCCTCTACTGCATCAGCTAAAATTGACTCACGTCTAAAACCACCGCTTTTAAGCTCTCCAGGCCCTAAGTATAGGTAGTCACCTAACTTAAATTCTTGAGCTATAACAGTTAACGTTTCGCCTTTTACTAAGGTTGAGCGCATACGGCTTAAATCACCTTCAGTGACTTTAGGGAACTGATGATAAAGTGCATCTGAAATAATAATCGACAAAATAGAGTCACCAAGGAACTCTAAACGTTCGTTATGTTTCGAAGCTGCACTTCGGTGCGTTAGCGCCTGTGTTAGTAAATCAACGTTTGTAAATTCATAGCCTAATGTCTGGCATAAACGCGGTAAGTTTTTTATTGGTTCCATTACTTAATCGCACCTACTCTGTCAAAACGTACATCAGTTGGTACCCATGTTGGTAACCAGCTACTGGCGGGACGTTCAAATTCAAAACTAATCCAAATGGCAACCGCTTTACCGACTAGGTTAGCTTCAGGAACAAATCCCCAAAAGCGGCTGTCGGTACTATTATCACGGTTATCACCGATAGCAAAATATTCACCTTCAGGAACAATAAATTCACCGACGGCAGTGCCAGCCTGGTCAAAAAAGTGTGTACTAAAATCCGGACGCGAAGGGTTAATCAAAATGTCATGTTCAACATCACCTAGCTGCTCTGTATAACGAGCTAAAGGCACGCCTTGCTGAGTAAACTCACCGCGATTAACACTGCTTAACGTAATTGCTTTTGCTGGTGGACAACTAGTTGAATCATCACACTTAGGCTGAATTAAAAACTGTTTATTTTGGTAAACAATGCGGTCACCAGGTAAGCCTATAACTCTTTTAATATAGTCTATACTTGGGTCTTCTGGATATTTGAATACAAAAACATCACCACGTTCTGGCTCGCCCGTTTCAATTAACTTGCTGCGCCATACAGGATCCCGAAGACCATAGCTGAATTTCTCAACCAAAATGAAATCACCAACAAGCAAAGTCGGTTTCATCGAACCTGACGGGATTTGAAAAGGCTCATAGATAAATGAACGCAGTATTAACACGAATGCGATAACTGGAAATATAGAATGAGCAAATTCAACAATAGTTGATTCACGCGTAATACTTTCTTTCGCTTCATCACTTAAATCTGATTGCTTTGCTTCTGCTAAGGCAAGGTTTTCACGTCGTTTAGGCGCGAATAACGTCGCATCGATTAACCAAATTAACCCACTTACAAGGGTTATAATGGTGAGAATAAGAGAGAAATGGGCTGCCATTAAAATTTAAGCTCCTGCCTTTAACACTTTCAAAAAATAGTTTAACGAATAAACCGCTCAACAATGAGTATCCTATGTAACACAGCTCTTTTCACTAACTGTAATGTTACAAATTATACTAATAAACTGTTTTAATAAAATTAACTTTTGCTAATGACAACGCCGCAAACTGCGGCGTTATCGAAACTCTATAACAATCTAATAGATTTAATCATTGAGTCTTAAAACAGCTAAGAACGCTTCTTGAGGTACTTCAACGTTACCTACTTGCTTCATGCGTTTCTTACCTTCTTTCTGTTTATTCAGTAGCTTTTTCTTACGCGATACATCGCCACCATAACACTTAGCTGTTACGTCTTTACGCATTGCTTTAATGTTAGAACGGGCAATAATCTGACTACCTACCGCAGCTTGGATTGCGATATCAAACATTTGTCTAGGAATTAGTTCTTTCATCTTGTCGACTAACGCTAAACCACGATGACGAATGTTTGAGCGATGAATAACCATTGCTAATGCATCAACTCTATCGCCATTAATCATGATATCTAAACGAACCATGTCCGCTTCTTCAAAACGACTGAAGTTATACTCTAATGATGCATAACCACGACTGGTTGATTTTAATCTATCAAAGAAGTCCATCACAACTTCAGCCATTGGTAAATCATAAGTCACTGATACCTGGTTGCCGTGATAAACCAAGTTAGTTTGTACTCCGCGTTTTTCAACACATAAAGTAATAACATTACCTAAGTATTCTTTCGGCACTAACATGTTAGCTTCTACAATCGGCTCACGAATAAGCTCAATATTATTGATTGCAGGCAAATCAGAGGGGTTGTCAACATACACCACTTCACCGTTGTTCATTTTAACTTCATAAACAACCGTTGGCGCAGTGGTAATCAAATCAAGATTGTATTCACGCTCAAGACGCTCTTGAATGATTTCCATGTGCAGTAGACCAAGGTAACCAATACGGAAACCAAAACCTAATGCAGAAGACGACTCAGGCTCAAAGAATAATGACGCATCATTTAAGCTCAGTTTGTTCAATGCATCACGGAAACTTTCAAACTCATCAGTTGAAATTGGGAATACACCAGCATATACCTGAGGTGTCACCTTTTTAAAACCAGGTAAAGGAGCTTCTGCACCATGTTTAGCATGGGTTAACGTATCACCTACTGGTGCGCCGTGAATTTCTTTAATGCCAGAAATCACAAAACCAACTTCACCCGCTTTTAACTCTGCAGTATCTGTTTGTTTAGGCGTGAAAATACCAACACGGTCAGCATTATAGTTTTGACCTGTCGACATTACTTTAAACTTGTCACCTTTTTTCAAGATGCCATGTTTAATACGGACAAGTGAAACAACGCCAAGGTAGCTATCGAACCAAGAATCGATAATAAGTGCTTGAAGCGGTGCATCAAGATCACCTTCTGGTGGAGGGATATCTGAAACGATAACCTCTAATACATCTTCAATACCAATACCTGTTTTCGCTGAGCAACGCACAGCTTCCATAGCGTCGATACCAACAATATCTTCTATTTCAGCAGCAACGCGATCAGGATCGGCTTGTGGTAAATCGATTTTATTTAAAATCGGTACCACATCAAGTTCCATTTCTAATGCTGTGTAACAGTTAGCGAGTGTTTGTGCTTCAACGCCTTGACCGGCATCAACAACTAACAATGCGCCTTCACACGCAGCTAAAGAACGTGATACTTCGTAAGAGAAGTCAACGTGACCAGGTGTGTCAATAAAGTTAAGTTGATAAGTTTCACCATCTTTAGCTTTGTAATCGAGTGTGACACTCTGCGCTTTAATGGTAATACCACGTTCGCGCTCAATATCCATTGAGTCGAGAACTTGAACGTCCATTTCACGGTCTGATAAACCACCACAAAATTGGATAAGGCGATCAGACAATGTTGATTTGCCATGGTCGATATGGGCAATAATTGAGAAGTTTCTAATGTGTTTCATGAGGGCGAAATGACTACTACTAATATGGTGGATATAATGAGAAGAATTGTACCTGATAAAGGGGTTAATACCAATCAGAATCAATAACCGAACAGAAAACAGTAACAACTTCTGTGATTATTCCATCAAAATCGATACATTTAGGCGCGCTTGAGACTGATCCCTTGGCCTAAATATGCCGTTATCACGGGCGTCGAGGCTTTTTCAAGTGCTACAGCTTTTTTCTTAGCGACTTTCCAAGCTAAATAACTGCCAATCGCAGCAAACACAATAGCGGAATAATCAGGATTGATATTAACGCTGCCACCGAGAGTTTGTCCGATTAAAGCGCCAGTAAACAAGCCGATTAAAGGAGTGATATAAATCAGCATCGCTGCCTTTACAATCACGCTTTCAGGTAAAGCCAGTTTGAGTAAATCACCCACTTCACAAGCTTGTTCACTTAATATTGAGAATTGTTGCTTCTTGATAGAGAATGCTTTTGCCACTGATGATGTACCGCAATTATCACTGCTGGCACAATGATTACAGGCACTTTTAAGTTCCATCTCCACAGTAACCCAACCCGAATCATAAGCAGTTACTGTTGCAACCTCCTCCAACATAGATTGTGTTAATGCTGGAGTCGGTTCGGGTGGGTTAGTTTGGAACGATTCTTTTTTCATCGAGGCTCTTTATTCACCGAAATAACTTATTATGACTTACTTAAGTACAATCATAGTTTAGCACGTTATTATTTTAGAACGAGGCTCTTGGCAATACGGTTCAGCGTGTCGGAAGGTACCTTACCCACAGCAACAACTTCAACATTACCCACTTGTTCAACGACCATGGAAAGGCCATTTCTAGTGATTAACTCATCAGGCATTGGGCTATCACCCATTCGAGCCACATAGACTGAAATATTCACAAGCCCATCTGTTAGCGCAATATATTCAACCGATTCATCACTCCCCAGAAGGCGATGATGATCTTTAACAACCAAATGAAAACCTGCGGGTAACCAATTAAACTGCCAATTCTGACCTTCTATTCGTTCTGCAGGGTTCATCACCGGTGGTAATTCTTGCTTTTCAGCCTCTACAAGAATGCTTGCTGGTTCATTTAGCTCTAATAGCTCAATAACCATCATTTGTTCAAGTAGCTGTTTATCTTGATTAATCATGTCGTAACGCAAAGGTAAACGCGTTTCCATATCAACCCAAACTTGCGACATAAAACGGTGTTCATCAACAGGAATAATACGGATCATTTGCCCTGGACGCCCTGCAATACGGCTACGGCCACCTAAAACAAATTGATAACCTTGTTCTAATTCACTGATATCACCAGCAAAAATACTTGGCCACATACCTTGGATGCGAGGAGCATTAATACTGTATGCAGGTTGGTCATGCTCGATAAAGGTGACTGTATTGGCAACTCTAACGGCATTTTTAGGGGGACCATTGAGATATTCTAAGAATGCGACTTCTTTATCGTTTACTGTTCCATGTAAATAGACCAGCGGCCGAATGTGATCGGCTTGAAGTTGAATGATAGAAGATTTGAATTGTTTGGTTTGTAACGCTTGGCTCATACTTTCAAGCCAAGCTTTAGCTGAGATTTCTTCTTCGGCAATACTAGGAAAAGCCAATACAGCAAGTGCTAACAGGATTAGACGCAAGCTAACTCCGAATTAATGATTAATAACGTTTTGTTCAGTTTCGCTATTGTTATCCACAACGACACCTGAATTCAACCTTTGTTGTAGCATATGATCTTGGATATATGAATTAATGCGGCGACGTTGTTCAACCACATTGTCAGAACTCTTGCTTGATTGACTCTGAACAGCGCCCGTTTGTAAGCTAACAGGTGAAGCAGAACCAATTAATGGGCGAGTGTTCAATACGGGTAATGGCGACTCAGTATTTTGATCTTGACCATAGTTTTGCACACCAACAATAGCGACCATAGCGACGGTGGCAGCTATTGCATACTGACCGAATTGCTTAAAGAATGGCACGACATTGTCTTTCTTAGTCTCTGTAACCGTTTCAGTATCGTGCACTGAATGTGTTTGAGTCTGAGGAGCCATAATTGCAGGTTCTAATTCAATTGCCGCTGCAATATTAGCAGAAAGATCCAAATCAATTGTCTGTGGTAATTCGCCGCGCATAGCGTCACCTATCATATGATAGTTCTGCCATGTACTATGCGACTCTTCGTCTGCCGATAGTTCCGCTAATGTTTTCGCATCAACTTCACCGTCAACTGCTGATGAAACCCATTCTTGACCTGATTTAAGCATTTATCACCTGTGTCAATTAAGACTATTACTGTTCCAGCAAAGGCTGAAGTTTTTTATCGATTGATTCCCGTGCGCGGAAGATGCGAGATCTCACCGTACCAACAGGACAATCCATGATGTTAGCAATATCTTCGTAACTCATACCATCGAGTTCACGTAGCGATATTGCCACTTTCAATTCTTCTGGCAACGATTCTAACGTTTCAAAAATCACGCGATTAATTTCTTCTGATAACACCAAGCGTTCTGGTGAAGCAAATTCTTTTAATGCATCGCTGCCTTCATAGTATTCAGCTTCTTCTGCATCAACACTGTTTGCCGGTGTTTTTCTGCTTTGAGAAACTAAATGATTTTTTGCAGTGTTTACTGCAATTCGGTAAAGCCAAGTATAAAAAGCACTTTCACCACGAAAGTTTGGTAATGCACGATAAGCTTTAATAAACGCTTCTTGTGCAACATCTGCTATATCCGCTTGATTTCGTATGTAACGTGAAATCAAACTCATTACCTTGTTTTGGTATTTTTGGACTAACAAATTAAATGCGTTTTTATCACCGCGCTGTACACGTTCAACTAACTGTTGATCACTTATTTGTCCACTCATCCGAGCCGACTACTCCTAAATCTATAATACTGATTTCTCAGTCGCTCGAATCATATTCACAATAAAGTAGACTCGTGTGCTTTGAAAAAGTTCGATATTGAATGAAAAAAAATTAATTTATTTAAAAAATTAGCGATATCTTCGTTAAATAGTAATGTCTGAGTACCCAAAAAAGCGTATTTGTTTTACCATGAAGGAACATATTAAGTACCCCATGATACCTTATGAAACAAGCAGTTGAACACCAGTCTGACATTTTGGTTATAGGTAGCGGTGCAGCAGGGTTAACACTTGCATTGCATCTAGCTGAAAAGGCACAAGTTATTCTCCTTTCTAAGGGCCCTCTTGCTGAAGGCTCGACTTATTATGCCCAAGGTGGAATAGCATCCGTTTTCGACGAGTCGGATACTATTGAATCACATGTGAGTGATACTTTGATTGCAGGCGCTGGCCTTTGCGATAAAGAAGTCGTCACTTATACCGCCGAAAATGCTAAAAAGTCGATGCAATGGCTTATTCAATGTGGCGTTGCATTTGATAAAGAAGAAACTGACGGTGATCAAAGTTCTGCCCCATATCATTTAACCCGTGAAGGTGGTCATAGCCACAGGCGCATATTGCATTCAGCTGACGCAACAGGAAAAGCAGTTCAAACGACTTTGCAAGACCAAGCAATGGCTCACCCAAATATTAAAGTCCTTGAACGCTATAATGCTATCGACCTAATCACTACACGTAAGTTAAATCGTGTCGGTAATCGTGTTGTTGGTGCTTATGTCTGGAATCGTGATGCTGAACATGTTGAAACAATAACAGCTAAGTTTGTTGCCATTGCAACCGGTGGTAGCTCAAAGGTTTATCAATATACTTCAAATCCCGATATTGCTAGCGGTGATGGCATAGCGATGGCCTGGCGTGCCGGTTGTCGCGTAGCCAATATGGAATTTAATCAATTTCATCCAACCTGTTTGTATCACGCTGATGCTAGAAACTATCTACTAACCGAAGCATTACGCGGTGAAGGGGCTTATTTAAAGCGCCCTGATGGAACTCGTTTTATGCCAGAGTTTGATGAACGTGCTGAACTGGCCCCTAGGGATATTGTTGCCAGAGCTATCGATTATGAAATGAAGCGTTTAGGCGCTGATTGTTTATATCTTGATATCAGCCATAAACCTGCAGATTTTGTCATTAAGCATTTTCCAACAATCTATAGCCGCTGCTTAGAATTTGGCATTGATATCACTACAGATCCTATTCCTGTGGTTCCAGCGGCCCATTACACCTGTGGTGGCGTAATGACAGACTTGCATGGTCAAACCGATATCAATGGCCTTTATGCTATTGGTGAGGTTGCCTATACCGGGTTGCATGGCGCCAATAGATTAGCCAGTAACTCCCTATTAGAGTGCTTAGTCTTTGCTCGAGCTGCAGCGCAAGATATTGAAAGTTTACTTAAGAAAATTCCAACACCAGGTCCAGTACCGCATTGGGATGAAAGTATGGTAACCAATTCAGATGAAGAAGTGGTTATTGCCCACAACTGGCATGAACTCAGATTATTCATGTGGGATTACGTTGGTATTGTGCGAACTGACAAACGTTTAGAACGTGCACTTAGACGTTGTGCAATGTTACAACAAGAAATTCAAGAATATTATAGTAACTTCCGCGTCAGTAATAACTTGCTGGAATTAAGAAATCTGGTTCAAGTTGCTGAATTAATTATCCGCTGCGCTATGGAAAGAAAAGAGAGTCGTGGATTGCATTACAACGCGGATTACCCTGAACAAATAGATAATCCTCAACCTACTGTTTTGCAGCCAGAGAGATAACTTAAGGTTTCTTTTGCCAAGATAAGAGTTGGCGGCACAGGTTTCGATAACTGCTGTCGTCAAACATATCACTCCAAACGATTAACAACTGCCTACTACGGCTTTCGCCCTTCTGAACTTCAATAAACATGGCTGCTGCAAATACCGTAACAATTGGGCTGCGCCAAAATTCAAAAGCATGATTCTCAAGAATGCCAATAGATATCGACCCTTGGCCATTTTCATCAAGGTAAAATTGGCAGTGCCAGCTCTTAAGCGCGTAAAGGTGAATACTAAAGAAAGCGAGATTAGCGACAAATATTGAATAGAAAATAATTTGATAAAATAATGTGTGAATTTCTGGCCACAGAATATAGCCAGTCATGCAAATACTCACTAACACGATATGTGAAAGGTATTGATTAAATGAAGCGCTCAAACTGAAGAGCATCAGTTAAGCGCAACCATTATTTGCGTTTGCAAACAGGTATAAATGAACGATTTACGCTTGCGGACGACCACGAACCATAACAACCATTTCACGCATCTCCTCATTAGGACACACTTCATGTCCCATGAACCATGCAAATAACTCAGGATCTTCACAGGCTAATAAATCAATAAAAGTTTGTTTATCCTTATCCGATAAAGCGGCATATTTTTCATTAACAAATGGCTGAAAAAGGACATCTAACTCAAGCATCCCTCTACGACAAGCCCAACGAACTCTAGCAATATTCATTAATTCCAATTTACTTCTCCTAACATCTTCTAAGGATACTTTATTGATGTTGTAAACTTCGATGCTCAACATCTTGAACTTGCGGATCGACACCATCAAACAAATCATTAAAATCTGTTTCTAGTAAGCGTTGAACTGCCGGGTGTTGGATCATTCGTTCAGCAAACATAACATGATACTCTTCTTTAATATCAGTCGTTTCGCCAACTAAAACCATTCCTTGCGAGAGTATATCATGACGATAAATTGAGGGCGCAACAAATATCCCTCGCTTGAAAAATCCAAATGCCTTCATCATGGCTGAGTCATCAAACTCACCTAAAATACTCACGTTAAGGTTTTTCTCAGCAAACCAGCGATGTAGTTGCTGACCCAAAGAAGTCCGCTTGCCAGGGATAAGTAGTTTTTCTTGCTCAAGACATGCAGGGAAATCCAGAGAAGGTTTTGAAGCCGCAAAGAAGCTGATACCACACTCCCCCAGCTTTTTTGAAAGAATCTCGGGATATTGTAAAGAAACACCAGCACAATCAGACAAAATCATATCTAGCTTATGCTCGCGTAATCTAGCAATCAGGCTTTCATGGGTTGATTCATAGCAACTCAAATGCATCGAACCATCGCTTGGAATAACCGTCAATAAAACTCGGCTTGCAAGCGCTTTCGATAAAGCATCAGCGATACCCACTTCAAATAAAATGTTTTCATCTTTTTGATAGGACAGTAAATCAATCATTTCATAGCTGAGACTAAACATCTTATCAGCATAACGAAATACGATTTCACCGAGTTCGGTAGATTCTAAAGAGCGGCCGACACGTTTAAAAAGACTGCCATTAAGACGTTCTTCAAGTGCACGGATTTGACCTGTGATAGTTTGCGGGGCTAAACATAAAGCATCGGCAGCTTTCGCTACCGATCCTTTCTTTTTGACCATCCAGAAATAATATAGATGGTTATAATTTAAATGTTGCATTCATATAAGCCAGCTAAGAAAGTTGGCTTATTTTAGTCGCTGACAGTGCAACAAGCTATCGATAAATATCGATAATTCACTTAGATTATTGACGTTTCTGTTGGCGGTTTGTTCTTGAATCGCTAGCACAATATCATCCTTATGAGGACTTCTGTCAGAACAAAAACTGCGGTTAGCTTCTTGGTAGCGTTTCCCTGCACGATATTTAAGTGCTCGAGACTCGTAACCACTATCTGCATCTAAACGACTTCCTGAGGTATCAGTGTGGTACATCAATGCCCCATCAACTACGCCATCTAAATAGCTTTTACATTCACTAGACTCAACATTGTTTTGACACACATTGAATGATGTAGCTTGAGCAGGTAAAACAACTACCCCAATAGCAAAGGCTAACAACAGTTTTAATTTCATAATTATTGCTCCGATTTACTAAGCTTTAGCTTCAGTTTTAGGAAGAACTTTATCTAACCAGAAATAACCAATAACAGCAGCGAGTATGGATCCCATCAGAATACCCAATCTTGCATAATCACCTAACTCTGCTGGTGCACCTTCAAATGCAAGTGCTGAAATAAATACTGACATAGTGAAACCAATACCCGTCATGATGGCCACAGGAATGATTTGAGTCCAACCAATTCCTGGTGGTAATTCAGCAAGCTTCAATTTAACCGCTACATAACTAAATAATAAAACACCAATTGGCTTACCAAGTAATAAACCTAGAATAATACCAATGGTTACTGGCTCTACAACAGAAGTAATACTCATACCTGATAATGATAATCCTGCGTTTGCGAAGGCAAATATCGGTAAGATAAAGAATGTACTCCAAGGATGTAAACTATGCTCCAAATGCTCTGAAGGTGATGAGCCATCTTTAGCGCGTAACGGAATACAGAATGCAATAATGACACCTGCTAACGTTGCATGTACACCAGACTTAAGCACTGCAATCCATAGAATCACACCTAACAAACCATAAGGAATGAGTGAACCAACCCCTTTACGATTCAACGCCACCATCAACACAATAGATATTGCAGCGATGATCAAGCTCAACATTGATAAATCTGCACTGTAGAACAATGCAATAATAACGATTACACCTAAGTCATCAATGATAGCAAGTGCGAGCAGGAATACTTTAAGTGCTACCGGTACACGACTGCCCAGTAACGCCATGATCCCTAATGCAAAGGCAATGTCTGTCGCCGCAGGGATAGTCCAACCGACTTGAGTCACTGGGTCTGAGTAGTTAAACGCTAAATAAAATAGCGCTGGGAATAGCATACCGCCGATAGCAGCAAAAGTAGGTAGTGAAGCTTTAGACACACTTGAAAGTGCACCTTCCAGTAGTTCACGCTTAACTTCTAAACCAATTAGTAGGAAGAATAACGCCATTAGGCCATCATTAATCCAATGTAATAATGATTTATCAATATCAAGTGAACCTACACGTACTTGAACTTCAGTATCAAGAAAGCCAGTGTATAAACCTGCTAACGGCGAGTTCGCCATTAACATCGCCAGCGCTACAGAGATCATCAAAATGATCCCCCCTGCTGACTCTTGACTTAAAAAGTTCTTAATTGCACGTTCCATAATTCTCTCCACATAAAACAATTACTTTGAGTCTATAGGATCTATTCAAACAATCATAATCGTTAGTTTCGCTCGTTTAGCTCGGTTTTTCCGAGGTATTCAGCAAGATAACGATAAGCTAATCACATTTAACAACAACTTCGTGACGTCCAACAATAAAAAATGTCAAAAATACGGTTTTTAAAAGGTATTTAAGTAATGTTATATATTTATGAAAATTAGCTAACTGGTTAAATGAACTACATATGACGGCTTAAACAAGTCATTCATTCACAATACTCTGCTCGATACTTAACTCAAGAAATATTACTTTGTTTTAACAAAAAACAATTTAAAGCATTAAATATAGTAAAAATCTTAAAATCGCAAAAAAACTATACGCTTAGAAGTCCATCTCTGAATATTGTTTAGGTACACTTTAAGCTTGCATAATTAAAGTGTCAGGGGACTTAGAAGTGATGAGGCTAAAGTATGAACTGTGAGCAAAGGATACTATGTGTAAGGGAATTACGAGTAAAGCTAATATGTGTCGGGCAAAAGTGATAAGAAATAAGAGCTACATAATTTAACAGCTTCTATATTGAAGAAGCTGCAAATTAGTATAGGAATGTTACAAAGTAAGCTATACCGAAAAAGGATATTTAATCGCGTCATGATGCTCGTAACCGACAACTTCAAAATCATCCATAGTCACCCATGTTTCCAAATCCTTTAAGCTTTTTATATCTGGATTAATTTTTAACTGAGGCGATGGGAACGGCTCTCGCTTGAGCTGTTCAGTTTGCATTAACTCAAGTTGGTCTTCGTAAATGTGAGCGTTCACAATTTTGTGATAAGCCATACCCGGTTTATTCCCGGTAATTTGTGCCATCAAGGCTAAAAAGGTATAAACCTGAATTTGATTAAAGTTCAATCCTAGTGGCACATCACAAGAACGCTGATAACTGGTGAGATATAAAGTATCACCTAACAAAGAGAATGTGTGGGTATGCATACATGGACGTAAGCAACCCATATCAAACTCACCAGGGTTATAGAAAGTGATTATCTCGCCGCGATCATCAATACCCTTTGATAAGTTATCTACGATTTTTGCTAACTGATCTAAGTTACCACCAGACGTCTTTTGCCAACTTCTTCCTTGTACGCCATAAACACGACCCATGTCGTCTTCACCTTTACGGTGAGGATTATTTAACCAACTTTGGTTATCATTAGCGTTCATATCCCATGTTTTTGTACCGATAGCACGAAAATCAGCGGCATTATCATAACCACGAATGTAACCGATTAATTCTGCAATTGCCGATTTCCAATAACTTTTACGAGTGGTAATGATTGGGAATTGATTGTTCTTTACGTCGTACTGCAGGTCAGCATTAATAACTGTCAAACATCTTTTTCCTGTCCGTTCATTCTCAATCCAATGACCGTTGTCTACGATGTTCTGGCAAAGATCTAAATACTGACGCATTGTAAATTCCTATCTGTAAAACGTTGCTAATCATCAGAGGTTATTTCAAAGAATATTTCAGAAATTATTGATGATGACATAATTGAAAGTAGTGTAATTTTTTTAACTTGAAAGCGCGAGCTTTAAACCCACAACCATTAAGAAAATCGCAAAAATCTTCTTCAACAAAGGAGTTGGCCAAACACTGGCAGCTTTAACGCCAAGCGGGGCGACTAGCATGGAACTGATCACAATACCGACCAGTGCTGGTAAATATATAAACCCTACAGTTCCCTGAGGTAAATCGGGGGTATTAAGTCCAGCGACCACGTAACCAACAGTCCCAGCCATCGCAATTAAAAAACCTGTCGCAGATGAAAAACCAACAGCTTGTCGCATTTGTAAGCCGCAATAACTTAAAAACGGCACCAAAAGCACCCCACCACCAATACCCATTAACCCAGCAATAACCGCGATAATCATCGATACGATAAACATTGCGGCAAATGCAGGTACTTTAGGGTTGGCTTTAGGCTTAAACGGAAATGCCATTTGTATTGCCATCAGCACCACAAATACCGAGAAAGCTTGTTGTAAATGCTCTGAAGCTATTTGCTCTGAGATGAAACCAGAAGCCAACGCACCGACGACTATACCTGGAAACATAGGTTTAAATAGCGTCCAAGGGACGTTACCACGCTTATGATGAGCCAATGCCGACGAAAATGAGGTCAAAATAATTGATGCTAAAGAAGTCGCAATAGCAACATGAGTTAGCTGAGTTGATTCAATGCCCACCCAAGGCAATAAATACAACAATGCAGGCACAATGATTAGTCCGCCGCCAATCCCTAACAGTCCCGCCATGAATCCAACGATTGTCCCAAGCCCTAAGCAAATAGAAAAAACCAGTAATATGTTATCCAAGGTAAGGCCTTATAAAAGTCTGGGGGGGGTAATAATTAATCTAAAATTGAGAGTAAATTTTTTGTGCGTAAATACTGACAGAGTAAATCTCTTACTTGCTCACCGTTAGTCAGCGTTAACGCTTTATCAAGAATTTGTTCAAGTTCACTTTTATCAATTCTTCGCAATAAATAATTAATTCGAGCAATACTTCCTTGGTTCATACTAAGCTTGTCATAGCCCATTGCCACTAATAACAATGCGCCCATCGGCTCCCCTGCGAGTTCCCCACAAATACTGGCATCCATTTGGTAGCGATTACAATCCGTAATTGTCCACTTTAATGCCCTTAACACCCCCGGATGAAAACTGTCAAATAAAGAGCTAACACTAGGATTATTTCGATCAACAGCCAGTAGATATTGTGTTAAATCATTACTACCAACAGACACGAAATCGACTCGTTTTGCTACATCCTCTAATTGAAATAACAATGAAGGTACTTCGAGCATCACACCTATTTTAGGTTTAGGAATCGCTCTTGCTAACTCTTCTGTTATCTCGGAGTAGGCCTGCTCTAAATATAATAATGTGCGATCGATCTCATCTAAATTACTGACCATCGGCAGTAAAATTTGTAATTGTGCGGAATTAGCATTGGCCACGAGCATTGCTCGTAATTGCATCAGAAATAATTCAGGGTGATCAAGTGATAAGCGAATGCCTCGCCAGCCTAGAAAAGGATTATCTTCATTAATAGGAAAATAAGGTAATGGTTTATCACCACCGACATCTAAGGTTCGCATGACCACAGGCCTATCATGGGCGGCAGACAACACTTGTTTATAAACTTGGATTTGCTCTAATTCACTAGGGAAACGCTGATGCAGCATAAAAGGAATTTCAGTGCGATAAAGCCCTATACCATCAGCACCTTCGGCCATATCAGTACTTAACCCACTCAGTAAGCCAGCATTCAAATAGAGTTGGATTCTTTTACCGTCAAGGGTTTCAGCAGGCAAAGATATTTCAGCTGAAAACTGACGTTGTTGCGCTTTACTTTCAGAGATTAAACTGTGGTATTCATGGATAATGGCTTCAGAAGGTGAGACAAGTAATTGACCGCTATTAGCATTCAGCACTAGGGTTTTGTCATCAATATCAGCAGACAATACTTGGTCAACCCCCACAATAGCAGGCACACCTAATGCTCTAGCTAGAATGGCTGCATGAGCGTTAACTCCACCTAGCTCAGTAACGATTCCGGCAAGCTTACCTCTTGGAAACTCAGCTAATAAGGTCGCATCAACCTCTTTGGCAACAAGAATAACCGGTTTACCAGGAGCAAGTTCTAACTTGTCAGGTTCAATTAATTGCCGAAGTACTTTTTGACCTAATTCACGTATGTCACTTGCCCGTTCCTTAAGATACGGATCTTCCATGTCCATGAATTGTTGAATATAACGTATTGATACCCGACTCACCGCTGACTCAGCCTGCCAACCCGCGGTAACTTCTCGTAAGTATTCCCCACCAAGACTGGCATCATCGAGTAATAACTGTAAGGCAGAAAAAATAGACGCCACTTCATCGACATTTTCTCGGTCAAAGCGCTGTGACAAAGTGCTAATAATATCGCTACAACGCTGCATTGCATCTTTAAGGCGTTGGGTTTCAACTTCAATATCAACGCATTTAACATCAGCCTGCTTTAAAGATATCGCGCCACCTAAAACAAAACCATCAGCTATTGCGATGCCCTTTGAAGCAGGTGTTCCTTTAAATACGACTTGTTGTTGCACATTATTAATAGCCGCTTTATTTTTTAAACTTCTAACGACCACTGCAAGTTGAGCTGCCAAAGTCATTAAAAATGCTTCTTCGTTCTCACTAAACTGGCGCGGTTGGGGTTGCTGAACAACGATGACGCCGACAACTTGTTTTTGAAAGATAATAGGTACGGCTAAAAACGCGCGGTATTCTTCTTCTTCTACTTCAGGGAATAATTTAAATCGGGGATGGGATTTAGCATCTGCTAAATTGACGGCTTCTTCTTTTTCAGCCGCCAAACCAACTAAACCTTCAGACAATGGCATTCTGACGCGATGAATAGAATTTGGTGATAACCCTTCGGTTGCAGATAACACCAATTCCTGTTGCTCAAGGATATAAATAGAACAGCAGTGAGTTTGCATCGCAGACTTAGTTTGCGAAACCAACAAGGATAATGCTGTTTCTAAACAATTAGCACTGGCGACTGATTGAGTAATATCCCTAAGCGTATTAATCACTGCTTCCTGTCCTCTATAATCAGCTAACTTTTATAACGGCCTCTTTTACGGTTAGGCTCTCGGCCTTGAAAGGCTAAAGTTGTTGCAGCAAATTCCTTCATCACCTTACGGTAGACATCTCTTTTAAAAGAAACAACTTGCCTCACAGGGTACCAATAACTCACCCAACGCCAATCATCGAACTCTGGGTGACCACATGCATTCAAATTAATGCTGTTATCACTACTTTTTAGTTGCAACAAATACCACTTTTGCTTTTGGCCAATACAAACTGGCTTACTTTCTTGTCTGATCAATCTTTTTGGTAAACGATATCTTAACCATGAACGTGTTGACGTTAAAATTTGCACATTTTCAGGCTTTAGACCAACTTCTTCATACAATTCTCGATACATAGCTTCTTCTGGTGTTTCACCATCGTCCACACCACCTTGAGGAAATTGCCATGAATGCTGTCCAAACCGTCGGGCCCACATTACTTGACCCAAATTGTTACAGATAATAATGCCCACATTTGCGCGAAAGCCGTCGCTATCAATCACATGGACTCCAATTTCACTACAAATTAATGACTAGATTGTTTCATAAAGCTCGCCTACGGGCAAACGCCTATTTCAAACAAAATCTTGGATAAACTTATAATAAAAGCCTTTTT
This sequence comes from Shewanella donghaensis, assembly GCF_007567505.1. NCBI lineage: Bacteria > Pseudomonadati > Pseudomonadota > Gammaproteobacteria > Alteromonadales > Shewanellaceae > Shewanella > Shewanella donghaensis. The sequence goes on from NZ_CP041783.1 coordinate 1,821,925, forward strand.
ATCAACAGGTGAGTCATTCACTAGCCAGTATTATCCACAAAATCTGTGGATATCTCTGTTTGAAACTCTATTACAACTACTTTAACGGCTTAAAAGTTGATATTTAACGTGATATTAAAACCTACACACAAAACAAATTACATGTTTTAAAACAATACTTTACCAAAATTAATATTGATTTAAAATGCAAAGTAAACCTTAATAGGTCAAGATTTAACCACCCACTGTTTTTATTGAAAAGTGAAACTAAGCAAAATAAGTTATACACATAAAACAAGATATTTATTTAAAAAATAATAAAATAAAGCTAATTTTAGCCATTGACTGGAAAAATATTATCCGCTAGCCGTTATCTTTTGAAAGTTATTCATCCAAACTGTGGATAACTATGTGCAAAATAGTGGAGCAAATAGAGAGTAACTTTTATTTCTGGTAAAACAAACTAACCAATATCGATTTAAATTGATATTGTTCAGCAACTTACAAAAAATATCACTAAAGGATAACTTCAAAAATAATTAATGCTCAAAAAACAACCTCACTTGACTACTGTAAATAAATCCATAAAACAGTACACTTTTGCTCTAGCTGAAAATTCACAGGCATAATACAGAACATGACTAACAGCTCACCAGATACCATTACCGAATTAATGCACCGAGCACATGAAATGGCAGGGATCAGCTTAGGAGATATCGCTTCAGAGCATAGTGTTAAAGTGCCTGAAAACTTAAAAAGAGATAAAGGCTGGATTGGACAATTAATAGAAATGGAACTTGGGGCAACATCAGGTTCTAAGCCTCAACAAGATTTCTTACACCTAGGCATAGAATTGAAAACCATTCCTATAGATAGAAATGGTAAACCGATAGAAACCACATACGTTACTGTTGCGCCACTAACTAATATCCTGGGGCTCACTTGGGAGAATAGTGTAGTGCAGCATAAATTACAGCACGTATTGTGGATCCCTGTTGAAGGTGAAAGAAGCATTCCTATCGCACAAAGAAAAATAGGCACACCAGTATTATGGCAACCGAACCCACAGCAGTATTCTCAATTAAAACAGGATTGGGAAGAAATTATGGAATTGATAGCCATGGGTAAAGTCGAAAAAGTCACAGCTAAGCATGGTGAGGTACTTCAACTAAGGCCTAAAGCTGCAAACAGTCATGCGTTAACAGAATCCATTGCTGAAGATGGCAGTATAAAAATGTCCAACCCAAGAGGTTTTTATTTAAAAATAAATTTCACACACCAAATACTAACAAATGCATTCAACTAAGATCACATTAAGCCAACATTAATGTTAGTTTCGTAGACTATCTAAAATACCACTATGACAAGTATGGGAATTTTCTATAGACTAGCCCATCTTAAAATATCAACGGACACGATATAAACCAGTGAAAGCACGTCGACAGACGAGAAAACTATTATTTGCGATTTTAGCATGGTGTATAGCTATGAGCGCATTTGTCTTTTTCCGATATTCACAAACACCTGAATTACCGCAATGGGCCATTGGAAAGGTAGATCTAGCCACGCTAGCTATTTTCATGGGATTTGTATTTGGCTGTTTACATTGGATGTCTAATCTCATAGCTGATTTTAGTGCGATCAGTCGACTCCCCTATATTTTCTCGGTTATTTTCAAAGGTCTTTTTTTGATGCTAGGCGCCATGACGCTAGCTTATGTCACCCAATTTTTAAATATGTGGGCAATCGAAAACCACTTAGTCACCCTCAGACAAATGCTTACAGCGCATATTTTATATAGCCCGGCCTTCCAGGCTTTAGTTATTTACCTTGCGACTGTCCGTATCGGCCTTGCCTTTATTGAGCAAATGGCATTACTAGTAGGCCCTAGGGTATTACTTAATATCGGTTTAGGTAAATACCATCAACCACGTTACGAACACCGGTTATTTTTATTCGTTGATATGGTTTCTTCTACCTCTCATGCAGAAACATTAGGGGACTATAGATTTAGTCGCTTAATTCAAGACAGTTTTAGTATGCTCGCCGACACTGTGACCAACAACGATGCTGAAATCTATCGCTATATGGGTGATGCAGTGTTAATTCACTGGCCTTTAGATAAGGGGATTAAAGAAGATCGCTGTATGAATATATACTATGAATTTAGCCAACAGCTAAATTGGCATCGACCTTATTTTGAAGAGCATTATGGCTTCGTGCCTAAATTCAAAGCTGCGGCTCACTGTGGTCAAGTTGTTGCAGCAGTAGTTGGTGTTCACAAACAAGAAATTAGCTATTTCAGCGATGTACTTAACACACTGGCGAGGCTTCAAGATCAGTGTAATCCACTTGGTCAGCGTATGCTGATTTCTGGAGAAGTAGCGCATCGTTTAGAACGCCATGGTAGTCATTATGATTTAACTGATTTAGGCGCAATTAAACTTAAAGGTAAGCAACACGAAATTGAAGTTTATGGTGTTGCCCCTAAAAAAATACCTCAGCCCGACTAAGCGAACTGATTTAGCTTTGCTGCTTTTCTAGTAACCTTTCAAGCATCAAGCCTAATGTTCTAAACGTAGCAATACGGCTTGTTGTTTGTCGCCACACTAAACCAATATCTCTGTATGGATCTTCTCCAGGAGGATTCATGATATTTAACTCTGTATCATTTAAAATCCCAGCATCTATCGCCATTTGAGGTAAAAAAGTCGTCCCTAATTTACTATCAACCATCTGCACTAAAGTATGTAAGCTAGTCGCGGCAAAAGGATTTATTTTAGCGCTGTTACCAAGCTGACAAGCCGTTATGGCATGTCCAGTAATACAATGTTCGCTTTGCAGTAAAAAAATACTCTCATCAGGCATTTGTTGATAATCAATCGGCACGTGAATATCACCTGATAGTTCTCGATGGACTACCATTTTAAATGGGTCGATACCTACTTTCATGCTATGAAATCCAGTGGTGTCGACTGGCAAGGCAAGAATTAATAAATCTAACTCCCCTTTTCCAAGCGCTGATAACAAGTTCTCAGTGGTATCTTCTTTTAGCAATAATCCAAGTTTTGGATAATCAGCCTGACATTGCTTTACCACTCGACTTAATAAGAAAGGCGCAATAGTCGGAATGCAGCCTAGGCGGATCTCACCGGTCATCGGCTCACCTTGGTTTTTAACTAGCTCAACGAGATCGTCAACATCAGTGAGTAATTTCCTTGCTCGCTCTACGACTTCTTCACCAATAGCAGTGAACATAAATGATTTATGATCGCGCTCAATCAACTGATAACCAAGCTGCTCTTCTAGGTTTTGTATGCCACTCGATAAGGTTGATTGACTCACAAAGCATGTTTTAGCTGCTCGGTTAAAATTTTGTTCTTGATGCAAATTGACCAAGTAAAATAAATTTTTAAGACTAGGTAGATTTTTCATTTAATCGATTACCCTGATGTAATTTCATTGAAATAATGAATTAACTATTATCAAATAACAATCAGCCATTACAGATCAAACACACAAAAACGGTATTTTTAATTCAATTACCAATTTAAAAGCAAAAAAAAACCCCTAACGGGGCTTTTATTCAATCAGAAGCGATTACGCTTTTGATTCAAGGAATTCTTTCAATTGTTGTAAATCTGCACTTGCATGCTCAACAATCTGACCTAACCATACTTCGTGCTCAGTTTCCCAAGAAGCTTCTTCACCGTGTTGCAGTGATTGTGCAAATTGCTGGATACGCTTTAAACCAACAGAACCTGCTGCGCCTTTGAATTTGTGTGCTTCTGCGCAAAGAGTATCTTTATCATTTGCGTCATTAGCTTTTACAAGACTACCAACATATTCAGGCATAAGCTGTTCAAATAAAACAACACTTTTCAGTAAAGTCCCAGCACCTATAGCACTACAATATTGCTCTAAAGTATTGAGATCTAATACAGACTCTAACTCAACTGTGGCCATCAAGGCACCTCTTTATTCTATTCATAACTACAAAATTGGATTTTATAATACTCGCTAAAATCCCCTATGCAACTAAACAAAGCTTTTCAAGCCTAATTTCAAGAAAATAAGCACAATATTTTAACAAAATGTTAAAGTTAAAGCATAAGATCGTTCAATTAACGCCCAAACAGGGTAATTAACCAACTTTAGTTTTGTCTAAATAATGTCCCTGCCCGCCATTTTTTGCGAGGTTTTGTACAATTGCAACAAGACCATCCCACCTAAAACCGCACCAATCAGGTGCCAGTAAGATCGGTTTTTTAGCATAAGCAGTGACCCTATGAAAAATAATCTCTTTAGGTGTGTGGCGGATCAACTCGCTGGCATAATTGGAATAATCTTCTTTTGAAAGCAAGTCCATACCTTTATGACGCCATGTTTTTGCCATCACACTCCCTTCAACAATATGTAAAGGGTGCAGCTTAATACCATCAACGCCGGTTGCGATGACATTCTGTAAACTTGCCAAGTAATCTGAAAAATCTTCGCCTGGTAAACCTAAAATCAAGTGGGCACAAACTTTAATCCCCCTTTTTCTAGCTCTGGAGACCGTATCTTGATAGCAAGAGTAATCATGGCCACGATTAATACGTTTTAAGGTGTCGTTATTTGATGTTTGCAAACCTAGCTCAAGCCAAACTTCGATACCTTTATCTTGATAACTTACCAATAAATCTAAAATATCATTAGGGACACAGTCTGGTCGAGTTCCTATGTGTAAACCGACAATATCTGAATCCTTCACTGCTTCATCATACTTACTCTTGAGGACTTGGTACTCATCATAAGTGCTGGTATAAGCCTGAAAGTAAGCAATATACTTCGAAGTATCATGGAGAGAGCGCTGCTTTCCTTGCTGTAATTGCTCAGAAATACTGGCTTCAGTCCCCTGTTCATAACTAAATGAAGAGACATTACAGAAAGTACAACCTCCCTTACCTAAAGTGCCGTCTCTATTTGGACAAGTGAACTTGGCGTCTATGGTCAGTTTTTTAATTCTGCCGCCATACTGTTGTTTACACACCGCACCGAAGGTATTTACGTAATCATCTAAACCCACAATTGCTCCTGATGGCAAAAAGTGGCAGATAATACGGCCTGTTAAAGAATAAAACTTGGTGCTAAATCAAAAAACTGTCAAATATATTGTTTATATTATATTCAGTAATTGCTCTGCCCCATAGCTAGTTAATTTAGAAAACTTTAACTAAGCGTTTTTATTGAATAAATAATCATAACAAGCAAAATAGCAATTTATACTGTGCTTGAAAATAAATTCACTATCCTGAAATCTAAAGTAATTAGACTAAAGTGTTAACAAAAAGTAAACGCGGACAAATTTATTTTTTAAAATTCTTTTTATTCATAAGGTTATACAGGCAAAAACACAGTTAACGTTAACGTCAACGTGGTTTTTATTAACATTTGTAATAGTGTTAACAATTCATTTAGGTGAGTAATTTAAGTTTGACCTTTATTCAATATAGAGCTAATTTGGGTGGTTCGGGTGCATATCTATGAGAACTTCTCCGCATTATCCGAGTCGTATTAAGTAAGGTTTAGGGAGTTTTTGTATGAGCTTATATCATCCCAGTTTTGAACGGGACAATTGTGGTTTTGGTTTAATAGCCCAAATGGATGGCGATGCTAGCCATCGTATAGTCCGTACTGCTATTCATGGTTTGGATAGAATGAAGCACCGTGGTGGTATTGCATCAGACGGTCGCACAGGTGATGGCTGTGGACTATTAATGTCGATGCCTAAAGACTTTTTTGCTGCTATTGCAACTGAAAATGATTGGCACCTTAGTCGAAAATTTGCAGTTGGTATGGTATTTCTTAGCCAAGACCCAGTTAAAGCAGAATCAGCAAAGGCCATTTTAGAAAAAGAACTTCAACGTGAAACGCTAAGTGTTGCTGGTTGGAGAAAAGTGCCAATCAATGCTGATGTACTCGGCGAAATTGGACGTAAAAGTTTACCGCAAATTTATCAGGTATTAATTAATGCTCCGGTAGGTTGGCGTGAAAAAGATTTAGAGCGTCGCTTGTATATGGCAAGGCGCCGTCTTGAGCAACAGATTGTTGATGACACCGACTTCTATGTTGCAAGCTTATCTGGTCAAGTAATCGTTTATAAAGGTTTGATGATGCCGGCTGATTTGCCGTCATTTTATACCGACCTTGCAGACATCCGTCTGAAAAGTACCATTTGCTTATTTCATCAACGATTTTCAACAAATACATCACCTAAATGGCCGTTAGCGCAGCCATTTAGATTTTTGGCACATAACGGCGAAATCAATACCATTACTGGTAATCGTCAATGGGCCAGAGCCCGTGCTTATAAATTTAACTCACCATTGCTGCCTGATTTGCAGCAAGCAGCCCCTTTTGTTAATGAAACCGGCTCAGATTCATCATCACTAGATAACATGCTTGAAATGTTACTTTCTGGCGGTATGGATTTGTATCGCGCGATGCGACTGCTTATTCCACCAGCATGGCAAAGTAATCCAGAAATGGATGACGAGCTAAAAGCATTTTATGATTTCAACTCCATGCATATGGAACCGTGGGACGGCCCTGCAGGCATCGTAATGAGTAATGGACGTCACGCTGCCTGTGCAGTCGATCGTAACGGTCTACGCCCTTCTCGTTACGTTATAACCAAAGACCGCATCCTAACACTGGCTTCAGAAGTCGGTATTTGGGATTATTCTGCTGATGAAGTGGTAGAAAAAGGCCGTGTTGGACCCGGTGAGCTATTAGTACTTGATACCATGAATGGTCGTTTATATTCATCGTTCGAGATTGATAATGACTTAAAACGTCGCCACCCATACAAAGAGTGGATGTCAAAAAACAGCCAAGTGTTAAAGCCTGCAAGCAAAATTGATGCAGCACAACAAGGTGCAAGTAACTTTAGCCCTGACGTGTTACTGCAATACCAAAAACAATTTGGCTATAGTCGCGAAGAGTTAGAACAAGTTATTTGGGTGTTGGCAAGCAAAGGTGAAGAAGCCACAGGCTCTATGGGTGATGACACCCCAATGGCAGTGCTGTCTAAAAAGTCTCGTTCACTTTATGACTATTTTCGTCAAAAATTTGCCCAAGTAACTAACCCACCAATCGATCCATTACGCGAAAAACACGTCATGTCGTTAACAACCTGTGTGGGCCGCGAGCAAAACTTATTTTGCGAAACCACCGGTGTTGCTTACCGTGTGATGTTTGAATCACCAGTACTATTATTCAGTGATTTTAATCAATTACTTGGGTTAGATAGTACTTACTACCGTGCAAACACCGTTGATTTGAATTACGACGCACATGAAAACTTACAACAAGCTATCGAACGAATTACTGATGAAGCAGAAAGATTAGCTCGCAGTGGTACAACCTTGTTGATCCTTTCAGATAGAGCCGCAGCTAAAAATGTACAAGTGATTCCAGCAGCTATGGCAGTAGGTGCAGTGCAGCAACGGCTAGTAGATCAAAGCTTACGCTGTGATACCAATATCATTGTTGAAACTGCATCAGCAAGAGATCCTCATCATTTTGCTGTGCTAATTGGATTTGGTGCTACCGCTATTTACCCTTACTTGGCATATGAATCAATTTCAGCGTTAGCGAAGAAAAACAACGTTGAAGACGACAGCCTATTGATGCTGAACTTCCGTCAAGGTATTGAGAAAGGCCTGCGTAAGATCATGTCAAAAATGGGCATTAGTACTGTTGGTTCATACCGTTGTAGTCAACAGTTTGAAGCAATTGGCCTATCTTCAGATGTGATTGAATTGTGCTTTAAAGGCGTAATCAGTCGAATTGAAGGCGCGAGTTTTGAACATCTTGCTGCTGATCAAAAGATTTTACATACTGCGGCTTTCCGCGCTCACATACCACTGCCTCAAGGCGGTTTACTAAAGTATGTTGAAGGCGGCGAATACCACAGTTTCAACCCTGACGTGGTTAATACATTACAACAAAGCCTTATCGATCAGGATTACCCTAAATATAAGAAGTTTGCGGCACTGGTCGATGACAGACCTATTGCTACATTACGTGATTTGATTGGTATCAAGGGTTCAAATAACCCGATAGCAGAATCCAGCGTTGAAGCTGCAGAAAGCTTATTCCCACGCTTTGACAGTGCAGCAATGAGTATTGGCGCATTAAGCCCTGAATCTCATGAAGCACTTGCCGTGGCTATGAACCGTATTGGTGGTCGCTCTAATTCAGGTGAAGGTGGAGAAGACTCAAGCCGATTTAACAGCGAACGTAACTCAGCCATTAAACAAATTGCCTCTGGCCGTTTTGGCGTTACAGCGCATTACCTTGTTAATGCTGATGTACTGCAAATCAAAGTGGCTCAAGGTGCTAAACCTGGTGAAGGTGGTCAACTACCTGGCGATAAAGTCAGTGTGGAAATAGCCGGTCTGCGTCATGCTCGTCCTGGTGTTACCTTAATTTCACCACCGCCACATCATGATATTTATTCTATTGAAGATTTAGCCCAGCTAATTTTTGATTTAAAACAAATCAATCCAAAGGCATTAGTGTCTGTGAAGCTGGTATCAGAACCAGGTGTTGGCACCATTGCTACTGGCGTAGCAAAAGCCTATGCCGATATGATTACTATCTCTGGTTACGATGGTGGGACTGGTGCAAGTCCAATAACTTCTGTTAAGTATGCAGGTTCTCCTTGGGAGCTAGGTCTTGCAGAAGTGCATCAATCACTGGTTGAGAACGGTTTACGTCATAAGATTCGCCTGCAGGTTGATGGCGGTTTAAAAACCGGTCAAGACATCATTAAAGCCGCATTATTAGGCGCTGAAAGCTTCGGTTTCGGTACTGTACCTATGATTGCATTAGGCTGTAAATACCTACGAATTTGTCACTTAAATAACTGTGCCACCGGTATTGCTACTCAAGATAAAAACTTACGCGAGAAGCATTATCACGGTTTACCTGAGCGGGTGATCACCTATTTTGAATTTGTCGCCCAAGAAGTCCGTGAATGGATGGCAAAATTGGGTGTGGCTAAATTTGAAGATTTAGTGGGTCGTACAGATTGGTTATATGCCCTTGAAGGTAAAACTGACAAACAACTAGGCTTAGATTTAGCGCCTATTTTGTATCAACCAAAAGTTCAAAAAGGTAGTGCCATCACTTGGAAAGAGTTAAATCCTCCAGAAGATAAAGGTGATTTAAACCTACAAATAGTCACCGACAATGCAGCGGCCATACTTGCTGGTGAGCCATCGACTAAACGCTATGCGATCAATAATACCAACCGTTCAATCGGGGCAACAATCTCAGGATTTATTGCCACAAACATTGGTAAAGCGGGCGCTAAAGCTCCTATTACATTGCAATTCAATGGTAGTGCAGGACAAAGCTTTGGCGTTTGGAATAGCCCAGGATTAGATTTAGAGCTCATAGGTGATGCCAATGATTACGTTGGTAAAGGTATGTCAGGCGGTAAGATTATTATCCACCCTCCTGTCGGCAGCCCGTTCCAAAGCGAACGTAGTGCCATCATGGGCAATACTTGTTTATATGGCGCAACTGGCGGCCGCGTTTATGCAGCAGGTCAAGCCGGTGAACGCTTTGGTGTTCGTAACTCTGGCGCTATTGCCGTTGTTGAAGGCGTAGGTGATAACGGTTGTGAATACATGACCGGTGGTATCGTTGTGGTACTTGGTAAAACTGGAGTGAACTTCGGTGCGGGCATGACGGGTGGTTTTGCGTATATTTTTGATCGCTTTAATCACTTTAGCCGCCGCGTTAACAACGAGCTAGTCGATACACAAAAGCTTGAATCAAAAATTCAGCAACAACATTTAAAAGAGTTAATTGAAGCTCACGTTGAAGCCACTGGCAGTGAACATGCCAAAATGATTCTAAGTGACTTTGAAAATTGGTTAGATTGTTTTGTATTAGTTAAGCCTAAGAATATCGCCGTTGCTGACTTGCTCAAGATTGAGCAAAAAAGCCCGGAATTAGCAGTGAAGGCGGGGTAAATTTAGATGAGCAATGATTTTCAATTTATAGAAGTGGATCGTAAAGATCCAACTAAGCACGCCGCTGCTGAACGTTCGACTCAATTTATCGAGATTTATCAGCCGTTTTCTCAGCCGCAAGTTGCTGAGCAAGCAGACCGTTGTCTTGATTGTGGTAACCCATATTGTGAGTGGAAATGTCCACTGCACAATTACATCCCTAACTGGCTAAAACTCGCCGAGCAGGGACTTATCATGGAAGCTGCAGATTTAGTTCACGAAACTAATACATTGCCAGAAATTTGTGGCCGAGTTTGCCCACAAGACCGGTTATGTGAAGGGGCTTGTACTCTCAATGATGATTTTGGCGCCGTCACCATTGGTAATGTAGAAAAATACATTACTGATACCGCTATTAGCCAAGGATGGCGACCAGATCTTAGCAAAGTTACGCCGCGTAAAGAGCGTGTTGCTATTATCGGTGCAGGCCCTGCAGGCCTAGGTTGTGCAGACATTCTGAGTCGTAATGGCGTTAAGGCTGTCGTCTTTGATAAGTACCCACAGATTGGTGGGCTACTAACTTATGGCATTCCATCTTTCAAACTCGATAAAGATGTCATGGCAACGCGTCGTAGTGTACTTGAAGGTATGGGCATCGAATTTAAAATGGGCGTCACTGTTGGCAAGGATATTCCTTTTCAAGGCCTGTTAGATGACTATGATGCCGTATTCCTTGGAATGGGTACCTACACCGCCATGAAAGCCCGCCTTCCAGGTGAAGACAGCCAAGGTGTGATTCAAGCACTGCCTTATTTGATTGGTAATACCCATCACTTAATGGGCACTGAATGCACAGAAAACCCATATTTAAGCCTTGAAGGTAAAAATGTAGTGGTTCTCGGTGGCGGTGATACCGCAATGGATTGTGTTCGTACTGCTATTCGTCAAGGTGCTAAAAGCGTCACTTGTGCCTATCGCCGTGATGAAGCCAACATGCCAGGTTCACGTCGCGAAGTGCAAAATGCCCGCGAAGAAGGTGTAAACTTCTTATTTAACCGCCAACCAGTTGCAATTAAAGAACAAAATGGCGTCGTCACCGGCATTGAGTGTGTACAAACCCAGATGGGTGAAGCCGATGAGTCTGGTCGCCAAAGAGCAGAAGTCGTTGCTGGCAGTGAGCAAGTCCTTGAAGCTGATGCGATCATTATTGCCTTTGGTTTCCAAGCAAGCCCTGCCCCATGGTTTAGTGACTTTGGTATTGAAACCAACGAATGGGGTTTAGTTAAAGCGAACAAATTTGACGATAATCCTTTCCAAACCACAAACCCAAAAGTATTTGCCGGTGGTGATATGGTTCGTGGCTCAGACTTAGTCGTAACCGCTATTGCTGAGGGGCGTGACGCAGCTCAAGGGATTCTAAACTCTTTTGAAGACGCATAACCTACTGTTTATAGCATATATTGAAGTGAGCTAATCTCACTCACAATGACAAAAAGCACATCATTTGATGTGCTTTTTTTATTAAAAAATTCGCTTTAGTCATCAATCTCAATTTATCTTTTGTGCTATATTAGCCGCCATTAATTGTTATGAACTGTTTGAGATACTAACTATGAAAATCGCTATTATCGGTGCAATGGAACCTGAAGTTGCTCACCTTATTGAATCTATGACTAATCCAGTCCACTCAACAACCGCAGGTATTGAGTTTGTTGAAGGTCAATTATCTGGTCAAGATGTTGTAGTGACACGCTCTGGAATAGGTAAAGTTGCAGCCAGCATTGCCACCACACTAGTGATTAATAATTTTAAAGTCGATGCAGTTATCAACACTGGTTCAGCCGGTGGTTTCGTTGACAGTTTAAACATTGGCGATATCGTTATTTCATCTGAAGTACGTCATCATGATGTTGATGTCACAGCCTTTGGTTATGAGATTGGTCAAATGGCGTCTCAACCAGCAGCCTTTATCCCTGATGCAAAACTCGTGACCGCTGCAAAAGCGGCAATTTCATCGTTAGGTGAAGCAAAAGTGATTGAAGGCTTAATCGCGACAGGTGATAGCTTCATATGCGATCCAGAAAGAACAAAAGTGATGTTAGCTAACTTCCCAACCATGGCGGCTTGTGAAATGGAAGCTGCCGCTATTGCTCAAGTTTGTCATCAATTTGAAGTACCATTTGTTGTTATACGTTCATTATCAGATAATGCCAATAATGATTCTCCAGTGGATTTTGACTCTTACATTGTTAAAGCCGGTCATTATTCTGCACTAATGGTTATTGCGCTTTTAAAGCAGCTATAATCAGTTAACTCTTATTGACTAAAGGCAGCCATTACTTTGTTTGAAAGCTCTTTTTACGAACAACTTATTAACGTTGATGGTAATTTCCTTCAAAACAGTTTGGTGCTTTTTATGGCGTTACTCATTTCCAGAGTGGCGCCGATTCCTAGACAAATGCAACCCATTGTCTTTTTTCACCTTTTAGCAAAACAATTAAGTGCTAAGGTCAATCATCCACAGCGCTCACATAAACAGCAATTTATTGCAGGCCTTTTAGCTAGTATATTACTGATTTTCCCTCTGTGGTTTGTAGTATATTTTATTTTATCCCTTGCCGCCTACCCTTGGTTTTTCGATTTTGTTCTGCTTTATTTTTGTATTAGTGATGCTGGTTTCAAACCCGTAGCCAGTGACGTAATCAATGCCCTTGAAGACAAAGATAAACCTCAGGCTCGTAAACTGTTAACCCCTTGGCTTGCACAACAAACTAATCAGCTATCAGACATTGGCATATGCAAAGCCACGATTGAAAGACTACTGATTAGTCCGAGTTACGGCACTGTCGCGACCATATTGTTTTTTGCTATTGGTGGAGCGCCATTAGTGCTGTTTTTACATCTTTTAAAACAACTAGAACATTGCTGGCCAAACTATGCTCCCCAATATCGTTACTTTAGTGCGGCGATTTATGCTTTAAATAGAATGATTTTTGCTTTGCCTTGCGCCCTTTGGAACATCACCTTAGTTTTACAAGGTGGCGTAAAAAACTTATCAACCTTGTTTAAGCAACCCAAGCACAGTTTAGGTGTTTATGGTTACTCAAGTTTATTTATTGGCAGTAAAATTTTAGAAGTTGAACTGGGTGGCCCACAGAAAATGAACTTTTCAGGCACTGAACAACGAATAGACATAAACAAAATCAATCAATCTAGAATGCCTGTAATAAAAGATATTGAAAATGCCATTAGTCTAACCTCATGGGCTGTTACATTTTGGATATCATTTACTATCGCGATTCCAATAATATGGACGACACTTAGATGGTTTCAATCGATGTAATTTTGTTTTTAAAAAGGTTATTATACCCAGCTTAATCATTTCTGTTGTTCCATCTAGAGGCGCTCCTTTTGTTAGATAACCTGCAAATTTCGTTAACCACGCCAGGTTTATTGTTTCCTGCGATTTCATTATTGCTATTAGCCTATACCAACCGTTTTTTCTCATTGGCAGCGTTAATCAGAAGTCTCAGTTCATCAGGTAAGCCTATCAATAATGAACAAATCAAAAACCTCAGACAGCGCATTAGCATTATCCGTCGAATGCAAGAAGCTGGCGTGATCAGCTTCGCCATTTGTGTTGTGAGCATGATTTTTATATATATCGGCTTTTTTCATACTGGCTCAATCATATTTGGTATCAGTTTACTGTTTCTACTCTACTCACTAATCTTGTCAGTGATCGAAATCCGTATTTCAGTAGATGCACTCAATATTCATTTAAAAGAGCTCAGTAATGATTGAATGGATTTACTTTTTTGATTTATGCGGCACTGCCGTATTCGCTTTATCTGGGGCGCTTGCTGCAGGTAAGCATAAGATGGATCCGTTCGGGGTTATTGTTTTAGCGTCAGTGACAGCGATTGGCGGTGGCAGTATCCGTGATGCACTTATTGGCTCGACCCCAGTATTTTGGATAAGCGACCCGAATTACATCATTGTTATTTTAGCCACGGTTTTAGCTTGTTTCGTTTTAGTCAGAAAACCACACAAATTACCCAAAATAACCTTACCAATAGCTGATGCATTGGGGTTGGCTCTTTTCACCGTGATTGGTGCTGAGAAAGCCTTAATGTTAGGTTTATCAGGTATGTCAGCTGTTATCATGGGCTTAATCACTGGTGTTGGCGGCGGGATTATTCGTGACCTGTTATGTCAGCAAGTTCCCATGGTGCTACGTACAGAAATATATGCAACCGCATCCATTGTTGGTGGAATTTGTTACACCTTGAGTATTAACGTTGGCATGGATAGCGTCAGCGCATTATTCTTTGCCATGTTGAGTACTTTGATTATCCGTCTGAGCGCAATCCGCTGGCATCTATCTTTACCGGCGTTTGATTTAAAAAGTAAGAGGCCTTAAGTGCGAATAATTCTTTTAATAAGCTTGTTACTCACGGGTCTGTGGAGCTTTTCGGTTAGCGCCAATATAGGCGACATGCCAAAGGAACAACAATTGGCAGTGCGATACATAAAAGCATTAACCGATCATGATTATCAAAACCTAAGACGGTTTTATAACCGTGACAGTGTATTTTTTGATAAGACTGCCAATGTTAAGTATACCGGTGCTAGAAATATCATAGATTTTTTTGAACGCGCTCACGAAGGTATTCTAGAGTATCAATTCAATATTGAGCATATGTTCAATACCGGCTCCCTTATCGTATTGATTGGCAATTATCATCTTCGTGGTCCTGGAGACCAATTTGGTAAACCAGGAAAGATAATTGAAATTGCCGTTCCCGGTGTGACGACGTTAAAGTTTGACATGAAAACAGAGCGGATGACTGAGCAAATTGACTTGATGGACTATCAAACCATGTCTGATCAACTGGAATCACAGTAACGCTGTTGATTTAAACATCCCATAAAAAAACGACTCAAAAGAGTCGTTTTTTGTGTTTAATGGGTAGCTCGATTAAACAAGCTTCAATTAAACAAAGTTACTTAAACAAGCTTTAATTAAACAAGAGTCACTTTAGCAAACTTACGTTTGCCCACTTGGAATACTGCAGTCGTTCCAGCATTAAATAGTTGACGAGTATCGCTTAGCTTCTCACCATCCATTTTAACGGCGCCTTGCTTAACCATACGCATACCGTCAGATGTAGAACCTACCAAGCCAGCATTTTTAAGTAAGTTAGCAATCGCTATCCCTTCTGCTGCTTCTAATTCAACTTCTTCGATATCATCAGGGATAGCCCCCTTTTGAAAACGGTCAATAAAGGCTTGATGAGCTGCGTCGGCTTGTTGCTGATCATGAAAACGCGCGATAATTTCTTTAGCTAAAGCAATTTTAATATCACGTGGGTTTAAGCCATTTTCAACATCTTGCTTGAATTGCTCAATCTCAGCCAATGGACGGAATGACAACAATTCATAATAACGCCACATTAGGTCATCAGAAATTGACATGATTTTGCCAAACATTTCATTTGCAGGCTCACTCACACCAATATAGTTATGCGCTGATTTAGACATTTTCTTAACGCCATCTAAACCTTCAAGTAATGGCATCATAATAACGGTTTGTGGCTTTTGGCCTTCCGCTTTTTGAAGTTCACGGCCCATTAGCAAGTTAAATTTTTGGTCTGTACCACCTAATTCAACATCCGCTTTTAATGCTACTGAATCGTATCCTTGCAATAAAGGGTACATAAACTCGTGAATCGCAATTGACTGGCCACCAGCATAACGCTTTTTAAAATCATCACGTTCCATCATGCGAGCTACTGTTTGCTTTGATGCTAAACGGATCATACCAGCAGCACCTAATGGCTCTAACCAGCTTGAGTTGAATTCGATACGCGTCTTAACAGGATCAAGGATTTTGAAAACCTGCTCTTTATACGTTTCAGCATTCGCTAACACTTGCTCACGTGTTAATGGAGGACGAGTGCTGTTCTTACCGCTTGGATCACCGACCATGCCAGTAAAGTCACCAATAAGGAAAATAACCTCGTGACCTAACTCTTGAAATGCACGCATCTTGTTCAGAATAACAGTGTGACCTAAATGAATATCTGGAGCGGTTGGATCTGCACCTAGTTTAATTCTTAAAGGACGCCCTTCTTTAAGTTTTGCTAGCAGATCTGACTCGACTAATATTTCGTCGGTACCACGTTTAATTTCTGCTAATACTTGGTCTAAATCAGCCATTTCGGCACCTACTCCTGGAGCTTGGATAAAAAATAAGACGCCTATGTTACTTGTTAGCCACGGTAAATGAAAGTGTGTACACTAAGGGGATAATAACGAAAAAGAGAAATTGGTACCTAGGTCGATGTCAAAGCTAATCACTTTATTCAAATTACTGCCCAAAGCGCACCAAATAGCACTAAGTTTATTAGTTATTTTCACGATAATAATCGTGTTATTCCCTTCTGATAGTGCGCAAACCTCAACACAGATAACATCTGGTACAGTGGATATCTCAGCACGTGTTGGTTTAGCGGCCTCATCTGATGACGAAATTGAGAAACAAAACCAAGAGAAAAGCCAAAACAAACAAACAGAATATTCAGTCCCACTTGCCTTTAGAACGCCAACTGCGCCATCAGGGCAAAATTCAGCGGCACATTCAAGCTTGCAAAATAACCGCGTAACATCTAATCAAGCCAACTCAGGGTTAACGCCTTCAAAAGACAGTAACCCAATTGCGGATTTAAATCCTTTGCTCAATGCTGATGAAGCAACCGTAATAAACGTTGAGAGTACAGTGCCTTATCGTGAAGCCGACTTACTGTCACACAAAACATTTAAAGTCGCGAAAGGGGATACTTTTGGCGGATTAGCTAATAGAGCGGGCTTAACACCTAAAGATGTTTATCAAATCACCCGTTTACCAGTATCAAAAAAGAACTTATTAAAAATCATGCCCGGCGAAGAGATTGTTGTCTCTAAAGATTCGTTAGATGAAGTGACACAAATCAGTTATAAAATGGATAAAGTCTCTACCCTGCTGATTTCAAAACTAAATGATAAGTTTGAAGAAAAAGTAAATGTTAAAACCATAACTTTAGAAACTAAATTTGTAACAGCAAACATTAGTAGCAACTTTTGGAATGCGGCTGCAACAGCGGGTTTATCTGCTAATCACATTATGCAATTGGCCAACATTTTTGGTTGGGATATAGATTTCGCCTTAGATATTCGCGCAGACGATCATTTCTCATTGATGTTTGAAGAAGAATTTGTTGATGGACAATTTATCGGTACTGGGAATATCTTAGCTGCAGAGTTCTTCAACCAAGGTGAGCGCTATACCGCAGTTAGATATACTGATGGCGAGTATTACTCCGAATCAGGTAATAGCATGCGTAAAGCATTCCTTCGCTCTCCAGTTGACTTTAAATATGTCAGTTCTAGCTTTAACCCCCGTAGATTACACCCGGTGACAGGACAAGTAAGAGCACATAGAGGCGTCGATTATGTCGCTGCTATCGGCACCCCAATTAAAGCTGCTGGTCGCGGTAAAGTTGTTGAAGCTAGCTACAACCAATATAACGGTAATTATGTTTTTATTAAGCACAATGATACTTATACCACTAAATACCTGCATTTAAACAAACGTAAAGTGAAGCGTGGTGATACCGTTAAGCAAGGAGAAATTATCGGTACATTAGGTAAAACAGGCCGTGTTACTGGCGCACACTTACATTATGAATTTATTGTAAATGGTGTGCATAGAAACCCAAGAACCATTAAGTTACCTAAATCTCAGCCAATTGATAAAAAAGAGAAATCAAAGTTTGCTGCATTGAGTAAGCAAATTATGGCTAAAATCAAGCAAAACAAACAATTACATGTCGCCAATAATTAGTTGAATAAATTATATATCTAGCCTAGTCATTTTTTTAAATATTAGGCTAGTATTCCACTAGTCCACAATCAAACATACCAAAGAGTGTCCTTGATGCCTCAACCCCAATATTTTATCGGTTTAATGTCAGGCACCAGTATGGATGGTGTTGATGCGGTGCTCGTCGAATTTCAAGATAACCAAACCAAATTAATCGCTAGTCATACGATTGAAATACCAGAGCATGTATTAAGTCAATTGCATCGCCTTTGTTCGCCTAACAGTGACGAAATCAATATTATGGGACGTATGGATAGAAGCATGGGCTTACTCTTTGCCAAAGCGGTTAATGAGCTTTTGACCATCGCTGATATCGATAAGTCTGCCGTTATAGCGATAGGCAGTCATGGGCAAACTATTCGCCATATGCCCAACCTTGAACATGGGTTCACACTACAAATTGGTGATCCTGAAACCATTGCGGTTGAAACGGGTATTAACGTCATTGCTGATTTTAGAAGAAAAGATATTGCCCTTGGTGGCCAAGGTGCGCCTTTAGTTCCAGCCTTTCATCAAGCTAGCTTCGCAAAAGAAAATACACCAAGAGTCATTCTTAACATTGGCGGTATTGCTAATATTACTTACCTTCCAGGAGAATCCAATCAAGTAGTGGGTTTTGATACTGGTCCAGGCAATACCCTTATGGATGCGTTTATTCTGCAAGAACAACAATTAAGTTTTGATGAGTCAGGTCAATGGGCTGCATCTGGTAAAACAAATCCAGAGTTTTTGGCTCACCTGTTAACACACCCTTATTTTGCCATGGGTTATCCTAAAAGCACTGGCAGAGAGTTATTTAATCAGGCTTGGTTAGAACAACAACTGGCTAATTATTCTCATCTATCTCTTGAAGATATTCAATCAACGCTACTGGATTTAACTTGCCATAGTATTGCCAATGACATTAATAAATTGACTCAATCTGGCGATGCTTTTGTTTGTGGCGGAGGTGCATTAAATACAGAATTAATGCGCAGATTAGCGCTATTAATGCCAAATTTAACACTCTCGACCACATCTGCCATAGGAATCGATCCTAAATGGGTTGAAGGTATCGCCTTCGCCTGGCTTGCAATGAGGCATCATTTAGGACTAACAGCTAACTTACCTGTTGTTACTGGAGCAAGTCGTGCTGCCATACTGGGAAGTTTTTATAGCGCGGCATAAAATCCGCAGTCAGCAATGCCGTAAACCGTCAGCTTACTGAACAAGTGATTCGCCCTTGCGCTAGTCACTTACTTGCTCTGCATATTTCCTTTAAATACCCACGCCTCTGAAATTTTCATATAAACAGCATTGTATTAAATAGCATTTACTGCTTAACTCATTGGAGTCATTAATTATTATTCATGAAGAAGTATTCAATTTTAATAAGGAAAGTTAAATGAGTATTCAGCAAAAGATGTTGGCAGAGTTTTTAGGCACATTGTGGTTAGTGTTAGGTGGTTGTGGTAGTGCGGTGATAGCGGCGGCATTTCCTGATGTCGGTATTGGCCTATTGGGTGTCGCTTTGGCATTCGGTTTAACTGTCCTGACTATGGCTTTTGCCATCGGTCATATTTCAGGTTGTCATCTAAACCCTGCGGTATCTTTTGGTCTTTGGGCTGGAGGAAGATTCCCAGCGTCACAGTTAGCCCCTTACATTGTTGCTCAGGTTGCTGGTGGTATAGCTGGTGCGGGCATTTTATTCCTTATCGCCAGTGGACAAGATGGCTTTAGTTTAGCAGGTGGATTTGCATCAAATGGTTTTGGTGAGCACTCTCCTGGTGGTTACAGCATGATGTCGGTACTGATCTGTGAAGTGGTCATGACCCTATTCTTCTTATTAATCATTCTAGGCGCCACTGACTCACGTGCACCAGCAGGTTTTGCACCTATTGCGATTGGTTTTGGTTTGACCTTAATCCATTTAATCAGTATCCCTGTTTCAAATACATCCGTGAACCCTGCTCGTAGTACTGGGCCGGCATTATTTGTTGGTGATTGGGCGGTATCACAATTGTGGTTATTCTGGGTAGCCCCGATTGTTGGCGCTATATTGGCTGGTATGATTTATCGCTTTTTTGAAAAACCTGCGGAAAACTAAATAACTAACGACAAATCTTCGAGTCTTTAGAATTAGTCATCGAATAAACAACTGGCTAACATGGGTGAAACACAGACTTTAAATAAAACGATTTATAATAAAAGAGCACCTTGGGTGCTCTTTTCTTTTTGATTCTAAAAGTCGATGTTATCATGAGCCACCGACGGTATTAGAATTGAAGTTATTACTTCAAACAGCTTTCTATTTAGCCTATATCGCAACCCATTAAATTTTCAATGAGAAACCATCATGAGTAACAAACCAAAATCTATTGCTGACCAATTAAATATGACACCAGAAGCCCGTTACGATTACCTTGTTGAACAAGTTAAACAAGAACAGCAAATCTGGAGCCTTCAGGATCAAGATGGTTGCGTTATGCTAACGACTGAAGACGAAGATTGTATTCCAATGTGGCCATCAGAAGATGCTGCAAAATTATGGGCTATCGATGAGTGGAGCGATTGCGAACCTTTATCAATCCCACTGAATGAATTCCAAGAGCGTTGGGTTAGCGGCATGGAAGAAGATGATTTATTTATTGCTGTCTTCCCAGTTCAAGATGACTTAGGTGTCGTGATTCCACCATATGAAGTCAATGCACGTTTGACCCCAAAAAATACTTCTAAGCATTAGAAAATATGACAGATAAAAATATAACAACTGAGTTAACAGCAGTGGAATCAACAGAAGAGCAGCAGGTAAAGCCCACTCTACCAAAACGATTAATTGCATTATTGATCGTTTATGTTGTTTCATCTGTCAGTGGACTCATGGCTGAGCAAGGCGTATTACTTTGTGTACTCACCTTAATGATGGTGTTAGGTATTACGGGGCGTCAAAAGGCGGCTTTATATATGCTAAGAGGCTACGCTATTTTGCAATTAGCTTTATATAGCATGCTACCTGTCATTATGTATGATCCAGAAAACCTTGTAGCAGGACCAACGACGGTCAACTTGGGGTTTGTGCAAATGGTGTTAGCTGATTGGGTTATATTTACAGTGTTGATTATTCTAGCGCTGATCCAGGTATGGATTAGCTTTAACAAAAAAGTATTCAAGTGGTTTAAACCACGAATGAACTTTAATATTATTAGTTAAATTGCTAAGAGTTTTAGATACAAAAAAGCCGTCGCAAGACGGCTTTTTATTTGGTTCAGTTTAAGCATTACACTGAGAAGCTTGCACCACAACCACAGGTGGTCGTTGCGTTTGGGTTTTTCACGAAGAAACGTGACCCTTCTAAACCTGATGTATAGTCAACTTCACCGCCAACTAAATATTGAAGGCTCATAGGGTCGACAACAAGGAGTACACCTTGCTTTTCAATAGTGAAATCACCTTCGTTAACTTTTTCATCGAAAGTAAAACCATATTGGAAACCTGAACAACCACCTCCAGTTACGTAAACTCGAAGTTTTAACTCAGGGTTCTCTTCTTCTTCCAAGAGCCCTTTAACTTTGGTTGCCGCAGCATCAGTAAATTGAATAGGCATTGCTGCATCTGTTTGTTCAGTCATTACTACCTCTAACTTCAGTTTCTGATCGGGATTATCTATTACCTGACTAATTTGTTCAAGTATTACCCTTAGTTCTTTTTTAGCTTTCTAGTAACTCAGCGATATCGAACGTTTGTTCAATAAGTCCACCTTTTACGCCACGTGATGCAGTGACTTGCACAGCGGCCTTCACTCGCTGTAAAGCAAACCCCTCAGGTAAGCTAATCTCAGTATCAAATACTTGAAAATATCGAAAACTAAAATTGAATTTTTCTATGTCTAAATCATTCAAAGAAATTTCTACTTGTTGCTCATTTTGTAAACCCACCAACACAATATCAGCAATGCCTTTGACGCTACTTTTACGTTTTTGCAGTTGGGTTAAAATCAATCGTAGTTGGTAACTATTCGCGGTTATTCCAGGAGTAAGTTCAACACCGTGAATTGCGACCCCTGCGACTTCCTTTTCTGGAGAAACTAAGCTGCGATAAAAAGCTAACTCTTGCTCAATACTCTTTTGTTCCAGCAATTGTTTTTTGAACATTTGCTGCATATTGGAATTGGCTTCTTTTGAAATATCCAATGCGATTTCTAACCTTGAAACGACATGAGATTGTTTCTTTAAATCTGTTTTTAAAATCTGTATTTCTTCAGCTTCTTTTACTGGTTCGATCACTTCAGAAATTAAAAAGTTTTGACTTAACACCCCTATTGTAAAACTAATTATAATAAGTCCAAATAAATACAGCCCTGAAGTGCGCTTTTTACGCTCTAAAACCTTTAAGCGATCCAGTAACCGATGGTAATTTAACATTAGGTAACAAGCCTTTAATAAAATACAATGACAACAATATGCCCACAAACGGAAGTTAGGCAATACTGTGCAAATAAAGTTTAGCAGAGCCGCTATTATTCACGCCAAAGCAGCAACACGCAAATACCTTCGTGATGAATTGAGAGATAAACTTTCTCAAGCGAATATAAGCGTGCAACTTTGTGCGTTAGCGCTGTTATTTGCCCTTATAGCATCAGGGGTCATCATCTTATTCCGATTAGCGCTTAATTGGGCACAACTTTACACAATACCTGAAGCGACTGAATTTAGTCATATAGTAAGCGACTGGCGAACGTACCTGCCAATAATAGGTGCTTTATTGATTTGGCTTGTTGCAGGCATTGGCTCTAAGCGTTACCGCAGAATGGGCATCGCTTATGTATTACATCGTTTCAAATTACATTACGGTAAAGTGCCGCTTCAGTCAGCCGCAGGACAATTTTTTCAAGCGCTCATCGCTTTAGTCGCTAATTTCTCAGTAGGTAAAGAAGGCCCAGCGATTCATTTGGGCGCAGTAAGTGCCAGTTTCTTAGCCGAAAAATTTAAACTCCCCGACAACAGCGTACGCATTATGTGTGCCAGTGGTATTGCAGCTGGAATAGCTGCAATTTTTAATGCACCTTTAGCGGCGGTATTATTTGTATTTGAGGTCATTGTCAGAGAATACAAAATTCATTACTTCTTCCCCATTATGCTTTCAGCCATTTGCGGCGCGGTGTCAAGCCAACTGGTGTTTGGTAATATTCATGAGTACGACTTAATTAGCGTCACTCGGATCCCACTTGACCATTACCCTATTTTGGCCATCGGCGGCGTGGTATTAGGTTGCGCGGCAGCGGGCTTTAACCACTTGTTACTCAAAATGACCGCAATTGGGCAACATTGGCCATTAATTTACAGATTAATGATTGCAGGAACTGTCACCACGTTAGTTGGGCTAGTTTTACCCCAAGCATTGGGTTCTGGCGATTTAGCTATTTTAACTGCGGTAAGTGAAAATCCCAGCCTATGGTTTTTAATCGCTTTATTGATAGGCAAGGTCATAGCAACCGTTGCCGCAATTAGTTTCGGTGTCCCAGGAGGATTAATTGGCCCGTTATATGGCATTGGCGCTTTAATCGGCGCTATATTGGCATTAGTCAGCGCCATGTTTTTCCCATCGATTGCACCTTATGTCGGTCTTTACACCGTCATAGGAATGACAGCAATGATGGGCGTGTGTTTAAGTGCGCCGCTCGCCGCGTTGGTGGCATTATTAGAACTCACCAATGATGCTTCAATTATTTTGCCTGCAATGTTCGTTACCATTCCTGCTTTCTTGATCGCTTACCAAGGTTTTAATACCAGCTCAGTGTTTCTTAAACAACTTGAAATTATGGGATTGGGTTATAAGATCCCTCCTGTAAATCTTGGCTTACAAAAGAAAGGCGTTCGTGCATTAATGGATAAACGTTTTGTGGTGGTTAATGATGACAATGAACTCTTATTGGAAGTCATGAAACGCGCCGAAGGACGACCTGTCATGGTACGTAATGCCGAGTCTCAAATTGAAATGCTCAGTCTTGAAATGCAGTCATTTGAAGATAACACCACTCTTTCTCGCCATTTAATGCAAGGGGTTCCCGATACGGCGACCTTAAGTGAAGTTTACGAGATATTATCCATTAAGCGCAGTGGTGAAGTTTATATTTATCGTAATAATATCAACAATATTGTTGGTGTGATCAGTTGGTCTAATTTATGGCAAGAGCTGCGTTCTGGACAAGTTTAATTAGCGCCAGTTAGAAAATACGATAAATAATCATTAGCATGATTTAATATTGCGCCACTCTCTGTTAAAATCTCTTCTCAGCCACCCTACTCAAATACAGGGTAAATAGTTCTATTTACTCTCCTAATAATTGGAAATTCAGGCTGATGACACAGTTTACAGGTTCTCACATCCTTTCAGTTAACCAACTGGATATTGATGCTATCAACACTATTTTTAATGTTGCCGATAAAATGACCCCTTATGCACTTCGTGAAAAGCGAACAAAAGTGCTTGAAGGTGCGATTTTAGGTAATTTGTTTTTCGAGCCTAGTACACGTACCCGAGTCAGCTTCGGTTGTGCGTTTAACCTTTTAGGCGGCAACGTAAGAGAAACCACAGGAATGGCATCTTCGTCATTATCTAAAGGTGAATCTCTATACGATACCGCTCGTGTACTCTCGACATATTCAGATGTAATCGCCATGCGTCACCCTGAAAAGTTTTCAGTTAAGGAATTTGCTGAAGGCAGTCGTGTGCCAGTGATTAATGGCGGTGATGGTTCAAATGAACACCCGACTCAAGCTTTATTGGATTTATTTACCATTCAAAAAGAGCTTAGTCATCATGGCCAAGATATTAGCGGCATGCATATTGCGATGGTGGGCGACTTAAAACATGGTCGTACTGTCCACTCTTTATCTCGCTTGTTATGCATGTATAAAGATGTGAAGTTCACATTAATTTCACCAGCTGAGCTATCAATGCCTGACTATGTGATCAATGACATTGAAAATGCTGGTCATAAGATCACAATTACAGACCAGCTCGAAGGCAATTTACATCAAGCTGATATACTCTATTTGACTCGAATTCAGGAAGAGCGATTCCCTTCTCAAGATGAAGCGGATAAATATCGCGGTAAATTTCGCTTAAATCACAGTATTTACACAAAGCACTGTAAATCTAACACTGTGATTATGCATCCATTACCTAGAGACTCTCGCGCTCAAGCTAATGAATTAGACAATGATTTAAATAGCCATCCAAGTCTGGCAGTTTTCAGACAAGCAGATAATGGCTTACTTATAAGAATGGCGCTTTTTGCTCTAACACTTGGTGTTGAAGATCAACTACAACAGCATGAGTGCCCAGTTAATTGGTATTCACGTAAAGCCGATAGATAATTGGCTAACGATTTAAAAGGATGATACATGACTCGCTCTGAAGCTCTATTTGAACAGGCTAAAAAAACAATTCCTGGTGGCGTTAACTCTCCAGTACGTGCATTTAACGGTGTTGGTGGCTCGCCGCTTTTCATCGAAAAAGCAGACGGCGCATATATCTTTGATGCTGACGGCAAGAAATACATTGATTATGTTGGTTCTTGGGGCCCTATGATTTTAGGCCATAACAACCCACAAATTCGTCAAGCTGTATTAGATGCTGTAGAAAATGGTCTTTCATTTGGTGCACCAACTGAGCTTGAAGTCACAATGGCTGAAAAAGTTATTGAAATGGTGCCATCAATCGAACAAGTTCGTATGGTAAGTTCAGGTACTGAAGCGACGATGAGTGCTATTCGTTTAGCACGTGGTTTCACTAACCGTGACAAAATCCTCAAATTTGAAGGTTGTTATCATGGTCACGCTGACTGTTTGTTAGTTAAAGCAGGTTCTGGTGCATTGACGCTAGGTCAACCAAGTTCACCAGGTATCCCTGAAGATTTTGCTAAGCATACATTAACAGCAGTATTTAACGACCTAGATTCTGTTCGCGCTATTTTCGAGCAACAGCCAGACACGATCTCTTGTATTATTCTTGAGCCTGTTGCCGGTAACATGAACTGTATCCCTCCAGTTGAAGGCTTCCTTGAAGGTCTGCGCGCTATTTGTGATGAGTTCGGCGCATTAATGATCATTGATGAAGTGATGACAGGTTTTCGCGTTTCAAAAAGCGGCGCACAAGGTCACTACAATGTGAAACCTGATCTAACGACTCTAGGTAAAGTTATCGGTGGCGGTATGCCAGTCGGTGCTTTTGGTGGCCGTAAAGATGTGATGCAGTTTATTGCACCAACAGGGCCAGTTTACCAAGCAGGTACTTTATCAGGCAACCCTATTGCTATGACTGCGGGTCTTGCTCAAATGGAAGCCCTTTGTAAAGAAGGCCTTTATGAAGAGCTAGCAGCAAAAACTAAGCGTATTGCATTAGGCTTTAAAGCTGCTGCAGATAAGCACGGTATTCCATTAAATATCAACTACGTTGGTGGCATGTTCGGTTTCTTCTTCACTGAAGATACCAGCCCGATTACGAGCTTCGATCAGGTCACTAAGTGTAACATGGATCACTTCCGTAACTTCTATCACCTAATGTTAGATGAAGGCGTTTACATGGCACCAAGTGCTTATGAAGCAGGCTTCTTATCTATGGCTCATGGTGAAGAAGAACTTGCAATGACTCTTGTTGCTGCAGATAAAGCTTTTGCTGCTTTAAAAGCGATGTAATTAAGTCAAATTTCAAAAAGGGTTGATAGCTTGCTATCAGCCCTTTTTTGCATCTAAAAAACGTGATCTAAGTTGCAACCCCCTACTTTATGTGATGAAATCCGCGCGTTATAACAAACCTTAATTGAAACTTAATTTAGCTTTGTTTACTTTCATTTTTAGCAATCCCCTTTTTGCTAAGTAGCAGTGGAATATCATTATGTTAGAAGCCTTTCTAATATCATTAGCAATACTTGCCTTGTTAAGTATTGTTTTTGAAGAAGTCACCCATATCAATAAAGCCAAATCTACCCTATTCCTGGGCTGTCTTGCATGGATAACCTTATTCATCTCAGCCGCAGGTACAAACCACACTCAAATCATTGCGGCGGAGTTAAACGAAAATTTGTTAGAGATTGCCACCTTATGGTTATTTCTCATGTCTACCATGACATTCGTTGCTTACCTCAATGCCAAAGGCATGATTCAACTGCTGGTGCAGAAGATATTTCCCCAGCAGGTATCCGTGCGAATGTTAATGCTACAAGTCGGCTTATTTTCACTCGTCTTATCGACATTTTGTGACAATGTCACTGCGACCTTGGTTTCCCTTGGGTTATTGACCACGTTTAATTTAAATAGCCAAATGCGCCGACGCATGGCGGTATTGATTATCTTTGCGGTTAACTCTGGGGGAGTAGCACTTATAACCGGTGATGTAACAACCTTAATGATATTTCTTGGGGGAAAAGTGCAGATGTCGCAGTTATTGATATTGTTCGTACCAGCAGGGATCAGCGTGATGTTGCTAGCGGTACTTTTTTCATTAAAGGCAGAAGGCCATGTCAGCACCACACCAATTAAACAAAACGTTAAAACTATCGATATTGTTATTGGCTTAATCTTCTTAGTGACGATAGTCATGACAATGGTTTTCAATGTCTTATTCGATATTCCTCCGGTACTGACATTTCTTGGCGGTTTATCAGTGATGTTTTTAGTGGGACATACAAGCCACACCAATAAAGAAGAAGTCCAAATATTAGAATATATTCGCCAAGTTGAATTTGATACTTTGTTGTTCTTTTTGGGGATTTTATTACTGGTAGGAATGCTTAAGGAGATAGGAACATTAGAGCTACTGACTGAGGTTTATGGGCTTTATAACCCAGCTATATCCAATTATTTTGCAGGCGTTGGTTCAGCGATCTTAGATAACGTCCCTCTCACAGCAGCTTTACTAAAAGCAGACCCAATACTGACCACTGCTCAATGGCTTGGATTAACCTACTCAGTTGGCGTTGGCGGCTCATTACTGGTGATTGGCTCTGCTGCAGGCATTATTGCTATGAGCAAAGTAAAAGAGCTCACTTTTGTGAGTTATTTGAAATACTTTCCAGCATTACTACTTTGCTACTCGGTTGGCTATGGTTTAACTATTTTGCTAGCAAACCAAATTCACAACTAAAGAATTTTATCTGCGACTCAAATACAACTAAGGCACCAATTTTTGGTGCCTTAGTTGTCATTCGTACTTTAACTTACTTAGCACTACCCATTTAGATTGCAGGTACTTTAAACTCCGAACCATCAATTTCTAATACGACATCCCTTGGTCTAATCTCAATGATTTTGAGTTTGCCACTAATCATGTCGCCTTCTTGTAACTCGGCGCCATCGACGTTTAGCCAGCGATTTGTCGCATCAGATGAGTAAACATGAGCTTGGATATTAAACTCAGGCACCTGCAACTGTACACTTGCTGGTAACTCACCATATTTAGGTATGTCATCTTTCTTGGTCTTAGGTATTGGATCTAAGCTTGGCTCAGTGACCGACTGGTTAGCCGATGATTCATACTCAACATCTTTAAGTGCAGCTTCAAAAGCAGCAAGCAAATTATTAGACTGGTCTTGGTTTAACTGATTAGCCACTTGAGGTGTTTGATTATTTTCTTGCTCAAAATTAACATTCTCAGCGGCAGCGGTTACTTTCATCTGCAAAGCATTTAAGTCTGAAGCTTTCTTATAGTTAGAGTTAGCCCCAAGTATGATGGCGTCATCACCATATAATGCCTTTAACTCTTCCGCAGTGAGCTGTCTTTCCTTGTTGCTGGTATTGTTCCCTGCTGATCTAGTCGAAATATTTGAGTTGGCATTTGGTGTTTGGGGAACCGTTAGCTGTTCTGAATCTTGTTTAGTTTGAGATGCAGCTAACGAGCTAACCTGGCCGCGATTGCTTTCATTCAAGCGATACTCATACTGTTGTTCATTTACAGGTTCATTTCGTGATGCATTGCGAGTTGAGGTGTTAATTGAACTGTTAATTGAATTTTGCGCTTTCGCTATCGGAAGTGCGACTTTATTAGCAATCCTAAACTCAGGGCTGTCATTCACTCGAGAGGTACTGTCGCGATTAACCCTTGAAGTAGACCCAGTCCCCTGACTTACGGGTTGCTGAACGGCTAAATCAGCGCTAGTTTGTACTGCTATCGGTTTAATTACTGCAGATTGAAGTGCAGCAGGTTGAAATAATGTTGATAACCCCCAGGCTAGTAGCACTCCAAATAGAACAACAAAGATTAATACCAGTATTTTGCCCCATAACTGAGACAACCAACCTCCAGTATTAGCCGCTTTATAAGGAGCTCTCGGGGTTAACACAGCATCTGGAAGTTCACCCATCTGCTGTTGCTTACCTTTGGTTACCGCATCTAATAAAATAGACATTAGCTACGCCCTGCTTTATTTAATCTAGGACCCAGCTGACTTAAATAAAGATTTAATTGCACCAGCGTTTGGCTGCCTGCAATGCCATCAGATTTAAGACCATGTAATCGTTGGAAAGCCATTAAATCTTGTTCTAATGTTGAATCAAAATTCGAAAGCAATCGGGCAGATCGGTTTTGAACGCTTGCTAAACTATTTTCTAACCACTGAATTTGAGACAAACTTGAAGTCTGACCAATCTCTCTTGGCATAACACCATCAGTTTGCCATAAAATTTCAAACGTCCCACTAAAATGACGATTAAACCAATCCTTATTAACCCAAAGTTGTTGCTCACTTAATTGCAGTAATACTTGCTCACCTTCTCGGGCGACAACAACACCATAGAATTGATTCGCTTGCTGGTCCTCTAGATAGACCACTGCAGGATAATTCAAGCGCGCAATGCTGTTCCAATTACCTTGTTGTTGATGGCATAGCAGGCCTTGCTGCGTCGCAGCTTGGCAAGAAGATAAACCAATAATAGGCTGCTTATCCCACAGCGCAAATAATCCAGCAAAGGCATTATCAATACTGCGGCTTTGCGCCATCGCGGCTCGGACAATGCTTTGACTGCCACTCTCTTTGTTAGCGTTAGCAGCTGAATTAATAGTGCTCGAATTACTTTGTTTCTTTGGCATGAGTCCAGTTTGCGACTCGCTAGCAGCGGGAAAACTGGATGTATACGTTGTAGCAACGCCATCTTGCTTCGGAAAAAAGGCATAAAAAGACACACCAAAAGCAACGACTAAGGTCGCGGCAATCGTTAATGGCCAATGTGAACGACTCTCAACGGGTATTTCGCCTAATACTTCTGCCGCAGCTTGTTTGACCATATGGTGATCGATAGGCACCTTAGACTGACCATAACCCGCCATTAATGCTCTTTCACACAATAAATTAGTTAACCTTGGAATACCGCCACTGTACTTGTGTAATGCTTTGCAGGCTTTTTTAGAGAATAGCGGTTCAAAACGTCCCGCAACTTGCAGACGATGTTGCACATACAAAACTATTTCTTCCACTGTCAAAGGTAAAAGATGATATCTCGCGGTGATACGTTGTGCTAACTGTCTTAATTCTTGGCGTTTTAGTAATTGCTGTAATTCAGGCTGACCAATCAAAATCACTTGCAGTAGCTTTTTAGTATCTGTTTCAAGATTAGTGAGTAAGCGTAACTGTTCTAACACTTCAGGTCGCAAATGCTGGGCTTCATCAATAATTAACACCGTATTACGGCCATTTTGATGATTATTCAATAAATACTGACTAATTAAATCGGTAAGTTGTTTAATCGATGGATTTTCACCGTAGCTAATGGCCAACTCATCACACAATGTCGCCAGTAATTCTTGCTCAGTTAAAGAAGGATTAAGGATAAAGGCTGTATCGGTATGATCAGGAAGCTGCTTTAACAAACAACGTGATACAGTTGTTTTACCGGTCCCAACTTCGCCGGTTAATAATACAAAACCACCCGTTTCACCCAGTCCATAGGTTAAATGGGCCAAAGCCTCTCTATGGCGATCGCTTAAGAACAAATAATGCGGGTTTGGTGCGATTGAAAATGGATTATCATTTAATCCATAAAATGCTTTATACATCTGGCCAAAAATCCTTATTTAAAACTGACGGCTCAAGTTATAACTTGCAGTGGTACTTGTCAAAATTTAGCAGCAGAAATGCTAGTCATGCTAAGATTTAGCTCAAGATACTTTGGTAAAGACATATATGAAAATCTATTTAGTTGGTGGCGCTGTTCGAGACAGTTTTTTATCACTCCCCATAAAAGATAAAGATTGGGTTGTGGTAGGTGGTTCAATAGAGGAAATGTTCGATCTTGGATACAGCCAAGTAGGTCGTGATTTTCCGGTTTTTTTGCATCCTAAAAATCAACAAGAATATGCCTTAGCACGGACTGAAAGAAAAAGTGGTCAGGGCTATTCAGGCTTTAGTTGTGATGCCAATAAAGATGTCACTCTTGAACAAGACTTGTTACGACGCGATCTAACCATTAATGCCATGGCTCAGGATGAACAAGGTAATTTATACGATCCTTATGGCGGCATGACAGATCTTGAAAATAGAGTCCTACGTCATGTATCTGATGCATTCATCGAAGATCCATTGAGAGTATTGCGAGTTGCCAGATTTGCAGCACGCTTTGCCCATCTTGGTTTTACCATCGCCAAAGAGACCATTGAACTGATGCAGAGTATCAGTGGATCAGGCGAACTCGATCATTTAACCCCTGAGCGTGTGTTTCAAGAGTTAGATAAAGCATTAGCGACACAAAATCCTGAAATATTTTTTGAACAATTACGCTGCTGTGGAGCTTTGAAAGTCTTATTCCCAGAAATTGACAGCTTATTTGGAGTGCCACAACCTGAAAAATGGCACCCTGAAATTGATTCAGGCATTCATACCATGATGGTATTGCAAGCCGCAGCTAAGCTCACCGATAAAAAAACCACACGCTTTGCCGCCTTGGTTCACGATTTAGGCAAAGCTATTACCCCTGAAGCGCTTTGGCCTAAGCACCATGGACATGGCCAAAAGGGTTTACCGATAATCAAAAAACTGGCTCAAAGAATTAAAGCCCCTAATGAATATAAAGAATTAGCATTATTATGCAGCGACCAACATCAAAACATACACAATGCATTTGAATTACGCCCAGAAACCATTATTAAAATATTTGATAAAGCCGATTTTTGGCGCAAACCTCAGCGACTTGACGATTTATTGATATGTTGTCAGGCAGACCTACAAGGTCGAACCGGTTTTGAAGACAGCGAATATCCACAAAGTCACTACTTACAACAGTGTTTTATTATTGCCAAAGATGTCGATGTACAACAGGTTATTACTGACGGATTTAGAGGTGCAGAAATAAAGCAGCAATTATCTATTCGCAGAGCTGAAGCAATAAAAGAGTTTAAACAATCATATTCTCATTAGATGTTAGCTCTATTTTTATTTTATATATCATCCTTTGAGTTGATAAACCTTTACTAGGATTAAACCTAAACTTAAGACAGTTGATTGTGTATTTATCAATTACTCAACGAGTAAATTTACTCCAACCCATCAGCTTTACGCTGTTTTTTATCAATTTTATTAGATTTTATATAGCAAATTTTAATAGCTGTGACATAATTGATGGGCTGCTGGGTATTATGCCTCGGCAATTTATTACAACCTATAATTAAGGGATTTTCCATGAACAAGAAAGTACTAATGATTGCTGGTGTTGCTATGACTGCTCTTTTAGGTGGTTGTGCAAACACTACTGCTCTAGAAGAAAGCGTTGCTAACCTAGGCAACAAAGTTGACCAACTATCTTCAGAAGTTAGCTCATTAAAATCTGATCACAGCAAAATGTCTGCTGACATCAAAGATTCTAAAGCTGCATCTATGGACGCTCAAGCAGAAGCTAAGCGTGCAAATGACCGCATCGATAACATGGCTTCTTCTTACAAAAAGTAAGAAACCATGAAAATTAGCTTATTTATATAGGTTGATTATTAAGGCTTGATAATAGTAAATAGACTTTGGTCTTTTACCATTTCAAGCCTTAATTGTATCTGCAGTGTTATAAATCGAATTTTACTCCACCACTTCTAGCCTTATTTAAATTCAACCAATTAAAATTTACGGTTACTTCAAATTTGCCAATTTAGCTGTAATCAACAAATAATCAAACTCCAAACCAGAAACTGAATGACTCTTTATCTCATGCTTAAGTTGGTCATTTATTCGCCAAGCAAGATTATTCATTTCTAATAATGTCATTGCTTGTTCACCAGTAACATCTCCAGTAAATGTAATAGCTTCACTATTAACAACCTCAATGTCTTTAGGTAAATTAAGTATTAAAGACTTTTCTACTAAGTTGTCATAAATTTTTTGCTTGAGTTGCCACAAATGTCTAGGGCCAGGAACGAGCATTAATAAATGACCGCTATCCTTTAATACCCGCAAACATTCCTTCCCTTTTAATGCCACATCAAATAATGACACGATATCAAGACTCTTATCCGCAAAAGGTAATTTCTTATATGGCGTTAAGATTAAGTTTGCTGGCGTATTGTCTTTATTGGCGGCAAATAAACTATTTTCTGCTTCTGAAACGCCCCAATGGGTTAAACCTTCCGCATTGTTATTCTCTGCAAGATGCCTCAAATATAGACCGTCTGTGCAACTAAAATTCAAATGTTGTACCGCTAACTGGCCGTTAGTGAGTTGGTTAAATGAACTCGTTAATCTATCTAATAAAGGTTCAAATAACCCTGAAGCCATTAAAAACCGCTTCGAGCGCAGTTGCTGACGAGACTCAATTGCCCCTTTAAATTTAGTCGAAGTAATAAATGACCAATAACCTTGAGCATGTTTATCAATATGATGTTTATTATCACAATAGAAACCTTGTGAGTCCTGATGGTAATGCAATGAGGTCGCACATTTAGGGCAAATCAGAATTGAATTCATGACAGAGATAACATCCTAGGGCTTGAAGCTAAATTTAAGGAACAAAAAACGGGCACTATCACCCGTTATTTATTTCATCAATCACCCCAGTATAAATACTAAGGGATAACTGATTAATGGTAGCTTATATTACAGGAATATAAAGCCACATAATACCGCGCCGAGCATTAAGCGATACAGAACAAATGGTGTCATACCCATTTTGCTAATTATTTTTAAGAAGAAGAATATACAGGTATAAGCAGCAACAAATGAAACGATAATACCTAGGAAGACTTCGCCATAGTTTATCGCTAAATCCGCTGACACAGCATCTTTCGTCAGCAATATTGCCGCACCTAAAATCACAGGAATTGACATTAAAAATGAGAATCGCGCAGCCGCTTCTTTATTAAGGCCCAACATTAGTGCTGCGGTGATGGTGATACCTGAACGAGAGGTTCCAGGAATAATGGCAAGCGCTTGAGCAAAACCAATTAATAAGGCTTTTCTCCAACCAGTTTGGTACTCAGTTAGCTCGTTGCGGGACATTTTATCGCCAACCCAAAGTAATAAACCAAAAATAACAGTGGTGATAGCAATCACACCAGGGCCACGAAGATAAGTTTCAATTAAATCTTTCGCCATAAAGCCAAAGAACACTGCAGGCAGTGTTGCTAAGATTATCCACCAAGCGAGCTTACTATCTTGGGTATGAACACCTTTAAACATACTGGCAACCCAGGCATTTAGCATTAACCAGATTTCTTTTCTGAAATAAATCACCACTGCTAGTAATGAGCCTATATGCACTGCTACATCAAAAAACAGGCCTTGATCTTCCCAACCTAAAATCTGTGACGGCAAAATCAGATGAGCCGAACTTGAAATGGGTAAAAATTCTGTTAAACCTTGAATGAGGGCCAGAAAAATAACCTGAATGGTTTCCATGATGTTCCTTTAAATATGATTACGTTTCGATTTAACATGTTGATTTACGTGTAAGTACTGCTGGAAACTCAAAATCAATAGGCCAAATATTTTGGCTTGATTGATCATAATCCCCCCAAATAGTTTGGTATGTTTTTTTCTCAATTGGGTGCATAAGTTGAGCTGCTATTTCAGCTAATGGCCACAACACAAAAGCGTTATATAGCACCTCACCTCGAGGAAGCTCTACCGGCTCATGACAAATAACGTCATCATAAAGCAATAGATCAATATCTAAACTTCGAGGGCTAAACTTCTTTTCCCCTCGAATTCGACCATTTTCTTTTTCAATGCGTTTGAATGTCGCGACGACTTCGGTGATGCTCATTTCAGTGTCTGCTGCAGCGACCATATTTAAAAAGTTAGTTCCCTGAAAACCTACCGCTTCACTTTCAAACATACTTGATAATTGTAACTGACCAAATTGTTGCTGCAGATCAATTAACCCTGCCTGCATATGAGCCACAGGATCGATATTAGTGCCTAAACTGATATAAATACGTGCCATTAACTCACTCTTGTAATATAAAAAACAAATATGAAAAGATGATTAAATTGATACAGAAATTTAATTAAATACTGCCACGCTCAATCACTACGCCAACAGACTTTGCGGTGGATACTGCACCAGGTTTCATCACAGCAACTTTTACCCAAAGAACATTAAATTCACTCATTAAGCAATTAGCGACCATTTCAGCAATGGTTTCAATTAACTCAATCGGCTTTTCAGTAATTAAAGCGGTTAAACGATTAGACACAGTTTCATAGCAAAGTGCATGCTGATAATCATCGCTTGCGGCAGCTAATTTATTATCCCAAGCCATATCTAAATCAATCAATAACGTTTGATGTATTTGCTTTTCCCACTCGTAAATACCGATAACGGTTTCAACTTTCAATTCACGAATTAATACTTTATCCATGTGGACTCCACGCTATAGAACTTTTTTCTTTAAATTCAACTGAAAAAGGCTGAAAATGACATCAATTAGCAGTTATTATGGTTTTAGCCTTTTTCCTGAGCAATTAAAGCAGTAGGATAGCGGCTGCATTTATGAATAGACTCTATTCTAAAAGTGCTTTTTAACCCTTTAGTAACGATTAATCTCAAGTGAAATTAATTAATGGGCGATGATACCCTAAGAAGAGTAAGGACACCAATTTGAGCGCTGTTACAATCACAATATTGATGATTATAACCGCCTACTTAGCCGGTTCAATTTCAAGCGCTATTCTTGTATGCAAATTAAGAGGTTTACCCGATCCCCGCACCGAGGGTTCAGGCAATCCTGGCGCAACTAATGTACTTCGTATAGGCGGAGCAAGTTCTGCTGCATTAGTGTTATTTTTTGACATGCTTAAAGGTGCTGCGCCCAGTTATTGCAGTTACTTGCTGGGGCAAGATGCCGTGTCTCTTGGCTTAATTGCTCTTGCGGCTTGTCTTGGACACATATACCCCATTTTCTTTAACTTCAAAGGTGGTAAAGGCGTTGCGACAGCATTTGGTGCAATGGCCCCTATTGGCGGTGATTTAGCTGCTTGTTTATTTGTGACTTGGATAGTTTTTGTCTGTATAACCCGCTACTCATCATTGGCAGCGATTTTAACGGCGGTTCTTGCCCCCATCTACACCTGGTGGTTAGACGATAGATTTATTATTCCCGTTGCCATGTTATCGCTATTAATCGTCATCAGGCATAAAGACAATATAAAACGACTAAGAATTGGTGAAGAAAGTAAGCTGTCTCGCAAGAAGAAACCAAAGAATTAATATCCGCGATGACTTGCTTAACTGTTCATCAAAAACACTTACAATTTTATTCCTCAAAAGTTATCCATAAAAAAACCTAAGCAATGGCTTAGGTTTTATTAAGTTTGAAGACTTAGACTGCTGACAAGGTATCCAATGGCCAGCGAGGTTTACCTTCTACTTCTAATGATTCAGTTTGGCCTACTTTCAAACGCTGTAGTCCAGCAAAAGCAATCATTGCACCATTATCAGTACAAAATTCCCCTCGAGGATAAAATACTTCACCATTTAACTTAGTCATCATTGCGGCTAAGTTTTCTCTTAAGCGGGTGTTTGCACTGACACCACCGGCAACCACTAATCGATTATAACCAGTTTGCTTTAACGCTCGTTGACACTTAATCGCCAATGTATCAACCACAGCTTCTTCAAAAGCTCTAGCAATATTAGCTCGCGTTTGTTCATCATCAGGTTCTTTAGCAATGGTATTCGCAGTGGCTGTTTTAAGTCCTGAAAAGCTAAAATTTAGCCCTGGTTTGTCTGTCATAGGTCTTGGAAACTTATAACCCACGTCCAAGCCTTTTTCAGCCAATTTAGCTAGACGCGGCCCACCTGGATAATCAAGCCCTAAAAGCTTCGCAGTCTTATCAAACGCTTCACCTGCGGCATCATCCACAGACTCGCCTAAAACTTGATAGCGGCCGATACCTTCAACCTGAACCAGCATTGAATGGCCACCAGAGACTAGCAATGCAAGAAAAGGAAACGCTGGCGCATCATCTTCAAGCATCGGCGCTAATAGATGTCCTTCCATATGATGAACACCAATAGCGGGTTTATCCCAAGAGTAGGCTAATGAACGACCAACACATGCACCGACTAGCAATGCACCGATTAAGCCTGGGCCTTTGGTGTATGCAATTCCGTCAATATCATCAACGGTTGAATTTGCATCTTTCAACGCCTGCTTAATTAATGGAATAATTTTACGAACATGATCACGAGATGCTAATTCAGGTACTACACCGCCATAATCAGCATGTAATTTGACTTGGCTATATAAAGCATGGGATAACAACCCTTGTTCATCATCGTATACTGCGATTCCAGTTTCATCACATGATGTTTCAATACCTAAAACCCGCATAGCATCTCATCTTGGTAAATTTGTAAGGGCGGCAATTCTACCTGCTGAGCAGATATTATTCCAGCAGGTAACAAGCAGCCTTTATAAATTATCTAAAATATTTATCAGCGACTATTTTTTACCTTTAAAAATAAAGACAGCTTGTTTACGCTTAGCTGATAACAAAAGGGGTTTACAAAAGCATCGTTCTCGGTGTAAAATTCCGCACCATTTTAAATAGCCTTGGTTAATCTACTAAAACAGGTAGACCCAAATTAACTACACCTAAGGGGTGATGGCGTATGCCAATAATTAAAGTACGTGAAAACGAACCATTCGACGTAGCACTTCGTCGTTTCAAGCGCTCTTGTGAAAAAGCAGGTATCTTAGCTGACGTTCGCGCTCGTGAATTTTACGAGAAGCCTACTTCTGCACGTAAGCGCGCTAAAGCTGCCGCTGTTAAGCGTCTAGCTAAGAAGCTTTCTCGCGAAAACGCACGTCGCGTACGTTTATATTAATCTCACTATGAGCCTAATTGAACAGCTAAAAGACCAAATGAAAGCAGCCATGCGTGCCAAAGATAAGGTGCGCTTGGGGACTATTCGTATGGCACTGTCTGCCGTTAAACAGATTGAAGTGGATACCCGCGAAAATCTGACCGACGAACAGACAATAGCCGTTTTAACCAAAATGGTAAAACAACGTCGCGATTCTATAACTCAATATGAGTCAGCAAATCGCCCGGAGTTAGCCGCAACTGAAGCAGCAGAGATTCAAGTAATTGAAACTTTCTTGCCTTCTCCTTTAACAGAAGAAGAAGTTGCCGCAATCATTGATGAAGCTATCTCTCAGGTAGGTGCATCAACCATGGCGGATATGGGTAAAGTAATGGGAGCATTAAAATCTAAGGTTCAAGGCCGTGCTGATATGGGTGCCATTGGCAGTCAAATTCGTGCTAAATTAAATTAAAAGATTATTAATGTGTGAATAAGCCGTGCACCTTGCACGGCTTGTTTGTTTTATCTATTTGGTAATGCGAGACCTATAGCATTTATGGCGATACCTCGTGATTTTATCAATGAGCTTATAGCAAGAACAGACATTGTTGATCTAATAGATCATCGTGTACCTTTGAAAAAAGCAGGGAAAAATCACTCTGCATGTTGTCCTTTTCATAGCGAAAAATCGCCTTCTTTTACAGTCAGTCAAGACAAGCAATTTTACCACTGCTTTGGTTGTGGTGCTCATGGCAATGCCATTGATTTCATCATGGAATATGATCGATTAGAATTTGTCGACGCCATTGAAGAACTTGCTGGTAAGTTAGGGTTAGATGTACCAAGAGAGCAAGGTACAGGTCCTAAAAAAGATCAAGGTTTAAGCCGTGACTTATACCAATTGATGGAAGAAGCTAATCTTTATTATCAAAATCAATTGCGTCAACATAACGACAAACAGAAAGTAATAGATTATTTAGATTTCAGAGGTCTTTCTACTGATGTAGTAGAGCACTTTGGAATTGGTTTTGCGCCCGATGGTTGGGATGGATTGTTAGGTCGATACCGTCAAAACCCCGCTGCACAAGACAAATTGCTTACCGCCGGCATGTTAATCGCAAACGATAACGGTAAGCGATATGACCGATTTAGAGATCGGTTAATGTTCCCAATTCGAGATCGAAGAGGCAGAGTTGTTGGCTTCGGTGGTCGAGTTTTAGGCGATGGAACACCAAAGTACTTGAATTCTCCAGAAACGCCCATATTTCATAAGGGAAATGAGCTTTACGGTCTTTACGAACTCAAGCAAACACATAGAGATCCTCAACAGGTTTTAATTGTTGAAGGCTATATGGATGTTGTGGCACTTGCCCAATTTGGTGTTGATTATGCCGTAGCTTCTCTGGGCACAGCGACAACGGCTGAACAATTTCAGTTATTAGTACGTAGTGCAAAAGAAGTGGTTTGTTGTTATGACGGTGACAGAGCAGGAAAAGAAGCCGCTTGGCGTGCATTAGAAACCGCACTACCCTTATTAAAGCCTGGCGATGTTGTAAGGTTTATGTTTTTACCACAAGGCGAAGACCCAGATACAATGGTTCGTCAAGTTGGTAAAGATGGATTTGAAAAGTTAATGCTCGATGCCCTCGATTTACCGGCATTCTTATTTGAGACATTAACAACGCAATACGGTACCGACAAAAGCGCATTAGCCAAACAAGCAATGAAGCTTATTGAACGAGTCCAAGATACTGTTTTACAGAATTTATTATTAGAAAATCTAGCGCATAAAATCGGTATGAATAGCGCAGATGATTTAAAGAAAAAACTAGGTTTTACTGTCAAACAGCAACAACCTATGAATAAAAAAGGATTACAAGGACGCGGTACCCCATTGCGATTAGCCATTGCATTGTTAGTACAACGACCTGAGTTAGGTTTTGGCTTAACTGCGCAACCTGCTCTTGCACATTTACAGATTGCAGGCATTAATTTGCTAATTGATTTGTTGAATTTAACTCGAGAAAAAAAGTTTAACAGCGCACAACTACTTGAGATTTATCGCGAGCATGAACAAAAAAATGCCTTGATAAAATTGGCCCAATGGGACCACCAAGTGGCGGATGAGAACTTGATTCAAGAGTTTAAACAAACCCTGATATGGTTGAACAATCAATATATTGAACAACGTTATCAGGAACTGAGTCTTAAACAAACTCTAACTAAAGCTGAAAAAATTCAGCTAACGAAGCTTATTTCGATAATGAAAGGCATTTCTAGCTAACATTTTATTTAAAATGTTTGGTTAAGCAATGCCATGGACTAGCGTACTTTAGTTCATACAGCTATAATTGACGATTTGCTTGACACTGATGCTTCGGCAGGTGTCCAGTCGTTATTTCAGTTACCCAACTTGGATGATATCTATGGAGCATACTCCGCAGTCGCAACTTAAATTGTTGCTTGCTAAAGGTAAAGAGCAAGGTTACTTAACCTATGCTGAAGTCAATGACCACTTGCCAGCTGACATGGTCGATGCAGATCAGATTGAAGATATTGTCCAGATGATCAATGACATGGGCATCCGAGTGTTTGAACAAGCTCCTGATGCCGATGACATGATGATGTCTGAGGACAACACCGATGAAGATGCAGCAGAAGAAGCTGCTGCAGCACTTGCAACGGTAGAGAGTGAATTAGGTCGCACAACAGATCCAGTACGTATGTACATGCGTGAAATGGGTACTGTTGAGCTATTGACCCGCGAAGGCGAAATCGTCATAGCAAAACGTATTGAAGAAGGTATTAATACCGTTCAAAGTTCTGTTTCTGAATACCCGCAAGCCATTGCGATGATTCTTGAACAATTTGATAAGTATGAAGCTGACGAATTACGCTTAACTGACATCATTGCAGGTTTCGTTAACCCTGATGACGATGACGTAGCACCAACAGCAACACACGTTGGTTCTGAGTTATCAGACAAAGAGTTAGCAGATTCAGACGATGACGAAGAAGAAGAGGAAGGTCCTAAAGGTCCGGATCCTGAAGAAGCCAAAGAGAAGTTTACTGAATTACGTACAGTCTATGAAAAAGGCCTAGCGGTAATTGAGAAAAAAGGTCGTGATCATCCTGAAGCCATTGGTGCTTTGTTTGTCATTGGCGAGCTTTTCAAAGAATTCCGTTTGATACCAAAGCAATTTGACCGCTTAGTAAAAAGCATGCGCACCATGATGGACCGCGTACGTGTACAAGAGCGTTTAATTTTAAAACTTTGTGTTGATCAAGCAAAAATGCCGAAGAAAAACTTTGTTAAGTTCTTCACCGGTAATGAAACTGATCTAGCTTGGTTTGAAGCTGAAATGAACAGTAATAAGCCTTACGCTGAAGGCTTACGTTTAGTTAAATTTGATGTCACTCGTTGTAGCAATAAACTTGCAGCAATCGAAAAAGAGACAGGTTTAATCATTCGTGCAATTAAAGACATCAACCGTCGTATGTCAATTGGTGAAGCAAGAGCTCGCCGTGCGAAGAAAGAAATGGTTGAAGCGAACTTACGTCTAGTAATTTCTATTGCTAAAAAATACACCAACCGTGGTTTACAGTTCTTGGATTTGATTCAAGAAGGTAACATTGGTTTGATGAAAGCTGTAGATAAGTTCGAATATCGTCGTGGTTATAAGTTCTCAACTTATGCAACCTGGTGGATCCGTCAGGCGATTACACGTTCTATTGCTGACCAAGCACGTACCATTCGTATTCCAGTACATATGATTGAAACGATTAACAAACTTAATCGTATTTCACGTCAAATGTTACAAGAAATGGGTCGCGAACCAACACCTGAAGAATTATCAGAACGCATGTTAATGCCTGAAGATAAGATTCTAAAAGTGTTGAAAATCGCTAAAGAACCAATTTCAATGGAAACACCTATTGGTGATGATGAAGATTCGCACTTAGGTGACTTCATTGAAGATAACACTCTTGAGCTACCATTAGACTCAGCAACCAGCGAAAGTCTTAAAAATGCCACTCATGAAGTACTTGCAGGCTTAACAGCTCGTGAAGCGAAAGTGTTACGTATGCGTTTTGGTATTGATATGAATACCGACCATACACTTGAAGAAGTGGGTAAGCAGTTTGACGTTACTCGTGAGCGTATTCGTCAAATCGAAGCTAAAGCATTACGTAAATTGCGCCATCCTTCTCGTTCAGAAATTTTGAAGTCTTTCTTAGACGAATAGAACTGCAACGCGAAGTTAACGCAAAGATTAAAAGTCCGTTTATTCGGGCTTTTTTTTGCCTTTAATTTAGCTTTGCCTGTAATAAAATCAGTCAGATTGCTTAACAGATAAGCAATTGAATCTAACAGGGCCATTTCTATGCAATTGGCGGGTGACAACCGTGAAAAAACTTCGTATACTTCTTTCCGCTTTCGATAGTGACGACTATCTTAAGTCGGCCCCTTAGCTCAGTTGGTTAGAGCATACGACTCATAATCGTCAGGTCCCGTGTTCGAGTCACGGAGGGGCCACCAATTTTGATAAGCCGCTTGAATTTATTCAAGCGGCTTTTTCATATCTAAAGCTCAATAACACCTTATTTAATCTTCCACATAAACCTCTCGCCTTAACGACAAGTGTACTTTTCCTGGATCTCACTTCCAGACTCTTTTATAACTTGTTGTAGTACATCTAAATCGATATCCGCTAATTTTTTAATATATAAACAAGAACTTCCCGTTTTATATTTGCCCATCTTTTCGAGTAAATCTTGGATTTCCAAAAAACCTGGCATGATGTATAACACCAAATGTTGTTTCCGTGGTGAAAGCCCGCGACACAGGACTCACCTTCTTTGCCACTGTCGTATTAAATAAGTATAAGCAGAGTGCTCACTTTACGACACCAGATGTAAAGATTGATGTTGGCGGTATCGTCAAAGTAAATGCAGTAAAACAATGCCTATCAATATTGAAGACTCAGGTATTGAACATACTCTAGTGAGTGTTGACGACAATACAGGGCTTGTTGGTGTTCATAGAGGGCGACCTTAGTATTTAGGAATGAAACATATCCGAACTGCTGATAAAACAGAGATCGAATGAGTTTCAAATGGTTTACAAAATAAAAGCTAAATGAAGTTTTAGATTTGTTAGCAGATCGTTTAATTAGCAACGAACAGTAAAAACTTTATATTTTAATTGGTCAGCTTGATGAGAATTGGAAACGTACAGATAAGAGATATTGATTTAATCAGGCTTTGATTGAAGAAATTCAAACTCTTTAGAAAAATCTCAAGCGTTAAAATAACTACAGCTCTTAGAAAAGATTTGAAATGTAGCCAGAATCCCAATTTTTTAAAAAGAGAATTTGTCACTATTATCAAATTTGAACCAAATAGGAGTACTCAAAAGTTAACTTTAATAATTCTGAACATTTTCATGCCCAAACTTTCTGTACAGAATCATTAATATCCATCCCTAGATAACTAAATACACTCTCATGTGAGGCTTACCTGCCTAATATTTTTATACTGAAATATTTATTGCAAATAAATAATTTGGCCCCGCCTTTTCGTCATCCATTGAATCACTAACAGGCTCTTAATACAGGTAAATTACACTAAAAAATAAACCGATGTCGACTATTAATTCGACATCGGCTTATTTAACTACTAAAAAAAGATTAACTAAGTGCGCTAATAATTCAGGCTAATGATTCAGGCTAATAATCACTTATTGCGCTTTAGTATCTGCTGCAAAACCTGTTGCAGCAATAGGCTTAGCTTTTAAAGGCGCGATAGGTTTTTGCGCCATTTCATCTTTTAAATAGCTAATGGCAGTTTCAAGCTGGGCATCTTTTCCAGAGAAGGTCGCAAACGGTAAGTTATTCACTTCAATGTCAGGCTCAACCCCATGCCCTTCAACTATCCAACTGCCATCAATCGCATATTGAGGGTATTCTGCAACTCTCGCCATGCCCTTATCCGTCAAACTATTTCGACCAGAAAGCCATACACCCGCTCCGGCAGTTTGCTTACCGATTAACGGCGCTAAACCTAACGCTTTGATACCTGCAGCGAAAGTTTCACCATCTGAATAAGTCATTTGATCTGTTAGCACCACTAAGTGGCCTCTAAAAGTTTGCTGCATATTGGTGTTAGCAGAACCATGAGTGGGTTGCCAAAATGCCCATGCTCGGCGCAATAACTTTTCAATAATCCAACTATCAATATTACCACCGCGGTTACGACGAACATCGATGATTAAACCATCTTTGTCATAATTGGCATAAAACTCACGGGCAAAGCTTTCAATATCACCTGAGCCCATGGCATACAGATGCAAGTAACCGATATTGCCTTTGCTGGCTTCAGTCACTTTATCAGCATTGGTAGTAACCCAATCAAGATAACGTAACTTGGCATCAGTGCGATTATCGTGAGGAACGACAATCGTTTGATGACGCTCTTTACCACGCTTGAGATCAAGCAAAACTTGTTTATTGGTCTGATTACGCAGCAACTGAGTAACTTGAGCAATATTGGTGATGGGCAGTCCGTTAATCGCTTCGATAATATCTCCCTCAACCGCATCGACTTCGA
Source organism: Shewanella donghaensis (assembly GCF_007567505.1). Classification (NCBI taxonomy): domain Bacteria; kingdom Pseudomonadati; phylum Pseudomonadota; class Gammaproteobacteria; order Alteromonadales; family Shewanellaceae; genus Shewanella; species Shewanella donghaensis. Next base: position 1,866,708 of record NZ_CP041783.1, read on the forward strand.
TACGTGCTAACGGTGATGTTTGCGTTGGAAGCTCTGGATCATTGCGGTAAATATGCTTGATCACAATGCCTTTTGAGGTTTGTGATAAACGCGCACCTAGACTTGCTCCTTTCGCCGTCTCATTTTTAGCAATGTCACCACCACGTACTTGAGAATGCAAAGAATTAAGCTCACCCATCATTTGCTTAAAGATATCATTTAGCTCATTTCTATCCGTTAGGCGTGCCAGTAATGGTTGATACTTTTGCTTAACTTCACGCCAATCGACACCACGCATATCCTTATCGAAGAATGAGTCTCGGTGCATTAACCAGGCATCCTCAAATATCTGCTGCCACTCTTGCATTGGTGAGATTGCCAACTGCCATTGTGCGGTATCAAGCTTGGTATTTTTAAGCTCTGCAGGAATTTTATCGCCAGCGGCAACGATATGAAGTTCATTAGGGTTTGACTGTTTTCGCAATAGTAAATTCTCACCATCAGCAGATAATTGATAAGCACTGATATCAGCTGAAAACTCGCTAATTTCTGGTGAGAGACGATCAAATTTAATTAATTTCAAACTGCTTTTATCTGCAGTCTTATCCAACAAATACAGCTTATCTTTAGCAACCGATAAGCTTGAAAAGTTACCTGAACTCACAGGAACTTGCCACAGCCTTAGACTGATATTGTTCCAATCGACTTTCACTTTCTGATCTTTACTGGCATTACTGCTGAACTCTTTAGCATCCGCAATCATGCTGCTGTTAAGCTCAGTCGGTTTAACAAAAGGGAAGACTGCTTTGTCTGTTAGCGCAATGGCAAACACTTGAGTGCGTTTATCAAAAATAGGTCCCATGTTTCTGTCACCCCAAGGCGAACCCGGTGTGGCGTCAAAGTGACGTGAAGACAAGAAATACAGCCATTGCCCGTCAGGACTAAAGCTCGGTGAGTAGGACTCGTATTTATCAGTGGTAATGGCTTGAGCTTTATCGCCAGCAACCGAGTAAAGTACGATTTGCGGACGCTGTTGACCCATTTCAAATTTAGTCAGGGCAATAAACTGGCTATCACCAGACCAAACGATATCAGGATATTCACCAAGGCCTTCACCATTGGTAATAATTTTTGTATTTTTAGATTTCTTTATATCAAGCAACCACACGTTACCGTCATAGTCATCATGAGCAATGAAACGGCCATCTGGCGATAAATGAATGCTAGTTCTAAGTGTGCTGCCATCTTTAGTGAGCTGTTTAGCGCCAGCGCTACCATCAGCAGGGAATTGCCAGATTTCTTGCTCGCCAGAGGCATCACTGATGCCGTAGACCCAATTTCCATCAACACTTAAGGATGCATTTCTAATGCGTGCATTAGCTGGTGATTGGATTTGAACAAGGCGACTTCCGTCATGGCTGGCAACAGCCACATGACTTCTGGCTGTAATAACGGCTTTATCACCTGTGGCTGCTAACTCAATTGAAGTAGCAAACGTCATTGGATCTTTTACCCAATGTTCGCGTCGATGAGGGTAATCAGACGTTAAGTTGATATCAAGTAGTGCCGTACTGTCATCATTGATGCTAAAAACTTTGATATCGGCGCCATGCTGGAATACCACTCGACCATCATTAAGTTGCGCATCACGGACTTTCCAATCGCTAAATTCGGTATGTTGCTTTATTCCATTTCCATCAAGACCCATTGACCAAATATTGTCGTTACCCGATTGGTCGCTGATAAAGTAAACACGCTTTTGCCATAACATTGGCAGTCTTACAGAACCTTGATGACTTGCTGTTAGTTTTTGCGCTTCTTGTTTACTGCCTAATTTGAATCGCCAGATCTCCCCTAACGCACCGCCGCGATACACTTTGGCATTATCACCACTGGTTTGCAGGCCAAACTGAGTAAAGTATACATACTCTCCGGCATCATCAATCACACCTTCTATTGCGTCTGCAAGTGGCAGATTAGTTAAGGCTAACGTCTGTGGGTTAACCGTTTTAAGCACCCAATAATTGGCGGGACCATGGGCATTATCGGTGGCATATAAAATCTCACCTGTAGCGGTCCAACCTTGTAATCTAACTCGACTGTTTTCAAAGCTGACTCGCTTGGCGACGCCACCCGTAATTGGCATCACATAGACTTCTGTTGCGCCGTCATAATTAGCGCTATAAGCGACCCAGTTACCATCTTTTGAAATGGTTGCATCAATTTCTTCTGCTGCTTGGGTGGTTAACCTTGTGGCTGATGATTGATTTAACTGACTTAACCAAAGGTCCCCTTCGGCGGTAAATACCAGGGTTTGATCATGAAGCGCTGGTGCGCGGTAATAACCTTGATGATCAGAATTGGCCGCTAAGGCTGATGTGCTTAATAGCCCAAGCGCCAGCAAGCACGCGCTAACAGAATGACGAAGTTTCATAATCAGAAAAATCCTTGTAAATATTATTATTTCCAAGCAATCAAACTAGCAAAATTACAGCCATTTAGCAGCATACAAGATGGAATTTATGACGATTAAAATAGATGATTTTGTAACAATTAATCTTTTAAGTGCAATAAAAAAGGTAACAACAATGCGTTGTTACCTTTAGTGAAGTAGATTTTGAGCTTATTTCGAAATGAGTGACTCAACGTTAAGTCACTATTCCTGTAATTATCCCAGTAATCACGCAGCTATTACTGGGTGGTTAATCGCTGTTTTAGCTGTTGATATTGCTGGTGCTGTGGATGGTCAAGATTCACAATGTTTGGAAATCTCTGTTCAATAGTCATCAGATAATGCTCAGCTTGTACAAGTTGATTACTCTCCACCAGCTCAGCTAAATGCGCTATCGCTTTGGGCGCTGAATCATGCTCCATTATAGGAGCGGTAAAAAAATCACTTTCCACTTTAGCGGCCTGTATTTTCACCTGACTTCGTTCTAGTGGTTTATATTGCGAACTATTTGAAACATTATCAGGCGTTGCATCAACGGCTGGATCATCAAAACCTGAGCGTGATAAAGGCATCGAGCTTGGATTCATCTGTTCGGCCTTTTGCTGAAACTCGGCTGCTGGTTGAACAGACATTGGCGCAACTTGCTCAGATTTAGATGCAGTGGCAGGAGCTGATTCATTTTCAGGAATCAATTCAGCAGGTGGTGTTAAATCTGAAGTCACGGACATAGGCATCGGCTGATCTGACGCTGGCAACAATGGAATACTGTCATCAGCATCGATAATAGCGTGCTGGTTGAAACTTGGGTTAAGTAACATAACACTGGCAACTATCATCACAGATGCGGCTGTTGATAGGCCGACTCGGTGCTTGTTCCAGAAATTAACTTTGACGACTTCAGCTTGCGCGCTAGCGCGGTAAATATTGCTCGTTTTAGCATGCTTAGCACTGAGTTTTGCTTGAGCTAAAATTGCCGCATCGATCGCTTCTGGTGGTCTTTCTAAATGTTGCTGTTGATACAATGCTTTAATTTCTTGCTGCAAAACGGCGAAGTTTTCATCGGTCATTTCGTTAACCGATTCATTATTAACTGGTTTTGAACCATCATTATCTGTTGTATCACTCATGATCCGCCCCTTGCCACTTATTCGCTACACATTGTTTAATACTTTGATACGCATAGCGAATACGGCTTTTAGTTGCCTCTAATGTGACATCAGCAATGTCGCTTATTGCAGCTGCTGTTAAGCCTAACTCTATATTGAGTAAAAATGCTTCTTTCTGTAATTGCGGTAATTTGCTTATACAGGTTTTTAGCAACATGCTTTTTTGCTCATCAATAAGTTGCTCATCTGGTCGGCTGTGATTCGCTGAACCTGTCGCACTTTCCTCAAAACTGTCCATCCCCTCTTCGGCGGTATCTTCAAGCTTATCGAGAGGCTTTACCGCCCGTACATGGTCAATCAATAAATTATGCGCAATTCGATATACCCAGGTAGTAAACTTTGCCGTAACTTGATAGCTGCTAGCAGCCTTGATGACTTTGCCCCAAGTATCTTGGTAAAGATCTTCAGCTAACTGATTGTCACTCACTTGCCTAACAAAGTATCGATATAAAGGGCCTTTATGCTTGGTATACAATTGCTCAAAAGCAACCGAGTCACCTTGTTGATAGTTCAACATTAATTGCTCATCAGATAATACTGTCGTTTTGTCATTCACTGCAGGCAGCCTTGGTATGTTTACTGTTTAAGTCACTTTAAACAGTGTGCCCAGCGATAATGACAATGTCTACTAAATACCCGCTTAACCGATTAATTTAATAGTGACTTTAGCGCTGATTTAGGCGGTATTGGTGTTGGTTTATCACCTATGGGATAACCCGTTTTTGGCTTTTTATCATAAATAGGTTTTGGCATTGGATAAGGTTCGCGCTGATGTGGTTTTAATTTATTTATCGGTTGAGTGCTCGACACCTCAAATGCCTGTTTAGCTATACTAACGAACTCTTCGCGCTGACCTTGTAAATCTTCACCCTTTGACTCAATTGCAATAGAGATAACATCATTATAATTGAACTGGTGTACGTAGTTATTCGCATTAATGAGTTGCCCTAAACCTGCTACCGCTGCTGCAAAACGAAAATTATCAGTGGCTTGCTCAAAGAACTTATCTTTTAGAGCCATGCCAATGGTTATATTGCTCACAAACTGCTGTGTTGAACTAGAACGTGCATCTTGCAAGGACAACTCTGCAAGGCTATCGGCACTCAATTGACCTTCAATATATCGACCTGCACTGTATCGACCTGTACTTTTTTGTTTATCACTAGTTCGTTTATCAATAACTTGTTCATCATTAGTTTGCTCACCCAAAGTGTATGAATTATGTTCATTTTGACGTAATTCATACAGTGCTGTGTATTGTCCATATTGATTCACTGGAATATTTTGGGCTCGACTATCGTTATTTTGCTTAGCATAATTTGAATAATCATGTTCAAAGCCCACTAAGCGGTACTCTGAAATCAGCTTTGGGTTAAATCGTAATTGTGCTTGAACAAATGGAAAACTAAATTTGGCCTTATCACTTGCCTTATCTGTCAGCTTTATCTGAATCAATAACAACAAGGTATCAGCGTTGTAAGGTGACGGCGCTAGCTCGGTATACATTGCATAATTCTTTGACAGCGTTTGATAATCTGCAAAATCGTATTTAAAGCTATTGAGTAAATACTGGCTATGAATAATATTTTTCGCGGGTAATTCTTTATTTTCAAGGTACTGCTTTAACAAACTATAGTCGTCATCATCAGTTTTAAATGTCAGCCTTGACTCTGGCGTTTCGCCTGTCACCATATTACCGCCATGTCCATCCAACACTAAACGATGATGAGTGTTATAACCTCGTTTGATCGGCGGGTAATTTGGCTTTATTGGGTTTGCCGTCGGATTATCGACTCTAGCTTGAACCACTGCGGGTTGTGATATTGGTTCAACAGAAACGGGAGGGTTATCCGCAGCAATAACGTTAAAACCGACTAACGTCAGTAATACTAAATTGTAAGCTTGAGACTTGATTAGCGTATTCATTATTCACTCCATTAATAGCTGCAATACTATTATTAACGGAGATAACCTTAAAAAGGGTTATTTATTTTCAAAATAAGTGAATTAATCAATTTAAGTGATCCCAAAAGCATGATTAATTGCTCGTAAACACTTTCTCTAATTCGGGGATCAAGATAACTTTCTCCTGCTCTCCAAAAAAATCACTGTGCATTCGAATAAATGACTCCTGGAAACTTTGCTGCTGCATGACTTTATTAATTTCGTTGATAATATTGTCGCCTAAGTCGCCTTTTGAACAAGCAATATAGCCATAAATGGGTTCATCCACATGGCGAATGGGGATTGATTGAAATGGCATCTGATGTTTTTTCTCCCTTAAGTACGCATCAAAAACTTCAGTATATTCAATAATGCCTAACACCCTTTCCGCTTCAAGCATCTCAATGAGCTTATTTGACGAGTCCATGCCACCACGGATATAAAACTGGTGTGGATCTTTCGCAATTTGCTTATCAAGATACACTCCATATGCACGATCTTTAACAATACCGATTTGGCCTTGAGTATTTTCAGGAAGATTCGCTAAATCAAAATCATCTTCGAAAAAATGACGATTCTTGTCGAGCACAATTAATCTAATGGGAGGATAAATACTAATAGGAAAACGAGAAAAGTTCGCTACGCTTAATCGTTCGGGAGTTTTAATTTTATTGAACATACAGCTATTTTGCTGCTTGGTTAATTCTAACCAGCCACGGGTCATACTGACCTGCTGTTGCTCAAAGGTAAGTTGATTATCACTAAACTCAGTTAACAATGAAATGGCTTCCATTTCATCATTACCTTCAATAGCGACAATGGTTTCATCAACTTCAGCCAGCATTACAACGTGTGTAACAGCAAAAGTCGTGTGGTGTATTAACAAAAAACATGAACAAAAACAAAAAACTAGTCCCTTAGTCTTTAACCTTTGGAATGTCATAGTCTGACCCCGAGTTTAAAGCCTATTTCACTAACATTAGATCAGAGTTTTAGCATTCGCAATCAGAAACTGAGTTTCAGCCGCAAAAAACACTGAAATGCAGCGAAACCTTAGCCAACATGATATTATCTAGCCCCTTTTTTATAGGTGCAAAAATGCAGCCTATAATGCCTGTACCCTATGCAGGTATAAGTAAAAATATTCTAATATAATAAGTGTGTTAAGGAGTTATCATGCAAGCCCTTGTTGCCGTAGTAATGGGATCTAAAAGTGATTGGCCTACCATGGAAGCAGCCGCTGAAATAATGGATAAGCTTCAAGTGCCGTATCACGTTGAAGTCGTCTCAGCGCACCGTACTCCTGACAAACTAATGGATTTTGCAAGCACTGCTGTAGATAAAGGCTTCAAAGTCATTATCGGTGGTGCGGGTGGTGCAGCACATCTACCCGGAATGATTGCTTCAAAAACGCGTTTGCCAGTACTGGGCGTCCCGGTACAAAGCAAAGCTTTATCAGGTATGGATAGCTTACTTTCTATCGTGCAAATGCCTAAAGGAATTGCCGTAGGTACTTTGGCTATTGGTACTGCTGGTGCATTCAATGCAGGCTTACTAGCAAGCCAAATTTTAGCAATTGAAGATAGTGAACTTGCTGCTCGCTTGGATGCATTCCGCGAGGAACAAACTAACACTATTCTTGAAAATCCAGATCCGAGGGAAGCTTAATGCCTAAGCAAGACTCTCAGCCGACACAAGCTAAACAACATAATGTTTGGGTGCTAGGCGATGGCCAATTAGGTGCGATGCTATCTCATGCTGGTCAACCATTGGCAATCAATGTCCGCCCAGTGGATATTATGACGCCATCAGATGAACAGTTACCACTGAGTGATAATGACGTCATCACTGCAGAAAGAGAGCAATGGCCTGAATCAAATCTGAGCCTACAGTTAAGTGAACATAAGCACTTTATTAATGGACCAGTATTTGGCCGTCTTGCTGATCGTTTTACCCAAAAAAGTTTACTTGATGAATTGGCGGTTCCTACTTCGCCTTGGGAACTCGTTGACGATAATACTCAGACAGCTAAATTGCATCAGCAATATGGCGAACGCGTATTATTAAAGCGCCGCACAGGCGGTTATGACGGTAAAGGCCAGCATTGGCTAAAACAAGCTGAGTCGACTTCGATTCCTGCTGATTGGCGCAATGAAGCGATTGCTGAACAGGCAATCAATTTTGATGAAGAAATATCATTAGTCGGTGTACGCACTAAATCAGGTGAATGTCTGTTTTATCCACTGACACTAAATCTGCATCAAGATGGTATTTTAATGGCGTCAATCGCGCCATTAGCCCGTTTAAGCCATTTACAAACCCAAGCGGAAGGCATGCTTAGCAAAATAATGCATGAACTTGAGTACGTGGGCGTAATGGCGATGGAATGTTTCCGTGTTGGTGAAGATTTACTGGTTAATGAATTAGCACCTCGAGTTCATAACTCTGGCCATTGGACACAATCTGGTTGTCACATAAACCAGTTTGAACTGCATCTTCGCGCTTTATGCGAATTACCAATGCATACCCCTCAAGTAAACCATCAATGTGTCATGGTGAACTTAATCGGTGTTGATAAAGATGATCGCTGGTTGAGCTTACCGAATGCTGAATTATTCTGGTATAACAAAGAAGTGAGAGTCGGTCGTAAAGTCGGTCACTTAAACTTATCTGTGCATAATAATGCGATGCTAAATGACAGTATTAACAAGCTTCAGCAATGGATGCCAGAGCAATATCAAGCTCCGCTAGCCTGGATACTTGAAGAGTTTAGCGCTAACTAATTAGCGGCTAATTAGCCACTAATTAGTTAACATTAAAAAAGGAGCCTAGGCTCCTTTTTTGTTCGCTATCAAGTTAGTCACTTGGTCATCAAACACATACCCGTGTCAGAACTTTTTCAAGATGTTCAGAGCTCAACTTTTGTGTATTAGCTCGGTTTGAAATCGTTTTCAAACTTAGCTGTACATCATGACTTAAGCGTTCAATTTCAATGGCGCGGGTATTAATGCTGCTTGTTGATGATTGCTGACCTTGAATACTGTAGGTCATATTACTGGCGACGCTATCAAGCTGCTCAAATGCGCCGCCAATATCATTAAATGCTTGAGTGACTCGTTGACATTGCAGCACACTTTCTTGGGTAACCCGTTGGCTTTCACCAATAGCATTGACTGCATTACCTGCTTTCTCTTGTAGTTCTAATACAATCGATTGAATCTCAACTGTCGACTCTTGAGTTCGATGCGCCAGTGCGCGGACTTCATCAGCCACCACAGCAAAGCCTCGCCCTTGCTCACCCGCTCTCGCCGCTTCAATAGCAGCATTCAATGCCAGTAGGTTAGTTTGCTCTGCAATACTTTTAATCACTTCAAGCACATTACCAATTTTCTGGCTGTCACCGTTTAACAGGTCTAAATCAGACACCATACTTTCAATGCCATTCGCAAACGTTGTCATTGAATTTTGATTATTTAAAGCATCACTATTGCCCAACTCAAGTAGCTCTTTCACCTGAGTTGAAGTCGATTTGAGTTCATCGGCGCTGTTTGAGAGCTCATCTGCGGTTTGCACTATCTCAGCTAATGACGCTGATATTTGTTCAGTTTCCGAGGTGCTTTTATCCACTGATGATTCCGCTGAAATCATTTGCTCCGCCAACTCTTGAGAACCTAACCTGAAATTGTTGGCATCGTGTCTTATGTCATCCAATACCGACTTTAGATCTTCAATAAAGTGACTAAGATTATTGGTGATCGATGCGAGTTGGTCGCCTCTATCATCTGTTAACGGTTTCTCTGGCGCTGTTTCAGTACTGATCACTAGCGACAAATATTCAGACAACTTCAGTAAGCGAGACTGCAGTAAGCTTTTATAGAGATAAATACCCAGTATGGTTTGTGAAATGCCAAGTGACGCAACTATTAATAATACCGTCGTTTTATCAATTTCATTAGGCAGAATAAGGATGATTAATAGCGCTAATACCACCAGCGTAATTAATGGGTAAAGCAGTTGTGCTTGCAGTTTATTATTATGGGATTGCATATACAGTTCCGAAAAGTCATCGTTATTATTATTTTTGATTTTATTTTTAGCTTTAGCTCTAGTTTCCACGATCTATAATGATTCCGTCTTAACCATGCTTATAAAGCCTAAAAGCTATTATTGATACAAATTAACATAATCCATACATTTACTATCGGTACAACACTGAAAAAGTTTAATTTTTACTGTTCAATTTAAGCTACAAAAAAGCCTCGCTATTGCGAGGCTCAAATATTTATTCATCAATGGCTATCACTGCTTAAGCAAAAAATAAGCGCCATAACCATGACGAGTCGAGATCTTCCTTGCAAGTTTGATACTGTCTCGCATAGTTTTTAGAACGAGCATCTACACGATTAGCCACAGGTCCAAGCCAAGCTTTGGCTTTATAGGAGCCACGTTTATAGCCGCCCCAACCTTCGTGATAATTCAAATACTGATTTTTAGCATCCCATTTTGACACGCCATTAATGGCATGGGTTTTATAGATGAACCAGCCCATAAAGTCCATCGCATCATCAAAGTTGCTGCGACTCGACCATGAGTTTCCCGTCTCTCGAACGTAGTCATCCCACGTCATGGTTTTAGCTTGAGCATAACCATAGGCATCACTTGCTCGGCCTGTAGGGATAAAACCTAAGAAGTATTCCATTGGCGGCGCTGCGTTATGTTTAAACGAGCTTTCTTGATACATCATAGCCAATGGAATATGTACTGGCACGCCCCACTTATCACGAGTTTTGACGGCAGATTTATACCAAGAACGATTTTCTTGAAAAATTGAGCATAAATTATCAGGCTCTTTAGGGGGAGGGGTTGCACAGCCTGCAAGCTGTAAAAGAATAACAGTGCCTAATGCACGAAAAAACCACTTCATATTTGCCCTTATAAACAATTAATAACTTATTAAAGATAAGCGCTTAGATTCTCACATCAAAGTAATGCAGATGCAAACAGCTCAGAGGGTAAAGAGATAAAACTGTGGTTATTGGCTGATTTATAGGAGGAGAAGGGAAAAAATAAGCAGTTTTTGTTAACGAGTTAGATCTAAAAATTCACACTCAAGAGACTCTTGCTGCCAAACAACGGGCTGCCAATAGTCCTTATTAACACCGGTATAAATCTTATCTAGATTAAACTCAGCAGCTAAATGAAATCGTTGTTCATTGATCACATCAACTCGAATAGTTTTAGGGGTTCTGGCAGCCAATTTCACTTTCAGTTCGGGTGATTCTATAAGCTCTGCAACAGTAAATTCATGGGGCCCTGCAGAAAGTTTATAGTAAGGTCTAGATATGACAGGTTTGCCATCAAGATGGGTAACAACAACGCGGTAAAGGCTTTCTGAAATCGGCGGCGTTAAATAACTCGCCACCGAACCACAAACAAATTCATTATCAACTGATGTTGCGCAGCCTTGCATTAAGGCCAGCATCATCAAAAATGAAAACGATTTTTTCATTAACTTACCGCTGCTACAGGTTCTGATAAATCTGCAAAATAATCCGTTAAAAAGTCATCGAAACTCGCCGCGGGTTCAGCTTCTATTGCATGTTGCTGTTTCAACGATTGTTTAGCTTCATCAACGTAACCTGCTTCTACCGCTTCAGGCAAAGGGTAGTCAGTTAAATAGGCATGGTAATCTTGAGCAAGTTTTTTAACCCAACCACTGTGATCTTGGCCTTGATTTACCACATCTTCTAATACGCGACCTGACAAGGTTAAACTTGGATCGTCAATGGCTTTCTGCCATTGCGAAAGTGCTTGTTGATATTCATTACCAGATTCACCATCCAATAACTTAGCAAGACGAAATAATGGCTCAAAAATGTCATTCAGCCATTGAGTTAGCTCGATGCTTTTACCGTCTTTTTTAAGCTCAAGACCCGGTTTACGCCCCTCAACAACGACCGCTTGTAAATTAGCAGCAATCTCTTTTTCTGCAGCTGCATCAGTCTTGTCCGATGATGAAAGTAGACAATACAGTAAGAACAAATCTAAGAATCTCACCTGACTCGCATCGATACCAATTGGACTGTAAGGGTTAACGTCTAATGCACGAACTTCAATATACTCAACACCAGCTCGAGACAATGCCTCTGAAGGTTTCTCACCCGCTTTAGTGACTCTTTTTGCTCGAATTGGAGAGTAAAATTCATTTTCAATTTGCAGCACATTACTATTAAGCTGACGGTAATCACCATCAACTTTAACGCCAATTTTCTCAAAGCTTGCTGATGGCATACGGATCGCTTCACCCACCCCTTTAAGGTATTCAGGTAACGAGTTGTAGCTAATATCTAATCGCTCTTGCTCTTTATTGGTGTAGCCTAAATCGCTCATACGCAGTGACGTGGCGTAAGGCAGATATAGTGTGCCTTTACCGGTTTTCTTGAAATCAAATCCAACAGGCTTATCTTTAATAAACGATCCACACAGAGCTGGTGATGATCCAAAGAAGTATGGCAATACCCATACCAAACGGCGATAGTTACGAATTAAGCCGAAATAAGACTCTGAAATGAACTCACAGCGAGAGACTGACTTATCACTACTTTCATATAAGGTGTCCCATAATTTATCAGACACAGAAAAGTTAAAGTGAACCCCTGCAATTATCTGCATTAAAGGGCCATATCGGTGAGTTAACCCTTTGCGATAAAGGGTTTTCATTTTGCCATTATTTGAGCTGCCATAACGCGCAATAGGAATATCTTTTTCATCGCCAACATAACAAGGCATGCTGACAGGCCATAATGTTTGGCCATTCATATTTTTCACACTGTAGGCGTGAGTTTGTGTTAACCCAGCGAGTAAAGTATCAATGTTAGTATTGACTGGGGTGATAAACTCTAGCAGTGACTCACTATAATCAGTGGTAATACGAGAATGAGTTAGTGCTGAACCCAGCTTTTCAGGATGGCCATCCATCGCTAATTTGCCAGAACTTTCTATCCGCAATGCTTCGCGTTCTATACCTCTTAACATACCGAGTAAAGATTCACGCCCTTGGGCATTAGAAAGTTGATCGACTATTTCATTGAATGAATTCAATTTGCTGTTCTCTTATAGTGGCTCGCTTTCGCGACATTCAAACTGCTAGACCTGATATTTAGCATTAATATTTCTTAAAAGCATTTAAAAATTGACTCAGCATAAGATATTTTCACAACAACTTATGCATCAATGCTTTGAAAACAAAAAACGGTAACATCTTCATTGTCACCGTTCTTGTCTGAATTTTAGCATTTTTAAAGGATAATCAGACCCTATATATCACTTATATAGGGTCTTTTATCGTAAAAACAATAGTAAAGCTTATTTTATCTCTTTAATAGGATAGTCCAAAGCTTGTAGTTTCGGCATTATAGCGGCTTTATCACCCACTATTAACATCACCATTTGCGATAAATCTAACTCTTTAGCAGCCAATGTATTCAACTCGGTACGTGACACCTGTTCAACAATTTTAGCTTGTTGCTCAGTAAAGTTGTCATCAAGTTGGTAACGCTGAATCATCCGCATAAAGCCCGCTTTTTGGTAAGGCGTTTCGTAGTCTAATGCTTTACCTTGTGAAATTGAGCTACGTAAAAATGCTAACTCATCTTCTGTCATGCCTTGCTGCTGATATTCATTAATCTCGTTAATAAATTCGACTAATGATTCTGACGTGACATCCGTTCTTACACTGGCAGAAGCCATGAAGCGACCCACTAAATTATCAGCACTAAACCCGGTACGTGCACCATAGGTATAACCTTTGTCTTCCCGTAAGTTTAGGTTTATACGACTGTTAAATGCGCCACCTAATGGGTAATTCATTAAATAGGATTTAAAGTAATCACCCGTAGCATCGTAAGTTAGCGATCGTTTACCGATATTAATGACAGATTGCGCGGCGCCCGGTTTATCAATGATATAAATGGTGCCACCCGCTAGCTCAGGCAATTCAGGTAAAACAAAAGCTGCGTTGGCATCACCTTGCCACTGAGCAAATGGTGATAGTAACGGCAACACTTGCTGTTGACCCAAATCAGACACCAACACCATTTTGGCGTTCCCGGCTTTATATTGCTGCTTATAGAACTGTTTAACATCTTCAAGGGTTAATGCGGCAACCGTTGCTAACGTTCCTGAAGCATTAACACTTAATGGACTATTTTCACCATATAATAATGTTGAAAAGCCTTGTCGTGCTAAAAAGTTAGGATCTGATTCTTGATGCTTAAGCCCCTGTAATTGCTGTTGCTTAAGGCGTTCAAAATCCGCCTCGACAAAACCAGGCGTAAACAATCGCTCTTGTAAAATAGCTAATGTCGGCGCTAAGTTTTCAGTCAAGCTTGAAAGCTGAATGTAGCTTTGCGAACCTGATGCGCCAAACGACACACTACTACCCAGCATTTCCAGCGCACCCGCTAACTCTTCAGTTGAACGCTTTGCACTTGATTCATTCAGCATTGACGCTGTTAATGACGCCACACCCGCTTTACCTTCTGGGGCAACGCGATGGCCACCTTCAAGATAAACCAGTAATTCAACCGTGGGTGTTTCGTGACTTTCAGTCCCCATAACCTCTATGCCATTTGGCAATGAAGCATTCCATAACTCAGGCACTTTTAGTACTGGAGCAGCGCCCACCTTTGGCATGATGGTGCGGTCAAAACTTGAGGTGATCTGTCTTACGTTATCAACACCAGTCACCGCTTCTTCAGCCACAGGTAGCATTGTCGGGGTAAAATTATCTTCTGCAGCAATCAACTCTTTTGCGCCTTCTGGCACAATGCTCATGACGACCATAGGTTTATCTTTAATATAAGTATTAAATACCCGCATCACATCATCTTTAGTCACACTGGCATAGCGTGCTAAATCACTGGCTATCATGTCAGGGTTATCAAAGAAGGTTTGATTATATGCAAGAGTTGATACTTTACCTTTAACACTTTGCATGCCGAAAATGGTATCAGCTTCAAACTGTACTTTTACCTTTTGTAAGTCCTCATCGGTGACACCGCGCTCTTCAAACTCATCAATAGACTCATTAATTTTTTGCTCAAGTCCTGCAAGATTTCCGCCTGATGCCGGATTTGCCAATGCAAATAAGGTTAATCGACAAGATAACTCTTGGCATGGATGCCCCACTGAAGCTTGCACTGCAAAACCATCTTTAACTAAGTTCTTATATAACAGCGATGTTTTACCACCACCAAGGATATTGGCGAGTAAATCCAGTGCAGCTTCGTCTTTATGACGAGCGTATACTGTTGGGAATCCCATATACAATAGTGGTAAATGCACTTTATCTTCCATTGAGATATAACGTGTTTTATCTAATACCACTGGAGTTTTAGGATCGCCGCTGACTTCAGGGCCACGTTTAAGCTCACCAAAGTACTTGTTCACCATGCCTAATGTTTGAGTTTCGTCAAAATCTCCGCCAATAGTTAAGGTGGCGTTATTTGGACCATACCAGCGCTTAAAGAAATTACGTACGTCGTCAACATTGGCACGTTCCAAATCATCCGGCCAACCAATCACAGGCCATGAATATGGATGCCCAGCAGGATACATTGCTTGGTTAAAACGTTCATTTAGTCGACCATAAGGTTGATTATCAATTCGCTGAGCGCGTTCATTTTTAACGGTCTCACGTTGGACTTCAAACTTTTCACTGGTCAATGCCGGTAATAAAAAGCCCATCCGATCAGACTCAAGCCACAACATTTTTTCCAGTTGATTACTCGGCACAGTCTCAAAATAATTGGTTCTATCTGTATTGGTGGTGCCGTTTAGCGTCCCGCCAGCTTCCGTTACCACTTTGAAATGTTGCTCATCACCGACATTTTGTGAGCCCTGAAACATCATGTGCTCAAATAAATGAGCAAAGCCACTGCGACCCGCCACTTCGCGAGCGGAGCCCACATGATAAGTTACGTCAACATGAACAAGAGGATCTGAGGTATCTTGGTGCAAAATCACTGTGAGGCCATTTTCTAGCTGATACTTTTTATAAGGAATTCCCACAGAATCACTTTGAACAACTGTGTCAACTAATGTGACACCTTGAGGTAAAGCTGAGGAATGGGTTGTTGAACCCGTTCCTTCATAAGCACAGCCACTAATTGCGATAGAGATCGCCACTGATAAGATCCATTTTTTCACTTAATACTCCTAGAAAAATAGCCAATGAAATCGGTAAATGTGATGCTATGAGTTAATTTAACCCTTGTTGGTTCAATTGGAGATAAAAAGACCCTCTCCAATCAGGCAACTAATCAAGTTGACTACTTATAAGGCTTGATAAAAACTACCACCATGAACAGTTGTTTTACCATGCCAACATAAAGGCAGCTACTATTAATGAGTAACGAATCGTTTTACCAATTAACATCATGATAGTAGACGGGATAATCGGTAATTTTAACCATCCTGCTAATAAACACAGAATATCACCAATTAATGGCAGCCATGAAAGCAGCAAAGCCCAATAGCCATATTTTTCAATTAATTTTAATCCATGTTGGTATTTCTTAGACGCTAAATCCTCTGGCGTCTTAGCAAAGCGACCTAAATAGCCTAAATAGTAGCTGCTTATGCCCCCCAAGGTATTACCAACACTGGCAGTCACCAGCAGTGCAAGCCAGGTTTCTGGTTGATCCGTGAGTAAGGCCACAAGTAAAACTTCTGAACCTCCTGGTAACAAAGTTGCCGCTAAAAAAGCCCCGCTGAACATTAACCACAATGCAGTCATTTACTTTACCTAATGATATCTATAGTGTTTTACTAGCTAAACTCGTAACATAAAAATGAGTTAACAAGCTGTTGAATTTCAACATGCAATCAACAAGTCGAAAAAATGATATAAGTTATATTAAAAACGGTTTGTTCCGATGTGAATCGCTCAATACAATTCGAAAATATATTACATAAAGACTGTAATTAGGCTTGCTTAAAATAGTCTGAAGTCAGTGGTTGAACCAAGTAAATACCGCCAACGTAATGAATACCAGCAATGACTATCTGATGGCTTAAGCCAATTTGAATAAGGTTATTGAAATAATAATCCCCCTGCGAATAACTGCAGGCAAGTATAATAATTAATTGGAACCTTGATGATTTTTCAAACCTTAAAACGAATTCCTTTTTGGCAAAAAGTATTAGCAGGCTTTGCGCTTGGTACCATAGCAGGTATTGCTTTAGGTGAAAGTGCAATAATGCTAAAGCCCCTTGGCGATTTGTTTATTAGCGCCATTAAGATGCTGGTTGCACCATTAGTATTTTGCGCCATCGTTGTCAGCATTACCTCATTAGGCTCACAAGCTAATTTGAAGCGTTTAAGCTTTAAAACTTTGGGCATGTTTATGTTCACTGGCACCATGGCTTCCTTCATCGGCTTAGCCATTGGTAGCTCATTTGATATGGGCGGTACCTTGGAGCTTGCCACCACTGAAGTACGTGACCGTGATATACCAGGTTTTGCCCAAGTATTACTAAACATGATCCCAGTAAACCCTTTTGCATCTTTAGCGGAAGGCAAAGTACTACAAATTATTGTGTTTGCAGCACTGGTAGGCATCGCGATTAATGCTGTAGGCGAAAAAGCAGCTCCACTAAAGAACACCATTGAAGCAGGCGCTGAAGTAATGTTCGAATTAACCCGCATGGTATTAAAACTCACCCCTATCGGAGTGTTTGGTTTAATGGCTTGGGTTGTTGGTGAATATGGCCTGTCAACATTACTGCCATTAGGTAAGTTTATTGTGGCTATTTATGTGGCTGCATTAATTCATATTATTTTTGTTTATGGCGGTTTAGTTAAGTTTGCAGCGGGCCTAAGCCCTGTACAATTTTTCCGTAAAGCAATGCCTGCTCAACTAGTGGCATTTAGCACCGCATCAAGTTTTGGCACCTTACCAGCAAGTAGCAAATGTACTGAGTCTATGGGTGTATCAAAGCGTTATAGCGCCTTTGTATTGCCATTAGGTGCTACCATGAATATGGACGGTTGTGGTGGTATTTACCCTGCTATCGCCGCAATCTTTATTGCGCAAATTTATGGTATCCCACTGGATATGACTGATTACATGCTCATTGCAGTCACAGCTACTGTGGCTTCAGTTGGTACAGCTGGTGTTCCAGGTAGTGCTATGGTGATGCTATCAGTCACTTTGGGGGTTGTGGGTTTACCCCTTGAAGGAATCGCCTTTATTGCAGCGATTGATCGCGTTATCGATATGATCCGCACCGCGACAAATGTCACAGGTGACATGATGACGGCTGTGGTTATTGGTAAGAGTGAAGGTCAATTTGATGAACAACAATTTTACTCAGATGAAAAAATTGTAGAGCAAACAACGTAACGAATTGGGTAAAGCTAACTCAGTCTTATTGAAGATACTGATAAACAAAAGCCAACTCACTGAGTTGGCTTTTTAATTTTACTAGCTATCTATATTTCGGCTAGTGATGTGATTATTATTAATTAGAACTTAGCATTAGCCCACAACCACACTTTATCAGTATCCACTTTACCAGCAGCAAGATCACCTGCTGAATAAGCAGCGTATTTAACCCCTAAAGTATAATTTTTAGTGACTGGTACGCTGAACACTGCATCAATTTCAGAACCTAAATCATCAACCAAAGCACTCGATTTATCCGCTTCAAACTCGTGATAAACCAGCGCCCATTTACCACCAATAATCTTACCGCCAATTGACGCATAAAGATCGGCTAAGCCTTGTTTAGGGGTTGATAAAAACTGATCTGACCAACCATTAAAACCATGAAGTGTCGCTAACGGGGTTTGGAAACCATAGTCGCCGCCATCAGAACCTAATACTTCATAACCCACTTTGAAAGTTATTCCGAAGAAGCCCACTCCGCCTTCAATACTCATATAATCAGCAGAATATGATTGCCCTGCTGTATCTGAATCCTGGGTGGCGTACTCCGCTGTATATAAAACCTTGATATCACCAACATCGGTATTACCCGCAAAACGCAGACCGTAGGTATCTAGTCCATTTGAAGTTTCTATATCTTCTTCTAATAAATAACCATAACCACTTAAAGTACCAAAGCCCGTTTTTAGTGACGCATTGATCAGGTTATCTTTTGCATCGATATCTTTTTCTTCTGCAAAGATACGATTACGTTGACTGATATAGCCGTAGTCAATTTTAAATACATCATTAAATTTGTACTCTAACATCACCCCATCGAAGGTCTGCCTATCTTGACGCCAGCCCACATGACCCACAAAGCGTTGGTTATCGAAGGTAATAACTTGACGGCCAGCTTTTGCACTGAACCCTTCGTAATCATACTTTAGAAAAAACTGATCTAATTCGGTTGTTTCAGGATCGGCAATCACCGAATACTCAGGGTTCTTACCTAAGGTGTTGTTATAGTCGTCTACACCGGCAACGACTCGAGAATCTTCGAATTCAACCGTTGACGAAAAACCATAGTAATCAGCTGTGGCATAAGTCAGTCGAGTGCGAAGCGTTAATCCATCAGCATCCTTTAAGGCGTTATCTTGCTCAACCATTTCATAGCGAAGATTCAAGTCGACCTTAACACTGCCTTGGGTGACCGCATCAGCAACGGACTTGGTCGTTTCAGCATGAGCCGAGCCCATGGCCAACAAGGTTAATGATAGCGGCGCCGCAAGGCTTACTATCGATTTGGTTAATTTGCTATTAATCAATGCAGCAAGTTGGTTCTGTTTCATCATCTTTCCTTTTATATTTATAACTAAATTGTTCCATGCATCAGTGTTAAACCGCTTCAGCCTGTTCATCTGATGTAGTTAATGATTTACTAATATTAATAGGCTCAACTTTGCGCTGTTTCTCATAAAGAAACTTCAGTACTTCGGCCCGCAAACGGTTGTATTCAGGAGCTTCTGCTAGCGCCAGACGATCTCTTGGGCGGGGTAAATCAACTGCAAGAATTTCACCCACTGTTGCTTCAGGGCCATTGGTCATCATCACAATTTTATCTGACAGTAATACTGCTTCATCCACGTCATGGGTGATCATGATGACGGTATTATTGAGCTCCAGTTGGATTTCCATTAACGAGTCTTGCATATGGGCTCGGGTCAAAGCATCGAGCGCCCCAAAAGGCTCATCCATCAATAACACTTCAGGTTCCATCGCTAAGGCTCTCGCTATGCCCACTCGTTGTTTCATACCTCCTGATATTTCACTGGGCAGTTTGTGCATCGCATGATCCATATGTACTAGGCTCAGGTTGTATTCAATCCATTGCTTCATTTCAGCTTTAGATTTAGCACCTTTAAACACTTGCTTTACTGCTAATTCGACATTTTGATATGAGGTTAACCAAGGCAATAAAGAGTGGTTTTGAAATACCACAGCTCGCTCGGGCCCTGGCTCTGAGACTTCAGTACTATTTAAAATCACCCCACCTTTGGTGGCTTGATATAGCCCTGCCACAATATTGAGTACGGTTGATTTACCACACCCAGAGTGACCAATAAGCGAGACAAACTCACCTTTATTAATTTTTAAATTGACTTCCTTTAGTGCCTTAAATGGCCCATTTGGGGTTGGGAAGTCCATGTCGATATTACTAATATCTAAAAATACACTCATAAGATTTATCCTTATTCCTCAACGAACACTTCAACCAGTTAGTGACTTTTTTCCCAGGAGAACCAACGCTGTAGTGCCAGTACGCCTCGATCTAATAAAAAGCCAATAAAGCCAATCACAATCACTGCTGCCATAATCCGTGAAAGAGATTCAGAACTGCCGTTTTGAAACTCATCCCAAACAAACTTTCCAAGCCCAGGGTTTTGCGCCAACATTTCAGCGGCAATTAACACCATCCATGCAACACTCAGGGATAAACGCATACCAGTAAAAATCAACGGTATTGATGCTGGTAGTACTATTTTTTGTACATGAGTTAACGGTGATAAGCGCAGCACCCGGCTGACATTGAGTAAGTCAGAATCAATGGATGCCACCCCAATTGAGGTATTGATGACCATGGGCCACAAACTACAGAGGGTGACGGTCAACATGGAGTTGATAAATGATTTAGAGAACATCGGATCAGGTGACACATATAACGCGCTCACGACCATGGTCACCAAAGGCAGCCATGCCAGTGGTGATACTGGTTTGAATATTTGCACTATCGGATTCACCGCTGCATTAACGGTTTTGCTTAACCCCATCCAGATACCCATAGGGATAGCGATAATGGCGGCTAGTATAAATCCTGACATGACCGTAATAAGTGAGGTCACTATCTGATCAAAGAAGGTTTCCTTACCTGTGTACTTCCTCGTTTTTGCTTGGTAGCTAGGATCAGCTGCTAGCCTTGCATCATTGCGAACTTGTTGGCGTTCATAAAAAGCAGCCGCCTTTTCCCGCTCTGCATTATGCTCTTGGTAAAGCCCATCGAACTGAGCTACAACAGCTACAGGACCAGGAAACTTACCTAGGGATGTATTAATATTATTGGCTGTAATTGACCAAAAAACTAAAAACACGGTAATACCAATGAGCGGTAATAATAATGCTTTGCTCATCGCCGCTGATTTGGCCAACAACGAAGTTACAGCCGACTTATCCATAGGGAGTCTCTGCGCTAATCTTGCAATGGTTGTCATAGGTCTATCCTCACTTCGATAGCTCTTACTTGCATAAAACTTGAATCAAACTCGACATAAAGCTCGACATACAGTACGTAAGCTCAGACTTAAAGTTTGTCGCCTTGCTTTAATCCGATACTGAACTTGTTGATATACGCATTCGGGGCACTACCGTCATACACAATGTCATCAATGAAATGTTGCTGCGGCTTTTTAAAGCCCGTTTCAGTAGCAAAGTCAGGGAAGTGTTTGGCATCAATACTTTTATCATCAATTAACGATTGCGCGGCTTTTGCATAGATATCTGGACGGTAAACCTTGGCTGCTATCTCTTTGTACCAAGTATCAGGCTTATCATCTGAAATCTGTCCCCAACGACGCATTTGGGTTAAGTACCAAATCGCATCTGAGTAATATGGGTAGGTTGCGTTATAACGAAAGAACACATTGAAATCAGGCACCGCGCGCTTATCACCTTTTTCATATTCAAAGGTGCCAGTCATACTGTTGGCAATCACATCGTAATCAGCGCCAACATAGTTAGATTGAGATAAAATTTTCACAGCTGCTGGGCGATTAGCGTTGTTGTTCTCGTCTAACCATTTAGCCGCTTTAATTAATGCTCTGGTTAAGCGAATAGTGGTGTTTGGATACTTTTCAGCAAATTCTGCGGTAATACCAAATACTTTTTCAGGGTTGTCTTTCCAAATTTCATAATCAGTAACCACTGGCACCCCGATGCCTTTAAACACCGCTTGCTGGTTCCAAGGCTCACCGACGCAATAGCCATAGATGGTGCCAGCTTCAAGGGTTGACGGCATTTGCGGTGGCGGCGTAACAGATAAGTAAGCTTCTGCGTCGAGTTGTCCTGAAGTATCACCTTTGTGAGGTGCATAAAAACCAGGGTGAATACCACCAGCCGCTAACCAATAACGTAGTTCATAGTTATGGGTTGATACCGGAAATACCATGCCCATTTTAAAGGGCTTACCTTGCTCGTTATATTTGTCTACCACAGGTTTGAGCGAGTCAGCCTTAATCGGGTGAACAGGTTTACCATCGGCATTTTTAGCGATATTAGGCTTCATTTGCGCCCAAATATCATTGGATACGGTAATGGCATTACCGTTTAAGTCCATAGAAAAAGGCGTAATGATATGGGCTTTGGTGCCATAACCAATGGTGGCTGCAATCGGCTGGCCGGCTAGCATATGCGCCCCATCTAAACGGCCGTCGATAACGCCGTCCAATAACACTTTCCAGTTAGCTTGAGCCTCGATAGTGACGTATAAGCCTTCTTCTTCGAAATAACCATTTTCATAAGCAATGGCGATAGGCGCCATATCGGTTAACTTAATAAAACCAAATGTCAGCTCTTCTTTTTCAGGAAAGCCTACTTCTGCAGTGGCAACATTAACTTGCATCACAGCACTAATACTTAGTGTTACAGCTAGCTGCTTAAATGACTTTTTCCAATTCATCGTTGATCCCTTTTAAGTTTTAAAAATTTTGTAAAAAAAAAGGCGCTTAATTACCCGTTAAGGAATAATTAAAGCGCCTTTGCTTTGAATTTGAATTTGATGTATTTAACAATTCAATTAAATATTGAGCTAGTACTTCGAACAATTACAACTGATTAATTATTCAAAAAGGAGCAATCAATAACCTCTACCTCCTTTTGTTACTAAATACTATTCATTAACCATGCCAGAAAAGCAAAACACTGTTATATATGAGTTTATTATAATATTAAGGGATAACCAATTTGAGGTAACAGATCCAATCGGTGCAACATTATTTGTCATTGCACTTTTTTGGTTACTTAACAAATATGAATACTCAAACTCAATAGAAACCTGCAGTTAAATGAGAAATGAATTGCCTTAATGCTAACGGCAAAAAGCTAATAAGAATAACCATTAATAAATGCTAGGGTTTGAGAATGTCAGTAGAGTCAGTAACCCAAGACATAAAAAAACCACTTAACTAAAAGTTAAGTGGTTTTAAATGGAAAACTTAATCAGGACACACTTTTTAGGACAAACTTAGCGCCATAATAAAAATCCCTTTATTCAGCCAAGTACAGCAAGTAATACACCCGCAGCAACAGCACTACCTAATACACCTGCAACGTTTGGTCCCATAGCATGCATCAGCAAGAAGTTTTGATGATTAGCCTCAAGACCTACTTTATTCACCACACGTGCAGCCATTGGTACTGCAGAGACGCCTGCGGCACCAATAAGTGGATTAATCTTACCACCTGTGACTTTAGACATTAATTTAGCCATCAATACGCCAGCAGCAGTACCTATACTAAATGCGACTGCACCCAGTAACAGAATACCGAGAGTTTCAATACGTAAAAACTCTTCCGCTTGAAGCTTAGAACCGACCGCTAAACCAAGGAAAATCGTTACAATATTAATTAGCTCATTTTGCGCTGTTGAAGATAATCTATCAACAACTCCTGATTCACGCATTAAGTTACCTAAACAAAACATACCCACTAAAGGCGATGCCGCTGGTAGGAACAAAATCGTTAGACCGACAACCATC
Source organism: Shewanella donghaensis (assembly GCF_007567505.1). Classification (NCBI taxonomy): domain Bacteria; kingdom Pseudomonadati; phylum Pseudomonadota; class Gammaproteobacteria; order Alteromonadales; family Shewanellaceae; genus Shewanella; species Shewanella donghaensis. The sequence continues at coordinate 1,890,490 of NZ_CP041783.1, forward strand.
AAAGGAAAGATGATTTTTTCTTTCTTACTGACTTCCCGTAGCTGTTCCATTTTAATACTACGTTCTGACTCAGTGGTTAATAGACGCATTATTGGCGGCTGGATTAACGGTACAAGCGCCATATATGAATATGCAGCGACCGCAATCGCACCTAATAAATCAGGCGCTAATTTTGATGCTAAGAAAATCGCTGTTGGCCCATCTGCACCACCAATAATCGCAATGGCTGCAGCGTCTTGCATACTGAATTCAAAACCTGGTACCAAATTAAGTGCGATAGCACCAAGCAATGTGGCAAAAATACCAAACTGCGCCGCAGCACCCAACAATAACGTTTTTGGGTTTGCAATCAATGCGCCAAAGTCGGTTAATGCTCCCACTCCCATAAAGATAAGTAATGGGAATATGCCAGTCTCAATCCCTACATGATAGGCATACCATAAAAGACCACCTTCATCGGTGAAACCTGCATTAGGTATGTTAGCCAATATGGCGCCAAACCCAATAGGTATTAACAACAGTGGCTCAAAACCTTTGGCGATTGCTAAAAAAAGCAACAAGCCGCCAATTGCCATCATAAATATTTGATCAGGTGCGAAGTTAGCAATACCTGTCTCAGACCAAAAGGCCAGTAATCCTTCCATGCTATCTCCTACGCTAACGCTAACAATGGCGAACCAACTGAAACAGCATCACCTTGCTTAACTGAAATATTTCTAATAAAACCTGTTGTTTCAGCGCGGACTTCTGTTTCCATCTTCATTGCTTCAAGGATAATAACAACATCACCTTCATTAACATGATCACCGTCATTGACTAAAACTTTGAAAATATTACCTGACAGTGGTGCATTCATGGTTGCTTTAATTTCATTGCTAACAGGTGCAGCTGCAGGAGTCGATGTTACAGCCGTTGAAGAAGGGACAATTTGACTGATGTCACCGCCTTCACTGACTTCAACAACAAAACTTTGTCCTTGAACATTCACCGTGTAGGTTTCTGCGCCCTTCTCAGCTTTAGCGGCTGGCACAACCATATCGTCTGCACTAGGAACAGGTTCAAATGCATCTGCATTACCACGATTGGTCAGAAACTTAAGACCAATTTGGTTAAATAACGCATAAGTCATCACATCGTCATCAGTTTCAGCAGCAAGCTTAATACCGTCTTTTGCCGCTATTTCAGCAAGCTCTTTGCGCAACTTATCTAACTCAGGGGCAATTAAGTCCGCAGGACGACAAGTAATCGCTTCAGCACCATTTAACACTCGTGCTTGAAGCTCTGCATTAACGGGAGCTGGAGTCGCACCATACTCGCCTTTAAGTACGCCTTCAGTTTCTTTAGCGAGCGTTTTATAACGCTCGCCCATCAACACGTTGATGACAGACTGAGTGCCTACAATTTGTGATGTTGGGGTAACCAATGGTAAGAAACCTAAATCTTCACGAACACGAGGAATCTCTTCTAAAACCTCATCCATTTTATCAGCTGCGCCTTGCTCTTTAAGCTGGTTTTCCATGTTGGTTAACATGCCACCAGGTACTTGAGCTCTTAGGATGCGTGAATCAATCCCCTTCAAGGCACCTTCAAAACGTGCATACTTCTTACGAACCTCTCTGAAGTACGCAGCAATCTCTTCTAAGGCAGCCATATCATAACCAGTGTCACGACCTGAATCCTCTGCCATCGCCACTAATGTTTCTGTCGCTGAATGACCGTAAGTCTGACTCATGGTTGAAATTGCGGTATCAAGGACATCAACACCTGCTTCAATGGCTTTTTGATACGTAGCTGTGCTTAAACCTGTCGTCGCATGACAATGCATTGATATGGTTAAGTCTGTTTGAGATTTTAAACGGCTAATAAGATCATAGGCTTGCATTGGTTTAAGTAAACCTGCCATGTCTTTAATACATAAAGAATCACAACCCATGTCTTCAAGGTTTTTCGCCATATCAACCCAAGTATCAACAGTATGAACTGGGCTGCTTGTAAATGAGATAGTGCCTTGTGCGTGGCCGCCAACTTGTTTAACCGCTTTAACCGCAGTTTCTAGATTGCGTACATCGTTCATAGCATCAAAAATTCGGAATACATCGACACCGTTAGTATGAGCACGCTCAACAAAACGAGTTACCACATCATCAGCGTAATGGCGGTAACCTAATAAATTCTGACCACGTAGCAACATTTGCTGCGGTGTATTTGGCATCGCTTTTTTAAGTTCTCTGATGCGATCCCACGGATCCTCACCAAGATAACGGATACATGAATCAAAAGTCGCTCCACCCCATGATTCTAAAGACCAAAAACCAATTTTATCCAGTAAAGGAGCGATAGGTAACATATCGTCTAATCGTAAGCGTGTGGCTAAAATAGACTGATGGGCGTCTCGTAATACTACATCTGTTAACGCTAAAGGCTTGCTCATGATAACTCCTAAACTATTTAATCTTTGGCACGATACTGATGGATAGCAGAAGTAATGGCTGCTACCAACTTAGGATCAAGAGTTGAAGCCGGTGCGGATGAAGGCACATTTGCTACAACAGGCTGACTTTCTGACTTACATAATCTGGCGACAATGTTAATGCCGATAATTAACATGCTTAAAAATATAAATACTAAGCTCATTCCCATTATCATCACGCCTAGGGCATCCAATAATTGCTCAGATATTGATGTCATAAATCCTCTCTTGTCATTATGTTCAATCAGTGATTGCACACAGGATCAGTTCTAATGTCTCTACGTCGATGTATTCTTTATGTGCATAAAGGTTTTGCACCAATATATTGCAAATCGTCTCATATCAATAAAAAAGAATATTTATTCAATGTTCAATATGCATTTTTATACAATACAAAACCATCAGGCCAACTGTAAAAGTGGTCTAAAATTCTTCTTCGACGAAAAATATAACTAATCTATAACAATTTATCCATTACTTTGTAAATTGGTCAGACCAAAAATAATAATATAATCAGAACCTAGGTAAGAATATCTCAAAAAAATTAACGATTTACTGAGAATTATTTAAATATGATGACTTTAGTCCGAAAATGACAAGATTAAGACTGCTTCTATCTAAAAAGAGATATCAGAATTCAGAACAGCTAAATTCCCCAAAGCAGTGCAAAACTTACTTTTAGAATAAATATGTAGCAAAACTCAAAAAATATGACTAAATCGAGGTCTGATTTTTGTATAGAGAGTAGGAGGTACTAGAGAATGGTGCACTATCTGTCAATTATTGCTGTTGAATAGAAGCTAGATAGCATTTATAGAAGCTAAAAATGAGCTTAAGCAGTGAATTCGTATAATCCATTATAAAAGTATGGGGTTAATGCGATATATGACTAAATCGACCCATTCAAGGACATGAGTAATCTAATTCTAGCCATGTCTTCCATAATGATAAAACTAAACTGGAGACAGACATAAATTACAGGCATAAAAAATGCCCTGCAGATAACTACAGGGCATTCTCTAATGCTGGTGCGGATGGGAGGAGTCGAACCTCCGACCGCCTGGTTCGTAGCCAGGTACTCTATCCAGCTGAGCTACATCCGCAAAACTTTTCTATAACGCTATACTCAGTGCTAATTGAGCTTAGTTGCATATCTAAAATATGCAAATAATGGCGGAGAGGGAGGGATTCGAACCCTCGATGGGATTTAACGCCCATACTCCCTTAGCAGGGGAGCGCCTTCGGCCACTCGGCCACCTCTCCTAATTATGGTGCGGATGGGAGGAGTCGAACCTCCGACCGCCTGGTTCGTAGCCAGGTACTCTATCCAGCTGAGCTACATCCGCATAATTAGGTACAATTTTATATGGTGCGGATGGGAGGAGTCGAACCTCCGACCGCCTGGTTCGTAGCCAGGTACTCTATCCAGCTGAGCTACATCCGCATATATAAAATTTGAAGCTTTTAAATGATTTAATGGTGCGGATGGGAGGAGTCGAACCTCCGACCGCCTGGTTCGTAGCCAGGTACTCTATCCAGCTGAGCTACATCCGCTCATTAAAAAATCTAAACACAAAAATAGAAAATGGTGCGGATGGGAGGAGTCGAACCTCCGACCGCCTGGTTCGTAGCCAGGTACTCTATCCAGCTGAGCTACATCCGCATCGTTTACTATTTTAAGAAATGGCGGAGAGGGAGGGATTCGAACCCTCGATGGGATTTAACGCCCATACTCCCTTAGCAGGGGAGCGCCTTCGGCCACTCGGCCACCTCTCCGTTTCTTGGCGCACATATTACTGTTTGCCGAAAATAAGTCAAACCTTTTTCAGCATCTTATATTCATTTGAACTGTTTTTAAGCATATTGATGGGTTAAGCCACAATAATCACAAATTCACCACAAAAATTTTGTGTTTATTGAGGCAAACAATCACCAGGGTTCAAAAACAACAAAGCCAGCTTTCGCTGGCTTTGATAGTAATGCACTTACAATGTCTGATTTATCAGAAATTGCCACCATCTTCAGGTGTCGTATTACCAGATTTTTCAGACTGGATACGTTGATAAATTTCTTCGCGGTGAACTGATACTTCTTTAGGTGCGTTTACACCGATACGTACTTGGTTACCTTTAACACCTAGTACAGTAACTGTAACTTCATCACCTATCATTAATGTTTCGCCAACACGGCGAGTCAAAATCAGCATTCGATTGCTCCTTTAGTCCAATCAGCATACACAAGCTTCTATCCGTAATATGCGCGTTTAATATAGTTAGCTTAATACAAATAATTAGTGACGACACTAAATCTATAAAATATTTAAGCTTTTTACCCAATAAAAAAGAAAAATCGTATTTTTGTGGTCTGATTGTTTCAAATTAGTAACATATAAAGAGCATTATTTAGACAAAGCTAAAACAGTTAATTTGATTATTTGTCGGTTATACACTCAAATAAGCATAAAAAACCATTCAAAATAAAATTATAGTGCTTTGAACCATAATTTATCCAAAAAAATCATGTCCAATAATGCTTTAACAACCACTAACAAAACTACTATGCCAAAGCTAATACGATCACTCAAGCCGTAAAGGTCACAAAATTTACTTTGCGGCTTAAATGATCACTAATCAACTGACATTTTAGCTTAAACGTTCACTTAACCACGGTTGAACCAATGCTAATGCCGCATCAAGGTTCTCAGGCTGAGTACCACCAGCTTGCGCCATATCAGGACGCCCGCCACCTTTACCGCCGACTTGTTGAGCCACCATAGCAACTAACTCGCCTGCTTTGACTTTTCCGATAAGGTCTTTGCTCACGCCAGCTATCAAGTTAACTTTGGCGTCACCAGCAATACCTAAAACGATAATAGATGAAGGTAACTTCTGCTTAAGCTCATCTTGCAAGCCTCTTAGGGATTTAGGGTCAACACCTTCAAGTTTTTTAACTAACACTTTAATGCCATTCATCTCTATCGCTTCACCAGCGATATCGGCACTGGCAGCTGCAGCTAATTTATCTTTTAGCTGTGACATCTCTTTCTCAAGCGACTTAACTTTATCAAGCTGAGCTTTAAGTTTAGTAATAATAGAAGCTGAGTCAGACTTAAGTAAAGCAGCAGCTTGATCAAGCTTTGATTGCTGGTTAGCAACGTATTCCATTGCCGCTGCACCCGTTACGGCCTCAATACGACGAATACCGGCAGCGATACCACCTTCAGAAGTGATTTTGAATAATCCTATGTCACCAGTGCGGCCAACATGCGTACCACCACAAAGCTCAATCGAAAATTCACCCATGGTCACAACACGTACTTCGCTGTCATACTTCTCACCAAACAAAGCCATAGCGCCCTGCTCTTTAGCTTGGTCAATATCCATCACGGCAGTTTTTAGCTCATGGTTACAACGAATTTGTTCATTAACTAAGTCTTCAACTTGCTTAAGCTCTGCAGCAGTTACGGCTTCGAAGTGTGCAAAATCAAATCGTAAACGCTCAGGATTTACTAATGAGCCTTTCTGATTAACATGGGTACCTAACACAGTACGCAGTGCGGCATGTAATAGATGCGTCACCGAGTGGTTAAGTTGAGTACGGTCACGTAGATTAGCATTCACTTGTCCAGTAACAGTGTCACCGACTTTTAGTTCGCCAGTCACTAACTTACCTTCATGGCCAAATGCTTGGGTAAATAACTGAGTATCTGTCACTTCAAAATTAGCATCGTTAATGGTCAAATGGCCTTTATCACCCACTTGACCACCAGATTCAGCATAAAAAGGCGTATTGTCTAAAACAATAACCGCCTCTTGGTTTGCTGTTAATGTATCAACAGCCTGGCCTTCTACATATATAGCAGTAACTTTACCTTGACCATTTAGCTCGGTATAGCCGCAAAACTCTGTTTCACCTTCAATTTTAAGGCCTGCATTATAGTCAGTACCAAAATTACCTGCAGCTTGCGCTCGGCTACGTTGCTCAGCCATTGCCGTTTCAAAACCTGCTTCATCGACTGTGATATCGCGCTCACGGCATACATCAGCAGTCAGATCGACAGGAAAACCATAAGTATCGTAAAGTTTAAATGCGGTTTCACCATCTAAAATATTAGACTCAAGCGAGTTTAGTGCGTTGTCTAAAATACCAAGGCCACGCTCTAGTGTTCTTGCAAACTGTTCTTCTTCAGCTTTTAAAGACTTCTCAACGATAGCTTTAGCATCGACAAGTCCTTTACCTGCATCACCCATTACTTCAATCAGGGTTGGCACTAATTTGTAAAAGAAAGTATCAGTAGCACCAAGCTTGTTACCATGACGAACAGCACGGCGGATAATGCGGCGCAGTACATAACCACGACCTTCATTTGAAGGCATTACACCATCAGCAATCAAGAATGAACATGAACGAATATGGTCAGCAATAACGCGTAGTGATTTATTCTCTAAATCTTCAACCTTGATGATCTCTGCTGTCTTAGCAATAAGTTTTTTGAAGATATCAATTTCATAGTTTGAGTGAACGCCTTGCATAATTGCTGCAATACGCTCAATCCCCATACCAGTATCAACTGAAGGCTTCGGTAAAGGCAGCATCTCACCATCTGCTTGACGGTTATACTGCATGAATACGATGTTCCAAATCTCAATAAAGCGATCGCCATCTTCTTCAGGTGTACCAGGACGACCGCCCCAGATGTGTTCGCCATGATCATAGAATATTTCAGAACAAGGACCACAGGGACCTGTATCACCCATTTGCCAGAAGTTATCGGATGCGTAAGGTGCACCTTTATTATCGCCAATACGGATAATGTTCTCAGCGGCTACACCAATTTTCTTATTCCAAAGCTCAAATGCTTCGTCATCAGATTCATAAATGGTGACACAAAGACGTTCTTTAGGGAGTTTCAATGTTTCAGTCAGAAAATTCCAAGAATAGTGAATTGCTTCTTCTTTAAAGTAATCACCAAAACTGAAGTTACCCATCATTTCAAAGAAAGTGTGGTGACGAGCGGTATAACCCACGTTATCAAGGTCATTATGTTTCCCACCAGCACGCACACAACGTTGTGATGACGTGGCACGGGTATAACTACGCTTCTCTTGACCTAAAAAACAGTCTTTAAACTGATTCATACCGGCGTTGGTGAATAGTAACGTTGGGTCATTATGAGGGACTAACGAGCTGCTATCGACAACTTGATGTTCGTTATTACGAAAATACTCGAGGAAAGCACTTCTTAGTTCTGAGGTAGTTTGAAACATGAAATCGCCCTAAAATGGATAAATACTATTTATCAGGAAGCTGTTTATCAGCGCTTAATTGCTAACATTATATACTTAAACAAACAGTAGGTGCGACACTCAAGCGCATTAGATTGGCCATTTTATGCGGGAATTTATCGATTTAACTCATCGAATATTTGATTGAATACCTAATACGACATTAATTTTGCTATTAACGAAAGCATAAGGCGACTAAGAAAGAAATGTAGAGTGCTGCAATAATCAGTATAAATAAGAATTTGTGATGTATTTCACTTAACGATCAAATCGTTTTGATAACTGAGTTTTAGTGCATTGAAGTTTGAAATAAGAAATAAGAAATAAGAAATAAGAAATAAGAAATAAGAAATAAGAAATAAGAAATAAGAAATAATCTTAAAACAAAAGCGGCGAGCATAATGCTCACCGCGATAAATTTACCTAAATAGCTTAAAGGCTATTTTTTTAAAACACTTCACCAGTTTCTAAATCAATGTTTTCATCTGGTTTAGCTGAATCAGTGTCTTTAGTTTTACTCAATAAAAGCTCTCGTAACGCTGCTTCAATTTCTTTTGCTGCTTCAGGATTTTCGATTAGGTATTTACCGGCATTAGCACGGCCTTGACCAATCTTGCCACCTTTATAGCTATACCAAGCACCCGCTTTTTCAACAAGTTTATTCGCAACACCTAAATCAACAAGCTCTCCAGTACGGTTAATACCTTTGCCGTATAGGATTTGGAATTCAGCTTGTCTAAATGGTGCTGCAATCTTATTTTTCACAACTTTAACGCGTGTTTCGTTACCGACAACCTGGTCACCATCTTTAATGGCACCCGTACGACGAATATCTAAACGAACAGAAGCATAAAACTTAAGTGCGTTACCGCCAGTTGTGGTTTCAGGGTTACCAAACATTACACCAATTTTCATACGAATTTGGTTAATGAAGATTAACATTGTATTTGATTGCTTAAGGTTACCAGCAAGTTTACGCATGGCTTGGCTCATCATACGAGCAGCAAGCCCCATATGAGAATCACCAATTTCACCTTCAATCTCAGCTTTTGGCGTTAATGCTGCAACTGAATCGACAACGATGATATCAACAGCACCAGAACGCGTTAGCGCATCACAAATCTCAAGTGCTTGTTCGCCAGTATCAGGCTGTGAACAAAGCAAGTTATCAATATCCACACCCAGATTTTTCGCATAAATAGGGTCAAGAGCATGCTCTGCATCGATAAATGCACAGGTTTTACCTTCACGCTGAGCGGCAGCAATAACTTCTAATGTTAGTGTTGTTTTACCAGATGATTCTGGACCGTAGATTTCTACGATACGACCCATTGGTAAACCACCAGCGCCTAAAGCAACATCTAAAGAAAGTGAGCCAGTAGAAATAGTTTCAACATCCATTGTGCGGTCAGCGCCCAATTTCATGATGGAACCTTTACCAAATTGCTTCTCAATTTGACCTAACACAGCATTCAGTGCTTTCTCTTTATTTGGATCTGCTTTCTTCATTGTGTAGCCCTCTAAGCGAACTTATCTCATTGGCGAGATTGGTAACGAATAAATTTGTCTGTTTCTTAATATGAGCTCAGTATACTGTATAATCATACAGTATCAATAGTTACGTACAAAAAAAATATCAATCCATAACAATTACATTAATTAAACCAGGCAAATCAATAGATTAATAATATAAATATTTTTATAATAGCTAAACCACTGTATATACAACCCCGTATATACAGTGGTTTCAGAAACTCTAATGACGGGTAAATAAGCAACCAGCTTCGACAAGCACTTAAAATAAAAACATCACTAACCTAGTCTAAATCAGTAACTCTATTGGGATTCAAATCAAATATTGCTAAGATAAGCGCCGATGACGATTGGTCTCTTTTCCCGATTTCCAAGACATATTTAGAGCAATAAATTAATGACTTCAATTGAAAACCCAAATTTAGAAAAGCACACCCCGATGATGCGTCAATATTTGACGCTAAAAGCGCAAAATCCAGACATGTTATTGTTTTATCGAATGGGGGACTTTTATGAATTATTTTATGAAGATGCCAAACTTGCTTCTGAATTCTTAGGTATTTCGCTTACAGCAAGAGGGAAGAGTGGCGGTAATGCGATTCCAATGGCAGGGATCCCATATCATTCAGTTGAAGGTTATTTAGCTAAATTAGTTCAAATTGGTGAGTCTGCAGCCATTTGCGAACAAATAGGCGACCCAGCAACCAGTAAAGGTCCAGTAGAACGTAAAGTGGTTCGTATCGTTACACCGGGCACCTTAACTGATGAAGCTTTGCTACAAGAGCGCCAAGACAATTTACTTGCTGCAGTTTACCAAGGGAAAAATGGTTTTGGTTATTCAACCTTAGATGTGTCGTCAGGACGCTTCGTTGTGGTTGAACTAGAGAATGCCGAAACATTAGAAGCAGAACTACAACGTACTACCCCTGCTGAGTTACTTTACAGCGAAGATTTAGTCGACCTTCATTTAATTGAAAAAATTAAAGGTATTAGACGTCGTCCTGAATGGGAATTTGATTACGACACTAGTATGCAATTATTGCTTGAGCAATTTGGCACCAAAGATCTTCACGGTTTTGGTATTAGTGATGCACGCTTATCACTGCAAGCCGCTGGTTGTTTAATGCAATATGTGAAAGACACTCAGAAAACCGCTTTGCCACATATCAATAGCATTACCTTATTTAATCAAGCTGACACCATCATCTTAGATGCCGCAACAAGACGTAATCTTGAGCTGACATTAAACTTATCCGGTAATCGTGATAATACGCTTGCTTGGGTTTTAGATAAGACAGCAACACCAATGGGCAGCCGTATGCTCCAGCGCTGGATCCACCAGCCCTTAAGAAACCAACAACAGATCAGCCAACGCCATCAGGCCGTCTCTGAACTGATTGAAAGTGGTTTATACGCAGATTTACACCAACAACTTAAAGCACTTGGCGATATTGAACGCATCATGGCAAGGCTTGCTATTCGAAGTGCAAGACCACGAGATTTTGCCCGTTTACGTCAGGCTTTAGAGTTACTTCCTGAAATCCAGCAAACCCTTAGCCACTGCCAACAAGAAGAACTTCAGAGCCTTGGGCGTAAATTAGGTGAGTTTCCACACGAGCAACAATTATTAGCCGCAGCGATTGTTGATAACCCACCCATGCTTATCCGTGACGGCGGCGTAATCAAAACTGGATATAATGCCCAGTTAGATGAATGGCGCGGTTTAAGTGAAGGGGCTAATGATTACTTAGTACAGATGGAAGCGCGAGAAAAAGAGCAAACCGGTATTAACACCCTTAAAGTGGGCTATAACCGCGTACACGGCTATTACATTGAAGTCAGTCGCTTGCAGTCAGCGCAAGTACCACTCAGTTACCAACGCCGTCAAACATTGAAAAACACCGAACGTTATATCACGCCAGAATTAAAAGAATACGAAGATAAAGTACTTTCCAGCCAGGGCAAAGCGCTGGCCATAGAGAAAAAACTATGGGAAGAACTTTTTGATTTATTACTACCAAAACTACATGAATTACAGCTATTTGCTCAGTCAGCCTCAGAATTAGATGTATTAAGTAATTTTGCAGAGCGAGCCGAAACGCTTGGCTACAACTGTCCACAAATAACCGACGATATCGGCATACATATTGAAGCGGGTCGTCATCCTGTCGTTGAGCTTGTGAGCCAAACTCCTTTTATTGCTAACCCAGTGCAGTTGGCACCAACAAGAAGAATGTTAGTTGTCACAGGCCCGAATATGGGCGGTAAATCAACATACATGCGACAAGTTGCACTAATTACTCTTATGGCACATATCGGCAGTTTTGTTCCAGCTAAAAAAGCCGTTATTGGTCCAATTGATAGAATATTCACGCGTATAGGCGCCTCAGATGACTTAGCTTCTGGTCGTTCTACATTTATGGTAGAAATGACAGAAACCGCCAATATTCTGCATAATGCAACGGCAAAAAGCTTAGTGCTTATGGATGAAATTGGTCGTGGAACATCAACCTATGATGGCTTATCTTTAGCCTGGTCAGCTGCTGAGTACTTAGCTGAAAAAGTCGCTGCACTCACCTTATTTGCCACTCATTACTTTGAACTAACTCAATTACCTGAGCAAATCCCTGCAGCGGCCAACGTTCATTTAGATGCGATTGAACATGGTGATACGATTGCCTTTATGCATGCAGTGCAAGATGGCGCAGCAAGTAAAAGCTATGGCTTACAGGTTGCTTCTTTAGCTGGAGTTCCTGCTCATGTTATAAAAGCTGCCAAACAAAAACTGCATATGCTCGAAAGCAGAGATATAGCGAATAGCAATCAAATGCCAATACAGGAGGCGTTGAATCTATCGATGCCTGAACCTCAAACAAGTGCAGCAATTGAAAAGCTAAGCATGATAAACCCTGATGATTACAGCCCTAAGCAAGCCCTTGATATGCTTTATGAGTTAAAAAGGCTGTCGAACTTATAATGGTTTAAGCTGAAAACCGCTTATTATTCGCTATTAACACTAATTCAATCAAAAAAGTAAAACAGGACTGTAAAGCCAGTCCTGTTTAAATGACACTGTCTCTATGCCATAGACCTGAAGGTTATTTTTCTAAGCTTTTAAGCGAACTGGTATCGACTCCTTTCATCACTTCTTTTTCTAAAGCGTGTTGCTCAGCTAAATCATTAGCTTTTTTTTGTTGTTGTAGCTTTTGCTGCTCTATACTCATACGCACTTGACGTTGGGTTGCTTCTTGTTCAGTTTCACATTGTCTAAAACCATCTGACCAACCTTGAGCGTAATCAGCTTCACTATTAAAGCGAGTGACATCTTTCTTAAATTGGTCGAACAAACTACCACCCGCTTTATTCCCACTATCACAGCCGTCTTGAAAACCATCTGCATAAGCTAATGGATATCCTTGCTCAACCATATAATCACGAGTACTTTGACAGCCAACCAACGCTAATATTACGAATAAAAATAAATTTAACGGGATCATTTTTTTCATTATAAACTCCACAAAAAAATAATTAAAAACCAAAAAAAAGACAATAAAAAAGGACATCCCATGTCCTTCAATTTATCGATAATATCTAATAAAAGCTGATAGTTTATTAACTTCTAAATAATGCTTCAACCGATAAACCTTGCGCGCCCAGTACGTCTTTCAAACGTTTCAATGCCTCAACTTGTATTTGGCGAACACGTTCACGTGTTAAACCAATTTCAGCGCCTACGTTTTCTAAAGTCGATGGTTCGTATCCTAATAAACCAAAACGTCTCGCTAACACTTCACGTTGTTTGGTATTTAGCTCATTCAACCAACCTACAATTGAATTAGATAAGTCTTCATCTTGTACTTTGTAATCAGGCCCAACTGAATCGTCATCTGCAATGACATCTAATAATGCTTTATCATTATCCCCGCCTAACGGCGTATCAACAGAAGTGATTCTTTCGTTTAACTTGAGCATTCGACTCACATCGCTAGTAGATACATCTAATTTGTCAGCGATTTCTTCAGCCGTAGGTTCATGGTCTAGTTTTTGAGCAAGTTGTCTTGCTGTTCGCAAGTATACATTAAGCTCTTTAACGACATGGATAGGTAAACGAATGGTGCGGGTTTGATTCATGATCGCTCTTTCGATGGTTTGTCTAATCCACCAAGTAGCGTATGTTGAAAAACGAAAACCTCTTTCAGGATCAAACTTTTCGACAGCGCGAATAAGCCCTAAGTTTCCTTCTTCGATAAGGTCTAATAATGCTAATCCACGATTGTTATACCTTCTGGCAATCTTAACAACTAGTCGTAAATTACTTTCTATCATGCGATTGCGAGACTTCCCACAACCTTTAAGTGCTTTACGTGAAAAGAAGACTTCTTCTTCTGCACTAAGCAAAGGGGAAAAACCGATCTCACCTAAATATAGCTGAGTGGCGTCAAGATTCTTTTGTAAATCATCTTGAACTTGTTGTTCGATGTCGGGTTGCTGTGCGTCTTTGGCTTTCTTGCCAACCTTTACTGCAACCTCTTTTGGTTGTTTAGCTAAATCTATAAGCTCTTCTGCTACTGCAGCATTTTGTTTCTTGCTCATATGGTGCTCTCCCAAACCTGGTAAATTAAGTAGTTACTGCAATTGACTATCCTCCGTTTGAATGTGAACTAAACAGTTAGCGTTTAGGTAAATAATTTAATGGGTTTACTGACTTACCATGGCGACGAATTTCAAAATGTAACATCACCTGATTTGTCCCTGTGCTACCCATTTTCGCCACTGTCTGTCCAGCATTTACATATTGCTTTTCTTTGACCAGAATTGCATCAGCATGAGCGTAAGCACTTAAAAAATCATCATTATGTTTGATAATAACTAAATTGCCATAACCACGAAGTGCATTGCCTGCGTAAACAACTCTTCCATCTGCAGCGGCTTTAATAATATCGCCTCTAGAACCAGCGATCTTAATACCTTGATTGCCTTGCTGCGTTGTAGAGAAATATCCTACTATCTTACCTTGTGTTGGCCAATTCCACTGACTGACTTTCTTGGGCAAGGTAGAAACAGAATTTTTCGCTACTTGAACTGTTTTCTCTTGGGTAGTTTTTACAGAATACGCAGGCTTAGCTTTCTGATCAAGCTCTTTTTTTGTACTATCTTTTTTTGCTGTTGCTGTAGGCTGTTTTTGCGCTGAAGTTTGTTTTACAACTGTTTTATTTACAGACTTAGGCTTGCTGTTCGCTACAATGACAGGTTTAGAAGCAGGTTGGGTTGTCGGTTTTGTCGCCGCTATAGCTGTAGCAGTAGACTTCTGAGGTTTGGTTAACCTTAAATTCTGCCCAGGATAGATAGTATAAGGCGCTTTTAAACCATTAAATCTGGCGATGTCATTAAAGTCTTGCCCTGCCCCCCACGATATAGAGTACAAGGTATCACCCTTTCTAACTTGATAACTGCCACTCTTAATCGACCCTTTATTATATTTTTGTCCAGCAATAGAGGAAATGCTGCTAACAGGTGCAGGATAATGAGCTTGAAAACTACAGCCTGAAAGATATAGACATACAATGGCTAAAAAAATCAAATTACGACAGTTCAATTCTTGCTCCAGTAAACATGTTGAAATATCGCCTCTTGAAAATATTAAGCTAATTCGCCATTAATTAACGGCACAAACTTTACCGCTTCAATGATTTGAGATTGGAATTCATTTTGCGTTCGAGTGATTTTTAATAACTGTTGAGAATCTTCACCTACAGGGATAACTAACACTCCCTTTTCTGCGAGCTGTTCAAGCAATGCTTCAGGCACTGACGCAGCGGCAGCGGTTACCATGATCGCATCAAAAGGGCCTTTATTTGGCCAACCTTTCCAGCCATCACCGTATTTAAAAGAAACGTTGTGTAAATCTAAGCGCTTCAATCGCTGACGAGCTTGGATTTGTAATGCTTTAATTCTCTCAATAGTGCAAAGCTGAGGAACAAGCTGCGCCAAAATAGCAGCTTGATAACCAGAGCCTGTGCCTATTTCTAACACTCTTTCTGGATTATGTTGCAGTAGTAACTCGGTCATTCGGGCAACAATATAAGGCTGTGAAATAGTTTGCCCTTGGCCAATAGGCAAAGCAGTATTCTCATAGGCCTTATGCGCTAAAGCCCCATCAAGAAAAATTTCTCGTGGGGTATTGGATACTGCTTGTAATACCGCTTGGTTACGGATCCCTGTTTCATGTAACTTTCGAGCTAAGTTGAGGGCAACAGTTGAAGCTACCTGACTCATATTTTATTTATCCAGTTTTCTAAACCAGCAAGCTGGCCATAAGCAGTTAAGTCGACAGTTAGCGGAGTAATTGACACATAACCTTGTTCAACTGTACCAAAGTCCGTATCAGCGCTAGCATCTTGTTCTTTACCTGGTGGGCCTAGCCAATAAATATCTCTACCAGCAGGATCTTTTGTTTTAATCATACCTTCGGCTTTATGCCTTGAGCCTAAACGAGTAATTTTAATGCCTTTAATCTCATCTACTGGCACATCTGGTACGTTTACATTCAAAATCTGATCATTATCAATAGGATGTGCTAATAAGCCTTTGACAATCTTTCCGGCATAAATAGCTGCAGTTTTATAATGACGCAGCTCTTTGCCTGCCAGTGATACGGCAATTGCCGGTAAGCCTAAAAAGCGCCCTTCCATTGCAGCTGCAACCGTACCTGAATATAAGGTATCATCGCCCATATTGGCACCAGCATTAATCCCTGATACCACTATGTCAGGCTCTTCAGTACATAATTCTCTGATCGCTAAATGGACGCAATCAGACGGTGTGCCGTTTACCGCAATATAACCATTATCTAAGTTATTAATTCTTAATGGATTAGTCAAGGTCAAAGAATTACTTGCCGCTGAACAATTTCTATCCGGAGCAACGACTAAAATATTGCCAATGCCTGCTAACTCTTCTGCTAATGCTTTAATTCCTGGTGAAGTAACACCATCATCATTACTGACTAGTATGTTAATCATCACTTAACCCTTATCAGTGTTATTAGTGGTATCGCTTGTCACTGTATTGTTAAACTGCTCTGCTTGAGCCTGTTGCTGCATTGCAACCATCTGTTGTCGCTGAACTTCTTGCACATCTTGATACTCTACAAGTTCTCTTAATACCGATGTAGCATAACTTCCTGCTGGTAAAATAAACTCTATAACTAAAACATCATTTTCTTCAAAACGATATTTAAGTGCTTGAGGCTTTAATAATAGTGAGCGACGCTCTTGCTCTAAACCGGCTTCTTCAAGCCCTGATAGATCTGTAGTTAAATCAGCCAATGAAGCTTGCTCAAGTACTGCAGCCAAACCTTGAGTTGGCAGTTCGCCACGTCCCCACAATGGCGCAGATAGTTGAATGTCATCATCCGTTAGACGTTTAACGGTCGTTTCATCCCAGTTATCAGCAACAAAAAAGCTTTTGCTACCAGCCAACATGACACAATCGCCATTGATGGGATCTACACCATTTTTCTGTAATCGATAGGACACCGCGGTATTAAACACGTTTGAACGAACAGCAGACAAATACATACTGCGTTTTTTCCTGTCTTTAACTTTCTTTCCTGCAAGCATCTGCTGCCCGAAAATTAAATTCTTACCTTTGTGACCAAAACGCTGCTCACCAAAATAATTGGGAACGCCCGCTGCAGCAATTTGTTTAATTCGCTGCTCAAGTATCGCTTTATCAGAAACGTTACGTAACGTCAGTTCAAATCGGTTACCTAGTAATGCACCAATTCGTAATTTTTTACTATGACGTTGACTCGATAGGATCGTTAATTGATCATCGGTTAATGATTGCCAATTAGGGGTTTCTTTACCAGGGATACGCACACCAAACCATTGTTCTGTCACTGCGTTTCTATCTTTTTGTCCTGCGTAAGTGACTTCTTTTTGATGCACTTTGGCAAACTTGGCTAATATCTCCGCCACTTGTGTGGTATTTAATCCGTCTTTACGAATATGGATCATATGATGCTCACCTTCGCCAGTAGGGCTAAAAGGCAGCATCTCTTTGACGATAAAATCGCTATTCACAGTACGTAAATCAGCGGTGCAATCAGGTTTACCAAACAAGTAATGTAACGGGATCATGTTTATTCTCGAATCAACGAATGAGTTATTAATTAACAACGGTTTTGAGCTGTACGTATAAATCGCTGTTTCAAATTTAGATGATTTACTAAAAAACTAGTCTCTCACCATAAGTACAACTGACTCAACTGCAATACCTTCTTTTCGGCCAGTAAAGCCCAGTTTTTCAGTTGTTGTCGCTTTGACGTTGATATTATCAATATCTGTCATCAAGTCTTCGGCAAGACATGTTCTTATTGACTCAATATGCGGCAACATTTTTGGCGCTTGGGCAATGATAGTGACATCTAAGTTACCGATCATAAATTGCTTTTGTTGGGCTAAAGAAAAACAATGTCTTAATAACACTCTGCTGTCAGCACCTTCAAACTCTGCGTCAGTGTCGGGGAAATGTTTGCCAATATCCCCTAGTGCCATCGCACCCAATATCGCATCTGAAATAGCGTGTAAAACTACATCACCATCAGAATGAGCAATCAATCCTGTCTCATAAGGAACTGTAACACCACCAAGAATAAGTGGCTTATCACCACCAAATTTGTGTACGTCAAAACCGTGACCAATGCGTATATTCAACATGATAAAAACCGCTATTTAAGAGAATGAATGTGGGTTAAAAATAGTAAAGCTAATTGTAAGTCATCAGGATGAGTGACTTTAATGTTATCCGCACGACCTGATACTAAACCCGGCTGAATACCGGCCCATTCCATCGCACTTGCCTCATCTGTAATTTGAACACCTTGCTTAAGTGCATCGCTTAGGTGTTGCTGTAGACTTGAACATGGAAATAGTTGAGGTGTTAAAGCATGCCAAAGGTTTTCACGGGACACCGTCTCAGAAATAATATCGCTAGAACCATTGCTGCGTTTCATCGTATCTCGAACGGGCATCGCTAAAATAGCGCCTTGAGGATGTTCAATACGAGCGTGGAGCAATTTTTCAATATCGTCATGAGTTAAGCAGGGCCGAGCCGCATCGTGCACTAATACCCATGGAGACTCATGGCTAGATTCGTCTATACAGTTAAGTGCACAAAGAACTGAATCTGCACGTTCCCCCCCGCCAATAACGGTCTTAACTTTGGGATGGCTAGCTTGGGATAAGGAGCCAAAAAAAGTATCATCAGGATGCAAAGCAACGATGACTTGTTTGATGTTTTTATGGCTAATTAAGCTGTCTAAGGTATGAGCTAGGATACTTTGCTCACCTAAAGCTAAATACTGCTTGGGGATAGTTGCGCCCATTCTTGCACCAATACCAGCTGCAGGAACAATAGCGATAACAGATTGATTATCTGAGTTCATAAAAAATTATTGACCAAAACTAGCATTATTACGGGGGTTATTTCCAACAACGCGATAAAAGGTTTCGCCTTCTTTCACCATACCCAGTTCATTACGAGCACGTTCTTCAATTGCTTCTGTACCACTTTTTAAATCGATAATTTCAGCTTTTAAAATTTGATTTCGAGCGATGAGTTTGTCGTTACTGGCTTGTTGACTGTCTATCTGCTTTTTCAGATTCATATATTGAGATAGATTATTCTCGCCCTGCCAAAGTCGGAGCTGCAGTAAACCAACTAAGATAAAAAGTAATAATAATAGGCTTTTCATATGGCGAATGTGGTGGAATAAATGAATAGTATCACTATAGTACAACAAAAAAGGCCACCTAGTGGTGGCCTTTTTTTAACTCAGGGGAAAATTAACCCTGACCTTTAACTTCTTTAAGACCATTGTATGGTGCTTTTGAACCTAGCGCTTCTTCGATACGAAGAAGTTGGTTGTACTTAGCAACACGATCAGAGCGGCTTAATGAGCCAGTTTTGATTTGGCCTGCAGCTGTACCAACCGCTAAGTCAGCAATGGTTGAATCTTCAGTTTCGCCGCTGCGATGCGAGATAACAACAGTGAAACCAGCATCTTTAGCCATTTTGATAGCAGCTAAAGTTTCAGTTAATGAACCGATTTGATTAAACTTAATTAAGATTGAATTGGCAATACCGTTGTCGATACCACGCTTAAGAATCTTAGTGTTTGTTACGAATAAATCGTCACCAACTAATTGGATTTGGTCACCCATTAGTTTAGTTTGGTGCGCGAAACCATCCCAGTCTGATTCGTCAAGACCGTCTTCGATAGAAACGATTGGGTATTGCTTAGTAAGATCCTGTAAGAAGAAGTTGAATTCTTCAGAAGTAAATTTCTTACCTTCACCTTTAAGATCGTAGATGTTTGCTTCTTTGTCGTAAAACTCAGATGCAGCACAATCCATCGCTAAAGTGATGTCTTTACCTAGCTCGTAACCCGCATTTGCAACAGCAACTTTAATTGCAGCAAGTGCAGCTTCGTTAGACTCAAGATTTGGCGCGAAACCACCTTCATCACCAACTGCAGTTGAATGACCGTCAGCTTTAAGTACTTTAGCTAGGCTATGGAATACTTCAGCGCCCATACGCAGACCTTCACGGAAGTTAGCAGCGCCAACAGGTTGGATCATAAATTCTTGAATATCTACACTGTTATCAGCATGCTCGCCACCATTGATGATGTTCATCATAGGAAGAGGCATAGAATAAACACCTGGCGTACCATTGAGGTCAGCAATGTGTGCATATAAAGGCACTTTCTTAGAGATTGCAGCCGCTTTAGCAGCAGCTAGCGAAACGGCTAAAATAGCGTTAGCGCCAAATTTAGCTTTATTTTCGGTACCATCTAAGTCAATCATGATTTGGTCAAGTTCAGCTTGAGCCAATGCATCTTTACCGTTAAGCGCTTCAGCAATTGGGCCATTTACAGCGGCAACCGCTTTTAATACACCTTTACCTAAGTAGCGTGCTTTATCTCCGTCACGTAATTCTAAAGCTTCACGAGAACCCGTTGATGCACCAGAAGGTGCTGCAGCCATGCCGATAGAGCCATCAGCAAGATGAACTTCAGCTTCTACAGTTGGGTTACCGCGTGAATCCATGATTTCACGACCAATGACGTTAATAATGTTAGCCATAATTCCCTCGATATATGTAAGTTAAAATTAAAATAGAAAATCAATACCAATAAATCGCTGCTATATATAATTCAGCTAGCAATTATTGGTATTTCACTTTCAGTTTGGTAATAAAGTATCAACAAGAGGCATAGCATAGTCCTATTCTCTTTTAGCGGCAACTACTACCTGTATATGGCACCTGAGCGATAAAAAAAAGCCACTGATGTTGTCATCAAGTGGCTTTTCTATTTTACTCTGCGTCACCTTTTTGGTGAGCAGCGGCTGCGGCAACAAAACCTTCAAATAATGGATGTCCATCACGAGGCGTTGAAGTGAATTCAGGGTGGAACTGACCAGCGACAAACCAAGGATGATCTGGAAGCTCAATCATTTCCACTAATTTACGATCAGAAGACAAACCACTGAATACTAAACCGGCTTTTTCTAAGCGATCAACATAGTTGTTGTTAACTTCAAAGCGATGACGGTGACGTTCAACACAAGTGTTTGAATCGTAAGCTGCAGCAGCTTTAGTACCATCCGCTAAATGACATAGCTGAGCACCTAAACGCATTGTGCCGCCTAAGTCTGATTCTTCATGACGTTGCTCAACGGTACCTTCTTCATTGATCCATTCAGTAATCAGACCAATAACAGGATGTTCAGTTTCTGCATTAAACTCTGTTGAATGAGCACCTTCAAGCTTAGCAACATTTCGAGCAAACTCGATAAGCGCCACTTGCATACCTAAACAAATACCGAAGTAAGGGATTTTATTTTCGCGAGCATATTGTGCTGCAAAAATCTTACCTTCAACACCACGTTCACCGAAACCACCTGGTACTAGAATACCATCTAAGCCTTGGAGTACTTCGCCGCCTTTCGCTTCAACAGTTTGAGCATCAACATATTGAATATTCACTGTTACGCGGTTTTTAAGGCCTGCATGCTTTAATGCTTCATTGACTGACTTATAAGCATCAGGCAGTTCAATATATTTACCCACCATACCAATGGTGACTTCACCTGTTGGGTTAGCTTCTTGGTAAATTACATTTTCCCACTCTGATAAATCAGCTTCTTTACAATCGATACCAAAACGTTTGATAACTAAATCATCTAAACCTTGTGAACGAAGTAAAGCTGGGATTTTATAAATACTGTCAACATCTTTCAGTGAAATAACCGCTTTTTCTACTACGTTACAAAATAGCGAAATTTTCGCTTTTTCATTGGCAGGAATAGCACGGTCACCACGACATACTAATACGTCTGGAGCGATACCAATCGAACGTAACTCTTTTACAGAGTGTTGTGTTGGTTTCGTTTTGATTTCACCAGCAGCACCTAAGAAAGGCACTAACGTAAGATGCATAAATAATGTGCGGTCACGTCCTAGCTCGGCACCTAATTGACGAATTGACTCAAGGAAAGGCAGTGATTCAATATCACCAACGGTTCCGCCAATCTCAACGATACAAACATCATGGCCTTCGCCACCTTCAAGTACTTTTTCTTTAATCGCATTAGTAATATGCGGAATAACCTGAATTGTTGCACCTAAATAATCACCACGACGTTCTTTACGAAGCACTTGCTCGTAAATACGACCTGTAGTGAAGTTATTACGACGGTTCATCTTGGTTCTAATGAAACGCTCGTAATGACCTAAATCTAAATCGGTTTCAGCACCATCTTCAGTAACGAATACTTCACCATGCTGAGTCGGGCTCATGGTGCCTGGATCAACGTTAATGTATGGGTCAAGTTTCATAATGGTTACATTGAGGCCACGAGCCTCTAAAATTGCTGCTAATGACGCTGCTGCAATGCCTTTACCTAGTGATGAAACAACGCCACCAGTTACGAAGATATACCTTGTAGTCATGCTGAACCTGAGAATGTGAGTTTGAAAAATACGTGCTTGTAAGAAAGCACTAGGACGGGGCGACATTCTACCAAAATAGCGCGCTAACAACAAACAATAAACGCATTAAATTGATATTAAGCATCACATGATTACAGAATAATAATTCTCAATCATTCTCATCACTTTGGAATTGAGATGATGCGTAATGAAGAGATGATAAGCATCATCTCAATCTTAATTATTAACTTCTTTCTGTAAGTTTAACTTTATCCCAGTAGGCATCAAGCTCTTCAAGTGAATGTTCTTCAAAAGCTTTGCTACTTTGCGCAGCATGTTGCTCAACACCTCTGAATCGACGTTCAAATTTTTGATTAGCTTGTCTTAGGGCTTGCTCAGGATCTACGCCTAAATGTCTTGCCATGTTAGCAACAGCAAAGAGTAAGTCGCCCATTTCATCAACAACCTTGGGAAAGTACTCTTCTTTATTCGTCGATAAATGCTTAGCTTCAACTAATACTTCATCGATTTCTTCATGTACTTTAGCAACTACAGGGGCTAAATCAGGCCAGTCAAAACCCACCTTAGCCACACGCTTTTGAATTTTAATGGCGCGATTAAGTGCCGGTAACGCCACCGGAATATCGTCAAGTAGCGATAGTTGGCTTTTCTGTACTCTTTCCTGTTGTTTGATTTCATCCCATGCAAGTTTAACCTGCTCAGCGTTATCAGCAGGATCATCGCTGATGAACACATGTGGGTGACGACGGGTTAACTTGTGACAAATCTTATCAACGACCGTGGAGAAATCGAACAAGCCTTGTTCTTTACCCAGTTGACAATAAAACACCACTTGGAACAGTAAATCTCCCAGTTCATCCGGTAATGAATCTAAATCAGCTTGCTCAATAGCATCGGCAACTTCATATGCTTCTTCAAGAGTGAATGGCACTATCGTTTCAAATGTCTGCTCTTTGTCCCATGGGCAACCCGTTTTAGGATCCCGCAGTTTTTCCATGATATTTAATAATGGCTGCATTACGTCATTAGATTTTGAAGGCATATTCTCATTTCTCATTTCTCATTTTCAAATACAAGTAGAACTTAAAAACAAAGGCGACAAACCTTTCGATTTATCACCTTTTTTAATCATCAAATGCGCTAAGCGATATTAAATTATAATCTTCTCGCTTCGATAACGCCTTCGACTTGGCTTAGTTTTGCCAAAATTCTTGAAAGACCGTCTAGATTATATAGCTCAAGTTCAAGCTGAACTGCTGCCGTCTGGTTTTTCTCATCGGAACTTGAACTCATCGCCATGACATTAGACTTTTCAGCAGCAAGTACTGTCGTGACATCCCTTAGCAATCCGCTACGGTCATGGGCGTTAACCACCACTTTAATGCGGTAACCACCGGAGTAATTTTCACCCCAAACAACTTCTACATTTCTTTCAGGGTGAACACGCATCAACTCTTTGACTTGAGCACAATCGCTGCGGTGAACTGATACGCCGCGCCCCATAGTGATATAACCAAATATCTCATCACCAGGTACAGGCTTGCAGCAACTGGCAATATGGCTTAATAAATTACCGACACCATTCACTTCAACCTGACCTTTGCCTTTACGCTCAGGTTTAGTATGGGAACGCTTAATGATTTCCTCAACAATCTCTTGTTCAGTACTTTCTGCTTTGCGAAGGCTGGTCTCAATAAAGTTGACCACTTGGTTTAACCGTAAATCGCCACCACCAATCGCCGCTAACATGTCATCCATTGTGTTCATGTTAAAACGTTCAACTGCGATCTTGGCATCTTTTATCGTCAGCGTGACTCGGGCTAGTTCAGCCTCAAGCAGTTCTTTACCTGCGGCCATGTTTTTGTCGCGGTCTTGCTGCTTAAACCAATGTTGTATTTTTGAACGAGAACGTGATGACTTTATATAGCCTAAATTTGGGTTTAACCAATCACGTTTAGGGTTAGGATGCTTTGAAGTAATAATCTCAATGCGTTCACCGGTTTCAACTTGATAAGTAAATGGCACAATTCTGCCATCCACTTTAGCGCCAATACATTTATGCCCGACGTGAGAATGGATATAGTAAGCGAAATCTAGCACTGTTGAACCTAATGGTAAGTCAACAACTTCGCCATTGGGTGTAAACACATAAACGCGATCTTCAAATACCTGGCTGCGAACTTCTTCAACTAAGTTACCCGTTTCAGCAACGTCTTCTTGCCAAAGTAAAATGTTACGTAGC
Organism: Shewanella donghaensis; assembly: GCF_007567505.1. Taxonomy (NCBI): domain Bacteria; kingdom Pseudomonadati; phylum Pseudomonadota; class Gammaproteobacteria; order Alteromonadales; family Shewanellaceae; genus Shewanella; species Shewanella donghaensis. The sequence goes on from NZ_CP041783.1 coordinate 1,915,043, forward strand.
CAATTGATTTTTTCTTCATAGCCACTTTGTTTAGTCGCGCCACCCGCAGTGCCTTCTTTGTACTTCCAGTGAGCAGCCACACCGAGCTCTGCATCTTGGTGCATCGCTTCTGTACGGATTTGAATTTCAACTGTTTTACCTTCAGGACCCACAACAACGGTATGAATAGATTGGTAACCATTAGGCTTTGGATTTGCCACATAATCATCAAACTCACGGGGGATATGATGCCAAAGCGTATGGACCACTCCCAATGCGCCATAACAATCTTGCAGGCGGTCAGTGACAATCCTGACTGCACGCACATCAAACAGTTCATCAAACTTAAGATCTTTGCCCTTCATCTTACGCCAGATGCTGTAAATGTGTTTTGGGCGGCCATAAACTTTAGCGCGAATTTCATCGTCATCGAGGCGTTGTTGCAACTGGCTGACAAACTTGTCTACAAACACTTCTCTATCGACACGTTTGCCATCAAGTTGTTTGGCAATATCTTTATAAACTGTAGGGTGAAGGTAGCGAAATGAAATATCTTCCAATTCCCACTTTAGTTGACCAATACCTAGACGGTTTGCCAATGGTGCATAAATATCAGCAATCTCACGAGCCAATAAAACTCGCGTTTCTTCGTCGGCATTTTTAACTTCACGCAGCAAACGTAGTCGTTCAGCAAGTTTAATCACCACTGCGCGAACATCTTCCACCATCGCCAACAACATTTTACGAATATTGTCGATTTGTGGTTCAGCAGCGCGAGAGTCCTGACTCACCTTTAATGCACCGATGGCTTCCATAGTCACAACACTGGCAACCAGGCTGCCTAAACTTGCGCCAAATTTTTCGGTAATTTCTTCAACAGATAAGATGCCAGCATCATGAATAATGAATAACAAGGATGCCTGTAGAGTTTCGATGTCCATGTTTAATGGTGCAAGGATTTCGACCATTTCTCTGGCGCGTTCAAGCAACTCGCGATGTAAGGCGGGGGTTTTAGTGGGCAAAGCATCTAGTTGATGAATAAGTTCCAGCAGCATTTGAGCTTCTTCAGCGTTATCAATGTAACGTACTACCCACTCATCGATATTAAAATCGGCTGAATTGAAATGTGCTTCTCGGACTGAGACCATAATTAACTTCCTTATTGGAACTTACTTCTACTAGAACAAATAACTAAAACGATGCAGAGATGTTGTCCACTTTAAACCGTTCATCTTGAGCTGTAAGTAATTTATGTCAAATTAATATTAATCAATTTACAAAATGTTACCTAAAAAAACGGTTTCAGTTTAAAACTTCAACAACATAGTGTTCTTCAATCAGTCATGTCGTTATTGGGCATACTTAACTTCAAATAGAAACATTGTCGTTATGTTACATAAGCAACACTTGAACATCTCATATTTACCGCTATTCAAGCAGTACATTTATTCACTATATTTCAAACAAAGCCATAGCTTCAATATGATGGGTTTGCGGAAACATATCTAGCATGGTTAATTTTTTTAGTTTATAACCTTGATCAATCAAGACTTGGCTGTCTCTTGCCAAACTGGCAGGATTACATGAAACGTAAACGACTTTTTTAGGTTTCATTTTTGATAACCACTGCAAACTTTCAAAAGCGCCTGCTCTCGCAGGATCTAATAATAGCTTATCAATTTTCCCAAGCCAGCTCGCTTCAGATAAATCAGCGCTTAAGTCGGCATGAAAGAAACTGAGGTTAGATAAATTATTATCAGTTGCATTCTGTTTCGCTTGAGTCACCATTTCAGGCACACCTTCAACGCCGATAACATCAGCAGCTTGAGTTGCTAATGGCAGACTGAAATTGCCCACACCACAAAACAAATCAAGAATACGTTCGTCTTGTTGCGGCGCTAACCAATCGATAGCTTGCTCCACCATGCGCTTATTAATGTCGGCATTAACTTGAACAAAGTTGCCAGGGCTAAACTCACAGGCAACTTGATCATTGGCTAATGAGTACTTTGGTAGATCAATGTTGCCCTCATTAACAAGCGATCGAAGTTCGCCTTCATTATCTTGTACTAACAAATGCAACTTATGCTGCAAAGCGAACTCTTTTAAACGCTCTTCGTCAGCAGGTTTAAGCTCTTTGGTTATTCTCAGTACTGCAAATAAACCATTTTCAGCTTCAGTTAACTCAAGATGGCCTAATGTCATCTTGGCTTGTAACTGATTTAGTACCTGAGAAAATGGTGTGATTAAAGCAGACAAAGCTTTGGCTAATACATCACACTGTTTTATATCAACAATGTTACTGGTACTCGATTCACGAAAACCTAACTGTAAGTGTTTTGTTTTTTTATCGAATAATGTCGCTAAACGCGCTTTACGGCGGTAATGCCATTGCTCGCCGATAACGTTATCGGTCATGACACTGTCATCCATATTGACCGCAACCTTACCCATTAAAGTTTTTAAGGCATCTTGCTTATGTTCACGCTGTGCTTCTATTCTCATATGCTGTAAGTCACAACCACCACACTGCTGATAATGAGGACATCTTGTCGCGACTCTATTTTCTGCAGGTGTTTGTACTTTTAGTAATTTGGCTTTAGCAAATCTTTTCTTTTGCACAATTAATTGCGCAGTGACAGTTTCACCCGGTAAAGCACCTGGAACAAACACCACTTTACCTTCGTGTTGTGCAATACCCGCCCCTAGGTGATCAAGTTGTGATACCGTTAGGTTCAATTTGGCCGAAAGTTGTTTCGTTTTGTTTGGTTTTGCTTTAAAAAATTGTGCCATTTTGGCCTCAGGTATTGAATAAACTACTGGTCAAGAGTGCTCTGTTTCTGGCAATCTAGACTCAATAATTGAAAAAAGTCTTTAGGAATAATTACTTCACGATGAATAATGCTAACAACATGACCAAATATAGCCTTCGTTCATGGGTACTGGTACTTGCGTTAGCTCCTACTGTCATGGTGGGTATTCTACTTGGAAGTTACTTCACCATAAACCGTTTTTATGAGCTAGAAGAAACCTTAATCAATCAAGGCCGAAGTATTGTTGAGCCATTGGCTATCGCCAGTGAGTTTGGGCTAGTCACAGAGAACAGAGAAGCCAGTAAAAGATTATTAGCGGCCTCGCAATTAAATAATTCCTCACTCATACATTCAATTGCTATATTCAATGTAGAGAACCAACTATTTGTCACCTCTCATTATCACAAAGATTTTGAAAGTATGCGCTATCAAAGAGCGCTTGAATCCCTCACTGCGAGTCAGTACGAAACCATTGAAGATAGTATGGTTATTCGTGTACCTATTATCTCGTATACCGGTGTTAATCAGCAACAACCCAGTCAAAGCGTAACCGCTGCACCTGCTTATGACAGTAATAAAATCATCACCAATGCAGAAGGTGAGCAAATACTGGGTTACATCTCTATATTACTGAACAAAGAAAACGCGCTTCTTGAACAACATCGTGCTGCCATTGCCGCCTTTGTAATTGTATTAATTGGCGTCCAACTAAATCTCTTTTTCACCTTCCGATTAGTGAAACACGTTAACTACCCTATCACCGAGATGGTTCGAGTGGTGGCAAAGATTCGAGAAGGTAAATTGGATACCCGCCTAGATGGACAATTGATTGGCGAACTTGATTTACTTAAGCGTGGTATTAATGCCATGGCGAGTTCCTTGTCAGAATACCATGATGAGATGCAGCAAAATATTGACCAAGCGACATCTGATTTACGTGAAACCCTAGAGCAAATTGAGATTCAAAACGTTGAACTCGATTTAGCGAAAAAGCGTGCACTTGAAGCCAGTCGCATTAAATCTGAATTCTTGGCCAACATGTCCCATGAATTAAGAACGCCACTAAACGGCGTTATTGGGTTTTCGAGGCAGTTAATTAAAACCCCGTTGCACTCGAGCCAGCTTGATTACATAAAAACTATTGAGCGCAGTGCGACTAACTTACTGGGTATTATTAACGATATTCTTGATTTCTCGAAACTAGAAGCCGGAAAAATGGTATTAGAGAAGATGCCATTTGCACTGCGTGAAACCATATCCGACACCATTACTATTGTCGCTGGAGCTGCTCAAGAGAAGAATATTGAGCTAGTGATTGATATTGACGACAACGTGCCAGAAAGTGTCAGCGGTGATGCCATGCGTGTCGCCCAGATCATGACTAACTTAATGGGTAATGCGATTAAGTTTACCGATCAAGGCAGTGTCATCCTTAAGATTCATCTGGTTGGCCAAAAAGATGAAAACATTACCCTAAGATGTGAAATTATTGATACAGGTATCGGCATTGATGAAAGCCAGCAAGAATACTTATTCCAAGCTTTTGGCCAAGCTGACTCTTCAATCTCACGACGATTTGGTGGTACCGGTTTAGGCTTAGTGATTACCAAACGACTGATTAATCAAATGGGCGGCCAGATTGGTTTTACTTCAACACCCAACAAAGGCTCGACCTTCTGGTTCATGTTGCCACTTGAATTAAGCCAATTCCACATTGGCGAAGTACTGCACTTGGAATCATTAAGAGATAGAACACTCCTGTTATTTGAAACCAGAGAGCTAACTCGCGATACACTTAATCGTCGTTTTGAAGCTTGGGGGTTACACTTAACCACAGTAGGACAAATTGCCCATTTAGATTCGGCGATAGCATCAAATAAAGTGCATTACGATTACATTTTACTAAATTGCCATGGCTTCAATGATGAAGAACAATTACTTAGTTATTTGAAACTTGCTAGACAAAAAACTGCTTGTTTAGTGCTATTACATGACTGTATTGAGCAACAAGAAATTCTTAACAATGCGCTGAGACCAAACAGTGACATATTACTGAGTATGCCCATCAGTGATTATGAACTGGCTAATCAGCTCATTCATCCACCGACTCAAACAGCATTGCTAACGGAATCTTTACCTGCTGCGGTTTATGAACGTAAAAATTTAAGCGTGCTGGCGGTCGATGATAACTTGGCAAACTTAAAGCTCATTGATACGCTATTAAAAGAAATTGTCATTAATGTTATCTCGGTCAATAATGGCGATGAAGCCGTTAAATATGCTAACCAACAAGCATTTGATGTCATCTTTATGGATATTCAAATGCCGGGAATGGACGGTATTACGGCCACGAAGCTTATCCGCAAGGACTCATTAAACCGCAATACTCCCATTATTGCGGTTACAGCACATGCTATCGCTGAAGAACGTGAATTAATTTTAGGCAGTGGCATGGATGGATACCTTCCAAAACCAATCGATGAAGCTGCGCTAAAAGGGGTTATTGATCGTTGGATTAATAAACCTAAATTTACCCATTTTGATATGCATACCCTTAATTGGGAGCTGTGTTTAGCGCAAACTAATCAAAAACCTGATTTAGCCCTAGAGATGCTACAAATGTTGGTGGACTCTTTGCCTGAGAGTGTTACCAACATTGATGAAGCTTTAAAAACAAACAATAGTGAGCTTATGCTACAAACATTACATAAGCTCCATGGCGCCAGTTGTTATTGCGGCGTACCGAATACACAAAAGCTTTGCCAAGAAATAGAATCGTCTTTAAAGCACAAAACTAACATTGAAGACCTAGAACCTGAAATACTTGAGTTACTTGACGAGTTAACTAAGGTAGAATCAGCTGCAAATCAAGTGATATCACAGTTATCAGCGGATGTTCCCCATGAGCAATAAACCCGGTTTTTTTAAGCGTTTAAAAGCGCTGTCTTTACCTCAAAAGCAACTCTTTGCCACTGCACTATGTCAGCGTATGTTGCCAAATTATCAACTTTTTTCAGAAGTATGTGAATTTGGTGAGCCTAAAGTTTTAAGTACGGTATTAGATTTACTATGGCAATCACAGTACGACAAAAAGCTTAAGTTTAATTATGATATCCATCTACAACGTTTAGATGAAAATACTCCAGAACCTGTCGATTTTGAAGCCTACGGTGTTTATCCAGCTATGGATGCTGCAGTGGCTTTATCAACGCTATTAGGCGGTATTCAAGCTAAAATAGAAGAAGATATTACCAATGTCAGCAAGTTATCTTCGAGTACTGTGGCTAACTACATTGAAGCCATAAGCGTTGAAGAACTCGAAAATATTATGAATGAAGATGCCGTTGAAGAATTCGTTTTTAATCACCCTGTAATGCAAGAAGAAAAACACATACAAGGCCTGTTATTAGACGTAATTGAAGAAACAACCAAGATAACGCCTGAGTTCATTAAAGAGCTACGTAAAGAAATTATCGATGCAGGTGCATCAAATATTGGTATTAGCAGTCAGCAATAAACAATAGAGTTTCTTACCCCTGATGCAAAAAGATTGACTCAATGACCTTGCTGCATCAGGCTTATTCATAACTTAATACCCGCTAAATCATTTTCATTCACTTTTAATATAAGGAATGAGGGATGCCAAGTATTCTAACCCCTCTGATTGCCGTTTTCGGTATTATGCTTTTAGGCTTTATAGTCCAAAAGTTAAAAGTCTTGCCCCACGATACTGACTTTACTATCAATGAATATGTCTATTACGTGGCCTTCCCAGCTATTTTATTTATCGCACTCGCTGAAACTGATATTCACGAAATATTACAGTGGGGTTTTATTTTCGCCTTTGGCTTAGCCATGATAGCGACCTACTTCATTACTGTTGTCATTTCCTCTATTTTTGACAAGAAACAACCTGCCCTAGCTGCCATTAGAGGATTAAGCACCAGTTTTGGGAATACGGCATTTATTGGCATTCCGTTAATGATGATGCTTTACCCTGGTAACAACCATGCTATTACCGCAGCCGCAATAGCAAGCCTACTGTCTGTCACCATGTTTGCATTTGCACTTGTCAGCATGGAACTTGCTCTCAATAAAACCCAAAAAAGCCACCCTGCATTAATCATGTTAAATGCGTTAATCAAAAATCCGATTGTGATTGGTTGCTTACTCGGAGTGATAGCTTCTGCACTGACGATTCCAGTCCCTGAGAGCATCAGCATGATGTTCCGACTGATAGGTAATACATCAAGCCCCTGCGCCTTATTTGCCATTGGAATGGTGCTTGCAAAAGCAATGCATGGCGGCACTGAGCCTGAAGTCGTTAGGCACAACATCGTTATAGAAATGAGTGTGCTGAATGTTTTAAAGCTGGTTATACACCCGCTACTGGCATACTGGCTGCTGACTTACTTTGAAGTCGAACAACAACTACTCGTAATGGGGGTTATTCTTGCTGCATTACCTACCGCAGCGAGTGTTTACTTACTTGCTCAGCGTTATCAAACTTACGCTCTATCAAGTGCTAAGTGCATTTTAATTAGTACTATTGCCACCTTTATTAGCTTACCCATAATAGAAAAGCTATTAAGTTCATTCGCTTAAAAATTAATCTTATATATATTTTTACAGCTCTGTCCTTTTTAAATAAACAGTACTTTACTGTATATAAAAACAGTGTAAACTGTATGGAAATACAGTGGTTTGATGATTATTCACACAAGGATTGATTATGCTTTGCCAATTGAGCATTAATAATTTCGCGATTGTACGTTTTCTGGAACTCGACTTTAAAGCGGGCATGACCAGCATAACGGGTGAAACCGGTGCCGGTAAGTCTATCGCTATAGATGCATTAGGTTTATGTTTAGGCAATCGTTCAGATGCTAATAGCGTAAGACCTGGGGCAACAAAAGCCGAAGTTAGCGCTCGCTTCACACTAGACGACGTCCCTTATGCTAAACGCTGGCTTGAAGACAACGATCTTGATGTTGAAGATGAATGTATTCTCAGAAGAACCATTAATGCCGATGGCCGTTCTCGTGCTTACATCAACGGTAATCCAGTACCTTTAGCTCAGCTTAAATCATTAGGCCAATTATTTGTTGGTATTCATGGTCAACATGCACATCATGCAATGCTAAAAAGTGAGCATCAACTTACTTTATTAGATAGCTATGCGAATCATAAAATACTCATTGATGCTGTGAGTAAAAGCTATCAACGCTGTAAACTCATCGAAAATGAACTTAAACAGTTACAACTGAATCAACAAGAGCGAATTGCCAGAAAACAGCTAGTTCAATATCAAGTTGAAGAGCTAGATGAGTTTGATATTAAAGCGGGTGAATTCGAAGAAATTGAGCAAGAGCACAAACGCTTGGCTAACGGTACAGAGTTAATTGAAACCTGCCAATCCAGCTTAGTCGTACTGAGTGAAGATGATGAAGCAAATATTGAATCACTGCTAAATCGCGTTGTTGGCCTTGCTGACAACTTAAAAGAGTTTGATCCTCAGCTCAGTCATATTCCTCAAATGCTCAATGAAGCGTTAATTCAAGTTCAGGAAAGTAGCAGTGAGATTCAGGATTATCTCAGTCGCTTAGAACTCGATCCTGAACACTTTGCTTATTTAGAGCAGCGCATATCTAAAGCAATGCAGTTGTCGAGAAAACACCACGTCAGCTCTGAAGAGCTGTTTGCACATCATCAAAGCCTAACCGCTGAACTTAAAGAGCTAAATAGTGACGCTAGCCGACTCGATGAAATTCAGCAACAAGTCGATGACAGTAAACAAGCTTATATTGTTACTGCACAGAAGTTGAGCCATAGCAGAAACCGTTATGCCAAAGAACTTAATAAGTTAGTGACTCAATCAATTCAAGAGCTGAATATGCCTAAAGGTAAATTCAGTATCGCAGTGAATTTCAATCCTGAACTGCAATCAGTATCAGGTTGTGATCAAGTTGAATTCTTAATAACAACTAACCCAGGCCAACCAATGCAACCGATTGCTAAAGTGGCATCTGGTGGCGAGCTTTCTCGCATCGGTTTAGGTATTCAAGTGATCACCGCGAAGAAAGTCTCAACGCCAACACTTATTTTTGATGAAGTCGATGTGGGTATTTCCGGGCCTACTGCTGCAGTAGTAGGCAGAATGCTGCGTAGCTTAGGGCAATCAACACAGGTGATCTGTGTTACCCATTTACCTCAGGTAGCAGGCAATGGCCATCAGCATATGCTGGTAAACAAGTTTACTAAAAGTGGTGGTACTGAAACCAATATGAAGCCATTAGATAAACAAGAGCGAGTCAATGAACTTGCGAGGCTATTAGCCGGTGATGTGATTACAGAAAACACCCTTGCTAATGCAAGAGAGTTACTTCAAAACTAACCCGTGATATACGTTAGTCAACCCATTAAAAGCCACAAAAAAGCCCACTAATATAGTGGGCTTTTGATGTAATAATCTCAGATTAATAATGGGTTAACGATTCATCCCCTAAGATTCATAACTAATGCTGATGGCTGATGGCTGATGGTTATAAAAAATAAACTAGCAACTGTAGACAAATTAACGAAAAAATACCGGCTAGGACATCATCAATCATAATACCAAAACCACCGTGGACTTTGGCATCTAACCAACGAATTGGCCAAGGTTTTAAAATATCAAAAAAGCGAAATAGTGCAAAACCCACCACCATCCAAACCAAACCTGCTGGCGCGGCGATCATAGTAATCATTAACCCGGCAACTTCATCCCAGACAATAGCGCCATGATCATGAACACCCATATCTGTTGCAGCTTTATCACAGATATAAAAACCAATTAGCGTACTTATAACGGTAATCGCAATAAATAGTTCTAAACTTAAAAAGCTCATCAAGTAGACAAGTGGAACTGCAGCCAATGTACCAAAGGTGCCAGGCGCTTTTGCCGCTAAGCCACTACCAAATCCCAATGCTAAAAAGTGCACTGGATTTTTAAGGCTTAATTTATGGACGGCTGGATCAGTAGAAATAAACTTCATTAGAAATGCTCAAAACTGTTAATATCTAACTCATAAGGAGCGCCTGCAGAAACAAGGCGTAATTTATCACCAGCACAAATTTGACCAATTTTGACAAACTTGACGCCGGAATGAATTAACGCAATATCTAAAGCACCACGTTGAGATTCAGGTACGGTAAATAATAGCTCATAATCTTCACCACCTGTAAGTGCGTAGCTAATCGCTTCATCTACGTCAGCAGACTCACGTAATGATGTCGATATAGGTAGCTCATTAACATCAATAATAGCCCCAACATTCGATGCTTTTAAAACATGTTTAATATCTGAATATAAACCATCAGATAAATCAATCGCACTGGTCGCAAGTGAGCGTAAAGCTTGCCCTGCTAATATTCGTGGAGTGGGATGATAATGACGATTGATTAAAAATTCTTTGTATTGCGCATCAACAACCTTGTTACCTAACAAGATATCCAGACCTAATGCTGAATCACCTAATGTACCAGTGACGTAAATCCAATCACCAATTTTAGCACCACTGCGGGTTAAGGCTTTACCTGTCGGAACTTGGCCATGAATAGTAATATTAATACAACGAGGCCCGCGAGTCGTATCACCACCAATGAGGCTGACACTGTAATAATCAGCAGCTTCAAAAAGGCCTTGGCTGAATTCTGCTAACCATTCATTATCAACATCAGGTAACGTAAGTGCCAGTGTCATCCAAGCTGGATCTGCGCCCATAGCGGCAAGATCAGATAAGTTAACCGCAACTGATTTATAACCGAGCTCATGTGCAGGCATCGTAGGAAGGAAATGGATATTTTCAACGAGGGTATCGCAAGATATAGCAATTGATTTATTTTCCGCTGGTTGCACTAATGCACAATCATCGCCAATGCCTAAATGCACATCTCGACGCTGTTGACCTTTATCACGGAAAAATTGTTCGATAAGTTGGAATTCTTTCACAATACATCTGGTACGGATAACCGCCCACCTACTGTTTGGTAGAAAAAGCATTACAAATAAAAACGGTATCCGAAGATACCGTTTTTATTCATTACTTACGAGTAACAAGCTTATCTAGCATACCATTGACAAACTTATGACTATCGTCAGCACCAAACGCTTTCGCTAATTCGATACCTTCATTGATGGCCACTTTAAAAGGCACATCTTTACGATACGTTAATTCATAAGCTGATAAACGCACAATGGCTTTCTCAACTGGTGATACATCTTCAATATCACGATCTAAATGAGGCTTTAGCAGATCATCAAGTTGAGTTGCTTTCGAGGCTACACCTGATAGCAATTCACGAAAATAAGCTACATCAACACCGTTAATGTTTTGCTCAGTTAAAAATTCATGTTCAACATCAGCAACATTGTTCTTGCTTAACTGCCATGAATAAATAGCTTGAACAGCTAAACGGCGTGCCTTGCGGCGCTCTGAAGGCTTCATTACTTTTCCTACTACTATACTAACTGTTGTTCTAATTCTTGCAGAACGTTAACCATTTCTAGTAAACCAAGTGCAGCTTCTGTGCCCTTGTTACCAGCTTTAGTACCAGAGCGTTCAATTGCTTGCTCGATGGTATCTGTGGTTAAAACGCCAAATGAAACTGGGATATCAAACTCTAAAGCGACTTGAGCAAGACCCTTGTTACATTCACCAGCAACTAAATCAAAATGCGGAGTACCACCACGAATCACTGCACCAAGTGCAACAATACCGTCAAATTTTCCACTAGCAGCAATTCGACGTGCAGCAAGTGGTAATTCAACAGCGCCAGGAACACGAACAACAGTAATGTTGTCGTCATTTACCTGACCTAAACGTTTTAGTGTGTCTAATGCGCCATCAAGCAGACTCTCAACAAGAAAACTGTTGAAACGCGATACTACGATCGCCACTTTGGCATTTTTTGCTTCGATATTACCTTCAACTACGATCATTATCTTACCTAAATTAGCTAAAGCACCCGGCTCTGGGCAAAAGTGGCGGTATAATACCACAGCCAAATGCCCTGAGTCCTGTGCAATTATTGATAAATGTTAACTTCACTAAGTTAGTGAATTATTCTGCAATATAATCAGTTACTTCTAAACCAAACCCTGAAAGAGAATGGTACCGCTTAGGCGAACTTAGTAACCGCATGGTGCTCACACCTAAACTTGAAAGAATTTGTGAACCTACGCCAACTTGGCGAGAAGTTCCTTCCCACTTCGCTGATGCTGGAGCTTGTCCATTGTCTTCAGCTTCAAAAGCTTTCACTTTTGCGAGCATATCACTTGAGTGTTCTCTGTTACCCAATAGCACTAAGACACCACCATCATTGGCAATACGTTCCATTGCTTTTTCAAGTGGCCAGCTGCGTTTTTGGTCGCGCTCAGAGTGCAATAAGTCATTAAAGGTGTTTTGTAAATGCACTCGCACTAAGCAATCAGCTTCAACGTTACCTTTAACCAAAGCATAATGAAGTTGGTTATCAATAGTGTCTCTAAAGGTCACCATATTGAACTCACCGAAACGAGTAGGTAGCTTGCATTCAGCTTCACGCACAACGGTGGTTTCTTTGGTATTGCGATACTCAATTAAGTCCGCAATTGTGCCCATTTTAATGCCGTGCTTTTTACTGAAAATTTCTAAATCAGGGCAACGCGCCATGGTGCCATCATCATTTAAGATTTCAACAATTACACCTGATGGCTCACAACCGGCTAAACGCGCTAAGTCACAACCCGCTTCTGTATGACCGGCGCGAGTTAATACTCCGCCATCTTTTGCCATCAGTGGAAAGATATGACCTGGTTGCACTAAATCAGAAGCTTTAGCATCTTTCGCTGCAGCGGCTTGTACTGTTACAGCGCGGTCATGAGCAGATATACCCGTAGTCACACCCGTTGCAGCTTCAATTGAAATAGTAAAATTAGTTGAGAACTGAGCATTGTTATTGGTCACCATTAAAGGCAGATTTAACTGCTGGCAACGCTCTTTCGTCATCGTTTGGCAAATCAGTCCACGGCCAAAAGTCGCCATAAAGTTAATGGCTTCAGGCGTGACCTTATCAGCCGCCATGATAAGATCACCTTCGTTCTCTCTGTCTTCATCGTCCATCAAGATAACCATCTTACCTTGGCGAATATCTTCGATGATCTCTTCTATAGTATGTAATGCCATTGCAAAGACCTTTATATTGTTATGCCCATATCAGCGATATAGAGTAAATATGCTTGGTTAATATTGTGCTAATTAAGTTTTTATATTGTGGAATCACGTTCTAAAAAAAACAAAGAGTTATCGCATAAATCCAGCGCTTGCCAACATTTCCATTGTGACCCCACCCTTCGAGGATGATTTTTCTTCTACTTTCATTAAACGTTCTAAATAACGTGCAATAAGGTCAACTTCAATGTTGACGCTATGACCCGCTTGTAAAGCTAATAAAGTGGTTTCTGATGCGGTGTGCGGCACAATCGTTAGTCTGAATCGATGATGATCAACCTCGTTAACGGTCAAGCTTACACCATCAATGGTTATCGAGCCTTTGTGAGCGATATAGCGAGATAATTCTGCAGGGGCTGCCAGCCAAAATTCAATAGCTTGCCCACGTACCAAACGTTGTTCAACGGTGGCGATACCATCAACATGGCCACTAACCATATGTCCGCCCAAACGCGTCGTAGGCATGACCGCTTTTTCCAGGTTTACTTTCTGGCCAACGTTATATTTAGCAAAACCCGTCAATGCGACAGTTTCAGCCGATACGTCTGCGACATAACCATCAGCAAGGCATTGCACCACGGTTAAACAAACACCATTAGTTGCAATGCTGTCGCCCAATTTCACATCAGATAAGTCAAGCTTGCCACTGGCAACCGTAAGACGAATATCATCGCCTTTACGTTCAATCTTTCTCAATGATCCTAGTGCTTCAATAATCCCGGTAAACATATTCACTCACTTGTTATCTTATAAGCCACGCTTAGCATTAACTTATAGACAGAATTGCGTTAGCTTAACTCGCTGGCGAATTAAGATTAAAAATCATGCGTTGATCTGCACCAACCCTGCGCGAATCAACTAATTCTACATCAGGAATCTGTTCCATAGTTTGATAATCATCTAGTTGCATCAAATTACGACCATGGCTACCTAATATTTTCATTGCTTGGTATAAATAAAGATTATCAGCCAAATTATTCTGTATAACACTGCCCGCTAAACAGGCGCCAGCTTCGATCAGAACGGAGTTACACTGTTTACCTAAGTAACTAAATAACGCATGTAAATCGACTCGTCCATCGGCATTTGCGCCAATAGTGATACAACTAACATGATTGTTAAATTCTTGGCTCACTTTAGTCGGATAGTCGACACAAGAAACAAGTAAAATGGGGGTTTCAATACTAAACAACTTAAAGTTGCTAGTAAGCCTTGCTCTGCTGTCGAGCACGACTCTTAAAGGTTGCTTAACATCTTCGAATGATAACTTGTCAGTTAAACATCCCAGCTGTTCATAGCGCACATTGAGTGACGGGTCATCGGCTAATATCGTTTCTACACCGGTAACAAGAGCACAATGACGCGCCCTAAGTTTTTGAACATCAGCTCTAGCTTCAGGCCCTGTAATCCACTTTGATACGCCATTAGATAACGCCGTTTTACCATCAATACTGGCCGCAAGTTTCACAGTAACCTCAGGAAATCCTGTGGTCATCCGCTTCATAAAGCCGATATTTAATTTACTTGCTGATTCAGTCAATAGCCCAACATCAACTTTAATACCAGCAGCTTCAAGCATGCGAATACCATTTCCCGACACTTGCGGGTTAGCGTCCATCTGCGAAACAACCACACGAGCAACGTTAGCTTCAATTAATGCTTTAGCACATGGCGGCGTTCGTCCAAAGTGACTACAAGGCTCAAGAGTGACATAGGCTGTGGCTTTGGGGAGCAGGTGCTGCAATTGACGGGCTTCAACATCTTGTAAAGCATGGATTTCAGCATGAGGGCCGCCTGCTTTGATATGAAAACCTTGCCCAATAATTTTACCATCAACGACCATGACACAACCCACATTTGGATTTGGGCGTGTGGTGTAGCGACCTTTTTCAGCTAAAGAAATCGCAAGGCTCATCATTTCAATATCAAACGTTGACCATTGAGGCATACAGACCTTCTAAAACTCAAAAGCAGTAATGCTAATACATCACTGCTGAAAACAGTTAATAAATTCAGATGACTGCACGATAATGAAAAATGGCAATAAGCAGTCAGAATTTAGCTAGGATTACTTTTGCAGTTTGGCAATAGCTTCACCAAATTGGGAGACATCTTCAAATGCACGATAAACCGATGCAAAACGAATGTAAGCAACCTTATCTAAAATCATCAGTTGGTCCATCATCAGGTTACCGATCATGGCTGAATCAATTTCTCGTTCACCAGTCGCTCGAAGTGTCGATTTGATTTTAGTTAACGCTTGTTCAATTTGATCAATTGAAACTGGGCGTTTTTCAACAGCACGTAACATGCCGCCTCGCAATTTATCTTCATCAAACGGCTGACGAGTGCCATCTTGTTTAATCACTCGAGGCATGACTAACTCAGCGCCTTCAAAAGTGGTAAAACGTTCATGACACTCGGTACATTCCCGACGACGTCTCACTTGATGGCCGTCAGCCACCAATCGTGAATCAATAACCTTCGTATCTGTCGCGCTACAAAATGGGCAATGCATATCCGCTCCTGAAAATAAAAACAAAATGGTCGTAAGTACTGAGTACTTACGACCATTTAAGTTTATCCTATTTACTTTATAAGGTTAACCTTATCGAAAAGATTATCCTGTTTAGTTAAATAGATAATTGGCTATGCCATCAATCTACGATGTCATTAACCGTAAACAGGGAACTTAGCGCATAATTCAAGTACTTGAGCCTTAACACGTTCGATAGTTGCTTCATTAGAAATATCATCTAATACATCACACATCCAGTGAGTTAACTCAATTGATTCAGCTTCAGTGAAACCACGACGTGTGATTGCAGGAGAACCGATACGTAAACCAGAAGTAACAAATGGAGAACGTGGATCATTAGGTACTGAGTTTTTGTTCACAGTGATATTTGCATTGCCTAAAGCAGCATCAGCATCTTTACCCGTCATATCCTTGCTGATTAAATCAAGTAAGAATAAGTGGTTATCAGTTCCACCAGAAACAACGTCATAGCCACGTTCAATGAAGGTTTTCGCCATCACTTTAGCATTAGCAACGACTTGTTCTTGGTAAGTGGTGAACTCTGGGTCTAATGCTTCTTTAAATGCAACCGCTTTAGCAGCGATAACGTGCATTAACGGGCCACCTTGACCACCAGGGAATACTGCTGAGTTAAGCTTTTTGTAAATAGCTTCGTCATTGATAGCTGACAGAATCAAACCACCACGAGGACCTGCAAGTGTTTTATGGGTAGTCGTTGTAACAACGTGTGCATGTGGCAGTGGGTTCGGGTAGATACCCGCAGCCACAAGGCCTGCAACGTGTGCCATATCAACGAATAAGTAAGCACCCACTTTATCAGCGATTTCGCGGAACTTGCCCCAATCAATGATGCCAGAATATGCACTAAAGCCAGCAATAATCATTTTAGGCTTATGTTCAACAGCTAAACGTTCAACTTCTGAGTAATCAATTTTACCCGTCGTTTCGTCAATACCGTATTGAACTGCATTGTATAATTTACCAGAAAAGCTCACGTGTGAACCATGAGTTAAATGACCGCCATGGGCTAAGCTCATACCTAAAACAGTATCGCCACCTTCTAAAAGCGCCATAAATACTGCAGAGTTTGCTTGAGAGCCTGAATGTGGTTGAACGTTAGCGTATGTTGCGCCAAATAATTCTTTTGCACGAGAGATAGCTAATTCTTCAGCAATATCGACATGCTCACAACCGCCGTAATAACGCTTTCCAGGATAACCTTCAGCATACTTATTGGTTAACTGTGAACCTTGTGCTTCAAGAACACGCGGGCTGGTATAGTTTTCTGATGCAATTAACTCGATATGCTCTTCTTGGCGACGAGTTTCATCTTGAATGGCTTGAAACAGTTGAGGATCGTAATCCGCGATATTCATAGCTTTCTTTAGCATTGGTGTCTCCAACATCAGTTCTTATCTATAGGGTTGCGCGGTATTCTACTCTGCTCTGAGTCACAATCCCAGCATTTAGAACATGAAATTATTTGGCAAGTCTCATTAATTAAGCTAATCCATAATTTGAGTTCAAAGAAAAATAAAGTAGAATTATCATCATCATTGGTCACTGAAGAACATTAAAAATGGCTCAATTCGTTTATAGTATGCTGCGGGTAGGAAAGATTGTTCCGCCTAAGAAACAAATCCTCAAAGATATTTCACTGAGTTTTTTCCCTGGCGCCAAAATTGGTGTGCTTGGTTTAAACGGTTCAGGTAAGTCTACCTTGCTTCGTATCATGGCTGGTTTAGATACTGAAATTGAAGGTGAAGCGCGTCCGATGCAAGACCTTAAAATCGGCTATCTTCCTCAAGAACCTAAACTTGATGAATCGCAAACAGTACGTGAAGCGATTGAAGAAGCGGTTAGTGAAGCTAAAAATGCCCTCACCCGTCTTGATGAAGTCTACGCACTTTATGCTGAGCCTGATGCTGACTTTGACGCCTTAGCAAAAGAGCAAGGTCAACTAGAAGCCATCATCCAATCTCAAGATGCCCATAATCTTGAAATGGTATTAGAGCGCGCTGCAAACGCATTACGCCTGCCTGATTGGGATGAAAAAATTGAAGTGCTTTCAGGTGGTGAACGCCGCCGTGTGGCAATATGCCGTCTTCTTTTAGAAAAGCCAGACATGTTGCTGCTTGATGAACCAACCAACCATTTGGATGCAGAATCTGTTGCCTGGCTTGAACGCTTCTTACAAGATTACACTGGCACCGTTGTTGCCATTACCCATGATAGATACTTCTTGGATAATGCAGCAGGTTGGATTTTAGAGCTCGACCGTGGCGAAGGTATTCCATGGGAAGGTAACTACTCTTCATGGCTTGAGCAAAAAGATGCTCGCCTGCAACAAGAATCATCTACTGAAAGCGCACGCCAAAAAACCATTCAAAAAGAATTAGAATGGGTTCGCCAAGGGGCAAAGGGTCGTCAATCTAAAGGCAAGGCACGTATGGCCCGCTTTGAAGAATTGAACACTAATGACTACCAAAAACGAAATGAAACCAATGAATTATTCATTCCACCAGGACCACGTTTAGGCGATAAGGTTATTGAAGTAAATAACCTGACTAAGTCATACGGTGACCGAGTATTAATTGATAATCTCACCTTCGCTGTGCCTAAAGGCGCGATTGTCGGCATTATTGGTGCTAACGGCGCGGGTAAATCGACACTGTTCAAGATGATTTCTGGTGCAGAACAACCAGATTCTGGCAGCATTGAAATCGGTGAATCAGTTCAGATTGCCTCTGTTGAACAGTTCCGTGATTCAATGAATGATAAGAATACTGTCTGGCAAGAAATCTCCGATGGTCAAGACATCATGCGGATCAATAATACTGAAATTCCAAGTCGTGCCTATGTTGGCCGCTTTAATTTCCGTGGTGGCGATCAGCAAAAAATCATTGGCACTCTTTCAGGTGGTGAACGTAATCGTGTTCATTTAGCTAAGCTATTACAAGCTGGCGGCAACGTACTATTACTCGATGAGCCCACCAATGACTTGGATGTTGAAACTTTGCGAGCACTAGAGGAAGCCTTATTAGAATTCCCAGGTTGTGCCATGGTTATTTCTCATGACCGTTGGTTCCTGGATAGAGTGGCAACACACATTCTAGATTACCGCGATGAAGGCCAAGTTAACTTCTATGAAGGTAACTACACTGAATACACTGCCTGGATGAAAGAAAATCTTGGCGCAGAAGCTATTGAGCCACATCGCTTGAAGTACAAACGTATCGCTAAATAATCTTTGAAGCGGTTTTAAGATTATTAATTCGCAAAGTTGATGCCTCTTTATAGAACCTATTTAACTTAGAAAACTCTATAAAGGGGCATTATTGATTTGGTATTCAAACCCCTTTAGAGTGATAAAGACAAGGTATATTCCACCTTCTTTCATGTCCAACGCCCTAAAAATGACAGTATTAAACAATCTTAAATAAGCATTTCACTTTCTATTTTATTTATCTGACTAATACATTCAAAACTGGCAAATAAAATTAATCTGTCAGCAAGTATAGCCATGATCAAATATGACATTTAAGCATTATTAACAGACACTTAATCAACTCCTTGTCAAAATCATCCTAATTCGAAAATTTAACAATGCTAATGCACATCACAAAGCTACTAACTATGTGCAAAAAACACCTCAAAACCAACAATCTATTTGTAAAGACAAATTAACTTAAGTACTATAAAATTATTGACGGATTATTTTACTGTTGACCATTTGCAATAGCACAGATGCTATTCACCAGAAAATTAAATAAAAACGGAGAAATCAGTGAGATATAGTCGAATTACTTTTATGTTTTTATGCTTTTATGCAAGCAGCTCATTTGGTTTAGAGATCATCACAAGTAGTGAAACCAAAGCACTTGAAGAAATTGAGCAAAAGTACAACATTGACAGCTTACTTATTTCTGCAAATGACAAGTTATCGACTCATAAGAAAAAAGAATCTGATTACCACGCATTAAGCGTCGAAATCAAAAGCAAAAAAACTGAATATGACCATGTCATATCAAAGTTGCCAGCCAAAATATTATCTCGCTCAAATATCAGTGCTTATTATGAAGAAATCGAGGCTTTGGTACTTAAAATTGATCGCTTTGAAACTAAATACGATATTGACGGAAAGTCATTACGTCGAGAGTACAAAATGATTATGGCTGAGTACGATACGATTAATAGTAAACGCACAGATAAAGACGAGCAATTGGCCTCGCTTAAAAGTGATATTACTAAGCGTTTAATCGCAGATGTATCAAAACCAGATACTGTTCAATCGGTTGATTTAGACGGTTCGACTTTATGTTCTAAATTTCAATCTATTAACGATTGCCTAAAAGACTCTGAAAATTACATCGTTACCAATACCATTAAAACAGACCCATTTTTGAATGATCGAAGTGTGTTGCTTTCATATGATGTCATTGATGCCAGCATGAACATGAGCGGTAATTTAAACTACAAAATTAAAATGGCATTTAAACCATCTTATAACAGTAAAATCGACTCACTGATTAACGAAAAACTTGGGCTAAAATCAGCGATGATTACCTTAGTCAGTAACGTTGCTGCTGAGTGGTTTATTGATGGGGTAAAAATTGGCACAGGCAAAGAACTTTTCCATGAAGTGCCATTAGGTCAACATGGTATTTTAGCGTCATATCAAACCCATGATAAGTCGAGTGTAGAATTCATCCAAGGTAATGGTGTATTTAATTACAACTTTAATGCTGGAAGTGTTCAAAATGACTTAGTGACTTTACCAGGTAAAGAATCTACAAAACAAACCATGAAGATGAAGCCTAAACAAGCTAGCCAGTCACAAGATAAAGAAAAAAAGAGCCTTCAAGCTAAAGGTTATGAATATTTTATGGGAATAGAAGCCTCTAACAAAGAGCAAGAAAAGAATTTTGATTAGTTCTTTAATCAGTTTTGTAATTAGCTATTAAATTAAACCATAAAAAACCATTTAGTGACTCACTAAGTGGTTTTTTTATTCTCTTCGAAAAATATCAGTCATTACACCCCACAACAATGTTACCACCTCGTTAATTGCCACCTGAATTATTAACGATTAAGAAACGTACGGTAAGTATCATTGTTACTAGCATGTTTCGTTACACTCTTATGGGCATTGCTTTACATTCATTTACGCTTATATGGATAAATTTCATTAAAATAGAACCTAATTCAGCAACGTGTTTTAGAGTCCTTATTATGAAAAAATTGCTTCCCATTCTTATCATTTGTAGCTTGCTCGCTGCCGCTATTGCTTTTAGTGGTATTTCAGCAGCCACTAAAGCGACTCCATCGGCGAAAGGCCAATCAAAAAAGTTAATTCCTGTGGTGACTGGACTGGTTGAACAACATGAACTGTCACAATCATTGTCTTTAATTGGCAAGCTTGATGCTGAGCAATCGGTTTATATCTCTTCGCAGGTTGCCGGAAAAATTAGCCAAATACATATTCAACCAGATCAAGACATTCAGGCTGGCCAAATAATGGTGCAGTTAGATGATACCAAAGCAAAAGCGGCGACTGCTGAAGCTGCAGCTTATCTTGCTGACGAAAAAAGAAAACTTAAAGAATTCCGTAAGCTGATCAAAAGTAATGCAATAACACAAACCGAAATTGATGCACAGCAAGCCAGTGTCGATATCGCAATGGCCAGGCTTTCAGCCTCAGAAGCAGATTTAAACTACCATTCATTGAATGCACCTTTTTCTGGTACCGCCGGTTTAGTTGATTTTAGCCTAGGTAAAATGATTTCGGTTGGCACTGAATTACTGGCTTTTGATGACCTTTCAACCATGAGACTTGATCTACAAGTGCCTGAACATTACTTAGCCATGTTATCTAACGGCATGAAAGTCGAAGCGGTTAGCAGGGCTTGGCCTGATAAGCCGTTTATCGGTGAAATCATTGCCATTGATTCTCGTATCAATCAAGACACACTAAATTTACGCGTAAGAGTAAGATTTGATAATGCTGAGTACTTACTTAAACCGGGCATGATGATGTCAGCTATGCTTAACTTCCCTGCCATCGCAGAGCCTGTAATCCCAGTCCAAGCAATTGAATACTCAGGAACCAAACGATTCGTCTATATCGTTGGCGATGACAATATAGCTAAGCGCACAGAAGTCACTCTTGGCGCTCGAATTGACAATGAAGTCCTTATCTCAAATGGCCTCAGTATCGGAGACAACGTGGTTGTTCAAGGCCTAGTTAACATGCGCGATGGCGTGAGTGTCGATATTTTAGAAACGAAATCAACCACTGGACAGCTAGCAAACGACAGTAAGCTCATCTCATCAGAAATGGAGAAAAGTTAATGTGGCTTTCGGATGTATCAGTTAAACGCCCTGTTGTTGCGATTGTATTAAGTTTGCTACTCGTGGTTTTTGGCGTTGTTTCACTGTCAAAGTTATCAATAAGGGAAATGCCTGATGTAGAAAGCCCTGTCGTGACGGTAATGACCACATATGACGGTGCCTCTGCCACCATCATGGAAAGTCAGATCACCACAACCCTTGAAGATGAACTCACCGGCATTAGCGGTATCGATGAAATAACATCGATTACGCGTAATGGTATGTCGCGTATTACAGTGACTTTTTTACTGGGCTGGAATTTAACTGAAGGAGTCAGTGACGTTCGAGATGCCGTGGCGCGTGCGCAAAGGCGTTTACCCGATGAAGCAAACGATCCAGTGGTATCGAAAGACAATGGTTCCGGCGAGCCCTCTATATATGTCAACTTAAGTTCGACAATTATGGATAGAACACAGCTGACGGATTATTCCCAGCGTGTACTTGAAGACCGATTTAATCTAATTTCTGGTGTCAGTTCTATTTCTATTACTGGCGGCTTATACAAGGTCATGTATGTTCAGCTTAAGCCTGATCTGATGGCCGGACGGAACGTGTCTGCCAGTGATATAGTGGCAACATTAAATGCTGAAAATGTCGAAACACCAGGTGGTGAAGTCCGAAATGACACCACCGTTATGTCAGTGCGTACAGCACGACTGTATAATAACCCTGATGATTTTGATTATCTTGTTGTCCGCACCGCTGACGATGGCACGCCCATTTATTTAAAAGATGTCGCAGATGTATTTATTGGCGCAGAGAATGAAAATTCGACCTTCAAAAGTGACGGTGTTCCTAATATTAGTTTAGGCATCGTTGCCCAGTCAGATGCAAACCCACTTGATGTAGCAAAGCTGGTGCATCAAGAGGTCGACAAAATACAACAGTTCTTGCCTGACGGCACTGCATTAGTGGTTGACTATGATTCAACTATTTTTATCTCGCGCTCTATTGATGAAGTTTATAACACCCTCATTATCACTGCGATTTTAGTGATTTTGGTGTTATACATTTTCATCGGCCAAGTCAGAGCGACCCTTATTCCTGCAGTGACGGTTCCCGTTTCACTTATCGCTGCGTTTATTGCCGCAAACACGTTTGGTTTTTCGATAAACCTGCTCACGCTAATGGCACTGATCCTGTCCATCGGCTTGGTGGTTGATGATGCCATTGTCGTGGTAGAGAATATTTTCCATCATATCGAAAAAGGTGAGCCTCCTCTGCTTGCGGCTTATAAAGGCGCTCGCGAAGTCGGCTTTGCCGTTATCGCAACCACTGCAGTACTCGTGATGGTGTTTTTACCTATTTCCTTCATGGAAGGTATGGTTGGATTACTGTTTACCGAATTCTCAGTCATGCTGGCAGTGTCAGTGTTATTTTCATCCTTAATCGCATTAACCCTAACACCTGTTCTTGGCAGCAAATTACTTAAAGCCAATGTAAAACCAAACCGTTTCAACATATGGGTAGACCAAATATTTGAGCGATTAGAGTCGCGCTATCGAGCTGTGGTATCAAAAGCCGTTAAATATCGATACGGTGCACCTGTCGTGATCATTGCCTGTGTTTTAGGTAGTGGCTGGCTGTTAAATCAAGTCCCTGCTCAATTAGCACCACAAGAAGATCGCGGCGTCGTATTTGCCTTTATTAAGGGCGCAGAAGGCACAAGTTATAACCGTATGGCAGCCAATATGGATATTGTCGAACAACGACTATTGCCTATGTTAGGTGAAGGTGTAATTAAGTCATTTAGTGTTCAGGCGCCAGCTTTTGGCGGTCGCGCTGGCGACCAAACCGGCTTCGTTATCATTCAGCTAGAAGAATGGCAAGACCGAGACATTAATGCGCAACAATCCTTAGGCATTATTGCTAAGGCATTAGCCGGCATTCCCGATGTCATGGTAAGACCGATGCTGCCAGGCTTTAGAGGACAATCGAGTGAACCGGTACAATTTGTTTTAGGCGGTTCAGATTACCAAGAACTGTTCAAATGGTCACAAGCATTACAACTTGAAGCCGATCTAAGCCCCATTCTAGAAGGCGCTGATTTAGATTACGCAGAAACAACACCTGAGTTATTAGTCAGCGTCGATCGCGAACGCGCTGCAGAGCTTGGGATCAGTGTGACAGAAGTCTCTGACACACTTGAAATCATGTTGGGTGGTCGAAGTGAAACCACTTTCATTGAGCGCGGTGAAGAATATGACGTATATTTACGTGGTGATGAAAATAGCTTTAATAGTGTGACCGATCTGAGCCAAATCTATATGCGCACAGATAAAGGTCAACTTATCACCCTAGATACCATTACAAAAATTGATGAAGTCGCGTCAGCGCAAAAACTAAGTCATTTAAATAAACAAAAATCTATAACGTTAAAAGCCAATCTTGGCGCAGGCTACACCTTAGGTGAGGCGTTAGATTTTCTGGACGAGAAAGCCATTGAAATGTTGCCAAGTGATATAAACGTTTCTTATACCGGTGAATCTAAAGATTTTAAAGAGAATCAAAGTAGTGTATTCATCGTATTTGGCTTAGCACTGCTCGTTGCCTACTTGGTTTTGGCGGCACAATTTGAAAGCTTTATTAATCCGTTAGTGGTGATGTTTACCGTACCCATGGGCATATTCGGCGGTTTCTTAGGACTTTATTTAACGGGTCAAGGTCTTAATATTTACAGCCAGATAGGCATGATCATGTTGATTGGTATGGTCACTAAAAATGGTATCTTGATTGTCGAATTTGCTAATCAACTTCGCGACAAAGGCCTTGAAATTGAACAAGCTATTATCGATGCTTCAGCACGTCGTTTAAGACCCATTTTAATGACCGCTTTTACCACGCTTATTGGTGCAATTCCGCTAATTATGTCAACCGGAGCGGGATCAGAAAGTCGAATTGCTGTTGGTACAGTAGTGTTCTTTGGGATGGCATTTGCTACTCTAGTGACCTTATTGGTTATTCCTGCAATGTATCGTCTCATTTCAGGGGCAACACATTCACCAGGATATGTTGAACAACAACTCAATGATGCTATTGAGATGCAAAAACAACAGGCCTAACACTAACAATTGGATGCAGGTGTAAAATGGAAAAAGTTGCTGTTTTTGTCGATGTTCAGAACATTTATTACACCTGTAAACAAGCATTTGGGCGCTCATTCAATTACCGAGCGCTATATAAATTACTTAATCAGCAATATCAGATTGAACACGCAATTGCCTACGCTATCGCCCCTGCTGACGATGGTCAAAGAAAGTTTCAAGATGCACTTAAGCATATAGGTTTTGAGGTCAAACTTAAGCCCTATATTCAACGCAGTGATGGCAGTGCTAAAGGTGACTGGGATGTCGGGATCACCATCGATATTCTCGATATTGGCGAACATGTCGATAAAGTTATATTAATGTCAGGTGACGGAGATTTTGACTTGCTGATTGCCAAAGTGGCGCAAAAGTATGGCTGTAATACGCAGGTTATTAGTGTTGAAACACTTACAGCAAAATCACTGCTAGATGTCACCGCGAGCCATATCCCTATAGGAAACGACTTGCTGCTTTAATTATTGAGCCAGTTCAATTTAAGCAGCTATTGCTCTGATTAGATTTTTAATTAGCTTTATTCATAGCTTCATTTCAATGACATCTTGCTATTGCCAAGGGTTTAAATAAATTCACTTCCACTAAAAAACCAGGAATTGGGACTCTAGTCACTATTCCATATTGGGCAAAATTCCCGCTATGTTGCATAGGTAACAGAAGAATATAGCGCTAGTAACTATAATTCGTCTAATATTGTAAATTATCAGCATAATATTCTGTGTAAAACTGCCTTCATAAAATTCAAAAACTGCCGATAAACTTTCAAGTAAGTAATAAAAATTTACCGCATTATAAACGTCATATAAATATGTAATTTAAATTCATAAATTTAACGCTATAACGAGCAGGAGAATAGATGTTTAATACCATAAAACACCTAATCACTTTGTGTGTTATAGGTTTAAGCACTATATTTTCATCTAATATCTTAGCTGAACAATTCCAGTTAGAAACGCTCACTATCAGTGATGGTCTCCCTTCATCCAGCATTACCACAATGTACCAACAACGTAATGGCTTAATATGGTTTGGCACCGACGCTGGGGCAAGTCGTTATGATGGGGTCAAATTCACCAACTTCCAATTTTCAGTGAACGATGAAACCCATATATCGAATAATTACATCTCCAAAATACATGAAGATTCACAGGGCAATATCTGGATTGCCACTGAAGATGGCCTTAATCAGTTAACCACAGATAATCAGATCATTATTCACAATATGATTTCAACGAATAAAACCATGAGCTCCAGTTGGATATTACAAATATTTGAATCAGACAATGGTGATCTTTGGTTTGGCACGGGATCGGGGATCAGTAAATTTAGTCCGATAACCCAACAATTTACGCCGTTTTTTCTCTATGAAGATGACGAGCCTTATGAAACCTCTGTTAGCGGCATTTTTGCAGATGATGATGATACCATTTGGGCCACTACGGATTTTGGCATTGCCAAAGTAAATCAAGATAACCAAAAGATTGAATTAGTAAATTTTAAACATAAACAAACAAATGATATTTTATCGAAATCACTCGGTTTTGCTTATAAAGCTGAAAATGGCGATGTTTGGATTACCAGTAATAAACAGGGGCTGATTAAATTTAATCCACAAACACTGACTATCGAGGTGTTTAATTTTGATAAAAATAACCCATCAAAACAACAACTATTATCCAATTTAGTTTATGACATCGCGTTTAAAGATAACAACACCTTGTGGGTAGCCCATGATGCAGGCGTAACCAGAATTTTACTCGATACGATGGAGTTTACTCATCTCGCCCACGAAGCATTCAACAACAATTCACTGCCAAGTGATTATATTCCTTTTATCATGGTCGATCATTCTAACGGGGTTTGGTTTGGGACTGGAAATGGTGCTGCGCTTTATTCAAACTTCAAACAAGGTACTAAATTATATCGCCCACATCCCTTTAACTCTGAACTCTCTGGCAGTCTCGTTTATTGGTTCAATTTTGACAACCAGAATAATACCTGGATTACTTCAAATAAAGGCATTGATAGACTTCCATTTAACAACGAAAAAATAGCATTATCCCCCATTGCAAATTTAGAAATAAAAAACACTTACAGCGCCACAAGCGATAAAGACAATAACCTATGGATTGCCGGTGATAATGGGTTATCGCAATATAATATTGATACTGGTGATTTAAAGCATTTCAGTAATGGCGAGAATAATCCAAGCGGATTTCCTAACAGTGAATTTTACCTCGCCGTTCCTGACGATCAAGGCAATGTATGGATTAATGGTTACTTTGATGTAGGCTTAATACAATTTAATCCTCAAAAAGGCATTATAAAACACCTTTTAACAGATAATGATAATCTTTATAGGGCTGGTGGTAACTTCACGTTTGATCAACAATTCATCCATAATGGTGAACTGTGGATGGCCACAACTAATGCTATTTTTCGTGTCAATCCTGACACTTATGAAGTTAAGCATTTCCCCCTTGGAAACGAGGCTCAAAATGTCCGTACCGTTAAAATATATCAAGATGAGAACAATATAATATGGGTTGCTACCCAGGGCTTAGGTCTCGCAAAAATAGAAATGGGGGAGCGCTGGGCAGATCCAATTAGTATTGAATATATAACCAAAGAAGACGGTTTGACTTCTAATACATTAAAGGGGGTCACAGGCGATGGCAAAGGCAATTTATGGATAACATCACAATCAAAATTCGCCAAAATGGACACCGCCACCAATAAAATTGTGCAATACCCCAGTGCCATTAATCAAATTGACAGCTCCTTTACTGATGCCGCTATCGCTTTCAAAGATGATGTCTTATTTTTAGGTACCAATAACGGTGCATTTAGAATCGATACCAATAAAATTATCAGTAATAGATTCCAGCCGGAAGTACTCATCACCTCGGCATTAATTGCTAATCAAGAATATATTGGCCTGAACAACAACCAGCAAAAATCGGCATTAACGCTCGATTATGAACAAAATAATGTTCACTTTTCTTTTGCATCATTGGATTTTAGTGCCCCTCGAAAAAATCAATATAGATACATGCTAGAAGGATTTGATAACGATTGGGTTTATATTGGCAATAACACCTCCGCTTCTTATACCAATTTACACGTAGGTACATACAGGTTCATAGTCCAGGGGAGCAATAGCGATGGCCACTGGAGTCCCCATAATGCAACATTCAGCTTTAAGATAAATCAAGCATGGTGGTATTACGCTATCGCAAGCCTTATCGTCATCTGTGTACTCTTGATGTTCTTATTTTTGTTAACCCGGTATCAAAAAATCACCGAACTGAGCAAACGTGCTAACTACGATGTGCTGACAGGTTTATCTAATCGTTTCCGTTTTAATAGCAAACTTGAACTCATCGTCAATCAAAAAGAAGATCGCGCTGCAGTGGTTTTTATTGATCTGGATTACTTTAAGGAAGTAAACGACTCTATGGGTCATGATGTTGGTGACGAACTCATTATCCAGGTGAGTAAACGTTTAAAATCAAACCTTAAAAATAAGGATTTACTGGCTCGTTTGGGCGGTGATGAATTCGCCATTATCATTAGTGAACCGGGTGAATTATCTCAACTGGTCAATATCATTGAACGCATTCGATTAACCATCAATACCGGTTATCAAATAAAAGAGCACTGGATAACGAGTTCAGCCAGTATCGGAGTCGCGTGCTTTCCTGAAGATGGCGAAGACTCTAAAACACTCCTTAAACATGCCGATACAGCAATGTATGCAGCAAAACATGCAGGACGCAATGGCGCCTACTTTTTTAATGAGTCATTATCTATCGCACTGCAAGCAAAAATAACCATCAGGCAACAATTGCAGCTCGCACTCATCAATGATGAATTTGAAGTATTTTATCAACCTAAGGTTTGCCTAAATAGCGGTAAAATTAGTTCTTTTGAAGCGTTACTGCGTTGGTTTCACCCTACAGAAGGAATGATCCCACCGGCT
The DNA here is from genome assembly GCF_007567505.1 of Shewanella donghaensis. Classification (NCBI taxonomy): domain Bacteria; kingdom Pseudomonadati; phylum Pseudomonadota; class Gammaproteobacteria; order Alteromonadales; family Shewanellaceae; genus Shewanella; species Shewanella donghaensis. Next base: position 1,944,097 of record NZ_CP041783.1, read on the forward strand.
CGTTTTATACCCGAAGCCGAAAGTAATGGCCAAATCATTGAAATTGGTTATTGGGTGCTAAAACAGACCTGCATCACAGCACAACAATGGCATATACAAGGGTTATTAGCGGGTAATATTTCCGTTAACATATCCCCTGTACAATTGTCGCAACCTGATATTTGCGAGCAAATTAAGGCTATTTTAGACGACACGGGCTTCCCCGCTGAAAAACTAGAACTAGAAATCACTGAATCGTTATTAATTGAAAACTTTGAAACTGCTGAGAAAGTACTTAATCAGTTGAATGAACTCAATATCCGCATCAGTTTAGATGATTTTGGTAAGGGATATTCATCGTTAAATTATCTGACTCATTTTCCTTTAAGCACCTTAAAAATCGATAAAGGCTTTATTGATAATTTCTTAGATAATAAAGCGGCACGCTGCGTATTAAAAAATATTATTAATCTCGGCAATGATTTAGAAATGCAAATTGTTGCAGAAGGTATAGAAACGGAATTACAGCTAATGAAGCTAATTCAGTATCAATGCCATGTTGGCCAAGGCTATATTTTTAGCCCTGCTGTTAATAAAGACACTGCATACCAAATGTTAACTGGAACAATAAAACTATTACCACAATCAATGAAGAACAAAGTCAGCTAGCTGACGAATACAATACCAACCCATTATTTTATTAAATATCAGAATCTTAAAAAAAACCGCAACTCAAATGCATTTTAGTATAACGGCTTTAACACCTGCTAACGCAATACCTGACAACCCATTAGGCTAAGTATTTTCCAAGTTTAATTGGCTATTTATAATCCATCAAATGAGCGATAATAACTGTCAGTTTGTCACCCTGATGCTCCGCAGTGAGTCAAAAAGAGCCAAGAATGAGCCAAAAAATAATTGAATATAGCCCAACCTTTAACTTTCCTGTGCAAATTTATTACGAAGATACTGACTTTTCAGGGGTTGTATACCACCCAAACTTTTTGAAGTATTTCGAGCGCGCCAGAGAGCATGTTATAGGCGCTGATGTGCTTCATAGTTTATGGCAGGTGCAGCAGGTGGGTTTTGCGGTATATCGCACTGATATGCTCTGTCATGACGGAGTGGAGTTTGCAGATATTATTGATGTGAGAACTAAGTATTACTTTGAAAGTAAATACCGAACAGTATGGCTACAGGAAATTTGGCGCCCAAATGCTAAAAAGCCAGCAGTGACAGCCACCATTGAAATGGTGTGTATGAATCAGCAAAGACAAATGGCACCCATGCCTGTCGAACTGATAAAGCAACTCCAGGCTGAATTTAGCAAGGCTGAATTTAGCAAGGCTTAATTATAGAAGGTTAGTTCAAGAGGGTTAGTTATAGAAGCTTGCTAACAAAAGTTTAGTTTTACAGAGCTTTACTTACAGGGAGTAAAATGACAGAGAGCTAACTCGAAGATGTTTAAGCCAGCTTAGTGCTGTAGGTTAACTCAGAGAGACGTGTCTCAAATTCTTTAGCTAAAAGGGGTTTACTAAAATATTCCCCTTGAATAGTATCGGTACCGAATTCGATTAAGGTATCAAACACATCTTTAGTTTCTACCCCTTCCACAGTGACATCAAAACCTAAGTTTTTTGCTAAATCGATACTGGTTTTAACAATTTGGTTAGCTTGAACATCACAGTTAAAATCATCTAAAAATGCTTTATCAATTTTGACTTCATCTATGGGCAGATGGCGTAAATAAGCCAAAGAAGAATGACCAGTACCAAAATCATCAATAGCAATGGTGACGCCAATATTGCGTAATGCTTTCAATGTTTCAATGGTGCCAGCTAAATCCATCATCAAGGCACTTTCAGTGATTTCAATCATCAAGTTTTTGGCTGGTACTTTATATTGGGTCAGCTTGTTGCTTATATCGATAGGTAAATGTGGATTATCTAAGTCTTTTGTAGAGAGATTCACGGCTATTTTGATATTGAGCCCTTGCTGAAGCCATATGACCTGTTGCTGTAATACTTGATCTAAGGCCCATTCACTTATTTGCTCAATCATTCCCGTATGTTCAGCTAAAGGAATAAACTCAGTAGGAGAAATATCTCCTAAGGTGTCGTGCTTCCAACGGATCAATGCTTCTACTTGATGACAAGCGCCAGTGACAATATCAAGCTTAGGTTGATAGACCATTGATAGCTGATTGTTTTTTAATCCTTTGGGTAAACTGCTAATAATCAACAACTCTCTATATTGCGCTTTATCGTCATCTTGGTTGTAAAAAGCAATGGAGTTGGGTGTTAATTTGGCCTTTTTAAGGGCTAAATCTAACCTTCTTAACATCAGGCTGACATCAGCATGGTGTTCATTTAAGGCTAAAATGCCTAATTGAACTTTAATACTGATAGGTGTTGTTTCAATATCGAAAGGTTTTTGCAAATGCTGTTTGATGTTATTGAGTTCAGTATTAGAAACACTTTCAGGGTAGAAAAGTAAAAACTCATTACCGTTCATTCTTGATACAAAAGCAGGCGGATTTTTTAATTTTTTGATGCGAACAGCAAAATATTGCAACAGCAAGTCACCAAATACAAAGCCAAAAAGATCATTCACAAACCGAAACTGTTGAATATCCACAAGCACTAACATACCTTTTGTCGCCGGCATTTTGGCGAACATCTTTCTTTTAAATCCGACTCGATTGGATAAACCAGTCAATTTATCCCGATCAACACTGCTTGGGATATTTTTCTGCAACAGATTGAGGTTATGTATAAGCGGCTTAAATGCACGAGGCGTGTGCTTAAATGCTAAAGGAGAATGAGTGTTGTTATTTAATTCTAAGGTTTGAGTCAGCTCAGTAATAAACCGACCTTGCTGGAAATAGCCTCCGATCACTATGCCCAGAAGCAATACCAAACCGATGAACAATATGATGATAACTTCATAACTAAACATTCAGTATTACTCCTCGGTTAATGGTTCGATTGTTTTACAATTTATAGATTGCTCGGCCTAGCTGACAGCATTTAATGCCAGTTATTGATAGCTTTGTTTAATGGAATGATAAACATCCATAAACTCATCACTTTCTAAATCTTCAGGGGTGACCGGTAAGCCACGCAAAGCAAAAAACTCTAATCGCTCTTCCAGTTCTGGACCCGCTCGAAGCTCTCCAGAATAATAAGCAGCTGAACGAATGAAATCCAAGTAAGTGACTTTATCTGAGACATAGTGCAAATCAGCCCAACGCTCAACCACTTCCATCACTTCAGGAGCAAAATCCCATGTTTTTAAAATGGCTCGGCCTATCGCGCCCTGCATTTTACGGACTAAACCGCGCAGTTGATCAATACTACTAAATGCGTCAGGGTTTAACTCGGCTTCAGAAAGTACTGGTAATGCACCAATATTGTGAACTAAACCTGCTAACGTTAATGTTTCAGGATCCAACTTTTTACTCGGATTACGCTTGTTATAAATGGCCAGAAATGCACCAGATGCTGCAGTGACTTCAATAGAGGTTTGCCAAACTTCATCCATCACTTCCCAAACCATTTCATTAGTTGAAATAAACAACTGCTCTAAGGCAACGGAAGTCACAATTGATTTAATTTGCACTAAGCCAATACGATTAACTGCGGCAGTAATGTTCTCAGCCTTGTTTCCACGGCTGTATAATGCGCTATTTGCGACCTTGATAATTCGAGCTGAAATAGCAGCGTCTTGGCCAATAATTTCACCGACTTGTTTTAAGCTAGTATCAGGTTGAGAAACGACTTCTTGCACCCTCATAGCAACTTCAGGCAATGTTGGCAGTACTAACGAATCATCTTTAAGCTTTTTAAGTAAGCCCACTAGAAGTTGGTGTTCAGTGGTCATCAATTCCGCCTGTTATTTTATTATTATTGCTTTGTAAAAATATTATATCAGTTATGTCACTTATTTGAATAAAGAAAAAGAACGAAAAAGCGATAAAACAAATAAATTTAATTAGAGATGATTAAATTAGACAAAGACCACAATCACAGAGGAATTATTTGCAATTCGCAGCCATACTTAAGTAAAATGCCGCCCCCCGCGCTGCGTGCGATTTTCCACCAAATTGAGAATGATTATGTTTAGACCAGAGCTATTGTCTCCAGCAGGAACCCTTAAAAATATGCGTTACGCATTTGCCTACGGTGCAGACGCGGTATACGCAGGTCAACCTCGCTATAGCTTACGTGTCAGAAATAATGACTTTAAAATGGAAAACCTCGCGATGGGGATCCAGGAAGCGCATGCCCTTAATAAAAAATTGTATGTGGTCAGTAACATTGCACCGCACAATGCCAAGTTAAAAACCTATATCCGCGACATGGAACCTGTTGTCGCAATGAAGCCTGACGCAATCATTATGTCAGACCCAGGTCTTATCATGATGGTAAGAGAAGCCTTTCCCGATCAAATAGTGCATTTGTCTGTTCAAGCCAATGCGATTAACTGGGCATCTGTGAAGTTTTGGCAGCAACAAGGCATTAAACGGGTCATTTTATCTCGCGAATTATCATTAGATGAAATTGAAGAAATTCGTCAGCAATGTCCCGATATCGAATTAGAAGTCTTTGTTCACGGCGCTTTGTGTATGGCTTATTCTGGCCGTTGTTTACTATCAGGTTATATCAATAAGCGCGACCCTAACCAAGGTACCTGCACAAACTCATGTCGCTGGAAATACGATGTGCATGAAGCCAAGCAAACTGAAACTGGCGATATCATTGCTGTAAACCCTCAAGGCCTTGTTGATCAACACGGTGTACAGATGGAAACCCCACCAACATTAGGGGCTGGTCAGCCATCAAACGAAGTGGTGTTACTACAAGAACCCGGTCGCCCAGGTGAATATATGCCAGCTTATGAAGATGAGCATGGTACTTACATTATGAACTCAAAAGATTTACGTGCCATTCAACATGTTGAACGTTTAGCTAAAATGGGCGTTGATTCTTTAAAAATTGAAGGTCGTACTAAATCATTTTATTACGTAGCGAGAACAGCTCAATTATACCGCCAAGCTATTGAAGACGCTGTTGCGGGTAATGATTTTGACCGCACACTTATGCATAACCTTGAAGGTCTAGCACATCGTGGTTATACCGAAGGTTTCTTACGTCGTCACGTACATGATGAATATCAAAACTATGATTACGGTTACTCAATCAGTGATACTCAGCAATTCGTAGGTGAGTTTACCGGTAAACGTAATGAAGCTGGTGCAGCTGAAATAGACGTTAAAAATAAATTTTCTGTCGGTGATAGCGTTGAATTAATGACACCCCAAGGCAATATCACCTTAACCATATCAGAACTGGTTAACCGTAAAGGAGAATCTGTTGAGGCTGGACTAGGTTCAGGTCACTTTGTATTTTTAAAGGTTCCTGCTGAAGTTGAACTGGATAAAGCGATTTTGATGCGTAACTTGCCACAAGGGCAAGATAGCCGTAACCCTCATAAGCCTGCAGAGTAAATACATGGCATTATTAATTGACGATAGCTGTATCAACTGCGACATGTGTGAGCCAGAATGCCCAAATGAAGCTATTACTATGGGCGAAGAGATCTACGAAATAGATCCTGCATTATGTACAGAATGTGTGGGTCATTATGCCAAACCGACCTGTGTGTCAGTTTGCCCTATTGATTGTATTGACCCAGACCCTAAGCACGCAGAAACGCCTGAAGAGTTGCAATATAAATATGAAGTCATTACGGGTAAAGCATAGATTGGTTTATTGAACAAACCTGAATCGAATAAAATAAAAAAGGCGCCTATAAAATATAGTAGCGCCTTTTTTAATACCTGCAATTATAACCTCAATGCAAACGATTATGCTGTTGCTGCATTTTGCTCATTTGAATAAGTCTGCAATGTTTGTAATGTAATCGCTAACTTCTCAATACTGGCTTTCATCGCGACAGGTAAAGCATCAAGTTCAATACCCAGCAATAAGTTTTTCACTTCAAGGCCGAGTTCGGTATCGCCTTCAATACGCAACTTTCGTTGAAAAAATAACGTGTCAGGATCTTCTTTAGCCGCAGCAACTAATAATAGTTCAGGTACATTAGCAGTAAAGGTCACATCTGCTTGTGTTAATGGTCGAAGTAACAGTTGTTTATCAAAGCTAATTTCGAAGCTTAGGCCGATGTCCTGGACGCAAATAGCAACCCATTTCCCTTTCAGAAAATCGAGTTCACCAAATTTAATTTGCTCACTTAACGAAAGCGATAACATTTTAGCCAGAATATCTAGCTTCACCTTTTCAGGTACCACTGAAAGTGATTGCGTGGCAACTTTAGGGGCTAAATTTAATAAGTTTTTAGCAAGCTTTCCTGAAAAACCAAGAGACATGATACTCCTACACTGACTAGATTGGGATTTAAGCTAGTTTACTCACATTTTATCAATTGAAACCTGTTTTAAATCAAACCATGTGACGTCATTCAACTTTACACTCCCTTTCAATAGCAATTTGAGAGAGAGAATATGGAACTCTTGTGCCCAGCAGGAAATTTAGCTTCATTAAAAGCCGCTTTTAGAGCCGGTGCGGATGCGGTTTACCTCGGTTTGAAAGATGATACTAATGCCCGTTCATTTGCAGGTTTAAATTTCACGCCAGAACAATTAAAACAAGCAACGAAACTTGCACATTCTCAAGGTAGAAAGGTATTTTTAACCCTAAATACCTACCCAAAACCAGGCGAAGAAAGTCGCTGGTATCAGGCAATTGATCTTGCAGCGCAATTGCAAATGGATGCATTAATTACCGCCGATATTTCATTACTGCATTACGCTAACACCCGCTACCCTCACTTGCCCTTGCACCTTTCTGTTCAAGCAAGTGCGACCAACCAAGCGGCACTCGATTTTTATCATCAGAATTTTAATATTGAACGCGCTGTACTACCCAGAGTGTTATCAATGAAGCAAGTGCGCGACCTAGCAAAATGCAGCGCGGTGGAATTAGAAGTTTTTGCCTTTGGCAGTTTGTGCATCATGGCTGAAGGACGCTGTCATTTATCATCCTATGTCACTGGTCAATCACCGAATACAGGCGGCTCTTGTTCACCCGCTAAACACGTTAGATGGCAAGAAGAAGGCAATCAATGCCTAACTAGACTCAATGAGGTGTTAATTGATACCACTGGCATGAATGAACAACTCGGTTACCCGGTCGTTTGTAAAGGTCGCTACATTGCCGAGGATGAAGCTAAAGCCGATTACTTACTTGAATCCCCCACCAGCTTAAACACATTAAGTTTATTACCACAGCTTGCTCAAGCCGGTATTAAATCGTTGAAGATTGAAGGCCGTCAACGCAGCCCAGCTTATGTAGAACAAGTCACTCGAGTTTGGCGAGAAGCCATTGATAGCTATCAAAACAATCCTGATGCATTTAAAGAGCAAGCCAGATGGAATGACACTTTAGCAAAAGTCTCTGAAGGGCAAGTCACCACATTGGGAGCATATGAACGTCAATGGCAATAAATAATATGAAAATATCGTTAGGGGCTATCAACTACTGCTGGGATAAAGCAACGGTAGAGCAATTTTATGATAAAGCAGCGCAAAGCCAAGTTGATACCGTATATTTGGGCGAAACCGTTTGCAGCAGACGCCGCATCATCAAGTTTCAAGATTATTTAACTTTTGCCAAAACACTGAAACAGTCAGGTAAAAATGTGGTGTTATCTACAATGGCATTGATTGAGGCTCAATCAGAACTGACCGAGCTAAAAAAGTATATTGATAATGGCGATTTCATTATTGAAGCCAATGATATGGCAGCAGTGCAATTGGCAAAAGAAGCCAAGTTACCTTTTATCTGCGGTCCAACAATCAATAACTACAATCGAGCAAGTTTAGATATTTTACATAAAATGGGGATGCAGCGTTTTGTGATGCCATTTGAGCTTTCAAAGACTTGGCTAGAGACTGTTATTGGCGAAAAAAAGCCTGGATTTGAGATTGAAATCATGGGTCATGGATACATTCCCCTTGCCCATTCAGCACGCTGTTTTACCGCAAAACACTTTAATTTAAGTAAAGATAATTGCGAAACAATCTGCCAAAAACATCCAAAAGGTATTCTAGCGCAAACCCAAGAAAATCAAAATTTACTGAGATTGAATGGCATTCAAACTCAGTCAGCCTCTTTTGCTGATTTGTCGTCTGAAATAACACATATGAATGATATGGGAGTCGATTACTTCAGGGTGTCCCCTAGCCATATTGATTGTGTTGAATTAGCGAATGGGTTAGTGAACAAAATATCAGATCCGCACCATAACTCAGCTAACGAAAACGCTGAAAAAGCAGACGTTAACTCATGTAATGGTTACTGGTTTGGCGAAGCTGGACTGATTAAACGTTAGGGATGAGCGCCATCAACTTGTCGGTGGGGTAAAAAATACCACCGGCATAAGCTCAACATCCATAACCAGGTTGTCATAATGCTCGACCAGAACAATATTGATAACCACCATGTGTGCGGCTTTGGCGATTGAGACACTATCGCTTGAAATAGTAAGCCTTCAGAGAGTGGGTTTTCACCCAAGCTATCTCCCCAAAATGGTCGAGTTAGAATAGCGCCGTGGATTATAACCATCAAACAAGCAAAAATCAGCGGCACCCAATATTTTTCATGTCTAAAGAAAATAGCTTCTATAATCCCAAGTAAGCCACTAATTAAACCAAAATATATGAAAATTGAAACGGCTTTAATATGCAGGTGATAAACGTTGAGTGGGAATAAGCCTGAAGCAGCAAGTGCAAGAAAAGTCACGATAAGAGATAGCCAGAAAAAGTAGCCTGTAATAGTACGGCTCATTTGCAGGCCAAATAAAGCACTCATAGTGAGACTTAAGCTACCAAAAAATAGTCCGCCATTGATAAGCAATGCAGAAGAAGATTTATTATAAGTACCTAACTCACTAATAGAGAACTGAAGCAAACTATAGTTATCATTGCTTTTAAGGTGCTCAATTACCACAGATAACCCAATCCCAAGCGCAAGGCCCAGCAGGCCTAACAAACCAAAGAGGTAGGCTAATCTAGCAATTTTTTCAGTTTTGCTTTTAATCACTACGTATAAAATTCCTTATAAATGCTGCTCTATCATACTCAATCGTGATGGATAAAACCGCAATCAACATCTAATGTTTTGCACTCAGTTTACTAAAAGTTATCGTTGTGATCTAAACAGTAGGCTACAATTTATTAATATTGAACCCACAAACCTCCTAACAAGTGAATAATCACAAAATAACTGCGATGCAACATACTGATTACAAACAAATTAATACGTGCATTTAGTAATGAACACGATACAATATAGATACGCAAAATAAGTTCATAACTATTCGCCTAAGTGAATAGTTTTACTTAAGCTAGATAAGCAGGTAACCTTGCCCCGCTTAAAATTTCTCTGAATGGACATTCAATATTTTCCCCAGTGGACGGTTTGATTCAATCAACCATAATTATTTGGTCAATTGGTAAGGCATATAAAAAGTGACTCAAGAAAAACAAAAACACAACATAAAAACAATACTTACCTTTATCATTCCGTCACTTATCGGTTTGTTATTATTCATGACCCCCATCAGCTACGATGGTGCTATTACAATTCCGATTGCAATTGTATCTAAGTTTGTCCAAAACCAGTTTGTCGATGTACTGCCGTTAATCGTGACATGTATTGTCGTATTCATGGCAATCATATCCGTAATGGCTAGGCTGTTCAGTCCCAAATTAGTTCGCGAAAGCCCATTTCTAAACACGTTATTAAATGTATCTCCGTTTTGGTTAGTCGTGCGTATTATCGGTGCGGTATTTATCGTATTAACTTACTTAGAAATAGGCTCAGAAGTTATCTATTCTGCTGATACGGGGGCGCTCGTTCTTAATGATTTATTACCGGTATTATTTTCGGTGTTCATCTTTGCAGGCATGTTGCTCCCTCTATTACTCAACTTCGGATTACTCGAATTTTTTGGCACCTTGTTAACTAAGTTAATGCGCCCGATCTTCAATCTTCCTGGCAGAAGTGCTATCGACTGTATGGCATCATGGTTAGGAGATGGCAGTGTTGGTATCTTAATGACCAATAAACAGTACGAAACGCGTTTATACACTGAAAGAGAAGCAGCTGTAATCGGTACCACATTTTCTGCGGTATCAATTACTTTTAGTTTGGTGGTTATTTCTCAGGTGCAGCTTGAACATTTATTCGTGCCATTTTACTTAACCGTCTGTCTTGCAGGTTTTGTTGCTGCGATTATTGTCCCTAAACTACCTCCTCTTTCATGGAAAAAAGATTTATATATTGATAACACGCCGCGTCATCCTGATGATGAAATGATCCCAAAAGGGCATGGCGTTATGTCATGGGGTTTCGAGCAAGCTATCAATAAAGCCTCCCGTGCCGGTGGCGTTAAACATGTATTAACTGAAGGCGTTAAAAATGTCGTGGATATGGTGTTTGGGATTATTCCTGTCGTCATGGCGATAGGAACTATTGCTTTGATACTGGCTGAGAACACACCTATTTTTGATTACTTAGGTATGCCATTTATTCCTTTGCTTGAACTACTACAAATACCAGAAGCTGATGTTGCATCGACAACAATTGTTGTTGGATTTGCCGATATGTTTTTACCTTCAATTTTAGCCAGTTCAATTGAATCTGATTTAACCCGCTTTGTAATTGCAGCGCTTTCTGTGACGCAATTAATCTATATGAGTGAAGTTGGCGCATTACTTATTGGTAGTAAAATCCCGGTCAACTTCTTTGAGTTATTCGTGGTATTTATACTGCGTACCCTAGTGACCCTGCCTGTTATCGCATTGTGTGGTCATCTACTCGTTTAAAGCATTGTTTATACTAGATCTCAATCAACAAAGGAGCCTATGGCTCCTTTGTTGTTTTTCGTTCTATAGCCTGCATTTAGCTATTTGTTCAGTGAGCTAATCGTCATTGAACTGGCAGCTATAAGTCGATTGTTGGCTTTATTAATGAGATAACGTATTCTGAATAATATAAATGATTAAAATCGAATAAGTGAGTCGCTATATGGATGATAGAAGGAAATACACTCGCACTCTGTTTGCTGCTAAGGCGACATTGCACATCGACCAGAAAATCTACCAAACCAACATTTTAGATCTCAGTCTAAACGGGGCATTAGTCTCTGCTCCAGAGGGAATGATTGGCGAATTAGGTCAAGCAGTTAACCTAAGCCTGTTATTATCTGAATCTGATATCGAGATAAGTATGCAGACACTTTTAGTGCATATAAAAGAGCAACAATTGGGACTCAAGTGTAGCCATATAGATCTAGAGAGTATTACTCACCTGAAGCGAATCATGGAATTGAATACGGGTGATGCAGAACTACTACAGCGTGAGTTGGGTCAGCTATTTGTAAGCTGAGCAGGCTGATTATTTACAATCTGAATTGACTCGTTAAGCAGCGAGCAACCGATACTATTTTGCTGAGTAAAAGTGCTAAACAAAAGTTCTAATCATAAGCGCTAATCATAAGCGCTAATCATAAGCGCTAAAGCCACCAACTAGTATCAATCTCTTTGATTGGATAATCTTTACTGTCCAACAGAATCATTTTTCTTTTACTTAAATTCGCCTTTAATATTGATTCACTGTAATACTTCAAAAAGAGCATTTGAAAGGATAAATCTTCTGTTGCTATTTTTAGTCCTGCCTCTAAACGTTTAGCAAGGTCAGGGTTGCCTTTATTAACAAACATATAAACAGGCAAGTTATAAACTAAGACGATATTGGGCTCAATAGTCAAATCAGGTAAAGTATATTTTAACCGTTCTTTTTCTTCCCACACCTCATTAATCCCACGAGGAAAGTAATCGAAACGCTTAGCATCAAGCATTTTAGGAAGGCTACCATAGGTACTAATTTCTTGAGTCGGTAAATGATTCTGCTTCAATACATCAAGGTCAGCCCAATGTGAGCCAAAACCTGCCACAAAAGCTCTTCCTAACTGCTCTGCAGTTGAAATAGTGGTGAATTTTTCAATGTTATCTTGATGAATAAGCAAAATCCGATAACCCAATAATCCCTTTAATAATGGAATTTTAATCGGAATATAAGTTTCTTCTCTTTGCTTGCTTGAAGCAAGGAATGCCAAGTCAACTTCACCACGCTCAAGCATTTTCAAGCCTCGGCCAGGTGACACTTGCTCGGTAAATTGGAGACTGGTATCAGGATAATCTTCAGCGGTTTTATTCAGTGCTAATTCAAGCAGTTCAATATGATATTGAAAGTTAAATTCAGTCTGATACAGGCGCAATACCTGGGTGGAAGAAGTCCTTGCCGATACATCAGCAATAAACAATAACAATACAATCAAACAGCTCGTTTTGAATCCGTTAAACAGCGTCATATTCCCATTCAAAATACATCTAAAGCTACATCATTAATTTTGAATGGGATGGTATCGTTTTTTGTACACTTTTGCCCAGAGTTATTTAAATAAGAGTAAAAATCAATCAAAGATAAACGTCAATAAATAATGCCAGCATATACAAGATGCTAGTTAATAAGTTCTAGTAACTCGTGAATGGTCTTTATGGGGTGAATTTTAGCCCCTAAACCTTCCATAGACTTATGATAATTGCGATGTGGGATATAAATTTCGGTAAACCCATGCTGAACAGCTTCTTTCACTCTTGGGACGCCGCTATCTATTGGCCTGACATCACCATTTAAACTTAACTCCCCCATAATACAAGTCGTTCTAGATACCACAAAGTCATTGAGGCTACTTAATAATGCAGTGACTAAAGCCAAATCTATGCAGGTTTCTGACTCATCGATCTTTAACCCGCCGACTAAGTTAAAGTAAGTGTCGTGATATATTTTTGTGCTGGTATGTTTACGCAAAATCCCCGTTAGCATCTTGATTCGATTCATATTCAAACCAACACATACACGCTGAGGAAACTCCCCTTCTGTTTCTGTGGTTAAGCATTGAATTTCGAGCAATAAGTTTCGATTACCTTTGCGGATACAGGTAATCGCAGCGCCTGGAGACTCAGTAGTAGAGCCTGAAAGGAATATTTCACTTGGGTTATCAACGCTTATCATTCCCCGCTCAGTCATTTTAAATATACCGACGGTATCGACATCGCCGAAACGGTTTTTATTGGCTCTAAGCGTTCTAATTTGACCATCGTTACATTCTATATGGGTCAAACAGTCAACAATATGAATCAGAGTTTGTGGACCTGCGGTCTCATTATTCTTATTAACATGTGCAACTAAGAACATGGTGACGTTATTTTGCTTACAATACTGGGTCAATGCCTGAGCGCTGCTTTTAACTTGTGATGGCGAACCTGGGCTGCCATTAGCATTTTCAGATACTACGGCTTGAATCGAATCTATTACCGCAAACTTGATTTTCTTGGTTTCAAGCTCAGCAATAATGGCTTCGACGCTGGTTTCTGCCATTAAATATAAATTGTCTTCGTTGTAAGTTAAATTCAACCGATTTACCCGGTTTTTGAACTGAGACAATGATTCTTCAGCAGTACAATATAATGAAGGCATGACTTGTGACATACGGGCAATCAGATCTGACAATAACGTGGTTTTACCAGCACCGGGATCACCTGAAATGATATTCACCGATCCTGTGGTCAAGCCGCCACATAACACGCGATCAAGTTCACCAATACCGGTGAGCATCTTTTGAGCTTCAACCTCTTCAACTTCACCAAGCTTTTTTGAACCTCCGCCAACAGAGCCGGCATAGCCTCCAACTGATGTTGCTGATGGTTTAACCGCAGCAATACGCACTTCAGAAATAGTATTCCACTCTTGGCACGCATTACACTGTCCCTGCCAACGAGGAAAATCTTGTCCACACTCACTACAAACATACGCTGTTTTAATTTTTGCCATACATCACTTGTAAAATTAGAGTTAATTATCGTAGATTTACTAAAAATATTAAATAATATGCCATATAGCCAGCTTTAACAGACACATAACTTTTTTTTCTATAAAGTAAGCCTTAACTAGGCCGATAAGATTAACAGTCGGACTTGTAATTAGCACCTTAATCTAGAGCCTTAATGAAAAGAAACGATGAGTTTAGAAGATCATAGCCAGCTTATAGAGCAATTAAAACCACTTTTAATGGAACCTGATTTCAAAGATCTCTTTGAAAATTTGACCATTGATGAATCCAACTCGACTCGATTCCTATTAAAAATGGAATTGAACCGCATTTCAGCAATGTGTAGTCGTATTATTGATTTACGTGATAAAAGTGAGCTTGAATGCGAAGAGGTTAAGGTCTCAAAACAATTACACTTTCTCGATCCCCCAGCTAAACAATCTTTACTTGAATCTCTGCAATTGTTCAGAAACAAATACACAGTCGGTGTATACGAACATGTTCTGAATGAACACAAACAACGTAAAGACCAACTGCGTTTAAATAAGTCTACACAATCAACTGATATAGCCGAACTTATCACTCATGGAGTGGTATTAGGCAGTTATTTTAACCGCAGTGAAGAGCGAATGAATTACAGCATTCGTATCGAAGCATCTCAGCGTGATGGCGCTCAAATCAATGGTGTTAGTTTAGACTTATCTGTTGGTGGTGCTAGAGTTCGTTTGCCGTCAAAAGTTCGATTTGATCAAGATAAGCCACTGCGAATAAAATTATTAGAACTTAATGAAGAGTTCTTTTTTGAAGATCTTCAAAACGGCGTAGATTATCAAATAGTCGATATCCAAAACAAAGATGATAACGCCATTTTACGATTACGGCGTATCGGGGATAGTAAAGAATTAGATAAGGTATTAACTCAACTTATACGTAGCTATAAATTTCGTTATAAAGTGGATGTAAACGATGTAATTGTTAATGCCACAGGATTGGGTTTTGAGCGTCATTACTTACCTTTATTAACTCATTTGCCTCTTTATATTAGTTTGAATGAAGGCAAGCCATGTATATCTCACTTATTACTGAGCCGTGGAAATCAACCTTCATTACAATATTTTCAAGACGAAAAAGAAATATGTCAGCTTAGCGGAATGCTGACTAATAATCGCTTAGTCAACTTGATTAAACACCCTCAAGAAACTGATCATAGCTTGTTCTTTTGTTTTACTTATCAGGCCAAAGGAACAACCCAATTTTTCTCAGCATCACTTTTTGAATTAAAACAAAATGATGCGATGCGATTATTCTTTGGTTTTGGCGCTGCGAAAAACAGCTGGCGTATTTTTAAGGTCAACCAGCAAACTATTGACCATAAGTTGAACTACAAAACATCCACTTTACCAGGCGATGAGTCCCACTACTCGCCATTAACAGAGCAACAACTAGCAAGATTTAGCTATGTATTACAGTTAATTGATTTGACCAATGAAGAGGCACAATTAGGTTATAAAGCCTGGTTTAATGAAGAAGAAAACCTCAATGACTTAAAAGTTTTTAATCAAACTAAACTGAAAAAAAATTCAATTAAACGTTTATCTATGCCCTTTAGTGAAAGGCGACGAGAAGCGCGATACGCATTTAAAACCATTGTTGAAATTGAACAAAATGGCAAAAAAAGTACTGGTGTGACACATGATATTTCATCAAGAGGATTACAATTCACCCTCGATGACGAAACAGTGTTTTCTAGTCCTGCCGAAGTCCTGTTAAGCTTCCCTAAGCTTCAAGCAATCGCAGGAAAAACAAACTTATCACAGCTACCGTATCAGTTGATCCGTTCACGGAATAAAGACAAAACCTTACATCTATCAGCTCTGGTCGGTCACGACCCGCACATGGGAGTTGAGTTTATTAATAAGCTCATTAACCATAATAGAGATAAGTTAGAACAGTTATCTGACCATGAGGGTGAACTGAAAGAGTTAGCTGATGGAATGAAAAACCTGTTATTACGCCAGCTGGTCAGCGTGCCATTTTTCATTGAAAAAACAACTAAATCAGCTAAGTTAGCCTGTTTAGGCATTGGCGTAAAAAACGATGAAATAAGCCACTTGTTTGCGGCTGGTTCCACCAAGCCACTAAATTACAATCTGACGCCATTATTTAACGAGAGCCAATTCAAGCAGCTTATCATTGACCCTGTACGGACGATGAAAGCCATTGATGGTACGCAATATTTTGAAATTTTTCTGCAAGTCTCTCGTCAAGGTCGAGGCGCTATTAACATTCAATCCTGCTTAGTTAGTGATTTCAGTAGCCGCGCTGCACAAATTAAATTTGTTCGCCACGCACAAGCAGTTGGACGCTTCATGGCGTTACGTGTTTATTATGGTGCCACCGAGAAGCCTGATATGAGTTATATCCGCCGAGAAATGGAATATATCACTATTCACTCAAGCCACAGAGCCAAACAGTTAGATGATCAACTTTGGCGAGTTATAGGCGCGGGAGAGTTATTAGATATTACTTCAGAAGTTGAAGTGAGATTTCCTGAACTACATTAATTAGTTTTAGTACTCGGTATTTTTTAGTAACCAAACCTCTTCCTCAAAAAATTAAGAAGTTGATATAAAACTATTTATTTACACTAACCTCACTTGAATTGCTAAAGCTGTTGTACCACTGTTTCACTAATGGAAAATGGTCATCAATAGCAACGCTATCCGTTAACATTCCTGCATGGGTATAATCACGTTTAAAGCCATTATGTTTTGCCAATAACGTAAATTCAGCATCATGCATCAAGCACTCACCCATCATATCTTTCACATCTGATGGATTCCCTAACACCCAATCATTTTTAGCCGCTATAAACCAACTCGGTGGCCAAGTAATATTTTTCACAGCCTGGGCATAATCAAAATTATCGTGTAAATCAATCCAATCGCCCCGAACCCAGTCAATAGTTTCCAATAATGACTTTCTGCTTTCATTATCCATACCCATGCGATATTTTTCAGCAGCTAAATAGCCATCGACTCGCGTTAATAAAGGCGCGACACGATTCCAAAATAAATCCACCATCATGGTTTTACGAAAAGATTTAACCTTGATCGTTCTTTTAGTACCGAAAGTCACAAAAGAAGCCACTTGAGCGCGTAGTTTTTCAATACGGACATACGTGCTAGCCATGAGTACTCCGCCCCAAGAATGGGCGCACCAGTGCACCTTAGATGCCTTAGAGTGACTAAGGACAAACTCATGTGCTAAAGGGATTTGCTCAAGAATAACTTCGGTTTGGCCCAATGAATATGCAGAGCTAATTTTAGGTTCGCTTAAGCCTCTTCCTGCGGTATCAAGTACATAAACATCGAAACCTTGCTCCGCAAGATAACAGCCCAACCCTTTGCCTGAAGAGCTGTAAAATACGCGGCCATTTGACATGGCACCATGCAACATCAAAATGGCAGTATTGTTCGCTGATTCAGGTTTAGCTTTGATATGGCGGATGTGAAGTTGGCCATCTCGATAAGGAAGAAAGTGCGAATACTGCATAGTGGGAATAAGAACTATCTGGAAGTAAGAATGTTAACTACGGTAATCATAGCAAATGTTAATTACAAGTTAATTAGAGTAATAAAGCTAATTAACTAAAAATGGCTCACCTAGAGTGAACCATTTTTATCAAGAATAATTAAAGCCTAAATACCTTTCTCAGGCCTTATGCTTGAAGATAAAACACCAAGCAACGTAAATCAAGATTACTGATACTGGCATCTGCTGCGGCTAATAACTTAGGTTTCGCATGAAAAGCGATGCCAAAATCTGCAGCCTTAACCATTGGGATATCATTCGCCCCATCCCCAATAGCCACTCTCTGACCTGCTGGTATTTGCCAACTAGCACTGCTTTTATCAATCACATCGGCTTTATATTGTGCATCAACAACCTCACCAATCACTTCACCAGTGAGCTTACCGTCTTTGATCACAAGCTCGTTGGCATAAGCAGCATCCAATCCAAGTAAATCCTTCAAATACCCTACAAATGGGGTAAAGCCCCCAGATGCGAGCACAAGCTTCCAGTCATTAGGCTTTAATTCAGCCACTAAAGCTTTAAGACCTGGCATTAGAGGTAATTGCTCACATAACGTAGTAATAATCGTTTCACTTGCCCCTGCAAGCTTACTGACTCTTAAACGCAAACTCTCTTCAAAATCGAGCTCCCCTTGCATTGCTCGCTCAGTGACTTCAGATACCGCCTCTCCGACTCCTGCCATTGCAGCAAGCTCATCAATACACTCAATTTGAATAGCGGTTGAATCCATATCCATGACAAGTAAACCGGGTTTAAACAAGCTAGCCAGTGGTTGAGTAATATCTAATATATCTGCTTTAATACCTTGTGGGAATTGGTTAATAATCTCATCTAATGGCGCGCTTGAGGCAATTTCAAACCCTTTCAATTCGTTATGTCGCATCAGAGTGGCAAGCGAACAATCTTGGGCAATATTTTCGAACCAAGCATTAATCAGTTCAAATTCAGTTTGCTCAAATACGACTCGGCAACGATGAGGGTGTTTGACTTGGATATTATTTGAATACTCGTCTTCAAAGTGACGAGTTAAATTAATATTTTTATGAATTAAAGACGCATCAAGTGTTGAGAATAACCACGTTAATGGCTGAATAATATTTTGACTTTCCATGGACTGCATTTCCCCAATGATTGCGACTATCTACTATGATTTATTTCGATTAGTATTGATTAAATAGAAAAAACACTAAGGATTAAAGTGATTTTTGTTAAAGGTCTCAAGAAAAGCCAAAAAATCAGCAGATTAATTCAAATATTCATTGCCGTGATACTCATATTTGGCGTAG
Organism: Shewanella donghaensis; assembly: GCF_007567505.1. Lineage (NCBI taxonomy): Bacteria > Pseudomonadati > Pseudomonadota > Gammaproteobacteria > Alteromonadales > Shewanellaceae > Shewanella > Shewanella donghaensis. The sequence continues at coordinate 1,962,939 of NZ_CP041783.1, forward strand.
TTCACTTATGGAAGTCTAGTCTCAATAATGGTCAGAAACTACTTAATTCTCAAACACAGATCATGGCACGATTATTAGCAAAACAAGCCGCCAATGGTGCTGCACCAGCAATGCATTTGCAAAATGATGAGCAACTTCAATGGTTAGCAAATGCCCTGATTAACGACCCTAAGGTCATGTCAGTAAATATGTATAACTCACAAGGTGTACGATTAGCGTTTGCACAAAGTGTATCTGATGATGAGTTTGATGCAGATGATGAAGAGCTGCTCGCGCTGCTATCGCCATATAAGCCCTTAGTTGAAAATGTACTTCAAGGTGACAATAACCTGGGTTATATAGAAGTGCGCTTAAATTTACATATTTTCTTTGATGAATTAAAAAGCCTTTATCAAGAAAATATGAAACAACAACAAACCATGCTGATTATTGCTGGCCTCATTGGTTTGTTGCTTTCACGAGCTTTATCTTTTAAACGTGCTGACTTTGACCGCCGTAAAACCCGCGCGAAACAAGGCCGAAAAAATAGTATTCTAGCTCAAAAGAACCTAGCAGAAGAACAGCATAACTACATTGATGATTATGACACTGAGGATCTTGAAAGTGATGAATTAGACATCGAGAACTTGGACTCCGAGAACTTGGACCTCGATGAAGATTCAGTAGATGATTTAGAAGCCAACGAAGTTGATAAACGAGACGCTAAAGATAAACAAAATAAAACGATTAAAGCAAAGAAAGCTAAACCCGTTAAAAAGAACGAATAACGGTAATTTAGAAGAATACCTATTTCAGGACGAAATAAACATAACAAAAAAGGCGTAACCGAAATCGGTTACGCCTTTTATATGCTCGCTTAACTACACTCGATTAAAGAGTGATAGCAGCATCAAGCGTCATAATGATCATGTCATTAAAGGTATTTTGACGTTCATCAGAAGTGGTTTTTTCGCCAGTTCTGATATGGTCTGAAACAGTCACAACACATAACGCTTTAGCGCCAAGTTCGTGAGCTACGCCGTACAGGCCAGCAGCTTCCATTTCGACACCAAGAACACCCATTTTTTCCATCGTATCAAACATTGATGGATCAGGCGTATAGAACAAATCAGCAGAGAAAACGTTACCAACACGTACTTCAGTGCCGTGAGCTTTAGCTGATTCGATTACTGCATTCATTAAGCCATAATCTGCGATAGCGGCAAAATCTTGACCTTTAAAGCGTAAACGGTTTGCTTGCGAGTCAGTACAAGCGCCCATTCCGATAATCACATCACGTACTTTTACATCAGTACTGATTGCGCCACAAGAACCAACACGGATTAGGTTTTTAACACCGTAATCAGAAATTAATTCGTGAGCATAAATTGAACATGATGGAATACCCATGCCAGAACCCATAACTGAAATACGAGTGCCTTTATAAGTTCCAGTGAAACCGAACATGTTACGTACATCTGTTACTTGCTCTACATTTTCTAAAAATGTTTCAGCAATGTACTTTGCACGTAATGGATCGCCTGGAAATAAAACTGTTTCAGCAAATGCACCGTCAGCAGCATTAATATGTGGTGTAGCCATGTAAAACCCCTATTTTTTTATCTTATATCTGTAATATTGGTAACTAAGTCATCCCCTTAGCTACCAGACGTAATTCTACTATACTTATTAACAAATTAACCCAAGTAGATGACAAATGAACAATTAACGAATAAATGATTCGCCGTAGTCCATAGGTTCAAGTTGGAAATAAGTTGCAATAGATTGCCCAATATCAGCAAAACTATTTCGCAGACCTAAAGAACCCGCATCTAAACCCGCACCTAAAGCCAGTACAGGAACACGTTCACGTGTATGCTCAGTGCCAACCCAGCTTGGATCACAGCCATGATCGGCTGTCAGTAATAACAAATCATCAGGATTAAGTATCGCTAATAATTCCGGTAAACGTTGATCGAAATACTCTAATGCTTTGGCATAACCCGCAATATCGCGTCGATGTCCATAATGGGAGTCAAAATCAACAAAATTTGTAAATACAATGGTGTTATCTTCAGCACGTTTAATTTGTTCAAGCGTTGCATCAAATAGCTCTTCAAGCCCTGTGGCTTTGAATTTTTGGGTAATACCACTATGGGCATAAATATCGGCTATTTTACCAATACTGACCACTTCACCACCGGCTTCTTTAAGCTTATCTAGCACGGTTGGTGCTGGCGGTAGAACCGCATAATCATGACGATTACCAGTACGGGCAAAGTCCTCAGGTCCTTTACCAACAAAAGGACGCGCAATAACACGGCCAATATTGTAAGGCTCTAGCTCTTCACGGGTAATTTCACATAAACGGTAAAGGTTTTCTAAACCAAATGATTCTTCATGACAGGCAATTTGAAACACTGAATCTGCCGAAGTATAGAAAATAGGCATGCCAGAACGCATATGTTCTTCACCAAGCTCTTCTAAAATCGCGGTTCCAGAAGCGTGACAGTTACCTAAGAAATCAGTTAAACCTGCACGTTTCAAAATTTTATCTGTTAACTCTTTTGGAAATGAGTTCTTTAAATCTGAAAAGTAGCCCCATTCATATAAAACAGGTACACCTGCCATTTCCCAATGACCACTGGGGGTATCTTTACCCGTACTTAACTCATCAGCATAACCATATGAACCAATGACATCGACATTATCTGCGAACCCTTCAGCAAATTTACCGGTGCTTTCAAACCCAGCATGCCCTAAGCCCAATTTGGCTAAGTTAGGTAGCTTCAAAATCCCTTTACGCCCAATATCAGCTAGCCCTTCAGCACATGCTTGCGCAATATGTCCAAAAGTGTCAGAGCCTACGTCACCAAATTTGTCAGCATCAGTAGCAGCACCAACACCAAAAGAATCTAGCATTAAAATAAATGTACGTTTCATAATCATATTTCCTTATAAATCTGAAGCGCGGATATAACGATAGATTTCAGGCGTCTTTTCTGGCGCCGAATCAGCTATATGAATCGCTTGTTGAACTGCGGCTGACGCTTCTTCAAATGCGGCTTCAGATTGAGCATGTACCATTGCAATAGGTTTATCGTTTGAAACAAAGTCCCCTAAAGCACACATCTCAGTTAATCCGACACTGTAATCTAGTGCATCACCAGGTTTTCTGCGGCCACCACCAAGGGTAACAACGGCTAATCCTAGTTCACGTGTATCCATGCTATGAGCATAGCCTTGCTGTAAAGCATAAACAGGGCGAATAATTTGTGCATGCGGTAGGTACTTGTCATATGACTCAACAAAATCAGTTGGTCCGCCAAGCCCTGATACCATACGACCAAATATCTCAGCCGCTTTACCGTTATTTAATACCGTATTGAGTTTTGTACGCGCTTCAGCATCATTTTGGGCAATGCCACCTAAAACAAGCATTTCAGCACATAAACCCATTGTGACTTCGTAAAGCCTTGGATTACGATAAGTCCCAGTAAGGAAGTTGATCGCTTCACGAACTTCAACCGCATTACCTGCGCACGAAGCTAGCACTTGGTTCATGTCGGTTAATAAAGCCGTTGTTTTGGTGCCTGCACCGTTTGCCACAGCAGTAATACTACGAGCAAGTTCTTCTGATGCTTCATAAGTTGGCATAAATGCGCCACTACCGACTTTGACATCCATTGCTAATGCATCGAGACCTGCAGCAAGCTTTTTAGAAAGAATAGAAGCTGTGATTAGAGAGATAGATTCAACGGTGGCGGTATTATCGCGAATAGAATAGAAACGCTTATCGGCAGGAACTAAATCGCCAGTTTGGCCAATGATGGCCACACCCGCTTCTTTAACGACTTTACGAAACAGTTCGCTTGATGGCTCAGTTTGATAACCAGGAATGGCATCGAACTTATCTAATGTGCCACCGGTATGACCAAGTCCACGACCTGAAATCATCGGAACATAACCACCACAAGCTGCAGCCATAGGGCCAAGCATAAGGCTAATGACATCACCAACACCACCAGTGCTGTGTTTATCGATGATTGGGCCATCAAGAGATAGTGAGTCCCAATTGAGTACAGTACCAGAATCACGCATACCTGTAGTTAAGGCTATACGTTCATCCATGTTCATATCTTGAAAATAAACCGCCATACCAAAAGCAGCGATCTGCCCTTCTGATACAGTATTGTTAGTGATCCCATCAACAAAAAATTGAATTTCAGCTGAAGTTAATGCATCACCATTACGTTTTTTACGAATAATTTCTTGAGCGAGAAACATGCTACTTCCTCCAGCAAGATGAATAATTAAACCATCTTGCTACAACAATAAGGCACCGAATATCATAAAAATTACTCATTCGGTGCAATCGAAATCGTTATTTCAAAACCGTACTATATAAACTTGAATAGTAAACTTGGTTATTAACCTTAATTAGTAACCTTGTGCGCCAGCTGGTGCATCAGTTAGTTCAAGTGTATGAAGCAAGCTTGTTAGTAAGCTTGAAGCGCCAAATCTAAAGTGAGCAGGAGAAACCCAGTCAGCACCTAAAATACGTTCAGCCAAACCTAAAAACTCAGCCGTTGCCGCTGCATCACGTACGCCGCCAGCAGGTTTAAAACCAACTTTAGGGTTCTTTTCACTGATGACAGTCAACATGATTTCAGCCGCTTCAAGCGTGGCATTAACAGGCACTTTACCGGTTGATGTTTTAATGAAATCTGCACCAGCATCAATTGAAAGCTCAGAGGCTTTACGAATTAGAGCCGGATCTTTTAACTCACCCGATTCGATGATCACTTTTAAGATAGCTTCTTCGCCGCAAGCTTCTTTACACGCTTTAACCAGCTCAAAACCTAAAGACTCATTGCCTGCCATTAATGAACGGTAAGGGAATACAACATCAACTTCATCAGCGCCGTAAGCCACTGCTGCACGAGTTTCTAGTACTGCAATCGCAATATCGTCGTTACCGTGTGGGAAGTTAGTCACTGTGGCAATTTTAATGTCTTCACAATCAAGTTCGTTTAACGTTTTACGAGCGATTGGAATGAAACGAGGATAAATACAAATCGCTGCAGTATGACCTGCTGCTGAATTTGCTTTATGACATAAATCAATGACTTTTTGGTCAGTGTCATCGTCATTTAATGTGGTTAAATCCATTAATGAGATGCCAAGTTGTGCTGCTTTTTTTAAATCACTCATGTGTGCTCTCCGAAACAAAAACTAAATAAAAAATTGTTAAGGCAATGCATAAAGCTGGCATTTGTATATTGGTGAGGCCGGGCCTTCGAGCATTGCCAGTAAATTAATTCTTAAATTACTGAACTAAGTATTCAATCTGATAACGAGTACCACGACTTGAATCCTTGAAGACCGGAAGAGGTGAAACAACGATGTGTTATTCCATCCATTCCGCGAAAAATCCCTTTTAGCGCGCAAAACAATCCAAACTAATAAAGAACATGGTTTTATTGTTTGGCTGTTAATTTTTAGCTAAATACACTTTTATAAATTATACGATGTATTTAAGTAAAGGCTAACATATTCTTGTAAAAATTTAGAGCCGTACAAGTACGGCTCTAATCACTTTCAAGTCAATTTAGAACTTGTAAGTAGCTGTTAGGTAGTGAGCGAAACCAGTAGTTTCTAAACCTACGATACCAGCACCATCTTCAAGAAGGTAAACGTCTTTATACGCTTTTAAGCCATAACCTAGAGCGTAGTTGTCTGAATGCCAATGTAAACCGAAGTATGCTGCGCCACCGTTGCTAGACATAGGTACAAACTCATTGCCGTAATCATCGTCAGCACCAAATTGGTAATCAACGTAACCCTGGAAAGAAACGAAAGTTCCGTTATCAAAGTTCATTACCGGCTTGAACCAGTTCATAGAGAATTGGTAACCATTCCAATCTTTACCATTCATGTCGTAATGAGCGTATATGTTCATGCCAGTTTTACCTAACCATGGAACCATAACGTCAGCACCTAAACCCCAGAAAGATGCATTCACGTCTTCTGCGATTGGTCCGCCACCCCAGTTAAATAAAGTAGAGAAGTAAACTTCTTGAATAGGACCAACTGAAAGGTCTAAACCAGTAATTGCATCAAGAGAAAAACGAGGTGCAAACTTCATGAACATACGGTTTTCACCGTAACCTTTATCACCAGAATCTTGAGTGAATAAGTTGAAAACATCAACGTAACCGTATAAATCAACAACACCAGCACGGCCGCCAAATTCCATTTCTAAGTAATCGTGACCACTTTCACCACCACTTGGTAATTCATCAAAAGCGTACATTGCATTGAACTGCATCCAACTGTAATCACCAGAACGGATGTCTTCGCCACGGTCAGCAGCCATTGCTGGTGCGGCCATTGCAGCGATAGTCGTTGCAGCTAAAGCTAAAGTTTTAACATTTTTCATTTTATCAACCCCATTGATTTATTTATTACCACCTACGTGGGTGGCGTTTTTTATAAACGTTTGCATTGTACATCTAATGAATAAAAGCTCAATACAAAATAGCAAAAATACGAATACTTAATCCCAAAATGTGAACAATATCTCTACTTTTAACTAACAATTTATAATTAAACAATCTAAAAAACTGCATTAACCTACCATTACATCATAATAAAACTACTGGCAATTAACACACCAGAAACTTAATTATTCCATTATGTTTAGTTAACGAATGACATGACATTTAAAAAAATTAAAAAAAGACCGTTATTATCAGGTAATAACGGTCATTTCATTTGCTGACTTGTATAACTTAACTGATGATTAAATCGCTAAGAATAGACCAGCAAGTGTTGCACTCATTAAGTTAGCTAATGATGCAGCAATTACAGCACGTAAACCAAGCTTAGCAAGGTCATGGCGACGACTAGGAGCCATAGCGCCTAAACCACCTAACAGAATCGCAATAGACGATAAGTTAGCGAATCCACATAATGCGAATGAAATGATAGCTTTAGTTCTATCAGACATCATCATGCCAGTTTCTGCTACTACCTTGAAACCTTCAGCTGAAGAGTCAAGTAAGTATGGAGCAAAGTTAAGGTATGCAACGAATTCGTTTACAACAATCTTTTGACCGATGAAAGAACCTGCAACCATTGCTTCGTTCCAAGGTACACCGATTAAGAATGCTAAAGGCATAAAGATGTAACCTAGGATTAACTCTAGTGATAAAGCTTCAATACCGAACCATCCACCGATACCACCTAGCATGCCATTGATCATTGCAATAAGACCAACGAATGCAAGTAACATAGCACCTACGTTCAATGCTAAATGCAAACCTGAAGCCGCACCTGATGCTGCTGCATCAATTACGTTAGCAGGCTTATCAGTATCTTCTGGAAGATCTGACATGTCATTTTTAGCAACTTCAGTTTCAGGATGCATTAGTTTAGCCATCATCAAACCACCAGGAGCGGCCATGAATGATGCAGCAACTAAGTACTCAATTTTCACACCCATACCGGCATAGCCAGCTAATACTGCACCAGCAATAGAAGCAAGACCACCAACCATGATAGCGAACAATTCTGAGTTCGTCATAGTAGGGATGAAAGGGCGCACTACAAGTGGAGCTTCAGTTTGACCAACGAAGATATTCGCTGTAGCAGACATAGACTCAGTACGGCTTGTACCTAGTGCTTTTTGTAAAGCACCACCGATGAACTTAATGACTACCTGCATAACACCTAGGTAGTAAAGAACAGCGATTAATGAAGAGAAGAAAATGATAACAGGTAGCACTCGTATAGCGAATACGAAACCAACACCGTTAGCAAACATTGCATCAGTACCTAAACCACCAAACAAGAAGTTGATACCAGCTTGAGAATAACCAATTACATCTGCAACGCCTTGTGAAACACCACCAAGAATTTGCTGACCAACTGGCACATATAAAACGAAACCCGCAAAAAACGCTTGAATGGCTAAAGCACCAAGAACAGTACGAGCACTAATTGCTTTTCTGTTATTTGATAGTGCATAACCGATTGCTAGTATGGTAACCACCCCAACTAGACTCATTAGTATATCCATTAATCATCACCCTTTTAATTTGTTAACGATATGTTTATTTGTTGTTAACTCACCTAATTTCCGTTAATGATTATAACCGAGCGTCAGAGTAAAATCGTGGATTAGATCATACTTTTAGAGTTTAATTTCAGGATCTTATCCAACATTAACATTCGTTAATAAGCGTGTTTAAAAAAAAAGAACTACAGCTCAAACAGTTGAGAGACGTTTCGATCTAATTGTTCTAAAATAAAAACAGTTGTTTTTTTTTGTAAATTTGCGATCTTTTGAACAAAATTTGACAGTTGAAGCGGAGTATTCCGTTTTTCAACTGAATTATAGGGGGTCATGCTAGGGGAGTCTGTTTCAATTATGAAGTGTTTAATATCGACTTCTGTTACCGTTTTATGTAATTTTTTCGCATGAGGGTTCATGAGTAAACCTCCAATTCCTAATTTGTAACCTAGCTTTATATAGGATTGAGCTAATTCTGGTCCACCATAAAAGCCATGAATAACGCCACCTTTTTGATTTTGATATGTCTTTAAGCTTGCTAATAACTCTGGATGCGCTTTTACAGCATGTAAAATAACCGGCAAATTCCAATCAATCGCCATGCCTAATTGCCCTGTTAGCAGTTCAATCTGTGGTTGGCCCCAACCTTTTAGCTTATCAAGCCCACATTCACCTAATGCAACGAAGTTATCATCAGCATTATGTATACCGATATGATGATTTAGAGCATCTAAAGATTTAGGAATATCATCAGGCACGTACCAAGGGTGAATACCAAGGGCAAAATAACAATTAAACTCGTTAGCAATTGCTATTTGTTTTGACCAATTTGACTCTCTAATACCTGGAATTAACGCCGTTTCGATTCCATTTACATGCATTTGTTGAAATAAAGTCGCTCTATCATGATCAAAATCAGCTAAATCTAAATGGGCGTGGGAATCTATCATAAGGCTTCCTTTGAAATAGCGTTTTACCGAATATTGACGATAAAACTTACGATGACTTTAAATAGAAGGCAATAAAAAAGGCGGTATAACCGCCTTTTAAATAGTAAAAATACATTACTTAATGATTAATTTTCTCGGGTTTTAGCAAAATCAACATCAGGGTATCGTTCCATCGATAAATTGAGATTGACCATAGTGGGAGCAATATAAGTTAAGTTATTACCGCCATCTAAGGCTAAATTGCTACTGCATTTGCGACGGAACTCTTCAAGTTTACGTTCGTCTTTACAGTAAACCCAACGAGCGGTCGACACGCTAATACCTTCGTAAATAGCTTCGACGTTATATTCACTCTTAAGGCGTCCAACAACCACTTCAAACTGGAGTACACCAACCGCACCTACTATTAAGTCGTTGGTATCAAGCGGTCTAAAGACCTGAACCGCCCCTTCTTCAGCCAGCTGTACTAACCCTTTCAGTAACTGCTTTTGCTTTAAAGGATCTTTTAAGCGAATACGACGGAACATTTCCGGTGCGAAGTTAGGTATACCAGTAAACTTAAGCTTTTCACCTTGGCTAAACGTATCACCAATTTGAATGGTGCCATGGTTATGCAAACCAATGATGTCACCAGGGTAGGCTTCTTCAACCTGTTCACGGTCGCCAGCAACAAATGTCAATGCATCCGAGATACGCACATCTTTACCGACACGTACGTGGTGCATTTTCATGCCTTTCTCATACTTGCCAGAGACAATACGCATAAACGCAACACGATCTCGATGTTTTGGATCCATGTTTGCTTGAATTTTAAATACGAAGCCGGAGAACTTTTCCTCTTCAGCTTGTATGTCACGTACTTCCGTTCCGCGAGGTTGTGGTTTAGGAGCCCACTCAATCAATCCATCAAGCACATGGTCAACACCAAAGTTACCGAGTGCAGTACCAAAGTAAACTGGCGATAACTTACCCGCTAAAAATGCTTCTAATTCGAATTCGTGTGATGCGCCGATAACTAATTCTAATTCTTCACGTAATAACTCGGCCAGCTCAGTACCAATGGCTTCATCAAGCTCTGGATTATCAAGACCTTTAACTGTGCGTACTTCTTGGATTTTATGACCTTGACCTGATTGATACAAAATCGCTTCACCACGAAGAATATGGTAAACACCTTTAAATGATTTACCACAGCCAATAGGCCATGTAATTGGTGCACACGCAATTTTCAGCTCAGTCTCAACTTCGTCCATCACTTCCATAGGATCACGAATATCACGGTCACATTTGTTCATAAAAGTGACAATAGGCGTATCACGTAAACGAGTGACTTCCATTAATTTACGGGTTCGATCTTCTACACCTTTAGCTGAATCAATGACCATGAGGCAAGAATCAACCGCGGTTAAGGTACGGTAAGTATCTTCAGAGAAATCTTCGTGACCCGGTGTATCAAGTAGGTTAACTAGGCAATCACTATACGGAAACTGCATTACCGAAGTAGTAATAGAAATACCACGATCTTTTTCCATCTCCATCCAGTCAGATTTTGCATGCTGTTTAGAGCCACGACCTTTAACGGTACCCGCAACTTGAATTGCTTGTCCGAATAAAAGTACTTTCTCAGTAATAGTGGTCTTACCGGCATCAGGATGCGAAATAATCGCGAAGGTTCGACGTTTATCGACCTCTACAGTTTGAACTGACATGGTTGTCTTTGCCCTAGCATAATAAAAAGGCGCAAATTATAGCGTTTCCCACCTACATTGGCTAGGTAAACTCACTTTAATCAACACCGAACCATTCATAGAAGAATGAAATAAAAAAGGCTAATGAATATTCATTAGCCTTTGATCACAATTACTCAATTATGAGTGAAATTAATAGTAAAACTATTAATAAATTATTTTGTCACTTGAGACTGCTCAAGCATCTGCTGAGCTTGGCCTAATTCGATTCTTGCATAACGATGTTCAACAAAATCATAAATGTTTGTCGCCAGTGTTAATCGATAATAATCGACCGCAAGCTGGTAATCTTGTTGTTCAACCGCTTTTTTAGCTAAGTAAAAATACGCTTCACATAGACGTTCAGAATATTCTTTAGGTTGGCTTAAGTTTGCCTTTGCAGCCTCAAAAACCTGTTCTTTAGTCAATGTACCTAAGTAATAATCTACTAATACTGATGACCATGCTTGATCACTTAGCGCTTTGCGATTGTTTAGCAGTTCAGTTTGTGCCATTTCTTGGTTATTTGGCTCTTGAACAAGATAAAGCCACAAAGCACGGTACCCATCTGATGGGTCTTTTGCTAAAAACGACTTCATATCTTGCGTAGCTAATTCATAACGTTCACCGTAGTACAAAGCAATACCGCGGTTCAAATAGGCATAATCATATTGAGGAGAAAGTTCTAGCACACCATCGAAAGATTCATAGGCTGGTTCAAACTCACCTTCTTGGGTGTAATAAATCCCTAAGAAATTATAAGCATCGGCAAGATTGGGCTGTAATTTGATAGCTTGGTGAAAATCAATTCTCGCTAGAAGTCGTAAACCGACACTGTCATAAATAACGCCACGATCATAATGAAAACGTGCTCGCTGTTCAGCAGTTAGCTCCATTGAACCTAAAATTTCATTGAGCTTAGCCAATGTCACTTCTAATTTGTAATCAGGTACATTCGGTGCAACCATTACTTTGCCTGATGCTGCACTATCGCTGCTTCCAGAAAGTGATGCGCAACCTGACAATAACATACTGGCACCAACACATAATGCTACAACAGTGGTACGTAATTTGTGTTCCATTTAAATACCTTATCAGGTTCTATAATTACTTTGCATCATAACAACCAAAAGCTCCAAGGGCTACGCAGTTACAGATTAATTTTCAATTGTTTATTTTAGGCAATAAAAAAGGAGAGCCTAGGCTCTCCTTTATTTTTGTTTAGATTAGCAAGGCTAATCTAAACACTATTCTGCAGTAGGTTCTGCTTTAGTAATAGCTTCTTTGATAGAAAGTCTTACACGACCTTGGCGGTCAACTTCCATCACTTTAACGTCTACGTCTTGGTTCATCTCAAGATGATCAGATACGTTAGCAACACGCTCTTCACTGATTTGTGAAATATGAACTAAGCCATCTTTACCAGGTAAGATGTTAACGAATGCGCCGAAATCAACGATACGAATAACTTTACCTTTGTAGATACGACCCACTTCAACTTCAGCAGTAATCTCTTCGATGCGACGGATAGCTTCTTTAGTTGCTTCACCATTTGAAGAAGCAATTTTAACTGTACCGTTGTCATCCAATTCGATAGTTGTACCAGTTTCTTCAGTAAGTGCGCGAATAGTTGCACCACCTTTACCGATAACATCACGAATTTTTTCAGGATTAATCTTGATAGTAGTGATACGTGGAGCGTGGTCAGAGATATCGTCACGTGCGCCACCAATTGCTTGGTCCATTACGTTAAGAATATGAACACGTGCACCGTATGCTTGTTGCAGTGCGATATCCATGATCTCTTGAGTGATACCTTCAATCTTGATATCCATCTGAAGAGCAGTAATACCATCACGAGTACCAGCTACTTTAAAGTCCATGTCACCTAAGTGATCTTCATCACCTAAGATGTCAGAAAGAACAACAAAATCGTCGCCTTCTTTAACTAGACCCATTGCAATACCTGCAACAGAAGTTTTAATTGGTACACCCGCATCCATTAATGCTAATGAAGTACCACAAACAGAAGCCATTGAGCTAGAACCGTTTGATTCAGTAATTTCTGAAACGACACGGATGCTGTATGGGAATTCTTCAGCAGAAGGCATAACTGCATTCATACCGCGCCAAGCTAGCTTACCGTGACCGATTTCGCGACGCTTAGGTGAACCAACCATGCCAGTTTCACCAACTGAGTATGGAGGGAAGTTATAATGAAGCATAAAGCGATTAGTACGTTCGCCCATGATGCTATCAATTTTCTGTGCATCACGTTCTGTACCAAGAGTACAAGTAACAAGTGCTTGAGTTTCACCACGTGTAAATAATGAACTACCGTGAGTACGTGGAAGTACGCCAGCAAGAACATTCAATGCGCGGATCATATCAGGTTCACGACCGTCGATACGTGGCTTGCCACTGATAATACGACCACGAACAACTTTCTTCTCAAGGCTACCAAGTAAGTTGCCAACTTCACGTTGATCAACGTCTGGGTTTTCAGCAACTAGAGCAGCTTTAGCTGCAGCTTTAACTACGCCAACTTGAACATAACGGTCTTGCTTAACTTCGATTTGATAAGCAGCAGTTAAGCCTTCTTCAGCAAGATCTTTAATTTTAGCAACTAAGTCTTGATCTTCGACAGGTGCAGACCAATCCCAAGTAGGCTTACCAGCTTCAGCTTTGAATTCAGCAATTGCATCAACCACAACTTGTTGTTGAGCGTGACCATAAGTCACAGCACCTAACATGATTTCTTCAGCAAGCGCTTTAGCTTCTGATTCAACCATTAATACAGCACTTTTAGTACCAGCAACAACTAGGTTCAAGTCGCTTTCAGCGATTTGATCAACTGATGGGTTAAGTAAGTACTCACCGTTGATATAACCAACACGTGCAGCACCTAGTGGACCATTGAATGGAATACCAGAAATAGCAAGAGCAGCAGAAGTACCAATCATTGCAACCATATCTGGTTCGATTTGTTGGTCAACTGAAACAACAGTAATAATAACTTGTACTTCGTTTTTAAATCCGTCAGGGAATAAAGGACGAATTGGACGGTCGATTAAACGAGCAATAAGCGTTTCGTCTTCATTTGGACGACCTTCACGCTTAAAGAAACCACCAGGGATCTTACCAGCAGCGTAAGTTTTCTCTTGGTAGTTAACTGTTAGTGGGAAGAAATCACGGCTTAAATCCGCAACTTTTTTACCAACTACAGTAACAAGGACAGTTGTATCGCCCATGCTCGCTAGTACTGCAGCATCTGCTTGACGTGCAATAACACCTGTTTCTAAGGTGACAGTATGTTGACCATACTCAAAACTCTTTACAATTGGATTCACGTGACCCATTCCTTAATTATTTGCCTTTAAATTACGCGCATAAGTATACTTCAATTTTTTGTAATAGTTAAAGCGCATAGCAATATCAGGCGAAAATAATTCAATTTTATCAATTTAGTGCCGATATCTTCCCAATACATGGGTTCTAACGGCTATATTAATTATTTATTAAAAAAAGCCGCAACAAAAATAATGCGAGATAAAGCTGATAAAACGTATGCAAATCGCTATAAATAATGACTTTATAACGAAATTTGTCTAAAGTGAGATAGCGATAAAAAATGTAGTAATAACAATCGCATTGAGTTCAATCAGTTAGTAAACAATAATCCTCGCAATACCAACGTTTTTTTCTAATACTGTTATGGAAATGTGTAAATGACTCAAAGGTTTAAGTCTCTGACATGGAAACAAACTAATCTAGTAGTTTTTACTGCCTTATTTTTTGCAATTGCCATTTTTGTTGTCGAGATTGCGCTTGTTGTAGTAACGACTAAACAGCAACTTACCGCCTCTCAACAAGAACTACTAAACTCAGTTGAACAAACAGCATCAAATGCAGTTTGGGCACTTGATGACAAACAAACCGAACAAACATTAGAAGGTATTATCAAAATTGATAATATCCGTTCATCGGTTATTCATTTAGATGATGGTTCTTTGTATGTGAGTGCCAGTAACCAGCCAAAACCTTTTTCCGACAAATATGACTCTTTAAGCCATTTTTTATTTAATGACTTACATGAAATCTCCAGACCCTTATTTCGCCCTCATTATTTCGAAGGTAATAAAAAGCAGCAACTTATTGGCACCTTGTCTATCTATTACGATACACAAAAAATGACTAATAACTTATTTAACCAGTTGCAACTTGGCTTTATTGCGACCTTAGCTAGAGCCCTTTTATTAACACTGGTTTTAACAATCGTTTTTCACCGCTTCCTTACGCAGCCAATAGCAAGGATCAGTGAAGCTATTGATAAAATTGATCCCGATTTACCTGATGAAAACTTATTACCTATGTCTAAAGCTCACAAAGATGATGAGTTAGGACTCGTGACGACTAAATTTAATCAGATTTTATTACAATTCAGTCAGACCCAAAATAAACTTCGTAAGATGGCCACTAGGGATCCCCTTACAAGCCTCCCAAATAGAACATTATTACTCGAAACATTAAATGTGACAATTCAACGCGCTCGAGTACATAAGCGGCATTTTGCTCTATTATTTATTGACTTAGATAGGTTCAAAAACGTTAATGATTCATTGGGCCATGCCATTGGTGACCAATTTCTTGCTCGTGTCGCGAGAATTTTAGAAAAAGCGGTGGGTGATAAAGGTAGCGTAGCCCGCCTAGGTGGCGATGAGTTTGTGATTGTTGCTGATGATATTGAAACGCCTGAACAAGCAGCTGACTTTGTCGGAAAGCTATTGAAGCAACTTAATGCACCGATTCAGTTAAATGAGCATGCAATACATCCTGCCGCATCAATAGGCATCTCTATTTATCCAGAAGATGGCCCTGGTGCTGAAGATCTTATCCGCCATGCTGACATTGCTATGTATAGCGCAAAAGCGGCAGGTTCTAATCAATGGTCATTCTTTAAACAACAAATGACTGAACATGCGGCCAACCGACTCAAAACAGAAGCTTCACTACATGATGCGCTTAAACGAAATGAATTCCTGCTCTATTTTCAGCCTAAATTAGATCTCAAAACCAATAAAGTCATCGGTTGTGAAGCGTTAATTCGTTGGAAGAAAAATGGTGAATTGATTCCGCCAATGGAATTTATTCCCATAGCGGAAGAAACTGGCATCATTATCCCTATAGGAAGATGGGTCATTGAACAAAGCTGTAAAGTTATTCGTGAATGGGAGAAGAAATATAACTACGCAATCCCTATTGCCGTAAATGTTGCCTCACAGCAGTTTGCAGACGCTAGTTTAGTCTCTGATATTAAACAGCTCGCATTACGCTATCAGATACGTCCAGAGCTATTAGAAATTGAAATTACTGAAACATCATTAATGAACGACATAGATCAGGCGATAAACAAACTTGAACAGCTCAAAAGTGCGGGTTTTGGTATTGCTGTTGATGATTTTGGTACCGGCTACTCATCACTATCCTATTTACGCCATTTGCCAATTACCACAATGAAAATTGATCGCGGGTTTGTCTCAGACCTCCCCCACGATGGCGCAATAGCATCGACCATTTTGATGTTAGGACAGCAGCTAAAACTTGATATTGTAGCCGAAGGTATCGAAAACCAAGAACAGCTCGCTTGGCTACAACGACATAATTGCCAAATTGGCCAAGGATTTTTCTTTAGTAAACCACTGCCATTGGAAGAGTTTGAGGCACTTTATCTTTCTGAAGCGCCATTAGAAATCGAAAATAGATAAGCCCTTCAGCTAGATTTCTCAAATTACAAACATAAAAAAGGAGGCATAAGCCTCCTTTTTTACGGTTTAAATTTACTTACTGTAAACAACAAGCAAATTAAACATCGCTATTAACGACGTAAACCAAGCTTCTGGATAAGAGCTGTATAACGAACTACGTCAGTACGCTTAAGGTAAGCTGTAAGCTTACGACGAGCGCTAACCATACGTAGTAGACCACGACGTGAATGGTGATCATGGATGTGCTCTTTGAAATGACCTTGTAGATGGTTAATCTGTGCAGTCAATAAAGCTACTTGTACTTCAGTTGAACCAGTGTCGTTTTCACAACGTGCAAATTCAGCTACAATTTTAGCTTTCTGTTCATTACTTAGTGACATATATATCTCCAGAAAAAATTAAATTATCCCAAGCCGATCACTAACTCAGCCTAGGGGCGCGATATTTTAACCGCAAATGGAATTTCTAGCAATAAAAAATCTGCATACTGTACTTGAATAATAACCATCAAGTAAAATACACAGATTAAGTAAGCGTAAAGCTGGCGCATTTAATACCTAACTTTAGGCAATAAACATAGAGACTAAAAAGTTTTAAACCTCTTCAGTATGCTCGACCACCAATCTTTTAGGTGCTAATAAACCATCATCATTTTTAAAACCTATGCCGATAAACTTCCTAGATTCACCTAAGGTGATTCTGAGAAGTTGATCTTCTAATAAGTTTTCAACCTTAACGGGTTGGCCTTGTAAAATAAACTGAGCACTTGTCTCAGGTAAATTCACTTCAGCAAAATTAGCTACAGCAGTATCCATTGGTAATAACAATGGATCTAAAACGTCACTTGATGGTGTTTCAGACTTTTCAGCTTCTTCAACCATTTCCATCAATTGTTCTAGAGTCACCATTTTCTCATAAGGATAATCAGCAACTTGAGTACGTCTAAGCATGATAACGTGAGCGCCACAGCCAAGCATTTCGCCTAAGTCGTCAACGATTGTGCGTATATATGTGCCTTTTGAACAATGAATATCTAACGTTAATTCATCGCCTTCTAAGCCAACATATAAAAGTTCAAACACATTAATAGGACGAGCTTCACGCGGTACTTCAATGCCTTCACGTGCATATTTGTATAAAGGTTGCCCTTGATGCTTTAATGCTGAATACATTGATGGCACTTGCATGGTATGTCCACGAAAATGCTCAAGAGACTCTTCAAGTTTTTCTTGGGTAAATTGGACAGGTCTTATCTGCACAACTTCACCATCTGAATCACTTGTATCAGTTCTCTCACCGAGCTTAGCAGTAACCAAATAACGCTTATCTGCTTCAAGCAGATGCTGAGAAAACTTGGTTGCTTCACCTAAACAAATAGGTAGCATGCCAGTAGCTAATGGATCTAAAGCGCCGGTGTGACCCGCTTTATTAGCTTGGTAAAGACGTTTGACACGTTGCAAAGCATGGTTTGAACTGATGCCAGTTCCCTTATCTAATAGCACTATGCCATTAATAAAACGCCCTTTGCGACGACGAGCCATTAGTCTTTTCCTTCTGTATTTTCATCAGTATCAGTTGGTTCTTCTTCAGTACCAAACTGTTCTTGCTTCGCTTTGTCATTGGTAATTACTTGGCTTACCAAGTTAGACATGCGCATACCTTCAACTAATGAACTATCGTAAACAAAACGCAGTTCAGGCATTACGCGTAGCTTCATACGACCAGCAATCAGTGTTCTGATGTAAGGTGCAGCGGTAGTGAGAGCCTCAACTTTTTCGTTGACTAATTCTTGATCTTCTTCAAAAAAGGTCACAAACACTTTTGCGTAGCTTAAATCACGAGAGACTTCGACATCATTAACAGTGACAAAGCCGATACGAGGATCTTTCATATCACGTTGTATCACCATAGCGAGCTCTTGTTGGAGCTGCTGCGCAATACGACGAGTACGACTAAATTCTTTTGCCATAATATTGTTACCATAGCCTTATATAAATAAAAAAGGCGGCTAACGCCGCCTTTCTGTGTGTTACAGCGTTCGGGCCACTTCGACCGTTTCGAAGACTTCAATCTGATCGCCAACTCTGACGTCATTGTAGTTCTTCACACCGATACCACATTCCATGCCGTTACGTACATCAGCAACGTCATCTTTGAAGCGACGTAATGATTCAAGCTCACCTTCATAGATAACCACGTTTTCACGTAGTACACGGATAGGAGCGCTACGCTTGATGGTACCTTCGGTAACCATACAACCCGCAATTGCACCAATCTTAGGCGATTTAAATACATCACGAACTTCTGCAAGTCCAATGATTTGCTGTCTGAACTCAGGTGCTAACATGCCAGTCATTGCAGCTCTAACTTCATCAATAAGGTCGTAAATTACGCTGTAGTAGCGTAAATCAACACTTTCAGAATCAATAGTCTTACGCGCTTGTGCATCAGCACGAACGTTGAAACCAACCATGATTGCATTTGAAGCTGCAGCTAACGTAGCATCAGTTTCAGTTAATGCACCAACGCCACGAGCGATGATGTTAACTTTAACTTCGTCAGTAGACAGTTTAGCTAATGATTCACAAATTGCTTCAAGTGAACCTTGAACGTCTGCTTTAAGAACGATGTTAAGTTCTTGTACTTCGCCTTCAGTCATGTTCGCGAACATGTTTTCAAGCTTAGATTTTTGCTGACGAGCTAATTTAACATCACGGAATTTACCTTGACGATAAAGTGCTACTTCACGTGCTTTACGTTCATCACGTACAACAGTTGCTTCGTCACCAGCAGAAGGTACACCTGAAAGACCTAAAATCTCAACAGGAATTGATGGACCCGCTTCAGTAATTGCATGACCGTTCTCATCTTTCATTGCACGGATTTTACCGTACTCAAGACCACAAAGAACGATGTCGCCTTGGCGTAAAGTACCTTCTTGAACAAGTACAGTAGCAACTGGGCCACGACCTTTGTCCAATTTAGATTCAATAACAACACCAGCAGCCATACCTGAACGATCAGCTTTAAGCTCTAGTACTTCAGACTGTAACAAGATGCCTTCAAGCAATTCGTCAATACCGGTGCCTTCTTTAGCTGAAACGTTTACGAACATATGCTCGCCGCCCCAATCTTCAGACATAACACCGTGTTGAGCTAATTCACTCTTAACGCGCTCAGGATCAGCATCAGGCTTATCCATTTTGTTCACAGCTACGATTAACGGTACGTTACCCGCTTTAGCATGCTGAATCGCTTCGATAGTCTGAGGCATAGCACCATCATCAGCAGCAACAACCAAAATAACGATATCCGTTGCTTTAGCACCACGTGCACGCATTGACGTAAACGCCGCGTGACCAGGAGTATCTAAGAATGTAATCATGCCATTCTCAGTTTCTACATGGTATGCACCGATGTGTTGTGTAATACCACCGGCTTCACCGTCAGCAACTTTTGCACGACGAATGTAATCAAGTAGTGATGTTTTACCGTGGTCAACGTGACCCATGATGGTAACAACAGGAGCACGATTCTCTAGTACGATGTTTTCTTCATCACGATCACCAAGTACTTGATGCTCTAGTTCGTTTTCACGAAGAAGAATAACCTTATGACCCATTTCTTCAGCAATCATTTGTGCTGTTTCTTGGTCTAAGATTTGATTAATCGTAACCATAGAGCCCATTTTCATCATCTGTTTGATGATTTCAGTGGCTTTAAGAGACATACGTGATGCAAGTTCAGCTACTGATACAGTTTCGCCGATACGTACTTCGCCTTTAACAATAGCAACTGGTTTATTGAAACCGTGTGCCATTGACTCAGGAGCAGTACTCTTGTTACGTGCATGGTTAGAACGATTATCACGACCGCCTTTTCCACCACGTTTTTTGTTCGCGTTCTTGTTACGAGCGCGACGACCACGTTTTTCATCGTTTGCATCAGAAGTATCTTCTGCAGCACGAGCCGCTTTTGAAGTCGTAACGTGATGATCACCGTTCTTCTCAGCTTCAATACGTTGACGCTCTTCTTCAGCCCAACGCTTTGAGTTTTCAGCAGCTAATTGGCGAGCAGTTTCAGCAGCTAATGCCGCTTCTTCTTCTTGCTTTTTCTTTAATGCTTCAGCTTGAACCGTTTTTAAACGCTCAGCTTCTGCTTCTGCAGCTGCTGCTGCTGGGTCATCAGCTTTAGCAATTTTAGCTGCTTTCGCTTTCGCTTCGGCTTCAGCTTCTTTCTTTGCTTTAGCTTCGGCATCAGCTTTCGCTTTCGCTTCTGCTTTAGCTTTGTCTTCTGCCGCTTTAGCTTGTGCAGCAACTTCTGCTTCTTGTTGCTTTTGAGCTTCAAGTTCCGCTTCTTTTGCTAGGTCGCTATCGTCACGTTTAACAAAAGTACGTTTCTTACGTACTTCCACTTTAACGTCTTTAGATTGACCGCCGCCTGCATTAACACTCAGTGTTGATACAGTTTTGCGTTGCAAAGTCATTTTCTGTGGAGCTTGATCGCCGCCATGTTGCTTCTTCAAATGATCAAGCAAAGTTTGCTTTTCAGTTTCTGAAACTGAATCAGCTTTATTTTTCTTAATTCCTGCGTCAGCAAACTGTTCAATCAGTCTGTCAACATTCTTGCCCACTTCCGCGGCCAACTTATCTATACTTGTATCTGCCATCAATTAAATCCCCCTGTTGATCGACTTATGCTTCTTCGCCAAACCAACAGATATTACGGGCAGCCATGATGAGCTCACCTGATTTTTCTTCTGTCAATTCTTCAATATCGATTAAATCGTCAATGCCTTGTTCCGCTAAGTCTTCTAAGGTAATTACACCTTTACTTGCAAGAACATATGCTAAATGCTTTTCTAAACCATCTAACGCTAATAAATCTGCTGCAGGTTCCGCACCATCAAGTGCTTCTTCTGTTGCCAATGCTCTAGTAGAGATCGCCGCTTTTGCACGTTCGCGCAATGAAGCAACGATATCTTCGTCAAAACCATCAATTTCTAATAGTTCTGCTTCTGGTACATACACAATTTCTTCTAAAGAAGTGAAACCTTCTTCAGCAAGAACAGTTGCAAAATTTTCGTCAACTTCAAGAGTTTCAACAAATAAATCTACAATTTTAGCGCTTTCAGCTTGATGCTTCTTGTTAAGGTCTTCAACCGTCATTACGTTTAATTCCCAGCCTGTTAACTGAGTTGCTAAACGTACGTTTTGACCATTGCGACCAATCGCTTGTGCTAAGCTGTCTGCTTCAACAGCAATATCCATTGAGTTGTTGTCTTCATCAACGATGATTGAAGCAACATCTGCAGGTGCCATTGCATTGATTACGTATTGCGCTGGATTATCATCCCACAACACGATATCAACACGCTCGCCAGCTAATTCGTTTGAAACCGCTTGTACACGTGCGCCACGCATACCAACACAAGCACCGATAGGATCGATACGCTTGTCATTAGTTTTCACGGCGATTTTAGCGCGAGCGCCTGGATCACGTGCAGCACCCATAATTTCAATCATTTCATCTAAGATTTCAGGTACTTCTACTCTGAATAACTCGATGATCATTTCAGGCTTGCTGCGAGTTAAGAATAACTGTGCACCACGCGCTTCTGGACGAACTGCGTATAATAAAGCACGTACGCGGTCACCTGGACGGAAAGATTCACGACTGATTAAGTCTTCTTTGTAAATAACACCATCAGCATTATTACCGAGATCAACGATAATGCTTTCACGAGTGCTTTTCTTAACCACACCAGTAACAATCTCGCCTTCACGTTCAATGAACTGCTCAACAATTTGTGCACGTTCAGCTTCACGAACTTTTTGTACAATCACTTGCTTAGCTGTTTGAGTCGTAATACGGTCAAAAACAACTGAAGGAATGTCATCTTCGATGAATTCACCAGGTTCTATTTCTGGGTTTTCATAACGTGCAGCTTCAAGCGTAATTTCGCTATAAGGGTTTTCTAAAGCTTCGCCTTTATCATCGACAACCATCCAACGACGGAAAGTGTCGTAGTGGCCAGTTTTACGATCGATAGCAACGCGAACTTCGATTTCGCCTTCATATTTTTTCTTAGTTGCAGTGGCTAGAGCAATTTCTAGCGCTTCGAATATTTTTTCACGCGGGACGGCTTTTTCATTTGATACCGCCTCTGCGACTAGCAGAATCTCTTTATTCATTTGTCTTGCCTCGTTCACCTTGAAACTATCAAAACTTCGCAATAATGTTGCCTTTACGAACATTATCTAAAGCCACTATCAAATCTTCACCACCTACGTTAATCGTTAGCATTTGCCCTTCGATTGACGTGATGACACCTTTTAAATTACGACTACCCGCGACAGGCATCGTCAATTGTACTTTTGCTTCTTCGCCGATATATGCTGCGTAATGTGCAGCATTAAATAGTGGTCTATCTACACCAGGCGAAGAAACTTCTAATGTGTATTCTGTCGAAATTGGGTCTTCAACATCTAGAACAGCACTAACTTGGCGGCTGGCTTCGGCACAATCTTCAATATTAATACCGCTTTCACCATCAATAAATACACGTAATATTGAATGACGCCCTGCATGGACAAACTCAATACCCCAGAGTTGAAAACCGATAGCTTCAACAGGTACTGTCAGCATTTCTGTCAGTTTAGTTTCTAATGTTGCCAAAAATGACCCCCAAAAACGAAAAAAAGGGCAAATAGCCCCAAAAAAGTCCGTAAAAACACGGAATTACTAAGCTCCATATAACAAAAAACCCCGTAATGACGAGGTCTTAATATAGAACCTTTTAATTGAAGATAATATTTATTGAGTTTCAATAAAAGATATCAACAATAAGCTGGTTGCGGGGGCCGGATTTGAACCGACGACCTTCGGGTTATGAGCCCGACGAGCTACCAAACTGCTCCACCCCGCGTCAACTTGCGTAATTATATTAACTTACGTCTTTGCTTGCAATAATTAATCAAATTTACTTTAGACTTGATTAACTAAATTTGGTGCGGATGGTGGGACTTGAACCCACACGAGCATAGCTCACCACCCCCTCAAGGTGGCGCGTCTACCAATTCCGCCACATCCGCATTTCTTACACTTTACTGTTGGAAAAAAATTTAATTAAGTAGAGAGGGACTTAATTAATCCAACTTAGATAAAACATTCACTAAACAATGAAACCATTGTTGTCATTTTTGTTTAATCTGGAATCTTTACTTCTGTAGGTTCTGTTTGAGTAGGAGCTTGTTCAACTTGCTCTACTGCAGAACCTAAATCATTCCAAGCATCATCTTGTTTAGTATGATTAGCACTTAAGTTGCCTAAAACTAGACTTAAAGTGAAAAAACCAATCGCTAAAACAGCTGTACTACGAGTCAGGAAATTACCTGAACCGCCTGAACCGAATAAAGTTCCTGATGCGCCAGCACCAAAAGAAGAACCCATGTCAGCCCCTTTACCCTGTTGAATAAGGATTAAGCCAACAAGACCAATCGCTACAACCAAGTAAACTACAATTAAAACTTCATACATAATATTAAGCGCTCATCGCTATGGAACATAAACTTAAAAACTCGCTAGAGTTTAAGCTAGCTCCGCCAATCAGTCCACCATCAACATCTGGTTGTGCAAAAATATCCGCGGCATTTGAAGGGGTAACACTACCACCGTACAAAATTCGAATATTCTCTCCAATAAATGGCGACACTTCTGAAAGTCTCTGACGTATAAACGCATGAACTTCCTGAGCTTGCTCTGGAGTAGCACTTTTACCAGTACCTACGGCCCATAATGGTTCGTAAGCGATAATGGCATTATCAAAAGCCATGGTGCCATTCTTTTCAATCACAATATCGAGCTCTTCAGCAATCACTTCAAAAGTGCGTCTTGCTTCACGAGCTGGACCTGATTCACCAACACAAAGAATAGGCGTCAATCCATGTTTTTGTGCTGCAGCAAACTTCTCTGCAACGATATTACTTGTTTCGCCATACATACGACGGCGTTCGGAATGGCCGATAATAACATACCGACATCCTGAATCTTTTAGCATTTTACCGGAAACTTCACCAGTATAGGCACCAAAGTCATGTTGACTCAGGTTCTGTGCGCCCATTCTTACAAGCGCACCATCTAAGGTTTGCTTATTAGCTTCAAGCAGTTGTCTAACACTTTCAAGATAAATTGAAGGTGGACATAAAACTACTTCAGCCGAATCATTTTGGAGCTTTGTAGCAAACTTGCTGAATAACTCTTGGGCTAATGCCGAGCTGCCATTCATTTTCCAGTTGCCAGCTACCATAGGACGTCTAAGTGCCATTACTGTCTCCTTTGAAAGCGGCGTGAATAATAACGAACCGCCAATCAAGTTACAATACCTAAGTCAGGAATATTTACCATTACTCGACAGAGTGATGTTTTTTTACTCGCTAGCATTAGGTATTAATAAATAAACAATTAATATTAACCTTAAGATTGACCCACTCGCTTAACGACATCGGCAATCTGTTTTGCAAAAGATGTGACATTGGCCTCATCTTCACCTTCTACCATCACCCTTATTAGTGGTTCAGTTCCGGATTTTCTAAGTAACACTCTACCTTTTTGACCTAATAGTTGCTCAACGTTTAGTTTTTCAGCTAGTACGGCTTCAGAGAGTAAAGGATTTGACTCACCATCAAAAGCTATATTGATCAGTATTTGCGGCAACATTTTTACTGGTTTGACTAAAGCCGCTAATGAGGAAAGCTGATTTTGCATCGCTGCCAATACTAAAATACCAGCAACTATGCCATCACCAGTGGTCCCATGATCGAGATCCAGTATATGACCTGAATTTTCACCACCAATATGCCAATCATGCTGACGCATTAATTCCATCACGTTTCGGTCACCGACGTTAGAACGGACAAATGGAACGTTTAATTTTTCAAGCGCCAACTCTAAACCAAGGTTGGACATCAATGTACCAACCACGCCACCTTTTAAGGTACCATTTTTTAAAGCATCACAGGCTAAGATATACAGAATTTGATCACCGTCAATAACATTGCCAAGATGATCTACCATCATAATACGGTCGCCATCACCATCTAAAGCAATCCCTACATCCGCTTTTTCAAGTACTACCTTTTCAGAAATGGCCCTCATGGAGGTTGCACCCACATTATCATTGATGTTCAGGCCGTTGGGTTTGTCACCAATGGTAATGACTTCGGCTCCGAGCTCTTTAAATACATTAGGGGCAATATGATAAGTGGCACCATGGGCGCAATCAACAACCACCTTTAAACCAGAAAGTGATAATGCAGCAGGAAAGTGACCTTTACAGTATTCGATATAACGGCCAGCAGCATCCTCAATCCGAGATGCTTTGCCTAATAAGTGCGATTCGACACAGACCAATGGCTTTGATAATTCCTGTTCAATTTCTAGCTCAAGTTGATCATCTAACTTACTACCATTCGCAGTGAAAAATTTTATGCCATTATCGTAATAGGGGTTATGAGATGCACTGATAACAATGCCAGCTTCCGCTCGAAAAGTGCGGGTTAAATAGGCTATGGCTGGTGTAGGCATAGGCCCAACTAACAACACATTGATACCCGCAGCAGATAAACCTGCTTCGAGCACTGATTCAAATAAATAACCCGATATTCGTGTATCTTTACCAATAATAACTTTCTTAGTTCCACTACGAGAAAGTACCCTTCCCGCAGCCCAGCCAAGTTTCAGCGCTAATTCCGGTGTCATGACACCGGCACCCACTTTACCTCGAATGCCATCAGTTCCAAAAAATTGTCTTTCTTGCACGTAACCCTCACAAAGTGAAAAAATCACTCTTGATAACGTAACCTAGGCAAAAAATACATTTAAAAATGATTGAAAAGGTTAGTTATGTAAACTTGCCATCGTCGCTGACATCACTGTAATGACATCAACAGTTTCTTCAACATCATGAACACGTAATATTTGTGCCCCTTGTTGAGCCGCAATCATCGCCCCAGCTAAACTGCCAGCGAGTCTTTGATCTGTGTCTCTTTGCAATAAATCACCAATCATGCTTTTTCGTGATAGGCCTATGAGCAAAGGAAAGTGCAAACTATGCAGCTCTGGTAATTTTGCTAGCAATTCGTAATTGTGTTCTAGTGTTTTTCCAAAACCAAAGCCAGGATCTAATATTATGTTTTCTCTCGACATGCCTGCAGCTAAACAATAATCTACCCTTAATGACAAAAAGTCATTAACTTGTTGGATTACATTGTCATATTCAGGCGCATCTTGCATATTCTGTGGTTGTCCTTGCATATGCATTAAGCACACTGGTACATCCAAGCTTGCAGCCATTGCTAACGCCCCAGGTTCTTGCAAAGCTCGTACATCATTAATTAAATGTGCACCAGCATTGACTGCTTGCTCCATAACTTCTGGTTTACTGCTATCAATAGAAATCCACACATCATATTTGTCAGCTGTATATTCGATGACTGGAATAACTCTAGCGAGCTCTTCTTCTAAAGTAACTGCTGTAGCACCTGGTCTTGTTGACTCGCCGCCAATATCAACTATTTTAGCCCCTTGACTGACGACTTTATCAACTTGCCGACAGGCACTTTCAAACGTGGCATGTTGACCGCCATCAGAAAATGAATCGGGAGTAACGTTAATGATAGCCATAACAATAGGACTGGCTAAAGAGAGAGTTTTCTCTCCCGATTTAAGTTCAAACATATAACCTCAGTTACACTCAATTTAATGAGTTTTAATTTTAATCGAAAAAAAATAATTTATTAATGGAATAAATCTGTAAACATAAAAAAACCCCTTTCGGGGTTTTTTAAACTAATTTAGCAAAGCTTATTTAGCTGGCGTATCAGCATCTGGTGTTGCATCAGTCTTGTCTTCAACATCATCAGTTTTCGTTTCTTCTGACTCTGTAGCTTCAGACTTAACTGGCGTACCTTTATCCTGATCGTCCATTACGTCATCTTTATCCCAATCAGCAGGTCGACGGACTTCACGACGATTCATTAAGTCATCAATCTGATCTGCATCAATGGTTTCAAACTTCATCAAGGCATCTTTCATTGAATGAAGAATATCCATGTTGTCTTTCAAGTATGTTTCAGCACGATCGTAGTTCGAATCAATAAGATGTTTAACTTCAGCATCAATGGTACGAGCAGTTTCGTCAGACATATGCTGAGTTTTACCCATGCTACGTCCAAGGAATACTTCATTTTCATCTTCAGCATAAAGTACAGGGCCTAATTTTTCAGAGAAGCCCCATTGAGTAACCATGTTACGTGCAATTGATGTCGCATACTTAATGTCTTGCGAAGCACCAGTTGATACTTTTTCTGTTCCGTAAATGATTTCTTCTGCTAAACGTCCACCATAAGCCACTGAAATCTGACTTTCTAGCTTACGACGACTTTGACTAATAGCATCAGCTTCAGGCAAGAAGAAGGTCACACCTAATGCACGACCGCGTGGAATGATAGTCACTTTATGCACAGGATCATGCTCAGGAACTAAACAACCCACAATTGCATGGCCAGCTTCATGGTATGCAGTCATTTCTTTTTCTTCTTCAGACATCACCATGGTGCGGCGCTCTGCGCCCATCATGATTTTATCTTTAGCACTTTCAAACTCTTCCATTCCCACAACGCGGCGATTACCACGTGCAGCGAATAGTGCAGCTTCATTCACTAAGTTAGCTAAATCAGCACCTGAGAAACCAGGAGTACCACGAGCGATAACACTGGCTTTAACACCATCACCTAACGGTACTTTACGCATATGTACTTTAAGAATTTGCTCACGGCCACGAACATCTGGTAAGCCAACAACAACCTGACGGTCAAAACGACCTGGACGAAGTAGCGCTGCATCTAATACGTCAGGTCTGTTTGTCGCAGCGATGACGATAACGCCTTCGTTACCTTCAAAACCATCCATTTCAACCAGCATCTGGTTCAATGTCTGCTCACGTTCATCATGACCACCACCAACACCTGCGCCACGTTGGCGACCTACAGCATCGATTTCATCGATAAAGATGATACAAGGCGCTGACTTTTTAGCTTGTTCGAACATGTCACGTACGCGAGATGCACCGACACCAACAAACATTTCAACGAAATCAGAACCTGAAATAGTAAAGAATGGCACCTTAGCTTCGCCCGCAATCGCTTTAGCGATTAGCGTTTTACCAGTACCTGGTGGGCCGACTAAAAGAACACCTGTAGGAATACGGCCACCTAATTTCTGAAAACGGGTTGGCTCTTTAAGGTAATCAACTAATTCTTTAACGTCTTCTTTCGCTTCGTCACAACCTGCAACGTCACCAAAAGTCGTTTTAATTTGGTCTTCGCTCATCAACTTGGCTTTACTTTTGCCAAACGACATCGCGCCTTTACCACCGCCACCTTGCATTTGACGCATGAAGAATATCCATACACCAATCAATAGCAGCATTGGGAACCAAGAGATAAATATTTGGGTTAGGAAGCTAGATTCTTCAGCTTCTTGGCCCTTCATTGAAATCCCTTGACGATCAAGATCATTAATCAAATCTTGGTCATACATTGGCATGATGGTGGTGAACTTCTCTCCAGAACGTTTAATTCCTTCGATTGTTCGTTGATCACTCTTAATTTCGACCGAACTAATATTACTATTTCGGACACTATCTAAGAATACCGAGTAATCCATCTTCTGCGATGACGAAGAAGAGGGGGAATAACCCTGAAAAACTGACATCAACACGACGGCGATGACAACCCAGAGAATTAAATTTTTTGCCATGTCACTCAAATTGTTAGACCTCTTGAAGACCTACGATAAATTATCGTTAGACTACTATAACTTGTAACCAGTCGCCACTATATACACTTCACGTGAACGTGGTCGCGATGAATCTGGTTTTCGTGTTTTAACTGTAGTAAAAGCTTGTCGAACTGCTTTCATATATTCGTCAAAGCCCTCCCCCTGAAAAACCTTGACTGCAAAACAACCATTAGACGCTAAAACCTGATGACACATGTCTAATGCTAATTCTACAAGATACATTGCCCTAGGTTGATCCACACCATCTGAACCACTCATGTTAGGCGCCATATCAGATAGTACTACATCAACTTTATCTTCACCAACACGATCAAGTAAAGCTGCAAGTACTTTCTCTTCACGGAAATCGCCTTGTAAAAAGTCGACTCCCACGATTGGATCCATTGGTAAAATGTCACAGGCGACCAATTTACCTTTTTCACCGACTAACTTAACTGCAATTTGAGACCAGCCGCCAGGCGCTGCACCTAAGTCTACTACTGTCATTCCAGGTTTAATAAGTTTGTCTTTTTGTTGGATTTCTTCCAACTTGAATGCTGCACGAGATCGTAAACCGCGCTTTTGAGACAGTTTGACATAGTGATCATCAAAATGTTCTTGCATCCATCGACTTGAACTAGCCGAACGTTTTTTCGTTGCCATTTAAAAATTCCGTAACGATTTGGAGTTACATAATGCATATATAAGGGTAGAATAGCCGTTTTTCAACAGTAACATTCAAAAAGTTGGTACAAATGAACTTAACAACCAAACAAAAACAGCATTTAAAAGGCCTGGCGCATAACTTAAAGCCAGTAGTGCTGCTTGGTGCTAATGGTTTGACCGAAGGTGTTCTGGCTGAAATTGATAGTGCACTCACTCATCATGAACTAATAAAAGTGAAAGTAGGCTCTGCAGATAGAGAGCTTAAAAATGCTGTTGTGGACGCGATAATTCGTGAAACACAATCTACCAAAGTACAGCTTATCGGACACACCTTAGTTATTTTCCGTCAGTCTGCCGAAATGAAAATTGCCGTTCCAAAAGCAAAATAATTTCGTCAAACAACTGGGTTAAGTTGAGTGCCTTGTCTTTAATACGACGCTAATACTCATTTTGACCTAAAAAAACCACTGCCTAGCAGTGGTTTTTTTATAACTGTAAAATATCAATCTTTAGACTTAATCTAAAGTTAGATATATTTTACAGCAATAATTTCATATTCCGCGGTGCCACCTGGTGTGGTGATAGCCACTTCATCATCAAGATTCTTACCAATTAACCCGCGGGCGATGGGTGAATTCACAGAGATAAGGTTCTCTTTAATGTTGGCCTCGTCATCACCCACAATCCGGTAGGTCGATTCTACATCAGTATCAACATTGACGATTGTTACAGTGGTACCAAATATCACGCGACCATTATTTGCAATAGAAGTGACATCAATAACTTGAGCGTTAGACAGTTTACCTTCGATATCACGAATACGTGCTTCACAAATACCCTGCTCTTCTCGAGCAGCATGATATTCAGCGTTTTCTTTTAAATCGCCCAATTCACGCGCAGAAGCAATTTCTGCAGTAATGTACGGACGACGTTCAAATTTTAGCTCATCTAATTCTTTACGAAGCTGCTCAGCTCCAATAATCGTCATAGGGACGGTATTCATAATGTCTTATGTCTCCTTTAAAAACAAAAGCACACCGTGTCGACCTGTAGCCAACACAGTTAAATCTCGATTAATTCGCATACCGCACGATCGTTACTACAAAAAATTGTTTTAATGATGCGAGTGTCTTGCGTTGAGGGTGCATCTAATGATGATGCACCTAAGCTTACATAAGCTTGAGTTTAGATACTAGTGACAGTCAAAAAATAGTAATAAAAAAGGCTGCACAATTGCAGCCTTTTTAATCAAATCGACTTTTAATTAAATAAAATTAATTTTTGCCGATTCTTTGATGTAATTCTTGCACAGAATTAACGTTACCGCGGTCATCGGCAGAATGCGCAAGACAGGTTGCGAATACTGCGTTTAACGTTGTGGTGTAGTTCACTTTATAGCGAAGTGCACCACGACGGATTTGACGTGAATCCTCAATCGCTTGGCGACCTTCAGTCGTGTTAATGATGTAGGTGTATTCATCATTCTTAATACGGTCAAGAATATGTGGACGACCTTCATGTACTTTATTCACAAGGCGAGGGTTAATACCCGCTTCGCCCAGTATCACTGCAGTGCCATGAGTCGCGTCAATGTCATAACCCAATTCAATCAAGTTAGCCGCAAGCTCTGCAACACGCGCTTTATCGCTATCACGAACAGAGATTAGTGCACGGCCAGATTTAGGCACTTCAGAAGTCGCACCTAACTGCGCTTTAGCATAAGCTTCGGCAAAAGTTTCACCAACGCCCATCACTTCGCCAGTAGAGCGCATTTCAGGGCCAAGCATTGGGTCAACACCTGGGAACTTGTTAAATGGCAATACCACTTCTTTTACAGAGAAGTATGGTGGAATCACTTCTTTAGTGAAGTTCTGTGAAGTTAAGCTCT
The DNA here is from genome assembly GCF_007567505.1 of Shewanella donghaensis. Taxonomy (NCBI): domain Bacteria; kingdom Pseudomonadati; phylum Pseudomonadota; class Gammaproteobacteria; order Alteromonadales; family Shewanellaceae; genus Shewanella; species Shewanella donghaensis. Next base: position 1,994,831 of record NZ_CP041783.1, read on the forward strand.
GACCTGCCATAACCCGCGCAGCAATCTTAGCCAGTGGAACACCGGTTGCTTTAGACACAAACGGGACAGTACGTGCAGCACGTGGATTAACTTCAATCATATAGATTTCGTCATCTTTAACTGCAAATTGGACATTCATTAAACCAACCACGCCTAGCTCCATTGCTAATTTAGCAACTTGCTCACGCATACGATTTTGAACATCTTCACTTAAGCTGTATGGCGGTAATGAACAACCCGAGTCACCAGAGTGAACTCCTGCTTGTTCAATATGCTCCATGATTGAACCAATAACGACTAGCTCGCCATCACAAATAGCATCGATATCGATTTCAATTGCGTTATCTAAGAATCGGTCTAACAATACTGGAGAAGCGTTAGAAACACTTACTGCTTCATTGAAATAGCGACGTAAATCTTGCTCGTCATAAACGATTTCCATTGCGCGGCCACCCAATACATATGATGGACGAACCACTAACGGATAACCGATACGTGCAGCTGAAAGTACCGCACCTTCAACAGTAGTTACTGTATCATTTTCAGGTTGCTTCATTTCAAGACGTTGAATCGCTTTCTGGAAACGCTCACGGTCTTCTGCACGGTCAATAGCATCTGGGCTTGTACCAATAATTGGCACTCCAGCAGCTTCTAAAGCGCGAGCAAGTTTAAGTGGTGTTTGACCACCGTACTGTACGATAACGCCTTTAGGCTTTTCGATACGTACGATTTCAAGCACATCTTCAAATGTCACCGGCTCAAAATACAAGCGATCTGAAGTGTCGTAATCGGTTGAAACAGTTTCAGGGTTACAGTTAACCATGATGGTTTCATAACCGTCTTCGCGTAATGCTAATGCAGCATGAACACAACAGTAATCAAACTCAATACCTTGACCGATACGGTTAGGGCCACCACCAAGAATCATGATTTTGTCACGATCTGACGGTGCTGCTTCACATTCGTCTTCGTAGGTTGAGTACATGTAAGCCGTATCAGTAGCAAACTCAGCAGCACAAGTATCAACACGCTTATAAACTGGGTGCATGTCAAAACGGTCACGTATTTTACGTACTTCGCTTTCACTTACGCCTAATATTGTAGCCAAGCGCGCATCAGAGAAACCTTTACGCTTAAGTTGCAGTAAGAAAGCTTCGTTAAGACCTGACATACCGACTTCAGATACTTTAGCTTCTTGAGCGATAAGATCTTCTATTTGTACCAAGAACCAAGGATCAACATTGGTTAACTTGAAAATATCATCACGGCTAAGACCTGCACGGAATGCGTCGGCAATGTACCAAATACGGTCACAGCCAGGTTCTTTTAATTCGTGACGAATTGTTTGCATTGCATCTGGTGACGTAATATCGACAACTGAATCAAAACCATCACGGCTAACTTCTAAGCCACGTAATGCTTTTTGTAGTGACTCTTGGAAAGTACGACCAATGGCCATTACTTCACCCACTGACTTCATTTGAGTCGTCAAACGGTCATTAGCACCGGCAAACTTTTCAAAGTTAAAGCGTGGCACTTTAGTCACAACATAATCTATAGCAGGTTCGAATGATGCTGGAGTTCGACCGCCAGTAATATCATTCATTAGCTCATCTAAGGTAAAACCAACAGCCAATTTCGCGGCGATTTTAGCAATCGGGAAACCCGTAGCTTTAGAGGCTAGCGCCGAAGAGCGAGAAACACGTGGGTTCATTTCAATAATGACCATACGACCAGTATCTGGACAAATACCAAACTGAACGTTAGAACCACCGGTTTCAACACCAATTTCACGTAATACTGCTAAAGAAGCATTACGCATTAATTGATATTCTTTATCTGTTAATGTCTGAGCAGGAGCAACGGTGATAGAGTCACCCGTATGAACGCCCATAGCATCGAAGTTTTCAATGGCACACACAATGATACAGTTATCATTGCGGTCACGAACCACTTCCATTTCGTACTCTTTCCAACCGATTAATGATTCATCGATTAGTAGCTCACTGGTAGGCGATAACTCAAGACCTTGAGAACAAATGTCTTCAAATTCTTCTTTGTTATATGCAATACCACCGCCACTGCCACCCATGGTGAAAGAAGGACGAATAATACAAGGGAAACCAACCATGTCTAAAACGCCATGCGCTTCTGCCATGTTATGAGCAATACCAGCGCGTGGACAATCTAGTCCGATTGATTTCATTGCTTTGTCAAAACGACTACGGTCTTCAGCTTTATCAATCGCATCAGCTGTAGCACCAATCATTTCAACGTTAAACTCTTTTAGTACACCTTTAGCTTCAAGCTGAAGTGCACAGTTAAGCGCTGTTTGGCCACCCATAGTAGGTAGGATCGCATCAGGTTTTTCTTTTGCGATAATGTTGCGAACAACTTCCCAATGAATAGGCTCGATGTATGTTGCATCAGCCATTTCAGGATCGGTCATGATCGTCGCGGGGTTAGAGTTAACTAAAATAACTCGATAACCCTCTTCACGAAGCGCTTTACACGCTTGTGCACCTGAATAGTCAAATTCACACGCCTGACCAATAACAATTGGGCCTGCGCCTAGGATTAGAATACTTTTAATATCAGTACGTTTTGGCATTGCTTCTATCTTCTCCGAGTAACCGAACTATTTAGCGTTTTGACGAAATTGTTCCATCAACTCAATAAAGTGATCAAACAGTGGTGACGCATCGGTCGGTCCAGGACTTGCTTCTGGGTGACCTTGGAAACTAAACGCTGGCTTGTCAGTAAGGTGAATACCTTGCAAAGAACCATCAAATAATGACTTGTGAGTCACCTTGATGTTCGCAGGCAAGGTCGATTCATCAGCAGCAAAACCGTGGTTTTGGCTGGTAATCATCACATTACCTTGTTCAATATTACTTACTGGGTGATTTGCGCCATGATGACCAAACTTCATTTTAGAAGTTTTAGCACCTGAAGCTAATGCAAGTAACTGGTGACCAAGACAAATACCAAAAACGGGTGTTTCAGTTTTTAAAATTTCTTGGATTGCTGTAATCGCATAATCACATGGCTCTGGATCCCCAGGACCATTAGACAAGAAAATCCCATCAGGATTCATTGCTAATACTTCAGCAGCTGTCGTTTGCGCAGGTACAACTGTGACATCACAACCACGATCAACCAACATACGTAAAATATTACGTTTGATGCCATAATCGTAAGCAACGATTTTATATTTAAGTTCTGATGCTGGAGTTTCGTCAGGTAAGCCACCCACTAAGCGCCATGTTCCCTTGCGCCATTGGTAAGTAGACTCTGTCGTCACTTCTTTAGCTAAGTCCATGCCCTTCAAACCAGGGAATGCCTTGGCAGCGGCTAACGCTTTAGCTTCATCGATATCACCAACCATAATACAGCCAGCTTGCGCGCCTTTTTCACGTAAAATACGTGTTAATTTGCGTGTATCAATATCTGCGATACCAACAACATTATTCGCTTTTAAATAATCGCTTAATGATTGTTGGTTACGGAAGTTACTCGCTAATAAAGGTAAATCTCGAATAATAAGACCACAAGCATGAACTGAATCAGATTCTGTATCTTCATCGTTTGTGCCGGTATTACCAATATGAGGGTAAGTCAGAGTTACGATCTGGCGAGAATATGACGGATCCGTTAAAATCTCTTGATAACCTGTCATTGAAGTATTAAAAACAACTTCACCAACAGTAAGTCCATCGGCACCAATTGCTGTGCCAGAGAATACGGTTCCATCTTCGAGTACGAGTAAGGCAGACTGTGTCAACACGACCTCCAAAAAGAGCTAAATCACTGAAATTATTACAATTTAATTTCTACAGATTTACTAAATTACGAAAATTTGGCAAATTCCAGCGATTTTATATGAATTAAGTTTAAGCGTCTATGCTTGGTTATTTTATTTTGGGAAATATATTTCCCAAAAAAAAACCACCAACGGTGGTTTTTTTAAAATATTAATTGAGTCCCAACACCTGCTGCATATCATAGAGTCCATCATCTTGGTCAGATAGCCAATATGCGGCGCGCATTGCGCCGTTTGCAAAAGTCATGCGACTGGTGGCTTTATGGGTAATTTCTACTCTTTCACCAATATCAGCAAACATCACCGTATGATCGCCAACAATATCACCAGCACGAATAGTAGAAAAACCAATGGTCTTTCTATCACGTTCGCCTGTCATACCTTCACGACCATATACAGCACATTCTTCAAGATCACGGCCTAAAGTATCTGCGATAACTTCACCCATCTTTAATGCTGTACCTGAAGGTGCATCTTTCTTAAAACGATGATGCCCTTCGGTGATTTCGATATCAGTATAATCACCCATCACTTTTGCCGTTAACTCTAATAGTTTTAGCGTTAAGTTAACGCCTACAGACATATTAGGTGCAAACACAACCGGTGTTTGCTCAGCAAATGCGCCAATGATCTCTTTTTGAGCATGATTGAAACCAGTAGTACCAATCACAATCGCCTTATTATTCTTAGAACACCACTCAAGGTGAACAAGCGACGACTCAGGAGAGGTAAAATCAATTAATACATCAAAATGTTCTGATGCTTTATCTAATGAATCTGTAATCGCAACATTCATAGTACCAACACCAGCAAGTTCACCAGCATCAACACCTATTAGTGTAGAACCAGTTCGCTCAACAGCAGCACCCAAATATATTACGTCATGTTGCTTTGCAGCTTCAATCAGTGTGCGACCCATACGGCCACTGGCACCAACAACGGCGACTCTTACTTTTGCAGTCATTTACTTTCTCCCAGTGATACAAAAACGCCTAAGTTAACTTAGGCGTTTTGAATTAGACAATTTCTAATAATTCGACTTCAAATACCAACGCCGAGAATGGCGGGATAGAAGCACCAGCACCACGTTCGCCGTAAGCTAAGTGTTGTGGAACGAATAATTTAAGCTTAGTACCTACAGGCATTAACTGAAGCGCTTCAGTCCAACCAGCGATAACGCCAGAAACTGGAAATTCAGCTGGCTCGCCGCGAGTTACAGAGCTATCGAATACTTCACCATTGATGAATGTACCGTGGTAATGTGCACGAATAGTTGATTCAAGAGTTGGCTTGTCGCCTTCACCTTGAGTGATAACTTCGTATTGAAGACCAGATTCAGTCACTGTTACGTCTTCACGCTTAGCATTTTCAGCTAGGAATGTTTCGCCTTCAGCAGAAGCTGCTTCAGAAGCTTCTTCTTGTGCAGCTTGTAAACGACGGCTGATTTCAGTGAAAGCAACTTGTAAGTCTTCCATTGCTACAGCACTTTCTTTACCAGCAAATGCATCAGCAAGACCAGCTTGTACAGCAGGGATATCGATACCTTCGAAAGAGTTAGCAGCTAGTTGCTCACCCATTTGACGACCTACACCGTAACTTGCTTGCTGTTCCATTGTGTTGAACTCTGACATACGTATTTACTCTCAATTCATCAGTTAAAATTTGCGGGGCAGTTTAGCACACTTTAGTTAGTGATGGGCGCTAATCTGAGCTGAATATGACTATTTTTCAACAGCATTAGCCGCATTGTTGCAGTGACTGCTTTTGAGCAGCTTTATACAGTGGAGTAACTTTAGCTTGCAAGGCTTCTAAATCAGCAATTCGGGTAGAATGAGATGGATGTGTAGAGAACATTTCAGGCCCTTGTTCTCCTCCAGCTTTCGCCATGTTTTGCCAAAGAATGACACTCTTGGCAGGGTTAAAACCCGCTTTTGCCATTAATTCTAAACCTAGTTCGTCTGACTCACTTTCTTGATCTCGGCCAAAAGGTAATAGAATGCCAACTTGTGCGCCTAACCCTAAACCTGCCATGTACATATCTTTATTGGCGACGCCGCCTGCGCCAAGTGCAATATCAGCAACTTGCATACCTGTATTGGTCATTTGTGCACGCGTAACTTGCTCATTGCCATGTCTTGCGAGTACATGTGCGACTTCATGGCCGATAACTGTCGCTAACTGGTCTTGGTCACTGGCTACTTTCAATAAGCCCGTATATACGCCAATATGGCCCCCTGGAAGCGCAAAAGCATTAACCTGGTTGGAATCAAACAATACAACTTCCCATGTTAACTTTTTATCAGGTAACACTGCTGTAATTCGATTAGCCACGCAATTAACATAGGCGGTTAGTTTTTTATCTTTGCTGATTTTTTCTGACTTTTTCATGGCTTCAAAAGATTGCTGTCCCATTTGTGACATTTCAGACTCATCAAACAACAAAATTTGGCTACGACCCGTAGGGGATTTATGGGTTGCACAACCTGTCATCAGTAAAGCCACAAGCATTCCAAGAAAAACATTTTTCATAATAACTATCCTTTTATTATTTTTATATTGAGCAAATATTCAAGCTTTGTCGTAAATCAGTAATTAACCATTTCTGCGGCATTTTCTAAGTTATGTTCTCAATTAAGCTCTAGGAGACTTGCCCTTAAAGTCCTTAATACTGCGTTTTTTCTGACTACGCCTATTGGCTTGTTTATCTTTAGCAGGACGACTGCTACTCCCTGAGCTCGGTTTATCCGTTACAGGGAAGCCTTCTAAAGCTAACAAAGGCAAGTCTCGCTCTGTTAACATTCTTATCGCTTGTAAGTCATCAGATTCGCCATGACAAACTAACGATAACGCTAACCCATTAGCACCGGCTCTTGCCGTACGACCAATACGGTGAACATAAACGGCAGCGCTTGCGGGTAAATCCACATTAATAATCACCGGTAACGCATCAATATCTATGCCGCGGGCTAACACATCGGTTGCCACTAATACCGTTAGCGACTTAGTTTTGAACTCGCTTAAGGTTTTAGTGCGAATGACCTGCTCTTTGTCACCATGCAGTGCAGCAGCATTAACTCCAGCCTTAACCAGCTTCTTAGTGACCGCATCGGCGCTATCTTTTGTATTGGTAAAGATCAACACTTGCTGCCAATTATGCTGCTTTATTAGTGTAATCAGTGCTTGGGCTTTACTGCCTTTATTGACTAAATAAAGCTGCTCTTCAACCTTTTCAACAACCGAATTGCCTTTATCGGCCTCAACCGTTACCAAGTCAGCTTTTAAAATGCTTTCAACCCGTTTCGTAATCGTGTCATCGAATGTGGCAGAGAATAATAACGTCTGTTTATTGCTCGGAGTTTGCTGCGCTATTCTGTCTATATCAGCCCAAAAGCCCGTATCTAATAATCTGTCTGCTTCATCAAGCACTAATAGCTTTAATGCTGCTAGTGTGACATGTCCCTGTTTAAGAAACTCAACCAATCTTGCGGGGGTTGCAACAATCACTTGAGGTTGCGCTGTTAATTCATTGATTTGTTCATCAACGTCAATCCCACCAGATAGCAGCTGCATTCTAATCGCTAATGGCTTTGCGAGTTCATTTAGGGTTTGAAAAACCTGCTTGGCAAGTTCTCTTGTCGGGGTAATAATTAATGCTTGAACATCAGAGGTTTTTTTACCGTCAATAGATTGCAACAGAGGTAAGCCAAAGGCGTATGTTTTACCACTACCGGTTTGCGCTAGAGCTAAGACATCTTTACCGGACAAAATAGCAGGAATAGCCAAAGTTTGAATTTTGGTTGCCGTTTTTAGGTGATCAGGTAATACCGATAATATAGTTTTATTGAGGTTCAGGTTCAAAAAAGACATCAAATAGTTATCCAAATAAGCAATAGAAGCAGTCTACCTTAGACTATTACGATTGTCTTAAACGCAGATCGATTAGTTAGATTACATTGTTATTTAATTGAAGCTTTACTTGCTCAACATACTGCACCAATAAAAAAGGCTAATTACTTTTCAGTAATCAGCCTCCTCGTTCTACAAGATTTTAATGACTAAGTTTAGCTATTTAAATCGTGAAAAAACTTTTTTACGCCATCAAAAAATCCTTCAGCTTTAGGGCTGTGCTTCTTTGATTCACCCGTTAATGTCGCTTCAAACTCACGCAGTAGCTCTTTTTGCTTCTCGTTAAGTTTAACAGGCGTTTCCATGACTACCTTACAGAGTAAGTCACCAACGGCATGACTGCGAACAGATTTAACACCTTTACCGCGCAAGCGGAACATACGACCAGTTTGGCTTTCTGCAGGTATTTTTAAATTCACTTTACCATCAAGTGTTGGTACTTCAATCTCGCCACCTAAAGCAGCTTTACTGAATGAAATTGGCACTTCGCAGTACAAGTTGTTGCCGTCACGAACAAAAATATTATGTTCCCGAACACTGACTTGTACATATAAATCACCTGGAGGTGCACCAAACTCACCCGCTTCACCTTCACCCGATAAGCGAACGCGATCGCCAGTATCAACACCAGCAGGTATTTTAACTGATAAGGTTTTACTCTTTTCAACACGACCTTCACCATGACACTTCTTACAAGGATCTTTAATGATCTTGCCGCGGCCATGACATGTTGGACAAGCTTGTTGAACAGCAAAGAATCCTTGGCGCATTTGTACTTGGCCTTGGCCATGACAAGTGCCACAAGTGGTTGCTGAAGAACCTTTATTAGCACCACTACCATCACAACTATCACATGATGCTAGCGTAGGAATACGTAATTCTTTTGTAAGACCACGAACCGCTTCTTCAAGTGATAGCTCAAGGTTATAACGTAAGTCACTACCACGAGCGGCTTGACGTTGTCCGCCGCCACGACGACCGCCGCCAAAGATATCACCAAACACGTCGCCAAAAATATCACCGAAATCACCGCCGCCACCTTGACCGCCGCCACGATTAGGATCAACACCAGCATGACCAAATTGGTCATAGGCTGCTTTCTTATTCGCGTCAGTTAGGATTTCGTAAGCTTCTTTAGCTTCTTTAAAGTTAACTTCAGCTTCTTTATCGCCAGGGTTACGATCCGGATGAAACTTCATCGCTAGACGTTTATAGGCTTTTTTGATTTCTCGTTCACTGGCATCGCGTCCGACACTTAGAACTTCGTAATAATCTCGCTTTGACATAATCTCAGTTTTCTCAAGCAGGTATTGTACGAACGGGCGTTAGAGATTTCTCTCAACGCCCGCCTGAAAGTTAACTAATTAATTTAGCTTACTTTTTGTCGTCTTTTACTTCTTCAAACTCAGCATCAACAACGTCATCTTCAGGCTTAGCTTCTTGAGCATCTTGTGCTGGAGCTTCACCTTGCTGCGCTTGTGCTTTCGCTTGAGCGATTTCCATTAACTTAGCAGATGCTTCCATTAATGCTTGAGTCGCTGTATCAATAGCTTCTTTGTCGTTACCTTTACTCGCGGTATCAACTTCAGCCATTGCTGCTTCAATTTTCTCTTTATCTTCAGCTGGTAAGTCTTCGCCCGCTTCTTCGATTTGCTTCTTAGTTGCGTGAACCATGCCATCAGCTTGGTTACGCGCAGTCACTAGCTCTTCGAATTTAGCATCTTCTTCAGCATGAGCTTCAGCATCACGTACCATTTGCTCTACTTCTTCGTCACTTAGACCAGAGTTAGCTTTAATAGTAATGTTTTGTGCTTTACCGGTTTTCTTATCAGTCGCTGATACTTTCAAAATACCATCAGCATCGATGTCGAAAGATACTTCAACTTGCGGTTGACCACGTGGAGCAGGCTCAATCCCTTCAAGGTTGAATTGACCTAGAGACTTATTGTAAGTAGCTTGCTTACGCTCACCTTGAAGTACATGAATAGTTACTGCACTTTGGTTATCTTCAGCAGTTGAGAACGTTTGGCTCGCTTTAGTCGGGATAGTGGTGTTCTTCTCGATAAGCTTAGTCATTACGCTACCCATGGTTTCAATACCAAATGATAGTGGTGTAACGTCTAGTAGCAATACGTCTTTAACATCACCAGAAAGTACGCCCGCTTGAATTGCTGCGCCAACGGCTACTGCTTCATCAGGGTTAACGTCTTTACGTGGTTCTTTACCGAAGAAATCAGTTACTGCAGCCTGTACTTTAGGCATACGCGTTTGACCGCCGACTAAAATCACTTCGTTAATATCAGAAACTGATAAATCAGCATCTGCTAGAGCAACTTTTAGCGGCTCTAAAGTACGTTGGATTAAGTCGTCAACTAAAGACTCTAACTTAGCACGAGTAATTTTAACCACTAAATGCTTAGGACCTGTTGCATCAGCAGTGATGTAAGGAAGGTTAACTTCAGTTTGTGTTGTGCTTGAAAGTTCAATTTTCGCTTTTTCTGCAGCTTCTTTAACACGTTGCATTGCTAGCGGGTCTTTACGTAAGTCTAGACCTTGATCTTTTTTGAACTCATCAGCTAAATAGTTGATTAGACGGTTATCAAAATCTTCACCACCTAAATGAGTATCACCGTTAGTTGCCAATACTTCGAAAGTTTGGTCACCATCGTTGCTATCGATTTCAATGATAGAGATATCGAAAGTACCACCACCTAAATCGTATACAGCAACAACGTTGTCGCCTTGTTTCTTATCGATACCGTAAGCAAGTGCAGCAGCAGTTGGTTCGTTGATGATACGTTTAACATCAAGACCAGCAATACGACCAGCATCTTTAGTTGCTTGACGTTGTGAATCATTAAAGTAAGCAGGAACAGTAATAACCGCTTCAGTCACTTCTTCACCCAAGAAATCTTCAGCTGTTTTCTTCATCTTTTTCAAGATTTCAGCAGATACTTGTGGTGGTGCCATTTTCTTACCATGAGCTTCAACCCATGCATCACCATTGTCAGTACCAATGATTTTAAAAGGCATGATGTCAACATCACGTTGAACTTCGTCATCTTTAAAGCGACGACCGATTAAACGCTTAATAGCGAAAAATGTATTTGTTGGGTTTGTAACAGCTTGGCGTTTAGCAGGTGAACCTACTAATGTTTCATCATCTGTATAAGCGATAATAGATGCAGTTGTACGTTCGCCTTCAGCATTCTCGATTACGCGAGCTGTACCGCCATCAAGGACAGCCACACAAGAGTTAGTTGTGCCTAAGTCAATACCAATAATTTTGCCCATGAGGATCTCCGAAAAATATAATTTTAATGTAACTTAAATTGTTTATGTTTGTTGATATGGGGTCAGGATTTGATTTTTCAAGTCCTAATTTTTTGCCTCTCATATCAGCCTTACTGCATATATTGGGACAGCGATCAAAAATACAAGGGGAGATCAAAAAAATTATTAAAAATATCTTAAGTATTAAAAACATCTTTAAGTGAAAAAGTAAGTGCAGTCAATTTGCATACTGTATACAATCTCGCGTAATACGCATCAAATGCCAATTTTAGCGCTTACTTGAGATTAATAGGAACGACATTGTCTAAAAATACCCTCGCCTATCTATACGGTTTATTTGCCGTGTTACTTTGGTCAACTGTCGCCACCGCTTTTAAGATAGCGCTAAGTTATTTCACCCCTCTACAATTAGTATTTGTTGCGGTAACTACCTCAATTCTGGCGTTATCAATAATTGTGATATTTAATAACAAGCATTCATTGATCATAGAGCAATTCAAAGCCCGTCCAGGCTTTTACCTTTTGACAGGCATACTCAATCCTTTTTTATATTATTTCGTGCTATTTGAAGCTTATGATCTGCTTCCGGCTCAGCAAGCTTTATCACTTAATTACACCTGGGCGATTTTGTTACCCATTCTTGCGGTGCCACTACTAGGGCATAAGCTTACAAAAGTCGATGTAGTGGCAGCCCTTATTGCCTATAGCGGGGTTTATATCATTGCGACAGGGGGCAATTTAACGGCATTTAACTTCGATAGCCCTAAAGGAATAACTTTCATTTTAAGTAGCACTGTTATTTGGTGCTTATATTGGGTCATTAATACCAAGGATACTGGCGACCCTATTGTCAGCTTATTGTTGAGTTTTTTAATTGGTTTGCCTTTTGTCACTATCGCAATGCTTATTGACCAGCCAATTGATACTGTCAGCTGGCAAGCGATTGCTGCTGGAATGTACGTAGGATTATTTGAAATGGGAGTGACGTTTGTGTTGTGGCTTATGGCACTTAAAACCACCCAAAAAACATCTAATATAACGACCTTGGTATTTTTAACGCCTGTCATGTCGGTTGGCTTTATTGCTATTATTTTAAAAGAACACATAACTAGTGCCACTTATATAGGACTGTGTTTTATTTTAACCGGATTAATTATTCAAAAATTATTGCCAAAAATTGCAAAGACATTAGCCCCCTTTATACTTGGCAAAAAATCATCTCAGCCCTCTAGCTAGTGAACTAAACGCGGGTTGCTAATCAGTCCAAATATATGAGCAAAGGGTGTAAGTATTTGCTGTTTGAAAAGCGAAATTGGCTAGAATTCAGCAATAATACACCTAGCGAACAACTGTAAACTTAATATGAGCAGATGAAGTTAGTTGTCAGCGACCCTATTTATTGTTAATAATATGTTAATCATAATATTTAATAGTGAGAAAGGTTAGTATGGAGGGGTATGGCAATGGGAATGCCTAGATGGAATTTTGCTGATACGACTGAACAAAAAATTCGTGTTTATAGTCTAACTATCACCGCGCTTATTATGTTTTATGAATATCTATACGGTGACACTTCAACACAGTTTCCTGCCATGTACATCTGTATATTTGTTTTTCCCGCGGTATATTTTACTAATCGAATCCAGAAAAAATACTTTCCGTTAATTATGGAATATGTTCAGGCCACTAGAATAATGAGCATCATAATGACGTTAAGTTGTTTCGCTATTTGGTGTTATACCACCTATGTACGTTTATCGGTCCCTGCGATGCCAAGCCATCTGATTTATACTCAATAATTAATTTTACTATATTCAGCGCTCAGTGTTTGTACCAGCCTAATCAAAACGTTTTAAGTATCAATAGCATTCACCATCCACTAAAAACAAAAAAGCACCGAAGTGCTTTTCATATTAAACCTACTGCATACCAAAATGGTTAACAATGGACATTGACCACTTTAGCTACGTGCAGTGTAGTCACCTGTCGCTAACCACTTATAAGTCGTTAAAGCATCCAATGCCATTGGACCGCGAGCGTGTAGCTTTTGAGTACTAACAGCTACTTCAGCACCTAAACCAAATTGTGAACCATCAGTAAAGCGAGTGCTTGCATTAACATATACAGCTGCTGAGTCGACTTGATTCATAAAGTGAGTCGTTGCGTTAATATCATCAGATAAAATCGCTTCAGAATGCCCACTAGAATGCTGACGAATATGGCTGATTGCTTCATCAATATCAGTCACAACCTTAACCCCAAGTGTTAATGACAACCACTCAGTGCTATAGGTTTCATCTGTTGCGGGATGGATATCAAACTGACTTCCTGCAAATAACTGTTTTGTTTTATCACAAGTATAAAAACTCACACCTAAAGCAGACATTTGATTAAATAATTGCGGTAAGAATTCTGCAGCAACAGATTCATGAACCAATAAGGTATCCAGAGCATTACATACTGTTGGACGCTGAACTTTGGCATTAATAATCACTTCAGCACTGCGAGATAAATCAGCTGATTTATCAAGATATAAATGACAAATACCAATGCCACCCAAAATAACTGGAATGCTTGCAGTCTCAGCACATAAACGTTGTAAGGTTTGGCCACCGCGGGGAATAATCATGTCGACGTATTGGTCAAGGCGCAATAAGCCTGCAACGAGCGCGCGATCTGTTGAGTCAATCAACTGCACTGAATCTTCAGGTAAACCCTGCAATGTTAAGGCACCACGGATCACTTCACTCAACACCTTATTCGAAGTCAGTGTTTCTTTGCCACCGCGAAGAATAACTGCATTACCTGTTTTCAATGCGAGTACAGCAATATCAACAGTCACATTAGGACGTGCTTCATATATAACACCGACGACACCGAGTGGCACTTTCCGTTGCGTTAAACGTAAGCCGTTATCCAACAACTGACTCGCAGATTCTGTTCCAACCGGATCGGCAAGGTTAATGACATTGTCGATATCGGCGATAATGCCTGCTAAGCGATCAGCATCAAGCAAGAGTCTGTCAATCATGGCATCTGTTAAGCCATTATCTTTTGCTGCTGCAACATCTTTACCATTTGCTGATAAAATTGCATCGGCATTTAATGTTAATTGTTCGCTAATACAACGAAGTAAAGCCGTCTTTTTTGGGCTAGATAAGTTAGCCAGGACGAAACTGGCTGCTTTAGCTTGTTTGCCTAGCGATGTTAGATATTGCTCGTGTGACATGCTGTTTTCCTTTGTTGTGTTCACCATCAAGTACCACCATGTCATCACGATGTATCGTTTCTACACCGTAATCATAGCCAAGTAATGTTTCTATTTCATTTGAATGCTTACCAGCGATAATGGCTAATGCGCGAGAACAATATCGGCTGATCCCCTTGGCAAAAACATGGCCTGATTCATCGGCAATAAGTAATATCGCCCCGCGTTCAAATTGGCCTTCAACTTCCAGAATGCCTTTAGATAATAAACTGGCACCATCTTCAGCTAACGCACTGCATGCGCCATTATCTAAAACCAAACAACCTTCAGTTGCAGGGCCAGCTAAAATCCATTGTTTTCGATTTCCCAACGGATTTTTGATTGCACTAAAATGGGTTCCAATTGATTCTTTATTGACGATTTTAGACACCACATTAGGGAAGTGACCTGACGCAATGACGACTTCAATACCTGAACGACGAGCTACATCTGCAGCTTCTAATTTCGTCGCCATACCGCCGGTACCAAGGCCAGAGCCTGCGCCACCAGCAAGTAATCGTAACTTGTCATCAATTTTTACTACTGAAGAGATTAACTTTGCATCAGGATTACTGCGAGGGTCGGCATCAAACAGTCCGATTTGATCGGTTAATAAGACTAATAAATCAGCTTCACATAATAACGCAGCTCTCGCCGATAAATTATCATTATCACCCACTTTGATTTCATTAGTGGCGACAGCGTCATTTTCATTAATAATTGGAATAATATTATTATCTAACAATGCATTAAGTGTATCTCGTGCATTCAAATAACGTTCATGATCATGTAAATCGGCACCGGTTAATAATAATTGACCAACATGCAAACCATAAATACTGAATATTTCTGTCCATGCGAGGATTAACTGACTTTGACCAACTGCGGCTAATAACTGTTTATTGGGAACTGTATCGGGAAGTCCTGGATATTGCAGGTGCTCACGACCTGCGGCGATAGCGCCAGATGTACATAAAACAACTTCAATTCCTGAACGAACTAACTGAGACATTTGCCTTGCCAGTTCTACCATGTGTGCTTTATCGAGTTTATTGCTGCCCGATGTCAATACACTGGTCCCTAATTTTATTACTACCCGCTGGTAAGTCATGACTACTTTTATCAACCCTGAATATTTAAAAAATATTTTATACCTAATTCAGAGAATAATTCATAGTTATGTCATAGTTATGGCAATAATTAAGCAGAATTAATCTAAATTCACTTGTTAAATCGCATTAAAAAGGACTGAGCAATGCACAATCCTTAACAAAATTAACAAACCTAGCGTTTTCTTATTTTTCTTCATTAATAAAAAAACACCAGATTATAACCTTATAATTCTTACGGTTAACCGTAAATAAACTTAGCTAAAAAGAGCGCCGCAATAAATAATATACCGAGGTTTAAATCTTTAAATCGCCCCGTTAACAGTTTAATAACCGCATATGAGATAAAGCCAAAACCAATAGCATTTGCGATTGAAAAAGTCAGAGGCATGAGTAAACAAACAATCACAACCGGTGCAGCTTCAGTTAAGTCCTCCCACTCAACATTCACTAAACCTGACATCATTAATATGGCCACATAAAATAATGCGCCGCTGGTAGCATAAGCGGGTACCATACCAGCAAGTGGCGCAAAAAATAACGCGGCTATAAACAATAAACCGACGACTACAGCCGTTAAACCAGTTCGTCCCCCCGCACTCACACCTGCCGTACTTTCAATATAACTAGTTGTAGTTGAGGTGCCTAAAGTAGCCCCTGCAATGGTCGCCAAACTGTCTGCACTTAATGCACGCTTAACACGAGGAAGCTTACCTTCTTCATCTAAGAATCCACCGCGCTGAGCCACTGCAACTAATGTCCCAGATGTATCGAACAAATCAACAAATAAGAAAGCAAAAATAACCGAAATCATACTTATTTCAAGCACACCCGATAAATCCATTTTCATGAAGGTAGGTGCTATAGAAGGTGGCATCGACATAATACCGTTATAGCTCACTTCACCAAATAACAACGCGATGCCAGTGACAATAAAAATACTCAACATAACAGCAGCTTTAAGCCCACGTTGCACCATGGCAATTATCAGAAAAAAGCCAACTGCAGCCATCACTGCTGAAAATGAAGTAATATCACCCATGGTGACTAATGTTGCTGGGCTAGCAACTACAATACCCGCACTTTTCAGGCCAATAAATGCGAGAAATAAACCGATACCCGCAGCAATACCCAGTCGTAAGCTCATGGGAATACTATTAACTATCCATTCTCTAATTTTAATTAATGACAAAATTAAGAAACAAACACCGGACATGAACACAGCACCTAGCGCCGTTTCCCAGCTATAACCCATTTCACCCACAACCGTGTAAGTAAAAAACGCATTGAGCCCCATACCTGGTGCAAGTGCAATCGGATAGTTAGCAACAAAACCCATGACTAAACACCCAATAGCGGCAGCCAAACACGTTGCAACAAACACTGCACCTGGGTCCATTCCAGCATCGGCTAACATCATTGGGTTTACAAAAATGATATAAGCCATAGTTAGAAAGGTGGTGAGACCTGCGACAACTTCTTGTTTTAAACTTGATTGATTTTCTTTGAGTTTGAACAGTTTCTCTAACATGAAACCTAAATCCTTGAAAAAGGGAATGGAATAAAATTTATTCATCTACATTAGGCAATAAAGCTAATTAAGATGACTTTTAAGTGAATGGGATTATAGGTATATATATGGCTTTTAGCCATATTCCAACGATAAACACTCATATTCGCTAGCAAGACAATTTAAAGTAATGATAACAAACTATTTCATGAATTTTAGGCAAAAAAAATGCCTACTCAAAAGAGTAGGCAGACAAGTTAAAAAGTTTTCCAGTATGGGGAGAGGAAAACTGCTTCACAATTAAGTGAAAAACTTAAAAGTAAACTAGCAATAGAGAACTAATTTACTGATTGTCTAAAGACGCCCAAGGGCGACAGAAAAAAGGGTTGATACGGTAAAGCAAAGTTTAAGGAGGGTTAGCCCTTAAACGACATGGCATAAAAGCCATTAGACAAAACTTCAGGGTTTAACCAAGTGTTCTGTCCGTAAATTGTGTAATAACCTGTGTAAGACATAGTATTGCTCCAAATTAAGTTGTTAATAAACCTAGTCTTGCTGGGCTCGGTTCCTTGGAACTAACTTTTACTCAATCCATTGAGACAACTTATCACTCGATTCCTTGGAGACGGTATCCATCCTGGATGAACTAGAATTGAAAAGCAGTGTTGCTCTTCAACGAGATAGATAATACCAAACTGTAAGTTTATTACAAGTATTTATTTGATCTTTTTCAAAATCAGCCTAATAAAGAAACATTATTACATTTTTATGACTTAATAAAACAAGTAGCTTTACCCAATAAAGGATAAAGCCACTACATATAGTGTTAGATTGTTTTTTAACCTACCATTTACCCATTAATCAAGTTATGTAATAAAGTTACCAATGGAGATGCTGTAGGTTTACCGTATAAAGGATGACCTTCAACGGCACTTCCTGCAATATCGATATGTGCAAACGGTAATGGTGTCTGCGCGTTTGATCCGTGCTGATCTAAGCCTGCTGCATTGATCAAGAATGCTGCAGGGTATTGATGTCCTCTAGCTGTAATAGCTGACGGTCCATTATTTGATGATAATAACTCGCCCTGACCAGAAACATTCTCAACCTTAGCAAAGTCATCTTTTCGTAACGTCGACAATTCAATCGCTTCTCCCCATTGATCGGCAATAGCAGCTAACTTCACCCCTACGCCAACATCACGGGCAACTTTGTTTTCAACTACTGCGGTATATCCGCCATAACATCGCACCACATGACCCGTTAAGGTCGCCACTGAAAATAACTGCGGTTTAATGGCTGTTTTCGCCTGAATACGTAAATGTGACAATAAATCAGCTAAGACTAAGCGCCCTTCAGCATCGGTATTACCAATTCTGACTCGCACGCCTGCGTGACTAGTAATAATTTCATCAGGAACAAAAGCATCACTGCCGATACTGTTTCGTACTAATCCCAACTCCGCGACGACTCTGATACCTTTAGGTTTTAAAATAGATAAGGTTTTCATTAATCCTGCAACGGCTGCTGCACCACCTTTATCACGACTCATGCCAGCCATACCACCGGCAACTTTAATATCAGCACCACCGGTATCGTAAATAACGCCTTTACCCGCAAAGAAGAATGTTTTCTCAATAGTGCCTTTAGCGGCATATTCAAGCTTAACCACTCTAGGCTGATGTCTTGTCACCTCGAACGAAGCGCGGCCAACTGCACATAATAGTGGATAGTCTCTTTCTAATTCTTCTCGTTCTTCAACGACACTAACGGCTAAACCACTACCTTCAAAAGCATCGACACAATAATCAGCAAAAGCTGGCGCCGCCATTCTTTCAGGTTCTGTTCCACATAAATCTCTAGCAAGTACTTTGCCCGTTTCAACTGCATTAAGCAGCTCACTGCATTTATCTGAACCTAATAAACCAATAGCCCTGAAGGCCGGAGAGATATCTGTTGCTTCACGTAATTCGAGTGATTGCCATAATTCTTGCCCGCAAGCTAAAGCGGCAACCTGTTGAGCAAACTGATAACGCTTATCTTTACTGGTATCAACAACTAGTAATGGTTTAACTGCGCCAGCGGCCTTTGCAATGACAATCCCTTCCCTTGCCGCTTTTGCAAAGACACTGACATCGCTATATTCGTTTTCAGCGTTAACAACCGGAGCAATAATTAATCGCCCGCCGGATAAACCAGGTGCCAATAATAAGGTGGCAGTTTTACCAATGCGCTGATCTATTTGTTTCGCATGATTTGCGAGAAGTTTAATTTCGTCTTGCGCTATTGCGGCTAGATCCGTTGTCACCACAACCACAGCATCCCAGCCGTTGCCTTCAAAAATAGCTTGGTCATTTTGTACATCTATTACATTCACTTGGAACATGCGTCTTCCTTATCGTTATTTTAGTTTTTATCAGTGATGTTCAGGCGTTAGAAGATAAATAATAGACATTAATCACCCTGAAAGTATATAAATTTACGTTAACCAGACAGTTAATATTTATTTACATAAAATTGATTCAGAGCACACATTCAACCATGAGCAATTCACTCTCTATTAACTGCAGTATGGTAAACTGTATACATCTATTCCCACCTCAAAAATAACTCAGGGAGTCTTCGTGACAGCTATTAATACATTATACCCTCAGCCATTATGGCAATGGTTCGAACAAATTTGTGCTATTCCGCATCCATCAAAATTTGAGCAGGCACTTAGCGAACACATTCAGCAATGGGCTAAATCAAAAAACCTACAGGTCGTCGAAGATAAAGTCGGTAACCTGATCATCAAAAAACCTGCTTTCCCAGGTAAAGAACACCTTAAAACAGTAGTATTACAAGCACACATCGATATGGTTCCCCAAAAAAATGCCGACAAAGTGCATGATTTTGAAAAAGACCCTATCGAAGCTTATGTCGATGGCGACTGGGTTAAAGCTAATGGCACTACGCTAGGTTCAGATAACGGTATAGGCATGGCATCAGCATTAGCCGTACTTGCTTCTGATGATATCAAACATGGCCCTTTGGAAGTATTGCTGACTATTGATGAAGAAGCTGGTATGACTGGCGCATTTGGCTTAGAAGCAGGCATGCTAGAAGCTGAGATTCTGATCAATACAGATTCAGAACAAGAAGGTGAAATTTACATGGGTTGTGCTGGCGGTGTTGATGCACAGCTTAGCGTCCCTATGTCTTGGCAGGCTCCAGAACAAAGTAATGCCAGCTTTAGTTTGACCCTTGCGGGATTAAAAGGCGGCCACTCAGGCGTAAATATCCACTTAGGTCGCGGTAATGCCAACAAATTGTTAGCTCGCTTCCTTTTCAGTTACGCAGATGAACTAGCACTAGAGTTAGTCAGCTTTACTGGTGGTTCACTACGTAACGCGATTCCTCG
Source organism: Shewanella donghaensis (assembly GCF_007567505.1). NCBI lineage: Bacteria > Pseudomonadati > Pseudomonadota > Gammaproteobacteria > Alteromonadales > Shewanellaceae > Shewanella > Shewanella donghaensis. The sequence continues at coordinate 2,015,123 of NZ_CP041783.1, forward strand.
TGAAGCCAATATCAGCTTCATGCTACCGAGCGAAAATAAAGCCAAGCTTGAACTAGCGATTGCTGAATATCAAGCTACCGTTCGTGAAGAGCTAGCGATTGCAGATCCTGATATGTTACTCACACTTGCGGCAATTGATACGCCAGAAAAAGTGATGGATGAAGAGGCGCAAAATACCTTAGTTGATTTATTGCATGTCTGCCCTAACGGTGTCATTCGTATGAGCGATGAAGTTGAAGGCGTGACTGAAACCTCACTTAATCTGGGTGTTATCAATACTGAAAACGAATCAGTTGAAGTGCTATGTCTTATTCGTTCGTTGATTGATTCTGGCCGTGTTCAAATTGAGACTCAATTAACGGCATTGGCAAACCTTTCTGGCGCGAGTATCGACTTATCAGGTGCATACCCTGGTTGGAAGCCTGATAACAGTTCACCAGTAATGGCAATTGTTCGTGATACTTACAATGACATATACAAGAAAGACCCAACCATCATGGTCATTCATGCAGGTCTTGAGTGTGGTTTATTCAAAGAGCCTTACCCAACAATGGATATGGTTTCAATTGGTCCAACCATTCGTTACCCACATAGCCCTGATGAGAAGGTTAATATCACCACTGTTGGTCAATACTGGGAACTACTGCTTGCGGTATTAGAGCGTATTCCAGCAAAAGGTTAATCTTCAAAGTTAAGTTTTACTTTGCTAGTACTAAGCGAGTTTAATAAAAAGGCTGCCCTATTCTTGATATAAGATAAGGCAGCCTTTTTGTATATATAAGTTTCTAATTAAAACTGTAAATCTAACTGCTCATTATTATCATCTGGTAACACTTCAGACAGACTATTATCAGCCAAACCAACACTGACACCAATTAACCTAATCCCTCGCTCGTTGGCTCGCTCTAATGCTTGAGTTAACAATGTCTGAAACAAGTTAATCGAAATTTCATCACTGCGATGTTCAATCGTTGTTTGCTTAAAATCATTAAACTTAAGCTTGACCACTTGTTTATGTATTTGTCGGTCTTTCGCACTTCGGTGTACCCGAGTAATCAGCTCTTGAATGAGTTGCGGCATAACATTATTACATTGCTCTAAGCTATAAATATCCTGCGCCAATGTGGTTTCAACGCCCACTGATTTCCTTACTCTGTTTGGACTGATTTGCCGAGGGTCAATGCCCTGTGAACGCTCAATTAATACTCGGCCAAACTTGCCGAACGCTGCAATCAATTTATCACTAGGATACCGCTGAACATCATCACAAGTTTCAAGTCCAAGCGCTGATAACTTAGCAGAGGTGACTTTACCCACCCCAGGTATTTTTTTTAATGCCAATGGATTAACGAATGCTGTGATCTCATCGGGTGTAATCACATATTGGCCATTAGGTTTATTTAAATCGGAGGCGATTTTGGCGAGAAACTTTATCGGTGCAACGCCTGCTGAAGCGGTCAATCCAGTCACTTGGAAAATTTCAGCACGAATAGCTTCCGCTATCAGAGTGGCGCTACCCTTACATTCATCGCAATCAGTAACATCAAGGTAAGCTTCGTCCAGTGATAAAGGCTCAACCAAATCAGTATAGCGGTGGAAAATCTCACGAATTTGCACTGATACAGACTTATAAACATCCATTCGTCCTGGGACTAAAATTAAATCAGGACAGAGCTTTAAGGCATGATAACTCGACATGGCAGAGCGAACACCAAATTGCCGCGCTTCGTAACTGCAGGTACTGATCACCCCTCGACGGTCACTTCTACCACCCACAGCAATGGGTTTGCCCCGTAATTCAGGAAAATCACGCATCTCGACTGCTGCAAAATAGCAGTCCATATCAATGTGAATGATTTTACGAAGTGTGTTTGCCATAGTGAGTAGTTATACCAGACCAAAGTAAGAACATAATAAAGTCAATAATAGCGAATTAATAATGGACTGTACACTTAACACTGTATAAATAAACAGTGTGGTATGAAAGTTGTGGTTAATGCTACAAAAGTAATCACTAGCAGCCGACAGCGCTTAAAAATGATACAAAAAAGCCCAGCATGAGCTGGGCTTTATAATCACACTACAGACTTTTACATTTTAGTCTGTAGGTAATTCTGTAAACCAACGCGATCAATTAATCGAATTTGTTTTTCTAGCCAGTACATATGATCTGACTCGGTATCATCTAGCAATACTTCTAAAATTTCACGGGATTGGAAATCACCTTTTGCTTCACACAAGGCAATGACTTCACGTAAATGATCAGCTACCTGATATTCGTAGTTCAAATCGTTTTTCAGCATTTCTTCAACATCTTTACCGATGTTAAGTGCTTCACGGCTTGCTACGTCAGGTGTACCTTCTAAAAATAAAATACGTTGTACTAATTTGGCTGCGTGGGCTTTCTCGTCATCTGACTCATGTAAGATACGCGTATAAAGCTCATCAAATCCCCAATCTTCGTACATGTGTGCATGCACAAAGTATTGATCCATTGCTGACAACTCACCGGTTAATAATGCATTTAAAGCTGCAATAACTTCTGGATTACCTTTCATTTTGGCTTCCTATTAATCTTTAATTTGTGATTGAAGGTAGTTCTGAATACCGGTTTGGTTAATCAGTTCTTTTTGAGATTCGATCCAATCAAGATGCTCTTCTTCATCTTCGAGTAAGTCTTCTAATAAATCACGAGTCACATAGTCACGCTCAGCTTCACATAGCTTGATTGAATCACGTAAAATAGCTAATTGCTCAACGACGGCTTGCTCATCACAATCCAGCATTTCCTCACAATGCTCACCAATACGTAGCTTGTCGAGTTGCTGAAGGTTAGGTAAACCTTCCAAAAATAAAACGCGTTCAATTAACTTGTCAGCATGCTTCATATCTTGAATAGATTTTTTGTATTCTTTTTCATTAAGATTTTCTAAACCCCAATGCTTAAACATACGCGCGTGCAAGAAATATTGGTTAATGGCAGTGAGCTCACATGTCAGTACGCGATTAAGCTGACTAATAACTTTTGGATGGCCTTTCATGATTTTGTCCTTAAGATGCTAGATTGATCTGGATCAATTTCCAATAGAATAGTACATGTAGAGCCTAAAAACAAATTCCCTTTAATATCATAAGCTTAGTATTGATAACCATTATCATTATAACTTAGGTTATTATCTAGCTTAGCTTTAAAGTCACGGGGAGATTTCCTAATAGAATCACGCCTCTAGCTATAGCACCAATTATACCAAGGTGACATAGGTCCCAATAATGTCTGTAGATGTTAACTTAAATTAGTTTTGTAAATTTTGTATCGGCTGCAAAAAAGCCCACTTGAAGTGGGCTTAATACTGGTTCGAGGCGACTAAACTAACTGATTAACGCAGATAATTTACGTAACCAAGCCTGAGCTAAATAATGCGGTTTTGATTTAGCTTTGCTTCTCGTTCAGCTTCAGCCATTCTGCGTTTACGCTTGTCGCAAGGATCATCACAATCACAGGCTTTCTCAATGCCCAAAACGCCTAATCCACCACAGCTACCTTCTACAGCTTTACGCTTAACGATATAGCCGACTGACATCAATAAAAAGAATAATAACAACACTACAAAGGCTGCGATAAAGGTACTCATAAACATCTCCAACTTAATTTTGTCATCATATAGACATTCAAATGCGATTAACGAATGTAAGGCGCAAATGCTTCACTATAAAAAACTTCATAATTATCTTCATCTTTTTCAATTAGCATTACCGGTAATTTTTCACGGTCCGCTAACGCTAAAGACTCTTCCGTACCTAGTACCATCATTGCTGTTGCGTACGCATCAGCTGTCATACTGCTTGGATGTAAAACGGTTACCGACGCTAATTTATGCTTAATCGGATACCCCGTTCTCGGGTCTATCAAATGAGAAAAACGTTCGCCGTTTTCTTCATAGTAAATTCTATAATCACCCGATGTCGCTAACGCCATGTTGCCAGGTTCTACAACTTGCTGGATAACAGCACCTTCAGTTGACGGTTTTTCTACCGCAATACGCCAAGGAGAACCGTCATTTTTGACACCTTTGACACTGATCTCGCCGCCGATTTCAACTAGGTAACCATCAACATTGTATTTGTTCAATAGACTAGCAATTTTATCAACCCCGTAGCCTTTAGCAAGAGATGATAGATCAACATAGATATCTGGATTGGTTTTAGTCAGTTTTAAACCTTTAATATTAAAACCGTTAATATCCGCTTTGTCTTTTACGCGCGCTATTTGTTCAGGGGTTGGTATTTCTGTAGGACGCTTATCAGGTCCAAAACCCCATAAATTAATCAGTGGCCCTAAGGTGATATCCAATGCACCATTAGTTGTATCATAAAGGCGAAGGCCTTCTTTGAACACAGTAATCGTATCAGCTGATACCGTTAAACTTTGATTAACGGTAAGCATATTAAATTGAGATAGCTCAGATTTAGGCCTGTACGTCGACATTTGGTCATTAACCAACTCAAGTGCAAAATCAATTTCCGCTTGCAGTAAATCAGTTGTCGGTAAGCGTTCGTTCCTAACGACCTTTATGTGATAAGTCGTTCCCATAGTATTGCCAGACAGCGAGACTATCTCATCTTCTGTGCCACACGCAGTTAATAAAAATAGCGCGAAGAATACTGTCAGGGTTTTAATCGAAGTCTTTATCATCTCAATCTTCAAGTTATTTAATTCAATATGATTAACGTCTAAATTATTATTACCTAAAGCAATAACAACTAAACTTAAAAAGGCCTAAAATAAAAATTGCAGCTAGCTTAACAATGGTGACCACCGTGTCAGCGAGCTGCAATTTATGACGTTCAATGTCTTTTGCGGATGATTAGTGGTTAATCATTAACCACCAAAGTCATCGAGTAAGATGTTTTCATCTTCAACACCTAAGTCTTTAAGCATACCAATTACGGCTGCATTCATCATTGGAGGACCACACATGTAGTACTCACAATCTTCTGGTGCATCATGGTCACGTAAGTAGTTTTCGTACAATACGTTATGAATGAAACCAGTGTAGCCATCCCAGTTATCTTCCGCTTGCGGATCAGATAATGCAACGTGCCATTTAAAGTTTTCATTCTCTGCAGCCAAGCCGTCAAAATCTTCTACATAGAACATTTCACGTTTAGAACGAGCACCATACCAGAAACTCATCTTACGCTTAGACTGAAGGCGCTTAAGTTGGTCAAAGATATGAGAACGCATTGGCGCCATACCAGCACCACCACCAACAAAGACCATTTCATTATCAGTGTCTTTAGCGAAGAACTCACCAAATGGACCTGAAATAGTCACTTTGTCGCCGTCTTTTAGGCTCCAAATGAATGATGACATTTTACCACAAGGCAGTGTTAGGTTTCTTGGTGGCGGCGTAGCAATACGCACGTTCAACATGATGATACCAAACTCTTCAGGGTAGTTAGCCATTGAGTATGCACGAATAGTTTCTTCATCAACTTTAGATTCTAAGTTGAAGAAACCAAAGTGCTCCCAGTCGCCACGGTATTCTGCTGGTACATCAAAGTCAGCATATTTAACGTGGTGAGCAGGTGCTTCAATTTGAATATAACCACCAGCGCGGAAAGGAACTGTTTCGCCATCAGGGATCTGCAGCTTAAGTTCTTTAATGAAGGTTGCTTTGTTATCGTTAGAGATAACAGCACATTCCCACTTCTTGATACCGAAAATTTCTTCATCAAGTTCGATTTCCATGTCAGTTTTAACATTAACCTGACAGGCTAAACGGCAACCTTGACGTGCTTCACCTTTGCTTATGTGATCAAGTTCAGTCGGCAGAATATCACCACCACCAGACTTAATATTAACGCGACACTGACCACATGAGCCACCGCCACCACAAGCACTTGAAACGAAAATACCGTTGTTAGCGAGTGCGCCAAGAAGCTTACTACCAGCACCGGTTTTAATTGCTTTGTCGCTATCATCATTAATTGAGATAGTGATATCACCGCTTGCCACAAGTTTAGATTTAGCAAATAAAATCACTAATACCAAAACCAGTACAATCGCGGTAAACATACTCACGCCTAGATAAACATCTATCGGAGTAGCTTTAAGTATATCCATTAACTTATCCTTTAAGGTTCAAATTAATACGTCGTATGGGTATCTATTAAAGAGATACACCTGAGAACGACATAAAACCTAGCGCCATTAAGCCAGAAGTGATGAAGGTAATACCTAAACCACGTAAGCCTTTAGGCACATCAGAATACTTCATTTTCTCACGTAGACCGGCAAGCAATACAATTGCTAATGCCCAACCAATACCCGAGCCGATACCGAATACCAAACTCTCGCCAAGGTTATAGTCACGTTCAACCATGAATGAAACTGCACCAAAAATTGCACAGTTAACAGTAATCAATGGTAAGAAAATACCTAATGCGTTGTACAAAGGTGGAAAGTATTTATCTAACGCCATTTCCAAGATTTGTACTAATGCAGCAATAACACCAATAAAGGTAATGAACTTCAAGAAGCTCAAATCTGCATCAGGAACACCTGCCCAAGCTAGTGCGCCCGGAGCCAGTAAACCTTGATAGATGATTTGGTTAACGGGTACTGAAATAGCCAGTACCACAATAACTGCAACACCCAGACCCATCGCCGTTGTCACTTTCTTAGACACAGCCAAGAAAGTACACATACCGAGGAAGAAGGCCAACGCCATGTTCTCAATGAAAATCGAACGAATTAATAAACTAATATAATGTTCCATTGCGCTTACCCTTTTGCTTCTACTTGCTCTGGCTTATAAGTACGAATAATCCAGATCAACATACCGATCAAGAAGAACGCACTCGGAGGAAGAAGTAACAAGCCATTAGGCTGATACCAACCACCGTCAGAGATTTTGCTGAGGATTTCAACGCCGAACAATGAACCGTTACCGAATAGTTCACGGAAGAAACCGACTGATAATAGAATTGCACCGTAGCCCAAGCCATTACCAATACCATCCATAAAGCTCATCAATGGTGGTGTCTTCATTGCGTATGCTTCTGCACGACCCATTACAATACAGTTAGTAATAATCAAACCAACGAATACTGATAATTGCTTTGCAACATCGTATGCGTATGCTTGTAGTACTTGGTCTACAACAATTACTAATGAAGCAATAATTGTCATTTGCACAATAATACGAACACTGCTTGGAATGTGATTACGTAGTAACGAAATAAATAAGTTCGAACACGCTGTAACCGCTGTCAATGCTAATGTCATTACAATAGCCGTTTCCATTTTCGCGGTAACAGCTAGTGCACTACACACACCCAGAATTTGCAGAGCAATTGGGTTGTTATTGATAATAGGTCCAGTCAGAACCTGTTTGAGTTCTTTAACGTCAGCCATTAGCCTAGTCCTCCATTGCGTGCTTTTTCAATAAAGCGTGCAAAACCTTCTTCACCTAACCAGAACGTTAGTGAATATTGAACACCATTACTGGTCAATGTCGCACCAGAAAGTGCATCAACACCGTGAATAGAAGATGCAATTGTTGGGATCTTAGTGACTTGAATAGCTAATTCGCCATTGTCATCATAAAGTTTTTTACCTTCCCACTTAGCAATCCACTGAGGATTTTGAACTTCACCACCTAGACCGGGTGTTTCACCAGAACCTGTGAAGTCGTAATACACTAAGCTACGAATGGTATTCATATCCGCTTCAACCGCTAAGAATGCAAACATGGTTGACCATAAACCGTATCCTTTAACAGGAATAATTACGGTTTGTAGTTTGTTGTTTTCATCTTTAACAAGATAAACAACACCTTGGTTTGCTACACGCTTAACTGAGGCAATATCATTTTTAGGCTTGAAAGAAGTCGCTGGAGAGCGCGCTGCTTTTTCAGCATCAAAAGTATCTGCATCACCATCGACAAACTCACCTGTTTTTAAATCAACAAGGCGAGCCTCTACGAATTCACCGTAAAGATCTTGGATAGCTTTTTTCTCAAGTTTTTTAGCTTTAGGGTCAACTAAACCTGCAGCCTCAAGAATATACTTTTGCTTATCTAATAATTTATTTTCTTGCTGGATTGGCTTTAGTAATACTGCTGCTGTCGAAACAAGCATTGAACAGATAAAACAAAGACCGATTACAACAAATAATGTTTTGCCGATTGATTCTTTATTACTGGCCACGAGCAATCCTCCGCTTCACATTTGCTTGAACCACAAAATGGTCAAATAACGGTGCAAATAAGTTAGCAAACAGGATGGCTAACATCATTCCTTCAGGGAATGCTGGGTTAATGACACGAATGAAGACTGCCATTGCACCAATTAAGATACCGTAAGCCCATTTAGCATTATTGGTGAAAGACGCAGAAACTGGGTCAGTCGCCATAAACATCATACCGAAGGCAAAACCACCTAAGACAAGATGCCAATACCAAGGCGTGGCAAACATTGCGTTAGTGTCGCTACCGATAAAGTTAAGTAGGTAAGACACTGCAATCATGCCCATCATCACACCAGCAATAATGCGCCATGAAGCGATACGGGTATAAACGATAACCGCGCCACCTAACAAAATAGCAAAGGTAGACACTTCACCCACAGAACCTGGAATGAAACCTAAGAAGGCATCCCACCAGTTAGCACTCGTATATTCAAACGTACCTTGTGCAGCAGCGCTCAGTGCAGTAGCACCAGAGTATCCATCAGCAACAACCCAAGAGGTGTCACCTGACATGCTTAAGGGATAGGCAAAGAATAAGAATGCACGACCGGCTAACGCAGGGTTAAGGAAGTTACGTCCTGTGCCACCAAATACTTCTTTTGCAACCACTACACCGAAGGTGATACCCAATGCAACCATCCATAAAGGAATTGTTGCTGGCAGCGTTAATGCAAATAGAATAGAAGTGACGAAGAAACCTTCGTTAACTTCATGGCCGCGGACTGACGCAAATATGACTTCCCAGAAACCACCAACAGCGAATGTCACTGCGTATATAGGTAGGAACCAACAAGCGCCATACCACATGAGTGCAGGCACGCCTGAACTTGCGGTTAATTCAGTACCGAATAGGCTAAATAGGCTGACTTGCCATACATCAGGAGTAGCAAAGCCAGCAATAAGCGCATCTTGAGCTTGTAAACCAACGTTGTACATACCAAAAAACATTGCCGGAAAAGTACAGGCCCAAACCGTAATCATCATACGTTTTAGATCAAGGCTATCACGCACATGCGTAGTACCTTTGTTTACTTTACCAGGGGTGTAAAATACAGTCGCAGCCGCTTCATAAAGGGCATACCACTTTTCGTACTTACCGCCTTTTTCAAATTGCGGTTCAATACGCTCGATAAAATCTTTCAAGCTCATTAGCCTTCCCTCTCGATCGTATCTAAACAATCACGCAGATATGATGCATAGTCATACTTGCCTGGACATACGAAGGTACACAATGCTAAATCTTCTTCATCGAGTTCTAACGCGCCAAGCGTAACAGCACCGTCATAATCACCAGATACAAGATCGCGTAGTAACATTGTAGGTAAGATATCTAAAGGAACAACACGTTCATAGTTACCAATTGGCACCATGGCACGGTCTGAACCACCCGTCGTAGTCGTCATATTAAACAGACCAGAACGGTTAAAGTGACCTAAGAATGCGCGAGTGATAGAGTATTTATCTGAACCAGGCATAGCCCAGCCAAACAATTCTTTTTCATTGCCTTCTTTCAACAAACTAATTTGTTGATGATAACGGCCTAAATAGCCGTGAGGACCAGTCGCTTGGCGACCACTCAATACTGAGCCTGAGATTACTCGAACATTATCAGCTTCAAATTCATCCGCTGTTAATTCAACAGTGCTAGCACCTAATACTGTACGAATTAAACGAGGATTTTTAGCTTCTGGGCCAGCAATAGCAATAACACGTTGAGTGTTAAGTTCACCTTGGGTGAATAGTTGACCAACAGCAATCACGTCTTGGTAGCCAATATGCCAAACCGTACGAGTTGCAGAAGCAGGAAGAAGATTATGTATATGAGTACCCACTAAGCCAGCAGGATGTTTGCCTGCAAATTCTTCGACTTGAGCATTGCCAGAAGGAATGTCAGCACCAGGGGCTTTAGCAAGGAAAACTTTGCCTTCAGTCAATTTAGCAAGCAGCGTTAAGCCATTTGCAAAATCTTCTTTGTGCTCAGCAATCACAACTACAGGATCTGCAGCTAATGGTTGAGTATCAATTGCGGTGACGAAAATACCAGCTGCGACAGAATCAACGGCAGGTACTTTACTGAAAGGGCGAGTTCGCAAAGCTGTCCATAGACCTGATTCAATCAAGCTCTCTCTGACAACTTTGGCATCTAACGTGTTAAGTTCATCAGCACTATATTGAGTAAAGCTGACCTTATCATCACCTTCAATCTGAATAACTACTGATTGAAGTACACGTTTAGCACCCCGGTTAATTTCTAATACAGTCCCACTAGCTAAAGCAGTATATTTAACGCCAAGGTTCTTTTTGTCTTCAAAAATAACCTGACCTTTTTCAACTTTTTCGCCAACCTTGATTTTCATCGTTGGACGTAAGCCAATATACTCTTCACCCAAAGTCGCTACATTCTTAATGGCTGGGCCATTATGGATAACTTGCTCTGGGCTACCTGCTAGAGGTAGTTCCAATCCTTTCTTTATTGTAATCATATCCACAAGCACTACGTTTGAAGGAAAGACAATGCGCCGCGTTCCTACCCAAAAAAAACAAAGTGTTAACAAACACTTCAGTGTTGAGCTAGCGCAGATTTATCACTAAATTGAGATCACAATCACGCTGGTCGCGCGCATTTTACCCCAAAATGTGCGCTATCGCCATGAAAAAAACAGGTGATTGAGTTATTTGATTGTTCGTTTTTAAACAATTCACCTATTCAGGGTGTGGAAAAGACTGATTTAACGTCATTGTGTGCAATATTTCAGTAACAGAGGCACTATAGCATTAATTTTAAAAGAAATAATAGAAGAAGTAAGTCAGAAGTTTGTTAACAATTGTAGCAATTAGTATGAGCTAAAACAGCTCATACTAAAGCACAATTAAAACAATAATATATATCGAGGATAGTTGAACAGAATTTAGAATTTTCCCTGGTAACCAATATAACTTAGCATTTCACCTTGAGAGGTAATCCCTAAATCAGATTGTTGGCTGACTAAATCTTCACCAAGTAGGTTCTCAACTCGTATATAAAACTCATGTACATTGGATAAATGATAGTTAGCAGCAAGATCAACCTTCCATTGGTTATCGATTTTCTTACCGCCATTAATGGCAGTAGCGTAACCCATTTCAGATTGGTACAAGGCTTGAGCCATTAAACTAAACTGACCCATAATAAAGCCACTACTGACAGCTAATTGTTGCTCTGGTACCCACGGTAGTTGCTCACCTTTAGTATAAAGGCCGATGAGATCATTTGAGCCCGTCTGACCAAACTCAGCTTGGGTATATTGGTATTGAACAGACATTGGAATAGAGAAGCTGTCAAAGCCAATATTGTAATCAACTGACAAATCTACACCGTTAACTGAGACATCTTTAATATTGTCTTGCACATAACGCTGTGAATAATCACAGGCCATACTCCACATACAGCTGACATGCTGATTGTCAAAGTCTTGCACGTAGGCATTAACGCCGACGTTTAACGCGTCATTTTGATAAGTTAACCCTAACTGATAATGCAGTGACTCTTGCGCTTCTTGTGAGGCATTACCTGCTGATGCAGCCGTCCAAGCTTGTTTAGCCGATACCGCAGCCTTCCAAGCACCAGTGGTATAAGCGATTTCAACAGACGGGATCCAACCATCATCAGAAAAGTCAGCCGCTTCTATATCGTAAGCCTCAACGCTTATTTCACGGGTGGTACTGACACTTTCAAAGGCTAAACCCACACTCAACGACAAGGCGCCGTAATTTAACTTGGCATCCGCGGTGGTGGTTAATACATTGACATCATCAACATAAGCCAACACAGCATTATCGACATTACTACTAACAAAGCTTCGGTCTTGTCCCCACATCAAATCTTGCTGACCAAAACGCATCTCGGCTTTATCAGAGTGATAAAGTGCACCATATGAAATTTGATGTTCACCGTACTGACTCATGCCTTCAGTCTGCAAGCCATAACCAGCATAGTGATTATCTTCAAGCATTGACCCTAAAGTCATGCCATCAGTTGTTGGGGCCTTATCAAAAGCTGCAATTGCCATTAATTCAGTGACGCCAATAAACTCACCCGATAATGAATTTAATTGCGATACTTGCTCATCATAAGATTGATAATAAAAATCAGACACCATCTTTGAGCCATCTGTTAAATCAACGATGTGAGTCACTTGATACTTATGACGTTGCCCTTCCTGTTTATCGTTTTGTGTTGCAGAATAACCGCTACCCGCTTTAGCCTGCCAATCTTGCGAGGTTAAGCCAATATTTGAATAATCATTTTCTGAGTTGGTATATTGATACATAAACTCAGTTTGTTGCGGATTTCTAGCACCAACAAGACTATCAGCATTAATTTTGAACATGATATCGGTTTGTGTTTGTTCATTATCAAAAGCACTCACAAAACCAGACTCTGCGGCGGTATTTTGATAATCAACGGCGAATAACATGCCGTATTCTTTATTTAAGCCACTGGCAATTGCGCCGACTCGACCATCACCATTCTCATTAATTTCCATGTTAACGTAACCCGCTAACTCAGTCGGGCTGATCGCTGCGGTGGTATAATCCAAACTGCCAAACGCGCCTTTGCCGCCTTTTGCCACATCTGTGATGCTAGCTGCAGCTACTTTACTTTGTAATGCTAAATTTGGTTGTAACACTAAATGAGGCGCAGCATAAGGAGAAGGTGAAAAACTCACTCGGTCTTGTGAAATAGCAATACCAGTCGTGGCACCGCGATGACTGATAGCTGTTGCTTGCCCTAAAGCCGAAGGCAGAATTGTCATGCCTGATAGGGCTAAAGGAATTGAACTACTACGATAATGCATTGGCGCAGTCTGAGGCTGAGTAAGCACCACCGTATTATTTGACTCATCCATAGTGGCTGTGACTGAGGTTGCAGCAAAACTTGCAGAAGAATGGCAAACAAAAAGCACAGCAGAAGCAATTACAGACAAGCTGAATTGACCTTTAGACATGGTTAACTCCCAAAAAATACATCATCTGCATCGCAAACCGCGACACATTTATTATTATAAATAACATCCTATTACCAACTGGTAACAATAACGTTTTCATAGGAATAAAAACAGTATTTTAATAAATTTTTAACCATAAAAAAACAAAGCGACCGAAGCCGCTTTGTTATCAAAATCAAACTACTAAATATTTAATGAATTATAACGTGCCTAAAATCTCATCACTGAGCTTCAAATCGTCATTACGATTGACGCTTACACCCGCAGCGATAATCGCTCGAGCGATATCTTGTGCTTGTTCAAGTGAGTGCATTTCATAAGTACCACATTGAAATTCATTTAACTCAGGAATTTCGCCTTGCTCGACAACCTTGAGCACATCACCCATTGCCGCTAACCAGGCATCTGCAACAAATCGTTCAGTCGGCTCACCAATTAAGCTCATGTAAAAGCCGGTGCGACAGCCCATTGGCGAAATATCAATTATTTCGACCTTGTCACTATTTAAGTGTTCACGCATAAAACCAGCAAACAAATGCTCCAGCGTATGAATACCACGTTCACTTAAAATATCTTTGTTCGGTGCGCAAAAACGCAAGTCAAAAACCGTGATGCTGTCACCACTTGGTGTGCTCATGTGTTTCGCTACACGGACAGCAGGTGCTTCCATTCGAGTATGATCAACGGTAAAACTATCGAGTAAAGGCATGACTCATTCCTTAAGGCTAGGTAAAAGATATGTCAGGCATCATAGCATCAAAAATAAAAAGCTACAGCTCTGTAAAGTGGATATAAACAGGAGTTATCTTCATGTAATAGCAATTGCTGATGACGAACTGATGACAAGCTTCAGTTACCTCAAATAACACTAAGCAATAAAAAGCAAAAAACCTCATACAAAGACGAGGTTTTGGTTTTCTTCATTTGGACTAAAGGTCAAAACAGCACAAACAATAGAGAATCATTACGCTATCGCAATTAACCTTTACAGTTTGGTGTTTTTGGCACGACATCTAATGCTTGCCATTCTTCTTGGGTATAAGCATTAATTGATAATGCATGGACACCATTCGCTAACTCATTAGCTAAAGCGGCATTAACAGCTCGATGGCGAGCAATTAATCGTTGAGCTTCAAACTGCTCAGTGACAACCACAACTTTAAAATGGGTTTCTGAATTGGGTGGCACATGGTGACGATTACTTTCATTTAGCACTTCAAGATGAATTGGACTAAATGACTGGTTCAGTTTATCGGTAATGATTTGTTCAACTGACATAACAAACTCTTTATATCTACATCTGAAAGATTGAAGACTACTGCTTAACTGCTGAAAAATCAAACCAGCAATCCTGCAATCTGATTTAGGTGGCAATTTAATGAAACATAAGACTTACACTGATTATTTTATGATGGCTGATGATAGCCAACAACCAGTTGGCGAAAGGTCAAATTAATACGACAATCTTTGACTCGTAAACGCTTTGGGACTGAATGCTGCCATTGGGCTTGCATACCTTTATGCATGATCAGTAAATCACCGCTTTCAAGTTCATAGTGCTGCGTAAACTTACTCTGTTTATGACGTACCGCAAACGTTCTTTTAGCGCCTAAACTCACTGAAACGATTTCAGTATCAGCCACAATTTCAGCTTCATCATCACTGTGCCAGCCCATTGACTCGGTTCCATTCTCATATCGATTAACCAATACTCCGTTAGTTTGAAGCTGTAGTTCGTTTGATATCCGTTGTCTTAATAGAGACAAGGCTGACGGCCAAGGTTTTGGCGAGATTAATAATGAAGAGTATTGATATTCACAACCCTTATCAGCAAACCACACTTGGGAACGAGGTATAGGATGTTGCTTGCCATAAATAGTAATAATGGGCCTATCAAATGGGTAACAATCAACTTCTGAAAATATTTGCTGTTGCTCCACCTCAGATAGAAAGCCCTTTATGTAAGTCAGTGGCACGGTAGAAATGCCATCCATTAGACTGACATCCTCAGTTTGCTCTTCTATACTCAAATCGAGATCTATTTGCTTCATATCTCACTTAATCATTCATTGTTAATACGACTTTGTGTTTGAGCATCTACTTTTGTGCTACCTCTTTAGTCTAGTAACAATATCTTTTTACATATTTTTAATATTCAGGTTCCATATAATATGAGATCCTAAAACTAACATGGAATGTAAAACCTTGTTGAGTCAGTGCGAACCACTATTTAAATGCTCAACCTTTAGCAATATAACCTGCGATTAACGGCATGGTACTCATTGCAAGAGACTAATTACGGTATTTTATCGAACTTATGAAATGGATATTTAAGCTCTGCTTGACACTCGTACTCACTTTGAACATAGCCCATGTTCAATCAGAGGTATTAGATTTATCCGAAAGCCGCACTTCCCCTATCGGCTTATCGATACAGCAATATGTTGAACAAGAACGCATTAATGCATCTAATGCATACCAACTACTTCAACAAGGTAAGTTTAGTCCAGTTAAGCAATCAATAAGTAATTATGGTATCGGTGCCAAGCCCGTTTGGTTAAGCCTAACACTCAATAATGATACGCAGGACATACTAGACCGGACCATACATATTGATAATTTTTGGCTTGATGAAATAAGTAGCTATTGGTTTCATTCAGATAAAATAGACTACTTTGAGCACCAAGGTGACTTATCTCTGTTTTATCAGCAGGCGACTCTACAACCTAGTTTTAATTTCCGATACGACTATCCACCAGGATTAACCACCGTATTAATCAGAGTGCAAACACCTGATCCAATGGTCATTCCTGTGTTTTTGCTTGATAACGATGAGATAGCCAAGAAAAACGCATTTAACGCTTATAGTTATGGTTTCCTTTATGGCGCTACCATCGCTTTACTCATATACAACTTCATCCTGTTTATTGGACTACGTTTAAAAAGCTACTTCTATTACAGTCTTTATTTATGCAACTTCTTATTGTTGAATATGGCATACAGTGGCCATGGTTCGTTATGGTTATGGCCAGACTCACCATTGTGGCAGCAATGGTCAATACCCTTATTAATGGTCACTTTTTGTTCCAGCGGAATATTATTCGCCTGCCATTTTTTACGCTTAAAATTCCAATTACCCGTATTAAACAAAATTTTAAAAAGCTTATGCATCATATTCCCATTATTAATGTTACTCGCAGTAATATTACAAGATCGAACATTAGGGCTTATCTTAGCCTTTGATTTAATGCTGATATTTAGCGGATTAATGATTGTATTAGGCGTGTTGTCATTAAATTTCGGTAATATCTCCGCCCGCTTCTTTTTAATGGCATCTATATCATCAATGTTAGGCATAGCAACCACAAGCCTTGCTGTGTGGTCATATATTCCTTTTAATGAGTTGACTTATCGTGCGGCTGAGATTGGGGTGTTTATCGACGTACTACTATTAGCGCTCGCATTAACAGAGCGATTTAGACGAGTAGAGAATGAAAAGACTATCGCTGAAAAAATGGCACAAATGGATCCATTAACGCGGCTCAATAACCGCCGTGCATTTTATCAATTGGTTGAACCTCAATTTAGTGAGCAAAGGATTCAAAAATCAGCATCTCTGCTTATGATTGATATTGATAAGTTTAAAGATATTAATGATACCTACGGTCACAACTTTGGCGATAAAGTGCTGGTGAAAGTCGCGGCGCTCATCAGAGATACTCTAAGAAAACATGATGTGTTAGCACGCTGGGGAGGGGAAGAATTTATCATTTTTTTACCTAACACCCTCGAAGAGGAAGCGAATACTTTAGCGACTCGACTATGCGAAAGTATTGCCAAACTCAACTTTCATCAAATGCAACATAAAGTCACTGTCACAGCCAGTATTGGTATCGTCACCAGTTGCAGTGCTATCAATCAATTGCCGCTATTAATTGAGCAAGCAGATAAGCATTTATATCAAGCTAAACGAGCTGGTAGAAATCAGATATGTGCCAGTAGCCAACCAACGCCTGAATTTGAACAAGCTAACGTTTAACGCTTGCTCATAAGCTTTAGTTATCACGAATACAGCCTTCAAGGTTATTATGCTTCATGATAAAGACTATTTTTTCACTTCAAGGGCTGTTTCAATCAAACTTAAATTGGCTTCAACCCACGCAGGATTAATTGGCCCCCAGTTAATCACTTTATAAAAACCTGCATTATGACGCTCACCTTGTTGGATAAATTGTACTTCAAGACCAACATCGCCAAATGCGGCAATGGTATCTTGTAGGGTACGTCGCGGCATTAACGTCAGTTGCTGCAAAGACAATAAATTATGTGATTGTTGCTCAATTAAATGCGCTAAATAAACTTTACGTAAAAAAGCTTTATGGGCTTTGGAAATAGGTTGTTGTTCCGTCATATACTTACTCTCTTTGCGACCAGCTAATTTAGTTATCGATTGATTTAGTTATTGTTTCCATATTGACCTATTTTAAATGATGATAAAATCAAAATAATGGATTATTCGTATTTTACTCAGCTTCATTCACCATTTTTGGTAATTCGCGCCACCCAAAGGATTCATTTATGTCAGTAACACCAGAGCCAACTGCAACAGAGTCAGTTCCCCCTAAAATAATCATTGCCGATGCTGATGTAACAACATCGAATAAAACTCTCATCGCCGAATCGGTATGGCAATCCTACACTGAAGTTGAGCTCACATTGGTCGATAAAAATTATCCCAAGCAAGTGCTCGTTCAAAACATATCTATGCTCATTATCGCCATCATAGCTTTAGTTGTTGTCATGACCTTAAATGAAGCTTTAGGATCGAATGAATATGCTGTTATTACAGCAATCCTTGCCGTCGGAACAAACTTGACGTTAATCCGTTTTTTCGCAGCAAAGAAACTTTGTTACGGCATACTTGAACATGAAATTTTGATTCGCAGAGGCTTATGGTGGATCAAAACTACTGCGTTACCTTATAGCCGACTGCAACATGTCAGCTTATCGCAAAATCCATTACAAAGACGTTTCAAGTTAGCGACCTTAAAATGCTTTAGTGCAGGCAGTGGCTCCGCTGAGATATTTCTACCTGGTTTAAATTTTAAAACTGCGGAGCAATTAAGGCAGCATCTACTCAATAGAGCTTCGTCCCATCAACAAACATCAGCAAATGACCAAGGTATCATTGATACAGCAGAGGCAATAGATGAGTAATCAGCACGCCCCTCAAATTGATGAGCCAAATGATGAACCAAATGATAACCTGAATAAATTGGGCCACGATGTTAGCGAGTGGCAGGCATTATCACCCTGGTCAATGCTCAGCTTTAGTTTCGGTACCGCAAAAGCCATATTATCTAACGGTTATGCCCTGATCCCCATCTTTTATGCGGGTTGGCAAAATGGCTTTAACCTACAGATGGGCCTTATTGCACTGGTCATTGCCATATTTTTACTCGCGGCCTTCTCATTCATTCAATGGCGAAAATACCGCTTTCAGCTGTCAGGAGAACAACTGAATATAAAGCGAGGTCTATTCTTCACCCGCAAAGATGAAATCCCCCTCAATAAGATCCAAAATATCCGCTACGCGCAGCCATTTTATTTTAAGCTGCTAAATCTTGGTACATTGATCATTGAAACGGCGGGGTCTAAAGATGACGAAGCCCATTTAGCTGCACTTGATGCCCAACAAGCAAATTTACTAAAACAACAATTGCTACAACTCACTTTGCAGCAAACATCAGTGGATGACACTCAACAACCCGCCGTAAATAAGCCTATTGTTGAACGTAATTTAAAACAGCTCATTCAATTTGGCTTCTATCAAAACAACTTTATTTGGTTTGCCGTTATCGCAGGCCCAATCATGGGACAAATAGAATGGGAAAAGTTAGCCGAGTTCCCTGTGGTGCAGCAATTTTGGAGCATAATAGTCAGTTACAGTGGCCAAAGCATCACACTGCAAATCGTGGGAATTCTCATCACACTATTCTTTGTGTATTGCCTATTTTCATTAATATCTATCGCCGCTGCAGTGCTTAAATATTACCCCTATAAACTCGAAAAGCATCAACAAACATTACAACGCAGTGGCGGTGTTATTTCTCACCAACAAGACGCCTTAGCCATTCGACGGGTACAATTACTGCATTGCAGCCAGCCTTTTTTGGCCAAGTTACTGGGCTTATGGACGGTTTATTTTAAGCAGGTAAAAGGACAAGAGGTAGAGCAAAAAACCAAAGAGCACATGTTACTACCTAGCATTAAAACAGCTGAGATCGACGATATATTACTGCAAATTCCAGAATTAGCGGGCTCAACCAATAGCCTGCCTTCACAGTATCAACCTATCGCTTGGGCTTGGTTTTTAAGGCGCGGGTTTGTTATGTTCATCCCCGCTATTGCGATCTTACTCTTTGATGGCATAACTCCACTATCAGAAGCAACATTATTCATCGCCACCGCCATTATGGGGCTGACATTTTTGCGCTATAAACAATGGGGTTATGTTATCGAAAATGAAGTGGTGTGGCAGCATACAGGTTTATTTGGCCAAAGCTGGAAAAGGATTCCATTTGAAAAAATCCAGCACATTTCGATCACCCAAACTAAAAGCCAAAAACAAAAAGGTTATGCATATATAGAGCTAGGGCTGGCAAGCGGCAGTATCATACTCCCTTATATCAATGAAAAAGATGCACTCTTTATTGCAGAAAAAGCCATGAAAACCACTAAGCAAGATTACAACAATTGGATTTAACGACGATGCTTACGGGGAGCATGTAGAAGGTTTCGGTTTTCCTAAAAAAACTGAAATGATATATGAAGCTTTGAGTTGAGCCGCAATGAAATCATAAGCTCTGTGCTAGCAATAATCTTATTGCTAGCATTGGCGTCAAAAGCAAGAGTGTAATTGGTCACAATAAAAACCTCGACCTTTTACTAGTGACTTAATTGATAACTTTGCTCATTAACGACAAAGCAACTTAACGACTGGGCTGCTTAACTACTTCACCACCAGCACTGGACAACTCGCCTGATTGGCGACTTCCTCAGCGACATTACTATGTAAAAAGTGCGCTAAACCTGAACGGCCATGGCTAGCAATAACCACCATACCAATGTCGCCTTTATTGGCTTCATCGACAATTTCTTCAATAGCATCACCGCGTCTGATCACTGTTTCAATGCTCAAATCAGTTTTTAATTCTGATAATAAACTGCGCATTTTACTCGCCGCTTCCTCTTCCATACTTTTAGCGAGTTCTTCAGGAGTGATGGCAAGAATCATGTAATTTTCATCACCCAGAGGTTGATCAACAACATGAAGAATACGGATACCCACTTGATATAAATTCGCCATCTCGATGGCATATCGAAGTGCATGAGAAGCCGTTTCAGAAAAATCTGTCGGCCATAATATTAAACGTGAACGCATGTTGGCTTCCTCCTGTAGTGAGAACAAATTAACTTTAATATTACATTAATTTATTCAGCATATTAGGTGAATACTTTACTGCTTTATACTCACTCATTGATGAATATTTTATGACAATAAATAGAATAAATATCCCTCATTAACTTAATACTTTCCAGTATTAATATCTAGGTATTTCATTTAGATTTTGACTTCAAAAGCATCCATATGACTAGTGTAGTTTACATTAGCTAAATCCACGTTGACCCAGCTCAAATATCGAACCACTTGCAATTATTATTAATCCGACACATACTAAACCGACTAATCAGTCGGTTTTTAATTGTACAGTTGAAATCATCATTGATTTCATTCTAGGAGAGCTTTATGAATATGGCAGTCAACAATGCACAGCAAAGTCCATTACAGCAACTACTCGAGCAGCAACGTAAAGCTTATCAATCAGCGCCAGCACCTAGTTATCAATCAAGAGTCGATAAACTCAATAAATTAAAAGCCAGTTTACTCAGCTATAGTGATCAGTTGGTTTCTGCACTCGCTACTGATTATGGTCATCGCTCAGCTAACGACACCCTAGTGTCAGATATATTGCCTTGTGTGAATAACATCAACTACACCCTTAAAAACCTAAAATCTTGGATGAAGCCAAACAAACGTCATGCAGGTTTGTTGCTCGCGCCTTCTTCTGTCGCAGTCCATTATCAACCTCTGGGTATTATTGGCATCATCGTGCCGTGGAATTTCCCAATCATGTTGGCTGTCGGCCCACTAATTACTGCTATCGCTGCGGGTAACCGCGCCATGCTAAAAATGTCAGAGTTCACCCCAGCCACCAACAAAGTATTGACTGGCTTATTGGCTGAAATATTTACCGAAGACGAAGTGGCAGTGGTTGAAGGCGAGGCTGATATAGCGGCACAATTTTCTGCCCTTCCATTTGATCATTTATTATTTACCGGCTCGACGACGGTTGGACGCCATGTGATGCGAGCTGCAGCAGATAATCTCACTCCAGTAACACTGGAACTGGGTGGCAAGTCACCAGTGATTGTTGCGCCAGATATGGATATCGACACTGCTGTTGAGCGCCTTATTTACGGTAAATGTTTAAATGCTGGCCAAATCTGCGTCGCACCCGATTATATTTTATGTCCAGAAGATAAAATCGAGAGTTTCATTGCCGCATATCAAGCCCGTTTCAATAAGATGTATCCTGATTTTGCTAACAATCCTGATTATGGCAATGTCATTAATCAACGTCAGTATGACCGTTTATTATCAGT
Organism: Shewanella donghaensis; assembly: GCF_007567505.1. Taxonomy (NCBI): domain Bacteria; kingdom Pseudomonadati; phylum Pseudomonadota; class Gammaproteobacteria; order Alteromonadales; family Shewanellaceae; genus Shewanella; species Shewanella donghaensis. The sequence goes on from NZ_CP041783.1 coordinate 2,037,092, forward strand.
ACTTGAGGATGCCAAGCAAAAAGGCGCTAAAATTCATCCCGCTACTGAATTCACGATTGATAATAATGTGCGTAAGTTACCCACTCAACTTATCACTAATGTCAGTAATGATATGACTGTCATTCAAGAAGAGATATTCGGACCCTTATTACCAATAATGGGTTATGGAAACCTCGAAGAAGCCATCAGCTATGTTAATAACAATGAGCGCCCTCTCGCGTTGTATATCATGAGTTTTGATAGTCAAACCCAACAACGCATTATCCAACAGACTCACTCTGGTGGAGTATGTATTAATGAAACCATATTCCATGTTGCTGCAGATGATGCGCCCTTTGGCGGTATTGGCCCTTCAGGTATGGGGCACTATCACGGTAAAGAAGGATTCCTTACTTTGAGCCATGCTAAAACGGTACTAAAAAGCGGTAAGTTCAATTCAGGATTATTTATACACCCGCCTTATGGTACAAAAATTCAAGCCTTGTTAATGAAGATGTTTTTACGATAAATAACGTTTACAAATACTAGGCGAGACATTATCAGCTGAACAAGCTGATAATGTCGCAGCCAGCGAGCAAGCCTATATAAGCAATAAATAGCTTCATGCTAAACTCGCTACGAAACATAATGTATTGATGAAAAGTTAAGAGTTAATAACTGCATATGACAATAACTGAAACCCAAAAGCCTCAAAAACCAGACAAGAGACAAGACAAGAAGCAAGCTATTCTTGATAGCGCTTTACACTTATTTGTCGAGCAAGGTTTTCACGGAACGTCTACCGCATCAATAGCTAAGCATGCTGGTGTTGCTACTGGCACGCTATTTCATCATTTCAAAAGTAAAGATGACTTATTAAATCACTTGTTTATATCAATAAAACAAGAGTTTGCAGATGATATAACCCAAGCATTATCGACCATGATTAACACTGGGAAAGACTTAAAAACTGATGCCGAATACCTATGGCAACAAGCCATTAATTGGGCTTTAGCCAATCCCATTAAACAGCGATTTTTTTTGCAATATTCTATGTCCTCAGATATTAATAGCGTCACTCGAGATCAAGCCATGAATGGCATTTTACATTTTGTCGTTGCACTCATTGCTAAAGGCCAACAACAGAAAATCATTGCCGATTTTCCCATCGCATTAATGTTAGAAAACTGCCACGGTCAATACCTCGCTGCTATTCGCTACTTTACCGATAACCCGCAATGGGGTAGTGATCAAAGCCAGCGCCAAGCAAGTTTTGAATTATTTTGGCGTTCAATGAAAGCTGAGTAAGATAAAGCCACCTAAGTCATCCACAACGGCATTCTAAGATAACGCTCCAATTTAAAAATTTTGTGTCAGCCCACCGTTAATTATTGTGATTTTAACAAAAGTTATTTGTAATAACCGTTGTTTTTATCAATCTACAATGACGCTATTCTTACCTCAATTCCAAAGCATACAGCGAGTCCTAACTCAGTTAGTACCGCAATGTTTGTAAATTTGAGGTAATACCATGACAGCAGCATTATTCAATCCAATTCAACTTGGAAAATTAACCTTAGCCAACCGAATTGTTATGCCACCGATGACACGCTCACGAGCAAGCCAACCGAGTAATAGCGCCAATGAGATGATGGCAACTTACTATGGTCAACGTAGTTCAGCAGGACTGATTATCAGTGAAGGGACTCAAGTGTCGGCTTTGGGCCAAGGTTATGCTTGGACTCCCGGTATTTACTCAAATGAGCAACTTCAAGGCTGGCAAAAAGTAACCGATGCCGTACATGCAAATAATGGCATTATGTTTGCCCAACTTTGGCATGTCGGTCGTGTCACTCATCCGCAAAACATTGGTGGATTACAATCAATTTCAGCCTCAGCCATTGCGGCAGAAAACGTCAAAGTGTTTATTGATGACGGCAGCAATGCCCCAGGTTTTGTTGAGGTAAGCACCCCACGGGAAATGAATAAAGATGATATTGATATGGTGGTTGCAGAGTTCAAGCAAGCAGCGCTCAATGCGGTCAACGTTGGGTTTGATGGTATTGAACTTCATGCGGCAAACGGATACTTAATCAATCAATTCATTGATTCATCTTCTAACCTTCGCACTGATAATTACGGCGGTAGCTTAGAAAATCGATTACGTTTTCTTGATGAAGTTATTGCGGCAATGGTTGCAGCCATCGGCGCGGATAAAATCGGAGTGCGTTTAGCACCGTTAACCACATTAAATGGCACTGTTGATGCCCATCCGCAGCAAACCTATACCGCAGCGGCCAAATTACTCAATAAGCACGGTATTGCTTATATACACATTGCTGAAGCTGATTGGGACGATGCGCCGTTAATGGCGGCTGAGTTTAAACAAGCACTGCGTGATGTTTTTAAAGGTGTCATTATCTATGCGGGAAAATACACCACAGAACGGGCGACTGCAGCTATTGAATCAGGTTTAGCCGACATGATTGCCTTCGGCAGACCTTTTGTGGCTAACCCTGATTTACCACAACGCATAAAAAATAACCTGCCATGGGCTGCACATGACCCACAAACGTTGTTTGGCGGTAATGACAAAGGGCTAACAGATTATCCTACTTACTCAGTTACAAAATAAATGGCTGATTAGACAATATCAACTTAGCAAGAAAAACTCGGCTATTTAAGCCATTTATAAACATTTTTTATAAGCAATGTTGCTAGCGAATACAAACCTAGCGACGTGCTCATTCTAATTAACACTTTTGGAATTATTATGATTTTTACTGAATATCCACTTGCAGGTGACAAACTGTCAAATCGAGTTGTTATGGCACCAATGACCCGCTCTCGTACTAGCCAACCGGGTGATGTACCTAACGATATAATGGCAACTTATTATCAACAACGTGCAACTGCAGGTCTTATCATATCTGAAGGCACCCCTATTTCGGCAGTCGCCAGAGGTTACTCATTAACACCAGGAATATACACCCAAGCTCACATTGAGGGCTGGAAAAAAACCACCGCAGCCGTTCATCAACAAGGCGGTAAAATCTTTGCCCAACTTTGGCACGTGGGCCGTCGTTCACATACTGAAATAGCCGGTGAGCAACCTGTGGCACCGTCAGCCTTAAAACAACCGGATAAAGTTTATGGTCCGTTAGCCGAAGGCGGCTTTGGAATGGTTGAAACCTCAGCACCACGTGAAATGACCCTTGATGATATTAACCAAACCATCAGAGATTTTACTCAAGCGGCTGAGAATGCCATTAATGCAGGATTTGATGGCGTTGAATTACACGGAGCCCATGGTTATTTGCTTGACCAATTCATGCGAACCGTCAGCAATCAACGTACTGATCAATACGGTGGAAACCAAGAAAATCGCATTAGATTTGTCATTGAAATTACTAATGCGGTAATCGCAGCCATAGGTGCAGATAAAGTCGCCATTCGTTTATCACCATTAGTCGGTGAAGGCGTTGATAGTGATGATTCAGGCAAACATGATGACATCATCGACGTGACTAAGTTATTGCTTAAGCAGCTGGCGCCATTGAATTTAGCTTATATACACTTTTCTGAAAATATTGGCGACTACACCGAAGCAACTGATGAGTTTAGACAACACATCCGTGAAATTTACCCAAATACCATCATGGTCGCAGGTAAATTAACCCAACAAAGTGCGACAGAGTTACTAGAAAAGGGTTATGCAGACTTAGTCGCTTTTGGCACTCCGTACGTCACTAACCCTGATTTAGTGCAACGCTTTCAGCGAGGAGTCACGCTTGCTGAATTTGATGCCGATGCAAGACTCACCTTATATGGCGGAGATGAGAAAGGTTATACCGACTACCCACCAGCCAGCTAGAAACGATATAAGTGAAATAAGTCTAATCACTGAATAAGTATTAATACCCGCCTAATTCATGCTTACTGAATTAGGCGTTATTTTTCATCTTGAGAAATCCATTTTGAACTTAACCTAATTATTACTTCTCTCTTAAATATAACTTCTATCTGAAGCCTTACTGCTGGTTTGCATCATAATATTTTTGGAAATCCCAACCAGCTTTTCTCTAAACCACTTATGGCTTGGATCTTTATTGAGTTTTTTTAACCATATCAGGTAATTTGATATCTGTTTATATTCAAAGGGTGGGGTAAACAATTGTAGTTGTAACTGCTCTTTAAATTGAAGCGCCATCGATAAAGGCACAGCGGTTAAATAATCAGACTTGCTGCAAAATAACAAATTATTAAATAAAGACCGTCCATGATATGCCACCTTACGCTGACTAATATCAATATTGGTATAATGTTCTAAACTGCGTTTTTGGTTTCGAGTACGTTCAAGTACGACGTGGGTTTCAGCTAAATATTGTGCTTCAGTTATCTGTCCAATAATTCGAGGGTGATCTTGGCGACAAACAATCACAAAGTCGCCATCAAACAATTTTACTGATTCAATGTTTGGATGATCTGGGGGGAAAATATCCACCATCACATCAAATTTTTGAGTTAATAACCCGTCATACATTTTGTCATCATCATCAGGTTGGTCAAAAATTTCTAAGCTAATATTTTTATTTTTTTCATCAGAAAATTGATCCAGTAATATCCACTGTAAATGCTCTGGAGCCGTCATCACAAAACGACGTGCTGATGTTTCAAGGTCAAAATCACCAAGTGACTCAAATACACTATTGAGCTGCTGAATGGGTATTTTAATCTGCGAATATAAACTTGACCCATATGCTGTTGGCACCACACTTCGTCCACTTCGCACAAATAGCTCTTGGCCAACGTGAGCCTTTAACCTTCCTAGTGCAGTACTTATTGTCGACTGGTTAGTATTCAAATGTTCAGCCGCCTTACTTAGCGTGCCTTGCTCCATCACAGCAGCAAACACCGCTAACAGATTAAAATTGGGAATGTCGTTATTCATGCTCTTTTACCTAGATATATGACATAGCTAACATTACATGACCTATCGTAAAAACGATAGGTTGAAATCGTATTAGCCTATATATTCAAATGATGCTGACGCCTAATATTAGTGACAAGAAAATACTTCTCCGTTTAAAAACTAAATTAAGGTCGTCACCATGACTAATACATTTAAAAAAATGGCTCTCCCAATTGCTATTGCAAGTATTCTATTTACTTCAGGTTGTGCACTCTCAACTCCCGTAACTGAAGCGACTTCAACCCTTGGTCAGGAGCTTCAAACTAGCTCTGCATCTCAATACCAAAATATTGATTTGAATGCCCGTTACCAAGGAGAGGTGTTATTTGAAAATGAATCTAACTTATTTTGGGGTAAAGGCGATCGCATAAAAGTATTGTCTAAAACCGGCGACTCTTTAGCTTTTACTGCTGAATCAGAACATGTACATCCAACACTGACTAAGCACGGTCTAAAAATGGACCAAGCCATCATTCAAGTCGATGACAATGTCTATTTAGGTTACGGCTTCGGACTTGATACTCCGGTTATGATCGTTGGTGATGACGGCATTATCATTGTCGATCCTGGTGAATCAGTGCAAATGGCTGAATCAGTCAGAGAGCAGTTCCGTCAGATCACCGATAAGCCTTTAAAAGCTATCATCTACTCGCACAATCATATCGACCATATTTCTGGTGTTCGAGCATGGACAACCGATGAAGCTGTCGCTTCTGGTGAAGTGAAAATCATCGCTCAAGAAGGGCTAACTGCAGCTGTCGCTAACTGGTCTTCAAACCTAGGAACGCTATTCGGTCATCGCACATCATACACTGGCGCTAAGCATGTTGAAGAAGGTGAACACGGCACTGTTAATGACGGTTTAGGCCCTCGCTTCATGCAAGGCGATATCTCATTTATTGAACCAAACACGTTAATAGAAGCAAACGGTACCTTAGATATTACGATTTCAGGCGTACGTATGCAGATTGTAAACGTGCCTTCTGAAACCAAAGATGAAATTGTAGTGTATCTTCCAGAGCAAAAAATCTTACATGCTGCAGAAGTATTACAAGGCGAGAATTTCCCTAACTTACACACTATTCGCGGCACAAAATTCCGCGACCCAGCAATGTGGTTCAAAGGTATTGATGTAATGCGCGGCTTCGACACCGAGATTATGATTAACTCACATGGTCGCCCAGTTGAAGGCAAAGAAGCCGTTGCTGATGTATTAACAGCGTACCGTGACGCGATTCAATACACCCATGACCAAACTATTCGTTATATGAATAAAGGTATGACGCCAGATGAATTAGTTGAGGTAGTTAAACTACCGAAACATTTAGCCGAGCACCCTTGGTTAGGTGAGCATTACGGCACGGTAGCCCATGCGGTTCGTCAGATATATGTAGGTTATAACGGTTTCTTTGAGGGCGACCCATGGCAGTTAGAGCCAATGGCATACCAGCAACGTGCTAAAGCTTTTGTTGAAATCATGGGCGGTCGTGACAACATTATCGCATCAGCAACTGCCGCAATTGAAGCAGAAAACTACACCTTTGCCGCAGAAATTTTGTCTTACCCGATCACGGTGAACAAAGATGATACACAAGCTCGCCAACTGAAAGCGATGGCTTACAAAGCATGGTCAGCAGATCAAGTGAACATCAACTGGCGCAACTGGGCATTAAATGCCGCGGCTGAACTGGAAGGTACACGTGACTTTTCTAACCTAATCAGCTTCGCATCGGTTGACGTATTAACGGCACTACCAAGCAAGCAAATCTTTGACATGATGACAGCAACATTAATTGCTGAAAACACCTTAGATGTGCAAATGGCCATGACCTATAACTTTGCCGATACTAACGAAGCATTCACTATTGAAATTCGTAACGGTATTGCTCAGTTACATGAAAAAGCCATTGAAGGTGCTGACGTTCAAATCAACACTAGCCGAGAAGTGCTTAACCAAATATTAATGGCGGGGCCTAATGCCCAGCAAGTGATTGGTAGCAACCTACAATCGGGTGACTTTAGCTTCGCAAACGGCAGCATCCAAGACTTTGGTAAGTTCATGGGCTACTTCGATACACCTATGTCGCCACAGGACATCATGCTTATCGTACGTTAATAGTCTTGGGGTCTTCCTTCAAGTAACAACAGTTATAAGGGACCATCACCAGCTACCAAGCCAGTGTTGGTTCCTTTTTTATCACCAAAATTTGATTGATGCACTGCTAATAACCACCTTGGAGCCGGCCATGAAATATCATCGTTTACTACTTTTAATAACTTTTATATCTTCAACTTCCCTAGCCTGCGGGGTGCATAATGATACCGGATTCAACTTTGTCACTGAGCCCGGCTCTTTAGACGTGTTTGGAAAAGTCGTAGAGATCAGGCAATCGAATCTACTCAGCAACGCTGATAAATTGGATTATTTAAAGCGTATTTCATTTAACACCGCACTGAATAAACCAGCCCCAGATAAAATAAGTTTCAACCTATTTGAAGCTATAAAGGGCCATTACAGTGAAGTCCTTATAAATAACACTATTGCAATCGAAGCCCGACATAAGCAACCAGATGAAACCAACTTATTAGTCATTACTGAAGTTGATATATTGGATGCCCTCGCCACCAATGAGTTATCGTGGCAACAAGCTAAAACCTTAGGCTTAGTCACCGTAAATGGTTTGAAGGACGAGGTAGAAACCTTAGATATATGGTTTAACCATATGTTCCCAGAGCCAGACACGCTTTGAACAAAGCTTACCCGTACTGGACCCAAGTAAACTCTCAAAACATGCTTCGATATTAACGCTAAAAACAACATGGTTCTATATACAGGTTGAAAAAACTAATACTGCCGAAGCAAGTATAATGTCGAAAATAGTGGTTTAGAGAATTGGTGTATTCATAGCGAAGTGACTATAGCGAAGTGCTCATCAAACAAAGCATACGCTAGTAATAACTAAAGCATAGCCATTAGCCATTAGCCATTAGCCATTAGCCATTAGCCATTAGCCATTAGCCATTAGCCATTAGCCATTAGCCATTAGCCAGGCATACAATCCTTGATTGATGGCATAAATCAGATAAATCTATTCAGATACTGTTATTTTCAGCAAATAAAGAAAACTTAAAAGTCTTAGGTTTTTAGATGAGGGAATAGCTGTAGTGTTTGTTCGATAATATCGACTTTCTGACTTTTATTTAAATATACGGCAAACACTTCACGGGAAAATACGGGTGCACTTTCTACAACAAAAAGACGTCTACTTTCAATGTATTCAAAGGCCATCTGTCTTGGCAAATAAGCACAACCTCCCACATCCAGTAAAAAGTTTAACGCCACTCTCGGCTGATTCATAGAATGCTTTGCTGGCGGTGCATCTTGAAAGCTTCGTCTATATTGGGTGTTAATCGACTCACCATAATCCACCATAATATAGTTTTCTAAGGTCGACATTTGGCTGTCGCGGTTGACTTCAGTGCTGACAAGATACAAAGGGACAGTCGCCACTTTTTTTATCACTAAATCTTCCACATATGGTGGCTCAAATAAGAAGGCCACATCAATCACTCGGCTTAATAAACTTTTCCTTAATTCAACAGGTGAAAGCGTATTAGTTAATAAGCTCATGCCTTCAATATTGAGATGTATTTTAGTTAACCAGCCTTGCAGTACGATATCCCATATCGACATGATTGAACCGATAGCCAGTTGATGAGTATCACCATCTGCAATACCAACATCTTGCTTGGTTTTCTGCCACATCATCAGTAATTCATTGGCGTGCTTGATTAATCGATTGCCTTCAGGTGTCAACTTAAGATGTTTTTTACTCCGGTCAAAAAGCAACACACCAAGATCATCTTCTAGCAACTTGATTCTGGCACTCACTGCAGACTGGGTGATAAATAAATTTTCCGATGCCACCCTAAAATGCAAGGTACTGCTGACTTCCAAAAATGTCTTTAATAATTCAATTTTCATTAAAATCCTTAAAAAGCAGTGATTAATTTTTTTGATTAAACACATCAAAATATAACGTTTTATTAATCTAAAATGTGGGCTTACACTGCGGCTAATTACACCACCATTACAAAATAAAAGAAACAATAAGGACATATTATGAGAGTTGCCATTTTATCAAGAAACCCAAAGTTATACTCAACTCGTCGCTTAAAAGAAGCCGGCGAAGCCATGGGCCACACTGTTGATATTATTGATACGCTTCATTGTTATATGGATATCACCAGCAGTAAGCCTACGTTACGTTACGATGGTAAAGAGCTACCAATGTACGACGCTGTCATTCCTCGTATTGGCGCATCCGTTACGTTTTATGGCACCGCGGTGGCAAGACAATTTGAAATGATGGGCACATTCAACATTAACGAATCGGTCGCAATTAGCCGCTCACGAGACAAGTTACGTTCATTACAATTATTGTCACGTAAAGGTATCGGTTTGCCGCGTACTGGTTTTGCTAACAAGCCTGACAATATCAAAGATTTAATCAAGAACGTCGGTGGCGCACCCGTGGTGATTAAATTGCTAGAAGGAACTCAAGGCATTGGTGTCGTGTTAGCTGATACAGCTAAAGCAGCAGAAGCCATCATTGAAGCATTTATGGGTTTAAAGGCAAACATATTAGTACAAGAATTTATTAAAGAAGCAGGTGGTGCTGATATTCGTTGCCTAGTGATTGGCGGAAAAGTCGTTGCAGCAATGAAACGTCAGGGTGCAGAAGGCGAATTTCGTTCTAACTTACATCGTGGTGGCTCTGCTGAAGTGGTTAAATTAACCAAAGAAGAACGTGAAACAGCGGTCAATGCAGCCAAAATAATGGGACTCAATTTATGTGGTGTAGACTTACTGCGTTCTCAAAATGGCCCAATGGTAATGGAAGTCAATTCCTCTCCGGGTCTTGAAGGTATTGAAAAAGCAACAGGTAAAGATGTAGCAGCTATGGTATTTGATTTTTTAGCAAAAAATGCCAAACCCCATAGCAACAAAACTCGTGGCAAAGGCTAATTAGGGTCTAAAAAATGGAAAAATTAACCATTGGTAATTTTGAAATATTACCCGGCGAGCAACGAAAAATAGAGCTACCTGTTGCTAAGTTATATACCGATGCGGATGTTTCTTTACCTGTGCATATTATTCGCGCTAAAAAACCAGGGCCAACGATATTTGTGAGTGCAGCGGTTCATGGCGACGAATTAAATGGTATTGAAATTATTCGTAGATTGATTAAACAAAACAAATTCAAAATCACCAGAGGTACACTCATCGCGGTGCCAATGGTGAACGTATATGGTGTGGTTAATCAAAGTCGATATATGCCAGACAGACGAGACTTGAACCGCTGCTTCCCAGGTTCAGCCAGAGGCTCTTTAGCTGGACGAGTAGCGCATATATTCTTGAATGAAATAGTAAGGCATTGTGACTACGGTATTGATCTACATACAGGTGCAATCCATCGGTCTAACCTACCTCAAATAAGAGCGGATATGGCTGATGCAGAAACCAAAGAGTTAGCCGAAGTCTTTGGTGTACCGGTTATCCTGAATTCTAATTTGGTTGATGGTTCATTGCGAGAATCAGCAGTGAAAAATCAAACCAAAATACTGTTATATGAAGCTGGTGAGGCACTAAGATTTGATGAGTTCTCAATAAGAGCAGGAATGAAAGGTATACTTAATGTCTTGCAACATTTAGGTATGATAAGAAAAGTATCAATTAATAAAAAGAAAAAGCTCGCCCCCTTTATTGCCAACGGCAGTCAGTGGGTTCGCGCAAATGCCAGCGGTATTGTGCACAACCTGGCTAATTTGGGAGACCAAATATCTAAAGGGCAAGTGCTGGCAGAAATTGGCAGTCCCTATGGCGAAGTGATTGACTCAGTTATAGCATCACGCTCCGGCATATTGATCGGTAAACAAAATATACCGTTAGTACAAGAAGGCGAAGCCATGTTCCATATTGCCTACTTTAGTGAAAATGATGAAAAGATTGCCGAACAAATTGAAAATGTACAAGAGCAATTATTACCCGTTAATGTTGATTATTAGGTTACAAAATGACAGAGAATAAAACGATTATTGGGCGGTTAGAGTCTATAAGCCTGCCTAAAATGGGGATAAAAGAGTTGCAAGTTCGCGTCGATACTGGCGCGAAAACATCCTCTCTTCATGTGGATAATATTCAAAAAATAATCATTGATGGTGTTCATAGTGTGTCGTTTGATATTCATCCTGATTCACACAATGTAAAAAATATTAAAAAGTGTACTGCGCCGATCAGTGATATACGTAAAATTAAATCATCTAATGGCACTTCAGAGCAGCGTTACGTGATTACCACACCAATCATTATGGGCAGTGAGAAATGGTCAATTGAAATCACGCTGACTGACCGTTCTGATATGAGCTATTTGATGCTATTCGGTCGTGAGGCTCTTGGCTCTCGGTTTTTAGTGGACCCATCGCAAGTGTTTCTAGCCAAAAGTGAACCATCGGAGTAATCACTATTGATTTAACAACCGCTAGAGTTTATTCAACGCTATTACTCGAACTAACTCAAAAATGCATGTTTAAGGGGGATGAATAACCCCCCTTGTATGCTTAACAGATAGTATCGAGCGACTGCTTTATTGCTAGTGCTAGTTAATCATTACGTTCAGATAAGTTTTGTTTCACAATGTCAGAATCTTTCTGTGCGTAAAAATCCACATGAAACTCTGTGTCATCGGTTAAAAACGCCACTTTATGCCAATATTCTGGTGGTGATATCCCCGAATCTCCGGCTTCAATAATCACTTCTTGCTCGACCTCACCACGACGACTAGTAAAGCCATAAAATTTTAATTGGCCTTTGGTTACGCCAATTTTTCCGTACACACCCGCTTTGGTATTGTGTAAATGTAAAAACATTTTTGGGATAGTCGCTTTGGTAAACTCTGGTGTGGATTTGTAATTAATAAAATCGTCTGGAATAGATATCATGTTGATCCTTTGGTATTAAATTAATTGCTGATCAGAATATGTTTTATAACACGGTCTTATGCAATATACCGTAACACCAAATTGATAGGTTCTCTATAGGTTGATAGCCTCTCTATAGATTGATAGGTAGCAAACCTTTGGCGCTAAATTTTTATTTCCCATCCGAACGATCAAGCTCAAAGCTTGGTAAATCGGCCTGACCGATAACGGTATATAAGTTACACCTTAAAATGGAACTAAGATTTGATGCCCGCATTGAAATAATCATAACCTTTGGCCCAGTAACTTGAAGCTACGCCTTTATCGATAACAAAAAATTATTATATTTATAATTTTTGATAATTTTACTGAATTGAAAGTTATCCCTATAATTCTCCCATCAAAACGAACAAGCAACGACGATAAATTAACGTAAAGGTGAATCAATATGAAGATGAGTCATATAGGCATTATGGTTGGCGACATGGATATAGCTGTCGAGTTTTATACCAAAGCATTAGGTCTTGAAATTGTCATGGGCAAGTCTGAAGTCATTGAAGAAAAAGAAACAGCCATTGGCGCCATGTGTATCGCAGTATTTGGTGAAGGCTTCAAAGGGTTTAATATTGCCCACCTTGTCACTAAAGATGGTATTGGTTTCGAGCTATTTGAAATGAAAGACCGTGAAGCTAGACATAATGTCGACTTCAGCAAAATAGGCCTATTTCATTACGCTTTAGAAACAGATGATTTCGAAGGTGTGATTGAGCGTGTTAAACAATACGGCGGTAAAGCAAGAATGGACACCATGAGATATCATCCAGAAGATGATAACAAGCCATACAAAATGGTCTATTTAGAAGACCCATTTGGTAGCCTGCTTGAACTATATTCTCATTCATATTCAGAAACTTATTCATCTGAGTACGAATAAGCACGAGTTAACCACTTAAAGTTAGACTATTAATAAGTCAGACAATCATAAATCAGCAGCCGACATCAGTTAGCTGCTGATTTTTTTGTTATTACTGCATACGTTTACAGCCAGCAAGTTCGCCAGACTTAAACGCTAATGAATGAGTGCAGAATCAATAACAGTCATATCAATAACAGTCATATCAATTAATAATAACTTAGCGATACAATGACTTTAATAATACGCTAGCAATATCAGCTGAGTACATTTAAGTAGGTATCTTTGACATCCCCCAAATACAGCACAATAGCAGCTTGGTCTCTAGCGATAGCCCGTGCACTTCGCGCCAGTAATATTGACGCTAACTCAATATTTGGTGAAGCAGGGTTAAGCCTACCTCAATTAGAATCCGAGCCCGACTCACGGGTCGCTATTGATAACATGACCTTACTTTGGCAAGCTGCCGAACATGCATCTGGCTCAATGGCCTTTGGTTTAACCGTTGGCCAATATGCTTACCCCATCAATTTTCGCTCATTGGGAGCATTGATGATGCGCTGCGATACGCTAGCACAAGCCTTCGAAACCTTGCCCGATTATGCAGCATTAGTCAGTAACTCTGCCGTGATTAGTTTGCAACGAACGCCACACCTGCTCGGCTTCACCATTAACCCACTTAACGGCGTTAAGATTAGTCATCTAGCCATAGACGCATTTTTTTCAAGCTTGATGCTTCATGGTAAACAAATGATTGGCCATAGCGATTTTGTCCGCAAAGTAGAATTAATTAGACCCAAGCCAAAATCACAACAGCCTTGGTTAGATATGTTTAATTGCCCAGTGACGATGAACGCGGGCAATAACTGTATGTGGATGGATCGGGCGATGCTTGAGCAAAGTATCATCAGTAAAGATCCGTTACTCGCCAAACTCAGCGAAAAGGCAGTACGACAATATTTAGATAAGATGCAGGCATTAACCTGGCAAGAAAAAACCAGCCAAGGGATCCATGCATTACTTGTTAACGAAGAACCCAGAGCATTGAAAATTGCGCAGATGTTTAATATCAGCGAACGCAGTTTAAACCGTTATCTGCAACTTGAAGGGACTGGCTTTAGGGAGCTGTTGAAATTAAAGCGCCAAGAATTAGCTCTCCATTACCTGGCGAATACCCAAATGACCATCAGTAGCTTATCTGACACCCTAGGTTATAGCAGCGTCAGTAATTTCAGTCGTTTTTTCCATAACTGGCAAGGCATGAGTCCATCAAATTACCGCTTACAATGCAGCAGTCATTTAGAGTCCGCCGCAAATTTGGCGAAAAATGATAACTAACTAGTTATCAAGTTGTAATAACTTACAGGTAATTGTTAACTTATTAGCCTGTGAGTCCCTATGCTAACCCAAGCCAAATTATCCTGTTTATTGTCTACTCCCAGTACTTACTCACCTCTACTAGTCAGTGGCCTAACCGCTTTGCTACTCGTGGGATGCCAGCCAAATCAAACCACTGTTAACAACGAAGCCGTTGATGAATATGGCTTTACCTCAGCAAGTACTCACACTATCGACGCCAATAATGCCGTATTAACAGAGTTGCCCTTTAGCGACACTCAAGATTTCGAAGATGCTCAACGGGGGTTTATTGCCAAAATGCCCGAGCTGATTGTGGTTGATGAACAGGGTAAAACAATCTGGGATAGAACCAGCTATGACTTCGTTAAAGGCGAAGCACCCAGCAGTGTTAACCCTAGCCTATGGCGACAAGCGACATTAAACAATTATGACGGTTTATTTGAAGTCACTAAAGGCGTTTACCAACTGCGCGGTTTTGACTTAGCCAATATGACCGTCATCTCAGGTAAAACCGGCTGGATCATTGTCGATCCACTGACCACTGCAGAAACAGCCACTGTCGCGCTTGAGTTTATTAATCAACAATTAGGCAAACGACCCATTACCGCCATATTATTTACCCATAGCCATATGGATCATTTTGGCGGCGCATTAGGATTATTAGGCGATAAAACTCTGGATGAGGAAGCATTTAAAAACATAGATATCATTGCCCCCGCAGGCTTTATGCATGAAGCCACCAGCGAAAACGTTATGGCAGGCACCGCCATGAGTCGCCGCGCCATGTATATGTATGGCAAGCAACTCCCCCGCTCTGCTCGAGGACATATTGACTCAGGTTTAGGCAAAGAGCCTGCATTCGGTCAATTTGGGATCTTAAGCCCCACCACTGTAATTAAGCAAGACTCAACACAAATGATCGATGGCGTACCTTTTGAATTTCAAATAGTCTCGGGCTCTGAAGCCCCTGCAGAGTTTACTTTCTATCTACCTGAGCAACAGGCTTATTGCGGCGCTGAACTCGTCTCTAAGAACATGCATAACCTCTATACGCTTCGCGGCGCTAAGGTGCGTGACGCACTCACCTGGAGCAGCGCAATCGACAGCGCGCTTAACGCCCAACGCGATACTCAAGTTTATTTTGGCAGTCACCATTGGCCAATCTGGGGACAAGATGCCATCAACAGCTTTTTGGAAAAACAACGTGATACCTACAAATACATCCATGACCAATCCGTTCGTATGCTTAACGCAGGACTCACTCCTGCTGAAATTGCTGAAGCCATCGTCATGCCACCCGAGCTTGCAAACACCTTTGCTAGCCGCGGCTATTACGGCACAGCCAAGCATAATGCCAAGGCGGTATATCAAGCTTACTTAGGTTGGTATGATGCGAATCCGGTTCACCTAGACCCGTTGCCAGCAGTCGATTCAGCAGTGAAATATGTAGAATTGATTGGCGGCGCTGACAAGGTCATCCAACAGACTGAAATAGCCATTGCCAACGGCGAGTATCGCTGGGCCGCCGAGCTTATTAATCACCTTGTTGTAGCAGATGACGGCAACAGCCGCGCCAAAGAATTACTGGCGAGCAGCTATGATCAGCTAGGTTATCAATCAGAGTCAGCGCCATGGCGAGATGTTTACTTAAGCGCGGCTTTTGAGCTACGTCACGGCGCGCCGGAAAAGGGCATCGATCTCGTATCGATGAAGCAAATCTTAATGCGATCGCCCATAGAAAATTTCCTGCAATCAATGGCCTCACGAGTTATCGGCCCTGAAGTCTTTGGCGAAGACTTTGAGCTTAATATTAACTTTACTGATTTGAACAAAAACTACGTGCTAACGCTCAGTAATGCGGTACTGCACCACAAATTGGCCTCTAAATCGACCACAGCAAATGCCACGCTAAATATCAGTCACGAACTGTTTATCGACCTTATTATCGGTAACGTCGGAGTGTCAGATGTCTTGTTCTCAGATGATTTAGAGATAGAAGGCAGCAAGATCGATTTAGCCAGTTTTTTCTCTAAACTAGATAAACCTAAAGGCGTGTTTAATATCGTGACCCCGTAAGGTTTGAGGTGACGATTTAATAGGACTAACTCATTGCTTGAGACGATGAGTTAGTCACTTAAACATAAACGTAATGAATTGAGATAATAAGCTAAAAAATGTTTGTTTATAGATAAGGTAAGTCGATATTTCTAAATCACTTTTGGACAGAAATCATTTAGTACATGATTTAAAAAAAAGTCGTAAAGATTAGTTTTACTCATCATCAGTTATGTGATCCACTATCCAAGCTAAGCGTAGGGAGCCAGTTATGTAACTCAGCCCAAGAAGTTACATCGTGCAATCTAACTCAATGTAATTACAGTTTTTAATTTTTTTAATTCACTGTGCTCCAATGCTTCAGGCATCTGCCCAAATTTAAAAGTGATTGGAACACTAATATCAATATGACCTTTAGCAACTCGTTCAAGTAATGCTTCGCCGTTTCGCATCAGGGCATTCCAGTCATTTATATCGCCAAAATCATGTAACGCTCCAAGTGCAATTTCGTGATAAGAAATAGTGCGGGTAAATGCTGGGTCAATGGGCGCAGGTATGCGATCTTGAATACAAACAATGTGTCCATTTGCTCTTAACTGTGGCACTAAATGAGCGGAATTTTCGCCACTGACCGCATCGAAAATGGCGAAATACTTTATATTAAGTTGCGATTGTTCTCTATAAAGCTGGCGTATGCCAAGCTTTTTTACACGCTCTTCGCTCAAACTAGCAGAGACAACATCAACAATATAACCTGCATTTATTAAAATCTGAGATAGCAAATTATTGACCGCTCCAAAACCAACGATAAGGACTTCCCTCTGGCTGGTTAATGGAATTTTTTCATATGCTTGCCATGCAGTGAGCATTGGGCAAGGTAGCGCGGCGGCAAGTTCAAATGAGAGACTATCAGGCAACATCATGACTCGCCCAGCATTCAACACTGTACACTCAGCAAAGCTACCATGGCGATTAAGGGATGCATGGTATGCCACTCGACGGTCAATTAAACTCTGATCAAGGTTAGTACCGACTTGTACAATAACACCTGCACCATCAACTCCTGGCACATGACCATCGGGCCAATTCAAGGGGTTGGCTTGAATAAACTTCCAATCCACAGGATTGATACCAATGGCTTTGTTTAGCACTAATATTTCATTGTCTGCTAAAAGTGGAATTGCGGCCTTACCTAAAGCAACACTATTTAACTCAGTTTGATATTGCCAAATTTGATGTTGTTGCATCGTTTTTCCGTTCGCTTAATAAAAAAAACAAGGCACCAAGGCGTTGTCCTTGGTACCTAGTATATTAGCCCTGATAAGTAGGGTAATCGGTGTAGCCAGATTCAGCGCCACCATACAGTGTAAGTCTGGCATCGGCATCAAACTCAGTCAGTGGCCAATCATGAGCAAAACGGGAGACTAAATCTGGATTAGTGACAAAAGGAGTACCAAAGGCAACGAAATCTGCGTACTGCTTATCAAGTAATGCTTGTGCAGATTGCTTAGTTAATTTCCCTGCAACCATTATCGGGTTAGTGTATATGCGACGTACCTGCTGGCGAAATGCTTCAGGCACCTCTACATAACGCGAAATGTTTTCTGAAAAATGCACATACGCAAGGTTCATTGGCTGCAGTTTTTGCAATAATGCTAGCGTTAAGGGAACAATTTCAGCGTCATCTCCAGCAAAGCCTTCACCGATATGAGGCGATAAACGTACGGCGACTTTTTCACCGCCAATTGCCTCTGTAAGTTCTTGCAACGTATCAAGTAGAAAACGCATGCGGTTGTCTTGGCTACCGCCATATTGATCAGTTCGTTGATTGCTTTCTAAACGCAAAAAAGTATCAAATAAGTACCCATGTGCTGCATGGACTTCCACGCCATCAAAACCAGCTTCAATGGCGTTTTTGCCAGCTTGTACAAAATCCGCAATCGTGATCTTAATGTCTTGAAGCGTCATCTCCCGTGGCGTTTCAGTTTCAATCATCCCAAAGCCACCTTCAGCTAGTGGACCAAATACTTGATCTGGTATTTTAATCGCTGATGGGGCTAACGGCTTAGTACCTGAAATATCAGAATGACTGCGTCGCCCCACATGCCAAAGTTGTGCAAATATTTTCCCGCCTTCTTGATGCACGGCTTGGGTGGTTTTTTTCCAGCCTTCGATGTGCTCTGGGGTATAAATGCCCGGAGTCATCGAATAACCTCGTGCAGCAGCTGATATCGGGGTGCCCTCAGATACAATGAGTCCAGCACTGGCTCGTTGACGGTAATATGTCGCCATTATCTCATTAGGTATATCACCAGGTTGAGAAGTGCGTGAACGAGTCATCGGTGCCATCGCAATCCGATTATTGGTTTCTAGTGTTTTACCTTTGAATGTGTTTAACATGTGTTTCCCCTAAGCTTGATAAATTGGATAGTCAGTGAGCCCTTTTTCTGTGCCACCAAATAAGGTATTTGGGTCGTGCTCAGCAAGGGGATAGCCATTTCTCATGCGTTCAGGCAAATCTGGATTAGCCACAAAAGGTCGACCAAAGCCAATCATATCTGCCAATCCATCATTAATAGCGTGTTCTGCTTTGTCTGCGTTATAGCGACCTGCGTAGATCAGCACGCCTTGAAAAGCATTGCGCATTGCACGTTTGAATGAGACGGGTGTATCTGGTGCATCATCCCAATCGACTTCAGCAATATGTAGGTACACGATCTGATGTTTATTGAGTAACGCTGCGGCAGCGGTATAGGTATCAATAGGGTTCGCATCAACGGTACCATTGAGGGTTGTTAAAGGTGCCAAGCGCACACCAATGCGATCTGCGCCAATAGCATCGACCATTGCAGTAACAACCTCATCAAGAAAACGAAGACGATTTTCAAGGCAGCCACCGTACTCATCAGTGCGATCATTCGCCTCTGAATCAATAAATTGGTTAATTAAATAACCATTCGCGGCATGCAGTTCAATACCATCAAAGCCTGCCTCAATGGCATTCAATGCGGCTTGGCGGTAATCTTCAATCACTTGCTGAATATCGGCTTTTGTCATCGCTCTGGGTTCTACCACATCAACAAAACCGGGCGCATCACTGCCATTATCGACAAATACTTTTACATTTTCAGCTTTTAGCGATGATGAAGAAATGGGTTGTTCGCCACCGATATTATCTGGATGAGTCACTCGGCCTACATGCCATAACTGCGCAAAAATCGCGCCTTGTTTGGCATGCACAGCGTCTGTCACTTTACGCCAACCAGCAATCTGCTCTGGTGTGTAAATTCCTGGGGTCCACGCATAGCCTTTTGCAGTAGCTGAAATTTGCGTGCCTTCAGACACTATCAGCCCTGCACTGGCACGCTGAGCGTAATAGGTTGCCATCATGTCATTAGCGACATCACCAGGCTGACTGGCTCTTGAACGCGTCATCGGTGGCATGACAATGCGGTTTTTGAGTGTGAGTCCACCCAGCGTGAATGGTTGAAATAGTGATAGTGACATAGTTGAGCCCTCTTCATTTGATAGGTGCATACTAGCAAATGAATCACCAAGCATTTATAGCAACAAAGACAAATAATATTTGTTAAATTTGCAATAATTAGCTCATTTATGCTGTCTACAGGGTTAACTTAGGCTTAATAAAATCAATAAAAGCGGAGATCCGCTTGGCCACAGAAGAAGTCTTATAATACACAGCGTTGACTTGCTCTCTTCTTGGGTGGCTGATTTTTTCACTCTCCAACAGCGGGATTAAACGTCCTTCGGCAATATCTTTATTCACCATAAACCCTGATAGACATGCAATGCCATTTCCTGCCAACACGATTTGTCGAATAGTTTCGCCATTACTTGATGACATTAAAGCGTCTAACTGGCTAAAACCTTTTAAAGGCCAGTCATTCAAAATCTTGGGGGCGACAAATCCAATGAGATTATGCTGAGCGAGATCGCTGGTTTTAGTGGGGAGCCCTCGTTTTGATATATATTCTGGTGAAGCCACAATATACAAGGGGCTGCGACCCAGCGACCGAGCATGCAAGGTCGAATCGCTTAACGCGCCAATACGGATTGCTAAATCGGTTTTCTTTTCTAGCAAATCCACAATGCCTTCATTGGAGGTTATTTCTAACTCAATATCGGGATAGGCTTGATTAAATGACTGCACCAATGGCACCAGTTGGTGAAACACAAACGGACTAGCCGCGTCGACACGTAAACGGCCTTTGGGCAATTCCCCACGGGAAATAATATCTTCTTCCGCCTGTTGTAATTGCATTAACCCCACCCGCACTGAGTCAATGAACTGGCGCCCTTCATCGGTTAATTCAATACGTCTGGTGGTTCGGTTTAAAATAGTGACCCCAAGTTGGCTCTCCACTTTACTGACCGCTCTGGATACTCGCGCGACTTGAATATCTAGGCTCTCTGCTGCCGCTGAAAAACCTCCCGTATCGACTACAGCTTGTAAAATGGCTAAATCATCAGATTTTGTTCGCATGCTATTCCCCTCAATTTTATCAACTCGCCCATCAGCTTTATTGCATTTATAACAAATATTATTTGTAAAAACCTCTATTTTTCACAAAACAGCTTTAATGCAAAATGCCCCCATCAATTAACTACACGACTGCATAGCAACAAATACATCAGCTATCGCTGGTCATTTTCAAACAACAGAGAATAAATATTATGCCTTTAGCACTTCTCGCATTGACGCTCAGCGCCTTTGCTATCGGAACAACGGAGTTTGTGATCGTGGGGCTACTGCCGACCATGGCCTCCGACTTAAATGTATCACTACCTTCAGCAGGCTTGCTGGTTAGCCTTTATGCACTTGGTGTTGCCATTGGTGCCCCCGTTTTAACGGCTTTAACAGGAAAATGGAATCGTAAACACGTATTGATTACCGTAATGTCACTATTTGTTGTCGGTAACTTAATTGCATGGCAAGCACCTGGATATAACACCTTGATTATCGCTCGTATTTTGACGGGTTTAGCCCATGGTGTATTTTTCTCAATTGGTTCAACCATTGCTACAGGTCTGGTACCAAAAGAAAAAGCTGCAAGCGCCATTGCGATTATGTTCACTGGTTTAACCGTGGCGTTAGTCACAGGCGTGCCGCTTGGGACTTACATAGGTCAAACCTTTGGCTGGCAATCAACCTTCTTAATTGTTGCGCTATTAGGTTTAATCGCATTAATTGGTAGTGCTTTATTAGTACCAAATAACTTAAAGCAACCTCCCGCAGCTAAGCTTTCATCGCAGCTTAAGGTGTTAACTCAACCTAGATTATTACTGGTTTATGCGATTACCGCGCTGGGTTATGGCGGTACTTTTACAGCATTCACTTTCCTTGCCCCGATTTTGCAGCAAGAAACAGGCTTTAGTGCTAATGCAATTAGTTTAATTATGTTGGTTTATGGTGTATCCGTTGCTATTGGTAATATTTGGGGCGGTAAAATGGCCGATAAAATGGGACCAATAAAAGCACTTACCATTATTTTTACTGGTCTTGCTGCTGTGCTTATCGTGTTCAATTTTACCGCCGTTAACCCTATTGCAGCGGTAGCCACTATTTTAGTTTGGGGGGCATTTGCATTCGGTAATGTTCCTGGTTTACAAGTATATGTATTGAAACTCGCTGAAAAATACACCCCAGATGCAGTGGATGTTGCTGTAGGTTTGAACATCGCAGCGTTTAACGTTGGTATTGCACTTGGTTCATGGGGCGGAGGAGTGATTGTCTCTGAAGCTGGGTTAATGCATACACCTTGGATCGGTGCGGTAGTGGTACTGATAGCGCTTGCTTTGACCCGCTTTAGTGGGCACCTAGATAAGCGTGCAGAAAGTTAGTGCTATAAAAAGTGTATTAATGAAATAAACACGACTCTTACCCTTAGAGATTGGCCTATGCAGCCGCATTGGCCAACTCTTCGTAACTTATATTAATCGGTATTAAACAAAATTCAAAAATGACAGAGGTACATAATGAAAACCGTTTTTATTACTGGAGCTAATCGTGGCTTAGGACTAGAGCTTACAAAGCAATATGCACAGCGTAACTACAAGGTCATCGCTTGCTGTCGCGATATTGATTCAGCTCATGAATTAACCCTATTAGCACAAAATTTTTCAACCATTCACCCTTATGCTTTAGATGTCAGTAATGAAACAGATATTCTCGCTTTAACTGAGGTATTTAAAGATCAACCTATTGATGTGCTTATTCATAATGCTGGGGTGAGTGGTGAAGGATGTGACAACTTAGGCAATATGGATCAGCAAGGATGGGTCGAGGTGTTAAAGGTTAATACCATCGCACCGATGTTAATTACACAAGCCTTGCTCAATAATATTCTCGCAGGCCAAGATAAAACCATTATTGGGATGACATCAATACTGGCCAGCATTGATGATAACCGCTCAGGGGGCCGATACAGCTATCGAGCATCAAAAGCAGCACTTAATCAGATTATTAAATCATTGGCCTGTGAGTTATCGGACTCTGGTGTAAAAACCATGGCGATTCATCCGGGCTGGGTGCAAACCGATATGGGCGGAAAAGACGGCAAGTTGACAGCTGAAGCAAGTGTCAAGGGAATGCTTAATGTCATTGATAATTTAAAAGCAAAACACTCAGGCTCATTTTTTGTTTACGATGGCACTCAACTGCCATGGTAAATCGGGTATTGACGTCATTTACACGTTCTGAGGCTACAAAATGTTATTCGCTTTTATGATTTTAACGCTTTTCATTATTGCTTTGCTCGGCTGGTATTTGCAAAAAGTGTCTTGTGATATTTCCCAAATTGACTGGGGGTGGGAAGACGATGAATACCTATGATTTGGTATTGTCTACATTAAAGCTTCCTATACCAAGTTGTGATTTTTGGAAGCTTTCCGCATTAAAGCCCGATGAAGAGGTAACATCTTAGGGGCTTTAAGTATTTCATTATCAGTCACTATAATAAACGAAAAAAAGTCTAAGCAGATTAATGAACCTATGGAAAACTTTCAGGCTTGATCTAAAGCGGAGTAAATACGTTAACGTGAAATGGGGCAAAAGTGAGTTAAGTACTCCTTAACTCATAAGTGACTATTAAAACATTTTGTCATTATGTTTTAACCAACCGTGTATGTGTTTCCCGTTTGGATCTCGGTGAGTCCAATGCACTAAACTACACCACGACACCACCTTTATCATTCCATCAAACTTTCCATAAAACTGAATTGCATCATCCATTGATATAGGGTTCATTCGCAGCGCGAGAACGATATTATTAGTGTTTAACATAAAGACTAGAAGTCGTATTCAGTTTTCTAAGTATCTGTAAACCTACCTGCCATTCGTCATCCTTGTCGAGAGCTTAAAAAGATAGAATTTGATCATCAATTTTACAGTATGTTAATCAACCAAAAGTCAGATAGAGACAATATCTTTATTGCACTATTCTATTTATGCAGGGTGAGATCCTCTAAAAGCGATTCGTTCAGTAGACTTTTTTCAACAATACTAGGCACATCAAAAAGACATCGACTTCTTATCAACTTAAGGAAATATTCTAATGACTAAGCCATCCAAAATATTTACCAGTATCGCCTCAGCACTGGCATTAACAGCAAGCGTTACTGCTTGGGCTGATGACCAGGATTTTAGTTCAATGCAAATGCAAGGTATTGAACAAGTTGAGATAAAGGTTGATCTAGAAGGCGCAACACAACGTCTATCAAAAGCGGTTCAGTTTCAAACTATCTCAAACCAGGATCGCAGTGACTTTGATGAACAAGCTTTCAAAGACTATCACCAGTTCCTTGAAGAATCGTACCCTTTGGTTCATAAAACACTAAAACGCGAAGAAGTGGGTGCCCCACGCCCATTTAGCTTGATTTACACCTGGGAAGGAAAAGATCCATCACTCCCACCAGCAATCTTTATGGCTCACCAAGATGTGGTACCCATTGCTGAAGAGTCTCGTGACCAATGGAAAGTTGAACCTTTCTCTGGTGATGTAAAAGATGGCTATATCTGGGGACGTGGTTCTTTAGATGATAAAAACCAAATTCATGCGATCCTTGAAGCAACAGAAATGAAACTGAAAGAAGGCTTCCAACCAGAACGCACCATTCTTTTTGTATTTGGTCATGATGAAGAAGTCGGTGGCCCTGAAGGCGCGAAACACGCCGCTGATATCATTGAAAAACGTTATGAAAAAATTGCCTTTGTGATGGACGAATCTGCGCCACTTATTCCGGGTGTATTCCCTGGTATTCGTGAAAATACCGCCTTGATCGGTATTGCTCAAAAAGGCTTTGTCAGTTTAGAAATTGCCATTAATGGTGTCGGTGGCCATTCATCGCAACCCGGTGACGAGTCAAACATTGTGGCATTAGCTAAAGCAGTAGAAAAAGTCGAGGCGGCGCAGTTCCCTTATAAAATTCACGAGGCAGTTCGATACCAGTACCGCTTTATGGGGCCAGAGCTAGCAGAAGAACAGCAACCTCTTTATAAAGCCGTTGCTTATGGTAATGATGATACCGTGACTGATTTAGAGAAAAAGTTCCTAGACGTCATGGCGACCAATCAAATAACCCGTGCGATGATCCACACCACTACGGCTGTAACCATGTTTAATGCAGGTATTAAAGATAATGTACTGCCACCAGCAGCGACTGCGGTAGTCAATTTTAGACCTATGCCTGGTGATACACCTGAAGTGATTATTGAGCATGTGAGAAAAGCGATTGGTGATGACAGAATGACCATCCGTGACATCTCTGCATCAACGCCCGCGACTAACGTTGCTGATCCGCATGGTGAAGGATACAAAGTATTAGAGAAAACCATTCGTCAAACTTGGGGCAATGATTTAATCGTATCACCTTTCTTTGTGATTGGCGGTTCAGATTCAAAGCATTTCCAAGCACGTAGCTTCGCACCAGATGTGTACACCATGACGGCAATCCAGCTAGAAAGCACCAAAGAATTCGAAGGTTTTCACGGTGTAAATGAACGTATTCTTGTTGACGAATACGGACGTTCAATCGGTTTCTTTTATCAACTGATGGACAACCTAGATAAACTTTAATCCTCACCTGGCCACTGCTTGCAGTGGCCTATTTTATTGATAGTCCACCGTTTTATTAACTTTAGTTTCGACAAATTGGGAATATTGAAATGAAATACATAATCTTCATGTTAGCCGCCGTTTTTACTCAATATACCCATGCATCTGAAACTATAACTTGGCAATCATTAAAACCTTTGACGACTCAATATCAAGAAATTTCGCCGGCTAATAAAGCGCTTATTAACGAGATTTATGCCTATGAGGTTGCGCAAAAATCGCGTCAGTTAAGTCCAGCGGAAATGGATGGTTACAACCAACGTGTTCTGTTAGCTCAAAAGTTTAATTTGAACGTGCGAGAGTTGCTTGAACAAATAGAAAATAGTGAACTAGAAGCACATAATACCGTCAGCGAACTGGCTGCTGAAGACATTAAACTGACAGGTTATTTAGTCCCGCTGGCATTTGAAAATAAAACAGGAACGCAGTTTGTTTTAGTACCAACAGCAGGGGCTTGCAGCCATACCGCGCCTGCGCCAGCAAGCCAAACGGTATTGGTCAACTTCCCTGAAGGATATGAGTTACCTAGCTTGTATACGCGAGTATTGATAAAAGGTGATATTAAAGCGGGATCGGCTACGACCTCGGTAGCCTTGTCTGATGGCAATCAAATCCGTGACACGGGTTATATGATTAATGCCACGGCTATTGAAACGTATCAATAAAGGAATAAGTCCGAAATTGGCAGACGTTTACGTAGCCGACGAACAAAATAGCTCTATGTAGGGCTTTGGATTTGGCCTTAATAAATCTAGTTTCTATGACTAAGGCCTTAGGGGAAAAGTGAGTTACCTGTAGTTTTAATCATCAGGCCGCTATTGAAACATTCTGCCATTATGTTTTAACCAACCGTGTATGTGTTTCCCATTTGGATCTCAGTGAGTCCAATGCACTAGGCTACCGCACAAAGACACGACACAACCTTTTCATTCCACTCATATTCTCCATAAAACTGAATTGCACCACCATTGATATAGCGTCAATTAGTGGTGCGAGATCGATATTATGCCTTATCTAATACGAGCCACTATGTCCGTTTTATCACATTTAAAATATCAATTTCGTTCAGTAATAATATCCCATCACATAGCGCTGTTAACTACCACATTATTAGCGCGGCGTTGCATGACTGCTGACCTAATATGGTCGTAACTTAAATTAAATAGGAAAGCATAAATCGTAATAAAAATCGTCACACCTAAATCCATTAAGAAAGCATTCCATAAGCTCACCGATAAAAAATAAGCCATCACCGGAATGGTTAACACTAATAAACCCGCTTCAAATAAGCTGACATGAAATATGCGCATTGAAAACGTACGCTTGGTTTTATCGCCTTTGACATAAAGATCAAATACCCAGTTAAAAGCATAATTCCAAACCATCGCAATACTGGCAATAACTATCATCGTTCCTGATAATGAAGCGACATCATGATCAGTAAAAATAGCCAGACCCGCAATCGATAGTGTCACTGCTAATACTTCAAATAACACCGAATGAAACACACGCTCTAATGTTCCCATACTATTTCTCCAATAAAATCTTATCTACACAAGGGTAACGAAATTGTTAAGCGGCGATTATGACAGTAAATAAAAACAGATAAAGTTAACAACCATCACGAAGAGTGATAGCCTGAGTCAAATACCAGTAAAACTTTGAGACGCCATGTATAGCTTTGAGCAATTAAAAGTGTTTATCACCGTATGCGAAACAGGTTCCTTTTCAGCGGCGGCGCGTAAATTAAAGCGTGCTCAATCAGGCGTAAGCCAAGCTATTTCAAACCTTGAAATAGCCATTAATCAAGAGTTGTTCAACCGTGATAAAAACACTCCTGTTTTAACTGATAACGGCAAAGCCTTGCTGCCAATTGCGAAATCGATTCTGCATCAACAAAAGTATTTTGATCAAAAAATAGAATCGCTCAGCAAAGAATATGAACATGAAATCGTTATCGCCGTTGATGAGAGTGTAATGAGCGCGGATTTTTTAAACATACTCACACCGCTTGCAGATAAGTACCCCATCACCCACTTTGACATCATCACCACGTCAACGTTTGATGTTGAACAACTCGTCCGATCTGGTAAGGCGCAAGCCGGTATTGTGTATGCGGACGGTGAATTAAAAGTGGATATGGATTTTTTCCTGTTGGGGCAGGCACGTTTTTTGACTGTATCATCACCTAATCACGAGTTAGCTAAACTCACTAAGGTGCAAGATGCAGATTTAAAGCGCTATCGACAATGCGTACATCGCAGTGCAGAACAAAAGGAGTTGTGGTTTAGTTACGGCATTAGCTCGATGCTGTGGTATGCCAATACTCACCAAACACTGGTTGAGTTAGTTCATCAAGGCATTGGCTGGGCGAACGTGCCAGAGCTATTAGTAAAAGAGCTGATTAGCCAAGGTAAGATTATCGCCTTGCCAGTTACCCATGAATACAATGGCTGGCTAACCCCTGTGGGGTGCTTGGTTTCACGAAGCCACCAATCAGGCCCAGTACTGGCGAGTTTGATCGATGCTCTGCAACTGCATCATTTTAGTCACGATAGCTGGAAGGTTAGAAGTTAATAGTAGGTTTAAGCGAGAAGACTGCTTCTCGCTAATGTGATGACGACAAGCTAATAAATGAGCTCTGAATGTTGAGATCTGAAAATTAAGTACTGAACTTTGATAACTGAACCTTGATAACCGAACATTAAGAACCGAGAAATAACAGTTAGCGCGCCATGTGCAGTATCGGAAAGGGTTTACCCATATCATCAAGTGGTGAACGAGAAGTCACAGTAAAGCCTTCATGTAGGTAGAAACCGACGGCGAGCGGGTTTTGTTCGTTTACATCCACTTTCATCGCGCCTAAATGTTCAATGGCATATCGTAACAACAACTTACCGATCCCAAGACCCCTTGATGCATTGGCAATAAATAGCATTTCAACTTTGGCTTCATGGACACCGACAAAACCCACGATTGCGCCACTTTCATTTTTAACACATTTCAACGTAACAGCAGGAAAAGCCTGTTCCATAATGATGGGTTTAAAAAAAGCGATATCATCTTCTGTGATGAAGTCATGAGTCGCTCGAACTGAGCTCTCCCAAACGGTCAGCATTTCTGAATAATCTTCAGGTAGGACATTTTCTATCATTTTAATCTTCTCATTAGCGTGGCGTTAGCTATCAGAACTGCAGCAGAGAATGGTAACCAGCTCATACGCCTATGTATGTCCATCACATCACGCTTTTTGATGATAGTTTGGGGATTTGTCACACCTATTTACATTGAATTTAACCCTATTCACTTTTTCTAAACCTTTGAGTCGCCTTAACGACTTGCTCCCTTAACCATTTATGAGTTGGATCATTGCTTCTGGATGAATGCCAATACATCGCCACTTCGATCGGATCAATTAAAAAGGTCGTTTTAAGCTGTTTCAATTGATAGGTATCTCGATACTGATCCACCAGCCTTTTAGGTAATAGCGCGATATAATCGCAACGTTCGATGATAGGTAGCATTTCCATAATACCGCTGGCCTGCCACGCCACTTGACGTTTTCCTAGTAGTTCTTCTTCTTTTAAGCCACGACCCACAAGGTAACCGCCTTTTTGATCCAGCTGTGAATGGGTAACATGCTTTTCAGCTAAAAACTCCTCTCGTGTAATTGAATCACCGGTTAATCTTGGATGATCAATTCGGCACATCACACACAGGGTATCTTCCATAATGACTTTCGAGCGTAACTGTGGATATTGATTCGAATGCGCTTCAATCACTAAGTCAAAATGCTGCGATCGCAACATACTGGTTAAGTCGTGATTATAAAGTGGTTCAATCTTAATACTGGCTAACGGTGCATCTTGTCCCATCATTGATGCCAGCTCAGGTAAAATAGTGAAACCGAACACGCTCAAAGAAGAAATAGTAAATTGTTTATCACACTTTAAAGGGTCAAACTTTTTATATTCCGGCATCATATAAGCGATGTTTTCAACCGCATTAGATAGCGTGGGATAAATATCTAACGCAAATTGTGTTGGCTCAACTCCGCGACTACCACGAATAAATAAGGTGTCCTTAAACACCTCCTGCAACCTTGTTACCCCCTGACTTACCGCCGATTGACTAATACCTAAACGTTTTGCCGCTTTGGTATAGCTCTTCTCTTCAACTATGGCCACAAATGTGGGGATCAAACTGTAGTCTGAATGCTTCATTACTTAACCTAAAATGAAATAACCCTTAGTGATATAAGAAAACTTATATCACATATCAGCCATCTTCTGTGAAAATTTCTTAATATAGCGCCATCAACTAGTAACTAAAGTCATTCGAGGCTATATATGAAGAAATCTATCATTACGTTATCAGTACTACTCGCCACCTCTTTCTCATCTATCAGTATTGCAGATGAAAGCCACAATCATCGCTTTGACGGTGTAAGCGTTAAAATTCCAACCTTGTCTCATGACTACTATTTAGGTCAAGGTTCTGGCGCTACGCATTTTTGGCACGGTGACAACAAAGATATGTCATTCACTGCGACTGGCGGTAACGATGCTTACGAGCAAGTTTCAGACAAGGTTCACCCAGAGCTGACTGCCCATTCAAACAAAATGAAAAAAGGTATTTTTTCATTCAAGAAAAAATTCTTCCAAGTTTATGGCTACGGCTTAACATCTCCCATGATTGTGGATGGTGATGATGGTTTAATCATTTTAGACCCTGTTGAATCAGTCGACAAAATGAAAGATGTTATGACTGATTTCCGCAAGGTTACCGGTAATTTGAAACCTGTCGCCGCGATTATGTATTCACATTGGCATCCTGATCATTATGCTGGCGTACGTGGTATTGCAGGCGCTGAAAACGCTAAAATTATTGCTCACGATACTTTTATGGCTAACGTTGTAAAAGGATCTATGGGTGGTAACGGTCCAGCACTTGGTTTCCGCGTTGACTATTCATTAGGGACATTACTTAGCGTTGAAGAAGACGGACGTATCAATGGGGGTTTAGGACCTGACTTTGAAATCCGTGAGCACAGCTTAATTGCACCAAATACCTTAGTTAAAGGTAAAAATGGCATCTTAGAAATGACCATTGAAGGCGTACAGGTTGAGTTTAAACACGTACCTTCTGAAGCATCTGATGAAATAACCGCTTACTTCCCTGAGTTCGATTTATTATTTGGCTCAGAAGTCATTCAAGGCGAGAGTTTCCCTAACTTACATACTATTCGTGGTACTCAGTACCGTGACCCAAGTATTTGGTTCCCTGGTATCGATACATTACGTGACTATAACGCTAAAGCAATGATGCTTTCTCATGGCCGTCCTGTTGTTGGTGCTAAGCACGTTGATGACACGCTAACGTCTTACCGCGATGCGATTCAATTCACTTACGACCAGTCAATTAAAGCCATTAACGATGGTGCAACCCAAGAAGATTTGATTCGTCAAATCAAGCTGCCTAAACATCTTGAAAGCCACCCTTGGTTAGGTGACTTCTACGGTTCAATCCGCCATGCAGCAAAGCAGATATTCGTCGGTGAAATGGGTTGGTTCGATGGAGACCCAACAACACTAAACCCAACTTACTCAGTAACAGCTTCAAAGCGTTATGTATCAATGGTTGGCGGTAAGGATGCAATGATGAGCTTAGCGAATCAAGCCTGTGAAACCGGTGACTACCAATGGTGTGCTGAACTTGCTACTCATGCTGTTCGTGTTGATTTAGAAGACATGGAGCCGCGTTTATTGAAGGCTAAAGCGTTACGTGAATTGGGCTACCGTGAAACCAACAATAACTGGCGTAACTGGTACTTAACGTCTGCTCAAGAGCTAGACGGTACCATCGACTACTCTAAGAAAATTAACCTTCAAGCGCCTGATTTAATGGCCGAGTTTGAACCATCTCAACTTGTTGGTGCGATGCGCTTCAGTCTAAATGCGCAGCGTAGCCAAGATAAGCACTTTACTGTTGCATTTGAGTTCGGTGATTACCAAGAGACTCACGCACTTGAAATTCGACGCAGCGTCGCTCAGTTCCATAAAGATTTTGAAGGCGAAGCTAAAGCAACGGTTAAAATCACCAAGCCTGTGTTCTTAGGTTTACTGGTTGGCAAAGTTGATTTTACCCAAGCAGTTAAAGATGGCTATATCCAAATTGGTGGCGATGCTACAGCAGTAGCAGAGTTCTTCAGCTTATTCGACAAGCCAGCGACAGACCCAAAAATTACATTACGTTAAATACTGAACCTGAACATGCCACGCTTGTGGCATGTTCTGTTTAAGACATGCTCTCATCAGTGAGAGCAATCTTTAAGGAATGTACTCTTTAGGGAGACACAGAATGAACAAACGCCAAATAATCACTCTTTCATTGATAGCCTTTTCATCTACTACATTAGCCTGTGGCGGCGATGTACACATGTCGATACCGCATATCCATGACGAAGCAGACATGCTAAACAGCGTTAAAAACGCCCACCATAGCAAACTGATGCAAACCGAGCTTAAGCAAATAGACATCCATCAGATTTTCGCTGGCAAACTTGAAAAACATCATCATGAAGTGGTCAGTCATGAAAAAGAGATTAAAGCCGATTAGTTCACCTAATTCATTGCTTAATAGAATCCTAAACACACATTTTCAATATTAGATTTTACTATTTTTAGTCAACTACAGTAAGGAAAGCATTATGAACGTAATCAAAAGTATTATGCGCGTAATCTTTACAATTTTTAAGGTGTTACTTAAGTTCATCAGCTTCATGGCTGTGATGTTAGGTGGCGCTTATATCCTCGCACCAATGGGCACAATTAATTCAAAAGACATTGATTTAAGCCTGTTTACCAATACCCCAAATGAAACAATGATGGTCATTTTTAACTCTGAATATTTCAGCGGTTACTTATTTGCCGTCACCATTGCTTTAGCGTTATTTGTGGCTTACTTATTGTGGGAACTTCACGAAGTTGCCGTACATAAAGCACAAGAGAAAAAGAGTTCTCACATTCAATTAGTCTTCGCGCTGTCTTTATGTGGATTGTTCTTACATAAAGCCTGGTGGGTATTAGCGATTATTATCGCATTCGCTAACTGGGAACACATTGGCGCATCAATCAGTAGTGTTATTCGTGATGGTTTTAAGAGCTTTAAAACATCTAATACTGACGCAGTGGATGCAGAGAAAACAAATACCCAATCGGAGGTTCAGTCATGAAAGAAATTATGATCCCTTACGTACTACTCATGTGGATACTTGTTTCAACAGGCGCAATTAAGTGGAACTTAAAAAGTGCTTTTTGGATTTCATCAGGCGGTGTATTCATTCTGGTTTTTCTTGGCATATTATCGCGCTTATGGGCTCCAGTAGATTTAACTTATTCATCAACAGTCAAAGCACCACACTCAATTCTTTCAACATTATTGCGTGAAGAAATCGATACCATTTATGTTGACCACAATCAGCATGTGAAAGAAGGTGATGTCATTTACACCCTAGTTGATACCAGCTCGAACGCTGAGCTAGAAAAAATTAATGCATCTATCGTTAAGCAAGAAGAAGCGATGGCACAGATGAACCGAGATTTAGCTCGTGCAAAAATATCACCTGAAATTTTCAAAGAGCGTGATATCGAAAGCTACAGATCAGAGTTAAGAATTGCTGCTGCAACGCTAACATCATTGCATGCAGATCATCAGCAAGTTGAGTTTGAGCAACAAAGAAAAACCATTCGAGCACCATTTGATGGCCAGATTGCCGTCGTTAACGTCGCTGATGGTAGCCGTGTAGGCAACATGCACATTTACGATACTTCACGTAAATTTATGGAAATGCGCATTGCAGACCAAACATATCGTTATGTAGAACCAGGTCAATTTGCTGAATTCTATGTTGATGCCTATCCGGGTGAAGTTTTCCGAGCGCGAGTGCATAGCTTTACTGCTGGTACCGGAGAATCTTCAGTGTCACCAGTCCAAGGTCCACAAAGTGTTCGCCAACATGTTGGGGCTAATACCAGTGCTCATGGCCGTACAGTTATCTTAGAAATCTTTGAGCCAGAAGGTAAGCTTATTCCTATTGGCGCAACGGGTTCAGCTTGGATTTCAGCTAATAAGCCTCACTCAGCATTTGGTTTCATAGATGTAATCGGCGCTGCGACTGTTCGTTTACATTCGTACAAATCATACCTGAATGCATTGTAATACTGACTAAAAATGGCTATCGGCATTGTTGATTGAATTCAGCAATGCCTTTTTTATTCGTCAAGAATAAATCATGATATGAGCCTAAGGGCTTGAAGGATAATTTAAAGCAAACACTTTATAGTCGATATCATTACAGGTAAGCTTTGCAAATTAAGGAGCAGTATTAAAATGGAATTTTAATCAGTGAAAAAAGCACTTTTCGTTTTTGTCATATTTGTCACAACGGTCAGTCTCGAGATATTTTTTCGGTCCAAGCAAATACCGATTACCACCATTGATTTATTGGTAACTCCAGTGTCAATTCTACTGCTGATATTTTTTTTCAAATCAAAACACTTCTACCATGCTTATTTACGCTCCGAATTCCTAACTCAATGCGCTAAACGTCGATTAATTGCGTTAGTGTTTATATTTACTGGTTTCATCATTCTGAGTGGATTTATGATTTATAAAGGACTACCTGAGTTATTCATCTTACAAGGTGTTCGTAAGGCATTTCACGGTTACACCCTGGCTTTATTAGGCTTAGTCATCCTCACTTTTAGTAGCTTAAGTTATTACGGACTTCTTGTTAACCGTAACAAAAAGCACAGCTAAAACACCCTTTATTAGGTATATATCCCACAGGTGAAGTTGATTATTTTATAGGGCAGACTCGCAGCCTAAATATCTGTAATAAGGTGACAATTAATAATGACTTCGTATATTGCAGGTTTTAGCTTAGGGCTCTCACTTATTCTTGCGATCGGCTCTCAAAATGCCTTTATTTTGAAGCAAGGCATAAAAAACCAACACGTTTTCATCATTTGCGCTGTGTGTGCAATATCTGATGCCATCTTAATTAGCATGGGAGTTGCGGGCTTTGGGGTGTTAATCAACGAATTTCCACAGATTGAATTAGCCGCCAGATATGCTGGTGCATTGTTCTTATTCATCTACGCTTTTTTAAGTTTTAAATCGGCTTTTACGGCTAATCATGCCCTAGATACCCATATACAATCTCCACACTCGTTGAAAAAAACCATCGCAATGTCGCTGGCCTTCACCTGGCTAAATCCCCATGTATATTTAGATACCGTCGTTTTACTCGGTTCGATTTCGACTCAGTATCAACCGCACCAATTTGAATTTGGGCTAGGAGCTGTCACTGCTTCATTCGTGTTCTTTTTCTCACTGGGTTATTTCAGTAAATTCTTAGCCCCTCTTTTTAGTCAGCCAAAATCCTGGAAAATATTAGAATTCTTAGTAGGCTTAACCATGTTACTGCTGGCCTTATCTCTCATTTTTAATAACTAAGACGGATAAATTGATAGATACTATTGGGGATATAATAAAATCGAATCTGTTTACTGCAATACTAGGAGTGAAAGCGTGCGAAAAATTCTACTGTTTGGCAATTCGGCATCTGGTAAATCAACGCTGGCAAAGTCATTAGTTCAAAGAGAAAATCTAGCCCATTTAGATCTTGATACCCTAGCGTGGCAGAAAACAATACCACCGCAAAGGGAAGCATTAACGACGTCAAATATTACCATACAAAAATTCATTAAATCGGCAAATAAAGGTTGGATTATTGAAGGCTGTTATACCGACTTACTGGAGTTAACTGTCACCAGTGCCAATGAGGTTATCTTCATGAATCTGCCCATTGAAGTCTGTATTGAAAATGCAAAAAAGCGACCGTGGGAGCCACACAAATATGAATCGAAACAAGCTCAAGACGCTAACTTAGCCATGCTATTAGACTGGATTTCGCAATATAATCAGAGAACAGATACCTTCTCTCAACAATCTCATCAAGACTTCTATGACCGATTTAAGGGCACAAAAACCATGCTTATCAACAACGGTTAATGCATCAAGTGAGTGGTACAAACAATTACACAAAAATCACATAAAAAGAGAACCAACACATCCCCTTTTGGTGTATTAAACAGTCGTTAAAAAGCTTGCCAAAAGATCCCGAACGAACTGAATATTGCCACAAACCAAGACATTGATCGCATGGTCGATAGCCCTTTCAAATACAGTAAGTGATAAACCACTCGCGCCACCACATGGACAATTGCTAACGTCGATACCGTGGCATTAACGTTATCGGTTGCGATAGCAGTTAAGCAACACACGCCAAAAACGATCAATGATTCAAACGCATTTTGATGCCCTGCAACCGCCCTTGCACCAAAACCTGTTAATTGTGCTTGCTGCGCCCGAGGATGATCGTTGTCATAGCCACCCAACTTTGCCATTGCAACAGCAACTGGGCCTTTGGCTAAATAAGGTAATAACATCGCGATAAACAGACAAATTAATAACGTTTGCATAAATTATTTCCGAGCAAGTTAAGTTTATTAGCTGCTAGTAAATCATTAATTGCTTTTTTAACGCAACAAATAATAAAACTTATCATTGATAAATGGTTGTTTTAGTTCAACTGTATGGCTTACCTACCGCTTAATCATTAATTTATGCACTGTCACCAGAATTTAATTTAAACAAACTGAATCATATTTAAGCGCCTAAAATATAAAGATAAAACTAAAATTCTTCGCCTCAAAAACGTAACAGTTCAGTAACAATATTCATCTATACTGAAAGTTCTTGCTCCAGTGAACGGTCAATATAAACACCTGCTTTGAAGAATGATTACAGTTAAACACACTGGTTATACATATCAATCTATAGGTAGGAAGGCATATAAATACCACGATTAGCGCCTGAATTCAGGTCAAAATATTACTTATTGAAGCAAGGAAATATCATGAATACCAAAGCACAAAATACCTTATCAGGTGCAGCATTAGCTCTAGCAATGGCAAGTTTATCGGGTCAAGCAATGGCGGGTGAAACAAACACGGCCCCTGCTGCTGGCGAAACTGATTTAGTCCATTGTTACGATGTGAATGTGTGTAAAGGCCACAATGATTGCGGAACAGCAGACAATGCCTGTAAGGGCCAAGCAAGTTGCGAAGGAACCGGCTTTGTTGGTATGCCTTCAAAAGCCTGTGGCGATGTTGGCGGAACAGTAAAAGATGATTGGGTTGGTAAAATAACCAAGGCTGACTTAGTGCATTGCTACGGCGTGAATGTATGTAAAGGCCATAATGATTGTAAAGGCGCTGATAATGCCTGTGGCGGTCATGCAAGCTGTAAAGGGACTGGATTTGTAAATACCACTGCAAAATCTTGTGCTGATATAGGCGGCAACACCAATTCGTAATACCACCGAATTGTGCTAGCCATATATTGATAGAATTAACGTTTCGGTATGATTCATCCCCTGAATGCCGAATCGTTGATCTTCTATTGATCTAGCACGTATTGAACTGTCTTATAAAGATTTAAAGGATACATTGAATGATAGACCCAAAAATCACCCATGATTTTATTGGCTTTGGATTAGGTCTACGGACAGATCATTTCGAGTATATTTTAAATAACCAACCAGACATCGACTGGTTTGAAGTATTAACTGAAAATTATTTGGTAGATGGTGGAAAACCCCGCTATTACCTAGAAGCCATTGCAGAGCAATACCCTGTGGTCATGCATGGTGTGTCAATGTCGATTGGCAGCACCGATCCCTTAGATATGGATTACCTTAAATCATTAAAAAAGCTCAGTAACGAAATTAATCCTAAGTGGATTTCAGATCATATCTGTTGGACATCCATCCATGGCATTAACAGTCACGATTTATTGCCTCTGCCCTATACCGAAGAAACCGTTAAGCATGTGGCCGAAAGAGTCAAAATTGTTCAAGACTTTTTAGGGCGACGATTATTGCTTGAAAATGTGTCTAGCTACTTATCTTACAAAGATTCCACCATGGATGAATGGGACTTTTTATCTCAAGTCGCGGAAGAAGCTGATTGCTTAATATTATTAGATATTAATAATATCTACGTCAGCGCCCGTAACCATTTTTTTAATCCGTTAGATTATTTGAATAAAATTGATCCTCGACGGGTGCAACAATTTCATTTGGCCGGTCATTCAGATCATGGTGAGTATGTTATTGATACCCACGATCATGATGTGCCACCAACGGTATGGACACTTTATCAAGCGGCATTAGAACGCTTTGGTTCAATCAGTACCATGATAGAGCGAGATGCTAATATCCCTGAGTTCCCAGCGATGTATCAAGAGCTACTTGAAGCTAAACACATAGCAGAGTTAACCTTGCCAAATAATGCAGATATCGCTAAGTCTAGACTTAGACCCAATGGCATGAATAATCCGCTGTTACAGCAACACAAGGTAATGGCATGAGTCGATTAGCAGAAATTCAGCAGCAGTTTATGCACTACCTTTTAGCTGCTGATAATGACAAATCAGATAGCGAAGAATTAACTCATCAGATTAGCCAACAACAGGGTTTATCGGCCAAACACCGATTACAAATTTACGCTAATGCCTACCGAATTCGATTAACCGAAACCATGGAAACTGATCATCAAATATTAGGTTTATATTTGGGTGATGATCTGTTTGATAAAATGGCTAAA
The DNA here is from genome assembly GCF_007567505.1 of Shewanella donghaensis. Lineage (NCBI taxonomy): Bacteria > Pseudomonadati > Pseudomonadota > Gammaproteobacteria > Alteromonadales > Shewanellaceae > Shewanella > Shewanella donghaensis. The sequence goes on from NZ_CP041783.1 coordinate 2,075,219, forward strand.
GAATACACCCAAGCATTTCCTTCTAAAGCCAAATCTTTACGTCAGTTTTGTGATAATTTACCTTCATTTTTGGCTAGCGATAGCTTTTTTTCAGCACACCCAATACTTGCTGACTTAGCCAGATTTGAACGCCGTTTACTCAACGCCTTTGATGCTGCTGAAGCCCCAAGAGCTGATTATAGTGAATTACAAAATATCCCACCTCAACAATGGCCTGATATCTGTTTACGATTCCACCCCAGCGTGCAGCTTTTTAAATGTAAAAGTAATGCCGTAGAAAGCTGGCAAGCATTGAAAGGGGATGAACAACCTAAAGCACCAGATTATCAAATTGAGCGATACTGGTTACTGTGGCGTAACCAACAACGACTCACCCAATTTGAATCGTTACATCAAAGTCAATTTGCTTTAATTAATGGCTTTATTGAAGGCCATAACTTCGCTCAACAATGTGAGTTAATGCTCAATTGGTATGAAGCAGATTTAGCGCCGATGAAAGTATTACAGACTCTGCAGGATTGGTTTGCTAAGGGCATCATCCGTTCAGTGATAGTTTAATTAATTATTTTTATAAAAATACTTAAGCTTTATCCATGGCGTCAGTATAAAGTCTGAGGCAGAATTAATCGTAACTTAAACCAAACTAAACCTTAAGTAATCCTTCTTCTTGAACCAAGTTACTGTTTAAGCACGTTGCTACAAGCCTTAATGCATAAGGCTTAAAATATATCACTCTGATTAAAACCCCAGTAAACCTACATTCCTGCCAGTTTAATCCCCGTAACGCAAATGCAGCTTCTGTATTAATCTTGAACGTTTACCATTTGTTTTATGCACAAGTTTTAAGTAACTATTCTTAAAAAACCTTTTGACACACTTGTTAACAAGTTGTTAAGTTAGAGTTTATGCTCCAACGAATGAATTTAAATAATCATAAAAATAGCGTCACCAAATTCAGACCATTTGGACTAATTATATTCACATATTTCTATGCGGATATAATTGCAGTAAAGCCATGATGGAGAAATAGCCCCTATTAAACTCTAGGAAGCAAAAAGTCATGAACAGAATGTTAGTGCTCATTTTAGCCATAATCAGTTTACAAGTTTCAGCTAAGTCTTTACCGCCAATTTTGGACCACCTGCCAGTGTGTTCTCCAACGGTCATTGATGGAATTTATGTGGAAAATACCCTTAAAAATAGCTCAAATGATAAATTGATCGCCACTAGCTTTCGTCTCATCCAACAAAAAGCCAAAGATAAAAGAGTCGATGCCGTCATCATCACGAATTTAATTGAGGCTAACAAAATTATTATTACGGCTGACTTGATTGATTTTTGCGACGAGAATGACAGCTTATCATCAGTCAAAACGGCTTATAATCAATTCAGTCGTAAACCCGTTAGCTTCACATCAAACACAACAAACACGTCAACAAGTGCCTCAATTAATACAAGAAGCACCAGTATTGCCAAAGCTAAAACGCCAACTCCAGTTGTTATAGAAACGTCAATACCAACTAACACCTCTGCAGAACAACGGTCTTTAAGCTCAAGTATCCCGACCTTATCAGACAGAGAATTATCAATACTTGCCAATCAAGTCGGTTCACCGCCAACTAATGTGACCCTATCTAGCGCTTACGGACTTAAAATTAATGACTCAACTCAGCGCTTAAGCGAATTGCTTGGCCCTGCCAGTGCCTTGTTTACCTTAAGTGACCGGACCCAAGCTTGGCTTTATGGACGTCAACTGTGGTTTTTTATTGAGAATGAAAAAATCCAGCAGATATCTTACAAAGATCGTTCGATGCTCAACTACAACGGCAAAAATCTGATTAGCTACAATGAAAACTTTGATAATAACTGGCTTATTGATGACAAAGCGGGTTACCGAGATGAAGTATTAGAGGTGCGTACAAAACTCGATTACTTAAAACAAAAAAGTAGTGAAGAATATATCGTCTCAAACAACAGTAATTTGCTCACTTTAAAGTTTAATGAGTTCTCTTCCATTACCGATGAAAACCCTGAGTTGTTATTAACTGGCTTTACATTTCAATCTCGAAAATACAGTAATAAAGAAAATAAAATTTTATATTCTGATATCAATACTCAAGAGTTAACTGAGGTGCTTCTGCCATCAGAGAATGATCAACCTAGCACCCTTGATAGCCTAGTAAGCCGTTATGTACCTAACGTTATTCAATTTTCAGATAACGGCGTGTGGAGCCTACTATCCAAAAATGTTCAGGTTAAACATGATAATAATGTCATTAGAAAGGTAAAACTCTCCGAGAGTATCAACTACCCTATCGAGTCTGATGCACAATTTATGAGTTATTTAAAATCCATTAATGTTCCTGCTACTCGAGAAGCCATGTTGGCTCACTTTAGTGACAAGGCAACCTCATGGTTAGAGATAGTCAATGTTGAAAATGATGACTTTGTACTCAGGGCAGAGTTCACTTCTGAAGATGATGATGCCATGCTAATTGCACTGGAAGTTGAGTATTTATAACCACTTATAAGCTACGCTTATAAACAGCAGTCATCACTCGCTTAAACAGTGATATTGCTTTCAATACTTCAATACTTCAATACTTCAATACTTCAATACTTCAATACTTCAAAAGAGTAAGCCCAATAGTTTGTAATTATTGAGCTTACTCTGTTATTCATTAAGCCACTGCTATTAATAATCTGTTACTTTTCGTTAGGTAACCACAGTTTCACGCTTAAGCCCTTTTCTGCGCGGTTTTGCATGGTGATATGACCGCCATGGGCTTCGACAATTTCACGGCATAATGGCAAGCCAATACCGGTACCTGATTGCTTAGTTGAATAAAACGGTAATAAGGCTTGGGATAACACCTCACTGGACATTCCAGAGCCATTATCTTCAATGGTTATCACCACGCCTAACATGGGGTGAGTAACTTCCAGTAACGTCACGCTAACCCCATCTTTAGCAGCACCAGATTCATGAGCATTTTTCAGCAAATTAATCAGCACTTGCTCAAGTTGTACACTATCTAACTCAATAGGTTGTTGTGGTAATAATGAGGTCAATGTAAAGGGATATTGCTGTGCTAACTGCTCCATTAAGTTTTCCCAATTAACGGGTGACTTTTTCGGTAAAGGCAGCTTAGCGAATTGGGCATAATGGGAAATAAATTGGCTTAAATGCGCGGTGCGGTTTTCTATGGTATCGAATATGAGCGCTAATCTTTCATTATCAAAATCTTTAGTGAGCACTCTGCCAGAATTAACCATTGAAGCTATCGGCGCCACTGAATTATTGAGCTCATGACTAATAATTCGAATCACTTTTTTCCACACCGCCACTTCTTGGCGATTCAGCTCTTTGGTCAGTTGTTTAAGTAGAATTAAATGATGGCGTTGGTTGTTTTGATTAAATTGCCCACGGGATATATGCCATGTTTCGATTTCACCCGCGCTATCATCGCTTAACCCTTCGCCATTAGCATCGATGGAAAACAAGCCTTCATGCTCACTATTTAATGCCTGTTTTAACGCTAATGGTAACACTGATATGAGATCTGAAAGCAGCATACCTTCAATTCTAATACCTTGGTTAAATAGGTGTCTGGCGGCATCATTTGCATAAATAATGCGTTGATTATCATCCACCAGCAACATGATATTAGGCGAATTTTGAATGACTTTATCAAGCATTAATTCACGCTGATAAATAAACTGTCGCTCTTTGCGTAATTTCGCTGAAGCCTGATTATATAAATTAGCCAGTGAACTCAATTGAGGGTCATCATAACCTGGTAATGACACGCTAAATTCATTGTCTTTAAAGTTGAGTAAACCCACTTCTAAAGCTTGTAAGCTATCGGCTAGTTCACGCGTTAACATCATGCTTAGTAAAAAACAGACTCCCAAACACACGATAACGATAACCCATAACGAATCATCACCTAACCATTGCCACAGGCCATAACCCACTAGCAGTGACAATAAAATGCTAGCTAAATTTCCTAATACGAGTTTGTTACGTAAGCTCATTTAATATGGATTCTCTACGTTTTTAAGCATTTATTTTAGTAAAAAGTAAGCTAATTATTTAGAACCTGCCTCTTTAGAAACGCTTTCTTTAGCAACAGTCAGCTTATATTTATCCATGCGTCGATATAACGCTTGCCGACTTAGCCCCAAAGATTTAGCCACTCTCGATATCACGCCATTGTGCGCCACTAAAGCTTGTTCAATTTGTTGCTTATCTGGCTCTACAGTGGTGTTTGTCGACGTCACTGTTTTGTCTTGAGTAGGAAGCGGGTTCTTCGACGGCATCGATATTGATGCACTTTGCTCAGTAAGGGTTTGTAACATTGAAAGTCCTAAATCAGCACTACTTAATTGCGATGTCTTAGCCAGTAATACCGCTCTTTTACAGACATTTTCAAGCTCTCGCACGTTACCTGACCAAGCATGATTCAACAGTGCTTGTTGAGCTTGTTTATCAAAACTAAATGTCTCACCCACAAAGAAACTGGCTAAGGGTAATATGTCATCAATGCGCTGATTAAGCGGCGCTATCGGCAGTTCGATGACATTTAAACGATAGAATAAATCTTCTCGAAACTGACCATTAGCAATGTCTTCGGCTAAATCGGCATTGGTAGCACTAATAACACGTACATTAACCTTGCGAGTTTGATGACTGCCTAAGCGCTCAAACTCACCCGTTTGTAATACCCGCAATAACTTCACTTGTCCAGATAAAGGCAAGTTACCAATTTCGTCTAAAAATAAAGTGCCGCCATCCGCCGCTTCAAAACGGCCAATACGTGCTTTATTTGCGCCAGTAAAAGCCCCCGCTTCGGCGCCAAATAGCTCAGCTTCCAATAAGTCCATTGGCAATGCGCCAATGTTCACTTTTATAAACGGCTTACTTTTTAACAATGAATTCGCTTGGACAATATCGGCAATCTTGTCTTTACCTGCGCCATTGGGGCCGGTGATCATCACCGACACATCTGAGCGTGCGACTTGCAATGCTAAGTCTATGCAACGCTGCATGGCGCCGCTGCCAAATACCATACCGCACAAGTCAGCGTCTTTAATGGCGCTCATGCGTTCAGAATCAACCCGAGACAATTGATTATTTTGTTTTGAAAGGTGATAAATCGACAGTAAATTACTGATGCTATTAAGCAACTTGGCATCATCCCAAGGTTTGCCCATGTAATCAGCAGCCCCAGCTTTCACCAGCTCAACCGCGGTTTCAAGTTGAGTCCATGCGGTCATTAAGATGATAGGTAAGTTGGGTTGTTGTTCCCTTAGGGTATAAAACAACTGGCGTCCTTCTTCACCAGAGGTGGTGTCCTGGGTGAAGTTCATATCCTGAATAACCAAGCTGATATCTTGCTCAGCGACAATCTGTAAAGCCTGCTCTGGGGTTTCGCAGCTTAATGATTTATAGCCATGAATATCCAACATTAAAGTCAGAGCGCTACAAATGGCATGATTATCATCAACGACTAAAATACTATCCATGTGTGTTCATTGTTCTCTTTTTAGGGGTACCCAGATTGGGATCAAACTACCGTAAAATAGCCTCATTTACGAGAACCATCTTACGGTATGCTTGCTCTAAACGCTGCGAGTGGCCATAGCAGGCGAAATACTTGAAGCGCGAACGGCTGGAATAATTACCGCGAGTGTGGTTACTACCAATAAACCCACTGCTGCAGCTATTGGATAAATACTCGGTAACATAGGTAGGCTATATAGCTTCATTAATTGTTGGCCTAATTGCATAGCCAGTAAGCCACCGATAATGCCACCAGCAATACAGATTAAATAGTTTTCCACCATGAAGTAACTCACGATATCGCTTCTCTTTGCACCTAGAGCACGGCGCGTACCTATCTGTTTAGTACGGCGCTGAATGTTAAACATCACCATACCCGTTAAGCCTAATGCTGTAATCAATAATAGAAGCACCACCATCATACTCAGCACTGTCGCCATTAAACGATGATTACTGTAAGTTCGATCTTTCAACTCTGCCAGTGAGGTAAAATCATCAATAACCCGATTAGGGTTTTCGGCATGTAAGGCTGTTGTAATGACAGCTTCTAAATCTGCAATATGTTCAGGTAGTGCCCGCACCATATAAGATTTATTGGCACTTTGACCACTAAAATCAATATTTTGCATCACACTGTATTCAAAGTTATCACTATTGACCCAAGCGCCTTGCAGCTTTTCAATCACCCCGATTATTTCAATGGGCGTCTCGCCTTGATACATTATTTTGCCCACGGGTGATTCATCGCCCCAAAACGCTTTGGCTAAAGGAAGTGATACCATTGCTAACATACCGCTGTCATCTAGACTGTCATTCATTTCTTCAGGCCTAAAATTACGCCCCTCAATTAACTTCGCTCCCATAGTATTGAGTAGGTGCTCACTACCTAAATAAAAAGCAAAGTTGGGGGTTCTTTTGGCTGTTTCAGCATCAGGTCCATCATTATAAATATCTGACCAACCGCTATCGCTTAATGGCATCATATTGGCAGATGACGCATCTATCACATTAGGTAAATTTCGCAGTATTTGTTGGTCAACTTGGTTCTGCAGCAAGTTATCAATGGCTGGGTCAAAGTTATAAACATTAAATTTAAAGATTTGCTCTTCAGCGTAACCAGAGTCCCGCTGCATCATGGTTAAACGTTCATGAATGATAAAACTGGCATTAGCCACAATAGCTACTGAAAGCATGATTTGCAGTAATAACAAAACTGGCGCGCTCTTACTGCGCAATAAACTCGATATTATCGGTTTAATATGTAACATGTCGAATTCCTTTTTCTTAGTTAGCTATTGCGCTTTTAAGTAAACACTTGGCTTAGTACGGCAAACTACCCATGCAGGATACACACCCGCTAATACCGCTGTTGAAATGGCAATTAACGGGGTAATAATCCACATGCTGCTATCAAGCCCTGCCACGCTGGCATCAACATGAAACTGTGATTCAAGCAGGGTTAATGCCCCCCAAGCCCATAACAACCCGACCACGCCTCCAATAAAACCGATAATGCCAACCTCAACCATATACTGGCTGAATATTTGTCTACGGCTAGCACCTATGGCACGGCGAACGCCGACTTCTGGCGCACGTTTTAAGAATTTGGTTAATAACAAACCAAGAATATTGACTAAACATACCGTCAAAAATAATACACTCAGTCCCACTAAGATTTTGTTATCCCTAGGTACGACATTATTGTCTTCAAGCCATTTTTCCACATTACTTATCTGTACAGCTTCTTTGGCTGTTTTAGCCGTATCAGTAAAGCGACCAAAGCTGCGCTGCTGTTCAACATACTGGCTAAGCCAACTTTTATACTGCTGCTTCTCAGCATCTGTTTTTAATAGCGTCCAAAAGTGAATCCAGGTTTTTTCAGAATTAAGACGGTCTTGATAGGTGATCATCGGCTCAAACTTCCAGCCACTGGTATTACCCCACACATCAAATTGCTCTAGAGGTGTGATTGAAAATGGAATAAAAATCTCTTCTGCGTTTCCAAATGCTTGATTGCTAGGGTCATAATATTTGGGTTTAGGGCTCCACTCTTTAATGACCCCAACAATTTGATAAGGCTTACGGTTTAGATAAATTGTTTTGCCGACACTATTAACCCCATCAAAAAAGCTTTGGTTAAGTTTTTCTCCTATTACGACTTGATAGGCAGGCTGCACATCGACACTTTTGTCCCAACGACCACCGTATAAAAATGGCACCTCAAAAATGGTAAAAAAATCACTATCGGTAACCCGCACACCTTTTAATACTGGTTGTATTTCAGGATCATCTGACTGCATCGCTAAACCCGTTCGAAAAGAGGCCGCTTTAACTGCTAGATCATTATTATTGCGAAGATTGGTCACATCGGTATAAGTGAGGTTAGATTGAAAATCATCCCACGAGTCTAATCCTTGACTCCACAATTGAATCGAATTGATTTGATCACTACGATCTCCAGCCGGGTTATACGACATGGTTTTATAAACATTTAAGGTGGTGATAGTAATGCCTATCCCAATGGATATGGCGAGTATCATTAGCAATGACAACATGGGGGTTTTCTTGATGCTGCGCCAAGCAAGATCGCAATAATATAAAAACATAGTGACTCTCCTACTGAGTGATTAAGCGCCGTTAGCGACTTTTGGCTGCTGAGAAGATTGTTGGTCTGCTGCTTTTTGCAGATCGCTCACCACACTATGGTCAGCTTGCTGATACATAGAAAAGTCACACACTTGACCATCAACGATTTGAATATTGCGTTGAGCGCGGCGAGCGAGTTCTGCATCATGAGTCACCATGATAATGGTGGTGCCTGACTGATTAATATTTTCCAATAACTCCATCACTTGGCGCGCCATTAAGCTGTCTAAATTACCCGTTGGTTCATCGGCAAGTAAAAAGCGTGGTTCACCAGCCAAAGCGCGAGCAATAGCGACTCGCTGCTGTTGTCCACCGGATAGTTGGGTCGGTAAATGCTTCATTCTGGCAGCAAGACCGACTTGTTCTAATGCTGATTCCACACGGCGCTTGCGTTCAGCGGCATTAAAGCCACGATAGCGCAGCGGTACTTCAACATTTTCAGCTAAATTCAAATCAGGAATAAGGTTAAAGCCTTGGAAAATGAAACCAATTTTTTCATTGCGAACTTGGGCGCTTTTATTGTCATTAAGGTTAGATACATTGACACCGTCTAAGCTGTATTCACCTTCAGTAAAACCTTCAAGTAGACCGGCAATATTCAAGAAGGTCGTTTTACCTGAACCTGATGGCCCTGTTACGGCAACAAACTCCCCTTCTGCGACTTCAAGGTTAAACTCACGTAATGCATGGGTCTCAACTAAGTCCGTTTTGAATACTTTGCTAATATTTTTCATTGATAACATTTTGTATTTCCTTGTTTAACTCGGCGGTATTCCATACCACTTCCAAGTTCAATTAGTTTGTTTAAGGTTCCATATATGATCGATATAGAACGATTGAATATGCGTTAAAAGATCACCACTATCTGTAATGCCGAGGAGATATCGAACTTGATGATGGCGTTAACTAAATCATTCTGAACGGCTTCAGTTGCGCTATCTGACACTTGAGCGGTTAAATCAATGAGCTGAAAAGTGAATGACAACCAGTCTAGGCTGGCATCTATACGATAACTAACCGCTAAACTTAAAAGCATCAAAGCCAGCACACTCATAAAGGGTTTAGTTTGTAATTGTTTCATGGTCGTATCCTTACTTAACATGTGTTGTATATGCACGATATAAACTGGGTTTTATTACTCAAAAACTATCTAATCTAAAGCTATCTAAGTTGAATTACCTAAGCTGAACGGTTTCATCGTTTCTGAAAGCTTCGGTGCCTGAGATAACCCACACATCACCTTCTTTACCGCCTTCAATCACTTCAACTTGGCTCATACTTCTTGCCCCTAGTGTGACTGGCGTTTTATGCACGATATCGTCAGTCAATAAGTAAGCCGATGATCCACCTCTATTTAAAAAGTCACCACGCTTAATCATTAATACATTAGGGCGATTTTCCAATAACACTCTGGCTGATAAACGTTGATTTTGGCGAAGTGACAATTGCTCATCGACATTAAATCGAACTCTTGCTGTCACTTCACGATTACGCACTTCTGGTGAGATTGAAGATAACTGGCCCATAACGTTAATATTGCCAAAACTCAACTCCACATCCATGCCAATGCCTAAGTCATCCGCATAAGATTCAGGTACAGCCAACTCAGCTTCAAATGCACTTAAATCAACCACGGTTAAAATAGGTTGGCTTGTGCCAATGCGGGCTTTTTGCTCCACTAGCCAGTTACCAATAATGCCTTCAACTGGTGCTTTAATGTTAAGTGCAGCTAATTGACGCGCTAACTCCTTGACGACTAACGCTTGTCGAGCGACTTCTAAGCCACGATTTTTCAGTTCAAACGTTAACGTGTCACGCATTAAATCGACTTCTGCAATAGCATGCTTATGCAGCAACTTTGCCTTATGAAGATCATCTTTACCTTTTTCATAATCGATACGGCTTATTAGGCTATTTTCAATCAACTGATTACCACGGCGACTCTCTCGATCAGCGGCTTCTAAATCTACCTTAGCCATATCTAACACTTGGCTAACGCGAAGTTGTTCCCGGCGAGCATCCAATTTGGCCCGCTCTAAATTACTTTCCATTGAGGTATATAATGATTGCTGCTGCTCATAGGTATTTTGTAATTTAGGGCTTTCTATTTGAGCAACGACTTGGCCAAATTCGACGATATCTCCAGGTTGGCTCAGCATAGTCACCACACCTTGTTCAGTGCTATATAAAACAGGTGCATTAGCAGCAACGATTTTCCCGGTGGTAGCAATATCGCGAACCAATGTGCCGCGAGTCAGCGTGGCTAGTCTTAAATCTGTTGAATCAATTGAGCGAATATTATTGCCATTCCCTAAGCTTGCCCACACCAACGCACTCATCAACAAGCCAAGGGTACCAATCACTAATGGCATTTTGAGCTTGCTCGTCACCTTCGGTTGGATAACCTTGTCTTGTCCGCTAGTATCTTTAATCATCGTCTTTCCTAGAATGTGCTAATCGTTGCTACATTTCTGATTCATATTGCATTGGATATAGCACAGGCCGTGCCAACTAACGTATAGCATTACAAATCAACAGCTTAAAGAATTTAGTTAAGTTAACGCTTAATAAGAAGTGTCCGCGGACACCCTGTAAAGTGTCCGCATTAAAATGAGAAGTGTCCGAAAACAAAAAAAGTGTCCGAGCGGACACTTTTGGGCAATCTATATTGAATCGATTAATTCAAGCCGCTTTATGGCTGACGCACTTTATCCAATGCACCACACAAGGCTTCAACACCTAAAATAGCCCGTGGTGAGGCACGGTGCAGTACATCAGCATTGAGTTGATAAATATGCTGATTTTTAACCGCCGGTACTTCTGGCCACTTTGACCAATCAACACCAATAACATTACCTTCATCCTGACTTTGCAAAATGACTTCTGGCATGGTGAGCAATACATTTTCAACGCTCACTTGCGGGTATTCACTGGCGGCATCAAGAAAGACATTTTCACCATGACAAGCTTCAATGATATGTTCTATCCAGCTGCCTTTTGAAACCGTCATTAATGGCGTGGACCACAGCTGGTAAAACACACTTACTGGTTTCTTTAATTGATTTTCGGCGCGGATATCGGCTAACTGTTGACGATACTTAGCAGCGACATTAGCCGCTTGTATTTGATTGCCAGTAAGCTCACCCAATTGTTCTAATTCATTGGCCACATCATCAAGGCTTTTAGGGGAGCTATCAAATACCTTAAAACCCAGCGACTTTAATTGTGTAATATCGTCCATTTTATTGCCGCTATTCCACACCACAACCAAATCTGGATTAAGCTCTAACACCCGCTCAATTTGAATCCCGTAATAACCGCCAATACTGGGAATAGCCTTGGCAGCCTCTGGAAAATCAGCGTGATCAGTGGTCGCTACAATATTATCGCCAGCACCAATGGCGTAGAGCATTTCAACGGCATGAGGCGATAACGCAATAATGCGTTTTGCAGACTCAGCTTCTTTTGTCTTAGCGTCTAAAAAAGGACTGTTCATAACGGTGATGATAAAAACGATACTGATGGAAATTCGTGACAACATGTTTTTCCTTTGAAAAATTAAACTGGGGTTATTGGGTCTGCAACCGACTATTACTTCCACCAACTATTACTTCAACCAACTATTACTTCTAACGACTATTACTTCTAACGACTATTACTTCAAACAACTCAGCCAATAAGCTACTGGATGAGTGTATCAGGCCAACCGTGAGTATCGATGTAAGCTTGTAAGTTTTTAGGCCTATATTTCATGTCTGCATCCCATCTTTGTTTCACCGATTGATGTATCCAAATAGGTTTTTCGCAGTCAGTTAACGGGCGGAGATATTCACCAAGGATACGATACACATGTTTTTTGGACTTATGCTTGGTCGCCATTGGGTTAGGATGCAAACTCTCATGCAAATGCGTTTCAAATGATAAATCAAATTCACTGGCTTGCTGCATCATCCATTTCAGTGCGATATCAGATAAACAGGTTTTATCCTTATCAGGCTCATAACTGCCACCTATATTACTGTGAACACCAGCAAACCACACTTGTTGAATATTCATATTGTCGCGAGGTTGCCAAATCGTCGGTTTGAAATCATCTCGAAGTTCATCAATCGCCAGCGCATGACGCGCGACAGTGACATTACGACCTAACTTAGTGTCGTAGAACTCATCTTCGTCTTCGAATATGCCGAGAAAAGAGAACGGAATACCCATCGAGCCTACCGTATCCCATACTCCGACAAATTTAACTTGCCTTGATGGGTGGCTATGCTGCGCACGAAAGGCGACTGATTTATCACCATCTGGTTTATAGTGTTTTGATTTAGTTTTATAGTGATCGAACGCTTGTTGAATTAAGTTTGCATCGAGACGTTTTAAAATACCGCAGTTATTAATTAAGCCACATAAACTACGAATGGTGTACGCGCCGCGACTGAAACCAAACAGATAAATTTCATCGCCATCATTGTAGTTCTGCACAATATAGCGATAACAATCCATGATATTTTTATGCACACCACTGCCGGTTATACCACCAGAAAGTGAATCATAATAAGAGCCTACACCCCAATCATAAAAGACTTGTTGTGGCACCCCATCATCAGCTAAAGGTTTAAGCCCTCTGGCGATACGAAGGACATTGGTAGGAAAATCTTTTTTAAGATTCTTCTCAGGACGGTTCCAGGTACCATCAGCACAGATAACAATGCGTTTTTTCATCACATCTTCCTTGAATAACTAAAATATAAATCATCACTATTAACTATAGCGACTGCTAACTATAACGACTTCGACCTTTAGAGAATAGTCAGCCGAGGTGATTAACGTTTAATCTAAGTGACGTTCATTTTGAATTTCATTGTCGAGTCAGGATAGGAGTGTTTATGTTAACTGCAGATCAATCGGTGCTTGTCATTGTAGATGTTCAAGGAAAACTAGCGCAAGTCATGCAGCAGTCAACCGCCTTGCATCAGCAACTATCCACCTTAATCCAAGGGGCACAATTGTTTGATATTCCTATCCTATGGGTTGAACAGTTACCTGATAAATTAGGTGGCACTACACCTGAGTTAAGTGAGCTTTTATCTAAAACGACCCGCGTGATTGCTAAATCTCATTTTAGCGCTTGGCAATGTTCCGAGTTCCAGCAACAACTCACCGGCTTGAACCGAAAAAATATCATTTTAGCGGGCATTGAAACCCACGTATGCGTTTATCAAACATGTCAGGATTTACTGGCTAATCGTTATCAAGTTCAGTTGGTTGCTGATGCTGTTTCATCAAGAATTGAAGCAAATAAAGCCTTAGGCATTCAGATGATGATCAATATGGGCGCTAAACTTACCAATACCGAATCATGCTTATTTGAGTTACAACATCAAGCTACTGGTGAGCGCTTTAAAGCATTACTTAAGTTAATTAAATAGTGCTTGATGTAGAACCGAGCCACTCATATTAGAATTACATAGCAACTCATGACAAATGTCATCAACTCTCATGACGATAATCACTGATATTATCCAACGGGTTTGCATAAACTAACTCCATTAACGATAAAGAAATATCAATGAAAGTCTAAAAACTAAGGAGTAGAATATGGGTTGGGAACATGTAGTGATTATGGCGATGATTGTTGGTGCAATTAATTCAGTTATCCCGGTTATTTTGGCTCTAATTGAAAAAGATAAGCAGTAACGATTAAATGACTTACGACGAAATATATGGCGAACTCATACTTAGCAATATTGCATATCTATGAACTTATCAATTGCGCTTAAATACAGACCGATTGATAGATTTTAGGGTTGCTCTTAAGTATAGTTCTTCATTGATTTCTTTGACCAATTCACCCTAGTTTCATGACGATTATCAATAGACCCCATGCCTTCTTCAAGTCTCCCAATGCGTCAACATCAGCTCAATATCAAGTTAGCATCTGCACAACTTCAGCTAAAATAGAATGAATTTCTTTCAAAATTGACCACCGTATTTTGTAATAGGCTAAACTTACTGATAGTTTTATGGAAAACGCTGGTTTTCTGTTATTATTTGCAACCAAATAATCATAATTTATTGGATTAGCACTCGTCTATCCACGTTCATTTGCCATAGGTAGAAATATGATTAACCACTTCACAGTCCTCGGTGTTAAAGCCAGTGCCAAAGAAGACGAAATAAAAAAAGCCTATAAACGTTTATCAAATAAGTTTCACCCCGATAAACTGCTTAACGCGTCAGAAGAAGAAAAACATCAAGCAGCAGATCAGTTGCAACGGGTTAAAAATGCCTATGATGTTTTATCAGATAAGAAATTAAGAACAGCATTTATTAAAGATTTTAATAATGTCATCGTAACCAATCCTACAGCGGCAATGACCGAGCTGTGGGACCAATTTTATTCTTGAGAAACCCATGAGCCAAACACTGAACATCTCACGCATTAATGAGTTAAAAAATAATGCATTTGATAATATCGAATCGTATAACGATCCTGATACACCTGATGCATTAGCTAAATTCACTGACTCAATGAAAGAGATTTTATTAGCCGACCCGTCGATGTTAGCTGCTGTACCAGAGTATTTACCTGTAGCCTTATTTAATCGCATTCGTTTTTCTGACGAAGCTAAAATCAAATGGGCAAGCTGGATTGATACCGCGACATTACCGACCTGGGACGATTTTAAAGTTACCGTTCAGTTCAATAATGCTGATGTTCCGCTGGTACTTGCTGTACGCAAATACTCAGAAGAGCTGTTAATTGAAAGTTGTGCCGTGGTTTATCTGCTTAATACTCAAGATAACGTGGTTGCGCCAACGAAGTCTTTTGCTTCATCTGAAGGTGGCGATAGCGACGATGGTTATGATCCATATAACAATGATGACGAACAACAAGGCGAAGATGAAGAAGGTTATTACGACCAATATGATGATGAGGAAAGTTAATGAACAATCTTATTGAACTTGCCGCAGCTGAGATTAAAGAGCTCGCTGACGTTGAGCCACAACAAGCAAGTAAACGATTCGAAATCATTGCTAACACAATGAATGATGAACAGCTTGTTGATGTTATCGAGCATATGGATATAGTTACCTTAACTCAAATCAATAGTCATCATGATATTTCATGTCCGTCGATCATGTCTGAGCTAATGACGCCAGAACAAATTCGCGACATAGTGTGTCAGCAACCTCTTTATTGGGAAGAAAAAGTTAAAACCAATGTCGATGAGTTAATGCATCATACCTTTGAGTTTTTAACCTACCTTATCCGTATTCAAGGTACTGAAGAAAAACAAGCCGCTATTTTAGAATGTATTGCTGATGATCCTGCTGGGCTATTTTATTTATCGATTCCCTTTATTGAATTGATTTTAGCGCCATCGGGCGAAACAGACCACAACACTATTTTTGATTCTTATGATGACGAAGATGATGGTGAAACGGTCGGTTATGACACATGGCAAACAGATGAAGAAGCCCATAGTCTCGCGATGGATGATCCACGCAGTTTATTAGCGTTAATTCATCAAATCACGCCTGAAGTGGCTAAGTCGATTAAGAACCTCCTGCGCAATGAAAGCTCAGGTTGGGAACAAATCATTGGTAAATTCGTTAATGAGCTTGTATTGCAAGCCAAAGAGAAAAACGAAGTTGAAGATGAATATGCTGAAGTCGATGATATGTTTACTTTTCTTGATTAAGGAAACCAGTTAATGCAGTTAGCATTACGTGATAACAACCAAGGCCCGTACTTTAGTCGGGTGCTTGAGTATGGTCGTAACGAGACACTATTAACTGATGAGCATGTCACTCAGATAAAATCGAAAGCGATTTTAATGAGCTTAAAACTTGCTGACAAGTTCTACAACAAGCACAAAATGCATTTACTTGAGCACGCTGCCCATGATGTTATTGGCGTAGTGAGTTTAGGCCTTATTGCCTTAACAGGTCATGAACCTGTAGGCTCAATCAATTTGCTCAAAACCCCTGATGGCGTGATGAAATGCTTCCAGAAAGGTTGGAGCATGTTGACTACGGTGAGCAAGCACATGCACGGCAGTGAGCAGTCACTCTATGGTGATATCAACCCCATTCTCATGGAAAAAATATCTACCCCGCCAGACACTGAAGAATGGCTAGGTTGGCAAGATTACCAAAAGGCACTCACTGACCATAAAAGCCAAGAAGCAACTCAGGTGTTACTTGAGACGTTTTACTCAAAAGTGGAGCTTGATCCACTCTTTAGTCTTGGGCTTGAAAGTGTCCTTGCCGAAGCCGTGTTATATCGAATCATGTTCGATGATGCTCGCGTCCGTGAAGATATGAAAAAGCGTCTGCGTAGAATTGCATTAGATGATAAGTGGTTCAGTGTTGAAGTCATTCAAATTCACACCGACCGAGCGTTGAAACTGTTACCAGAATCATTAGCAGAGGCGATTCGCCAAGACTTAGGTAAACATTTTTACCAAGAGTTATTGCGAACGCTTAAGTTTGCCAAGAAATACCGTGAACTCGCTCTTGATGATGCCAGTCCTGAAAAGCTTGAACGTTATGAGCAAAAACACGGCTTACAAAGTGTGTTACTGGGTTGGCAAGATACAATTGAGTTCTAGCAGATAAACTCTCATATAGCGACTTTAGCTGGGCTAAAGACATCATCGCACAACACTAAAGGGTAATTTATTTACCCTTTTTTTTGCTTTAAACTTCTGATCTAAATATCAATATTTCTCGTACTATTACCCATGTTATAGAGGGTATGAATAACTAAATCAGTTTGAATCAAATATAAAATTCAGAAGTATCGGAGTAGTCCATGAGTAGAGATGTTGCTGAAAGAAATAATGGGGCGAATGTTGCCAAGGTCCCCAGTAGTCGATTATCTCGATTAGGAAAAATCGGCTCTCTTGCATCGCGACTGGCAGGCAATGTCATTTATGAAGGCGCGAAGCAACTCAGTAAAGGCCAATCTCCTAAACTTCAACAATTGATACTCACCCCAAAAAATATGACTCAAGTGGCTGAAAAGCTCTCTCAGCTTCGCGGCGCTGCCATGAAAGTGGGTCAGATGATTTCAATGGATAGTGGCGACATCCTCCCGCCTGAAATCAGTGAAATCTTATCAAAATTACGCGATGACGCCAAAGCCATGCCTCATAAACAACTGGTTGAAATGTTAAAGCAACAATGGGGGCTGGATTGGCTAGCGCCTTTCGCGCAATTTGAATTACGCCCTTTTGCAGCGGCCTCTATTGGTCAGGTACATTTAGCGTATTTAGACAGTGGTGAAAAACTTGCTGTAAAAATTCAATATCCAGGCATAAAAGACAGTATCGACAGCGATATTGATAATGTCGCCACACTATTAAAAGTGGCGCAATTAGTCCCTGATAATGTGCAATTTGATAAGTTATTGTCAGAAGCTAAAGCGCAATTGCACCATGAAGCAGATTATTGTTATGAAGCTAAATTATTACAGCAATATCGACATTGGATTGGCGATAATGAACACTTTATAGTGCCAAAGGTATACTCCGAACTCAGCACCGACAGTATTCTGGTGATGGAGTTTATCGAGGGTGTTCCAATAGAGTCAGTACTGACAATGGAACAAAGCATTCGAGATAATGTCGCCACCCGTTTACTCAGTCTATTTTTAGACGAATTATTTACCTTCAAACTGGTGCAGACAGATCCTAATTTTGCCAACTTCATGTATCAGGTAGAGTCGGAAAAAATTGTACTATTAGATTTTGGCGCCACACGCAGTATTTCGGATAATTTATCCAGCGGTTACAACATGCTTATGCAAGGCGCAATGACCAGTGACAGTGAACTGATGACTCAAGCTGCGGCGCAAATAGGTTTCTTTCAAAAGGAAATAACCCCAGAGCAGCAGCTAGTGATTGTCGATATTTTCCATCAAGCTTGCGAGCCACTGCGTTGTGAAGGCGAATATAACTTTGCTGAAAGCAATCTTGCCAAACGTATCACTGAGTCAGCAAAAGCCATGAGCACCAAACCTGATGAATGGCATACCCCGCCTACCGATGCCATTTTTGTACATAGAAAACTCGCAGGCATATACTTACTCGCCTCTCGTATCAAAGCTAAAATTGATGTTAAAGCGTTATTCTTGAATCATCAAAAGACATAATGAGAGGGATATTGCATAAAGGATTGTTTAATAGAAAAACAGTCCCATATCTAATGATAACCCTACACAAAGAACAAATTATCAAGAGTCCATTCAGACTCAAACAAGGAGAGTGACATGTTCAGCCACATCATGATCGGCAGTAACGATATAGAAAAGTCAAAAGCATTCTACGATGCAACCTTCGCGGTTTTAGGTTATGAACCTGGCGTCATCGATGAAAAAGGTCGTTGTTTTTACTTCACTGAAAGCGGTATTTTTGCCATAACCAAACCGATTAATGGCGAGCCATCCACTCATGGTAACGGCACCACCATAGGTTTCAGCGTTAAAGATGCTGCCCAAGGAGATAAATGGCATGAAGTAGGCGCTGCAAATGGTGGTACACCTTGTGAAGAGCCTCCAGGCGTACGTTCAAACCCTGCAATGAATTTGTACCTGGCTTACTTACTTGATCCTTCTGGCAATAAAATTTGCGTACTGCATCGACTTCCGAAGTAACTGTACACGTACTTTTTATGACTAGGTACACGCTTCAGTAAACGGCGATGACTTGAAAGCACATAGCGTTTATAACTCGTCGCTATGTGTTTTTTTACGTTAGCCAACTCATTAAGTTACAGCGATGCCATTTGTTTATTCAATCGTTATTCCTTCCCAAAACTGGTATCGATTGAAAAGCCTATCTATCATTTGAAAGTACAAATACATCAATTGTCGTTCACTTAAATATTTCGCAATAATTGATTCACTCCACCATCTTACCGACCAATGAGTTAAACTCTCCCCACTACGACTTTGACAGAGACATCACAATGAAATTGGGTATTTCGTTATTCCTAGCTTATATTTTACTTCTTGCCCCCCATACACTCGCTAGCCAAATACAGCTTGAAAACGGTGTTGACTTGAGTGAGACGACAAAAGGCCAATTGTCAGTAAAGCAACTCATCGACAATGTGTTTCAGTTTACTTCTTACTTCCATACTCAAGACTACGGTTTCGTTTCAGCTAATGGGTTAGTCGTTATTGATGACACTGATGCCTACATGATTGATACCCCGTGGACAGAAACAGACACCATTAAATTGGTTAGTTGGATTAAAGAACAAGGCTTTGAGCTAAAAGCCAGTGTCTCAACTCATTCACATGATGATCGCTCTGCAGGGATTGGCTATTTAAATTCAATCAAGGTCGATACCTATGTTTCTGAACTGACTAATTCACTGTTAAAGGCCGATAATAAGGCCTTAGCAAAGCATGCTTTTTCAGGCGATAGCCTCTACCTAGCCAATAACCTCATTGAGGTGCGCTATTTCGGTGCTGGTCATACCCAAGATAATTTGGTGGTTTGGCTACCTCAATCAAAATTGTTATATGGCGGTTGCTTGATCAAAAGTCAGCGTAGCCAAAGTATGGGCTATATCGCTGAAGCCTCACTAGCTGAATGGCCAAATACCATAGACAAAGCTAAATCTCGCTATAATGATGCCGTTATTGTCGTACCCGGTCATGGGAGAAATGGCGGTTTAGAAATACTCGACCATACCCAAGCCTTAATCGCTGAAGAAGTTAAAAATAATCAGCTAAAATAAATAAACTGCTAAGCACCTTAAATATTATGCTCTTTATTAGGCTTATGTTTTCATTCATTGAAATAAGAATCTGTAAAAATGCCAACTGATAATCGCCATCGTTTTATACCTTTTGCTACTGACATAAGCGCACATTCGCTACCAGCAAAGTTTACATTCCCTTTTTATTATCAGCCGCATCCATTAGCAATAGTTGCAGCCGAACAACTGCAGCAACATTTGCTACACCAAACAGATTGGCAGCATAATTTTGGCACTACTGATTCAGACAAAGAACTCTCAGCTCAGAGTGAAACACGAGCTCAATGCGAATCGACAAAATCACTTCCTCCAATAGGTAAAATGTTCGGGGTATTGGTCGTCAGGAATGCCGAAGGAGAATTAGGCTTTTTATCTGCATTCTCTGGTAAATTAGCTGACCAAAACTTGTGGCCACAGTTTGTGCCACCGGTATTTGATATGCTCACCAAGGATAGTTTTTTTCAACAAGAAAACGTTGAGATAAATCAGCTCAATACGCAACTAACCTCCTTAGAGAATGAGCCATTACGCCAGCAATTAACGACTAAGCTAGCAGATATGCAGCAGCAAGCAGACTCGGCCATTGCGACTCATAGATCGTTAATGATCGAAAATAGAAAGCAACGTAAAGCCCAGCGTGCAACAGTTGAAAATCTCACTGAAGCTGAATTTACGACACTCTCTATTGAAATGAGTAGACAAAGTGTCAGTGATAAAAAGCAACTTAGTGACTTAAAAGAGTATTGGGAAAAGCAACTGTCATTAATATCAGATCCTTTAGCAAAGCTAGAAA
The DNA here is from genome assembly GCF_007567505.1 of Shewanella donghaensis. Lineage (NCBI taxonomy): Bacteria > Pseudomonadati > Pseudomonadota > Gammaproteobacteria > Alteromonadales > Shewanellaceae > Shewanella > Shewanella donghaensis. Next base: position 2,095,999 of record NZ_CP041783.1, read on the forward strand.
GTGCAATTTTAAGCATAAAACAGCAACGAAAAAAGCAATCTAATGCCCTGCAGCATAAGCTATTCGCACAATATGATTTTCTCAATATCTTAGGAAAAAAAAGCGATCTCAATACGATCTTTAAAGATGCCCCCAATCATCTCCCACCAGCGGGCGCTGGAGAATGCGCCGCACCAAAATTACTGCAATATGCTTTCGCTAATAATCTCACACCTATAACCATGGCCGAATTTTGGTGGGGAATATCACCAAAATCAGAAATTAAACAACATAAAAACTATTACCCTGCATGCCATGGAAAGTGTCGCCCCATCTTAGCTCACATGCTTAAAGGGCTAGATGTTGATGATAATCCATTACTCACCAATCCCGCTGAAGGCGTGCCTCTGCCTATCCTTTATCAAGATGAAGACATTGTCATTGTGAATAAACCAGCAGAGTTCTTATCCGTCCCAGGAAAGAATATTGCCGACTCAGTATTTAGTAGAATGAAGCAAAAGTTCCCCCAAGCAACGGGACCATTGATCGTCCATAGGTTAGACATGTCTACTTCTGGTTTAATGGTGATAGCCTTATCAAAAGAAGCCAATAAACACTTAGTACAACAGTTTATAAATCGAACAGTAATTAAGCGATATATTGCAAAGATCGATGGGATCCCTAAATTTGATCGAGGCGAGATCTCACTCCCGTTAAGAGTGGATTTGGACGATCGACCAAAACAATTGGTTTGTTATCAGCATGGAAAACACGCAGAGACATATTGGGAAAAAGTACAAGAAACAAACAATTCGTGCTTGATTCATTTATACCCCAAGACAGGTAGAACTCATCAATTAAGAGTACATTGTGCACATTTCAATGGATTAAACATGCCTATATTAGGTGATGATTTATATGGAAAAACCGCACACAGACTGCATTTGCATGCTCAATACCTTTCATTAAATCATCCAAAAACTAATCAGAAAATGATCTTTGAAGTTAACGCTGATTTCGAATAACGCAAAAATTAAAACACTAGTTTTAAACGAACGGATGAATTAGTGTCAATTTTTTGTCTCTTTTTGAGGCAAATAAAGTCTCATTTATCAGCATTTGCAAGTAGATATGTTAACCATTATCAGTTAATGTAACTACTTCGTACGATATCAGGTTTAATTGATAACAACCCAATAAGCTAACGTTTATTCGTTTAAATATTCAAGTCACCAACAAGCTGTTGATTATATTAATAAAACTTTGGCTTACTGCACTATTTAAGGAAAAAAGTGGACTATGAAAGAGTGGTATTTCTCAAATGATGGTGAAATCAGCGGACCTCTTAGGCTTGCTGAATCCAATAAGTTTATTGCGTCAAATCCAAATGTTTATGCGTGGCATCCATCTTATGCGCAATGGGTTCCAGTTAGTGATATTGAAGAGTTCGATATTGCTATAACTCCTCCTCCCGCACCAGCTGAAATACCTCAACAACTGATTGAGCATTTCACCGCTAAAGAGCGAGAGTTGAACGTAGCTCTAGGTAGAATTGATAATACAATTCAAACAATTAGTGCTTCAATGTCCGATATTGATCGCGATACTAATCGTTTTAAAGTCACCACTAAAGAATTAAACGATAAAGTAGAAGCAACCCTAAGAAGCGTTAATGAACAATATGCTGCATTACAGAAAACACTGACCGGTGTGAGCTGATTGAGTAGATAAAGTTTACTACTCTTATTTGCATATAACATTTGTTTAAAACTTAAAAAAATAAGAATACGATTATGAAAAAATGGTTTTTTTCAAAAAATGGCAAAATATCAGGGCCATTTACAGAAGTTGAAGCAAAAGAATTTTTACTCAATGATGGTAATTGTTACGGATGGCATCCATCATTTACACAGTGGAAGCCTGCAGGCAGCATACCCGAATTTGCTGCAATAGTTCCTTCTGTCACTCCACCAGCTGAAATTCCTCAAGCATTGATTGAAGAATTTGCCGCAAAAGATAAATCTATTCAAACTAAGCTGCGTAGCATGGAAGAAAGCGTTATTTCTACCAAAGCATACCTACTCGAGTTTGAACAAGAAATTAGCAATTATAAAAAGTTAACTAATAATCTTAATGATGAAGTAAAAAATAATATTAGTCCTTTTGAAAATAAATATAATTCGTTCCAAAGTTCATTTGATGAACTCGTCGGTGCGTTATCAATTGCTAAAACTGAAGTCACCGAAGTTGTTACTGAATTCAACCAACGTGTTAATAAGCGATTAGCAGAAAGTGGTTCACCTACCAAAGCTAAATCTACGATACAAAGGGATCCTGTCAGTTCAGCAACCTTAACCGTTGATAATGTTTCAGAAATTAGTGACCAAATACAAAGAGCTTTAGCTGATAGCATGATGTCAGCAGTTGCAGAAGCTGACAATTCAGAGCTAACAGCTCAAAAATCGTTAGACCCTGTTGCAGTAGCACCTAAGAAAGCAAAAGAAAAAACCAAGATTGATAAAATTGAATTCTCTGAAGACATCACTGCTGAGTCAAACTCTCCAGTTGAAGATAAACCAGCTGGATTATCCGGTGTAAGTAATATCTTCAAGTCTGTCTTCAAGGGGGATCCTAAGACACCGCCAAAAAAGTCAGAAACGCCGGATGAAGTAGCACAACTGGCTAAATCGAACAAAGCTACCACCGATAATAATGAATCTAATAATGTTAAAGGTGAAGTTGTAGAAACGGAAGATGAAAAAGAAGCAAGAATGAGACGCCGAAGAAGACGCACTCATTACGTTGCATCATAAGAGATAATTTTATTTTTATCTCTTATGAGTTCCGAACATTAGAATCTTACATTTAGATTGTTAATTTGCTTATCGCTGATTCGATTTAGACAAGAATAACAAAGGCCTATTAATTTATTAATAGGCCTTTTCTTTACCTGTAATATCAGCTACTCACAGCCGATATTAGCAAATACACCTTGGGTGAACTGTTGTAAGTATAAAGGACAAAGTGAGATTTCTAAACCTCTGCGACCTCCACTCACAAATACTTGCTTAAAATGCTTCGCAGAACTATCTATCACTGTTTTTAACCGCTTTTTCTGCCCTAAAGGGCTAACACCACCCAATATATAGCCCGTTGATTTTTCTACTGCTGATATATCAGCCATTATTGCTTTTTTGGCGCCCATTGCTTTTGCAATTAACTTTAGATTCAACATCGCCGTCATGGGGACAACTGCCACCACCAGCTCTTTGTTATCTATTGCCACCACTAAGGTTTTAAATACCTGTTCAGCAGGTACCCCTAACTTTTCTACCGCTTCGCCACCGTAAGATTCCACACTACTATCATGCGTATACTCGACAATCTCATAAGGAATTTTATGTTTATTCAACATATTGATGGCAGGAGTCATAAAATCACCTTTGATAAGCCAATGTTATACGGCGCTATAATACCTAGTAGCTAATACCTAGTCGCTAATACCTAGTAGCTAACGCTGATAAGCAAAATTAGAGAATGATACTATTGCGCTTTCGCCATTAGATAAAGAAACAAAAAGAAGCCGCCTATCAACAATGTGCCAACGATAATCATCACGGTTAATGTTTTAGAGGTCTTCGCTGACTCGCCTAGTTCTTTTAAAGAATTTACACCTAGCGCTAAAAATAAACCTTCAAGAATTTCCATTTAATACGTCCCTGTTTTAGATGAGTTTTAATTATCTATCAACGGGAAATAATAAGTAATAATTTGTTAACTATGATTAATTTAAGTGTCAGGTTTTAGCGACTATTTTATCTTTATCTAGCTTTATCTAACTTTAGCATTGGCAATTTCTTGATACTCAAAACTGGTAATTTCAAAAGGGTTACCATCTGGATCGGCAAAGTAAATCGACCAAGTAATATCATGGTCACTTTCAGTATAGTTGATTTGAAATGAAGCTAAATGTTGCTGCCATAAAACGTAGTTCTCAGCATCAACACCAAATGCTACCGTGGTATATTTAGGATTAATACTCTCAAACAATGCTAAATGTATATCACCTAATTTAATCGTCAGCGGACCGCCATCTTTGCTCCAAAAAGCGAGTTCTTCAATCACCTCAAAACCTAATACTTGTTGATACCAAATTAATGCTTTGGCTCTATCTCGAACATAGATATGTATATGATCGATACGATTAAGTGTGGGCTTATTAGCGCTAAGGGAATTGACTAAATGAGGATTAGTGGCTGTGCTTTGTTTCATTGAAGACATATGAACTCCGTTAAACCTAAAATGACGAGCCCTAGTTTACGTTTGCAAACTGCCGATTTTTTAGTTAGTTGTCGCTAACCGAATATCCAAGTAGGCGATCCGAACTCGATCAATTGATTGTTTATCACCACTACAGCATCATTATCAGAACACATACATAAAGATTGTTGTTTGAGTTGTTGATATTGGTTAAATGGTAATAGTGCTGATGGCTGTTCTACATCAGTGACTAAATGAGGCTCAAAATGAGGCTCAAAATGAGGCACGTAATGAAATGATATTAAACCTATGCCGTCAGTATCATCTAACTGCACATTATTACTGTCACCGCATAATGGCGCAGAATCAATAGAAGGGGTCATGATCATAGCACCTGCACTGACGCCGATAATCGCAGGACGATTACAATCTGCAGTAAGCAATTGATAAAGTAATTTATCGATACCACGCTGTTTAAGCCAATATAAAAACCGATAAGTATCACCGCCAGATAAATAAATTACTCCAGCTGAACGTAACATATCGATCGATGCGGGATCGTAATCAGCTTCAAGATCAATATAGGTAACGCTTTCAATCCCTAAGCTGTTAAACATTGTCGCAACGGGCTTAAAATACTCTCGCTGAGCATCAGGTTCAGAGGCAATGTATACCACACCAGCTTGTTGCTGAGCTATTGATAATGACGTCACAATAGCTGCTATAGCTTGTTGTGACGCATTAGATGTTCCATCACTTAACAGTGCTAACTTCATCTTGGTTGTAAATCCTTTTACTATTTTCCCATCACGCTTATTAAAAGTGTACTTTAACGATTAATCTTCCGCTAAAGCGTCAAACTGCTTTCTTTTATCATCCATAAACTGCTGCATTGCTGCAGGGTCTTGCATCAAATGTGACATTTGCGACATTACCAACATATGTGGTGCATCTTGTTGTTGAAACATCGCCATTGCATGCATTTTACTCTGCTCTACCATTTGCTCAAATGTCTCAGCATGGAATACTTCTTCACAAGCACCACCAAGTTGTTTACATGTCATTGTTTTCATTATTATCTCCATAATTTATATCCTCAATAACGCGTGAGCATTAATTGATACAACTAATTTAAGTGTTTTAGGGTAAACGTTATCGAAGCACTGAGGAAATTAGTACTCAAAATTGCTTAGCAGCAGATATTAACCTAATTTATCTATTCAGCATAAAAAACGATTAATAATCAAAACCCAGTTGTGCCTTTATGCCGTCATTAAACGCATGTTTAATCGGTTGCACTTCACTGACGGTATCAGCTAATTCAATGATTTCGCGGTGACACGCACGTCCTGTAATAATGACGTGTTGCATTGGCGGGCGGTTGCTAAGTGCGTTTATGACTCGCTCTAAATCAACGTAATGGTAGCTCACCATGTAGGTAAGTTCATCTAACAGGATTAGATTGACTGACTCATCTTGGAGCAGTTTTTCAGCTTCAAGCCATGCTTCAGTCGCCGCTTTAGTGTCTTTTTCTTTGTCTTGGGTTTCCCAGGTAAAACCTGTACCCATGACATGAAACTCAACACCAGCACCTTCTAATAAATTGCGTTCGCCGCAGGCCCAAGTGCCTTTAATAAATTGCACAACAGCCGCTTTATGTCCATGACCAACAGCTCGAGCAACCGAACCAAAACCTGAAGTCGATTTACCTTTACCGTTACCCGTCAGGACTAACAAAATGCCTTTTTCATCTTGTGCTGCGGCAATTTTTGCATCAACACCTTGTTTGACTTTTTGCTGACGCACTTTGTGACGCTGTGCTTTATTGGCATCGATCTCACTAGTTTCGTTTTGGTTTTCGTTCTGGTTTTCGTTATCACTCATTAGAGACTTCCTGTTAATTTATCCATATCTAAATGCGCTTCAAGCACATCTGCTAATCGTTCTAATTGTTGTTCACGTATCTGGTTTATATCAATGCTCTTCGCTTGAGCAAGCCCTGCCCACTTTAAAATAAGTTCACATGCTTCAGGGCTATCAAATAGGCCATGTACATAGGTCGCGAGTATTTGATTATCATCGCTGAGTAAGCCTTCTTCATACACTGTATCAATGTGCTGAGATTGTAATTTGATAGGCTCGGCTAATGTTGAACTTGAAGCTAATGTTGAACTTGAGGCTTGTGTGTCACGATTTACTTTTTGAGTAATACCACAATGAATCTCATAACCTTGTATTTCAGCTGTATGGTCATTTAGCGATAAGTGACCACTTACTTTGCACAACGTTTTATCAGCAGTCAATGTGGTATTAACAGGTAGTAACCCGAGTCCAGTGCTACTGCCAGCAATATCCTCAATGGCATCAGGGTCGTGAATGTTTTGCCCTAGCATTTGATAACCACCACAAATGCCTATCACTTTACCGCCGTAACGTAAGTGCTTATTAACCTCGATATCCCAGCCTTGCTGGCGCATGAATTCGAGATCGGCTCTGACGTTTTTACTGCCCGGTAATATGATTAAATCCACTTGAGGAAAATCTGGATTACTGGCTTGGGTTTGCAGACTCTGATAATGAAACTCAACATAAGGGTTTAACCGTAATGGGTCGAAATCCGTATGATTACTAATTCTTGGAAACACTAGCACCAGTACTTTGAGCTTACGATTAATCACTGCTGCATCTTCTGAAACTAAAGCATTGTCTGAACTCGAAGCATTATCTGAATTCAAATCATCCTCTGCTTTCCCGTGGGAATCAATTAGCGCATCTTCAGCATCTAAATGTAAATCATGTAGATAAGGTAACACCCCAAATACGGGTTTATTAGTGTAGTTTTCAAGCCAATCAATACCTGGTTGTAATAAGCTAATATCACCGCGAAAACGGTTAATAACAAAGCCTTTTACCCTTTGTTGCTCGGTTTCACTTAACAGCGCCAAAGTACCAACGAGATGGGCAAACACGCCACCTTTATCAATATCAGCAATAATGATCACCGGGCAGTCGACTACTTCAGCAAAGCCCATGTTGGCGATATCACCTTCACGTAAATTAATTTCAGCAGGACTACCAGCACCTTCAACAACAACCAGTTGATATTGATTAGTTAATCGCTCAAAAGATTGTAATACCGCGTCCATAGCAACGGATTTATAGTCACGACTTTCAGGGCCAAAAAAGGCGTTAGCTTCTAATGTCGTTAACGCTTTACCATGGATAATGACCTGCGCTCCAGTATCACTACTGGGCTTTAATAATACCGGATTAAAATCCGTGTGGGGCTCGAGGTTACAAGCGACCGCTTGTAAAGCTTGCGCACGGCCAATTTCGCCGCCATCAGTGGTGACCGCACTATTTAATGCCATATTTTGTGGTTTAAATGGCGCAACCTTGGTCCCTTGTCGCGAAAATACACGGCATAACCCGGCGACTAAGGTACTTTTCCCCGCATCTGATGTTGTGCCCTGCACCATCAATGTTGATGCTTCACCAGCGTTGTATTTAAATGCTGACGTATCATAAATAGGGATAGTAATATTCTTGGTCACTTTAAGGCTTCTCGGGGTGATGTTTCGTTTGTCATTTTCATTGTGATGGTCATTTTAATTGTGATTATGATTCTGGCTAGAAAGCAGATTGAAGGTGACAGACACAAGCTGGCTAAGATAGGTTAGACCCATCAGCAGTAAGCTTTTAAATATTAAAATATAAGCGCGACAGGTTTGCTTAGCGTTTAAGTTCAAGCGGAAGTCCTGCCACCACCAAGGTGACCTTATCTGCAACCTGAGCAATCGCTTGATTTAACCAACCTGCTTCATCGGTAAATCTGCGACTTAACTCACCTAGCGGCACAATGCCGGAACCGACTTCGTTACTCACTAGAATAACTTGGCCTTGTAACGAGGTTAAACAAGCCATTAATGCTTGTTTCTGTTGTTGCCATAAATCGTCTACGCCATCACGGTGCGTTTCTTCACATGCCACCAAATAGTTAGTCAAATACAAAGTAAGGCAATCAACAAATAATACGGTATTTGGGGCATCGTAATGCTTCAAGGTACAGGCTAATGCCAACGGGCTTTCAACGAGTTTCCAATCGATATTTGAATCAAGTCGATCTTGCTGATGCCGCTTAATTCTTAGCGCCATTTCATCGTCTAATGCTGTTGCCGTCGCAATATAAACACAGCGATGACCTTGCTGAGCAAAAGGCTCTGCAAGTGATTCACCATATCGGCTTTTACCTGAACGAGCGCCACCAAGGACGAGATGGATCATGTACTGTTTCCTATATGAAATATGACAATATGACTTACTAGCATTAGTAGTGAGTCATATTAAGTATTCACTGTTAATTCAGACCAATTGATAAAAAAATACCGTAGCAAAATAGTTCGCTAATTTGTTGCGCTGCGCCTAATGTATCACCGGTATAACCACCGATTTGACGCTTAAAACCCCATATTAATGCTTGTCTTAATGTAGCTAAAATCAGTAATAATACAAACGCGACCATACCATTTAAACAGGCTAACACCACAAAACCGCTCAAACATAGAATGAGTAAATCATTCATCTGCTGATGCTGCGCTAAAGGTTTGGATTTACTGCCGTCATCTTCAGTCACATACTGCTCTGAATAAATAATACTTGCAGCAACAACACGACTTAATGAATGAGCAACGATAATGGCAACCACGGCTTTAATCGGGCTATACAATGCAATTTCAACTAATAGCTGCCATTTAAGTAACAAGCAAAGTACCAAGGCTAAAGACCCATAAGTCCCTATCCGTGAGTCTTTCATAATGCGTAATTTATCAGCAACTTTCCATCCACCGCCAAAACCATCAGCAGTATCAGCAAGGCCATCTTCATGAAAGCCACCAGTGACTAATACGCCCATTATTATCGCTAAGATCACTGCTACGTTGTTAGGGAGTACAAACTGACTCGCCCAAAAAACTGCAGCACTTAAGCCACCAACCAATAAACCCACCACACCAAAATAGCGACTGGCTTGATTCAACTTTTCACTATCAAAATCAACCCAAGCAGGCACAGGAATACGAGTAAAAAAGCTCAGTGCGATAAGAAACAAGTTCAACTGTTTTTGCAGCGTACCTGTATTTTTCGGCGCTGAGTCATTTGACTCTTCAGAGCTATTTTTCAAGGTCTCATTTACTGGCTCTTTCGATGGCTCTTGTTGCATAACTTATCCTGTAGTTATCTATCCGCGTTTCAGTAAATGTATCGGCACACAAAGCACTAAATCACATGCGATTAGCTCAAATACTTATACGACTGACTTAACTCCTGCATTTTCGAAACTGGCCATATCATTATAAAAATTCACCGCGGCTTCAATCATAGGTATCGCTAATGCAGCGCCTGTGCCCTCGCCTAATCTAAAACCTAAATGCAGTAACGGTTTAGCATTGAGTGCAGCTAGCATTTTTATGTGCCCTTGTTCATCCGATTGATGAGCAAAGATTAAATAATCTCTTACATCAGTATGTAATTTAACGGCAACAAGTGCGGCGGCTGTAGCAATAAAACCATCAATCACTACCAACATTTTTTTCTCTGCCGCGGCTAAAATAGCACCCGTCATTTGCACAATTTCAAAACCACCGACACAAGCAAGCACATTGACGGGATCAGAGAACTTACTGCGATGAAGATTTAATGCCACACCCAATAGTTCGGTTTTCAGTGCGAAGGTTTGATCGTCGATACCGGTACCACGGCCAACACAATCTTTAATATCTAGCGATAACAGCGCAGCCATTATTGCAGCAGCAGAAGACGTATTCCCAATCCCCATTTCACCAAGCGCAATAAGGTTGCAGCCAGAATCATAATGGCGCTGCACTACTTCACTTGCGTAGCTAAAACCATCTTTTACCGCCATTAAACTCATGGCTTCTTTTTTATGAATGGCTTCAGTGCCATTTCCTAAACGATGTTGCGTAATGCTAGGGTCATCAATTGGCGTCAACATGCCACAATCAATCACTTCAAGGTTCAAACCCATTTGACGACAAAAAACATTAATAGCCGCGCCGCCACTGGCAAAATTAGCCACCATTTGTTTGGTCACTTCACTTGGTGCAATTGAAACGCCATGAGCAGCAATGCCGTGATCGCCCGCAAACACCAGCATAGCGGGTTTGTTAATGCTCAACTTATGCTTATTCATATTGAACTTAGGTTTAATGCTGGAGCTGTTTTTCATATCGGCTTGCTGAGTAAGCTGAACCTGAGCAATCTGTTTTGCTAGCCCTTCCAGTAAACCTAATGCACCTAATGGCTTGGTTTTTTGATCGATACGCTGCTGTATTTGTTCATCGTGAATATGACTGACTGGATCTACTGCAAACATCTATAACTCTCCAAAAACTGCAACTTCATCGACGATGACGTAATACAAAAAGAAAAAATACACTACCAATAGCCGCAGTAATAATGCCTACGGGCAACTCTTGATTACCTAATAAACAACGCGCCAACACATCAATCCACACCATAAATAAACCGCCTACTAATGCGGTCATCATGATGGGTTGTTGCCCTGGATATAATAATCTGACTGTATGCGGGATCATCAAGCCGACAAAACCAATGCCACCACAACTTGCCACTAAGGTAGCGGTTATCAATGAACACAGGATCAACATGGCCAAGCGGATTTTTACAACGTTAACCCCTAAAGAATGAGCCGTTTCATCGCCTGTTTGAATCGCCACCACCTGACGTTTAAACGCTAAAATAATTAAAATGCTACACGACACCACCACGGACGGAATGATTAACCCTCCCCAACTGGCTTTTGCAAAACTACCAAGACTCCAAAACAACACTGAAGCCGCCGCCTGGGGGCTGGAGAAATACAATACCAAGCTGGTTAATGCACCAAACATAAAGGAGGTCGCAACCCCAGATAACAACATTCGCTCGACTTGACTTGTACGCCCAAAACCTGACAGCCCAAGTACCAATAACACTGACAGACTCGATCCTATAAATGCGCCCACAGGCAAACTTAAAGAAGACCAAGACCACCATGCATCGTTAGTCATTATTCCAGAACGTAGAATCGCACTGGCAAGGTGACTGCTCGATTCTGATAACCACTGCTGAACTAAACCTTGGCTACCAAAAAAACTCAGCACTAATACTGCGCCAAAAGATGCCCCAGAACTAATACCAAATAAATACGGATCAGCCAAAGGGTTACGTGTGACAGTTTGTAATACACTCCCTGCTAACGCTAAGCCCGCGCCCGCAACAAAAGCTAATATAATTCGAGGAAAGCGCAGCTCAAATACAATGCGCTGTGTTAGTGAATCAGTTTCATCTGCGCCAAATGCCATATTTGAAAATAAGCTCATAACTTGATCAAAGCTAATGTTAGCTGCGCCATAGCTGGCGGCCGCAATAGGAGTAATCAATGTCACTAATGCGGTAACAAACAATAAAAGTTTATGTTTAAAACTAATACGAGTTTTAGTTGATGTAGTCACTTGATGAGAGGAAGTCGTGGATATCATTTATCAGCCTCATCGTTTGATTGCGATGAGTCGTCAACTTGCGATGAGTTTTTAGCTGATTTGGACTGGGATTCACTCGCACAAATCTCCCCATGAGCCGTCATAACATGATGACTTTCATAACCATAAAAGTAAGTGATCAAAGGTTTACCATGTTGCGGGTGACGGGATATCTGACAACAAACATCAAATACCTCTCCTAGAATTTTTTCGGTTAACACTTCATCTGGTAGGCCTTGGGCGATACATTTGCCTTTATCAAGTAACAGCAATCTATCGCACACAGCGCTGGCTAAATTAAGATCATGAATAGAGGCAATGACACTGATGTCGAGTTGTCTGACTAACTCAAGAATCTGAATCTGATAACGAATATCTAAATGATTAGTCGGCTCATCCAAGATTAACAACTGTGGTTTTTGCACGATGGCACGTGCAATTAAAGCCCGCTGTTTTTCACCGCCGGATAACAACTCATATTGCTGAGTAGCTTTATGTTCAAGGCCCACTTTAGCAAGCGCCTTGGCTATATCGTCTCTGTCCGCTTGGGTGTTAGTTTCAAATAAACCTTTATGGGGCGTTAAACCCATAGCCACTAATTGCTCAGTGGTCATATCAAAAAAATGCGGGGATTCTTGCTGAACAACGGCAACCTTGGTCGCTAATTGCTTATGAGAAAAGCGATTAATATTCTGGCCAAATAATTTGATAATGCCAGCATCTTGGGTGATATAGCGATACAGGCAGCGCAGTAAACTTGATTTACCCGCACCGTTTGGGCCAATTAGCCCTAACATCTCACCGTGCTGAACGGCAAAACTGACTTGGGAAAGAATGTCATTGTCTTCGACAGACCAACTGACTTGGTCGACACTTAATGCTGCAGGATTCAAAATAAAAAACCTGTCGGTGTGCACAAAGACATATACCGAGCGTGACAAATGCCAAAGCTCGCTGGGTATGTTGTTAAAACTGTCACTATATCTAACTCCGCCTGAGTTACCCGCTCAAGTTGTTGGGTGCTGCACTGCAGCAAGAAAAATTAAGCTAGGTATCTGACTTAATTACATCTACCACTTATCAAAAAGTAACAGCATGTAATTTTACAGTTGCGGGTACAGTTCGAGCTAAATAGCATTTACGGCTACATCTCGATTCCCTATTCATTCACCTGAACACATTGTTTAGCTCTAAATGTCGTTATTCACTATCAGCTAATAACCTGTCACGATTAACTATAGCGATAAAAATCAACATTAACGTCACTAAAACGATGCATATGCGGATAAATTGACTTAATTTTATACTTTAATAGCACTCAAAAAATGCAGTTAACATTGTACGATATATCTGTCTGTCTTAATTCGGTTTTTTCGACTGAATTTTAGCGATTGGTTAAAATTAACTCGACCAGTTTAAACGATATACAGGTTTATTATGCTTATCGTCAGTCTCTGACCAAAATACATCAATCGATACCGTTGCGGCGTAATCAAGATTAAATTGCGCATAAAGGGCTTTGCAGCGAGTAACACCTAAAACCAAACTAATGATATGACGCATTACACCGCCGTGTGTTACCACTAGGGCAGCACAGGGCTGATTGCTCTGTTCGCCCTGTTCGCCCAGTTCGCTCAGATCATCAAGCTCTGTAGCATCATAAAGCTGCTCAGTGATTAGCTCAAAAGCACTAGCAACACGCCGCTCAAAATCAGCCATTAATTCTGCTTCTGGTAAAGCGTTATCCCAAGGGTTGTCCCAATAAGCATCCAGTTCAGCGGCATGGTGCTGATAAAGCTCATCAAAGCCTTTGCCGTCCCACAATCCAAAATCAATTTCCTGTAATTCAGACATCAGCTTGGGTTTTAATGTCAGGCTACAGTCTACTTGATTCAATTGTTGTGACAGTTCATCAGCAAAAACGCGGCATCGAATGAGAGGAGAGCTATAAATATTAAGAAAAGGTAAATAACCTAGCAAGCCCAGCTTCGCTGCACTTTGGTGCATATTACAAAAGCCTAAATCGCTTAAAGACACGTCCGTTTTGCCGCGTAAAATACTGCCACCTTCACATTGCCCATGGCGTAACAATATTATCTTAGCTTGTTTCATCGCAGCGAACTCCATCAGCATATTCGTTTATTATCAATTTGCTCATCTATAAGTAACGGACTTGCTCTTATAAACATTTAAAGCGTATTATGGACGTCTATACGTTTAAATGTCCAAACAAAATATTTAAGATGAATTTTATAGTAGGGGATTTTTCATTATTCTCCCCTTTTAAAGCATAAATAAAGGTATGCTTATTTCGTCCTAAAGTGATAAACAACCCTCTAGTGACTGCAGTTAACCAGCAATTTAGCAGTTTGTTAAGTTACTAGAATAAAAGCAATTAAGGTAATACGTTATGGCGAAGTCGACTTCCTACAGTCAGGTACTTGAACAACTTACAAATACGCTTAAACAGCGCATTGTTATTCTCGATGGTGCCATGGGCACAATGATTCAAGACTACAAAATGGAAGAAGAAGATTATCGCGGTGAACGCTTTAAAGATTGGCATTGTGACGTAAAAGGTAATAATGACATGTTGGTACTAAGCCAACGTCAAATCATTAAAGACATCCACACTAAATACATGTTGGCAGGCGCCGACATTATTGAAACCAACACCTTTAATGCGACTACCATCGCCATGGCCGATTACGACATGCAAGCCCTGTCGGCTGAAATCAACTTTGAAGGGGCTAAAGTTGCCCGCGAAGCTGCTGATGAAGTAGAAGCACAAACTGGCATTAAGCGTTACGTTGCAGGCGTGCTTGGCCCAACTAACCGCACCTGTTCTATCAGCCCCGATGTTAACGATCCAAGCTTTCGTAATGTCAGTTTTGATGAGTTAGTCGAAGCCTATGTTGAATCAACCACCGCATTAATTAACGGCGGCGCTGATATCATCATGGTTGAAACCATCTTTGATACCTTAAATGCCAAAGCGTCATTATTTGCTATTGAAACCGTATTCGACACCCTTGGCGATCGCCTTCCCGTGATGATTTCTGGCACCATTACCGATGCATCAGGCCGAACACTTACCGGACAAACCACCGAAGGTTTTTACAATTCTCTGCGACACATTAAGCCATTATCAATCGGGCTTAACTGTGCATTAGGGCCAAAAGAGCTGCGTCCTTACGTTGAAGAGCTATCCCGTATTGCTGAATGCTTTGTGTCAGCGCATCCCAATGCTGGCCTGCCAAACGAATTTGGTGGCTATGATGAAACCCCAGAAGAAATGGCCGAAGTCATAACTGACTGGGCCGAAGAAGGCATGCTCAACATTGTTGGCGGTTGTTGTGGTAGCACCCCTGCGCACATTAGCGCCATACGTGACGCGGTGATCAAATATGATGCCCGCACCATTCCAGACATCCCAGTAGCGTGTCGCCTATCCGGCCTTGAGCCGTTAACCATTGATGGCAACTCACTGTTTGTGAACGTCGGCGAACGTGCCAACGTAACTGGCTCAGCCAAGTTCCTGCGTTTAATCAAAGAAGAAAAGTTTGAAGAAGCCTTAGATGTAGTGCGTGAGCAAGTTGAAAACGGCGCGCAAATCATCGACGTCAACATGGATGAAGGCATGCTAGATGGCGCTGAGTCGATGACGAAGTTCTTGAACTTAATTGCCTCAGAGCCTGATATTTCCCGTGTCCCTATCATGATCGACTCATCAAAATGGGAAGTGATTGAAGCGGGCCTTAAGTGCGTGCAAGGTAAATCCATCGTTAACTCTATTTCGATGAAAGAAGGCGAAGAAGCCTTTATCAAGCAAGCCACCTTAGTTAAACGCTATGGCGCCGCTGCCATTGTGATGGCGTTTGATGAAGACGGCCAAGCCGATACTCGAAAGCGCAAAACCGAAATTTGTACTCGTGCTTATCGCCTACTGGTTGATGTAGTTGGCTTCCCACCAGAAGACATCATTTTCGACCCCAACATCTTTGCCATCGCCACCGGTATTGACGAGCACGACAACTATGCCGTCGACTTTATCGAATCCATAAAAGACATCAAATCGACCCTGCCTTATGCGATGATTTCAGGTGGTGTATCAAACGTCTCGTTCTCGTTCCGTGGTAACAACCCAGTGCGAGAAGCCATCCATGCGGTGTTTTTATACCATGCGATTCAAGCCGGTATGGACATGGGGATTGTCAATGCTGGCCAGTTAGCCATTTACGATGACATTGACCCTGACTTAAAACAAAAAGTCGAAAACGTAGTACAAAACCTGCCTTGCCCAGTGGCTGACTCGACCAATACCGAACAGTTACTCGATGTTGCAGAGCGCTTTCGTGGTGACGGTAAACAAGTGGCTAAAAAAGAAGATTTAGCTTGGCGCAGCTGGCCTGTGGAGCAGCGACTTTCACACGCATTAGTGAAAGGCATTACCGAATTTATTGACCAAGACACCGAAGAAGCACGCCTGTTAGCCACCAGACCACTGGATGTGATTGAAGGCTCGTTAATGAACGGCATGAATGTGGTTGGCGACTTATTTGGCGCCGGTAAAATGTTCCTGCCGCAAGTAGTTAAATCAGCGCGAGTGATGAAAAAAGCGGTTGCCTACTTAAACCCATATATTGAAAAAGAAAAAGTCGAAGGCCAATCTAACGGCAAAATCTTGATGGTCACAGTAAAAGGTGACGTCCATGATATTGGTAAAAACATTGTCGGCGTAGTGCTGGCGTGTAACGGCTACGAGGTAATCGATTTAGGTGTAATGGTACCCGTTGATAAAATCATTGAAGTCGCCGTGGCTGAAAACGTCGACATTATTGGCATGTCAGGGCTTATTACTCCAAGCCTTGATGAAATGGTGCATAACGTTAAAGCCTTCCATAAAGCAGGCTTAACCATTCCATCAATCATTGGCGGCGCAACCTGTTCTAAAATTCATACCGCGGTAAAAATTGCCCCACATTCACCAACGGGAGCAATTTATATTGCAGATGCTTCACGCGCCGTGCCTATGGTGTCAAAGCTGATAAACAATGAAACTCGCCAAGCGACGATTGATGCCGCCTATGAAGAATACGACATCATGCGTGAAAAGCGTTTATCACAAACTAAACGCAAAACCATAGTGCCCATTGAAGCTGCGCGCGATAACCGCTGCCAATATGATTGGGACAACTACACCCCATTTAAACCGAACAAACTCGGTCGCCAAGTCTTTGATGATTACCCATTAGCAGACTTAGTTGAACGTATCGATTGGACCCCATTTTTCAGAAGTTGGGAACTACATGGTCGCTACCCAGATATTTTAACCGACAAAGTCGTCGGCGTTGAAGCCAGTAAATTATTTGAAGACGGTAAAGCGATGTTGGCCACCATCATCAAAGAAAAATGGTTAACTGCCAAAGCGGTAATTGGCTTATTCCCAGCCAATACCGTCAACCATGACGACATTGAACTGTACACTGATGAAACGCGCACCGAGCTTGAAATGACCACTCATCACCTGCGTATGCAGCTTGAACGCGTCGGCAATGACAACTTCTGTTTATCAGATTTTGTAGCGCCAAAAGATTCAGGCGTAGCCGATTACATGGGCGGCTTTGCGGTAACAACGGGTCACGGCATTGACGAACATATAGCTCGTTTTGAAGCCAACCACGATGATTACAACTCCATCATGGTTAAGTGCTTAGCAGACCGTTTAGCTGAAGCGTTCGCAGAGCGTATGCATGAACGCGTCCGCAAAGAATTTTGGGGATATGCTGCTGATGAAGTACTGGATAACGAGTCACTCATTCGCGAAAAATACAAAGGCATTCGTCCAGCCCCTGGTTACCCCGCGTGTCCAGATCATACTGAAAAAGGCTTATTGTGGGATTTACTTAAGCCCGATGAAACTATCGACCTTAATATCACCGAAAGCTACGCCATGTACCCAACGGCTGCGGTATCAGGCTGGTACTTTGCCCACCCTAAATCACGTTACTTTGGCGTGACCAATATTGGTAAAGATCAGGTTGAGGATTATGCTGAGCGTAAAGGCATGACATTGGCAGAAGCGGAGAAGTGGTTGTCACCAGTGTTGGATTATGACCCTGAATAGAGAGTGATCCAGAGTAATCACTGATTACTCTTTATTAGGATTCCAAACTTCGTTTGGATGTAGATCGCAGGGTTCCACCCTGCACTGGCCAAGATGGGGATCAACAGCAATCCCCCTCTTGAATCACCCCTGCCGCCCCAACCAAGTTGTGCTTCTTCATACTCCAATAAAAATACCTAACGGCTCAGACGGGACATCCATGTCCCCCTGAGCCTTAGCCATCATCCATGATGGCTATACACCATTTTCATCTGCGTATTTCAGCAACTTGGAATGGGGTATATTGGAGACTGCGGCGGTGTTTTGGTAGCTGTATATTTTAAAGCAGACTCTGCTCCAAATTTTCTTTCGAAGTTATTAATCAAAAGAAGTAGCCAATTCAACCCAGTTTTTATAATCACTCTTAGATTGTTTTAATCCGATAAGTTCTACACCAACAAAGTTTTGTATAGGTGCTTTATTCTTTCTATTCACTGAAAGAGATTGAGTAATCTCATTAACATACTTTCCTTTAAGAATATTAGATTGACTACTTTCAAGTTGAGTTGATAACAATTGAGCGAACTTTATCGGATGTTTGCCATTTTGTATGTTTATCCCATACACATTATCCCCAGATGTAACCGCACCGTTAGAAAAATGTTTATACGGCTCTAAATTCAAATCAATCAGCATCAGATATTCTTCTTTAAAAAGAATTTCTTGGATAACTTTAAGCTCATGGTAAATAGCATTTTTACCTATCGGGCGCCTTTCATTAATGATGTCCTGATAGAACTCAAAATATCGGTCATGAATAATCATCAGAGAACAAAGCAGTAAAATATCTACCTTTTTATCTTCAACAGTAAAAAGTACGGCTTTGACTTTATCGACAAGTTGCTCAGTTTCTCGCAGTGGTAACGAAAAAACATCTGCAATTGAAGCCACTAGATAGGATAGATATTCGACATCATTATCTAAGAAAGGCCAAACTAAATCATTAAAGTGGGCAAGCTGTGAATCCTCCAAGCTTGAGAGTTTATTTTGAATGAACTCTAACCTCGGCTGTTCTTGCAAAGTGCAGCGCCTTTGAAAAAAACGACTTAAATATACATTCGCATTAAAATCATTTCCGTAAACGGCTTTGACAGCATGTTGCAATTGCTCAGTATCAGTAGCAACCACAAAAACCACATTTGGCATATCGAAGAAATGTTTGATCACTTCCAACATCTCTACTGCATAAGTTGGACGGCATCGATCTAATTCATCAATAAATATGAATGTGGGATTATCTTTCTCAGTACAACTAAGAATGTCATTTATGAATGCTGCTATTGAGTCTTTAAAGTCTTTGATACTTTTTAACTTTGCATCATGATCTTTAATTATTGCACTCACCAACTTACCTGAAGCATCTGCAAAATCTTTACTTTCAAACAGATTCGATTCACTGTTTTTTTCTACAACTTTATCAACATCTATACCGCTTAATTTTTTTACTACAGCTTTGGTGATCTCTGGAGTTGCTTGCTTACAGAACCCCCAAGCTTTACTGCCAATATTAATTATTTTTTGCTCTATATCACCTTCTGATTGATCGCGAAGTTGAGAGATTATGGAGCTAATAACGGCAAGCATAGGATCATTTGAAAAATCCTGCTTCCAAGCATCTATATATACAGTTGGATGAATATCGTTAATAGAATGCTGCCAACGTTTGAGAAAGTAAGTTTTCCCCGTTCCCCATCCTGAGTTAAGGTTTAACACATAACCATTTTGTGCCTCACCAACAAGAAAATGGGTAAGAAACTCAGCATATCTTGCTCGCCCTAATTTATCAGAACTGAATTTAGTATCGCAATCTAGCGTGACTGGGTCTATCCAAGAAAAGTTGTAACCACTTTTATCTACCATGATAATCACTCATATATTCACCCTTACAGATCAGAACAAGTCAAACTATTATTAATCAATAAGATAGCGACTATAATCGAGATTATCAAGAACAAGTGCGGTAAGAATAAACTTAATCAAATACTCAATTAAATTGAAGTTAGACGTTAGATTATTCCCCGTTGGAAGTTGCCGATGTGTATGCAGATAAATGGCGTAAACCTGACATGGATGTCAGGTTAGCTTTCGCGGGGCATGGATGCCCCATAGGAAGCGTTAGCTATTTTCAAAATACACTGAGGATGACAACTTCGTCGGGGCGCTGGGGGTTATCCAAAAGGGGAACAAGCGCTTTTCCCCTTTTGGTCTGGTGTGGGCGAAGCGCCACGACTTACCTTGGCCGATAGGCCATATTTGGCGAGACATGGATCCCTCAGATTCTGACTCAACATATTTTGACCCAACATATATCTCTGACCCAGCATATATAGAGGTCATTTGGGATGCTGTTGAAAAAATTCATCAAACTCGGCCTCCTGCAGATGTCATTTTCTACCCTAATAATATCACCACTGATTAAGCTATTTTTGAACATAAAATAGCGTCTCATTAAAGGCGATTTTTTATATTTCTGGTTTGCTAATTAAGAGTTAGCTAAACTCACTACTTAGGTGGTTAAAATGACTAATTGTTTATTTGTTGCACAGGCGTGAATTGAATGCGTTTTGATTTCCTTTTTATCGAAATAATTTAAAACCACTTAAAATCAAGTGTTTAAAACATAATCTCAAACTTGGCACGCAGCTTGTAATAACCTAGGTGTACCCCATAATTGAAAAGGAAGACACCATGTTTAACTCAACCTCAAATACAAATTTAGTCACTAGCTCAACATCTACAAAAACTAACCGTACATTTAAAAAATTAGCGTTAATTGCCGTTATTGCAACAGCAAGTATTGGCGCTCAAGCGAATGAATTGAGTAGTGCTGATATTGTGAGTGTATTAGAAACACGTTTTACTGAAGCAACCACAGAAATGCTACAAACTGCGAAACAAGAAATTACTTTGAATCTGCATAGTAAAATCGCAGAGCAACTATTTGAGCTAAGTACTTCTCTTGAGTTGACAGAATCAGTAACAGAGCCAGATACAGCATTAGTAAGTAATGAGGACTAATAAATGGATTTAATGATGTTACTTAATTTTGCAGATCCATTAATCTCATTGCTTCTGCTTCCCGTTATCAGCTTTATTGTGTGTTCGTTGTTGATATGCGGGTTGCAGTGGTACCAATTTAGAAGCGTCAATGCTATTTCCAAAAAGTTTGTTTCACTGGAGATGGCAGGAAAAACAGCATGAACTTAACTGTTGTAGAAAAGTGTTTAAAAGCAGATGACAGCCTAAATCTAATAATAATTTCGTAAATATGTAACAACCACCCTATCTAAAAATCACTTAATAGCAGGTTTGTACGACTTGTTGACGTGCTTGTAATTGTTAATTCAGCCTGTATCAAAATTGAGCTTTCACGGTTTATAAAATTATTAGCACTGTGCTCAATTAAAAGGTCTAAATCGGCAATAAATAGGGCAGAGTAAACTTAATTCCAATCTCACCCAAATGAAGTTTGACGCTAAATAATCCCCCCTAAGTGTGTACAGATTTATTTGAGCACATCAATTTACTTGACCACACCAGAGCGCCCCCCCTTGACTCTGGTATGGGCGAAGCGCCACGACTTACCTTGGCAGCAAGGTCATTAGAGCAATTTTATACCTTCGCTTCTCGGCTATGACGCTTGGCTTGGTATTTAGGGTTCATCAGGTTTTCAACCGAAAGAATGTCATCGAGTTCATCAACGGTTAACAAGCCACGCTCTAGCACTACTTCGCGGACGTTCTTACCGGTTTCAGCACAAATCTTGCCGACGATATCGCCTTCATGGTGGCCGATATAAGGGTTAAGGTAGGTCACAATCCCGATGGAGTTCAGTACATGGTTCATACAGATCTCTGGGTTCGCAGTTATCCCTTCAACGCACTTTTCTCTCAGCGCTACACACGCGTTGCCCATAAGGCTCAATGATTCAAACATTGCCTGACCAATCACAGGTTCCATTACGTTAAGCTGCAATTGCCCAGCTTCTGCGGCCATAGTGATAGTAATGTCATTACCCACCACTTTAAACGCAACCTGATTTACCACCTCTGGGATCACTGGGTTAACCTTGGCTGGCATAATAGATGAACCCGCTTGCAACTCGGGTAGATTGATCTCTTTCAAACCTGTGCGCGGGCCAGAGGAAAGTAAGCGCAGATCGTTACAAATCTTGGAGACTTTAATCGCCATACGCTTAATAGCGCTGTGCAGCATCACATAGGCGCCGCAATCAGATGTCGCCTCAATTAAATCCTCTGCTGGCACATAATTACGTCCTGTAATAACAGCAAGATGTTTGATGGCTAACGAGGAATAACCTATTGGCGTATTCAAACCCGTGCCAATCGCAGTCGCGCCTAAATTCACTTCTAGTAGTAGCTCTTGGCAACGCTTGATTGATTTAATTTCTTCTCGCAGCGTGACGGCATAGGCATGAAACTCCTGCCCTAATGTCATTGGCACTGCATCTTGTAATTGAGTACGGCCCATTTTTAGGACTGTATTAAACTCTTTCGCTTTAGCCTCAAAAGCACTGGTCAGATCGGTCAATGTATCTAACAGCGAATCGGTACTGTTGATTAATGCAATGCGAAAACCCGTTGGATAGGCATCATTGGTTGATTGGCATTTATTGACATGGTCATTGGGGTTAATCACATCGTAGCGGCCTTTTTCTAGCCCCATAAGCTCCAATGCTACGTTGGCCAATACTTCATTGGTATTCATGTTAACCGAAGTACCTGCGCCGCCCTGGTAAACATCCACTGGGAATTGGTCGACAAATTTCCCCGTCGTTAGGATGAGGTCACAGGCTTCAATAATTTTGTCGCCAATATCGGGGTTAATTGCGCCCAATTCGCAATTCGCCATCGCAGCGGCTTTCTTGGTTAAGATCATGCCGCGCACAAATTCGGGAATATCGGAGATTTTAGAGTGACTCAACTTAAAGTTTTCAATAGCTCGTAGAGTATGAATGCCATAATAGTGCTGGTTGGACACAGCTTTAGTGCCCAATAAATCTTCTTCGATCCGTACGCTATGGGTATCTTTCATTTCATTCCTATTAAATATGGGTCAGGGTAAAATTTATTGCCGAGTAATAGTCAGTGTAATATGAGCCGTATTTTATAAGCCGAGCGATAAAAATCACTCATTAGAAATCATCTATAATTAAGAATAAATATCGCCTCTTTGACTATTGAGCACGATATTAACGCGTTGGCAGTGTGGGGAATTAGAGAAAGATCACCTAAATACAATCACGCGTAAATTTGTGCGATTTGTTAGACATTCATCTCAACTTGATAAGGAATGTGACCCCGACTAAAGCACATCAAAACGGCGAATAAATGACGGGAATGTCATTTTTTTTATGCTAGAAACACATTGACTCACCTTTGAAAATAAGTGGGTGAAGCACCGAGACTGTCCTCAGCGGCAAGGCCATAAAAACAAATCATAAGTAATTCTAGCTCCCATTTGCCGAATTAAAGTCATCGATATATTAATCTTGCCTGAAACTTTTCTAAACATCTGTGGTGTTCAAAAATTAACATTAATTCATTTGAAAGTTGAACAAAAAAGGCGCAATTTAAATTTAGAGCTTTAGCTCTAATGTGGAATATGTCTTACTCATTTTAAAATTTACGTATTTAATTTGAATAAAAAACGCTAGGAGAGCTTTCATGTTCGCTTTATAGGATCACTGTAAAGCCAGTTTCAGCTATGAAGATAGCAAAGGTGTTAACAATGAAAAATCAACAAGGTTTTACGCTAATTGAATTAGTCGTCGTCATCATTATTCTAGGCATACTCGCTACCGTCGCTGCGCCAAAATTTATTAACCTACAGGGTGATGCTAGAGTCAGTTCTCTTGCAGGAATGAAAGGCGCAATTCACAGTGCCAATGCGCTTGTTTATTCTAAGGCAAGTTTGGCAGGGGTAGAAAAATCCTCCCTCAACACAGATTTAGATATTGGTACTGGTCAAGTACTCTTTACCGCGTACGGTTATACGCTTGCTACTAACACTGATTTAGAAAATGTGCTCGATACAAAATTTAATCATGCCACATCCAGTACCGACCCAACCATCACTCATAATAATAATGCTGAATGGACTATTTACGCTGATGGTAATGGCGATGCATATATTTGGCAAAAAGGTGCGCCAGCAACATGTAAATTGACATATAAACAAGCTAAAAGTCCGACTGAGTTACCCAGTTATCAAATAACGACTGATGCGACTAAATGTTAAAGCAGAAATTAAACGGCATTAAATGGGATCAGGGACAGTGAAAACTTAAACATAACCCCCCCTTTCCAAATGAAATCACGAGGCGGATAAATCCCTAATAAGTAAGTAAGTGAGTAAATAAATGGAATTCGTCTGAGCCTATTCCGCTTATTTTGCTTATTTTGCTTCAAACAACATTGTAGCCTTAATATCAAGATCATAAATGTGGTAACCAGATTAAAACATGGCTTAAACGGTATGATCTTGATTGTCGAAAATCACTGAGTCAATCAGAAGGCGACTCTATCCGGTACAACAAGCTATAACATTGTGATTGCTGATATTGGGCTTGAGGTTTTAATTCATTAGTGCAATGACAGCCAAACATTACTCTGGCCCACAGTGAATGAGATGAAAATATTGAAAGAGTTGCTGAATATGGGATGGACAGCTATTGAGGAAATCAGCTGAAAGCATGTTTTTTTAAACAAAAAGTAAAAACAAGAAACACAAACACAGATCACTAAGCTTGCCAGTTAGTGCGTGTCAGGCAACAAATAACCATATGCGATTTATTGATTAATGCTATCAGTGTACTTGCAGCTTTGACTGTCGTTTTTATATTAAGACTTTTCTATTTCATGTTTCATGTTTCATGTTTCATGTTTCATGTTTCATGTTTCTGATAATAGCCACAAAATAAGGCAAGCATAATAAAAGTTAAGCGGCGACCTTATGTGAGCTGACTTGATGTTCAAGCTCTTTTACCAGAGCTGGCGGCAATTGTAATCGGGCTGCCAACATTGCTAAATAAGACTTTTCTGCTGCAGTATCAACATCAACAGCAAATAGTGAAGCAATATAAATTTCTGCAGCAACTTCTGGACAGCTGGCACTGTTAACAATATTGTCGATATCAACAGGATGCCCCATCTCTTGTACGAGTAAATGCTGACTTTCACTATCTAGCCCCAATGTTTCAATTCTCTGGAAAATAGCTTGGCTCTCTTGCGCATCTAAACGTCCATCCGAGCGAGCTGCGGCGATCATTGCTCGTACCAATATTAAACCCAACGCTTCGGTCGCAGCAGGATTGTCATCACTAGGTAAAAAGGCTGATCCCTTAGGAGGCGAGGATAACTCATTATGCTGACTAGCTGGTGTTTCAGTGGTGCCAGTGTTTTGATTGTTGTTATAACGTTTGAATGCGGTATAAGCCAGCCCGCCAACGGCGGCAATGCCACCGACTTTTAATGCATTAGCACCTATTTTCTTTACCGTTTTACCTTTAACCATGTTGCTTGCCATACCACCAGCGAGGCCTCCGACAAAACCGCTGGCAGCGCCACTGCCCATAATTGACCCTAAAAGCTTATTCATATCGACCATAATTATTAGCTCCAACAAGATTAAAAAGTAAACTAAACAGAATCAAAAATACTATATGAAAAAAACAGCAAATAGGTTCAAACATTAATAAAGATTAATTCTCATTGAATGACCCATGCTTGAGAAGTGCAAAGCTGAATTAACGGTATTGGCAGTTGCTCACGCCCAACAAAATAGCGCCCAAAGCAGTCTGACTCGTCATGTTCTAAATCACAAAACAACCATAAAAAACCAATATGCGTTAAGCCATCCATTTGGGTTACACCGAATAAGAGCCCTCTTTTTACAAAATCTCCTACAAAATACCCTGTTAATTTCCGGCATTTCCGGACAAATGTCCTCTTATCTGGATCGGGTATTACCTAGAATAAACACATTAAAAAACTCCATAAAAAGGTAGCACCATGACTCCTCATATTAATGCATCAAAGGGCGATTTCGCTGACACGGTTTTAATGCCTGGCGATCCTTTACGAGCGAAATTTATTGCCGAAAACTATCTATCAGATGTTAAGCAAGTCTGTGATGTACGTAACATTCTTGGGTTTACGGGCACTTATAAAGGGCAAGCTATTTCAGTATTAGCCTCAGGCATGGGCACGCCTTCGATGGCCATTTATGCCAATGAACTTATCAATGAATTTGGGGTTAAGCAGTTAATCCGTGTTGGTAGCTGCGGCGCTATTGCAGAAGATATTGAGCTAAGGGATATTATTGTGCCTAACGCTGCCAGTACGGGTAACGCCATGAACCGTGCCCGTTTTGCAGGTTATGATTATGCCGCCGCACCTGATTTTTCGATGCTAAAAAACTGTTGGGATGTGGCGCAGTCACTGTCTCTTGATGTGCGTGTGGGTAATATTTTTACTAGCGATTTTTTCTACGAAGATCCTGACACGCTTATGCCAGCCATGAAAACAATGAACATTCTCGCCTATGATATGGAGTCAGCAGCATTATTTACTATTGCGGCTAAATATCGAGTGAAAGCATTAAGCATATTAACAGTGTCTGATCACGTCATAAAAGGTGGAGAGTTAACGACTGAAGAGCGCCAAAGTTCATTTGATAACATGATGAAGTTAGCGTTAGAAACAGCTATTAAGCCGATATAGTCGATATAGTCGATATAGTCGATATAGTCGAACAGACAAGTCCATCACCTAGCGCCAAAAATCTTTGGCGCTATATCTAGCCCATATGTTTAAATCGCTATGTTCAAATCGCTAAAATTGACCTATGACCTTGTAACGTTTACCGATTTTCTCTAGCTTTTTTTCTTCGATAAGTTCGTGAATAATTCTGCGGTAGGTTCTGGTGGTAATACCGAGTTTTTTAGCGTTTAAAGTCGATGACAAATCAAATAACTCATCATCCGACACGTTATGTGCTTGTAGTATTTGATTGATAATACTTATTTTTGTTGGCTGTGTGAGGCGCTCAATGAGCTTTTTGACATTGGTATTATATCGTTTCGTCATTAATGCCATTAAATCAGAAAAAACCTGACTGTCGGCTGATAAAACAGTTAACACCTGCATTTTACTGAGCTTATAAAAAGCTCCAGGTTTATTGGATTTAACGCTAAATAGTGAATGATTATCTTGTTGAAAAAACTCCATCTCACCAACAAAGCCAGTGTAATTTTCTTCCACCTTCAAAATAAACTCATTGCCGTTATCATTAATATAAGAAACCGTAAAATTGGCATCTATACAAAATAATAGTGACGTGACGTCATTAGACTGGCGTAATAAATAAGTGCCTTGATCATAATCGTGCTTACGTACACCCGTTGATTCGAGCACAGCAATAATATTTTCCAATCAAGGACACTCCGTTATTTAAATTGCCATTCTATTCTAGCGAAATTAGATGGGAATATGGAATTTTCATATCAGCTCAGATATTACAGTCATAAAAATGGGGCAACTAAGCCCCATTTACTCTTCCATTGATTAGCAACTCGCCATTGGTTACGAAGCTTAAACCACTAACTTCTAGCAACGCCAAAGCTATCCTCAAACTTTTGATCTAAGCTAGCTTGGTCAACTTTATTGCCCTTTAATCGCTCAACTACAAGGTAGTTAACCGGTACCAATATCAAGGTGATAAAGGTAGCAAAGATAATCCCGAAGCCCAATGATATGGCCATAGGAATTAAGAACTGCGCTTGAGTGGACTTCTCTAATAACAGCGGCATTAAGCCGATAAAAGTGGTCAAACTGGTAAGCATAACCGGTCTAAATCGTTTGGTACCCGCTGTTAATACCGCCTCCGCTAATGGCATTCCTGCTTCACGCTTTTTGTTAATAAAGTCCACCAGCACTAAGGAGTCGTTTACCACCACACCTACGAGTGCCATCATCCCCAAAATACTAAAGATGGTGAGCGGTGAGCCCATTAACCAGTGACCGAGTACTGCGCCAATTAAGCCAAAGGGGATCACGCTCATCACAATTAACGGCTGAATGTATGATTTAAACGGTATCGCCAATAAGCTATAAATCATAAACAACACGAACACTAAGCCCCATTGAAGCGAACCAAAACTGTCTCGTTGCTCACGCGCTTCACCTTCCAGTGAATGCCTCACACCTGGATATTGCTGCACTAAGCCGTCAAGAAAGACCTTAAGATCGGCTTGTAATACCGTCATATTAGTGTTGTCTTTATCCACATCAGCAGTGACATTTAATACGCGATAACGGTCGATTCGTTTAATGCTTGATGGACTCTTGCCTGAGGTCATTTTCGCCACATGGCCAAGTGGCACTTGCGCGCCCTGACTAGTGGTAATCAAGACCTTTTTAAGGTCATCCAATGACTGACGTTCATCTAGTGGCAAACGTAGCATCACTCGAACATCATCTCGTCCACGCTGTATACGTTGAACTTCGGCGCCAAAATAGAAGCTTCTGACTTGAGTTGACACTTCCTGACGCGTTAGCCCCAATGCCTTACCTTGCTCAGTTAACTCAATTAATAGCTCTTCTTTACCGTTAGATAGACTATCTGCGATATCAAATACTGTCGGGTATTTTTTCAGATGCTCTTTAACTTGATCGGCAATCTCACGTAAAGTCTCAAGCGAGTTAGCACTGAGCTGCACATCAATAGGATCAGAACTACGGCCTATTTCAGCGCGGTAAGTGACTGACTCAGCGCCAGGAATATCACCAACACTGCGGCGCCATTCTGTTAATAGTTGCTGAGAGGTAATATCTGATTCACGCTTCTCTGCGGCGGTTATTTCAAAACGCACCCCGCCAGCATTTGAGGTGCCACCGCGGCCACCTGTCGTGGCTAAAATGTTGAGAATGACACTCTCACCGTCTTCTTCGGTATACTTTTTTTGCAGCGCCTCAGCTTTAGCGGCAATGGCAATAATATGCGCGTTAGTCACCTCAAATGGGGTGCCTGCTGGCATGGTCAAGTTGAGTCGCACTGTTTCACTAGGAATGCGCGGGAAGAAGGTAAACTTAGTCCACCCCGTGGCTAACAATGCCGCTATCACTAGTAGCACACTGAGAAATAAGCTCAAGGTGGCGGTTTTATGCTTCAGCGCAATCCGAAGAAATGGTTGATAGAATTGAATAATCGCTCGTTCAAATCCATCGGCAAATTTTTGCTGAAAAACCTCAAATTTATTATAATTTTCTTTCTCGCTGCGCATCTTAATATATTTAAGGTGAGCAGGAAGGACAAACTTAGATTCGATTAACGAGAACAGCAGTACCGGGATAACCACAATCGCAATTTGACCAAATATAGCTCCTCGAGTCCCCTCGATAAACAACATAGGTAAAAATGCGGTCACAGTGGTTAAAATACCAAAGGTCACTGGCGCAGCCACTTCTTGGGCGCCAAGAATCGCCGCTTGCTCACCATTTGGCGAGGTCTTAAGATGAGTGTAAATATTCTCGCCGGTGACAATGGCATCATCGACCACTATCCCCAATACCAAAATAAACCCAAACAGACTTATTACGTTTAAAGAGACACCAAAAAATGGCATAAATATGAAGGCGCCCATAAACGAAACAGGAATACCGATAAACACCCAAATAGCGATCGAAGGACGTAAAAACAAAGTCAGCAATAGCAGTACTAATATGCCACCCTGTAACGCACTGCCTGTTAAGGTGGCAATACGGTTCTTAACGATTTCAGAATCATCATCCCAATAGCTGAGACCATAGCCTTGGGGTAATGTTGCCTGACGCGAATCGATATAACCCTTAATTTTATCAGCCACATCAATCGCACTTTGCTGGCCGATTCGATACACATCAATAAATGCCGCTTGTTGACCATTAAAACGGGTTCTTACTGGGGTTTCTTCAAAACCGTCCACCACATTGGCAATATCACCTAAACGGATAATGGTGCCATCAGCAGCAGATTTAATGGCAATATTGGCAAACTCATCTTTGTAGTAAGCTTGGCCTTTAGAGCGTAGTAATATATCGCCGCCTTGGGTTTTTAAATTACCCGCGGAGATATCAGTACTGGACGCATTAATGGCTTTCGAAACTTCGCTAAGGGTTAAGTTGTACTGGCGTAATTTGTTTTGCGATAAAGCTAATGACACTTCATAGTTACGCACCCCACTTAAATCCAGCTGGGTGACGCCTTCAAGACGCAGCAATTCATCACGTACGACTTCGGCAAATTCTACTGTCTCTTTCTCGCTATATATGCCCGTAACTGTCACTGCTATTACTTCACGTTTGCGCTGAGCAAGGGCTATAACGGGGTTTTCAGCATCAACAGGAAAAGTATTAATCGCATCGACTCGGCTTTTAATATCCGCCAACATTTCGCGAGGATCGTAGCCACTTTCGACTTCGATGGTGACCTGAGATGAAGACTCTGATGAGCTAGAGGTAATTTTCTCTATTCCTTCAAGATCTTGCACAGCCTCTTCAACCCGAATAGTCACCCCTTTTTCAACATCTTCAGGGGTGGCACCACGAAGGGAGATATTCACTGATATCCTTTCAGATTCAACCGTTGGGAAGACTTCAAGTGGGATCCGCGTTGACAGCGAACCTAAACCCAATACCAGCAGCATCAACATTAACAAGTTGGCAGCTACATGGTTTTTAGCAAACCAAGCAATCATGGTTTTGACTCCTCTTTAGCAGCCGGTTTACCCTTGCGCGGTTCATCTGAGTTGCGCTTCCCTTGACCTATTTTGGCTTTACTAACATCGCCCACTACCGTTACGGGTGTACCAGAACTCACTTGCCCTAGGGAAGTGACAACCAGCTCGTCGCCACTTTCTAAGCCCGTTCTCACCACAGAATCTTGGCTGTTTTGCCATCTTGTGATAACTTCTCGGCGCAATAACATGCCATCGTTTACCACATAGACATACGAACCTTGATAGATAGCTTTAGTGGGTATCACTAATACTTGAGCTAGCTTTTTACCGGCGATATTAGCCGTCAGATATTGGCCTATTTTAAGTGGCATCTGCTGATTACTTTGATAATCAAATGGGTCGTCAATTTGTGCCACCACATAAAGCTGTTGAGAGTTACTATCGATAGCCCCTTCAGTACGAATGAGTTCGCCTTCCCAGGTTTGCAGGCCGATTAAATCTGATTCAAAGCTGACCTTTGCCACCACAGACTTGCCTTGTTCAGGCAGTTCAACCAAACCGAGATCGCTATTATTAATCGGTAAACGTATTTCCACATAATCGGTGGCATAAATCGTTGCCA
Organism: Shewanella donghaensis; assembly: GCF_007567505.1. NCBI lineage: Bacteria > Pseudomonadati > Pseudomonadota > Gammaproteobacteria > Alteromonadales > Shewanellaceae > Shewanella > Shewanella donghaensis. The sequence goes on from NZ_CP041783.1 coordinate 2,127,324, forward strand.
GTTGCCCATTGGTCGACACCACGCGGCCTACATCAACATTCTTTTCTAGAATTCGCCCAGAAAACGGCGCTACAACTTGGGTGCGTTCCAAAGCTAAATTAGCTTTTTCAAGCGATGCTTGGTTAGACAACATTGCTGCTCGTGCTGCAGCTAATTGCGGTTCACGTAACACTAGCGAAGTTGGCTCGCGGCCATTACTGAGTCGCTGCCAATCAGCTAAAGCTTGGTTTGTTCTCGCTTGCTCTTCTAATAATTGTTGTCTGGCTAGTAGTAATCCAGCTTCGGCAATTTTCACTTCAGCTTGATAATCTCTATCATCGAGCTGAACTAACACTTCGCCAGTCTCGAAAAAGCCACCTTCACGGAAATTTGGGCTAATGGACAAGATCTGCCCAGATGCCTGAGTCACTAATGCACTTTGAGTTCGCGGTTTTACTACACCAAAACTGCTCACCTGAATTTGATAATCTTGTGGTTTAAGCACCAGAGTTTCAACCGACATAGCCGCTACTGCCATCGGCTTGCCACGTTTCGAGCTCGGCGGGTTTGAGGTAATCACTATGATAGTGACAATAGCGATAGCAATTATGCCAACGGGGATAAGGTATTTCTTATTCATCATATTATTCTTCTTCTGTATCACTGGCATTGGTAACACTGGCATCGAGATCACCACCTAAAGCAAGGTGTAGTCCGATACGGTTGGCAATAATTTGGTTTTTTAAGCTGATAACCGAGCTTTGCGCCACAAACGCACGGGTTTGGGCGTCTAGTACGGTGGTGTAACTGACAAGGCCACTTTGGTATTGTTCAAATGATAGGGTTTCAGCTTGGAGGGCATTTTCTTGGGCTTTTAACGTTGAGCGATATTGCAGCTGTAAACTAGCATCCAGATCAAGATTGTTCTCCACCACCTCAAAAGCGCCAAACAAGGTACTTAGGTATTCTTGCTCTTGCTGTTTCAGTTTTAATTTTTGTTGCTCAGTTTGCGACTCTAGTCGACCGGCATTAAAAATCGGTGCGGTAATACCAGCAAACACTGACCACGAGGTATAATCGCCACTGAGTAAATTTGCAATATCACTGCTAGAACTGCCAATGTCTGCCCCTAAACTCAATGCTGGATAACGCTGCTTTTGAGTAAAGGCCACTAACGCATCTTGGGCTAACAATTGATACCAAGCTGCTTGTAATTGAGGTTTACGTTTAACTAACTCACTGGGCACACCTATTTTTATTCCCTGTGGCAGCAAGGGTAATTGCTCATCAATCAATAATTTACCCGCAGGATAACCGCCTAATAGCCGTTCTAGGGTTCTGATATCTTGATTATGTTGGCTACGTTGTGACTGCAGGTTGGCATTTTCAGTATAAAATTCATTCTGGGTTAAATAGACGTCTAGCGCAGCACTTAACCCTTGCAGATAACCTGACTCGATGATTTCAAAATTGAGTTTGGCATTCTCTGTTCGGCGCTCAAAAAGCTTAACCAACTCAGCTGAAGTCACCACTTTATAATAAGCAATGACCACATCAGCAACTAACGCATCTCTTGCTTGCTGATAATTTGCCTCTGCAGTTAATAAATTCAGTTTTGCAGCTTTAGCGCTGTCTGATAGCTTGCCCCAAATATCTAATTCGTAGCTGAGATTTAAACTCAGGTTATTGGAGCTAGACGAATTATCACTGTCGCCATTACGAGCACTATTGGCTGATAGATTTAATTCAGGCCAAAAGCTTGAGTCGCTAATATTGAGTTGTTGTTTTTGAACCTCAACCTCTAACGCAAGTTGGATCAGTTGTTGATTGGTATTTAAACCGATACTAATAAAGTCTAATAACTGATCTGTCGCTATTGGGGTAACCCAGCTTTGGTTGTCTTTTAATGAACGAGCATCGGTATGCCAAGACTGAGGGAGTTGTGGCTTAACCAAGGGCTCATCCACATAAGAAGAGCTGCTGCAAGCAGTTAAAATGACCAGCGAAGTCGCAATAGCCACTTTGTTGAAATGTCTTTTCATTAATTTGAAATCCATTTTCGTTTATTATTATTTAATATAATTGAGATGTTACGTATTTGATTCTAAATAGTTCACTATTTAAAGAAAATAGCCAAACAGCTACTTTGCACAGCTTTACATAGGTTAGCTGTGTAAGTGTACGTCGACGTGTATATATAGAGAAAGAACCGATGAAATGTAAGCATGTTTGTCTATATAACCTAATTAGGAGTTTATAGGTTCATTAGAGGCTTACACATTAGTGCATCACTCGAATCAATCAGTTCAAATAAATCAGTTCAAATAAATGTAATTTATGACATAATATTCAATTACATAAGCAGTAAACGATGGGTTACCGACAACTGCAGCAAAGCTGAATTGAGTTAACTCTTCATAACTCATTTCGCTAAAAGCTATTCGCTACTCGCTACTCGCAAAAAGCTAAGCTAAAAATTAGAAGCTAGTTGCTAGGGGATAGTATTAGAGCTAAAACTTCCCCTTTGAATTGATAACAAACAAAGGGAAAGCTCTCTAGGTTGATTATGGTGTTTTGTGTTGACGAAACGCTATGTAGTGGTACGCTGAATTTGGTCACTTAGTTAGAGGTGATATCATCACCTCATAAGTTAACAGGTGACATTATGACAAAACGTACAAGAAGACTATTTAGCGCTGAATTCAAATTAGAAGCGGCACAATTAGTCCTAGATCAGAACTACTCGGTGACAGAGGCTGCTCAAGCCATGAATGTTGGAAAATCCACAATGGATAAGTGGGTTCGCCAACTAAAAGATGAACGCCAGGGGAAAACACCTAAAGCATCACCTATGACGCCTGAGCAAATTGAAATACGTGAATTAAAGAAGAAGTTAGCTCGCCTTGAAGAGCATAATGAAATATTAAAAAAAGCCACGGCTCTGTTGATGTCGGACTCACTGAACAATTCTTGATAATCAAGAAACTCAAGCAGAGCCATAGCATAAAGACATTATGCGAAGTCTTTAATGTTCACCGAAGCAGTTACAACTACTGGCGGAAACGACCAGTAAGCATTGATATAGAAACAGTAAAGCTTCGTAGCTTAGTTAGCGAGGCTCACACTGCCAGCAATGGTTCCGCAGGAGCTAGAACCATTGCTGGCATAGTAACAAATCTAGGAACGAACCTAAGTCGCTACAAAGCAGCTAAGTTAATGAAAAAAATTGGTTTAGTGAGCTGCCAATTGCCCAAGCATAAGTATCGAAGGGCATCACAGGAGCATGTTGAAATACCAAATTATCTGAGCCGTCAGTTCGCGGTTACTGAGCCCAATAAAGTTTGGGTTGGTGATGTCACTTATATCTGGACAGGTAATCGCTGGATGTACTTAGCGGTTGTTATAGATCTTTTCGCTAGAAAAGCGATTGGTTGGGCAATGTCGTTATCGCCTGATAGTCGATTAACAGGTAAGGCTCTGTCAATGGCCTACGAGTCTCGTGGTAAGCCACAAGGCGTGATGTTTCACAGTGATCAAGGGACTCATTATACAAGCAGGAGATACCGCCAATTGCTGTGGCGTTTCCAGATAAAGCAAAGCTTATCTCGACGAGGAAATTGCTGGGATAATGCACCAATGGAGCGTTTCTTTAGAAGTTTGAAAACAGAATGGGTGCCGACGGTAGGTTATCGTAGCTTTATTGAAGCTCAACAAGAAATTACTCGATACATAATTCAGTATTACTGTCAGGTCAGGCCCCACCAATATAATGGAGGGCTGACACCCAACGAGTCAGAACGATTGTTCTGGTTAAACTCTAAGAGCGTGGCCAATATCAGTTGACCACTACACTACGACTTGCGATTTTTAATCAACTAAAGCTCTTTGACGTCAGCATTTATACCTTAGTCATAGTCATAGTTATAGTTATAGTTATAGCCATAGTGATAGTGATAGTCACATTCAAGTTAACTCGTCTTAAATTGACCAATCTCGTCACGTAATTGCTCTGATAAATTATTAACCTGAACACTGGCACTGTGTGATTGATCGGCATTACTCACCGTTGTTCTGGCTTCATCGCTAATATTAACAATGTTTCGATTAATCTCCTCACTTACTGCGGTTTGCTCTTCTGCCGCGGTTGCAATTTGTGTGGCCATATTGGCAATCATCGCTACTGATTCAGTTATTTTAGCCAGCGCAACACCCGCCTGTGCGGCTTGCTCAGTACTTTTTAGCGCTTGTTCTCGGCTTGAGTCCATAGCCGATACAGCGTCTTTAACACCTGTTTGCAATTGACCAATCATTTGCTGAATTTGATTGGTTGAATCTTGGGTACGTTTAGACAAGGTTCTCACTTCATCTGCTACAACGGCAAATCCACGTCCATGCTCACCGGCTCTGGCAGCTTCAATTGCGGCATTTAATGCCAGTAAGTTAGTTTGGTCTGAAATGCTACGGATAACATCTAAAATGCTGCCAATATTATCGGCATCATCTTGTAATTGCTGTAATGCACTAGACGCTTGTTCAACCCCTTCACTTAGATGTTCTATTGAAGCAATTGTTTCTTGTACCACCATATCGCCTTGCATCGCTTGAGCATCCGAATCCTTTGCCGCTTGAGCTGCTAGCTCGGCATTATTTGCAACCTCAACAACGGTCGCTTGCATTTGATTCATGGCTGTAGCCACTTGCTCAGTTTCACCCTGCAAGCGCTGCATGCCCTCTAAAGTTTCATTGCTGCTAGAATTGAGCTGCACACTTGCGGTGCCTAAATGCTGAGTATTACCATTAAAATCTATAATTAATTCGCGAATATTACTTACAAACAAGTTAAAGCTTCCCGCAACTTTAGCAATTTCGCTGCGGCCACTATCATCGAGTGCTACAGTAAGATCTTTAGAACCTGAAGCCACGTTGCGCATTGAATTATCTAAGGCTGTAAGTGGCGTTAAAATACTGCGATAAAGTACTGATAAGATAATGACAATAAATAAGCCTAAACCAATACTGCCCCACAATTGTATGCTCGCGGCGCGAATGGTGGCGTCTAAGGTATCTTGTACTGCTACAGTAAATTGACTATCTAACTCTTGGGCTAATTCATCGAGATTATCAGCAAGTTCTGATGAGGCCTGATCAAATCCGCCAACCCCTTTCATCAATAAATTCCCCGCCTCTGTACCTTGGGTAAGGTATGCGTCTGCCATTTTTATTCCAGAAGCATGTAATAGATTAACTTGGCGCTTAATAGCTTGAGCCCGCGCTGTATATTCTGGCGCTGAGACAATCAGTTTATCTAAATTTTCTATCGCACCGTCAAGACTATCAAGAGCCTCAGCCTTAGCTTCATCACTTTTTGTTGCGCCGACATCTGTTAGAAACTGCTGAATTTGTACCACAAAGTATCGCGTATCTTTCAATGCAAAAATGGTCTTAACTTGCTTGCCTTCATTGAGTACTCTTTCGTGAATATAAGACTGCTGCAGATGACTTACCCAAACCAAAATAATCAAAGCACTTAATGACAACGTCATCGTAATTTGAAGCATTCTCTTAATTGATACATCAATACTCATAAAACTACCTTCAAAGGTTAAACTCGGTTATATAATGAAAAATCCTGTGAAAATTCATGGCGGTAAGTACACAATTATTAATATCAACGCCCCGCTTCACTAACTTTGGTTATGTTAGATATCAATACAGAAAACAACTAAGTGTAGTCATTGTTATTGCAGTAATTGTTGTTATGCCGACTTCTATCTTGATTCTATATCGCTAAAGAGTCTGCTGTTGTTATCGTTATCACATTGCTTTTAATTGGCATTAATTGGTGACTTCTCAAAAGTAACAATCACAAAAATTTACTTTAGCTGTATTCCCACTGGGCCTTCATTTGTTGTACTTTCCTGATGGAGATAATGTGAAATATAGCTATTTATACAGGAGATTAATAATCAAATTCCAATTGATAACTTCGCAATATTTAGGATTACAGTCCCGCCATCATAGTTAAGGACTTAACTACTCACATTGATATATATCGACTCATTATTGTAGAACTTTAACGGTTTCATTAGGGGATCTCATCGCAATATATTACCGCCAAATTTCATCAAAAACATGAGCCTAACTGACTTAGTTTTTAGTAAAAGACATAGAGATATCGCTCAATCTTGTTGACATTAAACCAGTGAAATCAGGTAGAGCAAGGTAAGAATGAGCATTGATTTTCGTAGAGTAATTTATTCGATTTACGCTTTATTTTAATTCTGTGAACTACGCACCTATTTTCAGCGAACGCTTGTACGCATAATACCCCCTAAGTGATATAGACCTTTGGAGTTTGCGATGCAAAAAATAGATTGCCCTCAGTGCAGCAATAAAATTGACCTTAATACCGTCACCTGCCCTCAATGTCAGACCGTTCAAGGGTTTGAAGCGCTCTCTGGAGTCGATCCTGATATTCGCATCAAAAATCAGAGACTAGCTATATGGTTTAGTGTTTTATTTGGCTTCTTAGGATTGCATAAGTTCTATTTAGGTCAGCACCTGAAAGGCAGCTTATACCTGGTATTTTGCTGGACATTTGTCCCGATGATTGTTGGTTGGGTTGATGCTGTGCGTACGTTGAAAATGAGTCCGTTTAATTTTCAGCAACGTTACTCTAGTAAAGCTGGTCAATACTCTGCTTAACGACAGTCAGGTAGCTTGCCTAAAACAAGAATAGGGAGTTTCACTCACTCCCTATTTATAACTCTTCATATTGCTCAGCACGATATTGCTAATTTTCATATTAAAAGAGCCTAATCCTTCTTAGCTTTAATCATCCAATAAGTTAACGATTGAATCTGCCAGCCACATTAATGCTGGGCCTCTTGCACTTTGCTTTGCCATGACACGGTCAACGGGGACTCGCCACGGCTTATGATCAAAACTTAAATTCATTCGCACCATACTGCCTTGTTGTTCATATTGTTCAGCCATATGCGCAGGAATGTAACTCCAACCTAGACCATCTTTTACCATGGCATTAACTGCATTAAAGCTGTTCCCCCACCACACATGTGAAGAAATATTAGGAAAGTGCGGGAGTACCTGTCCTTCAAGACCACGAATAGACAATTGACGATGTGGGATTAAGTCAGCCACGGTGACAACATCCAATGTGGCCAATGGATGCGTAGAACTCACTACACCACTGAACGGTAAACTGCCAATACAGCATAAATCCACCGCTTGTGAAAAATCACTACTCGCAAACATCAATCCTAAATCAGCTCGGTCGGTATGCACCAAGGTTAATACGTCTGGAGTCGATACCCCATAAAGCTCTAATACCGTCGCAGGAAAACGATTTGAAAAATCATCAAGAATACTGGCAACCACTGAAAGCAACGCATCATCTACCGCTATTTTAATTTTGGTCTCGTGGGATGAGTTCAATGCACGAGTCACTGAATCTAGCTCATAAGTTTGCTGCAAAACCCCTTTAGCAAAAGGTAATAATCTCTCTCCATGGGCGGTTAATGATGGTTTACGACTGGTGCGATCAAACAAAGTGGTATTGAGCTCAATCTCAAGATTGGCAATTCCCTGACTCACCGCTGACTGAACTTTACCAAGCCGACGCGCACAGGCAGAAAATGAACCTAGCTGCGCTGCTTCAACAAACATTCTAAGTTGCTCTAAATTATACATATCACTTTTCCTGATAGTAACTAACTATCTTCTTTCTTAATAATTGATGATTATAGCAGCCAAGAGTGAATCAACAACGGTAATGAGATTAACCATGAACACCAAAGAACGTATTTTCCACAGCGTATTATTTGAAGCTATAGCGCTAATTTTTGTTATCAGTGCAGCGCTGGTATTCACTGATGCAGGGGCAAAATCAGCAACCGCTTTAGGGCTTGGTTTGTCACTCATTGCCATGTTTTGGAATTATGCTTACAACTTAGGTTTTGACCATATATTTGGCCATAACCGCATCGAACGCACTTTAAAAATGCGCTTAGGTCATGGGTTAGGTTTTGAGTTGGGTATGCTTGCTGTCACTCTGCCATTTATGATGTGGGTATTGCAGCTAGACTTTGGGACGGTATTTATGATGAATATCGGTGTGGTTATTTTCTTCTTGATATATGCGATTGCCTTCAACTGGTTTTATGACCTCGTTCGAGCACGTATTGTGTCAAGACAAAGCACTGACACTGTAATAAGCTAACCCCTTGAAATAATAACCTAGTATATAAATACGTATATTGACGAAGAAAGATAGCAGTTGGGATAAGCTTGCAACAAAGAAAGACATTGGCTGAAAAGCGCTAAGTGATAATAGTTAACAATTAATAGAAAGAGGTCCTTTCGACCTCTTAGCTTTATTAAACCGTTAATCCCCACATATCAAATGTTTCTTGGCAAAGTTGATCTCTGAATTTGGGATGAGAAATATCGATCAACGATCTAGCCCGCTCACGCAATGATTTTCCTCGTAAATTTGCAATACCATACTCAGTAACGATGTAGTGCACATGTGCCCGAGTAGTAACAACACCAGCCCCAGGCGATAACACCGTCGAAATCCGTGAGACAGTACCACCCACGGCAGTACTTGGTAATGCAATGACAGATCGACCACCTTCAGAAAGACCAGCTCCGCGGATAAAATCCATTTGACCACCCACTCCTGAATATATTCGGGTGCCAAGTGAATCGGCACAAATTTGCCCCGATATATCCACCTGCAGCGCTGAGTTAATGGCCATGACATTAGGATTTTTACGAATAATAGCGGTGTCATTCACCTGTTCAATATCCATAAAAATCACTGAAGGATTATCGTCAACATAGTCATATAATCGCTTGCTACCTAAAGCAAAGCCGGTCACAAGTTTACCAGGATGCACCTTTTTACGACTGTTGTTTATCACGCCAAGCTCTACAAGATTCAATACCCCGTCAGAAAATAACTCAGTATGTACCCCAAGATCTTTATGGCTGGTTAAACAAGATAATACGGCATCAGGAATCGCACCAATGCCCATTTGCAAGCAATCGCCATCTCGGACTAACTTTGCCACATTTTGACCGATAGCAAGACTGGTTGCATCACTTGCTGCTAAAGGGTGTTCAGGTAGTGGAATGCTTTGCTCATACACTGCAGCAAACTTTTTGTAGTGAATAAAACCATCACCATGAGTACGGGGCATTAATGGGTTGATATGAGCAATAATTTTCCCCGCCATCTGGCAAGCTGCCAACGTGGCTTCAACAGAGATACCTAAAGAGCAAATACCATGTTTATCGGGCGGGGACACTTGCACAATAGCCGTATCGATAGCTTGCTCGCCAGAGCGAAATAACTTCGGCACTTCAGACAGAAAGATAGGCACATAATCTGCGTCCCCTTGTTGTAACAACTGTCGGGTAGGCAGACCACCAAAAAAACAACGGTGGCGAATATGTTTTTTTAATAAAGGATCACTCAAGGATTCAGCACCTTCAGTGTGTAACTGCAGTAATGTTAAACCTTGTCGCGTCAGTGCATGTTCAGCTAACGCATCTAGCAGCAGTTTGGGAGTCGCTCCCATGGAGTGAGTCCAAAGGGTTTCACCGTTTTCAATTAACGAAACGGCCTCTAAAGCAGTATTACAAACGATTGGTTCCATCAATATGACTCAAATTAAGGAAGCGATTTCTAGTGTAAGGAGTAATACAATATTATGACAGTGCTAAGTAGAATAACTTTTAAGTAATACAAAAGCTTTAAACCCGTACTAAGGGTAAAGTGGTTAAATCCATGAATGAGAACATCAATAGATCAGAGTAAATCCATAATACCTTATCGTTACTCTGATCTATTTAGCGAATTAGAAATGATACTTCACCAATAAACTAGTGACACTTTGATCGGTATTAAAACCTGAGCTGCTTTTAATACCGTATTTATTTTTCCAGTAATCATATTCAATACCCACAAATAGTGCACTTTCTTGTAAACCGACTTGCTTACCTAGGTCGTATTTTAGTTGTGGGTTGAAATGGAAGTTTTGCTCAAAGCTACCATCTGAATCAACAATCCAATCAATAAAGCCATCAAATACAATATTGGATTCGCCAACTGGCCAAGTCATTTTCCAAGTGGGTGTAATTTGCCAGGTATCGCCATCACGTCCATCAGGAATACGTCTATACATATTAAGTTGAAAAAAATCAAAACCGGGTATAGCTAAATCAAAACCTGCACCAATGAGAAATGATTCCACATCGCCTTCACCAAACTCAACGGTGGTTGCTAATAATACGTCTTTCACAAAACCCATTTCGACAGGTTTACCCAGCATTTTACTAAAACTAAAACGTGGGCTAAATTCACCATAATAGCTGGTTTTACCATTTAAAAAGTCTTCTTCACCATTGTATTTGGTGAAATCTACAAACATAAATAAGTCACCCACGTTCCACCCGCTGGCATGTTCAAATGTTAACGTTTGTTGGGTTTCAGGATTAACTTTAAAGTTATCACCATAAAGGTAGGACAGGCTGTTGTCTTGCCATTGAATGACATCGTTGGCAGCCGCCAATGGGGCGTAGCTAACGATCAAGGCGATGAGCAAGCGTTTCATATTAAGTCCTTTTATTGGGCAATAATTGAGTAAATTAGTCGATTTAACAAACAGTATTTTGTGGTCATAGAATTGTAGTGAATAAATGCGTCTACCACCACTCATTATACGTTTTAACAAACAGCCCAGACATTGTAACTGCTACACCCTTTATATTTAAAGGTTACGAGACAGAATAATCAATTTTATTGTTGGTAAGGAATGGAAATATAGAATTGAAAATAATTTTTGCGCGATTATTTAATATTCACCTTAAAAAAACGAAACAAAATAAAGCAACAATGACCACTTAAACATACCAACAATATAACAACGTCCTGTCTTATTAATTCTCTCAATAAAAACACAAAAAATATACATAACCTACTGATATTAAATAGCCTTTGACACAATCTGTTACATAGATTTAAGCTTTGTTAATCTGGATTCATCGAACAATAAACCTCAAAATTGCAAAATATTGCATTTTAAATTGGATGCCTAATGGAAACCTTGCTCGAAAAAAGTGTTAAATTTACCGCTGTCATTCTTAGTAGTTTGCTGGCATTTTCAGCTCAAGCTGATAACAGCTCGTTTCAACACGAAATCAGCATCGCGACTCAACGCAGCCTTCTCGATACCAAAGAGGTTTTTTTCGTTGCTAACTATCATTATTATTCCAACCCTGTAACAACCCATACAAGTCCATTTGCGCTGAATACTGCGCTATCACAAAGCACCAATATTGGTATTGATTACTCCAATTTAAACGCCAATAACACTGATGATTACAGCCTAGATGGCACTTATGTTTTTGACTCACACGTTTTCATTAGCGCTGAATATAAAAGAATTAATGGAGACAGTGATGAATGGATTTATTCTAACGATGAGCGCGAAACATCATTCGGTGTACAAATTGGATACTACTTAAGTAATAGTGCTGAAATTTCATTTTTTTACCGTGAAGGCAGCCTCTCTGCTAACTATCGCGATAATGAAGTTCTGCTCAACGGTTTTGATGACTCACTTGTTACAAGCCAGTTTGATGCCGAAACAGTGACCTACGGAATATACTTTCAAAACTATATTCCCCTGCAATCATTCGGCGGTATTAACCTGCAATTTAACTGGCACAATATACAAAAAAATGACAATGAATTGAGCAAATACGGTGCAAGTGAACCTGATAAAACAGGTTTTTTTGACAGAACCAATGAATTAAACATTGAAGAAAAAACCAACTATTTTACCGTTTCCGCTGATTATTATTTTAATCAATCTTGGTCTGTTGGTGCTAATTATCAATGGTGGCAAAGGGACACTACGACCACTGATTACAATCATTATGAAAATAATAGATTTGAGGATGATTTAGATATTAGAGATTATAGCGGACACTTTGGTGTATTTGGCATAAACACAGCCTATTGGTGGCAAATATCGAGTAACTTTAGTGCTGAGTTTTCAGTATCAAAACTGTTTAACACTGACTCTTATATAATAGGTGGTAGCTTAATTGGCATTAATGCAAAAGCACGCTTTTGATCAGCCGTAACCTATTTTTTTCATATCAAATTGTCTCAATAGCAGCAAGATTCACTGCTATATATAATATTATCTCCCTTACAAACTGCATTCTAAATAGACAGCGGTAGACAAGCTCGTTGTCTATTGCCTGCAATATTAATTTAACTTACCTCAGCTACATAGAATCGAAAACATCTTTACAACTCAAAATAAACCTGCCAAATTAATAAGTCATAAGCTACTGAAATTATTAACTTTGTTACACATTAATACATTTGAAAACCTTACCACAAATTCACTTATCATTTCTTACAGCTTGTTTGTTGTTAGATATTTATCTCTATACAAGGATGTCATGATGAAACATTTGCTTCGAAAGCACCCAAAAATTACAACCCTACTTTTGAGTAGTTTATTCACTTGCTCTGTTCACGCAGATAACCCATCTTTTCAACATGAGTTGAGTGCATCAACACTATCAAGTACATCAGATTTTGATGAGGCGACATGGTTTGCAAGTTATCGTTATTTTGCTGTGCCCGTGTTAACCAACAACAGTCCCTACGCGCTGAATTCCTTCTTCGCACAAACCTCAAATGTGGGTGCTGAGTACATTAAAAATAATCTTAATGACGAAGATACTTACAACTTAGATGGTACTTATGTTTTTGATTCTAAGTTTTTTATTGGCATCGACTATCAATCGTTTAATGATAATTCAGATGATTGGTATTTTAATGATGATGAAGTGTCATATGGCGCTAAAGTGGGTTATTTCTTTAATGAAAGTACTGAAGTATCACTTTTTTATAGGAATCGAAGCGGTGATAATAGCTATCAAAACACTGACAATTTAGATCCTGCCGATTACAACATGCTTGTCACCGAAAGTAATTATGATCTTGAAGCGATAACCTATGGCATCAATTTCCAAAGCTTTATAACACTTGAGTCATTTAGTGGCATTAACCTACAAGCTAACTGGCAAAATACACAGCAAGATTCAAACTACTTCACCCGTTTTGCTCTAGGAGATAGTTACCCTACTCCAGATATATCAGAGAGAGCTAACGACACAAGTAACGACATTACGGTAAACCTAATAACCTTAGCTGCTGATTTTTATATCAATCAATCGTGGTCAGTCGGGGCTAACTACCAATGGAAAGATGTCGATTGGAGGAGTACTAAGACAATATCAAGTGAACTGAGCCTTGCGAGTGACATTGCGATTAACAATCGCAATGACGATTATAGTAAATACGGTATCAATACTGCTTATTGGTGGGAAATAACGAATAACGTCAATATCCAGTTTTCAGCTACTCAATACTTCAATAATGATGTTGATGACATGGATGATTTACTGTTGGGACTTGATGTTAATGCCCGCTTCTAATTAGCCCCATTAATGAATGTTCACCATTAGTGACAGGTATTAAAAATGATGACAGCTGATGACTTATAAATATGATTGATACTAAAAATTGTTCAAAAACGGCTATTTATGTCATCACTTTGTGCGAAATTTAGCGGAGTGACCTATATTTAATATCGGTCAAATAAAAATTAATTAAGCTGATTTATGAGGATTGCTACCAATTAGAACCCTCATCTCTATTTCTATGTCTAAATATCCAAGATTAACAATATAAACATTAACGTGATAGAGGCGGCAATACTTGAGTAACCCAATAATCAAAACCATTGGTTCAACATCTCTAAATCTTATTCAAGTAAGGTTGTTAATTATTATTGGAACATCTTTGCTCGCCAGTTTTATGATTGCTGATTTGGCTTTAGTACCTGATTCACTGGCCAGCATATATACGACTTCTCGCCTGTATCTTCAATTCCCCATTTGTTTTGCTTTTTTGTTAAGTTCTTTTCACCCTAAATTCCCACAGTTTTATCAAATTGCACTGGCTATCACCATGTTGTGGTTAGTCTATGTTAACTACTGGCTAATCATTATGTGTTGGCAAGTTGATAGGTTTCCTTTCCCTTATGAAGGCACTGTAATGTATAGCTTATTTACATTATTTGTATTTCGAATGTCATTTAAATATTCAATTCCCTTTTCAATTATTGTACTTGGTGGCTTTGCCTTTATTTTGTTTTATTACCCTATTTATGGTGATAAAAATGCTGTGAACTTAGGTTTTGTTTTTGTTGGTTTAATCGTAGGTTTAATGGGCGTGTTACAAATTGAAAATGCATTAAAAAAACTGTCTAAGGCCAATGACCAACTAAACGTATTAAGCCAAATAGATCACTTAACGGATATTTATAATCGCCGAACTTACGAATCACGCTTTACCGAGCAGCTCAGTTTAAATAATCGAGTCGGCGATTCTATCTGCGTGTTTATTATCGATTTGGATTATTTTAAACATTACAACGATGGCTACGGTCATGTTAAAGGTGACAATATTATTAAGTTACAAGCCAGTAATTTAAAGAAGGTATTTAGAAGGACATCGGATATTGTCGCACGCTATGGTGGAGAGGAGTTTGTCGTCGTAACGACACAAGTGAATGAAGCTCAATGCATTGAGCTTGCTAATCGGATTATTGCCCAGTGGCAGCAATTAAAAGAACCACATGGGCAAATTGAAAATCAACAACATGTAACTTGCTCAGTGGGATTTTATTTAGAAAAAATTAACGAGCAATCAAGCAAAGTCGCTATGGTAAAAAAAGCCGATAAAGCTCTTTATCAAGCCAAAGAGAATGGTCGTAATTGTTTTGTGCAATACACGCAATAAACACTACCGTTAGGTGGTAGGGTCTTATTAATACTAAAAATCTATTTTTACAATGAGTCATAGCTACGGCAAGCTTAAAACACATAAACTCAGCTTTATAAAGCACCCAATTTTTGTGTCATTCACTTCTGCAAAAAACCAAATTATAAGTACCACTTAGGTATTATTCAGCTATATTTATAGCTCTAGTTCATTTACCTCAAATGATTCTGCCCCGACATTCGAATAAGGTTATTCAATGGAAAAGCTAAAAGCATTATTAAGTACCGTGTGGCGAGTAATTAAAAAGCCTAGTGTTCATTACAGTTTAGGCTTCTTAGTTATCGGGGGCTTTATAGCGGGTGTCATATTTTGGGGGGCCTTTAATACTGCATTAGAAATGTCGAGCACTGAAGAATTCTGTAGTAGTTGTCATCAAAATGTTTACGAAGAAATGAAACCTACCATTCATTTCACCAATCGCAGTGGTGTAAGAGCGACTTGCCATGATTGTCATGTGCCCCATAAATGGACCGATAAAATTGCACGAAAAATGCAAGCTTCTAAAGAAATATGGGCAGACTTAGTCGGCACCATTGATACTCCTGAAAAATTTGAAGCAAAACGTCGTGAGCTTGCTGGACATGAATGGCGTAGATTAAAAGCCAATAACTCACTCGAATGTCGAAATTGTCATGAATACGATTATATGGACTTCACTCGCCAATCAGATAGGGCAGCTAATATGCACTCAAAGTATTTAGAGAGCGGCGAACAAACCTGTATTGATTGCCACAAAGGTATTGCCCATCAACTACCAGATATGGAAGGCGTTGAAGGCTGGTAAAATTCACTAGCTAAGATGCGTTGTTTAATCTCGGGAATATTATACGACGCATATTCACTCTCACTTTTTTTGAAAATCTACTTTAATCCTATAACAACAGCAAGGCTCAATGGACACTATAAAAACAACCGATTTATAGCTCGTTGTATTTAGCTAATAGTAAGATTGAATCTGTTTGCAGTTGCTTGGTTTTTTGCGTGACGGCTAATGTATAAATCATCATTTGTTTCAATGCCGCAATGTCTTTTGGCGTGGTGTTATTACGCATTTGAAATTCTAGAATACGTTGATTTTGCTCTTCAATAAATGACTGACCACGGTAAGTACTAAAAAGTACATTCGCGTCATCTATATCAAGATAATCAACACTATTGCGCTTTAAGGTTAATTGCCAAATGTTATCGCTCAATAATGTAATGACAATATGACTCAAATTAAAATCAGTATTTGGATTCTGATTTTCCTCTTCATTCTTTTGATATAGTTCAAGTGTTTTGATAATCGACTCAAAACTCTTTATCGAGTCATCTAACTTTTCATTATTAAGGTTTAATTCTGCAGATAATTTTTGGAAGATATTATTGGCATTATTTTGTGCAATCCGGTCTTGATTCCATTGATTTAGTGCAAGAGCCAAGGTGACAGCTAAGAACACTGAAACTAATTCAAGTACAATTTCGAAACGTTTTTTAACCAGCTTTTGTGTGAAACTCATTGCGAAAACTCTCATCAAAAATATCCTAAGATTGATATGAGGATATTACTTTATGTTTATAAAAACGAATAAATTTTACAGCTCAACAAAGCTTTATAACAAAGAGGATGCCGTTCACCTGTTCCCTACCGTTTTATGGGGAAAAAATATTACTGCGCTTGGTGAATTCGAAATTTATCCATCCGCTCCATGGCGGCACCTTCAAACTTACGTTTCAGTTGCCAACTTGGTCGTTCAAGCTCTAGCTCCCATTGAAATAGTGCTTTATATAACTGCTTCACTTTATCTGGTTGCTGACTCGCTAAGTTGTTCAATTCAGAAGGGTCATTAGCCAAGTTAAACAGCTCTGCGGGGCGATCAGGAAAGCGCATCAGCTTCCAATCACCACTTCGAATTGCACCGCGATTTTCTTTTTTCCAATATAGATTTGGGTGTGGCCGAGTTTGAGCTTGAATATGAGTTGAACTCTGATTATCAGTTGCCAACACCTGAGTCTCTGCTGTCAAAAAAGGCATTAAATCGACACCATCAATTTCGTCTAGCGTCGCTAGGTTACCACCAGCAGCTTGGTAAAATGTTGGCAATAAGTCTAATGTGGAAATAGGCTGTTGATAATGACTCTGTGCCGTTAACTTATCTGGCCAGCGCATTAAGAATGGGATCCTAATCCCACCTTCAAAATGACTGGCTTTAGTGCCACTTAGCGGATAATTATTCGCGCTACTTAAATCCGTAGGTCCGCCATTATCATTCATAAAAACCACTAAGGTATTATCAGCAATCTTAAGCTGGTTAAGTTTATCCATTACCTGCCCAACCGCTCTATCCATGGCAAAATTCATTGCTGCGAGTGATTTTCGATTACCAGATAAGTGTTCAAACATGGCCAAATCTTCTGACTTTGCTTCCATTGGCGTGTGCACAGCAGAAAATGATAATACGGTAAAAAAGGGGGCTGACTGCTTAGCCTGCAGTTCAATAACCGCTGAAGTTTCATCAGCGAATAGATCAGTGAGGTACTTTTGAGGTTCTTCGAACTGGGCCAAGTTTCGTTCTAATCGATCATGCTTACTATATTCGATCCCTTGATTATCATAAGAAAAATAGCTCCGAGCACCACTTCTGAAACCATAGAAGCTATCAAAACCACGTTTTAACGGATGAAACCTGTCAGCACTGCCTTGGTGCCATTTACCTATTAACGCCGTTTGATAACCTAGTGACTTTAAATGATCTGCCATGGTTAATTGATCGATAGGCAAGCCCATATCATCAGCCAGCAGACCTGCCGAACTCATATAACCAGGGACATTGTTTTCTTCAAAGCCAAAGCGTTGTTGATATTTACCAGTAAACAACCCCGCTCGAGATGGGCCGCAAACAGCCGCTGACACATAGGCTTGTGAAAACTGAACACTTTGCTCAGCAAGCTTATCGAGTTCAGGGGTTTTCATCACTTTACTGCCTTGAAAACCAAAATCTTGATAACCTGCATCATCGGCAATAATCAGTAAAATATTGGGTTGTTTTTTTGCTTCCAAAGTCACATCTTCATTTGCTGCATAACTGACATTGGTAGCTTGACCACAGCAACAAAAAATAATGCTTAACGCAATGCTTGCCTTTTTAAACATCAAAACCATCCTTGATATAAATGATAACTTCATGCTCTTTCACATAAAGCATTCAATATTATTCACTTTTAAAACAACGAATATCATTGCACATCAAAATATTGTTAACAATAAAAAATTACCAATATGCAAATAAAGGATAAGCAATATAGCAAAAGCACAGGCGGTTTAGAGGCTATCAAACTCGGCTTTACTTCAACAAAGTTTGGCCGACTGAAAGTGTTTAAAATGAGTTTAGAGCCCACAGAGAGTGTGCTGAGAGTATGCTAATAATACAAGTAACGCGCAATTTTCAGGCATCACTGCCGAGCAGATAAAAAAACTAAACCTACTTTCAATAAATATAAGCAAGTCATGGTTAGCGTTTTTGTGATAATAAAGTTGAAAGGTTTAATGGGAAGTTTTCTGTTTACTTTTCCCATAAAAAGCTAAAGTCTAAACAACATTAAAAGAACAGTTACCAAATCTAAATAAACTTAATGTTTGAAACTAAGTTAATTATGTAATAAAACACATTCAATACCATCATGAACGCTCACTTTATTTCGCCCTTCATTTTTAGAGTGGTAGAGTGCTAAATCTGCTCTGTTAAGCAATATCTCCCAATTATCATCTAGATCAGTTTGCATAGCAAAACCAATACTAATAGTCATAGATATTAGCTCCTCTTTATATTCCAGTGGTGATTTTACAACTTGTTGTTTCAAACGTTGAGATAAAACATTAAGCATGTTTAGGTCAATATTATTGAACATCAAAAGAAACTCTTCACCACCAAATCGGAACAAGTAGTCACTATGCCTCATCGAGTCACTAGCTATCTGGGTAATATGTTTTATAGCTAAATCACCACATTGATGACCATATTTATCATTTATTTTTTTGAAGTGATCTATATCAATCATGATTAAACTGAATTTACCAATTTTCAATTTCCCCAATTCAAATTCCCTTTCGGCAATAGAGTTCAAGGCTCTTCTGTTCATCCATCCAGTTAATTGATCTGTATTTGATACTTGACGTAAAGCTACCTCCTGTTTACGAAAAACAATTAAGCCACATGACATTGTGATTAATGATATAAAAGCAAAAACTGATAGAGTACCTGATGTTTGTAATAGTTCATTACCTGCTAGAGTTAACGGAAATTGCCTATCAAATGCGACCACTAGAAACCGGGCTAGCTGTTGTACCAAAAATATTATTTCAGCGAGAATAAATGGATAATATACGGCTCGAAAGTCTTTTTTCTTAACAAATAAAAGCGTCGACACAATAGTTACATTGATGACAATTAATAAAGGATAAATAAATAGTATTCGGTGGGTTACAGAGTCTAAAAAACCAGGAATAAAATGAAACATAAAAACAAAAAAAGAAAGGATAAAGGCATATTTCCATTGTGGTTTTAGCCCTAAATGTCGTCTAACTCCAACTAATAGAGCTAAATGAGCCAAAACGTAACACATGTTGGCTAATGCAGCAGGCCACATACCAAATGGAACAGAGCTAAAGAAAAAAATTAAGCCAATCATGTTACTAAGAAAAAACAGAAGACCTGCTATCGCCCAATCAATTAAACTACGATCTTTTTTACTCGTTAGGTATAGCGAAAATAGAGTAATAAACATAATAGCACTAGCAAGTGCTGTAGAAATAAGAAGAGTAAAAGCATCCATTGCTAAGAAGTCCTTTCTAAATTACTAAAGATAAAATTACTAAAGTTAAAATTACTAATAACATTTCAATTTTATAATATAGATTACAGTTTTAAAATTAAAGATAAACCTTTTTAATTAAACGTTCAAAAATACATAAGTACTTATAATGTTGAATAACTAACACGTATAATCCCATACTAAATTATCAACCACAGCCAAAATAAATATGACTTACTCAAAAAAAGGATTATGACCCCAAACGTGGACTAGTACCCAGGAAACATCGCGACAACGATCTAGCTGTAAAATGAAACGCCGCCACTAACATATACCTCTTATCCAACAAAGTGTCGACAAGGTTGAAATGACAACCTATGGTCCTAAAAATTAATGCTGTTAATTCTATAAATGTTGAACTTAAACCCCAATCAAGTAAACATTGTGAATGTACAATTTAATGACTCTTATGCAATCGAATAGAATCATTAAGTTTCATCAAACCGAACATATCTGAGACCAAATTCAAGACCGTTAAAGCTCTACTCTTTCAAAGCTAAAGCAGACTGAGAAAAGCTGACCCCAGCCCAACCATTAATGATGAACTGACGAATATTTTGATGGTCATTGCCTTCTGGTGTATTCAAAACATCAAGGTAATATTGGCCAAATAATCGTAGAGTTTGCAGCTGGGTTAACTGGTGGGAGTGGGCAAATGAGAATAATTTACATGATCCTGAATTTTCACCCGCTACATTAACTTGCTTGCCATTAGTAAAGGCATTAGGAGTAAATTCATAGTGAGCTTCTATCAGCGCCATACTATCTTCAAAGCGTATACAGCCCTCTTTCTTGTTGGTTTCAGTTTGTTGAGTCAGTTTTTCAATAAAGCTTACAATATCAGCTTGTGTGGCAGTAATGTCAGTCATGATAACCCTGTGATGATGTAAAAATATGGCTAATTATCTCTATAAAAGTTACTCGTTGCGAGTGACTTATTTTCACTAATAGCTAGTTAAGAGCGGTACCAAGTTTTAGATATGCAATATTCATAAGCTAGGCCCTAAAGTTCTCAAATGGCACATTAGTATTAACGGAGGAGGCTCATTAACCTAATATCAAATGCCCCACTTTAACCAAAATCACGGTATCTTGCTCAACATAGGGATTATGCTGGCTTAGGTGTGGACTGCGGATCCAAGTACCAGCAGGATAACGCCCAAACTCGTCAATGAATTCACCACTGATGACATATATCTCTTCACCACCAAAGTGACGATGGGGCTGAAATTGGCAACCTGCGGGCCAAAATACTAATGCTGTTGATTCTGTAAGATGCTGATGAAGTGGCATAACTTGCAGCAGCCCCTGCCCTGGTAGCCAATCTGTGTTATTGGTATCTATCCGTACTTGCGCAATATCACTGGGTTGAAATTGATGAAGTTTTACCAGTAACTCGCAGCCCTGTTCACTAAAAGGGGCATGACTAAAACCTTCGGGGTTACGAATATAGGTCCCAGCGGGATAATCGCCCGTTTCATCTGAAAACACTCCAGATAGGACTAATATTTCTTCACCTAATGGATGCGGATGAGATGAAAAGCTCGCACCTGCATCATACTTAACCACACTAGTAGCATGACCGCGTTCAGCTTCTTCTCTGGCCAGTCTTTTACGCCATACTCCAGGAGCAGGACTTTTATCCCAATCAAGCTTATTGGTATCGATGACAATGCGTTGGCTAAAATCCATATTAAACATAGCTGTTTCCTTTAAACATGACTGCTCTCTTTAAACATGATTGCCCCTATGAACATGGTTTCCCTTCTTAATGAGCATAGTTCTCCCTTTAAACATGGCAGCCCTATAAACATATCTGTCCCTTTAAATATGGCTACCTCTTTAAATATCCACCCATATACTAATCCTATCCCAGCTTAAAACATAGCAATCACTTATACGTACCCTAGGTACTTTTCAGTCCATGTTATTGAATGATCGGTATTTTATTTTTTAAGATGTAAAACAGATAAAGGGTAAACAAATAACTCATAGGCAATAAATGATAGCCAATAAAAAGCCTGCTTAGTAGCAGGCTTTAAGGAGATATAGCTATATTAAGTCAATCGTATGTTAGTACTACTTAAACGGCACTGGACGCGGAGTATTCGCATTTGATGGCGGCAAAATAGGTAACATGATTTGCGGCTGTTCACCTGTTAAGCTCTTCAAAAAATCAACCATTTGAGTGGTTTCGGTCTCACTCATGGTTTGCCCTAATTGAATATCAGCCATAGTATTTACTGCTTCTTCAAGGGTCCATACGCTACCATCGTGGAAGTAGGGATAGGTAAGCTCAATATTGCGCAGCGTCGGTACTTTAAATACAAACTTATCCGCTTCTTTACCGGTTACCCCTTTACGGCCTTCAGCAGGGTTATTGGTATGGAATGGTTTGATTAAGCCCATTTTCATATACATAGTGCCGCCAACTGCAGGGCCGTTATGACAGGCCACACAACCTTTATCTTTGAATAACTGGTAACCCGTTTGTGCATTAGCTGTAATGGCTTTTTTATCGCCCTCGAGATACTTATCGAATGGGCTATTTGGCGTAACTAAGGTTTTTTCAAATGTTGCTATGGCATCGGTAATGCGATCAATATTAACCTCATTAGTACCATAGATATCTTTGAAGCGCGCTACATAGGCTGGCATAGAAGCAATAGTGTCTACTGCCAAGTCATGGGTGTAGCCCATTTCTTTTGGATTATCGATAGGACCTGCTGCTTGATCTTTTAGAGTAGCAGCACGGCCATCCCAAAATTGTGCCAACATATAATCAGCATTTAACACTGTCGGTGAGTTAATTGGTCCTTCTTGCCATTCATGTCCAATAGAAGTGGGTAGCGCATCGACACCACCTAACGACAGGTTATGACATGAGTTACACGAAATAAAACCAGATATTGAAAGGCGTGGTTCAAAAAAGAGCATTTTACCTAACTCAACTTTTTCAGGCTCAGTGATCACAGCAGGTTTAATCACTTCAATTGGCTCGCTAGCCTGTGAGATAGAAATCGAAAATATTGAAGCTAGTAATACAGCTACGGTGGTCAGCTTAGTCATAGGTAATAACCTTGTACAGTGTGTGGTTTAATTTCCCACATCATATACGCTTCTATACTGGAAGTTAAAACGTATAAATTCGATTGAGTCTATCGTGATTACAAATGCAGTAAATGAGACCTAAGTCACTGTTAAATTTATTGAATACGATAGGTTATCTACAAATAAGATTAATACAGATAGTGGCAGTTGCAATATCGATTAAAACCGTTAAAGGTCACAGAATTTTGTATCAATATTAGCGCCCTTTACGCTACATGTTGATTTGAATCACCTTACATAAATCAATTAATCGGTGACATTATTCGTCGAAATGACTCTCTCATTTCCTAGCACGCCAAAAATACTCACTGCAGACTGTTATATTTCAATTAAATCTGTGACTAATTACCACAGCTGGTAATTTTCGTTGTTATTTTCCTTGGCAATTTCCCCTTACCATTTCCACTTGCTATTCCCCTTGTTATCTCAGTTTACGAGTCGACCTCTATGAACATTCTTCTCTGTATTAGCGTTAGGTGCTAAAGTTAATAGCTAAAGTTAACAGTAAAGCTAGCTGACTAAGTAAGCTCTATTTATCTGATAAGTACGAGGTTGAACTGTCGGATTAATGGTTTATCAATGACATAAAGCCATAGGAAAGAGACTAAATGGATGTTCAATTGCCACTAATATCTAAAGCTTGGCAACATGTCAAAGCGCTGATTGGTATAGATACTCACGCACTCGTTAACGAAGACGATATTGAAGGGAAATTGTCTTTGAAAGCGATAGCGCAATGCTATCCAAGTCATTCAGCCCAGTCAGAAATCGATAAAAAATTACTGTATACGCCATTAATACCCGGCATCGATAACTTTATCGGTAGAGACTCGCAACAGCAGCAATTGACCGATGCCATTGAACGATGGCAAAACAATAAAGGTGAGCTTACCGCCGTTATTGGGCCTTTTGGCTGTGGTGTTAGCTCTTTTCTAAACCAGTTTCACCAACAGTATGCCCAAGAGCATACTGTGACTTATCTGAGTTTTTACCATGGTGTGTTAACAACCAAAGAAGCCATTGCCAATTTATGTTATTGCTTCAATATTACCGAGGCACCGACATCGATAACCGCAGCTATAGCACTGATCAATCAGCTGCCGCGGCACATTATAATCATCGATGATTTACACAAATTAATGCTACGTATGATGGGAAATTATCAAGCGCTAGTGACTTTTGCCACCATGCTGATGGAAACTCGCCAGCACCATTGCTGGATTTTAGGCTGCGAAACTTTCGTGTGGCATCGATTATCATCACAATATTCAATCACCAACTTCGTTAAATCGATCATCACGTTAGATTATTTTTCTCAACAAGACTTGGCTGACCTACTCAAACAAAAAACCAGCCAGATAAGTTTGCAGCTAACTGATACTAATGATGAAGAAACCAACAACAGCTTATTTGATAATATGGCTAAGCAGCTACACCAAGCCAGTGACGGACACCCTAAACTGGCCTGCGTGTTATTACTGCAAGCGCTAGTCAATGATGGCAATAGCCCTATTACCCTAAACCCGATTTCACAACCGGATTTGAGCAGTCTTAAACAATGTATTGATGAAGATTTGTTTAGCCTGGCAGAGCTTTACGTTCACGGCGGCTTACGGGTATTTCAACACGCTGAAATCTTTGCCACCAGCATTGAGCATAGCTCGTTAAAACTTGAGTATTTAGCACGACAAGGCTTAGTTAAGGCGCATTATTCAAAACAAGATTTTGCCCAACATTATTATCTGATCACGCCGACGTTAACACGGATAATTGCGATGCACTTGCTCAATCATAATAAGTTGTATTTGTAGGAGATAGGTAAAAATGGACGACTCTCGTAAAGCACTACAGGCTATTTTAGACATCATTTCGTTCGAAAAATTATTCGCTTTTGCTCTGGTATGTATAATTGCATGGTTTGTGCTATTTCTCGCTCAATTTCTTCTTAGCCAACTTACAAAAACGTTGCCGAAATACCGATTACTCTGGAGCCGTTTATACCCTTTTATCAGATTAATCACCTGGGCGATTGTGATTATTTACACCATTGTAGAAATCATTGACCCCCACGAAAACCTGGTACTGGCGGTTATTGGTTCAATTGGTATTGTGCTAGGTTTAGCCACTCAAGAACCCGCTAAAAACATGATAGCGGGATTAATCATTATGATTACTCCGCCTTATCGGGTTGGTGACATGGTGACATTGGCAGGTCATTACGGCGAAGTGATAAAACTCGATTGGAGTGTCACATGGCTACGAACCTTTGATGACAATACGGTAATGGTGCCTAATGCCGAAGCTTTAAAAACCGCGGTATCCAATGCCAATAGCGGCGCATTAGATGAAATGGTGGTGGTCAATTTTTGTTTACCCGTGGACGTTGATCATCAACAAGCCATGGCATTAGTAAAAGAAGCCACTCAATGCTCTCCCTACACTTTTTTAGACAAGCCCATTACTGTCAATATCGCCACAGATTACGAGTTTGGTCAGCACTTGATCAAGCTCACCGTAAAAGCCTATGTGATGGATATTAGATTAGAGCGAAAATTTGCCAGTGATATTAATTTTCGGGTAATTAATGCCTTTAAACACGCACAATTTTACCCTGTAACGAAATCTGTGACTTCAGAGTCGATTAATTAAATCACTGCCGTATCGAGCACTGTTTATCTTTTGTTATACTCAGGCCAATTTTAATACTTACCATTGCTAGATTGCCACCACAGGATGTTGTCATGACTCAAGACGAAATGAAAAAAGCCGCAGGTTGGGCTGCACTAAAATATGTTGAAGAAGGTTCAATTGTTGGTGTTGGAACGGGTTCAACGGTTAATCACTTTATTGATGCGCTAGCAACGATGAAGAATGACATTGAAGGCGCAGTTTCAAGTTCAGAAGCATCAACTCAAAAATTAAAAGAATTGGGTATTGAAGTATTTGATCTCAATAGCGTATCTGATCTATCTGTTTATGTTGACGGTGCGGATGAAATCAATGCTCACATGGACATGATTAAAGGTGGCGGCGCAGCACTAACACGCGAAAAGATTGTTGCAGCTGTGGCTAAAAAGTTTGTCTGTATTGTTGATAACACCAAGCAAGTGGATATTTTAGGTGAGTTCCCACTCCCTATCGAAGTGATCCCGATGGCTCGATCATATGTTGCCCGTGAACTCGTTAAGTTAGGTGGCGATCCTGTTTACCGTGAAGGCGTAGTAACTGATAACGGTAACGTTATCTTAGACATGTACAACTACAGAATTCTTGACCCTAAAACACTAGAAAAGCAACTTAATGCTATCGTTGGTGTGGTAACAAACGGTCTTTTTGCTAATCGCGGCGCAGATGTGTTACTTGTTGGTAGCCCTGATGGTGTTAAAACGGTTACTGGCGTTTAATTAGCATTAACGAACGCTGTATCTAACATTGATATGGCTCGTGGCTAAAGTTAATAAAGCCGATTTCAGATAAAGTTAAATGATATAAAATGCCCAATCAATTGATTGGGCATTTTTTGTTAATTGCTCTGTTTTTGAGCCTGTAAATAATTTTTTGTCACTACGGGTAATAATCAGCCACTAACTGACCTTAAATATTGCAACAGCATCATGTAATACCTCAGCACGCTGCCTTACATCTTCAGTGGCGACTGAATTTTCCTCAGTGGCTTGCGCTGTTTCATCGGCGATATCGCGGATGACCACCACATTTTTATTCACTTCTGCAGCCACCATACTTTGTTCTTCAATCGCGGTAGCCACTTGCGTGCTCATATCCGAAATGGTCTGCACATCTTGGGTGATGGATTTGAGTAACTCTCCCGCTCCTGCAGCTTGCTCGGCGCTATCTAGGCCTTGTTGCTGACTGGCATTCATCAATTGGACTATAGATTGTGTCCGTGACTGCAATGTCGTGATAATGCCTGATATCTCTTCAGTAGACTCTTGAGTTCGCATCGCAAGATTACGCACTTCATCGGCTACCACAGCAAAGCCTCGGCCTTGCTCGCCTGCTCTTGCTGCTTCAATAGCTGCATTGAGTGCCAACAAGTTAGTTTGCTCCGCAATACCGCGAATAACATCTAAGACTGTGCCAATCGTTTCACTGTCACGTTCAAGCTCGCCAACCACTTTTGAAGAGTCACTTAATTGAGTCGCTAAAGATTGAATTCTTTCAATAGTCTTTTCAACACTGACCAAACCTTGATGAGCATTCTCATTAGTTTCATTGGCTTTTAACGCAGCTTGTTCGGTATTGCTAGCAATTTCTTCAATGGTGGCCCCCATTTCAGTAATCGCTGTTGCGACCATATCGGTTTCACTGAGTTGCTTTGACACTCCTTCTGAGGCAATAACCGCATTTTGAGATAATTCTTCGCAAGATACCGTCATCGAACTTACAGAGTCATTAACTTGTTCAATCAACACTTGAAAACTATGAACCATCTTGTTGAAGTGTTTAGCAATATCAGCTAGTTCATCTTCTTTACTTTCATCACACCTTAAAGTGAGGTCCTTATTTCTCTCAACATCTTCAATCACTCTGTTTATGTCATTAATAGGTACCACTATGCTACGTAATATCAAATACGCAAAAACACATAGAATAAACGTAATGAGGACAAAGATACTTGCCCCTAAAATCAGAGCATTGGTTTCAGCAATACTAATTTCTTCATAGGTTTGTTCGTGTAATTTATTTAAGTCTTTATCCGTTGTGTGAATCGCTTCTCTAAGCAATAGCATTTGCCCTTCATAGGCATTAAGGCCAAATTGTTTCTCTTTATTTGTTAATTGCTTAAAACTATCTTGATAGGCACTGGTTAATGAAATGAGTTGAGATTTACTTTGAGCATTTAACGTAGAGGATTGAATACGCGACTTAAATAAGGTGATGTTTTTATCAAACTTTTCAATATAGTTCTCTGTACGACGCAGCATAAAGTCTTTTTCATTTCGGCGTAATTGCAGCATGGTTACCGATAAACTATTCATTCCCTGTTCAGTTAAAATCGATTCTACGTTATGAACTGATTGTCTTAAATCACCATATAAACCCGTCTTGGGTGTCAAACCAATTTCAGTTTGTAGTGCGATTAATTTTGTGAATAAGGCTTTGTATCGACCAAGACTTTGCTTGAAATTCTGTAGACTGTCTGTAGATAAATCCCGCTGATTCAGCGTCAAATTCAATTCATCAATAAGGTCATTTATATTGGCAAATATAACGTCATGCTTGTTGATATACTTTGTATCTAGTCGATCGAAAAAATCTTTCTCTGTTACCCTGAGTTGCAGTACTTCTCGCTCGATAGTGGTTACACCATTAGCAGCACCTGCCAGAGTTGACTTAACATCTGTGGTATAAAGTTGGAGCCCAAACATAGCCACAAAGGCCACTAAAGAAACCACCACACTCAATATAAGTTTGGTACGAATGAGCATAAAACCCCCTATTTATTGGCAAGTACCTAAAAAATATAGTTGCTTACTTGAAATTTAGACAATTTTATCTGTACTAATTAACTGATCTCGCTGTTTATTCCCTTTCATTCATCTAAGCAATATAGCCTCATCCGCCTTCAATAATAAAAATATATTATTTTATTAAGTAAACCTTTTACCAACTTGCTAATGTCTAATCTAGTAACTCACATCAAATTGGAATAATGGGTGAACTTAACCTCAAACAAGATTACAGCTATTGATAATCCAGTCAGCACAGATATATCCAGTGCTGAAAGTGATCAATTTGATAGTTCAACGCCTGATGATGCATTAGTGACTAACGCTAAAGCTGGAGATAAGGATGCCTTTAAGCAACTTTATCAGCGTCACCAAGGGCGTGTTTATGCGATTTGTTTTCGATTAAGTGGTAGCGCTGATCATGCCGATGAGATCTGCCAAGATTGCTTTGTCAGATTGTGGCAAAAGCTGGATCAGTTTAATGGTGAAAGCCAGTTTTCTACTTGGCTACACAGGTTATCAGTCCACCAGGCCATTAATAGCATGAAGTCGAAACAACGATTTTGGAATCGATTTCTACCTGAAACAACCATTAGCGAAAATCATGATGCCATTAGCAACACGGAAGAATATCACCGCCTTGATAAGTTAATCATGAAGTTACCGGAAAGAACCAGAGTCGTCTTTGTACTGTGTGCCATTGAAGGCTATCAACATGATGAAGTGGCTCAATGCTTAAATATTGCCGTTGGCACCAGTAAAGCCCAATACCATAGAGCAAAGCTTATGTTACAGGAGATGTTGGCATGAAGAACATCAACACACAGCAGCAAAAATTATCAGAACTCATTGATAGTTTACCTAAAGAGATATCGCCTAAAAATGATTTATGGCAAAACATCGATGATCAAATCAGTGCTCAAACAAGCTCAGAGCCCAATTTAAATAAACATGCAAACCAGCACGGATGGCGAAACCTTGCCATTGCTGCCAGTGTTGGGTTTGTCATGGTGTTAGGTTGGATGCTATCCACAGGATCAGCCCAAAATCCAACTCTTGCCCCTGTAACTGCCGCGATGAACGATACGTTAACCAATCGTTCTACCGAAGATTTAGTTGCACTGGTTGATCAAATTGCAGCCACGCATCAACAACAAATCAATACATTTGATGACAACAAATATACCGTCGGTATGCAATTGAATGACCTATCGAACCCTTTTAGTAAGGGTTATACCGAACTACAACTGGCTTCAAAAGAAATTCAAAAAGCCCTTAAAAATGATCCTAATAACAAGCAAGTATGGGATTTATGGTTATGGGTAATGAAACGTGAAATTGAACTGTTGCAGCAGCAACAGCGCACTCCAAATAATACGACTCCATCGACTCAAGGAAATACAATATGAACATTAATCTAAGCCAGTTTGTTGGTAGGCTCATCATAGGCAGCAGTCTTTTAATTACCTCAACACTTATGACATCGACACAGGGCTTTGCTGCGCAATCTGTTGATAAAGAGATGACTGTGAGTGCTAACCCGCAAATAGAATTAAAAGTGCAGCGAGGTAAAGTTGAAATCATCGGCTGGGACAAAGACCTCATTAGCGTAACCGGTCAGTTAGATGAATTATCTGAAGGGTTTATCTTTGAGCAAAAAGGCAATCAAATCCACATTGAAGATAAACTACCCAGTAGCTACCGAGGCAATAATAAAGACGGTTCAAACTTGGTGATCAAATTACCTAAAAAGCTGATGCTAGAAGCGGATGGTGTTTCGGCAGATTACAAAGTGGAAATGCTCTCAGGAAAAATAGAAGTCGCTTTAGTGAGTGGCAACTTAGAAGCCGAAGAGATTGAAGGTGAGATTAAGCTTTATACAGTGTCAGGCAACATTGAATCTGAAAGCTTAAACGGCAAAATTGAATTAGAAACCGTCTCAGGCGATATCAAAGATAAAGATGCCGTTGGGAAAGCGCAATATCGATTAGTCAGTGGCGAATTCGAGTCAAAGAATAACCAAGTGACTAAGTTGAGTATCGACCAAGTCTCAGGTGATATTGAAGGCAATTTTATTGCCGCTGAAAAAATCAAGCTAGTCACCGTAAGCGGCGATATCAAAATCAGTTTAGGCGATAAAGTGTCAAAAGCTTCATTTGATACTGTCAGTGGTGATATTGAAGTGAAATTCACTAACATGCCAAATTTAGCCTTCGAAGTGGATGGCGGCCCTGGTGGAGACATTACTAATAGCTTAACTGATGATAAACCGTTAAAAAGTAAATACTCATCAAGAGAAAGCATTCAATTTAAAACTGGCGATGCTAAAGGTCGTTTTAGTATCAACACCATTAGCGGTAATATTGAACTGAAATAAGCCTAACTGACTCAGCTTACATGCATTAATACCTTGTATGTAAGCGAGTTCTCCCCCAACTCTTCCGCTAATACCATTCTTATTAAACTGCCACGAACACTGTTAAATATAATCTAATCCGCTATCATTAACTCACCCGTTTCAACCAGCGATAAATGATGAACAAGACCCCTTTTGAAGCACTTGACCTCAACCTAATAAAGATTTTCTTTGTCATTTATGAAGAGCTCAATACCCATAGGGCAGCAGAACGTCTCAATATGAGTCAACCCAATGTGAGTCGATCGCTACAAAAGCTTCGTGATGCGTTTCAAGACCCTATTTTTGTTAAAACAAGGCACGGCCTAACACCAACCGATAAAGCCCATTATCTTGCTCAGCATCTGCCTAATACTTGGCAGGAGTTATCAGATATTATCAATCACGTGGATGAATTCGATTTAAGTCAGTTATCAGGAAAAATACACGCAACATTCCACCCCGCACTAGTTGGCATGCTTAGCGATAAGTTATTTTTAAAGTTGCATGAAGTTGCCCCTAAAGTTCAACTTATTGTCTCTGTATGGGGGAATGAAACTGAAGCTGATTTAATGACGGGTAAACAAGACTTCGCGGTAACAATGTTACCCCATGGTATGTCGAAAGAAATGAGTATTAAGCCGCTGCCGTCTTTGGTAGCAAAGGTGTATCTCAGTAAAAGTCACCCTCTTGCCCAATCGACAATAACAGAGCAATCTTTAGTGCAATATCCTTTAGCTATTTTGCATGTACCAGGTTGGAATGAACACATGACGAATATTGAGAAAATTTTAATGAGAGAGGGCTTAGTACCAGATATTGTTTATCGAAGCCCACACCCGAGCTCTGTATTAAGTGTGGTATCTCAAACTGAGTTAATACATCCCATGGGCGCCAGTTATCATGGTCTTTATAATGATAGTGTCATCCGAAAAATCCCACTGTTAAATGGTGAGCCTATATTATTTAAAAACCACTTTTGCCATCATTATCGTCATCGTAATAAGCCACTTTATCAATGGTTATTTGAGACAATAAATGAATTCATCCTCGATGAAAAAGCATCAGAGAAGCTAGAATAACAGTCAATAAGCTCACGCTATGAGTCTCAGTTTCTTTCAAGTGAATGAGTAGAGCTTACTGTTTAAGAAAATCGATAAAAGCATGGGCTGCTGGAGTGAGCGGCCTTTTACGAAGGTGTACAATACTGAAAGACGCTTTGATGTCTGGCATATCAACTATTTGCAAAGCAACTAATGCCCCCGAAGCCAACTCCTTTCGAATAGAGACATCAGGTGCTAAGGCGATTAAATCACATTCACAAAGCGACTCTTTGATCGCCTGAAACTGCTCAAACTTAACCAAACCAGAAAAATCTTTTCGATGCTTACTAAACAAATCATCAAATTGCTCAGATAAACTGGCTGGTAGTGCACTGGGTATCGCTAAAGGAAAAGCTTTTAAGTTTGCTAAATTAATCTGCTGTTGTTGCGCTAACGGGTGATCGGCACGACAACAAAATACCGCTTGAAAAGAAGGCAATGGAATAACATCAACCTCTTCCCTTTGATCTAACTCAGTCGCTTTGGTTTCTGCGATAAATAATGAAATTTCAGCCTTACACAGTTTCTGATACAACTCCTGCCAAGCCCCTACTTTTAATTCTACAGCGACATGTGGGTAAATATTAATAAATTGCCCGATACTAGGCCCTACGATGCTATTTAACGGAATAGCACTCGCCCCAACAATCAACTCACCCGTTTCTAGCCCTTGAATAGCCTGTATTTCTCGCTTTAATAGCTCTACATCACGCACAATGCGAGTGCCATGCTCTACTACAACGTCACCAAACGGGGTCAAAGACACTGAACGTGAATTTCTTTCTAATAACTTAGCCCCCAGGAGATCTTCCATTTTCTGAATACTTCTAGAAAGAGAAGGTTGCGCTAAATTTAATTCTATTGCCGCATGATGAAAATGTTTTAATTCCGCCACAACAAGAAAATGTTTTAAATGCCTTAACTCCATTCAACCTACTTAATTCAAAAACAACAAAAACAATAACACGGCAATAACAAAGCAAATATCAGTAATTTAAAAACTGTATTAAACAATATTACCCAAGCGAAAATAAATCAGCCAACAATAACAATCACGTCAACATACTCTTATTTTTAAAATATTCAATTAAGATTAACAAAATGTTCAAAACATATAAACACACAAAACTTAAACATTAAAATAATAATAATAATGCACAACTTAAATGCCAAAAAATACAACTCAAACTATTGATTTAAAAGAAATTAATGCGAAATAATTATGTATCAATATGTATCAATAATATTAACAACCATTGATAGCAATTAAGTATCAGTGTAATACATTTAATGCATCGATTAATATTCACTATTTTTAACCATTAATAGATTTCATGCATCATTTAATGATTAATTTTGCATTGGATTACCCAGCAACAAAACCGCAATATCAATAACACTAGCTTAACTTTTAATTTTGCTGGGAACACACTAATTAAATTAGGGATTCATCATGAGAATAAAAAAACTGACATTGATGACGTTAACGGCAATATATGCTGGCGGTATCGGACATGCCGCTGCCGTAACGAATCAACAAACAGGCGTAGGTAGTAATATTCCCCAAGCCATCGATGTGATGGAGCTGTACAAAATCCAGCAGGAAACTAAAGCAAAGGCCAATGTTCAAAACATAAAGCCTTTGAGAACAGGAAAGATGAGTAACATTCACTTCTCTCCTAAGCAAGCCAAAGACAAAATTCAAATCGAAAAGGATCTTGTTGGAACCCATACATATATCGTAAGACTTCATGGCAGCTCAGTTGCAACCTATGAAGGCGATATCCCAGGACTTCAAGCGACTAAACCTAGCATTAATGCTACTAGCAGCAAACTGTTTACCGCAGGCAATCCGGTTAGTGGCACGCAGGCCGCAGTGAGTGCTTACACAAACCACCTGTTAAATAAGCAACAAAGCTTTGTGCAAAAATCTGGTATTCAGATAAAACAACAATTCACCCTTGCAACGAATGCCGTTACCGTTGAAATGACTCAGGCAGAAGCGATAGATCTTGCCAGCATGTCAGAGGTTGCTTACGTACAACGCTCAAAAACCTACCAACTGCATACTGATGTTGGTCCAGAGCATGTCGGCGCAACTGGTGCATGGGATGGCACAGAAACGGCTGATGGTAGTAAATATTTAGGTGAAGGAATGATTGTCGGTATTATTGATACTGGCGTAAATACTGACCACCCATCATTTGCCGCAACTGGCGGCGATGGTTACGAACATATCAACCCGCTTGGCAGTGGCAACTACCTTGGTGGCTGTAGCGAGGCAGAATTTGCCGACCGTTGTAACGATAAATTGATTGGTGTTTACACTCACAAAGATATCACAGCGGAATACAGTGATGAATGGGGTAATAAATTAGCCCCTGATTTTGGTGAAGATTTTCAAGGTCATGGTAGCCACGTAGCAAGTACCGTTGCGGGTAACTTCCTTAGTGATGTTGACGTTGTTGCCAGCCAGTTTGGTGGCGGCCCTGGAACACCTATTGGCGTGAAAATGCCAATGATTTCAGGTGTAGCACCTCATGCCAATATCATCTCCTATCAAGTCTGTATGGTCAGCGGAGGTTGCTCTGGCGATGCCATGTTATTTGCTATTGAACAAGCGATTAAAGATGGTGTAGATGTTATTAATATGTCCATCGGTGGTGGGGAAAACTTCCCATGGGATGATGCCTTTGAAATGGCTTTCCTTTCTGCACGTGAAGCAGGTGTTGCCGTTGCTTTATCAGCAGGGAACTCTGGAGAGGCTTATGGTACTGATTCATTTTATACCGTAGATCATACTTCTCCTTGGGTATTAAATGTGGCAGCCACCACCCATGCTCGTTCAATTGTTATCTCTGACAAAGCGTTGGAAAATTTTGTCGGTGGCGACGCTGCGCTGATGCCAGCAAGAATTGATGCTGCCGGTATTTCAGAAGCCTTTACTGGTGAGTTTGTCCTTGCTGCTGATTATGGTGACGCCCGTTGTAACAGCCCTTTCGCTGCCGGGACTTTTGAGCCTAGCCATATTGTTATCTGCGAACGTGGAGATATTGCCCGGGTTGATAAAGCGGTTAACGCTGCTAGTGGTGGTGCGGGGGCATTTGTTCTCTATAACACTTGGGCTGAAGGTGAAGGTGATGCCGTCGTCAATGATGCCTATGCCATCCCAGGTATCCACCTTTCCGCGACGCAATGGTACGGTGACTGGCAAACCACAGGCTTACAACCTTGGATTACATCTGGTACAGGTCTTCAAGGCACCATTACCGCTTCTACTGCGACCCGAGAAATAAACCCTGATAATGCTGACTGGATAGCGGGTTTCTCATCAAGAGGCCCTTCGAGTACTGTTGAAGAGCTATTTTCACCAGGGATCGCTGCGCCAGGCGTGAACATTTTCGCGGCGTGGAATGATGAAAACCCACTGAACCCGCAAGCTGATACTCGTAATTTCAGCACCATTAGCGGTACTTCAATGGCGAGCCCGCACATTGCAGGGATCATGACATTAGTGCGCCAAGCTAACCCAAGCTGGACAGCATCAGAAGTTCAATCTGCACTGCAGATGACAGCCGATAGTCAAGCAATTAAGGCTACTCACCCATATGATTTAAAAGTGGAAGTTGCTGGCCCTTATCGCGCAGGTCACGGTTTAGCTAACGTGGGGCGTTCAATCAATGCGGGTCTTATTATGGATGAATCAGCGGATAATTTCCGCCGAGCAAATCCAAATAACGGCGGCCAGGTTCGTGACCTCAACTTACCACAATTGATTAATAGAGATTGTGGTCTGAGTTGTAATTGGCTACGTACCGTTACAGCCACCAAAGATGGTACTTGGACAGTAAGTGCTAACCATTCAGATAGAGATCCATTAAAGTGGGACTTTACCCTTGACCCTACTGCCCGAGTGTCAATATCACCGTCAACATTTACCTTAAAAGCCGGTGAGTCAATTGATCTAACCGTGACGAGTCAGTTTAAAGAGTCTGATATGGCTTGGAACGATGGAACCATTCAGTCGACTTATGGTTCAATCAACTTTGAAGCATCAGATGCGACAATCCCAAGTGCTCAATGGCCGTTTTTAGCCACATACCAAGGTAAAACTCTGCCAAGTACCATTAATATCACTGCGCACGATGATATGTCGAAGCATGTGATTGCAGATGTGCCTTTTGGAGCACCAGGTTCTAGCCTTAGCGGCGTGGCATACAACCCAGTAGAAGCAACGACAACGGAGATAACCTTACCAAGAATGCCCTTTGGGACCCCGATGATCGATGATGAGTTCTATTACGATTTGACTCAACCGAACATCAAGACCTTCAAGGTTGACGTACCTGAAAACAGCGCAGTGTTTCGCGCAGAGCTGCTTGGTCGTATTGACTCAACCATCGACCATCCACTGAATATGTATCTAGATACCAGTATCTATATCTTCCGTGATTATAATAATGACGATCGTCTACACAGTTCTGAAGCAATTTGTGGCTCTATGCTGGGCGGTGTGACTAAAGGGGAATACTGTGCGTTAGAAAACCCTGAAGCGGGTGAATATACCGTTATGGTCATGAGCGCTTATCCGCTCTTCCCATACGATGCCGTTGATACCATTGAAGTTGCCCATGTGGTAATTCCAAAGGATATATCTTCAGCTATCACTTTAAACTTTGAGGATACTACAGAGCGTAACTCTAGCCTGACTATCGACTGGGATCTGGAGATGGAACCAGGTAAGCGTTACTACTCTGCAGCGGCAATCTCTGCAGGCGATAATGCTGAAGGTTCATTGGCACTTGTGCCACTGCATATTACTCGCGGTGTAAACAGTGTTTCCATTGACAGCTCGCAAGATGCTGCACGTGTCGGTGACATTATCGACCTAAGCGTGATGGTTCAAGCTAACCTTTCAGGAGTGGATCGAAATATCGAACTCGCTGCGAGTTTATCTGCAGGATTAAAGTTAGTCCCAGGCTCTATGACTGTCATTGAAGGCTTAACTGAAACTGAAAACGGTTTCACCTTGTTAAGCACTCAGCTAAATACTGCAGGTTTAAAAACTAACTACAAAGTGACTACCAACCTCGAAGACGCAATGTGTCGCACGCCACTAGAAATGGACTACCCAGATGGAACACCTGTTGATGGTGGCTATCTTGACCTTGCTAAATTTGGTATCGATGTCACTTGGGGTAGCTTCTACGAAGTCAATGAGTGGGGCTGGGGTAACTGGGTTCATGATATTGAGATCCCGCTACAATCTGGCACGATGACAGCATTTGATAATGCTGATTACTTCACGACTGATTCAGTTATCCTGAGTTCTAAAGGTTGGCTACAGCTTGATGTATTTCAATACAACCCATGGAACCCAATGCCTTCGGATGTATACCTAGAACTACCAAGCACGGATTACAGCACCCCACCTGATTACCTAGTAGCACCTTTTTGGGGTGGTATCAGCGATATCTTTGAGGATCAAAAGTGGAACTTGGCAATGTATGAGCCTAGTTGGGATAGTAGCCAAGCAAAAGGTGTTACGGTTGCATACGCTGATGATTACACCATTATTGAATGGAATAAAGCAGCAACTCACGATGAAAGCTGGGATGAAAACTGGAACCAGTCAATCACACCACGTGGTGATAGCTATGACTTCCAAGTGTTCTTAAAAGCTAACACCAGTCACGCACCTGGCGGATATGAAATTGTCATGGCCTATGACAATATCGACTTTGCAGGAGAGCCAGGTGAAGGTTCTATCGGTGTACGAGGCTACAATGGTCCACGTGGTACATATTACCCACTTAATGACCATGTAGGACAAAGCTATGCTTACAACGACCTCACCGATAAAGTCTCTGATGGCTTGGTTGTCTGTTACAACATCAGTGGTCAAAATGACAGTATGGTATATGTGACTATGCAAGCTGAAGTCACTCATGATGCCTTGGGTATTGATCAAGTATTGACTGTAACGGGTGAAGTTGAAGGTATTTCTGATGCCAACACTGAACAAGTTATCGCTGTTGCCTCTAACATCGTGATGTCTGCCATCGGCGACCAAATGGTTGAAGAAAATGAAACATTGTCAGGCATAAGCGTAACCTACGCAGATAGTGATGGCGGCCTATCGGCTAACACTATTAGTGTTAGTGGCGATAATGTGACTGCTGTGATTAACGGTCATACATCAGGTTCAACATTTGATATAACGCCTAATGCTGACTTCCACGGTGAAACGCTTGTTACGGTAACCGTTGCTGATAACTTGTTCCCTAACGATGCGGCATCAATGAGCTTTACCCTTACGGTAAACTCTGATGGCGTTGAGCCGACTCCTCCAGTGGCTGAGACACCAGAACCTGAAACACCTAAATCTGATTCAGGTGGTAGTTTAGGTTTCCTAAGCCTTATCGCATTAGGACTTATTGGAGCAGGACGTAGACGCAAAAATCACTAATTAATTTGGAACTGTGATTAGCTTTAGTCAATCGAGATCATGACTAAAGGACATTCAAAAGGCCTTCATCTGAAGGCCTTTTTCTTTTTTAAATACCCTAACTTTTAAATGATCACAAAAACCAGCTCATAAAACAAACCCTCAAAATGTATCTATTTGTAACATTTGGCCGTTATAAATCAGTAATTACGCATAAAAAACGAAATTCGAACTAAGGTTTTAAATTCAAAAAAAACAGTCTTAATAGTTAAATAACCTAAGAATGCAACCGAGAGCAATTTATAAAGCTAAACAAATTCAAATTGGCAAAATATCTAAAATAAAAATAATTTAATCATGCAAATAGTACAAGCAGCAATAGACATAATACATTGGATATTTTTCAGTCAACCGCTTAATTATTGTTACGTAAAAGTTATTTAATTGTGAAATAACACCTAATTAAGCGGGATTTTGTATGAAACTGAAAAAGATAAGTCTAATGACGATAGCGGCCATTTATGCCGCCGGAGCGGGCGCTGCTGCGCCTAGTTCCGATCCGAGCTATGGAATGCGTTCAATAGAAATAACAGATGCCATCATTAAATATAATGAAGAATTAAAAAGTGGCAAACTCAGAAATGGAACCCAATCATTGGTTAACAGAACCAGTAATGGGAAAAATGTACACCGTGCAGTTGCTACAGATAAAAACAGTAAGGTTCCCTTCAAATACCAACAAGATCAACAAGGCGAACAAGTTTATATAATCGAAATGAGTGACAAGCCCGTATCACTCTACCGTGGTGGTACTCAGCAACTTGCAGCAACGTCACCATCAATGAACACTGTACCTGCGATGCTCAATGCGAGAAACCATAATAAGTTGGATATGCAAAGTAGTGCAGTAAAGCGTTACAGCCAGTATTTATCAACGAAACAAGATCAAATGCTATCGCAAATTTCGGCCACTGTAGGTGGAAATCTTGATGTTAAAAAGCGCTATACCTTGGCCTTTAACGGCATGGCGTTACGTATGACCCAAGAGCAAGCGGCAACCGTTGCAGCATTGCCAGGTATACGTAATGTTACTGCGGAACAAATCTATCAACTTCATACGGATACAGGCCCTAAGCATATTGGCTCAGATGGCCTTTGGAGTGGTTCAGCTGCTGACGATAAGTATAAAGGTGAAGGGATTGTTGTCGGTGTACTTGATACTGGTATCAATTCTGACCACCCCTCTTTTGCTGCCGTTGCGGGCGATGGTTACACCCATCAAATGCCAGCTCGTTATGAAAACTATCTAGGAGATTGTGAAAAGACCGAATTCGCGAGTATGTGTAACGACAAACTGATTGGGGTGCGCTCTTACGAAAGTATCACCGACAGTTACACCGACCCGGCATTTCAACCAGATGCAAACCCATGGGGCATTATAGATCCTAAACGTCCGCAAAATGGTGAAGACTATAACGGCCACGGCTCCCACACAGCATCGACGTCAGCGGGTAATGAGCTGTTTGACGTTGACTATGTCGTCCCTTTACCAGGCGAGCTTGGTGATGGTGTCCCTACAGGGCTTAAATTTGACAAAGTTTCAGGTGTAGCACCACGCGCTAACATCATCATGTACCAAGTCTGTTTCCCTGGTGATGGTAGCTTTGGTGACACCTATGGTGGTTGTCCAGGCGCTGCACTACTTTCAGGTATTGAAGATGCTATTGCTGATGGCGTAGATGTGATCAACTACTCTATTGGCATGACCTTTGGCGCATTCCCTTGGGATGATCCTATGGAGCTAGGCTTTCTTGCTGCTCGAGAAGCAGGTATTTCAGTATCAGCATCTGCAGGTAATGCCTATGACCCAACCAATTCAGCTCAGGCCCGTGGCGCAATCGATCATTTATCTCCTTGGGTGACCTCAGTTGCAGCATCGACCCACACACGCGAAATCGCAGTTGATGGAAAAATGCTAACAGCCGCTACAGGTGGTGACCAGCCACTTGAAGATATCATAGGTGCAGGTATTACCACAGAATACACAGGGCCAGTTGTCGCAGCGAGCGCTTATGGCACTGAGTATGAAATGTGTAATGAAGCCTTTCCTGCAGACTTCTTTACTGTGGATCCAGAGGGCGTAGCTTATGACACTGCTCCTATTGTTGTTTGTAAGCGTGGTGACATAGCCCGTGTAACCAAAGCAACTAACGTAGAAGCCGGTGGCGCTGGTGGATTTATCTTATGGAATTCAGGCTTTTCTGATCCCATTCATAATGACCCCTATTCAATTCCAGGAATTAATATCGATTATGATAGCTATGCAGGTTCTTACCAAAATAATTATTTTGGACTACAACAGTGGCTTGAAACGGGTTCAAACCATAGCTTAACTATTACCGCATCTGACGTTATCACTAAAGAAGCCACACCAGATTATATTGCAGATTTTTCATCTCGTGGTCCTAACCTAACAGTGCCAGATGTTATGACACCAAGCCTTGCGGCGCCTGGTGTTGATATCTATGCAGCCTATGCAGATGAAATGCCGTTTAGTATGCAAGGAATGCCAGCTGATTATGCCGCCATTAGCGGTACCTCAATGGCTGCCCCTCATGTCGCTGGCGCGATGGCACTATTAACCCAAGCCCATCCAGAGTGGACACCGGCACAGATTCAATCAGCGTTGATGACAACAGCCTCACTAACAGGGGTTACCCGCTCAAATGACGGTTATCCTTTAGATCCTGTTCCAGCAGGGTTTAGCGATGCGGGCAGTGGTGTGATAAATGTATCACGCGCTAACAATGCCGGATTATTATTTGACGAAACAGCAGATAATTACCGCGCAGCCAACCCAAACAATGGCGGCAACATTCATACACTAAACCTGCCATATTTCTATCAAGAAACCTGTGCTGGTACTTGCAGTATGATGCGAGTAGTCACGGCAACAAAAGATGGTACCTATACAGTAACGGCAACGCCAGACACGATGGAAGGCGCGCCAATGCTCGAACTTGAAATTTCGCCGCAAACCTTCACCTTAAAGGCTGGCGAGTCTCAAGCGATACAGTTAACAGCTAAAGTACTTCAAATTGAAGCTATTGGCGTGGACTCCTCAATTATTCAGCTGTTGGGCAATGTGGTTATGACCCCTGAAGACAGCAATACACCGACTCAACATATGCCAGTGAGCATACGTTATAGTGGTGATAATTTGCCAACTGAAGTAACAGGCATCATCCACAGAGAGAAAGGTCATACGTTAACTCCTATGTTGGAAACCGCCGAGATACAGTCTCTAAATACCACGGTATATGGTTTAAGCAAAGGTGAACGTTTTGAATATTTGATGAATTCTGCAGCCCTAGAGGGTCGTAACTATTCCACAGGGCTAACAGTAGAAGAAATCGAAGCTGCTGGTGCTAAAGTGACCTTCTTTGATGTACCTGAAGGGACTAAACGCCTCGTTTGGGAAGTACTGTCAGCGCCTAAGCTTGCTTATACTTCAATCGATCTAGGCATGGATATTAACCAGGATGAAGATATTCAGTGGACAGATGAAGCTATCTGTATGTCATCCACTGATAATGGTGATTTTTGTGCTATTAACGATCCAGCACCTGGGCGTTACTGGGCCATTGCTGCTAACTGGAAATGGGATTATGAAGACCCAAAGGATCTGGCTGATGAATTTATTGTTAGCCTAGCTATTATTGGTAGTGAAGACAGCGGTAACTTAACCGTTGAAGGCCCCTCTTCTACTGATGGCCTAACACCCTACCAGTTAACACTAAATTATGATTTAGCTGACGCAGAGGAAGGTGATACCTATTACGGTGTCGTTGGCTTAAGCAGTGATGATTACAACACGGGTAATTTAGGCGACTTCGCTGTAAAATTACAGCACTTTGGTGCTGATACTACCATTGAAGCATCACAAATGGCTGGTAAAGAAGGCGATATTATTGACTTCACAGTGGAACTTGCACCTAACCTTTTAGGTGGGGAACGTGAATTTACAGTCAATACGACCATAGCAAAAGATCTTCAGTTAATTGAAGATTCAATTGTGGTTGGCGGCATCGGTAATTATGTTGATGGAATGGTTGTTGAAGGAAATAGCATCAATATTAGTGCAGCCCAAGCTTCATCTGTTGATATGAAACGTCATTATGTTTATAGCACAAACCTCGATGACGCGACTTGTAAAGTCCCCTATGGCGACGATGAAACCTTTTTTGATTTACCGTCTCACGGTTATCAAGATTTACAAATATCAGGTAAAGCTAAAGACGTCCTCTATATCCCTATGGCTGAAAATGGCCTGCCGCATATTCCACTTTATGGTAACCCTGAAGTCTTCGCGCAAAACACTCTTGGGATCTCACCATTTGGTTTTGTTCAACTAGACCAATTACCTATTTTCTGGGATGCTCATACTGAGTTTAATGATGACTTTCAAGGTTTCCCTGATACGGTAATAGCCCCGCTTTGGCGTGGTGATGTCCAAATGCCACAAGGCAGTATTGACTGGGATACCTTCCGCTTCAAAAACGTGGTTTACGCCATTGTGACAGATGATCATTATATTGTGCAGTGGGACGGTGGTGAAGAATTTGCAAGCTTCTTCGTTGGTAACTCAAATCCAGACCCGGATGCGAAGTTTAATATACAAACAGTTATTTCAACGGATATTAGCTTTGATGAAAACACCCCTGAAATGATATTTGCTTATAAAACATTACAGTCGAGCAATGGTCACTTTGGGTCAGTAGGCCTACATGGATATTGGGGAGAGCGAGCAACATTTGGCCCCGCTGGCGGTTGGTTTAATGATGGCTTTGCCTTTAACAATGTTGATGAGAAAGTATCTGAAGGCATGGTAATTTGTGCCGATTATCGCGGTCCAGAGCAAACAGCAATGACGTTGTCATTTTCAGCGCGTGTATCAGCAAATGCCATTGGTGCAGATAACTTAGTGACTGTTGAGTCGCAATATGCTGATTCAGAAATGGTGACAATCTCTCACAATATTGCCACCCAAAGTAATATCACTATTTCATCTATGTCCGATATGAGCATGGAAGAAAATACCACCCTTGAAGGTTTAAGTGTCATGTACAATGACATTAAAGGCACTCAAAACGGTATGATGATAAGCGGCGACAATGTGACTGGTGTCGTTACTGGTGACACCTTTGCAATTACGCCTGACGCTGATTGGCATGGCATGACTGAAGTCACGGTGACCGTGCATGATATGGCTTACCCGTCAGATCAAGCGAGTACCCGCTTTATGTTGACGGTAAACTCTGATG
Source organism: Shewanella donghaensis (assembly GCF_007567505.1). NCBI lineage: Bacteria > Pseudomonadati > Pseudomonadota > Gammaproteobacteria > Alteromonadales > Shewanellaceae > Shewanella > Shewanella donghaensis. The sequence continues at coordinate 2,170,965 of NZ_CP041783.1, forward strand.
GTGTTGAACCAACACCGCCACCAGCAGAAAACCCTATCGAGCCAGAAGCACCTAAATCTGATTCAGGTGGTAGCTTAGGTTTACTCGGTCTGTTAGCGTTAGGTTTTATTGGAGCAGGACGTCGACGTAAAAATCACTAACTGATAATAACATCGACAAAAATTTAGCGAGTCATTACTCTCGCTAAATATCTCCCTAAAAAGGTCTTCATTTGAAGGCCTTTTTTAATTCACCCACCCACTTGATTCACTAAGCTGTTTGTTTTTCTTCTGCTAAGGATAATTTGACAGCTGTTGCCCGAGTTATCAAAAATTCAATAAAGGCTTTTGCTGCTGGCGTTTGTGATTTTTCTTTAAGTGACACCACACTAAAACTGGCATAAATAGATGGCATAATATAAGGCACTAGTTCCACCATCTCGCCTTTTTCAATTTGATTTCTGACCGCAATTTCTGGTGTTAATGCAATCAAATCACCGCTTATAATTGATTCATTGATCGGATGAAATTGTTCAAAACGTACCAAACCAGAAAAGTCACTGCGTTGAACTTCGAACAAATCTTCAAACCCCGTTGCAATTGAATCAGGCAAATGTCGAGGGATGGCTAACGGATAATCCCTAAATGAAGGTATATATAATCGCGATAATTCAGTTAATGGATGATCTGGACGACAACAAAAGATGACTTTAAAAGGCGGTAACTCCGTCATGGTAATTAAGTTATTACTCTCAAGCTCTGTCGCCTTAGTTTCTGCCACAAAAAAATCAATTTCACCAAAAGTAAGCTGCTGATATAGTACATCCCACCCAGCCACTTTCAGCTCTATGCTCATGTCAGGAAAATCACGTAAAAATTGCCCAACAATCGGTCCAACTAAACTGTTTGAGGGTATAGGGCTCGCTCCAATCTTTAAATCTCTATCATCAAAACCATGAAACTGAGTCACTTCTTGCTCAAGCCTTTCAAATTCCCTTAAGATTTTTTGTCCATGCTTTAGCATTACCAAACCTAAAGCCGTCACAGTTACTGACTTCGCATTACGATTTAGTAATTTCCCGCCGATGAGAGACTCCAACCGTTGGATACTTTTCGATAAAGATGGTTGAGTTATATTAAGAATATTGGCCGCTTTATTAAAATGTTTAACTTCTGCAAGTAACACAAAATGCTTAATTTGCCTTAGCTCCATTACTCGTTCCTTTACAGATTAAGACCTCAAAAAAACTCAAAAAAAAATTATAATTAATGGTTTCTAATATAAAACGACCTTAACAAATGTAAGAAAGTAATCAATGCTTTCAGTGTGAGTATTGTGTGTCGCTTTGTATCATAAAGAACACTAATAACCAGGTAGCAACATTGATAACCCAGCATTAACATTCGGTACCCTCCCTCCTAAAAAAAAACTAATACACTAATTTATATATATAAAGTAGTACAAACACTATCAAGTTTAATAATTTAACAGCAAGAATTTCTAGCCCTTAAAATGCCTGCAGCGCATATAGCCATAGCTCAAAGTTATTGGAAGGTTACAGTCCATCAAGTCAACAATGCCTTCAACAGGATTGCGCTAGACCTGTTCTAATAATAATTAAACGGAAGGTTTACTATGAAACTTAAAAAAATTAGCATGATGACCATTGCGGCTATTTATGCCGCTGGTGCAGGTGCTGGGGTTGCAAATAATGCAATGAGCTCCCCACCACTGGAAAAGCCAGATTTCATTAAAGAAATCATCATCACCCCACAAATGATTGCCGATAGTGAAGCAAGTAAAGTCAGAGCGGATCGATTTAATCCCGGTCAAACTAAACCTGCAACAGCAAGCCAAGCCAACACTCACAGAGCCGCCGCAAAGAAAGTTCCATTTAAATGGGAAGCGGATATAAGTGGTGTGCATACCTATATTATCGAATTCAACGATAATTCAGTGGCGACATACAATGGTAATATCTCTGGTTTAGCAGCGACAAATATTCGTAGTCTATCAAAAGTACCTTCAAGCCTAGCTACAAACCATTCATACAAAATTGATGTTAATAGTCATGAAGTTAAAAGCTATGTTAATTATCTAGAACAGCAACAAGCCCAACAAATTTCACACGTTAGTGCCATTGTAGGCGGTGACGTAAAAGTGAACCGCACATTTAAGTTTGCCCTTAACGGTGCAACCATGAAGATGTCCCAAGAACAAGCTTCTCGGGTATCACAATTGGCGGGTATCAAAAATATTCAACGTTCAATCAATTACAAATTGAATACTGATGTTGGCCCAAAGCATATTAAAGCTGATGAAATTTGGGTCCCCAATACACAATCTATCGCCAATAAAGGTGAAGGCATTGTCGTTGGTATTTTAGATACTGGTATTAACTCTGATCACCCTTCTTTTGCAGCAGTAGCTGGTGACGGTTATGCGCATAACAATCCTCGAGGTCAATTCTACGGCGATTGTGAAAAAGAAGAATTCGTTAGCATGTGTAACGATAAGCTCATCGGCGTTCGCTCTTACCCTGTGATCACAGATTCTTATTCTGATCCTGTTTTTCAAGGCGATTGGTATGGGGCTAAAGTAGACCCTAAACGTCCTGAAAATGGCGAAGATTATCAAGGGCATGGTTCACACACAGCATCAACTGTTGCTGGTAATGAACTGTTTGATGTCCCATATCAGTTTAACCAGTTCGGTGAAATGAATGACGGATTTGACACTGAGCTAACTTTCCCACACATGTCTGGTGTTGCACCGCGTGCAAACATTATTGCCTATCAAGTTTGTTATCCAGGTGATGGCTCATTTGGTGATGAGTGGCAACCGAGCGACCAATATACAGGTTGCCCAGGTGAAGCCTTAGTCAGTGCAGTTGAAGATGCAATCGTAGACCAAGTAGATGTCATTAACTTCTCTATTGGTGGCGGCGAAAGTAACCCATGGGAAAGCGCATTAGAAATGGCATTCCTTTCTGCACGTGAAGCCGGTATCGTCGTTGCTGCATCAGCGGGTAACTCAGGCTATAGCTATATCGACCACGTAGCACCTTGGATAACCAGTGTCGCTGCAACTACACATGGTCGTACTATTGAGTTCTCAGAAAAACGTTTAGAAAGCTTATCTGGCGGTGACACTTCACCACCAAGTGATCTTATCGGTGCCGGTTATACTGAAGCCTTTACTGGTAATATCGTACTCGCCTCAGCCTATGGCGATGAAAGCTGTAATACACCTTTTGAGATTGGCACATTTACATCTGACCAAATTGTAGTTTGTAAGCGTGGTGACATTGCCCGTTTAGAAAAAGCAATTAACGTACAAGCCGGTGGTGCGGGTGCATTTGTTTTATACAATGCCGATTACACCCAAGATGCTCCATATGGTTATTCTGAACCCAATGATCCATATGCGATTCCTGGAATGCTTATCGCAAGCTGGCCTGGTCAGCAATTAACCAGCTGGTTGGCGACAGGCAGCGATCATATGGCGAGCATCAATGCTTCAAGTATTAGCACAGCTATGGGTGAAGGCGATTTTGTCGCAGACTTTTCATCACGTGGTCCTAGCATAACAACACCTGATTCAATGGCGCCCAAAATTGGTGCTCCGGGTGTTGATATCTATGCAGCCTTCGCCGATGAGCAACCTTTTACCACTTCACCGTTTACTTCTGACTACACCATGATGTCAGGCACTTCAATGGCAGGACCTCATGTTGCAGGTTCAATGGCATTGTTAAAGCAACTTAACCCTGAGTGGACTCCTGCTGAAATCGAATCTGCGTTAATGATGACAGCAAATAACACCGGCACAATCACTGGCCAATGGGGTGATATGGTTGCCGCAGGTTTTAATGATTTTGGTAGTGGTATCGTTAATGTGAAAGCGGCCTCAATGGCCACGCTAATCATGGACGAAACTGCTGACAACTACCGCGCGGCGAACCCAAACAATGGTGGTGATGTATCATCACTTAATACCCCGTACTTATTTGGCACCGAATGCGAGTTTAATTGTAGCTTTGTAAGAACATTCCGCGCCACTGAAAATGGTACATGGAATGTTGAGATGGAAGAGCATGTTGTTGAAGGTCTGCCTCTTTTAACACTTGCAGCCAATCCATCTAGCTTCACCTTACAAAAAGGCCAAGTTCAAACGGTACTATTCACTGCCAGCGCATCAGATATTGGAAACGTTTACGGTGGAATTGAAGATGTCGAATTTGAGGGTCATGTCACTATTAGCCCACAAGATACGATGAAGCCAGTACAAACATTGCCAATGCGTATTGGTTTTAATGGCGATGGCTTACCGAATGACCTTTCCATAGATATGCACCGCACTAAAAATGTTGTGATGACCCCTGAAATGGTCACTAAACAAGCTGGTTCAGTCAAGGTCAGTGGATTAGTGAAAGGTCAGCAACAGTTCCATAGCTTAGTGCCATATTCGTTAGGTGTAGGAACACCTGAAGGGATTGAAAATGACCCAGGTATTGAGCAAGTTAACTTCACTATCCCAGAAGGGACTAAACGTTTTGTATTCGAAGTGGTTAATATCGAAGGCAACACAACAGCGCACGATACTGCGATTGATATTGGTTTCGATGCGAACGGTGATGGCCGAGTACAATGGTTTGACGAAACAATCTGTTTCTCATTCAGCTATGCTCGTGACTTCTGTTCAGTAGAGAATCCAACACCAGGTGAGTACTGGGCACTAGTCGGTAACTACACTCTATTTGACCCTAACTACCCTGCGGGCAAAGATGCGCCACTTGGTATCACGAGCTCGTTAGCGATTATCCCAAATGAAATGAGTGGTGAGTTAACTGCTGAAATCGTTGGTGAAGCTAATGGTGCAGATCCATACCGCCTGAACTTAGCTTGGGACATCCCTACAGCTGAAGAAGGTGATGTGTATTATGCCGCGGTTGAAATGGGTCGTAATGATGCCAACGAAACTGACATTGGCATGATGGGACTTCGTCTTGAAACTAAAGGATCAGATTTGATTCTTGAAGCCAGTCAAGATACAGCTAAAGAAGGCGATATCATCGACTTCTACATGGAAGCTGCGCCAAACATGATGGAAGCTGATCGCAACTTTAGCCTCAAAGCAATGTTACCTGAAGGGCTTACATTGGTGAAAGGCAGTGTTGAAATTGAAAGCATCTATGCAGATATGGCAACCATTGATGGTAACAACTTAACTATCGAAGGTGTTCAACCAACATCAGCTTATACACCACGTGCATATGTGTGGACAACCAATGAGACTGATCCATTATGTCGCCAACCTTATGAAGATACAGATTTCGTCGACAACTTCATGGACTTGGGACAAATCATGTTCCCAACAGCGATTGAAGGTGGTGCTTGGGACTCATTAAAGGTCAATATCTGGCAACTTGGTTTTGACAAGATCAATCACTATGGTAAAGATTGGGATGGTCTAATGCAGATCAGCCCTGCTGGTTACATAGCGTTCGATCAAATGCCTTACCAAAACTGGGGACACGCCCCAATGGAGAACTTAGGCTTCCCAGATACTATGGTCGCGCCACTTTGGCATGGCGATGGTCGTATCACTCCAGGCTTTAACATGCTGACAGGTGCGTTTAGCGGTGTTTATGTCGCTAGAACAGATAAAGAACTACTGTTCCAGTGGAGTGGTATGGAAGTCAATGATTGGTGGACGGGTGTGAGTGGTAGCTATACTTTCCAAGCCATCTATGCCGTTGAACCTGACTTTGACCCTGGTAAGAATGAGATCATCTTTGCCTATAAGCAACTAGATGAGTCATTGAACAGCAAAGGTGCTATCGGTACCCGTGGTTACCATGGTTTCCGTAACCCTTGGGCACCAAACGAAGGTTGGTTAGCTGACACATTTGCCTTTGATAACGTACTTGATAAAGTATCTGAATTATCAATGGTGTGTGGTAACTACCAAGGACCTGAGCAATCAGCGGTTAAAGTTAAGTTCAGTGCTGTTGTTAATAACAACGCAGCCGGAAGCAATATGGATGTCGTTATCAGCAGTGATTATGACAATGCTTCAACTAACGCTATCACCCACAGTGTAATGGTTAATGGCAACATTAAACTTGGTCAATACAACGATGTAACAATCGAAGAAAATACCAAGCTATCTGACCTAGCTGTTGTCTATAGCACGACCACTAGTACTGAAAAAGTCATTAGTGTGAGTGGTGACAACATCACTGCAATGGTAAGCAGTCACACTTCTGGTTCAATGGTCGACATCATGCCTGATAGCGATTGGCATGGCAGTACTATGGTTACTGTTACCGTAAGCGATGCTGAGAATAGCAACGATATGGTATCAAGCAGCTTTATGTTGACGGTGACTTCTGATGGTGTTGAACCGACTCCACCAACACCTGTGATACCAGATGAAGAAGTTGAAGATGATTCAAATGATTCAGGTGGTAGCTTAGGTTTCTTAGCAATAGGCTTAATGGGTCTACTTGCTGGACGTCGTCGCAAGCAACACTAATCTTGATGATTAAGTGTTAATGAAATTTAAGTAGGCCTTCGGGCCTACTTTTCTCCATTACATCACTATGTCTCAGTTAATCGTATTCAACATTAAGCTTTCCCTGACTCTCTATATCCTAATAAAAAATAACTAAAATTAAGGATACTGTTATGAAGTACCCCTTTATCGGCATTGCAGTGCTAACGGGTTTGATTTCACAACCCATGATGGCAACTGAAACAAATCAAATTAAGCATATCCCCAATCCAACTACTGTCGCTCCCAGTCAATATTCAGACAATGATGATGTTACCTTTATTGTCCAATTTAATGAAAAACCACTAAGTAGAATGATGCCCCAAAGAGTGGGAATGCATGCTTACCAGATATCATCAATACAACAGCTCAACCAGATAAATTCGCAACAAGTTAACGCAATTCAATCACTAAAAACCAAGCAAATCCCTATCACTGTTCGCAGTCAGTTCTCACATGCGCTTAACGCAATCAGTTTGACCACTAAGTTCCAGTATCGTGAACAGTTACTTAAACTGCCAAATGTAAAGTCGGTCTCATTAAATGGCACTGTGCACACATTACTAGACGACACTGTGCCGCTAATTGATGCCGCTAATTTGTGGGATACGCTTGATACCAATGGCATAAAAGTGACAGGCAAAGGTATCAGAGTCGGTGTAATAGATACTGGGATTAACTATCTCCACCCAGATCTAGGTGGCTGTATAGGTGAATTCTGTAAAGTTAAAGCGGGCATTAATACCACCTCTGATATTGACAGTGTGCTCGACGGCAACGGTCATGGAACCCATGTTGCCGGTATCATCGCAGGGAACGGTAACATTAAAGGTGTCGCACCCGATGCTGACCTATACGCGATTAAGGTGCTGTCAGATAATGGCAGTGGCAGTTTTGAAAGTATTATTGCCGGTATCGAATGGGCACTAAATCCTGATGGTGACGTGACAACCGATGACAAATTAGATGTTATCAATCTCAGTTTAGGCGGTCCTGTTGGTGATGAAAATCCAATGGCAGATGCGGTCAACAATGCAGTTTTGGCAGGTGTCATCGCCGTTGTCGCGGCGGGAAATGATGGTGAAGCGAATTACACTGTAGGGTCTCCAGGCATTGCCGAGCATGCCATCACCGTAGGCTCTACAGACAAAAATGATAACCTGTCCTATTTTAGTTCTCGTGGACCATTAAAAACAGGCTTCATCAATAAGCCCGATATTTTAGCGCCTGGCAGTGACATATATTCTACCTATAAAGATGATTATAAACACTTAAGCGGTACATCCATGGCCTCCCCCCATGTTGCTGGTGCAGCAGCATTATTGAAACAGAAAATGCCGGATGCAACCCCGCTTGAAATTAAAGCGTTATTAATGGCAAAAGCGATTGATATTGGCGAACCAAATTATAATCAAGGAGCAGGTCGACTTTCCTTAACCCATTTAGCAGCACCAAATATTAAGCTTTCTGATACATCGATTTATTTTAACAGCGAAGAAGAGACTAAAATTTGGCAAAAAACCTCATCGATCAATATTCAAAATATTTCTCAAGCAGAGCAAAATTATTCCTTCAATGTCTTATCAGTCCCTGAAGGCGTCACACTCACTACTCCGGCTAAGGGCGTACTTGCCGCTGACGGAAATAGTGAATTAACGATCACCGCAGAAGTCGACACCAGTTTACTAAAAACCCTTGGTAGCAATATCTCCCAATTTGTCGCCAAGGCAGAATTGATTGTCGACGACCAAAGCTACAAAATTAATATCTATATCGACAATCAAACCACGATAGCTTTTTGGTCAGAAGACTTTACAGCTTTTAATGTACAAATGACGTCCCAAGAAACTGGGATCGTGTTTGACTTTTCAAAATCTTCTTTTGGTACTGTAGATAACACTGTCCGCTTTAAGGCCCCTAAAGACACCTATGATGTAGTGGTAAAAAATTACGATCAAGATGATGGTAATCTCATTACTATTTTTAAAAATGTCGAGTTATCGAAGCAAACTACACTTGATATTGTTAATAAAAAAGGTTGGAAATTTTCTTTTTCTAATATTTTCGAAAAAGACGGTACCGAACTACAAGCTGGCTCGTATATGTTACGAGCGGAACGATTTAGCATACTAGATGGCAAATCTGGCAAGGTACGTTACCTGACAGAAGCAAAGGAACTGTTTGATTTAGAAACTTATACCATCGTAGGGATTGAGTCCGGTGACAACGTCTCTTTTGAAGGGTTAGTCACCGCTAACGATATCAATAATGGTTTTTCCGTTTACGCATTGAATCATTCATTTACTGACTTTACTCAAGATCAACATATTGTGCTTGATCAAAACAATATGCAGTTTTTACCACTGAATATCGACCAGGATTATCAGGATAGATCAGTCCAGCTAGCACTCCATATGGGAGGTAAAAGTTATGGTGATGACACATTAAGTTCAGATCAACTTAACCCCACTTTCTTTACTTACAACAACGAGAAAGATACACAGATAAACACGTATTGGATGACGACAGGAGTAAGTCAAAACCCTTCACTGCTAAAATTCGATATTGGTCATAACTTTGATTCTTGGGCATTTCAACATACCAAGTTGGTCACTACACCTTGGATTGAAGTGAATGTTGATAATGACATTAAATTATATCAAGACCGGGTTAATGACACGCCCTTATACCGCCTCACTCAACAAAGAGATGACAACGAAACCCTAATATTTTCTAGAGACTCTGTTCAGTGGACACCCCATGCAAGTTTAAATGATGAAGGTCGATTTACATTAACGTCAACTGATGGTGAAGAATTAATCATCCTTAAAGATAGTTTGTACTCAGGCCATACCTTGGAGGATAGAATCAGTGCTGATTTACGCTGTGGTAATGAATCCGTACATAGCACCGAGAATATGGTCACGCTATTTAACTTTAGCAACCGTTGTGATGCAAAAAGTATTCATTACAGCATGCCTATCAATGCAAATGCGATTAACCAGCTTGAATTATCATACCTGTTTGGTGATACCGGTGCCGCGCCCAATATTGAAACATTTTTGATTAAAAATGGGGAGAGACTAGAGCAAGAGGTCAGCCAGAGCCGTGCGCAGCTTCAGTTATCTCTCAATGGTGGTGAAGGTACAGAACTTGTTTGGTATGACCTATCAATCAGTATTGATAATAATGAATTTACCTCTCTTTCTACTGGGAAGGATGCCACTGACTTAATGGTGCCATTGCCCTTAATCGAAGGTCAGCATATCGCCCAACTAAAACTGCGAGCATACAATGCGTTAGGCAATGAAATTATCCTCAATACTGCAGATTTTAATTTAGGCAGCAATGTTGGTAACAGGCGTGACGCCGATAATGATGGCATACCGAATGCAGCCGATGAAGATATTGACGGTGACGGTGTTATAAATTCACTTGATGCTTTCCCATATAACCATTTAGAAACCACAGATACTGATGGTGATGGAACTGGCGATAATAGTGATGCATTTCCAACCGACCCCACTGAATGGTTAGATACCGATGCTGATGGTATTGGTAACAATAAAGATCTCGATGATGACAATGATGGTGTGAACGATACAGACGATGCATTACCGTTAAACCCGACAGAATGGCAAGATACCGATAATGATGGGATCGGTAATAACATCGATAAAGACAATGACGGTGACGGTGTCGTCGACGTTAAAGATGCATTCCCATTAGATCCTAACGAACAACGAGATACCGATGGTGATGGTATTGGTAATAATGCCGATCCCGATGATGACAATGACGGTGTTGCGGATGAAGATGATGCATTCCCACTCGATCCCAACGAGTGGCACGATACTGATAATGACGGTATTGGCGATAACAGTGATCCTGACATTGATGGCGATGGGATCACTAATGAGCAAGAAATTTTTTGGGGATTTGATCCATTCGATCCAAGCGATGCGTTAGAAGATTTTGACAACGACGGTATGAATAACCGGGATGAAATCCTAGCAGGCCTTGACCCAACTAAAGATGACATTGGCCCAATGATCACCTTAGAAGAGATTATTGAAGTCGTTTCAACGGGTGAGTTTACTGAGGTCAATCTAGGTAACATTTGGGTTTATGATGGTAAAGATGGTGTCATTATTCCAACCGCATCAATGGAAAACCCTTTTCCGATAGGGCAAAGTATTGTCACTTGGACCGCGATTGATTTAAGTGGCAATGTGTCCACTAAAGATCAAACTGTCAATGTGATCCCAATGATATCGATTCACGCACCGACTATGGTGGCAGAAGGTGATCCGATTCAGATCGACATTGATTTAAATGGCAACGCACCATATTGGCCTGTCATTGTTGACTTGGTTATTGAAGGCAGCTCTGATATGAACGACCATGATTTAACCACCCGTCGAATTAGATTTGATGAGGATACGTTAAAACAGATCGTAATTGGACGCGCGCATATTGATGAGGAAGTAGAAACGAGTGACAACATTGAAGCTTCTCTGCAAAACCCAGAGAATGCCGAAATTGATCCCACAAACAACCTAGCAGTAATTAAATTAATTGATGCATCAGACCAGTTAAACCCTGCCATTCAATTACAGCAAGGTAATCAAGTATCAAGATTTGCCTATCAGCAAAATGATCCTATTGTGCTGCTATTTAATAATATTGATCTTGAACGTTATTTGATAGAAACACAGAGCGATACGGTTGTTGCTAACATTAACGATTCGAATCAATTAGTCATCGATCCTGCCAGTATCGATGCAGGCATGCATCAAATGCTATTCAACATCACAGATAGCTATGATGGAAGTTTAATCGCTTCTTTACCTTGGTCGTTCTTTTTTAAAGCCACGACGCCGGTATTAGATGCAAATACTGACAGTGATAATGACGGAGTGATGGATAGCATTGAAGGCATTAGCGATACTGATCGTGATGGCATTGTTGACTACCTAGATGCAAACGCTATCACCAACATCATACCGGTCGGTTCTGCCATGGCGAATAACGGCTATATTGCAACCCATGATGGTGCCATATTGATGCTAGGTAATTATAGCCTTGAAGCACAACAGGCGAGTGTGCCAGCATCTATTATCAATGAGCATTTAATGATTGATAATGGCGAATGGCATCCTTATGGCAACGTGGTTGATATTCAGATAAACCAAGCTGCGTTGGACATTTCAGTCGCTAAAATTGTCGTACCGCTGCAATTACCGATTGAGCGAGATGCTGCACTGCACCTCTTGAATAATGATAATTATTGGGCTGAATTTGTCCAAACAGACACTGATTTAATGATGTCTTCGACTACGGCTAATTGTAATTCGCTACAGGATTCACAATACCAAGCAGACCTAGTGCAAGATGCAAATTGTGTCCTGTTAACGGTTACCGATGGTGGCGTCAACGATCGTGATGGTCTTGTTAATGGTCAAGTCAGTTTCACTGCGGGTATCTTTGGCAATAACACCGCACCGTATATCAGCGACTTCCCTAGCAGCACAGCTAAGGTTGATTCACTGTACCAAAGCACGATGGTTGTGGTTGATAACGAAAGTGATGCCCTTACGGTGACTGTGTCTGGGTTACCTGCATGGCTCAGCTTCAACAGTGAATCATTAATGTTCGAAGGAACACCTCCCGCATCAGCGGCTGATTCACAACTCGTTATTGCGCTGTCAATTTCCGACGGACTTGCTGTGTCAACTGACTCGTTCACATTACAGATTAAGGCAAACAATGTTGAGCCGCCAAAAACCGAGAGTGACAGTGGCGGTAGTACAGGAATACTAAGCTTACTGTTACTCAGCGCGTTTGGTGTAGGTCATCGTCGTAACAAGCACCACTAAATAGTTTGTAGCTAATTCATGGGCCTTCTTCAACGAAGGCCCTTTTTAACCCAATGGAGTTCATTGACAGTCAAATTGTTATTAAAAATCGTGCAGTGTACTGGACTGCCACCTATTATAATTGCTCAATAGAGAAACACTTGAAAGAAAACACCACTGCTGAAGGCTTAACTGTGATGTATAACGAAGTTAAAGGGACTGCAAATGGCATGATGGTGTCAGGTGAGAATATTACCGCTGAAGTTACTGGCGAATCATTCTCAATTACACCAGATGCTGATTGGCACGGTACCACAGAAGTTACAGTAACTGTTCATGACATGGCCTACCCGTCAGACCAAGCGAGCAGTAGCTTCATGCTAACGGTTAGCTCTGATGGTGAAGAACCTTTAGCGCCGCCAGTTGTTGAACCACCAAAGAAAGAAAGTTCTGGTGGTAGCATGGGGATCTTAAGTCTGATATTACTAGGAGCATTAGGCGCTAATCGTCGTCGTAAACTACACTAATATCGCGTTCCAAAACTAGTGTTCGAGCCTTCTGCAAAGAAGGCTCTTTTTTTGGACTTAAATTAGGTGCCTGAATAAACGCACCACTCAATCAGGCACAAAAAGCAGTTATAAAAAAGCAGCCTGATGGCTGCTTAAATTTGAACGCTTCTAAAAAGAAAGTTCACTAAAATGAAGCTTTAAAAACTAGATAGTAGCCACTTCTTCAGCAGTTAAGAAACGCCATTCACCTTCTTCTAAATCAGCATCAAGTTCAATTTCACCGACGGCCTCACGATGTAAGTTCACTACGCGGTTACCCACAGCAGCAAACATGCGCTTCACTTGATGATATTTGCCTTCACTGATTGTCAGTCGAGCATGGTTTTCATCAATGATTTCTAACAATGCAGGCTTAGTTAAGCCATCTTCACTTTTTAATTGAATCCCTTCGGCAAAGGTTGCTACAAGAGATGGGTCAAGTGATGCAGCTAACTCAACTAAGTAACGCTTACCGCAATCTTTCTTAGGCGAAGTCACTCGATGAGACCATTGACCATCGCTGGTAATCAGCACGAGTCCTGTTGTGTCAACATCTAGGCGCCCAGCAATGTGCAAGGTATCTACTTTTTCAATGTCCATTAATTCTAATACCGACTGATATTCTTCATCGATAGTTGAGCAAATAGTATCAACGGGTTTGTGCATCATGATATAGCGATCGCCAACGATCTTGATTTGGCTGCCATCAATACAGACGACGGTATCGTCTTGCACTTTATAGCTTGCGTCTTTAACGACGTCACCATTACAAGTCAATTTACCTGACTTAATCACTCTTTTTGCCAATGAACGAGTCAGCTCAGTACTCTCGCAGATAAATTTGTCTAAACGCATATATAAAACCAAAATGAAAAACGAATTGGTCGCTATTATGAGCGTTTGACATTGAAATAGAAATCGATAAATCAATGTTGAAACAACTTGGTAATTTTTAGTTACATAACACCGTCAATATTTGTCATATTTATCACTAAAAGCCGCACTGTAGCTCTTGTTAACCGCCCCCTTTAAGACTTAACATGTTTATCACATAAAAATCTGTCTTCAGGCAGTGAAAAATAATAGCTCGATAAATAGCTCGATAAAAAAGCCCAGTGAAGGGCTTAACTATTCAATGCAAAGGAAACAACATGAACAAGTTCGTTATTGGAGGTCTTTGTGCCTCTCTTATTGCCGGCCTTAGTGCTTGCAGTAATGAAGTTCAAAACACCACTAAAACAGCCACAGCTGCAGCAGTTCAGACTGCGCTCACATCTGGTATCGATTTTCAAAACATTGATAAGTCAGTTCGCCCACAAGATGATTTTTACGAATACGTCAATGGCGCATGGTTAAAGACAGCGGTCATTCCTGGCGACCGTACTAATATTGGCGCATTTTATGACTTACGTGAAAATGCCCGTGATGATGTAAAAGCGATTATCGAAGAAGTGGCGGCAATGCCAACCCTAAAACCGGGTACTGACGAGCAAAAAGTTGCTGATCTTTATCGTGCATTTATGGATGTTGAAACACTCAATAAATTAGGTGTAACGCCAATCCAAGGTGAATTTGCCAACATTGCAGCATTATCTTCAAAAGCTGATTTAACTAATTACTTTGCTCAAAGCCAAGTAAATGGTTACGGCACGCCACTGGCTTTTTACATCAATGTTGATGCTAAAGACTCTACCCGTTATGCCACACACATTTGGCAATATGGTTTAAGCCTGCCAGAAAAAGATTATTACTTTAACGAAGGCGAACGCTTCGTTAATATCCGTAAAGCCTACGTTGAACATATCGAGAAAATGTTTACCTTAGCGGGTCTGCCAAACGGAAAAGCCTCTGCTGAATCAATTTTAGCCCTTGAAACAGCCATTGCAGAGAAGCATTGGGATGTGGTTGAAACCCGTGATAGCACCAAAACTTATAATAAGTTTATGGTAAAAGATTTAGCTGAACTTGCACCGAACATCGACTGGACTCAGTACCTTGCTACTTTAGGTGTTGCTGCCCAACAAGATATCATCATTAACCAACCTAGCTTTGTTAGTGGCTTAAGTGATGTTATTGGTGCAAATGACTTAGATACTTGGAAAGCCTACATGACTTGGCAAGTGCTCACCGGTGCAGCAAGTAACCTTTCTGAAGAACTTGATTTAGAAAACTTTGCCTTTTTCTCTAAAACCTTAAATGGCCAAGAAGAACAAGAGCCTCGCTGGAAACGTGGTGTCAATACTGTCAGCGGCACACTCGGTGAAGTTGTTGGTAAAGTTTACGTTAAACGTCACTTCACTTCGGCAGCAAAAGATCGCATGAGCGGTTTAGTTGAAAATCTACGTGGCGCATACGGTATCAGTATTGATTCATTAGATTGGATGAGTGCAGATACTAAAGTTGCAGCAAAAGACAAATTAGCTAAGTTCAATCCAAAAATCGGTTACCCTGATAAATGGAAAGATTACAGCAAACTAACTATTAAAGGTGATGATTTAGTGGGCAATGCTCAACGTGCAAGCGTTGAAAGCCACAATAAAGATGTTGCTAAGTTAGGTAGTGCTATCGATAAAGGTGAGTGGCACATGACGCCACAAACAGTTAATGCTTATTACAACCCAACCATGAATGAAATCGTGTTCCCTGCAGCAATTTTGCAACCACCATTTTTCAACATGGCTGCTGACGACGCGGTAAACTACGGCGGTATTGGTGCAGTTATTGGGCATGAAATGGGCCATGGTTTTGATGACCAAGGTGCTAAGTTTGATGGCGAAGGTAACATGCGTGACTGGTGGACTGAAGCTGATTTAAAAGCATTTACCAAAAAAGGTAATGCACTGATTACTCAGTATGATGGTTATCAGGTATATGATGACTTAAACGTCAATGGTGAACTGACTCTAGGCGAAAACATCGGTGATTTATCAGGTGTGACTATCGCTTATAAAGCTTACAAAATGTCACTTAACGGTGAAGAAGCTCCGGTCATTGATGGCTTAACAGGTGATGAACGCTTCTTTATGGGCTTCACTCAAATCTGGCGCGTGAAAATGAAAGAAGAAGCAATGCGTAACCGCGTAGCAACTGATCCACATTCACCAGGCCACTTCCGAGCATTAGGCGCACTGTCAAACATGCCTGAGTTTTACAGCACTTATGACGTTAAAGAGGGTGACAAAATGTACATCGCACCTGAAAAACGCGTAAAAATCTGGTAGTCACTCTTTTGTTTGATTCTTTAGTGAATCAATAAAAATGTAACTTGAAGGGCATCGTTAGATGCCCTTTTTATTTGCCACAATATTGCTCATTTTAGTCATGAAAATAGTCATATCCACAATCACAATCATAACCTCAGCACACATTTAATTTTTTGCTTAAAAACCCTCACAAACAAACTAAAAACACGATCTATATTCAGGATTGATTCAGCTAACATACGTTAATCTAGATGCATAAAATAAACACAGATATTGAGTAAAGGTGCCTTCTGGATGAGTAGAATTTTTAAAACCTTTTTTATCTTTTTAATAATGCTGACAACACGCAATGCCATTGCCGTTGAAGTCGACACTAAGCCTGTTAAACCCGTCTACGACTTTAGACAAGTCGTCAGTAATGATCTCGAAAGCCTATTGGCTTTACAGGAATCCCACGGTGGCGCTCCTCAGCAATTCACTCATGAGTTAGATACTTTATTTGAACGCGCACCTTACGCTCAATCTGAGTTAACAGATTTAGTCACTTATATTAGCGAGCAAAACCATGCTTTCACGATTATCCCAGAAATCAAAAGCTACCAAAGAGCACAACAGAAGGTAGCGATGAAATTTGACGGTGATGCAAGTTACTTAACCGATATAGCAAGAGCGACCATTGTAGCTGATGATGTTGGCAGCTTGATGAATGCTTATAAAGCCATTGTGGCACAAGCTGAAGTCGTACAAATCAAAAACCGATTCGCTAACCCTAAAGCGTCAGGATATCGCGATTTAAACCTACTTGTTAAGCTACCTCAAAGCCAAATGGTTGCTGAAGTTCAATTACACCTTAACAAAATTGCAGAGATTAAAAGTGGTCCAGAACATCATGTATACGAGCAAATTCAACAAATTGAATTACAAGCTCAATTACAACACCGATCCGTAAGTGAACTTGAACTCATGCAAATCGTTAAGCTACGTCAAGCATCACACAAGATGTATCACAAAGCTTGGCTAACCTATAAACGTCAAAGTTTAGCCGAGTTACAAGCGGCATAAGCTTTTAAAATGACTAGTAAATAGCGCTAACAATTTTAATGTTCGCCCCTGTAAACCCTTATTTTACATCTTCCCCTTTGCACCTTTATTAAAGGTGCTTTTTTTTACCTTAAATAAAATCTGAATTGGTTAAAACGGCCATTCAGGCTATACTCCCGCCATTATTGCCCGATGACTGGATACACTGATGAATGACATCATTGAAATGCTACAAGACTTGAGTGAAACAGTACCAGTACCACTCGAATTGCCGACATTCGAGCAACTGGTAGAAGTTGAAGAACAGATTTTAATTTCGCTGCCGAATGATTTAAAAGAATACTTATTGTTTGGTAGTGATGTCATTTACGGCTCTATCGAAATGGTCACAGCATCTGATCCGTATTCACACACATTTCTACCTGAAGTGACCAGCTATGCTTGGTCTATCGGCATGCCAAGAGAATATATTGCTATCTGCCAGCAAGGCGATAACTTTTATTGTATCGACCAAGAAGGCAATGTTCGTCACTTCTATAAAGGCCGCATGGTCGACATTATGTGGGAATCATTGTGGGACTGGATTCAAGATATTTGGCTAAAACGAAAGTAGTCAAACTTGAATAGCTTAGATTATAAACCCATACAGCAAACGCATATCGTTACAGTATTAGAACATAGGAAAGATCATGGCTAAATCAAACAACTTAAACGCAATCGAAATGCAGTGTTTACGTTTATCTTTAGGGTTAACTGTTGAGCAAATTGCTGAGTTAACCAAAAGCACGCCTGAAGCGGTAATCGCATGGGAAGCTGGCGAAACTGAAGCGCCAGCTGTTGCACAAAAGAAATTATTAGAAATCGAAGATACCATTGAAATGCAGGTGCTAAACACCACGGATGGTATTGAAGAACTCTTTAAAAAAGAACCTAAACGTAGACTGGCTTTTGTTGTCTACCCAACTCAAGCGTTATATACCCAATATAACCCTGAGTTCTTAAGTTCTCTGCCTTTCACTGAACTTTATAATACTGCGGCATGGCGTATCAAAAAAGAATGCCAAATCGTACTTGAAGTTGAAGTGAGTTTAGTAGGTTTAGAAGTAGAGAGTTACAAATCATTCCGCGCTGATAATGGTATGAGTGAAAGCCGCGAAAGCCGCGCTAAATGGGCTGCTGCTCAGCTGTAATACCTTGACGGTTTAAACTCAACGCACTAAAAAGGGAAGCTACAGCTTCCCTTTTTAATATTTCAAGTTTAAACGCAAGCTTGTAATTCTTGATTCAAACCTTAGTCAAACCTTAGTCAAACCTTAGTCAAACCTTAGTCAAACCTTAGTCAAACTTGAACAAATCACATATTATTCACTTTCAGCAGCAGCTTTAGCCGCTTCTGACTTTTTCAGTGCAGCTGACAGCGTTGGTGTCTGTTGTAATCGGTCACGATAAGCGGCTAATTTAGGCGGAATCGTTTGCTCAAACATGGTGGCCCACATGAGGGTTTGTGCTAGCAAAATATCAGCTATGGTCAGTTCATTACCGCACACATAACCTGACTCAGGTACCCATAACTCAGCAATTGTTGCCGCTCTATCAAACTCAAATTTTGCTACCGGTAACATCGCAGCTAGACGCTGCTCTTCAGGCAAAGCAAAACGATGTTTACCCATAGTCCACAATGGCTGTTCTAACTCGCACATAATGAAGCTGACCCATTGATGGTGGTGAGCAGACTCAGCAGTTCCTGGGGTAGGTAAAAAACGTCCATTACCGTACTTTTCTGCCAGATATATTAAAATGGCCGCTGACTCAGTTAACACCAGCTCGCCATCTGTTATTACAGGCATTTTTCCACTAGGATTTAATGCCAAGTAAGCTTCTGTGCGGTTATCCCCTTTTGAAAAATCCAAAAATGAAAACTGCCATTCAATACCTAACTCTTCTAACAACCATGAAACCCGAAGCGCTCTGCTTTTTGGTGTGCCATACAAAGTAATCATATTATTCCCTGTCTCATAAACGTAAACCATTTACATAAATAATAAACGTCAGTAATTAACCGAATTTTGCTTTATTTTAGCTTAGTCGTGCTTATTTGTTATTTAGTTCTAGCTGAGTTCTAGTTGAATGAAACCGATAAAAAAGCGGCTTACGCCGCTTGCTTTTTATACTGTAAACATTAGCGCAGTTTTATTAAAACTGATAGCTAACTTTACCGTACCATAATGCGCCAATAGCTGAATGAGTAGCTTGATCGTAACCCATAAAGTCTGCAGCACTGAATGGAGGTTCTTCATTCAGCACGTTATTACCACCCAAAGTCAGTGACCAATGATCAAAACCAATATAAGTAACATTGAGATCAACTGTCATCATGGCATCAATGGTACCAGTGGCTCCAGCATCAATATTATCGGCATATTCACCAATATAATTTAAGCGAGCACTGGTTTGCCAATTGGTGTATCCCCAATCCATCGCACCTGTCCAACGGTACTCTGGGTGTTGATATTCACCCGCTAGCTCACGGGTCGAACCATCTTCACGAACTTGATCAAAGGTATTTACCCATGTCAGATTATAACTAAAGCCAAAATCACCCGCAGTTTCAGTCGTAAAGGCATATTTAGCATC
This sequence comes from Shewanella donghaensis, assembly GCF_007567505.1. Classification (NCBI taxonomy): domain Bacteria; kingdom Pseudomonadati; phylum Pseudomonadota; class Gammaproteobacteria; order Alteromonadales; family Shewanellaceae; genus Shewanella; species Shewanella donghaensis. The sequence continues at coordinate 2,190,786 of NZ_CP041783.1, forward strand.
AAAATCGACACCATCAGTTGCCTGACTACCTAGGTTACCGAACTGGTCATAAATTTCGATGATACGGCCAGGCACATTAGTTGATGAAGGCTCACGCTTTACCACGCTAGGATCTGCACCTTGGGTATCAACTAAGTATTGGGTATCAGAAGTAATCAAACCATCTTGATCGTAATTCCAATAATCAACACCCACGCTTAAGCCGTCAGTGATTTCCCAAACACCACCCACGTTATATGAAGTTGATTCTTCAGGTTGTAAATTGGGGTTACCTGAAAAGATCACCGTACGCTCTTGAGCAGTACAATCTTCTTCTAATCCTGTTAACGGGCAACGAGTTGAATCAACTAAACCTGGAGATTCCTGTGATGGACCTAAACCCAATTGTACCAGTGAAGGCGCTCTAAATGCTTCGCCCCAACTCGCACGAAGCGTGAGGTTATCAAGCGGGGTATAACGTAAGGCTATTTTAGGATTAGTGGTGTTACCAAAATCACTATAATCTTCATAACGTAGCGCTAACTGTGCTTCTAACTTTTCAAATAACGGTACTGCAAACTCAACAAACAATGACGTTTGATCGCGCTCACCAAAGGCCTCTGTTGCTTCTGTACCAAAGATTTCACCGCGCTTAAATAATTCATCAGGGTTATCTGATAATTCTTCTTCGCGGTATTCAAAACCCACAGCCATTGCCACTGTACCTGCTGGCATATCAAATAAATCACCGCTAATTTTACCGTCAAACGCATTCGTTGTAGATTTACCATTACGGGTGGTATTAACGCTAATATCGTCAATGACAGTGCCTTGCTGAGTTGTTGCTAACGGATTAAACGCGCCAGAGTTAATCGACTCTTGCAAACGCGGCGTCCACACAAAGCCTTGCTCACCAAACTCTAAATTACGGTTATAAGAATAGGTATAAGCCAGCTCCCACTCCCAATCAGACAGCATGCCGTTCAAACCTAATACCACTCGGGCACTATCTGACTCTGATGACTTTTGTCGAGGCCCCGTCTCTGTTAAACGGCGGCGCATGGTTAAGTCTTCACCTGGAAATGGATTAGTTGCCGCACCGCTGGTAAATAGCGGATTATCCTTTAGCATATAAAACTCACCAAAGGATGGGCTTGCAGCGCCTTTGACGACACTTTCATTATGCTGATACATCAATTCAGCAAACATACTTAAATCATCATTAAACTCATAATTTTGGAACACTGATAGTCCGACGCGAGTAGACTCAGGTACTGATGTCATTGCTGGCGCATAGTCATAACGGCAATAACTGCCTTTCACACTACCAGCAGGGCAATTCACATCTGGCGTCCAACTGAATAAATCTGACTTTGGCGTTATAGAACCATCCATGCCTATCGTTGCTGGGATGTACGACCCTGGATTACCTGCTGACGACCTAAAGTCACTACCGCCGTTGGGCGTTTGATCTGCAGAGCTTGAATAATCACGATCGGCAAACAAGGTTTCACGTTCTTTGAAGTAATCTAAAATCACCGTAGTGTGCGATTTACCGTTAGCTGCTTCTGTTCCCCATAAAATAGAACCCGCTTGCTGGCCGCCGCCATCTTCAACGGTTTCAGCGATCTTAGCGTTAACTTCAAACCCTTCGAAATCTTTCTTCATGATGATGTTAATTACACCAGCAATGGCATCGGAGCCATAAGTAGCAGAAGCGCCATCTTTAACAATATCGATGCGTTTAACGGCCGAAATAGGTATTGAGTTAATATCCACAAACGCAGTATCAATTGATTTAGCAAACGAAGACACCGCAATACGGCGACCGTTTAATAATACCAATGTGGCATCGGCGCCAAGACCACGCAGTGACACCGCGGCGCCACCGTTTGCAGTATCATCAGAGTTATTACCTTGGGTAGAGAAAGTACCACTGCCCGATACCGGTAACTTGCTCAGTAGTTGTGAAATATCTTGAGCGCCAGAACGGGCAATATCTTCAGCGCTTAACACCGTCATTGGTGAAGCCCCTTCGAGATCGGTTCGTTTGATATGGGTGCCTGTGACTTCGATGCGTTCAACTTCGGGTTCAGCAGCAAAGGCAGTAGGCGATAAGATAAGAGATACAGCAGCAGCGCAAGCACTCTGCCAGAATTGAGGTCGTTTCATAATTGTCCCTAATTAGAATTATTTTTATGAAGACTTAACATCATGTTAAGTCTCGAAAATGAGCCCTCTATAGAGCGGACTTCATCAACTACAATCGCACTACATTAGTGCATCATGTTTTTCTAAACTAAATAATTCTCACTAGAAGTCAATGGCTAGTTTTTAAGCAATTGTAACAATTTTCATTCACCTGTATGAAATTGGCATTTCAAACGTCCGCGGTTATGTGACATAGTTATTCTCAAATTTAAACAACAAGATAGTTTGCTAACGTTCACCACGAGTAAGCAAAACATCAAAAGAAATTAATAGAAAATAATAGAAAATAATGACACTGACTCAAAAAACAACCAGTAAACGCCAACAACTTTCCTTGTTACTTTCAAGTATTGGTCCAGGCCTATTAATGGCTGCGGCGGCGATAGGCGCATCTCATTTAGTCTCTTCTACTCGCGCTGGTGCAGAGTTTGGCTGGCAATTAGCTTGGGTTGTTTTAGCTGTCAACTTCCTTAAATACCCCTTTTTTGCTGCCGGTGCTCGTTATACTGCAGCCACCAACGAAAGCTTACTCCATGGCTATTTGAAACAAGGTCGTGGATATTTGATCATGTTCACCAGCTTGAACACTATTGCAGCCATTGCCAGTACTGCTGGTGTATGCATGTTAACCGCAGCAATGCTAACTCAATTCGTTCCCTTACCCATTGATGTATTGGCTTTTCTGGTTTTAATCAGCTCACTGGCTTTACTCATCTTAGGGCATTACCAATTATTAGATAAGCTAACAAAAGTCATTATGTTAGCTCTCACATTAACGACCTTAATTGCCGTTACCTTAGCCTTTAAACACTCCCCAGAATCCGTATCGACAGTCCAAAGTGAATCACCTTGGCAATGGGCTTATGTGGGTTTCTTAGTGGCGATGATGGGCTGGATGCCGGCCCCAATTGAAGTCAGTGCATGGAATTCATTATGGTTAATCGAAAAGAAAAAAACGCAAACTGTCACCAGTAAACAAGCCATTTTTGACTTTAACTTGGGCTTTATTGTCACCGCTATTTTAGCGATAGTGTTTCTCGCATTGGGCGCATTAGTGATGCATGGTAGTGGTGAGCAATTTGCTAGTTCAGGCGCTAAATTCGCTAGCCAATTAATCGATTTATACAGTGACGTAATGGGTGAAGAAAGCCGCTACTTAATTGCCGCGGTGGCGTTTTTATGTATTTTTAGTACCACTGTAACCGTCATTGATGGCTATAGCCGCACCTTAGATATGGGTTGGCAGTTATTAACCAACAAGCAAGATTGCTCAAAACGCTTAACCAAAGTGATGTTAGTGGTTTCAGCCTTAGGAATGGCATTAATATGGTTCTTTAAAGGCGCGTTATTACCTTTGCTTGAGTTTGTCATGACCTTAGCATTTTTAACCACGGTGATTTTTGCGTGGCTAAACTATCGCTTGATGACCTGTGATGCATTGCCTGAAGAACATCGCTACGGTGTCAAAATGAAACTGTTATCTTGGCTTGGTCTTGCTTATTTAATTGGCTTTTCTGGGGTATTTATTTACTGGAAGCTCGCAATGTAACGCTAACTTTTATTTTCAATTTAACCACTTATCATTGTAATAGTTCATATCAGAAACCGTAGATTATACTCACACATCATTATCTCAACATTGAGCATACTGATATGTGAATAGATAATCTGACCTAATAGCCACAACTCAGGTATAATCACTGTCCAAATGTGTTTTAAGTGGTTACGGGTGGTTTAATTCACGCCTCAAACGAGACTTTCAACATAAGCACTTACTTTACCAGCGCAGCCGCGCCCAGAGAACTTTATGATTAACAATGACATCCTTCGCCGCCTTCGTTTTGTATTTGATTACTCAAATGCCAAAATGACTAAAATCTTCGCTCAAGCAAATGTTGAAGTCAGTAATGACGAAATGATTAGCTTATTAAAGAAAGAAGAGGAAGAAGGTTATAAAGCATGTAATGACAAACTAATGTGTCAGTTTTTAGATGGCTTTATCATCGAAAAACGTGGTTTACGTGAAGGTAGTGAAGTACCTGCACCACTTAAAGATATGACCAATAACCTTATTTTTAAGAAATTACGTATCGCATTAGAACTTCGCGAAGATGACATTATTGAACTAATCGGTTCTGCTGATTTTGCTATTGGCAAATCAGAGTTAGGTGCGTTATTCCGTAATCCTAGCCATAAAAACTACAAAACTTGTGGTGATCAGATTTTACGTAACTTCCTAAAAGGTTTATCACTTAAACATCGCGGAATGTAATTCCGCCTTAACTGTTTGATGGTTACCTTATGAATGCACAGCTCAGGCTGTGCATTTTTGTATCTACTGTTTTAATTCAAACACCCGCTAAAGATTGCACTTCAAAAATTATCCTTGCTCTGACAAACAAAAAAACTGTGAAATAGCTCACTTAACAGACCACAAAAAAACCAAGATGTGATAATCTTCATCGATAACAAGATACGTCTACTTTTTTATAAAAATAAATATCTACCGTTAGGTAGAAATGACTGAATGTAGATAAAAATAACAGTATTACGCCACAGATAATAAGGTTTCCAATGGACGAGAATAAACGCCCTCTCTATCTTCCTTTCGCAGGTCCAGCCATTCTTGAATCTCCACTGCTTAATAAAGGCACCGCCTTTAGTGAAGAAGAACGCATTTACTTTAACCTTGAAGGGCTTATCCCTTGGGTAGTTGAAACGATCGATGAACAAGCTTCAAGAGCTTACGATCAATATAAGAATTTTAGTAATGACCTAGATAAGCATATCTATCTACGAAATATTCAAGATACCAACGAAACGCTTTTCTATCGTTTAGTGCGTAATCACATCAGCGAAATGATGCCGATTATCTACACCCCTACCGTAGGTTTAGCTTGTGAACGTTTTTCTAAAAACTACCGTCGTAACCGTGGTTTATTCATTTCTTACTCTAATAAAGACCGCATTGATGACATCTTAAATAACTCTACTCGTCATAAAGTAAAAGTGATTGTTGTCACTGATGGTGAACGTATCTTAGGTCTGGGTGATCAAGGTATTGGTGGTATGGGCATCCCTATTGGTAAATTATCGCTATACACCAGTTGTGGCGGGATAAGCCCCGCATATTGCTTAGCAATTACCTTAGATGTGGGTACAGATAACCCACATTTGCTTGAAGACCCAATGTATATGGGTTGGCGCCATCAACGTATTGGCGGTGAAGAATATGCTGAATTTGTTGAAGAGTTCATGCAAGCCGTAAGTCGCCGCTGGCCTGAGGCATTGATCCAGTTTGAAGATTTTGCTCAGAAAAATGCCATGCCATTGCTTGAGCGTTATAAAGACAGATTTTGTACTTTTAATGATGATATTCAAGGCACTGCAGCTGTTACTGTGGGCTCACTACTTGCAGCCTGTAAAGCGGCAGAAACGCAACTTTGCAAGCAACGCGTCGCCTTTTTAGGTGCGGGGAGCGCGGGTTGCGGTATCGCTGAAGCGATTGTGGCACAAATGGTTGCCGAAGGAATTAGCGACGAGCAAGCACGATCGCAAGTATTTATGGTTGATCGTTGGGGCTTGTTATTAGATAACATGCCTAATTTACTCGACTTCCAGCATAAGCTATCTCAAAAAACCGTTAACGTTGAAAAATGGGATGGTGTGAGCGATCATATTTCATTATTGAATGTGGTTAACAATGCTAAGCCTACAGTCCTTATTGGCGTATCTGGTGCACCCGGCTTGTTCACAGAAGAAATCATCAGAGCAATGCATAGCCATTGTGAACGCCCGATTGTCTTCCCACTATCAAATCCAACAAGTCGTGTGGAAGCAACACCAAAAGATGTACTACATTGGACCAATGGCCAAGCCCTTGTTGCGACGGGTAGCCCTTTTGAGCCTGTGGTTATCGACGGTGAAACATTTGAAATCGCCCAATGTAATAACAGCTTTATTTTCCCAGGTATTGGTTTAGGCATATTAGCCGGCGGGGCAACTCGTGTATCTGATGGTATGTTAATGGCTTCAAGCCGTGCCCTTGCCGAATGTTCACCACTAGGGCAAAACGGTACAGGCTCATTACTGCCTAAACTAGAAGACATTCAACAGGTCAGTAAATACATTGCTTTTGCTGTCGCAAAACAAGCAATTAAAGAAGACCTAGCATTGCCTTGTACTGATGAGTTACTTAAACAACAAATTGAAAGTAACTTCTGGGAACCTGAATACCGTCGTTATAAACGCACAGCGTTCTAAAATAGTACCCATAGCGTGTCGATGTCATGCAGGCATAGTGTTGATACAGCTCTAAAGTACACCGACAAAAAAGCCTAGCATTGCTAGGCTTTTTTATAAAAATTAAAAAATCACATTACAACTTTATCAACTAAAGACTTGGTTAGCCCTTCATAATTGAGGATTATCATTTTCCCTCTAACCAGAGAAATATAACCTAAGCCAGCAAGTTTATTGAGGATTTCATTTACCCTCGGGCGACTCACATTGGCTATTTCGCTCAGTTGTTGTTGCGTAATTTTGAGCTCTATCACTGATGTATCTACAATACCTTTGCTTCTGGCTAACTCTAATAGGAAGTACATAATTCGTTCTTCAATACCATAAAAAGACAAATGCATCCCCTGTACTAACTTGGGAGTATTATTACGCATAATGCTATAAAGTAATTTATAAATTTCACCGTTACTTTTAGCCAGTTCATTCAATTCTTTTTTGGAGAAAAAGTAGCTAGTAAGCGGTTCAAGCTCACAGGTATAAAGATTAATTTTAGGAAAAATCTCAATCGCGACTGCGCCGACCCACATACCTTTACCAAAAATAAAACTCGCTAAAGGACGGTTATCTAAACTCGTTGTTGCAAATGTTCCAAGTCCATGAACACAATAAAATAAGCCACGTTTATAATCATCATCAAGTAAAGTTTTATATTTATCAACACCGTCAACTTTAACAGCGATATCCATAATATCGGCTTTACTGGCTTCGCTTAAATCACAAGGCCAAATGATTTGGTTACTTAGTGCTAGTGTCATTTACTCTCCAAACATTTATAACGTTATATATTAAACTGACATGACCTGTTTAAAGCTATTCAGCAGTGAACGATCAGTACGTGATTTCTTAAGCTTACGAATACTTTCTTTCAAAGACTGCTCAGCTAAACGGCCAAATACACCGTCGTACTCTTTTTCATCAATCTCTTTTTCTGACTCAGCTTCATCAGCGATTTCTTGTGCGACACGGCTTAGCTGCATCCACGCATTGGCAATATAAAAGCCATGGAACTCAGCTTGTGGCATTTGTTTTTGCGCACTTGCTGGCAGTGCTTGCCAACTTTTTTCAAACAACTCAGCTTTATCTTCTATTAACTCATTAAATAAGCCTTCATAGGCTTCAAGTAATGTCTCTGGCAACTTAGCCATTGGTAGGACTTTATTCGCTACGTTAAAAGAAATTTGCTTTGCTGTTGCTTTGTATTCTTCAGTCACATTACTCATTACGCTATTCTCTATTTTAAGTATTAAAAATATCACTTATATCATTATTATTGTTACCATCTAGCGCCACCAAATATTAATTATATTGATAATGGCATTCATTAAATAATGAAGTGGTAAAACATAGTTATCGATAACAATTAAGTTTGTAGTTGATATGTATCAATTAATACTAGTATAAGCGATCTATGTCTTCGGCCCGCATATTGAATTGTGACTTATTACATAGAAGACCAAGAACAATCAAAATGGTGAAAACCGACGAAACAAAAATATTGATAATGTAAAATTTGTCATCATATTGAGAATTCGATTTTCAATATTGATTATTTAAACTTAAAGACGATAAATAGAATACTATCTGAGTGATACGAGTGTATAGGAGATACAGCCAATTTAACCTCCTCGCAACTTAAGTGGTAAAAACGAGCATTTCAACCTTAACAAAAAGGGCTTATTTAATATTAAGTAAAAACAATACAACCCACATAAAATTAACTTTAACTTGAATAATTGAACAAACGAGATTATATGTCATAATATTATTAAGCTCACAAAAAACATGAGAAAGAATTGATTAAAACCTTGCTTAAATGCACTTTGGCTCTTGGTATTTTCACTGCCATTCTTATTAATACCACCAAAGCTGATGTGTTGACTAATCAACAGCGAATTGATCAATTATTTGAGATATTCAATCTTGGTGAAGAAGGCGATCTTGAAAAGCTCAATAAGTACCTAACAGAATTAGATAGCCTCATTGTTGAAACAGACACAGCCCAGCAAGAAAAACTCATCCCATTAAAATGTTGGTATCACCCTTCAGATACCACTGAAGAGTTTAAACAAGCCATAACAAACGCAGAAGAATTGATGCAGCAGCATCAAAAGAGCTATCCATCACAGCTGCATGCCGATCTCTTATTGTGTAGAGCATCCCACTACCAATATTCAGGTAAACCTAAGCAGGCAAAACTTGATTATGACGCCGCGATAAAGGAAGCCTATCAAATAGAAAATATTCGCTTAATCGCTGACGGAAGAAGTATGCGTGGAGCAATGCTATCTTATGAGGGTGATTACACTGCCGCATTGGAAGATCTTATCCCTGCTCAGTCCATGTATGAGCAACTTAATTTAGACTATTGGGCTAGAGTGAATCTAAGTGAAATAGCCAATAGTTACCGCCGCTTTGGTGATCCACAAATGGCGCTGTCATATCAACAAAAACTTGAAAAAGCCTATCTAGATAATGATCAAAAATTTGAAGCAATAGAGATGAATAGCCAAATAGCCTATTCCTATGAAGAACTAGGTAAAAATCAGCAATCACTTGCCCGCTTTCAAAAAAGTTATCAGTTTTGGTTAGATGAAAACGACCCAATATCAACAGCGGGTGCCGCCGTTGATATTGCAGGAGTGCTACTCAAACTGGGTGAAATAGATGAAGCAATCCAAACCTTAGATGAAGCCGAAAAAATCATTACCATTGAATTTGATGGTTTATTCAGTTTTATGAAGCTGTTTAGAGCTCAGGCAGCGCTAATTAAGGAACAACCAGAAAAAGCACTACGCTACAGCCAAGAAGCTGAACAAGGCTTTTTAGTCAGTCATAATGAACGAGGTCTCACTCAGGTTCTCACCTTAAGAAATGAAATATATTTATTTTTAGAAGACTTTAAATCAGCCCATCAAGCGCTTACTGATTATCTAAAAATGCATCATCAACTGGATCAAAAAAGCTTGAGCAACCGCAACAGCGAAATGCGCGCCCGATTCAATACCGATGAAATTGAATCAGAGAATAAAACCTTGCAAGAAATACAACGAATTAAAGAGTTAGAGCTACAAGTACTCGAGAAAAATAAAGAGCTGCAACAAGTGATAATCATACTGGTTGCGATCATATTATTCATTGTGACCATATTTGCTTTTAAGCAGCTCAAACGCAAACAAATCTTTAAATTGCTCGCGCTAACAGATGAATTAACCCAGTTAGCAAATCGACGTCATACTTATAATTTAGCCAAGAGTTATATTAAACAAGCTAACAATGACAAATCGGCGTTTTCTTTAATTTCTTTTGATGCAGATCATTTCAAAAAAGTTAATGATACCTTAGGTCATGATATTGGCGATAAGGTACTGGTAAAGTTGAGTAAAGTTGCGTCAGACTTGATGCGAAAATCCGATACGGTAGGTAGAGTAGGCGGTGAAGAATTTTTGGTATTATTACCAGGCGCTAACGAACAACAAGCAGAAGAAATAGCCACTCGACTGGTCAATAAAATTGCTGATGCAAACTGGGAGAGTATTTCCTCAGGCTTAAAACAAACTGTCAGTGCAGGCGTCAGCACCTTAAAAGATGACAAAGATCTAGAAGCATTATTGTTAAGAGTTGATAATGCCCTTTACCAAGCAAAATCAGCGGGAAGGAACTGCGTTAAAACAGTATGAAAAATTGCAAAAGAATAATAAAATAATAAGCTTTTTATACGATTTACTAAGCTCAAATAAAAGTCAGTTGTGGTTATTGATAGTTGTTGCAGGGTTACTGAATATTACTTCGGTAGCGGCTTTTACTACTGATAACAAAGCCGCTGATGAGCTGCTATACCAATTCAAAAGTGAGCAATTTACGAATCCACTTATTGCACAAGAAAAACTGTTAGAGCTTGAAACGATTATTAAAGATAACGATTCAGAGCGTCAAAGTGTGCTTAAAACCTACCAATGCAGAGCAATCCGTTCTTTCGAAACAGAAAAGCTTCAAGCATTTATTGACTCCACAAGTGATATTAACCAGCAACAGTTTTATAGTCTTAACATCCCTGTATTGCTCAACCTATGTCGCTCAAAAGCATTTCGTTATCTTGGTCAACAATCGCAAGCAATAGAAATCAATCAAGCCGCATTAGACCAAGCCATCATTATTGACGATAAAGATTTACTGGCCAGTGTTTATAATAATATTGGCCAACAAGCACTCTATCAAGGCTTGTTTCTTCAAGCAGTAGACAGTATTAGTCAATCATTTGAATTACATCAAGAGCTCGATTTACGCTACTCAGCCAGCCTTAACTTATTGGATTTGGCATCAGCGTACAGGCGCTTGGGTGATAATGATAAAGCCATGTATTACTTCAATATTATTGAGAAATATTTCAGTGAAACAAACAATCTAACGCTATTAGCAAACGTTGAGCATTCACTTGCCTATATCAAGTTAGATAGTGGCGAATATCTGCAATCAATAGAATACTTTAAAAAAGTATACGAACTAACCGCTAATCTTGAAAACCCACTTTTCACCGCAAAAATCGCTGTCGATATATCTGCTCCTTTAATTAAGCTTGGACAACTAGAAGAAGCAGAACAATGGCTTATACAAGCTAAACCTCAAATCACCCCTGAGGTGTACTCTCATTATGCTTACATGCAAGCTTACTTATTGGAGTTAACGTTAATACAGGGAAAATATGAAGAAGCCTTGATTCATTTTCAAGAGGCTAAAAACAACTTTACTAAAAACAATAATAAAAAAGGCTTAGCAATCACTTACCAACTTGCTAGCCAATTATTTGCTGCACAAAAAGACTATCAAGCCGCTAACAGTTGGCACCATCAATTCCTTACAATTCATGAAGAATTAGATCAAGCCAGATTAGCCACTTATAACTCTGAAATGAGACTACGTTTTGACTCAAAAACATTGGAAGACAAACAAACTAAACTAATTGAATTCAAAGCGCTAAAAGATAGCCAACTCGCAGCTCTTAACACTAAGCAATACCTACAATACATCGCGCTTTCAATGACTTTTACCTTTGCGATAATTTTGCTTTTGTCGATGGTAAAGTTAATGAAAAAGTCCCAACAATACCGTCAAATGGCATTAACGGACCCGTTGACCCAAATTCCTAATCGGCTATACGCTTATAACGTAATGCATAAACTGTTAAAGCAGAAAAATCACTTCTCTGTATTGCTGTTTGATGTAGATCATTTCAAAAATGTAAATGACACCTATGGCCATGATGTTGGCGATCAAATATTGCAGCTTATCGCTGTAACTGGTCAGCAACTGTGCCGCCAGCAAGATACTATTGCGCGAATTGGTGGAGAAGAGTTTCTCATTATTCTGCCAAATAGTAATGCCGAACAAGCCATGACATTGGCAAAGAGTATTAACGTTAGCATTAACTTGATTGATTGCCCTCAAGTCAGCGAGGATTTAACATTCAGCGCCAGCATAGGTATCGCAACAGTCAGTGAAGAAACCATCATTTCTGCCATTTTAAAAAAGGCGGATATTGCTTTATACAGTGCAAAAAATAGTGGCCGTAATTGCTTTAAACATTACCGAGATGTCGTTAGCTCATCAAACGGGGAACACGTATCATGAATTTGTTCCTAAATATGTTAACGAAGCCGCGACCTATAGCCTCACTCTTCTTTTGTATATGTTCGTTATTAATAAGCCCAACATCTTTGGCAAACGAGAATAATAAAGAATTTGATCGGCTATTTGCCATTGTCGATCAAGGCGATATCAATGATGCGACTTATCCAGACATTATTAAACAACTAGAAGAGTTAATTGCTGCTGGCGATGTTACACGCACACTTCTATTACTCCCCAAACAATGCCTAGCCTATAACTTCTTTGATGAAACTCAAAATGCAGTCGCAAACCAATTTATAATCGATGCACTGAAGCTGTATCCGTCAATGCCGGAAAAAATTCGAATTGAACTTAAATTGTGTGAATCCACGTTAATTCGTTATCGAGGTGATATTGAAGCTGCAAATAAGCTTATTCAACAAAACTTAACCGATGCCAGGACCATAAGTGATAAACGATTAATGGCTGATGCTCACTCTCAGTTAGGCCAGATAGCGTCCTACACTGGCGACTTTGCCATTGCTTTAACCCATTTACTCAAGTCTTATGAGCTGTACCAAGAGTTTGATTTACCCACATTACAAAATTTAAGTTTGTTAGATTTAGCCATTACTTATCGACGTCTAGGCGAAACTGACACCGCACTAAAATACTATACCGAGCTCGAAGCTAAATTTACCCAACGTGGCCAAACGGCATTGGCAATGCTAGTTAAAAATGACATGGCCTATGCCTATGAAGATATTGAACAGTATCAAAAAGCAGCTGATAATTACTTATCAATATATAACTACTACCTACAAGTCCACACCGATCCTACATTCACTGCTCGGGTCGCGGTAGATATGTCCTCAGCATTGATTGAACTAGAGCAGTATCAACTCGCCCTTGATTACTTGAATAAACACGAAAGCGTTATTAGCCCCAATGTCGATACACATTACAGTTTTTTACAACTGTCATTCGCCCGAGCTAAACACGGGTTAGGCTTAACCGAGCAATCTTTACCACATTTAGAAAAAGCCACTGCAGGTTTTGAAAAGAATCAAAATAAACGCGGCAAAGAAATGTTATTACATTTAAAGGTCGCCATTTTTGAGTCTTTACAGGATTGGCAGTTAGCTTATGAAGCCCAATTAGCCTTATATGAAATTCACCTATTACTAGATAAAGCAATGGATAATCAAGCTAGCACTGAAATGCGGGTGAAGTTTGATAGTGAAAAGATTGAAGCTGAAAATGCCAAGCTCATTGCATATCAACTGCTTAAAGAGCAACAACTGCAAATAAAGGAAGATAATAAAAAACTACAGATGATAGCCCTTTGTTTGGGGCTAGCGTCAATACTACTATTGACGCTATTCAGCATTCGCTTTAACAGAAAATCAGCCCAATTAAAGCAATTAGCGTTAACCGATTTACTCACTCAATTACCTAATCGGCTTCACTTTTATCAACAAGCAAACCGATTATTTGCAAAAGCACTGAAGAAACAAGAATCTCTTACTGTTGTCTCTTTTGATATTGATAATTTTAAACAAGTTAATGATAACTATGGTCATGATGCTGGGGACAAAGTGCTTAGGGCTGTGGCGAATATATGTCAGAACAACACCAGAATGACTGATGTCATTGGCCGTGTTGGTGGAGAGGAATTTTTATTGTTACTGCCTCAAACCCGCTCTAAGGCTGCAATATCTGTGACTCAGTATATTATCGAACAAGTATCTCAATATGACTTCTCAGATATTAATGACAAATTAGTAGTGACCATTAGTGCTGGGGTCTGTACTTTAAAAGATGAGAGCACATTACCAGAACTAATTAAAAAAGCGGATACAGCACTGTATCAAGCTAAGAACCAAGGTAGAAATCAGCTCTGTTATTACCATCAAGCGCCACAAGAGTTATAATGACCAAGTGAACCACTAACTTTGCGAATATAACTAACCATCATGCCTGATCCAAACCTAGCGCCAACATCAAATAATACTTTACCTGCAGAGCCTTTAAGTGATGGGTCGACGTTAACGCATCAACGGCAAAAAGTAGAAATGACAAGTCTAGCAATGGCTGAATTGGCACGTTTGATAAAGCAATGGGCAATAGAGTTAGGGTTTTCACAACTCGGAATTACCGATACCGATCTGAAAAGCGAAGAAGCCAAGTTACAACAATGGCTTGATAATGGTTACCACGGTGAAATGGCTTATATGGCTAATCACGGCATGATGCGTGCTCGCCCCCATGAACTTCACCCTGGAACAATTAGAGTACTCAGCGCTCGAATGGACTATCTCCCCCCACAGGCAGGGTTTGCCACTAATTTAGCTGATCCAAACTTAGGTTATATTTCACGATATGCTGGCGGCAGAGATTACCATAAACTGATTCGAAAACAGTTGAAAAAACTCGGTGATAAAATCGTGTCACACTGCCATGAGTTAGGTGTTGATGGTGTTGATTTCAGGCCCTTTGTTGATTCAGCCCCAATACTTGAGCGACCACTAGCAGAGAAAGCAGGCTTAGGTTGGACAGGTAAACATTCTTTATTACTAAACCCTGATGCAGGCAGTTGGTTTTTTTTAGGTGAAGTGTTGATTAACTTACCTTTGCCGATGGATATTCCTATCGAGCAAAGCTGTAATACTTGCGTTGCCTGTATCAAATCATGCCCCACCAATGCCATTTTAGACAATAATATTGTCGATGGACGCCGCTGTATTTCTTACCTCACCATTGAGCTGCAAGGCGCAATACCTGAAGAGTTTCGCCAAGCTATAGGCAATCGAATTTATGGCTGTGACGATTGCCAGTTAGTGTGTCCAATAAACAGTAAAGCGCCACTCACTCAACAGACTGACTTTCATATCCGCAGCCAGCTTATTCAACCTGATTTACTGACGCTATTTTCTTGGACTGAAAAGCAGTTTTTATCATTAACTGAAGGTAGCCCAATTCGACGTATTGGTCATAAAAGTTGGTTAAGAAATATTGCAGTTGCATTGGGTAACGCGCCATTCAATCAACAAGTCATAGATGTGCTAAATGCTCGTAAAGCTAGCGATGAAGTCGATGAGATGGTGATTGAACATATCGACTGGGCTCTGTTACAACAGTCTGCGCGACAATATGAGCATCAGTCAGAGCAACTGTCATCCAAAGAAATGTCTCAAACTGCTGGCAGCAATGTAAAAGTGAAAGCTGAAAGTGCGCCTAAAGGTAACGTAAGCCGGAAAACTCAGCGCGTCATTCGCGCTATTGAAAAAGGCTTACCTAGAGACGCCTAATGCTGATAAAAATCAAAGTTAATGCGAACAAAAAGTTGATGCTAACAAAAGCGTCAACTAGATTAATCATGGTCTAAGGTAAATCCGACCTTTATGGTAACTTGCCAGTGAGCAATTAAGCCTTCTTCCAAATGCCCTCTTGTCTCAACAACCTGGAACCAACGTAAATGCTTTAATGACTCATTTGCTGCTGCGATAGCACTTTTTATCGCATCATCAGAGCTAATTGGAGAGGATCCGGTTAACTCAATAATCTTATAAGTATGGCTCATTTTTTACTCCTGCTATTTGACATAAAATCGGTCAATAAATCGATGAACGCTCAATTGATACCGTCAATAAAACCAGTAAGCGCCCTCGATAAATATCTGCTTAGCTGAGTATAGGTAACCGTTTAAAAACTGCGTAATTGAACACAAGAAAACCTGACAGCATTAATGTTGTCTGCTAACAGCTAAAATCAGCGGTCTAAAAAACTTAACGCAAGAATATCCTTACAGCTCATGCGAATACGAACGCCAAGGTGCACTGTTAGCTAAAAACCCTACTCTAGTAGCAATGATTGGCTCACTTCACCACGGCAATATTTATCAAATCCATATTTTAACCACACTGTTAAGCTATTATTGCGAAACATAAACTGTAATTTTCACATCAAAAACATCAAAAAATTAACATCAATCACACATTCTCGTAAATTAATTACATAGGCGTCTGGACGTCTAGAAGTTTATTGTGTTAGTCTTGTCCTAAGCAATCGAATTGATTTCACCCGTAAGTTGAGCAAAATTCATGTGAGGATAATATGATAGAGCTGAGACACCTTCGAACTCTGATGGCACTTAAAGAAAGTGGAAGCCTTGCTGGCGCTGCTAAAAAGCGCTTTGTAACTCAGTCAGCGCTATCTCATCAAATTAAAGAATTAGAAACACGCATTAATTCGTCGATTTTTATTCGAAAGAGCAAACCTTTATCTTTTACACAAGAAGGCGCTCGACTGCTTAATTTGGCAGAAGAGATCTTGCCGAAAGTGATGCTGACCGAATCAGACCTTAAAAAAGGTTTAGATGGTGAAGAGCAGTCGTTAAAATTAGGCATTGAATGTCATAGCTGCTTTCGCTGGTTAATGCCCGTAACAGAGGCTTTTAAACAAATCGCACCTGATGGTCGTATCGATTTATCTAGCCGTCACCTATTTGATTCACTGAATGCGTTGGAGCTTGGCGATCTTGATATTGTACTGACTTCCGATCCTGTTCCAGGCCATGCTCTTGCCTATCAACATTTATTCGATTTTGAAGTAAAACTGGTTGTTTCAAATGATCATGCGCTATCGAAAGAGCAATTCATTAAACCTGAACAATTGGCCAAACAAACACTGATAACCTATCCAGTGCCTTTACAGCGCCTCGATATTTATAAGCATTTTTTAGAGCCAGCTGGTGTTGAAGCTGGAGAGCAAAAACAGTGTGACTTAACGGCAATGTTACTGCAACGAATCGCCTGTAATGATGGTGTTGCCGCGCTACCAAGTTGGTCAATTAATGAAGGCCACGGGCTCAACCTTAGCTCGATAAAACTGGGCAGTGAAGGATTAAAAAGACCATTATTTGCCGCCTATCGCCGCAATGCATCTAACACTAACTTGATTCAAAAGTGGTTAACGTTAGTCGCTGCTGAAGGGTTAAAATTACAACGATTAAGTCAAAAGCATTAATCATGTTTCAACTTTTAAGCCATCAAAAAAGCCACTAACTTAGTGGCTTTTTAAATCTAAAAAACTCAATATCATTAATAATACTGACTTGAATCATCTAGTGGATTGATTAACACATTACGTTTTGCCAATACAGATCGCAGCAATAGCCCTGAAGAATTAGGATTAGTAGATTGCTTAAGATTATGGGCTATCATAAATTCATTACGTAATTCATCATCTAAACCCAGCGCTTCAAACGCTTCAACAGACAAACTTTGTTGTTGGGTATCTATCAACTTTTTGATCACCTGCAATGCTATCGTCTTTTCTGATTCAGCATTTAAAAATGCAAAAGCACTTAAGGTAATCACCTGACCAAATACACTGAACAATGCCAAGGTTTGCACCTCATCAGCATCGATATTAATCCCTTGATTATCGCCCTCAAGATCACGTAAATGTTGAACGGCATCTGTAGCAATACACTCTGTTAACGCCCAATACCCCTTAACAAGCTTATTGTAAGGTTCAGCTAACTCATCTAGGCGTTCTTTCAAATAAAATGAAAATGCATAGCGGTAGATGTTCACGTGGCCTAAGCGAATAAGGGCATCTTTAATGCTACGACTCTTAGTCGCGATAATACCCGCCGCTTGGGCAGTATTACTGCGTAAAAGCAAATGACCAGCAAGGGCTGGATCTGTGGCAATAATATCAATAACTATTCTGATATCAGCCTCGTTAATCAACGCTTTTTTTAAAGGGATCAAAATACCGCGCCGGCCAATGACTTGTTCTTCGTTGCCAATAATAGCTTTGACTTGAGTGAACACTTGCTGCTCAAGGTAGGTCATATAGCGATGCTTCCCTTTTTAATTCTATTTTTTGATTAACGAATTTATCCACATAAGCTGTATTGAGGTCAAGTTATTAATATTATTTACAACAAAAAGCCGACAAGTGAATTGTCGGCGTTGGTGTTTTTAGTGTATTTGTCTATACAACAAAAATTGTTAATTCAAAATAGTTCAAAAAATCAGAAACGATAACCTGCTGTTAGACGAATAGAACGACCATTACCAGAATAGTAACCATTACCCCAAGCTGAATAATATCCAGCACTAACATAATCTTTATCTAGTAAGTTGTCAGCACGTAAACTGGCAGTCCACTCATTACGGGTATAGTTAATCGCTAAGTTCGCTAATACATAGCTTGATAGCTTAGGATCGACATTGGCATTATCGCCTTCAATATATCGCTCACCAGTATAAATACCTTCAACGAAAATTTGCCACTCTTGGGCTATGTCATAACTTACATAGGCACGAGCATTATGCTCAGCAACCCAAGAAAGCGCTTTGCCTTCGTTCTCACCTTCGGTAAATTCAGCATCAATGTAATCGTATGATGCGCCTAACAGCCAGTCAGATGCTATTTGAACGTCATAAGCCGCGTTAGCACCATAACGAGTTGATGCATCAGCGTTCACGTTAGCACCGCCTCCCTGTGGGCCATCAGTACGCCCACCGTCATAAACGATCTCATCTTCTAAATCTAAACGATAAAAATTTAATTTGAAATTTTGCGTTGTCGTTGTCCAATCCCAACCCGCTTCATAAGAACGGCCGGTTTGAGGATCTAGACCAATGGTGGTAACAGGGGTATAAGCTTGCTCATCGACTTTGGCAAAACGGAAGTTATCATTAGCGCGAATATAGAAACGATTTTCAAGGCTTGGACGATAATTTAAACCCAGTTCAAATGCATGGGCATTATTATCTAAATCTACACGGTTTGGATATAGGGTTTGATCGAACAAATCATCAGTCACATTAGAATAGCGACCACCGACTACATAGGATAATGACTGCGTTAAAGGAACAGAAGCTTGCACATACACACTGGCGACTTTTTGTTCGTTATTACGTTGAGTAAAAGCAAGATCAAAGTCCGCCTCACCGACACTTAAATCAACACCAGCAACGATATCTAAATCGCCATTATCGACTTGATAATTAGCAGTGGCTTTAGGAGAAAAGCTTAATAAGCTTCGCTCAATGCGACCTGCACTTCCCCAAAGAAAGTTAGTCGTTAGGGTATCTGAATAGTTTAAGTCTGCCGCTAATGCCCATTCTTTGGTTAGCTGGTATTCATAACCACTGCGAAGTGCTGTGGTCATTTCATGCACATAGTCATCATCGGTATAGGGGGCTGCTTGCGTCGGATCGTCTTGATACTGCGCTAATGTTAACGCACCAGGCGCCTGGCGATCATTATCAAAATAATTAACTTCAACAAAGAAGTTTTCTATGTCAGTTTGGTATTGTAACCGACCTAAAACAGAAGCCGTTTCGCTTTCGTTATTATCACGATAATTATCACTTTGATTATAACTACCCGCAAAGTAGTAATGCCAATTATCATTAATTAACCCTGAGATATCACCTTTAGCTTCATAGGTATCAAAACTACCAGCACTCAGTTGTAATCCACCGCCCTCTTTATTCGGGGCCTTAGTAATAATATTTATCACACCGCCAACAGCTTGATCGCCATAAAGCACACCTGCACTACCCGACAAGATTTCAACACGCTCAACTTGATTTAACGGCACTGCATTAATGCTAGGTGCTGCAATATCAATATTGTTTAAGCGGCGACCATCAATCAAAATCAATGTATTACTGGCAGCTTGTGAAGCAGAAAAGCCGCGCATTGAAAATGTCGTACCTGAGTTATTATCAGACACTTGGATCCCTGCTTGAGAGCGCAATAATTCAGTAAGGCTAACTGCACCACTGAGCTGAATATCAACCTGATCGATGACATTAACGTTTGCAGCAATATTAAGCGGACTTGCATCTTGACGGCCAATAACCACAATGGTTTCGACCTCTGCATTAGCAGACGTATCTTGAGTGGTGTCAGCGTAAGCAACAGATGTTGTTGAGGCTGCAAGACCTAATATAAGGCTCAGTGCAGATGCGATTTTCGTTGGATTTGTACCCATTTACCTTTAACTCCTGAAAGGAAAAATGGGGCATATTTGTCGCAGCCCATCAAACTAGCCTTACCATGTAGAAATGATAACGTGACTAGCAATAAACTACATTTCGAGATCTGCCCACCGAAATCTCAAAATCACTCACAGGGCCGGTCTCCGGACTCAGGTTAAAGTAGCAAAGCTACTGACGAACATGAATTTTTAACGTTAAGGCCCGTTGATATAAGTATCAACAGGATCATTTAACGCACTCAGTTCTCACCATTACCGTTGCGGGGGCAGCACTAGATTTGCACTAGTTTCCCGATTATCCCGTGATGTTATTCACAGGCACCACTGTAAATTGACTATAAATTGGAATCATTACCACTGATCATAATCAGCCCATATAACAATTAACCATATTATAACGTGATTTTGATACTTTTAGATATAAAGAAAGGTTATCAATCATATTATTCAACTCGCGATAACAACGCTTGAATAATATGACTGCTTAGTACGACAACAAAAGCATTATTGCTGGAATCGTAACTGTTGGATATTTGACATGAATTGACGATGATTAGCTGACTTCAATGGTGCAGATTGTTCATTAAATACGTGTCCACGCATTGATTTATGCAATAGGTACAAATCTTCAGAACCTTTAATTACCGCGTAATAGCCAATCTCACCTTGTTGTTTTCCGCTGCCACGAGTTTGTAAAAAATTCGCCATAACAGTACAGCCGATGATGCCATGATACGCTTCCTGGCCGCCAATTTGAGTCATACCAAGTTGATCATAAATCACTTCACCTTGGCAGGTATCTTTATAGGTTTTGGCAAAATCATTCAAAAACTGATCGGCTTGAATATTATCTGATAAGCCTTCAAAGCCTTGAATGCAAAATAAATCAGACCAATCATTTAAGGTTTCACCAGCAGGTACAAACTCTGCTTTAAACATTTGTCCTTTAGAAGAATTAAATGCCATATCCCAACCTACAGGAAGTTCAAAAGAAACCGTTTTAGAAAATATAGACAGCTCTCTTTTTTGAGCATCACTATCGTCATCGGATTGATTTGTTATGGAATTTAAATACGACTGTGGCTCTTTGGCCATTACTTTATTCCCAGGGCCTAATAACAACAGCCCTGAAAATATTATTATCGTAAAGCAAGCTTTCATACCTAATTCATCCTTGGTATTTGGTGCTGAAAGGTGAAGTTTAGTTAATTCAAATATGAATACGGCAAACTGTGTCACCAAATTGTTGCATTACTGTAGTATTTTAACGCTTAACCTTCAAGGTTATCAGCACTTTCAGATGAATCTATTTCTTTATCTTCATCTGAAATTATTTCAGCTTCATCAGTTAACGCTTCAGCAGCGATTGCATCAGCGATTGATTTCGCTTTGATGTGCTTCTCTGTTTTACGTTTATTACGCTCAGCTTGAGTCGCTAGAAAAGCAGGAAGTTCTTGCTTACCCCAGGCTTCTGCTTCTGCTTCTGATGCAAATCCGTCATGACTTTTAGACACAATAGTCTTAGTGGCAGTCATACGACGAGTGATTTCAGTTTTCCAAGTTGTACCAACTTGCTTTACTCTAAAATCATATTTTTTTGCTTTAATCATGTTGTACTTCTTCCTACAAATTTTATCGCCACGCACTGCGCGTGATAGAGGTTATTGAGTAACATTGTGAGTTCACAGTATTACTTTACTAATTGATTTGATCCAACGATCATCATTTCACATTTTAGGCAATCGAAGACCAGTTTTAAGCGGTCTTTGCCAATATCGAGCACCATTGGGTCAGCTTTAATACCTTCAACTTCTTTAGGGCATAAATTAAAGCTATAACGCAGGCAATGCTTAGTCACCATTAATGGCGCATCGGTTAATACTTGATTCTTTTCATAAGTGTCTTCAATTTGAACAACACCATGTTGCTCGTAAAACTCACGAGACTTGTCATTGGCCACATTGGATAAAAAGCTTAAATACTTTTGCGGAAAACGCGCCGTTTTATCATGCTCAGCGCGTAAAGGGCGTTGATAGCCATCCACTCTAGCAATGTCAAACGCCGTAATGGCATCTCGACGTAAACCGTTAATGACTGATGCAGGTAAAAACCAGCGGTTTGCACAATCAATCGTTAACTGCTGCAATTGATAATCACTATTGCCCAGTTTACCGAGTTGCGTTCGCAGACTCGTATCAGCTTTAGCGTAATCTTTTGCAGCCTCTTTAGCCCATTCAAGCTCGACAGTGACTGAATGAGTATGCTTATCACTGATCGTCAATGATATGCCCTGCTCTGTATCTGCCAATCTCATGTCTACAACAATTTTACGTGTTGCAGAATCCTTTGATAGCACAGCATCAAATTGATGATCGAAGTTTCTGAATAACTCCACACCCACTGTCAAATCTTTAGAAACATCAGTCAAATACAAAGTATTACCATCAGAGCGATTAACCCTAAGACCTTTGGTTTTATTATCTGACAAACGTTGTTTTTGATAACCATCAATAAAGAAGCACAAGCCATCACCATTATTAAATTCAATGGTTTTACCCGCTTTACTGCTATCGACTTTAATAAAGTCACGACCAACTTTGGTAATCACCCCGACTTTTTCACCAATATATTTAGGTGAGCTAAAGTGCTCAATTTGCTCAGTTCGTTGATTGATAAAGTAATCAGTCTTACCACGATTAAAGCTTTTTTCAGGATCGGGCGTGAAAGTAAACTCGCTGCGGCCATGGGACATTGATTCTAGATCGCTACGGCGATCAATAATGGCATCTAATTGCTGACGGTAATGTGCGGTCACGTTTTTAAGATAGCTAATGTCTTTTAAACGGCCTTCAACTTTAAACGACGTAACACCGGCATCAATTAATGCTTCTAAATTCTCAGTTTGGTTATTGTCTTTAAGTGACAATAAATGCTGATTCTCAGCTAATACTTCGCCATCACGGGTCGATAAGTCACATGGCAAACGGCACATTTGCGAACATTCACCGCGGTTAGCACTGCGATTTGAAAATGCATGGCTGATATTACACAAACCGCTATAACTGACACATAATGCACCATGAACAAAGTACTCAAGCTTAAGTTGGGTACTTGATGCGATTTCTTGAATTTGTGGCAAGTTCAACTCACGAGCCAATACCACTTGTGAAAAACCCACTTGCTCTAAAAATACCGCTTTTTCAGGGGTACGATTGTCCATCTGGGTACTTGCATGCAACGCTATTGGCGGTAAATCTAACTGCAATAATCCCATATCCTGGATGATTAATGCATCAACACCCGCTTCATACAACTCCCAGATTAAAGCCTGGGCTTTGGCAATTTCGTCATCCATTAAAATCGTATTTAACGCAACGAATACTTGAGCATGATAACGATGAGCAAATTCAGCCAACCGCGCAATATCTTCCACACTATTACCGGCATTATGCCTGGCACCAAATGCTGGACCACCTATATAAACAGCATCTGCACCATGACGAATAGCTTCAATTCCATAATCGGCATTTTTAGCAGGAGCGAGTAACTCCAGTTGCTTTTTATTTAGCGACGGAGCTTTAAGTGGCTCTTTAATGGTTTGCTGTGGGGAAAATATCTCAACAGGGCTCATAACGGATAACTATCTTTTTCAGAGTAATAATAAAAAATGCATCAAGAAGGTGAAATAAACACGGACAATAACCACGTGTTAGGCACTCTCTTGACGCACTGTTGATTTGCTAGTTTAGCAAAAAATAATCAATCTCGATGCATTTACTTAAACAAATGCTGAATATTCTTAAAATCTGTTTTACCTTCAAGGATTTCCTGAGGGTTTAATCCTGAGACTTCGTGAGGGAAAACCAACCACTCTTCAGACTCATGAATATAATAATCCGGTGTTAAATCTACCGCGGTATTCTTTGGTTTGTAATAAGGACAAGCAACGCGGATATCTGTAGGGATATTCTTACGCATGAACTTTTGCAGTTTATCAATCAGCGCATCAACACTGCGGCCCGAATCAAACACGTCATCAACAATTAACAAACCATCATCAGCATTGGCATTTTCAATAATGTAGTGCAAACCATGAACTTTGATTTTCTTACTTTGCTTATCAGTACCAATACCATAATAAGATGACGTTCTTACTGCAATATGGTCAGTCTCAACATTTTTGAAATCATAAAACTCTTGAACAGCAATACCAATTGGAGCACCACCACGCCAGATCCCAACAATAAATTGTGGTCTAAAACCACTATCGTAGACTTGTGCAGCAAGTTTGAATGAATCTTCAAGCAGTTGTTGTGCACTAATATAATGTTTATCTGTCATTGGATTGGGCCCCTATTATTTTATTGCGGCGGATTTTATACCAATTGTGGGTAACTTGTCTGTGAGGAATGTGAACATTAGTCATATTTGTTATCAAATAACGCTAATAACTGATCATAAAAGCCATAAGCTTCTGATCAGCGCATAGCTCAGACCAAAGCTAAGCCTAAAGCTGAGTCTAAATTAGCACTCAAAGTATTATTGCTTAAATAATGTTCATTGACACCATTACTTGGTGTGGCATAGTAAATTCAAAGCCGATTTCATAGCGACACCGACTTATGCTTGCTGCTAACCAAACATCTTTTCAACAACAAAATGACGCTGAGCAGTTATCGCTACAAAGCGATAACCCGCTGATTTGGTCATTACTAACCTTACTGCAAACCTCCTGCAAAAGCTGGAAAGTGCATCATTTAGCCACCGAGCTGCAAAATAAAGGCTTAATGCACGATTTAGACCCCGATCCCCAAAAAGACTTATTTAAACGCAATTTCCTATTGATGAATGCGCTATTTGAATTACAAGCCTTATTACTGCCCAATCAATGGCTACAAGTGCAAGCCATGGATATACAGATATTTAGATTATTACCCAATGATATGGCATTACAGCAAGCCAATGATGCCCCATTAAGGGAGTATTACCTTGATTGGCAACATTACGATACCTGTGCAAATGTCGTCAAAGATATGCTTGAGTCATTTTGGAGCCGATATCAACATCATATCGGTAGCGATCAACACCTCATGCACGATCATAGCGCGTTAAACGTATTTGAACTGGATGCTACTGCAACCAATAAGGATATCCGCCGACAATGGCGTAAGCTTGCACTTCAATGGCACCCCGATCGAAAAAATGGCGACAGTGAAAAATTTCGTCGAGTCTGCGAAGCATGGCAAACTCTGCGGGCAAAAGCGGGTTAAATAGCCATGTTATAAACTATGGGCTCACTTTAGAGGTATCTAAGCGTTTTGAATGTAAGGCGCTTGGCTGAGGAAATGGTTTTCCTATCTAAACAGCAATGCAAAAGTGCATTGGAATTAACAAAGCTCACTTTGTGCGGTTTTAACACCACGTTATGCAAGGTATTAGGCTTTGGAGATAAAATGACGATTAGTCACAATCTACTGACTTACCTAAAGCGATGTTCATTACTCTGAATGAACAAGTATTTAATGCAATTGGTATAATACCTCAATTGACTGAGCCTTTTTTTACAAGAAAGCAGTATCACATCACAGATTTAACCCTGCAATAATTAATCGTTTAGTTCATAATTCTTGTTAACATTAAGGAAATTAAGCTTTGCCTTAATTAACTTTATTTTAAGGTTTATCCGCTACAACAGCGAGTAACACGATACTTTTATTGAGGCTGAAATGATTAAGATTAAACATATTGCATTCACTATGGCAGTTACTGCATTCACAATGGCTCTAACAGGATGTGGCAAACCTGCTGATAAACCTGCTGAAATCACTGTTGAAAAAGTTGTTGAAACTCCGTCTAGGTTTGTTGAAGGTCAGCATTACACGCAAATTTCTGATGCTCCAGCATCTAGTGAACCTAAGATTTCTGAATTTTTCTCTTTCTACTGCCATAACTGCTACAACATGGAAACCCGTTACTTACCAGAAATTAAAAGCGGCTTAAATCAAGATATTAACTTTGAAACTAAGCACGTTGACTTTATGAATAGCGACATTGGTACAGAAGTGATGCGTTCTTTAGCTGTTATTCATGAAGTGGGCAATGCCAAAGTCTTAAACACTGCAATGTTCCAGGCTATTCAAGGCGAAGGCGGTCATCACGACCATAGCGCGCCAGGTCATAGCCATGACGAACCTGAAATTAGCAGCCGTGACGATATCAAAAAAGTCTTTGCTGCCCACGGCATTGATAGTGCTGCCTATGACAAAATAGCAGACAGTGCAGCTACAGATAAAAAGCTAGCATTATGGCGTCAACAGCAAGTCATGTTCCAAGTACAAAGCGTACCGACTTTTATCGTTAACGATAAGTACGCAATCAACATGAACGAAATGAGCACTTTAGGTGACTTAACTGAAGTAATGAACTACTTAGCGTTAGAAAAAAAGTAAGTAACTCATTCAGTCAAAGGCGCTATACGCACCTTTAAGACATTAAAAAGCCCGACTTTAGCGATAAAGTCGGGCTTTTTTAAATTCATGAGTTTATGAATTACGTACCATATCGATAATGTGGAACATAGCGAACACAATATGTATAGCCAAGAAGCCGACAAAACCTTGGGCAAATAAAATATGATACTTACGCCATACTAATGCATCACTACTGCCCTGCGTCATAAACCACACAATGCCAGTAATACTCACTAAAGCCATCAATACCAGACCAATACCTTCAACAACACTAAAAATACCTTTACCGCCAGAACTCGGTAACTTGCCGTGCTTTAGCTGTTTTATTTCATCTACACACTGAGAAAAATCTAAACTTAGCCACGGGAAAAACTGACGCCAATGGCTATTTAATACATTTTTAATTAAAAATAATAAACCGAATACCGCAGCGATCAACCCCACGTAGACATGTAAGTTATCCCAAATGCTAGCATTAGAGCGTAAACGTCGACCAATAATAATCCATGGGCTAGTGACCACTAAAAATACACTTAAAGTAATCACTATAACGTGCAGTTTCTCAGCAATAGCCCGAACAAAAGTGGACAATTTTTGACTCATTTCTTTACTTTCCTCTTACGGCATCGAACTCACAGTGATGACAGCTGGATATAAAATTCATCGATAAGTTATTCGATATGCGAGTCGATATGTAAGTCAATAAACATTGAGGCCAACATCATCATATTGGCTTCATTAGATAATCGTTACGCTGCGTCTATTTGCGCAACATAGGCATCGACCTTTTCCCAATCGGTATACTCAACCTGAGTATTAGGATCGGTAGGTCCTTTGGTCATCCACATAATAAAGCGAATGATATTACGATCCATCGGACCGTAACCTTGATAATCTAAATTGCCACCAAACACTTCAAGCACTTTGGGTTGCCATTCACTTTGTTTCAAAAAGGCTTGCATATACATGTTGGTATCAGGGGTATTCTTACCCGGTTTTCTAGCAACTAAACTCACTGAGAAAAAACCATTGGGTTTACTATCGAGTACCGCTTTATTGCTCGCAGTAAACGTATACAACTCAGCTCTGTGCTTACCATGACGAATACTGGCGCCGATAAACACTTTATCAAATGCGGCAATGTCAGGCTTATCTTGTAACGCCGCTAAAGTAACTGTGTTACCCGCTGCGATAAGCTTTTGCTGCATGTAATCACAAATCTTACGGGTTTGACCGTGGACAGTTGAATAAATAATTAAAATGTTACTCACGCTCACCTCTAAATTGATAAAGCTAACTCTTATTAGCTTTATCTTAGTTGAAACACCAGCATAATTACATGGATAAGATCACGACAAACCAGTACAAACACCCATTAATAATCAAGAGTTTTGCGTTGCTCACAAAAAAGTGGATAAACCTTTCGGTTCATCCACTTATCATTTGTCATTTTGTAAAAATTTGAATGAGCAATATAACCACTAAATCATATTCGTACTCACGATATAATCCTTACGCTCATCAACATTCTTTATTCTTGACCATTACAATGACATTAAAAATGCCACCAGCTGATCACGTTCAGTCTGCGACAACGTCATAAATTCGTCTTTGCTATCTTTCGCTTCGCCGCCATGCCATAAAATAGCCTCTTCAACGGTTGCAGCGCGGCCATCATGTAAAAAACCAGCTTGTGGATTTACAGTTTGTGTTAAACCAAGGCCCCATAATGGACGCGTTTTCCACTCATTACCGTTAGCAAGAAAGTCTGGACGACCATCAGCAAGTTCTTCACCCATGCCATGCAGAAGCATGTCGGTAAACGGATAAATCAATTGTCCTTTTAACGAATCATCCATTGGCGTACCACCGATATCACCGGCAGTTTGCGTGGTAAAGCTAGGGGTGTGGCATCCTGTACAGTTAACCTGCTCAAATAACCTTGCCCCTTCACGCACATTATCATCACTAACATTACGCCTTGCAGGTACCGCTAGGGTTTCAGCGTAGAAGACTACGGCATCACTAAAAGCGGCATCAGCTTCGGGGGCACCATTCTCATCGCTGCCAATATCAACATAACCAGTTCGAGCTAAGTAAGAATCATGCAAACTGGTGCCAACAATACTTTCATCAGGGAACAGCGGATTAGTAATACCAATATCACCACGTAAAGCGCCTAATGACTGCACTCTTACACTTGGCGTATTGGCTTTCCAGCCAAAACGCCCCATTGAAACAGGATCAATATTGCCATTCTGTGCTTTTATCGCATCAAACACCCAGTTTGCACGGCCAGAAATACCATCATTGTTGGCATCATCAGCATCAGCGTTAGCCAATATGTCAGCTTCTGGAATGGCTTCTAATAAACCCAAGCCAAATACAGGCATACCATTTCGCCAGCCCATAAGTACATCGTCTTGTAACAAATTAGATGTCACGTTAGCACTTTGCTTTGTTTCCCCTGGCGCATCATAAGGATTTTCAACCGCAAAAATTGGCTTTTTCAAGATAATTTCACGACCATCATCATAAGTGATAGTGGTTTTTTCATAGGATAAATACACATCAGCTTGGCCACCAAAGGCATTATTTTCCCAATCAGCACGGGCTTTCAGTACACCGCGGTGAAATAACTGGCCGCCGAAATCAGGCACGGCAATAGGAGCGCAGTAATCATTTGCAGCAGTTTGGAGGACGCACTCTTCATCTGGCGCTTTACTGATACGTAGAAAGATCCCTGCATCAGAACCCAGTTTTACACGGGTTTCACCCGCACCTAAGAATGGTGTTGAATTACGACCATCTCGCTGATGACAAGAATTACAATCAGCATTATTGAATACTGGACCTAGGCCATCTAGCTCTGGGTGCTCAGTGTTAGGAGCGGTAGTAAATGATATTTCAAAATTGGCATCACCTTCAAGGTGATGCGCTAAACTTTCATCTGATAAGTTCGGCGCAGGTGTTGAAAAACCGTGACCAGAATTACTCGCATCAAAAGTCGTGGTATCACCGCCTGAAGCGTCGATATCGGTAAAGGTTGGATATGTCACTGTTGGTGGAGTCACTGTTGGCGGCGTTACGGTAGGTTCATCATCACCGCTACCACCACAGCCTGACAATAAAATGGTACTCACTAGTGATAGAGATAATATCGATAATTTGGGGTTCTTATTCATCATTTTCACACTCTGAAGTCATTATCCAATACACAGACAATTTAAGATTTGAACGAAGACAGACATGCCACACTCTATTGGTCGACTTTTTGTCTGTTTGTTATATAAGTGCTTTTATATCTGAGCTTTATAAAAATAAAGTAAAGCTATGGCCTTAAAGAATTGCTCTACCTATGACAAGGTAGAGCAATGTCCATTAACAGCCGTACTTAACAACGCTCTGAATTATTGAGCATTCCAGTCAGATAGTAATGGGATAACGTCTGACTCTAACGAAGTTTGTAGCTTACCTAATGCGGTAACAGCAGTAGCAACACGCTCACGGCCAGTTTCATCTAAAATGGCTTGACGGAAAGGCATGTCATCAGCACCTGCAATGGCTTGAATTTTCAAGATAGCATCATCAATTTCACTTGCGATGCGAATTGAAAGTGCACTGTCAGCTGCAGCAACAAAATCAATAATGCCTTGCTTATCTGCACTACCAGTAAACTCACCATGATAAACATTACGGACACCTTGAATGTTATCGGCGAAATCCGTTAGTGAGTTCCAAGAGTACTGCGACTCAACTTTAGAGGTATCAGCAGTAGTCAGTGAATCACCAAATGGATCAGCAATTTTGCCATTACCCACTTCATCAACAATACCAATCATGCCATTCACTAACTCTTCAATAACCGCTAATTCTGATGAGTAAATAGCATTGTTATCTGAACCTGGTGCTTTTAGTAAATCAGCATATGGCAATGCATTGGCATCTTGTGGGTTATGAGAAACCTGCCATGCATCATCTAACTGTGCAGTGTAATCACGAAATACTTCAGCGAGTGCAATAACGTATTCACGTTCAGCCACAGTCAATTCAGCAATCAATTTAGTGTTGTCATTAACGCCGTCACCAAATAGTAGATATTCCATGGTATGGAAACCTTGAACGTCATCGTTCCAGCCTTTAATGGTTTCAGCATCAAAACCACTACCGATGGCTAACTGAGTTTGTAAGTCAGTGGTATTTAACGGCCAGCTATCTAAATGTGGATCGATACTCATTGAATCAACAGGACCAAAGATGTGCGACTCACCTTGCTCCCAAGGTTTACGGGCAGCCTTCCATGCTTCTTGAGCAGCCGTTAAATCTGCTTGAGACGTTGAATTTAACAATGCTTGAGTCGCCAATAATAATGCATCACCTTCTGCTGCTAGCGCAGAATAACCAGCGACAATGACATCATCAGTTAGATTGGTGATCAAATCCGTTGCAACAAAAGTAAACCCTGTTTCTGGTACTACTGGTGTTACAACTTCAGCGTCAGAACCTGAACCACCACAAGCTGAAAGGGTCCCTACTAGCGCGAATGAAATTGCTGTGTACTTAAAATTCATGTAAAACTCCATTTAAATCAATAATATTTTTCACTGAAACTTTCAGTATTTCATTTAGTAAAACAAACTTGTTTAGATTTGATCTGCTACTTATAGCGAGAACTGATAACCCACACCGAGGGCAAAGAAATTAGTATCAGGAATGCTGGCAACAGCAACTTGCTGTAAACCGCCTTCAGCTTTAATGACAATTTCAGGGATGGGGAAATAGTTCACGCCGATACTGCTCCAGGTATTTTCATAACGCTGAGTTGCAGCACCACTTTCTACTTCCATTAACGGATTTGAGTAATCGATGTTGGCAAAGACAGTCATTGGAATATCAATGTAGTCATTTAATTTAAAGCCAGCTTCAACAAAGAAAGATTGAGACTTAGACCCTAGCTGGGCAAAGTTACCAGGACGTAAACCAGGGGTGGTTTTGTTAGCTTGTGTAATCGCATCGCTATCACTTAAGGTGCCATACATATATTGGCCACGTAAAACCCATGGACCTTCAACAAATGCACCTGCCACTGTGACAATACTTAAGCTGCCATCAACATTTAACTTGTTACTTTTATTACGGTTACCACTGGTATTGCCATAGTAATAAGACACACCAACAGCACTACCGGTTTTGAAATTGCCATAATCAACTCGGCCAGCAAACGCTAAGTCATCGGCATTAACATGCTCAAAACGTTTCTGATGTCCTGAAGCAACCCAGTCATACGTTCTGAAATACTCAGAGTTAAGACCACTGACAACTTGTGCTTGATAATGAAAATCAGCTATCTCACCGTAAACACCAATACCATTTTCATTCCAAACCGCAGGGATCATCGCGGCTTCACTTTTATGGCGAAGAACGGTTAAGTATTGGTTTGGCTTATGCAGGGTGCTTGAAAGGCCTATTGGCAAATGAATGTTACCGAACTTAACCCCGAATGCATCGCTCGGACGATAACGAATCTCAGCTTTTTCAACTAAGACTTCACCACCCGCTTCAGTTTCAGTTTCAAACTCACCGAACTCATCAAAACCATCGTACTCAAGTGCTGCGCCAGTGCCGCCATGTTCGTATTCGATTTCAACTTCCATGCTCCACTCATCAGTGAACTGGTATCCAAATTCGGTAACGATACGCTCAAGATCAAAACGATTTCGTCTTTCTGGCGACGTATCCTGGACGTTATCAAAATATTCATCACTGGTGAAATTAGCAGTGCCATAGGATTTAAATGAGAATTTACTGTAACGATCTGCAGCAGCGACAACGGTGTCGCTGACTTCTGTTACGGCAACACTTTGCTTCTGCTGTGCAATTTCAATCTGCTTTTGAGAGGCTAACTGCTCGGACTGTTGCTGTGCAAGCTCCTGTAATTGCTGTTTTAGTGTTGCAATTTCAGCTTCTTGTTTTGCGATAGCTTTGGCTAAATCGTCAGCCGAAGTAGCTGCACTGACATTGGCTGTCGCCCCAAAACCAATAACACTGGCGATTGATACTGCCAACAGCGTTAACTTTTTGCTCATCTCATTCTCCGCAATATTTGCACTTGATTTGTTAATATTGCGACACGATATACCAAATGAGAATCATTTGCATTAAAATTTACATTATTTTTTGCAACCTCATTTACAATGTATTTACACTTAGCGAAATAAACCAAACTGTGTAACTATAAAATTAACCCTGAAATATAAAGAAAAGTGACATCAATGCGCGCAGTTACAGATAAAAATCCACAGCAATTTTTACTTTGGATGACATTCGTCATGTCGATGGTTTTCGCCGTATGGCAGGCATTGCTCAATAACTTTGTTATCGAAAAAGCTGCTTTTACCGGTGCTGAGATAGGAATGCTGCAAAGCTTACGAGAAGTACCAGGCTTTTTAGCTTTTACTGCAATTTTTGTATTGTTGTTAATTCGAGAGCAAACGTTTGCCCTACTTTCACTCGCCGTTTTATCCATAGGAATAGCCATTACAGGTTTTTTTCCAAGCGTATTAGGCCTGTATATGACCACGGTTTTGATGTCGATTGGCTTTCACTACTTTGAAACGGTTAATCAGTCGCTTACCTTGCAATGGGTTGATAAAGCTAAAACCGCAGAGTTTTTAGGTAAAGCGTTAGCGTGGCGCTCAGCAGCTGCGTTACTGGGTTATGGCAGCATTTGGTTGATTATGACCTGGCTCAAGCTCGATTATATTTGGATGTATGCCATCATCGGGGGTTTAGGCTTTACCGCCGTGGTGATGATGAGTGTTTATTACCCCAAATTTTCCATTACCGAGCCCCAACATAAAAAGCTGATTATTAGAAAACGTTACTGGCTGTATTACGCACTAACGTTTTTGTCGGGTGCCAGACGTCAAATATTCATGGTTTTTG
Source organism: Shewanella donghaensis (assembly GCF_007567505.1). Lineage (NCBI taxonomy): Bacteria > Pseudomonadati > Pseudomonadota > Gammaproteobacteria > Alteromonadales > Shewanellaceae > Shewanella > Shewanella donghaensis. The sequence goes on from NZ_CP041783.1 coordinate 2,224,326, forward strand.
CAGGTTTTATGATGGTTGAGAAGTTCGGTTATTCTGTCTCTCAAATAACAGCGCTCTTTTTAATTAACTATGTGGTTAATCTATTGTTTGCGCCTGCCATTGGCCGCTTTATAGGCCGTATAGGTGAACGCAATGCTTTGGTGATTGAATACCTTGGTTTAATTATTGTATTTGCGAGCTATGCCGTGGTTGAACATGCCGACATCGCCGCTGCTTTGTATGTTATTGACCATCTATTATTTGCTATGGCCATTGCCATGAAAACCTACTTTCAAAAAATAGCCGATCCAAAAGATATTGCTGCAAGTATGTCGGTTAGTTTTACTATTAATCATATTGCAGCAGTTATTATTCCAGCCCTATTAGGGATACTCTGGCTAAGTTCACCGCAATGGGTATTTATTATTGGGGTCATTTTTGCGGTATGCTCTTTAATACTCGCGTTAAATATTCCGTCTTCACCCAAGCCCGGAACAGAAACCAATTGGGGTTTTAATACCAAGTAGCTGTAAGCTTGAATTAAACAGAATATTGCTCACTGATAAAGAATAAACCTATGGCTGATAAGCATTCAACCCAATCCGAAGAACACTCGACTACTAGCGCCTCTAGTCAGTCTGTAACTAAAAGTAATGAGTCAGGTCCCAAAGCTTCGGCCCGTAAAAAGGCCTTATTACTGGGTCGAGTACTCGGCTTAGCCAGTGAAGAAGATTATCGACCTTCGAATGCATCCATCGCAGAACGAGCAGAGTTTAGGTTAAGAAAAAATCTCTCCCAACATCAACTTAATCTAGAAACCATTTTTGCACTCGCGCTCACTTATACGCCATCAGATGTCACAGGCGAAGATTTAGATCCCGACTGGAGTTACCAATTTTTCCAGATGGCAGAGCAAATTAACACCCGCAGAATGCAAGATTTATGGGCAAGAATTTTGGCCAGTGAGATTGTTAAGCCAGGAAAGTTCAGCTTACGAACACTCGCAACTCTGAAACAACTTACCCAAAGAGAAGCTCAGGTACTTGAAAAAGCATTGGGCATGTCTATAAAAATGAATACAGAAAGCCGTTATAAATTGCTCAGTGGCTATAGAATACAAGGCGGGTTTCAGCAGTACTTTAGGAAAGTCACCAACGTCAATGTTGGCCTTTCTAAGTTTGGTTTACCTTATTCAAGTGTACTCACACTAGTCGACGCTGGCATACTCCATGGTAGTGAATTTGAAACGGGAATTTTAGACAAAGGCGCTAAAATTCAATTAAGTATGCTTGATTATCAAATCAGTATCAGACCCAAAACCAATAACTTACTGTTTAGCTACTATCGCTTTACGCCTGTAGGAGATGAGCTTAGTCAGTTAGTCCACCCCAAGGCAGACAATGATTATGCAAAGGCATTAACAGCGCTGCTAAAGAAAGATTTTAATGTGGATTAGTGAAAGGAAATTATCACTGAAGGAATGTAAGTGGAGTGAGTTATCACTGAAGTAACGATATAGAATAAGGTATCACCAACTAACTTTAAATATAAAATCAATCACTTAAACTAGCTGATTGACTTAATAAGGCACCACATCCACTTCGCCATTTTTATGTTCATACAAATTAGAATGTTGTGTTTTATGCATTGAAAACAAAAATTGTCGTAATGTTTCTCTAGATTCATCACCCACGATAATGGTTGCAGCAATGACACCATTTTCAGAGCGAACCTTTTGGTATTCAATTGAAAAGCTAATGTCTTTCGACAAAATCAATCGACCTGAGCGAGGCTCATCAAACTCTGTGATGTTCGGCGCGTACAAGGTTAACCCGGTACTCGACAACGACAACACTTCAATGGCTAAGTTGGTTTGATAATCGATAACTCTGACATTATCTAATTCGTTCATGCGCCAGCTACGATCTGCACCGCGAGTATCGACCACTTCAGGAATGCCTAATTGCGGTACAAACTGGCCAAGCTCATCCATTTTCAAATTAAGTGGAAACCACAATCTATAATGGCTAATTTCAGCCAGTAACGTCATTTGGGTTTTACCCAGTATTTTAGCCAGCGTTACCGGTATTTCGGTTGTGACAGATACAGTTTCAGTTTGACTGGATGAGTTTTCATTAACAACAGAAGGCTGTTTAGTGAATAAATCACTAAAACAGGCTAATTCTTCTTTTGTTAACGTGGTACTCATCGCAATTCCTTAACACCAAAACCTGACACAAGATGTAACAACCATAACATGCGTAATACTTTTGGACAATTATCAATCAAAATAAGGCTTTAATTGTATCATCTGCAATCAAAAATAATTCAAAATATTTGCCTTCATTCAGCATAAACGCGAATGTCATAATAATTAATACAATTTTTTAATGACAATGTTCTTGATAACAAGTATTTGCCATAGAGAAGCAAATACAAAAACTTATTGTCTCGATTAATACGCTTCAGCTACTGATTTTGATCTCTACTATCTCACTATATGGTTTATTGCCTAAAATGAAGTCATAAGCAATTAATATTAATGGAGTAAAAATAAACTTTCTATTCTTTGAATAAATTAAGTTGCGCACAATTTAATTGTGAGCTATTGTTTGTATCACAAACGACATACATCAATTTTATTTTCAGGAGTTACCTATGGATATCATTTACTCAGCATCAGCAAAAACTACCGGCGGTCGTGATGGACGCTCTGTATCTTCTGACAACAAATTATCAGTTGAATTGAGCACGCCAAAAGAATTAGGCGGCGCTGGCGGTGAAGGTACTAACCCAGAACAACTTTTTGCTGCGGGTTATTCCGCTTGTTTCATTGGCGCAATGAAGTTTGTTGCAGGACAAGATAAAAAAGTACTCAGCTCGGATTTGTCGGTAAATGCAACGGTGGGAATTGGTGCAAACACAGCAGGTGTCGGTTTTGCTATTGACGTAGAACTTCGCATTGATTTACCAGGAATGGACAAATCAGAAGCTCAAGCATTAATTGAAAAAGCGCATCAAGTTTGCCCATATTCAAATGCGACCAGAGGCAACATTCGCGTAGAGCTTATTCTGCTTTAATCAATGTGGATTTAAGTTTTAGGATAGATCTAAAAAGCCAGTGTTGCATATTCAACACTGGCTTTTTTATCTCCACGACTCACCGCTCTCAAAGGCGCTTATTTCAATGACTCACTAGCCTAACAATATGAGCTCGCTTTGATGATTAATTATCGAGAAGTACGTCAATAACCTAAAAGTTATCAACTAGTGTCTCAGAAAAATCATCAACTCCGATAGACAGGTTTAAAGATGCAATTTGAGATTCAACCGCTGTGATATCTGTTTGGACCGTTGCAAGAGTTAGAGTGTTATTATCTAACTCAAACACTTGTTTTTGAGTCGTATAGTAGAAAAGCAAAATGGTTAGCGCTGTTGGATCATTATCACTTGCAGCAAGTTTTATTTTTGCCAGTTTTCTGTATATACGATTATGTAATTGCTTTAACTTCCAAACCCAATAAATCTCTTTTAAATAGTCATGATTTTTATAAAAATTCATCACTAAACTGCAGGTTATTACGGCTAAAATCACTGCCAAAAGGTTTAGGTGAAAATGTCCCGTTGACTCTCCACTCACTACTGAATCATTGCCAAAAATGCCAATCAACAGAGTACCAAATCCTAGCGATAACAAAGCTAAACTGGCAACCAACGAAACCAAAACCACATTTAAACGTTTACGATACTGAACCTTTTCAACTGACATTAACTGCATGCTGTAACCTTGAAAAAAATACTATGGGACATTTTACACTTTTAATATTTTTAAGTATGCCAATTAACCTTGTTTCTCACAGATTTCAATAACGAAATAGACTCAAAATCTGAGTTCTAAAACTAGGAACATTAAAATCAGGCCATTAGAACCAGAGCATTAGAATAAATAGAAAGCGATCCCAATAATGCTAGTTAATTCAACTTTGATGCACCCAATCATTCATAAGTGATTTATCGAATGTAAAAATACACCCTAAAATCCTCTCTAAATTTGCAATTAACGATAGAGAGAAGAATGAAAAACATTATATTTGGTGTAATTGGCAATATGGGTCCAGAAGCAGATACCTTATTCCAGCATATTGTGATTAATGAAGAAATCTCAAAAGGCGTCCTTAAAGATCAGGACCACATGGGGATGGTTGTAGTAAAAAATCCCGATATTCCAGATCGTTCAGAAGCGATAAACGAAGGCGGTACTGATCCGGTTCCTGAAATATTGGCTTCAGTTAAACTGCTCGAGCGAAATAATGTGCAGTTTGCAGTGATGACATGCAACACCGCACATTTTTTCAGGGAACGAGTTCAAGAACAAACTGATGTGTATCTCGTTGATATGCTTAAAGCAACAACTGACTTAATCAAAGCAAACAATCCAAAAGCAGTAGTCGGCGTACTTTGTACTACAGGCACTTATAACTCCGGTATTTATGATACCTATTTAAAGCAGGCTGATATTAAATTCTTTAAACCAGATCAAGAAACACAAGAGCGCGATGTTCATAGTGCTATTTACGGAGAAAAAACCGGTAAGAAAACCCCATCAGGTTTAGATATTCGTGCCCCGCATGGCATAAAATCTGGAACACTTGAACAAAATGTCCCCCTTCTTGCTGAAGTCATTCAAAAATTGAAAGACCAAGGCGTTAACACTATTGTATTGGGTTGCACTGAACTTCCTTTAGTGAGAAATTTATTAGAAAATTCATTTACCGATATGTCATTTATCGATCCAATGGAAGCTGTGGCAGCCAGAGTCGTTTCACTTTATAAAAGAGCACAAGATAAGTACTCAGAAAATTCAGCAAAGAATCTTGGCAGCTCACTGACGGTTCATCAACTCGATACCGATGACAAAGCAGTTGAGTACATTGCAGCTAAGGCAAGCAAAGCCCAATAGTGAATATCAATTTACAGCTTATCAATACAGTACTAATTAACGGTATTGATAAGCAGTTTTGATAAGCCATAAAGACTTCGCTTTGTTAGCTTAGCCTTTATGGAAATTCAAAAGTAACCGACTAAAAGCGGATGTAAATAACCAAGAAAACCCATCATCAAAGTGATAGTTTAATCATATCTATTATTCGACTTCGACCTTGGCTAACATTTTATGGAACTTGAAGAAATTTACCGACAAGACCTGAGTTTGCTGATTGCATTACAAATTTTAGTCGAGGAATGCAGTGTGACAAAGGCAGCTAAACGGCTTCATTTAAGCCAATCAGCCACCAGCAGAATATTAAGCCGGTTACGAGACATGCTCAATGACCCACTATTTTCAAGGGTGGGGCAGCAATTAGTCCCAACTCAATATGCCCTGGATTGCTACCAACAGTTGCAAGGTCCTACCGGTCAGTTATTAAAACTACTTACCCCCACAGCATTTATAGCCAAAGAATGTCGGCAGAAATTCACCATAGCGACCACTGACTTTGCCATACAAAGTTTACTACCGTTTGTATTACCTAAACTCTATGAATTAGCTCCGCATATCCGCATCGAAGTTATTCCTGTGCAACATCAAAATTTGCAAGCTCAACTGAGTTTACAAGGTGCGGATATGGCCATTTGCCGCGCGATAGGACAAACAGAACCTCTACAGCAAGAATCACTAGGACACGTTGGGGTAAGTTGCTTGGTGTCCAATGATCATCCATTGGCGGACACAAACATCACCATGGAAGATTATCTACACTTTCCCCATGCCACCATTGCCATAAGCGATGGGGTAAAAGCCATAGTAGATTCGGCAATTGATCAGTTCCCACCGCGAACAGAGCTGTTAAGAACCCCTAATTTAGATAGTGCATTGGCAATACTCGACCTTCACCCTTTAATCATCACCCTACCAGCAGGAATGGCTGAACTTGCTGCCACAAGACACCGTTTAATAGTCAAACCATTACCATTTGTCATCGCACCGCTAAACTACAACTTGTTTTGGCATGCTCGCTGTGAACTAGACAGCGGCCACCATTGGCTAAGAGAACGAGTAGTGGATTTAATCAAGCCGCTACTTGAGACAAAAAATATCACCTCATCATAGTAGTCAGATCGCTGATCTAAAAATTCTAATTTAATAAACTTTAGGTGATGATATTTAGGTAATGGTAGTAAGTGGTGATAGCAAGTTAGGGATAGGCAAGAAAAGTGAGAGTAAAACAGCAATAAGGAGTCACAGAAACAGTAATAAGAAAGTGGCTATTAAAGCCACTTAATGGAATTCGTTTAACAGACTTTAGTTAATGGCATTTTCATTAATCACATTTTACCAGTACACGACCGGTCACTTTGCCTTTAATAATCTGCTGAGCAAATTCTGGAACTTGATCTAATGTTACTGTCTGACATGCTTGATCATAAAAGCTTGCTGGTAATATGGCTAACACCTGCTCCCAAGCTTTTACACGTTTTTCAAAGGGACAAGCCACTGAATCAATACCCAATAAATTAACGCCACGTAAAATAAACGGCATAACAGTCGTCGGTAATTGATGACCACCCGCTAAACCACAAATGGCAGCACTACCACCATAATTGATTTGCGCTAAGGCTGTCGCTAGAACTTTGTTACCCACGGTATCAACCACACCGGCCCAGCGTTGCTTATCTAATGGACGGCTGTCTTGTTCAAGCTCGCTGCGATCAATCACATCGCTGGCGCCTAATTGCTTAAGTAATTCGCCATTTTCTTCAACACGGCCAGAGCTTGCCACCACACGATACCCCAGTTGCGCTAATAACGTCACCGCAACAGAACCCACACCACCACTAGCCCCAGTAACCAGTACATCACCACTTTCTGGGTTTACGCCTGCTTGTTGTAATGCTTGCACACACAACATAGCGGTTAAACCTGCGGTGCCAATCATCATTGTTTTAGCGGCGTCGCAACCTTGTGGCATAGGGACTAACCAATCGGCTTTTACACGCGCCTTTTGCGACATGCCACCCCAATGGTTTTCACCCACGCCCCAGCCAGTAAGAATAACTTGATCACCCACTTTATAACGAGGGTCTGCAGACTCACTTACCACACCCGCAAAATCAATTCCTGGCACCATGGGAAAGTGTCGAATAATACGTCCGACGCCAGTCACAGCTAAGCCGTCTTTGTAATTAAGTGATGAATAACTTACATCAACTAACACTTCGCCTTCAGGAAGATCTGATACATTGATTTGACGAACTTCTGCATGAGTTTGCTTATCATTTTGAGTTAATACGAGAGCGTTAAACATAGCGAATCCTTACATTTAAGATAGGGAAAGCATAGTCCAAAAAATAACATGAACATACTGCACTTTTTGCATAAGATTCATGCATCGCGTGCATGCAGATTGTTTAAAGTAATAAGTTTAAAGTAATAAGTTTCAACTACTGAGTTACAAGCTATGACTTTCAAAACTATGCGTTTCAAAAATCACCACGACTTTAGCTGTATGAAACAAACTCAATAATGGCTTGTCGCTCCAAACCAATACTAGGTATTATCATGACAACAAATAGTGTTTACACCACTGAGAATCCTATTGTTATAAAAGTCTCATAACCTGAGAAAGTAGCAACGAGTACCCTTGCCCTAACTCAGTCTTAAACCCAAGATTAGGCTCAGTCTCGAACTCTGTTTCAGAAAAACTTTGATCGGCGCATTTTTAAGGTAGCAAAATATGAATCAATTGGATGTCCTAAATCCTTCAACGGGTGAAGTCATTGGTCAAGTTGCATTTTCTAATTGGGATCAATTAGATCAATACTTGCAGCAAGCTCACGAAACTTTTGCAGACAAGTCACAACGCACACCCGCACATGAACGTACTGCGATACTTAAACGTTGCGCTCAATTGATGAAAGAGCAACAAGATGATTTCGCCATGCTTATTGCAACCGAAGGCGGTAAACCGCTAAAAGATGCATATGTTGAAGTGATACGAGCCATTGATGGTGTTGAATTATGTGCCAATGAACTACACAATCTCAAAGGTGAGCAAATCCCTATGGATCTCACTGCCGCAGGCGCAGGTCGAATGGCATTTACTTATCGTGAACCTATTGGACCAGTGGTCGCCGTATCGGCATTTAATCATCCATTAAACTTGATAGTGCATCAGGTAGCACCTGCTATTGCCGTTAACTGCCCTATTCTAATTAAGCCTGCCAACGATACCCCATTAAGTGCACAAAAATTTGTTGAGCTACTTTACCAGGCCGGACTAGATCAAAAATGGTGTCGTTTTTTTGTTGCTGAAAATGAAGATACTGAGCGAGTAGTAACCGATCCTAGAACCGCATTTTTCTCGTTTATTGGTTCATCAAAAGTGGGCTGGTATTTACGCAGTCAATTAGCACCCGGAACACGATGCGCCTTAGAGCATGGCGGCGCCGCACCGGTCATTATTGATGACACTGTTGACATTGATGCTATTTTACCCGCAATTGTAAAAGGAGGCTTTTACCACTCTGGTCAAGTTTGCGTATCAGTACAGCGCATATATATTACCAACAATACCATTGATGTTTTTGCAAAGAAGCTTGTTGAGCAAGTGAATCTATTAGTGGTTGGTGACGCGAGAGAGGCGGATACAGAATGTGGTCCATTGATTCGACCAGCAGAATGCCAAAGAGTGGCGGATTGGGTTGATGAAGCAAGAAACGCAGGCGCACAGATATTAACTGGCGGTAAAAAACTATCACAAACCCACTATGAACCCACAGTGATATTAAACCCAAATGACGACTTGAAAGTATCAGCAATGGAAATATTTGGTCCAGTAGTGTGCTTATATGGTGTTGATAACCTTAAGTCAGCTTATAAACGGGCAAATAACGTCCCTTACTCTTTCCAAGCTTCTGTCTTTAGTAATTCGTTAGAAACTGTTTTACATGCCCAACATGAGCTAGACGCGTCTACAGTATTAATCAACGACCATACTGCCTTTAGGGTCGACTGGATGCCATTTGCAGGTCGAAAGCAATCAGGTTATGGCGTCGGTGGAATACCATACACAATGCGAGATTTAACCGAAGAAAAAATGGTAATCATGAAGTTACCGACAAGCTAAAGACGATATTTAGATTCTAGAAACTTGTGAAATCAAATTTAAAAACATAAAAAGCCGATAATGATGACATTGTCGGCTTCTTGATATAGCTTATTTAATCAAAGATTAAAACGAGTAGCTAATATGTAAGTACGTCCCCGCACTTCATAATCGTAAGGAATATCTGAATTACGTAGTGTTGATAGTAAACTTCATCCGTTAAGCAAGTACTTGACTCAGTTGTCTCTTCGACTGTAGTGGTCAACTAAAATTGGCCACTCTAAAACCCAAGTTCCCATATTGGTAAAACAGGAACAAGCAAACCCTACCCAATGGGCCTTTCTAAAGCCAACCCCCAAAACATGATATATCAGAAAAAAGGAACTTACCCATGCCTGAAATTCAAACTGTAAAAGATCGTGATACGGTTAAACTCATTAATTTCTTACTTGGGAAATGGCTTAACCAACACCTTGCTTCACTGTGACATATTGGTGTTAATCTAGCCCTACCATTCTGAAACTAACAAACGGCTCCTGACTCCCCTAATCTGCAAGCCCATAGCTTCAAATACTTCTTCAAAATCATTGCACTGAGCTGGCACGTTAGGTAAAGAGAATGTCGCTTCAGTGAAAAATCGCTGCTGATGCAAAGGATCACTCTCCCATGCTATCTGCCACCATTCCAAGATTCGCTCTTTAGAGTCAAACAATCGCTTAGCTTTTGGTACCCGATCACTTTTACTTCGATTTTCATTTGATGTTGCAGGTAATAGGTTCCATTTGTCATTATTTGGCCAGTAAGCAAATGGGAGGCAATGATCCACATCGTACAGGCTCTTTAATACCGTATTGCTCCAGGCCCTATGGATAACAGTGCCCTCAGCCTGTAGCTCATCCACACGCTTGCGAACGTATCGAGTATCACGAGATGAATCAATCCACACGAGGCAGTCATGATATGACTGTAGAGAGATATTTCTGTCTTGATTAAGCTTAAAGCGCTGCATTTCTTTAACCCACTGGTTTACCACCAACGGTTCTATCCAGGAGTGATAAAGCCTAAAGCAACCCCATAGCTTTTCATCCAAAATGAATTGACCAAACCCTGTAAAAAATTCACTATCTAAAATTATGGCATCTGAGTATTTTCTACGCTTTTCTGCTGCTTGGATTTCAAACAACTTGTTTTGTTTATCGCCCTGATAGATAAAAGTAACTGGCCCTGCTTTTATCGTACTTATCGTATGAGTAAATAATTTTTGAATAGCTTTAGCTTCTTCCCCGACATAGAGTGCACCAATAGAAAAGTCATCGGCTGATAGGTGTTTAAGCTTATTCCAACCATCGTCTTTCACAAAACCCAACCCTTTCGTTGCATTCGAGTTCTGCTGAATTCCGTGCCCCTCAATATCGACATCAATAAGGCGCTTGAACTGACGAACCCAATATAGAGCAACTAAACCCGCTGAAAGTGCGATTTTACCATCACTACGGTCTAACACAGCCCCAGAGTGAGCATCGGCAATACGAATTAACGTTCTCAATAGGGCAAGCTTATAAGTCGCCGATTTACTGTCGTTAACAATAATTCGACGAACAGTGTTAAGGTTACCGGAACCATCATCAGGCAAATTCAATACAACAGTCTGCCAAGACACATCTGCACGTTGAAGATTATCTTCACTACCCGATACTAATTGAAGCTGCAATGCGTGATCTTTTGAAAGTTTTTCTAGCTCTTCAACCGAGACAGAAAAGCCTTGTCGGCCATCAGTAAACTCTCCATGACGCAAGCTAATGACTAATTTACCATTTGGGGATAATAGATTTGAAAGTTTACGAAATGCTCTTTCACGTAATGAAGGAGCTAAATGCATCCACACTGCACTTACAAGTATTAAGTCAAAACGCATTCCTAAGCTTTGCACGTTTTTAAGAACTGGAAGTGAATCATTAAGCCAAGTGACTTCTGGGCCTGTACTTTGCAGCCCAATTTGACGCAATGCATCATTTGGCTCTACAGCGATGACCTCACAACCTTGGTCATTCATCCACTTAGCATCACGCCCAGAACCAGCACCAATGTCTAAAACATTAGATCCAGATTCTGGCCAATATAACTTCCACGATTGGTGTACAGACTTAAAATCAAGACCATTATATTGTTCAGCGAGCTCTATAGCATTCTGACTATAAAAAAGAGAGGTTGAGTTCATGAAAATGCGCCATATGTCCTTGTTAAACCATGATATACGGCTAGGTTACATATGGCGATAACTTAGTAAAGAACTGTGATTTATTTTTGTTCTAAGTCTAAGTGCTCAATAAGTTATTAATAATGGAAGGTTAGGTCGATCGAGGATAATTTTCTAAAATAAAACTGACAAAAGCGGTGTGGACCTCCCTGCTTAGTAATACTTACGAATAGGTAGATTCTAATTTATTAATGTAAAGAGTCTTCCCAAGCTAACTATCTAGTTTCGATTATCGTTATTAATGCTGAAAATATTTTTACACTAGGTGTTAGTACTAAACTATCAATAGAAAGATTGGCTGCCTCTAAAAAGCTATTGTCACCGTTTGGTCACCGAATAGAAAATACTGAAAAATATGAGTATGAGTTTAAAAGTGATTTGAAGATGGGGAAATTAATAAAAGCCAGAAAAGACAAAGGCCTAGCATTTCTGCTAGGCCTTCTAAATTTGGCAGGGGTAGCAAGACTCGAACTCGCAACCATCGGTTTTGGAGACCGCTGTTCTACCAATTGGAACTATACCCCTGTTGACGGAATGCATTATGCTAAAACCACTGCGAAAGGTAAAGCATTATTTATCACAAACGTACTGACTGTGGGTTTTTCAGCCAAATTAAGTGATTTATAATCTACTTTCCAATTTTAGCAATGTACACAAAACTGATATACGGTATCTACATGAAATAGGATCACATTATCTAGTTAAGCAGTTACGTAACTGCACCTAAAGAGACTTACAAATAACTTGCTTGGCTACAAGCACCACAATTACCTATCGCAACGAATAGTCACTTATGAACACTTACAAGTTGTGTGAACTGCATTTAGGGTTTAGCTCTTCGCCAGTTTAGAACTAAAGTCTTTAATAGGTCATAACGGCCTGGTTGAAGTGGCTTTAGATATCGTTAAACCTGACGCTTCAAGTATGAAGAATGAATACTGGCCTGCTCGCTATAATAATACTGAAAAACCTCAATACTACATTCATTCTAAGCACAACATTAAGATAGAGAAATTAGAAAAATGAGAAATCGGTTACGAATGTACGATTTAACGCAAATGAAAGCTGAGATAACTATTTAAAGCAGTGAGTAACACCGCCAAATTGAACTATGAACGCTCAAATTAGTAATTTTAAAATGCTTCAGAGTAATTTAATTAATCTCAAGAACCAAAAGCTATATCTTCGCTGCTGAAACCTTAAGAAATGTTTAATATTCAAACTAAAGATTACCATTAAGTGAACATATTTATTCGACACAACGAAAAAAGCCTCATCTTTCGATGAGGCTTTCGTCTTTATGTTGGCGGAGCGGACGGGACTCGAACCCGCGACCCCCGGCGTGACAGGCCGGTATTCTAACCAACTGAACTACCGCTCCTTTAGTAATTTGCTTGCGCAATATACTAAATTCTTTTTAAGTCGCTAACGTGTCAAAGTTAGTAGACTTGCTTTATCGTGATAAAGCTACTCTTTCGAGTAAATTAGGCGCTTGGCGATGACCTACTTTCACATGGGGAGACCCCACACTATCATCGGCGCTATTGCGTTTCACTGCTGAGTTCGGGATGGGATCAGGTGGTACCACAATGCTATTGTCACCAAGCAAATTCTTGCTTCATTTACCGCAAACGCAGTAAATAATAATTCGGAAATCTGATAACTCTTTCGAGATTTTTTTGAGTTCACACCATATTAAGTGCTCTATATTCGTATCTAAGTTCGACTTTTCAGTCTGTAATAAATCTAGTTACCACAACCACTCAGATAAAACTCATCTGGGTTGTATGGTTAAGCCTCACGAGTCATTAGTACAGGTTAGCTCAACGCCTCACAACGCTTACACACCCTGCCTATCAACGTCCTAGTCTCGAACGGCTCTTTAGAGAGATTAAATCTCTAGGGATGACTCATCTTAGGACTCGCTTCCCGCTTAGATGCTTTCAGCGGTTATCGATTCCGAACGTAGCTACCGGGCAATGCTATTGGCATAACAACCCGAACACCAGCGGTTCGTCCACTCCGGTCCTCTCGTACTAGGAGCAGCTTCCTTCAATCATCCAACGCCCACGGCAGATAGGGACCGAACTGTCTCACGACGTTCTGAACCCAGCTCGCGTACCACTTTAAATGGCGAACAGCCATACCCTTGGGACCGACTTCAGCCCCAGGATGTGATGAGCCGACATCGAGGTGCCAAACACCGCCGTCGATATGAACTCTTGGGCGGTATCAGCCTGTTATCCCCGGAGTACCTTTTATCCGTTGAGCGATGGCCCTTCCATACAGAACCACCGGATCACTATGACCTACTTTCGTACCTGCTCGACGTGTATGTCTCGCAGTTAAGCTGGCTTATGCCATTGCACTAACCGTACGATGTCCGACCGTACTTAGCCAACCTTCGTGCTCCTCCGTTACTCTTTGGGAGGAGACCGCCCCAGTCAAACTACCCACCAGGCACTGTCCCGAACCCCGATAAGGGGCCGCGGTTAGAACATCAAAACTACAAGGGTGGTATTTCAAGATTGACTCCACTCCATCTAGCGACGAAGTTTCAAAGTCTCCCACCTATCCTACACATGTAGGTTCAATGTTCAGTGCCAAGCTATAGTAAAGGTTCACGGGGTCTTTCCGTCTAGCCGCGGGTATACGGCATCTTCACCGCAATTTCAACTTCACTGAGTCTCGGCTGGAGACAGCGTGGCCATCATTACGCCATTCGTGCAGGTCGGAACTTACCCGACAAGGAATTTCGCTACCTTAGGACCGTTATAGTTACGGCCGCCGTTTACTTGGGCTTCGATCATGAGCTTCTCCGAAGATAACCCAATCAATTAACCTTCAAGCACCGGGCAGGCGTCATACCGTATACGTCATCTTGCGATTTTGCACAGTACTGTGTTTTTGATAAACAGTTGCAGCCACCTGGTATCTGCGACTCCCAACAGCTTAGAGAGCAAGTCTCATCACCGTCAGGAGCGTACCTTCTCCCGAAGTTACGGTACCATTTTGCCTAGTTCCTTCAGCCGAGTTCTCTCAAGCGCCTTGGTATTCTCTACCCGACCACCTGTGTCGGTTTGGGGTACGATTCCTACTAACCTGAAGCTTAGAAGATTTTCCTGGAAGCATGGCATCAACTACTTCATCACCTTAGTGACTCGTCATCAGTTCTCAGCCTTAAGTAAACCCGGATTTGCCTAAGTTTACAGCCTACAACCTTAAACGCGGACTACCAACGCCGCGCTAGCCTAGCCTTCTCCGTCTCTCCATCGCAGTTAGCAGAAGTACAGGAATATTGACCTGTTTCCCATCGACTACGCCTTTCGGCCTCGCCTTAGGGGTCGACTCACCCTGCCCCGATTAACGTTGGACAGGAACCCTTGGTCTTTCGGCGAGGGAGTTTTTCACTCCCTTTATCGTTACTCATGTCAGCATTCGCACTTCTGATACGTCCAGTGTGGGTTACCCCTTCACCTTCAACCGCTTACAGAACGCTCCTCTACCGCTTGCTAGTAAACTAGCAAACCCATAGCTTCGGTGTATTGCTTAGCCCCGTTAAATCTTCCGCGCAGGCCGACTCGACTAGTGAGCTATTACGCTTTCTTTAAATGATGGCTGCTTCTAAGCCAACATCCTAGCTGTCTAAGCCTTCCCACATCGTTTCCCACTTAGCAATAACTTTGGGACCTTAGCTGATGGTCTGGGTTGTTTCCCTTTTGACGACGGACGTTAGCACCCGCCGTCTGTCTCCCGAGTAGTACTCACTGGTATTCGGAGTTTGCAAAGGGTTGGTAAGTCGGGATGACCCCCTAGCCTTAACAGTGCTCTACCCCCAGTGGTATTCGCTCGAGGCGCTACCTAAATAGCTTTCGAGGAGAACCAGATATCTCCGAGTTTGATTGGCCTTTCACCCCCAGCCACAAGTCATCCGCTAATTTTTCAACATTAGTCGGTTCGGTCCTCCAGTTGATGTTACTCAACCTTCAACCTGCCCATGGCTAGATCACTCGGTTTCGGGTCTACGCCTTGCAACTAAACGCGCAGTTAACACTCGGTTTCCCTACGGCTCCGCTATTCGCTTAACCTCGCTACAAAACGTAAGTCGCTGACCCATTATACAAAAGGTACGCAGTCACGGTCTCAAGAACCGCTCCCACTGCTTGTACGTACACGGTTTCAGGTTCTATTTCACTCCCCTCACAGGGGTTCTTTTCGCCTTTCCCTCACGGTACTGGTTCACTATCGGTCAGTCAGGAGTATTTAGCCTTGGAGGATGGTCCCCCCATATTCAAACAGGATGTCACGTGTCCCGCCTTACTCGTTTTCATCTATGGTTAGTTTTCATGTACGGGACTATCACCCTGTACCGTTAAGCTTTCCAACTTATTCCACTAACACCCCATAGACTTAAGGGCTAATCCCCGTTCGCTCGCCGCTACTAGGGGAATCTCGGTTGATTTCTTTTCCTTCGGGTACTTAGATGTTTCAGTTCCCCGAGTTCGCCTCATACAGCTATGTATTCACTGTATGATGACCACTTATGTGGCCGGGTTTCCCCATTCGGATATCGTTAGCTCAAGTGCTTATTACTAGCTCGCCAACGCTTTTCGCAAGTTATTACGTCCTTCATCGCCTCTGACTGCCAAGGCATCCACCGTATACGCTTAGTCACTTAACCATACAACCCACATCAGTTTCATAAATGAAAACAAGTGTTGTTAAAGCGGGTAGCCTTAACAGTTATATCGTAACTAGCTGGTTTATTACATAATTTGCATCTCTTTCGAGTACACAAATTCGCCTTAGATTTTTAGAATATTCAAGACACTTAATAAAGTGTTTTGAGAACTCAATGTATTATTGAAAAAGGATTAATTTCCCAATAATACGATTTTGTAAATAACACAACGACAGACATCATCATGTTAAATACTATCAGCTTTCCAAATTGTTAAAGAACAATGCTAACCGGCTCGCGGCGCATTTCGCTCAACTTCCGAAGAAGTTAACAAGCAATCTGTGTGAACACTCAACAAACATTAAGTTAGTCGTATAGGTAAGGAGGTGATCCAGCCCCAGGTTCCCCTAGGGCTACCTTGTTACGACTTCACCCCAGTCATGAACCACACCGTGGTAAACGTCCTCCCGAAGGTTAGACTATCTACTTCTGGTGCAGCCCACTCCCATGGTGTGACGGGCGGTGTGTACAAGGCCCGGGAACGTATTCACCGTAGCATTCTGATCTACGATTACTAGCGATTCCGACTTCACGGAGTCGAGTTGCAGACTCCGATCCGGACTACGACGTACTTTGTGAGATTAGCTAGACCTTGCGGCTTTGCAACCCTCTGTATACGCCATTGTAGCACGTGTGTAGCCCTACTCGTAAGGGCCATGATGACTTGACGTCGTCCCCACCTTCCTCCGGTTTATCACCGGCAGTCTCCCTAGAGTTCCCGCCATTACGCGCTGGCAAATAAGGATAGGGGTTGCGCTCGTTGCGGGACTTAACCCAACATTTCACAACACGAGCTGACGACAGCCATGCAGCACCTGTCTCACAGTTCCCGAAGGCACCAAACCATCTCTGGTAAGTTCTGTGGATGTCAAGAGTAGGTAAGGTTCTTCGCGTTGCATCGAATTAAACCACATGCTCCACCGCTTGTGCGGGCCCCCGTCAATTCATTTGAGTTTTAACCTTGCGGCCGTACTCCCCAGGCGGTCTACTTAATGCGTTAGCTTGGGAGCCCAGTGCTCAAGGCACCAAACTCCGAGTAGACATCGTTTACGGCGTGGACTACCAGGGTATCTAATCCTGTTTGCTCCCCACGCTTTCGTACATGAGCGTCAGTCTTTGTCCAGGGGGCCGCCTTCGCCACCGGTATTCCTTCAGATCTCTACGCATTTCACCGCTACACCTGAAATTCTACCCCCCTCTACAAGACTCTAGTTCACCAGTTCTAAATGCAATTCCCAGGTTGAGCCCGGGGATTTCACATCTAGCTTAATGAACCGCCTGCGTACGCTTTACGCCCAGTAATTCCGATTAACGCTTGGACCCCTCGTATTACCGCGGCTGCTGGCACGAAGTTAGCCGGTCCTTCTTCTGTAGGTAACGTCACAGCTAACGGTTATTAACCGTTAACCTTTCCTCCCTACTGAAAGTGCTTTACAACCCTAAGGCCTTCTTCACACACGCGGCATGGCTGCATCAGGCTTTCGCCCATTGTGCAATATTCCCCACTGCTGCCTCCCGTAGGAGTCTGGGCCGTGTCTCAGTCCCAGTGTGGCTGATCATCCTCTCAGAACAGCTAGGGATCGTCGCCTTGGTGAGCCATTACCTCACCAACTAGCTAATCCCACCTAGGTTCATCCAATCGCGAAAGGCCCGAAGGTCCCCTCCTTTCCCCCGTAGGGCGTATGCGGTATTAGCAGTCGTTTCCAACTGTTATCCCCCTCGACTGGGCAGATCCCTAGGCATTACTCACCCGTCCGCCGCTCGTCACCTCAGGAGCAAGCTCCCTTGTGTTACCGCTCGACTTGCATGTGTTAGGCCTGCCGCCAGCGTTCAATCTGAGCCATGATCAAACTCTTCAATTAAAGTTTTGTTAAAGCAGCCATTCTTATAAATAAGAACATCGCTTCGGCTCAATGAATTCTGATTTCGATTTAAAGACTCGGAAGAATCTCTAAAACGTTTGTTACATATTGCTATGAACACTCATCGTTACATTGAGTAAATAATTTTGATTGCTACCTAAGTAGCAATTTCGATTAACTCAACACCTGTGAGTGTCCACACAGATTTCTTGTTTGATTGTTAAAGAGCGTTGGTATCAATCTTTCAGATACCGCCGTTAGACGCTAGGTCGTTGGCTTAGGGATGCGTATTCTACACTTCCCGTTGTGGGCGTCAAGTCATTTTTAATGTTAATTTAAAATGCTTTTCAACCCGTTAATTATGATGATGTAAATCCGTCTTAATTAACGCTAACACGTTGAGCCTATTGGCCTGTCGCCGTGTCAGTGGATGCGCATTATAGGCAAATCAAGATTTCGTGCAAGGGCTTTTTTATGTTTTTATTACAAAACTCAGTTGAACGAACAAAAGCTAATCAGATCGCACTTAAAACCAACAACTATTGGCTTTTAGCTTATGTTTAGGAGTAAAACTCATAGTTGTATCTATCATTTTCATCCTTCTATAAAGCAACAGGAATAAACAAACTCAATAAAATGTATTGGTTTTATGCTCTAAATCGCCTATTTTGTTTTAAATAAGGAAAATTGGGATACACCATTTAGGAATATATATGCTTAGTCTACGTTTGTTGTGTTTAGTTGGCTGCTTCAGTTTTATTCAATTGGCACAAGCCACTGTAATCTATTCTTGGGTCGATGAAGATGGCGTTAAACATTATAGCCAGCAGCCTCCAGCTGAAGTGCATTCAGATAAAATTTACAGTGAAGACATTGAACCACCTCAAGTGGGCTATTTACCTGTCTTACCTAATACCTCTTATTCTGCGAGTTCCAGTAAAACATCAGATGAAGAAAAAAATGCTGCAGCAATCAAAAAAAATGATTCTGAACAAGCGGCCTCCATTTGTAAAAATGCTAAACATAGTTTGAATGTACTTTCGACTTATCAAAGGTTGCATCGTAAAGACCCTACAACGGGTGAATCAATACAAGTATCTGAGGTAGAGCGAATTGCGCAGATAGAAAAGAATGAAGAACGCATTAAAATGTTTTGTGATTAGTTATAGTTACTCTCAATATTAGAAAGAGTGTGTCTAGTCCTCAAATAGATTGACAGTGTTTTACATAATAAAGGGAGCCATTGGCTCCCTTTATTATTTTAGTTTTTACAATACTATTTCTCTACTATCATTAACAGCTATTGCGCCAAACCAACTGTGTACATCGGACTATATTCACCACCATTACAATTCTCGGTTCCTGAACGCCAACCATCTTCAAATGAATCTATACCATTCAAAGTAGTGTCTTTCATCGAATCAACAGATTGATTTGAACCTTTTTCAGCAATAGCACTTTCACAACCCCTGTTATAACCAAAATGATAAAGACTGTCATAATCAACATTACCGACAGCAATAACGGCAGGCTCACTGCTATCATTGTTGGGTGCACTACTACAGCCAGTTATGCTTAAAGCTATGACACAAAGACTTAATACAACTTGTTTTTTCATGTTATATCCTTCATTTGATTGAGGGTTAGCAAATAAAACGCCTACTTTTTAAGCTAGTCGATAAATATCACACACGCAAGTTACCTTAATCAACATCAATAAACTTTAACTTGGCTCTTTGGATATAGCACAATGCTTTAAACTAGAATGAAAAAAGGAACCATGTGTAAACATGATTCCTTTTAATGAGCCTTTAATTTAGTAAAGTCGTTATTGTGTGAATGTTAGTAAACCTTCTTTGACATCAACGATAATCTCTTTCCCTGGAATTAAGTCACCTTTGAGCAAAAGATTTGCTAATGGGTTCTCTATTTCCTGTTGTAAGGCTCGTTTAAGAGGCCTTGCACCATAGATAGGATCAAAGCCGGCTTCAGCAATGAGTGCCAACGCTTCTTTTGAAATCGACAATCCATAGTCTTTCTCAGCTAAGCGCGCTTTTAAGTTCTCTAGTTGTATCTCTGCAATATATGCAATGTGCTCTGCCGATAAAGGATGGAACACTACGGTTTCGTCTATACGATTTAAAAACTCTGGTCTAAAGCTTTGAGTTACCACTTCCATCACTGAAGATTTCATTTGAGCATAATCTTGAGAAGCAAAGCCTTGTTGTATCAATTCTGATCCCAAGTTAGACGTCATAATAATTACAGTATTTCTAAAATCTACTGTTCTACCCTGACCATCAGTCAGTCTGCCATCATCCAATACCTGCAATAAGATATTAAACACATCTGGATGGGCTTTTTCGACTTCATCGAGCAAAATCACTGAGTAAGGCTTACGACGAACAGCTTCAGTTAAATAACCGCCTTCTTCATAACCAACGTATCCTGGAGGCGCACCGACTAAACGTGAGACAGTGTGCTTTTCCATAAATTCTGACATATCAATACGAACCATTGAAGATTCAGTATCAAATAAGAAGGTCGCTAATGACTTACATAATTCAGTTTTACCCACACCAGTTGGCCCCAAGAATAAAAAAGAACCTATTGGACGGTTGGGATCTGCTAGCCCAGCTCGGCTGCGGCGAATAGCATTTGATACTGCTTCAACAGCTTCATTTTGACCGATAACTCTTTGATGAAGCGCTTCTTCCATTTGCAGCAACTTATCACGTTCGCCTTCGAGCATTTTGTTTACAGGAATGCCGGTGGCTTTTGATAGTACTTCGGCAATTTCTGTTTCAGTCACCTTGTTACGTAGTAAGGTCATATCTTGCATTTCAGCTTGAGAAGCTAGATCTAACTGCTTTTCTAATTCTGGAATACGACCATATTGTAATTCAGACATACGAGTTAGATCGCCAGCTCTTCGGGCAACATCCATATCCATGCGCGATTGTTCTAAATCGGCTTTAATATGCTGTGTACCTGCTAACGCGGCTTTTTCTGTACGCCAAATTTCATTTAACTCATTTGCTTTAACTTCGACTTCTGCCAGCTCAAGCTGCAAATGACTCAAACGTTTACGACTTGCTTCGTCTTCTTCTTTAGCTAATGCTTGTTCCTCAAGCTTTAACTGAATAGCGCGTCGTTCTAATCGATCTAATGATTCTGGTTTAGAGTCAATTTGCATACGGATGCTTGAAGCCGCTTCATCAATAAGATCAATGGCTTTATCTGGTAACTTTCGATCTGATATATAACGATGAGACATGGTTGCAGCTGCGACAATGGCAGGATCGGTAATCTCTACATGATGATGCAGTTCATAACGCTCTTTTAACCCACGCAATATGGCAATAGTGTCGATCACACTGGGTTCTTCTACCAAGACTTTTTGAAAGCGACGCTCTAATGCAGCATCTTTCTCAATATACTGACGATATTCATCTAGGGTTGTGGCACCAACACAATGTAAATCACCTCGAGCCAGTGCCGGTTTAAGCATATTACCGGCATCCATGGCGCCTTCACCCTTACCTGCACCAACCATGGTATGCAGTTCATCGATGAACAGAATAACTTGGCCTTCTTCTTGAGCTAATTCGCTCAATACTGCCTTTAAGCGTTCTTCAAATTCGCCGCGATACTTAGCCCCCGCAATTAATGATCCCATATCAAGGGAAAGTACCCGTTTGTTTTTAATGCCTTCAGGTACTTCGCCATTGACAATCCGTTGAGCTAAGCCTTCAACAATGGCAGTTTTACCCACACCTGGTTCACCAATCAATACTGGATTATTTTTACTACGACGCTGTAATACTTGAATCGTGCGGCGGATCTCTTCGTCTCGGCCAATCACTGGATCAAGTTTGCCCTGCTCTGCTCGCTCGGTAAGATCGACAGTAAATTTCTTTAACGCTTGGCGTTGATCTTCAGCATTAGGATCATCCACTTTTTGTCCACCACGGATTTGCTCAATGGTCGACTCCAAAAGTTCTTTAGTCGCGCCTGCTGATTTCAGGCTTTTTGCTAAAGGATCAGAGCCTTCTAATGCTGCTAATACAAACAGCTCTGAAGAGATATATTTATCTTTTCGTTTTTGGGCGAGTTTATCGCAAAGATTCAGTAATCGAATTAAGCTCTGAGATAACTGAATATCTCCACCAGCACCATCAACTTGCGAAACACGTTCTAGTTCTTTACTGATTGACGAACGCAGCGCACTCACATTAATGCCCGCTTGAGTCAGTAATGGATGAATAGAACCAGAATCTTGATTTAACAATGCCATCATCAAATGAATAGGTTCAATAAACTGATGGTCACGCCCTAAAGCTAAAGACTGTGCATCTGAAATAGCAATTTGAAACTTATTGGTCATACGATCGAGTCTCATACGGCCTCCTAAACGATTTAATTAAAAACGGAATGTTTTTGATAATTAAAATATGGGGGTATTTATGGATTTTTCAATATGAGACAGGTAAATATAATCATAAAGTGGCAGATTAGCTGATGTAGATCAAATCTAAAAAACAGATTAAGACTTAAGCCAAATAAGAGAAGCCATTCGCCCAGTTTGCTGATCGCGGCGGTAGGAAAAATAATCAGTATCAGAGAATGTGCAAGTCTTAGCATCGTGAATAGATTTAACGCCTTTAAGCGACAACCTCATTTGTGCTAACCCTGCCAGATCGGCTAAATACTTTTCACCAAAAGAAGTGAAGTAATCTTTGGCTTGTGCATGTTGTTGGGTAAATGATTGATAAACGTCAGTCCCAACTTCAAAAGCATTAGGGCCTATTGCTGGACCGAGAAATGCCAATATGTCAGACGCGGGAGATTGAAACTGTTCAATTGCCGCTTCAATAACGCCATCACATAATCCACGCCAGCCAGCATGTATGGCAGCCACTTCAGTTCCCACTTTATTACACAGTAATACCGGTAGACAATCCGCAGTCATGACAACAAGAGTTGATGCACAAGAGTTGGAATAACTGCCATCAGCAGTCAGAGGTGAAATCAGATCAGAACTTGTTAGCGTTGAGCAATCTATAATTTTGGTGCCATGCACCTGCTCAAGCCAAACTAGAGGGGATGGAATCGATAGTGTTTTTTGTAATAAAGCCCGATTAGCCAATACATCTTCTGTTGCATCACCCACATGTAAGCCTAAGTTAAGACTATTATATGGTGGATGACTGACACCACCATGACTATCCGTCATGGCAATGGCAACATTATCAGGTAAAGGCCAATTGGCTTTAAACACCATCAATCCTTATAGAACCACTTGCGAAATACTGAACAACTTATAGGTGATCTACTGGGTTTAGTTCGGTATCTTCACGTAATGCTTGGGTTAGCAACTTCATATCCTCAGGGATAGGCGCTTGCCAAGACATAATTTCATGGGTAAATGGATGTGCAAGTTCTAAACGAACAGCATGCAAAGCCTGACGATTAAAGTTCTTTAATAGCTCGAAGAACTCACGACTTGCCTTTTTCGGTGGACGTGGACGACCACCATAAACAGGATCACCAACCAATACATGGCCAATGTAAGACATATGCACACGAATTTGGTGAGTACGACCTGTTTCAAGACGTAATCTTAGGCGAGTATGAGCTCTGAACTTTTCTGAAACGCGATAATGCGTTACTGAAGGACGTCCACCCATAACCACTGCCATTTGGGTACGACGAGTCTCGTGACGTTCGATTGGTTCATCAACCGTGCCACCAGCAGTCATAGTGCCAAGTACAACGGCTTCATATTCACGCACGATATCACGGGCCTGAAGTGCTGCAACTAAGTGAGTTTGTGCTTCAACTGTTTTAGCCACCACCATCAAACCTGTGGTGTCTTTATCTAAGCGATGCACAATACCGGCTCTAGGAACATGTTCAATCGCTGGGAAGTGATGTAATAACGCATTTAATAATGTGCCATCTGCATTACCTGCACCAGGATGTACCACTAAACCCGCTTGCTTATTTACCACAATAATATGCTCATCTTCATAGACGATATTAAGTGGTATTTTCTGCGCTTTATCTTTAACTTCTTCTTCAAGCGTTGCTTCTACAGCAATTAACTGCGACTCTATTACCTTCTCTCGAGGTATATCGACAACAGTATCATCTACTGAAACTGCACCAGATAGGATCCATTCTTTGATGCGTGTACGGGAATAATCAGGGAACAATTCAGCCAAAGCTTGGTCTAATCTTAAACCCGTTTGACTTGCTGTGATTTCGCTTTTTAGGTTAATCTGTTGTGTCATAGGAACCGTACCCCTTTTTTGGGGTCCAAAGTGAATGAGCTATCTGTTACAATCGTATTGTTTTCTATTTTACAGTGAAATGGAAAAATTCTTAACAACAACTTAAAAAAGAATTGAATTTACATATGTATAAATTTGCCAAAGGTGCCGCCCTAGTATTGTTTTCATTGACTTTAACGGCTTGTAGCACCTCTAAAGGTTTTGAAGACGAAGCTATCAGTAATAAGTCCCCAGAAGGACTTTATGCCCAATCAAGGACCTCAATGGAACTTGGTAACTATTCTAAAGCAGTTAGAACGTTAGAAGCGTTGGACTCTCGTTACCCATTTGGACCACATAAAACTCAGGTCCAATTAGATATGATTTTCGCTTATTATAAGATGGATGATGTCGCATCTGGTATTGCAAATATCGACCGTTTCCTACGTTTAAACCCAACACATCCTGATATTGATTACGTCTATTATATGCGTGGTTTAACAAATATGCAGGCAGATAATTATCTTTTTCACGATATGATGAATATTGATCGCACCGATCGTGATCCTAAAAATGCTCAAGATGCATTTAAAGACTTCAATCGTTTAATCAAAAGCTATCCAAACAGCAAATATGCAGCTGATGCACAACATCGTATGCAGTACCTTAAAAACCGTTTAGCGCTGTACTCAATTAAAGTTGCTGAGTACTACATTAAAATGGAAGCTTGGAGTGCAGCAGCAGTAAGAGCACAAACTGTAATGGAGCAATTCCCAGGTACACCTGCAACAGAGCGTGCACTTGAGATTATGGCTACAGCTTACGATAAGCTTGGACAAGATGAATTATTGCAAAACGTTTCAGCCGTTATGGCAGCAAACTACCCTAACAATGAATTATTAACGAACTAATCATCAGTGATGTTCGTTAACATGATTTAAATGGCCTCTTTTGAGGTCATTTTTTTTATCCATAAAAATCAATGCTTATAGATAAAGCCGCCATAGAGATATTTAGTCGCTTCTGCGCCTAACACCATCACTTTATCGCCTTTGATTAATTTTCCTGAATGGATCAGTCGTGACAAACTCACCCATATCGCTGCAGAACCTAAATTACCAAGAAATTGAGCATCGTTAATAATTCGGCCACTATCAATATTTAATGCTTCAGCAAGCAGTTTATCAATATGTCCGTTAGCTTGATGGGGTAAGATATACTTCATATCCTCAATATGATGACCTCGAGACATAAGCGCCGCTAACCCTAACTCAAACAACTGACTACCTTGAGAACGCACCGCAGCAATATTATGATGAAACCTCGCCATGTCCTTATTACCGACATCAGCAGAGCCACCATCAAGATGAAATCCAGGTTGCTTATTCTCACCAATTTGGCCTAAATAAATATCTGAAATTACACCAAACCCACCTCTAGATTCGTCAGTATTCGGTCCTAAAATAACAGCCGCAGCGCCGTCCCCCATTTGCACAAAATTAACCAATTGTGCTTTATCGATAAAATCTGGACTCATATCAAAATAAACGGAACCCGTTTCACAACCCACAACCGCTAAAGGTTGTTGATTCACCTTACAAAAAGCTGAAGCGATTTGCAGTGCATTAGCAAAACCCGTACATGCCTGACGCAGTTCTAGATAAGGGCCTTGAAAGCCTTGTTTATCGGCTATCCACGCAGCATTAGGCGGTACCTGGGTGTGAGGAGTACAAGTATGACTGAGTAAATAATCAATATCATTCATGGTTAAATTGGCTTGAAGCAAGGCTTCATTCAATGCTGAAATACTTAAATCGATACTGCTTGGTGAAGGTAAGCAGGTGGCTTTGGTTAAATCTCTCACTAAATGTCGACCATTAATGCCCAATTTACGCGCCACAATTTCTGCTTTTTTGGCGGTAATAACACCACACCTTGTTCTTAAAGCATCTATCAATTTCCCTGAGGAAATATTCTCATGGGGTAATTGGTGGTTGATCCCCAATAGTTTTAATGAGTGCTGCGCAAATTTTACTGCCATTTATCCTCCAATTTTCTCTGTAAACCATCTAAGCAAACGCCTAGACTTTCGAAAGCTTGATGCTGAGTATTCAATAAACCAAATAATTGCTGCACCACCTTACGCTGAGTTTCCACAAATTCTGTAGCAGTCGCGCCCAAATCAACAGCATGTTGACGACTCACATAGACATGTTTAGCTTCGTCTTTTTTTATTAGTCCACAAAGAACTGAAAACCTATGATGTGAACCTAATTTACTGTGTTCAAAGGCATGCATTATTTGGGTGACACAAGTATCCAATACCGCTATTTGTACAAAGTGCTCACTGACATCAGTCACTCTGCCAAGACTGGCATAAAAGCGCCTTGCTTTACGCTGTGCTTGGGCAAATTGAGCTTGATGAATAACCTCATCAGCAGCTAATTGAAGTGCGATATCATGACGATGTTCATCAGCTTCAACTTCCAAAAGGCTTGATAATAGTTGTTGCTGCCCAAGTCCTGTAAGTCGGCTAATTTCGCCATTAAAGACCAATTGAGCAGATTGCTCTCCGCACAGTAATAATGGCAATAAACTAGCCATTAACTCAGCTTGTTGATTATTAAATAGCGGCTTGTGTTTATCATGATCCACAATCCATTGCTGAATTCGATTTCCATTAGGGGATAACATCCTTGACACTAAAGGTTGGCTCGGTAATGCAAAACAACGCTGCGGCTTTACTGACATTAGCGATCACTCCTCTCTAATGTTGAATTGAGCTTAGTTGAATTGAGTTTAGTTGAATGAGGCAAAGCTAAATTAAGCCAAGTTGCATATAGTACGGGCAGTAAAAACACATCACACAGCCAGGCAAAAATCATCACTAATCCAGATAATAAACTTAATTGCAAAATAGGCATAAAGCCTGATAACAAGCCCAAAGAGAAGCCAATAAAAATCGTTAAACTCGTAAAGCTGATAACAGGCACAACGCGCTCAAGTTTAAGCCACATTTCTGCGACTAATTCAGTTGATGATAGTGATTGATTTCGATCGGGTAATTTCAGTAATAAATGCAATGTGTCATCGACAATAATACCCAGCATCATGCACAGCACGATGGTGCCGCCAAGACTTATATAGCCTCCAAACCACTGCCAAATACCAAAAACCCATAACAAAGGTAAAAAGTTAAGTAGCAATGCAATGGCTCCGCACTGCCAGCTGCGCTTAACCCCAGCGATTAAAAAAGTGAGTAAAATTAGAGCCGTAATAAATGACCACAACATACTTCGGGCATTATTAGCGCTCAAATGGGCGAACAATAAGCTTGGACTCACAGCATCACTGATGCGTATGTTACTGAAGGAATGGTTAGGTGAATCATTGGATAAGTTAGCTTCAAGCCATTCAGCTACCGTTTTTTCAAACTCAATTAATTGCTTAGACGACATCGGTACTAAAAATAGACTTATTAACGTTTGCTGCCGCGAATTACTGAGCTCGTTAGCCAGTATCGTAGAAGTATTTTCTTGTTTAATATAATGATCAAACTGTGACTGAGTTAAGCCTGCACTTTTTACCCAATCACCAATATGTTGCACACTATTTACTTGTGGTTGTTGC
This sequence comes from Shewanella donghaensis, assembly GCF_007567505.1. Classification (NCBI taxonomy): domain Bacteria; kingdom Pseudomonadati; phylum Pseudomonadota; class Gammaproteobacteria; order Alteromonadales; family Shewanellaceae; genus Shewanella; species Shewanella donghaensis. Next base: position 2,252,174 of record NZ_CP041783.1, read on the forward strand.
CTTAAAAAACGTGAAAAAGCATAAAGAAAAGAAAGTGTATTGCCATTAATACTGGTGTTCAAACCTTCACTATTCGTTTGGCTAACATTGTATTTAAAGGTATTAATCCCATTAAAGTATTGCGTCATTTTTTGCTCAGATTGACTAAATGCACTGCTGTTAGAAAAGTATCCAACAGGATTATCGTTAATGGTGAGTTGACTGACTGAATATGAACAAACAACTGATACCACGATAATAATAGATAATAATCCTTTAGGGTATTTACTGGCACATTTAGCCCAATTAAGGACGGCTTTGAAGTTTAAAATAGTCCGCTGCTGCCCTTTTGCTTTTCTGACCATAAGCAGTAATAAGCTCATCGCTAAACCATAATTAACCATGACGGCAAATGCCACCAGTAAACCAAAGCTACTGATTGGTGGCGAAGGACTCATCATTAACAATAAAAAACCAATACTCGTTGTTAAGCTGGCATAGGTAAGTGGCGCAATATTGCTTGAAACGCTGAGCCTTAATGATTCAAAAACATTGATATTAATCGATAAATTGTGTTGCCAGGCAAAGTATAAGTGGGCGGTATAAGCGAATGATAGAGTCATCACAATCACCGGAATAAAGGCACAAATAGCCGCTAAGGTTAATTGTAGCCAGCCCGCAAGTCCCACTGTCAATATCAAAGTAATCAAACTGTTTACCACAATGGCTGCAACCCATTGCCAATGACGAATAAACAGCAAACTCATCAAACCAAATAACAACAGCACCCCAGGCGCAAACCATATTAAGTCATGCTTGAGTGATTTAGCATATTGCCAATTTAATGCTTGAGTACCTGTGAAGTAACTCGATACTTGCCAAGGTTGCCAATACTCTTGTGTTTCTTTATAAAGCTGAGTTAAACGCTGTTCTAACCATCGTGGTTGTGTATTAGCATGGGTTGGTTGTTGTAATTCAATGGACAATAATATGGCTTTACTGTCACTTGATATTAACGAGGTTCGCCGTGGATGAGTCTTGTATTGAAGCTGAAATTGCACACTGTCATCTAGTAGCTGGGTGTAACCATAAACCCCTGTTACATCAACCTCAGTTAATAACTGTTGTTTAAACATCACCACTGCGGCGTTTAATTCATCTGATGTCCATGGCTTAGAACTTTCTAGTAATAACCACAACTGATCTTGTTGTCGATATAATTCACCTAATTGTTTGGAGGCTAAAAATTTAGGGTCATCTTTGGCAAAGTAGTCATTAAAATCAACTTGCCCCGACAATTTAGAGGCTCCGACACTCGACAGGCAAACAGCAATTAATATGCTGCTAATAAGCAATAGCGGATGTCGGGAAATTTTTTCAATAATACGCAGTAAAAATAGCAAGTAAGCCTCAAAAATTATCGATATTTAACATTAAGCTTGGCTTTATTGTAGTAGCCATGAACCTATGAGACCCGATAATTAGAATTGTTTGTTCACAAGAAATCAACATTTATCAATATTTCTATTGCTCTGGTCTTTTATCTTACGTGTTTATTAGTTAATCGAAGCGTCGATTTATTCAGCACAGTCGCCAGTTTTTCTGTGAAAACCACAAAAATCAGTTGACTCAAATGAGTAAAAGCTTTTTAATAGCGTCCGTCGCCCGAATAGCTCAGTCGGTAGAGCAGAGGATTGAAAATCCTCGTGTCCCTGGTTCGATTCCGGGTTCGGGCACCATATTTAGATTTGGTGGCTATCGCGACTAAATAACAAAAAAGCCTCGCATTGCGAGGCTTTTTTGTATCTGAATTCTGTAGCTGTTTTTGTGAATGATTTTTTGAATAGTTTCGTGAATAGTTTTGTGAGCACTTTTGAGAATTATTGTTTAAGCGGCTCAACGAATAATGTCAAACATCTCGTTAAACCGCATACCGAAAAAATCAAATTAATCCCTTAAGCGGGCTCAATATAATCAACCAACATCTGCACAGTTTGGTTGCCCCTAAACTCATTCACATCAAGCTTATAAGCGACTCGGGCATGTTTGATGGTCGCATCTGGCCAAATGGCTAAATCAACATTGAAGGCTATGGCATCCATCATCACTGACCCACACTCAGACTCTAACACCAGCTTTAAATGCTTCTCACCGACAATACGTTGCTGGATCACGCCAAAATGGCCATCAAATAATGGCTCTTCAAATGACTGGCCCCAAGGGCCTGCATCTCTTAGCAAATAAGCGGTTTCCAAGGTCATCAAATCAACAGGGAGCTCTCCATCAGATAATATTTCCCCCGTTAACTGTTCAGGCTTTAATATTTCACGTACCGCTTTATCATAAGCTTGTTCAAACTCCGCAAATGCATCAGCGCGTAATGAAAGACCTGCTGCCATGGCATGGCCACCAAACTTAATAATCATTCCAGGATGACGGCTATTAATCAGCTCTAACACATCTCGCATGTGTAAACCTTTAATAGAGCGTGCAGAGCCTTTGATTTCGCCTTCGCCGGCATCGGCAAATGCGATTACTGGTCGATGATATTTATCTTTAATCCGTGACGCTAAAATACCAATAACGCCCTGATGCCAATCCTGTTGAAAAATGGCTAAACCCCAAGGAAGTTTCGTTTCATCTAAACTGAGTTTTTGTAAGCTTTTTAGCGCTTCTTGTTGCATACCCGTTTCGAGTTCGCGGCGCTCTGCATTCAGTCCATCTAATTCGCCAGCCATTCTTCTGGCTAGCATCATGTCTTCACATAGCAGTGTTTCGACACCTAACGCCATTTCATCTAAGCGCCCAGCAGCATTTAGTCTTGGGCCTACGGCAAAACCGAAATCTGATGCGACTATTCGTTGCGGATTGCGTTTAGCCACTTCCAGCAGCGCAGTAATACCCACTCTACAGCGACCACTTTTCACTCTTTGTAATCCAGCTTGAACCAAAATACGGTTATTGTTATCCAGTGACACCACATCCGCGACAGTGCCCAATGCCACTATATCCAGCAAGCTGCCTAAATTTGGTTCAGGTAGCTGATTAAGCAGATACCAGTTTCGTTCTCGTAACTCACTGCGAAGTGCTGACATCAAATAAAACGCCACGCCCACACCTGCTATCGATTTGCTGGCAAACTCACAACCTTCTTGATTGGGGTTCACAATAGCATCAGCAACCGGTAACGTTTTACCAGGAAGATGGTGGTCAGTAACAACCACTTGCATACCAAGCGCTTTTGCTGCAGCGACGCCTTCAATCGATGAAATGCCATTATCTACCGTAATTAATAGTTCAGCCCCTTTTGATTGCGCGACAGCAACAATCTCTGGGCTTAAGCCGTAGCCAAAGTCGAAACGATTAGGGATTAAATAATCTATTTTTTGTGCTCCCATCATTCTTAACGCCAGTAAACAAACACTGGTAGAGGTTGCACCGTCAGCATCAAAATCACCCACGATCAATATCGACTTTTTCGCCATGATCCCATCGGCAATAATTTTGGCCGCATCAGTTAATCCCATCATGGCATCAGGGCGTAACAGTTTAGATAAACTCAGCTCACAACCTGAATGATCAGCGCCACGGCGGGCATACAACTGCTTTAAAATTGGAGGAATTGTTATCGGTAAATGACTATCGTCAACATTAGTTCGGCGTAAAATTTTATGGGCCACGAAAACACCTTTGGGGATATAAGCAATGAATAGGATAGGAGATAAAAATCATCTTGGTAGACGACAACAAATTCGATTGTAAAAAAAAGGCGAGCACATTGCTCACCTTTCTTGCAAATAATTGTATTTGAATATCACGATTAAGTCATAAACGACTCATTAAAACTCGTATTATCTAAGCTAAGTACAAAACTAAATACTGAACTGATATTTATATTAAAGATTGGTTTTAATAGTATTCAGTAATGCTGCCGGTGGTTGGTAACCTGGCACTAATATGCCATTTTCAAGCACAATTGCTGGGGTACCATTAATTCCAAATGAGGCACCTAAACGATACTGCTCTTCAATGTTTGCATCACACTTAGCCGCTTTCACATTACCGCCAGTTTTTGCATCTGTCATTGCTTGTAATGGATCTTTAGCACACCAAACCGCTTCCATTTCATCAGCATTTGCAGATGGGATGCCAGCACGCGGATAAGCTAAATATCTCACAGTGATACCTAAATCATTGTAGCCATCCATTTCCTTATGCAATTTACGACAATAGCCACAATCAACATCGGTAAAAATAGTCACCACGTGTTTTTCATTTTTCGCTTTGTAGACCAACATGTCTTTTTCAAATGGCTTCATCATCTCAATACGAGGTCCTGCCAATGCAGCTTCTGTTAAGTTTTGCATGCCTTTATTTAAATCATACATATTACCGTGAAGTAGTTTACTTCCATCAGGTGATACATAAAGAATGCCACGATCCGTTAACGCCTGATAAAGACCATCAATAGGTGATGATTCAATACTCGATACATTGACGCCTAATGTGTCTGAAACTTGTTTGATAAGTTCTGCTTCATTAGGGATATCAGAGGCCGAAGCGGCATGCAACAAAGGGGTAATTGCGAGCGTTACCGCGAAAGAGATTGCTTTGGTTAACTTCATTTAAAATCCTATTTAGTCAATCTGTATTAGCCTATTGATATGTATAGACCCGATCATGGGAGCAAAAGTTACAGACAATATTTTGTTAAAGCAACTGATCTGCACTCAAATTGTGTAAGCAATGATAAACATTTAGCTGACTTTAGCCTCTTGGATGATGCTCACTATGTAACTGCTGTAGCCTCGCTTTGGCTACATGGGTATAAATTTGGGTGGTTGATAAATCACTGTGACCCAATAACAACTGTACGACACGCAAGTCGGCTCCATGGTTCAATAAATGAGTCGCAAATGCATGCCGCAAGGTATGTGGAGATAAATGGCTATTAATCCCAGCACGCAGAGCATATAACTTGATACGATGCCAAAAAGTCTGGCGCGTCATCATTTGTCCACGTTTTGAGGGAAATAACACATCACTTTGCTTATTGCCCAATAGCTCAGCTCTTGCCGCCATTAAATATTGTTCAACTTCGGTAACAGCAAGCTCTCCTAGTGGCACTAAACGCTCTTTACCACCTTTACCCACAATGCGTACTAAACCTTGACGTAAGCTTATTTGCTCAAGAGTTAAGCTCACCAGTTCCGTAACACGAAGTCCTGTGGCATAGAGTAATTCCAGCATTGCTTTATCACGGCATTCAATAGCATCTTCCACATTAGGCTCATCAAGCAAACTGTCTATCTGTGCTTCACTCAAGGCGTCGGGTAACTGTCTGACTAATTTAGGTGATTCAATTAACGCTGTTGGGTCAACTTCAATGGTTTGTTTTACCAATAAATAACCATAAAAGCGTCGCAAACTACTCAATAACCTCGCAGTGCTGGTCTTCGCAAATTCTTTTTCAACTCTAAAAGCCAAATAATCTCGAATGATGAGTTGGTCGACATCGATAAGTTGGCGTTTTTTAGCGAGCACAAAGCAATCAAAGTGACGTAGGTCAGTTCGATAGGAGCTAAGCGTGTTATCACTCAAGCCTTTCGTAGACCAAAGGTCATCTAAAAATATATCGATGATGGGATCGGCTTGATACTTATCTGTCACATTGATTCCTAAAAAAACGGCGTTATTTCAATATGAAATAACGCCGTTAGTGTAACTAAACTTAGTTTACTTTGACAAAGTAAACCTAGCTAGCAGCAACTGATTGATTCTTTGCTGGTACAAATAGACATACAGCTATGGCAATACCTACTGGTAATAACCATGCCATACCTTCAGCATGAAGCGGCATAAAGTTTAAGAAGCTCGTATCGACACCCGCAACCTGAAGACCATCAAAAATACCGAAGAACAAGGCAATCGATAATACTAAACGATGTGAAAACTCTGGGCGTGGGAAGCGTTCAGTTAAGAAAGTAATCGCAACCAAAGAAATAGCCACAGGATAAATCGTCATTAATACCGGAATACTAATATTGATTAATTGCGTCAGGCCCACATTAGCTACTGTGGCACAAACAATACTGAAGAAAACAACAAAGGCTTTATAAGAGATCTTAGGCAGCAATTCATTGAAGAATTCAGAACACGCTGTAATCAAGCCAACCGCAGTTGTTAAACAAGCAATACTGACCACTGCAGCCAACAAAATCGTACCCAGAGTACCAAACTCATGAGTTACATAATTTGTCAGGATTTGCCCACCATTCTCAGCACCTAAAGCAATATCACCCGCTGTAGCACCTAAGTAAAATAGTGAGATATAAACAAACGCTAAACCAGACGCTGCAATGATTGCGGCGCGAACTAAGTAACGAGTTTGCGCTTTAGAATCTGTAATACCTTTCTTGCGTAAAATATCGATAATGAGCATACCAAAGATAACTGATGCCAGTGTATCCATGGTGTTATAGCCTTCCAATATACCTTTAGAAAGTGGGCTGGTGATGTAATCACCACTTGCAGCACCAATAGCTGCACTTGGCGTAAACACAACGGATGCCGCTAAACCAACTAATAAGAAAATAAGAATAGGCGTTAACACTTTACCGACACTATCAAGTAACTTCCCAGGGAATAGCGACAACAACATCGCCAAAGAAAAGAAACCAATAGTATAAAAGAGCTGCGCCTTATTAAGCGATAATGCACCGAATTGGATAAGTGCTTCGGTGTTTTCAATAAATGGTCGAGCACCTATTTCAAAGGCGACTAGCCCTGTACGAGGAGCGGCGAATGCTGGGCCAATGATAATATAAATTGAGACAGCTAAAGCCGTTGCGGCAAAAGCTGGCAACATCGCCATGACCTTACCATTCGCTTTCGCAACAGCAATCAGTCCTGCAAGGGGTAAACCTACAGCTGTTATAAGGAAGCCTAACATTGCAAGAGTGATGTTCTCACCAGCTAACATACCTGCAAATGGTGGAAAAATTAGGTTACCGGCACCCAAGAAAAATGCGAATGTCATAAAGCCTAAGCCTACTGTATCGCCAATACTCATATTGCTGTTTTGCACAAATTGCCCCATCTTGTTGTTATGTTTTTTAACAAACTTAAGGGATTACCACCTAATTAGCCATAGCTAATCAAATCACCCTATAAATCTGTAAATTAAAAATTACACTTAAGTTTATTAAAAACCACTCACAAATGGTTATAAAAAGTACTATTTTACTATTTGATATTTTTATTTGTGAGCATAAATTCATTTCTTACCCATTTCACAGTTTAAATGTGAATAAAGGAGTGAGAACTAATACCAAATAGCTCCAAGATAAACAAGCGCAGAACCAGCATAAAGTAAAAATGACCTTTATCTGAAAACAAGCTTAAAACCAGTTAAACAACTTGACTACAGTAGCAACACAAACCCCGACACAGGAGAAAAAAAACAACAATTACCCAACATGTATTTCATCTTGGGCAAAACACCAAAAACAGTTACTCTAATGGGCCATTTATCCGATTGCTATTTTATGTCATTTACCTTTAAACAATTTCATATCGATGATAGTCACTGCGGCATGCCAGTAAGTACTGACGGTGTCATTTTGGGCGCATGGGCAAAGATCGAACATGGCCATCGAGTATTGGATATCGGTTCTGGCAGTGGATTATTAAGCTTAATGGTTGCACAAAGACAGGCTCAAATCGGGGCCGATTTATCAGAAACTAACCCGTCATCAAAAAGTACAGTGGCTGACAATACTGTTATTGTTGCAGTAGAACTTGATGACTCAGCAGCGCAAGATTGTCAGTTGAATATCCTCAATAGTCCTTGGGCATCTTGCATTGAGTTTCATCATTCATCGATTCAAAACTATGCTGCGCAGCACCTAGAGCAAGCATTACCACTCTTTAATAGCATTATTTGTAATCCGCCTTTTTTTGACAATGGCCCACAATCTGAAAATAAAGAACGCGCTTCAGCTAGACATACCGATAGCTTAAGCTATAGCGAGTTGCTAAACCAAATCGTAAACTTACTCAGTGAAGATGGCTACGCCAGTTTAATATTACCAACAGAAAGTGAGGCTCGTTTTACCACTGCATTAGCCGACACAAGTTTAGGGATGTCAAAACGAGTAGCGGTATCGACAGTCATCAATAAACCCGCTCGACGCTTACTGATTGAATTAAAACACCAGTCTCAAATCAGCACTATAGAGCAGAGTAACTTTGTCATTTCTAATCAAGATGGCCAATACTCAGCTCAAATGGCAAACCTTTGCAAAGCATTCTATTTAAAACTTTAAGCTTTATCGTCTGTTTGTACACATATCACTCTCGCTGAGTTGGGCTTCTTAGGTTATAATGTTCGGCTATCAATCAGTGAGACCTACAGCGCATGCTATTTGAAGATTTTGACTTAGATCCAATGCTTTTAGATTCATTAAAAGCGATGGGGCATTTAACCCCGACTACCGTTCAACAACAAACATTGCCAATGGCAATGGAACAACGGGACATTTTAGCTAAAGCGCCTACAGGTACAGGTAAGACTGCCAGCTTTTTACTGCCAGCACTGCAACACTTGATTGATTTCCCAAGACGATTCAATGGCCAAGCGCGTGTATTAATTCTTACACCAACACGGGAACTTGCCAGTCAAATTCATCGTTATGCTTGTCATCTTGCTACCGGTTTAGAGTTGGATGTTGCCATTATTACTGGTGGTGTCCCTTACGGTCCTCAAGAAGAGCAGCTTGCTGAAAACGTCGACTTATTAATTGCTACCCCTGGTCGATTGATTGAATACTTAGATAAAGGTCAATTTGAAGCGACTGAAGTTGAAATACTGATCATTGATGAAGCTGATCGCATGTTAGATATGGGTTTCTCGTCAGTAGTAGAAACTATAGCTATTGAAGCTCAAGGTCGCAAACAGAACATGTTATTTTCTGCGACACTTGAAGGCAGCGGTGTTGCACGTTTTGCTCAAGTATTACTGGATGATCCTGCAACAATTGATGTTGATTCACCTCGCAGTGAAAAAGCCAAGGTACATCAATGGGCGCATTTAGCTGATGACCAAGCTCATAAATTTGCTTTGCTATGTAACATACTCCAACAAGAGTCAGTTAAGCGTACTATCGTATTCGTTAAAACCCGCGAAATAGTGGCAAGTCTTGAAGGCTTATTACTGAAAGCGGGTATTCCTTGTGCTTTCTTACGCGGCGACATGGAACAGAAAAAACGTTTCCAAGCCCTTAGCAAGTTTAGTAAAGGCGAAGTCAACATTTTGCTCGCTACTGACGTTGCTGGTCGTGGTATTGATATCGAAGGCATTACTCATGTCATTAACTTTGATATGCCTCGTTCTGCAGATGCTTATGTTCACCGAATTGGACGTACTGCTCGCGCAGGCGCAAAAGGCACTGCAATTTCATTAATTGAAGCGCATGATATGCGTATCGTTAATAAAATTGAACGTTACATTGAACAACCATTAAAACGTCGCTACATCGATGGATTAAGACCTAAGCACAAAGAAGCTAAAGTGCCAGGTAAGAAAAAAGACAAGGTCAAAATTGCCGCGAAGAAAAAGTCTAAAAAAGCGAAAAAGAAAAAGTAACGCCTTAACATACTGACTTAATTGTTTGTTTGAGCCCTGAATCAATTTATTGAGACAGGGCTTTTTTGTGGTCTAAAATCAGTTTCATAGCGTAAAACACTGCCAAATAGATATAAAAACCTCATGAAACATTTAATTTACATCTATTACTTTAGCTCGCTAACGAACTCTGATAATTTAGGCTTATAAAACTCTAGTACCCATAAATAACTAGAGCCCCCTATTGTCATCATTTTAAGTATGGATACACATATAAATGAAAAGATTTTTAAGAATCCTGTCACCGTTTTTTATCCTGATTATCTTCGCAGGTTTAGCATTCATTTTACTAAGTACTCAAGAAGCACCTGAACAGAAAGAACAACAAGAGAAAATACCGATTGTTGATGTTATTAATATTGAACAACAAACCGTGTCTTTGAACTTGCCTTCTTACGGTGTAGTCAGTCCGAAATATAAAACTCAGCTAGTCACAGAAGTACAAGGGAGACTTATCAGCCTAGACCCTAGTTTTGTTGCAGGCGGAATAGTGAAACAAGGGCAAGCACTCGCACAAATAGAACCTTCTGATTATGAAGCTGATTTTATTCAAGCTGAAGCAAGCCTTGCCCAAGCAACCGCAGCACTAAATGAAGAAGTGGCCCGCGGTGAAGTGGCTAAAATTGAATTTAAAGATTTTGATAACGGCTTACCGCCAGAACTGGGACTGCGGATCCCACAATTGAAGAAAGAACAAGCCAACGTAAAATATGCTCAAGCTGCGCTTGCTAGAGCTCAACGTAATCTAGAGCGTACCGTCATCAGAGCCCCTTTTGATGGCATCATTAAAGCCAGAATTGTCGATTTAGGCCAATATGTTTCTTTAGGTACCAACTTAGGTGAATTGTACGATATCAGTTTTGCTGAAATTCGCTTACCACTATCAAACAACGACCTCGCCTATTTAGAATCGGTAGATAACCCAGATACTTCAGTGACATTAAGTGCATCTCTGGCTGGTAAGTCATTCACTTGGCACGGCAATATTGTCCGCAGTGAAAACGTCATTGATGAACAAAACCGCATGGTTTATCTGGTTGCTGAAGTCAAAGACCCCTACCTTAGACAGCAACGAGGCGAAAATGAATTACCGCTTAAATACGGCAGCTTTGTTACCGCAGTTATCAAAGGTCGCACCGTAGAAGGCATTGTAAAATTACCCCGTTACGTTGTAAGACAAGACCAAGTTGCTATCGTTAAAGATGACAACACCATCGAAATTAGAAGCGTCAACATTGTCCGCACTGATGTAGATAGCGTTTATATCAAAGACAGTTTGAAAGATGGTGAACGTGTTTCGATTACTGATATGAACAACATGGTAGCAGGTCAAAAAGTTAAGTTATTAGGCGAAGAGTCTGAAGAACCAGAGCAGGAATTAGAATCAGCACCGGAAAATAAAGATGAAATCACCGTAGCAGGTGATCAGTAATGGACGAATCAAATTCTAAACCTGGTGCTAATTCAGACGAGAACGCCAAGTCGATTGTCAACAATGATAGCCAGTACAATAAAGGCATCATAGCTTGGTTTGCGCGTAATAGTGTTGCGGCAAACTTATTGATGGCAGCACTGCTTATTGGTGGTTTATTCTCAGCGAAATTAATAAATAAAGAAGTTTTCCCTACTTTTGAGCTTAACTTATTGACCATTTCAGTCGCTTATCCTGGCGCTGCGCCTCAAGAAATTGAGGAAGGGATTAATATAAAAATTGAAGAAGCCATTCAAGATATTAATGGCATAAAAAAAGTCACCTCGGTTGCCAGTGATAGTGTGGGTTCTGTCACGATTGAAGTAGAAGATGGCTACGATGTTCAACAAGTGTTAGATGAAGCCAAACTTCGTATTGATGCTATCTCAACCTTTCCAGATAACATCGAAAAACCCAATATCTATCAAATAAAACCTGAAAACAATGTCATTTGGGTATCGGTTTATGGCGACTTAAGTCTCCATGACATGAAAGAAATGGCTAAAACCATTCGAGATGAAATTACTGATTTACCAGCGGTTACCCGCGCCCAAGTCAATGGAGTGCGAGATTACGAAATAGGCATTGAGCTATCAGAAGACAAGTTACGTGAATATGATTTAACCTTCACCCAAGTTGCTCAAGCGGTACAAAACTCATCGATAGATTTACCCGGTGGTTCTATTAGAGCGCAAGATGGTGACATTTTACTGCGCACCAAGGGCCAAGCTTATACAGGTGAAGACTTCGCTAAAATAGTGGTAACGACACGCCCTGATGGCAGCCGAGTTATGCTGCCCGATGTTGCTACTATCAAAGATGGTTTTGAAGAGCGTATTGAATACACCCGCTTTAATGGTAAACCTGCAGCCATTATTGAAATAACCAGTATTGACGATCAAAATGCATTAACGATTTCAGAGCAAGTTAAAGACTATATTGCATTGAAAAAAGAGACTCTACCGGCCAATGTAGAGCTCGATACTTGGGGAGACTTAACTCACTACCTTGAAGGCCGCTTGAACATGATGTTATCCAACATGTTTTACGGCGCATTATTAGTCTTTATTATCTTAGCGTTATTCCTCGATCTTAAACTGGCCTTTTGGGTCATGGTCGGATTACCTGTTTGTTTCCTTGGAACGTTATTATTGATGCCACTGGAACCCTTTAACATGTCAATCAACATGCTAACGCTGTTTGCGTTTATTCTGGTGTTAGGGATAGTGGTGGATGACGCCATTGTCATCGGCGAAAGTGCCTATACCGAAGTCGAGAAAAATGGTCACTCCTTAGAAAATGTGATCAAAGGGGTGCAAAAAGTGGCTATGCCGGCCACGTTCGGAGTATTAACCACGATTGCGGCGTTTATACCCATGATCATGGTTTCTGGGCCGATGGGGATTATTTGGAAATCCATCGGCATGGTGGTGATCCTAGCGTTAGCTTTTTCTTTGGTTGAATCAAAGTTGATTTTACCAGCGCATTTAGCCCATATGAAAGTGAAAAAGAAACGTTCACCAACCAATGTATTTTCAAAATTCAAAGTATGGCTGAATGACAAATTACAGTACTTTATCCAACACAAATATCGTCATTTTTTAGGCAGCTGTATTAAACACCGTTACAACGTTGTTGCCGTTTTTGTTGGGGTACTCATTTTATCCATAGCTTTGGTTGCCAGTGGCAAAGTCCGTTGGGTATTTTTCCCTGATATTCCTTCTGACTTTATTCAAGTTAACCTTGAAATGGAAGAAGGCAGCTCTGAACTCAATACCCTATATGTAGTGCAGCAAGTTGAAGAAGCCCTGTACGCTATGAATGATAAGTTTCTTGAAGATACTGGTTCTGACGTACTAAAACATAGCTTTATTGCAATGAACTCAAGTAGTTCTGGCTTTATTTTTGCTGAACTATCAAAGGGTGAAGACCGTCTAATCGATGGTGTCACGATTGCTGAAGAGTGGCGTAAGCAGTTACCTGAACTACTCTCAGTGAAATCGCTCAATATTACTGCCAGCACCAATGATGCAGGTGGTGATATTTCATTCCGATTAACCTCAAGTAATTTAGAACAGCTATCTCAAGCTTCTAAAGAGTTAAAGGAAAAGCTAGCGACTTATGAAGGTGTCTATGACATTTCTGATAATTTTTCTTCAGGCAGTCAAGAAATCAGATTAAACATTCGCCCAGAAGCTGAAGCATTGGGGCTAACCCTGTCAGATCTTGCTAGGCAAGTACGCTATGGATTTTATGGCTATGAAGCACAGCGAATTCTTCGTAATAAAGAAGAAGTCAAAGTGATGGTGCGCTACCCATTAGAACAGCGCCGCACCATTGGCCATCTTGAGAATATGCTAATACGTACCCCTCAAGGTGTCGCCGTGCCCTTTTCTACCGTTGCTGATATTGAGCTAGGTGAATCATTTGCTTCTATTACTCGGGTTGATGGACGTCGAGCCATTACCATTACCGCTAACGTCAATAAAAACAGCGTAGAGCCATCAAAAATTGTCGGTGAAATCCAGGAGGAATTTATCCCTCGACTCAGCGAAAAATACCGAGATGTAAGCGCTTCTTTAGATGGTGGCAGCCAAGATGAACAAGATGCCATGCTTGGCTTATTGCAAGGCTTCTTCTTTGCTATGTTTACCATCTATGCCTTGATGGCCATTCCACTAAAATCATACAGTCAGCCATTGATTATCATGTCAGTTATTCCATTTGGCATGATTGGCGCCTTGGTAGGTCACTTCATTCTTGGTATTTCAATGAGTGTATTGAGTCTATGCGGTATTGTCGCATTAGCAGGCGTTGTCGTTAATGACTCACTGATATTAGTCGATTTTGTTAACCGAGCCCGCAGCGAAGGTTTCTCGTTACTAGAATCAGCCATCGACTCTGGTTGCTATCGTTTTAGAGCGATTATCTTAACCTCTATGACCACCTTTGTTGGCCTGGTACCGATATTGTTAGAAAAAAGCCTACAGGCCAAAATCGTGATCCCAATGGCAACCTCATTGGCATTCGGTATCCTATTTTCTACTGTGGTTACGCTCATTCTTGTACCAGTGCTGTACATTATTTTAGATGACATGAAGAAGTTATTTAGAAAGATGTTTAATTGGTGGTGGCAACCAAAAAAAGATGATGAAAAAGCTTATTTATAACGGTTAACATTACTCATCAATTACAGTAAAGAGAGCTCAGGCTCTCTTTATTTTTGGCTGCCATATTGTCATAACATCACTGACTAGCAGTCAAAAATAGTCATTAATAATGAGAGAAAGCGAACAGTTATCGAAACTTAACTGCGTTAATATTATTAAAAGATAACACTCTGATACTCTCGAAATGACTAAACACGATAACAAGATCATCAATACAGCTACTCAAACCACTGAGATTGAAGCTGTGGACGTAAAAATTGAAACTGCGAATAAAGCAGCCTCACCCCAAAACTCAACTTTAGTTTACGATATACGCAACAGCCGTTACCTGAATATTACTGGTAGATGCACCTTACGCTGCCAATTTTGCCCAAAACATAATGGCTCAAAGCAAGTTCATCAGTATGAGTTATCACTGGACAAACAAGTTAAACCTGCAGACATCATTCCCCTGCTAGGCAATATTAAGGATTTTGATGAATATGTATTCTGTGGTTATGGCGAGCCAACATTAAACCTCGATACACTACTTGTCGTTGCAGACCATATTAAAAAAGCTGGCGGTAAAGTACGCTTGAATACTGATGGCCTAGGTAATCTGTTTCATCGAAGAAATATCCTACCTGAACTCGCGTCATGTATTGATAGCCTCTCAATATCGCTCAATGCCAATACTGAAGCGCTATATATAGAACATTGCCAACCTAAATTGAAAAATGCATATCAAGCGGTACTGAGCTTTATTGAAATGGCGCCACACTTTTTCGACGATGTACAAGTTTCTGCGATTAATGGGCTTGAAGGCGTGGATATTGAAAGCTGCCAAAAAATAGTTGAACAACGTGGTGCTCACTTTAAATGTCGTCAACTCGATATTGTTGGTTAATGATACGTTGAAGATAAACACATATCCGTGGTTAATACATGAATGTCATAGGATTTACTCTTAGGGATCGATTTAACATTTAGAAATAGCCCGTTTTGAGTCAAATTAGTTAAAAAACGCCGCTCAAGCTCAACCTTATAAACCAATCGTGCTAACATTCACATACCGGGACTGTTAAAAATAAGTAAGTTAATGTTTAAACGATACGCGAATAAAAACGTCTCTAAGTTTGTTCTTATTTCCACCCAAAATATTCACTGGACTCGAGCTCATCTATTGGCTTTATCCAGTCAACTAATATTGATGCTGCTCAGTATCATCATCCTCACAACCTTAATCCTAAATCTAGGAGAAAGGCGCTTACAAGAAGATTGGGCTGATAAGCGTTACAGCGAATTACAAACAGTAGGGACACTCGCTTCCGATAAAGTTAACTTTCTTCAATTCCGAACCCAAGCTTTCGCTAAAGCTGAATTAATGAAACAGTATCTGTCTAGTCCTACAGCAGAAAGACGTGAAAAATTAGAAGCTAATTGGGCCACGTTATTAAACCATATTCCCGAGTTAATGGGCTTAACCTTATTTGATCCCCAAGGCAACCAACGTATCACCACCACAGAAGTATTTAGTAATATTAAAATACCTGAGTTCATTCTTAATTCAGATAAAACTATGGGCGGCAATGATACCTACTATTCAGAGATACAGTTTGCCACCATTGACGGAAAAACAGTTCCCTATGTCTATCAATTAGCTTGGATAGAAAACCCAGATCAAAGTATTCGTGGTTATTTAGTCACCTATAACTCAGTGACAGAAATTTTGCAGTCAATTAAAACAGCCTTTTTCGATCATAACTCTCCGTTACTATTAATTGGTGCTAATGGGACGCTTAACTCAGGTGCAAATCAGCATTATCCAATGAAAAAAATGCCTAATACCTTAGGCAGTAGCATGATACAAACATACCCCGAATTATGGCAGCAAATGTCCAGTACCCATTTTGGGCAATTTCATAGTACCAATGCGACTTATGTATTTTTGAAGGTAGAAATAGCACCGGAAGATGCCGGTGTGAGGGAGTACTATTTACTGTCTTATATTCGCCATGCAGATATTGCCGCCAAATTCGAGAAATGGCGCTATATTTTGATATTTTTCTCATTTGTTGTGGCTGGTCTAGCCTCTAGTTTATTAATATTAAGACATCGATTTTCGCTTGAGGAACATGCCAACACTAACAGCATAAGTCTGGCGAGTTCACTGTTTAATATGAATCAAAACTGCTTAATTGTGAATAATACAGGCAGAATAATTAAGGCTAATGAACATGCTGCTAATACCTTATTAATAGCGATAGACGAACTCTTTGAGCGGAGTTTACAGCGAGTATTAGAATTAGAGGATGCTCAATATAAGCAATTAGTTAGTGCTATGAATAACAATCTAAGCTGGAAAGGCTGTGTCAATTTAAACGATAAGCATTGTACTCTGTCAGTATGCTGCCAACCTGGACATAAAGGTTCAAAAAATGAAGGTTATTGGATTGTCACCTTTGAAAATATTAGCGAATTAACCAAAACAAAAGAACAAGCCTATCGCTATCAGTTATTATCTGAAAGTTCAGTCGCTACAGCATTGACGGATTCAACCGGCCAATTACTCAAATACAATCTTAAATTCAAAAAGCTCATGGCACTCACTGACCAAAGTGATAATAATATCCTTAATTTATTTGGTGACGACATCGATTTACAATGGGCAGATATTAATAGCCGGATCAGCTTGCACGGTAAATGGAAAGGACAGATAAATGCCAGTAATGATACGCCTTTCAATACCAGTTTAAAGGCTAACATTCGGGCAGAGCAATCTCCGGATGGAGAACATGAATACTTTATTTGTACCTTAGAAAATTTATTACCACCAAGTGCACTAAAACAGCTGCCAAACCAGCAGGTGCCCCTCAGTTCTATGGTGTTGCAGCTATCAGAATTAGAATTACACTTTTGCACATTAACAGAGTCTAGTCGCGAGCAGACTTGCTTGTTGATCATGGATATTAACCCTGAAGGCGTCATCAGCCATATCAGTGATATTGACCATCTTGAGCAACGTCAACGTGATATTGAAATGCAACTGCTTATCGACCTACCCACAGGCTTTCAGATAGCTCATTGGCGTCTTGGGTCATTGGTGATTCTGTTGCCATTAAGTGACTCAATCCAAGCACATAAGTACGCGATGAGTATTATGGATAGATTAGAGCAAAAAGAGCTTCAAGAAGGGGTTAATATTGGTATTTCAGGATACTTAGAACAACACTCTTTTGAACAATATCTCAATAATGCGGAAGTCGCCGTTAAGCGAGCAAAACAAACAGGCAATCAAAATATCTGCCAAGCATTTACTCGCAGACCACAAGTTTAATGCTCAGCTGACAGCCAGAAATCTAGATTGGGGAATGCGACTATTCCCCAATTTCTAACAGACCTGCCGGTAATTTACTTTGAGTAATTTCAATAATATTGGAGCGGCTCATCGTCACTTTATAACGGGCATATTCAAGTGGACCTTTACCCTCTTGTAATACCGCAACGAGATTGACCTGATAACGTCTTTCAACAGACTCATTACTGACCTTGCCATCCACCTCTTTATAAATTTTGGCTTTACCCCGGTCTAAATGACGCGCAAAAGGCACTAAGCTGAAATTCACCTGTTCTTGAATTTGAGAATAGCCTGCATCAAACTCTTTATTGGTGACCTTGGTGGATATACGATAACGTAAAACTTCTGCATCGACTTTATTCTGGCTATGTCGCTGCTTCATAATATCAGCAACAGCTGCAGGGATATCCTGGCTGCGCATAAAGTCGAGCCAAACCAACTGTTTTGCGATGACTATTTTACTGCCAGTATCCCGCAGAATTCGACTCCAGCGCGGCCGTCCCCGCTGAATATAGCGCCACATCGCAACCCTTACATCTTCTTTAAATATTTCACGAAAACCGTAAATGACCGCCAGCGTCAACACTAAGCTCATGGTTAAGCCGCTAAACACACCTTGCGCCTTAATGATAAGCGCAGACACAACAATCATCACTAATGCTGTTGCAAGCCCAGTGACAAACTTCTTTAAACCTACACCCAGTGGTTTAAGCTCTTCTTTTAATACCACCCCTTGTTGGATTAGGCGCCGCAATAACAGCATTTTATTTGAAATGCGATTGGCGTCTTGCTTAGTGCCTTTTGAATTATACTTTTTCTCTTCTTCGCGGTAGTGGTTTTCAGCGCGACAAAGTGCCACGATTTGATCTTTCACATAGCTAAACTCGGCGCTTCTTGGTCGATGAGCAATGGTTTTTAATAGCTGTTGTTCACAAAACCAGGATAAGTAATTGTCAGCATTACCAAAATAGGACTTTAACTTTTCATCGCTAGGTTCGTTACGACGAAATTTCTTCAGCAATTGTTTTACTGACTCACCGAGTTCCATTAATGCAGGATAAAACTCTTCAGGCTCAGTGAGTTGAAGTAGTTCTTTGGCATCAGTTTCAATCGCGACAGCAAATTGGTAGGCGAATAAATTAAGATAGAGGCGGAATTCTTCTTTCGTGCGTTTGTTAATGCTGGCAAAACGGTTTTGAACTAAGGGTAAATGCAGACCTTTAGAATAATAAGAACGTCGACCTACCATAGCACTATGGTAATACTCTTCTTCATCTAAGGTTTTCTCACCAATGCCCATTTCTGTAGGAAGGAAAAAAAATAAATCGATACTACGCTGATGCCCAACCTCCATTTGGTGGCTGAACTTAATCGAAAGAGATTCTTCTTTTTTTACTTTAACTTTAGCCACGTTAGACGCATTTCAATAACAGGAATTAGCTTTACTATAACTAATTTCATTAGGGAAGTGATATGTAAATCATTAAAACAACACCATTATTCGTGCAGTAGGCAGGCCCACAGCATGTTATAAGGCTTAAACTTGATCAAAATGTACTTCTTCTTTATATCCATCTCAATAACTTGCACTGCAACGGTTATCTTATTGTGCAGCGCTAATTGTTCATCTGAAATATGAAGCTCTCTTAAGAGGTAATCATGAAGAAACGGATTATGTTCTTGAAATTGAAAGTCCTTTAACTCAAGTGCAAGCTCGTAGATAACATCACCCACTTCAAGCTCTGTCAATTCGCCCTCAAAAGAAGCGTATTCATGGTCTTTTGAGCCTTTAGAATTATAATAATCTAAACTAATTTGCTTCTTGTTCATCGACAAAGACAAATATAATAGCCCTTGCTCATGTTCTACGACGGTATCTTGTTCTGTACTAAATTCGTACATGTCGCTATGACAATCGAAAGTCCAAATATCTCGAGAGTCAGCAAAATATTCTAGCAAAAATATTGAACTAAAAAATATTATTAAACTGGCAACTAAGAAAACAACTCGCCCAAGCTTAGACATCAGAAAATCGGCTAACTTTTTAACCACAAATATTTACCTTTTCTAGCCACTCTGGTGTAACAAAATCATACTGAAGCTGATCTCGGGTTACTTTAATATTATGAAAGCGCCATTCAGTTGCTAAGCGTTTCTTCATGACAATACTTATTGCGTAGTTGTCTTTTGACATGGTTGCTGAAATTGCATCCCAAGGCATGACTTTGCACACTTTAAGATAGTCGGCCATTTCATTTGCCAAAGAATCCATATTAAGGTCACTTGACAAGGAGCGGTACAAATACAGATTAGCCACATTGCCATCTTGGGTCGTAAACTGACGGCTGGCATCAGGGGTAATGTAATCAGGACCATTAAGGTTCGAATAAACAAAAAAAGAAGCAATCAAAGTCATTAAAATAATGAGAATATATTGGGCATAAGAAATTGCTTTGTTGGGTGAGTCAAACAAACTGTTGCGACTAGCAATCGTTTTGTTATAAAGAATAATCCCTTGAGATGGAATCAGCTCAATTAAACTACGATGGGATCGTCCGAGATAATCTCTAAGATTCTTAACGATCTCTTCTAGGTCGACATCTGATATTCGTTGCTGATAACTCTCATCATTTGGAAAAGAAAGCAGTTCGACAGGCACAACTTGCCCTCGGTGTTTAGCTAATAAGCTCAACACCCAGTATTCATTTTTATTGAGTTGCCATGTAGTAGCATTAGATTGATTAATAAGCTCTTGACGCTCATCATCAAACCAACAACAACCGATCTGCATGTGTAATAAATCTCACGTTTCCAATATGGAGTATGATTATACGCCAGAGAATATTGTGAAATTGTGATCGAAGCAGCTGATAATTCATCAAGACTAAAAACCGTGAACTAGCCCCCGTAATTTCTATTCCGCCTGCCCACAGAATACACACCTGTTAACAGCTATAGCTAAATGTTAAGCGACATTGACTTTAAGTCAGTTTATCGCCTATTACCTATTAGAAAATCACCACCTTTACAAGGAAAAGTTAGTTAATTATAGCCAATAGAGATGTAACATTTACACTGAAACAATAGACACAAAAAAGCCGAGCTAGGCTCGGCTTTTTAAGCATGATATTAACTTTAAAAAGCGTAAAGTAATGTCATGTTAGTTTCAGTATCAGTACTTTTCTTGTTATCTAAAGGCTCACTGTTATAACGAACAATAACAGCAAACTTCATCGCTAGCGCGCCAACAATGTTAGCCGTTAAAGCTGACTCAGAACGACCTTCTAAATTATCACCATAATCAGCAACAAATAACTGAGTGAATTTAGATGTCTCAGTGATGGCATAAGAAAAGTTAAGTGCACCATGGGCTACTATACTGTCTTCAGAATCATAACCTAGCGCGGCAGATTGCTCATCGTCCAATTTTTTATAGATATAACCAGGACCAATTTCAGCGCTTAAGAATACATCTGCTGTATCAATAAATTTATGACCATAACCACTAGAAGCAATCATTTTGTAGTCAAAACCAGTGAATGGATCGGCTTCATAATTTGCTGTAACGAACAAGTAATTCTTGTCGTCAAAGATATAATCACCTTGAGCACCAGCATAATAACGTTTAGCAGTATTTTCACCTGAATCTTCGTTATACAAACCTTCTAGTAGGTACGCATTTTCCCAATTCCCTAACTCTTGCTTTAAGCCTAAACGCGCTTTAACAGAAGCAGTATCGGTATTACCAGTGGTGAGTGTTGCACCTAATTCAGCTTCACCAGCAAAGGTCTTATCGCCTTCAACAAAGTCTGCGCCAGCATGGGCTGCAAATGGCATTGCTAAAGATACAGCGGCAGCGAGTAGCAATTTATTCATGTCATCAAATCCTTTCATTACAATTATTTCAAATTCACCCCAAAAACCGAACGGCATACTAACACTTTGGCAGCAAAATTGAAAAACATCTGAACATATGAACAACTTGACACAAATTAATTCATCCAAGCTAAACCTAACCGCTTGACTTAAACCCTTACTTCAATCCGATACTTTAACAGGCACTTTAACTGAGTGAATAAATAGAGCTAATTAACTTAGTACTAAGACTCAGCTTTTAGATTGAGTTCTTAGACTAAGCACTAAAATAGAGTGTTAAGATTTAGCCTATGCAAGGATTAAGCTCTTTTTACGCCATCGACCACTGCGCCAACGCCATAGCATCAATAAGCCTCTAACCCACTCGTCCACAGCTAAAGCACACCAAATACCTACTAAGCCTAAATCTAAATGTACCCCTAAAAAGTATGCCCCAGGCACAGCAATACACCACATAGAGATAAGGCCGATAAAAAATGGGAAGCGTGCATCGCCACTGGCTCTTAAGGCATTAATGACTACCAGGTTAAATGTCCGACCTGGTTCCATTAATAACGTCAAGATAAACAATTGCCCCACCATAGTGAGAATATCTGCATCGTCAGTAAAAAAGGCCACTAAATGCTCGCCAAACGCAGCAGCTAATGCTGCCACTATGGTGGTGACGATTAGCCCTATCTTGAGTGCTTTATACATTTGTGCTTCAGCAGCTTGATATTGTTTGGCGCCTATCATATGACCAATAATAATCTCATTACCAATGCCAATAGATAAGCCGAACAACAAGATAAACATACAAATTTGGAAGTACAAAGCTTGTGCGGCGAGGGCTTTATCGCCCATTAATCCCACAAAGGCCGTCACCACCATAAATTGCAGCATCCAAGAAATATTTTCTCCGGCTGCAGGCAGTCCGATATGAAAAACTTTATTAAGAAGCTGCTTTTTAGGTTTGATAATTTCAAGCAGTTTAAGTGGGATTTTGGTGTACTTAACAAATAAGTAAGCCATTAATATCATGCCCACTAAGCGCCCTACAACCGTACTAATAGCCACACCAGCCACGCCCATTTGCGGCAAACCAAACCAGCCGTAAAGTAACAGCAAGTTGCCGCAAAAGGTAATCACATTCATCAGTAAAGTGACCCACATAGCTTGTTGGGTAAAGCCATGGGCTCGCATCCCTGCAGCAAGACACATTGCCATCGCTTCAGGTATTAAGCATATGCCCACAATCTTTAGATAGAGTTTGCCATCAGGTATCAATTCAGCAGGTAAATTCATTAGATGTAGAATTAATCCTGCACCACTAAATACCCCTAACGCCGCAACCACACCCACTAATAAATTAAACCCTATCGACGAGTATACAACGTCTCTAGCCGTTGCCCTATTATTGGCTCCAAGATATTGAGTGATCACCACACTGGCGCCAATACTAACGAAGCTAAACAGCGTTATCGAGAGTTCAAATACCATGTTGCCCACTGACAGTGCGGCAACCCCTTGATAAGACACTCGGCTGATCATTAATGTATTTAAAGCTGCGGTCAAAAAGTGCAGCGCAAAATCAAAAAATAATGGCCAAGTCAGGGAGAAAAGCGATAACGGGGCATTGGGTTTAGCGTGCATAGTAATACTTCAATAATGGATAATGGTAAGTACAATCCTTTGGTTAGCATAACGAGTGTTCATGACGCTTTCGTTTCGTATTGATTCAATTTCAAGTCCATTTTTAAGGGCGGGGATAATGCGCTATAAGCCCTAATGACACAAGCTATTTTCAATTAAAAACTAATATGCAACCAATAAAAATCCAATAAAAAAGCCCAGCGAAAAACGCTGAGCTTTTAGTACTATTATTAATCAATCAGTTACCATAAAAAACCTAATGAAACTTCATTTTAGTTCCCTTGATAATTAATCCTTGGTAATTGATCGTTAATAGCAAATAACCAAATTAGTTAATTTGAGGATCTAACTCACCTGATTGATAAGCTTTGTACATTGCTTGTAGTGACTTAGGCTTAATTTTAGAACCCATGCCAGCACAACCAAATGCTTCATAACGTGTAGTACAAATGTCAGCCATTGCTTCCATTGACGCTTTCAAGAATTTACGCGGATCAAATTCAGCAGGGTTTTCAGCTAAGAACTTACGTACTGCACCTGTTGATGCTAAACGTAAATCAGTATCGATATTCACTTTACGAACACCATGCTTAATCCCTTCAACGATTTCCTCTAAAGGTACACCGTAAGTTTCTGGGATTTCACCGCCGTACTGGTTAATGATCTGCAGCCACTCTTGTGGTACTGAAGATGAACCGTGCATAACTAAGTGAGTGTTAGGAATACGGGCGTGGATCTCTTTGATACGATCAATACGCAGCACATCACCCGTTGGGCGTTGGCTGAACTTATAAGCACCATGACTAGTACCAATCGCAATCGCAAGTGCATCTACATGAGTGTCAGAAACAAAACGAGCTGCTTCTTCAGGCGTAGTTAGCATTTGATCCATCGTTAGGATACCAGCAGCACCGATACCATCTTCTTCGCCTGCTTCGCCAGTTTCTAAACTGCCTAAACAACCGATTTCACCTTCAACTGACACACCACAAGCATGTGCGAAAGCAACGGTACGACGAGTCACATCAACATTGTAATCGTATGATGCAGGTGTTTTACCATCTGCCATCAAAGAACCGTCCATCATCACTGATGACATACCTAACTGGATTGAACGCTGACAAATATCAGGATCAGTACCGTGATCTTGATGAATACATACTGGAATATCTGGATACTGCTCAAGTGCTGCAGCCATCAAATATTTAAGAAACTGTGGACGAGCATACTTACGAGCACCAGCAGATGCTTGGACGATGACAGGACTGTCAGTCGCTTCAGCAGCTTGCATAATTGCACGCATTTGCTCAAGGTTGTTTACGTTGAATGCTGGAACACCATAACCGTGTTCTGCTGCATGATCTAACATTTGTCGTAGAGATATTAAGGCCATTTTTAACTCCAAAAATAGGGTGATTACTCACCTAGGTCGCTATCGCTTGGATTGATTTTTATACCCTTATAGATCTATAAACATTGCGAACGAATCACATAGCCAATAAATAATAAGAGCGGTTTTTTTCTAATAATTATAATTTTCGAACAACAATCTTATTACTTTTAGCCCATTAATAACCTTGCTCACTCTTTGGCTTACAAGGTTAATAATGAATACCAGCTAAAAGTATGTTTACTTAATTTATGAACCGCGTTTTTCAAGCATCGCAACTGCTGGTAATTCTTTGCCTTCAAGGAATTCCAAGAACGCGCCGCCACCAGTAGAAATGTAAGACACTTTATCAGCAATATCGTATTTATCGACAGCAGCTAATGTATCGCCACCACCCGCAATAGAGAATGCATTTGAATCGGCAATCGCTTGTGCAATACGTTTTGTGCCCGCACCAAATTGATCAAACTCAAATACGCCCACAGGGCCATTCCAAACAACCGTACCCGCAGCTTCAATAATTTTTGCTA
This sequence comes from Shewanella donghaensis, assembly GCF_007567505.1. Classification (NCBI taxonomy): domain Bacteria; kingdom Pseudomonadati; phylum Pseudomonadota; class Gammaproteobacteria; order Alteromonadales; family Shewanellaceae; genus Shewanella; species Shewanella donghaensis. The sequence continues at coordinate 2,277,244 of NZ_CP041783.1, forward strand.
ACGCTTCAGCGCTGTCTGGGCCGATATCAAAAATCATGTCGGTATCTGAGACATCTGCAACAGACTTTAATGTTGCTGTTGCAGTCGGGCTAAACTCACTCGCAACAACGACATCTGTAGGGACAGGGATATCACCACCACGGCTTTGAGCATTCGCCACTAAGCGCTTAGCTTCATCGACTAAATCAGCTTCAAATAATGACTTGCCGACTTCATGGCCTGCTGCTGCAACGAAGGTATTAGCAATACCACCGCCAACAACTAACTGATCAACCTTGGTTGATAAACTTTCAAGTACAGTTAACTTAGTTGATACTTTCGAACCACCCACAATAGCCACCATTGGGCGTGCTGGGTTATCTAATGCTTTACCTAAAGCTTCAAGTTCACCAGCAAGTAATGGACCAGCACAAGCAATAGGAGCATGTAAGCCAACACCGTGAGTAGAAGCTTGAGCACGATGCGCAGTACCAAAGGCGTCCATGACATAAACATCACATAATTCAGCAAGCTTTTTAGCTAATACTTCATCATTTTTCTTTTCGCCAATATTAAAGCGCACGTTTTCAAAGACAACGACTTCGCCCACGTTTGCAGCAACACCTTCAAGGTAATCAGCAGCTAACGTCACAGGGCAATCAAGTGCATCTTGCAAGTAGTTAACCACTGGCTGCATAGAAAACTCAGCATTAAACTCGCCTTCTGTTGGGCGGCCAAGGTGAGACATCACCATCACTGCAGCGCCTTTTTCAAGTGCTAACTTAATCGTTGGTAAAGCTGCGCGTAAACGGGCATCACTGGTAACAACACCATCACTGACTGGAACATTAAGATCTTCACGAATAAGCACACGCTTATTGTTTAAATCCAATTCACTCATATTGATAATAGCCATTGAGACTTTCCTTATAATTTAAAAATAAAACTGTTGTTACTAATGAGCGCTTTACCTGGGTAGATAAAGCGCTCATTAGACATAAATTAGTTGCCAGTATTTTTAGCGTTAATCATTGCTAGACTGGTATCGAGCATTCGATTGGCAAAGCCCCACTCGTTATCACACCAAAGTAACAGCTTCACCAAATGGCCTGCACTCACTCTGGTTTGAGTGCCATCAACGATGCTTGAGCGTGGATCGTGGTTAAAGTCACACGATACTAAAGGCTCATCGGTATAACCTAGAATGGCATTAAACTGCCCACTAGCTGCATGCTCTAATACATTATTTATTTGTGCAATATCGACCGGTTTATCAAGCGTGACTGATAAATCAATGGCGGTAACATTAATGGTTGGAACCCGCACAGAAATCGCTTCAAACTTATCTTTCATATGCGGCAGTATTCGCTCTATACCCCGGGCAAGTTTGGTGTCGACAGGAATAATAGACTGGCCCGCTGCCCGTGTTCTCCGTAAATCATCATGGTAAGCATCGATCACTTGCTGATCATTCATTGCCGAATGAATCGTGGTAATCGCGCCGCTTTTAACCCCAAAGTGATTATCAAGTACATCGATGACAGGAACAATACAGTTAGTCGTACAAGATGCATTGGATACCACAGTATGATGTGCTTGCAGTAAGTGATCATTAACCCCAAACACAATAGTACCATCAACATCGGCAGAAGATGGATGACTGATCAACACTTGCTTTGCGCCAGCGACAAGATGGGCTTCACAAGCTTTTCGCTCAATCAAACTACCCGTACATTCGTAAACAATATCAATACCTAACTCAGCCCAAGGTAGCTTGCTGGCGTCTGGTTGATGAAATAGTTGGATGACATCATCGCCAATATGTAATTGGTCTTCATGCAGTTTTACGGTATTTTGAAAGCGGCCATGGGTAGTGTCATATTGGGTTAAATGACTAATAGCAGCTGGTTTGGCAAGTTCATTAATTGCCACGATCTGGATCTGTTGACGTTTACCTGATTCATATAAGGCACGCAAGATTGAACGGCCTATTCGGCCATAACCATTAATAGCAACTCGGATCATTGAGGGTTAAGCTTCCTCTTAACAGTACTCATATTAACAGCACTTATATTAACAGTACTTATATTAACAGTAATCTGCAGAATTCAGATAAAAAAACGGCCTGCAAGTGATTGCAGGCCGTCATTATACAGATTAAAAGGTCAAAAGTTTACCCTTTAATTTAGTCGCTTATTGATTAACTTAATGAGTTAACAGTATTAACCACATTATCAACAGTAAAGCCGAAGTGCTTAAGTAAGTCAGCACCAGGCGCTGATTCACCGAAAGTAGACATACCAACAATAGCGCCGCTGAAACCAACATATTTATGCCAGAAATCTACATGTGCTGCTTCAATGGCTACACGCTTTAGTACAGAAGCTGGTAATACAGACTCTTTATAGGCTGCATCTTGCTTATCAAATACGTTAGTAGATGGCATAGACACAACGCGAACCTTTTGACCTTTTTCAGTCAATGCAGCTGCAGAATCCATGGCAAGTTGAACTTCACTACCCGTCGCAATCAAGATAACGTCAGCAGTACCTTCACAATCAGAAAGTACGTAACCACCTTTAGCGACATTGACTAACTGCTCAGCTGTGCGCGCTTGAGCTTTTAGGCCTTGGCGGCTAAAGATTAATGACGTTGGAGACTTGCGGGTTTCAATCGCAGATTTCCAAGATACTGCAGTTTCAGCAGCATCACATGGACGCCATACTGTCATGTTTGGTGTCATGCGTAAGTTAGCTAATTGCTCAACAGGTTGATGAGTAGGACCATCTTCACCTTGACCAATTGAATCATGGGTATAAACGAAGATGTTTTGAATACCCATAAGTGCAGACATACGCACTGCATTACGTGCATATTCCATGAACATCATGAAAGTTGCGCCATAATTGATGAAACCGCCATGAAGCGATGCACCATTCATGATGCCGCTCATACCAAATTCACGTACACCGTAATAGATGTAGTTACCAGCTGGATCGTCTTGAATACCTTTAGAACCAGACCAAAGTGTTAGGTTTGAACCCGCTAAGTCAGCACTGCCGCCTAGAAGTTCAGGTAACATTTCACCGAAGAAACCAATTGAATTCTGTGATGCTTTACGACTGGCAATACCTTCAGCTTTATCTTGAGACTCTTGGATAAAGGCTTGTGCTTTTGCTTCGAAATCTGCAGGTAAGTCACCGTTTAATACACGACGCTCAAATTCAGCAGCAAGCGTTGGCTCTGCTGCTTTATAAGCTGCAAATTTTTCATCCCATGCTTTTTCGTTAGCAACACCAACTTCTTTAGCATCCCAACCTTGATAAACATCAGCAGGAATTTCAAATGGGGCATGTGGCCAACCAAGGAATTCACGTGCAGCTGCAATCTCTGCATCACCCAGTGGTGCGCCGTGACAATCATGACTACCAGACTTGTTTGGCGAACCAAAACCAATGACAGTTTTACAACAAATCATTGTTGGCTTGTCTGTTACTGATTTAGCTTCTGCGATTGCTGCTCGAATAGCGTCACTGTCGTGGCCATCAACACCAGCAATAACATGCCAGCCGTATGACTCAAAACGCTTAGGGGTATCGTCAGTGAACCAGCCTTCTACGTGACCATCGATAGAAATACCATTGTCATCCCAGAATGCAACTAGCTTACCAAGACCTAAAGTTCCCGCTAATGAACATGCCTCATGGGAGATACCTTCCATTAAACAACCATCACCTAAGAAACAATAAGTGTTGTGATCGACAATCTCGTGACCTGGACGGTTAAATTGGGCAGCCAATGTTTTTTCAGCAATCGCCATACCAACAGCATTACTGATACCAGCGCCTAAAGGACCAGTAGTAGTTTCAACACCCGGTGTGTAACCAAATTCTGGATGACCCGGCGTTTTAGAATGTAGCTGACGGAACTGTTTTAGTTCTTCAATCGGAAGTTCGTAACCCGATAAATGCAGTAAAGAGTAGATAAGCATTGAACCATGACCATTTGATAATACGAAACGGTCGCGATCAGCCCAGTTTGGGTTGGTTGGGTTATGCTTTAAAAAATCATTCCATAACACTTCAGCAATATCTGCCATACCCATTGGTGCGCCTGGGTGTCCAGAATTTGCTTTTTGAACGGCATCCATACTTAACGCACGAATTGCGTTGGCGAGTTCTTTACGAGATGACATGCTCTCTCCTGCTTGTTGATGATGAGGTCTAGCGGGCAATTGTGGGGACATATTTTCCCCTACTCAGCGATGGGACGCAAATTATTATTAGATATAAGTCGCAATTTTTTGCATCTGACGACCAAGTCCCAGCTAAACAAGATAGTAAACGGCTCAAATTTATACCATGTTAGCGCTAACACTTATATAACTTTTTACACCCTTACTTAACATTCAAGAAAGAATGCCTGATCCAAAATCACCGTTCTGCGTATTAAACGATGTGAATATTTATTGCCAAAAACGTTTTAAAACAGTCAAAATTAATAATATTCAACTAAAATAATTGTTCTATTTCCGCCCATTTAAACCATAAGGTTGGAGCTAAAAAGTTAAATAACTGCATAAATTTCATAAGATTAATTTATTGATATCTAAAACAGTCAAAAGTGGATTTTTCTAAATATTTGAATGATTGCACAATTTTTAACATATATTAGTTCTAAGGGGTGTCATCAAACCCAAATTGAATTATTATAGACGTCTAGATGTAGATGCTTCTACACGTTCAAATTCAAAAAGACGAGATTTACCAACTATGGCAAACCACTTGTTCACCTCTGAGTCGGTCTCAGAAGGTCATCCAGATAAAATCGCTGATCAGATTTCTGATGCAGTATTAGACGCAATTTTAGAGCAAGATCCTAAAGCTCGCGTTGCTTGTGAGACTTACGTTAAAACCGGCATGGTATTAGTCGGCGGTGAAGTCACCACTTCAGCATGGGTCGATATCGAAGAAATCACCCGTAAAACTGTCCGTGAAATTGGTTACACCCATTCAGATATGGGTTTTGATGCTGATTCTTGTGCGATTTTAAACGCCATTGGTAAACAGTCACCTGATATTAATCAAGGTGTTGACCGCACAGACCCTGCAGAGCAAGGCGCTGGCGACCAAGGCCTAATGTTTGGTTACGCAAGTAACGAAACTGACGTACTAATGCCAGCACCGATTACTTACGCACACAAATTAGTGAAGCGTCAGTCTGAAGTACGTAAAGATGGCACTTTACCTTGGCTTCGCCCTGATGCAAAAAGCCAAGTCACCTTTGCTTATGATGAAGGTAAAATTGTTGGTATCGATGCTATCGTATTATCAACTCAGCATCGTGAAGATGTCAGCCAAGAAGACTTAATCGAAGGTGTGATGGAAACAATCATCAAGCCAGTATTACCTTCAAAGTGGTTAAATAAAGAGACTAAGTACTTCATTAACCCAACTGGCCGTTTTGTTATCGGTGGCCCAGTAGGCGATTGTGGTTTAACTGGCCGTAAAATTATCGTTGATACCTACGGTGGTATGGCTCGTCACGGTGGTGGTGCTTTCTCAGGTAAAGACCCATCAAAAGTTGACCGTAGTGCGGCATACGCTGCACGTTATGTTGCAAAGAATATTGTTGCTGCAGGTCTTGCTGAACGTTGTGAGATTCAAGTGTCTTACGCTATTGGTGTTGCAGAGCCTACATCGATCAGCATCGAAACATTCGGTACAGGTAAAGTATCTGAAGACGTATTAATCAAATTGGTTCGCCAACATTTTGAATTGCGTCCATATGGATTAACAGCAATGTTAGATTTGGCTCGCCCAATCTACCAAAGCACAGCTGCTTATGGCCATTTTGGTCGTAACGAGTTCCCTTGGGAAGCAACAGATAAAGCTGAAATTTTACGTGCTGATGCCGGCCTATAATTAGCCATAGCAACAATATGTAAAACTAAAAAAACCGTCAATTGACGGTTTTTTTATATCTATCATTTGCTGATTAATTCACTTTGGCTATTTTGCTATGGTTTAAATTCGCCATGGTTTACATTTGCTATGCTTCTGCAGAACACATAGACAGCCACTACTTACGAGTAAGCTGAACCTTCTCTCTGGTTAAGCTGTAATCACTGCCGGCCATTCTTCCTATGGCATCTAATTTGTCACTATCGATTCTAAAATCCTCAATGATGTCATCTTGAACATGAATAGCGACGACATTACCTAATACTAGGTGCCCTGATAACTCTTCATGGCCCAAATCAATAATCTGATTAAGCTGGCACTCAAAGCTAACTAGCGCTTGCTTAACGAGACTTGGCTTCACTATAGACGCAGGGGCTTTTTCAATGTTGGCATATTCAAACTCATCTATATCGGCAGGAATTTGATGGCAAGTTTCATTCATCACCGCTAAATCAGGATAGCTCACTGTATTGATGACAAATTCACCCTGTTGGCGAATATTAGCTAACGTGTCCTTTTCCTGACCATCATCCATGCCCATAGGGTTAAAACACAGCACTGGCGGGTTAGCGCTGGCCACAGTAAAAAATGAAAATGGCGCTAAATTGGCCACCCCATCAACAGAAATAGTGGAAACCCATGCGATGGGTCTAGGCGTTACTCCACCAATCAATAACTTATATATTTGTTGCTTACTTAACTGTTCTGGCGACAATAACATTAGGCTCTCGCAAATATTCTTAATAGGGTAAATCACATTCAGCTTGAATAAAACGGTGTCAGATATATACGCTATTTGGATTTAGAGAAATACGTTAACTCAACACATTTTGATCGGTTGAAGATGAAACTGCTTTTCAAGATATCAAATCACTGTTCAGAATGAAAATCGTTCAATTCCAACTAGGGAGTAATGAAGCGAGTCTTTTCTATCTAAGCCACCAATTAAACATTAAAATTGTGCCAACCAATAACAATAGAATAAGCTGTCATCTTTCAGAATTTTATAACTCAGCATTCTAATAGGTAAGAAATTCAATGCGTAAAACCCAATGGTTATTTGATGATGCCACTCAACCCAAAACGGCAATAACACCAGCGATGACATCCGTGCAACAGAAGTGCTGGTCAATGCTAAAACAGTTTTACAAACAACAGATGCCCTATTCAAAGCCAACAATAAAAGAAGATATAGCGGTTATCATGGCTAAAAATATCAATTTACAGCAGTCGACTATTTATTCTGCAATTGATGCTGGAATTGATGAAACTATTAATACAGTTTCTAGTGCAGCTATTGATAATGGAAAGAGTCGCAATCATCCTGAAAATAACATTATTGCGGTAGTAAGAATAAAACCCATTGGCCAATATCAGTTGGTAACCGGCCTTGTTGTTGCTAGTGAGTATAGAGGTGGTGGACTTGCCCATAGATTGCTAGCATTCATTGCTGAAAAACTAAAATGCGAGCAATGTTTTGTCTTTGCCCTCCCCCATTTAACCCAACTTTATAAAGAGCATGGCTTTAATGAGGTAAAACTTGCGACAAATGATATCCAACAACTTTATCTAAAACATCATTCACCACAAAAACCATTGGTGCTAATGCAGTTGCAATCGCGTAAAACCATCTAGTTAAAACAATCTCGTAAAAAATCGAGTTTAAACGGTCTCGTAACAACAGCCTTATTAGCAATGATCAAAATGTGCGGTTTCGACACACATAAAGGAAATCTGCTGTAATGATAAAACTGGCACATTCATCAACCGGCCATTATCTGTATCCAGTAAATTATTGTCGGTACTGAGTGCTATCTGTTCTTGATAACCATTTGAACGACCGCATAAAACCCATTGATTCTGCCACTTCACTGCATATACTGACTGAGCATTCCCGCTGGTTATCGGCAGCTTATTAAGCTCAAATGCTTCACAAGCTAAATCATTGGCAGCAAGCACACCCACGACAATCTTTAAATTTTCGAATGCTGATAACCTTAACGATAAATAGGGTGTAAATAATTCATCAAATAGCTGAGTTGTATTTTGTTCCATAGTGATCTCTTAAACCTCATCTTGATCTATTAGCGATTAGCGATTAGCGATTAGCACAACCTTTAACCATTAGCATTAGACAGCTAATTTGCTAGCAATAATAAATAATAATCACGTTGTTGAAAGCCAAAGTAATCTACCACTTCCATGGATGCTTTACGGGTATGGGCGGCTAATGATAATGCATTATCTTCAGCAATAAAGGTCACCATATAGGTATATTTTTGCCCAACATCACGCTTTAGCTTACTGACTAAAACTTCAAAAATTCCTTGACCACGATGACGTGAATCAATCCAAATAGGGCCATATTGACAACTATTTTTTTCAGAAAGCGTGCTAAAGCCTATTTCGATACTGGGTAAACGCTTCAAAATATGTTGATAAATAGGCCATGATTTAAAAATTGACCATGGGCCCGCAATAACATATCCAATAATGGCATGATCAACGATGGCCAACATGATCCAACCTTGATTAATTAAGACTGATAATTGTTGTTCAGTAAAATGTTGACCTGACATTGCTTGCGCACCTGGCGCAAGTTCATCATTCATGTGCGTTAACTCAAGATGGGCAATTTCTTTTGCATCATTTAACCTTGCTAACCGGTAACTCACTGTCATTTGTTTGCATCATCCTCATTTGAATTGAGTTGCTGTTTTTGAGACCATTCAAAAATCAGTACCACCGGATATGGAGCCATAATGACGAAGCCCAACCCAATCAAACTGGCTATTGTAAGCATTCCGGAGACTTCATTTGCTACATCAGTCAATAGATATAAACCTGCACCAACGCCTACAAATAATAAACCAACCATATGCATTATTTTAAAAAATTTACTCATCAGCACAACTCTTGTTGAGTTAAAAAACAATTATATCGTCTTATGTCTATAAGACATTCTCATTTGAAACAAAATAGCAAAAAGTTACCATGACAAAGCAGATAATTTCTCATTAAATCATCTATAAGTTATAAAATAACCGCTGAAGTCAGTATATACTATGCCTAATAATGACCACATTGGAATATTCGTACCATGATCAAACCACTCTTCACTGCCTGCTTAGTTATTTTCACTCTTGGTGCTTGCCAAAGCACAACACAACAAGCAGAAGAAATTAATCTAATTGGCGACTGGCATATTGAGACTGTCTTATCTAACGCTGTCATTGATCACAGCCCAGCTCAAATGAATTTTGCAGAAGATGGAAAGCTAACAGGTAACAACAGTTGCAATCAATTCTTTGGTGATTATTCTCAACAGCAAAACCAGCTTAGCTTGTCTTCTGCTGGCGCAACCAGAATGGCCTGCGTAGATGTATTGATGCAGCAAGAACAAAGCATCATGAAAGCGATGCCGTTAGTAGTGAAAATGACCCAATCTAAATCCGGTAAGTTGCTACTAAAATCTGAAGATGGTGCGACATTATTGGTTCTCACTAAAAAGTAATCTAGAAATCTATTTTGCTGACGTATTGAAATTATATAAAAAAAGAGTGAAGCATTAGCTTCACTCTTTTTTTTTCGATAACATTTATCGTTTAGATTAACTCGATGATTTTACGTTATCAGCCACTTTCTGGTGTAAATCTGCTTCTGCATGTTGGACAATAATCTCAGACTGCTCCATATCGGCATTATAATGTTCAATATCTAATTCATTTTCAGAACGTGCAATAATAGTCGTCGCCACTAAATCACCTGAAACGTTGACCACAGTACGTGCCATATCTAACACTCTGTCAATACCTGCAATGATTGCTACGCCTTCTAACGGAAGTCCTACGGTGGTAAGTACTAAAGTCAGCATCACAAGACCGGCACCTGGCACACCTGCAGTACCAATTGACGCTAAGGTTGCTGTGAGGATAATGGTAATATATTCAACCCAGGTTAAATCAATTCCAAAAGCTTGAGCAACAAACAATGCCGTTACCCCTTGGTAAAGTGCTGTACCATCCATATTGATGGTGGTACCCAAAGGCAGCACAAAGCTTGAAATTTTCTTATTAACGCCTAAGTTTTCACTGGCACACTTCATACTCGCTGGTAAGGTTCCAGCAGAACTTGAAGTGGTAAAAGCCACAGCCACTGCGTTACCAATACCTTTAAAGAACTGTATTGGGTTTAACTTACCAAACACAGTTAACACTATGCTGTAAAAACCTAATACATGTAATGCACAACCCAAGTAAACCGCGATGATCACCTTAATCAATGGCATTAACATGTCTAAGCCATACTCACCAGCAACCCACGCCATTAAGCCAAACACGCCATAAGGTGCTAATTTCATAACCATGTCAGTCAGTTTAAACATCGCTTCAGCTAGACTTTCAAAAAGGCGAATGGCTGGCTTACCGCGCTCGCCAATCAACACTAACGAAATACCTAATGCCACAGCAAAAACAATCACCTGCAGTATCTGGCCATTAGCTAATGCCGCCACAGGGTTAGTCGGGATGATATTGATTAAGGTGTCCATCAAGGTTGGGGCTTCAACAACATCACTGGCCACTTCAGCGCCTTTAAGCCCTAGACCTGCACCTGGTTGCATAATGTGACCAACCAATAAACCAATACTAATCGCGATAGAGGTTGTACCAAGATAAAAAGCAAAAGATTTAAAACCGATACGTCCCATTTTTGCCGTGTCTTGCATCGAAGTAACACCGACAATTAACGAGCAAAAAACTAAAGGAACGATTAACATTTTGATGGTATTTACAAACAAAGTTCCAATAGGTTTCAAATAGCTCGCATCTTGACCTAGGCTAACACCAGCGATAATACCTAGCACCATACCTATGAGGATCTGTAACCACAAAGGGACTGACATCCAGCGAGACCAGCCTCGACCGAGAAGTGAAGGAGCATGTTTTGACATGTAGGAAACCTTTTGAATTATATTATAGGGTTGAGTAATGACATTCGCTGCAGTTATTCATCTACGAATTTATTCATATTCGGTGTTATTTTACATATTCCACAAAGAAAAAATGTAAGAAAATCGCAATAAAAACAGCGACGCATACTAGCATGACTAATATGCTGAATAAGATGATCTAGGTCATTTTAACCAAGTCTCTACCCTATAATATATTCAAGGTGATTAAACTCGCTTCTCGGCTAGAGTTTTCCACCATTTTGTTTAACTCATCGTCCTATTTAGTTAACATCTAAGCTTCGAAAATACTCTCGTTATTAACCTCACCGATCTTCAAGGGATACAGTGCTGCAGGCGGACGTTCTCTTTCGATTAAATAGCTCCAATAGTCGTCATCAAAACCCGCAAGAAAATTATTCTGCTCACCGCGAGATTTAAGAATTAACCACCACCAAACTACTCCCCAACAGCCGAAAGTCAGCAGCGTTAATACAAAATGCAGTAAATGATTAATCGAAGGCTGTGAAAGCGGTTTTACTGTAGTAGCATGATCTAAATAGATTCTATTTGGGTGTGATTTATAACGTATCACTCGATATTGATAACGACGAGAAGATGACCTCATTGAAATACCCTGATTAGAAACCGGCTGAGTAACCGATTTGGGTTGTGAAATTGACTTAGTCATAACCACCTCAAAGTAAAAAGTTGATTATTAATAAGCTTAGCAGCTTAGACTTTAGTCGAATAAAAAATTGCCTATTTTTTAAATAAGAATAACTAAACAAGGAAGCGCAATGCAAATTAGAAAAGGCCAAGATACTGACTTAGCAGCATTAGTTGCATTTAACCAAGCAATGGCATTAGAAACTGAAAATATCATTTTAGACAATGACACGCTCACCAAGGGTGTTAACACTATGCTTAACAGCCCTGAAAAAGGCTTTTACTTAGTCGCTGAAATTGATGGTGAAATTGCGGGTTCTTTAATGGTGACGCTTGAATGGAGCGATTGGCGTGCTACTAACTATTGCTGGATCCAAAGCGTTTATATTCTCCCGCAAAATCGTCGCCAAGGTATTTACGCCAAGCTTTATCAGCAAGTAAAAGCCATGGCAGAAGAAATGGGCGGCGCAGCCAGTTTCAGATTATATGTTGAGCACGATAATCTTAGAGCACAACAAACCTATAAAGCATTAGGCATGGAACAAAGCCATTATTTGATGTTTGAAGAATTAGCAGAAGGCGATGCTTCAGCTGAATAAGCCATAAAAAAGGCTTTCAACTGAAAGCCTTTTAATTCGAATTCAACTGAGATTCGAGATTATCAGCAACATATTATTAAGCCGTTTTTATACAGTAAACTGCATACGTTTAGGCACATAAATTAGTCACTTTAATCGCTAACCCGCCTTGACTGGTTTCACGATATTTAGCATTCATGTCTTTGCCTGTTTCATACATTGTCGCAATCACTTTATCTAAGCTAACCCGTGGCTCAGAGTTACGACGAATCGCCATACGTGATGAGTTAATCGCTTTAACTGACGCTATCGCATTACGCTCAATACAAGGCACCTGAACTTGGCCAGCTACAGGATCACACGTTAAACCCAAATTATGTTCCATGCCAATTTCAGCAGCAATACACACTTGAGTCGGAGAACCACCCATTAACTCAGCTAGACCAGCAGCTGCCATTGAACACGCGACACCCACCTCACCTTGGCAGCCAACTTCAGCACCTGAAATAGAAGCGTTACGCTTATAAAGCGAACCCACAGCCGCCGCAGCTAAAAAGAAGCGACTGCATTCTTTAGGGCCAACTTTTTGAATAAATTTATCATAATATGCCAATACAGCAGGGATAATCCCTGCCGCGCCATTGGTCGGTGAAGTCACCACTCGACCACCAGCAGCATTTTCTTCACTGACTGCCAACGCAAACAAGTTAACCCAATCAATAATCTCCATTGGGTCATTGCTTAGGCGCTCACAACGCATTAATTCACGATGCAATGCTGGTGCACGGCGAGATACCTTTAACGGTCCAGCTAAAACACCTTCAGTGTTACAGCCTTTTTCAATAGCTGCCTGCATGGTTTTCCATACCAGATTAAAGCCGGTATACATTTCTTCTTCGCTGCGAAAGCACAATTCATTTTGCTTCATTAAGCCACTGATACTTAAACCAGACTCTTTACAGTGAGCCATAAGTTCATCAGCATAATTGAAGTGATATGGCACTTTAACGCCGTTGCTATGAGTCTGATTGAATTCAGCTTCATCAACAATAAATCCGCCACCAATGGAATAGTAGGTATTACTGTATACACAGTCATCGCCTATCCAAGCGTGCAGCTTCATGGCATTTTCATGCAGTGGTAATGTTTCAGAATGAAATACCAAAGCATCTGTAGGAAAGTCAACATGATGAATAGCATCACCAATGATTATCTCTTGGGTTTTCTCAACTTGTGCGATGAAAGGCTCAATACTGTCTATATCAACAGTTTCAGGATCATTGCCTGCTAAGCCCATGATAATAGCAATATCGGTATGGTGACCTTTTCCAGTTAGCGACAGTGAACCATAAACGTCCACGGTAAACTTAGTAATCTGTGTAAGCTGACTTTTTTTGATTAAATCATCAATAAAACGATTAGCTGCTTTCATTGGACCAACGGTATGAGAACTTGATGGACCAATACCAATTTTAAAGATTTCAAATGCACTAAACATAGATAAACCTCAACACTTATTACTTAAGTAACTTGTCGCTCCGAAAGCTCAAATCCCTACGATGATTTGAAGCATTTCAACGAGAAAACACGTTAACAATGAAAAAGAGGAGCATCATTGATACTCCCCATGCTCAATACGTTTAAATCGATTTAGCTCATTAGGCCAAATAGAATCGCTGTCATAGCAAGTAAACCTGCGATAACGACGAACACATTGCTGATACGACCACGATACGCTTTTAACGCCGGTACTTTATACACTGCATACATAGGCATAAGGTAAAGAATCGCAGCAATAATTGGACCGCCTAACGCTTCAATCATACCTAGGATACTTGGGTTAATAACCGCAACAATCCAGATACTAAAGAACATAAAGCCAAGGATGAATTTGTTGATTTTGGCATCTGACACTTCTTTTTTGCTAGTACGTAACTGCTTAGTAATCATACCTTTCAAGCCTTCAGTGGCACCTAGGTAGTGACCAAAGAAAGAAGAGATAATGGCAATAAACGCAATGATTGGACCGAAGTAGCTAACAAAACCACTTGAGTGCACATTAGCAAGGTAAGACAGAATCGCTAAGTTTTGATCTTTAGCTTCAGCAAGTTGCGCTGGGCTTAACGATAAAACACATGAGAAAACAAACAGCATCACGAAGCCAACAAGCATCATTGAAGTGTTACGAAGAATCACATCAGCTTTTTTAGAAGCGTTATTACTATGCTCACGCTTAAGTGACACAGAGAACTGTGAAATAGCTGGCGAATGGTTAAAAGCGAATACCAATACAGGAATAGTCAACCAAACAGTACCAAGGAACTCACCTGTTGATGGCACAACGTTTAATGCATCCATCTTCCAGTCAGGGATCAGATAGAAAGACATAAATGCGAGAATAGCCACTAATGGATAAACTAAGAATTGAGTCACTTTCAACATGAATTTCTCACCCGCAACCATTACTGACATCATGCCTATAATCAGCACTGCAGATAAAATAATACGTGGAGGGGAAGTAAAGCCAAGCTGATTGACAATGAAACTATCAACGGTGTTAGTAATACCAACGCCATAGATGAGTACAATAGGGAAAATAGCAAAGAAATATAAAACAGTAATCGCTTTACCCGCGCTCACACCAAAATGCTCTTCAACAACTTCGGTAATGTCACTGCCAGGATTTTTAGAAGAACAAACGAAACGAGATAAGCCGCGATGAGCAAGATATGTCATTGGGCCAATGATAACGGCCATCATAACTAAGGGCCAAAATCCTCCCATTCCTGCATTAATAGGTAAGAACAAAATACCGGCACCCACTGCGGTACCAAATAGGCTTAGCATCCAGGTAGTATCTTGGCGAGTCCAGCCTTTTACTTGAGTTTGCTCTTCTTGAGCGTCAACAGTAACGTCCTGCGCACTGGTAGTTTCTCTTTGCATAAAAATGACCTTAATGAGGTAACTGATTTCACCGCGAAGAATATAGAATTCTTGTTAGAGAAAAATGATCTAGATCATTTTTGAGCCCGACTATTTAATAATCACGATATATTGAGATCGGGATCTGCTCGGTCGCAATTAGGGTCGATCACCACATTAACAAATCCGCCGCAGTGGTTTAACAGCAGCACTAATAAAGCAACAGCTAATATTATTTAATGTCACATCTAGTATGGAATTAAACCTGCAAAAATAAAGATTTTGATTAGAAAAAAGCGAGCAAGCAGTCATTTATCTTTACTGCTTGCTAGCTTATATAGAAGTGTGTTCTGTCGATTTACTGAACTTTATCTAGGGTAAAGTCCAACCTCACACGTTGATTAGATTGTATGACTGGCATGCCTTGTTCAACTTTAGGTTTGTATTTCCAACCTTTGATTGCTTGAATAGCCGAACGATCAAATACTCTTTTAGGTTCAGCCTGCAATACTCTGGCATTAATCACCGTTCCAACAGTATTAATATCAAATTCTACAATAACAAAACCTTCACGTCCGTCCCGCGCTGCCACCATTGGATATTGTGGTGACACTTGCACAACTGGCATAGCATCACTTGTGCCCATGCCTTGATTGTAAACTTCTTTGGTGGCCGGTAATTGAGGCGCTGTCATATCGACAGGAATACCTACGCCCGTAGTTTTTGTTGATGTTGGAATACTCGTGACTTGAGGTTTAATAACCGGTGGAGTGGGTTTTAAGCGAATTATTTTCTTATTCACTGTGGGCTCTGGCGTATTAAAGGCCAGTTGAATAACCGGTATTGCACTGGGTTCATCGATAAAGACTTGATCATTGCTAACTAACAGCGCCATAAAAGCAAACAAGCCGAAAGTCATTGCTGCGCCAAAGGTTAAAATACTCATTTTCTGCACAACTGCAGTAACACTAAATCCTTTTTGATTAGCAAAAGCAATAAAACTACCTTCGCTGTTATTGCCAAAGTTATTGTCAAAGTGATTGGTACTGTTATTGCCAAAGCTATTTCCATTAAGCAAGCTATCTTGAGTCATAGACAATCCTTTATTTAATTGAGGTGCCTTTTAACTCCTAGTAAAGCATTCTATTTATTGCCAAATATTTTGTTACATATTTTCAAATCAGCTTATTTAACCACAATTAATTAACCCAAACAAAACAAGCCATTTACATCCTAGCTGATTGAGACGATTAGTAAGCTCAACAAAACTAATCCTCTCATCAGTTTAAAGCGTCTAAATATTAGCCAGTTCGCAAACTTAAAATTGCCGCTAAATCGAGTGCTTTTTCATATTTTACAAAATCAGTATTTTTTTGGTCAATGGCATAAATAGACATACGATCGGCCAGTTCATTACCTTCAATACCAATATGCGCTGCGACATGTTCAATGACAACATTGTCCTTAATCGCTTCATAAAGTTCATGCGCTTGTTTAATGACTTCAAGGTTAGCAATATAACCAGCAGTCTTTCGTTTCCAGCCTTTGGTTTTCCAGCCATAAGCCCAATTGGTAATGCAATTAATCGAATATTGGGAGTCACTAAGAATTTTAACGGTTTGATTTGCTTTAATGGCTTTTTCTGCCACTAATATGGCTTGATAAAGGGCATTCAATTCGGCGCTATTATTGGTGCCATTAGGGTTAAATATGCCAAACCACAGTTCAGCTAAATCGCCTTTACGGTAAATAGCCATGCCAGAGCCCGCTTTACCAGGATTTGGCTCACAGCCACCATCAGTAAATATCATCACCTCGTGACTGGATAAATCAATAGCTGCTTTTGACGCCGACTTAGTTTTAGACTTAACACCTGAACCAGATTTAACATTACTGCTTGAAGCTGTCCCGATGCTTTTGGCAGGTGATGCACCAAAGGCCGCTTTAGCTTCCGCTTCCGTTGGGAAAGATTTGTATTTCGCCTGCGGAAATTTATCCACTTGCTTCTTGGTATAATCCCAACTGGTAAAAATACCCGTCTCACGTCCTGACCAAACTACATAAAACTTCTTTGCCATGATGACTCTCTATAAAATAGCGTAAGATACTTATGCGCATCAGTTTAGCTTATGGCGTATAGAAATCACCAACAGTTCAGTAAAATTCGGATACTTAGTTTATGTCTCAAGCAGAATTAACCATTATTGTCGGCTCCAACAACCCAGTAAAAATCAACGCTGCAAAAGTGGCGATTGGGCAATACTTCCCTGAGCACAGCATCATATGCACTGGGATGCATGCGCCTTCATTAGTGGCAGATCAACCTATGACAGATGAAGAAACCAAATTAGGGGCGATTAATCGCGCTGAGTTCTGTCAGTCTCAATATATTCAACATAATCAAACCGCAGACTTTTTTATCGCAATGGAAGGCGGTGTCGATAATTTTGAACATGGCCCTGCCACATTTGCTTATATGGCCATCATTCATAACCAACAACTATCAGTTGGCCGCAGCGCCCTGCTACCTTTACCCGCAAAAGTATATCAAGCATTAGAACAGGGCGAAGAACTCGGACACGTGATGGATAGATTATTTAAGACCCACAACATCAAACAAAAAGGCGGCGCTATTGGATTACTCACTCACGGTTTAGCAACCCGTGAAAGCATTTATACCCAAGCCATCATTCTGGCGATGGCGCCCTTTATGAATGCTGAAATATTCAACAATTAGTTTGAACATGGGAATAAGTTACTTTGTTTTATGGATAAAGATTGTTAACTTCAAAGTAACTGCATTCCATAGGAGAATTAAATGGAATATCAACGAATAGCGCACTCTAGCCTTGATGTTAGCAAGATTTGTCTTGGTAGCATGACATGGGGCGAACAAAACACCCAAGCCCAAGCCTTCGAACAAATGGATTATGCCATTGGCCGCGGTGTTAACTTTATTGATACAGCCGAAATGTATCCTGTTCCTCCTAACGCTGAAACCCAGGGAGAAACAGAGAGAATTATCGGAAATTACCTTAAACAAAGAGGTAATCGCGATAGTTTAGTCATAGCATCAAAAGTATCAGCCGCTGGCCCTAAAAGTGACTTTGTCAGACCCAATATGGCATTAGACTGGGTCAACATTCATCAAGCAGTTGATGCATCTTTAGAGCGACTGCAAGTTGATACCATTGATTTATATCAGCTGCATTGGCCTGATAGAAATTGTAATTACTTTGGTGAGCTACTTTACGATCAGCTTGATGATGAACATCAAACCCCTATTTTAGAAACTTTAGAAGCATTAGTTGAAGTCATCCGCCAAGGTAAGGTTCGTTACATCGGAGTATCGAATGAGACACCATGGGGTTTAATGCAGTACCTACGATTAGCAGAAAAACACGGCTTACCCCGAATCGTCAGTGTACAAAATCCATACAGCTTACTGAATCGCAGCTTTGAAGTGGGTATGTCTGAAATCAGCCACCGTGAAGAACTGCCTTTACTGGCTTATTCGCCATTAGCTTTTGGCGCGTTAACAGGTAAATATGAAAATAATCAGTGGCCTGAAAAAGCGCGATTAACCTTATTTAAGCGCTTTGCCCGTTATAACAGTACACCAATGGCAATTGAAGCAACGCAAGCTTATGTGGATTTAGCCCGTGAATTTGGTTTATCGCCAGCTCAAATGGCGTTAGCTTTTGTGAATTCGAGACGTTTTGTGGCGTCCAATATTATTGGCGCGACTAACCTTGAACAGCTAAAGGAAAATATCGACAGTATTGATGTCAGCCTATCTGCAGACTTGATTGGCCGTATTAATGAACTCTCTAACCTGTATCGCTTACCTTGCCCATAGCGACTAACATTGCCCATAGCGACTAACATTGGTAAGCGTCATGAGTAAGAACCATGGGTAAGCATCATGATTAACATCAAACGTCGTTAATGACATTTACTTACAGCGGTATATTGATACTTGCAATAAGCGCTATGATCTATGAAGATCATAGCGCTTTTCTTATTCTGTAATGACTTACCCCAATAACTAATCAATCTGTTTTGTAACTAAAGAGCTCTCAATGACTGTGCCTGTGGATACTGTGTTAAATAATGATGCCTTTGATCATCAAGCGATTCGATCTCAGTTTCCGATACTGGATCAAAAGTTTGATGATAATCCACTGTGTTATTTAGATACTGCAGCCACTAGCCAAAAACCGACTCGCGTTATCAATGCGATGATGGAATATTACCAGCAAGATAATGCCAATGTGCATCGCGCTGCCCATCAGCTATCGGCAAGAGCGACTATCAATTATGAGCATGTGCGCAGCCAGGTTCAGCAATTTATTAATGCAGCTCAAACTGAAGAAGTCATCTTTACTCACGGCACCACAGAGTCCATTAATATGGTCGCGGCAGGTTTAACCGAGCAGTTAAAACCTGAGGATATTATTCTGGTTGATAGCGCCGCACATCACGCTAACTTGGTTCCGTGGCAGCAATTAGCGAAAAAGACGGGCGCCATTGTTAAAGCTATTCCACTGAACCAACAGTTATCTATCGATATAACAGCTTATGATGCACTGTTAGCGCTTAAACCTAAGCTGGTGGCAATTAGCCATGTGACAAATGCTGTAGGTTCAGTAAATGACGTCTGTCAATTAGTTGAAATGGCCAATAAATCAGGCGCCCTAACCTTAGTGGATGGCGCACAAGCTGTTGCCCATATTGAGGTTGATGTACAACAAATAAACTGTGACTTTTATGTGTTTTCAGCCCATAAAATGTATGGCCCCACTGGCGTTGGGATCTTATATGGTCGTTATGTTGAATTAGATAAGCTTGAACCACTACTCACCGGTGGTGAAATGATTAAGTCCGTAAGCTTTGAAGCCACCACGTTTGGCTCATTACCCAATAAATTAGAAGCTGGTACTCCTGCTATATCGGCAGTCATCGGCTTAGGGGCGGCAATTAACTTTATCAATGAATTGCCAAAAACAGCATTAATAGCTTATGAGCAAAACTTATTGGTTTACCTACAGAAGGAATTACAAAATTTAGGTGATATTGAGCTTATTGGCGCATCTAAGCATAATATCGGTGTGGTTGCGTTTAACCTTGCACAAGAGCATCATCAAGATGTAGGTATATTGCTAGATCAACAAGGTATCGCAGTTCGCTGCGGACATCACTGCGCAATGCCATTAATGCAAATATTAAACATTAAAGGCTGCTGTCGAGCATCATTAGGGGTTTATACTAATAAACAAGACATTGACCTATTTATCAAAGCACTTCGTAGTGTAAAAGAACTGCTGCTCTAGTTTCAGGCTCAGAGCTAGTTCTAGATTCAGAAAACGCCCCAAATTTCCACATCGACATAATAATAGTAAAGATAACGACATGAATAGCCCATTAATACCACTAGCTGCACAAGTAGAATCACAGCCAGAAGCACAATGCTTTAGCCCATTAGATAGCAAAGTGGCTCAAGCTGTCGATGCAATACAAACTGCCAAAAACTGGCAAGATAAGTACCGTCAGATTATGCTGGTGGGCAAGGCGTTACCAAAGCTTTATGATGTGTTTAAACAGGAACATGCCCAAGTTAAAGGCTGTGAAAGCCAAGCTTGGCTGTATCATAAAGTCATTGATGGACAACATTATTTTTGTGCTGACAGTGATTCACGTATAGTTAAGGGTCTTATTGCTATACTGCTACATGCCACACATTCTAAAACGACAGCTGAAATCAAATCATTTGATTTAAATATGTTCTTTGAACAACTCGGGCTCAGCGGCCAGTTAAGCCCGTCACGTACCAATGGGTTAACCGCATTAGCTAATGCAATTAAGCAATTCGCCGCAAACTAATCAAATTGGATTACTAGCGTCAAAAGGAAAATATATGACTGAAAGCGCTTGTAATCAAAGCAGAAGAACATTACTTAAAGGTATTGCTGCAACGACATTGCTTTGCCCTCTTTATAGCTCTTCTGTTTTCGCCAATCCTAAAAAGCGCCTTTATATTGATGGATTATCATTTCTTCCCGAAAACCTTGCCGATGTAGCAGCATCAAAACTCGATGCTTATGTTTGTGATATTTCAGCAATAGAACCCATTAAACAAGCTGACGGTACGACCAATTACAAGCGCACCTACAAAGCCTGTATTGAAAGCATCAAAAAAGCCGAAAAAATTGTCGCTGAGAATCCAAAAATTTTATTGCAGGGATTAACAGGTAGCGACATATCAAAAGCACAAAACGAACAACGCACTGCGGTGTATTTTCAGATCCAAGGTGCTGATTGTGTTGATGCCGATGCAGACAAAGGAAGCAGTGAAGATAATCATTGGCCTCAATTAACTGAACTCCATCAGCATGGACTGCGGGTATTACAACTAACTCATCATTATGGCAACCGCTTTGCTGGCGGCGCACTGGACAATGACGGCTTCCAAGGCTTGGATAAACCCTTAACCGAAGATGGAAAAATGCTCATTGCGGAGTTAAACAAACGAAATATTTTGATTGATGTCAGCCACTCAAGTCCTCAAACAGCACTCGATACCGCTAAGATAACCAATAAGCCTATTGTACAAAGCCATGGCGCAGTTCGTTCAATCGTGAATAATGCCCGTTGTTCGCCAGATGAAGTTATTCGCGCGATTGCAGATACAGGCGGCGTTTTTGGTATTTTCATGATGAGTTTTTGGTTGACCAACGATCCCGTTCCCACAATTGATGATTATATTCGTCAGCTCGATAGAGTGGCCAGAATTGGTGGTATGAACGCAGTAGCCATTGCAAACGATTACCCGCTAAGAGGCCAAGAAAACTTATTAGCGTTAGATAATGATAATGCCGAAGGCGTAAAACAATACCTTGGTTGGTGGCAAAGCCTAGCAGATAAGAATGTATTGGGATTTGACCACACACCAGAGCATGTCGTTATCCCTGAGTTAAACCATATCGATAG
Organism: Shewanella donghaensis; assembly: GCF_007567505.1. NCBI lineage: Bacteria > Pseudomonadati > Pseudomonadota > Gammaproteobacteria > Alteromonadales > Shewanellaceae > Shewanella > Shewanella donghaensis. The sequence continues at coordinate 2,299,293 of NZ_CP041783.1, forward strand.
AATGAGCCGCATTGACGATGCACTGGCCAAAGCACGTTACAAGTCGAGTGACAGAGATCGTTTCCTCGGTGGCAACTGGCAAAGAGTGTTAAATCAAGTTTTAGTGTAAATTTACATACCTTTAATTACTTTTACTAAAGACCCTATTTTTGTCACCATTTTATATATTTATACGCTATAAAATGGTGAATCGATGCATTTAACATCAATAAATTACTGTAAATTCTATATTTTAAAAAATTGAATTCTAAAATATAGAATTTTCAAATGTTCAATGTAAATTTCACCAAAATGATACTTTCAATTTTTGTCATATCAAATTTAAAAGCTGAATCACAAAAAAAAATTATTAATGACGATTTTATATATCAATATACCCCTCTAATTTTTAATAAAACATATAAATAATAAGTTTTCCTAATACATTCATTAACACTAAATAATCATTGCCCAAATAAGATCTTCTTCACAAAACCTTTGCCAATAATGACATCTCCCTCAGTTTAAATAGAATTTAATACTATTTTATATTTCTAAATTTACATAAAAATGGCTCAAGGATAATCTTAAATAATACAACATTAAGATTATTTAATAATGAGAAGAACACTTTTAAATATTATTACGATGCTAATTTTTTGTAGCATTTACACCCCTTATTCTCTAGCACAAGACATTAGAAGCTTGTACGGGGAGACTATGGGGAATAACTATAAAGTGACATGGACAGAGTCGAAAATAACTGCAGAAAGAATGGCAGCGATCCGAGATGAATTAAATCAACGTTTAGAAGATGTAAATAATTCAATGTCTAACTGGCGTGATGATTCCGAAATCACTGCGATCAATAATATTTCGAAAAATACTTCAGTAAAAATAAGTAGAGATTTAGAAAGAGTCATTAATGAAGCTATTTCAATTCATGAGTTAACGCGTGGCAGTCTCGATATTACCGTTGGCCCTTTAGTTGATTTATGGGGCTTTGGACCTAATGGTCTCATTGAGAGTCTTCCGAGCGATCAAGATATTGCAAATGCAAAAGCTAAAATTGGCGTTCACCATATTGTTATTAATGACCACCATATTTCTAAAAATACCGATGGACTCCAAATAGACCTATCATCCATTGCCAAAGGCTTTGGCGTTGATGTAATTGCAGAAGTACTAGAGCGTAATAATATTCATAATTTCTTAGTTGATATTGGTGGTGAATTAAGAATCAAAGGAGTCAATGCCAATAAAGAGTTATGGAAAGTGGGTATTGATAAACCGTTTGCATATTCATCTGGTCAAATAGAAATCATTACACCAGGTGACTCAGCTGTTGCAACATCAGGGGATTATAGAAAGTACTTTGAGAAAAATGGCCAACATTACTCACATTTAATAGACCCTCGTTCAGGTAAACCAGTCACTCACAATATTGTCTCTGCAACCGTAATTGAAAAAACATCCATGACGGCTGACGCCTTAGCAACTGCATTTATGGTATTACCAAGAGCAGAGTCAATTGAAATAGCGAATAAGAATAATATTGCCATCATGATTATCGAAGATAACTTTGGTCGATTGAAAACATATTATTCTGACAGTTTTAAGAAGTTCATAAAATAATAGTTAATAAAAACTATATCAAAGGGGTAACAATGAAAAATAAATTTAAACTTAGCGTACTTTGTATTGCTGTATTAGGCCTAACAGCCTGTAGTGATGATGACACTGATACATCAGGTCTTGAAACACAAATCAAGCAACTTGAAGAGCAAAATGCTGAGTTAAATACCACAAACGAGACTCTTTCATCGACTAATGAATCATTAGTTGCTGATAACGCCAGCTTGGTCACTCAAACAGATAAACTTCAAGAGAAAGCGGTTAGTTACATCTCTACTTTTAGCGCTCAGTGTGCTGAAGAAGGTGCCATTTTTGATTATATCGATCCCAATGCACCAGCAGAAGAAACGCCACAAGTTGCGACATTCGCTTCAGCTATGGCCTCTGAAGACTGTATGAGCTGTCATAACTACGAAGGTAGTGATCCAGCAAACGTTCCTCATGGTGACTATGGCGTATGTAGTAACTGTCACGAAAGCCCGCACGATGAAACTCCACCAGTTGATCCAGGTAATCCACAAGAGCCAACATTCCCACAACCTGAGGGTGATGACTCTAAAGTTGATGGCAAGACAGGTGCTTCTGGTGCTTTCTATTACAACGCAGGCTCTTTCTTAAATGCTGACTACTTAGCTCAGCGTTTGAATGGCAGCATCTACAATTATGAGTGGAAAGAAGTTTCTGACGGTAGCGGTGCTAAAACACTAAAAACAGCATGTGGTCTTCAAAATCGTGAATACATGGCGGATATGTTCCCAGCTGATGGCAAAGAGTACCAACTCAGCGCAATTTCAAACCAAATGGGCGCTAAACTTGTTTCTACGGTAAATAAGTTTACTGATGATGAAACAGCTGAAGAAGTAGAAACTCCGAATATTGCCATCTTTGGTTACGGCATGAAACTTGAAGATGACGGTAATTACTATGTTTCTATGAGCATTGGTAAAAACAACACTTGCTACAATGTCATTAATGATGGCGAAGCACGTTTATCTTACTATGAATACTCTCCAATGCTTTCAGCTAAGTTTGAACGTAACATGGGTGCACGTATTTTAGGTACTGTTGACTTCACTCGTACGGCATTGAAAAAATCAGATTGGGTTACTGAAGTTCCTGGTCTGGGTGCAGGGGAAACTTTCACTCCTTCAGATGTTGATTGGACAGCCGTTGGAGCTTGTTCATTAGTGATTAAAGTTGATGGCATTATCCCATTAGGATAATCAATTAACTCGTACAGGTAACCTATAGAGTTACCTGAATTGAAAAAGGCTTATGTTGTCATGACATAAGCCTTTTTATTAGCTGAAATTTAACAGCTATGAGCGGCGTGATAAATGGTGAGGACAAGACATACCAGTAGTGCCTAGAGAAGCTTATATTGCAGCTGAAAGAGCCTTAGCCCCAAAGTTAGCCATTACACTTAGTCCTTTTTCTCAGTGCTTTAAACAACGCCTTTAACCAACTCCTTTAACCACCCTTATACCGACTGTTGAAACTTAACCTGCGCCATTAACACTTATCGCTTATCTTAAGTCACTTTCTCCATGAAAATCTGCTGTTTTGATTAATTTTAAGCAAAAAAAAGCTGAAACCATCGTTTCAGCTTTTCATCATTAATCACTCAACTACTATCAAAATCAATATCGATTCAGTTAGATACTAGGAGCTAGGTGTTAAGTGCTAGTCACCAAAGTCATCTAACAGGATGTTCTCTTCTTCAACGCCTAAGCTTTCTAGCATGTTGATTACCGAAGAGTTCATGATTGGAGGGCCACACATGTAGAACTCACAATCTTCCGGAGCTTTATGATCTTTAAGGTAGTTTTCTAATAATACCGTGTGGATAAAGCCAGTATAACCTGTCCAATTATCTTCAGGTAATGGATCAGATAAGGCCACATGCCAAACAAAATTCTCATTTTCGGCAGCTAACATATCAAAATCTTCTTTATAAAAGATCTCTCTTGCTGAACGAGCGCCATACCAAAATGACATCTTGCGGCTAGTGCGCTTACTTTTAAGTTGATCAAAAATATGCGAACGCATCGGCGCCATACCAGCACCACCACCCACGAAAACCATTTCCGCATCAGTTTCTTTGACAAAAAACTCACCAAATGGGCCCGAAATAGTTACCTTGTCACCAGCTTTTAAGTTGAAGATATACGATGACATTTGCCCTGGCGGTAAATCATTCTTTGGCGGCGTAGCAATACGCACGTTCAACATGATTGTACCTTTTTCATCAGGGTAATTTGCCATTGAATAAGCACGTAATACATCTTCATCAACAGTTGATACTAAACTGAATAAATCATATTTATCCCAGTCGTCACGGTATTGAGTCGGAATATCAAAATCAGCATACTTAACCACATGGGCAGGGGCTTCAATTTGAATATAACCACCGGCTTTGAAATGAACTTCTTCACCTTCAGGTACTTTAAGTAGCAACTCTTTAATAAACGTTGCTTGGTTATTATTAGAAATAACCTCACACTGCCACTTCTTTACCCCGAAGATTTCTTCATCAACTTCTAATTCCATGTCAGTTCGCACAGCAACCTGACAGGCTAATCGACAACCTTCTTTCGCTTCTTTCTTAGTGATGTGATCAAGTTCTGTTGCCAAAATATCGCCGCCACCGGATTTCACGGTAACGCGGCATTGGCCACAGGTTCCACCACCACCACATGCTGAAGGAATAAAAATGCTATTCCCAGCAAGCGCACCTAATAGCTTATCACCAGCAGGTGTGCGTACGTTCTTCTCAGCGTCACCATTGATACCAATAGTCACATCACCGGTATTCACCAATTTACTTTTGGCGAATAAAATTACCAATACCAGCAAACTTACCACTATGGTAAACATGCCTATGCCAATTGCCATTTCCATTAAATGCACCTTCTCAACAGTTGCTGATGACAAACAGTGTCATGACTCACTATTGCTAGAATCTGTGTTTCAAACATAAGCGAGCCATCTATAAGCGAGTTCAAATTAGTTAGCATTTTCACCCCTTACAAACTAATGCCAGCAAATGACATAAAACCTAACGCCATTAAACCAGTGGTAATAAAGGTAATGCCAATGCCTTGTAACCCTTGTGGGATGGCATGGAATTTCATTCGTTCACGAAGCCCGGCTAATAGCACAATCGCCATTGCCCAACCTACGGCGCTGCCTGCAGCAAACACCACTGACTCGCCAAGATTGTAATCGCGGTTAGCCATAAAGATAACCCCTGCAAAAATGGCGCAGTTAACGGTTAGCAGTGGTAAGAAAATACCCAACGATTGGTACAAGGTTGGAATATATCTTTCTAAAAACATTTCCAGAATTTGCACTAAAGCGGCAATCACACCAATAAAGGTAATGAGCTGTAAGTAACTTAAGTTGAGTTCAGGTAAACCCGCCCATGCAAGTGCACCAGGAGCCAGTACATTGACATAAATAAGCTGATTTAAGGGCACCGCTAAAACCATTACCACAATCACGGCAATACCGAGACCAAATGATGTTGATACCTTTTTAGATACAGCTAAAAACGTACACATGCCGAGGAAAAATGACAGCGCCATATTGTCGATGAAAGCTGCTTGAATAAATAAATTTATATAATGTTCCATCGCCATTATCCTCTCTTACGCTGCACAACATTGATCGCCCAAATCATCACACCGATCAAGAAGAATGCGCTGGGTGGCAAGGTGAACATTTCATTAGCCAAGTACCAACCGCCATTCTCGATGGTAGTGAAGATTTCTTGACCAAACAAGGTTCCGCGTCCTAACAGCTCACGCACAAATGCCACACCTAATAAGATGACGCCATAACCCATGGCATTACCTAACGCATCAACCAAGGCTAGATGCGGTGGGTGTTTCATAGCAAATGCTTCCGCTCGACCCATGATGATACAGTTGGTGATAATCAAGCTCACAAATACAGACAGCTGCTTTGATAATTCATAAGCGACATCCTGCAGCACCATATCAACGATGATGACCAAAGAAGCAATCACGGTCATTTGCGCAATAATTCGTACACTATTTGGAATAAAGCTACGAATACTGGAAATGATGACGTTAGAACACACTAATACAAACGTCACCGCCAGTGTCATAACCAATGCGGTTTGCATTGAGTTACTAACGGCCAACGCTGAACACACACCTAAAACTTGCATGGCAACAGGGTTGTTGGCAAAAATAGGTGAGGTCAGAATTTGCTTTGTAGAGATTGTACTACTCATTATTTAGCCTCCGCAGCAGAAAAGCTGTTAAGGAAATTTTGATAACCTTCAACACCAAACCAAAACTCAACAGCGCGCTGAATACCTACACCGGTTCGGGTTGCACCACTGACGCCATCAACACCATGAACATCACCTTCTTTAGCGCCGCCTTTGATAACCTTAATAGAGATTTTGCCATTTTCATCAAATAGCTGTTTCCCTTTCCATAAGTTAGTCCACTCGGAATCAGTCACAAAATCGGCAATACCTGGCGTTTCACCATGTTCATAGAAAATAATGTTCTCGATGGTATTCATGTCAGGCTTAACGGCTAAATAACCGTAAATCATCGACCATAGTCCTTTACCATAAATAGGCATAACCAGACTCGATAACTGACCATCAGCATTACGTACTTCAAACACGCGAATATTATCAGCACGGCTTCTGATTTTGGCAGTATCTTTCTTAGGTTTAGATGAGGTATCAGGATTAATGGCAGCCATACGTTCATCAAAATCGAGCAAGTTGTCTTGTTCAACAAATTCACCTGAATCAAGATTTACCAATTTAGGCGTCACTCTTTGCTCAAATAACTCTCTGAAATCACCACCACTAATATCAACGTTGGCAGCACGTAAAACAAACTGCTGCACTTCATCACGCTTTTTAACCAGCTTACGTTCTTTAAGAATTTCAGCGGTACCGGTGATCATAAATGAACAGACTAAACTCAGGCTGATGATAAATATCATCGTGCCTGCAACGGTATCTTTTTTAAAGGCCATGACGTTTTAGTCTCCGTTTTATGTTGGCTTGAGCCACCAAATAATCGAATAATGGCGCCCATAAATTAGCGAATAAAATCGCCAACATGATCCCTTCAGGCAACTTCACATTCAACACTCGAATGAGTATGGTCATAAAGCCAATTAATGCACCGTAGGCATACTTAGCGTTACGGGTGTATGAAGCGGTCACAGGATCGGTTGCCATAAACATCATACCCAGAGCAAAACCACCGGTGACTAAATGCCATGTCCACGGCATAGAGGCCATAGAGCTTTTTTCCGGGCCAACCAGATTAAACAAGATAGCGGTAGCCACCATACCAAGCATGACACCAGCAACCACTCGCCAATCAGCCACTCTGGTTAGCAACATTACGCCACCACCAATCAAGATAGCGACTGTGCTAGTTTCACCAATTGAACCTGGAGTGAAGCCCAAAAAGGCGTTCATCCATGCAGGATCTGATAACGCGCTAATCCAGCTCACATCAGCAAACATATTCGCTCGACTTGCAGCAGCTTGCGTCAATGTCGTTGCACCAGAGAAGCCATCCGCAGCAACAAACTGACTTAATGCGGCAACTTCTGTTGGATAAGCAAAGTAGATAAAGGCATAACCCGCTAACGCTGGATTTAAGAAGTTATATCCCATGCCACCAAACATCTCTTTGGCAACAATGACGCCAAAACTCACCCCTACAGCGATAATCCATAACGGCGTAGAAACAGGCACGATAATAGAGAACAGTAATGCGGTGATAAAGAAACCTTCGTGTAATTCTTGCTTGCGAACTTTGGCAAATACCACTTCCCACAGCAGACACACAAACAAAGTAGCAAGATATATAGGCACGTAATAGCTGGCGCCATAAGCAAATAAGCTGAAAAAGCCTGACTGCTCAGTTAGCTGACCAAATAAAACCGAAAACATCCCAGCTTGCCAAGTATCTGGTTGTGTAGCACCAGCAATGATGGCTATTTGAGCTTGTAAACCTAGGTTATACATACCAAAAAATATCGCAGGTAGCAGACACATACCGACAATATGCATAGTACGCTTAACATCAATTGCATCACGAACATGCACTTTACCTTTGGTACTTCGACCACGGGCGATCCATAACGATCGCAAGTAGCTTTTCATCGAGTGACCATGAGCGTAATAACGCTCTTGCTTACTCGGTTTTTTCTGTTCCTGGCTCATTAACCTTCCCTCTCAATGATATCTAGGCAAGCACGTAACTCTTTACCAAAGTCATACTTACCAGGACAAACAAAGGTACAAAGTGCTAAATCTTCTTCATCTAACTCTAAAGCGCCAAGTAGTTGGGCTTCATCAGTGTCTCTGACGACTAAATCTCTCACCAATAATGTCGGTAAAATATCTAATGGCATCACACGCGCTAGCTGACCAAAAGCCATCATTGCGCGAGGAGAACCTCCCGCATGAGTGGTAAAATCAAACAGTTTTTTAGTGCGGCTAAAGCCTGACATCATAATGCCAGTCAGTGAGAATCTATCTTTATTACGACGCACCCAAGGCAACAATTCATGGCGAGCATTTTCAGTTAACACACTCACTTGTGAATGATAACGGCCTAAATAGTTATAAACACCAATGGCGGTGTGACCGGATAAAATTGAACCGGACACCACTCGCGAGTGAATATCTTTAATTTCATTATCAACCAGTTCGCCTAAGTCTGCGCCAAGTTGAGTACGCAGCAACCTTGGTTTAATCACGTTCGGGCCAGCAAGTGACACAACCCGTTCATTAAACAATTCTCCAGTCTCAAACAGCTTGCCAAAAGCAATGACATCTTGATAACCGATATGCCAAACGACGCGTTCAATACTGACAGGATGAAGCAAATGAATATGCGTACCCACTAATCCTGCAGGGTGAACACCGCCAAACTGATGAGAATCAACTTGTTCAATATCATGTCCTGGTAACGCTTCACCTTCGTCATGACACAACATCACCTTGCCATCAGTAAGACGAGTTAATACTTGTAAACCAGTAGCGAAAGCTTGCTGATGTTCAGCAATAATAACTCTTGGTTCTGCTGCAAGTGGATTACTATCCATTGCCGTCACAAATATTGCAGAAGGAGTAGATTCTATTGCAGGAATTCTTGAAAAAGGACGAGTGCGTAAAGCAGTCCACAAACCACTATCAATCAAATTCTTTTTGACTGTTTCGCGAGCCACAGACATTACATTCTCAGAAGTGTCGAAACGTACCGCTTCGTCTCCCTCACAACGAATGACTACAGACAATAGCAAACGCTTTTCACCACGATTAATCGCGATAACTTCGCCGCTTGCTGGAGCAGTAAAAAATACGCCCGGTGTTTTCTTATCTTGAAAAAGCGCTTGGCCTTTTTTGACGAAATCACCCTCTTCAACCAGCATAGTGGGTTTTAAACCAACATATTCTTCACCAAGTACGGCGACTCTGGTTGGTTTAGTAGCAGATTCGATGACTTGTTGGGGTTCTCCCACGATAGGCACATCAAGGCCTCTCTTAATTGTTATAACCTGATTTGAGGATCCAGCCATTACTTGTAACCTTTAAAATTCAGATACCACATAATAAATAGATTTGTGAGCCAAATCCGCTATTGAAGTCACACCTTTAAAAAATATTGTGAAATAAATGTACAGATAAACCATTGCATTACTGAAAAACTTGAACTAAGTCCGGCATTAAATTTCAATAATGAAAGTTAAAAACGAACAAAAAACACATTAACGACAAAAAATACATCACACCTAGCATATTAACCTTAAACCAACATAGACACTGTTCACAAAAAACTCAACCAAACAATGAATAGCAATGACATGAATTAAAAAAGAAGATGTTAATGGCAGAGTGTAGCAAATTGATGAATGTTAATATTTAGCAGGAGATATAAAAAATAATAAAAATGGCCGGAATTGTTATTCCAGCCATGTAATAAAATCAATACAATTTAACGTGAGTAGTTATACCTAAAGATTTGATGAAATGCTTATGCCTATGAGAATCAAATAAAGATTTTTACCATAGCTCTTCAAATTGTTAGCTGAAGCCAAGGTTTGATAAACTAAAGGCTAGATCCAGTAGTTTGGGAGTATGTGTAAACGTTCTTATCTGCTTCAGGCATTTCAACTGGATTAAACCAGTTCAACGAATCAGCTAGGGTTACCACCTCACCAATAATCATCAATGCAGGCATTTGCAAAGCAGGATCTGCTGCAAGTTGGGATAATTCACTTAACTTACCAATAAATCGTTGTTGTGATGAAGTCGTCGCCTTGGAAACAATAGCAACAGGCGTATCACCGTGGCGGCCATTACTCATTAATCCATCACGAATAATCTCAGCATTCAAAATGCCCATATAAACCACTAAGGTGTTATTAGGATTAGCATAACCTTGCCAGTCCATCGGGCGACTTTGTAATTGGCAATGGCCAGTAATAAACGTCACCCCTTGGGCAAAGTCTCGATGTGTTAGTGGGATACCAGCATAAGCTGCGGTGCCGCTTGCAGCGGTGATGCCAGGGACAACTTCGAAAGCAACACCTGTTTCAGCCAGAGTTTGCAGTTCTTCACCGCCACGGCCAAAAATAAATGGGTCACCACCTTTAAGGCGTACCACGTTTTTGCGAGTGTAAGCTTTAGTCACCAGTAACTGATTAATTTCATCTTGTGCAGCGCTATGCTTACCAGCGCGCTTACCTACGGCAATTTTCTCGGCGCTTTGTGGGATTAAATCTAATATGTCTTGGCTAACAAGGGCATCATAAAGTACAGCATCAGCTTGTTTAAGCACGCGATAAGCTTTGAGGGTGAGAAGTTCTACATCCCCAGGCCCCGCACCAACAATCCATACTTTACCTTTGGCCTCTTGACCCGGTATTGAAACCAATTCCATTACCCAAAACCCCACTTTATTTGATTAGCATCAAATATAGCGGTTTATATATTCCATATATAATAGATATTACTTAGCTTTTATTCTATTTAGTTATATAGATTTAGTTTGAAGCGATTTTTATTAACCCTGTTTAGCTCAAAAATAGCTAAATGTAGACAAGATAAAGCTAAGTTATTAAATTCATTCCCCATCTGTAACCAGGGTGTTAATCTACACAAAAATATACGGGAAGAGATAATGATGAAACAGTGGCTTCAAATATTCTTAACAGCAGGATTGTTCATAGGGGTAAATCAACACGTTTTAGCTGAAGACTCACTAGTAGATCAGCGTGTTGAAGATGAACTTAAAACTGCTGACCAACGTTTTGTGATTACCCCGCATAAAGTCAATTATATATTGCCATACACTTATAACGACAGCCCAAATGTTGATCCTTATATAACGCTTTCTAAAGATGAAAATGCTGAAGAAGTCATCGATAACGCTGAAGCAAAATTTCAAATAAGCTTTAAATTTCCACTTTGGTATAACGTTTTTGGCGATAATGGCCACCTCTACTTTGCCTATACCAACCAGTCTTACTGGCAAGTCTACAACAAAGAAATTTCCTCACCATTTAGAGAAACTAATCATGAACCAGAAATGTTCATGTTGTTTAACAATGATTGGGAAGTGGCAGGTTTAAGAAATTCATTTTGGGGTGTAGGTGCAGTTCATCAATCTAACGGCAAGTCAGGTTCACTTTCACGCAGTTGGAATAGACTTTACGGCACGATGGTTTTTGATAGAGGTCCTTTCGCATTAGGCCTTAAAGCGTGGTGGAGAATACCAGAAGATGAGAAAGAAACACCTGACTCACCTGAGGGAGATGACAATCCCGATATTGAAGATTATATGGGTAACTTTGAAGTGACTGCGGCTTATGGGCTTGATGAGCACATGTTTACCCTAATGGCCCGTAATAATTTACAAAATCCCAATAAAGGCTCCATTGAGTTTACTTGGAGTTACCCGATATTAGGCAATTTACGTTTATATACGCAATACTTTAATGGTTATGGCGAAAGCATGATTGATTATAATCATCATAATCAGCGCATTGGTATCGGTGTTTCTATCGGCGATATTCTGTAAATTAATTTAAACGAATAATAAAAAGGTGAGCCAATTGGCTCACCTTTTTTATCACTTAAACTATTCTATCCGTGCAAAACGAAAACAAAACTAAAATAAGCCTAGGCCTATTTCGCTTTTGAATGACCGCGGGTAGAAATTGAAATACCTTTGTCAGTAATATCGAAGTTAAGCTGCATACGCATATCATAATCTTTCAACATTTCTAGCTCTTCTGGTACTTCCTCACCACTGTCTTCTATCAATTTGAATACTGGCGTCAGTACTTTTTGATAGTCGATAGACATGCTCGTTAATCCATTCGCAACCAGTGGCTCTTTAGCCAGCTCATTAGCTAAATCTTCACCTTTATCGCCGCTATAGATAACAATGTGATGATCTTTGATTGCCATTTTTGCAGAAATCCCCATAGAAGGAGGTAGCATCAATAATGGAGACACATCAATAGGGTCACCATTCTTCTCAAGTTGAACTTGTGCTAACTGAGGCACAAATGGTTTCACCATATTCAATAGCATTTCAGGGTTTTCAGCAGATAAACTAATGAGTGCATCTAAATGCTTAAACCCTGGCTCACCATTCTCATCTGTGAGTGAGAAATCGATAATCGTTGCACTCATGCCTTTAACGCCATTAGCCATTCCCGTCATCATCCCTAGCATTGCCGGGTTTTGACCGCTAATTTCATATTGCATTTGCGCTAATGCTTCACACTGATAACTCGGTGTTTGCAGATCCTGCCACACTTCAGTTAATGCTGGCGCAAGTTGCGCGACATCAATGCCAAAAGCTAAAGACATCGCATTGTCAGTTAGACCATTGCTGAAACTAGGGATAAAGCCGCGCATCTTATTAAATGCACCTAGTATCACTTGGTTTTTAGACTCAATCACGACTTCAGCGTCAAATTTTGCTTCTTGGCGCGTCACATCGAATGATTTTAAGCCCATCACTGTGCGAGGCCAATTTGATGCAATAGAACTGAGTTCACTTTGGCATTCTGCTGTTTTAAATTCAGCAAAAGGATCGCTACCAGAGCCATCTAATTCGCCTAACTTAGCTAATTGTTTAGCCAGCATATTGCCATCAGATGACGTTAAACCTTTAACCAGTTCCACATGATTGATAAAACTCACACTGTCACTTAAGAACCCGTGAGAAGTGGTAATATCAGCAATAATACCGCTATCACTAATCGGGTTATCGACTTTGGTTAGCCCTAATGCTGTTTCTAATAATTCTGGCTTATTGAATGAAGTATTTAAGGTTACTGTTAACCAGCCATTTTTCTGAGCAACCACTAAATCAATTGATTCATCGTCCTCAATCAATGAGTAAGCGCGATATTCTAATCCTTTAATGGTTTCACTCTTGTAAGATAAGCCACTTTCTTCAGTCGCTTTATCCAGAACATTCCAAATAGCTTGTTCATCGGCTACTTGTACTTTAAATACCGGTAGCGCCCCTAAGGTGTAGGTATAAGACTGAATATTGGCATCTAGGCCAAAGGTTTTCAAAAAAACATCTGGATTTTCAAAGCTGACTAAATAACTTTTATAGAGACTAACAAAAAAACGTTCTTGTTCACTGTCATATGAACCCGCTTGCTCAAGCTGCTCAAGTTGAGCGGCTGTATTTTGCCCCATTGGCATTGAGTACAAATAATCCTCTAAAGGAAATGGTTCAAACTGCCCTGAAAAAAGTAAGGTGTCAGCGGGGATATACGCTAGCATTTCGTTGTCAGCAATGTCTGCATCATCATTACTCGATAGCATATATGCGCCTGCACCAGCTGCGACGATTGCCACTGCTATAGCCAGTTTTTTCATTATTCGTGCTCCATAATTCACATGTAAGTTATAACAAGTCACTCTTCCTTGAGAGTAAATGGTTAGTTGAATGCTTATAACAAACCCATAGCCTCTAACTAGCTATGAGCTGATAGATTTTAATATTGGGTAAGCATCGCAATAATTTAGCATACTTTTCATCGACAAATAATATCCATCAATGACAAACCACTGGAATTAAACAAATATTAACAACGAGGAAGCGAAGTATTAACGCGTTTTTTAGAGTACTTGAAAAGAGGACGATTGCAGAAAGCGACTACAGGGGAAGGTTTCTCGATTGGCCACATTTAAGGCCAACCGAGATAACCAAAGATTATGCTTACGCTAGCAAGCCAATCACTAACACTCGTATATACGAGCGAGGCTTTGGAGGTACGTGGCGTGCAAAAACATGCCTAAAGTGTCAACAAAACCATCTACGGGAACTTCTTAATCTAGACTATAAAATTAATTATTGCCTAAGTTTTTAGTCGATTTTAGTGAAAAAATACAACATCTATCAATATCAGTCATTGGACTTAATACTTTGGTCGAATGAATATTCACAGCCCAATAATAAGCGTTCAAATTATCAACAATTTAGAATAACGATGAGTCACAAGGTTACGTTTTTCTCAATGCTGAGCCTTTCGTTAAGCAAAAAATATCAGCCTCATTGGACTGATATGTTTATAACCAAATGACTAACCTGCAATTAGCTAAATTTCGTAATGTAATCCACATTCACGCTTCAAACCATTGAATCGGGTTTCTTCTTCGCTCATCCCCAATTCAAGCGGCTTACTTGAATGAGTGTCACCAACTGAAACATATCCCTTTTCCCACAGTGGGTGGTAAGGGAGTTCATGTTCAGTTAAATACTCATGCACATCTTTGTTACTCCATTCAATAATGGGCAGCAACTTATATTTATCACCATGGATTGCAAGAATTGGCAGTGCTTCACGGGTACTGGCTTGTGATCGACGCAGCCCCGCAAACCAAGTCCCTACATTCAACTCAGCCAAAGCACGTTGCATAGGTTCCACTTTATTGATGCGATTATACTTTTCTAACCCTTCAAGATCTTGTTCCCAAAGCTTACCGTAACGCGCTTCTTGCCACGCAGAAGATTGCTGTGCGCGAAACACTTGCAGGTTTAAACCCAGTCTTTGGGTTAACTCATCAATAAATTGATAGGTTTCAGCAAACAAGTATCCGGTATCAGTTAAAATAACTGGTATATCTGTTTGCGCTTGGCTTACCATATGCAGCATAACGGCAGCTTGAATACCAAAACTGGACGATAAAGCATGTTCACCAGGTAAATGAGCAAGTCCCCAAGTTACACGATCCTGAGGAGATAACTCCATTAAGAAAGTATTCACTTTTTTTAAAACAATGTCTTGCTCAGATTTGGGCGCTGATAATAACGCGCGCAACTCATTCTGATTAATCATTGTGTTAACCTCTGTCGCTAACGCATTAGCCATGAAAATCTACAGCTGCATCATTCACAGCTTTAACAATGCCATGACGAACAGTAAAGTTGCCGAACGTTTCACCAGCATCACGTTCTAGCACGTACAATCCGAATATTCTGTCTAACTCAGCTAAAATTTCAGCTTCTTGAATATTCTCTTTGTACATCTTATTAAGTCTTGTGCCTTCAAAGCTTGCACCTAAATACAAGTTATAACGTCCCGGCGCTTTACCCACTAAACCAATTTCTGCTGCGAACGGTCTCGCACATCCATTTGGACAACCTGTCATTCTTACCACTATCGCTTGATCGCTAATACCGTGCTTAGCTTGAAGCGCATCAATATGATCTATGAACTCAGGGAAATATCTTTCTGCTTCCGCCATCGCTAATGGACAAGTAGGCAGTGACACGCAGGCAATTGAATGGCCGCGAGTTTGACTAATTACTTTGCCAAAAAATCCATGTTTACGGGCTAAATCTTCAATCGCAGCTTTATCTTGCTCGGCAACACCAGCAATAATCATGTTCTGGTTAGAGGTCATTCTAAAATCGCCTTTATGGATTTTAGCGATTTCTCTTAAACCTGTTTGCAGCATTTGACCAGGCTCATCTTTAATACGACCACTTTCAATGAATAAAGTTAAATGCCAGTTGTTATCTAAGCCTTTAACCCAACCATATCGGTCTCCGCGATCACCAATTACAGCATCACGTCTAGGTTCAAAATTCACCCCGGTACGTTTTTCAACTTCCGCTTTAAATTCTGCAACACCATGATCAACAATGGTGTACTTTAAGCGTGAACGCTTACGGTTTACGCGATTACCCCAGTCACGTTGAACAGTCATTACCGCTTCAGCAAATTTAATAACATCTTCAGTTTTAATGAAACCAAAATCATCTGCTAAACGCGGGAAGGTTTCAACTTCACCATGGGTTGAACCCATACCACCACCAGCGACTAGGTTAAAACCAACTAATTCACCCGCTTCAGCGATGGCAACAAAACCAAGATCATTGGTATACACATCAACATCATTGTCAGGTGGAACCGCAACTGCCATTTTAAACTTACGTGGCAAGTAGGTTTTACCGTACACAGGTTCGTGAGTTTCGGTATCAAGCAGCTTTTCTTTATCTAACCAAATTTCAGCATAAGCATGAGTATGAGGTAGTAAATGATCAGACAACTCTTTGGCGACTGCATAAGCCTGTTGATGTAACTTAGACTCAATTGGGTTTGGGTTGCACATTACGTTACGGTTAACGTCACCACATGCCGCAATTGAATCCAAGGCTGCTCTATCAAGGCCTTGGATCAGCGTTTTTAAATTACGCTTTGGAATACCGTGATATTGAAACGTTTGGCGGGTGGTTAAACGAATACTGTTTGATGTGGTTAGTGTTGATGAGATCTTATCGACATCTAACCATTGCTCAGGGCTACAGATCCCACCAGGTACACGGGCACGCAACATGAAACTATATAAAGGCTCAAGTTTTTGTTCCTTACGTTCATTACGCAAATCACGATCGTCTTGCTGATAAAATCCGTGGAATTTGATCAACTGCTGATCGCCATCGCTAAATGAACCTGTTACTTGGGTATCTAACCCTTCTTTGATCGTACCGCGCAAGTAATCACTGTCGGTTTTTAAATATTCATTTACTGCTAACTTTTGCTCACTCATCGTGTGGCCTCTATCAATGCTTTTATTACGCCAGTCACTTCATCTCACCAGCGTGTTTATTCTGTTCTGTATGCTTAATTCAGTCTTAACTTAGTAAACGTCTTTTTGATAACGCTTAGCACTGCGAAGTTCTTCAAGATAGTTTTCTGCACCTTGTGCATCTAAACCACCAAACTTAACCGCGACATCTAACAATGCTTGATGGACATCTTTCGCCATGCGATCTGCATCGCCACAGATATAGAAATGTGCACCACTTTGTAACCATGCCCAAATCGCTTCGCCTTGTTCAGCAATACGATGTTGCACATAAATTTTATGTTCTTGGTCACGAGAAAAAGCCACATCAAGACGAGATAGATCGCCCGACTTTAAATACTGTTGCCACTCAACTTGATAAAGGAAGTCTTGCTCGAAATGTGGGTTACCAAAGAATAACCAGCTATCACTATTCACACCATCTGCTGCACGCTGCTGCATGAAGGCTCTAAATGGCGCTACACCCGTTCCCGGACCAACCATGATCACTGGGATGTCGCTATTGTCTGGTAAACGGAAATGCTTATTCGGTTCAACGTATACCTTAACTTGCTGACCTTCTTCTGCTGAAGCTAAGAAGTGCGAAGCGCCGCCAAAGCGAGCTTGACCTTCACGTTCATCTTCAACCAGTGCGACAGTTAAATGCACTTCGTTTTCAACTTCAGCTTGGCTAGAAGCAATTGAATACAAACGCGGTGTTAATGGGCGTAATAAACTCACTAAGGTTGCAGCATCGATTTTTACTGGATACAAACTGATTAAATCAGCTAATTGATGACCTAATACAAACTGGCGAGTTTGCTCTTTATCTGCAGCAATCGCGCTAAGGTCTGCATTCCCCGCAAGCTCTGCCCATGCCGTCACAAGACCAGGGTAAAGTTGAGTTAGCTCTTTTTTATCTGTTAATGCCTGTTGTAGTGATAACGTATTTTTACTCACAACAACTTCAGCTGCGCCGTCTAATGCTAGACCGCTTATCACTTCAGTGACTAACGAGTCATTATTAGTAAACCAAATACCTAAGGCATCGCCCACTTGATAATTAATACCTGATTCGCCTAAATCGATTTCAACATGGCGAACATCACGATCAGAATCACGACCGGTGAGCTTTTGACTTAATAACACTTCTGCTTCATAAGGATTTTGCTTAGTGAATTCACTTTCACCAACAGACTTGGCTGTATCAATCGATACAACACTGGCACTGCTGGTTTCAACCAATGGCTCAACAACCGTTAATACAGATTCAAGCCATTGCTCTGAAGCTTCTTCGTAATCAACATCACACTCAACAAGAGGCAATAATTCTTTTGCACCTAAAGCAGATAAGCGTTCACTAAAGTCTTTGCCAGTTTGGCAATAAAACTCATAACTTGAATCACCCAGTGCCAAAATTGAAAAATTAAGTTGATCTAACTTAGGCGCTCGTTTTGAAGCAAGAAACTTATGTAATTCGATGGCATCATCTGGCGCTTCACCCTCACCATGGGTACTCACGACCGCAATCAAAATGGTTTCTTGTTTTAACTGACGTACATTGTAATCAGCCATTGAGGTTAAATTAACCGAAAAACCTTTAGCGGATGCTTGCGCAGCCAAATCTTTAGCAATGCCTTGACCATTACCCGTTTGGCTACCAAATAAAATAGTCACTGTTTGTGCTGCACTTGCCTCTGGCGCTGCAGTTGTTAGCCCTTGGTTTGAAGATGCTGCCAAATAGCCACTAACCCAAGCTAATTGCACTGCAGATAATTCAGAAGTGAGCTGTTTTAGCTTATCGACTTGTCCTTGTGACAATGGCGATGCGAATGAAGAAAGTTCTTTTAACAACATTAGAGAGCCCTATAACAATTTAATGTCATAAGATTACTCTGGTTCCTTAAAACCAAAAAAGAATAAAAGTTGATTCTTTATTCCATTAAGGAATATGCAAAGCGTGATTTTTAAGCTACAAAAGTGTGGTGTAGTGCAAACTTTTAGGTCAGACCTCTGTAAAAATGCGATTTAGCGCATTCTTTACTTGTATCAAACTTAAGAATTGCCAGAATGATGCACTTTAAAAAAAATATGGTACTTAAATCATCTAGTATGTATTAGGTGCTTAAACGACCCGACCCTTCCCTATCAAAATAACTAAGAGGTTGTCCTTTTGAAATTAGGTCTACCGAAAGAGAGTCACCCAGGTGAGCTACGCGTTGCGTTAATCCCTGCTAATGTGACCGTATTATTGAAAAAACAGCTACAAGTGATCGTAGAATCAGGCGCTGGATTAAACGCAGGCTTTACCGACGACGATTATGTCAAGGTTGGAGCCACTATTGCTTCTTCAAGAGAAGCATTACTAGCAGATGCCGATATCCTTACAGTGGTTAACTGTAAGGGCGATCAATTTGATGAAATTAAAGCTGTAATCAAGCCTCATCAATTGGTTATTGGAATGATGGATCCTCTGATTAATCCTCAGAATGCACAAGCTATTGCAGACACGGGTGGCAGCGCGATTGCCTTAGAATTGATTCCGCGTATTACTCGCGCTCAAAGCATGGATATCTTGTCATCAATGGCAACGATTTCAGGTTATAAAGCCGTATTGCTAGCGGCTCATAAAGCGCCGCGCTTATTCCCAATGATGATGACTGCAGCAGGGACATTAAAACCCACTCGCGCCTTTATTATGGGTGTGGGTGTAGCAGGCCTTCAGGCCTGTGCAACCGCTAAACGTCTCGGTGCAGTTGTCGAAGCCTATGATATTCGCCCAGCGGCGCGCGAACAGATTATTTCTGTTGGTGCAAAACCTGTTGAGCTCGATATCGAAGCTGAAAACACCGAAACTAAAGGTGGCTATGCTACCGAGCAAAGTGATGACTTTTTAAAGCGTCAACAACAAGCTATGGCTAATGTGTTAGCGCAACAAGACATTGTGATTACCACAGCAGCAATTCCAGGTCGCAAAGCCCCTGTTCTGATTACTAAAGAAATGGTTGATGGCATGAAAAATGGCACCATCATCGTTGATTTAGCGGCTGAATCAGGTGGTAACTGTGAATTGACCCGTGTTGATGAAGTTGTTATGCATAACGGCGTCATGATCTTGGGCCCTTCTAACGTGCCTAGCACTGCCGCTAATCATGCCAGCCAAATGTATGGTAAAAATGTCGAAAATTTACTGAACTTAATCATCAGTAAAGAAGGTGAACTGGTTCTTGATTTTGAAGACGAAATTGTAAGAGATACTGTCGTTGCCCATGGCAAAGAAGTGACCAGTGCTCGCCTGAGAGATTTATTAGGTCTAGCGCCTTTAGCAACGCCTGAAGCTGACACGACTGTAGAGGAAAAAGCATAATGGATATGACCTTGTTATTATTGCTGACGCTTTTTGTCGTCGCGGTATTTTTAGGTGTTGAACTTATTACTAAAGTTCCACCCACTCTTCACACGCCATTAATGTCTGGTTCGAATGCTATTTCAGGTATTTCACTGGTTGGCGCCCTACTGTCAGCAGGTTCTGGCGGTGGCATCATGGTTAACGTACTTGGTTTTATCGCCGTAGTACTGGCTACCATTAATGTGGTTGGTGGTTACATGGTAACCAACCGCATGCTAGCTATGTTCAAGAGGAAATAGACTCAATGACAACATTTATTTATTTGGCTTACCTTGTTGCCGCAGTCCTTTTTATTCTTGGTATTAAAGGGCTGACAAAACCTAAAACAGCGGTTCGTGGCAACCAATTATCTGCAATGGGTATGTTCATTGCCGTGGTGGTAACGCTATTTGACCAGAGTATTCTTAGCTATGAATGGATCATTGCCGGCGTACTATTAGGTGGCACCATTGGTGCGGTTATGGCGACTAAAATTAAAGTCACCGACATGCCTCAAATGGTTGCACTACTGAATGGTTTTGGTGGTGGTGCTTCACTCGCTATTGCAGCAGCAAGCTTCCTTGATCCAACCGCTGCGACCAGTGTTGTTGCACTAATCTCTATTGGTGCGACGATAATTATTGGTTCAGTGACGTTATCTGGTTCATTTGTCGCGTTTGCCAAGCTCCAAGAGCTAATTTCTGGTAATCCAATCAAAGTCCCTGGCAATAAAATACTTAACGCATTATTGCTTATCACTGCCGTTGGTTTAGCCATAGCACTAGTGATTGACCCTTCTAACCCTGCGTTAATGTATGCCTTAGTTGCAGTTGCTGTGGTTTTAGGTGTGTTATTAGTAGTGCCAATTGGCGGCGCTGATATGCCGGTTGTGATTGCACTACTGAACTCATATTCAGGTATCGCAGCTGCAACAACGGGTTTCATTACTGGTAATACCGTCCTGGTAGTTTCAGGCTCACTGGTAGGCGCGTCAGGTATCATCCTCACGCAAATCATGTGTAAAGCGATGAACCGTTCACTGTTCAATGTACTGTTCGGTGTTATGGCTGAAGGCGGCGAGAAAATTGATGCTGATGAAGTTTACGCAGGTAAAGTGAAATCAACCTCTCCAGATGAAATTGCAATGATGCTAGAAACAGCTGAACGTGTGGTTATTGTTCCTGGTTACGGTTTAGCGATGGCACAAGCACAGCATGCAGTTCGTGAGCTAGCTAACGTCTTACAAGAGCGCGGTGTTGATGTTAAGTATGCGATTCACCCTGTTGCTGGTCGGATGCCTGGTCACATGAATGTATTACTTGCAGAAGCTGAAGTGCCTTATGAGCAGTTAATTGAAATGGATGAGATTAATCCACAATTTGCTCAAACGGATATGGCGATTGTTATTGGTGCAAATGATGTTACCAACCCAATGGCTCGTGAAGATAAAGGCAGCCCAATCTACGGAATGCCTATTCTGAATGTCGATAAAGCCCGCACTGTTGTGGTGGTTAAGCGTTCATTAAGCCCTGGATTTGCCGGTTTACCTAATCCATTATTTGCCATGGATAACACCCTAATGTTGTTTGGTGATGGTAAAAAAGGCATCGTTGAGCTCACTCAGAGCTTAAAAGAAGCTGATTAATTTTCAACATGTTGAAAGTTTAACCAACAAAATGGCCGCTTAGCGGCCTTTTTTATTGGTAAAAAAAGCAAAAGTGATATTCTAGTCATGGATATTAAGCGAACATTGACTATTTCGCTTATTAAAAGTACAAATAATAATCAATACTTTTACGAAAAAGGAAGATTTTCGCTAATGGATCCCCGAGCTTCACAAGTTCAACTGCTGAATGCTAAGTTAGAACAACTAACTAAAGAGAACCAATCGCTAAAAAAGCAGCTAAAGCTATGTGAAGAAAAACTATCAGCAACCTTAGATGGCACAGGGTTATGCCTTTGGGAGCAACATATTCCAACGGGCGACTTAACCATATTTAATCAAGATTGGGGCGCATTGCTGGGCTACACGCTTGAAGAACGGGCTGCAAACGTTTCTAGCTGGAAAGGTCATTTACATCCTGAAGATAAAGATTGGGTCATTGCCGCCTTTGAAGATCACCTCGTAGGCAAAGAAGAAGTGTACCAAGCGGTCCACCGAATGATCCATAAAAATGGTACCACTAGTTGGGTTTCAGACAGGGGGCGTATTGTTGAGTATACCCAAGATGGACAACCCCTTAGGATAATGGGCACCCATATCGATATCACTCAAGAAAAACGCTATGAACTCGATTTAGCCAGACTTGCCCACCAAGACCCTCTCACCGATTTATTAAATCGAACCGCAGCAGAAAAAGCTTACCAACAAATACAGCAAGATAAACATTTCAGTTCAGGAACCCTGCTTTTTATTGATGTCGATAACTTTAAAAAAGTTAACGACAAATACGGTCATCATTTCGGCGATCTCGTATTAGTGGAAATTAGCCAGATTCTCAAGCATTATTGCGACACCTTGCTACCCAATCATGATGCAAAAATAGCACGGTTGGGTGGTGACGAGTTTGTAGTCATTAGCTCTATTTCAGAATATGAGACCATCAGTGTGCTTGCGAGGGCATTGATATCCCACTTTAAGCATTTACAAGAAATTGATAATAAAACTCTTTCATTAGGTCTGAGTATCGGCATAAGTTGTTTTAATCATCTAGACAAATTCATTCGAGTCTGTGAGCAGGCCGATAACGCCATGTATGGGATCAAACAAGCTGGGAAACATAATTTTTCATTCTGGCAAAAAGATCAAAATGTCAGTCCTTTAAGGACTAATTTAAAACATTGCGACAACCAGTAAAATTTAAAAGATAAACTCATTGCAGTGCTGTTACAGCAAAAGCTAAAATCAGCATGCTATAATATTGAAAAACCAAACGAAAATTAGCGCCAACTTAGTTTTGAAAATCATGATTTCAGCTAGGTAAAGGTTAGTCATTAGCATTAAAGATTACTGGTAAAACGTTTATGTCAACAACACCTCACTTATTTACAGCCCTTATTTGTGTCAGCGCATGCGCTTTTCCTGTCATGGCAGCGCCAAAAAATGAAACGCTTAAAACGACCAAGTCAGAAACAAACATTGAACAGGAAAATGGTAGTGAGGTTGAGTATTTCCCAACAACTTGGGGGGTAGGAATTGGTTTACGCAGAGCCGGTATTCCCTACGCAACCGAAGATGATAACGTTTCAGATGTCATGCCACTCCTCGAGTTTAAAAATGACTATTTTTACTTAGATGGTTTAGAAGGCGGGGTGCATTTATGGAAAAATGATGAACACCAAATCAATGTCTACAGCCGTTTTCGCTTTGTCGATATACCGCAAGAATATCAAAACGAAACGCAATCAGACGCCTTTGATGTGGGCTTTCAATATCGTTTTCAAAAAGACAGTCTAGAAGCCGATGTAGCAATAATGAGTGACGGTAACAAACGCACCTATGGTTATACCCGCACACAATATCACTGGCAAGGCGGTGACTGGCAGCTTAATCCTTATGCTGAGCTACAGTGGAAAAGCAGTGATTTTAATGAACATTATTATGGATTAGAGTTAGCAGACCCAGGGGCTGGTTTATCATTTTCAGCCGGTGTAAATGCCCGTTATCACCTCGCCAGTAATTTGTATTTACTCGGTAACTTTGGCGTGACTCGTCTTGAGGATGATATCTATGATTTACCCACTATTGAAAATCAATATCAATTTGAAACCTTCTTAGGCTTTGGCTTCTTCCCTGACAACAAAAGACCAAACACTAATCCAGTTCCTAAAGAAAGTGGGGAATTTTTAAGGGTTGCGCATGGTTGGGCAACACCTTCAAACTTAAATGCGATATTAACCGGTAAAGCTAAAGGTGACCGTTATAATAATCAGCTCACATCCCTTTTTTACGGTATTCCGCTTAGTGATAGCTTATTCACTTTACCCATCGATCTATATCTAACGACGGGTGCCGTCTGGCATCACGATTCAGAAGTCCAAGATAACTTAGCTGAAGGCGTTATTGCTGTGAAAGCATTTTACACCGTAGATTTAGGTTGGCGTTTTCGTATCGGTGTAGCTGAAGGTTTATCTTATGTCTCTGATGTGACCTATATCGAAGGTAGTGAATTAGCAGAAAAAGATTACCGACCTTCTAAATTGTTAAACTACTTAGATTTTTCGTTTGATGTCAATTTAGGGGATGTTTTCAATTATGCGCCAATGCAAAATGCCTGGTTAGGTTACAGCATTCACCATAGATCGGGCATATTTGAAACCAGTTCAGCCTTTGGCCGAATTAAAGGTGGTAGTAACTACAATTCGGTTTATGTCCAATGGCACTTTTAACCCGGTGAAATAAACACTCACAACAATGATAATACCAACAGCATAAAGGCGACCTTAAAGGTCGCCTTTTGATTAATTGACACCTACCGCAGTAATATAAAAATACCCTTGGATTGATTACAAGAGTTCTGATCTCATTTCAACTATCACAGCTTAATTATCGAAAAACCATAATTTTAGCTTTGTGCTTTCAATCCGAATTTCTGCCATTTATAAAACACGCTACATTCTATTCAGCGTGTGCTACTTTCAGCATTTTTTCAGCTTCTGGAAATTGTTCAATTAGCCATTGCTGGGCCTTGTTCTCACCCATTAGCATGGATAAGGTTGGGTAAATGACATCGATAAGTTGCTGTTGCCGCCAAAGCATATATTTAGGTAAGGTAAGCGTACTGTGACTAAAAGTACGCTGTACTAGGCTGGAAATTTCAGACCGTTCAGTTTTATCAGGAACAGTTAATATAGGCATAATGGCGGTAACAAATTCACTGTAGAGCTCAAAATCGAGAATGTCATTTAGCTGATATTGGCTCAGTATCCATTGCAATTGGGGAGCGCTCCAATGGGTCATATTATTTCGATCGCTGATAAGATCCATATTTCGTCGATGAAACTGCTGCCAGGCTAAGTCCAAATCCTTATGCTCTTGGGCTATTCGCCACACTAAGTAAATATCAGCTAACCATTCATGTTCATATGCAGATAGGGAAGCAGGAAGCGTTTCACCTAACAAGGCAATATTCTCCAAATGACCCATTTCATGCCATAACGTCAGCTTAAATTGCTCCTCCAGGTCTAGTTGATATGTCACACCATTTATAGAAGATATCGTTTCAGGAATAGAAGACTTAGCACTAACGATAATAAGACCGGCGATATTTTGATGTTCAACAGCTAATACCATCGCAGTTCTTTGACCTAAAAAGGTTGTGATCTTATTTGGCTTGGGTAATTGAATGGCTAATGCTACAGGAAGCTTATTTAAACAATTAAGATAGAAAGCGATATCACAGACCAGAGCTTGCTTAGATGCGATAGGAATCCAATGTAAAAGCTTTGTAGAATTTTGAGTAATGGGAAATTGGGGTGATGAAAGGTTATTGGTCTGGTTTTGATTATGAGTATGGTTATGAGTGTCAGATTGAATTTGAGTTTGAGTGTTAAAAGGTAATGTAACATCAGCCAGCAATGGCTGACTGATGACAATAGCACTAAATAAAATGGCACTGATTAAAATAAGCAGTGCCCGAATACTCACTACTTATTAGCCATGATATTTTCAATAATCGCGGTTGTAGAGACGCCGTCTTCAAATCCAAGGATTTCGACACTGCCACCAGCAGCGATAACTTCTTCGCCACCAGCGACTTCTTCAACTTTATAATCTCCACCTTTTACCAATGAATCAGGTAATAAGCGGCTGATCACACGTTGCGGTGTATCTTCACTAAATGGGATAACCCAATCAACAGAAGCAAGTCCGGCCAGCACAGCCATGCGGCGATCAACCTGATTTACAGGACGGCCTTCGCCTTTTAAGCGCTTCACTGAAGCATCATCATTAACCGCAACGATTAAACGATGACCTAATTCTTTGGCTTGCTGAAGGTAACTAACATGCCCAGCATGTAAAATATCAAAACAACCATTAGTCATTACCACTTTTTCACCGCGAAGACGGGCTTGCTCAATGGCATAAGCTAATTGATCTTCTGTAACGACACCAAAACCTGATTCACCTTGATTTAACGCTAATGCTTCAATCAATTCGATACGGCTAACTGTTGCGGTACCGAGTTTAGCCACCACGACACCCGCAGCGATGTTGGCAATTGAACAGGCTTGTGCAAGTGAGCTACCAGCGGCAAGTGAACTTGCCAATGCCGAAATAACCGTATCTCCCGCACCAGTAACGTCATAAACTTCACGAGCAACTGTTGGAATGTGTAATTCAGCTTCATCTTGGCTAATCAAGGTCATACCCTTTTCAGAGCGAGTCACCAAAATTGCATCTAAATCATTTTCTTTAATGACTTTTTTCGCTTTTTCAATTAAGTCAGCTTCACTTGTCACAGTACCAACAACGGCTTCAAATTCACTCATGTTTGGTGTTAATAATGAAGCGCCACGATAGCGTGAAAAGTCACTGCCTTTGGGATCAACAAGTACTGTTACGCCTTTAGCACGAGCTTTGGCAATAAAGTCGATTGGAGAATCAATTGCGCCTTTAGCGTAGTCTGATAGCACCAAAACATCGACATTATCTAAAATGGCTTCACTGCTATTAAACAAGTTTTCACTATCAGCTTTCTGATATTTTTCTTCAAAATCTAAACGGATAAGCTGTTGATTACGTGAAAAAACTCTTAATTTGGTGATAGTTGGCTTATTAGGAACCGTTAACCATCGAGGTTCTACACCTTGAGTTTGCACACCAACAGTTAGGGCTTTAGCAGCCTCGTCATTACCGACAATACCCGCAAGCTGAACCTGGCCGCCCAATGCTGCAATGTTTAATGCGACGTTAGCAGCGCCACCGGGACGATCTTCAATTTGATTAATGTTAACTACAGGTACTGGTGCTTCAGGTGAAATTCGACCTGTCGGGCCAACCCAATAACGGTCAAGCATGACATCGCCGACAACTAAAACACGTGCTTTTTCGAATGCAGGAAGAGATACCTTCATAGTAAACTTATTCTTTTGCTGATATTTAACAGTGATTGTACCTAATTTTGCTCTAAAATTAAGTTAGAATAGAAACTAATTTTGATTTTTGAATGAGTTCGTCGTGATAGATAAAGCACAATTCTCCTCACATTTATTACATCCCAAGCATTGGCCCTTATGGTTAGGTGTTGGCCTAATGAAGCTAACACAACTATTACCTCTTAGCTGGCAAATGACTTTAGGCAAAGCTTTAGGACGTTTGGTGCTGAAAGTAGCTGCCAGTCGCAAGCATACTGCTGAGCGTAATTTACAGCTTTGCTTCCCTGACATGCCTATTGAAGAACGTGAAACTCTCCTTAAACAAAACTTTGAAGAAACGGGCAAAGCACTATTCGATACTATCAACGCTTGGTGGTGGTCAGATGAAAAAGTCAGAAAACACATGACCATTAAAGGCGACGAACATGTGCGTAATACCCTTGATAGTGGTCAAGGAGTGATTTTATTCGCAGTACATTGTTTACCTTTAGAAATGGGCGCAAGAATGTTCGGTCAATTTCAACCCGGTATCGGCGTTTATAGACCTCATGATAATCCCGTTATGGAATATTTGCAGGTGAACGGTCGCCTGCGATCAAATAAAGGTTTAGTACCTAAACGCGATCTACGTAAAATGGTAAAAAGTCTTCGTAACCCTGATGTTATTTGGTATACCGCCGATCAAGATTTCGGTCGTTCAAGTGCGGTGTTCATCCCTTTATACGAAGTGCCAGATGCGGCAACCATCACTGGGGCGACGACATTAGCAAAGTTAGGTAGAGCCAAAGTATTACCCTTTTTTGTTGAACGTAATGATAGTGACACTGGTTATAATATGGAAATATTAGCCCCACTTGGCCACTTCCCTGGCGAAGATGAGCTGACTGATGCCATACGCGGTAATAAAATTGTCGAACAGTTAATCGATCGCAACAGAAAGCAATATATGTGGCTGCATCGCCGCTTTAAAACTCGACCGACAAAAGACACACCTTCGCTATATAAATAACAGCATGTGTTAATATTAGGGAAATAAGCCTTTAGAAACTTACATTAGTTGAAATCGGCGTTAAAATGATCAAGTATTCTTTGATATAAAAAGCAAAACTTTAGTTTGAGTTTTCACCAGATATTGAGATTTATCCTGCAGGAGCACTTTTATAATTCTCAAGTAAACCATTGTGAGCACAGCTCTCATAGGAATGAATCCAGCATATGATGAAGTCTTTTTGTGCCAGTTTAATTATTGTCTCTACTGTAATTTTTAGCGTTAAAGCCACCGCTGTTGAATATGCTATGCCAGCTAAAGATAGTCGTTTAATTGGTGAGAACCAATACTATGTAGTCCCTGAAGGTAAGCTGACTTTAGAGGCTATCGCGGCCCAATTCCAACTGGGTTTAAGCAACATGCTAGAAGCCAATCCTGGTGTTGATCCTTATCTACCAAAACCTGGCAGCACTCTAGTTATTCCGCATCAGCTTATTTTACCTGACGCCCCCCGCAAAGGCATTGTGATCAATAGCGCTGAAATGCGTTTATACCATTATAAAAAAGGCACTAACATCGTTGAGGTTTTGCCTATTGGTATTGGCCAAGTCGGTCGTGACACACCTGAGAATTGGGTAACCCAAGTTTACCGAAAACGTGCCAATCCGACTTGGACACCCACCAAACGTACCCGTGAGATTTATGCCGAAAAAGGTGTAGAACTTCCTGATGTTTGGCCAGCGGGCCCTGATAACCCAATGGGTTTATTTGCTTTATACGTGGGTAATTTATTCGCAGTACATGGTACCAACGCTTCTTTTGGCATTGGACTCAGAGTCAGCCAAGGCTGTGTAAGATTACGTGAAGATGATATTGAACATCTATTCAATACTGTACCGGTTGGTACTCGTGTTGAATTTGTTAATCAACCGATTAAAGCCACCATTGAGCCAGACGGTAATCGCTATTTAGAAGTACACCAGCCTTTATCTGAGACCCAAGAGCAATTTGACTCATCAGAGCCCCTGCCTTTAACGCTGGATAAAAAAATCACGGCTATTGTCGCCAACGCTGATACTGATTCATTTGTGCTAAAACGCTTATTAGAGCAACGTACAGGTCTGCCAACACGGATCAATAGCATGCAACAACAAGCTCAAATTGAAGAAATGGTTCAACCTTTTGATTCTGAGTAAGGTCTTCTCACTTAACTCAAAATCAATTTAGAAACAGCATGCACAAGCACATAGGTATAATACCGCCTATTGTGCTTGTGTTAATAACTCCTATCTCTATAAACGCCCATCCCTAAAACTCGCTACCACCTCAGAATAAACAACATCAAGTGAGTCGCTGCTAACAATAACTCTTGAGCTCTTTATCTATACTCAGTAACCTAAATGAACGGTTAAAATTCATCGACTGGGTAGCAGCTTGAAATCTATTTATTCATCTTCATTGTGCGTTTTTGTCAGCTTACCTATCTTGTTAATGTCCGCTATTACACAAGCATCGACAGCAAGCGAACCAAAGGCATCAAGCCAATGTGATCTTTCACAACCGCTCGCGAAACTTCATTCCATAGAACGACAAGTTACACTCACTGAACTTGAGAACGGTCTTATTATTAGACAAGTCCATCAACCTAGCCTGAATACTGTTTCAATCGCATCGCAATTTAATGTCGGCTCCAGAAATGAGAAAGCAGGCCAAACTGGCTATGCCCATCTATTTGAGCATTTACTGTTTAAAGGCAGTGAAAATGCCCCTAATGATAGCTATCCACAACAAATGAGCGCGCTTGGTGCGAGATTCAACGCAAGTACCCACTTCGACTACACCAATTACTATTTAACCATTCCAGCACAAGCATTAGAGCTAAGCCTATTTTTAGAGTCAGATAGATTTATCAAGCCAGTTCTTTCTGCCACTACAGTACAAAACCAACAAGGTGCGGTATTAGAGGAAATGGCGACGACCATTGATAACCAGCCTTACATACGTGAAGCGATGGAGTTTCTGTTATCTCAAGTCGCAGGGAGTCAGTACGGGCATGCCATCATTGGCAGCATCGAAGATGTTAAAAGTGCCACAGCACAAGAGCTAGTGGAATTCCATCAACGCTATTACCGCCCTGATGCCATGCAAATGTCATTGGTGGGTCAACTCAACGATAAAACCAGCGATTGGCTTGAAGACTATTTAGGACAGTGGCAGAACCCTGATATTCCAAAACAAAAATTTACTAAAATCAACATAGAATCTAGCCAATTAACAGCCACCCATGCGGAAATTATTGATGGGCGAGGACCTTGGCCAGCATTATTACTTGCTTGGCATACCGTAGGCGAGCAAGATGCAGATTTTGAAGCGGTATCATTACTGCAAAGTTACTTATTTCAAAATATTGCTAATGCCTTAACGAAAGCCACTCTCGAAAACCCGCCCCATATGTTGAGCTATTCAGTACCCTTAACGATGCAAAACCATGGTGTCACCAATCTTGTTTTAGTACCAAGAGCTAACACGTCTTTAGATAAGCTCAACGAAATGGTGAGTACACTATTAGAAAAAGTGGCTAGTCAGGGTCTTGAACCACGATCCCTATGCCAACTAAAAAGTGTTTCCCTTAATGATTCTCTTATCAGCTTTACTGATAGTCAGCAGTTGGCAGTGTATTTATCAAAAACATCCACTCGAGATAAATACTTTCCATTAACTCAGCCTTGGCAAAGAACAGCAAAGGTCACTAGCGATGATCTTAAAAGGGTCGCTAACCAATACTTTATCAATAAAGAAGTTCGCCTTGATTTACTGCCATCGTGGTATATCCGATGGGGTAAGACCCTGCTTGAATGGTTACCTGAAGGTTTTACTGAATCAATCGAAAAGTGGGCATTATGAAACTAATAGACTCAATAGTAATCACAAGGTTTCCCTTAAGACTAGCCAGCATATTTATGCTCATATGGGCTCAACTCGGTTGCCAACATGCACCGATCAAATTTACTCCATCTGCGCCGCCAAACTTACCCAGCTTTACTGCATTGCCATTAGCCCCTAAGGTTGCTCCATTAAAAGCCAATGCGATGCAAGCACCACAAACTACCCAACTGACAGAAAATAGTTTCCTGCACCAATGGCCGTTGAATGAAAATAATCACAATCAGCAGCCAGATCAGCAGGCCAATTCGCTTTACTTCATCGGTATTTCAAAGAGTACCCCAATAGCAAACCCTGACATTTTAGTTGCCGCATTTAAGCAACATAGAAAAGCCATTACCAATAATGAAGACTTAACCAACTTAGAAGCTAGCTGTTATGACAGTATGCGCTTTAGAGCCAGCTTACATAGCATTGGCATCACCATCAGTTGTTTTGCACCAACAGCAGTTAAGAGCAACCTGCTGTGGCAGTTTTGGGATAAAGGTGTGCTTGATGAGGTCAATATTGACAGTATTCAACGCAGTCTTAAGCTCAATAAGCATATTGGCGCTTTCACTGGTGCTGAAATTGATACCGTATTTAGAAAAAAGCTCCTTGGTGAGCAGCATCCTTATAATCAAAATATCGATAACAACGCCATAATTAATGAGTTAAATAAAGCCAAGCTTTCAACACTACACCTTCAAATCAGAAGCCAGATGCAATGGCACCTATTTACCCCTCAGCAGGCATCATTAGCAGCTCATGCAGATGTCGAAAAGGCACAGCCAGCGAATTTTTTCCCTAGCTGGCTTACCGAATATAGCCCTAACAGCAGTTTATCCACAGAAAAGCGCTTTAATAACCAACAATCTAACGCTGAAGAAGCTAATGCTGAAGAATTTGGCTCATACGAAGCAAATTCATATAAAGCTAGCTCAGAGAAAGCAAAAACTGAGAAAACCCTCTATTTAATCGATGCACCTAACACGGTACAAACCCAAGTGAGAGTTGGTGTGTTAACTGAATCCTCAGGTTATCAAAGTCAAAATGCTAATAGTTGTAAAATAATCGCGGCATTGCTCGGTCGAGGATATTCTGGAAGATTGTTTTATGACTTACGTGAAACACGCGGATTAACCTATGGCGTTTATGGCGGCTGCGTTGATGCGCCATTGAGCCAATATATGTATTTTTATGGTAGCACCGCTTTAGCGAACTCTGGTGCATTTTTAAAAGGCATGACAGATCATTTAGCGCTTATCAGTGAGCAACTCACGCCACAACAAGAAATCAATTCAGCAGCCACCTACCTCATTGGTAAGCAACAACTCACTATCGATAGACCCTTTGGCAAAGAAAGCCTCTATATAAATCAGATATTGAGAAACAAAGCATTAAAAAACAAACAACCACTCGCCCAACAGCTGAAGAACCAAGCTCTAGAAAACCAAGCCTCAGCAGAATTTGATCAAGGGTTAATGCAGTTAAGCAAACTTACACCCCAAGAATTATTGGTCATGACACAAACAGCCACTTTAAATGACCCTGTTATTGTCTTACGGGGCGATGCAGATAAAATCACTATCGATCTGCAGCAAAAATTCCCCACATGGCAGATTAAACTTGTCGAGGTGAACTAATATTGCTTGCAGCTCAAGTTAAGAAGAGCTAACGTTTATTGGTGCATTTAAGAGCTCACTTCACTCGTTCATTTTCATAGCGGCTACAATCATCAGTAATATTAAGCCAGCTTACTTGGTTCTTGGTATGAATATGATAAGTCGGTTTAACCAGCCTAGGGTTATCTAGTGAAGCAATCGTTAAGGTAAAATAATCTGGATATCGGTCATCTCGATAACTTATTGAACAACCACATTGAACGCAAAAACCTCTTGAGACATGTTCAGAAGACTGATACTCAGTAACAACGCCAGTAAGCCAGGTTATTTGATCTAATTTAAAATCCATCCAAGCTTGAAACACCGCACCTGATGACTTTTGACATTGAATACAATGACAATAATCAGCATCAAATGGCGCAGTATTCACTTGATAACGAATCCCGCCACACAAGCAACCGCCTGCTATTACCGTCAATTTATCTTCCGTGTTTTCCATCATATTCATCCTCCAACCATAGAATATTGAAACACTATTTAAGCATAAATTAAACGCAAAAAAAAAGCCCTCATCAGAGGGCTTTTAGGAGACATAATTACCTAAGTAATAGTGCTAATTAGTAAGTCGCTTCACGCTTTTCAGCTTCAGCATCCCACTTTGGCGCAAGTTCTTTTAAGAATCTTTGCTTATCAGCATTCATTTTGTCCATATCCATGCCTAGTGCTTCCTGTGCTTTCTCTTTAGTAGAGATATCAGGGATAGCGATTGGCATTTTCACGCCTTTAGCAGCAAGAAGTTGAGCAAGTTTGATACGTGCATCAGCGGCTTTATCAACAGCGCCACCTAAAATACGTAATGCTTCAGCTGGAGCATGTGCAGCAACACCGTGAGATGCAGTTGCAAAATCCCAACGCCACTGGCTGTGACGGATATCCATTAGGATAGGTTCCATTTCAGCTTCAGTTGCACCCGCATCCCAAGCTGCGCCAGCTTCGAAATGAGCGTGTACAAGTTGAGTCTCAGCTCTTAGCTTGATTTCTGTAACACTTTTTTGATTCGCATGTGTTACTTCCATCATGAACTCTTTAGTCTTGCCTTCGTGACAAGTTGCACATGTTTCTTCGAAACGATCAAATGGGTTACCCACTTTATGATCGGTGAACTTACCTTTACCATTTGCTTTAGCAACGCGTGGCATGTGACAGTCAGTACAACTTACGTTGTTCTTACCGTGCATACCTTGCATCCAAGTTTCATAACCAGGATGTTGAGCTTTTAGCATAGGTGTTTTAGAAATAGCGTGAGTCCAATCGGCAAATTTAATTGCATCGTAGTAAACTTCCATATCTTCAACAGTAGTACCGTTGTCCCATGGGAATTTCACATAACCTTTACGATCAGCAGTTTTCTCGAAGTAGTACTCAACGTGACATTGACCACAAACCATAGATTGCTTGTCTTTACGAGAAGCTTTATCAAATGGCTTATCAATTGCTTCTAGAGCGCGATCAACATATGGACGAGAAATACGTAGTTTTGGTGAACCTTTTTCATGACAATCGCCACAGCCAAGACTGTTTACGATTTCAGGACCGCCTTTAGACCATTTACCTTTGAAGTAACCGTCTTCGCCTTGCTCTTCAATCATACGAGGTACATCAGGGCTTTTACAGCTCCAACATGCCATAGGCATTGGGCCGTCATCAGGGCCTGTTGGTGCACCAGTACGTAATGTATTACGTAAGTCAGTCACTGTATAATGATGACCACGTGCTTTATTGTAATCTTTAGCAAAGCCGTAACCTGCCCATAACACAACAAGGTTTGGATCTTGAGCTAACACATCAACAATTTCATCACTTTCAGAGGTTGCGTGCCAAGTTTCATATTGAAGCTTGTACTTATCTTTATATACTTCATTACGAGGCTCTGTTTTATCACTAGCCATTGCGCTAGTCATAGCAAAACTCGTTGCTAATAATGCACTTAGTGCAACAATCTTTCCATTCATCTTCATCACCGTTCATCTCCGTGTTACATTTTTATCTAAATAATCACGATATCTCCATGAACAAACTTATCCATTTAAGGTTCAATTAAGAATACCCCTTTATGGGTATTAGGTAATAAGCTTGCGCTAGATCAATATGTTAATATGTTGTATGTCACATATTTGATATTTTTTAACATAGTACAGTAATCACTAATGTAAAATAGTGCTTACTTTGAAACAAAACACTACTCAAGTTGGATAATAAATGGTTAAAAGAGGCAGCCTCACATCTACAATCCTTAGACTAATGTTAGTCTTAATTTTTATTTCTTCCAGCCTCGCAGTCTACTCGATAATAAATCTCTCATTTAGTATTGGGGATGCCCGTGCTATTAATGCTTCAGGCTCACTGCGAATGCAAAGCTATCGACTAAAGTTGACTTTGGATAGTGAAAAACATGTAGTAGACGAAAGAATCAAACAATTTGAACAAACCTTACATTCAGAAGCCTTAGAACGCTCAACGGCGTGGTACAGCCCCAAAGAACTTTCAGATCAATATTTATTAGTCATTGATAAGTGGCAACACATGCGGGCATTTATTGATAACGAGCAAAATCAACTTTACTCTGCAGCACTAAAAGACTTTGTCGATACGATTGATTTGCTAGTGCTAGAAATGGAGCGCTTTGCGGCATTGAAGTTACGTATCTTAGTCATAGGACAAATCATTGGCTTGTTTTTAATGATAGTCGTTGCCAGTGTAGCAACTCGGTATACCCGTAAAAAAATGGTACTCCCTATTCTACGATTGATGGACGTGGCTAATTCTATTTCCAAAGGAAAGTTTAAAGTTGAGGTCCCTCCATCTGAATATATGGAACTTTATGCATTAGGCGAGGCATTTAAAAAGACCGCCTCAGAGCTTGATAGGCTTTATCAAGATTTGGAAGGTCAAGTAAATGAAAAAACTACTGCACTCACACGTGCCAACAATGAGCTGAGTTTTTTATACGACAACTTAATCACCCTTCATGCTGATCGACTTGATTACAAAGCTCTAGGCTCCGCACTTAATCAATTACAAAGATTTGAAGCATTAGATTATTTAAGACTGGTTGTACAACACGCTGATGATTCCATTGATTCAATAGAAGCGGAAACAGGCTGGCCTGACTCTTTAAATATCTATCAAGATGGCTCAAACCATAAACCAGTAAAATATAACCTTCAGCTTGAAGATAAAAATTTGGGTTATCTGGAAGTTATTTCACTTAAACCTCTTAATAATGTTTTGTTTGTCAATTTTGCCATGATGCTCACCCGCTCTATCGTGATACACAATGCTACTGAAGAACGTCAGCAATTGGCATTAATGGAAGAAAGAGCGGTTATTGCCCGGGAACTACACGATTCATTAGGGCAACTATTATCCTACTTAAAAATTCAGGTGAGTTTACTAAGAAAGCAAATTACTCCCGAACAAAGAACTGAAAAAATAGAGTCTCAATTAAACGATATAAATGAAGGTGTTAGTACTGCATATGTGCAGTTACGTGAACTACTATCAACCTTCAGGTTAGTCATTAAAGATCCTAACCTCGGCCAAGCTATTGAGGTTATGCTGAGTGATCTACGCAAGCAATCCGGTATCAATATCAAGTTAAATTATCAGTTACCACAGCACTTACTTGCCTCGAACCAGCATATTCATATACTGCATTTAACCCGAGAAGCCACTATTAATTCTATTAAGCATGCGCAGCCATCTGAAATAGAAATTGATTGTTTTTTAGCAGACTCTGGTATGATACACATCAATATTAAAGATGATGGTATTGGCGTATCCCATTTAAAAGAACGCGATCAGCATTTTGGTATTGGAATAATGCATGAACGTGCAACAAAATTGCACGGCACGGTAAAGTTTGAAAATAATCCGCAGGGCGGCACAACTGTTTCCCTCGTATTTCCACCCCAGCAGGAGCCTCTAAATGGGTAAACCTTATTCAGTACTTGTAGTCGATGACCATCCTCTTCTTCGTCGTGGTATTTGTCAGCTGATCACCTCTGATAGTGATTTCAAATTATTTGGTGAAGCTGGAACAGGGTTAGATGCGTTAACAGCAATCGGTGAAGATGAGCCAGATATTATTTTGCTCGATCTTAATATGAAAGGCATGACAGGTTTAGATACGTTAAATGCAATGCGTCAAGAAGGCGTAACTGCACGTATCGTTATTTTAACGGTATCAGATGCTAAACAAGACGTTGTAAGACTGCTGCGTGCTGGCGCTGATGGCTACCTACTAAAAGATACTGAGCCTGATTTATTATTAGAACAGCTTAAAAAGGCCATGCTTGGACATCGCGTTATTAGCACTGAAGTTGAAGATTATATTTATGAACTGAAAAATGCTGATAATGATGAGACTTGGATTGCCTCTTTAACGCCGAGAGAGTTACAGATCCTGAAAGAACTTGCCGAAGGTAAAAGTAATCGTGTTGTCGCTGAAGACTTGCACATCAGTGAGGGAACGGTGAAAGTTCACGTTAAAAACTTACTACGTAAGGCAAACGCGAAATCAAGAACTGAAATGGCCGTAAGGTACTTAAATCACTAAGTATGAGCTAATAATCACTTTTGGCTAGTCACTCAATCTTATTACAGATTTTCGGTGAATAATAAATGGATGACGGTTAACACCCTCATCCATTTTTTGTGCCTGTAAAATATGATTAATCACTCATATTAGGCTCTTGAGATAAACTCAATCCAGCTTTTTAATGCACTTTCAAAATCTTCTAAACCACAAAAGGCTTCAGATTCAGCATCATACATATTCATTGAGTCTTCAAGTTCAAACTCTTCATCAAAATCAATCGCATTGGTATAAACGCGTACTTGTTCATTATCGATAGCAATAGAAAGGTCGTTACTTTGCCAAGACCAATCCACTTTTTTGCTGGCTCTAATTTGCTCAATTTTAAGCAGTATATTAAGACATTGCTCTTTATTAGTGCCAAGTTGCTCAGCAAAAAAACGCCCTAAGATTACGTGCTCCATACTGAACTCAGCAAACACGGTGCCGTCTAGACTATTACGGCGAAATTCATATTCCATGGTACAACTCAACTAAATGGCTTTAGGTCATTTTAACTTATGTAGGCGCAAACTGCTTAGTTACTGTGAGTAAATCAACAAAATTATCTATATCTGCACTTGATCAATACCGATGCTATACCCAACAAAAAACGAATTAATAGCTAACCAAAAATATAGTGAGTTTTTATGACTCAATGATACGATGACTTACATAGGTATTATCAATCAGCGCAACACCAAAGGACAGATACCATCTTGGTATAAGGAATAGCATGGAAACAGGTTTTATATATTGCTTATTGCTATCAGGGCCAAATGCAGGACAAAGCCTCACCCCTGAACAAGTTAATCACTGGCAGCCAGAAGATGGCCTATTGTGGGTTCATTTACGATATAGCGCTGATGATGCAATAAAGTGGGTTAATGACGCACAATTACCGCCAACCGAAACAGATACCCTGCTGGCTGAGCACACCAGGCCAAGAACCGTAAGTTCTCACGATGGCATTTTAATGGCATTGCGCGGGGTTAATCTCAACCCCAATTCTGCGCCTGAAGATATGGTATCAATGCGGATCTTTGCGCAACAACATCGCATTATTTCAACTTGTGAGCGCCAATTACAATCAGTAAAAGACATTGCTGAGCAAATTATCTCAACCCCTGGGGTCATTGATTCGAGTGCTGATTTCCTCATCTCGTTATGTGAACGATTAACTCATCGCAAAGTTGAGCTCATTCATAATCTTGAAGATGAACTGGATAATCTCGATGAACAGGTTACCGAACAACTAAGCCATACATTGCGCTCGGACATCGCTGAACTTCGCAAGCAAACGGTCATCTTACGACGCTACTTTTCTCCCCAAAGAGATGCTTTTTCACGCTTATTAAATGATAGCCACATGCTGTTCAGTTCAGAACACAAACTAAGAGTACGAGAAATAAATGAAGTGCTCATTCGCGTTATTGAAGATTTGGATGCGATTCGTGATAGAGCCAGTGTGACTCAAGAGCAGTTGCAATCGGTGCAATCGGAACAATTGAATAAAAGGCTTTATTTTCTGTCACTGATCTCAGCAATATTTTTGCCATTGGGGTTTTTAACCGGTTTGCTTGGGGTTAACATCGGTGGAATACCGGGTACTGATAATAGCCTGGCTTTTAGCCTGTTTTGCGCGGGTCTATTTGTAATAATAGCGCTACAGATGTGGTTGTTTTATCGTTTTAAATGGCTGTAATTACATATCATAACGAACATATTTTGATTTTAAAGCAATAAAAAAGGACGCATTAAGCGTCCTTTTTTATTGGTCGAAAAATTACTGTGCAGTAGGTGCTACAGCGGCTTTTTCGATAGATAATAATTCAACTTCAAATACTAAAGTTGAATTAGCTGGAATAGTACCAGTGTCTTGCTCGCCGTATGCTAATTCAGACGGGATAACAAACTTGTACTTAGCACCGATAGGCATTAATTGAACACCCTCAGTCCAACCAGGAATAACGCGGTTTAGTGGGAACTTAGCTGGTTCGCCACGGCTGTAAGAGCTATCAAATTCAGTACCGTCAATTAAAGTACCTTTGTAATGTACTTCAACAGTATCAGCAGCAACAGGCATTTCACCAGTACCCGCTTCTAGTACTTCGTACTGTAAGCCTGATTCAGTTGTTACAACACCTTCTTTCGCTTTATTGGTTTCAAGGAATTTCTTCCCTTCTTCAACTGCTGCGCTTGCTAATAATGCCGCTTGCTCAGTACGTTTTTCGCTTAACTTAGTATCTAAACCTTGAAGAACAACTTGCATTTCTTCTTCAGTCAGCTCTAATGTATCTGCTAGACCATCGCTGAAACCTTGGATAACTAACGTTCTATCAACTGGAAAACCTAAATCTTCTTGTTCAGTGATATGGCCAGCCATATAACGGCCAATTGAACCACCTACACTGTAAGATTCTTTTTGCGCGTCAGTTGTTAATTCAACTTTCTTAGCAACAACTTCTTGCTCTTCATTACAAGCTGTTAGACCAACAACGGCCAATGCAACTAACGATAATTTGTAAATAGATTTCATTAAAGCTTCCTCAGCACCCTTTAGCGGTTACAATAACCTTTGGATATAAAATTCGTATATATTTGGCCACTTTATACTAATTAAAGTGTTTTTAGCAATGGCCAGCAAGATATGGCAGCCATTAAGACAACATTTAAAGGAGTAAGTTCATGTTTCGGATAATTATGCTGATAATTTGCATTTGCTCACTCGTTGGCTGCAGTCCTGCCGCTGAAAACGTTTTTAGTGTGACTAATGATTCAAGTTACAGCGCCAGCCTATCTGAAAATGCCCAATATGCCCTTGTTAGTACTTCAAGTAATGGGGTCCAATTTTGGGATCTCAAGGCCAAAAGTTTAAAATATCGCTGGCAGCATGGTTCAAATGACAATATTAGCGATAACAATGTATTTGATACGGCTATTTCTGCCAACGCTCAATATGCTGCAACGCTAAGTAGTGACTCATTAGCCATTTGGAATATTGAAACCGGGGAATCGATTGGTTGGTGGTCATTACCCGTTTCGGCTCAGTCTGTTGCCATTGCCAATAATGCCCAAACACTAGTGGGACTTATCGATGGCTCTGTCATGTCATTAGCTCCAGAGAAAAGCCTAATCAAGTTTCTTGGCCATCAAGAACGTGTATCCAGTGTATCGATTTCAGCCAATGGCCAAACTGCATTAACAGGTTCAAACGATGGTTCGGTTATTTTGTGGCAAGCGCAAACTGGGCAACCCATACAACAATGGCAGCTTGAATCTCGCATGAGTAAAGTTCAACTTAATAAAAGTGGCAGTTTGAGTTTTGCCAGTGATATAAAAGGGCATGGTTATATTTACTCTAATGATACTGGCGAAATAAAATCCCAATTAGCGATAAATCGTCGCCAAATGACGTTTAGTAGCGCTCGTTTCATAAACCAAGATGAGCAACTTATTACCGGTTCACCCTCTAAAGAAATCATCTTATGGCAGACCCAAACAGGTAAAAAACAAGCAACAAGACAAATTCAGCTCACTAAAAACAGTCAAAATAGAGGCGCCGTTGTATACTCTATTGCAAGTGATGACAATCAGAACGTCATCAGTATCAGTAATCAAGGTTTAGTAGAAACATGGGGCATATTAAAATAGCGCCATGCTTTGGAGAAGTGAATGCAAGATGTACAACAAAAGTTTGATGATTTAGAAACTAAGGTCGCTTTTCAAGAAGTGACCATTGAAGAGCTAAACCAAGAAGTAATTAAACTGAATGACCTTGTTGCCTTTCAGCAGCACCAGTTGTCATTCATCCTCAATAAACTGCAGGCTATTGAGCCGAGCAATATGGCATCTCAAGCAGATGAAGCACCACCGCCGCATTATTAATTTTTGTTTAGAAATTACTTCTCATTAATTATTCACATAAAATTAGGCTAGCTTATGGATGACTAACCTAGATTTTCAGTAAGGGATTTTATGCCAGACAGTAACATCATGACGATAGCTCAAACAGGCGAGGCTATTTTAGCTTGCCAAGCAAAGCCCGTGGTTACGTTTGATCAAGCTCTGGTTAAGCTTACTGAAGATATGATGGCAACGATGTTTGCGGCAAATGGTGTAGGTTTAGCTGCCACTCAAGTATTTAGTGATAAAGCAGTATTTATCATGTACTCGAGGCCTAATGAACGTTACCCGTCCGCACCAAACACAGTTCCAACCATTGTGATTAATCCAAAAATAACTGCTCGTTCATTAGCTATGGAGTCTTCGATTGAAGGCTGTTTATCTATCGAAAACGAGCGAGTTGCAGTTTTTCGACATCAACACATCAAAGTGATGTACCAAACATTAGCTGGCGATGTGGTCGAACAGCAATTAAGTGGCTTTATTGCTCGCATATTCCAACACGAATTTGATCATTTACAAGGTATCACTTTGCTTGAAAGAATGAACATGCCAGATCAAGTCTCCGCATTAGAGCAACACAACTCAGGGTTACAAGACGTATGTTAATGAAAAAACTACTCTGTATGCTGCTGTTGCCAATGTTGTTGTCTGGTTGCGCCTTTAATAGCATATTCATCAATTACCCCTCTCAAATAGCACCCATTAAACAGCAATTAAGCAGCCCAACACCGACGAGTAAGCTTAATGAGCTAGCCAGTGAGATTGATTCTAACGACG
This sequence comes from Shewanella donghaensis, assembly GCF_007567505.1. NCBI lineage: Bacteria > Pseudomonadati > Pseudomonadota > Gammaproteobacteria > Alteromonadales > Shewanellaceae > Shewanella > Shewanella donghaensis. The sequence continues at coordinate 2,341,380 of NZ_CP041783.1, forward strand.
GTTTACTTTATGCCCAAGAAGCAGGCAGAGTAGCCCAAGTTTCTGGGGATTTTGATAGCAGTAAAACCTACTATGAACAAGCAATCAAAGCCTATCAAGCCTTTGACGACAGAGCGGTGATTAGCGCATCAGATTTAACCGCTACCGCCAGTAGCTTGGTATTAAACGATAATGCTATACCTTATCGCGGCCCAGGTTACGAACGGATCATGGTGCACCAATACCAAGCTTTCAATTATTTATTTGCCGGCGATGCTCAAGGCGCGTTAATTGAAGTTAGGCGCAGTAATCAACTGCAAACCAGTGAACAAAACCGTTACCAAAAATCACAAAGTTCAGTGCAAGCAATGGCTAATGGCACCATTGACGCTGAAATGAATAAATTAGGTTCTGCAGCGGGTACTGTGACCAGTTCATTTTTAAATGCCTATAGTTATTACACCACCGGCTTGCTACATGAATTACTAGGTGAGCCCAACGATGCTTATATTGATTATCGAAAAGCTGCCCAAATAACGCCTAACAACAAATATTTACAACAAGATCTGGTTAGATTAGCCAAGCAACTTTCAATGCCGCAGTACGATGAGTTTAAACGTCGTTGGGGTGATGCTGTGTTGCCTAAAGAAGGCCAAGGTCAGGTCGTTATGGTAGTAGAAAGAGGGTTTGTGCCAGAAAAACAAAGTCTCACAGTGCCGTTTACTATTCATGGAAATTGGCAAACTGTGTCATTAGCCACTTACCAACCTAATAGGCAGGCAATTCAGCCTTCCATCATTCAAGGGCTCGGAACAGTATTAAAAGCGGAACCAATTGCCAATATTGATGCCTTAGCTATTAATGCATTGAAAGAAGATTTACCAGGCGCATTGGTTCGACAAGCTGCTCGTGTCTATACTAAATCAGAGATGGCTCGCAGCGTTGAAAGTAGCAGTAAACGCCGCAACAATGAAGCCGATGCCGCAGCGATATTAATGCAGATATTTAACGTCGTGACAGAACAAGCTGATAGACGTAGCTGGCTAACCTTGCCAAGCCAAGCACAAATTGCGCGCAAATATATTGAACCTGGCGAATATCAAGTGCGCTTAGGCAACAGCCAAGCTGCAAAAATTGATGTGAAACCTAACCGTGCAACCTTAATTTGGGTAATAGAAACTGGCAATCAAACCCGTTTTTATTCAATAATAATTTAATTCGACAACCTATTCATTACGACAATTTTTAACGACATTTTTTAATGACAATTTACTTAACGCGATTTTTATTCAACATTTAACTCAATTTGACTAATTTAAGTCTTATCAAACATGGAACTTACTATGAAACATTTTAAACTGATTTTTGTTTTAGCTGCTGTAATCGGGCTATCTGCGTGTCAATCAAAGGTTGAGTATGGTGATGCCACTGAAGTTGAAACCGTTAATGAAAACTTTGGTTCAACAGATCTTCAAGCCATTGCCGCTAAAATGGTTGATAGCATGCTGACATTCCCACCAGTCATTGTGATGACTCAAAACGATCGTCCGATTATGTTCGTTGATAAAATCAAAAACAAAACCTCAGAGCACATCGATACTGAATCAGTAACAGATACCATCAGTAACAAATTGCTTCGTTCAGGTAAATTCCGCTTTATCGATATGACGAAAGTTGACTCAGTACGCAAGCAACTTGATTACCAAAACAATGCAGGTATGGTTGACCCATCAACTGCGATTAAGTTTGGTCGCCAAGTTGGTGCTCAGTACATGCTTTACGGCAACCTTTCTAGCATCGTGAAGCAAGACGGTAGCACTAAAGATGTTTACTACAAAATGACCATGCGTCTTATGGATCTTGAAACAGGCTTAATCGAATGGTCTGACGAAAAAGAAATCCGTAAAGTTAAATCGAAATCTTTCTTAGGCTTGTAAGCCTATTCGTTTTACAATTATAAGCCGACGTTAAGTCGGCTTTTTTATAGCCAAAAATTTAATGAATAATAAAAATAATATCTCATCATTTTAGGGAAGAATTTGTGAACTTGTTTAAGTCAGCTTTGGTAGTCATTGTTTGCGGTAGCTTATTTTCCTGTACTGCCACAGCCCCCAATATAAAAGAGCGAGATGGCAGCGCTAATATCACTCAGGCACAAGCCCAGTCTCGTTCAAATTTAGTCTCCGAAGTGAGTTATCAATTGAGCTTTACCTTAACTGGAGAAACTCAGTTTAGTGGCGTAACCAAGATGAATTTCGCCCTTTCAAGCATTGAATCAGCGTTAACTATCGACTTAAACAAAGCCAATATAAATAAATTACTGATTAACGGTCAAAATATTTATCCCAATTACAACGGCGCATATTTAACAATTAACCCTAGATTATTATCTGTTGGTCAAAACAGTATCGAAATAGGCTACAGCCGCGAGCACAGCACCAATGGTGAAGGCTTACATCGCTTTAAAGATCCTGTTGATGGCAATGTTTACCTATATTCGCACTTTGAACCTGCTGCGGCTCAACAGATGTTTGCCGTATTTGACCAACCAGATTTAAAAGCAACCTACCAAATTACCGTTGAAGCACCATTGAGCTGGCATGTCATCAGTACTATGCGTGAAACTCATGTTGAAGATATCGGTAATAGCCAGATTTGGACTTTCCCTACTACGCCTAAACTCAGCCCTTATAATTTTTCAATGCATGCCGGTCCTTACCATGTTTGGGAAGACAGCTCAGGCAAATATCCAATGCGATTATTTGCCCGTCAATCCGTTGCTGAGCAAGTCAGTCCTGAAGACTGGTTTACCTACACGAAACAAGGCTTAACCTTCTTTGATGACTATTTTGATATTGACTACCCTTTTAAAAAATATGACCAACTACTAGTACCTGATTTCCTCTATGGCGCTATGGAAAACGCTGGCGCGATTACCTTTGCAGAAAGCCGCTTCATGTATAAAGACACTATGACAGCGGCGCAAAGACAGCGTTTAGCGGGGGTGATAATGCATGAGATGGCGCACCAATGGTTTGGCGATCTCGTGACGATGAAATGGTGGAATGGCTTATGGCTAAATGAAAGTTTTGCGTCGTTCATGGGGACTTTAGCCACAAGCGAAGCGACCGAGTTTGACCATGCTTGGCGTACTTTTTACGCCACAGGCAAGCAAAGTGCCTATGAGCAAGATAGCCTAGTGACCACTCACCCCATTGAAGTGCCTGTAGCCAGTAGCAGTAATGCTTTTGATAATATTGATGCTATCACTTACTCAAAAGGCGCATCGGCTTTAAAACAACTAAGACACTTGCTAGGAGAAGAGACTTTCCAAAAAGGCGTCCAGCAGTATCTCAAACAATATAGTTATCAAAATGCCGAGTTAGATGACTTTATCAATAGCCTTGCTACAGCAAGTAACCGCGATTTAACTCAGTGGACTCAGGATTGGTTATATCAAGCGGGTGTAAACACCTTAAAAGCGCAATACCAATGTGAAAACTATCGCATCAGCCAGTTTTCACTTATACAAACAGCACCAAGTAAGGACTTACCAACCTTAAGGGAGCAACGTGTTCAAGTCGCCCTATTTAGAGCCAGTCGCCACTTGGTACACCAAGGGAAAACCGTTGCCGTAACTTATAAAGGCGCTGTAACTGAAGTGCCAGAGCTGATTGGCGAATATTGCCCTGATTTGGTTTACCCCAACTTTGATGATTGGGGCTTTGTCAAAGTCGAGCTCGATGAGCGCTCTTTTGAAACAGCTAAGGCACAACTGAATAAGATAAGTGATCCCTTACTTCGTTCAATGTTGTGGCAAAGCATGTGGGACAGTGTCAGCGATGGTCATTCATCAATCGAGCAATTTATTAATGTCGCACTGGTCAATGCGCCCAAAGAAAAAGACTACACCATTTTAGGCCAAGTGATTGACTACTTAAAACAAGCCCAAAACACCTTAAATAGCATGGCACCAAACCATCAAGCTTATGCAAAAAAAGTCAGCAAAGCACTGACTCAAATGAGTTTACGCATGACCATGGAACATCAAAAGGATGCCGACTTTCAGCGTCGTTGGTTTGATGCTTATATAACACTAGCCAGCGACAATGCAGCACTTGGTCACTTAGCAGATATCTTGGCAGGTAACGCTCCTATTCAAGGTTTAAATATCAGCCAGGATTTACGTTGGAAAATCATCATCCAATTAAATCGACATGACTACCCAAGAAGAGCTGCACTGCTCGAGAATGAAAGCAAGCTAGATAGAAGCGATAGCGGCCAAAAGTCTGCCATTGCAGCAGAGGCTAGCCGCCCACAAGCGGATCTGAAACGTGAGTGGTTACATAGAATAGAGCATGACACCCAACTGCCTTTTTCAAAAAAGCGTGTCGCGATGAATTATCTTTATCCAAGTGAGCAAAAGCTATTGAGTGCCGCAACCGCAGAGCAGCGATTAGCTAACCTTGTTGAATTAGACAATAAAGGTCCGGTGTTTATGCGAGCCTACAATCGAGCATTGATACCTACGGCATGCACCAATGCGAATATCGACGCTTTGAATCAGGTTTTAAATACACAAACTGACTTATCAAAAATGACCCGGCGCGCCTTATTAGAGACCCGCCAAAAAGAACAGCGTTGCGTGACCATGAGTGAAGTATTAGCCAAATAGTGAGTAATATACGGTGAAAAAATTAAACACTTACCTAATACCAAGGTGAAACTATTAACCTGAAATAAGTGAATAAAAAATGCCGCGCCTTTTAAGGGCGCGGCATTTTTATTGAGCCAAAATTGAAAAACTATTTAACTGCGCAAAGTAAATGTCATCATAATGGGCGCATGATCAGTACTATCGCTGTCACGTTCATATTCCGGTCGCACGAGATGCCTATCATAGGTTTGATAGCCACTAACTTCGGCTAAGTTTCGCGGGTGGGCTGCATCAAACTCGCAAGAAGCCAAAATATAATCTAATACCGAGCCCGTATTACCAAAGTAATGAGTCGCTGCCCTATCGTGCTTATGTAAATTAGGTGCTGGCGCATCATCAGTATCATTGGCCGACTCATCTTCATTAACACTGGATTCATATTCATCTTGGGCTAATGTGGCGTTTGATTTTTGGCCAGCTTGGAACAATTCATAACTATCAAATAAACTAAAACGTTCAAATTCAGCTTTAAGATTAACGTCATTCAAGACTTTAAGCGTGGGATCGATAATGTCACTTCTAAAGACTCTTTTACTGTTGGCTCGAAAAGCCTCAAGCGCGGTGCTTTGGATTGAATCATTAAAGTCACCCATCAATAACACCGGTAAATGATTCGCTTGGCGGTGCTTTGCGATCTCATAAAAAAGTAATGCAGCTTCACTGCCACGTTGCATATTCGATGCCCACGTGCCCAGCGCTTGCCTTGCCATAATATCTGCGCCGCCAGTCATGCCAGTATCAGTTAATGTGTCAACGCCCATGCCGCTGCGTTTGGACTTTAAATGCACCACATAGCACTCACACTCGCCAAAGTTAGGGATGTTCACTCGGGCGCGCAGCGGATGACGGCTAAAGTCAAAATCACTGGCAATGCCCATCAGAGGCAGCAAAGATTGATCAACGTTAACCAAAGCGGTTTCAGTAATAGGAAATTTCGAGGCTAAAGCCACTACAGGGTTTTTATAGACATAATCGCTGATCAAATTAGGCTCATCTAGCACTGCAAAATAACGGTAACCCAAAGGTTGCAGTAACGCTTTTAACGCATCAGGGCTAAAGACCTCTTGAAAACCGATAATATCGGGCTGTTGCTCAGTCAAATAATCGCTGAGCCAACGACACTTTTTCTGCCATTGTTGGTGAGAATAAATATTCTCAAAATCATAATATGCAGCAGGAGGCTCGATAAAATTAAATAAATTAAACGAGGCAACGGTAAACTCTTGATGCTTTTGTTGATCTTTATTCTGATCTTTTTCAAGCTCATTCTGACTACTTATTGAACTCACTTCATGCACCTTACAAAGCCTATTAAGACTACAGGTTAGCCCCTTAATCTGAAGAAGTCGATGCTTGTTCAACAAACAAAACCACAATCGATAATAAAGCTCTCATCATGCAAATTTGCCCAAAGTTTAAACAAAAAAATGATCCTAAATTAGCAACTGCCGTATTACCACCCGAAACATTAATTTGAATTCGAGGAATTAAAGATGAAACGGAAATACTCACTTGCCCTTTGCTTTTCACTTGTTGCACTAACAGCTTGCTCTGATGACGACGATAAAATTGTTATCGAAGAAACTCCCAACATTGAATATGCCCAAGTACGAGTTATTCACGCATCCAGCGATGCTCCAATGGTTAATGTAACCGCTAATGGCGCTGCCTTACTTCAAGATGTAGATTACGCCGTATCCAGTGGATTAATAGAAGTTGAAGCAGCAACCTACGCGGTCACTGTCGATGCAAAATTAGCCGATGGCACAACCCTGACAGTGTTAGAGGCTGACCTGCCTGCTGGTGCAGACATGGAATACACCGCCGTTGCACTGGGTAATGTTTCCGACGAAAACTTGATGCTGAAAGTCGTTGCCAACGAAAAAGCAGACATCACTTCAGGCAATGCCAGAGTACAAGTCTTGCATGCCGCGCCAGATGTTGGCCTAGTCGATGTGTATGTAACAGCGCCAATGGCAGATATCTCAGTAATGGAACCGACATTATCAGCCAATTACATGGATAACAGCGGCCAGTTAGAAGTACCAACGGATGATTACCAAATTCGTATCACCCCTAACGGTGACAAAACAGTGGTATTTGATTCAGGTACAGTCAATCTAGCCACTGGGACTGATTACTTCATCTCTGCGATTCCAAACGAATGGTCAGGCGATTCACCAGTTGCATTACTTGTCGCTTTACCAGATGCACAAGTGCTATTAAATGATGTCAGTAGCGGTAGCGATATTCGAGTAGTACATGCTGTTGCAGATGCCCCTGCAGTAGATGTGTTTTTAGATGGCAGCATGACAGCAGCCATTGAAATGTTGTCATTTGGTGAACTAGCAGGTTACCTCAATATCACAGAAGGTATGCACACCGTCACCGTTGCGGCTAACGCCGATAACTCAGTTGAAGTCATTAGCGATGCAGAAGTTGATTTAATGCTTGGCAGCAGTTACTCAGTGCTGGCGGTAGGTTCTCTTGCCGGAACTGATTCAGGTATGGATATTTCACCTTGGGCATATGCAGAACACACACGTCGCATTGCAACTGAAGCAAGACTCAACGTGATTCATGCTTCTTACTCAGCAGGAAATGTGGATGTTTACTTAACCCCAACAGCTGACATCAGCGCTTCAGACCCTGCTCTGACTGATGTGCCGTTCAAAGCAGCATCTGGCAGTTTAAGTGTTACGCCAGGCGATTACACTGTAAGCGTAACTGTAACAGGTACAAAAACTGTCGCTATTGGTCCACTTCCAGTCACACTAGCAGCCAACGGCTTGTACAGTGTTGCAGCGGTTGATGCTAAAGATGACAACTCAATGTTCACCGTTATATTAATGGATGACTTTGTGGCAGAGGAAGAATAGCTCAGACGCTAGCCTGCTCATTAACCCTAACGTGTTAATTAAACGCTAGCAGTTAAATTTTTATCTCCGTCCACCCTTTTGCGGCTTATCCCTAACCCTGGTAAGCCGTTTTTTTATTTATATAACGATAATAATTGTTCATACAACTTTGAGGTTAATCATTATGATAAAGTTACTCACCCTATTATTTGTCACCTTGGTGTTGTTTCAATTACTGAGTCCAAAGGTAAGCGCAATGGAAATTCGTTTTGATACCCCTGCACATGTCACTAAAGCAACGATTAGCAATGACACCGTTATGGGTGGACTTTCTGCAAGTGAAATACAAAGCCAACAAGGTATCAACCCTGTATTCAGCGGCAATGTGTCCCTAGAGAATAATGGTGGATTTGCTTCAATTGAATATCAACTTCAGCAGCAAATACCCAGCAGCAAAATTATTAAACTGAAAGTGTTAGGCGATGGAAAGCGCTACCAACTAAGACTTAAAACATCCAAACTCAGTTATGGTGAAGCCTATGCTGTTGACTTTGACACTCAAGTGGATCAATGGACAGAACATGAGTTTGCGACCACAGATTTTACAGCACGCTTTCGTGGTAGAAGTATTAACGCTCCCACGTTAGAATTTGCAGACGTTAATCGTATTGGCTTTTTGATTGCAGATAAACAACAAGGCCGTTTTACTATTACCCTTGAGTCAGTAAATTTTGACTAAATGACTGTTGACTACAATCGACTGCAATCGACTGCCCCTGTGGACTGTCGACTACAATCAAACTCCATAATCAGAGTTCACAGTCTGAATAACACTAAATAAACCCAAAGGATTGGCAATGAATAGTTTGGTCGGCATTAAAGGCGTCATATTTGATTTGGACGGCACTCTAGTTGAATCAGCATTAGATTTTAGCCAAATTAAGCATCAGCTAGGTTGCCCAGCAGAAGTCGATTTACTTGATTTCATTGCTGATATGCCCACTGAAGAACAACAAGCACAGGCAAATGACATCATTTTAGAGCATGAAACTCAAGATGCGATCAATGCGAAAGCACTCCCTAATATGCACCCTTTGCTTAAAACCATTGCGCAATTACAACTTCCCACGGCCATTGTCACACGTAATAGTAAAGTCGCTACCGCAACCAAGCTTAGGCAAAATGATATAGAGTTAGACCTTGTGTTAACACGCGAATGTTACCCAGCAAAACCGGCACCAGATGCGTTGCTGGCCATTGCCACAATGTGGGATATTGACCCCGCTTCTCTTATCTATGTAGGTGATTACTTATACGATATTCAGGCCGCAAATAATGCAGGCATGATTTCAGTGTTTATTAACCACAATAAGCAACCCGAATATCAATCTCAGGCTGACGTTATTGTTAATGATTTACATCAATTACAACAGATCATTGAAGACGATAATGGATAGTGAAAACTCAAAACTGACGACATTTATTCTGATTCGGTTGTAACACGTTTTTGGACAAAAGCTTCTTAGAGTTAATGTTAAAAACGCTCTAGCTCACATCTCGATAAGTATGGCTAAAATTGGAAAGGCTCAAATTTTAACTAAGCCACTACAATAAGACCTCAGGTCGAACGGACTGAAACAAGTTAGATTAAAAGTCCAACTCGTTTTCAAATAATGAGAAGATACGACTATGTTCAAAATGCGTCCATAGATAAACACAGCCTATAATAAACAACGAGAAATATAACTTAATACCTAAGGACTTCCAGCCAATCAATGGTGGCTAGGTAATCTAAAGCGTCCTTGTTAAGGGGGTTATTTTCAATATTAACACTTCTAAGCTTAGGGTTATTATCAAACCTGATATACTCAATATTATTCCCCATAGCAACAAGTATCTCAATCTCTAAGTTATACGAAACATCCACAGAATTAATCCCAGTGTCATTAATAAATAACGTCTTTAAATCATGCAATTGAGAAACATCAATGCCATTAAGGGGGTTATTGTTTAGCGTTATATCACGAATACTACGTGAGTTGGTGAGATTAATATGTTCAATTAAATTATCTGAAACATTCAAGTAACTAACATCAGTGCCCTCTAAGTTGATATTGCTAATTAAATTGCTTGTTAAAAACACAATATTAAGTTTCGGTAAGTGGGAAAGGTTTACTTCCTCTAATGCTGTATTGTAATTAATATATACTGTGTTTAATTCTAAATTTTGAGATATATCTACTGATTTAAGATAAGGGTTGTTAGCTATATCTATATACTCCAAACTGGGGTTACCGCTGAGGTCCAACTCAGTGAGTGCGGTGTAAAGCAGATATAGCGTCTTTAGGTTTTCAAGCTGCTCAATACCTGCAATAGAGTCTATACCGTTACGACTACAACTAAGCTCGGTGACCTCTTCAACGCTTGACCAACCATACTCCTCCACCCAACCGATGAAGCATTTTTTCATAGCTGGATGCTCAAAGTGCACATCGTCATACCATTCTTTTACTGTGTTATCAGAAGAGTTACAACCCATCAATACTACAGCGATAAATATAAGGTAAATTTTTTTCATGTATTCCAATCCTATTGGAGCGCTAACAATGTAGCGCTCAACATAGTTATAAAATGTATCGTTAGGTTAGTTATACGTTTGCTTCAAATCATCTATCACACTTTGATAATCTTCACCTTTGATGGTATTAAGGTAATTAGCATTTAAACTACTGAGTTTATTTCTTGCCATGCTGCTGTTGATACCACCATGGTCTTGGAATCTATACCGATAAGACGACCCATCAAAGTTATCTGTCACATAGTAGTCATAACAAACGGAAGGGGTGTTATAAACCTGATAGGCATCTTCTGTATCAGTCATCTCTGCGCGATTAAGTTTACATTGCGTCGTTCTAAATGAGGTTAAATAGACATTGTCTGCAATTTTTTTATCACTTGCCGCCCCCATAGCTTTAACTGAAGTAGCCATCTGTGCACCTTGGGTTTCTATAAATATTAATTTGTTTTCTCCGAAGTGAACTCTGTCAGCCAAAATAGCATAGCGAAATGCAGCTGCAGCGGAGTAATGTACGGCTATGTCACTATAATATGGCTTTGTACTCTTAATCAAAGTCCATTCTGTTCAAAGAACAAACAAAGTAGGCTTTTTTTTTCGCCAAGTAAATACGAGTAACAACAAAAATACAAACTGTTACAGCGGGTTACGAAGTTGTGAGTCCCGTTAAGTTTGGAGAGGTATGGTGTTTACGAAGGAACATGCTAATCAAGGTTAGAATTAACCACTATAACCAGGGTAAAACAGAGCCAAGGAGAAGATAACTCTGTTTTATTTTTAGGCTAGTTATAGTGTTTAATTTTAATTAAAATCTGTATCAGTTTGTATTCCCCCATTTTGAGAGATATATTCAAAACTAGAGTAAAGTAGTTTAATGATATATTAGCTCTGTTTATTCTGTTGAATAGTGATTTAGATGTTTGAATACAAATTCCCCCCCCCTCAATTCAAGGTATTCGCTGAAACTCGTTTTGGAGCGTGCGACGTGAAGTCGTATAAAAGACGGGACAGGTATTCTAGATTGTGCAAAAACCTTTCAGATTAGCTTTTCTATAGCCAAAACTTTACTAGCCTTACTTGCCTTTTGAGCTGCGAAACTCACTTTGGGGCATAAATGCGTTACAGCCACCAACGGTATACTTCTTTTGTATTGGGGCGTTTACGGTAATACATCACTTCAGTTTAACCAATTGCCTGCCGCAAGTGCTGTATAGGATATACGAATGTCGCGATCACATGGTCAATGATGTTCCCGACATCATAATGACATTTCCCATATCCCTATGGGTCATATATGAAAGAGCGACCTTTTATGCAGATACAACTGCGAGACGCCGCATTCTTTATATAAATCAAAAGGTCCATGTAGGCTCTGCCAAAACATATAACATCCATGTTAAACGGCCAGTTCGGCATCCATGCCTCTCGCTCAGAGCGTTTCACACGGTGAAACTTCGCCTTGTCATGGACGGTCAAAGCCGCGCTTACACCGGGATTATTATCTCTTCGATTTGACTCTATTTGTGGCAATTTAAAAAAGCTAAAAAGATCAAAAATCTAACCAGCTAAAAGGCTCAATTTGAATTGAGGGCATCGAGAAAAGGCCGTGAGCTTGGCATGGATGCCAGGCTAGCTTTCGTTAGGCCACGGATGGCCTGTTGGAAGCGTTAGGGCTTTTCGACAATGACCGTAGACGGATACAAACGAAGTTAAAAGCTGGATAAATCCCCATCGAAAATCATTCGCTTTTTAGCATTTTTCGTTAGGGGCTGCTGGGTGATCCAAGAGGGTATTGCAGTTTTTCCCTTGACTCTGGTGTGGGCGAAGCGCCACGACTTTGATTCAAACGGCGTTTGGAAATAAAGGATGGAAACCTACGGTCTAAATCTGCTGTGAACTAAGTACCTCGACGTTGATTTATTTAAAATGGCAAACCAGATTTGGGGCTGAAATGATTTATCCCCCTGATATGATTCTGAACTTAAATGTGTTCGATGCTCTAGAAATCTTGATTATAAATAGTAAAACTAGTTGATCTTAATTATATTTTTCTGCGTATTATACGTAGTCAAAAAATGTAAATTAAATATAGTAAGCATCTAAAAATACCAATGGAATAATGATAATTTAGCACTGCAAATATTAACTTCAACTACAAGCAGGCTGTATTAATAAAAATTTAAAATACCTTAAGGAACAACAATATGTACATGATGGTTAAGCACATCCACCTGACAATAATTGCGCTTACGTTTATATTTTTTATCATTAATTTTGTGTTAACGATTAAAGGGTCTGACAAGGTCAATAATAAACTGCTTAAGATAGGACCACACATTTTATATACCCTATTTATCTGTACTTTCATTTACCTAGTTCTAGTAAATCCACTTAATTTATATCCCTTCGTAAATGGTTGGGCATCTTCTAAATTAGCTGGTTTCGCTCTCTATGTACTCTCTATTACTTTTGCGCTTAAGTGGGCCAAGTCAATGCTATGGCGTATTGCAGGATTTATTAGTGCAACGTTTTGGTTAGTTATGAGTGCCAGACTTGGTTTTGCTCATCACCTAAAATCAAAAGGTTTTGAGGATACTAATGCTTATTTTGAAGTGGGATACTCTATGTTAACAGCAACTTGCTAGCCTGTTACCATTTCAATGGTTAATGTATTTTAGACCTGTATTACCCAATAAAAACTGACTCTTACATTAGAGTCTTAAAGCCTTTCTAAATTATCTCTTGAATTAATCGATTGAGTAATGCTCTATCTATTTGCCATTACCAAATTTGTTAAAGAATTAAGCTAAGCAGCCTCAGCACATAGAAGGTTGCTTAGCTGTATTTCTCTTCGTTTTTATCCAATACTTCATAACGCCCAATCAATAACAAAAAATTATTATTATTATAAATTATCATAATTTTATTATATTAAAGCTTCATCATATAATTCTCCCATCAAAACGAACAAGCAGCAGCTTAGAAATTAACGTATAGGGCGAGATTATTATGAAAATGAGTCATGTAGGTATTATGGTTGGCGACATGGATAAAGCTGTCGAGTTTTATACCCAAGCATTAGGTCTTGAAACTGTCATGGGCAAGTCTGAAGTCATCGAAGAAAAACAAACTGCCATTGGTAGAATGTGTATTGCGGTATTTGGTGATGGCTTTAAAGGTTTTAACATTGCACACCTAGTCACTTCAGATGGAATAGGCTTCGAATTATTTGAAATGAAAGACCGCGAAGAAAGACATAATGTCGACTTCACTAAAATCGGTATTTTCCATTACTCTTTAGAAACAGATGATTTTGAAGGCGTTATAGAGCGAGTGAAAAAATTTGGCGGTAAAGTCAGAATGGACATTATGCGCTATCATCCAGAAGATGATAATAAGCCGTATAAAATGGTGTATTTAGAAGACCCATTTGGAAATCTATTTGAACTGTATTCACATTCTTATTCAGAAACTTATTCTTCTGAATACACATAACAATTATAGCTTTAAAAAAATCAGCAGCTAACCTAGGTTAGTTGCTGATTTTTTTGTAATGAATATGCTTTTTTGTGGTCATAAATCATTTGAGACATACACCTGTTAGTACAAACTCTGATAATGAATATTGAGGAAAATCGAATAGACCTGTTAAGTTGCTGGCCAACAAAAACCTGCAACTACAATTACCCTTAGTGCTACCCTCAAGCGCTGTTTGTAAATTCCGATCAAACTTAGTACCTGCTTCCTGATCCCCGTTTTACGCTTTGATTTATATCGATTCGATTATGGAAGTAACTGAACCTTTTAACTCACTTCAACGTAATAAAGTAAGTGAATAATCGAAATTAAGATAATCCAAGAAGGAGGAGTTAATGAACCCACTGCACCCTAAAAAACTACTCAATAGCAAATGGACAAAAGTTAACGTGACCAATAAATTGAAGCATTTTTCAATCACCAAAGTAAGCTTTGATGAAGACCAAAATGTCATAGAATGTTTAATTCGAGCAGAACTTAACGGACAGGAGATTGATATAAATTGGCGGGAGTTAAAAAATACCAGCCTCTGGTTACAAGGCTGGAAATAATAAGGTTACCAATAACGATTTAAGTGAATAATTAAATAAAGTCACATATTTCATTTAAGGATTTTTTTTGTAGTGCATGTTCAGGCACTGTGGCGCCCTCTCCCGGATAGCCAGCAATAATAAGCATGTAAGGTCGCTCATTGTCATTGTCTCTGCCACAAACCTTACTTAAAAAGGACATAGGTTTTGGAGTATGGGTTAATGTGCCGAGTCCGGCGCTGTGTAATGCTTGGATTAAGAAGCCTGTGGCGATACCGACAGATTCATGAACATAATAATTTTGTTTTTGCTCACCATTATCTTCGCTGCGTTTTTTAGAAAACACCGCAATTAACCATGGGGCCGTTTCAAGATAAGGTTTGCTGGCATTAGTCCCTAATGGCTTTAAATTATCTAACCATTCTTCACCGCCGCGACCTGCATAAAACGCTTGCTCAATAGCTTCAGCTTGCTGGCGTATTTGCGCTTTAATTTCAGGATTACTAATGGCAACAAAATGCCACGGCTGATGATTAGCGCCATTGGGCGCGGTACCTGCGGCTAAAATACATTGTTCAATAATTTCCTGTGGAACAGCTCTATCTGAGAACTTACGTATAGAATGGCGACGCTGCACATTTTGGTAGTTTTGCTTTGCCCGTTCGATCATTTCTGATGGTGAGTATTCAATGAAATCAGTAAGTGGTAAGTGAGCTTCGGACATAACTGTTCCTTATTATTCTAGTCTATTATTCTAGTTCGATTTTTTTTTGAGTCATATTTTATACATTGATTCAGCATTCATGGACCATCAATGGTTTATGCTGAATTTGTTCAAAAAGTCGTTAAACAGCGGTATTGTCTCGCTCTGTTGCGGCTTTTCTTTTGAAATCATTTAAAGTGATTTGTAATGCTTCTATGGCCGTCGCGGTATCTATTTTATTTTCTTCCAGTAACTGAATTAAATCGACCGCAAGTTGAATGGATTTAGATGCATCATTCAATTGTGCTGGTTGCGGGCTTTCTGTCGTCATCTGCGATGTGTCCAATATTTAAAGTTATCAATATCTAAAGTTATCAATATCTAGAGTTATCAATATCTAAAGTATGCAATTTTTACGTATCTGATAATATTTTCATGCTAAGCAATGAATCTCATTGCCTAGGCATACTCGCGCAATATTACTCATTAATTTGATATTAAAGTGAAAAGTTAGCAATGGCTTTTTGAATACCAATAACATCAGTGCCTTTTTTGAGTTCTTTCACTATGGGTTGTTCAGTGCCTGAGATATAAATTTTAAGTTCTGCATCCATATCAAAGGTGCCTGCAGTCTCGACGATAAAGTGGGTCATCGATTTATAAGCAATAGAGTGATAACTGACTTTTTTACCGGTCATACCTTGTTTATCAATCAATATTAGGCGCTTATCGGTAAACACAAACATATCTCTAATCAACTTATAGCCCATATGCACAGACTCATTATCAGCAAGAATTGGCCCTAACTCTTGTTGTAATTCCGATAAATCGACCTCTGACGAGTTCCCTAAAATAGCATCGAATAATCCCATAACTTTCTCCCTGTTATCTAACGTTTAAAACTGAATAGTCAGCATATTAATTTTATTTATATCACAAAATACTGCGCTATCTAGGTCAGTTTAACAAGCTTATTTCATGCTAACATCTACGCTTATAAAAATGAGTCACCAAGCAAGCTTGGTGATCTAGGAGAACATATGAATGCTGTAATAATTGGTGCTACTGGGCTTATTGGTGCAAATGTCTTAGCAGGGTTACTTGCTGATGACCGCTACAACAAGGTGCTGGTTTTAGGCCGCCGCATTCCAACACTTCCGTCAGAGACTCATGGTATCGACAAACTCAGCTTTATAAATTGTCAGCTGGAAGATATCCCAAGTTTATCGATACCGATCGACATCGATCATGCATTCTGCTGTTTAGGCACCACCATTAAACAGGCCGGTAGCCAAGAGAATTTTACCAAAGTAGATGTGACTGCGGTGATTGATTTTGCGAAGTTAATTCAACAGCATCAAGCTAAGGTGAATAGTAATAGTTCAAAAAAATGGTCTTTTTCAGTGGTAACTGCATTAGACGCCAATGCCGATTCAAGCATTTTTTATAATCGTGCTAAAGGCCAGGTTCAACAAGCCTTAATCGCACTTAACTTGCCTAGATTAGTGATATTTCAGCCGAGTTTATTGCTAGGTCAACGCCAAAGTCAGCGAGCACTTGAAGATATAGGCCAATCATTATTCAAGCTGTGCTCAGGCCTATTTGTCGGACCACTTTTGAAATATAAACCCATCACTGGTGAACACGTTGCGAAAGTGATGTTGCAAACAGCTGAGCCAATTGATAAAAATTACGACATGCCGTCAATGCAAATTATAGATAACAAAGCCATGCATTTGAGCGTTAAGTAAAATCTAATTTCCATAAAAAAGGCGCTTTATTATAAGCGCCTTGATTAATTAGCTCTATCGATAAGAAGCTAAACCGTTATCAAATTAACCGATTAGTCTCTGGCTAAATGACGGTATAAGCCTTGGTATTCTGCACAAGCTTCCATGAGATCAACATGGTTGCCACTAGCTTCAATAACCCCATCATTCATCATATGGATTTGATCCATCTCAGCCATAGCCGTCAATCTGTGGCTAATCATTAATAAGGTTTTGTTCTCAGCAAAGCTAAACAGTAATCTTAGTATTTCACGTTCAGTGCGCTTATCCAGTCCTTCTGTGGGTTCATCCAATAGCAAAATGGGTGCATCACGTAATAAAGCACGAGCAACCCCGATACGGCGCTGTTCACCGCCCGACAATTGACGTCCACCGTCACCAATCCAGCTATCTAGACCAATCTCTTCACCACGGTCAGTAACGGTTTTTGAGGTCAGTAAAGTCTCTAAACCCACTTGCTTTAACACAGTAATAAAGCGTTCATCATTAGCCTTTATTTTCTGACCTTCAATATGAGGTAAAGCGATCGCTAAGTTATCTCGCACAGTTCCGGCAAATAAATGGATCCGCTGGCTAACGACTGTCATCGCACTACGAAGGGAAGTTTCATCATAGTCGGCAATATCATGGCCAGATAAGCTTATACTGCCTTGTTGTGGTAACCACTCACGCGTCACTAGCCCCAGTAAGCTTGACTTACCACAACCCGTTGGCCCAAGTAGCGCGACTTTTTGACCTTGTTTAACCTGTAAATTTAAGCCTTTCAATACCGATGTATCAGCATGGTAGCCAAAGTGGATATCGCTCAAGTTAATCTCGATCTCATCAGTATCAACCGCCTGATGTTGACGTTCACCATAGGTAATATCGGTTTGTTGATCTGTCACTTCAGAAATCCGTTTTGCCGCCAACACACAACTGGATAAATGCTGAAATGCCCCCGAAATTGGCATCATCATTTCAATGGTCGCCATGGTCGCAAATACCATCATCGCCATAAACGGCCCTGGTGGTATTTGATCGCCGACCCCTTGCCCAGCCAGGTACAACATCATCACCACAGCAAAACCATTCACCACGATCAATAGCCCTTGGCTAAACCCAGTAATATTAGCCATGGCTGTTTGGCTATTAAACAGCGCATTTTCAGCATCTCGTAGCTTCTGTCTATAACGCGCATTGGCTGAGAATATCGTCAGTTCTGCTTGCCCCTGAATAACATCAAGGATTAGCACCCTAAACTGGCGTCTGCTGTCCACAACGGCTTCGCCAGGCTTTCGACCCAAACGATAAAACATCAATGGCAATATAATCCATGCGCTCAGCAATAAACCGCAAAGGCTTAACGCTAAGGCTGCATCAAACCAAGATAAAAAGGCGTACAGTGCTAAAACCGTGAGTAATGATGCTGTCATCGGTACCAGTAAGCGCAAGTACAAATGATCTAAGGTATCGATATCAGCCACTAAGCGATTGAGCATATCCCCTTGGCGTAAGCCTTTAAGGTTGTTAGCACTTAGCGGAAAGAGTTTTTTCCAAGACCAGACCCGTAAATCAGTCAGTAACTTAAATGTGGCTTCGTGCGTGGCTAAACGCTCGCCATAACGGCTTGCTGTACGGGCAATAGATAAGAATCTTACGCCACCAGCAGGCGTGAAAAAATTAAAGGCGAGTGCAGTCGCCGCAGTAAGGCCAGCAACGGCTGTGGCCGATAAAAACCAACCAGACAGCGACAGCAAACCAATACCCGCAATGATAGTGGTACAGGTAAGAAATAACCCTATCGCCATCATGAACCACTGGCGCTTAAACAGTTTAAGGAACGGATATAATAACTTCATTATTTATCCTCCTTTACTGAACTGTCGTTGGTTTTGTGCTCAAGAGCGGCCTTGTTATCAAGGGAATGATTTGCATCACTTTCATCTTCGAGAAATAAAGACAAGCCATCATCTTGTTGCTGCATCGACTTGAATAATCCTTGCTGTTGGCTAAGCGAAGCATAATCGCCTTGCTGCACAATCTGGCCATCTTCGATAACGAGAATGGTGTCCATGTGCTGCAATTGATCTAATCGATGGGTAATCATTAAACTGGTTTGCTGTTGCTTCGCTTCATTTAGCGCAGCTGATACAAGTTGCTCACTTTTGCTATCAAGACTTGCGGTCGGTTCATCGAGTAGGAATAAACTGGCTGGTTGAGATATTGCCCGAGCCAGTGCAATACGCTGTGCTTGCCCTACTGAAATGCTTGCTGATTGATCGCTGATAATGGCATCAAGTCCTTGAGGATGTGCCTCAACAAAGTCACTGATATTAGCTTGTTGCAGCAAAGACATAATTTCTTCATCTGTTAATTCGGGATTAGCCAAACTGACATTCTCACGAATAGAACCATGGAATAGCTGTGGATCTTGCCCGAGCCAAGCAAGGTGCGATCGCCAATTGTTTTTATCCAGCAAACTTAGCTCAACGCCATTGATTTGCAGCGAACCCTTGTAGGGTAAAAAGCCCAGTAATGCATTAAGCAGACTGGTTTTACCCGCACCACTTGGACCAACGATGGCAACATGTTCACCAGCTTTTACCGTAAATGAGATTGGACCGAGCAACCTTGTGTCATCCAATGTCTGTACTTCAAGATCCGATGCAACAATGGTGACCGTCGTTAAATCGACAGCATGCAGTTTTGAAGTTTGCTCGGCAAACTTGTTATTCACTTGCTTCAACGGATTGGGATGTTCCAACAATTCAACTAAGGCTTCTGCTGCGCCAATGGCTTGGGCTTTAGCATGATAATGGGTGCCTAAATCACGTAGCGGTTGGAAAAATTCTGGTGCTAGAATCAAGATAAACAAACCAGTGAATAAGCTAATGCCAAGGCCATAATGACCAAAGTTAAGATGGTCTAAATAGCTAAAACCAAAGTAAACCGCCAATACAGCAATGGATAGTGCTGCGAAAAACTCCAATACCGCCGAGCTTAAAAATGCCATCCGTAAGACCGACATGGTTCTTTGTCTAAAGTCTTCTGATGCGGTTTCTATTTTTTTAATTTCCGCTTCGCCGCGATGAAATAACTTAAGCGTACTTAAGCCTTTTAAACGATCCATAAAGTGGCCACTTAAGCGTGATAACGCACTGAAGTTTTTACGGTTGGCATCCGCTGCGCCCATCCCCACCAGGATCATAAACATCGGAATTAACGGTGCAGTGGCAAATAAAATAACGCCAGCGGCCCAGTTAATTGGAAATACTGCCACCAGTATAATCAGTGGAATAAAGCCCGCTAACATCATCTGCGGTAAATATTTGGCGTAAAAGTCATGCAAATCTTCAACTTGCTCAAGTACGATACTCGCCCATGCCCCAGCTGGCTTACCTTTGATATAGGCAGGCCCTAAATCTGTCAGTTTATTCAGTACCGCTTCACGAATATCACTTCGAAGTCTTTTACCCGCCTCAAAGCTGAGCCTTTCTCTGGCATAGGCTAACCCTGCTCGAAGCAAAATAAGCGAAACTAATGCCACAAATTGCACACTAAAGCTGCCAATAGGCAACTCGAGCATGATCACCCCATGCAAAATAGTGGCGAGTAAATATGCTTGGATAACAATGGCCACACCATTAGTCACACCTGTAAAAATAGCAAGTTTAAGGAAAATACCGCAGGATGATTTCTGTGATTTAAGCCAGTGGGTGAGAGACTTTTCTAAAGTTTTATCCATTTCATTCCTGAAGGTGAAAGCGTAAAGAGTGGAAAATTGCCGCAGTATCGCAAGCTAAAGAGGCAGATTACAGCCGTTTGCATAGAAGTGTTAACTGATTCACACAATGCTAATAAACATTGTAGTAGATGAACTTTCATTATACGCCAATGTCATTAAGCGTATCAGATTTATAAGATTATCATTTGTTGATTTTAATCAGTGCAGAAACCACTTTTTAATCTTGCTATGTGAACAAATCTAAGCTAAAAATTGCTATAGCGTATACAGAGTTATTAGCAGTTTTTTTAACTTGTTTATTATTAACTTGCACCACGTATTTTGATATTGATTCTATTCGGAGAATTATTTCATGGATTTTGATCTTTCTGCCCTTCGCGCTCAAGCATTCAACTATTTATTTGATGCCGTTGTGGTTACTGATGCAGAGGGCATAATTAGAGATTGGAATACAGGCTCAGAATCTTTATATGGCTACAGTAAAGAAGAAGTGATTGGCCACAATGTCAATATCCTCCATGCGCCAGAAGATATCGAGTCAATAACGGCAATGGTTATTGCTGCCGTGGAAGAACACGGTAAATGGACAGGAGAAGTTCGCTTCAAACATAAAGATGGCACCATCGGCTGGGTTGAATCTATGTGCATTCCGTTATTTGATGATCAACAACAGTTTGTCGGCGCATTAGGGATTAACCGTGATATCACTGCCCGAGTTGAAGATTCACAGCGATTATTAAATATTGCTTTTTACGACCAGCTGACAAAAATTCCGAATCGTTATTTATTGATCGATCGCGTGACACAATATATTGAACGAGCGAAACGCAATTGCAGTCAATTCTGTCTGTTTTATATCGATTTAGATGACTTTAAAAAAGTGAATGACACATTAGGTCATTGCGAGGGGGATAAAGTCCTCATTGAAACAGTGAAGCGATTAAATACCGCAATCAGAGACTCTGACACGCTTGCGCGGATAGGCGGTGATGAATTTGTGCTAATCCTAGAAAACCTCAATGACAACAATGATATTTCCGCAATGGCTGATATTATTATTGCCTCATTAGATAAGCCGTTTCAATTAGGTGAACATTCTGCACTGGTTAATTGCAGCATTGGCATTGCCACTTACCCTAATTCTGGCGACAATTTTGACATGTTGATTAAGTCAGCTGATTTCGCCATGTATAAATCTAAACGACAAGGTGGAGCCACCTACCGTTTTAATTAGTCTTAACCCCTGTTCGTCAGTTCAACAATGTTGAGGTTTCCTTAATATGGCCTTAACTCTCACTTTTAACGCTTAAATGGGTTATTAGCACCAAACTTCACCAGCATATGCCACATCAATTTTAACTGCTGTAATTGCTGAGCTTGCTTGCCTCGCTCACTCCATGAAACCGGTTTTAATGTCAGTGCTGCGGCTGCTTGACCAATAATTCGCGCATTTATCACCCCCTCTTCAGCAATCGCCTTGGCAACCTCAGGCATACTTGCGCCTCTGAAGTCTTTCGCAACATTATCAACATGGAGTTGATAACCCTTGTGCCACAGCAATTCAATGTCGTATTCAGCACATAGCTCATGTAGACAATCACTTGTATCAGTGTCTTTAAAGCTGGGATCAGCCACAAGGTAGCCAATGTCTCGATCTAAAGAGACATCACCATGGATTTGCGCTTCAATATAATGATCAAGATTACATAAAGGCAGGCGATCAAAACGAGGCTTAACCCCTAAAGGCAGCTGTTGTCGCATATGCGAAATAACACCAGCAGGTTTGATGTTAGCCACACCTAGTGCATATTGGCGTTCAAATGCTTCACTCAATAACGCAGCGAGTATTACTTCAAAATACTGCAAAGTGCCCTTTTCTTTTGGCAGTCGATAGGAGTCTAGGTAACTAAAAGTACACCGAGATAACACTTGGGATGTGGTCATGAAATAGCAACTACCAAAACGTGGTGCAGGCCCTAATGAGCATAATCCGAGATCGAGAGCACCATATTTGGGACGTTGTTTAATGCCAGAATATCGATGACCAAACAACTGGTTTTCCCAATGGTCTCTCGGTCCACCTAACTCTGGCGAGAGCTGCCCATTGGAAATATGGGTTTCAAACTGGCTTTTATAGAAACCATCTTTTAATAAGCCTGCCGCCACGGTAACGCCACGACTATCAATGCGATCAGGGTGAAAGTGCAATGCCACTTGCCCAAAACTATTTAGCGCCTGCATGGCTTGTTGCACTTCAGAGGTGGGAATGTCTGACATAAGTAAAACATTTTTAATCACTGAGTTTGCTTGCTCTCTCAGGCAAGCCACTGTTTTTTCGATATGGGTTTGCGCGGCAAATTGCGGTTTCATTTATCGCGACTCCATTCGGTAAGTGACTGTATTTCATTGTATGTTAATTCAACAGCTTTGCCATCTAAGATTAAGACAAATTCATCTTGGCAGTGGTGGGGGTCAAATTATGAGAAGCAAAACAGCTGATAGCGCAATTCTCTAGTAAATATACTATCCATAGTTCACAACACTATAAGCGGTTAAATAGGCGATTTATTAGCACTAAAGCACCGATTCAGGTAAGCTTCACGCCCGCCATACACTGGCTCCCATCCATTGACAACAACGTTAGCGTTGACCAAAGAGATCATTCTATGAGTTTTGCCTCTCTCGGCTTAAGTGCAGCAATTTTAAAAGCTGTTGAAAAACAAGGCTATGACACGCCTTCCGCCATTCAAGCACAAGCGATCCCCGCTGTACTTGAAGGTAAAGATGTTATGGCTGCAGCACAAACAGGTACCGGGAAGACAGCAGGTTTCACCCTGCCACTACTAGAATTGCTTTCAAAAGGTCAGCGAGCTAAACGCGGACAAGTAAGAGCCCTAGTGTTAACGCCTACGCGTGAATTAGCAGCACAGGTTGCTGAGAGTGTCGCGACTTATGGCGCAAATTTGCCGCTTAAGTCTGCTGTTGTATTTGGTGGTGTTTCAATTAACCCACAAATCTCAACCCTGAGAAATGGCGTTGATGTATTGGTGGCAACACCAGGCCGCTTATTAGATTTATGCCAACAGAAAGTATTGAGCTTTAGCCAACTTGAAGTGCTTATTTTGGACGAAGCTGACAGAATGCTTGATATGGGTTTTATCCGCGATATTAAGAAAATTCTAGCGATGCTGCCAAAGCAACGTCAGAACCTGATGTTCTCTGCAACATTCTCAGATGAAATTCGCGAGCTAGCTAAAGGCTTAGTGAATAACCCTGTCGAGATTTCAGTTACACCACGTAACGCTACGGCTAACACAGTTGATCAAGCCGTTTATGCCGTAGAGCAAAGTCGTAAAACAAGTATCTTATCGAAGCTAATCAAAACCAACGATTGGCACCAAGTGCTGGTATTTTCGCGTACTAAACATGGTGCAAACCGTTTAGCGAAAAACCTTGAAGCCGATGGCATTAAAGCTGTCGCAATTCACGGTAATAAAAGCCAAAGTGCGCGTACTAAAGCGCTTGCAGATTTCAAAGCAGGTTCAGCTCAAGTCATGGTCGCAACTGACATCGCTGCACGTGGTATTGATATTGACCAACTGCCATTTGTTGTCAACTTTGACTTACCGAATGTACCTGAAGATTATGTACATCGTATTGGCCGTACAGGCCGCGCTGGTGCTTCAGGCCAAGCTGTATCACTTGTTAGTAGTGAAGAAATCAAGTTACTGCATGATATTGAAAGACTGATTAAGCGCGTAATTGAGCGTAAAGGCATTGAAGGTTATGAACCGGCTCACACTTTACCTGAGCCGAATATGAAACACGGTGGCGGACACAGCCCTAATCATAAAAAGCCGAACCCTAATCGTCGCAAGCATGCAAGTGAAGCGAGTAATGAGCGTTCAGCTAGACCTGAGTCAAGAAACCGCTCACGTCAAAACTCACGTTCGGATTCTAATGCTGATTCAAGTGGCGCGGCTCAAAAGCCACAGCGTCGCCGTAACAATAACACCACTGCAAATAGCTCAAGCTCTGCAAGTGTTGACCCATATGCGAATGCAAGACCGAAAGCGCGTAGCTAAAATTAGTCAGCAATGAGTTAATAAAGGTATGAAGACAATCGTTTTCATACCTTTTTTTTGGGCTTTCTTTAATAAACTAATGCCTAAAGCCTAAAGCCTTCACAATATCCGACTAAAGCACAATATAAAAAAACCTTTAAAACCAATAAGCTCCATTTCATTGATGTATAAACTGCGGTATGACAATTTATCGATCTAAAAAGACAGTGATTTCGTACATTAGCTCACAACAGAAAATAACAAAGCTGCGGATCAAAAAGAGCAACCGGCTCCAAGCCCATGACTAACCCCAAACTGACACTGAAGAATCATGCTACCAGTGTAAAACTGAAGTATAGGAATACTGTATCCCCATGACGACAGCCATCAATAGCAATTTACATATTCAAGTCACTCAAATTCCTAATTCAGATCATTTTATCTGGGTCATTGATGACTTTATCGCTGATTTTGACTCTTTAATTGAGTACAGTAATACCAAGGCTTATTTTAACCAAGCTGGTGCAGATGGGACCCTTTTCCCGGGAATGCGAGATGAAATGCCCAAGCCTTATTACAACAGCTTGTCATCCTTGATAGATTTACTATCACAGCAAGAGAGTGGCAATAAATTCAAGCGACATACCATAGCAAAATGCTGGCTCTCAAAAGTCACCCTAAGTCCGCTACAGCTTAATGCCAAACAAACTATGCCTCACTTTGATTCGTTAGCCAGTCAAGATATGGCGGCAGTACATTACCTCAACGGCAGTGACTTGGGTGGTACCAGTTTCTATCGTTACAAGGGGACTGAGAAGCTGGATTTATCTATTGATGATAAAGAAGTAATTTTAAAAATGGTTGAGGATGTGAAAAAGACTGCCGATAACAGAAAAGGCTATATGAATGACTCAGATGAGTTATTTGAAAAAGTGTTCAGTGTTGATGCTAAACCCAATCGCATTATCATTTATTCGGGCAATATCCTTCACAGCGCAAACATCACTGACGATGTCGATTTTGATAAGAAATCTCCAAACAATCGTACCTCAATTAACTCTTTCTTTCGTGTAGTCTCATAAACAAAAAAGCGAGCTTAGTATCAACTAAACTCGCTTTAAATATCATCAGTAACCCTGACGTTATCGAATCAATTTCAGATCTATAAGAACCAAGCGCGGTAAGTTTTACCTTTTAAGCGGCCTTTAGTGATCTTGTTAAGTGCCTTTGCTGACGCTGTGCGTTTAACGGCCACAAATGAGCGGATATCGGTCACTTTGATTTTGCCTATATCAGCGCCATCAATACCATTTTCGCCAGTTAACCCACCAACGATGTCACCAGGACGAACCTTATGCTTCTTACCGGCATCGATTTGAATGGTAATCATCTCAGCTTCAAGTGGCGTTTTAGTTAACGCACTCATTGATGGTAATGTTTCACCGTCAATTTCACGGCCAATAATTTCGCCGATTTCAACCATACGATGACCATCTTCATGACTATAGAAAGTATAAGCAGCGCCAGTACTACCCGCACGGCCTGTGCGGCCAATACGGTGAATATGGACTTCAGCATCGTAAGCGATGTGGTAGTTAAACACCGCTTCTAAATCTTCAATATCTAAACCACGCGACGCGACATCGGTTGCCACTAACACGCGGGCACTTTTGTTAGCAAAACGCAGTAACATTTGATCGCGCTCGCGCTGCTCTAAGTCGCCATGCAAGGCTAATACGCTAAAGCCTTGTTCCGCTAAAGTATCTGCAACTTTTTGAGTTTCACGTCGAGTGTTACAAAAAACAACCGCACTTTCAGGTTGCTTATCCAGTAACAATAACTGTAATGCTTCCATGCGGGCATTGTTATCTTCAGTCAGGTAAAAATGCTGGTCGATGGTGAGGTTGTCGTGCGTAGATTCGACTTTAACCATGAACGGCTTATACATGATTTGTTCAGCGATATGCTTTATTTGATCTGGAAACGTCGCGCTAAAGAGCAAGGTTTGACGCTCACGCGGCGTATTTTCAATAATTTGATCTATTTGTTGTTGAAAGCCCATTTCTAACATGCGATCGGCTTCATCCAAAATAAGCATATTAACTTCGCTTAAATCTAAACGATTGCGATCGAGATGATCAACAAGACGTCCAGGTGTACCAACAATAATGTGCGCACCATGTTCCAACGAGCCTATTTGAGGTCCCATTGGCACACCACCACACAATGTCAGTACTTTCACGTTATGAATGCCGCGGGCTAGAGTACGGATCTCTTTTGCCACTTGATCGGCTAATTCACGTGTTGGGCACAACACCATTGTTTGAATGCGAAAACGTTTCACATCTAACTTGTTAAGTAAGCCCAAACCAAATGCTGCAGTTTTACCTGAGCCGGTTTTTCCTTGGCCAATCACGTCATCACCTGCAAGAATGGCTGGTAAGCTCTCAGCTTGAATTTGAGTCATAGACTCGAATCCCATGGTTTTGAGATTATCAAGCAAATCAGGTTTAAGATTTAGTGATGCGAAAGCCGTATTAGCGACTTGTTGAGTAGACTGACTCAAGGTGAATATCCTCTGATATAAAACGGGTACTGAAACAAAACGAGTACAAACAAAACAGCCAAGATATTTATACCTTGGCCTAATTGCATATTGTAGCAATTTTATCCGAACATGGCAGATATATCTTTGCTAAATGATCTTACCAAAGCGCCCTTGTTGGTAATCATCTACTGCTTGATCTATTTCAGCTTGAGTATTCATGACAAATGGTCCCATATGGACTATTTTTTCATTAATGGGCGAACCTGCCAACAGTAATAACCCAGTCTCATCATCGTTAGGATTAGTAAAATGGCTTAGTTCAGCAGATAACACCAGTAATTCACCCGCTTTAGCATTTAACAATTCCCCATCAGCATTTTTATACTCAAGTACACCTTGGTAAATGTATATATGCACCACTTCATGGCGTGCTAAATCAATACTCGCATAACCATTTGCATCCAGCATTAAATCAGCAATAGCACCATTACCGGACAACCCCTGGATAGTCGATATTAATGGCTCATTATTTTTTGCAGTCTCAGCAAATTGCCACTTCCCTGCCAATGCTTTTAAGGTCGCACCATGTTGATTAACCCCTATCGGATTAGGCTTTTCGGAGGTATCTTGATAAATCGCTGGACGCATCTTGTCTTTGGCAGGCATATTGAGCCAAATTTGAAAACCATGTAGGCCGTCTTCAGCATCTGCTAATGGCATTTCAGAATGAATCACCCCACTACCTGTGCTCATCCATTGAACATCGCCCGCACGAATAGCTTTAACATTGCCAAGTTGATCTCGGTGCTCAAATCCACCTTTACGGATATAGGTAAAGGTTTCAATGCCACGATGAGGATGCGGCGGAAAACCGCCAATAAAATCTTGTTTATCAGCTGATTTGATCTCATCGATCATTAAATAAGGATCGAAGCGAGTATTCATAAAGTCTGCAACGCGCTTAATGTTAACACCATCGCCATCCATTGCAGGTCGAGCGGTAAAACGACTTATTACTTTCATAATCTTGTACTCAATAACGGGTTAATGAATCTAGATTACCAATCAATTAATCGAATAAAAATTGCAATATAACGGTGCTTTTAGTCTATTTATTAGAACGTTTTATGGGTAAATTCACAATGAGATAATTAACATCCGTTGCCTCAAACTGAGTGCAACGGAATAACAATAGTAGAAATTAGAAATGAGAGATGATGACTTTTACGTTATGTAGCAATCACGCTTTTAGCTATCACACGTCCAACAATTACAACTCAAACAATACATCTGTACGAATGATGTACTTTACACCTTGTGTTATTGCAACAGAGCTATGAATACAATGTAATGGATGCATTCCATGTGGAAAACATAATACGCTGCCAGCAGGTGTCCTAACATCTACATGTGCTACCGCATCACCGGCTTTAGCTGGTTTGGTCGCATCATCCGCATTAACTAGAAAGCGTGTTTCACCGCCTTCAAAATCTTCGCGAAGTAGCATTAAAAACGTCATTTGGCTAAAGCGATCAGGGTAAGCATTGGCGACAAGCTTATTGTCTATAATTCGGCTACCAGGCCAAGAACCATCAGAGTGAGGTTTGAAGTAGTCATCTTGGCCATATCGATAAAAACGAAAACGAGCATTAATCCCTAAGGCTTTATCTCCGTTGAAAATACCTTGTCTGTCATCCATCAAATGAGCTATTCGCTGCCAAATGGTGCCATCAGTTTCAGGATCAACAATCCACGTTAAACTATCGTTATGGCGAACACTTCTAGGTAAAGAAACTGCCGCATCGGGCAAAAACTCAAGCTGCTCACTGATCTCTATAAATCTTTGGCACTCGTCTTTTGACAATACATTGAACAATTGAAAAGCACCCGGTACATCAGCCAACTCTCGGCGCTCTACTTGGCTAATGTCAAAGTCACTGCTTAACTTAGCGGGGTTAGAATTGTTATTGCCCCAAGCGGGTAATGCTGGATGCTCAGCGCCTTGCTCCAACGCCGCTACAAAAAAGGATTCTGGCTTATTTTTCTGTGTCATATTCAACTCAACTGTCGTTAATTATTCTGTAATACATACGGATATGGTTGGGAGTTGGCGTATTGCCCTAGCGAGTTACTTACTGATAACTCTCACTTGAGCAAATTGTCTGTGCCCAGCAGCGGTGCCATGAAAACCAAATCCACTTTGCTTCGCCCCGACCCAGGGCCCAGGGCCTCCAGCACCTTGATTAACTCCGACCATGCCAGCCTCGATTTGCTCTGCAACATCTGCAGCTCCCGCACCGCCAAATACCGCTGCGCCTAATCCAAAGGGACTGGCATTCGCACGCTCAATCGCTTCAGATATATGAGTAAAACGACTAATTGCCACTACAGGCCCAAAGGTTTCATCATGTTCTAACTGCATTTCAGGCCTGATATCAGTCACGACCGTTGGTTGTATGTAAGGCACTTCGTAATCAGCATTTCCTAATAGGAATTTCGCCCCTTTTTGCTCAGCATCTTTAAGTTGCGACAACACTCGTTGGTGCTGCTTATGACTGACAATAGGTCCAATATTCACGTTAGTTTGATCCCATTGCCCCACTTGGTAACGGCTAGCCAGCGCTACCACTTTTTGCTCAAATTCTTCAGCAACACGTGCATCCACATAAACACGTTCAGTTGATGTACACATCTGCCCCGCATTCTCAAATGAACTTGCCACAGCAAACTGCACCGCTTTATCAATGTCAGCTGTCGCCATAACAATCATAGGATCATTGCCACCCAGCTCCATCACCAACCGTTTTAACGATGATGCTGCTGATGCCATAATATGTTTACCTGCAGCAAGCGACCCAGTGAAAGCCACCATATTGATATCGGCTTCCACTAATGCTTTACCCGTAGCAGAATCACCATGTGCTATTTGCAACACACCTTCAGGTAATACTTCGTTTAATGTACTAACGAACAAGTCGGCAACTAAAGGCGTTAATTCTGATGGCTTTAATATCACGCTATTCCCCGCCATAAGTGCAGGAAGTAGCAAATTGTTAGCCATTGCTAATGGATAATTCCAAGGCGCAATAACAGCCACAACCCCCAAAGGTCGGTATTGTAATTCTGCGCCATGCCCCATAGATTCGGGCTTCAATGCCGCAGCAATTTCTTGGCAGAAATAACCTGCATTTTGTGCTGTACCTGCAACTTCATAACTGGCTCGACGGTAATCCTTTCCCATCTCTTTACTGATCAATAACGTCAGCGATTCCTGTACTTTGGCTAATTTTTCATAAGCCTTAACCACAATTTGTTGTCGATCTAGTAATGATACTTTTGCCCATGCGTGCTGCGCTTTCTTTGCCGCGGCCACAAGGGTTGGCATTTGTGCATTGGTTGTAATTGGCACTTCACCAATGGCTTGTTGATCGATCGGATCGTAAGAGATGAGCATAGACATCAAGTTTCTTCCTTTTGAGATGCATTAACCTAGCGCAATACATTGCAATTTATCTTTGGTTCTTAGGGTCATATTTTGCTAGAGTAGGTAATTAAAGCAACTAGTATACTTTTAGTAACCACTCTGTTTTTTTGCAAAATTAAAATAAAAGATATTAAATACAATGATTAAAGATGAAATAATAAATATAAAAAATTGTGAACAGCCTTGCTTGATCGAAAGAGGGATGCGAATTTTAGGCGGAAAGTGGAAAGCATCGATACTGTGGCATTTAAAAGATGGTCCTGTACGCTTCAATGAATTGTCACGCATGCTGGGCGGCGCCAGCAAGAAAATGGTAGATCAACGCCTTAAAGAGCTGGAAACCCAAGGCTTAGTGACGAGAGAAGTCATCTGCACTCGACCTATTGCAGTCACCTATGAAATAACCGAATTTGGCCGTACCGCGCTAGAGATTTTAGAGAAGCTAAAAGATTGGACTGAAGAAAGTAACTTCTAGTAAAGTGCCTTAACAATGACTTACCCGCAAACTATAACACCATATAAACACTGCAATAACGCCTAACCTAACAGCCACTTTATTTGATGTGACCTCCTTTTTCAATAAATATTGTGCACAATTAAATTGCTCACAACTAAAATTAAAGGTAAGCTGATCGTCAATCAAGCATAAAACTATTTAGTAAGGGAACTCACATGCCACTCAGTCCTATTGGAATCGCCCATACCATCATTGGTAGTCTTGCCGTATTTTTCGGTTTGAAAATGCTTTGGCAACATAAACAAATCACCTTTAGGTCATTGGAAGGTAAGTTTTATCTTATCGCAACGCTATTTACTGCTTTGTCGGCGTTAACTATTTTTAAGCACGGTGGCTTTAATCCTGCCCATGCATTGGCAATACTAACCATATTAGCCACTGTGGTTGGTATAGTGATTGAGAAAACTGAGCTGCTGAAGTCTTGGAATAAGTATGCCGTGAATCTTTGTTTTTCAGGAACGATGCTGTTTCATTTGATCCCAACAGCCACTGAAATTTTGACGCGTTTCCCGATGGGTGACCCAATAGTGACATCATTAGAAGACCCCTTATTACAAAAAACCTTCCTAACAATTTTTGTGTTATTTCTAGCCTTTGTTATTTACCAAGTCAATTGGTTACGTAAACAGGATTAATAACATATAAAAAACCGACTTAGTAATGTAAGTCGGTTTAAATACTTAATCAGATTTATTTTCAGCTCAGCTGATTCCACATAAAAGCTAAAGCTCGTAAATCAATCGCTGGTTAAATCTATAGATCATTGAATTGATCCAGCCATGCGGAAAAAGAAGCAGAAACCTTTTCAACCGTTCCTTGTCCTTGGTTATAAAACCAAACTGGCGCATCTTTTTGAGATGTTTCACAATCTGTTTTCTTAAAGCAAAACATGTTGCCTTTGCAATCAGAGGCAAACAAAATGTGCCCTTTAGGCATACCGCTCATTTCGTATAAATTTGATAGCAAACTAACATCATCAAGGCTTAGAAAGTCCTGCACCTCAGAGATATCAACACCTAAATCACAAATTTTAGTCAACACATTAGGCGTGTGCACCAAGCCATATTTAGAGATTAAATACTTATATGAATCAGGTAACACGACAGCTAGTTTTTCTTCTAGCTCTTCAATATATAAACTCTTAATGGGCACCATGGCATTTTTACTGCCCCAATTTTTTACAAATAGATCGATGCTATTCATCTCAGAGAATTCCAAAAAATCAAGGCCACACTTGCGGCTAAAAGACATAGGTTAAAATACCAGATAACTACATTAATCGCTGTTTAAATGCTTAGTATTCTCGTCATGGTCGCTTAAAATCAGCATTTATTCTCCACAACTCACTTAAACCGATTCAAATGGTAAAGAGTTTACAATAAAACTGTATTGTTATTATAAAGACTCGTTAGCTGTGCTTTTTACCGTAACGCCATTTGCACTTTTATTTGACGTAAAAACGAGTAGAAAAGCGCCGAGCATAATGAACATGTCCGCGACATTAAATACCCCGGTTCTCATCGAACCAAAACCTATATTTAGAAAATCAATCACAGCCCCATTGTTTACCAGTCGATCATAAAAATTACTGACGCCACCAGAAAACACCAAAGATAATGCCACTATGGAAGAAAGGTGCTGTTTTGAATTTGATACTAGATATATCAGTAATGCCAACAAGAAAGAGCCGACTAATACTACCAGTAGCCAGAATCTCGCTTGCTCAGAGAGATTATTACCTAAACCTAAAAATGCACCTATATTTTCGGTGTAACCCACCCTAAGAATATCATTGAGGTAACTTGTCATTTGAAATTTAGGCAGGTGCTCTGTTGCTAATAATTTAGTACCTTGATCGCAGCCTACACATGAGAGTGTAATGGTAAAAACAACCAACAATCTTTTCCAAATATCCATATTCAATAATCCTTTTTCTAGCAGCTAATCACCAAGGTAGGTAGACTATCATTATTGATTGAAATATCTAAATTTGCACAACGCTATGAAGAGTTTATTTCTTGAGAAAGAAGACGCTTTAACCATGTAAAAATAGCCTCGTTAGCCATAAGTAAATCATGCTTACTGCTCACCTTAACCCCAATAGACAAATCACACTTTCAACGATTTAATTTACTTTAATGACGAAATACATCTATAAAATGGACTCAATAAAAAAGGACTCTATAAAGAGTCCTTTCGAATTTACCTAACTTAACACTCACGTCTTTATGGCTTAACTGCGTAAACCAATGCCGCGCGAGATGAGGTAGTAGGCCACAAACCAAAGCGAGGCACAAAAGCCCACCATAATGGCTATTGATAACGGTACGCTGATATCTGCAAACCCTAAAAAGCCATAGCGGAATACATTAATCATATACACCACAGGGTTTAGTCCTGATACGCCTTGCCAAAATTCAGGTAACAATGACAACGAGTAGAACACCCCACCAAGATAGGTCAACGGCGTTAATATGAAGGTCGGAATAATACTAATATCATCAAAGCTTTTAGCAAATACCGCATTAATTAACCCACCTAATGCAAACAGCACCGAGGTTAAAAATACCGTCATAATCACTAAGCCCACATGATGAAGACTTAAATCGACAAAGAACATGGCGACCATGGTCACAATGAAACCGACACTTAATCCCCGCGCGACACCACCACCAACAAAACCAGCAATCATCACATAATGCGGTACGGGTGCGACCATTAACTCTTCAATACTGCCATGCATTTTG
The DNA here is from genome assembly GCF_007567505.1 of Shewanella donghaensis. NCBI lineage: Bacteria > Pseudomonadati > Pseudomonadota > Gammaproteobacteria > Alteromonadales > Shewanellaceae > Shewanella > Shewanella donghaensis. The sequence continues at coordinate 2,375,156 of NZ_CP041783.1, forward strand.
GCACTAAAGAAAGATGAAGCCACATTAGAATATGAGTTAGTTATCACTGACATCATAATCAGACCTGGAGCGATAAACTCCATATAAGATACGCCGCCCATCTCACCAATGCGATTGCCAATCAAGTTACCAAAAATTAAAAAATATAAGGTCATGGTAATGGCTGGCGGCACTAATGTTTGCACCCAAATACGGGTGAAGCGATTCGTTTCTTTGACGATAATACTTTTAAAGGCTATCCAATACAGCTTATTCATTATTTTGGACCCTGTGCTTTTTTAACTAATTCGACAAACAGTTCTTCAAGACGGTTGGCTTTATTTCGCATTGATAGCACTTCAATATCTGCATTACTTAACTGGTTGAATAAATCATTCAGATTATTCTCTTTCGCCACATCAACTTCCAGAGTATGGCCATCCACTAAGCGACAATTCATGTTATTTAGCTCTGGCGCGGTGTTAATGTCTTGAGATAAATCGAGGATAAAAGTTTCCATATTCAGCTTACTGAGTAAACTTTTCATGCTAGTGCATTCCACCAGCAACCCTTTATCAATAATACCGATATTACGGCAAAGCATTTCCGCTTCTTCAAGGTAGTGCGTCGTGAGAATAATCGTCACGCCTTGGCTGTTAATTTGCTTTAAGAACTCCCACATCGAGCGGCGAAGTTCAATATCCACCCCCGCTGTTGGTTCATCAAGAATAAGCAATTGTGGTTCATGCATTAACGCGCGTGCAATCATTAAACGGCGCTTCATACCACCTGACAAAGCCCGTGCTTGGCTATCGCGCTTTTCCCATAAATCTAGCTGGGTTAAATACTTTTCAGCACGTACAAGTGCTACATGGCGTGGAACACCATAATAACCTGCTTGAGTGACTACAATTTGGAGTACGGTTTCAAACTGGTTAAAGTTAAATTCTTGCGGAACCAAACCAATACACAGCTTGGCTTGTTCTAATTTTTTGTCGATATCATGATCGAACACTTTAACGCTGCCAGAGGTCTTTTGTACTAAAGAGCTAATGACACCGATAGTTGTCGATTTACCTGCACCGTTTGGACCCAATAGCGCAAAGAAATCACCTTGTTCAACGGTTAAACTAATACCTTTTACAGCTTGAACGCCACCTTTATAGGTTTTTTGCAGGTTTTCTATCACCAAAGCATTGGCGGGTTTACTCATTGTTATACCTCTGGTCCATGAATTGCGAATGACACATGCTTAATTAGATAATCTTAATGACGTTATGTAAATGAAAAAGGTGCAGAAAATTTATGACGCCTAAAACAAAACTCCCGCCTAAAGCGGGAGTTTACACATCAAAAGTTATATTAGTCTAACGGTACAACTCTAGCGATGTAAGGTAAGTTTCGATATTGCTCAGCGTAGTCAATACCGTAACCTACGATGAACTCATCAGGTATAGTAAAGCCAATAAAGTCGACAGGTACGTTAACTTCACGACGCTCTGGCTTATCCAATAATGTACACAGAGCCAGGCTTTTAGGTTCACGCAATAAAAGCATTTCACGTACTTTGTTCAGGGTATTACCTGAATCAATTAAATCTTCAACGATCAATACATCACGCCCAGCGATCTCAGAAGTGACATCCTTAAGGATCTTCACATCACGTGTACTTGTCATTGCATTGCCATAACTTGAAACAGACATAAAGTCGATTTCAACATGGCCCTTAATACGGCGACATAAGTCAGCCATAAAAACCACAGACCCTTTCAATAAGCCGACCATTAACAAACGTTCGCTGTCTGCGTAATGGGCATTAATCCTTTCAGCTAATATATCCAGTTTTTCGTTGATTTCTTCTGCAGAAATCATCACTTCGGTTGTGTGTTTCATATTACTCTCAGTTATCGATTTTTTCGGACTTGTCGTTGGAATAACCCCAACGATTTGTTAATCCATGCGCAATGCCCAAATGATCTAGAATTCGGGAAACCATGAAGTTTACCAGATCTTCTATCGATTGGGGATGATGATAAAAGCCTGGCGCAGCTGGCATGATGGTCGCACCATTGCGAGTAAGGCTTAACATATGCTCTAAGTGTATGGCACTAAAAGGAGTTTCTCTCGGAACAAGGATTAATTGTCCGCGCTCTTTTATTACCACATCGGCGGCTCTTTCGAGCAAATTATTACTCATACCAGTAGCAATAGCGGCTAATGTCCCTGTTGAACAAGGGCAAACCACCATTTGTTTCGGTGCGGCGCTACCTGATGCTGGCGGTGAGAACCATTCATCTTTACCTAATACCACCAACTCACCAATCGCATTTTCGTCCATATTAAAATGGCCTAATAACTGCTGGCAGGCTTTTTCAGGATTCGCACTCAGTTGCAGGCCTTCTTCAGTGGCAAGCACCACTCTTGCTGCGCTCGATATCATTAAGAAAACTTGATAATCAGCTTGCAGCAAACACTGCAATAACTTTAAACCGTATGGCGCGCCAGAAGCACCAGTCCATGCAAGACTGATCGCTTTTTCTTTTTTGGCGTATGGGTGAATCGAATTACTCATATTGTCTCTTTTAATTAACCTTTGCAGGTTATACGGCTTAACTCACTTTATTGATGACAATCATATTGATGTCATCGCGTATTTTAGCAAAGATTTATCTAATAAAGTCACTACTTCAAGGCGGTAATCAATTTTTGATGAATACCGTTAAAGCCGCCATTACTCATAATCACCACAGTGTCGCCATTTTTTGCCTGTGCGGTTACCTTGGCAATAATGTCTTCAATATCGGTAAATACAGCAACAGGAATGCTGGCATTAGCCATATTGGCTTGTAAGTCCCAGCCTACATTACCTGCTTGAAACAAAAAGGCACTGTCAGCCAATGCCATTGAAGCCGCTAACGTGTCTTTATGTACGCCACTTTTCATGGTATTTGAACGAGGCTCTAGCACTACAATTAACTTGCCTGTCGCTAACTCACCTTCGCCCACTTTTGCCCTTAAGCCTTGTAAGGTGGTTTCAATCGCTGTTGGGTGATGGGCAAAATCATCGTACACAGCAATACCGTTTACGGTATCGAGTAACTCTAAGCGGCGTTTGGGTGGAGAAAATTGACTTAAGGCTTCAATAGCATGATTGGGGGCAACGCCAACATGCCTTGCTGCCGCTATCGCCATTATCGCATTTTCAATATTATGCTGACCGATTAAGCTCCAGTTTAATATGCCTTGAGACTCGCCATTAAACATCACTTCAAACTCGTGACCATCAGCAGCTATCGTTTTACCAAACCAGCCGCTGTTGTTTTGTAATGCTGTTTTTTCAGTGGCATAAAAGTGTTCTTGCTCGCTCCAACATCCAAGCTCAATCACTTCTTTTACCGCATCAACTTCAGCAGGCCAAATGACTTTACCTTCACCAGGTACCGTGCGAATAACATGATTAAATTGACGTTGAATAGCAGCAAGATCGGCAAATATATCAGCATGATCAAATTCAAGATTATTAATCACTAAAGTGCGCGGGCGGTAATGGACAAATTTAGAACGCTTATCAAAAAAGGCACTGTCATATTCATCTGCTTCAACCACAAAGAAAGGTGAATTACCTAAACGCGCTGACACACCAAAATTTTGCGGAACACCACCGATTAAAAAGCCCGGCTCGTAGCCACAATACTCTAATACCCACGCTAACATGCTTGATGTAGAGGTTTTACCATGAGTCCCTGATACGGCCAGTACCCATCGCTCTGCTAAAATGTATTCAGATAAAAATTGCGGCCCAGAAGTATATTTAATACCACGATTTAATACTGCTTCAACACAAGGATTACCACGGCTCATGGCATTACCAATAACCACTAAGTCAGGCTGATTGTCGCCTTCTTTACCAAGCTGCACGGGATCGAAGCCTTGAATAAGCTCAATACCCTGCTCTTCTAGTTGAGTACTCATAGGCGGATACACATTGGCATCACTACCAGTAACCTTGTGTCCCATTGCGCGGGCTAATAGCGCTAAGCCGCCCATAAAAGTGCCACAAATTCCAAGAATATGTACGTGCATGCCATTGCTCTGCTTAATATTTATTTGAGGGTTATTCTAATGCATTGGCGATCAAAATGTCAGCTAACAATAACAAGCTTTAATGTGATTTCTACATCCACTATCTGATTACTCAGCCAATCGACTTATCAAAATGCAACCCAACATATTACTCACTCAAATAAGCATAAAAGCCGTTGGCATATAATGGTAACTTCCTCACATTGCTTTTGATTACTATTTGTCCTAGCCTGTTAAGCGTTAAGCGTTAAGCGTTAAGCGTTAAGCGTTAAGCACTGGTAAAAAATCACCTTATAAAAAATTCAAGAATAACTTTTGTTAGCGACAACCATCGATGTAACAAAAAGTAATAGCGGTAACGGTTTAGCAGTAATTCTACTTTATAGCTGCTAATAATAGCGTTGTAGATTTAATCAACAAGGATGGAATAATGCTTAATCTAGCAAGTATAACCAAACCAACATGGCTAATAACAACGGCTTTGTTATCATTAAACTTGCTTCAGCAAGCATCTGCAGCCCCTAATCAAATTCGTTTGAACCAATTAGGCTTTACGCCAGAATCAACGAAAACGGCAGTCATCAATAACACTGACAGCCAGTCATTTTCTATTATCGATATCGCCTCTGGTAAATCGGTATATCAAGGTCAATTGAGTCAGTCTGCGTTATGGCCATCATCAGGTGAGACAGTAAAGCTTGCCAAGTTTGATGATTTCACTAACCTTGGTCGTTACCATATCCAAGTAAAAGAACTCGAACAGTCATTGCCGTTTACAATCGATAACTCACGTTATCAACAACCGTTAATCGATGTCATAAGAGCCTATTATTTCAATCGAAGCGGCGCAGTCATTCAAAAAAAATATGCCGGTAAATACGCAAGGCCTGCTGCCCACCCTGACACTATCGTTTATGTACATGAATCAGCAGCAACAGAAGCAAGACCTGCAGGCACAGTCATTTCATCCCCAAAAGGTTGGTACGATGCAGGCGATTACAATAAGTACATCGTTAACTCTAATATCAGCGTATATACCTTACTCAGCGCGCTAACAGAACATGAAAACGCACTTGAATCGCTTAAACTAAATATTCCAGAATCGAGCAATAACTTGCCCGATTTCGTCGATGAAATATTGTGGAATATTGACTGGATGCTCACCATGCAAGATCCAAATGATGGCGGGCTTTACCATAAGCTGACAACCAAGCGCTTTACGGGCGAAACTCAGATGCCTCATCATATGGATCAGCCTCGTTATGTGGTAGCAAAGTCTACCGCGGCCAGCTTGGGTTATGCCGCTACGATGGCAAAAGCCAGTACTGTTCTGGCAAAGTATGAGCAGCAACTCCCAGGTTACAGCCAGAAGTTACTGACATCTGCTAAGCAAGCTTGGCAATGGGCGCTTATCAATCCAGCAATACATTATGAACAACCTGCCGATATTGCCACAGGAGCTTATGCGACTGCTGGCGATGATTTAAAAGATGAATGGTTATGGGCAAAATCAGAGCTGTTTGCCGCCACAGGTGACAAGCAATATCTTGCTGATATTGCCTTTCCGGAAAATCTGCGTATTCCTGAATGGGACAAGGTTGAAACATTGGCCTTATTTACCTTTGCAAGTAATCTAAATACCCCTGCTGACATTAGAGACCATGCACTGCTTAAGCTCACAACCGTCACCAATAAATGGCTTACCCAAGGACATAATTCAGCCTATGGCGTCGCCATTACACCGCAAGATTTTGTCTGGGGCAGTAATTCAAACATGCTCAATAAAGCCATTATGTTGCTGCGAGTCAATCAGCTTCAAGCTAACCCTGAATATGTGCATCAAGCTAATGCTATCGTAGATTATATCTTTGGCCGCAATCCTTTAGGCATGTCTTACGTCACTGGGGTTGGACAACATACACCAATGCACATTCATCATCGTGTTTCGATGGCTGATGGCATTACGGAGCCGATACCAGGATTTCTTGTAGGAGGCCCACAACCAGGACAACAAGATGCTGAACATTGTACGCCTCAAGGCGGCATTTATGCTTCTACAAAACCAGCATTATCATACATTGACCATGGTTGTAGCTATGCCAGTAATGAAGTGACCATTAATTGGAACGCCGCTTTAGTTTACGCTTTGGCTGCGTTAACTGAATAGCACTTAAAACGTTAGGTGAGTAAGCGTAATAAGTTAACGAGATAAAGTAGATTAGCGGGCTGTCCAATTGATTTATTCAGTTGGTCTATTTTTTAGTAAATAATAAAAAATAGACCAATACTCAACACCGTTGTCAGCAAGGTATTTTTAGTAAAGTAAGCCAATAATGTCGCCACCACGGCGCAAATTAGATAGCTATTATCAATGCTGATATCCAAGTGTCCTTCAGGACTAAAGACTATCGGCGCTAAAATGGCCGTGAGTACCGCGGGAGCTGAGTAGCTTAAAAAGGTCAGTGTTTTTTCACTGAGTCGCAGTGGCAGCTTTGGCTCAAGTAACAAGTAGCGGCTAATAAAGACAACTGCTGCCATCGAAAAAATAGTTAACCACATCATTAGCGCTTCTCCTCATTTTTTGTGTGTTCTTTTTCATGACTTTGTGAATGATCTTGTGTTTCAAACTCACTGACATGCTCAGTTAACACCGCTGCTTTTTTCTCGCCTTCATTGGTTAATTTTGCATATGCCATTCCGGCGCACATGCCGGATATCGAAGCAATTAACAGCCCCACCTGAATCTCAAAAACAGCGCATATAACGGCAAGTACTAGCGACACTAATACACACACAAGAATGGATGGCTTTTTAACAGTAGGCACCACTAAAGCAATAAAGGTCGCAGCGATGGCAAAATCTAACCCCAACTCTTCAAGATTATCAATTGATTGACCTGCAACGATGCCGAGGAAGGTCGCTAGGTTCCAGCCCAAATAGAAGGTTAAGCCGCCACCCAATGCATACCAAGGATCAAGCTTATGACGGCTGCTAGCCTCTGAACCACTTTGCTGCGCTATGGCAAATAACTCATCAGTTAATAAGAAGCCTAAACTCAAGCGCCACTTCAGAGACATAGGGCTAATTTGGCTTCTCATTGTCATTGCGTACAGTAAATGACGTGATGTTATCAGTAAGGTCGTAATCAAAATACTGCCAATACCAATGCCAGCTTTAATCATCCCTAAAGCCACTAACTGTGCACTCCCAGCGAAAATAATGGCCGACATAGCTTGGCTTTGTAGTGCAGTAAGCCCCACTTCTAACGCTAAAGAACCCGCTAAAACCCCCCAAGGTATTACAGCAATAGTCAGCGGCATCACCGCCAACATGCCTTTTAAATAAGCACTTGATTTAGTAGTCGATTCCATCGAGATCTCAGTCGTGTCATTCGGCATATAAAGTGGCTATCATCTCCATGAAAATAGTATTAATAACGGTCAGTGAATGAGTTTATCTTAAACTACTTTATTAATAAGCATAATGCTCAAAAGGTCTCAATAATTTCAAGTCGGGAATTTTCAAGTCGGCTATTTCAAGTCGACAATATTCAAGTCGATTGTTTACAGAAGTGATATTCGAAAGATAGATAGGGCGTGTAGAAGTAAAGTGTGGATATTAAAAAGGCTTCCACATGGAAGCCTTTTTTTTAATGACCAATCAACTTATCGTTTTTGATCCGATACTAACTGAGTCAGTTTATCTATCTTGTCATGGAGTAGCTGAATCTCTGCGGCTGAGGCAGCTAGATTAGTGTCATCAATAACATCCTCATCTTCGCCTTGCTCTGCCCGCATGATTTTGGTTTCTTCACCCATCACATCAAGCACGGCGCCCACCATCATGTTGAGAAAAACAAAGGTGGTTAAAAAGATAAAGCTGAGATAATACAACCAACTTAGTGGATGAACTTCCATGGTTTCGTACATGATTGATGTCCACGACTCAAACGTGGATATTCGAAATAACGTCAGCATGGCAATAGAGACATCGCCCCATAAAAATTCATTAATGCCAGCAAAAAACATGCTGCCAACTGCACCATAAATGTAAAAAATAACAAACATTAATAACGCAATATAACCCATTCTTGGGATCGCTTTGAGCAATGCGTTAATGAGCATTCTTAGCTCTGGTACCATCGACACTAAACGCAATACTCTGAAAATTCGCAGTAATCTCGCCAATAATATCGTTGAGCCACCCAGTGGCACTAAGCTACCAATCACAATGATGGTGTCAAAAATATTCCAGCCTTTTGAAAAAAATGACTTTATCCCATCACTTGCCATATAGCGGATAATTAATTCGATTAAGAAAAATGCCGTAATGGCCATATCTAACGCCAATAAGCTTTTTTCAAACCATTCTGGTAGCTGATAAGTGTGTGCACCAATAGACAGTGCCGACACAATAATCACAAAGATAACAAATCCCTGAAAGGTTTTGCTTTGATCAATTTTTTTAAGGTGAGTCAGAATACCTGAGGCTTGCATGATGAATTGTAGCTCCGAAAATAATCCCTCTATTTTGAGGACTCGTGAGCCTACTGAAGCAATATTAAAATAGTCTTAAAAATTGCGTTAATTCGATGAAAATAACGCCAGAAATGTGAAATAGTCACTTTATAAATAATGATTAATTTTCGAAAGATTTTTTTGAGCTTGTTTTAAGAGCCCTTGGGCTTGAAATCATACATTTCAAGAAAAGCTTGTTATATTAAACTTATTGATCAATACTTGACTAGTCAACCTTTTAGCAATCAAATAATCATCACACCACAGAATATCACTAGGAAAAATCATGTCAGATTCACTGTCTATCGCGTTTGAATTATCGTCCAGCTTTGGACAGTTCAATAAAAAAATTGATCGCGCCTTAAGCGTACATGGCATTAGCTTTACCGAATTCATGGTAATGCATCAATTAGCGCAAGCGCCCAATAAGGTCATTAGCCGCATTCAATTGGCAGATGCCATTAACCTCACAGCATCGGGTGTCACGCGTTTATTACTGCCCATGGAAAAGAATGGCCTAGTAGAAAAAGAGAAAAATAGCAGAGACGCTCGGGTTAGCTTAGTAAAGCTTACCGATACGGGAAATACTTTATACCAAGATGCATTAGCCACCAGCCAAAGTTGCAGTGATGGGCTGACTCAACATTTGAGTTCAAAGCAGTTGACTCAATTAAGCGAGCTTTTACGTAAACTCGGTTAAAGCGTATTGTTGATCACACCGTTTGGTAGATCTCTAATGGCAAGGCATCGGGATCGCTAAAGAAAGTGAACTTTTTGCCAGTATATTCATCGATTCGAATCGGTTCAACATCGACATTATTTGAGGTTAAATGCGCCACTACCATATCAATATCGGTCACCTTAAAGGCTAAATGACGCAGTCCTTGTGCCTCAGGATAACTGGGGCGTTTAGGTGAATTAGGAATCGAAAAAAGCTCAACTTGACTGCCATCAGCCAGCTGTAAATCCAGCTTATATGACTGACGATCTTCACGATAGTTTTCAGCCAAGACTGTAAAGCCTAAAACCTCAGTGTAAAAGTGTTTTGATCGCGGGTAATCGTCACAAATGATCGCCACATGATGAATGCCATTAAACATAAAATCCCTTTCGATCTATGATAAAAATAATAAAACCCTGATAGAGAGTCTATCAGGGTTTTATTCAGCAGGTTTTTCCTTTCGCAACTCAGTTGTAATTCAGTCGCTGATTCTTAGCAAGTCAATCTGAAGCTTTATACCCCGACTTCACCGCCATCATCTTTACGAATAACCACTGTGGCATCACGTGGACGCAATGTCATGCCTGCAGGTGTTTGCTCAGCAGCATTGCTTGAGTACGGCCAATTTCTTGGATGCTGAATATTGGCAAACACCGTGCTGTAATCAGATGTAATCGCAAAACCAGTAACTTCACAGCCATTAGGGCCAACAAAGAAACGTTTAAGCTGTGTTTGATTATCTGCTGTTATCACTTGTTGTTTGTCATCAGCATCAACCATGGTTGATGGCACAATCGCTAACATTTGATCGTTGGTGTAGTCTTCAACTTCATCAGCGCCATTGTCGGTTTGCACCCACATAATACCGCGCTGATCAAACGCTAAACCATCAGGGCTGGCAAACTGATTCAAATCACTTAAGCCTGAACGGTTTGTATCTGCATCAGCATCTGTCGGTGCACCAAATACAAAAATATCCCAGCTAAACTCAGTTGCAGCTTCGCCTTCATCCCAGCGAATAATATGGCCAAAGCTGTTATTTAAACGTGGGTTTGCAGCATTGGTTTCTTCAGTGCGCTTAGTGTTATTGGTTAAGGTGAGATACACACTGCCAGTAAATGGATCAACAGCTGCCCACTCAGGGCGATCCATCGGCGTTGCGCCAACTAAATCAGCCGCACCAGCGGTATTTAATATAATCGCGGCTACTGAATCAAAGCTATCAGCCAATGTTTTACCATCAGTCGTCGTGCTATCTAAGGTTAATGGTAACCAAACACCAACGCCATCTTCACTGAATTTAGCCACATATAACGTACCCGCATTCATGTACTTATCGCCCATTGCGATACGGTTAGTAGCATTTGCATCAGCTTCATCCCAAACCGCGTCAGAAACATACTTATATAAATACTCAAATCGCGAATCATGGCCAGAGTAAAAAGTAATAGGCTGGCCTGCTTCTAGCTTGCCAAAAGTACAACCTTCATGACGAAAACGGCCTAGAGCGGTACGTTTTACTGCGCGTGAGTTAGGGTTGTATGGGTCAATCTCGACAATATAACCGTGACCGTTTGCTTCGTTGCGATAATCGTTAGCCGCACTTGAGCCTGTAGGCGTAATATCAAAACGAGCGAATTCATCTAAACGTTCATCGTCATCACCCGCTAAGTGGTTCCAGCCATAACGCGTATCTGTAGTTGAAATACCAATACGGCTTTGATCTTCAGTTAAGGTGCCATGACTAACAAAATACCCCGGCCAGTTTTCTTCACAAGTAAGATAAGTGCCCCAAGGTGTGTAGCCATTACCACAATTATTTAACGTACCACGAGCTTGGCTTCCATCTGGTGAGTAGCGTGTTTCAAGGTATGATGAATAAGCTAATGGGCCCGCGATATCCATCACAGTTGCACCAGTAAAGCGGCGATTATGTGGATCGTTTTCAACCACTTGCCACATATTATCTTTTAGCTGAATACGCACCACTGAGATGCCATGAGCGTTAATTTCTTTGCGGATTTCATCAATTACCGTGCGCTTACCATTCGCATCAGCCGTCGGCCCCATTGGGTGTAAGGCATTTTGATTGATATATTCATGGTTAATACATAATAAACCGTCATCTGCGGCATCATTTAATGGATAAAAATGCATGCCATCATGATGCATACCCACAGCGTTCTCTTGGTCTAAAGCTGTATTTGAACCGTCATCTTTCCAAGCATTCGCTTTACTATTTAATGGTGTTCCCCAAGGTGCGAGTACATAAGCTGAATAACCAGCAGGCACTGCCACAGCATCTAATTTAGAACCCGCGATTGAATCAAAACCTAAAACAGCAGAGCTTTTAGCAGGTGGTGTTACTGTCGGTGGTGGTGTCGTTGTTGGCGGCGGTGTGCTACCAGAATCGTTGTCAGAACCACAAGCCGTTAATCCTGCACCAGCAAACGCCGTCATAGCACTTAAGCCTAAACCACGTTTCACAAAGTCACGACGTGATAAATGATTCTCCATCACCGTGGCAAATGGCACATTATTACTTTTATTATATTTTGTTGGGTCGAATGTTGCCTTGCTCATAATCTATCCTTAAGTTTGCTCACATCATTAATTAGCGTTCTAAATTAGTGAACATAAGATAAGCAGAGTTTGTGACAAATTCACGCCATCTTGATGACAACAAGATGACGGTTATATATCAAAATAATGAACAGGTATGAAAATGTGACTTTAGCCACTGGAGAGTTAGCAGCCAGACAGATGTTAGAGCACGTTTATCTAACTAATTGTTATTGAGAGCATTAAAATATCGCTCAAAATCGTTATCTTCGCTTTGACTGCGCTAAGGCTTTTTTGAGCGCTTGCTTTTTCAATGCACCTTTTTTTGTTTTACGAGTCACTGAAGCAACTTGGGTTAAGTCAGGCTCAAAACCCACTAACCATTGTTGTGGTAAACGTCTATCTAAAAAGGCTTCTAACTTTATTAATTGCGGCTCGTCATCAACACTTAATAAGGTAATGGCTTGGCCTTCTTTGCCAGCGCGGCCTGTACGCCCAATGCGGTGAATATAGTCTTCATTTTGAAAAGGCAGTTCTATATTAACCACATAGTTAAGCTCATTAATATCTAAGCCCCTTGCTGCAACATCGGTGGCTACCAGCGCTTTAATGTCACCTAACTTAAACTGGGCTAACACGGTTTCACGCATGGTTTGCGAAAGATCCGCATGAAAAGCGGCTGCATTAACACCCGCTTGCTTCATTTGCGTAACTACTTTATCAGCACCTTGTTTGGTGCGACTAAACACTAACGCTTGCTGCCAGTTCTCTTTCTTAATCAAGTGACACAAAGCCGGCATTTTCTTGTTAATATCAAGGTTATATACCCGCTCCACAATCTTGGCTGCGGTACTGTTTCGATCGCTGGTTTCAATCACTTGAGGAGAGTACAGTAAACGTTTACTGAACTTAAAAATTCGCTCATCTAACGTCGCTGAAAACAACAATGTTTGACGCTCTTTAGGTAGGCGTTTCAACACCTCGATAATCTCATCTCTAAAGCCCATATCTAACATGCGATCGGCTTCATCAAATACCAGGTGTTTAAGGTTGGCCAGTGACATAACACGATTGCGTAAATGATCTAACAATCGCCCTGGCGTTGCGACAATAATGTCAGCGCCAGCTTGTATCGCATCTGCTTGCGCTTTAATACTGACACCGCCATACACAATAACTGCGTTAATGCCGCTGTCACCGGCATACTTTTCCACACTTTGATGCACTTGCTGAGCAAGTTCACGGGTGGGCACTAGGATTAATGCTTGGGTGTTATCTGCTTTTTTAGGGGCTTCTTTTGAAGGGACTATATTTACTTCAGCATTGGTGGCGTTATCTACTTCTGCATTAGTTGCCTTGTCATCCAGGTCCTGCAATAACATTTGGATAATAGGCAATACAAAAGCCGCTGTTTTTCCGGTACCCGTTTGTGCGCCTGCCAGTACATCTTTACCAGACAACACCACAGGAATGGCCTGCTGCTGAATTGGTGTGGGTTGTTCGTAACCTAAGCTATTTAACTGCTTAACCAACGAAGGCATTAAAGATAACGAAGAAAACGACATGAAAACTCCTATTAATTTATGCGCTGAAGTTTATCACGGCCATCGATGAAAACCAGTCAGTCCCTTTGCGATTACCAGCCAGTTACGTTTTAAATAACAGTCAGTCACGTTGTAAATAACAGCAGCAGAGGTTAAATGATTTAAGCACTGTCTATAGGGAATGACTAAGCCAATAAAAATGCCGACTTTCTTATCTGCATACTGTAATAGCTACAGCATACATAAAGAATTGTCGGCAGTTTTTCACATCCGTCAGCAGTTAAACTGCGAGTAAATGGATACTCGCATTGGCACTAATGTTTAAAATTTAATCCTAAAATTAAAAGTTACGCTCAGTGGTTTCACCATTAATGACAATAACCTCTTGTTCATCTGTATGGATAAAAAAGGCTGGATCATCTTCTGGGGTATTGGGTAATTCAGGATCGTCATTTTGCGCAACGCAGGTATAACCTAGGCTGTAGTTATCTGCGACCACAAAACCAAACTCATAGTCATAACTTACAACGTCATCGTTTGCATCCAACACGGGATTAACTCTGGCAGCCGCAATTGGCGCCACCATAATGAACTGACTTTCGCTATCACGAAAGTCATCCATATTTTCAAGGGCTGTCGCTTCTGGATATAAATACACTGCTGAGCTAAATTCAGAGCCACCAGCGGCAACTTCGCACTGAGTCATAACATCGTCAGAAATACTGCCTGCAATAGCGCCAACCTCAGCCGTATTAACTAATTGCACTGAAGTCGGTTTTAAAGTCCAGTAGTCTTTATTTCCTTTTGGTCCTTGCAAGCCCTTCTGTAAATCAAATTCTGCGACAAAGCTATTATTACCCGCTGCGATAGTGAAGGCCTTATTGAAGAACAAACGACCGGTGTTGTCATCGTCTGCGCCCACACCGCCACAACTGCCATTACTGTTCGTGGTTAAACCTGCAATAGCCTCGTCCATCGTTTGCACGTAAGAGCTGTCTTCATTAGCCAATTCACTGTTTTCAATGTAAATACACATCTGGTATTCACCGACCGCGACATCTTGACCGCTCACTAAGGTTTCAACGTCTGAGCCTTGAAATTCTAATAAATCGACTTGCTTTAATTCGCCATTATCTGATACATCAAATGAAATACTACCGGCACTATTTTTAAGAACAACTTGCTTAAAGCCTATGGTGACCATTTTTGCATCAGCAGGATTATCTGACACCCCTAAGCTAAACTTTCCAGTCTCAATTGCCGGAGTAGAATCGTCACTACCACCGCAAGCACTTAGCAGCCCTGCCGCGGTAAAAAGAAGTGCTATCTTTGAAAACGTCATAGAATATCAACCTTATAAATTACAACCTAAGACTGATAGTTTAGCATCCACAGCAATAGTAATGACTAAATTAGCGAATAAGTGCCGTACATTGCCTGAAAATTAATACCTTCGTCATAGTAATGTTAATGTCTCGCAGTTAATGGTCCATAACCGCCAAACTTAGTCGCAAAATAACCAATAATCCAACCAGCGATTAATCCATCTGCAACAAACCAAAACGGCGATTGCAATAAACCACGCACGCCAAATATGGCCACCATTAAAGCTTGAATTTGATCATAGGCGACAAAGGTAAAAACAAAGTTCATCCAGCCGCCCATCATGACTGCGGTTAACCACCAGGGTAGCGATATTTTTAACATAGGATGATAATCAAATACCCCAACAAGACCGATAATGGCGCCAAAGGTGATATACCAAAGCAATAAGCCCCATAAGAATAACGAACTGGTTTCAGGTGCTAACCATGACACTATCCAAAAGCACAATACGCCAAAGACTAAACCTAGCAACTTACCAATGGCAATCCGGGTTAAAAGGGAAGGATGAGTAAACATAGAACCTCCACACAATTTGAACTATCTCAGTAAACCGCAAAACTCATTCAGGATTTACTCAATAAGGTTAACTCAGTGTATTAGGGCAAACTCTCTTCATATTAGCGCTAACTGTTGTAGCTAACTGTGACCTCGCATCAATTTCAAATCGATTGTTATACTCAATTAATTTAAGCGAAATTCAAGCAGTGGCAATGCACTATCAGGATCGTCAGCAACACCAATATGCTTAAAGCCATTCTTTTCCAGCACCTTAATTGAGCCGAAATTATGCTCTGTCACTTCTGCAATAATCGGCCTTTGTGTATGCTCCGATAAAAAGACTCTTAAGGCATTAGAGGCAAAGCCTTTACCCCAATATTCGCGGCCAAGCCAATAGCCTAATAACCATTGATGGTCGCTTTGCCACAACACTATGCTGCCGACAATATCACCATCAACAATAATCGCTTTCGCCGCGATATCAGCATTACTCAAAATATTGGTCTGCCAATGTTCAAAAAAGGCGCTGCGATCTCGGGCAGGGAAATCAGCCATCTCATTGGCGAGCGGATCGGCTTGAAACTGATATAAGCATTCTAAATCGGTTGGTTTGATATTCCTTAGCTGCAAGTACATGACTCCCTCTCGCCTTTCTGTCCATTAATCGTATTGTTAAACACAAACTCAGCATTTGAATCGGTTCTTTTATGAGTAAGCTTATGCAAAATTGCCAAAAATTGATAAACTGTGTGGCTTAAACCTAACCTTTCTTCAGAATAATCTCTACTCACAGGAAATCCATAGTGACAGACTCAGGTATCCGCCTTAATAAATACATCAGTGAAAGTGGCATTTGCTCAAGACGTGAAGCCGACCGCTTCATCGAACAAGGCAATGTATTTATTAACGGTAAACGTGCTCAAGTAGGTGACCAAGTGTCACTTGGCGATAAGGTCAAAGTAAACGGCCAAGATATCGAGCCAAAAGATGCTGAAGATTTAGTGTTTATTGCATTAAATAAGCCCGTTGGCATTGTCAGTACCACTGAAGGTGCTGAGCGCGATAACATCGTCGACTTTGTTAACCACTCGACCCGTGTGTTCCCTATCGGCCGTTTAGATAAAGACTCTCAAGGTTTAATCTTTTTAACCAATAATGGTGACTTAGTTAATAAAATCCTTCGAGCGGGTAATAACCACGATAAAGAATACGTGGTCACGGTGAATAAACCGATTACCGATAGCTTTATCAAAGGCATGGGCGCAGGCGTACCGATTTTGGGCGTAGTGACTAAAAAGTGTAAAGTTGAGCAAGTCTCACCATATGCTTTTAAAATCGTATTGGTTCAAGGTCTTAACCGCCAAATTCGTAGAATGTGTGAATACTTTAATTTTGAAGTCACTAAGCTTGAACGCCAACAAATCATGAATGTCAGCCTTAAAGGTCTGCCAATCGGTGAATGGCGTGATTTAGACAAACAAGAGCTTGATGAGTTGTTTGACATGATTAAAGACTCGTCATCAGAAGATAAAAAAGCCCCGAAGAAAAAGTCTCAGCCTAAAGTTAAAACGGTAGCTCGTGAAAAAATTGAAGGCCCAGAGCACTTTATGCAGCACAACCGCAGCACCAAGCATAAAGGCCAGGCAAAAGGTGGCAACAAAGGCCAAACTAAGACCCAAGCTAAGGGCGGTAAAGGCAAGCCAAGCGGCGGCCGTAAACCGAACCGAGCACGTTAATTGGCTCGATATTTAGATTAAATAATAAGCCTTGCTAGCCTTAGAAACATAAAAAGCGTCAATATATGCATATTGGCGCTTTAAATTTTTCAACTGACTAACATTATCCTAGCCAATAAACCTAAACTCAATAATCCTCATCCATATTTTCAGCCGCCATACGTTTAACATCTTCCTTCGTTAACCCCATCGCATCTGTCATATAGCAAACTTTCACCAACTGAAACATCTGCACCACAGAGCTCAAACGCCCTGCATGCATTTGTAAATTCAACAAAGCCATTGTCGCACCGATTTCATCATTTGAATCAGTAGGCGCAACGAACTGACCTAAAGCCTCATTCGCTTTTGCTATTTCAGCAACTGTACCTTGATACTTTTCAACGTTTTCCGGTAAATAACAACTCGAGGTTTCAGGTAACTGGCTAAGAAACTGCTGATACTCTGTAATAAATTGATTGGCCTCTGTGATAGTTTGTTCACCCAATGCTTGTAACTCTTGCACCTTGCCACCAGTGAATATCGCAACAGCACTTCCTGACTCAGCCACTTGATTAAACTCCTGCATAAGTGCGAGTTGTTTTTCTGAAATAACCTGACTACGATCGAATATCGGCTTAGTTTTAGCGTCAAATTGATCGCGGGCAAGTTGACTATTTTCAGCAAACACAGCGCTATTAACACTCAAGAGCAGCCCCAGTAACACAGCACGTTTTATGGTTTTTATTTTGGTATTTATTTGAGTATTTATTTGAGTATTCAAGTATTAATTCCTTTTAATAATATGGTTTATTTTTTTAGAAATGGCATTAACCAACTATGAATCGCATAGCTGTATTTAGTAGGTATTTTATAGGCTAGTGTCTCAGCGCCTTTTCGAGTAATTAAATAGGTAATCTTAGCAAGATTAACCACACCCACAACTTCAGATAATGGGTATTTTCTTGCACCAAATAGGCTTGTTTTCACAATCACATTACCATGGTCAATCTTCAAGCGAGTCGATACACTGCTATTAATACTAATATAACTAAGGCCACTCACAAAGATGAATGCAATTAACTGCTGAACAGCAAAAGGGATGTATGTAAAACCTTCCATCTCAGATAAGTACAACAAAAATACGCTGGTCAATACTGCCCAAGTGATAATGCTAATAGCCACAATCCACTGCCCAATTACTCCTCCCTTTGCAGCTGATATGGTTAACTGTTGAAACCCCGTTTCTTTAACGATAGAGTCATTAGGTAATGGGGTTTTCTGATGATTTTTCATTAACCCTTTAACGCTAAACTTATGCCTTTTATGCTGCACGACCATCGCCAAATCAGTATCGAAATGCTGTTCAATAAATAGCGCAACATCCAGCATGGTTGAAAAGCCTCTCATCGAAAGATTCCACTCAGGATAGCTATAAAATTTAAGACGGTAATGATGACTAACTTGTTTTTGATTATCAAAAAATGCATTAACCTCGCCGCTGGTAGCGCCAGACATTTCCAGTAAAGATAAACTGCGGTTAGTTATAACTTCTTTATTGGTGGTAATACCAAACCAAGACTTAGTTTTGGTTAATTCTTTATTTACAGCATCAATAGTCAATCGATTGATTTTAAACATTGGAAAGAAAAAACAGCTCCCCAACAATAAAAACACAAAAGACATTACTATTTCACCTGTATCTTGGTAATTAAACCAGCTCAAATACATTACTCCAGCGCCAATCAATGCCATGACCCCACTGAAAATAAAATCTATGATACCGCCGACATCTTGTAGAACTATCCGTTCTTCCGTCTGCTTACAAATTTTATAACTCATTACATCCCTTTAATATTTTTTAGCCATTTAAAAACAAAGCCCTATTGCTTTCACAATAGGGCATATCGTTATGGTTTCTTTTGAAAATACCAACGGTTATCATCATACAGTTTAAAAGAACAGGAACTTCCTCTTACACTATTCATTATTCCTGCTTTATATTTTATTTTTATACGCTTAATTTCGTGACCTTTATATGTTTTCTCTATTAACTTATCTTCCATTTCAAAAACTTCATATTCAAATAATGGCTCGCTACCAAAACGCTTTAAATGTCCTTGTGGCCAGTCATTTTCTAAAATGGTTTCTAGCTTTTTCATAGATTTTGGCAGTAAGTGAAAGAATAACTCAGGATCATTTTTCAAATAACTGTTCACCATATAGTCTTGGCAAATGGCCTTTAAATTTTCATCAGAGCCGTCTTCAATTCCTGCAAAGCGCTCAAGGGCATTGGCCGATAAACTGAACAGCATCATGCTGATTAACATTATTAGTTTCATATAAAGTCCTTTTCATTAATGGCGTTGTAAATAACGCCTATTTTCCATTTTTATGTTGCTGCAAATTTTATTTGTATTCTTAAATTAAAAAACGAATATAAAGTGAATATAACCCAAAGCCTGTCATCCCCAGCAGGCATACCACTAGCGGGACAAGTAGGTAAAAACGCCACACTGCTGGGGTTTGTTGAATCTGCGTCAATGTCGCACTGTAGCCTAACTTACACAGTGCAATAACGAATTTATTACTATCGAATGTTTGCCCAGCTAATGTAAAACATTTACCGTTACGCACATCAATGTTTATCTTAAATACAAAAGGTCGCCTGTACACTCTGAGGGGATCATTATCGTTACCGGAGCCAGTTTTATACCAATTCCACTCAATATTAATTGATTTAATCGCAGCCTTTTCTATCTGCCTAGCTTGCTTGTCCTCAAAATACACAGCAGGAATAACTAATGTGTTTTCGCTGATAACAATCTCATTTGGCGCCGTTATCCCGTTTGTATAATGTTTATCACAGATTAACTTTCGCCTAACGCCAGATACTGCAACACCAAATACTGCAACCACGATTGCCGCAACGAGATTTTGGCTCGAATAAAGTATCAATAAGGCAACAGAAAAGCCGATATAACTAGAGGCCCAAACTTGATGAAAGTATTGCCGAGGTAAAGGCAGCATAAATAGCGTAACAGGGAATTGTAATTTTATAGGGTCGTTAAATAAATCAAGGCGAATAAACGCTTTTACCGTATCTTGATCAAGGGGAACTGAACTAAAATCAGGCCAATCTTTGCGATTGATAGTATCAAATTTACCCATCACATTAATCCCATGGGACAGTAAATTTATTCTAAGTTTTTGCGCTAAAGCAGACAACTTATGTTGTTTAACTTTTAGCGATATTGATATAGGGTCTGAAGCTGGAGTTTGCTGATTATCGTTAACATGTAAAATCACTTTATAAGTATTGTGTACCTCTCTTAACTCAATATTTTTTATTATCGAGTAATCAACATTCTGTTGTTGAAAGGTATAAAGGGGTTTTGCACCTAACTTAAAACCATGAAACTGGGTAAACCGCTTGCATGAAGCATCAAAGTGCCATCGACGCTGATAGCTAAACGCTATCAAGCTCAACAATATGCTCAGCATTAAGCGCCCGATAGCTTCAGTTGAAAGACTGAATACACCTATTGCCAGCACGACATAAATCAGATTAAAAAATATAAAAATCCACTTCATTTTCTCAAATGGTGAAACAATCGAAAATGATGACGTGGTATTTAATAACGTCCCTGTTATCTTGCTAAACATCTTATCCCTTAATCGATTTATCCATGCCAGTTTTGCTGTCAGATCTTTTTAATATACTTAATATTACCGAGGTCGTAGTTTCCAATGGTTGCCTTCTAAACGAGTAAATGTACAACCAGAGTTACCGCTGCCTTTGCCATTATGAGATGAATATATGTAATCTACACCGGCAAAGTTTTGATCTTCTAATTGCACAATAACAATACTGTTCAAAGTATATGTTTCTGCACTGACTTCTCGTTCATAAGCTTTTACGTATACTTCAAATTGCTTAACTAAACCAGGATGTTCATGAAATTTAGGGGCAACAAATGTTTTAAACAATTCGGCATCTTGGTTTTTTAGTAAGTCTCTATAAATCTTACATTTATCAAGAAAGATACTATCGGTATTGCTGTCTGCAACAAAATTATAATTTCTGCCGTCAGCATGAACGTCATATGACCAGCTAACAAATAATACAAATGCTAACGTTTTAACTAAAATATCCATATTTACTCTTCCTTTTTAAAATCGACACGAGTGTAGTGACATCATTAAACAGCAATATAAGCCCTTAATTAAATGCGACTAAAGCTATCAAGCTTCCAGGTATCTTGTTCAAATACCCATTCAAGCTGCTGGCCATTGTCACTATCTTTGATAATGATTCTTTTACCGTTTAGCTGGCTTTTACCCTGTAACTCGTTAAGTAAACCATTATAAGCAGCCACATCTTTGTCGCTAGTATCCATTGGGGCATATAGCATTGCTTTACTGTATTTCTTTAATGCTGCCGTAATGATGGGCTCCATGCTGTTATCCCTTTGCTTTATGTTACTGACAAAGTCATCCCTGAAACGATTTGAAAACATCGCTAATTGCTGCTCTGTTTCAGAAGAGGTTGTATGCAATACACGAAACCAGTTGACCACCAACACATCAATGTTATCTGGCTTAGGATTATTTAACCCTTTATTCGAAATAGATAAACTGCTGATACCTTGATTAAACGATAATGCTTCAGCTAATGACCCATTAACCAATTTAACTAATGTTTGTATGTCTGCGTCATGGGATGAATCTAAAGGCGCGATTAATGCCTGAACCTCAGTCGAAAAAACATCATTAGACTTAATACTTTTAGACAGGTTAGCTAACTCACGAAAGAATTTAGGGTTAATCGTTTTAACCTTAGCCTGCAATGCCTTTGCGTCATTAAAAGCGCCTTTATCGCGCATTTTTGACTCAAGCAGTCTTTTAAAGTTTTTTTGTGGAAATAACAAGGTAATCCATTGTTCTGTAGCGTTTCTTGCATTTGGAAAGCTTTTAGCAATCACTCCAATATTGGGCGGAGTGATATATCTTGCTTCAACTTCAGCTCTCATGAGCTTTCTAACACGAGCATCAAACTGGGTTCTAAACTGATGATATAAATCATAGTTAAGGTAATCGGGTTGCTGCTTGAGTAATGCTATCAGTTCAGTGTTTAAGCCGCTTTCAGTGACCTGTTTAACAACACCCATTTGCACGTCAAATGAGCATGAGATGCAACTTCGCTTGGTTATCGTATCGCTATGACTAAAAGAGATTGTCGCAACGTCAGGGAATACTGAAGCTTGGAATACATCATGGCGCTGGCCATTTTCCATATAGAAAATATCAGCGTCAGCTTTGGTTACATTAGGACATTTACCAACATCAAACGTTTGCGAATAAGGTGCAGAGATGCGCCCTAAGTTGATGGTTTTCTCATGCAATTTGTAGCTATAATAAAGTTGATATTCTTTATCTGGTATTAGTTGATCGTGGATTTTTACTTCCACGGGACAATTTGCCAATGCAGCTGAACAAGGCGCTAAACTCAAAGCCAATAGAGTATTATTTACTTTCATTATCTTCCCTGATATTTACAGTTTAATTGATTTAAAAAGTTAACTGACACTAGAAATTATGGCACCGACATCTCTATTAATGGTTTATTACAAAATGCTGATAGCTGCGAAGCTAAAAGGCTCATTGAGCTTAAACTGCCAAAACTAAAACCATACGGCGCTTTTGTTTCATCAAAAATAATAACCAATTTATAGCCATTTTTACGACCAATATCCTTATCTACTCTAAATGCTTTAATGCTATCTATTGAGATCTTTTGTTTAGCGATAGGATATACCGAACTGATAGTGGTGGTAATAAAAGTACTACCTAAGTCAATTTCAACTTTGCGCTGGCAAAATAACAAATGCCAGCTAAACAAAGCGCCACAAGCCCAGTTAAGCACAAAGCCAATTTCAGCCCCCTTCAAGCCAAGCCCAGCGATACACACCATTGCTGTGACAATAATGGCAAATATTCTTCGGCCAATACTATCAGTACGTTTATTTGTCAGTACTGCTCGAGTGTCCGATAAACGTTTAAATAATTGCATCACTCCGCTCCAATTAAACGTATAACAAAGCCAAGCAATAACAAAAATGGCCATGGTAATAGAAACTTTGCAAAAGTCATCGGCTGCCAAATCGATGAGACATCTGCGGCATGATTACCCGCTATATTATTGTCGTTAACCATTACCATCTTAACTGGGGCGTGTTCAAGTATACGAATTTCAGGAAAGTGGCTAACTTGTTCAGTAGCCTGTATTTGAGAGACAAACGAGATAAACCTAACGGCCTCGGTGGCTTCGGTTAAGCTGCCAATAGTATAAGTGTGCTGATGGACTTTCATCTCAAACTGTTTATGGTCTGCACTCGAGCGACGTAAAAGTAACGCCGTATTATTAAGGGGCTCAGATGTCGTTTTATGTAAACTAAAATGCCAAATTTTTAATTCTAGATACCGTGTACGACTGCTGATATCCAATATTAATTTATGGCTAAGTGATAGCAATAAAGTAGCGAGGAGAATACATAACACCACCACAACTTGGTAAAAAGTTTGCTGTACTCCATCAAGGGTGATTGCCATTACCAAAGAAGCAGACAAAGGAAACATTAATATCAATACAACGGCGCGAAGATAATAATGTTTTTTAGTCCCTAGACATATTTTTTCTGGTAATCCGTCAGGCTTAATTACCCTTTGAGCTTTTTTAGATAAATCAGAATACTGCATTATATTCCCTTAACTGCAACGTCCTACGACAAACTATTTGTAAAAGTTAACATTACAATCCCACGGTTTGTGGGATTGAAGATAAAAACCAACCATCGGGAGTTTTAATGTACTTACAACTTGCACGAGCATTGAAAGACTCACCTTGAATATATAACTTTATTTTTGCTCATTTGTTTACACAAATTTATCAAGCGCATTTATTGATGACTAAACCTTGATTTACGGGGCACTGAGTTTGCAAATTGACGTAATTTTTCAAAGAATTCATTTTGAGCGGCAGAGTTCTCATAGCTAAAAAAGTAAATATCTTCTGACAGTTTTTGATGGAGGTAGTCATAGAGTTCAGGATAAAGCGAATTTTGTTGCATGGACTTCATGGTCAAGCCGGGAACCCCACGATACAACCACACAAATAAGGTGCTCTCAAATGAGACAGTTTGAACACCTTGACCTTCTATTTGTAAAGCAAACACTCTCGCGTACTCTTCATTTTTCTTTACTGAGAGAATGAATAGTGGATCGCTTAATGCCGGTAAGTTAACCGTCGTGGGTTTAGTGGTATCAAACTCTTTTATATTTCCATCTGCATCATGATAAAAAAGGTGTTCATATTGGCTGCTGATGGCCTTAGGCACTGATAATTTGACTGTAAATTCATTTTTAACCATCAAACGTTCACTATTACCTTTACCATAACCATTTTGTAATCGTATCGAGAATTCACTAATATTCTCAGGCACTTTAAATTCTATTTGAGTGCTTTTTGCAAAATGGCTACTTTTGACATTAATATCACCAAACCAAGCCGTAGTATTACTGTTGAAATTCCGGCCCTTTAGCACTATTGTTTCACCTCTGGCGTAGGATTTATTTTCAAACTCGGTAATGATGGGTATATGAGGCGACAATAACTCAAAGTTAGAGCTATTAGTTCGTTCATCTGCATCCGAGTAAATAAATACACTGCTCCTAATGCTGCTGGTTTGAATGTCATTAAGCCGTGGGATTGTTAGATAAAGCTTACCATTATCATCACTGATAATTTTTTCGTTGAATAACTGATTGCCTATCCATAAAGCGGCAATATATTCAGTATTTTTGTTATATCGCCCAGATAGAGAAATAGTTTGTCCCTGCAGTGACTGCTGACTTAGCTGCACTTGTTCACTTAACTTAGTTGTTACTCCATATAATTTTATATTGGCTTTAAATGACTCGGGCGGCTCAACAGCAACTAAACGATGACTATCGTAGCTATCAAAGATACCGTCTAAATCATCGTCTAAATCCCTATAGTCTGGGGTAGAGTCTCTATCACTATCAATTGGGTGATTTACATTTACAGCTTCAACAGCATCTGAAATATCATTTCCGTCACTGTCTGTATCAACAAAATTACCCAAACTATCTTTATCAATATCAGCAAAGGATTCAAGGCGATCAGGGAGGCCATCACCATCTGAATCATCATCTAAAAAATTAGGGATCCCATCGTTATCAAAATCAGTTTTTAATTGTCCATGCTGATACACATGATACTCATAACTGTCTTTAATTCCGTCCTTATCAGTATCAGCGGTGTGAGGATTAATACCTAAGGCCATCTCTTTAATATCATCCATTCCATCAGCGTCGTTATCCACCGATATTTCAGCAATATAAGATGCATCTCCGACCTGTCTTAACGAAGAAACACTCAAATAACCCACGTCATTACCATTGGGAGTGTAAGTAAAGTGATACTTTACACCGTTCACAGGCTTTATATTATCTTCTCGATAAGTGACAAGTTGAGTACCATTTTTATCAAATAAGTTTGCGGTGGGATAAAAGTTATCATCACTTGAAAGAATGGTGATACTTAGTCGATCATGCGGTTTGATAAGTGCTGTTGGAAAGCGCAATTTAAATACATCTGTATCGCCCGAATGGGGTAACACCCCTTTAATACGTATTGGGAAATGCCCTTGTGAATCATCCGCCGTTTCAACCAGATTATTCTGTTCACTTTCTTGAATTAAAAATAACTCACTTTTAGATGCATCAAACGGATAATCATCTTGCTCATCTGGTATGCCATCACCATCTTCATCCTTGTTCTCCCAGGTGCCCATTTTAAGGGGCGCTTCTTTAGTGGCGAATGCACTATGACTCGTTATAACCCCAAGGCTTGCAATAAGCACTATTGCCAATTTAAAGACTATGTTGTTCATTGTTTATATCCCTATAAAACCGTAAATTAATCCATTATTCTTTCGATACTTATTTGTGCAGTACTTGGATTAGATGGCCATGCTATTTAAGCACTGCATGCCTTTGCCCTTTTATCCCGTGTTTATATTTTTCAGCACCACAGGATAATTAAACTTAATCAGTAAATACAATAAACTCGAATACGGGAATGCCCAACTGTTCAGTTCAAAACGCTGTCCATCATGTAATGCAATTGCAAACGAGTAAATCTGACTTTTCTTCATCGAACCACCATTTTCAGAAGCATAAAACCCATACCATTTAACATCTATTCGTACAATTCTATCCTTAGATAAAACCATTGAACTGGTACTTGAAGCATTATTGGCAATTGATTTATCGCTACACAATTGAGCGACAAAAGGAGGGAAACTAATATGGTTTGCTGCAATCTCTATTTGCTTATTAAACTTAAGCTCTACGGGTTTGATTCCCATACTCCGTAAGGATGTTTTTACTCTAAGTTGATAATAAATAACGAGGCAAAATAACGTGATGAAGGGGATGCTGACGCCATAAAATGGCTTACTCTCTTTTTCTGTAAGCACCTGAAAGTCATTCACTAACGTAGTCACTGTAAAATGCAATAATCCAAAGCCAACGAGTAACATTATCGCTAAAAGTGAAGCTAACTTAACTTCACGCTTGCATGGCAGGCGCATAACCCCCCAAGTGATGGGCAAGGTGATGGCTTTATCTGCGCTAATATTGCGATATTTTCTGCTAATGCTGCTATAAAACCAACGATTATCTGTCAGTAAATGATGCAAATTATTCAAAATAAAAATTCCATTTTTTAGTTCTTAGTTCCGTCTGTAATTCGATTAGCATAATGGCTAATAAAGAATATTGAATGGGTGTCCTTTATCAAAAAAGAACACTCACACTCATCTTTGATGCTATATGTATAAAACGGCTGGTTCACCACAATGTAGTCTGCTCACTATGGCTTTATTACGCCTTTCGATAGTAATTCGTCTTTTATCAATAGGTCATATTTATCTATAAACTTTGTCGTTGTGTCGGCTCTATTTTTAAAACTAAAAAATGACGTATCTTTACCCAAAAATGCTATAGATTCTGCGATGTATTGTTGATAAACCTCGGTGGTGCGAATTAAATTAACCAGCTTTTTGGTGCTATAGCCTTGGGCTCTATAAAAATGGATAACACTCAGCACTAAACTCGCCTCGGCAGTGCTTTCATCATTAAACTCAACAACGGTATCCCCTTTATATTGAATAGCACTTAGGTATGCTGTCAGTTCGCCGTCATCATTTTTGGTATAGGTATAGATAATCTCGTGATTATCGGTCATTTTGGTTGCAGGAAACGAATGACCTAATAAAGGTTTAGAAAACTCAGGGTATAAGCCACCAATTGAGTGAATGGGTAAGGCATTTTTTTGCGTCACTTTCACTTGGACAGTTTCTTGAACAACAAACCTTATATAGTTACTTTTACCGTATGCATTGTTAACAGAATAACTGCCGCTTTTAATATTACTGGGGATAGTTACCACTATCTCATTAGCGGTTTTAAATGTTGTTTTCGCCTGCTTCTCATTAAAAAATACGCTGGTATCCTTATCAAAGTTTTCACCTAACAAGCTGGTTTCACTTCCTGCTGTGACAGATTTTAAGTTTGAAACCGACAGCAGTGGTAATTGCTCTACGCCAACATTGATATAATGAGGTTCTGATTTTATATCTCCAACCACAATGGCCATTTCACCTTCACCAGAATCGATTGGTAAATCAAATTGTAAATATGACTTATCACCATCACGAGTCGTGGATTTAGGTTGTAGGTTATATAGTGTTCCTTTTAAACTCACGATGAGTACTGGTGAGACGGCAGGATTAGGGAACCCTTCAATGGTTAGTTCAAAGGTGTCGCCAGCGCGGAGGTGAAAATTTATTTTACTGTTTTCAAAAATAGTCGACACATGTTTAATAGATAAATCGCCCCTTTTTGACCAATTTATGGTTTTTGCCGCCTGTAATCGATTAATGTCATGGATATCGAAAATATTGTCACCATCATCATCTAAATCTAGATGGTCAATAATACCGTCATTATCAAAATCATTTGGGTTGGTGCTTGAGCCGCTTTCTACATTATCTTTAATACCATTTCCGTCAGCATCAAGATCTAAAAAGTTAAGATAACTATCATTATCTAAATCAACACTTTGCTCTAATTTATCTGCAAAACCGTCACCGTCAGAATCTTGGTCTAACCAATTAGGAATGCTATCCTTGTCTAGATCGATAGCGGTTGTTTCAACACCAAATATATATTCAAGACCATCAAGAATTTTGTCTTTATCCATATCATTTTCGATTAGGTCAGCCCCAAAAGCGCGCTCTTTCATATCATCGAATGAATCGACATCTTCGTCATTAAAAAACACCATTTCATAGGTGAGATCTGCGCCTCCAGCAAAGTTTTCATCAATAACACTTAACTGATAGGTACCTGGGTCATAAATAGGAAAATTAACGACGTAAATATTCGGTTTTGTATATTTGTATAAAAATATTGCATTTATTACCAAGCCATCTTTATTTGAGACATAAACTTGCGGCAAAAAACGCGCGGAGGAAGATTTAAAAAAAGCCGTTAATGATTTACGCTCATTCACCACAAACTTAAATAAATCCCCTTTGTCGAGGCTCGAACTAATCACACCCTGTACTTTTACACCAACATCTAATGTTATCGGGGTCGCGATGGATGGATTATCATTGGGCTCTTTTTCAATGAAAGTGGGATATTGACTCTTTGTCGCATCAAACGGATAGTCATCTTGCTCATCTGGTATACCATCTCGGTCTTCGTCTTTATTTTCCCAGCTACCCATTTTTAGGGGCGCTTCTTTAGCGGCGAAAGCACTATGACTAGTGACGACCCCAAGGCTTGCAATAAGCACTATTGCCAATTTAAAGACTATGTTGTTCATTGTTTATATCCCTATAAAACCGTAAATTAATCCATTATTCTTTCGATACTTATTTGTGCACAACCGAATAAGCTTATTACATAAAACCTTGCTATAAATTGAATGGTGACACCAATAATACCATCAGACTAGTTAGTGCTAGATGTGCTAGTACAGGAAAAATTAATACTACGACATGTAACTGATACTTCATGGTCCAGCGTCGCTGAGTTAATTTCACAGGGTAATTAAAGTAAAATAATAAATAGAATATATTCTTTAATGGATAATGAAACACATCCAAATTTAATGTTTTACCCGAGACTAAGTGAATATTTACTTGATACACGGTACGAATAGAATTGCCGCCATTGGTTTGAACTGTGTAAATCACTTCAACTTGTTTTATATCACCTTTAGATAATTCTAATTGGCCATCAGGCTCATTAACCAAACTGTTAACCGGTAATGACACCGTCTCAGTATTAATATGGCAACGTTGTGGAGCCTCTATTTTATATTGGCGCTTAATTAAAAAATAACGTAATAGCAAACTTCCTGGCACCAAACACACATTCATAATGACGATGATTAATGGAATCTCTGGAAGTTTTGGATATAGCGATATCGCGCTAGGTGTAACAAAAGGCAGCAGCCCCATCAGCAGTAAGCCACCAGATAATACTAACTGTGTTCTCACTTTTAATGGATAAAAAAATGAGATCATTTTGAGCGTGATATTACTCGCTGAGTTAAGTTGTTTTATGCCTTTAAAGTAAGTTGAACCAAACCAAGTTTCATCATCGACTGTAAGCTTTTCTTGCATATAGAACCCTAAAAAGCAGCACCAGTATTAGGCGCTGCTTTATCAATTTTGTGGTGATTATTATTAATAATGACTTATTTATAATAAATTAAGCATATACCAATGTTCATCGACTTTAGCAAAACGGCAATAGCCTCCACCCTCTGCATCAAAATTTGTTTCAGGGTCTGTTGAATCGAAAGCATAGCCAATCCACACCTCTACATCATAATTTTTAGATTTCGCTTGCGAGCTAACACTGTGAATTTTTGACTTTTTTGCATTATCAAAGTAGCTATTAAAGGCACTGTCCAATCTAAAATTATTAATTCCTGAATATCTCTTTTTGAAATACTTATCATACCTAGCTTTAACGTGCTGAGTGACTTGTGCATCTGTCGCTGGAGTAGGAAAAAATAAAGCTTTAAACAGGTCAACATCTTGATTAGCAATCACTTCAGCTGCTTTTAAACAATTTCCCTCAGGTATGGAAATATCTATATTGTCAGGAATAGGCGGATATTTATCTAAATCCCATGCTTGACAAGGTGTTGTAACGACCAAAGCGGCTAAAAATATCTTTCTTAACATAAAACGTCCTTGTTGCTGTTATTTTTGATGTTGGCTTTTAATGTTGCTATCAACTCAACATTCCCTTTATATGACTAAACCAGTTCCCCCTTAAAATACACTTCCTAGGGCGGATTAATGTTGCAGAAATATCATTAGCACCATTCTTAGAAGTAGCTCGAGAAATCATAGATATTTGATAAAACTAGAAAACTAACATATAACAAAAACATCACGCCTAATAGCTTCAAAGGCATTGGGTAGTAATATCGAATGTTTGGTGAATGATGTTCCTGTATACATTCAATTAATTCAGGTAGTGCGAAGACATTAACCCGCGATAAATTAATTTTTTCGCCAGTATTCAACACCAACCTAGCATGCGTCATTATTTCAGCCTTCATTACCGACTTAACTATTTCATCTTTTTTTTTGTAGTGATAATGATAGAAAAAACGTTGTATATGAATTGCATCAACCCTACTCATTTGAAAATAGCTTGCTGACTTTGTCACCAACTCATCTGGCAATTCAATGGCATCTTTCGTTATCTTTACTTTTAGGCCCATTTTGAAGTGGGATACTAAATGCTTAATCAGTATTAGCACTACTGCTGTAAGAGTTATTTCCCATAAATACTCTGTTGTTTTGAAGTATATAAGCCCGCTGGGAATACCTATTAGACAAAAAAATATCAAAGCCCAGGCTTTATAAGATAAAGGCCACACGATTAAGTTAGCGGACATCTCAACTTTGGAATTATCGCCTAATTGTACTAATAACGATTCAGTTTTATTGTATTTTTGCAGTCGTTTGGTTAACCAAGGCATGATCTTTTCACTAGAAATCAATTAGAAATAAAAAGAATAGTAGAACATATTTGTAATCTACTATTCTTATTCTGCTTACCTCAAAAAAGCCTAAAAGCCATTTAACAAAAACCAGCTATTTGACTCTTTCTCACGACCAAATGAACAACTTAATTCACTAGGTGAACTCTCTTCAGCAAACTGAACATGAGTTAATACAGAAAGTTGCTCCACAATATTAAATCCAGCACCTTTACTATCACTTTTAGGGTTAGGCTCTGTTATAGTTTTAACTCCAATAATGCTTTCAACTGTTCTTTCTTTAGCATATCTCTTAGTAAATTTTAATTTTCTTTTTTCTTGAAAATTAATAAACTTAGGATTTTTTTGAGTTTCTGGGTAAAAATATTCTACTACCGAGTTTACATCGCCACTTAACTTGTAATTAACAATGTTAACGCACCTTTTTTGTAAATCTTCTTCAAATTTAGCTTCTGCAACATTGGAGCTCAGTAATAATGAAGCTGCGATTAAATATATTTTTTTCAACTCAATTTCCTTTTTAAGTTATTTTATTGGTAGCTATTATTAATGGCTATGTAGTTACTAACCATTTATTGATTAAATTTAACTAGGCAATACGTGCAACCGATGAAACTAAGAAAACTCAATCATGCTTAATCATTGGCACGTTACAAAGTCTTGATATTTGCTCACCTAAAGACTCCATTCTTTTGCAAATTGCCATTTTCAAACTTTAACGGTGTGACCTGCCCTTTTAGCACTATGAGTAAATCATAACTAAGCCCATATCCATTACCTCGTGCTGTCACCTGTCTAAATTGTATTGCAGCAATCCGATTGATAGGAATAACTTGTTTTGCAAGCGTATATAAAGAGGTTACTTTAGTGGTAATTTGATTGGATTCTAAATCAAACGTGACTTGCCGTTTAGCAAACATCAAATGCCAAATAAGCAAATTCGCTAATGCCCAGTTTAGTAGTTCACCATAACTCCAATGCTCAAATCTAAGAGTAAGAAACAACGACATTAGCACAAAAATACCAGTAATGACTCCTCGAGTAATCACTGCCGAGCGTGTTTTAGTCATAATGGCTTTTGTCGGAGTCAACTGTTTAAAATACATTTAAATAGCCTCCTATGAGCTTCATCACCACAGCAAATAACATAAGAAAGGGCAAAGGATATATTATCCTGACTAACTTTTTGGGGCGCCATAGTGGTTCAATGAAGTCCACTGCGGCTTGGCTAGACACATTGCTATTACTTGCAGTTGCATAATTGGGGGGAGTAGATATGAGCTGTGCGTCTTGAATACTTAAATTAGCTGGTGTTATTGACTCGGTTGACGATGATGCAAGGGTTTCAATATGAACTGGGTGAATATTCGGATAATCGCTGACTTGCTCATTCACCTGAATATCAAACCTTTGCGCAATAAATAAGGCTGTATTCATCGTGTCAGTAAGACTGCCAGTATTATAAGAGTCGCGACCAATTTTAAGTTCAAACTGGCTTCGGTCATGACGATTATGCCTATACTGGAGTTGCGTTGATTGAAATGTAGTTATCGCTTTCTTTTTAAAGAAAACACCAAACAGCTGTAATTGAAAGAAACAATGCTTATTCGAATTATCTAAAACAAAATGATGTTTAAGCGACCCAAGTAAGATCACTGTAACGAGTAATAGCCCAGCAACAATTTGGTAGAAAGTTTGCTCTGCTCCGTCAAGCGTAACAGCCATAACCAATGATGCCGATAACGGCAGCAAACCCAAAACAGCAAAACCTCGACAAATATAATGCAGCTTAGTGGAAAAACGTAAGTGCTTCGGCAACCCATCAGATTGAATAAACCGGCGCGCCATTTTTGGCAACTGCGAATACTGCATGCATTACTTCCTTGTTTTCATTAACAGCCATCCTGACTAATGGTAATTTCTATTTTATAAATTGAACGGAGACACTAATAAACACGTTAACGCTAAGTGAGGTCGCCAATAAGATGGATGACCATGTTATTTCTGCATATTTATTGACGCAAGCTTTTAGGGTAATTTAAACAAAAACCAGCCATTAGAAGTTCTTAGATACTTGCAATTAGCATAAGCAGTAAATGAGTCACCGACTATATATAGTTTAATCCTAGCCTCTTCGATTGCGCCAAAACGTTCTTTCTTAATCTCACTAGGCTGATGATAAGTCACCTCCAAGACCTCTATAGGTTTAGTGTTTCCCCTTTCAAACCAGCGTTTATGTGAGCGATTCAGTATCTCCTGCAATCGCTTTTCCTGCCCAACATAATATTCCCCTGGCATTTCAGCAATGTAGGCTTGTACATCTTGCTGCTCAATAAATTCAAAACTATTAAGGCAGCGCTGGGTTAACTTAGCATCTTGATTTTGACTTGGTTGAACTTGATTCTCGGCAGCAACACTATTATTTAGGCCTAATAACAGCAGTAATAAACTAAAGCGGAACATATATCATCCTTGAAAGTGGAGTGAGCCACTAAAAATGGGTGGCCATATTAATTTGTGGTCTAGTTTTTAACAAATGGTATTAACCAACTATGAATCGCATAACTGTATTTAGTGGGTATTTTATAGGCGAGTTTTTCGGAGCCTTGACGTGTAATCAAATAAGTTATTTTAGCCACATTAACCACACCAATCACTTCAGATAGTGGGTATTTTCTCGCACCAAATAGGCTTGTTTTCACAATCAAATTACCATGGTCTATTTTTAAGTGATTTGGTACATAATTTTTAATGATAAGAAAGCTAATGCCGAATGAAAAGATGAAAGCTAATAAGTACTGCAATGCAACAGGGATATATGTAAAACCTTCTAACGCAGATAAATATAATAAAAAACCGCTAGTCATAATGGCCCACATACTAAGGCTAACAGGCACAGCCCACTGCCTAATGATTCCGCCTCGTGTAAAGGCAATTCTTAATTCTTGAAAGCCAGTTTCTTTAACGGTTGAATCATTAGGTAATGTGGTTTTCTGATGATTTTTCAATAAGCCTATAGCGCTAAATTTATGTCTTTTATGCTGCACGATCAAGGCTAATTCGGTATCAAAATGCTGCTCAATAAACAACGCAATATCGAGCATAGTTGGAAAACTTCTAATCAAAAGATTCCATTCAGGGTAGCTGTAGAATTTAAGACTGTAATGATGATTAGCCCGTTCAGTACTATCAAAAAACGCCTCAACTTCACCGCTGGTGAAACCTGACATTTCCAGTAAAGATAAACTGCGGTTAGTTATAACTTCTCTATTGGTGGTAATACCAAACCAAGACTTGGTTTTAATGATTTCTTTATTTACAGCATCAATAATTAATCGGTTAACTTTAAATACGGGGAAGAAAAAACAACAACCAACAAGGGCAATAATAAGTGGCATGAGTAGCTCGCCAGTATCTTGATAACCAAACCAACCTAAATATATAACCCCTGAACCTAACACGACCAATACTATTCCAAAAATGAAATCGAAAAAGCCACCAGTATCTTGTAGCACAATACGCTCATCCGTCTGCTTACAAATTTTATAACTCATTACATCCCTTTAGTGTCTTTTGGTCATTAAAAAGTAAAGCCCCATTAAGAATTAACAGGGCTTTTTATTACATCAGTTAAGGTTTTTGACTAAAATACCATCGTTGGTCATCACTTTGCTTAAAAGAGCAAGCACTTCTGCGATAGCGCTCCATAGTGCCGGCCTTAAATTTGACTTTGAAACGCTTTATCGAATGCCCTTTATGTGAAGACTTTATGACCGAGTCATCCAACTCAAAAAGGTCATATTCTGTTAACGGCTCACTACCAAAGCGGCTCAAATGATTTTCATACCACTTTTTTTCAAGCCTTTCTTCACGTTTTTTCATTGATTGAGGTAGTAAGTGAAAAAATAGATCCGGATCATTTTTCAGATAACTATTGAGCATATAGTTTTTGCAGACTGCTTTTAAATTTTCATCAGAGCCGTCATTAAGCCCAGCGAATCGCTCAAGGGCATTGGCCGATACACTGAACAGCAGCATGCTGATTAATATTACTATTTTCATATAAAGTCCTTTTCATTAATGGCGTTGTAAATAACGCCTATTTTCCATTTTTAGGTTGCTGCAAATTTTATTTGTATTCTTAAATTAAAAAACGAATATAAAGTGAATATAATCCAAAAACTGTCATCCCCAGCAGGCATACCACTAGCGGGGCGAGTAAGTAAAAACGCCACACTGCAACCACGATTGCCGAAACAATATTTTGGCTCGAATAAACTATCAATAATGCGGTAAAAAAACTATCAATAAGACGGTAAAAAAGCCGATATAACTAGAAGCCTGAACTTGATGCAAGAATTCATGGCCATGTTATTGATCGCTTAAGCAATCAAACGAAAATAAGCCATATAAAGCCCATAACCGATTACCCCCAAAAGGAACACGACAAGTGGGCCTAAAATATAATAACGCCAAGCCATTGGGGTTTTAGTAATTTGTGTCAGTGTGGCGTTATAACCCAGCTCACATAAAGCGATAACGAGTTTTTTACTATCAAATGACTGCCCGGCTAATACCAAGCGACTTTCATTTTCAACATCGATATTCAGGTTAAACACATAAGGTTCAAGGTATCCTCCACCAAATTGAACTTTGCCGCTTTTATACCAATTCCATTCAATATCAATTGATTGAATATCCGTTTTTTTAATCTGCTTAGCTTGTTTGTTTTCAAAATAAACAGCAGGAATATCTAGATACTCTTCACTTATAATAATTTCAGTAATAGGGGATGCACCAAATGTATAGTGTTTATCGCAAATCAACTTTCGTCTCACTGCCGATACTCCACCACCAAATAAACCCACCACAATCGCGGCAATGAAATTCTGACTAGAATAGACAATAAACAAAGCAAGTATGCTACTGATATAACTGGGGATCCAAACTCGATGAAAATACTGAGAAGGCAACGGCAGCATAAATAATATAACCGGAAATTGTCTCATTACTGGATTATTAAATAAGTTAATTCCAATAAAAGCCTTTACTGTGTCCTGGTCAAGCGCTACAGAACCGAAGCTAGGCCACACTTTATTGTTGATACAACCAAATTGACCAATAACATTAATACCTTGGGATGATAGATTGCTCCGAAGTTGTTGCACCACAAAAGAAAGCTTATTTGACTTAACTTTAAGCGATATTGAGACTTGCTTAGCGGCCTGATTGTTTTCAGTATCTTTGAGGTGCAATATCACTTTATTGGTATTATGAACTTCTTTTAACTCGATATTTTTAATGTTTGCGTAGTCGAACTCCTGCTGCGCAATCGTATAAATAGCCTTAATACCGAGTTTGAAACCATGAAACTGTGTCAGTATCTTGCGTGAAGCATCAAAGCACCATCGTCGCTGATAACTGAAGGTAATCAGTATCAGCAATATGCTGATGATTAAACGCCCAACTGATTCAATTGAAAGCGTAAATAAAACCGATCCCAGCACAAGGTGAATAAGATTTAAAAATAAAAAAATCCACTTCACTTTTTCAAATGCTGAAATAATTGAAAATGATGTCGCGTTTTTCAATAACGTCCCTGTTATCTTGCTAAACATTTTATCCCTTAATCGCTTTATACATGCCAGTTTTGCTGTCAGATCTTCTTAATACACTCAACACTAAAGACTTAACTCCCTATTTCCCAATGATTACCTTCTAAACGAATAAATGTACAACCAGAATTGCCATTGCCTTTACCATTATTAAAAGAATATATGTAATCAACACCGGCAAAGTTTTGATTTTCTAATGGCGCAATCACAACCTTTTCTAATATATATGCATCCTTACCGACTTCACGTTCATATTTCTTCACATAAGTAGAAAAACCTTTGATTAAACCAGGATGTTCACGAAATGAAGGAGCAATAAAGGTTTTAAACAACTCAATATCTTTGTTTTTTAGTGAGTCTCTATAAACCTTACATTTATCAAGAAAGATGCTATCGGTATTGCTGTCTGCAACAAAATTATGATTACGGTCATCTGCATGAACGCCATATGACAAACTAACTAGCAAAACGAATGCAAACGATTTTACTAAAATATCCATATTTACTCTTCCCACATTACAATTGGCTGGTTGGTTGTTGGATCGAAATACTTACAATTTACAGGGTTAGAAGCTGATTCAGCTTTAACATTTAACCTTAGTTTTGTAGAAAACTGACTACCAGGTTCGAAATCTACTTTAGCAGAAGTAACACCCGTTATCACATCAACATTATTTGAAAAACATACATAATAAGTCGCTCGAGAATCAGGGACTGTAATGCCCAAAAGCTCGAAATCAACTTCACCTGGTTGTAGCGTTAATGTCTTTGTGCGTTTAGCTTGACCGGCAATGGACTCATCAACAGCAACGTTATTTAACAATACTTGGAAGCTATCATCTGCTTGGTTACCATTATCACCAAAAGTAAATATCATCTCAGTAGAACTTATAATAATATTACTAGCTACTTCAATATTGTTAACATTAACATAAATATTACCCGAAACTGCACTTTCAGGTACTAACACATTAAGTTGATTCTCTGATGATTTTACAATCCTTGCAGATAGTCGATTATTAAATTTATCAACAAAATAAACTTCATTTTCATTTGGTACTTTTGAGAAACCTAAGCCTGTGATAGTAATTTCACTATTAATAAAAGCTGGTTGTGGCGTTATTTTATCAATTTTTAAGCCGTCACCAAAGGTGAGAAAATATGGTTCTGACTGCTGCACTTCACTGTTAGCAATATCACCGGAAAAATCCAGTTCTACTGTCACTTTGGAGTCAGGTGTCATTTTAGATAAATAAGCAGGTGGTATGTATATTTTCGCTTCGGTACAAATATCATTCACTCTATAAGAGTTATAAAGTTCACCTTGATTCTTAATAACTAATTCTTCAGTTTCACCTGTAGTTTTATCATTAAAAGTAATTACTGGATAAGTTAAATATCCTCTCCAATCTTTTACAGGACAAATACCAATACCCGTGATTTTCAATTCAACTAAATCTTTTTCGTTAATTTGAATCAACCCTGGTTCCATTGCAACAATACGCAACCCCCAAGTCACTCGGTATTCGTATTTTTGATTTAAATTAAACAGATGATACCAAGCTTCAGCAGCATTAGCCCCATTATTGATTAAGCTTAAAATTTCTATAATTCTAACGGCTTGTCCATAATAAGGTACAAAACTTTCAAGTATCTTATCTCTAATCGTTGTAGAAATATCTGCGAGTAATTTCGCCATATCAAAACCAGCAGTTGAGTATATAGCTGTCAAAACTGGCCCTAACTTAAATGATTGCAATGCTTTTCTTTCTGCATCTATTACTTTAGTTAACTCATTAATGATGTCTTTCTCTTCTTCAGGGGTAACTTTCCCATCTTTAAAAGCATCATGAATAGAATCAATAACATTAGGTAATACTGATATAAATATTTCAGTAATGTGTACTGCTGTATCTGCTCGAGATGGGTCTCTAATATAACCATCATCACCAATCCCTTGCTTATTATTATCTTTAGCTGTGGCGGTTGAAACTATGTCTGAGATAGCTTTAAATGTTGGCCAAATCGCTCTATCAATTAAGTTACGAATAAATAAATTTTTTGCTACATTTTGTTTTAAGCTATCATTTAAAGGCTCACCATTAGGTCCTGGCGTTATCACTTCAATTAAACAATCTTGATACTTACATACATCAAGATCTGTATCTTGTGACCAATATGCGACAGAAAAGGCAACATAATTTACTGGCGCAATCATATCCCTATCTAAGAATGAATCAATATGGCTATAGGTCTTACCTTTTTTATTATCTGCGGGGTCAACTCCAACAGCTGGAGTAGTATCGACAGTTAAACTTTTATCTATTTTATAAACTGCAGTACTCAAGTACATCTGAGTACTATTCTGAAGTTCAGTGTACCCATCATAATCAAAAAGATCGGTTATTCCACTTATTGTCGGCTCAATTTTTATACCATCTTGCGACTCAGTTGGTGTTATAGATGGTCTTTGAGGATCTGAAGCTGAATACTTACCAACAACTGAGCTTTCTATTGCATTTAAAATGCTTTTTTTTTGGACAACTGTATTCAACTGTTGTGTCAATAACTGATTTAATTCTTCATTAATATCATAAATTTTTGCAGCTACAGTCATATTCCCAAAATCAAATGTGTCATCTATATCTGTAGTTATGCCTTCCAACACATATTCTTCAAGAGATAAGTAACTAGATAGCTGAGGTAGTAGCTCTAGCGCTTCAATAATTTGAGCCTCTGTTTTCCCCTGAATAAAACTGGTTAACGCCATAGCCTTGATAGTAGAATCTACACTTATATTAACCTGTGATTTAGAAGGTAGCATTATTGCACGTAATATACTGGTATCATTACTATTTGTGATTAATATCGTGCTAGGCTGCATACTAGTAAATGGGTAGGTATAACCCTGTATATCATTTAATTCAGTAAATATCTCATCTACCATCGATAACCTAAAAGGTCCGGTCATATTTTGGTATTGAACTGGTATATCTATTGCCAAATTTTTATTTTGTCTAATAATTAAAAAACTGGCTTCACTTGTTCCATATTGATTTTTTAAGTAAATATTAGAGGATAAAGCTAATTCTGGTACTGTGAACTCAGCAGAACTTGAGCTGATTATGCTAAGTTGTAGTTCTTGATCATTAATAATCACATTCGTTCCAGGAGAAAGATTATCTCCTACGACGCTTATCACTTGCCCTGACCCAGCTGAAGTTGGAGTTATTGTATACAGCTGTGGATTAAGAGGATCCAGTAACCTAACACGTATTTTTTCTGTTCTCTTACCACCAATGACAAGAAACAAATCAACATCTTCCCCACCAAACTTAATATCACCATAATCAGGAACAACAAACTCTATTTGTTTTTCCGAAGTAACGTTAACTTCAATATTTGTCGTTTTTTCATTCTCGTCATTTTTGTTTAAAACAACAAAAGCCTCACTCGAATAATTTAAATTAATACCATTGATAATTACTGGGTTAAATGCAGAAATTTTATTTATCACAGAATTACCAGCAATATTAGACTGCACATTGCGTATTTTAGGAGTTGTGTCACTTACCGAACTGAATAATACAAGAGGCTGTTTACTTTCAGTATCATTGATATCTAACAGAAGATCACCATCATCATCAACATCCGCATAATCAGGAATATTATCCCCATCTGTATCTTGTAGGTACCCTATAGAGTCATCAAAATCATCTTTATCATAAATATTGTTATTATCACTATCTACGTCTACAAAATTAGGATAATTATCACCGTCAAAATTTGCTGTAGACTCTAATAAATCTAAAATACCATCACCATCAGAGTCACTATCCAACCAATTAGGAATACTATCTAAGTCAACATCTAGATCTCGTACATTTTGACTTTTAAAGACATGATATTCGTTACCATCAAGAATATTATCATTATCTGTATCCTGTATATTAGGATTCATGCCTAATGCAACTTCCTTCTCATCAGCTACACCATCACTATCTAAATCAACAAATGACTCTAGTAAATAAGTATAATCAACATCACTATTCCCGAAGAAGTCTGTCACACTCAGATTGTAATTTCCTACATCCATAGGTTTAAAAGAGATTGCGTACCCTATTCGCCCAACCTTATCAATTGCTATATTAGGCACCTGAAGAACAACACCATCATCTTTTATGATAGCGATTCTCGGTTTAAATTTAGATTCATCTTTATAGACAATAAAACTAAAAATGACTTCAGCACTAATATCCTCATTTGATACTGTAAATTTAAAATCATCAATATCACGGGAGTCACTAATGGCACCTTGTATGCGAAATGGCACAGAACCGACGACGTTTGCCTCACCAACGTTATTATTAAATTCTTCTTCAAAAAGCATTTCGTATTCAGATTGGCTTGAATCAAACGGATAATCATCTAATTCATCAGGTACACCATCACCATCTTCATCTTTATTTTCCCAGGTGCCAACATACTCGTCAGGATCTGTTGGTTCTGTCGGGTCCGTTGGATCTGTTGGATCTGT
This sequence comes from Shewanella donghaensis, assembly GCF_007567505.1. Lineage (NCBI taxonomy): Bacteria > Pseudomonadati > Pseudomonadota > Gammaproteobacteria > Alteromonadales > Shewanellaceae > Shewanella > Shewanella donghaensis. The sequence continues at coordinate 2,416,498 of NZ_CP041783.1, forward strand.
TGGATCTACCGGATCTGTTGGGTTAGTCGGTACTGTTGGTTCCTGCGTACCTTCTCCTTCTTCTAACTCGCCATTACACCCAGAAATCCCAATGCTTAACGATAAAACCATCGCTAGCCAAAGACTGTTATGTTTCATTGAATATATCCCTATATAAATCCATTTATTTCAATTTTTAAAGTTTTACTATCTGATTAGTTGACGTCTATTATATTTACAATCTAAAAGGTGTTTGCATCCTCATTAATCCTTGTGACACCATCGACAAATATATATCTCCAGTTGCTTGACCTAGGGCACTACAAACCAACTGCTCAGGTCCTGGCACATACAAAATAGAATTAACAATCTCCTCAATAACATAATTAGCAAAAGGCACGATTAATTTCTGACACCAACGGACTTCAATCTGCAATAAGTTGGCATCCTGAACATTTAATTTCCTTCCTTGACCCACATCTTTTAAAGCCGGGTTACGGTACATTAAAGTATTGTTCGGAATTTCATTAACATAACCTTGTGTATATCGAGCTCTGATTTTAAATTCATCAAATGTTGCTCTATCAGGACTTAATATGGTCACTTCACTTTGTAAAGCTACTGCAATACGGGACGCCGCTACAGCCTCAAGCGTGTCAGAAATATCAGTTCCATGAGCAAATAACGGCATCATTCCTGCTGCCAAACCTTTCTTTATCTCACTAAGATTTCCGTTATGTAATGTACCTGCCCTTACAGCATTAATAGTGGCTGCATCTAGCGTGCTTTTAGCGGAATAAATAAAGCCCCACTGTACAATGAGCATCATGGTTACAAGAATTAAGGGCATCAAAAAAGGCAGAGCTAAGTTAAACTCAACCATACTTTGACCTTTTTGAAAGCGCACTAAAGACCTCATAATGCTGCTTGTATTTGGCTGTCAGATTTACGCGGCTCTTGCTGCAATTTATTTAATGCAGCTAAAAGCGCGTTAATTTGTCGCCCTACGGGAGTATCTAAATTACCTTTTCTTGATGCCGTAGATAACACTTGAGTAGACTGTTTTATTCTGACTAAACTTATGTTATACCAAGCTTTTTGATTTTCAGGATCTAATTCTAAACATTTACTATAGGCAGCAATTGCCGCTTCTTGCCTGCCAGTTCTGGTATATATATTTCCTAAACGAAACCAGGCTGGTGAATAATTAGGTACACTGGCTAAAATCTCGAAATATAAGCTTTCTGCCTTATCTAACATTGCCATTTTATAAGCTGATTCAGCTTCGGATTGCAATATCATTATTTGCTGATTACCTTCAGGCTCTTTGGGTGGTTCAGAACTCACACAACCGCTTAACATTAAACTCGTAATAATTAATATTAATAAAAAACTCTGTCTTACCATGACAATATATCTCCTTTTTTTATATTATTTTTGTCAGCTGCCCCAGCTGCTATTTCTAAAACTTTTGAAGCTCTAAAACACCCTGTAATCCGAGTTGGTTTCATTACTTTTATTATTTTGATGACATAATTTTTTTTATTTAAAAATATGACATCAATTGCGTACTTCATGCCAAAAGTATGAACTGAATTACAAGGGGTAATTAATAAACCTTGTTCGATAGTTAAAGGCTTGCTCCCTAATAAACCACGCATTCTTGATGGTGCGGTATCAGCGACTTTGACATCACTAATACTGTTTCCGTTTTCATGAGTTATGCTGACGGTTCTCATATTAAAGCTCATACATAAATTTCATTGCAATAGGGAATGCCAGAATCATAAAGGTCACTGGGAAAATAAATATAATGAGTGGAAACACTAATTTAACTGGCGCTTCTAAGGCCTTTTTCTCTGCCCGTTGAAAACGCTCAACTCGTCGTTGATCGGATTGAATTCTTAATGTTTGACCAAGACTTGCCCCCGTTCTTTCTGCTTGTGCTAAAGCACTTACAAGGCTATTAATTTCGGTCACTTGAACTCGCTCGGCCATATTTCTAAAAGACTGCGCACGTGACATACCTGCACGCATATCACGGATGACTTTCTCAAGTTCGATTCTTAATGGCCCATCTGGGCCTCTATCTACAGCTTGTGATAAAGCACCCGTCATATTTAAACCTGCCTCAATCGACATAGTTAAATAATCTAAATATACAGGGAGTGATTTTACGATTAAGCCTTGACGTTTTTTCCGTAAATCATTTAGCGTTAATACTGGTAAAAAATAACCAATAACAATGGCAATAATTAGGTAGTTTACAGTGACACCATCAAGTAAAAAACCGGTTACAATACATAAACCTACGGAAAATATTGTACTTATCAGACGAATAGCAAAATATTGCTCCGCTGTCATGATGTACGATAACCCTGAAGTTTGTAGTTTTTTAGAGATTCGCTCAAGATAATCTACGCTAAGATTTTCACTCACGTAATAAGCTAAGATACGCACCCAAGGCCAAATTATTTTTAAACCTGGCGAGATAGGATCCATAAATTCGCGATTATCCGCAGGAACTTTTCTATATATTCTTATGCAACTAACAACCAGAAAAACAACAGCAATTGTATAGCAGGCTACAATGAGATTGACCATAATTATCCTTAAACGTCTATCGCCACAATTTTTCTAATCGACATATAACCACAAGTTAGCATGATTGCAATCACCACCATTAATGCCCACCCCATAGGTTCTGTAAGTATTCTCCCCATTGAAGTTGGTTCCATGTGATACAGAACAAAACCAATGAAAAGTGGTAGTAAAGTCATTACAACACCTTGCATCTTGCCTTGGGACGTTAGCGCATCGATCTTTCCTTCCATTTCAATTTTTCGTCTTAATGTACTCGAAAGTCGTAATAACACCTCAGCCAGGTTACCCCCGACCTCTCTAGATATTTGCATTCCAGCGGTAACTAATTGGAATTCGTCTTCAGGAATCCTTACCAACATATTATCTAACGCCGTATTAAACTCGACACCTAAACGCTGTTCACGCAGAAATAACTGAAACTCTTGCTTCATCGGAGACTCCATTTCAACGGCCATAAACTCAATAGCACTGGTGACATTGGCTCCAGACTGCATCGAAGTTGCAACCATATTAAGTCCATCAGGTAGTTGGTGAACAAATTTACGGCGTCGCCTTTTATGCAAAAACTTATAAGCGAAGCGGGGCACTATCGCTAAAATGATACTGATAATGATACCAATAGCCCAAGAACCCAAAAATATTCTTAATAAAATCGGCAATGAAAACAATGTCAGCATATTAATAAGAAATAACTGTTTAGGCTCAATAAACAAAAACATATCTGATAGATTTGTTCTTGCTGATGTGGTGAACGTTTCTTGGTATTTTAATGCGAATTTTGCAGATAAATGCTTAACTGACCACACCAATAAAGATATGGAGAAAAATGCGAGTATGGCAGCAATAATCACCGTACTCATCTTTCACCGCCAATATCGAAGATATCAAGCTTGATTTTAACACCACGTTTTTGTAGCTGTTCGTAAAACTCAGGAACGGTACCAGTAGCGGTATAATGCCCTTCAACCTTACCTTCAGTATTAAAGCCTGTTTGTTGAAACTTAAATATTTCAGAAAGTTGAACTACAGTTCCCTCTAAGCCTGTCACTTCACATATGCTTGTTACTCTTCTTGAACCATCAGAGAAGCGCGACTGTTGAACAATAATATTCACAGCCGAAGTGATTTGTTCACGGATAGCAAGAACAGGTAAGTCCATCCCTGCCATCATCACCATCACTTCTAATCTAGATATACAGTCTCTAGGTGAGTTTGAATGGGCTGTTGTAAGTGAGCCATCATGTCCAGTGTTCATTGCTTGAAGCATATCTAAAGCCTCACCACCACGACACTCACCAATAACAACCCTATCTGGTCGCATACGAAGACAGTTTTTTACTAAATCTCGGATTTCAACCGCCCCTTTGCCTTCTTGATTCGGCGGTCGCGCCTCAAGTGCGACTAGATTTGGTTGGTAAAGTTGTAGTTCCGCTGCATCCTCTACTGTAACAATGCGCTCTTTATCCGGAATAAAGTTTGATAAAACATTTAATAATGTTGTTTTACCTGAACCTGTTCCGCCTGAAATGACAATATTCCTTTTTTGTTTTACGGCCATCTCTAAAAATAATGCCATCTGATGGTTCATCGAACCAAAATTGACTAGATCATTACAACTAAGCCTTTGCTGCATGAATTTTCGAATGGTAATACATGGGCCTTTCAGGGCAAGAGGAGGAATAACAGCATTAACTCGAGAGCCATCTTTAAGTCGGGCATCAACCATTGGAGAACTTTCATCAATGCGTCGACCAATAGGCGTTACAATTCTTTCTATCGCGCCTAATACCGCTTGATCATCTGAAAAGGCGATATCGGATAAAAACAAGTTACCGGCTTTTTCATAGAAAATTTGATCATGGCTGTTTACCATGATTTCAGTCACTTCAGGATCAGCAATTAATCCTTCAAGAGGACCTAGCCCTATTGTTTCATCGAGAACTTCTTTCGTTAAAGCTTCAATATCAATATCATTTGGAATTTTCATATTCAAAATGATTTGCTGTATCAATTTTTGGCTCTGAGTTCTGAGTTCATCATCGCTCATTTCATTTACGTTCACTCGACGTAAGTCCATTAACTTAAGTAATTCACTGTGAACTTTACGGCGCCATTCATTGCGAATCTGAATTTTTTTAATTATTTCAGGGTCAGCTATTGTTGAGGCTTTTTCAACTGGAGCTTCTGAATACTCAGTAACACTTAAAGTCTCTTTGCCTTCATCTTCAATTGTTATTTGAGGTTCTATCGAAAAATTATTAACTGCTGCAACAGGAGTTCTTACTGGATCAGAGCTTTGAACTCTAATCACATAATCGCCAATTTGAACCTTATCAGTTAATGATAAAGGTCCAAAGTTGTCTTCTTTAACATCGTTAACTCTTATACCTGTACGACTTTTATTATCTGTAACAAATATGCCAGAATCGTCCTGATGAAGCGTTGCATGGTTTTTCGAGACTTTAAAACCACGCAATTGAATCAATTGACTTGTATCTTTACCTATTAGGCATTCCGAGTGAATACATTGAAACTCACCAACCTTAGTGCCTTTAGTGGTGCTAACCATAATGTTAAACATTGCTAATTCCCTTTAATCTAAGATGTAAAATGCTTCAAGTTTGCTTGATTCATCAACCATCTCTAATCCTCGAGCAAGTTGTTTATCGTGGCTTTCTTCACCTGGGTAGACAACCGTTGGAGTAACAAAAATAACCAACTCACTTTTATCTTCTTTAAAGTTTCGAGATTTAAATAACTCACCCAAGACGGGGATATCACCTAAGAAAGGGAACTTATGAACAATTTTTGACATTTGGCTATTTACGAGCCCGGAAATAACTATCGTTTGGTTATTTTTTACATTTATCACTGATTCCGTTCTTCGTGTGAGCATGCCAGGAATCCCGTCAAAACTTCTTGAAGGATCAATAGAACTAACCTCAGCCATTATGCGGCTCACGATATTCTGTTCATCATCGACTACTGGCTCAATATCTAATTTGATACCGTATTCTTTAAACTCAACATTTACTGCGCCAAGCCCTGTAACACTTTGAACAGGAAACTCACCACCAGCTAAAAATGAGGCAGATTCTCCACTACGAGTTGTAAGATTGGGTTCAGCTAACATTCGAGCATCACCTTTCTCTGACAGCAATTGAATTTGAGAACTAATACCAGTAACGATACCCATATAGCTCCAACCTCGAGTGTCTAATACACCAATACTGCCTGTTACAGCATCTGCTATTGAGTTACTAATTTGGCTACTTGAAGTAACACTAAAAATTGGATTAGCTGTAAAGGCTTTAGCTGCACCGTAAGCAGGGCCAGCCATGGTTGTATCCCACTTAATTCCGATGTTATTTAAAGTCGACTTGTTAAACTCTACAATTTTGACTTGCATCTTGATCATCGGAGCCATCACTTTCGCAAATTTTAAATACTTCACTAAAGAGACAACATTAGGGCCAGCTGCTAATATTTTTTCTAACTGCTCTTTTTGAACTAAATCAGCTTCCCCTTGAACAATTATTAAGCCATCATTTTCTGATACCGTTAAAGAAGGGAATGCAGTTAGCATCCTTTTTACTTTTGCCGTTGTTTTGAGCGTATTATCTTGCGTCACTGTGATACTCATTTTTATGACTTTCCCAGATTTTTGCCATAATTGAAGATCTGTTTCACCAGCTGACTCCCCAATTAAAATAACCGCTTTTTCATCAAGTACTTTTGCGCTAACGATACTTCCGTTACCAACAACAATTCTTTCGATATTTTCGATTTTATATAACTCAACAGCGCCAACATATAATTTAAAAGGCTTATTATTATGTGCAAAGCAATTAAAAGACACTAATAAGCATGCCCAAATAAATATGACTATTTTTAATATTTTCATAGTGATGTATTGTTCTTATATTGACTAAGTTGTTCTAGCATTTCTTTCGGGAGTGGATAAGATTGAGTGGTTGTTTTAATCCCACTACCACCAATTATCATTTCGACACTATTTTCAATATTGTCTTCAGCCATATCAAAAATCTGACCTTCATGTAGTGAGACAAAATCCAGTGAAGTTGATTCCTGCTGATGCCTAAGGAAAGTGACAAATTCACCTTTCTCTCTTGCTAAAGAGACTCTCGCAGCATCCTCAATAGATAAAGCTAAAGTAACTGTACTGTATGCATTAGGGTTATCATAAATCGTATCAACCAATTCCGCGTTAACTTCAATGCTTCTTCTACCTGCAGCTAAAACAGTGACATTTTCTAGGAGTAACTGTAACTTCTGACGAGTTTCATCATTACTTTCATCGCTAAATGCAAGCATCAAATCAATATGGTCTGAAGGTACAAGCATTCCTGCTGTTGAATTAATTTCATCAATATTAATGGTAACTGCACGCTGCCCTTCCTGTAATAAGTCAGAAAACTGCTTAGCCTGCATCCCAGGTAAATATGAGCCGATTAAAGGTCGTCCAGGCGCTAAAGGAGCAAGTAACATTTGCCCAATAACATCATCAAATTGAGATGGATGAATTGCATCTAATGGCAATGTATCAGCTCTGATACGTCTTACAGACATATTTATTTCAGAAATAATATCGCCTTTCCTAAGCTCTTGAGTGGCGACGACCACATCAGCCATAACAATATTATCTTTAGAGAGTTCAGCTCTAATTTGTTCTTCTTTAGTAATAAAATAGTTTTTAGTTGCCCAAGCAGAAACGCCGCCAAGAACTAGTGCAATAACTAATAAAATCCAGTTAAAGTCGAATGATTTAAGTTGCATATTTTTGCCTAGATTAAATTGGGAGAGATGATAAAGATTTGCTATAAGCAAAAGCTGAATACCATTCTTGTAATGCTTCTGCGCATATTTCCATAATATTTTGATTATTTTCAACAGGCGTTAATAATGCAGCTACTAAAGCAGCACTAATAACCAGATACTCAACACTTGCCTGTCCCTTAATCTTTTTTCTAAATTTTATTTGAGAAAAAAACATTTCTAACGTCCTTCCATGACTTGATTAGCTACAATGTATACTTTTGATTTTTTTATATTAAAACTTATGTCTATCAGATCTGCACCTTGACTCATTTGAAGTGCAGCTTTTCCTGCTCTAGTATCTAGCATCCCAGTATTTTCAACCCAACCTCTGCGTTGGTAATATCTTCTATAGAAATGGTAATTATGAGAAAGGCTTTGCCCACTTTGAATAACTAAGGTGTGCCCTTGTTTAAATATGTCAGTTGATTGAATGTCTGACAAAATAGTTGCACCAGGAGGAACCGGGAATGACTTAGTATTTTTTAATACTTCATCTTCATCCATATTCTTGGTTATACCAACAAAAGCAGTAACTCCCTCATAATCTTTATGGATTCTTGCTGTCAATAAAAATGAAGATTGCAAACTATTAATAACATAATCACCATTAAACATTTGAGCATCAAACTTGTCGCTTTGTTTCTGCCATTGCTTTTTAAAAAAACTAGCCATCATCATTTGGCTTTGTTTATCTTTCACAACCCAAGTACGCATTGGGTAGCCGTACATTTTCATATCATCAGCAACGATACTTACTTGTGACGATTCTGGGAATATAATTTCTGGCCAGTCAGTAGAGCTCGCAGCAAAAGAATAGAAACATAAAAATATTAATAACAGAAACCTCATCACCTTAACCTCCACAACTTTCAGTACCATAAGTACAAAGACGATTATCAGGTAATGCATTAGCATCAACGTGCCCTAACCTTAAACTGCTAGGACGAATTTCTTTTGCAAAAGGAATTAGTCCAATTAAACTTTGTGCTGTTTGTATAACTCCGTTATCCATATAATTCGTCAGCACTAAGCGTTTAACCCTATCATTTACATGCATCGGTCCACCTGCGTTCCAACCTGAGGCTAAAATCGCACTGTTATTTGAGAAACTTAAATCAAGTTCATTAAAGGGAGCCATATAATGCTTTTCAAGATTAGTGGTTACTTGAGTTCTGTAAAATTGGTCTCTTTCTAAAGAAAAACCAGTAAACGAAAGAAAACCAACAGCTTGGCCCACTGCCCCAGCAATACTTCCAGGTAAACGTCCACCTCTGCTTTCACGACTAAAACGGTCATATTCATCGTGATTAACAGGTTCATCTTGCGTAGAGGCTACAATTGTATTACTGCGTTCCCCTTGAAAAACTTGGTGTTTTAATAACGGATGAACATTATCGTTCCAACTCCAGTCTGTAGTTATATCGCTTGAAATTTTATGACCATTTTTTTGATAAAACCGCCAAGGAATACTTTTAGCGACCTCTGGTTCAGTTTGTTGAGCGATATAAAGACCACTCCTTGAAGGAAAGCGACTAGGCCGACTCTCCTTCCAAACCGTTCTTTCCCATGCTGTGTAATGTGCAGCTTCTTGAGCTCTGTGTTGTATTCCTGTCATTTTTGACAAAAAGGGGAATAACAACATTATTGGTACAATAACAAAGGAAAAACCCACGATGCTTTCGACTAAAGCTTGACCATGAAGGTATTTTCTAAAGCTCATTACATGGCCCTTGTAAGGAACAACACAACCGATTTCTCAGTGTTTGTTGGCTCTGATAAGCGGGTTTGCCAAAAAGGGTTGTATAGATTGCCATATTCATGACGACCATCTGATCTGGACCATGAGTGAGTCAGAGACATTAAATCATTCGGTCGAGAATAATAAGCCTGAGCCGTTGCTAGTGCAGTTAATCGATCCCCCGATAGTTTTTCATTTTCAGCGGGGTTAATTTGTTCTTCAGCTAGAGGTATTGAACTAGTCGTACGTAAGTCATTTTGTTTCTTCGATATAACCACTGCAATATTATCGGTTTGGTTTTTTTGATACGCACTATTTGAAAGGCCATAAAAAGGCTGTACACCACTGTACATACCTCTAGTTTCTTGTTCTTCAGCAGCTTGCTTTGATGCATCTTTATTATTACGTCGACTTTCTCCCCAATAATCCTTACTGTCGATGTCTTCAATATCGGCTCTATTATCTGTTCTAGTGGCACCCCAGCCAAGCTCGGTTTCACTATAACCACGCCAGCGACAACCAGACCAACTACACCTAAATTTGGATAAATGAAAACTAATCGTGTCCATAGATGTCCAGGATTCAGCTTGGCTATTACCATTAGAAATTAATTCACTTCCTCCTGCCTTAATTGTTTTCCATCTAATAGGGAAAAAGCTCAGACTCCAAGGGAAATTTAATTTATAAGTACGTCTTGCACTAAAAGGGTCTCTAGAGTCTAGAATAACCCCCTTATAATCGTTGAATTGAGTTGCATCATCAGAACTATCGCTACGTGAATGTAGCTTTTGAAAAGTGAACCAAATATTAAAGATATCGTCTGCTAATAATGTGTTTTGCATTAGCTCTAATTTAGCACTGCCATCATTGGCTTCTGCTATTTTTTGTGCAGCAGCAACTGAGCCGGTAGCACCTGCATAATGAACAATTTGTTGCGATAAGGTTAATGCATGTAAAATAGCATTTTCAGCATAAATCAATACCTCAAATACAGGCTGAGCTACTGAATTAATGGCACCTACAGCACTTTGAATCCCTGACAAGACTTGACCTAGATATGGCACCCAACACAATGTATCACATGCATTTTGTGCAAACCGGTCAGTCATATTAAACCACGAAGATAAGCCAACCATTTGCGCTATCGCAACCTGGTTGGCAACTGAAGCACGATTTGTATATGCCTTAAAATTGAAATCTCTGGCTGCAATCGTTGCAACACTATAAGCAGTATTATCTGCAGTGTGCTGTAATTTGGTGCTTTCAATATTTAGCTTTGAAGTATTGTAGCTATATAGCATGGTCATAGCTGCAAATGACATTAGTATCAAAGAAAGTACTAATGATTGCCCCTGCTGTTTTAAGGGCATTGAAATCCTATTCATTATTCTAGTTCATCCATGAATTATTACTAAAAGCTAATCGACAATACCGCCACCGCCAGTATCACCACCAGTACCAGTACCACCAGTTGCGCCATTCGCACCTTCATTGTAAGTGCCTAAGTTATACTGTCGACTCCCTACAATGCTAGCTTGAGCAGCTGAACCTTGCGCTGCTGTAATTTGTAAACTTGAATCTTGTCCTGACATTTCTCTAGCTAAACCAGCTATTTGATTGCGAATAGTCTGACCAAAAAAACTGTAAACACCGATAGAAGATACAGCCATTAGTGCAACAATGATGATATATTCTGTCATACCCTGACCAAGTATTTTATTAGTCATATCAAACTCCTTTTTGATAACAATATTATAATAAACGCGCAATTAAGTAAGATGCTCAATTGCGCGGTCAATATAATTAGTTGCCTGCAGCACTCTTATTTGCAGCTTCATTATAATTACCTAAATTATAATCTTCTGATGCGACATCATTTGCATCAGAAGCTGATGTTTGCGCTGCATCAATTTGAGTTTGAGAGTCTTGACCAGACATTTCGGCAGATAACCCTGCAACTTGGTTACGAATTGTTTGACCAAAAAAGCTATAAACACCAATTGCAGATACCGCAATCAAAGCAACAATAATAATATACTCAGTCATACCCTGACCTTTCTGTTTAATTTTAAACATTTTAAACCTCCATTTAATGAAATATATAAATAAAACGGATGTATGATTTCACACATAGAAATAATTTCAATTATCAGAAGGAATGTAATAACCACAAATTACATACTAATTAACTACCTTTTAATTTTTTTAATAATTAATACAATTGCAGAGTGGCTTATTAATATCCTTTTATGCTTAAATAGCCAGCCCAAATTATTAGCACTTTGTAAGGACACGAAATGCATTTAAAAAAGGTTATTCCTCTAATTATATCCAGTTACTTTTTAACCGCTTGTGGCGGGTCTTCTGATAGTGACACTGCAGCTGAAATTACCCCTCCTGATACGACACCACCTGCAGATATCTTATATAGCCACCAAGTTAAAGGATTAGCGGTTTATCAAGGAGCGTTAGCAGGAGCTAATGTCTGTGTTGATTTAAATAAAAATCTGGCTTGTGACGATGATGAGCCAACTACCACCACTGATAATGATGGTAACTATCAAATCGATTGGAACAGCGCAGTTGAAACACCTGAATACTATTTAATGGCAAATTGGACGACTGCAGCATCTAATGCGCGCCAACCAGCAAAAGCGCTGTCTTTAAACTTCAAAAATCCATTAGCAGTAACAAATACACTAGGAGTCATCGGTGCTGACGGCGTAGGTCAACTCACAGCTTTATCGAAAAATAACGGTGCCATTAACTCGCTAACTTCAATCCAATTAAATCGCACTATAGAAATTAATAACAGTGATTTACCAACCCAAGATGCTACAGCATTATTATCAGAGTTAGACGTATTACTAAGCCGTGTTTATCAACTTAATATAGATGAGCTATATCAAGTTGATGCAGCTAATTCCGTATCTGACAACTTCCTCATTTCAGATGCGCTTTATCTTTATGTTGACCAAGTTGTTGCAGGACAAGTGCCCTCATTACTTGCTGTAGAAAAAATTCTCGGAATAAGTTTCGAAGATTTAAAAGATATGCTTAATGACAGTGATTTCACTATCGAAGAGTTTATAAAAGAAAACCCTATTGCCGCAAGAATAATCATCAGTAATGCCGCTATTGCACTTGGTTTTACTGAAAACCCTTTAGATAGAGAAATCATGTCTCAGAGTGACTGGGATATTGTTTTCAATAATATTGAAAATGAACTCGGCTTTAAAAATACTTATATATTGAGCTCAAGTGTTGGTTTCACCTCTTTCTCACTTCAAGATGACTCTATTAAAAAAATGCTAACAGGCTTTATTGTTAATGATATTGTTTCAGCCTTTGAAATTGACATGTCATTTGTTGAAGATAACTTAGATGATGACATGGCTTGCTGGAACTCTGAAGCACAAGGTTGGATTACTAAAATCTATGAAGACAGCGAGTTAGAGAACCCTGAACCTTTTGTCAACGGTAATACTTATACAACTTATTATGAAGGTACAACAATCCCCATTGAGTTCCATGTTGAAAAGTTCTGGGCTGACGAGACTGATTGGCAAGCGATAATAGAACGTACCCCTACAGCCTTAAAACTTAACAGCCTTACCTGGCCTGAGAGTTTATTTAAAATACAAATAGCTCAAAAAGATGATGTGATATGTCGACAACCTGATGTGAGTTCAAGCTTAACTTATGATTTACCAAATAGTGATAGCCCTCAACTGATAACCACCACAGATATCGTTTCGACATTTTTCAGTAGTGACTACCCGGAATACACTAACATTGATTCTGAAGCACAAGCTTTTACTATTAAGGATTATGACGGAGAAATCACTGCAGTATATACTTGGGAACTATTAACGAGCCCTAGCGATCAGCCCATGATTGAAATTACAAGTGTAAATGTTGACCCGTCAGCACCTTCGCTTATGAATAGCGATTATTATATTCTTGAATATATCGAAGATGAGAATGTTGCTGTTGAGGTCGAGTTATACAAGGCCACTCCGCTTGATGCGATTACGGCCCCTTTAATGGTGACTTATGATGACGATACATTTGAATTTACAACACCGTTATATCAGCACCTTTTAGGCTTAACCGTACAACCGCAATAGTTTAATTTATAAACACTCGATATACCGTTTTCTTGGGTGAACGGTATATCGTTTTAACCTTTACAATAGCTTTTACTAAATGAATAACGACTATAAACCCGCTATTTAAGCAGCCTCACGTTTGTAAAAAAAGACTCCTTTGTTCGACACTAACTACATCCTATTGTCATTCAAAAACAATTACTGCAAAACCAACTCAACCCGTCTATTTTCAGCTTTATTAGCGTCACTGCTGTTAGCTATTTTCGGCGATACTGGGCCTATACCAATTGGCGTAAGCCTTGATTTGTCGATTTTTAAGCTGATTAATTCTTCGATAACGGTTTGAGCACGCGCCTTGGATAATTGAGTATTAATCTCATAACTACCAACATTGTCGGTATGCCCTACTACATAGAATTGTTGCTTAGGATGTAATGTAAGGTACTCAGTTATCGCTGCCAGTGATGCGGTAGACGAAGGTAGTAACTGCGATTTATTAAAAGCAAAGTTAAGTCCATGTAATACCACTCGACCTTTTTGTGTGATTTCGTCATTCAAATATTGTGGGTCTATGGTCACTTTAGCCGTGTTCATTTCACTTTTCTCAACAATATCGACGACAATTTTATTAATATCATTACTGGTTAACGCACCTTCTATCGCTACCAACAAGAAGATGGCTTTATTCGCAGTGGTTAACTTGGCGCTAATAAGCCTAAAATCACTATCTGGGTCATTATTTGTTTCAACAGGGTGAAATCTAAATTTATTAGCGTCTGAAGTATATAAGTCATCAAGTAACGCATGGCCACAAGTTGCCAAGTTGCAGGTGAATAAAATGTCAAAGCCAGCCGCTTTTAGCGCCGATAAATAGTTTTGATAAATCTGTAGGCTTGACTGGCTATTACTTAAATTATAACCGATGGTTGTGCCTTTTCCTTCAACGGTTATAACTGGGGCAACTTGGTTAACTGCCACCCCTGTTGGGATAAACACCTTTTCAAATTCACGCTGTCGATAGTCAGTAATATAAGCCCCTTGATAACGGCTTATTACAGGATGATCGTGACTGCCCTCAATGTCTTCTCTAGCAGCTTTTAAAACGGTTTGTTCGACTTGTACCGATATATTGCGATTAACGCTAACCTGATCTAACAGTAACGCTTCAGGCTCGATGATTGTCTGCTCAATACCGATTATCCCGTCGTAGACATTAGTAATAATCCATTGATAATAAATATCACCTTTATCAGTTGCTCGCTTAGCCACTAAAAAACGAGTGTCATCATCATTATCATCTACAACTAAACTATTGTAATTAGCCCAACTCTGCCAATAAAAATCCAATGGCTGATAACCGCAGAGTTTATCAACACAATCAATCAATAATTCAGCGCCTAACTTTTCGATCACTTGCTTATAGTTTAGGCCAACTTCAAGGGTCGACTTATTCCCTTCCAACAAATAGCCATGAGCGGTTATCTTGCCTATGACTTCAATCAACTCAGTATCTTCGGTGCCAGGCACTACATTGACGGGGACTAATATTTTTTTGTAATGAATAACCCCTGTATCCTTAAGCGTTGCTCCTTCATATCGTGACACTGCAGGGTGATCTTCTTTAGAAGCATAGGCTTGTTGGGCACTAAAAACAGCCAAAGAGCTGATAAAAATGATTATCCCTCTTAAAATCGTTGAAAGCATTACTACATCCTTGTGGTTAAATAAAATCGAGTGAACCTCGATGATTGTATTTATTATTTAGCGTTTTACTTTAAGCTTTATTTACAATTTAAAGGAGAATTGTGATGCTATATAGCCTCAATTGAACGAATTAAAACACCTTAATCACTGAATATAAGCACGCTATATAAACAATTTATTGTCACTGTTTATAGATCAGCAAAATTTTGTGGGTCTTGAGCGATACACCAATCCCAAGCGGCTTGAGTAACAACAGAATCATCACTGCTTTTGTCACCGTCTGCTACTTCAGCCATTTCAAAAGCCAAATCCATTATTTTCTGATTAATCACATCAGAAAAACTATCATTATCCACAGGATAAAAATCAATGATGCTATCACGCACAAAATCAGGTTCATCAGGATTATATTGCACCCCTAAAGCCATTCGATCCGTAGCCGGTGCCATCCTTGAGCATTCATCCCACTGTATATTTTTATTCAACAGCATGTCATCGTCTCTGTTTTCTAATAGTTCACGATAAATATTGCTGTCAAAATGCCACGGTTTGGGTGGTTTTTCAGCTGCTATACTTTGAGCGCAAAAAAATAGTGAGACAATCACTAAAGTGGACTTGAAATTGAAAGATATTTTCATTGGAATGAGGTTCTCAATTTTTTAATTAATATATTCGCTGCGACATCAGGTGCTGCAGTTACTATTAAAATCACAATGTTAACCGCATATTCTCCTTATATTAAGTTCCTTAGCAATTATCAAAAAGAATGTATAAAACTCAAAAAAACTAATAGAAACGTCCTTTATAACTACACCATTCCAGCTCAATTTAATTTAATAATCACGATTTAATACAGGCAATAAAAAACCAGCAATTCTACTGGTTTTTTGTTATTGGATAAGCGTGAAATATTTAGACGGTTTTCACTTTCCAGTTAACTGTTTCGCCAGCAAAAAATGGCACGATTGGGCTGCCGTTTGGCAAAATGATTTGCTCTGGTACAGTCCAGTCTTCTTTCACTAAAGTTACCGTACCCGTGTTACGTGGCAGGCCATAAAAATCGGCGCCATGTAAGCTAGCAAAGCCTTCTAATTTATCGATAGCACCTAAGTCATCAAACACTTGTGCGTAAAGCTCTAATGCACTCCAGGCGCTGTAACAACCCGCACAACCACAAGCTGATTCTTTACGATGCTTTTCATGTGGCGCAGAATCGGTACCTAAAAAGAACTTACTTGAACCCGTTGCTACAGCCGCTTGCAATGCTTGCTGATGAATATTGCGCTTTAGCACTGGCAAACAGAAGTTATGTGGGCGTACACCGCCAACCAATAAGTCATTACGGTTTAGCAATAAATGCTGCGGAGTAATAGTTGCTGCAACATTGCTTGGAGCACTCGCCACAAACTCAGCAGCTTCTTTAGTGGTGATATGCTCAAACACCACTTTAAGGGTTGGCATAGCTTCAACGATGCGCGCTAAATAACGCTCGATAAACAGCTTTTCGCGATCAAAAATATCGATGTGTGACTCAGTCACTTCACCGTGAACTAGCAGTAACATGCCTTGCTCAGCCATCACTTCAAAAATAGGAAATAACGCATCTAATGCTTTAACTGCTGCATCAGAGTTAGTCGTAGCGCCAGCCGGGTATAATTTTGCAGCCACAACACCGGCAGCTTTAGCATCAATAATGTCTTGCGCGCTGGTGTTATTGGTTAAAAACAAGGTCATTAACGGCTCAAAACTGCTACCAGCTGGACGCGCCGCTAAGATGCGTTCACGGTAAGCTGACACCATAGCCGCATCGGTTACAGGCGGTACAAGGTTAGGCATCACAATCGCACGTTGGAATAAACGCGCGGTGGCAGGTACGGTTTCAGCTAGCATATCTCCATCACGGAAATGTAAGTGCCAATCGTCCGGCGTAGTAATTGTCAGTTGCGTCATTGTGAGCCCTTAATATCAATAGCAATAATTGCGCGCTATTGTGCCTGAAAAGGGCTTTTTTTGATAGGTGCTAAACTTAAACGCTGACTTTGCTGTAGCAAAAAATCTATGGACTATTACTCGTATTAATTGGTTCTATAAATAGTGCTATAAAAGGATAAATAGCCAAAAAAGCAACACCGTCAACAGAGGTTAACCCGAGATTTCAACTGAAGCTCATTAGCGAGTATGATAATCAGGCAGTACAAATCGCCACGGTATAATCAATAAAAACAACTAACAAGGACATGTTTGTGATGAAATCCATTCCCCTATTCTTAGGGCTGCAGCTAAAACACACTGCGGCCATATCATCAGCGATGCTGGTATCCCTAAGCGTGAATGCGCTGCCGATAGAAAACATTAAACTACCGCCCAATTTTACTATCGAGGTGTATGCCGAAAATGTCGAAAATGCCCGTCAAATGGCGTTAGGCGATAACGGCACCTTGTTTGTCGGTAGTCGCCGCGCGGGCAATCTTTATGCGCTTATCGACACCAACAATGATTTAAAAGCCGACAAACAAATTGTACTCACCAAAGACTTATTTATGCCATCAGGCATTGCTTTTCATAATGGCAGTTTATATGTCGCTGAAGTAGATAAAATCTGGCGCTATCGGGATATAGAGAAACATCTACCCAATGTGCCGAAACCCGAACTGGTGTATGACCAACTGCCAAACAAATCTCACCATGGCTGGAAATTCATTGCCTTTGGCCCAGATGGCAAACTGTATATTCCTGTGGGTGCGCCCTGTAATGTCTGCGAGAGCGACCTGCCCTTTGCTACCATTTTAAAACTCGATGTTGATACTAAAGAAACCACCATAGTTGCTAAAGGCGTGCGCAATAGTGTCGGCTTTGACTTTCATCCTGACACCGGCGAATTATGGTTTACCGACAATGGCCGCGACATGATGGGCGATGACTTACCTGATGACGAGCTTAATCATGTCACCCAAGTTGGCCAGCACTTTGGCTTCCCTTATGTGCATAACGCTGACATTGCCGACCCTGAGTTTTATGATGCAACTAAAGCCAAACTGAACACACCGCCAAAGCTTAATTTAGGCGCCCATGTGGCAGCACTAGGAATGGAGTTTTACCAAGGCGAGCAATTTCCAGCGTCATATAAAGGGGATATTTTTATCGCCCAACATGGCTCATGGAATCGCAGCAGTAAAGTCGGTTACCGCATCATGCAGGTCACGCTAGATGGTAATAAAGTAAGTGATTACCAACCCTTTGCCACAGGCTGGTTGCAAGGGGAACAAAGTTGGGGCAGACCTGTAGCGGTGTTAACCATGGCAGATGGTTCGCTGCTGGTATCTGATGATGCCGCAAATGCGGTTTATCGAATTAGCTATTCGGGAGAGTAGTCATAATATTAAAAAAGATGCCATTAATTAGATAAAAAAACTAATTTGAAATAACTATATAGTCATTAAGCCTAACCTTAACAATTTGTAACTAATTACAGTTGATTTTTGGTTGCGCTAATGTAAATTGACAGCGAACATTTAAAACAATAATAACTTTAACACTACATATTTTTTTGTAAGTGCTTAAAAAGGAATTAAAGCAGTACCCAATCTTTATGTAGGCAATGGTTTACCCCAGAATAATAATAAAGGTAACGTATGTCTCAAAGAACACTCACTTCGTTAGCAGTATTACCTCTTACATTAGCGTTAACAGCGTGCGGCGGCGGTAGTGATGAATCAACGCCAACTCCTCAGAACCAATTACCACAAATAACCCCTATCGAAGCGCTAACAATTAAAGAAGGCTTATCACTAGAGATCAACGCTAATGCTACAGATAGCGATGGCAGTATCGCCAGCTATCAATGGCAGCAAACTGCGGGGGTTGAAGTGCAAATAAGTGGTTCAGATACCGCCAATATCAGCTTAACCATTCCCAGTATAGATGAAAATCAAACGGTGACATTTAAGCTCACAGTTACAGACAATGAAGGCGCTACAGCATCGACGTTAGTTGATGTGCAACTGCTCAACAATTTAGCGCCAACCGTGAGTATTGAACCGCTCACTCAACTAGATGAAGATAAGACTTACACTGTCACCGCGACAGTCGCTGATGAAGATGGTGATATCGCTGCAACACAGTGGCAGCAAATCTCAGGCAGCACGGCAGTACTTTCTGGTCAAATGAGCGACACGCTAACGATAACAATGCCTAAGGTGACTCAAACTGAAGCCGGGCAGCTTAAATTTGTTGCCACCGATGACAGTGGTGAAACCACTGAGTTACTGCTTGATTTCACACTTAACAACACCCATCACAGTATCGAGCTCTCAGGTAATGCTAACAATAATGGCGCAATCGTTAGCGATACCGATATTACATTAACCCTTAATGAGCAGAGTTTTGTCACCACAACTGATGCCAATGGCAATTATCTTCTACCTGTTGATGTCGATATATTACAACAACAAGGTTCCTATAAATTAAGCGCAGATGTGGCTCAAAATCCACTTGTTCGCACAGGTCTTGTTGCTGAGTTACTGCAAAATGTCACCCAAGCCGAGCCAACATCAAATAAAACGATAGTAAAGAAAGCCGCTTCGCTGCAACAGATGTCTGCAGCTAGTGGCAATATAAAAGCCGATCTCGACAGTTTAACCACTGCTGATTACCTGTATTTAATCACTCTTTTTGGCGATAGTGACTTTATTACTGATACTGGTGTTGATGCCACAGTACTCGCCGCGCATTATAAAAATATCGATACTGAGTTGCTGCTAGAAATAGCGACAGCATTGAGTTATGCGACAGATACTAATCAAACATTGCCAACCAGCAATGGTATGGTCGGAATGCAGCAGTATTTAAGTGATATTTATGCAGATGACACAGGTAAAGCGCTGTTTGACTCATTGTTAGATCAACAAAAGCAAAACACTGGCAATAAGGCGAATGACTTCTTAGCCAATGGTAAAACCTACTACGCGACTTTAGCTAGTGCGCCTGGCACTGTTAGATTAGGTCTGCCGTTTAACTTATCTTACACCTTTGCTGAAAATGGCCTTTTCACCCAACAGAGTCTTGACGAAATCACCACAGCGAGTTGGTCGATTGATGGCAGTGGCATTGTCGTTGACACCACATCTTGGTCAACTCAACTTCGGTCTGATTGGATAGAAGGGATCCCAGATCCAGCCAATTGTACCTACACACCAATAAGTAAGCGTTTTGAGATGATCAAAGGACGCTTTAAAGGTGTGCAACAAGCTGTCGAAATCTTTAAGCGCCATCGAGTGTGCGTAGATAGAGATAATGGCGTTGAGGTTGCCAACGAAATCATCGATGAAGAGATGTATTTCACTGCCTTTAATATCGATGACGTCGAAGTCTGGCAAGAGAAAGATCTACAAGGACAATCTATTGTCTTTGAACATTATTCCGAAACCGCACTAGCGTTAAACCGCCTGCAAAATAGCTTACCTGCAATGACTTATCAGTTCGATGATAATGGCAGCGGTTCGGTGTTGGAAGATAACGCTAATTTCACTTGGGTTATCGATGCCGATGGCGTGCTAACAATGAGCTTTGCTGATTACAGCATTAGTTGGTTAAAACTGTTTGACGATCGCTCTGATCGTAAAGGTGGCGCATCGGTATTTGCCCTGTATGAAAAAGGCGAAGTCAATGTACAGTACACCAATATGGCGACGACACTATCAGCATCGAGCTGGCAAACCAGTGATTTGGTGGGTAATTGGGATCATGGTTTTAGCAGCAGCCAGCCCAAATATGATGTAATGGGTTACGGGATCAAATGGGAGCTGTTAGCCGACGGTAGCGCAAACTTAAAGGCAACCTCTGCCGATGGCAGCATTTTGTACAAAACAACGCCCCTGCATTGGTATATGGAGAACAACCAAGTGGTTCTATACCGTTCGCTTGAATGGTTAAATGGCAACCCAACCAGTAGTAATTGCGACCCACGAAGTGATAGTCATTGTTCCTATCGTCAGTACAGAAGTTGGCAGTTATTAGGTCAACATGGCAATCGCTATTACGTGCTTGAGTCTCTCTATGACAATGGTAATCCTTGGCAAGATGGTCCATTAGCCTTAGAAGACATTCCAGTGCACCACCGTACTAATTTTTATCAGCCGTTCAAAAAAGGTCAATAGTCACTTCATAGTGTTGATTCTTTATTAGATATAAAAAAACCAGCCATTAGGCTGGTTTTTTGTTTTGTTAAACAAACAACTGCATTTCCAAACTTCGTTTGGATTAACCTCGTGGTTCACTCTATTTGAATTGAAGTCGATGCAACTGTGGTTTCCAAACTTCGTTTGGATTAACGTCGTGATTCATTCTATTTGAATTGAAGTCGGTGCAACTGTGATTTCCAAACTTCGTTTGGATTAAGATCGTGGGTTGTCCACCCACACCCGACCAAAAGGGTATCAACAGCAATACCCTCTTGGAACACCCCGCTGCCCCAACGAAAAATGCTGAAAAACGCATGTTTTCAACGGGGTACGATCCAGCTTTTAACTTCGTTTGTAGGCTGCTTCGGTAATCTTCAAAAATCACTAACGCTTACGATGGGGCGTCCCTTCCCCTCGAAAGCTAGCTGGCCATCCATGGCCAGACTCACGCAATTTTTTTGCTTACCTCAATTCAAATGGAACATTCAAATAAGTGCCAAAGAGAAAAGATTTAATCTCAACACCTACTTTTATGGCTTTAAACTCAAAAATAACAAGCGAACCTGCAGGCACAATAGACTCCGTTGGAAGTGCCGAATGCGGTGAGCTAATTTGCGTGATGGAGGCAGGACGCCGACATAGCCTCAGTTGAGCCATGGATGGCGAATCTGAGGCGATAGCAAATTCGCTCATTTAGCATGAGGTTCAACACTTCGCCGGAGCGGCACAGGGAGATGCAAGAGGGGGATTGCTGTTGATTCCCTTCTTGCTCGGGTGTGGGTGGAAAACCCACGACTTTTTAACCACAAACTATATCAATTTGAATAGATGATAATTCAACCAAAAACCTCGATAGCATCAATTAATAATATCGTGTAAGTTTATAAATTAAATATAGAAAATATCAAAAATTGGCTTGGGAATATTTTCGGTTACTTAGAGTCCACTAATTTCTTAATCAATGTTAGGTGTCATTATGGATTGGAAGATCGTATTAGCGGTAGCAGGTTGGGCGTTAGCCATCATTCAATTTATTTTTTCTCACATAGAAATTAAAAATAAAAATGAGGCAGATTTACTAGAAAAGACTTTGAGTTACTTTGGCAAAGGCGCCCAACAAAGAGCTATTGGAATTAGCCTCATTGAAGGAATTTGGGTCAAGCAAAAAAAGAATCTTGATATAATATTGCCTGTTTTAATTACGCAAGCATTCTTCCTGCTAACAACAACTGAGAACCCAGACTCTGAGGAGAGAAATCTCATTAGAATACTATTCCTAATAGAAAAATGTTTTCCATATGCAACGAATAAAGAAGCAGAAAATGCCGAAATATCAGAAGCTTTATTAAGTGCTTCACAAGTAGTAACAGGAGTTAATCTAAGTAATTCCACACTTAAGCTTTGGTTTGCCAAGTTCAATTCAGGAGATACTGAAATGTGGGATGCTGAAGTTGAAAATACCTAATATGCCTTAATGCCTTAATGCCTTAATGCCTTAATGCCTCACAATTTTAGTCAAGCGACTCTCCAATTTCGGAGAAGTACACAAACAAGGAGGTCTAAATGCAATCGAAAAATTATAGAGATTGGCTGTTAGCGCAAAATTACCATGACGGAACAGTCACCGCTCAAATGCATAGAGCAGGAAGGGTCGAAGAACATTATGGAGAACTGGACGGTTTATATAAAAGTGATCGCTTAGAAAGCCTTATTTCTGAGCTAACTTACACAACTCAAGACAGAAGAAATAACAGGCCAAACCAAACAAAAATCCCATTCGATGGTAATGCCTATAATAATTTAGCTTCATATAGAGATGCTGTTCGACGCTATAGAAGGTTTCTGGAAGATAGCTCAGAAGATCCTATTTTGGAGGCTGCTGAAATTGAACATATTCCTGAGCCTGAGAATAATATAACTATAGGGCTTGAAAGAGATATGCAAGTGGCTATTCGTCAGAATATTAATCAAGTAGAACAAGGGTTGAAAATTACTGATGGAGGGCGGGAACGATCCGTAGAAACAGGATTTATTGACATTACGGCTGAAGATAGAAATAGAACACCTGTCGTTATTGAATTAAAAACTGGAGTTGCAGGACAACGAGCAGTAGCTCAAATATTAAGCTATATAGGGAGTGTTATGGATGAAGAAAACCGAGATGATATCCGCGGAATCCTAGTTGCATCAGAGTTTGACAAAAAGGCCCGAGCAGCAGCAAAAGTAATTCCGTCACTGACTCTAATGAGATACCTGTATTCTTTTAAATTTTGCCCTGAATAGAACAAGAAATTAATACCATCAATATCTAACCATCACCCATAAAAAAACCAGCCACTTTTCCAAGTAGGCTGGTTTTTTAATCGTGATTATTAAGCCAACGGCTTAATCAACAATTACGCTTCTGGGCGCATCGCTGGGAACAAGATCACGTCACGAATAGTGTGAGTGTTAGTGAACAACATCACTAAACGATCGATACCAATACCTTGACCTGCAGTTGGTGGTAAACCGTGCTCTAGTGCGCGGATATAATCGGCATCGTAGAACATTGCTTCATCATCACCCGCATCTTTAGCATCAACTTGTGCTTTGAAACGGCTGTCTTGATCTTCTGCATCGTTAAGCTCAGAGAAACCGTTAGCCACTTCACGGCCGCCGATGAAGAACTCGAAACGGTCGGTGATGAAATGGTTTTCATCGTTACGACGTGCAAGTGGTGAAATGTCAGCTGGGTAACCAGTAATGAACGTAGGTTGCATTAACTGAGTTTCAGCGGTTTCACCAAAGATTTCTTCAAGTAGTTGACCACAAGTCCAGAACTTCTCGATAGTCATGCCAAGGCTCTTAGCCAAGTCACGCATAAACTCAACGTCTTTAACTTCTTCATAAGTCATAGACTGAATAGTTGCGTTGTCTGGGTTGTATTTTTTGATAGCGTCTAACATGCTTAAACGTGCATATGGACCACCAAAATCAACTGTATGCTCACCGTATGGAAGCGCTGTAGAACCACAAAGCTCAGTGGCAATTGAACTTAGCATTTCTTCAGTAAGATCCATTAAATCTTTGTAGTCAGCATAAGCCATATAGAATTCCATCATGGTGAATTCTGGGTTATGACGTGGAGACAAACCTTCGTTACGGAAGTTACGGTTTACTTCAAATACACGCTCAAAACCACCAACTACTAAACGCTTAAGGTATAGCTCAGGTGCGATACGTAAGTACATCGCCATATCAAGTGCATTATGGTGAGTTTCAAACGGACGCGCGGTAGCGCCACCAGGGATGCTGTGCATCATTGGGGTTTCAACTTCCATGAACTCTTTTTTGATCATGAAGTTACGGATAGCTGAAACTACTTTTGAACGCATAATAAATGCATTACGTGACTCTTCGTTAACGATAAGATCAACATAACGTTGACGGTAACGGGTTTCTTGATCTGATAGACCGTGGAACTTTTCAGGCAGTGGACGCAATGCTTTAGTGAGCAATTGGTACTGCTCCATGTTCACGTATAAGTCGCCTTTACCAGAAAGGTGCAGCTTACCCGTTACACCAATGATGTCACCGATGTCTAAACCTTGGAAAGTCGCTTTAAGGTCTTTTTGAACATCTTTACCTGCGTAAGCTTGAATGCGACCAGATACATCTTGGATAACCAAGAATGGGCCACGTTTAGCCATTACACGGCCAGCGATTGAACGGTTAACGTCCATGCCTTCAAGCTCTTCTTTGGTGAAGTGACCGTATTCAGCTTGAATATCGGCAGCTTTATGTTTGCGATCGAAGTTATTTGGGTGACCATTTGCAGGGCAGTTTTCGCGGATGTGATCTAGTTTCGCGCGACGTTCTGCAATTAACTTGTTTTCGTCTTGGGTTTGTTCAGTCATCTTCTTCTCTCGTTAAACGTTAAAGGCCAGATTTAAGGCTAGCTTCAATAAACTTGTCCAAATCGCCATCTAGGACGCTTTGGGTATTTCGGTTTTCAACACCGGTACGTAAATCTTTAATACGGGCATCATCAAGCACATAAGAACGGATTTGGCTGCCCCAACCAATATCTGATTTGGCATCTTCCGCGGCTTGTTTATCAGCATTCTGTTTGAGCATTTCTAACTCGTACAGTTTCGCTTTTAATTGTTTCATGGCAGCGTCACGGTTCTTATGTTGCGAACGGTCATTTTGACACTGCACCACAGTATTGGTTGGCACATGGGTAATACGTATCGCTGATTCAGTTTTGTTGACGTGCTGTCCACCTGCACCTGAGGCGCGGTAGGTATCAATACGTAAATCAGAAGGATTGATATCAATCTCAATTGAATCATCAAGTTCTGGATAAACAAACACAGAACAGAACGAAGTATGACGCTTACCCGATGAATCAAATGGCGATTTACGCACTAAACGATGTACGCCAGTTTCAGTTCGTAATGAACCAAAGGCATATTCGCCATTAAACTTAATGGTCGCACCTTTAATACCAGCAACATCACCGTCAGTCACTTCAATTAATTCAGGTTTGTAATCATGGGCATCACCCCAACGTAAATACATCCGCAGTACCATATTGGCCCAATCTTGCGCCTCGGTGCCACCTGATCCTGATTGAATATCTAAATAGCAGTTTGCTGCATCATGAGGGCCTGAGAACATACGGCGGAATTCAAGTTCTTCCAAACGTTTCTCAAGATCATCTAATTCAGTGCTAGCATCGTTAAAGGTTTCTTCATCTTCTTCTTCGATGGCAAGTTCTACCAGTCCTTCAATATCTTCAAGGCCGCTGTCCATATCATCAATAGTTTTCACTACGGTTTCTAAGGCGCTGCGCTCTTTACCTAAGGCTTGAGCATTGTCTGGATCGTTCCATACTTCTGCACTTTCAAGCTCTCTGGTGACTTCTTCTAAACGCTCATGTTTTGCAGCGTAGTCAAAGATACCCCCGAAGAAGATCGGTGCGGTCAGCGAGTTCCTTGATTTTGAATTTAACTGGATTTACTTCAAACATGAATTTTCTACTTAAATTAGCGGCAAACAATACAATTAACCGCGCATTTTACCCCATGAGGGCAACTAAACCTAGAGTTCAAGGTCGATTATTAACAAACATTAGTATTTTAATTGATAACAAAAAAAAATCCTCGAATATCCATAGTGATGGATAAGATGCTATCCCTTTTAAGTTCACTCTTAATGAGTCAACGCTCGCTAGCCAAGCTTAGAATTAATAGCCCTAGACGACAATGGCATTTTAGTGAGGGTTTATTCGTGGGACTAATGCGGCTTGGTCACAATAGACAGGTACTATTTTCAGATAAACCTTAACAGGAATCTCGAGATGAATGATGAAGTCAATACTCAGATAGATACTGATATAGATAGTTATATAGGTAGTGAAATAAATAGTGAAATAGATATTGGCCTTAAAGATTGAGCAGCTTGTTTGTCACTCAAAACAAAAATGAACCGCAAGCGATTCATTTTATATTTTAGCAAAAGGTTTGATCGAAAAGCCTTAATCGAAACAGCTTGATTAAATAACTTCAATCGAACTAATTTAACCATTGTAGAAGGAACATTAGATTTTAAACTGTCCTACTAACAGACCTAATTTGTCGCCATCACTGGCCACTTCTTGGCTTACTTCTGAGGCTTCCTGACTTGATTGCAATAGGTCGTTAACGATCTCTTGTACTGAATTAATATTACGATTGATCTCTTCAGTAACCGAGCTTTGTTCAGTAGCGGCTGTTGCGATCTGCGTACTCATATCATTAATACTGGTCACTGATGAAGTTACTGCACCTAAGCTTTCAGAAATAGCACGCGACGACTCAACTGAACTCAAGCAACTTTGTTGGCTTTGCTCCATTTCATCCACTGCATTTGCGACAAGTTTATGTAAGTCAGCTAGCATTTCGTTAATTTCAATGGTGCTTTTTTGAGTGCGGCTTGCGAGATTTCTTACTTCGTCTGCAACCACCGCAAAACCGCGACCTTGCTCACCAGCGCGCGCCGCTTCGATAGCTGCGTTTAATGCCAGTAAGTTTGTTTGTTCTGCAATCGCGCCAATCACTGTTAATACAGAGTTTATTTTATTAGATTGTTCGCTTAACAACTTGATATTATTAGCTGCACTATCAATTTGTTGCATTAATTTCGACACCTCTGATAACGAAGTATCTACACAGGATTGAGCTTGAGACACGTTATCACTGGCAACATCAGTCGCATCGGCTACCATACTGGTATTTTGAGCGACTTCATTTGCCGTAGCTGACATCTCAGTTATGGCAGTCACAATCTGATCAATTTCGCTATTGTGATTGTACAGTTGCTTAGACATATCCACCGTTTGTCCATTGATGACTTCTGCAGCGGTTTTCACTTTACCTGTCGCCGATGACACATCTGAAATAATCGCATGAAGTTTGTCGACAAATAAGTTGAATGCTTGGCCTAATTGCGCAATTTCATCAGTGCCTTTAACATCTAAACGCTTGGTTAAATCCCCTTCGCCTTTAGCGATGTCATTAAGTGATAAAGCCATATCCTGAATCGGCGCCACCATTCGCTGTGAAACCACAACCACGATTGCCCCTGTGACGACACCAAGGATGCTGGCTAATAATAAAAACATCCCTACTTTTTCATTCATTTGTGCTTCAATAGTCGCCCGATATTCGACGATTGATTCTTCAATATCATCAATATAAGCCCCTGTACCTAACATCCAATTTGAATTTGGTAACATCACCGCATAACCGAGCTTCTCTACAAGGTCATTAGTGCCAGGTTTTTTATAAAAATAGGAAAAATTCCCTTTACCCGATTTAGCCGCCCTTAAAAGTCCAACAATGATTTTGGTCCCATTGGGATCTGCCATATCAATTTTATTCTGGCCTTCTAATGCCGGGTTAACGGCATGAAAAACACTCATACCGGTATCATCATACATATAAAAATAACCCGCTTCACCGAAGCGAATATCACGTAATGCCGCTTTAAAATCACCTTGGCTGCCTAAAGATTGCTGATATTCAATCACAGTTTGGGCAATTTCTATTGCCTCTTTCATTTGATTATTACGCTCTTCAATTAATTCAGTTCTAAAGTGAGAAATATTGTCTTCCATTGAACTGGTTTCATTAATATAAAAAATCGTCAGTAAGACCCCTAAAATAAAAATCAAAGGGAGCAACGATAGCGCTAATAACTTATTTCTCAGAGACAATTTAGACATTGATACACCCTTAGGGTTATTGTTATAAAAATATTATAGTTATTAAGTTGTAGTTAAGAAGTTTTATTGCTAATTTTTTATTCTTTAACTGACACAGATCAAACTCTATGAAATAACTCGATCGACGACCATATCTCTTTAGAGCTAGTCTTAGACAGGATCTGTAAATCTGTAACAATTAGCGCAGATTCTAGCTAGCGTAATAGGAGGTATAACAGAGGGGGAATGGGATAGAACGATGATATTTGTAGCTAAGTACAGTCTAGTCATGCCCAACAAAAGACAAAAAAGGCAACACTGTTGCCTTTTGAATACATGTTATTTTCAGCACAATAAGTGAATACAAGCCTAGAACACTGCCAATAAAGCACCTGTAGCAGCGAAACCTGCCACTAAGATAACAATATTCGGCTTGAATATTTTTAATAAACTAAAACCTAAAAAGACCAATGCCATATCGCTCGGTTCAACCACTGCAGAGGTAAACACAGGATTATAAAGCGCAGCCAATAGCAACCCCACAACCGCGGCATTTACACCCGCAATCGCGCCTGAAATAGCAGGTCGCTCACTGAGAGCATGCCAACTTTTTAATCCCACCAGCATTAATAAAAATCCTGGGACAAAAATAGCAAAGGTAGCAACCAGTGCGCCTAGTAGCGGATTCTCTAACCACAAGTCAGCTCCTAAAAAAGTGGCTAAAGTAAACATTGGCCCCGGAACGGCTTGTGCTAAAGCGTAGCCCGTTAAGAATCTATCAGGACTTACCATTTCACCGACGTTGGCTTCGAGTAATGGCAATACCACATGACCGCCACCAAAAACCAAACTACCCACCTGAAAGAACTGAGCAAAAATCTGACCTAATGTGCCAGTTTGATTTATAAAATAAAATGTCGACAAAATACCAATAATAAAGAGCGCTAACCAACCGTAATTTAACTTTATAGGCTGGTTATCTGGTGTGATATTTTCACCTCTTGTTAGGAACACGACACCAAGAATTGCAGCCACGAGTAACACCATAATCTGTGTCAGCATTGCAGGAAACAATATTAAACAAACAGCTGTAGTCACCATCATCATACGTGCGGTTTTACGCTGACAAAACTGGCTAAACATGCCCAATGTTGCATCTGCGACAACAACAACAGCAAGTAATTTTAAGCCGTGGATCATGCCAACAACAGCATCCGCCTCAAGCCACTGCGCACTAGTAACGGCTAATAAGAAAAGTAAGATAAAGGAAGGTAGCGTGAATCCAACAAAAGCCGCAATAGCACCAGCTAGCCCACCTCGATGATAACCAATAGCAAAACCAACTTGGCTAGAACCAGGCCCTGGCATAAATTGGCTAAGAGCAACAAAACTGCCATAGCGCTTGTCATCAAGCCAGTTAAGATCATTAACAAATGTCTGTCTGAAGTAACCGATGTGCGCCGCGGGGCCACCAAAACTGATAAAGCCCAATGCTAAAAAACGGGTAAAAATTTGCCACATAACATCTGTCCAACTTTGTGAAATATCATAGAGAACAGAAGCAAACACCCTGCCCAGATCTCAAAATAATGAATACCAATTAATGATTGATATTGTTTTAGTCATCTTAGATTATATGACAGTTTAGTTTAACTTTTATGACAGCGCCGCTGATTATGTCCCCAGCTTAATTGCTACAGTAAATGACTTAACACTTTCTCACTCAATAATTTTAACTGCCTTAATTCATCCACATTACCACCCACTTTGCAGCGCATCAGCTCAGGAATGTTACTGGCTTTATGTTTTAATGCTTGGCCTTCTGGTGTTAGATGCAACACCCTCACCCTTTCGTCTTCTTTACTGCGATCACGAATAACTAATTGTTTGATTTCGAGCCGTTTTAAAAGCGGTGTTAATGTGCCTGAATCGAGATGTAATTTCTCACCCAGGGTTTTCACACTAATACCTGACTCCTTCCAAAGCACCATCATCACCAAATACTGAGGATAGGTTAGCGATAACTCTTCAAGTAAAGGGCGATAAGCTCGTACCATGGCATTAGTTGCACTATAAAGCGCAAAGCACACTTGATTTTCTAATGCTAATGCCTCGAATTCTTCACTCATATTGATTCCTTAAACAAAATTAATATTCTATATTATTAAATGAGTCCCTTTGATGAAACTAAGAGACTGAGACAGCTTATCACATTTAAATTGCGCACAATCAAATAAACTAATGACTGAGTAAATGACCCAGCAAGCGGGTAATTAAATCGATACTGCAGATCGAATAATAGCTAAAGCTTTTCGCTTTCTTGCCGATATGAAACTAAGATAATTTTTATATCTTCGTTATTATAAAGTTTTGTATCATCAATTTTGTATCACAAGTAAGGGTAACGACACATGGCCATTTCAGTTAATGCACCATCTTCAATGCCGACGAATATCGATTCGGGTAATAGCCTAAAAATGGCAGTGATGGCTAAAGGTCAACAGGAAGTCGAAGGGCAAATGGCCTTAGATTTAATTGAAGCGGCACTGCCTCCGACTCAACCAGTAGGAAACTCAGGCCATAACATCAATACCACGGCTTAATTTCTGATTGAGTGGTTCTTACTATCCATTAAGAACCACTAATTTCACACAGCCTGGATTCAATCCCATAATTTTAAGCAACATCATTTTAAGCGCTGTAATCTAAAGCACCACAACCTAAAGCACCACAACCTAAAGCACCACAACCTAAAGTCACTTTATACAAAGCCCTTTCGTTGACAGAGTCTTAATGCAAAATCCCCTAACTCAAATCTCCTTAGCTCAAAATCCTTTAGCTCAAAGCTTTCTAATTCAAGCTTTCTAATTCAAGCTGTCTAAAAAAAGCACCTACATGTAAAAAGTACACTTCCTAAGATTAAATACGCTATGATTATTTCATATTATCTTACTTATAGGATATTCATCACATGCGTAGGTCATTGCTCATTTTTTTGCCTTTTCTCTTATTTAATTCATCGATTACTTCAGCTGCAATACAGGCACCGTCATTTAATTGCAAACTCGCTCAAGGACAAATCGAAGAGTTAATTTGTCAAAATAATCAGTTAACCATTCTCGACATACAACTTAACGATGTTTACCAGCAGTTAGCCAACAAAGTCGAAGCAGCCGAATTCGCACAGATAAAACCGATACAGCGAGGCTGGATAAAAGGACGCAATGACTGCTGGAAAGCTGAAGACATGACGGCATGCGTCACTGCAGCTTACTCTTCACGTATCACCGAACTTCAGATTGCCGCAGGCGTATTTGAAGTACCAGCTGCGATTCAATATCAATGTGGAGTGGCAGAAAATAATACCTTGACCAAAATTACTGCATATTTCTATAACGACACGGCGACACCTGCAGCTGTATTTACCATTAGTCCAAGCAATGACTACCTCAAAAGCACCAATATCGCTTTACTGAGCAGAACAGCTTCAGGCGCAAAGTACCAAGGGCAAAATTTCAGTTTATGGACTCATCAAAATGAAGCAACCTTAAGTCAATTTGACCAAGCGGATCTGAATTGTTCAGTTAGACCAGAATTAGAAAAATAAGATTAGCGAGAAGACTCAAAAAATTAAGCCGTTGATAATATATAACTCATTGAACATTAGCCTAGCTTAAACGAAGCTAAATTGTTTATTGCTAGGTTAAAAACTCTTCCAGCAGCCAAACCCTAACAATACACAATTGATAATAAAATTCAGACAATAAAAAACCATGCTAAGTAGCATGGTTTTTTTTGCAAATGATGCCTACATTAATATGGCATCCAGCCTAGTGACGCTTAGTTTAAAATGCGGCTTAGTTTAAAATCGTGTAGCCACGATTTGCCATACAATTACGCACTACCGTTTCTTTTTCAGCTTCATAATTAGCAGCATTAGCTCTTCTATCTCTAGAGCCACCTAATAAACCCACTGCAACACCGACGCCAGCACCGGTTTTAGCACCACTTGAACCACTGCCACCCGCTATAGCGGTACCCGCTGCACCGACTGCGGCGCCTTTCGCTGCACTGCTGACAACGCCACGAGAATCAGTATTCTTTTGCACTTGCTGCGACATTTCAGTGCACTGGTGCTCATCGTAAATAAAATCTTTGTCTTCTACGCCCGTTTTATCGTAAATGATATTTGCGCTTGCAGAAAATGCGAAAAACGAAAGCGATAATAGTAATAATTTTTTCATATATAGACCTCAAGCGGAAAGTGATAATCAACTAATAGACGTATCCTACCTCAAGCATAGTGTAAAAACGGAATATCGTATTTTACAAATGGAATAATGCTACTTTCTCATAAACAATTTCGAGCATAGCATCTGAGTTTTTAGCTTAGTTTACTGCTCTCATAGGTATGGCACATTTGTTGTGCTTGTTCTTCATCGTATTCACGTAAACCACTTAATACCAGTGTTTTGATACCAGAACCAATCACTTTACCATCATTTTTCAAGGCAAATTGTAGGGTTACATCCCCACGTTTACCGGCAATTTCCATGTGTTGTTCTACTAGCTCTAGACTCACATCAGTGAAATCAAATGTGTCTAAGTGAAAAGACATGCTTTCATAAATGACCAAGGGTCTAGTTGGGTTAATCATCATGCCGTATTCTTTCATCAATGGCACTAATACATGAATAAAGTTAAGGCCTGAAAAAGCCACATAGCTTTTTATGAATGCCGCTTTTTGTACATCACACTGACAGAGTTCACCTTCACGTTCGATATGAAGATACTCTTTACCTTTAGTGTCACAAATACTGAAATTATCCCCAGCTTGCTTATCTAGAGTCAGTTCAACACCGTCACCTACCATTCCTGCAAACTTGAACTTCATATTTTGGCTCAGGCCAAACTCGGTTAGCACCAAAGCAAATAACAGATCACCAGGAACACAAAAACGTTTGGCGCCAACATTATGAATAGGATTGAAGTCTTCAGCGACGTGTTTGGCAAAGTTGCTCGCTTGCAAAGCAGAAATAAACACACTCTCGTCTTGCTTAGCGTAATAAGGTGACAAAAACATATACATCCATTTTTATTAGTTTAAGACATCCATCTCTTATTTTGAGCTGGGCTTTTTAGTAAACCGAGTTTACAGCAAAAAAGCACGTAAACTCAGCCGATGACTTCATTAAACACATTTTATCGTGACGATAACCGCACATAAAAGCGTGATCTGGATCGCACTCATGTTAATCCAAATCGATTGAACAACACAATTGTTAATAAATCTAACTCAAATGTTGATTTTAAGATTCATTTAAGTACACTTCGCGATAATCAAATGCAAATGATAACAATTGCTATTTTCACTTTGTTTACAAATCGTCTTGGAGAATTACATGAGTCAGCGTAACAGCCTACGTATTAGCCTTTTAGCCACTGCTTTGTTAGCCACATTCTCAGCATCCGCTGCCGATAATGAATCAGAAACTAATGCGACCATGGAACAAATTTCAATTTTTGGCAGTGCTAATCCTGTTAATAATGTTCCTGGTAGTGCCCACGTTATTGGTGCGGTGGAAATTGAAAACTTCAAATACACTGACATCATGCGCACATTAGCTTCTGTTCCTGGTGTTTATCTTCAAGAAGAAGATGGTTACGGTTTACGCCCGAATATTGGTATGCGTGGAACAGGTCAGAATCGTTCTGAAAAAATTACCATCATGGAAGATGGCGTTTTAGCCGCTCCGGCACCTTATGCTTCTCCAGCTGCTTACTACTTCCCAACGTCAGGCAGAATGCAAACCGTTGAAATAATGAAAGGCGGTTCAACACTAAAATATGGCCCTCGTACTACTGGCGGTATTATCAATATGCTTTCTCGTCAAATCCCAGTTGAAGAATTGGCTGGCGGCATTGATGTTGCTGCAGGACAAGATGGATTTGCTAAAGTCCATGCCCATGCAGGCGGTCAAGGTGAGCGTGTTGGCGCAGTAGCAGAAATCTACAGTTATCAAGCTGATGGTTTCCGCGATATTAATGGTGTTGGTGGCGATACTGGTTTTGTTAAAAATGATGCCCTTGCTAAAATCAGCATTGATAGCGCTGAAGATGCACAATATCAGCAACGCGTTGAATTAAAGTTGAAGTACTCAGATGAAGTATCTAACGAAACCTACATGGGCTTAACTGAAGAAGATTATAACGCTTCACCTTATACTCGTTATTCAGCATCTCAAAAAGATGAAATGACCACTGATCATAAACAGATTCAGTTAAACCATATCATCGACTTTAACGATACCGTGTCACTTGCGACGACTGCTTATTACAATAATTTTGCCCGTAACTGGTACAAAACCTCAAAAGTAGATGGTAGTAGCTTAAGCAGTGGTGGTATTGAAGCCGCGGCAGCCTTTGATAACGATCCAACTTCAATGTCACCAATTGATGTACAAGTTAAAGCAAACAATCGTGAGTATTTATCCCAAGGTATTCAAACTGAACTGAACTGGTTACTTGGCGATCATGATTTAGCATTTGGTGCGCGTTACCATGAAGATGAAATGGATCGCTTCCAGTGGGTTGATACCTATGAGTTAGGTGCGAACCAAGTAATGTCATTAACAAATAGTGGCATACCTGGTACTGACTCAAACCGTATAGACAGTGCTGAAGCATTTGCTTTTTATGTACAAGATAAAATGACTTTTGGTGAGTTAGCCATTACGGCAGGTCTTCGTTATGAAGATGTCACCACTCAACGTCGTGATTGGGGTAAAACTAACGTCGGCCGTGAGGGTGCACCGGATAAAGATATCAGCAATAGTTTTGACGTAATTTTACCATCGGTTGCTGCGACTTATCACGTAACCGATAACTTAATCGTTCTAGCAGGTGTTCAGCAAGGTTTTGCGCCTTCAGCACCGGGGAATGATGATGGCCAAGAAGAAGAAAGCTGGAACTATGAAGCAGGTGTTCGTTACAACACTGGCGCGTTAAACTCTGAAGCTATCGCATTTTACAGTGATTACAGCAACATGCATGGTAACTGTACCGCTGCGCAAGGTTGTGATGATGACAATATTGATAACCAATATAATGCTGGTGAAGTTGAAGTCAGCGGTGTTGAATTAAGCTTGGGCTATGAATTTTACCATACAGGTGACATCAGCTTCCCAGTTAAAATGGCTTACACCTACACCAATGCTGAATTCCAAAATGACTTTAGCTCAGATTTCGAATCTTGGGGCGATGTAGAAAAAGGCTATGAACTGCCGTATTTACCTGAAAGCCAGTTCTACTTATCTGCAGGGGTTCAAGCTGAAGCATGGCAAGTAACTATTGCAGGTCGTTATACCTCTGATATGCGTACTAAAGCGGGTGAAGCTAGTATCCCAACTGATGAGCTAATTGCCGATAAAACCGTTATTGATTTATCTGCTCGCTACTTCATCAATGATGCGTCAGAAGTTTATTTAACGGTTGATAACTTGTTTGATGAAACCTATATGACAACTCGTATTCATGGTTCTATCTTTGCTGGTAAGCCACAAACTGCCACCATCGGTTATAACTACAAGTTTTAATATTTGCTGCAATCGTTAATGTAACGATAAACATTAAAAATGGCTACTCAACTGAGTAGCCATTTTTTGTTTATAAGTTCATTTTAAACGGCTCTAAATATTTAAAATATATGAGTATTAAAAAACCTTAGGAGGAAAATTAATTGATAATTTTTTGCCACCAAGATAACGGCTCACCACAATTTTCAGCGGGTTTATAACTGTCTTGTCTTGCTGGCAGTGCCACCACATTGTCGCAATCGGCTTGTTTAGCCACGCCAGTATCTTTATCGAAATAACCTTGAGTCACCCCATTTGCAGGTGTCATTCTTAATCCTAACGGAGGACGCAGCTTTAAAAATTCTTGATACACTGCCATAGCGCCACTTGAGCCATAAAGGCCCGTTTTACTGTTATCATCTTGCCCAACCCAAACAGCGGCGACATTTCGTTCATCAAAGCCTGCAAACCAAGAGTCTCGACTATCGTTACTGGTACCGGTTTTACCCGCAAGCGCCACATTCGGAAATGCCTGGCCCAATCTTTTGGCCGTGCCGCTTTTCACTACTTGATTCATCGCATATTGCACTAAATAATCCGTCTGATGATCAAGCCCTTGTGTAGCACTGACTCGGGTGAC
The DNA here is from genome assembly GCF_007567505.1 of Shewanella donghaensis. NCBI lineage: Bacteria > Pseudomonadati > Pseudomonadota > Gammaproteobacteria > Alteromonadales > Shewanellaceae > Shewanella > Shewanella donghaensis. The sequence continues at coordinate 2,453,098 of NZ_CP041783.1, forward strand.
TTTCAGCGGTTCATTATTGGTATCAAGCACTGCTGTAATTGAGGTTAATGGCCTATAACGACCATTATTAGCAATCGTTTGGAAAGCCTGAGCAACCATATACGGCGATCCATTAATCGCCCCTAACAACATTGAAGGATAACGCGGTATCGCCTCTGGCCAGCCTGCATCTGCCATGGTTTTAGCGACATTATCAACCCCTAATTCAATACCGATATTGACCGTTGGCACATTCATTGAGTTTTTGAATGCCGTTAATAGCGGTACTTGATCGCGGAATTTTTTATCCACATTTTGTGGAGACCAGGTTTTACCTTGGCCATTTTGTAAGGTAATAGGCTTATCAGCGATTGGCGATGCTAAGTTATATTTATTGCCTTGTTGCAGCGCCGTAGCATAAACAAAAGGTTTAACTAACGAGCCGATAGGACGTCGAATTTCTACTGCACGGTTAAAGCCATCAAAACTTGGCACTCTATCGCCAACCATTGCGGCAATACCGTCAGTATATTTGTCTGTAATCACCATGCCCACTTGCACGTTCTTGGCTCTTTGATCAAGTGACTTCATGGTTTTCACTACCGCTTTTTCAGCAGCATCTTGTGCCATTGGATCTAAGGTGGTGTAAACCTTAACGCCAGATTGTTGTAATAATTTATCACCGTAACGACGACGTAATTCTTGTTTTACCACAGCAAAGAATGCGGGTAATTTTTTATGTACCGATTGATTAAAATCACGTAATCCAATCGGCGACTCGACAGCGGCTTTGTATTGTTCTACGGATAATTTGTCACCTTCCATCAATAAACGTAGCACTAAATCACGGCGATTAAGTGCACGCTCAGGTGAGCGCCACGGGTTGTAATAGGATGGACCTTTAATCGCAGCCACTAAAAATGCTTGTTGTGAAACAGTTAGTTCAGCAATCGGTCGGCCAAAATAAAATTGCGAAGCTAACCCCATACCATGGACACCACGAGACTTGTCTTGTCCCATGTAGACTTCATTTAAGTAGGCTTCTAGAATTTCATCTTTGCTGTAGCGAAAATCAATGATAATGGCCATGAGGGCTTCACGGATTTTACGAACCAGTGATCGTTCACTCGTCAAGAAGAAATTTTTAGCCAGTTGCTGCGTTAAGGTTGAGCCACCTTGAACTGTTCGGCCAGCGGTAATATTCACAACGGCGGCGCGCGCGATCGCAAACGGATTGACGCCGTGATGTTCGTAAAAGCTGCGATCTTCAACCAAAATTAAGGCATCCACAATCGCTGGGGGCATGTCTTTTGTTGGCACAAACAGTCGGTCTTCGCCGCCAGATGCCAAAATTCGATCAAGTAAAACAGGCTCTAAGTGGAACACTGCCAATTGACGCTTATCGCTCATTCGCTGCACTGAATCGACGCCCTGAGAATCAAACGAAATCATTACTTTTTGCGCAGTTTGATCGCCTTCTGGATGTAAAAAAGGTCTGCGCCACAATTCAATACGTGTGCTAGATGCGGAGAACTCACCCACTTGTCGAGGGTTAGCCACTTTGCGGTAACCCAGAAGCTTAAGCTCTGACATGAGTTGCGGGTGGTTAATCGCAGCACCAGGATAAATCGCCATCGAACGACTAAAAACTTGTGCCGGCAAATGCCATTTTTGGCCTTCAAATTTACGCGCAATAATTTGGTCTAAATAGATACCATAAAAACTCACTGCAACGATGCCAATCAAGCCGACTTTCCAACTGATTGACCACAGTTTTTTCCATATAGAAGGTTTATGTTTCGCTTTCGCAACGACTCTTTTTACTCTCGGCTTTTTCGCCGCCGTTTTATTCGCAGCGGCTTTTTTATCTACAGGTTTCTTTGCGGCAGGCTTCTTCGCTACCGCTTTTTTTATTGGCGCTTTTTTAGTTGGCACTTTGGTAACTGAGTCTTTTGTACTCGTATCTTCTTTATTAATGCTTTTGGGCGCCATAGTTTTTCTAATTTCTGTCATGTTGTTTTCAATTCTTATATCACCATTAGCTATTTAAGCCTGGTGTCTTCTTTTTAGTAAATTTAGTGGCCGTGGTATTAATGGGATCATCTGGCCATAAATGGCGGGGATAACGGCCACGCATTTCTTTTTTAACCTCAACATAAGGACCTTGCCAAAAACTGGCTAAATCTGCAGTCACTGCAATAGGTCGTTGAGCTGGAGACAATAGTTCCATTGTGACAATCAACTTACCTTGAAGCAGTTTCGGGCTTTCTGATAGACCTAAAGCCTCTTGTAGGCGGACTTTTAATAATGCTCTGCCGGTGACTTTTTTATGATTTATAACTGCATTATCTGTCACTTGGTTATCAGCCACTTCGCTGTCAGTCACTTTATCCGTATCAACGTCACCGCGGTCATCAGACTTAATACTTGCTGCGGTATCGGGTAATAATTGATACTCAATAGGCGCTCTTGTACCTGTCGCCATTTGCCAATGAGTGGGTAATAACTCATTTAACGTTTGTTGTTGCTGCCATGTCAGTTGATTTTTTATATGGCCAAACGTATCCACTTTTTTCAATTTTGCAATCGAATTAACATCGATTAAATAGGGTGCGAGCCAATGCTCCAAGCTTGCTAGCAATGACACATCATCAAGCATTGGCCAATCATATTGAGGTGTAAATTGTTGAGCTAACTGTACTCGGAATTGAAGTTGCTGAAAAGTATCATCAAGGTTAAAAATGCTTAACCCTTTGTCACGGATGTGACTCAATAGCGCTTGCTGGATCAATTTAGCATCCACGTTGGTTTCCATGGCTCGATTAATAATAATCTCACCCACTCTGGTTTGCTTTTCTGCAAAAAAGCGCCCTTTTGTTTCATCCCACTGACAAACTCTTACTTCATTGGTTAGAAATGACAGCTCTTGCTGAAAGTGTTCAGGATTAATCACCGAAGCTAAATAAACTCGTCCTGCCGTGCGACCTTGGGTTTCTTGGAAGTCAGCAACGACCAACCATTGTTGATTAGCCAAAGCATCTTCTGCCTCAATAGTAACCCCCGTGCCATTACTTAGCGCAAAACCTTGTTTGCCACGGGCTTTAGCAATTCTATCGGGATAAGCGAGTGCCAAAAGTAAGCTGATGTCGCGACTTGCGGCATCTCGAGCAACCTGTTTCGCATCCCCTTTAGCGCCGAGCGCCCTTTGCCACTTACTGACTTGCCTTCCCATCAATCCCTGTGTCGCTAAAGAAAGATACTGATTAATATCAGTGCCTTTTTTAGGTAAACCACGCGCTTCTAACACCGCAGCGAGTAAACAAGCCAACAGTACTAAATCACTTTGATTATGGTTTTTGGCAAGCGTTTGCGAGGTGAGTAACATATGCGCTAAACGAGGGTGACAACCAAGTAAATAGGCAGCCTGGCCTTGGGGAGTGATTTTTCCATTATCATCCACCAGCTCAAGTTTTGACAGTAACTGCCAAGCCACTTGCTGATGAATTTGAGGCGGCTTGGTTAATAACGGTAATGACTCAATATCATTGACGCCCCAATAAGCGCAATCAAATGCCATGGATGTTAATTCACTTTGAATAATTTCAGGCGCATCAGCGACCATCATCCGACTTTGCTCTTCTTGACCCCACAGCCTAACGCAACAGCCCTTCTGTAAGCGCCCTGCACGCCCTGCACGTTGAATACTGGATGCTTGGCTAATACGTTTTAATGCTAATCGACTCACGCCTGTGCGCGGGTTAAAGCTCGCTTCACGCTTATAACCACTATCAATCACAATGGTAATACCATCGATGGTTAAACTCGACTCGGCAACGTTGGTCGCAATAACGATTTTTCGATATCCCTTTGGCGCTGGCGAAATGGCTTTATCTTGTTCTGCTGGTGATAAATCACCAAATAACGGACAAATCAAAAATTCACTTTGATTTAGCCGCTGGCTCAGTAGGCGTTGAAGTTGATTAATCTCCCCTTTGCCAGGCAGAAAAACTAACACTGATCCTTGTTGGTATTCATTCGGCACTGTGTCTTTACCGCTGACACTGTCAATCACTACCTGACAAAGATGAGTCAACCATTGCATCTGGCCTATTACGGGTCGATATACGGTTTCAACCGCAAAGCTGCGTCCTTCACTGACTAAGGTGGCAGCGTTAGGCATAAGTTTATCAAGCGGCAAGCCTGATAACGTGGCAGACATCGCAATGATTTTTAAATCTTCACGCAGTGAATCTTGCACTTCTAACGCTAAGGCTAAACCAAGATCTGTCGGTAAATGACGTTCATGGATTTCATCAAAAATAATAACCTCAATGCCATCTAACTCGGGATCCTGTTGGATCATTCGGGTTAGAATGCCTTCGGTAACAATCTCCAAGCGTGTATTGGCACTCACTTTAGTTTCGCCTCTCACCCGATAACCCACTCTGTCACCCACTTTTTCGCCTAATGATTGAGCGATAAAGTGTGCCACGCTTCGCGCAGCAACGCGTCGAGGTTCAAGCATCAGGATTTTACCGCTAATTTGCGGCCATTGAAGCATCGCTAATGGAAGTGCAGTTGATTTACCTGCACCAGTGGGCGCTTCGAGGATAATTTGCGAGTGGTTGCCCAATGCCTGTTGTAACGGCGAAAATAAGGCTTGGATAGGTAATGAGCTCAATGGGGATACTTCAAGGTAGAAAATCTATAATCAGTTTACTCATAAACGATTATTGATGCTATCTATCCACTAAAATTACGTTGATATCAATCCATCTGCCATGGGGTTCTTATCCCTGATGATAAATTTTTCAGTCGTGTTGGTTTGCCAATGGCATAACCCTGGCCGTAATCAACCCCTAACTCTCGCAGCAGCTGACCAATTTTAGTGCTTTCAACAAACTCACCTATCACCTCAAAATCCATATCTTTACCGAGCTGACAAATGGCTGACACAATAGCTTTGTCACTGCGGTCATCACAAACATTCACCACAAACTGGCCATCAATTTTGACATAATCGACATCCAAGCATTTTAGATATGCAAAACTTGAAAAGCCCGAGCCAAAATCATCCAAGGCTAATTTGCAGCCTAGCGGCTGTAATAAGTCGATGAGTGCTGTAGCTTGTTCCAACTGGCTTACCGCAGCGGTTTCAGTAATCTCAAAACACAGCTTTGAGACTAACTCAGGCTCAACCATTAAGCGCATTTCAAGCCAGTTCATAAACTTGCTATCAGATAAGGATACCGCTGATAAATTCACAGACACCATAGATAACTGCTCCCAGATCTCCATATGTCGAGAACCCCATTTAAGCAGGTTATCGATTACCCAGCGGTCAATCCGAGAAGCCAAGTTATAGCGTTCAGCTGCAGGTAAGAAAACGCCAGGCGACACATAACGGCCATCTTCTTGCACCATGCGCAATAAAATCTCTAAGTGGATACCCGACTCTTGCGATTTTAATGGTTCAATTAATTGATAGAATAATTCGAATTGATTCAGTGCTAGAGCAGAAATAATATCAACGGAAGCCAACATTTGATTATAAAGATGATGCATTTGTGGATCGTTTTTACAATAAAAATGCCAGCGATTACGTCCGTCTTCTTTCGCTATACGACAGGCGGCATCAGCTTGGCTCATGACGCTATATATATCTTCAGACTTAACGTCTAATAAAGACATTCCCATACTGACGCTAACATTGTGGGTAATATCACCCCAGATAAATTCATGCTCAGATAACTGCTGGCAAATGCGGTTACCCACTTGCTGGGCTGACTCTTTATCCGCATGAAACATTAGCAAACCAAACTCATCACCGCCTAAACGAGCTACTATATCGCCGGTTCGGAGTAACAAGCTCAACCGTTTAGACACTTGGCAAAGTAATTCATCGCCAGCCTGATGCCCACTGACATCGTTGATGACCTGGAATTGATCTAAATCGATAAACGCGACACACACAGGTAATCGATCTTTATTTTGAATCAGCTCTTCAAGCATTGCTTCAAACTGTACTCGATTTGGTAAGCCAGTTAACGGGTCATAGTTGGATTGAAATGACAGTTCATCAGCTAACCGATAACGTTCGGAGATATCTTCTACCATCATCAACAAACGTTGTTCTATATCTAAAGCACGACAAAAGCTCACTTTGTACCAATGTTTCACACCGGCGACAATGAGCGGAATTTCACACCAAGATTGATGCAAAGCCCCCTCTCTAACAATATGCAGGCAATCATCGAGTAGCATGTGATCTTCTGCGTTAATCAAGCTATAAAGGCTTTGATTAATTTGTAAAGGTAAGCTCTCCTTGGCCACTTGGTTGTAATTACTAATACAATTCTCTGTATCAATTAATGCACATGCCACTGGGAGTTTTTGAAAAAGTTCGAGATATTGAAGTTCTTTGTTTTTAAGCAGCTCTGACACCCGCATCAATTCTGCTTGCGACGCTAACTTTAACCCTGCCTCAGAAAATAAAGAAAAGCAGCAATCATCATCCCCAGTCTGTTCGATATGCCAATCTAATTGATACTTATAAGGAATGAGACACAGACGGGTATTGCCAATATGCGAGACTTTGTTAATTAATAACTTCAACTTGGGAGAAATAGATTGAGTGAAATCCGTTAATTCACTTTTTAGACTAGCGTCAATGACGGTGTTGTCCACTATAGCAATGGTGCCATCGGCATAAAAAAAGCGGCTGTCATTATTTAATAATTGTTCACACAAAATTGGAAATGAGGAAAATGACAAGCTCAACGGTTCGGCTTGTTGGGTGATATTTTCATATACTTTAAGGGTTTGGGCTTGATAGACCCTATCGCTGGCGACATTGGCTGTCGTCTGAGAAAATACAATGATGATGCCATCACTATCAAGTTGATTCTGCAACGAGTCGATCTCAGCCATTACCTCGTCTGAGCATAAAAATTGGTTTAATGCGGCAGATTGCTGATTGCTCCATACCGATTCCAATTCATTATTAATCATTCAATGACTCATTTATCAACGATGTTTCTCTCATTCAGCAATTTCCCTTTCTGGTTAACTGTGTTTTCAATGTTAACCACCTTTATTCGCTATTGCATTAATATTAGATTAAAAACGACAACTTACACGATTTTCTTTAACTAATTCCATGAATAAACTAATCTTACATTTCCACTAAAACCAATTATGAATCTAGCAAGGTATTAAAGCAGTTTTATGTCTAAAAATAGTGATAAACGTATATTCATTGCGATTTCATTGTCAAAGCAAGATACCGACACAATGGTAACACTACAACAAAAATTGCTGCCTGACATTGATGAACAAGCCGTTACGGTTAATAAAAATAATTTACATATCACTACAGCATTTTTAGGGCTAGCAACTGCACGGCAAATCCAACAAATTGATCAATTTATTCAGCAACAACATTTTACTTCATTTGAGCAACCATTAGATCAATGCGCTTGGTGGCCGACGGCAAAAATAGCCTGTATTGAGGGTAAGCCAGTTGTGCAAATTGAAAACATCGCCAACAATTTAAAAAAGATGGCGTCACAATTGGGTCTCTACCAAACTCATCATAGTTACAGGCCACACATCAGCCTTTATCGCTCAGTAAATAAGGTGAATACTGACAGTATTCACCTAGCCTTACCCATAGCGCCTATTTGTATCAGAGCTAATGAGTTAACGCTATATGAATCAATCAATTCGCCTCAAGGAGTGATATACAACCCCCTAAAAATATGGACTCTATCAACTTAAGCGAATAAAAAAGCCGCGATAGCGGCTTTAAGTAAAGTATTACAATTACTGCTCTAACATTGCAGCAATGGTTAATACTCCATGAGCTGTTGCACCCGCACTCCATAATGGCGTGGCAGATGATGCATAAGCACCAGCTAAATCCATATGTAACCAGTTAACGTTAGGGCTAACAAAGCGCCATAAGAAACCAGCCGCATTTGATGCACCACCGGCTCCGCCACCTTTCATTGCTCGGCTATTAGCCGTATCAGCATAGGGTGAAGGACACATATCTTTATGCCAAGCGTCTAACGGTAATGGCCACACATTTTCAGCCACTGTAGCCGCTTTTTGTTGTGCTATTTGCAACGTCTCCATTTGCGGAGAGAAAATCGCATTGTAGCTTGTACCCACGGCCATAACAGCTGCGCCAGTCAATGTAGCTGCGTCAATAATTAACTCAGCACCAGTATCAGAAGCCGCTTGTAGGCCATCAGCTAACACTAAACGACCTTCAGCATCAGTGTTTACCACTTCAACTGTGACGCCATTTTTATAAGTTAGAATGTCACCTAACTTGTATGCATGACCACTGATCAAGTTTTCAGCACAACATAGAAATAATTTAACGCGCTTATTAAGGCCAGCTTTCATTGCTAGACCAAGTGCGGCAGTCACTGTTGCTGCTCCGCCCATATCGCATTTCATATCTAACATGCCTTCTGAAGGCTTAATACTGTAACCGCCTGAATCGAAAGTAATACCTTTACCAACGAGTGCTGTAGACACGGCGGCATCATCAGCTAATGGATTAAAATCTAATACCAACATTGCAGGTGGACGTTCACTACCCCGGCCAACGGCATGTAAACCAATCCACTGTTTTTCAAGTAACTCTTGGCCTTCAATAATCTCGTAACTGACGTTTTCGCCACCAATCGCTTTAAGCCATTTAGCTGCATGTTGCGCAAGAATAACCGGAGACAGCTCTTCAGGTGTTTCATTAACCAGTTTACGCGCAAAGCTTGCTGCTTCAAATCGATGCGTTAAGGTGGTTTGGGTGCTAGCTTCGCCACACCAAAGAACCTCAAAAGCCCCTTTTGCCGTGGTAAACCCTTGAGAGAAAGCCCATTGTGTATCTAGGCTCCATAAGTCACCTTGCAATTGAACCTTATTGACACCTTGACCACGAATTTTTCGAGCAGCCATTTGCACTTGACGTAACTCATCTTGGCCAGATAAATGAATCGATGCTTGTGTACCTTGATAAGTAACATCTGCTTTACCCCAAAGGCTCTGTGGCGCTTCTTTTGTTAGGGTAACTGTCATTATTTCCATTATTATTTCCTTGTTGTGCTTGCGTTGTAACTGATGTAACTAATAAGCTAAGTGTACTGTAAATCGCTAATAGAACGTGATTATTTCAATGCCATTTTGCAATAAAAATTGTTAACAAATAATTTAATGGTATTTATGAGAAATAGTCCATACGCCAAATATTGGAGAACCCCTTTTTAATGGACTTTACCCCGCCCTTACAACAAGGCATTTTACTGAGACGCTACAAGCGCTTTTTGGCCGATGTGCAACTTGAGGATGGCAGTGAGATTACCATTCACTGTCCCAATACTGGCTCAATGAGAAATTGCTTATTTCCAGGTGAAGCGGTGTGGTTTTCAACATCGGATAACCCTAAACGAAAATATCCCAATACTTGGGAGTTAGCCGCCACAACGGATAATCATTTATTAGGTATTAACACTGGCCGCGCTAATACATTAGCTGAAGAAGCGATCAATAACGGCACCATAGCTGAATTAAAGGGCTATTCATTATTAAAGAGAGAAGTAAAATATGGTGAAGAAAATAGCCGAATCGATATTTTACTCAGTGATGAAAATAGACCTTTGTGTTACGTTGAAGTCAAGAGTTGTACATTATTAGAGCAAACAGTAGGCTATTTCCCGGATTCTGTTACCACTAGGGGGCAAAAGCATTTGCGTGAGCTCATGCATATGGCTAGTCTAGGACATAGAGCGGTGTTACTTTTTGTCGTACAACATACTGGCATTAACCTCGTTCAAGCTGCAGAGCATATCGATCCGCAATATGCATTATTACTCAAACAAGCGGCAAAGTGTGGTGTTGAAGTTTTAGCATATAAAACTGAATTATCAGCACAATCAAGTAAAATTACGGCCCCTTGCGAAGTCTTTGTTTAGTTCAAAGAAGTAAAAAATACTAATCAAATAGTTTGCCTCGCCATGGACTTTCTGCTATAGATAGCGGCCATAAATTTACGACGCACATAAATCGCTATTAATTACAGGAGATGCGTTATGCCTGAAGGCACCAAAAAACTTGGCGTACTCGCTATCGCAGGTGTAGAACCTTACCAGGAAAAAGCTGGTGAGGAGTATATGGGTGAGAAGCAACGCGCTCATTTTAAATTGATTCTAGAAGCTTGGCGTAATCAGCTACGTGAAGAAGTAGATCGTACTTTGAACCATATGCAAGATGAAGCAGCTAATTTTCCAGATCCTGTAGATCGTGCAGCTCAAGAAGAAGAGTTTAGCTTAGAGCTTCGAGCACGCGACAGAGAACGTAAACTGATCAAGAAAATTGAAAAGACATTACAAAAAATTGAAGAAGACGATTTCGGCTTCTGTGATTCATGTGGTGTTGAGATCGGTATTCGCCGCTTAGAAGCACGTCCAACAGCTGATCAGTGTATCGACTGTAAGACGCTTGCTGAAATCAAAGAAAAGCAAATGGCTGGCTAATTTAGCTGGGTTATTTTGCAACAGTCAGTGCTATCTAACTTTAAACTTTAGTTAGTATCTGCAATTGGGCGAGATTATTCTCGCCCTTTGTTTATGTTTTTTTTGATATTTATGGGTTTGATTATGTCTAATCAATATATGATTGCCCCTATTTATAAAGGTATCTCGGTGAATTCACCCGCTTATATTGGCCGCTTTGCTCCATCCCCATCAGGACCATTACATTTTGGTTCTCTGATTGCAGCCTTGGGCAGTTATCTTCGCGCAAAACAGCAACAAGGAAAGTGGCTCGTCCGCATTGAAGATATTGATCCACCGCGGGAAGTCGCTGGTGCGAGTAGTGATATCTTAGCCACCTTAGATGCTTATGGCTTGCATTGGGATGATACTGAATTATATCAAAGCCAACGCTTAGCCGTTTATCAGCATCATATTGACCAATTACTGGCACAAGATTTAGCCTATTATTGCCAATGTACCAGAAAACAAATCCAACAAATGGGTGGCGTATACAACAGCCAATGTGGTCAGCTCTCAACAACGTTGGTTAAAGGCGCTATCCGTATTAGAAATACTGCCCAAATCGCTAGTTTTAATGACTTAGTGATGGGGGACCTCAGGGTAATACACAGTTTTGCAGCTGAAGATTTTATCATTAAGCGTAGCGATGGCCTTTACGCCTATCAACTGGCTGTAGTACTTGATGATGCGTTTCAAAAAATTACTGAAGTCGTTAGAGGCTGTGATTTACTCGAAACAAGTTGCCGTCAAATAAGTATGAATAATATTCTGGATTTAATTTCACCCCAGTGGTTACACCTACCACTTGCTTGCACTGAGCCAGGGTTTAAATTATCAAAACAAAATTATGCCAATGCTATTGATATAAAGCGCCCTCAAGCGAGCATTAATGCCGCTTTGGGCTTTCTTGGACAACAAACTGTCGACATTGACGATGTCGACGTCATGCTAAAACAGGCGGGTGAACAATTTAATATAGCTCATATTCCGCAAGTATCTGAGATTCTGATTGAGCAGTGATATACTCATTAGCTCACAATTGGTATATCATAGCCGCCAGATTTTTAACCATTTAATTATGTCGTTCGAGGTGTATTATTTTTCGCCGTATTAGCCAATTCTGCAAACAACTGTTTGAAGACAATAAAACCACTCCTGTCATTGAGCCAGAAAGCCAAGACGACGGCCTGCGTTTGGACATTGTCAGCAGAGATGCCCATACAGTTTCTCGACGCCAATTAAGTGAAAATGCCTTAAAAGTACTTTATAGACTCAGTAAGTCAGGCTACAAAGCTTACCTTGTTGGTGGAGGCGTGCGTGACATCTTATTAGGTATGGAACCTAAAGACTTTGATGTCGTGACTAACGCAACACCAGAAGAAATCAAAAAACTATTCAGAAACTCACGCCTTGTCGGTCGCCGATTTAGATTAGCGCATATCGTATTTGGACGTGACGTTATCGAAGTGGCCACTTTCCGTGGTCATCACGGCGAAAGTAACGACAACATTTCAAAATCTAACGCCGAAGGCCGCTTATTACGTGACAACGTATATGGTGAGATTGACGAAGATGCAGAACGTCGTGATTTTACTATTAATGCGCTTTACTACGACATTAGTGATTATTCAATCCGCAGTTACGGCGGTGGTATCAACGATATTGAAGCGAGAGTCATAAAACTCATTGGCGATCCGGATAAGCGTTACCGTGAAGACCCAGTGCGTATGCTCCGCGCTGTTCGTTTTGCCACTAAACTCGATATGACCATCGAGCCAGTGACAGCTGCCCCAATTAAAGAGCTCGCGCCGTTATTAACAGATATTCCTGCAGCACGTATGTATGAAGAAGTGTTGAAGTTATTCTTTGCTGGTAAAGCACAAGCTAACTACAACATGATGCAGGATTATGGCTTATTTAAACCTTTATTCCCGCAAATTGCGGCATTAATTGAAGAACAACCTGCGGGCAATACCGCTAAAATGCTTGACGCTGTGATGGCCAGTACTGATTTACGTGTTCAACAAGATAAGCCGGTCACACCTGCTTTCTTTTATGCTGCATTATTGTGGTACCCGTTGAAGCAACGTGCTGATGATATCGCATTAGAAAGTGGTCTAAGTCATTATGATGCCCATGTTGCCGCTATGGGTGATGTGATGGAACAACAATGTCGCACCATTAGCATACCTCGTCGTTTCAGTACGCCAGCAAAAGATATTTGGCAGCTGCAGTTACGCTTAGAGCGTAGCCAAGGTACACGAGCATTTAAATTGCTTGAACACCCTAAATTCCGTGCAGCTTACGATTTGTTGTTATTACGTGGTGAAGCAGAAGCTGGCAACATTGGTAAAATAGCAACCTGGTGGAAATCATTTGTAGAAGCAGATGAGACCCAACGTCCTGAAATTGCTAAAAGCAGTAACAGCAAGAGCCCTAGTCGTAATCGTAATGCTAATCAACGCAAACGTAGACGCCCTAGTAAGCCTAAAACTGATTCAACACCGACTTCTAAGCCTGATACCCAAGGTTAGCAATGAGCCATGCACTTTCAATTGCTAGTGCAACTGCTGGCGCAGAAATCACCAAGGCGACAACTGTCTATGTTGCCCTTGGTGCCAACCTTGAAAATCCAAAGCAACAGTTAGATGACGCTGTTGCTGCAATTAGCCAAATAGCGCTAAAGAATACGGTTAATACATCCCCTTATTATCGTTCAGTGCCTATGGGTGATGTCGAGCAACCTGATTATGTTAATGGCGTGGTCAGTTTTAAAACCTCATTATCACCCATCGCTTTACTTGATGCATTGCAAGCAATTGAAAATGATCAAGGCAGAGTAAGAGAATTACGTTGGGGACCTAGAACCTTAGACCTCGATATTCTATTATATGGTAATCAAAAAATAGCATTACCCAGACTGACAGTTCCGCACTATGGTATGAAACAACGTAGTTTCGTTTTAGTGCCTCTCGCTGATATAGCGACTGATTTAGTGTTACCTTGTACCAATAAATTACAACACCTTGTTACTGAAGAAATGCGGGCAGAGTTAATTCAACTTTAGCTACTTGTAACGACAATTCTGACTGCATTTCAATTATTTGAATATGATTTATTTGAAGAGTTTATTATGTCAAAAGTCACTAGCTCAACCCTTATTAAATTCAAAAAAGAAGGTAAGAAATTTACCGCACTAACCGCTTATGATGCTAGCTTTGCCAGTGCATTTGATAGCGAAGGCGTCGATGTACTGCTTGTTGGTGATTCTTTAGGAATGGTTTTACAAGGCCACAGCGATACCCTCCCTGTCACTGTTAATGATATTGCTTACCACACTGCCAGTGTCAGCAGAGGCTGTAAGCGCGCCTTACTTATCGCAGATATGCCTTTCATGAGTTACGCAACGCCAGAACAAACCATGACAAATGCCAGCATTTTGATGCAAGCGGGCGCAACCATGGTAAAACTTGAAGGCGGTGAATGGCTGCTCGATAGTGTCAAAAAGCTTACTGAACGTGGTATTCCTGTTTGTGCTCATTTAGGGTTAACACCGCAATCTGTGCATGTCTTTGGCGGTTTCAAAATCCAAGGTCGTGAAGAAGATAAAGCCCAACGCATGATCGATGATGCGATTGCTTTAGAAGCTGCTGGCGCGCAATTACTTGTGGTTGAATGCATACCAAGCTCTTTAGCGAAAAAAATCTCACAGGCATTAACAATACCTGTCATTGGGATTGGTGCTGGTGCTGATACCGACGGTCAGATCTTGGTCATGCATGACGTTCTAGGTATTTCTAGTGGCTATATTCCAAAATTTTCTAAAAACTATTTGAAGCAAACTGGTGAAATTCGCTCTGCAGTGAAAGCGTATATTGATGAAGTCGCAGATGGCACTTTCCCAACAGCTGAACACTCATTTAATTAATATTATTGGCATTATTTAGAATAGTTTAGGTAAAAGTTGATGATCACCACCGCGAATATTGCTGATATAAGAAAGCAAGTAAAGCAATGGCATATGCAAGGGGAAACCGTTGCTTTTGTGCCTACCATGGGCAATTTGCATTCAGGACACATTACTTTAGTCACTGAAGCACTTAAAAGAGCACATCATGTGGTTGTCTCTATTTTTGTTAACCCAATGCAGTTTGGTCAAAATGAAGATTTAGATGCCTATCCTCGCACTTTACAAGATGACGCTGATGCGTTAGTTAACGCGGGGGCAGAACTGCTGTTTACACCGACACCGGATATCATTTATCCAAAAGGTTTAGATAAGCAAACATTTGTTGAAGTGCCAAAAATTGGCGAAGAGTTTTGTGGTGCTAGCCGTCCAGGACATTTCCGTGGTGTAGCAACAATTGTCTGTAAATTATTTAATATTGTTCAACCTGATGTCGCTGTTTTTGGCCGTAAAGATTATCAACAATTGATGGTTATCAGCGCCATGGTAGAAGATTTATCTTTACCCATAGATATTATTGGTATTGATACGGTTCGGGAGGCTTCAGGTTTAGCAATGAGCTCCAGAAATGGCTTTTTATCTGCTGAACAAAAAGTTAAAGCAACTGCCATTAAACGTGCAATGGATTATATTGCCGAGCAAGTTTGTGCGGGTGATTCAATAACAGAATGCATTGAAAAAGCGCAACAACAACTTGTTGAAGCCGGTTTTACAATGGACTTCTTAGCAGTACGAAACGCCTCTACACTTGCCCTACCCCGCACAAAAGATCGCCACTTAGTCATACTAATTGCCGCCTTTATTGGTAAGACTCGCTTAATCGATAACCTCACTTTCAGTCGTTAAGACATCCGCCATAACAGTTGTGAGACTTAGTCTATGATTCACTAAGCCTCACAAATTTATAGAGAAGTTGAAGACTTATCTATAAAAACTGCTGTCAAAAAACTGGCGTTATTGTTAATATTACGTCATAGTTAACTAGTATATTCGAACATTATTGCCACAACCGACTATAATCAACAACAACCAGTGAAGTTCAATGGATATTGAGCTACTAGCGGTAACCTTCTCATATACACACAACAATAACGTTGAGCGATATTGGATAACAAAAGGATCTGTGGCCGAATGCCAACAAGACTATTACAAATATTCATTTTTGTGTTTTTTATGGGGAGCCAATTTGCCTCTGCGAATACAATCTTCAAATGCATGAAAGACGATAAAGTTGTCTTCAGTCAAACTGTCTGTCCAAAAGAGTATCGTCAGCATAAAATCGAGTATCAACTGGGTATCACGACTGAAGTCGACTCTGATAAAGTCGTGTTAAAAGAAGATCCTTTAAAAGCATTATTAAAGAAAAAAACCATTTCGCAAGAAAAGTTAATCCAATTGCTTGATAGCGAAGTTTACCGATTAAAACAAGAAAGTAGTTATTTTGAAATTCTTCGTGCCAGTGAAATACAAAAACTAGATCGTAATCGTTATTGGCATAAGAAAGAGAAAGATGACCCAGAATATATTGGTGACCTAGAAGAAATTAACCAACGCTTTAATGAGTTAATGAAAAATAATCGCCACGTGATTATTGTCCTCATTGAGCACAAAACAAAAATTCTAAAAGAGAGTGATGAGACAGATTAGTCACTCATATTAAAGGCTATAAATTTAACACTTATAGCCTTTATTTTATCGAAGCTGCCAGCCATGTGAAAATCAGTTAAGCTAGACATCCCCCATTTATTAATCAGGTTTAAACACACCTATCATATTGCCATTGGCTTTCTCAGCGACTTTAGCTTCAGTCTGTTGCTCTTGATAATCGCAGTCAATGCATTCTACTGTTTCAATACCATTTTCTTTAAACAAAACGATACTATCCTGTGTACTGCATTTAGGACATTTTGCCCCTGCAACAAAGCGTTTTTTAATTTTTGCCATAGTGATATTATTTTTCTAATTTAGTTGAGCTGTGCCTGTATGGCTATTTTGCCATGATTTGCAAAGAAGTGCTTCGCTAATCAGACAAATAAAATTTCATTCAGTATTGGTATACGTTATTATCGCTGCACTTTTCGCATTCACTCCAATCAAGTTGCCATTCATGATCAACATCAGCCAAGCTCAACTCATTCGCGGAACCAAAACGTTACTCGATGAAGCCAATCTTACCGTCTATCCAGGACATAAAGTTGGCCTCGTCGGTGCTAATGGCACGGGAAAATCAACACTATTGGCTTTGATCTTAGGTCAACTGCAACTTGATAAAGGCGAGTTTAGCCTGCCAGCGGGTTGGGAAATAGCCACAGTAGCGCAAGAAACACCTGCACTTGATGTGTCAGCACTAGAGTATGTGCTTGATGGTGATACAGAATACCAAGAATTAGAAGCTAAGCTGAATAAAGCACAAGATGAAGATGATGGGCATAATATTGCGCTTATTCACGGAAAAATTGATGCTATTGGTGGCTATGCGATCAAATCACGAGCAGGCTCGCTGCTTGCAGGTCTTGGCTTTAGCGAACCTGACCAACACAATCCGGTGAAGAGTTTTTCAGGTGGTTGGCGCATGCGCCTCAACTTGGCTCAAGCACTGTTATGCCGTTCAGATCTATTGCTACTCGATGAACCCACCAACCATTTAGATTTAGATACCATGTATTGGTTAGAAGGTTGGATTAAAGCATACCAAGGCACACTTATTTTAATCAGCCATGACCGTGATTTTATTGATGGAATTGTGGATGAAATTGTTCATGTAGAACATACCAAGCTTAATTACTACAAAGGTAACTACAGCTCGTTTGAACGTGTGCGTGCTGAACGTATGGCGCAGCAGCAAGTCGCTTATGAACGTCAGCAAAAAGAACGTGCCCATATGCAAACATTTGTTGATCGCTTTAGATATAAAGCCAGTAAAGCCAAGCAAGCACAAAGCCGTTTAAAAGCACTTGAGAGAATGGCTAATTTACTGCCATCTCATGCAGACAGCCCATTTCACATGGCTTTTCGCGAACCTGAAGCCCTGCCTAATCCGTTAGTCACCATGGAAAAGGTTTCTATCGGCTACGATGATAAAACCATTCTAAGCGAAGTCGAACTCAATTTAGTACCGGGCGCACGCATTGGATTACTGGGCCGAAATGGCGCAGGTAAATCAACGTTAATTAAGTTGTTATCCGGACAGTTACAACCTAAAACAGGTCGATACCAACCTAACCCAGGTATGAATATTGGTTACTTTGCTCAGCATCAAATCGAATTCTTAAGTCTGGATGATACCCCTTTACAACATATGGTTCGCCTAGCGCCAAATGCTAAAGAATTAGAACTGCGCAATTTTCTCGGCGGCTTTGGTTTTAATGGTGATATGGCACTTGCCCCTGTAAGGCCTTTTTCTGGTGGAGAGAAAGCACGTTTAGTGCTTGCCTTAGTTGTTTGGCAACGTCCAAATGTATTACTACTTGATGAACCAACCAACCACTTAGATTTAGAAATGCGACATGCACTAACTATGGCATTGCAATCTTTTGAAGGTGCTATGGTGATTGTGTCACATGATAGACATCTTTTACGTTTAAGCTGCAGTGACTATTATCTTGTAGATCAAGGTGCAGTTAAACCTTTTGAAGGTGATTTAGATGATTATCATCAATGGTTATTAGATGCAGCAAAAGCTGCTCAATCTAACGCTAACAAAGATGGTGTAGCCAAACCAACTGTCGATAAAAAGCAGCAAAAACGGTTAGAAGCAGAACTTAGGCAAAAAGTATCACCACTGCGCAAGAAACAAATTAAATTAGAAACTGAACAGCAAAAAATAACAGCAAGATTAGCTGAACTTGAAGTGGAGTTGGCTGATGGGTCACTCTATGAAGCTGAAAATAAAGCTAAAATGACTAAAGTTCTTAATGAAAGAACAACATTAACCCAAGCCATGGATGAAAGTGAAATGACCTGGTTTGAACTACAAGAAGAAATCGAAGTCATAGAACAAGAATTTGATATCAGTTAATTCCTCGCTATCGTTATTTCGATGATGCCGTAAGTTGTCGCTATGAGTTTGCGGTCAGTGCGTTTAAGAGATTGATACACGGCAAGGAAGAGGAATAAATTAGTGCAGCAGTTTAATTCATTGATTTGGCGAGATTGTGAAAGCCTATATGCTAGCAATCCAACCAGTTATATAAGCATTCAGGACGATTACCAAGTTAATGTTAATTTATTACTGCTAGCCCAATACCTTGACCAGCAAGCTTACCCTTTAGCGCTTGCACAATGGGAAACGCTAGCTGCAACAATTGAAGACTGGGATAGTAAAGTCGTCAGCCCATATCGTAAACTTCGCCGCTTAGCTAAGTCCCGTTTACTGCCAGACGAATATCAGAAAATGCTCGATATAGAGCTGATGATGGAACGAAAAACCCAACAAATGCTACAAAAAAAGTTAAATAAGTTTGAGTTAGAAAATAATAAGGTCGAGCTAATTTCGACAACTAAAAACTATAATGCTGATAGTTATTTGTGTTTATTTGGCATCAATACTGACTTTTTTACTGCCTTACAATCTAGCTGAACCATTTCTAACAATAGTAAAAACCAGCCTATTCGTTCATACCTAAATAGACTGGTTTCATCAGACTTCCACTTTATGACTTTCACTTTATAGCTTTAGATTTACAACTTAATGCTTGGCTTTAAACGTTGTGCCAATAACGTCGCATTTCGTGCCACTATGCCGTATATCGACAATTGCGGGTTAGCGCCAAGACTGGTTGGAAACATTGAACCATCCATCACCGATAAGTTTTCAAAGTAATGTGAATTACCTTCGCTATCAATCATTGATTGAGTCTTATCTTCGCCCATCGCACAGCCGCCCATAACATGTGCTGAAGCCACAATGGTTTTTAATAAACCTATGTCCATATTCGCAATAGTTTCTTTGGCTTGTAGCCAGTTAAGCTGCTTAGCAACACCGTCATTCATAGGGACAACTTCTTTAGCACCAGCGGCAAACTGTAATTCCGCCATGGTAGCAAAAGCTCTTCTTGCGGTATCCCAAAAAGGCTTCTCCAGCGGATAATCTAATGCAAAACCTGAATCCGTTAAGCGAACTTGTCCGCCTCGAGATTGCTCAGAATAACCATCACGCACTAACGCAATCATTACCTGCAAGTTATTAAAGTGAGTCATCAGATCAGCATGGGATCTGCCATAGCCAATGGTTTTTGAGGCAATTAACACCGGATGAATCGGAGGGACTTCAAGCTTATAACCAAGCTCTCCAGCAGCGCCATCTTTCCAAACAAACTCATCAGAATAAATCGACTGAGGAGCACCACTATGACCATCTATTTGTTTATCAAAAATACTGCCTGACAATAGTGTTGGATGTAGGAAAGTTTTACCTAATTGCTTATGGGGATCGGGGGTTTTTGCACGCATTAGAATGGCAGGTGTGTGAATAGCTCCTGCACTTAAAATATAATGTTTCGCTTTAAAAGTAAGGCTTGCTGCAGTGCCAGAAGCTACCTGAGCAGTGGCAGTTAAGCCAACAACTTTATCGCCTTTGTGCTGTAAATCCGTTACTTTGGCATTCGATATTAATCTTGCACCTTGCTCTAGAGCGCTGGGTATTGTTGTCACCAACATCGATTGCTTGGCGTTTACAGGACAACCCATTCCACAGTAACCCGTATTCCAGCAGCCTTTAACATTACGTTTAATAACCGTATGTTCCCAGCCCAGTTTTTGACAACCTTCTTGCAGCGCAGCATTATTTCTATTGGGTGGATATTGCCACTCACTGATATTCAGTCTGGCTTCCATTTTTTCAAACCAGGGTAATAGAATTTCTGAGGATAACCCTTTTACTGACTTTTCTTGTGCCCAAAAAGCGAGTGCATTATCAGGTGTTCGAATGGAGGTTGTCCAATTGACCGTAGTAGAACCACCAACACTTTTGCCTTGGAAAATACCAATGCCTTTATCTGAGGTTTTCATACCGGCGGCTTGTTGGTACAAATCAGGGTAGGCGCGGCGCTCTTCCATATTAAAATCACTCGAAGACTTAAGTGCACCGCCTTCAACCATAATCACAGAAAGACCTGCTTCAGTGAGAATTTCTGCGGCAGTACCGCCACCAGCACCTGTACCTACAATCACCACATCAGCTTCAAAATGCTGATCACTTTCAAGCGTACTGGCATCAATGTGCTGCCAACCTGCTTTTAATCCTGCTGTAATAGGATCGATAATATTATTGGCCACTGAATAACTCCTAAATACGGTCTAATTAACTAATGTCATCATCAAGAAAAGTCGGTTTGGCGTAATGTAAGCGCCCCCAATGTTCTGGGCACGAGTAGTAACTGGCCATGATTAATTCACGCAAGCCTAAATAAGCCGTTTGCATCATTTCAAGAAAGTGGTATCGCCACTTTTCCAGCATCGTGGCTAACTCCGCAGGAGAACGCAGCATTAAGGGCGTGATACTACTGGTTAGAATTAACAAACCAATACGGCTTTCGAGCATATTTAACAGTTGCTCAAGTTCTTGTTTTTGATCTTCGGGTAATACACTGATCGTCTGGTTAATGGCGATAATAGTGCGATTCAAAAACGCATCACGATAATTGGTCACATCAGGCAAGGCATCTTGCATAAATACGGGGATCAACACGCTGAATAACAAACGATGAGTATCATCTGGGTGTTCGTTGATTTCAGGCGTGTATAAACTCACTCCTAATGCCAACGCGGCAGTGCCTGTAAAGGCGCCAGTCAAAAAGGTTCTTCGTTTCATTGTTATCCCTTGCTGCAAACTTCTATGATAAAGTGGTCGCTAACAGCATTTAAACACACGTTTGAATATTAACAAACTATTGCATAAAAAATACCCTTATGAAAAAGATTTTCACACCACCGTGGTGGGCAGTAAGTCCTCATATTCAAACGATTTTACCTGTTTTTTTTAAAGTGGCCAAACCAGATATTGATCGACTAAGACAAGAGCTTCCTGATGGTGATTTCATTGATTTAGACTGGTTAGGCACACCTAAAAACGGTCAATCAATTCTTGTTATCCTCCATGGACTTGAAGGCAGTAGCGACTCTCATTACGTCAGAAGAATGTTGCAAACCGCTAAAGAAAATAACCTTTGCGCCGTGGTTCATCACCACCGAGGATGTTCAGGGGAGCCCAATCGCCTAGCAAGAAGTTACCATAGTGGTGATACGGACGACATTCGCTTCACTCTCACTCAATTGCACGCGCAATTCCCAGAATCACCACTTTATGCTGTCGGATACAGCCTGGGTGGCAATGTGCTGGCTAAATATCAAGGTGAAGAAGGCGATAACAGTTTACTCACTAAAACCATTATTGTGTCAGCACCATTATGGTTAGCCGCTTGCGCTAAAAAGCTAGAAAAAGGCTTCTCGACGGTTTATCAGCAACATTTGATTAAGCAGCTGCAAGCCAAAATGCAGCAAAAAGTGGCACAACAGAATTTAGTCGAAAAAATGCCAATATCAAAGGATAAAATTGAGCAATTATCGACATTTTATTTGTTTGACGATCACATCACGGCCCCTTTGCATGGCTTTATCGATGTAAACGATTACTATCAAAAAGCCAGTGGCAAACCTTATTTAAAAGCGGTAGGAAAATCGACACTGGTGATCCATGCTCAGGACGATCCTTTCATGACTGATGATGTCATCCCTGCTGCGGTAGAATTGTCTGAACATGTAGAATACGAACTGCACCCTAATGGTGGGCATGTCGGCTTTATTTCTGGCGGCTTACCTTGGAAACCTCGTTTTTATCTTGAATCTAGAATCATCCATTTTATAAAGAGTTAACTTATGCTTATTCCTTACGATGCTTTATTACAGTTACCTCAGGACACATTAAACAATTTAATTAAAGAGTATTTATTCACTCAAGTTGAAGATGGTTCTTTTGGGCAATTAGATAACCAGCAATTACAAAATGCCATCGACCAATGTAAACAAGCCCTTAAACAAGGCGAACTCAAAGTCGAATTTAGCGAGGAAGATGAATCAATTGCGATTAGGCAAAAAGATCACCTTGCTTATCCGACTCATAATGATTAACGCTCATTCTCACACTGCATGATTGACCTAAACCAATTCAGGCCGTATAAATAGAGTCTGTTTTTCTTCAAGTTTAAACATGTGAATGTGAAAGACTAGTCGATCATAAATGCTAAAAATTCTTCGCTATTAACTTCTTCACGTTTTGATCTAGGTAGGATAAATGTCAATTAAACATCCCATAATTGCTGTTACAGGCTCATCTGGAGCAGGTACAACAACAACGACAACTGCATTTACTCATATCTTTCGCCAACTTGGTATTAATGCCGCTTTTATCGAAGGTGACAGTTTTCATAATTTCACCCGTGCAGAAATGGAAGTCTTAATCCGTAAATCTCAGGCAGATAATAACAACCTCAGTTATTTCGGCCCTGAAGCCAATAATTTTGTAAAACTTGAAGAATGTTTCCAAAGCTATGGAGAAACAGGCCAAGGTCAAACCCGTAAATACCTGCATACTTTCGATGAAGCTGTGCCGTTTAACCAAATGCCAGGCACATTCACACAATGGCACCCATTGCCTGAACAAACCGACATACTGTATTACGAGGGCTTGCATGGCGGTGTGGTAACAGAAGATGCCGACGTTGCTCAACATGTGGACTTACTGATTGGTATGGTACCTATTGTCAATTTGGAGTGGATTCAAAAGATTATTCGTGACACTTCAGATAGAGGACATAGCCGCGAAAAAGTAATGGGCTCAATTGTCCGTAGTATGGATGACTACATCAAACATATGACACCACAGTTTTCTCGTACTCACATCAATTTTCAACGAGTGCCAACAGTAGATACATCAAATCCATTTAGTGCTAAAGATATTCCAAGTTTGGATGAAAGTTTTGTCGTTATTCGCTTTAGGGGAATTAATAACGTCGACTTCCCTTATTACCTCAGCATGATTGATGGGGCGTTTATGTCTCGAGTTAATACACTCGTGGTACCAGGCGGGAAAATGTCTCTCGCAATGGAGTTAATCTTAACGCCGTTAATTAAAGACATAATCCAGAAAAAAGCAACGGCAACCGAGTTAGATAACAAAACAGGTAACGACACTGATATTTAGACATCAGAATAAGGCTTCAATAAAACTGCTTACTTAAGTTTGATTTAAGCCTGTGGCCTTATGATCCCAACCATCGGGATTTCAGGCGAAAGAACGATAGTTGATGTGCTCATGGGTGTTAATTCCCCCATTTTTATCTGTTAGCGCACTTGGGCATATCAGCAAACTACCTTTTGAAACTTTATTAAATAATACCGCTTAGGCACTCTTCTCTATACTCGCACACTCAATTTGCACAATGGCTAATTCAAAGATACCAGTAACACTTTAATTTGGCCTCTAACTTCATCAATCTGTCCCACTATTTCTATACTTGACGCTTCGATTTCATTCATGTTCTGCCATTGTTCTGACCACGTTACGGTTAACTTCCCTGCCTCTGATTTAACCTGTTCATTTGCTAAGGTACTTAAATCTTCAATCAGCCCGACTTTAACCCAGCCGACTCTTGGGTTACCTAGCTCAGTATCGTTATCATAATGGGCTGCATAGACTAATTGCTGTAACTGGGCTAATTCTAATAACATTTCAAAACAAGCAGTTCTGACATTGCTATTATGCTCTGTCACTTCCATCCGCCAAACATTATAAGAAAAACCTAACAGTGAAAACAGTAAACTGAAAATAACTGCTAGTTGATAAATTTGTAATTTTTTATTCATCACATTGACCTTTTGATTGCAATATAATCTGTAATAAACTTATGTTAATCATAGCCATGAATTAGAAATTTAACTTTTTTAGACACAAAAAAACGGCCATTAGGCCGTTTCAATTTAAGCAAAGAGTCATTAATTCATTAATGGAATGATTTCACGATAGGCTCTACCTTGCTGGTATTGTTCAAGGCGCTGAATAAACTCATCGCTTTGGGCGACTTCTGGATTTTGTTTTAACGCCTCTATCGCTTTTTCTTGCGTATCTACAGCTAATCCAAACTCACCGAGCTCAGCATAAGCCGCTGCAAGGTTGTCTAAATTAGTTGGATCATTAGAATTGTTTTCAAGTAACTGCAATGCAAGTTCTACAGCCCGTGAGCCATCTCGATATTCTTCTTCTGGGCAAGTAGCCAAAATCCATGCGACATTACCTAGTGCGATAGCATCGCCAACTTTAGTGAATTGCTCTAACGCCTTACCGCAATTACGGACAATGCCATCACCACCAGCAGAGTAGATAAAGCCTAAGCGGAAATGCGCTCGCTGATCGCCTTGCTTAGCCAATGTTTGATACCATTTTTCGGCCACAGCGAGATCGCGAGGAAGCATTTTCCCTTCAAATGATAAATCAGCTAAGGTTTGCTGCGCTTTAACATGATCTTGTGCGGCCGCTTGCTCTAGCCAATAAATTCCTTGATCAATATCTTGGTCTACAAATCGTCCCGCAAGGCTCATTAAACCAAGCAAAAACTGTGCGTCGGTATTACCTTCTGCTGCACGAAGTTGAATGTGCACCAACTTTGTCGCCGCTTGTGACTCAAGCGAAACCGGTATCGAAAAAGCATGAACGGGTGCACTAACACTCGTAAGTACGCCTAATGAACAAGCTAAACCGAGGCTTAATAGTTTCTGTGAATATTTCAAATCGACCTCAACCACATAGACTCTACTTTTATAATTAAATTAACAATAACCAGCAATTGTCATTTTTACAATAAACGAATTAGCTTTAATCATGAGAAATAGTTCATCTAAAGTGATAATAACGATATAAAACACTAAATCTTTTGTGTTTTAAGCGAATAACTACTTGCCAAATAAAATCGACACTACTAAATTAGATTGGCATGATTATCTAAAGTAGCAAAAATAAATTTTAAATTAATAAGTTAATACAATGCCTGTCGGGTTTTCTTAATGTTAAACTCGATCTTCATCAAAGTTTTGAGACATTAACTCAAGTACAATTACTTTATTAGATAGTCCTTACTTTCATTTTATCAATCGAGGAAATACGCATGGCTCTGATTGGCAAGCCTAAACCTGATCCAACTTTGGAATGGTTTCTTTCACACTGTCACATCCATAAATACCCAGCTAAGAGCACCTTGATACACGCAGGTGAAGAATCTGATACTTTGTACTACATCGTCAAAGGTTCTGTGGCTGTATTGATTAAAGATGAAGAAGGAAAAGAAATGATCCTTTCTTACCTTAATCAAGGTGACTTCATTGGTGAACTTGGCTTATTCGAAGAGCAAGCTGAACGTACAGCTTGGGTTCGCGCTAAGCAACCTTGTGAAATCGCTGAAATTTCTTACAAGAAATTCAAGCAACTTATTCAGGTTAACCCTGAAATCCTAATGAAGTTAACAGCACAAATGGCTTACCGCTTACACAGCACTAGCCAAAAAGTGGGTGATTTAGCTTTCTTAGACGTTGCAGGACGTATTGCACAAACATTATTACATCTCGCTAAACAGCCTGATGCGATGACTCACCCAGATGGCATGCAAATTAAGATTACTCGTCAAGAGATTGGTCAAATTGTAGGTTGTTCACGTGAAACCGTTGGCCGTATTTTGAAAATGCTTGAAGAACAAAGCCTGATTCAAGCGCACGGTAAAACTATAGTGGTATATGGCACTCGTTAATTTAAGCTTCAGCTTGATTTAAGGGTGATTAATTAAAGTGATAATTAGAAATTCTAATTATCACTTTTTTTATGGGAGTCTTTCCGATGAGGTTGCTGACAGCTTTATCTATCAGTTTACTGGCATTGACTCTAAGCCAACAAACTTATGCAATCACCCCTGAACTACCCCATGACGAAGTTCAGAAGTTAGTCACATCTGGTAGCATTCGATCACTTGATTATTCACTCACTTTACTTGCACAATACTGTGATGGTGAATTAATTGATGCCAGCCTCTATCA
Organism: Shewanella donghaensis; assembly: GCF_007567505.1. NCBI lineage: Bacteria > Pseudomonadati > Pseudomonadota > Gammaproteobacteria > Alteromonadales > Shewanellaceae > Shewanella > Shewanella donghaensis. The sequence continues at coordinate 2,479,684 of NZ_CP041783.1, forward strand.
AGAGGATGATAAATGGCGTTATGATTTACAATTAAAGCTAGATAAAGGGCATGTCATCCATTTATTCCTTGATGCGACTAATGGGATGCCAGAATCAATCGATCAACTACCAAGTGAATGCCGAATAAATGAAACTGCTACTCGTTGAAGATAATACCCTCTTAGTTGCTGAGCTCGAAAAACAACTCAAACAGGCTGGTTACGTCACTGACGTAACGGATAAAGCTGTTGAAGCTGATTACCTAATCAAAGAAACCCAATATGACTGTGTCATTTTAGATATTGGCTTGCCTGATGGTAATGGATTGACTTTAGTGCAGTCATGGCGCGAAAAAGGCATAGATACTCCTGTCATTATGCTTACTGCACGCAGTCAATGGCACGAGAAGGTCGAAGGCTTTAATGCTGGAGCAGATGACTACCTTGCAAAGCCTTTCCACGCACAAGAGCTTTTAGCGCGCATACAAGCACTGATTCATCGTGCCCATGGACGTCTTAATACTTCATCTAAACAACTCAGCTATGGCGGTATCACCCTTGATGAGTCTGAACAGTGCGTCCATATTGGTGAAAATCTTTTTGAATTAACGGCGATGGAATTTAGGCTGTTAAAGATATTCTTAATGTCGCCGAAAAAGTTACTGTCTAAAGCGCAGTTGACCGATAAGCTTTATCAGTTTGATGACGAAAAAGAATCTAATGTAGTTGAAGTCTATGTCACCCATTTACGCAAAAAATTGGGTAAAACCGCCATCGAAACGCGCCGAGGCCAAGGGTATATCTTTCACGGCATCGTTGAATGATATCAATCCGCAGTAAGCTCAGCTTATGGCTGAGTGGTTTAGTGATCATTGCCACAGTCATCGGCCTCATTTTATTTGAGTCGATGCTGCGACAAGCGTTTCACGATTCTATTATCAACAGACTTGAAGAAGATTTAGAACACATCATTATCGCCAGTCATATTGACGCTGGTGAAATCGTTATCGATCAAAATGAATTATCTAGCTTCTATAAACCTGCCTATTCTGGCCGTTATTTTCAAATAAATTCGGAAAATCAAATCATTCGTTCACGATCCTTATGGGATGTGCAACTCGATATTGAACGATTGGAATATAATCAAACCCGAGTTTGGCAGGCAAAAGGCCCTAAAAATAATGATATGCAATTATTGTCTATTGGCGTGGGCTCCAATAATAACGGAAAAGTGGCAACACTAACTGTTGCACAAGATTTGAGTATTGGCCGGCGAGTATTTAGCGAAATTTTTGGCACTAAACTGGCCATAAATATTGCCATGCTTATCGCCATGATCTGCGGTATTTTTATCATCTTACGTCAGTCTTTTAAGCCCGTAAAACATATTCAAGATTCGTTAGCTAAGCTGCGTCAAGGTGAAATTGGAGCACTAGAAACAACCCAAATTCCAGTTGAAATTAAACCACTCGCAGAAACCTATAACGAGCTATTAGATTACACCGCCAATCAGATTGAACGCAGTCGCAATAATCTTGGCAATTTAAGCCATGGATTAAAAACACCGCTAGCGGTAATGCAGCAACAGGTAGAAGTGCTAGGGTTATCAAATCCAGAAGCGGCTGAAGCCATGCAGCAGCAACTAGACCTTATCCGTAAGATGATTGAGCGTAAGCTCACCGCAGCGAGAATCACTGGCGATATGTTGCCTGCCGCTCAAATGGTCGTGCCGAGAGATTTTGAATCACTAATCAGTACATTGAATAAAGTGCATCATAATAAAGATATCAACTGCACTATCGATGCAGCAGACAATATCAGTCGTCTACCTATTCATCGTGAAGACGGTATGGAGTTATTTGGTAATTTATTAGATAACGCCTACAAATGGGCCCATTCAACCGTCAGCGTTAACATTTCCCAGCAAGAACACTCTACATCACTGTGCATTGCAGATGATGGCCCTGGTGTAAATGACGATCAAATCAGCCAACTAACGAATCGAGGCAAAAGACTCGATGAAGCTGTTATAGGTCATGGCTTGGGTCTATCAATTGTAAAAGAAATAGTGGAGCAGTACGGCTATCAACTGCAATTTAGCCGCAGTGATGAGCTTAAAGGGTTGCATGTTTGTATTAAGTTTCCCATTCCTAATAGCAAAATCACAGACGATAATGCAAAAAAGTAATTGATAACCGCTCGAGTTTTATGCTCAGATTTAGTAATAGAAAAAGCCAGATAAGGAAACTTATCTGGCTTTTTATTCTTTGTACCATTTGTATTAGCATTACAGCTAGCGTACGTATTTAACCACTAACTTAAAATCTAACTAGAAACTAGCTTGCTGCATTAGTACTTTCAAAGATTTTGTCAGCAGAGGCTGCAACAAAACCAGTATAGAGCTTGCCATTTGCCATTGGAAAACGGCGTGCAAACTCATAGAAACAAGTCGGAATGTCAAGTTCACCATCTGCAAAACTGACTGCCATACGATCTGCCATTGTTGATGACTGTTCTAATAACACTTCAGATGAGCCTTTAATTTCACCACCAGCACTGTTTAAAGTAAAACCTGCACCTTTAAGCGCTTCATTAACAGACTCTATAGTTTCAAAATCAGGTAATTCATTGATTGAAACTGTAAAGTGATTGGCTCTATAACCTATCGCAGCAACCCATGCAGCATATTCACTTTCAGCTAATAATGTCTTGTAAGTAGCCATATCGACACGCCAATGACAGCCTGAATACAAAAAGTTATCAGCAGTGGTTGCATCGGCATCAACTTGATCCACAAGTCCATGAATAATGCTTTGCACTTCAGGGCTAAACTCTTCAACTAACAGCTCAGAGATAAAGACTTTAGGCTGATTAGGATCTGGATGTTCAAAATGTTTTGCGATGAGCTTTTTCTGTTCAAAGTGATAATCACCGCTATCGACATAGCCAATTGACTCAAAATGCGTAGCTAAAACAGCAAGGTTTACTTTCTCAATGTTAAAAGTACGCAGTGCAATATGATCATTAATGATCGGCTCACCTTTACTCAACAGTTGATGAATATTTGCCGCTGATGGCGTCATATTGATGTAATCTTGCCATAAAGAGGCGAATAAAGCGTTAACGTCGGTGTGCATGATAAAATCCTTCTTTAAAAAAAGGCAATGACTTCAACAGTCATTGCCTTAGTTGCAAAATGAGTGATTAGATAGATAAACCAGGGCTCAATTTAGCAGGTAAGCTCACGCTATCAGCTTCAACTGAAGCAACAGGGTATGCACAGTAATCAGCAGCATAGAATGCACTTGCACGATGATTACCTGATGCACCAACACCACCAAATGGTGCTGCGCCAGATGCGCCTGTTATTTGCTTATTCCAGTTAACAATACCAGCACGAATACGCGCTAAGAAGTAATCATAATCTTCACGACTATCAGCGAGTAAACCAGCAGAAAGACCATAACGAGTATTGTTTGCCATTTCGATAGCATCATCAAAATCTTGGTATCTAACCAATTGTAATAATGGACCAAAGTATTCTTCATCTGGCAATTCAGCAATTGATGTCACATCAATTAAGCCTGGAGAAACAAGACCTGTACCCGCTTCAACCTGTGTCAATTCAACCAGTGATTTAGCACCTAATGCCAGTAAGTTAGCTTGTGCAGCTACCATACCTTTGGCAGCAGTATCTGAAATCATGGATCCCATGAATGGCTGAGGCTGTGCATTCCAGCTACCCACTTTTATTTGCTTAATCGCAGTAACAAGCTCAGCAATTAATGCATCACCAGCAACGCCTTGTTGAATGTACAAACGACGTGCACAAGTACAACGTTGACCAGATGAGATATAGGCAGACTGAATAATGTCATGTACAGCAGCCTTAGTCTCTTTAACATCTTTGATGATTAATGGGTTATTACCCCCCATTTCAAGCGCTAGGATTTTACCTGGATGACCAGCATATTGCTGATGTAACAAGTGACCAGTGCGAGAACTACCGGTAAAGAATAGTCCATCAATTTGAGGGTGAGATGCTAATGCTTTACCTGTTTCAAGTTCACCTTGAACCAGGTTGATGACACCTTGTGGCAAGCCCGCTTTGTCCCAAAGTTTTAGCATTTCTTCAGCCACTTTTGGAGTTAACTCTGATGGCTTAAATACCACGGTATTACCGGCAAGCAATGCAGGAACAATATGACCATTTGGTAAATGACCAGGGAAGTTATAAGGACCAAAAACGGCAACTACACCATGTGGCTTGTGACGTAAAACGGCGCGACCAGCAGGAATATCATTGGTCTCAGTACCAGTACGTTTGTCATGAGCTGCAGCAGATAAGCCTATTTTACCTATCATAGCGCCAACTTCAGTGGCTGTTTCCCATTGCGGTTTACCGGTTTCTTGTGCAATCACTTCAGCAAGCTCAGCTTTATTCGCTTCGAGTTCGCTACGGTAAGCTTCAACTATGGCCAAACGTGCATCATAACCCAACATAAACCAGTCAAACTGTGCGCTTCTCGCTGCATCAATTGCTGTATCAACTTGCGCTTCTGTTGCAGTCTTGCCGCTCCAGATAACTTCGCCATTTGCTGGGTTTAGTGATGTAACTTCATGACCTTCGCCATTAGACCATTGGCCTTTGATAAATTGTGTCATTTGCTGTGTCCTACAGTTCTAGTACGCGAATTTGATGGCCTTGTTTCACCATTAGCGCTTCGGCTAATTGTGGGCTCAATGTGACGTTATCATGCTCTTCTGAAACTAATATTCTTGCCGCTGTTGCGCGGTAATCCGCTAACAAAGTATTGGCAATAATGTACTGATGATCTGCATGAGGCATCTTACCGATAGTGACCGTGAGTAGACGGCTTTGAATCACTGAGCGAATGTCAGAAAGTGCACATTCTACAGTTGGACCACCATCGAAAATATCGACGTAATTTCTAAATTTAAACCCTTCAACCTGCAGTAACTTCAATGCAGGTTTAGTATTACGATGCACTTCGCCAATCACTTTTTGCGCTTTCTTTGGCAATAAACAGACATGTATTGGGCTTCTTGGCATCATTTCAGCCATAAAGGCTTTCTTGCCTAAACCTGACAAATAATCAGCTTCAACGAAATCAATGCCCAAGAAATGATCTTGTAACCATTCATAAAAAGGTGAATCGCCTTTTTCGTCACTCACACCGCGCATTTCCGCAATAACCGTACTGCCAAAACGTTGCTCATGTTGAGCAAGAAATAAGAATCGTGAACGAGAAAGCATGCGGCCGTTATAGCCTCTGCGATATTCTTTATTCAAAAACAAAGTACATAATTCTGCTGCACCAGTGTAGTCATGGCACAAGGTCAGTGTTTCCACTTCGTTACGAACAGAGATCTGTTTTGAATGATAAACTTCAGTACCTAGACGGTAATGATAAAAAGCATCTTCCATACCAACTGCCGCTTCGATACCACAGGTACCAACAACTTGATTAGTTTTTAAATCTTCAAGCACCATCAAATAACCTTCATCGAAAGGTTTTTCAACTTGCTTGGAAAAAGAGGCTTCTGCTCTAGCGATTTTTGAACGTAGCAGTTCTTCGTTGACTGGTAAGGATGTGAATCCATGGCCAGATTCAACAGCTACGTTATATAGAGCTTCGTAATCACTCGCACGAATTGGTCGTATGATTAGCATCTAACACTCCTTGATAAACCAGCAACAAAAAGCCATTGAAGACTTTCTATTACTGATAACCCAACAAAAATGCGCAAGTTTACACCTGCGCTTTCTTTATTTATTAACCTGCAACCACTTTAGCTACAGCACGTTCAAAACGTGCTAAACCTTCAGCGATATCAGCTTCTGGGATAACAAGAGATGGGGCAAAACGAACCACATTTGCACCAGCCATTAGGCTCATTAAACCTTCTGCAACAGAGGCAACAAGGAAATCACGACTACGGCCAGCATATTGTTCGTTCAGTACCGCGCCCAATAACATGCCTTTACCACGCACTTCGGTAAATACATTATATTTTGCGTTAATTGCCGCTAAACCATCACGGAACAACTGCTCACGATGTTTAACGCCATTCAATACTTCAGGAGTATTCACTACATCCATAACGGCATTAGCAATGGCACAGGCAAGTGGGTTACCACCGTAAGTAGAACCATGAGTACCAATTTTAAGATGTGCAGCGATTTTCGTTGTTGTTAGCATTGCTGCGATAGGGAAACCGCCGCCTAACGCTTTAGCGCTAGTTAAAATATCAGGAACAATATCAGTTCCCATATAAGCGAATAATTCACCCGTACGGCCAACACCGGTTTGTACTTCATCAAAGATAACTAACGCATCATGCTTATCAGCAAGCGCACGAACAGCTTTTAGGAATTCAGGGTCACCATTGATAATACCGCCTTCACCTTGAAGAGGCTCAAGCATAATCGCACAAGTGTTATCAGAGATAACCGCTTCTAGTGCTGCAATGTCATTGAATGGTACATGAGTAATACTTTGTGGCTTAGGGCCGAAACCATCAGAGTAAGCAGCTTGACCACCAACAGTTACAGTGAAAAATGTACGGCCATGGAATGCTTTATCAAATGCAATGATTTGATCTTTCTGTGGTCCATGGTTATCTAGAGCGTAACGACGCGCTAATTTCAATGCTGCTTCATTCGCTTCTGCGCCAGAGTTAGCAAAGTAGATACGTTCTGCAAAAGTCGCGTTAACCAATTTAGTCGCAAGCTCTAATGCCGGCTCATTGGTCATTACATTTGATAAATGCCAAAGCTTTTCGCCTTGCTCTTTAAGTGCGCCAACAAGTGCTGGATGGCAATGCCCTAAACAATTCACTGCAATACCACCAGCAAAATCAATAAACTCATTACCTTGTTGATCCCAAACTCGACTACCTTCTCCACGAACTGGGATTACGGCTGCAGGCGCATAGTTAGGCACCATGACTTCATCAAATTGGGCACGTGTTAAGTTCATTTCAACGCTCATTGCTTTTCGTTCCTTAAGGTTATTAGTGACTCAAAAGTCACTCTATCCCGCAAGCTGTATTGATTTTGGTTTAGTAATGCTGCGGTTGTTTATGTTGCTTGAAGGACATTATTAGCTAAAACGTGATCAAAATACCAGTTTTTAGCTATTAACTATTCATAACCGAAATGAATAATGCATAAAGAGTTAACAAAGTTCACATACAAAGTGCCTATACAGCCTATTTAGAGCATAAATAGTCATAAAAAAACTTATTTGGCCCTGAATCAGCTAGCTATTCATCAAAAATGCATAACTAAACAAGTGTAGTCATCATTTTAAGCAATACATAGGCTGATTTTAAACTAAATCAAGCTTACGATAATTCTGTGCTTTCAGTCGTATTAACTCTTGTTCGCTAAACTCATAATAATCAAACATCACTCGCTTTTCTTGCGGCTCAATTAATCGCGACTCTTCAAGTAGTAAAACTTTAGCGAAACAACTGGCTTTGGCAACAATGGCGCTTTCCGCTGAAAACTCGCTAAAGTGATAGTTAAAATCTAATTCTTTTAATAGCTTGGTTAATTTACTGGTTTCAAAGTCCATTAAATCCAATAACTGCCAATTTAACTGTTCACCATCTGACATGACTTTTTCAAACACTTCATTAGCAGGAAATTCAGAAGCCATCACTGCGTCATATAGCGTCTTATCCCCTTTAGCACTGGTTTCACGAAGCCATGTGCCCCAGGTAATTTCAAATTGTCTCGCACTTGAGTTTAAAATGATTGCTGAACCCAATTGGTTCATCAATGAGGCGCTGTAAACCAACGCGACATCTTTATTGTGTAATACCGCTAATGCTTTCGCAGCTATTGCAGTCATCATGCTGTAGCGCCATAACTTTCGAGTTGTCCAAACAAGGTTGGCATTACCTGAGGGTAGCCAATTGCGTAGACAAAAATAAGGCACCACAGCTTGTAAATTTTCAATGCCAATATAATTGAGCACTAACTTAATATCAGTGACTTTGACTTCTGAGCGTTGTGGCCGGCGATGACTCGATGCAGGACTGTTGATTAAATTAACTAAATCCTTAAATAGCCAACTAATATTTTCAACCAATGGGCGGATTCGGCGAAGATCAGGATCTTTATTGAGGAGTAAATCTAACAGCAAAATCTGTGATTCTTCCAAACCTGATTGCTCTAACATCTGCTGAGGAGAGTTTAACTGATGTTCAAGCGCATTCATTACAGTTTGACTCAGCTGTTCATCGATCCGCTTTAATACTAACTGAGCCCTAGCCTGCTCTTCTAAGCGTGCTTTAATTGCTAATCGTTCGACCTCAAGCTTATTGGCATCTTCTTCAAGTTGCTTATCGAGATCATCAAATTGCTGGGGCAGTTTATCTTTGCCCACAATTAGCTGCTTATAAAGTCTGCGCTCAACTTCAATTACTTTTCCAGGTCTTACACCGCCTGCTACCGACACTGCCACAAATAAATTGCCTTTAGTAAACATCGTTAAAAATATGCCATCAATTATATAACAATTGATCACAAGAGCGATAAAAAAGGCTTCCTTATGGAAGCCTTTTAAAGCTGATTCAAATTAAAAATAACGTCGGCATTACTTTAATTCTTGTTCAAACAATTTATAGATACGGCGATATTCATCTAGCCAGCTTGATGGTTGTCTAAACCCATGTGGTTCTACTGGATAAATGGCCGTTTCAAACATCGGCTTTTCTAATTCAATTAGACGTTGCACTAAACGCACGCTATCTTGGAAGAAAACATTATCATCCAACACACCGCTCATAATCAGCAATGGCTTTTCTAGGCCTTGAGCATGTTCAATCGGCGAACTTCTTTCGTAAGCGATAGGATCAACGTCCGGTGTATTTAAGATATTAGAGGTATATGGCGCATTATAATGTGCCCAATCCGTAACCGGTCTTAATGCCGCGCCCGCTTGGAATAATTCAGGTTCATTAAATAGCGCCATAAACGTTAAGAAACCACCATAAGAGCCACCATAAGTCCCGACTTTGGCGGTATCTACATGGCTATTTGAAGCCATCCAGCTGACACCATCTTTTAAGTCTTCAACTTCAGGGGTTCCCATATTTCGGTAAACCGCCGTACGCCAATCTCGGCCGTAGCCTTTAGAACCACGATAATCCATATCCATGACGACGTAACCTTGTTGAGTTAACATGTTATGGAACATGAACTCTCTAAAGTATCCTGAAAAACCATTATGGGCATTTTGTAAGTAACCAGCACCATGATTGAAAATTACAGCTGGATACTTCTCAGCATTGTTGGCATCGTACCCTTGAGGCAAATACACTCTCGCATAGATATCTTTTACGCCATGGCTTGATGGTACTTTTACCACTTGTGGTGCTTGCCATGCATAATCGGCGAATGCTTTGCTAGTGTAATTTGTTAGTTGAGTAAACTCACCGCCAATCTCTTGAACATAAAGCTCGTTAGGTTTTATCGCACTTGAAGCCGTTAACAACAACGATTTTCCATTAGGGCTTAACTCATAATCTAGGGTGCCATTCCACTGCGTTAACTGTTCAGTTTTACCTGAAGAAATTTCAACACGGTATACGTTATAAGTCCCTGGATGGTCTTTATTGGCTCGGTAATAAAGATGTGTCGCGTCAGGTGATAAAGTCACTTGATCAACCACATATTCACCCTTGGTTAGTGCTGTAGACTTGCCATTTTCGCCTTTAACATAAAGCTGTGAATAACCTGACTCTTCAGATAAGTAATAAATTGACTCTGATGATCCAACCCAGCCAAATTGGTTAAAAGTATAGTTAACCCAAGCATCATCATGTAAACGATGCTCAGTCACTAACTTGCCTGTTTCAAGATCAACACTGGCAATCCAACGGTCTTTATTATCGACAGCCTCTAGCATCACTAACAGCTTATTTTCAGTCTCATGCCACTGAATCGCACTTTGACTCCAAGTCCAATCCTGCATAAGTTGCAGTAAGCGTGGTGATGTTTCACTTTTATAGCTTTCGCCTTTAGCTTCAGCATTTTCTGATTTCACGCTAGCAAGTACATCTTCATCAAAACCATCAAGGCCTTCGATTGTGATGTCTTTCTTAATATGATCTACTAAATCAAGGACGACAAGACGCTGACCAGGATAACTATCTTCAGCCACTCTTGCTCTTGAAGGAACTGCGTCAACATAACCATCTTTGCCTAGGTAGTTAGGCATAATGTCGTGCTCAGCACGCCAGTTGTAGTCTTTTTCAACCAGACTGACGAGCAAGTAACGCCCACCTGGTGAAATGCTCATTTCCGAAACTGACTCATCATCCCCTAGATACCAGGTTTTAGCCGCAAACGTAGGATCTTGCGCAGCAAGTTCTTCTGCATACTCTGCACGGGTTTTATTATTGTTATGTTGCAGTGCAACATACTCAATCAGACGATGCTGTTGTTTAGCAATATATGACTCAGGATCGATAACACCCTTTGGCGCATTCGCCATTTGTATATCGGCTAATTGCTCGGTTAAACCAGATTTCAAATGAATCTTGAAAACGCTATTGCCTTGAACATAAACAAGATCACCTGTGGTCAAAAACTTTACATCCGCAACTGGGGTATTAAAGCGGGTAATTTGTTTAACATCACCACTGGCCAATTGCTTAACAAATATATTGCCTTGATAGATGTAAGCCTTCTGCGCTTTATCAATACTTAGTACACCGTATTTTTGGTCAACAGAATGCAGCTCATTCAATTTAACAATATTGGCTTGTGCAGCACTAACAGATTGCTGGTAAACATCACGAAGCGGTGATTGATGCGCTTGGCGATTAAAATATATTGATTGGCTATCATCAGCCCAGTAAGCATTTTTAGCCAGCACCCCCATCCAATCTGGATTAGCCATTATTTGATTTAATGTAAGTGACTGCTCAGCTTTTGGTGGAGTGGCTAACGGAACTGTATAACTTGAAGAAGTATTCGGCACTATTGGGGTATTGCTAGTATCTGCTGTCGCGCTGCAACCTGAAATAATTGCTAAAGAAAGCGCACTAAGCGCTGTATTGCGCAGTAGCCTTGTCATATTGAATCCCTTGTTATCAAAGATGTTTGATATATTCTCGCCTAAACGTTAATGACATTTGGCAAGTGCTTTTATTATTGCTCTTTTATATCATAAATAATGATGAGACTTGTGGGCTTTTTTGGCTAAAGTTGTAACAGAGATTGGCTAATGATTTTGTGAAGGGATTCGCAAGGAAATGATAGAAGCTGAATGTAACTATTGGGGAAGATATGTCTTAGGGCTACTAGTGTCGTAAAAAATTTGCCAACAGTTCAAGACCTTGTTCAGTGAGTATTGCCTCTGGATGAAACTGCACCCCAAATATAGGTAGAGTTTTATGGCTCATTGCCATAATTTCTTGCCCATGAATAGGGTCATCAAACCAAGCATCTAACTCAAAATCAGTAGGCAAGCTTTCAACTAATAAAGAATGATATCGGGTTACAGTCAAAGGTTGATTCAAGTCTTGAAACAGCCGTGTTTTATGATGGCTGATATTGCTTGTTTTGCCATGCATAACTCGTTTGGCTCGAACCACTTTTGCGCCAAAAACTTGCGCAATCGCTTGGTGCCCTAAACAAACACCTAAAATCGGTAGTTTACCCGCAAAATACTCAATAGCCTTTAAAGAAATACCAGCTTCATTAGGTGAGCAAGGTCCAGGTGAAATAACTAAGTGGCTTGGGTTTAGTGCTTCTATTTCACTCAAGGTAATTTCATCATTACGCTTAACCACAATTTCATGCCCTAGTTGCTGAAAATACTGCACAAGGTTAAATGTAAATGAGTCATAGTTATCAATCATTAACAGCATTGAGCGCCCTAAAAGAAGATTAAGATGTTTGAAAAAACAAGGTTCATTAACTAATAAATAGTCAGAACTGAATGGTGGCGGATAATAGCATAGCTTTGCTCATCACTTAAGCGTTTAGCAGCCTGTTTATCTTAGTTAACTGTTAGGTTTTTTCTCAACGTTATACTATACCTACATATATTTATGTTTATAGATATCATCGATAAAGATATCTCCTAGGAACGCTCAAGATGCGGATACAAGTAACTCAAGTTGGAAATGTGAGTCTATATTTTATTGGCGACGTATATGGCCGCCTTGATAAGCTCAATGAACTACTAGAAGAAATTGATTTCGATATCGATGATGACCAATCGAGCATCCAATTCGTAAAACTGGTATTTTGTGGAAATATGATTTCCACGAAACCTCAAATTGATACTGATAACTTAGCGCTGTTAACTTTAATAACACGCATGGTCAAAGAAGGTTTCGCATATTGTCTATTAGGTAAAAATGAATTCGATGCCATTGGTTGGAGTAAACATCACCCTATTACTGATACACCATTAGTTAACGGCTTAACTGCTGGTAATGATAATCAAGTGTCGGAACTAGACCCTGCTATACAGCAGCCATATTTTCTATCGCTTTTCGAGCATGGTGATGAATCGATATATCAATGGATAGATTGGTTCATGTCACTGCCGTTATATTTGGATTTTGGCCATATTCGAGCGATACACGCATGCTGGGATCAGCATGCAATAGATGCCATTTCAAACTATACAGATTCAGCAAACTCGCTGGCGCAACAGTATTGGCCATGTGCATTTGATAAACACCACCAGCTTTGTAGCTTCCTTGATATTATTTTAAACTTCCCTTCTTTGGAATTAACTGAAGAGCATCCACATAACGATCTGATCATTCCCGTCATTGTCGGACATTATCGTCAAGATAGCTTTCCCGATATACAAAACGAATATGTGGCCTGTGTTGATTACAATGCAGCAGAAGTTGATTATCCGTTAGTAAGTTTTGCATGGCATCAAGGGCGTAAAAAGCAGCTAGAAGAAACCCATGCCTCTGACACTGCCAAGTTAAGTTTAGGCGAGTTTTGTTTTGTTGATCAACCTACTGCAGAAGAACATATTGCCACCGGTGTTGAGTCATTATTAGCGAATTTGGTTGAACAACTAACTGAGCCTGCTATTGACCAAGACAGCTTTACGAATTTTAAGTCTCAAGTGGACAATTGTCTGTGGCAAGATTGGGATCCTAATGATGTTTACCCTGATATAAACTGTCGTAACCAATATCAGAATTTTGTCCCAGACATCGCCAAAATAGCATTAGCCACCGATAGTGAAAAGCTGTGTGCCTATCTTGCTATTGTGGCTAGATATCAATTAGAGATTGAAAATGACAATCTTGAAAATCGTTGTTTGAAAGTCGCTTTCAAACTCAACCGAATCGCCAGTAATTATCTTAAAAATGATATGAGTTAAGCCCTATAGGCTTACAGGGCTAATCAGAATGATAATGTATTATTTATGAACAGCCTAAATAACTTAACGAGAAAATCATTTAGATATTCAAATTTCAGGCAATAAAAAACCAGTTACTAGTCATAGACTAAGAACTGGTTTTTTTATGATTTGCGACGTCTATTTAACAACCGTTAAATGAGCACGTCCTTTAGCTTTTTCAGAATCACCTGCTGGCTTTTCTTCCTTTGAGTCAGAAGTCTCAACTGTAGAATCTTTTGTGGATTCAACTGTTGAGAATGCTCTAGGCGCTGGAGTTAAACCTTCAGATTCATCTTCAGCCATATAGGCATCTTCCATATCAAACACGGTACCTGCACCATTTTCTCGTGCATAAATTGCAACGATAGCAGCCATCGGTAAAACGACTTGCTGAGGTACACCACCAAAACGAGCATTAAACTCGACAAATTCATTGGTCATTTGTAAATTTCCCACAGCGCCACCGGCAATGTTAAGTACGATTTGACCGTCTTTAACAAACTCTTGTGGTACTTGAGTCCCTTTTACAAATGCATCCACAACAACATGTGGGGTAAAGTGATTATCCATCAACCACTCATAGTAAGCCCGCAACAAATATGGACGATTAGGTGTAATTGCTGTCATTACATGCCCATGCGCATTTCGCGCTCAACCTCAGTTAACGATGCTTTAAATGATTCACGTTCAAAAATACGTGTCATGTAAGCATGGATATCTTTAGAAGTACGGACATCAAGGTTGATACCTAATTCAGGTAAACGCCATAATAGCGGACCTAAGTAACAATCTGACAAACCAAATTCTTCACTCATGAAGTAAGGCATTTCAGCAAATACTGGCGCTAAAGCAACTAAGCTTTCAGTTAACTCTTTACGAGCAGCATCAGCTTTTTCACCTCTGCGAATACGGGCAACCAATTCATACCAGTCAGTATCAATACGGTGCATCATTAGACGACTTTGTCCGCGAGCAACTGGATATACAGGCATTAATGGTGGATGTGGGAAACGCTCATCCAAATATTCCATGATAATGCGAGACTCATACAAGACCAATTCACGATCAACTAATGTCGGAACTGAATTGTACGGATTAACATCAAGTAACTCCTGAGGCTTGTCACTAGGATCTACCTGCAATACATCAACAGTTACCCCTTTCTCAGCCAGTACGATACGTACTTGGTGGCTATATAAGTCATCAGCACCAGAAAACAGTGTCATGATAGAGCGTTTGTTGGCAGCTACAGCCATTGGAATCCTCCAGGAAACGGAAAAAACAGAAAAAACGAGGGGCTAAGCCCCTCGTTTAAAGTATGCGAATAATGTATTTTACCCGTTATTCGTGTCTAGTGCACATCTTTCCAGTATTCTTTCTTCAACAAATAAGCAATGATGAAGAAAAAGAATAGAAATCCGAGCACCCACCAGCCCATAGCTTCACGCTCAAGCTTCACTGGATCTGCAGAGTATGCAAGAAAACCAGTAATATCACGAACTGCTTGGTCATACTCTTCGGCATTTAATTTGCCACCAGTTGTCACAAACGTACCATCTTCTTGTTTAACAGGAATGCCCTGTAAATCTTCAAGAACATGCGGCATACCCACTAATGGGAATACTGTATTGTTTACACCAAATGGACGACTTTCATCTTTGTAAAAGCCTTTAAGGTATGAATAAACCCAATCTTGACCACGGACACGAGCCACCAAAGTTAAGTCCGGTGCAGCTCCGCCAAACCACTTTGCAGCGTCAGCAGATGGAATGGCATTTTCCATCAACTCACCAATTTTAGCATCAGTAAACATGTACTTTTTACGCATGTCATCAACTGAGATACCTAAATCGTCAGCAACACGACCATAGCGTTGGTACTGAGTACTGTGACAGCCAGAACAGTATTGTTGAAATAAATTCAAACCACGCTCAAGCGACTCTTTATCGTGTAAGTCAACATTGGCACTTTCTAAGTGAACATTCGAACCACCCGCAGCCATAGCAAGGGTTGGTAATAATGTAACTAATGCGATTAATAGCTTTTTCATTAGTGCGTCACCCTCGTAGGAACCGGTTTCGTCTTCTCATTTTTACTGTAAACCCACAGTGCAACGAAGAAAGCAAAATAAGTAAGTGTAAAGACACGAGCTGCAATAGTTAATGTAGGCGTAGCTGGAACTGCACCTAAATAACCAAGAATCAAGAATGATACTGTAAATTGCGCAATGTTAATCTTATGGACCAATCCACGGTAACGGATTGACTTCACTTTACAGCGATCAAGCCAAGGTAAAACAAATAACACAATAATCGCTAGTCCCATGCCGACAACGCCTAATAGCTTGTCTGGAATAGCACGTAAAATTGCATAAAAAGGCGTGAAGTACCAAACCGGTGCAATGTGCTCAGGGGTCTTCATTGGGTTAGCCGCTTCAAAGTTTGGCTTCTCAAGGAAGTAACCACCACCTTCTGGCATAAAGAACAACACGTAGCAGAAGACGATTAAGAAACCGGCAACACCCATGATATCTTTTACTGTGTAATAAGGGTGGAAAGGAATAGCATCAACTGGCCATCCGTTTTCATCTTTATTCTTCTTAATCTCAACACCATCAGGGTTATTAGACCCTACTTCGTGTAATGCAATTAAGTGAAGGAATACAAGTACAACAAGCACTAATGGTAAAGCAATGACATGCAAGGCAAAGAAACGGTTTAGCGTAGCCCCTGAAACAACGTAGTCACCACGGATCCACAAGGTTAAATCATCACCAATAAATGGAATAGCACCGAATAATGAGATAATAACTTGCGCACCCCAGTAGGACATTTGCCCCCAAGGTAGTAAGTAACCCATAAATGCTTCAGCCATCAGCACGAGGAAGATCAACATACCAAATAACCAAAGTAGCTCTCTTGGCTTTTGATAAGAACCGTAGATTAAACCACGGAACATGTGTAGATAAACCACCACAAAGAATGCCGAAGCGCCCGTTGAGTGCATGTAACGAAGTAACCAGCCGTACTCTACATCACGCATGATATATTCAACTGAAGCGAAAGCGCCTTCAGCCGTTGGTACGTAATTCATTGTTAACCAAATACCAGTCAGTAATTGGTTAACTAGAACAAGTAATGCTAATGAACCAAAGAAGTACCAGAAGTTAAAGTTCTTTGGTGTTGGATATTGACCAACGTGGCGATTATAGGTCGCCGTCATTGGGATGCGAGCATCAATCCAATCAACGATATTCTTAACCATTATGCAGCTCCTGTGTCTACACCGATGAGTACAGTTCCATCATCGACATATTGATGCGGAGGTACAACTAGGTTTAATGGTGCTGGTACGCCCTGGAAAACACGACCGGCCATGTCAAATTTAGAACCATGACAAGGACAGAAGAAACCAGCGGACACACCTTCCACTTGCTCACCAAAGGTATCTGGCAAATAAGTCGGTGAACAACCTAGGTGAGTACAAATACCTACAGCAATAAAGAATTCAGGCTTAATTGAACGTGCAGGGTTAGTTGCATATGCAGGTTGCTGTAATTCTTCTGAAGCAGGATCACGTAATTGACCATCTAATGTAGTCAATTGTTCTAAAATCGTTTCAGTACGACGGACAACCCATACAGGTTTTCCTCGCCATTCAACACGAATTAATTGACCTGGCTCTACTTTACTAATATTTACTTCTACCGGTGCGCCTGCAGCTTTCGCTTTAGCGCTCGGATTCCATGACTTAATAAAAGGCACCGCTACAGCGACGGCTCCAGCTCCACCAACTACGGCGGTTGCGGCTGTCAGGAATCTGCGGCGTCCGTTATCGACTGGCGCTTTGCTCATCCACTTATCTCCCAGAGGGTGTTGGAATTCTTATATTTTAATAACTTAGCAACATTAGAATCACTAAAGGCTAAATCTATACTTTGAGGCGGGGCTCATTATAGCGAAAAATTAGAACCAGATCATAGTAATTCACACAACTAAGTTACGGGATTTGTATGTTTTTTTACTAACGTTCAAAAAACAGGCAATCGTTTATATCATTATCTAGGAATTGATGGAGAAGTGAAAAACATAAGCGGTTGTAAATTAACAAAAATACACATAAAACTCACAAACTAAATTAGTCATAGCTGATTAATAGCATCAACATAGGAAAATTCAATTTATTTCGACGTACAATCCGAAAAAGCAAAAAACCCGGTATAAACCGGGTTTTTTAATCAAGCTAGAATTTCATTTAATGAAATATTGGCTTATTTACCATCTATCGATTTCATATATTTGAAGAAATCACTATCTGGTTCTAATACCATAACATCACTGTTGCCAGCGAAACTTGCTTTATACGCTTCAAGACTTCTTAAGAAACCGTAAAATTCAGCATCTTTATTATAAGCATCAGCATAGATTTTTGCAGCTAACGCATCACCTTCACCACGAATGGTTAGGGCTTTACGTTCAGCTTCAGCAACTTTAACCGTTACGTCAGCATCTATCGTTGCACGGATGATTTCAGATTGCTCTTTACCCTGTGCACGATGCTCTTTTGCTACAGCTTGACGCTCAGCACGCATACGCTGGAAAATACTGCTACTAACATTGGCTGGTAAGTTGATTTGCTTAACACGCACATCAACCACTTCTATACCCAGATCCTGCGAGCTTTCAGATGCATTTTCAAGTGCATCATTTTGCAGTTCATCACGCTTACCAGAAACAATTTCTTTAATGGTGCGACGACCAAACTCTGTACGTAAATCATTGTTGATTTTACGTTGTAACAAGTCTTCAGCTGTAGCGATGTTACCACCGCCGGTAGACAAGTAGAATGTTTCGAAGTCTGCGATTCGCCATTTCACATACGAATCAACCATCAAATCTTTTTTCTCTGATGTTACGAAACGATCCGCTGCACCATCTAAAGTTTGAATACGCGCATCTAGATACTTCACTTTATCAATAGCGGGTATTTTAAAGTGTAATCCAGGTGCTAAAACGCGTGTTACTGGTTGCCCTTCGACGTCATCTTTTAAGATTTCACCAAAACGAGAAACGATTGCACGTTCACCTTCACTGACAACCATCACAGCTGATGAACCAATACCTAGAATAATAACTAGAATAATTAGACCGACTTTACCCATGATTAATCCCTCCCTTGGCGAGAACGAGACTCACGAGTCTGGCGTCCATCAAGTGGCATTGAAGACGTCATAGAGTTGTTAGCAGGTGTATTCACATGCGTTTCAACAATCGGCTCAGCCATTTTGGTGCTAGATTGATTACCCATCATTTTATCTAAAGGTAAATACATCAAATTGCCATTGTTTTTGGTATCAATAAGTACCTTGTTAGTATCAGCCATCACTTCTTGCATAGCATCTAGATACAAACGTTTTCGGGTCACTTCTGGTGCCATATGATATTCAGGTAAAAGTTTTTCGAAACGAGCTACTTTACCTTGGGCTTCTAGCACTTCACGCTGCTTATAAGCGCCAGCTTGTTGCGACATACGTTCAACTTGACCACGGGCTTTCGGTTCAATTTCACGCGCATAAGCTTCTGCTTCACGAATGAAACGTTGTTCATCTTCTTGAGCTGAAATAGCATCATCAAATGCATCTTTGACTTCTTCTGGCGGACGAGCCGGCAAGAAGTTGACATCTTGAATTGATAAACCAAGTTTATACGGTTCAAGAATACGCTCAAGTTCAGACCATGTGTCACGACGAATAGCATCACGACCCGTAGTCAGGATGTCATCCATGGTGTTATGACCGATGACGTAGCGAAGAGCACTGTCCGTCGCTTCACGCAAACTGGCATTGGCATCAACTGCGCTATACAAGTATGAATAAGCATCATCAACACGGTATTGAACGTCAAGTTCAACTTTAACCAAGTTTTCATCTGCGGTTAACATGCTGCCAGAAGCAGGGATAGAACGAACCGCTTTGATGTTTACCGGAGTAACGTCATCAATAAAAGTCGCTTTCCAATGTAACCCAGGTCCAACTTCACCAGAATGTTGGCCAAAACGTAAAGTTACGCCTCGCTCAGCTTCTTTAATAGTATAGAAACCAGAAGCCCCCCAAATGATTAAACCAATGACCAAGAAAACAACTAGGAACATTGGATTAAAAGAAGGGCTCGATGTTCCACCTGAACCACCTTTACCACCGCCGAAGCGCTTTGAAAGGTTACGAAAAACTTCGTCTAAATCTGGTGGGCCTTTGTCGTTACTGTTTTTGTTTCCCCAAGGGTCTTTTCCCTTGTTACCGGGCTCATTCCAAGCCATTCAGTACTCCATAAGTGGATGAAATAAATGATATTAGCAAGTAACGTCTACTTCTGACTCTTCAACTGAATCATCAATAATAAACGTTTCTAATTCGCCTTGACTCTGTTTTGTTAATCGACGCCAATTGGCATCCGATAAACGAACAGACAAAATACAGTTCCCCAGATCGTCGTACTCTTTCTGCTGTATCGCGTCCAGTCGATAAAACTGACCAAGATAATGACCAGCCGTAGCTGGTATTTTCAATGTTTGCTCTATGATGACTTCACCGATTAACTCGTTGATAGCCTGTAAAAGCAATTCAAATCCAATTTTTTTCTGTGCAGAAACCCAAACTCTCTCAGGTTTTCCCTCATCGTCGTAATCAATACGAGGAACAAAATCTTCTAATAAATCAATTTTATTACAAACAACTAATTGAGGGATTTCATCTGCATCAATTTCTTCAAGCACATTTTGAACTTGTTCGAAATTTTCCGTCATATTTTCATCAGCGCAGTCAACAGCGTGCAATAACAAGTCAGCTTGACGAGTTTCCTGCAGTGTCGCTTTAAAGGCTGCAACTAAATCATGAGGTAAGTGACGGATAAAACCAACGGTGTCAGCTAATATCACTGCACCATCGGGTAAATTTAATTTCCGCAACGTAGGATCAAGTGTGGCGAACAATTGATCTGCGGCGTAGACATCTGAGGCGGTTAAGCCATTGAACAAGGTCGATTTCCCAGCATTCGTGTAACCCACCAATGATACTGTGGAT
This sequence comes from Shewanella donghaensis, assembly GCF_007567505.1. Taxonomy (NCBI): domain Bacteria; kingdom Pseudomonadati; phylum Pseudomonadota; class Gammaproteobacteria; order Alteromonadales; family Shewanellaceae; genus Shewanella; species Shewanella donghaensis. Next base: position 2,500,165 of record NZ_CP041783.1, read on the forward strand.
AAATCACTACGCTTTCTCGATCGTCGACTTTGTTCACGTTGCTTGTCTACTTTATCCAGTCGACGGTTAATGCTTTTAATCCGCCCACGAAGCAAGCGTCTATCGGTTTCCAGCTGGGTTTCACCCGGGCCTCGCATACCGATACCGCCTTTTTGTCTCTCCAAGTGAGTCCAACCACGAATAAGGCGTGTCGACATGTGGCGCAATTGCGCTAGCTCCACTTGCAACTTACCTTCGTGTGTTCTCGCTCTTTGAGCAAAAATATCTAAAATCAGTGTTGTTCTGTCTAAAACTCGACACTCACAAACCTGCTCTAGGTTTCTTTCTTGGGCAGGACTTAAAGAGTGATTAAAAATCACTACTTTAGCTTCCGTAGCCGCTACCATTGCAGCAAGCTCTTCTACTTTACCTGAACCAACAAAAAACTTTCTATCAGGTGAACGTCGACTCCCAGTAATAACACCAACAGAGCGCACTCCTGCTGATTCGACTAATAATTGTAACTCAGTTATGTCTTCTCTACGATCGTCGTCAGAAAATTCAATATGTACAAGAACCGCGGTTTCACCCGCTTCATAGCGATCAAACAAGTAGTAAACTCCTTAAATATTATTCTGATGAAGCGTCTTCATCATTGGTAGTATGAGTAGGTTGTGCTGCCACGTTAAATGGACGAGCAGGCACTACTGTTGAAATAGCATGTTTGTAAACCATTTGGCTTACCGTGTTTTTTAGCAAGATAACAAATTGGTCAAATGACTCAACTTGTCCTTGTAATTTAATACCATTAACTAAATAAATAGATACTGGTACACGCTCACGACGCAAAGCGTTCAAAAATGGGTCTTGTAAAGATTGCCCCTTAGCCATTTCAATTTCCTTTTTTTTATTTTCAAAACAAATTTTTTGAATAATGTTTTATTGTTTAGTTTTAGTATTATACAGCAACTAATAATAATCTAGTTCGAATGTTGTATAAGTGTAACTAAATTTCCTTCGGCGCCAGTTTCGAGCCAGATTAATTCAGGCCAACTTCTCAACCATGTTAATTGACGTTTAGCTAATTGCCTAGTAGCAGCAGTGGCTTTTTCAATTAAAATGTCATAGTCAAATTCACCATCTAAGTACTGCCAACATTGTCTGTAACCAACGCAACGCATTGCAGGCATATCTAAATGTAAATCTCCGCGATCTTTCAATCGTTGGACTTCTTCGATAAAACCTTGCTGCATCATCAGTTTAAATCTTTTTGCGATCAATTCATGTAATACTTTTCTATCATGTGGTGCTATCGCAAATTGCACCACATCGTATGGTAATGGTTCAGACTTCGTCGCTGTTAACTCAGTCATTGTCTTACCCGTTATTCTAAAAACTTCTAACGCTCGAGATAGGCGTTGTGGATCATTTGGGTGAATTCTAGCTCCAGATGTCGGATCCACTTGGCATAGTTGGTCATGTAATGCTTCCCAACCTTGCTCTTGTGACTCTTCCATTATCTGAGCTCTGATTTGTTCATCAGCCCCAGGTAAAGGAGACAAGCCTTCTAATAACGCTTTAAAATACATCATGGTGCCACCGACTAATAAAGGGGTTTTACCACGACTTATAATATCTTCAATTTGAGCAATTGCATCACGTCTAAAATCTGCTGCCGAGTAACTTTCGCTGGGATCTAATATATCAATCAAACGATGAGGCGCTAATGAAAGCTCATTCGCATCCGGTTTAGCCGAACCTATGTCCATCTGACGATAAATTAATGCTGAATCTACAGATATAATTTCGCAATTATGCTTTTGAGCCATTTCAATTGCTAAAGCCGTTTTACCTGAAGCAGTTGGCCCCATTAAAAACAATACTCTGGGCTGTTTGAGTTGGTTCACATTAATTCTCTTCTAACCATTTTTGCCATGGTAATGATTTTGACCCTGACAGCAAACTCTGCTGCTGTTCATCACTTAATTGACTATATTGTTGCCAAACATCAACTGCAGCTGAAAAATTTTGTGCTTGCTGAGTTGCCATCCATAAAGCTAATGCTTCATCTGTCGGTGTTTCTAATTTTATCCAGTTGAGTAATTCTGGAATTAACACTGCCAATTGGCTATCTCTCAGATATGGGGGCACATTCTTAATTATCAACTGTTGATAACGAATCGATAAGGTTAAACCCATTCTTCGTAGCAGTTGCTCTCTTTCGTCGAGTATTGTTTTCCAATCTACATCAGCCTGAATCGAAACAGGCATGAGTAGCGGTTGACCAACAACACCTGTAGCAAGCTTAGCTATAATCTCATTTTTACTCGTTAAAGTAGCCACTTGAGAAATATCTAATAATAATATCTCACTCGCTTTTACTATCACCCAATAGCGACCACCTAATATTGATGGCATTGTAATTTGTGCGGAGAGATTAGCTTCATTAATTTGCGTTAATGAAGTTTTTTCAGCTTGAGTTTGAAGTAGTTGTCCATAATTTGCGATGGCTGTTGGCGTTATCTCAACATTATCGACATTTCGCTCATTCCCATACCCACCAATAACACTATGATTCCCAGTGTTATCACTATTCTTATATTGATATCCCTGCGCCGGCACTGACATATTGCCAAATTGGCTAATGGAATGTTCTCTTGGTTGATGAGCTGGGTTACTTCCTTGACTGACATGGTGTTCATTATCCTGCCAGTCACTTTCATCGTTCGGGATCGATGAACCTTGATCAATAATTGGTTTAGAAGACGTTGGGATTTCCAGTCCTAACTCTGGCAACTGAGCTAAAACAGATTGCAGCGCCTGCAAAATGAAATCATGCACTAAGCGGCTTTGATGAAAACGCACTTCGTGCTTTGCTGGGTGCACATTAACATCAACTTGATGCGGATCTATCTCGAGCATTAATACATAGCCAGGCTGATGCTGTATTTGAAACTGCTCAAATGCTTGTCTAACAGCATGATTGACCAATCTGTCTCTCACTAAACGACCATTAACGTAAAAATAGCAGCTATCGGTAACTTGCAAGTCATTGGGCGATTGGAGGTAACCCGATAAAATTAGCCCATCATGCTGACACTCTAGGCTTAATGCATGTTCGGCAAATGCACGACCACATATCTGTCCTAATCGTTGTTTATACTGTATTTCGGTATTAGCTGTACGGTACTGTCTTACTAACTTTCCGTTATGCGTTAACGTAAAATGTACATCCGTACGCGCGATTGCAATACGCTTTAACCACTCATCAATATGAGTAAATTCGGTTTTATCACTTTTTAAAAAACGGCGCCTTGCTGGCGTATTAAAAAACAAGTCGACAACTTCAATTGTTGTGCCTTTAGGATGCGCAGCTGGGGTGATTTTCACGTCCATTTGTGAGCCGGCAGCATTGGCTTGCCAAGCTTCAGTTTGTTCTGCAGGTTTACTAGTGAGACTTAAACGAGAGACAGAACTAATACTGGCTAGCGCTTCTCCTCTAAAACCAAAACTTAATATCGCTTCTAAATCATCAAGAGAATGCACTTTAGAGGTTGCATGGCGAGAAAGAGCTAACGCTAATTCATCCTTAGAGACTCCCTTGCCGTTATCTCTAATTCTTATGAGCTTACTGCCACCTTTATCGATGTCGATATCAACCCGCGTTGCACCAGCATCCAAACTATTTTCAACCAGCTCCTTAACGACAGATGCAGGGCGCTCGACCACTTCGCCTGCAGCGATTTGGTTAGCAAGTTGTGGCGGTAAGATTTGAATAGTCATAGTTACGCTCTTGGAATGACTAGCTTTTGGCCAATCCTTAATACATCTGATTTAAGATTATTGGTTTTCTTAATGCTAGCAACACTCACTTTGTATCGCTGTGCAAGCACGGACAAAGACTCTCCGCTTCTGACAGTATGCTTAACATTGCTTTGCTTTGAAAAAGTCGTACCTGATGGCGGGTTTTCTTCAAAATACCTGACCACACCTTTGTGAATAGCATTGGCTAATTTTTGCTGATGATTACCGCTCAACAACAATTTCTCTTCTTGGGGATTTGAAATAAAGCCTGTTTCAACCAAAATTGACGGAATATCGGTAGATTTCAATACTGCAAAGCTCGCCGATTCAGGTTTGCTTTTATGTAGTTTGGTGACTTTACCTAAACCAGATAATACGTCAGTAGCAATATTATGACTTTCAGCCATAGCATTATCCATCGACATGTCTATCAATGTCATCACTAAGTACTGTTCGCTATCAGAGTTTTGAATAATGTCCCCAACACCCCCTAATAATTCAGAGTGCTTTTCTTTATCCTCAAATACACGGCCAATTTCTGTATTGGCTCGGCGTTTTGATAATACCCACACCGATGCGCCTTTAGGCTGTGGCGAAGTAAAGGCATCTGCATGTACTGATATCAACAAGTCTGCTCGACTATTGCGGGCAAGGTCTGAGCGCTGGTTTAAGTTAACAAAGTAATCCCCAGTGCGAGTCATCACCGCCTTCATACCTGGCGTTTCGTTTATCTTGCGGGCAAGGCGCTTTGAAATTTCTAGCACCACTTTTTTCTCAAAGGTGCCTTTTGGACCAATGGAACCAGGATCTTCTCCACCATGACCGGCATCGATAGCTACCACGACATCAGCAGCACGTTTTGTGGTTTTAACTACCGCTTTTTTAGCTGAACTCTTCCCGTCAGTGTTATCTAAATCTAGCACTAATCTATTGCCATAAGGGGCTGTAGGCGTAAGTGAGAACAAATTCGCTTTTGCTGGAGAACCAAGTTCCAAAACAAGCCTTAAAGTGCCTTTCTTAGGTGGCGTGCTAAGGCGTATTTTACCAATCAACTTACTGTCTTTGGCAATATCCGTAAGTTTCACTTTCGTTGTGGCATCTTTTAAGTCAATCACCAGACGCTGAGGGTTAGTGAGCGTGAAATAACTGTATTCAGGGGCTGAAGATAGATCAAATACAACTCGGGTGGAATCCGGAGCATCCCAAATTCGTACACTGTCGAGCTTATTTGCTGCTGTGACCTGCATAGCGCAGCACAACAGGATAATTAAAGAAAAAAATCGTGTCATTTTTAATAGGGTCATTATTGTTTTAGTTAATTGACTTATTGTTTACTAACGAATATTTGTATTGAACCAATGATTTTACTTATCTAATTTACCAACAATTTCACGGCCTAAATCTGTTAGACCAGTGACTTCAACATGTCTGTGTTCATCGACATAGTTGAGATGAATAGTGATATCAGGCTGAGGAATTAACCCGTGCCCTCTATCAGGCCATTCAATAATGCTAATCGTATTATCTGTAAAATAATCACGGATCCCCATGTATTCAAGCTCTTCAGGATCTAATAACCGGTATAAATCAAAATGATAAATTTGCATATCTTTTAACTCATAAGGCTCGACTAGCGTATATGTTGGACTTTTTACATTTCCATCATGACCTAAACCTTGAATTAATCCGCGGCTTAATGTGGTTTTTCCTGCACCAAGATCGCCAGTTAAATAAATAACTAAAGGAGCAGACACTCGCAAAGACAATTCAACACCAAGTTCAATTGTCGCTTGCTCATCTTGGAGGTTTTTAATTAAAGAAGTCATGTTAACTTACCAGCACTTAGGAGAATAATCATATAAAAACTGCAATTTAACAGACAATAATATGGTTATCTGCGGTCTTGCACGATTTTAAAAGCTGAAAATAACAGAGCCAGCTTGCAAGCTGGCTCTGTTTTTAAATATTAACATAAAACTGTTTGTTGAAAAATATCTGTTAGATATCTTCCATACGAAGTGCACTATGCACCATACGTTTTTGTTGTGTTTTTTCAACTCGCACCAAATCCAGCAGGGCATCTTTAATTTCTGTCACTGCAGTGCTGTTTGCTGTCTTTTCTAGAAAAGCAATTAAACGGTTTTCTAAATCTAGATGCAGCTCTAACACATCATCTTCATTCATATTGGCTGGTAACGTCGAATCCTGGCAGCGTTTTTCAAAATCTTCGAACGTAATATCTTTATACCAAGTTTCGAGCATTCGCTTTGGTGCTTCATCGATATAGTTTTCAATACTATCGTGCACATGTTGTTGGTGCTGTTGCAGATATTCCAACATCATTTTTACTCTTGTAGAATCTGCATTGCGGTTTAATCGGCCATAAAGTTGACCCATGTCTAAGCGTGACTTGGCAATAAACTCAAGCACTTCACTTAATTGTTGGATACGCATAATAAAACTCCATCATTAACCACAACAAGTAGTTAGTAAAAATAAGATTGTAAAAGCTTGTATTTATTATGGTTGAAAATACGCTAAGAATATTTGAGCGAGTTCATATTTTACATATAAAAAATAGGTAATTTAGTAAAAACGAAATAACTATGGCTCAGAAGGATTAAATTAGTCATCGAAGGTCTCTAATTAGGAATTGTTGTAACTAGAGAGGAAATTGGAGCGACCTGTCTGTTCATGAAAAGTGGTTCGAACTGATGACCTATACCTTGGCAATAAAAAAGGTATCACTATTTCTAAAAGCGCAACTGAGCTAAGTATGGTTTTTTTGAGTAAGAATGATTGTATTTAGTGGGGAAATTGGAGCGACATATCAGGTTCGAACTGATGACCTATACCTTGGCAAGGTATCACTATTTCTAAAAGCGCAACTGAGCTAGCTATTGATTTGCTTTGTAGTTTTGAAATTATAAATAGGAAGTTTATATCTTAGGGGAGAAATTGGAGCGACCAGTCTGTTCAAAAAAAGTGGTTAGAACTGATGACCTATACCTTGGCAATAAAAAAGGTATCACTATTTCTAGAAGCACAACTGAGCTAGCTATTGATTTGCTTTGTAGTTTTGAAATTATAAATAGGAAGTTTATATCTTAGAGGAGAAATTGGAGCGACATATCAGGTTCGAACTGATGACCTATACCTTGGCAAGGTATCGCTCTACCAACTGAGCTAATGTCGCATCTATTTGCTTTTTAATTCACTTAGCAAGGTATCGTCTTTCAACCTGCCAACTGAGCTAATGTCGCATATCAATTTTATTTTGAAGCTTTTTAAATTGGAGCGACATATCAGGTTCGAACTGATGACCTATACCTTGGCAAGGTATCGCTCTACCAACTGAGCTAATGTCGCATCTATTTGCTTTTTTAATTCACTTAGCAAGGTATCGTCTTTCAACCTGCCAACTGAGCTAATGTCGCATATCAATTTAAATTTTTAAAATTTGGAGCGACATATCAGGTTCGAACTGATGACCTATACCTTGGCAAGGTATCGCTCTACCAACTGAGCTAATGTCGCATCACAATGCTTTATCAAAACATTTGGCAAGGTATCGTTTGAACCAGAGCCAACTGAGCTAATGTCGCATATAAATTTTTATTTGAAAATTGGAGCGACATATCAGGTTCGAACTGATGACCTATACCTTGGCAAGGTATCGCTCTACCAACTGAGCTAATGTCGCATCTATTTGCTTTTTTAATTCATTCAGCAAGGTATCGTATTTCAACCTGCCAACTGAGCTAATGTCGCATCTTTATACTGCAATTTTCAAATTTCAACAGCTTGCAGTAATGAGTCTTACTGTAAAAAGTTGAGGCCGCATTATATGTAATATTCACTACACTGCAACCCTTATTTCAAAAAAAAAGTCTGATCGGTTAAATTTTAAATACTTCTCGACGATAAAACTGCAATTCTTCGATAGATTCTTTGATATCTTCTAAAGCTTGGTGCGTATTCTTTTTAGTAAGCCCGTCCATCACTTCTGGTTTCCAGCGACGTGTAAGCTCTTTTATCGTACTGACATCAATATTGCGATAATGGAAGAATTCTTCTAATTCCAGCATGTATTTATTTAAAAAACGGCGATCTTGTCCAATAGTATTACCACACATTGGCGATGCACCTTTAGGAACATACTGCTCTAAAAAGCTAATCGTCTGTCTAATGGCATCTTCTTCAGTAAGGACACTGGCCTTTACGCGGTCAATTAAACCGGATTGACCATGATGGGTTTGATTCCAATCATCCATGCCTGCTAACACTTCATCAGATTGGTGAATAGCAATAACAGGGCCTTGCGCTAACACATTAAGTTCTTGGTCCGTCACTATGGTGGCAATTTCGATCACGCGATCAACACTGGGCTCTAAACCCGTCATTTCTAAATCAACCCAAATAAGATTGTTTGAATTTATAGCCATAATTTTTGCCTTGTTCTGTCTAATGCCCTTATTTCAGGCATTTTTACTAAAGAGGGTGTATCATACTGTTTTTTTATACGACACAAAAACACCTAATTGATGAAGATTATCCTGTGAGTAAAAAGAAACCACTTAGCCAAAGCCAAAAGCGCAGAATGCGCGACAATCAAAGTAAGCGTTTAAAGCGTAAAGACACTGAAGATTCAGCTACTGAATTACAGGATAGTCTACTGGGGTCTGAACAACAGGGAATCGTCATTTCTCGTTTTGGACAACACGCTGATATCGAAACTGAAGATGGTACTGTCGCACGTTGTAACATTCGCCGAAACATTACTAGTTTAGTGACTGGTGATAAAGTATTAGTGCGACTTGCCACTGAAACCAACCGTGGCATTGGCGGCATTGTTGAAGCAGTTCATCCGAGAATATCTTCATTAACGCGTCCAGATTTATACGACGGGGTTAAAATCATTGCGGCAAATATTGATCAGATACTCATTGTATCGTCAATATTACCAAGTTTTACCACCCAAATTATTGACCGTTACTTAGTGGCTTCAGAAGACACCGATATCCCACCTGTGATTATCCTTAATAAAATGGATCTGCTCACTGATGAAAACCGTGAAGAAGTCGAAGTGGCTCTTGAGCGTTATCGCCAAATAGGTTACCCCGTGTATATGGTAAGTAGTCATACTGGCGAAGGTGTTGATCAGATTAAAGCGTTACTGTCTGATAAAATCAGCGTGTTTGCAGGACAATCTGGTGTCGGTAAATCGTCACTGATTAATGCATTAATGCCTGATGCAGAACTGGCTATTGGCGACGTGTCTAATAACTCAGGGCTTGGCCAGCACACCACGACTACGGCAAAGCTATTGCATTTTGAAAGTGGTGGAGACTTAATTGATTCTCCTGGTGTGCGTGAATTTGCCCTTTGGCATTTACCTGCGCCGCGTGTCGGTTGGTGTTTTATCGAGTTTAGAGATTATATTGGAACCTGTAAGTTTCGAGATTGTAAACACGGCGACGATCCCGGCTGCGCCTTGCAAGAAGCATTAGCAGATGGGAAAATAACCCAAGATAGATTCAGTAATTACCAACGCATTATTGCCAGTCTCGATGAACAAAGACATGCTCGCCATTTCAGAGCCATCGACGAATAATAAAAGCTTATGAGCTGACGCACTGATGTAAAGCGTTGTATCATATTTAAAGAACATGATTAAAAACATAAATAACTAAAAAGGGTATTCAATTGGATTCTGTTAAAATTGCTTTGCAATACATTATGCCTAAACATTTTCTTTCACGTCTTGTGGGTAAGCTTGCAGCTTCCGAAGCTGGCGCGATTACGACTGCTGGTATTAAATGGTTTATTAAGCAATACAAAATTGACATGTCAGAAGCGGCTCAAAGTGAGCCTGAAGCCTACAAAACGTTTAATGCATTTTTTACTCGCGCTTTAAAGCCGGGTTTACGTCCTATTGTTGAAGATGCAAAAACAATGGCTCATCCTGTTGATGGCGCAGTTAGCCAGTGTGGACCAGTTGAAGCGGGTAAAATTGTTCAAGCTAAAGGGCATGATTACACCACATTAGCGCTTTTAGGTGGCCAGATTAAAGATGCTGAACGCTTTAACGATGGTGACTTTGCAACGATTTATTTAGCACCAAAAGATTATCACCGTATTCACATGCCAATCACCGGCACATTGTCAAAAATGACCTATATTCCTGGTGATTTGTTTTCGGTTAACCCATTAACAGCCCAAAACGTTCCAGGGTTATTTGCTCGTAACGAACGCGTTGTCGCTATTTTTGAAACCGAAGTAGGCCCGCTAGCAATGGTATTAGTAGGCGCGACGATTGTGGCAAGCATTGAAACAGTGTGGGCGGGCACGGTCACGCCACCATGTGGCAAGCAAGTGTTTACTTGGGATTACCCAACTGAAGGTGCTGAAGCACTGACATTAGAAAAAGGCGCAGAAATGGGCCGCTTTAAGCTAGGTTCTACTGTCGTCATGCTATTTGCTCAAGATGCCATAGAAAGTTTTGCAGAAGGCGTTGAGCCAACACAAACAACTCGCATGGGTCAGGCATTTGCTCATTTAAACTAATTTGTACTAGAACCAAGATGACAGCTGAATCAGTATGATGCCAACAGGCGCTTTACAAGGAACTAATCCAAACTCCGGGTTAATTCAGCTGCATATCGCAGTACTACTGTTTGGTGGTACTGCATTATTTTCTAAAATTATCCCCCTAAGTCCACTTGATATCACCGTGTTACGCTGCGTTATTGCCTTTTTTGTTCTTGGCTGCATCGTCAAATTAAGTAAACAAAATCTCCAACTACAACAAATCAAACACTACTTTGTCGCGCTTGGACTGGGAATTTTGGTGAGCTTACATTGGGTGACCTATTTTGCCTCTATGCAACTCTCATCAGTCGCCATCGGCATGATTGCGTTTTTCACCTACCCTGTAATGACAGTTCTTGTTGAGCCGCTAATCAATAAAACAAAGTTAGAACTCGCAGATGTCTTATCTGGTTTAGCGGTACTCACAGGGGTTATTTTACTTATCCCCGAAGCTAACCTTGATAATGATGTCACCCTAGGAATTGCTACAGGCATACTCTCAGCCGCCTTATTCACTGGGAGGAACTTACTCCATAAACGCTACTTTTCACTCTACAGCGGCCCTCAGGCAATGTTCTATCAAACATTGGTAGCGGTGCTGATACTGAGCCCTTGGTTAGAGGTAGAGATTCAAACCATCAATATTGAGGTGTGGACTTCAATTGTCATTTTAGGCATATTTTTTACTGCTGCCCCACACGCCTTATTTGCTTCTGCATTACGTCAACTAAGTGCGAAAACGGTTGGCTTAGTCTCATGCTTGCAACCCTTTTATGGCACTGTGTTAGCCCTGCTATTGCTAAACGAGCAAGTTAATTTGAATACGTTTATCGGCGGGAGCATTATCTTGATCACAGCAATTTTCGAAACTCAGAAAAATCATAAAAATCATAAAAATCATAAAAAAAATAAAGCGTAAACTCAGGTTTTTGTTACCATTGTATTAGTCTCTCACTAGCAATCATTCCTCTATGTTCCGTATTGCAGTTATATTGTGTTGTGCCATTTCTTTTTCTGTCTCTGCAACGTCACCGCTGCAGCTAGATAAACGCTTGGGCTTTTCAAAAAATACCAACAACACTCAAGTCATCGACATTCCGGCTCAAATCACCTCCGTTGAAGAAAGCATTGAAAAGCAACACAGCGAAGAGCAAAGCTATCTTGAGCTCAGTAGCACTAGCGCTATCACCATTGAAAATATCACCCAACTTATCAATCAACCAGTTAGCGAACTGGCCATTAGTAAAGATGTCGATATTGGCCAGCAAGCCTCAATGGCTTATTACCACTTATCGGAACAAAAGCAATCTGAAAGCGATTTAAGCCAACAACTTCTTAGCCTAAATAAAAGACAACAAGCTTTACCTAATCTTATCAAACAAGCAAAAGAGGCTTCTAGTCAGCATAAACGTGCTCAGCAAGCACCTGACGACACTCCGCTTGGTAAGCTACAACGTTTACAGGGCGCTTTACTTGAACAGCATATCAATACCCTTTCAGCAGAATTATCAAGTGGCCCAAAGCAAAAGCAAATTGTCCGATTACAACTGCAATTGCTGCGGATAGAACACTCGCAACAAGAAAAGTTGATTGAAGCGTTAAATATACAAACTAATCAATACCGCCAACAAAAAGCGGCGAATACCATTGCCAATAATCTTATCGGCGAGCAGCAGCTAGCCGATGTCATTTCACAAGAGCTAAGTAATAAAAATCAGCAGTATGCCGCTGAGCTAATTCGTATCAACAGTGAAATAACCAAGGTTATTAGCCAACAAGAAAAAGCAGAGAAACAATATCAATCTCATGCTCTGCAGCTCACCAATGTAGAAGAGCAAATTACCTGGGTTGAAACCAACTCAGCTTTTGGTGATCGTTTTCTACAAATGCTGCAATCTCTGCCAAAACCACCCAATCAAGATCTGCTACTGGCTGAAATCGCAGACTCTCGCTTAATGCGTTATCAAGCCGAGCAGCAAAGAGCGCTGAATAAGCAACAACTCAGTACTGAGCAATTTCTTAATAAAACACAAACCCAACTGCTTCAATCACAGCAAAGCCTTATTGAGCAGGTTGTGCAAAGCTACGATGTTTACCTTAATGAACAAGCTAAGCTTAGAAATAGCTATGAGCAATTAAATCAAATATACCTAGAACTCAAAAGTACCCTAAATGAGCACCTATTTTGGGTACCTAATGCCGCTGCAATTACCGGACTTTGGTTGGTTGATTTAAAAAATGCCACAGTGTGGATGATGCAAGCTCAACAACGAGAGAAAATTAAACAAGCTTGGAAAAACCAAAACATATACTGGGCTTGGTGGGTTATCACGCTGATACTCAGTTTAATGGCACAGGATTTACTGACGCCTAAATTTAGTAAAACAATTCAACGTTATGGGCAATACGTTGGTAATGTGACTCAAGATAAATTCAAATATACTGCTAAAACCCTAGCACTAACCCTAAGTTATTCATTAGTAAAACCTTTACCATTATTACTAGCAGGCTGGATACTATTTGCTTCTGAACTGAATTTTGTTCATGCGATTGGCGTCGGTGTTTTATCTATAGGTTGCTGTTATTTGGTTTATCGCTTCTTTGCATTACTTGCTATTGATAACGGTATTTTGATTAGCCATTTCAGAAGACCAGAACCATTAATCAGGCGATTACAGGAAAAAACCCTGCGTTTTATTGTATTGAGCTGGCCTTTAATCGGCATTATTGGTTTTACAGAAGCACTAGATACATCCCTAATCCGCAATAGTATTGGCCGTGGAGCCTTCATATTGCTCACCATATCGCTATTATTACTTTATAAAGATATGTACTCATTTATCAGCGACTTCCGTGCTAATGCCAATGATGGCAAGAATATGAAGTTACTGCATAAGGTTATCTGGATATTCTTAATTACCGTGCCATGTGCGAGCATTTTCTTTGCTGTTATTGGTTACTACTTCAGTGCCTTTCAAGTACTACTGCAATTACAGTTATCGTTAGTATTAGGGCTCGGTTTCCTTTTATTGTATCAACTCATAAAACGTTGGATGTTAATTGAGCGTCGCTTAATTGCGTTTGATCGCGCTAAAGCTAAACGTGCGGAGAGACTGGCACAAAGAGAACGTGGCGAACTGAATAACACCCCTGATGTGTCTGAAAACTATGAAGAACCGATTGTCGATCTCGAAACCATATCCAGTCAGTCACTGGGTCTGGTGCGATCGTTATTAATCTTGGCATTTTTTGCCAGTTTACTAGGATTAATTTCCCAAACTCACACGGCATTATTTTCCTTTCTTGATGGTATTACTTTATGGAATACCCATTCGGTCGTTAATGGAATGGAACAGCAGATCCCAATCACATTAAAATCGATTCTATTCGCATTTATCTTTGTTGGTTTTTCCGCAATGATAGCGAAAAATCTACCAGGTTTATTAGAACTAACTATTTTACAAAGGCTTGAACTGTCACCTGGTACCGGGTTCGCAATTACTACCGTCAGTAGTTACATGGTGGTGTTCGTAGGTATGTTAGTGGGCTTTTCTACCGTTGGTGTTGAATGGTCAAAATTACAGTGGTTGGTAGCAGCCCTTTCTGTCGGGCTGGGTTTCGGTTTACAGGAAATTTTTGCTAACTTTATTTCAGGTCTTATTATCTTATTCGAGAAACCGATACGAATAGGCGATACCGTCACGATTCGCGATTTAACTGGTACCGTAAGCAAAATTGAAATACGAGCCACAACCATTGTGGATTGGGATCGAAAAGAGATTATTGTTCCCAACAAAGCCTTTATTACCGAACAGCTGGTCAACTGGTCGTTATCAGACCCGATTACCCGTGTGATTGTTAGTGTATCGGTTCAACGTGATGCTGACCCATCAAAAGTGGAAGCATTACTTCATCAAGCGGTTCGAGAGTGTGATTTATCATTAAGCTTCCCTGAACCAGAAGTGTGGTTTGCAGGTTTTGGCCAGCACACTCAAGATTATGAAGTTAGATCTTATGCTAAAGATATGAATGATCGCTGGCCATTAAGGCATGACTTACATAAACGGATTTGCAAAAAGCTCAAAGAAAACCATGTTGAATTAGCTTATCCACAAATGGAAATCCATATTAACAACGCGCCAAATCGAGAATTTAACAAGATTATTAAAGGGTAATTAAATGCTTATTTTTGCTCATCGTGGTGCCAGTGGCTATGAAGTAGAAAACACACTTGCGGCAATGGAAAAAGCCTTATCATTAAAAGTCGAGGCTATTGAGCTTGATGTTTATAATGTTGAAGGTGAGTTGATTGTTTTTCACGACCGACGCTTAGAGACTAAAACCTCGGGTCAGGGGTTAGTGCATAAAAGTACTTTAGACACAATAAGCGCAGTGACCATTAAACAGCATCATCTGCCAACATTATGGCAAGTGATGAGCCTTATTAAAGGTCGCTGTATTGTTAATATTGAACTCAAGGGCTACCACACCGCAGAACCACTTATTAAGTGCTATAACGACATTATTATCCAGTTGGGTTTCACTACTGAACAACTACTCATCTCATCGTTCAATCAACCATATTTACTTGAAGTTAAGCAGCACCTTCCCAAAGCAAGAGTCGCGCCTATATTGTCAGGTGTGCCATTAAACTATGCGGAAGCCGTAACGGCACTAGATGCTTATTCTATCCATATTGATATTCATTTCGTCACCCTTAAAATGGTTCATGACGCACATCAACGTGGTGCAAAGATATATGTGTATACCGTCGATAATGCGGAAGATATTCAAGCTTTGAAAGCCATTGGCGTTGATGGAATATTCAGTAATTATCCTGATAAAGCAGCTGCAGTGATTAAGCAAATAGAACAGCAAGAAAGCCCTCAATCTTCAGACTATAGCTCATGGTTTGGCTAATAACGGTTATCAAATTACGGCTATTCTTAGGTATTGCCTTGCGGAGCTTTAGACTTGTCTATTGCGCTGCGCCCAAGCCCCAACAGCAAAGAATGCCGCAAGTACTAACAACAGCATCCACTGTGAAGGCATAGATTTAAGCTGACCAGCTAACCAAGGGCTGATGCTTACAATGGCGAGACCATAGCCAAATGCATTGACTAAGACAAACACACAAGTACGCACTAGAAATCCACGTCTAACTAATGTTTTACGCAAGAAGCGATTGATATCAGTAGCAAACATAACGATACAACAAGCCACTAAAGCTGTGGAGATTTCACTCATCCATGGATGAAGCATGGCACCTAATTTGGCAAAGAATGTGATAACTTGATTCATTAACTTCCTCAATAAAAATCAATATACGAGTACAAAACAGGGGCTATATGGCGCATAAACTACTGCTTTTAACACAAGATAACGATAAGTTTCGCCAACTATTATCAGCTCATAACCTTGAAGAACTCATCATTCTCGGTGATGACCCTAGCAGTATAAGCAGCGCCAATATTTGGTTTGCAGAACCAAACTTAGCCGCGCCCCTACTCAACCTAGGTAACAACTTACAGTGGATGCAGTCAACATTTGCTGGCGTTGACCGCATTACCGGATCAAGACAAAGAAGAGATTACACTCTAACCAATATCAAGGGTATTTTTGGCCCATTAATGAGTGAATATCTTTTTGGCTATTTACTTGCCCACCAGCGAGAGCATGCAAAATATAAACAACAACAGCAACATAAGCAATGGATCCCTGGCAGCTTTAGGACCTTACAGAACCAATCCCTCCTTTTGTTAGGAACAGGCTCTATTGCACAACATATTGCTCAAACAGCCAAACATTTTGGTATGAGGGTAACGGGCCTTAGTCGTAGCGGCGCAGCAAAACCGCATTTTGACCATGTGGATACTATCGAAAATTTGGCAGACTACGTGACTACGTCTCATGCTATTGCCAGCATTTTACCCAGCACTTTAGAAACAAAGAACATCCTTAATGAGGCGATGCTATCACTACTTCCTGAAGAGTGCGTTCTGTTTAACCTTGGCCGTGGAGATGTGCTCGACTTAGATGCACTCGCCAAACAGTTACAAAACAAACCACTACAAAATGCTGTACTGGATGTATTCAATCAAGAGCCTCTGCCAAGCGAACACCCTATTTGGCAATGTGCTAATGCGATTATTACCCCGCATATTGCCGCACCCAGTTTTCCAGAACAAGTTGTAGAGGTGTTCGTTGAAAACTACCATTTATGGACAGCTCAGCAACCTTTAAAGCATCAGGTCGATTTTTTTAAGGGATATTAGTTAATATTCCTTCCGTTACGCTTCATGGACGAGGCTAACGCGCAAAAATGTCAAATCCTGCTTAAATCAATACACCATGAAAGCATAAAAACATCATATTTTTACCCTTCCTTCACACCACTATTTTTATTCCAACCTCCCAGTAATGCTGTAATCGTGAGCAAGATAGCAGTTTCTAATAACTATTATTCTGTGCATCAATTCAAAAATAGATAAAAAGTTATTAGCAATGAGAACGGTTTTCATTTAGAATTGCATTACAGTCAACGAGCGATCATCCCTTAGCCTTATGAATTGTCTAAGTTAAGATATGAATCAGATTAATTGAAGAGGCTTTATGTACGTTTGTCTTTGTCACGGAATTACTGATACCCAAATCAGAGAAGCAGTAAGCAAGCATGGCGATAGCTCTTTAGCTGACGTTAAAAAACGCTTAGGTGTAGCTGATCAATGTGGTAAATGTGCACGTATGGCAAATAACATTATCCAAGCTCAAGTTGATATCGAACCTAACTTCTATGAAGTAGCTTAATCTACATACATTGAACAACTAGTATTGAACCACTAGATCCTGCTTTAAGTGTATTGAAGAGAAACGCCAACCAAATTCCATAAAAAATGCTGCCCTAGGGCAGCATTTTTTTGTTTAGAAAACCTCAAGCTTTCTAGCTTAAGGTCTTCGTATCAATACTTTATGATTTCATGCCTTTATGATTCTGTTGGTTCATCAGTATCATCAACAGCTTGCCCATTGAGTTCGATATCAACACTGTCAACACGTTGCAGGCCTCGAGGTAATTTAGCGCCTCTACGTCCTCTCTCACCACGGTAATGCTCTAAGTCAGATGGTTTCAAGGTTAACTTACGTTTACCAGCCCATAGCGTGACTGACGCATCTTGTGGGACAACATCAAGGTGAATCAATAGCTCTTCTCGGCTCTTAGAACGATCGGTTGGAATACCAATAATCTTATTGCCCTTACCTTTGGACAATTGCGGCAATGCATCAACATCAAAGATCAGCATCCGCCCTTCATTGGTAATCGCCATAATCGACTGAGGAATACCTTTATTAACCAATTTAGGTTTCAAGGATTCTGCATTAGCTGGCAAACTCAGTAGCGCTTTACCCGCCTTATTACGACTGACCATATCGGCATATGAACCAATAAAGCCATAACCCGCATCACTTGCTAAGAGGTAACATTGCGCATCATTTCCCATCAACACATGACGCATCACTGCACCTGGTGACAAGTTAAATCGAGTCGTTATCGGCTCTCCCTGACTTCGAGCTGAAGGTAAAGTATGGGTATCAGTAGCAAATGCTCGACCTGTAGAGTCAATAAATACCGAAGGTTGATTACTCTTACCACTCGCGCTACATAAGAAGCTATCGCCCGCTTTGTAATTTAATCCTTCACCATCAATGTCACTGCCTTTAGCGCAACGAACCCAACCTTTGTCAGAAAGCACCACGGTAACCGCTTCTGCTGGAGTTAACTCTTGCTCAGTTAAGGCTTTTGACTCTAAGCGCTCAATGATAGGTGAACGACGGTCATCACCGAAAGTGTCGCCATCTTGAATAAGCTCTTTCTTCACCAGTGTCTTTAGACGGCGCTCTGAACTCAAGATAAGTTGTAATTTATCACGCTCAGCCGCTAACTCTTCTTGCTCTGCCGTAATCTTAAATTCTTCAAGTTTGGCTAAGTGACGTAATTTTAATTCTAAAATAGCTTCAGCTTGTTTATCCGATAAATTAAATCGTGAAATAAGCTCTTTCTTAGGTTCGTCATTGAAACGAATGATCTCGATGACTTCATCAATATTTAAGAAGGCAATCATCAATGCATCAAGAATATGTAATCTTGCCAGCACCTTATCAAGACGGTACTGCAAACGACGTGTCACTGTTGAGATACGGTAACTAAGCCACTCAGTTAGCATCTCTTTCAGGCCTTTAACCCTTGGGCGGCCATCAAGACCAAGCACATTCAAGTTAACACGAAAGCTTTTTTCTAAATCAGTGGTTGCAAAAAGATGCGCCATTAGTTGATCGCAATCAACCCGATTAGAACGAGGTACAATAATTAATCGAACTGGATTCTCATGATCAGACTCATCACGTAAATCAGCAACCATTGGCAGCTTCTTCGCCTGCATTTGGTTAGCCATTTGCTCTAAAATCTTGCCACTACTTGCTTGATGCGGCAAAGATGTAATAACAATCTCGCCACTATCAACGTCATAGACCGCTCGCATTTTAATAGAGCCACGACCAGTTTCATAAATTTTGGCAATGTCTTTACTTGGGGTAATGATCTCGGCATTGGTCGGATAATCAGGCCCAGGAACAAGCTCCATTAAGCGATCAAGTTCCGCTTTAGGGTTATCCAATAACTCCACACACGCTGACACTAACTCGCGAACATTATGGGGTGGAATATCGGTCGCCATACCAACAGCAATACCGGTAATACCGTTTAATAAAATATGCGGCAATCTTGCAGGTAAGGATTTTGGCTCTTTCATGGTGCCGTCAAAGTTAACGCCCCAATCAACCGTGCCTTGGCCTAATTCTGATAATAAAACTTCAGAGAATTTTGATAAGGTTGCTTCGGTATAACGCATTGCAGCGAATGATTTAGGATCGTCTGGCGCGCCCCAATTACCCTGACCTTTAACTAACGGATATCGGTATGAAAATGGCTGAGCCATTAATACCATCGCCTCATAACAGGCACTATCACCATGGGGGTGATACTTACCTAATACGTCACCTACGGTTCTTGCAGACTTTTTAGGCTTAGATTGAGCTGATAATCCTAACTCGCTCATGGCGTAAATAATACGACGTTGAACTGGCTTTAAACCATCGCCAATATGTGGCAAAGCGCGATCCATGATCACGTACATTGAATAGTTTAAATAAGCCTCTTCAGTAAAGCGGCGTAGCGGCATTTGCTCTACACCATCAAGGCTTAATTCAATCGCATCACTCATTATTTATTATCCTGTGATTGTTCTGGCTCTTTGTAAAAAAAGCGGTATACATTGCCTTTTAAGTCATCAGAGATGAACATCGCACCATCAGGTGCATTAATTAGGTCATAGGGTCTAGCTACGGGAAATTCACCGTCTAAAAAGCTTATCACTCTTTCACGATCGATAACTTGGTCTCCATCAACAGTTAGCATAACCACTTGATAACCAATCTTACTTGAACGGTTCCATGAGCCATTTTCCGCAACAAACAATTGGTGATGGTAACGCTCAGGAAATTGCTCACCTTCATAAAACATTAAGCTTGTTGGCTTCACGTGTGCAGGAAGTTCAAATTCTGGTTCGGAAATATTCAGGTTGTCAGGCTTTTTGAAGGAAGGTTCAACAACATTGTCACCATGGATATAAGGGAATCCAAAATGGCTACCCTTAACATCAATTCGGTTAATTTCATCGGCAGGCATATTATCACCCATCCAATTACGCCCTTGGTCGGCAAACCATAACTTCTCGGTGTTTGGAGCCCAATCAAAGCCAATGACCCGTCTTAACCCTGATGCCACTTGTTCAGTGTCACCAGATTCTATATCGATGGCTAACATACTGCCAAAAGGGGCTGGAGATTCGCACACATTACAGGGGGAACCGATAGAGATGTATAAGCGTCCATCAGGGCCAAAACTCATCCCACGGGCATGTTTTCTTTCTACGCTGGGTAAACCAGAGTAGATTTCTTTTGGTCTACCAGGTCGTCTTAAACGATTTTCAATATCCTTAAAACGCAAAATACGATCATCATCTGCAACATACAAGTCGCCATTATGAAAGGCTAATGCTTCTGGGTACTCTAATCCTTTGCCAATTAAATACCGTTTATTAACTTGACCATCATTATCTGAATCGACTAGGGCGTATATAGTGCCGCTTTTCTTTGAACCGACAAACAAGGTTCCCTTACTGCCCATTGCCATCTGTTTAGCATCGCCTAAATCAGAAGCATAAAGCGTAAGTCCAAATCCTTTGGTAACAGTAATCATCATAGGATCTTCAGCATAAGCTTTAACAACAAGTAATTGTGTTAAAGCCAATACAGACAGTGCTTTAAACACTGTTGTAATCTGCTTGATATCCATTTTAATTATTATTTTCGACATTTTAATAATTTTTGCCTTCGTTCTTGTTATGGGCAATTCTATGCTCAATCTTAATGGCTGTGATTAAACACAGCCTTTATGGATTATTAGGCCAAGTAACGGTAACTCATTAAAGCGACTTACAGTTGAGCAAGATCACCTTTAGACTCTAGCCAGACTTTACGATCTGGTGAGCGCTTCTTCGATAACAACATATCCATTAATGCCATGGTATCGTCTTTATCATCAATGGTTAATTGCACTAAGCGACGAGTATTAGGATCCATTGTTGTTTCTCTAAGCTGCAATGGATTCATCTCGCCCAATCCTTTAAAGCGAGTCACTTGTACTTTGCCTTTTTTCTTATCGGCAACAATTCTATCTAATATACCGTTTTTTTCTTCTTCATCTAGGGCATAAAATACTTCTTTGCCTAAATCGATACGAAAAAGTGGTGGCATAGCGATATACACATGCCCCTTTTCAACCAATATACGGTAATGCATCATAAATAGAGCACATAGCAAGGTCGCAATATGTAGACCATCGGAATCGGCATCAGCAAGAATACATATCTTGCCATAGCGTAATTCTGAAATATCATCACTATCAGGATCGCAACCTATAGCAACAGAAATATCATGGACTTCTTGTGACGCTAATACCTGTGACGCGTCAACTTCCCAGGTATTTAGAATTTTACCACGCAGCGGCATAATCGCTTGAAACTCACGATCTCGTGCCTGTTTAGCACTACCTCCCGCAGAGTCACCCTCCACCAAGAATAGTTCGCCACGCATAGGGTCTTGTCCACTACAATCGGTCAATTTACCGGGTAATGCAGGCCCTGCAGTGACTTTTTTACGAGCAACCTTTTTAGCCGCTTTTAAACGTTTTTGGGCATTGTTAATACACAATTCAGCTAATAACTCAGCTTGGTCAGTATTAGAGTTAAGCCACAATGAAAACGCATCTCGAACAACACCTGATACAAATGCCGAACTTTGACGGCTAGAGAGTTTTTCTTTAGTTTGGCCAGAAAATTGCGGATCTTGCATTTTGATTGAGAGAATAAAAGAGGCTTTATCCCAAATATCTTCTGGAGAAAGTTTGATACCTCTTGGTACTAAGTTACGGAATTCACAGAACTCACGCATCGACTCTAATAATCCCTGTCTAAAACCATTAACGTGAGTACCGCCAAGTGGTGTCGGGATTAAGTTTACATAACTTTCGTAAAGACTATCGCCACCTTCAGGTAACCAAGTAATCGCCCATTCTGCAGCGTCAACCTTGCCAGTAAAACTACCGACAAAAGGCTCTTCGGGTAATAACACTGAGTCTTTTACCGCTTCTTTTAAATAATCGGTTAAACCACTTTCGTAAAACCATTCATGTACTTCGCCGTTTTGCTTATTACTAAACTTAATACGTAGGCCTGGGCATAAAACGGCTTTAGCACGTAAAAGGTGAAGCAACTTAGTAATGGAGAAGTTACCAGAATCAAAGTAGCTAGCATCTGGCCAAAAGTGAACTCGCGTGCCGGTATTCCGGCGTCCACAAGTACCTGTGACGGTTAAGTCTTCTACTTTATCACCGCTTTCAAATGCCATGTCATACACTTGGGCATCACGGCGCACAGTAATTTCAACACGCGTTGATAAGGCATTTACAACCGAAATACCGACTCCATGTAAACCACCCGAAAACTGGTAATTCTTGTTTGAGAATTTACCACCAGCGTGCAATTTCGTTAGGATCAGCTCAACCCCAGGAATACCTTCTTCTGGGTGAATATCAACGGGCATACCACGGCCATCATCGGTAACTTCTAACGAATTATCGGCGTGTAATACCACTTCAATTTTTGAGGCGTGACCTGCGAGTGCTTCATCAACACTGTTATCGATGACTTCCTGACCTAAATGGTTGGGTCTGGTAGTGTCGGTATACATACCAGGACGGCGTTTTACTGGGTCGAGTCCGTTAAGAACCTCGATAGCGTCAGAAGTATATTGGTTGCTCATAGTCCACACATTTGGTCAATTATGGCCCAAAATTGAAGGCCGAAATAAATACTTGTTATGTAATTTTTAAAAACTCACAAATCTTATCTAGCTGGTTTTTATAGCCAATAAAACTGTGGTCACCATTCGCCTCTACATGGAGTTGGCAACAATGGTATTTTAATAATGCTTGTCGATAATCTAACACTTCATCGCCTGTTTGCAAAAAAACTAAAAAACGATCAGGACGACGAATAACCTCAGTATTATATTCGGCAACATCAAGCTTATGTTGCGGTAATACTTGGTAATGTTCATCAATATATGGATTATATTGTGGCCCTAGAAACTCATCAAATAGCTCAAATGGTTTCACAGCAGGATTTATTAGCACTGCTTTACCACCGTATGTTTCGGCGAGATAACTGGCAAAGTATCCACCTAAAGAAGAACCGATATAGGTTAATGGTTCATTTTTAGCTTTTGCTTGCTCTACAATACCACATAACAAAGCCATCGCCTCTTTAGGTGACGAAGGTAATTGTGGCTGAACGAAAGGATATTCTGGGAAACAGCGCTGGAAATATTCAGCCGTATCTTTGGCTTTATCAGAATGAGGAGAGCTATTAAATCCATGTATATAGAGCAACATACTTCATCTCGTTGAGGTTAACCTGAAAATTCAAACTAATTGATAATTATCAAGCAAACAAACAACTAAACGAAATTAATAACCGCTTGCGTCATTATCTGGTGAGAACTTTTCACCCGGAACCCGATAAACATTAGTATGAATGCTACCATTGCTTGCTAACTCCAGCAAACGATAGCCTGGTTGAAGTCCGTCCAGTGCAAAATAAGAAGATTTTGGCTTAAATTGTATACAGGTAGACGGTGTTGCCATTAGGCTAATTACACCATTATCACCTTGATACTCAGTGTCGATAGATTGGTGAACATGCCCCCACAACGCGCCTTTTACTTGTGGGTGTTTACTTACCCGTTTTAAAAAGGCATCGCCATTGATCATGCAGTGCTGATCGAGCCAGCTACATCGGACAAGGATAGGATTATGGTGCATAGCAAGTAATACGTGCTTATCTGGGTCAGCTTTAATCGCTTCATCAATCAAATTAAATTGATCTTCTGCCATATAACCACCAGGTTTACCACGTACAGTAGAATCCAACATCAATATTTGCCAATTACCAATAACAATCCGCTGTTGCCCAAATAAATGCTTGCCTTGCATATGCAAGCTCATCAAACGAGGATCATCATGATTGCCAGGTAGATAATGGCAAGGCATAGCTAATTCTGCAACGGTATTAGAAAAATGTTGGTAGGATTGAGGGGAGTAATCTTGGCTAATATCGCCGGTAGCTAACATTATATCAGCTTTATAATTCGTACTTAAAAACGTATTCAAAACAGCCTGAAAACTGGCAGCCGTATTCACCCCTAAAAGCTTTGCTTCTGGATCAGCGAACAAATGCGGGTCAGTGACTTGAATAAGTCTTACGACATCCGTATCAGTATTGGGGTAATTAACTGGCTCTTTTAGCACTAATTAATCCTAAAAATAAATTAATTCAATGTTGCAGAACTATGTTGAACAGACATGCTGGCGACGACATCCGATCTTAAGTAGCTCTTCCAGAAATGCATTAACTTGGTATTTCTCATCCGTTTGATGCATATGTACATTTGGATAATCATACACTGCTTTTAATCGGAAAATCTGTTGACTAGTTAACACTTCTGCTAATTGAGCGTCATGATAAACTCGCACACAAGCTTTAGGTATGGTAAGGAAATCATGATTGGGCAATTTCCTCGATATTTCAATCAGCTGAGTATACTTTGTATTTTCAATAACAGTGACATCTAATAGACCAAATTGCCCTTCAACTGCCCAAGATTCATTCACATCTGCCGCATCTGGTAACCATTTTAAAATAAGTGCGTAATTACGCCCGCACAGCGCTAAAAAAGCACTCACGTTGGGTTGATACTTACCTTTGGTTACTTTTTGATTCACAACAAACCTCTTATGTACTTTTCACGATTCTGCAGCTTTATTTCTTTAATATGTCAAACATAAAAACTCATTCAACAATGGGATTTCGTTATACCGGTTTCACTTTATGTAAATTCAGTGCAAGCCATTGCAAGCCGAGTACCGTTGATGCGTTATCAATACGGCCGCTGTTGACCATTTCCATCGCGACGTCAAAATCGACCACATGCACTTTTATATCTTCATGTTCATATTCAAGCCCGTGAATGCCTTTAGCTTGGCTAGCATCAACTTTTGCCCAATAAAAATAAAACCGCTCAGATGAACCACCAGGTGTAGCAAGATAACTATTAACAAAATGCATTTCTGATGCCGTAATACCTGTCTCTTCCATTAACTCACGATGGGCTACTTCTTCAGCAATTTCATCTGCAGCGATCATACCTGCAACTAACTCAAGTAACCAAACAGACTGAGTACTCATAATGGCCGGTAATCGTATTTGCTCAATTAGCACCACTTGATGTGTTACTGGGTCGTAAGGCAAAACAACAACAGCGTTACCTCGCTCAAAAACTTCACGAGTCACAACTTCACTCCAACCACCGTCAAACAGTCTATGCTTAAATTGGTACTCGTCTAATTTAAAGAAACCTTTAAATACGGTTTTCTTTGAAAGGATTTCGACATCTTTTTCAGCATTAAACTGTTCGATTATTTCATTATCGTTCATATTTTTTTCTTACAGTTTGTAAGCCTTTTGAAATATTTAATACACAATTATATATGCGTACCATTTAAACGTGTGAGTTTAATAAAATCTGTTACAACTTGAAAGTTGATATTTAGCTTAGAAATGATAGTCTTTTTTACGATATACAGCAGAGTCTGTTGATCTTTCATGGTTATTTTTACAGCAATATATTAAATTTACATATAAAGGCTAACTAATAACGGTACATTAGCTTTACGTCACATAGATTAGGCTCAGAAAACATTAAAATATGTTGTTTAATCGATTTGAAATATAATCTTGAAAAATGAACAGATCTTCGCTGCATAGCGTGAAACGAAGACGTTTTTGAACAAGTTCGATAGTGCTAGAGAATTTTTTCTGAGTATTGAGTTCTGTAAACACCAAAATTATTTTACCTCCATTGATGGAGATTTTGTCTAAAAGGGCAGCAAATGAAATTTAAAATCAGTTCTATATACGCCGCGCTAACATTAGCCGTAGCTGCACCAGCAGCAAATGCTGATGATTTACTGCAAATTTATCAACAAGCACTGACAAGTGACACCATCGTACTTCAAGCTCAATCACAACGTGATGCTTTATACGAAACCATTGAAGAAAACCGTGCTCCTTTACTGCCTACAATCAGTGCGAATGTTGGTTACTCTAAAGCATGGAACCAAGAAGATGGTATGGACACCAAGAAGCCTGATGGTTTCACTGGTGGCCTTACATTAAACCAAGTTATTTATGACCACAGTGCATGGGTTGGTTTAGATTTAGCTGAGATGGCTGCATCTCAAGCTGATTCAGCTTACGCTTCTTCTTTACAGGCACTCATCATCCGTGTAACGACTGCTTACTTTGACGTTTTAACAGCTAAAGATAACTTTGAATTCCAAGGCGCAGAAAAACGCGCTATTGAACGTCAGTTAGAGCAGACTAAACAACGCTTTGCTGTAGGTCTTACAGCTATTACAGATGTACATGAAGCTCAAGCTCAATATGATTTAGCCTCAGCTACTGAAATTCTTGCGGAGAATACACTCGCAAATAGCTATGAAGCATTACGTGAAATCACAGGAATAGATCACAAAACGATCAATATTTTGGATACCAACCGTTTCTCAGCCGGTGCACCATCACCTACAACCTCTTCTGAATGGTTGAAAATGGCTGAAACAAACAGTATCGACTTGATGACTCAGCGTATTGGTCGTGATATTGCCAGCGAAACAATTACGCTATATAAAGCAGGCCATATGCCATCGCTAAACTTAGCTGCTGGCTATACTAAAGGCTTCGATCAAAACCCTGGTCTTGACTACGATAATGCCAATATTGGTATTACCTTAAGTGTCCCAATTTTTGAAGGTTTTAAAGTCACTTCACAAGTTAAACAGGCTCAGTACCAATACGTTGAAGCAAGTGAAAAACTTGAACAAACTCATCGTAAAGTAGTTAAAGATGTTCGTAATAACTACAACAACGTTGGCGCTTCAATCAGCTCAATTCGTGCTTATGAGCAATCTGTTGTTTCTTCAGAAAGTGCGTTAAAAGCAACCCAAGCAGGTTTTGAAGTCGGTA
Organism: Shewanella donghaensis; assembly: GCF_007567505.1. NCBI lineage: Bacteria > Pseudomonadati > Pseudomonadota > Gammaproteobacteria > Alteromonadales > Shewanellaceae > Shewanella > Shewanella donghaensis. The sequence continues at coordinate 2,527,299 of NZ_CP041783.1, forward strand.
CTCGTACCATCGTTGATGTATTGAACCGTACCCGTGATTTGTACGATTCAAAACGTAAACTGTCTGATGCACGTTATGGTTATATCAATTCAATTCTAGCGCTTAAACAAGCAGCTGGTACATTGAATGAAGATGACATCATCTCAATTAACAATGGTTTGATTGCCCAGTAACCCTTGTTAATATTGCCTTAATTGGCAAACAAAAAAACCGCCAATTGGCGGTTTTTTTTATGGGTAAAGCTAATATTAATGCCAAATTAGAATGTAAGTTCTAAACCAGCGAAGGCGCCTTTAAATGACATATTCTGAGTCGTACTTGAAAAGTCGTCGACATCAAATTTGAATTCACGGTAACCAACGCGAATAGCGGTATCAAGCGCTATACCATCAAATTTCCAACCTAAACCTGCATTAATATCGTAAACACTTGACTCATCAATGCCTAACATCACATCAGCAAAAGCGTACAAGCCTAAACCAGGAACGCCAACTTCAGCATTGGCATAAGCCATTACAATACCGCTATCAACATCAACTTCTTCTGGATGTCCTGGGTCTTGTACACGTATAGAACCGTGCATTTGCTTATAAGCTGCACCTAAATCAAGTGCCACAATATCGTTATCTAAGATTTCGTAATAAAGAACGAAGTCAGTGTTACTTAAGTCATTATATGCGGTTGTTGCGCCACTAAATTGGTGATCATTGAAAGTAAAGTCAGAATTAGCTTGGCTGCCTTTACCTTCTAAACGGTTTTCACGGATTTTAATATTAGGTACTAAAGGAATTGGATGCTCAATAGCAATCCATACACTGCCTTGAGCATCTGAATCGTAGTTATAAGTTTGTGCTACACCATCATCACTATTAAACGAACCACTGGTATCAGCTTGCCAGTAATCACCACCCACTTTAAAACCAACTAAAGTTGATGCCTGTGCCGATGATATGCTTAACAAGCCTAATAAGGTTGTGGCAAGAAGTGTCTTTTTCATCATTATCCCTGAGAGAGTAAGTTAGTTAAATCTATCACCGCTGCATTTGCGCGGGAAATATAGTTAGCCATGACCAATGAATGGTTTGCGACTAAACCAAAGCCATCACCGTTCAGCACCATAGGGCTCCAAACAGTTTGCTGAGTAGCTTCTAATTCACGAATAATTTGTCGTAAACTCACTTCAGCATTTTTCTTTTCGAGTACATCGGCAAAATCAACTTCTATCGCTTTCATGAAATTGAGTAATGCCCAAGCACTACCGCGACTTTCATAAAGTACATCATCAATTTTCCACCAGCTGGTTTTAATCTCTAAACTTGCTAAAGATGGCGTTGATTGTCTTGCGGTAGAGTCACCAGCTAAATCAGTATTTAAACGTTCTTGTCCAACGCTTGCAGAAAGACGTTGTGACATGCTGCCTAAACGTTTCTGAATTTCTTTTAGCCACTCATTTAAATTATCAGCGCGGGCATAGAACTGCGCATTACTGTTGTCCGTATCGCTAATTTTAGCGCGGTACAGTTTCAGTAGCTTAGTGGCTTCACGGTATTCACTTTCAGCACTCGGAACTAACCAACTGGTATGCTCGATATTCAATTTTGAATGAGCAGCCAGCAAATCATTATCAGCAGTAGACTGAGATTGTGAGCGGCTAAACTCTTTGCGCATAATTAACGCTAAATCACGAGTTTGCTCTAATGCGCCAAACTCAAATGCAGGCATATTATCCATAATGACTGAAGGCGGCATTATATCATTAGAAAGCCAGCCACCTGGTTTGTCCAATAAAGTTTCAATTGTAGAAATAAGCGCAGAGGTCGTTGCATAACCGACAACAAGCTCGCCTCGGTCATCTTGTAAAACCTCAGGCTCTAGTGGGTCTGGTTCAATACTCCACCAAACTGCAATTACATAGTTGATTAATAAAATAATCCCTATGCCACTAAAAATTTTGTTCCTTGTCATTTGCATCAATAAACTCCTTAATGATGATGGTGGTGATGGCTTTCTTCTATATCACTAGCTGACTTTTTAGCAACTATTAACTCTATATCAAGTTGTTCGCCATCTGAAAACGTTAACGTTAATGGCACTTTATCGCCAACCATTAATGATTTAGTGAGTGATAACAACATGATGTGATTACCTGATGGCTGTAACATCAGTGTCCCGTGTGATTCTATATCAAACCCTTCAACTTGACGCATTTTTACAACGCCATTTTCTTCTATTAGGGTATGCAGTTGCGCCTCTTTGGCGACAGGTGTTGTCACTGAAACTAAAGAGACCGCATTATCTGAATGATTCATTAATGTAAGGTAAGCTGCGGTATTAGGCACACTCGCTGGCATCGCTCTTACATGGCCTTCCTTAAGCATTATACTCGCTGATGCTGAAAGAGAAAATATGGCTAAAACTAAAAAACTAAACAGATGTTTGAATATTACTTTCAATGTCTTAAACTCCATGTACACCCTACTCGCGCCAAAAAGGAAAACAACGAATGAGTCAGATTAATGTAAAGGATGATCAAGGCGTACGCATTATCAGTTTTAATCGTCCTGAAAAGCGAAATGCCTTTAATCTCAAAATGTACCAACAACTTACAGAATACCTGATCCAAGGCGAGCGCGACAATGCTATTCGTGCCTTTATGTTACGAGGAGAAGAGAATTGCTTCACTTCAGGTAATGATATTGCCGATTTTCTCAGTAGTGGTGAATTAAACGAAACTCATCCAACAGTGCAATTTTTACATTGTATTCTTGAGCTAAAAAAACCATTAGTGGCAGCTGTATCAGGAGCTGCAGTGGGTATTGGCACAACCTTACTATTTCATTGCGACTTAGTGTATGCAGACAATACCGCAAAATTCCAACTACCATTTGTTAATTTAGCATTAGTGCCTGAAGCAGCATCAAGTTTGCTTTTACCACTGATTGTTGGTCAACAAAAAGCAGCTGAACTTATTTTGTTAGGTGAAAGCTTTAATGCCAGTACGGCAAAAGAATTAAACATCATCAATCAAGTGGTTGAACAAACTGAATTAGATAGTTTTGTATTAGCACAAGCAAAGAAGCTGGCTAATCAGCCGCCTTTAGCATTGCAAGCATCGAAACAGTTATTAAGACATAACCAAGCTGATGTTAAACAGCAAATGCTTAAAGAATTAGCGGTTTTCGGTGAGAGATTAAAAAGTGATGAAGCGAAAAACCGATTCCAAGCCTTCTTAAAAAAATAGATGCAGCTGTAAAGCTGAAGTATGAATATTGATAATCAAAGCTCTTTTTATACTTCAGTTTATAAACTCGATTTTTTCTGTGACATGATGATCGCTGTAACAAAATAGCCAATTAAGCCAATAGTTGGACTCATACAAATGCCTACTATGGTTAACACTCTTGTCCAAAGTACAGACCAACCAAATTGTTTTGCTAAGCTATGTGAAGCACCACAAATAATACTGTCATCTGCTTTTAAACATTTTTCGATATCGGTTAAGTTCATTTTATTTCTCCAGCTATTTCCAATGAAGTTAACTCTTTAGAAATAGCATTAACGCTTTTAAATTGGTACCACTGCAACCCGCATATCAATAGTGAACAGACTATAAAGCTAATAACGGGAAGCAGAAGCAATGAGATTAATGGATCTGCTAAATGAAGTATCATCATTAAATCCATGAATTATTCCTCATTACTTGCTAATGCATCATCCGTCTTCGTTTCTGTCGCTACTTCAGCCATTTCTAGCGAAGTGTTTAACTCAAACACTTGTTCTGCTATCTGACTATGCAAATTCAACATGATGTCTTGTTTAGCAGTTTGTAGCATTTCGGTAGTCGCACTCGATAAACGTGTTTCTAATACATTTACGATATCAGCACTATTCAATTCACTCGCTTGAGTACTCATACTGGCTGTTGCAATCACTGCAACTAACGCTAATTTTTTAAAAACATTGTTAGTGTTTGTTGATGAGCTAGCGACTACGTTTTCATTTGTTGTTGAGTTAAACATGGTGTCTTCCTTTTCATTTGTTGGGTACACCTAGGTTATTACAAGCTGCGTGCCAACTTTACAATATACGCATAAACCATTAATTAATAACAAATTTAAAATCAACGACCACCATCACTGACAAAATCCGCCTTGTGCAACAAATAAACAATTAGTCATTTTCACCATCCAAGTAGTGAATTTAGCTAATACTTAATTAGCCTATTTATAAGCATAAAAAAAGCGCCTCAAATGAGACACTTTTTAATGGAATTAGAATTTTAATCTGTTGCGATATTATTCGGATAAAAAGTGACATCGGCAGGTGGCCTGCTTTCATGCATCTTCTCAACGGCATCCCAAACCACTTCGACACCAGCACCAGGCTTATGCGCATTTTCACTTAAATATCGACGCCAGCCTCTTGAACCCGGTAAACCTTGGAATAAGCCAATCATATGACGTGATATATGATTTAAACGTCCACCCGACTGTAAATGCTGTTCAATATAAGGCACCATCTTTTCAATCACTTGTTCACGGGTTAATATTGCTTTGTCTTCACCGTATATCCGTTGATCGACCTCAGCTAATATATATGGGTTTTGGTAAGCCTCACGCCCAATCATAACCCCATCGAGTTGCTGTAAGTGCGTTAATGAATCTTCAATGGTTTTAACGCCGCCATTAATACTGATATTTAAGTCTGCATAATCACGCTTTAACTGGTATACACGCTCATAATTAAGCTCTGGAATTTCACGATTCTCTTTTGGGCTTAGCCCTTGTAACCACGCTTTTCGAGCATGTACGATAAAAGTATCGCAACCTACTGTTTTAACGGTATCAACAAAATCAGTTAAGAATTCATAACTGTCTTGATCATCAATACCGATACGAGTTTTAACCGTGACAGGAATATCGGCAACCTGCTTCATGGCATCGACACAATCTGCAACTAACTGTGGTTCTCCCATTAAACACGCACCAAAACGACCACTTTGCACTCTGTCTGATGGACAACCAACATTAAGGTTTATCTCATCATAACCACGTTCGAAAGCCAGCTTAGCGCAGGTAGCTAAATCTTGTGGGTTAGACCCGCCAAGTTGCAAGGCTAAAGGATGCTCTTCTTGGTTATAAGCTAAATAATCAGCTTTGCCATGAATGATCGCGCCAGTCGTCACCATTTCGGTATAAAGCACTGTATGCGCAGACATCAGACGCGCAAAATAACGATAATGTCTGTCAGTCCAATCAAGCATTGGAGCGATTGAAAGTGAGCGGTTTAATGTAGTTAATGCCAAAGTGGTACCTTATCGAAGAATATCAACGATTAATAGAATATGATGCTTACTTTAAAAACGAATTATGGATTATATCATTAACAAACGGCTAATTAATATCAGTGCCAGTAAATTCAACCTACTCCCCTAAAATGGCTGATTGACCATTACCCAAAACTGGCTTTCCTCACCACCAGTAACAAAGTCGGTTCTGACCACTATGCCTTCAACTTCAAAACGCATACCGACGCCATAGTTGGTTTTCATATCTTCATGCAAAGCACTTAACTCAAACTCATTGGTGACATTACCAGCCTCAATAAATAACGCCCATTGCCACCATGGAATATTGTACAAGTTGAAAACTGGCAATGCTTGCAATGGCTGCCATTGAGGCATAACCCGATACTCTACGGCATAATTTACAGCACTTCGGCCAGTAAACTGCTGTGATGAGTAACCTCGTAGGCGATCAAAACCACCCAATGAAACTCCGGCAAAACTGGGTGGACGTTTGACATGCTCATGGCTATCGTAATCATTCCAGCTCGGTGTATCAGCAAGATACATGTTAAATGCCAACACTTGTTGTTCAAACCAACTGTTAGCGTCAAATGAAACAAAAGCACTTTGCTCAAATTCCCACATCAACCAGCTTGGATCGTCATCGACACTAAAGCCTTTGGTGATGGTGAGATTTGTTTGCCCACCTTCACTGCTATTTTGTTTGGTATCACGATTATCCCAGTTAAAAGCAAGTTCAACACCCCGTGCTTCATCAGCCAAATAATCCAGTGTTTCTAGTTCTCGATATTTATTAAAAGGCGTTAAACTAATGGAGCTGACACCCGATTCAAATGGATTCCAACTAATATCATCGCGACTTTTACCAAGTGCTGAAACCGCGCCATGTTTACCTCTTGCAATAGGTAATACATATTCCATTGTCAGCTTAGTAAAGCCCTCATCGCCAACGCTAATAACACGATTAGTATCATTGATTTTAGGCTCGGGTATACTCGAATTAGGTAAATAATAAATGCCTTCTTCATAGTGACCTCGAAATACTTCAGCACTAAATAACCACTGATCAAGTTTTGGCAGCTGGTAATTATAAAAGCCTGCATAACTCAGCCAACTATCATTAGCTGAATACAAACCGATACCTAAAGCAACAGCCTGTGCTTGACCTGCATGCTTTACAACACCTGCTGCACCATATGTGGTACTCAGCGTTTCAGTGGAAAAGATAATAGGTACCGCGACAAATTCTGGAGACAATTCTTTTGTCGATGTCGCTGAACTAGACTGCTTGTCAGACTTGTCTTGTTCATCAGATTCAGACGTTTCTACAACCACGGCTGAATCACGGGCATGACTCTCTATCACATGCTTATCTATGCCATGCTTATCTATGCCATGCTTATCTATAAGATGGCTGTCACTGACATATACTGAATCGTTTGAAATTACGGAATGAATAGCTTCTGACTGGGCAATACTGTCGACACTAAAAAATACGCAATAAATCATGATGACTGATTTATACAACTGCACCTGATATTCCTACCTTTTATGAGATTAAGGTTTACTGCATTTCGCTATAAACCATAAATTCATTATCTCAATCTTGGAGATCAACCACCACTCTAGGTGTCAGTTTTGTGACCAACTCATAAGCAATCGTACCGATATACTCAGCCACTTCTTCAACGGCTAAATCTTTACCCCAAAGTTGCACTGAGTCACCCACAATATCCTCAGCATCGACGCCTAAGTCTACCGTGAGCATATCCATGGATACTCGACCTACAATGGGTACTCTTCGGCCATTTAGCCAAACTGGTGTTCCTTCTGGTGCATTGCGCGGATAACCGTCGCCATAGCCAATAGCAACGACACCAAGACGAGTATCACTTTTCGCCGTCCAGTAAGCGCCATAGCCGACACTTTGCCCCGCTTTGTGCTCACGCACAGCGATAAGGTTAGACACTAATTCCATCGCGGGAACGAGCCCGTGATGAACACCTCTATCACCAAATACTGGTGATACACCATAAAGTGCGATTCCGGGTCTAATCCAATCAGCTTGGCTTTGAGGCCAAAATAACGTGGCAGCCGAATTAGCTAAGGTTTGATTGCCAGGTAATTCTTTAATAAGTTGTTGAAACTCATTGATTTGCAATTGAGTAAGCGGATTATCAGGCTCATCAGCACAAGCAAAATGGGTCATTAAATGAATGGGCTTAGCCACTTGAGGACATGCTATTAGACGTTGATATACATCTTCAAACTGATCAATGCCAAAACCGAGACGGTGCATACCTGTGTCGATTTTTAGCCAGACGGTGATAGGTGATGACAGCCTTGATTGTTCTAACATCACTAATTGCGACTCATGATGCACAACCGTGTCAATGTGATGTTCTACCAATAATGGTAAATCTGACTGGCGAAAGCAGCCTTCAAGCAGTAACAATTTCGCGTCAACGCCACCTTTGCGCAGTTCCAGTGCTTCTTCAAGTCGTGCTAGCCCGAATCCGTCAGCACAATCAATACATTCACCAACTGATTGCGCTACATTGAGTAAACCATGACCATAGCCATTCGCTTTCACTACAGCCATGACTTTACTGTTAGGTGCGATTTCGCGCAGCCTAGCAAGGTTAGCTTGCAAAGCTTGACGACTTATTTCAGCACGAGGGAATGGTTTCAAATAACTGGCCTTAATGATTACACACGTTTATCAAACAGAACAAAATACAATACTAAAAAATGAGCCTCTGTGTTTACACAGAGGCTTTTGATAATAACAACATGACTAGATAAAAACGTCTTTATGAATTGAGTTTAATCTTCATCAAAAACTTGTGCGCCAGAGTAATTATCGAATCGTGAAAATTGACCTTGGAACGCTAGTGGCACCCTACCAATCGGGCCATTACGTTGTTTACCAATGATAATTTCAGCGACACCTTTTTGTTCAGAATCGTCGTTATACACTTCATCGCGGTAAATAAACATGATCAAATCGGCATCTTGCTCAATTGAACCAGATTCACGTAAATCAGAGTTAATAGGACGTTTATCTGCACGTTGCTCCAATGAACGGTTAAGCTGTGATAACGCAATCACAGGAATACTTAATTCTTTTGCTAATGACTTTAATGAGCGCGAGATTTCTGCAATCTCTAAGGTACGATTATCTTTTAAAGACGGCACTTGCATTAACTGCAAGTAATCAATCATGATCATCGATAACCCGCCATATTCACGCGCAATTCGACGCGCACGACTTCGAACATCTGTCGGCGTTAAGCCTGAGCCATCATCGATATACATTTTGCCTTGTTCAAGCATAATGCCCATTGTCGATGACACGCGAGCCCAATCTTCATCATCTAACTGACCAGTACGAATTTTAGTTTGATCGACTCGACCAAGTGATGCCAGCATACGCATCATGATTTGCTCTGATGGCATTTCCAAACTGAAAATAAGCACTGGCTTATCTTCGTTCATTGCCGCTTGCTCACACAAGTTCATCGCAAAGGTTGTTTTACCCATTGAAGGACGTGCCGCAACAATAACTAAATCACCCGCTTGGAAACCTGCAGTCATTTTATCAAGATCAGTAAAACCACTCGATACCCCGGTTACACCGTTGTGAGGGTTATTATATAACTGCTCAATTCTATCCACGGTTTTCTCAAGGATAGACTTAATGCCTTCAGGGCCTTCATTTGCTTTGGCACGAGACTCTGCAATTTTGAAAACTTTAGTTTCGGCTAAATCGAGTAAATCACTCGAATTACGACCTTCAGGGTTATAACCTGCATCCGCAATTTCATGTGCAACACCAATCATGTCACGAACGACTGCACGTTCACGAACAATGTCAGCATAAGATAAAATATTACCCGCACTTGGGGTATTTTTAGCGATTTCGCCTAAATAGGCAAAACCACCTGCATCATCGAGCTGATCTTCAACTTCAAGACGTTCTGATACGGTGATCAAATCGATCGGCTGGCTACTTTCAACCAGACGACTCATTGCGGCATAAATCATACGATGTGAGCGAGAGTAAAAATCTTCAGCTACAAGCGATTCTGCCACTCTATCCCAGGCCTCAGCATCAAGCATCAATCCACCTAAAACGGATTGTTCAGCTTCAATTGAATGCGGCGGTAACTTTAGCGCATCAACTTGAGCATCTTTGAACCTTTCTCTGGCTTTAAAAGGACCTTTTTGTGACATTAAAACTCCCAATTCCCAACATGTTTGTAAAATATGATATAACACCGAAGTCATGCAAACATGTCGCACTATTATGGTGTGAGATATTTACCGCTACTGCGGATAAAAATAATAAATCAAAAAATAAAATATAATAATACTAAGGAAAGAACATGCGTATTGCACTCGTTGCAGCCCTTGTGCTGTCTTCTGGATTTGCCCATGCCGATGAAGGCCAATGGCAACCCTATCAAATGCCTTCTATTGCAGATAAATTAGCACAGCGTGGCATCGAAATCCCAGCAAAACAACTTGCAGATTTAACCCAGTACCCAATGAATGCTGTTGTCGGTCTGGGCTATTGTACCGCCAGTTTTGTATCTCCCCAAGGCTTAGTTGTTACCAATCATCATTGTGCCTATCGTGCGATTCAATATAACAGTAAAACTGAGCACAATTACTTAGAAAGTGGCTTCTTAGCGAACACAAAAAAAGAAGAACCTTCGGCAGGACCGAATGAGAGATTATACATCACAGAAACCGTGACTGATGTTACTTCTCAAGTGAATGCGAATTTAAGCAGCGATCCCCTAACCCGATATGAAGATATTCAATCAAATCGTAAAGGGTTAATTAAAGACTGTGAAACCGATGATAACTATCGTTGTTCTGTCAGCAGTTTCCACAATGGGCTTGAATATTATCTTATTAAACAACTCATTATTCGTGATGTCCGTTTAGTCTATGCTCCACCTGAAAGTGTGGGTGCTTATGGCGGCGATATAGATAACTATGAATACCCACGTCATTCAGGTGATTTCACCTTCTTACGCGCCTATGTCGGTAAAGACGGCCAACCTGCAGGCTATGCCGAAGATAATGTGCCGTATGAGCCTAAAAGTTATTTAAAAATCAATGCTGATGGCGTTAAAGCCGGCGATGGCGTATTTGCCGCAGGTTATCCTGGCGCAACAAGTCGCTACCGCTTAACTAGCGAGCTTGAGTTTGCCAGTGATTGGATGTATCCAACCTATGCTAAGCGCTATCAACTGCAAATAGACACCATTAATCAAATGGCAACTAGTAACAGTGATATCGAGATTAAATACGCTGGTAACCTTGCCTCAATGGCAAATAGAATGAAAAAACTAAACGGCCTACTTGATGGTTTTAAAGCCACTGATATTGTTGGCATTAAGCAATCTAGAGAAGATAACTTCTTAACCTGGCTGAAAAAAGATGCTGATGCGAACCATCAATTGATTGCAGAATTAGAAAGCTTACTCGCTGAGCAAAATACTCAAATTCAAACGGATTATTACTTTAATAATGCCCAATCAAGTTCATTACTTTCTGCAGCTAAAAAGCTTTACCGTTTAGCCAAAGAAAAGCAAGTACCTGATGCGAAACGTGAACAAGGCTTCCAGCAGCGTGACATGAAAATGTTTGCTGCAAACTTAAAGCGCTTAGATCGCAGCTTTGATGCATCAGTAGATAAAACCCTTTGGCTGCAAGATTTGAATGCTTACATGGGACAAAATCAGCGAGTTGAAATCCTTGATAATGCCCTCAACAAAATTTCAGATGCACAAGCACTGTCAGCAAAACTTGATGCTTATTACGCATTAACCACACTCATGGATAAAGAGCAGCGTTTAGCGTGGATGGATAAAGATGCCCAAGCATTTGAAACCAGCTCAGATCCATTTATCCGTTTAGCCGTCGCACTCCATGACACTAACATGTCACAGGAAAAAACGGAAAATACGTTAAAAGGTAAATTATCAACGGCGCGTCCAGAGTACATGAAAGCGGTTATTAGCTATTACAAAGCTAACAATTGGCCAGTATATCCTGATGCAAACCGCACTTTGCGCATAACCTACGGTATGGTTGATGGTTATCAGTCACGTGATGCTTTATACAAGCAACCTTTTACTCGCTTAGAAGGAATTGTGGCTAAGCACACTGGTGAAGCGCCTTATAACGCACCACAAAAACTATTAGCAGCCATTAAGGCTAATGATAACGGCCAGCACACTGTGGCATCGGTTTATCAAGACCCTCGTTCATGGATTTGCCGTTTATTCTCTTGTTTAGATACCCCAGAAGAATTTAACTCGGTGCCGGTTAACTTCTTATCAAGTGTTGATACCACTGGCGGTAACTCAGGCTCACCAGTATTTAACGGTAAAGGCGAACTGGTAGGTCTTAACTTTGATTCAACCTACGAAGCGATTACTAAAGATTGGTTCTTTAATCCAACAATCACTCGTGCAGTGCACGTTGATTTTCGTTACATCCTGTGGATGATGGATAAAGTCGACCATGCGGAGAACTTGATTAATGAGTTAGAGCTAGTAAGAGATTAATTTGAAATGCCCCAACTTATATCAATAAGCTTGGGGTAACTTTTAGCAACGCTAACTGATGACAAAGTACAAACACCTGAAAGCGAACAGACTTTGAATTTTATAAGATTTGAAAGTAATAGGATTTGAATCCGCCAAGGACGATACATGAGTGGTCTTGATCTACACATCTATATTTCGTCAATAACATTCAGCGCTTAAATCATAAATTTTAGACATAAAAAAACACCGCCATTGGCGGTGTTTTCATTTAAATCAATTAGCTATTAATCTTCTGCAACAACAGAGATTTTAACAACTGATTTAACTTCAGTGTGAAGTTGAACTTCAACTTCAAAGTCACCTAGGTTGCGTAAAGCACCTAAAGGTAGACGTACTTCAGCTTTAGCTAGCTCAACGCCTGCTGCAGTAACTGCATCAGCGATGTCGCGGTTGCCAACTGAACCGAATAACTTACCTTCGTCACCAGCTTTAGAAGCGATAACAACTGACTCTAATGCAGCAAGCTTTTCAGCGCGAGCAGTACAAACACCTAGATCAGCAGCTAATTTAGCTTCTAATTCAGCGCGACGTGCTTCGAAAACTTTAACGTTTGCGTCATTAGCAACAACAGCTTTGCCTTGTGGCAAAAGGAAGTTACGAGCATAACCAGCTTTAACAGCAACTTGGTCACCTAAGTTGCCTAGGTTAGCGATTTTATCAAGCAGAATAACGTTCATTATCTAATTCCTCTGATTAAAATACTGCGATTACTGATGTAAATCAGTGTAAGGCAGTAGAGAAAGATAACGAGCACGCTTGATTGCGCGAGCTAGTTGGCGTTGATATTTAGCACTAGTACCAGTAATACGGCTAGGAACAATCTTACCGCTTTCAGTTACGTAGTTTTTTAAAGTAACGATATCTTTGTAATCAATTTCTGCAACACCTTCAGAGGTGAAACGACAGAACTTGCGACGACGGAAATAACGTGCCATGTTGACAGTCTCCTAAGTTTTCAATTCGACATTTTCGGCATGCAAAACCAATTTATTTTGGCCATTTCGCCCTTGCTGTAAAGAGATAAACCCTTCAACTTGGACCTGCACACCTGCTTTTAATTCTTCTGTTACGCTATTAAAGCGCTTACCACTTAATATGACTTGTATAAGACAATAAACGTTTCTCAACATTTCATCATCATATCGCTGTGTTTTGTGCTCTAGCGTAATCACCTTATGGGGAATTCCGCTTGGACTATCAAAACGCTTTGAACGAGTTATCGTTCCAGTCAACACTAAGTGATTAATCACAGACTAATTATTCAGCAGTTTCTTCAGCGCTTGCTTCAACTTCTTTTTCCGCAGGTGCAGCAGCTGTAGGAGCACGACGTGAATCACGCTCATCTTTTGCTTTAGCCATTGGAGAAGCTTCAGTAACAGCAGTTTTAGTGCGCATTACCATGTTACGCAGAACAGCGTCATTGAAACGGAAAGCTGTTTCTAATTCTTCCATAGACTCTGCAGATGCTTCTACGTTCATAAGAACATAGTGAGCTTTATGTAGGTCTTGAATCGGGTAAGCCAATTGACGGCGACCCCAATCTTCTAAACGGCTGATAGTACCGTTAGCATCAGTGATTACACTGCTGTAACGCTCGATCATACCTGGGACTTGTTCACTTTGATCTGGGTGAACCATAAATACGATTTCATAATGACGCATTTATTGCTCCTTACGGTTAATTAGCCTCACGTGTGGCTCAGTCAGACCAAGTTGGAGGCAAGGAACGGAATTAAATGACTGATTTGAGCGCGCGATAATACATAATGCCAGCTAATAACTCAAGTAATACTTCATCGGTATCGTATTTATTGTGTGATGTTTCCTGTTACAACGACCAAGCGTTACAGATTGCCATTAGGGAATTCGAATAACTTTTATGATTATGTGCAAAGTCTAATATTTTGATGGTGATGAATAATTTGAATTAACTGAGCGCTTTGCAGCTCAAGCGAATACAGGTATTATGTCGCTTCATCCGTATTTCAGGCGTTCCTAATAACTATTAATAGAAAAGCGTAATGAAAAAAGTCTGTATTTTATTTTCAGCTCTACTAACTACGCCTTCAGCGTGGGCACTCGTTCCTCCGGACTATAAAGAGCCACCAAGTGACTTTAAAGCTGAGGTTGAAGCCGGTATGCAATTGAATACCGGTAACAACCAATCACAAAACTTTAATGGCCGAACTTATTTCAATTACGACACAGAAAAAGCCCGCCAAGAACTCACTTTTAAGGTTTACTACGCTGCAGATAATGACTCGACGACGGCAGAAAAGTACGAGGTTTTAGCGCAATCAAGCTATAAATTGGAAAGCGGTTATATTTTTGGCCGTGGTGAGTTCACATGGGATGATTTTGGTAGTTATACCAAGTTATCTACAATTTCTACTGGTTATGGTTTTGATGTCATTTCAAATTATGATCAAAAATTAAGTTTAGAAGTTGGCCCCGGTTTTCGTTATGACTTACCAAAAGCAACAGACTCTAATTTAAACCCTGATGCCAACCAAGACGTGATTCTTCGTACGGCAGCCAAGTACACCGTCAAGTTACAAGAATTTACCAGTTTAAATGCAGATTTAACCTCAGAAGTGGGTGAAGACAATAATACCCTCACACTAGATATGAGTTACAGAAATACCTTTTTGCAAGATTGGGCTTTTAAAATTGGCGTTAATGTAAAATACACAGCCATAGTGCCAGAAGGTAGTGTGAAAACAGACACCATCACGACATTCAACTTACTTTATACTTTTCAATAATCTGTGTTTATTCGTCAGCAACACAAGCATCGTAATGTACTACTTTGTTTTCCTTTTGACTTAGCTACATGTGCTGAAATCACATACAAAAACGGGCCCTTAGGCCCGTTTTTATTATACGCGAATCAATTTAGCGTATTACTTTGCAATACGTTGACGTACTGCCTCAAACAAACAAACACCTGATGCGACTGAGACATTCAAACTTGAAACACTGCCTGCCATTGGTATCGAAACGATAGAATCACAGCTCTCACGAGTTAATCTGCGTAGACCTTTATCTTCTGCACCCATAGCTATCGCTAAAGGGCCTTTAAGGTCTGCTTGATATAACTCACAATCCGCTTCGCCTGCAGCACCAATAATCCACACACCTTTTTGTTGGATGTGACGCATTGTACGGGCAAGGTTAGTCACTTGAAATAATGGAACTGTCGCTGCTGCGCCACAAGCCACTTTGCTCACAATAGAGGTAATTCCAACAGAATTATCTTTTGGGACGATAATACCTTGAACACCTGCTGCATCAGCATTACGTAAACAAGCACCTAGATTATGTGGATCTGTGACGCCATCAAGAATTAACAGAAAGGGTAACTCTGTCTTTTCTAATAAAGCATCTAAGTCTGCTTCAGCTAAGATTTTAGCGGCTTTAACTCGTGCAACAATACCTTGATGCTGAGTACTCGCAGCCTTGTCATCTAAGACTTTACGGCTGGAATACTGCACTGCTACACCGAACTCTGTCGCTTTATTAATTAACGTTAGTAATCGCTCATCATCACGACCTTGTAATACCCAAAGTTCAATAGTGCGTTCAGGTGAATTACTTAGCAAAGCTTCAACTGCGTGAATGCCAAAAATGATATCTTGTTTTTTCATGTACTTATGTTCTCTTACGCTTTGCTTTAGTCGATGGTTTTTTAGCTGCTGGTGATGTTACGCCAGCCGCTGAACTATTTGCAGGTTTAACTGAAGGCTTTCTTTTCTTTCCACCTTTAGAACCTGATTTTTTAGCCGCGCCTTTAGGGGCACCACTTTTATCTGATGTCGTTTTTTTAGCCGTTCTTTTATCAGAACTGCCTTTACCTGAGTTACCTTTATCCGCCGCTTGCTCACCTTTTTTAGAAACATCTGCTTTAGCACCTTCAAGGTTGGCTCTTTCTCTCGCAGTTAATGGTTTTTTATTGGCCTTTTTACGACTCTTGCCGTGATCACCAATCATCATCAGATCAATCTGACGATCATCTAAGTTTACTGCAGCAACTTTAACGCTTACCTCATCACCGACTTGGTAAATCTTACGGGTATTTTCACCAATCAATCTTTGACGCATTGGATCAAACTGGTAGTAATCACTCACTAAACTTGAAATATGCACCAGACCATCAATGTACAGGTCTTTCATGCGCACAAATAAACCAAAGCTAGTCACCGAAGCAATAACCGCTTCAAACTCATCACCAACATGATCTTGCATGTATTCACACTTAAGCCAGTCACTTACGTCACGTGTTGCTTCATCAGCGCGGCGCTCAGTGGTTGAACATTCCTCGCCGAGCTTATCCAACTCATCAAGTTGATAATTAAAGCCACCTTCAGGGGTCCATTTTTGCTTGATTTCACCTTCTTTAGCCGCTAATAAATAACGGATAACACGGTGTAATACTAAATCTGGATAACGGCGAATAGGCGATGTGAAATGCGAGTACTCTTCTAAGGCTAAGCCAAAGTGGCCATCATTATCAGGGGTGTAAACGGCTTGTCTCATTGAACGCAGTAACATTATCTGAATCAATTCAGCATCAGGTCGGTCTGCAATTTTCAGCATTAAGTCCTGATAATCTGACGGTGTCGGTTCCGTACCACCATTCATAGATAAACCACGTTCAGACAGAAACTCTTTGAAGTTAGCCAATTTAGTTTCTGATGGCGATTCATGTACGCGATAAAGCACTTCACCTTTATGCTTTTTAACGAACTTAGCTGAGGCTACGTTGGCTAAAATCATACATTCTTCAATAATTTTGTGTGCTTGGTTACGACTGCGAGGCACAATCGCTTCAATTTTACGTTGCTCATTAAACACAAATTGTGTTTCAACGGTTTCAAATGCAATGGCACCACGTTCGGCGCGGCGCTCATTTAACGTTAAATATAATGATTGTAAGCACTGAAGCGGCTTAAATAACGCTTCATGTTCAGGCGCTATCGCACCACCTTCTAACATTGATGCCACTTGCGTATAAGTAAAACGCGCATGTGAATGCATCACTGCCGGATAAAATTTATAACCTGATAATTTACCCGCTGCCGAAATGGTCATTTCAGCAACCATACATAAGCGATCAACATGTGGGTTTAACGAACATAAACCATTAGAGATCTTCTCAGGTAGCATTGGGATAACTTGTGATGGGAAATACACTGAGTTACCACGTGCTCTTGCTTCGTCATCGAGTGCCGAATCGGTGCGCACATAATGGCTCACATCAGCAATCGCGACCCATAAACGCCAGCCACCGCTAGGTTTAGTTTCAGCATAAACAGCATCATCAAAGTCACGGGCATCTTCACCATCAATAGTCACTAATGGTAAGTGTCTTAAATCGACTCGTCCTTCCTTATCTGACTCTGGAACTTCATCAGGAATTCGCTTAAGCTTTTTCTCAATAACTGCTGACCATTTGTGCGGTAAATCGTAATTGCGCAGTGCAATTTCAATTTCCATACCTGGCGCCATTGTCTTACCCAGTACTTCGGTTACTTTAGCTGCGGCTTTGACAAATCGGCCTGGGCGGCGAGTTAATTCAACCACCACAACGTCACCGGCACGTGCGCCGTTAGCATCCTCTTTAGCCACTAAGATTTCTTGAGTAATACGTCTGTCATCAGCAATCACAAATGCCATTCCAGCATCAACATGATAACGACCAACTAACGGTGCAACTCGTTGCTGAACCAGACGTACAATACGCGCTTCACGTCGACCGCGACGATCAGAGCCTGCTTTCTGTGCCAATACTTTATCGCCGTGAAAATACATTTGCATGTCACGGTTATTGATAAATAGATCATCTCCACCTTCATCAGATTTAAAAAATCCAAATCCGTCTCGATGTCCGATAACGCTACCGGTTAGCAAATCCATTTTTTCAGGAAGACCATAACTATGGCCGCGGGTATAAACTAATTGTCCATCACGTTCCATCGCACGCAAGCGTCTTCTCAACGCTTCTAAATGATCTTCGTCGACCATTTTAAGTGCTGCTGCGATATGTTCTCTAGTGACAGGTGATTTCTGTTCGCGCAAATACTCTAGGATATATTCACGGCTTGGGATTGGGTTTTCGTACTTGTCTTGTTCTCTTTCAAAATGAGGATCGGTGATCATTCAATTTCCAAATAATTTACTCCCACGTGGGAGTCTTAGCGCTAATGCAACTGCGGCTGCTGTGCTCGCTCTACAATACTGGCGGGCATTTTAGCGGCTAACATCTGCAATAATGATGTGGCTTTCTTTTGTGATGCGGCATCATTAAATACGCTGTTATATAACCAATGGTAACCTAACTGATAATCAACTGGGCTACCATAACCTTCGCCGTATAGGCGAACTAACATTAATCGTGCAGGTACGTCACCATTGGCTGCTGCCGGCATAACATACTGTACAGCACGATTCCTATCTTTCACTACCATTTGACCGTGATAGTAATATTCGGCCAGTTTTAGCATCGCCTCGGCGCTACCTTGCTCTGCAGCAGTTTGTAACAGCTTCATACCACGGGATGCATGTTTATCGACACATACCCCATAATTGAGCATTTCACCCCACAAAAATTGGTACATGGGTTGTTTTAAAATTTCGGCTCTTGCTTCAATATCTTGGACTAATTGACAGTCATCAAGCTTAACTTGCTTCAAGTAAACATCATTACGGATCAATTTAAGTAATTGCTCATCACTATAGATATCTACCGATGTTAATTCAGCCATGGCTAAATTTGGTAGTAAGCACAACACGAATAAACATAAACGTAGCATAACGATTCTCAATGACACTTTAGTTACTCTATGCATCGGCATTATAGCCTACTTCTTGAGTATTAACTGCACAAAAAGCAATAATTACGAGTAAATTGAAAAGCGATTATGATTTGAAAAACGGAGTAAAAGGAAGTGAAATGACGGGACTTACCGATTCAATTTTATCGTCTAACGTTTAATAATTCAAAATAGTAAAAAGGCCGCTAATTAGCGGCCTTTTTATGTGTTAGTTAAATGGATTAACTAATACGATTGTCTCGTTTCTATCAGGACCGGTTGAAACTATATCAACAGGTGCTTCAAGTAACTCTTCGATACGCGCAATATAATTAAGCGCTGCTTGTGGCAGTTGCTCAATTGATGTCGCACCGAAAGTAGACTCACTCCAGCCAGGCATAGATTCGAATACTGGCGTAACCAGATCGTATCCTTCAGCTGCAAGTGGTGTGACAGTTTCTACAGTTCCATCAGGATACTGGTAACCAACACAAATCTTAACTTCTTCAAGACCGTCAAGAACATCAAGTTTAGTTAGGCAGAAGCCGCTTACACTGTTGATTTGAACTGCACGGCGCATTGCCACTGCATCCAACCAACCTGGACGACGTTTACGACCAGTAGTCGCACCAAACTCTTGACCTTTATGGCCTAAGTAATCGCCAATCTCATTATCAAGCTCAGTTGGGAATGGACCAGCACCTACACGTGTAGTGTAAGCTTTCATGATACCTAGAACATAATCTAAATGACGAGGACCAAAACCAGAACCAGTAGCTACGCCACCTGCTGTAGTATTTGATGAAGTCACATATGGATATGTACCATGGTCGATATCAAGTAGAGTACCTTGTGCACCTTCAAATAAGATTGGCTCACCCGCTTTACGGGCAGTATCTAATAATTCAGTAACATCAGTACACATGCTCTTCAGATAATCAGCAATTGCCAATGCATCATCAAGCGTCTGTTGATAATCAACAGCGTCACAGTCATAGTATTCAGTTAGCATAAAGTTGTGATATTTCATCACTTCTTTTAGTTTAACTGCGAATAGCTCTGCATTGAATAAATCACCAACGCGTAGACCACGACGAGAAACTTTATCTTCATAAGCTGGACCAATACCGCGTCCCGTTGTACCGATAGCTTGATTTCCGCGCGCTTTTTCGCGAGCGACATCAAGAGCACAATGGAAAGGTAGGATCAGTGGACAAGCTTCTGAAATAAGAAGACGCTCTTCGACAGGAACACCACGCCCTTTAAGCATAGTAATTTCTTTCATCAAAGCATCAGGAGCCAGCACTACACCATTACCAATAATGCATTTCACATTATCGCGTAATATTCCTGACGGAATTAAATGAAGTACGGTTTTATCACCGTCAATTACCAAAGTATGACCAGCATTGTGGCCGCCCTGGTAACGAACTACATATTTTGCCTGTTCTGTTAGAAGGTCGACAATCTTACCTTTTCCTTCGTCACCCCATTGGGTGCCGAGTACTACTACGTTTTTGCCCATCGTTTGCTGCAAGGTTGCGGTATAAAGGCGAATTTTAACAGAATCTAGGGGGTATTATGCAAGTATTTTATGCGAAAATTATTAATAGTACTATCCCTGCAGAGACCAGACATCCACCTAACCTCCTGAGAACATTCTCATTTTGCATAGAAACTTCCGCTAAATATTTTTTCCATTTTTGTGGAAAAATTAATGGTCCAACACCTTCAAGAACCAAAACCAGTCCGATCGCAAACATCAATACTTGAAAATCCATCGCACACTTCCAATATTTCGTTTCATATCTGTCTAATTAAAATGGAATACACCATAACCTACTATCAACCGGTATAGTTTAAAGCCCATTTAGCATAGTGTGCATTTCATCAAAAAAAAAGCAATAAAAAACCCAGCATATGCTGGGTTTTTTGAATCCAAAAAACGAATTAACGTTTTGAGAATTGTGGCTTACGACGTGCTTTACGTAGACCGACTTTCTTACGCTCAACTTTACGAGCATCACGGGTAACGAAACCAGCAGCACGTAATGAAGGACGTAGACCTTCGTCTAATTGTAGCAATGCACGAGTAATACCGTGACGAATTGCACCTGCTTGGCCAGTGGTTCCACCGCCCTTTACAGTTACATAGATGTCAAATTTGTCAGTCATTTCAACTAGCTCTAGTGGTTGACGAACAACCATACGAGCAGTTTCACGACCAAAATATACATCTAGTGGACGCTGGTTAACAACGATTTGACCACTACCTGCTTTAGCGAATACGCGAGCAGTTGATGTTTTACGACGGCCAGTGCCGTAGTACTGAGTTGCAGACATTAGCTTACTCCCGTATTAGATATCAAGAACTTGAGGTTGTTGTGCAGCATGGTTATGTTCAGTGCCAGCGTAAACTTTAAGTTTACGGAACATAGCACGGCCCAAAGGACCTTTTGGCAACATACCCTTAACTGCTTTCTCGATAATCATTTCAGGCTTATGATCTTGCAGCTTTTCAAAAGAAATCTGCTTAATACCACCAATGAAACCTGAATGTGAGTAGTAAATTTTGCCTTTAGCTTTGTTACCAGTCACAGTAACTTTCTCAGCGTTAATAACGATGATGTAGTCACCAGTGTCAACATGAGGTGTATACTCTGGTTTATGCTTTCCACGTAAACGTGTAGCAATTTCAGTAGCGATACGACCTAAAGTTTTACCTTCAGCATCAACGACGAACCAGTCACGTGTGACTGTTTCTGGTGTAGCAGTAAATGTAGTCTTCATTTTTACAAAAACCCAATGTTTAAAATTCTGTCTCAATGCTGATTGCCGAATGCAAACAACACAATGACCATTTCAAAGCCCCTTCGAGCTGAAATTGGTTTAAATCGTCCACCCAAATTCGGTGGAGTAACGAGGGCAGGTGGCGGATTATAGACAAAGATGAGTTAAAAATCACCTAATTTCTGCGAGTTTTCAAAAAAACTTCAAAGGTGACTTTTAGAAAGACTGCTTCATTTAACAATTAAGGTAAATGTTCAAGCATTAAATAGTCATGTGATTGCATTTCAATCAATCTTGAGCGACAGCGTCTAAATTCGAAGCTTAATAAACCATCAGTATAAATATCTTCTAAAGAGACTTCTGCGGATATAATTAGCTTTACATTGCGTTCGTAAAACTCATCTACCATCGCAAGGAAACGCCTAGCAATATCATCACCTGTGGTTGCTGACCCCATTCTCTCAAGACCACTCAATAAAACAGTATGATAGAGACGAGCAACTTCCATATAATCACGTTGCGAGCGTGGGCCATCACACAAGTCTCTGAAATTAGCCAACAGCACGCCTTGTGATTGCTGACGAATAGCAATATCACGGCCTTCAATTTCAATAGCATCAGTAAACACTTCTGACTCAGGAGCAAGCTGCGAAAAGTAACTCAGTAAATTCTTATCTGCAGCTTCGTCAAGTGGGTAATGGTAGATTTCAGCTTGCTCTAAAGTGCGTAGTCGATAATCTATACCCGAATCGACATTGAGAATTTCACAGTTTTTATTTATCAGCTCAATAGCAGGTAGAAATCTGACTCGCTGCAAGCCATTTTTATAAAGTTCATCAGGAATGATGTTAGAAGTGGCCACTAAAGCGACTCCTTCTTTAAATAAGTACTGAAACAAAGTGCCAAGTAGCATGGCATCTGTAATGTCAGAAACAAAAAACTCATCAAAACAAATTATTTTATATTGCTGAGCCATCTTCTTGGCAATCGTTATTAAAGGGTCTTGAACACCTTCAATTTCGCCTAAATCGTGATGTAATTGGTGCATAAAGCGATGGAAATGCGCTCTTAGCTTCTTATCTGTAGGCAACGCATCGAAGAAAGTATCCATTAAGTAAGTCTTACCTCGACCTACCCCGCCCCACAAATATAGCCCCTGAATAGAAGGTGTAGATTTCTTTAGCCCAACGGCACCAAGAAACTTACTAATAGATGACGTTTGAGTATCAGCAGCGATGAGTTCTTCATAAACTCGCTGTAATGATTTTACAGCTTGCTCTTGTGCTAAATCATGGGAGAAACCTTCACGGGTTAAATCTTGTTGGTAATGCTGCCAAGGGCTTAACTGCGACACAGGGACTACTCTCTTTATACTGCTGAAAATTCGACATAATCATAACATGACACATAAACCTGACGTAACGGCAATCAACACAAAAAATTAACCTTTGTTAATAAAGGCTGAACTTATTGAAACGAACCCGACTCCGAGGTTATATAGTTAATGTACGTTACATATGAATATTTCGATCTTTATCATGTTAGTAAACATACAATAAAGCATTGTTTAGTCTTCAAGGAGCAAGAATCAATGAAATCCAAATTAACCATACTTTCAGCGGCACTGTTAACCGCCTCATTATCTTTGATGCCAACAATTTCACATGCGGCAATTCCACAAGCTGTTAATGGTCAAGCTTTACCAAGTCTCGCTCCGATGCTTGAAAAAACCACTCCTGCTGTTGTTTCAGTCGCAGTAAGTGGAACTCAAACATCTAAACAGCAAATCCCCGATGTATTCAAATATTTCTTCGGCCCTAATGCACCACAAGAGCAAGTTCAGGAACGCCCATTTAGAGGGCTAGGTTCTGGTGTCATTATTAATGCCAAAGAAGGTTATATTGTTACTAACAATCATGTCATTAATGGTGCTGATGAAATCAAAATTGGCTTACATGACGGCCGTGAAGTTGATGCCAAGTTAATTGGGTCTGATCCTGAGTCTGATATTGCGTTATTACAAATAGAAGCTAAAAACCTCACTCAAGTAAAACAGACTAATTCTGACGATATTCGAGTCGGCGATTTTGCTATCGCAATCGGTAATCCATTTGGTTTAGGTCAAACTGTTACATCTGGCATTGTTAGTGCGCTAGGCCGCAGTGGCCTTGGTATTGAAATGCTCGAAAACTTTATTCAAACCGATGCAGCTATCAATAGTGGTAACTCAGGTGGTGCATTGGTAAATCTTAACGGTGAACTTATTGGAATTAACACCGCTATCGTAGCTCCTGGTGGCGGTAACGTTGGGATTGGTTTTGCCATTCCTGCCAACATGGTTAATAACCTTATCAATCAAATTATTGAACACGGTGAAGTGAAACGTGGCGTGCTGGGTGTTACAGGTCGTGATTTAGACAATGACCTTGCCAAGGCATTCGGATTAGAAACCCAACATGGTGGATTCATTAGTGAAGTCATGCCCGACAGCGCTGCAGATAAAGCAGGTATTGAAGCGGGTGATATCATCATTAGTGTGAATGGCAAGGAGGTTAAAAACTTCCAAGCTCTGCGAGCTAAAGTGGCCACGATGGGCGCGGGTGCCAAAGTAGAAATTGGCATTATTCGAGATGGTGATAAAGAGTCGGTCAAAGTTACTCTCGGTGAGTCGACTTCAAGTTCAGGTAGTGAAGCTGATGCATTACATCCAATGCTTGAAGGTGCAGAGCTCAGTAATAGTCGCAAAGGCATTGAAATATTAAATGTTGCCCAAGGCTCCCCTGCTGCAAGAAATGGCCTTGAAGAAGGTGATTTAATTGTTGGTCTCAATCGCAGTAAAGTGAAAAATTTAGAAGGTTTAAAAGAGCAGTTAAAAAGCCAACAAGGCGCTGTCGCGCTGAAGATATTGCGCAACAATACCTTGCTCTATTTAGTGCTTCGTTAATATTTACGATTAAATAATCAAATGATTATCAGATAAGCATCGCAGTCTCGCTGCGATGCTTAATTTTTTGAATCATGATAAGATCCTGCTCACATATCCATTACGTAGTCAGCCAATGAACTTCAAAGACACAATTCTCTATTTAACGAAAGCGGTAGTATTTGGGTTGGTCATGGCGGCAGCATTTCTATTTGTTACTTCAATAACTCAAAATAGTAATTTTAATAATGGCTTAACCACCACCCAGCATCGCAACGAATTATCCTTTGCTAAAGCTGTACGCCGAGCGGCTCCAGCCGTAGTTAATATTTATAGCCTCAGTTTAGATCAAAATAGCCCGCTTAATTCAAGCTCACTTCAAGGGCTAGGTTCTGGGGTTATCATGAGCGCTGAAGGCTACATTTTAACCAACTACCATGTTATCAAAAAAGCTGACGAAATTGTTATCGCACTGCAAGATGGTCGTAAATTCACGTCTGAAGTTGTCGGCTCTGATCCTGTCACTGATTTAACCGTACTAAAAATTGAAGGCGATAACTTACCTGTTGTCCCTATAAACCTGAATAACCCAGCACGAGTCGGCGATGTAGTGCTTGCCATTGGTAACCCGTATAATTTAGGCCAAACTATTACTCAGGGCATTATCAGCGCAACGGGTCGAAACGGCTTAAGCTCAGGATACTTGGACTTTTTACAAACCGATGCTGCCATTAATGCCGGTAACTCCGGCGGTGCGCTTATAGACACTGGCGGCGAACTCATTGGTATTAATACTGCTGCGTTCCAAGTCGGTGAGGAAGGCGGTGGTCATGGCATCAACTTCGCCATCCCTTTAAAGCTCGCTCACAGTATTATGGGGAAACTCATCAAAAATGGTCGCGTTATACGGGGCGCATTAGGTATTTCTGGCGAACCATTAAGCCCTGTAATGGCACAAATACTCAATTTACCGGATCTAAAAGGGGTATTGATCAATTCTGTAGACCCACAAGGGCCTGCAGCTACCGCCAAGCTTCTTCGAAGAGATGTCATCATTAGTTATGGTGAAGAAAGCGTACCAGGCGTTGAGATGCTAATGGATAGAATCGCAGAAACCCCACCTGGGGATAAAGTAACGATGACCATCATTCGTGAAGGTAAATCTTATGACGTGCCAGTGATTATTGGCGAGAAAGTAGCAGAGTTAGAGTAACTCAATCACTCTTAGCCAAACACCAATTAAATAGATAATCCTCAGTGTAGTAGATTAATACTTTTACTCATCACTATGCTGAATAATCATTGCGACAAGCAACTTTTCCTATTGGTTTTATCAAAGCTGATATCTAGTTCAATTCACCATCCCACCCTAGTTAAATGTGTTGATATGCTCAGTATGTGGCTTGTGCAATTCAATCATTAGCATCTAACAGTGTTAATCCAATGATTAACTGCAACTTCGGTGTAAAGCCGTTTATTCATAGCGGTCAAACCTCTGTATTTTGACATTCTAGAACAGACTCTTTCGTTGCGATAAAGCGAATAAACCTTTTGGATAGTAACCCTTTGGCCATTACATGCTTGGCAGTTACTGAGCTAAACGGAGACAATTAACAGTTTGAAATCAAAGATAGATAAAAAAGCCGCTCTCGTGGGTAGGAGAACGGCTTAGGTCGGAGGAGATGATAAATTACGGTTTATTTATGCATTTTCCCACCAGGGAGTTTTTCTACATAACCTGCTGTATCAGCATGACATTCACCACAAGAGTACTGCGCTGTAGACCAAGGCATTTGGAACTTGCCATCTTCAGTAAATTGTTTCGCTGCTGGGTCTAAATCAATCGTAAACAAATGAGACATCACATCGCCAAAGGCTGTAGTGCCATCTTTTCCTAGATGGGTAACAGCACTCTTAGCTAACTTAGGCATATGACAATCTGTACAATCTGATACGAATTCGTGTAGTCCAACAGTGAACTCCATTTCATACTCACCTGTGTGACAAGAGGTACATTCTTTTACAGCTCCCGTGTGCAAGCCATCAGCACTATCTTGATTCTTAGTCGATTTATGAGAATCATGACAGGTAGTACACGCCATTTCACTCTTAGGGCCAATCTCATCACCTGCTGTATAAGTGCCATGATCTTCAGGAACAACACCTAACAGTTCATCGCCAGTCTGGTGATGTTGAGATAATCCACCTTTTGCGATAATACGGCCACCTACTTTGCTTCCATCAGGATAAGCTGCATTATAAGGGCTTACATAGCTAGGATAATCCTTCTCGCCATCACGAGTATGACATTCAGCACAAGTCACCGCTTTACCGTATCCCATATCATCAGCTAAAAAGTCTGCAGTAGTTCTTGCTACAGCGATTTTGGTTATATTAGCTTTTGATGGTGCAGCGATATGTTCACTACCAGCGCCATGACAGGATTCACACTGGATACCTTGCTCAGCAAATGTTCCACCCATACCTGGTAGATCATCTTGGCGGTCAGGATTACGAATATCACCATCTTCAGTTGTAGTCCGTTTCCAACCAGTGGTATGACAATTACCACACTTGTATTGGTAGTTCATGTCACCTGTTTTATAGTTACCCATGACATCAGGGTCATTAAGGTGATTTTCTGGAATATTCAGTTCACCATCTGCATTACGAATGTTGTATTGCACATTGGTACCAGTAACGATGTAACCTTCAGCATCTAACCAACGCATCTTCCAATGATAACCACCTACGACATAAGAAACATCATCATAACTTGTTGGTGCACCTAGATCGTTATTAGTTGTACCATCGCCGTCTGGCCCTGCAAACTGCAGTAAATCAATTGCTCCTGTAATGGTCTCTTCTGGAGTGTAAGGGAAACTTGGTTGTTCACCATTGGAAATTTTTTGAATTTTAAAGTTATGACCCGTTTTAGCAAATGATTCATATTTTTCACTGTGACAACCGGCACAAGATGCTGAACCAACATAGCTAATGGGTTCTGGCTCAGGTAGGGCCTCAACGGTAACAGTCACTACTGCTGACGCATTATCGATACCATCTGTTATTGTATAACTAAATGTCACTTCGCCAGTTTCTGCGCCAGCGGTATATTCAACCATGCCATTTTTTATTGATGCACTTTCAGTATCTACTGACACAATCGAAAGCTCATCACCATCTGCATCGGTATCATTTGCAAGAACATCAATTGTGACGGTGTTAGTGGCTAATACATTAGCTACGTCATCGACCGCGACTGGGGGAGTATTTTCTACAGGGGGAGTAGTATCATCACTGTCACTACTACAAGCAACCAACATGGTGATCATACTGGCAAGTAATAATTTTTTACATGGGATTTGTGCATTCATAAGTTCATCCTCAATATTGCTCATATTCATATCGCCAACATCAAAGTAATGGCGATTGATATGTCTCTATGGACATGTTGCAATTATTGAAGAGTTACCACTAAAGAGATAGATAACTGAAATTCACTATATATGACAATCTGTGAAGTATAATTATCATAAAAACTTCAAGATACTGTTTTAAAATAATTTTTTACGCTACGACAAGTTATAATGTTGTAAAACAAATTGACCAGTATTTGTCAGAATGTAGATCTTGTTCTCATTTTGCATAACCAAACCCGATTTTTTTAACTGACGTAAATGAAAATTAAATTTGGTATGGTCGTCAATTTCCACTAAACGGCAAAGATCCATAAACTTAAGTTCTTTATGTATCGTTAAGGCTTTTAATGCTTTGCGTCTATACGGATTTGCCAACGCACTATAGACAAGATCTGGGTCAAGATCTGTACGGCTTTCAAGTAATTCTTTCTCTGCTAAACTTCTTCTAATAGTCATAATAAGCTCCTGACTTTTAAAAGGTTTAGTTAATACATTATCCGCACCTTTTTTCATTGCATCCACAGCTGTATCAACTGTGGCATATGCCGTAATAATGACCACTGCAATAAATGGCAGGTTCTGCCTAAGATTTGAAATCGCTTCAACTCCTGTCATACCTGACATCACTAAATCTAATAATGCAATATCAAAACTTTGTTGCTCGCAGGCATAAATTGCCGCTTCGGCACTGTCTACATCAGTCACTTGATAACCTTCTAATTCAAGAATATCAACGATGTTTCTGCGTAGTTCATAATCATCTTCAGCAATGAGTACTTTAATCATGTTGATATCCCCTCAAGGAAAAATTGATAATCACTCTTGTACCGACCCCTTCAGCACTCATCAGCTGCATCCGACCATGATGACTACTTACAATTTGTTCGCAAATAGCCAAACCAAGACCAGTGCCTTTACCAATAGGTTTGGTGGAATAAAATAATTCCGTTGCCCGAGCCAAAGTTTGCTCATCCATACCATCACCATGATCTCTAATTTCCACAATGACAGTTTGATCTTCAGCTGTAACATTAATATTTATACAACCATTATCACCACTTGCATCCATTGCATTATTGAGCAAGTTTATAAGTAACTCTTCGAGCTTCACTTTCTGACCAATAATATACACAGCACAATCACACTGAATTGTCAGAGAATAAGGAGAAAGCTTATGGCTGAGTAACTGCTTAGCTCCCTCAATCACATCACAAAAATACACCTTCTGAGTATGGTTCAATTCAGAACGAGCATAAGTTAACAATTCTTTACTAATGACTGATGCTCTATCAATTCCTAATCGTGCCCGTTGAATATAATCAGATATGCCAGTTTGTTGCGGTGTCATTTTTCTTTCAAGTAAATCTAATGCCAACATTGAGGATGCCAGCGGATTATTAATCTCATGTGCAACGCCCATTGCTAAATGACCAATTGCTTTATATTTGTCGGCTTCGATTGCACGCTTTAATTTTGCCTCAGTAGCCGCCTCTTTCTCAATATCAAATATTTTAAGCGCTTTATATAAGGTGACTAACACAAGTGTTGCCGCCAGTGTTCTAAATACCGGTACACTTGAATGTAACTCTGTAGGCACAAGTCCAGCAAGTACACCGTAAATAATTAACCCAAAACCTGTAGCAATGAAGTATTGACCATATTCATGATTTTCTTGGCGTAATTGATAACCATAAATCGCAATACCAACACCTGCAAGGGTGCCACTACCAAAACCTAAAAGCACCCGAGTGTAACTTACAGCCTCTGAAAAGGTATCTGCAAGTAATGAAGTCCCTTGATAAAAAAATAGCATTGCCAATGTATAGACCAAGACAATTGCAGCTGTGATAACTTGACCTAATGCTGAATAGGGCTTGGGAAGAATACGAAACAACAACCAAGCGAAAATCATCAGACCTGCAAATGAAAGTGATAGCTTTATTAGCCTCAACCATTGCACCACGTATTGATATTGACTGGGTAAATCATCACTGAAAAGAATCACATATAGTTCTGACCATTCATGAAAGGCATGAGAAAAACCAAACAACGCCAAAGCCCATAAAGTGGAAGAAATCGAAAGCTGACTATATTTGAAATTGCGAAATACGATTACACACCCAATCGCAAAGAATACGAGGCCGTAGAAAAGATAAATATTGAAAGTGATGAAAGTTGCCATTGATACACATTAGCAGTTAAGCCAAATAGATTAAGTGATCAAGCTGGCAATCAAGTAAGTTAATAACCTGATGTCTTATGGCGTTTTGAACTGCATCAAACATGAAAAAACCGCGCATTAATGCACGGTTTTTAAATGAAAAAATTTAAGCTTAACTCACTCGAACGACTTTTCCGCCTAAGCCTGCAAATTTCTCTTCAATATTTTCATAGCCGCGATCTAAATGGTAAATGCGGTCCACAATGGTGGTCCCGTCAGCCATTAGGCCTGCAATAACCAAGCTCGCAGATGCACGTAAATCAGTAGCCATAACCTGGGCACCGTTCATACGCTCAATACCATTAATGATGCAGGTATTACCTTCAAGCTCCATTTCTGCGCCCATACGGCTTAATTCAGGTACGTGCATAAAACGATTTTCAAAAATCGTTTCGGTCACGTGACTAGTGCCTTCAGCTAATGCATTTAATACACAAAATTGTGCCTGCATATCAGTAGGAAACGCAGGATATGGTGCGGTTTTAATATTGACCGCTTTAGGGCGCTTGCCTTGCATATCAAGTTCAATCCAATCATCACCAGTGGTGATAACTGCGCCAGCATCTTCAAGTTTCGCTAATACCGCTTCCAGTGAAGAAGGATCGGCACTAACACAACGAACCTTGCCTCGTGTAACCGCGGCGGCCACCAGAAAAGAACCGGTTTCAATACGGTCAGGCATAACTCGGTGTTCGCAGCCAGAAAGCTTTTCCACACCTTGAATACGCAGTGTTGCTGAACCTACACCAGTAATTTTAGCGCCCATTGCAATTAAGCAATGTGCTAAATCATTAATTTCAGGCTCACGTGCGGCGTTTTCGATAATGGTTTCACCATCAGCCAACGTCGCAGCCATTAGCAGGTTTTCAGTAGCACCAACGCTGACCATATCCATAAAGATATGTGCACCTTTCAGGCGTCCATTAACTCGGGCTTTAATGTAACCTTCTTTAACTTCTATTGTAGCGCCCATTTGCTCAAGACCTTGCAAGTGCAAGTTCACTGGTCTGGCGCCAATAGCACAGCCACCAGGCAACGACACATCAGCAGTGCCATATCGAGCAAGTAACGGCCCTAAAATTAAAATTGAAGCTCGCATGGTTTTTACCAAATCGTATGGTGCACAAAACTCATTTAGATGAGTTGTTGAAATACGATATTGGCTATTACCTAGCTCAGTGACATCAGCACCAAGACAACGAAGTAGTTTGCAGGTCGTTTTCACATCTCGAAGATCTGGAACATTCGAAACGGTAAAATCAGTCTCTGCTAAAACACCAGCAAATAAGATAGGTAACGCAGCATTCTTAGCACCGGAGATAGTGACATCACCGACAAGAGGCTTACTGGCTTGTATTGTTAATTTATCCACACTAAATTCTCTACACTCAGTCTTACACTTACAAAATTACATATTGAATAATTTTTCACGCTTCCACTGAGTCGGCGTAAAAGTTTTAATCGTAAGTGCGTGTAATTCACCACTAGCAATATGCTCATTCAATGGTGCATAAATAGTTTGTTGTTGCTTAACTTTGCTCATAGCGTCAAACATTTCGCCAATCGCAACCACTTTATAATGGCTGCCGTCTGAAGTGACATGTACTTCATCTAACGTTAATGCTTCTGATAAAATTTGCTCAATTACTTTGCAATCCATGAAATGTGCTACCTTAAATTCAATACTATTTTTCTACGAAAAAGGATTCTAAATCATATAACTCAATGAGTTTTTTTAGATGTTTACTCGGATTCGCCAAAGTCCTTGGCTGAGTTTTACTGACATCACAATTACCCAAACAAATCAGTTCAAGTAAAAAGGCTACGCCTGCACTGTCAACATACTCTAAAGCTGACAAGTCTAACACCTGAGTTGTATCAGTAAACAACTGTTGTTGATTTGGCCATAAATCAACGACCTCAGCCTGTGTAAGTTGCCCTTTAATGTAACAACTCTCACCTTGCTGTAAAAATTCAATCACGCAGCACTTTCCTTATCCTGCTTAGCGTTGATAGCTTCGCCAGTTCTCTCATAGAGCATCTCTATGACTGAATCGACCCCTTTTTGTCGTATCAGGTTTGAAATTTCTGATTGCTTTGAAGCTAATAAACTGACGCCTTCAGCAACCAGATCAAACGCCTTCCAGCTATCATCTTTTAAGCGCCTTGCTTTAAACATAATTTTAATCGGTGGACGTCCGTCCTCAATTATCTGAACATTGACATCGACCATTTTTTCATCGCTAAAATCAGATGCTGGAAAAAACTGGACTGTCTGACCGGTATATTCAGTAAACGCTTGAGCATATGTCGCGACTAAATACCCTTCAAAAGCATCAACAAAGCGGTCGCGCTGTTCTGGTGTGGTATCCCGTAAATATTGCCCCATCACTTTATAAGCGGCGTACTTGTAATCAACATACGGCATTAACTCTTCACGCACGATGACTTTTAAGTGACTTAAGTCTGCATCAATAAGCGCTTTATCTTGAGCAAAGCGCGCAAAGGTTTTTTCCGACACTTGTTGAACCAGTTTATATGGATCATGAATATCAATCGCTGTAGCACTCTGCTCAGCAAAGGAGACCGAACTCATACTTAACCATAAAAAAGTACCTAGAATAATACTGATAAATTGATTCATATTTTGCTCCTACTTATCTTTAGACGACATGCTGTAAAGTAGCTGACCAATTAAATCTTCTAAAATTAATGCTGAACGCGTGTCATGCACTTTATCGCCGTCAGCCAGCATCTCAATATCATCATCCATAAAACCTGGCGTTAACCCTAGAAACTGTTCGCCTAAAAGTCCTGCTGTTAATATAGATAAACTGCTGGTTTCTGGGAATTGATCATATTGCTTATCCATGGTTAACGTCACTACAGG
Organism: Shewanella donghaensis; assembly: GCF_007567505.1. Taxonomy (NCBI): domain Bacteria; kingdom Pseudomonadati; phylum Pseudomonadota; class Gammaproteobacteria; order Alteromonadales; family Shewanellaceae; genus Shewanella; species Shewanella donghaensis. Next base: position 2,560,294 of record NZ_CP041783.1, read on the forward strand.
CACCAGCTTTTTAGAATCAAGTCGAATATCTGATACTCGCCCCACCACTACGCCCCCAACCTTAACTGGTGAGCGAACTTTCAAGCCACCGATATTGTTAAATTCAGCTTGAAGGCTATACGTTGCCTGATTCGGTTTAAGTTTGACGTTGGCAACATTAAAGACCAATAGGCAAAATGCCACTAAACCTGACAACAAAAACAATCCAACGAGTAATTCTATTTTCCGTGTCAACATACGACTAAACCACTTAAATTAATGAATGCTAAAAGTAAATTCGAATAAGCCTACATATAGCTTAGACGCTAAGAAAACCTTTGTTACCTATATTTTACTGCTTATGATTTGTTATTTATAAACTGAATGACTAAAACAAACTAATCGCCAAACATGATGGCGGTGAGTAAAAAGTCCAGCGCTAACACCGCTAAACTTGCCTGCACAACCGTTGAAGTTGTCGCTTTGCTAATACCTTCAGGGTTTGGTATCACTTCATAACCACGATACAAAGATATCCATGTAACCACTACGCCAAAAAGTACACTTTTGATTAAACAATTTACGATATCTTGACGCCACTCAACTGATGCCTGCAGTATTGACCAAAAAGACCCACTATCAATGCCTTTCCATTCAACACCGACCAAATGGCCGCCAATAATCCCCACAATACAAAACATCATGACTAATAAGGGCAGAGTTATAACCCCTGCCCAAAAACGGGGGGCGATAATTTGATGTAAGGGATCGACAGCCATCATTTCAAGGCTTGATAGCTGCTCTGTGGATTTCATTAACCCTATCTCAGCAGTTAAAGCAGAGCCAGCTCTGCCTGCAAACAAAAGCGCAGTAACAACGGGACCAAGCTCTCGTAATAAACTTAACGCCACCATAGGGCCTAAGCTTTCAACCGTACCGAAATCAGCTAAAACCGTATAACCCTGCAATGCCAGCACCATACCGATAAACAAACCCGATACGATAATAATCACCATAGAACGCACACCAAGAACGTATACTTGCTTAATGATTAGCCCAAAATCTTTTTTAACGTTGGGCCAGCGAACTATCGCGCCCCACAACATTAACCCTGCACGTCCTAACCCAGAGACCACATCTAAAGCGAAACGCCCAAGGTTACTAATAAGATGACTCATTTGATTAATCAGACCCATTTAGCATCTCCTTTTTATAGTCATCAGCAGGGAAATGAAACGGAACCGGCCCATCAGGTGCACCGAGGATAAACTGTTCTATTTGAGGATCTGACGATGCCCGTAATTGCTCAGGTGTACCTGATGCGATGACTTTTTTCTCTGAAATAACATAGACATAATCTGCGATACTTAATACTGCATCAACATCATGAGATACCACCACGGAGGTCAGTTTAAGGGTTTCAGATAACTCACCGATTAACTTAACCAGCATAGCCATAGATATTGGGTCTTGCCCTGCGAAAGGTTCGTCATACAAAATCATTTCAGGCTCTAGTGCAATGGCACGAGCCAGTGCTGCACGGCGCTGCATGCCACCAGACAATTCATTTGGCATCATCATTGCTGCACCGCGTAAACCAACGGCTTGCAACTTCATCAATACGATTTTTCGAATGATGCTTTCAGAAAGACCTGAATGCTCTCGTAATGCAAACGCCACGTTATCAAATACGTTAATGTCGGTAAAAAGCGCTCCACTTTGAAACAACATACTCATGCGTTTTCGCAGTTCAAATAATTGAGTACGTTTTAGTTGATGGATATTTTGGCCATCAAATAAGACTGTGCCACGACCTGGAGTCAGTTGCCCTGCAATAAGTTTTAGTAATGTGGTTTTGCCGATGCCGCTTGGGCCCATAATTGCGGTAACTTTTCCAGCCGGAATGTTGAGGCAAATATCATCAAAAATGACACGAGAGCCCCAACTAAATCCCATATTTCGAACTTCAACAAGTGATGGGACGGCTTTCAACAAACTAGAATCAGACGTATCTATAGAAGAAATGATAGCCTTCCTGGCAAACGATATGTAGAACTGAATTGTACAAAATCATCCAAGAACCTACAACAAATCAATCACCATGAGTTACAATCCACAACAAATATTTCATCAGTACATGTTTTTGTTAAAATTAAACAAAGATATTTCTATTACTCAAAAAATTGGAACAACATGCTTTTTAATATCATGATGCTAATCGTAGGCTTAAGCGTATTAGTATGGAGCGCGGATCGCTTTGTGTACGGCGCTGCAGCATTTGCCAGAAACCTAGGTATTCAGCCGATGTTAATCGGCTTAACCATTGTCGCTATGGGAAGTTCAGCACCTGAAATGTTTGTTGCTGCTACAGCATCAATGGAAGGGATGAATGATACCGCTGTTGGCAATGTATTAGGCTCAAATGTTGCTAATATTACTTTGGTATTAGGTATAACTGCATTGCTTGGTGCGATAACAGTAAGCTCAATTACCCTAAAACGTGAAATTCCAATCATGTTAGCCGCAACAGTATTAGCTGGCTATTTGATCCACGACGGTATGCTTACCCGGGTTGAAGGCGTCATTTTATTAATCGCATTTTTCTCTTTAATGGGCTATTTCATCTGGAATGCCATGAGAAACAAGCAAAACGACACATTATCTGACGAATCTGATGCCGAGATCCCTAAAAATGTACCCACATTACATGCTATTATCTGGATCATTGTTGGCATGGTGTTGTTACCATTAGCGGCTGATTGGATGGTAACGGGTGCTGTAGGCATCGCAAAAATTTATGGTTTGTCAGATTTAGTCATCGGCTTGACCATTATTGCAGTCGGAACCAGTTTGCCAGAACTAGCAGCATGTATCGCAGGTGTTCTAAAAAAAGAAGATGACCTGGCTATTGGCAACATTGTCGGCTCAAACATTTTTAATATACTCGCTGTGCTGGCCATTCCAGCACTTATGGCTCCTGGTGAAATAGCAGCCGAAGCAAGTGGTCGTGACTTTTATATGGTACTTGCAACCAGCACCGCATTAGCAGTACTCGTATTATCGAGTGGCGCTAAAAAGCAGCTAACTCGATGGCACGGAGCCCTTTTATTAATCGTCTTTATTGCGTACCAAGTTGTCGTATTTCAATCACAATAACGGGGCATAAAGGTGTGTTGACTCACCCGAACAAGAGCACCGCTCGTTTGGGTCACTAGAGAGAAGCATATGATAGATCAAACACAATTGCGTCAATGGGGCCGTCAGGTCATTGATATTGAAAAAGCGGCATTAGATAACCTATATCAATACGTAGACTCAGACGCATTTGGCCAAGCATGCGAACTCATATTGCAATGTAAAGGCAAAGTCATCGTCATGGGTATGGGGAAATCGGGCCATATTGGCAACAAGATATCTGCCACATTAGCCAGCACAGGTACACCTGCATTCTTTGTTCACCCAGGAGAAGCAAGCCATGGTGACTTAGGGGCATTAGCTAAAAACGATATCATTTTAGCGATTTCTAACTCTGGTGAATCAAGCGAAATACTCACTTTAATGCCTGTGATACAACGCATGGGCGTGCCGGTAATCGCGATTACCGGTAAACCTGACTCAAACATGGCTAAGCTTTCTAAACTACATTTATGTATTGAAGTGCCAGAAGAAGCTTGCCCGCTAGGACTCGCGCCGACATCAAGCACTACAGCAACGTTAGTCATGGGCGATGCGCTCGCAGTGGCTCTTTTGCAAGCAAAAGGGTTTACTCGAGATGATTTTGCGCTGTCGCATCCTGGTGGTTCGCTAGGCCGAAAACTATTACTAAAAGTCGGCGATGTCATGCACAAAGGTGATGACATACCTCAAGTAAAAAGCGATCTTTGTATCACTGAGACTCTTTATGAAATTTCAAATAAAGGTCTGGGTATGACTGCTGTTATTGATGCAGATAGCAAACTCGTAGGCATTTTTACTGATGGCGATTTACGCCGAGTCATCGATGCTGAAATTAATCTTCGAACCACCGCAATTGCCGATGTCATGACAACCAACTGCATTACGATTAATGCAGGTATATTAGCGGCGCAAGCGCTACAGGTCATGGAAGAAAAAAGCATTAATGGTTTAATTGTCGTTGATGAAAATAACCACCCGGTTGGTGCACTTAACATGCTAGATATGGTTAAAGCTGGAGTCATATAAATGTCATTACATGAAACATTACATCAAGGTTTTTACGGCCCCGTTACTGATGATGTCTGGCAAAAAGCCAAGAAAATCAAGTTGCTTATTTGCGATGTCGACGGCGTGTTCTCTGATGGACGTATTTACCTCAGTAATGCTGGTGAAGAGTTAAAAGCATTCCATACCCGTGATGGTTACGGCGTTCGTTCAATCTTGACCAGTGGCATTCACGTTGCGGTGATCACAGGCCGTAAATCAGCCATTGTTGAAAACCGAATGACCGCGTTAGGTGTCACTCATATTTTTCAGGGTGTTGATGACAAACTGGTACCATACAAAACCTTGTTAGAAACCTATAACGTCAATGCTGATGAAGTTGCCTACATAGGTGATGACATTGTTGATTTACCAGTGATGAAAGAAGTTGGCTTGGCTGTATGTGTCGCTGATGGTCACCCATATGTTAAGCAACATTGTCACATGACCACTACGATAAATGGCGGCAATGGTGCTTTAAGAGAACTTACCGATTTGCTGTTGTTGAGCCAGGACAAGTTTGAAAATGCCCACGGAATGAGTATATGAGTCGAGTCACCCTCGCGATAATTGGTTTTTTCGGTGCCGCTCTGGTTCTTTACTGGCAAGTGCAGGTAAAGCGAAGTGAAAAGGAAGCAAATACATTGCCAGGCCCTGTTCGACCCGACTTTATTGCCAATGATTTGCGTAGCACAGAATTTAACGAACAAGGTGTAGTGCAAAGTCGCGTATCAGCTAAACATATGGAACACTTTCAACAAACAAATGTAACCTTATTTACTGAACCTGTTTATCTCATCTACCCTGATGACGGTAAAGCTGAATGGCAATTAACTGCAGACGTTGGCAAGCTAAATAAAGAAACAGGCAAAGTAGTATTAGAAAATAATGTTATTATTGATGCAATAAACATCGATGAACCAGTACAATCTTTGACAACGACCATGTTATCACTCGATTTAAATACGATGATCATGACCTCAGATAGACAGATTGTTGTCACTGGACAAGATTTCAATATACAAGGCCTTGGCCTTTATGCTGATTTAAATGCTCAAGAACTTGAGTTATTAAGTCAAGTCGAAGGAACATATGAAGCAAAGTAAAATTTTTATCATCTCACTGCTAAGCTTAGTGAGTATTTCTAGCGCCTACGCTAAAGAAGGCGATTTGCAACAAGAGCTAAAAGTTGCTGCTAACAGCCAAAAAGCTGACATTAAAAACAATCAGGTGATATTTTTTGGACCCGTCAATGTCACTCAAGGCACGATTAATATCAATGCAGACGAATTACGTGCATTTGGTACAGAAAGTGGCACAAGAAAGACCATGGTAGCGACTGGTAATCCAGCCACCTTCTCACAGGAGTTGGATGACGGTCGTATTGGTACAGCCAGTGCAAATGAGATTAAATATGAACTAGCAACCAGTATCCTAACCTTAAAAGGTAATGCCAAACTGGATCAAGCAGGTAGCCAGGTGACGGGCAACTTAATAAGCTATAATATTGATAAACAACAACTTATTGCAGAAAGCTTAGGCGACGGTAAAGATCGGGTTATCACTATTTTTCAGCCAGAAAACCATCCTGAACTCATAGACGAAGAAAAAGCTGAACCTTCTTTACCAGAAGCGCAGCCTTTACCAGAATCAACAAACGGTTTAGAAGATGATGCTATAGAAGCGCTAGATGGCGCTGTCGAAGAAAATGTCGAAAAAGCGGTTGAACAAGGTTCGCCAACCGTAAGCGAAGAAAATAACCAGGTCACAGCAGACATAACTAATACTGCTGAATCAGTCATCGAATCAACCGAAATTGAGACAACGACACCATCAATTGTCCCTACTGCTGAGCAAAATAACTGATGACACAGATAACGTTAACAGCTGAAAACCTCGCCAAGAGTTATAAAAGTCGTCAAGTCGTAAAAGACGTCAGCCTAACCGTAAAGACAGGTCAAATAGTCGGATTACTTGGCCCTAATGGTGCAGGTAAAACCACTACGTTTTATATGGTTGTTGGCCTTGTTAAAAGTGATAAAGGTCGTATTCTTATTGATGATGACGATTTGACCGCCGATCCAATGCATTTACGTGCTCGAAAAGGCATTGGGTATTTACCGCAAGAAGCCAGCATTTTTCGTAAACTCACCGTTCACGATAATATTATGGCGGTATTACAGACACGTAAAAACCTTTCTGCAGATGAACGTATTGAGCAACTTGAACACTTACTAGAAGAGTTCAACATCACTCATATTCGTGATAGCCAAGGTATGGCTTTATCTGGTGGTGAACGCCGCCGTGTTGAAATAGCTCGGGCATTAGCCGCTAATCCTAAATTTATTTTATTGGATGAGCCTTTTGCAGGTGTAGATCCTATCTCTGTGATAGACATCAAGAAAATAATTCAACAACTAAAAAGTCGAGGCTTAGGTGTGCTAATTACTGACCACAATGTACGTGAAACGCTCGATGTATGTGAGCGAGCTTACATTGTAAGTCATGGAAATTTGATTGCTGAAGGAACACCTGCTGAGATCTTAGACAATCAGCAAGTTAGGTCAGTATACTTAGGTGAACAATTCAAGCTATAGTTAGCACTAATCAGTTTTTAGTATGGCATTCGCGGCCAACATGGTTTCTTTTTAGATTCTATTTCTAGCAACACAATATAGAGTCCACCAATCTAGCCGCGATGATGATATTCAATTAGGGATAAGCGGTACATGAAAGCCTCACTCCAACTCAAAATGGGTCAGCATTTAACCATGACCCCACAGCTGCAACAGGCGATTCGCTTATTGCAGCTTTCGTCATTGGAGCTACAGCAAGAAATTCAGCAAGCACTTGATTCTAACCCACTATTGGAGCTCGAAGATGAGTTTGTAAAAGCTAAAGAGCCGGTTAAAGAAAATGACCAACAAACTGATACCGACTTTAGTGACAATAGCCAAGTTACCGTTGAAAAAGATACCTCTACCGTCGATACCACTGAATCACTCACCAAAGAATCGATGCCAGATGAATTACCAATGGATACCACTTGGGATGAAGTCTATTCTGCTTCACCGGGTTCGGGATCCGGTTCTGGCGCAGTTTCAGCTGGTGATGACATGCCTTTTCAAGGTGAAACCAGTGAAGGATTATATGAACACTTAGAATGGCAGAAAAATCTCACCCCATTCTCAGAAAATGACTTAGTCATTGCCACCGCTATTATCGAAGGTATTGACGATCGCGGTTACCTAACACAAAGCACCGACGACATTTTATTATCGTTAGGCAACGAAGAAATTGAGCTCGATGAAGTTGAAGCTGTTCTCAAACGCGTACAGCATTTTGATCCGGTAGGAGTGGCAGCCAGAGATTTAAGCGAATGCTTAATGATTCAGCTAGGTCAGTATCCTGACGAAATACCTTGTTTAGACAATGTAAAATTACTTATCAAAGATTATTTGGATTTAATTGCAGGTCGTGATTTCAGATTGTTAATGCGTAAAACCAAGCTTAAAGAAGATGATTTACGTGAAGCGATTGAGTTTATTCAAACCTTAAATCCACGCCCTGGCTTACAAATCACCTCAGTTAAAGACGAGTACGTCATTCCTGATGTCACGGTTTTAAAAAAGAGTGGCCGTTGGGTAGTAGAACTCAATCCTGATAATATGCCTAAGATTGGTGTTAATCAGCAATATGCCGCTATGGCGAAAGGTTCTTCTAATCAAGCTGACAGTCAATTTATTCGCGGACACTTACAAGAAGCAAAATGGTTTATTAAAAGTATTGATAGCCGCAATGAAACCTTATTAAAAGTTGCTAATTGTATCGTGCAATTTCAACAAGGATTTTTTGAATTCGGGGAAGAAGCAATGAAGCCAATGGTGCTTAATGATATTGCCGAAGCCGTTGAAATGCATGAGTCGACAATTTCCCGAGTTACCACCCAGAAATATATGCACACCCCTCGGGGACTTTTTGAACTAAAATATTTCTTCTCTAGCCATGTCAGTACAGATGATGGTGGAGAATGTTCTTCTACAGCAATTCGTGCATTTATTAAAAAGCTTGTTGCTGCAGAGAATCAGAAAAAGCCACTTAGTGATAGTAAAATGGCGACACTATTGGCTGAACAAGGGATTAACGTTGCTCGGCGTACGATCGCCAAATATCGTGAAGCAATGCTCATCCCTCCGTCAAACCAACGCAAAAGTTTATAACGATTGTAATCGGAGGATGATATATGCAAATTAACCTGACTGGGAACCATATCGAAATAACCCAATCTTTACGCGAATATGTGCAAACAAAATTTTCAAAGCTTGAACGACACTTCGAACAGATCAATAATGTTCACGTTGTGCTCGATGTACAAAAGTTGCAACAAATTGCCGAAGCTAAACTGCACCTTAAAGGCGGTGAAGTATTTGCTGTATCGCGAAATGCTGATATGTATGTGGCAATAGACGCCCTGATAGATAAGTTAGACCGTCAGGTAATTAAACATAAAGAGAAGCTAACTAAACACTAACGATGGAACTTCGCACCATCCTGCAGCCGGCGTGCACAACCTGCGCCACGCCGGGCAGTAAGAAAAAGGTACTGGAATTAATCAGCAATTTAATGGCTGCCCAGTACCCGACCCTATCTTCACAGGCTATTTTTGAAAGTCTAATAGCGCGTGAAAAAATGGGCAGTACAGGAATAGGAAATGGCATAGCAATTCCTCACGGTCGATTAGATGATATCGATGAGCCCATTGCTATCTTAATTAAATGCGAAGAAGCCATTGCCTTTGATGCCATTGACAAGCAACCCGTTGATATTTTATTTGCGCTTCTTGTGCCCGCAGATCAGTGCCAGCAACATTTAAGCACTTTATCTACCATGGCCGAGAAACTCAGTGATAAATTGATACTTAAACGACTTCGAAAGAGTCATGACGCTACAGAACTTTATCAGGTTATTACTGCATGAAACTTGTCATTGTATCGGGACGTTCAGGTTCGGGGAAATCAGTTGCACTGAGAGTGCTTGAAGACCTAGGTTATTATTGTGTTGATAACCTGCCACTACCGTTAATAGGTAGTCTACTTGAACAGCTCAAAGATAGTAATGAGCTAGTCGCTATCAGCGTCGATGTTCGTAATATCGAAGAGCAAGGAAAAGTACTGCAAGAGCAAATAGCACTGCTATCCGATGATACAACGATAACCAGTTTCTTTTTAAATGCTAACGATCAAGTTTTACTTAAACGTTATAGTGAAACTCGCAGATTACACCCACTCTCGAAAAATCAAATTTCTTTGCAAGAAGCCATTAAGCTTGAAGGTCGATTACTTGAGCCAATTGCTAAATTAGTCGATCACTATATCGACACCTCGCAAACGAATATTTATGACTTAAGTGATCATGTTAGACAGATTTTATTAGGCAGTGTTGATAAAGAATTAGTGATACATTTTGAATCGTTCGGATTCAAACATGGTATGCCAACTGAAGCAGACTTTATGTTTGATGTGCGCTTTTTACCTAACCCACATTGGGAAACAGATTTAAGACCGCTAACAGGTCTTGATGAACCGGTACAAGAATTTCTAGGCAGGCAAACCCTGGTAAATAAGTTTATCTGGCAAATAGAGAACTTATTTGAAACCTGGATGCCGCATTTAGAACGTAATAATCGCAGCTATCTAACCATTGCAATCGGCTGTACCGGCGGGCAACACCGCTCAGTTTATATCGCTGATCAATTAGCAAAACGGTTTGGCAATTCTAAACATCAAGTGAGCGCTCGCCATAGAGAATTAGATGCTAAATAATAGTACCAAGAAAAATACTCAAACGGGCACTGGACCTGGGACAGAGAGCTCATCTTCAAAGCCATCGATCTCGCTTTCAAAACAAATCACCATCAGCAATAAGCTTGGCTTACACGCCAGAGCGGCAACTAAGTTGGCCATTCTAGCCACTGAATTTGAAGCAAACATCACCCTAATCCAAGGCGAAAAGCACGCCAGTGCAGCCAGTGTTTTAGGTTTATTGATGCTAGAAAGTGGCATTGGCAAAGTGATTACAGTTCAATCTGAGGGTGTGGATGCTGAAAAGGCACTTGAGGCGGTCTGCAAACTGATTAATGACAAGTTTGACGAAGAAAATTAATTCGTACTCCCCATTCTTATTGTTAGCACAACCACTTAAGCTTTAATCCTAATATTTATCTGCATTTGTTAGCTATACTCAAGTTCAGCAGTCAACAACATCCTATAAACGTACATTATTTACACATCAAATTCTCAAGCATTAGAAACTTCTTCATCCTTTCCACAGAGTTAAGTTAACATTAACCATCGTCTTTTTTAGGAGTGGCCAATGGGTATCGAAGTCATCGACAGCGAGCTTACCGAACAGCGTCTTAATAAGCTGACCCAAGCATTAGGCAGCGGTATGTTCGTCCATGTCAGAAATATGCTTCATGATATGGCGGCTTCTGATGTAGCACTGATTCTTGAATCGTCCCCCCCAAAAACACGTCAAGTTTTATGGCAGCTAATCGATCATGAACAAGCAGGTGAAATCCTGGAAGAATTGGGGGAAGAGTTAAAAGATTCACTTATCAGCGGTATGACACCTGAAAAAGTAGCCCAAGCAACCTCAGGAATGGACACCGATGACTTAGCTTATATTTTAAGAAGCTTACCTGATGCAGTTTACAAAAAAGTACTGCAATCGATGAGTAGCCAAGATCGTCACCGTGTCGAACAAGCCCTGGCCTACCCTGATGATACTGCTGGCAGTATCATGAACACAGATACCGTCACCTTAAGACCCGACGTCAATATTGATGTGGTTTTACGCTATCTGCGCCAGCGAGGAAACTTACCTGATACCACAGATACACTTTATGTCGTTGATCGAAACGATCACGTATTGGGCGGTGTTCGCCTAGCAGATTTACTGACTTGTAATCCTAACTCTACGATCCGCAGTATCATGGATCCTGAATTAGAAAGTATTCCGGTAGATATGCCAGATAATGAAGTCGCGCAATTATTTGAACGACATGATTGGATCTCCGCTCCTGTAGTAGATCAAGAACAAAAATTATTAGGTCGTATTACCATTGATGATGTGGTCGATGTTATTCGTGAAGACGCCGAACATTCTATGATGGGAATGGCAGGTATGGATGACGATGAGGATACCTTTGGTCCAGTACTAAAAAGTACTTTCAGACGCTCTCTATGGCTCACGATTAACTTATTTGCAGCACTCCTTGCAGCATCAGTGAGTAATCTGTTCGAAGGCACCCTAGAGCAATTTGCTACCATTGCGATTCTTATGACCATTGTACCGAGTATGGGTGGCGTGGCAGGTAACCAAACTCTGGCATTGGTGATACGTGGTATCGCGCTCGGTCATATTGGCCAAAGTAATTCCCGTTGGTTGATAGGTAAAGAGCTGGCCATTGGCTTCCTTAACGGGATAATGTGGTCATTGTTAGTGTTTCTCGCAGTTTGGTTATGGAAAGATGATATGGCACTTGGCGGCTTAATTGGCGGTGCAATGCTGATTAATATGACCGTGGCAGGTTTTGCTGGAGCCAGTATTCCTTTGATGCTGAAAAAGCTCAATATCGACCCTGCGCTTGCTGGCGGTATGGTGTTAGCCACTGTCACTGATGTTATCGGTCTATTTGCCTTTTTAGGCTTGGCGACCATATTCCTGATGTAGCTACCAAGATTTAAATATCCTTCAGAAAACGGTGTATTCACACCGTTTTTTTTCGTTTCAAAATCACCTGTTTACAGCGGTTATTTTTATTTACCAATTTTATAAATAACGCACCAAAGTTGTACCAACGCACCAATATAGAACATGATAAATTTTTAGAGCTAATACGTTAAAACATTAAGGTACTGTTAAATAACAATAAAATATTTATTTCAAAATTGGCACAACTATTCCATTAAATAATATATCACTAAAGAGGTAGTTCTTAATTTGACCAAATTGGTGACTAAAAAGTCTTATAAATGAGAATTGCACCAGGAGAAAATGATGAAATTATTAGTTACTTTTTTCAACCTCTATCACAATGAATGTCACTTTTATAAGCATTTAGGTTGTAGCTTGTGGGAAGTCGAATAGTCTACTTTCCTTCGAAACACCGGTAAACACTAGTACTTATAAGGAGCCACCATGTCAGCACAAACAAAAATTTATTCAGCAGATTTTCAACAACAAGTTGTGGCTGAAGTAAAACAGAATAATCGCCTAATCTCTGACGTAGCAAAACAATACTATATATCAGCTAAAACCGTTTATCAGTGGGTAAAGAAAAAAGACACAGCAAACATAAGTAATGTTAATTTCTCATCGAATAAATCGATAAAAGAGAAACAAAAAAGCGTTTTAGTCTCTGAAATAACTCATTTACAGCTCAAAATAGCTCAATTAAATCAGCAGTTACTATCTATAAGCGCAAACCCATAAGTCGTAACTCATGAGCATTGAATATGAACAAATAAACCATGAAACAGTTCAGGCAAACTTGATGGGATTAACACCCGCCCCCATCGGAAGTTAATGAGTGTCACTCGATGCGAATAGCATTAAAGAGACCAAGCATCATCAAGTTTGTCAATTTTATTCATGAAGGTTATTTGCAGTCACCCCAAGGGCTAGCAAATAACACCAAAGAAAATGCGACAGGGAATAAAAATAATAATACGTTGCAGACATGCTGAAAGGCATGAGTAAAAAAGCCCTATTGAAAGGATGTCATATGGGCTTATGTAATAACCCAAAGCATTGGAGCAAGGAAATCTATCTTCAACATCAATATGGTGACAGTACTCTCCCCCATGTTTACATGGTCACTGAATTGAAGTTGAAAAAGAGAAAAAAAACAGTAGCCAATGAAGCTACGGGATGCTCAATAAAAAATGCTAAGTGGACGTAAATTTATATGAATAAAAAGGAGTGATATCACGAGAAATTAATCAAAATTATAAGTCCGCAAATTAGAGGTTAATTATCGTTCCCCAGCGCCTAATAACCTAAGCTATATAGCAAGCGTCTTTGCAATTAAGCTTATCTAACTCGAAATGCTGAGACCTTTTAATTAACTGAAAAATAATAAGTTACTGCGCTCTCCCCCCAGTTTTTGCAGTAGCCTTATTAAGAACCTGTAACAGAAGAAAATAATAATATCTGTATAGGTATGTCGATAGACAATGCAAACGAAGCCCTAATAAAATGGATTTATTAGGGCTTCTTTATTTTGGCGATGAGTAACAGCTAATTCTCAGCATTAGGTAAAGTCATATAACGTTGAGTAGACCAATCAAAGACATACTCTTGTCCTTCCCATTGATAAATGGTTTGCCCATCTCTCTGCACAACGCGAGCATTTTCAGGTAGCTGAGTTAACCCTGAAGCATATTGAATACTGGTTGTAGTTCGCTTAGGCGGAGAAACCACTTCTACTTGTTGAGTGGGTTGAACGTAGTTTCTACGGTAATGGCGATCATAGTAATCATAACGATAAGGCGCTCTCCAACCACGATTAAAGCCATATCCCCATCGATTGTAATAAGGGTTACGCCAGCCACTACTAAAGCCGACACCGACACTAGGCCCCCAATAGTTGTTATAACCTACCCCCCAACGAACTGACGATCCTGAGTGGCGATTGTATCGACTATTGTATCGGTCATTGTAACGATCACTGTCCGAAGTCAGATACCTGAGTTGTGGCTTATCAATCACAGCCTTTGCAATAGGTGAATAAAAAGCGACTGACGTTGTCATCAAAATCCCGCAAAAAGTCCCGAGAAATAAGAGTAACCTGGGATTTTGCGGAGAATGCTTGCATCCTGTAGTAATCAATTTCATCTGACCACTCCTTATTAAATGGAATACCGATATCATCGCAAAGCGGCTAATCACTTTTACCTAAGAGCGAATATTAATATGGCTTATATATTGAGTTTAACTCAAATCAGCGCTTAACCCACTTTTATACAAATGATAATAGATACGCGGCCATATCGATAATTAAACCTTAACCTGACTGAAAATAGACAGGGAATCGACTGAAAACCCTTTCTCCACAACTCGAATAAGGTTACTGAAAATCAACAGTTAGCCAATAAACATCGCTTAACCCACTTTTATAAAAATGATATAGTGCGTCCCATATAGCTTTTAAAGACGAGTGAATTAGCCATGAGTTTTAAGGATTTGCGCAGCTTCATTGATCACCTCGAAGCTAACGGTGAGTTAAAACGAATTAGTTACGCTGTTGATCCCAATCTGGAAATGACTGAAATTGCCGATCGTGTTCTACGTTCTGGTGGCCCCGCGTTATTATTTGAAAATCCGAAAAATAACGACATGCCTGTTTTAGTTAACTTATTTGGCACGCCAAAACGTGTTGCTATGGCCTTAGGTAAAGACGACCCACTTGCTTTACGTGAAGTTGGTGAACTGCTGGCCTTCTTAAAAGAGCCTGAGCCGCCAAGTGGCTTCAAAGATGCTATTGCAAAAATCCCTAAATTTAAGCAAGCGTTAAATATGCCACCAAAAACAGTGCGTAACCCGCCTTGTCAGGAAGTGGTCTTTAGCGGTGATGAAGTCGATTTAACTAAGCTCCCTGTACAACACTGCTGGCCTGGCGATGTCGCACCTTTAGTCACTTGGGGATTAACCATCACCAAAGGCCCCCGCCAAAAAAGACAAAACTTAGGCATTTATCGCCAGCAGTTATTAGGTAAAAACAAACTGATTATGCGCTGGCTTGATCACCGTGGCGGCGCATTAGACTTTAAAGACTTCAAAGAAAAACACCCTGGTGAACGTTACCCTGTGGTTGTGGCTCTCGGAGCCGATCCGGTCACGATTTTAGGTGCGGTTACGCCAGTTCCAGATTCGATGAGTGAATATGCTTTTGCAGGTTTACTCCGCGGTGAACGTACAGAAGTATGTAAAGCACTCAGTTGTGATTTAGAAGTCCCTGCTACCAGTGAAATCATTTTAGAAGGGTATATAGACCCTGAAGAAATGGCAGAGGAAGGCCCTTATGGTGACCATACTGGTTACTATAACGAGACAGATAAATTCCCTGTTTTCACCGTAACGCATATGACGCAGCGCAAAGATGCGATTTATCACAGCACCTACACCGGTCGTCCACCTGACGAACCAGCTATGTTAGGCGTGGCGTTAAACGAAGTCTTTGTGCCTATATTACGTAAGCAATATCCTGAAATTATCGATTTTTATTTACCGCCTGAAGGTTGCTCATACCGCATGGCTGTAATTTCAATCCGTAAACAATATGCAGGACATGCAAAAAGGGTAATGATGGGGGCATGGTCTTTCTTACGCCAGTTCATGTATACCAAATTTATCATCATCGTCGATGAAGACGTCAATTGCCGCGATTGGCAAGATGTGATTTGGGCGATTACCACTCGAATGGATCCTACCAGAGACACGGTTTTAGTCGATAACACACCGATTGATTACCTAGATTTTGCATCACCGATTGCGGGACTAGGATCAAAAATGGGCTTAGATGCTACTAATAAGTGGCCTGGTGAAACTGACCGCGAATGGGGAACGCCCATCGTCATGGATCCTAAAGTGAAAGAAAAGATTGATCATATTTGGGAAGAATTAGGTATTGATGATGCTCCAACGCTATAATGGTGATCTATATCACATTAGCACAACCTAGACCCTACATATATACAAAACATAACCCTTCATAGAAAGGGCTAAAAGGATGTTAGATGAACACCATTCGCTGTAAAGTTGAAAAAGTAACCCCGTTTAATGACGCTGTTTTCCAGGTTTTACTTAAACCGGAAGTCTCTTTTGACTTCCAAGCTGGGCAATACTTATCAATCGTTATGGGAGAAAAAGACAAACGTCCTTTCTCGATCGCATCTGCACCTAACGCTGATTTAATCGAACTCCACATTGGCGCAGCTGTTTCAGAAAGCTACCCGATGCAAGTGGTTGAACGTTTAAAAACTGATGAGTTTATTGATATTGAAGCACCTGCTGGTACTGCCTTTTTACGTGAAGCAAGCCAACGTCCACGTATAATGGTTGCTGGCGGCACAGGCTTTTCTTACATTAAAAGTATTATTGAGCAGCAAATTGCTAGCGGTCAGACAGTCAAAACTCAGTTTTACTGGGGTTGTCGTAACGAGCAAGCGATGTACTATCAAGATATCGCCCGCCAATGGCATGCAAACAATGAATGGCTTGAGTTCATCCCTGTTGTTGAAGATGCCCCTGCAGATTGGAATGGCAAACAAGCCAATCTACTTGAGCAAATTAAGCAAGATTATGTCAGCTTAATTGGCTACGATATTTATATTGCTGGACGCTTTGATATGGTTGGCGCTGCACGTGAAGTATTCCGAGAAATGGGCGTTGACGAAGCAAACTTGTACGGCGATGCTTTCGCTTTTATCAAGTAATAGCACAACTATTTCCTGAAAAAAACAGTACAAAAAAGCCGACTTCATTGTCGGCTTTTTAATATTTATAAGAGAACGTATCGCTTTAAAACTGCACTTTCTCGTAACGGCTCCAGGCCACTAAATCTCCCATAAACGGCATTATCCAAACAGCGGTATTTTCTGTGGTGTGAACCCTAAAAAACACCAACTCTTCCTCTTGGATATCCATACGTTTTACTTCGCGGTAAAAACGCATCGCTGAAGGAGTCACATGCTCAGGTTTAATGAATTCTTTTTGATTAATTTTGGTATAAAACACGTCCACATCAACATCGCCAATCGATTGTTTATACTGATTAAAGGTACCACGCGTTTTAAGCTTAATCGGCGTTGTGATACAGTCTTCGTCTGTAATACAGGCGGTAGTGTATATCTGACCCGAATCTTTACTTTCATACACGAGCGAAATACTAAAATCTCCTCGAATGAGCTTTTCACCCGCAATAGGAAAGTACACATCAGCATGATAATGGTGTTCAACAATATCACCCACATCCCCTTCAGGGATTAGTACCCGATTATAGCGAATACGGTCTTCCATTTTTTGAGTGAGCGGGATGAATTTTTCCATATTAAGACCTGCGGGTTCAGGCGTTAAAGTGGTAATGTTGATGATCCCTTTGCCTTCACAGTCATCAAGAGAGTATCCAGGGCAAGTTGCAAACGAATATGAATGACCCGTCGTTAAAGCAAAACTAGTAAAACCTTTTAAGCCTCTGAGTAAGTTGGTTTCTGGAGCGATATGTCGTTGCCATTTTGATTCATGCAATTGGTCAGTGTCATTTTTATAAAAAACTTTGGCACTTTCATGAATACCGCCGATATCGAGCTCAATCTCTTTGTCGCTTTGCCATTCAGAGGTAACTTTAAGCATTTGGTGATATTCACTGCTGTACCAAACCGCTAAAACGATCCCACAAAAAACCAATGCACCTGCCATTTTAACGAGTAAGCTCACATCAAAAAATGCCGCTCTAATCGTATCTCGATCATTTAATGACACGACTTTCACATGACTTTCTTTACTGATATGAAGTTGATAGCCGCGCCTTGCTACCGCTTTTAAATGGATTTCTTGGAAAGGTTCTAGCTTACGTCTTAAGGTGCTGATGCATTGCGTTAAAGACGTAGGCGCAACGACACGTTCAGGCCAACCTGCTTCGAGTAGTTCTTCTTTGGTGTAAATTTCACAATCAGAATCAGAATCGAGCAGTTTAGTCAGGACGGCATTTTCAGAAAAGGTGAGCGGAATTTTCTCATTATTAAGATGATTGATCAGTTGTTTAGCTGAAGTATCGAGTGATAAATAATTAGTAATTTTTAACACTGTGAGCACCTAGAATAATTTAAACGTGAAAATTCCCATCACGAGAATTATAGCGTTACTAATCATGTATTAATGTGACAAAAAACTCAGTATCAAAATTTAAAAGGCACACTATTACAACAACTTATATTTCACTCACTAATTAATCCAACTTAAAAGGCATAATGTAATCTACAGGCGTTTACGGCTAAATATTTGCTGGCTCATTAGCAGTAATACCGCGAGCCAAAGCAGTAGCCCGCTATATAAGATAGCCGTTGGTAATTGTGTAATGCTGAACATTTTTGAACTGCTTACTTGTTCATTGACCACTCCTGATATGATTGCCCGAAATAAATCACTTGGATTGATTATGATTAACACCTGAAAAACGCTATTTGAAATACCCTGTAAATCAGCCACCATCAAGGCGAGTAGTACCAAATCGTATACCAAGACAATCAACACCCACATAAATAATAACACTGCGATTGCTTTGGCTTTTTCAACCACCAGCAAACTTACGATATACCCTAATAATACAAAACAAAGCGTCAGTAATATGCTACTCAGGATTAAATGTGTAAAGGCCACGGCAACAGAAATTAACGGGAATGAAGTTGATAACAACACTAAAAAAGCTGTCAATAAAAATGCCAAGCTAATGGTGCAACTAAGCACCCAAAGATGACCCAGCAATTTACCCAATATGATTTGCAAACGAGTAACGGGATAGGATAAAAGTAATAATAAGGTGCCAGATTCTTCCTCACCGATAAAACTATCATAGCTCAGCAATATGGCTATTAATGGCAGAATATACACGCACATTGAACTTAAACTTGCCATTAACAATGGTAAATCAGCCACCCTCAATTCACCTGAAACGGCAGAGCCAGCAAAGGTAATAAGCAGCGATAAACAAGTGAGCATTATGCCAATGAACAAAAACCATCGATTACGAAAGTTGTCTTTAATTTCTTTGAGCGCAATAGTTAACACAGCAGTCATCATTATCCCTTATGCCGCTTTGTGTTGATGAACTGTCATTAAGTGATGATATATATCGCTTAAGTTAGGTTCTTCAATTGAGAAATTATAAGTTCCGCTATGGGCAGTGAGATATTTGATAATCCGCGGCTTATCAACTTGATGAACCCATAATTGATTATTGGTGGCCAATATTGATAAAAACTCATCTTGAACAATGGCCCTTTCCACTTCATCGCCTGTAAAATGCACTTTTAAATCCGTGGTTTTGCGTAACTCATCTAAGCGGCCACTCGCCAATTCTTTACCGTTAGCCATAATAAATGCGCGATCAATATTATCTTCAACCACTGCGAGCTCATGGGTACAAACAATAATGGCGCAGCCTTGCTGTTTAAGCTGTGCAATTTTCTGATACATGAATAACGAAGCTTGAGGATCAAGACCGACAGTGGGCTCATCAAGCAGTAAGATATCGGGGGAGGATAAAATGGCCTGTGCAAAGCCTAAACGCTGCTTCATCCCTTTTGAATAGGTTCGCACAGGCTTATTTTGCGCCTCAGCTAAACCGAACTCTTCAAGTACTTTAATGACCTTATTTTTAGCGATGCCTTTTAAAGAGGCAAAATACTCTAGCACTTCTTTTCCGGTCAATTTTTCATAAAGAGAGATATTTTCTGGTAAATAGCCCAAATTGAGTTGGCGACGCTGCTTCTCCTGCATAATCACATTACCCATCATCGAAATTTCACCCGATGTGGCAGGGACAATACCCAGCAGCATTTTAATCAAACTCGATTTACCAGCACCGTTATGTCCGAGTAAAGCCAATGTTTCTCCAGCTTTAACTGATAGAGAAATACCATCCACAGCAACAAAGTCGTCGTATTTTTTCACTAAGTTATTAACTGATATTGCGGTTGATTCATGCATTTAACACTCTACCTTTATAATCCAGAACTAAAACCAGAACTAAAACCAGAACCTGACACGGTTACTGGACTCATCATCGGGAAACTATCGATCACTCCAGAGTCTGGAATAACCTTGAATTGTTGCTGCGTCCAGCGAAGTAATTGCGCCACAGGGCTTTTTAATAAAAATTGCGCTTCAGGATAAAGCCAATACAAACGATCTAATTGATCGCTAGGCTGGTACGGCTGCTCGCTAATGCCATTACCACTAACATCCCATCCTAAGAAGCCGCTCCAATAGTTCCCTTGCTGATCATGACTCCACTCGACAAGAGTGTCGCCAACATACTTAACTTGCGCTTGGTTATTCACAAATTGATTTCGGTAAATTTTATTACCTTCACCACCCATTGCCATGTAAATGCCAATCTCACTATTGGAGAAATTATTATCAAAAACAGCGTTATCACGGGCGCCGTAAATAAACATGCCACGACCTTCATCACCGGCCATTTTCGCATTGGCATTAATAATATTATTAACCTGATTTGCAGAAATTTCTGAGTGGTTAGTCATGTTTAATAACACGCCAAATTTTTGAGCTGATTCAACACTGTTGTGGTGCAATTTAATGTGCTTTGAATTCATTAATGCAAAACCACCATCCACATCTTCAGCATGATTTTTAAAAGCTTCATCGTGTGCGGTATACATGTAATGCAGACCATATTGCTGATCAGTAAAATGATTATCACTCACCACACTATGTTTACCAGATTCAAGGTAGATGCCGTCCCGCACATGCTGGATACGATTGGATTGGATGATGACATGATCAACTCGTTTCAAGTGAATGCCATCACCACGATCTAATATGTGCCCTTGGCTACTGCCGGTAATCACATTATTGATGATCGATAAAGCATCGCCATTATCTGCCCGAACCCCGAAACTTGGGCCAAATAATTCGTTATTCTCAATTAATACATGACTCAGGCCATCGTTTATCAATATCGCGGCATCAAGTTCATATTGATCCGAGCCCCAATTGATAATTTTGAGTGCTTTTACCACCACATTTGAACTGATGATAGTCAATGCACTGCCACTGCCTAAAGCATCAATTTCAGCGCCCAATTGGCCAACAATGGTCAAAGGCTTATCAATGATAAATTGGCCTTTAAAAACCTCAGGACCCAGCAATAAGGTGTCATAGGCTTTTGCTTGGTAAATTTGCTGTTGCAGTTTAAGGGGATCTGTAACTTGTATCTCTTCCCCATGGCAGGAGAAAACTATACTAAAGAGAGTGAGTACCCAAAAAGACAAATGTCGTAAACCCGAGAAACTCATTGTCATAACACTCTACTCAAAAAATAATGTTCAAAATTAATGACCCATGTCTTTACTGTGTGACATAACTTCAGTGTGCGACACACTTTCACCTAAAATTTCGAGAGTAACTTCATCATAAGCCAATACTGCACCACCAAACTCTTTGGCAAAATGTTGCGCGGCGTCTACGCTACTAAACGAGCCAACGGATGGTCCCATAACCCCTTTACGGCTAGAGCCATATACATACCAAGCCTTTGTGCCATCAATAAAACTATCGTCTTCCGGCATTTCCCATGATGTTTTTGCCATATCATGAACAAAAACTTGGCTGACTTGACGTTGATTTTCTGGCTGTAAAACAAAATTAAACATATCTCTGGTTGAACAAAACTTTGGAATTGCATCACTATTTTTTAAAAATAGTTCACCTTTAGGCCCTGGATATTTCTTGATCATCATGCCGCACATATGACAACGGTCATGATCATGAATCGCTTGAGAGTCGTGTATTGCGAGTTCTTCATTTTGCGGGCTACAAGCAAATAACATCGGTATTAATAGCAATATAAAAGCAATTTTTTTCATATAATCCAAACCTAACTGAATTGATTATTTTAAAAAGAGCCACCCTTCAAGACAAAGGGAAGTCAACAAGCGAAAGGCAGCTCTAAAACTCGTTAAATAGCGTAAGTTTGTCCCGCATAAAGGATAAACAAACGCAGGCACATCATGCCGCTAATGACACATACACCCGATAAATAAAACGCTTTTGCAGAATGGCTAAATGTTTTTCCTGTGAAAAAGTTAACTAAGATTGGCCCTAAGAAACCAACACCGACAACTCCAACCCAAAACAAATTAGCCCAAACACCACTTGTGAACGCAGCAAAGGCAGATTGTGCACCTTCATTACCTGTGGCAAGTGACATAGCAATCATCACAATAAATAGAATTTCAGCAATCATAATCGGCCATTCAGCACCATGTAATAGCTTTAGTTCACTACTGTGTATATCTTCTTTAAACACTAACACCGACACCATTTTTGATGCTGCAGCGCCTGCAGATACACCCGATGCGATAAATAAAGCAGGTAAAACTGCTGTATTAATCAATGGAAAACGAATTAGTGCTGAAATTAAGAAACCTGTGTAAGCACAAACCGACACCGCTAGAATCAAGGTTAGTATCTCTAGTGGACGACGAATTGGTTTCAGCAATTTGATCACTGGTAATAATATGCTTAACGCTGGAATCGCTTTAATTTCATCTTCAAAGGCATATAAACACAACACGGCAGTTAATGGGATATAAGCACAGAGTGCGATAACCCCAAGAGACATCACAGACGTGAAGTTGTAGAACACCAAAATACGCCAGAAAAACAGAGGATTAGTTAAGTCTAAAACCAAACACAACATACCTAAGCTAATCGTAACGAACGAAATTAGTGCGGCAGCTTTGTATAACGGCGTGTTAGCTGTTTGGCCTTTAAAAAACCGAATAGCTAACGCAACCACTAACGCACCACCTGAAATTCCTGCTAAAAACAGGTACACCGCGATAGGCCATGGCCACGCTACCCCTTCAGATAGCCCCATGGTGAATTCCATTGAACCGTCCATCTTATACCCCCAATTTAACGACTGGTATGTAACGTAAGCTCGGTTCAGTACCAAACTGAGGTTTCATACGAACTGAGTCTTTGACAGCCAATAATTTATTCACATATGAGTTTGGATCGTTACTATCACCAAAAACTAATGCGTCATATTTACATTGCTGCACACATGCAGGTAACTCGCCTTTTGCTAATTTGCTGGTTAAACAAAAATCACAGTTGTCAGCGACATCAGTATTTTCATTTATGAAACGCGCGTTATAAGGACAGGCACCAATACAGTATTTACAACCGGCACATTTACTGTCGTCCATGGTCACAATCCCAGTTTCAGGATCTTTATGTGCAGCCCCTGTTGGGCATACAGTGACACACGGTGCATTTTTACATTGCTGACATGAAACTCGAACGAACTTACGTTCACAGTTACACTCTTCTTTACCGCAATGTGGGCAAGCTTGACCTTCTACGCCGCCCGATTGATGTTCCATCAAACATTTAGACACGCCTTCAGGTAAGTTATTTGCAGCATTACAAGCCTGCTTACACTCGCCACAGCCAGTACATTTGTTTTGATCAAACACCATGACATAATGAGGTTTATTGGCATTATTACTGTCTTCTTTAACTGAGGTACACCCCATAGGGCCCATAATTAAAGAAGCAGCTCCAATGCCTTTTAGAAACCTCCGTCTCTCTATATTTTCACTCACAACATCCTCCCGATATCAGCATTAGCTGACTGGTATTCATTGGTTCAGCTGTAAATTCAAATGACGAAATTAACGATTTATTTCATCCAATTGAAATTCGGCTTTTATAATTGCATTAGTAATTGATTGTCGATTAAAAGGTTGAGATTGGTTTGTCAGTAAAGCCCGCCAATGTCCGATAGCTATTGCAAACTCACCCTTTAGATAAGCATCTGTTGCAAGTAGCATCCGGGTATGAAGCTCATCACTTTGGATAGACAAAGCAGTATCAATCACTTGCTTTGTTTCTGATCCAAATGTTCGAGCATCACGGTAATACATTGATGTTGCTTTCATCCCTAAAAGCTCAGCGTCGTTGCCAACGAGTGAAATAAGCTGGGTTAGTGTGTCAACGGAGTCAGCATATAAACCGCCTTCTGCATACGACTGTGCTAACGCCATTAGCGCCATTTCATCTTGTGGTTGTTGCTCTACTTGCATCCGCCCTTTAGTGATGTCGGCAGCGACAAGATAATCCACATTGCTATCAACTTTACCCTGGTCCCAACCTTGAAAGTGTCCTCCACTGGCATAAATAGATATTGAAAAGATCAACACGATGACTGACATCCCAACAGGATAACTAGCGCTTGCAAGACCATTGAATTCATCAGATTCAATATTTACTGTCTTGCTAACATCTTTAGTCACGGTGTTATTAGTTTTCACCACAGTACTGCTCAAATTACGGTTATATGCATTGTGGTGAAGCCAGAAGAGTCCGATAAATATACTCAGACATATTGCGATACCCAAGGCCAGAATATTCATAAGTGTCTCTTCTTTAAAATGCTAAAAGTTGTTTCGTTAAGCTGTTACTGATCAGTCATCGTATGGTTCATCATGCCGTCCATACCCATGCCACTTAGGCCCATTCCTTTGGCGTTATCACTAGGTTTTTCTGATTTAATGAGCTCGACTTCAAACACCAAAGCTGTTTCACCAGGAATATTACCAGCGCCATCAACACCGTATGCAAGCTCTGATGGAATAGTGAATCGGTAAGTTGACCCTGCAGGCATAAGGCGTAAACCTTCTTCCCAACCGTCAATGGCGGTTAGCAAAGCAAAGCGAACTGGATCGGTTGTTTCTTCAAATACGGTGCCGTCAATGAGTGAGCCTTTGTACTTCACTGTCACCACATCTTCAGCGGCAGGCTTTACGCCTTCTCCTAGTGTTAATACTTCATACTGCAAGCCAGACTCAGTGACGGTAACACCTGATTTACTTTTGTTTTGCGCTAGATATTCTTCACTGGCTTCACGGCTTGCTGCGGCCATTTTTTCTAATTTTTGCGTATTCAGTAAATTCAGCAACTCACTGCGCTCATTCAAGTAGGTTAAGACTTCTTCATCAGTCATTTTTTGCTGATTTTTTAACGCATCAATCACACCATCAATAACATCTTGAACGTCAATTTTTGCGCCCAATTCAGTTTGACTATAAATTTGACTTGATAAGTAATTCCCCACTGAAGCGCCCATGCTATAAGACTGTTTTTCCACATCATTATTTAAACCGTTACCAGCCATACTGCTTGCTGAAAAAACCAATGAGATACAGGTCGCAATGGTTAGGGCACTTTTGTTAAATTTTTTCATAATGAAATCTCACATTGTTAAGTTGTTAACTATCAGAAATTTACCAATAGTTATTATCTAAAATAAAAGGTTACGGTTTCTCTGTTGGTCTACCTGATAGGCGCCATCCATAGATGCCATCACTCATATGTCTTACTCCGGTGTAACCGATTTTTACGGTTTCTCGAGCTGCCATTGCGCTTGAAGTACATAAGGTGTTTGCACAGTAGAAAACCATTACGGCGTCCTTATTTTTTGGAAGTAACTCTTTCCAATTCTTAACGTTGAAATACACGGCGCCAGGGATATATCCTTCAGCCCAAAGTTCCATCGTGTTCACATCAAAAAAATAAACACCCTCTTTGCCTACTAACGACTCAGCTTCACGCATTGAAATCGGGTTAAGCTGAACGTCATACACTGGAGCAAGAGTTAAATCTCCGCCGCCGCCAGCAAGTACTGGGGTGTTGATTACGACTAACAACGACACTGAAATCAGGATAATGCTAAGTAGTTTTTTCATTACATTCTCTCTAAATATCTCGGCACCACATCGATGCCGAGTTATCGTCAAATGACCTCCCGCATCAGCGAGAAGCCATTATTGGTTTACAGACTATTTTTGTTAATAATTGCTTGAGCTTGCGTAACGTAAGTTAATGCAGCATCGATGCGTTTTTGGCTATAACGCGCACCATGTGCACCCCAAGAACCATCTTTCTTAAGTAACTTAACCGCATCTTGAGCTTTATCAGCAAGTAGCAATACTTGTGATTTGTCTTCAACTGATAACTTAGTCACTTCTAGCAGTTGGTCGATACCTTCAAGCGCTACGACAACTTTGCCGTAAGTCTCTTTAATAGGTGTCTGCCACTTCATGACTTCACCGTAGATCTCTTGTTGATCTTCATAATGTAAGCTTGGGTCTAGTTCAGATTGGAACTGACTATGACAACCTTCGCCATTCACTACGTTATCATCAGAGATTGCAGTACGAGCACATGACCACATTAAGTCTAAATAGTTGTTTCCGTTTGTATTTTTAGCAACAGACCAACCTTTAGTACTTGAATCACGAGACTTACCTTCTGGTGGGTTAAGTGTCTTTTGAGTCGGGTCGATTTCAATCTTCCACATATGAGACTTACGAACCGCGTCAAAACCAGCTTGGTCAGGGAACTGCATTGCAGTGAAGTTTTCACAGCTACCCATGTTTGGCATATGACAACTTGTACAACTTTGGTCGCTATGAGTCTTAGTGTTTTCTACGATTTCAGCTTGAGCGGCATGACAATCGGTACACTCTTTCTTCATTTTTGGTTTGGTATAACCAGACTTCCAATCGTTGCTTGTTACTTCATGTGGATCATGACAAGTTGCACAACGCATGCCTTTTTCATAATGCATAGAAGAGAACATTTGCGAACCTTCAGTACCACATGATGGACATGCAGACTTCATTTTCACACCGAATGCATACTCTATCTTCTCTTTACCTTCATCAGTTTCCGCTAACTCAGGTACAAAGTTGAAACGTTGATGACAACGCTCACAGTTAGAAGGCATTCCGCCGCCATTACCACCATCTAAATGACCACCAGCGCCATGACACTCTTCACAGGCAATACCTTTAGAAATAGTGTGTTCTTGCAGTTTCTTCGGATCACCTAACGCTGCGATGTATTCATCTTTAGATTGGAAATCAAACTTAAAGCTATGACAAACTTCACAGTAAGAACTCGCAGGTTGGAACAACATTTCTTTTTCGTATTTCGCACCATATGAGCTCATGCCAATTTGGTGAGAACCACTTAAACCAAACGCTTTACCATCGTTAGTTGCAGGAAAATCGGGGATAACTGCGTTAATTTTCGCAGCCATTTCAGGGGTTAACCATTCAGCCCAACCACGTGAGAATTGGTTACCACCAGCGACCATTTTACCGGTACCTTCGCTGAGTAAACCGCCACGGATATGGTAAGTACCACGAACAAGGTAACTATCGATGAAACCATATTTAGTACGAGGCGTACCAACAGTTGCATAGATGGCATCCGGCGTAATACCGTCAGCTAAGATAGACGTATCTTTAGTGCCATACATTGGCTTTTTAAGATCGTTATCAACTTCTGGATGGTCGCCAGGGAAACGAATTGTCTTCGCATGACGAGAGCGGCTCCATGCTTCATATTGGACAGCATGACATTCACCACATTTTTCAGGACCAACAAACTTGTTTGGATAATCAAGAATTGATTTCGCACCTAAACGATATTGAACCGCACTAGGACGACCTGCTATTTTGCTATATTTAGGACTATTACCTGTATCTAAATATTCTTCACCACGATCACTCACATGGTACTCACCAATTAAATTACCTTCTTCATGGTATTTAAATAATGGGTGATTCTGAAAAAGATAATCGAATAATTCTTTTTCTTGAACGATATAATCTTGTAGTGTCTTCACACCGATAGATTCTTCAGCACCATTAGAAGTTTCCATAACTTTTAATGCGGTGTGACCCATCGCCTTTTCACTTGTTGCCTTTCCGCCTGCACTCACAGTACCTACAGCGCCAAGACAAAGCAGCACACTGAGTGCGGCTAGTTTGTATTTACCCTGTTTCATTGTCCCACTCCTAATCATCATTACTCTATTTTTATTCACCAAACCTGGCAGTTCAGAAAACAATATAATTAATTTGAGCAAGGGCCATTTTAAGGATAAAAACCGGACTAACCATGCGTCAGATCACACTGTAAAACGACTCAGAGATAACAAAAGATAAAACAAACCTAATGCACTAAATACAATGACTTACGAATTTTTTTAGATTATTTTTTATATAAAAACAAGATTTTTTTAGATATAAAAAAGTTTAAAAAATATTTACGAATATAAAATATTAACGGCTTTGAGTTATTGCCATAATAACAAGATCAACCTCACAGAAAGTAATGACTAACAAAGATAATATTTTCTCAAGTATATTAGTGACGATTTTTAATATCACTTACCTTCTTATAAAGAAGATTAATTTAATAAATTATTTAAATAATAAAAGTCAGTCTTAATTAAATATCAATATAAAAATTTCATTTAAAAATAATTATTGCTAGAAACTAAATTCATAATAATTTCATTAGGTATAGATAAGATGATTCCAGAAATTGGACATTTACTCATAATAATAGCTACCAGCTTGTCTTTATTGCTGGCCACGGTTCCATTATTAGGACTATATAAAGGCAATCGCTATTTAATCAGCTATTACCGCCCATTAAGTAATATGATGGTATTAGCCTTTATTGCTGCTATGACTTGTTTAGCACTCAGTTTTATATTTAATGATTTCTCTGTTGCTTATGTGGCGAATCATTCAAATACCCAGCTTGCTATCTTCTACAAGATTGCTGCAGTATGGGGAAGCCATGAAGGCTCGATGCTTTTTTGGGTCAGTGCGATTGCTCTATGGACTGCATTAATTGCCAACAAAAACACTGAAGACAATGAAGCTTTTTTTGTGCGTACCGTATCGGTGTTAGCTATCGTTATTTTTGGGTTCAGTTTATTCATCATTTTCACCTCAAACCCTTTTGTTAGACTATTACCTAACTTCCCAATAGAAGGTCGAGATTTAAACCCGATTTTACAAAATATCGGTTTAATCATTCACCCGCCGCTATTGTTCTTAGGCTACGTGGGGTTAACGGTTTGCTTTGCTGCTTCAGTGTCTGCATTACTGGGAAAGCAGTTCACTCAAACACAAGCGCAATATATGCGTCCGTGGGCCATCATGACGTGGGTATTCTTAACCGGCGGCAATGCATTTGGTTCTTGGTGGGCATATAACGAACTAGGCTGGGGTGGTTGGTGGTTTTGGGACCCGGTAGAAAATGCTTCATTCATTCCATGGCTAGTTGCTACTGCATTAGTTCACTCTGTGACAATGACTCAGCGTTTAGGACAATGTAAGAAATTCACCCTATTCTTAGCGATTCTTGCTTTTTCACTTAGCCTACTCGGTACCTTCATTGTGCGTTCAGGCGTGGTGCAGTCAGTCCATGCTTTTGCTGCTGACCCAACTCGCGGCATGTCGATTCTTTTCCTACTGGTAGTGTTAGCAGGTGGTGCCTTAACCCTGTTTGCCACCCGAATTTCTTATATCACTGCAGTTGACAGATTCAGTCCTTTTTCAAAAAACACCCTCATATTACTGGGTAACTTATTGTTGGTTGTTGCCGCGTTATCTGTGCTGTTAGGTAGCTATTACCCTATTATTTACAAAGTTATCACCAGCAGTACGATTTCAGTCGGAGCCCCCTATTTCAACAGTATTTTTGTGCCGATTATTTTTATGCTGAGCTTCTTGATGGGCTTAGCCCCGCTCATTCAATGGCAACAAGAAAGGCTATCTAGCTTAGAAACCCCAATGGTACTGCTACTCGTCAGTGTTGGCATCGTCATGTTAATTTGCCTCAACACCGCTTATGCAAATGCGTGGTTGTTCTTTGGCCTACTCGCAACCACATGGATTACTGCAAGCACTGGACTCGCGATATATCAACACCTTAGCTCCACAAGTAAAAACAGCAATAATCATAATCAATCTCGCCGTTTCTATGGCATGTGTCTAGCTCACTTTGGTGTGGCAATATCCATTCTTGCTGGTACTGTGGTCTCTCAGTTTGAACAAGAAGAAGTCCTCAGTATGGGACCAGGACAAGGCCGAGAGTTAGCTGGATACATTTTTGTGTTTGAGCAAACCCAACCAGTATCAACAAATAGTTTTGATGCCTTACAAGCCAATATCCGCATTATGGATTTAGACGAAAATACCGTGGGCTATGTATACCCGCAGCGTCAAACCTTTAAAACCAATGGTATGCAAGCTTCTGCTGCAGGCGTTTACTCTACGCCATTTCAAGACTTATACATTTCAATGGGCACCAAGCTAAATGAGACTGAATATTTAATTCGGATAAGTTACAAGCCAATGGTGAGCTGGCTTTGGATTGGGGCATTATTCATGATGATTGGCGGTATTTTTATCGTATTAGTAAGCCGTAAAACTCAAGTCCAGATTCAAACACAAACTGCCAAGCCATTATCAACACTCGAATCATCAATGCTAAAGGAGCTAGTCTCATGAGTTCACGTATCCTGATGATCACGTTATTACTGTGCGTGTTTATACCTTCAGCAATGGCGGATACCACAATGTATAGCTCAGAAGAAAAACGTAAGTTGGGTTTTGAAATCGCCCAAGAACTGCGTTGCCCTTCTTCAGATAATCGCAGCCTTTTTGATTCACAAACACAAATAGCCAATGAGTTAAAAGGCCATATTTTTAAAAAATTAGATGAAGGCCAATCTAAACAGCAAATCATCAATTTTATGGTCGCACGCTTCGGTGAAAGGATCCGTTACGACCCAAGTCTAAATAGCAGCACACTTGCTCTATGGGTTATCCCTTTTGCTTTAGTCATTTTATCTATCATTGGCGGCCTAGCTTGGGTAATGCGACAACAACAACTTCAATCTACTGAAGAAATTTCATCAATAGACGAGAAAACTTATGAATAAATTACTTCCTTTAACGCTATTACTCCTAACTGGCAGTATTCATTTAGATGCATCAGCTGGACCCGTCGATGTCAAAGTCTATAAAACTGGCGACCCCATTGAAAAGCCACTGGTGATGTCACGTTTTGTAGAACTGCAAAACGCGCGAAAAATTGCTGATATCGACTTTGTCGATCAACAGCATAACAAGGTTAACTTGCATCAATACCACGGTAAATTAGTCATGGTAAACCTATGGGCTACTTGGTGTGCACCTTGTGCGAAAGAAATTCCAGCCATGCAAGTAATACAACAGAAAAATAAAGATAAAGACTTTGTGCTGCTGCCAATTTCTATCGATGAAGATACCAGCGCCATAGCGCCTTTCTTTGCAGAACATGGCATTACTGACTATGACACATGGCTTGATCCTGAAAAGAACATTGATTACATCATGCCAGCAGATCTCATCCCGGCCAGTTTCATTCTTGACGGCAAAGGCAACTTGGTTGGTTTTGTCCGTGGTTACATAGACTGGACTGACGACGGAATACAACCTTATCTAGACGGACTTATCGCTAAGTACGCTAAACACTAGTTTCATCATCACAAAAGGTTACTTTCAACCTCCGCCCTATTCCCTGCTTCTCCGGGGCGGTTCTTTTTATTCTCAACATCGGTGACCTTAGGTCACCGTTTTTCTTGTAGATTCGGCCTCAATTCATTACCATAATCGCCTGTTTTTCTATTTTCTAGGCTTACTTAATAATGAAGTTATCTGTTTTAGACCAAACCATTTTTGACCACTTGTACCGTGATATCAAAGAATTCCGTAGCACCTTTGATCTACCGATCGAAAATGCTGATAGCCTAGATGACAAAGCGGATACCTTGCATACTTCATTAATCATCGAAGAGCTCACCGAGCTTGCTGAAGCGGATTGCCGTGTTGAACAAGCTGATGCAATCGTCGACTCTGTTTATGTACTAATGGGGCGTTTAGTCCACTTAGGCGCAGCAAAAGTAAGTGACCGTTTAGAAATTAGTTATTTAATTGATTTATTACTGTCTGTTGCCAAAAACCGTGAGGTTAACTTCATTGAATGTTGGGATGAAGTTCACTCCAGCAACATGAGTAAAGTATGTCGCACTGAGCAAGAGTTAACTGAAACTATTGCTCACTATGCCAAACAAGGCGTTGAAATCGTGGGCAGCACTAAGGGTGAATTCATCATCGCTAAATGCGCTAAAGATGTTGAAATGGCCGGTAAAGTGGTTCGCCAAGGTAAGGTATTAAAATCCGTTTATTACCGCCCAGCTGATCTCGAAAAATTAGTAAAAAACTAAACAACCACTAAATCAGTTGTTAACCAAAAAATGCGTCCACAGTGGACGCATTTTTTTATGGGTTACGTTTAGTGTAAATATGAATTTTTAAGCCGCTTCAGACTGCTCAATATCAGTTAGTGCCGCGACCACCTTTTCAGGTTCAGCCACATTAATATGCACCACAGTAAGCTTTTCAACTAACTGCCCTAATCCACCAAAATACCATTGTGGGGTTTTAAAACGGATAGTGAGATTAGTCTGCTCACCTCGTCCTACTGATAGCTCATCATCGGCAACCTTTTTGTTTGCTTGATTCACTACAACCGTTTCAATTTCGGTAAGATCGATCGCCATAAAACCCCAAATAGCATTATTAACCACTAATCTATCGCGGATTAGATAAAGTGAATAATGGCGTGATATACGGTAATTCGCCACCAGCATCACCAAACTTAAGCTGATGAATGAAGACACGATAATCGCCACTAACTCGCTCCAGTTAATCAGCAACATATAGCTGACAACACAGCTAGTTAAACAGCCAATAAGCATTAATAACAAATGCCAGGGCTTGGCACTCAATAGCTTAATCTGGCTAATGGCAGTGGGGTGATTACGTGAAAACCATGGAATGGCGTAATACCAGTTAGTTGGCTCTCCAGCCACGATGAAAGCGATAGACAAAGCCTTTTCATCTTCATCTGCGTACAGCTCAACCGCACTCACTCGGGGGTCGCCCTTTACCTTTCTGACCTTCAACAAACCGCGAATGATCGTGAAAACCAGATAAGACTCAATGATCAACAGCACTCCAATAATGGGGTACTTTAACCAAGCAACAAACTCAAAATACTCGGCGATACCTGGCGGAAAACTCAGCCTAGCGACCACGCTGCTAGTACTTAAAATAATAATCAGCTTCCACCACTTTTGGCTGCCTTTTTTGATAATGCAGTACCAATACGCAAACGGAATTAAGCCAAAGTAGCCAATAGCAATAAGGCTTAATCTTAACTCGTCATTCGCAGTCGATAGGGATTCTGGGGTTAACTGCACCCCAATAGTAAACAGTACTATCGCAAAAGCTAAAAACAGCAGTCGATACTTAACTATGGGTCTCATGTAACAATCCTTGTTTAACTATGCTAACGATTTAAGTTATTACGCTTCACGATAAAATTAAACCATTATAATTAGATAAATTTATTTTAATATCAGTTAAAAACAACACCTTTTTTCAGGTCAAACAACCAACTTAACCCATGTATCGCAGTGGTTGGAAATGCCATGCTGTGATTGGCTTCAGGTATCACCATCAACTTGGTATTAATGCCTTGTCCTTCACCACTGCTTAAACGATTTTTTTGTTGTAGCAATTGCTGAAAATCTTTCGCATCCAATACCATGTCATGGCCAAAGTCAGTCAGTGCTGCGGTCTCCAACTCGCCAATACCAATAAACACATTGGCATTAACAACTTGAGATAGGTATTGCTGATCTCGAAATTGCTTAAGTAGCTGCTTATGATCAAACCATAGCGACGGACTACCCAGCACATAATTCTTAAATAATTCTGGTTTTGTACGTAAAACATAAGCGCCAAACAATCCGCCTAACGAGTTACCGACAAAGGTATTTTTAGCCGTTTGGGTGCGGTAATGCTTATTCATATAAGGGATGATTTTGTTAGCAAATAACTGCATATGTCTTTCAGCATCACCAGTGCTGCGCTTCCAACTTTGATCGACTGATGGGGTGTAATCGCGAATTCGGCTCACTGCAGGGCTTTTACCTTGCTGCCATGATACCCCGACTAAAATAGCTTGCTGCATCACGGCATTATTCATCGGGAAACGGGTCGCACCAGAAACGATTTGAAAACTGTACATGGCATCTGTCATATAAATAACAGGGTAATGTTTCAGCTTATCAACTTGGTTATAACTATTGGGAAGTTTGATATACAGGCTATAAGTGCGATCGCTGTCCTCAATCTCTACCATAGTGGTATTCGGGACAATAAAACTCGCAAACGCTGGAGAAGCAACGCTTAGAAAGAGACTAAAAATGAGTACGATACAGCGGAAAATGGTCATCAGCGATCCTTGTTGATGTAATTTTCCGCCCTATTCTACGCACTTATTGAAGAAAATATATAATCGGCGCTTAATGCAACAAATAAAGCAAAACCGGCCCAGTTATTATTAAGGAATGCTTTAAAACATGGTGCACGTTCTCGACCATAAATTAGCCATTGCTGGTAACTGCTAAAAGCAACAAATGTGCTTATACCGATGCCATAAAACAAGCCTCGCTCAGCAGACCAACCCGCCATGACAAAACATCCCAAAGCCGCTAATTGAAAAGCAGCAATACACTGTCGGTCGTAATTACCAAATAAAATCGCAGTGGATTTTATACCGATTTTTAAATCATCATCTCGATCAACCATGGCATACATGGTGTCGTATGCCACAGTCCAGCACCAATTAGCCGCAAATAACCACCAAGCTTCAACAGGCACGTAGCCCAGTTGAGCAGCGTACGCCATGGGAATCGACCAGCTCCAAACGACGCCTAAAAACATCTGTGGCATATTGGTTATCCGCTTCATAAACGGATACATGATGGTTAAGATAATCCCAACAACTGACAACTTAACCACTAATGGATTTAAAAATAACACTAAGCTAAAAGCGATTAACGCCATTACCGTAAACAAAATCAGCGCTTCTTTACTGCTAACTTCGCCTGAGGCCAATGGCCGCATCTTGGTTCGCTCAACATGTGCATCAAGTTTTCTATCAGCAAAGTCATTAATCACACAACCGCAAGCACGCATGATCACCACGCCAAAGATAAAGATGATTAGCACTTTAAAATCTGGCATGCCACCAGCCGCGAGCATTAACGCCATTAAACAAGGCCACATCAATAACAAGGTACCAATGGGTCTGTCTAATCGGGTTAAGCGCTGATAAACCGATAATTTTTGTTTGAACGTCCATGAAACTGCTGACATGG
Organism: Shewanella donghaensis; assembly: GCF_007567505.1. NCBI lineage: Bacteria > Pseudomonadati > Pseudomonadota > Gammaproteobacteria > Alteromonadales > Shewanellaceae > Shewanella > Shewanella donghaensis. The sequence goes on from NZ_CP041783.1 coordinate 2,595,458, forward strand.
CTTACTTATCTCCTGCATTTGAAGCGTTGCTATTTCTAAATTAACAGTGCTGGCTTCATTATTTCTTAGTAGTCATGTTTATGAACCCACTGGATGACTTTTATGTTTTGCACTTAGGATTATGTCTGCTGTTTTAAATAATTAACCTAGCACACTTCAAGTTTTGCTAATAACACCAATAACCATTTGCTACCAAAGTCGGTAAAATTCACTTGAACGCGGGCTTTATCTGCTGCGCCCTCAAAGTCAGTCACTATGCCTTGACCAAATTTAAAGTGTTTTACTTTCTGACCCACTTTAAAGCCACTGTCATTAGCAATAGATTGTCTTGGCACATTAAAGCGGCTGCTCATTTTAGGTGCAGATACTGACGCTTTCATGCGAATTTCTTCAACATACTGGCTGGGGATTTCACCAATAAAGCGCGATGGGCTCGCATAATCTTCACGGCCATAAATTCGACGAGATTCAGCATAACTGATATACAGCTTTTGCATCGCTCGCGTCATACCTACATAACAAAGGCGGCGTTCTTCATCTAAACGATCGCCTTCATCTAATGCCATTTTGCTTGGAAAAATACCTTCCTCGACACCTGCCATAAATACCACAGGAAATTCTAACCCTTTGGCTGAGTGCAAGGTCATCAATTGCACCGCATCGGTAAACTTGTCAGCTTGGCCTTCGCCCGCTTCTAGTGCCGCGTGAGATAAGAACGCATTTAACTCGCCCATATCTTCTAGCTCTTCTGGCATTTCAAAACTGCGTGCAGCTGTAACGAGTTCATTTAAGTTTTCAACTCGTGACTGCGCCTTTTCACCTTTTTCAGCTTCGTACATAGCACGTAGCCCAGAGCGATCAATGACCTTATCGGCCATGCCATATAAGCTCATATCGCTGGTGTCAGTACGCATACCAATCACTAAATCCATAAAACCATTTACAGAATTTGCAGCGCGGCCGGTAAGCACTTTTTCTTCAATTAAACGCACACTTGCTTGCCACATGGTCATTTCTTGCTGACGTGCGGTTGAGCGAATGATATCAAGGGTACGATTACCAATACCACGGGTTGGGGTGTTAACTACTCGTTCAAAGGCGGCATCATCATTTTGATTATTGATGAGGCGCATATAGCCCATGGCATCTTTAATTTCTTGGCGCTCGAAGAAACGCAGGCCACCGTAAATTCGGTAAGCTAACCCTTTATGCAGTAAGGCTTCTTCTAATACCCGAGACTGTGCATTGGAGCGATATAAAATGGCGCAATCTTCTAACTTGCCGCCGTTATTTTGCCATTCAGCCATTTTACCGACAATAAAGCGTGCTTCATCCATTTCATTAAAAGCGCAATAAACCGCAATAGGCTCGCCCGCTTCGTCTTCAGTCCACAGCTTTTTACCCAAGCGCTCAGGGTTATTGGCAATTAAGTCATTGGACGCATTAAGTATGTTGGCCGTTGAGCGATAATTTTGCTCCAGCTTAACCGTGGTGGAACCAGGGAAATCGGTTAAGAATTTATGCAAATTCTCAACTTGGGCGCCGCGCCAACCATAAATAGATTGATCGTCATCGCCAACAATCATCACGTTAGCTTCTTTGCCCGCTAGCACTCGAATCCACGCATATTGAATGGCGTTGGTATCCTGGAATTCGTCCACCAAGATATGCTTAAAGCGTTCTTGATAATGGGCTAATACATGGGGTTTATTGAGCCACAATTCATGGGCGCGCAATAAAATTTCGGCAAAATCAACAAGGCCTGCTCGGTCGCAAGATTCTTGATAAATTTTATAGATGTTTAATAAATTCTGCTCAATAGGAAAGCCACCCGCATCGATATGCTTAGGGCGTAATCCTTGGTCTTTTTTGCCATTAATGTAGCCTTGGCACTGACGCGGTGGATATTGCTTATCATCTAAATTGAGACTTTTAAGAATACGTTTTAATAAACGTAACTGATCGTCTGAATCAATAATTTGGAAGCTTTGAGGTAAATTGGCATCCTTAAAGTGAGTGCGTAATAGACGATGCGCTAAACCGTGGAAAGTACCAATCCACATACGACCCATGTTACTGCCAACCACTTTTTCAACACGCTCGCGCATTTCTGCAGCCGCTTTATTGGTAAAAGTTACCGCCAAGATGGAGTATGGACTTTGTTGTTCGACCTGCATAAGCCAAGCAATACGATGGGTTAATACCCGAGTTTTACCACTGCCTGCTCCAGCTAAAACTAACATGCTTGAAAGCGGTGCGCCCACTGCTTCACGCTGCTTTGCGTTTAGGCCGTCTAATAATGATGATACGTCCATTGGTCCTCCCAAAAATCAAGCTGGAAGTATATCAGTTCCAAGGCTACTGAGACTAGGAACTGCAATGGATTCTTTAGCGGTTATTTAACGTGTGGACGATTAACGGTCTTGGCAGCGACGATATAAAAACAACATATCGAAAACCATCCACTAAGACGGCTTAAAGAATGTCAAAGGTAACACTTACCCATTACGCGATTTCAGCTGCAACTACCGAAATTTCAACCAGTAAAGCTTCTCGCGCCATTTTAGCCGCAACGCAAGCCCGAGCGGGTGCATAACCTTCAATAACCCATGCATCCCAAACCGCATTCATTTCAGCAAAATAGCTCATATCTTTGACATAAATGGTGGCTGACAACATATGCTTTTTATCACTGCCAGCTTGCAGTAATAATGCTTCGACTTTATCTAACATTGTTTGAGTTTGTTCAGTGATATCTTTGGTGGCATCTAGGCACACTTGGCCACATAAATAGATGGTGCCATTGTGCTTAACAATACGGCTCATTCTTTTGCCAGTTTCAATTCTTTCAATGCTCATGTTTGCTCTCTTTATTCGGTCAATATCGCTATTTTCAATGCAACGGCTTTTAATAAGGTTATTATCAATGAAAGCGAAGCGAAATAACAACTGAGAAAAACTCATTAATTAACCATTAATGCCTCAAGGGTGTGAGCAATGCTGTGAAATACAGGCCATTAATTGACAATAGATTTACCAAAAACCTACACTTGTTTCAGTTACATCAAAAAAGGCTAAATAAATTGCATATCAATGATTTGGAACTCTTCATTGCCGTAGCAAAGCTTGGCAGTTTTTCAAAAGCTGCAGAGTCACTGGATACGAGGCGCGCACTAGTCAGCCGCCGGATTGCTGATCTTGAAAAACACCTAGGTGCACCGCTGTTTGTCAGAACGACCAGAGCAATGTCACTTACCCCAAATGGTGAGCAGTTCTTAGAAGAGATTGAACCGCTAGTGCTGCAGATGAGAAATGCGGCTCATATCATGCGCAATAAAGAATCTGAAGTACAAGGAAGAGTACGCATAGGCTTAATCCCTTTCACTGATAGATTATTAGATAAGTATATTGCCGAATTTGTCACCCAATACCCTAAGGTGCAACTTGATATCTTTATGATCAATGGCGGTTATAAGGAGCTCGCACGTCTTGGATTAGATTTTGTGCTTGATACAGGAACATTAAATGACAGTGGCTTTATCGCTAAAAAGCTCGGTACATTAAAATTAAAGCTGTTTGCTTCGCCATTATATTTAGAAAAAGCCGCTGAAATTAACCATGTGGATGATCTTCCACAGCACTCCTTTATTGGTACTCGGTCAATTAATGGCATGGTTGATACCCAACTCAAGATGGGTGAGCAAATCATTGATGTGAAATATAACATCGTCACCAATGAGTTGAACTCGCTATACAGTTTTTGCTTGGCGGGAGCGGGGATCGCTATGCTGCCCTATAGTATTGCCACCGATGCGATTTCATCAGGACAATTAGTGAGTGTGTTACCTGACATTGAGTCCACTCCCATTGATACATTTCTAGTCTACCCAAGCAGAAAACACATGACGACGGCAGCAAAGTTGTTCGCGAATACCATCATTGATATGGCTGCAACACTTATTGAAACTGAGTCTGATTATTATACTAATGGTATAAAAAAGGCATAACAGCGATAGCCTTATGCCTGATTTAATATAACTAAGTGATAATGCCTAAGCTACTGACCAAAAATATAAAGTATTAGCATTAAAGCCGTTAACAACTAACGGCTAGCGCCAATCTTAGAATGTATAATCTAGGGTTAAATAGACTTGTTGACTGTTATCAATAGAAACACCATTTTTATTGTAATCTTGATCTAAATAACGATAGCCTAAGTCTGATGAAAAGTGCTCATTCCACTGATATTGTAAACCCACTTGACCACCCCAAACAAAATCAGCAGAGGCTTTCCCTGCCACTTTATTATCATTACCACCAGCACTAAACCCCATAAATACTTGCGTGTTTTTAGATACCGGAATTAAGTAATCATAAGACAATAACCAAGAATATTGCTCTTGCTTATACTCTTGATTGCCAATGGTAAACTCATCTTCCATATAACTAAACGTTCCCGTAATACGGTTGTTTTCATTGAGCAACATACCCGCTCGAAGCTGCCAAGGCATGCCTTCGGTATCTTTGCTCACATCACCTTTAAGTGAATCCATTTGATATCCCGTACCGGTACCAATAAAGTACTCAACATCAGCGGCTTGGGCGTTTGTTACCATAAGAAAAGAACAGATTGATACCGCTAGCAACGTTTTAATTTTCATTTAAATACCTTAATAGATGTCACTCAAAAGAGAATTCAATCACCTTGCTGAATTCAGATACCGCCACTTTACCCAAGAATGAAAAACTTGATAAGAGTATGAAACGAAGAATCTTAGTCTCAAAAAAAGAGACAATTACATTAGTAAAGCTGACGTTATCAGTGTGAAAGTAACGCTTAATAGAAGAAAATTTAATTATAAACACCTAAAAATCAGCATTTAAATCAAATTCAAAATGTATCAAAACGTCACAGCTAAACATTTAAAACTTATACACCATAGAGATTGTCTCATTTTACGAGCAAGTGAAACTACTAATATGCCGCTACTTATATAAGGAATATCTACATAAAATAGCCTCAACAATTATGAGGTATACCATGACAAACAATAAATTCACTAAACTGACTCAAATCGCCCTACTTGTTGCTGTAGCAAGTGGCTGTAGTAATGAAGCAAAGGTTGAGATTAAACCGACACAACCTGTTGCTGTTATCACTTTAGGCGAAAGTTATTTTAACCACGACTTACGCTTCTCTGGTGTTTTAGAAGCCCAAGAAAAAGCCCGACTTGCATTTCGTGTTGCAGGTACCCTCATAGAAATCAACGTTGCTCAGGGCGAACATGTTGAGAAAGGACAAATTATCGCAAGGCTTGACCCACATGACTATCAAGTCAGAGTAGCCGAATTAGAAGGTCGTTTAACTGAAGCGAATGCCAGCTATGACCAAGCTAAAAATGAATTCAACCGAACCCAAATTGCCATTAATGGTAATGCAATGTCAGATATTAGCTTAGATCGCGCTAAAACAGGCGTGACTCGAGCCAAAGCCGCGGTCACTGTTGTTGAGCAGAATCTAGAACAAGCAAAAGACGCATTAGCCTATACCGAGCTAGCCGCGCCGTTTAGCGGCATTGTCGGCCAACGTTCTTTTGATAATTTTGAACAAGTCTCTCCAGGTTTCTCGTTTGTGACTTTACATCAACCAGAAAAACTACAGGCCATTGTCGATATCCCAGAAACCATGCTTCCTGCTTTTTCTCAAGGTCAAACAGCCCAAGTATTTGCCAGCAATGCTAACAGTACATTGAAGAATGCGGCAATCAAGGGAACTGTGACAGAAATTGCAACAATTCCAGATAGAATAAAGCGCACTTTCTCAGCGACGATTGCCCTTGATGAAAAACAAACAAACTTATACCCAGGTAAAGTGGTAAATGTACGTATTGTCGATCAAACCATCGACCCAAACAGCATCTGTTTACCTGCGAGTGCTTTAGTTAGCAGTCAAAATATTCCACAAATCACCAAGCTTATCGATAAAACAGCTAAACGCGTTGATATAGAAGTGGTTAAGCAAGGTCGAAATCATATTTGTGTCATCGGTGATATCGCTAAAAATGATGTCATTGTGGTCGCTGGCGGCGCATTCATCTATGACGGCAAGGTCGTTGAAAGAATCCTTCCAATGGGAGACGCACTATGAATTTTGCAGAATTTGCCATAAAACAGCGCGTATTTGTGTGCTTTTTTACGGTGCTTTGCGTTATCGCAGGGATTTATTCTTACTTTGACTTAGGTAAATTAGAAGATCCTTCTTTTACCATTAAGACTGCTGTTGTCGTCACGATGTACCCTGGCGCGTCAGCTGCTGAAGTCGAGAATTTAGTCACTGATAAAATTGAAACTAAGCTGCAAGAAATGAGCTCGTTGAAAACGTTACGCTCATTATCTCGTCCGGGTGTATCGATGATTTTTGTCGATCTTAATGAAACTGTGGTTTCAGATAAGCTTCCACAAGAGTGGGATTTACTCAGACGTAAAGTCAATGATGTGAAGCTAATGCTGCCTTTAGAAGCACAGATTAACATCGTTCAAGACGAATTCTCTGAAGTCTATGGAATGCTATTTGCTATCAATAGTGAAGATGCTTCAGTGCAGCAACTTAAAGATTATTCAAAAGAGTTGCAGCGCCGCCTAAAAGAAGTTGAAGGCATTAAAAAGATTGAATTACATGGCGTACGAGACCGTGTCGTCAACGTTGATATCAGTGATGAACGCATTGCTGAATCAGGCTTATCTGCTGTTCAAGTCTATAACCAATTAGCCAGCCAGAACTTACCGATTGATGCGGGTAGTTTTGACATGGGTATTGAACAAATTCGCGTTGCGCAAACTGGCAGTTTTACTAATATTGAAGACTTAAAAAATCTCACTATCAAGTCAGGCATAGGCTCACTGTCAAGTGGACTCATTCGCTTAGGTGATGTTGCAGATATTTATTACGATTATAAAACGCCTTCACTAACAGAAAGCCGTTTTAACGGTATACCCGCTATTACCTTAGCTGTAAGCCCAGTTAATGGTATTAACGTGGTTTCTTTGGGCGATACGCTTAAAGAAGTCATCGCTCAGTACCAATCAGAATTACCGCTCGGTGTGGATATTAGCACCATTGCCTTTCAGCCTGATGAAGTCCATAAATCCATTACTGGCTTTATTAGCAACCTACTAGAAAGTATTGCCATCGTGGTCATTATTTTAATGATTTTCATGGGCTGGCGCAGTGCATCGATTGTCGGTGCAAGCTTATTAATGACGATTTTATTTACCCTAATCTACATGAACCTGGTTGGCGTAGACTTACAACGGGTATCTGTCGGTTCATTCATTCTTGCTTTAGGTATGCTTGTGGATAACGCCATTGTTATCACCGACATGTTTACCAGTAAATTGAAAGCGGGCAAAGAACGCTTTATAGCCGCTAAAGAATGTATTAATGAAACGTCAATGCCACTATTAGCAGCAACTATTATTGCGATTATGGGTGCGACTCCGGTGGTTTTCTCCACCACTGACGCTGCAGAGTTTGCGTTGTCAGTAGTACAAATTCTTGCTAGTTCATTATTGCTGTCATGGGTTGTTGCCATGACGATTACACCATTGATGTGCTGGGCTTTCATTAAAGCACCTGCTGAAAATGAAGAGAAAAAAGAATCGACTGCAGCTAAAAAGTTTAAAGCGGCTATCACCTGGACCGTTGCTAATCCTAAGTACACTATTGCGATTATCATTCCAGCCTTAATCATCACGTTAGTGGCTACACCAATGGTTAAAGTGAACTTTATTCCGACATCGGATCGCGCCATGGTCTTTGTCGATTATTGGCTTCCAAACGGCAGTCGTATTCAAGATGTTTCTGAAGATATGAAACAGATTGAGCAGTGGTTATTAGCCCGTCCTGAAGTTGATAGTATTTCTACTTCAATCGGTGCGAGTGCGCCGCGATTTTCAGTGACTGTTGAGCCTGAACCACTTGATGGCAGTTACGGTCAAATACTAATTAATACCCATTCATTTGAAGATATTGAAACCTTAGTAGAAGAAGGTGACCTGTGGTTATCAGAAACTTTCCCGCAGGCTCAGCCACGTTTTCGTGACTTAAAACTGGCGACCTCAGATAAATTTAGTATCGAAGCGCGTTTCTCAGGTAACGATCCTTTAGTACTTAAGCAGTTATCTGATCAAGCACAAGTTATTCTCGACCAACATCCACATACCCGTTATGTCCGTGATGACTGGCGTCAAGAAAGTAAGGTCATTCACCCTATCATCAACCAAGAGCAAGCGCGCCTTGCAGGAATCAACCGCACAGATATCGCGATAGCAATTAAGCGTGCCAGTGACGGACTTCCAATTGGCCAGATACGAGAATATGACACGTTAGTCCCTATTATGTTGAAGTCATCAAATGCGAGCTTAGATGATTTGGGCGACATTCCAGTGAGATCACTTTTAGGTCTTCACAGTGTGCCTCTATCTCATGTTGTAGATGGTTTTGAAATGCGCGGCGAACAAAGCATGCTTTGGCGTCGGGATCGTGTACCGACTATTACCGTTCAAGCGGGTGTATTTGGTGACACTATCGGTAATGTTCGTAATGAAGTCGCAACACAAATAGAAGCCATTACACTGCCAGCCGGATACAAAATGGAATGGGGTGGAGAGTATGCAGATGAGCGTGAAGCGATTGATGACATAATGCTTCAAACACCAAAAGCCTTCTTAATTATGGTGATCATCCTAGTACTGTTGTTTAACGCGTTCAAACAACCTGCGATCATTTTAATTACCTTGCCACTGGCCTTTATCGGTGTGTGCTGGAGCTTAATTCTATTTGATAAGCCTTTTGGTTTCATGGCGTTAGTCGGTGCCATTGCCCTATCAGGCATGATCATTAAAAACGGTATTGTATTGCTCGATCAAATCGAACTTGAACGCAAAAATGGTGCCGCACTAGATGACGCCATCATTAACTCGACCTTAAACAGAACCATGGCAATCTCAATGGGCGCACTGACTACCGCTTTAGGTATGGTGCCATTATTGAAAGACCTATTATTCGACCAAATGGCTGCAACCATTATTGGTGGCCTAGCCGTGGCCACTGTGTTGTCACTATTCATTATGCCAGCCTTATATAAATTGCTTTTCAAGCGCCAAGCACAACAGGAGTTAACTCATGAAAATGCGTAATATCTCATTAGTCATCGCCTTATTACTTGGCGGATGCAGCATGACACCGGATTATCAAGCGCCTGAAACCGTGGGATTAGATCAAGTGTATTTGCACGCAGAAAATGCCGATAACGCAGTTATTGAAAATGATTTGTGGTGGCAGAGCTTTAACGACCCACAACTTGATAGCTTGATTGCTGAAGTTCAACAGCAAAATATTAGCATTCAAATTGCGGCGCAGCGAATTCAGTCGGCGCAATCATATAAAACCATGATTTCATCATTAAAAATTCCGACAGTGAGCCTCGGTGCTGGTGCAATAGACTATCGTTTATCTGAAAATGATTCACTTTCAGGCCCGCTTATTGGCGCTGAAATGATTGATAAAGATCAACAAGCACTGATGGTTGGCGCGAATGTTAGCTGGGAAATGGATTTATTTGGTCGACTTGATTCATTAAGTGATGCCGCCAGTATTCGCGTACAACAAGCAGAGATTTTATCTCAAGGGGTCAATACCCTCATTACTGCTGATGTAGTACAGAATTACTTGCAATACCGCGGCGCACAGGCACGTTTAGCCATTGCCAAGCGTAATATTGATGAACAACAACAAACCTTAGAGATGGTGCAAACCTTGGTGAATAGTGGCTTTGGTTCAGAGCTAGATTTAGCCAGTGCTCGTGCAGCACTCGCTAGCGTAACGGCAAGCCAAACATTGTTTGAAACCGCTGAAAAAGTACATTTATACCGTATATCAACATTACTGGGTCAACATCCACGTGACATCATCAGTCGTTTTGAAGCTGCACCGCTGCCAACTGTGACAGGTCAAATTCCAACAGGGATGCCGTCAGACATATTGAAGCGCCGCACTGATATTGCTTTAGCAGAGCGAGAAATGGCTGCTATTAATGCTGAACTTGGTGCCAGTATCGCTAATCAATATCCACAATTTTACCTCACTGCAAGTCCGGGTGTTGTAGCAGAAAGCGCCGATGACTTATTCAGTTCAAGCTCTTTAGGATGGGCTGCAGGTATTGGCGCAAAGTGGACCATATTTGATGGTGGCCGCAGCAGCGCAATGGTTGATATGCAGCAGTCGCGCTTCAAACAAGCCAGTCTTCGTTATGAACATGCTGTGAATGCAGCGTTCAATGAGGTCGAAACCACGTTAATGAGTTACGGCAACAGCTTACGTTTCTATCAGCAACTCAATATTGCAGCTGCTCAAACAGAAACTGCAGTAGAAAAAGCCAATAGCTTATATAAAGCCGGCTTGATTGATTACATCCAAGTGCTTGATGCACAAAGACAAGATAACACCATGCAAGATGCTGCTGTCGTTGCACAACTCAACATCGCATCAAACGTTATTTTAGTAAATAAAGCACTGGGTGGTGATTGGAAAGTCGCTAAAAATAAGCAAGAAGTTGAAACCAACAAGGTGGCTAAGATGTCACTGTCAAACTCGGCTGAGTAGTACTCAAGACTCACAAGCAGCATTATATTCCCCCAAGAATTGCTGCTTGTGAGCACCTATCACAGCTAATACGCCATATACCAAGAAGACATACGATGAATAAAATGACATTAAAATCAATGATGAATATCATTTTTTTGCTTACTTGTGTCTTACCCATAAGCAAAACAGCTTATGCAGACTCAATCCCCAAACAAATAACGGTAACGCAGCCTAAAGTCGGCCTCGTGTTAAGTGGTGGTGGTGCAAAAGGTTCTGCACATGTTGGCGTATTGAAATATCTAGAGCAGCAACACATTAAGGTCGATTACATCGTTGGCACCAGTATTGGCGCATACGTGGGTGGCTTATACGCTTTAGGTTATAGTGCTGATGATATTGAAACCATCATGCTCGAATTAGATTGGGAAAGCGGCTTTAACGATAACGTGCCAAGACAATCACTGCGTTATCGCGATAAACAAGATTTTGATCGTTATAACATGCCTTTTGAGCTGGGTTTACTCGACGGTAAATTACTTCTTCCAAAAGGAGTATTACGTGGGCAGACCATGGGTAACCTTTATGTGGACTCCTTTGGTGCCATCCCAAATCAAAGCTCATTCTCACAACTAGCGATACCTTTTAGTGCCATTGCCACTGATATTGCCACTGGCGAGGCAGTCATTCTCAATAAAGGTGATTTACTGAAAGCAATGCAAGCCTCTGCAACTGTACCAGGTGTATTACAGCCAACTGTCATCGATGGTAAATCATTAGTTGATGGCGGTATCGTGAACAATTTACCTGCTGATACCGCTAAAGACATGGGAGCAGATATTGTTATTGCTGTCGATATTGGCGCAGATTTATCTCAGCAAGAACAGCTAGACAGCACCATAGCCATTATTAGCCAGCTCAGTACTATCATGACAAGAGCCAATGCCGTGGAACAAATAGCCCAACTCGCTGATGGTGATATTCTCATTCGTCCCGATGTGAGCGACTTTGACACCACCGATTTTAGTGCGCTAGCAAGTGGCTTTATACTCGGTCAAAAATCGGCACAACAACAATATGAAGCGCTACAAAAATTACGTGTGAGTAACGCAGACTACAGTGATTATCTACGAGAAAAATCAGCATTTAAACAAACAATCATCGATTTTCAACAAGCGCCAATTGATAGCATTGTTATTAATAACAACTCCTCAACCTCAACGGAATTGATTAAGAAAAAACTCAATATGACCGAAGGTGAAACCAAAGAAAAACGTCAACTGATTCATGCTATAGACGAGGTCTACGCTCTCAATAACTTCGAAAAAGTGACCTTAGGTTTTGAAAAAAATGACGATGGAACTAAAGCATTAACAGTAAACACCGACACCAAAAGTTGGGGTCCAAACTTTTTTGATATCGGCTTTAGTTGGCAAGAAGATTTTGAAGACGTATCGAATGTCTCATTGGACTTAGCTTATCAACTCAATAATATCGCTGCTACCAAGACCCAGATGCGTTTTGAGTTAACCACCGGTGACGATAGATTACTTGCCACTGAGCTATATTTGCCCCTTGGCGAATTTGAGCAATTTTTTGTGAAGGCTCGCTACCAATATCAGCAGCAACATCAAACTTACTACGATGAAAATGAACCATTATTAAAAACAATGCAAAAAGCCCATAATTTGCAGACTTCAGTAGGTTTTTATCCTATTGATAATATGGTCATTGAATTGGGTGTATATGCTGAAACAGGTGATCTAGAAGGCCCGATGCTGCCACAAATTAATTTTGACTATGATGCCTATGGCAGCTTTTTTCATTTAGGTTATGACAGTTTAGACAGCTATAGTTTCCCGTCAGAAGGCATGCTACTTGAAGTCGACATACTTTCTCATAGAGATAAACAAAGCGGGCAAGAAACAGAAGGTTATCAATCGCTAACGGAATATAATATTAGCTTCAAAAAAGCGATCAGTTATCAACAGCACACCTTAATTTCAAAGATTGACTTAGGTGGCATTGATACTGACGATATTAGCTTAATTCACACTCAAAAATTAGGCGGTTTCCTTAATTTATCCGGTGCACATAATGACTCACTCGTCGGTAGCCAATTAGCCTACGGCGCATTAATCTACCAGCATAGAGTGGATTGGCGAGGACTAGGGATTAGTATTCCCATCTATGTAGGCGGCTCTATTGAAGCAGGTAATGTTTGGCAACGAAAAGAGCAACGTGACATTGACGACTTAATCTATGCCTCTAGTATTTTTGTTGGTACAGAAACAGACTTTGGTCCTGCCGTGTTTGGCTTTGGCATAAATGACCAGCACCATACATCTGTCTATTTAACACTGGGGAAAAGGTTCTAATAATCAAAGCATCCGATCCGTAATATATATCGATTCAATACAAGCACACACATAAAATAAACCCTCGAAGGATACTTTTCCGTTCAAGGGTTTATTGCTTGCTATACCGCTTTGACTGCTTGATTTTAGTTAATCGTTAACCGTTGCTCATCAGACTCTTGATCGTAAGACCACATTTCATAAACCGGGTCTGAACCATCATAAAACCACACGACAGCAACAAGATTCTGCTGATGATTAGCCACCAATAATCCTTCCGTTAGGCTGCCTTCATCGAGTGCACCACGGAGTAAACAAGATTCAAAGTTCACTTTAATATCTGCGCCATTTTGCTCATATTGATCACATAATGAAAAGTAACCGCGTTGGGTTGAATCTAAGCCCACATCTATGGCTAAAGTGAATGTCGCTTGTAAATCGAAATCAGCATCTACCACTAGATCATCAATTGATGTTGCTGGCTCCGTTGGTGTTTCTGGTTCTGTCGGTGTCTCTGGTGTTGTTGGTGTAGTCGGCGTTGTTGGAGTCGTAGGTGTTGTGGTAACAGGTGTTGTGGCTACCGGAGTTGCTGCAGGTGTGGGAGCAGGAGAACTATCATCCCCGCCACCTCCGCCACCACATGCGGTTAATAAAGTGAGTAATAAGGTTACTGCGACACTGGTTGTTTTTGTAGACGTTTTAGTTAACGTTAATAATGTGTTTGCTGCCAATTTAGTTTGAGTTAATGCGTTCATAATATTCACCTTTAAATTCCGTTTATTGCTTAATTTCATTCTGTTAACTGATAATTGTGTTAACTGATAATTGTTTAACTGTTCATTGATTGCAGGTATTTGATCCTAATACCTGCGTTGACACTTGTAAGAGCTTCTCTTAGCGTTTGTCTTTCAAAATTAATCTTTAAAAATCAATGAATCATCAGCGACTAGGTACCAATAAGGTTTAGTCTCACCTGTTGCGTCTGCAGCAAATTCAATAAACTCAACATAAGCACTATCAACACGTAACTCTTCAGCCGGATGCTCCCATGTGTCTGGCACCTCGATTGCCCAACTCATACCATTTTGATCTTGGAAGTACTGACCTTGTGAAGCAGATGAAGCATCGTCATGCATTCCCAAGAAGCGAGTATCAAATTTATCAGTGGGTGCTTTATTCTTTAAATGAATTTCTAATTTACGGCCTGGATTATTACCATCAGTAATATTCTTAGCTGCTAGACCATGATCGGTTCCCGGTGTCGCAAAGATGAATGGGTCATATGGGAACTCTGGCATATCATCTACATGAATAGAATCAACAAACGGGACTGTCATCTGCCACGTAGCACGGTACTGAGTACCGCAACCTGGCTCGGTTCTGAAGTACAAACAACCATTACCTGGTGTCGCGTGTTGCCATAAATCTTCACTAAACATCAACACTGCATTAGTTTGACCATCCTCTAGCGGCGAAGTCGTTTGTTTAACGCCTTGAGCACTCCATTCAATCGCAGACTCTTGTACATTACCGCGACCGATTTCAGGTAATTGCACTGCGAAACCGTTGTGATACCAAGCGCCCATTGCCACGAGTTGCGCATCAAATGCTACACGACGTACTAAATCATTTTTACTGAACTGACTGATACGTAACTGCATCACCACATCGTTCATGTCAAAGTCACCTTGATTGGGATATAAATCCTCATAGGCCAAAGTGGTGTACTCAGATGAAGATGGGTAGTAACTGATTGTGATGCCGGTTTCAGTCACAGTGATGGGGTAATCTTCCACCTCACCGTCACTCACACCACCAGTAGGGAGTAAGTCAGCAACTGAACTTAAGCGAAAACGCGACCAAGTTTCACCGGTTTTAGCCCAGTTAGGCACATCAATGGTTAATGTCGTAGTACCAGAGTTAACTGAGCGAGATGCAACAACCTTGTCATCTGCATCAAACTCACCATTTTGGTCCCAATCAATCCAACCATTTAAGAAAACACCATCACCTTCAACTTCAACAATTAACACAGCCTGCTCACCGATTTCAAAACCGGTTGGCATGCTAATACCGTCATCATCATCAATGCCGTCACTCTCATCATCTGATAGCGGCGCAGGATAACCGTCAGCTTCATTATCAATAACACTGCCTAATGAAATACCATCAACCATGCCGTGACGCGCACCATTTGAATCAATTAATGTACCGTAGCTGTCTGGCGCATCACCAAAATCAACACTGTCACCGACAGGTACTTCAGCAAGAGCACAACGCGCACCATCATTTGAGGTAGAAGAAGGACCATAAGAGAACAAAACCGCCTCTGGCGTATCGCTATCAACGTTAACCTTATAAACGTTACCGTCACCGTTGTTACTTAAATAGAGGTTTCCATCGGGGTCAAAGAACTGCGCTCCAAAGGTAAAGCTACCACTGTCTTTGGTAATAACGGTTGCTAAGGTTTCTGCCCCGCCTGTCGCAGGATCAATCTTGAGTAAATAACCTGTACTGCCATTCGTTACCGCATATAAAAAACCGTTACTTGGGTGAAAGGCAAAATCGGTAATCGTGTATGTGGCATTGGCTTTACTACCAGGCACAATATTCATTGGATGGTCATTTCCATCTAACGGCACAGTAAATAAACCCACTTTTTTACGATAGCCGTACCAAACATTCTCAGTAATCGCCACATCACCCACATAGAAACCCGAAGCTGCTGCTGCCGCACTATCTTTGGTGATTGTTAATGGTTCTACTTGGTAATCTTCGCCCACTTTACCAACCGTATTATGTTCATAATCCCAACCATATAAATAGTTATCCATGTAGCTAAAACCGACACCGTTGAGTGATTTGTTTAAGCCCATATCAGGAGATAGCACCGTATAACTACCTGTACCCAATTCAACCCCAAAGGTTTTTGGAACACCTGCAGGCGTTTGAATAATGAATGCTTCAGTAGGACATGCACTGAAAGCTTCAGCAGCATGGGTATTAGCACTGAATAAAGCCATGCTAGTACCAATAGCAATACTGCTTAAACCAAGAATATTGATGATTTGAGAATGAAGTGGTTTCACTTTAACTGTCGTTGTTTTTAATGTTTGCATATTGGCATCTCGCTATTCGTTATCAGGATGTACTGAGACAAATGCACAGTTGATGCCAACTTTTATTACCACTTAAATACAATAGCTTAAAGTAAAAATTAGATTGTAGTTTAATGTTAAAGTGCATTCTGCAACGCATTCTGAATTTAACAAGATGGGGTGTTGTAGTGAGAAGGGTCAATAAGTCGGGTGCTTGAGATAAGTCACTTTTACATAATTAAGTGTTAGTTGGTTTGCTTATGTTTCCAAAACTGCATTTGGATTTAAATCATGGGTTTCCTTTCTGTATTTCCAAACTCCGTTTGGATTAAGATCGTGGCGCTTCGCCCACACCAGACCAAAAGGGGAAAAGCGCTTGTTCCCCTTTTGGATATCCCTCAGCGCCCCGCCGAAAAATGCTGAAAAGCGCATAATTTTCGATGGGGATTGATCCAGCTTTTGACTTCATCTGTATCCGTCTTCGGTCATTGTCGAAAAACCCTAACGCTTCCGATAGGCCATCCATGGCCTAACGAAAGCTAACTTGGCATCCATGCCAAGCTCACGACCTTTTCTCGATGACCTCAATTCAAATTGAGCCTTTTAGACTCTAAAATTTATAGATTTTCTAACTCTTTTAATTACCACGAATACGGTCAAATCGAAGAGATAATAATCCCAGTGTAGATGCGTTCAAGACCTTCGAAAACATGGCGAAGTTTCACAGTGTGAAACGCTCTAAGCGAGAGGCATGGATGCAGAACTGGCCGTTTAACATGGATGTTATTTGTTTTCGCAGAGCCCACATGGATGTGTTTACGGCGTGTCTCGCCGTTGTATCTGCACATAAGGTCGCTCTTTCACATCCATGTGATCGCGACATTCGTATATCCTATACAGCACCTGCGGCAGGCAATGGATTAGATTGAAGTAATGGACTTAGATAAGCGAGCCAACAAAAACTAAGTAAAACATTGAATTATGACTATAAGTTATATTAAAGTATAACCACTTAAGGACAGGGTTAGGTAACCTCGAACACAATCTTCGAGCACGCCATTTAGGGAAGAAGAAGCCATTCAATAACATGTGCCTATCAACTCCCCTATAAAGTTTACTCTGACCCAACTAATTTTCCAAATGAGTTAGCAAGGCTGAAAGCTTGTTGTTGGCAGGCAATCTACACAAACAGTTATGCTTATGGAGTGTCAAATCATAACTGTTTGCTGAATAGGGCGAGTAAACGAGGTTTTAAAGTTATTTCACTTCATATCTAAGTAGGACTTCATTATCTAATACAACGTTGGTTGACCAGATGAAGTTTGCACCTGCTCCGCTGAATTTTTCAATGAAGTTCATGTAAGACTTTTTGTTGTTTACACCGATTTCATCTTCTGAGTATTGTGTTGCTTGAGGCCATGAGCTTGCGTCAAATTCTTGGTTCATCCAGCTACTTGGTGTTTCCCAGTGAGCGGCATAAGCATTCTCACCATTATCAGTACCTTCCGTTGTACAGGTGTCTGATAAGCGTTTTCCATCAGCTTCACTTAAACAGGATAAATCATAGATAGGTGCGGTATAAAACGTTTGTGCTTGCCAGTTTGAACCTGTCACAGTTCCATCGCTAAAGCTTGCGATAAAGCCGCCATCTCCAGGGTGGTATGCTTTGCCACGGTTATCTTCTGTACCCAAGCCTAGGTTCTCTTCCCAATCAATGACCTTTACAGCAATCGTATAAGGTTTGTTGACCTTGAACTTTACTATACTAGAGTTAAATGGCGTGAATGGTACGGTGTCTACTGCTACAAGCTGACCATTAATGTATAACTCAAAGTAATTGTCAGCAAAAATGTAACCCGTGATTTCTTCTCCGTCTGCATCAATAACTGCAACAGGTACTGAGTCCTCCTCTACGTCCGCAATGCCTTGAGGAGTTATGTTGTTACACTCTTCATATAGGTCGATTGCTTTTGTTGCGGTGGTAAAATGGTTTTCGGCAGGAACAATCCAAACCTTACCGTCAACATCAATTACTTCACCAATGCCAGCAACACGGCTTCTGCCATTTTTACACACAAAAAGGTTAGCCTTTACTGTGTTGGCAAGACCTTGGGTAATACTGGCTGAACCGTTGTAATCATTGATGCTTTCGCTAAAAGTTAGGTCGGCTGTTTGAGAGCAGCCAGCCAACAATAAGGCGATTGATGAAAGGGCGATAACTCTATTATCTGCAGGAATCATAGATGAAAATCCAGTAATAAGTAGGAATCTTAAGTGTAGTTTTTAATTTAGATAGAGCAATGAGTTGAATTAGTTTGTTCTTAACAAGGCGGGTATATTAGTCGATGTATTGTAAATGAACGTAAACTCACTTTGGTCCAGAAACTTGTCAAAAACGATCACTCTATACAAGCAAACACATTAACCATTTAAAGCTCAACCACGCTTATCTTCCAACAGCTGCTCAAATAAGTTTTTCCATGCTTGTTGAAGATCCTGCCATTGTTGAGTGCGCCAATCATCTATTGGGGCGTGATGCTGTTTTTGACCATGATTGTCGACTTGCTCATAAGCGTGAGCAGGCTCATGGCTTGATAATAGAACGCTTGATGAGTGAACACTCGATAAGCAGCGCTCAATTGCATCGGCCAGTGAGTTTACAAATTGCTTGTCATCATGCTCGCTAACCTTAGCCTCAAATATGGTAACCATAGCTTGTGGTTGATGTTGACGTATTTGATCAGCTAAACCATCAACATTGGTTGAGATAATCGGTTTATTCATAACCATTGATTCTATGAACACTAAGCCAAAGGGCTCCCACCGAGAGGGGACAATCACCGCATCGCAGCTTGATACAAATCTCGGCACATCATCAATCTTGCCCACTAACTCAACATTATCAAGCTTTGCAGCTAACTGCTGTAGTAATGGCAATTGCTCACCTTCACCCCCAAGCTTTAACAAACAAGGTTGCTTAACCTGCGCCATGGCTTTGAGCAGTAAGTCAAAACCCTTTTGCTGATGAAAACGGCCATAAGCGGCGAATACAGGAAGCTGATTCGCTGGCGTATGCTTAGATTCTGGCGGAGTTCTATCTGCAACAAACTGGCTGAGATCGCGTCCTTGTCCTAACTGAACGATTTTACTTTCTGGTAATAGCTTATTAGCAAGCATCCATTGCTGCTGGGATGGTGCAATAGAGACAACTTTATCCATTAAGCTGTAACTTAACTTAAGCATCCAGTAGAAACGCTGCGGATGTGCAATTTGATGGCGAACAAATTGCTCACTGTAGTGATGTTCTTGAAGAATAAAACTGATTTTGGGGTAACGTAATTTCAGCCAGGCAACACTGAGTAACTTGCGCCAATTTGACGCCCCATGAAAACAGACGATGTCTGCATCGATTGTCATATTCTGAAAGTGGGTTAAATCCACATGTCTAATTTCAAATTCAAATGCCTGTTGCAGTATCGAAGAGCCGCATAAGCTTTGCAGGGCGAAATTCACACCGCCCATATTGGGGTCGTCTACACAGTGCAAAATTTTTGTGGTCACTTCCCCTCCTCGATACATGATGAGCATACTAATAAGCGTTAAAACACTTTTAAAACAATATACTTGTCGCGATAAAATCGCAAAGACTCTCGGTAACGCTTTCATCATCTTACTGATAAACAGACAAATTACCCATAAAAAAAGAGGCTGCTTGATAAACTCTAGCAGCCTCTTTCTGTTATCGGTGGATTAGCACAACAAAATTACTTCTTGTTGTCTTCTAATCCCATGCTGTCCATCCAATAATCAAAATTAATCATATTGCCTGGTAACACCACCCGGTTATCTTTATCTTTTAAGCCTTCAAGCTGCTTGAGGTATTGTTCACCTAATTGCAATCTTAATGCACTCTGACCGCCGGGTTTTGAGATAACCACAGCTAAGCGCTCAATCGATTCTGCCGTTGCTTTAGCTAAGGTTAAAATCTCTTCGCCTTTACCTTCTGCCTCATTGATACGACGCTGCATTTCACCTTCTGAGCGGTTAATGGTTTCAGTCATCACACCTTCAGAGCGGTTAATTTTACTTTGCTTATCACCTTCACTTCTGGCTAATAATGCACGGCGTTCACGTTCAGCATTAACCTGCATTTCCATGGCGTTTTTAACGGTTTCTGGTGGAGTAATATTCTTAATTTCATAACGATGAACTCGAATACCCCAAATGGCTCCCGCTTCGTCCAGTACCTGTACCACTTTGGCAGAGATCACATCACGCTCTTCAAAAGTGCGGTCTAAATCTAAGGTACCAATAACTGAACGCGTGGTCGTTTGCGCTAATTGAATCGCCGCGTAACGGTAATCAGTAATACCATAACTGGCTTTAACCGGGTCGGTAATCGAGATATAAATCACCCCATCAACTTCGACATTGACTTCATCGCTAGAGAAACACTCTTGCGGCGGTACATCAATCGTCTCTTCTTTTAAGTCATGAATATAAGCCACTTTATCAACAAATGGGACTAAAGCATGAAAGCCCGCGTCTAAGGTGCTGTGGTACTTACCTAAACGTTCAACAATATATGCAGACTTAGTCGGTACTAGGCGAATAGACTGGAATAATTTCAGTACGAAAATGACAAAAATTGCGCCCCAAATGGCCATAACAATTAAATCGGTATCAATTCCATTAAACATTAGCGAGCTCCTTGTGATGGTTTTTTAGTGACGGCATGAGTAACTTGCTCCATCCCTTCAAAGAAGCCTTCTAACTTAGCCATTTCAGCAGGCACCACTGAAACTTGTGTTTCAGTCAAAATGTCACCCACTTGGCTAATAAACTGCTCTTTTAGCATCATGTTCATTGCATCGTTACCACCTTGGTTAGCCAGAGCGGTACAAATCATATCCATGCCTTCGGCCTTCGCTTTGGCAATAATGGTAATCTCTTGGCCAGAACCTACCGCTTCATTAATGCGTTTCTGTTTTTGCCCTTCAGACAAGTTAATCGCCTCTTGGCGCTCACCTTGAGAGATATTAATCATGGCGTCTTTTTCAGCATTGGCTAAGGTGATTTCAGCACGTTTGCTACGCTCAGCTTCCATTTGTTTTTCAAGGGTATGAATCACGTGCATTGATGGAGAGATATTTTTAATCTCATAGCGCAGCACCTTAATGCCCCAAGGATCTGATGCCTTATCAATTTCACGAACAATGGATTCATTCAAGCTGTCACGCTCAGAAAATGTTTGTGACAAGGTCAATTTACCAATCTCTGAACGCATGGTGGTTTGCGCAAGGTTAACCGCAGCTTTACGGTAATTTTCGATACCGTAACTGGCTAACTTACCATCCATCACTTTAAGGTAAACCAAACCATCAACTTCTAACTGAGTATTATCTTTTGAAATACAGCTTTGTGGCGGTACATCTAATACTTCTTCACGGGTGTCATGGCGGTATGCGACACGATCAACAAACGGCACTAAAAAATGAAATCCTGGCTGTAATACGGTTCTAAATTTCCCTAAACGCTCAATAACATTCACTTCGCGCATTGGTACAATCAGCATTAATTTATATAAAATAAAAAATATAAATAAAATCGCTATGGTTAGTTCAAACATATGTCCCCTTCCTTTTGAAATACATGCTTAACTCGTTTGATATTAACGGTTTAGCACGGCTTAATTTTATTACTTAGCTCGCATTCACAGTCATTGACACTGTGAACTCAAAATCAATGTTTATTGAGTCAAACACTTTACGTCATCGCTTCAGATTCAACATAGGGCTCAACCACTAATGCAATATTATCCCGACATATAATCCGCACTTTACTGCCAGATTTAATTTCGCTGCCATCACCTAGCGCAGACCATTCAGTGCCAGAAAACATCACTCGTCCGGTTTTTTCACCAGGACCAATATCTTCCTTAACGATGACAATTTCATTATAAATATCCATTTCTTCGTCGGTATTATCGACGTGTGAGTCACCACCAATCATTTTTTGGGTGATATGGCGAAAACTTAATAGCAGGACAATTGAGGTGATAAACCATAAAGTGAAGCTTTGTGCGGTGCCATCGACGATGCCAGTAAATAAAGCGGCAGCAACAATCACACAGGCTGCGCCTAATAAAATGACAATGCCACCGGGAACGATAATTTCCGACAACATCAATCCGATACCGACGATTAACCAAATGCTGGTTGGATTAGAGAATTCCATATACCCCCCTGTAAAAAAGTTATCATAAAATCCTTTAAGCTATAAAACCCTGACTTAGGCAGTATTTTATAGACATGATAACTATCAGTTGATAACCATGGTTTGAATACCATGATCGTGCCATCTAGGACACTCGATATGAATCAGTCATTAACCCATATTTTAGTCGTTAACTATAACGACATAATATGTCAACAATACAGGATATTGATGCAATTGCAATCATATTTCATTTGTAAAGACGGATTATAAAGCGTTCGGAGGAATAAATAACATTAAAAAAATGGCAATAAAAAAGGTGCCGAAGCACCTTTACATTCAGTCACTTAATTAAATTAAGCTAATAACTTTTTCGCAGCATCAACAACAATTGAAATCGCACTGACTTCGGTTTTCTTCATCATTGCTTCATCTGGAATTTCTTGTTGAGTACGGTTAACAATAACCCCTGCAACACACGCTGCACGCCAACCTTGGGTGGCACACATAGTGAATAGCGTTGCTGACTCCATTTCGTAGTTTAGCACGCCCATTGATTGCCATTCTTTCATTGAACCAACATAGCGGCTAGTGATACGACCTGAAACAGTATCGTAGCGCTCTTGACCTGGGTAGAAGGTATCTGAAGAAGCGGTGATGCCAATATGCGGTTCTTGGCCAGCATCACGACATGCTGCAACCATCGCAGTTGTACAATCGAAATCTGCTGCTGCAGGAAACTCTAGTGGTGCAAAATGTAGACTTGCACCATCTAAACGTACTGAAGCTTGAGTCACAATCACGTCACCCACATTCACATGTGGCTGGATTGCACCCGTTGTGCCTACTCGCAAGAAAGTCCTCACACCTAATTGTGCTAACTCTTCCACTGCAATAGATGTAGATGGTCCACCGATACCAGTAGAACAAACCACGACAGGCTTGCCATCAATATATGCAAGGTAAGTCGTGTACTCACGATGACTTGCTAAAAAAGTCGCATTTTCCATTAATTCAGCAATTCGCTTAACTCGCTCTGGGTCTCCAGGAACAATTGCTAAGGTTGCGCCATCAAGCATTTGCTTGGTTAATCCTAAGTGAAATACGTCGGCCATGTTGTAAACCCCTTTCATTTTTGAATATTAAATCCTAATTGCATCGACTTTAACCTACTAGATGCCTAGTTAAGGTTAGCTAGATCACATAAATCTTGTTATTAATCATTCTTACGATGTTTAAAATTTACATATGTAACAGTCGGCACTAATTTAGAGCACCATAAATCACCTTCGGCTCAATTGCTAATTTTAGTTCATTTAAAAGTTTTTGAAGTAATGAATCAATTGTTGATCTAGGTCACGATATCGATTGTAAAGTAGCGCTAATTTTAAGTTAACAATAGATAACAAGGAGCTGTTCTATGTTTCCAGAGTACCGTGATTTAATTAGTAAACTAAAAACGTCTAATGCCCATTTTTCAAAGATTTTTGATGAGCATAATCAATTAGATGAAGAAATAAGACACCATGAGAAGCATTACAGTAGTGACTCTACGCCGGAGTTAAAAATACTCAAATCGAAGAAGCTGCATTTAAAAGAAGAAATTTATACCATGCTTAAAAAGCAGTAATTCACAACAGTCCAAATAAAGGCCAGTGATGATCTGATGCGTTGAATTTAAACACCGCATTTAAATCGAAAAAAAAGGACGCTATTAGCGTCCTTTTAGTATTTAAATGTAACTTAACATTAGTGTTTTAGTGCTTCAATAATCGCTTCACTGTTATCAAAGTATTCAATGCTTAATACTGATAAGTTATCTAATGTCACCACTGTTGCCATGTCTTTTTCAGCAGGCCAGCTTGCTGTCGCATCACCTTCACGATCGAGTCCCATTGAAAAAGGTAAATCTTTCATTTTTGGAATAGCCACAAAACGGGCAATCAATGATGGCATGCCACTAATATCTGCAATATAAGCCATATCAGTAGGTTGCTGATCTGCAGGAATTGTCTCTAATGCTTCCTGAATAAACTCGCCACCTTTCATGCCACGGCTAAATAGCACGACTTTAGTGGTTTCATTGACAACTAATGGTTGTTCAAATTGATCTTCTAAGGTGATTGGCTCAATTTTATCATTCAAGACAAACACATTAGCCTGTGCTGACGTCATAAAAAGGATACTAACTGCAAATAAAAGCGCTTTCATGATACTTTCCTGAATTAAGGTTATGTGCCCTTGTAGTAGGCAATTTAATAAACGTATTTAATGGCGGTGCGAAATAATCTCAGCCATAAATAAAAATTAGCAATTCACTATACCTTACTGCGATATACGACTCTGTGAATTGATTTAGAAGCATGATGCACCTCACGGATTAATACAGGCTTAATTAACCAAAATTACAGAGACTTCCGCGGTGAAGCCCTAATCGCGACAACTGTTAAATAATTGCAAAAAAATCCTTTATTCCCTTACGAATATGCCGCATTATTTCTGCGTTAATTCACAAAATAAGAATACCACCATGAATGAAGCAAGTTTAGATCAAGAACTGCAGCAGCTACAGAATGTTTATGACATCCTGACTGAATTTATCGTCCAATATAGCTTTCAAATCGTTGGCGCTGGCATTATCTTGCTTATTGGTATTTGGGTCGCCAACAAAGTATCCAACCTGGTTGTCAGTCAATTTGAAAAGCACAACATTGATGTCACCCTAGGTAACTTTGTCTCCAATCTTGTCAGAATTTGCATCATTGCCATGGTGGCGATCATTTCACTGGGTAAATTGGGCATTAGTGTCACACCTATGGTTGCTGCTATTGGTGCCGCGTCATTAGGTGCAGGCTTAGCACTACAAGGCATGCTTGCCAATTACGCTGCAGGGGTGACCATTATCGTGACTCGACCTTTTGTTATTGGTAATACCATTGAAATTAAAGGCGTAGCTGGCGTAGTACAAAAAATTCAGTTGGGATTAACCATATTAACCAATGAAGAAGGTGAGCTAATCAGCATTCCTAACAAACATATTGTTGGGGAAATATTACATAACTCTCACGAGTACAAACTGGTCAATACTCAATTTAATATTGATTATCAAACCGACCCACAACAAGTCATTCAATTAATTTCAAATGCGGTGTTAAGCCATAAAAATGTCAATCAAGATCAACAGCCACAAGTGGGCATCAATGACTTTAATAGCATAGGTATGGAAATCGGCGTGCGTTACTGGGTACCAACCAACAGCTATTTCGAAGATAAATACCAAGCAAATTTAGCCATAATTAAAGCACTAAGAGCGGCTGATATAACGATTCCATGCCCCGTCAGAGAAATACACTTACAGCAATAACTTACCAGCATATTCACTCAGCTATTTGAAGTAATATAGCTGAGTGTTTAACAGTTCCTGCCTGATATCACATTAAATTCTTCCGCAAAACACCCCAACATAAAGTCATACCTAATTTACAAAATGTCGTCAAAACTTGACACGTAGATTATTTGAGCACATAGTTAGGTCAAGCTTACTTTACATAAAGACAAGTTAAGTTGAACTTTGTATTGGAATAGATAAAGGAATAATTTATGAATAACTCAATGGGAAACGACTGGAAGCAGTGCAACAGCGTCAACACTAAACGATTAGCTAAGTGGACTGCTGCATGGGTAATAACCTTGGCAATAACAACTTTTGGACCTGTGTTTATTTGGTCACAAAATGACATCATCACCAGTGTCGCTATTGCAGTTAATTTTTTGGTTGGTATCGGGATGATTATTGCCAACAAACAACATTTAGCTTCACTCGATGAGCTACAACAAAAAATTCAGCTCAGTGCCATGGGGCTAAGTTTGGGGGTGGGATTAATTGTTGGCATCAGTTATTCAACGCTAGATACCACAGGGCTTATTAATGCACATGCAGAGATATCTCACTTAGTCATCGTAATGAGTTTGACCTATATGGTTGGCATACTATTAGGCAATAGGAAGTACCGATGAAAAACAAATTAAAAGTACTTCGCGCAGAGCGAGACTTAACCCAAGCCCAACTGGCTGACTTACTGAATGTCTCTCGGCAAACGATCAATGCCATCGAAAAAGGAAAGTTTGATCCCAGTTTACCTTTGGCCTTTAAAGCCGCGCGACTATTTGGGCTAACCATTGAAGAAGTCTTTCAAGACGAGGCTTAATCAGCCTCTTACCTTAAAAAAGACGAGTTTAGAGCGGCATATAAGCCAATTTATAAGTTAACTGTTCAGTTCAGTTCAGTTAATCTAACTTTTTATGCATGAACATACTGTTAGGGTCATTTGAGTAATCAGCAAATGTATCACCGATTTCAAAACCATAATGCTGATATAACCGTCTTGCTGGTGCAAAAAAATCCATTGTGCCAGTTTCTAAACTCAGTAGCTGATAACCCTGTTTTCTTGCTTCATCGAGCATATGTTCCAGTAATTGTTTGGCAACACCTTTACGTCTATGTGCATTGGCCACCCGCATAGACTTGATTTCACCATGCTGTGCGGATAAGGCTTTTATCGCGCCACAACCCATTAGCTGTTTCTGGTCCCAAACAGTCCAAAAGGTAATATCTTGCTGGCGCAATTTATCTAAATCTAACGCATGAACACTTTCAACTGGGGACGTTGCGTACATGTCCTGCAAATGTTCATTTAATAGTGCTGCAATTTCTGGCCCTGATAAATCATCAATCCGTATGTCCATATGACTAAAGCTCCTACATGCGCTTCAAAAATTCCCACTCAAAAAGCGGCTGATATCAACCGGCATTTTCTATTGATTATTGTCTATTGACTCTACAGTGATACCTGCCATATTTACTAGCATGAAATAAATTAAGGGATTGATTATATGCGCAAGACTTATACAACAACTACCTCGATTGCTGGCTTACTGCTGTTAACCATCGCCGGCTGCACCTCTGGGCCAGCAACCTTGCAACAAGGGCCTGATGCAGAAATAACCAAAGAGGGTTTAGTTAAAGTTGATAACTCAAGGTTAGATTTATCTTATGCCAGACCTGATGTGAATTGGAGTCAATATACCAAACTCTATTTCGAGCCTACAAAAGTGACTAATGACCACCCAGAAGGTTATCGAGCACCTAGAGTTGATAGACAAACTGAAGGACCCAATGCCACTTACGATCTTCCTCAAGAGTCGCTAGATAAAATGGCCGTGCAATTTTCAACGACGGTGCAAGATGTATTTAATAACGAGCAACCATTTGAGTTAGTGTCAAAAAAGGGCCCAAGTACACTGGTTATCGAAACTGCAGTCTCAGATATTCGTTTAAGTGCACCAATTGAAAAATCTCGCAGAAGTTATAATTCTATGGGAAAAACTTACACGCAAAACTCAGGATCAATGGTGCTTTTAGCAGTCCTGAAAGATGGTGAAACGGGTGAAGTATTAGCCAAGGCTGCTGATCGTGCCGTTGGTTTTGATCAATGGCGACAAAACACTCAAGTATTTAATTGGGGCGATGTTAAAACCGTTTATCGTCGTTGGGTAAACGACTTTAGAAATGCCTTAATGACTGCTGGAGCGGAAGAAAATAGCCAATAGCAATAATGTCACATAAAAACCTTAGCGTGACTCCAAGTTAACACCCGCTAGCTAAAACTCACTAAAGAAGACATGCTATATACGAACAGTGCCAATTGTGATCTCACGTTGGCACTGTTCGTTACAAGTCTCGGTTATGACTAACTTCGCTAATTACAAACCTCGCTGCCATTCTTGCCTTAATGGAATTGCACCTTTAATCGCTTGTTCAACTTGCCCTAATAACTGCGGTTTATCTTTTCCTAAAATGCCTTTTAGCACCAAATAATTTGAAGCATGATCAGAACGGAAAATGGTTTTATCAAGTTCAAGCCCCGATAGCAGCGCTTGCATTTCAGTAAGTAAACCAAGCTGATCTGGTAAAACAAAACCGCCATCAAACGCTTGATCCATTCTTTCAGTCCCCAGTGGCAAGGTAACCACTAATGTCGATAAATACTCTGGTTGAGCTTGATTCATTAACTCTGCTGACGCTTTCGCATGCTGAATTGACAATGATTGACCGCCCAAGCCCATTAAAATCATCACCGATGATTTAATCCCTGCCAGTTTGATTTTATTTAACGCAGCCAGAGATGATGCAAACGTTTCGCCTTTTTGAATGCGCGTTAGCACTTCATCATCGCCACTTTCACAGCCGATATACAGCAAAGATAAACCTAGCGCTTTTAGCTCGGCTAATTGCTCCACCGTTTTATTGGTTAAATTACGCGGCAAGCAATAACTGCTTATACGAGTAACACTGGGTAAATGGGTATTAATCAGCTGGCAGATTTCTTTTAAGCGTTTAAACGGCAATGTCATCGCATCGCCATCAGCAAGAAAAACTCTGGAGATCTGCTGACCAGAAGCCGCCGCCGTTAAGATATCTTGTTCTATATTATCGACTTTTTGCGCTCTAAATTTTTTCTGCTCTTGTGTATACATGTCGCAAAAGCTGCAGTTATTCCAGCTACAGCCATTTGTCACTTGTAATATCAATGACTTCCACTCTGATGGTGGGCGAAATACAGGCTCTATATAGTTAATCATTCCTCAACCTCTTCCATCGCTATTTATGACATGCCTTGTATTAAAGGTGTTCGTTATGTCTGTTTTTTATTCTTTTTTTTGAACCAAAACGTTTGAATTGATCCTATTGCTTGGATATAGTCGTATTGTTAATAAATACTTATTCAGGCCAATTGATTATGACTCAAGTCGCATATCAACTCAGTGAAAGACGTGAACGCCCGTTATCACACGAAAAACATTGGGAGTTGATGACCGCAGACCAAAAAATGGCCTTGTATGATTTGAATCGTTTTGGTTACAGACTGCTTTTTGTTAGAAATATGCCAGAAGGCCCTCTGGCAGTCATTGCGCAGCAAAGTGATATCGCAGCTATCGACAATGAGGGTGAATTAAACTTGCGCCCAGATATCAGCTTAAGAGAAAATCCTCAACAATAATGCATTGAGGTAACTGCTACAAAAAGAGTGCTATCGCACTCTTTTTTATGTATATCACTAGTTACTTTTTACCTTACTTTACTTTAGTGCTTAAGCAATCACTTCATTAAAAACTTCAACATGATGCGATTCAACTAAGCCAGGCATCACATTATGAAAATAGTTCTGAATATAATCGGTGGCATTGTGTTGATCAAACATCGCTCTGTCAGCAAATTTCTCTACAAAAGCAACTTTACGATCATCGTCTAAACTGATATTAAGCTCGTAACGAATACAGCCTAACTCACGACGAGTCACCGGAATTAATGTCGCTAACGCTTCAACCAGTAAATCCCGCTTACCTTCTTTAGCCACGAACTGAGCCACGCATACGATGCGAGTATTGTTGATTATAAAATCTGACATTATCTTTCCTTAATTCTGAGTTATATAAACTATATCGAAAAATGAATTAACGATGAAAACTACAATAGCTAATCGCTAATTTTCTTGTAAAGTAAGTAGCATATCAATATGTGGAATACCGTCTTCAAGATACATTTCAGAGCTTTGAGTAAAACCTTGTTGCTGATAAAAATCACTCAAATGTTGCTGTGCACCAATCTGAATGTTTTGCGTTGGCCAACTCTCTTTTACCACATTAATTGAGCGCATCATTAAGTCATGTGCAACACCATTACCACGGCCCTTTTCAGCTACGATCACTCGACCAATACTGGCTTCATCGTAACTCACACCCGCTGCTAATATTCGTGTATAAGCAATGATTTCACCTTGCTCAGTAACACCTAATAAATGCTTAGTCAGTGGCAATCTATCTTTGTCATCAAGTTCTGGATAAGGGCAATTTTGCTCCACCACAAAGACATCGACTCTGAGTTTTAATAGCTCATACAATTCATCAAGGCTGAGTTCATTGAAGCTCAATAACTTCCACTGTATTGAATTTAGTAATGACATAACTACCCACGAAAAAATGATATCTATTGCGGCAGTCTAGCATGATTAAATCGTCTGTAATGCCTGAATTTTAGGCAAAAAAATACCGAGCATTAGCTCGGTATTTATTCGGTTAAATTAGCTCAATTTAGAACACGTATTTAACGCCAACTTTTAACTGCCAAGCTGACTTATTGATGTCATAGTCATTGTGATTATCAGTGATGATATCGTCTTGTCCATATGGTACTGAGTAAGTATAAACTCCGGTATCAGGGTTATAGTCATGATCAACTAATTTTTGATTACCATAGTTTTGGGTTTCTACTCTGCCCCAATCATCGTTAACTAAATTAAGTACGTTTTTAACGTCAAAGTATAAAATACCTTTATGCTTCTCTGTGAAACCAGGTAGCTCTTGCGTAAATCTGAAATCTAATTGATGAATCCAAGGTTGATTGTCAGTGCCCTTTGGTGCGATACCACCTGCATATTCACTTAAACCAATCTCATCTATTGCAGATTTAAACTCTTCATAAGTTAAACCGTAAGCATATTCCACATTCGCGTCATCAGCTCCCGTTGGGATATACGGCAAGTAATATGAAGAATTAGCTAAATCGCTTTGATCCCCGAAGCCACCGTCTCTATAAGAGCCTAGTGTCCAAGTCAGTGGGTTACCTTCACGTGCTTCATAGAACATATTAAAGCTAGAGTTATAGCCTGCAACGAACTCAACATCATAACCCAGGCTCAATGTGAAGCGGTGTGGTGTTTCATAGTATCCAGGTCCCATAGAGGTACCATTACGGTCATACTGAACTGGAGAATATTGATAATTTGATTTAGCTGTAGAAGATGAACCTTGGTTACCCTCATCTAATGAGTTATATGCATAACTTGCTCGCATATTTAAACCCATATCCCAATTTTTCGCTAAAGAGAAAGTTAGTGTTTTACTGGTACCATCTTCTTCAGCATTGGTTAGCATTAAGTCATAACGATCAGTATTTCCACCAGCACCATTGTTAGCTAATGGGTCCCATGTTTCATAAATTACACGACCTGTGTCGTCAGTGTTGATTTCACGGCGAGCTAGATCAACCCAAGCCACATCATTTTCTTTTTGGATATATAAGAATTCACCACCAAAGAACCAATCTTGACCTAATGCACCGAAGTCCCAAGTACTATCGAAACCAATACTTGCACGCCAATCTGAAGGAAGATCGAAGTTAGGGTCTAATGAGTTAGTATTACCATCGCCGCCAACTAAACCATCTTGAGCTCCGCTTGGAACATCACCAAAATCAGGGGTGCCCCAAGAGTCATTCCAGCCATCATTATATGTTAGTAAGCTATTACCATCATTTGAGAAACTGTTAGACATCCAAACTGTTGGTGAGCCACCGCTATAACGACCCACACCACCGCGTAAAGTCACATCATCAGATAGGATGTAAGTTAAACCAATACGTGGCAACCAGATATCTTTTCCGTCAAATGTAGCATTGTTGTCAAAACCATAGCGTTCAACAAAGTTATCGTTCAACGAAGGAGAATCTGACATGCTGATAGTTTCATAACGCATACCATATGTCAGTTCTAAATCAGCAGTGATATCCCAAGAATCTTCAACAAATAATGCCAAAGTATCCATGTTAAAGCTTGCTGCTACATCATCTGAATTTCCAGATTCTGCATTGGAATATCTGAACTCATCAACAAGACCGTTTTCAAAGTCTTCAATTGAATCAAATTCCCAGTTACCAATAACATTCTGAGCAAATAAGTTGAACACTTCTACATTATTGTATTGCACACCAAAACCAATTTCGTGATCACCTAAGTAATAATCACCCACAAAACGTAATTCTAAGTTTTGGTTATCTAGTTGGTTTGCCTGACGAGATTTATCGGTACCAAAAATGACAAAATCTCTAGCATCTGACGCTGTTTGCACTGAAACCTGGCCAATACCTAAATCATCAATCGTATTCGATTTTGTAGTAGTATCTTTGTAAGCAACTTTGATTTCTGTAGAGAAGTCGTCAGTCCAATCACTGTATAGATTAGCTGCATATGTTTCTAATTTTTCTTCTTTATTATACCAAGTGCTCGATAGTTTTAATGTGTCTTTATTGCTAGACAAATTATTTGTTAAATTACCGATGGTATTTTGATATGTAAAACTTGCACGATGAGAATCATTAATATTCCAATCAATCTTAGCTAGAATTTTTTGATCTTCTTCTTGAGGATTAGTGTTGTATGAACCAATATTATTTAAGCCATAAACATCTGTAGCAATCGCTTGGATTCGTGCTAAATCTTCATCGGTGATATCTGATTCATTTGCAAAACCAGTTCCTGTTGGCCCCCACTCTGCAGACTTTGGAGAGTCGTAACTCTCATAAGAACCAAAGAAGAATAATTTATCTTGAATCAGTGGAAAACCGACTGTGCCACCAAAAGTTGTTTCATCAAAATCTTGAACTAACTTTTCGCCTGTCTCTTGGTTTTTACCATCACCAGCCATGCTGTCATTAGTAGTTTCGTAAAATACAGTACCCGATAATTCATTGGTACCTGATTTGGTTACTGTATTAATTTGTGCGCCAGTAAAGCCGCCATTACGTGCAGTAAATGGAGATACATTTAGCGCTACACTTTCGATAGCATCAATTGAAATTGGAGATCGCTGAGTTGGGTAACCATTTGAGTTAAGACCGAAATCATCGTTTTGAGAAATCCCATCAACTACAAACGTGTTAAATTTCGGGTTCATACCCGCTACACTCATTGAAATACCATCAGTGCCAACAACCGCCATTGGGTTTTGACGTAAAACATCTTTCAAGTCACGGCTAATGCCTGGTGCATTTGCAATTTCTTTAGCGCCAAACTCACTATTAGCGCCTGCACTGCGATAGTAACTAGCTGTTCCGACAACACCGATACGTTCCATATCTTCAGCTGACTGCAAAGTACGATTAAAACGTAAGGTTTCTCCGACGTTTAAATATAAATCTTGTTCTAACTCATCAGCAAAAACTTCTGAGTCAACCTTAATGATATATGGACCACCAACGCGCAGACCACGAGCCAGGAACTGCCCATCTTCCGTCACAGACACTTCTGTTACTGTGCCTGTTGGTTCATGAATGATGGTAATTGTTGCATCTGTAACAGCGTTACCTTGTGGCCCAACTATCTGACCGCGGATGTTTGATGCTGTATCTGCAGCCATTGCTGGTAGAGCAATGCCCATAGCAAAGCACGTCGCTAGTGCTAAGCGACTGATTTTATTATTTAACATTTTCAGACCCCTGAAATATTTTTTATATTTATTTATGTACTAGTTAATCTAGCTTTATAAAGAAGTTTGTAGAGTAAAAACTTCAGGGCGCAGTTTATAACCAAATTGTTTCAAAATCATGTCATTCTTGAACTATTTGGCAACAATAATTAAACTGCACTCGTCAACTTTGCATAACATCTACTCGCAAATGTACACAAAGCAATAGTTAGCAGCATTTTGGGTCATAAAATTTTAATCAAAAATAGTTAGTATATTAATTCGCTTTTTAATCTCGTTTAGGTGATTTACTAGGTCTATGCCATCTAAATGCACATGGAATAATAATAATGAAACCTGCAGTAATTTTAATCAGTGCCACTCTCGCGTTATCAGCTTTTGCCAGTCAACAAGCACATGCCTTTGGTCAATTAGGTCATCGCATCATTGGTGAAATAGCCCAAAATAATTTATCTGAATCAGCCCAAAATCAAATCAATGCACTGACAAAAGGTGAGTCGCTTGCACAGATGTCAACATGGGCAGATGAAATCCGTTCTGACAAAAACTGGTACCACTCTTCACCTTGGCATTATGTGTCAATTGAAGATGACGAAACATGGGATACCGTTAAAAGAAACCCTAAAGGCGACATCATTCAGAGCCTTGAAAAGTATGAAAAAATATTAAAAAGCGATAAAGTTTCTGAACAGGATAAATGGGAAGCATTAGCTTTTTATGTGCACTTTGTTGGTGATATTCATCAACCATTACACGTTGGTCATAGCCATGACCGTGGCGGTAATTCAGTGAAGCTAAAGTGGTTTGGTGACGACACCAATTTGCATTCTGTATGGGATAGTAAACTAATTGAGCACCAAAAATTAAGCTACACCGAATACACAAAATTCATTAGCCGCATTGCGGGCAAAGATATCAAAGAGTGGGAAGGTAAAAGCTATTATGATTGGGCTGACGAATCAAAAGCTTTACGTGATGCGACTTATAAATTAGAAAAAAACCGTGATGACCAACCTGATTTACGATTTCAATATATATTCGATCACACCGCAACTGTTGAGTTAAGACTGCAACAAGCCGGTATTCGATTAGCTGATAAATTGAATATCATCTTTGCCAAATAACATGATTACTGTCGTTAAAATGACTGAGTAACGTCATTAAACTGCAATAAATATGTAAAAAAGAGCGACTAGAGATAGTGGCTCTTTTTTTTAGCCATTTAGCTCTAAACAATGTTTATACAGATTGGACTTATTGATGAAAACTCCAATAAAAAAGCCACTATTTTTCAATAGTGGCTTTCGTTATAACAAGGTAGAAACAACCTTAGCAGGGGTATTTATTTCTACCTGTTATGATTAACGTTCGAAGTTATGGAACTTATCGATACCGAAAGATTTACCAGTATCATGACAAGTTGCACAAGATTCAGAAGTTCCTTCTGTAAACCAATCTACAGTTGTTGGTGTATTTAGTTCACCACCATTTTGTTCCATATGGCTCAATGCTGAATCTGAGTTATGACAAGCAAAACAGTTAGCCGTGATAGGGCTAGTCATCACACCTGAGTTACCTTCGTTATACGCTTTTGAAAGCATATATTGATTAGGTACATCAGATAAGCTAACGCCATCAGCATGACAAGACACACAGTTATCAGCATTTAAGCTAGCAGCTGAATTCTCAATATTGTTGCCTTCTTCGTCTTGCTTAGCACCAGAAAGAGCATTACCAATGCCCCAGTGCATACTATGAACCATAGGACCAAAGCCTGGTGCTGAGTATGCAGCTCTGCGATCTTGGCCATTGTTATGACAAGCTACACAATCTAAACCACCATCACGATAGCCACCATTTTTATGGTAGTTAGTATCGTTGTTGTGACAAGTAGTACAACTATCAGCTGTTACCGCATGACGACGTCCCCAGTCTTGAACTTTCTCGAAGTTAATTGGGTCAACAACTTCACTGTAGCCAGTAAACGATACACCGAACTCGCCATCACTGTCTTCCCAGTTAGTATCTGCAATCGTAATACGTGAACTAGCAGACAGGTTAGCAGATTCGAATCCAGCAGTTAGCTCGCCATAACATACAGAGCGTGAACCATCAGCATTTTCAATATAGCCTTCAGAACCATGCCCAATTACACGAGCAACGATAGAATCATTGTGGTAATTGTTAATGTAAGCACCGCCATAAACGATTTCATGTGCAGCATACATTTCACCGATGTTCAATTGAACAGGTGTTTCACCAGAGTTATCGAATAACGCGATATCAACACAGTAACCAGAAGTCCAAGCGACGTCTTTGTGATCGACCCACTCATCCATTGTTGGATTAAAGTAAGGGCTACTTGTTGTGGTGTAATGGTTTGCACGAATTTCTTCACGCTCAACCAGGCCAATAGATGACGCTTCAGCATGGAATGCTCGTGCATCAAACCCGTCGGCAGGAACGATCACTCCAGCTTCACCATTACCGTGACAATCAGTACAACCGTTACCAGCAATACTAGTATTGACTACAGGCTCTGCGTGACAGGTGTAACAATTGGTTGGAGTGAAATCTTTTTCAAATTTCTGATGGTTAATATGACCCAGTTTCTGCATGCTGTTTTTAGCATAGCCACCCGTGTCTAAAGAGTTTCCTTCAGAATCGATATCACGTGGTACGTTGTTATGACAAACCATACAACCGCCAACAAAATCCACTTCGCCATCTGTGTTTAAGGCTACGTATTTACTGTGCTTAATATCAGACGTTGCATAGTTAACATGACATGAGTAGCAGGTTTCTGTTGTACTGGTATGGGTATTTGCAGGCTTGTTTACAATAATATAAGGTGAAGACGCAATGTTATCTCCGCCGCCAACTTGTAAGCGAATTAAGCCTTCTGTATCTGCTTGAACTGCCGCCATAGGAGCAACAAATTCGTAACGACCATCATCTAGCATGGTTAAGGTTGCACCCTCTGTAGCGCTATCGCCACCGGCATTAGCACTGCCACCAACAGAGCCGTCACGTGAACGTTGAATACCACGATCAGTTTTCGCAGCTAAATATACTGCGGCGTTTTCAAGGCCATTAATTAACGTGCCATCTTCATCTGTAATTTCAAACTCAAGGGTAACTTGGCCTTCTTCTACCAGATGTGAAATATATTCGACATTAGTGACTTCTGACACTTCTGTCACTGGCGTATTTGGCTCTCCTGGTATGCCTGGCTCACCAGGTGCACCGTCTTGACCATCTTTCCCGTCATCACCACAGCCTGCAATCCCCATTGCTGCTGCGACAACGAACGCTAATCTTTTTTTCGTTAAATGCTTCATCATCATTTCCTCTTTGCCCATTACCACTTTGTAGGTACAGGTCTATTTTAATAATAGATATTTCTAATTAATAAAAGAGTGACAAGAATCACAGCGGAACTAATGTAAAGATGATTGACACATTTTTATGTTTAAAGTTTGATTCAGATCTAAATAACTACATCCTTATATAAAAAACAACACAAACAACAATGAGCTAAACTATTGTTTTTAAAGGGTTTACAATTAATTAATTTAATTAACATAATTTTTACTGTTAATATTCAGTGACTTATAATTAATACAGATCCTTTTTCATTAAGATACAGACACATTATTAAAATCGATTAATACTAAATTAAGTTTATTTTAAGTTTTGAGCAATCTTAAAAAATTTCATCTCCTGGGGGTATTTCGTCTTAATACTGATTATACGAAGATGACAAATTGATATAGAGAGGGATTGTCAGAAGAAAGAATATAAAAATAACCGGGGCTGAATCTAAACAAAACAAAAACTAATTTAAGACTAGGCAAACGCACAGCAATAAAAAAGCCACTAACAAGTAGTGGCTTTTTATCATTTATCTGATTGTGATATTAAGCTTTGCAGGGCCAGTTAATATCACATGCTCAATAAATATCAGTGATTAACGTTCGAATTTATGGAACTTATCAATACCGAATGACTTACCAGTATCGTGACAAGTTGCACAAGATTCAGCTGTAGATTCAGTGTGCCAATCAGCAGTAGCAGGAACATTTAGCTCACCGCCATTTTGTTCCATATGGTTTTGTGCTGAGCTGTCATTATGACAAGCAAAACAGTTAGCCATGATCGGACTAGTCATAACACCTGAAACGCCACCATTATAAGCTTTAGAAAGCATGTATTGGTTTGGAATCGCATCAAGTTCAATACCTTCAGCATGACAAGATACACAATTTTCTGCGTTTAGGCGGTCTGCTGAGTTAGCAATATTGTTGCCGTCTTCATCTTGCTTAGCGCCAGATAATTCGTTGCCAAGTCCCCAGTGCATGCTGTGAACCATAGGTCCAAAGCCTGGTGCTGAGTTTTTAGCGCTACGATCTTGGCCATTGTTATGACAAGCAACACAATCTAAACCACCTTCAACATAACTGCCATTTTTGTGGTAGTTAGTTTCGTTGTTGTGACAAGTTGTACAGCTATCAGTTGTTACAGCATGACGACGATCATAATCGGTCACGTTATTAAGGTCTGCAAGCTCAGTAACTGGCGAGTAACTAGTGAAAGAAACTCCATCATATGATGCGTCAGTACCAAGATTGAAAGTCACACGAGAGCTTGCCATGATTTGTGGCGTTTGTAGATCTAAGGTTTCGTGACAGAACGTTTTAGTGCCGTCGCCTTTATAAGACTCTTCGTAGCTACGAGACTCACGGCCAACAATAGACTTGTTGTTGTAACCGTGAAGGTAAGTACTTGCGTAACTTAAAGTACCTGCAGTGTATAACGCTTCAATATCCAGTACTTCTTCGCCTTTAAATAAGGTCAAATCAGTACAGTAATTACC
Organism: Shewanella donghaensis; assembly: GCF_007567505.1. NCBI lineage: Bacteria > Pseudomonadati > Pseudomonadota > Gammaproteobacteria > Alteromonadales > Shewanellaceae > Shewanella > Shewanella donghaensis. The sequence goes on from NZ_CP041783.1 coordinate 2,633,969, forward strand.
AAGGTCATTCATGTAGATAGCAGAAAGTGAAGTGCTATGCTCTTCACGAGTGGTTTGACGCTCGTCTAAGCCAATCAGTGCTGATTTAGCATGGAATTCACGGGCATCAAAATCACTATTAGCCGATAATAAAGCCGCTGACTCTGACATATCAGTCGAGTGACAATCGCTACAACCGTTACCAGCAATGCTTGTGTTCATCACAGGCTCAGCATGACAGGTATAACAGTTAGTTGGAGTGAAATCTTTTTCAAATTCTTGGTGATTAATATGACCAATTTTTTGCATAGTGTTACGTGCATAACCACCGTCATCACGTGCTACGTTACCGTGACAAGTCATACAACCAGCAACTAAGTCAGTTTCACCTTCTGTATCAATAGCTGTATAGCTAGGGTGCTTAAGGTGTGATGCAGCATAATCAACGTGACAAGACTGACAAGTTTCTGTCGTTGTCGTGTGTACATTTTCAGGCTTGCTTACAACGATATAACGAGACTTAGCAATTGCATCACTTCCACCAACCGCTAGACGTACAATACCTTCAGTGCCCGCTTCAACATTTGGCATTGGAGCAATAAACTCATAGTTACCATTTTCTAGCAAGGTTAAGCTAGCACCTTCAGTTGATTCGCTAGCGCTACCACCAACTTGAACACCTTCAAAATCATCGCGACTACGTGCAATACCGTTTTCAGTCATCGCAGCAAGCTCAGCACTGGCTTTTTCTAAACCAATAATAGCTAGATCATCTTCATTAGTGATTTGGAATTCAAAAGTAACTTGTCCATCCTCAATCATATGGTTGATCATTTCAACATTAGTGACTTCAGAAGTCTCTACTGTTGGTGGGTTAGGTCCTGGACCTGGTTCGCCAGGTGCACCATCTTCACCGTCTTTTCCATCACTACCACAACCAGCAATCCCCATTGCTGCTGCAATAACGAATGCTAATTTGCGTTTCGTTAAATGTTTCATCATCACTCCGAGTATTTTCAATACCACCAATTAGGTATTCGCAGGGATACTAGGTAGTAAAGTGGCTTTAATGGGTGACTGTCGTCACGAAAGATCAGGACTGTAACAAAAGCGATATTCTTTAAAGTAAAAGTTTGAACTAGATCTTATTAAGCAAACACTTATACTAACAATTAAAACCCAAATGCTAACCTTACTATTAAAAATCAACAAACTACGTTACAGCTTGTATCACTAATTAATTTCTTCCTACTTTTCATTAAAAATAATTAAATTAATTAATCACATAAAAAAGGCCCTTGCGGGCCTTTAAAAAATACTTAGGAATTAGCATTAATAACGTTAAGAACAACAGTCTCTTTTAATGTTCATTTTAGGTAGTTTTTCCCAAACTACTTTTGCCATTAATACTGCCAATACAATGCCTGAACTTAACACTAACCAATGTGGCAATAACTCGTGTTGCTCACCGATTTGCGGCATGACCACAAAACCAAATTCAGCAACCAAGTAATTAACCAATATCCCAGCCAACAGTGCTACACCAAGTACGCCACCTAAGTAGCCAAATAAAGCGCGCTTACCTAACTCTTTCGCTACCACACCTAATGTCGCGATATTCGTCGCAGGGCCTGCCATCATGAATACCAACACTGCCCCTGGTGATACGCCCGCTAATAACAAACCTGCCGCTATCGGCGTTGATGCCGTTGCACAGATATACATAGGCACTGAAATTAACACCATCACCAACATCGCTAGGATGCCATCACCCCACTTTGCCAAAAAGTCAGTCGGTACATAGGTTTGTACCAATGCAGCAAAGAATAACCCGACTAATAGCCAAAGAGTTGTGTCTCTGACTAAGTCAGTGGCGGCATATTTAAGTCCAGTGAAGATACGAGACAGAATAGTTTCTTGTTTAAGCTCTGTTGCCATGTCCTGAGTTGATGCGCAGCAGCTTTCTTCACTGGCAGCAGACGTGTTCTCACTTGAGCAACAAGCGCTTTTTTCGGTTTTAACGGCTTCAGATTTACTTGAACAGCAACTCGCAGCTTCAGTTTTAACGGCCTCAGATCTACTGGCACAACAACTCGACGTCTCAGCCTTAACAGGCTCTGCTTTACTTGAGCAACAAGCACTAACCTTAACTGCAGGTAATTCCGATATAGGTTTGGCAACAGCAGCACTCATTGGCTGCATCATTGATGCACTAGCAGCAGGCTTCATGGTCATCACTGTTTTAGTCGCGCTATTAGTTTCGATATGAGTAGAAGCATCGTCTTTAACTTCACTGACGACTTTGCCATCGTCATCATCACGACCGACTAATAAGCCCGCCACGATTGCACTTGTGATCGCTGCTATCGGACGCACAATGGCCATAAAAGGCCCTAACAACACATAAGATACCGTGACAGAATCAACCCCAGTTTCAGGCGTTGACACTAAAAATGAGGTAGTTGCTGCTTTTGATGCACCAGAACGGCGTAAACCAACCGCCGCAGGAATAACCCCGCACGAGCATAAAGGTAATGGCGCACCAATCACTGCAGCTTTAACCACTGTTTTTAAGCCATGGCCACCCAGTTGTTTTTGCATCCATGCCATGGGTACAAAAACTTTCAACAAACCAGCCAACACTAGGCCTAATAACAGCCAAGGCGCTGATTCTAAAAATAACTCAATAAAATTACTTAATAACATGATTTGTCCCTAACCCTGCTTTAACTGCATGAGGGTGATGTTCAACTTTTGGGTTTAACTCTTTATCGGTTGATTCTAGCGCCTCTAAAATAGAGCAGTGCTCCGCACTATCTGGGCCGCCGCAACAAGCATCTGACAATTTACCTAAAGAGTTAGCAAAAAATGCTAACTCGGCCATCTTGTCTTGTACTTGTTTTAATTTCGTATCAACTAAACCTTTTACATCTGCACAGGCCCAGTTTGATTTATCTAACTCAATGGATAACAACTCAGAAATGTCATTCAAACTAAAGCCCACCGCTTTGGCTCGAATGATAAAACCCAGTTTGGCAGTATCTTCTTCGTTATAAAGACGATAGCCCGCATCAGAGCGAGTAGAAGGCGCTAACAAACCGTGTTTTTCATAGAATCTTAACGTGTCTGTTTTGACATTAAACAGCGCCGCTAATTCGCCAATTCGATACATAATTTCACCACTGATAAACTCAATAAATCGATGCCATGCATATGCAATATTTACTATTATAAGTAACACTATAAACCTTAGAGTTAAATCCAAGGTCAAGGCTTTTATAAAATAAAAAAGACACAGTTACTTTGTTCTTATTTCAATATTGTGAAATCGCGCAGAAAAAGCCCCTTATATGGCACTTTTGCGATAAAATGCGCGCGCCCTGTATATAGGCAGCAACCCCCTAACAAGTAAACCATTAAGGGACTTTTGCAAAGCAGAGCCATGTCGATATCTGCTCTGTTTTGCCAAACTTCCTTAAAATAAATAGTGGATACTGTACCTACATGAATACTGTCAGACCTATTCGTCGCGCACTGCTAAGTGTATCTGATAAAACTGGAATGCTTGAGTTTGCTAAAGCACTCCACGAGCAAGGCGTAGAACTACTTTCTACAGGCGGAACAGCCAAATTACTTGCTGACAATAATATTCCTGTCACTGAAGTATCTGACTATACCGGTCACCCTGAAATCATGGACGGTCGCGTTAAAACATTGCATCCAAAAGTACACGGCGGCATCTTAGCCCGTCGCGGTATTGATGAAATAGTAATGGAACAAAATGCCATTAAACCCATCGATTTAGTGGCGGTTAACCTTTACCCATTTGCTTCTACTGTTGCAAAAGAAGGTTGTACGTTAGCTGACGCCGTTGAGAACATCGATATCGGTGGCCCAACAATGGTACGTTCAACCGCTAAAAATCATAAAGACACCACTATCGTTGTTAACGCGAGTGACTACGGTCGTGTGATTACTGAAATGCAAGCGAACAACGGCAGCACAACGTTAGAAACACGTTTTGATTTAGCCATTGCAGCATTCGAACACACAGCCGCTTACGACGGTATGATTGCTAACTACTTCGGCACTATGGTTCCTGCACATAGTAAAGATGAATGTCATGAAGATTCTTCATTCCCACGCACATTCAACACTCAGTTAGTGAAAAAACAAGATTTACGCTATGGCGAAAACAGCCATCAAAAAGCGGCTTTCTATGTTGATAGCCACATTGATGAAGCTTCAGTTGCCAGCGCAATTCAATTGCAAGGTAAAGCACTGTCATACAACAACATAGCTGATACTGATTCAGCACTTGAGTGTGTGAAAGAATTTGAAGGTCCAGCTTGTGTCATCGTTAAGCATGCAAATCCTTGTGGCGTAGCATTAGGCGACAGCTTATTAGAAGCATACGACCGTGCATTTAAAACTGACCCAACGTCTGCATTTGGCGGCATTATTGCTTTCAACCAGGAGCTCGATGCTGAAACAGCTAAAGCAATTGTTGATCGTCAATTTGTTGAAGTGATCATTGCCCCTAAAGTCAGTGCAGCAGCACGCGACATCGTGGCAGCGAAAGCCAATGTACGTTTATTAGAATGCGGCGAGTGGAACACGAAAACCACCACCCAAGACTACAAGCGTGTGAATGGCGGTTTATTAGTTCAAGACCGCGACCAGGGCATGGTTGATGTAGCAGACGTTAAAGTAGTATCAAAACGCCAACCTACAGCTGAACAGTTAACTGACTTAATGTTCTGCTGGAAAGTGGCTAAGTTTGTTAAATCTAACGCGATTGTTTACGCTAAAGATGGCATGACAATCGGTGTGGGCGCAGGCCAAATGAGCCGCGTTTACTCAGCAAAAGTTGCAGGTATTAAAGCTGCGGATGAAGGTTTAGTTGTTGAAGGGTCAGTAATGGCATCAGATGCATTCTTCCCATTCCGTGATGGTATCGATGCTGCAGCAGCGGCAGGTATCAGCTGTATCATTCAGCCAGGCGGTTCAATCCGTGATGAAGAAATCATCGCTGCGGCTGATGAGCATAATATTGCAATGGTATTTACTGGCATGCGTCACTTCCGTCACTAATAGCCATTTGAATAGAGCAGCCTCATTTGGCTGCTTTTTTCGTTTTAAAAAGATTATATTTTTAATTGTTTGAGGGTGAATCAATGAGAATTTTAGTAATTGGCGGCGGCGGACGTGAACACGCGTTAGCTTGGAAAGCAGCACAATCACCACAAGTTGACACTGTATTTGTGGCGCCAGGTAATGCTGGCACATCTTTAGAGCCAAAATTAGAAAACGTCGACATTAAGGTTGAAGCAATTTCAGAGCTGGTTAAATTTGCTCAAGACAACAAAATTGAACTCACTATTGTTGGCCCAGAAGTGCCACTAGCACTGGGTGTTGTTGATGCGTTTAACGAAGCTGGCCTAGCAATATTTGGCCCAACTCAAGGTGCTGCGCAACTTGAGTCTTCAAAAGCTTTCACTAAAGACTTTTTAGCCCGTCATAATATTCCGACTGCCGACTACGCTAACTTTACTGACATCGAGCCTGCAAAAGCTTACAGCGTTGAACTAACGAACAAAACAGGTTTCCCTGTTGTGATTAAAGCTGACGGTTTAGCAGCAGGTAAAGGCGTGATTATCGCGCAAGACCAAGCTGAAACCGATGCCGCAATCGAAGATATGCTAGCAGGCAACAAGTTTGGCGAAGCGGGTTCACGCGTCGTTATTGAAGAGTTTTTAAAAGGTGAAGAAGCAAGCTTCATCGTCATGGTCGATGGCAAGAACATTCTTGCAATGACCACCAGCCAAGACCATAAAGCGCGTGATAATGGCGACTACGGCCCTAACACTGGCGGCATGGGTGCATACTCACCAGCACCAGTAGTGACTCAGGCTGTACACGATTGGACTATCGCTAACGTTATCCGTCCAACGGTTGATGGCATGGCGGCTGAAGGCAATGTTTACACCGGCTTCTTATACGCTGGCTTAATGATTTCACCCGATGGCAGTGCAAAAGTACTTGAGTACAACTGCCGCTTTGGTGACCCAGAAACACAGCCGATTATGATGCGTCTACAATCTGATATCGTTGAACTGTGTTTAGCTGCTACTCGTGGTGAGCTAGATAAAGTGACCGCTGAATTTGATTCACGCGCAGCCGTTGGCGTTGTACTCGCTGCAGGCGGTTACCCTGATGCTTATCGTAAAGCCGATGTGATTGAAGGTTTATCATTAGGTGATAATAACGCCAAAGTATTCCACGCTGGTACGGCAATGAAAGACGGCCATGTCGTTACTAGTGGCGGACGCGTGTTGTGTGCAACAGCACTCGGTAACACGGTTACTGAAGCACAAGCTAGTGCTTACAAACTTGTCGATGCCATCCATTGGGATGAAGTCTACTTCCGTACTGATATTGCCTACCGCGCTATCGCACGTGAGCAAGGTAAAGCATAAATTTGAGTTAGTAGGTGTTAACCCACTAGTTTGAAATGCACTGAAAATAAATCCCTGTGATGGCAACTAATGCCAAAAATCACAGGGATTTTTTATGCGTATTTTCTTGTCTATAACCTATTTTACAATTATCCATTTTTCCATGCTGGATACCATCTCTTACCTTTAATCCCAGACTTATGATTCCAAGTTTTTAATGAAGAAAATAAAGGCTCTTTTATAATTAAGTCCATTTCAGGAATATCCCAAAATATATCTTGTTCTTCGATTTTTTCTTCAATATTTTTGAACTCAGATACCATTAACGAAATTAGCTTTTTAGCATCAGCTTGAGTAATAGCTTTCGTAGGAATAGATATACGGCTACCTGTATCAATCTTTCCTTTATGCCTGCTTAACCCAACATATACAGCTCTTTGCTTTTTCACTTCCAATTCTTTTGACTGAATCATTTGAAAAAATTTAGGAGAGTACTCAAATAATTCCCTGCTTACGAAATTCATTTGTTTTTTTGGATGATTAAAAAGAAGTTTTAACCAGTCTTGTTCAATATCTATAGCTGGAAAACCATCATTAGTTAATGCCGTAAAATAATAATGCTCTACCCATTTAGCTTTTGAAAACTCTTCAAGAGAAAGAACTGATAATTGAAAACTTGATGGAAACGATTCGTTTTCATAAAGCAGTATTGCATCACTGAGTAATCTTAGTGAGTTCTTCTGTGATTCAATTGAAATCTTTTCAAATTTATATTTACTTAAACCACTAACTTTATTCATATTTACTCTTCTAAAAGGTGGTTGAAAAATCATTTTAATCTATCAAATCAAAACTGCAATATAACTAATTACCTAGCCGCTAAGTTTTATTAATTTAACACGTGTTTTAACGTCGTGGCGCTTCGCCCACACCAGACCAAGAAGGGTGAAACTGCTCACCCCTCTTGGATCACCCCAGCAGCCCCGGCGAAATTTTCTGAAAAGCGAAATATTTCCAACGGGGGACTAATCCAGCTTTAAGCTTCATTTATAATGAATAAACTGCTTTTAAGTACGTCTCTGTAAGCTCTGCTAAAGCATTCAAAAATTAGCATGAAGAAACATAATTAACTTGAGAGCATCAAAAAAAGTCACGTGAGTCCAGACATGGATGTCTGGCTAGCTTTCGAGGGGAAGGGACGCCCCATTGGAAGCGTTAGTGATTTTTGAAGATGGACGAAGCGGAATAAAAATGCTGTCAGAAGCTCAACTAACTTCCGTTGGAAATAATCGCTTTTCAGGTTATTTCGCCGGAACGGCTAGGGATATCGAAAAGGGAAAAGCTGTTGTTTCCCTTTCGTCTGGTGTGGGCGAAGCGCCACGACTTTGATCTTATTAAAGTAAGCGAAAAAAACTCACTAAAACTGAATTTTTACAACCAATCGAATCTAAGTAAATATGCACTGATATCACCTCAAGTGAATAGCTAACCTATTAAGGTAAGTTAATAATCAATCTTGCCTATTCGCCGTGTTCCACGAACAAATCATCACACTGCCAAAACATCGACTTATCCCTTCTATCTATGGCAGGATGTCGACCAGTCACAAATTAATAACAAATAATACTGACTGCTTACAACGACCAAAAACAATAAAAAGCGCTTATAAAGCTCACACAAAAGCACTATAAAAATAATAATAGGGATTACCCAATGTCCGATAATAAGCACAAGCAACCGAGTTTGCTTGACGCGCTTGCCCCCGTCTTCGCCCTCATAGCAATGCTTGGCACTGCGGTGTATCTTTTCTCTTCAGATAGTTCTGCTGGTGCAAATCAAATTGCGCTCATTTTAGCGGCCTGTATTGCCATCCTTATCGGTTATAAAAATGGCTATAGCTGGAATGAAATGGAGCGCGGCATTATTAAAAGTATTGGTGTCGCAACTGGCGCATTGTTGATTCTATTCACGGTAGGCTCGCTTATCGGTACTTGGATACTTGCGGGTACTGTGCCCACAATGATTTATTACGGCATGCAGATCCTGCATCCACAATACTTTTATGCTGCAAGCTGTATTTTGTGTGCCGTGGTCGCTATCAGTATTGGTAGCTCTTGGACAGTAGCTGGCACGCTCGGTATAGCCTTAATTGGTATTGCATCCGCTATGGGACTAGATATTAATATCACCGCAGGGGCGATTATTAGTGGCGCCTATTTTGGCGATAAAATGTCACCGCTTTCAGATACCACTAACCTAGCGCCCGCTGTTGCTGGCTCTGATATTTTCAGCCACATCAAATACATGACTTGGACTACCGTTCCCAGCATTATCATTGCGCTAATTGTCTTCACTGTTTTAGGACTCTCAGCTGATGTTTCTAGCTTCAATTCAGATCTTGATAACACTCTGTTACTGCTAGAAGAAACTTATCAACCCGGCCTGCATTTACTTATTCCTTTATTAGTGGTGTTATTTTTTGCCAACAAAAAAATGCCAGCCTTTCCTACCGTTATTCTAGGTACGCTAGCAGGGGCTATTTGCGCTGCTGTTTTCCAATTCGATAATGTGGTCAGTTATGTTAATGAGGACAATCTGTTACCGATTGTGGCGCTTATTAAAGGGATTTGGATTGCGATGTTTGATGGCTATGTGGCAACCACTGGCGATGCAGTATTAGATAACTTACTGAGCCGTGGTGGTATGAGTAGCATGGTGACTACGGTTTGGCTGATTCTATGTGCAATGACATTTGGCGGCGTAATGGAAGTAACGGGATCATTATCTCGCTTGCTAGAAAGTATCTTAGGTTTAGTCACGGGAACCAGCAGCTTAATTATCACGACCTTGGGTGTATGTATCGGCGCAAATATCATTACTGCAGATCAATATATCGCTATTGTGTTACCCGGTAGAATGCTCAAACTGGAATATCAAAAGCGTAAACTAGCGCCAGTTAATCTGAGCCGTACCTTAGAAGATTCAGCTACTGTAACCAGCCCGCTCATCCCGTGGAATACTTGCGGGGCTTTCATGGCCAGTACCTTAGGCGTGGCAACCATAGCCTATTTACCTTACGCAATTTTTAACTTAGTTTGCCCATTCATTAGCGCATCGTATGCTTATTTCAATATCAAAATACAACCGCTTGATGAATCGATACAGCTCACAGAGGAGCTATAAGCTTCGAAAGCGCAGACTTAGCTTGCTGTTATATTGGTGACTATATAAGTGACTATATAAGTGACTATATAAGCTGTTATCCAAAACGATCCTTCAACCAGCCATAATGGTAGTAACCCCATTGCCCTATTCGTCTTGCTTGAGCAAAGGGCAAACGGGGTAATGGGTTTTGATAGAGCGGTAAAGTCGCAATGTCAGTAGGAGTATCTCCGGCAATACTTTGCGCTAATCGGAAAGCCGCTTGTGCACTAAAAGACACCCCCGCACCGCAATAACCTAAACTGTAACCTACGCCGTTCTTCTCTACCACATGAGGCATATCATCCATTGATGCCGCGATCCAGCCCGTCCAGTTATAGGCCACTTTTTTAGTCGCTAATGCCGGAAAACACTTGTTCATAGCCAGTTTGAGTCGCTGACCATAAATCGGATCGCTAGCGTCCTTACCCCACACTGCGCCCCGACCACCAAACAATAATCGGTTATCAGGTAGTAACCTGAAGTAATACTTCAAAATGCGGGTATCCATGGTTACTTGATGGCTAAATAGACCAGCGGCTTGCAGCTCATCAACACTAAGTGGCTCAGTCACAATAATATTGCTGAGTATCGGCAAAAACTTTTCATCAATGCGGTGATTAAACTTTTTGGGCGTATAGCCATTAGCAGCCACAATGACTTTATTTGCGGTTAACTCACCATGCTCTGTTAGCAGGCGGTGCTTGCCATTTTCCTCGACCCAGTCAAGTACGCATGAGCTTTCAGATAGGGTAATACCTTGCTGCTCGACCATCGATTTATAACCCAGCAATAGCTTTAATGGGTTTACCCCAAAGCCATCACTTAATCGCAATGCACCATAGGCTTGGTGATGATTTAAATAATCTCGGCGAAAGTCTGCAGCATTAATAAATTGTGCATGCTGACCCATATTTGCAGAGCCTGTAGACGAGAGTGATTTACTATCGAATGGAGACGTTATTAAATGTTGCTGAATAAAGTCAGTGGCGGTTTTGAGTTGCTGTAACGCTTTAGGGTTATGAGCCACCTTTAAGTAGCCTTTCTCTTGTGGTTCGCAATCAATACCGAATTGATGGATCAATGATTCAACTCGCTCAACAGCTTGGCTAAACTCGCCATAAATGGCTTTGGTGGTGTCTAAATCCCAACGTTTTGCCATAGCGGCATAGCCCAACCTGCCCGAGCCCTTTAATACAAAACCTGCATTACGGGCGCTGGCACCAAAACCCACTTGGTTTGCCTCTAATACATGGCAATCTATATGATATTTACTGGCGAGATAATATGCCGTCAGTAATCCAGTATAACCGCCGCCAATAATTGCGACATCGGTTTGCTTATGACCACTTAAGTGAGGTAATCGAGATGGCAAAGCTTGGGTACTCGCCCAATAACTATTGGCCAGTGGTTGTGAAGCGGCATTTGGGGCAATAAGGGGATCATACATATCAGCGGCTCTTTTTATTATTAATTATGATGAGTGCTAGTGCGAATATGAGTACTAATACTAAAAGCAGTATTGAGTCTCTCAAGGTTCTTTAAGTAAATTCAATCACCATTTCACAGGCTGTGCAGTGGCAATCATCGCCGCAAAGCACGCAAAGATAATCACTGCCATCTAACTTTTGATTCCAGCGATTTGGATGCTGTTTAATTAATCGGCCACCTGCATGAGTAAAGTAGCCAACAGCGGAGTTATTTGGGCTTTGTTTCCATAGATGACTGACACCCGCTTTAGCACCCTGCTGCTTGACCGCAACTATAGAGGCTTGTAATAAAGCCGAGCCAATACCTTGCCCTCGATGGGATTCTGCAACCGTATTACATTTGAAATAACACATGCTCTGTTCAGTCACAGGCCACTCATTTGGCGTACACCACTGATCAACCGCCCATTGCCCTGCGGCATAAGTTAATCTAAATCCGATTATCTCATTCTGTGTTATTTGTTGTGATAACTGAGCTGAAGTTTCATCACTAACAGCCACAAAATGGGCATTAATATTATTTTTTATGCCTAATTGATAAATTTTTTCTAACGAACCAAAATCTAAGTAACCTTCACCATGCACTCGATTACCAAGCTCAATAACTTGTTGAAAATCATCAGGTGTTAAGCTTCTAACCATTATATTTACCCACATCTAAATTCGCTTTAATAGCCCACAATAACACATCAAAATAGGCAAAATAAACGATGTTAATCTTTTGTGATAATTTGGCGATAACACAGTGAGATCCCTCAGGCAGAATCGTTAGCAATTAAACAAAAGGAACTCTGTTATGAAATCATCTGTATTAAAACCTATCGCAAAAAAAGCAAGCTTACTGACTTGTGGACTAATCGCCGCTGGCCTATTCAGTGTCTCAGCAACGGCTGCAGAAGTTGAAATTAGCGTAGTGAATCTGACGCATGGTAATCACTTCACGCCATTGTTTATTGCTGCACATGATGCCGACAGCCACTTGTTCCAAGTGGGTGAAATGGCAACTCCAGCGCTACAAAAAATGGCTGAAGGCGGCGATGTTGGCGATTTAGATGCTGCAGTGATGGGCGCTGGCGGTGTAACTGTAGCTAACCCTGCAATGGGTTTATTAGCACCAGGAGCGAATGTCAGTGAAGTCATGCTTGATTCAATGGAGATGACGCACCTTTCTATCGTTGCCATGGTACTACCCACTAATGATGCCTTTATAGGGTTAGATGGCTGGGAGATCCCAACTGAGGCAGGTACTTATACTGTGTATGTAAACGCATATGATGCAGGTACTGAAGCCAATGATGAAGTGGTTAATGGCGGCGGAATGTCAGGCGTTCCAGGAATTCCTGCCGCTCCCGGTGGTGATGGAGGTATGAATGGTACTGGTGTTATGGATGGCTCTACTAATGGTTATGTCCACACTCATCCAGGTGTGCTTGGTGATACTGATTCAGCCGGCGGCGCAAGTGATTTAGACAGCCGAATTCATCGCTGGTTAAACCCTGTTGCGAAAGTTGTTGTTACCGTTAAATAAGGGGGCATGTGATGAAATATCCAATTAAAAATATCAATAAATATAGCCTAAGTGCTGCTGCATTAATTGCGGTACTCGGATTAAGCGGTTGCTCTGATGACGATGATAATACACCTTCGCCAGAGCCGACCCCGACACCCACTCCGGCGCCTGTGATGCAAACTTATACGGTAACAGTGACAAACTTAACGGCTAATCAACCAATGTCACCGATTGCTGTAGCCTCACATGGTAGTGACGTAATGCTGTGGCAAGCAGGCGAAAGCGCGAATGTCGCCCTAGAGAAAATTGCTGAAGGCGGAGATTCAAGTGATGTAGCAGCTATTGAAGGTATCGGGGTTACTGCCAGTGGTGCGGGCATATTAATGCCAGGGATGTCAGAAACTATCACGATTACTGTTGATGAAGATGATGTTGCCAACCTCACCGTAGCAACAATGCTAGTTAATACCAACGATGCCTTTACTGGATTAAACAGCTACGACATCTCGATGTTAGAAGTTGATGCTATGGTTAATATGAGAGGCATGGTTTACGACGCCGGCACTGAAGCGAATACAGAAGAGAAAGGTACCATGCCTGGACCTGCTGATGGTGGTGAAGGTTATAACGCCACTCGTGACGATGTTGACTTTGTACATATTCACCCTGGTGTCATCACCATGTATGACGGTCTAGCTGATTCAGTTCTGACACCGTCACATCGTTTTGATAATCCAGTAATTGCTATCTCTATTAGTCGTACAGAATAGTCATAATCGGTTATAGAACAGCGTCACTTTCTTAGGCTTTGCAAATACTCTCCACCAAAGAAAAGCAAACAATTTGAAAGTTTATGCTCCCAACTCAGGTCTGCTGGTTAAGGATCTGTTTTGGGAAATTCTGGATGAATGACACGAATAAGCAAAATCACCACCCGACAAAGCAAAGTAATCAGCAAGTGAAACAACATATTCTGTTGGTTGAAGATGAACAAGACTTAGCAAGACTGATCATGCTCAATTTAACCGCGTTAAATTATGAAGTGTTTCATGCAACCACATTAAGCCAAGCAACTAAAATTATTGACTCTACTGTACTAGATTTAATTTTGATGGATCGCATGCTACCTGATGGTGACGGCATTATGTTATGTCAGCAACTACGTGAAGCAGGTGCGTCTGTTCCTGTAATGATGCTAACAGCAAAAGATTCTGAAGCTGACATTGTATTGGGCCTAGAAGCTGGCGCCGATGATTACTTAGTTAAACCTTTCAGTGTGCTTGAACTTAGAGCACGTGTGAAAGCCATGCTACGACGCAGTCAAGTTCAGCAAGTAAGTGCTGAACAACTTGAATTTAATGGCGTGACAATCAACTCTTCGACTCGAGAAGTTGTCTCTAATGACAGTCACCTTGAATTAACCGCCAGAGAGTTCGACTTGCTATTGTTTATGGCTAAGCATCCACTGCAAGTATTTAGTCGCATGCAATTATTAGAAGCGGTATGGGGCTATAACTATGATGGCTATGAACATACGGTTAATAGCCACATAAATCGCTTACGTAATAAACTCGCCCGCAGTCCTGGTCACCCAGAATTAGTTAAAACAGTCTGGGGTGTAGGCTATAAGTTTGCACCACCTGAAGCCTAAATTATCCTACATCGCCACTATATCGTTTGCACATTTAAAATGGGTCAAAAATGAATCGATTATTTAACCGACTGTTTTTATCTGCCACCTTGGTAGTGCTGTTACTATTTGTCGCTCTATGGCAATGGCTGCAGCTGAATCATGAATTTAGCCGTAATCAAATTCAGCAATCTCTTCATTTGCAACTCGCCGAGCATATGGCGCATATCAACCCATTGTTATCTCAAGGCATTACTTCTGATGCGGCATTAAAAGAAGCCTTCCATGACTTTATGTTACTCGGCCCAAGCTTCGAAATTTATACTTTAGATCCTAATGGCCGTGTCATTGCTTACGATGCGAAGGAAGAAAAAATCAAAAAAACACGGGTCGATTTAACTAAAATAAATCAATTTATAGAAGGACGAGACTTGCCAATTTTAGGCACAGATCCACGTTCTAAAGAAACCCAAAAAATCTTCTCCGTTAGCAAACTCATCAATGCCGATGGTCTTCACAGTGGTTACTTATATGTCATCATTGGCGGCGAAGATTACGATAGCTGGCAAGCATTAATCAATTCAGAAAATCAACCCAAACTATGGGGCGCAACGATAGGATTCTGGGTAATATTTGCATTGATACTGTTTGTATTATTACTGGGCTTTTTCACCCGCCCAATTAAGAAATTAGCCAGCGATTTGAATCAATTAAAAGATGCACCTTTAAGCGACAATATGGCTTTGCCTAATCGCTATAATGGTAGCAAAGAGATTAGAGATCTTAGTGACAATATTAATCACCTATTACATGAGATAAGCCAACAACATCAGCAAGTAAAACGCCAACAACAAGCCAAGCATGATTTCTTATTACACTTATCACATGACTTAAAAACGCCGCTGACATCATTAATTGGTTATATCGATACTTGGTTACTCTCTCCACCAGAAGAACGTCAACCTGAGTTTATTGAATATGCCGCCAATTCGGGTCAAAACTTACAACAATTATTAGCACAATTACTGGAGTTGGCAGCACTTGAAAATGGTCAGATATCGGCGCAAATAACACAAATTAATTTACGTGAAATATTGCAAGATTTAGTGCAGACCTTTTTGCCGAGAGCGAAAAAATTAGGTATCACTTTAGACTTTGAAATCAAAGATGAGTTACAAATTTATACTGACCCGCAATTGATGCGTCGAATTCTAAATAATCTGGTAGATAATGCCCTGAGGTATACCCCTAAAGGTGGTGCCATTACAGTCTTTAGTGAAACCCTTAATGGCCAAAGCTGGCTGGCAGTAAAAGACACCGGGGCGGGAATGCACAAGCATGAAGTGGAAGCGTTAAAACAACTTTCTATGAACCAGTTATCATTTGAACCCAATCAAGCGCTGCCTCAGTTAGGCGTAGGATTAGCCATTGTGCGCCAATTACTTGGACTGCTAAAATGTCGTATTAACATCGATAGTGAACCCGGCACTGGCAGCTGCTTTCATATCGAACTGCAAAGCAGTCGTCATTAATGCTTGAGCTTGTGTTTTAGATTGTGAATTAAGAGGCTATTCATTAAAAGAATCTACATGCCTAGTTCGATATTTCGAGCGTCTGAACGTTGAGACTCTACACTTTGGTTTTCTGAATCACTATCATCGGTATGCTCGAGAAACTTTTCAATAAAATCTCTTTTCTGTAGCGGCTTTGACAACATATACCCTTGGAAATAATCACATTCTAACTTTTCCAAAATGTCGTATTGAGCTCGCTGCTCTATTCCCTCAGCGACAACTTTAACCCCTAAGTTATGCGCCATGGTCACAATTGCCCGCACCAGAGCAACGCAACTATCATTTGTTTCTAAATCAGTGATAAATGAGCGATCAATTTTAAGGATATCGATATCAAGTTGCTGTAAATAAGCTAAAGATGAGTAACCCACACCAAAATCATCAATGGCGAGATTAATACCTTGTTCGCCCAGTAACTTCATTTGTTGTTGAATAGCAGACCCTGGCGTCATCAAGGTATTTTCTGTGACTTCAATTAAAATGGCACCTTTCGGTAATTGATATTGCTGGCTTTGAGACTGCCATTGTTGTGCCCATAACCCTAAATTATCAATTTCGAGTGGTGAGGTGTTGACGCTAACCTGAACAATATGACCAGCTAAGGCTTGAAAGTGAGCAGTATCGATTAAGGCTTGCTTTCTAACCCAATTGCCGATTTCAATAATTAAGCCACACTCCTCTGCAATAGGGATAAAATCATTAGGCTCTACTAAACCTCTTGCTGGGTGATTCCAACGAATTAAAGCTTCGGCCTTGGTAACATGATGACTGTTGCAGGCGAAGATAGGTTGGTAAAACAATTCAAACTGTTCATTATTTATAGCTAAGCGTAACTCTTCAATTAACTGGCGTTTTTCAACTGCTTTTTCTTCTTTAGAGTATGAGAAAAACTCGTAACGATTACGGCCATTATTTTTAGCCAGATACATAGCTTGATCGGCATGTTTAAGTAAGGATTCCAGTGATTTACCATCTTTAGGATAAAAAGTCAGCCCAATACTGCCAGTAACAGATATTTGCTTTCCTTTGATCGTTAAAGGATTCATTAGGGTATTTTTTATTATTTTGGCAATATCAATTGCACGGCTTTGCTCATAAATATTCTCAATAATAAGCGTAAATTCATCTCCACCAAGCCTTGCCACAGTGTCTTCAGCTCTAACACAATGACGTAATCGCTTAGCTACTTGATGCAATAACAGATCGCCATAATCATGACCTAAGGTGTCATTAACTTCTTTAAAACCATCTAGATCGATAAATATGACAATGAACTTTTTGTCTTCCATATCTATCAGTGACTGTAGTTTTTCATAAAAATATCGTCGATTAGGTAATTCTGTTAACCCATCAATGTAGGCAAATTCATGCAACTGAACGTTGGCGGTTTCTAACGCTTCGGTGCGGGATTTTACTTTGCTTTCCAATAAATTATCCCGTTGTTCAATGGTATGAAGCATCTCGTTGAAACACGATGTTAATTGACCCACCTCATCTTGGGAAAGTTCTTTGGCTCGTTGGCTGTAGTCATTGGATTTACTGACTAACTCGGCGACTTTAGCTAAATGCAGGATCGGGCTTAAAAAGCGGCGGCGTAGATATAAAGATAAGAAAAAACTCACACCAAGGGTAAACAGCAACAGGGTAATAATAAAGTAACTGTAAAATTTCACTCTACCAACAATATAACTATCATCAGCCTCGATAATAATCTGGCCGTATTCTTGATTATCTAATGAAAGCACGGTGGATATTTCAGTGGTATTGAACAAGACACCTTGCAAGGGCAACGTTGCTTTCGGCTCAGCATAGCCAGTTGAAGCCAGTAATAAACCGTTGGTATCAATGACATTAACGGCCAACACATCTGAACGTAATAAAATCGGATCAATTAACTCTTGAATCGCATCTTCATCATCAAATAAAACCGCAGCGGTAATATTCGGAGATAAGATAGCTAACAAGGTATCTAGGCTTTCAACTTGATCCTGCTTTGAGGTCGTGACTTCATAAGCACTAAAAACAAAAGTGATGATGATGATTGAAGACAAAGACACGCTCATTAAAATAAATAACAGTTTTTTACTAATGGTATCGAGCTGGAAGAGAGAGTTCATCTATTGTCTCCCAACGACACGGCCAAGGCGTAATACCTTTGAACTCATGGTGATGCCAGACTGTTTCAAGTATTCAGGAGATACCTCAAAACGTATTTTCCCTCCTGACAGAAAAAAGCGAATATGACCTCCTTGATTGATAAAGTCTTCTGACTCTCCAACAATCATGATGTTCTTATATTGATTGATTCTGTTGAATTCTGAGGTTGAGGAGGTAATAAACAGCAGGCT
Source organism: Shewanella donghaensis (assembly GCF_007567505.1). Classification (NCBI taxonomy): domain Bacteria; kingdom Pseudomonadati; phylum Pseudomonadota; class Gammaproteobacteria; order Alteromonadales; family Shewanellaceae; genus Shewanella; species Shewanella donghaensis. The sequence goes on from NZ_CP041783.1 coordinate 2,652,159, forward strand.
ACATTGCGAAATATTGTCATCATTGTCGGAGATAGCCAGCAACGAAATAGGCAGTCCATCTATTTTCTGACCACTCAACACACCATTGGCTATTGCGATGAAATCGGCATCAGGACTGCATAAAAAAAATGGCTCAGAATGGGGCTCTAACCAATTACCATAACGAGCAAAGTTATATAAAAAACCCGCTTTAATGGCATATTCTTTTTCCATCGACAGCCCATTACTGCTAAATAGCAGTAATGTTAAGCTCACGAATGCAATAACAAACTTATGCATCTGGATTAAAATTCCGCAGTGATTTTTAAGCTAATCGTTTCATCTATATAATTAGCAAGCGTATACGTATCTTGTGTAACGCCATACTCAATATGGGAACCTGCAATAAGATTTTTAGCAATAATGGCAGCTTCCCAATTATCATTAATAGACCAATTCCATGTTATGTCTAATGCGGTGTAATTATCAGTCTCATAAGCATCACTATCCTCAAATCGAATTGTTGCGAACAGATTATGTTGTTCAAATACATGTAAATCCGTTTTCAAAAACACCTGTTTAGTAGTCGAATCTCGTCCTATGGCTGCAAAAGTACCTTCCGGTAATTTGTAATCAAATTCATTATAGCTATAGCCAATCTCTGCGTTAAACATCTCCGATGGCAACCAGGATAAAACGATATCTCCACCTTGGGTGGTTAAATCTGCCGCAGATAAAATATCAAAATTTATTGATGTCGTTTTTAATGTTTCAATTGCAGGTAGCACTTGACCAGCTTGCAGTAAGGCCATTAATGGGAAAAACTGTTCAATATTTGGATTCACATCAATCACTACAACATCTTTACTGTCAGTATGATAAAGAGAAAGATCTAAATTCCAGTTGTCTTGGGAGTACCGATAACCCAATTCATAAGATAATGACTTTTCTGATTTGACTTGGTCGTTACCATTTAAAAATGTTTTGATGTGATATTCATCAATTGCTGCGATACCGGTCGTGGTAGGAAGAATATCAGACACTTGGATCCCTTGAATTGAATAGTTATCGTTAAATTCAATCAAGGATGGTATCCGCGAACTCTGTGAAACAGAACCCCAAATAATCTGGTTACTCTGTGGCTTATAAAGCAACTTAGCAAGTGGTTGACTCTCCCAGCCAGTGAGATCATTATGCTCAATGCGCGATCCAAGAGTAAAGTTTAGAACATCAGGGATAAAACTGTATTCCGCTTGAAAAAAACCACCGTATTGCTCAAGTTCATCTAAATTCTTATCACTGTGTATAAATAAACTTTCTTCAAATTTTATTTTGCTGTATCGATAGTTCACTCCCCAATCAAATTTGAATGCGTTGTATATAAAATTCATTTGGTAATCGGCATCGAAAGAATGAAAGTGTTCTTCTAAGTACTCCTGGGTCCCATTTTGCTGTAACCAGGATATTTGTAGCATTTGATTAGCTTCTGATGAGAGTCGATGTTCAAGTCGCGCCATGATTCGAGCGTCGGTTCGCTTAAATTTCCCAGAAAACTTGGTATTTTCATTACTGTCATCAACAACACCACGATAGTTTTGCCCTAATGTTGAATCCGTCATATCACCTTGAATGAAGCCAAACCAATCATCGTTAGGGGTGAAATCAAATCTTGCCCCGATAGAGTATTGCTCAGTGGTATCCACAGGTGGCATTTCAATGCCTTTATCGGACTCATTAGCATCTTTAACATGGCCATAAATACGGTAACTAGTACTACTGCCAATATCACCGCCATAACGCACATTCGCATCAATGTTTATCTGACTCCCTGCTGTGACATCAGCATGAAAACCACGGGTATCGATACTATTTTTAGTAATAATATTAATCACGCCATTGTTGGCATTACTGCCCCAAAGTTGACCACCTTGCCCTCTGATCACTTCAATTCTTTCAATATCATATAAGGGAACATTAAGAGTCTCCCAGTAAACTGCGGCAAATTTAGGGGTATAAAGGCTTTGGCCGTCTATCATGACTAGCATTTTGCTGGCAAAACGCGACGCAACACCGCGAGTAGAGATGGCCCATTGGTTATTGTCCAGTTGTCTAACAATCAGACCTGGCACCATTTTTAGTACTTCAGGAACAGATGTGGCACCAGAGTGGGTTATACGCTCTTTACTTAATACGTAAATGGATGCAGCGGTATCAAAGGCTGATTGGGAGCGTTTCATCGCTGAGGTAACTTGCACATCCATCGACATCAGCGATTCTAAGTCGAGATCATCAATTTTGTCTTCGGCTGCTACAAAAGGGGATATGAAGCATAGAAAGCACAAGCACTTTTTGGGGTTGCTCAAGATGTAGCCTCCTAGATGTATTGAATTTTATCTTCCATATATAATTGAGCTCCATCTGGTTAATTTTAACACAAGATAAAAAAATGAAAGGATTTTTTACAACTTTATAGCGACACAATTAACACCTAGATCACAAATGATACAAAATTGTTTTTTACCCATGTGAATCAAAATGGATTAATTCAGCTGGTATTTAAATAAGAGTGAAATTGGAAATGCTAGGAATGAAAAGGATCTTCCGTTTAGGGAAGAGTATTCAACGGTATAATACAATGAGGCTTTAACTGTGACAGAGCATGCGATAAATCGAAAAATAACAAAGTTAAAAATAACAAAGCCACCCATAATGAGGTGGCCTTGAACATAATCACTAAACTTAATCTCTTAGCTAGTCGCTGAAAATAGTCCCTAGAGGGAGCTTCTTTCATTAGCCTCGAAAATCAGCTTCAAAAATAGCAATTAGCTTTAGATAGATTGATAAAGTTTCTTAATTTTGTGGAAGAAAAGGCTAACGAAACCAGCAAATAAGCTGCCCCACATTAATAATACAGCCGCAACAGTCACAAATTGCCCCATATAATAATCGGCATTGGCAACATAAATATAATGGGTACCAGGTAGCAAGGCTGCAAATATCGCAAAGAACATTAAAGCAACAATAATTTGAATTTTCATAATTAACACTCTTTTGGCAAAGGCTACTAGATTTGGATTCGATTCAATAAAGAAACAAAGCTAGTTAGCAAAATAATATTCATATTCAGAATGAACATAAAGTATCAAATAAAGCCCACTAAGAGTTTTGCAAAGATCACAAATTAGAATATTTCATCCTAACAATGTCATAAAGCACGCTTAATATAATGAAAACCAGAATAAAAACGAGGATGGATAAAACATGGGCGGGTTTGTGGAACATTGCAAATTTTGTGGTTTACTATAAATAAAAAAAAGACGAGCACTGCTCGTCTTTTTTACGCATTCTCAGAATGCATGAAGCTTAATGATCAATTATTTATGATATTTAGCTGATAAATCATGTACTGAATTGATAAATGCACCGGCATGTTCAGGATCAACATGTTGATGAATACCATGACCTAAGTTGAATACATGACCAGTACCTTCACCGTAAGAAGATAGGATTTGATCCACTTCTTGATGAATACGCTCTGGAGAAGCGTAAAGTACAGATGGGTCCATGTTGCCTTGAAGCGCAACTTTATGGCCAACACGGCGACGTGCATCACCAATATCAACAGTCCAATCTAGACCTAGCGCATCACAACCAGTTTCAGCCATAGACTCTAACCATAACCCACCACCTTTAGTGAATAGAGTTACCGGAACTTGGCGACCGTCAGCAAAACGCGTTAAACCATCAACGATTTTTTGCATGTAACGTAATGAAAATTCACGGTAAGCATGGTGAGATAATGCACCACCCCATGAATCAAAGATCATTAACGATTGTGCACCATTCGCTACTTGTGCGTTTAGGTACAAGATAACTGAGTCAGCTAATTTGTCTAAAAGCATGTGCAATGCTGCTGGCTCTTCGTAAGCCATTTTTTTAATTTTTTCGAACGTTTTGCTTGAACCGCCTTCAACCATATAAGTTGCGAGTGTCCAAGGAGAACCAGAGAAACCGATTAAAGGTACTTCACCTTTAAGCTCACGACGAATAGTGCTGACAGCACGCATCACGTAACCAAGTTCATCTTCTGGATCTGGAATACAAAGTTTTTTAATCGAGTCAACGGTATCAGCTCTACGCTCAAAACGTGGACCTTCGCCAGTTTCAAAGTATAAGCCTAAGCCCATTGCATCAGGGATGGTTAGAATGTCTGAGAACAAGATAGCTGCATCTAAGTCATAACGACGTAATGGCTGTAAAGTCACTTCACAGGCTAAATCTTGGTTCTTACAAAGAGACATAAAGTCACCAGCTTCAGCGCGGGTTGCTTTGTACTCAGGAAGATAACGACCTGCTTGACGCATCATCCAGACAGGAGTTCTGTCGACAGGCTGTTTTAATAAAGCGCGTAAATAACGATCATTCTTTAATTCTGCCATTGGGCTTGATTCCTAAACATTTATTGATATCCGCTGGCCAGTAGTTTAGCGACTTCGGCCATTAATGTAACCAGTTCTGCTAAATTTATGTGAGCTGTCCCTCCTAGTTGTATAGAATTTGCTAATACAATCGTTATAGTGCTCACAAAAAGTCTCTTTTTGGATAGTCTGTAAAGCTAATTGGATAAAAAAGTTGCACCGCTGGTCCTGCTTTGGTATAAAAAGTCTGCGCTAGCAAGAACAATCAAGAAGCACGATAAATCGAGCCCTTAAAAATCTATTTGCCCAGTGATAGCTTGCTATCACTGGGCATTTTTCTATGTGGCGCAGTTAGAAAAGCTCTTTTATATAGTATTTAATTAATTTCTCTGGTCGATCCATTACTTCTTTTGCAGAAAACAGTTGATCAATAGCTACTTTCTCTCATACATTAAGTGTTATCTATTGGTTGCAATACTGAGAATACATATGCTGACAAAACTAGAAAAAGCCGAACAGAAATGGGGCGGCTCAAATAAGCTTGTCGACCAATGGCTACAACATCGCAGAACCCTGCTGATCCAATACTTCAAAATTGCCGGTTTGGCGCCTTATACTGTACCCGCTAAAAGCTTACCTAACGTAGACACTGTTAAGCAATTTTGTGCTCAATTAGTTGATTATGTCTCAGAAGGTCATTTTGAGGTTTACGATCAAGTCGTCAAAGAGTGTGAAAAGTCAGGTGAAGAAGGTAAAGCGAAAGCCCAGCAACTGTTACCGCAAATTAGTGAAACCACCGATGCAGCGCTCGACTTCAATGACAAATATACCGAAGCAGACAATGACTCAATGTTGATGGATCTTGATAGTGATTTATCTAATCTCGCTCAGGCCATGGAAACCCGCTTTGCATTTGAAGATAAATTGCTCGAACAACTTCATGAATACCACTCAAAAGCCAGCTAAAATAATTCCATTTCAACCATTTGGTTAGAAATGATATTACATTAGCTAGACTACCCCGTGATTATCGCCAGTTATCTGGCAATTCTACTTGCGACCATAAATCGTTGCACAGCCTTTGATGCTGATGCCAATCCCCTTGCTTTAACCAGCTCACCAGTGCATCACCGACTTGTGGATAAGCAATAGGTTTGGGCGAAGGTGATTTCAGCCACCGCTTTACGATATCCCTGTCCAAGCTTTCCATACTCTGCGCTGCAGCAAGTAACTCTAAAGCGGCGACATTGGATGCTTGCTCAAATTGTCCTAGTAACGGTTTTACTAGCAGTTTTTTGCCTAAGGTCATTGCTTCACTTGCCAGTTCAAAACCGGCATTACCCATTACGCCCCCGCATTGAGACATGTGATTCTTAAAGCCGACACGACTAAAACCAAACCATTCTATATGCTCAGGCAAAGGTTCTTTCGGCTTATCAAGGTGATAGACAAAAAATTGATAGTCAGAAAAAGGACTTAGCAATGTGGCAATCGCATCTGCGCTCTCAAATGGAAGATAGACTAGGATCTGATGGCGATGATGATCACTACTTGGATCAACTTCGACAAAGGGCGGCAATATAGGAAAGCCAAAATGATGCCAATGGCAACCCAGTTTTATATCAGTAGGAGCAAAATGGTTCAGTAAGCGTTCATCAAACCAGCTCATGCCTTTTTTGGGAACTGAATATTGTAAAGCCGCTTGATGGCTTATACTGATTGACGTTACCCCCTGTTTTTTAGCAGCCCAAGCACTGACAGGTTCAAAGTCATTTAGTACGACATCATATTGGGTTAAATCAAGTCGCTGAATTTCAGATAAGACCGGTGAAGTAATATTACGCTTTATAGTTTTAGGTAAATTAATCTGCCCACCTTCAGTAATAAATGACATGCCCTTTTTAACGCTGTAATCCCCAAAGCAATCCATATCAAAGTATTCACCCTCTGCCCGACCACTAAATAAAAAGTCCACGTGAATATCAGTTTTAGCGAGTGCTTTTGCCATCACTCTGGCGCGGCTAATATGGCCATTTCCAGTACCTTGAACACCATATAATATCTTCATAAAAACCCTTCATTTCCGTTCAAAACGAGATAACTTGCTGCGCTAGAGTGACGGTACCGAAACCCAATCCAACCCCAGCAATGATGTCCAATGGATAATGAACCCCCAATGCCACCCGAGAAAGCCCGATACTTATCGCCCAAACAAAGGCTATAGGGGCTAACACTGGATAGATAGCCAATATTGAACCCGCCATAATAAAAGCCGCTGCAGTATGCCCCGACGGTAAACTGAACTTATCAGACGGTTGAAAACCTGACTCAAATCCTGCAAATGCAACACAAGGACGAGTACGTCTAATGGAATTTTTGAGTAAAAAGTATAACGGCAGCTCGATGATATAACTGACTAACACCAAGTTAAAAAACTGACTGCCTTGTGGATGAAGGAATAACAAGCCGACTGCAATATATACGTAGTAATGCCCATCACCCGTTGTTGATACCGCTCGTGCAAATTGCGTTAATTTATGATTGCGACAACAAGTCACAATGTGGCAAAACAACAGCTTGTCTAACGTGGCAATATTCATCGTCATCAATAGCTCCTTAGCGATTAATTATTCTTCAACCATTAAATTGACTGTAAATATGCCGAGTGACGCGCAGATTACATTCTGCCGAAAGTTTTATGACAATGACTGTAAGACACTAATGAAATTTTTGGAGCCGAGAAATAAAGCTCACTTGAAGACTAGGAAATTGAAGTAGCTTGAAGACCTAGATATTGGGGCAACTTGAAGAAAATGTGTTTATAAGACGGAGTAAAAAAGGAAAATAGATAGAACATACAATGAAACAAAAAAAGGTATCCACAAGAGATACCTTTTTTAGTATTTAGCAAATGATTACTATTCAATATTAGAACTAAGCAAAGCCAAATTTAACACTAAGAAGGTATTAAACCAATCAAGCTTAAGCTGAGGCTTCTGCAACGTCAGCGGTTGGATCTGCGCGATAAATTTTGATCAAATGGAAAATATTAATACCTGCGACGAATGCATTCATCCCTGCCACTGGCCAGGCTTCAATTTGAACGCCATACACAACAAATAAAGAACAACCAACAAAATTTAAACAACGTAACCAAATGATGTCTTTCATCATTAATGAAATTGCGACCATCACCGATGCTGCATATCCGATGATTTCAACTACATTTACTGCGTCCATAAGAACCTCTCGTTAAGGCTCTCCGCCATCCATAAGCGTAACGGGGGGTCCGTGCCCCTAAAGCAAAATAAAATCTAACCTATACTTAATTAAGGCTGAATATTAACAAACATTCATACAATGTTGTAATAAAAAAACGTAATACAATGACCAAGATCAATATCCACATACCATAAACATATAAATGTAAGTTAGTTTCCTACAAAACAGTCTCAGGTAGAATATAGGCGGGTTTTGAGGTAATTCTCAACAAATCATACCGATGGCTAATAATTATTGTTCGTGACACAAATAAACGTATACAAATAGGCTTCATTCAGGCCAAAAAATTAACTTTTACGATAATTATAAATTTATTTGCCCACAGCACAGAATAACCTTCATCTAAACTCCTCAATCGAAACGCCTAAAAGTATCTATACTTAGCGACCACGGAATTATCTTAATCAAGTGATGAATATCGCTGTTAATTTGATAAAAAGCTCATATAATTCATATATTATGGCTTTGATAACTAGCGAAAATGCGAGTTAATCGCTTACCCCAAGGAGTGTCACTATGGAATACAACACCTCAGAACTGTGTGATATGTATTTAGATGTCGTCGATGTAGTAGAACCTATGTTCAGTAACTACGGCGGTTGTAGCTCTTTTGGTGGTTCGATTAGTACCATCAAATGTTTTGAAGACAATGGTCTTATTGCTGACGCACTTCAAGCTGAAGGCGAAGGTAAAGTCTTATTGGTTGATGGTGGTGGCTCAATGCGCCGAGCATTAATTGATGCCTCTATTGCTGAAATCGCAGTAGCGAATAAGTGGGAAGGCATTATTGTTTATGGCTCTGTTCGTGATGTCGACACGCTTGAAGAAATGGATATTGGTATTCAAGCCTTAGCATCTATCCCTATTGGTGCTGATGCCAACGGCGTCGGTGAAGTTGAAGTGCCAGTGAACTTCGGTGGGGTAACATTCTTGCCATGCGATCATATCTACGCTGATAACACGGGTATTATTTTATCGCCAGAGCCTTTAGACATTGAATAATTGCCACCTTATTGCGCACTACCCTGTATTTGAATAAGTTCAAATATTGACGAAAGCCAGCTATGCTGGCTTTTTTATTGTCCAAATTGACAACAATTTCTTTTTTTAGTCGATAATATTTTATTAAAAGCCATTTTTTATAAGTAGGTTCTCAATGTTGCAGATAATGACTCACACTCAGCTCAATCAATATCTATCTCCTCGAGATGGAGAAACTAAATTGGGTCAAACAGTAAAGCTACTTGCTGAAGAATCATCCATATCGACTAATATTCTGCAAAACCTCAAAAAAGCGAAAGCCGACGGAATACAATTTGTCATCATCGGTATTTCTGAAGATGCAGGCCCAAGAGCCAACCTAGGCCGCGGCGGTTCAACGGCAGCCTTTAACGCAACGATGCAGCAATGGTTAAACTTACAATCCAATCGTTTTTTACATGGCAAAGAATGTCTCGTCTTAGGTGAAATATGCCAAACACCTCTCGATAAATCTGCAACGGTAGATGAATTACGACAAGCAACAGCAGATCTTGACACCCAAGTGATTAGTATCGTCAGCCAGGTATTAGCAGCACAGCTTGAACCTATCGTTATTGGCGGCGGACATAACAATGCTTATGGCATGCTAATGGCGGTAAAATCGCATTTTAATCAAGCTGCTGCAGCCGTTAATCTGGATCCTCACAGCGATTTTCGCCCTCGAGAAGGTCGCCATAGTGGTAATGGTTTCAGTTATGCTGCCGCCAATGGCGCATTAGCTTATTACCATGTGCTAGGACTACATGAACTCAAAAACAGTGAAACCACATTGGAGCAATTAAGTTTATTTGGCGGACATTGGCACAGCTTTCAACAAATATGGGTTAGAAGAGAAATTGAACTTAGCCAGGCGTTACAAGAAATTGCCGCTAACTTGAACCAAACACAACTTCCTGTCGCGTTAGAAATTGATGTTGATGCAATAGCCAAGATGCCAAGCAGTGCCTCGACCTTTGCTGGTATCCCACTTTTAGATGCTTGTCACTATATTCATTACATGGCAAAGCACTGTCAGTGCGCTTATCTTCATATTGCTGAAGCTGCACCTCAATGCCATGATGCTGGAAATGCTGCGGGTACCAGAGATGTGGGCCAAAGTGTCAGTGAATTGATTTACAGTTACATACAAGCCAGAAAAGCGCAGTAATTACGCGAGTGTTTTTGAACTTCACCATAACTACTGGCGTATAATCAACTCATAAGGGATGGTGAGGCTAAATTAAACATGATTAATACCTCATCCTATACTGCTTGAACTATTCAATATCAATGAATTTTATGGTCTAATGCAGGGCAAATTTTACGAGATTGAAAAACTATTCTATCTCAGCGCATTCTTGGCTATTTCAAGTAAACTTGATCACATTCTGGCTGATTAAAGTTTCTGCAAAGCAAGCAATGACATACACTCGCTGTTAATTACCGCATATTATAGGAATACACAGATGTCTGAGGGCGACCCAAAGAACACCCATTTTGGTTATAAAACCGTTGATTCAGAGCAAAAAGCGGATTTAGTTGCTGACGTATTTCATTCGGTTGCCGCTAAGTACGACATAATGAATGATGTTATGTCATTCGGTGTTCACCGCTATTGGAAGCGCCATACAATCGCAACTGCAGGTGCTAGACCCGGTATGAAGGTACTTGACCTTGCTGGCGGCACTGGTGATTTAACCGCTAAATTCTCTCATCTTGTCGGCGACCGTGGCCAAGTTGTTTTAGCAGATATTAATGACTCTATGCTTAAAGTCGGCCGTACTAAACTGCGCGACAAAGGCATTGTTGGCAATGTAAGTTACGTGCAAGCCAATGCTGAAGCATTACCGTTTCCTGATAATCATTTTGACATTATTACCATTGCTTTTGGTTTACGGAATGTGACCGATAAAGACGCTGCTTTGCGTTCAATGCGCCGCGTACTTAAGCCTGGTGGAAAACTGTTAGTACTTGAGTTCTCTAAGCCTCAACATGAAGTTATGCGTAAAGTGTATGACATGTACAGCTTTAAAGTATTGCCTAAAATGGGTGCATTAATTACCCAAGATGCTGATAGCTATGAATACTTAGCTGAATCTATTCGTATGCACCCTGATCAAGAGACATTAAAGCAAATGATGATAGATGCTGGTCTTGAACAAGTTGACTATACCAACATGACAGATGGTGTTGTTGCACTTCATCGCGGCTATAAATTCTAATGCTACCCAATCATTTTTCACTACTGGCTTGTGCTGCAATCGAAACTGCCATTGGGCAGTTACAAGCACAAGATCAGGGTGAATATGCGCGTCTCAAGCAATTGCACGGTAAAGTATTTAAAATTCAATTAACCCAGGTTAATTGGCCTATATATTTTATTTTCGCTCCTCAAATTCAAGTGATGAGCGCCTATGAAGCAGATGTTGACGTCAGTATTACTGCCGATGTCACCACGCTTTATAAAGTAACTGAAGGCGCCAACCTCACTGAGCTCATCAAACAAGATAAGCTTATCCTTGATGGCGATATCAACTTGCTGCAAAGCTTCAGTCATTATTTAAAACACATTGAATTAGACTTTGCTGAGCCATTGTCAAAATATATTGGTGATGCGCCCACGCACATGTTGCTTGCTAACACCAAACATTTAGCTAGAACACTCAAGCAAGTGTTTGAAAAGTCGCGTTCCCACGTTGGTCAATTAACCACCGAAGAGTATCGACTGGCACCGCATCAAATCGATTTCATTCACTTTCGTGATAATCTGGAGCAACTTGTTGATCAAGCATCAACCCTCGAATCCAGAATTGCTAAATTAAGAGAAAAAATTACCCCATGACAATTGCAAGTATCAGGCGTGGTTATCAGGTCATAAAAACTGTACTCAATTACGGCTTAGATGATGTCCTACCAAAAAACAAAACTCCCTGGTACTTCTCTCTTTTACGAAATTGTTTCTTTTGGATTCGAAATCAACATAAAGATAAACCTTCAGCTGAACGCTTAAAATTAGCGATGCAAGAGTTAGGGCCGGTTTATATAAAGCTTGGCCAAATGCTGTCAACACGCCGTGACTTACTCAATGATGAGTGGGCTAACGAATTGGCAATGCTGCAAGACCGCGTTCCTCCTTTCGATTCGGCCCTTGCCCGTGAAGCCATTGAAGCAGAATTAAAAGCGCCCATCGAATCTCTATTTGATAACTTTGTCGACAAGCCGCTTGCTTCTGCTTCAATATCCCAAGTCCACACGGCTAATTTAAAAGAAAATGGCGCTGAAGTAGTCTTAAAGGTGTTGCGCCCCAATGTTGAAGCGCAGGTTCAAGCTGACTTACAACTCATGTGCCAAGCTGCGGCGCTACTTGAAAGGCTGCTAGGCGAAGGCAACCGTCTTCGCCCCGCTGAAGTGATTGAAGATTATCGCACCACTATTTTAGGTGAGCTCAATCTAAACCTTGAAGCACTGAATGCGATAAAACTGCGTAACAACTTTTTAGACTCTGACTCCTTATATGTGCCTTATGTTTATGAGGATTATTGCTATCCACGTCTGATGGTAATGGAACGCGTTTACGGCATTCCAGTATCAGATATTGACGCTTTACGAGCCCAAGGCACTAATCTTAAACTGTTAGCTGAACGCGGAGTTGAGTTATTTTTCACCCAAGTATTTCGTGATAACTTTTTCCATGCAGACATGCACCCTGGCAATATTTTTATTAGCCGTGAGCATCCTGACAACCCATTCTACATAGGCATGGATTGCGGCATCATGGGAACACTCAATGATGTGGATAAGCGTTATTTAGCCGAAAACTTTTTGGCTTTCTTTAACCGTGATTATCAGCGTATTGCCCAGCTTTATATTGAATCAGGTTGGGTTTCAGAAAACACCGACGTTTTCGCGTTTGAGCAAGCAGTAAAAGTGGTTTGCGAGCCAATGTTTAACAAACCGCTTGACGAAATTTCATTTGGGCATGTGTTGCTTGAATTATTCCGTACTGCACGTCAATTCGATATCGTGGTACAGCCACAACTGGTTTTATTAGAAAAAACATTACTTTACATTGAAGGATTAGGCCGTCAGCTTTACCCACAATTAGATTTATGGTCAACTGCAAAACCATTTTTAGAACAGTGGATGTCTGAACAAGTCGGTCCTAAAGCCATTTTCGATAAAGTGAAAATGAAGAGTCCTTATTGGGCTGAAAAGCTGCCCGAATTCCCTGAGCTTATTTACGACAACCTTAAAGTCGGTCGTAAGTTGCTGGGTACACAACAAAAAATGCTCGATAAGTATCTGAAGTTTCAACATAAAGCGCATAAAAGTAATTACTTATTAATAACATCTGCCGTATTGTTGATCTGTGGCACAATATTATTAAATCAAGACGCTACACTATGGCCTTCATATATTTGTATCGCATCAGGTATAGTGCTTTGGTTCACAGGATGGAGATCCAGACCAAAGAATCGTAAATTTTAACTAGCACTTATTCATTAGAGGTTCATAATACTCAGTGTAATAAGGGTTATAATATGGCTTTAGTCAAAATCACGTTTTTATTCTTATAGAGGAAAAGTTCATGGGCGGCATCAGTATTTGGCAGCTTCTTATCGTTGCGTTAATCGTTGTTTTGTTATTCGGAACTAAAAAGTTACGATCTTTAGGTGGTGACTTAGGTGGTGCAGTTAAAGGCTTTAAAAGTGCCATGAATCCTGAAGATGAAGAGAAAAAATCTTTAGAAGATAAAGATAGCACTGCGCAAACTTCACAACAGGCAACTGAACAAAAGTCCGAATCAAAGGACAAAGAACAGGCGTAATTCATTATGTTTGACGGTATTGGCTTCATGGAGCTATTGCTGATCGGAATTTTAGGGCTTGTCGTTCTCGGCCCTGAAAGACTTCCTACTGCAGTACGTTCAATATCTGAGTGGATTCGTTCTTTAAAGCGAATGGCTAACTCAGTCAAAGACGAATTAGAGCAAGAGCTTAAAATCGATCAGCTTCATGCTGACTTGAAAAAAGCAGAAAGCAAAGGTTTGTCGAACCTATCACCAGAATTACAAGAGTCGATTGATCAGCTAAAAGATGCGGCGCAATCTGTTAATCGTCCTTATCAAGTAGACGATACAAGCAAAGAAGCACCTGCAGAAAAACCAGCTGAAAGCACCACTGCAATAAGTGAGCAAACAACCGACTCTACCAGTTCAAATACCAAAAGCTAGCGGGTAATCAATGTCACAACAGCTACCTCTCATCAGTCATTTGCTTGAATTACGCAACAAACTACTTAGAGCTATCGGCAGTGTTTTGCTGGTTTTTATCTGTTTAGTCTATTGGGCAAATGATATTTATCATTACATGGCGATTCCATTAATGCAGGCGCTGCCAGAAACAAGCAGTATGATTGCAACTGATGTAGCGGCGCCATTTTTTGCCCCGTTTAAACTGACCTTAGTTTTTTCGTTTTTCATTGCGATTCCTTACGTATTATTCCAAGTGTGGTCATTTGTGGCTCCAGGATTATACAAGCATGAAAAACGCCTTATTATGCCGTTAATTTTTAGTAGTACCGTATTATTCTACCTCGGTATTGCCTTTGCTTATTACGTTGTATTTCCAGTCGTATTCGGCTTTTTCACCAGTGTAGCGCCTGAAGGTGTTCAAGTCGCGACTGACATCAGTAGCTATTTAAGTTTTATCTTGAAGCTATTTTTTGCATTCGGATTAGCCTTTGAAATACCTGTCGCGGTAGTATTACTCTGCTGGGCTGGTGTTACTACGCCTGAAGAGCTAAAACAGAAACGCCCGTATATTGTTGTAGGCGCATTTGTGGTTGGCATGATGCTCACGCCGCCTGACATTATTTCTCAAACAATGTTAGCGATTCCTATGTTAATATTGTTCGAAGGTGGTTTATTAGCTGCAAAGCTCTATACCCCAAAAGAAGATACCGACGACGAAGAGCCTGAGAACGAGAAAGCAGATACATAGATTGCGTATCGATACTCATGGACTAGTAAAATAATAATAAGAAGGATTTTTTCATGCGTTTATCATTGATTGCCACTTTAACTTTTTCTTTGGCTATCTCAGTTCAAGCACATGCTAGTGTAGAACAACAACTCGCTAGCTGTGCAGCTCAAACTGACAAACTTGATCGCTTAATGTGTTACGACGCATTAGCCGAGTCAGTTTCAACAATAACTACACCTGTTACGCTTCCTGCAACAGTAGCATCGACTTCAGCAACCGAAGCTGTAGCACCTCAAACAATGTCTAAAACTGAAGTCACTAGCTCCGCTGAAGATAATTTTGGTTTAAAGAAAAAAACCCAGAAAGAAGCTGAGAATGTAAAGCTATACGCTGAAATATTGTCTATAAAAAAAGACCCATATGGTGCAATAACAGTTAAGCTTTCAAATAATCAAACGTGGAAACAGATTGATACTAGCCGCTACAACCTAAAACCTGGTCAAACTATTTTTATTGAAAAAGCTGCATTAGGTTCATTTTTACTTGGTGCTAATGAACGTAATTCGACCATGCGAGTTAAGCGTTTAAACTAGTTATGCCACAACATATCGACATAGCAGTAAACCTTCTCAGTAGTCGATTAGTCACTGATATAGAAGCAATAATTAATAGTGCGGCGGAACAACATGTTTCGCCGTTAATTGTTATTGGCAGTGACATTGATGAAAGTACCCATTCTGCAGAACTCTGCGTAAAACATCCGCAACAATTATATAGCACGGCAGGTGTTCACCCTCACAATGCTAAAAATTGGAACTCAAAATCAACCTCTGAAATAACAGCCTTAGCAAATTTACCGCAAGTAGTGGCAATTGGTGAGTGCGGCTTAGATTACAACAGAGATTTCTCTCCTAGAGAAGATCAACGTAATGCTTTTACTGCTCAATTAGCATTAGCGGTTGAGCTGAAAATGCCTGTATTAATGCATTGCCGTGAAGCCCATGAAGACTTCATCCACATATTAAGTCAATTTCGTCACCTATTACCTGCCGCAGTATTACATTGCTTTACAGGAACTAAAGATGAGCTGCTGGCCTGCTTAGATTTGGATTTACATATTGGTATAACGGGTTGGGTATGTGATGAACGCCGCGGTAAAGAACTCGCTGATATGGTGCCATTAATACCAGATAACCGTTTGATGGTTGAAACTGATAGCCCCTATTTATTACCACGCAGTATGCGACCTAAGCCCAAATCCAGTAAGAACTTACCCCAGTATTTACCTTACATTGTTGAGTATATTGCCAAGCTTAGAGGCCAATCATACCAAGAGCTTTCGCAACACTGCTATTCTAATAGCCGTGCTTTTTTTAATCTGGAAAATGATTAATGAAACACTGCTATTCAATTACGCAACGACTGCTGATGATGGTTATATTGGTCGTCAGCATTTTCCAAGTGCCATTATCTTTTGCTGCTGAACACCAGAATACCCCCCTTAGACTCACGGCTTCATCAATCACTAAAATCCAATTAACCGATTGGTTATATATTAATGCATCTGCAGATATTGAAGAACTTGCTAGCTTAAAGTTACTGCATAATAACGATAATGATTGGAAAAAATTAGTCGCTGCTGATATGAGAAGAATAGGCTCTCAGAATACTTGGGTTAGCTTTAGTATCTATAATCCTGACGATTATCTATCACGCATTATTGCGCTGGATAATCCGCTTCTTGATAGCATGAAGTTATACCATTTGGTCAATAATAAACTGACTAACGTTGAGTTAATGGGTGATAAATATCCTTTTTTACAGCGTCCGCTTAAAAGTAATATATTCCTCTATCCTTTTGACCTTCAGCCCAATGAGCTCCATACCTTTTATTTGAAAATTGATAATCGAGGCAGCTTAAATTTACCTTTGGTTTTGTGGAGTAAAAACGATTTTAGTCATACGATTGAAACCCAGAGTTTTGGTAATGGTTTTCAAATTGGTATTTTAATTGCCATCGGTGTTTTTAGTTTATTCATTGCACTAGCTTCTGGCTCGTTTAGCTACAGTTATTACAGCGGCTATGTACTGAGTGTTACCGTTATTGTCGCCAGTATCCACGGCATTGCTTTTCAATACTTATGGCCGACTTGGCCTTCTGTTCAACAGCATGCTATTCCTATGTTGATCCCAATCGCGTTAGCATTTGCACTGATGTTTACCGAAAAAGTCATGCAGCTTAAATATCACAATAAAACCATGTTGCTATTGGGCAGGTACCTAGCGGTGTATTGTGTATCTTTGAGCGCGATAGTGTCTTTCCTTGATTTTAAAATAACGCTGTACTTACTCAGCTTTTCGGTCATTTTTGTTAGTAGTATATTGATTATTTTCTCCCTCATACAGGTCTATAAAGGCACCAAGAATGCGCGTTTTCATGCCATCGGCAGAATTTGGCTATTCCTTGGGTCTATTTTAAGTGGACTGATGTATATAGGCGTCCTTCAATGGCAAATACACCCACAAACCCCCATCATGATAGGGTTGACTTGTGAGGTCGTTATCATGGCGGCAGTGTTGGCTTTACGTTATAACGATGAAAGAAAAGCCAAGCTTAAAATGCAAGAAAAAGCCTTAGAGCAAGCCAACAGAATAAAACAAAGCCGCGATGAGGCTTTACAAGCAGAAGCGATCGCAAATGAGCGCTTAGAGCAAATGGTTTCAGAGCGGACACTTGAGTTAGAAGTGACCCTGCGAGAGCTTAACGAAGCCAATCAAAAACTCCAACAGCAAAATACTATTGATAGTTTAACTGGGGTAAAAAATAGAAACGCCTTTGATAAACGCTTAATAGCTGAAGGTCGTATCAGTCGCCGACAGCAAACACCGATAGCGATTTTAATGATTGATATTGATAAGTTTAAAGACATCAATGATCAACATGGTCACTTGGCTGGTGATCATTCTATTAAAGTGATTGCCACAACAATTTCAGAATTTTTACAACGTCCAACCGATCTGGTGTCACGTTTTGGTGGTGAAGAGTTTGCAATTATATTACCAAATACTGATAGTGTAGGAGCAATGTTATTGGCGGAAAAAGTACGCCATGCAATATCCAAATTATCAATAGAGTGGGAGAATAATCCAATTCCCCTTTTTGTGAGTATCGGTGTGAGTGCAGCCATTATTGAGACTGACGAACACCCAACTCAGTTACTAGAACAAGCAGACAAAGCGCTTTATCAAGCTAAGCGTAACGGACGAAATCAGGTCAGCCAGTTTTCGTCTGATTAAGATCAGTCTAATTTCAGGAGTCGAATGTGAATATTATTACTAGTGCTTTTCCACAGCGCAGAATGCGCCGCATGCGTAAACATGATTTCAGCCGCCGTTTAATGTCAGAAAACAAACTGTCGGTGAACGATCTTATCTACCCAATGTTTGTGCTGGAAGGCAATAATCGCACTGAGCAAGTAGCATCAATGCCGGGTGTTGAGCGTTACTCGATTGATTTATTACTTAAAGAAGCCGCTGAACTAGTCGAGTTAGGAATTCCTTTAATTGCCCTTTTCCCGGTTACTCCGGCGGAAAAAAAGTCATTAATGGCCGAAGAAGCATATAACTCGGATGGTTTAGTGCAACGTGCTGTACGTGAATTAAAACAAGCCTTCCCTGAGCTAGGGGTGATGACTGATGTGGCACTTGACCCGTTCACTACTCATGGCCAAGACGGCATTATTGATGAAACAGGTTATATCCTCAATGACATCACTACTGAAATTCTGGTAAAACAAGCCTTATCACACGCTGAAGCTGGCGCTGATATTGTTGCTCCATCAGACATGATGGATGGCCGTATTGGTGCTATCCGTGAAGCATTAGAAGCTGCTGGTCACGTTAACACTCAAATAATGGCTTACTCAGCAAAATATTCTTCAAGCTACTATGGCCCTTTCCGTGATGCAGTAGGATCAGCTGGCAACCTAAAAGGTGGCAATAAACATAGCTACCAAATGGATCCAGGTAATAGTGATGAAGCATTACATGAAGTAGCACTTGATATTCAAGAAGGTGCGGACATGGTCATGGTAAAACCTGGCATGCCGTATTTGGATATTGTTCGCCGTGTGAAAACAGAACTTGCGGTTCCAACATTCGCTTATCAAGTCAGCGGTGAATATGCCATGCATATGGCTGCGATTCAAAATGGTTGGTTAGCTGAAAAAGCCATTGTAATGGAATCATTACTTTGTTTTAAACGCGCAGGCGCTGATGGCATATTAACTTATTTTGCAAAAAGTGCCGCTCAATGGTTAAAAGAAGATAAATAAAACCCCGCTTAAATCCTAAAAAGGAGACCTTATGGTCTCCTTTTTGTATCATTTCGAATCAAT
The DNA here is from genome assembly GCF_007567505.1 of Shewanella donghaensis. Taxonomy (NCBI): domain Bacteria; kingdom Pseudomonadati; phylum Pseudomonadota; class Gammaproteobacteria; order Alteromonadales; family Shewanellaceae; genus Shewanella; species Shewanella donghaensis. Next base: position 2,671,239 of record NZ_CP041783.1, read on the forward strand.
TTCATCAAATCGCTCAACTTACCTTTAAAAATCAAATAACAAGGTTTATGCTTTAAATTGCGCTTAATTTAGTCAGTTACACGTATGTATGTAACTAGCAGCAATGGATTGGTAATTAAGGAATGCGAATGATCGGTGATGATGTTGTAGTGATCTATTATGTAGAGATTGGTGCTAGTACTTTTGCCATCACAAATGATGGCCTGTGGATAGCCGTTGTTCAAGAAGATCTAGACCCCTTAATTACGACATATAATATCAATGCTGAAGATATTCTTATCAATGACAATAGTGCTCCCTATTTAGTCATAAACGAAAAAGCTATGCTCATACCTGATGAGCTATTGATTAAATCCAATCCATCGGCAGATGAACCATTATCTGATAACCAATCCCCAGAAAATCAAAACTTGGACACTCAAAGTAACACTAATGAAGGCCTAAGTTACTTCTATCAAATCATCCAAACTCAGTACAACTCCTTAATTGCACAATCCGGTTACACCACATCCGGCGATAGTCATAATCAACTAAAAAACGAACCAAACTCGCTAATCACTCAACAAGATTCATTTATAACCCTCACCCTATCCATCAATATTGATGATGCTAACGATGGTTTTGTTAATCGATTTGAAGTCCCAAAAGTTGATATTTCGGGGGGAGCATTAGATGCTATCGATGGCCAAATACTGAGCCTAGTAATCACAGATATTGAAGGCAGACAGCTCAGCGTTGAAGTGATTGTTACTGACGAGGCATGGCATATTGATGGCCTTGATTTATCGAGCTTAACCGAAGGGGTGATTACAGCAGAAATCAGCGCACCAGCTTATCAAGGTATCGCTGAACCCGCATCGGATATTACCATTAAAGATACTTTGGCTGACATCGACATCGATGTGAATACTGGCCGTGATGACATAATTAACCGCTTTGAAATGCTCCGCCTAGACTTTAATGGCACCGTCACGGATGTCGAAGATGGTCAACCCATTACTATCACCCTGACTGATTCACTAGGCATACGGCTCAGTTTTAATACCACCATATTGAATGGTGTTTGGGCAATTGATAACGCCAATCTCGCGACCCTCTCTGATGGAAATATAACTTTCGTTGCCAACACTGTCGATGTCGCAGGTAACCCAACCTCCACCTCCATGATTGTAATTAAAGACACCAAAGCAACTATATCAATTGAAGCTGTCGACAAAGATAACACCCTTAATAGCACTGAAATAACCTCCACCACTCTGCAAGGTGAAACGCATAATATTGAAGACGGACAAAATGTATTGGTGTGGGTCACTGACAGTCATGGTATCCGCTTGACCTTTAATACCACTGTAGCCGATGGCCAATGGCAATTAGATAATCTCGATTTATCTTCTTTAGCGGAAGGCGAGCTCATCTTAAGAGCATTAACAGCCGATGCTGAAGGTAACCCAAGCATTGGTAACAACACCGTAGAGAAAGACACCCTAGCTGATATCACCATTGAAATTATCGATAACGATGGCGTGATTAACGCCGCTGAAATAATGCAAGTCATCATTCAAGGCACCATCAGCAATGTTGAAGATGGTCAAACGGTTACCGTTAACCTAACTGATAATCAAGGTCACTCGCTGACATTAACTGCTATTGTGACTGCAAGCTCATGGGCGCTTTCAGCCCAAGATTTATCAATATTTGATGATGGATCACTCATCGCCACTGCAACCGTAAGTGATGTTGCGGGTAACACAGCCACAGCACAAACCCAATTACCTATTGATACCACTGCTGATATCACGATTGAAATCATCGATAACGATGGCGTGATTAACACCACTGAAATGATGCAAGTCATCATTCAAGGCACCGTCAGCAATGTTGAAGATGGTCAAACGGTTACGATTAACCTGACCGATAACCAAGGTCATTCCCTGACATTAACTACGATTGTAACTGCTGGCTCATGGGCTCTTTCAGCTCAAGATTTATCAGCATTTGATGATGGTTCACTCACCGCCACTGCGACCGTGAATGATGTGGCCGGTAACCCTGCTACTGCACAAACCCAATTACCAGTTGATACCACTGCTGATATCACCATTGAAATCATCGATAACGATGGCGTGATTAACGCCGCTGAAATGAGGCAAGTCATCATTCAAGGCACCGTCAGTAACGTTGAAGATGGTCAAACCGTCACGGTTAATCTAACTGATAATCAAGGTCACTCACTGACATTAACTGCGATGGTGACAGCAGGCTCATGGGCACTTTCAGCCCAAGACTTATCTGGCTTTGATGATGGTTCACTCCTCGCTACAGCAACCGTGAATGATATGGTCGGTAACCCAGCCACTGCGCAAACAGTCTTGCCAGTGGATATCCTGGCTGACATCGATATTGATGTGGATACAGGTCGTGATGACATCATTAATCGCTTTGAGATGCTCCGCCTAGATTTTACTGGCACCGTCACGGATGTCGAAGATGGTCAATCAATCACTATTACTCTGACCGATTCATTAGGCGCACAACTCAGCTTTAATACCACTGTATTAAATGGCACTTGGGCGATTGATAACGCCAATGTCTCGACCCTCGCTGATGGCGATATTACCTTTGTGGCTAACACCGTCGATGTGGCAGGTAACCCAACCTCAACTACGACAATTGTCACCAAAGACTCTCAAGCCACTGTCACCATTGAAGCGGTAGACAGTGACAACACTTTTAATAATGTTGAAGTCACCAGCACAACCTTACGCGGTGAAGCACTCAATATTGAAGACGGTCAAAATGTGTTGGTGTGGGTCACTGACATCAACGGCATCCGCTTGACCTTTAATACCACTGTGACTGATGGCCAATGGCAATTAGACAATCTCGACTTATCTTCTTTAGCGGAAGGCGAACTCACCTTAAGAGCATTAACTGCCGATGTTGAAGGCAACCCAAGCATTGGTAGCAACACCGTAGAGAAAGACACCCTCGCTGATATCACCATTGAAATCATCGATATCGATGGTGTGATTAACGCCGCTGAAATGATGCTAGTAGTCATTCAAGGCACCGTAAGTAATGTTGAAGATGGTCAAACGGTTACGGTTAACCTCACTGATAATCAAGGTCACTCGCTAACATTAACCGCGATGGTGACAGCAGGCTCATGGACACTTTCAGCCCAAGATTTATCTGCCTTTGATGATGGCTCACTCGTTGCAACAGCCACCGTGAATGATTTGGCCGGTAACCTTACTACTGCGCAAACTGACATGCCTGTTGATATCTTGGCTGACATCGATATCAATGTGAATACTGGTCGTGATGACATCATTAATCGCTTTGAAATGCTCCGTCTAGACTTTACTGGCACTGTGACCGATGTGGAAGATGGTCAATCCATTACCATTACCCTGACCGATTCATTAGGTGCACAACTCAGCTTTAATACCACAGTGCTAAATGGCGCTTGGGCGATTGATAACGCCAATGTCGCTACCCTCGCTGATGGTATTATTACCTTTGTGGCCACTACGGTCGATATTGCAGGTAACCCTGCTATGTCAAGCACAGCTTTACTTAAAGATACTATCGCTAATGTTACGATTAACGTACTCGATAGCGATCAAATCATTAACCAGCAAGAAATTGAAGACCTGAATACGATATTTGGAATAGCCAATAATATTGAAGACGGCCAGACCATTTTTGTCACCATTACTGATAGCTTAGGTCAGGTCGTTCGCCTCAGTTCCGTTATTTTTGATGGGATATGGACCCTCTCAGGTCTAGATGCTTCCGGTCTAGCTGATGGGCCTTTAAAGCTTTATGCCGTCGCCATTGATGCGGAAGGAAACCCAGCCTTCGATAGTAATACCGTTATAAAAGATACCATGGCTGTTATCTCAGTTGAGGTCATTGATAATGACGGCGTATTAAATGCGACAGAAATGACACAGGTTGCCATTCAAGGCAGTGTCGCCAATGTAGAAGATGGTCAAACTGTCATCGTGACTCTTACTGATAATCTAGGTCATGAAGTGATAATAACAACCGTGGTAATAAACGGCGTTTGGTCACTGACCCCTCAAGATTTATCAAGCTTTGAAGACGGTAATTTATTAGTAACGGCTGAGGTCTATGATATTGCAGGTAACCTCGCTACTTCATCCACCTTAATACCTGTTGATACCACCGCCGTTATTGATATTAATTTTATTGACAGTGATGGCGTCATTAATGCCGCCGAAATTACTAACGTGATATTGCATGGCTCTGTTAATAATGTTGAAAATGGTCAAAATGTCACAGTAATTTTAGTCGATAACCAAGGGAATTCCTTAACGTTAACAACGACTATTAACGCTGGCCAATGGGCTCTTCCAGCGCAAGATTTATCCATATTTGATGAAGCATCATTACTTGCGACTGCTACTGTTACTGATTTAGCTGGAAATACAGCAACCTCTTCACTGTTATTATCTATCGATACGCTCGCTGATATCACCATTGAAATCATCGATAACGATGGTGTGATTAACGCCGCTGAAATGAGGCAAGTCATCATTCAAGGCACCGTCAGTAACGTTGAAGATGGTCAAACCGTCACGGTTAATCTAACTGATAATCAAGGTCACTCACTGACATTAACTGCGATGGTGACAGCAGGCTCATGGGCACTTTCAGCCCAAGACTTGTCCGCCTTTGATGATGGTTCACTCGTTGCCACAGCCACCGTGAATGATGTCGCCGGTAACCCTGCTACTGCACAAGCAGATATGCCAGTGGATATCCTGGCTGACATCGATATCGATGTGGATACTGGCCGTGATGACATCATTAATCGCTTTGAAATGCTCCGTCTAGACTTTACTGGCACCGTCACCGATGTCGAAGATGGTCAATCAATCACTATTACTCTGACAGATTCACTAGGCGCACAACTCAGCTTTAATACCACTGTGTTAAATGGTGTTTGGGCGATTGATAACGCCAATGTCTCGACCCTCGTTGATGGCGATATTACCTTTGTGGCTAACACCGTCGATGTGGCAGGTAACCCGACCTCAACTACGACAATTGTCATCAAAGACTCTCAAGCCACTGTCACCATTGAAGCTGTCGATACTGACAATACTCTAAACATTACAGAAATCACGAGCACCAGTTTGCGTGGTGTAGCGCTAAACATTGAAGATGGTCAGAACGTGTTGGTTTGGGTTACAGATAGTAATGGGGGCCGTTTAACTTTTAATACCACAGTGGTAGATGGTTTATGGCAACTAGACAATCTTGATTTATCAACGCTAGCAGAAGGTGAATTAACCTTAAGAGCATTGTCGGTAGATGTTGAAGGTAATCCGAGTATTGGCAGCAATACCGTCGATAAAGACACCCTTGCTGATATCACTGTAGAAATAATCGATAACGATGCTGTACTAAATGAAATAGAAATGAGCCAAGTCGTCATTCAAGGCACCGTTGTTAATGTCGAAGATGGCCAAACCGTCACCGTTTTCCTCACTGATAATTTTGGCCATTCATTAACTGTAACGGCTATCGTCACAGCTGGTACTTGGACACTAGCGGCGCAAAATTTATCAACATTTGACGATGGCTCTTTAGTCGTTACAGCATCGGTAAATGATGCTGCAGGTAACCCTGCCAGTGCGCAGACACAACTAGCTGTTGATACAACTGCAACTATTGATATCACGATTACTGATAATGATGGGGTAATTAATACAACTGAAATGTCACAAGTTGTTATTAGTGGCACTGTGACTAATATTGAAAATAACCAAACCGTCACCGTTTACCTCACCGACAATCAAGGGCACTCATTAACGTTAACCACTACCGTAATAGGTGGTTCATGGTCACTTCCAGCACAAGATTTATCCGACTTTGATGATGGTTCTTTAGTCGCCATAGCTTCTGTTAATGATCGTGCAGGCAATCCCGCTACTGCGCAAGCCGAAATGCCTGTCGATATCTTAGCCTCCATCACCATCGATATTATTGATAATGACAATGTTGTTAATCAAACCGAATTATCAGCTGTAGTGGTGAGTGGTACTGTTACTGATATCGAAGCAGGTCAAGATATTAAAGTAACTTTGACCGATATTAATAATGTATCTACAACCATTATGACAACCGTTTTAGCAGGTGGAACATGGTTGATTACAGCACAAGACCTTGTCGCACTCGGATTTGTAGATGGTTTATTAACGGCCTCAGCCACGGCAACAGATGCTGCAGGCAATACCATTACAGCCATAGATACAATCCTTATTGATACTCAAGTAACCATAGATATTGATACTGGAGCTGATGGCTTTGATGTTGGTTTATTTACTTATGGTAAAGAAGCCTCTCTTGCAGGAACCACCACAGGGGCTGAAGAAGGACAAACCGTCACCTTAACGCTGACAGATGGCGCGATAACAAAAACTTTTACCACCGCAGTAAAAGCGGATGGAAGTTGGATATTTGATAACACCCTGAATGTTGAAGGGCTTGATCAACGCTTGAGTTGGCAAATGAAAGTCAGTGTCACTGATGCTGCAGGTAATACTGCTGTGGATGAAATGCCACAATTAGATATTCCTGACGATGGTTATTTATATGAGTTAGCACTCAACATTAATAATCAGACTAGCACCCAGTTTAGTTTTGATAACCCTAATGCAGAACTAACCCTATCAACAGATCAAGCATTCTTACTCCGCAGTCAATCAAACGGCCAAGACCTATCCATCGTCTTAGCTGCCGATGGTTTATCCTTTCAAGTCTTTAGAGATGGGGACAATGAACTTGTTCTCGAAGCAACCCTCACAGGCACTGATCTCATTGTCACGCTGTTTCAAACACTTGATAACCCTGCAGTAGGTAATCTATCGACAATTATTCGACTCGAAGGGCTTCAAACCGATACTGATGGAACAACAGAATCGATCGTGACTTATGCTATTTTGCATATAAGAGACACCCCTGAATTAGCTATCGATGACAACTTCACAACCACCGAAGACACCACACTCACAGGCTCTATTACAGGTAACGATTACACCATTGAAGGTCCACTTAACGTTGAGAGTATTAATTTCAACGGTACAAGCTATGCTGTAGCACAAGGCTCACCAGCAATAATTGATACAGGTAAAGGTCAATTAACCGTTTTATATAATGGTTTCTGGGAGTTCATTGCCAACGACAACTTAGACAATACCTTAGAGCAATCCATAAGTTTTGATTATACCGTTAGCGATTTTGACGGCAGTATTGCTTCTGCCACCAGCACTATTACCATTGTAGATGGTGCGATTGGAATGATGGCTGACGCCAATTTTCCCACTGCAGAATCCACAATTAATAGTCCAAATACAGACAGTAAATCGTTCTCGATTATTGCAGGGTCAGATACGCTTATCGCATCAAGCGTGGTATTTAGCACATTATCACTTATCCCTTTAAACGCTCTTGGACTCACCTCAAATGGTGATGCATTAACTTATTCGTTATCTGCCGATGCTAAATCGATTATTGCCACAGCAAATGGAGTGACAATATTTAACTTGTCATTATCAGCGATCAATAATGGTGATGATGTTGAAGTAACGGCTATCATGGACTTAAGCCGACCATTAGATCACAACACTGCAGATGCGCTCGAGTTAGCCACCTTAATTGATGCCATAGATTTAGATGGAAGCCATATTGATTTAGGTAGTCTCAAATGGGCTATCAACGATGGTGCGACAGCTTTAATAGACAATGTAAATACACTGACATTTGACGAATCCAACCTAACTGCAACCTCTCTTACACAGTCAGGACAATTTGATATCAATGTGGGTGCAGATGCCATCAGCAGCTTAGGTTTTGATATTAGCCAAATGCCAACGATTACCGCTGGAGGTGAAGCGGTTACTTTTGAGATTTCTGCTAACGGGTTATTACTTACAGCGCACACAGGTAATATTGCTGAACCTATTTTTACCATTGAAATAGATAGTGGTTGGAATACTGAGAGCGATACAGAGTCACATAGTTACACCACCTCTCTTTATCGACCTTTCGACCAAATTGAAACCGAAGAAATTGATTTTGGCCTCATCATCACTGACTTTGACGGTGATACTACTCAAGCCAATATGACCCTGATTGTTAAGGATGATACTCCGGGACAAATCACCGATATTGACATCGATATTAGTGAACTACCTAGTGTTACCCCCGGAATTAATAACCGCTCGAATGGCTTCATTGATATCACCACTAATGGTGATCCTATCGTCAATATTAAGTTCTCACTGAGCAATGATGATCTTGTTGTAGATGTTAATGGCAATACAATTACTCAAAATGGAATTGCTATACATTGGGTTATTTCTAACGGAGGTGCTACTGCAGAAGGTCAAACACCTGATGGTAACGTCATCTTTAGACTGAAATTACCTACCGACATTCATATCGATGCAGAGAGTAGTGCCCAAGTGGCATTTGAAATGCAAATGCTCGGCGCCATCGATAATAATACCGCTGAAGGACTGTTTGATACTTTAGAAGTGGGTGTGATCGCGATAGATAGTGATAAAACCAGAATACATGCCGATATTAACATTGATATTTTCGATGGAGAGCTACCATATTTACCCGCATCTTTAACTTTAAATATCGATGAAGGTGAATTAGTCGATAACACTAGTGTTCTCAGCAGCGCAATACTTAACATTGATAATGGTAGTGATGATATTGCTAGCATTGAGCTAACTGACAGCTTTAACTTTGGCGCATACACCAGTAACAAGCAACCTGTAGAACTCAGCAATATATCTGATAGCAATGGCTGGTATAACGCAATCCGAACAGGCGATAACAACACTGTATTTAGAGTCAGGTTTAACACAAATGGTAAAGTGGAATTTGAGCAATTTGAAGCCTTAGATCACCCTGATGGTAATACTGAAAATAAATTATCTATCAGTTTCGATATTATCGCCACTGATGCCGACGGTGACAAATCTAACAGTCAAACAATTAATATCGACATTAAAGATGATGTTCCCATTCAAACGAACTCTTCAATCACCTTTACCGAAGAAGATAATGAAGATTTCAGTGTCAATATGTTCAATCAAAAACAACAGGGCGCCGATGGCGCTGTTGTCAGTAAGTTTACTTATGCAGGCAGTGACTATTTAGCGGGCGAGTCTGTCGACTTATTTACCGATACAGGCGTTAAATACGGTAGCTTAGTAATCTCCGCAGATGGTACAGCTACTGTCACAAGTAAGATATTTGAATACGACGAATTATTTTATACTGAAACTGTACAAGTTTATGTCACCGATAAAGACGGTGACACAGTCATTGATAACCTCACCATCACCGCCAATGACAAATCGGGATCAATCAGAGTCTTAAACCCCAACTTTATTGAAGATACTCCTGGAGCTCTCATTGTAGCCGCCTTTCCAGGTGATATTGATGAAGGTGAACTGATTGAAAGTATCGTGTTTAATACCACATCATTAGGTGGTGGCACATTAACATTAGATGGAATACCTGTCCCTACCGATGCTGATGGTAATTATATCCTCGAAGGTATTAACCTCTACATCAACGATTTTGGCATTGCTATACCCAGTGGTAATTTACTCTATCATCCAGCAGAAGATGCATCCGATGCCACCTTAACCATAAATGTTGAGATAACAGTCAATATCAATAATAAGCCTGCTATCACTACTCAAGTTCCTTTCACCATTGAGTCCGTTGCAGATACCCCTGAATGGGAGGATAGCAGTCAGTTTACTTACGATATCAATGAAGATGCTGGTGCAATTGATATCGAGCTAACAGCTACGTCAAAAGATTCAATAGGCGCTGACTCTCAAGGTTCTGAAGTTATTACTTACGTAATCAACAGCATCACCCCTGGTTTAGTATTAACTAGTACTAATAGTGATGGTGTCACTTTTTCTATTGCTAGCGGGCAAATAATTACTGCTGACGAATTAGCGCTACTTCAAGCGACTGTAAGTGAAAACTTAGCTGGTCAATTTAGCTTTGATATTCAAGCAACCACGACAGAGCCCGATAATGGTGCAACAGCCAATAGCACACTTGAAACGATTACATTCAATGTCAGTCCCGTGGCTGACTTACCGACATTAACCACCCGAGATATCAATAGTGATGAAGACCAAGCTATTGCCCTTGCTGACATTATCTATGGCGAACTCACTGATACCTCGGGATCTGAAAGTCTTCATTTTGAATTAACCCTTCCAGATGGCTGGATAATTGATGCACCTTCTGCGATAAACCTCGGAAATGGCGTTTGGACTGTTGCAGCACAAGATATTAACCCTAACCCACCCGCTATTGCCGCAACAATCATCCCATTGGCGGATGCCAGTTCGGCCAATATGGTCGACTTCACCATAAGCGTGAGAAGTTATGCAACAGAAACAGCTCAGGATGGATCTACACCTGTCGACTCTGTCATAAATCCCAATCCACATTACAGTGACTCGCAAACATTAACGATTTCTTTAACCGGTGTAGCTAACGATGTGCCGACAATTAGCTCTGATCCAAATGTTTGGCAAATCACCTCTGATGGTAATATTAATTCAGTCACTCCCTTTGATGAAGATACAGACATCCCACTAAGCTTTACCTTAATAAGCTCTGATAATGATGGTTCAGAAAGCCTCAGCATACGGTTAGTAGGGCTCCCTGAAGGCGCAAGCTTTGTCGATGCCAATGGCAACATGGTTAATTTACCCGTCGTTGGCTTTGATGATAATCAACCCGTCTATAGCGTCACAGCAGCAATACTATCGACATTATCAATAAGACCTCCCGAAGATTTTAGTGGCCAAATAAACTTAAGTTTAATTGTTGAAAGCACTGAATTAGATGGTGATGTCGGTGAATACGAGCTTAATCTGAATATCGATATAGCACCTGTTATTGATGAAACTGCCGATTCATTACAAACCATCAGTACTGGCAAAGAAGATCAGCCGATTGTTCTTAATCTACCACCAGCACTATTAGCCGATATTGATGGCAGCGAAACAATAACTGATGTCACCATTTTTCCGTCAGATGAAGGCATGATATTGCTATTTGATGGCGCTGAATTAACTGTGGGTAGCGCAGGGTTACTGTTATCAAGTTTGACCGATGAATTCAGCCCAACTTTAATGGATTTACTCAACTCAGGTCGCTTAGCAGTATTGCCACCACAAGATGCCGACGGTCCATTCACTTTAGATGTTAGCTACCAAATAACTGACACATCTGAAAGCGGTCAAACTGTCGTACAAGATATAACCAGTCAATTAACCGTTCAAGTTGATGCGGTTGTAGAGGTTATTACCCGCTTACAGGTCAATAATCAAGTGCTCTATAGCAATGATGGCCAACCGATTACGCTATCAGACGAAATCGTTTTCTTTGATGGTGATATCGATGGTTCAGAAGTGCTCGATTATATCGTTATTAACATGCCAAGTGCTGATGGCTGGTATGTCACTCATCCTAATGGTGCGATTAATGATGGTGATGGGCGCTGGATTATCCCGACCTACGGTATGACAAGTGACTCGATACAAGAGCAATCGATGTCGATTTTGGATGGCGTGACTATCTCAAGCGACCATTCAACAGGTCTTGAAACCATTACTGTTGAAGCCAGAGTATTAGATAGAGATGATCCTGAAATTATTTCTGCCAACGTTTTTGTTTTATTCGACCAAGCAACCTCAACATCTACAGCATCGGTAGTATCAAACTTACAGGCAAGCACAGTTGATGCAATTGAAGACAATAGTATCGATTTTGCAGGTCACTTAAACCTATCCATTACTAATGATAACAATGATTTTATTAGCTTTAGAGTGTTAGCAAGTGATCTCCCTGAAGGCGGATACTTCACGGGCAGCGATGTCATCGCACTTTATGATGCCAGTGGCGAAAATATTATTGAGTATGTGTTCACAACAGCGTCTTTAAATAGCCTGCAGCTCCACAGTATTCAAGATAACTTTGCTGGCGACTTAATCATCCCAATTCGTATTATTGCCACCGATTCATTAAGTGGTGATACCGAAATAGATGATAGCCAAAGTTTGGATATCAATATCACCCCTGTGGCAGATGGATTATCGCTTAACCTAGCAGTGAATAGCATGAATGAAGATAACCCTATCCCATTAGGTTTATCCCTTAGCTATATAGACACAGACAGTTCTGCTAATAACGGTGGTGCTGAAAAAGTGATACTTAATGACTCTAGTCAGCCTTTTACCATACAACTACTTGATGGTGGTACATTAATTGATAATTCAGGCTTGTTCCAATTACAAGCAGGCAGCAGTGATACTTGGGAGTTTACCGGCTCCACTAACGTTGGATTAAATAACGCCCTCGCATTATTGCAGTTTTCACCACCGGAGCATTTAAGTGGCGACTTTAGATTCAAAATAACTGGTGCGGTGAGCGATACGGCTGATATTGATGGCGGTAATATCATCGATGAAGCAAGCTTTTCCGATACTGTAACCATTCATGTAAACCCAATAACTGATGCAGCAGACATTCCAGCAGATTTAATTACCATTGCAGGCTTAGAAGATACTGATATTGCTTTAACAGGTATCAATAGTTCAGCAATCGGCTTAATCGATACCGATGGTTCAGAGGTGTTATATATCACCTTAAATGGGGTACCTGAAGGCGCGACGGTTTATTTTCAAGACGCTAGCGGCAACCTACAATTATTGCCCAACGATGGGCCGGATGGTAACCAATTAAATGGTGTCCCAACCAGTTATTGGACTGTTACAGCGGCACAACTGGATGGATTAGTCATTAAACCACCTCATAACTTTAATGGTGATATGCCACTATCGCTATCCATTATTACTCAAGAACTCGGAACCGATGATTACGTCACCACCACAATGGACTTTTTGATTGGCGTCAGTCCAGTCGCTGATGGTGTACAGATTATTTCAGAGCCCGAAGACTATAACGGTATTGAAGGTGATGTCATTAAAGTTGAACTTGCTGCAGAGTTACTTGATCTCGAGGGGCATGAAGTCTTTGCTGTTGATTTCATCATCACCTCTACAGATGCGTCAGCATTAGTGAATTTAGACGGCATTCAAATTGGCGATCAGTTTGCAACGCTTACAGCTGATGGTAATGGTGGGTATATAGCAAGTTTCGTCGTCGATGAATCCAGCCTAAGTGAGATAAAGATACTCCCTGGTGAGCTGGCCTTTGGCACGCTAAATGTTGAAATGGTCATCGCGAGTATTGATACAGCCGAAGTATTAGGCGCTCAAGAAGTCAATCGCAGTGATTCGCAAACCATTAGCTTTGATATTGAGCTGACTCCAGAAGTAGATGCCCCTATATGGACACAATTTGCTGATTTCACTACTAATCTTACCGATAATATTGCCCTGAATTTAGGCTTAGAATTACAAAACCCCGCACCTAATGAAACTGCGACCTTAACGATTTTAGGTGTGCCTGATGGCATGACATTATCTGCTGGAACTCAGCAGGGTAATAAATGGATAGTTGATATTGAAGATGTCGCCTCATTAACATTAAGTGGTGCCAATGATGGTGATGTTATTGAATTATCTTTAGACCCAATAGCCAGTTTAGGCACCGATGTTGTCGATGGCGTTTTAGAAACAATAACGATTACGGTCGACACCAGTGCTGTGATGGCTAATGCTGCGATACCGATGAATAGCAATATTCCAGTAGAGCCAGAGTTTACTCCTGAAACACAGTTAGACCTGATCCGTATCGATATCATGCAAGAAATGTATGAAAGAATGCAGTATGAACAAGTGAGACGGTTTGAGATGGGTCATCGTAGCCTAGCACCTACAGGTATTGCGCTTTACGGTGATACCGAATTAATGGAACAGGCCATTGAGAGATATCAAGCTGCTCAAGCACTTAAATCTGCACAAACAGAACCTGTTGATACTATTTTACCTATTGATGATTCAGCGACTTCAGATGAGCAATTAGCAATGGCATCTGCCACTATTCAGTCAAATACCTTTGCGGCTCATTCAAAAGTTATGCAGCATTTTGTAGCTGAACCAGAACTAAGTACAAAACCCGAATATGGTTATCAAGACCCATTACCCATCAATGATGCAGAACCAGCGATAGACATGGACGTTATTAATACAATTGAATTCTCAAGCAACTTAAGTGCAAACAACACAGCATTAGTAACAAACCAAATATCATCGATAACACTGACACAAGAATCCGGCGCACTGTCACTCATTGAAGATGCTGGCCTGTTAATTGATAGCCATTTAGGTGACAAGCTAATACACCAACCTGGATTTGGGTTTATCCAACCTGTACCAGATGCGATTGCCGAATCATCAAGCCATGAGCAAGTCACAGAATCAGAAGCACTATTATCGCTCACCGAGGCAATTAAACACTCAATAGCAAGCCAGCAAGACTTTGTGTCTTTTGGCCAACACTCCGAGCCACATTTAAGCCAAAGTGAGCTAGACGAAATTAACCAATTGGCCGCGCACCAAGCATTAATCAATCAAAGCTAACAAGATTCATTAAATAACCATAAATTAAACTTAAGAATGGCTAAAAAATAATAAATGCAAAAGGATATGTGCCATAAAAATGCCAGCGACTAATAGCAGTACCAAGCAGACAGGACATGATTCACTCGTTAATATTCTAATATTGGCGAAAGATCATTTTGCTTTGCCGATTACCGAAGAACAAGTGCAACAAGCTTTGCCTGAAAACGATGAGCTCACACAAACGCTGATCCCGGCATGCGCACAAATTCAAATTGATGCAGCACTGCAAACTATCGATAGTAAACATTTAGCCTTACCTGCCATTATTGTCGATGAGCGCCAACACGCTTTTCTTATCACTCATCAACAAGATGGTCAGTTTTTCTTAATAAATTCATCAGGAGAGAAATCTACTGTTTCCAAAAAATTATTCACCACCAGCTTCAATACTAAGCAGAGCGTCTGTTGGTATATTCAACCCATCGAACACCTAGATGAACGCGGAACAGAGCACCATAAAGATACCTCTCGTCATTGGTTATTAGCCGCTTTTGATGAAGTAAAACCTTTCTACGCCAGCTTCTTAATTGGATCGTTAGCGATAAACTTACTCGCTTTAGTAACACCATTATTTACCATGAATGTTTATGACAGGGTGGTCCCTAACCAAGCAATAGATACCCTGTGGGTCTTAGCCAGTGGTGCGTCTATTGCTATTGTTTTTGACTGGTTGCTGCGCCAAGCAAGAACCAGACTGGCTGACGTCGCAGGCAAACAAGTGGATATCAGATTATCGACTAAACTATTCCAAAAAGTGGTGGGAATGCGGCTTGAAAACCGTCCAGCCTCAGCGGGCGCTTTTGCAAAACAGTTACAAGAATTCGACAGTATTAGAGATTTTATTACTTCAGTGACATTAGTGACCGCAGTAGATTTACCTTTCACATTGCTATTCTTAGTATTAATAGCTTGGCTAGGTGGTGTGATGGTATTTGTACCACTGACTTGCATGATAGTACTGATTTTACTCAGCATCTTTATGCAAAAAAGACTCTCTGTCACCATTGAAGAGTCATCAAAACTATCAACTCAGCGCCAAGCACACTTAATTGAAAGCTTAAATATGCTGGCTGAAATAAAGCAAAATAACGGTCAAGCCAAAGCTTCACGTATTTGGAATGAAACCGTTAGCAGCCTAGCTGACTGGCAAAATGAATCGCGTATTAGCTCCAATACCCTTAGTCATAGCGTGATGAATTGCCAACAATTAGTGTCTATTGGTCTCATCATTACTGGGGTATATCAAATTCACCAAGGCAATTTAAGTATGGGCGGCTTGATTGCCATCGTCATGTTAAGTGGCCGCGCATCAAGCGCGATAAATCAAATTGCCATGTTGTTACTCAAATTCCAGCAAACTCGTTCGGCGATAACTTCAGTTGACTCGATTTTGAATATGCCACAAGAAAATCAGCAGCAATCCTTGAGTGTGTCGCAACTCCCCTTTGATGGTAGTTTTACCATGCGTAACGCCAGCTTTAGCTATCCAGAACAACCCCTAGCCGCTTTTAATGACGTAGCATTAGAAATAAAAGCAGGTGAAAAAGTTGGATTTTATGGCCCTGCGGGTGCAGGTAAATCAACCCTATTAGCGCTCATTGCAGGACAATACCAACTCAGCGAAGGTCAACTTTTTTATAACCAGCTCGAAGCGCAACAATGGTCAATTCAACGATTACGCGACAACATTGGCCACATGGGACAACAACCTAACCTTGTCTATGGCACCGTCCTAGATAATTTATTATATGGGGTCGGTAAAGTTGATGAAGCACTGCTAGCAAAAACCATGATGAATACCGGTATAGATAAACTCATGGACAGGCTAGGAAGCGGACTTAATAGTCAGGTCGGAGAGTTTGGTCGACAGCTCTCAGGGGGTCAACGTCAGGCAGTATCATTGTGCCGCACATTACTACGTCAACCTAAGCTGCTAATTCTTGACGAACCTACTAGCGCGATGGACGAGCGCAGTGAGACACAAATTATTAGCAGCTTAAAATTAAATACAGCGGGCACCACGGTACTTATCTCTTCTCACAACCCTAAAGTACTCAGTTTATGTGACCGGATTATCATCATGGATAAAGGCTGTATTATTGGAGAAAAACAACCTCATGAATTTTTAGAGACGACTAAACGGCGCATAAAAGCTGTTAATGTACGTACCAACCACCCCCCAAATAAGAGTGAAAGCAAGGAGGCATTGTCATGAGTGCTAATCTGCATATACAACAACTTGAGGGGGCGAAACGTGCCAACAAAGTCATCTTACTCACCTTCGCATTATTATGTGCCACATTGGCGTGGGCCGCTTTTGCTACTTTAGAAGAAGTGGTTGTAGGTGAAGGTAAAGTTGTGCCAGCAACGGCGGTACAGCAGATAGAAAGTTTAGATGGCGGCAGTTTAAAAGAAATCTTGGTTAAAGAAGGTGACACTGTCACCGCTGGGCAAACATTATTAGTGATAGATGAACTGCGCTTTGCCTCTGCATTTCATGAAGCCAGACTCAATAGCGTCGCGCTAAAAAACCAACTAACTCGCCTAGAATCAACCTTAGAAAGTGTCATTATTGATGCAACTCAGCCGTTATGGTTTTCTCAGGTTCAAGTTATTCCACAACAATTTGAAATTGCTGATTTTGCCAGTAACAGACGGGCCCAAGCAATTTTCCGATCCCAACTATCACAACTCATTTCACAACTTGACCAAACGGCGCAAATCGTAGAGCAAAAACGCCAAGCAAAAGAAGAAGTGTCGATTACTATCGAAGCCCAAACGAGTGGCTTAACCCTAGCTCAGCAAGAGATCCGTATGACCCGTGAAGCGGTTACTGAAGGCGCTGTCGCTGAGTTAGAGCTATTAAAACTTGAACGAGACGCAGTGCGACTTCGAGGGGAATTAGCAGCGTCCAAGGCCAGTGAACGCCAAATACAGGCAGCAATTAGCCAGGCGGTTGCAGAAAGACGAAACGTTGCGCTCGATTTTATTAACCGTGCCACCGATGAGCGTAATAAAACCAGCAATGAACTGTCAGCATTAACCGAAAATATGAAAGCCCTAGCCGATAGGCTTGATCGAACACAAATAGTATCGCCAGTGGCGGGCAGCGTATCAAATATTTTAGTGAAATCTGCCGGCCAAGTTGTCGAACCGGGTCAGGTCATCATGGAAATTGTGCCCCAAGGTGATCAACTCATCATAGAAAGCCACATAGACCCTAAAGATATCGCTTTTGTACATAAAGGACTGCAAGCAATGGTCAAGTTTACCGCTTATGACTTTGTCATTTACGGTGGTATTAAAGGCGAAGTCATTTATGTTAGCTCTGACGCACAACAACTTGATGATGGCACGACTTATTATGAAGCCCATATACAAACCGATGAAAACCAATTAAACGGCTGGCCAATTATTTCTGGGATGCAGGCATCAACAGATATATTGACAGGCAATAAAACTGTTTTAAGTTACTGGCTTAAGCCGCTACTGCGTGCAAGGGCAAATGCGCTAAGAGAACCGTAAGGCACTCTAAAGGTAGATAATATTAAGGTAAGGATACTATGCAAAAACTGTTACTTATTTCTGCGCTGGTTATTTCCACTCAGGCTCAAGCACTGACATTGGAGCAATCTGTCGCCGAAGCGATAAACCATCACCCGCGGCTGCAACAAAAGTATGCCAGTTTCGAAGCTGCTGTACGTTACAAAAAAGCGGCTGTGGGAGACTACTTACCCCAAGTTAAACTCTATGGCGGTATCGGCTATGAAGAGGTTCGTTACAATAGCGGACGACGGGTTGATACCGATTTAGACCGCACTGAACTGGGTATTAAAGTATCACAGTTATTGTTTGATGGTTTTAGAACGACCTCAGAAATTGATCGCCTTGAGTTTGAGCAAGAAGCGGAACGATTCGGCTTAATATCTGAAGCAGAAAACCTTTCTCTGGAAGTGGCGACGGTGTATTTAAATTTAGTTCAAGCCGATAGAGTGGTTCGCTTAGCCGAGCGCAATATCGCTGAGCATGAAGATATCTTAAAAGATATTATTTTAAGGCAAGCTAAAGGCTTAAGCAGTGAGTCTGACGTAGCTCAAGTTAAAGCCCGCGTTGCCACCAGCCAATCAGGTTTTCTCGCTGCTCGAAATCAACAAATGGATTTACAAGCTAAGTATTATGATCTTGTCGGGCAATTGCCAAACGATTTACATGATGCCAAGCCTGATTTCAGCTACGTGCCAACCTCATTAGCCTTAGCATTAGAACAAGCTGTAAAAAATCATCCTGAAATTGACGCCGCCATTAACGATACCCAGGCGGCTAACTCACAATACGCACGAGAAAAAAGTGACTACTGGCCCAAGTTATCAATCGAACTACAAGCCAACATGAACGACAACATTGGCGGTATTGAAGGGCCTGATGAAGATGCCCGAGCCATGCTAATGCTCAGTTATGATATCTATAATGGTGGATCAACTAATGACCGAGCAGAAGCTGCGGCATGGCAAGTTCAACAAGCTAAATCAATTCGTCAACAAACAGAAAAACAAGTCATTGAAGGCACCCGTTTAGCGTGGAACTCATTTGATTTTGTCGGACAGCAACGGAAATTCTATCAAGTTAATGTGGATCAAGCCGTCAAAGCTGAGCAAGGGTATCAACGCCAGTTTGAGCTAGGAAGACGCTCGCTGCTTGATGTACTCGATGCAAAAGTTGAAGTGTACCTCGCTCGTAAAAACTACCTCAGCGCCTATTACAATTATCATATTGCCTCTTATCGATTAATTAACGCTACAGGGCAGTTAATTGAATCATTTAGAGTGGATACCCCTACACAATGGCAAGAGGAAAAATAATATGAAGTACACTTATCTCATTTCCGCTTGTCTAGCTAGTCTATTACTGACAGCGTGTATTGATACCCCCAAGCCTGCTTGGGTAGAACAACAAACAAGAGACTTAACAGATACCGATACTGACGGTGTGATTGCCGCACGTGATTTATGCTTAACAACACCTGATGGTTCAGTCATTAGCAATGATGGCTGCGAACGAACCACCACAACCGACAAGCGAGCTAGTCGAGTAGTGATGTTTGAATTTGATAAACACCAACTTACTCGTTATGAATCAGAACGACTGGCTAAAATGGTTGATGCAGTGAAACATTTCCCTGATGCGAAAATATATCTTATTGGTGACACCAGTCCAGAAGGTAGCGATGCCTATAATCATCAACTAGCACAAAAGCGCGCAGCAGAAATCACCCGACTGATTGTTAACCAAGGTGTTGAGCAACAACAGATAACAACACAAACCTATGATGAGTCAAATATGATCCCTGCTGCGATGAATGGGAGAGAACATAGATTGGTCGCGGTAGCAAAATGGCAAGAATCGGGTGTTGAAAAAGCCTGGCATATATTTACCACAGAGAAGAATAATCCGACTTACTAAGTTTAAATGCTCACTATTGCAAAACAGACCGACGGATTTGGGCAAGTTCAAAGTTATGTTTGAATTATTGCCCATGTTAGTGATCTAGCTAACAGCTAGGTAATATTCAACTTCACTAACTTAGGCTTAAATGATTGAATCATTTTATTCTTCTTTCGTGAGGCATTATCATGCATAACAGCGTTAAAACAATTTTAGCTACAACCGCCATTTTCTTTGGCAGCCACTTGGTTGCTGGTTCAGCGATAGCTGACAGTGGTTGTTCATTTGATGAAGAACAAGCAGGCTTCATGGCAACATGCAGCGAGGAGAAAAAAGAAGTGATTATTACCGGACTTGTTGATATTTCAGCACTTGAAAAAGATTTACCGGGTTACGCTGCAGAGTATGAGCAATATCAAATTGATGCAGCAGCATTAACTGAATTGAAAGCGGTAACCACACCAACAAATATCGTAGTGATTATTGGTACTTGGTGTCCTGATTGCCATCGTGAAACTCCACGTTTCATGCGCCTTATCGAAGAAGCAGCTAATCCGAATATTACCGTGACTTACATCGGTATTGACCGCAGTAAAGTTGATCCAGAAGGTCTAGCGGCTGCATATGAATTCACCCGTATTCCAACCTTTATCATTGAGCAACAAGATGAAGAAATTGGCCGTATTGTAGAGCGTCCAACTGTGTCACTCGAACAAGACTTATTAAACATCTTGAAATAAGAACCTAATATTTCAGACAAATAAAAACGGGATCATATGATCCCGTTTTTTGTATTCGATGTTTACATCCAAAGACACTAAATCATTAAGCCACTCTTGCAGCCAGCATACTTAGTACCCCTTCACGCAACGCTCCACCCGATAGATTCAGCGATTCAATATCCAACAATTCGAATAGAGCGATTAAAATCGCAATACCTGAGGCAAATGTCGGTGCTTTTTCAGCAGATAACCCTTGGATATGATGCAAAGACTCATTCTTTTGTGACAACACTTCATCTCTAAATCGATAAAGTACGCTTAAAGTAATGATGTCCGATAAATCTCGGTGATTCAGAACAGAAACAACTGATTGCACTGCACCAGATGCACCAACAACCCCTTGCCATCCCAACTGTGACAGCTGTTGTAAATGGGGTTTAAGGGCAACAAGCACTGCGGCCTTAGCCTGTTCAAAGTCACTCAACAGATAGGGCGTTTGCTTGAAAAACTGTTGATTAAAGCGCACGCAACCAAAATCGAGGCTGGTTTTAAAGAGTACTTCATTGCCGTTACCAACAATAAACTCAGTACTGGCGCCGCCAATATCAATCACCAAGCGCTGACCATCACCTTTTGTCGTGGCGGCCATACCTTGATAAATTAACTCAGCTTCACGCAAACCGCTAATGACTTCAATCGGGTGCCCTAAAATAGGCAATGCCCGTTTGTGAAACTCATCAGCATTACTGATCACACGCAAAGTTGCTGTGGCAAATACTGCCACATGCTCAGTAGATACTTGATGTTTCTCAAGCATCTCAGCAAACATATTTAAACAATCTAATCCACGAACTAAAACAACTTCGTCAAGACGGTTATCAACTCCAATACCTTCAGCCAAACGCACTTTACGTTTGTACTTCGCAATAATAGTTGGCTGGCCGTCAATAGTTTGAGCGACCAACATATTAAAACTATTTGAGCCGAGAGTTATCGCGGCATAAGCTGGAATAGGAGCAGTTACTGTCATTTACGAATGTCTACGAGTCCTTTGAGGTGGACGACCACCACTACGATGAGCACCACCATTACGAGAACCATCTCTAGAGCGCGAAGTTGGCGGTTTACGATGGATACGTACAGGTGGTGGCAAATCATCTAACAATGCTTCGCGATCGTAATTAGTCACAGGAATTGAGTGCTGAACATAACCCTCAATCGCCGGTAAATTCAGTGCATACTCTTCACAAGCAAAACTCACTGAAACACCTGTACGGCCTGCACGACCTGTACGACCGATACGGTGAACGTAATCTTCACAATCATCTGGTAAATCATAGTTATAAACATGAGATACATCAGAAATATGTAAACCACGCGCCGCAACATCAGTTGCAACTAACACATCAAGATCACCTGAAGTAAATTGCTCTAAAATGCGAATACGTTTTTTCTGAGGTACATCACCGGTTAATAAACCAACACGATGACCATCACCCTCTAACCATGACCACACCTTTTCACAACTGTGTTTGGTGTTAGAAAATACGATAGCCTTTTCTGGCCAATCTTCTTCCATTAATGTCAGAAGCAAACGCATTTTATCTTCGGTTGAAGGATAGAAAATTTCTTCTTTAATATTCTTTGAGGTTTTTTCGCCAGGAGAGACTTCAACTTTTTCTGGATCATTCATATGATCGTAAGCTAATTCCTGAACCTTCATTGATAACGTTGCTGAAAACAACATATTTAAGCGTGATTTAGCATCAGGCATACGTCTAAACAAGAAACGAATATCTTTAATAAAACCTAAGTCGAACATGCGATCAGCTTCATCAAGCACAACAGCTTGAATTGAATTAAGACTGATAACGCCTTGGCGTACGTAATCGATAATACGACCCGTAGTACCAATTAATATATCAACACCAGCATCAAGTACTTGGCGTTGAACATCATAACTTTCACCACCATAAACAATACCGACTTTTAAGCCCGTATGTTTTGCAAGCAACTTAGCATCTTTAGCAATTTGAATCGCAAGTTCGCGAGTCGGCGCCATGATGATTGCTCTTGGCTGATTAATCTGACGACCTTCTGGCACCGCAACTGTGAGAAGGTGGTGGAATGTGGCCACTAAAAAAGCCATTGTCTTGCCAGTTCCTGTTTGTGCCTGGCCTGCAATATCTTTTTGTTGTAATAAAATAGGAAGAGATAACGCCTGAATTGGCGTACAAAATTCAAAGCCATTTTCGTCTAAAGCCTTTACTACCTCTGGTTTTAGAGGGAAGTCGGCGAATCGTTGTGTAGATAAATGTGTTTCGCTCATAGTGCAAGCATACCCGTTAGTGTTGCAAAAAAAGACGCGATCGTTTGAAATAGCTACATTAATAGAACGGTCACTTGAAAAGCTATTTAACCGTCCCAATATACATGGTAAGCCATTAATAAACTAGCAATGGTGCCAAATCTGGAGATCTACATGAGCGAAAAAATTGTATACCTAAGCGATGACAGCTTCGAAGCCGACGTCATTAACTCAGAATTACCAGTACTGGTAGACTTCTGGGCAGAGTGGTGTGGTCCTTGTAAAATGATTGCCCCAATCTTAGACGACGTGGCTGAAGAGTACGCTGGTAAGTTAACCGTTGCTAAATTAAACGTTGACCAAAATAATGTTTCACCTGCTAAGTACGGTGTACGTGGTATCCCAACATTATTAATGTTTAAAGGCGGCGAGTTAGTTGCAACTAAAGTCGGTGCTTTATCAAAAACTCAACTTAAAGAGTTTATTGACGCACAAGCTTAATCAAGCATCAAAAAATTCGCAGCATTGTTATTTAAATGCTTAACGAGCTAATCCTGTTAGCTCGTTGTCATTTGTAAAACTAAAGCGTTTTAGTTTATTTAACAGTTATCAAATTTATAAATCTGCGTATTTTAAGCTTGAATAGTGATAATCGGCACAATATATGAACAATTTGTGCCGTTTTTTCGCTAAATTTCTGGACGCATCGCAGATATAGTGCTAATTTATTCATCAGATTTTCAACCAAACCCCTACTCGCTTATCAATCGACTATTCAATTTCGTAATATCCAAAGATTGATTGCAGTAAGCATCGTCGCGTAATACAAGACCCCCAAAATGAATTTAACTGAATTAAAAGACACGTCTATATCAGACCTAGTTTCTCTAGCTGAAAATATGAAACTAGAAAATATGGCTCGTGCTCGCAAGCAAGACATTATTTTCTCCATTTTGAAAGCCCACGCCAAGAGCGGTGAAGATATCTTTGGTGGTGGTGTTCTTGAAATCCTCCAAGATGGTTTTGGATTTTTAAGAAGCTCTGATGGCTCCTATTTGGCAGGCCCTGATGACATCTATGTCTCTCCTAGCCAGATCAGACGCTTCAATATGCGTACTGGTGATAGTATTTTTGGTAAAATTCGCCCACCGAAAGACGGTGAACGTTATTTTGCACTGTTAAAAGTTAACGAAGTTAACTTTGACAAGCCTGAAAACTCTCGCAATAAAATTCTGTTTGAAAACCTTACCCCTCTGCATGCTGAAGAACGTATGCGCATGGAACGTGGTAATGGCTCAACAGAAGATATTACCTCACGTATTTTGGATTTATGTTCTCCAATAGGTAAAGGTCAGCGTGGTTTGATTGTTGCCCCACCTAAAGCGGGTAAAACCTTATTACTTCAAACAATGGCGCAAAGCATTTCATACAACAACCCAGAAGTTGTTTTGATGGTATTGCTAATCGATGAACGTCCTGAAGAAGTAACTGAAATGCAACGCATGGTTAAAGGCGAAGTTATTGCTTCTACCTTTGATGAGCCAGCAAGTCGTCACGTTCAAGTTGCTGAAATGGTCATCGAAAAAGCCAAGCGTTTAGTTGAGCACAAAAAAGACGTGGTTATCTTATTAGATTCAATCACTCGTCTAGCACGTGCATACAACACAGTAATTCCATCATCAGGTAAAGTTCTTACCGGTGGTGTTGATGCTAACGCATTACATCGTCCAAAGCGTTTCTTCGGTGCTGCACGTAACATCGAACATGGCGGCAGCTTAACCATTATCGCAACTGCGCTAGTTGATACTGGTTCTAAGATGGATGAAGTCATTTACGAAGAATTTAAAGGTACTGGTAACCAAGAGTTACACCTTTCTCGTAAAGCTGCTGATAAACGCGTATTCCCTGCAATCGACTTTAACCGTTCAGGTACACGTCGTGAAGAGAAACTAACAACGCCTGACGAACTTCAGAAGATGTGGATTTTACGTAAAATCCTTAATCCTATGGATGAAGTGACTGGTATGGAATTCCTTATCGATAAATTGGCAATGACCAAAACTAACGATGAGTTCTTCACTGCAATGAAACGCGCTAAGAGTTAATTCTCTTATCGTTTCAGTAAAGTAAACTGAATACAAAAATGCCGCTAACTGAGTTAGCGGCATTTTTATTGGGTTATACTTTTTTGTTTTATAAATGGATTGTTAGTTTCATTAATACCTTCACTAGCTAATATAACTTTGCCCGGCATAAACCACGAAGTGTCTTAGTGCTAATACCCCTAATATGGTGCTACACGACACCGTAATTAAAAAGCCTTTAGTATGCTTCCAGCTTTTGGGTGATAAAGTGCTGGCAAGAACAGGAACCACTAGCCCTAATCCCACAACACCAATCCAGAATACACTCGCCCAAGCACCTGTCGTTATTGCAGAGGTTGCTGCTTGCGCTGCTGGTCCTGAAAAGTTGAGCCCGACAAATAACAATACTAAACAAAGCGCTTCATTAAATGCCACGGGGTATTCAATACGGTGAACTTGCTCAATGCAATCTGATTCTTTCTTACTAAAGAACAAAGTCGCCACCAAAATATTACCCGCTGAGCCCACTGACAATGATGATGCTAAGAATAACGCCGGTAACACCGCAGTATTTAGTATCGGATAACTGATTAACGCCGATAATAAGAATCCGGTATACACTCCCACACCCAACGCTAACGCAAATATCAGTTTATTTAAGCTACCTTCGACTTTACGACAAACGTTTATCACTCCCGCTAACCAAGGTGCAAAGCGTATAACCTGCTTATCAAACACTAATATCGCGAACACAAACACCAATGGAATGTAAACCATTAGCGCTAATACTCCCCATGCCATCACAGAGGTAAAATTATAGTTGAGCAGGATATGATAAAACTCAAACGGCTTAGTTAAATCAAGTACCAACAACGCCATACCTAAACAAATCGCAGCAGGACCCAGTACCGCAGCAGCTTTGATAACAGGCAAGCCTTCAGTAGGCAGACCTCGGCTTTGCTTGTACCATTTTAGTCCTATAGCCACCAGCATTGAACCTGCTGATAATCCTGCCATAAATAAATACACTGCGATTATCCAATTCCAGACAACCGGATCATATTGCTCCATTGAGCCCCAGATATTATTCATGCTTTAATCCCCCCTCTACGGCTAGGAATACGATAGACCCTTGGCTTAGTGCCAAGATTCGCCTTGTGCTGATAGTGCTGTTTAGTATCAAGTAACTTACTCACCTCAGACGTCAGATCATTGGCATCACCAAAGGTTAACGCTTGGGTTGGACATACACTCACACAAGCAGGATCTTCACCTCGCGCTAAACGCGATTCTTTACAGAAATCACACTTATCAGGCGCTTTGGTTTCAGGATTAATGAAGCGTACTTTGTAAGGGCACGCTGCCACACAATACAAACAACCAACACATTTACCTTCGTTGATAGACACTATTCCGTCATCATTTACGTAAGCTGCACCAGTCGGGCAAACCTTCACACAAGGTGCATCTTCACATTGCTCACACGAAACACGATTGTACTTAAAATGTAAGTTTGGGAAGTTGCCATAAGGCCCTTCTACTCGAACCTGAATACGAGTCACCGACTCAGGGACATTATTTTCACTGCGGCAAGCTACGTTGCAAGCTTGGCAGCCAATGCACTTGTTTTCATCGTGCACAAGAACATAACGTTTAGTCATAATGAACTCCGCTTAAATCTTAGCTATTTTGACGCCGGTGTTATGTAGATTCATACCTGTAACCGGAGCAGTAATATCGGGAAGAAGGTTGCCACAATGAATACCTTTGCCAGTGGCACGAGCAAGCTCTTTGTTTTTAGAACCACAACCCATATAAGCAAACACGGTGTCAGGTCGAATACCCGGTGTCACCAATGCATGGCCTTCTTCACTGCCAGTGTCGTTATAAATCCGAATAGCATCCCCAGTGGATATATTCAATAACTCAGCAGTCACGGGGTGGATCCACAGGGCATTGTCAGACATGAGATTGGCTAACATCGGTACATTTTGAGTGGCGGCGTTGGTATGAACAGCGACTTTACCTTGGATAAAAAATAGCTCATCCGCTTTTTTCATAGTCACTTCTCGGAACTTAATAATTCCGCGACCCGGTGCCATTTGTTCCACTTTGTCGGAGCTCAGTTCAATCTTGCCGGTAGGTGTTTTAAAGCTCATGTGGCTAGCGTAAGTTTGATCCTCATCAGGGGTTTTAGCGTTGGGGTAATCAGCGACAAAATCTTGCACCATACTCGGCTCACGTAACATAAGAGGTTTACCGTAGCTCACCCAACCGTCACGTTTGATTTTGTTCAACAGGGCAACATCTTTATCAACTTGGAACAGTTGCAATGTTTCCATTGAATCCCAAGGAAAAAAGTCGCCTTGACCTAATTTGTTGGCTAATTCTTTCCAAATTAACCAGCTTGGTTTGGTATCACCAATGGTATCAACCACTTTTTGACGCACGTAGTAAGCAGGATTTTTACCTGACTTATCGACAATTTCTTCGTCACGCTCAAGGTAAGTTGATTCAGGCAAGAAGATATCGGCGTAGGCAGCACTTTCACTGATGTAGATATCACAAGCCACAATGAATTCGAGTTTCTGCATCGTCTTAACAATACGCGCTCTGTCTGTCATGGTTTGCATTGGGTTAGTTCGGCTCATAACCCAACCATGAAGCTGGTAAGGTACGGCGTCTAAACTGGCATCCAGAATCGTTTGATATATTCCACCAGATGACCACAATAAAGAATACTGCTCATCGACCATATCGATACGTTTAGCATCAATCTTAGGCATATTTTTTACGCCAGGTTTGGCTAACGTTGGTGCAGCCTTTTCACCAGCAAATTTGTTGTATTTCGACGCTTTTTTACCGAAGTACAGACCACCTTTACGCTCAATGTTGCCAATCAATACATTGGCAGCATAGATGGCGCGGCGCATTTCAAACTCTTCAGTGGTGAACGAAGAACGATGGCCAAAATCAACAAGTGCATGCGGTGCAGCTGCGGCATATTCGTGAGTAATACGGCGGATATCTTCAGCAGGCACATCAGTAATCGATTCCGCCCATTCCGGCGTATAGGCCTGCACTTCTTTAGCAAAATCTTCAAAGCCCGACACATATTGCGCGACAAAATCTTTATCGTATAAATCGTCTTTTATTAAGGTATGGCAAATTGCCAATGCTATGGCGACATCGGTACCCGGTTTAATGGCATACCACTCATCCGCTTTGTCAGCCACAATTGAAAAACGAGGTTCGAATACCACTAACTTAGCGCCCTTTTCCATTTGCGCATTCATCATGCCTCGTGTTTCAGACATGTTGATGCCTTCATACAAGTTATGACCAAAGTTAATAATGTATTTTGAGTTGCTTAAATCACGCTTGGCTTTAGTGCCAAACATTGCTTTAGCTGCGACAACATAACCAGCAGGACAAGTTGATGCATGGGTGAACGTATTAGGGCTGCCAAAAGCTTTAGCAAGATGAAATAGATGTCCTGACAAGGAGCCAGATTTAGAAGAGAAAGCGACCGATTCAGCGCCATGTTTAGCTTTAATCTTATTAAGATTTTCAGCGATGATAGAATAGGCTTCATCCCATTCAATTTCAGCCCATTTACCTTCGCCACGCTCACCAACACGCTTTAGCGGTTTAACAATACGCTGCTTATCATAAAGCTGACTATGGCCTGCTCCACCACGGGCACAAACCGCACCGCCATATGACTTAGCATTTTTGTTACCTAAAATAGAGACGTTTTTGCCATTAACAACACGAGCCGAAATAGGACAGCGCGTAGAACACATTTCACAGATACTAGCGACTGATTCTTCACTTCCGTGTAGCTCAGTCTTACCAAGGGCAGCAATAGAACCAGGTAAGGTTGCAAATGCACACCCTGCGGTTCCTGCTCCAACGCCCTTGATAAAGGTTCGTCGATTTAATTTCATGGTTTATCTCCCAACTGACAATGTTGCCCAAGAACGAAATCGACGATTATCAACCTAAACTAAGGTCTGAGAATGTGATTACGTGTTCCAAGGTTTGCACCATTGTTCACTAGGGTTGAGAGATTGAATATTGTGGTAAACCACATATCGATAAGTCTATAGCATGCTTTGTGACGCTATTCACAGTTCAAAAATCACCATCACAAGCAAGTAAATTTTACTATTGTGGTAAACCACATATTGAACCAACTCACCGATCTACGCCTGTATTTTTTGCTTACTCCCGCGCTTTTTTAAGGCTATCAGCGCACTACAACCATGGGATTCATCTTCGCGATTTTTAAGTTTAAAGATTCCCTCATGCTCTTTAATCACGTCATTACAGATGGCTAACCCAAGCCCTAAGCCTTCTTCTTTAGTGGTAAAAAAGGTCGCCATTACCGCATCAGAATCTTGTGCTAAACCAGGGCCGTTATCGATGATTACGATATTGACTTGCTGATCCTTAAAGTGGATAGATATACTAATTTCTCCATTAATTTCATATTGATGCTCATCAATCGCATCAATACTGTTTTTAATCAGATTGATCAGTACTTGTAACAGCCCAACTCTGTCAGCGGTAATAAAAAACGGTTCACCTTTAATATCTTTAGCCACTTTAATATCACGCCGAGCAAGCTCTAGCCGCAGCAAGGAAATACTCTCATCCACTAGCGTTAGAATATTAACATCATCCATTACCGCTTCTCGGCGCTTCAATAAACCTCTAATACGGTGCACTACCTCACCCGCCCTAGTGGATTGTTTATGGATTTTTTCTAGCAGTTCTATGGCAGTTTGATTATCTGGTAATTGATGACTTTGTAGGCGCATAATACCGCCTTCACTGTAGCTGGTAATGGCCGCTATAGGTTGGTTTATCTCATGTGCGAGCCCTGCACCAATTTCACCAATAATAGCTGCACTTTGCAGTCGTTCTAACGCAATTTCTTGCTGCTTTAATTGGCGCTCCGATGCAATTAATGACTCACTTTTTTGATGAAAACGGTATTCAATCCACAAGTGATAAACCGTTGCGACCACAAAAAGAAGTACTGCAAAAATGCCCCAGTGGCGATTATCATTCAACCAATTCCGTAAAGTTTCCCAGCGGTTGACGTCTGTCACCTCAACCCTTAAATCACTAAATAGTTGAATAACTGCAAGCTGACTGATTGGCGATGTCCACCCCATCAATTGCGCTTTAATGGCTGCGGGGTGATCTGAAGGTAAATCCATTAACGCTTGGGTAATTTCTTTACTGAGTACATTGCTTACACTTTCGTTAGCAGCAAATGACCAATTAGGATAGAGATTAGTACTGCATTGGCAGTCAAAACCTTTGGGCTTACTCGGGTTTAGTATTCGGTAATCAGCAGCATTAATTAACCCTCTAGCAATCATGTCTTCAAAGGTACATAACGGCGTAATCGCAGCATCGACATTGCCGTCGCGCACTTGATATAACAATGGATCAAGCGGAAAACCTAAAAACTTGACCTCACTAAAGTAATCTTTGGATTTCATACCTAGCTTGTGCATTAAACCGATTGTGGCTTGATACCCTCCCAAAGCATTTGGGTCACTTGCAGCAATCACTTTGTGTTTTAAATCAAATAGGGTGCGATAATCACTGTTGGCCTTAACTATAATGGCTGATCCAATAGCCGATGTTGCCCCATTGTGGCGGCGAGAGCGCATCGTCGCTAGCCAAGATAATGGATATTGATTGGAGAGATAAAGATATTGTCCAGGGTTGGTAATAATGAATTGAATGGTACCGAGTTCCATAGCTTCATTAAGCGCCTCAAAATCTCCTGGATAAACATTAAAATTCACATCATCAATATGTTTATTTAAATATGCCATCATCGGAGCCCAGCGCTCAGCTGCTTGTTGGTGCCCCCAATTAGCTAATACACCAACGTTGAGCTCTTGAGGCTTATGCCCGTTAGTACTCAACGCTTGAATACGCATTTCTTGATTAATAGGCTCTGAAGAGGCTGAAAACGCAGGATACATTGAACATATAACCAGTAAACCCAATATAAAACGCAGCAAGTTAGCATCCTTAATAAATGAACTTTAATAAGCTTACGTTAGAGTCGTCCCTAATCAACGTGATGTGATTCATGCTTTGTGTAAATAAAGTTAGCCAAAGGTTTCAAACTGAGATATTTATCAATTATCAATATGGAGAGTGAAAGGAATTTGCGTGCAAAATATAACTTCTGGCCCGGTATATCTTGTCGATGATGATGAGGCAATTATTGATTCCATCACTTACCTGATGGACAGCTACCACTACAAAATCATTAGTTTCAATTCAGGTAGTAAATTCCTTGAATCAATCGATCTGACCTTGCCTGGCTGTGTCATTTTAGATGCCAGAATGCCAGGGCTAACAGGCCCAGAAATTCAGCAGTTGCTAAGTGAAGCGCACAGTCCATTATCGGTAATATTTCTCACTGGACACGGTGATGTTCCCATGGCCGTAGATGCCTTTAAAAAAGGCGCTTTCGACTTTTTCCAAAAACCAGTCCAAGGCAATGTGTTATCGAAATCTATTGAGAATGGCTTGAGTTACAGCGCCAATCAGCATTGGAAGCTTTCTAACATTCGCCTTATTGAAGGATTATCAGCACGTGAAAAGCAAATATTCGAGCTCGTTATCGCAGGCAATACTAACAAGCAAATGTCGAACGAATTGTGCGTCGCGGTCAGGACAATTGAAGTACACCGCTCTAAATTAATGGAAAAACTTGGCGTGCAAAATATTGCCGAATTAATGCAGCTGGCACCTTTGGTTTAGTTATACCTACCAATGTCTTCAATGGATAAAGTTTGATACTCATTTTTGGACAAAAACGTGTTACGACCACCAACTTTATACTTCATTTATATTGACTCTTTTTTAGTAGTCCATTACTTCAATTTAACCCATTGCCTGCCGCAGGCTAATGTGCAGATGCATCCAAGACACGCCATAAACACATCCATGTGGGCTCTACGAAAACATCCATGTTTTCGAAGGTCTTGAACGCATCTACACTGGGATTATTGTCTCTTCGATTTGACTGCATTCGTGGTAATTGAAAGAGCTAAAGTTAGAAAATCTAAAAGACTAAAAGACTCAATTTGAATTGAGGTCATCGAGAAAAGGCCGTGAGCTTGGCATGGATGCCAAGCTAGCTTTCGTTAGGCCACGGATGGCCTATCGGAAGCGTTAGGGCTTTTCGACAATGATCGAGGAAAGCTACAAACGAAGTTAAAAGCTGGATCAATCCCCATCGAAAATTATGCGCTTTTCAGCATTTTTCGTTAGGGTGCTGAGGGATTGTTAAGGGGGACAAGCAGTTTCCCCCTTAACTCTGGTGTGGGCGAAGCACCACGACTTTGATTCAAACGGAGTTTGGAAATAAAGGATAGAAACCTACGGTCTAAATCTGATGTGTACTAAATACCACGACATTGATTTGATCAAAATGACAAACAAGGAATGAGGCAAAGCTTATTTCATATTCCAACTATGAGTTAAGCATGTAGTTAACAGCTAAACCCATCGACAAAAAAGCCGCTTACCTAAACTGATAAGCGGCTTTTTATATTAAGCGGACTAAATTAACAGCTCACTATGGTTTGTGCCATTTTACGACGTAAATAAGCAATTTGTTGCATGTGCGGCAAATCTTTAGGGCAAGCATCTTGGCAGCCCAGTAATGTCATACAGCCAAATACGCCGTCTTGATTACCAATCACATGATAGAAATCTTCAGCGGTGCGAATATCACGGCTATCCATCTCAAAGCGGGCTATTTTCATCATCCCGACTGCGCCAACAAAACTGTCTTTCATTTGCTTGGTAGCACATGCAGATACACAAACACCACACTCAACACAGCGTTCAAGTTCATACAATTTAGCCGCTTCAGCAGGGTCCATTGGCGTTTCTAAGCGATGAATATCGATATCGTTAGCATCAGGCTGTAGCCATAACTGTAAACGCTCAGCGAGCTCACGCATAAACTTACCGGTATCCACTGACAAATCACCAATTAACTCAAAACCAGGTAATGGCATTAAAGTAATTTTACCGTCAGGGAAATTAGCCGTTAAGGTACGACAAGCTAATGTCGGTTTACCGTTAATCACCATAGCGCAGCTACCACAGATACCGGCACGGCAAACAAAATCAAATTGCAGCGAAGGATCTTGTTGTTCACGTAGCATATTTAACGCAATAAATACCGTCATGCCCGGCGCTTCAGTGATCTCGTAAGTGACCATTTTTGGCTTATCGCTTGGATCTTGTGGATCGTAGCGGAAGATATTAAAACTGATAGTACGTGGGCTGGTCATTAGGTTTTCTCTCCTGGCACCGTTAGGGTGTCACTTAATCTTTCATTACGCGGACGTAATGTTTCAGGCAATTCAAACGGCATAACGGCGGCTTGCTTTTCAAAGCGGTTAGCATCGTCACCCAGCTCTGTTAGAATTTTTTCAATTTCAACTTCACGCACGGCAGTATCAGGATGAGCAATCGCATTGTCGTTACCATAACCACGGTATCCAGGTGGTAACTCCATTTTCATCACATCAAGTTGCTCGTAACTTAACTGTGGTTCCAACGCATTTTCATCAGGCCAGGTTGATAATGTACGGTTTAGCCACTCTTTATCGTTACGTTGTGGGTAATCTTCACGGGCGTGAGCACCGCGGCTTTCAGTCCGTGCATTAGCACCACAAGCAACGGTTAACGCAACGCGCAACATGCGTGGCACTCGAAGTGCTTCTACGAGTTCAGGGTTTGCATGACGTTTTTTGCATTTAAGGCCAATATTTTTACTGCGAACCAGTAAGGCTTTCAGTTCAGAGACAGCTTTCTCAAGTTCAGGACCATTTCTGAAAATACCAACATAACTCATCATAATACGCTGCATTGCGAGCTTGATATCAAAAACGTTTTCAGTGCCTTCACCGACCAACAAGCGGTCAATTTCTTCAGATAATTTACTGCTACTTGCTTCAATTAAATCGGTATTGATTTCTAGGGTGTTCTTTTCACAAAAGTCAGCAACGTATTTACCAATGATCATCCCGCCGACAACCGTTTCTGCCAGTGAGTTACCACCTAAACGGTTAAAACCATGCATATCCCAACATGCAGCTTCACCGACACTGAACAAACCCGCTAATTGTGGGCTTTCACCCGTTGCATCCGTTCGAATCCCACCCATTGAATAATGTTGAGTTGGACGAACTGGAATCCAATCTTTAGCAGGATCGATACCCAGGAAGTTTTCACAAATTTCTTTTACTTCACGCAGGTTAGTTTCGACGTGTTTGCGGCCAAGCAAAGTAATATCAAGCCACAAATGCGGCCCATAAGGACTATCGACACCTTTTCCTTTACGCATATGTTCGGTCATACGACGCGATACCACATCACGTGAGGCAAGCTCTTTCTTTTCTGGCTCGTAATCTGGCATAAAACGATGACCGTCTTTATCACGTAATAAGCCACCATCACCACGACACCCTTCTGTGGTTAAAATGCCCACTGGTACAATCGCAGTAGGGTGAAATTGTACCGCTTCCATATTGCCTAGTGTTGCAACACCGGTATCCAGCGCTAACGCTTGGCCAATACCTTCACAAATAATCGCATTGGTAGACACTTCATAAATACGGCCATAACCGCCTGTTGCAATCGTGGTTGATTTACCAATGTAAGCTCGTAATTCACCCGTGACTAAACAGCGAGCAATAACGCCGTGGCAACGCTTACCATCATGAATAAGTGATAACGCTTCAATTCGTTCATGGACAGGAATGTCCATTTCAATGGCTTTGTTATCAACGGCATAAAGTAATGAGTGTCCGGTGCCGTCAGCGGTATAACAAGTACGCCATTTTTTAGTACCACCAAAGTCACGAGCATTAATCAACCCGTGCGCTTCTTCAGCTTCAGTAATTGTCACCTTTTCAGCATTCACGACAACTTCACGGTCACCTGCAGTAATACGAGACCAAGGCACGCCCCAATTTGCTAATTCTCGTACAGCCTTTGGTGCACAATGAGCAAACATACGCGCCACATCTTGATCGCAGCCCCAGTCAGACCCTTTTACAGTGTCTTGGAAATGAACGTCTTCATCATCACCCATACCTTTAACGGTATTACCTAAACTGGCTTGCATACCACCTTGCGCAGCAGCTGAATGTGAACGCTTTGCAGGTATTAACGACAACACGACAGTGTCTAAACCACGTTCTTTTGATGCGATTGCAACGCGCAAACCAGCAAGTCCGGCGCCGACAACTAATGAATCTGTATAAATAATTTTCACTGGCTTTCCTTTAATACGGTATTAGGCGTTTTATGACCTAAGCGATAAACCCAAATGGTTAACCACAGCGTTAAGTAAGTTTGAATAGCTAACAGCGTTAACTCGGTACAAAAGGCGTCACAGGTAACTCCAATGATTGGCCAATAAAGATGTAGGTTAATAAACTTGCGATACCAATAATCATTAAGTAAACCACCATGATTTTGGCAAGCTTTAATGCGGCCGTACGTTTGGTGGTCACGCCCCACTTAACCGCTAGGCGATACAAACCAAACATGGCATGCAACACGACGGCAGGTAATAGCAATACATACAACATCCATACATCTTGGTGATAAACACGCTCCGCAGATAAATGCGCACCAATTTCAGGATTAGTGATCATGTCAAACAAGTGAACTGGTGCGAGGAAGAACAATAAGAAGCCAGTAATTAACTGCCAGAACCAAATTTTAGTATCTTGGTGCGGCATGATGGTCATTTGGCTGCGTAATGCTCTCCATTGCTGAATTTGCGCAGGAAAACGACGCAAGGCAAATAACGCGTGGACTAATACCACTATCAGCATAAATGCTGAAATGAATTTGGTCACAACTGGGAAGCCATGACCTGTTTCACTAAAGATGCCCCCTTCTAAGAAGTGACCCACATGGTAGAACGCTTCTTTACTGATAAGAATGCTCGACTCAAAATGCAGATGCATAATGATGAATATGCCTAGCAGTAAGCCGGTAGCACTTTGTAGTTTGTCGGCTCTAGCTGCCCAAATAGGATTTAAGTAACCTTTTGAAGACACATCATGAATTTTTGTTTTAGCTGTTTTTAATGAAGCGGTCATAGTTATCATGCCTATAAATGACACATTTTCTGGTTAATTCAGCTTATCAGCTCTATTTTTATTCAAGCGGCGCAGTCAATTATTCCGTGATCGAGTTCACTTACCATTGATCATCTTTTAGAAGTTGATCACATTCACAGATTGTTCAAATTTAAGAACTCAAAATTTACCTTTTGTTTCATTAATTTATAACAAGATTCAAACAAGAACCTCACTGTCAATAATTTAATCATTCGAATTAACAGCTTAATCATTAATCAATTGCAATTTTCTCCTTAAATTTACTGATTTATGCCACTTAGAATAAATTACCATCAAAATACTGCTGTTTTGATACTGATACAGGTACAATAGCCGCCTTAAAATTTTTACTCATAGGACATATCCATGCCTTGGATACAATTGCGCATCAGTACTCACAGCGACCATGCAGACGCTCTCGGCGATATTTTGATGGAGCAAGGTTCCGTATCTATTACCTATGAAGATGGTAAAGACACCCCTATTTTTGAACCAAAGCTAGGTGAAACCCCGCTTTGGCAAGACACCGTAATTATGGCGCTTTTTGATGCGGGATTTGATTTAACCCCAACCGTAACTTTGCTTGAAACGCTACCTTATCTAGGTAAAGGTTTTGCCCATAAAATCGAACAGATTGAAGATAAAGATTGGGTTCGTGAGTGGATGGATAGCTTTCACCCAATCAAGTTCGGCAAACGTTTGTGGATTTGCCCAAGCTGGCGTGAAATCCCAGAGCCTGATGCGGTCAATGTCATCCTTGACCCAGGTCTAGCTTTTGGTACGGGTACACATGCAACAACGGCGTTATGTCTTGAATGGTTAGACAGCCTTGATTTGTCACAACAAGAAGTCATCGATTTTGGTTGTGGCTCAGGTATTTTGGCTATTGCAGCACTTAAACTCGGCGCAAAGAAAGTCACCGGTGTTGATATTGATTATCAAGCCATTGACGCATCAACTGCGAATGCTGAGCGTAACGACGTTGTCGACCAACTCGAACTATATTTACCCGAGAACCAACCAGAGAATCTGCAAGCAGATGTCCTAGTTGCAAACATCCTCGCAGGCCCACTTCGCGAACTTGCCCCTCTAATTGCAGAAAAAGTCAAAACAGGTGGAAAATTGGCGCTTTCAGGCCTTTTACAAGAGCAAGCGGAAGAGATATCACAATTTTACAGTCAGTGGTTCATCATGGATGAAGCCGCTCACAAAGACGACTGGAGCCGCTTGACAGGCACACGTAAATAACGGTAAAGGCAGCGCACCCCTGATGGCAGCTAGTTTTACGTCAAAAGGTGCATTTCCGAGTGTCCAACAAAAAGTCAAGTAAAAAAGTTGCATTTAGTTCATTTATTGACCTTTTCAGGAACGCAAAAAAGGGCTAATATAGCGCCCCTTTGACGAGCAAGGTGAATAACGCAATGCAAATTGGCCCGTATCAACTGAAAAATCAGCTGATCGTGGCACCAATGGCAGGTGTCACCGATCGCGCTTTTCGAAACCTCTGTTTACGCTATGGCGCAGGTCTAGCGGTTTCAGAAATGCTTTCATCGAATCCTGATGTTTGGGATACCGATAAAAGCCGCCAGCGCATGATGCATTCTGGTGAAGAAGGTGTTCGTTCAGTACAAATTGCAGGTGCAGATCCTGATTTAATGGCCGCGGCCGCCCAGTTCAATGTTGAACAAGGTGCCCACATCATTGATATCAATATGGGTTGCCCCGCTAAAAAAGTGAATAAGAGGCTTGCAGGCTCAGCATTAATGCAAGATCCCCAGCTGGTAAAAGAGATTTTACAGGCTGTTGTTAGTGCAGTTGATGTACCCGTAACGCTAAAGATTCGCACAGGCTGGCAACCTGAACATCGTAATGGTGTTGAAATTGCTCATATTGCCGAAGATTGTGGCATTGCCTCTTTAGCCGTTCACGGACGCACGAGGCAGTGTATGTATAAAGGTTTTGCCGAATACGACACTATCAAAGCAATAAAACAAAATGTCTCAATCCCTGTTGTTGCCAATGGAGATATCGACAGTCCAGAGAAAGCTAAGTTCGTCTTAGATTACACTGGCGCCGATGCTGTAATGGTAGGACGAGGAGCCCAAGGCAGACCGTGGATTTTTAGAGAAATCCACCACTACTTGGAAACAGGTAACAAATTACCGCCAGTTGAGGCGAGCGAGCAGCGAGAAATCATGCTCGAACATCTTAGCGAATTGTACAAATTGTACGGCGAGTACAAAGGTATCCGATTTGCTAGAAAGCATATGGGATGGTACCTAAACCAAGAAGAACAGCGACAATTCCGTGCTGACTTCAATAGGCTTGAAACCGTTGAACAACAATATTCCCTAGTGGAATGTTACTTTGATGAATTAGTTAATTTTTAATATAAAGAGCAGAATAGAATGTTTGATCAGACAACTAACACAGAAGTTCACCAGCTAACCGTAGGTAAGATTGAAACCGCTAACGGTACAATCAAGCCACAATTATTACGTGACGCAGTTAAGCGCGCAGTAACAAACTTCTTCTCTCAGTTAGACGGTCAAGAAGCGTCTGAAGTATATGAAATGGTATTAAGTGAAGTTGAAGCACCTTTACTAGACATCATCATGCAACACACACGTGGCAACCAAACACGTGCAGCGAACATGCTAGGTATTAACCGTGGCACTTTACGCAAAAAATTAAAAAAATACGGCATGAACTAAGAATCGACTCTTAGGTTGTTGTATAAAAACGGGTTTTTCGGCGACGAAAAGCCCGTTTTTGCTCATATGTACCCCCATATGTACCCCCGTTGTTTTGTTGCCCCAGTCCTTACCCACCCTCAGCTTCACCAAAATCACCTATAAAAAATGTCATGCGAAAATATTCATAGCATTGACCACTTCCACACCAATTTACTAAAACCCTCTAAAATTTAGTTTTTACTTGCAAGCGATTTAAAGTCCTCAAACCAAGCGCAATTAAGCCCTTTGGAAATGAGGAAAAACAAATGAAACAAGTAGATTTAACACATACAGATATAAACGCAGCTAACGAATTAGTGTTCGACCGATTAGTTAAAGAGAAGGAAAGACTACTGATAACAACCATCAGTAAGGCGCAAGCATTTCAACTAGAACGCCAAGGACGATTCCCACAGCGTAGACGAATATCGAACCGCTCAGTTGCTTGGCTACTATCTGAATTACTTGATTGGGTAAAATCGCGTGAAGTTGTCATCAGTCCGACACTGACAGAAGGAGAATAACCATGTCATTAGGATTACAAGCCAACAAGCGCCCTCTAATCAACATCAAACCATTAATCACTATCAATCAGATGTGTGAACGCCTTAGTATCAGCAGAAGCACGCTATATCGCCGAATTAAAGCCAGAAAGATTGCAAGTCCAATTAGAAGAAATCAACGTATCATTGGCTGGCGTACTGAGCAATTCAAATAATATCACTCTAATATTAAGTCGCTAATTTGCTGGTGGTACTTGCCACCAGCATGATTATTTCAATCATGACACCCTCTTAAAATCCACTAAAACACTAAAATCCTCTAAAATTTCGCTTTCCAATTACCTTATTACAAAATCACTTCCTCAAGCGCAATCAAGCCAATTGAATATGAGGAAAGCCTTATGAGAACAAGCCTATTTCAACCATGTAGTGATGAGTTTAATGAACCTATTATCTTAGAAGCACAACGTCTATTTCTGACCTCTGTCAGTCGGTCACACGCATATCAATTAGAACGATTAGGGCAATTCCCAATGCACATTCAGTTAGGTGCAAATCATATTGGTTGGAAACTAGAAGAAATCCTTGAATGGATTCGCAGCCGCCCTGTTGTGCAATTTGAACTACAAGGGGATATCAATGACCGAACATAAAAAACTCAATGGTATTAGATTGTGTCAGTTGGTCTCATCGCAGCACTTACCTGAGCCAGTTTTAGACTGTAATCAAGTTGCAACACGCCTAGGAAAAAGCCCAAAAACAATACGTAATTGGTTAAGACAACAAGTTGAATGCCCTAAAGCGTTTAAAGATAAAAATCAGTGGTACGTCTATTTATCTGACCTCTATAAATGGGAAGAAGAACAGATATAAGCCCTGAACGATTAAAAATAAAGGCTAACGTGCATGGGCATAATTTGCCCATTTTTTATGATGTTAGTGACACAAATTGGGCTGTTATAGCCACTTAATGAAGTGATTAAATCGAAGTTATTTTGGTTAAGCCATTAAAAATAAAGCTTTTACCAAATCGATTAGGCTAATTATTGCTAGGTTATTAAATACTATTATGTCTCAATGCTTTTCCAACGATATGCCATTAGCATCTAAATGCTATCAAAGTTCAGTTATACCTAATACCGTAGATGTTTCTTTAGGGGGTTATGGCTGGAAAGTAATGAATTTTGCTGAGGGTATTGATAGCAATATTTTAAACAAGATTTATAACTGCTTAACGGCCTACTTAACGTGGCATTCTAAAGTGTTTATGATCCGCTTTGACATATCCTTATACGACTCACCTTCAAATAACAAAACCATAGAGAAGGTTATACGATGTATAACTAGCAAGCAAAAGAAACACTATAAGTCTAAAGTCGCTTATGGATGGGTACGAGAAATAAATAGTACTGATATGAAGTGTCACTATCATGGCTTCATTTTGCTTGATGGCCAGAAAGTAAGACATTCAAAAACAACATTTGATATTGCTATGCATGCTAGAAGCCTTGTCATAGATACTAATATCCATTTCCCTAAACACTGTGGCTATATGATTCAGCCGAAAGATCTAACCAGCATTCAAGCTGCCCTGTATCGCCTCAGTTACCTAGCAAAAAATGCAACTAAACATAACAAACCATTAGGCGCTAAAGGTTTTCAATTTAGCCGAATAAAAACTAAGTCAATCAGTGAACTTACAGAATGAACAACGCTAAATAAAATAAGTGTATGTTTCCAACAAAAACAGTTAAAAAATTGTTAACCGTTTCATGTTTTTAGTGATCACTTGAACGTTTAGACATTCTTATTGCGGTAACCCCAGTGTTAACTAGCTAACTTTCAAAGACTTAGATTTATTCATCAACGCAAGCTATGATCACTAAGAAGCACAATCCATTAAGTGATCACTTTTTGTGATCACTCTTCTAGACAGCTGTAGGTTATAACGCCAATAAAACTAATGAAATTCAATTACACAGGGTTACAATTTTGAGGTTATGACAGCAGTAATAACAGCATAATAGAATATCAATATCGAGAAAACTAGGTAACAAACCTTTAAATACCGTCTTAATATCAAGCTTCACCCCCTTCTTGACCATGGATTAAAAATTCAGCCATTATTATGATTGATAGCTTATAAAAACGTTTAAAATCTACTACCTTTTTATAAACGCTGACAACCATTCATCCGTTGAAATATCTAACCTTTTTAATACTCTTCGGATAAGAGAGGAATGAATTTGCTGATCTTGTTTGTGCTTACCTAAAGTGAAGATCGCTGTCCCTTTGCGCCATATTTTCATCTCACTTCCTTTGCCATTTTCAACCTGACAATCAAATGTTTTTATCATGAAATTAAAAAAGTAAGACATTGAAACCGATGGTACGGGACGAAATTTTGTAATGGGAACATTATGGCTTTTAACAGAAGTTGAACTAGCACACTTCTCATCTAATACTTCATGATATTTATATGTAAAATCAGCATATTCGCTTTCAATAGTATCAACATTTGAACTTTTGATTTTTTCAGTTTGGCGAATTGAATAAAGTGATAAAAGTTTGTTGTGAAACTCATTTAAAACATAATCACCAAGTAATTCTAACTCTGGTAATTTACAATCTTGCTTAGCCATACACCAAAAATCATGAGTTACAGACCATGCAAATCTAAAGGTTGAAGTTGTATGAATCTCGGCATGGTCTTCAGGCTTACCAATAGCAAAACTAGGAAACCCAAATTCCATAAATAAAAAAATTGCCAACTTGTCATTGATTATAATTTTGTTTTTATTGGAATCCCAAGACCTGATATATAAGGGGATTAGCTCGTATATATCAAAAATCATATTTGCCCTATTATCTCTTTGGGCGATTTGTAGAGGTTTATCTTTTGCAGCTTTAATATCATAAAGAACACTTTTTATGCACGATTCCGCGATTATGTAGTCTCTTACGTTGTATAATCCTATTTGATTATCTAAAAATGGGACTTCATTAGGTGACTGACAAAAGCCTTGGTAATTAATACTTGCAGGGTTATGAAAATCGTTCTTGGCAGGAAGTGAAATATGTTCATGAATAAATTCACTTAAAAAAGACTGTACTAATAAATCAATAGTGTGTTCAAAAAATAACTGCAAGCGTCTGCCTTCATAAAAAGTGAACTGGTCTAATGGGGACAATATATTTTGGTACAGAAATAGTTGGGCATTAAAGGCTGTTAGTCTTCTTTTTTTATAGGCTAAATTTTTTCCAATCGCAGAAAACTCCACTCTTAACTTTTGCTGTAATTCAGATAACTCAGCTTGATTAAACCAGTCAAATGCATCTTCTGGATACCTTCCACCAGCTATGTACAAATTATGTGCTTCAATGGATTCTTCGTATAAGGCAACGATTAATGAATAGTTCTTTTTTAAGGCTTCTCGGAAGCTGATAGGGAAAAAAACTTGCTTATCAAAGTTTAATACAGTGTAAGACTCATTGTCTGATAGAAGACGTTCTTTAAGGCCTGGTATTGAAGTGTCTCTTGAATTAAAAGAATCTACCCTTGCTGCTTCTTGTTGCTTATATACCTTTTTTTTCAAAGATTTTGAAAAAGTTGGACTTCCATGTTCCATTATTTATCCTTATTATAATTAACTGGCCTATGCCTTACGCTACCGCTTCCATTCAGATTAACATTCTTCAATGCGAATATTGTTCATTTGTTCGATTAGATGTTTAGTGAAACCCACTAATAAACGTTTCAGTAAACGCCTTCAGCCTTTCAGTAATTCTTGGCAAGATGGTTCTGCGCGATTTAAAGGTCATTTTCTCTGTGGTTAGCTGGGCTATATCATCTGATTTTAAGCCGTCCACATCTAGGCCATTCTCAATATTAGTGATCATCTCATTTAACTTATCAGCATCTAGCTTTTCTTCATCAGTGATTTGACTCATCTCTTTTTGCTTTTTCGCTTCGATATATTCATCGAAATCACTACCCTGTACTAACCCTTGGAAATTTTGCTCAATGAAATCTTCGATAAGCTTGCGCTTACTATGCAGCGTTGGCTCTGTTGCCAGTAGATTAGCAATGACCTGACGCTTCTTCTCCTTTGCTTCACCACTTGGCTCTTCAAGCATTGTTTGCAGCAAGTGGCGTATATAGCCCACATTGACGTTGTCACGCTGTAGAAGCTCTAATTCAAAGTCGATATCAGCAAGAATTGATTCCTTATCGCTAGGGTTGCCTTTAAGCTCTCGCGCCAAATCACCATACTTAGAAGCATAATCAACAAATTCTTGTTCTGACATACCAAGGGCTTCAATATCAAAGTCACTAAAGGTTTCAAGTTGATTCTTTAAACGCATCAAAATACGGAACTGTTTTACAAAGCCTGCGCGAGCATCTTCATCAGGCAGATCGTCAACACTCTGTACATCTGGTGCGATGGCTTTGAGTGCTTCAAGCGCTTTAGCAAAGTCATCAGTCAAACCGTCAAGGTCAGGTACTTCAATATGTTCAATAGGCTGCTTATTTGAAAACAAAATGAATGCTTCATCGGCTTGTGGCTTTAAGTTGCGATAGCACATCACATTACCGTGCGACTTCACCGTACCGTTTAAGCGATTGGTACGTGAAAACGCTTGCACCAAACCATGATGCTTAAGGTTTTTATCTACATAAATGGTGTTAAGACTTGGTGCATCAAAGCCCGTAAGGAACATATTGACCACCAGCAAAATATCGACTTCACCATCTTTAGTGCGCTTGGCAATGTCTTTGTAGTAGTTATAAAAGCTGTCAGTATCTTTGGTTGAATAGCTAGTGCCAAATTGTTCATTGTAATCACCAATAAATTCATCCAGCTTGTCGCGGCTGTGCAGTTTCTTATAGCCTTGAGAAATCTCTTGCACCTCATCGACACTCAAATTACCGTCAAACTCTTCAGCCTCATTAACGCCATAGCTAAAAATGGTGGCGATATTGAGCTTATGCTTACCCTCAGCTTTTAAAGCCTTAAGCGTGTCATAGTAGGTGATTAAATCGGGCACACTGGCAACACACAACATGGCATTAAACTGATGCTTGGTTTTAAACTTATGTATACCAATAATGTGTTCACAAACCTGTTTGATACGTATAGGCGAGCTAAAAAATTCACTGACATCAATACTGCTAACATCCACATCTATGCCGCTATTTTTATGTTTGAGCTTGCCATAATACTCAATGGCA
This sequence comes from Shewanella donghaensis, assembly GCF_007567505.1. NCBI lineage: Bacteria > Pseudomonadati > Pseudomonadota > Gammaproteobacteria > Alteromonadales > Shewanellaceae > Shewanella > Shewanella donghaensis. Next base: position 2,716,148 of record NZ_CP041783.1, read on the forward strand.
AACGGCAGTACGTTGTCATCTCTAATGGCGTCAACAATCACATAGCTATGTAGGCGCTGCCCAAACAAGTCTTTAGTAGTTTTCTTTTGAATACCCTTATTCTGGACTTTCTTAGCGGTGGCGTTGTCGGCAAAAATAGGGGTACCCGTAAAGCCAAATAACTGCGTTTGGGTAAAAAACTCAATAATATTCTGGTGGGTTTCACCAAACTGGCTACGGTGACACTCGTCAAAGATAAACACCATACGCTGATCCGCGATATCTTCGATTTGTTTTTTATAGTGCGCCTTAGTGACAAGGTTATTGAGCTTTTGCAATGTGGTGACAATCAGTTTCGAGTTTCTATTTTCATTAACGGCTTTACCCTTCACTGCATTACCTAGAAATTGATTCAATAGGCTCTTGGTATTATCAGTACTGTCGACACAGCCTTTAAGGAACGAATTAAACTCTTTAGCCGTTTGGTAATCGAGATCTTTTCTGTCGACCACAAACAGCACTTTATCGATATCATCAAGCTGGGTAAGTAGCTGGGCAGCCTTAAAGCTAGTGAGCGTCTTACCGCTGCCTGTGGTATGCCATATGTAGCCATTTTTATTGGTGCCGCTGGTGGTCGATTCATTAACTTGCTTAACAATCGCCTCTACTGCGTAAAATTGATAAGGTCGCAGCACCATCAGGTACTTACCCGTTTCATTCTGCACGATATAACGGCTAAGCATCTTCGTTAAGTGTGCTTGGTTTAAAAAGGCATCCGCAAACTGCGGTAGCGCATTAATCTTGTTGTTGTCTATGTCCGTCCAGTGGAAGGTTTGCTTAAATGACAGCTCGCGGTTGTTTGAGAAGTATTTGGTATTAACCCCATTGGATATCACAAACAGCTGTATGTAGTTAAATAAGCCGCCTTCTGCACCAAAGGTGTGTTTGTCATAGCGTTTGATTTGATTAAACGCCTCTGCCATTTCAACGCCGCGACGTTTAAGCTCTATCTGCACTAACGGCAAGCCATTCACTAACAAGGTAACGTCGTAGCGGTTCTCATACTTACCATGCATAGTGACTTGGTTTGTCACTTGGAATATGTTCTTGCTGGGGTCCGTATGCAACAGCGTAATGTAGCTGATTTTTTTGGTGTTGGTATTAGTGTTAGCCCCATCTTCATGCACCACATCGACCTTACCTTTGAGGCGTTTAGACTTATCGAAGATATTGCCTTTTTCAAGGCTAATGAGCACACTGTCAAACTCACGATCTGTTAACGTTAGATCATTCGCTCGTTCAAGCTGCACCTTAAGATTAGCTTTAAGTGCATCAGCATTGTCAATCACCACCGACTCAAAGCCACCAGCAGTAAGCTGAGCGATTAAGTCATTTTCAAGTTTTGCTTCTGATTGTGTGCTCATAATTCTTCTTTTTCTAAATCCATTTAGTTAATGCAGTGGACGGTTTAATTAGCAATGCTAGACGAACATCTGCTGCAATAAGCCTCTCTTCCACTCTTTGGTTTTATCAAGCTCAGAGTTGGCTAGAGCTATTTTTTGGTCGATGGCTGATAGGAAATTAGCTATCTTGGTTTGTTCAGTTTCAGTCGGAACGGGCATATACATTTTTGTGATCATATCTCTTCTCACTGAGTCAACAGAGTTCTTAGCGCTAAGCCTTATAACCCTTCTATAGAAATACTCAGAAAAATAGTAATAGATATACTTCCCGTTATTTCCCGCTTTAAATTCGTTTAAGCAGTAAACCCTCTGGTGATAATCAAATTTACCATTTACATAGTGATAGTTTTTGCCAACGCCAACACCATCTCCAGACGTTAAAATAGCTTCACCATCATAGCCAAAACTATTAATACGCTCGACTGTATTTGAGCGAACGTAAAATGGATAAAGACCTCCATCAATTCTGTTTTGAGTGTCCTTACTACCAGTCCCTACACTACAAACATCTTCAATTGTCTTCTCTTCCCAATCAGGAAACTCGCTGCCATCGTCGGCTTTGAATCGTAGCGAGGGTGGCGTGAAGGTAGGCTGTCCACCTTGCTCTTGCGTACTGTGCTGCCAATGGCCATTGAACAACTGCTGCATCACCCCTTTTCTGTACTCGGTCAGCTTGGCTTTCTTCTCAGACAGCAGTCCAATTTTCTCATCCACCTTTGATAAGAAAGAGGCGATTTTTTGTTGTTCTGGCAACAAAGGAAAAATGTTCTTAGTAGCCTGAAATAAGTTTGATCGTATGTAGGGTTGGTCACTTCCTATCAATTCGAGATCAAGTTGCTTCATAAATATAGGGCTACGTATATATTGATACAGGAACTCTGTATCTAGTTTTGAAGTGTCAAACTTCAGCTTTCCAGCTCTTTGATAAAGTACAGACTCTTCGTCTAGCTCGAATCGGCAAGTTTTAAGTTGATTGTTCGTGACGGGTCGATTTAAACCTAAAACAATATCACCAAAATCAATTTTCAAATGGTTTGTACCACTTGTTGACACATATTTCGGCGACGCCTCAAGAACCAGCTTACACGGTTGGATATGAAGTCCTTGTATCAATAGGTATCCGTTATCTGTGTATTCTTCTAGTTTGTATGCATTTCCTGCAAGAATCTTGATAGGGGCTTTATTGAGTACCCATTTTTCAGCAAACTCACCAAACCTTAGCCTCGGTACATTCATTTGTTCAGTCATAACAACCCTACCTTACGCTTTATCTAACGTTTTATTTAAGGGAAAGGGCGCTTTGATATTGAGCTGCAAACAGAAGTCAGCAATATCTGCATCCACTGAATGCATCTTAATTTCAAGCTCGCTTAGGTCTGTTGCTACCGCATCTAAATCGACTGCAACTTCCTCTTCAAAGGTATCCACGTAGCGCGGGATATTGAGGTTGTAGTCGTTGTCGCTAATCTCAGCCAGCTTGGCAACATGGGCATACCTCTCTGCTTTTTCAGGCTCAAGCTGTTCACGCTTAGTGTATGCCTCAACAATACGTTCGACGTCGCTATCACGTAGATAGTTTTGCGCTTTGCCTTTTTCAAAGTGATTGGAAGCATCAATGAACAACACATTGTCAGCATGTTTACGCTGCTTCTTGAATACGAGAATACAAGTCGGAATACCCGTGCCGAAGAAGATACCCGCTGGTAAGCCGATGACGGCATCTAGGTAATTCTTTTTCTCGATAAGGTGCGTACGAATATGACCTTCAGCGGCGCCACGGAAAAGGATGCCGTGGGGTACAACGACCGCTAACGTACCCTTGTCATTTAACTGATGCACCATGTGCAGTACAAAGGCAAAATCAGCTTTGCCTTTAGGTGCAAGTTTGCCGTAATCGCTAAAACGGTCATCATTTAGGTACAGATCGCTCGCGCTCCAGTTCGCAGAGAACGGCGGGTTGGCAACCACCGCATCAAATCGCTTATCCAAGTGCATTGGGTGCTCAAGGGTGTCGTCGTTCTTAATATCGAATCTATCGTAGCGCACACCGTGCATTAGCATGTTCATACGGGCAAGGTTAAAGGTACTTGGGTTTTGCTCTTGTCCGTAAAACTCAAGGTTGGTGTTGTTCACTTCTTTAGCGACACGCAGTAGCAATGAGCCTGAACCACAAGTGGGGTCATAGACTGATTTAACATTACCGTTAGCACCATCATCTAACGTGACTAGCTTAGCGAGGATTTTACTGACCTGTTGAGGGGTATAGAACTCACCCGCTTTTTTACCTGCACCTGAGGCAAACTGACCAATCAGGTATTCGTAAGCGTCACCTAGCAGGTCTATTTCGCTGTTATCAATCTGAAAGTCGATGTTCTCTAGGTGAACTAACACTTGGCAGATTAGCTTGTTACGTGCGTCTGGGTTCTTACCTAGCTTACTTGAGTTAAGGTCTAACTCTTCAAATAGGCCGTTAAAGTCATCGGCTGAATCCGCAGCTGTAGTAGATTGCTCAATATCGTTAAGCACACGACTTAGCTCATCAAGTATGAAGTCAGATTTCTCGCCACGTTTAGCGAGGCTTGCGAATAATTGCTTAGGCGCAATAAAGTAGCCAAGGTTCTCGATACACTCATCACGCAGCTCGTTTATCAGTTCATCGTCAGCTTGCGTAAACATAATGCCATCTTCCACCAGCAATTTGTCACAATAACGATTCAGTTTGTCTGATAGATATTTGTAGAAAATAAGCCCTAAAATGTAATCACGAAAATCGTCGGCAGACATATTGCCACGCAGGGTGTTAGCTATATTCCAAAGCTGTTTTTGTAACTCTTGCTGGTGTTCGCGAACCATGGTTTCTCTCTATGCACCCTTTATCTAAAGTAGGGGTGTTATCAATCAGTAATTAACTCGATTATACACAGAATGCATATCGCTAATCATCGCTAGATCAAAAAGATACAAATATTTGGTATTCATGGGTATTTAAAGGGGTAACATCAAATCAGCAATATTAATTATTTTAATATTTATTGATTTAATTTAACTAGATACGTGCTTATAGCCACAATCAAGGATGGGTAAGATGAAGTCAGACTTTAACCCGACAATAAGATCACTGATTCAACAAAAGGCGATACGATTTATTGGCGATAACGAACGGCTTAACCATTTTTTAAAAGAATACTTTGATAACGTTTCGAGGGGTAACTGTAAACCTTCATTTGACGTATCTGACAATCCAATACCTATAGCTGGGATTACGGCGAAACATATGACCTCACTGATTATATCGACCTACCACTAACAAACACCTTGCTTTACACCATCGAATTGCAAGCTGACTTGTTTACCATTACGGCACATATTCATTCAGCTGACACAGTGGTAAATCAAAATATCTATACAAAAAAGAATCCAAACTTAAACTATATACGCCCGACTTATCATGCCATATACCGTCACCTTGATAACTCTAATGCCTTCTTCATTTGTCAGCGCTGTAATAAGCTGGTGGCCACTTATGAACGCGCTGTTGATAGTCAGCCCGTTTGTATTGATAACTGCTGCAAAACGACCTATAAGCAGGATTTTGATGCGACATGTGTCGATAGGATAACGAGCACTGGTCATATTGTTAATGTGTATAAAGACGAGGATAAGATTAAGTTTTATGTTGCATCCACTTATTGGGCTAGCCCATATCAATCATGCCAATATGACCGTGTAATAAAAAATCTTACCGCTAGGCACCACGTTGGATGAAGTAAGGGCATGGAGAAAGAGGCTTGAAAAAAGGCAACCCTACCCAGCCCCATGTTTTCATTGTGGCAAAGTGATTAATGAGGGTGAAGGTGAAAGCTTAAGTGATTTGGTTAAGCATAAAACAAAAAGCAAAGTGTGCCATGGCTGTATGTCTGAGCACTATCAGGTGGTTTTTAAAATAACTTTTTATGACTAGCTAGGGGGCTTTATAAGCCTCATTATTGCTAACATGTCTACAAAATACAGTTTTATAAACATGACGCTAAGGACATGTCTAGAAAGGCCAGTTATGTATACATGTCGATAAGGCTTTATGGCCACCAGCAGTTTAAATCTATGAGGACTCTGAGCTAAATTGGACTAGTTTAGTGTATTAGTGCTTCAAGCTAGTCACACTACCAGAGTCATAATCAGCTAGCCTTAGCCATTTCAATCTCTACAACATTATCAATTGGGCTGACTAAATGCTCTAACCAATCACACCACATGTCGAGTGCTTTAGCTGATTTGTTCAAGTATCGGCTGTAATTATAATGGCCTTCCGAACCAGTGATTGCATGCCCAACTAGCACCTCAACCACACGGTCTTCTACATCTAAGTCATTTAATTTAGTTGAAAATGTTCGTCTTAAATCATGCAATGTCCACTTATCATTATGATTTAACTGCTGGTAAATTCTGCCCCCAGATCCGCTTACGCTGCAATCGCTTCTCAGCTCACCTAATAGGTAACCTGTTTTAGCATTGCGCTTTAATAATGCTTTAATCAACGGCATAACTTGAGGTGGAATAGGGCGAATGATCTTGGCACCGTTTTTACTATGCTCTTTAGGTACCGTCCACAGCTGATTTACTAAATCCCATTCTTCAACTGTTGAGCGCCTTATTTCCTGCGTGCGTGCACCAAATATGATGAGTAGGAGGCAAATATGACGCATATACCACGAGCCTTTTCGTTGATTAATCGATAACAACAAATCACGTAACTCGGATGTTGATAATATCCTATCCTTCTTATTTGCTTTTTTGCCAACAAAACCAATCTCTAAGTCATCAAGTTCGTGACTAATGGCATAGCGCCTAACTCTACAGAACTTAAGTGCTTGCTTGCAGTTTTGTAATACTTGTCCAGCAGCTACAGCACCTGGTTTCTGTCGTTCCTCAATACCATTGCATATACGGTCAAAGCACACTAACCAATGGCTCATATCCGTTTTCTCTAAATCAAAATGACCAATATAAGGATAAATATGTTTGTTAAATTGTGCCCTGACACTTTTGAATCCCTTAGCCTTACGCTTCTGCCGAGCATAATTCTCAATCCAATATTCTAGCGCTTCTTCAATCGTTATTGGCGTAAACGATTTATCAAAAGCCATAGCTCTAGCAATCTTTGGATCACTACCATTCGCTAACCATGCTCGACATTCCTGTGTATGATCTCTTGCTTGTTTAAGGCTCAAATCAGGATAACTGCCTAAGTCGATGCGTTTACTTTTACCTTTAATCTTATAGCGAAACTGAAACTTGATATGGCCTGTTTTAGAAATACGGACGCCAAGCCCTTTGCCATCTGTAAGTTCTTCCATTACAGTTTGAACCCTGCCGTTACGGGCTCGCAATTTAGTTTCATGAAGCATAACTGTCTTTTATTTTTAATGGGTATTACTGCGCCCAAAGGGTTAAAGTTACCCTTCAAGCTAATCATACAAACCAAGACGAACCAATACCTTACAGCTTGCTAAAAAGCTCTTAATTGTGGATAAGTAGCAAAACATCTTTTCCATCATAAACCTATGAATAACATTGAAAACAGCTTTCTGTTAGCTCTGTCTCACAATGCAAGTTTACGAACTGGTGTAAATTCAGGGGGATTTTAAAAGTAGCCGTTTTTCTGCTTAAGATAGAGCTACAAGAGGATAAATCAGCTTGATCAGTTAAGTTGAAAAATACTAACCGTGTCTGGCAGCACCAATCAATACTACATTATCGCTTGGGTTTAATAGCAAATCTAACCATTCGCACCACATATCTAGTGCCACCAGCTTTTCAGGTAAATATTGACTACGATTATAAACCGCCATCACCCCGCCTAATGAATGCCCTAACATTTGCTCTACCACATAGGGTGCAACCCCTAAGTCATTTAACTTGGTAGTGAAGGTTCTACGTAAGTCATGTAACGACCATGATTCTTTATGCTTTAAGCGCTTATAGATTAAACACCCCGATCCACTTACTGTTTCACAAGATTTTAGCTCGCCAAGTAAATAGCCTGTGTGACCATGCCGCTTATAAAGAAATTCAATAATTGGTTTAACCTTGGATGGTATAGGACGAATAATGAGTTTATCTGATTTGCTATGCGTTTTAGGTACCGTCCATAGGCCACGCTCTAAATCCCACTCATCAAACGTTGATAGTCTTAACTCTTGTGTACGGGCACCGAATATAAGCAGTAGCTTACATAAATAGCGTAAATAAAATGTGCCCTTTTGATTCTGGATGGAATTTAGTAAATCGTATACCTCTACATCTGTCAGCACCCTATCTTTTGGTTTTTGCTTTTTACCCACATCCGATGCAATTAAATCATCAAGTTCACGACTAATGGCATAGCGCCTTACACGGCAAAAGCGTAAAGCTTGCTTAGTACTTTGTAAGATTTGGCCTGCTGCTACAGGTGCTGGTTTTCGCTTACCTTTGATGCCACGCCTAATACGATCGAAGCATTCAATCCAATGTCTGGTTTCAGTTTGCTCTAAAGGGAAGTGGCCTATAAACGGAAAGATATGTCGCTGGTATTGGATAATGATTCTTTCTACATTAACGCGGTTTTCTCTGGCGTAATTTTCAATCCAGTATTCTAGCGCCTGTCGAACCGTAACAGGGGTTAAAGTTTTTTCTCGGCTCATGCTACGTTTTAACTTAGGATCATGACCTTCAGCTAACCACGAACGACACTGCTCAGTTATATCCCTAGCCACCCTAAGTGATAAGTCAGGGTAAAAACCTAAATCAACTCTTTTACTTCTTCCGTTAATTTTATATCTAAACTGAAAACGCACCTTACCTTGCATTGAAATTCGTACGCCTAAACCTTTCCCATCAGTCAATGTGACTGATGCAGTTTGAGGTTTATTATTTAGGCCACGTAAGGTGGTTTCATACAGCATCAATTAGGCTCAATTTAACGGGTTAAAGGCTCAATTCCATGACCCCCATATGTACCCCCATCTAACCATAGGAACTGATACTAACCAATACCAATGAGAACAACTACCGCTCGTTAGCTATTGATAAATAAGAATTTATAATATCAAATCAAGCTCTGTGAAAACCAATGAAAACAGCAGGAAGCAATTTACGGCATGAACTAAGAAGCAATTCTTAAGCTGTTGTATTGAAACGGGCTTTCCAGCAATGGAAAGCCCGTTTTTGTTAGTTTGCTACACACCGTGCTACACACCGTTAATGTATCCTTGTGGTAGGCCTAAGCTTCACTGCACATAAAAGCTTAGAAAAATTTAGCCAACTTTAAAAATTTATCTCATATATCTAAATAAACTGAAACTAATAATATGAACAAAGGCACTTGTACAAATATTGAGTCACTATTTGAAATTGAAACAAGCGATATCAATACATATACACAAGAAGTAGATATTACTTTTATCTACGATGAAATTTCAACGATCCATAAACAAGTCGAAAAACTAAAACAGATTGCTAATTCACCATTTGAAGTTTTTTCAGCTAACCCTTATGAAGAAGATGAAAAGTTTGACTTTTCCTATCTTCAAAAGGTTGTTCGGCAATCTCTTGTTGTTAAAAGTACTGCAGATATACATAAAAATTTAAGTGAGATGGTATCGCAAGCCAATAGTAACGATACATCAGCATCGCTTGAGAAGTATCAAGTAATATTGATGTACAACCTTATGTTGTTCTACAAGATGATTGGCGAATACAATCAATTCATTCAAAATTACTCATATATAAGACGAACTAAAATTGCAGATGCTAAAGCTTCGTTTGATGAATACGAAAAATTTGAAACTGAATATTCTGTAGCGATGGAATTTGCTTACGACGTATTCAATCACTTTTATACTCAAGCGCAAAACCGCTTCTATAAAATGAACACTCTCATTAATACTATTGAAGAATATTGTATTAACCAAAGAGTCCCATTCCCAAAATCCAGAAAAAGCAAAGCATACGCGCATTTTTATTTTTCTATCAGCGACATAGCAACTAAAGAAGCTAGATCACCAGGTCGTAGTTTAAAAGAATATAGTGTCATCGATTCAAAAGATTTTGCCAAAAACTACGGAAGTCTACTGGTTAAAAATTAATTACCCCACTCCCCCCCATGTACCTATTTATTGGTGCGTAAATACTTAAAAATCACTCCCGAACAAACTTAAACGGGAGTGACCATGACTACATCAAATCAAACATTACCAGACCGCATCGTTCGCGAAGCTGAACGTAAAACTATTACCACTATTTCACGCAGCACTGCTTGGACACAAGAACGTAAAGGAACTTTCCCAAAACGCCGTAAACTTTCACCTCATAATAATACTGTCGGCTGGCTACTATCAGAACTTAATGAGTGGGTAACTTCCCGTCCAACCGTAAATTGAAGGGAATAAACGGTATGGCTCAAAAGCACATTGATCATCTTGAAATGTATATTGATGAAAACCGATTAATTAAAAGACAAAAAATTCTAGAATTGTTAGATATTAGCTCTTCAACATTAAGAAGGTGGATCAAATCAGGAAAGTTTCCACCACCCATAGAAAATCAAGACGCTCATTTGAAATGGCAATTTAAAGACGTTCATGAATGGTTAACTAATCGATGAATTAAAAGCAGGTTCAGCCTGCTTTTTTTACAAATGTAGATGACTCACTTTGAAGCATAAACAACACATAGAAACGCAAGCTAAGAAGCCTTCAAACCCTGACATACTGCATAGTGCAGACTAGAACCAGCAACGCAATACGGCGGATATTAAATAATATACCGCCACTAAACCAACCAAATGTCTAATTATAAGAATAATCACGATGTCGATTAAAACTAAGCCACGTAATTTACACAAACCTATTGCTAAGTCATACAAGCGAATGTTCTGTATCAATCAGCACAACTCAAATTTATTCGCTTACAAGGACCATGCGTACCATGTCTTCAAGCCTAAAAAAAAGTCCTTAAACAAGAGTATGGTTAACACTATTATCTCTGATTATGAAATTATACTGAGTCATTACAGTCGAGTATTCGTTACTAGAATTGAACTGCACCCAAATACTTACTCAGCAGATAACAAAGTTATTAGGCAGTTCTTAAAGCAACTAACATCATTTCTATCTGACGAATACCAAAGTAAGGTCATTTATCACTGTGCCAGAGAGCAAGAAACATCAGAGCGCGAACATTACCATCTTGAACTAATGCTTAGTGCTCATAAAGTTAACTATTCCGACCGAATACTATCGCTAGTTAAAGCAATGTGGGAGATGCATGCTAATGGGACTGTAGCATTCGTCGATAATCCCTACTGCATAGCGCATAGAGGCAATAAAGCTTCGCTCAAACATGCTATTTATCGATCCAGCTATCTGGCTAAAGAACACACCAAAGAGCTCAATGGTAAAGCTAAAGGCTTCTTAAGTAATAAGCTTCCAGCAGCAAAAACCTTTGACCCTACTAATGATCTCATGCTGGTGGACCCATACATCACATTGGAGAGAAATAGACGAAAGCAGGCATTTAAGCTAGCTCAATCAAATACACCACAACCTAGAAGCCAGATAAGTAAGCCATCAAAATATGGCTGGTTTAATACCTTATCCCACGCTCAGCAACTAAAAGAGTGTATAGCCTCAAGAACCACCAGCTTAAATCATCTAACCGATAGGTTCCCAATACAAAACAGGCAAACCTATCGATACAAGAACGCATTGATCAATGAACTTTCTCAGGACGTGATCACTATTAAATTTAATTGTGATCACTCCAGTAGCACCTCATGAACCGAAAAGTGATCACTTTTTATTGATCACTTGAGTCACCAATAATTAAGAATACGAGCACTAGTAAACAGTAGGAAACAAGTTACACCGGGGTCTTGTGAAAAAATAGAGTGATCAAAGCCCTACCCTTTTTTCAAAATGCAAAACAAAGCCCATGAACCGAAGAAACATTAAAAGGTGATCACTTCAGTGATCACTAAAAATAGGAGTGATAATGGCTAAGTTTAACCTAGAGAGCCTAGCTAAATGCGGTGCAAAGACCAGAAGTGGAAAGCCATGCCAACGCTACGGTAATAAGACAAATGGCCGCTGTAAGTTACATGGAGGGCGCTCAACAGGTGCAAAAACAAAAGAAGGTAAGTTAGCAGTTAGAGTTAATGCACTCCTGAATAACTTTATGTGGTTTTGTGATAACCACTTTTACATGAAAATCAGTAAATCTGACATGGAAAGAGCGATCAAGGCTTATCTAAACCTAGTAGACCTAACCAACCTGAAATATAACGAGCTACAAAACCAAGTTATCGATATTGTCAGTGAGTATCGTGTTGAGCTAGAAACAGCCAAGTACTACATAGAAAAATATGAGGGACCAGAAGCCTTAGTTATTATCCAATCAGCTTTAGATCACTACTATAAAGACAATGCAAATGAACACTTACACTTCCATGTATACACCCCCATATATCCCACTCCTTTTTATCACCGAATCCATGGTTCAAAAGCCGAAGATGCTCTGTTTACAAAAATGCAGGTTAAAACAATAAACAAAAAAGGCTGCTTCTACTCTGGTCGCGTCTGCCTTAGTCCTATGCAAAAAGAATTCAAGAAGCAGCTAAAAGACTCTAAAGAAAAACACACCTAGCTTCACCAGATGCGGCGTTGAGACATAATCAATCACTTGGAAACTCGGATTGATTATATTTACACCTAACGCAGTACCGCCTAAAAACTTATTTACCCTCTTATTATCAGATAAATATGGTTGTTTTTTGTATCCTATTAAAGCAAAGTGATGTCAGCTTATGTTTTGATCTGTACGTTACCGTTTTAATTAAGAAAATTGCTCCACTACATTGGACGTTTTAGTTGCAAAGAGGAAGTCATGACAGGACCAAATAGCGTTAACGCGACCACCGCGGTAGGTAACTTCGATTTCCTTAAAGAGCATGACCCCATACTTCTGCAGCTAGCGCAAAGTGCTGAACGCGCTTTCTCTAGTGACCCCAATACCACATTAGTTAAACTGCGCCAGTTTGCTGAAGCCATTTCGCAAGATTTAGCGATGCGCTGCAGTATTGAATTTGACGACCAAACTAGCCAAGCAGACCTGCTGTTTCGTATTAACCGTGAGCTACGCCTAGAGTCACAGATCATCAGCCTATTTCATGGGCTACGAAAGGCAGGTAACCAAGCGGTACATCAATTCAAAACCGAACATAAATCCGCATTAGCAGGTATCAAAGTTGCCCGTGATATCGCGATTTGGTATCACAAAGCTTTTGGCAGCCTAGGAATAAGCTTCAAACCGACCGCATTTGTAAAACCAACTGACCCAAGTACTGAACTTGATGCCTTACAAACGCAGATCAAGCTGCTTGCTAGCCAATTGGTAGAAAATAATGAACAGCTTGAAACTAACCAGCAACTCACTGCTTTACTCGCACGAGAAAAAGAAGAGTTTGCAGTTCTTGCAGAACAAATGGATGCCGAAGCAAGGTTACTCGCCGAGCAAGCCAAAACACATGAGCAAGCATTAGCTAATCAGCAAATTGAATTTGATAAAAAGCTCGCTGTAATGCAAAAGCAGTTTGAACAACAAACTGAAGACGCGCTAAAGCTTGCTAAAGCTCAACGGAAAGAAGTTTCCAACCTAACGAATAAAGCGACTAAAAACTTCACCTTAAATGAAGAACTAACTCGTGTGCTTATTGATGAACAGCTCATTGATGCTGGCTGGACGGCCGATAGCGAAGAGCTAGATTATCGAAAAGGCACAAGACCAGAAAAAGGTCAAAACCTTGCTATCGCTGAATGGCCTACCTTGCATCAAGGCGATAAAGGTCGAGCTGATTATGTTCTTTTTTGTGGGCTAGTCCCTATAGGAGTGGTTGAAGCTAAGAAAGAGAATACCAATGTGGCTGGTAAAATTGGTCAAGCTGAGCGTTATTCAAAAGGCTATAAAATAGTTAACCCTCAGCAAGGTGCATGGGTCTTGGAAGGTAGAACCGTGGCTTGGGCTGACGAAGCAGAGGGTCACTACCATATACCTTTTGTCTATTCGTGTAACGGCCGCGAGTTTAATAAGCAACTGGCCGAGCTATCAGGAATTTGGTTCCGTGATACACGAAAAAACAGTAACGAAGCCCGTGCATTACAAGCATTCCATTCCCCAAATGGATTACTAGACAGGCTCAAGCGCGATAAAGAACAAGCTGAAAAGTTACTGCAACAAGAAGGCTTTGAATATTTAGGCCTGCGTGATTATCAACAAAAAGCCATTGAGGCAGTTGAAATCGCACTAGAGCAAGATAAAACTGAATGCCTTTTAGCCATGGCAACAGGAACAGGAAAAACTAGAACCATTATCGGTTTGATGTATCGTTTTTTAAAGGCCGAGCGCTTCAATCGAATTTTATTCTTAGTTGATAGAACTGCATTGGGCGAACAAGCCTGTGACTCATTTAATGAAGCTAAGTTAGAACAAAATAAAACCTTATCCTCTATCTATATCATCGCTGAACTTGGCGACATGAAAGCCGAAGCTGAAACTCGTATTCAAGTGGCAACCGTTCAAGCTATGGTGCAGCGCATCTTTATGTCTGATACGCCACCAGCACTGGATGAATTTGACTGTATCATTGTTGATGAAGCTCACCGTGGTTATGCCCTTGACCAACAGATGACAGAAGGTGAGCTCGCTAACCGCGATGCACGCCAATATCTATCCAGTTATCGCAGAGTCTTAGATTACTTCGATGCTGTGCGTATAGGTTTAACCGCAACACCTGCAAAACATACTAGCGATATATTCGGTAAACCTGTTTATACCTATAGCTACCGAGAAGCCGTTGCAGCAGATTGGCTGATTGATCACGAGCCACCCATTCGCTATGAAACCTTACTGACTCAAAATGGCATCAAGTTTGAGAAGGGAGAGAAAGTCTCGGCATTGAACACCCAAACTGGTGAAATAGAAACAGCTGACTTAGAAGATGAACTCAAATTTGATGTGGAATCATTTAACCGCAGAGTAATAACCAAAAGCTTTAATCAAGTCATTTGCAAACAACTCGCGACAGAGGACTTAGACCCATTCGGTGAAGAGAAAACCTTAATCTTCTGTGCCACTGACTTACATGCTGACATGGTTAAATCAGCGTTAGATGAAGAGTTTAAAACCCTTTATGGTGAGCAGTATAACCAAGCTGCGGTAGCCAAAATTACAGGTCAAAGTTATAAAGTCGCACAACTTATTCGTAAGTATAAAAATGAGACCTACCCTAATATCGCCATCACTGTAGATTTACTCACAACAGGTATCGATGTGCCTAAGATTGGCCATTTAGTATTTTTACGCCGAGTAAAATCGCGCATTCTTTATGAACAGATGATGGGCCGTGCTACCAGACGCTGTGATGATATCGGTAAAACCGTTTTCAAAGTATATGACCCAGTTGATCTTTATAGTGCACTTGAAGAAGTGAATACCATGAAGCCCATCGTTAAAGACCCTAAAATCACCCTAGAACAGCTGGTGGGTGAACTCAGTGATGATGCTCACTTAGAGCAAGCACTTAACACCCCGGGCGAGCAAGCTGGCACGAATGACACCAACAGTAGCCATGCAGATGATGTACTTGATCAGCTCAGCCAAAAAGTTATGCGTATTATGCGTAAAGCAGTTAAAAAAGCTGAAAATAAGCCTGAGCTTAAAACCAAGTTAGATCTACTCGAAGGTATATGGGGCGTCGCACCCGACAAGCTCCACCAGCATCTGCACCAAATAGGTCCTAAGCAAGCAGCGCAATTCTTTAAGCAACACCAAGGCCTGATCAATCAGTTGGCCGAAGTCAGGTTTTTAGCGGGCAGTGATAGCATGCCTGTCATTTATGAAGGACATGACGAATTCGTTAGCCGCCAGCAGAACTACGGCGTACACGAAAAACCTGCCGATTACCTTGAAAGCTTTAATGATTTCATCAAGAAAAATATTAACCTGTCAGCCGCCTTATCGGTGGTAGTTAATAGACCCAAAGATCTCACCCGAGAGCAACTGATAGAAGTAAAGTTACTGCTTGATAACGCAGGGTACAGCGAAGCAAATTTACAAAGTGCGTGGCGCAAAAACACTAACCAAGATATCGCTGCCAGTATTATCGGCTATATCAGGCAAGCTGCATTGGATGAAGCTTTGGTCCCTTTTGAACAACGAGTACACAAGGCAATACAGCGTATTTACAGCGAACACACTTGGAACCCAAATCAGCGAAAATGGCTCGGCAGGCTTGCCAAGCAATTAGTCCACGAAGCTGTCATAGATACCGCATTCATCAATAAACGCTTTGCTGAACATGGCGGCGCAAAGACCTTAAATACCATGCTAGGCGACCAACTCGACACCATACTCGATGAGCTTAATTTATACCTTTGGCAAGCGGGTTAATACTCTGTCACAGGCATGTGGTCGCAGGGACATGTATAGATATTCGTGTTTTCTATACATATAAATTTAACCTGTATAGATATCGCTGTTTTCTATACATGTTGCCAGTGATGTTGATGCAATCGACATAACCACTCAAAACACGCAACACATGTCGATTTAATTATGTTTTATAAACATGTTTGCTTTACATGTCGATTGAATCGACATAAGCTCACTGCACTATCTATTGATGTCGATAAATGAAGGTTTTTTAAACATGAAATGGCAAGCTGAGCAAGCATACAACCATTTGCCGCCCTTACCGCTAGACAGCGAACTAGGGCAATTGGCTGAAACCTTACCCATACTTAAAGCCTGTATTCCTGCCCGTGCTGCCCTTGCTGAGTTAAAGCAAGCTGGTGAACTACTGCCTAATCAGGGGCTACTCATCAATTTACTGCCACTGCTTGAAGCGCAAGGCAGCAGCGAGATTGAAAACATTGTCACCACTACCGACAAGCTATTTCAGTACGCTCAAGAAGACAGCCAAGCCGACCCTATGACCAAAGAGGCGCTGCGTTATCGCACCGCCTTATATCAAGGCTTTACCGAGCTAACCAGCAGGCCATTGTGTATTACCACCGCATTAGAAATTTGCAGCACCATCAAATCTGTGCAAATGGATGTGCGTAAAGTACCAGGTACCAGTTTAACCAATCAGGCCACTGGTGAAGTTATCTATACTCCACCAGCAGGCGAGAACGTTATTCGTGACTTACTAAGCAACTGGGAAGCCTTCTTACACAATCAAGATGATGTAGATCCACTGATTAAAATGGCCATGGCCCATTACCAGTTTGAAGCCATACATCCTTTTATTGATGGTAATGGCCGTACTGGCCGCGTGCTCAATATTCTTTACCTTATCGACCAACAACTGCTTAGTGCACCTATCTTGTACCTAAGCCGTTATATCGTCGCTAACAAGCAAGATTATTACCGCTTACTGCTTAACGTAACCACCAAGCAAGATTGGCAAGCGTGGATTATCTTTATCCTTAACGCGGTCGAGCAAACGGCTAAATGGACCACCCACAAAATTGCAGCAGCCCGTGAATTAATTGAACACACTACTGAATATGTGCGTCAGCAGTTACCTAAAATCTACAGCTACGAGCTAGTGCAAGTGATATTCGAGCAACCCTACTGCCGTATTCAAAACTTAGTCGAAAGTGGCTTAGCTAAGCGTCAAACCGCCTCAGTTTACTTAAAGCAGCTATGTGATATTGGTGTGCTTGAAGAGGTGCAATCGGGGAAAGAGAAGCTATTTGTTCACCCTAAATTTGTCACCCTAATGACCCAAGACAGTAACCAGTTCAACCCCTATTAACTTAAGAGGCTGAACTTGAGAGCGATTAAGCTCGACCTATAAAGAACCCAAACATATAAGCCTAGTGAATTAATCATTAGTCGAAATTAATTAATTGAGAACATAAAATGAGCACTTTAAATAGCAACGATATTGTCCAAAAGCTTTGGAATCTCTGTGACGTACTGCGTGACGACGGTATTAACTACTCCGATTACGTCACCGAGCTCGTGCTGCTGCTGTTTATTAAAATGGTGCACGAGAACAGCGAGGCAGGCTTACTGAGCGAGCACACCATGCCAATAGGCTGTCGTTGGGGTGACTTAAGTGATAAAGATGGCATCAACTTACTCAATGACTATAAAAATATCTTGATGACCCTATCCACAGGAAAACGCCGTGAAGTAGACCCTGAAGATCCAAAAAATACCATTGAAAAAACAGTTGTAACAGACCCACTGATTCTTGCTATTTATGCCGATGCACAAACACGCCTGCGTGAGCCTCGCCACTTAAAGCAATTGATCAAATCACTAGATAGTATCAATTGGTTCGATGCTCAAAAAGATGGCCTCGGTGACCTATATGAAGGCTTATTAGAAAAAAATGCTAACGAAACTAAATCAGGTGCAGGGCAGTACTTCACTCCTCGTGCTCTCATTGATTCGATAGTTCGCTGTGTAAAACCCAAAGCAGGTGAGTTGATTCAAGACCCTGCGGCAGGAACTGCTGGTTTCCTTATTTCAGCACATAAATTCATCAAAGCTAATACAGATGAACTGTATGACCTAACTGGACAGAATGGCCTGCCTACCCGTGAAGACCAAATCAAGAAGAATTACATCGGTATTGAGTTAGTCCCCAACACCCGCCGTTTAGCACTTATGAACTGTTTGCTCAATGGCATAGAAGGTGGCAAAGATGGTGCTATTCAGCTAGGTAATGCCCTTGGGGAAGCTGGTGTTACACTTAAACAAGCAAATGTGATCCTTGCCAACCCTCCGTTTGGAACAAGTAAAGGCGGTGATGCATCGATTACTCGTAAGGATTTAACCTACCCCACCAGCAACAAACAGCTGGCGTTCTTGCAGCACATCTACCGCAACTTAAAGGCGGGTGGCCGTGCCGCCGTAGTCCTGCCAGATAACGTTTTGTTTGAATCCGGTGTCGGCACCGATGTTCGCCGCGATTTAATGAACAAGTGTAACCTGCACACTATTTTGCGCCTGCCAACAGGCATCTTCTACGCAGCAGGTGTTAAAACCAATGTGCTGTTTTTTACCAAAGGCAGCGAAAAGGATATTCGCCAAGAAGAAAACTGCACCACTAACACTTGGGTCTATGATCTGCGTACCAACATGCCAAACTTTGGTAAACGCACCCCGTTTGGTGAGCAACACTTAACCCCATTTGAGGCCGTGTATAACACACCCTTGGTCGAACGGGTTGAAGGCGAATGGTCGTTTAATGCCGAAGAAGCTGAAGTCGATACAAAAGCGATTGAGGATAGCAAGAAAGCGCAGCAAGGAGCCGAGCAAACGCAACAAGCAAGCGACAGCCCTGAGCGTCCCATAGCAAAGAGCCGTTGGCGTGTCTTTAGGCGCGACTTCATTCGTGACACTAAAGGTGACTCACTAGATATCTCATGGCTGAAAGATGCTAACAGTGTCGATGCTGCGGATTTAGGTACGCCAGAAGAGCTGGCAGGCGAAGCAATGACAGAGCTTAAAGGGGCGCTGAAAGATTTGGAGAAGTTGGTGAAGTCGCTAGCGCCTAAAAAAGCTGAGGTGAAGGGATGAGCGTATTAGATTCATTACCGGAGGCTTGGATTGGTGTCCGTGGGGGGGATTATGTTACCAATGAAAAAAATGACATTGTAGATGGTCCTTTTGGTTCAAATCTTAAATCATCAGAGTACGTTGACTCAGGTATACCAATAGCTAGACTGCAAAATGTTAAGCGTTTCAATTTTATCGATAAAAACATTAGGTTTGTTACTAATGAAAAAGCTGATTTTTTGCAAAGACACAGTTTTAAATCTGGTGATATTTTAATTTCAAAGCTTGGCGATCCTTTAGGATTAGCTTGTATTGTGCCAGAATCTTTTACTCGTGGAGTAATAGTTGCCGACTTAGTTCGCTTAAGACATGACTCACAAATTACTTCGGCTAAATTTCTTACATACCTTCTTAACTCTGAAGTCGTAATAAAGCAAATCGCTGGACACGTTAAAGGAACAACCCGGCCACGTATTAACTTATCAGTAGTCAGAGGGTTAGAACTACCATTCCCCCCACTAGCCGAACAAAAAGTCATTGCCGACAAGCTGGATGAGCTGCTGGCGCAGGTGGAAAGCACCAAGGCCCGCCTCGATGCCATCCCCACTATCTTAAAATCTTTCCGCCAATCCGTCCTCGCCGCCGCCGTCAGTGGCAAATTGACAGAAGAGTGGCGTGGTGAGAATGATTTCTTAAAAGCCGCTTCAATTTCTGAAATAGAAGAGCTTTGGATCTCTCGCTATAAAGCTTTAGGTAAGAAGTTTAAAAGTCCAAAAGTAACACCTATCCAAGATGAACTTATGAACTTACCTAGTAGCTGGCTTTGGACTCAAATAGGCTTAGTGTGTGATGTATACGTAGGTGCTACTCCTAGTCGGAAAAATGAAGCTTATTGGAATGGAAAGATTAATTGGGTGAGTAGCTCTGAAGTGGCTTTCTGTCGAATAAACGAGACAAAGGAATCCATAACTGATGTGGGCCTAAAATGTACATCAACTAATATCCATCCTATAGGGACTGTCATGCTTGCTATGATTGGTCAGGGAAAAACCCGTGGTCAACCTGCAATTTTAGATATTGAAGCATGTCATAACCAGAACACCGCGGCGATCCGTGTTTTGGATAGCCACTGTTTATCTGAATACCTTTATTATTTCTTATACGAACGCTACGAAGAAACACGCAGAGTAGGCTCGGGCAACAACCAGCAAGCAATGAACAAGACAGTAGTCCAGTCATTAGCGTTTCCACTACCACCAATCGAAGAGCAAACCGAAATCGTCCGCCGTGTCGAAGAGCTATTCGCCTTTGCCGATAAAGTCGAAGCTCAGGTTAATGAAGCACAGGCACGTGTCAATAACCTCACCCAGTCGATACTCGCTAAAGCCTTTAGAGGCGAGCTGACCGCCAATTGGCGCGCCGCTAACCCTGAATTAATTTGCGGCGAAAACAGCGCTAGTGCTCTGCTTGAACGCATTAAAACCGAACGTGAAGCACTTGTATTAGCAGCTAAATCTACAAAGAAAAAGCCTGCAAAGAAGGCCAGTCTTAAGAAGGTTACTGCTAAAAAGACTCAAGATACCACTATTAATAGAAGTCTGAGCCTTGTTGAATCAGTCATTGCTGATGGCGTAGCACATAAGCCTCAGGATATTTTTGATAAGCTAACACCTGACCTCTCGATGACTCAAGTTTTTAATGAAATAAGTAAATTGCTTAGTGATAATAAGATTGAAGAAAAAACAGTTGATGGAATAACAGGATTTTTCATTAAATAATGAAACTACAATACTTAAAAATTAATTCAGAGTTTAAAAACCTGAACGGTGTGGAGATACGATTTTCAGATAATGAGAATCGTACAGTCATCATAGGTCAAAATGGTACTGGGAAGTCAAATATCATTGAGGCGATTGTACAAATATTTAAGTATTTAGATACAGGTAACCCACCCCCCTTCTCCTATGAGATGAAGTATAAAATTGGTGAAGCTAGTTTAGAAACTTGGCTTAATATCAATGCGAATTTATCAAGAGAGACTATTTACGAGATAAAGTTTCAAGAACATTCACCTGGAAGTATCTCTGAGTGGCAAGGTGTCGATATTGCCAAGGTAAAGCGCGATAAAGATGGTCTATCGCATTTTCTACCTCGAAATATCTTTGCCTATTATTCGGGGCCAAGTGATCGGTTAGAGTCACTATTTTTTGACTCTAGAAGAGACTTTTATCTTCAAGTCATCAAAGAGGATGCTAATATTCGAGACAATATTAGGCCTTTCTTTTACGCCAAACCCTTCCACAGTCAGTTTTCGTTATTATCATTTTTTGTAGCGCGTGGCGTACCACATGCCACCAAGTTTTTGAAACAAGAGCTATCGATTGCCAGCTTTGAATCAGCCACATTCTACTTAACAAGGCCTGCTAGTTGGGGGAGCAATGAAGCTAGTGATTTCTGGGGCGCAACAGGAGCAATACGTGACTTTCTAGAGCTATTAAAAAAATACTCTATCGGCCCTATTGAAACACAAGAACCTCAACCAGATTTACTGTCTAAAAGGGTCAAGAAAAAACAAGTAGTGAGTTTTTTCTTACCGAATAAAACCAAGCTAGACGAATTATCCAAAAATATGCGTCCCGAGGATCTATTTAAAATCCTCGAAGCGACCTATCTCTCTGGAATTCTGGACAGAGTTGAAATACAAGTAAAGCAAACCAGATCTAACCAAAATGTAGTTTTTAGCGAGCTAAGTGAAGGCGAGCAACAACTACTCACTATCTTTGGGCTACTTCAGTTTACGGCAAAACGAGATGCGCTATTTTTACTCGATGAACCAGATACTCACTTGAACCCATACTGGGCAGCAAAATACCATAGATTTTTAGAGTTATTCGTTCCTGAAGGGTTTGGTAGTCATATTATTATGACCACTCACCACCCTCTCTCTATTACTGAATTAAATAGAGAACAGATTCAGGTTGTATCAAGAAATGATGCCAGCCAAAAAGTTTCAGTCGACACCCCTAAAAAAAGCCCTAAAGGCATGAGTGTAAATGGTATTTTAACCAGCGATATGTTCGGCCTTTTAACAACATTGGATAACGGTACTCAAGACCTCATTCGAGAAAGAAGGAGCTTAGTTGCAGAAGATAGCAACCCTGAACGATTAGAGGAGCTCAACACTCAACTTGAGCAACTTGGGTATGGTTATATTCATCCTGACGAAGATTATCGCCAGTTTTTAATTGCTCGAAGTAAATACCTTGAATACGGTAAAGAAGTTGCCTCGGTTGAAGCCAGAAAACAAATGATTGAGAACATTCTCAAAGACATGAGGATCTCTTCGAATGAGGCACATTGATAAATCTAAATTCGCAAAATGTAAGACTAAGACTTGGGATAAAAAATCTAAACAGTGGTCCGACAGAGTCAAAGATGCAGCGAACCCAAGTGCAGAAATAAAAGCTATTGGAAATAAATGGAGCTCATTGAAGCGAACTTTTGTAAGTGAATTCGGAGCAAAGTGCTGGTATACCGAGTCACCTCAGATAGGAACTGACTTTGATGTGGATCACTATTGGCCAAAAGGTAGGGTTAAAGATGCTGGTGGCGTTATTGTAAAACAAGGTGATCAGCAGCACCCAGGATATTGGTGGAAAGCTTACGACATAAGTAATTATCGCTATTCATGTATTTTTGCAAACCGAGCAAGGGATGAGGGAGGTAAAGTTGATTACTTCCCCATCGTCGATGAATCAATGCGATGCTGGGGTATAGATGCACCTTGTGATTATAATCATCACTTAATTCTCGATCCGTGCTGTTTAGATGATGTGAAGCTTTTATCTTTTGAGGTTGAAACGGGTCAAACTTCATCGGCTGTAACCTATGATGAAAACCCTATTGGTTTTGAAAAGGTTAGACTCTCTAAGACCTTATTGAACCTTGATCATGAAACAATCACACCTCACAGATTGAAAGCAATTAAAGATGTTCAATCCAGTATTATGCTTCTTAAATTAACATCCGGTCTTAATGATGCAGATTTAAATGATGAATACCGCCATGGAATAGCTGAGGCCAAAGAAAGGTTAAAAAACCTTTGTAACCGTAAAAGCTCTTTTAGTGCAGCAGCAACTCAACACATTTTACCAAATAAAGATGCACCATTTTTAGCAGATTTAGTCGGTGAGTTAGACCTTACGCCATAGATATTCTGCCACCCGCAACTTGCTCGAAATTAAAGGGGCTTTAATGATGAACAAAGAGATCACATCAGCTCAACTACAGCAGGTCTATGATCTGGGTTGCTTGTTTGCATTACAAAAGCTCTCGCTAGAAGAAGCACTAGAAAAGCTGGTTGGCTCATTGGATATGAACCAAACATCTGCGACTAATTACATGCACAATTTTGAAGCATTCCGTGCAGGTAAGGTATACAAACGTGCTATGGGCGCCTTGTCCTATGAAATCTTTTTGTCTCGTTTCTATAAAGACCTTTCTGTATCTGAATTTGAACGAGTAATGGAGTCCGTTGAACTGCACCTAGAATATCGATGGTCTAAATCTAAGGCAAAACACTTAGAAATAAGGACGCTGGTGGACTCATATAAAGTCAAACTAGCTTCACAAGTAGTTAGCCCTATTTATCCCGATGAAGTCCATGAGCAGCCTACAGAGTTAATTGAGGGTGCGATCAGGCAAGTTACCATCAATGCCTATGAGCGAAACCCTAAAGCCAGAGCTGCATGCATTGAGGAATACGGAGCCACTTGCCAAGTCTGTGACTTTAACTCTGAGGCTAAATACGGTGATATTGGAAAAGGCTTTATTCATGTTCACCATAAAGTAGATATAGCCACTATTGGCGAAAGCTACCAAGTCGATCCTATTAACGACCTAATACCTGTATGCCCCAACTGCCACGCCATGCTTCATACCGAAAAACCAGCAATGAGTATTGAGAAGTTGAAGCAGATAATCGATAACGACAAAGTCAACTAACGGCTAGGTGCAGTAGCTAATATTGGTTTTGACACATTTCTCAAACAGAACCAGATTTCACCTGATATTCCAACAAAGGATTACCACATGAAACCAACGTTGTTTTTTTATTTGTTTTTACTGTCCGGCTGCCAGCAGATAGCCCCAACAAACATTGATAAAATTGAAGAACAGCAGAATGTTAATAATCAATCTGAAATTGATAAATCAATTTTACCAAGTAACTATGAGATTACAGGTTTTTCAACCTGTCCTATAGATAGAGAAGCTCTACAAACTCTAATACATGTAAAAAATGGTTTCTTGATACCAAACTCAAATTTAGGAAATACTGTTAATAATACCTCATTGTCCATAGAGGAAATGAATCAATGGCTTCACGTTTTCAACCGCATTGAAAACTCTTTCCCGCCAGCTGTATTTAATTTTGATGATGAAAGGCAGGTGTCTTTTTTCATTTTTGACGGGACTTGGAACGATAAAGATAATGGAGAGCCAAATACTGTTCCAGCGAAACTACATCACCAGCTAATTCAATCACAAGACCATAGAGTTAAAACACACTACTATCATGGAGTTGGAACAAGAACAACATTGATTAAAGAGCTTTCGGAAGGGGTTACAGGTAACGGAGCAGAAGAGAGAGCAATTCAAGCGCTTGACGAACTCAAAGCTCAAACAGAGAAAACTGGAATAGCTCCTCATGTTTATTCGATTGGTTTTAGTCGGGGAGCAGCCAGCGCTAGGCACTTTTTAAACCTTGTAGACGATTACTACTTCCAAGAAAAATCATTTCATTCAAGTGAGAATTTGTTGTTTTCAAAACCCCGTCTTTATTCAATGCTTTTTGATACTGTAGCAACAGGACAATTAGACAATTTAAGGCTTGAAATTCCACTAAGTACTATGTCTGTTATACATTTTGTTGCTACATCAGAGGAAAGAACACATTTCCCAATAACAAGAATTAATGTCCCTACAAATGATTTAATAATTGAAGAGACAATTGTAGAAGTGGATTTACCAGGAGTTCACAGTGATATTGGGGGCGGGTATGGTGATACTCTCGAAAAGCTCTCTCATTCTCTAGCTAATCTGTGGTTAGAAAAGCAAGGGATTTACCTTCCATCTATAGACTATGATATCCAAGGTCTTTTGAATATGGGGAGAAACGACTCTAGATGGTTACCTTTAGGAAAAATCGACAGCAATAACAAGCGTAAAGAATCTCCAAATAAAGTTACTGAACAATTTACTCTTACCGATCCTAATATAGAAACAGATCTGAATGAAATGTTGGAAAGAGCAGCTCTTCTAGCTACAAGTGCTACACAAACCCTCTTAAGGCAAAGACAAAAAATAGACTCAGGGGAAAAACAAACATTTCAAGGGTTAGTGATTAACCTTTATCCAAAAGACTACTCACTTAAAGTGAATACTAATTGTCCCGAAAGTGTTTCGATAAACAAAAGTGAAGGTGTTATTGAAGTTTTAGGTCAGCCTTTTATAGCGTTAACTCCTGAGTATTTGAAGCAGCTGAGGTCAACTGATGGATTAATTCACACATACCCTGCTCCTAATAAGCAAAACTATATTCCAAATTCACTGTACCACAACACAACCAAACCGTAACAAATGCATAGCAAGCAGACACTGATTAAAAAATTAAAAAACCAATAAACATTCAGACCTATTTTTATTGTTGCTATGCTACCTATAAGAATGATCAGGGCTTACGGATATAGAACAAGGTGAGCATAATCGCTTCTGAAAAGGTAAGCGTTCGCCAATTGATTCTAAAGTCACTTCAAACAAATCAACGTTACCAACAGCTAACATTGATACTTTAACTTCAGACATAACCACTCCTTTGCTATTGAGATTGCTTTTCATGTATGACATTTTCGGGATTAAACTCACCTAAAGCAGTAAGCCATTTATCAAGTGCTATTGTTTTCTCATCTATATACTGACTACGGTTATAGATCCCCGCGACCCCACTAATTGAGTGACCTAATAGGTGCTCAACAATATGCGGTGCGACGCCTATATCACTAAGGCGGGTAGCCAATGTTCGCCTAAAGTCATGAAATGTCCACTTCGATTCATGACCTAATTTTTTCCAAATCGCACCACCATATGCGCTAACAGCTTCTGGGTTTTTAAACTCACCCAATACATACCCAGACTTTTGATTTTTGGCTTTCAATCTTTTAAGCCAAGAATACATACTGATAGGGATTGGTCGAATAATTAACTCTGACGTTTTACTGTTGGCTTTAGGAACAGTCCAGAGACCTTTTTCAAAATCCCATTCGTTCCAGGTAGATAATCGAATTTCTTGAGTTCGTGCACCAAAAATGATTAATAACCAGATTAAGTTTGAATAGTATTCCTTGATAGAGCCCGATTTCACTAGCTCAATGACATTTTGCAGTTCAACTTCTGTTAGCACCCTATCACGCTTATTTTGCTTTTTACCAACATCTGTAGTCGTTAAGTCATCAATAACGTAGCTGGTGGCATACTCTCTCTTTCTACAAAATAACAATGCTTGCTTTGCCCCTTGCAAGACTTGACCTGCTGCGACTGGAGCTCCCTTTCGTTCATTAGGGATACCCTTCTTAATTCGATCAAAACATTCCAACCATTGCGGTTTAGTGGTTTTCTCTAAAGGATACTTTCCAATATAGGGGTATAAATGACGTTCAAATTGGGCTTTTGTCTTATCAACGTTTTTTCGATGCTCTGTGGCATATTCCACCAGCCAATATTCAAGCGCATCTTTAACTGTTACCGCTTCTTTACGTTTAACTTTCACCAGTGATAACTGAATAACAGGATCTTCGCCGTTATCTAACCATTCTCGACACTGATCTCGTTTAGCTCTAGCTTGTTTGATTGACGTTTCTGGGTATTTTCCCAAACTAGCCCACTTAGGATTAGTTTCCCGCCCACCAAGTCGGTATCTAAAAACCCAACCAATTACGCCTGTTTTTGATATACGAACAGATAGCCCATCACCATCTGCAATGACAGTTTTCCCCACATAGGGTTTGCCTACAATCTTACGTAATAACGTGTCTGATAACTTATTAATAGCCGCCATACTAACCCTAACTTGCTACACACCGTGCTACACACCGTTTGGTTGACGAAGAAAAACACCTACAAACAGCCCCGAACAACATTATCCGTAACCACATGATAATTAGCAACTTAAAATACTAAATCCGAACAACACCGAACACTCACAAACAAAAAAAACACCCAATCAGATGATACGGCATGAACTAAGAAAAAAATTCTTAAACTGTTGTATTGAAACGGGCTTTCCATAAATGGAAAGCCCGTTTTTGTTAGGTTGCTACACACTGATAAATATTAAGATTTTAAAATCTTCTCGCGGTAATAAAACTAAACATAGTTATTATAAAAAGAGGGAAATGATGACATTTCCTTTAAATAACCACATCTATCTATGGTTTAAAGAGTGTAGTGGTCAAGAAATATTGGCTACAGTCTTAGAGTTTAACCAGAACTAATCAATCTCATCGCACAAATCCCTTATTTTTCTAGCAGTTACCTAGCACTGCCACTTCAATCATCGCTTAGCATTTTAATTGCTTTGTAGGCGACTAACTGTAATGGTCTTATAAGTCAGAAATTGCATATTCATATTAAACTCCACACCTAAAAACACACTTTAACGCGCATAAAAGTGTGTAAACTTGCTTTTTTATGCGCATTAAAGTGTAATAAGTCTATATATGAAAGTTCGGAGTGCGTTATGCAAAGGTTATTACTGGGTAAGCTATTAGAGTGGAAAGACAAGGTTGAGCGTAAACCCTTACTCGTTGACGGTGCTCGACAGACTGGCAAAACCTACCTACTGCAAAGCTTACTGGGGAGCAAATTCGAACGCACTTTACGAATCGACTTTCTTGAATCTCCCGAGATGGCTGAGGCTTTTACTGGTTCACTCACCCCTGCTGATATCATCTCTAATATTGAGCTACTGACAGGTGAGATGTTCGAACCTACCACTGATCTGCTTATATTGGATGAGATAGGTGAATGCCCACGAGCGGTCACCGCACTTAAGTACTTCGCTGAGAAAGCGCCCCACATGTATATTGCGGCTAGTGGCTCTAATATTGGCTTACTCGACAGCTTCCCTGTTGGCAAAGTCGAACAGCATAATCTTCGCCCCCTCTCCTTTCATGAGTTTCTACTCGCATCAAATGAAGCGCCACTGATTAAAGCTTTTGAGGGACAGGTCAACAATGCCGCTGCACATAGTAAATTATTCGATAAACTAACTGACTACTACTTTACTGGCGGTATGCCTGAAGCAGTAAGCAGCTGGTTTGCGCTAGCCAATGACGGCATACTTGAACGAATAGAGGCTGTGTCTCGTGTTCAAGCAGACCTAATATCTGGCTATCAGCGTGACTTTGGTAAGTATTCAGGCAAAGTCGATACAGGCTTGATAGAAGCGGTGTTTAACAATGTTCCATCTCAGCTTTCAGCGGTCATAGATGAGTCCGTAAAACGCTTTAAGTTTAAAGGTGTCCATGAAAGAAAGTCTCGTTACAGTGATCTAGAAAGTGCGATTACTTGGTTAGAAAGGTGCCGCTTAGTTTTAAAAAACTATCCCGTTGATGGTATGCCTAAAAGTCCACTAGCTGCCTATAAGAAAGATAATATGGTCAAACTATTCTTGTTTGACGTTGGCCTTCTTAACCATATGCTAGGGGTCAGCTACAAAGAGGTTAAGCAACAGGGTTACGAGTACAAAGGCTATGTTGCGGAAAACTTCGTTCAACAGGAGTTAGCCGTACAAGGTATTGATCCGACTTATTCATGGGGTGATGCACGCGCCGAAATAGAGTTTATTATTGCAGATGATGAAGGCCGCATTGTGCCTATTGAAGTGAAAAGCGGTAAGCGCACCAGAGCCAAGTCTTTGGAGTCATATATAACCAAGTGCCAGCCCCATAAAACAATCAAACTGACAGGTACTCAAGGCTCACCTGCAACTGAACAAACAAACCTCGTGATCCCACTCTATTTCACTGAGTTTGCCATGAAGCAACACTTAAAGAGTTAACAAAGTGAATCTAGAACAGTAACTTCGGTAACGACTAAATTAATGATTAACCACTATAAGGTGGCTAATCATTTCCTTTTTAGACTGCCTTAGCCATACCAATCTCTACAACATTATCAATTGGGTTAACTAAGTGCTCTAACCAATCACACCACATGTCGAGTGCTTTAGCTGATTTGTTCAAGTACCCCCATATGTACCCCCGTTGTTTTGTTGCCCCTTCCTGTATTCGATTCCGCTTTCCTTCAACGCAATTCCCAAGCTAAAACTTTAGCTTTTGCTAATGGTTAAATGTCAGATAATTATACAAAAAACGCTTAGTGCGTCAGATTCTGTCGCAGGGTAGTATTATGCTCATGGCATAGAGAATCGGGAGAACATCGATGCAAATCAATATCCAACGCCAAATTGCCATGCTGGAGCAAATACCTACTCACCCAAGGCGAATTACCGCCCATGACATCGCCGATAAACTGCAAAGTCGCGACTTTGATGTGGGGTTGAGAACAGTGCAACGGGAGTTAAAAGCCATGCATGATATGGGGCTTTTTGGCATAGTGCTCGATGATAGAAGCAAACCTTTTGGCTGGTCGATTGCCGCCTGTTGGCGTGGTCTTAATCTGACCTTGATGGACAATCATATGGCATTAGCGTTTCACACCCTAAAGCACAGCGCTAGCCAACTGCTGCCTCCCCAAAGCCTTAAGCAGCTGACCCCCTACTTTGAACGTGCGGATCAAGTATTAGGTAACGACCCTGATAACCCTTGGCTTTACTGGGCATGCCGTGTGGCGCAGTTACCTAAGCCTTTTCCTTTTATTATTGAGCAGCAAGATCCACAGATATTTGAAGCCGTGCAATCGGCACTGCTCAATAAGCGTCAAATTGCCTGCCAAATAAAACGGGTTATCGAAGGGAAAAGCTATTGGATTGATTACACGCCCATCAATCCCGAAGGCATTCAGATAACAGATGGCGTCGCGCTGCTGACCTTTACTATTGGCACAGTTGAACCAAAACTTTTTGCAAAGTCCATCGACTTATTACGCAATGTGCGATTACTCGATACGCCTGTAATTACTCGAAGTGATGTAGAAATTGCCCGTAGGAAAGCTGAAAACCAATCGGAGCTTATTGAGATTGAATTGCTTTTTTCTCCTTCGGCAAACTTTATCATGCGAAACTTGAAGCTAAGTGAAAACCAACGTGTTGAGCAATTAGCTGATGGAAGATATCTCGTTTATGCCACGGTGGAGGACACTTCAGGGTTAAGAACGTTATTGTGGAATATGGCTGATAAGGTAGAAGTGGTCGCTCCTCTCCAATTAAGAGCCCATTTCACTCGATTAATTAATAAGGTCAATGCTCGCTATCAAAATGATGCGACTTAGCCTGTCGCACCCTTAGGTTACGGTATTGAAAGTAACCTCAAGGAGATGAATCGATGTTTGACCTACTCGCACAAACCAAGCAAACACCGCGTATTGCCGTTTTCGGAATCGGGGGTTGTGGATGTAACACTATTAATCAACTTAGTCAGTCCCCTCTCAATGATAATGTACAACTTATTGCCGTCAATACGGATGCACAATCACTGGAAACCTCACAATGTGAGACTCGGTTGCAGATTGGCCTTGAAACCACCAAAGGTCTTGGAGCAGGCGCTAAGCCTCAAAAAGGTCATGAAGCGGCACAAGAATCTGAAGCCCAGCTTAGAGAACTTATCGAATTAGCAGATATCATCTTTTTCACCGGCGGTATGGGCGGTGGAACAGGCACGGGGGCGATCCCGTTTATGGCCTCTATCGCCACTGAGCTTAATAAACCATTGGTAGTCGTCGTTACTACCCCTTTCAGTTTCGAAGGACACCAAAGAAATCTTCTGGCCAATAAAGGTGTCGATGAATTAATGCAGCACGCCAATGCCGTAATAGTTTTGCCTAACGACAAACTCGCTAAAACTCTGGACAAGAAAGTCAGCCTTGTTAACGCTTTTTTTGAAAGTAACCGTATTTTGCAAGATGTATTACTGGGGTTAACCACCACCATTAGTCAATCAGGTTTGATTAATATCGATCTCAATGATTTCATTGCTGTTGTGGATCACCAGGGACAAGCCGCTATGGGAGTGGCGAAGCAAATGCCTGGGGAAGATTTGCAGCTGACTATCAATAATGCGCTTAAAAACCCATTACTGGAAGATGTTGACCTTACTCATGCAAAGGGCGCGATTGTGAGTGTGATGGCCTCTGAAAATATTGAACTGAGCCAATATAACTTTATTGGAGAAACCCTACATCAGCAATTAGATGAAAGCGCACTGGTAATTATTGGATTAACTATCGTTCCAGAGCTTGATTGCGAGCTAGAATTAATGGTGATTGCCACAGGGATTCAAACACCGACTGAGCATTCAGCAGTAATCGTGGATGCCTCGACAATAACACCTCAAAAAGAGCGATTTACTTCAGTTGAACTGCTGAATATACATGAATTTCTAAAAGAAAAGTCCGACAGTAGTAACGATGATAAACATGACTTAGCTGAACTCGACACCCCAACATATACCCGCAACTTAAATCAAAGTTCAGCGGGGTAATAAAGGTCTCCTGATATAAGGTCAGACTTTAGAAGTTAGAAGCCAGAATTTAGAAGCAAAAGCTCAGCCGACAATAAACTATCTTCAAATATCAATATAACGATTCAGCACCAAGGTAGACATGTTAGTTGGGCAATATGAGCTTTGCTTTATCCACTGCATGTCTGCAACTTGGCTTGTTATCGTGATGGTTCTTGTCGTGACCGTTCTTACCTTGGGGATTCTGACCTGGTAAATTTCTACTCTGTGAATTGTTACCACGATAATTTTTACAACCCCAGAATTCACCTCTAGCACTCTTCCTAAGTACCATATCAGCACCACAAACACTGCACAGCGGTGTGGTATGAGCACACTGATCATTGAGGCAGACTTTAAAACCATCAAAACGTTTACGCGTCATCGGGCTTGCACAAAGCGCGCATCCTTCTTCTTTGTGGTCACACAAAGGGAAATGAGAACAGGAATAAAATGATGTAAAGCGCCCAGTTCTTGGTTTTAAAATTCCTGTGGTACACCGAACACAGTTAATATCCTCAAATAGGCTTTGCACTAATGATGTGGTGAACTCTTCTTGCTCAATGGCATAGTCTTGCTGAATTAGCTCGATGACAAACGGGCTCACATCGGTCATATCAGCGAGTACATAGGCCCGATGCTTAGCGCGGGTTAATGCCACATAAAAAAGTCGCCGCTCTTCTGCAAACTCAAAGTCTTCACTTTGCGGTAAAAATGCATCTAATAAAGGTGGGGTTATTTTCTTGGACGGAAAACCATGCTTGCCTGTTTTCATTCCTGTGATAACGACATAGTCTGCTTCTTTACCTTTTGAGGCATGAAAAGACTGGCACTCTATGGTGATGTTTGGATATTGATGATTAAGTTGCCTTAAGGCATTTCTATCTGGTAACTGAAACCAAAAACGGCTGAGTAAGTACACTGTGGGCTTATATTTTACACCATCATCACCCTTTAATACTCTAGTGCTGATTGCAGTCAATGCTTGCTCTATTGCATTTGGAGTGGGGTTTGCTGCTGTTGCGACTTCATTTTCGCCGCGCTTAATAACTGAAACCGCAGGTTTGGTGACTATCACCTTAGAGCGAATGTCCTTTTTTAGTTGCCCAGGATTTTGAGTCACAAACTGGGTAGCCACCTCGCCAATGCTGCTATTAAACCTGAATGTTTGGTCAAGATAGGTTTTTTCAGTTGCACCAAAATACGCGGTAAATTTTGTCGTTAAGCTAACATCTGCACCCGTAAATCGATAAATGGCCTGCCAATCATCTCCGACGCAAAATAGTGAGGCTGTGGTTTTACTCTGTGGAGGGTAAGCCTGAGTTAATGCTCTTACTAAACGCGCTCTAGGTTCTGAAATATCTTGGAACTCATCCACCATAATATAGCGCCACGGACTGACGAATTGTGCTGTTTCGATATAAGCCAGTGCTTTTCCAATCATATCTTCAAAGTCGATATCACCATTGGCTGATAGATGTTGCTGATAGCGGTGCAAAATTGGCTCTAGCAATTCAAATGCTTTGCGGGCTTGAGTTGGGTCAGCGGCATTATTGAAAACATGCTCTAAACCTTTAGCGTCGAGACAGGCTGATTTATAGAGGCCGATTAACAGACTAAATAACTTAGCGAGTTCAGTAACACGCCCAAGCTCATGCAATGTTTCAAGTATCGCCTCATCGGGTAATGGCGCATATTGCACTTTAAATGCCGTTACAGCCTGTTCAAGCTCATCGATTAACACCGCCTTTTTATGTTGGTAGTAAAATAGCTCAACACAAGCAGTACCATGCTGTTGATGTAATTCACGTTTCCACGCCATTGATGTTAGATAAGCTTCATTATCAATATATGGGGCGGTATTACTGGCTTCATCTATACCGTAATATTCAATATAAACGTCATATTCAGGCAGGTAAAAGTCCGGCTGGTACTGCCGAAAATCAACACTGCTGACATCGTGTTCATATTTCGCTTCATAGCGATATTCAATGCCATGACTAAACAGCCAATTGGCAATATAAAGCTCACCGAAACTCTTTACTCGCTCGCCTTTGAGTGTGCGAATATCATTAGCAGTTAAGTATTCGAAATACTCACCTTCTGAATCAAAATCAAATGGGCTTTTTTCAACGTAATAATACTGACTGAAATACTCAAATAGCGGTTTGCGGTAGTCTTTATCCTCTATCAAATTTTCAAGTGTATCTTGTACCCATTTATCTTTGGCTTTTTCATCATCTGCCCAAGGTGACAAACTGGGTTGTTTACCTTCTACTTCGGCAATAATCTTTAAACCCAAACTGTGAAAGGTACTGGCTTTGATATCATCAGTGCCGAGTTTTTCTTTAATGCGGACATCCATTTCGTCAGCGGCTTTTCGACCGTAAGCCAACAATAAAATATCCGTAGTTTGGGCTTGACCGCTTGCCACTAAATAACCAGCACGGCCAACCATTACGCTAGTTTTTCCTGTGCCAGCGCCTGCTAAGAGCAAGTTATTATCATCATCAATCACACAAGCTTGACGTTGCTTAGCTGTAAGTGGCATTGATTCAATATGCTCAAAAAAATCAGCATATTTTGTGAGTTGCGACTGTACATATTGCTGCCTAATTTGCGTTACTTTGGTTTTATTCCAGCTATTAAAACGAGACAGTTTGATTAAGGCAGCTTTGAGGTCTTCAGATAAATCAACTGACTTGCACCAAGGGAACCAACGGGCATATTCACGCTGAATTCTTAACTGCATTTGCTCAAGTAACGATTGACGTAGGTATTTATTCGCCAGGGTATGTTCAATGCGAGCGATTAATTGGCATAGCTTTTTTTCATGGGCATGCGCCCACAGTATTTCGATATCTTTTTTGAATGATGATTTTGAGAAGTAACCTAGAAATGAAACTTGGTAAAGCTTACCTTCGGCTTCAAATCGTAATAGGCAACCTAAAAAACTCGGCGTAAATTCAGCTGGTGATGCTAGCTGATCCCAGGATATAGCCACCTCTTCAAGCAAGAGCTTAGATTTCAAGAAATACGGAATCGAATGACTTTGGTGACGAGTAAATACAATGCCTGCAGCAGTTAAGGTAATGCCATTGGGTTTACCTAAATACAAACGCCCAAACCAACTATAAGGAATACTTTTTTCAATGTTTTGTGGTAACAATTTTAAACCTACGACTAAATGGTTTCACGCATTAAACTGTTGATATTCAGGCGTTACTATATCTCAATAATTCACGACTCAATATTTTCTTTTCAGCTTAATGATATTAGCCTCAGATTTTTCAGTAATAATTTGTTCCACACCAAAGTTGCACCCAATTTATTGAATGTGTTTATTTACGCCCACTGATTCTTTTACATAGTTAGCACGCTGCACAAGGAGGTCAGTAAAGATTTTCATCGCTTCGCTTTGAGTCTTTTCTGCTAAGCTGATGATGCTGAACCTAGCATTAAGTTGCGGCATCAATTGTGGATTAAGCTGTACTAATGTCCCCGCTAGTAATTCATTACGCACTGCAATTTCAGGGGTCAACACCACTAAGTTAGAATTAAAGATAGAGTCTTTTATTGAATGAAGTTGGTCAAAACGAATTAAACCGGCAAAGTCTTCGCGCTGTAGTTGGAACAACTCTTCAAATTGATTGGCTACTGTTATCGGCAGTAACTGTGGAATTGCCATTGGATAATCACGGAATGTCGGAAGATAAAGCCTCGGCAGTTTAACCAGTGGGTGTTCAGGACGACAGCAAAAAATAACAGAGAAAGGCGGTAATGCCTGCAGGCGTAATAATGAGTTATCTTCAAGTCCGGAATTCCGAGCTTCTGCCACAAATAAATCTAGTTTCCCTTGCAGTAACTGCTCAGTTAATGATTGCCAATTACCTACTCTTAAATCAATAGTCATATTGGCACAAGTTTGCATAAACGGCGCTAATATAGGGCCTACCAAACAATTGGATGGAATAGGACTCGCACCAATTCTAATTTCATCTTCATTATTACCATGAAATATGGCGATATCATGTTTTAATTTATCGTGTTGTTTTACGATATTCTGACAATGATTTAATACCATCTCACCTAATAAAGTGATTGTCATGTTTTTAGAGTTTCGTTGAAATAACTTACCACCAACTAATGACTCAAGCTTTTGTAAACTTTTAGATAAAGAAGGCTGAGTAATATTTAATTCAGATGCCGCCTTATTAAAATTTCTTAATTCAGCCAATACAACAAAGTATTTTATATGACGTAACTCCATCTCAAGCCTTATTATATATTGAACATTTTCATCATTATTAAATCTGCCTAAATCTACCCATTTCTATATTTCGAATCTACCATAAAATTATTAAAGTCCGTTACAAAACCCACCTTGTTAAACTCTTGTGCTTCAACTCATTACGATAGAGTAATTAGTCTTATATTCACAACAATCATTTTGTTTCACTTTGTATCATTACGGGTAAAAATAAGCTTAGTATCTTCTAACTGAACTCCACCAGCATCTATATATTATGCAGGAATAGATATAAACCACTGTTAAGTAAGCCCATTCCATAATACCTCTTAAACATAGCCTCTCATGCTTTTTCGATAAAGCTATAGTTCAATTCATAAAATGAATTAGCAGCTTAAGTAAATACACGTTAAATATTAATGTGACAAATTTGTTAAAAGGATTTGCACTCATAAATATTGATGGAAGAAAAGACAATGAAATTTAAAAAAAGTTACATAATGACCCTTGCGGCCATTTATGCGGGGGCTGTAGGTGCAAGTGCTGACAGCGCTAATTTTGGTGGTGTATATTCTGAGAATATTAAACCTATTATAATCACTGATGCGATTAAAAAATATAACGATAATAAAAATAAAGACCGTTTGTCAGGTGAGATTATAACTCCATCTCGTAATAGTAATGGTCGTAATGTTCATCGTGCTATTACTAATTCAGATCAAAAAGTATCTTTTGTTTATGAAGATAATATTGAGGGTGAGCAAACTTATATTATCCAATTATCAGATAAGCCAGTGTCATTATATCAAGGTAGCGTTACAGGATTAAATGCCACCAGCCCTAGAGCCAATAAAATTCCTGCGGCTTTAAGCCCACAGTTACATGATAAGGTCGATGTGCATAGCACCGATGTACAATCCTATCGTAATTACTTAACCGAGAAACAAGCCAGTATCACATCGCAAATTACCAGCTTAGTGGGTAATGCTAAAATCATCGATACTTATCAACTGGCCTTTAACGGTATGTCGATGCGCATGAGCCAAGAGCAAGCTGCCAATGTGGCTAACTTAGCCGGCGTGGTCAACGTTACTCGCGAAATGATCTACCAATTACACACTGATGTTGGCCCACAACATATCGGCGCAGACAAATTTTGGACAGGTGAAGTTACTGGCGAAGAATTTACCGGTAAAGGCATTGTTGTTGGTGTGCTCGATACAGGTATTAACTCAGACCACGCTTCATTTGCTGCACAAGGTGATGACGGTTATGTGCATCAGTTACCTTCACGCTACGAAGGTTACCTTGGTGACTGTGAGCTAGAAGAATTTGCAAGTATGTGTAATGACAAGCTCATTGGTGTGCGCTCATACCCCGTCATAACAGATACTTATAGCGATGAAACTTTTCAGCCTGATAAAGGTTGGTGGGAAATCGAAGGCCCACTCAGACCCGCT
The DNA here is from genome assembly GCF_007567505.1 of Shewanella donghaensis. NCBI lineage: Bacteria > Pseudomonadati > Pseudomonadota > Gammaproteobacteria > Alteromonadales > Shewanellaceae > Shewanella > Shewanella donghaensis. The sequence continues at coordinate 2,753,643 of NZ_CP041783.1, forward strand.
AATGGCGAAGATTATAACGGCCATGGTTCTCATACTGCCTCTACTGCAGCGGGTAACGTGATTTTAGATAGTGCCTATATGGTACCTGATGTGGGCGTAACCAGTGACGGTAAAGCAACCAACTTGATGCTGCCACGTATTTCTGGTGTAGCGCCTCATGCCAATGTAATCATGTATCAAGTTTGCCATCCAGGTGACGCCAGCTTTAACAGTTATACCGGTTGTCCAGGTTCTGCACTGCTCGCTGGTATTGAGGATGCTGTGGCTGATGGCGTCGATGTGATTAACTACTCTATTGGTACCGCTTATGGCGCATTTCCGTGGGAATCCCCGACCGAAATGGCCTTTCTAGCCGCCCGTGAAGCCGGTATTTCGGTTGCTGCCTCGGCTGGTAATTCTTTTGACCCTTCTGAGGCATCTGTGCGTCGCGGCGCGATTGATCATTTATCACCTTGGTTAACCTCAGTTGCAGCAACAACCCATAGTCGTGAGTTTAGTGTTGAAGGTAAAGCACTCACCGATTCAATGGGCGGCGAACAAGCGTTGGCTGACATTACTGGTGGCGGTATAACTGACACCTATACAGGTCCTGTGGTCGAAGCTAAGGCTTATGGCTGGGAATATGAAAAGTGTAATGAAACCTTCCCTGAAGGATTTTTTGATAATTCACCTGAAGGTATCCCATACGACACCGCGCCTATCGTCGTATGTAAACGCGGTGATATTGCCCGAGTTCAAAAAGCCATTAATGTGGCAGAAGGCGGCGCAGGTGGCTTTATTTTACGTAATGCGAGCTCAAGCGAAACCGTAAGTAATGACCCGTATGTCATTCCAGGCATACAAATTCCTTATAGTGCTTATTATGGTGATGCTTCAACCAACTATTTTGGGCTATCAAGCTGGCTATCAGGTGGTAGCGATCATCAGCTAACCATTACTGCCTCAAATGTGGTCACCACTGAGCGTGTCCCTAACGCATTAGCCGATTTCTCATCTCGCGGTCATAACTTTGATAATCCAGAAGTAATGTCACCAAATCTAGCTGCCCCTGGTGTCGATATTTATGCCGCTTGGGCCGATGATATGGCGTTCTCAATGTCTGGGATCCCTGGAGATTTCAATACCATTAGTGGTACCTCTATGGCAGCCCCTCATGTTGCTGGTGCAATGGCATTACTAAAGCAAGCACAGCCAAGCTGGACCCCTGCACAAATTCAGTCAGCATTAATGATGACGGCGAGTTTAGCAGATGTAACTCGTACCGTTGAAACTTACCCATACCTTGATTTAGAAGCTGCAGGCTTTAGCGATGCGGGTAGTGGTGTGATTAACGTTGCACGCGCTTATAAAGCGGGTCTGATAATGGACGAAACTGGTGATAACTACCGCGCTGCTAATCCTAAAAGCGGTGGCACAGTTAATACCTTAAACGTGCCATATTTTTACAATGAAAGCTGTAATGGTACTTGTACCATGATGCGTACATTCACAGCGACCGCTGATGGTAGCTGGACAGTTGACGCTGAATCGTTAGCAATGGAAGGGGCTGACATGTTGTCATTAGAAGTGTCGCCTCAATCATTTAGCCTTAGCAAAGGCGAAACTCAGGCCATCATGCTGACAGCTAAAGTGTTAGAGGTTCAAGCGCCCGGCGCTGACTCATCGTCATTACGCTTATTGGGTGATGTCACTATTACTCCAGAAAGCACTGATATGCCAATGCAACATTTACCCGTTAGCATTCGATACAGTGGTACCAGTTTGCCTGAAAATGTCATGGGTAAAATCCATAGACAACAAGGCCATATCTTAACTCCAGAAATCAACACTGAAGAAATTCAAACCTTTAATAGCCGCGTCAACGGCTTAGTTAAAGCAGAAGTCTTTGATGTGCAAATGCAGCGCAGTGATGTACGCGACTTAGGCAGTGCCGCACAAGCACGTATGGATGAAGGCCAAGTGGTTAACTTCTTTGACGTACCAGAAGGCACCAAGCGTATCGTTTGGGAAGTGATAAAAGCAGACTACAATGCATATGCTTCTATTGATATCGGCATGGACGTTAATAACGATGGTGAAATTCAGTGGAATGAAGAAGCCATTTGTTACTCACGTATTGATAACAACGATTACTGCGCCATCAATAATCCAACCCCAGGTACTTATTGGGCTTATGGTTCAAACTATAAGTATGAGCATGAAGATGAGGATAACCTTGCTGATAACATGACGTTTGCTTTAGCCGTCATCGGCGATCAAGACGATGCAAATCTGACTGCGGTTGGCCCTGACTCATCAAATGGTATGGACCCTTACCGTGTGCAGCTCGACTATGATCTAACTGACGCACAAGAGGGCGATGTTTATTATGGTTATGTCGGCATTGGTAGTGACAGCTATAACGATGATAACTTAGGTTATATACCAGTACAGCTTATTCATGACGGTAGCGATACTGAAATTGAAGCAAGCCATACTAGCGCTAAAGTGGGTGATATTGTTGACTTTGAAGTCAGTGTTGCACCTAATTTACTCGGTGGAGAGCGTCAATTAACCCTAAGTACTGAACTTGCTGCTGGCTTCCAGTTAATTGAAGATAGCGTTCAGGTTTCTGGCTTACCACAATACACTGAAGACATGACAATTGATGGCAACACCATTGCATTTAATACTTTGCAACCTTCATCATTAGATACTCCACGTCACTATGTGTTTACCACCAGTGTAGATGATGCTACTTGTCGTATTCCTGCGCAGATGCAAGATACCAGTGACACCTTTGTCGACATCCCATCACAGTATGGTTTTGATGACTTAGATCTAGCAGGTTACTCTAATCAGTATCTTAGTTTACCCATGTCGGCAAATGGCTTACCGCACGTACCTTTATATGGTGCAGAGCAAGACATGTTGCATGACCTATTAGAAGTCTCACCATTTGGTTATGTGAAATTTGACGAAATGCCTGATTTCTACAACTATCACTTTGAGTTTAATGATGCCTTCCAAAACTTCCCCGACACTATAGTTGCGCCATTATGGCGTGGTGACGTGATGATGCCAGAAGCAGCATTCCGTGATGATGTCGGCGCCGTAACTAACTTAGTTTATGCGGCAGTGATTGAAGACTATTATGTGTTCCAGTGGAAAGGTGGAGAAGAGATTTATAACCGCTTTACTGGCAACCGTAATCCTGATGCATCAGCTTACTTTGATGTTGAAACCATTATTTCAACCAAGTTAGATTTTGCACCAGGCGCCCATGAAATCATGTTTGGTTATCAAGCGATTCAAACGGCTAATGCACACTTTGGCTCAATTGGTTTGCATGGCTATTATGGCGAGCGTGGTACTTATGGCCCTGTTGAAGGCTGGTTAAATGATGGTTTTGCTTTCAATGATGTCGATGACAAAGTAGCTGAAGGTATGCTGGTTTGTGCTGACTACCAAGGCCCTGAAAGTTCAGCATTAACGGTTAGCTTCTCTGCTCGTGTAGCGGCTTCGGCAACGGGAATGGATAATGCGGTAACAGTTAACAGCCAATACGCTGATTCAGAGTTAGTGACTGTATCTCATACGGTTTCTGCGCCAAGTAATATCCAAGTTGCAGGTTTTGCAGATCAAATGATTGAAGAAAATAGCTCTGTGACTCTAGATGTTGTTTACTCCGATCTTAAAGCTACCAACAATGGCATTATGGTTGCGGGTGATAACATCACTGCTGTAGTTGAAGGTGATAGCATTACTATTACTCCAGATGCTGATTGGTTTGGTGAAACCATGATATCTGTAACAGTGCATGATATGGCTTACCCATCAGATCAAGCGACCACCAGCTTTATGCTAACGGTTAGCTCTGATGGAATAGAAAATGGTTGTACTGATTCATCTGCAACTAACTATGATGCCAATGCTAATACCGATGATGGTTCATGTACCCTCCCAGTTGTGGAAGAAGCTAAATCAAAATCAAGCGGTGGTAGCTTAGGCTTCTTAGCGTTAGGTGTATTAGGTTTATTTGCAGGCCGTCGTCGCAAGCTTCATTAATATTAAGCTTTATGACTATATAGGCATGTTAAGTTAACAATGCCTATTAAAAAGACCCTCAGATGAGGGCCTTCTTTTGTGTTATTTTTAGTATTTGAAAAGAAAATCATTTAACAATAGGATTTCACTTCACTACTTCAAAGGTATTTTATAGCGCTTATTCACTAGATTCTCTCCCACCCAATACAAACCAGATAACGATAACAGTAAGGTCATTAAGCCAAAGAACCAGCTAAAAGGGTTATTGAAACTGCCTTGATGTAAGTAATCCATAAAGTGCAGTTTGAACATTAAATCTGCCAGTTCTGTATCGGAATTCTTGTGGCCAACTAACTGTCCATTAATGGCATTAATGTATATTCGCGTCTCAAAATCATCATCCATGTTGATTTGCCACAGAGGATTACATTCTTTAGGCCACTCGCTAATCGGCGGCTTAAGTTTATTAGCACTGATAACGCTGCCCGGCCCCATGTAACTCTTGATGGCCAACGTGGTTGCTAATGATGAGTCAATATCCATCACTTCGCCGCTATAGGCATTGATGAGCGTTTGCTGCTGACACTCATGTTTATAACGCATTACGGTTTCAGTCAGTAAATACACTGGATTGTTATTCAATGAAATGAGTGCTAATTGCTGTTGATTCGGATGGCTTGTCAGTACTTGCTTTGCCGTTATTAGATCTGCAGCATTGAAATTAAAGTCTTCATGGCCAGCATGATGACTATATGCCATGCCTTTTAGCGCTTCGTGTGGGGTGATATTAAAGTAAATACCAGTCCCTAACCAAATCAAAAATTGTAGGCTAACTAACGCGCCTACCCAGTAATGCCAGACTCGGATCCAATGCTGTAACCGCTTGGTTTTCTTACTTGGTGTTTTGCCTGTTCTAACGCTCGATTTAGCACTCATTTCACATACCTCTTTCGGCGTTGCCACACTAACACCAGGCCAGAAAACACAGCGATAAATGCGCTTATTGAAGTATAAAAGAGTAATTGATTATCAATGGCTTCACCGTCGTTATAATCCATGATGTGCCACTTCCAAAACAAGTCAAACAAGCGCCAAAATTCATGTCTACGGGTGACCACATCGCCGCTTTTAGCGGATATATAGAGGGTTGTCATGCCAATATCGTCAAACTCAGCTCGCCACACAGGTAAATGCCTTGCAGATAACTCAGCTGGAGCATTGTGTTCGATAAGGCTCATTGAGCTTAATTGCGACGCTGAAATTGATGGCAAATATGAGGCAGCTATCTGTCGTGCCTGTTGCTCACTAAAGGGTTCAAGTACCTGACCCGTTTGTGCATCGATGAGTAGCTTATCATCTGCTAAATTGACTTGATAAGCTGTTTTATTAAGCACGCTTTTAAGAGATATCTGCAGTGCTTGAGGATACTCTCGGTAGACCTTACTTAACGGATATTGTACTTGAGAAGGGTCAATAACTTCTACTTCGCTAATCACATGATCGCTTCGAATAAAGCCGATATCCATCAACACAAAGTAGCTACCGGTCACGCTCCATATGATGATGGGAATCGCCAGCAGCAGCATTAGCCATCGATGGAGAAAGTGTGCAGATGTCATTTTTTTCAATAATGTTTTAGAGAGCAAAATTTATCGTTACCCTTGTTATTATTTGAATTTAAGGTGCGAATACGGTTAATTCTAACTAAATAATGAGCGTCTAAATTACCTGAAACACCCTAATTTTCATAGAAATTTCATTGTTATACTTTCTTATAAAGGCTTCGCTCGATAGCTTATTTTGTGTAAAGTATGCTTGCATATACTGAAAAGAATACGGCTTACCATACTAATCATTGCACTGCTAACGACACTAATAACAACAGTAATAACAAGAGTGCTAACCCAAAAAAGGATTTACATGAAACTGCCTTTAAAACTCAGCTCAGCTATCTTATTAACCATTTCGGCACCGATTGCTTTTGCAACCTATGCGCCCTTGCCTGAGTCAGTTTCAAATAATGCCATAGCCAAAGTCACTACAGATAAAACCCAGTACTTACTAAGTTTTACTGGGCTTGCTGAATCAAAAGATTATCTCGCGGTGCATAACAAAGCGTGGGCGCTTGATCTATCGGATCCCAATAACCAATGGCAGCCCATTAAAGATGTTCCTTTTGTAGCCCCTTTGGCTGGAAGATTAGCTTCTATAGCTGTCGGTGTGGATGATCAGGCTTATGTATTTGGTGGCTACACTGTGGCTAAAAATCATGAAGAAATTAGCACTGTCGATAATTACCGTTTCGACATCAGCGCTAATGAGTACCAGCGTATTGCCGACATGCCCGTCGCTGTTGATGACACGGCAGCCAGCGTTTATCAGCAACGTTATGTGTATTTATTTGGCGGTTGGCATAACGATGGCAATGTTAATTTAGTCCAAGTGTATGACACTCAAACCGATACTTGGTCTCAGGCAAGTCCGATACCTGCACCTGCCGTTTTCGGTCAAGCTGTGGCCATGGTTAACAATAAAATTGTCTTATGCGATGGTGTGAAAGTTCAGGCTAATATAGGTAAACGTCGCAGCTATGCATCATCACCCGTGTGTTTATATGGTGAAGTGAACCCAGAGAATCATTTAAGAATTAGCTGGCAATTACTGCCACATTATTCTGTTGCTAAGACTGGAGAAAGCGACCTGAATAAGCCTGCTATTGCGCATTATCGAATGGCGGCAACAGGCGTAAACTCGAATATAAGTAATAAGAAAGATAACGATGCAAACCTTGATAAAGCAGGCTACGCCATCTTTATCGGTGGCAGTGATAACCCATATAATTACAGCGGCATAGGTTATAACGGCGAACCGAGTCGTCCGCAACAATTTCAATACAGTTTCGACTTTGCAAATAAAATATGGCTAACCCCTACCCCGCTTTCTACTCCATCAATGGATCATCGTGGACTGATTTGCCATGAGAATAATCTGTTACGGATTGGCGGTATGTTAGAAAACCAAAAAGTGACCGAGCATGTATTAAGTTCTCCACTAACGGAGCAACAGCGCTGCAATCAATAAGTAACGAATTATCGTTATAAATGTGATCTAGCTGGCATTTTTACTGATAGTTTATTGAGCATTTTAAAGATGCATATAGAATACATGTAATTTATATGCATCTTTGGAACTTTCATGACTACATCTTCAAGCTTTGAGCAATTACAGGTACTCCCCCTCGGAAAACTCATTGATTATATTGAAGTGACTCATCATCAATATGTACGTGAAACGGCGCCTTTACTAGTCGAATACACCCAAAGAATGGTGCAAGCACATGCTGCTGACCATGCAGAAATTCAGCCATTAGCGAACCTTGTTGGTGCATTAGTCGCAGACTTGATGCCACACCTTATGAAAGAAGAGCAGATTCTTTTTCCTGCAATGAGACGTTTAGGTGATGGCTTGGAAGTAAACGGTTGTTTTGGCCATATCGGGAACCCGATAAATGCCATGGAACACGAGCATGACCATGCCGGTACTATCTTGCAGCAATTACGTGATTTAACCCAAAACTACCAAATACCTGAAGGTGTTTGTAGTACCTGGCAGAAGTGTTATAAGACACTAGCTGAGTTTGATGCCGACTTACAAACACATATTCATATTGAAAATAATTTATTATTTCCAAAAGCACTTTCCCTGTAAAAATTTATACCTATTGCGTCACTTTAAAAGTTCATCATTTTTAATGGTTCTTGCTCCCCCAGCAGAACCATTTTTTTTGCTTTAAATGTCTCGTCATAAAATAGTTCAAAAAAAATGCCTCGCATTAACCGAAGCATTTATTCATCACAATAATCTTATACCGCTTTTCTCTCACTGCGTTGATGCGCCATCCGATACAAAATAGGCAGCACAAACAAGGTTAATAAAGTCGATGAGATAATCCCACCAATCACCACGGTAGCAATGGGACGTTGTACTTCTGCGCCAGTGCCAATATTAAGTGCCATGGGCACAAACCCTAAACCGGCCACGAGTGCGGTCATTAATACTGGTCTTAATCTGATTAAGGCACCATCAATAATGGCATTAAGTAGCTCGCCTTTTTCTTGATATAACTGCCGAATAAAACTCAGTAATACCAAACCATTAAGTACTGCTACCCCCGATAATGCAATAAAGCCAACCCCCGCAGAAATCGATAATGGCATATCCCTAATCCACAGCGAAATTACCCCACCCGTTAGCGCAAGCGGTATGCCGGTGAAAATAATCAGCGCATCTTTAACTGAACTAAAGGCCATTACCAGTAAGCCTAAAATGATGGCTAAGGTCAGTGGCACCACTATCGATAATCGCTGACTTGCAGACTCAAGTTGCTCAAATGTGCCGCCGTATTCGAGCCAGTAACCCGCAGGAATATCCACTTGTTCGGTGATTTGTTGCTTAGCTTCCGTCACAAACGAGCCCAAATCTCGCCCGCGAACATTGGCCGTTACGACAATGCGGCGTTTACCATTTTCACGGCTAATTTGATTGGGAGATGGCGCTATATCTAAGCTGGCAACTTCAGATAACGGCACATACTCACCAGATGGCATGACTATGGGTAAGTCTTGTAAATGCTCTACATCTTGGCGGATATTTTCAGGTAGTCGAATAACCATTTTAAAACGGCGATCGCCCTCAAAAATCAGTCCCGCTTCATCCCCGCCGATAGCCGTTGCAACAAAGTCCTGTAACTCCCGTACTGACAGACCATAATTCGCCAAAGCCATCCGATTTGGCTGAATAGACAACATGGGCAAGCCAGTAACCTGCTCAACTTGTAAATCCGTTACACCATCAATTTTCTCCAGCACCTCGTGGATCTCATTTGCGGAGGTCAATAGTTGTTGTAAATCATCCCCTACAACTTTAATGCCTAAATCAGCGCGGACACCTGATATCAGCTCGTTAAAGCGCATTTCAATCGGTTGTGTTAGCTCAAAGTTATTACCTGGCTGGCCTGATACTGCCGCGACAATATCAGCAGCTAACTTGTCATAACTCATTGTCGGTTCTGGCCATTCATTGCGCGGCTTAAGCATAATGAAGGTATCGGCAATGTTCGGCGGCATAGGATCGTTAGCCACTTCAGGGGTACCAATTTTAGAGAACACATTTAACACTTCAGGAAAGTGCTTAATACGATCTTCCAAGAGTAATTGCATTTCAACAGATTGCTCTAATCCAGTGCCAGGAATACGAATCGCTTGCAGTAAAATGTCTTCTTCATTCAGTTGCGGAATAAACTCTGAACCTAATGTGGTCGCAAGCCAAATAGAAAAAGCCACCAGCGCAACCGCGACACTTAATACTAACCAACGTAACTTCATTGCAAGGATGAGTAGCGGCTTATAAAGCGACTTACTTAGGGTAATAACGCGGCTTTCTTTGTCGCTAATCTTACCCGTCATAAACAGTGCAACTGCAGCTGGCACAAGAGTTAAAGATAGGACTAATGCTGCCAGCAATGCCATTACAACGGTTGCAGCCATAGGGTGGAACATTTTCCCTTCTACGCCAGTTAAACTAAACAATGGAATATAAACAACGGTAATAATTAGCACACCAAATAAGCTCGGACGGATGACTTCGTTGGTCGCCTCAAACACCAGCTGTAACCTTTGTTTGCGCGGTAAAATCTGTCCACCATTTTGCGCCTGAGCTTGGCCTAATCGGCGAATGGCATTTTCGACAATAATCACTGCGCCATCGACAATAAGACCGAAATCCAACGCGCCTAAGCTCATTAAGTTTGCCGACACGCCGGCCTGCAACATACCCGTCATTGTTGCTAGCATCGCAATCGGAATAACTGCCGCTGTAATCAATGCAGCTCTAGCATTACCCAGTAAAATAAATAGCACGACAATGACCAACAAAGCCCCTTCTACTAGGTTTTTTTGTACCGTATACACCGCTTTATCAACCAGTGTGGTGCGATCATAAACCGCTTCAACCTTAATACCTGCTGGCAATGACGCCTTAATATCTTCAAGCTTACTCGCTACAGCCAATGATACCTGACGAGAATTTTCGCCCACCAGCATCATTGCGCTACCGAGTACTGTTTCTTTACCATCGCGGGTAGCTGCACCAGTACGCAGTGCTTTACCAATGGCTACTTCGGCAATATCAGTAATGAATACCGGCGCATTATCAACACGCTTAACGACAACATGTTCAATATCATTAATTGAAGTTAATTGCGCAGCTGAACGAACAGTAAGTTGCTGGCCTTCTCGCTCAATAAAACCTGCACCGCGGTTACTGTTGTTGTTTTCAAGGGCTGATTTGATATCACCAAATGAGATGCCATAGGCCAACATCTTCATGGGTAACGGCGTAATATGGTACTCCTTATCAAAGCCGCCAATGGTATTAATCTCGGTAACGCCATGTACTTGTGCTAATTGAGGCTTAATAATCCAGTCTTGAATTTCCCGCAATGCGGTGGCATCAAATTCGCTACCATTAGCTTGCTTAGCATCAGGCAGCGCCTCAATGGTGTACATAAAAATTTCGCCAAGGCCGGTTGAAATTGGCCCCATTTCTGGCTCAATATCGCTGGGCAGCTTTCCTTTTATGGCATTTAAGCGTTCATTAATGAGATTACGGGCAAAATACAAATCCGTACCCTCATCAAATACCACGGTGACTTGCGATAACCCATAGCGTGAAAGGGAGCGAGTATAAGACAAGCTCGGTATACCCATTAAGGCATTTTCAATAGGGTATGTGATTCTTTGCTCGGTTTCTTGCGGTGAATAGCCCTCTGCTCGTGTGCTAATTTGCACCTGCACATTGGTAATATCCGGTACCGCATCAATAGGTAACTTTTGATAACTCCACAGCCCTACTGCAACCAGCAGTAGCGTTAAGAACATCATCATCCAGCGTCGAGTAATGGCAAGACGCAAAACTGATTCAATCATGTGCGTCTCCTTTAGTGAACGTGCGCAGCACTAGATTTTTCAAGATCGGCTTTTAATAAAAAGCTATTATCGACCGCGTACTCTTCGCCCACAGCTAAACCCGATAAAAGCTCGCTCATCTGACGGTCTTTTTTACCCAGAGTGACCACGCGCTTTTCAAAGCCTTCATCATTTTTAACAAAAATGACTTGCTGATCTTCCATCACCTGCAAGGCGCGATTATCAATGACTAAGTCAACACTGCGCTTACTTAGGGTCACTTCACCTGATAAAAAAGCGCCTACTGTCCATGACCCTTCGCTATTATCAATTGGCGCTCGAGCACGCAGGTACGCCTCGTTATTCATTGGATTCAGCAAGTATTCAATAGCAGATGTCACGCTTAATTGTTCAGATTCAACACTGAGCTTTTGGCCGATAGAAACACGGCTTTTCTGACTAGGAAAGACTTGATATTCAGCCCAAAGTTGACTGTTATCAACAATGCTCAGTAACACATTATCAGTAGCCAGTTCGCCAACGTTTGCATTACGACTCACCACCACGCCGCTAATTGGCGCTTTAATCGAGTAACGTTTGAGGCTCGCATTAGATTCAATTTCTGCAATCACTTGTCCAGCTTGGACTTTTTCGCCCACTCCCACATTTAATTGGGTAATCAAACCCGCGAATCGGGCTTTCACATGACTGGTATTGCGCTCAGGGACAATGGTGCGGCCATATAAGGTTAATACCTTTTTGATTTCACCTGCTTGAGCTGAATGAGCAACAATGCCAGAAACGGCCATTTGCTCTGTACTGATATGCACTTGCCCTTCTTCGTGTTCATCTTCATGGCCATGTTCATCTTCATGACCATGTTCATCTTCATGACCATGTGCATCTTCATGACCATGTGCATCTTCATGACCATGTTCATCTTCATGGCCATGTTCATCTTCATGACCATGTTCATCTTCGTGTCCGTGTTCATCTTCGTGTCCGTGTTCATCTTCCTTATTACCATGGGTAGCATGCAGCGTCTCGTGACGACTATGATTGGGCTCTGAGTGTTTTTCTTCATGCTGATGCTCAGCTGACGCTTGAACCGATATTGAAAACAATAATGTCATCAACATGGCAAGATGACGCACAAAGAAGTGACTAGAAATACTATGGTTCATGGTTAAAATCCTTGGAAATCACGAAAGAAGGAGTGCTGAGATGCAGGTAATGGTTCAGCTATCAGTTGCTCGATATCAACACCAAACCGCAAAGCGGAAGCCGCTGCATCAATCAGTGCCCGACGTGAGAACAATAATTCCTCTCTTGCGGTTAGATAATCAAGATAGTTATAAAGTCCCTGTTCATAAGCCTTTTGCGTATCTTCTAGGGCTAAGGTTAACGTGGGAATAATGCTGTTTTGTAAACGATTGACCGTCACAATGGCTTGTTTTCTGCTGGCATAAGCACGGTATAATTGCGCATACAATTCTCGTAATGCTATCTCTCTATTAATCAGCACTTCATCTTTTGCCGCCTGCGCTGCAATGACTGCACCTGAATTTCGCTCACCGCTAAATAAAGGCACACTAAAGCCTGCCGATAGCGAGGTGTCATTGGTTTGCTGCATTTGTTTGACGCCAACAGACCAACTCACATTCGCACTTGATTGCGACTGAGCAAAACGTAATTCGGCTTCTTTCAATTGGCTCTGCGTTAAATATGCTTCAATAGCCGGACTGTATTTCACTTTTTCAAATAACGGGGCTAATGCCACATCATCGGTAAACTCAAATAAACTGCCTTCGAGGGTTTCATAGTTAACCTGAGATTCACCCCACATCATACTGAGTACTAACTTAGCGTAATCAAGCTGATGCAACTGAGTTTCGGCAGTGAGTCTGGTATTAAATACCGCTGCTTGCGCTCTTTTAACTTCAGCATCTGGAGTCACGCCCGCTTTAGCGCGTTGCTCAACAACGGTTAAGGTTTCTTCAGCCAGCGTGACAGCGTCACCCGCCAGTTGTAATTTGGACTGAGCACCCAATACATCGATATAGCGACGAGTGGTTTCAGCAAGAATGCCTAAACCGGCAATTTTTTGCTCAGCATCAAGTAGTCCACGCTTTTTATTCACAATCCCAGAGCGGGCATCTAACTTGTCACCGAACTCTATCACTGACGATAATGACACCGTTATTTCAGCACTATCAACGCCCTGATACTCGCCAGTACCTGCCACATTTTCAAGCTCAAAACCGGCTTCAAACCCCGGTGATAGCGCCTGAGTTTGCGCTTCACCATCAAGCGCTAACTGTCTAAACTGAAATACTTTTAAAGAAGGATGTTGCTGTTGAACCCGTTCTATTACCGTCTGTAATGTTAATGGTGCCGTTACAGTCTCTGCAGCATAAGCGTTAACTGATAACAGTGCTGACAGCCCTAGAAAGCGGGTGCAGCATTTTTGAAATAGCGCAGTACGCTGTTTCGAGAAACATGTATTGTAAAACATCTGAGATTAGCCTCGATTTAATACAAAAAGATAACTGCCAACTGATAACCTAAGTCTAGGAAGTCCAGTCATAGGAAAGCACAGCAGGCTTAGACAAATTCCATAAAGTAATTTGTCCATTACATAATGATTTTGATTAAAAGGTTAGGCTTGGGGAGGACGTAAAAAACTAAAGTAAGGGGACTCTACCGCGGTAGATGTAAACGTAAAGGCCACATAATCTGAATCGACAAGGTTATGCTGCACCATAGTGGCCGGGTGCATCAAGGTCATACAACATGAACAACAGTTATCAGTACATTCGCCGCAATCATCATCAACATGAATCGAGACAACAAAAACATCATCACATAGTGCTGCACTGCTCTGCCTTTCTTCATGTCTGAAATTCAGGTTAATTTCGTTTACATCAATAGCAGGTGTTTCATTTACTTGAACCGCTAAATACTCACTATTTTCATCACAATCTTGATGCTCAAAACTACAATTATCCGCCATCGCAACAACAGACTGCATCGCAAAAATCATGATCAACAATCGCGCCAGCATTGCTGGAAACGATATATTTTTGACCCTAAAATTGCGATATAAAGCTGACATTAGTGCTTAGTCTTGCCCTGTATGATGTAAATGTAGATAAAACTTAGCCGTACGAATTACGACTTCATCGCGCCAGTTTAAGCTAAACCCCCCAAAAACACTATGGGGTTTCTTAGCAGAACAGATTCTCAGGATTTTAAATAGATAAAAACCACGATTACCGCACAATTTGTATTTATTTTTCTGCCTTTACATAACTGTAAAGTGGCAAGATTTTCTGTAATTAACGGTACTCGATTAACCGTAGAATATCTTGCAGTTGTTTAATTTCAATATGAGGTAATATTGATTTAGCCTGCTTATTTTCTTCTGTATGAAGATTTAGCCAAATACTCTGGCAGCCTGCTTTTCGCGCCCCTAACACATCACTAATGGCATGATCGCCAACGTGCAATAACTCTGATGGCGCAATGTCTAAATGCTGGCAACTCAAGTCAAATAAATCACTGTAAGGTTTCATTCTCACCCCATGACCTGGGTGAACCACAAAATCTAAGGCATTTTCTAATCCGATACGTGAAGAATTAACATTGCCGTTGGTAATACCGACAAGAGGGAAATGTTGAGCAAGCTTTTTAAGCAACTCAAGCACCTCGTCAGTAACCTTAAAGTTACTGCGGTTAAAGTTAAAACATTCCATACCAAGTTGGGCGCCGCGGGTGGCTTCAACTTCACAATAGCCCCATTTAAGTAAGCCTTGGCGTAACACTTCATAACGAGCGGCGCTGGTATCGTGCGCAAGCTCAGCGTGCTCAACTATTACATCTGACTTTAATAAGCGCCATTGGCTTATCCCCCAGTTTGCAGGCGCTGTAAAATTATCTTGCATAAACAGCGACAACTCTGACTCCGCTTTCATAATGTGCGGCATATTGTCATAGAGGGTGTCATCAAGATCAAAACTGATGGCTTTAAATGGTTTAAGTCTTAAATATTGTTTCATTATTTCCCCTTGGCTTTTTTTGCTCTAGGGTGAGCACCATCATACACTTTCGCTAAGTGCTGAAAATCAAGGCTGGTATAGATTTGGGTGGTGGATAAATTGGCATGGCCCAGTAGTTCTTGTACCGCTCTTAAATCTGCACTTGATTCAAGCATATGCGTTGCAAAGGAATGTCGCAATTTATGAGGATGAACTTTTGCAGATAATGCTTGTTCCTGGCCCCATTTATTCATTCGCAGTTGAATACTTCGATGAGAAAGTCGCTTGCCTTGTTGGCTAACAAATAATGCATCACCCGCTTCGCCTACTGCCATAGCAGATCTAGCTTCAAGCCAAACATTTAACGCATTGAGGGCCATTTTACCCACGGGCACAATCCGTTGTTTACTGCCTTTGCCCGTCACTTTCACTTCATGTTGTTGAAAATCGATATCATGAATATCTAAACTCGCCAGCTCAGCCAAACGCAATCCACTGGAATAAAACAATTCCATAATGGCTTTATCTCGCTTACCTAATGAATCACTGGTATCAATATCTAACAGGTGAGTGACCGCATCTAAATCCATATTTTTAGGCAGCGGCTTGGCTTGCTTGGGTGCATTCAGATTTTTGGCAGGGTTGGCTTTAATCACTTGCTCACGGACTAAAAACTCAAAGAATTGTTTTAAAGAAGATAAACATAAAGATAACGAGCGCGGGCTTAAACCTTGGCGGTGAAGTTTGGCGAGAACCGCTTGTAATTGATCACGATTGACCGCTAACCACTGCTGATCATGCGCAGTAATATCCTGACTATCAAAGATGATTTTACCTGCACGATTAATTTCGTACAGGTAATTTCGGACACTATATTTGGATAATTGTTTTTCAGAGGTAAGGTAGCGTTCAAATGAGGCTAACCAACTTAGCTGGCTCATAAACACATCCTCCAGTAAATCATGGTAAAAATATGAACGCGGGAACTTTTACACTAGAATTTTGGCAACATATGATCGATTAAATCTCGAATCTGTTCAAAAAACAAATGATCCATATCCGGATGAAAATGTGCGGCATCGGCTGAAGCTACACCAAATATCACTTGGCCATTTTCTTCTGACAATTTAGTGAGTGCGACAGAGCCGACTTCACTACCAAATAAACGCTTAGATTCTGCTTGCGTCAGGCGACCAAAATAATAGCCTTGCTGAATACGTTGACGCCAAATATTAGCCAGCTCACTATCAATATCATGCACGGTAATTAAACGTACATGGGTAAAGCCAAACTCTTGTTTAAGGCTTTCTGACACGGCCTGCCTTAATTGACCTAAATCTTCACATTTAAGTATTTTTAATGCTAATTCACGATTAAAACGAAAGATTTTCTCGTTCTCGGTGGCAATTTTCATTAAAGAGGTAATTTCTTCTTCAAGTTGCGTTACCCGTGTGCGCAGTATTTCTTGTCTGCGCTCAACCAGTGATATTGCACCGCGTTCAGTATGAGATACCCGCATTGCCAATAATAACTCAGGGAAACGATTAAAAAAGTCGGGGTTATCGAGTAAATACTCACGGATAAGCTGCTCATCTAAGGGAAAATTATCCATCGATAGCTCTGACATAGATAGTTCAGAGCCCAACTCTGCAGCAGCTTTTGCGTTATCCGCTAATATTTTTTTTGTATTGATTGCGTCATTCATAACTGGATTTGTCCATCAAATACATGTTCGGCAGGTCCTGTCATCGATAACGGTTTTCCTTCCCCTTCCCAATTAATAGTTAAGCTACCACCCGGTAAATCAACTTTAACTTGGTTATCTAATTTGTTTTGCAAAATACCGATAGCAACCGCTGCACAAGCACCAGTGCCACAGGCTAACGTTTCGCCAGCCCCGCGTTCGTAAACCCGAAGTTTAATATGACCACGATTAATCACTTGCATGAAGCCGACATTAACGCCTTTAGGAAAACGTTCATGACGCGTTAGCATGGTGCCAATTTCTTCGACCTCTGCGGTATCAACATCATCAACATCCAATACACAATGTGGATTGCCCATTGAAATTGCGCCACAAAGGAACGTTTGTTTAGGTGTTTGCAGTAAATAGGTTTTCTCGCAGCGTTTAGCACGAAAAGGAATTTTACTCGGTTCAGTAACCGGTACGCCCATATTAACCGTCACAGTGCCGTCACGTTCCAAGCGCAGAGTCATTTTTCCTGAACTAGTACTGACACGGATTTTGTATTTATTGACCAAGCCTTTATTACGCACAAAACGCGCAAAACAGCGCGCGCCATTGCCGCATTGCTCTACTTCACTACCATCAGCATTAAATATGCGGTAATGAAAATCTAAATCTGGGTCATACGGAGGCTCAACTAATAACAGTTGGTCAAAACCGATACCGAAGTTACGGTCGGCTAAACGGCGAATTTGATCAGGCGAAAAGAACACATTCTGTGTCACACCATCAACCACCATAAAATCATTACCCAGACCGTGCATCTTGGTGAATTGGATCAAAAGACTTTTCCCTTATCGAACAAAAACAAACGTAACCAAAAGCAATTAAGGCAGTATATGTTCACCTTGCCACAATTGCTCAAGCTTTTCACGCTCGCGAATCACTTGATTTTGATCTTTGTCGACCATAACCTCTGCCACTCGTGGACGAGAGTTGTAGTTTGATGCCATAACAAAACCATAGGCACCGCTTGAACGCACCGCCAATAAGTCACCAGCTTTAGCATTAAGCTGACGATTTTTACCTAAAAAGTCACCGGTTTCACACACTGGGCCAACTACGTCGTACTCAAAGGTTGGTGCAGTATTTTTGTTAACTTGGATAATATTTTGCCAAGCTGAATACAAAGCGGGACGAATAAGGTCATTCATTGCGCCATCAACAATTGCAAAACGCTTATCGCTGTTTTCTTTTAGTGATAAAACTTCAGTGACAAAAATACCTGCATTTGCAGCAATCGCGCGTCCAGGTTCAAAAATAAGTTTTAATGCTCTATCGCCCAAACGCTCTAATAGCGCTGCAGCATAGACATCTGGATGTGGCGGTGTTTCGTCATCATATGTGACGCCTAACCCTCCTCCAACATCAAAATGCTTAATCTCGATACCTTGAGTCGCTAGGCGGTCAATTAACGCTAGCATTCTGTCCATGGCATCTAAAAAAGGACGCATTTCAGTTAACTGTGAACCAATATGGCAATCGACACCTTTTACTTCTAAATGCGGTAAGGCATGTGCGCGAGCAAAAACATCTTCAGCTTCATCCATCGCGATACCAAATTTATTTTCTTTAAGGCCGGTAGAAATATAAGGATGCGTGCCAGCATCGACATCAGGATTAACACGTAATGACACAGGCGCCACTTTACCGAGTCGGCCAGCGACTTCATTAAGTTGCTCCAGCTCAGCACTTGATTCAACATTAAAACAGTAAATGCCAATGTTCAGTGCTTGTTCCATTTCAGCTGTTGTTTTACCTACACCAGAAAAAACCACTTTTTTAGGGTCACCGCCTGCAGTAATAACACGTGCGAGTTCGCCACCTGAAACGATATCAAAACCACTGCCTAAACGTGCTAATACGTTAAGCACGGCAAGATTTGAGTTTGCTTTAACGGCATAACAAATTAAATGCGGGTGCGTTGCTACGGCATTATCAAATGCATTCCAATGACGCTCGAGCGTCGCGCGTGAGTAAATATAAAGCGGCGTACCATGTTCACGAGCAAGTTGTTCTACAGAGCAACCTTCAGCAAATAACGAATCTTGTTGATAAATAAAATGGTCCAAAATCTAATTCCTTGTTAATTCTTCGGTAATACTTATTCAATAAAGGCGGCTATTAACCTAGCTCTTGAGGCAATTGTTGAGAACTTGGCTGAGGATTTTCTTGGTTTTCCTCAACAGCTGACTCTTGCGGTTTTCGCTCTTCCTGATTGGTTTCTGTGTCAGGTGTTTTATATAAAGCGCCTTTTTGTCCACAGCCAATAATGAATAGGCTAGCAAGCATTACCAATAAAAACAGTCTCATTTTTCTCAACATCTATGCATCTGGGGAGTTATAGCCTTATAATCGCATTCATAACCTAGAAAGCACAAGGATTGAAATGCATGGCTATGACAGATACAGAATTTCATCAATTAGCAGATGAGATGCTTGGTAAGATAGAAAATGCCATTGAAGTGGCTATTGATGAGCAAGATGCTGACGTTGACATCAACGCAAGTGGTAATGTTTTACAGCTTGAGTTTGAAGATGGTTCGCAAATTGTGATCAACAAACAAGAGCCTTTACATGAGTTATGGATTGCGACTCGCTTTGGCGGTTATCACTTTGCGATAGTTGACGGTGAGTGGTTTGACGAACGTAATGACAATATTTTCATGCCTTTTGTGATTGAGGCTATTAAAAAACAAAGTGGTATTTCACTCGCTATTTAATCGCGGTACGTGAATGGATTTTGTATTAAAATGGAATTGAGTTTAGAAATCTGAACTCAATTCATTTATTACCATTCCAAATGGCACCACATTCAACTCTCCGTCAATTCTCTCTAATTTAAAAAACTGCGGCATATTAAAATATTGCGGTGATGAACCTCGCTCGAATGCAAAGCTGTGACTTTCTTTTTCGACTAATTCTTGCATGGTTAAATCTTCATATTGTTGATGTTTTAGCTCGTTGGCTTCATCAATAATAAACACATCTAATGCATCAGAGCGTTGACGCAGAAAGTATTGTGTCGCACCTTTAGAAATATACAATTTAATCACACTGGGAATACTGCGGTAAGGATCAGCCTTAATAATTGCTGCAGGCGCATTAAGTTGTGGCTTTTTAAAACGCTCAATTTTAATGGGATTCACTTTAACGTCGTTATCACCTAAGACTTTATACACTAAACCCATAGGGCTAAAGTACAAACCATAACGCTGCTTACCCACTCTAATCGGGTGCATCAATCCTGATGATGTTTTGGCATCAAAACAAAATTTGACACATTGAGTAAAAATGCCCTGAACAGCATCATTGAGCTGTTTATTTAAACGCTCCGCACAGGCAATAACATCTATTTCTACCTGCTCAGGTTTACCTTTTAAACCAATAGCAACAAATGACAAGGCTTCTAGCAGCCCTTTGTCACCGTTGAACCGATGGCACTGCCACTCACCCCAGCTATTGAGGCAAACAATATCGATAGTAGACAGCATATTTTGCTGCTTTTTGCCCAATGAGAATACATCGCCATTCATGTAATCAATCATGATTTCTTGACCATGCCAATTTAACGTTGGATCATGATCAACATTGACCACCGCAATCACTTTTTTGTAGTAAAAAGGTTGGCATAATTCAGCTTGAGACACTTTGCTGGTCGCTGTCATTAGCGGACACAACTTAAGTGCTAAGTTAGTCAGCAGAGCTCTTCGGTGCTTTTTACAACCATATTCTTGCCATTGGGTATCTGGGGCCGAAATATCATTCATGGTTGCCCAGGCAACTAAAGCAGTGGGGGTATCCGCTTTAATTATCGCTGACTCACCTATGAGCTGACCAGATTTCAGCGGTTGCCGATATAAATAATATCGCGAGTCTTTGATACTGCGAATGATGGTCATATTTTTTTCAGCAATGGAGCGGCTCCAAAGCTTATTCAATGGTAATAATTGATGCTCATCTTCACTAAAATAGGTATGTAGTTTACGGGCAAGAATTCCCAATTCCTCCACCCTAAAACGGTCACTTAACGCTTGCTTTGAAGCAAAATCGAGTAAAGTGCGATAACTAATTAACAGCAATTCATTTAGTTGTTTGTTAAACCATTTTAGCTGCCCTGAGTGCCAGTGTTGGCTGTTATCTAATGTTTCTAATAAACTGTCAGGCCAACCCCATTGATTAACCAGCTGCTGCATTTTATCTCTACGCCAATCTTTACCAACGCATCGATTGGTTAAGTTAACACCGCATTTGAGATAGAAGCACCGTCTCACAATTTCGAGCCTGCGAGTATCTTGTTTTTTCAGTAAATAACCTTCGATACGTTGATACAAAATCAAGTAAGCATCATTAGATTCACTAAAATCACCTTGTAAACACTGTTGCCATATTTGCTGAGTGATAAAATGTGATTGTGGGTATTCTGCCGCATATGTTTCAAGCAGAAGCACTTTCAATAATGCTTTATGTGGCTTATTTAAGCCTTTGTATAATTGCCATAAAGAAGCACCAAAATATTCGGTAGCTGGCATGGATTGCACATCGCCGAGAAACAACACATTTTTGTCAGTATTAGAATCTGGCCACCATCCAATGGGCTTTCCTGAAAGACGAATATGGGAACGATAGAATTCTTCTAGTAATAACCAATGCTGCGTACTGCCACTGTGTTCTTCGCCTAAAGAGCTATAACAATTATCAAAAGCGCTGCACTCTCTAAATTGCAGCGGATGGACCAAATAAAAATTCACTTCAAAATCAAATAAGCTAAACCACTGCGTTAAGGCATCCGTTTTGCCACTAATCAGCTTTAAATCCGCATTACTTAAATTGGCTTTATAAACGAGCCAAACATCAACATCACTTTTAGGGTTTTGCCCGAAACTAGCAGTACTGCCCATGGAATAAACGCCTTCAAAAGCTGAAGGTTGCGAAGAAGAACTGTCGAAACTCGGTAGTTTTAGCTGCTTGCGCGCCAGCTCAATTGCTGATGTTTTCTGAAAATCTGCAATACCAAAAGGGGTTAGCGGAGATTGACCTCCAGGAAGTTGAACATGATGATGCTGAATCAAATAGGGAATAATATCGAAAAGTTGTTGTTGAACTGGCGACAATAGAGATTTGACTCGTTCATACCGAACAAGGTTTAGTTGATTAGCTATTTCGGCTGAGCGGCAAACTTTATTAATAAAGGCATCCATCCTTGTATTATTACCTCCCCCCCTAATTTCACTTTCAGGCTCATATAAAAGCAACGATAAATTAGAGTTCAATTAATTAGCAAAAACGTGATCATGTTATCACTTTTATTAATATACACAACAAAATGAGACTTGTGTCACAAAAATATTATGTACTTAGTTCAAACAATCACTATCGATTTGTTACATCTGCTTTCTGGCAATGTTAGCATTATTGCAATTAAGTCTATTGATGGAACTCTTTGGCATGTCTCAAAATGTTATTCGTATCGCTACACGTAAAAGTCCACTTGCAATGTGGCAAGCTGAATTCGTAAAAGCTGAGCTTGAACGTATTCATTCTGATTTAACGGTTGAGCTGTTACCAATGAGCACTAAAGGAGACGTGATTTTAGATACGCCTCTAGCTAAAGTGGGTGGTAAAGGTCTTTTTGTTAAAGAACTTGAAGTAGCCATGATGGAAGATCGTGCTGACATCGCCGTTCATTCAATGAAAGACGTACCAGTAGATTTCCCTGAAGGTCTGGGTTTACAGGTTATTTGTGAACGTGAAGATCCTCGTGATGCTTTCGTTTCAAATACGTATAAAACCATTGAAGAATTACCACAAGGTGCTGTTGTTGGTACTTCAAGTTTACGTCGTCAGTGTCAAATCCGTGCAGCCCGTCCAGATCTATTGATCAAAGACTTACGTGGTAACGTGGGTACACGTTTAGCTAAGTTAGATAGCGGCGATTACGATGCCATTATCCTTGCAGCAGCGGGTCTTATCCGTTTAAAACTTGATGAGCGCATTGCTAGTTTCATTTCAGCTGAAGATTCACTACCAGCAAATGGCCAAGGAGCTGTCGGCATTGAATGTCGTACTAACGATGAACGTGTTAAAGCTTTACTGGCCCCACTAGAGCATTTAGAAACCCGTTACCGTGTACTTGCAGAAAGAGCAATGAACACTCGTTTAGAAGGCGGTTGTCAGGTGCCAATTGGTGCATATGCTGAAATTGATGGCGATACATTGAACCTTCGCGGTTTAGTGGGTAACCCAGATGGCAGCCAAATCATTGAAGGTGAAGTCACCGGTTTAAAAACCAATGCAGTTGCTTTAGGTGAAGAGTTGGCTAATGACTTACTTAGCCGCGGTGCTAAAGTGATCTTAGACGCTGTTTACAACAAGTAAATATCGATGAAAGTCTTACTGTCGCGTCCTGAGGGACGCAATCAAGCTATGGCAGATAAGCTTCAAATGAAAGGAGTAGACTATATGGTCACTCCTTTACTTTCTGTGATTGCTACTCACAATAATATTAATCCTCACATTCTCTCCCAAGCCGATAGCATTATTTTCATTAGCACTAATGCGATAAAATTTGCAGCTACAGCACTCAATAATCAATTTCCAAATTGTCGATATTACGCTGTTGGTCAAGCCACTGCAGATGCCTTAGCACAATATGGTATTACTGCTGAAGTCGCCCCAGAAGAGAGTCAAGATAGTGAAGGTTTACTGTCGCTTACATCCTTAAAGGACATTGAAAAACAGCATATTGTAATTATAAGGGGTATTGGTGGCCGTGAAAAAATAGCACAACAATTGACCCTTAGATTAGCCAATGTTTCTTATTGGGAAGTCTACCAACGCACCAGCCCAAAGCTAGACCCCAAGACAGTTTGCGGTCAATGGCAGCAATTCGGAATCGATACAATTATCGTTACCAGTGGCGAAGTCTTAGAGAATCTAATTAAACTTGTTCCAAAAGAGTTATTTGCATGGTTGCTATCATGTCATATCATAGTACCTAGCAATCGAGTGGAGCAAAGAGCCAAAATAGCCGGATTTAATAACGTCACCAATGCAAATGGGGCGAATACTCAAGCTATTTTACAAGCGTTACCTTTTTAATCATTACCGTATAATTTTGTATTTGCGATAATGTTTAATCCTGCCAGACTTGTACCTTTGCCATATCGTGTTTTAGCTCGCATTAATTTTTAGGCGCACTAGTTTATTGTCACACTAGGCACTCAAGGACAGATAATGGAACACAACAAACAAGATCCTAATCAAGAAGTTCACTCTGACAATGACGTCATTGAATCGAAAACAATGAGTAAACCTAAATCAGAAGCACCCTCTTCTCAGTCTGATAAGAAACAGTCAGATTCAAAGGCCTCAGACACTCACCCAAAAAATAAAAGTTCTTGGTGGGTTCGACTGGGTATTTTACTTTGCCTTATCATCGCAATTGCTGGTATTGGCATTAGTTACCTACTGTATATGGAATTAGAAAGCCAAAAAGTAGCGCTACAAACCCAAAATCAGCAAACCAATGCCATTAGTGATGAAGTCACCAAAAGATTAGTTGCTCCAACGAGACGAATAGCCGAATTGGAAGTTCAGCAAAAAAATGACTCATTGGCATATCAAAAACAAAATCAACTGGCTAAATCCCATAAACAATTACAAGAGCGTGTGGCGACATTAGCCCAGCGTAGCCCTAATAATTGGATGGCTTCTGAAGCCGAATACCTGGTACGCATGGCTGGCAGAAAATTGTGGCTTGAAAATGACCCCAAAACCGCTGCCAGTTTACTGGCATCTGCAGATGACCGTATTGAAGCAATGAAAGATCCTTCATTGTTACCCATTCGACGTGCCCTAGCGAATGATTTAGCCCGAACAAATTCAATCAAGACGACCGATGTTGCAGGGACCATTTACGCTATTGACGGCCTATTACATCAATTAGATAATTTATCTCTTAATCGTGCAAAAGCACAGTCTGCAGCAGACTTATCAGAGCAAAATGTTATTTCTGATTCTTTAGATGATTGGCAAAGTAATCTCGCTAAAACCTGGCACTCTGTCACTGATGGTTTCATTACCATTCGTAAACGAACCACAGATCTTGAACCACTACTTGCCCCAGATCAGCAATGGTATTTGGTCGAAAATATCCGTAATAAATTGCTACAGGCACAGTTAGCATTATACCAACATGATGAAGTTAACTATCGCCAATCTATTGGTTTTGCTCGCACATGGGTGCAGCAATATTTCGATCTAGATAACGAGAAAACCCAAGAAGCCATAGCCGCATTAGATGCATTAATGACGTTATCGATTGAGCAAGTGACCTATCAAAAATTTGATTCAACACGCTTATTGCAACAACTCATTACTTATGGCGAGTTGGTTCCTGCAGAGGAACCACAGTTATGATTAAAATCCTCGCATATGTGATTATCATTTTAATCGGCTTTTGTATTAGCCCTTTCATTATAGGTAGCACAGGCTACGTTTATATTGCAGCTGGTGAATATCAAATAGAAACCAGCTTAGTATTTGGTTTACTCGGGTTAGTGTTATTTTATGCTGCGCTGCAATTGATTGAATGGGTAATTGTTTTCTTACTTAACATCGCGATTAATAGTCGATACCTGCCAGAACGCTGGCGTCGTCAAGCCGCTAAAAAACATACCTTACAAGGTGCACTGGCACTGGCAGAAGAAGATTGGCCTAGTGCAGAAAAGTCTATGGCTAAAGGTGCGGCACAAGGTGAGCTTCCTGCGCTCAATTTATTTGCAGCGGCTCGCGCTGCTCACCATCAAAAAAAGAGCGACGCAAGAGACCAATATTTATCAAAAGCTGCAGAAGACCCATTAGCTCAAACGGCAGTGAGAACCACAAAAACGCGCTATTTAATTCAACAAGGTCAGCTAGCCAAAGCTAGAACTGAGCTCGACTTACTTAACCCTACAAGCAAAAGCAAAGCGCCAGTTTTAAAGCTAGCTTTAGATTTATATCAGTTGCAACAGGATTGGCAGGCATTAAAAGTTCTACTCCCAGCAATAAAGAAACGTCAAATAGTCACTGATGACATGTTTATCACAATTGCGGAGCAGACCAATACAGCCCTACTAACAGCTGCAACTGAAACCAATGAGCAAGAGCTAGAAAAATGCTGGCATTGGCTAAGTAAAGCTGAACGTAATCAACCTTGCCTTATCGCTATTTATGCCCAAGGTTTGTGTCAGTATGAACGGAAAAAAGATGCATTAAAACTACTATCAAAAAGCTTAAAGGCTGATATCAGTAATGACATTTTAATCGCTTTACCGTTAATTATTGATGCCGATGATGGGGATATAAGAAAATTACTGCAGCGCTTTGAACAAACTCACGCTAGTGATGCGGCTTATCAAATATGTTTAGCTAAACTTGCCAATCAAAAACGTGATACTAAAGTTGTAAAAGAGCACTGGACAAAAGTATGTGACCTGGTACCAACCCGAGAACATTGGCTGGCATTAGCTCAATCACAAGAACAACTAGGTGAAAATACTGCAGCATTACAAAGTTATCGAAAAGCGGCAAATTGTACTGAATAACTCATTTCAATTCGAATCTATGATTCGATTATGATTATGTGACGTTGCATAAAGATTTAAATGCTTAAAACCTGCCCCTGTGCAGGTTTTTTATTTTTCAACATCTCATAAATTTACATTTTTGAGATAATAATTCTGTAAATCCCCCTTAAATACCTCCTAATACTAATTTATTAAAAAGTTCATCATTTAGTGTAATAACTAAGTCGTATTGATTTACTTAGCTTTTATTATTTTCGCTTAATTTCATGAGTTTACTGCCACCTCCTTGACCGCCAAAAGATTGACCACTGGTAGTGCCAGTGCTAAAATTGTTATATTGCGGTTAATGTTTTCCGTCAGTTTTACAACAACAAAATACATCAGTGTGAATATTTATGCGGGCATTGTAATTATTTTGTTAAATGTAGTTTTTTTGGAGCTAATGTCATGGGTTCAGTAGTAACGACAAAGAATGGTGTTTTAAATTCAGCAAACGGTGAGATCACACTTACGCTAAATAACGAAACCAAAAACTTACAATCAGGGGAAACAATTCCTGCTGGTGCTGAACTCCAGTTTCCTGATGGCTTAGCGTTCGTCGTAACATTTGAAGACGGAACCATTTTAAATGGTGACAATATTTCAGAAAGTTCTGATGATATATCACTCGTTCAAACTAATGATGCAAATGATGATGCACTGGCAGAGATTGAGGCCCTACAGGCTATGATCGAATCTGGTGAAGATCCTACCGCTGAACTACCTGAAACCGCAGCAGGTCAGACAGCAGGAAATGAGGGTGGCAGTGATTACGCTTCATTAGCTCGTGAAGGTTCTGAAACTATTGCAAAATCTGGATTTGATACATCTTTTGACGCGCCAAATATTCTGACAGCTAACCTTTCATTGGGTGATGAAGGTGTTAATGCATTAGCCAATAACAATTTTAATCTAGCCCAATTTACCGATAACTTCGTCAATGGTGTTTCTTTCACTACTTCATCTGGACTATCAGGTACTACCGGGGAATTTGGTGCTCCAGGTTCTTTCGCATACCTACCTGGTGACACGATAACCTTTATGGTCGGTGGCGTTACTATTGCAACGTTCAGTGCAGATGTGATCCAAGGGGATATTTTATTCCTGCAAGATATTGCCGGTACTTTACTGTCAGATACCAACATGGATTATGTTGAGAACATGGCTATTTTTCTTCAAGCCTTGGACAATGACTTAACCGATGGTGTTGATGATGGAATACTAAATACTAATAGCTTAGTCAACATAGATGACAGCTATAGCACTAATATCAACATCTTATTATCTGTACATGAAGCATTAGCAAACTATATTGATCCTACAACTGGCCAGCCATTAAATATTGCTACTGCAGGTAAAGAGATGATCTCTCAAGTACTTGCTGAATTAGGAATTATTTTTACCCGGGATACTGAAAGACAAGAAGATGGTCAAAACCTCTTTGAAACCATAGCAATGGAGCATGTTGCTGACACGATTGATGAAATTGCTGGAGATAGAACTCCAGATGAACATGACGATCGTACGGTTGATACTCTCGATGTACCTGGCGGGTTAATTACCTATAATTACAATGAGCTTGATGGTCAAATTACATTCTCTGCAAACGATTTATTAGAAGGCGCTGTTGGTCAACAAGTCGTTGACCAAAACCTACTTATTAGTAATGTTCGCTTGAGTGCAGCATTTGAAGATATTGGTACTTTACAAGATTTGGGCGATGGTAATTTTGTTATTATTCTTAATGAAGGCATCACTCAGTATGATCTTGAAGGTTTAAGTCTTGATTACCGTGTTGAAGATTGGACTGTATTCAGAGATGTTACCTCAGCGACACAAGACCAATTTAAGTCACATTTATCTGCTGATATACCAGATGTATTTGAAGACGTTGGTTTCAATCAATTCACCATAAATAGTGAATTAACCTTTGAGACTGACCAAGAGTTATTCATCACCTTTACTAGTGAATTACTCAGTGAGCAACTTGGTTACCCTATTGCCGAATATGCTGATGATTACTTAGTACCTTTAGAGTATTCAAATGACGGCGGCATTACTTGGCAAACTATGGTCGTTAGTGCCATAGATTCAAGTGGTGATTTAGCACGTCCTATTTTCGGGTTTACTCTAGAAGGCGGCAATAACAGTATTATCATTCGAGTACCTATATTTGATGATGCTTTGGTGGAACCCACTGAATATTTTAATGCCATAGTGACTGGCGAAAATGTATATGACGAAGAATTAGAATTTGCCATTTTTGATAACGATGGCAACGGGACAAATTTGCCTGTTGTGGATATCGATTATGCAGTTGTCGTAGAGGGAATGGAGTTCGCTGTTTTCACCTTAACATTAAGTCAGCCAAGCTCCGAAATTATTACTCTAGATTATAGCTCTGAGCAATTAACGGCATTGTTTGGTGAAGATTTCACTAATGTAAGTGGCACTATAACCTTCTTGCCCGGAGAAACAACTGCCTATATTACTGTGCCGATCACAGATGATTTAATCGTTGAAGATAGTCCTGAATTCGCCCTAATTAACCTATCAAATGTGACGAATGCTGTACTTGGTGACACCCAAGCGACATTGCGTATTTATGATAATGACCTACCTGATAATACCGCTATAACCTTAGATATTGACCCTGTCACTGGCGATAATCTACTTACGCCTGATGAAGCTACAGGTTTAATTACCATAACGGGTACAGTGACATCTGAAGGAGCAATTACTACTGGTATTATTATGCTGACCATCAATGGTCAAGAGTACCAAGCAATTATGCAGGCAGACGGAACTTTCTCTGTAGAAGTGGCAGCAAGTGATTTGCTAAATGATCCAGACACTGTCATTGATGGCATTGTTTATGGTTATGGTGATGACGGTGTTAAAGGTACTGCCACATCCACTGAAGATTATGACATTCCTACAGAAGCTATAAATGACAGTATCATAGTGGCTGAAGATACCGTTGCTGAAGGCAATGTTCTAGATAACGATACCGATATTGATGATGTACTAAGTGTTGTCAGTTTTGACGTTAATGGTGAAACCTATAATGCTGGTAATTCAGTCACTTTAGAAGAAGGTGTGTTAGTTTTAAATAGCGACGGTAGCTATTCATTTACACCTGCAGCTGACTGGAATGGTCAAGTTCCAGTAATCACATATACAACGAACACCAATGTTACAGCAACACTCACCATTGAGGTTACCCCTGTTGCTGATGGCGCTCCTGGTGTTGTCATTAATACAGATGCAAATAACGACGGTATTATCAACGAAGATGAATTGGCTGGAAATACAGAAGTTTCAGTTACCATTGATTTAACTGAAACAGGTGCACAAGTTGGCGATACATTAGTCGTCAACGGCCAAGAAATAATACTGACACAAGAAAATATCGATAATGGCTCAGTTGATTTAACACTACCTGCACCTAATGAAGGTGAAGCGATTGAAGTTGTCGCAACCATAATAGATAGCGCAGGTAATGTTAGCCCTGAAGGGAGCGATTCGGCCATTCTTGATACAACAGCGCCAGTAATTACAGTCACTGCACCAGACAATACAAACGATAATACACCAACAATTGTTGGTACCACGGATGCTGAGCCAGGTAGCACAGTCACCGTTACCATCGTGGATAGCGAAGGTGTTGAACAAGTTTTAGAAACCATCGTCAATGAAGATGGTACCTATGAAATAGAAGTACCAACGCCGATTGCTGAAGGCGATTATACCGTCGAGGCGACTGTAACCGATCCTGCTGGCAACACCGCCATTGCAGAAGACACCGGTGATGTTGACACTACAGCACCCGTTATTACTGTCGAAGCACCAGATGATACTTCAGATACTACACCACTTATCACTGGCACCACTGATGCTGAGCCAGGTAGCACAGTCATCGTTACCGTAGTTGATAACGAAGGTGTGGAACAAG
This sequence comes from Shewanella donghaensis, assembly GCF_007567505.1. NCBI lineage: Bacteria > Pseudomonadati > Pseudomonadota > Gammaproteobacteria > Alteromonadales > Shewanellaceae > Shewanella > Shewanella donghaensis. Next base: position 2,783,984 of record NZ_CP041783.1, read on the forward strand.
TTTTAGAAACCATCGTCAATGAAGATGGCACTTATGAAATAGAAGTACCAACGCCGATTGCTGAAGGCGATTATACCGTCGAGGCGACTGTAACCGATCCAGCAGGCAACACCGCCATTGCAGAAGACACCGGTGATGTTGACACAACAGCACCTGTTATTACTGTCGAAGCACCAGATGACACTTCAGATACCACGCCACTTATCACTGGTACCACTGATGCTGAGCCAGGTAGCACAGTCACCGTTACCGTAGTTGATAACGAAGGTGTGGAACAAGTTTTAGAAACCATCGTCAATGAAGATGGCTCCTATGAAATAGAAGTACCAACACCGATTGCTGAAGGCGATTATACCGTCGAGGCGACTGTAACCGATCCAGCAGGTAACTCAGCCATTGCAGAAGACACCGGTAATGTTGACACAACAGCACCCGTTATTACTGTCGAAGCACCAGATGACACTTCAGATACCACGCCACTTATCACTGGTACCACTGATGCTGAACCAGGTAGCACAGTAACGGTTACCGTAGTTGATAGCGAAGGTGTTGAACAAGTTTTAGAAACCATCGTCAACGAAGATGGCACCTATGAAATAGAAGTACCAACACCGATTGCTGAAGGCGATTATACCGTCGAGGCGACTGTAACCGATCCAGCAGGTAACACAGCCATTGCAGAAGACACCGGTGATGTTGACACAACAGCACCCGTTATTACTGTCGAAGCACCAGATGACACTTCAGATACCACGCCACTTATCACTGGTACCACTGATGCTGAACCAGGTAGCACAGTAACGGTTACCGTAGTTGATAGCGAAGGTGTTGAACAACTTTTAGAAACCATCGTCAATGAAGATGGCACCTATGAAATAGAAGTCCCTGCACCGATTGCTGAAGGCGATTATACCGTCGAAGCGACTGTTACCGACCCAGCAGGCAACACCGCCGTAGCTGAAGACACTGGTGATGTTGATTCTACTGCCCCGGTAATTACTGTTGTAGCACCAGATGATACTTCAGATAATACGCCACTTATCACCGGAACCACTGATGCAGAACCTGGTAGCACTGTGGCGGTTACCGTGGTTGATAGCGAAGGTGTTGAACAAGTTTTAGAAACTATCGTCAATGAAGATGGCACCTATGAAATAGAAGTCCCTGCACCGATTGCTGAAGGCGATTATACCGTCGAAGCGACTGTTACAGATCCAGCAGGCAACACCGCCATTGCAGAAGACTCTGGTGATATTGATACTATTGCGCCGACCCTTGCTGTTGAATTTGAAGGTATGGGCAGCGATGGCATTTACAGCAGCGATGAAATTGGCGCTGATGGCACCGTCACCGCCACAGTGACCTTAGCCGCTGGCAGCGAAATCGGTGACACGCTAATTATTACTGATGGCAACGGCAACGAACTCTTTAACGGTCTAGTGACCCAAGCGATGCTTGATAATGGTCAAGCCATTGAAGTGGCGGTCGTTGATGGCCAAACCCAGGTGGATGTCACCGCTCAGATCATTGATGCCGCCGGTAATGCTTCGGGCATTGCCACCGATAGTCAAGGCGTGGATAACACCGCCGTGGATACCAACGCACCGACCATGACCGTCACCATCAATGATGATGGCACCGTCAGCTTCCAGTTCTCTGAAACCCCGAAAGGCTTTGACGCCACTGATGTCGCGGTCACTAACGGCAGTATCAGTAACCTAGTGCAAGACCCGACAGATCCAACCTTATGGACCGCCGATTTAGCCATTAATGATGGCGTTGAAGGGGATGTTACTGTGTCGGTCGCCGATGACAGTTACACCGATGTAGCCGATAACCTCGGTAGCGGTAACAGTGATAACACCGCCGTGGATACCAATGCACCGACCATGACCGTCACCATCAATGATGATGGCACCGTCAGCTTCCAGTTCTCTGAAACCCCCAAAGGCTTTGACGCCACTGATGTCGCGGTCACCAACGGCAGTATCAGTAACCTGGTGCAAGACCCGACAGATCCAACGTTATGGACCGCCGATTTAGCCATTAATGATGGCGTTGAAGGGGATGTTACTGTGTCGGTCGCCGATGACAGTTACACCGATGTAGCCGATAACCTCGGTAGCGGTAACAGTGATAACACCGCCGTGGATACCAATGCACCGACCATGACCGTCACCATCAATGATGATGGCACCGTCAGCTTCCAGTTCTCTGAAACCCCCAAAGGCTTTGACGCCACTGATGTCGCGGTCACCAACGGCAGTATCAGTAACCTGGTGCAAGACCCGACAGATCCAACGTTATGGACCGCCGATTTAGCCATTAATGATGGCGTTGAAGGTGATGTTACTGTGTCGGTCGCCGATGACAGTTACACCGATGTAGCCGATAACCTCGGTAGCGGTAACAGTGATAACACCGCCGTAGATACCAATGCACCGACCATGACCGTCACCATCAATGATGATGGCACCGTCAGCTTCCAGTTCTCTGAAACCCCCAAAGGCTTTGACGCCACTGATGTCGCGGTCACTAACGGCAGTATCAGTAACCTGGTGCAAGACCCGACAGATCCAACGTTATGGACCGCCGATTTAGCCATTAATGATGGCGTTGAAGGTGATGTTACTGTGTCGGTCGCCGATGACAGTTACACCGATGTAGCCGATAACCTCGGTAGCGGTAACAGTGATAACACCGCCGTGGATACCAATGCACCGACCATGACCGTCACCATCAATGATGATGGCACCGTCAGCTTCCAGTTCTCTGAAACCCCCAAAGGCTTTGACGCCACTGATGTCGCGGTCACTAACGGCAGTATCAGTAACCTGGTGCAAGACCCGACAGATCCAACGTTATGGACCGCCGATTTAGCCATTAATGATGGCGTTGAAGGTGATGTTACTGTGTCGGTCGCCGATGACAGTTACACCGATGTAGCCGATAACCTCGGTAGCGGTAACAGTGATAACACCGCCGTGGATACCAATGCACCGACCATGACCGTCACCATCAATGATGATGGCACCGTCAGCTTCCAGTTCTCTGAAACCCCCAAAGGCTTTGACGCCACTGATGTTGCGGTCACTAACGGCAGTATCAGTAACCTGGTGCAAGACCCGACAGATCCAACGTTATGGACCGCCGATTTAGCCATTAATGATGGCGTTGAAGGTGATGTTACTGTGTCGGTCGCCGATGACAGTTACACCGATGTAGCCGATAACCTCGGTAGCGGTAACAGTGATAACACCGCCGTGGATACCAATGCACCGACCATGACCGTCACCATCAATGATGATGGCACCGTCAGCTTCCAGTTCTCTGAAACCCCCAAAGGCTTTGACGCCACTGATGTCGCGGTCACCAACGGCAGTATCAGTAACCTGGTGCAAGACCCGACAGATCCAACGTTATGGACCGCCGATTTAGCCATTAATGATGGCGTTGAAGGTGATGTTACTGTGTCGGTCGCCGATGACAGTTACACCGATGTAGCCGATAACCTCGGTAGCGGTAACAGTGATAACACCGCCGTGGATACCAATGCACCGACCATGACCGTCACCATCAATGATGATGGCACCGTCAGCTTCCAGTTCTCTGAAACCCCCAAAGGCTTTGACGCCACTGATGTCGCGGTCACTAACGGCAGTATCAGTAACCTGGTGCAAGACCCGACAGATCCAACGTTATGGACCGCCGATTTAGCCATTAATGATGGCGTTGAAGGTGATGTTACTGTGTCGGTCGCCGATGACAGTTACACCGATGTAGCCGATAACCTCGGTAGCGGTAACAGTGATAACACCGCCGTGGATACCAATGCACCGACCATGACCGTCACCATCAATGATGATGGCACCGTCAGCTTCCAGTTCTCTGAAACCCCCAAAGGCTTTGACGCCACTGATGTCGCGGTTACCAACGGCAGTATCAGTAACCTGGTGCAAGACCCGACAGATCCAACGTTATGGACCGCCGATTTAGCCATTAATGATGGCGTTGAAGGGGATGTTACTGTGTCGGTCGCCGATGACAGTTACACCGATGTAGCCGATAACCTCGGTAGCGGTAACAGTGATAACACCGCCGTGGATACCAATGCACCGACCATGACCGTCACCATCAATGATGATGGCACCGTCAGCTTCCAGTTCTCTGAAACCCCCAAAGGCTTTGACGCCACTGATGTTGCGGTCACTAACGGCAGTATCAGTAACCTGGTGCAAGACCCGACAGATCCAACGTTATGGACCGCCGATTTAGCCATTAATGATGGCGTTGAAGGGGATGTTACTGTGTCGGTCGCCGATGACAGTTACACCGATGTAGCCGATAACCTCGGTAGCGGTAACAGTGATAACACCGCCGTGGATACCAATGCACCGACCATGACCGTCACCATCAATGATGATGGCACCGTCAGCTTCCAGTTCTCTGAAACCCCCAAAGGCTTTGACGCCACTGATGTCGCGGTCACCAACGGCAGTATCAGTAACCTGGTGCAAGACCCGACAGATCCAACGTTATGGACCGCCGATTTAGCCATTAATGATGGCGTTGAAGGTGATGTTACTGTGTCGGTCGCCGATGACAGTTACACCGATGTAGCCGATAACCTCGGTAGCGGTAACAGTGATAACACCGCCGTGGATACCAATGCACCGACCATGACCGTCACCATCAATGATGATGGCACCGTCAGCTTCCAGTTCTCTGAAACCCCCAAAGGCTTTGACGCCACTGATGTCGCGGTCACCAACGGCAGTATCAGTAACCTGGTGCAAGACCCGACAGATCCAACGTTATGGACCGCCGATTTAGCCATTAATGATGGCGTTGAAGGGGATGTTACTGTGTCGGTCGCCGATGACAGTTACACCGATGTAGCCGATAACCTCGGTAGCGGTAACAGTGATAACACCGCCGTGGATACCAATGCACCGACCATGACCGTCACCATCAATGATGATGGCACCGTCAGCTTCCAGTTCTCTGAAACCCCCAAAGGCTTTGACGCCACTGATGTCGCGGTCACTAACGGCAGTATCAGTAACCTGGTGCAAGACCCGACAGATCCAACGTTATGGACCGCCGATTTAGCCATTAATGATGGCGTTGAAGGGGATGTTACTGTGTCGGTCGCCGATGACAGTTACACCGATGTAGCCGATAACCTCGGTAGCGGTAACAGTGATAACACCGCCGTGGATACCAATGCACCGACCATGACCGTCACCATCAATGATGATGGCACCGTCAGCTTCCAGTTCTCTGAAACCCCCAAAGGCTTTGACGCCACTGATGTCGCGGTCACCAACGGCAGTATCAGTAACCTGGTGCAAGACCCGACAGATCCAACGTTATGGACCGCCGATTTAGCCATTAATGATGGCGTTGAAGGGGATGTTACTGTGTCGGTCGCCGATGACAGTTACACCGATGTAGCCGATAACCTCGGTAGCGGTAACAGTGATAACACCGCCGTGGATACCAATGCACCGACCATGACCGTCACCATCAATGATGATGGCACCGTCAGCTTCCAGTTCTCTGAAACCCCCAAAGGCTTTGACGCCACTGATGTCGCGGTCACTAACGGCAGTATCAGTAACCTGGTGCAAGACCCGACAGATCCAACGTTATGGACCGCCGATTTAGCCATTAATGATGGCGTTGAAGGGGATGTTACTGTGTCGGTCGCCGATGACAGTTACACCGATGTAGCCGATAACCTCGGTAGCGGTAACAGTGATAACACCGCCGTGGATACCAATGCACCGACCATGACCGTCACCATCAATGATGATGGCACCGTCAGCTTCCAGTTCTCTGAAACCCCCAAAGGCTTTGACGCCACTGATGTCGCGGTCACCAACGGCAGTATCAGTAACCTGGTGCAAGACCCGACAGATCCAACGTTATGGACCGCCGATTTAGCCATTAATGATGGCGTTGAAGGGGATGTTACTGTGTCGGTCGCCGATGACAGTTACACCGATGTAGCCGATAACCTCGGTAGCGGTAACAGTGATAACACCGCCGTGGATACCAATGCACCGACCATGACCGTCACCATCAATGATGATGGCACCGTCAGCTTCCAGTTCTCTGAAACCCCCAAAGGCTTTGACGCCACTGATGTCGCGGTCACCAACGGCAGTATCAGTAACCTGGTGCAAGACCCGACAGATCCAACGTTATGGACCGCCGATTTAGCCATTAATGATGGCGTTGAAGGGGATGTTACTGTGTCGGTCGCCGATGACAGTTACACCGATGTAGCCGATAACCTCGGTAGCGGTAACAGTGATAACACCGCCGTGGATACCAATGCACCGACCATGACCGTCACCATCAATGATGATGGCACCGTCAGCTTCCAGTTCTCTGAAACCCCCAAAGGCTTTGACGCCACTGATGTCGCGGTCACCAACGGCAGTATCAGTAACCTGGTGCAAGACCCGACAGATCCAACGTTATGGACCGCCGATTTAGCCATTAATGATGGCGTTGAAGGTGATGTTACTGTGTCGGTCGCCGATGACAGTTACACCGATGTAGCCGATAACCTCGGTAGCGGTAACAGTGATAACACCGCCGTGGATACCAATGCACCGACCATGACCGTCACCATCAATGATGATGGCACCGTCAGCTTCCAGTTCTCTGAAACCCCCAAAGGCTTTGACGCCACTGATGTCGCGGTCACCAACGGCAGTATCAGTAACCTGGTGCAAGACCCGACAGATCCAACGTTATGGACCGCCGATTTAGCCATTAATGATGGCGTTGAAGGTGATGTTACTGTGTCGGTCGCCGATGACAGTTACACCGATGTAGCCGATAACCTCGGTAGCGGTAACAGTGATAACACCGCCGTGGATACCAATGCACCGACCATGACCGTCACCATCAATGATGATGGCACCGTCAGCTTCCAGTTCTCTGAAACCCCCAAAGGCTTTGACGCCACTGATGTCGCGGTCACCAACGGCAGTATCAGTAACCTGGTGCAAGACCCGACAGATCCAACGTTATGGACCGCCGATTTAGCCATTAATGATGGCGTTGAAGGGGATGTTACTGTGTCGGTCGCCGATGACAGTTACACCGATGTAGCCGATAACCTCGGTAGCGGTAACAGTGATAACACCGCCGTGGATACCAATGCACCGACCATGACCGTCACCATCAATGATGATGGCACCGTCAGCTTCCAGTTCTCTGAAACCCCCAAAGGCTTTGACGCCACTGATGTCGCGGTCACTAACGGCAGTATCAGTAACCTGGTGCAAGACCCGACAGATCCAACGTTATGGACCGCCGATTTAGCCATTAATGATGGCGTTGAAGGGGATGTTACTGTGTCGGTCGCCGATGACAGTTACACCGATGTAGCCGATAACCTCGGTAGCGGTAACAGTGATAACACCGCCGTGGATACCAATGCACCGACCATGACCGTCACCATCAATGATGATGGCACCGTCAGCTTCCAGTTCTCTGAAACCCCCAAAGGCTTTGACGCCACTGATGTCGCGGTCACCAACGGCAGTATCAGTAACCTGGTGCAAGACCCGACAGATCCAACGTTATGGACCGCCGATTTAGCCATTAATGATGGCGTTGAAGGGGATGTTACTGTGTCGGTCGCCGATGACAGTTACACCGATGTAGCCGATAACCTCGGTAGCGGTAACAGTGATAACACCGCCGTGGATACCAATGCACCGACCATGACCGTCACCATCAATGATGATGGCACCGTCAGCTTCCAGTTCTCTGAAACCCCCAAAGGCTTTGACGCCACTGATGTCGCGGTCACCAACGGCAGTATCAGTAACCTGGTGCAAGACCCGACAGATCCAACGTTATGGACCGCCGATTTAGCCATTAATGATGGCGTTGAAGGTGATGTTACTGTGTCGGTCGCCGATGACAGTTACACCGATGTAGCCGATAACCTCGGTAGCGGTAACAGTGATAACACCGCCGTGGATACCAATGCACCGACCATGACCGTCACCATCAATGATGATGGCACCGTCAGCTTCCAGTTCTCTGAAACCCCCAAAGGCTTTGACGCCACTGATGTCGCGGTCACCAACGGCAGTATCAGTAACCTGGTGCAAGACCCGACAGATCCAACGTTATGGACCGCCGATTTAGCCATTAATGATGGCGTTGAAGGGGATGTTACTGTGTCGGTCGCCGATGACAGTTACACCGATGTAGCCGATAACCTCGGTAGCGGTAACAGTGATAACACCGCCGTGGATACCAATGCACCGACCATGACCGTCACCATCAATGATGATGGCACCGTCAGCTTCCAGTTCTCTGAAACCCCCAAAGGCTTTGACGCCACTGATGTCGCGGTCACTAACGGCAGTATCAGTAACCTGGTGCAAGACCCGACAGATCCAACGTTATGGACCGCCGATTTAGCCATTAATGATGGCGTTGAAGGTGATGTTACTGTGTCGGTCGCCGATGACAGTTACACCGATGTAGCCGATAACCTCGGTAGCGGTAACAGTGATAACACCGCCGTGGATACCAATGCACCGACCATGACCGTCACCATCAATGATGATGGCACCGTCAGCTTCCAGTTCTCTGAAACCCCCAAAGGCTTTGACGCCACTGATGTCGCGGTCACTAACGGCAGTATCAGTAACCTGGTGCAAGACCCGACAGATCCAACGTTATGGACCGCCGATTTAGCCATTAATGATGGCGTTGAAGGGATGTTACTGTGTCGGTCGCCGATGACAGTTACACCGATGTAGCCGATAACCTCGGTAGCGGTAACAGTGATAACACCGCCGTGGATACCAATGCACCGACCATGACCGTCACCATCAATGATGATGGCACCGTCAGCTTCCAGTTCTCTGAAACCCCCAAAGGCTTTGACGCCACTGATGTCGCGGTCACCAACGGCAGTATCAGTAACCTGGTGCAAGACCCGACAGATCCAACGTTATGGACCGCCGATTTAGCCATTAATGATGGCGTTGAAGGTGATGTTACTGTGTCGGTCGCCGATGACAGTTACACCGATGTAGCCGATAACCTCGGTAGCGGTAACAGTGATAACACCGCCGTGGATACCAATGCACCGACCATGACCGTCACCATCAATGATGATGGCACCGTCAGCTTCCAGTTCTCTGAAACCCCCAAAGGCTTTGACGCCACTGATGTCGCGGTCACCAACGGCAGTATCAGTAACCTGGTGCAAGACCCGACAGATCCAACGTTATGGACCGCCGATTTAGCCATTAATGATGGCGTTGAAGGGGATGTTACTGTGTCGGTCGCCGATGACAGTTACACCGATGTAGCCGATAACCTCGGTAGCGGTAACAGTGATAACACCGCCGTGGATACCAATGCACCGACCATGACCGTCACCATCAATGATGATGGCACCGTCAGCTTCCAGTTCTCTGAAACCCCCAAAGGCTTTGACGCCACTGATGTCGCGGTCACCAACGGCAGTATCAGTAACCTGGTGCAAGACCCGACAGATCCAACGTTATGGACCGCCGATTTAGCCATTAATGATGGCGTTGAAGGTGATGTTACTGTGTCGGTCGCCGATGACAGTTACACCGATGTAGCCGATAACCTCGGTAGCGGTAACAGTGATAACACCGCCGTGGATACCAATGCACCGACCATGACCGTCACCATCAATGATGATGGCACCGTCAGCTTCCAGTTCTCTGAAACCCCCAAAGGCTTTGACGCCACTGATGTCGCGGTCACTAACGGCAGTATCAGTAACCTGGTGCAAGACCCGACAGATCCAACGTTATGGACCGCCGATTTAGCCATTAATGATGGCGTTGAAGGGGATGTTACTGTGTCGGTCGCCGATGACAGTTACACCGATGTAGCCGATAACCTCGGTAGCGGTAACAGTGATAACACCGCCGTGGATACCAATGCACCGACCATGACCGTCACCATCAATGATGATGGCACCGTCAGCTTCCAGTTCTCTGAAACCCCCAAAGGCTTTGACGCCACTGATGTCGCGGTCACCAACGGCAGTATCAGTAACCTGGTGCAAGACCCGACAGATCCAACGTTATGGACCGCCGATTTAGCCATTAATGATGGCGTTGAAGGTGATGTTACTGTGTCGGTCGCCGATGACAGTTACACCGATGTAGCCGATAACCTCGGTAGCGGTAACAGTGATAACACCGCCGTGGATACCAATGCACCGACCATGACCGTCACCATCAATGATGATGGCACCGTCAGCTTCCAGTTCTCTGAAACCCCCAAAGGCTTTGACGCCACTGATGTCGCGGTCACCAACGGCAGTATCAGTAACCTGGTGCAAGACCCGACAGATCCAACGTTATGGACCGCCGATTTAGCCATTAATGATGGCGTTGAAGGTGATGTTACTGTGTCGGTCGCCGATGACAGTTACACCGATGTAGCCGATAACCTCGGTAGCGGTAACAGTGATAACACCGCCGTGGATACCAATGCACCGACCATGACCGTCACCATCAATGATGATGGCACCGTCAGCTTCCAGTTCTCTGAAACCCCCAAAGGCTTTGACGCCACTGATGTCGCGGTCACCAACGGCAGTATCAGTAACCTGGTGCAAGACCCGACAGATCCAACGTTATGGACCGCCGATTTAGCCATTAATGATGGCGTTGAAGGTGATGTTACTGTGTCGGTCGCCGATGACAGTTACACCGATGTAGCCGATAACCTCGGTAGCGGTAACAGTGATAACACCGCCGTGGATACCAATGCACCGACCATGACCGTCACCATCAATGATGATGGCACCGTCAGCTTCCAGTTCTCTGAAACCCCCAAAGGCTTTGACGCCACTGATGTCGCGGTCACAACGGCAGTATCAGTAACCTGGTGCAAGACCCGACAGATCCAACGTTATGGACCGCCGATTTAGCCATTAATGATGGCGTTGAAGGTGATGTTACTGTGTCGGTCGCCGATGACAGTTACACCGATGTAGCCGATAACCTCGGTAGCGGTAACAGTGATAACACCGCCGTGGATACCAATGCACCGACCATGACCGTCACCATCAATGATGATGGCACCGTCAGCTTCCAGTTCTCTGAAACCCCCAAAGGCTTTGACGCCACTGATGTCGCGGTCACCAACGGCAGTATCAGTAACCTGGTGCAAGACCCGACAGATCCAACGTTATGGACCGCCGATTTAGCCATTAATGATGGCGTTGAAGGGGATGTTACTGTGTCGGTCGCCGATGACAGTTACACCGATGTAGCCGATAACCTCGGTAGCGGTAACAGTGATAACACCGCCGTGGATACCAATGCACCGACCATGACCGTCACCATCAATGATGATGGCACCGTCAGCTTCCAGTTCTCTGAAACCCCCAAAGGCTTTGACGCCACTGATGTCGCGGTCACCAACGGCAGTATCAGTAACCTGGTGCAAGACCCGACAGATCCAACGTTATGGACCGCCGATTTAGCCATTAATGATGGCGTTGAAGGTGATGTTACTGTGTCGGTCGCCGATGACAGTTACACCGATGTAGCCGATAACCTCGGTAGCGGTAACAGTGATAACACCGCCGTGGATACCAATGCACCGACCATGACCGTCACCATCAATGATGATGGCACCGTCAGCTTCCAGTTCTCTGAAACCCCCAAAGGCTTTGACGCCACTGATGTCGCGGTCACCAACGGCAGTATCAGTAACCTGGTGCAAGACCCGACAGATCCAACGTTATGGACCGCCGATTTAGCCATTAATGATGGCGTTGAAGGGGATGTTACTGTGTCGGTCGCCGATGACAGTTACACCGATGTAGCCGATAACCTCGGTAGCGGTAACAGTGATAACACCGCCGTGGATACCAATGCACCGACCATGACCGTCACCATCAATGATGATGGCACCGTCAGCTTCCAGTTCTCTGAAACCCCCAAAGGCTTTGACGCCACTGATGTCGCGGTCACCAACGGCAGTATCAGTAACCTGGTGCAAGACCCGACAGATCCAACGTTATGGACCGCCGATTTAGCCATTAATGATGGCGTTGAAGGTGATGTTACTGTGTCGGTCGCCGATGACAGTTACACCGATGTAGCCGATAACCTCGGTAGCGGTAACAGTGATAACACCGCCGTGGATACCAATGCACCGACCATGACCGTCACCATCAATGATGATGGCACCGTCAGCTTCCAGTTCTCTGAAACCCCCAAAGGCTTTGACGCCACTGATGTCGCGGTCACCAACGGCAGTATCAGTAACCTGGTGCAAGACCCGACAGATCCAACGTTATGGACCGCCGATTTAGCCATTAATGATGGCGTTGAAGGGGATGTTACTGTGTCGGTCGCCGATGACAGTTACACCGATGTAGCCGATAACCTCGGTAGCGGTAACAGTGATAACACCGCCGTGGATACCAATGCACCGACCATGACCGTCACCATCAATGATGATGGCACCGTCAGCTTCCAGTTCTCTGAAACCCCCAAAGGCTTTGACGCCACTGATGTCGCGGTCACCAACGGCAGTATCAGTAACCTGGTGCAAGACCCGACAGATCCAACGTTATGGACCGCCGATTTAGCCATTAATGATGGCGTTGAAGGTGATGTTACTGTGTCGGTCGCCGATGACAGTTACACCGATGTAGCCGATAACCTCGGTAGCGGTAACAGTGATAACACCGCCGTGGATACCAATGCACCGACCATGACCGTCACCATCAATGATGATGGCACCGTCAGCTTCCAGTTCTCTGAAACCCCCAAAGGCTTTGACGCCACTGATGTCGCGGTCACTAACGGCAGTATCAGTAACCTGGTGCAAGACCCGACAGATCCAACGTTATGGACCGCCGATTTAGCCATTAATGATGGCGTTGAAGGGGATGTTACTGTGTCGGTCGCCGATGACAGTTACACCGATGTAGCCGATAACCTCGGTAGCGGTAACAGTGATAACACCGCCGTGGATACCAATGCACCGACCATGACCGTCACCATCAATGATGATGGCACCGTCAGCTTCCAGTTCTCTGAAACCCCCAAAGGCTTTGACGCCACTGATGTCGCGGTCACCAACGGCAGTATCAGTAACCTGGTGCAAGACCCGACAGATCCAACGTTATGGACCGCCGATTTAGCCATTAATGATGGCGTTGAAGGGGATGTTACTGTGTCGGTCGCCGATGACAGTTACACCGATGTAGCCGATAACCTCGGTAGCGGTAACAGTGATAACACCGCCGTGGATACCAATGCACCGACCATGACCGTCACCATCAATGATGATGGCACCGTCAGCTTCCAGTTCTCTGAAACCCCCAAAGGCTTTGACGCCACTGATGTCGCGGTCACTAACGGCAGTATCAGTAACCTGGTGCAAGACCCGACAGATCCAACGTTATGGACCGCCGATTTAGCCATTAATGATGGCGTTGAAGGGGATGTTACTGTGTCGGTCGCCGATGACAGTTACACCGATGTAGCCGATAACCTCGGTAGCGGTAACAGTGATAACACCGCCGTGGATACCAATGCACCGACCATGACCGTCACCATCAATGATGATGGCACCGTCAGCTTCCAGTTCTCTGAAACCCCCAAAGGCTTTGACGCCACTGATGTCGCGGTCACAACGGCAGTATCAGTAACCTGGTGCAAGACCCGACAGATCCAACGTTATGGACCGCCGATTTAGCCATTAATGATGGCGTTGAAGGGGATGTTACTGTGTCGGTCGCCGATGACAGTTACACCGATGTAGCCGATAACCTCGGTAGCGGTAACAGTGATAACACCGCCGTGGATACCAATGCACCGACCATGACCGTCACCATCAATGATGATGGCACCGTCAGCTTCCAGTTCTCTGAAACCCCCAAAGGCTTTGACGCCACTGATGTCGCGGTCACCAACGGCAGTATCAGTAACCTGGTGCAAGACCCGACAGATCCAACGTTATGGACCGCCGATTTAGCCATTAATGATGGCGTTGAAGGGGATGTTACTGTGTCGGTCGCCGATGACAGTTACACCGATGTAGCCGATAACCTCGGTAGCGGTAACAGTGATAACACCGCCGTGGATACCAATGCACCGACCATGACCGTCACCATCAATGATGATGGCACCGTCAGCTTCCAGTTCTCTGAAACCCCCAAAGGCTTTGACGCCACTGATGTCGCGGTCACCAACGGCAGTATCAGTAACCTGGTGCAAGACCCGACAGATCCAACGTTATGGACCGCCGATTTAGCCATTAATGATGGCGTTGAAGGGGATGTTACTGTGTCGGTCGCCGATGACAGTTACACCGATGTAGCCGATAACCTCGGTAGCGGTAACAGTGATAACACCGCCGTGGATACCAATGCACCGACCATGACCGTCACCATCAATGATGATGGCACCGTCAGCTTCCAGTTCTCTGAAACCCCCAAAGGCTTTGACGCCACTGATGTCGCGGTCACCAACGGCAGTATCAGTAACCTGGTGCAAGACCCGACAGATCCAACGTTATGGACCGCCGATTTAGCCATTAATGATGGCGTTGAAGGTGATGTTACTGTGTCGGTCGCCGATGACAGTTACACCGATGTAGCCGATAACCTCGGTAGCGGTAACAGTGATAACACCGCCGTGGATACCAATGCACCGACCATGACCGTCACCATCAATGATGATGGCACCGTCAGCTTCCAGTTCTCTGAAACCCCCAAAGGCTTTGACGCCACTGATGTCGCGGTCACCAACGGCAGTATCAGTAACCTGGTGCAAGACCCGACAGATCCAACGTTATGGACCGCCGATTTAGCCATTAATGATGGCGTTGAAGGTGATGTTACTGTGTCGGTCGCCGATGACAGTTACACCGATGTAGCCGATAACCTCGGTAGCGGTAACAGTGATAACACCGCCGTGGATACCAATGCACCGACCATGACCGTCACCATCAATGATGATGGCACCGTCAGCTTCCAGTTCTCTGAAACCCCCAAAGGCTTTGACGCCACTGATGTCGCGGTCACCAACGGCAGTATCAGTAACCTGGTGCAAGACCCGACAGATCCAACGTTATGGACCGCCGATTTAGCCATTAATGATGGCGTTGAAGGGGATGTTACTGTGTCGGTCGCCGATGACAGTTACACCGATGTAGCCGATAACCTCGGTAGCGGTAACAGTGATAACACCGCCGTGGATACCAATGCACCGACCATGACCGTCACCATCAATGATGATGGCACCGTCAGCTTCCAGTTCTCTGAAACCCCCAAAGGCTTTGACGCCACTGATGTCGCGGTCACTAACGGCAGTATCAGTAACCTGGTGCAAGACCCGACAGATCCAACGTTATGGACCGCCGATTTAGCCATTAATGATGGCGTTGAAGGGGATGTTACTGTGTCGGTCGCCGATGACAGTTACACCGATGTAGCCGATAACCTCGGTAGCGGTAACAGTGATAACACCGCCGTGGATACCAATGCACCGACCATGACCGTCACCATCAATGATGATGGCACCGTCAGCTTCCAGTTCTCTGAAACCCCCAAAGGCTTTGACGCCACTGATGTCGCGGTCACCAACGGCAGTATCAGTAACCTGGTGCAAGACCCGACAGATCCAACGTTATGGACCGCCGATTTAGCCATTAATGATGGCGTTGAAGGGGATGTTACTGTGTCGGTCGCCGATGACAGTTACACCGATGTAGCCGATAACCTCGGTAGCGGTAACAGTGATAACACCGCCGTAGATACCAATGCACCGACCATGACCGTCACCATCAATGATGATGGAACCGTCAGCTTCCAGTTCTCTGAAACCCCCAAAGGCTTTGACGCCACTGATGTCGCGGTCACTAACGGCAGTATCAGTAACCTGGTGCAAGACCCGACAGATCCAACGTTATGGACCGCCGATTTAGCCATTAATGATGGCGTTGAAGGGGATGTTACTGTGTCGGTCGCCGATGACAGTTACACCGATGTAGCCGATAACCTCGGTAGCGGTAACAGTGATAACACCGCCGTGGATACCAATGCACCGACCATGACCGTCACCATCAATGATGATGGCACCGTCAGCTTCCAGTTCTCTGAAACCCCCAAAGGCTTTGACGCCACTGATGTCGCGGTCACCAACGGCAGTATCAGTAACCTGGTGCAAGACCCGACAGATCCAACGTTATGGACCGCCGATTTAGCCATTAATGATGGCGTTGAAGGTGATGTTACTGTGTCGGTCGCCGATGACAGTTACACCGATGTAGCCGATAACCTCGGTAGCGGTAACAGTGATAACACCGCCGTGGATACCAATGCACCGACCATGACCGTCACCATCAATGATGATGGCACCGTCAGCTTCCAGTTCTCTGAAACCCCCAAAGGCTTTGACGCCACTGATGTCGCGGTCACCAACGGCAGTATCAGTAACCTGGTGCAAGACCCGACAGATCCAACGTTATGGACCGCCGATTTAGCCATTAATGATGGCGTTGAAGGTGATGTTACTGTGTCGGTCGCCGATGACAGTTACACCGATGTAGCCGATAACCTCGGTAGCGGTAACAGTGATAACACCGCCGTAGATACCAATGCACCGACCATGACCGTCACCATCAATGATGATGGCACCGTCAGCTTCCAGTTCTCTGAAACCCCCAAAGGCTTTGACGCCACTGATGTCGCGGTCACCAACGGCAGTATCAGTAACCTGGTGCAAGACCCGACAGATCCAACGTTATGGACCGCCGATTTAGCCATTAATGATGGCGTTGAAGGGATGTTACTGTGTCGGTCGCCGATGACAGTTACACCGATGTAGCCGATAACCTCGGTAGCGGTAACAGTGATAACACCGCCGTGGATACCAATGCACCGACCATGACCGTCACCATCAATGATGATGGCACCGTCAGCTTCCAGTTCTCTGAAACCCCCAAAGGCTTTGACGCCACTGATGTCGCGGTCACCAACGGCAGTATCAGTAACCTGGTGCAAGACCCGACAGATCCAACGTTATGGACCGCCGATTTAGCCATTAATGATGGCGTTGAAGGTGATGTTACTGTGTCGGTCGCCGATGACAGTTACACCGATGTAGCTGATAACCTCGGTAGCGGTAACAGTGATAACACCGCCGTGGATACCAATGCACCGACCATGACCGTCACCATCAATGATGATGCACCGTCAGCTTCCAGTTCTCTGAAACCCCCAAAGGCTTTGACGCCACTGATGTCGCGGTCACTAACGGCAGTATCAGTAACCTGGTGCAAGACCCGACAGATCCAACGTTATGGACCGCCGATTTAGCCATTAATGATGGCGTTGAAGGTGATGTTACTGTGTCGGTCGCCGATGACAGTTACACCGATGTAGCCGATAACCTCGGTAGCGGTAACAGTGATAACACCGCCGTGGATACCAATGCGCCTAATACTCCTACTATTTTAATTACAGATGACGGATTACCTGGTGATACATGGCTTAATCAAAATGAAATAAACGCAAATGGATCAGGCATTCAAGTTCAAGCAAATGTTGATGATGCTGATTTAGTTGCTGGCGGGTATGTCAGCATCACAACCTTGATTAACGGTTCTACAATTACGTTCGAGCTTCAGCTTGAAAATGGTCAATTAGTTAACCTTGACGGCACACCTCCTGGAATCGATTTTTCATATAATAATGGCGTAATAACGTGGAGTGAAGATGTACCTGCTGAAGGGCAAACTATCACCGTTAGTATTTCTCAAACTGATGCAGCAGGTAATGAATCAACACTTGTTTCTGATACTGCTACCATAAACACTGTTGATGCTGTCGATGATGCTGTAGGGACCACTTTTTCTACCACTGCAGACTCATCCAACGGTTGGGTTAGCTCGGTAAACTCAAATGGCGAAGCTGATTTTGTGATTAGCGCCAGAAATGCTGACGGCAGCACTGGAACACTTACTTATAACGATGGAACCAATCAATTAGGTGTCGGGGGCTCACCAAGGTCTACAGATCAAGTAGAGAATCAAATTGAATATGATTCTGCAACTGGTACTTCAGAAGCAATTGTTATTGATTTCAATGGTCTAGTCAATGAAGCAACCTTTAGTGTTTCTAGAATGTTTGCTGATGAAAATAGTGGTGAGCAAGGTACTTGGTACGCTTATTACAATGGTCAATTGGTCGCAACCGAAACCTTTTCAACAACTAGTGGCACAACCGGCACATTTACAATTAATACTGGCAGCCTTGTATTTGACCAGCTGGTATTTGAAGCTGCACCAACTATTAGTGAAGCAAATGGAGGGCCACAGCTCACTGACTCCTCAGACTACTACTTAGACTCTGTCACTGTCACAGGACCTGCACTGGTAGATGCTTATGTTGTCAATGAAAACGCAACATTAAGCATCACAGAAATCTCTGAAGGCTTATTAGCAAATGATATTGATGCTCAAGGTCATACGTTCACAATAAGCCATGTCAATGGCGACAATTTAGTTGATGGAGAAGTAATAACTCTCCCAAGTGGCGCGTTATTGACAATTAATAGCGATGGTACCTATAGCTATAATGCCAATAATGCATTCCGTAATTTATCTGCAGGTGAAGTCACAACTGACAGTTTCACTTATACGATTACCGATGAATATGGAGCAATAGATACCGCTACTGTCACTATCAATGTTATTGGACTTGATGAAGACGTCATCATCAATACCCCCGATGTGCTTCTAGTCGATGAATCTGCCTTAGCTGATGGTACTGGCTTTGTAAATAACGGGCAAACATTAGCAAGTGGTTCAACAAATATAGAAGTTAATGATGGCTTAGACCGTCTTGAAATTCGAAATGGGCTTAATACGACCACATTAACACTCGCTTCATTGCTCGTAGCTTCTGCAGCTAACCCAATTGTGATTGCAGGGGAGTATGGAACGTTAACGATTACTGGTTATAACGATGGTTTACTTGATTATAATTACTCCATAAATAGCGCACAAAATCATACTGGATCAAATAGTGAGTCACTATCTGATAATTTCCAAATAACTGCTTACGATATAGATGGTGATAGTGCCTCAGCAACATTATCTGCCGGAATTAATGATGACTTTTCAAAAGCAACAAATGATAACGTCACCATTGAGGTACTTGAAGATTCATTCGCTATTATAGGTGGTGTGCAAGCAACTTGGCTCTCGACAATTGGTGGCGCTAATATTGTCCGTTATGACGGTGATATCGGTAATGGCGGAGAAGATAACGATAGTGAATTCGATCAAATACGTTGGGGTAATCCTGTAACTGCAGGTCTGAAATCTGGATATGGCTTCATTGATAATGACACAGCTTTAAACGGTGAACTTGCTCTTAATCAGGATATTGTTTTAGGAACCTTTACTCATTATAACTATCCCATATACTCAGGAAGCTCCATAACAGGGGCCTCGATGGATGTGGTATTTAATGTCATAGACGCCTTTGGTGTTGTCACACCTGTAACATTAACCCTGAATTTAGCTCACAATGAAACGCCAAATAACGGACCAAATCCTGATGATATTGTAACTATCGAACAAACCAATGTAACGTTTAACTATGAAGGCGAGCTTTACACCATTCAAGTTATTGGTTTTATAGATGAAAATGGTGATGTGGTAACTTCCATTTATACTGAAGAAAATGCCGCAACAAGCTACGATTTAGTTATAAGAATGGTTGCAGGTAATGGATACGAGTTACCGTATATCGAAGGTAATGTCATTGATAATGATATTACAGGAGCAGATGTTGATACGGTTGTGGTTGGTGTGGAGACTGGGGATCAAAGTGATACGAGCATCGTTGGAAATATAGGTGCTGTGATCACAGGCACATACGGTAACTTGGTTATCAATACCGATGGTAGCTATCGTTACGATGTCACCATGGATAATAACCTTATCCCTGACAATGCCGTAGAAACTTTCACTTATACAATTAGAGATTCCGACGGCGATGAATCAAGTGCAACACTTTCCATAGACGTTAGCTTGGTTAATGTACAAGGAGTTCCTACTTCCACGTCTGATAATCTCAACGTAGAAGGCTCAAACTTAGCCGATGAAATTATTGTATTAGATGGAGAAAATGGCACTCAGAAACAGCTCAATGTTAGTTTCGGTGGAGGCTTATTCGGACAAATAACTAACTCTGATGGTAATTTGATTACAGATAATGGCAGCAACCTTACTAGCTTTAATCAGAATAATAAGCAAATTATAAGCAGTAGTGAGGGTCATGACCATATCGAAACAGGTAAAGGAAATGACACTATTTATGCGGGTGCAACAGGATCAACTAATTATCAATCAGATGATGAACTTGAGTTAACTTCCGAAGAAATTGATACTCATCACATCATGACAGGCACACTTTCGGGCGCCGATAGCATAATAGATACTAATGGATTATTACTTACAGAGGACGTTACTTCAGCACAAGTAGATGCGGTCAATGGAGGTAGTGGCAATGATTCTATATTCGGTCAATCAGGCTCCGATATTCTTTATGGTCATACAGGAGACGATAATATCGATGGTGGCAGCCATAATGATGGACTTAGAGGCGGTGAAGGCAATGACACCCTAATAGGAGGTCTAGGTGATGACATCATGCGTGGCGATAGTGGCAATGACACCTTCGTCTGGCAACAAGGTGAATTTGGTGCTGACCATATTACCGACTTCAACGTAAGCGAAGATAAGCTTGATTTAAGTGACATACTCGTGAACGAAGAGTACTCATCTTTAGAAGATTTGCTAAACATTACTGAAGCTAATGGATCTACCACTATTAGTATTGATGCAAATGGTGATGATGTCTTTGAACAACAAATTATTCTCGATGGAATCGAACTATCATCAATATATAGCAGCAATGAAGATGGGGTCATTATTAACGGATTAATTAATGATGGCGCTTTAATTGTCGATACCACAAATGAAGCCCCGGCTCCAAATACTATTATTGATCCTTTAGATAATAATCCAGATGGTAATATTATTCCTTAAATACAACACTTTGTTGACGCTACGTAGTAATATGTAAGCGTCAACCAAAGAGATTGTTAATAATTATAAATATGAAGGATCTATATTAGGTGCCAGCAACTGCATCAAACAATCAAGAACAGTGGACGATTTCAGCGTCTCAACGGACCACTGTTGATCCCTTACTTGATTGCTTAGTCTTAATGACAGAACATTTTGGTTCGCCGTGCTCAAGTGATTCACTTGCGGCAGGCTTACCTTTGAGCAGTTCCGTCATCACACCGGAGTTGCTGCCACAAGCTGCCGCTCGAGGCGGTTTGTCGGCAAAATTAACCCGTAAAGACCTCAATCAAATTTCTAATATCTTGATGCCATGCATTTTGTTATTAAAAGATAAAAAAGCCTGTATTTTACGCAGTATTGATATTGATGCCGATAAAGCGGTTATCCAGTTACCTGAAACAGGTGGGCAAGAATCGTTAACAATAGAAGAATTAGAAACACTCTATGTTGGCTACCTGTTTTTAGTGAAGCAAGAGTTTCGCGGTGATAATAGTTTTGATGTGCATATCCATGACAATACAACCCATTGGTTACTGCAAAGTATTAAAGATTCAGCACCTATTTATCGCGATGCATTAATCGCCTCTGTATTAGTCAATTTATTTGCACTGGTTTCACCGCTATTTATCATGAATGTATACGATAAAGTGGTACCTAACTTAGCGTTCGAATCACTTTGGGTACTCGCTATTGGTGCAGGTATCGCATATTTGTTTGATTTAGTTCTGCGTCAATTAAGAAGCTATCTAATCGATGTCGCCGGTAAAAAAGTTGATATCATAGTCTCCTCTAAACTCTTTGCTAAAGCCATTGGAATTCCATTATCAAAAAGGTCTCCAAGTGTTGGCGGCATGGCGCGGCAATTAAGTGAATTTGATAGCATTCGTGAAATACTGACCTCCGCGACGATCACAACACTAGTCGACCTCCCTTTTGCGCTCTTATTCGTCACAATTATCTATATTGTCGCGGGTGACTTAGCGATTATTCCTATTATTGCTGGCATCATCATTATCGGATTTACGCTTTATATCCAACCACGCTTAAAAGCCGCCATAGAAGAAAGCAATCGTTTTTCTAGCCTTAAACATGGCCATCTCATTGAAAGCCTTACCGCACTAGAGTCAATTAAAGCCAATGGCGCTGAAGGGCTAGTACAAAAGAGCTGGCAACAAATGATTGGCCATACAGCGAACTGGCAACTCAAGTCGAAAAAACTCTCAAATGCCGTCAGTAATGTAGCTAACTTTGTCGTGCAACTCACTGTGGTATGCGTGGTGATTTTAGGCGTTTATCGCGTGGCAGAAAATGAAATTTCAATGGGTGGGATTATTGCAGCCGTAATGCTGTCAAGCCGTGCGATATCACCGATGGCACAACTTGCAGGCCTTATTACTCGCGGAAACCAAACTGCCAGCTCACTTCGCCAACTTGATGAAGTCATGAATCAAGAAGAAGAATTTGAGAACAAAGGTCACTTAGTCAGTAAACAACGTCTACACGGTAAAATAGATGCAGATAACGTTGCCTTTAGTTTCCCTGAAGCTGAAAAACCAGTTCTGCACCCATTATCGATACATATTAAACCAGGTGAACGAGTCGCCATTATTGGCAGAAATGGTTCAGGTAAAAGTACTTTAGCCAAACTGTTAGTGAGTTTATACAAACCCACACAAGGTAGTCTTCGCTATGATGGTTTAGACACGGGACAAATACACCCGAGTGATTTACGTAAAAACTTTGGCTATTTGCCACAGGATGTGACTCTATTTCATGGTTCCATCAAAGATAATATTCTTTTTGGCACTCGTCAGGTAACAGAGCATCAGCTGATCAGAGCGGTACAACTTTCCGGTGTCAGTTTGTTTACCAACCTTGAAGCTGAAGGCTTGGATCAACAAGTCGGCGAAGGTGGTTTGGCATTAAGTCGTGGGCAGCGCCAAACGGTCGCACTAGCCAGAGCAACGCTGAATGACCCTCCAATATTGCTAATGGATGAGCCCACTGCAAGTTTAGATGCACGAGCTGAAAAGCAATTTATTCGCTCTATGGAGCATGTAAGTAAAGATCGCACATTGATATTGATAACTCATAAAATGCACCTATTACGCTTAGTTGACCGCATAATCGTATTAGATAAAGGTCATGTTATTGCTGATGGTCTTAAAGACAGTATTTTAGAAAAGCTAAACAATGGCTTGCTGGCTGGAGGGCGCACTTAATGTCGAATAAGCTCTCAAGTCATGATTTGGAAATGGTAGATGATGTTTATGGCGCCATGATGACCGATGCGCCTAGTGGCCATAGGTTAATTATATGGTCTCTGGCTACGATGACGATCTGTTTTTTCATCTGGGCATATTTCTCTGAACTTGATCAGGTCACCTCTGGCATGGGTAAAGTCATCCCCTCTTCTCAAGTACAACTAATTGATAGTTTAGATGGTGGTGTACTGCAAGAAATTTATGTGCAAGAAGGCATGATTGTCACTAAAGGCCAGCCTTTAGTTAAAATTGATGATATTCGTTTTCGCTCTGATTTTGCTCAACAAGAGCAAGAAGTCTATAGCCTGCAAACTAATGTCATCCGCTTGCGTTCTGAGTTAAACAGTATCGTCATTTCAGATATGTCTTCAAACTGGCGTGAACAAGTAAAAGTAACCAAACAACCTTTGGTGTTTCCTGATGAAATCATCGAAGGTGAGCCTGATTTAGTCAAGAGTCAGCAAGCGGAATACTCCGGTCGTTTAGACAACCTCAGTAACCAATTAGAAATATTAGTACGCCAAATACAACAGCGACAACAAGAAACAGAAGAGCTTTCTTCAAAAATAACCACATTAACCAGAAGCTACCAACTGATTTCACGTGAACTCGAATTGACTAAGCCATTAGCACAAAAAGGCATTGTGCCTGAAGTCGAACTATTAAAATTAGAACGTACGGTAAACGACATTCAAGGCGAGCTGAAAACCTTACGATTACTACGTCCTAAATTAAAAGCGACCATGGATGAAGCGATCCTCAAACGTCGTGAAGCCGTATTTGTCTATGCAGCAGATTTACGTGCTCAGCTGAACGAGATGCAAACTAAATTATCACGCATGAACCAAGCTCAAATCGGTGCATTCGATAAAATTAGTAAATCGATAATAACCTCACCAGTAAACGGTACGATTAAAACTCTGCATATGAATACATTAGGTGGTGTGGTCCAGCCTGGTGAAGAAATTATTGAAATTGTTCCTTCAGAAGATAAATTACTGATTGAAACTAAAATTACACCGCAAGATATCGCATTTCTACATCCAGGTTTACCCGCTATAGTTAAAGTAACCGCTTATGACTTTACGCGGTACGGTGGCTTAAAAGGCACAGTAGAGCATATCAGTGCCGATACCAGTCAAGACGAAGAAGGTAATAGTTTTTACACCATTAGAGTAAGAACGGCAGAATCAAATTTAATCAAAAAAGATGGCACAAAGATGCCAATTATTCCGGGCATGCTCACCTCAGTTGACGTCATTACCGGAAAAAGAACTATCCTCGAGTATATTTTAAACCCTATTTTAAGGGCTAAAGAGACAGCATTAAGAGAGAACTAAAAAAACCGGGAGGGTTTTTTATATGAAATTGAACGTAACCCAGTGTCGTAAATTAAGTATCATCACACTGGCAATCACTGCTTTTTTTGCAGTTCCAGCTGCACACGCGCAGTCATTAGAGCAAGCCGTAGCCCATACTTTGGATACCAATCCTGAGCTACGTATCGCCTTTAATCGATTCAAAGCGCGTGAAGAACAAGTTAATCAGGCTATTGCTGGTTACATGCCAACAGTAGATTTAACTGGTGGCTACGGCTGGGAACAAACTGATAGTCCCTCAACTCGACGAAAAAGACAGGCAGGTAACGACAACTTAGATGAAGGCGTTATGGAACTGGAACGCGGCGAAGCAGGGTTCAGTATTAAACAAATGTTATTTGATGGTTTCTATACCAGTAGCGAAGTCGATCGTTACTCGTTTGAAGCCAGTGCTGATCAATGGGCATTATTTGCCGCAGCAGAAGATATTGCCTTAGAAGTGAGTAAAGTTTATTTAAATTATATTCAAGCGGAACAATTATTGATACTTTCTGAAAAAAATCTCAGAAGTCATCAAGAAATATACGATCAGATTAAACAAAGAACAGAATCAGGTTTAGGTTCAATTGCTGACTTATCACAAATTGCAGGCCGTTTAGCACGAGCAAATGCCAACGTGATAGCGGCAAAAAATAACCTGTATGATGCTAAAGCTCAGTTCATTCGTATAGTGGAAAATACCCCTGACAACCTCACGGTTCCAGTTCCTGATATGGATATGATGCCTGACAATGTGGCTGAAAGTGTATTGACCGCTCAAGAAAACCATCCAATCTTAAAATCTGCTAGTAGTGATATTCTTGCTGCAGATAAGGAAAGAAACTCTGCACAATCAAACTATTACCCTAAATTTACTTTAGAACTAAATGGTAATTGGAATAATGACGTGAACGGTGAAGACGGATATGGCACAGGTTCAACGCTTGATCCTCACGTGAATGGCTATAGTAATGATTTAGTCGGTATGGTTCGGGTCAAATACAACCTGTTTGCAGGCGGTAAAGATCTGTCTCGCGAGAAAGAAGCTGCATATAAGATAAACGAAGCAAAAGAAATTCGCCAACGAGCACATAGACAAGTCGTTGAAGGGGTCCATTTATCTTGGAATGCCTATGAAATGTTAGCACCACAAAAACAGTTTATTCGCGACCACGTCATTGCATCAAAAGACACTCAAGTTGCTTATTCTCAACAGTTCAATTTAGGCCAACGTAGTTTGCTTGATTTATTGGATACTGAAAACGAATTATTTCAGGCTCGAAAGGATTACTTACAAACAGAGTTTGATGAAACGATAGCAAAGTACCGACTGCTTAATGCTACAGGACAACTGCTTAATTCATTACGAGTAACTCGTCCAGATATTTGGCAGGGTGAACGAGATTATGAAGGAGGCGTTAGATAATGAAATATTTAATCTTATTGATTAGTTTCTCCTTAATATCAGGTTGTTCAATGCGTGATATTGTCACCATGGACTCAACTACACAGCAGGAGTTTGATCTCAACGATAACGATAATGATGGCGTTATCATGGCCCGTGAACGTTGTTTAGACACCGTTATAGGGACAGGGATCGATAATTATGGCTGCGCAACGGTCAGCACCATAAATGAACGACAAGAATTACATATTCTTTTCGAAAATGACTCTGATCACATTAATCCACGTTTTTATCAACAGATTGAACAGATTGCTCAATTGATGAAACTGTATCCTAATTCCAATGTCACCATAGAAGGCCATTGCAGTAAGACTGGTACTTACAATCATAACCTAAAATTATCTCAAGCCAGAGCAGACAATGTCACTAAGGTATTAGAAGAGACATTTGGTATTGAAAATACTAGATTAAACGCTATTGGCTATAGTTATGACAAGCGAATTGATTTATCGGATTCTCCAGAAGCCAATGAGGCAAATCGTCGCGTGATTGCTGAAGTGACCGCTGATGATTCACAAATATACATGAAGTGGCATATTTATAGCGTTGATTAATAAATAACTTATCAGATTGAGGTGCTCATTTTTGTTGGATAATGGCCGTTCGAAACTAGGACGCTTTAAACAGTTTTGCCACTATCCCCTTATGGCATCAGCTTTTTTGATGTCAGGTCTTTTTGCTGCACAACATGTCCAAGTTGATAAGCAAAAAACCATTGGCGCTTTAGTTGATAATTATGGCGAAAGAGCAGGGAAACGTGCTTCAGCTTGGTTCAAAATCGTCGAGGATGCTCAACAACTCGAAGATATTGACAAGTTAACCAAGGTGAACAGTTTCTTTAATCTATTTAAGTTTGTTGATGACCAATATTTATGGGGAGAGTCCAACTATTGGGCTTCACCAATGGAGTTTATAGGCGCTAACGGTGGAGATTGTGAAGACTTTTCAATCGCTAAATATTTTACCTTACTTCAAGTCGGCATACCGGAAGATAAATTAAGAATCACCATGGTAAAGGCGACCTCCGTTAATCAGTATCATATGGTGCTCGCATACTATGAAACACCGGGCTCAATCCCATTGGTATTAGATAACCTTGATCCAATAATAAAACCAGCGACAAAAAGAAATGATTTACTGCCCGTTTATAGTTTCAACGGTAAACAATTATGGCTCAACAAAGAGAAAGGCCGAGGTGTCCTAGCAGGATCATCATCACGTCTTGAAAAATGGAATGACTTAAAACTTAGATTGGGGATCGACCGCTTACGTCAACCCCAACAAAAAATGGAGTAGTGGCCAAGATGACCCTCTTTCGTCAAATCTATGCGTTACTGTTTGGTTTGTTTTTACTTGTCGTAACCAGCCTTGGTTACGTCCAGTTCACGGAAACCCAAAGTTTTCTGATTAAACAAATGGAATCAGACTTAAATAATGCCAGTCATTCATTAGGTATTATGCTAGTACCCGCTCTAGAAAGTGGTGATGATGTCGCAGCAGAAACGTTAGTTAACGTTATCTTTGAAGGCGGCTATTACCAACAAATTAAGTTAACTTGGCTGGTGGATGGCAAACAGCAAGTTTGGAATAACGCAGTGAGAATTCAAGGTGTTCCTCAATGGTTTATCGATTTAGAACTGTTTAGCACCATCACCAAAGAAAGCATTATTACCTCAGGCTGGCTGCAATTAGCTAAAATTGAAATTACCGCACACCCAGGATTTGGCTACCACGAATTGTGGCGTATCATTTCAAATACCATCATTATTTTTTCAATCCTTTTTTTATTCGCCATCGTGTGTGCACGCTTTGGTTTAGGCTTTATTCTCAAACCACTCAATAACCTATCAATACATGCTAAAAAGATAGCTAATCAGCAATTTGGCCCTGACATGCCAATGCCGAAAACGAAAGAGCTTAAAGAATTAGTTTCAGCATTTAATAGCATGTCAGCACAGCTTAAACAGGTATTTGGCTCTCTTGATGAAGAAGTCTCAGCCCTACGTAAGAAAAACCTTGTAGATCAAGTATCAGGATTACCAAATAGACAATATATGGTAAGTAGGATCAATGGTTGGTTATCAGAACCAAGCAGTGGTGCACTCTTTTTGGCAAAATTTGATTGGCTGGAAACCGTTCACAGTAAATATGGTTATCAAGTCAGAGATGAGACCATCAAGCTGTTATCGCAAAAGCTACAGCATCATTTAGATGAAGTGTCGCCGTCGGTTATTGGCCGTATTGCTGCATATGAATTTGCTTTTTTCATTACAGATGTTGAACATGATCAACTGACAAAATATCTACAAACACTACTGAGAACCCTGAATAAAGAGATCTCTAAAGCCGGCTGCAAACCAAATGAAGGATTTGCTATCGGTGTGGCAGAAAGAGTCGGCCAAATGACAGTCAGTGATATTTTGGCTCAAGCAGATAATGCACTTCAAAAATCACTGAAAGATAATAAAGTGTTCCATTGGTTTGAAACCACTGAGCATCAACTATTTAGCCGTGAACAATGGCGCGTAAATCTTACTGATGCGATAAAGAATAAAAAGTTTCAGTTTAGGTGGCAGCCCATTTTACTCAGCACCAATAAAGAAGTATGCCAACGAGAAATATACTGCCAACTAATGGTCGATGACAAACTGCAACATGCAGGACAATTCATGCCCTATGTTGAATTATTATCTTTAGGCACATTACTAGATCAATGTTTAATTGAAACCGTTGCAGAAAATAGATTGTTAGATCGAAATTACGAACCGCTAGCCATCAACCTCACATTCCAAAGTATCAGTGATGTGCATTTTCATAGCTGGCTGCAAAACTTCTTAAGGAATTGTAATTCACCTGAAAGGATCTGTTTCGAGATACCCGAAGCAAGTGTTTACAGCGATTTAGAAAATTGTGAGCTCTTATGTAATACCATCAGAGATAATGGCGCTAAGTTCGGTATAGACCACTTTGGACGCCAATTTGGGTCAATGTCTTACCTACAAACACTGCGTCCAAGCTATGTGAAGTTAGATCAATCTTTTGCCTATATGGAAGATGATCAACACAACATTGAATTATGTCGCGCATTATCCAATGTTGCCAAAGGTCTGGATATTCAAGTGATTGTGACAGGCATTCAGCAGCAATCACAATTAGAGCGATTCTCTTCTATGCGCTTAGACGCCTATCAAGGCTTTATCTCCCCACCCATATCCATCGATATTTAATCGATGAACTAAAACCACATGAGAATGTGGTTTTTTTATAGTCAATTTTTACCAAGGAATCGAAGTGTTGTTTTAAATTATATTTTGAACAAACTTGAGATAAAGCACTGTAGTTAGATTGCAAAAGTTAGATTACAAATTTCAGACACAAAAAAGCCACTCTTTGAGTGGCTTTTTTGTTGGAAGTGGTCGGTGATAGAGGATTCGAACCTCTGACCCTCTCGTCCCAAACGAGATGCGCTACCGGGCTGCGCTAATCACCGAGAAACTATTCTAGTTTTTAAAACTTAACTCTGTAACAAGTTGTTTATCGCGACTAAACCGCGTTACATTAATCTATACGGTAGCTCGATTAAAATGGATCATAAATCAAACTACTTAAATTTGGTCGGTGATAGAGGATTCGAACCTCTGACCCTCTCGTCCCAAACGAGATGCGCTACCGGGCTGCGCTAATCACCGAAATATTCTAAAGCATGTCCCCATTCAATGAATTGAATGGGGTGACTGATGGGGCTCGAACCCACGACAACCGGAATCACAATCCGGGGCTCTACCAACTGAGCTACAATCACCACTGAACTTTCAATCTACACTAACAAGCAATACTACCGAATGGTGCGCCCAGAAGGATTCGAACCTTCGGCCTTACCCTCCGGAGGGGTACGCTCTATCCAGCTGAGCTATGGGCGCTCGCCTTGGTTAGCGACGCACATAATAGGGATAAATCTGCATAGAGTCCACCTTTGTTTGCTTTTTTTTATCTGTTTGCCTAAGTTTTGATACATTTGAGATGTTTTTAAGCATTTTTCAATTTAAACTGAGATTAGTTCACTTTAATAGTGAATTTTCATATACTCAGATGTGGATATTTTTATGAAATGGATTACGGACTGCTATGGAAAAGGGAACCTTCCCAGCTTTAAGCACAAACAACATCAAACACCTTCAAAGAAGAGTGTCTAGACTAAGACGTTTGGCGACAAAGTATAAGCGCTCTGAAATAATACAAAATACTCTGCTTGAAATATCCAACATCGCTACAGACGTAAAATCCCTTGACGCTTTTTACCATGGTGTGCACTCTCATCTTCAAAGCCTTCTTCATGCTGATAACTTCTTCATTGCATCATTGGATAACCAAACTGGCAGTATTAGCTTACCTTTTTTTGCTGATGAAAAAGATCCCCACCCTAGTGAGTTATACCCCGATGAAGAACTGTCATCATTACTAGAGCGAGGTATTACTGGTTATGTGCTCAAAACAGGCGATCCCTTATTATGTGATGAGCAAGCTTTCGAGCAACTAGTGCAGCAGGGAAAAATCGATGACTTAGGGTCGGCTTGTCTGCAATGGCTAGGTGTACCGATTAAGCAAAATAATACCGTCACTGGTGTACTTGTGGTGCAAAGTTACAGTAATGACATAATATATGGCGAGTTAGAGCTCGAATTAATGGGCTTTATTTGCCATCATATTTCTGGTGTTATGGAGCGTCTTCGTCACCATGAAGAACTTGAAAGTGCCATTATTGAACGAACCAAAGAGCTCAGTACTGCTTACGAAAAAGTAAAACAAGAAGTACTGGTTCGCGTCAAAGCCGAAAAACTACAGGCGACACTCTTTCAAATAGCTGAATTATCTGCGTCTGACGTCAGTCAATCTGAGTTTTACCCGCAGATTCATCAGGTGATCAGTCAACTTATCCCTGCCGAAAATTGTTTTATCGCCTTAATCAATAAAGCAACGGAAACAATATCCTTTCCCTTTTATGTTTCACAGATAAATACTGAACATCCCAAGCCTCGATCTCTACAGGATGGATTAACGGAATATATTCTTAAGCATAAGAAGCCGCTACTACTCAGTCAGCAAGATATTCTGTCTATGATTGCAAAGGGAGAAATATATGGCACCAACCCAGCATTAAACCATACTCAAAATATGAAACAGTGGATTGGTATTCCATTATTTATTCATGGAGAAGTTGCTGGCGGTTTAACAATTTACAGCCTGACTGATAAAGATTCATTTGCCCTAAAAGATCTTGAAATCCTGACTTTTATTTCCCAACATATTGCCAATGCAATCGAGCGAAAATTTGCTGTAGAGCAACTTAAACGTAGCCATGAGTTACTGGAAGATAAAGTAGCAAAGCGCACACAAGCTATTGCAGAAATGAATAATAATTTGCAACGTCAAATTATGCAGCGTAAGAAAATTGAAGAACAATTAGTTTACGATGCCCAGCATGACAATTTAACCGGCTTACCTAATCGCGGCTTCTTTATGGAACGATTATCTCAAGCTGTGAAACATATTCGACGTCATAAGAATGAACAATGTGCATTATTGTTTATTGATTTAGATGGCTTTAAGAAGATCAATGATACTTGGGGTCATCTTAAAGGTGACAGGTTTTTAGTAGAAACCTCCAATAGGCTCAAAATATGTATTCGTAATAACGATACCCTTGCACGTTTAGGCGGTGATGAGTTTGTCATATTATTGGACTCTATTTCCCGAAAGCAAGACGCCAAAGATGTCTGTGAACGGATCTTAAAAGCTATAGCTCAGCCTTTTTTAGTTGCCGAACAACAAGTCATTTCAGGCGCGAGCATTGGTGTGGCTTATAGCAGTAAGACAGTCTGTGATAATAGTGAATCTATTTTACGTAATGCTGACACCGCTATGTATCAAGCCAAAGCAAAAGGCAAAGGTTGCTACGTAGTATTTGAACCGCAAACAGATCACCATTTCAATCAAAAAGTGACTTTAGAGCAGGATTTTCAACAGGCGTTAGAACAAAACGATATTGCTATTACATTAGTCCCGATCGTCAATTTTGATGACAATAGTGTTATTGCTTATGAACCCAATTCATCTTGGCAGCACACAACTCATGGCGATATCAATCACCAACAACTACAAGATATCGCCAGTAAAACCCAAACCATCATGCTCTTTGATGATTACCTATTTAAATATATTGATCGCAACTATGCGGCATTATCAGAAAAGTTAGGCTTTGCACCCAACATTCATATGTCACTATCAAGTAAACATATTAAGTTAAAATATGGTTTACGTAGTTTACGTAACACCATTAAAAATGCTCGAATATGCTCTAGTCACTTATGGGTATTTTTTCACGAAAAAGCATTTGTTAAAGACAATAATAATCACATTACGGCCTTTGATTCTTTAGCTGAACTGGGGATAAATATCGGGATTGATGGATATGGTACAGGCTATAGTTCGTTAACTCATCTTAGCTTTTTACCGCTAAAAGCCCTTAAGTTAGATGCAGATATTAGTCAGCATTTACTCCATGAAAAACAACAGCGCCTTGCTACAGCGTATCGCCTCACGGCATCAACATTAGCGTTTGAAATATTTGCAGAGGGGGTTGATACCTTCGAGCAGAAAGAGAGTTTAATCAAGCAGGGTTATTTTCAAGGGCAGGGACAAGCTTTTAATTTGGATAATATTAAACTTGATAGCAAAAATATCGATAATAAAAATGACGTTCAACCGAATGATGAACGCCACTTAGAAAATTCTACTTCTTAAACATATCCCGTAAATTGGCGATATTGCTCTTACCTGTTTGTTGCCTTTCTTGCTCAGTTTGCTTTGGTTTACGGTTTTCCCAAATCAAGTCATCTTGAGGTAGTTCCATTAAAAATCGGCTCGGCTCACAGCGCATGGTTTCACCAAACTGACGACGCTCACGGCACATAGTAAACCACAGTTCTTTCTGAGCACGAGTAATCCCTACATAAGCCAGTCGGCGCTCTTCATCGACATTGTCCTCATCAATACTTGATTGGTGTGGCAAGATGCGCTCTTCCGTTCCCACCATAAAGACAAACGGATATTCCAAGCCTTTTGATGCATGTAATGTCATCAGCTGAACTTGATCGCCACTTTCATCTTCTTGGTTACGCTCCATCATATCTCTGAGCGTTAAACGTGTGACGACTTCTGGTAATGTCATCGGCTCATCAAGATCATCACCTTCAAGCATTTGAGTGACCCACTTATATAACTCAGAAATATTTTTCATTCGCATTTCAGCAGCCTTAGCGCTGGTGCTATTTTCATACAAATAGTCTTCGTAATTAATCTTACGAATTAGCTGCTTAATCGCATCAACAGGTTCACCGCGGTTAGCAACTTCACCGGTATCAACAATGAATTTACCAAACTGATATAACGACGCCATTGCCGCAGGCGCTAAATGATGATTTAGCTCGGCTTGGAAAATAGCTTCAAATAACGAGATATGTTTTTCATTGGCATAATTGCCCAGACGCTCAAGCGAAGAAGGCCCGATGCCGCGTTTAGGTAAATTTACCACACGTAAAAAGGCATTATCATCGTCAGGGTTAACCACTAATCGCAAGTAAGCCATGATGTCTTTGATTTCTGCACGGGCGAAAAATGAAGTACCACCAGAAATTTTATAGGGAATACGGTTAGTCATTAACGCGCGTTCGAGTAACCGCGATTGATGGTTACCACGATACAGAATAGCGTAAGCACCAAATTGGGTACGGCCAACAAATTTATGACGAATAATCTCTGCCACAACTCGTTCAGCTTCTTGTTCTTCATTGGCTGCAAATAACACCCGTAACGGTTCACCGTAAGCAAGCTCACTGAATAAGGTTTTTTCGTACACATGGGGGTTATTGGCAATCAAGATATTAGCTGCACGTAAAATCCGCTGGCTAGAGCGATAGTTTTGTTCCAGCTTGATCAAACGCAATTGAGGGAAATCTTTGCCCAACAACACCAAATTTTGCGGTTTCGCACCACGCCATGAATAAATTGATTGATCGTCATCACCTACCACGGTAAATCGCGCTCGCTCGCCAACCAGCAGCTTCACCAGCTCATATTGGCTAGTATTGGTATCTTGGTATTCATCCACCAGCAAATACTGAATACGCGTCTGCCAGCGAGTACGTACTTCTTCATTATGGCGTAGTAATAACGTCGGTAATAAAATCAGATCATCAAAATCAAGCGCATTATACGCTTTCATTTGTTGGGCATAGCGTTGATACAGCTTGGCAAACAATTGCGTTTGTTCGTCACCGCCACGTTTGAGCGCTTGATCAGGCACCACTAAATCGCCTTTCCAGTTTGAAATGGCACTGGCGAGGGCTTTAATCAGATCTTTATCTTCTTCAAGCTCATCTTCTGTCAATTCTTTCAATAATGCGAACGTATCTTGATCGTCAAAAAGCGAAAATCCCGCCTTTAATCCCACCACTTTATACTCACGCTTTATAATTTCTAAGCCCAATGTATGGAAGGTTGAAATCCATAAGCCACGGGCATCTTTTCGACCCATAGATTGCGAGACACGTTCTTTCATCTCACGAGCCGCTTTATTGGTAAAAGTCACTGCAGCAATATTGCGAGCTTTATAGCCACACTTTTCAACTAAGTAGGCAATCTTGTTAATAATAACCCGAGTCTTACCACTGCCTGCCCCAGCTAATACTAAGCAGGGTCCAGAGACATAGTGAACGGCATCATTTTGCCCAGGATTTAACTTCATGCTGACTAGATTACCAATAACGAAAATAAAGGATCGTGATCATACCAGAAACCAATCCTCTTCCAGAAAATAATTCGATCGAAAATGCATTTGCGATCGTAATCATAAAAGTGCTGTTTTGATTGGCTAACTGCGGTGTTTGCTTTGGAAAAGTACGCAGGCTCAGGTACAATCAGTTTAATTAACAGCTAATTTTAATATGGAATTGATAATGATTAATCCTAAAAAACTTGAAGAAGTTGCCAAGCAACTGAGTGAAAATCTTCCTAGCGGCGTGAAGCAATTCGCTGGTGAATTTGAAGAACGTTCAAAGCAGATTTTACAAAACCAATTAATGAAATTAGATGTTGTTTCTCGCGAAGAATTTGACGTTCAGCAACACGTGCTATTAAAAACCCGCGAAAAACTTGAAGCGCTGCAAGCTCAAGTAGAAGAGTTAGAAAAAAAATTCTCAGCTGAATAATCGGTTTGCTTGTACTCAATAAACATGAGTAATTAGACAAAAAAATGGCATCCAATTGGATGCCATTTTTGTATTAAATTTTATATTAAGTACGCAACTTTATTCGCGCATTGATTTGAAAATGCTTAATTTAACACTTCTTCTAATGCACGTAGGCACAGTGCCACATTCTCACGTCTTGCAGCATAACCCATTAAGCCAATACGCCATGCTTTACCGGCTAATGCGCCAAGGCCAGCACCGATTTCTAGGTTATAATTTTCGAGCAACTGTTTACGCACTGAAGCATCATCAACGCCTTCAGGGATAAACACCGCATTAAGCTGCGGTAAACGGCACGCTTCATCAACAACAAAGGTTAACCCTAGTTTTTCAAGCCCTGCGCGTAATAACTGGTGCATGTCAGCGTGACGTTGCCATGCGTTTTCTAAACCTTCGTTCGCCAAAATTCGTAATGACTCATGTAATGCATATAAAGCATTCACTGGCGCAGTATGATGATAGCTACGCTTACCGCCACTGTCTTTACTGCCCCAATAACCCATAACTAATGTTTGATCGAGAAACCAACTTTGTACTGGTGTTTTACGCTGCTTCAATTTTTCAACCGCTTTGGCTGAAAAAGAAACTGGCGAAATCCCAGGTACGCAAGATAAACACTTTTGGCTACCAGAATAAATGGCATCAATGCCCCAATCATCCACTCGTAGCTCAACGCCACCCAGTGATGTCACCGCATCGACAATGCTTAAGCAATCATGTTGTTGTGCCAATGCACACAAACTCTTGGCATCAGATACGGCGCCTGTAGAGGTTTCTGCATGGACAAAGGCTAAGAATTTGGCATCAGGGTTGGCTTGCAGCGCTGCTTCTACCGCTGATACTGAAACAGGTTCACCCCATTCGTTATCAACCACAATCGCAGTAGCGCCGACGCGCTCAACATTTTGGCGCATACGTTCGCCAAACACCCCGTTACGGCACACGATGACTTTTTCACCGGGCTCGACAAGGTTTACAAAACAGGTTTCCATACCGGCACTACCGGGTGCGGATACAGCAAGCGTCATTTCATTTTCTGTTTGAAATGCGTATTGAATCAGTGCTTTTAGTTCATCCATCATCCCAACAAATAACGGGTCTAAATGACCGATAGTCGGTTTAGCTTGTGCAGCAAGTACTTCTGGATAGACGTCGGAAGGCCCAGGTCCCATCAGTATGCGACGAGGTGGATTAAAAGCATTAATTTTTGATACAACGTTAGATGGTACAGATAACATCAAAGTCTCCTTGGCTCGAGGTCTAGTTAGTAATAGCTCAATGAAACCTACATTTTTTAATTGTTTTTATGCCACCGAATATCATTTCGTTTGTGGCTGCCGTTAAAAGGCTGAAGTGACAATAACACACAGATAACGACAAAATCGCTATCTGCATGAAATTTATTCGAATTAATACCTAAGCTAGATAGATAAAAAGCTAAGTCGGTGAGTAACTCAATAGTTGAATTACGCTTTCTCTAAACTGAGATTTAGCTTACTGACCTGATTGTAAAAATAATTTATAGGCAGGGCTTTGAGTTTCTTCTTGATACACAAAACCTAAATCCGTTAAGAATTGAGCAAACGCTGCATCATCAGTCTTTGGCACTTCAAAAGCGGCCAACACCCGGCCGAAAGCGGCGCCGTGATTTCGATAATGAAACAAGCTGATATTCCATTGGCTTTGTAACGTAGTTAAGAACTTCAATAGTGCACCGGGGTGCTCAGGGAACTCGAAACTGAATAACCTTTCATCTAATGGTTCAGGAGGGTGGCCACCCACCATATAGCGAACATGCAATTTAGCCGTTTCATCATGGGAAAGATCTTGTACTTCAAATCCTTCCGATTCAAGATTCGCGATAATGCCAGCGAGTTCTTCTTGGCCGCCACTTAACCGAATGCCAGCAAATACCACGGCACTTTTACGGCTACTGAAACGATAATTAAACTCGGTCATTGCCCGCTTTTCGAGTAACTCACAAAAGCGTAAAAAACTCCCTGGTCGTTCAGGCACTTTAACCGCTAAAACCGCTTCTTTTTGCTCACCAAGTTCACAGCGCTCAGATACATACCGAAGACTGTGAAAATTCACATTGGCACCAGACAAAATAGATGCGACTTTTAATGGTCGACTTAGCGACTCGTCACCGTCTAACTGTTGCAGATACTTCTTTAGTCCCGCTGTGGATAATGCCCCAGCAGGTTCGGCAATAGCGCGAGTATCTTCAAAAATATCTTTAACTGCTGCGCAAATTTCATCAGACGTAACAGTGACAACATCATCAACATATTCTTTAGCGACTTTAAAAGGTTCTTCACCGATACGTTTAACGGCTACGCCATCAGCAAATAAACCCACTTGAGCCAAGGTTACTGGCTCACCTGCATCTAATGCAGCTTTTAAACAGGCTGCATCTTCAGGCTCAACACCAATAATCTTTACCCGTGGCATCACCGCTTTGTAATAAGCTGCAATACCCGCAATTAATCCGCCGCCGCCAACAGGGACAAATACCACATCAAGATCTCGCTGCTGTTGCAACATTTCTTGAGCGATGGTGCCTTGGCCTGCAATAACATGCTCATCATCAAATGGCGCAATATACATGCGCCCTTCTGTTGCTGCTAAATGTTTAGCATGATCGTTTGCTTGATCAAACGCTTGGCCGAATAACACCACATTGCCGCCTAAACGCCTAACGGCATCGACTTTAATTTCGGGGGTCGTTTCAGGCATCACGATAACAGCACTAATGCCTTTAACCGCTGCTGACATCGCCACGCCTTGAGCATGATTACCCGCTGATGCACACACCACACCTTTTTGGCTTTGCGTATCAGATAAACTGTTGATGCAGTTATAGGCACCACGCAGTTTAAATGAATGTACCGGCTGCATATCTTCACGCTTCAAATACACCTGGCAATCTAAGCGAGCTGACAATTTTTTCATTTCGCTTAAGGGCGTCACCTTTGCCACATCATAAACCGATG
Organism: Shewanella donghaensis; assembly: GCF_007567505.1. NCBI lineage: Bacteria > Pseudomonadati > Pseudomonadota > Gammaproteobacteria > Alteromonadales > Shewanellaceae > Shewanella > Shewanella donghaensis. The sequence continues at coordinate 2,822,543 of NZ_CP041783.1, forward strand.
ACAATAAGGTTTTCTGTAAATACTTCTGTGCTAAAGACATAGGTGCCACATCCAATTTTGTTGCTGAAACTCGTGTACGTTTTGCTTGCGTCGATGACACTAGCGGGTCTGTAATTCCCTTTGGTGTCGCTCGTTTTGGTGTAGCATGAAGCACAGCTGCTTGAGCGGGCATATTATCCCTCCAGCATACTTCTATCACGTATCGCGCCTTTGTCAGCGCTGGTTGCTAATAAAGCATAAGCCTTAAGCGCAAGTGATACATATCGCTCGCGAGAAACGGGTTTCCACGCTAATGGACCTTTGGCATCCATCGCCTTACGGCGACGTTCAAGCTCGCTATCTGATACTGCGAGTTTGATGGTGCGGGAAGGAATATCAATTTCAATAGTATCGCCGGTTTCAACTAAGCCAATGGTGCCACCCGCTGCGGCTTCAGGTGAAACATGACCAATTGATAATCCTGACGTACCACCAGAGAAACGACCATCAGTAATCAATGCACATGCCTTACCTAACCCACGAGATTTAAGGTAAGTAGTTGGGTAAAGCATTTCTTGCATACCCGGGCCGCCTTTAGGGCCTTCATAGCGAATAACCACCACTTCACCAGCAACCACTTCACCACCCAAAATACCGCTAACCGCATCATCTTGGCTTTCGTATATACGAGCTGTACCCACAAAGGTCAGGTTTTCTTCATCGACACCGGCCGTTTTTACAATACAGCCATTTTCAGCCACATTGCCTGAAAGTACCGCTAAGCCGCCTTCTTGGCTAAAGGCATTTTCGCGGGTACGAATACAACCTTCTTTACGGTCATCATCAACACTGTCCCAATAGCAATCTTGGCTAAAGGCAGTTTGCGTTGGAATACCTGCTGGCCCAGCGCTGTAAAAACGTCGCACTGCTTCATCTTTCGTTTGAACAATATCGTATTTAGCCAATACTGATTTTAAATTGCCGCCATTATCCGCCGCCACATGCGGTACGTCGGTATGCAGTAAACCCGCGCGGTCAAGTTCACCTAGAATACCCATCACGCCACCAGCACGATGCACATCTTCCATATGATACTTTGGCGTTGAAGGCGCGACTTTACAAAGGTGCGGCACCAGACGTGACATTCTATCGATATCAGCCATAGTGAAGTCGACTTCACCTTCTTGCGCTGCAGCAATAAGATGCAATACGGTATTTGATGAACCGCCCATGGCAATATCAAGTGCCATGGCATTTTCAAACGCTTTAAAAGAGGCGATATTACGCGGCAGAACACTGTCATCATCATCACGATAATAACGTGTGGCGATATCCATGATGCGTGTGCCTGCTTCTAAAAATAAGTTACGACGCGCGGCATGAGTCGCTAATAAAGAACCATTGCCAGGTAGTGATAAACCTAATGCTTCTGTTAAACAGTTCATTGAGTTGGCAGTGAACATACCAGAGCAAGAGCCACATGTAGGGCAAGCACTGCGTTCAATCTGCTTACTGTCTTCATCACTCACATTGGTATCAGCGCCGGCAACCATTGCATCGACTAAATCAAGTTTGATAATTTTATCTGAAAGCTTGGTTTTACCCGCTTCCATTGGGCCGCCAGAAACAAATATCACTGGGATATTGAGCCTTAGCGCTGCCATCAACATGCCAGGAGTAATTTTATCGCAGTTAGAAATACACACTAATGCATCAGCACAATGCGCATTCACCATGTATTCAACACTGTCAGCAATCAGTTCACGTGACGGTAAGCTGTAAAGCATGCCGCCATGACCCATTGCGATACCATCATCGACTGCGATGGTGTTAAATTCTTTTGCAATACCACCCGCTTCTTCAATTGCGCCAGCAACCAATTGGCCCATGTCTTTTAAATGAACATGCCCTGGTACGAACTGAGTGAACGAGTTAGAGATGGCAATAATTGGCTTACCAAAGTCAGTTTCTTTTACACCTGTGGCGCGCCAAAGGGCACGTGCGCCAGCCATGTTGCGACCTTCGGTACTTGTTGCTGAGCGTAATTTAGGCATTGTCTTATCCTTTCCTTGTTATTCTTTATTAACCATTGTATTTGAATCATTCACATGATGCGGTAACCATTGAAAGTAAACTGATTCAAATTGTCATAGCCGGTTTAATTTATAATTCTTGTCAATTCTAGTGAGGTTTTATTTAGCTAAAGCTCTCTACTTGGCTAAAAGCTTTTACTTCGCTAAAGGCTCTCTGCTTCGCTAAAGGCTCTTTATTTGCTTAGCGGCTCTAGCCAGCCCCACTTATCTTCTGTTTCTCCGGTAAATAAACCAAAGAAGCTTTGTTGTATTTGTTGTGTTACAGGACCACGTTTGCCTGCGCCAACCTCAATACGGTCAACGCTTCTTACTGGCACTATTTCTGCGGCGGTGCCGGTCATAAAAATTTCGTCAGCAACATATAAAAATTCCCGCGCCATCGCTTCTTCAATCACTTCGTAACCGAGCTCTTTGGCTAACACCATAATAGTGTCACGGGTAATACCTTTTAGGATTGCAGCTGTTGCTGGAGGAGTATATATCTTGCCATTTTTGACAATAAATAAATTAGCCCCCGCACCCTCACTAACCAAACCGTTAGTATCTAATGCGATACCTTCGTCAAAACCGTTACGTTTGGCTTCTGTAGAAATGAGCTGTGATGATAAGTAATTACCACCCGCCTTAGCTCCAGTAGGAATCGTATTAGGTGCCAAGCGTTGCCATGATGTCACGGCAACATCAACACCGGCATCCATACTCTCTTCACCGAGGTATGCGCCCCATGAAAAAGCCGCTACGACCATATCACATTGTGCATCAAGTGGCGGGGTGATCCCCATCCCTACATCACCCATAAATATTAATGGACGAATATAAGCGCTAGGTAAGTTATTTTTTACCACAGAATCATTACAAGCTTGCATGACTTGCTCAAAGCTAAAAGGGACATTCATTCGATAAATTTTGGCAGAATCAAACAAACGCTGCACATGGTCGGTTAACCTAAAACCTGCAGGACCTAGGTGAGTATCATAGATGCGAATACCTTCAAATACTGATGAGCCATAGTGCATTGCATGTGTCATCACGTGCACCTTAGCGTCTTGCCAAGGCATAATTTCACCGTTAAACCATATTAGTTCTGATTGTGTCGCTGCCATAGTCTGTCCCTTACTTAATCTAAATCGATGAAATTATTTACGCTTGCACTGTGTTCTTTGTTGGCGTCGCAGTTTGAGCAGCAGTTGCCAATATCGGTGTATTCGTAGCAACGGCTGCGGGTAGCACCGCGACTTGGCAATCGATGACATCAATGAGTTTATTTAATTGATGGGTAAGCAGCTCTATAACACGCTCACTCTTCACATCAAATACTAACTTTACCGTGCCATCTTCATTGATGTTCATATTCATTTTTACAATGCTGAAGCCACGATGACGAGCCACTCTTAATACTCGCTCCAATACTTCTGGTTGCTGCTGTAGTGTCAATTCAACTGAATGCATCATGTTTGTTTCTCCATTTGATCCATCATGTCGCTATTACTTGCGCCAGGTGGCACTAATGGCCACACGTTAAATGCATCATCAATGGACACATGCAACATGAATGGTCCTGGAGCATTTAACATTTCATCTAAGCCTGCTTCGACTTCTTCAGCGCGACGAATTCTTTTTCCTGGAATATTAAAAGCTGACGCCATTAATACGAAATCCGGGTTATCTGATAAATCGGTTTCGCTATAACGTTGTTCAAAAAACAACTGTTGCCACTGCTTAACCATGCCCAATTTTTGATTGTCGATAAGTAAGATTTTTACCGGCAATTTTCGACGTTTAATGGTGGTTAGCTCTTGAACGTTCATCATAAATGAACCATCTCCTGACACTGTAACAACAGTGGCATCTGGTCGAGCAACTTGTGCACCAATTGCAGCAGGCAAACCAAAGCCCATAGTGCCAAGACCAGCACTAGTTAAATGGTCTTCTGGACGACGGAACCACATATGCTGGGCAACCCACATTTGATGTTGGCCAACATCGCAGCACACCACATTATCTTCAGGTAATTTGTTTGCTAGACGGCGTAACATTGCAGGGGCATATATCAACTCACCAGGATGTTGATAATCCCATTGATGTTGCTGATATAAATCTTCAATTTCAAGTTGCCAAGCTGCTAATGATAACGGCATTGATAATGCGGGTAATACTCGCCTTAAATCTGCTGAGATAGACACGTCTGCTTGACGTAATTTATTAATTTCGGCGATATCGATATCGAGATGTAATACTTTGGCATTTTCAGCAAAGGTGGCTAATCGCCCAGTCACACGATCATCAAATCTTGCCCCTACCACAATCAATAAATCACAGGCTTGTACCGCTAAGTTTGCCGCTTTACCCCCATGCATACCAAGCATGCCTAAATAGCCTTTGCAGCCATGTTCTATGCTACCAAGACCTTTTAATGTCGCGACTGAAGGTATACCCGTTTCATGAATAAATTGACGTAAGTGATCAACCGCACCCGCCATCCCTACGCCGCCACCAACATACAAAATTGGCTTTTTAGCTTGTTGTATTAATGCTTTCGCAGCATCAATGGCACTGAGTTCTGGAGTAGGTTCTTCAGTAAAGGTCAGTATTGGGGTTTTATACTCTAATTCAGCAATTTGAATATCCTTCGGAATATCAACCAATACTGGACCAGGTCTGCCAGAAGCTGCTATTTCAAAGGCTTTATAAAGAGTCGGGATAAGTTCATTGATATCCGTGACCATAAAGCTGTGCTTGGTACACGATAAAGACATACCCAGAACATCTATTTCTTGAAAGGCATCAGTACCAATCACAGCCGTTGAGACTTGACCAGTAATAGCAACTATTGGCACGGAATCCAGTAATGCATCAGCAAGAGAAGTGATTAAATTAGTCGCGCCTGGGCCTGAAGTGGCAAAGCAGACCCCTGTTTTACCACTGGCTCTTGCATAACCTACAGCAGCAAAAGCAGCGCCTTGCTCATGACGGCTCAGTAAATGCTCTACAGGGCTACCATAGAGTGCATCGTAAATTGGCATAATTGCGCCACCAGGATAACCAAATACCGTGGTTGCACCATGTGCGGCCAGTACTTTGATTACTGCGTCCGCGCCTCTCATTGTCTGCCCTGATTCCATATGCTTCTCTCACACTCTGTATTGTTAATCTGTATTGATTTTTAGCTCAAATATTTGCAGCCCTAAAACTAAAAAACCCCCGTTCCTTTCGGAGCGGGGGTTTTTGCAAATTCTGACTTTCTAACTCAGTCTTTTTGCCAAACGCCACCCCCGCGGTGACTTAATAATCACGACGGTAATAATCACAATAATGAGCTGGGCAGCTTGGTTAAACATAAATGACTGAATCCTAAAAATAAGTTCTAAAAAATATTTGTTAACGTTTTCGTTAAGTCTGACTCCATGCCGGACTGTTTATATTTCATCATCTATAGGAGTACCATAAAGTGATTTATAAACACAACCAAAACCTGTGTTGTAAAAAAAATTCAGCTTCCCTGCCGAGACAATGCAAACAACAACAAAATCTAAAGCTATGATGGTTAAACACAAACCTGTGTTAACCACCCTAACCTTCTATAGATTGTCATCAGATAAAATATTTTTACCTGAATATGATGCCTGCTCGAATACGTAGCTGAACAGGAACTTCACAACACAATCAACAAAATATTAGTTAGCTTCAACAATACCTTTCATATCAGTCATGTAACCGCGTAATTCTGCACCGATAAACTCAACATCGGTATGACGAATCGCTTCATTTACTTCAATCAGACGCTTGTTATCAACACTATTTGAACCCGCAGCTAAACCCGCACCTAATAACTCAGGTGACATTGCTTTTACGTAGTCACGTAATAGCGGCACTGCTGCATGGTTAAACAAGTAACAACCGTATTCAGCTGTATCTGAAATAACTACGTTCATTTCATATAAACGTTTACGTGCAATGGTATTCGCAATAAGTGGGGTTTCGTGAAGAGACTCATAATAAGCTGATTCTTCAATGATACCTGCTGCAACCATGGTATCGAACGCTAGTTCTACACCGGCTTTGATCATGGCAACTAAAAAGATACCTTGGTCAAAGTAAGTTTGCTCATCGATGTGTTCATCTGATACAGGTGAATTTTCGAATGCAGTTTCGTTGGTTTCAGCTCTCCAACGAAGTAAGTTAGCATCGTCATTCGCCCAATCAGCCATCATAGTGCGAGAGAACTCACCACTGATAATGTCATCCATGTGCTTTTCAAATAATGGCTTAAGAATTTCTTTCAACTCTTCAGCAACTTCAAACGCCTTCACTTTGGCAGGGTTTGATAAACGATCCATCATGTTAGTGATGCCGCCATGCTTAAGTGCTTCAGTGACAGTTTCCCATCCTTGCTGAATTAACTTACTTGCATAGCCTGGTTCAACACCATCAGCGACCATTTTTTCATAGCCAAGAATTGCACCGGTTTGCAACATGCCACAAAGGATTGTTTGCTCGCCCATTAAGTCAGACTTAACTTCTGCAATGAACGATGACAATAAAACACCCGCTCTGTCGCCACCTGTCGCACTTGCATATGCTTTAGCAATGGCAAGACCATCACCTTTCGGGTCATTTTCAGGGTGAACAGCAATCAGTGTTGGTACACCAAAGCCACGTTTGTATTCTTCACGAACTTCAGTACCTGGGCACTTAGGTGCAACCATAACAACAGTAATATCTGAACGTACTTGCATACCTTCTTCAACGATATTAAAACCATGAGAGTAAGATAATGTTGCACCTTGCTTCATCAATGGCATGACAGCATTAACAACATTTGAATGCTGCTTATCTGGCGTTAGGTTAAGGACTAAATCCGCTGAAGGAACAAGTTCTTCGAATGTGCCAACTGTAAAACCGTTATCAGTTGCTTGTTTCCATGATGCGCGCTTCTCTGCAATGGCTTGAGGGCGTAGTGCAAAAGAAATATTTAAGCCTGAGTCACGCATATTTAGACCTTGGTTTAGGCCTTGCGCCCCACAACCTAAGATCACGATATTCCACTCTTTAATAAAATTACAACCGTCGCTAAACTCGGTACGATCCATAAAGCGGCATTGTGCTAATTGCGCTAATTGTTGACGTAAATTCAGAGAGTTAAAATAGTTAGCCATCTGAGATACCACCTTTAATTCAGAAATTTGAGACACTCCATTCTGGCAGCCAAACTGCGCAGAAGTTGTGATTGAGATCACTATAGCGTAAGCTGATGATTGCTCAAAATGATATATTCGGCACACTACGTTTCATTTTATGCAACGTGATACAAGAACAAGTTACACTGCTATTTACTCTGATTAAGATATTGATTTTATTAAGGCAAGATCATGGATATACGCGCATTAAAACTCTACTTACACTTATGTGATAGTTTGCATTTTGGCAAAACAGCGCAACAAACCCATGTGAGCCCATCAACATTAAGCCGCGCATTGCAGCGTCTTGAAGAAGAAGTGGGTTGTAAATTGTTTGAAAGAGACAATCGCAGTGTCAGTATTACCCACGCTGGCAATGAGTTTAAACAATTCGCCGAGCACACATTAGCTGAATGGTTAAGTTTAAAAAGCCGTATTGATCCTGATCAACCCTTACTGCACGGCCGCATCAATCTATATTGCTCAGTCACCGCAGCTTATAGTCACCTGCCTGCCTTGCTTGATCGCTTTAGACGCGAGCACCCTCATGTAGAAATTACCTTGAATACCGGTGATGCAGCCAATGCAGTAGAAGAAATTCAACATAACCGCGCCGATATGGCGATCATCGCTTTACCAGATTCGTTACCTTCAAGCTTACATTTTGAAGAAATAGGCCAAGTGCCGCTGCATTTATATGCGCCCACTATAAAATGCCAAGCCCAAAGCATGATTAAGCAACAACCCATAGACTGGGCGCAGCTGCCTTTTATTGTTCCCGACCACGGGCCAGGCAGACGCCGTGCAGATAATTGGTTTAAAGCGATGGGATTCAAGCCTAATATTTATGCACAAGTTTCGGGACAAGAAGCTATCACCTCGATGGTAGCCTTGGGGTGTGGTGTCAGTATTAGCCCAGAAGTCGTGGTCGAAAATAGCCCAGTTAGAGAGCGGCTGCAGCGGCTTGAATCACCACAAAAAATCGCCCCATTCCAATTAGGTTGTTGCTGCAAAGAAAAACGCACTCAAGAGCCTATTTTAAAGGCTTTTCTAGAAGTGATTTAAGTTGTAATGTCAAAAAAAACCATTGAGTTGATAAAACGAATCCTTGAGCATTAATAGCCCAAATAAGAGGTAAAAGAAAACACGAATAACACTTTAGTTACACAAAACTATTGATTTACTAACAAGTTCCCTTTCTAATATGGCTCTTATTCCAACGGAAGGAAATTAACATGAGCCAATTAGACTCATCTGTACAAGGCAGTACCTCTATATCTTCAACTACATCTTCAACTGAAACCTCAACCTCTTTTAAGTTTCACGGCATAGGCGGAGAATTCTTCGGAATTTGGATCGTCAACGTGTTACTCACTATGGTCACATTGGGTATTTATTCTGCCTGGGCTAAAGTTCGTACTAATAACTATTTTTACGGTAACACTGAACTTGGCGGCGATAGATTCGAATATCTAGCCAAACCCATGCAAATCTTAATAGGCCGTATTATCGCGGTGGTCCTACTTATTACTTGGTCAATACTCAGCAGTATTATGCCTCTAGTTTCTATAGGGTTAGCAGTCATTCTGATGTTGGCCATACCATTTCTTGCAGTGAGAAATGCCCGTTTTGATGCCCGCATGACTCGCTTTCGTAATGTGCGTTTTGACTTTACCGGTTCTTACAGCGGTGCTTATATCAACTTATTATTAAAGCCGTTGCTTGCCTATATTGTGGTATTTGCATGTGCCTTTGGTTTTGGCTTTGTAGCAAGATTCATAACTGATGACCCTATCGTATTGGGTATTGCCATTACTGCTGGTGTCGTATTATTTTTTGTCGCTGCGATTTATTGTTACGGCTGGGTTAGTGCCAGCGTAGCTCAATACTTAGTGAATGGTTACCGTTATGGCGATAAGGCATTTACGGCATCACTAGAAATTCGCGAATACGTAAAAATTGCAGTGACAGCTTTAGGATTATTTTTTGCAGCTTCATTCATTTTTTCATTAATCGCATTCGGACTTGGGTTGATGGGTTCAATTGTGGAGCTCATTCAAAGTGGTGCTTCTGAAGCTGCCTTAAAAGACAATGTAGCACTGATGGGAATGCTATTCGCTGGCTATTTCGGTATGTTTATTTTATCAATGTTAATTGCAGCTTATGTACAGGTGCGTGTTCGAAACTACGTTTTCAACCAAACCAAACTTAACGATGATCTACAATTGGCATCAACAATGAAAACATCAAGCTTCTTATTTTTAGTGGTCACCAATTTATTAATTGTGGTATTTACTTTTGGTATGGGTGTCGCTTGGGCTGATGTTCGTTTGGCTAAATATTTAGCAGACGTTACCGCTATTGAAGGTGATTTAGCTCAATTCAGCGCACAAGATCATAATCAACAAAGCAGCACTGCGATTGCAGATGAAGTCGCTGACGCCTTTGATATTAATATTGGTATTGTTTAATCACAGCTTAATATAAACCGGAATTTAATGGTGATAGAACAAGTAAGTGGGCATATTCTTGCCCCTAAACAAGCCACCAAATATCCAGCGTCATTAGTGCTGGGTCAAAATGGCATGCTGACATTAGCTTCAGAAATCCACAGTGGTCAATTTCAACTTGATCAAACCTCGGTCACTGATGCTATTGGCAATTTAGCACGTAATATCACCTTTGCTAGCGGGCATGTTTTTGTCTCAACGGATCCTATACCGTTAAATCAGTGGTTAGCGATTCATACGAAAAAAAGCTTAATCGCCCAACTAGAAAAAAATCTCGGTTTAATTTTTATTGCCACCATAGTGTCATTAGCGGTGCTGTATACCAGCATCGTTTATGGCGTTCCCGCAGCATCTAAGGCCATAGCCAATATATTGCCAGATGCTATCGTTCAAGAAGTTGGCGAACAAACTTTCGCTTTAATAGAACCGATGGGATTTACTGAAAGCGAACTAACCAAACAACGACAAACAGAATTACAGCAACTGTTTAAGCTCACTTTAGCTAAGCTGCAACAACAAGACATTGTATTTACTCAAGAACCTAGATTACTGATTTATCAAAGTAAAGATGGTGCTAATGCTTTTGCACTCGCTGATGGGCATGTCATTTTAACCGATGCGATGATCAAGTTAGCCACTGATGACCTTCAACTTGAAGCGGTCATTCTGCATGAGCTTGGACATGTGCAACATCGTCATATTCTCACTAACTTAATCCAATCTTCTATATTATCCGTTGCTGCGGCATTGGTTGTCGGTGATGCTAGCGGAATATCAGACATGTTGGTGAGTGTAACGGTATTAGGCACTAGCTTAACCTACTCACGAGATCATGAACGCGAAGCAGACCAATTTGCCGCAATACATCTTAAGGCTTGGTATCAAAGCACCGACTCAATTGTAGCCTTATATCAATTGCTGCAAGCTGAGCATGATTTTGATATTCCTGATTGGGCTAGCACCCATCCAAATATAGAAGAACGCATTAACACTCTGAAGCAATAATGTTGTCCAAGGATACAAATCCTGTTACGAAATTCAGTTTCATCGCAGCTAATTTTTTACCTGCTACACTTAACGAGCTCAATCAAACTCGTAAGTGTAAATAAATACCTGAATACGAAAACAAAAGGATTTGTTAATGGCTATTGCCTGCGTAAACACCCGTGCCTGTTGCGGCGTAGAAGCACCTAAAGTCACCGTTGAAGTTCATCTCAGCAATGGATTGCCCGCATTTAATCTTGTGGGATTACCAGAGACCTCAGTAAAAGAAGCCAGAGAGCGTGTCCGCAGCGCATTGATCAATGCGGGTTTTGAATTCCCGATGCAGCGAATCACGGTAAATCTAGCTCCAGCTGATTTACCCAAGCAAGGCGGTCGTTATGATTTACCTATCGCTATTGGGATTTTAGCCGCCTCAGGGCAAATCCCTCACGCGCAGTTAGCCCAATGTGAATTTATCGGTGAGCTCGCCCTATCAGGGCAAGTCAGACCCTGCATCGGTATTCTTCCGGCAATTATCGCAGCTAAAAATCAACAACATGAATTATTCATCCCTTTAGATAACCGCCATGAAGCAGAATTAGTCGGTTACCAAAAAACGCACCTAGTCGCTCACTTACAAAATCTTGCCGCGTTTATGCATGGACAAGCTAAGCTGCCGCTTGTGGACCAACAACTAGAGTGGTTTGAAGAACCATCAACCAAAGAATATTTATGCCTCAGTGAAGTCATTGGTCAATATCAAGCGAAACAAGGTCTTGAAATCGCCGCAGCAGGTGGGCATAACACTCTGTTTATTGGCCCTCCAGGCACAGGAAAGAGCATGTTGGCCAATCGGATAATTCCGTTACTGCCCAAGCTTACCTATGAAGAAGCTATCGATGTTGCCGCAATTCACTCGGTAGCGGGTCTAAATATCAAACCTCAAGCCTTCTTAGAGCGGCCGTTTCGCGCACCGCATCATACGTGTTCGTCTATATCCCTTGTTGGCGGTGGCAGTATTCCTAAGCCGGGCGAAATATCACTGGCTCATAGAGGAATTTTGTTTCTTGATGAAATTGCCGAGTTTCCACGTAAGGTTTTAGATTGTTTACGTGAACCTATGGAATCGGGAGAAGTGGTTATTTCACGGGCTGCCGCAAAAGTCACCTTTTCCAGTCGCTTCCAATTAATTGCTGCGATGAATCCAAGCCCTTGTGGCGATGTTGAAAACTCCCGTGCGACGCCAGACCAAATTCAACGCTATTTATCGCGCTTATCAGGTCCATTTCTGGATAGGTTTGATCTCACCATTGAAGTCCCTAAGTTACCCGCCGGTACGCTAACCAAAACTCAAGAAATAGGTGAAAACAGCGAATCTATCGCAAAGCGGGTCAATGCAGCTCGAGAAAAACAACTCAGCCGCGCAGGCGTCATTAACTGTGAACTATCGCCGTCGCAGCTAAAGCAACACTTAGCCATGAACCAAGCCGATTTGGAGTTTCTTGAGCAAAGTATTCAAAAGTTGGGGCTATCAGTTAGGAGCTTTCATCGGATCCAGCGAGTCTCTAGAACCATTGCAGACTTACAACAATCAAATACCACTGAAAGAAGACACATTGCTCAGGCTTTGGGTTATAGAGCAATGGACAGATTGATGAATCGCTTAAGCCAGCAATACTAAAATAACTAACCAGCGTCGTTACAGATTGCATCAAGTGTAATAAAACAACAAAACATGGGATAATATGCTCCAACAGATTGAGCCGAAGGCTATCACGGAGTAACATAAGCCTCCATTTACAGGAGAGCTCGATGCCGCTGTTTTCAAAAATTAAAGGTTCAATAGCATTTGTATGCTATCTGATAAATACGATTATTTGGGTTACTCCAATATTAATATTCAGTATTTTCAAAATCTTACCTATAGATCTCATCCGTAGAATTTGCAGTTATATTTTAGATAATTGTGCGGGAGCCTGGATCAGTGTCAATGGCGTGATTGAAGCTATTTTTCATCCTGTAAAGATAAAGTTGAGTGGTGATGATCAGTTTTCAGAGAAAGAATGGTACATGGTAATAGCTAACCATCAATCCTGGGTTGATATTTTAGTTTTACAGCGTGTTTTTAATCGAAAAATTCCATTTTTAAAGTTTTTCCTCAAACAAGAACTCATCTATGTTCCAGTGTTAGGTTTAGCCTGGTGGGCTTTAGACTTTCCTTTTATGCGTCGATATTCGACTGCGCAATTAAAAAAGAATCCTAAGCTTAAGGGAAAAGACATTGAAATCACTCGTCAATCTTGTGCAAAATTTAAACACAAACCAGTTAGTGTGATGAATTTTGTTGAAGGAACTCGCTTTCATCCCAAAAAGCACCAAAAACAAGCGTCACCTTTTCAACATTTGTTGAAGCCTAAAGCAGGTGGAATGGCCTTCGCTTTAGATGCTATGGGTGACCATATTAATAAACTCGTCAATGTCACCATTCATTACCCCAATAAAGTACCAAGCTATTGGGAATATATTTGTGGTGGTATAAATGAAATACATGTCGATATCCGAGTGTCAGATATACCAGAATCACTTAAGGGTGATTACAGTAAAGACAGAGAGTTTAAAATTAAATTTCAAGCACAGTTAAATCAAATGTGGTTAGAAAAAGACAAACAAATCAGCATAATGGCTGACACGAAACAATTATAAGGTATTCAGCTCAATGCTAGGTTTTTTACCAGGTCCAATCATCTTTTTTATCAGCAGCTGTTTATTGATCATCAATACTTCATTATGGGCTGGTCTCATTAGTATTGGCGGCATCATTAAACTCTTTATTCCATTTAAAGCAGGAAGAAATGCTCTAACCCATCTCATGAACCGCTTTATGTGGGCTTGGGCAACCTGTAATGGCGGGATTTTACATCTTATCGCCAATGTTGAATGGGATGTTGAAGGCCTAGAAGATCTGGATGAACAAGGTTGGTATTTGCTGATCAGCAATCATGTCAGTGGTTTTGATATTGCCGCTCAAACCTATTTATTGAGAAATCATATTCCAATGCTGAAGTTCTTCCTTAAAAAAGAACTCATCTTTGTGCCATTTTTAGGTTTAGGTTGCTGGGCATTAGACATGCCATTCATGGACAGAACCAGCCCGAAAAAACTCAAAAAGAATCCGAAGCTTAAGGGTAAAGATCTTCAAACAACCCGTAAGGCTTGCGAAAAGTTTAAACATTTTCCAACATCGATTATTAATTATGTTGAAGGTAGCCGATTCACGCCCGATAAACATAAACGTCAGCAGTCGCCTTATAAGCATTTATTAAGACCTAAGGCCGGTGGGATTGCTTTTACCCTTTCTGCAATGGGTGAGCAGTTTACTGGACTGCTCAACATGACATTAGCCTATCCAGATGCTGACCTAAACGCAAAAGAGGGTGTGTTGTACCAAGTCATGTCAGGCCGGGTTAAAAAAATCATGGTTAGAATTGAGCAAATGCCAGTGCCTAAAGTCGATGCTGAAGTGTATTTTTCATCGCCGGAAACCCGTGTTGAATTTCAGCGCTGGTTAAACCAAGTGTGGATAGAGAAAGATCAAATATTGGATGATGTCTTCCTGAAACACAATAACGAGATTTCATCCAAAAAGTAACCGATGACTTAATGAAAAAAACACGCTATTTAGCGTGTTTTTTTGTTTAAATTACGTGCAATTTTAAGAACTAGGTTAAACTGACAACAAGCCTACAACATGGCGGTTCCCAACAAACTGAAATGTAATTTGAAATAAAGTACATAGCTAGCGTAAGATGCTCTATATACATGATTGAAACTATACGAAGTTGTTTTTTAAATATGCAAGATACACTTTTTAGCGCTTCCGTGTTGATATGATTGTTAAATTATAAAATATGACTAACAATATGCTATTTAGCATCATTCTTTGCCATCCTAAAAAATTATAGGTGCAGATTGAATTTACGTTTTCCTTCAGCTTTGACATTTTTTTTGTGTATTTTGATCATGCTTACGTCAATGTCAGCATCGGTTTATGCCATAACACCAAAAAATGACAACCATCTACTGTCATTTGAACAATTTGAAGCTGCCAATGATTTAAATCAAAACTCCGTCACCAAACTGTTTATGGACAAAGCCGGTATGCTTTGGGTCGGTACCCAGGATGGCTTACACAGCTATAACGGTATCAAATTCGATATTTTTCAACATGACACAACCAATCCCAATAGCCTTGTTGGCAACTTCATTATTGATATTTTACAGTCATCCGATGATGACCTGTGGGTAGCGACTTACTCCCAAGGTTTAAGCCGCTTCAACCTTAATACAGGCGAGTTTACTAATTACGGCATTGAACAAGGGTTAACTGATTTAAACCTCACAGAAATAACCCTAATAGGTGATAGCTTATGGATTGGCACGCATTCAGGCTTATTTACCCTGTCACTGAAAACCAATAAAATATCTAAAATTGGCCTAAGCAACACTATTGACCCACACATCACCAGTGTCGCTAACGTTGATAATAAGTACATTTTTGTTGGTACTGAGCGCAGTGGCACCTTTGCAATCGATAGTAATACCATTATTCGCCTTGATATCGCAGCAGAGCTTCGAGTTAATAGTATAAAAACCAATCCTAATGACGGTTCTGTATGGCTAGCGATTAGCAATAAATTGATCCGTTATGACCTTAACACCCACGCCAAAAGTATCATTTGGGAAAATGAACAACCGACTATTTTTAATGAAATTAGAGATTTCGTCATTAATGGTAATGAACAAGTATGGGCGATTGGTGCTAACTCAGGTTTAATACAGCTCGACTTAATCAATGATGAATGGCGCAGTAGAATACATAAATATGATCCAAATAGTCGCCAATCTATTAGCGAAAATAACCTACAAAGCATTATGCTAGCCAATGACGGAACCTTATGGCTTGGGACCCGTTTTTCAGGGATAAATAAATTAAACCTCAACCAAGTTTACTTTAACCACATCTACGAAATGCATCCTTCAATGCCTAAAATGGCTAATATGATCCGCTCTATTTTTCGTGATGACAGACAAAGACTTTGGATTGGTACGGAAAGCGCTGGCTTAAAACTATTTGATGAGCAACAAGGTGAATTTTACTATTACAATGACCTGTTTGCTAAGGCACTCAACCTTCAAGAAGAAGAACTGTATTTAACAGTTCACAAAATTAGCCAAACAGATGATGGCTACTTATGGTTTGCTACAGATCACGGCCTTGCTAGGCTAAGCCCAGATCAACAACTCACATTTTTATCTGTTTTAGATAATAACGATCCGAATAGTTTATCTATACGCGATATGGTTCTCGATACTCAACTAAGACTTTGGGTTGCCAGCAGCAATGGACTGTATTTTGTGTTGCCAGGAGAAGATATTCTCCACAAATATAACTTCGACTTCCAGAGTGATTTCTCTCCTTCTAATCTATTCATTCTTTCCATGGAATATCACAACGATAGCCTGTGGTTAGGCACGATGGCAGGATTAGTTAGACTCAAGCCTGATGCTAAAGAGTTAACCTTAAAAAGTCGTCAGTTAGCTGATAAGTCAACCCTGAGTGATAATCGTATAAGAGACTTTATCATCACTCAAACCGGTGAATTTTTAATGGCAACCCACAGTGGTGTCGATAAAATAATAGAAACCGCTGATGGCCAACTTCAGTTTGAAGCATTAAGTGAGAACTTAAAGCAACACACTATCTATGCCATCCTAGAAGATAAAGCACAAAATCTTTGGCTGAGTACTAATTCAGGTTTAGCCCGTATCAACCCTGATTTAGAGTATATATTTTTTAATCAATACGATGGGGTGCAAGCAAGCGAATTTAATGGCGGCGTGAAATTCAAGGAAAAAAACGGTGACTTATGGTTTGGCGGCATTAATGGCCTGAATCATTTTAATCCGCTATCTGTTCCAGTAGAAAGGCCAAATATCAAGCTTGCTTTGACCAGTTATGACTTTGGTGAGTCCCATTTCCCACAATTCAATTTACAAACGACTCCATTATTACAAATGCCTTATGAAGACAATGATATTAGCTTTCAAGTCAGTGCACTGGACTTTAACTACCCAGGTTTTGAACAATTAAGTTACCAACTCCTCGGTCGAGATGATCACTGGATTGAATTAAGTCAATCGAATGACATTACTTTTTCAAACTTGGCACCTAAAGATTATGAATTGTTAGTACGCTATACGCTAACGGATAACCCTTACACACAACCACCATTAAGTATTAAATTTACCGTTGTTCCACCGTTTTATCTAAGCAAAGCAGCCTATGTTATTTACGGCCTTGCCATCATGTTATTACTGACATTTTTCATCTATTTGAAACAACTGAAACGTGAAAAACAACGTGAATTTGAAATGAGCATCAGAGCCTCAGAAGAACGATTAAAGTTGGCGTTATGGGCATCTGGCGATGGCATGTGGGATTGGAATATTCGCGAGAATAAAGTCTACCGCACCAACATGGCCTCCTCCCAACCCAAAGATGGTGATGATCAGGCGCTGATTAATAATATTCACCCTGAAGATAAAGACCGAGTGACCAAGTTACTTAACCATCACTTGGAAGGCAAAGTTGAATTCTTTGAAGCTGAATATCGTGTAGAAAAACAGCCAGGGAAATGGATTTGGTTGATTGATCGCGGCAAAGTGGTTGAATGGGATCAGCAAGATAGACCGGTCAGAATGGCGGGAACTCATAAAGATATTACTGTCAGAAAAGAAACTGAAAACGAACTCAAGCTTTCAACTCAAGTTTTACACAGTATGAATGAAGCTGTGGTTGTCGGAGAGCTAGACTACCGAGTGCGTACTGTAAATCCAGCATTTAGCCGTATTACGGGATTTTCTCCTGAAGTCATAGCAGGTAAACACTTCTTATATTTAGCCCACGGACACCGTTCTCACGAGTTTTATCACAATGTTGAACTACAACTCTTAAGGAAGAAGCACTGGGCTGGCGAGATCCATATTCGCACCAAAGATAAAAAAGGTATTTTGGCCTGGCTTGAGATTAACCAAGTCATCGATACTAAAGGTGAAACCAGTCATTTTGTGGCGGTATTTACCGATATCACCTCACGTAAAAAAGCCGAAGAAGATTTACGGATTTTAGCCAATTTTGATCCGCTAACAGGCTTGCCCAACCGCACATTATTCCAAGACAGACTTAATCAAGCCGTAACCAAAGCCCATCGTTCAAAATCGATAGTGGCGTTATTCTTTTTGGATTTAGATCGCTTTAAGCACATTAACGACTCTATGGGACACCATATTGGCGACTTATTGTTAAAAGCTGTGGCGATTCGATTACAAAACTCAGTACGTGATGGCGATACCGTCGCGCGCCTTGGCGGCGATGAGTTTACGATTATTTTGGAAGGCATTGCCAAATTAAAATCAGTAACTATTATTGCCGATAAAGTCCTAAACGCCTTTAAAAAGCCTTTCTTACTCGAAGACAAAAATATTACTGTATCACCATCAATTGGTATCAGCCTTTATCCCAATGATGCCGATGATACGACCTCTCTCATTAAATATGCAGATACGGCGATGTATCATGCTAAGTCCTTAGGTCGCAATAACTTCCAGTTTTATACCAAGGATTTAAATAAGTATGCCACCCGTCATGTGGAACTAGAAGCGGGCCTAAAAGAAGCTATTCAAAAAAATGAGATGTTCCTGGTATACCAGCCTAAATTTGATATTCAAACCAAGCGTATTATTGGCGTAGAAGCCCTATTGCGATGGGAAAGTAAAACCCTTGGCTTTATATCACCCGTTGAATTTATTCCATTAGCGGAAGAAACCGGGATGATTAATGCCATTGGGCATTGGGCGATTGATCAAGCCTGTAATCAGTTAGCAAGCTGGCATAGACAGGGGTTTGAGCATATTTCAGTGGCGGTCAACCTATCCGCAAGGCAGCTAAAAGCTGACATTATTTCCACCATTGAGGTGGCTCTTGCGGTTTCTGGACTACCAGCAAGCGCATTAGAATTAGAACTAACAGAATCAATGATCATGGGTAACCCACAGGATTCAGTCACGGTCCTGTCACAGCTAAAAGCCCTTGGACTCACGATTGCCATTGATGACTTTGGTACGGGATACTCAAGCCTCAGTTACCTAAAACGCTTCCCTATCGATACTTTAAAAGTGGATAGAGAATTTGTCCGCGATATTATTGAAGATCCTGATGATGCCGCCATCACCTGCGCGATTATTACCTTGGCACACAGCCTAGAACTTAATGTAGTAGCAGAAGGCGTAGAAACACAAGAGCAGCTTGATTTCTTAAAGCATGAAGGTTGTGATCAAGTACAGGGCTTCTTACTCAGTAAACCCCTTAGTGCTGAGGATTGTCTGGAAAGAATTAAGCTCGATAAGCAACAAGCGGATCAAGTTTAAAGTCCGTTAATCAGCATATTCAACACAATAAAAAAGGCTCATATTGAGCCTTTTTTTGATTGTATCAATAATGCCAATATTCTACAGCGCGACTCTTTCTACGCGCTTAACCCAGCCTTCAGGGCCTGCTAACTCACCATTTTGTAATTGAGTGAATATTTGATAGATACGCTTGATACAAGGTCCAACTTCACCATCGCCAACAGTAACGATACGGCCATCTTCAAAGATATATGACCCAACTGGCGATACAACCGCTGCAGTACCAAATCCACCAGCCTCAACAATTTCACCCGCTTCAATGTCAGCGATAAATTGATCTAACATAATCGTTTCTTGGCGAACTTCACAACCCAGTAAATGCCCTATTTCAAGCATTGATTGAGAGGTGATTGATTTTAAAATGGTATCAGTAAACGTTGGAATGATGACAGTGCCATCTTTCAGGATATGAAAGTGGTTCATTGCGCCCACTTCTTCAATCTGTTTATTGTTGGCATCAAGATATAACACTTGCGCAGCGCCATATTCAGCTGCCGCTTGGCCCGCTCTTAAAGATGCCGCGTAGTTACCAGCCGCTTTTGACGCGCCTGTGCCGCCAGAAACAGCACGATGGAATTTTTTACTGATCAACAAACGAATCGCTTTGCTCACTCCGTCAGCATAATACGCACCGCTCGGGCTTAATATCACGCAGAAGGTAAAGTTTAAGCTTGGGCTAACAGATAAACGGTCTTCAGTGGCGAAAATGAATGGACGGATATACAAACACGCACCATCTTGCATTGGGAACCAAAGTCTATCGACATCGATTAACGCGTTAATCGCTTGAAGTTGTTTATCTTCATCAAGGTTAGGGATACAAAGAATATCGGCCGAATTATTTAAACGTTGGGCATTTTTATCTAATCTAAAAGTATAGATTTCGCCATCATCATGTTTAAAGGCTTTGGCGCCTTCAAAGATAGATTGACCATAATGCAGAGCAATTGCCCCTGGAGCCACTTGAAAAGGCGCATAAGGTTCGATGCGTGGATCGCACCATTGGCCATCACGATAATCCATTAAAAACATATGATCGGTTCTGAGGTTACCAAAGCCAACATTACCTTCTGGTTGAAACTGCTCAGTACGACGCGACGATGCCGATTTTAAATTATATTTGATGTCCATTTGATACCACCTTGAAAACAGAGATAGCAGACTATGAATCATCAGTTGTAAAGTCAAGCAAATGGATAAAGTGGAGTTAATTTAAGCGTCAATAGAAGTTCACGATAATGAAAACGGTAAAAAACAGTCAATTCTTGGTGATAACTTGATGGGATGAAAGTGTTAAAACAATGATGCCAAGATAAATTATGCGAATATTTACTATTGAAAAACACCGATTCAAATCAATAGATCAATAAAGCTTATGAAATAGTAGTAAAAGTCGTTCTTTTTTTAATCACTTAACAAAATTGTCTATTCCTTAAACCCCAGTCGCTGCTAGAATCACCACTCCATCCAGAAACTATTAGGACTCCCAATATGAGCCTTGAATTACTGTCCCAACTGGAAGCCAAAATCCAGGCAACTCTTGAAAATGCTGAGCTACTAAAAATGGAGCTTGAAGAAGAGAAGCAAAAGAATGCTCAATTGACTGAGTCTAATCAGCAATTGCAACAAGACCTAAACTCTTGGAACGACAAAGTTAACGGCCTTGTTGGTCTGCTAAATAGCGAAAGCTAAACTGCGTTAGCTTCAAGATGCTGAGCGGCAAGAAGTTCGTTAAGCTCTGAGACAGCCTGCTTTACTTTTGGCAGGCTTTTTTTCGGCATTAAAAAACGCCCCCTCCTAAACTCTAAACACCCCAAATCTTTAACCCAAATTACTCCTGTTAGAAAAATTCGTGCATGTTTAACAATTAACTTAGGTGCATATACCGGAAACCTTCTCATGGTGACTCCTTACCCTATTGTTGATGTGCTCAATTGTTGATTTACTTATATCGAATTGCAGACGCTTTTTATCAAGTTGAATGATTGATGCCGAATGGCTAACGTTGAATGACCGACGTTTTATTAGCTCATATTCGGTTCGACATTAAAATGCCCCAATTAGTTTCGTCAAATTAAACATTTTTTATACAAAAAGCGGTTTAAATAGTCTATTTATCACAAAGACATAAAAATGACGCTTGCCATTATTTTGACACCTTGATACGATAACGCTGTTACTCAGGGTAAATAACGAGCTAATTGGCTCAACACCGTATAGTTTTAGAATGATAAATTTTAAAGCATACGGTTTTTTTTTGATTTTTTTCAGTGATTAACAACAAAAAGACACAAAAAAGGAGCCTAAGGCTCCTTTTTGATATGCGTAAATTAAAGCTTCAATTTACTTATCTTTCGTTGTTAAGTAATAAGCAATGTCCAACAGCTCATCGTAAGACTTGATTGAACCCGTCTCTACACGATATTTACCGTTTACCACCAGTGCTGGAACACCTGATAATTTCGCATTTTCAGTATCACGCTTCATTTTGGACATTTGCGCGTTCACCATGAATGATTTAGCTGCGGCATCAAAATCTTTACCATCAACACCATTTGCAATAAACAACATACGAATGTCGTTCAAGCTTGTGAATCTTTGCTTGGTTTCATGTATTGCGTTGAAAATAGCCGCTTCAATTTTCTTCTCAACGTTTAGTTGATGCGCAATAGCAAAAGCGCGAGACATTTCTGTACCCATTTCTGCACCAATAAACTCAACGTGCGCTTGGTTAAACGCGACACCTTCTGGAAGTGTCGATTCAATTTTTGGCACCACTGTTTTTGAGAAGTTATAACAGTGACCACAGAAAAATGAGAAAAACTCAGTAATTTCAGGCTTAGATGTGGCAGGGCCTTCGTTAATCACGGTGTAATGCACACCTTCTTGATAATTTGTAGCTGTCGCTGCCATTGGTGCTAATAATAATGCTGCAGCCATTAATAGTGCTTTTTTCATGATGCTTCCTTTAAGTATGCATTCTCAATTATGCCAAGGCATAGTTAACGCTAAAATTTATCTGAATCTATATTAATGTAGATTATCTCGTTTGCTCAAGACCTTATCAGGATCATTTGTAACAATCTACGTAATGCTTTGCACTGAGTTAAATTAAAAACTCATTAAACTCAGCGGCTCCTCATTAAGCGCGGCAAGTTGTTCTTTAAACGCTAATGTTTGTTGTTCCCAGTATTTGATGTCACCAAACCACGGAAAGTTCCTTGGGAAAGCAGGATCTTGCCAACGCTTTGTCAACCATGCATTATAATGAATCATTCTTAAGGCGCGTAATGGCTCAATGAGTTTTAACTGCCTTTGGTCAAAATCGCAAAACTCTTGATACGCCTCAAGTAACACATCCAGCTGTAATAACCGCTGCGCTCTATCACCCGTCAGCATCATCCAGATATCTTGTATTGCAGGCCCTTGTCGAGCATCATCTAAATCCACAAAACCGGGTCCATCTGGAGTCCACAGAATATTACTTGGGTGTAAATCCCCGTGTAATCGCAAGGTCTCAAACTGGTTGTCAGCTAAGGCCTCTTTCGCTTTAGCTAACACCTGCTCTGCAACCGTAAAAAATTGTTCGCTAATACCCTCAGAGACTCGGCCTGATTCCTTCAAGTAATTAAGCGCGTCATCACCTAATATTTGACTGCTTAATGGCTCTCTGTATTTGAAAGTATCTTTACTGGCGTACTGGTGTATACGGCCAATAAACCGACCTGCTGATTCAAGTTGGTCAAGATTATCCACTTCAAACGAACGCCCGCCGATAGAAGGAAATAAAGTAAATCGATAACCTTTAAATTCATGAAGCGTTTTACCCTCAACAATCACCGGCACTGCTATGGGAATATCTTCAGCAGCTAACGCGAGCGCATAATCATGTTCTTCTTGAATTTGATCATTGCTCCAGCGATGTGGTCGGTAAAACTTAACCACATAGCGATTACCGCGATCACAGCGAAACTGATACACGCGGTTTTCATAGCTATTTAATGCTAGCAGCCCTGTTTCAGGATAGATGCTAAGGCTCTCAATCGCATCTAGGATTAAATCTGGCGTCAAGGCTTGGTAATGAAAAGAAGTCTCGTCAGCGGCCGTTTCTGACACGTTATCGTCAATGCTTATTTCTGCTTCAATGATATTGCCTGACTTTTCTTGGCTGTCGATGTCTTCATCGCTGTCAGCATTGTCTTTGTCAGCATGGTCGTGGCCAAGATAGTCGTTATCAACATCGTCATTATTCATGGGTATCCTTCGGCTCATGTTGACCAATTAGCGGTTGTAGCAAAGTAATTAAATATTCTAGCACTTCTAGATCAGCTTCGACTTCCGTTGATATCCAACAGATATCGCCGTAGAACTCGTAATTTAGCCACAGTTGACTACCTTCAAAATTCAGCAGCCATTGATGGCGGTCTGCGCCCCATTGACGCTCACGAATATCACAATCTATTGCTAACGCTAATGGCTCAGCAAAGTTTTCAAATTGTTCGAAATCTATTTCAGCTGAAATCAAAATACTCAGCGACGTTTTATCTAATTGCACCGAACGCAATATCATGGTGTTCCTTTAAAATTCTAAACTTAGTTTTTACTCAGTAAAAAGTTAGCTACTACAAGACATAATCAAGCCTTGTCCCCATTGAGGCGGTCTATTGGCATAATGTTCAAATTCAGTTTGCTCGGCATAAGGCTGTGTGAGTAATTGATGTAACTCTACGACCTTACTATTATCACCTTCTTCAGCGGCAACAATGGCTTCTTGAGCCAGATAATTTCGTAACACATATTTTGGATTCACACTGTTGCGATCCGCTTGCCATTGGGCAATATCAGCAACGTTACCCACCCGTTTCTGATACGTTTTGTACCATTCATCAAATTTCGGTCTATCGATTATCTCATCAGCGATATTAGCTTTGGTACTGCTAATATCAAGTTGCCCCAATGCTCTAAATGTATTGGTGTAGTCCAACTTATTATGTTGTAACACATGGCAAAAGCGGCCGATAAAATCTAAATCTGTTTTATCTTGTTCTTGTGACTCAATTGCTGTTAGCGCACGCATGCTGATACCCATTTTCGCGCGCATCAGCAGTAAGTATTGCTTCACTAGCTCAGCTTGATAGGTATTTAATGCTGCCACTAAATCATCAGATTCAATCACCGGCGCTAATGCCTGGGCTAAGCGCTGTAAATTCCATAAACCCACACCGGGTTGCTGACCAAAGGCATAGCGACCTTGAGGATCTGAATGATTACAAATAAAGTCTTCTTTAAAAGTATCTAAAAAGGCAAATGGACCAAAATCAAAGCTATCACCCAAAATAGACATATTGTCTGTATTAAGTACCCCATGAGCAAAACCAACGGCTTGCCAGTGGCCGATTAAAATTGCGGTATCTTTTACCACTTGGGTAAACCAGGCTTTATAGCCTTGATAATCTTGAGTCAAATGTGGGTAATGCTGTTTAATCGTAAAATTAAGCAACTGAATAAGCTTGTCTTTACCGCCCTGTTCACTGTGGCAAAAATATTCAAAGTGACCAAAACGAATATGACTCTTAGCTAACCGCACCGTAATAGCAGCGGTTTCTTGAGATTCTCGCCACACTGGTAAATCTGAACCAATCACCGCTAGTGCTCTGGTTGTCGGAATGGATAATGCCGCTAACGCCTCTGACGCTAAAAATTCTCGCACTGCAGAGCGCATAACTGCTCGGCCATCACCACTACGAGAATAAGGCGTTGGCCCTGCGCCTTTTAAAGCCACATCCCAAGTAGATGTTTTATTTAAAGGCTCGCTTGAATAACGAGGGTCTGCGATTGCTTCACCCAGAATGATTGAACGTCCATCACCTAATCGAGGGCTGTAACCGCCAAATTGATGACCACTGTATACTTGAGCGTAATAACTGGCACCTGGCATTGCATGATTAGCCGATAATTGCATTAGCAATTCATCAGGTGTATCGCCGTTATTCAGCTTCCGTTCAACGCCAATCAGTTCAGCTGCATCATCACTCCAAGCTAACCAATGGGGCTGACTAATGGGTAACGGATAGACCTGAGAGTAAAAACCTTCAAGTTGTTCAAAATAATCCTGCTTAAACTGCATTTAACCTATTCCCTTAGCGCGACTCTGACGATAAATTTCACTGTGATTTATAGCGTTTTTTTATACTAAATTACGAAATAAGCCTTACTGGCAAATAATGGCATTGTCATCATTGACCTGACATAGCTGCTTGCATTGATAGCCTTTATCAATGGCTACAGGTATAGCGGTGGCATTTTCTAATGAATCTGCATCCATTTCCATATTAGGGATATTTTTGCCACTTAATCTCAGCATTCCCTTCGCCTTGGCTTGGCATTGATCAATGGTGTCGTAATACCCAGCTATGTATTCGGCTTGAAGAGGATTTTGCGGTGTTTTGGCCTCTTCGGCATAATAAAAAAGCGTCCATTCTGGGGTGCGAATACAACCACTGAGACCGATGATCGCCAGAAATAAAAATACCGTATTACGTACTTTATGATTCATACATACCTCTTTGAACATGCTTAACTTCCTTTGTTTAACCTCATTCAGAACTTTGAAATGAGTAACCTAATAAGTGAAATCTATCTGAATACAGCTGCTTAGTTGTTTAAGAACAGGCAATAAAAAAGCGAACCTAAGTCCGCTTTCATTACGATATAGCCATTATACTAGATCATGGTTAAACCTAATAAACTAAATCATGATTACTCTAATAAACCAGTAATAACCATTTAGCTTAATCGCTCGCTTTTGATTTCGCTTTCTCAATACGTTTAATTCGACCTTCAAAACCGGTTACAGTTCCATCAGATAATTTATAATCGAGTGCTTTCTGACAAACCTCAATGGCTTTATCAAATTGCTTGGTGTCATTTAACACCGTTGAAAGCTGCATAAAGCCAGCACCTTTATCATCTACAGAGCTCGCATTCTGTTGGCGATATAAATCATAAACTGATAAATACCGTACAGTTAACTCAGCGCCATATTGACAATAATCAGCTTGCTTACGCAATTTATAACTATGAGTAATAATGTTCAGCAAACTTTGATGTTGAGTTGCCGAGTCTGCGCTAGCATCATACTGATCCACTAAAGCAGTAAATGCATCACTCGCCCATACTCCCGGAGCCAATAATCCCGTAGTGTTCAATTCTGCAGCCGGTTTTGGCTCTGGCTCTGGCTCTGGCTCTGGCTCTGGCTCTGGCTCTGGCTCTGCTCTGGCTCTGGCTCTGGCTCTGGCTCTGGCTCTGGCTCTGGCTCTGGCTCTGGCTCTGGCTCTGGCTCTGGCTCTGGCTCTGGCTCTGGCTCTGGCTCTGGCTCTGGCTCTGGCTCTGGCACATCAGAAGACTCCACTGTCTCTGAAGTAACAACCTCTGCGTCAATAATAGTCTCATCAACATCAGACTGAATGTCTGAATTAAACTTGGTGCTATTAATATCTGCAGCTTCATTCCCAGACTGAGTTTCATCTTGTTGCTCTAACTCTTGCTTGGCAACGGTTTGGGTTCGACGATAAAGGTAAATACCTAACCAAACGAGTAGAACGACGACAATAATTTTCATAATCATTTACAACACCATACCTGTGTCATTTCCTGTGTATGTAAATAGCATTGAAAATTGCATCAATGCATATCCATGGAAGTTAGTTCAATTCAGACTCGCTGAAAATTTAAACAACTTGAACTAATATTAATAAGCTATTGTTAGGTAACAAATCAAGTATTTATCCTGCTTTTGTGGCTGAAAACACCATAACTTACAATTATGTCTAATTTTAAATATTATGTGCTCTAGTTCAAGCTTATTAAGGGTTAAATTGAACTGACCTTATTAGGTTGGGTAAACTAACCATACCCGAGTGATTTACTATGGTATTAATGCTATGACAATAAGCTCTATTCTTTCAGGTAAACTCTTATACGAGTTCAATACCATGCGTGCTATGGCAAAAATCTATTGTCGTAATCATCACCAAATTCAGCTGACGCAAATAGCAGATAATCAATCATCTGCTAAGCAGCCAACTCAGCAATCACTTTGCCCCGATTGCATTGAGTTGCTCGAGTATGCTGAAAAACGTTTAGATAGATGCCCCTATGGTCAGCACAAACCCACTTGTAATAAATGCCCTGTTCATTGCTATAAACCGCACATGAAACAAAGAGTACGTGAAATAATGATCTACTCAGGCCCTAGAATGCTCATTCCCCATCCTATTATGGCAATTAAACATTTATTAGCTGAACGAAAGCCTACTCCAGGTAAACCGCCTGAAGCGGCATCGAATCGCCATATGAGAAAACAAAAAATCAATAACAGAACTGTTTGAAGTTGCTGCTTTAAGGTAATATCCACTGACAAATAAGGGGTAACTCATCGAATTTAGTCAGTTTTTTTCTCAAGCTTACATTTGGCTATCATTACTTGCGGGCATACATTGTCTGGGGGTGGGTTTTTACGTCCGCTACATTTATGCTAATAATGACAATAGCACCATAAGAAGTAACCGCTTATTAGGTGCGATATTCATGTTAATTTCAATTTTCTTCTTTTTGGGTTCTATCACCCGAGAAAATGCACCTATTCAGATACATTTCATCATGACACTCATGGTGCCATTCTATTTATTATTGATGCCCTTACTGTTTGCTTATTGTAAGACCTGCCTGCAAATAAAAGTCAGCGATAACAACATTATCAAGCATCTGCTGCCTAGTTTAATCTCAATGGTGGTTATTGCGGTCGCAGTCTCATTCAACATAGGGCTCAGCCCCGATGCAATACATATAAAAGCAGATAGCATCAGTGAGCTCAGCCATATCAATATGATCGCATTAGTGATGCCTGCGGTGATTATGTGTCAAAGTGGCCTTTATTTCGTCTTAATCGCCCGCTCACTTCGCCAACATAAAAGGCGTTTTAAACTAACCAGTAACCAAACCTTAAAAGATATCCGTTTTCGTTGGTTATTAATTTTAACCGGCGGTATTTTAATAAATTGGTCACTACGGTTAATCATCGTACTTTTACCGTTTTATTTGGGTGATACAGTTTCAAGCTTCACCCATGATATTGCTCGCCTAGCTGTACTACTCACGGTTTATGGGTTTGCTATTTATGGCTTACATCAAATTACGCGAGCAGCATATCTGCGGAGTAACAACAATATTTCACAATCAAAATCTGCTAAACAAGGTACGCCAGCAAAAGCCAGTGAACAGCTGCTTAACTCTGAAGAATTGAATTATTTACAGAGCATTATGCGCGAAGAAGACACAACCGAAAAACGCCTCCATTAATCAGAATAATAAGGAAAGGAGCTCCATGAAAGCATTCACTTTAGGTTTAAGCAAAATCGGATTGATTAGCTTAATTGGCTTAACCACTCAGGCTCTAGCCAGCAATGAGCCACATAAAATCACTATTGACGATTTCTTTGATATTGGCGTAATGAAGCAAGTCACTTTGAGCCCAAATGGGAAAGAAGCAATTTGGGTAGAAAGTCGTTGGGATAAAGAGCTGGATAAATCACAAGCTGATTTATGGAAAGTAGAAACCACAACGCGTAAAACCCAGCGCCTTACATTCAGTAATGAAAATGAATCAAGTGCAGTGTGGAGTCCTGATGGACAATATATTTACTTTATTACCAAACGTACTCATGACGTAAAAAAAGCGCCTTTCAATGGTAAAAACCAGGTCTTTAGAATGTCGAAAGACGGCGCTGATATGCAACCTATGACGAAAGAGTCCACCGGTGTTAATGCATTTCAGCTCAGTAAAGATGGCCAACATTTATACTTTACCGGTAATAAAACGGTTGATGAAACCGACCATTGGAGCTCGATGCGAGCAACTCATGGTGCGCCTCAATATGGTCATGGTTCCCATGAATCAAACCCACTCTTTGTTATAGATTTACAGCATTACAAACAACAAACATTGATTGATGATGGCAAGGTTGTTTGGCAATTCAGTGTTAATGAAGATCAATCGAAAATTGCCCGCATCATTACCGATGATAATGAATTGGTTAAACTAGAAGGTTGGTCTGACATTGATATTTTTGATGTCAAAAAGAAATCCCATGACCTATTACAAGATAAACAATGGCGTGCTCAAGCCCCTTCTCCTTATGGTTGGTTGCTCGGCTTAGATTGGCACGATGATAATAAACAATTAGCCTTTAGAATTGATTTTGATGGTCATCCAGGAAAATTATTCGTCGCTAATACCAGTAGCAACAAGATCACCGAGATAACGAGACCTGATAGTGTCACACTTAATGGTGCTGATATTAAATGGCGCCCTAAGAGTGATGAAATTTGTTATCGCGCCGCCGATTTCGCAAGAGTAAAACTGTACTGCACTGAGTTTGAGAAAGGCGAACAAGCGGATACTCGCAGCGTGATCAATGCCGACTTAGTAATGGGAAGCTATGACTTCACCCCATCAGGTAAGCAGTTAGTACTTAGTCATAATGGCCTTACTCATTTCAGTGACATGTTTATTGCTGATGCCGATAATCGCCGTGCAAAAATCAAACGCATTACCGATATCAATGCACAAGTTAAGCAATGGCAACTGCCACAAATATCTATCGTAAAATGGAAAGCACCTGACGGCAGTGATGTTGAAGGTATTTTAGAACTGCCCCATGGCTATGATAAAAACCAAGGACGCTTGCCATTAGTGGTGCAAATCCACGGTGGACCTACAGCAGCAACACCCTACGCTCTGCAACATAGATCTTATGGACGCGGGACATTCTCAGCTGACGGCTGGGCTATTCTGTCGCCTAATTACCGTGGGTCGACTGGCTATGGCGACAAATTCCTCACTGATTTAGTCGGCCGAGAGCATGATATTGAAGTCAAAGATATTCTTGCTGGTGTTGATCACTTAATTGCTGAAGGCATAGTAGACGAAGACAAAATGGCGGTGATGGGTTGGAGTAATGGCGGTTACTTAACCAATGCGCTCATTAGCACCACCACTCGTTTTAAAGCGGCCAGCTCTGGAGCTGGAGTATTTGATCAACGCTTACAGTGGATGCTAGAAGACACGCCAGGTCATGTGGTTAACTTCATGGAAGGTTTGCCGTGGGATAAACCAGAAGCGTATACCCACGGTTCATCACTCTCTACGGCTGATAAGATCAAAACTCCGACACTGATCCATATTGGTGAGAATGATCAACGCGTTCCCGTTGGCCATGCCCAAGGTCTATACCGTGCACTTAAACACTACCTTGATGTACCGGTAGAGTTAGTAATTTATCCAGGCGAAGGCCACGGCCTGAGTCATTATCAGCATCGAAAAGCCAAAATGGAGTGGGATAAAAAGTGGTTTGATTACTATGTGTTGGGTATTGAGTAATACTGGCCAGAGACAAAGGTAATACGCCAGCCAATTGAACTATTTGTCATTTCTAACGCTTAATATCAGCATTAAGCGTTTTATTACCGCTTTGTTGAGTTTGTATTTGGTATGCTAACGTTCGCATATCCTTAAATCGTATAATTAATGCCATACATAGGAGTTTTTATGAAACATTTATTATCACTGGTTTCCATGACGCTAGTGCTGCTTGGGCTAACATTTTCAACGACTGCACATGCAGATAAATATACCGATGCCATTAGCGACTTTAAAAAAGCGCCTGAAGTACAAAACTTTTTTAGTAGCGCCTACGGCTATGCCATTTACCCGACAGTAGGTAAAGGCGGTATTGGTATTGGTGCAGCATATGGCCCAGGACGAGTTTATAAAGGTGGCGTCCATACCGGAGATTCTAGCCTGTCACAGCTTTCAATTGGTTTTCAATTAGGTGGCCAAGCTTATAGCGAAATTATTTTCTTTAAAAATGCTGCAGCTTATAACGACTTTACCAGTGGCACCTTTGAATTTAGTGCTCAAGCATCTGCCGTTGCCATTACTGTCGGCGCTAATGCACAAGTGGGCTCTACCGGTAATTCAGCCGGAGCAGGCAACGCGGGCAATCGCACTGCGGCAAGTGCGTCTTATATGAATGGTATGGCGATTTTCACTGCTGCAAAGGGTGGCTTAATGTATGAAGCTGCTATTGCAGGTCAAGCATTCAGTTTTGATCCCAAATAATCTTGATTGAACACATAAAAAAGGCTGCCTAAGCAGCCTTTTTTATAACTATGAGATTATTCATGTCCCCACGGCGCAGGCGGCAAAGCAACGGGTTTAGTTAAATCAAAATCTACTCGAAAATCACGATTTTCACGCGTTAAACGATAAGTGAACACACTTGGCTCAATATACATGTGCCACACGTTCGTCACTGACGCCGTTAAGCCATTTTCATTAAAGTTAGCAATAGATTCAGCATCGACAGGAAATGATTGCTCAGTTGCAGTACCCATACCGGCAGTATCACCACCATACATAGTGACTTTATCTTCACTACCATCTTCATGACGATGATCATGCTTTAACCGCAAGCCTGAAGTCGTTTTGGTAATAACCCAAGTACGGGAGTGATCATCACCCACATGAAAAGGAATTTTAATCTCTGTATCACTGCATTCACGGACATGCATGATTAACGCTTTATTGCTAAAAGCTGAGTCTGCATCATTACCCGTGGTAACTTCACCCGCATAAGCTTTTCCACAGTGCACGGCAAGCGCATCAAAATAACTGTCTTGTACATTTATTTGCGTATTAATTTGCTCTTCATGATCATGATTACCATGTGCCATTACAGTCGCAGGTATTAAACAAGTCATCGCTGCTGTGACCAATATCTTTTTCATTATTATTATTCCTTTTGGCTTTATCGTATTTGCAGGTATTACCCTAGCTAACTTTGATTTTATATCAATTAATCGAGTTTCAGACTAACAGCGCAGGTTTAATTTAACCTGAAACAAAAAAACCGCCTAATGGCGGTTTTCTATTTAACAATGTCAAACTAGCTCAGCGGCTTATCTAGTACCTTTACTATTTGACGATTTATTCTGCGAATTAGGCTTGTTACCAAAGGTTTGTTTCTTTTGAGACCAACCTATTTTAGCTTTGCCTTTGTTTGCATTACTATTGTTACTATTAGCGCTATTCGCGTTAGCAGGCTTTTTCCCTGAAGATGACTTACCACCTTCTTGTTTTTCTGCCGCCGCTTTTGCTTTGTTGGCAGCCGTTGGCTTTTTGCCACTTTCTCTATCAGCAAACTGATTACCAGAAAAACGCGTAAAGGCAGGCTTACTACCATCGCTCTTACCACCACGGTTTTTAGCCCCACGCTCATTACGTGATTCTGGCGGCACAATATGCTGCACTCCATTACCAATTAAATGCTCTTTACCCATGGCAACTAAGGCTTCACGAATAAGTGGCCAGCCTGCAGGATCATGATAACGCAGCAGCGCTTTATGTAAGCGGCGCTGACGACCTTTTTTCGGTACAGTCACTTGTTCACTGGTGTGCTTCACATTTTTTAATGAGTTCAGCTCAGTGTGGTAAATGGTGGTGGCGTTGGCCATAGGTGAAGGATAAAAGTTTTGCACTTGATCAAGCTTAAACTTTTCTGATTTAAGCCATAAGCCTAAATTCAGCATATCTTCATCCGTCGTCCCTGGGTGAGCAGAGATAAAGTAAGGAATAAGATATTGTTTCTTACCCGCTTCTTTAGAGTAATGATCAAATAATTCTTTAAACTTATGATAGCTGCCCATACCCGGCTTCATCATTTTACTCAGTGGACCATCTTCTGTATGTTCTGGGGCAATTTTTAAATAGCCGCCCACATGATGCGTGGCGAGCTCTTTAACATAACGAGGATCTTCTGTGGCTAAGTCATAACGCACACCTGATGCAATCAGTACCTTTTTAATACCCGGTACATCTCGTGCAGCACGATATAAATCAATAGTATGTTTATGATCTGTACCTAAATGGCCACAGATTGATGGGTAGACACAAGATAAACGGCGACAGGTGGTTTCTGCTTTGACACTGGTACAACCCAGACGATACATATTCGCTGTTGGGCCACCTAAGTCAGAAATTACCCCAGTAAACCCCGGTACTTTATCTTGAATATCTTTAATTTCTTTGATGATAGATTCTTGCGAACGACTCTGAATAATTCGTCCTTCATGTTCGGTAATCGAACAGAATGAACAACCACCAAAACAACCCCGCATGATGTTAATCGAGGTCTTAATCATGTCGTAAGCTGGGATTACCGCTTTACCATAACTTGGGTGCGGTACTCGCTGATACGGCAAATCAAACACCCCATCCATTTCATCAGTATTTAATGGCCACGCAGGTGGATTAACCCAAATTGAACGGTCACCATGAGATTGAAATAATGCGCGAGCACAACCCGGATTTTGCTCTTGATGCAAAATACGTGAGGCATGGGCATATAAAAATTTATCTGCGGCGACTTTTTCGTAAGAAGGCAGTAACACATAGGTTTTTTCCCATGGTTTAGGCCTTGCAGGCTGCACACTGATGGCTTTAGGGGCATCATTATCAAAAATTTTCTTATCGGTTGGACCCGATAGTTTTTCACAACCCACATCATCAGCGCCATATGGGTTAGGAATAGGATCAATTTTGTGTAATTGATCTAGCTTGCGCGAATCCATGCCTTTCCATTCAGGCAACGGCTCACGTCTAATAACTGCAGTACCACGGATATCGTGCATGTCGGCCATTTTCTCACCAGCAGCAAAACGATGCGCAACTTCGACTAATGGACGTTCAGCATTACCATAAATTAAGATATCGGCTTTAGCATCAAAAATAACACTACGGCGCACTTTGTCTGACCAATAATCGTAATGGGCGATGCGGCGTAAACTCGCCTCAATACCACCAATCACCACGGGCACTTCTTTAAAGGCTTCTTTACAACGCTGAGTATAAACGGTTACTGCACGATCTGGGCGCTTGCCGCCTTCATCATTTGGCGTGTAAGCATCATCACTTCGAATGCGACGATCTGCAGTGTAACGGTTGATCATTGAGTCCATGTTTCCGGCTGTAATACCAAAAAACAGATTAGGACGACCCAATTTCATAAAGTCATTTTTGTTAGACCAATCTGGCTGACAAATAATACCAACACGAAAGCCCTGTGCTTCAAGCATACGGCCGATAACCGCCATGCCAAAACTGGGGTGATCAACATAAGCATCGCCGCTGACAATAATAATATCGCAGCTATCCCAACCAAGTTGATCCATCTCTTTGCGAGACATAGGAAGAAATGGCGCTGTGCCGTAGCATTCAGCCCAATATCTTGGATAATTAAATAAAGTGGATTCAACTTGCATGGAATTTGCCTACATTAAAAACGTAAAATCTGCTGAGTTGGAGCTAATAAGTTTAGTTCAACTCAGCTAACTTTTTTCAGGAGGCGGAGTATAGCAGTTACGCCACATCATGTGTGACTAAAAAAACAGCAATTATCGAAATTTTAAACTAAAAGTTAATTTATTTGTTAACTAAAATAACCTGATAAAAAACATGGCTTTAGTGACGTTCGACTTTAAAAAATTACAGACCTAGAAAAAAGCCAATATTTACAATCGTTAAGCCGAGTAAAACAAGCCAAGTCAGTAAAACACCCCACTTACGACCGAAGTGCAGTCCACCCTTACCTTTGGATAAACCAATAGCATGTAATAAGCGCGCCACAATCCAAATAGTACCGAAACAATGTAACAAGGCTGCTGATAGACCGTTATTTTCAGCTAAGATGAATAAGATAAGCACCATTGGAGCATTTTCAAGCAGATTTTCATGTACTCGCTGCGCCAACGCCAACTCACTATTACCGCCATCACCAATACCGATTTTATTGATTCGACGCTGTTTGATGACTCGAATGCTTAGCCCAAGCACTAAAAGTGCTGTAATGCTGGCGTAAAATCCTGAAATCATTAATGACATTTTATATTCCTTATTATTTTGAAATCTAGACTATTTAATACCGCAGTTCATTCATCATTCTATACAGATTGATACAAATTGGCATTATCAACTTTTTAACAACAAATTGACCATTTGTAGGTATTCACAAAACCGCATTTCGGTTACTATGCGCCCAATTAAGTTCTAACACTATTTAACAGAGTGACACACGCTAAAATGAACGATGACAACTTCATTGAAAAACGCAGGTTTATCATAAGATTAGGCAAAGCCTTACACAAATTTGGCACCCCTGCATATCGCCTCGAGTCACATCTACAAACGGTGTCATCATCGTTAGGGGTTGAAGGGTATTTTTTAATATCGCCCACCTCTATGACGTTCGTTTTGCAACATGATACTGAGCAAGAATACAATCATGTTGCCCGCGTTAAACCCGGTGAATTAGATCTAGGTTCACTGGCGCGTACTTTTGATTTGGTAGAAGAGCTCAGTACAGGGCAGCGTACCCTCACTGAAGCCCTCGAGCGCTTAGAAGAAATTGCTAATAAACCTAACCCGTATGGCCATAAATTAACCTTACTCTCTTTCGGTATGAGTGCTGGCGCATTTGCCATGCTAATGGACACCAGTTGGAATGATGTTTTTTGGTCTGCCATGTTGGGGTTATTAGTTTATGGTTTGGTGTTCTGGGCAGAAAAATCTAAACGTGTTGCTGAAATGCTTGAACCCCTTGCTGCGGTCGTTTGCGCCATTCTCGCATGCGGAATAGCGAAATTAGATCCCAGTATTAACCTGCCAGTCGTCATCCTATCCGGCATTATTATCTTTATTCCTGGCTTAGCATTAACCTTAGGGCTCGCCGAACTCGCAGCTCGCGATTTAATCTCTGGCACCGCAAGGATCATGGATGCCATCATGCAACTGTTTAAGTTGTATTTTGGCGTAGTTTTGGGCATGACGCTTGGTAAGGTGATGTTTGGTGAGTCTGTCTATATTGAACCAGAAGCACTACCGCAATATGCCTCTTGGGCTGCTGTACCACTATTATCAATGAACCTCGTGATTATCTTTAAGGCGCGACTCAAGGATTCACCTTGGGGCATTATGGCCGGCATAATAGCTTACTTTTCCGCGATGATTGGTGGACTGTATTTAGGCGAATCCATTGGTATTTTTGTCGGCGCACTGGCCGTTGGCATTTACTCAAACTTATTTGCCCGCTGGATGAAAGCCCCTGTTTCAATCGCCTTATTGCAAGGTATTGTAATTTTGGTGCCCGGCAGTAAAACCTATATTGGGTTAAATACCATGATTTCGGGTGAAACTATGCTCAACCAGGCGCACTTAGGAACTCAAATATTCTTGATTTTCATGTCACTGATTGCGGGTATTATTTTCGCTAACGTCATCGTGCCACCAAAACGTAGCTTGTAGCATTACAGCCAGTTCGTTAATGGCATCTAGTGACTAACATAATGTTTTTTTATTGATGATCTTGCTCCCTAAAAAGATAAATTAGGGAGTGGGTTCATTACCTTACTTCAATAATCACTCAACTAACTTTCCCAACCCCTCTAATGCCTACCCCAATGTATGGGTTAAGCAACAAAAACATACTTTATGATATGTAAAAGTCATTATTTATTAGTTATTTAACTTTTTTATTTCCTTCTGTCTAATTTTGTAATACCTTGTGCGCCGCTAGGGAAGCATGCAGACCCGACTATGATGTTAGGCTGTATTTCGGTTAAATGGATGAAACACCCCAACTTGATTTCACCATCTCCTTTCTTGCTTGAATTACCTAGCGACAATAAATCAAATAAAGGAATGATTGATGAAAAACGTTACAGCTTTAGCACTTCTAACTAGTTTATTCGCATTACCTGCTATGGCAGCTCAAGATGCACCATTTCAACATGAAGCAGGACTAGAATACTCAGCAAACTCTGAAGAGTTCGGCGACGGTATTTGGAATGCAAACTACCGCTACTACGTGGCACCTGTATCTCAAGATAATGGTCCTTATGCTCTGAACGGATTTTTAGCTCAAACTACAAATGTTGGTGCTAATTACTCGATGTTTGATGCTGCAGACACTGACACATTCGGTGTTGACGGAACCTATGTTTTTGACAACAAATGGTTTGTTGGTGGTGAATACCAACGTTTTGAAGTCGGTGATTTTAGTGGCAATCTTTATAAGATTGATGCTGGTTATTACTTCAATGACAGCTCAAAAGTAGCCGCATTTTACGTTGATGGCAGCGATAATTTCGAATCTGTCTATGGTCTTGAAGTTCGCAGTTTCCTTGCGCTTGAAAGCACTTCGGGTATCGATTTAGGCGCGATGTGGACTCACACAGATGACGACGATATTTTCAACTTAAATGCTGATTGGTACGTTACTAAAGCATGGTCTGTTGGTGCTGGATATGAAGATGATGGCTTTGATGATAACTTTGCACTAAAAACAGCTTACTGGTTACGTATGTCTGATTCTTTCTCTGCAACGTTTGAACTATCAAAAGTACTTGATTCTGACGTAGATGGTTTCGACGTTGGCGTAGGTATTGTAGGTCGTTTCTAAAAATTGAAACAGCTTAAGTAAACTATTAGCACTGTTCATTGCTAATCCCTGTTTAAAAGGAGCCCTGATGAGGCTCCTTTTTTTATGATCTAACATCATTCGGAAATGCAATACCTTTTTAGTTATTCCTTTCGCAATAAACCAGCTCAATATCATAAATAAATAAGCGAAATTTTAAATACCCGCCATACTTAAATTAAGCATTTAAATTTCAACCATTGAAATTTAAATGCTATTTACTCAATAGCTTAATTAGCTATTCCTTTAGTAAATAATTGAGTAGGTACCTAAAATAAAAATAACAATCAAAACAAAAAACACACTGGTTAATGCCCATTTTTGCGCTCGGGCTATGACCTTTGCCATCATAGTATTTTTGACATTAATTATGGCCAATGCTGAACCAGTAAGCACACTGAAGCATCCATCGTCAGAAAACGTGATGACAAATAGTAAACCTAAAAATGAAACCATTACTGTCGATAATATTATCGTGCAGAGTAATGCTATTTTTGATGAATCGGATCCCGATGCTTTCTTTATTCATCATTGGGCAAACTGGCTGCATATCAATACCACCGAACCCACAATAATAGATAAACTCACTTTTACTGAAGGTGATGAAGTCAACGCTAAAACCTTTGCCGAATCCCAACGCTTATTGCGGGCTGAACCCTATTTGAGAGATGCCAAGGTTTATCACGTAAAGAAAGATCCTAGCGCTGATACAGATGAAAATACCGTGGTAGTTGAAACATGGGATAACTGGTCATTACTGCCAACGTTCAGTTTAAGTTCTAGTGGCGGCGAAACTAAATATTCAGTTGGCATAAAAGAAGATAACCTGATGGGGTTGGGTATTAAAACCCGCTTTAAATACCAATCCAATGCAGACCGAACAGGTTATAAATTCGGCATCACCGCACCACTAAAAGTCATCCCGCATGCCACTATTTCAGCCAATTGGTATGACAATAGTGATGGCCAAGCAACCCGCCTTTATTTTAATAAACCTTTCTACTCGCTTAATACATATAATAAATATTCAGCCGAATATTTAACCGACCAACGTATGGATACCTTGAGACAGAACGGCGAAGACGTTAATGAGTTCGAACATAACATCAATTATGCTGCTATCGCTTATGGTTGGTTAATAGATAAAACAGATGATGATTTATCTCGGCTAACCTTAGGCTTTACCCAAGATAAACATCAATTTGAACCCAGTGAGACTTTTCCTGATCAAGCATTACCTGAGGATAGGGATTTTTTATATCCGTGGTTAAGTTATGAATATTTACAGGATGATTATCGTGTTTTTACCAACATTCATCTGATTAACAATAACGAAGATTTCAATTTAGGCTGGCGACACTTTTTCCGTTTAGGCATAGAAACTCGCGATGTAGACCCTGATTCATCGGTGGGCTACCATGTCAATTTATCGAGCACTAGAGGCTACCAACAGGATAAAAATTTACTGTTATTTAATCTTAAAGGTGAAGCCAGTTTTAACACTAGTCAGCAAGATTTTTATAACGTCAGTGCCCAAGCTGAATACTTCTACAAAGTGCACCCTAAATGGACTGCCTATGCCAAAACACGCCTAGCCACCTCTAAAAATAACTATCTCGATAAACCTTTTGCTTTAGGTGATGATACTGGGGTTAGAGGCTATCCCAACGATTATCAATATGGTGATAATCAATGGCTATTCACTGGCGAAGTCCGTTATTACCCAAATATTAATTTGTACCAATTAGCCGAACTAGGCTGGGCAACCTTTGTGGATATTGGGCAAGCCTTTGGCGGCCCTGATGACAACAATGAAGTGAACTCGCCGATTGGCAGCGTTGGAATTGGTGCCAGAATCTATTCATCTAAATCAAGTTACGGCAGTGTCGGCCATATTGATTTAGCCGTACCTTTTACAAACGGTGAAAATGTCGATAATTGGGAATGGCGTTTTCAAGTTAAAAACCGTTTTTAAACGGTTGAATTGATTCACTAGTCAATTTTAGAGAATGATTCAATTTTCTCTTTTATCTGTTGTTCTTGTTGCTTATCTTTAATTCGGTAGATGCTTTTTATTTGGGTTTTGAACTGTGGTTCATCGGCAGTAGAGACGGCATCAAAGCCAGCTGCAACTTTATTCATTTTAGAGGACACTAACAGTGCTTGGGCAAACTTTAAGTTATTATTGATACCATTGAGTACTAGCAAGTAGGTTTGTCTTGGGCGAACGTCGATAAGTACGCTACGACTATCAATACTGCGCCAGCCATCTAAACGAAAGTTATCAATTGAATTCACCTGCTCCAATTCATCAAATTGATACATTGCAGCTTTTGATTTATTCGCTTCAGTTGCAGCACATGCTGACAGTAACACCATCAAACCAATTGTAAAAATAACCTTAAACAACGTCATCATTCATCCTATTGAGTGGTTCAGAACATTATCGAAATTCATTGCATTAATAGTACTTAGCCCATTAAAGCAGCTAGTGACGACCACATCAATATGCGCTTTGTTACGTTCTTTTTTC
This sequence comes from Shewanella donghaensis, assembly GCF_007567505.1. Lineage (NCBI taxonomy): Bacteria > Pseudomonadati > Pseudomonadota > Gammaproteobacteria > Alteromonadales > Shewanellaceae > Shewanella > Shewanella donghaensis. The sequence goes on from NZ_CP041783.1 coordinate 2,862,941, forward strand.
ACGTACTTAAAAACAGTTTATCAATACCGGCTATTTGATATAAAGAAAGAACTCCTACCTTGAGCTCATTTACAAAAGTTATCGTCGACAGATATTAATGTCGCAGTATTGTATCGGATCATAGGGCCGTTAATATTGCCCCATATAACAGCTTAAAAAACCATGAAGTAAGCCTTTAAATAAAATGATAGACATGAAAAAGCCGCAACCAAGATAGGGTTGCGGCTGATAAAAAAGCTTATCTATTTATTTAAAACGACGTCTTAATCCTAAAAGACCTGCTAGTAACATAAAGCCACCCATTGACCCACCACTTGAATCAGAACCCGTGTCAGGATCTGGCGTAGGTGCAATCACTTCTGCTTTAATGGCGATGTTCGCCACTGCGGCAACTGCCGTTTTCTGACCATTACTGACGACAAGTTCAATAACAGCTGTGCCATCTGTATCTACGGCAGGCAAGTTGACTTGTGTTTCCATCGCTGTCGCATCTGCAAATGTCACTGCAGGACCTGAAACATGTGTCCATGCATAAGTGAGCACATCATCACTATTTGGTGCAGTACTGCCTGTTGCAGCCAATGTTACGCTAGTTGATTCATCAGCAGTTAATGCTACTGAAACTGCGCCGTTAATCATGGCAACAGGAATACCTTCAAGCATCACAGGAGCTAGTGACTCATCGAAACCGATACTGTCAACAATATGAGTTACATCAAATTGCAATTCTTGCGACATCACCAATGTTTGAGTATCAAACGCCACCATGATGACTTGACCCACTTCATTAGGTGCTTGCACCACTTGCCATGAAATTGTATCTGCCTCCGTAGTGCCTTGATGGCTGTCACTGTTGACCGTCAATCCAGTAGGTACAGTAGCAGAAACATCTATCGTTCTTTCGCTGTCTGAATTGTTATCCGCTAAAGCGATAGATAAGGTCACAATGTCACCAGTATCAGCCGTTTCTACATCCAAACTGCTTTGAGCAAAAGTCGCGTAGCGATAAAGCTCAACGGGCATTAAACCAATATTATCTTTCACATCAACACCCGTACCAATTTCTAGCACTGTCGTATAAAAGGTGTCTGGCTTTAATGGTTTGTTCCAATTAAGTACTAGGCCAATGTCTTCGTTACTGCCCACTTCACTCTTATAATCTACCGTCACGCTGCCATCATCTTTACCAATAATAGCCAGCTCTAACACCATTTCATCTTCAACATCTGATGGCGCTGAAGTATCGCCAAAGTTATGCACTGTAACGTAATATGAACCTGGTGCAGGATCATTCACTTCACAAGATTCATATGCCGTTTCAGTGGCACTCATACAAATTAGCTCATCGAACTCAAGCGCATTATCAGGTTGGCCGTTATAATTACTGTCGCGACCGATATACAAATCTAAATCTGGTGAACTAGTATGTTTCACTCTCGCCACAATACGTTTGGTATTAGGTGTGACATTGATTAACTGCGAATAATACTTAGTACTGTCGTTATAAACATTGGTTGGCCAATTTGAAGTATCACTGTCATCACGAGGAATCGTGGTCTCGATGACTTCAATTTCAGCTAATTCAAACACCCCCACTTGTAAGTCACTTGACCCTACAGTGGTAATACCTGAAATTTCAGCACTGCTATTATCTTTAGCGGTTAGCAACATCACGTTTTCAGGGAAGCTACCAGCAACAAAGCTGCCTATAATCGGTAATTTTGATGGTGTTAGGGAATTATTATTTGGGGTTAGTACTAAATGTCCCATGCCATATTCTGATGCGTAGCCATTACCAATAGATGCTGTCACGTCAAGTGTGATGCTTTCACCCGCTGCCAATGTAAAGCTACTTGGCGTGCCACTGATCGACATACCTGTCGTGTCAGAAGAACCAGTCACAGTCCAAGTCGATGCCGCTGTTGCAGTAAACGTGCGAGTCCAATTACATTCCATCATGCATTCATTTTTTAATGCCGATGCCAGATTCATTTCCTCTGGTTCACCTTCCAACCTTGGATCAGCATTAATGTAGTCGTCATAGGACATATCCATCACAAGGCCCGCATTCAACGCCGCCTTTATCCGTGCGCTGCCAGCGCCAGCAACAAAAAAGTCTGATGGTGTAACGCCATCCTCTAATAAGGTGTCGGTTTCAGCACTGAGCATTAATGCAGATTGTGCCTGCGCGGGTGACCACTCAGGCTTTAATGCAGCAATCAGAGCATAAGCCCCAGTGATATGCGGCGTCGCCATCGATGTACCATCCATGAAGGTGAATGGTGATTCGTTTTTATTAGCGTCTTCATGCCAAGGTTGGTATTCAGTATTCGCCGCATAAATAGCTACACCGGGTGCTGCAATATGCGGTGTTAACCAACGGTTCATAATTGACTCAGGGCCTCGAGAGGTAAACGAAGCCGCAATATCCGCTTTTGCAGGATCGCTTTCCATTACAGATGCACCAATAGTTGCTGAATGACCTGTGCCAGATGCCAACCAATCAGTGAGTAACTTGCCTTGTTCAATATCTAAATGAATCGTTGGTAGCACATGTAAGTCTGCGTCTACAGTTTCATCTGCGCTGGTAACATTAATCAGTACTAGACCGCTGGCGCCACCCGCTAACACATTCGTACCTTTACTCACACGAGCAATGTCACCACGCTCACATACGACAATTTGGCCAGAGAATGTATCAGCAGCAAAAGGTTCAAGACAGCCTGAATTATCAAAGTCTCCAGCAAAAACGATTTCGCCAGAAATACCACTAGTAGCCCCTTTACCTGTTAAAGCAGCTAAATCATAATCTCCACCCGTAAAGGTGACATCCTTGTCTGTGAAGTTACGATCGTGCGTGTAGGCAGCAACAGTAGTTAACCACGGTGCATTGCCTGGCGAGCCAACGGTTTCAGCTCCAGGGCCATCATTACCCGCAGCAACAGCAACATGAATACCCGCCTCTCGCGCCGCTAAAAATGCTAAAGCGTCACTGTCACCCCATGGGTCACTCGCGCCGCCGCCAATTGAATAGTTAATCGCTTGCACGCCATGCTCAATAGCATGCTCAACAGCCAAAGCTGTAATATCCGTCCAGCAGCTACCATCAGCGACACACACCTGATATGAAATAATATTAGCGTGTGGAGCAACACCGCTGATTTCACCTAAGGTAAATTCAGCTTCTTCGCCTACGGCATTAAATACTGGGACATCTTTAACCACATTACCTGCTGTGGTTGAAGCCACATGAGAACCATGACCGTTATGATCAATAGCAATCAAGTCATCACCTTCTGGCGTATAGTCAGCTAGCAAATCTGGGTGACCCCATATACCGATTAATTTGTCATTACAGTAATGGGCCAGTTCTGAACTTGCACAATCTCCAGCATAAACACCTTCACCCAATGGATTGATGTGGTCATAGCCATCTGCGCCAACATCTGCAAATGATGGGTGAAAAGCATTAATACCAGTATCCATAATCGCGACAGTCACGCCTTCACCCATACTGCTTACACCTGTTGCTGTGCCATCCCAGGCACTGGGTGCTTGAATATGTTTAGGGCCGCTATCAGTATTTAAATGACGTAACTCGACTTTATCAACACGCTTAATGCCTGGTATTGAAGCCAATGTTTGCGCTTCTTTTTCTGAGAGTTCAGTGCTAAAACCATTTAATGCGATTTGATATTCATTTTTAATATACAGCTGACGGTTAAGTCGGGACTTAGCCTGCGCTAATGTTTGCTGTCTTTGGCTTTTAAGGTATTGGATATAATGTTGACTGGTGGCACTTTTAACGTTTAATACGCTATTGCCTTTGCGGGTATTCGTAGGGTTACTTAATAAGCTGGTTGCTGCTAAATTTTCTACACCACCATGATAAGTTGCAAGAGGCTGATCGTCTAATAACACCATATAAAGGTTTTCAATATTACGCGTGGTAGCGGTGGTTGGATTACTGCGGTGGTTACCATCGGTATCCAACCCACGAGTATCAACAACATTTGCATTGATACTAGGCGCAAAAGCTAAGGTTAATGCTGCGGCTATTAAGCTCTTTTTATATATCGACGTCACAATGTCTTCCTCGTTCTAATTATTATTTCTCTCACAAACCCACCGCGGATAATCTTGAATGTTAGCCTGCAAATTGGAATGTTGTTGTTTGCTATAACCTTGATACTCGATTGATTTATTAAGAGGCAAATAAACAGCGACTATTCGACTTCATTTAAGCTTCATTTTTATTTCAATTTCTTTTTATTCAAGCACTTAAAAAACAAACATGTATCTGAATGTATCAAAAACAAACTCAAAAACTGCTTTAACAGATAAATATGACGATTCGACTATCCTCCTTCAATATTCTTAAAAAATAATACATCTATCTTATTGTTTAATAAGTAAATGAAAATTATTTGAAAGAGAAAAGAAACAAAATCAACAGTGGTTTACTTGTGGTTTGCCACCGTATCGCTGAAAACATTATGTACGAGTGTTGAGCAGAATAATTTCTGACTTAATTAGCCTTGGAGTACGGCGGCTCAAGTTAACCAAAAATAAGAAATAGATTGAACAATAACTTTGAAGGGAAACCCTATGTCATTTAAGAAGTCAAAACTTGCAACCTGTATCGCACTCGCGGCGCTGGCACCAACAGCTGTTTATGCCACGACACAATCAGATACCTTATCTGCATTCTCAAGTTCTGTAGCACAAACCCAAAACGCCACTCTATATGTCTATCTGTCAGAACAGGGTTCATTGACTAAGGCAACTATTAATAACAAGCAAAAATTTGTTCAGTCTTTAAAGCAGATCGAAACCAATCAACAAGCAATAATCAACAATATAAAAGCGCTTGATGGCAACATCAAAACTCTACCAGGCTCAAAACTTGTCAGTAACTTTATTCGTGTTAAAGCAGACACCAGTTACATCGATAAAATCAAACAAATGCCTGGTGTTAAAGCCGTTGTCGTTGCAGCCTCTCCGATCAGCGTACCCAACAATGTATTAAATACTAGCAAGTTGACGAAAGCCGCGACAACCACAACTAAAGCCCCTGTATTATCAGATGATTTGACTGCTGGAGAAGGTGTTAAAGTCGCCATTATTGGTAGTGGTGTGGATTATACTCATACATCATTAGGCGGTGACGGTACGGTTGAAACTTATGCCACAGCTATGGCGAACTCAGTCAATGCGTTTGATGGTTTCCCGACTGAAGTTGTAGTTGAAGGTATGGATTTGGCTAGTGATGCAGGCTGGGGGTTTGATCCTAACCCAATCGATCAAAACGTTTACTTTACTCGTGATTATGACGGTGCAACCCACAATACAGGACACGGTACTCGCTTAGCCAGTGTAGTACATGCCTTAGCACCTAGCGCTAAAATTGCTGCCTACAAAACATCAAACGTTTCTGACCCATGGGGTTATGGATATAGCTTAACTGGAGAAACTTCGAGTAGCTTCATAATGGCACTTGAGTACGCACTGGATCCAAATCAAGATGGTAGTTTTGATGACAGAGCCGACATTATTGTGGTTGACGCCCTTGGTGGTAATGCATTCTATGCCGAGCATGATGATGGTGTTTCTAGCGCTGTGATTGAAGCCTACGCTATCCAAATGGCTTCAGCATTAGGCAGTTTAGTCGTAGTTAATGCTGGTAACGGCGGAGAGTGGTACGACAATAACTTCAATATGACATGGCGTGGCGCTGCACCTAGCGCCCTAAGTGTTGGCGGTATCACCGCTGACGCTGAAGACAACATGATGGTGACCGAGAAAACACCTTATGGCCCTGTACGTGGAGCAACCAATTACACTAAACCTGATATGGTCAGTTATGCTGAAAACATCGACGTTGCTGTGGTCGGTGGCGGTGATGAGATGGACACCGAGTCAGACACTGTAATGGCTGCTGCACGAGTTGCTGCTGCCGCTGCGGTACTGAAATCTAAACGCCCTGAATTATCAATGATCGAAATCAAAGCACTATTGATGAACACTGCCAACAACGCGGTAATGGATCGTAATAACAAGCAAGGTGAAATTACCCTGATTGGTAGCGGTGTCGAGAACATTGACGCAGCATTAATGTCTAATGCTGTGGCTTGGGAGAAAGGCAGTTATCAGCCTAATTTAAATTTTGGCTTCCAAGAAGGTACTGGCACTCAGCGTTTCATGAAAGAAGTGCAACTTAAAAACTTGTCGGAAGAAACCGTCACCTATGATGTTGCTTTAAATAGCATAGATAAAAGTGGTACTCCTGCTCTAACATGGGAATATCCTTCAACCATCAGCGTACCAAAAGGTCAAACGGTAGTCTTTCCTGTGACGATGGTAGTTAATTTTGACCAACTTGAAAACTGGCCAATGAAAACGGGTTCAGACTTAACCATTGAAAATTGGCAGGCGATTGAACTATCTGGCCAGTTACAATTAACCGCAGATGAAGTGCCTACTATTGCGATTAGCTGGCTAGCGAAACCACGTAATAGCAGTAAAATAACACGTGATTTTAATACCTTTGAAGAACAATATGGTAATGAACTCACATTAAAATTCGCCCCTGACGCTGGCGCACATGTTCAGCAGTTTACTAATGACAGTACCACTGACACCACCTATGCAGTATTCCCTGCCATGCACAGTCGCGCACAACTTCCGGTCGGTAAAGAAAACACTCAAGGCAACATATTAAAAACCGTGGCGGGTGGTGTTTATGACGAAGCCATGTGTTCATCAGGTAAAAAGATGGTTGTTGCTGGTCAGTTTTTTAAACCTAACGATGTCGGCATGGCAAACCACTTTGATAAAGCAGGCGTAGCACTCGTTTACTGGAGCTCTTATCAAGAACAATTTGTTATTGATCAAGGATTAGATCAAGAAGTCACTGGCGACCCATATGCATGGGATGAAGCCACTCAAGTCGGCATGAGCGGTTTCATTGAAGTGGATGAAAATGGTCAGCCACAATCTTGGTACATTGATTTCAATAAAGAATATGATTATACCGATCATTATGGCCGTTACACTAAATCAACCTTACCGACTTATGTTACTGGACATGGTCAGAACTTCGTCGCCCAATATTGTATGGATGAACTTTACCATGGCGAAAACATGGCAAACATTGATGGCTTTGACCAAAATCAAGGTTGGATATTCGGCACTGACCGCGATGCCGCGGCCAACTTAGGCGAGCCTATCATTCTATTTAACCCCGTAAAATACGGTAAAATAGACACCACCACCATCTTTGATTGGATGACGGGTGAGATGGTAGAAATAGAATCAAATTCGGGTGCTCTACCACTCATTTCTCGCCTAGTTGAAGAAGGTGAAACTAAACAGTACAGCCATATGGAAACACTAGCTCCTGGTGAAAGTGTTGAGTTAGGGGTGGCTAGCACTTGTAGCTTTACCTTCGGTTTTGGCAGCATAGGTTGTGATAACCATGGCATGCTAATGATGAGCCTTGAGGATAACTGGGCAATGGCAGTACCTGTCGGCCAAGGCGCATATGCATTTATACCTCACCCAAAAGATGGTCAAATGCATAGCATCAATGAAGATGCTGCTATGGGCAGTGTTGTTGCAACGATTGAGTTAGATGCTGAAACTTTCTTTGCCAACGGTAACTTTGAAGCTGAATGGTCTCCGTATGCGCTTTCGTTAGCTAAAGCGATTCCTGGTGACCCATTCACAGTGACCAATAGCGGTGAGATTGTGGTCAATAACCCTGAAGCACTGGACTATGATGCCGGCAATACTAGCTACGAGTTGGAAGTGATAGGAAAGCAAGGTCAAGTTTTCACGGCAGTATCTAAAGTGATGATTAACATAAGTAATGTTAATGATATTGCGCCTGTACTCAATGAAGCTATGCCTGCGGTCACTATGGCCGATCAACAAGCTGCTGAAATTGATGCATCAATGTACTTTAGCGACGCTGAAGGTGATGCATTAACATTTAGTGCCACAGGCTTACCAGAAGGTATTAGTATTGATAGCAAAACAGGCATGATAGCTGGTACCGCTGCCGCGGGTGTTTATGATGTTGTAGTAACAGCTGACGATATGGTCAATAAAACTGAAGCCAGCTTTACGATGACCATTAATGCACCCGTCGTTGTGGCTGAACCAGAGTCTGACAATGATGACGGTGGTAGCTTAGGTTTCTTAAGCTTGAGTTTACTGGCACTAATCGGTATGCGCCGTAAAATAAAACGTTAATTTTATCGTTTTAGTCATCAAGATAAATGTTTAAACTTTAAATCGTTACTAAAAAGAGCACCCTTATGGGTGCTCTTTCTGTAATGATACAAATTGAAACAATACATTAGGAAACACTGAAAAACATCTAAGTAACTAAAATATATAATAAAAATAATTATTGAATTTTAACAAATGAGCTACTAAAAATTACATCCTATTCACACGACCTGTTAATCAGTTATGTTAGACACTTAAACTATCAAAGAATGCACAAAAGGCATTAATGGTTGTTAGTAAGGTAATCTTTACCTGTACGTTATATTCATCTGAAAAAACAAAAAATAATAATAAAGCTCAGGAGTTTATACTACTTCAATGATTTCACTTCCTTATCAACATTACTTAATCGGTCAATGCACGATTAACTGTTACGACATGACGATCACTGTCGAAGACAAGAGTGTCACCCTTCCGGCAAAAGTATTCGAGTTTTTAAAATTACTCATTCTTCATCCCGCTAAAACGGTCACCAAAGAACAAGCCATTGAAGAAGTATGGAAGGGAAACGTAGAAGTAGGCAAGCGTGGAACAGGTAACGCCATTTGGCAATTGCGAAAGTCTTTTACAGAGTTAGGATTACTGCCTGAACAGTATTTCAAAACCATCACTAAAGTGGGTTATCAACTACTCATTGAACCCATCCCCATTAATCAACCCGCAAGCTCTGTGACACCAATAAGTCATAATGAGCAAGCAACTCCAATTTTTAAAAAACCACTTTTTCTCGCCATATCACTCAGTATTATCACAGTGGTTGCTGCTTACTTACACCAGGTTAACTCTAGCGTTAATAATGACGGGCAGCTTGCTAAAAAACTCACTCTAGCACCTGAACGTATTACTAATTTCGAAGGGGTAGAAGAGCGTGCTGCGATTTCCGCAGATGGCCGCTTAATGGCTTTTCAATGGCGTAAAGACAGTGAAAAAGGCCATCTATACATCAAAGATTTACACGACAGTTCGGCGCCGCTTAGGCAAGTTTCAATGAGTAAAGATACTGAAGGCGTTCCATCCTGGTCACCTGACGGTCAATCGCTGGCTTATTTAAGAATTACCGCTGCTGGCGAATGCTTTGTTCATGTGCGCGATCTTATTAGTAATCAAGACAAACAGCTCGATAGTGGCTGTATCAGTACTGGTTACTTGCACAGCCTTGAGTGGTCTCCTGATGGTGACTCATTAGCCTATGTGAAAAAAGTTGATGATAGCTCAGCTGTTCATCTTTATGGATTAAAAGCCCAAAGTATTGAAGCCATTACTCGGCCTAAAACTGGCGAACATGACTTAATGATGACTTGGTCAGCCAATTCACAACAGCTTGCTGTGATGCGAAGTCAGGAAAATATGATTGCTGAAATCATCCTGGTATCCGTTGAGGATCAAACCCAACAAACACTGATTAGCGGAGAAACATTAGTCATTGGATTAGATTGGGACCACAACACAAATCAGTTGTATTTTACGGCATTAAGAGAAGCTAACTTTATTATTCAGCAATATGACTTTAGCCAAAAAACCTTAACTGACTTTCATCAAGACGAGACCATTAGCAGTATCACCATTAACGAAGCAACAAATAGTCTGTATTACTCAAGACATATCTCTCAAGAACACATCACCCATCGTTCACTGACTGATGGCAGAGTGCTAAAACAGCTGACTTCATCCTCTCGAGATTTATACGGCCAGTACTCGCCAACCACTGACAGCTTAATTTTTCTGTCAAATAGATCCGGTAGTTGGGAGTTATGGTTCAAACAGCAAAATGACAATATTATGCTAACCGATAACATCGGTATGGTAAGTATTCCAGCGGTATCGCCAGTCAGTTCACATTATGTCGCGCCAATTCGCACTACAGGCAAAGATTACAATGAACTCTATGTTGGTAATACTGCTGATTTAAGCTTATCTAAAATAGATAAAGTGAAGGGAAATATCCGCTACGCATCATTCAGCCTTGATGGTAGTAAAGTCATTTACTCTTCGCTTATTGATGGGCTGTGGGGGCTGTATAGCTATAATTTTGAAACAGAAAACATTGAATTATTGTTAAGCGATAATGTGAAGTATGCCATCACAGATGAACAACAAGGCATTTATTACACCCTCGATAACACGGCGGGTATTTATTATCTCGCTTCAGGCACAACCCAGCCAGTCCAAATAAATAACAGCTTACGAGCAAAAGATTGGGGCAGCTTTTTCTATCAAAATGAGCAACTTTATTTTCTTGAACGTTCTGATGAAAATGACTTAATAAAAAGCCGAGATAAACAAGGAAACCTACAAACCGCTTTTGCATTACCATCCATGAGCGTGCGACATGAGCGTAGCTTAGCTGCAGGTAAAAATGACAGCCTCATTGCTAGTATGCAAGGTATTAATGATGCTGATATATACCGTATACCTCTGCCATAAAGCTAGAAATAGCTAAGCCCAATGACATGTAGCAAGCAAGTTTATGGCATTTTAAAGCCATAATTATTGGTGATAGCATCTCTTTTTAACCACAAATCCTTACTGCATTTTTATTTGTATAAGCTTTTATAATTCGGCACATGTTCAACCCAAAATGGCGGGGTGCCAATATACTGCTGTACTGCTTTAATGAACTCACTCACTAACAATGTTTGTTTACGATGTGGATATACAGCATATATACCGGTGTCCATGGTAGACAAAGCGTAGTTGGTTAATAAGGGCACTAGCTTAAGTTCAGTAATCGACTTATTCAGATTAAACAGATCAATCTTGGTATAACCTAAACCGTCCTTCACCGCTTCAATAATCGTTCTCATATCACTGACTCTATAATTACCGCGCATTTTATAATTTTTAAATTGTTCGCCATGTGGTTGCTGCGATAAACGCATTTGATCCAATACAACATTACCATTGCTATAAATCACCGCCGGAAGCTGAATTAATTCTTCAGGAGACTGCGGGTAACCATGCTCTTTAACGAAATCTTCTGAGGCTAGAATGGCAAAATGCGTATTAGCAATTTTCTTAGCGATCAAGTTAGATTCCGTTAATTTTCCAATCCTAAATGCCACATCAAACTGATCAGAAATAATATCAGCACGCTTATCGTCCAGCGACATCGTCACTTTAACATTGGGGTATCGATTCATAAATTGCGTGATGACAGGTTGCAGATATTCTTGACCAAAGAAAATAGACGAGGTAATTCTAATTATGCCCTTAGGCTCAGATTGATATGAATCTGCTATATTTTGGATTTGAGTTAAGGTGTCTAATAAAACTTGAGTTTGCTCAAGGATCTCTTCACCCGCTGAGGTTAATGAAAAAGACCGAGTCGAACGGTTAAGTAATTGAACCCCTAATTCGGCTTCCAGTTTTTTGATTTGCTTGGACAGTAGCGAGTTATCCATATCATGCAAAGCAGCCGCTTTTGTAAAAGACCCCTGCTGCACCACATCAAGAAAAAGACTTAACTGTTTAGTAATAGACTGCATTGATGATTTCCTTGAAACACGAACGGATTTTTAAAGTGCTTACGCGACAGTGCTCACTGCTACAGTTTTACGCTAAAGTATTACGCGACGGTATTACTCAGCAGTTCTTACGAAACAGTGCTTAAGAAACAGGGCTTTTCGCAAAGTCACTTAAAGATTTTAGACTTATCAATCATAGCCTGCATACAAAAGTGAATCCAAACAAAGTCACCTCAACGCTTTCCCTTAGCCTTAAATTCAATCACCTTAATTTCATCCTACTTGGCGATAGATTCGTACATATGAGTCGATTTTTCGCTTACCGTTATCAATATTTAGTGCCTACACCGATTAATCATGGCTTTTACCACGGTGGCCATAAAAATATTATTTTAGTTTATATAATATTTTCAACTAATTAACAAAACTTAAGCCTTTAATTGAACATCCGTTCAAAATACAGCTTGAACGATCGTTCAATTGGAGCTATATTTATCTCACACAATGAAGTTACCCACTATGATTTACTAGCGCTAACTGACTTGAAATAAATTATTTATATAGAGCATTCAAATTCGGAGAGCCATCATGAGCAAATTTACTATTCACACTATTGAGTCAGCACCAGAAGCAAGCCAAGCAATGTTAGGGCAATCTTTAAAAAGCTTTGGCATGGTGCCAAATCTACATGGCGTACTTGCTGAATCACCGAATACCTTTGAGGCATATCAAACTCTACATAGCCTATTCGAAAACTCATCTTTTAATGCAGAAGAGTTAACTGTGGTGTGGCAAACAATTAATGTCGAACATGGTTGTACTTACTGTGTTCCAGCCCATACTGGTATCGCCCATATGATGAAAGTAGATGGCGAATTAACTGAAGCACTGAGAAATCGCACCGCAATGCCTACTGCTAAATTACAAGCCCTGCATGACACCACCTTATTGATGGTGCGTAATCGCGGCATGTTATCCGATGCAGAAATGGAAGCCTTCTTTGCTGCAGGTTATGGTCAGCAACAGTTACTTGAAATCATTTTAGGGCTGTCACAAAAAGTGATCAGCAACTACGTTAATCACGTTGCTAAAACGCCTGTAGATAAACCATTCGAACAATTTGCTTGGAAAAAGTAGTCTCTAAACAAGCGTCCGCTAGTAAATAAGACGTTTACGGTTAACATTAAAGCTGATGATTATCAGCTTTAATGATTTTAAAACCTGTAACTAAGTGCAAGTAAAAGTACAAAATCACATAACAAGCCAAGGTGTAATATGTCAGATAAAATTAAGCTCGATATCGTTTCAGATGTAGTTTGTCCATGGTGTGTGGTCGGTTACAAAAGTTTGCAGCAAGCCATTAACGAACTGGGCATAGAAGACAAAGTTGAACTTGAATGGCAACCGTTTGAGTTAAATCCAGACATGCCAGCAGAAGGTGAAGAATTACGTGCACATGTGGCGCGTAAATATGGTTCGAGCAAAGAAGATAGCGATAAAGCCAGAGAAAATATTGCTCAGCGCGGCGCCGAATTCGATTTTGAATTTAACTTTGGCGACAACATGCATATCGTCAATACTTTCGATGCTCATATATTACTGGACTACGCTAAACAGTTTAACAAGCAAACTGAACTTAAATTACGATTATTTTCAGCCTACTTTAGTGAACATAAAGATGTCTCTGACAGAAACGTATTAGCCAATGAACTCAAAGCTGTAGGACTAAATGTTGATGAAGCGATGACATTATTGGACAATCCAGAGGCGAGATCTCACATCAATGCAGAAAAAAGCCAATGGACAGCTGCCGGTATTTCTTCAGTACCCACTGTCGTCTTTAATCGTACCAGTGCCTTAAATGGCGCTCACCCAGTTGAGTCATATAAACAAGTACTCACTGAGATTTTGGCCGAGCAAAAAAGCGCTTAAATAGCCCTAAAATACCGCTGGATAAGGCTCATTACCAGGAGCACTAGCTCAGCGGTTTGTTCTGATACGTCCCCAATAGCAATCGTAAAACCAACCAATTTCAAATACCCCCAATGATAGCTCCCCCATGAAAATCCCCCCCTTTAAAATTGGATTTATTATTTTGAACTATAATTAATTGACTGATGTATGTATGACGGAATGATCAATGAATAAAAAAACAATATTTGATCCAAAAACTTTCTTACTTGATAAACCTAATGACCTTATTTCATTAGATAAATGGCAAAAAACGGTAAACTTGTTGGCTAAAGTCTTTCACGCTCCAGCAGGGTTTTTAGTCCAGTTCACTCCTGACGGCTTTCAAGTCACCATATCAAGCCAACAATCCTCTAATCCCTATCCAGCAGGTATAGTCATCGAACCTGAAGCCAATATATTCTGCCGAAAAATTGTTGAAACAGGCACGGCTCTTTATGTCCCTAATGCGCCGATTGACCCTTGCTGGGATACGAACCCCGAAGTGCACAACGATGGCTTTACATCCTATTTAGGCGTACCGGTATTTTGGCCGGATGGCACCCCTTTCGGGACTTTTTGTGTGATGGATTACAAGCAAACAGAATATGACAGTAGCTACCTTGAGTTAATTGAACAGCTGAAAGATATTTTAGAATCAGATCTCGCGTTAATAGACCTTTATGGGCAGATGCAGCAGATGGCAATCACAGATCCTCTCTCTGGCATCAACAATCGCAGAGGATTTGAGGCTCTGGGTAAACAAAGAATCACCCTTGCCCAGCGCAATAAAGCTAAGTTAGGTTTGTGCTATTTAGATGTCGATAATTTTAAGCACATAAATGACAATTATGGTCATAAAATGGGCGACGACCTCATCAAACACATTGGCTTAATTTTAATGGCAACAGTGCGTCAAAGCGATGTAATCGGACGTCTAGGTGGTGATGAGTTTGTCGCATTAGTTTTACTAGAAAGTCAGGATGATTTAGCGATTATAAAACAACGTTTACAGTTGGGGTTTGCCTCGGCCATGAATGCGACTAGCCTACCAGATTATTCAGTATCAATTGGCGCAATAGAAGTGGAACTCGATGCAAGTTTGACAACGCTATTAGATGAAGCAGATAAAGAAATGCTTAAAAACAAAAAGCGACTCGCTTAATACGAATCGCTTTATTATTTAACAAGAGTAAAGCAGTAAGTGCCTACTTACATGGAAGCCTTTATATCAAAAGTCACTCAATTGGAGCGCTTTATCAAGCAGCAGTAAATCAGCTGAAATGGTATCAGGTTGAATCTCCCAAGGATCAAATATAGCCTCGTCAGAACGTTTAATCCACGCTGAGTTAAGCCCTGCTGATATAGCACCTGTCACATCAAAGGGATTACTTGATATAAGCCAAGTATCACTGGCTAATGAACCTGAAACCAGCAAAAAATGCTGATAAATATCTGGATTAGGTTTAAAGGTCTTAATCTCATCCGCACTGACAATCCCCTCAAACAAATCAATGATTCCCGCTGTTTGCAGTAATTGCTGCACCGCTGGCCCTGTTCCATTTGAAAACGCAAACAATCGATAACCTTTAGCTTTTAGATTCACTAGCCCTTGCTGTACATCTTCAAATGCTGGCAAGGTTTTATAGCTTTCGAGTAAGGTATGTTTTTGACCTTGAGTTAAGTCGATTTGATAATACAGGCAGCTATAATCTAGCGCTTGGCGGGTACACTCACTAAAAGGAACATAGTTTTTCATCAGCCCGCGACGAAACGAATACTCTAATTGTTTCTCACGCCATGTGGTTGAAAATGCGTAGGCTTTGTCACCTATCATGGTTTGCAGTTGCGCTAATACACCATGGGTGTTAATTAGAGTCCCGTAAACATCAAATGCGAGTGTTGTAGCCATGCTAGTTCCCCAAATGAACAAAAATAGACTTCGCTTTTAATTTAAGATCGACTTGTTAGCTACATGCATTTAGCTGTGAGCTAACAAAAACAGCGTCGATAAGCTCTTGAATCGTTTTATCGTCTTGATTGGCATGCGCATAGGTCCGTATTCCAATAATCTGCACCTGAATAAAACGCGCTAATGCTTGGGGATCTTGCTTGTCATCGAGTTCACCTAATGTTTGCGCTTCAGATAATAATGCGGCAAATTCTGACTCAACCATCGCTAATGCATTTTTGGTTTCAGCTAATAAATCGGCATTGTCTTCAGTTAATTCAGCAACTGTTTTCACCAACATACACATACCGCTCGGGGCGGCCGACTTATTGCAAATGACAGAGCGTTCAATGAACAGTTTTAATGCTTTCAGCGGTGATCCCGCATCAACACGGCACTGCGCTAACATCTCAACCCCCATTTGAGCATAGTACTGTAAAGCCTCTTTAAACAGTCCTTCTTTGCTGCCAAAGCTGGCATAAATACTACCAGGACGTAGATCGATCACTTCTTGCAGGTTGCGCATTGAAGTGGCGTGAAAACCTTTTTCCCAATATAGGTTGGCCGCTTTTTGAATCGTTTCTTCACGATTAAACTTAGCTGATTTACTCATAAAATACCTTTATCACGGACTCTGAACACTAAATTGAACGATTGCTCAATTTTACAATGAACGATTGTTCAAGTCTAGTGAGCGTTAACCATGACTTACTTTGACCTGTAACAGCTGCACTAGCAGTTTTAGGGTTTATCTGATTTAATCACTTAAATAACGCAACCTGATGCCAAGGCTTAAACAACTGAACTTCAATAACCATAAAGCCAAACTTCAATTTCAATCTAGGCCATTATCTCCAATGACATTGTCGATAGTGTTAGTGGTATTGCTGTGTCAGTTATTTAGTATTAATGCGGCATTCTCGGTGCAATACCCACACGGAGAGCACCCATCAGGTATTGTGCTTGCTCACCATCACGCAGATTTATCACAGCATACTCATCCTTATCAACAGAATGAAACTCTCGTTGAAATCGCTTTCAGCGCCACAGAATCACAGGCAGAAATATTGGCGGCGAATAACCCTGCTCAATCTGCTGACCATGAACATGCTAATCAGTCACTCTCAGCGGCTCACCCACCATTTGAATCCCTATTTGTCGCCGAATTTACCCATACTAATACACTTTCTGATGATGAAATACATTATCAAACACACCAATATGCACCGCCTATTCCTCCACCACATCAATAAGCCAGCGACTTTATAATCATATTCGTAATAAGAGTGATTTAACTGACTGCGCAATCATCAAAGCCTAACTGAATTATGTCAGCCCAGCTTCAATGATTAAGCTCTGTCGTAAAGCGATATTTATAACGCGCGTTTGCGCGTGACTTATTGGAGTAACAACAATGAGCCAACCGCTGGCTACTGCCATAAAAATGGTAGTGATATTCATGGGGCTTTTCGCTTCATTTTCTTTATTTGCCCATGGTGTTGATGAAGACACTAGGCAATTTCTTACCTTAAATCAGGGCGTATCCATCTTCCCTTTCATTTACATTGGCGCCAAGCATATGGTCACTGGATATGACCATTTACTGTTTTTAGTTGGGGTAATCTTCTTTCTATTTCGCACTAAAGATGTGCTAATTTACGTCAGTTTATTCACTCTCGGCCACAGTGTAACCCTGTTATTTGGGGTACTAAATGATGTGCAGATTAATGCTTATCTAATTGATGCCATTATTGGATTTTCAATTGTGTACAAAGGCTTTGATAATCTCGGCGGCTTTAAACGCGTATTCGGATTTCAACCCAATACCAAAATAGCCGTGATGATCTTTGGACTGTTTCACGGCTTTGGCTTAGCCACCAAGATCCAAGAGTTTCAGCTCCCCAGCGATGGACTTGTTGCCAACATCATCGCCTTTAATGTCGGCGTTGAGATCGGTCAATTTTTAGCATTGGGATTAATACTGATAGTGATGAGTTTATGGCGACGTCACCAAAGTTACCTACAATTTTCAACTGCGGCTAACACTTTACTGATGAGCAGTGGCTTGATGCTAGTAGGTTTTCAATTAACCGGCTATTTCATGAGTTAATCAGCCTGTATAGACAACTTTATTGACACCATTTTTAGGAACAAACATGAATAATAATGAACAACAATTACAGCAAAATGCCATTCCTGCTCACTCGATTTCAACGCTTATTAAAGCCAGTATTGCGGCATGTGTTATTGCCGCTATTGTACTGGTTACAACAATATTACCCGCTGAATATAATCTCGACCCGACGGGAATAGGCAAAGCCTTAGGGTTAACTAAAATAGCTCAGGCAGCTGAATTAAGTACCGTTGGCATAGGTACCGTTGAAATTGAAAAAGATGTAGATGAGTTAGATCGTATAGAGAATACAGAATTAGTCATTCTAGCCGCGCCATCCGTTGCCGACATTAAACAAGCCAGAAAGACTGCCGCGGTGAGATCTGATACCGTTGATGTGGTTATTCCAGCAAGCAAAGGTTTAGAGTACAAATTACTCTTAAATGAGTTTATTCATCTTGAATATGAATGGCACACTCTCAATGAGGCTCCGTTGTTTTTTGACTTTCACGGAGAACCCCAAGGCGATACCACAGGCTACTATGAAAGCTACAACATTAGCACCTCAGACAAAGTTAAAGGCTCATTAACCACGCCATTTTCAGGTGCCCATGGTTGGTATTGGAAAAATACCTCAGGCCAAGCAATCACGGTGAGATTAACCACGACTGGTGCATATAAAATCAAAGGCTAATGATGACAAAAAATAGTACTGATAACAAAGAGTAAAGCCCATACAAAAAAGCCACTAATGCTTACCTTTTATAAGAGGCGCTAGTGGCTTTTTTATTAAATCTGATTAAGTAGACTGGTTTAAATAGTTACTTTTGAGTCTTACGATATTGATCAAAGTTTTTAATGTAATCGTCCATATTACCTTCTAACAACTTGCGGTACTCTTCAGCATAATATGCAACCATTTCAGCTTTTTTCTGCTGCATTTGTTCAGCACTTTCAAACCCTGTAGAAGCAAACCAAGCATTGTAGCGGGTTAAAGAATACATGAATGAAGCGCTTACCTCACCCGTTTTTACTTGGGGATCTTGATTAAACTCATTAGCAACATTAATAAACTGGCTAGCGCGATCGAAAAAAGCCTTATCCGGATTTGAATCAAACATAATAGATCCTTGTACTGAAAGTTGCCTTTAGCGGCAAAGTAAAATAGCAATGGTCATAACCTACGTGCTTTTGTGCTTACAAACCTTAATATTGTTCACACTCTGCAGTATTGATTATGGTTTACTGTGAGCCGCCTCTATTTGTCGATAACTCACCTAATGTAAGACATAAAAAACCCTACTTATGCTTAAGTAGGGTTTTTATATTATCTTAACGGTAACACAAAGCTAGGATTACTGACCTTTAGCTTTACAGTTAAATTCACCGCTGTAATCAAAGTTAAAGTTGTAAATAGTGAAGCCTTCGCTACCTTCTTTAGTCCCTTCTTCACCGTCTGTAGATAGACCAGTGATTTCATTTGTTGCACAACGTAAACCTTCATCAAGCGTGGCAGAGCTAAACGAAACACTGTTCGTATTTGGCGCAACAAGCTCGAATACTTCAGCATTTGGGAATGCTAATTTACTATCACCTTCTTGCTCGGCTAAACGGTCAGCCAAGTAAAATTGCACTAATTCACGGTTGTTAAATGCCGCTTCTTCTTTAACAAGCACAGCTTTATCAACACCTGGCATACGCGAGTTAGAAGCACGGTAGTTGTTGGTAATCACATAGATTTCAGCATCATCAGCGATTTCAACACCGTTATACGTTAGCTCTACAAGTTGCTCATTTTCAGTGGTATCGAATTCCCAACCATTGATGTTGATGTATTTTGATTCTTGCTCAACGTTGACAGTGTACTTAAGTAAACCTTCGCCAGACTCATTAAAGCCAGCGTAGAACGCATCGAAGTTGTAACCAGGGAAGCCTTCAACTAAGAACGTTTCGCCTTCAGCAAGTGGTAAGCTGTTATAAGCGTTTGAGTTAACCCACTCAATCCAGTTTTTCATATCTGCACCAGTCATTTTCAAGACTGCTGGGGTATTGTTATCAAATACATAGATATCAGCTACTGAAGCATTAGTTAGCTCACCAGTTTGAATGTTGGTGTAGTCTTGAGCGCCATTACGACCAGACTTAAATGGTGCAGACACAGACATGAAGATGGCATCTTCTGATGCATCAGCAAACTCGCCTTCTTCAATCCACTTGTTTAGTTGATGAAGCTGCGCTTGGTTAACCACTTGAATGGATAAATCAGGTACCACTTGTGGGAAGAAGCTGTTCATGTTCACATCGATTTCAGCAATCATTTCTGACATGAATTCAACTGTGCCTTTATGCTCTTCAACTACTAGGTCTTCAATAAGAACATCAGACTCATTAGGAATTAGTGAGCGAAGGTTTGATTCTGAATGCGTATGGTCAACAGTCCATGTCTCACCTTCATCGCTAGATTGAAGCTTTAAGTCAATAACACCTAACTTAGAACCCCATACACCTGGCATGGTTGCAGGAATACCATTGATTAAGCCCAGCTCAGGATTAACACCTTCGATATCGCCGTATTCATCAGTTTGATTAGGGAATTCACGATGGTCGTGACCAAACATGATGGCATCTACACCATCAACATAAGCAAGATGTAGTGTTGCGTTTTCAGCAAACTCATCATTATTGTCATTCAAACCTGAATGCGGAATGGCAACAATAACGTCAGCACCTTCAGCTTTCATGATAGGAACATAATGCTCAGCTGTTTTCCTGATATCAGAAACCATGACATTACATACTAGGTGTGAAGCATCCCAGCCCATAATATCTGGTGGAGTAAAGCCAATTACACCCACTTTAACATTGTATGACTCACCATTTTCAGCGGTAAATTCGCGATCTAAAATGACGTACGGGCTATAAAGATTTTCAGCTTGGTCATAAAAATCTTCTGTAATACGTACTTCACATTCATCAGCTGCATTGCTGACTTTTTCAAGTGCGCTATCAACTTTCCAAACGTTTGCACTAACATAAGGGAACTCAGAACCTTCAAGCGCTTCATCTAGATAGTCAAGGCCATAGTTGAACTCATGGTTACCTAAGTTAGCGGCATCATATTCTAAATGGTTCATCGCTTTGTAAACCGGATGAGTATTTTCTTTTAGATAATCAGTGCCTTTATTAGCCATGTAATCGCCCATTGGGCTACCCTGGATTAAATCGCCATTATCAAACAACATGCTATTTAATACTTCACCACGCGTTTCAGCAATAACTAAAGAAGTACGCGCTAAGCCCCATTCAGGTAAGTTAGTTTCGTTGTGATCTGCACTTTCAAAGTAATTGTATGGCATAACGTTAGTATGGATATCAGTCGTTTCCATTAAACGAAGGTCCATACTAATAGTCTTATCGTTTGATGAGCTATTACAACCAGTAAGTGCTGCGGCAACACTTGTCACAAGCAGAAGCTTCTTAGCATTAAATTTCATGTTTACTCCAAAGAATTATTTTATTTATATCTGTAGAATTATTACGCTCACTCAAGAATTATAAAGACCCCTCCCGAGTTTCGAGCAGTAAAACATTAAGCAATATATTCAACATCTCTAAAAACGAGAACAAATTAAATAAATTTAATAACTAAGTAAAGTTAAAATAGAATACTAAATGACATAATTAACAACTTAACAATAAACGATAAAAACAAAATATTTTGTTCACCAATAAAACACTTAAAACATAGTAATAAATACAAAATATAAAATTACATAAAGAGCTTAAATAACAACCAAAATAAAAATCTTAAATATGACAAGAATATTAAAGCGATAAAAATATGTAGAATAAATTTAGTAAAAATTAATTAAAAATGAAAAAATTGAAGAGTAATGATAGAAATATAATTTCACCAAAAAAACGATAATAACGAAACGCATAAAAATAACACTACAAACAAAACCTTACTGCAAAACAAGAGGGTTAAAAACCAGCTGCAAGCTTAGATTGTATCGCCATGGGATAACAAACAAGATCACCACTGTATCGGTTACTTGATCGCTTCTTCATCATGGGTGTCATAAATAAGTTTGATCAAAAAAATTCAGGTATGACTTAAATAAAAAGAAATTATATTTTCCAATAATAAGAATACTACGCATAAATAGCTTAGAGTTCACCTTAGATATATATTCAGTTTCAAACAAAAATTCAATAACAAACTCTTATTCACGACACATATAACCATTAAAAACAAACAACACAGCAACAATAAGACATCTTATTGTCACATATAATAACTCATTTATACTTATACAAACCCTTATAAATAGAGTGCACTTATAAATAGAGTGCAATTATAAATAGAGAGCGCTTATATAAAATGACAAGGATATTTAATTATGATTAAACTTTAATTAAGATCTTAACAATAAAATATATCACCTCTATATTTAAAGGCAATAAAAAATATACAAAAAATATTCTATTTCTATCTCCCTGACCACATCTAGCCAAAGCCATTAAACATAGGTCGATATGTGAGATTATACGTGACCCGAAATTGGCGAGGTATCACTTAATTGAATAGTCGTCTAAGCCATGAGGTTATAAAACAGCTGAATAAGCCCTCAATAGGTTAATCATCTCACTCCTAAAACACGACTCTATGAGGCCTTACTTCGTTGGATTCATATAAAGAATAATTTAAAAACCCGAACCGACTTTAAAGTATAAGGCGCCTTCCTCATCACTTGCCGCAATATCAATTCCCATATGGATACCGTAACGTCGAGCGATTTGATAACGAAACCCAACACCATAAGCATTAACGGACTGTTCAGTCTCTTCAATAGAGTGGGTCTTAGTTGAAGCATGACCATAGAAAGTAGATACTGTCCAACGCTGGTCAATGTGATACATCAGTTGCGCTTGTATCGTTTCAATTTGGTCGCCTTGATATCGAAATGCCGAGACACCACGCATATCAACATAAGGTTTGGCTGTCGGAGACAATTCGGTGTCTTTCTCATATATTTCTTCATAACTTGCCGCCACTGCAAATGTCCACTTTTCAGCGAGTGGCATATACACCTCTGCATTGGTATCTAAGGTGGCATACTGAGTATCAGAACCGAATTTTTCGTCGAACTGCATATACTCTGCCGATAAGATGTAACCTTTTTTTGGGAAAAACATGTTATCTCGGGTGTCATATTCAGCCGTCAGCCCCAAACCTGAGGTGGTATGTTTATCGCCAAGAGCTTTTTCTAACAGCCAATCCACCACCTTATTTGATGATGACACACTTGATTCTGACCAAACTTGTTTAACACCTAACATTAGCGGTGTATCAGCGACGCGAAACTGCAGCTTTTGCAACACAAACAGAGCTTCTGTTGTGGTGTCGAATTGGAAATTTTGTCCCGATGGTAATAGGCCCCCTAAATCAGAATAGAGATTTAAATTCGCATTGGCAGCGCCACCGCCGACGGTATAACGAATACTGTCGTTAAGCCACGAATGTCGATGACCAGCAAACGCAAACCAAGTGCCATTTTCAGTGCCACCAGCCCCGACTAATGTCATAGCAGCAGGAATGAGCTGCGCACCGCCATCGACAGATTCAAGGGCTTTTTGTTTTCTTAACTCTTTTTCTTCTTCAGTTTCATGTAAAAAAAGCCCCACTAAGCCACCACCGAGCCCTATGGCTGGTTCGGTAATAATCACTGGTACGGGTAAAAAACCATAAGCATTTTCAGCAAGGTGATAACCTAAATCAAGCTGACCATCTTGTTCATCAAAAAAATACGATGACTCCGCCACGGCTTGTGATGATGCCAGAAGCATTACGGATAATGAGATTTTCCTAAACATGAACTCGCCTACTCAATCAAAATAAACTCTGAACAGCACAATCTCACCAACAAAGGAGTCTGGTTAGATTTGCATAACATAATGACGAGTATTTTTACTGAATATGGCAGATAAGCCGAATCGCTGTTGAAGGATCAAACCGTGCAAAGAATACTCCAGTGA
Source organism: Shewanella donghaensis (assembly GCF_007567505.1). Taxonomy (NCBI): domain Bacteria; kingdom Pseudomonadati; phylum Pseudomonadota; class Gammaproteobacteria; order Alteromonadales; family Shewanellaceae; genus Shewanella; species Shewanella donghaensis. The sequence continues at coordinate 2,886,753 of NZ_CP041783.1, forward strand.
TTTTTGGGTCATTCGTCGTTTTTTGCACGCAAGGTTTATTGTAGACAATTTACAATTAGATCGTTATGGTAGGTACACAAATATCAATCTATACGTAATAAGCTCTGTTGAGTCATCTTCATTCTTATATGTGTCACTTAAATGGTTTAGCTATGGATAGACGCCAATTTTTAATTAATCTGTCAGTATTAATCGGTACCAGTGTTACTTCACTTAATACCGCAGCAATAGAAGCCGCTCTAACCTTTGACAGCAAAACAATTCAGCCCATGTTTAAGGTACTGCAGCGAAACACCATAAAAGCCATCGCTGATATTATTATCCCACAAACAGACACTCCTAGCGCCAGCGCCGCCAATGTGCACCTTTATGTCGACCATTACGTGCACCAATTTATGGAAGCGCCGCTACGCCAACGCTTTATTCAGCAGCTCGACTTATTATGTAACGACAGTCCCAGCTTTTTGCAGCATAGCGCCAATGAGAAACTGGCGTTAGTTCAAAATCTAGATGACCACATGTATGCGGCAAATGAGCAGAGTTTATTCTACAAGCAACTTAAACAGCTCATTGTCATTGGTTACTACACCTCTGAAGTGGGCGCAACACAAGCGCTTAATTTCGATCCTATCCCTGGGCCATATCAAGAAATGAAACTCAAAGATGTTGGGCGAGTGTGGTTTTAACCAAAACAGGGCAATTTAAAGGAATAAGCATGGAAAAGCATAAAATGGATTTTGACGTTATTGTTGTTGGTTCGGGAATGTCAGGCGGTATTGCCGCTAAAGAGTTTTGTGAGAAAAGTTATAAAACCCTCGTACTAGATCGGGGTGAACCCATCGAACATCGTCAGTATAAAACAGAAGGCATGGCACCTTGGCAAATGCCTTTTCGCGGTGAAGTATTACAAGAATTCAAGCTGCAACAACACATTCAAAAAAATATCTATATCTATAATGACTTTACCAAGCACCACTTAATTAATGATCTTGAAAACCCTTACCAACAGAAGCAACCTTTCATCTGGTATCGCAGCGCCACAGTCGGCGGTAAGTCGTTAATCTGGGGGCGTCAAAGCTATCGCTGGTGCGAACAAGACTTTGAAGCCAATAAGCGTGATGGCAATGGCATTGACTGGCCCATTCGTTATGCTGATATTGCCCCTTGGTATGACTATATTGAACCTTTTGTCGGTATTTCTGGCAGCTACGAAAATCTCCCGCAATTACCCGATGGAAAATTTTTACCCCACCAGCCTTTCAACGTGGTGGAACGGGCAATGAAGGAGAAAATTGAACAGGTCTACCCTGAGCGAAAATTTATCCCCGCCCGTATGGCCAACCTCACCCAAGCAAACAAAGTTCATACTGACCTAGGCAGAGTTCAATGTCAGGCTCGCAGTGAATGTCCTCGAGGCTGTTCATTTGGCGGCTATTACTCCTCAAACTCAGGTGCTTTACCCGCAGCAAAACGAACAGGCAATTTCACCTTAACAGCCAATGCTCAAGTGCAAGAAGTACTTTATGACGATGTAACAGGCAAAGCTTCTGGGGTGCGATATGTAAATAACAAAACAGGCCAATCACATACTGTAACTGCCAAAGTGGTGTTCATGTGCGCCTCGACCTTAGGTTCCATTCAAATCCTCTTAAACTCTAAGTCTGCGGCTTTTCCTGCAGGTATTGGTAATCGTCATGACATTCTTGGCCGCTATGTGATGGATCATTGTGGTGGTGGCGGTGCGAGTGCAAAAATGCCCGGATACTTAGACGACTACTATAAAGGTCGTCGACCTGGTGGCGTTTATATCCCACGTTTTAGAAACTTAGATAATAAAGCATCAGCAGCTACACCCGCTGAAAACAGCACTAAAACTCACTTTATTCGCGGTTATGGTTTCCAAGGTGGAGCAAGTCGCAGCGGTTGGCAATGGGCTAAAAATGGCCAAGGTATCGGTGCTGACTTTAAAGCGCAAGTCAGCCAGCCAGGTAATTGGTATTTCAGTATGTGGGGCTTTGGTGAAGCGTTGCCACGATATGAAAATCAAGTGACTTTGCATCCCACTGACAAAGATCAATGGGGGTTACCAGTACTGGTGACTGATGTGGCATATAAAGAAAATGAGAAAAACATGGTCGATGATATGACCACAACCGCCAAAGAGATATTAAAAGCGGCAGGGCTTGTTGATATAAAAGGCTTTGAAGGCTATGCCCCACCAGGCGGCGCAATTCATGAAATGGGGGGGTGCTGCATGGGCGATGATGTAAAAAGCTCTTACCTAAACAAGTGGAATCAGTGCCATGAAGTGCCTAATTTATTCGTTACCGACGGCGCGGCATTTTCATCGACGTCTTGCGTGAACCCCTCTATTACATTCATGGCTTTTACTGCTCGCGCGGTTGATTATGCCGATAAACAATTACGGGCTAATACCTTATAAGCGCCATTTTCACTGACTCATTCTTTAAGCTATCGGCGTTAAACGAGCAATAAAATAGGGATATCACCATGACGATTGTCAGCAAAGGGAGCAAAATGAATCGTTCCGTTATTTATTTAGCTTTCACCATAGTTGCGTACATAATTGCATACATAGGACTGAGCCTATTCACCATTGAAGCAGCACAAGCGAAACAATTTCGCGCTTTACTATTCACTAAAACAGCAGGTTGGCATCATCAAAGCATTCTTGAAGGTGTTACAGCAGTTAAACAATTGGCACAGAAACACCACTTTGACTATGAATGGCATGAAGATGCCAAACAAATAAACAGTAAAAATCTGGCCCGATTTGATGTGATAATGTTCCTCAATACCACTGGTGATATTCTTAATCCAGAGCAACAACAAGCAATGCAGGCTTTCATTCAATCTGGTAAAGGCTTTGTCGGCGTTCATTCAGCATCAGATACCGAACACCAGTGGCCTTGGTATACAAAATTAGTCGGGAGAAAGTTTGTCATCCACCCTCCAATTCAAACGGCAAAAATCAATGTAATAGACGATCAATTCCCCGGTGTAGCGTTAATGCCAGAGACCTTTTTATGGACCGATGAATACTATCATTTCAGTGAACCTTACTCTGACAACCTCAAATACATTTTAAGTGTTGATGAAACTAGCTATCAAGCTAGTGCTCAATGGGGCGAGCTTAAAGTCGAAGGCATGGGAAAGTTTCACCCGCTTGCTTGGTATCAAGAGGTTGACGGTGGGCGCTCATTCTATACTGCGCTGGGACATATTCCCGCAACCTATGATGACCCTCTCTTTTTACAGCATCTTTATGGGGGCATTTATTGGGCGGCTACAGGAAAGGGGCTGAATAATACCGACTGAATTTAGCATTCAAAAAGCCCGTTTATCTGCCTCGTCCCAAAACAGATAAACGGGCTTTAAATTTTACGCCTCATATTTTACGTCTCATATTCTACGTCGCAAATTCACATCTCTTGTTTTAAGCATCAAAAGTCTACGGGATATTTCTTAAACTCATAAGTCACCCTGATTAGAATTGAAATACCAGACTAATTTGTTTTACTATTAGGGTTGAAAACTCTGTTGCAGACAACATATAAATTAAGTAGTTACGCTTAATTAGCAACAAGGTTTCATTATTAAAAAGGATGATTTTAAAATGGATTTTACAACTTGGTTGGCTCTAGCCGCCATACTCGGCATTTTTGCCGTATATACCGACCACAAAACCGCCCCCGTCACCACCTCTGAAACGCTGATAGACTCTAAGATAGAACCACACCTAAAGACAAGTAATACAAAAGAACCTTGGCTGCTGCCATATATTATTCTTACCGGTTACAGTGTGTACTTTTTTGATATCCCCCATTGGGATAAAGCCATTTATTTATTAGGGGTCATCTTAAGTGTCATTTTGATTAATTTTATTGTCGATAAATTTAAACATCACGACACCCAATGGAGAGAGCAGTTATACCTGCTATCAGGCAGTATAATAATAAATTCGTTAATCATATTCTTTCGCTTCAATAATGCAGACATAGAACAGGCAAGCTTAAATCAATCATCACAACTAGAGTTACCACAGTTAGCCATCGCACCAACGCTGAGTGTATTCCACGCAGGTCTAGCTTACGTATTGATCTTTATCGTTCAGCTAATCAATATGCGCTTTAAAACTGAAGCCCGCACAATATTGGTTATGCTGATCATCGCGGCTAACTTTATCGTCCCTTTTCACACCAGTAGCTTTTGGTGGACGCTACCCGTTAGTGTCATCATCAGTTTTATCACCGCCATGGCTATCGCTGAAGTGGAATGTGAGAATGATAGAAGTTCATACGGTGCATATGCGTTGCTGTACCCCTTCGCAATCATGATGATGTTAGGTATGTCGGTCATTTTTTACGTTATCGCGAGTGTGATGTATTAACACTCATTTAAAAGTATCCAATCCTAAAAAATTAATGGGTGCATGTTATTTCATTATTTCAATTCACCTTATTGCATGAGTTATTACAAAGCGGTCTAGTTAAAACTGCTGCTGGCGATAGACACCTAAAGGCGAGTTCACCATAATCTCCTTAAAATAGCAGATACACTTAAACACTTGAAAACAATACCATTTGTTTAATTTCTGTTTTAAATTTGTTATCAAATGTAATGAGTTGGTCTTGTGGAAATAAATAAAAATCAAGCCGTGATGGCCGTAAGTATTTTGCTATTAACCTTAGTAATTGGTGCCACTCAGTTAGCCAATGACGGGCTGTTTTTACGCTTGTTATTAGGGCTCAGCTTAGGCTTTGCGTTGGCCAAAGGCGCCATCGGGTTTGCAGGCAGCATTAACCGGGCTTACCGCCGCGGTTCGACCCAATTATTACAAACCCTGATGTTCATGTTTGTGATCACCGCCATCATCAATGCTGGTTTACTGCTTAACGCTGACAGCCAGCACTATGATTTATGGATTAACCCCATTAATGCAGGGCTACTGATTGGCGGCATCATGTTTGGCGCAGGTATGAGCTTATCCAGCTGCTGTGCAACGGGGATGATGGTGGAGTTTGTCAGTGATGTGCCAAGAGCAGCAATCACCTTAGTGTTTTTTGGCGCGGGGGTCTTTTTTGGCTTTCCATTACAAAGCAGCCAAAGCTGGATAACTGATAGCTGGTTTTCATCAGCGAGCTATCAAGGTAAAGGGGTCTTTTTACCCGACCTGTTTGCTGACACGCCGCTAAATGGTTACTTCATGTCAATTTTAGTGACCATAGTTTTAGCGTTAACCGTGGTGATTACTGCCAAAAAATATGAAAACTATCGCCGCCGTAAAGGCTCATACTTAGGTGTGGCAGGTGAAATTGCACGTCAACAGCTTCAATCCCAAAGCGTTAACAATGATGAAGATACATCATTCTCATTATTTAGCCGAAAAACATACCAAAACTGGTTCGCCAACCTGTGGCAAATGCGCACCACGGCATTAGTTATCGCCGTTATTTTTGGCATCATGATGGCAAGTACTGGCTCAGGCTGGGGCGCATCGACCCCCTTTGGTATTTGGTTTGCTAAAGGTTTGATGTTGTTTGGGGTTGAAATGAACACAATTACCGAAATAAGCCAGCGACCTGAAGCCATGTTCAGCACGCCTTTTTTTGAACATGGAGTATCTGTACAAAACTTCGCGATTTTCTTAGGCACGCTCATCGCGGTGTTATTTATGGGTAAATTTAAATTCTCATTTGCCATAAACCACTCCACCAAACAGCTAGCACTGTTTGCTTTAGGAGGACTGTTAATGGGCTTTGGAACACGCTTTGCTAACGGTTGTAATGTCGGCGCATTGTTCACCCCCATTGCAAATTTCTCATTATCTGGCTGGGTATATTTACTGGTACTGGTTATCGGCGCCATTGCAGGTAACCGTTTCCAACAAGCGGTAATGAAATAGAATAAAAAACAGACTTGATACGCTATAAAACAAAAAGCCCGCATATCTTTCGATAAGCGGGCTTTTTGTTATTAAGTGAGCTGGCCTCACTTAGCTAACTCATGAAATATCTCTAAATTTTATTAACTTCATGGTTTTAAGAGCTTATTCAATTCTGCATCAAACATTGCGGTTAATAGCGGCTCACCATTACTGTTTACTCTAAACTCGCCATACTGTGCTGACTCATAAATACTGGCATGGCCTTCTTGAAAGAAGAACGCATTGGTGGCAAATTTTATGCTTCCGTCCCGAACTCGATACAGTAACTTCATTTCATTGGCGGCCAGATCTTGTTGGTTATATAAGGCTTTATAACTGGCGATATTGCGTGAATCAAAACTCACCACCACGTATCCGTCACTATTGGGTAGTTGCCGCCATTCTCGGTTAGCTTCAGCAAGGTTTTGCTCTGTTTGAACCAGTTCTTCTTGAGTCAGTTCTTCTTGAATCAATTTAAGCGCACTGCGGATATCGTTACTCATTTTAAATCGCAGCGCCATGTAATCACCCTGCATTAGCGAGCGCGGGTCGACTGGAGCAAGCTCAAGGTAGACCAGATCGCCCTGTCTTATTTGCTGCTCTTTTTGAAAAATCTCCCAGTTAATTATCCCCAGCATCAACACCAGAGTGCCGACCAAAATGATGGTGTTAAGGTTTTTAAACCCTGATGTTTTATTAGCAAGGTTTGCAATATTAGTCATTTGTCAGCTCCTGATGCTTTGCTGTTAACTTGAGCATAATCCAACGTATTGCCAGTAAAAACACCCCCATAAACATTAATGTGAAGGACTTTTCTAATAAGCTGTAATCCAGGAAATAATAATAAGCCGACATGAACGCCAGTAATGAAACAATGCCTAAGCCAATGAGTAGCCGATTACTGGCTGAGAAACCAAGTACTAGCACTAATATCGCGACATTGATGCCATGAGCCTCGAATGACAAAGTAGAGATAAGTAGACTTGTTGTAAGGACTATATAACGGACTTTAGCTGGTAACTCTGGGTGTCGTTTAAGCAACTGCCACACCACATATAATGCCACTAAAGCCATGAGAACATTACCCATCCAAGGGGAAGTGAGTAATTCATTTGTTAAACCAAAATCAACTAACTCATACCAGCCATATTGGAATGACAGTAAACATGTTTGCAGTAATTGAGCTAATAAAAAGCCATAAGCTATAGGCCGTTTATTATCTAAAAAGGCGGTAAATAAATGGGTTAGTTTATTAGTGTGAGTTTGTTGGCTGGTTCGGTCAAATTCATGCAACCATAGCCAGCAAGCAGCGAATAGAACAACACTCCCGCCAATAAATGGGAGCTGAAAAAGCGCTAATGTGACGATAAAACAACATGCACCAAACAAGGCTGAGCAAAAGCGATGGATATCATTGGGCATAATCGCCATCAAACTAAATTGCAGTAGCGTGGTGAGTAACCAGCTGGTGTTATCGTTAAAATGTAAGATAAAACCATAGACGATGAGCATCTGCCCACTAAAACTAATGGCTAGCGATAAGTGTTCGACAAATTCATTTTTATTACTCTTAAATAGCACATACGCCACTATGGTAAGTATCGTACCGACAATGAAAGCACCTATCTCGTTGTCAAATATAAACTCCATACCAATGGCTAAGAAACCTAAAAAGAACAGCGCTGCAAACCAGCCTGAAATCGCCAATAATAACTTTACAAACCAAGGGGATTTTAGCTCTGGTTTTGCGGGTTGCTCACCAACCACCAGCTCATGTTGCAATAAGCTTTGCCATAAAGAGGTTTGACTATTTACTGGCTCTTTTTTTAATAAGTCATTCATGATTGCCACTCCTTATTGATTTTACGCAGCCAAATAGCTGAGCCTGCAGCCATGGCAATCATCATGTTGGATATCAATAAAAAGCCAATCTCCCCGATGGCTTCTAGCCAATGGGAGATAACAAAACAAATCACCACAATATTCACCGACAGCAATATGCCTGCAAGCATAAACAAATCTTGCTGGTATTTCCGATAGCCCAAATACATCGCTATCAACCACACTGGCCATATCATCACGGGTAGCATACCAATTTCACTGAAACCTGAACTAAGATAACTCTCGTCACTGAAACCTAAAATACTGCCAATCATTAACCAGGTAATGCAGGTTCCGCTGGCGATAGCTAATAAACGTGGCGCCCAGCGAGCGCTTAACCATGTATACCGCTGACTCAGTAATTCCCAGCACGCTAACGCCAGCGTATTAAAGAAGAATATTACCCAAAGCGAATTAAGTTCTTGATTGATAAAAAAGCCTAAAGCACCGCCAAAATTCATGTAATACAGCAAGATGGATAAATTGATTAGCCCAATCCATAACATCCACAGCGCACTTAATCTGCCGATAATCACCCATGGGAGAATGAGCACAGCCCAATTGAAAAATAGTTGCCAAGGATCGGCGCCTGTTTGATAGGTTTGCCCAAATAATGCCAGTAATACCCCAAAGAATATCGCCGCCATAAATAGCGGTACCTTGGCAACGGACTCAGTCAGTTTAGGTACTTGGGCGTTTTTTGAGACCGCATGGTCTGAGGATATTGATGCTTGGTGAGTAAGCGTATTGAGCTTGTAATAGGCAGCAACGGCCAGTACCACTAATAGTTCTACCAGCGCAAACTTTGCAAACTTGCCCATTTCGTCCCAATTAAAAGCAACAAAAAATAGTACTGAAAAAGTAATGGCTAATCCGCCTAACCAAGCCAGTAGTTGGTTAAAGAAATTGAGCCAATCATTGCTGCGAGGCTGAACTTGGCTAATGATAAGCGCTGCGTTTATTTTATCTTTCTCAATTGCACCTTGCTCAATTAACTCAATTAATTGATGTCGATTTGATGTCATATTGAATCCATTCCAGTTGCTTCCATGTAGGGATAGGTACTTAATGAGTGTATTGCTAATTCTGATCGTTTAACAGCGTTAATCAGCTCACAATGCTGGCGTTAAAGCGAGTCTTATTATTTTAGGCTTATGACTACAAATATGAGTCAAGTTAATGCTTTATAAATCCTTACCTGTATTCGTGGCACACTGCCATTTGCTACGACAAGTTTAAATTTAAAGCAGAATTGAACGTGATTTTACTTCCCTTTCAAATTATCACCATAAAAAAATATCACATTAATCATTTTGGCTCGTCATGTTATTTATTGTCTGAAATCAGCTTTTGAACAACCCAAATTAAAACTATAAAGCCTAATAAAGTGAAATTAGCTCGATACTTTAATGGCTGAACAGTTTAAACAGATTATTTCATTCAATCTTTATCAGCTTTTTTCACACAGCATTGAGGTTTTGCGTATAATTCCAGATTCAATCAATGAAGGTAGCTATCCATGTTTCATATTGCGCTGTACGAACCAGAAATTGCCCCGAACACAGGCAACATTATCCGTCTTTGTGCCAACAATGGCGCTAAGCTGCACTTAATTGAACCTTTGGGATTTGATTTAGAAGAGAAAAAACTGCGCCGAGCAGGACTAGATTATTCAGATTTAACCATTATTACTCGCCATAAAGATTTCGCCTCTTTTCTAGAAGCAATGGCTGGTAAGCGCATCATGGCTTGCACTACCAAAGGTAGTCGACCGCATACTGAACTCGCATTCAAAGCTGATGACGTATTATTATTTGGCCCTGAAACTCGCGGCTTACCGATGGATATTATTGAATCAATACCGACTGAGCAGCGCTTACGCATACCTATGGCAGCCAGTAGCCGCAGTTTAAACTTATCGAACTCTGTGGCAATTATTAGCTACGAAGCATGGCGCCAATTAGACTTTGCAGGCGCTTGCTAGCAACTAATATGAGTGGCTAATATGAGTGGCTAAAGTGAATCGCTAGCATTAGTTACTTGAATTAGTGACTAGCATTAGCCGTTAACTCAATACCACGGATTAATTGATATCGCTGGCTATCATCATCTAGATAATGGGCGCTCTGGCGCCAAAGCCAGCTAGATGCTTGTTTAGATTGCGGGGTTACACTTTTTTTAGGCTCAGCTTCAGGTTTTAGCGTCACACTATCCAAGGGTAAAAACTCAAGTCGAATAAGCGCAGGTCTTTGATTCAAGCTGCCCTCACCGAGCAATGAATACGTCTCACCTTGTTGATACAGGCTAAATAACTGCTGTCTATCTTCTCCTGCACCATTACTGTAAGTCAGCAGCACCTGTGTACCTTGCTGGCGAAACCACCATGTTTCGCTGTATGGATTAGTATCGCCTTTACTCACCGATAAAATCAGATTGCGTTTGTCATGGGAGCACATCACTGAAGTTTGTACTTGCCTTGGAGCCATACCTGATTTTGCAGCTGATCCAGCCCACTGACCCGCTAGAATAGGGCAAAACTGTGTTAGTTCAATTCTGGCAGCAAAGCTATCACTTGAAACACATAAGCAGCTGATAAGAATGAAGCGCCACAAGTTCTTCATAGTTTGAATCCTTTAAAACGTGTCGAATTAAATAGTTGTACTGCATATGACTTAATAACCTACCCCATTTATCCTATCTTATTAATTAAAATAATTCCCCATGAAAAAGCCCCGCAGTATATGCGAGGCTTTTCATAATAACTTACGATGATTCAGTGAAGTCGCTATTCAAATCGTTATAGCAGTAACCAACTCAAATTATTGATTAACAAACCATTACTGTCCAAAACCGACATCAGTGATATTGACTGTGGTCACTTCACCATACTTTTTGGCAATGTCCGCAATTTTAGCTGCATTACCAATCAGTACATACTGCAGATTGTCCTTCGGAAAATAAGTGCTGATGAGTCGCTGGGTTTCAGCCAATGTAAGGCCGTCAACATCCGTTTGGAACTCATTGATAAATGAATCATCAAAATTATAGATGTACATATCAGCAAGGAGTTCGCCTAATTGGCTACCCGTTTCAAACTTAGGTGGATACTGGCCTTTAACGTAGGCTTTGGCCGAATCTAGCGTCTGTTGATCAACGCCTTGCTCCCATAATCGTGCATAGGTTTTTAAGGCTAAGTCGATGGCTTCTTTGGTGGTACTTGATTTAGTAAAGGTACTAATCGAGAACACACCCGCATCTGAATAAGTACTAAATGCTGAACGTGCACCATAGGTTAGCCCTGCATTAACCCGTAATTCATCATTGAGCCATGAGGTAAAACGACCACCTAAAATGGTATTCAACACGGTCAGGCCGACGTAGTCAGGGTTATCGCGTTTAATCCCAAGCCCACCGATAATAAACGTCGTTTCAATAGCATCAGGTTTATCAACCAATAACACTTTACTGTTAGTAAGTTTAGGAAGCCCACTACTCAAATCAGGTTGTACCGCAATTTCAGTATTTTCCCATTGTCCGAACGCAGCTGATAGTTTGGTTTTCATGTCTTGGACGTCAAAGTCACCGACGACATTAATCGCCATATTCTTAGGTTGAAAATAGCTTTGATGAAATGCCCGTAATTGGGCAATATTGATTTCAGCTAGAGACGTGCTATTGCCAGATACAGGGTTAGCATAGGGATGCTCACCAAACATCAGTTTATTGTAGTAGCGGCCAATAACGGCCCGCGGACTTTCTTTGGCTTGTGATAGCCCGACTATTTCACGCTGTCTTAGCTTTTCAAATTCAGTACTATCAAAATCAGGACTGACAATAACCTGCTGCATAATATCAAGCATTGTATCAAGGTCTTTACTCATAAAATCGGCTTTCACCGTCATGCTTTCTCGGCCAGATCCCGTTGATAAACTCGCACCCAAAAAGTCCACCGTTTGCTCGATGTCCGCTTTGCTTTTACCACCAGCACCGAGTAACAAACTCTTGATGGTCATATAAGACACGCCTGACGTGGTGTCATTAACAGCCCCGGCTCGCACCACCGCATTAACATTAATTATCGGTACTTCTTTTTGCACCATAAAGTTAACTTGTAAGCCATTATCAAGAGTCACCGACTCATATTGCGGCATACTAAAGCTGCCCGTATCAACGGTTTTGGTGGTCTCAGCAGTGCTGGCACAACCTGTCATAGCGACACTGCATGCAAGCGCGATGGCAGACACGGTTAAGCCGCTAGTCTTTTTAAACTTTGTAAAAGAAATCATTAGTCAGCTCCTTCTGTCGCAGCTAATACGCCCACGGTGCGATTGGCCTTGCGTAAATAGGTTTGGGCAACACGCTGAATATCTTCAACCGTTACCTTGTTATAAGCATCAGGTGCACTAAATAGCTTTTCATAGCTACCAAAATACAACTCATAACGACCCAGTGTATTAGCACGGCCATTAATGGTTTGCATGGTGCGATAGAAATTCATCAATTTGATGTTTTTAACTTTCTCAAGTTCTTGCTGAGTCACGCCATCGGTGGCAATACGGTTAATTTCAGCAATCATTGTCGCTTCTAATTGCACTGCATCCACACCGGAATTAGCCACACCAAAGAAGTAAAACAAATTCGGATCAAATGACATGGGTAAGTAAGACACCACATTCGAAGCGACTTGTTTATCAACCAGGCCTTGATAAAGACGCGAACTATTACCTTCACTAAAAATAGTATTCAGTAAATCTAACGCATAGTAGTCAGCATGTTTGGTTGAAGGTACATGGTAAGCCAACATGATATTAGGCGTGGTCACCGAGGCTTTTTCAACAAACACACGGCGCTCACCTTTTTGCAGCGGTTCAACAGTGCGCACTGCTTGTGGCGGAGTTTGTGCAGGAATAACGCCAAAGTATTGCTTAGCTAGACGTTTAACTTCTGCCACCTTTACATCACCCGCGATAACGACAACGGCGTTGTTAGGTGCATAGTAAGTCTTATGATATTGCTGTAAATCTTCTAATGACCATGCGGCAATATCTGACTCATGCCCAATAACAGACCAGCTATAAGGGTGCGCTCTAAATGCAGCACTTTTTACTTCTTCTTGAATAGTGCGCCAATTAGAGTTTTCAAGACCTGTTGTGCGTTCTGATTGCACTACGCCACGTTCGCTTTCTACCATTTCAGGATTAATATCTAAATTGGCAATACGATCCGCTTCTAAATCAAACATCGTTTCTATGGCATTGGCCGGAAACCAGTCGGTATAGACTGTAATGTCTTCGGTGGTGTAAGCATTATTGGCTCCACCCGCGGCTTCCATGGTGCGGTCAAACATTTTGGGGCCATATTTCTTTGAGCCGTTAAACATCATATGCTCAAAAAAATGTGAAATACCGGTAATACCAGGCACTTCATTGCGAGAGCCCACTTTCCAAAATAAGTACATGTTGGCATTAGGAATGCTGCTATCTTCTAGCACCATAATTTTCATACCATTGTCTAAGGTAAAAGTATTAATATCCTCAACCGTTGTGGCGAGTGCAGTCGAACTCACCCAACAGCTGAGTAATACCAATAACGCGCTAATGTTGCGTTTCATGATGGTTTCCTTGTTATGTTTCTTAAAATTAATCATTTTTACTTAACCGCACCCAGTGCCGTTAGTGCCAATTGGGTCATGGTTTCCACGCCGACTTTTAACGCTTTTTCATCGACATAAAATGCTGGCGAATGGTTGCTGGCGACAGTCGCAGGATCTGTTCCTTCTGGTGTTACACCTAGGAAGTAAAATAGGCCTGGTGTTTCTAATGCATAGTATGAAAAGTCCTCGGCTCCTGTTATTAGCCCAGGTTCAATGAGCTTATCAGCACCAACAACGTCACTGATAACAGGGCGCATTTTTGCGACTAACTCAGGGTTATTAACGGTAACGGGATAACCTGCATCAATGACTGTGGTCGCGGTTGCCCCAAGGGTTTTAGCGGACAAATCGGCTATTTCAGCCAACTTCACTTTTATGTCGGCGCGCATATCTTGATCAAAAGTACGAATAGTACCGATCAATTCAACTTCATCGGGGATAATGTTCGAACGAATACCGCCATTAATGGCGCCAAAGCTCACCACTGCTGGCGCTTTAGTTACATCAACGCGGCGACTAATAATGGTTTGTACGCTATTAATAATTTGCGCTGAAGCCACAATAGGGTCAACGCCGCCCCATGGACGCGAGCCATGAGTTTGACGACCTTTAACGGTAATAGTAAATGAATCTTCACTCGCCATAGCTGGACCAGAGCGCAGACCAATGACACCTGTTGGCAAGCTTGAAGTAACATGCATACCAAACACTTGATCAGGTTTACGCTTAGCAAATAAACCTTCTTTAAGCATTAACTCTGCACCGCCCTCTTCACCCGCTGGCGCGCCTTCTTCTGCTGGTTGGAAGATAAACATCACATCACCAGCAAGGCTATCTTTTGACTTAACCAAGTTTTCTGCCACGCCCATTAACATTGCAACATGGGTATCGTGACCACATGCATGCATAACGCCGACAGTTTGATTGCGATACGTATCTGTTGCCTTAGATGCAAAAGGTAAATCAACCACTTCGGTCACCGGCAGTGCATCCATATCGGCACGAATACCGATTAGCGGCCCTGGCTTTGCGCCTTTTAAAATAGCGACAACACCAGTATGTGCCACACCGGTTTGCACTTCTAACCCTAACGATTCAAGATGTTTAGCAATCACTTTGCTGGTTCTAAATTCGCGATTAGACAGCTCAGGGTGTTGATGTAAATCGCGGCGCCACTCCAATACTTTACTTTCAACATCATTAGCAAGTTGAGCGGCATCAGGGGTTTTAGCCATTATTGAGCTTGAAAAAGTACATGAGGCTGTTGCAAGGCAAAGAGCAAGGGTGGTTAAGCGCATAAATCATCCATGGTTTTTATCGTTTTTGTAGCATTTCAATCTACATGTAATGGGTTACGTTGTTAAATAATTTGTTACCAAGAGTACATTCAAAATTGTTTCGATTTGTTTACTCAATCCATAATGCTGATAAATAAAGACTATTTATTCCACACCACTGTTGTTATTTTATATTCAAAATATCAAATAAGATAAAGGATGAGTAGTAATGGAAATCAGCTTCGACCAATTAAAAGCAATAGGCGCTAGCAACCTACTTGAGATTGATCAATGGCTGATTAAAGAACGCCAATCCTGGGGTGTTTTCAGTGCTCATAATGATATTGGTTCTATACTTGGTGATTTATTAGCTGATGTGACAACAAAGGGTGAGCACGCACAAAAACCGAGCATTGAAATTACTGCTGGAACCATTCACAAAAGCCAAGGGGTTATTACTCAAGTTTCACTCACCGAGCAACAAAGATTATTAGAGCTTGAACTTGCCAATGATGACAGTGATTTTTTAGATTATGCCGATAAAGGCAGTACCGTAAGCGCATTAATATTCGCTCATTGTCATGATCAAACCTTAACCGAAAAGCTGCTTAACGAACTTGATTTAATTGCGCTTCAATACCGAGGCTTTCGTGAGCTTTCCACTGGCGAAACCCGCAGAGTCATGCTTGCTATCGCGCTGGCTGCACAACCCGACTTCTTGGTGCTAGATAACCCCTATTCAGGGCTCGATGTTGAGCATCGTCAAGATTTAACTGACTATTTGAGTAAACTGGATATTCAGATGATGGTGATCTTCTCTCGAGAAGAAGATATGCCGCCATGGATTGATGAGATTGCTATTTTCAGCCACGGCAAACTCGATAGCATTATGGATAAGACTAGTTGGAATGAGCACCCGGTCATTAGCCAGATAAAATCTCAATCGAAAGTGCAAAGTGAGCTTATGCTGGCAATCATGCAGCGCCATCGTCACCACACCCACTTTGACAACCCAATATTTGAACTTAAAAATGGCAAGGTCGCTTACAGTGATAAAACCATTTTTACCGAGGTCAATTGGCGAATCGATAAAGGCCAACATTGGCAAGTTAAAGGCCCAAATGGTTGCGGTAAAAGTACTTTATTAGGGCTCATTTTTGGCGACCACCCACAATGCTACAGTAATGATATTCATATCTTTGGTAAGCAACGCGGTAGTGGCGAAAGTATTTGGGAAATTAAAAAGCATATCGGCATGGTATCGTCAGCCTTACACCTGCAGTATCGGCTAAATTGTAGCGCGATAGATGTGATTGTTTCTGGGTTTTATGACTCCATAGGTTTGTATCAAAAAGCCAGCCTAGCGCAGCAACAAATAGCTGAAGATTGGCTGACGATTTTACATATGTCGCACTACAGTAAAGTATCGTTCAAACAACTGGATTACAGCCAACAACGACTACTGTTAATTGCTAGAGCTTTAGTCAAACAACCGACATTATTGATTGTAGATGAGCCCTATCAAGGGCTGGATTATCTCGGTATTCGTTTAGTCAAAAATACCCTTGAGCTGATTGCTCGAGAAAATCTCAGCCAGCTGCTGTATGTCTCCCATTACCACCAAGATAGCTTAGACAGTATTGATAACTACCTTGAGTTTGTTGCTGATGAGCATACCGGTGGATACAAAGCCGTGGTCAGTTAAAGTCACTTTTCGCTCAGTTATTTGTTTGATTTTTAGCTAAGCTTTTTCGATAAGCTTTTAACAATAAGTTTTAACGATAAGCTCTTAACTAAGAGCTTGTAACTAAAGCTTTTAACTAAGGGTTAGCTTATTTTTTCTCTTCAATTTTACGTTCTTTAGCAGCGGCTTCTTGTGCTTCACGTAAATATTTATCAGCACGAGACTCGCGCTCTTTAAACTGAGCTTGGGCTTTTTCTTGCTGCTCTTGTTGCCACTCACCAGTCTCTTGTCGTTCCATGATTTCTTGCTCACGACTGGTGGTGCCGCTGGCAGCTTTACGGGCTTTTTCGAGCTGACTTTGCTCAGTCTTTTTAGAATCTATTCGTCCCTGCTCCGCTTGTTGTGACAAGGTAAGGCGGGGTTTATCTGTGGCTGTAGTCGAAAATGAAACACACGCCAGTAAGCCTGATAGCGCTAGTGATTTGATCAATAAAAATTTATTTGAAACTAGTCCGTGGATCATACGATTACTTTTCCTTGTTTTTGACACTGTTGTTGATATTGGTATTGTTCTTAATTGTATCTGAACTATCAGCGTAACGGGCACGCACCTCAGCAGGCATCGCATTCAGCTTATGCTGCACCATGGCATCAAATACATCAAATAACGGGTTAATATCCAGTGAGCTGTCAATAGCTTGTAAAGTATAAGCTGTCGCTTCAAGTGTCGACAAACTGTCGCTGCGCTTAGCCTTTCTAATACGATATTGTGAAACGCCTTCAAATTCAATATGCAATGCAGGCAGAGCGAGTAACCAGGGGTTAAGCTGCAACATTTTGAATGCTTTGCGCCAGGTACCGTCAATTAATAATATGGTGCAATCATTCGGCACAGAAGAGCTTGCAGCGTTCTGACTATTTTCACTTGGATAGACCAGATATACAGCGCGATGACTTTTTTCCAAAGCCTGCCGTAATTCAGCAAAATCCTCAGCAGTTTCACCCACCACAACTTGGGTTTGGGGTAACGACAAGCACAATAGCTTAACGGTATTTTTTGCATGTTCAACTTCTGACGGGTGCTGTAGCACTATCACATCAGTTTTAGCCTTTATCCTTGTCACGCTATTACATATACAGGCGGACTGCGGATAAGCGCATTTTTGACAATAAACTCTACTCATTCAACACTTAACGCCTTGTAATAAAATTATTGCAAATAAAAAAAACAAATGTAATGTTAGTGAGGATTAAAAACACAACCATCTAAATTTACATGGATATTTAATAAAGAGGCTAATAAAGCTTCTTTAAACTCAAGGAAGAATTATGATTCGTAGCAAGTTATCACTCGCCGTGATGCTTTATCTCGCTAGCACTGCCGCTTTTGCCGCTGAAGCAACTTCATCAACTAACCAAAGCGCTGACAGCACATTTCATCACGAAGCTGAAATTGGCTTTCTCGACACCAGTGAAAACTCTGATGGTTTAGCTAGCGCTAAATATAGTTATTATTTTCAAGGGGTCAAGCAAAATGACGCCCCTTATGAACTGGCGACATTCTTAAGCCAATCTTCTGTGATTTCAGCACGCTATGCTATGACTGAACACCAAGACCTATATGAACTTTCTGGCGAATATGTATTTGACTCAAAATTCTTTGTTGGTGGGGGTTATTCTCGTCTATCAACAGAACGCAACTGGGGACCAAATACTGATTTAGATACTTATGAACTCAAAGCAGGTTATTATTTTAACCCACACGCTAAATTTACCTTGTCATATCAGACCAATTCAGACTCTGACTCTGAACATAGATCTAATGATGTTTACGGTGATTATAACCGAGATTCAAGTGAAGATTATGATGGTTTCGCATTAGAATATCAGCATTATTTACCGTTCGAATCCACATCAGGTCTGATGTTAACAGCTACTGGTATCTATGTAAAAACTGATTCTAAAGACATCAAAAAATACGATACTATTTATATAAATGATGCTGATGAGGTTGTTGAGGGCGTGATTGAAAGTACCGGAGAACAAACTGAAAAAGCAACGGGCCTAGCCATTAATGCTGATTGGTATATTACTAATTCATGGTCTGTTGGTGGTGGATATCAGTATTTAAATTATGATAGAAAAAGTTCATATAGCTATTCCCAAGAAACGGTAGATAAGACATCTGAGGACAATACCAACTATAGTGACTCCGACAGTCGCAATATTTATACACTCAACACTAGTTACTTTTGGCATTTTTCTAAATACGTTTCAGCCAGAGCTGCTATTGAGCAGATCTTTATCGATAGCGATTCAGGTACTAGCGTTGGTATCGCCCTTAACGGCCGATTCTAAAATCAATTTTTAGCGCTTATATTAAATGGTAGCTACACACAAAAAAATGCCTAACGATGATGATCGTTAGGCATTTTTATTTCACAATTTATCTGATGCTAAAACCTTAATCCAAGCAGCTTTTATGAGTGAACCTGTTCAACATGTAAATGGTTTAAGCTTTTAAAAGACATCATGATTAATAGCACGAGTGACAAACCGCCCATTAATATGGCCACAGCATAAGGCGCTGTGAGACTGGTCATTTGTACCAAGGCTGTAAGCAATGAAGCACCACTCATTTGAATACAACCTAACATTGCCGCTGCAGTGCCTGCTCGTTCACCAAAGGCTGAAAGTGCCATGCTTGTTGCTGGGCCAAGTAATACCGCAAAACCAATGCATAACAGCATCATTGGCAACATAAAGGCAAAACCGGCCGCTAAACCGCTATCAGGTCCAACTAATTGCATCACAACTTCGAGCACGGCAGCTAATAACATCATCGATAGTGCCACTACGACACCAGGTCGATTACCAATATGTTTAACCAGTACTGGCGCCGCAAAACAAGCTGCTATATTCACTGCTGCGTTTAAGCCAAATAAGCCACTAAACTCAAGTTCATTGAGCCCTAAATGTCCAATTAACCACATCGGCGAATAAGAGACATAAGTTAAAATTGATGCCATAGCAACCATACAAGCACTGGCATAAAACAAGAAATGCGGATCGCTTAATACAGGCTTATAACGACCCCATCGATATAGCTTACCGCTAATATCGGTGTTTTCAGGGCGTGTTTCTGGGAATTTAAAGATGACAATGGCCAAAACGATAATGGCGTATAAAGCCATAAAGATGAACGTTGAACGCCAACCGAATTGTAATGCCAATAAACCACCTAAAGTCGGTGCTAGCGCAGGTATCACACAAATAGCACCGTTTAAATAACTGTACATTTTGACGCTATCTTTACTGCTATAACAATCTCGCACCGCACTAAACACCACGATTGAGGTTGAACAAGCAGCCAGACCTTGCAGCACTCTAGCCAGTTGCAGTATTTCAAACTCTTTCGCCATTGCACCTATGATGCTACTCACGCCATATAAAATAATACCAAACAGCGCTATAGGTCTGCGGCCAAAACGATCAGCCAATGGCCCAATGAGAATTTGCCCTACACCCATAGCAAACAAAAATAATACCAGTGTCGACTGAATTTGGCTGCCGCTGACACCATACTCCAACGCCATCGTCGGCATAGAGGGTAAATATATATCGATAGCTAATGGGCTAAGAAGCACCATAAACATCAGTATCGGCAGCAAGTTACGTCTCATTTCTTTATCTCTTATCGTTAATGGCTTTTTTAATTGACGGCATTTTAGACTACTCATGGTATGAATAGAAATGGTATTATTTCCAAAGTAAATTTCCTTTGAGGAATATCACATGAATATTGATAATCTCGCTAAAATTGACTTAAACCTGTTAGTTATTCTGCAAGTATTGCTTGAAGAGCAAAGTGTCACCCGCGCAGCAAGTCGCTTGCATTTAAGTCAGTCAGCTTTAAGTAAAAGTCTCAATCGCTTGCGAGTGACATTAGATGACCCTTTATTTCAGCGCACCGCGCATGGTTTAAAACCCACTGCTCATGCTGTTAATCTGGCACAACAATTACCGCTGTTATTACAAAGCTTGCATCAAATCGTTCAACCACCGAGTTTTATACCCGCTTCCAGTCATCAGCATTTTTCATTTGCGATGGTAGAGAGTGCCTATGAAACATTATTGCCTTATTTTATCGGTACAATTTTACACGATGCACCCAATTTAAAATTGGATTCATATGTGTGGAATGAAAAATCAATGCAAGACCTGCAGCTGGGTCAAATCGATTTTGGTATTGCTGGACGTGATACACATCCCCAAGCTGACTTTAAGAAAGAACAATTACCGGATGGGATTAAATATCAAACGTTATTTAAGGATAAGCAGGTGTGCCTTGTCAGGCAAGATCATCCCATACTGGAAAAGATCAATGCAGGCCATTGGGATAGAGAACTGTATTTGCAAATGGCGCATGTGCAGGTCCGCTGTGAAGGCAATGATTGGTGGGCACTGGATTACCACTTAGCCGACCAAAATTTGCATCGTCGCATTAGCTCAACCGTACCTGATTTTTACGGTGCGGCCAGCATATGTGCTCATAGTGATCTGATTTTTACGCTGCCTTCCAGTTTCGCAAGCCATGCGGCATTACTCTATCCATTGGTAGAAATCCCCTTACCGTTTTCATTTATACCCATGGCGTATGTGCTGCTTTGGCATGAGCGAAATAGCGAAGCGCCTGGACATTTGTGGCTTCGAAATATTATTTGCGGCAGTGTTGCTAAGGCAATAAAGCAAACATCGACGGTGCAAATAATCGATAAAAATGAGTAAACATTAACCAGGATTAACGTGACGATTGCCGTAAAATCATTGAAACTAATATTCAAAGTATTAAACCAATGTAATCCATCGCTATTTTGATTGCAGTTGGTGACACTAATTTAGGAGTACAAATGAATACAAATAATTTCTTTAATCAAGCAGGTTTAAAGCAACGCGTTGGCACTATGCATCCGTTCTTAGGCTTACTTTCTATCACTGCTATTTTATTAACATCACTGGTGTTACTGCCATTCTTGCTGTTATTCGCTTTGGTAAGCTTTATCGGATTAAACTTATTAGGCCGTAAATATTTAGCCCCTAAGATGCAGCCTATATTTGGTCAACAAGCACAACCAAACAATGTGTATCGTGGCGACGACAATGTTCAACGAGAATCATCGATTTATAAATCAGAGATGTTCCGTTCATCAAAAGGCGCAACTGGCGGCCGAACTTTCGAACACCAGGCCGATTAAACCATTTACCTTATCGCAATGATCAAGCATTGCTTTCTAGGTCATCAATAAAAACACCGCCAATGGGCGGTGTTTTTATTTCTATCGTTTTCACAACTGAAATCTACGTCAGTATATGTTGAGCATGTTGCAATGATTTCAATTCTTCAGCACTTGGACTTAAACCAATAACATTTTCGATTTGAATCTGCAGAGAGTGCCATATGGGATCGATGATTGCTGTTTGTTGATCATTGGCATCTTGTTTTGCTAACTTGAGCAACGAAGCTGACTCAACCACATCAATACGGCCTAGCACGCCATCTGCCAGCGCCACACTAAGCTCAATCATTGCTGGGACATTCTGGCCGAATTTAATCACATCACGTAAATAACGCTCAGCTAAACTGGTATCAATACCTAAACCCGAATCGTCATTAAGCATATGCTGCGCTCGAGTAAACATGGCATCAAGTTGACCTTGTTCTGCTGCTTCTGCGAGCCAATGCTCACTGGCGTTAGCATCAACATCACATCCATCACCATTATTAAGCATTAATGCCAGATGATATTGTGCATGGGGATAACCCGCTTGCGCCGCTTTATTAATCCACTCAAATGCGTTGCTTAAATCTTGCTGTTGATAGTACAGCACGCCCAAATTCGACATCGCTTCAGCATTTTCAGCCAGCGCGGCTTGTTCAAGCCACTTAGCCGCAAGATCCATATCAAGGTCAAAATGCTCAGAGCCAACTAAATAGAAAAAGCCCAATAATGCTTTTGCTTCAATGACGCCAGCTTCTGCTGCTTGCGCAATAATTTGTTCGCCTTTGACTGCATTCTTTGACCCGCTATACCCATGCAGTAAGGCTACGCCATACTCAAATAATGCTTGTTGATGCTGAGCCGATGCGAGCTTAAACCAATAAGTGGCCTGCTTGAAACTGCTTTCAGACTCTGATTTTTGTTCGCTTTTATCTAATGATTGCTCTTGTTCTTGCTGCATTAACGCTTTCGACTTAAGCGATAGGCCCACTAAATATTGAGCTTGAGGATCATTATGCATCACAGCTTGGTAGCACAACTCACGGCCAGCATAAGAGTCAAAAGCTTGGAATTTATATTCAGGAACGGGCTTTCGATGATATTTGGGGTATAAAATCTCAATCAGCGACAGGATATTACGAATGGTTTTTTCAGCTAATGTCACCAACTGCACTTGCGTTAGATGGTACTTTTCAGGATGTGCACCACGATTGCCGTCACTGCGCAAACGATGCAAAGCTCGAGTTGTGGGTACATCAATCAAACGCAGCCGATTTAACTGCTCAATGCGGTCATATAAATTGGGGCTAGTGAACTTAACCGACTTCTTAGCAGCAAGCAGTGAGGTCACTTGATGGGTAAAGCTTCGAACAAAAACCAAAGCCTGGGTAGGAATATCCCGTACATAGCTTTTAGCTTTAGTGTAATCGTCAACAATGTCAGGAGAGAAGCTGCCTATCAGCTCGATATCATTTAACACTTAGGGCAACTCCTCTGCGCTTAACGCACTTAATTAGATTTCAGTATGCTCTGACTCTTCGTCAGTTGGCTCACGTGTAACCATATACAATCTAAACAAAGCAACGTTAACGAAAAGTCCTAAAAATGCGAACACGGTATCAAGAATGACTTGAAGCGGGAAACCGCCAAACTCACCTAACTGTAAAAGCAAACCGCCCACTAACGATAGTGGAATATACATCATCAAAATCATAATAGTTTTGAGCACGATTGGTGATGAAAATTTAAAACTACTCTTAATCGCTTCAAGTGGTGTTAGTCGTTCAACAATCACCATGAAATTAACGTAAGCCAAGCGCGCAAATAGATAGAAGCTAATACTTAAGCCAATGACCCAAAAAGGCCCGAATACAGCAAATAGCATCACAGGCAATAAAATGACCACACCTGAAAATACACCGGCTAGCAATAATGGCGGCACGAACATAAAACTGTTCTTTAGTACCATTCCAGCGGTAACTTCATGACCACGTGAACGCACTTCTAAGTACAAAGTTAATGCTGCGATAAGTAAAGAGAAGATCAACAGTAACGCCATCATGGCTGCGCCATGTATCGCGCCAAACTCTGGTACTTCTACTTCAGCTTGCGCCGCGAGTTCACTTCCTAACCATAATTGAATCATGACTTGAATTAATAGTAGGGGCACTGTGAATGTCGCCAGTGCCACTATGTGGTTACGAAAGAAATTATATGCTTCAGTCAAAATTGCAGACAATGACATGGGAGTTCCAATAATCTAAATAAAATTAATATGCTGCTAAGGATACCGAAAAAAGTGCTTTTTTGCACAATTGATATCGTGCTTAAGTTTAAGTTCTTCAAATCAATTGTCACAATTTTGTGAATAACGTTACAATGATCACTAAATTGACCAGTTCATAAACAAGTACAGGATGACCACAATGAAAATGACGCCAGCAGTAAGTCTTTTATTAGCAGCATTTGCAGTAACTACACCCGCTCAAGCTGGGTGGTTAGATAGTATATTTGGTAGTGAAGAGAAAAAAGTAGAAAAAGTTGAAACTGCCACTGAAGCTCAGTCAGCTGATTTAGTCGGCAATGTGATGTCGCAACTTGGTCTAACCAAAGATCAAGCTCAAGGTGGCTTAGGTTCTCTTTTAAGCCTAGCACAATCGAACTTAGGCGATTCTGACTTCAGCCAGATTTCAGATAGCATTCCAGGTACAGACGCTTTATTAGCTGCAGTACCAGCACTTTCATCTGACTCTGGGATGTCAGGTTTATTGTCTCAAGCAGGCGACTTAGGTAAGTCACTTGAAGGAGCAAGCATGGTATATGACACATTTGAAGCTTTGGGTATTAAGAAAGAATATGTTGGCCCAATGATTGATATTGCTAAGTCTTATTTAGATACTAACGGTACTGAAGGTACGGTTGATATGTTAATGAAAGGCTTAAGTTCAATCATGTAACATTAACCATTTATTAATGGATTAATTTTATTTAATGCCGAGCTATTCGCTCGGCATTATTGTCTCTGTTAAGCTTAAAACAATAACACCGAGTAAAAACCAGCATTAACCGTGTTGTTTATTGGAGGTCATATGATCGCGAAACTCAAACAGTTCTTACAATCTCATACCCAAGCAATCACCCCAGAAGATAAAGCACATCAATTTAATCTTGCGGCTGCCAGCTTACTACTTGAAGTCATGTATGCAGATGAAACCCTTGATGAGCAAGAAGTTGCGATGTTACCGACGATGCTTACAACGAACCTAGGCTTAAGCCTAGAGGCTGCCAATGATCTCATTCGTGAGGCAAAATTAGTGCAAGGAAATTCAATATCTCTTTTTGAATTTACCGCCGAGATCAACAATCAATGCACCATTGAGCAGAAACAGAAGCTACTACTTTGCATGTGGAAGTTGGCCTATTCAGACGGAAAACTGTGCCGAAATGAAGATCAGATTATTCGCCGTACCGCTGATTTACTCTATTTAAAGCACAGCGAAGTGATTCAAATGCGCAATATCGCCATGGAGCAACGTTAAACTATATGGCGGCTTCATTCTTATCAATCGCTCACGATAACTGAGTCAAAATGAGTTTAAAGCGGCCCATGAAATTTGGCGCTAACACTATGCCACGAACACTATCGCGCTAAGAATATGACGCTAACGATTAAGTATTAACGAGCGCCTTTCGATTTAAATGATTTTTTTGCCAATACATAAATGGCGCGACGGTCACCACCAAAATAAATGAGTACAACATGTTCTCTTCAAGCGCATAGCCCACACCAATACAAAAGACACTACCACCAATAACCAAAGGTAAATAGCGTTTACTGAGTAACTTGGCTGCTGACCACATTGTCAGCAAATAGATAATGACGAACACACCATTACTCCAGGCAATTAGGTCTTCCAGTTTCTGCTCGGTAACAAAAGTCAGCACAATAACCACCACCATGCTTGCTAAAATAGTCACTAATGCCCGTAAAGGCACACCATGTGGGTTTAGCTTGTCAAAATACTTTGGCAGCACACCTTCTTTACTAAAGCTCCACAATAATCGAGCTGCACTGGCGCAATACACATTAACGGTAGCCAACCCACTGGCAATACCCAGTACCCCAATCACTTGCGCACCGATAGCTGGAACACCAAAACCACTGAGTAGGCTATTAAATGCGTAGATCATTGCCAAACCTTCAACTTCTGTTGGCACCATTAATAATAATAACGTGCACACCAAGTAGATAATGCCCACCAGCACAGTGCCGATCATCATTGCAGGTAACATATCCTTTTCAGGTTGACGAAAATCATTAGCTAAATGCGTCATCGCTTCAATACCTAAAAAGCTCCAAAAGCCAATTCCCATAGCCAGCATCACACTTGATACTTCAGGTTTGGCAAAGTCTGTCATCGAATCTAATTGATCTACGTTAGCGCCACTACTGCCAAATAACACTGCTACCACGGCTACAATGGCAATCGTTAAAGCAAACTGCAATTTGGCCGACACTTGAATACCACGATAGTTAAGCAGTAATAGTAAACCCACAATGGATATCTCAGCGGCAAGTTGCGCTAAGCCAGTCATGGAGACCAATGCATCCATAAATTGAAATGTCATCAAAATAGCCGCTGGCGCACCTATTGGAATCACTAATAGAAATAACAAACCAATAGTACGTCCTGCGGTTTTACCAAAAGCTTTTTCAATAAAATAGGCAGGCCCTGCAGCATGGGGAAAACGGCTGGCTAATAATCCAAATACCACTGCAACAGGCAAAATGGCGATGGTAAGTATAATCCAAGCCAGTAAAGCACCACTATTTGCTACTTCAATGGTCATTTGAGGCAGTATAAACACACCTGTCCCCAACAAAGTGGTGGCCATCAACCCGGCACCTTGCCAGCGCCCTATCGTTCCTGTAATTTGATTCATTGGCTTTATCTATTGTGATATTTAATAAGATTATAAAGTGATAACACTTTTCAAACTGCAGGTTATCACCAGCAACATCACCTATCAAACCGACAAAGTGACGGCAATAAGCCAAATAACCAACATAAGGAGGGTTTACCTTGGATAAGTTCGATCAACTAATCATTAATGCACTACGCCACGATGCTCGCCAAAGCATTTCAAACATTGCCGAGCAAGTCAGCTTATCCCGCAGCGCTGTCACTGAACGCATTAAAAAGCTCGAACAGTCGGGTGTGATCCGTGGCTATCAAGTGTTATTGAGTGAGTCGCAAAAAGAAGGGGTTTTGGCGTATTTCGAAATCCAGCATGAGCGCGCAAACTGTGGTGAAGTTGTCCATGTTTTTCACGCAATTCCCGAGGTCATTACTTGCCAAGGCATCACTGGGGAAATGGATTTATTGGTTTACGTGAATGCACCTTCTATGAAGCGCCTACACCAAATACGAGAATACATTGATGCCCAAGATGACATCATTAAAATTAAAACCCATGTCGTTATGAGTGAATGGATTAATAACCAGCCAAGCAATTAAGCCATAGGTCTCAATCGAAGACGCTAAATCTGTAGCGCGATCTTTATAACACTATGTCTATGATATTAAACCGCTACCATCGGCAAGCTGTCGATGTGCTGTAAACAATTTAATGGCACAGATTTTTAGCTTTTTAATAAAGGGATTTTATAATTTTTCAATCGAAATCTTAGATATACCCGCTTGATAGCGTTACACTTCTGCTAACTGATTTTTTTATTAGGTTTCTCAACATGCAATCACAGCCGACATCTGACATTAACTTACTTTGGGGCTCTCTTATTTTAGAAGAGCTAGCAAGATTAGGAGTGCAACATGTCTGCATGGCACCCGGCTCTCGCTCAACCCCACTGACGTTAGCGGCTGCTGCTCAATCTAACTTGCAACGTCATCTGCATTTTGATGAACGTGGACTTGGATTTATGGCACTGGGTTTAGCCAAATCAAGCCAAAGCCCGGTGGCAATCATTACCACTTCTGGTACTGCGGTGGCTAACTTGTATCCTGCGATTGTTGAAGCCTGGCTCACTCAAGTTCCCTTGATTGTATTAACGGGCGACCGCCCCCCTGAACTCATTGGTTGTGGCGCCAATCAAGCCATTGTGCAACCTGCAATATTTGCTGATTATGCCAAACAAGTCAATTTACCCACACCCGATACAGCTATTAGCCCTAATGCGTTATTGACCACCATCGATGAAGCCGTAGCAAACTTGTCGCAGCCGGTGCATTTCAATTGCATGTATAGAGAACCACTGTACCCAACAGAACTAGAAACTTTAGCGCAATTAGCACAGTCATTAAGCCATTATGTATCGCCAATAAAAGCCTGGTTAAGTCACTCACATCCTTACACTGACTATGGTCTGCTAACGCAATCCAACTTGCCTAGCCAAGACACCATGATGCGATTTGTCCATGGTAAAGGGATTATTGTTGCTGGAACATTGTCGCCTCAGGAAGACCCACAACAGATTGTTGAGTTATCGCAAAAACTAGGCTGGCCGATTGTGGCTGATGCACAATCACAACTGAGACAACACCCGAGTGTGATAGGTCATATTGATCAACTACTGTTAAATCCTAAAGCCAGTAAATTTATTGAACAAGCTGACAGAGTGGTGGTTTTTGGCGGCCGCTTTATTTCTAAAAGGTTAATGAGCTTTATCGCCAACCACCAATGGCACAGTTACTGGCAAGTATTGCCCAATCAGCAACGCTTAGATCCTGACCATCAATCAAAACGTATTTGGCAAACCACTATCACAGATATGTGTAACAACAATTGGCCACGGTCATCACAGGCTAATTGGGGCTTAAACTTAGTCAATCACAACCAACAACTTGAGGCTTTGTTAGCACAACATATTGACCAAAGCGGCTTTGGTGAGCCTCTCGTGGTTCGTCAAATAGCCAAGCAACAGACCTCATCTCATCAGTGGTTTATTGGTAACAGCCTGCCAATTCGCCTATACGATATGTATGCACCAATTGTGTGTGAACCGCCTAATATCTACACCAACCGTGGTGCATCAGGTATCGACGGGCTAATTGCTACAGCATCTGGTGTAGCCTTAGCCAATAAGCAACCAACAACCTTACTGATTGGCGATATCTCCAGTCTGCACGACTTAAATTCATTAGCTATAACAAAACAAATCAACAGCCCTTTTGTCATTGTGATTTTAAATAATGACGGCGGTAATATCTTTAACCTGCTACCCGTACCGAACGATGAAATTCGTGAACAATATTATCGTTTAAGCCATGGTTTGGAATTTGGCTATGCGGCTGCAATGTTTGGCTTACCCTATAACCAAGTGGACAGTTTAGCCAGCTTTGATGAAGCCTACGCTGATGCTATGGCATACAAAGGCACATCAGTGATTGAAGTGAATGTCAGCCCAACACAAGCGAGCGATCAAATAAAGCTCATCACACAATGGGTGAAACAACACTAATGCCAATCATTAACCGTTGTGGTGACACCGACCTACCTGCACTGGTGTTATTGCATGGATTTCTAGGCTCAAAAGAAGATTGGCAAGCAAGCTTGCCAATCTTAAGTCAGCATTTTCACTGTATTTGCATCGACTTGCCTGGGCATGGTGAAAATGAGCTTATCTTGCCAACGCCTGGATTTGAAACCGCAGCGAAATTCATAGTCGATAAAGTCACTGAACTCGGCTATCCAAGATTTCACTTATTGGGCTATTCATTGGGCGGACGAATGGCACTGCATATTGCTAAGTTTTACCCCCAATCGCTATTAAGCCTAGTCCTTGAATCATCTCACCTAGGGTTAACTACCATGAAAGAAAAGCAGACACGATTAAGCCAGGATCAAAAGTGGGCAGATAAACTGACTTCTGAGCCTATTGGCGATTTTCTTGCCCAATGGTATCAGCAAGCTGTGTTTGCAGAATTATCCCTAGATGAGAGAGCAAAGCTGATTGCGATTCGAAGTAAGAATAATCCACAAGCACTATTACATTGCTATAAAAGTACCTCACTGGGATTACAAGAAAATGGCCAACATGTACTGAAACACTTACACTGCCCCACCTATATGTTGGTCGGGCAGCAAGACAGTAAATTCAGTCAACTTGCTCAGCAATGGCAGCAAAGTGCTGGTTTAACCGTTATCACTATTGCTGACAGTGGCCACAATGTTCATAAGGCTCAACCCAGCGTATTTGCAGCAAAGATAATTCAAACTCTACACGCTTAAGGACATCATTCATGCCAATCGCTGATACGAATAACAATGAGGTTTTTATGAGTGACATACTCATTAGTCAACTTGAGCTTTATCGCTACCATATCGATTTAGCACCAAACCTGCCTGTTGCTAGTCAGCGAATTAATCAGCGTCACGGGCTGGTAATTTCAGCAAGCCTAACTAATGGTAGGCAAGCTTTTGTAGAGATATCTCCGCTATCTGGTACCGATATAACAAGTGCTGCGTTAACCGGTTTTAGTCATGAGTCACTTGCTGATGCAATCAATCAGTTAACCCCAATATTGCCAAGTTTAGTCGGAAAGAAAGTTAACCATATTGATGATGTTATTGCTGCAGAAACTCTAGTGCCTTCGGTTGCTTTTGGCTTAAGTTTATTAGCATTGAAACTTAACGGCGCTTTTGATCACCCTCAATATGATTATGCTCAGTCAATGCAAAGCAAAATTGGCCTTTTCTATTATCAACCAGAGTCAGATCTGAACATGCTACAGGCAAAAATTGCCCAATTAGATAAACGCAGCTACTCAGTAAAAGTGAAAGTCGCCCAGGCCAGCATTGAACAAGAAATTACTTACATACACCAAATTCTAGAGGTTAACCCAAAGCTAAAGCTGCGTTTAGATGCCAACCAAGGCTTTACACCTGAGCAAGCCATTGAGTTTTTAGCTTGTGTGCCAAAAGCATCAATTGAGTACATTGAAGAGCCATGTAAAACCCTTGCTGACAGCCAGTTGGTTTATCAAAGCCTTAAAATACCTTTCGCACTGGATGAAAGCTTGAACGACAATAGCTACCAATTTGAAATGCTCAATGGCCTAACAGCGCTTGTTATCAAGCCCACTATTATCGGCGATATAAAGAAGCTAAAAGCATTAATAACCACAGCTAACAGTCATGGTGTTCGCTGTATTTTAAGCTCAAGCTTAGAAGCAAATCTTGGGATTAATGATTTAGCCAAATTAAGCTATATGTTGACGCCAGATGAGACTCCAGGATTAGATACTTTAAGCAGTTTTACCGAGCCATTAATTGATAATCAAGGACTGCTCAATATGCAGGTTTGTCAGTTACTACAAAGTGAGACTTTAATTCAAGATCAGCCCCAAGAGCTGAACCAAGATCAGACTCAAATTCTGACCCAAACTCAAGCTACTGAAATAGAAGATCACGGTAAAAACTAAGATGACTCAGATGATTTCGCCATTACATCAAACTGCCATTGACCACCCCGATGCAGTGGCAATCGTGTTACCTAATGGTACTGCTGGAACATCTCAAATTAGCTATATTGAACTTAGTCAGATGATATTGTTGTTAGCGCAGCAACTGAGTGCTCAAGGTGTAGTGAAAGGCCACCGCATTGCTAGTATCAGTCACAACAACCTAGAAATGATTTGCCTATATTGGGCTTGCATTGATTTAGGCACATTATTTGTCCCAATATCTCCTCGTTTCCCTGCGATACAAGTGAGCCAATTATGTCAGCGCTTTAACATCAATAGTTATTGGTTAGATCAGCAAGTTGCGTCAGCAATGGAGCAACCCTTAACCCAGCAACTTAGCGCAGCTAAACTTACCGTAAATGTGAACACTCAGAACAATAACCAAGCCCCCCTTAGAGCGAGCCCTGTAGACGTTAGAGCCGCAGTTAACGTTATCCTCACCTCTGGCTCAACTGGAACGCCTAAAGGCGTTGTACATAGCCTTAGCAATCATATTGCTAGTGCGAAAGGCTCTGCGGTTAATATTGTTTTAAATGAAGGTGATAGCTGGTTACTTTCTTTGCCTCTATTTCATATTGGTGGTTTAGCTATTGTGAATCGTTGCGCTATTGCGGCGGCGACATTAATCATGAGTTCAAGTAAACCGCTGACTGAACAATTAACGCAAACGCCCATAAGCCATCTATCATTAGTCTCCGCGCAATTAAGCCAAATTCTTAATGAGGATCCAGATGCGCTGCAACATGTGAAAGCCTTATTGTTGGGCGGCGGCGCGATTGATGCTGACTTAGTTAGTTCGCTCGAGAAACTCAATATCAATGCATTTTGCAGCTACGGTATGTCTGAAATGAGTTCGCAAATCACCACGGCAGCGATTAATACTCAGCACCATCTAGGAACTGCGCTGCCTCAAAGACAATTAAAGCTAATCGACGGGGTTATTTGGGTCAAAGGACCTTGTCTGTTTTTAGGCTATTTATCTGATGAGTCAACATCATTAAAACTTGAAAAAACACTGGATAACGACGGCTGGTTTTGCACTCAGGATCAAGGCCGATTAGATCCGCAGGGTAATCTGCATTTGTTAGGCCGTGTGGATAATATGTTTATTTGTGGTGGTGAGAATATTCACCCAGAAGAAATTGAAGCGGCACTTAGAGCACATCCTGATATTGCTCAAGCCATTGTATTCCCGCAGCATGATGCAAAATTCAGTTTATTACCTGCCGCGATAATTCAATTCAACACAACTGGCTCTGGCTCTGGCTCTGGCTCTGGCTTATCAGTAGAAACTATTACTGAGATAGAAACCACAATAACCACCAATATTGCGCGATTCAAGCGACCTCGTCACTATTATGCTTGGCCAGATAATATTGAATCTGCCAGTTTAAAAACCCCTAGAAAACAGATTATTGCCGCCATTAAGGCTCAATATAATCTCGACTGATTATTTTATTGGATGGCTCTATTTATATTCGCGTTATATTCACCAAAAACTTATTCAACTCTACGAACTTTATATTTCATAAATTTTAAGCACAAAAAAACCTGCATTAGCAGGTTTTAATCGTTAGCGAGATTGAAACGGATCAATCTGAACTTATTAGATGTCCATACAAGACTTAAGCTTGGTCATGGCATTCTTTTCAAGCTGTCTAATACGTTCTGCAGACACTTGGTAAGTAGTCGCAAGTTCTTGTAATGTTGTCTTGTCGTCATCCAACCAACGGGCTCTTAGGATATGTTGGCTACGTTCATCAAGGGTTTTAATCGCCGAGAATAAACGGGCTTGAGAGTCAGACTCCCAATTTTGGTTTTCAACTTCAACGGCAACATCAGAAGAGTGATCTTCTAAAAAATGAACCGGGGCAAAATCAGCACCGTCATCATCATTATCGTTTGTTAAATCAAATGCTGGATCTTGGGCCGCCATGCGCGACTCCATTTCCATGACGTCTTTTTTCGTCACCCCTAAATTTTCAGCCACCATGCCGACTTCTTCATCGCTAAACCAGCCTAAACGCTTTTTAGTTTTACGAATATTGAAGAACAATTTACGTTGCGCTTTGGTGGTGGCCACTTTCACGATACGCCAGTTTTTAAGCACGTACTCATGAATTTCAGCTTTAATCCAATGCACAGCAAAAGACACTAGGCGTACACCAACATTCGGATCAAAACGTTTTACCGCTTTCATCAAGCCAATGTTGCCTTCTTGAATCAGATCCGCTTGTGGCAAACCATATCCAGAATAACCTTTGGCCACATGCACAACAAAGCGCAAGTGCGACATAATCAGTTTCTTCGCTGCTTGTAGGTCACCAGTTTCTTGCAAACGCTTGGCTAGCTCCTGCTCTTCATCGACCCCAAGCATATCGATGCCTGTGACTGACTGCATATAAGCTTCTAAGCTGCTACTACCTCTAGGGACAGTAAGTGACATAGATTGCGATTGAAAGGCCATTGGCGCTCCTACTTTAACAACGATTAAAACAAGTCTTTGACTAAATCCTTTGCTGTTTTTTAGCAAAGGTTCGTGAACTATCTACGATATGACAACATATGTCAACAGACGTTCAGTATTAGTGGGTGCACAATTTATGTACTTAATTATACTCGGCTTAAAAGGCCTTGATTGCAAGTGAACAAAAGTTCATTTTTCCAACTACCCATCTAGTCAGCATAAATTTATCTACAGAAAATTGTACGTTGAAATACCTAAGAAGGTTCAATTGAACGTAAATGTTGCCTTACCGATAAGTATGAACCTAGCCAGCCTAAAAATGAGGCTAATAATACTAGCTTAATTAGCTCAGCAAAACTCAATGATTGAATCTGTAATTGACTGCCATATAACCCTAATAACTCACCCAGTGCAGAGTCGAGATACCACACCAACAAGTTAATAATTACCCAGGCCAGTACACCACCAATAACGCCATACCAAATACCGGTATAAAGAAACGGCCTTTGAATAAAGGATTCTGTCGCGCCAACTAGCTTCATCACTTCAATTTCGGTGCGGCGATTCATAATCGCTAAGCGAATAGTATTGCCAATCACTAACACCACAGCTAATACCAGTAATGCAGCAATAGCGAGTACAGTACGCTCAATGAGTTTCACCATAGCTTGTAGACGTTCAAGCCATTCAATATCTAAACGGCCAAAACTCACTTCGGGTTCACGTTCAAGCTTAACTAATAGTTGTCTCGCACCTTCAGGGCTTGAGTGGCGAGCCAGAGGTGTAACCACTACCACTGCAGGTAAAGGGTTACTATCAAGATAAGATAATGCTTCACCAAAACCTGATAAACGTTGGAATTCTTCTAGCGCTTGCTCACGACTTATATAATGAACAACATCCACTTCGGCATAAACTTTTATACGGGTCATTAAACTTTGAATCGATTGCTCGCTACGCCCTTCATTAATGAACAGCGAAATCTCTGCCGCGTTATTCCAGGATTGGGTAATATTTTCAGCATTTTTAACGAGTACTTGTAAAGCAGCTGGCAAACTCAAGCTCACCCCAAGTACTGCCATGGTCATGACAGAAGAAACAGGGTTACGCCAAAGCTCACCAATACTGGCCATAGCTTGTTGAATATGGCGCACAAAGAACATCACCACGCGACCAGTAAAAGGCAGTTTACTTGCGGTAATTTTAACTTTTTTGGTCATTATGCTTGTCCTTCAGTGGTAGCAGAATAAAGCTCTTCACTGCCAAGCATTTTTCCGTGGCGCAAGGTCAAGGTGCGGTACTTCATCCGTGCAATGAGTCCCAAATCATGGGTTGCGATGAGTACGCTAGTACCAGAGTCATGGAAGGTTTCGAATAATCTGAGGATATCCATCGATAACTTAGGATCTAAGTTACCCGTTGGTTCGTCGGCAAGTAATAGCGGCGGTTTATTCACAATCGCGCGGGCTATACCGACTCGTTGCTGCTCACCACCAGATAACATGATTGGCAAATGACGTTCTTTGCCATATAAACCCACCATGTCTAATGCACCTGCAACGCGTTTACGAATTTCACCGTGAGAAAAACCTTCAATCACTAATGGCAGCGCAATATTATCAAATACGCTCTTATCCATCAGTAGATGATGATTCTGGAAAATCATGCCGATATTACGACGTAGATATGGCACATGTTTCTTGCCTAATTTGGCAATATCATGACCATTAATCGACACTTTACCGGCACTGGCTCTTTCGATAACGGTGATCAATTTGAGCAAGGTACTTTTACCTGCGCCAGAATGTCCGGTTAAAAAGGCCATTTCCCCTTGTTGCAGGTGAAAATTAACTTCAGAGAGTGCTTTTTGGCCACCCGGATAAATTTTACTGACTTGCTCAAACTGGATCATAAATGACTATTCTGCCTTTTCCTGACTAAATAATGCTTCAATAAAATCGCTAGAATTAAAGGTGCGTAAGTCATCTATTTGCTCACCGACACCTATGTGACGAATGGGAATATTAAACTTATCTGCAATAGCGAAAATTACACCACCTTTAGCAGTACCATCTAACTTACTGATAGTAATACCTGTTACGCCAACAGCTTCTTGGAATAATTGCGCTTGGCTAATCGCATTTTGCCCTGTACTAGCATCTAGCGTTAGCATGACTTCATGTGGTGTATTAGGGTCTAATTTTTTCATGACGCGAACAACTTTTTTCAGTTCTTCCATCAAGTGACTCTTATTCTGTAAACGACCTGCGGTATCTGCAATCAATACATCAACATTACGCGCTTTGGCAGCTTGTAATGCATCAAATAATACTGATGCACTATCGGCACCCGTATGCTGAGCAATCACAGGGATATTATTACGTTGGCCCCAAACCTGTAACTGTTCAACCGCTGCTGCACGGAATGTGTCACCAGCTGCTAACATGACAGATTTACCTTGTTCTTCATACTGTTTTGCTAATTTACCAATGGTGGTCGTTTTACCCACACCATTAACACCTACCATTAGAATAACAAAAGGGCCGTCAGCATTTTCTGGAACAAGTGGGATTGCCACAGGGTCGAGAATTTTTTGCATCTCATCACGTAATAAATCATAAAGTGCTTCTGCATCTTTTAGCTGTCTGCGTGATGCTTGTGCAGTTAAGCTTTCAATAAGTCGAGTGGTCGTTTCAACGCCCACATCGGCAATCAATAACTGTTCTTCCAACTCTTCGAATAAGTCATCATCAATTTTCTTACCGCGGAAGATACCCATAAATCCGCTACCAATGTTTTCACTGGTACGAACCAATCCACGCTTTAAGCGAGCAAATAAACCTTCTTTTACGGGTTTAGCTTGAGGTTCATCAATTTGAACCTGTTCTTGCTCTGACTCTTTTTCTAATTGAGCTTGCTCAGCTAATTCTTCAGCTGCGCATTCTTGTTCTGCTAATTCTGCAGCGACACGTTGTTGCTCTGCCAATTCCGAAGCAACACGTTCTTGCTCTGCCAATTCCGCAGCGACACGTTGTTGCTCTGCTAATTCCGCAGCAGCGCGTTCTTGCTCTGCCAATTCTGCAGCAACACGTTCTTGTTCTGCTAATTCTGCAGCGACACGTTCTTGTTCTGCTAATTCTGCAGCAACACGTTCTTGCTCTGCCAATTCTGCAGCGACACGTTCTTGCTCTGCTAATGCCTCAGCTTCTTTGACAGTATTGGCTTGTTCTAATGCTAAAGCCTCGGCAGCTTGTTGCTGCTCAAGTTGCTCATCGGGTTGATTGGCATCAGCCTGTCGCTGCGCATTGTCGGTTGTAACTTGCTCTTGCTCTTTGGTTTTGTCTTTACGAAACCACGAAAAAAAACCTTTCTTTGCCATGTCTACTACCAGTGCTTAATGAGCTATAAAATTCGGAGAAGTTATCTCAAACATTCAATACTAAACTTGTTAAAAGGAATGCTCACCTTTAAACAGCAGTTTGGTATAAAATATCGAGTATCTAATTGGTTGCATAGTCTACCACTTTCTTTGTTCAGGCAAAATCACGAGGGCAAAATGTCCAAAAATAAGTCCGCTAGCGGCCAGGTCAGGATCATTTCAGGGCAATGGCGTTCACGAAAGTTACCGATTCATGATCTTGAAGGCCTAAGACCCACCACAGATCGTGTCCGTGAAACCTTGTTTAATTGGCTTTCTAGCGATATTAGTGGTGCAAGAGTACTTGATTGTTTCGCTGGCAGTGGTGCACTTAGCCTTGAAGCATTATCCCGTTACGCAAGCTATGCAAGGATCTGTGAATTACAGAGTAATGCAGCAAAGCAGCTTAAACAGAACCTTGTGACGCTCAAATGTGACAATGCAGATGTGATTAATGGCGATAGTCTCGTCACGTTGAAACAAGGGCTAGATAGCACTAAAGAGAAAGGCTTTGATATTGTATTTGTCGATCCGCCTTTTCGAAAAGGCTTAGCGAATCCAACATTGGCGCTATTAGCAGAGAAAAACTGGCTAAACGAAAATGCATTAATATATTTAGAAACAGAGTCGGATATAACAGATCTTGAGATCCCTGCAGATTGGGTCGAACTCAAGCAAAAAAGTGCCGGCCAAGTGTCTTACCGATTATTTCAATATCAAATAGATTGATAACCGCTTAGCTAAACCAGCAAAAACTCTCAGAGGAAAACCATGAAATATTTTATCGTCATCGGTAAAAGCTTTACCTTAATCACTTGGCTAGTGATGTTTTACAATTTATTCATGC
Organism: Shewanella donghaensis; assembly: GCF_007567505.1. Classification (NCBI taxonomy): domain Bacteria; kingdom Pseudomonadati; phylum Pseudomonadota; class Gammaproteobacteria; order Alteromonadales; family Shewanellaceae; genus Shewanella; species Shewanella donghaensis. The sequence continues at coordinate 2,924,691 of NZ_CP041783.1, forward strand.
CGCTTGAAGGCCAAGTCAGCATAATTTTAAATATCTTATTATTTATCACTGCTGTAATGCATTGCTTCCAATTATTGATATTTAATACCATGTTTAGCAGCCTCTTAAAATTATCTGCTCTTGATTACCTCAAGGTGTATTTTTTTGGTGTTTTCGGTTTACTTGAATATAGACAGAAAGTACTCGAACTGGATAAAAACAACAGCTAAAGAGTTACCGTAATAAACATTACAGACATAAAAAAACCTCGCCTAAGCGAGGTTTTTTTAATTAATCAGGATCATCACTCCCGATTAATAATCATCAACTTACTTTTTAGGGTAAGGGTGAGCAACACCTTTATGACAATCTACACAAGTCTTTCTCTTGTCGCCTTCTTGCTTAGCATTGCGTTCATGCATGCGTTTAGCCATTTTCTTCATTGTTTCAGGCTGATTATCGTAGATACGAGTGTGACAATGCTGACAGTTAGCAGAGTCATTAGCTTGGAAATATTTCAGCGCGATATCAGCTTGCTCTTTACGATTTTCATCTAACCAAGCTTGAGTATTGAAATCTTTGATTGTGACGAAACCGTATAAATCTTTAGATACGATAATCTTCTTCACCAAGTAATCAACTGGGCCATGTGGAAGGTGACAATCTTGACATTGCACAGTAACACCAGCGCGACCGCCGCCATGTGCAGAAGCTAACACTTCATCTTTAAGTGAGTGATTACTATGACAACTCATACAAAATTCATCTGAACTTGTTGCATGTAAAGTTTGTTGAGTGGCGAAATAGCCCACTACACCCATAACAACACCCACTATGATTAGTGCGATAATTGAATATTTTGCGCTCGGTTTGAATAGTGCACGCCAGTTCATCGTCATCTCCAGTTAACAGTTTTATAATTTATAATTTTTAAACTCGAAAATATAAATTTTAAGTTCTAAAAATAGTAAATCTATTCTAGGTTGTTTTTCCCATAAAAAAACGAATTAAAGGCATGTTTTAATTAATAAGTTGTCAATATATGCTTAAAATGAGATCAAGATCTATATATTGCAAACCGACTCGAACCTTTATGGTGCTTTTAAACCTAATACATAGCCGACCTTATGGCAAAGTTATCAATACAAAAATGACAAACTTCGTACATTTGCATTAATGTGTACAATACAAGCATCCATTGTATTAACTGCTAATATACAATATTGGAATTGCCGTGAGTTACTTTGTGCACTAGCGCATTGCTGTAAAAATTAATAAACGTTATATTATTAAGATTAATACGTTAATTTTCTGATTTAATCGATATAATCAATTTTAAATCAATAGATTAACAATCCGTGATGACTAATTATCAATTCAGTGGGAAAAATGAGCGCTAAACTATCGCATCAAATCATCGTTTTTATCACCTTGTTTGCCATTTTAGGCCAAGGGTTGATAACTAATGGTTATGCTATGGTCGCCAACCCTATGACACACTCAGCGACTGATTCCGTCACGGTAGATTCAATGGGTAAAATATCAACGTCTGACCACCAGCAACTAATGCCATCGTCTACCGTAAAACAAGATACCAACGCCATGGATTGTCACTCATCGATGTCAGGTAAAATGCCACAAAAAACCAGCCATTGTTGCGATGATGACGCGATGCTTAAGTCAAAAAGCACTTCAAAAAGCTGTTGTGATGGTCAAGCTGGCTGCGCCATTGATTGTGGTCATTGCATGACAATCTCGATGACAGGACATTTACTCTCATTTGACATAGTGTTGGCAAAAGCGGTCAATAGCAAAGCTGATGCAACCTCACTGCCCCATTTCTTTTATCATAAAACCCTCCCAGCCTTTCGACCTCCGATTAGCTAGATCATTGACTAGACACTTCATAGCTACAGCTCTGTAATATGTACTATCAGTGTTATATCTAGACATCTATATTTATTAGTATTTTTAAGTTTTGCACGGTTAAGCTATTCGCCTGCCGTACTTCGAGGTTTTTATGAAACACGCTATTTTATTCATTACCTTTGTGGGTTTTGTTACTGGGCTATTTAGTTATCCCGTTGCCGCACAACAAACCGCCACAGCGCACACTCATATAAATGCTCACGCAACTAATGAGCATCAACATGATGCAAACAAAATCACCTATTCATGCCCAATGCATCCTGAAGTCATAAGCCATAAATCGGGTGATACTTGCCCCAAGTGCAATATGTTCTTAGAAGAAGTTAGCCCTGAGGCTGCCATAGACCATAGCGCCGAAACGACCTATATCTGCCCAATGCACCCTGAAGTCACCAGCCATAAATCAGGTGATACTTGTCCTAAATGCAATATGCTTCTAGTGGCAAATGAAGAAGAGGAAGAGGAAGAAGAGGAAGCTGGTCACAGTTCAAATGAACATGCTCAGAAGATCTATATCTGCCCAATGCATCCTGAAGTCACTAGCCATAAATCAGGCGATACTTGTCCTAAATGCAATATGTTTTTAGAAGAAGTAAAAACAGACCCGATGCCAATATCACAGGTACAAAAAACCTATATCTGCCCAATGCACCCTGAAGTAACCAGCCATAAATCAGGTGATACCTGCCCTAAATGCAATATGTTTCTAGTGGCAAAAGAAGAAGAGGAAGAAGCTGACCACAGCCAACATGGCCATACCCAAACATCCACAAACATGGCAATGCCGGTCTCTGAGATTAGTGTTGAAAATAGCTCAACAAACAGCGCAGCAGATAAAGTATTTAATACTGTTAAGCCGAGCTTATTACCTACAGATGCTGAACCAACCATTAAGTTTGTTTGCCCAATGCACCCGCATATCGTGTCTGACACTCAAGGAACTTGCCCTATTTGTGGGATGAATTTAGAAAAAGTCACTTTAGGCGCCGCAGCTGAAGAAATCGTCGTTGGTGTATCAGGCGGCATGCAACAAGCTTTAGGGATGAGAACTCAACAAGTTGAAAAAGATACCTTATGGCGCCTCGTTAACACCATTGGCACCGTTGAGTATAACGAAGATAGTATTACTCATGTGCATACCCGCATAACCGGTTGGGTTGAAAAATTGCATATCAATAATGTTGGCCAAAAAATCAAAAAAGGTCAGTTAATGTATGAACTTTATTCACCAGAACTCATTAACGCTCAAGATGATTACATGCAAGCAATTGATTATTTAAAGCAAGATAATCAACGCGGCAGCATACTAGAGCGTAAAGCCCGTCAACGTTTAGAGCTCTTAGGTATATCTTCAAAGATTATTAAACAATTAGAAACTACGGGTGAAACTATTTATCGGGTACCTTTTTATGCCCCGCAAGATGGCTTTGTTAGCCAAATGGATATCCGTGACGGCATGTATATTCAACCAGGCAATACTTTAATTGAGTTAGTCGACTTATCTACCGTTTGGGTCATCGCAGATGTATTTGAAAATGAACAAAGCTGGCTAGAAAAAGGCCGATCAGCTGAGGTTACAGCATCGGCTCAAGGGCTATTTTCATTAGAATCAGATATTGATTATATCTACCCAGAACTTGATCCTGTCACTCGCGCCATGCGAGTCAGAATAAAATTAGATAATCCAAATGAAAGCTTACGACCAGGTACCTTAGTGGATGTATCTTTATTTGGCGGCCCTAAGCGCAACATTATTACTATTCCCACAGAAGCATTGATATTAACCGGCCGCGAAAATCGGGTGGTAGTTCAGCGTCACGATACCGGATTTACTTCGGTACCTGTAAAAGTCGGCATCATTGCGCAGGGAAAAGCAGAGATCATTGAAGGCATAAATGAAGGCGATCATGTGGTGGTTTCAGGGCAGTTTTTGCTTGATTCAGAAGCTAGCATTCAAGGTAGCTTATTACGTTTAAGCGGCGCAGATAAAGCGCCTGCAGCCCATAACCACTAGGAGCACTCTCATGCTAGAGAAAATAATCAGTGCTTCGATAAAACAACGTGCGATGGTGTTATTACTCACCTTAATCATCGCTGTAGTCGGTTATCAAGCCATGCGTACCACCCCATTGGATGCCCTACCGGACTTATCTGATGTACAAGTGATCGTTAAAACTTCGTACCCAGGCCAAGCACCACAATTAGTCGAAGACCAAATTACTTACCCGCTATCCACGGCAATGCTGGCAGTACCCGGTGCTAAAACAGTGCGTGGATTTTCAATGTTTGGCGACTCATTCGTCTATATCATTTTCGAAGATAATACTGATATCTACTGGGCTCGCTCTCGAGTATTAGAGTATTTATCACAAACCCAAGACCAGCTACCTGAGGGCGTAACCCCAACATTGGGGCCAGATGCTTCTGGCGTAGGTTGGGTATTCCAATATGCCTTGGTCGATAGACAAGGTAATCACGATTTAGCCCAGCTACGTTCACTGCAAGACTGGTTCTTAAAACTGGAGTTACAAAGTGTTGAAGGTGTGTCTGAAATTGCCACTATTGGCGGCATGGAGCAGTCTTATCAAATCGTGGTCGACCCACATAAACTCGCCTTATATCAAATCGATTTAATGACCGTAAAAAATGCACTGGCAAGCTCTAATAGCTCTGTAGGTGGCTCGGTTATCGAAATGGCCGAAGCTGAATACATGATTACCTCATCAGGTTATAGACAAAATATTGAAGATTTTGCCGAAATTCCTTTAGGGGTGTTATCTGATACTGGCACACCAGTATTGATGAAAGATGTGGCGCAGCTGCGAACAGGCCCAGCTGCCCGCCGTGGTATTGCAGAACTTGATGGCAAAGGTGAAGTCGTCGGCGGTATTGTGGTGATGCGCTATGGCGAAAATGCCCTTGAAACCATTAACAATGTAAAACAGAAAATTAAGCAAATTGAAAGCGGTTTACCTGAAGGTGTCGAGTTAGTTATCACTTACGATCGCTCAGAACTTATCCTCAATTCTGTGGATAACCTGATGCACAAAGTAATGGAAGAAATGTTGGTGGTAGGCTTAGTCTGCTTACTATTTCTATTACATGCACGCTCAACGCTAGTTGCCATAATCACCTTGCCATTGTCGATATTAAGCAGCTTTATCATCATGCATTTTATGGGCGTTAATGCCAATATCATGAGCTTAGGGGGGATTGCCATTGCCATAGGAGCCGTTGTCGATGCGGCCATTGTCATGGTAGAAAATGCCCACAAGCATTTAGAACGATATCGGGAAGAACACGGTAAACCACCCGAAGGTGAAGCTCATTGGCAATTAATCAAAGAGGCCTCTGTTGAAGTGGGACCAGCGCTATTCTTTAGTTTGTTGATCATCACCTTAAGCTTTATTCCCGTGTTCGCACTGGAAGCCCAAGAAGGCCGCTTATTCCATCCACTGGCGTATACTAAAACCTTTGCAATGGCGTCTTCAGCAATACTCGCCATCACCTTGATTCCAGTTTTAATGGGCTATTTTGTCCGCGGTAATATTCCAGATGAACGCAAAAACCCCATCAGTCGATTTTTAATTGCCATATACCAGCCATTACTCAAACTGGTATTAAAGTTTCCTAAATTCACTATCGTATTAGCACTGATCACTTTAGCGAGTGCTTACTATCCTATGACAAAGATGGGTTCTGAATTTATGCCAGAACTCGCTGAAGGTGACTTACTTTATATGCCCACAACCCTGCCTAGTGTTAGTGCAGGTAAAGCCGCTGAAATTTTACAACAAACTGATAGATTGATTAAAACAGTGCCAGAGGTCAAAAGAGTATTTGGTAAAGTGGGACGAGCGATGACTGCTACCGACCCTGCACCTTTAACCATGCTTGAGACCACCATAATGCTTAAACCACATGATGAATGGCGTGAAGGCGTGACCTTAGAATCTATCATTGCAGAGCTGCAAAAAACGGTAAAAGTGCCCGGTATGACTAACGCGTGGGTGCAGCCGATAAAAACCCGTATCGATATGCTATCAACAGGGGTTAGAACGCCTGTCGGCATAAAAATATCAGGTTCTGATGTCGCCGAATTAGAAAAGATAGGCACTGAAATAGAAGCGGTGATGAGCCAAGTACCAGGCACAACATCAGCATTTGCGCAGCGAAGTAGTGGTGGACGTTATATCGATATTGAGCCGAAACTAAAAAATGCAGCTCGATATGGTATGACCCTAAGTGACATCCAAGATGTGGTGCAAATCGCCATAGGCGGTATGAAAGTTGGCGAGTCAGTTCAAGGCCAAGAACGATACCCAATTAACATTCGTTACCCACGAGAGTTACGTGACAGCATCGAAAAAATCAGGGATTTACCAGTATTAACCAAAACAGGTAAATATCTGCCATTAAGCGTTTTAGCAGACATCACCATCAGCGATGGACCTCCAATGCTTGCCAGTGAAAATGGCCGCTTAATTTCATGGGTATTTGTTGATATTAAAGATATTTCTATTGGCGAATATATTAAGAAAGCGCAAATAGCCTTAGACCAACAAATTACGCTGCCAGCACGTTATAGTTATAGCTTTGCCGGGCAATATGAATATATGCAACGTGTTGAAGCTAAAATGACGTTAGTTATTCCATTAATGATTGCAGTTATTTTCATATTACTGATGCTGACCTTTAACTCATTTGCCCAAGCTTCGGTGATTATGCTGAGCTTGCCATTTGCCTTAGTGGGCAGCGCATGGTTTTTATATCTACTGAACTTCAACTTTTCGGTTGCTGTATCAGTCGGCATGATAGCCCTTGCGGGGGTCGCGGCTGAATTTGGCGTAGTCATGCAGGTGTATCTAAACAACAGTATTAGAGACCGAAAACGCAATGACACTCTCAATAGTAAAGATGATTTACGTCAGGCATTGATTGAAGGTGCTGTTATGCGTATTCGACCCAAAGCGATGACGGTTGCGACCATATTTTTTGGCTTACTGCCGATAATGTGGGGTACGGGAACGGGGAACGAAGTGATGCAAAAAATTGCCGCACCTATGGTTGGCGGTATGGTCACCGCGCCTTTGCTATCACTGTTTGTCATCCCTGCAATCTATTTACTGATTTATGGCCGTAAACTCAGCAAGTAGATTTAAAAGGTTATTCATCAATAATAAAAAAGGCGCTTACGGCGCCTTTTTTATTTATAAAGTCATAATCTCAATCAGAGTTTGTTAGCTTGGCTCACTAAGCACGGTTTGCTTTTCTCGTGCCAATTGCATCATCCTAAAAATACCCCAAGCCATAATACAACCACCGACTCCGACCATAGCGAACAGCAGTATTGAATTCGCTAACATAGGATAAGCAGCAGTATCAAAACCTGCAACTAAACCGTATAAACCAGCAGCCACTAATAAAGTGCCTGGAAAATCAATTATTGCCACCATGGTCATTTTCTTTTGAATCACGGCCAGTTTCTCGTCCTTTGTTACAGTCATTCCTCATCCTTGCTTATTCACTATTTACACTTATATTAACGCTTAAAATACCTTGGTCAATTTAATCACTGAAAAGGTGCCGCCTTGTGGGTCATCAATGACGGCAAAACGGCCTACATCAGGAATATCCGTTGGAGGAACACAAATACGCCCCCCTAACTCTTCGGCTTTTTTGGCCATTGCATCACAATCTTCGACGCTAAAATATAGCATCCAATGTGGTGGGGTATCTTTCCACTCAGGTGTCATTTCCATCATACCGCCAACGGGTTGCTTATTTACCAGCCACTGCACGTAATCACCAATCCCCATCTCAGACATGTCTACCGTACTCGTATCAAAACTAAGCACTTGACGATAAAAGCTCTTAGCTAAGACGCTATCACGGCACATATACTCCACCCAGCACAGGGTATTGGGTTCAAATGAACGCTTAATCCCCACATGGTCGAAGGCTTGCCAAATAGAAAAGCGTGCCCCTTCAGGGTCGTGGCATACGGCCATTTTACCTGAATCACCCACTGAATGAGGTCCAGCAACGATTTCACCACCCGCATGTTTAATCACTTTTACCGTTTCATCCACATCATCCACAGCAAAATATAACTCCCAATGTGTGGGCAGTTTTAGCATTTCTTGTGGCATTTGATACATGGCAGCAATATCATCACCTTCTAGCTGCAGCATGGTGTAATGACCTTCAGGCATGGGCATATCATCAGCCTGCCATTGAAATAATTTTTGATAAAATATTTTAGCTGAGTACCAATCATGTGTGGCTAGTTCGATCCAGCAAGGCTGCCCCTGCTTATAGTTTGAAACCTTCATATAAATCATCCTTGGCATCTTATGGGAGAATTAATTTGTCTAATTGCCAACCTACTTATAGTTAAGCCCTTTTTAGCACTAATGTCGAGGTTGATATTTAGGCTGTTCTCAGCAACAAAAATGCCCTCATTTGAGGGCATTTGATATTTAAATCAGATAATTAAAAAAAATGACCAGTTAATTCATCTGATTTCTTTATATGGACCACAAGTAGTAAATTTGCGATTTCATGCGAATAATAATGCCTCTAATGATATCGAGGAAGGACAGAAACTCCACCGGTTTAGCCGCTGATATCCACGCTAAGCCTACTGAGCCCACAGGAATATCATAACCTTCAGTTTCATCCAGTTTCAACCTGACAAAGTGGTGTTTGTTATTTAAATTTTGCCCCGTGGTTTGTCTAACATTATCATCACGCGCCAACAAACTACCTTGTGCTTCACCCGTCGCTTCAATAATGCCTTCAACGTGGGCATTAAATACTTTTCCTGGATACACCGCAGATGAGAACTCAGACATTTGCCCGACTTTTACATTACGGATCGCTTGATGATTAACACGCATCAGTACGTATTTTTCATCGGTGTACATCTGAATTCGCGGTGCCACTCCAACATATTGGCCTTCACGCATTATAAAGTTAGTTAAATAACCATTCGCAGGCGCATAAACCTTGGTGTTATCTAAGTTCCATTGCGCTTGCGCAACCGATTCAATTTCACTGTTCAAGTCTGATTGGCGACTATCAACCGTTAAATGCGCCTTTTGAATATTAAGTTGTGCCTTATGGACTTCTGTACCCGCTTTAGAAATTTTCGTGGTGTAAGCATCAACTTGTGATTGCGCCAAATCAACTGCGGTTTGCTGCTCATCTAACTGGCTTTGAGTTATGGTGTCAGCAACTTTACTGTTTTGCTCAACATAACGCGCTAAGGTCGTTTGTTTCCAAACCAAATCTTTCTTTGATGCATGTAACTGATTTTTAGTTATCGATACATCAGACTCTGCAACTTGCAGCTCTTTGTTGGCAATTAAAATATCTTCTCTTGATAGCGATAAGGCGACTTCAGCAGTTTGCTGTTGTACTTGGGCTTTATTCAACGCAATTTGATATGGCTCATCATCAATTTCATAAATAAGCTGACCAGCAACCACCTTTTCATTAGGCTCAACATAAATCCCTTTTACATTGCCTTTAATCTGAGTCGATGCTGGGCGCAGTTGAATATGTGGAGATTGCACTATCGAACCACCAGATAAATCCATCGGTGCGTAATTAAGTAACCCCACCCATACAAACATTAACCAACCGGTGCCCCCCAGGTATGCAAAGGCTTTAGTGCCTTTATTCCAAGGCATTCCCACCATTCTAAGTATGTAAATCAGTAGCGCCCAAATAGCTAAACCTTCAATCATAATAACGCTCCTTTACTTATCGTGGCAGCTTGCTGCGGTGCTGGCTCTAACTGATGTGATGCTGACTGTTGAGCTTCTGGTGCTAGAGGTTTTGGTGTTAGGGGTTCTGGTTCGCTCTCACGCCAGATATCTCGTATTCTTCTCAACGCTTTACCGCTATCAACAAAAGCCACCAGCACAGCTAAAACCCACACCCAATGCCAGACAAAACCAATCCAGGTGAGCGCAGTAATCAAGCCTATCTGTTGATGCTTTTCTTTATGCGCTTTATTGATCGGCAATTCATGAATTCGCCAGAAACCTATTCCTGCCGCCGCGACCGTAACCACTAAAACAACTAATGCTAATCCGTGAAGGGCGGTATCAACGCCTGAGTCAACAAACGGCATACTAAATAAACTCATGGTAAAACTCCTCAAACAATCGCAATGGGCACATTCTGCATGTTCTTAAAATGAGGACAACAGCAAGTCACCACTAGTATCATTTTCAGCTATTTTTTGATATATATAGTGACACCGTATCCAGTGAGAAATTTAGTATGTCGTTTGATATGTCTTTTATCCGAGTGTGCTGTATTAAGCCTTTATTGCTGGGAATTGAAAAAGTTTATGGCATTAAGTCAGAGAGTTTAGGCATTCCAATAAGATTACTTGATGAGCCCATGGCACTGATCCCATTTACTGAAGTGGCTGATTGGTTTATTAAAATTGAACAACTTACAGGTGAGCAAGATTTCATGCTCAAATTACAATCTTATCTCAATTTTAATCAAATTGGCCCCTTGGGGAATTGGTTCTTATCGACCCCTGATTTAGCTCTATCATTTAGGCGAATAAACTACGCTATTGCCAGCTTTCAATCCGGTGCCAGTTATTACGGCATCCAATCAAGTAAAATTATAAAGTGGTGTTACAACAACCCTTATGCCACCGACAGGTCTAAATCCCATGATTCATTGCGCATTGCTATCTCACTATTAAATACAGCACGCCATTTCTTAGGCCCTAACTACAGCCCAATTAAAGTCATGCTAAGCGGGCCTACTTTAGGACAAAATAGCATTGAAAAATTAATGGGCTGTAAAGTCACTTGGAATGCGCCGCAAACTGAGCTGTGGATTGGTTTAAATGAATTAATTAATAATGAATTTCATCATCAAGTGGGCCAGCCTATATTTGATGCCGATACTGCACTGCCGTTCAATCAACTCGATAAATTTCTCAATATGCCACAGGCACATGATGTCCCCAAGTTACTGTACGAAATGGTGAATTATTGTCGTTTTTATGGTTTACCTACCTTAAATAAATTAGCCAATTTATGCGGCCTATCTAAGCAACAATTACAGCGTCGGTTAGCCTTCACAGGTTTTAGTTTTACGGAGTTACTGAAATATATTCTGGGGAATCTAGCAATTAAGTATATGCAGGAAGGGAAAAGTATTACCGAAATATCCGTGTTATTAGGTTATTCAAGTAATCGCAGTTTTAGTAAAAGCTTTCAGCTGTTTCATCAACAAACCCCGACTCAATACTTGCAAAAAATCCAACAAAAAAGCCCTTAAAAAGGGCTTTTTATTTACAGATTGTTTACCAAAAAATTATCTATAAACAGGCAGTAAATCTGCCATTGCCAATAAATGACAAGTCGCAGTGACAATACCGAATACGATGATGACAACAATCAATGGCGTGCCACCAGGGACTCTGAAGCTGTTTTCATCAGGGAACATTTTACGTGACTTATAAGCCATCATAGCCGGAACAATCGCCGCCCAAATAGTGGCAGCTAGCGCAGCAAAGCCAATAGCCATCAAGAAGCCGTTAGGGAATAATAATCCCAATACTGTCGGTGGGATAAAAGTAATAGCCGCAGTTTTGATTCGGCCATTATTTGATTCGTCAAAACCAAATAAATCTGCAAGGTAATCAAACAAACCTAAGGTAACACCGAGAAATGATGACGCTACCGCTAAGTTAGCAAACAAGGTCAACATGGTGTTAAGCCATTTATTGGCCATCACTTCTGACAAAGCGCCAACCAATACGCCCATATTGCCGCCTTGGGCAATGATGTCGCTAAACTGACTGCGAGGAATGTTGCCCATGGTCGCCACTAACCAACAAGCGTAAATGACTAATGCGATAAAAGTACCGATACAGATAGCTTTTATAATCACTTTAGGCTGTTTGCCATAATACTTAACGAGGCTTGGTACATTACCGTGGTAGCCAAAGCTTGCAAGACCAAATGGCAGAGCTGCCAATATATAAGGTGAAAAACTAGCTTCACCATCTGGCATCAATAATTTAGCGCTGTCCACATCTATCAGCAAGTTGCCCACAGCAAGGAAAAACGTTATGAGCATGCCGCCAATCATAATGGTGGTAATGCGATCAACCGCTTTAGTACTGATAACAACCACTGCAGCAAGCACTGCAGCAAACACTAAACCTGCAGCACTTTGCGGTAAATGAATACCCATACCCGATAAGGTGTGGTTCACAATCGAGCCACCGCCACTAATGTAGGCATAGGTCAGAATGTATAAAACAAAGGCAATTGACAGACCGTTAATGATCCGCCAGAACTGGCCTAAAGTCACTTTGGTTAACGTATCAAAACTGTCGCCAGGTTTGAAATGTAAATTAGTTTCAAGCAGCATCAGCCCAGAAACCAGCATACAAAACCAAATACCGACTAGCATGACTAATGAATAGCCAAACCACATGCCTGCACTAACAACAGGCAAAGAAAACATACCAGCACCAACGGTAGTACCGGCGATGATCATAGCGCCGCCTAATAAGGATTTATTTTGCGGTTGTGATTGTGTTGCGCTCATAAAATTAGTAATTACCCATGTTCCACTGTGACGCTATCGACAATGGTTTTTCGAACAGATAAACGCAGCATACCATTGGCATGATCACGTATTCGGATGACTTCAAATTGATTGTCATTACCCGATAGGTATCCTAATTCTTTTAATTTAACACTCAAATTATTATAGAGCTTTTTGTCATAAAACTCTGGCGCAGTAATTCCGTGTAAAGCACCTAAACGCTGAGCCAATAAATGGCTAGCGCTTTCAAGATCTGAACGCTCAATTTCTGGCTTGTAAGCCAATAAATTAAAGATAATCGCGTAACGTTGTAAGGTCTCACTTACCGTCCCAGACAATAGCATTAACTGGGTAATGTTACCTTGATTGACTTCAAAGTGATCAGTACCAGAAATCAATTGCTGCTCAACAAATAAATCAAGAACATGATCAACATACGTCGTTAAATCTTTAATGCCCATAAACAGTTCAGCTTTCAATAATGGGTAAAAGTCTTTAACAATTTGCTGTATTTTCTCGCGATTAAATTCTTCATATTGCACCAAACAGCTTGCTACTAAAGAAGGTACTGCCATTAGATGAATAATGTTATTGCGATAATAGCTCATGGCAATGACTGATTTATCATCAATAGAAATGATTTCGCCCATTGCATCTGTCGTTGAAGTGAACTTATTCAATGATAAACACTGTTCAACTAAATCATGAGATGAACCATCAGCAACAGACGCATACTGAGTGTATGGCACATCTTTTAAGATTTTAAGATATAAATCTAATTGTCTCTCAAGCTCGGTACGCTCTAATGCATTTTGCTCTGATGCCAATAACACCATGCTGGTTAATGTCACTGAACTCGCAGCGGCTGCACCATTGATGTTAGTCATGACTTTATTCGCCAGTACATTAACCGCAGGCGTTAACCATGAAGGCTTTTGATCTGGGTCTTTGGCAATCTCTTCACGCCAATTAGGCGATTGTTCATTCAAGAAATTTTGCACATTAATCGGCTCACCAAAATTGACATAACCTTGACCAAAGTTACCTAATTTACGCAATGCTCCAAATACCTGCCAAACGGATTCTTTTTGCTTTTTCTTGCCGCTTAACTCTTTGTGATAAGTCGACACTTCCATCACATGGTCATAGCCTAAATAAACAGGCACCAGAGTGACTGGGCGTTCGATTCCGCGCAGTACACAGTTAACCGTCATCGCTAACATGCCAGTTTTAGGCGCTAATAAACGACCGGTACGCGAACGACCACCTTCAGTGAAGTATTCAACCGAATAGCCTTTAGCAAATAGCTGATCTAAGTATTCACGGAATACCGCGGTATAAAGTTTGTTGCCGTTAAAACTACGGCGAATAAAGAATGCACCACCACGGCGGAACATAGGCCCTGCAGGCCAGAAATTCAAATTAATACCTGCGGCAATATGCGGCGGCACCATACCTTGGTAATACAGTATGTATGAAAGCAGTAAGTAATCCATATGGCTACGATGACACGGCACATAAACAATTTCGTGACCATCATGATGCAGTTTACGCACTTGCTCAGCACTTTTAATGCTAATACCACTGTATAACTTGTTCCACAGCCAAGTGAGAAAACGCTCTGCAATACGGACTAAGCTATCAGAGTAATCTGCAGCAACTTCATCTAAATATTCAATCGCTTTTTCGCGGGCTTTTTCTTCTGATATTTTTTTGTTAACCGCTTCTTCTTTAATCGCTTTAGTGATCGCCTCAGATTTTAATAATGAGTTGAACATCGCTTGGCGATTCGGCAGTTGCGGGCCCGTCATCACTTTACGTTGACGTCTAAAGTGAACCCGTGCAACACGAATAAGCTTGTGAGCAATACTGACGTCAGTACCATGTTCATCAGCCATATAGCGTAATGACATCGCATTTGAAAACTGCACAAAGCTGTGACGGCCTAAAAACAAAATCATCAACCATTTACGCAGCCAAGTTGGATTTTCACGCTCAAAAACAGCAGCAGTGATGGTATCGTCTTCTTTACCAGGAATACGTCCCCAATATAGGCTAACCGGAACCAACTGAATATCTAGCTCATTATTTTTCTTATGTAATGTTAGTAGCTTTGTGAAATTATCCACAAACTTATCGCCACTTAAACGTTTACCAAACAAAGGTTTACGACCTTCAACACACACAATTCTCGGTGTATTTAAACCATCTACGTCTAGTCTCTCATAGGGGCTCGGTAAGCCGTATTTAGCCGTCACTTCATTTAAAGCAGCAATATCACTGAGTGATTCTGTCTTCATTACATAGACCACTGGTTTATCTGGGTCTAAGTTCAGATCGGCAAATGGATCCTCTGGCACAACAACAGTGTGCACCATGAGTTTTTGTATCCAACGTAATGATTTTGCAATGATTGAATCAGGTTTTAACATGAGTGTTCGCATTTTCAACATCAATTTATTGCGCATAGAATACCAGATTCTTGTTCAGATTCCCTAACCTACATTAATTGTAAAAATTAATGGTTAATACTTGCACGATTAAAAATACTGTATATAATGACAGTCACTGTATATAAAAACAGGAATCAATATGAGACCTTTAACGCCACGCCAAGCTGAAATATTAGAGCTTATTAAATGTAATATCGCCGAAACTGGTATGCCACCGACTCGTGCAGAAATTGCTACTCGATTAGGCTTTAAAAGTGCTAATGCTGCAGAAGAGCATTTAAAAGCGCTCGCCAAAAAAGGCTGTATTGAAATTATTCCTGGTACCTCTCGCGGTATTCGTATGGTGCAAGTTGAAGAGGAAGTTGAAGCAGGCTTACCGCTTATCGGCCAAGTGGCTGCAGGTGAACCCATCCTTGCTCAGGAACATGTTGAACAGTATTTCCAAGTTGACCCAGAAATGTTTAAACCCAATGCCAATTTTTTACTACGTGTTCGTGGCGACAGTATGAAAGATATTGGTATTTTAGAGGGTGATTTACTCGCTGTGCATAAAATGCAAACAGCGACCAATGGTCAAGTTGTTGTTGCACGTTTAGAAGACGACGTCACCGTTAAAAGATTTGAAAAGAAAGGCAATATTATCTATCTGCATGCAGAGAATGATGAATATGAGCCAATTAAAGTAGATTTAAACTGCCAAAACCTAACGATTGAAGGGCTTGCTGTTGGCGTTATTCGTAATGGAGGTTGGTTATGAACACATTAATAGGTAATGCACCCCGTCATCCAGGTTTATGGGTTGATATGGTCTCTGACTCAATACCAGTAAAACAAGGTATTGAAACTAAGCGCACCCAGAACCAAGGCTTAACAGAGTTAACGCAATTATGTAGTGAACTCGCGGTTTTAAGTCAGCAAGGTCGTTGGATTGTGCTGATTAATGCGCCACATATCGGCTATAAACAAATCCTTGCCAATGCTAATGTTCGCATGGACAGAGTTTTGTTGGTTCATACCAAAGATGAAGTTGAAACACTGTGGGCAATGGAAAAAGCACTGACAAGTGGTACGTCAAGTGCAGTAATTACTTGGACGACACCATTAGATTCTCGCGATAATCGCCGCATTCAGTTGGTTGCCAAAAGCGCTTTAGCTCAAGGGCTAATTATTGAAGATGTAAATACTCACTTACGTGATGAGCAAACATTATCAGCGACTTCAGCAACAACAAATACATTAAATCTGGCTTCTTTTCACTAAGAAAGCACTGATAAAAAAGCCCTTCACTTTGGTGAGGGGCTTTTTTTTCGCTTTTATTCAGCAAATTAGATGTAAAAGTGATCTTGATCAATATTTAAACTCCAAGTAGTGTAGTTAACAAGAAGGTAACAATTGTTGTGACTTTCGAGTAATAAATGATAGACGGCGACAAACGCTATAAAAGATTGAGCTGGTACCATGCGGTATAGAAAGCCTTGAATGTAAAGCGTCAAATAAAATTGATAAGTTCAGTATTAGGTACAAGTGTGGCAGCGTAAAACCATAAAATAATTGAGTTTTCAAGCTCAAAGCCACCGTGTACTTTGAAAAGATCAAACTTTTTCGGGAATGAAAAGTTTGCATAGAGCAGAGTATTACTGTGTGGCTTTTCTTTGTAATTGCATTTCGCAATTAGCAGAGGAGTAGTCTTGTGAAGCGAATGTTGTACGGATTAATGGTGGCGTTGCTTGCAGCCCCACTCACTGCGGCTGAAATGCCACTAAACATGACTCAAGGTGTGACAGATATCAGTGGTAAGGTTTATGACCTTCACATGATAATTTTATATATCTGTTGTGCCATTGGTGTTGTGGTCTTTGGGATCATGATTTATTCGATGATCTATCACAGAAAATCAAAAGGTGCTGTTGCAGCAGACTTTCACGATAGTACCAAAGTTGAAATAGCTTGGACTGTATTGCCATTTGTCATTCTTATCGGCATGGCCATTCCAGCAACGAAAACTTTGATTGCGATGGAAGATCCTAGCGATGCAGAACTGACCATCAAAATAACCGGCTCACAATGGAAATGGCATTACAGCTATTTTAATGAAGACGTCGAGTTTTTCAGCTTACTTTCAACCCCTGCGGCGCAAATCACAGGTACCGAAGCTAAAACGGAGACTTACTTATTAGAAGTAGATAAGCCGTTAGTTTTGCCTATCGATAGAAAAGTGCGTTTCTTAATGACTTCCGATGATGTTATCCATTCTTGGTGGGTGCCTGCATTTGCCGTTAAGAAAGATGCCAATCCTGGTTTCATCAATGAAGCGTGGACTAAAATCGATAAAATCGGCACCTATCGCGGCCAATGTGCAGAGTTATGCGGTAAAGACCATGGCTTTATGCCGATTGTGGTTGAAGCCGTATCTGAAGCAGACTTTGACCAGTGGTTAATCGACCAAAAGCAATTAACTGTTGATGCTAAAGCCGCTGCTGAGGCCTCGCTTTCACAGACACTTAGTCATGAAGAGTTAATGGCGCAAGGCGAACAAATTTATATGAGCCGTTGTGCCGCTTGCCACCAACCTAATGGTGCAGGCCTTCCTGGTGTATTCCCTTCTCTTATCGGTAGCCCAATGATCAAAGGACCTGTTTCTGGTCATGTGGACATTGTTGTTAATGGTAAACCGGGTACTGCTATGCAAGCATTTGCTAAACAGCTAACGGCAACAGAAATTGCTGCGGTAGTCACTTATGAGCGTAATGCTTGGGGTAATGATTCAGGTGATACCGTTCAAGCAGCTGATGTGAATGGCAACGGTGGTGCTTCAAGTTCCGCTGCTCCAGTAGAAATTCCCAGTAAAGACATGCCTACGCCTGTGACTTTACCCGCGACCCTACCTGAGACTGAACAAGTCGAAGCATCTGCAACTGAAGCCGTAACACAAGCGGTAGAAGAAGTTAAAGCGGTGGTATTAGATGACTTAACTATGGATGAGCTGATGACCATGGGTGAGAAAGTCTACATGACCAGCTGTGTTGCTTGTCATCAAGCAGCCGGAACCGGTTTACCTGGTGCGTTCCCATCATTAGTGGGTAGTCCAGTGATAACCGGGCCCGTATCTGGTCACCTTGATGTTGTCATCAATGGTCAACCTGGTACTGCCATGCAGGCATTTAACTCACTACTTACACCACAACAGCTCGCTGCCGTGGTGACTTATGAACGCAATGCATGGGGTAACAACTCCGGTGATGCGGTTCAGGCTTCTGATGTTGTTGGTCACGGAAAGTAAGGGATTAAAATGAGCACAATTACACAAGATTCACCAGCCGCTCACGACGATCACCATGATGACCATCATCATGGGGCGCCAAAAGGCATCATGCGCTGGGTTTTAACCACTAACCACAAAGATATAGGTTCACTATATCTATGGTTTAGTTTCATTATGTTTTTAACTGGCGGCGCAATGGCTATGGTCATTCGTGCTGAACTGTTTCAACCGGGTTTACAGCTTGTTGAACCTAACTTTTTCAACCAAATGACCACGGTTCATGGCTTAATAATGGTATTTGGCGCAGTAATGCCAGCCTTTACCGGTTTAGCTAACTGGCTTATTCCAATGATGATTGGTGCGCCAGATATGGCGTTGCCACGTATGAATAACTGGAGTTTTTGGATCTTACCTTTCGCGTTCGCTATGTTGCTTAGCACGCTATTTATGGAAGGTGGCGGACCGAACTTTGGTTGGACATTCTATGCGCCACTATCGACGACTTACAGCCCAGATTCCACTGCATTGTTTGTATTCTCGATACATATTATGGGTATCAGTTCGATCATGGGGGCAATTAACGTTGTCGTCACGATTGTGAACATGCGTGCACCCGGTATGACCTGGATGAAGCTACCATTATTCGTTTGGACATGGCTGATTACTGCATTCTTGTTGATTGCGGTCATGCCGGTGCTCGCGGGTGCAGTCACCATGGTATTAACCGATAAATACTTTGGCACCAGCTTCTTTGATGCTGCAGGCGGCGGCGATCCAGTTATGTTCCAGCATATTTTCTGGTTCTTTGGTCACCCCGAAGTTTACATTATGATTTTACCGTCCTTCGGCATTATCTCAGCGATTATTCCGACCTTTAGTCGTAAGAAGCTCTTCGGCTACGCGTCAATGGTATATGCCACCTCAAGCATTGCGATTTTGTCCTTCTTAGTTTGGGCACATCACATGTTCACCACAGGTATGCCAGTATTTGCGGAGTTATTCTTCATGTACTGCACCATGCTCATTGCGGTGCCGACAGGAGTTAAAGTGTTTAACTGGGTCGCGACGATGTGGCGTGGGTCGATTACTTTCGAAACCCCAATGTTGTTTGCTATTGCGTTCATCATCTTATTCACCATCGGTGGTTTTTCAGGATTGATGTTGGCAATAACACCAGCAGATTTCCAATATCATGATACCTACTTCGTTGTAGCTCACTTCCATTATGTACTCGTAACTGGCGCTGTCTTCTCCATTATGGCAGCCGCGTATTACTGGTTACCGAAATGGACCGGCCATATGTATAGCGAAACATTAGGTCGCTGGCATTTCTGGTGTAGTGTTATTTCAGTCAATGTGCTGTTTTTCCCAATGCACTTTTTAGGTTTAGCAGGCATGCCACGTCGTATTCCGGATTACGCAATCCAGTTTGCAGATGTAAACCAGATTGTCTCTATTGGTGGTTTTGCCTTTGGTTTATCACAACTGATTTTCCTCGCTGTAGTACTGAAATGTATCAAGGGCGGCGAAAAAGCAGGCGATAAACCATGGGAAGGTGCTGAAGGTTTAGAGTGGACTATTGCAAGTCCTGCGCCTTATCACTCATTCACCACACCACCTGAGGTGAAATGATATGAGCCAGCCGACAAAATCAAATCGTAAATTACTTATCGGACTAATCTTTGGTTCCATAGGCATGTTCGGCTTTGGTTTTGCGCTAGTGCCTTTATATGACGTGCTGTGCGATACCTTGGGAATTAATGGAAAACCCCAAAGTACTGCCAGCACATATGAAGCCGTGGTAATTGATAAAAATCGCACCGTGACCGTTGAGTTTATTGCCCAAGTACAAAGCAATATGCCTTGGGAGTTTACCCCTACAGTGAACCGTATTCAGGTTCACCCTGGCGAACTGACACGGACCGCTTTTTTAGCAAAGAACTTATCTTCAAATGACCTCGTAGGCCAAGCAATACCGTCGGTATCGCCTGGTCAAGGCGCGGCTTATTTTAATAAGACTGAGTGCTTCTGCTTCAATCAACAACCTCTAGCAGCAAAGGCTGATGCTGAATTGCCTTTAATTTTTTATGTGGACGCAGATTTACCTGAATCCATTAATACTTTGACTCTCTCTTATACCCTCTATGACATCACAGACAAACAGACTGCAGCCATAGAGCAAGGAGCAGCAAGATGACAACGAAACATGAAAACTACTATGTGCCAGCGCAAAGTGTCTGGCCGATTACCGGCGCTATCGGGTTATTCCTGATTGCATTTGGTGCTGGTAATTACGTTCAACAGCTTTCTACAGAGCAATCTTCTGGCGGCTACATGTTAGTTGCTGGTATCGCAGTAATTATATTTATGCTTTTTGGTTGGTTTAAAAATGTCATTGATGAATCAATGTCAGGCTTATATTCAGCCCAGATGGATCGTTCTTTTAGACAAGGAATGAGCTGGTTTATCTTCTCGGAAATTATGTTCTTCGGGGCATTTTTTGGCGCTTTATTTTACGCCAGAATGGTCGCAATCCCTTGGTTAGGTGGTGCATCAAATAACGCCATGACCAACGAGGTGCTATGGCCAGCATTTGAGGCTATATGGCCGCTAGTGAAAACGCCGGATGGCACTACCACTGAAGCAATGGGCTGGGGTGGTTTACCACTATATAACACCCTTATTCTCATCACCTCTTCAGTTACTTTACATTTTGCCCACGTGTCATTAGAGAAATCTAAGCGCGGAGCTCTCAAGGTTTGGTTAGGGCTAACGGTATTGTTAGGTATCGGCTTCTTATTCTTGCAAGTTGAAGAATATGTTCACGCTTATCAAGAAATGGGACTGACACTGGCATCGGGGATTTATGGTAATACCTTCTTCTTGCTGACCGGTTTCCACGGTATGCACGTCACCTTAGGAACAGTATTTCTAATCATCCTGTTTTTTAGAGTGCAGAAAGGACATTTTACCCCTAAAAAGCACTTCGCATTTCAAGCTGGTAGCTGGTATTGGCATTTTGTCGATGTGGTGTGGTTATGCTTATTTATTTTTGTTTACGTACTTTAAAAACAACTTAATACGGTCTCGGATTTGGGCTTATCCAGCCAAATCCTAAGGCCAGTAACAATAGCAACATCACTAAAGCAGAAAAGATAACTCGACGACCTAAATATTGACTCATGGATTGCTGGCTTTCAGCTTTAACCATAATAAACAGGGCTCTAGCTAAATTAAATAATATGAATACAAGCAGCAGTACTAACACAAGCTTGAAAATAACTAAGATGTCCATGGGCTCTCCTTCGCGGGTCTGGCGACTATCAACAGGTTTATTACTGCTTGTTACTGTGAGTGTGTTTTCTATTTTGGTCAAGCTAGGTTTTTGGCAACTCGACAGAGCGGTACAAAAGCAACAGTGGCAAACAACGTTAACCGCAAGACAAGCTGCTAGTGAATTAGATTATGCCGCTTTTATTAATTTAGGTAATGCTGAGCCACTCACGGGTTACCGTATCAATGTCACTGGCACAGCTGTCAATTCACAGATACTACTGCTTGAGAATCAAGTTTATAACGGCCAAGTCGGTTATCTGGCTTACCAAATATTTGAAATAACAACGACTCAACCTTGGTTATTAGTTGAATTAGGTTTTGTGGCGGCCAATAAAGATCGCCGCATCTTACCTGATTTAATGCCATTACCTTTGACGCCTTATCAACTCATTGGCCGGGTTTATCAGCGACAAACCAACCCATTGAGTGACCAACTTTATGTGGAAGAATTTACAGTAAAAAACCGAGAGATTATTCGTTTCCAAAATTTAAATCTTGTGGCCTTAGCAGAGAAAATAGGTCATGAACTGGCACCAGCAGTACTGCAGCCAGATGTAACACCGAATATGAATCTAGCAAAACCTTGGACACCAATTCCTTTGTCAGCCCATAAGCATCAAGGCTACGCATTGCAATGGTTCACCATGGCAGCTGTATTTTTATCGCTCATGCTATGGCTTGGTTGGAAAACTTTTAAACCGAAAAATGAAGCAGTAAAAACCTAATCCTATAACAAAAACAGACGTAACAAGAGGAGCAAGTATGAACTCCCCATCAAAACCAAAAGGCAACAAGACACTCTATATGCTAATACTGGTATTCATTTTACCGGTAGTGGTGGCCAAGCTAGTACTTAGCATGGATTTATATAATGGCGCAGCCACCAACAAAGGTGAGCTCATTGCGGCTGATGTTAACTATCAAACATTGGCCATGGTAAATCCACAGCCACAAATGTGGCAACTGCTATATTTATTACCTAAAGAATGCCTAGAGCAATGTCAGCAGCGCTTGTATGTACTCCATCAAAGCCATGTGGCTTTAGGCAAACATCAAGATCGCGTCAGCCCAATTATTTTACTCACGCCCGATAGCGATAAAGATATTCTAATCAAGCTGCAAGTCCCATTTGCAACCGCGACAGCGAGCCCTGCAATGACCGCTCTGCTCACTAAACAGCAGATGATTATTGTTGATCCACTAGGCAGTTTAGTCATGAAATACCCAGGCATTGTTGGCGAGCAAGAAAATATTGCCCAAGGCAAATCAATGATTGGCGATCTTCGTAAGATGCTGAAGCTGTCGAGGGTCGGTTAATGGTGATAAAAAATCTGCTGAAATTTACCTTGGTATTTACCTTTGCAGTCATTTTAATGGGCGCATATACCCGCCTATCTGATGCCGGACTCGGTTGTCCTGACTGGCCCGGTTGTTATGGCCATATTGGTGTACCCAGTGATAGCGCTGACTTAGCAAAAGTTGAAACGGCCTTCCCCAATCAAACTGTCGAGCCCGAAAAAGCATGGCTTGAAATGATTCATCGTTACATTGCTGGCACATTGGGGTTATTAGTCTTAACTATTCTCATCGTATGTCTAAGGCGTGCAGAAGCGCCCAAAAAACTGCCCATACTTATATCGGCATTAATCCTGTTTCAAGCAGCATTGGGGATGTGGACTGTCACCATGAAACTCATGCCCATCGTGGTTATGGGGCACTTAATTGGCGGCTTCAGTTTGTTTGCGCTGTTATTACTCCTGTATTTACGCACAAAACCACTGAGGATCCCCGGCGGTGATCTCTATGCCAGAAAGCTCGCACCACTGGCAATGGCTTGTTTAGTTGTGCTGGTCGTTCAGATCATCTTGGGGGGCTGGACATCATCTAACTATGCAGCTTTGGCTTGTACATCTTTACCGTTTTGCGAGGGTAACTGGGTTGATAATCTGCAATTTGCAGATGCATTTTCACCTTTTCAAGGAGACCATCCAAGTTTCGAATATGGTGTGCTTGAGTACCCTGCTCGAATGACCATTCATGTGACCCATCGAATTTGGGGCATTGTCACTGCAATCAGCTTGTGCTGGCTTGGGTTTAAATTACTCAAAGCACAATCAAGCACAATACGACAAAGTGCTTGGGTGTTGTTTGCCTTAGTTGTAATTCAAGTTGGCCTTGGTATCAGCAATATAGTGATGCATTTGCCTTTAGGGATTGCTGTCTCTCACAATGGCGGCGCCGCGTTATTGTTACTTACTGTTATTTTCATTAACTACGCGCTGTGGCGTAAAGCTTAAGCAAGGATTCTATTATGGCTAAATCTATTTCTATACCAGCAAATGCAAGCAGCGCTTCGCTACCATGGCGCGCCTACTTTGAAATGACCAAACCGAAAGTTGTCGCACTCATGCTATTAACCGTTCTTGTCGGAATGTGCCTCGCATTACCAGGGGCAGTGCCAATACAACCACTCGTCTTTGGCATGATCGGTATCGCGATGATGGCGGGGGCAGCTGCGGCTTATAACCACTTAATTGATCGCCGCATTGATGGCTTAATGGCCCGTACTTATAACCGCCCATTACCAAAAGGAAAAGTTTCAGCCATCAAAGCGATGACCTTTGCGACCTCTATCGGTTTAGGCGGTTTTGTTATTTTGTATACCTTAGTTAACCCGCTTACGGCATGGTTAACCTTTGCTAGCTTAATCGGCTATGCCGTGGTGTATACCGCTTACCTTAAGCGTGCAACGCCGCAAAATATCGTTATTGGCGGCCTAGCAGGCGCAATGCCACCACTATTAGGTTGGACATCGGTCACCAATGAATTACACGGTAATGCGCTATTGCTGGTTATCATCATTTTCACTTGGACACCGCCACATTTTTGGGCATTGGCTATTCACCGTAGAAAAGAATACGCCAAAGTCGACGTCCCGATGCTACCGGTAACTCATGGTGTTGAGTTTACTAAAACCTGTATCTTGCTATACACCTTGTTACTGGCAATTGCCTGTTTATTGCCGGTACTCGTCGGCATGTGCGGCCCCGTTTATCTTGTTGGTTCAACCATATTAAGTTGTGGCTTTATTTATAAAGCGTGGGAGCTTAAATATCACGATAAAGAAGGTTTGGCCATGGACGTATTTAAGTTCTCAATTTATCACTTAATGATTTTATTCTTAGTGTTGTTAGTCGACCATTATTTATGGGTCTAGCATTACGATGAGCTGATAGTTTCATCTCGATTTTTGCCATTCTACTGAGAATGGCAAAAGGTGAAGCCACATTAGCGCTATAGAGAAATTACACATAAAAATAAAATTAGTGGAGTCAGCTATTGAAAAAAATTCTCGTTTTAGCCGTTATCATGATGGGTTTAGGCATTGCTGTAGCAGCGCTATTTCCTAGCAAAAAAAATTCATCAGCTACAATAGCCACTACTAAAGCAGTGCCGGATCTGGCACTTGAAACAAGTTATTTATTTGATAACCCAAGACCCCTTGCCCCCTTTTCAATGCACGATCAATTGGGTAATGAATTTAGTAATGAGCAACTACTTGGAAAATGGAGTTTAGTGTTTGTCGGCTTTACCTCATGCCCTGATGTTTGCCCAACAACCCTCAATAAACTCAATGCCGCTTACCCAGAATTGCAAGCTGTCACCGACAATATTCAGGTGGTGTTTGTGTCAGTGGATCCTGACCGAGATAGCCAAACTAAACGTTTGGATTACATCAACTTCTTCAATGGGGATTTTAAAGCGGTCACCGCAGAGCATAGCCAGCTATTCCCTTTTACCCGTGACCTAGGTTTTGCCTATGCAATGGTCGGTGACGGTGACGATTACCAAGTAGATCACAGTGCCAGTTATGTTTTAGTGTCACCAAAAGCAGAAAAAATTGCCGTATTTAAACCTAAAGCCCAACCAGGAAAAATACCGCAAATACTCAATAAACAGCTGATAGCGGATCTGAAATTGATTATTGATAATGTCTAAGAATTTATCGTTGAAAGTGATGTTGTGAGATGGATTGATGAGTTAATTGTTAAAGCCTCAATATGAAAAATATTGAGGTTTTTTAGAAAATTACCGATATATTTACTCACTTGTGGCCAGTAACGAGATGGCCAAAATTAGTTGACCATTACATAAGTCATAATAGGAAGGCTTTAGTTTTTCCTTTCATAAATAGCCTTTAAACCTCTAAGTATTCCTTGGAACCCAAAAAAAGAAAAACAAAAAAACAAAAAGAAGTACATGTTTGGAGCTTCTCTTTCAGAGGCATGTTCGATGCCAATTAAAGTAAGAAAATCATCGAAATATATCTCGGCTATAAACATAAAAACCCCAAAATAGAAGCAATAAGTAAGCATCTTGATCTGTGCATCAAAGTTAAATTTGTCCATATTGTCCTCAAAATATTTACGTTGTTTAGCTAAGATTTACCAAACTATCTCTTTTCTAACCACTTATCACTGTTATATAACAGAGGTACATGCTAGAAAGTCGGGTGAACAAATAAATTCATTAAAAATCAACAGTTCAACTTATGTATCATTTTGTAAGCAAATGACAAAACAAAAAGATTTGAAGCTAAAATTCTAAAAGAATCAATTTGAATTGAGGACGCAGAGGCTCTTTTTTCTAGACAGCATGAAGCTCATAAGGATGTGAACATCGCGCTCTAGCTGTACAAATACCTCATTAGAAGCGTTAGCATTTTAACTCTGTAATAATATTAAATAGCGGAGATTAGTAACAAATGAAATTTAAAGCTGGATAATCCCCCTTAGAAATCTTTCACGTCTAAGAAAGTTTCGCAGCTATTACTGGGGAAATAATAGAGAGAGTGCGAAGAGGCGCAACTTTTAATCTGTTTCGGATAATAGAACTAAATTTGAAGATCCAATAAGAATAAGGCAAATTTGTTTACCTTATTCCATCTAGATAAAAAATAAGTAACTTACATTTCACCAGTCACAATACATTGCGCTTTAACAGCATCTTGACCATCAATTTGCACTGTCGCAAACATCATGTGGTCAGCTAAAGGGTATTTTTCATATAATAAGTAGGTTGGAGTGTCACTAATATCTTTACCATCAATACCATCGATACGGTAAATATTACTCAATATTGCAGACTTGAAACCACCATCAAAGCTAACGACTGCTTCATTTGAACGCAGAATATCAATATTGACCATAGAAATATCGTCTCCACCCGCTACAGTACAATTCAGGTCACTTGCATGAGCCATCCCTGTTAATGAAGCCAGGCTTAAGGTTGAAGATAGCAATATTTTATTCATTAAATTCATTGGGTGTTACCTCATTATCAAATTTGATTGTTGTTTACATTCTGATGCTTAAAAATAAAAAATGTTCAATTAGATTGTAGTTATAAACTAGCATGAAGCTGAATAAAAAACTGTATGAGCAGTGTAATCATTCATAATTGTAATAACTTGCAGATTTTATTAAGTTTAGACTCTTGATATTACAAGGTCACTTTTTAAATCGTTAGGCTTTGTGAGAATCTACGTTTTGCTTTAGAAAGCGCTCTTTTTAATTCGGATACGTTACAAATACAGACACCCACTGTAGGTAAAATGAGAGAAATCCAAAATTAGCCGTTGTATATGAGCATGCACTTGCTATATAGGCTTTATTTAATAAAGGGAACGATGTTGATATAAAAGGCGTTTCGAAATACTGCCAATACGGCTGAACCTAATATTCATTGGTATTTGGGCAGCTGGTAAGTAAACTTATGTGGATGAGTAGATTTTTAACAGATTTATGCCATAAACTAGTGAGCTCCAACCAACGTGAAACGTTACTGAGAATAATTAGATCAAGGAAATAAAGTCCTTAATCTAACGGATATGTTCACAGAGGTATTGTACAAATAAGTAATGCACTCTTGTTACAAAATAGCCTTGAAACTTGTATCTACCATTTATTAAAAACTCAGGTCTTCGATCCAATCAATAGTCGACAAGTAATCTAACGTTTCTATATCAAGTGGGTTACCTTCAATATTAACCCTAGTAAGGCTAGGATTATTATCAAACCTAATATTTTCAATCTTATTTTCCATTAACGATAAGCTGCTAAGCTCCCAATTAAATGAAACATCTAATTTATCGACCTCAGTATCGATGATAAATAATGCGCGTAAATCATGTAAATTAGACAGGTCAATTTGAGTGAGAGGATTATAACTAAGTATTAGTTCTCGGATACTTCGTGCATTACTTAAATCAATTTCTTCAATCGAATTGTGTTGAAGGTTTAAAAATTCAATATCAGTTCCATCTAAGTTTATCTCTTTTATCCTATTCTTAAAAAAATAAGCTGTATGTAATTTAGGCAAACTAGATAAATTAACCTCTTCAATTACATTATCATAAACATACACATTTGTTAGCTCAACATTAGATGAAAAATCAACGGATTTGAGCAAAGGGTTACCGTGTATCACTACATGATCTAAAAGTGGGTTCCCACTAAGATTTATTTCCTTCAGGGCTGTGCCTCCTAATTGCAAATCAGTTAAATTTTCAAATTGCTCAATACCAACGATAGAATCAATATCTTTGTGATGACAATAAAAACCTGTCACATCATCTACGCTTGACCAGTTTTGAGTTTTAGCCGACTCAATGAAACATGCTTTCATCTCAGGATGCTCAAAATAGACATCCTCATACCATCCTTCTGTCGAATCTTCAGATGAATCACACCCCATCATAAAAACACTCATTGAGAGAATTAACAGTCTTTTTTTTGTGAGAATAAACATCGAAGTGCCTTAATGTTAAATCGTATAGCTTTTGATTGATTAATCATATAAGCACGGTATTGGCACAACAAAAAAGAATAATTAGCCTTAGTAACAATGTGTTACGTTGAGTTATTGAGATGTTATACCTTTAAAGCTCTGTTCAATGGAGACGACGACATATAAAGTATCGCTAATCGTGAAATAAGCACAATATTAGGCTTAACTTTTCTTACTCACCGATAATTGCTCTGTTCTAAAGTCTGTGTACATTTGTCAGAATACATTTTTATTAACATTCGTATAAATTGGCATCATCTTATATGTAAACGATATGAGTATGCCTTGTTATATAGAACTTTTTTAAAGATTTATAAAATTAAAACAACCTTCAGAAAAGGCTTTTAATAATACTACCTATACGGCTGAACCTAATATTAGTTGGTAGCCAAGAAGGCAAAATATAAGCGTCTTTACGGTCGTATTCAAAAACTAATCCAGATTGCCACGGTTGTACCGACAAAATTTTCCTCTGGATAAATCCCCAAAAGCGACTCTCACGGCTATCATCACGATTGTCCCATGACAAAATATTTATCCTTTGGTACCACAAATTCAAAATACTAAGTGCCTTGTTGCTGATAATATTGTGCCCCCTTTCAACCTGGTTAGGATTAAACATCACATAACAGCACTTTATATCGTATCAAGGGTTCACTATTTTGGAAGAAGGTTCTGCAAGAATTTTAGAACTCACAAAAAAGAGAAAAAACAAAAATATAGAAGCTCAACTTGTTATTTAGCCTTTGATTTAAATGATTAACTATGAAATTAATTGTTATCAAATAACCTGTGTTCAAATTAATTCTTTTTAAGACTTAAACTTATTTTTTGGCGTTTAATCACTTTGATTTGGCTTTTCATCAACTTAAAACTTGTCGTGATTAATAAAGTTTACAGCTGGATAATCCTTAAAATTGAACGGTGAAACTCATAATTATTTATGAGTAACAATCTTGTCAATAGAAGCGCGCCGACAACTGGGAATGCAAGAAAGTCTTACCAGAATCAATTACTTAAAGCTATCGCCTGATAGCCACTATGCATCAACAAAAGTCTATTAAATCAATATTTAACCTTCAAAAAAAATGGCCCAAGCTACTGTTCCAGCTTGATTATGGCAACATCGGCAATGGCATTAATGTGACAAGACTAGATTCCCGACCATTCACTACTGGCCGAAAAAATGATTATTTTAGGTTTTAGTAGTTAGAACACAAGTCAACACCAAGCAGCACTTTCTGGTGATAACTTTGGCAATAATAGCCAGCCCCAAATTATGATTTTCAGCGTCTGTTTACAGTTTTACCCAAGCGTTCGATGGACGCTAAATGTTGGTTCTGATGCCTTGAAATACTGTGCAGAAACTATTGAGTTGGCCTTGCTAATTTATCGAGGACTTTCATTTTACCTCGCTTGACAGTGTTATTTCTATCACTTAGTTTGCTCGAAAAATATGGAACGTTGTTAGGGGCAAATGATGGCCAATTACATAACTTAAGCCATAACGAAAGGTAACACTGTGAAAAAATCGTACTTTCTAGGAGCGGCTGCATTGATATTTGCATCAAATGCATTCGCAAGTAATTCATATATCACTGGTAATGTAAAATTTAATAGCGACATAGACGCAAGATTAGGTTCTGAATCAGGGTCGATGGTTGAGGCAGGATACGGTTCAGATGTGGTAGCCACCATTGAGGCTGGTCATGCCTTTGACAACAGCTTTGGTGATCTTACTGTCTACATAGAGCTAGATGGGTTACAACTGGGGACAGTTGACTATATTGATACACCTTATACCATGCTAGGTATTGAGCAATCGTTTTCAACTGGTGAGAATTTTTGGGTAGCAGCTGGCTATCAAAACGTTATTCACCAGGGTGATAGCATCGAAAGCCGTATGTTAGTCAGATTGGGTTATGATTTTGACAGCGGTGTATCGTTAAGCCATCGCACCCGTATTGACCTTGATAGCAGCGATTACAAACGTTTCCGCACACGCTTCGACAACAGCATTGCCTATAGTCCAACAAATTTTAACGCCGCGTTCTCGTACAACAACATTTATTACCTAATGGACGAGGGCACTAACTCAATAAAGCATGAGGTTCGCGCGACTTGGACTCGCAATGGGGTTCAGCCTTATTTAGAATTTGGCTACCAGGATGATTTAGTTTCCACACATGGGTTTGCAGTTGATAACTACACTACTGTTATTGGTGCGTCATACGCGTTCTAATTGTTAGTGAAATCGTTCACCATTGAAACAACTTCACCAGATCAAAGGGGTATTAGCAATCTACCCCTTTGATCTGGTGAGAACCAAGCGCTACGCTCTTGAGCTAATCCATTAAAGTTTGGATTCAGGAGCTAAAACAGATTTACTCTTTTGGCCAAGAGCCATCATTATTCGGTCTTACCCAAGCTTGTGAGAACCAGTAGTAACCAGACTTGGTTTTACTCGGCGCAGTACAGTTATAGCGGCTTCGACCCGCGGGTAAGTTTGCTGAAGCTTGAATACTAAACTCTGTTTCAGATAGCCAGGTCGGCTTTTTCGCGCCTTGTCCTTGTACAAAACACATCACCTGATGCGGGTAAATATCCTCAATATCTAGCTCGATAATCAACTCTGGGCGCCATTGACCTTGAGTAAGTAAGGGATCACTGACGTTCTGTTTCACCACTGGCATATTGAGGCTGGTAAATTTCACTTTCAAACTATCTAAATCGGCATAAGGTCCCGCGACAGGAAAGCGCGGTAGTGCAGTTAATGTTGAGTAATGTCCTGCAGCACCAGATTGTTGCCCAAGACCTATAAAATTGTGCTTTTTAAGAATGCCTTCTACATCCGCATTGTACTCGCCATAGGGGTAAGCCAACATTTTTACACTTTGACCCGTATGCTTTTTAATTTCAGCTTCGGTATCAAGTAAATTAGTTTCGATTCGTTCTAACCATTGCTGTTTAGACTCACCTTCTAACTGACGATTTAAATGTTCGTGGGCCCAACTGTGATTAGCTATTGTTGCACCATTTTGAGCTAACTGATTAATATCATCCCAGCTCATCATGCCGCTATAGCCTTTTTCTATCGGCTCTACCGAGACAAACAAGGTATAAGAAAAATCATATTTTTTTAATATTGGCGCTGCTGCCGTTGCAATACTGTCGTAGCCATCGTCAAAAGTAATAACAATGCTTTTATCTGCTAGCGGCGTATTATTCTTTATGGCGTTTACCGCTTCGGTTAGCGGAATGATGGTAAACTCATTTTCAGCAAGATATTGCATTTGCTGTTCAAATTGAGCAGGCGTCACGCTGGTACTCGCAGGTGTGGTTTCTGACACGTGATGATATTGCAAAATCACTACGGCGTTGGCATTGAGTGAAATTAACCACAATAATCCCAAAAGACTTTGTTTTAACATAATATTCCTATGTCCATAAAAGCATTACTTTTTAACAGCCAAAAAAATCGTCAGCTTTTTGCTTTAGCATTGCCGATGATTTTATCCAATATCACTATCCCCTTATTAGGTTTAGTCGATACCGCGGTCATCGGCCATTTAAGTGAGGCCTATTATTTAGGCGGGGTGGCACTTGGCAGTACAATCATTACCTTAATTGTCTGGTTGTTGGGCTTTTTACGCATGTCCACTACGGGATTGGTTGCCCAAGCTTACGGCGCTAATGATACCGTAACTCAGCAAAAATTGCTGGTTCAAGGCTGTTGCATCGCCTTACTGTTTGGGTTTTGTGCTGTTTTACTGCAACAACCCCTACTCGATTTTGCCATGTCTTTGAGCCAAGCCAGCGAGCAAGTGCAGCAATTTTGCCGTGAATATGTAGAAATTCGTATTTGGTCAGTGCCTTTTGCACTATTGAATTTAGTCCTACTGGGCTGGTTACTCGGTAGACAAGCACCTAAAGCCGCTATGTGGCAGTTAATCATCGCCAATATCGTCAATATCGTTTTAGATGTAGTGTTTGTTATTGGCCTAGATTGGAATGTAAAAGGCGCTGCTCTTGCTTCTGTTATTGCTGACATTTGTGCCTTTACCGTCGCTGCGGTCATTGTAAAACGCGCTTTGTATCAGCAAGCTGACTTTAATCTCCGTCAGTTATTAGTCCATATCAGCTTCAAAGGCTACTCGCGCTTATTAAAACTTAATCGCGATATTTTTATTCGTAGTTTATGTTTGCAAGCCAGCTTTACCTTTATGACCTTTTACGGTGCGGGGTTAGGTGATGACATCATTGCAGCCAATGCTGTGCTGCTTAATTTACTGATGCTGATCTCCTATGCATTAGATGGTATAGCCTATTATGCCGAAGCGGAAGTTGGCCGCGCTGTCGGTCAAAAGAATCTAAATTTATTACATGATTCAGTTACTCTTGCCGCAACCTGGTCGGCCTTGTTTGCCGTTGGTTTCAGCCTGTTATTTTATTTTGCTGGCAATAATATCATTAGCTTATTGACTAATATTGAGTTGGTGCAACAACAAGCCGAGCACTACCTTATTTGGTTGGTATTCATGCCATTGCTGGCATTTGGTTCATACTTATTTGATGGGGTATATATTGGCGCGGCACAGGGTAAAATGATGCGTAATAGTATGATTTTATCAACTTTTGGAATATTTTTCCCGTGTTGGTACTTGCTGCGAGATTATGAAAACAGTGCCCTATGGGCTGCCATGAGCGCGTTTATGTTATGCCGCAGCCTCTCATTAGCGCTGCATTACCGCTACAGTAGTGCTTTTAAGCAAATCTAACGACCTATCCTGTTTGAGTTTAATAGTAGATTTATCAGCCCCTTAACTGATAACATACCTATAACAAAAATGTGTTAATAGGGATTGTTTAATGAAATGGATTTTTAATTTACTGATGGCGCTCTGCGCTTTATCAGTAACAGTATCTGCACAGCCATTGCCTGTAGAAGCGTTTGCCAGTATTCCTGATGTTAGTCATGTGAGCATGTCACCAAATGGCAAAAAAATAGCTTCATTAGTAAGGTTAAATACTGATGAGCAGCAAGGGACAATTATTAATATCCTTGATATTGATACCCGTGAATCTATCTTCCCTATCCAAACAGATAATGAAAAATTTGTCATTTTGTCATTAAGCTGGGCAAACGATGACACTTTACTCATTAAAGCTAAATTTCCTGCTGTAAGATATGGCACCCCGACAACTGAAACCCGTTTAATCAAATACTCCCTCAGTAAAAAGAAGTCGATGAACTCTCTTAGCAAGCAATCGCTGAAAAAGTTTAAATGGATGCCTCAGATCCAATCCAATATTATTGATAAACTCCCTGATAGTAATGACCATTTACTGCTTGGTATTAATGGCTTAGGCAATAAAGCCAACTTTGAATCAGTTATCAAGCTCAACACCAAAAATGGTCGATTCAAATTTGTTCAGCCAGCAGAACCCAATATCCAAGATTGGATAACCGATAGGCAACATAAAGTAAGAATTGGCATTTATCACAAAGACACTCAGTTCAGAATCTACGAACAAGCCGACACTGGTGAAGATAGACGCATTTTATGGGAGTTTGAGGCCTTTGCTAAGGAACAAATTTGGCCGATGGGCTTTGCTCAAGACCCCAATATTCTTTATGTAAAGGCTTACAATAATGACTTACTGGCCATTTTCAAGGTTAACTTAACCGACCCCAAACTGACTAAAGAATTGGTCTTTAGCAGAAAATCTTATGATGTTGAAGGCTCATTAATATATTCCAATCTCAAACAAAAAGTCATTGGGATTGATGATAGTGACGAGTCTGAATATACCTTTTGGGACAAAGAATACATTGGCTTAGTTAATGGGCTGAATAAAGCGCTACCAGATTATCGCAATTATATTACCCAATTCAGTGAAGATGAGCGTCGTTATATTGTTTATTCCACCAATACCAAAGAAGCAGGTATTTATCTGTTTGGTGATCGTGATGCAGGACAGTTATTTCCTATCGCATATCGATATAAAAGCTTAACCCCCGAGTTATTAGCTGATACCAAAACCTTGTCTTATAAAGCTCGAGACGGCCTAGAAATCGAAGCTTTTTTAACGACTCCCCAAAATAAGGAAGCTAAAAACCTGCCTACTATCATTTTTCCCCATGGAGGCCCTATTAGTTATGACTCAAATAGCTTTGATTATTGGACGCAGTTTCTAGCCAACAGAGGTTATGCCGTTCTACGAATGAACTTTCGAGGTTCATCAGGTTATGGTTTTGATTTTATGCAAGCGGGTTTAAAAAGCTGGGGCTTGGATATGCAAAACGATGTTGAAGATGGTACCCGCTGGCTCATTGAGCAAGGGGTGTCTGATCCTAAAAAAATATGCATTGTCGGCGCAAGTTATGGCGGCTATGCCGCACTCATGGGTGTAGCTACAACTCAAGATTTATATCAATGCGCTGTTAGTGTGGCGGGTGTCACCGACGTTGAATATTTAGTTAAATCTTCCAGACGTTACAGTAATTTTGAAATCGTGAAAAAGCAGATTGGTGATGACTATGATGCCCTATACGAGCGCTCCCCCTTAAGTAAAGCAAAAGACATTAATGTCCCGGTATTACTTATTCACGGCGATAAAGATCGCGTAGTTAGAGTGCAACATAGTGAAGATATGTTCGATGAATTAGAAGATCTGGATAAACAAGTCGAATATATAGAGCTAGAAAATGGTGACCACTATTTGAGCAATAATGAGCATCGTATACAAACCTTTATTGCCATCGAAAAATTTTTACATAAAAATTTACATTAACCATTAGCCCTATAAAGCCTAGCTATTAAGAGCTAAAAACAGACTTTAAAGCCATCAGGAATACTAAAAAGGCCCTAACGTTTCGCTATACGTTAGGGCCTTTCACTAAAACTCTTTATCTATACTCAGCTTAGAACTCAGATTAAAACTTCGCTTCAAAGGCTAAACTAAAGTTTCGACCTTCACCCACGGTGACATCAGTATTCGTACCACCACCTAAATAATCGGTATCAAATAAGTTTTTGATATTAAAACGTACACTCATATCAGTATTTTGAATCGCAAACGAATAAGCTGCACCAAAATCAAATCTGACGTAATCATCTTTGACGATGGTATTTTGGGTATTAGCAAAACGCTCACCAACATAAATGGCGCCGAAGTTAAGAGCTAAAGCATCATTCACTTCGTAACGAGTCCAGATATTTGCTGACCATTCAGGTGCATCAACCGGTGTTTTACCATCAAGTTGTTCGGTATCTTCAGAGCTTGTCACATATTCTGCATCTAAAAACATCATTGAGCTGGTGACGAACACATTGTCGCTCACTTGACCTTGTGCACCTATTTCAAAACCACGGTGATGTTGCTTACCGCTTTGAGTCGTAATGTACTCGTTGTCACCGATAGGTTGATCTAATTGCTCACGGACTGTGACGTTAGTGACTGTAGTATCAAAAATCGCACCCGTTAACAGTAAGCCACCGTCATACAATTCCCACTTGGTACCGATTTCGTATTGCTCACCGTACTCTGGGTCTAAATCCATACCGTCATTCACATCGTTATCACTGTTAACGATTGACTGAGGATTAAAGCTTTTAGAATAGTTTACATAGATGCTGCCATTATCTGCAGGTGAGTAAATCACCCCAAATTTAGGAGATACTGCGTAACTGTTTTCGCCTTCGCCATCTTTTTTCTGTTCGTCATAACGCACACCAGCAAGTACTTGCCACTCATCGTTAATCGTCATTAAGTCTTGTACATAAAAGCCATAATGCTTGTAGCTAGACTCATATTTTGTGGTGTCATTGTTGTAATCTAAATCCGGTCGAGCAACAGTATCACCAGGGTTTACCATTTGTGCTTCGCCGCTGTCTTTAAGCTGACCGTAGTAATAATCAAGTATATTGGCACCAACAAGTAGCTGATGTTCCATGCCGAAGGCATTCACAATACCGGTGAAGTCCATATAAGCGGTTTTTAGTTGCCAATCATCGTAGCGATCGAACGCCTTAATTTGGTAACCATCGGTTGTTGGATCCATGCCTGCCACCATTGTTGGTGACGAATCTAATCGCTGACGAGTAAATGACTGATGGTTATAACCTGTAGTCATTTTCCAATCATCAGAAACATACCAAGTTAAGTCAGCGCCTAAGTTTTCAACCTTGTTATCGGTAAATGCCCATGACATATCCCAAATATCTTCACGATCACCAACTAACTCACCGCTGTCATCTAACCAGCCACCTCTATCGATACCAGTAGTGTCTTCAGTGTAATCATATTT
Organism: Shewanella donghaensis; assembly: GCF_007567505.1. Classification (NCBI taxonomy): domain Bacteria; kingdom Pseudomonadati; phylum Pseudomonadota; class Gammaproteobacteria; order Alteromonadales; family Shewanellaceae; genus Shewanella; species Shewanella donghaensis. Next base: position 2,961,412 of record NZ_CP041783.1, read on the forward strand.
AACTGACAGCATCACATCATCATGTAGGTCAAATTCAAGATTGAGATAGCCTAAAAAGCGATCACGTTCTTGTTCTTGTTCGCCATTGCCATCTTGGTACTCACGCCAGTAGTTAGTATCTTGCTTAACTAATACTGAACGGTAACGGATAGATTCAGCATCATTTAACGCGCCGCCAGCATCTAGCTGAAAACGGGTTGAACCATTGGCATCGGTATCAAATGCCACATCAAACAAGGTGTCGTAAGTTGGCTTTTTGGTCACCATATTAATCAAGCCGCCAGGACCTGACTGGCCGTAAAGCATACTTGATGGGCCTTTTAACACTTCAACTTGCTGTAGTGTTTCAATCGGTTGCACATAGTGAGAAAATTGTTGTTGGCCATTGATTAAAAAACCACTACCAGAATCTAATTCAAAACCACGAATATTGAATACTTGGCGATTCCACTTTTCACTGCCGCCAGTCACACTTGAGTCATTGACGAGTACTTCAGACAAGTTAGTTGCAAGCTGTTCGTCAGTGACAAAATCAGGGATCACATTCACCGATTGCGGCGTATCCATTAAGTCGATATCACCACGCATTGCTCCTGAAGATGAGCCCACTTTGTAATTATTAAAATTCATCCCTGTAACCTGAATTCTCTCGATGTTCAGTTCGAAATCTAAGTTATTTTCAGTGTCATTATTTGTTTCTTCAGCAGCTAATGAAGCAGAAGCTAAGCTAGCAACAACAGCAAATGCAATAGGTGAAAGTCTCATACAAAGTAGCCCTTAAATTGGCAGTAATCGTTAATGAGACGGATTATCATTTGCATTCATCGATAAGTGAAGTACTTTATTGCGCAGTCATAGAGAAGTGTGAACAACTGCACTAAAGGAGGTAAAACATGTAAATAGCAATGAATAAATGTTGCATAACTATATTAAATAGCGTTCATCAATCAAAGATGTCTGAATTGGCATAAATGAAAAAATACGATATAAACATGGCAAAAAGATCAATTAACATAATATCAACAATGATTTGGTTGGTATTATTCTTAACTCATAACTTCACTAAACACTTTATTGTAGTTAAAAGTCACTTATTCTCACTAAAAACTATTCAGATTGATGAATTTTTATTCAAAATTAAATATTTAACGCCCCATAGCTATCTCCGACAAAAGTGTGACCTAAATGGCATAATGGCGGTTTTTTTACTTTCTTTACATTTCTTTAATTGAAGTAATAAGTGAGATTAATTATCATTCTCAAAAATTTGATTCAGTGTCATATTTAACCTGAATATTTTGGCCATTATCGCCAACACTTAACCTGAGAAAGTAAACATGAAAGTAGTCCCCGCTTTAAAGTGGTTTCACAACTGGGTCGGTTTTGTCATTAGTATTTGTATGCTAATTGTACTCACGACTGGCGTGTATCTGGGCGGCATGGACATGCTAAAAAGGATGGACGATAAAGGGCAACAGTATGTTCCTTTGACTATCGAACAGAAAGCTCACGCCACTGAATATATTTTTGAACATTACCCAGAAATGAGCAGTGTGCGTTTCCCCACTGAACACACTCCTTTTATTGAAGGGGCAACCCGTGGTCAATCTATCGCCTTCGATAGTGAGTTGAATGAGATTTCCCATCACAAGGTGACAGATATCCCTCTTTGGACCACCATGTTTTGGCTACACAGAAACTTCTTACTCGGTGATGTTGGTAAATATATCAATGCTTGGGCATCGTTAGTCGGTGGTCTTGTTACCCTAGTTGGTATTTACCTTTGGTGGCGAGTACGTAAAACATTCAGACTAAAACATTCGATCCCAACCAACACCAAATCGAGCAGCTTAGTTAAAAGCCACATCCAATTAGGCTTGTTCATATCGGTGCCACTATTTTTATTATGTATCACAGGCTTTTTGATTACCTATAAAGGCTTATGGATGGATAGTTTGAAGCACCAGCCTTCTGTCGAAATGGTTGAAGCTGTCAATAACTATCCAGTTAGCCAAGCGAATGATTGGCAGAGTCAATTACAAACGGCTCAAGATTTATGGCCAGAGTCATTACTGGTTGCAGTCAACAAACCAAGACAGAAAAAACCTGATCCTGATGCGCCTAAAACAGCCAAGCCACAATCAGTAGATTTCAGTATTCGTTTTGATAGCCATGCTGATGTTTGGCTAAGACAAGCTGATAGCATCACGATGAATCACCAACAAGGAACAATAAAAGCGGCACTGAAACACAGTGATAGAGACTTATCAGGCAGAGTGGCAAGCTTTGTGAGACCTTTGCATGACGCCTTGAATATGCCACTTAAATACGTTGTATTTATTACCTTAGTAGCAGTGGTTGGTACCTTGATTCTATTGTTTAGCACAGTCACTTTTTATCGACGTATATTCAAGTCAAAAAAGAAAAAGTAGCCAGCTATGTTAATTCGATATTAAATCACAGACATAAAAATAGCGGCTTTAAGCCGCTATTTTTTTTCTCGCATTTGATACGATTTATTCATCGATAAAGGCTTGAACAGTCCCTTCTACCGAGTCATAGACAATTTTTATCTCAGCTCTATTTCGCCCTGCAGTATCACCAAGCGTTCGCAGTACATAAGTACATTGCGTCGAACCTGTGCCGCCCGCAGCTGAATGTCGATATGATTCAAAGTCCACATCATCTGAGGCATTTCTAATGGCAACCGATGGTGGGCTTTCAATCAGAGCATTCCAAAGGTCGACACACCCTTGCTGACCTGGACCAATATTCACAGGATTACCCATAGGGTTACCTTTTCCTGTACCTAACGGATAGCCAAAGGTATTCATATCTAAATCATTATTGGCAAAGTCTGGTAGATCATTCATTGGCTCGCTGCCACCAATGACTTGCCATCGTGTATGAGAAAAAGCAACCGACTGCTCAAAGGATGCCGCGACTGCCTTTACTCGGCTTATTTCAGCATCACGCTTTATATCAATAAATTTGCTCACCGCAATTATCGCTAAAATAGCCAACACAATAATGACCACGACGAGTTCAATAAGGGTAAAACCTTGGGTTTTCAGGTGTTGCTTTAAAGCGTTATTTTTATAATGCACCACAGTTCCCTAACAGACTTTAATACTTTAGTTATAACACAAGGGTTACAAACAGCATAAATTCAACCAAAAAAAACGCGGCTAAATAGCCACGTTTTTTGTAAAGCAAGTGCAGTGTATTGTCAGTGTGACCAACAATAAAGCTTACATGTTTACTGGTAAGAGTGAGTACCATGTTGATGGTCAGTCACATCTTTAACACCTGATAGTTCACCAGGGAACATATCTAATAGCTGCTTTTCAATACCATCTTTTAGGGTGATATCAACTTGAGAACAACCATTACAACCACCACCAAACTGCAGAACGGCAACGTCGTCTTCAGTAATTTCAATTAGCATGATGTTGCCACCATGGCTAGCTAGCTGTGGGTTAATCTCTGATTGAATAACATACTCAATACGCTCTTTTAATGGCGCGTCTGATGACACTTTACGCATTTTTGCATTCGGTGCTTTCAATGTTAGTTGCGAACCCAGTTGGTCCGTTACAAAATCAATGCTCGCTTCTTCTAAAAACGGTGCACTTTTCTCATCGACCATGGCACTGAAACCAGTAAATGGTAATTCAGTATCATCAGCTTCTTTAGCATCAGGTGGACAGTAAGACACACCACACTCAGCTTGAGCGGTACCAGGACTGATAACAAACACACGGATATGAGTGCCTTCAGGTTGATCGGCCAGTAATTTTACAAAATGCGCCTGAGCCGTATCAGAAATGTTGATCATAAAAACTGCTCCGTTAAATAATACTTGAGTGATTTAGTGAGAATTAGCGCCATGATACTATTAGTTGCGTCGGCTTTGTAGTCCTGTGACTCCCAAGTTGCATAAAAAATACGGATAAAATGGGTTTTTATATGGAGATTTAAACTCAATCACTTTATGGTGATTATACGGTTTTATTTTTATGATCTTGTTTCTTATATGATTAGCTTCAATACACTGTTTAAATACTTATCAAAAAGCACCCTTTTCTCATGCTTGGTTTGCTTACCTTTATTTGCAATCGCGCAGGCAGAATCCCGTATTGAGCAACGTCTCTCAAGCGAAAGCATTGATTCAAGTATCACTCAACCTGCTGAATACCTAGGGTATCCTTTAGGCGAGTGGCATTTACGCCATGATCAAATAAACCATTACTTACAATTGTTAGCCAACCAAAGTTCAAGGGTGTCATTAGATTCTGCCGGTTACTCCCATGAAAGACGCCAACAGCTAACGGCTGTCATCACCTCAGACAAAAACCAACAAAATCTAGCTGAAATAATAAGTCAACGCAGCCAAGTGAAGTATGGCGCGAAACAACAAGGACCATTAGTCATCTGGTTGGCTTACTCTATACATGGCGATGAAGCCAGTGGCGCTCATGCCGCTGTCGCACTCAGCCATTACCTTGCAGCCTCAAATGAGCAATGGGTGTCACAATTACTAGAAAACACCGTAATTCTACTCACACCAACCCAAAACCCTGACGGCTTTGATCGCTTCTCAACCTGGGCCAACAATAATCGAAGCAATGTTATCGTCACGGATCCAAATCACCGTGAACATAACCAGGATTGGCCTGGAGGACGCTTTAACCATTACCTTGCGGATTTAAATCGCGACTGGTTATTCTTACGTCACCCTGCATCCCAAGGTCGTGTCGCCTTCTTCCATAAGTGGCAGCCTCATTATGTGGGTGATTTCCATGAAATGTGGCACAACCAATCATACTTCTTCCAACCTGGGGTCCCAGATAGGGTTAACCCGCTAACGAGTAAAGCCAATCAAACTTTATCAAATGAGCTTGCCGCCTATCACCGCAAAGCCTTAGATGAAGTGAAACAGGTGTATTTCAGCGGGCAGATGTTCGATGACTTCTTTTACGGTAAAGGGTCTACTTACCCGGATATTAACGGTTCCGTTGGAATTTTGTTTGAACAAGCGAGCTCACGCGGTCAGGCACAAGACTCACCGAATGGCGTAGTGACCTTACAAAACAGTATTGATAATCAATTTTCTACCTCGATATCAAGCCTTAAAGGTGCTGACGCATTACGTAAAAAACTCATAAAGTACCAGGGTGACTTTTTTGCTACTAACATAAAACGCACCCGTGATGGCAAGCAAAAAGGCCGCCTAGTGAAAGCCCAAGGTGGCGCAGCACATATTGACGAGCTCACCTCGATTCTTGAACAACACAAAATCAGCTTTAAATATTTGAGTCAAAATATAGAAGATGATGACATCCTCTTTATGCCTCAAAACAGCCTTTTTATTCCACAAAGCCAGCCTCAACATGATCTTTTACAGGCATTGTTTGATAAGCGAACTGAGTTTAAAGATGAAACATTTTATGATATTTCAACTTGGAATTTTGAGTCAGCATTAGCCCTAACGATAATAAATGGCGCTAAACCTAGTGCCAAATATTTAACGGCAAATAAGCCTCAGTTAACCCTGATGAATCAACTTGATGCAGCAGCAAATGTCGCTTTTGTGATTGATTGGCAACAAGCCTCTGCAGCGCCAATGTTGCAGCAATTACTGGCTAAAAATATCCAGGTTAAATATGCCAAAATGCCTTTTAGCTTGCCTGATAACGGCCCTACGGCTAACAAGTCGGCCGAGATAACGTTTCCTGCAGGCAGCTTGCAGATCCCGCAACGCCAGCCTAAATTTAGCGGTAATCTGCCCAAATTTATCAGTAAATTGGCTAAGCAATACCAAGTCAATGTCACCCCAGCAACCAGCTCACATACTTCATCGGGGATGGATTTAGGTAGCGATGACTTCATTACCATTAAACCGATTAAACCACTACTCATCACAGGTGCTGATACTAACGCTTCTGAAACAGGGCAAATGTGGTATTACCTTGATAGAACACTGGGAACACCTGTGACTATGGTGAATAGTGATCGCCTTGCAAAGCTCGACTTATCTGGATACAGCCATATTTTCATGGCCGACGGACCCTATAACTTAATGAGTGATGCCACCGCCAGAAAGCTAGGAAAATTTACTATTGATGGCGGCACGATCGTGGCTCAAAAACGGGCTCTCGTTTGGCTAAATAAGCGCAATATTTTAAAGTCTGAACCTAAAACACATAAAGAACTCAATAATTTATTTAGCACTTCAGGCATGAGTTTTGGCGATAAATCAAAATTGAATGCTAGGCAATCCATTGGTGGCGCGATTGTGTCATTAAAGCTTGATGATACTCACCCCATTAACTTTGGCTTGCCTAACCCACTACAAGTCATGAAAAACCGAGAAATCAGTTTCAATCTCACTTCAACCCCATTCATTGTGGCAGCAGATTATGAGAATGAGCCGCTGGTCAGTGGTTACCTTGCTAAGGAATACCAGCGTGCCTTTGCCAACACCCCTGCCATGATTGTGGAGCAAAAAGGTAAGGGCCATATTGTGGCATTAACCGATAATCTGCTGTTCAGAAATATCTGGTTAGGCTCTGAAAAAGTCTATGCTAATTCACTGTATTTTATTCAAAAGGGATTTAAATAAGCGTTAGTCATTGGCTATCGGCTGAATCAATATCACAGCAAACCTGGTGCTTCAGCCCTTGCTAGGCACCAGCATTGCACATGCACGTAATGACCATGAAACAAGCTCGCAATCTCATTGGCGGTAGTGCCTGTTGTCACCACATCATCAATCAATGCCACCCTTTGATAGGGGATCTCTTTCACTAATTCAAAAGCATCTGCACAATTTTGTCGGCGCTGTTTACCGTCAAGTCCCGCTTGTGCTTTAGTATCAATAATGCGCTTCAACAAACTATCATCCATGGGGATACCCAACAGCTGACTCAGCTCGTTTGCAATTAACCACGCTTGATTGAAGCCTCGTTGCTTTAGACGATTACGATGAAGTGGCACAGGTATCAATACTTGGGGTAAATCAATTAAACCTCTGGCGACCAAATCCATCACTCGAATTGCTAATACTTGCGCCAATGCTGTCAGTGGCGCGCATTGCTGCTGATATTTTATCCCAGCAATTAACGATCCTAAACCTTGATGATAGCTGCATGGCGCAATAATTAACATCGGTTCAATATGTTGGCAATGGCCACAGTAGACTTGTAATAGCGGTATGGGTTTACCGCAACCTAAACAGATTTCGTCATGATAAAGTCCTGCGACTAGACATGTTTGGCAGACGCCTGTTTGCGGTTTACCTTCGGCGTATTGCTCAATATCCTGATGACATAGCAAGCATCGATTAGGTAAATTACGCTTAATCGCAGTAATAACAGTTTGTATGCCAAGGCTTTGTATGTCATAGCTTTGCCTGAATAACGGTGGACATTTTTGCTGCAGAAAACCGCGAAAGCGATTTTTTGTGAGTTGCCAAGCCATGTAATATCCTTATCCTGTATGACAGTGCTAATACCTCGTCATCGCGAGCCAAAAATTTGAGGCTATCTTTTGAATCCACCAGCGTTACATATCCATACTATTGACAATAATAATGCCAGCAACGGCAAAGATGTCGTTTTACTGCATGGGTGGGGAGTCAATTCCGCTGTTTTTCATCCATTACAAACAGCGCTGTCTGAGTATAGGGTGCATTATGTCGACCTGCCGGGTTTTGGCGATAGCGAAGCCAATGAGAATGACATAAAGGCATGGGCAACCGCGTTAGCTCAAGCTCTGCCCGAAAATGCAATTTGGTTAGGTTGGTCATTAGGCGGACTAGTCGCAACTCAAATCGCCATTAGCCATCCACAATCTGTCAAAGCGCTAATTACAGTTGCCTCTTCCCCCTGCTTTATGGCGCAGGAACAACCTGAATGGCCGGGTATTGATCCCAAAGTGCTCAGCCAATTTCACCAGCAATTAAATATCAATCTAGCCAAAACGGTTGAGCGATTTTTAGCGATTCAAGCCATGGGCAGTGACTCTGCTAAAAAGGATATGCTCACGATTAAACGACTTGTTTTAGCTAAACCTTTACCTAGCCAGGCGGTTTTAGATCAAGGATTAGCCATGCTAAGGGACGTAGATTTACGTCCTGAACTACATAAGATTACTCAGCCATGGTTACGTATTTGGGGCAGATGTGACAGTTTAGTACCTAAGAAGATAATTAATCTTTTACCACAAGCAACAAGTATTAAAGACGTTATTCACAATAAAGCATCTCATGCACCGTTCATTTCACACCCAAATGCATTTTTGAATGAATTATTGCCATGGATCAAAAAATATACAGACTAAGCCTATAAAAGCCTTTACTAATTGACTATAATTTAAACGTTGTTAGTTAATTCTTAAGTGAGCTTTATGCTGATTGTGACCAATTATCCCCAAGTACCGATTGCGACAAGTAATGTTGCAACCGATCTTGCGCGTGCGGATAATCAGCAAGCGAAACCTATTTTACCGCCGCAACAGCTTTCAAATGCACATCATGAACGCGCACTGAATCAAAAAAATGATCAGTCTGCACGCTACGATGTTATTGAAGAGAAATACCGCCAACAGCAAAAACAATCTACAGGTCAAGAAAGCCCGCTACAACAATCCAATGTCGCTAAAAATGTATTGCCACAACTATTACGCATTGCGGCAAACAATTCTCCAACAATTCAGCGCCGAGATATTCAGGTTAAAACCCAATCAAATGCCTCTAGTACGAGTTCAGATAAAGCCACAATACAAAGCCAGCTATTAACTGACAATTTGGCCGACCAACCTGATGAGTTTTATGAGCAGCTAGGGCAGCGCGTTGGCGATTATTATCAACAAACCACAACACCTCAGCCACAAAGTAACTTGTCAGCACTCGTTTAAACTTCTAATAACACAGTTAATTATGCTAAAACGCTTTTATCAACAAAGCCTCTAGCAATACAAAGCCAGCTATTAACTGAGCATTTAGCCGATCAACCTGATGAGTTTTATGAGCAGCTAGGGCAACGTGTTGGTGATTACTATCAACAAACCACAACGCCTCAGCCACAAAGTAACTTATCAGCACTCGTTTAAACTTCTAATGACACAGTTGATTATTTTAAAACGCTTTTATCAATAAAGCCTTTAGCAATACAAAGCCAGCTATTAACTGACAATTTGGTCGATCAACCTGATGAGTTTTATGAGCAGCTAGGGCAACGCGTTGGCGATTATTATCAACAAACCACAACGCCTCAGTCACAAAGTAACTTGTCTGCACTCGTTTAAACTTCTAATGACACAGTTGATTATTTTAAAACGCTTTTATCAATAAAGCCTTTAGCAATAAGTTGCTTAAGAATATCAGTGCTTTGTTTTCTAAAGTTATCTCGCAATAACCTGACAGCAGGTGTAATCGATTGCCTGCTGGGGCAAATTAACCATAGCTCTGTGGGAGTGGGTTTAAAATCAGGCATAACACTAACAACCTTACCCGCTAATAAGTCCGCTGACATATCTAAGCACGACTTAACAGCAAGCCCTTTACCAGCAACACACCAACGCCTAACCAGATCGCCATCATTACCCGCTCGGTTACTATTCATCTTAATTTTAAATTCATTCTCGTCATCACTGAAATGCCAAACATCATGTACGACATCATAAAGCTGATACAACAAACCATTAAACGATGGTAAGTCATGTGGATGCTGTGGAGTGCCATTTTTCTCAAGGTATTCAGGGGTAGCACACAATAGCCTTGGCACATTACAAATCTTAAACCCATAAAGGTTGGCTTCTGTTGGCGAGCCATAACGCAGAGCAATATCAATAGAATCTCGGTAAAAGTCGATATTACTATCACTAATACTGGTTCGTAGTCTGAGCTGAGGATGGTCATCCATAAATTCATCTAACCATGGGGTGACAAAGTGACGTCCAAAATCTGATGACAAAGCAATCCGCAGCTGACCATCGATGATATCCAAATCATCCTTCATGTTTTGCTTAGCTTGATCCAGCAACAACAAGGCTTTTTCACATTGAGGAAGATAGCGCTCACCTGCAGCAGATAGCCTTAAGTGTCGGGTGGTTCTAACAAATAACTCAACGCCTAAGTTATTTTCAACACGTTTAACGGCAGCACTGGCGGTCGCTGTACGCATATCAAGGTTGGCCGCAGCGGCAGTAATGCTGCGAAACTCAGCCACTTTTAGAATAACAATCAGATCTTCTAATAACATTTATTAACCAAACCTTGTGATAAGCAATTTTTGTGATAAACGATTCTTGTAATAAACAATTATCTATTTATTTTTGATAATCTTTCCAACATTACCCTGTTTATCAATGTCAGTGCAATGGTTAATATATCGACATCAAACGAACACTGACTCTCACAAATAATAGGAATCATCATCATGGCTAAGTTAACTATCGTAGCAAACATCATCACTAAAGCAGATAAAGTAGAACTCGTTAAAGCTGAACTACTTAAACTGATGGATATTACTCGTGCAGAAGAAGGTTGTATCAATTACGACTTACATCAAGACAATGAAAACCCAGCGCATTTTATGTTTTATGAAAACTGGGAAAACCGTGAATTATGGCAAACACACATGGGTAATACCCATTTAGAGCAGTACATGATGGCCACTGAAGGTGCGGTTGAGCAGTTTATTTTGAATGAAATGACCCAAATTGCGTAATTTTTCAGCATGAGATAAATAACAATGGGATGACCAGATGTCATCCCATTTTTTATACCTTGAAAAAGCCTTTGATTCGCAGAATCAATTTCATCTATTACGCAAAAGGAAGATTAAGCGATGAAGCTTTTATTCTACCTCGGTGTAATGTCACAGGATTAAAGATGAATAACTAAGTATGATTGTGTCTTAACTCGTTATTCTTTATATTGATATAACTATTTCATATTCCGCATACGGCTATGCAAAAGGCATATATTGCTATTTAAAAAAGGGATTTTTGTGGCGTTTAAAATCTTACTGAACTTAAGTTTAGTGATGACTGCTGACGCTGTTGCCAAAGATATCGTTATTTTAAATCTGCCAGATTCAGAAAGAGATACCCGTTATGAATACACTCATAACATTATGGAGCTCATATTAATCCATACCGAAGATGATTTTGGTGAATGGGAAATAAAAACATCTTCTGTCCCCATGACTGCTAGCAGAGTCTTGTCTGAGTTAGTCAGTGGTCAATTGATTAATGTTATTGCTGAAGCACCTAAACCCCATTGGAACGAAAAGCTTATCGCGATTGATGTGCCTTTAAGAAAAGGCATTCAAGGATTTCGTGTTTTCATCATCAAACAACAAAACCAATCCCTATTTGCCAACATTACCTCCTTTGAGCAGTTCAAAAAAATACCCACAGGATCTGGTATGTTTTGGTCGACCCGTTTCGCCATGGAACAAGCCGAAATGAATGTGGTGATTGGCTCAAGTTATAATGGTTTATTCCATATGCTAGATAAAGAACGCTTTATCAGTTTTGGACGGGGCATTAATGAGGCATATGATGAAGTCGCCGCTTATCGCAAAGATTATCCCGATTTAATGGTCGAGAAAAATACCCTTTTACATATTCCATTAGTAACCTTATTTTATGTATCACCGACCTTGCCAGAGTTAGCCAATAGAATACAAATCGGTTTGCAGCGCATCAAAGCCAACGGGTTATTTGATGATATGTTTTACCGAGAACATTGTCGGGTTTTAATCCAAAGCCAACTTGATAAACGCTTGGTATTTACTATCGACAATGAACATATTAGCCAGCAAGCATTAACAAAGATGCTCAAAAATAATCAGGTCATTTCACCAAAAAGTAATTTTGAAGAGGTCTGTCTGAGTTATTTAGAAGAGTAATAATATCTCACTACTTTTTACCCGATAAACATTCCAGTAAACGACCTGTAATAAACTCCGCACCATAAACTGCAAGCAATAAACGGCAAGCAAAAAAAAAAGCCCTAACACAGATGAGTAAACTCAAATATATTAAGGCGTTAAAAATAATGAGCGAATATCGCTACATCATTATTATTTTTTCAGCTTAGCAAAAGCATCAGCAAACGCATTACCCATTGCCGCATTCTCAGGGGCTTTATTCTGTTTACGTGCAGCCTGCTTCTGGCCACCAGCCTTATGAGCCGGCTTTTGGTGCGCCGGAGTGTTTTGACCAGGCTTGTTTGAACTGCTTCTGTTAGCTGTCTTATCCGTTTGTAATGGTTCATCCAAACGCATGCTTAAAGCAATTCGGCGACGCTCAACATCAACATCCATTACTTTGACTTTAACCACATCACCGGCTTTTACTATGGTGTGTGGGTCGCTCACAAACTTGTCCGTCAATGAAGAAATATGTACTAAACCATCTTGATGTACGCCTACATCAACAAAAGCGCCAAAGTTAGTCACATTGGTTACTACACCTTCAAGGATCATCTCAAGCTTAAGATCGTTAAGCGCTTCAACCCCGTCTTTAAAACTGGCGGTTTTAAATTCACCACGTGGATCACGTCCAGGTTTATCAAGTTCTGCAAGGATGTCTGTTATGGTTGGTAAGCCAAACTCATCGGTGACAAACTCAGCAGCATCTAACTGTGCCAATAACTCGCTGTTACCAATTAAGCTAGCAACGGTTTGTTTTTTCGCAGCAGCGATAGATTCAACCAATTTGTACGCTTCTGGATGCACAGATGAACTGTCTAATGGATTTTTAGCTTGGCTAATACGTAAGAAACCCGCTGCTTGTTCAAAGGCTTTTGGCCCTAAACGTGCCACTTTCAATAATTGTTTACGGGTTTCGAACTTGCCGTTTTCATCGCGGTAATTAACCACGTTTTTAGCTAAGGTTTTATTCAAACCAGCCACTTGAGCAAGCAATGGCGCTGAAGCCATATTCAAATCAACGCCCACGCCATTTACACAATCTTCAACCACCGCTTCAAGTGAACTTGATAGTTGGCTTTGGCTAACATCATGCTGATATTGCCCGACACCAATGGATTTTGGCTCAATTTTAACTAACTCAGCTAATGGGTCTTGCAGTCGGCGCGCAATTGACACAGCACCGCGAATAGAGACATCAAGATTTGGGAACTCATCAGAAGCTAACTCAGAAGCTGAATAAACCGATGCACCCGCTTCGCTGACCATGACTTTAGTCAAACTTGGGTGAGTCTCTTTCATAAAGCTCATCACTTCAGCGGCCAATTTATCGGTCTCACGTGAAGCAGTGCCATTACCAATCGCGATGATGTCGACTTTATGCATCTTAACCAGGTTAGCTAAGGTGCGAATTGATTTGTCCCAGACGTTTTGCGGCGCATGGGGGAAAATAGTGGTATGAGCGACAAACTTACCGGTGTTATCGACAATCGCGACTTTAACGCCAGTACGCAGTCCAGGATCTAAGCCCATGGTGGCTTTAGGACCCGCAGGGGCTGCCATAAGTAAATCACCAAGATTACGAGCAAACACGTTTATGGCTTCAACTTCAGCACGTTCACGCATTTGGCTAATGAATTCAGTTTCCATCTGCAGGGCAATTTTAATGCGCCAAGCTGCAGTCACAACCGTTTTAAGCCACTGATCGACTGTCGAATCTGAAAACTTCAAATTAAAATGATCTGCAATAATCACCACACAATAACTGCTTTGAGCGACTTCAGCTTTCGGATCGGCATTCATTGATAAGCTAAGTGCGCCTTCATTGCGGCCGCGAAGCATTGCCAGAGCTCGATGCGAAGGCACTTTAGTAATGGCTTCTGTGTGCTCAAAGTAATCTCTGAATTTTGCACCTTCTTTCTCTTTACCTTTAACCATTCGACTTTCAAGCACAGCTTGTTGGCTCAAATGTTTACGAACCTTCTGCAGTAAGTCAGCATTTTCAGCAAAGCGTTCCATCAAGATAAAGCGTGCACCATCTAATACTGCTTTAACATCACCAAAGCCGGCTTCTGCATTAATAAACTCAGCCGCTTTGTCATCAAGATTAATGCTGCGATTAGCCAATAAAAAGTCAGCCAATGGTAGCAAGCCTGCTTCAATTGCAATTTGACCTTTAGTGCGACGTTTAGGTTTATAAGGAAGGTATAAATCTTCTAGACGGGTTTTACTGTCTGCTGCATTAATAGCTTGCTGTAATGCTGGCGTTAATTTGCCTTGAGTATCAATGCTAGAAAGAATCACTTGTCTACGCTCTGCTAACTCGCGTAAATAACCTAAGCGGCTATATAAGGTACGCAGTTGCGCATCATCTAATCCGCCAGTTGCTTCTTTACGGTAGCGGGCAACAAAGGGAACGGTAGAACCATCATCAAGCAGATTAATCGTTGCTGAGACTTGTTGCTCACGAACATTCAGTTCCTGAGCGATTATTTGAGCAATACTTGGCATAAAAGGTCTATTTGGCTTTGAATAACAAATGAGGCCAAAGATAGCATAAACAGCCTGAAACGGTTATTAACAATCGATGTTTTTTAAGGATATTATCGACAATAAATGCGATAAATTGCAGAATTTTAATACTGGTATGATATTCGATTAATTAGTCGGAATTGTAAGTTAATGAATTTTAATTGAATTAATTTGATCAAAATACATCTATTTAATAACTATTATCATTTGCATTTATTATTTAAAACTAAAGTTGTACATTGTTATAAATATGTTTTTTAACATATTGAGATGGAGTGTGACCCGCTGATTTAGAAAAGTATCGACTAAAACTTGGTAAGTCTTTAAAACCACTTTCATAAGCTGATTTTTTAATATTGCCATTATTTTTATTTAAAATAGAAATAATAGAATTCATTCTCGTCTTATTAATCATATCCTTAGCACAGTGATTATTAATTTTAAGTTCTCGTTGTAAACCACGTTCCGACACGCCAATGGCATTGGCCAAGTTTGATAAACATAATTGAGAAGGTTGAATACTATTTGCTGCGGCTTTTATACGATCGACACTCGAAAATGAAAGCTCGGTTATCATAGATAGTGAGCCAAAGTCTCGTTCATCTTTAGGGACGATAACCGACATAGATTGGCAATTAAAAGTAACCTTATCAAACAAATCAACATTGACACCATAAAATGCCCGCTCGAAAGGTAACTCTATAATTATATTAGATTTTTCTTTTGAAGAATAACTTAAGATATTGGTTAAACAACTATAAATAAACAGATCGTCATATTGTGAAGCAATGGCTTGTGGTGCACGAGTAGCGACTAAACCAATCGAGTCATCCGTTTCTACATTACTCCAATTTAAGTCTGAAACCTCATTATAAAATTGGGTAAATGCAAGCAATTTTTGAGCATCACTTATTTCACTCGACAGGTCAATTTGGGTGAATGCCATTATTCGCTGATTAAAATATTTTAATAGATCAATAAAGAAATATTTATTATCACAATGTTTTTCAATGAAACGTAATAAATTAGTAATAGTATTAAAACCAATCAAATCTGTATCTGAAAGATATTTATAATGATGGTATTCATCCGGCAAGGGAAAATTAATTAATTCACAATATTCACATACGATTTTTGTATGCACAGCCGGTCTGCATTTATATTTGATCATATAAAATTAACTAATTGTCACTCAATTTAAAAGAGGCTGTATTTTAATTACTTTTGTTACCTAACGTGCAGATCTGGATCACATTTGTCGTTTTCTGATAATTCAATTTTATCGATTAGACATAGCTAAAGCTCTAAACTACCCCTTATTGATTAGTGCAATTTTTAACATTCGATTTAATAAGGTCAGGTAACTTGATGAACTGCTATCGAAACTTCATAACCTATATGAGCATAACCATATGTTTATGTTCATTTAGTGCTGTTTCAGCACCATGGGATGACATTTCAGGTGAACAATTAGAGCAACAATTAGTTGAAAAGTTCACTGAAGGAAAGTACTCCCCTAAAGGGGCAGACAGCTGTCTAATGTGTCATCGTAAAAGCGAGAAAGTCATGGATATCTTTAAAGGTACCCATGGCGACCTCAATAGCAGCAGTTCGCCAATGGCTGGTTTGCAGTGTGAAGCGTGTCATGGCCCACAAGGTAATCATAACCGTGGCGGCAAAGAGCCAATGATTCAATTTGGTCAGGACAGCAAGCTATCAACTCAAGCGCAGAACACCGTATGTCAGGGTTGTCATAATGACCCACAACAAATGGCCTGGCATAGCAGCACTCATAACCTTGAAGAAATTGCTTGTGCTGATTGTCATAACATTCATGCCGAGAAAGACCCTGCCTTAGACAAGTTAACCGTTAACGATACCTGTACTAGCTGTCATACCCGTGAAAAAGCGGATATGAACAAGCGCTCAGCTCACCCAATGAAATGGGATCAGATGACATGTATTGATTGTCACTCTCCTCATGGTTCGATGACAGAAAGTGCCTTAAACAAGCCTTCTATTAATGACACTTGTTATAGCTGTCATGCAGAGAAACGTGGCCCAGTGCTATGGGAACACGCCCCCGTTACTGAAAACTGTGTGACCTGCCATAACCCACACGGCAGTGTAAATGAAGGCATGCTCAACAACCGTGCACCGCAACTGTGTCAGCAATGTCATGCCGATGATGGTCACGCAAGTCGAGTTGTACCGCAACCCGGTATGGATGCATTTGGCGGCGGTAAGAGTTGTTTAAATTGCCACAGTCAAATCCATGGTTCTAACCATCCTGCCGGCAGCTTGCTGCAACGCTAAATGAGGAGCGACACCATGAGTTATAAACTGAATTTTAAACTTAATATTATTACCGCCTCATTACTGGTTGCATCAGCACCCGCATTGGCAGCTAACTTTGCTGTTGGTAATGCTAATACGGCCAATATAGACCAACAGAAATATCAATGTCAGCGCTGTGAAGCAAACACTGGCTATAGCGGTAGCGTAAGTGTTGCAGCGGGTTACATCGACAGTGACGATGTCCATGCAGCAAATACCTTTGGTACTGACCAAGACGGTTTTGTGACTAATGTCAGCGGTGATGTTCAATATCAGGGCGATGATGGTTATCAAGCCAGTATTCAAGCCAATCAACTTGGTTTTGAAAACAGCTCTGCCAACGTTAGCGTTGGCAAAACAGGTTTATTCTCTGTTGATGCTGATTACCAATTACTCACTACATACCAGTCTGGTGATGCTCAAAGTCAGCTTTACTATGACGACGGCATGATGGTGCCAAGTGATGAACCTTACACGTTCGAGCTATCTCAACAACGTGAAAAAATGGGTTTAGGCGCCAAAGTTAAGCAAGACGGCTATCAAGCTTATCTACGCTACGAAACCGAAGATAAAACCGGATATAAGAGCAGCAGTATTGTTACCCCAAATCCGGTTAATATCGGCTTAGTGGTCGACTCAACGACTGATTCATTTACAGCAGGTGCTGCATTAACGGGTGAAAAATGGTTAACAGAGCTGAGTTATTTTGGTAGCCAATACAAAAATAACGTTAACGATCTTAGCCTACCGTACTCATACGACTTATATGCTGCGACGCCAGATAATGAGGCGCATCAAGTTTCTTTATCTGGTCAATACCAGCTTGATCGCACCGTTATGTCAGGCCGCTTTATTGTTGGTCGCATGATTCAAGATGATGACTTGATTCAAATGTCTGGTAATCCTGTTCAAAACTGGGATGGCGAAATTGATACCACTGATGCCAGTTTTAGAGTGACATCAATGCTGACCAATCGTTTCCGTTTAGGCGGTAGCTATGATTACAGCAATCGCGAAAATAACAGTTCAGTACTTGAATTCCAGCAGTACAGCTTCAACAGTCTTAATGGCACATTTAAAGAAAACGTCGCCACTGACATTGAACGCTCAACATTCAAAGTAAACGCAAGCTACCGCATTGCTAGCGGCTATCGCCTTCAAGGTGGATATGATCGCAAAGACGTTGAACGTACTCACAGCGAACGTGAAGAAACGAATGAAGATAGCTTATGGGCTAAATTCAGCATCCGGGCCGTTGATAACTTTGTTATTGATATCAAAACCAGCCACAGCAACCGTGGTGGTTCTGAGTATGAAGCGACCGAGTTAACGTCATCAGAAGAAAACAGCTTAATGCGCAAATACTATCTTGCAGATAGAAAACGCAATGATGTTGAACTTCGCGTTAATCACACCCCACTTGATTGGCTAAGTATCGATTTCACTGGTCGTTATGCAAAAGATGACTACGACGACACTGTCATCGGCTTAACTGAGTCAGAAGATTACGGCTACGACGTTAACGTTAATCTACAAATCACCAACCAATTATCAGCCTATGGTTTTGCTGGCCAACAGTGGATTAACTCTGCTCAAGCAGGCAGTCAAAGTTATAGCGATCCTGATTGGTACGCAGACATTGAAGACAAATTCATCAACATGGGTGCTGGCGTAAGTTATGGCGGGTTAATGGAAGACAAACTGACTTTAGGCGCTGATTACCTATTCAGCAACTCAAGCAGTGACACTTACGTTACCAGCACAGGAACCAATCCCTACGGCGATTACTATTCCTATAACCATACCGCTAGCTTGTATGCCAACTACGCCTTAAATGAGCAAATGGCACTGAAGCTAACTTATAGCTACGAACGCTATTACGACACCGATGATGCACAAATATCGCCAGATGAAGTACCAGGCATGGTCACTTTAGGCGAACTAAATCACAACTATAACGCCCATCAGATCATGCTGAATTTCAGCTATCTGCTGTAGTCGTTTACCAACGCGCTGAATATATTTTAGTAAGAGGACACAATAATGGAACGCAGAAGTTTCTTGAAGATGAGTGCGGCTATGGGTTGCGCTGCAACAGTAACCGGCTGTAATAGCAGTTCGAAAGATGCAGAGCCAATCCCGCCACAACCGCCTGTCGATGAAGCAGTGACTTGGTCAGCATGTTTAGTTAACTGTGGCTCAAATTGCCCAGTTAAAGTTTTCAGTCGAGATGGGATGATTACCCGTGTCGAAACTGACCATGAAGTAGAAGACGTTTACGGTTTACATCAAGTTCGTGCTTGTGCCCGTGGTCGTTCTTTACGTCAACGCACTTATGCGTATGACCGTTTAAAGTCGCCAATGAAACGTGTTGGTGAGCGTGGTGAAGGCAAATTTGTGCCAATCACTTGGGAAGAAGCGGCTAGCACAATCGGTGGCAAACTGACTTCAGTTATTGCAGAACATGGCAACAAAGCCATCTTCAGAAGTTATGGTTCAGGTGCTTACTACGGCTTCGCATCAAATGCTAACTTCAACCGTTTATTCAACTTAGTTGGCGGTTGTTTACAATACTTCGGTAACTACTCTTGGGCACAACAAACTGAAGCGGCTAAGCATACCTTTGGTACTGGCAGCACTTCAGGTTCTGCCACTGTAACGCTTGAAAGCAGTGACTTTCTATTAGGTTTTGCGTACAACCCAAGTGAAATCCGTCAATCGGGTTCTGGTGAAGGTTATGATTACTTACAGGCATTGCAACGCGCTAACGGCCTTAAAGTGACCATGATTGATCCTCGCTACACTGATTCAATGACAGGTAAAGAGTCTTCTTGGTTACCTATTCGTCCAGGTACTGATGCAGCCTTAGCTGAAGCAATTGCTTACTTGATGATCAGTTCTGGTTGGGTTGACGCTAACTCTATCGACTTTATCAATAAACACAGCGTGGGTTATGACGCAGCTTCTATCGAAGCGCAAAAAGTAGAATTTGCAGCCAGTGGCGACGCGAAAAAAATCGAATACGCTGCAGCAATGAAGTCTGAAGAAAACTACTACGACTACATTATGGGCTTAGGCGCATTTAGTGACCGTGCACCTCGTACGCCTGAATGGGCTGCGAAAATCACTGGTATCTCAGAAGCCAATATCAAGCAAGTTGCTGACGATTTAATGGCATCAGAAAAGCCTTACATCATTGCTGGTGCGGGTGTTAACCGTCAAGCAAACGGCGAGCAAACGGTTCGTGCCATATACATGTTGGGCGTACTAGCAGGTAAGTTAGGCCGCGAAGGTTCATCAAATGGTGAGCTACCAAACATGACTAACATGTACCGTGGTTCAATCCCTACTGGCTCAAACCCTGTAAAAGAAAAAATCTCTTTCTTTACTTGGTCAGAAGCCATTCACAACGGCGAAACCATGACAGCACGTAGTCACGGAATCACTGGAACTGATGACTTAGATACGCCACTAGGCACTAACATCAAAGTGATCATTTCGGCATCTGATAGCTCGCTACTAAACCAACATGCTGACATCAACGGCACTGCAGAAATCTTAAAAGATGAAAGCGGCGTTGAACTGATAGTATCGTGTGATTGCTGGATGACACCTGGCGCTAAGTTCGCCGATATCATCATTCCTGATACGTCTTGGTTAGAGTCTAACGACCTTGTTGATGATTCATACGCTTCAGGCGCTATGGGTTATATCACTGCGATGAAAGCGGCTGTGGATCCAATCTGGGACTGTAAGTCAATGTACCAAGTATCTGCAATGATTGCTGAAGCTATGGGCGTAGGCGCGGCATTCACTGAAGGTAAAACGGAAGATGAGTGGCTTGAAGAGTTATACCAACAAACTCGCGAAAACAGCAAAAACTTAGGTGTGACACCTGCTTTCCCATCAACTTATAAAGAAGCACAAGAAATTGGTTTCTTCCGTAAGAACATGGAAAACCGCAACGTGGCATTACAAGGATTTGTGAATGGCGGAGAAGCTCTTGGTACACCATCAGGAAAAATTGAAATCCATTCTGCAGAGTTAGCTTGGCGCTCAGCAAACTGGGAACAAAACAAAGCTAAAGGCGACACCATCACTGCAATTCCACAGTACACAGTGACGTGGGATGGCTATGAAGATGAAGACACTAAAGAAGATTACCCGTTACAACTCGCTGGTTATCACACTAAGGGTCGTACTCACTCTAGCTACCACAACGTACCTTGGTTACGTGAAGCTGTAGAAGATGCTGTATGGATGAACGCGATTGATGCTCAGCAGTACGGCGTAGCCTCTGGTGACACTGTCGAAATGTATAACGAACGTGGTTCTATTGAAGTGGTTGTCCGTGTAACACCTCGCGTATTACCGGGTGTTGTTGCTTTAGGTCAAGGCGCTTGGTTCAAACCTGATCCAAATGGTCGTACTGGCTTATCAGGCAAAGTTGTGGATATTGGCGGCGCGATTAACTCGCTGACCCGTTACATGCCTAGCCCAGTGGCTAAAGGTAATCCACAACACACTAACCGTGTTCAACTTCGTAAAGTTTTATAAGGGAGCGCCACTATGAGCGATTCAATTCAATATTGTTTTTATGTCGATACGACTAAATGCACTGGCTGTAAAGCCTGCCACATCTCTTGTAAAGATAGACAAGGTGATGAAATTCGCAACGCAACTAAGCCCGTTGAAAACGGCGTGCCTAGCTTAACCGGTGTTAACTGGCGTCGTGTTTATGAGTACGGCGGTGGGTCTTGGAATGTTGACCCTGCAACAGGGACTTTTGAGCAAGACGTATTTGCTTATTATATGTCTATCGGTTGTAACCACTGTAGCGAACCTGTATGTGTTAAAGCTTGTCCAACAGGTGCGATGCATAAGCGTCGTGAAGACGGTTTAGTCCATGTTGCTGAAGATTTATGTATTGCATGTGAAAGCTGCTCAAGAGCTTGTCCATACGATGCACCACAACTTGACCAAGAACGTAAGGTCATGACTAAATGTGATGGTTGTTACGATAGACTCGCTGTAGGACGTAAACCTGTCTGTGTTGAATCATGCCCAATGCGTGCACTAGATTTTGATACAGTAGAAAATATCCAAGCTAAATATGGCGCGGGTGATGGGCATATTGCACCACTCCCTAATCCATCTATCACAACGCCAAACTTGATCATTAAAGCAAATCGCAATGGTCAACCTGCTGGCGCTGGTGCGGGTAAGATATTAAACCCTTCTGAAGTCTAATCAGATTTGGTAGTGGTTAGTCATAACCACTACCCTTTTTGAGGAAAGTATAATGAGCAACTCACAAACTGTTGAACAAATATCGCTAGATAAACTCGCTGAATACCAAGCAATCGCACGTATTCTGCATAATGTTTTTTGCCTCTATCCAGAGACAGAACTCGTTGAAGGGTTCAAGGAAAACGCGGTAGCGGCTACTTGGCCAAAATTTAAACAAACAACCGCTAATCAACAGGGACGTGATGCGCTAAATAACTACCTTGGACAATGGAATGTTGAACAGATGAACGACCTTAAAGTCGATTATGGTCAGCTATTCTATGGTCCAGGTGAACCGATTGCGATACCACAAGGGTCAGCCTATTTAGGTGAAGCTCAAGTGCATTTCGATGCATCAACCATCGCCCTTATCGATTTTTATAAACAGCACGGGGTTAACTTTAGCCTTGATATGCCACAACCTGTCGATCACTTAGGGCTTTTCTTTGCTGTATTAGATTCGAGTTTTGAGCGTTTAATTAACGCTGATAATGATGAAGACAGTGATAGCCAAAGCTTGAAGCAATTTATTCAAGTGCTACTACAACAGCACTTATTGCCGTGGGCCGGACGTTGTCTCGACATTGCGCTAGAACATGCTGAAACTGATTTTTATCGCGGAGTTTCATTACTTGCCAGTGATTATTTAGCCGAGCTAACTGACGCATTTAACGTGATACCAATGCCACGTAAATTATTTAGATAGCACTTAATCAGTCATAAATAAGTCATAAGTAGGTCGCTAAATCTTCACCTTGCTGTGGCTTATTAAGACTTGCTAACACTCCAGCTTCAGGAACTCACTATGTCAGTTATACATGCAGTCGGTGCACAATGGGATAAGGCCAAATGGTCTCATCAATTGGTATCTTTTTGGCAGCTAGATGCCTATGTGAACAGCTTATTTGTCGGTGCAACCACGGCTATAACTACCGCTAACCTCACTGCAGCATTAGTGAATGATGAAAAGCGTCTAAACACCGAAACAGAACTCACGACAGAAGATGTTTTTGGCGCTCTTTTTGACGGTTTTTTACTGTTATTTGTTAAAGAGATTAGTAAAAATAATCTTACTCAAGCTGAAGCCTTAATCCTGCAATTAGCTGAATATTACGCTAAGCAATACCAGCAGCTCACCGTCACTGACATTAAAATGTTAAATCAAAGCCAACAAGTCATTGATGCGATGAAAAAGCTAGGCCACCTTCGCGCTCAACGTCGCAGCCAAACGCGCAATATGGGCTAGTGATATCTGTCAGTCTCATAACTACCGGCATCATTACCGTTACGCTTAAATTTAAAACCATCGACAACCGCCCCCATTTTAGGTAATTTCACTCCTAGGCAGTACTACGTAGAGACAATTCGTGAAAACCAACCTCATCACCCCAGAAGGGATCAACAAACTCAAAACTGAGCTGAACTATTTATGGCGTGAATATCGCCCAGAGATCACCAAAAAAGTCGCTTGGGCTGCGAGTCTTGGCGATCGCTCAGAAAATGCTGATTACAAAGAAAATAAGCGTTTATTACGTCAAATTGATGGCCGAGTGCGTTTTTTGCGAAAACGTATCGAAAGCTTGAAAGTCATTGACTATTCGCCGGAACAAGACGGCAAGGTTTTCTTTGGGGCTTGGGTAGAAATTGAAAATGATGACGGTGATGTACTGCAGTTTCGTATTGTCGGCCCAGATGAAATTTATGGCGGTGCTAAGGGTTATATTTCTATCGACTCGCCGATGGCGCGTGCTTTGCTGAAAAAAGAAGTCGATGACGATGCTGTTGTCCCAACTCCTGATGGGCCGCAAGATTGGTACATCAACAAAATATCTTACACAGCTTTATAACTAACAAAATGTTCTCTATTTGCACCACAATGGAACATAATCCCGCTTAGCTCCATCTTTGGGGCAATTTAACACTGCAAAACTTGCCCTATCGAGTGACTTTACTAAACTTAGTATCTGATTTGTGCTTACTCTGCCTTAACGAATAAAATAGGCTTTGGTAAATAACATAAAAAGGACTTTTATGTTTCGTAAATTTTTGTTGGCCATTGCTGTACTCATATTAAGTTTTCAGGTCTTGGCCATTAGCCAAGCCCCAATCAAGCAAGTGCCCCATAATCCTAGAAACATAAATTCAAATTTACTAAACTCAAAGCTGCTAAGTTCAAACCTCCTAAATACAGAATCCCTAAGTTCAAATCTCCTAAATACAGAGTTACTAAATACAGAGCCGCTAAGTTCAGAGTCATTAAATACAGAGTTACTAAATACTGAGCCGCTAAGTTCAGAGTCATTAAATACAGAACAGCGATATTCAGAGCCCTTAGCTTCAGTCCCGATGCACAATAATCCTGAGCTAATAAACCATAATCAAGCGTCAATGGACATTATTGGTAATTGGATAAATCAGCATGCTGGCTATATAGAATTATTACAAATAAACCAAGATCAAACTTATCTGCAGCTTGGCATAGATTTACAGATTCCTGAAAATAGCTTTGCAGAGTGGGGTAGCTACACGCTTAAACAAACCAACACCCTAGCTGATTTACCCCTACTAATTAGCTTTAATCCCACTTTCAGTAATAACCCCGCTAAAGGGTTTATTACCCTATTAGCTAAGCTTAATAACAGTGATGTTTATCTCAACGGCAGTGATCATAGTTTACAGCTCAATATCGACACCTCTTCAGATTATTCTATCGACAAGATTATTGAATATACTCAGCTACCGTCGCAACAAATAGAAGGCTATTGGTACAACGATGACCGTGATGATTTATATGCCGTTTTAATGCTCGAAAATGGTTTATACGTGCAACTGCAAATCAACTTTGATAGTGATGAAAACCTGACAGGAATGGAATGGGGGCAATATCAACACCAAACAGATTCAGGAGAAGTCTTTTTTCAGGCCGAATACGATGATAACGAACAAACAGGTTTTAGTCGCTTCAGTGAAATTTCTCATGCCGCATTAAAAATAAAACTCAACGATGATCAACTCATCTTCTTACTGGATAATGATGACAATGGCATTATTGATGAGTTTTCCAAATTAATGCGTAAGAACTGATTTGGTTACAATTTCTCTTTGTTAAACTTAAAGCATTAAATTCAATCTATTTCATAGACTTAACCTTCAATATTGTTAATATTACCCTAATCGATTCGCAAACAACTCACTCGCCTCTTGTTTGCACTCTCATAAAGTCGCTATATTTAGCTTAATAACTGTATTTAACGCCAAAGTTTAGCCAAAAGGATATCTCATGGGTCAGGAAACATCTAAAATTCTCGTTGTCGATGATGACATGCGACTCAGAGCATTACTGGAACGCTACCTCCTCGAGCAAGGCTATCAAGTGCGTAGTGCCGCAAATGCAGAACAGATGGATCGTTTGTTAGAACGCGAGAACTTCCATTTATTAGTGTTAGATTTAATGCTGCCGGGTGAAGATGGATTATCAATTTGTCGACGTTTACGCCAACAAGAAAACCCAATCCCTATCGTGATGCTGACCGCTAAAGGTGATGAAGTTGACCGTATCATCGGTCTAGAACTTGGTGCTGATGATTACTTACCAAAGCCCTTTAATCCTCGTGAGTTGTTAGCACGTATTAAAGCAGTGATGCGTCGTCAAACTCCCGAAGTACCAGGAGCACCAGCACAGCAAGAAGAAATGGTCAGTTTTGGTGAGTTTTCACTGAATCTAGCAACCCGTGAAATGTTCCATGAAGACAAGAGTATCGCTCTGACTTCAGGTGAGTTTGCGGTATTAAAAGTATTGGTATCGCATCCAAGAGAACCGTTATCACGTGACAAGTTGATGAACTTAGCCCGTGGCCGTGACTATTCAGCCCTTGAACGCTCTATTGACGTACAGGTTTCACGTTTACGTCGCCTAATCGAAGTCGATGCCGCCAATCCTCGTTATATCCAAACAGTTTGGGGTTTAGGTTATGTTTTTGTGCCCGACGGCACAGCTCGAGGTTAATTCCCTATCAGCCAGACCAAAGCCGTTAGCCAGCCCAAAGCCATCACACTGAAATGGTGGCAGCGAATACTGCCACGCAATTCATTCAGTCAAACCGTGCTGTTAATTGGTAGCTTGCTACTGATTAATCAGTTGGTGTCTTACCTATCGGTGACCATTTACTTCATCAAACCCAGTTATGAGCAAATTAACCAGCTGATTGCTCGGCAAATTAATTTATTGTTCATTGACGGAGTTGAAGTCAGCCGTGAACATCTCACTATTGTCGATGCACTCAATGCAAAAGTGCGCCATGATGATATGAAAATCTACAACCAACAAGGCGCAATTGAGGCGGGTTTAGATTCAGCGACATACTACGGTTTCTTATCTAAACAGATGTCAGAGTACCTTGGCGGGGAAGCTGAAGTGCGCTTTTCACAAGGTTCTCAGCTAGAGGTTTGGATCCGGCCTCCTCAAGCCACATCTGTGTGGATTAAAGTGCCATTAACTGGCTTAAACGAAAACGATTTATCGCCACTTACCCTTTATTTATTGGTCATTGGCGCCTTAAGTGTCGCTGGCGGATGGTTATTTGCAAGACGTCTGAATAAGCCACTTAAACGCTTACAACGCGCTGCGTTCTCTGTATCTAAAGGCGAATTCCCAGAGCCATTACCCTTAAGCGGATCATCTGAAATCGTCGAAGTAACGCACGCTTTTAATCAAATGTCTCACAGTATGAAGCAGCTTGAACAAGATAGAGCCTTACTGATGGCCGGCATATCCCACGATTTACGCACGCCACTAACACGAATTCGCTTAGCCTCTGAAATGATGGTGGATGAAGATCAGTATCTTAAAGATGGCATAGTCACCGATATTGAAGACATGGATGACATCATTAATCAGTTTATTGCCTATGTTCGTCACGACCAAGAAAGTGCCAGAGAGCCAAATGATATCAACCGCTTAATCCAGGAAATTAACCAACAGGAAATGCACCGAGAAGGCAAAATTGAACTCAATTTACAAGATTGTCCTTTAGTGCCTTTTCAAAGCGTGGCGATTAAACGCGTATTGAGTAATTTAGTCGAAAATGGTTTTCGCTATGGTAACGGCTTGATAAAAATCAGCTCATATCAAACGGCTAAAGGTGTCAGTTTTATTATCGAAGATAACGGCCCAGGAATTAACGAAGCAGAGATTGAAAAGCTATTTCAGCCATTTACCCAAGGCGATAGCGCTCGAGGCTCAGTAGGCTCAGGTTTAGGCTTAGCTATCGTAAAGCGTATTATCGATAGGCATCACGGCAAAATCGAGCTTAAAAATCGTGAAGAAGGTGGCCTCCACGCTCAGGTATGGTTACCGATGGAAAAGTAATGCATGAGCTTCAAACCACAACAAAAAAGCGACCGCTATAGAGTATATAGTTGAGTCGCTTTTTATTTTATAGTTTTCGCTTTAAAAGCAGGAATTATAAATCTGAATGCGGTCCAAATACTTCATAGTGAAGTTGTGATTCTGGTACATTCAATGCCAGTAACTGCTGCTTAATTACCGACATAAAGCCTATCGGGCCACAGAAGTAATAATGTGCATTGGGTACTATGCTGTCAGCAATTTTACTTAATTCCACAGTCCCGATGAAATCGAAATCTTCAGCAGGTAAATCTTGCGCGGTTGGTTCTCGATACCAAACGTAGCTTTGTAACTTATCATGGCTTAATTTTTTAGCTTTAACGGCCTCTTTAAAGCCATGAACAGTCCCATTTTCGCAAGCATGTACCCAAGTAATATTATTGCCATTTTTTTGAGCAATAAGTTGATTCAGCATGCTTTTCATTGGTGTAAGCCCAACACCTGCAGAGATCAATACCACTGGGTTAGCCGCATCTTCAATTAGCGTAAAGTCGCCAGCAGGCGCAACCACATCAATAACATCACCTTGCTGATAATGGCCATGTAATAGGTTTGACACCTTGCCACCCTCTTCACGCTTAACACTGATGCGATAAGTATGTTGATTTGGTGCATCAGAAAGCGAATATTGGCGCACTTCCTTAAACTCCAATTCATCATGGTCAAGCGACACACTCAAGTATTGACCTGGAATAAAGTCGATCACTTCTTTACCATCTTCAGGCGCTAGCAAGAACGAGGTAATCAATGATGACTCTTGAGTTTTAGCCTTAATAATAAAGCGTCGGGTATTTTCCCAGCCACCTTTAGCTGCTGCGGTTTGCTGATAAAGCTGTGCTTCACGGTTGATAAAAATATCAGCAAGGAAACCATAAGCTTTACCCCAAGCCGTTAAGACTTCTTCAGTAACGGCATCGCCACCTAACTCTTCTAGGGTTGCTAATAGGTGACCACCAACAATGGCGTATTGCTCAGGTTTAATTAAAAAACCGGTATGTTTGTGGGCTATACGCTCAACTGCAGATCCAAGCACGGCAAGGTTATCAATATTTTTGGCATAGGCTGCAACGGCATTAAATAATGCAACCGGTTGTCCGCCTGTATGCTGATGTGCAAGGTTAAACACATCTTTCAACTCGGGATTATGTTCAAACATACGTTGATAAAAATGCGTAGTTAGCGCAGGGCCAGCTGATTCTAATAAGGGAATAGTACTTTTAACAACGTCCATCGTATGTTGATCTAACATAAACAACCTCTAATATGTATTTAAAATGCATGTTTTAAGATAATATTAAACACGCATTTGATTTAGATCAATATATTTCGCATTAAAAATTATTTAACGACGATCGAATAATTAAAAAAACCATTTTAATAAAAATGCCAAATAAAAAGCCAGAGCTTCACTCAATATAGTGTAACCACTGGCTTTCCTTCGCTTTGATTAAAACACGCATCGATTACAACAAGCTTATAACGCTTCTAAAATCGCATCTGCTGTACTGACTTCAAATGATTTTGGCGCTTCAACATTTAAGGTTGTCACTACACCATTATCGACAATCATTGCATAACGTTGTGAGCGAACGCCGCCAAAACCAGCAGTATCCATTTCTAAACCTAAAGCTTTAGTAAAACTTGCATCGCCATCGGCTAACATCATCAGCTCATCGGCATTTTGCGCATGACCCCAGGCTTTCATCACAAAGGCATCGTTCACAGAAAGACAGGCAATAAGGTCAACACCTTTGGCCTTTAATTGATCTGCTAATACCACAAAACCTGGCAAATGTGCTTCTGAACACGTAGGCGTAAACGCACCAGGAACAGCAAACAATACTACTTTTTTACCCGCAAATAATTCACCGACTTCGTGAGTGACCATGCCACTTTCCTTTAGTTCACCTAAAGTACCTGCTGGAAGTTTTTGCCCTTGTTCAATCATGTAAAACCCCTATTAATGTATTTATTGTGCTGTAGCATAGCGCTAAAAACCTCTGACAAACACAGAGCAAATGTGTGGGTACTCTGTTTAACGGTCTAGTGATATGTATCTTAAAAAGATATTACGGATGAGATTATTAATTGGCTCAATACCTAGTTCATTATTGAGTTCATTCATCTAGATGACTTACTCGAATTAGCTGGTTTTAGATGAAATAGGCCTTACGACTCGATAAGCATGCTTACAGCATTTTCCACAACCGACTAAACTCAACTCACACAGTAAAGAAAATAAGAAGCCTAATACTAAGCCAATCACAATAGCCCGAGTATCCAACATAATAGTGTGGCTAAACTGCTGCCATACTTCTTGACGGATATCTTCTAACGGTGAAAAAGCCACTTGTTCAAAACCACTGTAAGCGGTTTGATTAAACTGCACTAATGCTGAATTAAGCAGTTGATAGCGATCATAAACCGCTTGAATGCTCTGACCACCAGCATTAACCACCACATCAGGACTTGCTTGGTAATGCGCTAATAGCCGATTAATGTCACCCTCGAAAAAGCGGTCAGCATCGCGCTGAAATTCAGACAAACTCAATTGTGCTTCAGTGGTGTGTGCATCTAAACGCTGGCCATATTGATCCACAAAAGCCGGAACTTGTATCCCCAACAGCACGCCTGAGACAAAAAGAACTAACCGCAAATAATCGAATACTGGTTTCATAATGAATAACTGCCTTTGTACGAAATAAAAAGATGATGTAAGAACATCAATTACAGCGTGAGTTTAGGTTGAATAAAGTCAATAAATGCTGAAATGCGCCGTGCGACCGATGATGATTTATAGTACACCGCATTGATTTGCTCACGACCGGTATTCACCAATTTTTCAGATTCTAAAACCGCCACTAAACGCCCTTCTGCGAGATCTTTATTCACCATAAAGCCAGACAAACAGCCAATTCCATGACCCGCTAGCACTAACTGACGTAAGGTTTCACCGTTACTGGACCGCATTGTAGGTTCTGCTACATAACCGCCCTTTAGCGGCCAATTATTCAAAATTTTCGGCTCTGAAAAACCAATTAAATCGTGATAATTTAGCTCACAGGTTTGCTTGGGGATCCCGCGCTTGGCTAAATATTCAGGTGTAGCCACTAGGTACAGTAAACTATTCCCTAATGCTCTAGCATGCATAGTTGAGTCAGACAGTTTACCAATACGAATAGCGACATCGGTATGCTTTTCAAGGAGATCAACATAGCCTTCATTAGAGGTGATCTCTAACTCAATATCAGGATAGGCCGTTCTAAACTCGTGCATCAGTGGCACCAATTGATGGAATACAAATGGGCTTGCGGCATTAACGCTTAATCGCCCTTTTGGTAGATCACCTCGGCAAATGAGATCATGCTCAGCTTGTTGCAACAGCTGCAACCCATTGCGAACAGCTTCAATGAATTGACGCCCTTCATCTGTCACATCAACTCTGCGGGTAGTGCGATTTAAAATCGTGACTCCAAGCTGTTGCTCAATTTTAGTGACTGAACGAGACACCCTCGCCACTTGAATACCCAACAGTTCAGCAGCAGCTGAAAAACCACCCGTATCGACCACGGTCAGTAAAATGTCTAAATCATCAGAACGAGTTAGCATGGAAGTCCTTAAATATAGAACAGCAAAGTAAGCAGGGATAATGACCGATTATGGCTCAATAGGAAGATTTTTATCATTAAAATCCGTTAAGACGAAAAAATTAATCGATTAATGTCGTGACTGAAATGGCACATTTGAGAAGCACATTAAATTTTTACTACTATCACAGACAAGCAAGCTCATAATAAATATCATCACCAAACCAACTTTGTCATCTTTGTTCAACCAGATTAATTATCAAATTTTTTTATCATTACAATAATTATTGATAATTTTTCATCCTATACCCATGGCTATAGACTAGGCTTATCAAATCTAGGCAGGTTAATTAGGAATAAGTCATGAGCAAAAATGAAGAAAGTATCGATTTAAATTTAAGTCGCAGAAGTATGCTAAAAACAGTCGGAATGGGCGTTGCCGCAGCTGTTGCTGCATCTGCAGCGCCATCAGTCATGGGCGCAACTAGCGCACCAGCAGATAAAGCGAACGATGTTGATGTCGAAAGATTTAATACCAACACTCCCTACCCACGTACTTTCTCTCATATTGGTATTTCAGTACCAGACCTAGAAAAAGCGGTTAAATTTTATACTGAAGTGCTCGGCTGGTATGTGATTATGCAACCGACTGAAGTTGTTGAAGACGATAGCCCAATTGGTGTGATGTGCACTGATGTTTTTGGTGCAGGTTGGGAGCGGTTCAGAATTGCGCATTTATCAACTGGCGATCGCATCGGCATTGAGTTATTTGAATTTAAAAATCAGGAAAACCCTAAAGATAATTTTGAATATTGGAAAACAGGTATTTTCCATTTTTGTGTTCAAGATCCAAACGTTGAAGAGTTAGCTGATAAAATTGTGGCTGCAGGTGGTAAGAAGCGTATGAAAGCACCACGTTACTATTTTCCTGGTGAAAAACCTTACCGCATGATCTATATGGAAGATCCGTTTGGAAACATTCTAGAAATTTATAGCCACAGCTATGAACTTCAATATGCCAGCGGCGCATATAACTAAATAAGCGGCACAACATAATAAAAGGAGGCATCTTAAGTTGCCTCCTTTTACTTATTTACCCTTTAACTGCAATAACCCAAGCTTGGTACTTGGACTATTTCCCCGCGGCTAAAAAATCCATTGATAAGTAAAACCTGCCAACATTGCCATGGATAAAATCACCACTAAGAATGCGGCTATCATCTGATTTTTAAATATCGATTTAAGTAAAATAACCTCAGTTAAGCTAGCGCCTGCACTACCAATAATTAACGCCATTACCGCACCTAAGCCCATACCTTTAGCTGCCAGAGCGGCACTTAATGGGATCACGGCTTCAGCACGAATATAAAGTGGAATACCAACCACTGCCGCTATTGGAATAGCAAACCAGTTATCTTCACTCGCAACATTGGCAACAAACTCTGTAGGCATAAATCCGTATATTAACGAGCCAACAGCGATACCACCGATAAGATATGGCAATACTTTTTTAAAGTCAGACCAAGTGGTGTGCCACAATGCTTTACTGAAAACTTTATCCCATTTAGTGAGAGGCTTTGCCGCTTTACCATTACATGAACTACCGCATCCACCTTTCACTTCAGCTGTCATGTATGCTTCTGGTTTGACATATTTTTCAAAGCCTAATTTTTCAAGGCTATAACCTGCAATAACTGATACGCCCATCGCAATGACAAAATAAAATAAGGTCACTTGCAGCCCAAAAGTCACTACGAACAAACCAATAATAATGGGATTGAGTAAGGGGCTTGCAAACAAGAACACCATCATGGTGCCAAAACCCGCCTTTGCTCTAAGCAGTCCCTTTAAAAAAGGAATAGTAGAACAAGAGCAGAACGGGGTTATCGCCCCTAAAAAAGCGGCAATGATGTAACCTTTACCGTTTTTACCACTCAAAATTTGTTGAATCTTGGCAGGCGGAATAAATTGTTGTAGCACACCCACAAAATAGCTAATGGCCAAAAACAACAAGGTTAATTCAACCGCTAAGAACACAAACATATTCAATGTTTCTTTAAACATATCTGTATTAACTAAGATGAAATCTTTCATAATTACACCTCTACATTTCCAGAATAGTCGAAATATAGATTATTAAACTAGCGAGATCAAGATATTTCTAGTAATATCGAAATATAAATTTCCTTAGGAGTGAATATGGATATTGAAGTTATTGCTAAGGCCTTGAAAGAATTAGGCCATCCAACACGATTAACCATTTTCAATAAAGTGGTTCGAGCTGGATACCAAGGCATTGCTGTTGGTAGCCTACAACAGGATTTGTCGATACCGGGTTCAACCTTGTCTCATCATATTTCGAGTTTAGCTTCTGCAGGACTGATCTCGCAGCGTCGTGAAGGTCGTACGTTATTTTGTGTCGCTGAGTTTGATAAGCTGCAAGCAGTGATTAGCTTTTTACAAGATGAATGCTGCGCAGATGAGCAAGCATCAACAAGAAGCTCACTATAAAGTGAGCTTTGGTTCTATTCTTAACCTAGCCTTCTGGCTTCTCTCGCCTTAAAAATAAGCAATCATCAACCCTGTAAAAACCTTAAGTTTAAATGGCCAAAAATCTAATCCTCTTATGATTACAGTAAAGATCTTTTGTGGCCGCTTTATGTGATCTAACTATGTGATCGAGCTATGAGCAACGAAGTGACTCGCAAATAATTTATATAACACAAAACTATTTATATCTATTTTGATGCAAACATTTCCAAACCGTATATCAGTTGTTGCATCGGTGTATAGCCTGCTCGATTTTTAGTCATTTTGCTTGGTGAACATACAGCACCATGTCATTATCCGCGGCCAAATTAATTAAGTGTCATTTTAATTAACGTTCAGCGGTACTTAGCTCTACTCATTAAATTATAACAATGGTCAATATGAAATCTTATTCGTTAAAGCAAAAAATCCTTGTGCCTGTAATGGTCGCCTTATCGATAGTAATCGCACTACTGTCTTGGCTAAGTTATTCCAATCAAAAAAGCATGCTTTTACAGTCTAACCTTGAGCAAGTTCAGCGCTTAAGTACTCAGCAAGCTGAAAGAATTAGTGGATGGCTAGCGACCAGAAAAGACGTCATTAGTGCTTTAGGTGATAAAGCGAATATCAATACCTTAGATGCATTACAACAAGCACAACAATCAGGTCGTTTCGAGCTGACTTATTTCGGTAAAGACTCTGGTGAAATGATCGATTCAGACCCAAGTATTGACCGCACAGGTTATGACCCTCGCCAGCGACCTTGGTATCAACAAGCAACAACAGAAAGGCAACTCATTCTTACCAAACCATATCTCGATGTTGCCTATAATATTCTGGTGGTCACTCTCGCTGCACAAACTAAAAATGGTGTCATTGGTGGTGACCTGTCAATTGATGGCTTAGTGAATGATGTTAATCGGATGAAACTGCCTTCAAATGGCTTTGCCATTATGATGCATAAAGATGGCACCGTAATCGCTTACAAAGACCCAAGTAAAACCATGGGTCACATCAGCACCATAGATACCGATCTCGATTACAACCTATTAAAGCAAAATCGCACTTCCAACGAATTAATGCCAATTCATTTTTCTCCTGAGGATAAAAATAAACTGGTTTGGGCAGAAGATATTCCTAATACTGATTGGGAGCTTATACTGATACTCGATCAAGAAACCCTTGAAGCACCTTTGACATCATTATTACTAACTCAACTAGGTATCGCTGCTATTGTGCTTTTAATCAGTATGGCGACGATTTCTTGGATGATTAGCACCTTACTTGCACCATTATCAAAAGTTTCTCAAGCGCTAGGCCGTA
The DNA here is from genome assembly GCF_007567505.1 of Shewanella donghaensis. Lineage (NCBI taxonomy): Bacteria > Pseudomonadati > Pseudomonadota > Gammaproteobacteria > Alteromonadales > Shewanellaceae > Shewanella > Shewanella donghaensis. The sequence continues at coordinate 2,996,361 of NZ_CP041783.1, forward strand.
TTGCTAATGGAAATGGCGATTTAACTCAACGCATTGAAATTGACACCCAGGATGAAGTCGGCACTCTCGCTGAAAATTTCAATTCATTCGTAGACAGCCAGCATCAATTAATTAATCAAATCCGCGAAGTAGCCCAAAAATTAGATGAAGAAGCGGATCAAAGTTTATTGAACTCCCATCAAGCCGAAAAAGAAATACAAGTGCAGCAACAAGAAGTCACCATGGTGGCTACCGCGGTAACAGAAATGGCCAGTGCAACCAATGAAATTGCCTCAAACGCAGAGCAAACCGCTACAGCAGCTCAACAATCAAGTAATAGCAGCATACAAGGTCAGGGCTTGGTAAATAACACCCGTAAGTCAATCAATTTACTCGCTGAAGAAGTTACTCAAGCCACTGATGTGATTGGTGAGTTGAGCCGTCATGCACAAGCTATCTCGAGTATTCTTTCGACGATTCAAGGTATTGCTGAACAGACAAACTTATTGGCATTAAACGCCGCAATTGAAGCTGCGCGCGCTGGCGATCAAGGCCGAGGTTTTGCCGTTGTTGCCGATGAAGTCAGAGTGCTTTCTCATCGAACTCAAGACTCTGCACGTGAGATTTACGAAACCATCGATACACTGCAGCAAACCACGTCTAAAGCAGTTACCTTAATGCAGAGCAGCCAATCTTTAGCGTCTAACAGTGTCAATGATGCTGATGAAGCGACTAAAGCCATTGAAGAAATTACCCAAGCAGTCACGCTGATTTCAGACATGGCAAGTCAAATTGCAACGGCAGCAGAAGAACAAACCCAGGTCACTAGCGAAATAACTCAGAATACTGTGGCGATTAAAGACGTCACTGATGAAATTAGTATTGCGTCATCGAATGGGTTATTACAAGCACAAGATTTGAAGAAGCAAGCTAAGTCATTGAATGACTTAGTGGCGACATTTGTACTGTAGTTTTCAGTGTGAATATGTAGCAATCCCCCAAAAAAATAAGGCTGCACATTGCAGCCTTTTTTAAGCGTTTTTATCACTGCGTTAATAAAGCCTTAACCTCATAAAGCCCGATAAAACGGGTTTTATTGCTAAAAAATCTTAGCTAGTTCTTTAGCCCAAGCTTTTTATTTAGTTCAAATTAGTCGTCTTAGGCATTTTCTCGACCAGTAAATCAATAAAGCTTCGCACTTTAGGGGTTAAGTGTTTTCGGCTAGGGTAAACCGCATAAATATCAATTTCAGGTTGAATATAGTCTTGCAATATAATCGTTAACTGCTGCTTCTCTAGTGCCTCTGTTAAATAGAACGACGGCAAGCGGCAAATACCATGATGATCCAGTACCATTGCCAGTTCCATATCGGCATTATTGCAGCCAATAACTTGGGTCACATCAACGACTTCAGTATGCCCATCTGTATGTTCAAACTGCCAGCGATCTGGCTGCTTTAAATTGCTATAACAAATGCATTGATGGCCCATCAAATCTTGCGGCGTTTGCGGCGTGCCATGTTGTGCAAGATATTGCGGCGTTGCCACAATATGCGCATGAAATTGGCTAATACGCTTACAGATTAAACTTGAATCACTTAATTGGCCCGTTGCTCTAATCGCCAGATCATAACCATCTTGTACTAAGTCGACCTGCCGATCACTAAAATCAATATCCAACTTAATCTCGGGATACGTTCGCATAAACAATGACAGTATTGGCTGTAAATACTGCAGACCAAATGTCACTGGGCAACTAATTTTTAAGGTGCCAGAAGGAATGAGCAAGCTGCTATCAATCATATTTATCGCCGCGTGTGCATCAGCGACCATTTGCTGGCATTGCTGATAAAAAAGCTTACCTTCAGCAGTTAAACTCAGTGAACGGGTGGTGCGATGTAATAGCCGAGTGTTAAGGCGCAGCTCTAGTTTAGTCACTTCTTTACTGACGTAAGAAGTCGAATGGCCGGTCTTTTCAGCCGCTAAAGAGAAGCTCCCTAATTCAATAACATGTGTGAATATCACTACACCATCAAAAAGCTTTGTATCTTGGTCCATAGCAGCCAGCAAAGTATTGATTCATTTATGTCACTATAACGGGCTTATTCATTCCAATAAAGGGCAAGTCTATTAATATGTAATCAATTAAGAGTCATATGGAAACAATAATTATCCAATGAATGGCTTAATTAATCCTCAATAAGTCCGTAAAGTAGCGACATAAGTTAGTACCAAGCAAACACATACCAGTCAAAAATAAGGGCAATAACATGAAAATATTAGCATTTGCAGCCAGCAGTAGCAGAAAATCAATTAATAAAACGTTAGCAAACTATGCAGCTAGTTTAGTCGATGGAGCAGAAGTAGAGTTGTTAGATATTAACGACTATGAAATTGCTTTATTTAGTGAAGATAGAGAAAAAGAACTGGGTCAGCCTGCATTGGCTAAAGCCTTCTTTGATAAAATTGGTCAAGCAGATGCATTAGTTATTTCATTTGCTGAGCATAATGGTTCTTATACTGCGGCCTACAAAAATTTATTTGATTGGACTTCGCGTATTGATCAAAAAGTTTTTCAAAACAAGCCAACAGTATTGTTAGCAACCTCACCGGGACCCGGCGGTGCAAAATCTGTATTAACCGCAGCAACAAACTCAGCGCCTTACTTTGCTGCTGATGTTAAAGGCTCTCTTTCAGTACCGAGTTTCTACGATAATTATAACCTTGAGTCGGCTAGCATAGTTAATGCTGAACTACTTGAGCAGCTACAACAAACGATGGCGCAGCTAGCACGTTAATTAGCTAACGATATAACGCTGAATACGTTCCTGACTGACGATGGTATGAGTTAATGCCCTAACTTGTGCCTCGTCAGTATTTTTATCTGTGATGCTATCTGCATCATTAGAAGCCGACTCGCTATTGGAAGTGGGAGCGATAATTTCAGAATCAAGCACTCCACCATTGGCCATGATCATCTTCGCAGAGGCGATATTGTGTTTATAACAATGAATATGCAACGGCTTAATGCCTCTGCTATTGGCTGCTTCGATAACCTTTTTCATCAACAAATTGCCAATGCCTTTACCGCGATAGCTCGGTTTAATACCAATGCCGATATGACCACCACAATAAGTAATCACCTCATTCAAACTTAGCCTTAAATTGGCAACACCCACCAATTCAGCACCGTCCACCAGCCAGTAAGTTTCACTGGCAACATAACCTGCTGGAATATTAATACCGTTGGCAAAGTCTGCGAGTTTTTTTAAGAGTAATTCAAAATCTTGATGATCAAAATCTAGCGGAAAGGGATAGCGCTCTTCGTCAGCTAATTCATCAATATATTGATGATAACTGCGTTGGTATTTAGCACTGGGTAACACCATTTTCATTGTCATTTATTTCTGTTCCAACCAAAAAACAACTACAACTACAACTACAACTATAACTATAGATTACACCAATTGCAGAACTTGTCTCAAACAGACAAGACATTGATTTTAGCCAATAACATTAGATTTTTTGCAAAAGACTAAACCAACAAATTGATGTGACTGAAGCGAATGACTCAGCCACATCATTACGTTAATTTAAATAAGCATTACTTAATTAAACGTAGCGTGTAAGGAACTCGAAATGAATCGCCTTTTGACGTTGCGATAGCGCCCATAATACAAAAAATCAGATGACAGATCCCCAGAACAAAAGTTGTCAAAACTCCAATTAACACGAAGGTGAGAATAAACGAGATAAAATACCCAATTGCTGCAGTAATCGACCAATTAAGCGCTTCTTTAGACTGCTCTCTGACATATTCGTCATCTTCTTTTACCAAGTACAAAATTAAACTCGGAATAAAACCAAAGAAAATGGTGCCTATCCAGCACAATAGCGCCATATTTTTAGAATCTTGTGAAATTTCAGTTACGACTACAGATGTATCTTCGCTCATTATCAGTTCCTTTGTCCGCACCCCAATAAATACACTAAGATTGGGTGCAACCTCTTAGTGCTATTGAATTTGTGAGTAAAATGAAAGTACAACAGTGGTGTTCAGGAGGAGATATTTACTATCCACATTAGGACTTATGATAGTTCTCCTTCACTACCAATATTGCTCATTTTCCCCTAGCTGCAAATTTGAATTAAACCCCAAATTAACAATCTAGATTTAAAATCTAAACACAACTTAACCCATCAAGTCAAATTGCCCTTTTAAAACAGTGCTATAGATAGTGTACACAGCAACAAGGCACCTAAGCTATGTTTTAAACTACCTGAAACAAAAATCAACTTTTAGTTACCCTTGCCGATAAGTTTATAACTGTAACGTGCAGCATTAAAAATAATAAAGATTGAAACAATCTAGGATTGCGATCATTCTCGAATTTTTATCCAACAAATGACGTTACTATCTAATTTTTCTGCAAAGAATTATCGGTTGGGCTTTCAGCCAAGGATGTATGAATGAAACAAATTAATTTTCGCAAAGTCGATGCCATCATGATTAAACTCAGCTTAAATGGCAAGTTTTGGGTTATTTGCGCCATTGCTACTTTGTTTACCGCCACGATTGCCATTACCAATTATATTAATGTTAAAGCCCATATAAATGGGGCTTCACAAACACTCGCTCAAACAAAAGTGGATGCTTTTGCACAAAGTGCCAATGCACAAAACTTATCAGAGCAGTCTCTTGTTGAATTTGCTCAACAAATTAATGCCTCCGTCGGATATCCGGCTGAGGCAAAGCGATCTGGTGATAATATTACCGTCAGCTCACCCGTTGGCAACCAAGCATTAATTGTCACCATCAATGTCGCTCAACTAGAAAGTGATGTTATATCAGATGCTAATTTCATGCTCATACTCGCTTTATTGGCCTTATTCCCGTTATACCTAGTGTGTTATTGGACTTCGACTTCATTAGGTGGTGGTTTATGGGATATGTACATCGCAATTAAGCGACTAGCCAGTGGTGACTTAACTTGCAGACTCAACTTTTTCGGCACTGATGATTTTAGTTTAATCGCCCGAGAAATTGACCGTAGTGCAGACAACATGAGTGAAATGGTCACAGCTATTGCACATAATGCCGAAACACTGGCAGCTGCTGCATCAGAGTTTAATCAGCAAGCACAACAAAGTGAGCAACTCACCCAAAACCAGCATGAGTTTTTAGATACCGTTTCTGTGGCCATGTCTCAAATGACCGCGGCAATTGAAGAGGTTTCTCATAATGCCTCAAATACCTCTGAACAGACTCAGCTGAATTCGACCCAAGCCCATAATAGCCAAACCCAAATCACTGAAGCCGTTGGGCGCATTGGTACTTTAACTAGCCGGATTTCAGAAGCTTCTAACTCGGTAACGGAATTATCGACAGCTGCAGCCAATATTGGTGCTGTAGTGACCACCATTAACAGTATTTCTGAGCAAACAAACTTACTGGCACTCAATGCTGCAATTGAAGCGGCTCGAGCAGGTGAACAAGGCCGCGGGTTTGCTGTTGTCGCTGATGAGGTCCGTACTCTTGCAAGTCGAACACAGCAAGCAACAGTAGAAATCCAAACCATGATTGAAGGCTTGCAGAAAGATACGACGACCTTGTCACACATCACCACTGATATAGTTGGTCAAGCGGATAAAGGTCGTGGCGCTATCGAATCTGTCGGACAAGAAGTCGATCAGATGGTCTCTTCTATAAGCCATGTTTTTGATATGAGCAGCCAGATTGCAACGTCATCAGAAGAGCAAAGCGCTGCATCACGGGACATTACCACTCAGCTAAGCGATATTCGAAATCAAGCTGAAACTATTCGAGAAACAGCGCAACGTTCAGTGGAACTCGCGGTGAATTTGAATGACTCATCGAGCGGATTAGATGATATTTTAAAACTATATACATTGGCTAAGTAACTAGTCATCGACAAAAATAGCAAGGTTAATCCCTTGCTTTTTTTTGTCATTTTTCTTAATAAAAAACCGATTAATCACCCTGTTAATTACCTTATTGGTTGCCCTGTTAAGCGACATTGCTTATCCACACCGTTTGATAAGGCTCTAATAATTTCACCGCAGTAATATCAGCAATGACCTCGCCATCAATAAGATCAAACCAGGTTTCAGTGCCAATCAAATTAAGTTCTCCCAGCGGTAAATCCATCGCTTGATCTGTAATATTACTAATACAAAAAATGCTTTGCCTTCTATCACGGCTTTGGCGCCAAAAACCGAATAACTGCAGCCCCAAGTGTAAGGTAAACTGAGTCGCATTTGGATTAAAGGCGCGTTGCTTAGTGCGTATGCAGATTAATTTCGTCAGCGATGCCAGTACTTTGGCATGTTGATTGTGATCATCTGCCAGTAATTGATTTAAGACCTCACTATCCCAGCGATGACGATTTATCGAACGATTCTGGGCCGTATTTTCGAGTTTTTCATAGTCATTTTGAGTGCCAAGTAAACTGTGAATATACACCCCTGGAATACCCTCTAATCCGAACATAATGGCATGAGCACAAGTAAACCTTGCTAACCCCAATTGGTCTTGACCTTTTACCGTACCTTTTAAGGCATCGATTAAGGCGATATTTATCTCATAAGGCTGTTGCTGTCCATCTTCAGATGTCCTGCTGGATATCTTTCCACCAAACATCGCCATGGTTTCTACGAGGGTGTTAATTTCGCTTTGTTCCAATAGCCCTTCTACCGGTCTAAGTCCGACACCATCATGTGACGCAATAAAATTAAAATAAGTGGTGCCATCTTGGGCCGGCGGCATGCTCATTTGCCAACGTTTGAGGTATAAACAGCTGCCAGTAATTAAGGTATTTATCAGTAACGGCGGCAAGGAGAAGTTGTATATACAATGCGCTTCATTGGCATTACCAAAGTAAGTCAGGTTTTGTGAGTTAGGGATATTGGTTTCAGTAATGACCACAGCATTATTCTGAGCGTGTTCAATCAGCGTTCGCAGTAACCGAATCACTTCATGGGTTTGCGCGAGGTTGATAGATTTAGAGCCAACTATTTTCCATAAGAATGCCACCGCATCTAAACGGAAGATATTCACTCCAGCATCAAGGTACTGGCGAATGATTCTCACAAACTCTAATAATACTTGTGGGTTCCTGAAATTAAAATCCACTTGATCATGGCTAAAGGTACACCACACATTTTTCAAGCCTTTAGCGGTTGGCGTTGGCCTTAGTAAGTCGGATGTTCTTGGTCTTACAACAGCTGAAAGATCATCATCAATTTCAGCGGTAAAAAAGTAATCATGGCCTATACCTTCACCTTTAATGAAGTTTTGAAACCAGGCACTACGGCTAGAACAATGATTAATCACCAAATCTGACATCAAGCGCCGTTTACTGGCAATAGCCTTAATGTCTGCCCAATCACCAAGACCATCATTCACACTAGAATAATCAATAACAGAAAAGCCATCATCAGAGCTGTAGGGGAAAAAAGGTAAGATATGCACTCCATTGATGCATTCAAGATAATCATCCATAAATTCAGCCAAGGTTTTTAATGGCGCTTGACCTTGTTTGATGATGCTATCGCCATAGGTGATCATGATGACATCTTGTTGCGACCAATGATTAGCATATGGATGCGGTTCAAGGCTGTTACTGGTTATCACCATTGTCTCGATCAACTCAGAGGCAATATCATCAAGCGAGCAACTCAAATTTATATTTTGATAAATACAAGCTAACTGCTGAACCAGCTTAAGCTTTAATGACTTAATGTCTGTCATGCTTCCCCCTTAAGATGCTTTTTAACCACACAAGAGTCGCGATTACATAAACTCGGCATTATCAGCTTCCACGGCGTCTTTTAGTTGCTCAAGCACATCAGGCATGGCGCTAATAACTCGGCTCCATGTCGGCATAAATGGGGTTTCCATTGGGTTATCAAGAAAACGCTGACCCGCAGTTACGATATTTTGAGCAAACATTTCCACCGCTTTTTCTTCCATATGAATATCAGTTGTCAGCCCGTTCATCAAAGCATCATTGTGATAAGTTTCGACATAATCCAAAGCGATACGATAGTAAGTCGCTTTTAAGGTTCTAAAGGCTTCTGTGCTGAATGTTTCACCTTGAGTGGCTAACTTTCGATAAAACGCCTTGGTGATATCAATCGACATTTTTGATAAGCCCGCTTCAGCATTATTTAACGATAACTCTTGATGCTTATGGTCATAGTTATCAGCAATATCCACCTGACAAATACGATTGTGGGCATAGTTGCGATGCATTTCACTGAGAACACCAATTTCTAAACCCCAATCGCTGGGTATACGTAAGTCATTTAATACATCACGGCGAAATGAAAACTCACCCGCTAATGGATAGCGAAAGCTGTCCATAAATTCTAAGTATTCATTATGACCAACCACTCTTTGCAGGGCTTTAATCAATGGTGTGACTAATAAACGTGACACACGGCCATTAATTTTTCCGTCGGATACACGTGCATAAAACCCCTTACTAAACTCGTAGTTAAACTGTGGATTGGCAACCGGATAAAGCAACCTTGCCAGTAAGGATTTCTCATAAGTCACAATGTCGCAGTCATGTAATGCCACCGATTCAGTCTTTCCTGATGCCAAAATATAGCCCATGCAATACCAAACATTGCGGCCTTTACCCAGTTCTTTAGGGGCAAGACCAAGCTTACTTAACTTGGCATCGAGTGCTTGCAGTCTTGGTCCATCGTTCCATAACACTCGATGGTGTTGTGGCAGCTGATTAAAAAATCCTAGGGCTTGTTGATATTGTTCTTTATCGGCTCTATCTAAGCCAATCACAATTTCATTGAGATAAGGCACTTGTTTCAACTTATTAATAATTGCCGGGAGTGCCTCGCCTTCTAATTCTGAAAATAGTGAAGGTAAAATCAACCCTAGTGGTCGAGTCTTAGAAAATTTAAGTAACTCTTGCTCCATTTCTTCATGCGTTCGCTGGGTAAGGTTATGTAGCGTAGTCACTATCCCATTCTGGTAAAAATCAGCCATGTTAAGCCTCCTTATGCGTCAATGACGTTGAAGAATTACAGTTTAAAAACAATGCTTGTAAGCACTCGGCCCAGCCCTTAGGGCCATAATGGCTACTTTGAATAGGTTGGGAAGATGTGTGAATCTGCGGAAAAGTATGTGTTGGCGATTTTATTTGAATGGCGATATCTGCGGCCTCTAGCATGGCACTATCGTTACCACTATCACCTAAGGCAATAGTTTGTACGCAGGTTTGATATTGGTTGGCATACACTTGTGCTAACCAATCCATGGCGAGGCCTTTATCTGTATGACCACCCACATGTAAAAAACGTCCGCCTTGTAGCATATTAGCGCCAAGACTTTTCATGTGCTCAATAAACGCTTGTTTACGCGGTTCATCGCTCGTCCACAGCAGTGGTTCGGAATAATGCCTTACTAAGGCTAAAGCGGCTTTATCAGGTGCTAGGTCGGTTAATTCACATAACTCTTCAGCGCTGAGTGAAGAAAAACCAATATAGTCTCCAGCGAACTCTATTGCTTCGAGCGTTAATAACGACAGCCAATGGCTTCTTTGTTGGCAAAATTCTTTAACCCAGTAATATCCCTGAGTAATCGTATCTATGGGTTGATTATCGAAATAACCAATGGGGATATATATCACTGCACCATTTTCCGAAATAAACGGTGAGTTAAAACCGATTGTTTGCTGAAATTTTTCCATTTCAGCGAAGGTTTTACTGGTGTTGGGGATTATTGGGATTTTCTTTTCATTCAATCCTTCAATCACATCAATTGCGCTAGAAAAGCTGTAATCAAAGTGATCAAGCAAAGTACCATCCATATCTGTAAATATCAGCGGTCGTGTGGTCATCTGTATTCCCTTTCGTTACGCAAACAATTCTTCAACTGCTAAAAACGTTTCAGGTTACATGCCAGCTTATTAACGACCGCACTAATTTGGTGAGAAACCATATATTAAACATTGAATTTATTAGCTATTTATTTATCGCAAAAGAATTACATTGTTCATAACGTGGGATATATTAATGAGGAATGCTGGGTTTTAATTCAAAAAGCGCACCAATATAGTGCAATTTTACAAAGAAACTTATTCAACTAAACTTTATAAATACAGCTCAGTCAGGTTTTATTTATTAAGGAAAGATGATGCGATTTAATCAAGCTTTTGAAGTGCTCGATCATCTAATTGAAGTATATGTCGCTATCGGCAGCACCTATGAGCGCTTAATCAATGAGGTGAAGGTGGAACGCACGAGAATGTTGCTGCATTACCTATACGATAAACAACAAGAAAATACCCAGTTCTTGAAAGACGTAAAACTCAGAATGCCAGAAGCCTTGCTGCAAACGTGGATTGATGAGGACATTGAAAAGTCCATCATCAATTCATCTAAACAGCTTTATGTTAATGCGGATATTACTACTGACGACTTAATGGAGCATGTGCATGACTTACACAGTCAAACTATCAATTGGCTTAATGTTACCGTCAGTGTCATACCCAATAATGAAATGCATAACCAATTACAAAATATCAGTGAGTCACTAAATCAACGATATAAGCAATTAGTACAGGCAGTGAATCGCATGGATGATATGTAGTGACCAATTATGCGCACTCTGCAGCAATGTACACTTTATTCTTGCCGGCAAACTTTGCTCGGTAAAGTGCTTCATCAGCATACTTTGCTAAATCGTTTAGGCTTTTGCCCTCGCTAAGATTATCAGCGACACCTAAGCTAATGGTGAATTCGAGATTGATATCATCAAAACTGAAAGATTGTTCAGCTATACCGGCTCTTAAACGCTCAGAAATAACCAGTGCTTGCTTTAAATTAACGTTTGGCAGCACGATAAGGAACTCTTCCCCACCAATACGACCAATCAAATCTTGTTTTTTTAACAATGCTTGAGCACGCTTGGACAACGCCTGCAATGCAAGATCACCAATATGATGACCATGGGTATCATTTATCAGTTTAAAATTATCAATATCAAAAATAATCACCGCAACTGACTGTTGTTTTCTATTCGCTTTTTCAACTAAATACTGCCCTCGGGTGAAGGTATAGCCACGATTATAAAGACCGGTTAAAAAGTCTGTTTGTGCACGGGCTCTCAATGAACGCTGGGAGTATAGTAAGACCATCACCATGGCAAAAAGCACCAATACTAAGACTAAAAACAAGCTTAATTTAAGCTCATTAATGTGCTCTTTATCCTCTGCCGCCTCCCAATTTAATTCATTAATAGCCAGCTTATTGGCCAGTAACTGATTTTCAAACACTGCTAGTTTCGCATTATGCTCAAGGGCTGAATTGATGACTTTCTTATTAATAATATTTTGGTTAACTTCCCGTTCGGAGTCGATGACTTTCAGTAGCATGTTCATCGCATCAACTGGTCGGTTATCACCTAAAGCAACAATCGCTTTTCCTTTAAGGATCATACTTTGTTGATTCTTACTGAAACTCTCGTCTTGAGTAAACTTTCGTGCCATCTCAGTGGCTTTATCTGCATCACCATTTCTTAAATAGGCTAATGCCAAAAAGAGGTAATTACTGGTTTTAAAATAACGTTCTTTGGTGGTGTAATGTAAAGAGACAGCCTTTTCTAAATGCGTTATCGCCTCAGAAAATTCATTCATTCTAAGCGCCACACGACCTGCGTTTAAATTAGCAAAAAAGAGTAAATCCTTATAACCTTTGGTCATTTTAGCTAAGGCAAATTGCACTTGAATACTTTGTTGTGCTTTGCTCCAATCACCTAACTTTAATGCCTCACTTAACATGTTGTGCTGCATATTAAACATGTCTTCTTTGTCATCAATAATTTGCCAGGCTAGGTAGGCTTTTTCAAAGTTTTCATAACCACGCTGATGCAAGCCAACTTGTCGGTATAGGTTTCCTGTCGCGTTATAAATCATTGCCTTACGATGTGTATTGATCTTGTCACTTTTATCAACAATCGTCATGGCCTCTTCCAGTAAATCAATACCGATTTGCACCGTTGCAGGCTCTGTATAACAAAAAGCGTTTTGGGTTAAGGCCTTGGTCAGTAATTGGGAGTTATCATTTTGGCGGGCATAAATTAAGGCCTGTTTTCTGTCGATACAATAAACGCTGGGATCATTAGTTTGCAGGTAATGCGCAAAAGATCGTTCTAAGTAACTATCGACTAAAACATCAGTGACGGGGAGGTCTTTAACGAACGCAATGCCTTTACCGTAACTGGCAATCGACAAATCTAGTTGGCGAGTTTTTTCATAAAGTTGACCATAAAGAAAATAAAATTTTGCTTGGGATTCAGCATCAAATTCACTGTTATCGAGATCAAATTGATCTAATAACTCGATACCTTCTGCAGGAGAAAGTGCCTCAGCTGATTTTTCTAACTGAATTAAGGCTTCATTTGCAAATCCATTAACGCTGACCACGAAAAGAAAACTACACAGCCATGCTGTAAATCTTCTCGTACTGAACCTCTCCATATTCACCTCTACTCCCAATAACACTTTTGTAGTATATCGAGATAATAAGAACATGATATGTCTTTATTTATAAAATATTGATTTATCGTATAATTGTTACGTTAAGTTACATCTATAACACTTATTCCCTGTAATATAATAATGACTAATAGTGAGTAGTCATCAAGGTTTTCAGCCATATAGTTAGCTTATAATCACGCTAATATCGATACTAATAATCGTCAGTAAGTGGTAAATACTCTCTAGAAATCACTTACTCTCGGTATCAATTTGCGTATTCAATTGTGTAATTTTAAATATCGATACATTTAAGTTTGACCATGTCACTTTTGCAGACTCAATGGTTTCACATAAACCCAGCCCGATATGCACTTGCGTATCCATGCTGTGTGAACATACCGCAAAACTCGCACCCACCATCCTGATATATTGCTGACCACAAGCATTGAGCTCAACAATGGCATTTTGTATCACCTTTCTAGCACAACATAGCTTCGTCTTAACATTCTCTATTAAATCGATATCAATCTTTGACAACATCAATAAACACCAACAAACACCATATGTTTATTTAGATTTAATGGTTCAGCAACTAAACAGAACAACCCACACATTAAAAATTTAGTCTAAAGCAACAAGAGGAAGTCCATTGAAAAGCCTGCTGAAAAATGTTCAATTACAGTTGAAATCATTAACCATCTCAAGCTTGTATATACAAGCAAGATTAATTCATATGATTAAGAAGGATTTAAACAAAAGCACTTATTTACAATAGCTTAAAGTAATATTAACGAGACTGTACGGAGATAGGTCCACAAGTAGAGCTATAGCTATCAAGCTCTACGACACCTTGTAGGATAATGCCATGATAACGCGCTTTAACTAATTGATAATCTAAAGAAGGAGCAAAATAGTAAGTAATATCTTCTGCACCGGTTTGCTCTACGGGGATCAATGATAATTCACCCCACGGTTCTATTGTTTGGGTCTGAGGTGGTTTCACATAGTACTGATATGATTCCATCGCATCTGAAGCTTGCCTGATTAATGCAAATTGCTGACGGCCTTGGAGTAAATGCTCGCGCATTTGAATAGCCAGGGTATCCACATCCCGCAAAGGAATATTTGTTGATGCGTAGCTATCAATATCGCCATCAAGATTAACTCGCGACTCGAGGCCATTAGAATTAAACGTCACCTGCATATCTCTAGAGCGAAAACCTGATACTTTTTGATGAAAATTAATCGTTAGCCATTGGTTGGTTTGTTCAGACCATGATAACTCTGCACGTTGATGATATTGTGTTCCTATTCCTAAAATACTGGCCTTACTTATAGAAGTAATTACGGCACTTTGACCTTGCCAAATCTCGGTTCTATCCATAGTCCCAGTATGTAAACCACTTAAATAAATAGAATAATTTGCCTTACGATGACACTCTTCAACCTGAACAATAGGTAAGTTTACTGTTATAGCCGGCGATTGGTTACTGATGTTATCTTTATCTTTATCGGTATTGGCAATGGCGGTATTCGTCGCCACGCCCATCAATAGGACTACAGCCCTGAAAATAGATAAAAAAGACATCGCCGCCAATCCAAATCGGCCGAGTAAAGCCGACTTATGTTTACTTGAGGTGATCAATGTCTTCATCTAATTGGGCTCTGTCAGGGTATGGTAAGGGTAAAAATGATTAAAAAACTTCATTCACATTAAGGTAGAAGTTAGTTTCATTTTCACCAACACCTATATCAAAGCGTAAATTAATATTGTCTTTAAGTTTAAAACGAAAACCTGTGCCATAAGACGTTAACAGCTCTTCAGTTAAATCGCTGACTTTAGGAGCCACACTACCCACCGCTCCCCAAAAAACCATGCCATAACGTTGGAATATAGGTAAGCGATATTCAACTTGTCCCATCATCATTTGTTCATCACGGTAACGCCCTTTAATATAGCCGCGCATCCCACTAGAACCGCCGAGATCAGGTAATAAGTTCCAAGGCACATCGCCATCAGTAAAATGACCTTGCACTTGCCAAGCGATTAACCCTGGCGCAGACATAGAGCTTAAATCAATATAATTGGCTATCTCAATATCGTAAGTTGAAAATGAAGAGTACTCATCATTTTGGTATAAGCCGGCATCAATCTGAAATAACCAACCTTTGGTCGCATTTAATCGGTAATCGCGCGAATCATACACACTGGTTACCACCACGCCTGAACTGAAGTTGCTCGGTAACGTCCCTTTGGCATCGACTGGCATTTCAGTATCGACCCGTTCAAGGTTATCTGCGCTGGCATATAAAAAATCAGCACCGACACCAATAAAGTAATTATCTGTTACTTCTGTCATCCAACGCGGTTTGAAGCGGTAAACTTGCTCTTCAAACTCATGCTCATTTATATCTAGGTTGCCATCTTCAATACCTTGACCGTAGTAAACGGCGGCTTCGTTGTGCAGGTCGACTTCAAGTAATAAACGTTGCTTACCTTGGTTGAAAAAAGTCATGTTCTCGATTTCAACACCGTAAGACTTATTCATCGACACGAATGAGTTAAGCACTAGAGATGAAGGTTGTTCTTCACTCGCTGCACCATCGGTTTTATATAGCCCCACCATCAACAAACCCACACCAAACTTTTTCTCTGGAGTGTAATAAGCCGTTGGTAAATAACTCATATCAATATCTTTACTGTCATCAAATTCACCATCGGCGCCAAAGACTGAAAAAATATCATCAACCCATGTCGGCTCCATATCTTCAGGTGTTTCAAATAAAGGCTCAACAGCGAAGGTCGAGTGAGATAAAGCAAGCAGGCTTAGAAGTAAAATCCGTTTCATAACAACTCTAATAAATGATGAGGAATAAGAAGGTGCTGATTATTGATAAACAAAATCAAGCTGTAATTTTGGAACATAATACTCACTTTCTAGCAGTCATATGATTTGCCGAGCGCATTTTAACAGAACTGAAAAAATAAAAAATGCTGTTACAAAAGTAACAGCATTTTTCATAGGGATTCTAATGGTTCACAAAACAATAATCGCGGAAGGTTATTTGCCCCAAGGGTTACTAGGGTCTTGCGAAGGCGCGGCTCTTTTGGTGCCAGACTTAGAACCTGAATCACGATTTTGAGCATAGGCATCTTGTTGTCTTGGCTTGTCGCTGCCAAAACGTGGACGCTCTTTTTTCGATTTCATTTCTTCGTAATTTTCAGTCGCTTTAGCGCGCTGTTCATCCAACAATTCA
Organism: Shewanella donghaensis; assembly: GCF_007567505.1. NCBI lineage: Bacteria > Pseudomonadati > Pseudomonadota > Gammaproteobacteria > Alteromonadales > Shewanellaceae > Shewanella > Shewanella donghaensis. Next base: position 3,012,124 of record NZ_CP041783.1, read on the forward strand.
ACCGTTAACTCTTGCGGTTTACGTGGCACGATACCATCAGCAAAACCGCGAGCTCTTGGTTTTAGTTCAAACTGTTCAGCAGTACCTTTTGGCATTTGCTTGAAACGATAAAGATAGAAAGACTCAACTCGCTCTCTAGCCCACTCAGTTTTTTTAAGAAACTTGATACTCGCTTCCATACTTGGATTAAGGTTAAAACACTCCAACCTCATTGCAGCATAAAGCACTTTCCAATCATAAAAATCAACAAGCTCAGTCATCATGATGTCTAAACTCAGGCCGTGAAGTGGATTATTCTGTTGCTTTTCAGTCATGTAAGGCTCTGTAAAAAATAGTGATTAAAGGAATACAGCTATATTTAAGCTGCTGTGCACATTATAGCGTTTTTCACTGTTTATATTGAGATATTTTTCATGATTGTTAGTGGCACTCTATTTTGTACCACTTCTATTAATCACTACTTCATTGCCGCTTTCACATACACATCAAAGCGATTTTTCTTGGTCGCAATAACCATACTAGGTTTTACTCCATCCAAATCTTCAGCATAATCAGGACGTTTCACTACCACACGTTTTGTAGCCAACGCTTGCGCAGGTTTTAGCAGTCCATCGGCATCAAGATCGGCGCCCACTAATGTTTGGAAGACCCGCATCTCTTTTTTTACTAGCGCAGACTTTTCACGATGTGGGTACATTGGATCTAAATACACCACATCAATCTCGGTGCCTGACGTTTTCGCGGCATCGGCTAAGGCATTAATGCTCGAGCCATGGAACAAACTCATGCGCTCTTGCATCCACTCACCAATTTCTGCGTCTTCATAAGCACGGCGAAGCCCATCTTCAAGTAACGCTGCCACGACGGGATGACGCTCTACCATAATGACATTACAACCAAGGCTAGCTAACACAAAGGCATCACGGCCTAAACCTGCTGTACCATCGACGACCGTAGGAGTAACACCTTGTTTAAGTCCCACCGCTTTTGCAATTGATTGACCTCGACCACCACCAAATTTACGGCGGTGAGCAACAGCACCTGAAATAAAATCGACACTAATTCCGTCAAGTTTTGGTTCATCTCGCTTATGTAAGCTCAGAGTATTATGTTCAAAGCGCAATTCAAATTGCGCCTCTTTATCCCACTCAAAACCCCAACGCTCACTAATATCAACCAGTGACGGATATTGCTGATTAAAAAACATCGGTATTTGCAAAAGTAATTCCAGTATTTAATAGACTCAAAGCTATTATGCCAAAAGCCTGCAACAGTGAATACCTATACCTGTTACTAGTTAGCCCCTATAATGTGTGCATCTTGCAGTTTCCACTGCTTACTAATATTCGGACACTCACATGTTAAGTTACCGCCACGGTTATCATGCCGGCAATTATGCCGATGTACTTAAGCACACTATGTTGCTGCAAGTGCTTAAACTCATGCACAAAAAAGATAAGCCTATGGCCTATATTGATAGTCATGCGGGTGCTGGCGGTTATTCGCTAACTGATGAGTTTTCAAAGAAAACCGGCGAATACTTAGATGGCGTAGCCAAGCTTTGGGGTAAAGATGATTTACCAGAATCATTGCAGCTGTATATTGAAGACGTAAAACACTTCAACCAAGGTGAGGAAGAATTGTCTTTTTACCCTGGTTCTCCTGCTTTTGTTGATATGAACATGCGTGAAAAAGATCGCATGGTATTACATGAATTACACGGTACTGACTTTGCTTCACTTGATGAGCAGTTTGCTGATGACAGACATGTTCGTGTCGTTAAAGGTGATGGCTTGAAAGGCTTAATTGGTGCAGTACCACCACTTGAACGCCGCGCTGTAGCTTTGATTGATCCAAGTTACGAAATGAAGACCGATTACCAAGATGTTGCCCATGCCATCATCAAGGCGCATAAACGTTTTTCTACTGGTGTTTATATGCTTTGGTATCCAGTGGTTGATAGAGCCCAAACCGAAGCGATGTTGAAAATATTGGCTGATAGCGGTATTAAAAATCAACTGAGAATTGAGCAGTCAATCACGCCTGATAATAATGTCTTTGGTATGACTGCAGCAGGTTTATGGGTGATTAACCCGCCATGGAAGTTAGATACTACTGCGAAAGAGACATTAGATTACCTAGAGCGCTGTCTTGGTCAAAGCGGCGGAAAAACAGTGGTTAAGTTAGAAGTACCTGAATAATCTTTTAGCTAAATATTAGTAACACGTTAGTAAAAAACAGTCACAAAAAAGCCCGTGTAATGCAAATTACATGGGCTTAAAAAAATGCAATAAAGGGAGTATACGCCTATTTATCAGTATATTTGAGCGAACTTAAGCTAATGGCAAGTGTCAGCGGATCATGTTTCAAAATACTGACGCTGAACACATTCATCATCATCGTTAAGTTTGCGATCAAGCGAACCAAATATCGCACTAAAAAAACCTTCCTTTACATCGTCGCGAGTTGACCCAACTGACGAAGTATTTTCAGGACGAGACTCTGCAATTTCCCTTTCTTTAGCATTACCGTGTGCACCCGTGACAAAGTCACAAGCCGCATTGGCTGCGGTTTGAGATGAACATGCGCTCATTAATACTATTGGTACCAATAAGCTTGTTAATAATATCCATTTATTCATATTAATCCTTATTTTCACACTTTGTAAATTTTCTTAAAAGAACGTACCCAGAAATACCACAGAACTTGCATTAACGCTGTCACCACCACTGGCAACGCCGAAGGCATTATTATCTATGACCATACATTTTAGTATAAATTCATTCGCATTACCGACGTAACGGCTATGACTCCATTCAGATGCAGTCGTTGAGCGCCAATAGACCGATAACCTGATATGTTCTTACTCGGTTGAGGCAGACATTGAAGCTTGGTATCTTGCTGCATAATGCCACCGATTTTCAATCCTTTAGTCGGTTCAGGAGTCCACTCCATTGAAGCCAAACTAATTACACGGGCTTTTTTTTTAAACAATTACTGATGCGATATAAGCTATATGCATTCATCACCGTTGTCGTTGAAAGGTCGTACTACTAGTCCGATTAGGGCGGTAAAAATACCAACAATAATATCACCATCATGTGAATCGCTGGTAGTTGCTCCCGGGCCTGAGTCACGTTCGCGTCTATCTGAATTACTTTCTGCCGTGCCGCGAACAAAATCACAGCCTGCATTGGTGGCGCTTGATGATGAGCAAGCCGTGTTCAATAACATTGGCAGTAATAAACTTGCCAGTAAAATCCTTTTCTTCATCCTACTCCTTATTTTTACATCATATAAATCTATTTAAAAAATGCACCAGCCGCTCCTGGGAATACCACAGGACTGGTATTACCGTTGTCGCCCACACTGGCAACGCCATAGACATAATTATCTATGACCATGTTTTTCATAATAAATTCATTCACATTACCCACGTAACGACTATGACTCCATTCTGATTCAGTCGTTGAGCGCCAATAAACCCGATAACCTAATATGTTCTTGTTTGGTTGCGGCTGCCATTGAAGCTTGGTGTCGGGCTGCATAATGCCTTCGATTTTCAACCCTTTTGGTGGTTCAGGCGCCCACGCCATTGAAGCCAAACTAATGGCATTTAATGCTGTGAGTTTGGCATTAAAATCAAAATCAACACCCTCAATCACATCACCATATTCAATACCATTTTCAGTGCGAATATCTTGATGCTGACGATCATAATGCTCATTAGCTTCCATCACTCTGACTGCTGGCATGCCTGCTTTATTAAAGGGTAGATGATGTCCGCCACGGCCAAAACGATCTAAACGATAAACCAACATGACATCAAGATTGGTCATGTATTGATCCACTAAGGTTTTAATTTTTCGTGCAAGGTTACGTGAAGCAGAATCATTTTCGCCGCCGCTAAAATAGCGCTCTTTGGCCTCTTCTTTAGTTTCTGCAATTCTTACACCTTCAGAAAAGACTCGAACAGTAGAATTGTTGATAACACCATTAATCCCAGCAATATTACCAATCATGTCATTATTCAACACCGCTTGGACTTGCCAGTTATGCTTTTTAGCGTAATTAATTAGCACATCACCGCCATATAGACCTTGCTCTTCACCTGATAGGGCTACGTAAACAATGGTGCCATTGAACTGATATTTCGACAGCACTCGCGCGGCTTCCAGTGCGCCGGCTACCCCTGATGCATTATCATTTGCCCCTGGTGACACTGAAGTAAAATCCATTGGATCGGTTACTCGAGAATCAATATCACCACTCATCATCACCACACGATTAGGATCTGTTGTGCCTCGTTGAATCGCAAATACGTTAACCACTTCAGTAGGATCTGGGATGCGCTTGCCACTGACCTTCTCCCCCACCATAACCACTTCTAAACAGCCGCCGCAATCAGCTGATATGCGTTCGAATTCAGTTTTAATCCATCGCCTTGCTGCGCCAATACCTTGGGTATCAGATTGTGTTTCAGATAAAGTATGACGAGTGCCAAAGCTCACTAATTTCTCCACATCGCTACGTAACCTGTCGGCCTTTGGGGCTGTGGCAATATCATATAAACGCATATCTTCTTCTGACGGCGCCATATGACTTTTCTGCGCCGCAATCGCATTGAAACCGATTAAGTTAACGCTTAATACCGACAGTACTCCAATGAACTGATAGCATTTTTTTATCATTTTTTGTTTATTGCTGTTCATATCATCCTCTTGTTTAGGTGCTTTATTTAAGTACAATATTTAAGTGCGATATTTAAGAGTTAGTCGCGCCCTCAAATATTATTTTTGTTCTCTGAGTTTATTTGAATTTATTTAACTAGCACTAACTCGCTAATGCCGCTTGATAACGTTTTAATAGAATTTTAACTCGTTCAACATAAGCCTGAGTTTCGGGGTATGGCGGAATACCTTGGTATTTGGTCACCGTTGTTGGCCCTGCGTTATAAGCTGCACATGCCAGCTCAATATCATTGTCGAACCGATCTAATAGGTAAGCTAAATATTGGCTGCCACCTAAGATATTTTGCTCCACGTTATAGGCATCCTTCACCCCTAACTCTTTCGCGGTCGCTGGCATTAATTGCATTAAGCCTATTGCACCCACCTTTGAACGAGCTTTAGGGTTAAACGCCGATTCGGCATGAATGACTGCGCGGATTAATGCAGGGTCTAAATTAAACTGTTCGGCAGCATTATTCACCATCAGTTTATGTTTAAAAGCAAAGATGGGAATACGACTCCAGTCGACTTGTGAGTCGACCTGACAAGCAAAACAGTCGTAGAGCAATACATCAAAATCTGCTGAATGAGGCACCACATTTGAAAACGTAGTGATACCGTTTGTCTCATATTGATAAATTTTTCGTTTCGGCTTTTTGGTTTTACTGCCCGCAGTTAACGTGTTGCTGGAAAGAGTACTGCTAGAAAGACTCTTATTAGAAAAAGAGCTGTTAGAAACAACATTGCTAGAAAAAGTCGCGGTTCTGGTCGGTTTTGCAGTAACAGTTGAAGCAACAGGCTTATAGGTAAAAGATGACTTCTTTTTCGTAACCGTTTTTTGTACCCAAGAGGTATTAGCCGGTTTAATCGCCGTTTGTTCCACAACCACCTTTGGCTTTAGCACCATGGCGGGTTTGGCAGGGGTATCAGCGAGGGCAATAATTGGCGGGTGTAAAACTTGCTGCTTCTTAGGTTTTAAGTGCAATCTAGATTCAACGTCGTTCGATTCACTTACCAAAGGCAAAACTACAATCGGTGCGTGTAGTACTTGCTGCGATTTAGGCGCTTTTTTAACGGCAGGCTGCACGCTGGCAACTTTTATCGGTTTGGCTGACTCGACATTTATCCTATTAAAATGTTTTGTGGGCTTAATAATGGCTTGCTGGTTATCTTGCCCGGTCATATTTTGCGATGAAGCAGATATAACGAAGTCTTCATTTGAAGGAGTAAGCTTTTGATAAGACTTACTCACCGTGACTTCAGCTTTAGGCGAGGCACTTTTTTGTGTTTTAACCGGCGCTTGCATTATTAGCTTATCTTTATTTTCTTGCGCCCAAGCCATATTTTTTGAAGCGATTATCAGCATCAAAAAAATAATGGTATTGGTAACAACAGCTTTATAGCTTGTTACAGGGGCTAATCTGGCCATTGAACGAGAAAGGCAAAACGGATTTCTTATCATATTTTTATTATTTTCACTTTGAATTCAAGCTTGGCTCAATAGACTACTCTGACTCATCATAGCGAATAAGCAATTCATTGGTCACTAACTAAACAGCAAATATAGGTGTTATTTATTGCGCGTTTTTTTACAACTGCACAATAAACCTGACAAAAAACAGGGTTGAAACTGTTAAAAAAATTAACTTGCATAGCTGGTTCGCTTTTAGCGGCTAAAATGTTCACCAAATAAAACGAAATCATTACAATTATTTTTTTAAAGCTTTATAAACAGACTCTTAAAGAAATATAATAATGGGTGTTTTTTATACCCTCTTACAATAAAATTACCCAAATAGTGCAATTAATACTTATAATGAGTTGTTACTAAGGTAGATTCAATGAATAAAGCTTGTTAATCGATATTTATCAGCTTTTTTTGGATGAATTTAAGCTTAATTTAAAATTGTTGATATAGTCTGTAGATTGGCAATATCTCAAACTCATAATAATTAAGCCAATTAAAGGGATACACATGAACCTTGATTCACCACCAACTTCGCCTAACAAGGGCGCGCCTCAAGACATCGCTTCAAGTGGTGCATTTGTTCGTTTTCTCAATATCGTTGAACGCTTGGGTAATTTATTGCCTCACCCGATAACCTTATTTGCCATGTTCTGTCTCGCGGTAATTGCGATCAGTGGCATTGCAGGTTATTTCGAATTGACAGTGATCGACCCAAGACCTATTGGCAGTTCCGGACGCTCTGAAGATGGCTTAATTCATGTGGTCAGCTTAATGAATGCTGAAGGCCTCAGGATGATTGTCTCTAACTTAGTGACCAACTTCACTGGCTTTACCCCGTTGGGGACAGTATTAGTGGCATTACTCGGTGTCGGTATTGCTGAACGCTCAGGCTTACTCTCTGCCGCAATGCGGTTATTGGTCATGGGCACATCTAAACGCCTCGTCACCTTAACGATTGTATTTGCAGGTATCGTCTCTAATACCGCCTCAGAGCTTGGCTACGTGGTATTAATACCTATGGCAGCCATGATATTCCATTCATTAGGTCGCCACCCTCTTGCGGGTTTAGCGGCTGCATTTGCTGGGGTCTCTGGTGGTTACAGTGCTAACTTACTATTAGGCACTGTCGATCCGTTACTATCAGGCATTACCGAAGCTGCGGCACAAATGATTGACCCAGATTATATCGTCGGGCCTGAAGTTAACTGGTACTTCATGTTTGTTTCTACCTTCTTAATTACCATATTAGGTGCATTAGTTACTGAGAAGATTGTTGAGCCAAAACTGGGGAAATATGATGTCTCTGAAGCGGCTGATGACTTATCTGAACAAACTATGGAATATGTCACTCAAGCAGAAAAACACGCTCTGAAAATCGCAGGTTTTTCGGTATTAGTGCTGTCCTCTTTATTAGCGCTGACAATTATCCCTGAAGGTGCACCACTGCGTAACCCAGAAACCGGTTTAGTTTCAGGTTCGCCATTTCTAAAAGGCATTGTGGCGTTTATTTTCATTGGCTTTGCCATTCCCGGATTGGTTTACGGTAAAGTTGTCGGCACCATGAAAAAAGACACTGATGTGATTAATGCCATGTCCCATAGTATGAGCACCATGGGCATGTATATCGTACTAGTGTTTTTTGCATCGCAGTTTGTGGCTTTCTTTAAGTGGACTAACCTAGGCGCTGTTTTAGCAGTAGCGGGGGCTGATACCCTTAGCAGCATTGGCTTAACGGGCCCAGTGGTGTTCGTACTCTTTATTATGCTGTGTGGCTTTATCAATCTCATGCTAGGCAGTGCCTCTGCGCAATGGGCGGTTACTGCACCTATATTTGTGCCGATGCTGATGCTGGTCGGTTACGCACCTGAAACGATTCAAGCGGCATATCGAATCGGTGACTCTGTGACTAACTTGATTACCCCGATGATGAGCTATTTCGGATTGATTCTAGCGGTGGCTTGTCGATATAAGAAAGACTTAGGCATTGGTACGCTTATCGCCACCATGTTGCCTTACTCAATAGTCTTCTTCATCGGTTGGACCTTATTCTTCTTCCTTTGGGTATTTGTATTAGGTTTCCCTGTCGGCCCTGGTGCTGCGACTTATTACACTCCTTAAGTGAGAGTTTAATTACCTTATTAGAGCCCTGCAAATGCAGGGCTTTTTGTTGTCTGTTACGCCAATCATATTCAAATTCTAAGTCCAAGGCTGCTCAGCCTGACGATGCTCTAACTAGAACACACTTATTTAAGATCAATGCTGCCGTGTTAATCAATAAACATTCCTAGGTAGACCTTCAGCTATCCAGAGTCATTGCGCGTTGAATAATAATCATATCGAGTTTAATTAGAGTCGCTTTCGTAAAGCTGGCAGCCCTGTAAGGGTAAGCCCGATAGCTTGACATCGGATGGGTTAGCTCTTCAAAAGACGCCCTATAATGTAAAGTCAGCAACCTTATTTCATATTACATAAATTCACAGCAACAAAAAGCCCAGCATCTGCTGGGCTTTTTTATTTCAACTAACGGTGATTAACGCTTATTCAGCTTTATCACTTTTAGTTTCTGGCGGTACATAGCCTTTACGCTCTTTCTTATTGAAGATTTTCTCAACCACAACAAAGAATAGTGGGATTAAGAAGATACCAATAAAGGTTGAGCTCATCATGCCACCAAGTACACCCGTACCCAGTGCATTCTTACTACCAGAACCAACACCGGTACTAATCGCTAGCGGAACAACACCTAAACCAAATGCTAATGATGTCATCAGAATTGGACGTAAACGCACTCTAACTGCATGTAGAGTCGCGTCAATCAATCCAGCCCCTTTGTCATAGAACTCTTTGGCGAATTCTACAATCAAGATGGCATTCTTGGTTGCCAGCCCTACTGTGGTAAGCAAACCAACCTGGAAAAATACATCATTTGGTAAGCCGCGACCATTCATTGCGATTAACGCACCAATAACCCCTAGTGGGACAACCAGTACCACAGCAAACGGCACAGTCCAACTCTCATAAAGAGCGGCCAAAACAAGGAACACCACTAAGATAGACAAAGCATATAACGCAGGCGCTTGGTTGCCAGATAATCTTTCTTCATACGAAAGACCATTCCACTCAATACCAAAACCAGGCGGTAGTTGCGCTGCCATTCTTTCAAACTCGAGCATCGCATCACCAGTACTAAACCCTTGTACTGTTGCGCCTTGAATATTGACTGCAGGCAGACCATTAAAGCGTTGTAATTGAGGCGAACCAAAGTTCCAAGCACCCGTAGAGAACGCAGAGAATGGCACCATTTCACCATTTGAGTTACGTACAAACCAGGTGTCTAAATCTTCTGGTTGCATACGATATTCAGCTTCACCCTGAACGTATACTTTTTTCACACGACCGCGGTCGATAAAGTCATTCACATACGACCCACCGTAAGCAGTGGCTAATACGCTGTTAACGTCATCAATATCTACACTTAATGCACGGATCTTAGCTTGATCAACTTGCACTTCGTACATCGGCGCATCTTCTTGTCCATTTGGACGAACACCCACTAGATTAGGGTTTTGAGCCGCCATACCAAGCAATTGGTTACGCGCTTGGATCAGTGCATCGTGCCCTTTACCACTTCTATCTTGTAAGTACATATCGAAACCATTCGATGTACCTAATTCGATTACCGCGGGAGGAACAAAGGCAAACACAAAGGCTTCTTTCATTTGCATGAATTTGCCCATTGCGCGATTAGCCAGTGATTGAACATCTTGTCCTTCAGCACCACGCTCAGCCCAATCTTCAAGCCCTACGAAAGCAATACCCATATTTTGGCCAGAACCTGCGAAACTGAAACCTGCAACACTAAATACAGATTTAACAATATCGCCTTCTTCTTCCAAGTAATAGTCACTGACTTCTTCAAGTACTTTAATGGTACTTTCTTGAGATGAGTTAGTCGGCAAAATAGTTTGTGTGAACAAAATACCTTGGTCTTCATCAGGTAAGAAAGCAGTAGGCATGCGCATGAACATCCAAGCCGTTGCAATCACAAGTAACAGGTAAACACCCATCATGCGGAAACTACGTTTAAGGATTTTAGCTACGCTAGCTTCATAACGTGAAGTCAGTTTGTCAAAAGTACGGTTAAACCAACCAAAGAACCCAGTTTTAATATGAGTATGGCCTTTCGGGATCGGCTTTAACATCGTGGCACATAATGCCGGTGTTAAAATCATTGCCACTAATACCGATAGTGTCATTGCCGTTACAATCGTCACCGAGAATTGTCGGTAAATTACACCCGTTGAACCGGACATAAATGCCATTGGTACAAATACCGCAGACAGAGTTAAACCAATACCGACCAATGCACCAGTAATTTGATCCATCGACTTTCGCGTTGCTTCAAGCGGACTTAAGCCCTCTTCAGACATGACCCGTTCGACGTTCTCCACAACCACGATGGCATCATCGACCAGTAAACCAATAGCCAACACCATGGCGAACATGGTTAAGGTGTTAATTGAGAAACCAAGCGCTGATAAAACCGCAAAAGTACCTAGCAGTACCACAGGTACGGCAATAGTCGGAATCAAGGTTGCGCGGAAGTTCTGTAAGAACAAGAACATGATCAAGAATACTAAAACAATCGCTTCGATTAAGGTATGTACTACCCCTTCAATCGATTTTTCAACGAAAGGCGTCGTGTCATACGGATAGTAAATTTGAAGACCGTCAGGGAAGTAAGCTTCTAGTTCATCAAGCTTTTCACGAATTTTTTCCGCAGTATCAAGTGCGTTAGCACCCGTTGCTAATTGAACACCAACACCAGCAGCAGGCTTACCATTATAAAATGATTCAACTGCATAACTTTCAGCGCCTAATTCAACACGAGCAACGTCGTTTAGATAAACGTTTGCACCTGATGAATCTGACTTAAGAATGATTTCTCTGAATTGTTCAGGTGTTTGTAAGCGGCTTTGTGCCGTCACTGTCGCATTCAACTCTTGGCCAGGTACAGATGGCGCACCACCTAATTGACCCGCTGAAATTTGAGCGTTTTGCTCACGAACAGCCGCCATGACATCAATACTGGTCAAGTTGAATTGTGTTAATTTAAGTGGGTCTAACCAAATGCGCATTGCATATTGAGCACCAAACAATTGGATTTCACCCACACCAGCAACACGACTCAAAGGATCTTGGACGTTAGATGCGATGTAATCTGCAATATCATTCTTATTGAGCGAATCAGTTTCAGATACAAACGCTGCAACCATCAAGAAACCCGCACTTGATTTAACAACATTCACACCCTGTGATTGCACTTCAGAAGGTAGCAAGGTCATTGCTGTCTGCAGTTTGTTTTGCACCTGAACTTGGGCAATATCCGGATCAGCTTCAGCATTGAAGGTTAAGGTAATAGTCGCATTACCAAAACTATCACTGCTAGATGCGATATAGCGCAAGTGATCCAAGCCCGTCATACGCTGCTCAATAACCTGAGTTACTGTATCTTCCATGGTCTTAGCTGAAGCACCTGGATAAAACGCAGTAATTTCAATTGTTGGCGGCGCAATACTCGGGTATTGCGAAACAGGGAGGCCCTTAATTGCTAAGACCCCTGCTAACATGATTAATATTGAGATCACCCATGCAAAAATAGGGCGATCGATAAAGAAACGAGCCATAACGTTACCCTATTTAGTTGGAGTGTTTGCTGATAGAACTTGTGGAGTGACTTCCGCACCTGGGCGAATTTTTTGTAACCCTTCAACCACTAATTTCTCGCCAGCTTTCAATCCATCGATAATACGCCACTGGTGATCAATCACCTCAGCTGTCGTTACAATGCGAGATTCCACTTTATTGTCAGCAGTAACAATCATCGCTACGGCTTGACCTTTAGTGTTACGAGTAATGGCTTTTTGAGGGACTAAAATTGCTTTTGGATCTTGTCCAGCATTTAGAATCGCACGAACATACATACCAGGCAGTAATACACCATCAGGGTTAGGGAATTCAGCACGAATAATCACAGAACCCGTTGCTTCATTGACACTCACTTCAGAAAATTGAAGCGTACCAATGTTGCCGTAAGTCGTGCCATCTTCAAGAATCAGTGTCACTTCAGTATTCGTGCTTTGTTGTAACTGACCATCTCTTAATTTTGATTTAAGACGCAATAATTGCGCGCTTGATTGAGCAATATCAATATTGATAGGGTCAAGTTGCTGAATTTTAGCCAGCGAATTAGATTGGTTTGCAGTAACTAACGCACCAGGTGTGACGCTTGAAGTACCAATACGACCAGAAATCGGTGCACGTACTTCGGTATATTCTAAGTTGATTTCAGCAGTATTGATTGCAGCTTTAGCCACTGTCACGTTTGCGATAGCTTCTTTGTAAGCCGCATCAGCTTCATCAAAATCTTGTTCACTTACTGCGTTGGTTTTTACCAGCGTAGCATAACGGTCAGCTGTTGCTTTCGCTGATACCAATGATGCATTTGCACTGGCTAAATCAGCTTCTGCACTGGCTAAAGCCGCATTGTAAGTCGCTGAATCAATTTGATAGAGAGATTGACCCGCTTTGACATCTTTACCTTCAGTAAAACCACGGTTAGTGATGATGCCTGATACCTGTGGACGAACTTCTGCTTCTAAATAAGCACGACTTCGACCTGGTAATTCAACATAAATGGCTTGGGATTGCTCAGTCACACTTAGCACCCCTACTGGAACGGGTGGTGCTTTTTGTTGGGTTTGGGCCTGTTCGGCTTGACCACAAGCTGTAATCCATAAAGCCGCAGTGATAACTGAGGCTATTTTCAGTGCTTTGCGCATGACTGCTCCTACTCCTAATGACATCATCAGTAAACGTTACTCCTTGAAGAGCGGACTTTTTTCTGACGCTATTTTTCAACGTTATTCAAACGTTTAGTACGTGATATTTTAATGGGCACTGTTATCGCACACACTTGTCTACGCAACAACCATTTCAAATATTATAAATTGTAAACAAATAATAAGCTTAGACGTTTTGTTTCACCTTTGTTAATCAACTGGAGTTGATAACAAAAACTACCTACAAATTGTTACTTTTGCGTTAAATTGTTGCAGCTTATAAAAGCAACAATATACAACATATTGGTAAAAAAACCTGCATTGTCAGTATTAAATACTACAAATAAACAACTCAACCGAATTAATTATTGCGATTGCAATACTAACTCAGGCTTCTCTAGCATATCTCGCCACCAAAATTCAGTCTGTTTAGGTGAATCAACTGATACAGCCTCACCAAATTCAGGTGTTAACACTTTTACTTTCGCCTTTTCCGCCAAAGTAACAATGCGCTCTAATGGTTCGAACCAGTCGTGTAATGACAAATCAAAAGTGCCATTATGAATCGGTAACATGGCCTTTTGATGAAAGTCGACACCATTTAGATCAATATGCGCCTGTAAACTCTGTTCAGGCATCATATGAATTTCATGCCATAATTCATTATAGGCACCAGTTTCGATCATGGTGATATCAAATGGCCCATAACGCTCACCAATTTCTTTAAATCCAGAAAAGTAGCCACCATCACCACTAAAGAATAATTTATTGTGTTGCCCTTTAATCACCCAACTTGCCCATAGAGTTTCATCACGATCTAATAGCCCGCGCCCAGAAAAATGCTGTGCTGGCGTTGCGACTAGCGTGAGTTCGCCCAAATTTAATTCTTGCCACCAAGCTAATTGCGTGACTTTGTTTGGATTAACGCCCCACTCAATAAGGTGGTCACCTACTTTAGACGGGGTAACGAAATGCTCAACCTTATCTTTCAAAGCTACAATCGCCGCTTTATCAAGATGATCGTAATGGTCGTGACTAATAATGACCGTCTTAATGGCAGGTAATTGTTCAATATTTATTGGAGATTGATGAAATCTTTTTGGACCAGCCCATTGTACCGGCGATGCTCGCTCGCTAAATACTGGATCTAGAAGAATATATTCACCATCTAAACGTATAAGTAATGTTGAATGACCTAAACGAAAAATTTGATCTTGTGTCTCTAAACTTAAACTCAATTGAGTTAACGGTGTCACTGGCACTGCTGTCACTGGCGCAGGATGTAAGCGTTTAGTGGTCATATAACTCTTTGCTATATGCCAAATATCACTTAACCCTGACTGATAATTGATATCTGAATTTTGAAACTTATTTTTTGATGTTGGCTCATTTTTATCGTCAAACAACCAGGATTTTAATGTAAATGCCATTATTAATACTCCAACAAAAAGCAAACCAAATTTCATTTTAGACACCAAAAGTAAACTACACGGTGCAGTTTATTAAAAGAAGATTGAAAAGTAAACTGCTCAGTGTAGAATATCAGCAGTTTTATTTACTGAGCCATGCTAATGCCTAAAGAAAAAATGACCCTAAGCCAAATGAAGCGTGTCGCGATTATCAACGCCGCTAAAGTGACCTTTACTCAATTTGGGGTTGCAGCGACAAGCATGGATAAATTAGCTGAAGTAGCAAAAGTGTCTAAGCGAACGGTTTATAATCACTTTGAAACTAAAGAAGCGATTGTCATGACGTTAATGGCTGATTTATGGGAGCGCTCTTTAAAGCATAATTTAGCTGAATATCAGCAAGGTATACCGTTATTAGCACAACTATCAGAGCTAATGTTTACTGAAATTAGCTTTATTAGTAGTAAAGAATATGTCGAGCTGACTCGCATGGCGATGGGACACTTTTTTTATAATCCAGAAGAATTACACAAAGAATTACAACGAGTGCATGCCCAAGAAAATGCCACACTACGTTGGATAAGAGCTGCAATGGCGGATAAGAAATTAGCGATAGAAGATGAAGCATTGGCACAGCAACAAATACAAAGCCTAGTCAAAGGCAGTTGTTTCTGGCCACAAGTCATGCTGTTTTCTGGACTACTGACTAAGGCTGAGCAACAAAAAATCGCCAACGAAGTGGCAAAAATGTTTTTAAGTCGCTACCAAGTCACCCCTGCTTAAACCCGGTTATCGCCTACACTCAATGAAATGATACGACTAATTTCGGCAAGGGTTAACCCTGATTCTTGCTGCCACTGATTAAACGCAGCTTGGGATTGGCGCAATGCCGTTTGCGATGTAAAACCTGCATCAACGACATTAGTGGCTTTGAGATATGACTGAACGTCACCCGTTAATAAAAACGTATCCTTACCAATATTTCGTAAGAAATAGGGCCCGGTATTCCCACCTAAACGATTACCTTTTTTCTTCAGCGCCAGCCAAAGCCCGGTAATATTCTCAGATGGCCAGTTGGCAATAAACTCAGCAAAACTGCCATGTTCTGCAGCGATTTGCTGGATCATATATGCATTATCAACAATCGCTTGGGTTTTCTTTTGATGACGAATAAGCGTTGCATCAGTAGCACGCTGCTGAATTTGATCCGGTGACAGCATTAAGACTTTAAACGGATCAAAATCGAAAAAAGCTTGCTGATATGCTGGCCATTTATGCTCAACCACTCGCCATACAAAGCCACTTTGAAAAACTTGCTTGCTCATGGCTGACAACAATTGCGCATCAGTTAGCTGACCAATCTCATCAGCTTCCAGCGTCATAGGTAACAGATGAGCTAAAGCCTTACTGCCACCTTTACGTTCACATGCTCTGTCGAAAATATCGCTAAATTTTTCTAATGTCGCCACAAGCTAACCCGTTTAAATCTGTTAATGATGCTTTAATAAGTATAAGTTCTTTTGAAAGCGTTTAATAACAGTCACTATGCAACATTACGAAGTTTAGGTGCAAGATTTTGCTGTTTTTTGACTTGTAAGAACGCAATCCACTTGGCCACTTCTGGTGGCATTTCTGGTGCAGCATCAAAATGACCCGCAGCGTTGACTAGCTCTTGAATAGGTACTTGCTTGCCTTTACAAATAAATACACCACGCACATGAGCAATACAATGTAAGCCACGAGCGGTAATAAAGCGGTGTTCAATATAAAAGTACTTTTCGTCCCAACCCACTATTTTTGTTTCTATTTCAAATTTTTCGAAAGGTTTAATATCACGGAAAAAGGTCAATTCAGAGGCATTAACAATGGGTAGCCATTTAAGTTTGAGAAACTTCTTCATCACACCCATTTCAGCAATCATATGAGTACGAGCTAAATCCATAAAGGCAGGATAACGAGAGTTTGTTAGATGCAAATTGATATCGCAATCAAGCGGCAATGCACGATAGCTAATTTTACTGGTGTCTAAAAAATTAATTCGATTACAGTGGCGGATACGCCAGACAAACAACCAAAACAGACGAAAATATAAATTCATGGGGTTACAACTCCTTTGTCAGCGGCAAAGGCTATCAGAGGTCATACCAGCGAGCAAGTTTGTTTACTCATTTATCAATTCAGAAGAGAAAATGATCTCGAACATAAAAAATGTTTATCTAACACTGTGAACATAAGCACTTTTTTAATGACCACTTTTGGCATAAAATAGCCGCGCTTAACTTGATTAAGCACAGTAACAATAATTCTCAGGGCGGGGCGCAATTCCCCACCGGCGGTATGTCGACTCTACTAAATTAGACAAGATGAGCCCGCGAGCGCTCGATTTATCGAGGTCAGCAGATCTGGTGACTTAAGTCGTACTTTACATATTAAGTACTGGCTAACATTCCAGAGCCGACGGTTATAGTCCGGATGAAAGAGAATAGAAAACACCAGCATAACTCAGCGCTGGTGCATTTCGTTTGGCGTAAAAACCACTCTTCAAAGCCCTGATTCTGGTATTTTTTTAGGAGTAAACCATGAATCAGCTAACACTACTTTCGCCATTTGGCGGTCCTATCGAGCGCGTTGAAAAAGCTCTACTTGCCTTACAACAAGGTAACGGTGTTTTATTACTCGATGATGAAGATCGTGAAAATGAAGGCGATATCATTTATTCAGCCGAGCACCTAACCGCAAAACAAATGGCCTTAATGATCCGCGAATGCAGCGGCATTGTTTGTTTATGTTTGACCGATGACCAAGCTAACAAGCTTGAGTTGCCACCGATGGTGTTAGACAACAATAGTGCCAATCAAACTGCCTTTACCGTTTCGATTGAAGCCAAAGAAGGCGTTACCACTGGCGTTTCAGCTCAAGACCGCGTGACGACAGTTAAAACAGCAACTGCAGCGAATGCTAAAGCAAGCGACCTCGCGCGTCCTGGACATGTATTCCCACTGCGCGCTCGTGCAGGTGGCGTAATGACTCGTCGTGGTCACACTGAAGGTACAGTCGATTTAATGCAAATGGCCGGTCTGGCTTCTGCGGGTGTACTTTGTGAAGTCACTAACGAGGATGGCACTATGGCTAAAGCACCTGAAATTGTCGCATTTGGTTTAAAGCACAACATGCCAGTACTGACCATTGAAGATATGGTG
Source organism: Shewanella donghaensis (assembly GCF_007567505.1). NCBI lineage: Bacteria > Pseudomonadati > Pseudomonadota > Gammaproteobacteria > Alteromonadales > Shewanellaceae > Shewanella > Shewanella donghaensis. The sequence continues at coordinate 3,029,773 of NZ_CP041783.1, forward strand.
ATGTATCGCTTACAACACGATTTGAAATTAGCGTAAAGCTTGTTTAAGTCATCACTTCCGGTATGACAACATGAGGGGCGCATTGCGCCTCTTTTATTTTCCTTCTCAATTAATTCGTCTCCAGAAGCATTCATCGTCTATAACATGTAAAATAACTCCTCACTGATGTGATTTGATACTTTATTTTTAAACTCATTATTGAGGTATTAAGGCAAGTTATGGACGCAGAGATTACCCCTTACATAATTCCCTACAAAGACGAGCACAGAGCCGCTTGTATCAGTGTGTTCAAAAGTAATATTGGTCAATATTTTGATCAAAGCGAGTTAGCAGGTTTCGAAGAATTTCTCGATAATCATGTTTTTACCACTCAATACTTTGTTGTTACCATCAAAGGGAATGTAATGGGTTGTGGCGGTTACTACTTCAACAATGGCGTGGTGCGATTAATTGAAGGAATGGTCGATAAAACCTGCCATAAAACAGGCTTAGGTAAGTTGTTACTTGAATTCAGACTACAAAAATCAATTGAAGAATACCCTGATAACCCCATAGGAATAGATACTTCTCAGCATACTGAAGGCTTCTTTAATAAATACGGCTTTGAAACAACTAATACAATGAAAGACTTTTATGGCAAAGGTATAGATAGAGTGTCAATGCTATACCAGACCAAATAGTACCGAACCGTATTAACCCTCATGCCATTGGATAAAACCTCAGCTTTCCACTGAGGATGTATCGCGTTAACCGTTTTACAATGCCTGCACAAACGCTTGATAGCGGCTCATGGCATTGGCGTTATCTAACATTCCTTGATGACCAACATTTGGCACCATGATTAGCTCTTTAACTTCTGATTGGCTCGCTGCATATAGCTTTTCAGACAGTGACGCTGGCACCTCATCATCATTCTCCGCGCCAATAACCAGTAATGGGCCTTTGTAGTATTGTGCTACCACTTGCTCATTATCAACTCTCCGGAAATCTTCTGGCATTTCTATACTGGTAAATAACAGGTACCAAGGTGTTTTCTCATCAACCCAGTCATCGGCATTAGTGGCCGAACCATGTAATACCAAGGCATCAACTTTATTGTCCTTGGCTAAATCAGCTGCAATAAAACTGCCCAGTGAATAGCCATGTAAAATCACTTTCTGAGGTTGATATTGCTGATATAAATAGTCTAATTGTTGCTTTGCATCTACCTGTATATTTCGAATGCTAGGCTGGCCTTCACTTGCCCCTAATCCACGTCGATCCATGACAAATATATCGGTATTAAGCGTCGATAACGTGGTGAGTGCAGCTAAACTATGGGGCTCAACTTTCATGCCGTTTCCTTGAAAGAAAATCAAGGTTGTTTCACTGTGGGGGTTATCGATATAGAAACCATTGAGCCTGACTTGATCACTGGTATTCAGGTTCACTGCTGTAATCGAATGATTTGGCATAGCTTGCTGTAACTGCTCGGTAAACTCGTTTGTAAAAGCAACCGCTTGTTGATCACTGGCTATAAAAGTATCTTCGCTTATACGAATGGTACAGGCAGATGTCATCAGTATCATGCTACCAACAACGACCCCAGAGAGTATATTTTTAATCAAACTTTTCATGTCATCTTCCTTAATAAAAACGGTCTAGGTTTCGTCCTGATACACTAAAATATCGCCCGGTGAACACGCTAAATGCTGGCAAATCGCATCTAACGTCGAAAACCGGATAGCTTTAGCGCGGCCGCTTCTTAGCACCGATAGATTTTGTGGGGTAATCCCAACGAGTTCAGCCAGTTCAGTTGACTTCATTTTGCGTTTTGCCAACATCACATCGAGTTCAATAATTATGGCCATTAAATTGTCAGATCTGCCTCTTGTTGTAATTCAGTCGCATGCTTCATCACCCATGCGATGCAATAAAAAACTAGCCCAAACAGGGCAAACTTAAGTTCATAACTACCAAGGCTAAAGTAAATCGGCACAGCACTACTGAGTCCACTAAAATGCAGTACAGAAGCCACTATCATCGGGTAAAATAGGCTCAATACAATCCACCAAACAAATACCAGCGCGATATTACGTAAGCAACGGAAGTTGTTTTTTGTGAACACTAAGCCTTGCCGATAAAGTTCAAATAGCTGATACAGAAAAGTATAAATAAGTAGATAGGGTAAAATTTCGACGCTACCCAGTATCACCCCAGCATGAAAACCTTCTGCATAAAGTGTCTCGGCAAGCATTTGCCACGGGGCACCAAAGTCGACAGCCAAGTAACTGGTAAACCAGCCCCACCAGTCGATTGTCATTACGTATTCGCCTTCTCGAAACTCACCAAATACCATAGTGGCGCCATAACTACTGATCTGTAGCAAGGCTAAAAATATAATAAGTAATTTAATCCATTTACTAAGAGAAACTATTCTATCCATGATTAATTTAGGGTTGGCTAAAGTTAATTAAACGTTAACAGACTTAATAATTAACAGCAACTAATTATCGTTAAACGATAATCACCTCTGTTAACTAGATAATGATAAAAAATTGATTGATAGATTACAGTCACAAAAAAACCGACAGTAATATGTCGGCCAATTAGATGAACTCTGAATAATGCTTACAAGTCGATAAACAACTGGTTTAAAAGCTTTTTTATTTGCGGGTCATTATCTTCAAACTTAATACCGACATTGACTTTGCCATTTTCAAAACGGCTATTACATACTTTGGCTGGTATCGTGGTGGTTTCGTCGTTTGGGTTGCGAATATTTACGAAAATATCCTTCTCATTTACTTTTAGGTTTTCATTATCGGTTTTAAATAGAAAACCACACCCTTTCGAAGAGATATCAGAAATGATGCCTTTAAGCTCTGTTCCCTGTTTAGCTTTGCCGTCTTCTCTTGCTTGAATAGATGAAGGAAGGTGTGTCACAAAGCGTTGATGAGTCCGTAATTGGCGATTTTCAATTTCTTTGGGGTAAGTCAGGAATATAAACTTTTCAGGGAATTTAGTGACATTTCTAATGGTGGTTTTAAAAGCAAAGCATTCGCCTTGTTGTCCTTCCAGCAAATAACGCACCACCACACCATTGCCGTCAACAAACACATCTTTGTAGTTGTTCATTTGTAAAGGTGCAGGATGTTTGAGGATAATGTATTTTCCAATTTCAAAACCCACTAACGTGGCTTTAGTTCTAAATTTCACAGGGAAATCGATTTGAAGATCGACCATGCTGCCAGGCATCAAACTAAAAAATATTTGCTCATCTTGTGGGGTCAAAATACGATTCCATTCCAAAAAGTTCACCACAGACATACTAATCTAAACTAGAACATAAATTAAGTTCACTGACTCATTTGCTGTAATAAAGATGAAATAAACGAAAAAAAGGTGCACTAAGGCACCTTTTAACGTTTACAACATCATGAATTACTTAATTAATTTAAGCATTTATACCAGAGTGACGTAGTAATGCATCGGTATTTGGCTCTCTACCCATAAAACGTACAAATAACGTCATAGGCTCTTCACTACCGCCCATTTCTAAAATGTTATTTAAGAAACTTTTACCTGTTTCAGGATTAAATATTCCTTCATCTTCAAAGCGTGAGAAAGCATCTGCAGATAGAACCTCAGCCCATTTGTAGCTGTAATAACCCGCAGCATAACCACCAGCAAAAATGTGGGCGAATCCATGTTGAAAACGATTAAATGCAGGCGGAACATTCACAGCCACCTGACTACGAACTTCATCTAAAATACCCTGAATATCAGCGCCTTTAGCAGCATCAAATTCATGGTGCATTCTAAAATCAAACAATGAAAACTCAAGCTGACGTAACATCATCATGCCTGATTGGAAGTTCTTCGCCGCCAGCATTTTATCCAGCAATACTTTTGGTAATGGCTCACCCGTTTCATAATGACCAGAAATTTCGGCTAATGCCTCTTCTTGCCAGCACCAGTTTTCCATAAACTGACTTGGTAGCTCTACGGCATCCCAAGGTACACCATTGATACCAGACACACCGCCCACTTCTATTTGAGTCAGCATATGGTGAATACCATGGCCAAATTCATGGAAAAGCGTAGTGACTTCATCATGGGTAAATAATGCAGGTTTGCCATCAACAGGACCGTTGAAGTTACATGTTAAGTAAGCAACAGGTTTTTGAATGCCTGTGCTAGTAATACGTCTTCCACGACAGTCATCCATCCATGCACCGCCACGTTTTCCTGTGCGAGCATATAAGTCGAGATAGAAGCTACCACGGTGGACTTTATCAGCATCATAAATCTTAAAGAATCGCACATCATCATGCCATTTATCAAAGTCATGTTGCTCTTCAATGGTTAAACCAAACAGGCGTGATACGGTATAAAACAATCCTGACAGCACTTTGTTTTCAGGAAAGTAAGGACGTAACAATTCATCTGACACTTCATATTTATGCTGCTGTAATTTTTCAGCATAAAAGCTTAAATCCCACGATGCCATTTCAGTCACATCAAAATGTTCTTTAGCAAACGCTTTTAGCTCGGCTAATTCAGCCTTCGCTTGATCTTTAGAACGTAGCGCTAACTCATCTAAGAAAGACAACACTTGCTTAGGGTCATTGGCCATTTTAGTGGCTAATGATTTATCGGCATAACTTGCAAAACCGAGTAACTGTGCAAGTTCATGACGCAATGCCAAAATCTCATCCATATTATCGCTGTTATCAAACTCGCCCGCATTTGGGCCTTGGTCTGAAGCGCGAGTCACAAAGGCACGGTAACATTCTTCACGCAGTAAACGGTTTTCGCTATACATCATTACTGGTAAGTAAGACGGGAAATCTAAGGTAAATAACCAGCCCTCTTGCTCTTTGGCTTCTGCCATCGCTTTAGCGGCTGCGATTGCTGAATCAGGTAAACCCGCTAATTCAGTTTCGTCAGTAATTAACTTGGTCCAAGCTTGCGTGGCGTCAAGTAACTGATTTGAGTAATTACTGGTTAATTCAGATAAACGCATAACAATTTCGCCATAACGTACTTTTTGAGCATCATCTAGGCCGATGCCTGATAATTCAAAGTCACGTAAGCTTTGCGTCAGTAGCGTTTGTTGCGGAGTAGATAATTTTGCAAAATCTGCTGATTCTTGCAATGACTTATAAGCTTGGTAAAGCCCATCATGCTGACCAACAAAAGTGCCATATTCTGATAATAACGGTAAGCATGCATCATGCGCTTCGCGCCATTCGTCAGTGCTAGTCACTGAGTTCATGTGTGATACTGGCGACCAGATTTTACCTAATTGATCATCCACTTCTTCAAGTGGTTCAATTAAGTTATCCCAAGTGTAAACCGAGTTATTTTTTAAGACTTCGTCAATCTTGCTGCGGCAAGTTGCAATAGCTTGTTCAACCGCTGGCTGTATATGTTCCGCTTTAATTTTAGAAAACTGCGGCAATTCTGTGCCATTTAACAATGGGTTGGTCATTTTTGGTTCCTCGGGAAGTCGATTCAATATCACCTGTGTTGTTAATAGGGGTTAAAGTGACGAATTTCAAGTGTAGCGCTGAATATAACCCCGTTTAGTAACCGATATCTAAGCTGCAATCTTTACAAATACCTCGCTAGAACCTAACCGTAATATACATCATTGATTAAATCTTATACCCCTACCTTAAAATAACCTTAAAAAACGTGAGGTTGGCCACAAAACTATTTACTGAATCTTTACGTTCAATATATTGACAACTAGATCCCAAATAGAACTCATTATCATTTCCAGTTACATTATTTCATGTATTCTATAGCAAGAAATTAACAATATTTTGAGAACAGATACTGATATGAAAGCAAAATTTTCACTTTTAGCACTATCACTGTTAAGTATTTCCCCTTTTATTTCTAGTTATGCGAATGCCAATGATATGGCAGTGGCGCTTGATTTAGGCTGGGATTCAAAATACATCTCAGAAGGTCGAAATAATCTTGATAAAGGCGGGATTTATTGGGGCGGTGCCGCACTAGAAACTGGCGATTTAACAACTTATGCCGTTGTTGGTCGCGGTGATAGCACCCATTACATAGAGTGGAATTTTGGTCTTGAGTATAGCTTGCACCTTCACGATGATTTAGAAACGTCGATAGGTTATCAACGCCTTGAATTTTATGGTGATGAACGAGCTCACGATAACGAGTTATTTGCTGAAATGGCATACACAGGCGTGCATTGGTTAATTCCATCGGTGGCTTACACTTATGCGACAGAAGCAGGTGGCTACTTTGTTGAAGTAAGCTTACACAGTCCATGGCATATCAGTGAACGCTTCTTAATCACGCCTTATGTAACTCAAGGATTTGATTTTCAATATGCAACCGAAGAGCATAATGGTGCTAACCACTTTCAATTCGGAATTGAAGCGAGTTATGAAGTCAGCAGTAATTTTGCCATTAATGCCCACTTGAGTCATTCAATTGCTATGGATGACATCAAAGAAGAAGCACTAAGAGACGGTATTCAAGGCAGTTTAGATGAAACCTATGGCGGTATTCATTTAAGTTGGGGATTTTAATCATTAGCTTTTTCGTTCAGCTTTCACATGTAAAATGCTAGTAAAAATGGCATATGGCTGTGGCATATCCTAAGCTAAGTGAGTCATTTCAATGACTCACTTAAAGCAAAGGAATGCTTATGAATCATCAAAAAGGGATTTCCCTCGTTATTTTTTTCATCGCTATATCATGTTCGATTACCACTGATGTACTGCAAGCCACTGAGTTTTCGCAACTTGTGAGTAAGTCTGCAGCCCCTAAAAAACAAACAGCGCCAGATCAACTGCCTATGAACGTGGTACTTGATCATCAAGGCCAGCCGATTACTCTACCAGCACAACAATCGGCATTAGATTATTCAGCCGATGAAATGCGCCTAGATAAGCCGCTCCCACAATCAAGATCAACAACTAATACTAATACCAAAACTAATACCAGAACCAGCACTAAAACGACTAGCAAAAAGCTAGCGAAAAAGACCATTAATGATCCAACTTGCCACTGGTTAAATCAAAGAATGAAACAACTTAACAGCCAACTTAAGCGCAATAAATCTGAGCCTATCGAAACCGAGCTGTCTCACCGCCAAAAAGAATGGGACTGTTTAGACTGTTCAACAACAGGGCCAAGCCAAGCACAATACTCCCAATGCCAGTATCGACGCTAACTGATAATTTGTTTAAATCTATAAAACTATTTCCCCACTTCAACGGTCTAGGAAACTAGACCGTCATTGAAATCCCCCCTACAATGGCAGCAAAAGAAATATCCAAATCCTAAAAGGCGCTTATTCGTAATAAGACGTTTATTAACACAAGATTAGAGAGGATTAACATGGCTCAACATTTTGACTATATCTGCCTAGGCGCAGGTAGTGGTGGTATCGCTTCAGCTAACCGTGCAGCGCAGCGCGGTGCTAAAGTATTAATTATTGAAGCAAAACATGTCGGCGGTACTTGTGTAAATGTAGGTTGTGTACCTAAAAAAGTCATGTGGTATGGCGCTCACGTAGCCGAAGCCATGAACCTGTATGCTAAAGATTATGGCTTTGATGTCACAGTCCATAAATTTGACTGGAGTAAGCTTGTTGATAGCCGTGAAGCCTATATCGGCCGTATTCACGATGCTTACGGACGTGGTTTTGCCAGCAATAAAGTGACGCTAGTTAACGGTTACGGACGTTTCCTTAATGGCAACACCATTGAAGTGAATGGCGAGCAATACACTGCGGACCATATTACGATTGCCACTGGTGGCGCGCCAACTATCCCTAACATTCCTGGCGCTGAGTACGGTATCGATTCTGACGGTTTCTTCGCTTTACGTGAACAACCTAAGCGCGTTGCTGTTGTCGGTGCAGGTTACATTGCCGTTGAAGTTGCTGGTGTATTACATGCGCTTGGCAGTGAAACACATCTGTTAGTGCGTAAACATGCCCCTTTACGTAATTTCGATCCGATTTTGACTGACGCATTAGTTGAAATTATGGCGACTGATGGCCCTAAACTACATACTCACAGCATTCCAAAATCAGTGATTAAAAATGCTGATGGTAGCCTAACACTTGAGCTTGAAAATGGTAAATCATTAGAGATTGATTGCTTAATCTGGGCCATTGGTCGTACACCGTCAACAGGCACTATCGGCTTAGAAAATACTGATGTAACGCTAAACCCTAAGGGTTACGTTGTGACTGACGCACAACAAAATACCACAGCAAAAGGTATTTATTGTGTGGGTGACATCATGGAAGGCGGTGTTGAACTAACGCCTGTTGCAGTTAAAGCGGGTCGCTTATTATCAGAGCGTTTATTTAACGGTATGGCTGATGCCAAAATGGATTACTCAGTGATCCCTACGGTCGTATTTAGCCATCCGCCAATTGGCACTATGGGCTTAACAGAGCCAGAAGCGATTGAGCAATATGGTGAAGCTAACATTAGCGTTTACAGCTCAGGTTTTACCTCAATGTACACTGCGGTTACCGCACATCGTCAAGCTTGTAAAATGAAGCTCATTTGTGCTGGTGACAATGAAGTGGTTGTGGGGATTCATGGTATCGGTTTCGGTATGGATGAAATTCTACAAGGCTTCGGCGTGGCAATGAAAATGGGCGCAACCAAAGCTGACTTTGATTCAGTAGTAGCAATACACCCTACTGGCGCTGAAGAATTTGTTACTATGCGCTAGTCGTTAATTCACTAATCACTAGTGAGATATTTTAGCCTAGCTAAAGCATCTAGATAGAAAGAGCGAGGAATTTATTTTCTCGCTCTTTTTGTATCTCGCTAATGTGTAAGTTGAGATTGAGCCGCGATCCAATTTTCAAAGTCTTTCTCGGTAGGAATACGCTTAGCTGAATGTCCCATCAATTGCGTCAACGCATAACTAAACTGATGATATAGCTTAGGGTCATCATATTGTTTATGGCTATCATCAATATTAATCAATGCGCCTCGAATATAATTAGTCACTAATTCAACTCGATCAAAGCCAGAAACCTCACCAATATCGCGTATGGCATCTTCATTCCAACGATAGGATTCTGCAGTTAATTTTTCATAGCGCTGACGATAATAATCGCTGCAATTATTGAGTACCGTTTCATTTGGTAGCACGCGATCAATGACAAAATGCTGCTCTGACAACATGCAATAAAGACGCTGACAATGGTGAAAAATATAACGTTCGTATGGGTTGGGATATTTCTCAGTATCACGCTTGGCTTGGGATAACCATTGTTCGTACTGAGCGCAGCCAACTGCAACAATTAAGTCAGCTTCAGTGGTAAAATGATTGTAGATAGTCCCTTTTGAAATTTGGCTCGCTTTCACTAAGTGAGAACGGCATAAATCAAAAGTTTTACTTCCTTTTAAGCAGCGTTGTGATACTTGTACTAAGTAATCCCCGCGTTGATCCCAACTACTCATCCTGACCTCTTCACACTTCATGTAAATTTATTGTTTCAACTTCACATTCAAACAATAACAAGCTTTAGAGCAAGACTATATTGAGTAATACTGATACCACTATGAACAATTGTAATAGCCAATGTTAAAAATTGAATTATTAGAGAGTTTTATTGCGGTTGCCGAATGCGGCAATGTATCTAAAGCTGCAGAAAAAATTTGCCGAACCCAGTCAGCTTTGAGCTTACAAATCAAAAAGCTTGAAGAGAGTGTTGGTCAAACTTTGCTACTTAGAGATAACAAAGGTGTGTCACTGACTGAATCCGGTGAAACCCTACTTAACTACGCCTATAAAATGCTCCAACTCAATTCACAAATATTGGATGAGCTCAAAGATAACCCCAATAAACAAGTTATTCGTTTAGGCGTGCCGACTGATTACATCAAACGTTATTTAAATAGCTGTTTATTAGAGTTTATCCGTGAATTTACCCGCATTGAATTGGCTATCGATACCGATGTCAGCGGCAACTTATATAAGCGACTGCAACAGGGTGAATTTGACGTTATTGTTGCGACTCATTGGCAAGCACCTGTAAATGGTGAATTGTTGTTTGAACGCCATTTTCACTGGGCTGCAGCTAAAAATGGTAACGCCCATTTGCGCGATACCATTCCAATGGCACTGTACCCAGAAAACTGCCCGATAAGAGCACAGGTTTTTGCTAACCATCAGTTATCAATGCGACCCATTAATGTTTTACTTTCAACACCGTCACCACAAGCTTTGTGTATGGCAGTTGAAAATGACTTATCCATTGCGCCTATTGCTGCATTTCGTATTAACGATAAGATGCAAATATTGGATCCCATTGAACACGGTTTACCGCCATTGCCTGTATTTAATGAGTCGGTATACGTTAATCCTGAAACCCAAAGTCCTGTCACTCAGCAACTCGTTAACTTGATCAAAGCCAACGTCCAATCATTGTCTTCTGCTACGATCTAACCCCTTATTTTAAATCGTTTTTAAGTGATTTCACGACTGCTATCGAAATTTAAACATAAAAAAGGAGCGATAATCGCTCCTTTTTTGAATGAACTCACTTCATTGTATATAGTTTTAAACCATCAATCGCTCACGTTTTAACTGCAATATAATATCTGCAACGTACTTCAGCGCTATAAATTGCTTAACGTGATGATTCCATAGCGATAACCACACCTTATTCAACTGAATGCAGCTAAAACGACACGACTATAAATTATAAGAAAAGTTAATATTAAATCTATGATCCCAATCATCATTCCCTTGGGCTAAGCCTAGACTATTACCGCCAAGCCATAACACATTCTTAGCGTTATATAGATCAACGTATACAAAGAAATTGCCGTAACCTACCGATACTCCTGTGGTGTTCAAGATTGAATCATCGAATTCGGCAAAATCTGGCTGTACCATGCTGAAATCATTATAAATCGTATAATTTCCCCATGATGTTGGAATTGATTTAGATAAGTTTGCAGTAAAAATATTACCTTTACTTGCCACTTCAAAGAATCCGTCTAAAAGTCCCATGCCTATCTTATTCGGATCAATGGCACCATCGTCATATTGATCAAAGTCGAATGCTAAATATTGTGCCTGTAATCCCCAGCCATCATAGTTCATATCCATATGCGCAGCGTAGTTAAAGGTGTCACCATTTTCATTAAATTGGCCGTTATACAGTTGGCCATATTCTACTGATACGCCTAATATTGTCGTCAGCTCACCATTACTGATGGTATAACTTTGGCGGCCGGATATCGTATTCGTTTCTTCGTTATCGTAAGTGATGTCACCCACCGTGCCTGATGCGACGGTCCCCGAGAAATCACGATGATCTGTAGTCCCATATACCGCATTTTTCAAAAATGCTAACTCTGTGGTGGAGGCGCCATTTTGATATTTAACCCCTAAACCCAATCCATTATCATCTTCAAAACCAAGGTAGTAATTCAGGCTGTACCACCAGCTGTGAGAGCTAAAATTGATATTACCGAATGGTTTCCTAATCGCACCTGCATTAAATGTTAAATCTTCATTTACGTCCCAAAATGCGTAACCGTATCGTAGTGCTTGATAACCATTATTAAAACGGTAATCCATTGCCACACCGTAATCATCCCACTTATGATTTATTTGCAATGCAAATAAATTAAATTCAAAATCGCCTAATTTTTCTTTTGATGCTTCTGAATAATCTTTATAACTATAATTAGCTCTTAGTGAACCACCAAAAGGTGAATCTTCAGAAAAAGCGGGTGACGATGTTAATAAGCACATAGCAATAGCAACAGACAAAGATATATTTGTTTTTTTCATGTCATTCTCAATTTGTTTTAATATAATTAAAATCTAAAGTAACAAGTCGTAAAAATTAAAATCATTTAACTAAAAAACTTATTAAACATTAAAGTAAGATTTAAATTAAAATCACAAAAACTAATATTTATAACTTTAGAAATTATTACTAATGGTTACTTAACAAGTGTTCTTAAAATCACTTCTGATTAAGTAAAACCTAGTTACCATTTAAATTTAGTTAAGTCACACTGAATAATCTCACCACGTTTTGCAGGTGTACCTGGTTGATTGGCTGACTCACAAAGTAAGGTTGTTCCATAATCATTTCGAGTATCTTGAGCATTACTTCTAGCCCATACTGAAACGATAGCCCTCTCTTCAGGCTTGGCTTCGCAGTTGCCATCGATATCAAATCCATGAATGGTATTTTGATGAAAATACAACAATGAGTCTTGCTCAGCACTCCCTGATAACCACATGGTTTGAGAATTATGCTGGCCTTCATCAAACTGCACTCGACGCATAGAATCTGTTTCTTTTACTGTAGTAATTAGCGGTGAGTCTTCCCGTATTGCCATAGTTTTAAATTGATTTTTACACGCAGGTTGTCTCATGTTGTAGTAGATTTCTGAGATTGCATGATTATGAAATGGGTATAATGTATCAACAGCTTGCACTGTCATGCCGACTTCAGCTCCAACTTTTTCACCATTGATTTCCGCTATGCGTAACAAGCCCCAATGACCAAATATTTCAGCATAGGCATAACCGCCTCGAATATTGTCAAAGTTTTTGTCATTGCGCTTACTTTCTTCAGCGTACATAGGGAACCAACCCGCTGCAGCCCATAGATTTGGTAAAGCATTAGCACTAATATCATAAGGGAATGAAGCTGGCATTTTCACTTCATCACCCGTCACCATTTTGTAGAAATTTTGGGTGAAATTTTTCCCCAATTTTCTAACAGTTTTATTCGTAACTTTTTGCTCAAAAAACTCATCAAATGTCGTTCTTACAAAATGTTGAGCAACTGGGGAATTCTTGGTTAGCTCTCCACCCGGATTATAAATCCAACTCACATCCTCTCTAGCACCAAAGCACTTTTTTGCTTTATCTGAATTATTGAGGACTTGATGAATATTTTTAACCATCAACTTCATATCACGGCGATCCATAATACACATTTTCTGGCCACCTTCAGTACTATCAAAGATGGCCTCATCAGAATTTAAACAACCTGATGTAGTGTCATTGGTTAGCGCTGTCGCATATGCACTTAAGTAAGTTAATGTTTCATCCCAAAGGATATCAATAAATTTTTGATCTTCTTTTTCATATTTAGGTGCATCACCTAAACAGTTAAACACAGCATTATTAATATCTTTTTTATCCAAAAAATCTGGAATATCTGCTGCTAAGCTTGAACTTGATATCAGTAAGCTACTTATTAGTAAACCCAATTTCATACAACCACCCTATATAATTATAATATTCCATAAATTCGAAAGCATTATAATTATGGAATTGATTCCAAAAATTTAACTGCAACATAACTATTAAAATAAATAACAATAAACAATCAATAAATAAAAAAGCTTTAAAATAAATAAAACAACAAAGAAGATAGAGCATTAATAAAACTTAAATTAGTTATACTTAAATAATAAAAATCGCATACTGAAGTTTATTTATTACAAAAACAAATAACCATTTTCAATTAAAATATATTAATCAATTTAATTAAAATTAGTATAAATATAAAAAAGGAGCGATAAACGCTCCTTTTCTATTTGGGGGTAACACTAAGTTGTTAGCAGTAAGCTTATTCTTTATGCTTGTCGTACTCAAAAGTGTGACAATTACTGCACATAGGCTTTTTCGCTTTATGCTCACTATGACATTCTTGGCAAGGTAGCTCTTTGCCATAATGAAGATTATTGTGTGGGTTTTGCCACTTATCTTCTTCACTGCGGGCAGTTTGCTCTGCTAAGTCATCTACATTGTGACAGGATAAACACGATTCATCAGATGGATATTGCTTCATGCCTTGGTCATGGCATGCTTTACAATCCTTACCAATAACGTCTTTATGGTAGTCACGAATTTCTACTGCTTGGGCTGATAAGCTGGCAAAACCAAACATAGCCAGTGCAAGCATAATCTTTAATGTTTTCATCAATAATTCCTCTTGTTTACTTGCTATGTTAAGCATTCATCATGCTACGAGCAGCTGTCATACCCATCACCATACATTCAGGAATAGAACAACTTCCTAAACGGCTCACGCCATGGATACCACCACATACTTCACCTGCAGCAAATAAACCTGTTATCGCTTGGCCTGTGAAACTGTCTTTTACTTCAGCTTTAGTGGTAATTTGCACGCCACCTTGGCAGTAATGTACTTTTGGCCATAAACGCACCACAGTAAACGGCGCTTCAATGTACTTACCTGCAGCCTTGGTCATATTTTTACCAAACTGCTTATCATCGCCAGATTTAACATACTGATTATATTCTTCAATCTGAGCTTTAAGTGCTTTAACAGGCACACTGAAATGTGTTGCTAATTCATCAACTGACTCAAACTTCCAACCGACGTTATACTTAATCACTTTCTTGGTATTTGGATGCTTTTTAGAATCCTTGTAGCTGGTAATAAGCAATGGAGGATAAGCATTTCCTTTCTCGTCACGACAGCTTAATTCAGCATCGGCGCGAGTTTTACGGTCAGCAATTTCATTCATGAAACGCTTACCGGTTAAGCGGTTTACCGCCATTGAATGTGGGAAATTATAAATTGAGTAGTTAGACACATAGCCAAATCCACCTTCATCAGGCGAAGCCCATGGGCCAGATTGAATGTGAGCTAAATGTACTGGTACCGCACCTAAGCGGAACATTTCGTACATTCCTTCACCTGTTGCGCCAGGAGCATTAGTACAACCCACTTCAGCAGTAAGTGTTGGATCTTGCGCCATACGTAAATTAACATTTTGCGCAAAACCACCAGTGGCCATGATCACGCCACGCTTAGCTCTCACATTAATCACTTTGCCTGGTTGGTCTTCTTCAAAGTGATAGTTTTGACGCATTTTAACGCCTAATACTTCACCTTTTTCACCGACTAAGAAACCTTCAAACTTAGCGCGATTATGAGTTTCAACGCCTAAATCACGACACTTTTTAAGTAATGGCTGGGTAATCCCTGCGCCACAACTTACTGTTGTTTGATAAGTACGAGCCACAGAATGACCACCAAGCTGCTGTAAATACGGATGGTATTCTGAGCCTGCATCTAAAGTCATTTGCAGTGCTTCAACTGCATGTTCAGCTACATGGCGGAGTAATGCTTCATCTGCAATACCGCGACCTGCTTTCATTTGATCGCCTACCATGCGATCGACAGAATCTTTAACACCTTCTTTTTTCTGCATTGGCGTTTGCGGTGCAGCAAAAAGACCACCATTAATGGCGGAGTTACCACCAAAGTAGGACATCTTTTCAAAAATATGCACATCTTTTGCGCCAAGCTTTTTCGCTTCAATTGCTGCTGCTAATCCGGCAAAACCCGAACCAATAATAACAATTTCAAATTCTTCATCCCACGTAACACCTGCAGCTTTTTCTGATACTGCCATCGCAGGAGCAACCATTGCAGCACCAGCTGCTACGCCTAAACCCGTGATAAATTTACGGCGTCCCAATAAGTCTACTTTAGTCATCGGTCATCACCCTTTTGTTTTGATTGACTCCTACATCATAAAGATGGAATCGATTCCAAAATGGGAACTAATGTTAGAATATGTTAAAAGTGGTTACTTTTATGTCACTAATCAATTATAGGTAGGGTTTTAGGTATAAATGCAATCAATAATGGATTTTGGAATGGTTTCCAAATTGAGGTTAAAACCGAAGTAATATGTCTAATATTCTTAGTAATCCACAACTTCGGTTTGAGGTTTATACTTGAAGGGCTGGCGTGCTTATTTACTGGCATGATTTTTATGACAATGAAAGCTTTCTGGCTGCCAACGTCGATACATGCAGTTGTAGCAAGATTTCAGCGTATTATCTGTATGTTCATCTTCATCATCCACCAAAAAATCCTGGCAATCTATGGCCGCTGTTCGAGCTTGCAAATAGTCCTCGACACCAAATTTAAACAACCATAAATGACTTTGTTGAGTAAACCACTGTTGCATACTTCCTCCTCACGCATTGATGTATTCAAATTCAATTCACTGATGCCAACTAATAAGACTTCAGTTGCTGTTTCGTGGCATTACACCAACAACCACTTTCATTACTGACTAATAAGGCAAATTGAAACTGGATATAAACCGCTTTTATTTTGCCCTTAAGAGTTAACTGATCATGAGGCGCCAATATCTCGCCTTCTGTGGTTATTACGGCCTGTAAGCCTGTCTGTGCAATAAATTGTTCCACTGACATCAGCAATTCATCTGAACCATCTGTTTTCTGGCCAAGTTTAATATGCCCTTTAACGCGTCCATCTTGGCCACTGAGTCGTAAGCCTATGCCCGCTATCGCACCAATCACGCCTTGACCAGTTCCGCCATGCTCAGTCAGGTCGACTCCTTGCGCCTTAGCTAGTTCATAGGCTTGTTGTTTGGTTTTGACTTCTATTTTGGTTTGTTGACCAAATTCAATCAGCTTTCTGATATCAAATTCAGCTTCTAAATCGAGAATAGCCAATCCCGGATCTGCGATAGTTGCAGATTCTTGCTTGAGGTGAGTAACACAAATATCTTTTATTTGAAAAAAATCTAATGACGAATCAATTTGAAAACACATTGCACTATTGTGCGACGTATAGGGAATATCCGGATGCACCAATAATTGATGCCGGGTCACATATCGAGTGGATCTCAAACCGGTGTTTTCCGCAGATGCAGCAGCAAGTTTTGTTGCTATTTCCTCTGCAATTTCACCAGTGCCTTTGGTACAAATGTCATCGGTATCATCAATGCATATCAACCAAGTTTTCATGGTAACTCCTTATTTTACAATGCCAATACACCATCAACAGCAAAATTATTTATTGTTAAGGTGGCTTCTGTGCAATAAATCATGCGCATAGAGTTGTTTTAAAACGGCTGGAACAATTAGCGCTGCCGTGATGGCAAAAACACTACCTTGTATAAAATTCAAACCAAACTTTGCCAGTGCAACTTGCCCGCTCATACCGACAAGTAAATTACCAACCCAGCCTTTGCTAGCCCAAGCAATACAGCCCACCAGCGCGAGTATGATGCTCTGCCAACGTATGCTAAACACACCAGCTATAAACAATAACCCTAAGTCCATTGCCATCGCGGGTAAGCCAAATTTAATCATAATTAATGGGCCGCCTTTACCGACACTGAGTAGCATGGCAACCATGCCAGCCAATAGCCCGCACACTGTAATACAGCCCACTCGGCCCACTGCGCCATAACAAATAAGATAAAAAAATGTCATCAAAAACATTGAGTGACCACTTAGCCCTAGCTTTAGGCGCAGCATGCTTTTTAACACCACCAGTAACGTGGCACAAAAGCCAATAAATAAGGCGTCTTGTAATTCAAATGAGGTTTTCATTTATCCTCTCCTGTTGAAGGCCAATGAGTTGTTTTCGTCATTGTGCCAAAATGACGAAGCTTGGCTGCTGTCGCCATCTGTTTAGATAATTTGAGCAACTGGATCAACACAGGTAAAAGTACGCAGTTAATCAACTCAAGCCAGTTTTTAGGATGTCTCAACGCTTTTGGAGAAATATTTGCCCCTCGTAAGCATTGAATGGCATATATTTCTTTCGTTTCTCGCAACATAAAGGGCATCAAACCAATGGACGCGGAAATAACAAAGGCCCACTTGGTAGGTAAACCCCAACACAATACTTCACCAAGTCTTTCTGGACGCTGAGTACTCGACAACCACCAACCAGGTAACATCGCCAGAAAGACTCGAAGCACCACGATGACCCCTTCAAATAATTGATCCTGACCATGTAAAACATAATAAAGAGGCAAGGTCACAGCGAGCTGCACCATGGCTAATTTAAGCAGCGATGTGAGGCTCTTTTTTAAATACAGCCCATTAAGTACCAACAAGAAGTCCACCAGCAGTAACCACACCAAGCCACTATCGGGTAAAAAAAAGGCGCTACTGGATAGCACGACACTCAACAGCAAGGCTAAAGCACAATATTGAGTCGCGCTGGGCATAAAGCGGCATTGATGATTCGCTTGATTCTCTGCTCTCATATTGCGTCTAGCCCACATAAGATTGCTCTAGAAAGCTACTTTTGCCCTTTAATTTTTTTGTTTCAATTGACCAGTAATGATCAACATCAAGGCTAGGAATATCCCGATGGCCACTCAATAAAATGCCGCAACCCAGGTCACTAAGTTGATGCAATATACATACAACTCTTTCGATGTGTATGTCATCTAAGCCAGCAAAAGGATCATCAAGTAGTAACACTTTGGGCTGTAAACACATCAAAGACGCTAACGCGATAATGTGCTGCTGTCCGTATGACAATTTATGCGGTGAGCATTGAGAAAGATGCGTTAAGCCCAGTTGTTGCAAAATTTTCTCTGCTCTCATTAATGGCAATGTAAAACGCTTCAAACTAAATTGCAGTTCCTCCAAAACGGTTTGCTCAAACAGTTGACGATTAGGTCGCTGCAACAACAAGCCTAGCTGAGCACCATAAACACCAAGCTTGGGTTGCCTGCCTAGTAGCTGTATCGGTAATTTTGGTATATTGGATTGAATACCTGCGAGCGCTTTGATCAAGCTACTTTTACCCACGCCGTTATCACCGACTAAAGCAACTATTTCACCCCGATATAAAGACAAGGGGCTTTCGCAATCAAATAAGCCTTCGTGGCCTGAAAATCGAAACTGATGTGGCGCAATAGTGAGAAGGGGTTCGTGACAGCGATGCCTTTTTATTCGCTTAATATTACTCACCTTTGCTGCGACTAAGTTATTTACTGCATAGCTACCTGTTGAATAGCTAGCAGTTTGCTCAGTTAACAGACCGTTATCCAGTTGCCAAAAACTGTCAACGACATCAGAGAAAGCGCTGGGATTATGTTCTGCAATCATAATTGCCACACCGTCCGCTAGTAATGTTTTTAAGACAGTAAGTAACTCTTGTACGCCATGTTCATCAAGCTGAGTCCATGGCTCATCTAATAACAATAAGTTAGGTTTAAAAGCCAGTTGCGCAGCAATCATTAAGCGATATTTTTGCCCTAATGAAAGCGCCTCTATCGGCGTATTTAAGCTGGCATATAGCCCGACGCGGCGCAGTGATGCCTGAACAGTTTCAATCATCGAGTTTGAGTCAAAGCCCAAATTTTCAAGCCCAAAAGCGATTTCAGCCCCTAGGGTTTGACGCAAAAATTGCACATTGGGGTCTTGCATCACCACCCCTACCATCAGTGCATTATCGCGATAAATATTGCCATGATAAGGTCGCGATAATTCACCCGCCATTAAATGCAACAAACTCGATTTACCACAACCCGTAGGCCCGCTGATGCAGTGACATTCTCCACTGTTGATAACCAAATTGAGATCGTCCAAGATCTCACTTTGGTTTAATCCATAGCTAAAACTTACTCCTTCTAATGCTATGATTTTCATGTCATTACCCACAGTGGCTAAAGCTGCCAGTTAATGCCGACGAACACTTGACGTCCTGCTTGCGGCAATGCTTCACTCTGGTAGTAATTTTCATCGAGTAAGTTTGTTGCACGCAGATAAACCTCTAGCTTGTCATCTAAAAACGGCTGAACAAGGTTGAGATCGACTAGGGTGTAGTCTTCTAAAGCTTGCTCGACCATCACATTTTGACCCGATACTTTCTGCTTGCTGTAGTAAACCTGATCCATAATTCGCTCTATGTTGAAGTTAATTCGCATCGCGAATGGCAACACATAGTCTGCTTGAAAGCGTACTTGATGCTTTGGACGATATTCTAAGGTCTGCATTCCTTCATCAGCCTCTTTATCATCGGTATCTAAAAAGCTATATGACAAATTCATCGATAAGTCGTCAAAGCTGTTGTTCAGAAGTTGAACATCGACCCCTTTAAAACCATAACGACCCATATTTTGATATACGCTGTCTAAATCTTTAGCGATATAGTCTTTTGCATCGGTGTAATAACCAGCCAGATTAAGCTCTGTAGCATGACCAAGTTGCTGCAACAGACCAATCTCATAATGCTGGGACGTTTCAGCCTGTAAATCTTCGTTACCCGAAGATTGGGCATAAAGATTTCGCATTGAAGGAAAACGAACTTTCCGCGCAATCCCCATATTAACTCTGGTATTTTCATGTAATTGCCAGTAACCAGACAATTGACCTGAATAATCATTTTCAGACTCAGTTACTCTATCTTGATCATGGAATGAACCACCGACAGTCATGCCATAATTGTCAGCTTGATATTGATACTCCACTGCAGCGGTATACAACCAAGATGAGTCGTTAAAATCATCATCACTGCTACCACTACCACC
This sequence comes from Shewanella donghaensis, assembly GCF_007567505.1. Taxonomy (NCBI): domain Bacteria; kingdom Pseudomonadati; phylum Pseudomonadota; class Gammaproteobacteria; order Alteromonadales; family Shewanellaceae; genus Shewanella; species Shewanella donghaensis. The sequence goes on from NZ_CP041783.1 coordinate 3,050,115, forward strand.
GCCGCTTCCACCGCCACTACCACCACCGTTTCCGCTACCGCCGCCACTGCCATCTCCACTGGTGCTAATGAGCTCTTCAGTGACATCATAAGATTCCCAGCTTTGCTTCTCGGCGATCAATGCTGTAGTCATTATGCCTGCTTGGTCAAAATTTGAGATGAACTGTACGTTACCGCCTTGAACCGTTGAGCGACCATCCTGTTTCGCTTTAATGGTTTGATAGGTTTTGTCATCATATTGAATTTCAAGTACATCACTTTGATTGTGATAACCAAAACCACGAAGCGTAAACATATCATTGAATTTATGCGCCACACCTAGTTGAATAGTTTTTGCCTGATAATCATCAACACGTTCAAACTTGACACTACTTGTGCCTGTGCCATCACGGCTAGGCTTGCCCCACTCACCTTCACGATAGGCCAAGTTACCCATCAATTGGGTTTGGTCACTAATGAAGTAGCTACCTTGAGCATAGAAATTATCTAAGGTTTTATCGGTGTTTTCACGAATGTCACCTTGCTGGTATTCAGTGTCTTGGTAATCATCCGACATTGACCAGCCATCTGTTGTTTGGTGGGAATAATTCACTAGACCTTGCCAATTATCACCACTGCCTGCTGCACTGATGTCACCGTTAAAGGTACTGTCTTGTCCAAGCTCTAATCGACCTGCTATCGCCGGAGCACTTTCACCTTGCTTAGTGATGATATTAATCACGCCTCCAGCACCACCTGGACCATATAAAACGGATGATGGACCCACTGACACTTCAACGGAGGCTATTTGGGAAGTAGGGATGAGACTAGGATCGAATTGACCATCTTCTGCATCATTGGCTGGAACGCCGTTAATCAGATAAATAACATGACGTGCTTTAAAGCCACGAATATCGACTCTTGGGGTACCTTGACCGCCTGTGCGAACATAAATACCAGGCACATTTTTCAAAACTTGATCAAGACTTTGTGCACCTGAAGCTTTTATTTCTGCTTCATCTAAGCTCCAGTGCGTCGTCGCTGATTCAGTGACTGAGCTGCGTTCACCATGTACCACTATGACCTCTGACACATTAAAAATAGCGTCTCTTTCTATGTCATCTGCTTGAGCCTGATAAACGACACTCATCGCCAATACTAGCGTTGAAACTCGAAGCACTTGCTGTGATTTGTTCATTTAATCCATCATCCTAACGCCATAATTAACACTATTGTCAAAAAGCATCGAAGATCACTCAAGACAATAAAATCACAAAATGAAGCTAGATCAACTATTGGAACTAATGAGTAAAAGGTTTTACTAATAAAGGACAATTTGTCTCACCGTAAAAATTTAATCAAAAAAGCAGTGGGACAAAAAGGGGCAGATTTTATTGCTAATAAAGCATCAAATTCAATATAGTGGAAACACCGATATTGATTTTTTCTGCGTTAAAAGTAATTTATCAGAGTCGTAGAAACTCCTGGAACGCATAAGACACGTACAATCTTATCTAGAATGTGACCAATGGCTCATTTTCAGTTTAGACAGTGCCAGCGATCCATATTGCTATGCAATGATTCACTATATGGGATTTTTTAACGTGAGCACTCACCAGAATTAGTGTGTCCCTTAATCAGATAATAAGTAAATGAAGCTCCACAAGGATGAACAATGACAGAGTCGGCCGAACTGACCTACATGAGTGTAAAGCAAGTTTCTGAATACCTTTCTCTCAACGAAAAGAAAGTTTACTCCATGGCCAACGACCGTATTTTACCGGCGACAAAAGTCACCGGGAAATGGTTATTCCCCAAAATACTGATCGATAGATGGATTATGGAGTCTTGTCATAGCGGAATGCTTTCGGATCGAATGCATATAACCGGTAGTGACGACCCTTTATTATCGATGTTGGTCGCAAAAGTGATGTCACAAGTTGGCACCAGTGAACTTGTTAGCTATAGCTCGACTGGGTCGAGCTTAGGTTTAGATATATTATCCCGCGGCTATGCCGATGTGTGTGCTCTGCATTGGGGCAAATTAGAAGACAGTAATGAATCCCACCTTGAGCTATTAAAAAAATACCCAAACCATCAACAATGGTTGATGGTCCATGGCTTTAACCGTAAACAAGGTTTAATGATGCGTCCAGAAACGCACCTTAAATACGAAATGCTAGCTGATGATTCGACAAGTTCATCTTTACAATCTTGGCGCTGGATAGCTCGTCAATCGGGCTCCGGCAGTCAGCAGCACCTTGAACAATGGCTTGCCAAAAAAGACATCAACTTTGAAGAGGTTAATTCGACCATCGTAGCCCAAAGTGAACGGGAATTGGCAGGTTATATCGCTCGTCATAATGGTGATATTGGCTTTGGCTGTCAGTCTGTGGCCTTTGAAAGTGGTTTAAGCTTTGTTCCTGTTCTAACTGAATCTTTTGACTTTGTTATGCCACAAGGCATCTATTTTAGACGTCAATTACAACAACTTTTAAGTATGTTTCAAGAGCCAAAGTCAATTCAACTCGCCGCTACGCTTGGCGGCTATGACCTCACTGATTGCGGTAAGTTAATGTGGGATGGTAAATCTGAAAAAGGAATTTAAGCACTGTTATCTGTGCTAAGAAAACCTAAATAAGTCACGCTGACACGAACGCCAGTGTGACGAATTAATTTAAACTACTGCCCAATATATTTATCTAAAAACGATAAAATCTTTTTATTCGCTTCTAAAATATTGTCTTCATTATAAAAACCATGGCCTTCTTTCTCTTTTACTAGCCATTCATAGCTGTGGCCTTTTTTATCGAGCCCTTCTTTAAGCGCTAAAGCATGTTCAAAATGCGCTCGTTGATCTTCTTCACCATGAATGATCAATACGGGGGCAATAAGTTTATCGAGATTATAAACTGGAGACTGCGCTTTTTGTTCCTCTTCACTTAATCCTAGGGTTTTGTTTAAGTAAGCATCACCCCATTTTGTCGATTTGATATCACCTTCGTTATACATCATGGGTAGATCATAAACCCCCACATAGCCAATGGCACATTGATAAGTATTTGGGTATCGAATAGCGCTTTGCAAAGCACTATAACCGCCAAAACTAGCGCCAAAAATACACACTTTATCTTTGTTCGTTACACCCGTTTGAATCGCATATTGCAGTGCGAGGTTAATATCATCTTGAATGGCGGTTCCCCACTTTCCATAACCTGTTGACCCCCTAAAGTTTACCTGTACGATGGCATAACCCTCGTTCGCTAACATTTGCACTAAAGGATCATACGACCAATAATCGCGGTGATGAGGTCCACCATGTGGCAGCACAACTGTAGGTAAGTTATTCGTTTTACCTTTAGGTAAAGTAATATAACCATTCAACACTAAACCATCTTTTGTCTTTACACGAAAAGGCTCACTATTACCGAGTGCTTTACTATCAATTCGCTTGTTACTCGCTAACAAAAACCTAGCACTCATCGTTTCGGTATTAAATAAATAAAATGAACCAGGATTCTTATCGCCTGAAACATGCACTACCATTAATTTTCCATCTTCTGTCTTACTGGTAATTTGGACACTATCACCATTAAAAGCAGTAATTAATGCTTTATGCAGCTTTGCTTCTTGAGTATCTAGTTTAATGAAAATATAGGTGGGATAGTCTTCATCAATACGTAAACCATAAACTTCGTTTAAATCAGATGAAATTGCATAACTAGGATCGGCAATTTCACTACGATAGAGTAAGGTTTCTTTCGATGACTCTAGATCGTAACGGTATAACCCTTGAGGCTTTTTGGCATCACCTTTTAACGCATAGACGGACTTGTTATCATCACTAAAGGACAGTGGAGTAAACTCATTCTCAACACTTTTTTCAAACGGTTGCCAATCTTCGCCCTTTCCTTTTGAATAATATATTTTAGTATCATTGTTTTTGTCTGTCCCTACAGCAAAGCGCGGTACACCGTCATTATCAACAAGGAACTGACTATCAGAGATTGGTGCGCGTTTAATACGACGCTCTTTACTTGTATAAACATTAAGTTTAATCACTTCAGGTAATACGTCGCCACCACGCTTCATCAACCGCTTAGTGATCAATACATGCTTACGGTCACCTTCTAATTTTGTCCAATAAGAATCCCGCATAACCAGCAAAGGCAACGCCCTCTTGGGCACGGTATCCGAAAATCATTTTTCGTTTACTACCATCATAATTTAAGGCAAAAATTTCCCCGTAATTTTCTGGTTTTTCTAGAAACCCACGAACCTGTTCAACTTGTACTATGACACGTTCATTGTTGACCCAATAATAATCTGCAGGTTGATCTTTACTGGTTGAACCTAACGCAAAAGTCACATTGAAAGTGTCAGTTTCAAGGAATGATAACTTTTTCATTCCTTCCTGATTCATTAATACGGCAAGGTGCTTTCCGTCAGGTGATATTTTGACATTGTAATATTCACTATGGCGTGAAAAATCTTCGACAGACATAGAAAACACGAAATTTGAGATGCATAGAGATAATACCCATACCATCGTTTGGATGTACTTCATGGTGACTCCTTGAATTCTACCTAAGTGAGGTAGCTTTATTCCTTTAATTTTATATTCTATTGGTACGCCGCTTACCCAGTAAGGAGAAATTCACCTGTATGCACACAGGTTAATCAGCATTTAAACCAATTTTATTAGCAATGAGTTCAGGAAATATGTTGATACATACACTCGAATTTCAAGCCTGCCCTATTATAAATCAACCGCTTAAAAATAAAATATAACTAATTAAAGAGATAACAGAATCTCTCACTATTGTGAGAACAAAAAACAGTCAAAGGTTCGCATGTCCTTAAACTTGTAGTAGAGTGACGTGTCGAGGACGACCTCGATTCATATATTGATAAGCAAAAAAACTGCGATGATTCAAACGTTATCGGCACTGAACATAGCTAAAAAAATATGTGAACACTTTTCGGGGACGGCCCCATCTGATAAAAACAGATAGGAGCCACCATGTTCAATCCCGCTTATACTTTGATAATATTTACCCTCTTTTTCAATATATTTACCTCCGTTCAAGCCGTTGAGAAACAATCAAACCATTATGGTGTGCATGGCATGACACTATTTGGTGGTGAAGACGGTTTATTTGCCTCACATTTACCGATGTACCATCAACCCCACAATGTACAAATGGTCATGCAGTTTCACTTTGCCAATGAGAAAGTTGAAAACTCAGTTAGACAACAACTTCAACAACAATCATCGAGCCCACAACAACTCTGGACTATCGTCCCTAAGCCTTTTGATTTAATGACCTTAAACCCTAAACTGTCAGATGAATTACCGCAATTACACATTGAGGTCGTTAAAGGGCATTTTGAACGAGGTGGTAACCGTCAGTTCACCGCCCAAAAAATTATCATTGATAAAGTACTATTATTCTCTACCTTAAACATGGAAAAAGAACTGCCAAAAGCAGCCTCGGCGCAATATCAGAAAATTGCAGTATCACCCAACAGTCCCAATCAATTTTTGATTAAACGACTAGGTAATAGACCGGAAGCAGATCATTTATTAAGAGTGCTTAACTACGATTTATCTAAAATGCCACAGTTATCAGTGCCAATTGAATCAGAACTAACTGGATCAGAACTAACCGAATCAATTCACCCTTCAACGACAGCAATAACTGAAGCATTAAGAAAGCAAAACCATAATCATGACTTATCCGCAGCAAGTGTCATTGAAATTTATCTAGAAACCAGAGAATTACAATAATGGCTACATTATCACTGGCAGTGATCCAGCATCACCCTGCCGAAGGTCCTGGACGAATACAAGACTGGTGTAAAAACCATGGCCACACGTTAACTTGTTTCATGGCGCCTGCCGATGTTCTACCTAAACTCACTGACTTTGATGGTCTAATTATTCTTGGTGGTCCAACCGATGTCGTAGAAAATCCCCCTTGGATGCAAGCTGAACTCAATTTAATAACCGATGCTATCAATATAAATATGCCTATATTGGCCATTTGCTTAGGCGCACAATTATTAGCAACCGCATTGGGTGCAAGGGTTTACCCATTAGAGAAACCCGAGTTAGGTTGGCTTGAGATTGAACTGACGAAAGAGGCTGTAACGGCCAATAAATTAGTGGTACCACAATGGCACTTCTATGGATTTGATTTTAGTCAGCCAGAACAAGAAAAACGGATGATAGACCCCGTCAGCATTGAGGCGAGGTCAGCGCTATGTGAACAACAAATATTTCGTCATCAACGCCAACTGGGGCTCCAGTTTCACCCTGAATGGGACGACACGCAAATATTACAATTAATTGAATCCTTTAATGATGAATGTCCATTCACCACTGAGATTGTTCAAGCGAAACCCTGTGGAGAAATGTCTAAATTGCAATTACAGCAACAGCTATTAGCAATGTGGTTTATGCCATTATTAGACTCAATTTTTAAGCCTAATTACAGCTAAGATTAGAAACTAGATTCAATACTCACTTTGGTCTCACTGGGAATTTTTTTCTTCTCCTGTTTTTGTTTATACATACGTCTATCCGCTAGAGATAAGCACTCTGATTGATTTGCAGTTTCAAAACTTGTAGCGATGCCAAAGCTTAGGCCAATATCTTTCCATCTAGTTCGCTGCAATTCCTGCTCTGTTTTGATTAGTACGGCTGACAATTGTGCAAGTACTGAAGCGGTGTGTTCAAGGTCTGTAATTTCAGCCACCAAAATAAACTCATCACCTCCAGATCTGAAAATAGTTCCTAAGCCTTGTAGCTTTTGTTGAATATGATCGACTGTGGCAATTAATAGTTTATCGCCCTCATCATGTCCCAATGTATCGTTGATGTCTTTAAAGCCATCAAGATCGATAAATGTTAGACAGTAGTCTCCCGTTAGCTTGGCGAGTTTTTCATTTTGAGCAAAGCGATTGCCTATTTTTGTTAATGGGTCTATCCGAGAAATAGTATAACTACGATGATAATCCTTCTGTTTTATTTGCAGCCACTCAGTCAAAGAAAGCAAAATGCATATACAATCAATGGTTAATGCAATTTGCACAATCAATTCAGTAGATATATTCCAATCAAGTTTTAGGGCATGAGATAAAACATAAACAAATAGAGACAGCCCATATAATAGATTGCCCATTAAATAATATTTGGCTTTAAAATTCCGTGTGGTGAGCATAAATATACCCGTCCCGATACTGATTGGGATCCATACAGCGGCAATAACATGGGATATTAAGAAACTGGTATTAAAAGATAAAAAGGGCATTAACAAGCCCAAAATGACGCTAACTATTGATAGTAAATTAAATAGCTTTGCGAATTTACTATGCTCATGGGAGCAATTAAACAGTAGCTTAGTAAACTGACTTGCTGAGGCTATCGCAAATGGAAATATCATGATGCCAAGATAAACGGGGTTAAAAGCGCTGATACTAAACAGCTGCCCAAAACTTCCCGAGGCAACAAGCCAACCTAAACCATGAAAACCGACATATCCTGCACAGGCTAAAGTCACTAAATAACGCGTTCTCAAATAGATAAAACAGGCAATTAAGGCGAGCGTAATCATCACCGAAAAAGCCATAGTATTGATACTATTAGCAATAAACTGTTTATTATAAAAAGCTGTTTTACTATAAATATTAACGTCTACTGGAGTGGCAAATTTCTTGGCTTGTATAAAAATCCACAGCACACCACGCTCATGATGATTCAACACCAGCGAGAAGGTTTGTGAATGAGCTAATTTAGGATTTGTACCAGTTAATTGCCCAAAGCTCTCTAAATCAACAACTTCACCTTGCTCTGACTGCCAATATGCAGTCCCTATGTCTAAGTAATTTGTATATAAATTCACAAACCGAGTGTGCTGAATATCACGGCTATTGGCTAGTGGTATCCTTGCCACAAAAGCCCCGTTTCCTCCCAAGGTTGAAGTCACTTGTTTGGCATCGGCATATAAGAGCACGAGATCGGTAAAACGAGGATCGGAAATCAGGGGCGAAGTTTTATACCAGAGATTTTCCTCAACAATTTCAATTTTATCGCGTTCATCTAACGTAACATAAGGGCTAGCACTTACCGTACCAACGGCAAGTGAGAAAAGAAAATAAACAAAAAGTGCGGTAATTCTTGCCATATTATTGATAAAATTTAGTCCTTTAAATTTGTATTTTATTCCGCATAACATACGTGTTATTAAATTTAATTGTAGCTGCTAATTATATTTTGTAGCGGAAATTTTTTACTTTGTTAAGGCCTAATAAAGGCTTTATTCCTAATCAGTTAACTCTACGCTCTATACAACCATGAAACGTTAGCCAGCTCAAAAATTAACAGTTAAATAAAACGCTCACAAACCAGACTTTTACAACAAGCTCATCCCCAACAAAATTTGCGGTAGATCTTCACTTTCTATTATCTATTACGCTAAGCTAACTACCAACAAAATACTGAATTCTAATGGAATAATATAAAAAGCTATTTTAGTTGAGTACGGCCCAGTTGCCAGTTGATTGATCTTCATAACAATAATAAAAGTAAGGACACGTAAAGCATGTACCAAAATAAACAAGCACTCGCATTGGGCTCAGTAGCCTTACTGACCTTCACGGGCATCATATTGTTAATACTGGCCTTATGGGCTTGGCCAAAATACAACGTCTACAAAATGGAACTCAATGGACAGGCAGCGTTAAAAGAAGCCCAATGGTCAAAACAGATCCTTATTGAAGAAGCCAAAGCCAGAGAACAAGCCGCTTTAATGCAAGCTAAAGCGAGGGTCACACTTGCCGAGGCAGAAGGTAAGGCACTAATTGTGCGGGCAAAATCTGAGGGCGCTGCTGATATCGAACTTGCCAAGGCTGCAGCAGAAGCCAACAAGATCATTGGTGAATCATTAAAAGGTAATGAAGCTTACTTACGTTATATCTGGATAAAAGGCTTACAAGACGGTAATGGCGAACGAATTTATATTCCTACCGAAGCGGGTATGCCAATTTTAGAAGCAGGGAAATAAATAGTTTTCCGTAATTTTCAACGTTCAATATACTCAAGAGAAAACAAAAAAGAGGATTATTAATCCTCTTTTTTAGGTTTAGATGCTAGCCCAAGTCTGAGCTAGTACAGTTAATTAGCTTTTGGTGCTAAAGCCTCTTCAACCTTGCTACCATTTGGCATGACTGGCGGCATATTACTTTGCTTAATTGCGCTGCGAGTTGCATCAGTTAAGAAGTTATTACCACTCACTAAATCGTTTAACGTGCCAGATTTTGAATCGACTAAACCAAGCTCTTGCAGCATAGAATCAACCAGTGGCGCATTGGCACGATAATTAAGCGCCGCTGAGGTAATTTGCTCCGCCATACCTGACGTTCCTGTTGCTACGCTAGCATCGTTACCAGATCCAGCACCATGGTAGCCTTGAAGAATCTTAATACCATCTATATTTTCTAAAGGTTTAACGGCATTAGCCACGATTTCAGGCAGTACTTTTAATATCGCTATGGCTTTTTGTAGCTCTATTTGCTCATCTTTCAAAGTGTTTTCAGCTTCATACAACGCTTGTTTACCGGCAGCTTCAACCGCAAACACTTTTTCATCTGCTTCTGCTCGCAGTTTCTTCGAATCTGAATCTGCTCTTGCTTCAGTTAATATCGCAATGGCTCTATCTTCAGCAGCTTGTTTCTCAGCAGCTGCATGTACAGTCACCCCAACAGCTTCTCGCTCAGCTTCTTTCTTAGCGTCAATCACTTCAATTTCTTTACGACGGTTTGCTTCAGCAACTTGTCTTGCAGTAATAACCGCTTCTTCTTTTTCAACTTTGTCTTTTTCTGCACCTGCTGCTTTGGCTCTTGCTGCCGACTCTTCTTCTGACTTCACTGCGACTGCAATTTGTTTTTCTTGTTCAGACACTTCAATATCGCGTTGTTGTTGAATTTGTGCCTGAGCAAGCGTCTTTTTCTTATCAATCTGACGGGTTTCAATATCTTTTGATTTCTCAATTTCTGCGGTTTCAATGGCGTGCTCTTTCGCTATTTCAGCTTCTCGTTCTTCACGCTCATTACTCTCACGAGTTTTAGCAATTTCGGCTTTTTGATCCGCACGTTTAAAGGCAATTATTTGCTCCTGGTTTAGACGAGCTTCCTCTTCTTCTTGCTTAATTTCTAGAGATTGACGCTCAGCTTCTAAGTTTCTACGCTCAATTTTTACGCGATTCTCTTGTTCAATATCATTGGTTTCTTTACGTTTTTCTTCAATGATTTTAGCCAGTCTTGCACGACCCTCAGCATCAAAGGCATTATTTTCATTAAAGAACTGTAGGTCAGTTTGATCAAAACCAGTTAACGATACTGATTCGAGTTCTAGACCATTTTTCTCTAGATCATTGGCAACACTTTGTTGTACTTTTTGTACAAAATCAGTTCGTTGTTCATGCATTTCGGTCATGGTCATTTCAGCAGCAACTGCGCGTAATACATCAACGAATTTGGACTCCATTAGCTTCTTAAGCTCTTCCACACGCATGGTTCTTGTACCCAGCGTTTGCGCAGCCATGGAAATACCTTCCTTGCTCGGAGCTACTCGCAAATAAAAGTCTGCTTTTACATCCACACGCATTCTGTCTTTGGTGATCAACGCATCTTTCTGGGTTTTTTCGACTTCAATACGTAAGGTATTCATATTGACTGGAATGGTTTCATGCAACACAGGTAGGCAAATAGTACCGCCGTCTTTTACGACCTTTTCTCCACCAAAACCGGTACGTACAAAGGCAATCTCTTTAGAAGCGCGAATGTATAGTTTGGCAAACATTAATCCGATGGTAAAAAAAGCAAGTATGACCACACCCGCTACGATTAAGATAAACATGGTATTGGTGTTTGAAGATATATCTAGTACGTCCATTTCTATTCCTTTTTAACGACAATTTATGGTTCTATCCATGATTTAATTTTTGAAGCTTATTGATATTTCAGTGTTGAAACTTATTGTTTAAAACGGCTCAAGTTTGGCGACTAACCAAATACTGCCAGACTTACGTAGCAATACGACCTGTTCATTTTGACTAAAGCTTTCTTCTGCGAATTCTGGCGCCACCATCACATAATGCTTTTGCGAGTGCTGATCCACCAGTACCGCTTCTGCAGGACTATTTAATTTGGCAGTACCAACGGTAATTTTGGCTGATAGACCACTAAAACTGTCATTAGATACCGCTAAAGACTCATTTTTAGGGAGGATTTTTGCTAAAGGATGACCCACCAGTGACGTACATAAAAGGCTGAATATAAATACAATGGGCGCAGTAATAAATGGCGTAATTAAGCTGTTGGCGTAAACGTAACTTAAATAATTAACGCTGTAGCCCAGCAAGGCAAAACAGGTCAAAAATAACACTAACCAAATTAACATTGGTAGCTTATTGAGACAAAGCCAACCTAACAGCGGGGTGAGCCCGGTGTTAGCAACGGTTAAGTCAGCATCAAGGTCAAAATCAACAGGGGATATATGATCTAACAGGCTGGAAATACTAAAACCAATAACTAAGCCAACTCCCTCTAAAATAGCGAGGGTCAGCACTAACGTTAATGCTATTGCATAAGGCGTATTAGCATTTATTAATAAAAATTCGAACATAACTGTATTCCTTTACAGCAAACACTGACTGTCATTCACGATAATCAGTGGTAGGGAATTATGGCTTAGGACGCTTAATCATAAAGCATCAAGAATAGCGTTTTAACTCAAGGCTACCCTGTAAAAAACGATGGAGAACAACAATATCAGAACAGCGTCATTTGTGAAGCAGTAACTCAAACGAATTGATGAAATGCTGGATATTTTACTTGCCACCGTGTATCTATGAGCCCGATTATTACTATATTGATAATCGGACGATCAGCCAGTTTAGAGCGAGTAATTAACTATCACATTGTGCTTTTCCTGCGGCATAACAGCTTGGTTGGCGTGGGCACACGGCGCCGCGGGAACAAATCACTCGAGCATCATTTTCAATTCCGCGTTCTATCCAATTGATATTAAGGATTTTAGCCACACTGGTTAAGTCAGCTTTGATGTGCTTTGGAATCGTCACTAATCCACCATTATCAACACAAGCTTTTTTCAAATCTTCGGTAATAGATTGGGCATCTTTACCTTGGGCTTCAATGGCTGGATTAAGATCAATACCGGCACATAACACATGGGGGTTACCCGCTGAGTCATCCACTTTTATCGATTCACAACAATAAATTCGAGGTTCATTACCCACATTCAATATTGAAATTTGTGCTGAAGTGCCCGCCGTTGCCGGTTCATTAATTTTTCTGAACACTGCCCAGTGATGACAAGGATCTTCAACGATACGCATATTGCCCCAAGGCAGTGGAATACCATTACCGCGATAAACCGCTTTTAGCTTTCCTGGCGCATAGGCATCGAAGTAATGCCAATGTGGATAAGGTGAGACGACAGTCATGCGGCGCATTGCCACTGATGCAGACACCTGCAGTTGTTTATGTACCGAAATTTCATAACCATGGCGGTCAAGCAATTGCCTGAATGGCACTTTAGGACATAACAAGGCTCCAGCAAAAAAACTCGATTCAAAATCGCGCCATGCATGCAAAATATCTTGTGCATTAAGGGTATTAGATTGCATCGATGCATCATCGTCTGATTCCACTCGACGACCTGAGGTCATCACGCTTTTGAGGCCATCTTTGTTGTGTAATACACAATGGCCAATGTGTACAGCCAAGTCATATTTTAATCTTGGCGCATTGCCTTTAAGGGCTTTATTGATATAAATCGTTGCTGGCGGCTCAAAAAATGACGTGGTTAATCGCGCTGAACTGGCACCAGTTTCATCGATAACTTCAGTGGGGATCTCATCTATCCATTTAATTTTTAGCCCCATGCTTTTGGCAATATTAAGCATTTCATCAGCCGATAGAGGCAGTTGTTTTTTACCGATATCTTCAGCTGCGCGCTCTAAGTCGGGGAAGTGATTTTGATGATGTTCTTGGTGAGCACGAATAAGTAACTGGGCAAACTGCCTGCCTGATGTGCCGGTTTGTGACAACATTTCGGGGATAGCAATTTGTAAAATATCATTTGAAAACAAGAAGCTTGGTTCGAGTGGCATGCCGCTAACACCGCCACGACGCCCTTTTTCTGGGGTAATAGATTGCTCTTCAGGTGTGTCATCTAAAAACCAATCTACTTGTTTTTGAAATACAGTGGCAATCACGGCCAGCATCCCAGCACTGGGGACACGTTTACCGCGCTCAATCATCGACAAGTATGACACAGAAGGGGCCGAACTCGAATCCACTCGAATACATCGAGCAGATAAATCTTCCATGGTCAGATGATTGCGTTTACGTAAATTACGAATCTTAGTACCGAGGAAATGCGACTTTCTCATTAAGCTTTGATCATTTCTCATTTTGTAAAATTCACACTGTAAAATTTCTATTGTGAAATTGTAGTGAAAAATGCACTAGACTACAAATCAAGCAATCAGGAAACAGTTTTTGCTTTTACAGAACGATTTATGACAAATAACAGTTCGACCAGTACGCAGGCATTAACCGCAATCATTTAGCAACTAATGCCAACATCAAACGAAGAGGATAAGGTTATGAATATGACTACTATGAACAACAGCACAGCCGCTCACAACCTTAACAGCTTCATTGAAGAACAAATTGTGGCCACCAGCACCGATGCAGATAAAATCGCTAACGCGAAAGTATTTTTAGACAATAACTTTCCACTTGCTAGCGGTTCACATGCCGAAGTAAGTAGTTACGTGATTTACTACACTCATCTGCTTGCCTTTATGGAAGATGGTAGCCAATGTGGATTGCAAAATCCTTGTCAGTTTGTTGCGTTAACTGGTCATAAAAGCGACCCAACCTCTATCGTATTAAAGAATAACGATACTCATGTTGAAGTGAGCTTTGACCGAAATGGTGAACTGGGTGCTAACGACCCTGCGCATATTGAAGATATTCAAGTGGCACTGCCAATCAAGAATTTGCCAACACCTTATAAGCAATGGGTAAGCATGCTGCATTCACGTTGCTTACCAACAGAAGGTAACTGCAAAGTATTTACCGCCAAAGATGGCAGTGATTACGCTATGCATCAGCGTTAATGATTACTCTCTATATCGCTTAAGATGGTAAAAACAGCTCATTAAATAGTCCATTAAAAAGTCCAATCTGTATTAATACAGCTTGGACTTTATTATTTCTGGCATTTGAGCTAAAACTCTTGGTTCATCTTTTCCAAACAGCTTTGTAAAATCTGCTGATGTTCAGGATCAATGTTACGACTCAAGTCAGTCACTAAATCTAAATGTAATTGATTATGCTGACGATGAATTTTCTGCCCAGCTTCTGTTAACACCACCACTATCGAACGTCTATCATCAGGGTGCGCACAGCGCTCAATGAGCTGAGCCTGGACTAATTTATCCACCTGAACGGTTAACGTCCCGGTAGTAATAGCCAATTTCTGTGCTAATTCTTTCATCCGCAACGGGCCATGATTACCCAATACTTCAATAGTATGTGTTTGCGCCAAAGAATAACCAGTCTCTTTTACGACAGATTGCTCCCAAGAAGCCATCTTGTCGTAAAACTCGGTTAATAATTGATTCAGATTTTCTAAGTTTTTCATTATTTAGCGGGATGAACCTCGAGTGTCAGATGCACTATTTTATCAAATTTCGTCATTAATTGTTTATATTCGGCCACAGTTTTATCAACTTGCGACTCAAGTATGATTGCTGCAGAGTAATGATCGCCGCTAATTTTCCAAATATGCATGTCTTTTACCACGGCGAAAGGCTGCAATAATTCTACAATCGATTGGCGATATTGCTGATCAATATTCTCATCTAATAATACCGGACTCGTCTGTTTTAGTAGCCCGTATGTCCACTTACAGATCACCACAGCGCCGACCATACCCATGACGGCATCAAGCCAATTCCAACCATAGAACTTACCAAAAATAAGCGCCACTATCGCTAATACTGAGGTCAATGCATCCGCGAGTACATGTAAGTATGCGGCACGTAAATTATGATCATGATGTTTGGGTTGAGCGACTTTTTCATCGTCATGAGAGTGCTCTTGAGAATGCTCATGGGAGTGCTTTTCTGAATCTTGGTGCGAATGACTATTAGCGTGGCTATGAGAATGTCCATCTGAATGCCCATGTGAATGCCCATGTGAATGGTCATGATGATGATCACCCAGTAAAAACATACTCACGACATTCACTGCTAAGCCAATAAAGGCCACTATTATGGCTTCATTAAACTGGATGTTCTGTGGGTTGAATAAGCGGTTGATGGACTCGACCATCATTAATAATGCGACCACGCCCAATACGATTGCACTGGTATAACCGCCTAAGACACTCACTTTACCCGTTCCAAAGGAAAACTTGTCACTACCAGCATGTTTTCTAGCATAGCGGTAAGTAAATAAAGTAATGCAAAAAGCCGCCGCATGAGTTCCCATATGCCAGCCATCGGCCAGTAATGCCATTGAACCAAATATCGTACCGGAGACAATTTCAACCACCATGGCGGTGACGGTTAACATTAATACATAGAGTGTTCGCCTCTCTCCAGAACTATGCTGAGAGCTAAACTGATGAGTATGTTCGTTTAAAAATGTCACAAGGCACCTTTACTTAGTTATTGTTTGCTTATTTTTTAATTATTTTTGGGTTTTTCAATCATAGTTTGATAGTCAAACTATATACTCAGATAGTATTTTGACTATCAAACTAAGTCAATAGCCTTTTATGCCACTTTAGCAATCAGTGAGCTCGCTCAATGTTTAAGCTTTATTTTGTATTATTTGTTGAAAACAGCAGCAAAAAACTTTAGTATCGCCGCGTCTTTGGGGAGTAACTTGCCAACTTACAATGTGTAATTGGTTTGTCCGTCAACATAATTGATGCAAAATCATCATGGCGTTCAAGATCTTATGCTTGCTGCATGCAAGTACAGATTTAGTGAGACCATAGACAACGATCACAACCCGAGGTGGGGAGTGAGAGTTGTCTTGGTTATCAATAATCCCCGCCTCCAAGAGAATATTGTGAGCGTTCTAGCTATATCGATTACCACTGTTGCACTGGCAGAAATCGGTGACAAAACCCAATTATTATCCCTGCTATTAGCCAGTCGATACCGTAAACCTATCCCCATTATTGCTGCTATCTTTTTAGCGACGATATTAAATCATGCTCTTGCAGCCTGGCTCGGCGTTGTTGTGGCTGATTATCTAAGCCCTGAAATCCTCACTTGGGTTGTTGCTATCAGCTTTTTGGCTATGGCTGGCTGGATCCTTATCCCAGATAAACTAGACGAGAACGAAAAAATCTCCAATCGTGGCCCTTTTATTGCCAGCTTTATTGCATTTTTTATTGCCGAAATCGGTGATAAAACCCAAATTGCCACTTCAATTTTAGGGGCTCAATATGCCGATGCCTTATTCATGGTGGTTCTAGGTACAACTATCGGCATGATGTTGGCCAATGTGCCTGTGGTTATCATTGGCAAACTTTCAGCGGATAAACTACCGCTGGATTTGATCCGTAAAGTGACTGCAGTGTTATTCGTACTGCTCGCTATTGGCGCGGTAATGATCTAATCCGCTAAATGATATGGCACAAAAATGGGTAACCAAATACTCGGTTACCCATGACTCTTTTCATCTATCCTCAAGCGCTTTATTCCTAAGTGCTAGCTAGGGCCTAAAAAAACGTGATTCTTGGGATACTTGATTTAATTTAGCTGAAACCACCATGCCTTTAGGAGTAACTTCAGTAATAGAAAACTCGAGATTATCAAAGGACTTTGAAGCATTGTTCGCTTCATCCATAAGCGCTGAACTCTGGCTAACGATTGTATTTGGATTAATGATAACGGTGCGTCTCACCGTTAGCGGATACTCTAACTGCTCGGCAGCACTAATCATCACTAAAGTGTCATTAGGGATCTCAAATTGAGACTGTAAATCATCAGTGGCCTTAACATTAATCCGATAGAAAGCTGCTTGCTGGGTTTTATTCCTAATTTTTAATAGATAGCTATTCTCAGTCACCGTGTCGCTGACTTCACGGTACAGACTTTGACGATCGCGAATCACATTCAGTTGAATATCACTGCGTTGATTTAAGTCCATCACAATCAGTAACAACATAATGATTAACGCACTGGCGTAACCCACCGCTTTAACAGACCATATAGAAGGCTTAGCTTCACCTTTCAACGCATTTTCACTGGTAAAGCTAATAAGGTTTTGTTGGTAACCAAACTTATCCATCGTTTGATTACACGCATCAACACAGGCACCGCAATTGATACACTCATATTGCAAACCATTACGGATATCTATCCCTGTAGGGCAAACATCAACACAAAGGTGGCAATCAACACAATCACCTAAACTTGAGCCACCGAAACTTAAGACATCTAAAGTTGCATCAGTTTTAATATCAACAATATTGCTTACAGGTGGTTTATCAGTCTTCTTTAAACGTTTGCGTGGGCCGCGATTTTCACCGCGAGCAGCATCGTAGCTTACTGTTTTAGTATTAGAATCAAACATCACGGCTTGAAAGCGTGAATATGGGCAGCAATGTAAGCACATCATTTCGCGCATCCAGCCCGCATTAATATAGGTACATATGGCGAAAAACCACACCCACACTCCGGTCCAAAAGCCACTACTCAAAGTGAAGATGTCTAAATACAGCTCTCTTGCAGGCATAAAGTAGCCCATGAAACCACAACCTGTTACCAATGCCGTTAACATCCACAGACTGTGCTTGGTGAATCTTTTGCGCACTTTAACAATAGATAAGGGCGCTTTATCTAAAGCTGACCGATGATGATGGCTGCCTTCAATTTTAGCCTCTATCCACATAAACATCGCAGTCCATGCGGTTTGCGGACAAAGAAATCCACACCAGACTCGCCCCCAATAAACGGTAATGAAAAATAATGCAAAGGCCGCTGCCATGAAAAACCATGCCAAAACGGTAAAATCTTGTGGCCATAAGGTGACATCAAAAAAGAAGAATTGCTGCTTGGTGACATCAAACAGTATTGCCTGACGCCCTTGATAATTCATGAATGGCAGTAAAAAGAACATCAAAATAAGCAAGCTATTGCTGCTTTTCCGAATACGTTGAAATAGACCTTTTTGTTCTCGCACATGTATTTTATCTAAGTGGCTTTTATTACCATAAATATTAACAATGGGGATTGATTGACTTGCGGTAGTGACAGCACGAGATACAGGCTCAGACATATGCTTATTCCTAAATTCAAAATACCCTTAGGAATAGCAAGACATACGCCAACACTGAATTGTGGTTAACCTACTGATTAATAATACTAAAATTCACAATAACAATAAATAAAGTCACGATATATCACTTTTTAGCGATATATCGTGACTTATGATGATATGAATGATCTCGGCTTTTGAAACACAAGAAACTGTGATTATGTTCTTAGCACTCATCTGGAAATAAGCAGTTTCTTCATTCTCGATCTAAGTGTACTAGGTGGCAAACCTAGTAAAGTTGCAGCTCCATTAGCACCAGATATCCGCCATTGAGTTTTTACTAATACTTCGCGAATATGCGCCGCCTCCGCCTGTGCTAGCGTCATAACATGTTTCGGCTGTACGTTAGCAGTATGTGCATTTTGTAGAGTAAGACTATTAAAATCCAAGGTGTTGTTTTGTGTAAGAATAATCTCGCGCTCAATTAAGTTCTGCAATTCCCTGACATTACCCGGCCAAGCATAATGCTGTAATTTTTTGAATCCTTTAGCACTCACTTTAGTGATTTTCTTACCCAGCTTTTGGCTTAATGAGCCAACCAGATCGCTAACCAATTCAGCTAAATCTTCACTGCGATCACGCAGTGGCGGTACTAAAATAGGAAATACATTCAAGCGGTAATAGAGATCCATTCGAAACAAACCCAGCTCCACTCTAGCTTGCAGATCATGATGAGTTGCTGCGATTAGCCGAATATTGACCTTAATGGATTCACTGCTGCCTACACGCTCAAAGGTTTGCTCTTGAATCACGCGTAATAGTTTTGATTGAGCTGCAAGACTTAACTCAGCTATTTCATCCAGAAATAAAGTGCCGTTATGTGCCAGCTCAAAACGGCCTTTGCGGCGACTTGTGGCGCCAGTAAAGGCGCCTTTTTCATGACCAAACAGTTCACTTTCCAAAATAGAGGCCGAAAATGCAGCACAATTAACGCTGACCATAGGCTGGTCTTTACGATGACTTAATTGATGAAGACTACGTGCCACCAGCTCTTTACCTGTGCCATTTTCACCACAAATTAGCACCGTACTATCAGTATTGGCCACCAAACTAATTTGTTGTGTCAGGTGCTTAATAGCCTGACTACTTCCTGATAAACCAGTAGCCCCCTGCTTACCTTGAAGTTCAGTGAGTAAATATTGATTCTCTGATGCTAAGCGCTCAGAAAGCGCCTGCACTTGTGCCAAAGCCTCTCGTAATGAACTTTCGGTATGCTTTTGAATACTGACATCACGAAATATCGCGATAACCCCAATCAACACTCCATGGTCATATACCGGAGTCGAGCTGTAATAAACCGGAAAGCAGCTACCGTCTTTGCGCCAAAACACGTCTTCACTGACTTGTCTTGCTACCCCATCGTGCAAAGTACGATATATCGGGCAATCTTCTCGAGGATAATGGCGACCATCTGCATGACTATGGTGATGACAATCATGAATATTATTACCAATCAATTCTTCACTTTTCCAGCCGGTCATTTTCTCGGCTGCAGGATTGATAAAAACGGCATTACCATCGAGGTCAAAGCCATACACTCCCTCAGTTATAGCCGAAAGTAATAAGGTGTTTTCTGGTAAAAAATGACTGCTTTTTATATCAGAACTTACATTCGGGCTAATACTCGATCTGGCACTAGAGCTAATATTTGAGCTGGTACTGGAGCTAGGGCTAACACTTACATGAGCATGAGCACTGACATTAACGGAGTGGGGTTTATTCATAATAAGCGCGATACCAACAATATCGTAAAGAGTAGTAGTAATTATAACCAAGTCACGACATTTCGCGACCACTACTTATCATTCGCGAAGTTTTGTTATAACAGACGATTCATAACAAAGAATTTATCAGTCAATTTCTCATTAATGTCGATTTATATCTATTAAACACTGGAGATATCGCACTGTGAAATGAGCTTAAATGCGCAAACGTCTCAGGTTCACCATTTTTTAGCTGAGTTTTATCGTCCATAAGCACTGTTCTTGCTACAATAAGTCATCAGTATTGTGAGTTACTTTCAATGACAGCAGCTATTTCAGCACGATTCAAACTAGGGTTATTCATCGCTATCGGTTTAATCTGCTTAACGCCTTTTATCTCTTCTCCTATCGCTTTGCTCATGGGGTTCACACTTGCCAGCCTTGGCATGGTGCCAAATAACATTGATTTAAATAAGCTCACCAAACAATTGCTGGCCTATTCAATCGTCGGCCTAGGCTTTGGGATTAACTTACCTGAAGCGATTGCGGCCAGTAGCAATAACCTAGGGTTAATCGTTGGCTCTATCTTTTTCACGCTGATTCTGGGTTATGGCTTAACGCGATTATTGAAACTAGAACAAAAGACCGGTCACTTGATCAGTTGTGGTACTGCTATCTGCGGAGGTAGCGCTATCGCGGCAGTAGCGCCTGCGATTAATGCTAAGAACGATCAAATTGCGGTGTCATTGGCATGTATATTTTTACTCAATTCAGCGGCATTATTTTTATTTCCCACCATTGGGCATGCGTTATCACTTAGCCAATATGATTTTGGTGTTTGGAGTGCAATTGCTATTCACGATACTTCATCTGTGGTTGGCGCCGCATCAGCTTATGGTGATGAAGCTCTTAAAACCGCGACCACCATTAAACTCGCCAGAGCACTTTGGATAATTCCTATCGCGTTATTGAGTGCGGTCGCTTTTGGCGGTGATAAATCAAAAATATCTATCCCGTATTTTATTGGCTTTTATTGTATCGCCATATTAATCGCCTACTTCATTCCACAAGGACAAGCCGTTTATGAGGTGCTGTTTAGCGTATCTAAGCAGTTGCTTATCGTGTGTTTATTTTTAATTGGCGCTGGTATCACGGTCAGTAAAATGCGTGCTAATGGCCCAAAACCATTATTGTTAGGTATTCTATTATGGCTGGCGATTGGGAGTACTTCACTGGGGTATATCTTACTAACAGGAAGTTAAGTTGAATTTCTGAAAGGCTTTTGAGTACATGGCAGAACGAACTATCTGTAACAGGAAAAACTCTCGTTAAAAGTCTTGTTGATTGAAGTCTGCATGTTTTTTCTGATGCTGCTCTTGTTGGATATCAGGCTTAGCGAGCGCTAAAGCAATTAAACCACCAAAGGCAAACAGCTCAATAACCGCGCGCGTTAAGCCAATTGTCTGCACAGAGGCAACAATAGCAATAATACATAAGCAAACAATCGCGCTTGCTTTAAACATTTTTGAGCTTAACAACGCCAACATAATAATGAGATAACGACCTTTTAATTTCTACCAAGATCATTATCGGAATTGTTAGCTTAAGCCGCCAATATCAATTTTTACTATGTTATTCAGATTAAGTTATTTAATTAAAGGTTATTCTGCGCTGATTGATTGTCTTTTTTCACACTCGAAGCCATTATCCAGTGACTAGCAATTGAAAATACGCAATAAGCGCTAAAGTAATAAAAGCCCATTTCAAACTTTGCTGTGGTCGTCAGTAGTTCGCCCATACCAGCAGACGCATTACCTGCCATATAAACAATGATTAACGCCACCACAAATACATCTGCCATCGACCACTTACCTATAGCACCTATAAATGTCATTAACCCACGTTGAAAAGGCTTAAATATTGGCAGATTGACCATCAACATTGTAAGTAACTTAATCGCTGGGAAAACGATACTGAATAAACCCACTAATGCGGCCACCAAGATATTATTAGATTGGTATAGCTCATTGACGGTATCAACAATACTGCGGGTTTTATAAAAGACTTCGACTTCACCCTCAATGCTATCAAAGCCAAACATACTTACTGCCATATCCAGCATACTGCGCGCATTGTCTCGCGAACTTTCTGAGAGGCTTTCAGTGAACATGGTTACACCCGCTTCAACCAGCTCTGATTTTTCAATCGAGCCTTCAATCGTCAAAATGGGCTGAGTCACACCAGGGATTAATAGCGCAAGTGAAATAAGAATCACCATAATGCTAAGAAGTGACTTCATCTAAAACTCCGAGATAAAAATAGTTAAGGTAGGCAATAAAGAATATATTAACAATTATTATGGTTTTTCAATAAGTTGATTTGAAACTTCATTAAAAAGCCATAACGACTTATGCCTAGCTATTATTAAGTAATAAGTAGGTAAGTAATTAATAAAAAGGGCTTGGATCTACTGCTAATGAGCGGGGAGAAATACCACGATCAATATTAAGATCTGATTTACGCAAGTCGACGAAAGTAATTTCTGTATAACGTTTATGCTTTTGCGAATAGAAACATTTAACCACTGGGTTTAACGCATCTCTTCCTTTGGATTCCCACACAATACCTACACGCTCATCAGATAGTTGCACCAATGAACCAACCGGATATATACCAACACAACGTATAAATTCGTATACCAGTGTTTGGTCGAGGTGAAATGGGGTTAAACTCATTAGGATTTTAAAGGCCGCAGCTGGGCTCATAGCTTCTTTATAGCAACGTGTAGCAGTGAGCGCATCGAAAATATCAACGATACAGCTCATACGACCATGCAAAGGTATTTCATCGCCTTTTAAACCATTAGGGTAGCCATTACCATCAAGTTTCTCATGGTGCATTAAACACACATCTTTACTGATCTGAGATAGTCCCTCAGTTTCGTTCATAATTGCTTTAGCATGAACTTGATGCATTTTGATTTCTTCAAACTCTTCAGGAGTTAACCTGCCAGGCTTGTGTAAGATTTTATTATCAATCTGAATCTTACCAATATCATGTAAAATACCGCCCACTGCCATTTCTTTTAACAGTGCTTTATCTAAATCTAAATGTTTGCCAAAAGTCACCAATAAAAAAGCAACGTTTACTGAGTGTTCCAGTAAGTAGGCATCTTTAGTTCTCAGAGCTGAAACACATTTAAGCGCATCTGCATCACCCATAACCGACTCAATCATTTTATCAGCAATGTCTTCAAACGGAGCGACTTCAACAGCCTTGCCTTCATAAGTTTCAGACAATACCTTTCTAACTAATGATTTCGCTTCACTAAGAATTTTTTTTGCTTGAGCTTGCTTGTTCTCGCGATTATTGGTGGCTTTTCTTACCAGCGGCTTACTGGCATCGATATCTGGATTAACTTTCTTCTTTAAACCGCAACCATCAGAAGAGCGCTCAACATCTACCCACACAGCTTTAATTCCAGCATTGGCTATTTTGAGGATAGAGTCTTTATGTTTAATTTGACCAGCATTACTGATAGCAACTTTGCTATCCTTACGATCGATAGCCACCACAAACATACCTAAACCTAATCGGCTCACAGGTATGCGAATAATATCTTTTGACTCAGGTAATGCAGTCATTAATGAGGGGCTCTCCTAATAAACAGGGCTACATTTGTTATCATGCTAAATGACATGTAAATTAACAGGCATTATTTTATACTTTTTTATAAAAATTACCTAAATAAATATAACCTGTTCTAACTCCAAGTAAAGCAAGGATAACCTACAGCAAAACAGTGTATAAAATGACTAAATTTGATTATATTAGCAATTCAGATCACAGCATTAACGGCTTAAGATTGACAGTTTTTGAACCCTTAACTAACTTAAGGCATAATTAATAATCTCACTATGCACTTCTTAATTCTCACTATTTAAGATCATAACCTTGGAGTTGACCTTGTCTGGCCACATTTTTTTTGAGCACTTTAACGAGTTAATCAAAAAGCTACATGCGATGAAATTGGCACACGCCAATGAGCCTGTGGTACAAATTTCTGTGGAAGCCAAATCAATTCCATTACTTTCTTGGCTAGGTGCGCAAACTCAATACCCTCGTATATATTGGCATGGTCGTGATAAACAAGAAGAAGTAGCAGCAGTAGGTGCTTGTAAAGACTTTAAACAAGAACAGGAAATCGATGACGAATTGCTATCATCTATTTATCAATCCCAACGCGGAAAAAGCAGCAATCAAGATATTCGTTATTACGGCGGAGTCGCATTTGATCGAACTGTTGAGTGCTGGCCTGATTTTGGACGCACACGCTTTGTACTGCCAAGAATAGAACTACGTCGTCATGGCAATATTGTCAGAATATTGGTTAATCTCAGTTTTGAGAATACATCTGTGGTTGAGGAATGCGATGCTGCGATTGAGGCAATCAATCAGTTAAAACCAGCTAAACCATTATCTCCACCCAATAAACTACCGCTAATGGGACGCAGTGATTTACCCACTTATCAGCGCTGGAAAGAACTCGTTGAACAAGTTACTCACCCTAAATTTAATGCTGCCACTCCGAAAGTGGTGTTGTCTCGTCAAACTCAATTAGAAATAAATGATGTCGTTGACCCTTGGACAGTATTAGCCTGCTGGCAAGGACGTAACCCCAATAGTTTTCAATTTGGGTTTCAATTTAGTCCTGAACGCACCTTTATTTCCTGTTCTCCTGAGCGATTGTATTTGCGCCGTCAAAAAGAGCTATTTACAGAAGCGCTCGCAGGGACAACTGTCCGTGGTTTAAATCAGGAAGAAGATGACTTTTTAGCAAATCAATTACTTGAAGATGCTAAAAACAGTAATGAAAACCAATTAGTTAGACAGCAAATTGTCGATGTGTTAACGCCACTAAGTCATTACGTCGGTGCTGATGAGTCCGCTAAGATTTTTAAATTAACCCATATACAACATTTACATCGCTCGATTCGGGCGGAGCTAAAAGCCGGGGTCAATGACTTTCAATTACTACAAGGTTTACACCCAACGCCAGCGGTAGGTGGGTTACCTAGAGAGTCGGCTCTGAATTTTATTCGTCAACGTGAAGGCTATAATCGTGGTTGGTATGCTGGAGCCTGTGGCTACTTAAATAAGTATGAGAGTGAGTTTTCGGTGGCTATTCGAAGTGCACTCATTGAACCTGGGCGTATTAACCTCTTTGCTGGAGCGGGCATTGTTGCTGGTTCAGATCCTCTTGAAGAATGGCAAGAATTAGAAAATAAACTCACCACTATTTTATCTATTCTGGTTGAACTCTAAGTTTAAGTTTAAGTCTAACGCTGACTTCTACATCCTCGATGTTTCCTGCTTGAAAAATAAAATAACATCAATTAATCACCCAAGCACAATCCATTTTTAGTCACATTTATCTTAATTGAACACTCTTGCTAGTTGCATCTTATTTTTTGCTCACTATAATGCGTCCTCCTTGGCGTAACTGACGCAGTTCAATAAATAGATTGAACCAGCAATGGCTACAATATAAGTCAGCTAGAATAATATAACCGAACACGCCAAGTACATTCATATACGGGTTCCCTCACCCCGTCTAACCCAATAAAAAAGGCCACAATATGTTAATGCTATCTCAGGCGCAATGTCGCCGAGCGCTGATGTTTTTAGTCAGTTTTCACATCATTATTATTTGCGCGAGTAATTACTTAGTGCAACTCCCTTTCCAAATTTTTGGTTATCACACCACTTGGGGTGCTTTTAGCTTTCCATTTGTGTATCTAGCTACCGATCTCACCGTTAGAATATTTGGCCAACAAGCTGCCCGTAGTATCATTTTTAAAGCTATGCTACCTGCTCTTGTCATCTCTTATGTCATGGGAGTTGTCTTTCACCAAGGACTTTTCCAAGGAGCTGAATCACTTACCGAATGGAATCAGTTTGTGTTCCGTATTGCATTTGCCAGCTTTGTGGCTTATTTGATCGGCCAATTAATGGATATTACTGTTTTTGCAAAAATGCGAAAGGCTAAGGCGTGGTGGATAGCACCTGCAGCTTCTACTTTATTTGGTAATTTAGTCGATACGATCGTGTTCTTCAGTGTGGCCTTTTATGCATCTTCAGACGAATTTATGGCAGCTCACTGGCCTGAAATTGCTACAGTAGATTATGCCTTTAAACTCATTGTGAGTTTAGGTCTGTTTCTTCCTGCTTACGGTGTACTGCTGAAAATATTGACTGATAGATTAGTCAGTACTGAATCGCAAAAGACCTCTGAAGCAGTTTGATAGTAGCGATATCATCATAATCCCTGCCGATCTTTGTCATAATGTTGAAACAACGCCGCACAACAACTGGTACGATGAGTTATAATGCTGCGGTATTTTTACTGTATCTATCTTTATTTCAGGAAGGCCTGTTATTCAAAGTGATACGGCCAGACCAAAAGTAATTGCTATCATGCTAAATATCCAAATTGTCGCTCACACAGAACTCACCTCTGATGTCGCAAATAAAATTGCCTTAATAAGCTCACGCATCCATGAACTCGATCGCGCACAAACAATCGAATCATTGCAAGATAGAATAGGCAATAACCCTTGTTTACTGCTTATCGCATACGTTGAAGGTGAATTAGCTGGATTTAAAATAGGTTATCAACTGAACGATGACTGTTTTTACAGCTGGCTTGGTGGTGTGGATGCTGACTTTAGAAAATTAGGATTAGCTCAATCAATGCTAGAGCATCAAGAGAAGTGGGCCACAGGTCAAGGATATCTGCGTCTTGAAGTTAAAACGCGCAATGAATTTAAAGCAATGCTAAATATGCTTGTAGCAAACCATTATCAAATCACAAAAATTGAAACAGCTGCTATAATTTCTCGCAACAAGCTGTTTTTACAAAAAATTATAAATTAAAATTTGACCTTGCTCTATACAACATCAGTGTAATGACAAGGTTAAAACCGTAAAGCCTCTGTAAATTTATAAATAATTTTGCAATCAACTTGCAAATAGAAATGATAATGATTATTATTCGTTTGCGTTCCAAAGCTCAGTAATCATTAATAGCTTCATCTCCTATTAATCCCCTCTGAGTATGCAAGCACGACATTGCTCACACACTCTTAGTGGCCAGGCTCATCACCTGGCTTTTTTTTGCCTTAAATTTATCATTTACCTTCCCACTATCCATCACTCTTCTTCAATTTATCATTGAAACAACTACTGCAACTAAAAGCGGTAACATTACTTTAAAAGGCTCACTTTTGATCTGTAATATGTATTGTTGATAGCAAAAGTGAAGGATAACTCTTTATGAAGAATTTTCTGATGAGCTTGCATTCAGTCTTGATAGAACCTAATGATTATGTTTAAAAAGACACGACCACATAAGGAGTCCCAAACGAGATGTTAAGCAATGTGGCGTTGTAAATGGTTTGTAAACAGTAACAGAAAAGGAATATTAAACTTGCAAACGATAATGAGAATGATTACTATTTATGTGCGTTCCAAAACTCAGTAATCATTAATAGCTTCATCTCCTATTAATCCCCTCTGAGTATGCAAGCACGACATTGCTCACACACTCCTAGTAGTCATCTAGTGGCCAGGCTCATCACCTGGCTTTTTTTTGCCCGAATTTTCATCACTCTATAACTCAATTCAAGCACGACATTGTTCATACTCTCCTAGTAGTCATCTAGTGTCCAGACTCATCACCTGACTTTTTTTACCCAAATATTCATGCGCTCCATAACTCAATTCAAGCACGACATTGTTCACACTCTTCTAGTAGTCATCTAGTGTCCAGGCTCATCACCTGACTTTTTTTACCCAAATATTCATGCGCTCCATAACTCAATTCAAGCACGACATTGTTCATACACTTCTAATGATTTAGTAACCAGCCTCATCACCTGACTTTCTGTCTAAAACTCAGCTTTGATGATTAACCTCATCCTCCACAGCCCCAAAATGCAGACCATCATAAGGGTTGTTTTCTTGCTCTTCTTTCGCCTTATGATAAACGCCAATAGTAAATACTGTTCCCTTACCTAATGTAGACTTCACTTCAATGGTGCCACCAATACGCTTGATAATGCCGTAACTGAGCGATAAGCCTAAACCGGTACCGTCTTTACGGGTGGTATAAAAAGGATCGAAAATACGGCTTAGACGCTCAGGCTTAATCCCAATACCTTCATCTTCAACTTCCAATTTAACGCCGATGACTTCGCCATTTTCAATCCAGTCATTGGCTCTTATCCAAATCCGACCTTTGCTTTCAATTGCGTGCGCCGCATTGACAACTAAATTAATTAAAACCTGTAAGATTTGTGGTCGATTAACTTGCACAGCGCATTCGGTATTGATCTCTTTAATGAGTTCAACTTCTTGCTTTTGAATCGAATGCCTCACCAGCACCAGCACTTCCTCAATAATCGACTGTATCTGGTGCATCTCAAGCGGCGCATTAAACTCGCCTGGGCGACTGTACTGTAACAGACTACGAATAATGGTACTGATACGACCTACTTGCTGAATAACTAGCTCAATCTCTTCTTCAACCACTGATGCATTGTTGCCCAACTCGTACTTCATTAATTCCATATTGCCAAGAATAACCGCTGTTGGGTTATTAATCTCATGGGCGATACCCGCAGTTAATTCCCCCAATGCAGTGAGCTTTTCATTGGTGACTAATTGCTGACGAGTTTCATTTAATAGCGCAACATTTCGCTGTAACTCTTCGGTTTTGTCTTGCAAGCTTCGTGTACGTTGCTCTACTTTTACCTCAAGTTGTTCGGCCGCTATTTGAATTTGATTATTACGTCGCTGGAGTAAATCGAGCATGTGATCAAATTGTTCAGCCAGGTTAGACAGCTCGTTATCACGATCTAAACCCAGCTCGCCAATACGTAAGTCACGTCCTGACTGCACAGCTTTAACCACATGATGAATACGTTCAATGGGTTCAAGTAAGCTGTTAGCGCCGCGATAAACTAAGAAACCTGACACCAACAGCACTAACATTAAGATAGTACCGAGTTCGAGAATGTTTAGAATGTAAGTATGAATAAAGGGGGCTTCAGAAAAGCCTGCGTAAATCATCCCTATACGCTTACCTCTGATGTCTTCGAGTGGAGAGTATCCCGAGATAAACCAATCATTTAATACAAAAGCACGGTCAACCCAAGGGATCCCTTCAACCAATACTTTCTGTCGTACATCTTCAGACACTAGCGTCCCTAATGCTCTAGGTTCTGTGCCAATGTAGTTGGAAAACAAGTTCATCGGTACATTGGTGCTAATACGGGCATTATCTAAAAAAATGGTGACTGTACCAATAGACCGTTCAGGTAAAGTGCCTTTGTCATATACCAAATCACGAATATGATCGACTATAACGGTATCGCGATTAAATAAAATGGCGCCATCAAGATACCAACTAGCATGACCATTTTCATCCAAAATTGGTAATAAACTGCGGCTTAACATACCCCGAGTTTCTTCGAGCTTTTTAGGCTCCTGTGCCCTCAATGTCGCCGAAATTGGGATTCGAGCCACGCCAGCTAAACTAGGATCTAGTCTGTCTAGGCGTTTTGCTGACAGCACCATTAATCCTGATAATGCTTCCTGGTTTTGTATTTTAGGCAACATCAGCCGCAAGTCAGGATCTGCAGCAGCTTGTTCAACTTTTATCAGTCTAAGAATATCAAGCTGGAGGATTTGTTTTTGTTGCTCAAGATAGGCATTAATATCTGCTAACTGCGCTTTATTGCCTTGTTTTATTTCCTTAAACGCATTTTGAAAACCCCATGATTGACTCACATTTAACAACTGGATTTCTTGTTGCTTTTGCACTTGTTCAAGAGTATTGGTTGCTACAGTTAAATCCGCTTTCACTTTCATGAACAATTGCTTACCGGTATAACTGATATTCCAGTAAATCGTAATAAAAACTAAACTGATTAGGGTCAGTAAAATGGGCAGCAAGGTCAAAATTAAAATGCGATAACGCACCTTGGCCTGCATCTGCTGCCAACTTACTCCAAACATTTGTCGAAAGACTGACACAATTAATCTTCCTTATTCGGTTCAGAATCAAACCATTCTTTATATTTACGATCTAAGGTCTTACGCGACACACCTAAGTCCCTAGCTGCTGCAGATTTATTACCACTGTTAGCATCCACAACACTCATTACATGCTGCTTTTCTACTTCTTTCAATGGCCAGCTTAATGGATAACCTGACTGAGTAATAACCTCTGGTACTATAGATTTTTTCCAATATTCCGCCGGAGGCTTGCCGAGTAAAATACAGCGTTCAATCATATTACGTAGTTCACGAATATTCCCCGGCCATTCATGTTGTTGCAGCACTTGTAAGTCTTCATGGCTCCAAACCACTTCCTTAACTCCTAGCTCACGAGCCAATTGCCAAGTAAAGTGATGGGTGAGTTCAATCACATCTTCAGGGCGAGTTCGTAATGGTGGGATTAAAATATTAAGCACATTTAGGCGATAATATAAGTCACTTCTGAAATTCCCCGAGGCCACTTCATCTGATAATAAACGGTTTGTCGCTGCAACCACGCGGACATCAATGGCGACCTCTTTTTCACTGCCTACAGGTCTAATCGATTTTTGCTCGAGCACCCGCAATAGTGCAGTTTGCATTTTCATTGGCATTTCACCAATTTCATCTAAGAAGATGGTTCCGCCAGTAGCAAAGTGAAATAAACCTTCACGTGCGCCCTTTGCGCCCGTAAATGCCCCTGCTGTGTGTCCAAATAGCTCACTGCCTAATAACTCTGGAGCAATGGCGCCACAGTTAACCGGAACAAACGGCCCAGTTCGGCCACTAAGTTGGTGAAGTTGCCTGGCCACCAGCTCTTTACCTGTGCCTGATTCACCTTCAATCAATACCACTGCGTTTGTTGGGGCAACACGTTCAATAACTTGTTTAACTTCCAACATCGAATCACTGTTGCCAATCATAGTGGTTGAGTGACCACTTGAAAGCTCACGGCGCAGCATAAAGTTTTCACGCTTTAATAAACGTCTTTCGATGCAGCGATCAACCGATGTCATCATTTGCTCTAAATGAAACGGCTTCATAATGAAATCCGAAGCCCCTGCTCTGAGCGCTTTAATGGCGACATCCATATCGGCATAACCCGTCATAAAGATAATATCTGAACGACGCTCCTGCTCATTAAGTGCTTCATGCCATTCGATACCAGAGCGATCAGGTAGGCGAATATCGACAATAAGTAAATCAAAATGACCTCGGCTACGAAGTTTTTCAGCCTCTGCAATAGTTGAAGCGGTTTCCACTAAAGCGAACTTCTTGGACAAAGCTTTCCGAAGGAAACTACGCATTCCGGGTTCATCGTCCACAATCAATACCGAAACAGCAGTAGGTAACGGTTTAGTGTTGGGTTCATTAGCGTTCATAAGGCTTCCACTTTGGACATTTTGACTACATTTAAGGTTATCGTATCACTAAAAACTGATAGAAGGGTCAGTTTGCCCTACAGATTTAGCGCTCTGGGACAATATGTCTTAAAAACCATAATTTGGCATGAGATGTAGATCACAGTTTTAATTTTTGCCGTGAACAACATTTAAAAAGAGCCTTTGGCACACTACTTGCTTTTACTAAATGTAACGAACACAACAAGGTTCGAGAGATATTTTTTTAAGCCAAAAAATCACAACTGTATTTTTGGCTATTTTCCATTTCAAGGAGTAAGAATGTTTAATTTAAAATCAGGCCTGACTACAGTCTTAAGTGTCGCTTTATTAAGTAGCACAATGATGAGTGCCACTGTCAATGCCGCAGAAGTTATCAAATTAGCCACCACAACAAGTACTGATAACTCAGGTCTTCTGCGCGCTATATTACCGACATTTGAAGCAGAGTCTGGTTATCAAGTACAAGTTATCGCTACTGGAACAGGCAAAGCATTAAAGCTTGCTCGTCAAGGAGATGTAGATGTAGTCATGACTCACGCTCCTGCAGCTGAAGCCAAATTCGTTAACGAAGGTTATGGCACAACACCACGCGGCATTATGGAAAATGACTTTGTCGTTTTAGGCCCTAAAGCTGATCCGGCTAAAATGTCAGGTAGTAAAGATGTCGTCGAAGCGTTCAAAAAAATAGCAACAACAGAGAACACTTTCATCTCTCGTGGTGATAATTCTGGCACCAACATGAAAGAGCTCGCAATTTGGAAACAAGCTTCTGTAACGCCAGATTTTTCAGGCTATACTTCAATTGGTCAAGGTATGGGTAAGACTTTACTGATGGCAAATGAGAAACAAGCTTACACTCTTACCGATCGTGGTACGTTTGTTGCTTATAAAGCTAAATTAGATTTAACCATTACGTTTGAAGGTGGCGAGCAATTAGCAAACCCTTATCAAATCATGTTAATTAACGCAGAAAAATACCCTGATTTAAATCATCAAGGCGCAAAAGCATTGAGCGATTGGTTTATTAGCCCTAAAGCTCAACAGATGATTAATGACTTCAAAGTGCAGGGAGAGCAATTGTTTAAGGCAACATATAATTAATGAATGAAGGCTGGTTAGCCCTACTGCAGCAAGCATTTAGCTTGCTGCTTTCTTTAGACCCAGATGTGTGGTCTATCATAAGTGTATCTTTTTCCGTTTCTTTTGCGGCATTGCTCATCACATTGATCCCTTCAATCGTGTTGGGCTTTTTGCTGGCCTCTTATCAATTCCCTGGACGCTGGTTTGTCACTAATATCGTACAAACATTGCAATCTATTCCTACCGTCGTTATTGGCTTACTCGCTTATTTATTATTAACTCGAAATGGTCCTATGGGTGATTTACGTTGGTTATTTACCCAACAGGGAATGATATTGGGTCAGATGATGATTTGCGCCCCCGTACTCATCGCATTATCTCAAGCCGCTTTTAGCAGTATTGACCGCCGCGCTTGGGAAACCGCACGAACATTAGGTGCATCATGGCAACGTGCTATTTGGACTGTTTGCCGTGAACTTCGAGTGCCGCTTTTATTAGCCATTATTGCCTCATTTAGCCGAATATTGACTGAAGTGGGTTGTTCAATGATGGTCGGTGGCAACATTCTTCACCACACTCGAAATATTCCTACCGCTATTGCATTAGAAACCAGTAAAGGTGACTTTGCCCAGGCGATTGCCTTAGGGCTGGTTCTGCTGATTTTAGCCATTGTGATTAACTTTGCCGTTGGCTCACTGCGTGGCAAAGCGATGCCAAGGAGCCAATAGCCATGGTAAAAATCACTGCGAACAATATCCAAATAAAATTTAAACAACGTGAATTATTCCATTTTGATGAACTGGTATTTTCAGAAGGCGATATCATTTATCTGCAAGGCGATAACGGTAGCGGTAAATCAACTCTAATGAAGCTACTCGCAGGCATTGTAAAGCCAAGTTCAGGTAAGGTTGACTTCAGCGGGTTTGAGCCGGCTAAGTGGTGGCAACCTAGCACCTTATTTGGCAAAGCCATCTACCTTCATCAACATGCTTACCTTTTTGATGGTAATGTGGATTACAATTTACGTTATGCTCTGCCTAAAGGTAAATATAGCGCCGCAGAACAGCGGGCTCGCATTCAGCAAGCAATAGAAATGGCTCAACTAGGTTCATTACTAAAAAGTAATGCTACAGACTTATCGGGTGGTGAACGCCAACGATTGGCATTAGCAAGAGCATGGATCACCCAACCTAAGCTATTGATGTTAGATGAACCCATATCTAATATGGATAAACAATCACAAAAGCTTGTTCTAGCCATGATAAACCAGCTTAAGCAAGAAGGCGCCGGACTGATTATCAGTAGCCACCAAACATGCGGCTTAACGGCTTTATGCCAAAAACATTGGCATATAGCGGAACAAAAAGTCGTTGCTAGCAACCATATTCCCAAGTTTGAACAAGCACAGGAGCTTCAGTATGTCAGTGCAAATTGATGCCGTGATTCTCGCCGGCGGTATGGCAAGAAGAATGGGCGGGATTGATAAAGGGCTTGTTGAATTAAACAACAAACCGATGATCAGCCACACCATTGAACGTGTGAAACCACAAGTTAATCGCATTATTATTAACGCCAACAGAAACCAGCAGCAATATGCCGACCTAGGCTATGAAGTCATTAGTGACCAGGAAACTGGTTATTTAGGCCCATTAGCTGGCATGGTCACCGCTATGGCAAACACTGAAGCTGATTTTTTGCTCGTTGTGCCTTGTGATAGCCCAATGTTACCGATGGATTTGTGTGAGCGTTTATATGCTTCGTTGAAAGAAGCCAATGCTGATGTTGCTGTCGCCAGTGATGGTGAATACGATCAACCTGTGGTGATGCTATTAAAACCTAAATTAAAACAATCGATGCAAGAATTTTTAGACGCTGGTGATCGCAAGATCTTCTTGTGGTACGCGCAGCATGAACACGTCATCACCAGTTTTGCTGATCAACCTAATGCATTCGTTAATGTGAATACACTTGAACAAAAACTTGTCATCGAAAATGCCAAGTAAGCTGTGGCAACACAGTAACAAGCCAACAATGAGGTCTTTATGAGTATACCGTTTTCCAATCCGCTGAGTATTCCTGTTCTTGGATTCTGTGCCTATAGCGGCACCGGTAAAACCACCTTGTTAAAACAACTTATTCCCGAATTAAATCGTCGTGGATTACGTTTAGCGGTGATCAAACACGCGCACCACAATTTTGATGTCGATATTCCAGGTAAAGACAGCTACGAAATGCGCAAAGCAGGTGCTAAGCAAATGCTGGTTGCCTCTCATGTTCGCTGGGCATTAATGACTGAGGATGCTGTCGAAGGCGATCCTCAATTACCACATTTACTACAACAGATTGAAACGGACAAAGTTGATATCGTATTAGTGGAAGGCTTTAAAAAACTACAGCTTCCTAAAATCGAACTTCACCGCGCAGCTCATGGTAAACCACTGATCCATACCCACGATGAGAACATTGTCGCTATAGCTTGTTGTGACGATACTCAAACTCCAGCAGAATTGACCCGTTTAGACTTAAATAACGTGGCTCAAATTGCCGATTTTGTTATTGAATACAGTCAAAAATGGCAAGCGCCGGAAGTTGTATTACCGATCCCAACCGTTGCGACACCAGTAAGCGATGAGCAGAAATTCTTATCTGTTGCCCAAGGTTTAGAGCAACTCATGGAAATCGTTAATCCAATTACTGACCATGAAAATATCACGATAGATGAAGCTGCTAATCGCGTACTCGCAAGTAATGCGATTTCGCCAGTGAACGTGCCACAACAAACCAATTCAGCAATGGATGGTTATGCTTTTGCTTATAGCACCGATAACAGTCCTGGTAACCCAGCTGCGCCATTAAAGTTAATGGGTGAAGTCCTCGCGGGACATGAATATCCAGAGACATTAAACCCTGGCGAAGCAGTTCGTATTATGACAGGCGCAACAGTGCCAACGGGTGCTGACACTGTAGAAGCACGTGAATTAGTGATTGAGCAAGATGGCCAGGTTCAATTGCAAGGTAAAGTCGATGCAGGTCAGCATGTGAGATTGGCGGGTGAAGATATTGCTAAGGATGCTTTAGCATTAGCAAAAGGCCACCGCTTACAAGCAGCAGAGCAAGGCTTATTAGCCTCATTAGGATTAGCATCTGCAGACGTGGTTAAACAACCCGTTATCGCAGTGTTCTCAACAGGCGATGAAGTTAGCCAACCCGGTGAGCCATTAAAAGCTAACTGCATTTATGACTCAAACCGCTACACCATTAAGTCAATGGCGCAAAAGTTAGGTTGTAAGGTTATTGATCTAGGCATTATTGAAGACAGCGAAGCTTCATTAACTGCAGCCTTGCAACAAGCCAGTGTCGATGCTGATATTGTTATTAGTTCTGGTGGAGTTTCGGTCGGAAATGCTGACTACATCAAAACAGTTTTAGCTAAAATAGGTAAAATAAACTTCTGGCGCATCAATATGCGTCCAGGCAGACCATTAGCATTTGGCCAAGTAAACGACAGTTTATTTTTCGGGTTACCGGGTAATCCTGTGGCAGTAATGGTGTCATTTTTACAATTTGTACAACCTGCAATTAGAAAACTGGCGGGCGAGAATAATTGGCAGCCACGATATTTACCTGCAATAACTGATAGCACCCTAAAAAGCCGCACAGGCCGTACCGAGTTTGTACGTGGTGTTTACCAGTTAAGCAATGATGGACGGTTACATGTGACCTCAACTGGGGCACAGGGTTCAGGGATGTTGAACTCCATGGTTAAGGCAAATTGTCTGATCGTTATCGGTGAAGCCGAAGACGCAGTCATGCCTGGCCAGCAAGTCTACATTCAGCCTTTTGCTGAACTGTTATAACTATTAATCAGTATAACTAACCATAAGATGTGCTAATTCATGAGTTTAATCGTCGACAGTTTTAATCGAAAAGTAGAATACTTACGTTTATCGGTCACTGACCGTTGTGATTTTCGCTGTGTTTATTGCATGAGCGAAGATCCAAGCTTTTTACCGAGACAACAAGTGTTAACCCTAGAAGAATTGGCATGGATAGCACAGGCCTTTACTGAACTAGGGGTAAAGAAAATTCGCTTAACAGGCGGTGAACCCTTAGTTAGAACCGATTGTGAAAAGTTAATTGAGCTTTTAGGTAAACTGCCAGGTTTAGATGACTTGTCGATGACCACTAACGGCTCACGTTTAAGTAAACTTGCTCAGCCTATGCATGACGCAGGGTTAAAACGACTGAACATCAGTTTAGATACGCTAAACCCTGAATTATTCACCGAAATGACCCGCAACGGTAAAGTAGAGCGTGTTATTGCAGGTATCGATGCCGCTAAAGCGGCTGGTTTTAAGCATATAAAAATCAATGCGGTGATTTTACGTGGTAAAAACGATCATGAAATTATCGATTTAATTGATTTTTGTCGTGAGCGTGAACTGGATATCGCCTTTATTGAAGAAATGCCTTTAGGGGTTATCGATGAGCGTAAACGCAGTCGTCATTGCTCTAGTGAAGAAGTAAGAGGTCTTATTGAAGCCCGCTACCCTTTACTGCCATCAAGTAAACGTACTGGTGGCCCAGCTCGATATTTCAAAATGGCCGATAGTGACATCCATATTGGTTTTATCTCGCCTCACAGTAATAACTTCTGCCATGAATGTAACCGCGTCAGAGTGACTGTTGAAGGTCGATTATTACTGTGTTTAGGCAATGAAAATTCTATCGATCTAAAAGCGATTGTGAGAGCACATCCTGGCAATATTGATAAGTTAAAAGAAGCGATTCTTGACGGCATTCAACATAAACCTAAAGAGCATTACTTTGGTACTGATGATGACGTACAGATACTACGGTTTATGAACTCAACGGGTGGTTAAACACTCTATCACTTATTTCAAGCGCTCCTTTCAAGTACATCCTCTTCATGACTAGCTTTAGTTGATAACCATCAAGCGTTAACATCTAAGGCTAGCTTTGATATACACTAAGACTAACAGTCACTATTGCGTTAGTTTATGGCCTTATCTCGAAAAAAATGGAATAACATCCTTATCATTGCCTGTGTTTTCATGGTGGCAGTGCTGACTTTTATCGATTCCAAAACCAATAAAATGCCCGATGATGCGCAAGCATTATTTGACCAAGCTAATCAACTGACCCAATTACAACTTGATAATATCTGGCTCAATAAGGGCAATAGCGGTTGGGTTTGCTCTGATCAGGTATTAAATTGCATTGAATTAGCAAAAGCTTGGGAGCAGCTATCAATATCTCCTACCAGCGTTAATGATGCAGAGCAACAGCAACTGCCCACGCCACAAACGTTAATTATTGCCATCAATAACGCCGTTGATGGCCAGCAATGGCAGTACTATCCTGAATCAGGTTTACTACTATCAGCATCAAAAAACTGGTATCAAATCCCACCCAGCCTACGCGCCGAACTCAAACCTATTGTGGCGAGCCAAACACTTAAAGAGTAGAGAATCTTATGCCTGAATTACCTGAAGTTGAAGTGACTCGCCAAGGAATATCACCGTTTTTAGTCGATCAAACCGTCAGCGATCTCGTGATTCGAAATGGCTCGTTACGTTGGCCAGTGCCTGATGTTTGCCGCAATATCATCGGCCAAACCATTCGAAACGTCCGTCGCCGTGCAAAATACTTACTGATTGATACCGATGCAGGTATCACCATTGTCCATTTGGGCATGTCAGGTAGCTTACGCATTTTACCTGCCAATACTCCGGTAGAGAAGCATGACCACATTGATTTAGCGCTAGAGAGTGGCCGAATCCTTAGATTCAATGACCCTAGACGCTTTGGTGCATGGTTATGGTATGAATTACCCGAAGAAGCACACCCATTACTATCAAAACTGGGCCCTGAGCCACTGTGTGAAGACTTTAATCCAGTGCAACTACACAATGCCCTAGCCAATAAGAAAAAAGCCATCAAACTGTGTTTAATGGATAATCATATTGTGGTGGGTGTTGGGAATATTTATGCCAATGAAGCCTTGTTTGCAGCAGGTATTCACCCACAGGCAGCGGCGGGAAAAATTGATATTGAGCGTTTGACGATTCTAGTCTCAGAAGTGAAACAAATTTTAGCTCAAGCCATCAAGCAAGGCGGCACAACTTTAAAAGATTTTACCAATGCTGATGGCAAACCCGGTTACTTCGCCCAGAAGCTGCATGTTTATGGCCGCGGCGGCGAAAACTGTACTGAATGCGGTAATCTGTTAAGTGAAATACGTTTAGGCCAGCGCACCACGGTATTTTGTGGCTTATGCCAGACGTAAAATTGAAACCTAACTGATTCAAAAAGAAAAAGCCTCGATAATGACTATCGAGGCTTTTGGTTTAAATCTTTTCATTAAGCGTTAGTTGATTAAAACTTATACTCATATCGAGTATATAAAGTGCCATCAACATCACTGTCTTCAACTTCAAATTCTGATTGCGACACACTGCCACCAAAGGTCATCATGCCACTTAATAACGGCATTCTGTATGACAACTCCAGCATTAATAAATCTTCTTTAGGCGGTTGTGGAGCCCAGCCATGACCTGGGCTTTCGCCATCTTTATTTAGCTGTGCATACCGTAAAATAGAGGTAAATGCATGACTATTTGAGAACTGCCCCACTAACCCTAATGCATAAACCTGTGCATCACTGTCATAGGTACTGCCTAATGCGCGGCCATAGTTACGTGAACCACTTTTATAGGTACTGTGCTCATAAAAACAGTTGAATTTGGTTGGGTCTTCACCGCAGTAAACCATGGTATCAGTGTATTCAAAAAACAGCTTGTATTGCTGTGAAGCAAAACTAAATCGAGTATCTACCCCATACATTTTGCCGCAATCGACGATTTCCCAAGGTTGGCCTTTAGAGTCTTCACAGGTACGTTCAAGGAAAAGTCCGACCGGAACATCCCAAAACGTCTCAGAATAGCGAACATCAAAGCCGGCCATTTGGTTACCATAATTAGTGCAGCCGCCTCCGATATCGTTACGACAGTCGCGTTGCCCAGTTATCGATTTCCAAGCACTATCTAAATCACATTCTTGACCTTCACCACAGAATTGAACCGTCCACGATAGTCCTATTTCTAATTGTCTTATAGGCTTAATCGAACCACGTAAATTCCACAATAACGCATGAGGCGCATAGCGGTCCTCATCCATCATGCTAACACCACCGGTTAAGTTCCACGCCCCTAACCAGGAAAGCCAAGGTGTTTCAAATGCTTCAGCATTATTACGGCTCACCATCAATGAAGGCATAGGTCTGGCATTATTGGATTTATGTAATGACGAATCAAATCCAGGCCCCCACCACTGCTCAAAAGTACCAGCAGTAATAATCCAGTTTCCTAGCACCATTGCCATATAGGAGTCATCAAAACGAAATTCTTTATCATCTTGTGGATCATAATTGGCTGATGCTGAAACTTTATAAGCAAAACGTTCACCCGTATATTCATGAGATGCTGTTAACTCACCTTTTTCACGGTAATCAGAACCAAAATGCTGAAATCTGGCTTCGTCAGTGGCAGCTGTCGCAGTCACACTGGTGCTCCCTCTATTATCAACCGCATTTTGATAATAGAAATTTACTCGCGCAAAGGCATCCACTTGTGCAGGCGTCATTAAGGACGGTTCTGCTTTTTTTAAATCATTACCAATACCTGACCACATTAACGGGAACGTATTGATAGGTACCGTTATAACACCGGCATCAGCCAATGCTTGAATATCTGCTCGCAAGTAAATATCTGAGGTATCAACCCAAGGTGCAGCCGATAGAGAAGAGCTCAAACATAAGCCACCTAAACCAAGCCCAATAACAAGCTTTGAAAATGCGTATTTTTTAAATATAGACTGGGATATTTTCATTTTTGGCTTATGATTTGATTGCGTTGATAACATCATGGGTAAAATCATCTTTAACTATTCTTGTTCGACTTAATTAAAGCAATTTTCTGCTTCAGAGATGCTGCGACATCTTGATGGACAAATTGACTGACATCACCGCCGTGTAAAGCGACTTCTTTCACTAACGTTGAAGAAATAAACGAGTTTTCTTCCGCGGGAGTCAAAAAAACACTTTCCAAATCTGGATTTAAGCGGCGGTTCATATTCGCTAATTGAAATTCGTACTCAAAATCAGATACAGCTCGAAGCCCACGTACCAGCACACTAGCTTGCTGCTCTTTAGCAAAGTCGACTAACAGCCCAGTAAAGCCTACAACTTCAACATTATCTAAATGTGCCGTCACTAAGTTAACTTGCTCTACACGTTCTTCAAGTGTGAACATCGGCTTTTTAGAAGGGTTTGAAGCTATACCGATAATCACATGGCGGAACAATCTTGCTGCACGCTCGATTAAATCTGCATGGCCATTAGTTACGGGATCAAAAGTGCCTGGGTATATCGCGCGTCTATGCATTATTTATAA
The DNA here is from genome assembly GCF_007567505.1 of Shewanella donghaensis. Classification (NCBI taxonomy): domain Bacteria; kingdom Pseudomonadati; phylum Pseudomonadota; class Gammaproteobacteria; order Alteromonadales; family Shewanellaceae; genus Shewanella; species Shewanella donghaensis. Next base: position 3,091,295 of record NZ_CP041783.1, read on the forward strand.
TTCTTCCAATAATTTTAAAGCTTAAACTTTGGTACCTTTGGCAGGTTCCAACGGTTCAATAACAACTTAATCTCAAAGTGTAATTTCAACCAAATACGTTTTAATCTTTTCTTTTCAACAGTTCTTCTATCCACAATTTCATTAATATCACTACCAAAATCTCCATGTTGTACAGGGAATGGTCTTACCACGAAACAGCGCAGTGACTTCTCAAACCAATACTGAATATCCATATCAACAGGTCTAGAAATCGGGTAAGCATTTTCCAATAATTTTTCAGCACCTGAAAACGAAATAAACTGCCCAGTGGTCGTCGAAGGTAACTTTAGAGTTTGGCCAACAACAAGTTCCTGATTGATTTTAAAAGGATTAATTATTTTCTTTAATTTACGCCCGTGTGATAACGCAATGTAGTCCCATTCGTGATGAGTATTATTAGCAAATGTCATAAAATCGATAATGCTTTCAGATATAACCGCATCATCTTCAATGATAAGGGCATAATCTAACTGTTGTTGTTGTATTTTTTCCCAACAGAGAATATGACTCAAATAGCAGCCGATTTCACCATCGTTTAATTTTTTATAATATTTACTTAAATTCGATTTTAAATCAAAAACCTGCTTACGCTTACCATCAGATAATTCTTTTCCTTTAACAGCAGAAACTCTTTCAAACTCTAACCCTAATGCAGCAAACTGAAGCTTTATGTTTTCAAGACGCTCAACACTCTCATCTAAATTGATGACAAAAATTTTACATTGCATCTTAACTAAACATACCTCAATAAATAAAATCAATTTTATCACAAAGAAACGAGCGAGAAGCGCTAGTTTTTTTACCAATTTAATCGGGAATCGTCCATAATATGCAATAATCAACAAACTATCATCACATTTCCTAAAAGCGAATTGATTTCTATGACATTACCGATCAGTGTTTTCATTATCACCAAAAATGAACAACGTCATTTGGCGAAAACATTAGAGAGTGTAAAAACTGTTGCTGAAGTCATTATTGTGGATTCTGGTAGCACAGACAATACTCTTGCTATCGCAGAGCAATATGGCGCGAAAGTTTTCCATAAAGCATGGGAAGGCTATGCAATACAAAAACAGTACGCGATGTCTCTGTGTAAAAATGAATGGGTACTTAGTCTAGACGGTGATGAAACAGTTAACCCACAGTTATTAAATGCACTGCAATTAACAATTGAAAGTGATAATGCCGATTGTGTCAGAATGTGGCGTAATGATATTTTTATCGGGAAATCTCTTTCTCACCTAAGTAAAAAGCCCAATAATCACCGTTTTTATAAAAAATCAAAAGCATTTTTTAATTCAGAAAAGCTTGTTCACGAAAGTGCGACTATCACTGGCAAAGAAATTTTTATCAATGAAACCTTTGATCATTATGGCTATGATTCAATCGAAGCTATCACCTCTAAAAATAATAAATATTCGAGCCTAAAAGCTGATGAAAAATTTTCTAATGGGAAATCATTTTCAACCTTTAAACTGATCACTATTTTTCCATTCACCTTTTTTAAAGAGTATCTTTTACAAAGAAAAATATTTTCAGGAAAAAGAGGCTTAATTCTTTCAATTATGGAAGCCTATTATTCGTTCATAAAGGAAGCCAAGCTTTATGAAAATAGCGAATGTTCCCAAAATTCAAAGAATGTCAATTGAAGAAACCTGTGAGGCATATAGGTACTGCTAATAAAATACGATAAAATAGGTGATTACCGTTACTTATTAAGCGTCATTTAATAAATAATCCACAATTCTGTGGCTACATTTTCCGTCAACGATGCCAGCCAACTCTTCGGTATACTTTTCTCGCATTGGTTTATATGACTGAGGGAATGCAAGCTGATGGTCAACCACCTCTTTTAATTTGGGGTAGGTTTTAGCATGAGCAGCAACATCTGCATATTTATACAAATCTTGATCAACTCGATTTTTAAACCTGAACTTTAAAATGCCACGGTATGACCAGCGTAAATAGTAAAAATCACACCAAACAACAGGCTTACCAAGGGCTGCAAACTCAAATAAAGCAGAAGATGCATCGCTAATTAAAATATCAGCTGAGACCATGAAAGGTAATAAATTGGCTTCTTCAGCCCCCGCTAGGTATACATTCTCGTATGTAGACCAGTGCTCTAACAATTCTTTCTGCTTCTGATAACTTGGCTTAGTTAATGAGAAATAATGTGGTTTTAACAAAATATTATATTCAGAAAACTGCTCCGGCCACCTTTTTGCCATATTCTGAATGCTACTAGGGTAAAAAGTAGGTGCATATAATAATGTCGGTTTATTAGGGTCCAAACCGAGTTTGGCGATATCAAGACCCTTTTCAACTCCTTGAATAACCGGATCTAATTTTGCGTAACCTGTATCAATAAAAACTTTATCCGGGAACATTACCTGCAAGCGATTTAAGCGATATTGTCCCTCGACAAAACGGACATCGATATCAGATTGGGAAACTGTATAGTAGACAGATTTTGGCCCTATACCATGTTCCATAAGCGCAGTTTTTGACACCCCTTTCAATTGAGATGCACGAGAAAAAGCATTGCCAAAAATAACCCAACTAGCCTTGGTAGAAATATAAAGCGCTAACGCCTGAGCCTCATTATCAACCCAAACCGCGTCTAATTGATGCAGTTCAACAAGAGTACGAAGCACGGATTGCTGCTCTTTATTGTTATAAATAACAAACTTTACCGACTCTGACCTTTGCTGCAGTTCTTTAGCCACTGGCAAGTATTGTGGTAAATAATAAGGGTGTAAAACATCAAAATAAATCACTGATAACTTTTCCCGATTAAATATATTAATTGGTGTGAAACATAAACTTAAAACAAGTTAATTGTATCATACTTAGCGTATGTATTGACGCTTAGCACATAGGCTACTATCTCTAACTTTGAAACAATACGGTATGTAAAAATCAATCTCATACAGCCTTTATCGCGAAGTTGAGCTAATAAGATGTTTTTTGTGATTTAAGCCTCAAAGATTTAATATTAAGGTGTTCCACAAGGAAGGTTTTGCACAACACCAATAATGAATCTCATGTATTATAAGCAATTCATTATAACAAATGTCTTTCTTTGAACTCTGTAGTGCCATATACACTCATAATATGAAGCTATGACAAGCTAGCGTAATATAAGACAGTATAACAATACTTAAGGATCCAACTTGAATACAATAGTTTATGTTTCTGGAACATTCGATTTGTTCCATAGTAATCATTTAAAGATGATCGAATATGGCCGAGGTTTGGGTGACACGTTAATAGTTGGCGTAAGTACTGATGAACTTGTATGCAGCTATAAAAACCCACCAGCCGTACCGTTTGAAGAAAGAATAGCCATTGTTCAAGGGCTTAGAGCCCCAGATATTGTTATCCCGCAACATACTTTAGAACACACCCAAACAGTTAAAAATTTAAATATGGATGTCTTTGTAATTGGCGATGATTGGGCAGGTAAATATGACTACTTGGAAGAGCAAGGGGTAAAAGTTTTCTATTTGCCTTACGGAAAAGGCGTGAGCTCTACAAATTTGAAAAAGAAAATACATGATGAGTATTCAAAACTTATCGAAACAAGTGATAAGCACCCAATTCCAGAGCCAAGAACCTGAAGATGAAGATGAAGATGAAAAAAATACTCATAACAGGCGGCAGTGGTGACCTTTCTCAAGGCTTAAAACTTGCTTTAGAATCTGAGTTTGAGGTTTTATCTCCCTCTAGACAAGAGCTAGATGTTACTAGTATTGACTCAGTAAAACGTTATTTTTCAACTCATAATTTTGACATTGTGATCAACTGTGCAGGAAAACTGTATTCATCATTAGTGACAGATTCTGATCCACTACAATGGATTGAAGATATTAATGTTAATTTAATTGGGACCTATTTAGTCTGTAAATTTGCTTTGGTTTCAAATAGAAAAACAAAAATCATTAATATTTCATCTACCGCAGCATATGCCAATTATAAAGATTGGACTTCATACTGTGCCTCTAAAGCTGGTGTGATGAAATTATCATTAGGTCTTTTTGATGAAGGTCTAGATATTATAGTTATGTGCCCTGGAGCTATCGATACTAAGCTCAGAAATGGACTTAGTATCCCCAATAATAATGTCATGGATATAACAGAAGGTATTGCCCCAATTTTAGATGCCGTTAATGGTCAGTATAAAAGTGGTGAGATCATTTTCTATCGAAAAGGTGACTTAGAAGTGAGACAGACTTACTAATCTAATTAACCATAATAAATACTGACATTAAAAGTCGCCTTAATAGCCTATATTTAAAACAGTTTTGACCATAATGAGAGCCACAACAGCCTAATCTCATTGCCATAGCCTCTAATCGTCCTCATTGAACCAATGGGGATAATTTTTATCTACAGTCATTTCAAGGTATGCTTTAGGCATTATCATTGTTTAACCATAGAATCTCATTTTTATGTCATTAATATCTGCAGAACAATTCGCCAACTGCAAGCGAATGCTATTTGTATCCCCTGTTGCTTTAGGTGATTTTTTATACCTAAAAACATTTTTAATCGCATTAAAAAACAAATACCCGCACATAGAGTTAGATATTTGGCTTGATGACAATAGGCGCAATACAGATAGCTGGCGCTTGTCTCGCAGTAAAATATTACAACAATGGATGGCTGCAGAGCCTGCTTTTGGGCTAACTTATGGATGTACCGATTCAGACAGTGCTGTTCAGGACAATATTAAGCAAGCCAAACTGCGTAATTATGACCTTATTTTCTGCCATTCAGTCAGCAAAAGTAAGCAGTACTCTAAAATTGCCAGAGCGATTAGTTCAAATGCGTTTATCGTATCTAGCCTACCCAAGGTTAAGTATTGGGGCTTACTCGACTCTTTACAATTTAAGCACTCTGATGCGCGTTTCAGGATCAATCCTAACGAGTTACCTTCCAATCATCATATTACTGATCGCTACGCGAATATTTTTGAAAAGGTTACTGGTCTCGTGGTAGCTAAAAATGAGCTCATGCCTTCCATGGTTATACCTCAATCCATGCAGCCAATTACTGATGCATGGATTAAAAACCGTTTTAATGACGAATCTCGCCAAGGACCGTTAATATTTTTAAATCATCTATCGACCAATACCAAGAAAGATTGGGATATAGAACAGTTATTCGACTTAATTTTAAGAATTAGCGCCACAGCATTGGATAATCGATTTATCATTAACGTCACTAGAGAGAGTTTTGATGAAGTCAGTTTAGCGACAGAGAAATTTACCGCTAACAATTCACTTCAAATTGCAGTCTTTACCGTTGAAGATCACTTTTTTGAATTACCGTCACTTATTGCTAAGTCAGATTTTGTTATCACTGTTGATACTGCAATTTTACATTTTGCCTTTGCCGCAAAAAGGCCGCTTATTTCGATGATGAGATCAAAGAAACCTTATTGGGCTCCACCAGCAAGTAAACAGTCTCATGTACTATATGCGACAGAAGGTAAGGGATATGTCTCAGATATCAGTGTCGATAAGGTATATGCTCAATACCTAACAATGACAAACTAAACTTACAGCACACAATTTGGAAATGTTTACATGAAAAAAGCAATATTCACTCTCGCCATTGGCGATAATCCTATGTATAAAGCTGCGGTAGAGAGTTTTGAAGCATATGGAGAAAAGGTCGGTGCTGATGTCATTGTTTCAGATGAACTCCATTACAAATTAAAAGTTAATAATAAAAAGTATGATGCTAGCCCTGCTTGGTCTGAAAAATTGTATATGGCAGAATTATTAAAAAAGTACGACAGGATACTTTATATTGATGCCGACATGATAATTGCGCCATGGGCTGAGAATATTTTTGAAGAATATAGTTCATTGAATACTGTCTATATGTTTAACGAAGGATGCTATAAAAATCGTACGGAACACGCTAAAAAAATTAATAGCATATTAGGTGAAGTTGACTGGCCTATTGAAAGTAACGAGATGGTTTACTTCAATTCAGGCATGATATTAGTGTCTAAAGAAGCCAATCTTTTTAAAAATGCCAGCGCAGAAGAAATGCAAAAAGTCTGCAATGAAGTGAAGTTCTATGACCAAACCTATATCAACTACCTGATATTTAGAGATAAAATAGACTACGTTTGTATCGATAAAAAATTCAATAGAATGCCCTTACTGGGCTTAGATGGTTACAAAGATGCTAGCTTTATCCACTATGCAGGACGTGGATATCGAGAAAAAATTCCGATGCGAGAGCTAAAATATATCATTGATTATTGTGATTTTTTTGCTGAAACGCTATCTGAAGAAGAGATTCTTAAATATAAGCAGCAGTCATGGCACTGGTATATGCTAAAACAACAAAGAAAAACAAAGTTACCCATTGCGTTATTAAGCGCTGTATTTGGTCTCTTTCACCCACAACATAAATACTAAGTTTTAAGCCCACGATCTCCTTAGCTATTGTGATAATGATAACTAAGGAGAATAAAGTACCTCAAGCTATTTTAACAAACTGCGCTATCACACTTTCAACAGTAATTTTCTCCATCAAATCATCTCCCTTAGCCCTTTTCCCCCAAGCAATTGCAGCATCGGGGAATTGAAGTTTAATAACTTCCTCATACACACTCACCACATGTTGCAGCGATAAATATGGACCAGTGCGCCCTGGATTTGAATGGGCATACAGACCAATCACTGGGGTACCTTGTGTCACCGCCATATGTGCAGGCCCGGTATCAGGGGCGATCACCATGCTGGCGTTTTTAAGTAAAGCCAACAGTTGGGTTAGCGTGGTTTTACCAATCTGGTTTTCAATAGTGGTTTTACACAGCTGCACAATGTTTTGAGCCAAATCCGCTTCAAGCTGACTAGGGCCACCACAAAGCATCACGCGATAACCCTGATTGACAGCATAATCAGCAACCGCAGCATATCGCTCAGGTAACCAGTTACGTTCCGCTTTGCTGGCTGCAGGGCAAATCACTAACACTTTGTCATCACCTGAGATAAGCCTATTGGCAAACTCGGTATCCACTGCAGGCACAGGAATATTCCAGCGAGGCGTTAAATCATTAACCCCAATCGCTTTAGCAAAGCCCATAAAACCCTCTAAAACATGCGGTGTTGCTAATGGTTCAACGGCATGATTGGTGACTAACCACTGACCTTCTTTAGCACGTGCTTTATCAAAACCAACACGGACTTTCGCCGATATCATCATTGAAGCGATGGTTGCTCGAAGCGCTACTTGCATATGCAGTAATACATCAAAGCGTTGCCCTGATAATGCGGTTTTTAATTGGCCATAACTGCGCCAGCCTTGTGATTTATCAAAAATGACAAACTCAACCCCAGGCATATGCTTCACCAGTTGATATTCAATTTTCCCAATAACCCAGGTGATCGCTAAATCAGGATATTGACGCTGAATAGCTTGCACCATAGCAACCGCATGGCAAACATCACCGATAGCGGATAAACGAAGTAAACATAGGGATTTCATGGATGAAAAATCTGCTTTCATGGATTACCACTGACGATGCAAAGGGAAATAAGTACAAGTATTCGATCTTAATGTAGAATATTGTTTTTAGCCACTGACAATCAACGCTTTTTATCATTGACCTATGCATATTGAATTAACAGACAAAGGGATCATTGCTTGGTGTGAGCCACTCGCACAGCAATTAGCACCCGCACAGTTCCAAGCTGAGTATTGGCAGCAACTCAATGCAATTATAGGGCAATCTAAAGGCCGCTATACCACGTGGTTTGTTGAACATAGTCAACAGCGCTGGGTATTGCGTCACTATTGGCGTGGTGGGCTTATCGAAAAGTTCAGTCGTGATGCCTATGTGTTTACCGGCATGGCACGTACTAGAGCCGTTGCTGAACTGGCATTATTGGAAAAGCTATATGATGAAGGGCTCCCTGTCCCGAGGCCTATTGCTGCAAATGTCGAACGCTTTGGTATTTGGTACCGTGCAGATCTTATCATTGAGCTTATTGATGGCGCTAAAGATTTAGTCGCTTATCTATCAAAGGTCGCGATGAATGACCAACAATGGCAACAACTTGGCGCTGTCATTGCCACATTTCATAACCGCGGTGTTTATCACGCTGATCTTAATGCTAAAAACATCTTATTGGCCACAGAACAGTTTTATCTTATCGACTTTGACCGTGGCGCAATAAAAACACCTGCTAAGCAATGGCAGCAAGCGAACTTGAGTCGGTTATTACGCTCATTTAACAAAGAAAAAACTAAACTGCCGAGCCTGAATTTCAATGATGCAAATTGGCAGCTATTACTAAAAGGCTACGAAAAAGCAATTAACTAACTAGAGCTCTAATAACAAGGTCTAATAACAAGGTCTAATAACAAGGTCTAATAACAAGGTCTAATAACAAGGTCTAATAACAAGGTCTAATAACAAGGTCTAATAACAAGGTCTAATAACAAGGTCTAATAACAAGGTCTAATAAAAGTCTAATAAAAGTCTAATAAAAGCTCTAATGAATAGACCGATTACTGAATTAGTTGAGATAATTGTAATTGCTGTTCAATAATCTCAAGTTGCTTTTGCATCGCGCCGCGATTTTGAGCAACCACTTCTAAGCTTGCTTTGGCAGCAGCGTCATGTAAATCAGCTTGGCTAAACATCTGCAATAATAGTTCAGCAAGTTCATCACTATCTTGAATGACCCTTAAGCCACCAGCTTGTTCAAGCAATGTTGTTATTTCAGCAAAGTCCCAATGATGAGGCCCCACACATACAGGCAGTCCCATTGCAGCGGGTTCTAATGGATTGTGGCCGCCATTTTCAATAAGGGTGCCACCGACAAAAGCGAAATTAGCCGTACCATATAGCATCAACAATTCCCCCATCGTATCCCCAAGGATGACTTGAGTCTGTTCATTAACGGCTTCATTCATACTGCGCCGAGCTAACGTTAACCCTTGCTGGGTTACTGATACAGCAGCGACATTAAATTGCTCGGGGTGTCTTGGCGCCATAATTAATAACGCATCAGGATACTGCTGAAGCACTTCTTTATGAGCTTGCAGCATAATATCAAACTCGCCAGGATGAACACTGCCAGCCACCCACACAGGCGCTTGTGAACGATCCCACGAGTCTTTTAATGTTTTTGCTTGTGAATATTTGTTGTCATCAATCTGTAAATCAAACTTCAAACTGCCGCAAACACTTAATACGTCAGGCATAACTCCTAAAGCTTCAAAACGGTTTGATTCCGCTTGGGTTTGCACTGCGATAGCATCTAATGCCACCAGCATAGGTCGGCTTAAAGTTATTTGCTTTTGGTATTTATCTGCGGACTTTTGCGATAACCGCGCATTAGCTAGCACTAAACGGGTGTTATTTTTCTTTGCAAAGTAAAGTAAGTTAGGCCAAAGTTCTGTTTCCATAATGACACAAAGTTTAGGGTTTACTTGCTTGATGAAGCGACTAACACAAAAGTTAATGTCAAAGGGGAGATAACAATGCTGCACGCTATCACCAAAAGCTTTTATCACCTCTGCAGAGCCAGTAGGACTTGTAGTGGTGACCGTAAATGTTAGCTGTGGATGACGACTCATTAGCGTTTTAATGACAGGGATTGCCGCAAGCGTTTCCCCCATAGACACACTATGAAAAAGTACATCCGTTTGCTTTAATCGCGTCAATCCAAATCGTTCACCCCAACGACCACGATAGTCCGGACTTTTGATCGTACGAAAACCCAAATAGGCTAAGATAAGGGGAAATAATAGCAAGAGTAAAACGGAATATATGCCACGAGTCATGAAAAGTACTTGATCAATTTTGCTTGTCGGATAAACACAATGCTAACATAATCTAAATTCATAGGGATATGAGCTAAGCAGTAAGTTTTTACGAAATGATTTATTCATGAGTATCTGACAATTGGAACCAATATGAAAACCCGCGATAAGATAGTTTTTGCCAGCCTTGAACTTTTTAACGAACACGGTGAACGTAGTATTACTACTAATCACATAGCGGCTCATCTCAGTATTAGTCCAGGGAACCTTTATTACCATTTCCGTAATAAAGAAGACATTATTAATTCCATCTTTGCTTTGTATGAAAGCCATTTAGAATCCGGTTTCAAACCTTACGAAGATACTACCGTTGATATTGAACTGTTGATGGGATATTTCGATGCGATGTTTTATACCTTGTGGCAATTTCGATTTATGTACGCCAACCTTGCCGATATTCTCAGCCGCGACGATGCATTAAAGACGCGTTATTTAAAAGCACAGGAACAAGTTTTATCACGCTCAAGTAACGTGTTAAGAAAACTGAAGAGCGACGGTTTCCTTGAAATCGATGATGACAAAGTTACTGCACTGGCAGATACCATTAAAATGATGGTGAGTTTTTGGATTAGCTATCAGTTAACCCAATCAAGCACGTCGACCATCACTAAAGCGACTTTGTATGAAGGTCTACTCAGAGTGTTGATGATTTTTAAAGCCTACTCAACTCCAGACTCACAAGCCACGTTCACCCGCTTAGAACAGCATTACCTTGATGTTGCTTCACAAGAACGAGACGCTGCAGCGTAAATAGCCAATCACCACACACATACAAACTGCCTTTTTATGACTAAAATAGAGTCATAAAAAGGCGGACGCCACTTCTGTTAACATGCTAAGCCATTCAAAAAACAGTCTTTCCTAAAAACTTGTTGTTGATTAGTTTATCTAATGTGAAAACAGCCGTAGCCCTAATCCTTTTTATGTCGCTATTCAGGTTAAAAAAAACACTGTAGAGCCACTAAAATTAAGGTTAGAATGCGGCCAACGCCGTTTCCATATTAAAACTATACTTAGGAGAAATCAGGTGGCCTCTACCTCATTTTACGACCGCATAAATCAACAACTTGTCGATGTTAAAGCTGAAGGCTTGTATAAGAGTGAACGTATCATTACTTCTGCTCAGCAAACCTCGATCAATGTAAATAGTGAAGAAGTCATTAACTTCTGTGCTAATAACTATTTAGGTTTAGCCAATCACCCTGAATTAATTAATGCCGCCAAGAATGGTTTAAACAGCCATGGTTTTGGTATGGCATCAGTTCGTTTTATCTGTGGTACTCAAAACATTCATAAACAATTAGAGAACAGCCTAAGTTCATTTTTAGGTATGGAAGATACCATTCTTTACTCTTCATGTTTTGATGCCAATGCAGGTTTATTCGAAACCTTATTAGGTGCCGAAGACGCTATCGTGTCAGATGCACTAAACCATGCCTCAATCATTGACGGTGTGCGTTTATGTAAAGCAAAACGTTTTCGCTATGCCAACAATGATATGGCCGATCTTGAAACACAGCTGATTGCTGCACAAGCTGCGGGCGCACGTAATATCCTTATCGCCACAGATGGCGTGTTCTCAATGGATGGCGTTATTGCCAACTTAGCTGGCGTATGTGATTTAGCTGACAAGTATGGCGCACTCGTGATGGTTGATGACTCTCACGCTGTGGGTTTTGTCGGCGAGAATGGCCGCGGTACCCATGAGTTCTGCCAAGTCATGGATCGCGTTGATATTATCACCGGTACGTTAGGCAAAGCCTTAGGCGGCGCTTCAGGTGGTTTCACTTCAGCTAAAAAAGAAGTTGTTGACTGGTTGCGTCAGCGTTCACGTCCTTACTTATTTTCAAACTCTTTAGCACCTTCAATCGTGAGTGCATCAATACACGTATTAGAAATGCTAAAAACAGGTCAAGCACTGCGTGAAGCCGTTTGGGAAAATAGCCGTTACTTCCGAGAGAAAATGACTGAAGCTGGCTTTACTTTAGGTGGAGCGGATCACGCAATCATCCCAGTAATGATTGGTGATGCGAAATTAGCAGGTGATTTCTCAAACCGTCTATTAGCTGAAAACATCTATGTTGTCGGTTTCTCATTCCCTGTGGTGCCAAAAGGGCAAGCCCGTATTCGTACCCAGATGTCAGCGGCTCACACCAAAGCGCAAATTGATAAAGCAATCGAAGCCTTTACCCGTATAGGTAAAGAAATGGGCATCATCTAGGACTCATGACACATGAAAGCTCTAAGTAAATTAAAGCCTGAAGAAGGCATTTGGATGGTTGATGCGCCTAAGCCAACAATGGGCCATAACGATCTATTAATTAAAATCCGTAAAACCGCGATTTGCGGTACAGATGTGCATATCTACAACTGGGATGAATGGTCACAAAATACCATTCCTGTGCCTATGGTTGTTGGACATGAATATGTCGGTGAAGTTGTCGATATAGGTCAAGAAGTTCGCGGCTTTACTATCGGCGACCGCGTTTCAGGTGAAGGACACATCACTTGTGGTCATTGCCGAAACTGTCGTGGTGGTCGTACGCATTTATGTCGTAATACCTCAGGTGTTGGGGTAAATCGCGAAGGTGCCTTTGCTGAGTACTTAGTTATCCCAGCATTTAATGCATTCAAAATTCCTAACGATATTTCAGATGACCTAGCGTCTATTTTTGATCCATTTGGTAACGCTGTGCACACGGCATTATCTTTTGATGTAGTCGGTGAAGATGTACTGATTACAGGCGCAGGCCCTATTGGTATTATGGCTGCTGCTGTATGTAAGCACGTTGGCGCCCGCCATGTGGTGATCACTGATGTGAATGAATACCGTCTTGATCTAGCCCGTAAAATGGGCGCGACTCGCGCAGTAAACGTCGCTACTGAAAGCTTACAAGATGTGATGACCGAATTAGGCATGACTGAAGGTTTTGATGTTGGATTAGAAATGTCAGGCGTACCATCAGCATTCCATTCAATGCTTGATACCATGAATCACGGCGGCAAAATTGCCATGCTAGGTATTCCTGGCGGTGAAATGGCGATTGATTGGAGCAAAGTCATCTTTAAAGGCCTTATCTTAAAAGGCATTTACGGACGCGAAATGTTTGAAACCTGGTATAAAATGGCCAGCTTAATTCAATCTGGATTAGACTTGTCGCCAATTATCACTCATCACTTCAGCGTTGATGATTTCCAACAAGGCTTTGATGCCATGCGCTCAGGCCAATCAGGTAAAGTGATACTGAATTGGGATTAATCACCGTAGAACGGATTTATTCTCACCTAAAAAGGGGTTGTATACGTACAACCCCTTGTCACATAATAAAGCCTCGAATTTCAATGTTCACTACCGTCATTTTTTAAAGGATTAACCATGTCAGCGTTTAAGCACTTATCGATTAACGAACTTATTCACATGCAAGAAGACACGAGTGATGTTCAAATTGTCGATATACGTGATGCAGCGAGTTTTGCAACGGGTAATATTGAAGGCTCAGTGCATCTTACCAATGAAAATATCTCTCACTTTATTGCTGATGCCGATATGGACAAAGCATTGGTTGTTGTTTGCTATCATGGCGTGAGTAGTCAAGGTGCTGCTGGTTACCTTATTGAACAAGGTTTTGATGACGTTTATAGTCTTGATGGTGGTTATACCGCTTGGAGTTCTGCTCACGCATGATAGAAATCGGCCAATTACCTAACGCTCGCGCAGCACAAGCATTCATAGATTATTTAAAAGGTCTTGATATTGAATGCTACCCCGTTGTTATAGAATCGGGCGTATCTTTGGTCATTTATCAGCAATCTCAGGCAGAGCAAGCCAAATATGAATTCGAACAGTTTAGACAAAACCCTTATCAGAAAAAATATTTAGAAGCCTCTTGGGATAATGGTACCACTCAAGCGAAGTTAGACTATGGTTCATCTTCACTAGGGCTTATTCAACAGTTTATCACTGGAGCAGGACCACTAACGCTAATCACATTTTTCGTTTGTGTTGCCGTATATGCAGGGATGAATCTGGGTTTTGCCAATGAAATTTTTAGCCAATTATCCTTTTTCGGTGCTGTGCCACAAAGTGATATAAGCCAAATTTGGCGAGTATTCACCCCCAGTTTAATGCATTTTTCATTAATGCATGTCGCCTTCAATTTATTGTGGTGGTGGTACTTAGGTGGAAAAATAGAAACTAAGCTTGGTAGTAAGCCGTTAATAATAATACTGATAGTCGCAGGCTGTTTACCCAGCATCGTGCAATATATGATGACAGGACCTAACTTTGGTGGATTATCTGGCGTAGTTTATGCCGTAGTGGGCTACACCTGGATTATGGGGCAACGCCAACCACAAGCTGGCATCGGCTTACCAAACAGTTACATGGGCTTTATGATGGTCTGGTTGGTGTTGGGCTTCACTGACATACTTGGGATGCCTATCGCTAATGGAGCCCATATAGGTGGCTTACTGGTTGGCTTAGCGCAAGGCATGTTCGATAGCCGCAAAACTAATAAATAGCCTACGCCATCAAATGTTATGGCATATCGTTTGAGGTGCTCACTTTAAACAGTAATTAGCTCATAGCAATAACTTCAGCAACAAGCTTTTCAATGCCTATATTAGCCTCAACTATTGAGGTCGCCAACATATAGGCGGGCGTGGTAACAACTCGATTTCCTATATCAATCACAATATCTTCGCATGCTGCCTCAATATGTTCACCGCCCATTTCATTAAAAGCCTGAGCCGTACCCACATCATTACCCATCGTCCCTTTAGGTCGATTTTTATAAATAAGCGGTAGCATTATCGGCGCTATACACATAAAGCCAACAGGTTTGTTCGTCAGCGCAAATTCTTGAAGAAATCTGGCTACATCAGCCTGAATCACGCTATCACTTCCTGCAATCGCAAAATCACATAAGTTTTTCGCGGCGCCAAAACCACCAGGAACAATCAATCCATCATATTCTTCAATATCGAGAGCAGTAACATCACTGATGTCACCACGGGCAATACGGGCAGATTCCTCTAACACATTACGTTTAGCATCCACCTCCACTTCACCGGTCAAATGATTCACCACATGCAGTTGATTAATATTCGGTGCAAAACAATGATAATTTACGTCAGCCTTGGATAGTGCTAATAAGGTTAATACTGACTCCTGAATTTCTGCGCCATCATAAACACCACAACCGCTAAGTAAAACAGCAATATTTTTCATTACATATTCCTTGTTGTCTTATTAATTTAACTTTTTTTCAACAAATCTATTGATCTGATTAAAAAACATGCTAACTTAGTTTCTGAATTTTATCCCTTGGTTTAAAAGCTGTACCAAGTAAAGAACTATTTCAAGCAGAATATTAAAAAAGTCCACAAATTAGGAATATTTTTTAAAACTACAATTGATCTCACAAAAATTATAATAAACAATAATAATCAATAGCTTACTGGTTTTATTTCAAGTCGTAATTAAAACTCCTTAAGATGAACAATTATTTCACTCACAGACTTATCCACAGGCTGCGAGTTAATTTCTCATGGCCGAAAAGCCGCGTATGTGGCATTCTAGAGCCATCTCAGATTACTGAATATGAAACTAAACTATGCCAACAATCCCCAATAACCCACTCGTCCTTGTGGATGGTTCTTCTTACCTTTATCGCGCTTATTATTCACCGCCTCATTTAACCAATTCTAAAGGTGAAGCTACGGGTGCTGTTTACGGTGTAGTGAATATGCTGCGTAGTTTAATGAGCCGCTATAGCCCAAGTCATATTGCCGTGGTATTCGATGCAAAAGGCAAAACTTTCCGAAATGACATGTATAGCGAATATAAAGCACAGCGCCCAGCTATGCCTGATGACCTACGCACACAAATCGCACCACTTCATGCCATTATCCACGCTTTAGGTCTGCCACTCATTTGTATTCCTGGTGTTGAAGCTGATGATGTCATCGGCACCATTGCACTTAAAGCAAGTAAAGAAGGCCGTGCAACACTTATTAGCACTGGTGATAA
Source organism: Shewanella donghaensis (assembly GCF_007567505.1). NCBI lineage: Bacteria > Pseudomonadati > Pseudomonadota > Gammaproteobacteria > Alteromonadales > Shewanellaceae > Shewanella > Shewanella donghaensis. Next base: position 3,107,229 of record NZ_CP041783.1, read on the forward strand.
GGATATGGCGCAACTTGTAGACGAACATGTCACACTCATTAATACCATGACCGATACCATTATGGGCCCAGAAGAAGTCACCACTAAATTTGGTGTAGGCCCTGAACTTATTATCGATTTATTGGCCATGATGGGCGATAAAGCCGATAACATTCCTGGCTTACCGGGTGTTGGCGAAAAAACGGCTTTAGCAATGCTAACGGGAGTGGGCGGTGTTGATAAGCTTATTGCCAACCCAGAAAGCGTATTAGATGTGACTTTCCGTGGTTCTAAAACCATGCCTAAAAAGATCATTGAAAATAAAGACATGCTCCAGTTATCTTATGATCTCGCCACCATTAAAACGGATGTTGAATGGGAAGATAACTTTGAGTCTTTAGCGACTAAACCCCAAAATCATGATGAACTGGTTAAGCTATTCGGTGAAATGGAGTTCAAACGCTGGTTAGGTGAAGTGCTGGATAATAAATCAGGCTTTGCGGTATCAGGTAAAACAGCAGAAGCAACTGAAGAAGTTATCGCATCTGCTGCAATTGATGTTGAATATGAAACAATCTTAACAGAAGCGCAGTTAAGCCAATGGATTGATAAATTATCACAAGCAGAGCTGATTGCTGTTGATACTGAAACCACCAGCCTAAATTACATGGAAGCTAAGCTAGTTGGCATTTCATTCGCTATTGAATCAGGAAAAGCGGCTTATCTGCCACTTGCCCACGACTATTTAGATGCACCAGATCAGCTATCAATGGAATATGCGCTTGAGCAATTAAAACCTATTTTAGAAAATGACCAACTTGAGAAAGTAGGTCAGAACCTAAAATACGATATCAGCATCTTTGCCAACGCCGGTATTACTTTAAAGGGCGTGCGCTTTGATACTATGCTTGAGTCTTACGTATTTAACTCGGTAGCATCACGTCATGATATGGATGGTTTAGCACTTAAGTATCTTGGTCATAAAAATATTAGCTTTGAAGAAATTGCCGGCAAAGGCGCTAAACAACTGACCTTCAACCAAATCGATTTAGAAACCGCTTCACCGTATGCGGCTGAAGATGCCGATATAACCTTACGTTTACATCAGCATTTATGGCCAAGAGTCGAAAAAGAAGCTGGACTTAAGTCTGTCTTTAATGAGCTTGAATTACCACTGATTCAAGTATTATCTGATATCGAACGCCAAGGTGTATTAATCGATAGTATGCTACTCAGTCAGCAAAGTGACGAGTTAGCAAAGAAGATTGATGATCTAGAAACGAAAGCCTATGAAATCGCTGATGAGAAGTTTAACTTAAGCTCTCCCAAGCAGTTACAAGTGCTATTCTTTGAAAAGCTCGGATACCCGATCATCAAAAAAACGCCAAAAGGTGCACCTTCAACAGCTGAAGATGTCTTAGTCGAACTTGCTTTAGACTACCCTTTACCAAAAATTATTTTACAACACCGCAGCCTGTCAAAATTAAAAAGCACCTATACCGATAAGTTACCTCTGATGGTTAATGCTGAAACCGGTCGAGTTCATACCAGCTATCATCAAGCGAATGCTGCCACCGGTCGTTTATCTTCAAGTGAACCTAACTTGCAGAATATCCCTATTAGAACCGAAGAAGGTCGCCGTATAAGACAAGCCTTTATAGCCCCAGAAGGCCGAAAGGTACTTGCTGCCGATTATTCGCAAATTGAATTACGCATCATGGCCCATTTATCACAAGATAAAGGTCTACTTACTGCTTTTGCTGAGAATAAAGATATTCATAAAGCCACAGCAGCTGAAGTTTTTGGGGTTCACTTTGAAGAAGTCACTACCGAGCAAAGACGCCGGGCTAAAGCCGTTAACTTTGGTTTGATTTATGGCATGTCAGCATTTGGTTTAGCCAAACAGCTTGATATCCCACGTAAAGAAGCTCAAACCTATATTGACACTTACTTTGCACGCTACCCAGGTGTGCTGAAGTATATGGAAGACACCCGAGCGCTAGCCGCTGATGTGGGTTATGTTGAAACCTTATATGGCAGAAGACTGTATTTACCTGATATCAAAGATAGAAACGCTATGCGTCGTCAAGCAGCTGAACGAGCAGCGATTAATGCACCAATGCAAGGTACTGCTGCTGACATCATCAAAAAAGCGATGATTAAAATAGCAAATTGGATTAGTACTGACACTCAAGGTGAAATCACCATGATCATGCAGGTACACGATGAATTAGTTTTCGAAGTTGATGCAGATAAAGCAGAACAACTGAAATTAAAAGTCTGTGCACTCATGGCTGAAGCCGCTTCAATCGACGTCATGTTACTCGCTGAAGCTGGTATGGGCGACAACTGGGATGAAGCTCACTAAGACAGTACCAATACAGCCTTAGCATAAAGGCTTATCTGGATTAGATACCTATAATGGCAACATTATAGGTATTTTTTTATCTGCATCATTTATATTTTTGCGCTCGTATCCATTCCCTTTTGATACAAATGATGAAATAACACACAAATATTGTGTTTAAGTTCACATTATTGCTCACATATTTAAAAAACAGTTTTTCATTTTAAGGCTAATGGCGTATTATTCTCTGCGTAGGGTACAGAGGTTAAGATGTTCCATCTTTCAGACCTTTTATTTCACTAGAAATAGTGACAAGCCGAATTATGGCGCTCCAGCATTTATATGTTGGAGCTTTTTTTTGCCCAAAAGTAAATTTAGAGTAAATACTTTAATTAAATCTAAGAAACAGGTATTATGTCTCCATTGAGCGCCATTGATGAGTAAATGGCACTTGAGTCTTGTTGAATTTAGCTTCTCCCCAAAAGAGCTAACTTTTTTAACCGATAACATTTTAGTTATCGGTTTTTTTTTGCCTATTATTAATAAAATAGAATTTCAGAGACAAAAAAGGGTATTAAGTTTATAAACTTAACACCCTAAAAAGATCGATTTTAATCGCCGAATTTACTCTTCTTCGGACGACTCTAGTGCCGCTTTCTCAGCTTCAACTAACCAGCTTGGGTTACACCATTCATTTAAGATACCCAATACTTTAGGTTTTCCAGTGCCTTTGGTAGAAGAGAAAGGTTCAACTTTAACCCAATCACCATACTCAGCAAGCTCTTTACGCACAGCGTTAACGGTCTTCATTTTCACGTTTTGCGCGAGTTTATCTGACTTAGTGAGCAAAGCTAAAACTGGAATTTCACTCATAACAGCCCACTCAATCATTTGTAAATCGAGATCTTTAAGTGGATGACGAATATCCATCAACACAACAACGCCGCTTAAACAGGCGCGTTCTTGCAAGTATTCGCCCAACGCCTTTTGCCATTTGTTTTTCAATGCTAATGGCACTTTCGCAAAACCGTAGCCAGGTAAATCAACTAAACGACGGTTTTCTTCAAGCTCAAAAACGTTAATAAGTTGAGTACGACCAGGGGTTTTACTGGTTCTTGCTAAGCCTTTTTGATCTGTTAATGCATTCAGTGCACTTGATTTACCTGCATTGGAGCGGCCAGCAAACGCTATTTCTACTCCGGTATCACCAGGTAAATACTCATTTAAGTGCGCAATGTCTGGTGCACTAATTAAAAACTTGGTTTTTCGAAAATCTATACGCGTTTCTGACACGATTTACTCCAATAATTTTTAGGTAAAACCTTAATTATGTAAGATTTGCTTACTTTTCCACATTTTCGTGTAAAATATAAGCCTGATCACAGTTTGTAGATTTTACCACGCTTGCGGGTCTTCCTAGTAAGCTCAGGACAATAAATTAAACAAGAAGTTGGAACGCCATGAAAAAGTTAGCCCTTGCGCTGTCTGTATTTGCCGCTATATCAACACCTGCCTTCGCTGAAGGTGATGTGGAAGCGGGTAAAACTAAATCAGTTATGTGTTCTGCCTGTCACGGTGTTGACGGTAACAGCATTGCTCCAATTTGGCCTAAACTGGCCGGACAGCACGCATCTTATCTAGAAAAACAATTACATGATTTCCAAGCGGCGGCTAAAAGCGGCGGCAAAGAAGGTCGTAATGATCCTACCATGATCGGTATGTCAATATCCTTATCTGAACAAGATATTAAGGATGTTTCTGCTTATTATGCCAGCCAAACATTAAATGTAGCAGATGTTGCTAATGTTCCTAGTGAAGGCGAAGCCCTTTATAAAGGTGGCGACATGGATCGTGGCATTACCTCGTGCATGGCTTGTCATGGACCAGATGGTAAAGGCGGCGAACTTGCTGGCTTCCCATCTATTGGTGGACAACACGCTGATTACGTGAAAATCCAACTGAATAAATTCCGCGATACAAATCGTAACAACGATTTAAACGGCATGATGCAAGATGTTGCTAAAAAGCTATCTGACAGTGATATTGAAGTATTATCTCAATACATTTCAAGCCTTAAGTAACTTTTTATACATTAAGACGTTTTTATAAAAGGGTGATTATTCACCCTTTTTTACGCCCCTAACTTGACGTTTACGTAAACTTACCAAGAATCGTGCTTGACAGAGATCACGGTTTTAGGGTTAAATAGCCCCGTACCGAGATGAACCCAACTGTAAGAACAAAAATATTAATTCCATCTCACAGATTTCGGCTACGTTTACATTTAAGATATAAGAATAAAATTACTTAATAACAATAATATAAATAAGACCACTCACTAATAATAATAAGAGTCGTGATTTCAGCTTGAAGTCCAGGTCATAAAGAATTTGTAAGGAACAGACCGATTGGTCGATTAGCTTTTATAGCACTCCCTTACGCAACAGAGATAAAACCCCATAAGGAAAACTACTTTAAGGATTAAAGTAGCGGCAAAGGAAGCTAATTGCTTAGGATGCACTTGCGGAGGCTTGTTATCACTGGAAGGTACTTTAAACACGGATTGTTAACTATTGTCATTGAAGACAAACTAAAGTTTTGATGTGTCATATTAGACCATCTACGGAAGCTGTGGTCAGGACGGCAACAGGATTAAGAAAAAGTGTCATTGATGACCGATAACAATAAAAAATGCATGGAAAGCTCTAAAAACAAGATGGATATTGACCGGGATAGTCACATAGCAAGTACGGATACTTGGAATAAAAATTTGGTGTGATAAACACTATTTTGTAAGGTGGCAGTTTACTGCCACCTTTTTTTATTTCTATTTTTAATCACTTTCATATTCCACTAATTTCTGCTATTCATTGATATACATCATCTTTGTTCAGGTATCCTCTTACTTCAATGATAAAATGTCCGTTGTGCAGTCAAACTGCTGAATTTTTTATACAAGATAAGAAAAGAGCCTTCTATAGCTGTAGTCAATGTAGCCTTGTTTTTGCGAATCCTCAATCTCATTTAATGCCAGCGGCTCAACTTCAGCGATATGGACGAGCAAATAAAGCAGCAAAGCAAAAACAGTTAGTGCAATTCATTGAACCTTTGCTATCTCAAATATCTGCTCAGCAAAGTGGTTCATTAGTCGGGCTCAATTTCGGCAGAGTAATGGACAGAGTAAGTTTAGATAAAATCGAGCTTGCTGGTCATCATTTATATCAATACGACCCATTTGCAAAAACAGATCAACAGTTATTTAAACAGCAATATGATTTCATTTGTTGCTATCGAGTACTTGAACATTTCCAGCAACCCGCTAAAGAATGGCAATTATTATCAAAGTTACTAAAACCAGATGGTTGGTTAGCGATAAACACCTCCTTATTAACTGATTTAAATAACTTTTCTAAATGGCATTTTAAAAACAACCCGACACACGTGAGCTTTTATCGACAACAAACTTTCGAGTATTTGGCACAACACAGCGAATTTAAGCTATTATTTGCAGCAAAAGAGCTCGTATTGATGCAAAAATCATCAAAGTCTGGTATAAAGCGCATCCTTATTTAGTGCAAGGTGGATGAGAATCTATCTAGCCAAATTTTTCAACCTAATGAGATCACCGATGGCTCGTAGTAAAAAATCGCGCAAGGGCGGCGAAACAGGCCCTAAACAAGCACCAAGAGTTAAAAAGGCCGATCGCAGTGTTGTTAGCGGTAAGAAAAAGGATTCTGGTCGTAAATCTGGTAGTCGCCACAACGAGGCCTTAATTGAAAAAGAATCGCCTCATGTGAAAACCCAAAAGAACAATGACCCTCGTCATGGCAGTAAGAAGCCGGTTGCTCTATCAATTGCACCAGCTAAAGAAGTAAAAGTTGCTGCAGCGGTCGCTAAAGTTAAACAACCAAAGCTAACCGACGAAGAAAAACTATTGAAGCTTGAAGAAGACCCAAGATTTAATAGCCTGCTTGATTTGTTAGAAGAAGGCAAAGACCTCTCTGCTGACGATCAAAAATGGTTAGATGCTCAATTATCTAAAATTGAATCATTAATGGAAAAACTTGGAATTTCAGATGCAGAAGAATTACCTGTATCGCCAGCTCCAAGTAAGAGTAAAAAGTCCGTTTCTGATGATGACTTATATGAACGCTTTGAATCTGGCGCTGACCTTTTAAAAGACTACCAGCCATAATCACAGTTATGACAAATGGCATACCTCATTAGGTATGCCATTTTTATTGCTTTTTAAACCCTATATTGTTATTTGAAACTATCGTCACTTTAAGGATAATTTGTGTCTAGCATTGTTATTGTTGCCGCTATCATCATTGTGTTACTTCTCGCTTGTTATGCAGCCTACTTGTTATTACAAGTAAAGAAACAACAAAAAGCATCATTAGAAGCGGATAAGCAGCGCACAGTAGAAGCTAGAGCGAAGAAACAGCAAGTGTTAGATGATATCAAGTATATCGCAACAGCAATGCTTGAAGACCGCTGTGAGCCCTCTGAAGGGGTCATGCGAATCGCTAAGTTATTTGAGACATTATCGATGTCTGAAGCCATGGTAATAGAGTTCCCACATATTTTTGAACATTATGGCTGCATCAAAGATCACCCGATAAAAGATGCACGCAGCGCGTTACCTAAACAGCAGCGAATGAGATTAGACTTAGCCAGAATGAAGTCAGAAGCAAAATTAGAACAAAGCTTGCTTGCAGACGCAGAGAAATTGAAACAATTCCATTTCATGCATTAAACACGCCCAGTAGTTAACAAACCTCTTAATTATAAAGCAGATAACCAACTCAATTTTAACCTTGAGGCTGTGAGCCACTGCACAAATCTAACAATACGCTTAATTACTAGGCTAAATAGCGCCCAAATACCCACGGCAAATTTCAAATTTACAACGTAGATCAAGGTTATTTGTTAAAGATCCTTGCATACTTCGTCTATTGCTAATTTACCCGGAGGACACGCCTTGAAGCAGCCCACACAAATAAGTTGGGATCAGTCAATGATCGAAAAGTATAACTACAGTGGTCCACGCTATACGTCGTATCCAACGGCTTTAGAGTTTGACGATTCTTTTACTGAGCAAAACCTACTTTCAGCGATTGAAACCAGTAAAAGTGACAAACTGTCTTTATACATTCACATCCCATTTTGTGCCAAGCTTTGCTATTACTGCGGATGTAATAAAGTCATTACTCGTCATGCACATAAGGCTGACCAGTACATCGAATATCTTGCAAGTGAAATTATTAAGCGTGCACCATTATTCAAAAATTACACTGTTACCCAAATGCATTGGGGTGGCGGTACACCGACGTTCTTAAATCCAGAACAAATCTTAACGTTATCAAAGCTGATTAAAAGTCATTTTAATTTTGCTGATGTTGGTGAGTTTTCAATTGAGGTTGATCCTCGTGAAATCGAATTAAGCATGCTTGACACGTTAAAAGAAGCCGGCTTTAACCGTATTTCTATTGGTGTTCAAGATTTCAACAAGAAAGTACAAATTGCCGTAAACCGTGAACAAGATGAACAGTTTATCTTTGACTTAATGGCTAGAGCGAAAGACTTGGGATTTGTTTCAACGAATGCCGATTTAATTTATGGTCTACCACATCAGACGCCTGAGACATTTGCAGAAACTATTCAGCGTGTCATTGAACTGTCTCCTGATCGCTTATCTATCTTTAACTACGCGCACTTGCCATCTCGCTTTGCAGCACAACGTAAAATTAAAGATGAAGATATGGCTTCGCCTCAGCAAAAGCTAGATATGCTGCATCAAACGATTGAAGCATTAACCAGTGCGGGTTATCAGTTCATTGGTATGGATCATTTTGCTAAGCCTGATGATGAGCTATCAAAACTACAAAATGCCGGTAAGCTTCATCGTAACTTCCAAGGTTATACCACCCAGGAAGAATGTGACTTACTAGGTTTAGGTGTGTCTTCAATTAGCCAAATTGGCGATTGTTATGCCCAAAACCAAAAAGATATTCGCCCATACTATGAGTCGATTGACGAAAGCGGTCACGCATTATGGAAAGGCTGTAGTTTAAATCGTGACGATGAAATTCGTCGTGTAGTGATTAAACAAATGATTTGTCATTTCGATTTAGACTTAAACAAGATTGAACAACAGTTTGATATCAACTTTGAAGAATACTTTGTCGAAGACTTAAAACTTCTGCAAACTTTCATTGATGACAAGTTAGTTGATATTACTGACCGCAAGTTAACGATTAGCCCAACAGGTCGTTTGTTAATTCGTAATATTTGTATGTGTTTTGACGTTTACTATCGTCAAAAAGCACGTCAGCAACAGTTCTCTCGTGTGATTTAAGCGTTAGTCTTACGCAATAAAAAACCGCTGATTATCAGCGGTTTTTTTATGTTTTTTCGTAATTTAACAGATAAAAACTAACTACAGCTTAGAGGCATATAACGCCTTACGCTCGCTGTCTGATAAAAATGCCATCTCAACGCCATTACGTTGTACTTGAGTCAACTGAGCATCAGTTAAACCCAGTTCTGACTTAGCAATACGATATTCATGTTTGATATCAATTGCGCTCACACCAGGATCATCTGTATTAAGACCAATTAAGACACCAGCATCAAGAAATTGAGTAAATGGATGAGCATCATAATCAGCCACTGTCGAAGTATGTAAATTACTGGTAGGACACGACTCGATTCCAATGGAATGCTTAACTAAATACTCCATTAACTTGGGATCGTGGATTGCATTTACGCCATGGCCAATACGAGTCGCGCCTAAGTCTTGAATAGCTTGCCACATACTTTCTGCACCAGCCGCTTCACCAGCATGAGCAGTAACATGTAACCCAGCATCTCTCACTCGTTTAAAGTGTTCATTGAATAACTCACCAGGGAAACCTAACTCGTCACCGGCAAGATCCATTCCGACTAAACTATCACGATGAGCTAATAAGCCCTCTAATTCTAAACGACATTTTTCTTGCCCAAATGAGCGAGACATAATACCGATTAAGTTAACCTTAACATCATAATCTTTCATGCCAGCTTTGACGCCATCAATAACAGCCTCAACCACGCCTTCAATCGGTAAGTTATGATTCATCGCCATGTAATAAGGGCTAAAGCGCAGTTCAGTGTAATCAAGTCCTGATACTGCCGCGTCTTCAACATTTTCATATGCTACGCGTTTTACAGCATCTAAATCAGCTAATACGCCCACCATCCAATCCAGCTTAGTCAAGAATGCGACTAAACTATTTTCTTTACCTTGGATTTGAACAAAAGGTGCCAACTCTGCAATTGAGTTTGCAGGCAGTTGTATACCATGCTGATGCCCTAGTTCCCAGATGGTATTTACACGTACATTGCCATCTAAATGACGATGTAAATCAACTAATGGTATGGATGTATTAATCATTTATGACCCCTATTAATTTTCTGAGCTAAATGTGTTTTTTATTATATGAACACCTAGCACGGCAAAGTTTACCATGCATCAACAAAAAGGTGACGATTTTATCGTCTTAAATGCATACTCAGTAACAATAATTACAACGGTATTTGCTAGCGGGATACTCATTGAATTGCTATGTTGTAACTGGCTATCTTAAATAATACATTATTATCGATTAAAGGAACTATTCCCATGCGAAAGCTCATTCTGCCAGCGTTGATAATGCTCGCTATGACTGGCTGTAAAATGACCTCAGGGTCTAAATCTCAGTACTATTTAGGCGACACAAAAAAAGTTGAAACCCCTATTCAGATTAAAGAAACTGCCAAACCTGAAGTGGTAGAAAACATGAGTTTAAAATCGATTATTGATAGCGCTTGGCAAGTAAATTTAGATTACTCCCCCCAATTAGCCTATACCCTTGGCGATAAATCAAAAGCCGATAAGCTCACAGATTTATCGCCAGAATCTTTGGCAGAGAAAAATATTCGACAGAAAAAGTTACTGGCATCCCTAAATCGAATCGACATGGATTCACTCTCTCGCAATGATAAAATCAATGCCCAGCTATTAAGCTATCAACTGCAAAACAGTGTAGATATGTATGCCTTCAAGGATCATTATTTACCTATTACCGCAGAAAGTGGTTTTCATGCTTACATAGCATCAATTGCCAACGGACGCTTCAATACCGTTGAGGACTACCAAGATTACTTAGCAAAATTAGATGCATTACCAAAGTATTTTTCACAACAAACATTTTGGCTGAAGCAAGGCTTAAGTAGTGGTATCACGCCAGCAAAAGTAACACTTAAAGGGTTTGAACAGAGTATTAGTGCCTATATTGTGCCAACTGAAGATAGTGGTTATTACAAACCTTTTACCCAACTCCCTGAACATTTTACTGAAGCAGAAAAACAACAGTTAATGACCCAAGGTAAGAGTACTGTAGAACAAACTGTACTGCCTTTATATCAAGATTTTTATGACTTCATGACCTCTGAATATATCCCTAATGCGCGTATTGCCATTGCAGCAAAAGAAATGCCCAATGGCGATGCCTTTTACCAAAATAGAGTCAATTACTACACAACTCTGGATATGACACCTGATGAAGTTCATCAACTTGGTTTATCTGAAGTCGCAAGAATTAAAGCTGAGATGGAGCAGGTAATTGCGGATGTAAAATTTGAAGGAAGTTTTGCTGAATTCTTACATTTTTTACGTACAGACCCGCAGTTTTACCCAAAGACAGCTGAAGAGTTACTAAAGGAAGCTGCGTATATCGCTAAAAAAGCGGATGCTGTATTGCCAAAGTTTTTCGCAACACTACCAAGAACACCCTACGGTATTAAACCTGTACCCGCAGAGATTGCACCCAAATACACAACGGGGCGATATTCAGGATCAAACAGAGATGATGAGCCAGGCTATTATTGGGTTAATACCTATGCTTTAGATAAACGTCCACTATATGAAATGGAAGCACTGACCTTGCACGAAGCGGTTCCAGGTCATCACCTTCAGATCTCACTCAATAAAGAATTAACAAACCTGCCCAACTTTAGACGTTACAGTTATATTTCTGCGTTTGGAGAAGGTTGGGGATTATATTCAGAGTATTTAGGTCTCGAAGCGGGTTTCTATCAAGACCCTTATAGCAATTTTGGCCGATTAACCTATGAAATGTGGCGTGCTGCACGACTCGTTGTTGATACAGGTATGCACTCAAAGGGTTGGAGTCGTGAGCAAGCCATTGAGTTTATGGCAGGAAACACAGCTTTGTCTCTACACAATGTCACCACTGAAATAGACCGTTATATCTCATGGCCTGGTCAAGCACTATCATACAAAATAGGCGAATTAACAATTAAACGCCTACGCACAAAAGCTGAAACCGCTTTAGGTGAAGATTTTGATATACGCTTATTCCATGATGCTGTGTTACAAAATGGCTCTATTACGATGAGTATTTTGGAACAAATGGTTGATGAGTTTATCGCCGAACAAAAAGGTAAATAGCATTAGCCATAAATGTAGAGAGCTAAAAGTACCTTAGCTCTCTAATTATCTTTCCTCTGCTAAAACTTCCAACCATTGTTTGGTACACTCTCTAACTTAATACCCTACTAATACATGACCCTTCTTTAGAAAGTTTAAGGTGAACAATTTGTCTTTTTCGTCTGTAAAGCAATTAAATAATGATGAGCAACAACAGTTTTGGCAAATGGTCACACAAGCAAAACTTTGCAAAGATAATATCGAACTCGCTTATGCCTACATCCACAATTCACGAAGCAATAAAGCTATCGTCATTAGTAGTGGCAGAGTTGAAAGCTACCTTAAATATAAAGAGTTAATGTTCGACTTATATCAGCATGGCTATAGTCTTTATATTCTTGACCATCGAGGCCAAGGTTTATCATCAAGAACAACCAAAAACCCGCATCAAGGTCATATTGACACATTCCAGACGTACATTGATGATTTAAACAATTTCGTAGAACAAGTCGTCAAGCCAAACGACCATGAAGACTTATACCTAGTTGGTCATTCTATGGGGGGCACCATCGGGACACTGTATATGAGTCAGAACCCAACAACCTTCAAAGCCGCGGTATTTTCAGCCCCTATGTATGGAATACAGTTACCCTTTAATCGAGCTTTAGTTCGTTCATTGGCATCTTTGCTAAACACCTATAGTCCTCTAAAAGAACCTAATTATATTATTGGCGGGAAAGACTATAATATCACTGACTTTGCTGATAACGAACTCACTAATAGCCAAGAGCGTTATCAACAAATCTTGATGATCTATCGAGAGAATAAAGACATTCAACTTGGTTCACCAACCAACAATTGGCTATTAGAAGCGCTGGATGCTGCAGACAAAGCCACACAAGCAGCTGCGGTCAGTATCAAACCCATATTGGTTTTACAGGCCACCGATGACACTATCGTTGATAACAACGCACAAGATAGAGCGGAAAATAATCTGTGCCAGCTTAAGAGAATCAATAATAGCCGCCATGAAATATTCATGGAAACTGATGAAGTGCGCAACCAGGCGCTAACCAGCTTAACGGGATTCTTTGAGCAACATGCTTAATAGTAACCGTTTTAGTTATAATTAACTAAATGGCACTTTCCATACAACACTCAATGAAATGTCAGATTCAAGTAACTGCTTGATGTCCTGTTGTGATAATGGACGACTAATGACGAAGCCTTGAAATAAATTGCTGTTTAGTTCACTCAAAATTGTGAGTTGTTGTCGTTCTTCTATTTGCTTCACGACTACAGGGTAATTTAACTGCTTTGTCAGTTGTATTAGCGAGGTAAATACATTTCGTGATTCTTCAGAAATGGTAATATCTTTAATATAACTCGCTGAAAATTTCACTTGGGAAAAATGTATCCCATTTAATCGGTGAAGCGGACATAGTCCTGAACCAAAATCATCCAACGCCACACGTATTCCCGCACGTCGTAACTTCAAAATTTTATTCTTTGCTGTTATCGGATTTATCGAAAAAATATCCTCAGATAGCTCAAGTTGAATCAAGTCGGGGGCAATACCACGATGTTTTATCTTATCAAGCAGTTGTTGGGTAAATATGTCTTGATGAAAGTGTCTTGATGAAATATTGAGTGAAAAACAAGGACAGTCTAAATTAGATTGCTGCAGGCTTTTTATAAATATACAAATCTGATCTAACATCCATAGCTCAAGTTCAAATATGGAATTTGAAAGCTCTGCAACAGGAATAAACTGCTTTGGGCTAATAAAACCAAACTTCGGATGATACCAACGCATCAACACTTCGACACTTTCGGTGTTACCATCTATATCCACAACAGGTTGATAGACTAATGAAATCTGTTGATTCTTTAATGCTAACTTTAAATCTCGTTGCAACTTTTGGGGCTCATTATGGCTGCCATCAAGTTGTAAACTATGTAAAACACAACTATTTACCTTGCTCTCAATCGCTTTACCTAATGCCTTATCTGCGCGCTCTAATAATTGGCTTGGCTCTAATGATTCATTACCATCAAAAACCACCATTCCTATTTGAGTGAAAACAGAAAGATCCTGACCAGAGACACTGAAACTTCGACCAACCACTTGTCGAACTTCACTAGCCAGTGCTAGTGCACGCTTATTCGCGTGTTCTAAATTGTTTCCTAAATCTTTCGCTGCTATGAAAAATTCATCTTCACCTAATCGACTTAAAACACAGCTACTCGAAAAGCTACCTGCAAGACGGGCTGAAATCTGCATCATAAGTCGATCGGATAATTGCTCACCTAATGACTCATTAACTAATTTAATATTACTTAAATTAATCAACATCATTGTGCAGTACTGGTTAGTTTTTCTTGCGTAAGCCTGAAGATCGAAGAGTTCGTTAGCTAATTCGTTACGATCAATAATGTCAGATACACCAACGTGGCTTTGCCTTTCTACTGTTATTCGCTGATGTTTTAGTTCAGAAGATACATCGTAAATTGAGCCGATTAAGCGAATAGGATGACCAAACTCATCCCATTGGATAATTTGACCTCGGTCTAGCACCCAAACATAATTGCTCGACTTATGAAGCATCCTATAGACACATTCATAATGTTGAGTCCTTCCTTTAAGATAATTATTTAATGCAGATAAGACGCCCTTTTTATCATCAGCATGTAAGCGTGATTCCCAAGTATCATAAGAGTCGATCAATTCATCAGCTTTATAACCTAAAATATCTTTCCAATTATCAGATAAAAAAAGCTCGCCATTCTGACTATTCCAGTCCCAAATACCCTTAAAATCAGCATTAATTGAATATAACCAACGTTGTTCGGCGTCATATAGCCTTTGGTTACTTTCGACTAATAAATTTTCTACTAGGAAAACTGAATGACCTAAGCGATGCACCTCATCAACTAAACCGTTCACTTTAATATTGGTACTTTTCCCATCGATGACATTCTGTGTTCGTCGCGCTAGCATTTTCATGGGTCTGATTAATACTAAGTGCAGACCTAAACAGAATAAAACAACAATGAGGCCACCCATCGACCAAATTAAAATAAAACGTTTTTGAAGTCTTTCTGAAGCTTCAGCCATTAGTGACGAAATATTATATTCAATATAGATAACATCAACCGCGTTAGAATAACTATATTTATCAGAGGTGTTTATGGGGTAGTAGGCTTGTATTGATCTTCTGTCTAAATTAGTGCGTATTGTTGGTTTTTTGCTAGAGACGACTTCTTGATGAGTTTGGTTTGAATAGCCATCAATTACATTATTAGCATTACTTTCACGCCATATAACATGATTAGCGAACCTAATTTGACTTGATGCATCTAAAATTATGTAGACCATCATGTTACTGTCTGTAGAGGTTAGGGATACTTCTTGCTCAATCCTTGTAATATCTTGAATAGCTAATGCTGATTCAACGATATGTGTCATTCTGAATAGTTCTTGTTCAATGTGCTTAGATTCATTTGTAGCTAATTGCGATCTCAGCTCATCTCTTTCGTAATAAAACTCACTACTAATTAATAATAAGTACAATGAACTTATTAAAAAAGGTACTAAAAAAGAAAGTGAAAATAAAGGTCGCTTTGACAAAGTTACACCGCTGATTATTGATTAATAGTGGATCTCGTAAATAACATACTAGAGACAGTATATTCCAACAATAGTAAGTTTAATGATTGAATTGACTTATACCTAAAAAATCATAAAAAACGAAACTGTACTTATTAATTGATTTCAATGAATTACAGCTTAACGGTTCCATACTGAAAAGTATATTTTTCAACACTCAAATTATGTATTCGATATTGAAACTGCGAAAATTCATGTAACGTCTGTAGTGATAAATACACACAAATTGACTAACTGGAGTAAGAAGAACTCTTCAATTCTTCCAAACAATGATAAGGCCTATATGAGCTATCACTTCACCAATTATCAAAGTTCATCGATAAAAAATATTTGGCTTGTAGAGTCAGGTATTATTCGTATTTTTTAATATTAAAAGTAACATAAATTAGGCTCTTTTAATCATCCTGTTTTATAAAAGCTCTTCACGGAGCCCATCTATATAAAGCGATACATTACACCCTACTTTCACATGGTATATGACGCCCAAATTACAAACACAAAAAAGCCCGCTACGTTAGTAACGGGCTATCTGCTCTCATTTAAGATGCTCTAATTTAAAAGATATAGGGCGCTTGGCGATGTTCAGCTGCAGATACATCCTTCGCGTTCCATGCCTGTATAAAGCGTTGCGTTATAAACACAGACATTTCACCCTACTTTCACCTGTTCATTCGTTAAAAGCCGTAAAACGCAAAAAGCCCGCTACATAGTAGCGGGCTTAATACTTATTAGGCGCTTGGCGATGACCTACTTTCACATGGGGAGACCCCACACTATCATCGGCGCTATTGCGTTTCACTGCTGAGTTCGGGATGGGATCAGGTGGTACCACAATGCTATTGTCACCAAGCAAATTCTTGCTTCATTTACCGCAAACGCAGTAAATAATAATTCGGAAATCTGATAACTCTTTCGAGATTTTTTGAGTTCGCACTTCATTAAGCGCTTTATATTCGTATCTAAGTTCGACTTTTCAGTCTGTAATAAATCTAGTTACCACAACTCACTCAGATAAAACTCATCTGGGTTGTATGGTTAAGCCTCACGAGTCATTAGTACAGGTTAGCTCAACGCCTCACAACGCTTACACACCCTGCCTATCAACGTCCTAGTCTCGAACGGCTCTTTAGAGAGATTAAATCTCTAGGGATGACTCATCTTAGGACTCGCTTCCCGCTTAGATGCTTTCAGCGGTTATCGATTCCGAACGTAGCTACCGGGCAATGCTATTGGCATAACAACCCGAACACCAGCGGTTCGTCCACTCCGGTCCTCTCGTACTAGGAGCAGCTTCCTTCAATCATCCAACGCCCACGGCAGATAGGGACCGAACTGTCTCACGACGTTCTGAACCCAGCTCGCGTACCACTTTAAATGGCGAACAGCCATACCCTTGGGACCGACTTCAGCCCCAGGATGTGATGAGCCGACATCGAGGTGCCAAACACCGCCGTCGATATGAACTCTTGGGCGGTATCAGCCTGTTATCCCCGGAGTACCTTTTATCCGTTGAGCGATGGCCCTTCCATACAGAACCACCGGATCACTATGACCTACTTTCGTACCTGCTCGACGTGTATGTCTCGCAGTTAAGCTGGCTTATGCCATTGCACTAACCGTACGATGTCCGACCGTACTTAGCCAACCTTCGTGCTCCTCCGTTACTCTTTGGGAGGAGACCGCCCCAGTCAAACTACCCACCAGGCACTGTCCCGAACCCCGATAAGGGGCCGCGGTTAGAACATCAAAACTACAAGGGTGGTATTTCAAGATTGACTCCACTCCATCTAGCGACGAAGTTTCAAAGTCTCCCACCTATCCTACACATGTAGGTTCAATGTTCAGTGCCAAGCTATAGTAAAGGTTCACGGGGTCTTTCCGTCTAGCCGCGGGTATACGGCATCTTCACCGCAATTTCAACTTCACTGAGTCTCGGCTGGAGACAGCGTGGCCATCATTACGCCATTCGTGCAGGTCGGAACTTACCCGACAAGGAATTTCGCTACCTTAGGACCGTTATAGTTACGGCCGCCGTTTACTTGGGCTTCGATCATGAGCTTCTCCGAAGATAACCCAATCAATTAACCTTCAAGCACCGGGCAGGCGTCATACCGTATACGTCATCTTGCGATTTTGCACAGTACTGTGTTTTTGATAAACAGTTGCAGCCACCTGGTATCTGCGACTCCCAACAGCTTAGAGAGCAAGTCTCATCACCGTCAGGAGCGTACCTTCTCCCGAAGTTACGGTACCATTTTGCCTAGTTCCTTCAGCCGAGTTCTCTCAAGCGCCTTGGTATTCTCTACCCGACCACCTGTGTCGGTTTGGGGTACGATTCCTACTAACCTGAAGCTTAGAAGATTTTCCTGGAAGCATGGCATCAACTACTTCATCACCTTAGTGACTCGTCATCAGTTCTCAGCCTTAAGTAAACCCGGATTTGCCTAAGTTTACAGCCTACAACCTTAAACGCGGACTACCAACGCCGCGCTAGCCTAGCCTTCTCCGTCTCTCCATCGCAGTTAGCAGAAGTACAGGAATATTGACCTGTTTCCCATCGACTACGCCTTTCGGCCTCGCCTTAGGGGTCGACTCACCCTGCCCCGATTAACGTTGGACAGGAACCCTTGGTCTTTCGGCGAGGGAGTTTTTCACTCCCTTTATCGTTACTCATGTCAGCATTCGCACTTCTGATACGTCCAGTGTGGGTTACCCCTTCACCTTCAACCGCTTACAGAACGCTCCTCTACCGCTTGCTAGTAAACTAGCAAACCCATAGCTTCGGTGTATTGCTTAGCCCCGTTAAATCTTCCGCGCAGGCCGACTCGACTAGTGAGCTATTACGCTTTCTTTAAATGATGGCTGCTTCTAAGCCAACATCCTAGCTGTCTAAGCCTTCCCACATCGTTTCCCACTTAGCAATAACTTTGGGACCTTAGCTGATGGTCTGGGTTGTTTCCCTTTTGACGACGGACGTTAGCACCCGCCGTCTGTCTCCCGAGTAGTACTCACTGGTATTCGGAGTTTGCAAAGGGTTGGTAAGTCGGGATGACCCCCTAGCCTTAACAGTGCTCTACCCCCAGTGGTATTCGCTCGAGGCGCTACCTAAATAGCTTTCGAGGAGAACCAGATATCTCCGAGTTTGATTGGCCTTTCACCCCCAGCCACAAGTCATCCGCTAATTTTTCAACATTAGTCGGTTCGGTCCTCCAGTTGATGTTACTCAACCTTCAACCTGCCCATGGCTAGATCACTCGGTTTCGGGTCTACGCCTTGCAACTAAACGCGCAGTTAACACTCGGTTTCCCTACGGCTCCGCTATTCGCTTAACCTCGCTACAAAACGTAAGTCGCTGACCCATTATACAAAAGGTACGCAGTCACGGTCTCAAGAACCGCTCCCACTGCTTGTACGTACACGGTTTCAGGTTCTATTTCACTCCCCTCACAGGGGTTCTTTTCGCCTTTCCCTCACGGTACTGGTTCACTATCGGTCAGTCAGGAGTATTTAGCCTTGGAGGATGGTCCCCCCATATTCAAACAGGATGTCACGTGTCCCGCCTTACTCGTTTTCATCTATGGTTAGTTTTCATGTACGGGACTATCACCCTGTACCGTTAAGCTTTCCAACTTATTCCACTAACACCCCATAGACTTAAGGGCTAATCCCCGTTCGCTCGCCGCTACTAGGGGAATCTCGGTTGATTTCTTTTCCTTCGGGTACTTAGATGTTTCAGTTCCCCGAGTTCGCCTCATACAGCTATGTATTCACTGTATGATGACCACTTATGTGGCCGGGTTTCCCCATTCGGATATCGTTAGCTCAAGTGCTTATTACTAGCTCGCCAACGCTTTTCGCAAGTTATTACGTCCTTCATCGCCTCTGACTGCCAAGGCATCCACCGTATACGCTTAGTCACTTAACCATACAACCCACATCAGTTTCATAAATGAAAACAAGTGTTGTTAAAGCGGGTAGCCTTAACAGTTATATCGTAACTAGCTGGTTTATTACATAATTTGCATCTCTTTCGAGTACACAAATTCGCCTTAGATTTTTAGAATATTCAAGACACTTAATAAAGTGTTTTGAGAACTCAATGTATTATTGAAAAAGGATTAATTTCCCAATAATACGATTTTGTAAATAACACAACGACAGACATCATCATGTTAAATACTATCAGCTTTCCAAATTGTTAAAGAACAATGCTAACCGGCTCGCGGCGCATTTCGCTCAACTTCCGAAGAAGTTAACAAGCAATCTGTGTGAACACTCAACAAACATTAAGTTAGTCGTATAGGTAAGGAGGTGATCCAGCCCCAGGTTCCCCTAGGGCTACCTTGTTACGACTTCACCCCAGTCATGAACCACACCGTGGTAAACGTCCTCCCGAAGGTTAGACTATCTACTTCTGGTGCAGCCCACTCCCATGGTGTGACGGGCGGTGTGTACAAGGCCCGGGAACGTATTCACCGTAGCATTCTGATCTACGATTACTAGCGATTCCGACTTCACGGAGTCGAGTTGCAGACTCCGATCCGGACTACGACGTACTTTGTGAGATTAGCTAGACCTTGCGGCTTTGCAACCCTCTGTATACGCCATTGTAGCACGTGTGTAGCCCTACTCGTAAGGGCCATGATGACTTGACGTCGTCCCCACCTTCCTCCGGTTTATCACCGGCAGTCTCCCTAGAGTTCCCGCCATTATGCGCTGGCAAATAAGGATAGGGGTTGCGCTCGTTGCGGGACTTAACCCAACATTTCACAACACGAGCTGACGACAGCCATGCAGCACCTGTCTCACAGTTCCCGAAGGCACCAAACCATCTCTGGTAAGTTCTGTGGATGTCAAGAGTAGGTAAGGTTCTTCGCGTTGCATCGAATTAAACCACATGCTCCACCGCTTGTGCGGGCCCCCGTCAATTCATTTGAGTTTTAACCTTGCGGCCGTACTCCCCAGGCGGTCTACTTAATGCGTTAGCTTGGGAGCCCAGTGCTCAAGGCACCAAACTCCGAGTAGACATCGTTTACGGCGTGGACTACCAGGGTATCTAATCCTGTTTGCTCCCCACGCTTTCGTACATGAGCGTCAGTCTTTGTCCAGGGGGCCGCCTTCGCCACCGGTATTCCTTCAGATCTCTACGCATTTCACCGCTACACCTGAAATTCTACCCCCCTCTACAAGACTCTAGTTCACCAGTTCTAAATGCAATTCCCAGGTTGAGCCCGGGGATTTCACATCTAGCTTAATGAACCGCCTGCGTACGCTTTACGCCCAGTAATTCCGATTAACGCTTGGACCCCTCGTATTACCGCGGCTGCTGGCACGAAGTTAGCCGGTCCTTCTTCTGTAGGTAACGTCACAGCTAACGGTTATTAACCGTTAACCTTTCCTCCCTACTGAAAGTGCTTTACAACCCTAAGGCCTTCTTCACACACGCGGCATGGCTGCATCAGGCTTTCGCCCATTGTGCAATATTCCCCACTGCTGCCTCCCGTAGGAGTCTGGGCCGTGTCTCAGTCCCAGTGTGGCTGATCATCCTCTCAGAACAGCTAGGGATCGTCGCCTTGGTGAGCCATTACCTCACCAACTAGCTAATCCCACCTAGGTTCATCCAATCGCGAAAGGCCCGAAGGTCCCCTCCTTTCCCCCGTAGGGCGTATGCGGTATTAGCAGTCGTTTCCAACTGTTATCCCCCTCGACTGGGCAGATCCCTAGGCATTACTCACCCGTCCGCCGCTCGTCACCTCAGGAGCAAGCTCCCTTGTGTTACCGCTCGACTTGCATGTGTTAGGCCTGCCGCCAGCGTTCAATCTGAGCCATGATCAAACTCTTCAATTAAAGTTTTGTTAAAGCAGCCATTCTTATAAATAAGAACATCGCTTCGGCTCAATGAATTCTGATTTCGATTTAAAGACTCGGAAGAATCTCTAAAACGTTTGTTACATATTGCTATGAACACTCATCGTTACATTGAGTAAATAATTTTGATTGCTACCTAAGTAGCAATTTCGATTAACTCAACACCTGTGAGTGTCCACACAGATTTCTTGTTTGATTGTTAAAGAGCGTTGGTATCAATCTTTCAGATACCGCCGTTAGACGCTAGGTCGTTGGCTTAGGGATGCGTATTCTACACTTCCCGTTGTGGGCGTCAAGTCATTTTTAACGTTAATTCAAAATGCTTTTCAACCCGTTAATTATGATGATGTAAAACCGTCTTAATTAACGCTAACACGTTGAGCCTATTGGCCTGTCGCCGTGTCAGTGGATGCGCATTATAGGCAAATCAGGATTTCGCGCAAGGGCTTTTTTGCATAAAAATGAAGTTTTTTAGCATTAAATGCTTAAGTACAGGATACCCACTTGTTACCCCCAAAGTTATCCACATTTTAAGGGGCAGTTGCCGTTAATTACCGCAGAGCCGTAACAACCTTTTATTCCCCAACGTCAATGATACAAAGGGTTAACGGCCATCATCACCGTCATTTCTGCTATTCACTCGTAGCAGCACAATGATGACTGCGATAAAACTATCCACATTTTTCGGTTTGATAAATTGTTTCAGCGTTAAAAAGCGGTAATCTAACGACACATTTATCAGATGCGGCCTTTAATTTTAGTTCAACATGGAGCAATAATCGAAAAAAAGAACAACATTATTTAATGTGCAGCGCCCTTATATAGAAAGAACATTCCTTACCAGGCTCAAGAATTGACACATTGTTGTAGTTTGTGGCCAATCAACACCGACGTTGTTACTTAAGGCCTAATATAGCAGAAACATAAAGTGACGCTCATAGAGCGCTATTCAATCAATAAGTCGAAGAGTCATTCAGTCTATAAAACCAAACCCTCCCAATTTTTCTACACCTAACTTAGCTCTTAACTTAAATTATTTGTGACACTCAAGGCTCCAACTGTACAAAGGAATAAGTACTGCGTATTTATCAATCAGCTTAAGTGTGTTTATATTAAAAATATCGATAAAACACAAAAAAGCCCGCTACGTTAGTAACGGGCTATCTGCTCTCGTTCTTACTTTAACAGCTCGAGAAATTAGGCCCTTGGCGATGTTCAGCTGCGGATACATCCTTCGCGTTCCATATCTGTATAAAGCGTTGCGTTATCAACACACACATTGCACCCTACTTTCACCTGTTCATTCGTTAAAAGCCGTAAAACGCAAAAAGCCCGCTACATAGTAGCGGGCTTAATACTTATTAGGCGCTTGGCGATGACCTACTTTCACATGGGGAGACCCCACACTATCATCGGCGCTATTGCGTTTCACTGCTGAGTTCGGGATGGGATCAGGTGGTACCACAATGCTATTGTCACCAAGCAAATTCTTGCTTCATTTACCGCAAACGCAGTAAATAATAATTCGGAAATCTGATAACTCTTTCGAGATTTTTTGAGTTCGCACTTCATTAAGCGCTTTATATTCGTATCTAAGTTCGACTTTTCAGTCTGTAATAAATCTAGTTACCACAACACACTCAGATAAAACTCATCTGGGTTGTATGGTTAAGCCTCACGAGTCATTAGTACAGGTTAGCTCAACGCCTCACAACGCTTACACACCCTGCCTATCAACGTCCTAGTCTCGAACGGCTCTTTAGAGAGATTAAATCTCTAGGGATGACTCATCTTAGGACTCGCTTCCCGCTTAGATGCTTTCAGCGGTTATCGATTCCGAACGTAGCTACCGGGCAATGCTATTGGCATAACAACCCGAACACCAGCGGTTCGTCCACTCCGGTCCTCTCGTACTAGGAGCAGCTTCCTTCAATCATCCAACGCCCACGGCAGATAGGGACCGAACTGTCTCACGACGTTCTGAACCCAGCTCGCGTACCACTTTAAATGGCGAACAGCCATACCCTTGGGACCGACTTCAGCCCCAGGATGTGATGAGCCGACATCGAGGTGCCAAACACCGCCGTCGATATGAACTCTTGGGCGGTATCAGCCTGTTATCCCCGGAGTACCTTTTATCCGTTGAGCGATGGCCCTTCCATACAGAACCACCGGATCACTATGACCTACTTTCGTACCTGCTCGACGTGTATGTCTCGCAGTTAAGCTGGCTTATGCCATTGCACTAACCGTACGATGTCCGACCGTACTTAGCCAACCTTCGTGCTCCTCCGTTACTCTTTGGGAGGAGACCGCCCCAGTCAAACTACCCACCAGGCACTGTCCCGAACCCCGATAAGGGGCCGCGGTTAGAACATCAAAACTACAAGGGTGGTATTTCAAGATTGACTCCACTCCATCTAGCGACGAAGTTTCAAAGTCTCCCACCTATCCTACACATGTAGGTTCAATGTTCAGTGCCAAGCTATAGTAAAGGTTCACGGGGTCTTTCCGTCTAGCCGCGGGTATACGGCATCTTCACCGCAATTTCAACTTCACTGAGTCTCGGCTGGAGACAGCGTGGCCATCATTACGCCATTCGTGCAGGTCGGAACTTACCCGACAAGGAATTTCGCTACCTTAGGACCGTTATAGTTACGGCCGCCGTTTACTTGGGCTTCGATCATGAGCTTCTCCGAAGATAACCCAATCAATTAACCTTCAAGCACCGGGCAGGCGTCATACCGTATACGTCATCTTGCGATTTTGCACAGTACTGTGTTTTTGATAAACAGTTGCAGCCACCTGGTATCTGCGACTCCCAACAGCTTAGAGAGCAAGTCTCATCACCGTCAGGAGCGTACCTTCTCCCGAAGTTACGGTACCATTTTGCCTAGTTCCTTCAGCCGAGTTCTCTCAAGCGCCTTGGTATTCTCTACCCGACCACCTGTGTCGGTTTGGGGTACGATTCCTACTAACCTGAAGCTTAGAAGATTTTCCTGGAAGCATGGCATCAACTACTTCATCACCTTAGTGACTCGTCATCAGTTCTCAGCCTTAAGTAAACCCGGATTTGCCTAAGTTTACAGCCTACAACCTTAAACGCGGACTACCAACGCCGCGCTAGCCTAGCCTTCTCCGTCTCTCCATCGCAGTTAGCAGAAGTACAGGAATATTGACCTGTTTCCCATCGACTACGCCTTTCGGCCTCGCCTTAGGGGTCGACTCACCCTGCCCCGATTAACGTTGGACAGGAACCCTTGGTCTTTCGGCGAGGGAGTTTTTCACTCCCTTTATCGTTACTCATGTCAGCATTCGCACTTCTGATACGTCCAGTGTGGGTTACCCCTTCACCTTCAACCGCTTACAGAACGCTCCTCTACCGCTTGCTAGTAAACTAGCAAACCCATAGCTTCGGTGTATTGCTTAGCCCCGTTAAATCTTCCGCGCAGGCCGACTCGACTAGTGAGCTATTACGCTTTCTTTAAATGATGGCTGCTTCTAAGCCAACATCCTAGCTGTCTAAGCCTTCCCACATCGTTTCCCACTTAGCAATAACTTTGGGACCTTAGCTGATGGTCTGGGTTGTTTCCCTTTTGACGACGGACGTTAGCACCCGCCGTCTGTCTCCCGAGTAGTACTCACTGGTATTCGGAGTTTGCAAAGGGTTGGTAAGTCGGGATGACCCCCTAGCCTTAACAGTGCTCTACCCCCAGTGGTATTCGCTCGAGGCGCTACCTAAATAGCTTTCGAGGAGAACCAGATATCTCCGAGTTTGATTGGCCTTTCACCCCCAGCCACAAGTCATCCGCTAATTTTTCAACATTAGTCGGTTCGGTCCTCCAGTTGATGTTACTCAACCTTCAACCTGCCCATGGCTAGATCACTCGGTTTCGGGTCTACGCCTTGCAACTAAACGCGCAGTTAACACTCGGTTTCCCTACGGCTCCGCTATTCGCTTAACCTCGCTACAAAACGTAAGTCGCTGACCCATTATACAAAAGGTACGCAGTCACGGTCTCAAGAACCGCTCCCACTGCTTGTACGTACACGGTTTCAGGTTCTATTTCACTCCCCTCACAGGGGTTCTTTTCGCCTTTCCCTCACGGTACTGGTTCACTATCGGTCAGTCAGGAGTATTTAGCCTTGGAGGATGGTCCCCCCATATTCAAACAGGATGTCACGTGTCCCGCCTTACTCGTTTTCATCTATGGTTAGTTTTCATGTACGGGACTATCACCCTGTACCGTTAAGCTTTCCAACTTATTCCACTAACACCCCATAGACTTAAGGGCTAATCCCCGTTCGCTCGCCGCTACTAGGGGAATCTCGGTTGATTTCTTTTCCTTCGGGTACTTAGATGTTTCAGTTCCCCGAGTTCGCCTCATACAGCTATGTATTCACTGTATGATGACCACTTATGTGGCCGGGTTTCCCCATTCGGATATCGTTAGCTCAAGTGCTTATTACTAGCTCGCCAACGCTTTTCGCAAGTTATTACGTCCTTCATCGCCTCTGACTGCCAAGGCATCCACCGTATACGCTTAGTCACTTAACCATACAACCCACATCAGTTTCATAAATGAAAACAAGTGTTGTTAAAGCGGGTAGCCTTAACAGTTATATCGTAACTAGCTGGTTTATTACATAATTTGCATCTCTTTCGAGTACACAAATTCGCCTTAGATTTTTAGAATATTCAAGACACTTAATAAAGTGTTTTGAGAACTCAATGTATTATTGAAAAAGGATTAATTTCCCAATAATACGATTTTGTAAATAACACAACGACAGACATCATCATGTTAAATACTATCAGCTTTCCAAATTGTTAAAGAACAATGCTAACCGGCTCGCGGCGCATTTCGCTCAACTTCCGAAGAAGTTAACAAGCAATCTGTGTGAACACTCAACAAACATTAAGTTAGTCGTATAGGTAAGGAGGTGATCCAGCCCCAGGTTCCCCTAGGGCTACCTTGTTACGACTTCACCCCAGTCATGAACCACACCGTGGTAAACGTCCTCCCGAAGGTT
Source organism: Shewanella donghaensis (assembly GCF_007567505.1). Lineage (NCBI taxonomy): Bacteria > Pseudomonadati > Pseudomonadota > Gammaproteobacteria > Alteromonadales > Shewanellaceae > Shewanella > Shewanella donghaensis. The sequence goes on from NZ_CP041783.1 coordinate 3,133,602, forward strand.
AGACTATCTACTTCTGGTGCAGCCCACTCCCATGGTGTGACGGGCGGTGTGTACAAGGCCCGGGAACGTATTCACCGTAGCATTCTGATCTACGATTACTAGCGATTCCGACTTCACGGAGTCGAGTTGCAGACTCCGATCCGGACTACGACGTACTTTGTGAGATTAGCTAGACCTTGCGGCTTTGCAACCCTCTGTATACGCCATTGTAGCACGTGTGTAGCCCTACTCGTAAGGGCCATGATGACTTGACGTCGTCCCCACCTTCCTCCGGTTTATCACCGGCAGTCTCCCTAGAGTTCCCGCCATTACGCGCTGGCAAATAAGGATAGGGGTTGCGCTCGTTGCGGGACTTAACCCAACATTTCACAACACGAGCTGACGACAGCCATGCAGCACCTGTCTCACAGTTCCCGAAGGCACCAAACCATCTCTGGTAAGTTCTGTGGATGTCAAGAGTAGGTAAGGTTCTTCGCGTTGCATCGAATTAAACCACATGCTCCACCGCTTGTGCGGGCCCCCGTCAATTCATTTGAGTTTTAACCTTGCGGCCGTACTCCCCAGGCGGTCTACTTAATGCGTTAGCTTGGGAGCCCAGTGCTCAAGGCACCAAACTCCGAGTAGACATCGTTTACGGCGTGGACTACCAGGGTATCTAATCCTGTTTGCTCCCCACGCTTTCGTACATGAGCGTCAGTCTTTGTCCAGGGGGCCGCCTTCGCCACCGGTATTCCTTCAGATCTCTACGCATTTCACCGCTACACCTGAAATTCTACCCCCCTCTACAAGACTCTAGTTCACCAGTTCTAAATGCAATTCCCAGGTTGAGCCCGGGGATTTCACATCTAGCTTAATGAACCGCCTGCGTACGCTTTACGCCCAGTAATTCCGATTAACGCTTGGACCCCTCGTATTACCGCGGCTGCTGGCACGAAGTTAGCCGGTCCTTCTTCTGTAGGTAACGTCACAGCTAACGGTTATTAACCGTTAACCTTTCCTCCCTACTGAAAGTGCTTTACAACCCTAAGGCCTTCTTCACACACGCGGCATGGCTGCATCAGGCTTTCGCCCATTGTGCAATATTCCCCACTGCTGCCTCCCGTAGGAGTCTGGGCCGTGTCTCAGTCCCAGTGTGGCTGATCATCCTCTCAGAACAGCTAGGGATCGTCGCCTTGGTGAGCCATTACCTCACCAACTAGCTAATCCCACCTAGGTTCATCCAATCGCGAAAGGCCCGAAGGTCCCCTCCTTTCCCCCGTAGGGCGTATGCGGTATTAGCAGTCGTTTCCAACTGTTATCCCCCTCGACTGGGCAGATCCCTAGGCATTACTCACCCGTCCGCCGCTCGTCACCTCAGGAGCAAGCTCCCTTGTGTTACCGCTCGACTTGCATGTGTTAGGCCTGCCGCCAGCGTTCAATCTGAGCCATGATCAAACTCTTCAATTAAAGTTTTGTTAAAGCAGTCATTCTTATAAATAAGAACGTCGCTTCGGCTCAATGAATTCTGATTTCGATTTAAAGACTCGGAAGAATCTCTAAAACGTTTGTTACATATTGCTATGAACACTCATCGTTACATTGAGTAAATAATTTTGATTGCTACCTAAGTAGCAATTTCGATTAACTCAACACCTGTGAGTGTCCACACAGATTTCTTGTTTGATTGTTAAAGAGCGTTGGTATCAATCTTTCAGATACCGCCGTTAGACGCTAGGTCGTTGGCTTGAGGTCCGTATTATAGACAAACTCTTAATCTGCGCAAGTAGTTTTAGTAATAAAATTGCAATAATAGGACTAACAGGTGTGATTTTGTACGAAACGCACAAAAAAGGGACTAACAGTCCCTTTTTATCAGTCAAATTAAGCTTTATTCACCAAAGAAGCGTGACTCTTGTTTAATGACAATCTCCTTATCATCGATATTTGCGGACACGATTAAGTTAATTTTAGTGACTGTTCGTTCAATTTGATCAGAATCAACGGCAATACTAATAGGAAGCGTCAATACTTCACCAGCCTGAACCGAGACTTGTTGTGGTCCACTCCACTCGTAACCCTCTAAGCCATCCATAGAAAGATGGTATTCTTGCGCTTGCTCTGTCTTATTTAATAGCTTTAATGTGTATGTATTCTCAATTAAGCCATCATTAGTCACTCTATATAAAGCATTACGATCTCGGATTACATCCATTCTCACTGGGGCGATTGTCGCGCTGGCATATATAAACACCAAAATCATCACAGTCAAGGCAACACCGTAACCCACTAATTTCGGTCTTAAGATACTTTCTTTAACCTCCTCTAATTTGTTTTCAGTGGTATAACTGATTAAACCTTTGTCATAACCCATGCGTTCCATCGTGGTATCGCAAGCATCGATACAAGCACCACAGTTAATACACTCATATTGAAGACCATTACGGATATCAATACCGGTTGGACATACCTGTACACACAGATCACAATCGATGCAGTCACCCAATCCCATTTCTTTATGGTCTGCTTTGCGTGAACGTGGGCCTCTGGTTTCACCTCTTTTAGTATCATAGCCGACTATATAGGTGTTCTTATCAAACATAGCGGCTTGGAAACGTGCATAGGGGCACATATGAATACACATGATCTCGCGCATCCAACCTGCATTACCGTAAGTTGCTAATGTAAAAAAGACCACCCAGAAGTAAATACCAACATCAGCATTTAAGGTAAATACATCAATATAGACCTCACGGCTTGGCACAAAATACGATACAAAGGTCATTGCGGTAAGTAAGGAGATTAAAATCCAAGAGGTATGTTTGGCTGTTTTGCGCCACAACTTATTAAAGCTCCACGGCATCTGGTCGAGCTTTATTCTTTTATTACGGGCCCCTTCAAATTTTTCTTCAAACCATATAAATATAAAAGTCCAAACAGTTTGGGGGCAAGTGTAGCCACACCATACTCGTCCGAGATAGGTCGTCACAAAAAAGAGTCCAAAGGCAGCAATAGTAAATAGGGCTGCTAACAAAGTTAAATCTTGAGGCCAAATAGTGAGATTAAAGATATGGAACTTCTGTTCACCCAAATTGAACCATACAGCTTGTCTATCACCCCAAGGAAGCCAAGGCAGTATAAGAAAGAACAACATTGTTGCCCAACCAATACGGCGTCTTACTGTTGTCCATAATCCATTTACAGCTCGAACGTAGATGCTATTACTTGGATTAAACCTATCGGCTTTACTTGCATCAGGTTGATGGATCTTGATTCGAGCCTGTTTAGAATAATCTTTGGGTTGTGATTCTTGTGTCATCTTAATGCCTTACTACTTAAAATTCGGGGCAAAAGTTAGTGATGGTTGCAGAAAAACCTTATCGATTTCAGATAATAATCCCTTACAACTGCTTCACACTCGCATATAGAAGTTAATTGTGTATATTATACTCGTAATATTTACACTTATTCACTTTAATTGGACTAAATGATGAGAGGCTGGATCCTTATAGCACTGATTGGCGGCGGTATTTATTACTTTGCCACTGAAACTGACAAACTTGATAAGCCTATTGCGGAAATTCAATCTGTCATAAATGGGGCTGAAACAAAACTAGACTCAATGACAGGGACTAAAATAACCCGAAAGGAAAATAATGTTCCTAAAATACCGAGCAGTGTCATTGAAAGATTAACCAGTAGTGAACTGTCGGAATTGCAGAGCTCATTCACAACGCATGAGTCACTTGCCGAATTTAAAGATGATTACTGTGGTTTTGGGTTATCTAACCCCGTTATAAGTAAAGAAAACCTACAATTTATCTGCGATAAAATATAATTTTCTGTTTTCCTGCCATCAGCCAATTGACCTGAGAATTATTTAAGCCTAGCCTTTGGATAATCTATTGAAAAAGGCTAGAAAAATGACTCAGCAGGTTTCCGATATATTCGACCCAACACTTTGGGACACGGTAAGTGACTTCAACTTTGAAGATATCACTTACCATCGAGCAAAAGATCAAGGTACGGTGCGAATAGCGATTAATCGCCCCGACTGCCTAAATTCCTTCCGCCCAAAAACAGTTGATGAACTTTACACGGCTTTAGATCATGCTCGCAGATGGTCTGATGTTGGCTGTGTACTCATCACAGGTAACGGCCCCTCAGCTAAAGGACAACACTCCTTCTGCGCGGGCGGCGATCAACGTATTCGTGGTAAAGATGGCTATAAGTACGAAGGTGCTGAAGAAGGTAAGCCTGATGTCGCACGCATGGGACGTCTTCATATATTAGAAGTACAACGTCTTATCCGTTTTATGCCTAAAGTGGTTATTGCTGTCGTACCTGGCTGGGCTGTTGGCGGCGGTCATAGTTTACACGTTGTCTGTGATCTGACTTTAGCGTCTAAAGAACATGCGGTATTCAAACAAACGGATCCCGATGTAGGCAGTTTTGACTCTGGGTACGGCAGTGCTTATTTAGCTAAAATGATAGGCCAAAAGCGTGCTCGTGAAATTTTCTTCCTCGGATTCAACTATACCGCAGATGAAGCCTTTGATATGGGTATGGTAAACCGCTCTATTCCTCATGCTGATCTGGAAACAGAAGCGTTATCTTGGGCTAAAGAAATCAACAGTAAATCACCCACTGCAATGCGTATGCTCAAATATGGTTTTAACTTGCCAGATGATGGCTTAGTTGGGCAGCAATTATTTGCTGGTGAAGCGACTCGTTTAGCTTATGGTACCGAAGAAGCCCAAGAAGGTCGTGATGCATTTCTTGAAAAACGTGACCAAGACTTTTCTAAGTTTCCTTGGCACTACTGATAACCCGCTAAATATGCGTAGCTAGATATTTACAACGAAGTATTGCTGCCTTACCAATAAAAACCTACTCATAATAAGTAGGTTTTTTTATTCATCAAAAAAGGCACTTAACGTTAATAGGCAATCCATCGGGCATATCTTTATCTATACACGGTGAACAAACGACAAAAATTAAACCCTTCATCTTTTATTTCACCAGCAGCCAACTTTGCCCACCAAACATCAAAATTACTTTATCAATAAATCGTGCTTATTAAGCTCACTAGTAGAAAGCTGTAGATAGCTATCATTGGCTTAACTTTCAATCTATGGCTTAATCGAGTCAGTCGTTTGGCTTAATTTATAAATAAACTCACAAAAGAGAATGAGAACTGTTATCATTTAACTATTGAAAGGCAAGTATTTAAATAAGGGTTCAAAAATGAAAAAAACTATCACATTCGCAATGCTGCATTTCAGCGTAGCTTTCACTATCACCTATTTATTAACAGGTAGTATTGTCATTGGTGGTGCTATCGCATTAATTGAACCTGCTGTAAATACCGTGGTCTTTTATTTTCATGACAAAGTCTGGAAAAAAATTGAAGCAACAAAGGCTGCTGCTGACGTGACACTACAACTTACAGCAAGCTAAACCTTAGACTTTGTTACTTCTCATCTACTTTATCTTTTTCTAAGCCAAGCTTACTTGCCAGTGGCGCTATAGCACCACCTTGGATGAATACCGACATCAATACAAAGAAGAACACCATATGCACAATATCAATAGCACCAGGAACACCTGCAGCAGCGGGGATTAGCGCAAATACAATTGGGGTTGCCCCTTTTAATCCGATCATTGAAATAAACAAACGTTTCTTCCAAGTGGCTTTAGCAAAAGGCAAGTAACACAGTTGTACTGCTAATGGCCTTGCAACAAAAATAAGCAACAAGCCAGGAATGATAGATATCCAGAATACCGTCATCAAGGTTTGTGGAAAAATCTGCAAACCAAGCACAATAAACATCAATGCCTGAGCTAGCCAAGAAACGCTATTAAAAAAGTGCAAATTAACTAATTGACCACGCTTAATTCCATTTCCAATCACCACACCTGCAATGTACGACGCAAGTAAAATATTGCCACCAAGCATTTCTGCGCCATAAGTGGCAATAATGAAGGTCGCTAGAACAAACACCGGGATCAGTCCAAATTCTGACAAACTAATCTTGTTTAATAATGTTACCGCTATTTTCCCGATTAATAATCCTACGACAATAGCCACCAAAATTTGCGTAACTAAACTCATTGCTAGTGTTGAAATTGCAATCGATTGATTAGAAGATAGCGCCATGTCAGTTAATACAATAACCATCAACATTGCCACGGGATCATTGGTCGCGGACTCGAATTCGAGGACGGTATCTGTTTGTTCTTTTAGTTTGAGCTTTTTTGACTCCAAAATAGAAAACACGGCTGCAGCGTCTGTTGATGACACAATCGCGGCGAATAGCAGACAGATAATAAAATCAAAATCTAACAGAAAGTAGAGAATGGCAGCAAAAATAATAGTAGTGAAGACCACCCCAAATGATGCAAGTATTCCCCCTTCTTTATATGCCACCTTAATTTTATCTGTTGATGTATTTAAACCACCAACAAAAACAATCACATTTAACGCTAAGCCACCGATCCATGCAGTTTGACTAAGGTTGTCATAAACAAAGTTGAATTCCCCATTACCTAACATGAGTCCGACACCCATAAAGATCAGTAAAGACGGAATACCCAATGTTCGAGATGGATGATGCAGTAAAATGCCAATGACAATTAATACTGAAATTCCAATCATGATCATCTCTGTTGTCATACACCCGCCTATAAAGAAGTTATTTGAATATGGATTTTGTCAGTTGAACTAACTACTGAACTAAAAAGCATCATTTCGGGATTCATATGTGTATATAAATGGCATTTAAAGACATACACAGGAAATACATAGAAAAATCTAACCGAATGAAGCACTAAATGATTTTAACTTACTTTTACAGATTTAGTTCATATTGCTTTGTGTAATAAAAGTTTAATAAAAATCTTATAATTAAAAAAATAGCTATTATTTCAGACCAATTGTGAAACAAAACCTTAAAATAAAATTAAACAAAGCTTAATAACAGTCAATAACTAGTACTCCCTATGTCATAAATCTCATCGCAACATCAATAATACCAATGAACTAGCTTATTTAAGAAAACATAATCTACTCAACGTTCTAGAAATCAGCGACAGCACAGGATTTAACAGCCCATTTACTTTATAAAAACATTATCTTGGCCATCTCCACTTTACTAATTAAGCCGTCCTAAGACTGTAACTTAACTGTCATATTGATCTGTCTTAATGCACGGGCTTCCAAAACACATTTGAAAAGAAGCACCCTAACGTCGATATCCAAATGGATAAAACGAACTAAATATATAAGTGGAACTTGTGATGAAAAAAGTGATTGGTTTACTAACTGCTGTTGGTTTAATGACGGCACCTCTTGTTCAAGCTGGTACAGTTACAGTGTCTGGTTCAACCTCAGTAGCACACGTTATGGAAGTGCTCGCAGAGAACTACCAAAAAACATCTGGTAAAAATATCGAAGTGCAAAGCACTGGTTCATCTGCAGGTATTCGTGCAGCAAAAGATGGTACCAGTATGATTGGTATGTCTTCACGTAACATTAAACCCAATGAGCTAAATGATGACACACAAGAAATTGTCATTGCTCGTGACGGTATTGCAGCTGCAGTAAACAATGCAAATTCAGTTAAAAACCTTACACAAGAACAAGTCTCTCAAATCTATCGTGGCGAAATTAAAAACTGGAGCGAAGTTGGCGGTGAGTCACGCCCAATCGTTGTCGTTACCCGTGAAAATGGTTCAGGTACTCGCGGTGCATTTGAAGAAATAATGAAACTTCAACGAACTGTTAATGGCCATAAGGTCACAGCAATTACCCCTACTGCACAAGTGGGTAATGGTAACGGCATGATCAAAACCATCGTTGCAAATAACCCATATGCGATTGGTTTTATCTCACTAGGTAGTGTTGATGAGTCTTTAAATGCTTTAAGCATCAACGGCGTTGAAGCAACAGATAGCAATATTGCTGCTGGTGATTACCAAATCGCACGCCCTTTCATTGTATTGATGAATGATAAGCCACATCCGAATGCACAAAGCTTTATTGATTTTATCATGTCGAATGATGGTCAAAACATTGTTGCTGAAGAAGGTTATATCCGCATTAACTAATACTAAATTAATTGGATGAGAGGAGCCTATGCTTCTCTTTTTCAGTTTTCATTTTACTCAGAAACATTAATCATCAGCACCACCTTGAGGCACCATGATGAACACAGCAACTAAAGCCCCAACACAGGGCCTACAACTTGCACCAAAGAAAGCCATTGATATAACAGAAAAGTTCTTTCATATCCTATTCTTTTGTAGCGCTATGGTCGGCGTTTTATCTGTTTCCACCATTGGATGGTTTGTATTTAACGAAGGATTACCTGCATTTAAAGAAGCAGGTGTAACTGAGTTTCTTTTTGGGAAAGAATGGTTGCCACCAGCACTGTACGGCATCTTCCCAATGATTATTGCCTCATTAATATCAACTGCTGGTGCAGTTATTATTGGGGTGCCAATTGCTATTTTTACCGCTGTTTTTCTTGCTGAGTTAGCGCCTAAATGGTTAGCAGATATAGTCAGACCTGCTGTAGAACTTCTCGCGGGCATCCCGTCAGTTGTTTATGGCTTTTTCGGCTTGGTTATTATTGTTCCAGCCATCGAATCCATTTTTAATATTCCTGCAGGTAACACAATACTTGCGGGAATAATTGTGTTGGCAATTATGATATTGCCTACAGTTATTACTATTTCAGAAACATCACTTCGAGCACTGCCATCAGTTTATAAAGAAGGTGCATTAGCACTTGGTGCATCGCATATTTACAGTATTTTCAAAGTGCTTATCCCAGCAGCAAAAAGTGGCATCTTTACCGGTGTAGCACTGGGTATTGCTCGCGCAGTGGGTGAAACGATGGCCATTATCATGGTAATGGGTAACGCACCAGCCATGCCGGGGTCAATACTTGAACCCGCCAGAACATTAACCGCTAACATCGCCATGGAAATGTCTTACGCAACAGGCATTCATTCAAGCGCACTATATGCAACAGGCATTGTGCTACTTGGTTTTATCGTTTTACTGAATGGTTCACTGCTTTATTTAAACCGTAAGAGAGCATACTAATTATGTCTAAGTTTACTCCTACACCATCACTGCTTTCGAGAGAGAACCAAGACAAGCTATTACATGCTTGTATCTGGGGCGCTGCAGCAATCACCATTTTCTTTTTACTTTGGGTTGTTTGGCACATTCTGTCTAACGGTCTTAGCTATGTAAGCTGGGAATTCATTACCGGCTCTTACACCCGCATTGGTGAAGCTTCGGGCATTTGGGCCATGATTGTTTCCACTGTTTATATGGTGCTACTTTCATTAGCCATTGCTGCACCAATTGGCATAATGACGGCCATTTACTTAACCGAATATGCAGCCCCAGGCAGCAAGTTCGTGCAGGTTATTCGCTTTTGTACTGAATCATTAGCCGGTATTCCATCAATTGTTTATGGCCTATTTGGCATGACCTTTTTTGTTACCACGCTTGGATTAGGTTTTTCAATCCTATCGGGCTCATTAACCTTAGCGATGCTCATTCTGCCAGTGATTATTCGTACCACCGAAGAAGCGCTCATGTCAGTACCGATGAGCTACCGTGAAGGCGGTTACGCATTAGGTAGCAGTAAGATTTACACCATCTGGCGATTAATTCTGCCGAGTGCATTACCCGGTATTGTTACCTCAGTGATTTTAAGTACTGGTCGTGTGATTGGCGAATCAGCACCTGTATTTCTTACTGCTGGTATGGTCACTCAAATACCTGAGTCGGTACTTGATTCAGGCAGAACACTGACAGTTCACCTTTATAAATTAACCCAAGAATTATTTACCCAACATGAATGGGATCAAGCCTACGCCACCGCCACCGTGCTGATTGTATTGGTGTTGGTTTTAAATTTAGCAACCAAAATCATTGCTAATAAACTGAATAAAGCATTGTAGAACTTGGATGATCATTGGTAACGCGCTGCGCGTTAACCAGTGGCTAATGAACGCATAGACACTTAATTATTAGAGATAACACGTAAAACATCGTGTTAGACATAGGCCAGATAATGAACAAACTTGAAGTAAGCAACTTAGATTTATATTACGGCGAAAACCATGCACTTAAAGGTATTTCAATGAACATACCTTCTCGCCAAGTTACCGCGCTTATTGGTCCTTCAGGATGTGGTAAATCAACCTTATTACGTACACTGAATAGAATGAATGATTTAGTCGCAGGCGTAAAAATCACAGGAAGAGTGGCCTTTGAAGGCGAAGATATCTATGCAGATGTTGATGTAAAGAACTTAAGAATGCGTGTCGGTATGGTTTTTCAAAAGCCAAACCCTTTCCCAATGAGCATTTATGAAAACATCGCTTTTGGTTTAAAGGCCCAAGGTGTGAAAGACAAAAAAGTACTGGATAAAGTTGTAGAAGACTCGCTGAGAAGTGCAGCACTTTGGGAAGAAGTGAAAGAACGCCTTAATACGCCAGCATTTGGTCTTTCAGGTGGTCAACAACAACGACTTTGTATTGCTCGCGCTATTGCTATGGAACCTGAAGTTATCCTGATGGATGAACCCACCAGCGCATTAGACCCTATCGCGACCCACAAAATTGAAGAGTTAATGGATGAGCTACGTAAAAAGTTCACCATTGTCATTGTGACGCATTCAATGAATCAAGCTAAGCGTATTTCTGATAAAACAGCCTTTTTCTGGATGGGTGAATTAGTAGAACATGGTGAAACTCATCAAGTATTCAATAACCCAATAGATCCTCGTACTCAAGGTTATGTAAGCGGTGAGTTTGGTTAATATTAATCATTTATATCTATATTATGTTTTAGTATATTGATAATAAAAGGACAATTTAAAATGGATTTTAAAATGAAGTACATATTTATTACAGCAGCCTTACTCACATCCCCTTTAGTTCAAGCAACTACAGATGAAGCGCACCATGTCATCAGTGCTGGGGCTGGTATGGGATTTTTAAGTGGAGAAATGGATCAAGATAATAATGATTTTGAGCTTAATTATGACTTTGCATATCGATATCAGTTTAATAATAATTGGGGCGCTGAAGTAGGCTATAGACACCAGGATGTTACTTTTACCAATTGGTTTGACTCTGCATTTGATAGATACTCCTTAAATGATGCTAAAAGTTTCCGTATTGCTGCAGTCTACTCTTACCCACTATCACTTAGAAATCGCTTAGTGCTCAAGCTTGGCGTCACTGATTACTCAATCGATGCGACTGACTATAGAGAAGATAGTTCAGGAATTAATGAAACTGTCGATGGAAATGGTTTGTTAGCCTCTGTCGGATGGCGTTTTGATTTTAATATGGGACTTGAGCTTGCTGTAATATACTCGTATCAAGATTTAGATATCATTGAAACACATTCCTATACCACGAGTTTAGGTTATCGTTTTTAAGACAAATCAAACAGTAAAAAATGAACCTAAGAGTTGTTAGTGCAACTCTTCCAACTTTGAATGAGTTAATTGTGGTAAAACCCAACGCCAAAGGCCCGAAAAGAACTGTCGATATTTTTTGCGCTAAATGTAAAACCCAGCTTTTTAAATATCGCAAAGGGGGAAAAGGCGCATTAGTAAAATGCTTTAAGGAACGTATTGTAGATGATTATACAACCACGCCTTGCGAGTGCCCCCAATGCGGAATTACTTTCGCCAGAGAGACCTTAGTTCGCGGTACTCCAGCTTATAAAATGGTTGGCGGCAAAGTTACAATGAAGTAATTAGCTTACTTATTTAAGAGGCATTAACCAAAAAGCATTTACCAAGAGACATTTGCCAAGAAGTAACTAAGAAGATTTAATAAGTTGCTATGCACTGACAATACCCACTACACTTTTATGATTAAAGTTAGTGGAGTGACCCCCTTGAATATTCCCGATATTGGTTTTAATCATCAACAATCTGATGATGAAGAGCTGGAAATTATCGACTTAACCTCGATATACCAAAGAGCCAATATTGATCATAATCCGCAGCATCCCCATCGAGTTAATTTTTTTATGCTCATTTATATTGAGCAGGGTGAAGGAACTCATATGGTTGATTTCAAAAACTACCCATTTGCAGCAGGTTCATTGTTATTCGTCCAGCGCGAGCAAGTTCATGCTTTTGATTTTTCATCAGAGCCGCAAGGTAAGGTACTCATTTTTACCCAAGCCTTTCTTGATCATGTACACGCCAATATGCGCTTACCTAAATACACTCCCACCCATTTAAACCAACAACACTCGCCTCAACTCATATTAGATACACAGACCCGTCATAGGACCGAAACCTTAATCAATGAAATGATCACAGAAATGAATCAGCCACAAACAGAGCAACTGGTGGTGATGTATTTATTCTCAGCATTAGCCTTAATACTTCATCGACTTAGACCAGAAGCGAGACACGACAAATTATCCCAAGATCAAAGTATAAAACTGGCGCATTTTTTCGAACTAATGCAGCAATATGCCCGTAAAACCCGTGATGCCAACTGGTATTCAAACCGAATTAATGTCACTTATAAAACCCTAAATCAAATCTGCAAACTCGCAACGGGCTTAACAGCGAAGCAAATGATTGATGCTTTTACCGTGATAGAAATCAAACGCCATATCGTCATTAGCCAAAAGCCATCCCAACAAATCGCTTATGATTTTGGTTTTGAAGATGCCAGCAACTTCGTTAAATATTTCAAAAATCAAACAAGTATTACGCCAAGCCAGTTTTTAAAACAGCGCGCATAACTTTAAAAAGTCTTCCAAGGTTCGATATTCACCATTTTTACACTCAAATACACTCTGCTAATAGTCTCCTCATTTATCTAATATTGTTCTCAAGCAAACAGAGGACAAAATAATGAAAACAATTTCAACCTTATTCAAACGTACCCTTATCACTGCAAGCGTATTGAGCTTAATTGCATGTTCATCTACCCAGGAGATATCTACAATGTCTAACGAAGCCTCTAACAAAGAAAAAGCCATTGCTGTCATTTCAAGTATTGAAACAGGCGACCAATCAGCCATTGGATACATCAACCCTGAGAAATACATCCAACATAACTTAGCAGTAGCCGATGGTTTAGCAGGCTTTAGCGCTGTGCTACAACAACTTCCAGAAGGTAGTGCGAAAGCCAGAGTAAAGCGTTCATTTCAAGATGGTGATTACACTGTGACTCACACTGAATATAACTTCTTTGGTCCTAAAGTTGGCTTTGATGTATTCCGCTTTGAACAAGGGAAAATTGTGGAACATTGGGATAACTTACAAGAGATAGCGCCTGTAAACCCAAGCGGTAGAACCCAACTTGATGGCGCAACAGAAATAACAGATTTAGATAAAACTGACGCAAATAAAGCGATTGTGGCTGATTTTGTGCAAACAATTCTGATGAACGGCGATATGTCTAAGATTAACCAATTTATTGATAACGAAGACTATGCCTATTTACAGCACAACCCAGCAATTGCAGATGGACTTAGTGGATTGGGTAAAGCATTAGGTGAACTTGCTGCAGCCAACGTGCCTATGGTCGTCAGTAAGAACCATAAAATTTTAGGCGAAGGTAATTTTGTGCTATCCATTAGCGAAGGCACCTTTATGAATAAGCATGTTTCTTTCTATGACTTGTTTCGCTTAGACAATGGCAAGATTGTGGAACATTGGGATACCATCGAAGCCATCCCTGCACAAAGCGAATGGAAAAATACTAACGGCAAGTTTGGCTTTTAGGTCGCTGCAGAATCGTTCACATCAATTGGGGTATTTATACCAATCTAGTGATTAAAAAATAACGCCGTTTGACACTCAAACGGCATTATTTGTCTTTTTAATCATTAACAATCTATGCGTTATAAGACGTGTTTGTCGGGAGTTTTATCGATAACAATGCGGCAATAGCGACAAATGCAGCTGATATCCATAAACAAGCTTCAAGACCATAGAATTGGAACACAACACCAGACAATACTGTGCCAATTAGTCTGCCCATGGCATTGGCCATATAGTAAAAACCGACATCTAACGAAACGCTTTCACCATCGGCATAACTGACGATCAAATAACTGTGTAATGATGAATTAATCGCAAACACAGCGCCAAATATCAGTAAACCAACAATAATGGACGTTTGAACATAGAAATCAAAATGCAAAGCCAAAGCAATCGCGGCAGGAATAAAGGTTAAGTAACTCGCCCATAAAAAAGCAGCGCGACCAGTAGGTACTTTCCCCTGTTGCTTACCAGTAAAATAAGGTGCTAGTGATTGAACAATACCGTAGCCAATCACCCAGCTAGCCATAAAACCACCAACCCACCAATGATCCCAGTCAAAGGTCACCGCCAAAAATACAGGCAGCGCAACAACAAACCATACATCACGAGCGCCGAATAGGAACATTCGAGCCGCTGATAGAATGTTAATTGCCGAGCTTTTAGAAAACACCTCTTTAAACTTGGGTTTATGCTTGGTTTTACCCAAATCTTCTTTAAGTGTAAATAAACTAAATAACCAAACTATCGCCAATAGCGATGCCATTAGAATAATCGCACCTTTAAAGTCTAATAATGTCAGCAGTAATCCACCAAGAAAGAAGCCGACCCCTTTCAAGGTGTTTTTAGATCCTGTAAGAATCGCTACCCATTGGTATAATTTACCTTCAGCACCTGCAGGTACTAATAACTTAATGGCACTTTTAGCACTCATTTTATTCAGATCTTTGGCAATACCAGACAGGGCTTGGGCAAACATGACATATAAAACTGTTAGCATTTCAGCAGGAACGGCCAACATAGCCAAAGCCACAATTTGCAGCCCTAGACCAATGTTCATGGTTTTGTTTAACCCAAGCCGCGCACCTAACCAGCCACCGACCAAATTAGTCACCACACCAAAGATTTCATAAAATAAAAACAACATGGCAATATTAAGCGGACTATAACCTAGGTGATGAAAGTACAGCACCACCAGCATCCGCAGGGCACCATCCGTTAAGGTAAATGCCCAATAGTTACCCGTTATCACCAGGTATTGTTTAATCTGCGGTGATAATTTGTTTAATGATAAAAGTCCCATTAGCTCATAACCTTTATCTAGTGTTTGTCAGCCAAACCAACCATACGTGCTAATTCTGCGGTGCGGTTGGCATAACCCCACTCATTGTCATACCACACATACAATTTTACTTGCGTGTCATTAACGACCATTGTTGATAAGGCATCAATAATGCTTGAGCGTGGATCGGTCTTATAATCAATTGATACTAGCGGACGTTCTTCATAGCCTAAAATATCTTTAAGTTCATTATCTGCGGCTTGCTTTAATAGCTGATTAACTTCAGCGATATCCGTTTTACGCTCAAGCTCAAATACGCAATCAGTTAACGAGGCGTTAGTGAGTGGCACTCGAATAGCATGGCCATTAAGCTTGCCTGTTAACTCTGGAAAAATATGAGTGATTGCCGTTGCCGAACCGGTTGTGGTCGGAATTAGACTGGTACCGCAAGCACGGGCACGACGTAAATCTTTGTGTGGCGCATCAATAATGGTTTGAGTGTTGGTAATGTCATGAATGGTGGTCATTGACCCATGTTTGATACCTATTTTTTCATGAATAACCTTCACCACCGGTGCTAAACAGTTCGTGGTACAAGATGCTGCGGTCACAATGGGATGAATAGCTTTATCATATAAGCTTTCATTAACGCCCATAACGATGTTCAACACGCCATCTTCTTTTATAGGGGCGGTCACCACAACGCGTTTAACGCCTTGATCTAAATAGGCTTGTAACAATGCTTTGGTTTTAATTTTACCCGAAGCTTCAATAACGACATCACACTGTGACCAATCGGTATCTTGGGTGGCCACATTTTGCGTACAGCTAATCGCTTTGCCATTTACCACGATAGACTCAACGCCATTTTCAGAAGTATGCGTTGCTTCATGATGCCAACGTCCGTGTACTGAATCGAATGTCATTAAGTGCGCTAATGTTGCAGCATCACCAGCGGGATCGTTAATATGAACGATTTCAATATCGTCCCAATCAAATGCTGCACGCATTGATAAACGTCCCATACGGCCAAAGCCGTTAATACCAATTCTAATTGTCACGTGAAAATCCTCTGCTATTACTAATCAATTAATTTTAAGGTTATTTTGGAATAGGTGAATATTACTTACAAAAGCTGGCCTTATTTGGACGACATTGCATCAACGCCAACCTTTTTAAGGGCTCTGCAATCAACGGAATGTTATTCTCAGTGGTTTGTGCAATAACCAACTTAGCCCACATAGGTAGGTTTGGATTAATACGGTAAAACACCCATTGGCCGTGTTTTCTATCGGTGATGATGTTGGATTTTTTTAGTACCGCTAAGTTGCGAGAAACCTTAGGTTGGCTATCTTCTGCCAATGCTTCCATTAACTCACACACGCATAATTCTCCATGGTAATGCGTCATCATTAAGGTTTTTATGCGAATGTCATCGGTAAGGCACTTATAAAAAGCGGTTGGTTCAAGATCAAGACTGCTTACTGGCTCTACGAAAGCAGATTCTGTAGTAGATTGAGTAGACTCACCTTCAACTAAAATAAACATCGATATACGATTATTGATTTCAGTAAGTGTCGCTGAAAAAGCGTTGCTGTCTGCACGCATTTTAGGATCGGTAAAATCCCATGCTAACTGCTTACTTGCTCCAGGGTAACTTCGGCATTCATTACTCGCTCGATTACATAAGGTGATGACGTAATCAAAACTTTGCTTAAAGTCAGTTATATGATTAGACACTAAATTTTGACTATCAATACCAAAACGACTCAGCGCATCAATAGCACGATCATCCACTTTTTCAGGATGTGTACCTGCACTATAAACATCAAACCGATCACCCGCGCGATGCTTTAATAAAGCTTCAGCCATTTGGGATCTCGCTGAGTTACCCGTACACAGGAATAACACGGTCTTTTTTTCGATATTCATATCTTACACCCAAAACTAACATGCAAAATATTATATATATGGAATTCCATATGTAAAGTTAAGAATATACTAAATCTAATAATGAAGTAGCCGCAATTTCAACTGAGCAAGGCAAATACACCTATTATGGCCAAATAGAAATAGTTATAAATTCATATAATGAAGCGTATAGAGGGAAAGAAAGACTATCGACGTAATTAGGTTCTTGAGAGTTAACGCTACAAATACCGATTATTTAAACACTGGTATAAGTTGACCAAGTCCTGGTGGACAGTAGTTCCAAGAAATCGTGACTTATTACGATCTATTTTTGTTGGAAGGAAAATAACTTATATTAGTTTTATTAACCAAGGCTTGAGCTTGATGCCATTCCAATGGCTTTGATAAGTAAAAACCTTGTACTGTATTACAGCCGAGTTTTTTGACGTAATTAAGCTCCTGTTCACTTTGAACGCCTTCGATAACGACATCTATACTGTGGATTTTTGCCAAGTCATAAATTATATCAATCAGTGGCTTATCCCCAGCCTGGACATCATTCATCTGTGCAAGGAATGAGCGGTCTATTTTTAATGAGTCCATAGGATAATGACGTAAATAAGTGAAGGCGGTATAGCTTCCTCCAAAACCGTCAATGGCTAGCTTGATCCCTAAAGCTTTTAATTTTGCCAGATTAACTAACACTTTCTCATTTGATGCCAGCAATGGGGTTTCTGCTATCTCAAAAATAACTCTATAGGGAGGAATATGATATTTTTGCATTAATGATGATACATCTTCCACAAAATTATCATTGAAGAGTTCTCTTGATGAGATATTTATAGATAAAGTGCCATCAAATTCATGTAAATCGATGAGATTATTCAACTTTATAAATGACTCTTCAATTACCCATAAATCAATTTTGGTGATTAAATCTGTTTTCTCTGCGATTGAAATAAACGTGTCAGGACCAATGCCTTTTTTGTCTAACTCCGGAGCCCGAAGTAAAACGTCGAAACTAATGACCTCCATCGAGTTGGTATTGTAAACAGGTAAAAAAACTAAATATAACGACTTATCCCGCAGGGCTTTAATGACTTCCGACTCTATATACTTATATTCTTTTAATTGATTATCTAAAGACTCATTGTAGGTACAGAAGTTATTTTTACCTCCATGCTTTGCTGCATACATTGCAGTGTCAGCTTGCTGTAAAAAAGCTTCTGCCTGTATTTTGGTTCCTGATTGAAAGGCGATACCAATACTGGCATGAACATCATAATTTTTATCATTAACTTTAAGGCCAAATTCAAATATATCTACAATACGTTGGGCTATTGCTTCTATCTCTTTAACATCTGAAATCCCTTCAATCAAAACAACAAACTCATCACCTCCTAACCGAGCAATAAACTGGTTTTCTTGCTCATCACTATTACGGCTAGATTTTCTTAATGTGCTAGTCAACCTTTGAGCAAAATTAACTAATACGCTATCACCTGCTTTATGACCAAAATTATCATTAATCGATTTAAAGTTATCTAAATCAATAAACAATAACCCTAACAAGCCATCACAATCAGATGATGAATCGATTTTTTGTTCTAATATTCGATTGAAATAAGCACGGTTTGATAATCCCGTTAACTCATCATTATTGGCTAACTGTTGGATACGTTCAATGAGAGCAATGTAGCTATTATTTAAGTCGGAGACTTCATCGTTACGACTCAAAGGCTTTAAAGCCATATTGTCACCCTTTTGCATTCCATTAACGCTGTTAGCTAACATAGTTACTGGTCGAATAAGGTTTTTATAAATGAGTAAATGTAAAACTAAGAAGCAAAATAACGATAATGCAAGCGCACTTAGGATGATATTGAATTTTAAGTCAGTTAAGGCTGGAGTAAAAAAATCTTTATCCAAAATAGCATTGATTCGCCCATTAAATAACAAAACACCGAAATGATATGAATCATCTTTCTCGGTTATATCCACAGAAACATCCCTCTCATTCCCATTCCCATTCTCGGTGAGTGGGAGTTGGAACATATCTAAGGTAATATTATCTGTATATTTATTGGTAATATCCCTGAACACATGAGTTAAATAATAATCTTTCAATCGAGTTTGAATAATAACTAAATCATCTGTGTAACTATACAGAGGTTCTGATACCAACAAAAAAGGTGAAAATACACGGTAAAGCTGAATTTGGGAATGACCGCTTTTTGTTGTCGATATTTGGATGTGATTAGCAAAAATTCGCTTACGACTTTTACTTTGAATAGAAGTATTTATTTGATTTATCAACAATTCAGTAGAGGCGGTCATTGAAACATCGACAAAAGGGTCATCAAAATTGATATAACTTATTGGTTGCTTTTTAATGTTATAGATAACTATATCTTGAATAAACTCATTTTCAGTTGATCGTGTTAAACGATTTAAAAACTGAGTACTAATCCTAATATCTATATTTTCATCTTTCGCATCGTTGAACAAATCGACAGCTTCTTGACTTTGCAGCTGATAATTAAGCATATTTTCAATTGCTGCGATATTAGTCTTATTACTGTTAGCTACCTGTTCAAATTGATAAGTAAGAGAACTCAAAATTGCATCAATATGATAATTTTTTGCTGTTTGATAAAATAAAAATGAAAACGTAAAAAACACCACAGTTATTGCAGGGAGTAGAATTAAATCTATACGCCTTCTTAATTTCATAATCTAATTTTCTTTCAATAAAGCATTCATACGGGCGCGCAACTCAATAGATTTATAATCTATTTCTTCATAGTAACTACTACGCGCTTGAATCTCTGGAGTGATAAACAAATCAGAATTCGATAAATAGCTTTCACTACCAAGTTTAATAGCCTCATTGTTAGTCGTTGAAAATAAGAGCTCTTCTGCTGTTGTAATCGCAACCTTAGGGTCGTTGATATAACTCAAAAATAACATAGTGGCTGCTGTGGCATTTTCTGGGAAAGGAACCGCTAAGCAATCGACCCAAAATAGTGTTCCCTCATCAGGTACCACGTAGCGCCAATCTTGTTGACCAGTATTGCGAATTGCGGTCGCGACATCACCACTGTATGCCATTGCTAAACTAAGCATGCTTTGATCTTGATTAATGGATGTATGAGTTAGTAAGTACTGATAAGTTAATAACTTGCTCTGTTGTTGCTTCAACGTGTTAAAGGCAACTTTTAAGTCTTCTTGGTTTTCCGAAAATGGAAGTAGATTATTAACAATTAGAGCAATTGCGGCGGTATCAATATTGTCTTTGATCATTGATACCCGGTTTTGATGCTCTATGGGAGGATTAAATAACTGAGTCCAGGAGGTTATAGGAGTCTGACTTACACTTTCTCGATATGCTATGCCAATAGTTCCTTTTGCATAAGGGATGCCAACATCACCGCATGCCTCACGCCATTTTTCATCATGATTAATAATAGACGGAGTATTTTCCTTTGAAAAAATATACATTGATTGTTTATTCGAATAAATATTTAACATCATGCTATCTATCAGAATAATATTATAGTTTGCAGCTTTCTCACTAAGCAGCAGTGCATCTCTAGTTGGCTCATTATCATAGTAAGTCAGATTTACCTTGTGCCCACTTTGTTGTTCGAATTTAGCGATAGCATCTTCAGAGAAATAATCTTCCCAAGTATAAATATTAATTTCATCGGCACATACAGCCGGAAAAAGTGTCAATAGTGACAGCATGATTGATATTTTTTTTATACTTGATTTGTACATATTGATCTCTTCAATTAGGTCTCTTCAATCTGTTTGTTGAAACTTAATATTCATCAAAGATAGCATCCATGTATCACGACAAAATGTAATTGATTAAAACACGCTCTAATATTGTAGTAGAAAACTTACAAAGCAACAGATAAATGAATGGTCGTAGGTGATTGCTAGCTATAGCAATAAGTATACATACCCAATGACCACCAAAAATAAATACACCCCACATTTTTAGAATATTAACGAGGGTGAAATATTTTTATCTAACATTGATGACGGCTTTAATTCCCGATAAAAATGCTTCCGAAGAAGCCTTTTAAAGCAATAATTCTACTGTCACATATTTTGCTGTTTTTTGGTTGATCTAACATCAGGTTACTGATCTACTTTAGATTTCAATATTGGATTAACTATTAATGGCTAAGTCCACTGCCTTAGCAGCATGAATTTGAGTGGAATCATATAACGGTACCTGAGTATGTTGTGGCTCAACTAACAAGGCGATTTCAGTGCAGCCTAATATAACGGCTTCAACACCTTGTTCGTAAAGCTTATTAATAATATCCAAATACGCAACACGAGAGTTGTCATTGATATTGCCAAGGCACAGTTCAGTATAGATAACCTCATGGATAATATTTTGCTCTGCTGAATTTGGCACCAGTACTTCAATACCATATTGATCAGAGAGACGGCGCTTATAAAAGTCTTGTTCCATGGTGAATTTTGTTCCTAATAGCCCCACACGCTTAACACCGTCAGCAACCAGTTGCTGGGCCGTTGTATCGGCAATATGCACTAATGGAATAGAAATTGAGGACTGGATTTCATCAGCAACCTTATGCATGGTATTAGTACAAATCAATATAAAGTCTGCCCCACCCGCTTCTACTGCTTGGGCGGCGCGAGATAGAATAGCAGCCGTATCAGACCAACGATTTTGGTGTTGAAGCTTTTCTATTTCATCAAAATCCACACTGTATAAACACACTTTGGCAGAGTGTAATCCACCCAAGGCTTGTTTTACACCGAGATTAATCGCTTTGTAATAGCTGGCTGTAGACTCCCAGCTCATGCCACCCAGTAAACCTATCGTTTTCATCTACACTCCATTTTTTAGATGTTTAGAATGACAAATTAATCTGTAATTTTAAGTCGTCAGTAACTAAATAAACTTACAGATCAATACTCCCAAAGATCACTTTATAAGATAGGACATAAATATCAATACTAATAACAACGGCATTAAAACAGCTAAATAATAACCTCTCAGAAAGCCGTTAATACTGACAAAATTGTTGCGCTATACCAAAATTGCTATACCCTAATTCTTAATGTGTTTTGTCATTTATATCTCTAGATACGTGGCTTAGCTTAGCTACCCCACACTAGGATGTAAAAATGACACCTTCCCTACGCGTTCGATATCAAACAATTGATGTAGCTCAACACGATATTCATTTATGTACTCTGCGTGACAAACAGCAGTTTAGCGATCCTGAAAACGTGGCCGAAAACTTAGGTATTTCTTCTGCATCCTGGCCTATTTTTGGGGTAGTTTGGCCTTCAAGTGTCATAATGGCTAACCATATGTTGGATTTTAATATTACAGGTAAGCGTATTCTTGAAGTGGGTTGCGGTATGGCTTTATCTAGTCATGTTCTCAATAAGCGACAAGCAGATGTTACTGCAACGGATTACCACCCAGAAGTTGAGCATTTCTTAATAAGAAATACCGAACTTAATCATGGCCGAACTATCCCATTTGAACGAGCTGACTGGGCTGATGATAAGAGTGAACTAGGTAAGTTTGATATCATAATGGGTAGTGATTTATTATATGAAGATGAACATATCGCCTTATTAGCAACGTTTATCCAAAATCATGCTAATGAAAAGTGCGAAGTCATTCTTGTGGATCCTGGTAGAGGACGTAAGAATAAACTGACTACCAAAATGACTGAATATGGTTTTACTAATAACCATATTAAACCAGCCAACACTGATTATTTACAAGAACATTTTAAAGGCTTTATTCTGCGCTTTGAACGTTAGATTTTCTTAATTTAATCAATAAAAAGGCTTCCGAGGAAGCCTTTTTAGATAGCACTATTAGATGACCTAAAAATCACTTTTTTATTTTCCATCCAGTTTCTGTTAAAAATAGAGTTAAAACTGCAAAAATAAAAGGGGATATACAGGTTAATGACAAAGCCGTTTTTAAACTATATTGAGAACCTAACCAACCTGTTAAAGCTGCACCAATAGCACCTCCAAAACCCACCAATGAAAGAATAAAGCCTGTCGCCATAGATACAGCACGAGGAGACATCCCTGTTTTATAGAGAGTTGTAAAAGCGAGAGGCACAAAGCTATACGCTGCATACCCAGCGATAAAAGAGATGAAGGAGAGTATTAGCATGTTATCAAACAAGATCAAACCATAATAAGCGAAAGGCAAAACGACTCCTGAAGCAACAATAAAGGGTTTATCGTAACCTAAATTTTGAGCCATTAAAGGTGACACAAGACAAGCTACCGCTGAGCCAATGGGTAAAAAACCGAGAACGATACCCGCCTCATAAACTGAAAACATCAGTGTTTCAACAGCATAGGTAACCCAAAATGTATATATTGCGATCCAAGTTAGCGAGGTAGCAGGCCAAGCGAGCGCGAGTAGCCAGGTGTTCCTATAAGCTAATGCTTCTTTGAGCGGCTGAAATACGGCAACCTTTTCATAACCCGTTATTAATACCGAGGAATGATTATTATCTTTTGCTACAAAAAACCAAACGAACGCAAGTAGAAGCGTAAAAGAGCCCATAACAATCATAACTTCACGCCAACCAAGCATCATTGCCAAAAAAATAGGGAAAAATGCGGTACCTAAAAGCTGCCCCGCGGGACCAGTAAACATCTCTATGCCATTCACCATGCCCACTTTTTCTCTTGGTACCCATTGAATCTTAAATACCACTAATACTGAAATAATACCTGCAGCAACGCCCATAACAAACAAGCGACCTATAAACAGCATCAACGTATTTGTTGCAAAGCCTTGTAAAAGCATCCCCACAGCAAGAAGAACAAGCATGCTTAATAAAACCGTTTTGGGTTTTCCTTTACTAATTAAGCAGATAATTGGGATGGTAAACAGTCCTCGACCAATCCATGCTATCGAACTCAGAAATCCAGCCGTTTCTAGATCAAAACCAATATCGGCCCTCATGTCAGGCAAGATAATACCAAATGCAAAATTCGTGATATTGGCGACCATAAATGCTAACCAAGCGATCAATAAAATAGACCAACCACGAATAGGTATTTTGACCTCACAACTCATAGTCTTTCCCTCAATAAAAAATCTATTGTCGAATAGAGCAAGCCCTATATTTCTCAAAGCTTTTGAAGCCGAGACACGTTTACCGAACGCTAAAATTGATGAAACAGAAATATATAGCAAAGCGCTCTCGTTAATAGAGACTATGCGCACAATAAAGACTATTCAGCACCGCAGAGTAAGCCAGATAATTGATGACAGCTTTCTCATAAATAGGGGATTTTTATTGCAACTCATAATTACAACGCTAAACGAAAAAAGGCGTAGCGGTTGTAAACCGCCACGCCTATTTACTTTATTTAAGCCACCAGCATCTAAAAAGGCTCAACAACTGACAATACAATTAAAACAAAGGCTACATTTCTTCGAACCAAGTACGATGACACTCTGAACATACTGGCTTTTTGGTTTGATGCTCAGCGTGACATGCTAGACAACTCGCACCTTGATCATAATGAACACTCTTATGCGGGTTAGCTTCAGCCATTTTCAATTGAGATTCATCAATTTCAATTTCATTAATTGAGCCATGACAGTCCTGACAGGCACTATCATCTACAAATTGTTTAGCTGAACCGGTATGACATGCATTACAACTGTCGTCATATAAAGCTTCGTGATTAACTCGGCCTTTCATGCCTTTGTTCATCTCAGTCAAATCACCCGCAGTGGCACTACCTGCCATAATCAGAGCAATACTGATGATAAAAATAATCTTTTTCATTGGATATTCTCCTCTTAAGCGTCTGCTTTAATGGTATTTGGAATGATAAAACCGATAGCTAAGCCTTCAAGACATGCACACGAACTCAAACGAGCATGGCCATGAACACCACCAGTAGCTTCACCTGCAGCATAAAACTTCTTCATTGGTGCTAGCGTCTTGGCATTGATTACTCGACCATCAAGGTCAGTTTTTAAACCACCCATACAGTAGTGAACTTTAGGCCAAACTCTTGATACAACAAAAGGTGCAGCTAACTTAACGGCTGTATCCATTTTACGGTTAAAATCAGGGTCATTTTTATCAGCAACATAACTATTCCATTGCTCAACAGTGGCCTCTAATTGCTTTAATGGCACATCAAACTTTTTCGCCATTAGTTCAAGAGAATCAAATTCCCAAGCCATTTCATCGCGAACAGCACGCGTAACGCGGCTATCACCTAGGTGGTCATTTTTATTAAAAAAGACCAGAGGATAAGCAGGAGAACCATCTTTATGACGACAAGCCATAATAGCCGTAGAACAAGTCAGCCTATCAGCACGTTCATCCATGATTCGTGTGCCAGTCGTTGGATTAACGGCGATTCCTTTATGCCAACCAATAGATAGCAAGGCATTAGACCAACCAAAACCACCTTCATCAGGAGACCCCCAATGACCCGTTTGGATCATGTTCATATGAACAGGTAATGCACCATGAGTCATCGCGGCTAAAGTTGCTTCACCCGTTGCACCAAGGTGGTTAGTACAATCTAAAGAAGGGTCTAAAGATGGATCAACTATTGAACGTAGCTTCATGTTACGAGTAAAACCACCCGTTGCGAGTACAACACCTTTACGTGCGCGGATTTTTACCAAATGCCCTGTACCTTCATCTGGGAAGCGGTAACCTTTACGTACTACCACGCCTATAACTTCATCTCCATCCATAATGAAGTCTTCAACTTTATGTTGTAAACGATAATCAACACCTTCACTTAGGCCTGCTTCATACAATTTAGTGATAATACCACCACCAGTACCTGACTCTAATCGAACTGCACGGGCTTTATTATGACCACCAACTTGTATATTGAAGTCTTTCTTAAACTTGACTCCTGCATCAAGACACATGTTATATGCAGGAAGCGCCATCTCAGCCAAGCGAGTCAGCATTGCTTCATTACCCATACCGCGCGCAGCAATCATCTGATCTTTAACCAACTCAGCAGGGCTGTCATCTGTAACGCCTTGAGCCAATTGAACAGGGTTACGTGGTACGGCAAACCAACCACCATTAATGGCAGAGTTTCCACCAATAACCTGCATTTTTTCTAGTACAGTAACTTTAATACCAGCACGGATTGAGTTTACAGCCACTGATTGACCAGCAAAGCCAGAACCAATAACTAGCAAATCCACTTCTTCATCCCATTTAATGGAACTCTGGCCATTTGCTTGAGCAGGTAAACACGTAGTCAACCCCGCCGCAGCTGCAGCAAAACCTGCAGTTTTCTTTAAAAATGAGCGTCTATCAGACATCGTTTATTTCCCCTAACTAATACTAGAATTTGAAAATGCCACCAATTGAAAAGTTGTCATCACTGTTTGCAAAACGGTCTCCAGCAAAGTCAGCGTAATCAGCTGTATCTTCAGTGTATTTTGCAGCTTCAACATAAAAAGTAAGTTGCTTACCGTAATGATATTTAACGCTAGCTATAATTAACCCAAGATCTTCAAAATCACTCTCGAAAGTTTTATGTTGATAACTCACACCAAAGTCGATCTTATCTAGGCTATATGAAGCAGCACCGACGTAAGTATTATCAGCGCCGTTAAAGCTGTTTTCGGTAACTTCTGCGGTTGCCGCCAGCTTTAAATTACCCACTGTGTAATCTGTACCGAATGAAAAACGGTCATAGGCATCCACTGTTCCATCAGGGCCAGCATATTCATCAAAACGTAGGTAGTTAAAGACGGCATTAAAGTTACCGTTTGAATACAATAAACGGCCCATTAACGCATCATCACTCGCTTCATTAGCTTCGTTATAAGTCACGATGGCGGTCTTCATCTGCCAAGTACCAAGATCTGTCGCCCATTTAGGCGATACATAGCACAACACGTTATCTGTGTATTGGCCTTGCTCATACAGCATTTTGTTCTTACCAGATGGGTCATTGGTATTGTTGGCGTGAATATCGGTACGAGCATATACGTTTGCATAGCTACCAGAAGCACCTTTACCAACATACAATCCACCGTATTCAGTGGCAAAATACAAGCTGGCGTTACGTACTTCTATATCATCGAAATTATCGCTGTATTGAGCAGAAACGTTGTAATAAGTGGTAATTTTATCGACGGCATACTTACCTTTAGCCCCTAAATTGACCTGTTTTGCTTCTGCATTAAAGGTACTACCTTCGCCTGACTGCCAAATACCCTGACCTTGAATATCACCGTAAATATCCCAAGTAGCAGGAGACTCTTCTGCAAAAGCTGTTGAAACCATCGCCACTGACAAGCTAGCCGCAATAATAGAAATTTTAAACATTTCACACTCCCTAAAGACTTAAATTTGATTAGTTCACTAAAACTAAAAAGGCGGAGCAATCGATGATTTGTGCACCCATTTGAATATGGTTCGCCCTGTGATTGGTAATTTATCAAGCCTGATTTTTTATAACGTTGAAGGGAGTAAAGAAAATGTTTTTTATAAAGAGCGTCTAAATTAACTCACAAAATAAACACCAATTTTTTTTAGCGCTTAAAGCGATAATTAATGAGTAAGTTCACAATTAGACCAATATTATTGAACTAAAGTACGAGACGAAGATCTAGAAAGTTTTTTCACTTGTTACACATAAGTAGAAATTCACTACTAGGTCACAACACAGTAAAGACTCCAATGGTACAATTGTTAAATAAGATTCTGTTTTTATTATCTTAATATTATTTCTAGGTAAAATTTATGCAGTGTCCGCAGAACGATAGCGCTTTAATGCGAACAAACCTCATCTTAGATGCTACTGAACGCCTAGTAGAAGATCAGGGCATTGTTTCCTTCAAAGTATCTCAAGTTATTAATGAGTCAGGTTGCGCTAATGCCAGTTTCTACAAGTTATTTGAAAGCAAAGAAGATTTAATTGTTTGTTGCTTTTTACGCAATGCTACCAGTAATCATTTTCAAGATTTTATGGTCGCTAATCCTAATCTTTCCAGCCTAGATAAAGTCTTATTACCTATAATGTTCACCTTTGAGACTCTTTATTTTTCACCAGTGTTTAACATTATCAGGCAAGTTGCTGTAAACCGTTTAGTATGGGCATTGGCAAGTCCAGAAAAAGGTAAACTCATCGAGAACAGAGTTAATCTTTTTTGGCAGTGGATCCACAAATTCATTGAAGACGCGGTTGCTAATAAAGATTTGGTCGCTAATGAAAGCCAAATATTTGAGATGACCCAAGGAATCACCTTTTACCTTACAGGGGCGCTTAATGCTTTCCAGTCTCAATTGATCCAAGGGGAGTTTTTAAAAGAAGCACGCTTAACGATGTTTCGTCATTTAGAGTTATTATTTGATCACTATAACTGGATAACCCCTCTTACTTTCAGTCAGTTTGAACGGATAGGTATGAAGGTACACATTTATTACCATAAAAATCAATCAGACAGGAATAGCTGCCAGCGCTGTCAGCTACAACAGCAGAAATACATAGGTGATAAAATGGCTCAAAACAGTTTAAAATAAAAAAAAGCGACAACTCAATGAGTTAGTCGCTTTTTTATATTTATACCAACTACTCTACGGTAACGGACTTAGCTAAGTTACGTGGTTGATCCACGTCTGTACCTTTAATTAGTGCCACATGGTATGACAATAACTGTAATGGAATGGTGTAAATCAGCGGAGCCATAAACTCATCACAATGTGGTACAGGAATCACCTTCATAGTGTCGTCAGACTCAAACTCGGCATCTTTATCAGCAAACACATACATTAACCCGCCACGAGCACGGACTTCTTCAACGTTTGATTTAAGCTTTTCAAGAAGTTCGTTGTTAGGTGCGACTACAATCACTGGCATATCAGCATCAATTAACGCTAATGGGCCATGTTTTAGCTCCCCAGAAGCATAAGCTTCAGCATGGATGTAAGAGATTTCTTTAAGCTTTAGTGCGCCTTCCATTGCGATTGGGTATTGATCGCCGCGGCCTAGGAATAATGCATGGTGCTTGTCAGCAAAATCTTCTGCAAGTTCAGCAATGGCATCATCTAAGCTAAGAGCTTGCTCAACTTTAGCTGGCATAGATTGTAAGCTTTGTGTAATTTCTGCTTCCTTCACTTCGGTCATGCCATTATGACGACCTATGGCTGTAGTTAACATTAATAAACCAGCCAATTGCACGGTAAAGGCTTTAGTTGAAGCCACACCAATTTCAACACCGGCTTTCATCATGTAAGCCATATCAGATTCACGTACTAATGATGAACCAGGTGCATTACAGATGGTTAAGGTGGCTTTATAGCCCATTTCTTTTGCTAGACGCATTGCCGCTAAGGTATCTGCAGTTTCACCTGATTGAGAGATGGTAACTAGCAAGCTGTTCGGAAACAGGTGCGACTTACGGTAGCGAAACTCTGATGCTATTTCGACATTACATGATACGCCAGCCCAGTCTTCTAACCAGTAACGCGCCGCCATACCCGCATGGTAACTGGTACCACAGGCAATGATTTGTACGTGTTTGATGTCTTTTAAGAACTCTGCGGCGTTGTCACCAAAAGCGGAATCCAATACTTTACCACCAGCAATACGACCTTCAAGAGTGTGTGCTATTGCCGTTGGTTGCTCATAAATTTCTTTAAGCATGTAGTGACGATATTCACCTTTATCACCTGCGTCATGAGTCACTTCTGATTCTTTGATTTCACGCTCAACCGCATTACCATCAACATCAAAAATGTTGACTTCACGGCGAGTCACTTCTGCTACATCACCTTCTTCTAAAAAGGCGAATGAACGGGTAACAGGTAATAAAGCAAGCTGATCTGAAGCGATAAAGTTTTCACCTAAACCGTAACCCACAACTAACGGGCTACCACTACGGGCAACAACCATGCGAGAATTATCACGGCGATCGACAACTACAGTTCCGTAAGCACCTTCAAGTTGTTTAACAGCTGTTTGTACTGCGGCTACTAGGGTGTCATGTGTTTTCAACTCGTGATGAACAAGGTGACAAATCACTTCAGTATCTGTATCTGATGCAAAGGTATAGCCCAAGCCTTTTAGCATTTCGCGTAGTTTATTGTGGTTTTCAATAATACCGTTATGCACTACGGCAATATCGCCTTCTGATACATGTGGATGAGCGTTACGCTCACTTGGCTCACCATGGGTAGCCCAGCGGGTGTGAGCAATACCAGTACCGCCAGCCAGTGGCGCTGCGGCTAACGCATCTGATAACTCTTGTACTTTACCTACACGGCGAGTACGGCCAAGTTCATCATTATTGATGATGGCAACACCTGCAGAGTCATAACCACGGTATTCAAGGCGCTTAAGGCCTTCGACTAGAATTTCAGCCACATCTCTTTGCGCTACTGCGCCAACGATTCCACACATAATTTATGTCCAATTATTTAATTTAGTAAAAATGAAAAACTATTCTTTGTGAGGAGCCAAAATGACTCTCACACCATATTCTGTAATTGTGGCCACCGTCTCTGCTGGTAGCTTGTCATCAGTGACTAATACGCTGATATTGCTCCAAGGTAATTCTAGATTGGGGATTCGGCGGCCAAACTTGTCCGATTCAAGCATCACAATGACGTCTCTTGAGACCTCTGCCATCACTTTGCTTAAGCCAGTTAATTCGTTAAAGGTGGTGGTGCCTCTCGCTAAATCAATACCATCAGCGCCAATAAACAGCTGGTCGAAGTTATATGAGCGTAGTACCTGTTCAGCAATTTGACCTTGAAACGACTCAGAATGCGGATCCCAAGTACCACCGGTCATCAATAATGTTGGCTCATTTTCTAACTCATGAATGGCATTCGCCAGTTGCAATGAATTCGTCATCACTAGCAAGCCACGCTTATGATTGAGTTGTTGAATTAACCCTGAGGTGGTACTGCCGCTATCAATGATAATGCGGTTGTGATCGGTAATTAATTCAGCGGCGGCTTTGGCTATTGAAAGCTTATTAGGGGCTATTTTGCTGCTAAATGCCTGAGTGACTTCATCAGGTATGGCAACTGCGCCACCATAGCGGCGTAATAATAGTCCGGTTTTCTCTAAGGTGGCTAAGTCTTTACGAATGGTGACTTCAGAAGTTTCGAACCGTAAGGATAACTCATCAACACTTACTTCACCTTGGCTATTCAATAGGCTAATTATACTGTGTCTACGTTGTTGAGTATTACGTTTGTTCATAAATTCTTATTTATAAGTTTCGGTTCGAAAGATAATTATAAGCTTTCGAAACTTATTTGCCAAATACTAATCAACAGTTTATTTAATTTTTATGTCGCAGATACAAAAACGGCTTACTCGTTAAAGTAAGCCGCTTGGGTGGTGTTAGTTTATACTATTTAGCGATTTTAACCGGTCTTTTCCAACCTGCTATATGACGCTGTTTGACCCGGGTGATAACTAATTCATCAGCAGCGACATCTTTAGCTATGGTAGAACCGGCACCCAAAGTAGCATTTTTGCCAATGGTCACGGGCGCAATTAGCTGAGTATCGCTACCCACAAAGACACCGTCTTCAATGGTGGTTAAGAATTTATTAACCCCATCATAGTTGCAGGTAATCGTGCCAGCGCCAATATTCACGCCAGCGCCAATTTGGGCATCCCCTAAATAGCTTAAGTGACCCGCTTTAGAGCCTTCGCCTAATACCGCCTTTTTCATTTCGACAAAGTTACCAACATGGGCATTATCTTTAAGTACTGCACCAGTTCGTAAACGAGCAAATGGTCCCGCACTGGCTGCAACACCCAATTTTGCCCCTTCAACGATTGAGTAAGGCTTAATTTCAGCGTTATCAGCAATAATGCAGTCAGTTAATATCGCGCCAGCGCCAATGGTGACATTGTTACCCAAAGTCACTTTGCCATTAAAGATAACATTAACGTCAATCATCACATCCATACCCACAATCACATCACCACGAATATCGATACGACTAGGGTCACGCAAGTTTGCACCAGCTAGCATTAACACTTCAGCTTCACGGGCTTGATAAGCACGTTCTAATTGCGCTAACTGAACTCGGTTATTAGCCCCTTCAACTTCAACGGCTGATTGCGGCTGTGCGGTATCAATTGCTACCCCATCTTTATGGGCCATAGCAATAATATCTGTTAGGTAATACTCACCTTGGGCATTACTGTTAGAAAGACGGCTAAGCCATGCTTTTAACTGTTTGCCAGGTACTGCCATAATGCCGGTATTCACTTCATTAATGAGCAGCTCTTCTGCATTAGCATCTTTTTGCTCGATAATACCAACAACCTTGCCATCCTCACGGACTATACGGCCATAACCTGTTGGATTTTCCAAGTTAACGGTTAATATCGCTAAACCATTTTCAGGGCGAGCAGCAAGTAAACTTTCTAAAGTTGATTGCTGAATTAACGGCACATCACCATATAAAATAAGTACGGTGTCATCATCGTTAATATTTGGATTAGCTTGCGCGACTGCGTGGCCTGTACCCAATTGCTCAGCTTGCAATACCCAGTTAACAGCTTGCTCACCTAAAGAGGCTTGCAGCTTGTCTGCGCCATAGCCATAAACCAATTGAATAGCCTTTGAGCCTAATGAGTTTGCTGTATCAATAACATGTTGCACCATGGTTTTGTGGGCAATAGGGTGCAGTACCTTTGGCAAGTCTGAACGCATCCGTGTTCCTTTACCAGCAGCTAAAATAACAACATTTAATGACATCAGGATTCCTTTATACAACTATTCAATTTATTGGGCTGATTTTAACCTAGTTTATTGATGACAGGAAATCAGCCTGTGAATTATGACACTAAGCATCACAAAGTAAGGTTTAAAAATGCCAGTAATAATGCGTTTTATTCAAATTTTAGAGACAAAAAAGGCGACCCGAGGGTCGCCTTTTCAAAACAATAACCTTTATCTGGCAAGGTTCTTTTTGATGGTTTCAACAACACGAAGTTGAGCTAAAGATTTAGCTAATTCAATTGTTGCAGCTTCATAATCAAAGTCAGCACCGGCGTTAGCGATATTCGCTTCAGCATGTTGCTTAGCTTCAAGTGCAGCTTGCTCATCAATATCATCGGCACGCATTGCGACGTCAGCAAGTACAGAGATTGAAGTAGGTTGTACTTCCAGGATTCCACCTGAAAGATACATCACTTCTTCGCTGCCATCTTGCTTGATCATGCGCGCCATGCCAGGTTTGATTCTAGTAAGTAATGGAGCATGGTTAGGCATAATACCTAACTCACCCTCGGTGCCACTCACTTCTAAGAAGCTAATTGCACCGCTAAACATGCTGTTTTCAGCACTTACTATATCAAGTTGGACTGTCATGGCCGCCATCAAGTTCTCCTAAAATACTAAGCTAATGCTCAGTTATTTTGCTTTGTTAGCTTTCTCGACTGCTTCTTCGATAGAACCAACCATGTAGAACGCTTGCTCAGGAATGTGATCGAACTCACCATTCAAGATGCCCTTGAAGCCACGAATTGTGTCTTTAAGAGAAACGTACGTACCTGGAGAACCTGTAAATACTTCAGCAACGAAGAAAGGCTGTGAAAGATATTTTTCAATCTTACGAGCACGGAATACAGTTGTTTTATCTTCATCAGATAATTCATCCATACCTAGGATCGCAATAATATCTTTCAGCTCTTTATAACGCTGAAGTACAGTTTGAACGCCGTTCGCAACATCATAATGCTCTTGACCAACTACTAATGGATCTAATTGACGTGAAGTCGAATCCAATGGGTCAACCGCTGGGTAAATACCTAGCGAAGCAATGTTACGAGACAGTACAACAGTCGCATCTAAGTGAGCGAAGGTTGTTGCTGGTGACGGATCGGTCAAATCATCCGCAGGTACATATACCGCTTGAACAGAGGTAATTGAACCAGACTTAGTTGAAGTAATACGTTCTTGTAGAACGCCCATTTCTTCAGCTAGAGTCGGTTGGTAACCTACTGCAGAAGGCATACGACCTAACAATGCAGATACTTCAGTACCAGCCAAGGTGTAACGGTAGATGTTATCAACAAATAACAGTACGTCACGACCTTCGTCACGGAATTTCTCAGCCATTGTCAAACCAGACAATGCAACACGTAAACGGTTACCTGGAGGCTCGTTCATTTGACCATATACCATGGCTACTTTGTCGAGTACGCCAGAATCTTTCATTTCGTAGTAGAAGTCGTTACCCTCACGGGTACGCTCACCAACACCAGCGAATACAGAAAGACCTGAGTGTGCTTTTGCAATATTGTTGATTAATTCCATCATGTTGACGGTTTTACCAACACCAGCACCACCAAATAAACCAACTTTACCACCCTTAGCGAATGGACATACAAGGTCAATAACCTTGATACCAGTCTCTAAAAGTTCAGTTGAGCTTGATTGATCTTCGTATGAAGGGGCTTCACGGTGAATTTCATAACGCTCTTCTTCACCAATTTCGCCACATTCATCAATAGGCTCACCCAATACGTTCATGATACGGCCAAGGGTTGCAACCCCTACCGGAACAGAAATCGGTGAACCCGAGTTTGATACCTCTAGACCACGACGCAGACCATCAGAAGAACCCATAGCGATGGCACGAACTACACCACCACCTAGTTGTTGCTGAACTTCCAGCACCAAACCATTACAGTCGCCTTCACCGGTGATCTTCAGAGCGTCATATACCTTAGGTACAGAATCTTGTGGAAACTCTACGTCCACAACCGCGCCAATTACTTGGACAACAGTACCTGTGCTCATGATTAATCCTCTAAACTTGTTTTCGTTACCT
Source organism: Shewanella donghaensis (assembly GCF_007567505.1). Classification (NCBI taxonomy): domain Bacteria; kingdom Pseudomonadati; phylum Pseudomonadota; class Gammaproteobacteria; order Alteromonadales; family Shewanellaceae; genus Shewanella; species Shewanella donghaensis. The sequence goes on from NZ_CP041783.1 coordinate 3,168,467, forward strand.
AACCTAAACCGCTGCAGCACCTGCAACAATTTCCGACAATTCTTGCGTAATCGCAGCTTGTCGAGCCTTGTTGTAGACTAATTGCAGATCAGTGATTAGTTCGCCAGCGTTGTCTGTTGCCGCTTTCATAGCTACCATACGGGCAGCTTGTTCAGAGGCAATATTTTCAACAACACCTTGATAAACTTGTGATTCAACATAGCGAGTCAGTAATACTTCCAAAATTTCTTTTGGGTCTGGCTCGTAAATATAATCCCAAGGATACTTAGCAACTTCTTCTTCTGACTTAGGCAAAGGTAGCAGCTGCTCGATCACTGGAGTCTGAGTCATTGTGTTCACAAATTTGTTAAACACAATAAACAAACGATCCAATTTACCTTCGTTGTAAGCTTCTAGCATCACACGTACAGTACCGATTAAATCGGCTAATTTAGGCGCATCGCCTAAACCAGATGCATGGGCAGATATTTCACCACCAAAGCTTTTGAAGAACTGCACACTTCGTGCACCAATAGGACAAAATTGAACTTCTGCCCCTTGGTCTTTCCAGCTCTTCACGTCTGACACAACCTTTTTGAAAAGGTTAACGTTCAAACCACCACAAAGGCCACGGTCGGTTGACACTACAATGTAACCAACCCGCTTGGCATCTCTCACCTCTAAATAGGGGTGTTTATACTCGAGAGTACCTTGCGCAACATGACCGATCACCTGACGCATATGCTCTGCATATGGACGACTTGAAGCCATGCGTTCCTGCGCTTTACGCATTTTGCTGGCTGCAACCATTTCCATAGCAGAAGTGATCTTCTGAGTGTTTTTAACACTCGCGATCTTGGTTTTAATCTCTTTAGCGTTGGCCATCTTTACTCTCCAATTCTGGACCGGAGGTGTCTTACGACACCTCTATTCATTACCAGGTTTGGGTTTCAATGAACTTGTCCATGCCAGCTTTTAATTGACTTTCAATGTCTGCATTGTAGTTGCCAGTAGCATTGATAGTTTTAACAAGCTCAGCATGTTCGCTGTTCATATATGAAAGCAAAGCGGCTTCAAAGCTACCGATTTTACTTAATTCTACAGCCTTCAAATAGCCTTTTTCAGCTGAGAAGATTGAGATAGCTTGATCAGCAACGCTCATAGGAGCGTATTGCTTTTGCTTCATAAGTTCGGTAACACGCTCACCATGCTCAAGTTGAGCACGAGTTGCATCATCTAAATCAGATGCAAACTGTGAGAACGCTGCAAGCTCTCGATACTGTGCAAGTGCGGTACGAATACCACCTGACAGTTTCTTGATGATTTTAGTCTGAGCCGCACCACCAACACGAGAAACTGAAATACCAGGGTTAACAGCAGGACGTAGTCCTGAGTTAAACAAGTCAGTTTCAAGGAAGATTTGACCATCTGTAATCGAAATTACGTTGGTCGGTACGAATGCAGATACATCACCCGCTTGGGTTTCAATAATAGGTAGCGCAGTTAAAGAACCTGTCTTACCTTTTACTTCACCGTTAGTGAATTTTTCTACATATGTTTCGTTTACACGTGAAGCACGTTCTAATAAACGAGAATGTAGATAGAATACATCACCTGGGTATGCTTCACGTCCTGGTGGACGCTTCAATAGTAATGAAATCTGACGGTAAGCAACTGCTTGCTTAGACAGATCATCAAATACGATTAAAGAATCTTCACCGCGGTCACGGAAGTATTCACCCATAGAACAACCAGAGTAAGGTGCTAAGTATTGTAATGCTGCAGCTTCAGAAGCTGTTGCAACTACAACAATAGTGTTAGCTAATGCACCGTGCTCTTCAAGCTTGCGTACTACGTTAGCAATTGTAGAAGCCTTTTGGCCTACTGCTACGTATACACATTTAATGCCTGAATCTTTCTGGTTGATAATAGCATCGATGGCCAAAGCTGTTTTACCAGTTTGACGGTCACCAATAACTAGTTCACGTTGTCCACGACCGATTGGGATCATGGCATCAACGGCTTTATAACCAGTTTGAATAGGTTGATCTACTGACTGACGTTCAATAACACCTGGAGCAATTACTTCAACAGGAGAGAAACCATCGTTTTCGATAGGTCCTTTTCCGTCAATTGGCTCACCAAGAGTGTTAACAACGCGGCCTAATAAACCACGACCAACTGGTACTTCAAGAATACGACCAGTTGTCTTAACTTTTGCGCCTTCAGCTAAATTAGCATAAGGGCCCATTACTACGGCACCGACAGAATCACGTTCTAAGTTCAACGCGATTGCAAAACGGCCACCAGGCAATTCGATCATTTCACCTTGCATTACATCTGCAAGGCCGTGAATACGAATGATGCCGTCACTTACTGCAACGATTGTACCTTCGTTGCGAGCTTCACTGACGACGTCGAACTGCTCGATCCGCTGCTTAATCAGATCGCTGATTTCAGTGGAATTCAGTTGCATGCTCAAACTCCCAATTACGATTGTAGCTTATCAGACAAACGCGATAGATTACCGCTTACCGAGCCATCAATGACCAAGTCGCCTGATTTAATAATTACACCACCAATAAGTGATGCATCTACGCTACAATTCAGCTTTACTTTGCGTGCGAGACGTTTCTCGAGAGAAACACTAATTTGCGTTTGTTGCTCAGAGCTTAGCTCAGTAGCTGAAACAACTGTTGCTTCAACTTCTTTTGCCCACTCATTGCGATACTCTGCAAAAAGTAGAGATACTGAAGGTAGTATCTCTAAACGACCGTTTTCGGCCATAACCTTTATCAGGTTTTGACCTTGCGCATTAACTTGATCACCACATATTTCTATGAATAATGATGCCAGTTTTGCACTAGCCAATGAACCACCTAGCAACGGCTTTATTGATTCGTTTTCACTTACCAATGCCGCGAAGTTAAGCATTTCTGCCCAAGCTTCAATTGCTTTATGTTCAACAGCAAAATCAAAAGCTGCCTTTGCATAAGGACGAGCAATGGTGCTTATTTCAGCCATAACTCCGCTTCCCTAATTAAATTTCAGCAACAAGTTTATTAACTATGTCACTGTGAGCTTCTGGGTCAATCGAACGTTGAAGAATTTTCTCTGCACCAGTTATGGCAAGAGCAGCAACTTGCTTACGCAAGTCATCTTTAACGCGATTACGTTCGTTTTCAATTTCAGCTTGACCTTGAGCAATGATTTTCGCACGCTCTGTATCAGCTTCCATTTTTGCTTCTTCAACTATTTGAGCTTTGCGCTTATTAGCTTGCTCAATAATTTCATTAGCAGTCGCCTTCGCTTCTTTTAGTTGCTCATTTGCTTTCGCTTGAGCCAACTCTAGATCTTTTGCAGCACGTCCTGCATCAGCTAGTCCATCGGCAATTTTCTTCTGGCGTTCTTCGATAGCGTTCATCAATGGCGGCCATACAAACTTCATGCAAAACCACACGAAGAGAGCAAAAGAAATCGCTTGGCCTAGCAGGGTAGCGTTAATACTCATAACGACAACTCCTTACTAAGAGGGACGATTAACCAACAGCCTGTAACTGACCTACGAATGGGTTAGCGAATACGAAGAATAATGCAACACCAACTGCAATCATAGAGATTGCATCAAGTAGACCAGCTACGATGAACATTTTAGTTTGTAATGCTGGAGCTAGTTCTGGTTGACGAGCTGAAGCTTCTAAAAACTTACCACCTAAGATCGCAAAACCAATACCAGTACCTAGCGCTGCTAAGCCAATCATGATCGCAACAGCTATTGCTGTAAAGCTAATTACAGTTTCCATTTTATCTCCGATAAATAACTAATTTTAAATAAATTAATGTTCTTCATGTGCCATGCTTAGATATACAATCGTAAGCATCATGAAGATAAACGCCTGCAGCACAATAACCAAAATATGGAAAATAGCCCAAGGCACTGATAGTGCAAACTGAGCCCACCAAGGCATCAGTGCTATCAGAATAAAGATCAACTCACCTGCATACAGGTTACCAAACAGACGAAGCGATAATGAAATCGGTTTCGCAATCAAGGTTACTGTTTCCAATACTAAGTTAACTGGAATTAGTGCCCAATGATTGAAAGGTTGTAAGGTCATTTCTTTAGCGAAACCACCAAATCCTTTTACTTTAATACTGTAAAAAACAATCAATACAAACACACTTAAGGCCATACCTAAAGTAACGTTCAAATCAGTTGTTGGTACAATTTTAAGGTAAGGAACACCTAATAATCTGTTTGCGGCTTCAGGTACAAAGTCAACCGGAATTAAGTCCATTAAATTCATCAGGAAAACCCAGACAAAAATAGTCAGACCTAATGGTGCGATAACTGCGTTACGACCCTGAAATGAGTCTTTAACGATTTTATCAACACCTTCCACGCACATTTCAACGAAACATTGAAATTTACCTGGAACGCCAGTTGTTGCTTTTTGTCCTACTTTGCGGAATGCCCACAAAAATAGAACCCCAAGACCTACTGAAAACAAAAGTGAGTCAATGTGCCAAGTCCAAAACCCGGCATCTTGACATGCATGATTAAAAGCAATTCCACCATCAGCAGAACACATTTTCGCATTAGTCAGGTGATGCTGGATATACTCGGAAGCATTTAATGCTTCACCAGTTGTCGCCATGATTAATCTCACTTAATTTTGCTTGAAGTATAAAGGGGCCGTCCAAGGTATTAATAATGCCAACAAATAACTGCTGAATAACGGCATAAATGGCGTTTTCAGTAGTCCAAATGCACAAGCGAATAACACAATGGTTAGCAGCAACTTTACCGCTTCCCCCAAGAAAAACGACCAAACGACTTTTCCTGATGCTTTAGCTCCCGCATGAGAGAAAGCTAGGGTTGCGAATACAAAATTAGGGAGTACAGCAATAAGACCTCCTACCAAAGCAGAAAATCCATACTGAGCTCCCCAAAAAGCGAAAAAGAAAATTGAAGTTCCCCCAGCTATCGCCGCCTGCAGTAAAACTATTCTATAGGCTGACCATCGGCCACGACGCGCTAAAACCTTACTCAATTTTTTATCTCCGCATTGACACTTTACTTTTACCTAATATATTAATCTGTTCATTAATAAATCAGCTGGTAAAAAAAAGCATGCAAAGTATACCTTTTCACACCTTGTTTGCAACTTTGAGAGGAGGTAAACAGTGATATAAGGCGATAATTAACGTTAAATTATTTAAAAGTTAAAATTACGCCTTGTTACTAAGTTACCTTTGAAATGAGTTTGTTGAGGAAATTAATGTATTTTACTTAGAATTCCATCTAATTCAGCAAGATCTTGATAGTTTATTACAATCTTACCTTTACCTTTAGCACCATGATTAATAGCAACTTTAGCCCCTAACTTTTCAATTAGCTGTTGTTCTAAACGACTAACATCATGATCTTTATATTGTTTTTCAGGCTCTTTAACTGGATTTAATGCTTTATTTACTAATCGTTCCGTTTCACGAACTGTCATTTCTTTAGAAGCTACTAATCTAGCCAAATTAGTTTGCTCTTCACCCTCAATTGCAAGCAAGGCTCTGGCATGACCCATGTCGATATCACCATTCTCTAATAAACGTTTAACAGGTTCATTTAAACTATTTAATCGTAATAAGTTAGACACAGATGCTCTAGATTTTCCGACTGCATCTGCGGTTTGCTGGTGAGTTAATTCAAATTCTTCCAATAAACGTTGTAATGCAATGGCTTCTTCCATGGCATTTAAGTCTTCACGCTGAATATTCTCAATCAATGCAATGGCGACAGCGGCTTCATCTGGTACTTGCTTAACAATACAAGGGACTTTGTCTAATTGCGCTATTTGAGAAGCTCTCCAACGACGCTCACCGGCAATAATCTCATACTTAACATCATCAACCTTACGAACAACGATTGGCTGAATAACGCCTTGTGAACGAATTGATTCAGCTAGCTCATCGAGTGCTTCAGGTGACATATCTTTACGTGGTTGGTATTTGCCAGACTGCAGTAAATCTAAATCAAGCATCAATAAGCCATCTTCAGCTGTTTGCTTTGGTGTTACTTCAGTTTCTGCTTGTGTAAGTTCAGCCTTGCGACTCGCTGCACTGCTGTTACTTAATAATGCATCCAAGCCTTTACCTAAACCGCGTTTCTTTAACGTCATTTTATTCCCTTACACTTAAAACTTACTTAGATTCTGTTTGCTGCTCTGCACGGCGAATTATTTCACCGGCAAGGGCTAAATAGGCTTTGGCACCCGCACTTGATTTATCGTAATACATGGCTGGAGCACCAAAACTTGGTGCTTCCGCGAGACGGATATTTCTTGGAATAACCGTACGGTAAACTTTTTCACCAAAATGCTGTTTTAATTGATCTGACACATCATTTGATAATCGATTTCTTGGATCGTACATAGTGCGTAAGATCCCTTCGATACTTAGCGTAGGGTTAACCATCGCACCTAGCTTGGTAATGGTATCAATTAACGCTGTCAGTCCTTCCAATGCGTAATACTCACATTGCATTGGTACTAACACCGAATCTGCTGCTGACATGGCGTTAACCGTCAACATATTTAATGATGGTGGACAATCAATGAAAATATAATCGTAATCATCTTTCACTGCGGCAATGGCATTTTTAAGGCGAATTTCTCGCGCATAAAATTCCATAAGTTTGATTTCTGCGGCAGTAACGTCACCATTACCAGCGATTAGATCATATTTACCAGTGGTATCTCTTATGACAATTTCTTCAAAAGGTTTTTCATCAACCAATAATTCATATGCGGTATTTTCAACTTCATATTTATCGACACCACTACCCATGGTGGCATTACCTTGTGGATCAAGATCGATTAACAACACTTTGCGCTTAGTTGCTGCAAGTGATGCTGCTAAATTTACACAAGTTGTTGTTTTTCCTACGCCGCCTTTTTGATTGGCAACGGCAATTACTTTACCCACAAGTTCACCCTAATAACTGTTTTACGATGTCCGATAATATTTATTAATCGCAATGGTTATTTAATATTAACCAGCTTTAATAGATGTCTTTGCTCATCTAACTTTGGCACATTAAGCACTATCGTTTCTGCTATTTCGAAACCTGTTGGAATCGTGGCGAGCTCATTTTCACCTAGTTGACCTTTAAGTGCATAAAAAACACCATTTTCTGCCGGTAAGTGATGACACCAACCGAGCATATCTTCAATTGAAGCAAAAGCACGGCTTATAACACCATCAAACTTTTGCTCAGGTTCATAAGCCTCAACACGGCTCTCAATCGAAGTTATATTATTAATTTTTAATTCAAACTGAACTTGTTTTTGAAAACGGATCCGTTTCCCTAAACTATCAAGTAATACAAATTCTTTATCAGGATTTAAAATAGCTAATGGAATACCCGGTAATCCAGGTCCAGTGCCAACATCAATAAATAGTTGTCCCTTAAGATAAGGAGAAACCACCAAACTGTCCATAACATGACGGATTAACATCTGTTCAGGATCTCTCACTGAAGTCAGGTTATACGCTTTATTCCATTTATTCAGCATGGCCACAAAATCAATAAGTTGTTTTTGCTGTGTCTCAGTGGCTGAAATATTTGTTTCAGCTAAATAGGTTTTAAGTTGAGTTGCTAGCACGCTGAATGACCTCGAAAAGCAAAGGGAATAATAGAATCATCGGGTATTATGAATGGCGAAAATGACTAAGGGAAGCTTTGTGGCTTCCCTTATTGGTCAAAAGCAGACTTTTTACTGGGATTTATGCGCTTTTACGCAATAAACCACGCTTTTTAAGGTGAACAAGTAAAATAGAGATCGCAGCTGGCGTCATTCCTGAGATTCTAGAAGCTTGACCAATGGTCTCAGGCTTATGCTCATTCATCTTAGCAATCACTTCATTTGAAAGGCCTGGTACTTCCTGATAATCAAGATCTAATGGCAACATCGTCGTTTCGTGACGAACCGCTTTATCAATTTCATCTTGCTGTCTTTGGATATAACCAGAATACTTAACTTGAATTTGGACTTGCTCTGCAGCACGTGGATCTTCTATTCCAGGTCCAAAACCTTCTAAGCCCATCAACTTTTTGTAATCCATTTCGGGTCGACGTAATAGATCTTCAAATGAAGCTTCACGTGAAATAGGGCTATTTAATTCAGGATTAAGCACATCAAGTAGCGGTGAGTTTTTATGAACCCACTGACCACGTAAACGCTGAAGCTCTGTTTCGATAGCTTCTCTTTTTTCACTAAACAATGCCCAACGTTTGTCATCAACTAAACCAAGCTCGCGACCTTTTTCAGTAAGACGTAAATCAGCATTATCTTCGCGTAAAAGTAAACGATATTCGGCACGGCTAGTGAACATTCGGTATGGTTCTTTAGTACCTAATGTTGATAAATCATCAACGAGAACGCCTAGATATGCTTGATCACGTCGTGGGCACCATGTTTCTTTGCCTTGAACTTGCAATGAAGCATTCATGCCAGCAAGTAAACCTTGAGCACCTGCTTCTTCATAACCTGTAGTACCGTTAATTTGTCCAGCAAAGAACAAACCATCAATATTCTTGGTCTCTAAAGAGTTTTTCAGATCTCTTGGATCAAAGTAATCATATTCAATGGCATAACCAGGTCGAATTATTTCAGCATTCTCCATGCCTTCGATTGATCGAACCAAGTTTAACTGCACATCAAATGGCAAGCTTGTTGAAATACCATTTGGATAGATCTCATTGGTTGTTAATCCTTCAGGTTCAATAAAGATCTGATGAGAACTTTTATCTGCAAAGCGATTTATTTTATCTTCGATCGATGGACAATAGCGTGGTCCGATGCCTTCGATCACACCAGAATACATAGGACTGCGATCAAGTCCTCCACGAATAATATCGTGGGTGCGTTCATTGGTATGAGTGATGTAACAAGAAACCTGCTCAGGGTGTTGATCTACATTCCCAATAAACGACATAACTGGTAATGGCGTGTCACCTTTTTGCTCAACCATCTTTGAAAAATCAATGGTATTAGCATCTATTCTTGGTGGGGTACCTGTTTTCAAACGACCAACACGAATAGGCAATTCTTTTAAGCGATTAGCAAGGGCAATTGCTGGTGGATCACCTGCTCGACCACCGCTGTAATTTTCTAAACCAATATGAATTTTTCCGCTAAGGAAAGTTCCTGTTGTCAATACAACACTTGGCGCTTCAAACGCTAGACCCATTTGTGTGACTACACCAAGAACTCTATTATTTTCAACAACTAAGTCATCTACGGCTTGTTGAAAAATACGTAAATTGGGTTGGTGTTGCAAAATTTGTTGTATTTTTTGTCGATAAAGCGCTCTGTCAGCTTGTGCTCGTGTTGCACGAACTGCTGGCCCCTTACTTGAATTTAATGTTCTAAATTGAATACCTGCAAAATCTGTGGCTGTGGCCATTGCACCGCCAAGGGCATCAATTTCTTTCACTAAATGGCCTTTACCAATACCACCAATTGCTGGGTTACATGACATTTGACCTAAAGTATCAATGTTATGTGTTAACAATAATGTTTTTGAGCCCATTCTTGCCGCTGCGAGGGCGGCTTCAGTTCCGGCATGACCACCACCAACAACAATTACATCAAACCGTTCATGAAAATGCATTTTGTAACCTTGGATAAAAGTAAATTCGATTTTGCTAATTAAAACTAGATTTTAAATCTAGGGCTTGCTTGAGCCGAGTATTTTAGCACTTGGTTTGCTTTTCGGGAATGATCAATTTTCTCATTTTGATCAGAGGCGCTTCGCTTAATAGATCTTAAGATCTTTAAATAGATCTTTTTATTACTATTACTATTAGGATCGCACTTTTCTGTGGGTAACCCATTTAATTGTTTTATTTCAGTAGTTAACGAACAAACTAACCTGTGATCTATTATGGATCAAACTCAATATAACTTGGGGATAGATCGGCTACTTATCCACAGGGGTAATTTTTGACCAGATCACCTTATGATCTGTACAAAGTTATGATCTGTGAAAATAATAGCTTATCCACAAAGTTATGATCGTGTTTTACTTATTGTGGATAAGATAGGTGGTTACTGTGAGTATAATTGAAGATATTAACTAAAGATCATCTTTTATTATGATCTAAATCGTAATTTGCCATTGTGAAAGCCAAGCTAGTGCTGGATCTTCTGGTACAGGATCCTTTTGAACATCAATTTGGATCTTATTCACAATCGCTTTTGCATTGAGTTGATCGAGTCTGGAAATTAATTTTTCAGGTCCAAGACAAAAAGTATCGTAACTTGAGTCACCAATTGCACATAAGGCATATTTTAGATCGTTTAGATCCTCACTTTTGGCCAATAATTGCTGATAAAAGGGCGCTAAATTGTCTGGGAGATCACCTGCGCCATGTGTTGAACAGACAATTATCCATAGGGATTTATGGTCAAGATCATCTAAGTTTGGACTTAAATGAACCACTGATTCGTGACCTATTTCATTGAGCTGGGCTGCCATATCATCTGCCACATACTCAGTTCCTCCCTGAGTTGTACCGACTAAAATATCTATTTTTGCCATGTTTTATCCTAAATTATTGCAATTGATCGCTACTAATAGGTGTAGTTTACGCTTATTTAGCATTGCACAAAGCGGTTTTTGTCCGTATTTTCGGTAATAACAATTAACAAAAAATTAACTTTTATTATGTCTCTTGTTTCAATTACAGCTCAAATGGCGGATTTAGCATGGGGTCCTCACATGCTGGTTTTACTGGTCGGTGGCGGTTTATTCTTTCTCATTTACTCTCGTTTTATTCCTTTTCGTTATATAGGCCATGCCATTAATATTGTCCGTGGAAAACACCCCGACGAAGGCGCGGAGGGCCATATTAGTCATGCTGGTGCATTATCCAGTGCAATGGCTGGCACTGTGGGAATGGGCAATATAGGTAGTGTTGCTGTTGCTATTATGGTGGGTGGTCCAGGTGCCATTTTTTGGATGTGGATCAGTGCTATTGTTGGTATGGCGACTAAATTCTTTACCTGTACATTAGCTATAATGTACAGGGGTAAAGACGAAAATGGTGATGTACAGGGTGGTCCTATGTACATTATTACCCAAGGGTTGAGTAAAAAATGGCATTTTCTAGCGGTCTTTTTTTGTGTTGTGGGACTGGTTGGTAATTTCCCATTATTTAATTCGAATCAATTGGTACAGATTATTCGTGAATGGTTAATTGTAAAACCGGGTTATTTCCCCAGTGATCAATCGACATTTTGGGTCGATTTGTCATTGGGTATTGTGGTGATGCTGATTGTTGCTAGTGTCATATTAGGGGGCATTAAACGCATCGCCTCTGTTGCTTCTAAAGTCGTACCCTTGATGATTTTGATTTATATGAGCTGCGCATTTTATGTCATAGCTGCCAATATTGGCGATATACCAGGCTATTTTAAGTTGATCATAACTGAAGCATTTTCACTGAATTCTGTTGGTGGGGGCATATTAGGGACTATGTTGATTGGTATCAGGCGGGCGGCTTTTTCGAATGAAGCGGGTATTGGTACCGAAGTGATGGCTCACGGTAGTGCTAAAACTAACGAACCTGTAAAAGAAGGATTAGTCGCCATGCTCGGGCCTGCTATTGATACATTAATTGTGTGCACCGCAACAGCTATGATCATTTTAATATCGGGTGTTTGGCAAGGCGGCGAAGCTCAAGGTGTGAACTTATCAGCTCAAGCGTTTGAAGTGACTATGCCTGGAGTTGGTCCTTATTTACTGATTGTTTGTGTGGTGTTTTTCAGTATTAGTACTATTTTTACTCAAGCTTTTTATGGTGGGCAATGTTTTGCATTTTTGTTTGGCCGTAAAAGATTACGTTTATATCAATTCTTTTTCTTACTCGCGATATTATTTGCTGCAACAGCAACTATTCAAGAAATCGTTAATATTATTGATGCTGCTTATGCCTTAATGGCGATTCCAACCATGACCTCTGCTATTTTATTAGCCCCTAAAGTCAGAGAGGCTTCTAAGAAGTACTTTGCAAAATTGGCGAAAAATCATTCATAATTTTCGTTATTTCTTAAATATATTATTTATTAATGATCAAAAATGGAGTGATAATTCACTCCATTTTTATGTACGTACATAATATAAAGTTACTTATTTTATGCGTTACTTTATCAAGTACTTTGCATGAAAACGAAGATGATCTTCTATAAAGCTACCAATAAAGAAGTAACTATGATCATAGCCTTCTTGCATTCGCAATGTCAGAGGGTACTGTTGAGCTTTTGCTGCATCAACTAAAGTATCAGGCTTTAGTTGTTCAATTAAGAAATTATCTTCAGTACCTTGATCCACCAGCATAGGGAGCTTAACCGTCGATTTTTTCATTAATTCACTGCTATCGTATTCTGCCCAAGTCTTTTGATCTGGCCCTAAATAGCCATTAAAGGCTTTTTGGCCCCATGCACAATTGATTGGATTACAAATTGGACTAAATGCTGATATAGATTGATAACGTTGTGGATTTTTAAGGCCAATAGAAATAGCGCCATGTCCACCCATAGAGTGACCACTAATACTGCGCATTGTGCTGACAGGAAAGTGTTGTTCTATCAATGCAGGCAGTTCTTTCACCACATAATCATACATTTGGTAATGAGTATTAAAAGGCGCTCGAGTAGCATTGAGATAAAACCCTGCTCCTAATCCAAAATCATAGGCTGCTGATTCATCATCAGCGACATTCTCACCACGTGGACTGGTATCCGGGGCGACAATAGCAATACCTAACTCTGCAGCAATTCGCTGAATCCCCGATTTTTGCATGACGTTTTCATCGGTACAAGTTAAGCCTGATAACCAATATAAAACGGGCACTTTTTTCAAAGCCGCTTGAGGTGGCAGGTAAATAGCAAAACGCATTTGGCAATTTACCGTATCTGAATGATGGCTATATTGTTTTAACCAGCCTCCAAATACTTTATTACTACTAACATTTTCTAAAGTCATTGCTTAATCACTTATTTAAAAATGCTCTTATCAATGATAAGAGCATTAAATTTAGCCTAACTATCACAAGAAGTTATTACAGTAAAAGTTACTTATCGAAATGAATGACAGAACGGATACTTTCACCGCTATGCATTAGGTCAAAAGCATCATTGATTCCTTCAAGACCCATGGTGTGGGTAATGAAATGGTCTAGTTTAAATTCGCCATTTAAGTATTGCTCAACAATACCTGGTAATTGACTACGCCCTTTAACACCACCAAATGCACTACCTCTCCAAACTCGACCTGTAACCAGTTGGAATGGACGGGTTGAAATTTCTTGGCCTGCACCGGCAACGCCAATAACAACTGATTCGCCCCAACCTTTATGACAACACTCTAACGCGCTGCGCATGACATTGACATTACCAATACATTCAAACGAGAAATCTACACCGCCATCGGTCATTTCAACAATCACATCTTGAATTGGTTTGTCATAATTTTTGGGATTGATACAATCAGTCGCACCCAGTTTGGTGGCTAATTCAAATTTTGACTCGTTTAAATCAACACCAATAATACGACTTGCTCCAGCCATGGTTGCACCAATAATGGCTGATAAACCAATGCCACCTAGTCCGAAAATAGCAACAGTATCGCCTTTTTGAACTTTAGCAGTATTAAATACGGCGCCCATACCGGTAGTAACACCACAACCTAATAGGCATACTTCTTCAAGTGGGGCTTCAGGGTTCACTTTTGCTAAAGAAATTTCTGGAAGCACGGTATATTCTGAGAATGTTGAACAGCCCATATAGTGGAAAATTGGTTGGCCATCTTTATAAAAACGGGTAGTACCGTCTGGCATTAAACCTTTACCTTGGGTTTCACGTACTGCGCTACATAGATTGGTTTTTCCAGAGGTACAGAACTTACATTTTCCACACTCGGCAGTGTATAGCGGAATGACGTGGTCACCAACTTGAACACTGGTAACACCCTCACCAATCATTTCTACTATACCGCCACCTTCATGTCCTAAAATAACAGGGAAAAGACCCTCTGGATCATCACCGGATAAGGTAAACGCATCAGTGTGACAAACACCAGAAGCAATAATTTTAACCATTACTTCACCCGCTTTCGGGTACATTACATCAACTTCTTCAACAGATAATGGCTGTCCTGGTCCCCATGCAATAGCGGCTTTAGATTTTATATATTGTGCTGACATCGTATTTGTCCTTTTAGCGTTAACCATAAATATTTGGATCTACATAGTGTAGGTCATACAGTGTAGATGATAAGTCTATTGTATTTATTTTCTGTCAGTTGATAATAGGCTATAAATACAATTTACTTTTACGAGGCAGTAACAATGTTACCGTGGGAAGGGGTTTATGAGTTTGTTGCGGTGGCTGAAACCGATAGCTTCACGGCTGCAGGTAAGCGTTTATCTATTTCAACCGCCCAAGTGAGTCGCCAAATTAGCCAAATAGAAAATAGGTTAACCACTAAGCTTTTTTATCGCACCACTCGAAAAGTTTCGTTAACCGAAGAAGGGCAAATATTCTATCGTCATTGTAGACAAGTAATTGATGGTCTTGAAGAAGCTGAACGTGCAATTAGTAGTTTGCAGAACAAACCGCAAGGATTAATCAAATTAACTACACCAGTGACTTATGGTGAGTCATTTATTATGCCAATTGTCACTGACTATATGCAGCAATATCCCGATGTGGAAGTTATTTGTGAGTTAACTAACAGCCAGTTAGATCTTGTTGATGGTGGTTATGATTTGGCTATTCGATTAGGCCATTTACCTGATTCGAGCATGATGGCTAAACGCTTAACTAGCCGCGAGCAATTTGTTTGTGCTGCTCCTGACTATATTAATCGTTTTGGCGCGCCGTATTCATTATCAGAGCTAAGTCAGCATAATTGTTTAGTTGGATCACAACCTCATTGGCATTTTAACGAAGGCGGTAAGCAAAGAAGTATTAAAGTGCAGGGAAATTTGCAGTGCAGTAGCGGCATTAGTTTACTTAATGCCGCGATTAAAGGATTGGGGATTGTTCAACTACCGGGTTATTACGTGGCTGATGCTATTAGTGAAGGGAGGTTATCGGTTATTCTCGAATCTTATAAGCAGCAACAAGAAGGAATTTGGGCTTTGTATCCTCACAATAGGCATTTATCACCTAAAGTAAGATTACTGGTTGATAAACTGGCTGCAGAATTACCTTAGCCGGTTTACTTACGTTTTAATGATGATTTTTTATCGTTATAAAGACTGCAGATAGCGACTGACTTGTGCTTTTGGTCGTTTAGATATTTCGTTGATCAATTCAAAAGTAATCGCTCTATCTGGTAATTGTTGTTGCAACAATTCCAATTGATAGTTCCATAAATGTGCTGTCATCGTCGCATCGGCTAATGCGCGGTGAAATACGCCGTCATTAGGTAACTGATGATAATTAACTAAGGTGCCCAGCTTATGATTAGGGGCATCTTGGCTAATGCGGCGCGACAGTAGCAATGAACAGGCAAATTGACCTGAATACTGTTGCTGACAGTTATCGAATTCGGCGTCTAAAAACTTTTTATCAAAGCTGGCGTTATGGGCGACTAAATTAAAGTCACCTATGAACGCGGCAAAGCGGGTCATGACAGATTCACAAGAATCAGCATCCTTGAGCATCGCATTGGTAATACCGGTATAGTTTTCAATGAAACTATTAACCGAACGGCCAGGATTCATTAATTCTTGAAAGCTATCGACGATCTCACCATCAATCAGTTTAACTGCGCCAATTTCAATGGCGCGATCAGCATTATTAGGTGATAAACCCGTGGTTTCAAAATCGAGAACGATGACTTTATTTGCCAATGTCATGAATGATCCTATTTACCAATACAGAATGAACTAAAGATTTTACCCAGTAGATCATCTGAGGTGAACTTACCGGTAATTTCAGATAACGCCATTTGGCACATACGTAATTCTTCAGCTAAAAGTTCACCGGCTAAGTAAACTTCTAATTGTTCTTTACCTAACTGCAGGTGACTTGATGCTAAATCTAAGGCTTCTAAATGACGTCGGCGGGCAATAAATCCACCTTCAAGATTACTTTGATAACCCATAAGTGATTTAAGATGCTGTTTAAGCTCTTCAATGCCTAATCCGGTTTTAGCTGATATGCGATAAACGCTGTATCCATGTTCATCGGTGGTCATTACTGGCTCACCGGTTAAGTCGGCTTTGTTACGAATAACCGTGACACCAAGTTTTTTCGGTAAACGGTCAATGAAATCAGGCCAAATATCGTGAGGATTTACATCGGTTGTTGTGGTGCCATCAACCATAAATAATACTCTGTCGGCAGAGGCTATTTCTTCCCAGGCGCGTTCAATACCTATTTTCTCAACAGTATCGGCGGTATCACGCAGGCCTGCGGTATCAATAATATGCAGTGGCATACCATCAAGGTGAATATGTTCACGTAGTACATCGCGTGTGGTACCTGCAATTTCAGTCACAATAGCGGATTCTTTACCTGCTAACGCATTCAGTAAGCTCGATTTACCGGCATTTGGACGGCCAGCAATCACCACTTTCATACCTTCACGAATAATTGAACCTTGCTTAGCGCTAGCTTGAACCACATTTAATTTATCAATTATTTTATACAGTGAATTGGCAATTTTACCGTCGGATAAAAAGTCCACTTCTTCATCAGGGAAATCAATAGCTGCTTCAACGTATAAGCGCAGATTAGTGACTTGCTCTACTAACTGATGTACTTCATTAGAAAACTCGCCTTGGAGTGAGTTTAGCGCGCTCTTAGCGGCTTGTTCACTGGTAGCATCAATAAGGTCTGCAATAGCTTCTGCTTGCGTTAAATCAAGCTTGTCATTTAAAAAGGCTTGTTCACTAAACTCACCAGGTTTTGCAATGCGAATACCATCAACTTCCATTACACGCTTAATCAGCATATCAAGAACGATTTGTCCGCCATGGCCTTGAAGCTCTAATACATCTTCGCCAGTAAAAGAATTAGGGCCTTTAAAATACAGTGCAATACCTTGGTCAATAACCTCACCAGATTCACTTTTAAAGTCACAGTAGTCTGCATAACGTGTTTTAGGTAAATGCCCTAAAATGCTGTGAGCAACATCAGATGCTTTATCACCAGATACACGAATAATACCTACGCCGCCACGTCCCGGAGCGGTTGCTTGTGCCACGATAGTGTCTGTCATTGAGGAAACCTTGTTGAAATTAGTAAAGGAAAAGGCGGCTAATAAGCCGCCTTTCTAGATTATATCAGTTTGAGCTTTGACTTATTTTAAGCCTTTTTTCTCTAAACCGGCATAAATAATCTTCTGCTGTGTGATTGCGACTAAGTTACCCACTAACCAGTAAAGAACCAGTCCAGATGGGAACCATAAGAAGAACACGGTAAAGATAACTGGCATCCACTGCATCATCTTAACTTGCATAGGATCCATCGTTGGCGCCATTGGCTGCATTTTCTGCATTAACCACATAGACACACCCATTAATAATGGTAATACGTAGTAAGGATCTTGAACCGATAAATCGTCAATCCATAAAATGAATGGCGCATGACGCAATTCATAACTTTCTAGTAGTACCCAATATAATGCGATGAAGATTGGCATTTGTAACAAGATAGGTAAACAGCCACCCATAGGGTTAACTTTTTCTTTCTTGTACAGTTCCATCATTGCTTGACCCATCTTCTGACGGTCATCACCAAAACGTTCTTTCAGTTCAGCAAGTTTAGGCTGCAAGTTACGCATCTTAGCCATTGAAGTGTATTGCGCTTTAGTTAGTGGGTATAAAATACCACGAACGGTTAGCGTAATAAGGATAATTGCTAAACCCCAGTTAGTGACGAGTGACTGGAAGAACATCAGTAACTTGTAAATAGGGATTGCCAACCACCAAAGGAAACCATAATCAACCACAAGGTTTAAGGTTTCAGAGATGCTAGATAATGCTTTTTGATCTTTAGGACCAACGAAGAACTGCGCACTAATGGTTTGTTGAGTACCTGGAGCAATATCATGTACAGCACCACGGAAACCAATATTTGCTTGGCCACCAGTACTCATACTACTGAAAATAGTGTTCGAATCTGTTGCTGGTGGAACCCAAGCTGACACGTAGTAGTGTTGAAGCATAGCTGCCCAACCACCAAGTGTTTGTTGATTTAGGTTACTTTTAGCAATATCACCAAAGTCATACTTTTCATAACGCACATCAGCAGTAGAGAATGCTGCACCACGGTAAGTCGGCATCATCATGCTGCTTTCAGACTCTTGTACAGATTGTTTAATCTGTCCGTACATTTGCATTTGCAGTGGCGCTGAAGTGGTGTTGTTTACGTTATAATCAACAGTTACGTCATATTGACCACGTGTGAAGGTAAATACTTTGGTATAGCTTGCGCCATTAGCATCTACATAGCTTAGTGGTACAGATAAAGAATCTTGGCCAGCGGCTAATTCGTAAGATTCAGATTCACTAGAAAAATGTGCACGTCCGTGAGTACTGCTATCAATACCATCACGTCCGATTAAGCCACTTTGTGAAATATAGTTGTATGAACCCGTTTGCTCTAACAGAACAAATGACTCAGTACTGTCAATTTCAACTTTATGTTCAACCAATGCAGCATAAACAATATCACCACCGACTGGGTCGATTTTAATATCTAGCTGATCAGTTTTAACTGAAATTAGATTTTGAGTTGCCGGTAATTGAACAGGCATGCCTGCATCTGCATCAGGTACATCACTTGCGATTGGTGATGCAGCGTTAGAAGTCTGCGATGTTGTTTGTGCCGCTACTGGTTGCGGAGCTTGATCGTCTTGCCATGCTTGCCACATCAAAAAGCTGACAAAAAGTAGAGCGATAAGCATTAAATTGCGTTGAGATTCCATAGCCTATTTGTTACACCTGTCGTTTTTAGGGGGGACGGGATCACTTCCGCCGGGATGTAAAGGATGACATTTTAGTATGCGTTTCGCTGCAAGCCAACAACCTTTCGCAGTTCCGTGCGTTTTAATTGCATCAATTGCATAATATGAGCATGTTGGATTGAATCTACAGCGGGGTCCCAGCATAGGGCTGATAAAGAGTTGGTAGCCACGAATAGCCTTTGTGGCTAACCATTGTAACGGCGACTGAGTTTGCGCCATAACTTCTCTATTAACTTGTGTAAGTCTGCATTTTCCATATCCACAACACCATTTCTTACCAAGACAACAATATCGATGTCTGGAATATCATGCTGATGTAAACGAAAATTTGTTCTTATCACTCGCTTGATGCGATTTCGGTCACTAGCATTTTTTACAAAACGTTTTGCGACAGTTAATCCAATACGAGGATGTTTCTCTGAGTTAGGAATAGCAAGCAGAGTTATTTCAGCAGAAGATGCTTTGATGGGATTTGAAAAAACAGATTTAAATTGCGCGGGAGTTAACAAACGTAACTCCCGCGTAAAAGCATAGCTAGTCACTATGAATATCTACTTAAGCAGATAAACGAGTGCGACCTTTTGCACGACGACGTGCAATCACTTTACGGCCGCCTACAGTGGCCATACGTGCGCGGAAGCCGTGAGAACGCTTACGCTTCAGGTTGCTTGGTTGAAAAGTACGTTTACTCATTTTGGCAATCCGTATATTTAGTAGTTAATAAACCTTACATTCTAAAATTAGAGGTAAGGGCAAAAAAGAGGCCGAATTGTAATCACTTTAATCACTACCGTCAACTAGGAAAATGACTATATGCACAATTTTTAGCACATTTACTTTGATTAGTACCTTAAAAAACTACAACAGGATGTGGATAACTCTGTGTACCAACACAATATGTAGTGGATCTAAGGTTGTTTTACTAGATCAATGCGGGGCTATTATAGATCAATCTTGATCGGTTAATAAAGCTGGATCTATGAACTATTCACAATTAATGGATCGTTTTTGATCTTCAAAGATCACAGATATCCACATAGAATGATCAGGCTGGGGATAAAATTTTTTTTATCGATAGCGATCATAGTGATCTAACGATAGAATACCCCTCCTTCAACAAACGATATTTAAGGATTATTAAGTGGCGGTTTCACTTTGGCAACAATGTATCGGCAGACTGCAAGATGAATTATCTGCGCAGCAATTCAGTATGTGGATCCGTCCATTACAGGCTGAAATGGATGGTGATACTTTGGTACTTTATGCGCCGAATCGTTTTGTGCTTGATTGGGTTCGAGATAAGTACATCAATATCATTAATCAATTTTTTACTGAACAGTTAGGTGGTGATGCCCCTAAGCTGCGTTTTGATATTGGTAGCCGTCCGTCTGCACCTAAACCTGCAGCACCGATTATTGCTGAAATTAAAAAACCACAAGCTACGCATACTAAAGCGCGTGTAAGCACCTCGTTTAATACTCAAGCTGAGCCAATTGAACATGCTAATCACCGCAGTAATATTAATCCTACTTACCAATTTGATAACTTTGTTGAAGGTAAATCAAACCAATTGGGTAAAGCGGCTGCTCTGCAAGTGGCTGAAAATCCAGGTGGGGCATATAACCCATTATTTTTATATGGCGGCACAGGTTTAGGTAAAACGCATTTATTGCATGCTGTCGGCAATGGGATTATCAAAAATAATCCTAATGCTAAAGTGGTTTACATGCATTCTGAGCGCTTTGTTCAGGATATGGTTAAAGCCCTGCAAAATAATGCTATCGAAGATTTTAAGCGATACTACCGTAGTGTTGACGCTCTATTCATCGATGATATTCAATTCTTTGCCAATAAAGATCGCTCACAAGAAGAATTCTTCCATACCTTTAATGCGTTATTAGAAGGTAATCATCAAGTCATCTTAACGTCGGATAAATATCCAAAAGAAATAGATGGTGTTGAAGACAGATTGAAATCTCGCTTTGGTTGGGGTCTGACAGTGGCTATTGAGCCACCAGAACTTGAAACCCGTGTGGCTATTTTGATGCGTAAAGCACAAGAAAGTGGCATCAACCTACCTGATGAAGTGGCTTTCTTTATTGCTAAACGTTTACGTTCGAATGTACGTGAATTAGAAGGGGCATTAAATCGCGTTATTGCGAATGCTAACTTTACCGGACGTCCAATTACCATTGATTTTGTTCGTGAAGCATTACGAGATTTATTAGCCTTACAAGAAAAATTAGTCACTGTTGATAATATCCAAAAAACCGTGGCTGAATATTACAAAATAAAAATGGCTGACATGTTGTCTAAGCGTCGCTCGCGCAGTGTGGCTAGACCTCGTCAAGTTGCAATGGCATTATCAAAAGAATTAACCAATCATAGCTTGCCTGAAATTGGCGATGCATTTGGTGGTCGTGATCATACTACCGTATTACATGCATGCAGAAGAATTGCACAATTGCGTGAAGAAAGTCATGACATTAAAGAAGATTATGCTAACTTGATACGTACTTTATCTTCTTAATATCGGGAAATTGAGACGAATGAAATTTTCAATTGATAGGGATGCCCTATTAAAACCACTTCAATTGGTGTGTGGCGCTGTAGAAAGACGTCATAACTTGCCTATTTTATCTAATCTACTTGTTGAAGTTAGTGAGGACTCACTTAAGCTCACTGGTACGGATTTAGAGGTTGAGCTTGTTGGTCAAGCTCCCATTCAAGGTGAGGTTGAAGTTGGTCGTACGACTGTTCCTGCTAAAAAGTTATTAGATATTGTAAAATCACTTCCTGAGCAAGTTGAAATTAAAATTGAGCAACAAGATAACAAGTGGCTACTGCGTTCTGGACGTAGTCGCTTTTCGTTAGCCACCTTGCCAGCGTCTGATTATCCGAATGTTGAAGCATTCCAAGCAGAAATTGAATTCAGCTTAAAACAAGGCACTTTAAAGTCGATTATTGACTCAACTCAATTCTCAATGGCTAACCAAGACGTACGCTATTACCTTAACGGTTTGTTATTCGAAACTACAGGTAACACGTTAAAAGCTATTGCGACTGATGGACATCGTTTAGCGTTAAGTCATCGCCAAATCGAAACTACATTACCTGATAAGCAAGTTATTGTTCCACGTAAGGGTGTAGTTGAAATGGCGCGCTTACTTGAAAGTGAAGATAGCGATATCTCAATTGCGATTGGTGATAATGCCATTCGTGCAATTACAGCTAATGCGGTATTTACGAGTAAGCTAGTTGATGGCCGTTTCCCTGATTATCGCCGCGTTCTGCCAAAAGGCGGTGACAAAATTGTTGTTGCTAGTCGTAATCAACTAAAGCAAGCGTTAACTCGCGCCTCGATTTTATCAAACGAGAAATTCAGAGGCGTTCGTATTCAGCTCGAACAAGGTTTATTGCGTATTACTGCCAATAACCCTGAACAAGAAGAAGCGGAAGAGATTATCGATGTTGAGTATAATTCTGAAAATTTAGAGATTGGCTTTAACGTAAGCTACCTGTTAGATGTTTTGAACAACCTCGGCAGCGATGACGTTAGAATTACCTTAATTGATGGTAATTCAAGTGCACTTATTGAAAATCATGCAGAAGAAGATTCAATGTACGTTGTTATGCCAATGCGTCTTTAAGTTGATATTGGTTTAAACTGATTAAACTCAGTTTAACTTTGACGTTTTATACCTAGAAGGTGCTACATTAAGGCACCTTCTTTCGTTTTACTATTACCTGATTAGGGTCTGTTTATCTTCCATGAGTTTAACCCGCCTCAACATCGAACATTTCCGTAATATTTTGTCTGCGACATTACAACCCAGTAGTGGTCTAAATTTGATTTATGGCGAAAATGGCAGCGGTAAAACCAGTATTTTGGAAGCGATTTATTTTCTCGGCATGGGACGCTCTTTTCGAAGTCATCTATCTCAGCGAGTGATAAATATAGAGCAAGATAAGTTAACTGTGTTTGCTCTGCTTAATCTCCCCAAAGGTGAATCAAAATTAGGTCTTAGACGGTTTCGAAATGGCGACATTGATGTTAAATTGGATGGCGATAATGTGAAGCGATTATCGGTACTTGCTGAAACGTTACCGATTCAAGTTATCACTCCTGAGAGTTTTTCTTTGTTATTTGAAGGACCCAAAGCACGTAGGCAATTTATCGACTGGGGCGCTTTTCATGCTGATAGTCAATTTCATACTGCTTGGGTGAATACTCGAAGGATTTTAAAGCAAAGAAATCAACTTCTTAGAAATGGTGCACCTTACTCCAATATACAATTTTGGGATAAAGAATTGGTGCGCTATGCTGAGCAAGTGACTTCGATACGAAATCAATATGTAGACTCGTTAAATGAGCTACTTAAGGGTATAATCGAAGAGTTTTTACCACGTGTTGATATTAAAATTTCCTTTACGCGTGGTTGGGATAGCAAAACTGATTTTGCCGAGCTTTTAGAAGCTCAATATAACCGAGATTTAGCATCAGGAAATACAGGTAGCGGACCGCATAAAGCCGATTTAAGATTACGGGTTGGTAGCTTACCGGTACAAGATGCTTTATCCCGAGGACAGTTAAAATTATTAGTCTGTGCACTACGCCTTGCACAGGGTAAGTTGCTTCAAAAACAACAAAACAAGCATAGTATTTACCTTGTGGATGATCTTCCATCTGAGTTGGATGCTCAACATAGGCAACTATTACTAAAACAGTTAACCGAAACCGGTGCACAAATTTTTGTCACAGCGATTGATCCTGTTGCAATAGTCGATTCGCTGGCTAGTCCGCCAAGTAAAATGTTTCATGTGGAACACGGACAAGTCACGGTAGTTGAATAAAAACGAGAGAGAAATATGTCAGAGAATAGTTATGATTCTTCGAGTATTAAGGTTTTAAAAGGCCTTGATGCTGTTCGTAAGAGACCAGGGATGTACATCGGTGACACAGACGATGGTACAGGTCTTCATCACATGGTATTCGAAGTGGTCGATAACTCTATCGATGAAGCCTTAGCAGGCCACTGTAGTGACATTACTATTACCATCCACTCTGATGGTTCTGTATCAGTGCAAGATGATGGTCGTGGTATTCCTGTTGAAGTGCATGAGGAAGAAGGCGTATCAGCTGCTGAAGTTATTATGACGGTACTGCATGCTGGTGGTAAGTTCGATGATAACTCTTATAAAGTATCGGGTGGCTTACACGGTGTTGGTGTTTCTGTTGTAAACGCATTATCTCAAAAACTACAGATGACCATTCGTCGTAATGGTAAAGTTTATGAACAGTTCTATACAATGGGTGTACCAGATACTCCTATTATACCAGTCGGTGACTCAGATAAGACCGGTACAGCAATTCGTTTCTGGCCAAGTACAGAAACATTCACCGATGTGCTGTTTCACTTTGACATCTTAGCTAAGCGTGTTCGTGAATTATCATTCTTGAACTCAGGTGTCGGTATCCGTTTAGTTGATGAGCGTGATGGTCGTGATGAATTCTTTAAATACGAAGGTGGCATCAGCGCTTTTGTCGATTACCTCAACTTAAATAAAACCCCTGTGAACAAAGAGGTTTTCCACTTTACCCAAGAGCGTGAAGATGGCATTACTGTTGAAGTGGCAATGCAGTGGAATGATGGTTATCAAGAAAAGATTTTCTGTTTTACCAATAACATCCCACAGCGCGATGGTGGTACTCACTTAGCGGGTTTCCGTGGTGCGTTAACGCGTAACCTGAATAACTACATGGAACGCGAAGGCTACAATAAGAAAGGTAAAACCAATGCTACGGGTGACGATGCTCGTGAAGGGTTAACTGCCGTTATTTCTGTTAAAGTACCGGATCCAAAGTTCAGTTCACAAACCAAAGACAAGTTAGTGTCGAGTGAAGTGAAAAGTGCCGTTGAACAAACAATGGGTGAGCAGTTAAATGACTACTTACTTGAGAATCCTGTTTATGCCAAATTAATTGTTGGCAAGATTGTAGATGCAGCACGAGCTCGTGAAGCGGCGCGGAAAGCCCGTGAAATGACTCGTCGTAAAGGCGCATTAGATTTAGGTGGTTTGCCAGGTAAGCTTGCAGATTGCCAAGAGAAAGACCCTGGTCTTTCTGAAATATACATAGTGGAAGGGGACTCTGCTGGCGGATCAGCCAAGCAGGGACGTAACCGTAAAAACCAAGCTATTCTTCCGCTTAAAGGTAAAATTCTAAACGTTGAAAAAGCACGTTTTGATAAAATGTTGTCTTCTCAAGAAGTTGCCACCCTGATTACTGCATTAGGTTGTGGTATTGGCCGTGAAGATTACGATCCTGAGAAAACCCGTTACCATAACATCATCATCATGACCGATGCCGATGTCGATGGCTCGCACATTCGTACGCTGCTGTTGACCTTCTTCTTCCGTCAAATGCCAGAGTTGATTGAACGCGGTTATATCTATATTGCTCAGCCACCTTTGTTTAAAGTTAAAAAAGGTAAGCAAGAGCAGTACTTAAAAGATGAGCCTGCGTTAACGGATTATTTAACCACCCAAGCACTCGATGGTACTCATGTCTATCCTACTGTTGGTGCGCCAGGTATGACAGGTGAGCCACTAGAACGTTTAGTGAGTCAGTATCGTGAAGTTGAAGCCATTATCGAGCGCTTAACTAAACGTTATCCAAGCGTGATTTGCGATCGTATGCTTTATCATCCAGAAGTTAACAATGACATGTTAGCTGATGAATCACAGATGAAGCAGTGGTGTGATGAATTTGTCGCTGATCTTGTCGAAATTGAAAAAGACGGCGTGATATATAAGATTGAACCAATGTTAGATCCTGAGCGTCAGGTATATCTTCCTAGCTTGACGATTCGTAAGCACGGTATCGATACTAACTATATATTCAGTTATGATTTCTTCCAGTCTAATGATTACCATCGTATTGGTAAATTAGGCGCAGCGTTAGAAGGCATGATTGAAGAAGGCGGTTATGTTAAACGTGGCGAGCGTATGAAAGAAGTAGATACCTTCTTAGAAGCGCTTGATTGGATGATGACTGAAGCAAAACGCGGCTTGTACATTCAACGCTACAAAGGATTGGGTGAAATGAACCCTGAGCAATTGTGGGAAACTACAATGGATCCTGAGACTCGTCGTATGTTACAGGTAACGATTGATGATGCTGTTGGTGCTGATCAGTTGTTTACTTGTTTGATGGGTGATCAAGTTGAGCCTCGTCGTGAATTTATTGAAACGAATGCACTTAACGTTGCTAACTTAGACGTATAGTTAATCGTTTTTCAATGAAATGGGCGCCTTAATAGGGTGCCCATTTTTGTTTATAGCTTTTTAAATTAGCCAAAGATTAATAATGTTTGTTTATCTGAAATATAGGTAAGTTGTTGTGTTCAGGAAACTATTTAATAAAATATTTAATGTAAGACCCGCTAAAGAAGTACAGGCTGCTAAAGCACTGGATGCGAATACATCTATGCTTATTACATCGTCTTCAAAAAGTATTTCAAATTTTTCTGATAGAAAGGTGAACCAGCCAAGTCAAACTACAGAAAAGTTACCTGAATTGTCAGAAAGCATTGATTTGTCTGCGCTGTTTTATAGCTTACTTTTCCCTGCCAGCAGTCATGATAGTGGTGGAATGGCTAACAACCTTGAGCGCAGTATACTCACTGACATTGAAGTGGCTTTTAGTGCACCAAAAGATATTGCAGAAAAGGTATTAAAACTGCCGACAAGAATCTCAGAACTAGATAATAAACTTGCTCAGGACAGTTTTGATACTAAAGAATTGTTAGCCTTGATTGAACAAGATCCAGTATTGAGTGTTGAAGTATTAACACTTTGCAATTCCAGTGCTTTTAAACGTTCAGATAAAGATATTACTAATTTACAGCAAGCTATCGTCCAATTAGGGCGAGGGCAACTACGTCAATTTGTGCGCAGTTGTTTAGTAAAAGAAATGATTAATATCAAACCTATTTATTTTAGACGTTTTGGTGCTGAAATTTGGCGTCATTCAATGCAAGTCGCTTTTATTGCCAGTGATTTAGCTGAAGAAGATGTAGATACGGTATTTTTACTGGGATTACTTCATGATGTTGGAAAAATAGCCATTTTTAAAATGTTGCTCGATGCTTTTCAAAAAGCAGAACCGGGTGAGCAACCAAGCTCAAGGTTATTTAAACAAGTGATGACCACAAAGTCATTGGGACTCAGTGCACTATTAGCGAAGCATTGGCAATTACCTGAGCAGTTTGAGTTTCAGCTAGCACAATTAGCTAATTCTGATTATCGTCCAACTGACGCTATGGCATTGGCTGTATGGCGGGCAAATATCATTAGTGAATGCTCTATGTTGAAACAAAAAAATAAACTCAAAGATGATGAGTTAAACCAGTTATTACAACAAGTCGGTCTTAATCAATCTGAGTTTGATATTGTCCATCAACAGCTGATTAATTATTAATTTCTAGTGTTAAACACTGTTACTCAGCATTGTCAGTGTAAAATTGAGCTAATAAAAAACGCACCTAACAGATGTTAAGGCGCGTTTTTTTACGACTAATAATAGCGTTAACGATTATTGTAGTAGTGAGATATCAGCAGCATGTAAGAATTGCTCACGCAGGCTATTTAGTAATGCCAAGCGGTTATTCTTAAGGGCTTCATCATCTGCCATAACCATGACACCTTCAAAGAAGGCATCAACGCTTTCACGCAGATTCGCCAGTAATGCTAACGCTTCTTGGTAGTTTGCCGCAGCAAATAATGGTGCAAGTTGCGGTTGCAGTTCAGCTAACTTATCAGCTAAATCTTTTTCTGCAGGCTCAACCAATAAACTTGCATCAATGCTGGTGGCAATCTTGCCTTCAACTTTCGCTAGAATATTAGATACACGCTTGTTGGCTGCAGCTAAAGCTGACGCTTGTTCTAACGTTCTGAAGTGTGCCACTGCTTTTATTCGGCTTTCAAAGTCAGCAGGTGCGGTAGGCTTACGTGCAAGGACTGCAAGAATAACGTCAACGCTTACGCCTTGATCTTGATACCAAGAGCGGAAACGACCCATGAAGAATTCAAGCACTTGCTCAGACACATTGTCATTAGTCAGGTTTTCACCGTGTAATTCTTTTGATTTAGCAATTAAATCAACTAAGTCTAATGGTAAGTTATTCTCTAAGCAGATACGTATAATACCAATAGCAGCACGACGTAGTGCAAATGGATCAGCTGCGCCTTTTGGTGCTTGGCCAATACCAAAAATACCCACTAAGGTATCAAGCTTTTCAGCTAACGCAACACAGATTGATATTGGTGCAGTCGGTACTGTATCGCCAGAGAACTTAGGTTTGTATTGCTCAGCTAAGGCCACGGCAACCGCTTCAGTTTCACCATTTAAGCGTGCATAGTGCATACCCATAGTGCCTTGAAGATCTGTAAATTCCATCACCATATTGGTCATTAAGTCAGACTTAGAAAGTAAACCTGCACGGCTCGCTTCTTCACTGTTTGCATTAATGCTGGTGGCAATAAAACCGGCTATTGTAGAGATACGTTCAACACGTTGTTTAATCGTGCCTAATTGCTTTTGGAATACAACAGTTTCTAAGCTCGCAAGGCGCGCTTCTAATGACTCTTTCTTATCTGTTTCAAAGAAGAACTCAGCATCAGCTAAACGAGGGCGCACTACTTTTTCGTTACCTGAAATAATCTGCTGTGGATCTTTAGATTCGATATTAGTGACGAAGATAAAGTTTGGTAGCAACTGGCCGGCTTTATCAAATACAGGGAAGTATTTTTGATCGCCTTTCATGGTGTAAACCAAGGCTTCTGCAGGTACGTCTAAAAATTTTTCTTCAAAACTAGCAGTTAAGACGACAGGCCACTCAACCAAAGACGTCACTTCTTCAAGTAAGTCATCTTCAAGTTCTGCAATACCACCAATTTCTTTTGCTGCAGCTTCAGCATTAGTTTTGATAATCGCTTTACGACGATCGTAATCGGCTAATACTTTACCTTGCTGTTCAAGTGCAGTTAAGTAATTGTCGGCATGATCTAATTCAAAGGTATCAACGCCCATGAAGCGGTGACCACGAATCGTGCGTGCAGATTTAATACCTAACAATTCACCCTCAACCAACTCATCACCTAACAACATGGTGACGGTATGAACTGGACGGATAAATTGTGTGGTGTTACTACCCCAGCGCATTGGCTTTGGAATGGGTAACTTATCTAATGATTTTTGCGCCATGGCAGCAATCAGCGATTTAGTTTCTACACCAACCACTTTAGCCTGATGTAATAACCATTCGCCTTTATCTGTTTTCAAGCGTTCTGCTTGTTCCACAGTAATCCCATTACCACGAGCCCAGCCCATTGCTGCTTTCGTTGCATTGCCATCAGCATCAAATGCTTGTGCAACAGCAGGGCCACGTTTTTCAACGACTTTGTCAGCTTGCGCAACAACTAATTGCTCAATGTTTATCGCAAGACGACGAGGCGCGGCAAACCAAGTTGCTTTTTCAAAGGCAAGCTCAGCTTTGGTTAACTCTTCAGTGAAGTTAGCTAAAAATGATTCAGCTAATTTACGTAATGCTTTTGGTGGTAACTCTTCAGTACCCACTTCAATGAGTAAGTTTTCAACATTCATTATAATTACCTCTACTTACACATTGGGAAACCAAGCGCTTCACGTGCTTGGTAGTAAGATTCTGCAACGCCTTTAGCCATTGTACGTACACGTAAAATATAACGTTGACGTTCAGTAACCGAAATTGCGTGGCGAGCATCAAGTAAGTTAAAGGCATGAGATGCTTTCATTACTTGCTCGTATGCAGGAAGAGGCAGTGGCTTTTCAAGGCCAAGTAAATGCTGACAAGCGACTTCACAATCATCAAACTGCTTGAATAGTACTTCTACATTGGCGTGTTCAAAGTTATAGGTTGATTGCTCAACTTCGTTCTGATGAAAAATATCACCATACATCACTTTACCCATTGGACCATCTGTCCATACTAGGTCATAAACGCTATCAACTTCTTGAATGTACATTGCAAGACGTTCTAGGCCGTAAGTGATTTCACCAGTAACGGGTTTACACTCAATACCACCGACTTGTTGGAAGTAAGTAAATTGCGATACTTCCATGCCGTTTAACCAGACTTCCCAACCAAGACCCCAGGCACCTAATGTTGGTGATTCCCAGTTATCTTCTACGAAGCGAACATCATGAACACCCATGTCGACACCTAGTGCTTCTAAAGAACCAAGGTATAGCTCTTGAATGTTGCTAGGAGAAGGCTTAAGCACTACTTGAAATTGGTAGTAATGTTGAAGACGGTTAGGGTTTTCACCATAACGGCCATCGGTAGGGCGGCGACATGGCTGAACATAAGCACTGCTCATTGGCTCTGGGCCTAATGAGCGCAAGAATGTCATCGGGTGGAATGTACCAGCACCCACTTCCATATCTAATGGTTGTACTATTGCGCAACCTTGTTGCGCCCAGAATTCCTGTAGGGTCATAATAAAGCCCTGGAATGTTTTTACGTCGTGTTTCGTCGTCATGTCCGCTTATCTACTGGTTAGGCTAAATAGGAAAATTGTTTTGATTATACCTTGTAGATAAAGGCTTATGTAGGTTATTTTTTAACGTAGAGATTAAAAAATTTAATGGACTGATCAAATGGTTTATAAACGCTGTGGCTGGGTAAGTGATGACCCAATATATCAAGATTATCATGACAACGTTTGGGGGCGACCTGTTTATGATCCTATAGAGTTATTCGAAAAGCTTTGCTTGGATGGCCAACAGGCAGGTTTATCCTGGATTACCATTTTAAAGAAACAACATAATTACCAAGCTTTGTTCGCTGATTTTGATCCTAAGATAATCGCTACATTCGATGACGCTAAAGTAGAAGAATTACTATTAAACCCGGGTATAGTCAGGAATCGTTTGAAGGTCAATTCTATCATTCGTAATGCCAAAGCCTATCTAGCCTTTGTTGAGCAGGGGAATGATTTTTCCGTATTTCTTTGGGATTTTGTCGGCGGTAAGCCTGTAGTAAATCATTTTTCTAGCAAGGGTGATTTACCAGCACAAACAGCAGCATCAGAAGCCATGTCTAAAGCACTTAAAAAGCTTGGGTTTAATTTTGTTGGCCCGACAATTTGTTATGCATTCATGCAAGCCGTTGGGATGATTAATGACCATACAACGGATTGTTTTTGTTATGGAAAGTAAATTATTCCAAAAATTAAAAAAGGGATGTTCCACGTGGAACATCCCTTTTTATTATCTAGCTTACTTTGTAGTAAAACTTAACAAATTTTCTTAGTTTGTAGTTATTTTATCTTTTCAAAGAAGAATGGTTTTCGCTTAATTTCTTCGCTATTAAGTTGGTTCATGGTTTCTGAATTAAACAACTTACCATTGACCATGGTATAAGTAATTTTATCAGTTACTCGAATATCAGTTAATGGGTCACCATCGATAACAATAATATCAGCTAATTTGCCGGCTTTAATTGATCCTAGTTGATGGTCCATGCCAAAAGTTGTCGCTGGATTTATGGTTGCTGTTTTAAGCACATCCATATTACTCATGCCACCTTGGGCAAACATCCACATTTCCCAATGTGCTGCTAAACCTTCACGTTGACCATGAGCTCCAATATTGGGTTTGATGCCAATATCATTTAGCTCATTGGCAACCCGTGCCACATTGAAGTGATTGTAATGTTCATCCGGTGCAGTCGTTCTTCTCATTGAGCGCGCATTGAGAATATCTGAAGGGACGTACATAGATAGACGAGGATGTGCCCATACGTCAGTTTTATCGTACCAATAATGCTCACCCGAGATACCGCCATAAGCGACAACCAGTGTTGGAGTATAACCAACTTTGGTCTGGCTCCAGAATTGTTTGATATCACTATAGATAGACCCAGCAGGTAAAGAATGTTCGATGGTTGTATGTCCATCAGCAATCATCGACAAGTTATGTTGCAGTAAACTGCCGCCTTCAGGAACCACCATCATTTCCAATTCACGTGCTGCTTGAATCACTTGTTGACGTTGATTACGACGTGGTTGGTTATAACTTTTAACACTGAAAGCACCTACTTTTTTAAGGCGTTCTAAATGAAACTTTGCATCATCTAGTGAATCAACATGAGAAGTATATCCCGGTGCATTAGCGCCGTATAAAATAGTTCCGGTTGAGAATATACGCGGACCAACAATATTACCTGCTTTCTGTTGTTCTGATGCTGCAAAAATTTCAGTGGTGTCATTTGATGGGTCATGTATTGCGGTAACACCTAATGACAAGCCAGAATATAGCTGCCAGTTTTGCTGAGGTATTATCTCACTATCAGCCTGACTACCATGAGCATGGGCATCAAATAAGCCAGGCATTAATGTTTTACCTTTAATATCGATAACTTGTGCATCACTTGGGATTTCTAAGCTTGCATCACCAACACTGACAATTTTATTATCTTTGACGATGACAACACCATTATCGATAACTTTATCATTTTCCATGGTAATAATTTTACCACCAACAAACGCCACTGTTCCACGTGGAACATCTGCTTTTTTAGTGAAACCAATGGATGTTATTTGTGGTTTAGCTGCTTCATTTGCTTCACCGTAACTAGTGTCTACTTTGGCTTGATAAAGATCAGGACCTAAAGTCCAGTACAGTTCTTCATTGTTACTATTCCAGCTAATGCTCTCACCGGCATGAGTACTTAGTTGAGTTACCGGTAAGTTTTTAGCTTTTGGGCTGATTTTAATTGTTTCACCGTGTTTAGCAAAAGGGGTGACATAAACTCTAAATCTTTCTGCAAAAGCCAGTTGTTCGCCATCAGGTGAGACTCTAAACTCTGTCGCATGTTCGCTGGTATAATGAGTACGCTTTTCAAAACCGTCCAAGCTTATTGATGATAACTCTGGAGTTTCACCGTGATCCATAAAGAATACCCGCGATGAGTCCGCACCAAACTGGGGTTGATAACCAGAAGCAGAAACCTTGGCGTTACTCTTACTCTTCAAATCAACTTTGTATAAGCCTGGTTCTTGTGACCAAGTTCTTGGGGTGACATAACCGCCTTTTGCTTTACGGTAGACGACTGTTTTACCATTAGGAGAGAAGGTCGGCTCGACATACTTACCGGGTTCAGTAGTTAATGTTTTACTGCGTCCACCTTTGCCGCTGACGATACTTACAGTACCTTGGTCTTGATCATTCCAAGTAGTAAAGACGATATTTTTACCATCCCGAGACCATTGTGGGAATAGCTCATTAATATCATCATCAAGACGAGTTAGTCGTTTTTGTTTGCCATCTTCAATATCTCGAACCCAAAGTTTACCTAAGGCTTCAAAAACAACTTTTTCACCATTTGGTGAAACCTGAGCCATACGTAGCATTTTTACATCAAAAATATCTTTATCTAGATTTTGTGTAAATCTAACTGAAGGCTGAACATCCAATTCAGTTTTAACGCTGAAAGGAATATTCTCAACTGACTTGTCTTCAAGGGTTAATTTATTAATTTTACCTTTGGCCCAAAAAACGATTTCTTCATTATCTTGTGTCCAAGACATGGTTGGATATACACCATGAATAGCCCAGGTTTCTTGCATATCACGATCTAAATCGCCGTAGAGTTTCGTTTGTGAACCAGACTTTAAATCCAGTAAGTACAATGAAGATTGGAAACCATCACGCTTAATATAGGCTAACTTAGTGCCATCAGGGCTAGGCGTAGGACGAATTGCACCACCCGTACCTTCAATTAATACTTCAATATCACCAGTTTGTGTATCGTAGCGTTTAATTTTATAAATACCTTTTACTGAATCTTTTGAGTAATGAAATGTCTTACCCGGTGTCGAATCTTGACTGAAATAGATGTAGCGTCCATCGGGTGAATAAGCTGGTTCACCTAGATCTTTTTGTTCATTAGGTCGCTCTGTTAATTTTACGCCATCACCACCTGCAACGTGATACATCCAAACTTCACCAGCGCCTAAACTACGGCTACCAGTAAAATGCTTACGAGCCACCAGGTATTGCGAATCAGGGCTCCAAGCTGGGCTATTGAGCAAACGGAAGGTTTCGCTAGTGACTGGATGAGGGTTAGAACCATCAGCATCCATCACCCAAATATTATCACCACCATCTTCATCTGATGTGAAGGCGATATACTTTCCATCAGGGCTATAGACCGGCTGCATTTGCCAAGCGATACCTGACGCGAGTTTTTTGGCATCACCACCTTTCATTGGTATTTGGTATATATCACCAAGTAAATCGAAAATAATATGTTCGCCATTTGGTGAAACACTAACGTTCATCCATGTGCCTTCAGTGACATCAATAGAGAGTTTTTCTAGTGGCGCATTCGCAGGCGCGTTAACTTGCCATTTTTCAGTTTCTTTAGACGCATCATCAGATGCATTAGCTGCAAGTGAAACACTTGCTAGGCTAAGTGCTATAGCGGTGTAGAGAGGTTTTATTTTTGAAGTAAACATGCACAGTCCATTTTGTCATTATCGTTATTGGTCGCGTTACACTTTTTATTAATCAGTGTTATTTACGAGTTATAAAACTGATAATATTTATCGCATACTTTAGCCAATAACGAAATAGATATTCTGTTTCAAATGATGACAATGAGGAATGATAATGTATGAATGTGCCTATGTAGAAAGAGAGGTTTACTGACTTCGGAGTAATGTGTACGAAAGCGAGATTAATAGTGACTCACATATTAATAATAAAGGTAAGCCACATTTAATTTTTGAAAATAACTATTTATTTGAAATAGTGACCAGATCCTCTATTTGGATAAGGCCTTCACTGAGTACTTTGCAAGTGACGCCGCCGCGCCAATCAGGGGTTAATGCCTGTTCAAGACCTGGATGTGATATTTCCATTTTCTTGCAAGGGTCTGTTTCACCGGTAATGAGTAAGCTGACATCATTACCGATTGTAATTACTTTACCTACATCTGCAGCACTAAATTGATAATCATCAATTAAGATATTCGCTCTTCGAGTTAACCAGTCTAAGTCAGCGCTGATTTCATTACAGGCTAATTTCCATTGTAGCTCAGTCATTACTGTTACTTGGCGTTTACCTGGACGACCAAAAATATCGTTTTCAACACCTTTTAATAACGTTACGTTGGCACAGAATACTGGCTTCATTAGCCCTTTTTTAGCGGTCTTATAGGCAATTGCACGTAACGAAATCATGATTACAGTCCTTTTTTAATCAAATATTGATAGGGTGTTTTGGTGGTATCACTGGCAATAAGAGTATGATCCATAAATTCACAAAAGCTTGGGATATCACGGGTTGTTGCCGGGTCATCAGCAGTAATTAATAGGCTTTCACCTTCTGCCATTTTACGCACGGTTTTACGGATCATCATTACTGGTTCTGGACAGCGTAAACCAAGCGCATCTAAGTGGTGGTCTGCGGCAGTAAAATCTTTAGTCATATCAATTCTTCTTACTCAACAATTTCGCTAATTTTACTCTGGTTAATCTTTGATGCAATACTGATGTAGGCTTTATTAGTAAAGCGTGATGTATTCGCTATTGATATTAGATGTTCCACGTGAAACATTCCTTTAAAGCAGGGATAAAAAAACCGAGCTAGATAGCTCGGTTTTTATTTAGATTCTACTAATGTAGCTGTGATAGTAAATTAGATTTAGCTATCAACGCGCTCAAAGATAGTTGCAATGCCTTGGCCTAAACCAATACACATAGTGGCTAAGCCATACTTAGCATCTTTTGCTTCCATCAAGTTAATCAGTGTTGTTGAGATACGGGTACCTGAACAACCTAATGGATGACCTAATGCAATCGCGCCACCATTCAAGTTAACTTTTTCGTCAACGACATCGGTTAAACCTAGATCTTTAACACAAGGTAATGATTGAGCTGCGAATGCTTCATTCAATTCAATCACGTCCATATCATCTATATTTAATCCAGCGCGAGCTAAGGCTTTCTTCGTGGCAGGAACTGGACCATAACCCATAATTGCCGCATCACAACCAGCAACCGCCATAGAACGGATACGAGCACGAATAGGTAAACCTAATGCTTTAGCTTTTTCTTCTTCCATGACTAACATTGCAGAAGCGCCATCAGAGAGTGCTGAAGAGGTACCTGCAGTCACTGTTCCGTTAGCAGGATCAAATGCTGGACGTAAACCAGATAAAGACTCTAAAGAGGTTTCTGGACGGATAACTTCATCGTGAGTCACTTTAATCAGTGCGCCATTGGCATCATGGCCTTCGATAGCTACAATTTCGTTATCAAAGCGACCTTCAACAGTAGCTGCGTGGGCACGTTGATGAGAACGTACAGCGAAAGCATCTTGTTGTTCACGAGTAATACCGTGCATTTTACCCAGCATTTCAGCCGTTAAGCCCATCATGCCTGACGCTTTTGCTACGTTTGTTGCAAGACCTGGGTGGAAGTCTACACCGTGGTTCATTGGTACATGACCCATGTGCTCAACACCGCCAACGATAAACGTATCGCCTTGGCCAGTCATAATAGCGCGAGTAGCTTGATGTAGTGCATCCATTGATGAACCACATAAGCGGTTAACCGTTACAGCACCAGCTGATTTTGGAATACCAGCAAGTAGTGCAGCATTACGAGCAATATTGAAACCTTGCTCAAGTGTTTGTTGCACACAACCCCAGATAACATCTTCAATGTCATTTGGATTTAGCTTTGGGTTACGTGATAGTAATGATTTCATTAGTTCTGCAGATAAAGTTTCTGCACGTACATTTCTAAATACTCCAGCCTTAGAGCGGCCCATCGGAGTACGAATGCAGTCGACGATTACAGCGTTTTTCATGATGTTATTCCTTTACTGCTAATTAGGCTGGGTAGTAAGTACCGTTATTGGCTGCAAGCTCACGCATTGCATCAGTCACTTGATATAAACCACCTAAGTGAGCAAACTTGTCAGCAAGTGCAACAAAGTTAGCAACACCCATTGTATCTAGATAACGGAATACGCCGCCTCTAAATGGTGGGAAACCAATACCGTAAACCAGACCCATATCGCCTTCAGCAGGAGAAGCAATAATGCCTTCTTCTAAACAACGAACCGTTTCAATAATCATCGGGATCATACAACGAGCGATAACTTCATCAGCTTCGAATTCTTTTAGCTCACCAAATTCTTTACCTAACAATTCATAGCTTGTTGGATCTAAATCTTTCTTTGGCTTACCGCGACGGTCAACAGAGTAAGAGTAGAAACCTTTGGTATTCTTTTGACCAAAGCGTTCGCTTTCAAACATGATGTCGATAGCATCTTTGCCATTCTTACCCATGCGGTCTGGGAAACCTTCAGCCATAACAGCTTGTGCGTGATGGCCTGTATCTAGACCAACAACGTCAAGTAAGTATGCTGGGCCCATTGGCCAACCGAATTGTTTTTCCATTACCTTATCGACTTTGGCAAAATCAGCACCGTCAGCAAGTAAACCACTGAAACCTGCAAAGTAAGGGAACAATACGCGGTTAACAAAGAAGCCTGGACAATCATTAACAACGATTGGGGTTTTGCCCATTTTGCTGGCATATGCCACAACAGAAGCAATGGTTTCTTCTGAACTGTTTTCGCCACGAATGACTTCAACTAATGGCATTTTATGTACAGGGTTAAAGAAGTGCATGCCACAGAAACGTTCAGGTTTCTTCATGCTCTTCGCTAATAAGTTGATTGAGATTGTCGATGTGTTTGATGCGATGATGGCATCATCTGCAACATAATTCTCAACTTCAGCTAAAACTGATGCTTTAACTTTAGGGTGCTCAACTACAGCTTCAACGATAACGTCAGCATCTTTAATTGGTGCATAATCTAACGCTGGAGTGATGTTGTTTAAAACTGCAGCCATTTTAGCTGGAGTAGAGCGTCCACGCTTAACTTGCGCGGTCAATAATTTAGCGGCTTCGCCAAGACCTAAATCTAATGCAGGTTGAGCAATGTCTTTCATGACAATCGGTGTACCTTTACTTGCACTTTGGTAAGCGATACCGCCGCCCATGATGCCAGCGCCGAGTACAGCTGCTGTTTCCACTTTCCTAGCCAATTTACCGGCTTTCTTAGCTTTTCCTTTAACAAACTGGTCGTTTAAGAAAATGCCAATTAATGCCGTGGCAACTTCAGTTTTAGCTAGTTTGATGAAAGCTTTGTTTTCAACTTTAAGTGCTTCAGTTCGACCAAGTGTCGCAGCTTGTTCGATCACGCTAACAGCCATCATCGGTGCAGGGTAATGTTTACCTGCTACTTTATAGACCATGCCTTTCGCTGTTGCGAATGACATCATAGCTTCAAGCTTTGGCAATGTAAGCGGATTAAGCTTGCGTGCACGACGAGCTTGCCAATCTAACTTTTCTGCAATGGCATCTTTTAGCATTTGCAGTGCAGCAGCTTCTAAGTTTTCTGGAGCAACAACCGCATCAATAGCGCCGACTTTTAAAGCTGCTTCAGGGCGTTGATCTTTACCTGTGGTAATCCACTCAAGTGCGTTATCTGCACCAATAATACGAGGTAAACGAACAGTACCGCCAAAACCTGGAATTAAACCAAGCTTTGTTTCTGGTAAGCCGATACGTGCATTGGTGTCTGCTATACGTAAATCAGTAGCAAGGATTGCTTCACAACCGCCACCCAATGCAAACCCGTTTACTGCTGATGCAGTAGGGAATGGTAGGTCTTCAAGTTTATCAAATACTGCGCTGGCTTCTTCGACCCAAGATAATAAGGTGGCATCATCTTTTTCAAACAAACCTAAAAATTCTGTAATATCAGCGCCAACAATAAAGGTACTTTTACCTGAGGTAACAAGTAGGCCTTGGATATTGGTGTTTTGTTTAATGCTTTCTAGTGCAGCATCTAATGAAGAAAGAGTTTCTTTATCGAATTTGTTTACCGAGCCTGGTGCGTTAAAGCACAGCTTGGCAATATTATCCTCTAATAACTCAACTTGAATCGTAGGACTTTGGTAGATCATTGCTTGCTTCCTTTTTGCTAAAAGCGACTTCTACATCACAATTACTGTGTTGTTATCTAGCTCTGTTTCACAGCAGCGACGGCCATCATTTGACCAGTTACCAAACAGTGTGCGACGAAATGAAATAAATTACAACACCCAATTTAAACGTCCGTTTAAATATTTAGCTGGTAGAGTCAATTTTGCCCTTTGTGATACACTTCACAGGTTCTTTCATAACAAAAAAATCATCATAGGGACTGAAAATGGATCAGCTTGCTAATTTTTATCATGCACACATTACAGAATTAAATCGTCGTGTTGCCGAGATTACTCAGCGTGAACAACTTGCAGGGCTGGTGATTCATTCTGGGCAGGCTCATCGTCAATTCCTTGATGATTTAAGTTACCCATTTAAAGTAAACCCGCAGTTTAAAGCCTGGTTACCTGTACTTGATAACCCAAACTGTTGGGTTGTCGCGAATGGTATTGATAAGCCGCAACTCATTTTTTATCGACCAGTTGATTTCTGGCACAAAGTCAGTGATGAGCCGAATGATTTTTGGGCTGAACACTTTGAGATTAAATTACTCACCAAAGCAGACCAAGTTGCTGAGTTATTACCCTCTAATTTAACTGACTGGGCTTATATAGGTGAACATATTGATGTTGCCGAAGTATTAGGTATTAGTCGAAGAAATCCAGAGTCGGTAATGAATTACCTACATTATCATCGTGCTGACAAAACGCTGTATGAACTTGAGTGTTTACGCCGCGCTAATCAAACTGCCGTAAAAGGCCATTTAGCGGCTAAAAATGCTTTTTATAACGGTGGTAGCGAGTTTGAAATCCAGCAGCAATATTTATCCGCGATAGGGCAAACTGAAAACGAAGTACCTTATGGCAATATTGTTGCGCTTAATCAAAATGCCGCCATTTTGCATTACACTGCGTTAGAGCATCAAATCCCGTCACCGCGTTTATCTTTCTTGATCGATGCTGGGGCAAACTATAATGGTTATGCATCAGACATTACGCGTACGTATTCATTTGAAAAAAATGTCTTCTATGAACTGATTGTTGAAATGAACAAGTTGCAACTGTCACTCATCGATATGATGAAGCCTGGTGTTAAATACACTGATTTACATTTAAGTTGTCATGCCAAATTGGCTAATTTAATGCTGGATTTCAACTTGGTGACCGGTGATGCGCAAGGGCTTGTGGAACAGGGCATTACCAGTGTGTTCTTCCCTCATGGTTTAGGTCACATGTTGGGTTTACAAGTACACGATATGGGCGGTTTTTCTCGAGATGAACGTGGTACTCATATCCCAACACCTGATGGGCACCCATTTTTACGTTGCACCCGTGAAATAGCGGCGAATCAAGTTTTTACCATTGAACCTGGTATTTATATTATTGATTCATTATTGGCTGGACTTAAAGCTGATAACAGACAGTCACAAATAAACTGGGATAAGGTAGATGAATTAAGACCTTTCGGCGGTATTCGAATCGAAGATAATGTTATTGTTCACCAAGATAGAAATGAAAACATGACTCGAGAATTAGGCCTCATTGACTGAACAATATGAAATACCCAATCAAACACTAACGATTGAAGAAGAAATTAAGCATAGTCGTTTTACGACTGTGCTTTTTCATTGCAGTAGTGAAACACAGCTGAAGTGTGCGCTTACTAACATAAAGGCAGAATACCCAGGCGCTAACCATTATTGTTATGCTTTTGTGGCGTCCGATCCTCAAAATAGTATTGCTATTGGTAGCAGTGATGATGGTGAACCTGCAGGAAGTGCTGGTCGGCCGATGCTAGCGACTTTACAAGGGGCTAATATCGGCGAAATTGCCGCGATTGTGGTGCGCTATTTCGGCGGCACTAAGCTAGGAGTGGGTGGTTTAGTTCGCGCTTATTCTTCAGGTATAAAGTCTGGATTAATGGAGCTTGAAACTAAAACCAAATATATTCGCTATTCTACTCAGCTTGAATGCAGTTATGCTCAGCTCAATGATATTGAACATTGGATAAATAAATTTGATGGAGTGATCATCAATAAAGTATTTACAGATGTTATCCAAATAGAGTTTGAAATAGCGAAAGCTTTCCACGATGATTTTAATCGAGAACTTGCGAGCCAAACCCAAGGTCAACTTAAGGCAAAGTTTAACGTTTGATGCGTTAACAAAGTGTGCCAAAATACAAACTCATAACTATTTAAAGCTCATTTGTTAATAACGCATTTTTGATGATGTTGTTACTGGATGAGATCTATAGCATTCGTGCCATTTAACGTCAGTGCAATCTAAAACCTATGCGAAATATAAACAGTGCAATATAAAACAATAATTAGAATCACTGGCCTACTGATGGGATTATTTTCGATCACTATGTTGCCACCTGCATTAGTTGCCATTTTTTATAAAGATGGTGGTGGTACGGCATTTATTCAGGCGTTTTGTGTCAGCTTATTTTTAGGCTTTTTGCTTTGGTATCCTAACCGTCATCAAAAAGGCGAGTTGCGTACCCGCGAAGGTTTCCTCATTGTTGTCATGTTTTGGACTGTACTGGGCTCTATTGGTGCGCTGCCATTCATTTTTTCAACCGCACCCGACTTAAGTTGGACTGATAGTTTCTTCGAATCCTTTTCAGCATTAACCACCACCGGGGCAACAGTGATTGTTGGCCTAGATGATTTACCCAAAGCAATATTGTTTTATCGCCATCTACTCCAGTGGATGGGCGGAATGGGGATCATTGTTCTAGCGGTAGCCATTTTACCCTTGCTAGGTATTGGTGGGATGCAACTTTATAAGGCTGAAATCCCTGGGCCAGTTAAAGACAGTAAGATGAAACCCCGAATAGCCGAAACGGCTAAGGCGCTTTGGTATATTTATCTATTGTTGACTGTGGCCTGTGCAACTGCATTTTATGCCGCAGGGATGAATGCCTTTGACGCCATTTGTCATTCTTTCTCGACTATTGCCATTGGCGGCTTCTCTACTCATGATGCCAGTATTGGTTATTTTGATAGCCCGTTAATCAATGTTATTTGTGCGGTATTCTTACTTATAGCCGCGGTTAATTTTAGTCTCCATTTCGCGGCGTTTAGTTGGCGTGGTATTAACTTTAAAGTCTATTTTCGTGATGCTGAATTTAAAGCCTTAATTGGTATTCAGGTGGCATTAACGGCTATTTGTTTCGCTACTTTATATAATGCCGGCTTGTATGACTCGCCTGAGCAAACCTTGGACTATGCCTTTTTCCAAGTGGTATCGATTTCAACAACAGCAGGTTTTGGTACTGAAAGCTTCCATTCATGGCCGTTGTTTTTACCTATATTACTGATTTTTTCAAGTTTCATTGGTGGCTGCGCAGGTTCTACGGGTGGCGGCATGAAAGTGATTCGTTTTGTGTTATTACTGCTGCAGGGCTCACGTGAAATGAAACGATTGATCCATCCTAAGGCCATGTATTCTATTCGAATAGGTAAGTCTGCTTTACCTGACCGTGTCATTGATGCTGTGTGGGGGTTTTTCTCGGCTTATGCACTAGTGTTTGTGGTTTGTATGGTGTTATTAATGGCGATGGAAATGGATGCGATAACGGCCTTTAGTGCCACTGCGGCAAGCATTAATAACCTTGGTCCAGGA
Organism: Shewanella donghaensis; assembly: GCF_007567505.1. Lineage (NCBI taxonomy): Bacteria > Pseudomonadati > Pseudomonadota > Gammaproteobacteria > Alteromonadales > Shewanellaceae > Shewanella > Shewanella donghaensis. The sequence continues at coordinate 3,211,237 of NZ_CP041783.1, forward strand.
CTGGGTGATGTCGCCAGCAATTATGCTAGCATCACAGACGGTGCTAAATGGGTGTTGGTATTAGCCATGCTATTTGGTCGCTTAGAAGTGTTTACCTTGTTAGTTCTATTTACGCCAACGTTTTGGAAAAACTAACTCATTCGTTAATTCTAGTGAGCCTTGAGTTCTCATAGCATGCTGATGAGTGAATAAAATCAAAGGAAGATTAATGCTTAAAAGCATCATGATATATTCAACAGTAGATGGCCAAACTTTGTCTATTTGCAACAAGCTTAAGCTTGCGCTAGAAGAGTCTGGGGAACTTGTTACTTTGGTTTCTATAGTTGAAGCGAAGTCGCTACCACTCACTGACTTTGATAAAGTACTCATTGGTGCCAGCATTCGTTATGGCAAACACCGCCCTGAGTTATATAAATTTATAAAAGAGAATATGACAGTATTATCCTCGATGAAGAGTGCATTTTTTACTGTTAATGTGGTCGCTCGAAAGCCCCTTAAAAATACCCCAGAAACCAATCCGTATATGCAAAAGTTTTTGCAATTATCTCAATGGCAGCCTAACTTATTAGGCGTATTTGCAGGGAAGATTGATTACCCTAAATACCGTACCCTAGATCGGGTCATGATCCGCTTTATTATGTGGATGACTAAAGGCCCGACAGATATCACTGGAACTTATGAATTTACCGACTGGGATAGAGTCGATGAATTTGCCAACGATTTTAGTCAAATATAGTTAACCAATAATAGAGTTAATGAATATAGACATCGAATAAAGTCAGCTTCAGAATGCTAGTCAGCACAATACAAACGATGCAGAATAGAAATTACCTCGGTCACTTCTGCATTTTTTAACGTGTAATAAACGTTTTGTGAGCTTTTTCGGGTATTTACCAAGTCTTGAGCGCGTATCACAGCAAGGTGCTGAGATAATGCGGATTGACTCAATGGAACCGTTTCATTCAACTCAGTTACGCTGCGCTCTTTTTCAAGTAGCAAACATAAAATCATTAATCGATATGGATTCGCAATGGCTTTTAGCCACTTTGCAGCCATTTCAGCATTACCTAGCATCGATTCTACATCAATATTTTCAGACATCTATTTACCTATTAAGACTTAAAACTCTATTTCATCATACTGCTGGCTTACTCAGATCTCAATTTTATCATTGAATTATATGAGTCATTTCTAATTTGTGATCAAAGAACACGATTGTCGTAGGTTTTTTTGCCACAATGACTGTTAATTCGAGCTACAATCGGTATTGAAATGGCCAAAACATTAGTTATTTATTATTCAAGAGGCGGACATACCGCGCAGATCAGTCGTGCTATTGCTGAACAAATTGTTCACAGTGGTCATCAATGTGATGTAGTAAATATTCTTGATAATAATCATGCCGACATTGACTGGGATAGCTATGACGCTGTCGCATTAGGTGCATGTGTTTTATATGGTTCTTACCATAAGTCAGTTTTTGAATTTGTGACCCGCTATCAGCAGCAACTTAGCAGTAAGCCAAATAGCTTTTTCTGTGTCAACGTTGTTGCTCGTAAGCCTGAAAAACGCATTCCTGAAAATAATAAATACTTGCAGAAGTTTCTTGAACTTTCACCTTGGAAACCAAAGGATGTAAAGATCATTCCTGGTAAGGTTAATTATCCTTCTTGGACTTGGTATGACAGCTTAGCCATTCGCTTTATTATGAAAATGACAGATGGTCCAACAGATCCTAAGAGTGTTATTGATTACACTGATTGGGATGATGTGAAAGTATATGCTGATCATATTGCGAGTCTGACTGAGCTGCCAGTAGCTAAGTAATCTGCTATCACTTGTGTCTTCGAAAGCAAATATTAATGATGCTTTCGAAGAACTATCATTTTCAATGCTAACACTTGCCTATCTAAATATTCCCCGCCCCAGTACTTTTTAAAGCTAATACTTCAAAACGAGTATCTCAAAGTTAGTACTTCCAGAATCTTGGAGCGAACAGTACTGCGACAGTTATGATCTCTAATCGTCCTAGTAGCATCCCAAATGCTAATGCCCACTTTGCTGTATCCGGTAAGCTTGAGAAGTTTCCTGCTGGACCAATAATCGGCCCAAGTCCTGGCCCTACATTTGTGACTGCGGTGATAGCGCCAGTAATACTGGTAACAGGATCTAGCCCTGTTAATACTAAGGTCACAGCGAGTAATAAAATCACAATAAGAAATAGCATGATGAAGGCCATTATTGAGCGAATAATGCCATCATCAATGATGCGATTATTATAACGCTTGCTCACCATAGCCTGTGGGTGAATTTGCTGAGTCAATTGCTGATGCATGACTTTCAGAGAAATTTGAAATCGAAATATTTTAATCCCGCCAGAAGTTGAGCCAGAGCAACTGCCTACAAACATTAAAAATAAGAAGCTCAAACTCGCGAAAGCGCCCCAAGCTTGATAATCCGTTAATCCATAGCCTGTGGTAGTGACCACCGAAATGACATTAAAGCTAGATAGGCGAATCGCATCTAAAAAGGCCATATCTGACTTGAGCCATAACCAGATCCCAAGGCTTACTGAAACAAAAATAATGAATTTGATAAAGCCTTTTACTTGCTCATCATTCCAAACCTGTATGTTTTTTTGTTGAATACTTTGAACAAACATTAATAGTGGTAATCCACCAGCTGCCATAAAGACGATACCAACCCAATGGGCAGCAGGTGTAAAAGCTGACATAGAACTGTCTGACGTAGAGTAACCGCCCGTTGAAATAGTGGTCATAGCATGGTTGATGGCTTCAAACCAATGCATTCCTGAAAGGTGATAGGCAAGGCCACATAACACGGTGAGAGCAACATAGACCTCAAATAAATATTTGGCCATGTGTTGAGTTCTAGGAGTTGTTTTATCACTCCAGTCTGATGACTCGGTGCGAAACAGTCTCATACCACCGACATTGAGAAAAGGCAGAATAGCTACAGCCATAACAATAAAGCCAATACCACCTAACCACTGTAATAACGAACGCCAGATTAATATGCTGTGGTCCATGTCATCTAAACCAGAAAGGACAGTTGAACCTGTGGTCGTAATGCCAGACATGGTTTCAAAGAATGCATCAGTGTAATCGATGCCGTGATAAAGGGTGAAAGGCAGGGCGGCAAATAAGCTGACAATTAACCAAGTAATGCTGGTTAAAAAGAACATATCGCGGGTATTAAGGCTGACGTTTTTACTGTGGCCGGCTTGGATACATAGAATGGCGACTAAGCCACTAAATAACCCGGACATCATAAAGTCGCCAATAGTTTCTTCTTGATAAAACAGCGCAAAAGCCATTGGCACAAGCATGAAGCCTGTGAGAATTGACAAAAAGATGCCAACGACAAATAACAGCTGCTTTAAATTAAGCATATGAGGATTAGAAGAAAAACGCGCTCGGTTGGAACAACTTTTCTACATCGCCAATGAACTTTTTATTTACCAAGAATAGAATCACATGATCTCCTTCTTCGATGACTGTTTTGTCGTGTCCCATAATAACTTCGTCATTTCTGACAATGGCACCAATGGTTGTGCCAGGTGGTAACTTGATATCACTAATTTTCTTGCCAACCACTTTCGAGGTCGAAGAACTTCCATGAGCAATCGCTTCAATCGCTTCAGCCGCCCCACGACGTAATGAATAAACATTACAGATATCGCCTTGGCGAATATGGGTTAACAATGCTGAAATGGTGGTTTGCTGTGGCGAAATGGCGATATCAATATTGGCTTCTTGAACAATATCGACATAGGCTTCACGTTGAATCAGCACCATCACTTTCTTGGCGCCCATTCTTTTTGCAAGCAATGCCGACATAATGTTGGCTTCGTCATCATTAGTAACAGCAATAAACACATCTGTTTGGTCGATGTGTTCTTCTAAGAGTAATTCTTGATCTGATGCATCACCGTTAAAGACGGTGCAGTTTTCAAGTTTTTCAGAAAGGCTTTCTGCTCGCTCTAAATTGTGTTCAATCAATTTAACCGAGTGCTTTTTTTGTAATCTTTTTGCTAAGCCATAACCAATGTTACCGCCACCAGCAATCATGATATTACGGTATGAATTATCAAGCTTTTGCATTTCACTCATAACAGCGCGAACGTGACGAGTATCGGCGACGAAAAAGACTTCGTCATCCGCTTCGATAATAGTGGTACCGCGAGGCATGATAGCTTTACCTTTGCGGAAAATTGCAGCGACCCGGGTATCAATATTGGGCATGTGTTCACGTAGCGTTGCTAATGCATTACCCACTAATGGACCGCCATAATAGGCTTTAATGGCTACTAAGCTTAATTTACCTTTGGCGAACTCTAATACTTGCAGTGCGCCAGGATATTGTACTAAGCGTTCAATATAAGCTGTAACCAGTTGTTCTGGTGCAATTAATTCATCAATAACAAAGCCACCACGTAATTTGGTGTCACTGTTTTTTACTTCGGTATTGATGAATAATTTGTCTTGTTGCTCAAGGTAAGCTTCAGAGCGGATACGCGCAATTTTGGTCGGGGTACCAAATAAGCTGTACGCAATATGACAAGCTGCCATATTACATTCATCACTATTGGTTACCGCAATCAACATGTCAGCATCTTCGGCACCCGCCTTTTTCAAGGTACTTGGGTGCGCACCATGGCCGATAACCGTTTGTAAATCGAACTTATCTTGTAAGTACTTAACGCGGGCTCGATCATTATCGACAAGAGTAATATCGTTATTTTCACCGACGAGGTTCTCGGCGAGTGTGCCACCAACTTGTCCTGCGCCTAAAATAATAATTTTCATTGCTGTGCGGATATCCCTGCTATAAAGCGCTTAAAGCGCTTTAACTAAACGAGCGTAATAAAAGCCATCACAATTGTTTTGACCAGGTAGCAATTGCCAACCTATATCCTCGGGTGATGATTGCTGTGCAATAGGGACTAATGTCGCATCGCTTGTTCTTTGTAAAAATTGCTCGATTTGTTGGCTATTTTCTTCTGGCAAAATAGAACAGGTTGCGTAAAGTATCGTGCCGCCGGGTTTTAGCCATTTCCAACAATGATCAATTATTTGTTGTTGCAGTAAAGCCAGTTCATCAATATCGCTATTTTTACGTAACCATTTAATATCAGGGTGACGACGAATAACGCCAGTTGCTGAACAAGGAGCATCTAATAAAATACGGTCAAATTTTTCGCCTTGCCACCAGCTATCAATATCGGCAGCATCTCCATGAATAACTTGCGCTTTTAATTGCAATCTGTCTAGATTTTGTTGCACACGCTCTAAGCGTTTTTCATCAAAATCAACCGCTACTACATTGATGTTCGGCGCACTTTCAATTAAATGACAAGTCTTTCCGCCGGGAGCCGCACACGCATCAAGAACGAGTTCGTTACCTTCAGGTGCCAATAGTGTCGCAGCCCATTGCGCTGCGCCATCTTGTACTGAGGAAGCGCCTTCAGCAAAACCGGGCAATCGCATCACATCTGTTGGACTGGCTAGTAAAATCGCATCATCACTCTCGCCGGCACTGGCTTCAACGTCTTGTTCAGCAAGCTGTGCTAAGTACTGATCACGGTTTTGTGATATTTGATTGTTGCGCAGCCACATAGGAGGGCGTTCGTGGCTTTGCTCAATAACCTGTTGCCATTGAGCTGGGTAGGCCGATTTGAGGCGTTTAATAAACCATGCTGGCGTATTGTATTTAAGCGTGTCGCTATCGGTATTGAGCGCTGCATCTTTACGTTGAATGGTACGCAATACACCATTAACCACTTTAACCAAACCATCAAACTTCATTTGTCTGCAAGCTTCTGCGGTTTCTGAAATGGCTGCATGTGCAGGAATTCGAGTGAAATACAGTTGGTAACAACCTACCAATAATAATTGGTGCAATATACGCTGCTTGCTTTTAAAAGGTTTGCTTAGGCAGTCGCTGACACATTTATCTAATTGTGGTAGTTGGCGCATTACGCCATAACAAAGCTCTGCTAAGAGGGCTTTATCTTTACCATTTTCGAGATGTTGTTGCTGATCCGGTAGGGCAACTGAAAGCGACACGCCTTTTTCAAGTACATTGAAAATCGCTTTTGCTGCTAGGGCTCTAACATTCATTATGACTGTGCCTCATTATCTTCTTTAGCGACTGGGTTAAAGTTCACCCCTTGGGCAAACCAGTCTGCGCGTGAATTGAGAATATCAGCGACAGGCATTTGTTTCTTTCCAGGTAGTTGCATGGCTTGCAGTTGCAATTGACCAGCTCCAGTGGCGACAGTTATGCCCTGCTTATTGCTTTCTAACACGGTACCAGGTTCTGTATTGGTGCTATTTACATCACTCGCTTCAATATCATCACTGTAGCTGGCTTGCCATACTTTGATGGTATTACCTTGGAGCTCAAAGTGACTTGCTGGCCAGGGATTAAAAGCACGAATTTCTTGCCATAATTGTTTAGCAGGTTTAGTCCAATCGATTTTTGCTTCTTCTTTTGATAACTTCTCAGCATAATTAGCTAAAGACTCATCTTGTTTTTCTGCCGCCAAAGTACCGTTACTTAACCCTTCTAGTGCTTCGATTAACGCAGGAGGCCCTTGTTCGGCTAGTTTGGAATAAAGCGTCGCTGAAGTATCGGTATCTTCAATTTTAAGCGCTGTTTTAAGCAACATGTCTCCGGTATCTAAACCGATATCCATTTGCATAATGGTAACGCCCGTTTCAGAATCACCAGCCCAAAGTGCACGTTGGATTGGTGCTGCACCACGCCAACGAGGCAAAATGGAACCGTGGACATTAATACAACCAAGCTTAGGCGTGTCTAATACTATCTTTGGCAGGATTAACCCGTAAGCCACAACCACCATAATATCGGCATCTAGTGCTGCAAGTTCAGCTTGAGCATCTTCTTTACGCAATGATGGTGGTTGATATACAGGAATATCGTTAGCAACAGCGAGTTGTTTTACCGGACTTGCTTGAAGCTTTTTACCACGACCTGCAGGTCTGTCTGGTTGCGAGTAAACAGCAACCACGTTGTGGTCTGAGTGAATAAGAGCTTGCAGATGCAAAGCGGCAAAGTCTGGCGTGCCAGCAAAGATAATATTTAACGGTTTCAAATGGAGTCCTATGCTTCTTTTGCTTCTAAACGGGCTTCTTTCTCAAGCTTTTTCTTGATACGGTCACGTTTCATTTTTGACAAGTAATCGACGAATAGCTTGCCTTGTAAATGATCCATTTCGTGTTGAAGACAGATAGCGAATAACTCATCAGCTTCGACAGTGAACTCTTTACCATCACGATCTAGCGCTTTAAGGGTAACAAATTCAGCTCTATCAACTTTAGCGTAAACGCCCGGAACTGATAGGCAACCTTCTTCATTAGTGAATTCGCCACTTTTAGTGACAATCTCAGGGTTAATGAAAATAATCGGTCTTTCTACTTCATCTTGTAAATCCAACACAATTAACTGCTGGTGGAAATCTACCTGAGTAGCAGCCAATCCAATGCCATTTTCTTCGCGCATTGTTTCAATCATGTTATCAATTTGTTTTTGCAAAACCTCGCCGAAATCGGTGACAGGCTTAGCTACTGTGCGTAATCTTTCATCTGGGAAACGTAAAACTTTTAGTAATGGCATATATAAACTCTTAACAACTCTGTCAAATTTCAGCCAGTTAGCTATACTGGCATTCTCAATAGGTTAATTTTAATCCTTACTGACTATCAATAACAGCAAAAGCTCTAATTAAAGAGCTAAACACATGGAATGAACCATGAAACGGATACTTTTACTCGCGTTTTTGACACTTACTACCACTTTTATTAATGCTGATACATTAACATTAAAGTCTGGCCACCCTGATTCTTACATTGTTAAGAAAGGGGATACCTTATGGGATATCTCTGCATTCTTCTTAAAGGATCCGTGGCGTTGGCCTAAATTATGGGGGGCTAATCCTCAGATTGCGAATCCACACCTTATTTATCCAGGCGATAGACTGACATTGGTGTTTATCGATGGGCAACCGCGCTTGGTGCTAAAACAACATATCAAGAAAGGCCCAGAGGGGCGTATTAGTGACAAAGGTGGACCGATCCCGGCCATTGACCTTTCACTCATCCAACCTTATTTGGTACATAATAGAATTGTCGATCCTGAATGGGTTGAAAGCTTACCAATGATTCTTGCTGGTGAAAGTACATCCCGACATCATGTAGTTGGTAATGTGGTTTACATTAATGCTAATTTACCCGTCGGTGAAAAACTCGCAGTGTACTTAGAAGGTCGTGAGTTCATTGATAAAGAAAATAGCGAAGTGCTTGGCCAAGAGATTATTTTGACAGCCAGTGGCCGCGTTACTGAGTCAGGTGAAATTTCTAAAGTTGAATTGCTAAGTAGTCTTCGTGAGTCAAAAGCGGGTTATAGAGTTGCGCCAGTGGAAGATGAAGCATTGATGTCAGCTTACTTTATCCCTAAAGCATCACCAGAAACTACAATAGCAAACGTTATAGCAATCGAGAAAGATGTTCGCGAAGTGGGCAAGTTGGATATTGTTTATCTAGATAAAGGTGCTCAAGACGGTATTGAAACCGGACATGTATTTGCTATTTATCGCGATGGTGAAACCATTGTCATTAATAGCGACGGAAAGCCTGTATCGACCATTGACCGTAACGCCTATGATAGATTGAAAGCGACGATTTCAGATGATGAAGCACTGAAGATGCCTGATATTTATAAAGGTAAATTAATGGTATTCAAAGTTTTCGATAAAACTAGTATGGGTATCATTATTGCTAATGAACGTCCGGTAAGACTAGACGATAAATTAGTGACACCTAAAACGACAGATTTAAGAGGCGAGTAATTTGTAACAAACTGGTCGACTGGCTAGTTGTTTGTGCAGTATCCGGGCTAGGACCCGCTCGGATTCAACAATTATTAACTCACATGGATGTTGAGGAGTTACGACAACGTCTAGAGTTTGAAAAGCAGTCTTTGCCCTTGTCGGCAAAGCTGCTGTCTCAATGCCAAATTGATTTTGATAAAGTTGATTTGGCCATTGAGTGGCTCAACCAATCCCCGCAACATCATATTGTGACTTTGTCAGACCCTGAATATCCTACCTTATTGAAACAAATATCCGATCCTCCGCCAGTATTATTTATCAAAGGGCAACTTGAAACCTTATTGCTCCCTTCCATTGGCATGGTCGGTAGCCGCAATGCTTCTATGGGCGGCTTAAATATGGCGAATCTTTTAGCCGCTGAGTTAGTTGAACTTGGATTTTCTATTACTAGTGGAATGGCTGCAGGTATTGATGGTGCAGCACATAAGGCTGCCTTGGGGAATAACGGTGTCACAATCGCGGTATTAGGCACAGGTGTTGATTGTATTTACCCTAAACGACATAGCAATTTGTATCATCAAATTCAGCAACAAGGTTGTGTTATTAGCGAGTTTTGGCCCCAGATTGGCCCATATTCTGGCAACTTCCCCAAGCGTAATCGTATAATAAGTGGCTTGTCTCTTGGCACTATCGTTGTAGAAGCAACACGCAAAAGCGGTTCGCTCATTAGTGCACGATTAGCTATGGAGCAAAACCGAGAGGTGTTTGCTGTACCAGGTTCTGTTATTGGTGGTTATAACCAAGGTTGTCATGATTTGTTAAAAAATGGCGCTAAATTGGTGGAATGTGCTACTGATGTTGTTGAAGAATTGTCCACAATGACAAGCTATCACCTTGAAGATGTCGCTAATCGTCACCATATAGAAGATAATACAACAAGTTTGCCATTTTCTGCGCTGTTAGCTAGTGTAGGTTATGAGACTACGAGTGTAGATTCCGTAGTCGAGCATAGTGGAAAATCGATAGATCTGGTGTTAGTTGAAATGCTTGAACTTGAATTACAGGGCCAGGTGGCACAAGTGCCTGGTGGTTACGTCAGACTAGAGAGGAGATAACCATGTTTGATATCCTCATGTACCTTTTTGAGAACTATGTTCACAGTGAAGTTGAGCTATTAGTTGACGAAGATGAGCTTACAAAAGAATTAACCCGTGCTGGCTTTCATCAAGCTGACATTTTAAAAGCCTTATCATGGCTAGAACGATTAGCGGATTTACAAGAAGGCGATAAGCCATACTTGTGTAATCATGCTCAACACTCATTTCGGATTTATACTAAAGATGAAATGGATAAATTGGATGTTGAGTGTCGTGGCTTCATATTGTTCCTTGAACAAATTCAAGTGCTCAGTGTGGAGACCCGTGAAATGGTCATCGAACGGGTGATGGCCTTAGATGAAACCAGTTTGATTCTAGAAGATCTGAAGTGGGTTGTATTGATGGTGTTATTTAATGTACCAGGCAATGAATCTGCTTATGAACAAATGGAAGATCTTATTTTTGAGCAGCCTGATGGCCATTTGCATTCATAAGAACGCCTATTTGTTGTGATAGATAAACGAAAAAGGAGGCCATGCCTCCTTTTTTGATCGCCACCGTTGTTATTTGGGCGTGTCATTGTGCAACCTAATAAGGTGGCACCTTATATGTCTTATTGAGAGTAAAATGTCTAAAATCGATTCGCAATTGTTTACTGTGCATGAACATGCTTTAGAAAAAGAGTTCGAACTCTGTCCTAAGTGTGGCTGTGAGCTATCAGTTAAAAATAGTAAACATGGTGGATTTGTGGGATGTAATAACTACCCAAAATGTGATTTTACTCGCCCTTTGGTTCAACATGAATCAATTGAAACTCAAGTTATTGAAGGCTCAGAGTGCCCTGAATGCGGTAACGAGCTGGCTGTTAAGTCAGGTCGCTTTGGCATTTTTATCGGTTGTACTCACTATCCTGAGTGTACGCATATAGAAAAACATGACCATGATGATAATGCCGAAATTATTAACTGTCCTCATTGCAAAAAGGGTCACTTAGAGTCACGTACCAGTCGTTTCGGTAAAACGTTTTTCGCTTGTAATAGTTATCCTAAGTGTAAGTACTTGGTTAACTTCCCACCGCATAATGAATCTTGTCCCGAGTGTGATTTTGGTATTTTAGTTGAACGTAAAGGTGCTGCTGGAAGTCGTTTAGAATGTCCGCAAAAATCATGTAAATATAAGCGTCCAATTTAAGTCTGTTTCGGCTATCAAGCGTATATCAGTGTTTGTTCATATCTTTATTGTCTGTATAATTTGCCATTAATTTAGAAGATTAAAGGGTCATTCATGCAGTTGTTACATCCTAAAGATGTCACTGAGATGTTTAAACAAGGCGAAGTCATTGCCTATCCGACAGAAGCCGTTTACGGCCTCGGCTGTGATCCTGATAACCTTTCTGCTATTCAAAAACTCCTTGAAATAAAACAACGTCCTTGGCAGAAGGGCGTGATCCTCGTTGCCAGTGATTATAAGCAGTTACGGCCTTATATTGATGAAACCAAGCTAACAAAAGAACAACTCGACTTTGCCTTTAGTAAGTGGCCTGGGCCATTTACTTTTGTTATGCCAATTAAGCCTGGTGTTAGCCAATTACTATGTGGTGAGTTTGATTCCATAGCCGTCCGTGTTTCAGCACACCCAGTGGTAAGAACACTGTGCGAAACGACCAATAAAGCGATTGTTTCAAGTAGTGCTAATCTTGCAGGGCACGAACCTGCAATGACCATCGAACAAATTCAACAAGTATTTTCCACAACGGTTGCAGCTGTTATTTCAGGTGAGCTTGGCTCTCAACGTCAGCCTTCAACAATCATTGATGCCCGTAGTGGAAAAATATTACGCAAGGGACTCTAGTCCAATGAACAAACATGCAGTAGTTTGTAATTAAATAAACAATAAGGAATTTGATATGGCAATGCCTGATGCCGCAGTGGTAAAGCAGTACCTGTTATCTCTTCAAGCGAATATTTGTGCTGGTTTAGAAGCATTAGATGGAAAAGCCGAATTTCAAGCTGAATCATGGGAACGAGCAGAAGGTGGTGGCGGTACCAGTAAAGTCATGACTGCTGGTCATGTTTTTGAACAAGCAGGGGTTAACTTTTCCCATGTTATGGGCGCTGCAATGCCAGCATCTGCGACAGCGCATCGACCAGAATTAGCCGGACGCAGTTTTGAAGCAATGGGCGTATCATTGGTCATCCATCCTAAAAATCCTTTTATCCCTACTACTCACGCCAATGTGCGCTTTTTTATCGCCCATAAAGATGGCGCTGATCCCGTATGGTGGTTTGGTGGCGGCTTTGATTTAACCCCTTACTATCCGTTTGAAGAGGATGTTGTCTCTTGGCATCAAACTTCAGCCGATATTTGCGCCCCATTTGGTGATGATGTATACCCAAAATATAAAAAGTGGTGTGATGATTACTTCTTCTTACCACATCGAAATGAAACTCGTGGTGTTGGCGGCTTATTCTTTGATGATCTGAATGAACCAGGTTTTGAAAAGAGCTTTGAATTTATGCAAGCTGTCGGTAACGGTTTCTTAAGTGCTTACTCGCCAATTGTTGAACGTAACAAAGATCTTGAATATAACGATGACGAACGTCAGTTCCAATTATATCGTCGTGGCCGATATGTCGAGTTTAATCTTGTTTATGACCGTGGCACTTTATTTGGCTTACAAACAGGTGGACGTACCGAGTCTATTTTGATGTCTATGCCGCCTTTAGTACGTTGGGAGTATGGTTTTACACCTGAAGAAGGCTCGCAAGAGGCAGAGTTATATGAGCGTTATCTGAAACCACAAGATTGGTTAAAGTTAGAAAGTTAGTTTTTGTTGAGTCTACGCAATTTAGTCTACAGATTGGTGGCAGTACAGAATCTATTTTGATGCCTATGTTATCACCGCCTTTAGTACGTTGGGAGTATGGCTTTACCCCAGAAGAAGGCTCGCAAGAGGCAGAGCTTTACGAGCGTTATCTGAAACCGCAAGATTGGTTAAAGCTAGAAAGTTAGTTTTTGTTGAGTCTACAGATTGGTGGCAGATCGAAAGCTAATCTTTATTACGCATATTATTAGCCAGTTGCGAAACAGCCTGAAATATCACTTGTTGATGTTCAGGCTTTTTTATTGCCTTAGCAATGGCTTGTTCCATGCAAGTTAGCCATTGATCAACCATGGTTTGGTCTATATCAAACGGCATATGTCTTGCGCGCAATGCTGGGTGGCCATGTTTCTGCTGATACAGTTGCGGCCCGCCTAACCAACCACTTAAAAACTCGAATAGTTTTTGTTCTGAATCGGCCAGTGGTGCTCGATGAATGGCGAGTAATTCTTGGGTATCTTCGCGATTACGCATTTGTTGGTAAAAATACTGAGCGATTAAACGAATTGTTCTCTCTCCCCCAATCAAGTCATAGGCATTCGATTGAGCTGTATCACGATCATCTTGTTGAGGGCTTTTATTAAACAGTTTCTTTAGCCAATTCATTGTTATCTATAACCAGTATTATTCATCATAACTTTCTTGATTATAACGATTAATGACCCACAGTACCTTGGCTTTATTTTCTGTATAACTCATCAACGTTCGTAAAAACATAATTTGTTAATATTTTGCTACAAGATTTTGTTGTCCTATAGATAAGTCACGTATAAATTAGGCGGGTCAAACAAAAATAATAATAGGAGCAAAGGGCATGACCAAGTTGGCACCGACACTTGTGGTAGTGGCAATATCTACTGCATTGTTTGGATGTAATCAATCCGAGCAACAAGATCCCAAAGTAAGTATTAATAAAAACCCCTACCCAAGTACTTATCAAACATTACCAAGAACATCGACCCTACTGACTAATGCAACGGTGTTAACAGGTACAGGCAAAAGAATCGATAATGCCGATGTATTGATGGTTGATGGAAAAATTAAAGCGGTTGGTACGCAATTAAGCCAAGACAATGTGACCGTCATTGATGCCAAAGGCAAATGGATTACCCCTGGTATTGTTGATGTTCACTCTCATTTAGGTGTATATCCAAGTCCCAGTGCCGATGCTCATGGTGACGGCAATGAAGTCACGTCACCTAACACCGCAGAAGTTTGGGCTGAACATAGTGTTTGGCCGCAAGATCCCGGCTTTAATCGCGCTCGAGAAGGCGGGATTACCACCTTACAAATCTTACCTGGCTCTGCCAATTTAATTGGTGGGCGCGGGGTTACCTTAAAAAATACTCCAGCAACGACCATGCAAGCGATGAAGTTCCCACAAGCGCCGTATGGGTTGAAAATGGCCTGTGGTGAAAACCCGAAAGGAGCTTATGGTAGAAAGCGTAAAGAAGCACCAATGACCCGTATGGGCAATATGGCTGGTTATCGACAAGCCTTTATTGAAGCTACTGAATATAAACGAGCTTGGGATAAATACGATGCAGATTATGCTGCAGGCTTAAACCCGACCGCACCAGAGCGCGATCTCACTAAAGACACGCTTCGTGGTGTGATAGAGGGTGATATTTTAATTCATAATCATTGTTATAAAGCGGAAGAAATGGCGATGATGGTGGATTTAGGCAAAGAGTTTAATTACCACTCTGGCACATTCCATCATGCAATTGAAGGCTATAAGATTGCTGATCTGTTAGCTGAAAATGGCAACTGCGCAGCAATGTGGCCAGATTGGTGGGGCTTTAAAATGGAAGCCTACGACATGGTAGTAGAGAACGTGGCTATGGTCGATGCCGTGAAGAAGTCATGTGCGATTGTGCATTCTGATTCAAGCGTCACCATTCAACGTCTTAACCAAGAAACTGCAAAAATCATGCACAGTGCTAATCAAAATGGCTTTGATTTAAAAGAAGAGCATGTGATTGGTTGGATTACCTCAAACGCCGCTAAATCATTAGGTATTGAAGATAAAACCGGTTCTCTTGAAGTGGGTAAAAACGCCGATGTTGTCGTTTGGAACAGCAATCCGTTTAGTGTTTATGCCCAAGCGGAACAAGTCTTTATCGATGGTGCAAAAGTGTTTGATCGTCAAGATGATGCTTACCGCGCTAAAAGTGATTTCATGCTAGGTCAACAATAAGGAGCAATACAATGGAAAAGTTTAAAAAATCACTGGTCGTTGTATCTATGCTTGCGAGTTTGACGCCTGCATTTTCTTTCGCCGCTACGACAGCAATAACCAACGTTAAGGTCTATACATCAACAGAACAAGGTGTACTTGATGGTGCCACAGTCATTATTGAAGATGGCAAAATTATTTCCGTAAACCCTGACACAGTAACAGCAGACAATACGATTGATGCTCAAGGTAGTGTGTTAACCCCGGGTTTTATTGGCTCAATGAATTACTTGGGTTTGGTTGAAGTTGGTCAAGAGAAAATCACACGTGATACTAATGCCAAAGAGGCTGATGTAACTTTCGATCCAAGCTTAGCTTTCAATCCCAAAAGTACCGCGATTGCGTTTGCACGCAAAGGCGGTATTACTCGAAATATTGTCGTGCCAGGAGGCGGGGAATCAATTTTTTCAGGACAAGCTATCGAGGTCGAACTTACGGGAGATTGGGATAGTATTGTTGCCACTCAAAAAGCGGTGCTAGTAGAGTTAGGTGCAGTCCATGAGGGCTCTCGTATTATTGGGATGCAACAGTTGATCAATAAACTTGAAGAAACTCAAACAGCATTAGATTCTACTCAAACGAGTGATACAGCCAAGAAAGAGGAAGAAGCAAAGCCGCCTACTAAAGAGCAGAAGATCTTTAATGCTGTGGTTAGTGGTGATATGACCATGGTGGTTTATGCCGAAAGAGCCAGCGATATATTGCAGCTTATAAAGCTAAAATCTCGCTTTAATCTGGATTTGGTATTACTTGGTGCCGCTGACGCAGTAGTGGTAGCAAAGCAATTGGCTGGCGCTAACATTCCGGTGGTAATGAATGCCATGCGCAATCTTCCTGAAAGTTTTGATTCTTTACATAATTCTCTGGATAACGCTGGTAAGTTAGCTAAGGCAGGCGTTAAAGTTGTGCTAGCTACGCCAGGTGATGCCCATGCTATATATGGTTTAAGATATACAGCAGGCAATGCTGTTGCTAATGGAATGGAATATACTGAAGCAATGGCTGCTATAACATCTAATGTTGCAGATACTTTCAATCTTGATGCTGGTCGCATTGCAGTTGGTAAGCCTGCAGACATGGTATTGTGGAGCGGCGATCCATTTGAGTACAGTAGTACAATCCAAAGAATGTGGATTAATGGTGAAGAGCAAAACATGGAAAGTCGCCAAGATAAATTACGTGACCGCTACATGCAGAAATCGTCTATGCCACAGGCTTATACTAAATAAGCCAATGCCATTGGTGGTATTAAATTAATCATTAGGGAATAAGAGAAGTTAATGACTGACAAGTATGCTGTATTTGGTAATCCAATTGCGCAAAGTAAATCTCCGTTCATTCATACGGAGTTTGCTCGTCAAACCCAGCAAGATGTGAGTTATGAAGCGATTCTTGCACCAGTGGATCAGTTTTCTCAATCCCTAATGGCTTTTTTTAAGGCTGGTGGTAAAGGTGCCAATGTCACCGCACCTTTTAAAGAACAAGCTTTTGCTGCTTGTGATGAGTTGAGTGATCTAGCAAAACTAGCCGGTGCCGTTAACACGCTTATCTATTTATCTGATGGACGTATTCGTGGTGACAATACTGATGGTATTGGCTTAGTAAACGATGTCATGCAGCATTTTGGCGATATTAAAAATAAGCGAATACTGTTGATAGGTGCTGGTGGCGCAGCAAGGGGCTGCCTTAAACCATTGCTAGAATCTCAGGCTGAAGTCACCATATGTAATCGGACTTATGCTAAGGCGCAAACCTTACAAGCAATCTCTACTGGATATGGAAAGGTTAATGCTAAATCTATTGATGACTTAAATGAAGCATTTGATATTGTCATCAACTCAACGTCTGCAGGATTAGCGGGTGAGCTGATTAAGCTTCCCAAACAGATTATTGGCGCTAATACTTGCTGTTATGACATGTCATATGGGGCAAGCACAACCTTATTTAATCAATGGGCTGTAAACAATGGCGCTAAGTCAGTGGTTGATGGTTTGGGGATGTTGGTGGGACAAGCTGCTCAAAGCTTTTATATCTGGCGCGGCGTTATGCCAGCCACGCAAACATTGCATGACACTTTGAGAGCACAGTTGAAGTAATGCTCTAAACAATATTAAAAAAGCTGAGTGAATGAGATGAATCAAAGTGTAATATTTACCGACTTAGTTGAATGGGATGAGCTACAGCAAACAGTAATATTCATTGCCCAAGTGCAAGGTATGAACGTTAATTGCATTATCCCTATCGCTAAACTGCTGGAGAAAACTCAAGATAAGGCATCTGATGTTGTTCAGATGCAGCAAGAACACGTACTCGCTTTGTTTGAGAGGGTGCGTTTTGATTTTGAAGATCTAGCTGAAGAACTGATAGAGGCGGAAGAGTTTGATGAGCAGGGAAACATTCTTCTATAAAAAAGTGCTAACAGTGATATTCTCCGAAAGAATAAAGCCCTATCGAGATTAACTTTCTAAAAATCACCCTACAATATTTTCTATTATATTAGTGTAGGGCGTTATTAGTATTAGCTAGAAGTCTGCAAATCTACTAAGTATTCATTTTTCAATCTGACATAGTTATCAGCCGATTGTGGCAAGAAAGCCATTTCTTTATCAGTTAAAGGGCGAACCTGTTTGCAAGGACTACCGACATAAAGGAAACCACTTTGTAATACTTTCCCTGGTGGCACTAATGAACCTGCACCAATAATCACATCATCTTCAACAATAGCGCCATCTAATAAGATTGCTCCCATGCCAACTAAAACTCGATTACCTACTTTGCAACCGTGTAGCATGGCTTTATGTCCAATAGTGACATCATCACCAATGATCAGTGGATTACCATCAGGGTTTGAAGGAGACTTACGGGTAACATGAAGTACTGACCCATCCTGTACATTGCTGCGTTTACCTATACGGATAATGTTTACATCACCACGAGCTGCAACCATAGGCCAAATACTGGCGTCGCGGTCTAATGCAATGTCGCCCACTAATACAGCTGCACTGTCTACATAGACATTATCAGCCAATTGAGGATGAATACCTTGATAAGAACGAATTGAGCTAAACATATAAAATCCCTAATTTGTTTAATTAACCCAGTATAAAGCTAAAAAGCATGGGTTTGTGGCAAAAAATGCATAAAAACTAGCTGATTAGTTTAAAATCCCAGCAAGCGAACCATAAAAGGCATTTTTCTTTAAAAAAGCCCTTGCACGAAATCCTGATTTGCCTATAATGCGCATCCACTGACACGGCGACAGGCCAATAGGCTCAACGTGTTAGCGTTAATTAAGATACTTTTAAAGCGTCATAATTAACCGGTTGAAAAGCATTTTAAATTAACGTTAAAAATGACTTGACGCCCACAACGGGAAGTGTAGAATACGCATCCCTAAGCCAACGACCTAGCGTCTAACGGCGGTATCTGAAAGATTGATACCAACGCTCTTTAACAATCAAACAAGAAATCTGTGTGGACACTCACAGGTGTTGAGTTAATCGAAATTGCTTACTTCTTTCTAGTAAAGAATGTAGCAATCAAAATTATTTACTCAATGTAACGATGAGTGTTCATAGCAATATGTAACAAACGTTTTAGAGATTCTTCCGAGTCTTTAAATCGAAATCAGAATTCATTGAGCCGAAGCGACGTTCTTATTTATAAGAATGACTGCTTTAACAAAACTTTAATTGAAGAGTTTGATCATGGCTCAGATTGAACGCTGGCGGCAGGCCTAACACATGCAAGTCGAGCGGTAACACAAGGGAGCTTGCTCCTGAGGTGACGAGCGGCGGACGGGTGAGTAATGCCTAGGGATCTGCCCAGTCGAGGGGGATAACAGTTGGAAACGACTGCTAATACCGCATACGCCCTACGGGGGAAAGGAGGGGACCTTCGGGCCTTTCGCGATTGGATGAACCTAGGTGGGATTAGCTAGTTGGTGAGGTAATGGCTCACCAAGGCGACGATCCCTAGCTGTTCTGAGAGGATGATCAGCCACACTGGGACTGAGACACGGCCCAGACTCCTACGGGAGGCAGCAGTGGGGAATATTGCACAATGGGCGAAAGCCTGATGCAGCCATGCCGCGTGTGTGAAGAAGGCCTTAGGGTTGTAAAGCACTTTCAGTAGGGAGGAAAGGTTAACGGTTAATAACCGTTAGCTGTGACGTTACCTACAGAAGAAGGACCGGCTAACTTCGTGCCAGCAGCCGCGGTAATACGAGGGGTCCAAGCGTTAATCGGAATTACTGGGCGTAAAGCGTACGCAGGCGGTTCATTAAGCTAGATGTGAAATCCCCGGGCTCAACCTGGGAATTGCATTTAGAACTGGTGAACTAGAGTCTTGTAGAGGGGGGTAGAATTTCAGGTGTAGCGGTGAAATGCGTAGAGATCTGAAGGAATACCGGTGGCGAAGGCGGCCCCCTGGACAAAGACTGACGCTCATGTACGAAAGCGTGGGGAGCAAACAGGATTAGATACCCTGGTAGTCCACGCCGTAAACGATGTCTACTCGGAGTTTGGTGCCTTGAGCACTGGGCTCCCAAGCTAACGCATTAAGTAGACCGCCTGGGGAGTACGGCCGCAAGGTTAAAACTCAAATGAATTGACGGGGGCCCGCACAAGCGGTGGAGCATGTGGTTTAATTCGATGCAACGCGAAGAACCTTACCTACTCTTGACATCCACAGAACTTACCAGAGATGGTTTGGTGCCTTCGGGAACTGTGAGACAGGTGCTGCATGGCTGTCGTCAGCTCGTGTTGTGAAATGTTGGGTTAAGTCCCGCAACGAGCGCAACCCCTATCCTTATTTGCCAGCGCGTAATGGCGGGAACTCTAGGGAGACTGCCGGTGATAAACCGGAGGAAGGTGGGGACGACGTCAAGTCATCATGGCCCTTACGAGTAGGGCTACACACGTGCTACAATGGCGTATACAGAGGGTTGCAAAGCCGCAAGGTCTAGCTAATCTCACAAAGTACGTCGTAGTCCGGATCGGAGTCTGCAACTCGACTCCGTGAAGTCGGAATCGCTAGTAATCGTAGATCAGAATGCTACGGTGAATACGTTCCCGGGCCTTGTACACACCGCCCGTCACACCATGGGAGTGGGCTGCACCAGAAGTAGATAGTCTAACCTTCGGGAGGACGTTTACCACGGTGTGGTTCATGACTGGGGTGAAGTCGTAACAAGGTAGCCCTAGGGGAACCTGGGGCTGGATCACCTCCTTACCTATACGACTAACTTAATGTTTGTTGAGTGTTCACACAGATTGCTTGTTAACTTCTTCGGAAGTTGAGCGAAATGCGCCGCGAGCCGGTTAGCATTGTTCTTTAACAATTTGGAAAGCTGATAGTATTTAACATGATGATGTCTGTCGTTGTGTTATTTACAAAATCGTATTATTGGGAAATTAATCCTTTTTCAATAATACATTGAGTTCTCAAAACACTTTATTAAGTGTCTTGAATATTCTAAAAATCTAAGGCGAATTTGTGTACTCGAAAGAGATGCAAATTATGTAATAAACCAGCTAGTTACGATATAACTGTTAAGGCTACCCGCTTTAACAACACTTGTTTTCATTTATGAAACTGATGTGGGTTGTATGGTTAAGTGACTAAGCGTATACGGTGGATGCCTTGGCAGTCAGAGGCGATGAAGGACGTAATAACTTGCGAAAAGCGTTGGCGAGCTAGTAATAAGCACTTGAGCTAACGATATCCGAATGGGGAAACCCGGCCACATAAGTGGTCATCATACAGTGAATACATAGCTGTATGAGGCGAACTCGGGGAACTGAAACATCTAAGTACCCGAAGGAAAAGAAATCAACCGAGATTCCCCTAGTAGCGGCGAGCGAACGGGGATTAGCCCTTAAGTCTATGGGGTGTTAGTGGAATAAGTTGGAAAGCTTAACGGTACAGGGTGATAGTCCCGTACATGAAAACTAACCATAGATGAAAACGAGTAAGGCGGGACACGTGACATCCTGTTTGAATATGGGGGGACCATCCTCCAAGGCTAAATACTCCTGACTGACCGATAGTGAACCAGTACCGTGAGGGAAAGGCGAAAAGAACCCCTGTGAGGGGAGTGAAATAGAACCTGAAACCGTGTACGTACAAGCAGTGGGAGCGGTTCTTGAGACCGTGACTGCGTACCTTTTGTATAATGGGTCAGCGACTTACGTTTTGTAGCGAGGTTAAGCGAATAGCGGAGCCGTAGGGAAACCGAGTGTTAACTGCGCGTTTAGTTGCAAGGCGTAGACCCGAAACCGAGTGATCTAGCCATGGGCAGGTTGAAGGTTGAGTAACATCAACTGGAGGACCGAACCGACTAATGTTGAAAAATTAGCGGATGACTTGTGGCTGGGGGTGAAAGGCCAATCAAACTCGGAGATATCTGGTTCTCCTCGAAAGCTATTTAGGTAGCGCCTCGAGCGAATACCACTGGGGGTAGAGCACTGTTAAGGCTAGGGGGTCATCCCGACTTACCAACCCTTTGCAAACTCCGAATACCAGTGAGTACTACTCGGGAGACAGACGGCGGGTGCTAACGTCCGTCGTCAAAAGGGAAACAACCCAGACCATCAGCTAAGGTCCCAAAGTTATTGCTAAGTGGGAAACGATGTGGGAAGGCTTAGACAGCTAGGATGTTGGCTTAGAAGCAGCCATCATTTAAAGAAAGCGTAATAGCTCACTAGTCGAGTCGGCCTGCGCGGAAGATTTAACGGGGCTAAGCAATACACCGAAGCTATGGGTTTGCTAGTTTACTAGCAAGCGGTAGAGGAGCGTTCTGTAAGCGGTTGAAGGTGAAGGGGTAACCCACACTGGACGTATCAGAAGTGCGAATGCTGACATGAGTAACGATAAAGGGAGTGAAAAACTCCCTCGCCGAAAGACCAAGGGTTCCTGTCCAACGTTAATCGGGGCAGGGTGAGTCGACCCCTAAGGCGAGGCCGAAAGGCGTAGTCGATGGGAAACAGGTCAATATTCCTGTACTTCTGCTAACTGCGATGGAGAGACGGAGAAGGCTAGGCTAGCGCGGCGTTGGTAGTCCGCGTTTAAGGTTGTAGGCTGTAAACTTAGGCAAATCCGGGTTTACTTAAGGCTGAGAACTGATGACGAGTCACTAAGGTGATGAAGTAGTTGATGCCATGCTTCCAGGAAAATCTTCTAAGCTTCAGGTTAGTAGGAATCGTACCCCAAACCGACACAGGTGGTCGGGTAGAGAATACCAAGGCGCTTGAGAGAACTCGGCTGAAGGAACTAGGCAAAATGGTACCGTAACTTCGGGAGAAGGTACGCTCCTGACGGTGATGAGACTTGCTCTCTAAGCTGTTGGGAGTCGCAGATACCAGGTGGCTGCAACTGTTTATCAAAAACACAGTACTGTGCAAAATCGCAAGATGACGTATACGGTATGACGCCTGCCCGGTGCTTGAAGGTTAATTGATTGGGTTATCTTCGGAGAAGCTCATGATCGAAGCCCAAGTAAACGGCGGCCGTAACTATAACGGTCCTAAGGTAGCGAAATTCCTTGTCGGGTAAGTTCCGACCTGCACGAATGGCGTAATGATGGCCACGCTGTCTCCAGCCGAGACTCAGTGAAGTTGAAATTGCGGTGAAGATGCCGTATACCCGCGGCTAGACGGAAAGACCCCGTGAACCTTTACTATAGCTTGGCACTGAACATTGAACCTACATGTGTAGGATAGGTGGGAGACTTTGAAACTTCGTCGCTAGATGGAGTGGAGTCAATCTTGAAATACCACCCTTGTAGTTTTGATGTTCTAACCGCGGCCCCTTATCGGGGTTCGGGACAGTGCCTGGTGGGTAGTTTGACTGGGGCGGTCTCCTCCCAAAGAGTAACGGAGGAGCACGAAGGTTGGCTAAGTACGGTCGGACATCGTACGGTTAGTGCAATGGCATAAGCCAGCTTAACTGCGAGACATACACGTCGAGCAGGTACGAAAGTAGGTCATAGTGATCCGGTGGTTCTGTATGGAAGGGCCATCGCTCAACGGATAAAAGGTACTCCGGGGATAACAGGCTGATACCGCCCAAGAGTTCATATCGACGGCGGTGTTTGGCACCTCGATGTCGGCTCATCACATCCTGGGGCTGAAGTCGGTCCCAAGGGTATGGCTGTTCGCCATTTAAAGTGGTACGCGAGCTGGGTTCAGAACGTCGTGAGACAGTTCGGTCCCTATCTGCCGTGGGCGTTGGATGATTGAAGGAAGCTGCTCCTAGTACGAGAGGACCGGAGTGGACGAACCGCTGGTGTTCGGGTTGTTATGCCAATAGCATTGCCCGGTAGCTACGTTCGGAATCGATAACCGCTGAAAGCATCTAAGCGGGAAGCGAGTCCTAAGATGAGTCATCCCTAGAGATTTAATCTCTCTAAAGAGCCGTTCGAGACTAGGACGTTGATAGGCAGGGTGTGTAAGCGTTGTGAGGCGTTGAGCTAACCTGTACTAATGACTCGTGAGGCTTAACCATACAACCCAGATGAGTTTTATCTGAGTGAGTTGTGGTAACTAGATTTATTACAGACTGAAAAGTCGAACTTAGATACGAATATAAAGCGCTTAATGAAGTGCGAACTCAAAAAATCTCGAAAGAGTTATCAGATTTCCGAATTATTATTTACTGCGTTTGCGGTAAATGAAGCAAGAATTTGCTTGGTGACAATAGCATTGTGGTACCACCTGATCCCATCCCGAACTCAGCAGTGAAACGCAATAGCGCCGATGATAGTGTGGGGTCTCCCCATGTGAAAGTAGGTCATCGCCAAGCGCCTAATTTACTCGAAAGAGTAGCTTTATCACGATAAAGCAAGTCTACTAACTTTGACACGTTAGAGACTTAAAAAGAATTTAGTATATTGCGCAAGCAACTTACTAAAGGAGCGGTAGTTCAGTTGGTTAGAATACCGGCCTGTCACGCCGGGGGTCGCGGGTTCGAGTCCCGTCCGCTCCGCCAACATAAAGACGAAAGCCTCATCGAAAGATGAGGCTTTTTTCGTTGTGTCGAATAAATATCGTCACTAAATGGTAATCTTGAGTTTGAATATTGAGCATTTATTAGAGCCTTAACCACAAAGTTAGGGCTTTTTAGTGTTTGAGTTGTTTGTAATTTGAGCTTTATTGCCTCTGATTTTGTCGAGGTCATCGGTAAAATGACATTAGAATCTCTCAATTTGAATTAAAAGATGTATTTAATGTACTTTTTTTGATTTAGATGTTTTTATATTAGTGATGAGTAAGATATATTGCTCGATTGAACTACTAGGTGGAAGTATGGATTGTCGTTTAGGTTGTGGAGCCACCCTATTTTTGATCACTTAGAATTGCTACCCTAGTTTATTAAATTAGAAAGTGGTGGCTTTATGTTTATCGACATTCTTGAAAATGTTCCTATTAAGTTAGGTAAGGTTGATATTCTTTCTACTCCCTCAAGTAGAATTTCTATGGTGGGAGGTCACAATCTTGTGCATATCCCTATTGTTATTGGCAACTTTGATCCTAAACTTCGAAAATTTATAAATTTATATCTGATTAGTAAAGCTTCAAATGGAAGTAAAGATTTATCCTCGGCAGCAAAAGCATTTCAATTATGGGTCAGATGGCTCCTTGCACAATCTATAGACCCATTTTCATTTCCGAAATCAAAAGCTGAAAGCCCTACTTACGGTTTTAGATACTTTCTTTTAGAAAGAGTTTGTGAAATGAAAGATTTACAATCTAGTACAGCTAATAGTTACATTTTGACCATTAAAAACTTCTATGAAATGTTGGAAGAAGAAAGTGTAGTCAAAATGGGTATATTTTTTAAATCCAAAACAAGTATTGTTGATGGTTATAGAAAGGTTCAATCTTCTGATTTAGCAATTAAAGTAGATAATCGACGAGATGACAGGCTGAACCCACTTAGTCTAGATACACAGAGTAAACTTCAAGGGTTATTAGCTAAAACAGATTCTCAATTTTCTTTGTTACTTAGCCTTATGATTCATTCAGGCTTGAGATTAGGTGAGGTTTTAAGTTTACCTGGCCAAATATTTGATGAGAATAGCTGTCCAAATAATGAATTAGAAAAAATTGTTAAAGGTATTATTATTGGCCCAAGTAGCGGTGTCAAAACAAAATTTCTCATTGAAAGAGAGCTGTTTTTAACGGTAGGTATGCTTGATAAAGCTATTAATTACAAACTTTCGAACAGTTACTTAAAAAGACTAAAAAAATCTGTATTTTCTTCTGATTCAAAAATTAATGTTAACCCCCCTCCTTTATTTTTTACCATTAACGGTAAGCCATTTTCGAAAAGTGCTTTTTACAGTGCCTGGTTTAGGATGAAAAAAGATTATCTTGATCTCTATGGAGAAGTATTCATTCATAAACCTCATGATTTAAGGGCAACATTTGCAACAAATATAATGACATTTGCTATGCAAATAGAGCCGAACAATCAACAAGCTTGTTTGGATATAACAAGATATTACATGGGGCATAAAAATGAGTCTACGACTCTTAAGTATATTAAGTTTACGCATAGAAAAAAGATGGTTAATGAAGTTGCGGTTGTCATGGATAGGTTAATAATTCAATTTTTAGGAGAATGAGATGAGTTCTAGCACTTATGATGTAGATCTTATTGTTTATACTAATGAAATTAGTGATGGTCGAGGAATAATAGATTTAAATTTATTGTCATTAGATGGTTTCTTCGGAAGGGATGCAGACGTAAAACATTCACCATCAAGTATTTCTAAACGGTATATAGATTCGGTCAAAGAAAAATTTTCAACCTCACTTTATGAGAATGCGAAGATGGTTTCTAAATTTCTTTTAACGTATAGGAATGCAGGAAGGAGAACTATTTTCAATGGATTAGTGAATTTCTTCGATTTTCAAGTAGATAAAGCACTTTGTTTAAGAGACCCTAGTTGTTTACCTGATTATTGTGTCTTTCTTCAATCCAAAATATACACTCGTGAGTTTGGCAAAATACACTGCGAGTCTCAATTATCTTCTATTAATAAATTTTTAATGTATACAGGGGATATTTCATCACAATTTAAATTTTCATTTCAGGTCAGGAACCGACTTCACTCGAATGGAACTTATACCGCCACTGAGCTAAAGAGCATAATTAGTGTCACATTTAAGCTTTATCAAGATTCTTCAAAAATGCTTGAAGAGCATTTCGAACGGTCTAAACAAGGTTTTAGGAACATACCTCTTTCTCAGGTTTCTTCGATAAATATTGCAAGTTTTAAAGAGCCTGATATTACTTTTGATTATGTTTTGAGAAATCCTGTTTATTGGTTTATGCAATGTTCCTACATTCTTCTTTGTTTTTATACATGGAGCAATGAAAAGCAATTAGTTGAATTAGACACTAGTGAATTCAATTTTGATGAGGAAGGTATTGAATCAAAATGGCTGTTCAAAGCTAGGGCTTCTAAGTTTGTTCGATTAAGTATCGGGGTTTCTGGATTAGAAGGTGATAAAACTGGTATGGAATTTTATAGAAATTTTTTATCCGTCAGGAAAGAACTTTATCTATACCTTAATAAGAAAGGATATTCCTATAATTTAGGAGAGCCATTACTGTTTTCAATAAATGCTAAAAGTTATGAAATACGTAGATTAAAACCATACTTTAGTTCATTTAAGACTCATTCTCTTTTTATTGAAGCTATATCTCTTGGCTTTAAAATTCCGAATATTTCAACGAGACGAATCAGAAGGACAGTTGAACAATTTGCCGATAATGAGTTAAAAAATCCAACTCTGACACTAAATAAAGCACAACATAGTTGGGATACTTACCGTAAAAGTTATGCTTCTGGTAATCCTATTGAAGCTAGACAAAAAATTAGCCAAGCTTTAAAGCAATTAACAGAAGCGGCCGTATCTGAAAAGAATATTAAAACTAGACAAGAAATGGCTAGCGATTACAACATTAATCTTTTAGATAAAAATTCAATTGGTTATCAGATAAATGGATTTGGTTGTTTAGATCTGGAAGGGGACTCTAAGACCTCGAAAGCATTCATTCGTAAGCAAGAGAAAAGTGGCAGAACTCCAAAGCTGTGTGCTGATTTATCTAATTGTGTTAATTGTTCTCATTGCGCAGTGATAGAGGATGAGAACGCAATTTACCAATTACTAAGTTTTCAATATATGGTGGAATTTAATAAATCAGTTTATATTGGTTCAAAAAATGCGTCTGAAAAGTATAGATATTTAGTAGAGAGAATTGACTTAATGCTAGCATTTATTGACCCGATAATTTTAGCAAGAGCAAGGTCTAGACTTCAAAGCGAAGGAGTTGCGGAAGAATGGAAAAATTAGAAAATGGGCATTTATATGCATCTATTGAGGAGCCATCAGAAGTTAATTTAAAAGGTGATGAGTCACCATCCTTAGCAATTATAAAAGAAGCTTTATCGAGTCAAAACATTGATAAGCTGAATAATATAAATGTAATTCCAGGGACTGATGTTCATTCTCCAATTAAATTTCTTGATGATATTTGGACAAGTAAGAACCTTAAGAGCGAAGCTGAAGGGTATAGAAGAGCAAACTTTATAGGTCTTCCAAAACCATTGAAAGATGAGATTAAAGTTATTGGAGTCTACTTGCTGTGGTTTAACTTCCAGAAAGCAAAGTTAAGCTCTCTAATTCGAATCATTGAAAACTTAATAGTCATTTCAAAACATTTATCTGAATTGAAAATAAAATCAATTTTTTGGCTTGATAGAGAACCTATAAAAGAACAATTTATTATTGAATTTTCAAAAAACAGATCAGAAGGAACAATTGATAACTACTTCAAATCATTGAGTAAAATATGTGATATGAAGTATACCTTTTTTGGTGATTTTGGTTTTTTTCTCAAGACTAATTATAAATACTTATCACCAGGTCGAAAGGATAACCAAACATTTTGCATGCCAATTCGAGTATTAAATTCATATTGGAACTCATACATAGATTATTTTGATAACTGTAACGTAAATACAAAGAACTGGCGATATCTGACTAGCCTACACAGGTCATACGCTCAATATTTGAGTGATAACAATCATAAAAAACACCATAGTCTCTGGTTGAAGTATCTTTTTGAAATGTGTCAAAACAAGCTATCAGAAATACATAATGATTCTAGCTGTGTTTTGAGTAGCTTGGTTATTAAACAAAAATTAGAAGGAAGGAAAAAATACGGTAATCGTTTTCCTGAGTTTATTGTCAGGACGGATGATATTTTCGATTTCTATAATCGAAATGCTCTGATTGCTTGTGAGGCAATCCAAGCAATGACAGGAATGAGAAAAAGTGAGGCCATGTCTACTAAAATTTCTTCTTTGATTGATGAAAAAGATTGGGTCGGAGTTAAGTCAATCGTTCATAAACATGCAGATGAAGGTGGTATTGAGGAATGGTGGGCAGCAGCCCCTTATATAAAAAAAGTATTTAAATTCATAAGAGTATTGGCAAAAGAATTGTTTCTAGATAGTGACTTGGAAAGTTTGTACATTAAGACTGATGCTCGTGTTTATATGTCTAATGGCTCTTTAGTGCTAATGAGAACTCAACGGAACTCTGAAAATTTATTAAATTGGTCTCGTAGTAATAACATCGTTCTAGTTAGAGAGGATATTGAAGAGTTTTGGCAACTTAATCCCAACATTGAAAGACCAGACGTAGTTAGAGAAGTCATTAAGGCTGGGATGACTTGGCCTGTTAAATCTCACCAGTATCGTAGAAGTATTGCAGTTCATATACGACGACTGGATCTAGTTACAATGAATCAAATGTCAGTTCAGTTAAAGCATATAGGGAAGACTGTTACAGACTGGTATTCGGAAGGTGCTTTAGCTAATAGCTCTTATATAGGACGAATATCAGACTCATTTGCTAAAGAGTTAGACAAAGTTGATTTAGAATTTTCTGCAAATATTGCGATGAAGTTTCAATTTGGGAAGGGCTTGTTTGGCTCTGGTGGCAAACAATTAGAGAACCAAAATAAAAATGATATTAAGAGTTTAACATTCCAATCTTTTAACCATGCAAAATCTATGGCGAAAAGAAAGAAGAAGAAAGTAATGTCTTTAGGCAATGGAATGTATTGTTTAAATGGTATCGACTGTGATTTTAAGTCTGTAATTCAATCATCAAATTGTAAAGCTAGTTGTGAAAATTTAGTTGCAGATAAGGAATCTATACCTATTTGGATTTCAAGGTACAATAGGTATCGGGTTTTGTATCTAAAGTCGGTAGAAGAAAAGAAACCAGAAGCAAGCCAAGAGTTTTTACGTTTAGAGATGGAGTTTTATATGCAAGCACTCACTTTTTACGGAGTTATATTATGAGTAGCGTTGTAATTAGTGCAAGTAAAGCAGAGCGTGCTCTTCTTGAGATTATTGCTGAAGGAAAGAGTATTAGCCAACTTGCTGTGGAGCAAAGAGCAGGCTTAGCTAATGGTGCTTTAAATTATCAACATAAGTTATATGCTGATATTAAACATAAGATTTTAAATGCAAAAATATCTTCTAATAATAGCCTTAGGGTAGATGGTAATGACCTGATTCACTTAGATAAAGAAAAGAACTTAAAAGAGAAATATCGTATAGAAAGAAATAAACTTAGAGAGATGCTTAGAGTTTCAGAAGGTGAGCGCTTAGAACTTCAGTATCAACTTTATCACCTCCAAAAGTATCTGATAACTCTAGAAGAGAGTTGTTCGGTAGAAACTAATGTATTACGAACAACTAAATTTTAAAGGTTTTAAACAATGAATAGTTTGATGGAGAGTCAAAAGTGCCTGATATTATAGGTGATAAGTCTAAATGGATGCCCTGTGTAACTGATAATGGCAAAGGCTGTGGGGCGTGCTGCATCGCCCCATCAATAAGTTCTTTTATTCCAGGTATGCCAAATGGTAAACCTGCTGGAGAGAGGTGTATTCAGTTAAATGAAAGCAATTTATGTCGACTTTTTGGATTACCAGAACGACCTAAAGTCTGCTTAGCGTTCAAAAGTGATAAGGATATTTGTTATTCTGGTTCGGCAATAGCTATAAAGATCCTTACTGATTTAGAGCAAATAACTTTCTAGAATATAAATTTATGGTAGTAATTCTCTAATGTTACAGTCCAATACCTCTGCTAACTGGTATGCTTTTTCAAGGGTGATATTAACTTCTCCGCGCTCTATTCTCCCCGCATAACTACGATCAATTTCAGCTAAAAGTGCCAATTTATCTTGAGATATCCCCAACTTTTTGCGTTTGCTCCGTAATTTCAAGCCAAATTGGATTGCTAAGTCTTTCATTTTTCATCTCGTTAAAGATAAAGACTATCCAAAGTTGCGGCTTATAAAGCCACGGATTATAATCCGCATTTGGTTTATAATGTTCTTTTACCACTTAGAACTAACGATTAACCCCTTGTGAGAAAGTCATGACAAAAGTTTCAATCAAAATATGCCCTAATTTGCATACTATTCTCCAGGACGAGAACTTTAATAATTTCCAAGTAGTGCAGCTGCGCGATGCATTTCTTGCCACTTCAACTAGTAACCAAAGTGTCAGTGAAACCTATAAATTTATTTACCGGCAGATCAGCAGGCTTGTTAAAAAAGGGGGCTTAAGAAAAGTTAATAGCAAAAAATCTAAACCTGCGGCTTACCAAAAAACAGAGTTATTCAATCAAATTCATTTTGTTATAAACGAACCTAGTGAAGACATTAAGCTATCACCAAAGTCAAAAGATAAACCCGAACATGACGATATCAAGCAGCTAAAAGAACGCCTCAAGCAATCTGAAGTTGATCTGCTAGCCTGCATTGGAGAGTCAGAAGAATATATGCGGTTATATAAATCCTTCCCAGAGATGAAGGAACACCTTGAGTCTCAATACATGCTTGCTCGTGAAAGTAGCTCAAAACTACTTGGTCAGATCAAAGCTATCAAGTCCGTAATCGCACATCAGCAGAAGTAACCCCAATGCAATTAAGACAATGGCAATCAGAGTGCGTCAATCACGCTCTAAAGCACTTTCATACCAATCAAAGACATTTCCTTTGTTTAGCCACTCCTGGGGCTGGAAAGACAGTTATGGCCGCAGAGGTAGCTGCCAGATTATTTGAACAAGGTCTTATCGATTTCGTTCTTTGCTTTTCACCTTCTGTGAATATTTTGCAAAGCATCCAACAAACATTTTCACACCGGTTGGAATGCCGGTTCGATGGGGTAATAGGTTCTGTTGGCTGCTCATACACCTACCAGGGTATGCTGTCTTTTAAAGAAGACTTCTGGCAGTTACTAAAACGGAATCGGGTACTAGTCATTTTTGATGAAATCCACCATTGCTCTGGCAGCACTCTTGAGGATGCGAATGCTTGGGGAGAAGAGATCTTATTCAATATACAAGATCAAGCACAGTACACCTTGGCATTGACTGGTACACCTTGGCGCTCAGATCAAGCCCCTATTGTCTTATCTCGATATCTAGACCCTGATAACCAAATTCAATGTGACTATGTTTACGGCTTAAAAGAAGCCGTGAGAGATGGCGTTTGCCGGAACCCAAAAATAGTATTAATTGATAACGAAGAGCTATCAGTTACAAACCAAGATAATGAAATCCAAACTTTCAGTAGCCTTGAGGCTCTTTTCAAAGGTTCTTCAATTTCATACCAATCGGTCATCAAAAATAATCTAGCAATTCATCATGTTTTAAGCCTAGCAATAGATAAGCTAGAGAATATCAGACAACTAAATCCTAGCGCTGCTGGGTTAGTAGTCGCATCCTCAATTGCACATGCGTCCCATATCTTAGAAATGCTCAAAAAAACATTCGAGCAAACAGCAACAATTGTGACTTATCAAGAAGTAGCTCCATCGGACACTATCAACAAATTTAAACATGACAATACACAGTGGATAGTGAGTGTTGGAATGATAAGCGAAGGTACTGACATTCCGAGATTACAGGTTTGTTGCCATCTAAGTAGGGTGAAAACTGAATTGTACTTCAGACAAATTCTGGGGCGTATATTGCGAACCACTAGAGCTTTAGATCAACAAGCATGGCTGTTCACTTTTGCTGAACCCAAGCTAGCCGAATTTGCACATAGAATTGAGCTTGAACTCCCAGATCGCCATGTTGTGATTAAAGAATTAAAACCTCAAAAAGGTATGGAGTTAACAACACTCACCTATGAAAAAAAATCTAGTCAATTTCCCATAAAATCTGATTTTTTCACTCTTACTATTGGTGATTATTACGATAAAAAACAAGCTAATTTATTACCACCTTTAAAAAAAAAAGTACTCCACCTACCTATACCGTCAATCTATCAATAGATATTTTAGGAAGGTTTAGAGAGAAAGTTATTTCGACTTTTGACTCCCCATTTTGATATAAGTTTTTTATTATTATATCTAACGAAAACAGAGGGTTAGTTAAGGGTGGTACAAAGTAATTTAGTTTTTATATCACAACCCAGTGAGCTTGTTTCAAATTGTACTTGTTCGATTGAAAGTCAGTGAATGATTACTCAATAAATACTAAATAAATCATAATCTTTAATCACTTGACCTTAGATGGAAAAGAAATGATTATTGACTAAATACAAATGCTAAACAACGGGATAAATTAGTAACCAAATTGCTAGTAAAACCCTTGGAAGCTAAATTATCTCATTAATACATTGATTACGTTTTAGCCTCAGTTTAGACATTTATAAGTCATAAATAACAATAACTTAAAGATCATTATATGAATGCAATAAATTCTAGAAAGATACTTGGTAAGCTATATAATGCTGACTTAATGACTAGCTTAAAAAAATTAAATGTAGAGACAAGAAATAAAGTTAGAGCCATCTTTACCTCAGATGACGCTGATGCAATCAAAATTCTTAATAAATTAAGGCGTGATTTGCCTGTTAGAAGATTATTAGATGTGGAAACAGCCATTTCAGCATTCCATGGTGATGCTTCCATACTACCAGAAAATTTTCCTACATCATTTCAAACTCACGAGTCTTATGTACGTTTAGACCCTCTTCAATTAAATAAGCATTTATCACTGGTAGATGTAATATCCCAGAAAGAAATCGCTAAATTAGAATCTTATATAATTTCAATTGGAAGACTAAATCAAGCAATTGTTAACCGTAATTTTTTTGCAGCTAACAATGAAATAAAATTAATAGTCGATCAATTTGGGTTTAGTCACTTTTTATTAAGGAAAATAGTCTTAATAAGAGAACTTTATCTGGATGATACTCAAGATGAATACTTACTAGACTTGCTTAATGAAGCGGTTTCAAATTCTAAAGTTATTGCAGCTAGCGTGATGCATTGTTATCAGGAAGAGCAAGACTATTTAGGGATAAAACGCTCTATAATGGGACTCGCGAACCGAGGAGATGATAACAAATACACTAGGGATATTTCACGATTAACATTTCATGTTCATGCAGTAGATTCCAATGAACTCAATGATTTAATCCAAAGCAATCTACAATCATCTTTATTAGACGCCTTAATAATCATAAAGGTCAATGCAAGACTCATCGACCTATCTAAGTATAAATACATCACAAAATTAATAGAACAATTAGAAAGCACTTCACCAAGTGTTGATGAAATGGTTAGTTTAAATGGTGATGATGAAGACACGGAATATCTATTCATAAAACAGTCATCAGCCTGGTTAGAAAGCTCTAAAATAATAAATTACAGATATTTAATCGATCATTTTTATGACTCACCTGATTCTGACTACTTTAAAATGACGAAGGAGCTTATTGAGCTCGCAGGAAGCGAGATTAGAAGCAAAGATATAGAGAGCCTTCTTTCTCCCGCAAAATTAATGAATGAAATAGGCGAAAAGTTACATTCCGCACAGCAAAAAGGTGGTGTAACTCGTTCAGCTATTTTTAATTATTTAGTCTTTACACAACAAAGTAATTTAGTGGTTTCAGAAGAGCAACTATATCAATTAATGTGCCAAACCAGTGCTTTAGATAGGACCATTCATGTAACATCAATGAAGCTTATCCTTCCAATGCTCCAATCTAATGAGTCTAAGTTGATTTTTAGACTTCTCATAGCCAAGAAGAGTAGAAGTGAAATAGATCATATACCACTGAAAAGTTTGATGGAAAAAATACTTAAAGCTAAATATAACGGCAGTTTAGTAGCTTTAGTAGAAAATATGTCTATAAAATCAGAAGCTTTAGCATTTTACTTATATGAAACATGTAATGAAGATTTTATTGCCAGAATGACGAGGGTAATCAAAACTACAAAAGAAATTACAGAAACTCGCGCCGCCTTACACTCATGGCGAGGGGAATACTCAGGTGAAAATTTATATTTAGATCGTGCACGTAACCTGAAGATAAATAGTCAAATAAATAAAATACGTGGTGAAATTGACGACAACAGAATTTATGTTGATACCACTAGGTTTTCAGAATGGTTCGTTGACAATATTTCATCACAAATGGGCTCTATACTGTTAATTTTAGACAATAATAACGATTTAAGCCAGATCGAGAACCCTCAATTAATAGACTTAATTGATAAGTGTTTCAATGAGTTTTGTACAAATAGCTTTTTTGGTATAGCTTCATATTTAGGAAGAAGAATAAGACATGGAACGTTCAGAGGCCATTTATATTCAAGCGTTATCAACAATATTGAGAATAAATATTCGAGCTTAATCACAAATTCTCATATAGAACCTAAATGGCTAGAGTGGAAAAGTAGCTATGAACAACGTGTGATGGGGATTATCAATGACAAGTTGTATATTAATTCTCCACAAAAGAAATCAGGCTTCCTCTATCCAAATCTAAGAGATTCAGCAAAAAAAATGATCGTCACAAAATGTATTTCAACTATAATTGAGCATTTTGAAATTGCTGGAAATATAGTTGGTACAGAAGCTATTATTATTGAATCCTGCTGGAGAATTGCAGAGGTAGATCTAAAGAAGTTTAATTCATATATTAAAAGCCAAAAACCACATCTTATTAATGGTTCTGTTATTGCAAATCTGAATAACCTTAACCTAGGTAGTGATGGAATCAAACAAGCTAAAGAATTTGAAAGGGAATTACAGAGTTTAATTTCTGAAAAATTAAATACTATATGCACGTGGTTTAAGAAACCCCAAAGTGCTTCTCCTAAAGCTTCATTAAGTTTACTTTACAAAGCTGTAGTTTCTGAGGTTCAACAAACTTATGACAACTTTAATCCTGATACTGACTTTATAGAAAGCGAAGATATAGAACTTTACGGTGGGGTATACCACATTTTTTATGATGCTTTATATGTAATCATATTTAATGCAGCAAAACATGGAAAACCAGAAGGTAACCTAACTCGTGATTTTAATATCATTGATTCCAACGATAAAAAATCACTATATTTTTGTATTCATTCTGAAATAAAAGACTCACACACAGAAAGTTATGTATCCCAGCGACTTCGAGTTCTTCCTGATGAAGATATAAATAATGCTCAAGTCATCGAAAATAGAAGCGGTATAAAAAAGCTTCATAACCTCCAAATTATGGATAATAAATTCAAAGTAGAAGCTGTTGACTGCAAAAATAGACATGTTGTAACTGAG
Organism: Shewanella donghaensis; assembly: GCF_007567505.1. Taxonomy (NCBI): domain Bacteria; kingdom Pseudomonadati; phylum Pseudomonadota; class Gammaproteobacteria; order Alteromonadales; family Shewanellaceae; genus Shewanella; species Shewanella donghaensis. The sequence goes on from NZ_CP041783.1 coordinate 3,246,997, forward strand.
TTTTCTTATGAATTGGGATATTAATTATGAAAGTACTCATTATCGAAGACGATGAATATAAAGCAGACGATATAATAAAATTTGTAAAAAACAAATATGATGCTCCCACAATAGATATAGCTGTTAGTCTAGCAGAAGCTATTGATAAAATTGATGAAAGCTTATTTGATTTGATCTTTATTGATATGGCAATACCTAGTCATACAGCAGAGCATGGAGAAGGAGCTCCTATGTCTCTCTTAACTGGTGGAATAGATATACTATTAGAACTTTCTGAAATGGAAAGAACAGATATTTGTGTAGTCATTACTCAATATCCCAGTATCGAAATATCTGGTGAGCATTACCCTCTTGACAAAGCTCCTAAGCAATTTAAGGCTCTGCTAAACTGTAATGTCTTGGCTTGTATATATTATATTGTAGATGATCCGAAGTGGATTATTGATTTGGAAAAGGTTATATAAATTAAATGATTGTCTTAATATTGGAAGATGACGACACTAAGTATTCCCATATAAAAGCTACATTACTGGGGGACATTTCTGATTGCATAATCAGGCGCAGTGAATATTTTTCAAAATTTGTAATCGAGTCAAGCAAAGATAAATTTGATTTAATCGTAACAGATTTTTTAGTTCCGATGCACAAAGATACTACTGAACTTTATGAAGTAACTCAAGATATCATAGGCACAATTCGTGATATCGAATCTCCTAACTTTTCTACACCGGTGATTGCAATAACTGGTTTTAGCGACGTTGCCGAACAAAACTACGAACAGTTCAATAGACTAGATATAAATATTATTCATTATTCTGAAGATTCTAATGATTGGAAAGATGCTTTTCTTTTAAAAATTAAAAATAGTCTCCCTCCAAAGAAATATGATTTTGTCATTTTTTGTGCATTAGAAAAGGAAGCTGAAGCATTTGATACTTTGGATTGTACAGTTGGTCAATTGAATTGCATACAAGGGTTGAGTTGTAGAACCATAGAAGTTAATGATAAAAAAGGGGTTATTATTGTACCTCCAAGAATGGGGTTAGTTAATGCCGCAATAACTTGCTCTAGAGCAATTGATACTTTTAGCCCCGAATTGATATGTATGAGTGGGATTTGTGGTGGAATTGAAGGAAAAGCCAATATTTATGATGTAGTTATTTCAGAAATGTGTCATCAACATGATGCAGGGAAATGGACATCAGAAGGATTTTTACCTGAGGTTTATTCTGTACAAGTGCCTCATGAAACTCATGTTTTGATCAATCAATTGATCAAGGAACCGAACTTTAAAACTAATATAGCGTCAGGAATTATACTAAAACGAAGTGAGTTCCCAACCGATTTAGAAGAGCTTAATTTTAACATAATTATTGGCCCTACTTCTAGTGGAAGCTCGGTTATAGCCTCTGAAGAAATCTTAGAAAGTGTCAAAGCTCAACATCGGAAACATGCATCTTTTGAAATGGAATCTTATGCTCTTTATGAAGCTGCACGTCAGTCTTCAAATAAAAACTTAAGATATTTTAGTGCTAAATCTGTTGTTGATAACGGAAATGAATTGAAGAGTGATAATTTTCACAGAATTGCCTGCATACTTTCAGCAAAAACAGTATATGAATTAATCGCCTCTGGTGTGTAATTCGCAAACATAGGGCGTTGTTTAAGAGAAAACGTCAGAATTTCACGGTTAAAATATATACATATAAAGAAAGCTAATGAACTCACAAAATAACGACTCAACTAATTATTGCCAACAAAAGATTGAACATTTTAAAAAAAAAGCTGCTCATAACAAAACAGAAGCTTTATGGTGTTTTCGTCTCATTATGGGGAGTACTTTATTAGTTCCTCTATTTGTTGCTTTAGGACCAGAGGTCTGGTCATCTAAAGTACTTCCTTCCTTTTTATCGGCACTTGCTGCATTTTGTACTGCCTGGATCCAGCTAAGAAAACCACAAGAATTATGGACTCTATATCGTACAGCGCAGCGGGAACTCGAAGATCAGCTAGTTAAACATAAATACCAGCTTGGAGAATACGATAGTAATGAGGGCGCAGATAAATTACTAGCTCAAAATGTAGCAAAGTTGACACTTCAGACTCATCAAAAATGGATGCCAATAGTTCCCAGTCCTGATAATTTGCCATCTAAACCTGATGCATCTGAACATAATAGTACTTAACATCTAGGTGAATTAAAAATGTACTTTGTTATCTCAACACATACAAAACCTAGATACTATAAGTTTGATGGTAAAGAGCCTATTGACGTCGATACCATCAGGCTAACAAATGAAACACTCAACGGTTGGAGATCTGAAGCTGTTATAGCAAATCCTATGCAGGCAATATCAGAGTTATACAAGCACCAAATACCCTACTTTTCAACAAAGAAAGAAGCTAGAGACATGGCTGTTAAACATGAATTAAAGAGCTTTAAATATCAAAAGATAGGCTCTTAGGTAGGGCAAGATCACGAACATTTTTTGAACAGTTATAGTGCTCTTTTAAACTTGATTTTGTTCAGTAAATATTCATTTTTAGGTTGCTAAAAAGTGATTAAGTATTCGAATTGAACATGCTGAACAAAAAATGCACACTCATGCGGTTACCCTGGGCTCTTAGGTTACCTAATATTTGTTCTCAATAACTTGTTTCATATAGTTTATTGACAATAGAATGGCTACATTCTTCTAATGATGATCTGTCACCAGTAGAGTTTGACAATTCTCAACTTTAAGTGTCCGATTTTGGTTGACCAGTACAGCCCTCAACTAAATATCTAATGGGATTTGTTCTTTAATTTTTAATATCCATGTATAACAAGGAGCTATCAATGACTATTCAATATACTGGTAAGTGTCAAAATTGTGAAAATAAAACTCCAGCGAAAAGCTGGCAAGAGGTGGGTTCACAGGTTCACATACAAGGAGGTAAAGTTGGAGATACACATCACACTTTTTACCAGTGTTATGATTGCGGCTCTGCTTGGGTAAAAGTTCAAGATCAAGGTGGGCTTGGTGGTAATGGTACTTTTTATCATTCTTTAACCGAGCGCTTTTATTAAAGTATTGTTCACCGAACAAGTTACTTTATTTTAAAATTTATTTTTAGGTAGTTTAATGAAAGACTCTTCGGCAACAATACATTTAGATCTAACTTCAAAAAATGTCTCCAAATTTATTTCTCAGATTCCTCCAGGAACCATAGGGTTTACCAGAACAAAGCTAGGATTAAATTCATCGACGTTTATACAAGCTGGTCAAGGTTCGATATGGTCGCATGTCTTTATGTGTATTGATAAGGGGGACATAATAGAGACGGACCTTAAAAATGGAGCTCAAATTGTACCTTTGACAAAAGCACTAAAAGGCGTGCATGAAGTTGAATTCTTAGTACCTATCAAACCTATTCAAAACATAAGCAAACTAAGAGAAATTGCAGAGCAAATAGTTAACTCTGAAAATGCTAGTTCTGAATATGGAAAATCCGCGATAGTGGCAGCAGGAATATTTCCCATTGCGAAATTATATTCTTGGGTGTTAACTGGAGGGTTAACTCTACTTACAATGGCAGGCCTATCTTCAGCACCACCGTTAACTCTTTTATCTATGGCTTTTGGAAGCAGCATATTTTCAGTTATAGAAAAGTACTTTGGAACTCAAGAAAAAACTATTGAGCGGATGGCGAAGCTTTATAATGGATTAAAGCTAACAAATACAAAAATTGGCGAAAAGCTAAGTGATGAAGATCATAAGTTTATTTGCTCAACCTTAGTGCAAAAAATGCTGGAATACTCTGATAGTGAATTCAAAAACCCAAATCTATTAGCGAGGCCTAAAGACCTAAATAAAGCTATCGACAAATCAGATAATTACAATAAAACCCGTGTAAAACTCAAGACTGAAAAATAATAAATCAGCATTGAGGAACACATAACACATATAGAGGCTCTCTTAGTGCGATCTTATCGCTGCCTGACGCTTTTCAATCCTTTGAAATATCAGGGGCACTAGACGTTTATCTGCGGCGTTACTGCATACTAGTTTGCCATTTCTCCTAATGAAATTCTTCACTCGAAAAGCTTTAGCTCTAAAACGTTTATGCCCCAAAATGATTTTCACTGATAGAAGTTGTTAGTAGCGCAATTAAAGCTTTGGCCTTATATAAGCTAATGTGGGACGCAAGATATAAGACCTGCCCCGAATTATCATATAGGCCGGAGCCTAGTGACTTTTCTTCCTGCGTGAACATTGCATTTTATGCAATGATGGCAATTCTTTGTTTCACACAGGCAGATAAACTGGGAATCAGTTCTTTATATGTTATAACTCATTGTTGATACAGTGGTTTACTGTTAGTCTTGAGTGATTAAAGTACTGGCGACCTGTTCTTATTAAGACCGTTCTTATTTGGAATTCAGCCTAATATACTGTTGAACTAAGCCGCTGCGCGGAGCCAAATGAGGACTTAATCGAGTATATTATCCTCATTGAATCAGCTAGACTTAAAAAGATGTGATGGAACACAACAATGACAAGGGAATTTCAATGAAAAAAGTAGATATCAAGCCATATAATCAATTCAAAACAGCTCTACAGCCCAGAGCCAGCATCAAAAAAAGCAAATTCCTATAGCATAAAGCATACCAAATTAACCTGAACTTGGCATCGGCCAAGTCCAACAAGCGATTTATGCCCTGCAAACAGCGCAACGCATAAATACTAAAACGTTAGGGCTCCAAGGTGTATAGATCAATTATGGAAGTAGTACGATGAAAGAGTGGCTCAAATCATGTTTAAAAAATACAAATCAATTCCTAGATGATAAATACCCATATTTTGAAAAGTTGTTCTCTGACGAGGAAGAAGGTAACTCGCAACCTCCCTTAAATAAAATACTTTATAAAATGCTCTCCGGAGCAATTTTTTGTGCAGGAACTTTATTATTAATAAACCTAGCATTGATAACTTTCACTGATAGAGGAGGTGTCTTCGGAGACTTTCTTGGTGGCGTTTTAAATCCAGTTTTAACCTTTTTTACTTTGTTTGGGCTAATTGCAACCATAGTAATACAAAGACAAGAGCTTCGCCTTGCAAGACATGAATATGAAAAAACAGCTGATGCATTAAGTACTCAAGCCATCGAAACCACTTTTTTTAATATCATAGATCTTCATCATAAAATAGTAGATAACCTAAAAGCTGACTTAGAAGAGTTAGGTAATAAATCGGAATCCCAAAAAATAATTAAAGGTATTACGGCTTCACTCATAAAATCACAAATAGGTACTAGCTTTACTTCACAGAACACAAAAGTACAAGGTCGAGCTGTATTTGAAGAAATGTTGAATTTCTTGTCAGTTGAAGCTAAATCACCTGAAGATTCACTAGAACGATATAAGTATATTCAAACACACCACAATCATATATTGGGGCATTACTTTAGAAATTTATATCAAGCTCTAAAAGTTCTTAAAGGATATGAAGAAAATAAATTATCCCCTGATCAAAAAAGAAAATATACCAGTATTCTTAGAGCTCAACTTTCAACGAAAGAGTTGGCGCTGTTATTTTTAAATTGTATAGAAGGTGTTTCAGATTCAGGTGAGTTCAAAAATTTATTGATAGATTTTCAAATGCTAGAACATTTACCTATTACCAAGGTTGATACAGGTTACTCTTTGTCTGGTTCAAAAACAGCGTTAGCAAATGATGAAATGTTCCTTCAATATAAAACTAAAAAAGATATAGGCTTAGATTTCAATAAATATTATGGTGGTGCATTCGGTCAAAATAAAGGCGTACCTTATAACTTACGCCCTAACAAGCCAATTAAGCAGGACTAAAAACAGTTTGCTGTTTTCGTTCCTCAACATTTTAGCAAACAATTTTTAGCCCCTTATTGGGGCGTTACGATATATACACTTGCCATACATTTCCTAATAGGACTCATTACTTTAAGAGCTTCAAATCCAACAAGCTTCTGTCCATCAATAAGCTAGAACACCGTTAAGTCAGTGGTCAGTAATTACACCTCGCTAACTATAGCAAATAGTTATACGACTAACGGAAAGGTTGTCACTTAATTCAAAATATTTAGTTTTAGGTTGGTGATTTAAATGAAGAAAGGAATAGATACATCAATCCAATACTTCTGGTAAAACAAACTGTTATAACATGCTATGCTGACTCAAATTTTATACATGAAGAGCTAGGCAATGGAATGGTTTAATTCTCTGTTCATTAGGAAGTTAAAAGAAGCTTTAGACAAGCCTAGTTTAAACACTATTCCTAGAAGTGGACCTGAAGGTGAGAAAGTAGACTGCTTCTCGGTATACGTAACAGATAGGGATGGTAGCTACCTAGCTGAGAAGGTTAAGGGGAATCTCTTAATAGGTAAAAGGTGGGACGAAGAGAAAAGAAGTCATGTCGCAAAGAACCCTAAGAAGATAGACCTAACCGACTTAGATTGTCTAAATTTTGACATTAGCCATTACCATGGCCTCGTTACTCATACTTATAAGACGCCTTTAAGTTTCCTTTTAAGTGAACTGACTTACGCTTATTTTTTCCGTTCTAAATACACCTTGTGGAAGTACACTATCCCTAAGTTCTTCTTCAGTAAAAGGAGACTAAAAAGACCTGATAGACTTAAGGCTTTAGCTGCGAGCATAAAGTTAACTGAAGACAACCATAACATGACATTCGACAGTGGGCGTTTGGTCAGTAGTATGTTTGGTACATTTGTAATACTCCACCCTCAATACCCAACCCTAAAGCAAGGGACTCATTTAGTGTTAATGTCCTTAGCTGAATCAGGTGAGCTAGAAAAAGTAGATGCCCATAACTTTAGGATTAAAGGAAAAGCACTCTCAAGTTATGAGCACCTACTTGAAGAGATACACAAGGAAAGACGATCAAGGTGGCAGTCACAGCTAATGTTACTCCTAACCCTAGTATTGGCTCTTACTGCTGCATTTCAATCCAAGTTACTTAGAACTACCTATTACACAGATATAGACCAATTTGTTGTATGGGCGTTGGAGCTATTTTAGATAGCCTTTATGTACCTAACAGCTCTCATTACTTATGAACAAAATAATCACGAAGTTAGATAATCGACTCGCAAATCTTGTCTGTGGTGGCTTTCTAACTTTTAGTTACATATATAAACGCACACTTAGTAATAGGTGTTGCCTATCCGACAACTAGAAGCAAGACAAAATGGCTAGTTCTAAGCAAAAATTAAATTTAATTTTTTTTAAAAGCATATATAATATACTTGTTATTAGAAATTTTTAGAGCTATATGCAGGTATATAGAACTAAATATGAGTGTTTATTTAGAAAAATATACACCCATAATTCGGACTTATGACAGCATTTCTAAATTTTAAAACAAGGGTGTGTCCTATGCTGTATTGCACCTTCAATATCTAGTCCAATACCTGGAATGCCTAAAGGTAAACCTGCAGGTGTTCGTTGTATTCAATTGAATGACGATAATCTATGTAAAATATTTGGTGATCCATCAAGACCTGCTGTTTGTGCAGAGTTTACTGCAACGATTGACGTTTGTAGTGATACAAATGAACAAGCATTGATTTTGATCACTGAGCTCGAAGCTTCTACGTCTTAGTATGTACCTTTAATAGTTTGGATATAACCTTATGCAACTGACTCGATATACTGATTATGGCATTCGTATTTTAATGTACACAGCCGCACAGCCTAAAAGAGAAACGTTATTTCGTATTGCTGAAGTAACAGACGTCTTTGAGCTGTCATCTAATCACGTGGCTAAGATTATTCATCATTTGGGTAAACTTGGTTATATACAGACTATTCGTGGCAAGAGCGGCGGCTTTAGATTAGCGGTTAAACCAAGTGACATTAATCTAGGGAAATTGGTTGGTGAGCTTGAGCCTTCGTTAGCCCCGGTTAATTGTAGCGAACCATATTGCCGTTTTACGCCAGCATGCAGTTTGAAAGGGATATTGGGCCGGGCTGTTGAGGCTTATATGGCGGTATTAAATGAATGTACCCTTGCAGATATCGTCGTTAACGCTGATGAGTTGTTAAAAACCCTACCAGACACTTCTATTTCAATATTAGAGCTGAACTAGCACCAGAAGTTTTGGTATTATTTGAGTTAGCGTCATTCGTTACTATTGAAGCTTCTAATTGAGCAGATGCTACATCTGTTGACTTATTCTGTGTACTTTTAGCTATATTGGCTGGGAGTAAGTCTGAGGTATGCACTAGGCTGATGCCATTGGCGGCTAAGCGATGTAAATTGTTATTCAGAAACTCTACCGTTTCAGGGTAAGGATGAGCAATCACAACTAGATTTTGTTTGCGTTTCGCTTTCTCCATTATTCGATTGAATTGTTTTTCTAGTGCTTTTTCACTGACATCATTGTCTAAAAATATCTGTCTACGTAATAATGGCACATCATATTGCTCTGCTTGGGCACTTGCGATACTGAATCGTGTGGTCTTGCTGTCGACAAAATATAAATTCTGTTCTTTTAAACTCTCCATTAACCAAGTCATTGGATTTTCAAGCTGAGTAAGTAAACTTCCCATATGGTTATTAGCCCCTTTTGCATAGGGAATACTGGCAATAGAAACTTTAAGCTGATCTTTTAATTGTTGTTCGTTCATTTCATTTGTTAAGCCCCCATGGCCAAGCTTTTTACCATTGAGAGATTGCATCGGAATATGCAGCATTATCTCATTACCTCTATAATGACCTTGTTCTGCGAGGTGTTGACCTAAAGGAGTATGTGGTAATACAGAAAGGGTAATGGCGTTTGGTAGAGTCAAAACCGCCTCATCAGTTTGACGATAGCCTATATCGTCAATGATGATCGCGATTTGAGTTGCTTGAACTGATCCATTAAAAAATAAAGCTAAGAATAAAAATATATAGCGCACAAAGTCTGCTTTTTAGTTATGAGTTGTTATCCATGCAATAGCTGAAGAAATCTGACCATCCTGTGGTTCATCATATTGCGCCGTAGTTTGTTCAATTATATCCAGATAATCGGAATTTAGAATAGCATCATTTGATATTTTTATGTCAGGTTCTATCCCTTTACTGTGAATATCATTACCATCTGGGGTGCTATATTTTGCTATAGTCAGTTTTATTGCATTACCCATTTCCAGCATAGGGATCAAACTTTGCACGGTACCTTTACCGAAACTGGTTTCACCCACTAAGGTCGCACGGTTATTTTCTTGTAATGCTGCTGCGAGCACTTCGGATGCCGATGCTGAGCCTTTATTGATCAATACAACCATTGGAATACCTTCAAAAATGGTTGGATGGGAGGCATAGTAATTCTCGTTAGCATCAAAAAACCGACCCTCTGTGGAAACGATTAATCCTTGTTGTAAAAATAAATCTGCAATACTGATGGCTTGACCTAATAGACCGCCGGGATTGTTTCTTACATCTATTATGATGCCGCCTAAATCTTGTTGTTCCCACAATTTAGCTTGGTTAATAATGGCTGTTGTCGCATCGTCTTGAAATGAGTTGAGCCTTATATAGCCAATATTACTATTCATTATTTTCGCTGTAATAGATTCAATATGGATTAATTCAGGGTTTAAGGTGAAGTGAACGATTTCTTCTGCTTCACGCTCAATCGTCAATTCAATAGGGAGTTTATTGATACTGTGCTGTTTAATTTCAGTCAGAATTTCAGTAAGGTTACTTTGATCGATAAGAGTGTTGTTAAGTTGCAGAACTTTATCGCCAGGTAAAATATTGGCGCGCGCAGCTGGGGAATTGGCATAAGGTGTAATGATAGTGATTTGGTCATCGTCAGTGGCAACTTCGAAGCCGTAACCAAAGTATTGGCCATTATTACTGTCATTAATACTTTGATAATCGGTGGCATTTAAAAAGCCTGAATAGGGATCTAGGCGGGTGAAAATACCTTCAATGGCGTATTCGATTAAGTCTTGGCGATCGACGTCATTAAAATAATAAGTGTGCACTGTATCAATGACATCGAGTAATAATGAATAAGTATATTCGGATTGAGTTTTGTAGTGTTGTTCTGAGCTAGATAAGTTTAGTGAAAATGCAACGGTAATTCCCAATATGAAGCACATAACATAACGTGTAAATTGCATCATAACAGCCCCTTAGATACCTTGCGGTATGATTAGGGCGTCGGTTATTCAACGATTGGTAGCAGTTTAAGGCGGTGGATGCCTTTGGGCTTAAATGACTTTAAGCTTAGTATGTTACCGACAATATTTCGCTGGGTTAATGGCTTGCCCTTTGTGTCTTATTTCAAAGTATAGGCCAGATTCTGTTTGTCCGCCTGAACTCCCAACAAGTGCAATGGATTCGCCTTTTTTAACCGTTTCACCTGGTTGAATTAGCAATGTTTGTGCGTGGCCGTATAAGCTCATATAACCTTCACCGTGATCAATTACCATCACCATACCAAAACCTCGTAACCAATCCGCATAAATGACCGTACCATGGGCAATGGCATTGACATTTTGACCTTCTGGCGCGGCAATAACAGCACCTTTCCACCTAATTTGTCCTGAGCGACTACTCCCAAATTTTGAAGCTAAACGGCCTTTTGTTGGCCAACCTAATTTGCCTCGAAGTTTTGCCAATCCGTCCATCGAAGGACTGCTTTTTGCAGCTAAAACTGCTTGTTCTATTAGTCGTTTTAAACTGGCTTCTTCTATTTGTAACTGCTCTAGCTCAGCACCTTTGTTGGTCAGTGTACGCTGGATTTGTGCCAAAGTGAGTTGGCGTTGAGACTTCTCTTTACCAAGTTGTTTTGCTTGTTTTTGTTGCTCTAGAATCAATGCATTGAGCTTTTGTTGCTCAGAAACCTGTTCAACCTCAATGGTTTCAATTTGCTCTATGGTCACTTTTAGACTGGTAATCGCCTTAATGCGGGCATTATTGAGATATTGATAATATGCCAACATTCGCTCTACTGTGGCGGGATTTTGTTGATTGAGCATCATTTTTGAATAGTCATGATTACCCGCAAGATAAGCACTGGATAGTTGCTTTGATAAGGTTTTTTGCTGGGTTTGACGCAAGGTATCTAAGTTGATTTTTTCTGAATCAAGTTCAAGCAGTTTTTTATTCACGCCTGATAACGACGCCAGTGTTTGATTGACTTTTTGTGCAGCATTAGAGATAGCTTGCTCATCTCGTTTAAGTAACGACATGAGCTTTTCTCGTTGACGACTGGTGTCTTTCAAAGAGCTTTGCTGTTGGTTAATCTGAGCTTGAATGGCTTTAAGCTCAGATTCACGCTTACCAAGATCGGCACTTTGAACTGATGATGTAAGGATCATCAAGCCAGCAAAAATGCTGGCTTTAAACAAAAGTCGTTTTTTCACGAGTGGCTAGTTACTCTTTGAGTTTAATGATTGAACGGCCGGTCATTTCCTGCGGCACTTCTTGTTCCATTAAGGTTAACATAGTCGGCGCAATATCGCTTAATCGTCCGCCTTCTGCAATGGTGGCTTCACGGCCAACATAAATAAATGGAACCAGTTCGCTGGTATGTGCTGTGTGAGCCTGACCTGTTTGTTCGTTAGTCATTTGCTCAGCGTTACCATGGTCTGCCGTAATAAGACATTCACCGCCAACTTTAGCCAGTGCTTCGACTACGCGGCCAATACAAGCATCGACAGCTTCACACGCTTTAACTGCAGCATCAAAATTACCGGTATGACCTACCATGTCGCCATTCGGGTAATTACAAATAATGGCGTCATAATCTGCAGATGCAATAGCAGCTACTAACTTGTCAGTTAACTCTGCTGAATTCATTTCTGGCTGTAAATCATAAGTCGCCACATCAGGTGATTTAATCAGAATGCGACTTTCACCTTCAAATGGCTCTTCTTTACCACCGTTAAAGAAGAATGTTACGTGCGCATACTTTTCAGTCTCAGAAATACGTAGCTGTGTTTTACCTTGGTTTTGTAATACTTCACCTAAGGTGTTAACTAAATCCGTAGACGGGAAAGCCACTGGTACTTTAATGTCATTGGCGTAATTAGTTAGCATCACGAAGTTAATCGCAGGGGTAACTTCACGCTTGAAGCCATCAAAGTCTTGCTCAACAAAACAACGGGTGATCTCACGAGCACGATCGGCGCGAAAGTTCATAAATATGAGCGAATCACCGTCAGCTAAGCTTGCCGCCTCACCAATAGTCGATGCAGCCACAAATTCATCATTTTCATCACGGGCGTAAGCAGCGTCTAGTGCATCAACAGCACTGTCATAGTTAAACTCACCTTTACCTTGTGCGATTAATTTAAAAGCTCTTTCTACACGATCCCAGCGGTTATCACGATCCATGGCATAGTAACGACCAATCAATGAAGCGATTTTACCGTGGCCTAAGCTTGCAAATAGCTCATCAAAGTGGGTGAGTGAGTTTTTAGCACTACGTGGAGGTGTATCACGTCCATCTAAAAAGGCATGTAAATAAACCTTGGTAGCACCGCGTTCAACGGCCATACGGCACATGGCTTCGATATGCTCTTCGTGACTATGTACGCCACCTGGCGACATGAGTCCCATGATGTGAACAGCGCCATTGTTAGCAATGGCTTTATCGATAGAGGCACATAGAGCCTCATTTTTATTAAACTCATTATCAGCAATTGATTTACTGATACGGGTTAATTCTTGGTAAACAATACGGCCAGAGCCAATATTGATATGACCCACTTCAGAATTACCCATTTGCCCGTCTGGTAAGCCAACATCCATACCTGAGCCTGAAATTAAACTATTTGCATATTGAGCTGTTAGCTTATCTAAAACAGGAGTTTTCGCATGAAATACAGCATTTTTGTGCGTATTTTCACGATGACCCCAACCATCTAAGATAAGTAATGCCAGTGGACGTTTTGTTGTCGTCATGGGAGTACCTTTAAGTTTTAAAAGAAAAAGTTTTAAAAGAAAGTTAAAATTTTAATGGTATGGATATTACTACTTAAACCCCCGCTGAAAAAGCGATTTACCTATAACGAATTGTTCAGCTCTCAGAATTTTTTATCAATCGCTTGTTCTTCTTGGAATCGACGGCAAGATGAATAGTTTGCAATCAAGGCCACATTTACAAAAAATTAGCCGATAGTTGTTAAAAAAATGCAATATTTAACCGCTAAAGTGTTGCTCATGCCACACTAGGCGTGATGATTAGGCCTGAATTTGCTGCATTATAAAGATGCAATCGGTATACTCTGTGGCTTATTAATTTTAGTCATTTTTAAAGTAGGCAGAGAAGATGCAAGAATATATGGAATTTTTTCAAGCAAACCCAGTACTCAGTATTGCGTGGGTGGGTTTGTTTTTGGCTGTCGTTGTCATGACGGTTAAGTCTGCTACATCAAAGGTTAAAAGTGTCAACACTCAAGAGCTCACCATGCTGATGAATAAGCAAGGGGCTAAAGTGGTTGATGTGCGCTCACAAGACGATTTTCGTAAAGGCCATATCGTCGATGCGCTAAACGTACCATTAGCAGAAATTAAAAATAATAAAGCGACTACCCTTGAAAAGTATAAAACCAGTCCCATTATTATTGTATGTGCTGCTGGAATGACATCTTCACAAGCTGCTGATCTTCTTGTAAACCAGGGTTACGAAAATGTAAGTAACCTCAAAGGTGGCATGGGTGATTGGCAAGCGGCAAACTTACCTGTTGTTAAAGGTAAGAAGTAAGATTACAAACTGGTGAGACCAATTTACTGGGATGGACTAAGATGTCGCCTAATAACCACATCTTAGTGATAAACCCAATTTTACTATTAGCTTCACAGAAGAGCTAAATAAAACATTTGAAGGTAGGAAATCATGGCTGAAGAAGTAGCAAACAACGAAGAGCAAGCACCACAATTCAACATCCAACGCGTATTTACAAAAGACGTATCTTTTGAAACGCCAAACAGCCCTGAAGTTTTCCAAAAAGAATGGAATCCAGAAGTTAAGCTAGATCTTGATACTCGTAGCAACAAACTTTCTGACGATGTTTATGAAGTGATTCTGTCTCTTACTGTTACTGCACAAAATGGTGAGCAAACTGCTTTCTTATGTGAAGTTCAACAAGCTGGTATTTTCTCTATCACGGGTTTAACTGAGCAACAACTTGCTCATTCTTTAGGTGCATACTGCCCTAACGTACTATTCCCATATGCTCGTGAAACTGTAGGAAACTTAGTTTCTCGTGGTACTTTCCCACAGCTAAACCTTGCACCAGTGAACTTTGATGCATTATTTGCACAATATGTTCAAAAGCGTCAGCAAGAAGCTGCTGCAGCACCTGCAGCTGAAGAAGCAAACGCATAATATATGAATAATACTGCCGAAATTACAGTATTAGGGGCGGGGTCTTACGGCACCGCCCTTGCCATTTCTCTGGCTCGTAGTGGTCACAAGACTTTACTATGGGGTCATGAGGCTGAGCATATGGCTGCTTTAGCTAATGATCGTGCTAACAATGCATTTCTACCTGGGATTACATTCCCTGATAGTCTTGAAATTGTTGATGACTTAGCCACAGCGCTTGCTGCGAGTAAAAATGTATTGGTTGTTGTACCAAGTCATGTATTTGGCTTAGTACTGCAACAGGCTAAACCTTTGCTACGAGATGATGCTCGCATTGTTTGGGCAACCAAAGGGTTAGAGCCTGAAACAGGTCGATTATTGCAAGACGTTGCGCTGGAACAATTAGGCGATAAATTTCCGTTAGCAGTATTATCAGGCCCCACCTTTGCAAAAGAGCTTGCTGCAGGAATGCCTACAGCGATTTCGGTGGCGGGTACTTGCCCTGACTTTACTAATGATTTAGTGGAGCTATTGCATAGTCCTAAGCGTTTACGTGTTTATGCCAACGATGACTTTACTGGTTTACAATTAGGTGGCGCTGTTAAAAACGTTATCGCAATTGGCGCAGGTATGTCAGATGGTATCGGTTTTGGTGCTAATGCACGCACAGCGTTAATCACTCGCGGGTTAGTTGAACTCACTCGTTTAGGTGTCGCGCTAGGAGCAGATGCTAATACCTTTATGGGTATGGCGGGCCTTGGTGATTTAGTACTGACCTGTACTGATAACCAATCTCGTAACCGTCGCTTTGGCTTAGCACTAGGTAAAGGCAGCGATGTCGATACTGCTCAAGTCGAAATTGGTCAAGTGGTTGAAGGCTATCGCAATACTAAAGAGGTTTACACTTTAGCTAAACGTCTTAATGTTGAAATGCCTATCACCGAGCAAATATACCAAGTGCTTTACAAAGGTAAAGCACCAGTCGATGCAGCTAAAGAGCTCCTCGGCCGTGAGCAAAAGTCTGAAACTATCTCAGACTAGTGTAAGTGTGAATGCGATTAAAAGGGTGCTAATATAGCGCCCTTTTTTGTGGTCGAAATAAACCCAAGTATGCCTTTAAGGCGTATATTAATAATCGTTTTTTAATGCCATAAATGTTGACCCAAACTATTGTTAGAAGAGAGTAAGCTTGTGAAACATCATGATGTAATTATTATTGGCGCTGGCGCAGCAGGATTAATGTGTGCATCTACAGCGGGCTATCGAGGTCGTGATGTTTTGGTGCTGGATAATGCTAAGCAAGCAGGCAAGAAAATTCTCATTAGTGGTGGTGGTCGTTGTAACTTCACTAATCAAAAAGTGGAACCCCATAACTTCTTATGTGGTAACAGTCATTTTGTTAAGTCAGCCTTAGCACGCTATCGCTCAAGTGACTTCATTGAGTTGGTTGAACGTCATGGTATTGAATACCATGAGCGTGATCATGGGCAGCTATTCTGTAATGACTCAGCAAAAGAAATCGTCAGTATGCTGATGACAGAGTGTGAATGGGCTAGTGCTCAAGTACAGCTGCGCACCGATATTGTGTCAGTGACTAAAACGGTAAGCAATGATAGCTGGAAATTTGAAATTACTACCTCAAACGGTGACTTTAGCTGCGAATCACTAGTGATAGCGACTGGCGGACTATCAATGCCAAAGCTGGGTGCATCACCCTATGGCTACAAGCTAGCTGAACAATTTGGTTTAAGCGTATTACCGACTCAAGCGGGATTAGTCCCGTTTACATGGCATGCAGAGCAAAAAGAGCGCTTTGAACCGTTATCTGGTATTGCGGTGCCATCAACAATCACTGCAGAAGACGGCACTCAATTTAGCGAAGCATTACTGTTTACTCATCGCGGCTTATCAGGCCCTGCAATTTTACAAATCTCAAATTACTGGCAAGCGGGGCAAGGCATTAGTATTAACCTGCTACCTAACGAATCTGCGAAGGATAAAATTGAACTGGCACTTGCTAACCACCCTAAACAAAGCTTACGTAATACCATAAGTCATTGGTTACCCAAGCGCTTAGTTGAAACATTATTTGATGAAGCCTTGCTTGATAAGGCGTTAAATCAGTTAGGTCATGGTGAACGTGACCAAATAGCACAAGACCTCAATGAATGGAATATCGTCATGAATGGCACTGAAGGCTATCGCACCGCTGAAGTGACCCTAGGCGGCATTGATACTAACGAGTTATCGTCTAAAACTATGGAAGCTAAGAATGTTGCTGGCCTTTACTTCATTGGTGAAGTTATGGACGTAAGCGGCTGGCTCGGAGGGTTTAATTTTCAGTGGGCCTGGAGCTCTGGTGTTGCTGCTGGAATGGCGGTTTAACTGTTATATATTTGATTCAATAAAACCCTTTATAAAAATGGTATTTGACTGCGATAGTGGTCAAACACTATTTAGTGTCTCTTCTTTTTTCTTCCATCAGATGTATTTATTTTAAACCCTCTCCTTATCCGTTTTTCTAGTGTGAATCTTTTGTCTTTTTATCCAAGTTTTAGTATTTGTTTTCGGTCATATCAACTAAAGTAATTATCAATATTGTTGGGGGCTGAATTCGATAATTGACCAAGTATACGCTTCCATAATAATGAGAATATAATCAAGGGGCTTTGATGAAGTTATCTGATATCAAACAACTAATTAATCACTCCGAGCGCTCTCGGCAAATTATTACTGTTTTAGTTAAATATGGTTTAGCTAACTGGATTAAAGAGAATAATCCAGAGTTTATTAAGAGCGTTTTTGTTGATGATACTGGTAAGCAATTAGTGTCGTTATCTTTTGCTGTGAGGTTAAGGCTGGCATTTGGCGAGCTGGGAACCACCTTTATTAAGTTGGGTCAAATACTCAGTACCCGTGCAGATCTGGTTGGCCAAGAAGTGGCTGATGAACTGACTCGGCTACAAGCCGATACTCCCGCTGATAGCCAAGACCTCGTAATACAAACCATTGAGTCTGAATTCGAACCGTCATTTGATGAAATGTTTAGCGAGTTTTGTTTTACCCCTTTAGCTTCAGCATCAATAGGACAAGTGCACCAAGCTACGACAGTCGATGGTCAAGAAGTGGTGTTGAAGGTACAGCATGCCGGGATCGAAGATAAAATTCTTGCTGATGTGGAAATTTTAAAGCGCTTAATGCCGTTGGCTGAGATGTACCAAAAAGAGCTAAAGTTTTACCAGCCATCTCGCTTGATTGCTGAGTTTACTAAGATGCTGCTCAATGAGCTTGATTATGTAAAAGAGGCTCGCAGCATGCAGCGGGCGAGCAGTTTCTTTAGTCAAAATGCAGATGTGCATATCCCTGAAGTCTATCGTCAATATTCCAGTAAGCGGGTGCTGGTTATGGAGTGCTTAAAAGGCGATAGCATAACGAAAGCCCAACTTCATAAGCACGAAGGTGCTGACACAAGTAAGCTTGCCACTACCGGAATTAAAGTCTATTTGGATATGATTTTCGAACTTGGTTTTTTTCATGCAGATCCTCACCCCGGTAATATATGGCGACTCGAAAATAATCAATTAGGTATTCTCGATTGGGGAATGACAGCGCGTTTGAGTCAAAGTATTCAACAACGCTTGCAACATCTGCTGATAGCGATAGCTGAAAAAGCCCCTGCAGAATTGACTTATCAAGTGATTCAATTGTGTCAGGCACAGCCACAACTTGATAAAGTCCTTCTTGAAAAGGACATCAGTGAATTCGTTTATGAATACTTAGACGTTGAAATGAATGAAGTTAAATTAGTTGAAGTATTAACTGAGTTTGTACGAATTATCAAACAACATAAGTTGGTTATTCCAACCGAAATATCAATGTTAATTCGAGTTCTCATTATGCTTGAGGGCTTATCAAAGCAAATTGATAATAATATCAGCTTAGCTGATGCCATCAGCCCTTATGCGTTTAAGATGAAAGCGGCTCAATTCGCACCTAAAAATGTACTTAAACAAACTGTCGCCTCATCGATTCGTTGGCAGCGGATTATTAATAAGTTACCAGAAGATATTGAGCAATTAACTCAAAAAGTCAGTAATGGTCAGTTCGATATTAATCTTAACCATAGAAGTTTAGATACCATCATTAATCGCCTTGTTTATGGGGTACTCAGTGGGGCTATTTTTCTGGGAGGTTGTATGGTGCTGAGCAGTGAAGTGCCGCCATTATATGAAGGTGTGTCTATTATTGGTTTTGGTATTACGGCTATTGGTAGTTGGTTGGCGGGGAAATTACTTTTAGCTGTCGGACGTTCAGGTGACTTGTCTAAGAAAACATAACTTTTAAAATAAGGAATCGCGTAAATGGAATTAGAAATTTTTGTGGTCGATGCCTTCACCGATAATCAGTTTGGTGGTAATTCAGCTGCGGTGGTGCCGGTTGTTGATTGGTTATCAGTGGATTTAATGCAGAACATTGCTGCTGAGAACAACTTATCTGAAACAGCGTTTATAAAATCACTCTCTGCCAATCGATATGAAATTCGGTGGTTTTCACCTATGACTGAAATCGACTTTTGTGGTCATGCCACCCTTGCTGCATCGTTCGTGTTGTTTGAACATTTGAGTTGTGATGGTGAGATTGAGTTTATCACTGACAAAGTGGGGAGCTTAACAGTGACTCAGTTAGCTGATAAACGCATTCAAATGAGTTTCCCTAATTGCGCGCCATCGCCAATTAACGCAGTGCCTGAAGCATTACTGGCTGGATTATCTATAGCGCCACAAGCGGTGCTCAAAAATGAGCAAGCCTACTTTGCTGTAATGTCGTCAGCAGCTGAAGTTAAAGAGGTTGAGTCTCAATCTGAAATCCTTAAAAGCCTCGCTCCTTATGATGTGGTTGTGACCGCGAGGGATGTGCAATTCGATTTTGTTTCTCGCTATTTTTGGCCAGCTAATGGTGGTGATGAAGATCCGGTTACTGGCTCTATTCATGCAGGTTTAGCGCCTTACTGGTCTGGGATTCTTGGTACCAACAAGCTCGTAGCTCGACAGGCATCAAAGCGTGGCGGGGTATTACATTGTCAGGTGGATGGTGATCGGGTATTGGTTTCTGGCTATGGCGTTTTATATCTACTTGGCACCATTTATGTCTAATTACGCTTAATTGCTTAATTGCTTAATTTAAAGCTCGAAGCTCGAAATTAGAACCTAAAACCAACAGCATGGAAGAAAAGACATGAATAAAGTGGCATTAGTAACAGGAGCAAGTCGAGGCATTGGGGCTGCTACGGCAAAGTTACGCAAGCCAAGGTTATGCTGTCTGTGTTAACTATAAACGCCAGAGCCATGCTGCAGATGAGGTTGTTGCATATATTAATGCCGCTGGTGGTCAAGCTATTGCTGTTAAAGCTGATGTCGCTATAGAGGTTGAAGTGAATAAGCTATTTTTAGAGGTCGAGCAAGGCTTAGGTAAAGTGACGCACTTGGTTAATAACGTTGGCATTTTATATCAACAATCTCGCTTAGCGAATATGAGCCTTGAGCGATTCAACCTAGTATTAACGACGAATGTGTCTAGCTGTTTTTTATGTTGTCGCGAAGCATTAAAGTCCATGAGTACGGGCTGCGCCATCGTTAATGTTTCATCTGCAGCATCTCGTCTAGGAGCGCCTAATGAATATATTGATTATGCAGCTTCAAAGGGAGCCATTGACTCACTAACCACAGGTTTATCTCTTGAGATTGCGCCTTTAGGTATTCGTGTGAATGCTGTAAGGCCGGGGCTTATTGATACTGATATACATGCTGATGGCGGTGAACCAGACAGAGCATATCGATTAGGGGCTACAACGCCTTTACAGCGAAGCGGTACACCTGAAGAGGTGGCTAACGCCATCGCGTGGTTATTATCCGATGAAGCTTCTTATGTTACTGGCACTTTTATCGACATTGCTGGTGGTCGTTAAGTTTGTTATTGATAACCGTTCAGTTCGACCGCCAAAAAAAAGGTAATCATCATGATTACCGTTTTTAAATTCAATTCTTACTAAGTCATAAAAGTTACTGCATTAACCCAATAAAGTAAGGGATGATTAATGCGTTGGCTAAATCAATAAAGAACGCACATACCAGCGGCACAATAATAAAGGCTTGTGCTGAGTAACCATAACGCATCGATACAGCAGACATGTTAGCCATAGCTGTCGGCGTCGAGCCTAATGAAATCCCGCCAAAACCTGAGCAGATAACCGCTGCATCATAATTTTTCCCCATTGCTGGGAATACAATAAATAAGTTAACTGCAATCGCGACAATAAACTGCATCCCTAGAATGGCAAAAATAGGCCCTGCCAAATCAACTAGCGTCCATAGTTGCATGCTCATTAGCGACATGGCTAAGAATGTTCCTAAAGACATGTCTGCAATTAAATCAATAGCAGCAGTACGAGTAGGCCAAGCTGTGCCAGTAATGCGGGGGTAGTTTTTAGGGATTAGATTGGTCATTACAATACCGGCAAATAGACAGGTAACGAACAAGGGTAAGTCTAGCCCTAAACTGCTGACCGCTTCATTTAATATAAAGCCTAAAATGACACAGATATGAATTGCTAATAGCGCATCTAAGAAATCAAACGAGGTCATTTTGACTGCTGTATCGGTTTCTTTGCCTTGGGTATTTGAGGCTTCTAAATCAACTGAAGGTTTTAATTGGTGTTTATTTATCAAGTATTTCGCAATGGGGCCACCCATTAAACTTGCTAGGATTAAACCGAACGTGGCACTGGCAATACCAATTTCCATGGCGCTTGATAAGCCAAACTGTTCTTGAATCTTGGGAGCCCAGGCAATAGCAGTCCCGTGACCGCCAATTAATGACACACTACCACCGAGTAAACCCACAATAGGTTCTTGGCCAAACAATGTTGCCACCCCAATACCGGTTAGATTTTGCAAAATCATGTAACCAATGGTGACGACTAACAGAATTACCAGTGGTTTTCCGCCTTTCAGTAAGTCGCCTAAACTGGCGTTGATACCAATTGTGGTAAAAAAGTACACCAGTAATATATCTCGCGCCATTAAGTCGAAGTTAATCTCAATGCTAGCGACAAGATAAATCAGGGTAAATAAAATCGAGAAAATAATGCCACCAGATACCGGTTCTGGAATGCTAAATTCTTTCAAAAATCCAACGACTTGATTAAGTCGTCTACCGATAAACAATACGATAATACCGACTGTGACAGTGAAAAATGAATTTAACTGCACAATACCATCGGAAAACTCCATAACGCTTCCTTGTTCAATGTAATTAGATTGTTAACGGTATTCTTACATGGGATAGAGAATGATTGATACAAGCAGAGCGTATATTTATGTAAATACTAAAAAGCCTAACAGTCGTTAGGCTTTGTCACTTATTTCCGGATGAGGTGCATCGTAGCCCTTATGGCTGGATAAGATGTTTACTGAGCTGAAGCACTTCAACGGCAGTTTTACCTAAGGTATATCGACCCGCAATCGCATATTGGTGGTTATATCTTTGAATCCAATTTTGTAACTCTCGATTGAGTTCAATAATTGAAGTAATGCGATTACTTTTCAAGTAGGGCGCATAAAACTCATCAAATGCCAGCTGTTGAAACCGCGCAGCAAGACCATTCACAATCGGGCCGTTATAAGCACGCATTTGGATATGGTTGAGGTTATTACGTTCTAAAATGGCTTTAAAAGGTTCGCTTTGCTTACCAGAAAACTCAGCCCCTCTGTCGGTTAATACATTATTGATGTTGATATTTTGCTGGTGGTACCAAGTTAATACATCGTCAGTTAAAAACTCTGCCGCAGAGACAGAATCTTTTTGGTCACTGACAATCGCAATGGCATATTGGCTGTAAGCATCAATAAATGTGTGTTGAAACAACTGACCGATTGGGTCAATCTCGCCGATGACATAGGTATCTTGTACGCAGACATCTCCGGGATACTTACATTCTAATGCTGTCTCTGTCTGTTCCAGCTTGTAGAGCTGTTCCATATCGTGCTGACTTTTAAAACTGAGTTGGTTTTGTTGGCGCAAACGACTATTCAACGCCACTAAACGGTTCTTCTTGGTCTCAAGGTTATGGCGAACCCAAATGGTACGTACGCCACTGGCTGATATGGTACAACCTCGCGCTGTCAGTAATTCCGCCACTTTGGCTTGACCGTAATTAGGGTAATCGAGGGCTATTTCAATGACCTGATCTTCAACCTCTTGAGAAACACGATTTTTAAGCGCGGGCTTTTTACGTGACAGGTTTTTAAGGCCTCTCTCACCAGCTTCTTCGTATTGTTTTTTAAAGCGGTAATAGCTGTCTCGGCTATAACCCATAATGTCGCAAGCTTTACTGATACTCCCTAATTCAGTTGCTAACTGAAGCAGAGCGAGTTTGCTGCGAATTTCATTTTTATTTGAATTCATATCTGCTTATTATCGTTAAGTATTTGCCAACTATCTTCATCTTACCAAAAAACACCGTTCGGGGTATATCCTAGCCATTTAAACCAGGTTGCTCCCATTAGAATACTGGTGACCCAGCCGATCATCAGCATAGTAAAGCCGAACTTAAAGCTATCACTTAAGCTGTATTGGTCGGTTGAATACAAGAGTAATGCAGGCTTACTGTTAAAGGGCAGTACATAAACATGCTCAATTAGCAGTGCGACTGGTAGCGCCAGACTCATTATTGGGAAATCAAATCGCTGTGCAATCCCAATGGCGATAGGCACAAACAACATGGTTCGCATGGTTTTTGATTGGAATACCAGTGAACTCAATAGCATTGCACCAGTTAGTGCTATATAGAACACGCTAAAAGAGGTTGATTCGTCCATGCCAAAGTATTCTAAGCTGAAATTAACCGCTAAGTTGGGTAGATCCGTTTGCTTAAAACCCGCACCTAAAGTGTATGCGCCAGCAGAGAACAATAATAAATGCCAAGGCACATCCACTTGGTTCCAGTTGACGACACCGATACGAGGACATAAGGCCACAATTGCACCGATAAAGGCAATCGCTGTAGCGCTAACGCCATGATATTTATCAGTCGCCCAGAATATTAAAATGGTGACAAAAATAATGATGGATTTTATTTCACGTAGTGAAATTGAACCCATTTTATCAAGCTCTTCTTTGAGGCGATCCATACCGCCTTCAATTTGTGGTAAGCGTTCTTCTGGTGCTAATGGGAAGAAAATCTTGGTTGCCAGTAACCAGCCGATGACAATCATACATATCACAATCGGCATAGCGACAATCATCCAGTCGGCGAAGAAGAAGCTACCACCAATGGCGCCAGCAATCAGGCTTGCCGCTAATAAATTGGCCCCTGAACCCGTCACAAATGCACCGGCGCACAGGTTTATCTGCAATAGGTTTTGCAGTACTAAATTTCGACCAAAATTATTCTTATTCTCGCCACCTCTGGCGCCATATACTGCGGCAATGACCATGAAAATAGGCATTAATATCGCGGCCTTAGCCGTGGTTGCTGAAATAAAGGCTGATAAGGCAAGATTAATGACCATGAAGCTAAAAAAGATAGGCGTAGCACTGGTACCAAAACGGCAGATGAACCATAAGGCAAAGCGCTTAGCTGCCCCAGAGGACACCAACATCGAAGCTAAGATAAAAGATAAGATGTTGAGCCACATAATAGGGTGCCCCAGTTGCGCATAAGCTTGTCTTTCAGGTAAAACGCCAGTCAGCACTAAGGCAATGATGACCATTAATGAGGTCAAATAATTAGGGATTGGCTCGGTTATCCATAGAATAACTGCGGTACAAAAAATGGCTAGCATTGCCTGACCATGCCAACTGAATTCTGTTAATCCAACTTCTTGAAAATGCTCAGAGGCCGTCTTACTCAGCATGCTAGGGTCAAAATCGGTTAAAAAGTTGGCCGGATTACCTGTCAGTAAAAAGATAAAAGCTGCCAGCGCTATCCATACACCACTTTTAGCAAGTATTAGCTCAAAGTTAGATTTTGATCTGACAGGAAGCCGTTCCATCTTGTATTGATTCATATCAAGCGGGTCAATATTCGCCGGCGATTCTTTATTCATTCTTATTTACCTTAAGCGCATAGTCCATTTGCAATAACCTTAACCCTTTAACTGGTTACAAAAATAGATCAAGATCAACATATTGAACGATTAGTTTATAATAAATATTTTACTGTAGTTTGGTGGAAACTACGTGTGGGTGTGCATGTTATTGTTTTTAATGAATTTAATTTGACTGTTTATTTGTGGGTTTATTGCACCTGTAAGATTAGGTTTAAACTAATTTTTATAAAAGTTGATCTAGATCGGGTTTTTTTATAATTCTAGGGCGTACAGTAAATGGGAATTTAATAACAAATCATTTTGGATGAAAGGAAACATTATGTCTGAGTTAACAATTGGTGAAATTTCTAAACCACGCTTTGAGTTCCGTACTTTTGGTCAGGATTTTACTGAGGCGTCAGAGCGTATGGCACGTCTTTCTTTACCTGTACCTGAAAAAGTATGGCGTCGTGAAAGTGATGAAATTTACATTATGTCTCGCACTAATGATTTAAATAACACTAAAATCCGTGACGGAAAAATGGATGTAAAAAGCTATGTGCAAACCGTTGATGGGCTGGAGCAGTGGGATCCAAAACTAAAAGCTGAATTTCCAATTTCTCGTGAACAGCTTATTAAAGAAATTTTCCCTGCATTTATGGTAGAGCAACCAGAGCTGTCCCAAGACAACTATAGCTTTGATGAATTTATTGCCATCATTGACGCGCACCCCGATTTACAAGCGGTTAAAATCCATAAAGAACGCTTTGGCTACATGGTTAACAACACCATTTGTGAAGTTGCGAATGTATTAGTAAATGGTGCACGTTTAGTGAGTGTAAACAGTGAGTCAACAGAGTTAGATGATATTCAAACTACAGTGAAAGACTTACGCCTTGAAGGAGTTGAGAACATCAACTACCTACAGGCTATTAAACGTGTTATCGGCATGAAGAACTTACCGTTAGCTAACTAATAGCATTTTAATGTCATATCAATTAGATAACGCTGACAATTAGAGTGACTCATGTTTAGTTTTTAAATAGGGCGTAATAAGTGCTTTCTCCCTTTGCGACTTATTCGGCTATTTCATTCTCAACATGAGAAACTCGCCGCCATTGGCGCGATAACAACTCATTCGTTGGCCTGTTATGTCAGTCCAACAACCATAGGATATAAAGATCATGGCTCAAGAAATCGAACGTAAGTTTTTAGTCTCAAGTGATGAATTTAAAGCATCAGCTGCAAAGTCTGTGCGAATTATTCAAGGTTATTTATGCAGTATCCCAGAGCGCACTGTTCGCGTTCGCGTAAAAGGTGATAAAGGCTTCTTAACAATAAAAGGTATTGGTAATGAATCAGGTGCGTCGCGGTACGAGTTCGAAAAAGAAATCTCAGTTGAAGAAGCGCAGGAACTACTGAAAATTTGCGAACCAGGTGTAATTGATAAAACTCGTTTCTTGGTTGATCACGAAGGTCATATTTTTGAAGTTGATGAATTTTATGGCAGTAACCAAGGGTTAACCGTTGCAGAAGTAGAATTAACGGATGAAGCGCAAACCGTTCATAAACCAACTTGGTTAGCAGAAGAAGTGACGGGTGATTCACGTTACTACAACTCAATGCTAATGAAGCAGCCATTTACCCAATGGTAAATGCAGGTAATTAGCGATGTTGTCATTATCAATTGCTGACCAATACCACTTAAATATTCAGGTGGAAATTCCGCCTGAATTAAGTGGTTTGCAATTGCAGGTGTATTTTTTCTTTCCTGCAAAGCTAGCTGAAAATAGTGATGTGATGGATAAAACCAACTTCTATCACAATATTTTGCAGAAGCAGCAATTAGTCAAAGTGGTGCCGATCAGTTGCGAGACCATTGATAAAGACTTAATGATCATTAAGCAAACTGCTTATGCCACCGCAAAAACCAATCAAACTCGCTATAAATGGGCGTTGTCTGAATTTATTGCCGGTATGCTTGAGGTATTAAATAGCACCAATGGTGATCAGCTGGCTTATATCGCTGACAGAATTGAAGATTTTGCCCGCATTCACGATGATGAAGGAAAACTAACGCAAGCAAAGATATACAAATTAGCGCTTCATTTACTGCTTTATTATTATCACCAGGCTTTATTACAAGCTAAGCATCAAGCCGAAAAAGCCGATAAAATTTGGTTTACCCAGCAAATTGTTAAAGTGGCTGCTTTAGCCGAACGTCACAACCTCAGATTAACCCATGACACTGATACCGGCAGAGAAAACCTCCTTAATCGCTTACACATAGCTAAAAGGGTGATCAATCGTCCTTATCAATTAACCCGCAAAAAGCTTAAAAATGGCGAAGTAGTCGAACAATTAATTTTTGGCTTTGCCGCAGCCTTAGCAATGGCGTTTGCTACAGGTGTCGCGTTTTCGACTCAAAGAGCCTTTGGTAATTTTTCGACACCGTTTTTTATCTCCTTGGTGCTGTCATACATTTTTAAAGACCGGATAAAGGAGCTTGGGCGCAATTACTTAATGGAGAAGTATTTTTCCCGCTACTCACAGCATCATTATCGCTTTTATCAGAGTGAACGAAACAAGCTGATTTTTGAGGCCAAGGAGACCATGTATCGACAAAGTCCCGAAGAGCTGCCTGAAAAGGTGAATCAGTTACGTAAGTTATTTTCTCGAGCGGATAGCCGTAGTTTTCGTGATGCTTTGGTGTACAAACGACGTTATGTATCGCATATCAATTCTGATGAGAACCCTCAGTTTAAGTTTAAAGATAAACTGACAATTAACTTAAGTAAGCGATTACGTTTTTTACCGCAATCTATTCGTCAACATTGGTCTGAAAGTGACGTAAATGTTAAAAGTATTAAGGTTCATACTGTGTATCCTATTAATTTAGTCGTTGCTATTAAAACCGACGGAGAGTCGATATATCAGCGATATAAGTTAACCACTAGCCGCAAAGGTATTCATCGTTTAGAGAAGCTAGATTAGAATTAAAAAGCGATTTTAATCAGTATTTAAAGGGGTTTTGTTTCTTATAAAGCCTTTTAAATAAGCTATTTATGATTTTTATATCTTCTTCCACCATTCCTGACTGCCATTATTTTATTGGTGGATTAATCCGCGCTTTTTTTGCGCTCTTCATAAAACACCACAGATCAACTATATGGAATAATTGTACGATTAAGTTGTAATTAGTTGATGTTGATCATGTTTTTTTTATGAGCGAAGACTTAATCTATAGCTAACAAGATTGAAACGTTTTTGTTCCACATTAAATATTATAAATAATCTAAGGATGATAAAGATGAACAAAGAAAATGTGTTTTCAGTTTCGAACGTTGCTAAAGCTGTCGCTGTATCATTGTTTTGTTTTTCAGGCGTGGTTGCTGCCGCTGATACAGACCGTGTAACAGAACTCGAAGAGCGTTTAGATGCGTTAGAGATGGAGTTGATTGAAGCGAAGGATGCTGTAAATCAAACTGATCGCGTTAAATTCTCTAATGGTAGCCCTTCACCAGAACTGATGTCTAAAGACGGTCAGTCTACTATGGAGTTTACTGGTCGTATTCAGCTTGATTACGTTAACTCTGATGATTTTTATACTGGTAGCAAACGTGAGTTTGAAGGCGGCGCTAATACTGTTGATTTTCGCCGGGTTCGATTTGGGCTCGAAGGTTACTTTTCAAATGTATGGAAGTATTCATTAGAATTTGATTTTGATGGCGAGTCAGAAGTTGAAGTTAAAGATGCTAACGTAAGTTACCGAGGATGGGAAAACTCTGAATTAACCTTTGGTTTCCAAAAATACGGTTTTGGTCTTGAAGCGACAGGCAGTTCAGCGCATCTCGCTTTTCTAGAACGTGCGAGTACTGATATTTTTGCGCCAGATCGTAATGTTGGGGTGCAGTGGTTATATAAAGGCAATGACTACAATGTGATGATGGGTTATGGCACCAGTGCCAACATCAATGATGATGACTTGAATTTCAAGCAAGATGTGTTTAATGGCCGCGTGACCATGGCGCCAATTAAAAGCAGTGACCATTTATTACACATTGGTGCCAGTGGTATGTATACCAAGAATAATAGCACTGCAGTAGAAATGCGTTATCGTGCTCGTCCAAGTAGTAAGCCTGTAGGTCGTACTATTGATACTGGTAAGTTTGATGCTGATTCTGTGCAAACTTATGGTGTTGAAGCGGCTTATCAACACAGAAATTTCTTAGTACAAGCCGAATACATAACCTCAAAAGCGGATCAAATTGAAGACGAGTCTATCTCTGTTGATGCGTTCTATTTACAAGCTGTGTATACCCTAACAGGTGAGCAATGGAAATATGGCAGCAAGAAGGGCACCTTTAAATCAATAAAACCTGCTAATGCGATTTCTGCCGGTGGCTATGGCGCATGGGAATTAGCTGCACGTGTCGATATTGCTAATTTTGATGATACCGATGCCGGTGTTACTGGCGGTGAGAAAACAGATTATATCGTCGGTGTTAATTGGTATTTAGAAAACAACCTTAAAGCCCAGTTTAACTATGTTCACACTCAAGCGGATTATAAAAAGCCATACACAGATATCAACGGTATCGAGATGTACGAACAAGATGGCAATATATTCCAAGCTAGATTGCAGTTTGCGTTTTAACAGAAGGAAAACATCTTATGAGAAACAACTTGTTGTTAGTGGGTTTGGTTAATTTGTGTTTAAGCTCAAGTGCCTATGCCTTATCACCGGATGCGTTTACTTCACTTGAATACCATGTAAACACGGGTGTCGGTAAAACACTTCCTTATGCGGCATCTAAGCAAACGGATGAGTTTAAAAAAGCGTTTGATTTTATTGGCCTAGAAGAACGGTTGAAAGTTAAATTAGTGACTTACATTGATACTCCAAATCGTGCTTTAAAAGCCAAAGATATTAATATCCGCGTACGTGAAGATGTCAGTAAGCCACGTAAAAGTAAAATCACAGTTAAGTTAAGAGCTGAGAACCCTGAAAGTTTTGGTGAGTTAACCAATTACCGTAAAGCTGAAATTGATTATACCGATGGTAAAGCGGCTTACAGTGTGAGCTACGACGTACCTTATTCACCTACTGACATAGATGTTAAAAATGTCGATATTGCAGCGGTGTTTAAAATCTTAAAACGTAACTCTGTGATGTGGGATATTGTTGGTGATATTTATGAAGCCAACGAAGCAGATTTTATTCAAACAATGGTAATGCGCACTCATGGCTGGGAGGGCACATTAAATGACCAGCGTTTTGATAATGTAGAAGTCGACTTTCAAGTGTGGACTCCGTACTACCGTAAACCACGAATTAGTTTCCATGAGTTTTCTTTTAAAGGGCATGTTAAAGACAAAGCTCAGTTAGAAGAAATGTACCAACATTTGTATGACGCTGTAGAAAAGGTGCCGTATGAACAAGGACACAATGGTTCAAAAACAAGTTCGACTTTTAAAATGAGTAAAGGATTTAACTAGCTTCATTTTCGGTTAACCCCTGACCGGGTATTATGATTCACTCCCATATTAATACTCGGTCAACCTCTCTGATTTCCCTTCCATATTATTTATAACAGGAGATGCCTATGTTTGGCTTTTCTCGGATCACTACGCTTCTTTCTCAGAGCCAGTCTACCGAAACCAACGTGTATTTATTTCTCGATCAAGTCACCCTTGCTCAACATAAGTTTGTGTATATGTGGCAAATGTATTTATCCCACGGTCCGAGTAGTGAAGAATTTGAAAGTGCATTAACTGAACTGCAAGCCATTGAGCATGAAGCTGATGTGCTTAAGCGTGAAATTGAACAAACTTTATATCGTAAAACTTTAATCCCTGATTTACGTACTGATGTGGCCTCTTTAATTGATTTAACCGATCGATTGATCAATAAGCAGGAAACCATAGGCTTACATTTAAAAATTGAAAAACCGCTTATTCCAAAAGCGGTAGAAGCTGACTTAATGATTTTGTTAGCTGCCGTCGGTAACACCATTGACCATACCTTATTGTGTGCAAAAAGTTTTTTTACCGATTTACAGCGAGTGCAAGAATATCATCAGAAGGTGATTTTATTTGAAACAGATGCCGATAAAGCCTGCACCCGCGCTAAAACTATTTTGTTTGATACTGATCTTCCGTTAATCAATAAAGTGCAGCTGCGTTACTTCTTCGACCGTATTGATCAGGTGGCGAACCTTGCTGAAGACATCAGTGACCGCATTGCTATTTTCACGCTTAAACGCGTGCAATAAGGAGCACCAATGGATATTGCGATTTGGATATTCTTATCCAGTGGATTGTTTTTAGGTTGGTCATTAGGGGCTAATGACGCAGCCAATGTATTTGGCACCGCTGTTGGTTCGCGCATGGTTAAGTTCTCTACCGCGGCGATGATTTGTTCGGTGATGGTTATTCTTGGCGCGGTGATTAGCGGTGCTGGTGCATCGCATACGTTAGGCGCTTTAGGCAAGGTTTCTGCTATTGGTGGCGCTTTTACGGTGGCGTTATCAGCTGGGACTACGGTCTACTTTATGACAAAGTCAGGCTTACCTGTGTCAACTGGGCAAGCTATTGTCGGTGCTATTATTGGCTGGAATTTGTTTACCGGTTTATCGACAGATCCTGAAGTGTTGACCAAAATATTAAGTACTTGGGTCATGTGCCCAATACTCGCAGCCTTTACTGCAGTTATTTTGTATAAAGCAGTGACCAAAGCGATAGGTTGGTGGCGACCTGGATTATTTCAGCTGGATCAATGGACGCGTATTGGTTTGATTTTAGCGGGGGCTTTTGGTGCCTACAGTTTAGGGGCAAATAACATTGCTAATGTGATGGGCGTATTTGTATTAAGTGCCCCACTTGAAGCATTTGATTTTGCAGGTATTGAATTTACTGGCGCAATGCAGTTGTTTTTTCTTGGGGCTGTGGCGATCAGTGTCGGGGTATTTACCTACTCTAAAAAAGTGATGATGACCGTCGGTGGTAATTTGATTTCGATGACGCCTGTCACCGCATGGGTGGTCGTTATGGCACACTCTATCGTGTTATTTATCTTCTCATCTCAATCGTTATCTAATGGCTTTGTGAGCTTAGGTTTACCCGCGATTCCATTAGTACCTGTGTCGAGTTCTCAAGCGGTTATTGGTGCAGTAATTGGGATTGCATTATTAAAGCGTTTGCCGGTGCAGTGGCCGGTATTAGGTAAGATTTTAGTGGGTTGGGTGATTACGCCTATTTTATCTGCCGTAGCTTGTTTTGTTGGGTTATTCATTGTGCAAAACTTGTTTAATCAGGTGGTGGTTTAATCGATTCCTGATCTCAGTTTAGTATCACAGAATAGTGCTTAACAAATGATAGGGTAAAGCTTGCATTCAGTGATAAAAAGCCATTGTTAAAATAATGGCTTTTTTATGCGCTATGTTCAGGGACAGAGATTTGCAATACTTTTTGGTGTTCTGATTTCGTTTTTGCTGCACTGGCCATGTGATCATAAGCAGTGACAATCGCTTGAGCTAATGGATACAGGCGTTCTGCCATCGCATTAGGGTGCAAGCCGTATTGTTGCCTAATAAACAACTCATCATTGATGACTTCGCGCATCGTGCTTAATGCTCGGCTTATTTTAGGCTGAGTACTATTGAGCTTCTCGGCTACAATGCTGCCATTCTTATATTCAAATAAGCCAATCAGTACTTTTAGCGTAAAGTAGTCTAATCTTGAAAGTTGTTTTGGCATAAGTCATTTCCACATCAGCAAGCGTATATTTAAGCTGAAGTTAGCATAATCATTTGCGGTGAAACTGCATCGGAATCACAATATACCTCTTTGTGAGTATTTTGAGCAGAATGGCAGCGAATTTTATATTTTATTCATATAGATAGCGTAAACAATTGCGACAATAGCTAACAGCTTGTGAACGCGGGTTAAGTAACGAGTTTGGCTTGATGTCATCTTGATCTGATTGTTAAGTATTTGCCATGCTGTATTCGTGTCGACGACGCTCAATAAACTGTTAAGGTGTTATCAATTGATGAATATGCTTATTAATGATGAAAATGTAGCGGAATAAATTAAGGAGAGGATCTTGGGTAAGTTATTAGTCTTAATCGTTCTTCTTTTTATTAGTGCTTGCTCATCACAACCCGATCCTGTGAGACATCAATCAACAATTCATTCAGCAACTCATTTAGAATATGTGAGTTCAGCTAAGACCGATACGCAGTTATGGAATGAAGTTAAGTTGCTGCAATTTCATCGCCAGTGGCAAGGGACACCCTATCGCTATGGTGGCTTAACTAAGTCCGGATTAGATTGCTCAGGCTTAGTTTATATTGCCTATCAAGATCTTGTGGGACCCAGTTTGCCACGCACCGTCAAAGGGCAAACTACGCTGGGTAAAAAAATAAATCGTAGCGAGCTTCAAAGTGGTGATTTAGTATTTTTTAAAACCACGGGTTCGGGACGACATGTCGGCGTGTATTTGTCAGGCAATCGTTTTTTACATGTGTCCACCAAGAAGGGCGTTATTATTTCCAGTATGGATAACGTTTATTGGAAGCCGCGCTACTGGTTCGCGAGTCGCATTTAACTGTATGTCCCCTAACTCTTGATCAATCTCTCCGCCTTAATCGAAAATTTATGTTATTTTAGCCTCATCTAAAGTCGTCATTATTGACGTGATTAAGTTTAAGGATTCAGCCATGACTAAAGCTAAAATTGGTATTGTTACCGTAAGTGACCGTGCCAGCGCAGGTGTGTACGAAGATTTATCAGGTAAGGCCATTATCGATGTACTAAATGAGTACTTAACGTCTGACTGGGAACCTGTTTATAAAGTTATCCCAGATGAAACTGACGTTATTGAAGCAACCTTGATTGATATGGCTGATGTGCAAAACTGTAGCTTAATCGTCACTACTGGCGGAACAGGCCCTGCAAAGCGTGATGTTACCCCTGAAGCAACTGAAGCAGTGTGTGATCGAATGATGCCTGGCTTTGGTGAGCTTATGCGTGCAGAGTCGCTTAAATTTGTACCAACAGCGATTTTATCGCGCCAAACTGCGGGTTTACGTGGTGATTCGTTAATCGTTAACCTACCAGGAAAGCCTAAGTCTATCCGTGAATGTTTAGATGCGGTATTCCCAGCGATCCCTTACTGTATTGATTTGATGGATGGTCCTTTCTTGGTATGTGATGAGTCAGTCATCAAGCCATTTAGACCTAAAGCTAAATAAGACGTTAGTTAGCGGAACATTTGCCGCTACGCATTTATCGCGATTGAATAAAACCAGCTATGGCTGGTTTTTTTATGTTTGTAATCCATCGACTATATCCCTTTTCTGACGATTAAATTTGCACTGTATCCTGTGAATAATACCAAGCTAGGTATCGCGATTAGGTGGGCGAATACATTGGGTTCGGTACTGAAATTAAGCCAAAGTAATAATCCCCAACTTATTGAGAGATAGCCAAGACTGATTGCCATATGTGATGTGATTTTTTTCATTACTCGTTTCCTTACTGAGTATCTCAATGATTAGTGTGTTCAGTATAAAAACTAGACAAAAAAATAATAAGTGTCATTATTGACAAATATAAGGCTAAAAATGACAAGTTTGGAGTTTCTATTATGAAAACGGTTTATATCTTAACGGCAGGGACTGTCGTAGCCAGTGGGCTCGTGAGCTTTTTAGATGTATTTAGTTTTTGTAATAGTTATTGGCGGCGTATTAATGCCGATGTCACAGAGGACTTATTTCATTGTCATGTTATTTCAAGTGATGGGGAAAATGTAAAAACCAATCAAGGTTTTGAAATCCCCGCCAAAGGGCTCGAGCATTCTGATGATATTTTGGCGGCAGACGCAGTTATTTTAGCGTCGGCATTTGTGACTAATCGCGAAGAATTTCAAGCATTCTTAACCGACTTTGAACCATTATTTGCGCCACTAGTGGCCTTTTCTGCAACAGAAAAACCGGTGGCAGCTTATTGTTCTGGCACATTATTGTTAGCGGCATCAGGGCTGCTTAATCAAAAGCGTGCGACGACGGTGTGGTGGTTGAGTGAAATGTTTGAACGCAACTTTAAAGACGTGAATTTATGTATGGATTCGCTGGTTGTGTCTGATGGTCATTTGCATACAGCAGGCGCGACCACCTCTAATTTAAGCTTAGCATTGCACTTAATATCGATTCTTGCTGGTGAGCAAATGGCGCAGCAGATGTCGAAGATATTACTGATTGATCCTAATCGTTGTTCTCAGCAACCGTTTATGACTATGGCAATTAATCCAGAACAACATAAAGATGAGCTAATTCATAAAGTGCAGCAGTGGATGCAAGTGCATATAAGTCAGCATTGGCTATTAGATGATATAGCCGATAAATTTGCTGTGGGTAAACGCACCCTGATTAGGCGTTTTAAAAAAGCCGTTAATGAAACGCCAGCAAGTTATATGCAACGACTGCGCGTTGATGAAGCTAAAAGGTTATTAGAGACCACAGAGCTCGGGATTGAGCAGATAGTCGAGCGGGTCGGTTATGAAGACGTTAGCTCTTTTCGAAAGCTGTTTATCCAGTTAACCAGTTTAACCCCGCGTGCTTATCGACAAAAATTCAATACTCATACTTGCTGTTAAGCCTGTTTGGCTTCTTTCAATCAAACAGATATTACAGTGCATCAATACGTTGCTTTAAGTCATAATCAGGTTCAGTAACGATTTTCTCTAGGGTGGCCACTCGCTGCAGTAGTTCGCTGTTTTGTTGACGTAATGAGTTCATCTCATTGTTATTATTACTGGCGTTGGCACTATTTTTTGACTTGATATAGTGCTTAAACATCTCTGTAGCCGTAGTACCAATAGTGATGACAATCACTAAGGTTAAAATCGCATATTCCTGTTCCATACCAAACTCCTTCTCGATCGTTGAGATGCCCCAACGTTAGTTAAATTAAGGATGACTGACTCGATAATGCTTAAGCCAGTCATCCTCGATTGATTTATCAAATTCAATTACAGACCAAAGACCACTTTCTCACTTTTTAACAGTCGTTCTAACCCCAATGCTAATACGATGGAAAGCACAATGGTGGCAGATGACGACGCTAATA
Organism: Shewanella donghaensis; assembly: GCF_007567505.1. Lineage (NCBI taxonomy): Bacteria > Pseudomonadati > Pseudomonadota > Gammaproteobacteria > Alteromonadales > Shewanellaceae > Shewanella > Shewanella donghaensis. Next base: position 3,282,570 of record NZ_CP041783.1, read on the forward strand.
ACTGCAACATTGGAATTTCACGTCCTTTGATAAAGGCCATTAACGCTTGTTGTTGACCTGAGACTGGCAGCCACTCAAGTATATCTGGGGCGATGTTGTAACTGGCGGCCATTGATAATGCTAGCGGAACAAATAACACCATCGTCAGATAGGACTGAGCTTCTTTAAAGCTTTTAGCCATGAATGACACGAACAATTGCAGTGTTGCTGCCATGATGGCTAATGGCGTGCCAATGAGTAACATTAATGCCATAAAGTCTGGTGAAATGGTGACGCTAAAGCCCAGTTGCTGCCAAGGCACAAAGGCATAAGCGATTTTAGAGACGATTAAAATCAAGATTAATCCGAGCAAGGCAAAGCAGGTAACTGCGATAATTTTCCCCATGACCAACTGGCGAGTACTAATCGGATGGCTGAGTAATAAAGCCAGTGAGTTACGTTCACGTTCACCTGCACTGGTATCAATGGCAAGGTTCATACCTGAGATAAATACAGAATAAATCATCGTAAAAATCGCAATACCAAGTATAAAGCCGCCTTTTGAGTCAGGTGTCGCTTGGTCTTCTACAACCACTTTAATTGGCTGAACGACTGCAGGATTAATACCCCGAGCAATTAAGCGTAAGCTGCCCATTTCACTGCTATATGCTTGTAATTGCATTTCTACGCGGCGAATTGATTTTTGCAGTTTCTCATTGGAGTTATCAGCAATCAGGGTGACTTCTGCAGGTTTTGCTGCTGCCATTTGCGCAGCGTATTCATCACTGATCACCAATTCAATTTCTTTGGTGTCTTTATCATCACTGTGGTTAATACCGCGATTATTTAAAAAGCGTACTAAGTCCGGGGCATTGTCAGCATTGCTGATGTTAATGTTTAAATCTTCTGGGCTAGAGAGTTGTCCAATCAGCACCATGAACATGCCGCACATTAAAATAGGCGTACCGATGGCGTAGTATAATCCCGCCATCACCGATCGTTTGTCGCGCATTGCGTCAATAAGTTCTTTTTGAACCATGGCTATTACAGTTTTCATTAGGCTGCGATCCCTTCGTCAGTTCCGATGAGTTTAATAAAGGCTTCTTCTAGTGAATCTTCACCAGTTTGTTGGCATAACTCTTCAGGGCTGCCAGTGGCCACAACCTTACCGTCAGCCATAACAATCACCTGGTCACATAGCGCAGCAACTTCTTGCATCACATGACTTGAGAACAACACACAGTGCCCAGCTTTTTTGAGTTCGACCAGAATGTCACGTAATAGGCGAGTACTCATAACATCTAAGCCGCGTGTTGGCTCATCTAGAATAATATTGGTTGGCTGGTGGACTATGGCCTGGGCTAATGCCGTTTTCATTCGTTGACCTTGTGAGAAACCTTTGCAGCGTCTATCGGCAATATCTTCTAACTTAAGTTGTGCAATCACATTGGCAGTCGCTTGCTTGGCATCAACTTTTGACATGCCACTTAGCTGAGCAAAATAACTAATATATTCTCTTGGTGATAAACGCTCATACAGGCCAAATGGATCAGGGAATAAACCTAACTGCGCTTTGGCTTTAGTGGGTTCTTTGGCGACATCAATACCGTCAATTTCAGCATGACCTTCGTCAGCGGCAAGTAAGCCAAATACAGTGCGTAAACAAGTTGTTTTACCGGCACCATTGGGGCCAAGCAGTCCAGTAATATGGCCGTCGTGTGCACTGAAACTAAGATTATCCAGTGCTTGAACGTCACCAATTTTTTTCGAGAGATTAGATACGGTAATCATGATTATTCTTCCCCTGCTGGAATGGTTTCAACAGTATTGGCATTGAGGTAAAAACTGCGGCGAGTATCTTTTTCAAGACATTCACCATCGATATTGTCAACAGAACCCGATCTTACTAAATCAGCAATGAGATCATTACCACAGCTTTGATAAGCCACGCCGTGAGTCGAATACTGAGAGGTAAAATGTTTCGCATTAGTGAGCTTTTCTGTTGCCATATCGCCCCAACTTGGTGGTGTTGCTGGGTCTAACTCTCCTGATAGTAAAAGCGTCGGTATATCACTCTCAATGGCATCGCTGAAACTGTCATCTACCGTCGGGATTGACCACACTTTACAGGTCTCTTCTAATCCCTCTAGCATGGTCCGACTCATATAAGAGTCTTGCGCTTGTTGGCGCATCTCATCAGTAATACGATGGATATCTTCACCACAAACGACTGAAGCGTGCATGCCTAATGCTATGCCTGTGCTGTCAGTGGTTAAGGCATAAATACCGAGAATAGGTTGATAGTTACCTTGTGCCGCTTGATGAATAGCATGGGGGATTAGCGCACGAATATTTGGCATATATAACGCCATTCTTATCGCGCCATTATACTTACCGCGTGTGAGCGTAAAGCTGGCAATCTCATCGGTTTGCGGATCACGGGTTTGGGTAATGATAGGCGTTTTTGCTAAGGCTGAGTCCATCTGTTCGAATTCTTGCTTTAACTCAGGGAACTGCTGCTGACATTGACTATTTTGCTGGCAGTCTTTAAATAATAAATCGTAACCACGGTCAATGGCACTGCCAATTGCGATAACACTTTGCTGCATTGGCACCACACCGTCGAGTGTGACAGTGGCTATCGCTTGCGGGTATTCACGCATATAAAGCTGCGCCATACGGGTACCGTAAGATACGCCATAAATGTGCAGTTTTTCATAACCTAGGTGCTGACGAACAGCTTCAAAATCAGTTAGCGCGGTTAAGCTACCATATTGGCTGACATCAGCATCAATGGCATCGAGACAAACTTGGGTGTCTTTGGTGATATCGATATTGTCATCATTAAAAGACAGCGCCGACATGGTGTTATCTTCACAAGCTAGAATATTTGACTGGCCAGTTCCGCGTTGATCAACCAGTAAGATATCTCTATCTTGGCGCACTTTCGCTAACACACGGTTAAAGCCTGCGGCATTTTCAATGGCTGATTGACCTGGGCCGCCAGCAATGGCGAACATGGCTTGTTTTTGAAAGCTAGGTTTTATTGCTGGTAATACCGCGTAATGTATCGAGATGGTTTTACCATTCGGCATGGCTGGGTTTTCAGGTAGCTCAAGTGAACCACATTGCATTTGCTCTGATAAACCATCGAGATAGCAACTTGATAAAATAGCGTTATTAGGTGCTGTAATCTTACTTTGACTGTCGTCGGCTAATGCTGGGTTACTTAAAAATCCATAAGCACTTATACCGATACTGAGACTAATACTGAGGTTTAATGCCGACAGTAATAATGAAGAACGTTTTTTTCTCGCTGCCTTTATGGGCTGGCTGACCATGTCAAACTCTCCTTGTGACAGTGACTCTCTGATGTTCATAACATCTTTCCTTTTTGCATTTCACGATGATTGTGTTAACTTAACATGAGTGTATCGGTGTATCAATGTATTAATACAGTAAGTAAAGGCTAATGCTAGAGCTAATAAAAGTCAACCCCAGTAGTGGCGAACCTATTTATCGACAATTGCATGAACAAATTGTGCGTTTGATTGTGGGTGGGCAGCTACAAGTAGAGCAAGTGCTACCTTCTGTTAGGCAGATGGCAGAGCACCTTGCTGTCAACCCAATGACAGTATCACGTGCCATTCAGCAATTAGTTGAGCAAGGTTGGCTAGAGCGTCGCCGCGGTCAGCCAACGAGGGTTGCGCAAAAGCAGGATTCACCAACGACTTCTAGCTTGCAGCTATTAGCACCTCAAACCAGCGATTTGATCAGCCAAGCAAAACAGCTGGGAATTAGCTTGGAAGAAGTCCAACAATTACTTGCAAAAGAGTGGGATAAGTAATCTTTAAGCCATTCACGAATAAAATAAACCCTACGACCAGCAGTAACGAAATAAGAATAATATAGCTGGTCATATTGAGTCAGCAGATAACAAGGAACGAGTTAATGGATACTAGCTCAGAAGTGATTCTTGAATTTAATCAAGTCAGTAAATCATTTGATGATAAAACGGTATTAAAGCAGCTTAGCTTTAGTTTATCAGCAGGCATGGTTGTGGGATTATTGGGCCAAAATGGCGCCGGTAAATCTACGCTAATGCGCAGTGCTTTAGGCATTTTAGATGTTGATGCTGGTAGCGTGACAGCATTAGGTGAGCCCGCGCTTAATCTCAGCACTAAAGCCAAAGAAAAAATTGGTTATGTACCGCAGCAGCCATTTGGTTATGAAGGTTTTTCAGTTAAAAGTGCCCTTGAATTGCACAGCAGTTTTTATCCTGATTGGGATAAACAGCTGGAAACAGACTGGTTAACGCGCTTTGGGCTAGAAGCTAAACAACAAGTACAACGTTTATCCGTCGGTCAACGTCAATCATTGGCGTTAATCATGGCCATGGCTTACCGCCCGCAATTACTTATTCTTGATGAACCCGTTGCCAGTTTAGATCCCATTGTGCGCCGCCAATTCATGTCGGACTTATTCGAGCTGGCACTAGAGTCTGGCTCTGCAGTGCTATTTTCATCGCATATTACCTCTGATATTGAGCGGGTTGCCAGCCATGTGGCCTTACTTAAACAAGGTGAATTAATCTTATTTAAAGAAATTGATGCCCTGCGGGAAGAGGTTGTTTTAGTACAACTGGCAGATAACCAAGATTTACCCGAGGGGTTAACGGTACTAAATCGCAACCAGCAACAAGTGTTAGTGGATAATGCTAATCAGATTGATATTGCTGGTGTGGTTAATACGACTTCGCTGAACCTTGAGCAACTATTCATGGAATTGCATCGATGAAAAGCTCACACACCCCAACTCAACCAACAACTACAGCGAGCAAAAGCGCTTTTCGCAATCCATTTATGGGATTTTATTCACTGTGGCTGCGTGATTTTGGCTGTCTGAGTTTCTTGATGGTCGCTTTGCTTGGTTGCGTTCTGACAATACTAACGATGTTGACTAACCCTGAAAAAGTTGACGTGATAAATCTTGCTTTAGGCATGACGATTTTATCAATCTCAACTTCAGTTGCGTGGCAGTTTATTAAATTATCGGCCAGTGAATGCTTTGGGCTTATTCCCCATTATCGTCAACAGGTCATAACCCAGGCTACCAGCGTGTGGATAATAACGTTATTGCTCTGTTGTGTGGCGTTTAAGCTAAACGACCAGGCAAGTATTGTGTCATTGATGCTCTTTACCAGTATTGGTATGGGCTTTATATATGCCTGTTTAATCAAACCCCAGCGATTTAACTTTTCTATGCTGGTGTTTTTAGTCCTGCCTATAACACCGGAAGTTGTTCAGTATATTCCTGAAGTTATTGCTGACGTTATCGTATTGATTCCGGTGTTATTAGGTGTGTTGATCGATAGAAAACTTAAGCGCTTTTGCTGGAATGAGGACGCTCGAGCCATATATTTGAATGGTCAGGAAACAGGTTGGATGGTTGGCCCAATAATGGGGCAACACCCTTGGTTTATTAAGCTGAGTCGTTACCTACATCCTGCCAGCTTTTTTATTGGTCCTATGCTCGGGATGGTATTGATTGCATCATTTATTATCAGTGTAGTTGGGGTGTTATTTGCGGCATACATAAATGTCGACGTTCCCATTTTAATGGTGCTTTCACAATTGATGATTATGGTGTGTGCATTGATTCACTGGACACGTGTTCAGCGTTGGCGCGCCGCTGAGACCCTGTATATGCTGCCAAGCTTTAGCGGTAAAACAGGTTTGGTGGAGGCATTTTTTAAATCACAATTACGCTTAATCGGCATCGTTATTGTGATTATGTCACTGATTATCCTGCTATCAGCTCAGTTTAATTCGCAAATAACCCTGATGGTCGGCTTACATATTGTCGCCAGTACCACTTGGGCGTCAGGTTTGGCATTGGCGTTTGGCGCGATGAGTCGTTCAACCCTGAACATCTGCTGGTCTATGCTCGTTGTTTTTAGCAGTGCTATATGGGTATCTACATCGTTAGTAAGCCTGCGTGAACAAGGTATGATAAGTGTTGGATATTACTGGGGAGATCTCGGGTTACTACTGTTAATGGGCCTTTTACTCGTTATCAGCAAAGATAAACTATGGAAAAATTGTGTTGCTAGTTTGTAAAATACAGTAATAAACTGCGAATTGGTGCCAATTTAGATTAAAAAATCTTATTTTTCCTTATTCGTTAAAGTAGAATGTAAAAAGCGGAACACTTGTAAGCTTAAAGGTAAATAGACATGTCTCTTGAAAAATTTCATATCGTAAGATTGCTACAGCAGCAAAGCCAGGCATTAACAGATAATGTCGCACTCGAAGGATTTGAGACCGCCGCTCCATGGAATAAAGTTTCTTGGAGTCAATTTGATACTATTACCAATAAAGTTGCCCAACATTTGATTGATCTTGGACTACAAGTACAAGATAAAGTGGTTATTGTTGCGCAGAATAGCCCTCAATGGAGCTGTGCAGACATTGGTGCATTAAAAGCCCGTACCGTTGTTGTGCCTGTGTATCCTACAAGCCCAATGGAACAAGCGGTGTTTATTGTTAATGATGCCCGCGCCAAAGTTATTTTTGCTGGTGATGACAGTCAGTATGCAACAGCCTGTAAAATTCAAGCCCAGTGTCCTAGTGTTGAACACATTATCGTGTTTGATAGCAAAGTATCATTAGCATCAGACGAGCATTTCCATTTTGATGACTTACTTATTGCAGAGACAACGCCTGCAAGTGAAGCTGAGTTAACATTACGTTTATCGCAAACCAGCCTAGATGACTTACTGACCCTTATTTATACCTCAGGTACCACTGGCGACCCTAAAGGCGTGATGTTGGATTACCGCAATATCGCTTCTATGGTAGAACAGCATGATGCTGAAATTGCCTTTAAACCAGGTGATGTATCGTTAGCATTTTTACCCTTGAGCCATGTATTTGAGCGTGGTTGGAGTTTCTACGTACTTTGTCGTGGTGGCCATAATGTATATTTAAACGATACTAATCGCGTTAAAGAAGCCATTGCTGCAGTTAGACCGCACACATTATGTGTTGTGCCACGCTTTTTAGAAAAAGTGTATAGCGCCGTGCATGACAAAGTGAACAGTGCCCCAGCAATACGCCAAAAACTGTTTAACTGGGCTATTGGTGTCGGTTCGCGCCAGTTTGAAGTGGGACAAGGCCGCAAGCGTGCCAGTTTTGCTTTATCAGTACAGTGGAAGTTAGCAAATAAATTAGTCTTTAGTAAATTGCAGAATGTATTGGGCGGGCGTTTGAAATTTATGCCTGTCGGCGGTGCAGCGTTAGACGTGAATGTTGGTGGTTTTTTTCATAGTATCGGGGTGCCAATCCTATGTGGATATGGCATGACTGAAACCAGCGCAACAGTAACTTGTAATACCCTAAGTAATCGCGTTTCTGGTTCAAACGGTAAAACGTTACCAGCAATGGAAGTCAAAATCGGTAACAACAACGAGATTTTGGTCCGTGGTGATACGGTTATGCGCGGTTATTACAATCGCCCACAAGATACCGAAGAAGCGTTTGAAGATGGTTGGTTAAAAACCGGTGATGCAGGCATGTTAGATGCCGAAGGTAACTTATACATTACCGATCGTATTAAAGAGTTGATGAAAACGTCAAATGGCAAATACATCGCACCGCAGCGTGTAGAAGGTAAAGTCAGCTGTTGTCCATTCATCGAGCAGGTGGCCATTGTCGCTGATGCGCGTAACTATGTTTCAGCCTTAATTGTACCGGCATTTGAATCATTAGATGCATGGGCAAAAGAGAAAGGCATCACTTATGAGTCGCCACTTGAATTACTGCGTCACACCCATGTGATTGAGCATTTTGAACAGCGCTTAAAAGAGTTACAACATGAGTTAGCAGGATTTGAAAAAATCAAAAAGTTCACCCTGCTGCCTGAAGCATTTTCAATGGAATCAGGGTTAATCACCCCAACCATGAAACTGCGCCGTAAGAAGATTTACTCTAAGTACATCAGCGAAATTGATGCTATGTACGCAAAATAGCGAGCAAGCTAAGTAATTACGTGAATCGTGAAGAAAATTATTCAAAGGACACCTTAGGGTGTCCTTTTTTATGGGGTATTTTTAGACAAAAAAACTATTGCGCATGGGGTACGATGGTATTGCTAAATATGTAATCAAAACAGTTAGTCGCATAAGTGTTGAATCTTGACAATAAGTAACCAGATTAATTAATCACGAGAAAAAATAATGAAAATTACCCTGAAAATACTCACTACAACATTAATAGCCACCAGCTTACTCACTGGTTGTGCTTCAACTGACCCATACACGCCTGAAAGTGATAAAGACTTCGTTTACGACAATGACATGAGCTTTGCAATGAATGTAGTCGATGGCAGTTTGGGCTTTCACAACGGCCTACGTGACGCTAACCGACCTAAAGATGCTGACACGACTGCTGGCACAATGGATTACATTGCTGATGGTGTCATTGGTTTTGGTGGTGGAGGTATTGGTGGGGCATTCTTGAGTATGTTAGGCACTAACCAAGGTACTGCACCTCTGAATCGTGGCCTTTTGATTTCTTATGTACCTTCAAGTAGCCCACAAGATGCCATTAAGTTTGCCGTTAAAAAGATCAATGACAAAACATCTAATGAATTAAACAGTATTTATAGTCACCATATTTCAAGAGGTGGTCATATTTACAATATTTTTGAGGGTGAAGGGTGTAAACAGAAACAATTACATTATTCTTCACTTTACACTACTGAGTTTAATCAAAAATACAGTATTAACAATGAAAACCAATGTATTGGGAATGGTTACGTTAGTCCCTATATTTCTAAAATTACTTCGTTGACACCTAATAAGCATAAAGGACATTTTTATGTTGTGGTTTTTCCGTCCATAGACTTAGCGACTCCTATGAATATTTTAACAAATTTAGATGATTCGTTTTATTATTTCCAGCCTAAAACACGAAACCTAAGATTTCCATTTGTTTATCATAATAATGAAGCTTGGCTTTTCTTGGCCGATGAAAATAATACATCTATAACCAAAGACCAATTGTTAAAAACAAACCCAAACCTAAAACTTTAGTTTTGCATCTCACACACTAATGGTCTTGGGTAAACAGAGCAATCTATTTGCTCAGGATCAAAGGTGTCTTTGAACGCTAGAAGCTCTTTAATAGGATCGGTCTTCATTCGGTCGCCTTACCAGCGATAATCAAAAAGCAGAAGATAACATCACAGTAGTGTCATAAAAGGCCTATATTCTCAATTCAGTTTGCCTAACTGAACTTGCTACCTTTGAAAAAACTGAAACGCTATCAATACGAACGTTATGCCGTGTTATGCAAGGTGACGTATAAAGCTGATTTTAAACCTGAAAAATTAGGTTTTTCAGCCGAGTATTATCGTGAAATTGCTAATCGCTGGGGTAATGTATGTGCCCGCATATTATGGCGTGATGACAACAAAGAAGTGCTGGTGGTGTTTCGTGGATCGCAAACCGTTCATGAGTGGTTGATCAATTGTCAGTGCTGGCCTAAGTCTAAGCAATTTGTAGGTTGTCAGTATAATGTTCATGCTGGATATGATTATTTATTAGAACAACAAACCAATCCTATCGCCCCCGATTATAAGTCTGATGTGAGCCTATTCTCGCAGTTAGCATCGATTCTGAATCCATTGATTCAAGCGGGTAAAAGAGTGTCGTTAACAGGCCATTCCTCAGGTGGTGCTATGGCCATTCTGGCAGCTGATCGACTCGAGCGATTGTATCCTCATTCAATTAAACGGGTAGTGACCTTTGGTCAGCCTTCACCTGGTTTTAAAAGTTTTCAAAAAGCGTATTTATTACATCGACGTACTTATCGAATTTGTTGTGATATTGATGTGGTCACTTTTTTGCCGCCATTGCCAGGGATATTCTTTCATGTGGGGAAAATGCTGTGGCTTCATAATGAACGAGTTTACGAAAATACCCCACCCGTAAAGCGATTTTTATTGAGTATTTTTAGCTGGATAGCATCGCCCTTTGCATTTCATTACATGCATAAATACATCCGTAACAAAGACTTTTTCGATGATATTTAAAGGTGACTCTCTTATCAAGGTAGCTTAAGCTATTGCCATTCATTGTGATGACAACATCCGATAAAAACAGCATCTTAAAACAGCAGCTTCAAAAAATAAAAAGGACTTCCTCTGTGTCAGACACTCAATTCAGTATGAACCTCACTCCACGATTCTGTGAAACCGATGCTTTAGGGCACATCAACAACACGGTTATTCCAGTGTGGTTCGAGGCTGCGCGTGATCCTATTTTTGAGATTGTGAACCCTGGGCAAGACTTGTCAAAGTGGAACATGATTATTGCAGGTTTTACCATTGCCTTTAACGCGCCGACTTTTTATGGTGCTGAAGTGACAGTCAAAACCCATATCAGTCGCGTAGGAAATAGTAGTTTTGAAATAGCCCAAAGCTGTTGGCAAAATGGTCGTCAAACAGCCGAAGCCAAAACCACCATGGTGCATTACGATTACCAAGCTGAGAAAAGTAAACCGATGACTGATGCCGTTAAGGGCCAATTAGCAACACTAACCGGCCCAGCAGTTTAAGTTAAAACGAGGCGTATAACCCGATTATTGTGAATGCTGCTCTAAGGCGGTTAATAGTTCCGGTGTCAGAGTGGCTTTTTGCCCTGTTTTAAAATTAAACATCACCACTTTAGCGCTGCCTGTGGTGGTAATGGCTTGTTGTGCTTTACTAAAGATACGGTAATGCATGACAAAACGATCTTGCTGAATATCACTAATACTGACGCTTACCAGAACGGTATCGGGGAAGGTAACAGGGCGCTTAAATCTCGCCTGAGTCTCATTAAGCACCGGACCAATTGAGGTTTCTTTTAGATATTTCAACATGTTTATTTGATTGAAAAAATCGATTCTAGCAGTTTCAAAATAGCGAAAATAAACGACGTTATTAACGTGGTTAAGTGCATCCATTTCACCCCATGCAACAGGGATTTCAGTAATAATTGAATGTTGAGCAATAAACTGTTCCATAACACCACTTCATTTAAACGTTCGTTTGAATTTTTACAGAGTATCAGCACAGCGAACAATCAACAAGTGCAGCTAATTTTTGCTATCAATTAGGCAATATGTTTTGATGATCCATATAGATGTTATCGCCACGGAATGCGCTTAATTTGAAATCCTTAAACTATCCTCGATTAATGCAGCTAATTAATAAGCCTATTAATAGCTGGCGTTCGCTGCCAAGTGCCATCATGACATCCTGTCAAACGGTTATCAGTAGACTCACCGTGGCGCAAAAATTGTACTTTATTGCGTTTATTATGATGCTGAGTTTTGATGGTTCCGCCTTAGTGGGCGTCATTGCTATGTTCGCGATGCTAATAGAGTTTTGGCCGATGTTTACTAAAGCGTGGGAAAGCTTAGCGGGTAAAGCATTTTTATTATTGTTTTATGCCGTGATAGCAAACTTTTCTCTCGTCTGGGCTGGCTCAGTGGTCAATGAAGTCACTGGTATTTCTGCGGAACATTTAACATATACCCATAATTTAGTGGTGTTATTATATATGCCAGTGTGGTTTGTCGTGATCAGTGGTATGGCATTGATGTTGTTACAACCAGCGATCATGGTGTATTTTTTATTATTGCCATTTCTTAAATTGGTTGGTGTAAAAGCTATCCGGTTCACTAAGGGTGAGTATTACCGCAAGCGTACTCTGTTTGTTCGGGTTGTCCTGGCGTTTGTGGTACTGACAAACTTGTTTATGTTGGGTGATTTTGAAAATAGTTTTGAGAGCATTGATCCACAGGCCAGAATGGCGAGTTTATTAAAGGAAGAAGCCCAGCAACAGTTACAAAGTCAGGAGAGTCTCCCGAATTCAGATTCAACAGCTTCAGCTGTACCTGTAACGGTTGAAGAAGAGCCACTACCTGAAGAAGCGGAGCAATTACTTAAAGATATTACCGGAAAATCGGTTGCTGAAATTACAGCTGATGATTCTTTGAATATTAGTTTTACAGATAGTAAAACTGAACGTCGATATGACCTGATCCGTGAAGCATACCGTGTATTAGTTAGAAAGCTGGTAGCTGAATTTGTATTTTACTTAGAGTCCAATCAATATTCTCGTTGTCATACTGCTGCGGGTAGCAAGGTAGTTGAACTCAATGATTATGAAATATTAGAGATAGTGGCTGATGAAACAGGTAAGTATGGCTATACGTTCGTGGTAAAGCAGTGCATTTCCCCTGCATTTCCTGAGTCTTACTATGGTTCATAACCACTGTTCATAACCACTTTTCTTAACCGCGTTGATATGTCGCTTTTTTAGCTTGGATAAATTTCAGATACAAAAAAACGACCAGCAGGTCGTTTTTTATGGCATTGATTGCGAGTTAATCAAATGATAACTCAGCAAAACTTTTTATTTGAGCATATTTAGCCGTACGCTGATTATCAAAACGTACCATCTGGCGAGTATGTAACCCTGCAGATTCAGCGGCTTTTAATTCTTCAACCACATCAGATACAAATAATACCTGCTTAGGGCTTAAGCTAATGGTGTTAAGGATATTGCAGTAAGCCTGCTTATCTAACTTGTTGCCAGTACGCGTATCAAAGTGGCCACTGAACTTAGGGGTTAAATCACCAGCGTCACTGTGACTGAATAATAGTTTTTGTGCTTCGGCTGAACCTGAAGAGAAACTATAAATTCGGATATTGCCTGCTTCAAAGCGTGGCATAGCTTCGATAAAGTCTGGGTAGATATGGCCAGTGAATTCATTCGCGGCGTAACCTTGCTTCCAAATCAAACCTTGTAAGGTTTTTAATGGGGTTGCTTTACGGTCTTCATCAATCCACTGAGAAAGGATTTCAGTAACACGTTCAATTGAAGCATCAGCTTCTAATGCTAAGTCACGTACATCACTAATACAGTATTCAACTAATGGGTTGTGTTGGTTCTTTTCAAGAAAATCTCCCATCGCCTTTTTTGAATAAGGAAATAGTACATCTTGAATAAAATCTAGATCAGTGGTGGTGCCCGCTGTATCTACGATAATCGCTCTAATACCCATAATGAATATGTACTCCAATCCTTAAATTTGCTTGTTCAAGATCCTAAGCTTTATTGGGGCTATTGGCTAGTCAAAAAAGCCTCTTGTGGCTGAGTAATTCTCAAATCCACGCAAGGGCTTTAGATTTGGCTGGCATTTATATGGTTAAAAGCTAAATAAGCGTTAGCAATACCCGTAGCATTTAATAAACTTATTGCAGAATAGGTGAGAATGACTACAACATTAGGTATGATGAATTCAATTACTTAGGTAAAAACACCATCACCTTAAAAGGCTATTACTATGATCTCAAAATGGGCAAAACGATTTTTCCAAATGGCGGAACTAGTAGGCTCTTGGAGTAAAGACCCCTCGACACAAGTGGGGGCGGTGATTACCAAGCATAATCGTATCGTTTCAGTTGGGTTTAATGGTTATCCCCATGGGATTTCTGACAGCGCAGAAACTGATGATCGTGAAATGAAGTTATTAAAAACCCTGCATGCTGAAGAAAATGCGATTTTATTTGCCAAAAGAGACTTAGGTGAGTGTGATATTTGGGTGACGCATTTTCCTTGTCCTAACTGCGCTGCAAAGATTATTCAAACCGGTATCACAGGGGTGTATTGCCCTGAACAAAGTGAAGATTTTCTGTCTCGTTGGGGTGACAAAATTAAAGTTAGCCAGGATATGTTCTTACAAGCGGGCGTTAAGGTGCATTGGCTGCCAATGAGCGAGCTGACTGAGGATTAATTATCCAGTATCGCTTTATTGTTAAGTCGCCTGCATTGGCGACTTTTTTGTTTCTCGCTCACTATGGTATTAATTAGCCAGCATCTCTCGTTATTTTCATTCCTTTCTTATGTTATACCTCATCGACATTATCTAGCTTATACAAGACGTTAAACCTGCTTTGCATGATGCACAACTTATTCTTCGTGCTGTTGCGCTAGTTATTAAGCCATTTAAGAAGTCGTCGATCAATTAGATTTTGTTCAATAATATTTTTATCAATTAGATTAATCTAATGATTGTGATCAATATCAATAAAACATCTACCTCTTTTGGGTAACATATTTAACAAGGCATTAAAAATGCAATTTGTCTTAAAAATTTAAATTAAGAATGGATGAGGTAAAGATGATGAAAACAAAAATAATGATGACAGTGGGTGTAATGGTGATGTGTTTATTGGCTGGTAACTGCTTTGCTGCTGATGGTGGTAACCCTAAAAAAGGAAAACACCTTTATAAAAAGCAATGTAAAAGCTGCCATAGCGTCAGTAGTGAAGGGCCTGAATTAACACCCATGGCCAAAACCATGAGCCAATGGGATCGTTTTTTCAAGCGTGATCAACATAAAGGTAAGCCAGAAGTATTCAAAGCGTTATCCGAAAAAGACCTTAAAGATATTCAACAGTTTCTCTATGACCATGCAGCAGATTCTGACCAGCCACAAACGTGCGGGTAAAGATAACGTGCTGATCCTGATGAAGGTTTTAACTTAAGTCAGCACCATCATTAGTTAATCAAATTTAAAAGCAGAAAAAATGTGCGAATAGCTCAGGGATTTCTGCACCAAAAATTTAACCAAACTGCTGAAATTTATGGCTTGGTTAAATATAAGGAACACAAATTATGCGTACTTTAATATCAATACTCGTAGCAAATGCCTTAGCGTTTAGCGGTGCCGCACTGGCGGCAGACCCAAGTGATGATGCTCAGAAAATGATAGATTTAAAGCAGCAATTAACCGAGATAACAGAAGAGTTAGATGATCTAAATTCTCGGGTGGATAAAACAGAGCGTCATAGCGCTTTAGATAGACTAACAATAACCGGTGATTTTAGAACCAAGGTGCATTCATTGCATTATCAAAATGTCACATGGAATCCCGCAATTAATGTTAATTTTTCTGATTTTGGCGCTAAAGCAATGTCAGGTGCTTTTGGTGATCCCAACAGTGCCGACTCGCCACTCGGTCAAATGATGGCAATGAATCCTGCTTTGGCTCAAGCATTTCAAAGTGGTCAATTACAAGGTGTTATGCCTTATGTACTTGCCCCTAAAACCGTTCAAGATATCGATAACGACTTACTTTATACCACTCGTTTGCGCTTAAATATGAAAGCTAAAGTGTGGGATAACGTCAGTTTTGCAGGTCGATTGTCTATGTATAAAAACTGGGGTGACTCAACGGGAACTCAAGTATTTGACTCATGGCGCTCATTTACTATGGATGGCACCAGTAGCGGTAATACCAGTGGCGACTGGTTAAGAGTAGAAAGAGCCTACTTTGACTGGCGGAATATCGGCGGCAGCCAAACTTACTTATCTATTGGACGACGTCCGTCAACTTATGGCCCTCCAAGTCATTACCGTGAAAATGAAATGCGTGGCGGTACGCCATCAGGCCATTTGGTTAATTTTAACTTTGATGGTGCCACCTTGGGATACAAGTTAGGTGAACTAACAGGTATCGAAGGACAAGTGGTGCGCTTTTGTTACGGTCAAGGTTTTGAGTCTCAATGGGGCAATGGTGAAATGTTTGGCGATATCGTCACCAAAGATACGCATCTCGGCGGGTTCAATATTGATGTAGTCAATGACGGCAACCATTTCTTACAACTAACCATGTTTGGTGCTAAAGATGTTAATGACGGCTTTAAAGGCACTATGGCATTCCCAACTCAGTTAGCGGGTATTTTTGCCCCAACAATGTACCAAGATATGCAAAAGTTCGACAATTTTAACTTTGTCACTCGCGTACAGCCCAGTGGTGTGATTGGTGACATGTACTTAGGTGGTTTGGGTTACGCCTATGAATCAGATGATGACTTTAAAGCTTTTGCTTCATTGGGTTGGACACGCGCTGAGTCAAATGGCAACAGCGGTATGTTTGGTGGCATGTTATCTGATGCTGTTTTTGAAGCTCAACTTAACAGTACGGGTACCGAAATCATTATGATGCCAACCGTTGCAGATGATGCATCGTCTAAAGATGGTTATGGCTTATATGTAGGCTTTCAAATGCCGGCTCCAATGGGAAAATTTGGCTTAGAGTATAACTATGGTTCTGAATATTGGACTCCATTTACTCAAGCACAGGATGATCCTATTGGCAGTAAATTAGCCACCCGTGGTCATGTGGCTGAAGCCTATTACATCTTTGATATTAATCCCCGCATGTTCATCAAGTTAGCCGGACTTTATTACGACTATGAATATACCGGCAGTGGTACGCCAGTGGGCGCGCCGCAAAAAGTGGATGATGTTATTGCGGGTACTTCATATTCAATGCTGCCTGTAGTCGATACTGCTTATGATGTTAATGCATCATTAACTGTTAATTTCTAACCGTGACGCCCCTGCGGTGCAGGGGCAAGGAGTTTATTATGAAAACCATGATGATGACTGTCGGGTTAGTCTTTTTCAGTCAGATGGCCCATGCAGAGTTTGATCATAAAGAAGTGCTAACTGGCCCTTTTACCCAAGGGACTGAAGTGACTGAGCAATGTATTGAATGTCATGAAGACCATGCAAAAGAATTTATGAAGTCTTCCCATTGGACTTGGGAGTTAGAACAAGAGTTACCAGGACGTACCGTCATGCGCGGTAAAAAGAATAGTATCAATAATTTTTGTGTTTCTATTAGCGGCAATGAACCTCGCTGTACCAGTTGTCATGCTGGCTATGGCTGGGAAGATAATAGTTTTGATTTTGCCGACATGACCAAGGTAGATTGCTTAGTGTGTCATGACACTACGGGGACTTATGTCAAAGATCCCAAAGGTGCAGGTGAACCCTTAGCGAAAGTTAATCTCATGCGAGTTGCTCAAAATGTAGGCCAGCCGGTGCGGGATAACTGCGGTACTTGCCATTTCTATGGGGGCGGCGGTGATGCGGTTAAGCATGGTGATTTAGATTCTTCTATGTCGTACCCAGAAAAAGATACTGACGTGCACATGGATACTGATGGCAATGATTTTCAGTGTCAGACCTGTCACACCACCGAAAGTCATCAAATTACCGGTAATGCGATGGGGGTTTCACCGGGTGGAGAAACACCGATTGGTTGTGAAAACTGCCATGACAGTGCACCTCACGAGAATAAAAAACTTAATACCCATACTGCAGCCGTTGCCTGTCAAACCTGTCACATTCCATTTTTTGCTCGCAATGAGCCAACAAAAATGCGTTGGGATTGGTCTACAGCGGGTCAAAAACTCGCTGAAGATACTGATGAAAATGGCAAACATACTTTCATGAATAAGAAGGGCAGTTTCATTTGGCAAAAAATGGTGCCACCACAATATGCTTGGTTTAATGGCCGTGCTGATGCCTACATGGCAGGCGATAAGCTTGACCCAAGTGAAGTGGTAAAACTGAATTATCCTTTAGGTGATATTAGCGATACTAAAGCCAAAATATATCCTTTTAAAGTGCATACAGGGAAGCAAATCTACGACACTAAACTCAATATCTTAATTACCCCAAAAGTGTTTGGTAAAAATGGTTATTGGGACAAGTTTGACTGGGGTTTAGCGGCAAGGTTAGGTATGGAAGCCAACCCAACCATGATAGAAAAAGGCCTAAGTTATAGCGGCAAGCATGGTTTTGTTGAAACTGAAATGTGGTGGCGTATCAACCACATGGTTTCGCCAAAAGAACAAGCTCTGAAGTGCAGCGATTGTCATAACAAAGGCGAACGTCTTGACTGGCAGGCACTAGGTTATGAAGGCGACCCGATGAAAAATAAACAGGGCAAACGTCATCAAACGGATTAAAGCTTTTATCTAAGTTAGGTGGCAGTTGATGACTAAAAGTGCTTAGCCTGTTGAGGGCTAAGCACTTTTTTCTGTATTTTTGTCTGATCGCAACCAGTATGGATAATCGTTATTTACTGATGTACTAGCACACCATTCTTCACCACGTCTTTACAAGGGTTAACGCCGTAAGAGTAAGCTAATTGTGCTGGGGTGCTAATATTCCATAAACAAAAATCGGCTGTCATTCCTATGGCTAAACTGCCTACTTCATTTTCAATACCCAAGGCTTTAGCGGCATTAATCGTTACCCCTTTCAATGCTTCTTCAGGCGTTAATTTGAATAAGGTACAGGCCATATTGAGCATTAATAATGTCGAGCAAATAGGCGATGAACCTGGGTTAAAGTCACTGGCAACCACCATTGGCACATTATGCTTTCGCAATAGCTCTATTGGCGGCATCTGAGTTTCACGCAAGAAATAATAAGCGCCAGGAAGCAATGTGGCGCAGGTACCACTTTGACTTAGTGCAATAACGCCTTCTTCGTCGAGATATTCAATATGGTCGACAGATTTAGCCCCAAGTTTGGCTGCCATTGCTGAGCCGCCTAAGTTAGACATTTGTTCTGCATGGAGTTTGATATCTAATCCAGCCTCTTTTGCGGCGGTTAATACTCGCTCCGTCTGCTCAAGGTTAAAGGCAATGTTTTCACAAAAGACATCAACGGCATCTGCAAGGTTTTGCTCGATTACAGCGGGTAGCATTTCGTTAATGACCAAATCGATATAGGCGTCACTTCTTTCAGTGCTGCCTTTAGTATCTTTATATTCAGCTGGTATCGCATGCGCGCCTAAGAAAGTGGTTTTTACATCCACATGATGGTTGCGGCCAAGCTCGCGGGCCACTTTAAGGATTTTGATTTCCGTTTTAGTATCGAGACCATAACCAGATTTTATCTCGACTGTGGTGACACCTTCTTTGGCTAGGGCGTTTAATCTTTGCCTGCCAAGATCAAATAGCTCGGCTTCATCAGCTTCTCGACACGCTTTTACGGTTGAAATAATCCCACCGCCAGCACGGGCGATATCTTCATAGCTGGCACCGTTGAGGCGCATTTCAAATTCATTGGCTCTGTTACCTGCAAAGACTAAATGGGTATGGGCATCTATCAGGCCGGGTGTTATCCAGCCGCCTCTGCCGCGATAAACAGGCATTTCGAATACATCAAATTCAGGCATTTCTTTTCGAGGGCCCATCCAAGCTATTTTACCGTCTTTTACCGCAATTGCTGCATCAGTAATCGCTCCGTAAGCTTCTGAATTACTTGGATCCATTGTAGCTAAGTTGACATCAATCCAAACGTGATCCCACGACATGACTGCTCCTGAAAATGACTTGTTGTATAAACTTTATCATAAAACAATACTTGTTTTCACTTGTATATACAAGGTAAGGTTAATGTAGAGATTTTAATCACATCAGATGATGGGTGAAGATAGTGTTGGCAAAATTCGCACAAATAAAGCAATCAATTCTGGCTAGAATTGAAGCCGGAGAGTGGCAAGAGAATGATCAAGTTCCTTCAGAAAATCAATTAGCTGAATCATTTTCTTGTAGCCGCATGACGGCAAGAAGGGCATTGACTGAATTGGTCGAAGCGGGCGTTTTAGAGCGGACTCAAGGTCTTGGTACTTTTGTTGCTGGGCTTAAGTCTCAGTCATCTTTACTCGCCATTCGAAATATTGCTGACGAGATAAAAGACCGTGGTCATGGTTACAGTGTTAAACAACTCAAACTGACTAAAATAGCGGCCTCAAGACCTGTTGCCACAGCATTAGGTTTAGAGATTGGCGATTCAGTGTATTACTCTGTGCTCGTTCATTGTGAGCAAGATGCGCCATTACAAGTTGAAGAGCGTTTTGTGAACCCAGAGCTTGTTCCTGACTATCTTAATCAAGACTTTACCCAGTTAACTCCTCATGAATATCTATCTGAGGTGGCGCCTTTAACCGAAGCCCGCCATCGTATCGAAGCCATCATTGCCAGCGAGCAAATGCAGCAATTATTAACGATTGAGCCAACTGAGCCCTGTTTACAAATTTTACGCCGCACCTGGTCTCGAAAAGGCGTAGTGAGCTTTGCTCGTCTCGTTCATCCTGGCAGCAAGTTCAGCTTAGGTGGACATTTAACGTTTAATGGCTAATGTTTAGTGGCTGTCAGTCAGGCGAAATTGAACCGAATGTAACAGCAAGAAAGCTATACCAACAACAGCAATACCAATACCAACATAAGAATAAATATCATAGCAACCAAACTGACCTAGTTAGTTGAAGAGGAAAATATGGATAACACCATTAGTAAAAGACATGATCCTAGCCGCCGAATTATTGCCCCTCATGGCAGTAAATTGAGTTGTAAAAGCTGGATGACAGAAGCGCCAATGAGGATGTTAATGAACAACTTACATCCTGATGTGGCTGAACGACCAGAAGATTTAGTGGTTTATGGCGGTATTGGTCGTGCTGCGCGAGACTGGGAATGTTACGACAAAATTATTGAAGTACTACAACGTCTTGAAGAAGATGAAACCTTGATGGTGCAATCGGGTAAACCTGTAGGGGTATTTAAAACCCACAGTAATGCACCGCGAGTAATTATTGCTAACTCCAACCTAGTACCACATTGGGCCAACTGGGAGCACTTTAACGAGCTGGATAAAAAAGGTTTGGCTATGTATGGCCAAATGACAGCGGGCTCGTGGATATATATTGGCTCACAAGGCATTGTTCAAGGTACTTACGAAACATTTGTCGCCATGGCAAAACAACACTTTGGCGGTTCATCTGCGGGTAAGTGGATTCTAACCGGTGGTCTTGGCGGCATGGGCGGCGCGCAGCCATTAGCGGGCACCATGGCGGGTTATTCAGTATTAACCTGTGAGGTGGATGAAACCCGTATTGATTTTCGTCTGCGGACTCAATATGTCGATAAGAAAGCCACCACTCTTGATGAAGCATTAGCGATGATTGATGAGGCTAATGCTTCTGGTAAGCCGGTATCCGTTGGCTTACTGGGTAACGCAGCCGATATTTTTGCTGAGTTAGTTGAGCGTGGTATTACCCCTGATGTGGTGACCGATCAGACTTCTGCCCATGACCCTCTCAATGGTTATTTACCTCAAGGCTGGACATTAGAGCAAGCTGCCGAAATGCGTAAAGCGGATGAAGCAGCAGTGGTTAAAGCGGCCAAGCAGTCAATGGCGGTGCAAGTTAGAGCAATGTTGGCGCTGCAAGCTGCTGGCGCAGCCACAACAGATTACGGAAATAACATTCGTCAAATGGCCTTTGAGGAAGGGGTTGAAAACGCCTTTGATTTCCCTGGTTTTGTACCAGCTTATGTACGTCCACTATTTTGTGAAGGTATTGGACCATTTCGCTGGGTGGCATTATCGGGCGACCCAGAAGATATTTATAAAACTGATGCCAAAGTGAAAGAGCTTATTCCTGATAATCCACACTTGCATAACTGGCTTGATATGGCCCGAGAGCGTATTGCCTTCCAAGGTTTGCCATCACGTATTTGTTGGGTGGGATTAAAAGATCGTGCCCGTTTAGCATTAGCGTTTAACGAGATGGTTAAAACTGGCGAACTATCAGCGCCGATTGTTATTGGGCGTGATCATTTAGACTCTGGCTCGGTTGCCAGTCCTAATCGTGAAACCGAATCAATGCTCGATGGCTCTGATGCGGTATCGGATTGGCCATTAATGAATGCCTTACTCAATACCGCAAGTGGCGCGACATGGGTGTCATTACACCATGGCGGCGGAGTAGGTATGGGCTTTAGTCAGCACTCTGGTGTAGTAATTGTTGCTGATGGTAGCGATGATGCAGCCGTTAGGTTAGGTCGGGTTTTATGGAATGACCCTGCGACGGGCGTAATGCGTCACGCTGATGCTGGATATGAACTTGCGCAACAATGCGCTGAAGAACAAGGCCTAGATTTGCCAATGCAAGGAGCAAAATAATGACTGCCACACCTTATAAACTGTTACTAAAACCAGGCACATTAACGTTATCGCAATTACGCAGTATTGGCCGTGGTTCAGTTCATCTAACATTAGCAGAAGAAGCGATACCTGAAATTAATACTAGTGCCGCGATCGTGCAACAAGTGTTAGATGAAGGCCGCACTGTTTATGGCATTAATACTGGCTTTGGTTTGCTCGCTAACACTAAAATTGCCCCTGAAGATTTGCAGCTATTACAACGCTCAATTGTATTGTCCCATGCAGCAGGTATTGGCCAATACATGCAAGATGCCACTGTGCGCTTAATGATGGTGTTGAAAATTAACTCGTTGAGCCGTGGTTTTTCTGGTATTCGATTAGAGGTGATTAACTTCCTAATTCAGTTGGTTAATGCGGGTGTTTATCCGTGTATTCCTGAAAAAGGCTCTGTGGGGGCATCAGGTGATTTAGCGCCGTTATCGCACATGTGTTTACCTATGCTGGCAGAAGGTGAAATGAGCTACCAAGGTCAAATCATTACTGCTGCTGAAGGCCTTGAAATTGCGGGGCTAAAACCAATAGAGCTTGCGGCAAAAGAAGGGTTAGCATTGCTTAATGGCACGCAAGCTTCTACAGCATTAGCACTTGAAGGTTTATTCCACGCTGAAGATTTATTTGCGGCGAGTTCAGTTATTGGCTCAATGAGTGTTGAAGCTGCCATGGGCAGTCGCAGTCCATTTGATGCGCGTATTCATGCGGCACGTGGCCAGAAAGGCCAAATTGATTCAGCGGCAATCTTCCGTTACTTACTCGGTGATGAGTCTGAAATCAGCCAAAGCCATGTAGATTGTGAAAAAGTGCAAGATCCGTATTCTCTGCGCTGCCAACCACAAGTGTTGGGTGCGTGTTTAACGCAAATTCGCCATGCCAGTGATGTGTTGGCAGTAGAAGCAAATGGCGTAACTGACAATCCATTAGTGTTCCAAGACACGGGCGATATTATTTCAGGTGGTAACTTCCATGCTGAACCTGTCGCGATGGCTGCCGATAATTTAGCTATCGCCATTGCAGAGTTAGGCTCGATTGCTGAGCGTCGTATCGCGTTGCTGATTGATTCTAGTTTATCGAAATTACCGCCATTTTTAGTCAATAATGGGGGGGTTAACTCAGGTTTTATGATTGCTCAGGTAACGGCAGCAGCATTAGCATCTGAAAACAAAACCTTTGCTCATCCAGCTTCTGTGGATAGTTTGCCTACATCGGCGAATCAAGAAGATCATGTGTCTATGGCAACTTTTGCAGCGCGTCGTTTACGTGATATGTCAGAAAACACCCGTGGTGTGCTAGCGATTGAATTGCTATCGGCAGCGCAAGGGTTAGATTTCCGTACTCCACTAATGCCAAGTGAGGCAGTGACTAAAGCCAAAGCTGAGTTACGTGAAGTGGTCGCGTACTACGATAAAGATCGCTTCTTTGCTCCTGATATTGAAGCGGCAACCGATCTACTTTATAGCGCGAGTTTCAATGCCTATTTACCGAAAGGCATGTTCAGTAGCTTTAGCTAATAACGTGGCTAGACTGCTTTAATTGCTTTTTTAGATAGCGATTGATGATAACTACTGCTGATAGCGATGGTTGATAGTTAAGGCTGTTAGTCAATAAAAAAGGACCTTCGGGTCCTTTTTTATATGAGTCATTTATATGAATTAAATCAGCGCTAAATCAATACTACATGGTGACACCGATTGAGAATACTGCGGCATCAGAAGTGGTATCGTAACCAGCTCCGATAACGAAACCATTCATGATGGTGTATCGAATACCAAACTCGACACCCCATTCTTTTTGACGGTCACGCTCCCATACAGGTTCAGCGCCTTCAATGGGATGAACGATGTTATTGGTAGTGTTTTCTTCATAAATGAATGCGGTAGCGCCGCTATATACACTGAGGTCTTCAGTTAAGCTGTAGCTTAAGCCAAAGCGCCACATGTATTCTTTAGCATTGCCTTCACCGGGTTCTGGTACATCAAGATCGTATTTACTTCCCCAAGCGTAACCAACGTAATAGCCCCAATTGGCATAGTCAGGGTCGAAGTGTTTTACCGCGAGGGTAACACCAAACATATCGCCTCTGGTGTCGATATAATCCACTAACAAAGCAACCGAGGGTTCAAATTGTTGCTCTTCAGCCACGATAGCGTGCGCATTGTTGCTTACTGTAACTAGGCTAAAAGTCATGATAATGGCAAGCCAGAACTGTTTCATAGGAACCTCAATTGATTTTAATATCTTAATGGTAAGCTATGCGGCTTGTAGGTCAATAAGTGCGCTTAAATTTGCTGGTATTGACACTGAAAAGCATTTAAATGTTGTGGTGTTGTTTGTTTGCTGTGCTAATTTGACAACGAATATGTCAGTGAGTTGAATATCCGCTAATTAATGGATAAATATGATATTTTATACCACTCTCATTAAGTGCTTCTCACAGTAAATTGTGGGCGGTGATTGTAGAGGTGAGTTTTTCAATCGGTTAAGTGATTAAGGAATTATAGCGTGGATAATGAATTACGGGCGGATATCGCAAGTTGGTTGCTAGATGCTGGGGTGAATAGTCAGCCCTCAGATGGTGTTGCGACGTCAATTTTACTATTAGCTATTTTTATCATAGCAACCATCGCTTATTACATTACTCGCAAAGTCTTTGTAAAAGCCGTTAATGCAATGATCCGTAAGTCTACAGTCACTTGGGATGATATTTTCATGCGTTACGGCGTATTGGAAAAGTTGGCCTTACTAGTACCGATAATGACCTTGGATTTATTAATCCCCATTATTTTAACTCACCAGGATTTATTGGGCACTATTATAGACCGTGGCCTAAGTGTGCTGGTGGTCATTTTTGTTATCCGCGCCATTTATTCCTGCCTAGATGCCATTAATGAAATTTCTGATGTTAGGCTGATCAGTCGTCGATTACCGGTTAAAAGTTTTGTACAACTATTTAAGCTGTTTCTCTTCTTTATCGGTTTTATCATTTCAATCTCGGTGATTGCTGATGAGTCACCTATTTACTTTCTCAGTGGTTTAGGTGTCGCAACGGGTTTAGTGATGTTGGTGTTTAGAGACACCATTTTAGGTTTTGTTGCTGGTATTCAATTAGCTGCTAACCGTATGGTCAGTAAAGGCGATTGGATTCAAATGGACAAATATGGCGCCGATGGTGCTGTAGATGAAGTGTCACTTAATACGGTAAAAGTGCGTAATTGGGATAATACCATTACCATGATCCCTGCTTATGCGCTGGTATCTGATGCCTTTAAAAACTGGCGTGGAATGTCTGAAAAGGGCGGCCGTCGAATTAAACGGTCGATTAACCTTGATGTGAATAGTATTCATTTTCTGACTGAAGACGATATGGTTCGTTTGTCGAAAGTTAATTATTTAAAAGATTACTTTCCTAAAGTGTGTTCTGAGATTAGCCATGCTAATGAAACAGTCAATGATATTGATATGCCTGTTAATGGCAGACGCTTAACCAATGTGGGGACTTTTAGGGCGTATTTAGATGCGTATTTGCGTCAAAATAATAAGCTACACAAAGACATGACTTTGATGGTTAGGCAACTTGCTCCAACCCCTGAAGGCTTACCAATAGAGCTGTATGTGTTTACTAATGATATTCGCTGGGCATTTTATGAAGGCATTCAAGCTGATATATTTGACCATATCTTTGCCATATTACCCGAGTTTGGATTACGTGCATTTCAACAGCCAACGGGTGAGGATATTCGTAGTATTAAAGCGCATGAGTGAATTAGCGAATAAGTGAATTAGCGAATTAATGCTTATTGACGGCTGATGGAATATAAACCGGGACAACCTTGGGGTGACGCCCGGTAATTTCACGAAAAAAATCTAATAGTGTATTGATATCAGTCGCCATGTCACCGCTTGGTTGTATCGGCTGATTGAGTACAATGGATTTGGTTTTAAAGTCGATTCCTACAGCAATTATCGGTACATTGGCTTTACTGGCAATATGATAAAAACCTGTTTTCCATCGTGTTACTGGGCTTCTTGTTCCTTCTGGCGCAAGGGCTAATTTATATTGGTTGTTATCGCTAAATAACTGCACCGCAGTATCGACCATATTATTGTTTTTGCGTCGGTCGACAGGGCTTCCACCTAAGGCTTTAAAAAACCAACCCCATGGCGGAATAAACAATTGGTGCTTACCTAAAAAGTTAATTTTAATTCCCAATGCGAACCGAGCAACAATACCAATAACAAAGTCCCAATTACTGGTGTGAGGGCCAACAACCATAATGAATTGCCCATCTGCAGAGACTTCTCCCTTAAACTTCCAGCCATTGATGGTCAGTAGCCATAAACAAAATTTATTAAACATGCACTATTTTCCAGTTTATTTGATTCTGTTACGCTAGAATCTAACGATAACAGAATGAATTTCTATATTATTTTAGTTATGAATCGTACTTTTTGCCTCTGATAATCCAAGGTCTTGAGTAGAAACGATGTAAATAACATAACTGATAAATCATGTAATACAAAAGTATCAAGATTAAAGCTGCTCTAGCATTGTGCTGAGTCATTTCAATCTTGGTATTAAAAGGAGAGTGTGTGAAGCACCCTATAGCTATTTTATTTGCAGTATTGCTGAGTGGATATTCCACAATGCTCATTGCCCAAGTTCAATCAGAAGTTAAGCAAGAAGCTCAGTCAGAATCTAATTTAGAATCTAAGTCAGAAGCTGCTCAGGTTGAAGCTAAGCTAGAAACGGCTCAGGCAGCCTCAGATGTTGATCTTAAACAGGTTGAGCTAAAAGTTGCACCGCTTAAACCTACTTCATCCGCTAAAGTCCAAGTTGGCGTTATTGAACCTATTGCATCTATCGATAACTCAGCTGAGCAAGTATTAACAGCGGAAACAGCGGTAGCAGAAGCTGTGGTTAATACTAACGAGGACGTAATTACTGAAGCGGTCATTGTTAATGAAGAAAGTACGGCTAATGTAGAGGCTGTTAAGGACGAATATAGGCCAATAGAACAAGCTATCACCGCGATGGAGCTTGATAGCCAATCGGTGTCTTTAAGCGAAGTAAATGTGAATAGTGCAATACCAACGGATCGGATCCGTGCGGTAATATCTCAACAAGAAAAGGCGTGGAATAGCGGTGACCTTGACGCTTATATGCAAGGTTACTGGAAAAGTGATAGCTTGCGTTTTGTGTCAAACGGCAAATTCAGCTATGGCTGGGACTCTATTTTAACGAGCTATAAAAAAAGCTATCCTGATTCTGCACGGATGGGAAAGCTATCATTTAATGTCAAAGAAATTAAGATGTTGAGTAACTATTCTGCATTGGTTGTTGGTCGATGGCAGTTAGAGCGCACCAAAGATAAACCGAGTGGTGTGTTTACATTACTAATTGAACGTATAGACGATAAATGGGTTATTACTCACGATCATTCATCAGATTAATTGTTCTATATATTATGAGCTTAGGGGTTAAATTTGTGATATCACCAGTCTAATTCCCTCAGTTTGTAATTTTACTTTTATCACTCACTTTCCCGGTAATACCAAGCCTATTTTCCCAAGTTTTGATTTTATCTTCATTACTCACTTCCTTGATATTACAAAGTGTTGTTGTCCCAAGTTTCTGGCTTTTCCGTCATATCTGACTTCATTAAAATCAGTATTACCCTGATTATCTTGCATCACGATACTGGTTGAGCGAGTACCGTATTCTGGGTGTTGAATAAAGATTGATGACAATAATCGTTCCCACTCAAGACCAATACCTGTGCTTGGCAAGCTGCTATCTTCAGCTTGGGATTCATCGCGCATAAACGCCAACATTTTTTCAATGTCTGGTTCTTTAGTATTTAATAAATGCTGCTCTAGCGCTTGTTGTCCCTTTGCCATTTTAGGCCAAATATCATCAACAGCGCCATTACTGACCGCATGGAAACCTTGGGTCAGTTGGGTATTTTCAGCAGTAACACTATTAAAACAGAAAAGTTGTCCCTGCTGCTGGTAAACAAGATTGAACGGGCTGTAATTGACACTATGTTGTTGTAACCACTCTAGGGTGAACTCAGCATCAGACTTTAATGCTTTAAGGACAAGTTCACCGCGACTTCTTAGTCCTTCAGCTTGTTGATTACGAATATTGGTTAACGCTGCAAAATGACCCGATTGATTAACCCCAAGCCAGGTGCCGCCAGCTTGGAGGTCTTTACCTGCAAGTATTTGATTAGGGTTTGGTGATTGGCTGTTATGAGGAGCGGGCCAGAAATGTGCAGCTTCAGTGGCGCGATGATGAAACTCATCTCGATTAGCACACACAATGAGTGGCCATTGAGGATGCATGTCTACAGCAATAAATAAAATACACATAGGCTTGTAGGCTCAGTTATTCAGTCGATGATAAATCATCATAACCTGAATAACTCGAGCCTGACAGTAGTGCCATTTGGAGATTGGTCTGCTTACATTTAATTAGCACACTCGATTCGAACACGAGTTTAGTGTGTCAGCCTAATGTGCAGTTTTAATGCGGGTGCTTATGTTCTGAGTGTTTGTGTTCACTGTGCTTATGATCTGTACTCGATTGCGTTTCATTTATATGATCATGTGTGTGCTCAGTATGTGCGTGATCATGGGAGTGAGTTTTAAACTTCATCATTAGGCGGCTTAAGAATTTGCGTGGTCCCAAGCGTAATAAGCTGGCACTGAAAATTAATCCAACAATCACGAGAGCGGCAATATTAACGCTATTTGGCAAGGTGAGTAATTGATGCCAGTCTACTAAATATTGCTGGGCGAATAACAGTGCTACCGCTAATACTGCGGATAAAGAAAGGCGCATCGGCCAGTTCATCAGCTTTAATTGGCTAATACTCAATACTGGCGCAGCAATAAGCGCAAACGCGACGGCGACATTGCTCCAGCCACTATAGGCCAATGATAACGCCAATACAGCAGCACCCAAATTACAAAAACGCATGGGTAAAAATACCGCTAACAAGATGAGTACTTGCAGTGCAGGGTGTTCTAAATGTACCGACGGGTGACCAATAAGGTTGGCTAGAATTAAACTAAGCGCAATCCAAGGAGCGCTTCTATCCACCAAATGTGCGAACCCAAATCGCCAAGCTGAATCAGGTAAATTCTCGTGCGGATCGGTTAGTTCCACTTTTCCTAAACTGAGTAATGTACCAATCGCCAGCAATGAAATTGCTTGATATATCGCAAACCAAGGGCCCAATAATAATAAGGTAATGAGCAGTGCTTCGGGGCCTGCTAAACGTTGCAGCCAACGGCTGGATAAGCCGCTGTCCTGAGGCGTTAAGCCCGCTTTAAAGCGAGCCGTTGCAATCAGGTAACTGGCGATTAAGATTGGTGATATGGTTAATAGCCAAGACATAAACTGATCTGATCCATGACCATGATGTGCGTGTTCATGGGCATGCCCACCACTGTCCATCACCAATAGTACGGTTAGTAGCGCGACGCCCAATAAACTGCCTATTCCAGCTTGATACTGGTAGCGACCTTGGTGATCTTCTTCGTGTTGTCCGTGAGGCTGATGCAGCACCACATGTAAAATAGAACCGGTAACAAAGGCCTGTAAATAAACGGTATTATCTAAGCTGAGATTATTAAGTAATTGTTCACCAGCAAAGTAGCCTACACCAGTTAGCACCATCATTGCTGCTAATACTATGCTGGCCCAGCGAGTTCCAACTTGGGGCTTTAACAGCCACCAAATGGCTACACCGACAGGTAAGCGGTGCATAATTACCCCAAGTGCAAGTAGGCTTGAATTGCCTTCTTGTTGCGCCAACACCATTGCGCCACCATCAGTAATGGTGTGCAGTAATAATCCACCGATACCTAAAGTAAGGGTGACATTATGGGTGATGTCTGAATATCGATGAAATAGCCGCTCACTGGCAGTCGGTCCCCATAAGCCAAGCACCACAAAGATCAAGGTGATAAAACCACCATGTTCAAGGAGTTCTGGCAAAATATGGATAAGCACCAATCCGCCTAAAGAGACGAAGATAAATCCATCTAAGCCTTTTTGTAGACCACTTCCCGATGAGAAGTAGCGATAAAAAAGCGGTCCGAATAATAGTGCAATACAACTAGCAGCTAGATAAAGCATGGAATCCAAAAGAATCAAAGAAATGGAAAAAACAACGCAGTATATCGCAGTATTTCAATTTACTTAATAGTTACACCGATTGAATATTACTCATTACGATAATTTACTCGGTAAAGTTGCCAGTAATTGGTAATACCAGCGCTAAAAATGTGCTTTGTTTCTGCTAAATGACAGTATTACGTATACAATAGTCATTCGTTGTTAATAATTGATAGATATAATGTAATGGACATCTTTTCTGCCGCTGTAATGCTCTTTCTCATCATGGATCCTTTAGGCAACTTGCCGATTTTCGCTTCAATTTTGAGACATATCGAACCCAAGAAACGCCGCCGAGTATTAATACGTGAGTTGCTGATTGCACTCGCTATCATGTTGCTGTTTTTGTTTGCCGGAGAGTCGATACTTAATTTCTTGAACTTACGTCAAGAGTCGGTCAGCATCGCTGGCGGTATAATTCTGTTCTTAATTGCGATAAAAATGATATTTCCGCAACCTGGTGGCGTGGTTGGCCTGGCTGCAGGTGAAGAGCCATTTATTGTGCCAATGGCCATTCCGTTAATGGCGGGTCCCTCTGTATTGGCGGCATTAATTCTTTTAGCCCACAGTGATAGCTCTAGAATGACGGATTGGACTATCGCATTAGTATCAGCTTGGGGAGTGAGTGCGGTAATTTTACTCTTTTATAAAGTGTTTACTCGTTTACTGGGTGAAAAAGGCTTAACGGCTGTTGAGCGCTTAATGGGTATGGTACTGGTGATGATATCGGTGCAAATGTTCCTCGATGGGGTTTCAAGTTACCTAAAGAGCACAGCTTAGTTTAAAAGTTTACACCTTCTATCATCCCTATAAAGGTCGCATTAGCGGCCTTTTTTATTATCTGTTTGTTTTTGTACCCGCTTATTTTGTTGATTTTTATAGGGTTGCTTATTGCATTTGTTGGTGTGTTTTAAATGGTGAACAATTTGAGTGGTGGAAGCGACTTTTAAATCAAGTTTTGCCATTGTATCAGTCAGGTAAAGACTGTTAATGTTTGGTTATTATTTGTTGTTTAAAGTTGATTTATGCGCATTATTTACACAATGCTATTAAGCAGTCTATTAATTGCTTGTAGCCATCATCAACCTGTCTCAGAACCCGCAGAGACAGTTTATAAGCCGATTAAAATACAGTGTGGATCAGTTCCTCCTCTTCAAAACACCGTAGGTATTAGAGCTAACTTACTCAAAAACGGTACCCTTTCAGAAAGTATGTCTGAAGCCGAACAACAAGATGTCGTAAATGCATATATTGCCAAGCGTAATAATGCTTATAAAAAATGTAAACAAGGAAAGTAAGCAATGACAATTAAAGTCCGTCACCTACGCTCAACACTATTTGCCGCTCTGGCTGTCGCACTGAGCTCCCCATCTATGGCTGCGCCAGTGACCTATTCATCTCCAGCTGATGGCGGTGTGATTAATTCTGACCAAATTGTTTATTGGTTAACAAAACGTGGTGAGCTTAAAGCAGATGCAACCGAAGCAGAAAAAAATGCCGCGGTTGCACTTTATACCCGTAAAGCCACGCCAAACAATAGTGTTATGCCAGCGGGTCACACTAAAATGCTTAATCGTTTTGCTAAAAGTAAAGCGTCACAACAAAGAGTGGTTGCTATGTCTGCCATGGCAGATAGCGAGATTACTAAAACGGTTAATGTCTTAGCTGTGTTGGTGGATTTTCCAGATTTACCTTATAACGACAATCGCCTGACTAAATTTGATACGGCGATGTTTTACAGTGATTACTCTGTTGAGCATTACCAGGATATATTATTTTCACGCACTGGTTTCACTGGCCCCAATGGTGAGAACTTACAAACTGCATCGCAGTATTTTACTGATGCCTCAGGTGACAGCTTCTTTTTTAATGGTGAAGTGAAAGGTTGGGTAACAGCTGACAACAATGCTGCTGATTATGGTGGTAATGATGCAGATAATGATGACAACGATATCGCTGTTCCTGATCTCGTTATGGAAGCCGTTGCGAAAGCGACTGCTGGAATGAGTGATGCAGAACTTGCTCCATTTGATATTGAAGATCCATATGATTTAAACAATAACGGTAATACTGATGAGCCAGATGGTGTTATTGATCATATTGTTATTTTTCACTCTAGTATCGGTGAGGAAACTGGTGGTGGTGTTTTAGGAACGGATGCGATTTGGTCGCATCGTTTCTTTGTTGAAACCCCTGCCGATGGCAGTAATATTCCGGGTACGACAATTCCGGGCAAGAGTAAAAAAGTTTATGGTTATACCGTTCAGCCAATTGACTCAGCATCAGGTGTTATTACTCATGAATTCGGCCATGATTTAGGCTTACCGGATGAATATGACACAACCAATGTAGGTGATGGTTCCCCTGTGGGAAGTTGGTCGTTGATGTCAGCAGGTTCTTGGGTCGGTTCTGGTGAAGGTAGCCTGTATATTGCTGGTGCAAAACCTTCAGGCTTCAGCCCTTATGCTCGCTCTTTCTTGCAAGAGCAATACAAAGGAAAGTGGGTTAACGAGCAAAAAATCAATCTTGATAATATCGATAACGAAGGTTTGATAGCAAATCTAGTTGCCGCAGAAAATGCTGATGGTATTAACCAGTTATCGATTGATCTTCCTGCTGCAGAAATTCCTTTTGAACAACCGCTTAATGGTAAGTTTCAATATTATTCAGGTAAGGGAGATGAGATTGAAAACTCAATGAATTTTGAGCTTACTTTGCCTGAAGGATCACCTTTAACGCTAAGCATGCAAGCTCATTGGAACATTGAGGTAGATTATGACTATGCGCAAGTGTTAGTTAATGGCATTGCGATAGCGGGTAATCACACCACCGCCAGTAATCAATATTATAGTAATGTCAGTCACTTTATCACTGGGGAATCGAGCGATATAAACTCAATCGACAGCGTTTCGTGGGTTGAATTAAGCTTTGATTTATCCGCCTATGCTGGCACTAGCGTGACCGTTGAAATTAAGTATGTTACCGATCAAGCTGTTGGTGATTATGGTATCGCAATAGATGACATTACCGTTGTTCAGCAAAGTAATATTGTCTATGAAGATGGTGCTGAAACTGAAGGCTTAGTTAATTTCTCAGGATTTTCTCGCATTGGTGACACCCAGCCAGGCTTGCCGCAGCGCTATATTGTCCAGCTGCGTAATCATCAAGGTATCGATAGTGGTTTAGGTAATATTGGATATGAACCCGGTGTGTTGCTTTGGCTTGAAAACAGTAATTATGCAGACAATAACGTATCAGATCATGCTGGTTATGGCTTGATTGGTGTTGTTGATGCGGATCAAAATCTCATTGGCGACCAGAATACTGACGTACAAATTCGTGATGCCGCGTTTAGTTTGCAGTCTCAAACAGCTTACTTATCAGATAGCCACCTTAATAATGTGAGCTTTTTTGATGACAACCTTGATTACAGTGCGCCACTAAAGCCGCAAGCTGGCATGGTATTACCGCAACTTAGGCTGACCATGGAAGTCACTGCACAGGCAAATAATAGTGAAACAGCTACCGTTGAATTTACTCGCAGCAGTGTGACACCAGATCCAAATGTACCTGAACTTGAAGTTAGTTTTACCACTGCTACTAGCGATTATACGGTTGATTTTACCGGTGTAGCCATAGGTGGTGTTGAAGGCTATACCTATGCATGGCAATTCGGTGAGGCGAATGCTGTCAGTGCTGAAGCAAACCCGTCATACACGTATGCGACATCTGCCGCCTTTAATGTGACGTTAACGGTTACCGATGCGAAGGGGAATACGGTTAGTGCGAGTAATGAAATCGAAGTGGTTGTTAAACCGAGCTCTGTCTTTGATATTGCCATAGTCGATGAGGGTTTAACGGTGAAAACGACCAATAACTCCAGTGGTGGTTTTGGCACAGTAAGCTACCTTTGGGAATTCGGTGATGACTCAACCAGTAAGGAAAAATCACCGACGAATCATACTTATGCTTCTGCAGGACAATATTCTATCTTTTTAACGGTTACCGATGAGAAAGGTAATCAAGCTGTCAGCGCTACAGTATTTACCTTAGAAGATGAAACTGTAGTTGTACCTGAAGAAAAAACAACGAGTAGTGGTGGCAGTTTAGGTTGGTTATCGATTCTGTTTGTCGGGATATTTGCTCATCGCAGACATAATCGCAAAATTAGTTAAGGCGATCAATCTAAGATAATATAAATAAAGGCATGGTCAATTCCATGCCTTTTTTGTCACATTGGTTTTTGTATCTATTAGTTTTTTGTAACGACGATAGAGCCTTGAGCAATGGTTATTGCTGTAACGCTAATGCATTAATTTTCTCAACAGCGTGAGGCAGGAATATTTCACTCACAATGATGTCTTGATTGGCTAAATTAAAGTAGCGTCGTCGTCCCCAAAGTGGTTTATTTACTGGCTGGCTAAGGCTTGTCGCCAGTTGGGCTAATTTGGTACAACTCTCAAATTCTGCGACTTCAATTTTTCCAGGTACGATATCAGTACTAGAAAATAACAACTCACCCAAAGGTCGATTACCTAAAGCTTTAAAGTTGTGCTGTTTATCAGCTAAGTTTTCAGGGATTAATGTACGCGCAAACACCCAAGGTTCACCGTCAAGGCAAAGGAGGACTTCTCGCACCCAGACTTGAGTTTGTAGAGGGCATTCGCCCGCTAGAGGCACCGTGAGATGCTCACCAAGTACCTTTACTTCAAAATCTTGGCAACAGCTTTTGAGCTTTTGAGTTAAACTGCCTGTGGCGAGTAACCATTCTTTTAATGCTGTTTTTGGCATAGAATTGATTACTTCAGGTGAAAACCACTGGATTGATTCACCGTATGGAAAGCTGAGACTGGTCACATTCATTGATTACTCGGTTACAATATACTCAAACGGGTGCAGTTTATCATGACAGAGCAATTACTGGATAGCGGATGCCGTTCGGCAAGTTTAAATAATGGAGTTTGATTAACTATGGCAAAGTATCTATTTGCAGTTTTACTTTCAATGCTATGTTCGATGAACGTCTATAGTGCAGATGATAAAGGAACAGAGAACATTGCTTATTATGGTTTTGAGCCTGATATCGTCACCAATTACATCTCTAACCGTAAAAAACTGGGTTTTGTAAAAATCAGTGTTGAATTAATGGTAAAAGATCCTGAGCATTTAGTGCTTATCGAGCATCACGATCCTTTATTACGCGCCGCTATTGTTGAGGTTTTAGGTAATCAAGCTGAAGATAAAGTGAAGTCATTAACTGGGAGAGAAGACATTCGTCGTGAGTGCTATGAAACGGTTAATCGTCTACTTGAAGCTGAAACAGGCAAGCAACTCGTGGTTAATCTTCTGTTTACTAAATACCTTTACGACTAATGAATATCTTTAATGAAAAACAGTAAAACAACTCATCATAAGAGTAAGAACATCACTGCGCCGACGACTCCTGTAACCAAAGGCGCAGCTAAACCGCAGGTAAAAACCCTTCATCCTAGAAGTAAGCATAATCAAGGTTATGATTTTGAAGGTTTAATCGCTAAGTGTCCCAAATTGTCCCACTTTGTCAGACCTAATCCTTACGGTAATCTTTCAATAGATTTTTCTGATCCTGAAGCGGTTAAAAGTCTAAATGCGGCAATACTAAAAACTGATTATCAAATTGAACAGTGGAATATTCCCACTGGTTTTTTATGCCCACCAGTACCTGGTCGGGTCGATTACATTCATTACATTGCTGACCTATTATCGGTTAATAACAAAGTGCCTAAAGGCGTCAAAGTACGCGCCTTAGATATCGGTACCGGCGCTAACGGAATTTATCCTTTATTAGGCGCTAAAGCTTATGGTTGGCGGTTTGTCGCCACAGATATCGACCCTGTATCTATTGCAAATGTTGCTGATATTATTACCCATAACCCTGATTTATCATCAAAAATAGAATTGCGTCATCAAACCAATGCCACTGCTATTTTTAGCGGCATCATAGGTAGCAATGAACGCTTTGATTTCACCATGTGTAATCCACCATTTCATCGTTCTCTTGAGGATGCTAGCAAGGGCAGTGCGAAGAAAAATGCTAACTTGGCAGCAAACAGAGCTAAAAAGCATGCTGATAAACAGGCAGCGACCAAGAGTGCAGCCTCACTTAATTTTGGTGGTCAAAAAGCCGAGTTATGGTGTGAGGGTGGGGAGCAACAGTTTTTGGAAAATATGATCAATGAAAGCCAGCATTTTTCACAACAATGCCTGTGGTTTACTTCATTAGTGTCTAAGTCGGAAAACTTAAAACCGTGTTATAAATTATTAAAGCAGCTGAATGTTGATTGTGTAAAAACCATTGAGATGCAGCAAGGCAATAAATTTACTCGAGTACTAGCTTGGAGTTATTTGCCTGAAACGACAAGAATTCAGTGGGCTAAATTCAGAAATAATGCTTAATATCGGCTCGGTTGGATAAAGATAACAAGGTGATATTCACCTTGTTATCAATCAGTTGAAAGTCAGTTTGGCTGTTTAAATCTAAACCTAACTTTGAGTCTAAGGCAAAACTTAAACCAACAGTTACACCTTCATTGCATCAAATTCAATATTTTCAGCGCCATGATAAACTAAGAAGTGACGTCCCTTCGCTCTAGCAATAATCGTAATCCCAAGTTTTTGAGCTAATTCTAACCCCATTTGAGTCACACCACTTCGAGATAACAATACTGGTATACCCATCTTGGCGATTTTGATCACCATTTCAGATGTTAAGCGACCAGTGGTATAGAAAATCTTATCATGACCACATTCACCCTCTAGCCACATATCACCAGCAAGCGTGTCTACAGCGTTATGTCGCCCCACATCTTCGACAAAAGCGAGGATTTTGTCATCTTTACAAATACCGCAACCATGCACAGCGCCAGCATTTTTATAGGTTTCGTTATAAGCACTGATATTTTTCAGCAAACTGTATAGCGTCGATTGCAGTAATTCAGGTGTTGGTAGCTTAATGTCATCTAAGCCTTGCATGAAACCGCCATACACAGTGCCTTGACCACAACCTGAAGTGACGGTTTTTTCAGATAGTTTTTTATCTAAATCAGCGGTTTGCTCTTTAGTAATAATGGCTGCTGAATTGACATCCCAATCAACAATAATGGATTCAAGTAAACTAACATCGTTCACAAAACCCTGATTTTTAAGGTAACCCAAGGATAAAGATTCAGGCTTAGCGCCTAATGTCATTAAGGTCACAATAGGTTGCCAGTTTAAATAAACCGTCAGGGGTCTTTCACAGGCCACAAATTTATCAACGGTTTCACCCTGCTCATTAATTGCTTTTACAGCAATAGTGAGAGGGACTTCAGTATTGGTTTTGACCAGTTTAAGCGAGGTATTGGCGTTTGTTTGGGTCATTAGAAATGTGGCCTCTGAAAATATCATTGTTGACGACGATTAACGCATCACATGTTGAGAACTTTAAAAGAGTGTTATTAACTATCAGCATAGCAACTTTTAATCCTGTGACGACAATGAAGTTTGTAAATGCGTGATCTAGCACAAAAGTTGTTCAGCAATCGCTAATTAACGTAGCCTTATGTCCTAGTTGAAGTAGCAATATGGACAAATTGTCCTACTCTTAATGTAGATAAAGAGATCTAGGTCTACTTTTTGGTTTCATTTGGCTTGGCACTATTTTTGCACATTAAAGATAGTTAAGAGAAATAATAAAACTTAAATCATTGTTTTAAGTCAAACTTTTGTTAATCAAGTTGATGTATTGGTTGTAGTTTGTTTTTTTCTCGTTGATTCATGTATTAAGGGCAAGGCTTATATGCAACACACAGAAAATGTTTGGCCTATGTATGTTTCGCTGAAAAAAGTCGAAAAAATGATTGGCCGCTGGCCATCAGTAACATGGGAAGTCGATGAAATACTTCCTGCAACGCACGACATGCCTGAAGGTGCCAAGTTAGTTCTGTTTGAATTACATAAAGATGAACGAGGCAGTTACCGTATCAACTTAGATATGGAAAACACCATGTTATATATCGTATGTGATGAGTTAGAAGATGGTACCTATGTTCCTGCGATGATTTCATGTGACCAAAATGTCGCCGCGGGATGCTTAGAGTCAGAAACCCCAGTGCTAAATTTGCCAATGCCACAAGCACTAGCTTGTTGGGTGGAAGCATTTATAACACGTCATGGCGAAGTTGAAATTTCAGCTAAACGTCGTAAGCATGTTAACCGCCGAAAGGATACTGGCCCAAGCACAGATCACCTTCGGAGAGATTAATGAGCGATAAACCTAAAGGATTTTTTTCTCGTTGGACTGAGCGACGTGAGCAAGTAGAAGCTGAAGCCACACGTGACGTTGAGCAACAAGAGCAACTTCAAAAGCAAGAGGAAGAACAGCTGCTTGCGCAAACCTCACAAGAGGATGAAACACTAGAATCGACTCAACCAGAGAAAATTCTTGAAGCTGAAGATTTACCTGATCCAGAGAAAATTCAAGTTGGCGGCAGTTTTGCTTCATTCATGGGTGCCAATGTATCACCTGAAGCTAAATCAGCAGCGTTAAAAGCATTATGGAAACAGCCACAGTATAACGAAATTGACGGTTTACTAGAGTATGCCCTTGATTACAGTAACCAACCGAAACTGTCTGCAGAAGTCTCGGCTGAATTGGCGAAAAAAGTCTTCCGTCATGTCATGAAAGACAAAGATGAAACGGAAGAAGAACAAGAGTTATTAGCTAGTGAGGGAGATGAAACAGTTGTTGAAGCAACTGATGCCTCGCCAGCGATAGATGATAAGAGCGAATTAGTGTCTGCAACTAACCTAGAAGGCGAAAGCCTCAACCAGAGTGATGATCTGGTGATGGCTGAAGAAACGGTAACTTCCGTTTCAAGTAACGCCAAGGTTTAGTCGTAACAAGTAATTTTTATGTCCACTACTTTAGTGTACTAGATGTCGTACTTATAGTTTTCGAGCTGATGTATTCAAGCCTTTGCCTGAATATAAGGGAAGTACAGCGTAGATAAGTCGCTAGCACGCTAAACACTGTTCAGGAACGCAATGTGAGCAATAGTCAAACCCCGCTAGAACTACAGCAAGTTCGCCAGCAGGTATTAGCACAGACTCAAGTTATCCAAAACTTGATTCCGCCTACCGTCAGTTACACAACGGAAGGCAACGTGTTAGTTATCGGCCCAGAAGATTTGGCTCGATTAGCTGCAGGAAAACTGTCAAACATGGCCAATGCAGTTATTTTGGCAAATGAAGCGATTACCAGCCAAGATGAAGATCATCTTGAATCAGTAATGAACGCTGCCGTTAATAGCGAAAGCTATTACAACAAACTCATTTCAGTAAAAGGCTTTTTAGGTCAGTTCCAAGTGACTGTCGAGAACGAAGGCTCTGATAAAGAGCAAGCTGCCACTGAATTGAGTGTTGTTGCCATTCGTAAACCACATTTTGATATTGTGTTAGACATGAGCATGACGCCATGTCTTAACCTAGAAATGCTACCTCCAGGTTATTTCTATGTAGGACAAGACGCAGACAAGCTAGCCGATGCTATCGATCAAATCCCAGATTTAGTGGGTGAGTTTGATAAGCCACGTTATGTGAAAGTGAATAGCGATATTTGTGCTCACAATCGTAATGGCGTTAATGGTTGTAACCGCTGCTTAAACTTCTGTCCTGCAGATGCGATTAGCAGTGTTGCACACAAAATCGAAATCGATCCTTACCTTTGTCATGGTGCGGGTAGCTGTACAAATGCATGTCCTACAGGGGCAATTGCATTTGATTTACCGACGCCACAAGCACTGCATAGTTACACACACAAATTAGTAAGCCGTTACCTTGACCAAGCTCAAGCAGCGCCGGTTATTTTATTCCACGATAGCGCTGTAGGCGCAGAATTAATTACCGCGGATCTCGTTGGTGACATCATTCCAGTGGAATTAGAAGAAATCACGGTAGCAAGTATTGACCATTGGATGTCAGCCCTAGCATGGGGTGCACGTCAGGTGCTTATTCTTAATACTGATGCAACCGCACCGACATTAACGCAAATGTTAAATGGTGAGTTAGCACTTGCTAATAGCATCTTAGATGAAATGGGTCAGCCTCAACGTATTAGCCTGATTGATACGCAAGCCTTAGCATCTTTAGATGACAGATTAGCCATTAGTCTTGATTGGCCATTGATAGTACCAGCAGCATTTGAGCCAACAACTAAGCGTGAAACCCTGTATGCCGCTATTGATCATTTGAATGAGCAAGCCGCAGCCACTGACGTCAGTATCGCTATGAGCAATGTGCCATACGGTGTTGTGAATGTTGATGTAGATAAATGTACCTTGTGTATGTCTTGTGTGTCGACTTGTCCAACGCAAGCATTAACTGATGGTGGTGACTCTCCAGCATTACATTTTGTCGAACAAGACTGTGTGCAATGTGGTTTGTGTGAAGCATCTTGTCCTGAAAATGTGATTAGCCTGACACCGCAAATCAATTTGGATCAAGTATCACGTCAACAACGTCAAACGTTAAAAGAAGAGCCTCCGTTCGAATGTATTCGTTGCGGAACCGCTTTTGCTACTCAATCGATGGTTCATCGAATGATAGATATGATAGGTGGACATTCAGCATTTAACGCCAACATTGAGCGTTTAAAAATGTGTGGTGATTGCCGCGTGAAAGATATGTTTGAAGACATTCTTGAAGACCCTGAGAAGCAACTTCGATAAGAGATTAGATATGACCGAATTAGTTAGAGAAATTTCAGAAAACGATCAACTACGGGCAGATATTTATCAAATATTGGCAGCCTTGCTACGTCGCCATCCTAATGCCGATTTACTGGCTTTTTTAGCTGAAATTGAAGTTGAAGCTGAAGAAGGTAATGCCATGACTGATGCATGGCTTGCGCTAAAAGCATCAGCAACTAAATACTCAGAAGAACAACTTGAAGATGAGTATTTCAAAATTTTCTTCGGTGTTGGCCGTGGTGAAGTATTACCGTATGCAAGTTGGTTTATGACAGGTTCACTAATGGATAAACCATTGGCGCTACTTCGCCAAGACCTAATGCAATTGGGCTTTGCACGTGAAGATGACGTTAAAGAACCAGAAGATCATGTTGCTGCATTATGTGAAGTGATGGGTACCTTGATTTTAGAAGCACCAGGTTATCGTCAACTTGCATTTTACCAACGCCATATCGGTAGTTGGATTGGCCGTTTCAGTGACACATTAGCTAAAACGCCAAGTGCAGAGTTTTATTTATCAGTTGCCCAGTTAGCGAAAGCGTTTTTCGAAACTGAAGCGAATGAATTTGAACAATTAAGCTTAGATATTCCAGTTAATTGCCCAGGTTCAGAAGCCGCACAGGCAACAGATACAGATGAAAAAATTGAGCCAACGACTAACGAACTTGCCTCTTAGGCAGTGTTAAGTTGTAGGCGCAAAGATTTATGTCGCTACGGTTAAACGTAGCGACATAGACCAAAAAGGAAGGCAACTTCCATAAAAAAACAGAGGGTATTTTACCCTTATAACAAACGTTACCTTTTAAGGAGAGACTATGAAGAAGCAAGCTTCCGACATGGGTCGTCGTCAAATGCTAAAAGCATTGGCCGTCGGCAGTGCCGCTGGCGCAGTTGCGACTGTTAGCGGACAAGCTCTAGCCGCCTCACCAGAAGCTACACCCGTTGTAGGTAAAAGTGATGGTTATAGAGAAACTGACCATGTACGTAGTTATTACGATACTTTACGTAGTAGCAAGTAATTTAAGGAGAATATGTGATGCGATTAACCCGCAAAACAGATCAAGTCAAAGTAGCAGATAAACCTGCACTTGGACTCAATCGTCGCCAATTTTTGAAGTCAGCTACATTTGCCACTGGTGGTATTGCTGCGGCATCAATGCTTGGTGCTGGAATGATGCGTAAAGCAGAAGCCAAAGATGTGCCATATGATGCACCAACTGAAGTAAAACGTACTATTTGTTCTCACTGTTCAGTGGGTTGTGGTATTTACGCTGAAGTACAAAATGGTGTTTGGACAGGTCAAGAACCTGCATTTGATCACCCATTTAATGCTGGTGGACATTGCGCTAAAGGTGCTGCACTGCGTGAACATGGACACGGTGAAAAGCGTCTTAAGTATCCAATGAAGCTGGAAGGCGGAAAGTGGAAAAAACTTTCTTGGGAACAAGCCATTGAAGAAGTAGGCCAAAAAGCCCTCGATATTCGTCAAGAGTCTGGTCCTGATTCAGTATTTTTCATGGGTAGTGCGAAGTTTTCAAACGAACAATCTTATATGTATCGCAAATTAGCGGCAATGTGGGGCACGAATAACATCGACCACTCTGCACGTATTTGTCACTCTACCACTGTAGCCGGTGTTGCAAACACTTGGGGCTATGGTGCGCAATCAAATTCTTTTAACGACATGCGTAACTCGAAAGCGATGATGTTTATCGGTTCGAACCCTTGTGAAGCTCACCCAGTTGCAATGCAACATATTTTGGAAGGTAAAGAGCGCGGCGCGAAAATTATCGTAGTCGACCCTCGATTCACCCGAACAGCAGCTAAGTCTGACGAGTTCGTGCATATTCGTCCTGGTACGGATATTCCTTACATTTATGGTCTGTTGTGGCACATCTTCGAAAATGGTTGGGAAGATCAAACTTTCATCGACCAACGTGTATACGGCATGGAACGTATCCGTGAAGAAGTGAAGAAGTGGACTCCTGCTGAAGTGGAACATGTTGCCGGTGTTCCTGCAGAACAAATGCACCGTGTTGCAAAACTGCTTGCAGAAACTAAACCTGGAACAGTGGTTTGGTGTATGGGTGGTACTCAGCATCACATCGGTAATGCTAACACTCGCGCATACTGTATCCTCCAATTAGCCCTTGGTAATATGGGTGTTTCAGGTGGCGGTACTAACATTTTCCGTGGTCACGATAACGTTCAAGGTGCAACTGACTTTGGTTTATTGTTTGATACATTACCTGGTTACTATGGCCTTAAAACAGGTTCATGGAAGCATTGGTGTAATGTGTGGGACTTAGATTACGAATGGGTTAAAAGCCGTTTCGACCAAGTGTCACATTTAGGTCAAGATCCGATGACCTCAACAGGTATCCCATGTTCTCGTTGGCATGATGGTGTACTTGAAGACAAATCTAAGATTGCACAGCAAGATAACATCCGCATGTCATTCTTCTGGGGTCAATCAGTTAACACTGAAACCCGTGGTCGTGAAATTCGCGAAGCATTGAACAAAATGGATACGGTAGTTGTTGTGGATCCATTCCCAACAATGGCAGGTGTCATGCATGAACGCACAGATGGTGTGTATTTATTGCCTGCAGCAACGCAGTTTGAAACCTACGGTTCAGTCTCTGCTTCTAACCGTTCACTTCAGTGGCGTTCTCAAGTTATTGAACCGTTATTCGAAGCGAAACCCGATCACGTCATCATGTACAAATTGGCGAAGAAATGGGGCATTGATGCTGAATTCTGTAAGCATATTAAAGTGAATGGTGATGAGCCATTGATTGAAGATATGACTCGCGAGTTCAACAAAGGCATGTGGACCATTGGTTACACAGGTCAAAGCCCTGAGCGTTTGAAAATGCACCAAGAAAACTGGG
Organism: Shewanella donghaensis; assembly: GCF_007567505.1. Taxonomy (NCBI): domain Bacteria; kingdom Pseudomonadati; phylum Pseudomonadota; class Gammaproteobacteria; order Alteromonadales; family Shewanellaceae; genus Shewanella; species Shewanella donghaensis. The sequence goes on from NZ_CP041783.1 coordinate 3,326,322, forward strand.
GCACGTTCGATATTGAAAGCTTAGAAGCGCCAGGTGGTCCAGCTAAAGGTGAAACTTACGGTTTACCTTGGCCATGTTGGGGAACCCCAGAAAACAAACATCCAGGTACGCAAATTCTTTACCGTACTGGCCGTGAAGTTAAATTCGGTGGTGGTAACTTCCGTGCTCGTTATGGTGTTGAGCATGATGGTAATAACATTCTTGCTGAAGGTTCTTATTCTAAAGGATCTGAAATCCAAGACGGTTACCCTGAATTTACCGCAGACATGCTTAAACAGCTTGGCTGGTGGGATGACTTAACCGCTGAAGAAAAAGTACACGCTGAAGGTAAAAACTGGAAAACTGATATTTCTGGTGGTATCCAACGTGTGGCGATTGATCATGGTTGTATGCCATACGGCAATGCAAAAGCACGCTGTATTGTTTGGAACTTCCCTGATGATATCCCAATTCACCGTGAGCCGTTATACACGCCACGTCGTGATTTGGTTTCTAAGTACCCAACCTACGAAGATCGCATGGTTGCACGTCTACCAACATTGTATAAGTCTATTCAAGATAAAGACTTTGCAAAAGACTTCCCATTAGCAGTGACTACGGGTCGTTTAGTGGAGTATGAAGGTGGTGGTGAAGAAACGCGCTCAAATCCATGGCTTGCAGAACTTCAGCAAGAAATGTTTATTGAGATTAACCCTGCAGATGCAGCAGATCGCGGCTTACGTGATGGTGACGATGTATTCGTTCACAGTCCAGAAGGCGCTAAAATCACAGTTAAAGCGATGGTGACTCCTCGAGTCATTGCTGGTGAATGTTTCATGCCATATCACTTCGCGGGTGTTTTCGAAGGCAAGAGTCTTGCGAAAAATTATCCAGAAGGAACCGTACCTTACATTATTGGCGAAGCAGCCAATACCGTAATGACCTATGGTTATGATGTTGTGACTCAGATGCAAGAGACGAAAGCCTCTTTGTGTCAGATCAGCAAAGCTTAATTAACTTGATGAGGAGATAAGCCATTATGGCAGTCATGAAATTTTTGTGTGACACCAAACGCTGCATCGAGTGTAACGGTTGCGTCACAGCTTGTAAGAACGAAAACGATTCCGCTTTAGAGTGGGGTATTCAGCGTCGCCGCGTAGTTACCATCAATGATGGTGAACCTGGTGAAGCGTCAATCTCTGTTGCTTGTATGCATTGTACAGATGCACCTTGTATGGCCGTTTGTCCGGCGGATTGTTTCTATCAAACCGACGATGGCATTGTGCTACACGATAAAGATACTTGTATCGGTTGTGGTTACTGTTTTTATGCATGTCCTTTCGGAGCACCACAGTTCCCGAAAAAGACAGCATTTGGTAGCCGCGGTAAAATGGATAAGTGTACTTTCTGTGCCGGTGGCCCAGAAGAGAACCATTCAGAAGCCGAACGTCAGAAATACGGTGCAAACCGTATCGCTGAAGGTAAGTTACCTATGTGTGCTGAGCTTTGTTCAACTAAAGCCTTGCTTGCTGGTGATGCCGAAGTGGTATCGACTATTTATCGCGAACGTATGGCTAAACGCGGTAACCCGAATACGATTTGGGGTTACAACCCTAAAACGGGTGAAATGGTTTAGACAGTGCAAAGGTTACGGGCTTTGCCCGTAACCAAGCAAGGAGTGACAATGTTGAACAAACAGTTAAACAAATCACTGCGTAGCTTGTTTGCTCTGTTGGTTCTGGTGATGGGGTTAGGTTTTGCAACCTCAACCTTAGCGGCAGATGAACAATCAAGTAAGCAGCAGGCAGGGAAAGAAAATCCGGCTGATTTATGGCGAGCAGTTAAAGCTGGAGACTCTGGCTTCACAACCGCTCAAGGTATTGAACCCGGTGTACTGATTAATGTTGCCGGCAATCAAGGTCGAATAATTAGAGATGACTATATTACTCCTGGAGTAGCGTTAGCTCTCGTGGGTGTATTTGCTGCATTTTTACTATTCTACTTTGTAAATGGCCCAGCAAAATTGGCGAAGGGTTTTTCAGGCAAGATGGTTGAGCGATGGTCTAAAGCAGATATTTGGCTGCATTGGATTATGGCTGTTGCCTGTTTAACGTTAATGCTTACGGGTTTAGTCATCATACTAGGTAAAATTGTTATTCAGCCCTATGTCGGAGCGAGTATTTGGGCTGGAATAATAGCCTTTTGCAAGCTAGTGCATGATTGGGTTGGTCCGGTGTTTATCGTATCTTGGTTACTGAGTATCGTTAAATGGATGCCGCTACAAACTATTAAAATGTACGACTTAAAATGGTTTTTAGTGGTTGGTGGTTACATCAATTTTGGTCCGTTTAAAGGTAAGCATGCCGATAGTGGCTTTGCTAATGCTGGTGAAAAAATGTGGTTTTGGACATTAGTGTTCTTTGGCCTATTTATCAGTGTTTCAGGCATGATGTTGGTGCTTCCGGGTTTAGATTTACCGCGTGAGGCTTCAATGGCCGCGCTACTTATTCACGGTATTAGTGCTGCAATCCTAATTGCATTTACCATTGTGCATATTTGGATGGCAACAGCATTGAGTGAAGGTGGTATGGAATCCATGGTATCAGGCTATTGTGATGAAAACTGGGCAATCCAGCATCACAACCTTTGGTATGATGAAATCAAAGCCAACGGCACACTGAAATATCAAGAGTAATAATTACTTAAGATTATAAAGTGAACGCCTTAAACACCTCAACTGAGTTTACTCGTTGGGGTGTTTTTATATCTGCGCTTTAAACATACCAAAAGCACAACAACAAAATATCTGCATTAGCTGATTTATGGCCCCTCATTTCAGAGCATATTCTGCTCAACAAAGGTGTTTCTAGCGAAAGACTTAAATTATGTATTTAAATGTGCTGGATGGCCACAAATCAGCTAATGATGACCGCTTAAGCGGGAGATGGTTTTACGGTGATAACGGCTGTAATTTGAATAAGGCGATAACGAGTTTATTGCAATGGAAGTAAGTGGGTTGTTAAATTATAAAGTTGGCACTAATAAATCGATAGTGATTACCCCTTAATAACTAATAGTACTATTAAAGCTGGTTTTAAGAGTAATTAGCAATAAGTAAATAGCATATATTCTCAATACCAAAATCAGATAAAGTCCTTATAACTCAATCGTTTTGTTAAAAAATTTAACATTTAAATCTGCAAATATTCGGCGTGTAAAATGCGCAGTTTCACTTCTTCAATATTCAGAGTATGACCTAGTTAACGCTTTACTAAATCGACAGCATTTTTTGGTTGCTGAACTGGTGCTAGATCAATCTTTTTCCCCCTATCTCTCTATATATTAGCCCTGTTAATTATGGACTAGATTCATTTATATGTGTTTTGACCTTTTTTAATATTCAGCTTAACCATCTGTTAACAAATGGTTTTGAAGTATCAAAAAAGGCCTATTAGGGCATTTGCTTGATTAGCAGGTGTTTATTAAACCGGGAGTAAAGATGAAGAAGCAACAGCCTGATCTGAACCGCAGATCTTTGCTGAAAGCCATCACCGTAGGTAGTGCAGCTACCGCAGCTTTAGCTGTTTCAGGTGCAAGTGTGGCAAAAGCAACCGAGAGTAACATTAGTGCAAAAAACTCTAATGGTTACACAGAAACTGCGCATATTCGTAGCTACTACGATAGCTTACGCGGCTAATTCAGGAGAAATAAGCGATGAAGTTAACTCGCAAGTCTACTGCAGCACCTAAAGCTGCAAGCAAGTCGCTCGGTATCAACCGTCGTCAATTTATGAAGAATGCAGGTATTGCTACTGGTGGTATCGCCGCTGCTTCATTAATGGGCACAGGCATGATGCGTAGAGCAGAAGCTCAAGAAGTACCGCACGATGCACCGACTGAAATCAAACGTACTGTTTGTTCTGCATGTGCTGTTGGTTGTGGTTTATACGCTGAAGTACAAAATGGCGTTTGGACTGGTCAAGAACCAGCATTCGATCACCCATTCAACGCTGGTGGTCACTGTGCAAAAGGTGCAGCTTTACGTGAACATGGTCACGGTGAGAAGCGTCTTAAATACCCAATGAAATTGGTTGATGGAAAGTGGAAAAAACTTTCTTGGGAACAAGCTTATAACGAAGTCGGCGACAAAATGCTGGATATTCGTGAAGAGTCTGGTCCAGATTCTGTTTACTTTATGGGTAGTGCTAAGTTTTCGAACGAAGGCTGCTACATGTATCGTAAATTTGCGGCAATGTGGGGCACGAACAACGTCGATCACTCTGCACGTATTTGTCACTCTACCACGGTAGCTGGTGTTGCTAACACTTGGGGCTACGGTGCGCAAACTAACTCTTTCAATGATATCCAGAATGCAAATGCAATCTTCTTCATCGGTGCAAATCCGGCTGAAGCGCATCCAGTTGCAATGCAGCATATCCTTATTGCGAAAGAGAAAAACAACGCTAAATTAATCGTTGTAGATCCTCGTTTCTCTCGTACTGCAGCGCACGCTGACCTACATTGTGGTCTTCGTCCTGGTACAGATATTCCATTCATTTACGGTATGCTTTGGCACATCTTTGAAAATGGTTGGGAAGATAAGACGTTCATCCAAGAACGTGTTTTCGAAATGGAAACTATCCGCGAAGAAGCGAAGAAGTTCCCACCTAAAGAAGTTGCAGACATTACTGGTTGTAGCGAAGAAGAAGTATACCAAGCAGCTAAATTAATGGCTGATAACCGTCCTGGTACGGTTGTATGGTGTATGGGTGGTACTCAGCATCACGTAGGTAATGCTAACACTCGTGCATACTGTATCCTTCAATTAGCGCTAGGCAACATGGGCGTTAAAGGCGGCGGAACAAACATTTTCCGTGGTCACGATAACGTACAAGGCGCGACTGACTTAGGTTTGTTATTTGATAACTTACCAGGTTACTACGGTCTAACTTCTGGTGCATGGAAACATTGGACAAACGTATGGAGCCTAGATTTAGATTGGGTTAAATCACGTTTCGACCAAAACGAATATATGGGCCGTGTACCAATGAATACCCCTGGTATTCCTTGTTCTCGTTGGCATGACGGTGTTTTAGAAACGCCTGAAAAGCTAGCTCAAAAAGATCGCGTTCGCATGGGCTTCTTCTGGGGTCAATCAGTTAACACTGAAACTCGTCAAAGCGATGTACGTGATGCACTAGATAAAATGGACACAGTAGTTGTTGTGGATCCTTTCCCAACAATGGCGGGTGTTATGCACCGTCGTAAGAATGGTGTTTACCTTCTTCCAGCTGCGACTCAGTTTGAAACTGAAGGTTCAGTGTCTAACTCTGGCCGTAGTCAGCAGTGGCGTGAGAAGGTTATCGAGCCTTTATTCGAATCAAAAACCGATCTTGAGATCATGTACCGTTTATCTCAAAAGCTTGGTTTTGCAGACGAGTACACAAAACGTATCGCTAAAGATGCCAACGATGTACTAGTGATTGAAGACATTACTCGCGAAATTAACCGCGGTATGTGGACAATTGGTATGTCAGGTCAAAGCCCTGAGCGTCTTAAAATGCACACTCAAAACTGGGGCACGTTCAGCAACAAGACTCTTGAAGCTGCTGGCGGACCTGCTAAAGGCGAAACTTACGGTTTACCTTGGCCTTGTTGGGGCACGCCTGAGCAGAAGCATCCAGGCACTCAAATCCTGTATAACACAAGCAAACACGTTAAAGACGGTGGTGGTAACTTCCGTGCACGTTACGGTGTGGAATACAAAGGTCAAAACCTTCTTGCTGAAGGCAGCTTCTCTAAAGGCGCTGAAATCGCAGATGGTTACCCAGAGTTCTCTGCAGACATGCTGAAACAGCTTGGCTGGTGGGATGAACTAACGGCAGAAGAGAAAGCGTCAGCTGAAGGCAAAAACTGGAAAACTGATTTATCAGGCGGCATCGTTCGTGTTGCGATTAAGCATGGCTGTATTCCATTTGGTAATGCTAAAGCGCGTTGTATTGTTTGGACTTTCCCTGACGAAGTACCTGTTCACCGTGAGCCGCTTTATACGCCTCGTCGTGATCTTGTATCTAAGTACCCAACTTATGCTGATATGCAAGTACATCGTCTACCGACTCTGTACAAGTCAATTCAAGATAATGACAACTCAGCTAAATACCCACTAGCAATGACCTCTGGTCGTCTGGTTGAGTATGAAGGTGGTGGTGAAGAGTCTCGTTCTAATCCTTGGCTTGCAGAACTTCAACAAGAAATGTTTGTTGAAATTAACCCAGCTGATGCTGCAGATCGCGCCATTCGCGATGGTGACACAGTATGGTTAGAAGGCGCTGAAGGTGGCCGTATTAAGATTAAGGCTATGGTCACTCCACGCGTTAAGCCTGGTGTAACTTGGATGCCTTATCACTTCGCGGGTGAAATGCATGGCGAAAGCTTAGCACCTAACTACCCAGAAGGTACTGTGCCATACGTTATCGGCGAGTCATGTAACACTGCAATGACCTACGGTTATGACCCTGTGACACAAATGCAGGAAACCAAGGCTTCGCTTTGTCAAATTGAGAAAGCATAACCGCAGTTTAAGCTAGGAGAATTGCCAAATGGCTACAATGAAATTTTTATGTGATACCAAGCGCTGCATCGAATGTAATGGTTGTGTCACAGCTTGTAAAAACGAAAACGACTCTGCTTTAGAGTGGGGAATTCAACGTCGTCGCGTAGTAACGATTAATGACGGTGTACCAGGAGAAGCGTCTATCTCAGTGGCATGTATGCACTGTAGCGATGCACCTTGTATGGCTGTATGTCCTGCAAACTGTTTCTACAAAACAGAAGACGGTATCGTACTGCACGACAAAGATACTTGTATCGGTTGTGGTTACTGTTTATATGCATGTCCATTCGGAGCGCCTCAGTTCCCTCAAGGCGGCGCTTTTGGTGCTCGCGGTAAGATGGACAAGTGTACTTTCTGTGCTGGTGGCCCAGAAGCTGATCACTCTAATGAAGAGCGTCAGAAATATGGTGCTAACCGTATTGCAGAAGGCAAGCTTCCAATGTGTGCTGAGCTTTGTTCAACTAAAGCTCTTCTTGCTGGTGATGCAGAAATTGTTTCTGCAATCTTCCGTGAGCGTGTGGCTTATCGCGGTTCTAACAAAGGAGTTTGGGGGTAATCTCCAAACTTGTTAGTCAGCTTCGCTATGATGCCTGAGGCAACTCAGGCATCGAATAGCATAGAGGATGCAATATGAACAAGTGGTTCAAACAAATTGGCGTTGTTATCGCACTGATGTTCAGTGTCATGACTTTCGCACATGCAAGTGGTGAAGAATCTTTAACCGTTCAAGATGGCAATGCGCAATTATGGGCACAGCTTAAAGACGGTGTAGAAGGTCGCACTACTTCAACAAGTGAGTTCCATGCACAGCCAATCAATACTTATGATTTGCGTGTATTTCAACTTCGTAGTGACTTACTAGCGCCTGCTTTATTGGCGTCGTTATTTGGCATGATCATCATCTTTGTACTATTTATGAAAATAAACGGTATTTCAAAACTACACGGTGGTTTCACCGGAAAGATGGTATATCGTTGGTCTAAATTTGATGTATCAATTCATTGGCTTGGTGCTATTCCATGCATGTTATTGATTCTGACTGGTTTAGTACTATTGGCTGGCCGTTACTTCTTCCAACCGTATATTAGTGAAGGAATGTGGTCTAGCTTAGTCTATGTTGCTAAAGAGATTCACGATTATATGGCTATCCCATTCATGTTGGGTTGGGCGTTAATGGTTGGACTTTGGGCTAAAAACCAAATGCCAAAAATGTACGATATTAAATGGATGATGGTTGTTGGTGGTTACATCAATTTCGGTCCATTTAAAGGTAAGCATCCAGATGCTGGTTTTGCTAATGCTGGTGAAAAACTTTGGTTTTGGGCATTCGCATTATTTGGTTTAATCATCTCAGTATCAGGAATGTTATTACTGTTCCCGAACTTATTTGAACCAAGCCGTACTTTAAGCTTGATTGCACTAGTTACTCACTCAGTGAGCGCTATCGTAATCTGTGCTTTCTCAATCGTGCATATCTTCATGGCAACCGCTATGTCAGAAGGTGGTATGGATTGTATGGTTTCAGGTTACTGTGATGAGCAGTGGGCGAAACAACATCACAACCTTTGGTATGATGAAATTAAAGCTAATGGCGAACTAAAATATAAAGATTAAATAGTCTTATAGATTACGAACCGTAGTAAAAACACCTCCAGTAACTTAGGTTTTGGGGGTGTTTTTGTACCTGGCGTTGAAAGAACAATGTTTTAACAAAGGTTTTTCTTAGGCTTAACAAAGTGATAGTTTACATTAGAAGTTGATTATTTAATGAGTGCTAATTTGTGATCTCGATGGTAAAAATCAACTCATATGGTTGTTATTAATCGACAACTTCTAGATAGTTAACATTCTAGTTGCTTGATTCAGAGTATTCTTCCTGACTTGCAGCTTATAAGCGTTGCTTGCGTGACCCTTTTATAAATAGGAATTGCTATGTCATCCATTATCCGCCCATCAGATAAAATTATTCAATCACCTTATCAGGCCAATATCACCACGCCAGATTGGATGATCAGTGCTATGGAAAAAGTGATGCAATTTTACGTTGATCGTAATTTGCGTTTAGACACGGTTTCAGCGGAAATGATGCCAGCACCGGTAGAGGGTAAAAAATACATGCTGTATGCGCATGTGCCTTTTTGTCATACCTTGTGTTCATACTGTACTTTCCATCGCTTCTTATTTAATGAAGATAAAGCCCGCCGCTATTTCGTTTCTTTACGAAAAGAAATGGATATGGTTAAAAACCTCGGCTATGACTTTGAATCTATGTATATCGGTGGTGGCACCACTACGGTATTAGAAGATGAACTTGCTCGTACTATTGAGCACGCAAAAACCTTATTCCCGAATATTAAAGAGGTATCGTGTGAATCCGATCCTCAGCACTTAGACAGCCCAGGCTTTAAGCAGTTAGAAGGCTTAGTCGACCGCATGTCTATTGGTGTACAAAGTTTTAATGATGACATTTTGACCATGACAGACCGCATCGAGAAGTTTGGTACCGGTCAACAAACATTCGATAAAATTATGGCAGCAAAAGAATTGTTCCCAATTATCAATGTCGATTTGATTTTTGGCTTTCGCGGCCAAACAGACGAAGTCATTCAACATGATTTAGATATGGCGTCTAAGCTAGACCCTCGCCAAATTACGACTTATCCATTGATGATTACCCACCAAACTCGTAAGAGTGTTAAGGGGAAATTAGCTGCACCACATGGTGATATGGCACGTCAATATCGTCAAATTCTGAATACTTTAAATGGTCAATATACTCAACTATCTGGTTGGGCATTTGGTAAAGCGCAAAACGAAGGTTTTGACGAGTACGTTATTGATTATGATGAATACTTAGGTGTAGGTTCTGGTTCATTTAGTTTCCTAGATGACACCTTATATGTGAATACATTCTCGCTTAAAAAATACCAAGAGCGTATCGCTAATGGCAAAATGGGCGTAGAACAACAAAAGAAATATGGCAAGAAAGAAGTGATGCAATACCGCTTCTTACTCGGTATGTTCTCTGGGCGTTTATCGCGTAAATATTTCCGAGAAACCTTCGGCGTTAATTTAGATACTGCACTGTTTAAAGAGATGGCTTCGATGAGAGCGATTGGTGCGATCCAGAATGACCCTAACGATCCAGATAACTTGATTTGGACCGATAATGGTAAAATGATGGGCTTATTAATGATGAAAGAATTTTATTCAGGAATGGATAATGTTCGTGCTCAATTACGTAAACCATTACAAGCTGCTGATATGTAAACGTCTCCAACTGAGATCAATAAGTTAATGAAAGGCAGTGATAATGGTCACTGCCTTTTTTGTTATTTGCAGTATACTCGTTTTGAATGCATCATCAGCATTGCACCAATATGAATGAATCAAACAATAAGATTGTTATAAAGAGACTGCTATGGCTAATATTTTACTGCTTGCCAACATCAACTGTGACCGCTTACTGGAATTAGATAAACCGCTGCAAACTGGTGGACGATTCCATTACCAAGATGGTGGTTTACGACTGGGTGGCGGCGGTGCCAATACCGGTATTGGCTTAGTTTGGGCTGGTCATAATGTGTCATTAGTGAGTCAAGTTGGTGCTGATAAAATTGGCAATTGGATATTGGCACAAGCCAGTACACAAGGTTTAGATTGCCGTTTAGTCGAACGTTTTGATGGTGCAACTTGTGAAATGTTATTGGTGATGACCCCAGATGGTGAGCGCACTATTATTCGACCTCAACGACCCTTATTTGAATTAAGTGCACCGCCGAACTGGCATCATTGGGATGCGCTTTATACTAATTCTTCAGCAAAAGGCATCAGTAGGTGGACCGAGTCAGCACTTGAACACAGCCTAGTTGTGTCGCAACTGGCTAAAGATGAACGTGCTAGACCGTGTCATATTTTGATCGCATCGATTACTGATATGCAGGATCGTTGTGATAGTCATAAGTGGGATTTCGCGGCAAAAATTGCTGGAGAGTCGTTACAATATTTTGTGGTCACTGATGGTGAACATGGCGCAGTTGCTTACAGTAAAGATCAACGTTTTAATGTACCAGCAGTTCATTCTAATGTCGTAGATACTACAGGTGCAGGCGATGCTTATGCAGCAGGATTAATTCATTACTTATGCCAGAATAAATCCATTACAGAAGCAATGGAAGAGGGCGCTAGATGGGCCTCATTTGCAGTTGCTACTCCAAGTTCTGTCCCTGGTGTGGCATTACAAAAATATCTAAACGCTTCAGAATAGCCGTTGTTATTCAGAGTAAATAAATTACCAGCTGAGATCATTTTTCTATCACAAAAGTGTCTTACTACTGTCATCTGACTACACTATAATTTCGCGGTAATTTGTTGAGAGCAAATTGTTTTAATTAACATTTTTGATTGAGAAACCACTTTCTCTTACTCAATACTCGTTACTCCTCATTTTTTTACTTTGTAAGATTCTGACCCTGTATACCCCCATTTGCAGGGTCTTTTTTTTCCCTTCCATAATGTCACTTTCAATCGCTTTAAAATTTGCTCAGTAAAAGTAGCCAAAAACCGATGCGCGATAAGGGCTTTTCAGTTAATATTTACATCAAGTTAACATTTTGCTGTGATTGATATTAATCAGACTGGTCGTTAAGTAGGAGCGTTATGGGAAGTAAAGTTTGGAATGATAAAAAGCGCTTTATTTGGATTCTATCGTTACTGTTATTAACGGCTTTTATTGCCATTAGTAGTATTAGCTATCAAGTTGCCCACAACTCTCTAAGTGAACAAATCGAGAATAATTCGCTGCCTTTGACCAGTGACAATATCTACTCTGAAATCCAACAAGACTTATTAAAACCCATTTTCATTTCCTCCCTCATGGCGCAAGACACTTTCGTACGTGACTGGACCATCAATAACGAAGAAAATCCTGAACAGCTGGTTAGATACTTAAGAGAAATTCAACAAAAGTATGACACTGTCACCAGCTTTTTTGTATCAGAAGGCAGCCGTAATTATTATCACTCGAGTGGCGTCTTGAGAAAGATTGAAGATGTCTCCAATGACGACGCCTGGTATTTTCGCGTGCGGTCTTTACCTCAAAATGAAGATTATGAAGTCAATATTGATACCGATACCGCAGATAAAAATCGTACGGTAATTTACGTGAACTTTAAAGTTTATGATTTTGAAGGTAATTTTATCGGGGTCACCGGAGTAGGCTTAGCGGTTGAAAGTGTCAAAACCTTAATCGAATTATACCAATCACGTTATAACCGTAGAGTCTATTTTACTGATAGACAAGGTAATATAACGTTAAGAAGTGCAGGTTTCGAAGGCGCTAAAACTTTACAAACAACAGATGGGTTACAAAACCTTTCGACCCGTGTGTTAACCAGTCCCAGCGCGTCTTTCTCATATGAACGTGACGGTAAAACCATTTATTTAAATAGCCGTTTAGTTGAAGAATTTAAATGGTATTTAATTGTCGAACAAGATGAAGTGCAGGCAGAGAAAACGCTCCTGACCACTTTTTGGATTAACATTGGTCTAAGTTTGCTGGTGACATTCAGTATCCTGTTCATTGCCAATATGACGTTAGGTAAATACCAGCGTAAATTAGAGCACATGGCATCGACTGATAAGTTAACTGGTGTAGCGAATAGACAAGTTTTTGAAGAATACTTTAGCCGAACATTATCGCACTCAATGGCCGAGTCGAGTCATACATCCGTGGTTATTTTAGACATTGACCACTTCAAACAAGTGAATGATAACTATGGTCATAATATTGGTGATTTAGTCATTCAAACCGTTGCCAATGAAGTAAAGTCTTACCTTAAAAGTGAGGATCTTGTGTGCCGTTGGGGTGGTGAAGAGTTTTTGATATTACTGGAAAATACCAATATTAGTCAGGCTCACAATATCGCTGAAAAACTCACTTCAGGAATTGCGTCTCGAACAACCCGTGTAAATGGTCATGAAATCAATATCACCATAAGCTGCGGGGTCGCAGAGTATCGTAAATCTGAACAATCTGCAGAGTTGATTAATCGCGCTGATATCGCGCTATATCAAGCTAAAGAACAAGGACGGAATCAAGTGGTATTGTCGTATTAATGGGCAAAGTTATTAATCAAGTAATTGGCAGTGAGAAAGTATTGATGGCAGAACAGATGTTAGTAAGCAAAATATCAGGTCTATACTGTGGCGAGCAGATAAATACCTTGGGCACGGTTGAAAGCGCTATGGATAATAAGCTAGCAGCCAAAAAATTGCGGGTTAATCAGCAAGGCGTTAACGGTGATATGCAAGCTGATCTTAATCATCATGGCGGTGAAGAGCGCGTTTTACATCATTTCCCCCGTGAGCATTATGGTCAATACCGCCGCTGGGATTTGATTACCAACTTTAAAGATGTTCCTGCCATGGGTGAGAATATCAGTACTGTTGGCCTTAATGAGTCTCAAGTGAACATTGGCGATATCGTTAAGATTGGAACAACCTTATTGCAAGTGACTCAACCGCGTTCACCCTGTTTCAAGCTTAATTTACAGTTTGGTCACCCTAAATTTGCGCTTGCGATGCAAGAAAGCAAAATGTGTGGCTGGTTTTATAAAGTGCTGGAAGCTGGCGAAATTAATGCCGATGATAACGTGCACTTAATTGAAAGAAAAACCGATATTAGTATTGCCCAAGCGATGAAAATTTACTTTTTACCAGAAGTCGATATAGAACAATATCAGTTATTATTGGATTGTGAAGGGCTGGCACAAAGTTGGGTCAACAGTCTGAAAAAGCGTATTGAAACCCAAAAAATTGAGAACTGGCAGTTCCGTTTATACGGCGCTGATAATGCTTAATAGCCACGACATTTCTTACATTTATTCATATATTTCGTCATAGATTAATCAATATAAATAGGAACAGTAATGAACGAGTCTGTAGATTCTGTCGAGAAAGAAGCACGTAATATGGGCTTATTGGTGTATGCGGCAAGCATTGCTGGTTACATCATTCCTCTAGGCAGTATTATTGGGCCGTTAATTGTATGGCTAATGAAGCGTGATGAATTTGAATTTGTGAATGAGTGTGGGAAAAATTGCCTTAACTTTAAACTGAGCTTACTTATTTATGTCGTGATTAGCACGATACTAGCCTTTGTTGGTATTGGGATACTATTGTTGGTCGTTCTAGGCCTTCTTGACATTATTTGTACCATTATCGGTATTATCAGAGCTGGAGAAGGAAAGGCATATCGTTACCCATTGACGATTAACTTTATTAAATAGCCGTTCTTTGAATGAGTTTACAACTTAATTTGAACACTAAGTAAAAAAGCCGCATTCTTTAATGCGGCTTTTTTGTTGTAGTTTATTCCTTGGTTCTCATAGCAAATAAGGCATCGAGTACCATCACCATAGGCTTAGACTTTAAATCGAGCTACCAAGGAATCTAATCTGCTTGCAAGTTGATTTAGTGACTGACTTGCTTGAGCTGCTGCTTGAGCCGTATCTGCAGTGCGTAAGGTAATGTCATTGATCTCGGTTACGTTGCGATTAATGTCTTCGACCACTGTTGACTGCTCTTCAGTTGCTGCAGCGACTTGGATGTTCATGTCACTGATGGAAGCGATGCTTTCGCTAATACCGGTTAATGAATGGCTCGCTTCATCAACGGCATTGACACCCTCTTGAGAACGATTACGTGAGGTTTCCATGGCTTCTACGGCTCGACTTGCTTCAAATTGAAGTTTATCAATCATGGTTTGTACTTCGTTGGTGGATTCTGCGGTACGAGAGGCTAGATTTCTCACTTCATCAGCGACCACTGCAAACCCTCGTCCAGCTTCACCAGCACGAGCCGCTTCAATGGCAGCATTTAATGCCAGTAAATTAGTTTGCTCTGAGATAGCGCGAATAACATCTAAAATACTGCCAATAGACTTGGTGTGAGTTGCCAAAGACTCAATCACTTCACCTACTTGCCCCACATCGTGTGACAGTAAATTAATGGTTGAACGAGCTCGAGTTACCACTTCTTGCCCTGCAGAAGAATCGGTATCAGCTTCTTTTGCTGTTACGGCAGCTTGAGCCGCATTAGAGGCTATCTCGTTAACGGTTGCCCCCATTTCATTAATCGCTGTTACAACCATGACAGTGCGATCTTTTTGTAATTGGCTATCTGCCAAAGTCTGATTTGCTTGGCTTGAAACATCTTTAGCTGATAAACCTAGTTGTTCACTGGTTTGGGCAACTTCAATAACAGACTCTTGGATTTTACTGATGAAACTATTAAACCCTTGTGCAAGTTGTGCAATTTCATCATTGCCATTAACTGGAAGTCGCTGGCGTAAATCACCTTCACCTTCACCAATATTTCTAAATAACTCCGCAACTTTGGCTATTGGGCGGCTTACAGAACCGGCAACGGCAATGGCTATAGCAATAAAAACGAGGGCAATGATAAGTGTGATAAGTAAAATTTGATAGGCTGATTCATCGAGTAAGGCAAAGACTTCAGCTTCTGGTACTTGGGCGATGAGATACCAATTCATTGATGGTATATAGCTTGATGCAATGAGCATTTGTTGCCCATTTACTTCAGCTTTTATTAGACTAAAATCGCTTTTAGCGAGTAACTGTCGGGTATTCGTTTGTGTATACAGACTAGTAAGATTTGCTTGGCCAATCTGATTAGTATTTTGATGGAGTTTAACTTCACCCTGGTCATCAACTAAAAACACAAAGCCGCTATCTTCAATTTTGAATGACGATAATAAAGACACCATATCATCAAGTGATTTAGCTAAACCCACTAACCCTCGGCCATTGGGCTGTTGGTAATTAACAAATAATTTTACTTCACCATTAGTTTCAGTGAATACATTAAGCATTCGCTCTTGGCCACTATCACGATAGCCAAAGAACCAGTCATCTTGT
This sequence comes from Shewanella donghaensis, assembly GCF_007567505.1. Taxonomy (NCBI): domain Bacteria; kingdom Pseudomonadati; phylum Pseudomonadota; class Gammaproteobacteria; order Alteromonadales; family Shewanellaceae; genus Shewanella; species Shewanella donghaensis. The sequence continues at coordinate 3,341,852 of NZ_CP041783.1, forward strand.
CCTGGAGTTAATACTCTCAAGAAGCCATCTTGGGTGTAATAAGCTGCGGTTTCTCTATCTGCAAATGATGCTTGAGCAAGATCATATTGATATTTAATATCGCCAAGTTGACTTACTACAGCTGCTTCTTGGTCATTCGGTCGACCTTCTTCAAGCCAGTTGAGTAACATACGGCTACTGGCTAACTGTTGTGCCGCATTCATTAACGCACTGATGTCTAATTCAACTTTATTGCGTATTTGTAATAAAAGGCTGGGTAATTCTGAGTTAAGCATTCGTTGCTCAACAACAGATTTAGCACTACGCTGGCTTAATACTCCCACTAATATCGTTGATAGCAACACTGCTATTGATACGGTGTAGAGGATTTTTTGTTTGATAGTGAGCTGACTGAATACATTCATTTACTGCAGGCCTTCTTAATTGATTACTCAATATATCGGACAAATATTCTTTTTCTGAATATCAATATTTATTTAAGCATGAATTTATTCTCTATGAGTTTTTTAAGTTACTGATTTGGTGTTGTTATCGATGTTTTAAGCTATTTATAACAATAAAAAAGCGCACAATAAATTGTGCGCTTTAATCAATCAAAACTACATATTAGGGTAATTCGGACCGCCGCCACCTTCAGGAGTTACCCAGGTGATATTTTGGCTAGGATCTTTAATATCGCATGTTTTACAATGAATACAGTTTTGTGCATTTATCACAAACTTGTTTTCAGCACCTTCACTCACAACTTCATACACGCCAGCAGGGCAGTATCGTTGAGCGGGTTCATTAAACTTAACCAAGTTCACTGCGATAGGAATTGAAGGATCTTTCAAGTGTAAATGGCACTTCTGATCTTCTTCATGATGAGTGCTAGACAAATAAACTGAAGACAATTTATCGAAACTCAATTTCCCATCAGGCTTAGGATAGTCAATAGCTTTAAAATCTTTAGCTAACCCCATGTCTGCATGATCTGGGTTTTCATCACGTAAGGTTATCGGGAATTTTCCACCAAACCAGTTCTGATCGATAAAGTTAAATGCGCCACCAAGATAAGTCCCGAACTTGTGTAAAGCTGGTCCAAAATTACGCGATTTGAATAACTCTTCATGAAGCCAGCTTTGTTCGATACGTGTTTGGAAACAATCTAAATCTTTACCCGCTTCAACGCCTGCCATTAAGGCTTCGCCTAGGGTTTCTGCCGCAACTACACCACTCTTCATCGCGGTGTGAGTGCCTTTAATTTTGGCAAAATTTAATGTACCAGCATCACAACCAATTAATAATCCGCCAGGGAAACTCATTTTGGGTAAAGAATTTAAGCCGCCCTTGGCAATGGCTCTAGCGCCGTATGTGATACGTTCGCCACCAGTGAGTGTTTGCGAGATGACGGGGTGTTGCTTATAACGTTGAAACTCGTCAAATGGACTAATGTGTGGGTTCTTATAGTTAAGGTCGATAATCAGACCGACAGCAACTTGATTGTCTTCCATATGATAAAGGAAGCCACCACCAGAAGTGCCATCATTTAAAGGCCAACCGCCTGTGTGAACCACTTTTCCTTGCTGATGTTGTTCTGCTGGAATTTTCCAGATTTCTTTAAAACCTAAACCATAATGCTGCGGTGTTTTACCATTATCAAGATGATATTTAGCAATGAGCTCTTTGCCTAAATGACCGCGACAACCTTCTGAAAATACCGTGTATTTGGCATGTAATTCCATACCAGGCATATAGCTGTCTTTAGGCTCGCCATCAATACCAACTCCCATATCACCAATCAAGATGCCTTTGACACTATTATCTTGATTATAAAGTACTTCACTTGCAGCAAAACCTGGGAAAATCTCTACCCCCAATGCTTCTGCTCGCTCGGCTAACCAACGGGCTAAGTTGCCGACACTGATGATGTAATTACCGTCATTGTGCATGGTTTTAGGTACGAGACTATTAGACATCAACTGCGACTTACTGTCAGAGCTGAGTAAATAAATTTCATCGTGGGTAACTTTAGTATTGAGAGGGATATCTGAATCGCGCCAATCAGAAAACAGCTCATCTAATACTTTCGGTTCAAAAACTGCACCAGAAAGGATGTGAGCTCCGACTTCTGAGCCTTTTTCAACCACGCAGACGGTCATCTCTTTGCCTGCATCTTGTGATATTTGCATTAATCGACATGCTGTAGCGAGTCCGGCAGGTCCTGCCCCGACAATTACTACGTCGAATTCCATTGATTCGCGTTCCATCATCTCACCTTTGATTAATTCCCGGTTTGTGGCGGGTTTGTTGTTTTTTTGTTTTACTCACTTTACCTTAAAATTGTGAATGGTCACAATAGCAACTGCGATTTTGAGCCCGTGAGCTGGCTCGCAAAAATTTACAGATTTCATAATAACTGGGACAAAATGTCATAAAAAGATACTGATTGGAGTGAATTTAAGCCTATAATCAAGTCTGACGGTTCTCCGAGCTTTATATCCTACGTCCACAGATACGGGTATTTCGCCGTGGTAATTATGCCACCGGGGTCAGCAAAGAAATGCGCTTACCTCCCACACTTGGAAAGGTTAACATGTCCCAACTACAAGACAGTTTTGGTCGAAGATTTCACTATCTGCGGATGTCAGTTACTGACGTTTGTAATTTCAAATGTACCTATTGCCTACCTGACGGTTACAGACCCGAAGGTAAACCAAAGTTTCTCGCACTGAATGAGATCGAAAATTTAGTGGCGGCTTTTGGCGAAGTCGGTACGCAAAAAATCCGTATCACAGGTGGTGAGCCGACGTTACGCAAAGATTTCACCGATATTATTCGTATCGTTGCTGACAATGACAATATCAAAACCATTGCCACAACCACTAATGGATATCGCCTCGAGAAAAACGCTAAAGAATGGTATGACGCAGGATTGAGGCGTATTAACGTCTCAGTTGATAGCTTAGACCCTAAAATGTTTTACCAGATTACTGGCGAAAACAAATTTGATGAAGTCATGCGGGGAATTGATGCCGCGCTTGATGCAGGTTTTGAGCGAATAAAAATCAATGCAGTACTACTCAAAGGCTTAAATGATAAAGATTTGCCACGTTTTCTCCATTGGATAAAGAACACGCCGATTGATTTGCGCTTTATCGAATTAATGGAAACGGGCTTAGGGCATGATTATTTCAATGCTCATCATCTTGCAGGACTCGATATTAAATTAAAGCTCGAGTCTGAAGGTTGGTTATATGACTTGCCGGATGTAGATGATGGCCCTGCGCAAAACTTTAGCCACCCAGATTATAAAGGTCGCATCGGGCTGATTATGCCTTATGCGAAAAATTTCTGTGCCAGCTGTAACCGTTTGCGAGTCTCTGCAAAAGGTAAATTGCACTTATGTTTGTTTACTGAAAACGGTGTCGATTTGCGTGATTTACTTCAGAATGAGTCACAGCGCCCTGAGCTTATCGAAAGGCTCCACGGTCAACTTGCACAGAAAAAAGAAACGCATTATCTCCACCAAGGGATAACGGGCGTGACAAAACACTTGGCATCAATTGGCGGTTAATCCTCTTGATAATGGTGTTGTTCATTAACGTTTGAACGCGGTGTTAATAGCAATATTTTTATAAGGCAAGTAAGCATGAGCAACTGTTTTACCCATATCAACGCCGATGGCAATGCCCACATGGTCGATGTTACTGAAAAAAATGTCACTGAACGTGAAGCGCGTGCAGAAGCTTTTATCGAAATGGCTCCGAGCACGTTAGAAATGATCATGAGCGGTAGCCACCATAAAGGTGACGTATTTGCTACTGCACGTATTGCAGGCATTCAAGCGGCTAAAAAGACCTCTGATCTTATTCCATTATGTCACCCGTTAATGCTCACCAAAGTTGAAGTTGATCTTGAAGCTCAGCCTGAGCTTAACCGTGTAAGAATAACCAGCTTATGTAAATTGTCTGGTAAGACTGGCGTTGAAATGGAAGCATTAACTGCCGCTTCCGTTGCTGCATTAACTATTTACGATATGTGTAAAGCGGTCCAAAAAGACATGATCATTTCGCAAGTGCGTTTACTTGAGAAACGTGGCGGCAAGTCAGGTCATTTCCAAGCTGAAAGCTAGTAAAAGTCTTTGAAGAAGGGCTGCTAGAGATGTTTCTCTAAAATCTTTTTCAAGGAACGGTAATTTTTAATTTTGTAAGACGAGAGATGGTCATGATTCAAGTCCTTTTTTTTGCACAAGTAAGAGAGCTACTCGGTACCGCTAAAGTTGAAGTTGCCGCAGAAGGCGTGACGAATACCGAACAGCTGCGTGAAGCATTAGCCGCTAAAGATGAAAAGTGGGCAAAAGTGTTAACCTCAGATAAATTGTTAGTAGCAGTAAATCAAACCATGAGTTCTTGGGATGCAGCGGTTAAAGATGGCGATGAAGTTGCCTTTTTCCCACCTGTCACAGGAGGCTAGTCATGAGCCAAGTGAATGCTAAACAAGTGGTAAGAGTACAAACTGAAGACTTCAATGTTGCTGAAGAGTACGCTGCCATTGCACAAGATAATAGCGACGGTGCAGTCGTTACTTTCGCAGGTAAAGTGCGTGATTTTAATGATGGCAGTGCCGTTACTGATTTAACGCTTGAACATTACCCTGGAATGACAGAAGCCGTGTTAGTGCAATTAGCTGAGCAAGCTAATGAACGTTGGCCGCTGAACTATGTGACGATTATTCACCGTGTAGGGCGTATGGAACTGGGTGAACAAATTGTGTTTATCGGTGTGACGAGTGCCCATCGTAAAGCCGCTTTTGCTGCCTGTGAGTTTTTGATCGACTTTCTAAAAACCAAAGCGCCTTTTTGGAAATTAGAAGCGGGTGAACAAGGTAATAATTGGGTTGAAGCCCGAGATTCAGATGAGCAAGCTGCGACTATGTGGAATGAATCTGAATAGCAAAGGATGCTTACATTATGATGTTAAGCTCTATTAGCCGTAGTTTTCGACAGCTTCGCTGTTGTCGAAAAGGTTTTATTGGGTTTTTATGCAGTTTGTTATTGTTAGTCTCATTTTCATCGCTGGCCGCTAAACCGCCAGCGATTGCTGCAGCATCTAACGTCAAATTCGCGCTTGATGAAATTGTTAAAAATTTTACCGCAACAACCGGACTCGTTGTAAGAGTCTCATATGGATCTTCAGGCAATTTTGTTGCCCAAATCCAGCACGGCGCCCCATTTGAGATGTTGCTTAGTGCCGATGAATTCTATATTCAGCAACTGCACAAACTGGGTATAACAGACTCTGATGGCACGATATACGCTATCGGTAAGTTAGCCCTAGTTGCACCCAAGAACTCCTCTCTCACATTAGATGCTGGGCTATTAGGCCTTCAACAGCAGCTTAATGACGATAAAATTTCCCGTTTTGTTATTGCCAATCCTGCGCATGCACCTTATGGCGAAAGAGCCAGAAGCTTATTGCAGACAAAAGGCTTGTGGACGCAGTTAGAATCCAAAATTATTATGGGCGAGAATGTCTCTCAAGCTGCTCAATTTGCCTTAAGTGGTTCCGCTCAAGGTGGCATTGTTGCGTTATCTTTAGCATCATCGCCGCAGTTTCGTAAAATGGGCAATTATGTTGAAATTCCCCAGTCATTATATGAACCGATCAATCAGCGGATGGTAATGACACCAAAAGCGGGTAAAACGACTCAGCAGTTTTATCAATATATGCAAACCTCGGCGGCGAAGGATGTGCTCGCGAAATTTGGTTTTGGCTTCCCGCAATCAACTCACTTAACAATATCTACAATTGGGTCTAAAACTGGGTCTTCCGCAATGTCTACAACAACGTCTAAGCAAGTCGAGAATTAGTTTATGGATTGGCAGTCACTATGGTTATCAGCCAAGCTTAGTACCGTCACGGTATTAATTTTAGTGCCGCTGGCGATTATTGCTGGCCGCTTACTGGCTTATCGTCAATTTCGCGGTAAGTCATGGGTCGAGGCGCTGATTATGGTGCCATTAGTGCTACCGCCTACTGTGATTGGTTATTATTTATTGGTTGGTCTAGGCAGTCAAAGCGTCATTGGCGAATGGGTTGAATCTCTATTTGGTGTGCAGTTAGTGTTTAATTTTTCTGGGCTAGTTATCGCCTCCATCTTGGTCAATATTCCCTTTGCTGTGCAGCCTATTCAACGTGCATTTGAAACCATTCCCCATGATATCCCCGATGCCGCTGCTTGTTGTGGTATGAGTTGGTGGCGGATTTTTGTCAAAATTGAATTGCCGATGATCTGGCCTGGTGTGCTAACCGCTGTCGTGCTGTGTTTTTCACATGTGTTAGGTGAATTTGGGGTGGTGTTAATGCTGGGCGGTAATATTGCCGGTGAAACTAAAACCATTTCAATTGCTATTTATGACAGCGTACAAGCCTTTGATTTTGAAGCCGCTGGCACAATGTCCTTAGTGTTACTGGTATTTGCCGTTAGTGTGCTTGCTATTACTACCAGTCTTTCAAGGCGTTTAGGAGGGCAGAATGCCAACCCGCAACGTTGATCTGCATTGCCAGATATCACAGCAATTACCTATTCCGCTAGAAGCCGACTTTCATTGTAAAGCAGGTGAAGTGTTAGCCGTTGTAGGTCCTTCAGGTGGCGGGAAAACAACGTTACTAAGGATGATAGCTGGCTTAAGCGTATCGCAACAAGGGATCATTCAAAGTGGCGATAATGTATGGTTTAGTCATCAAAGCGGTAAAAACTTATCGCCACAGCAGCGCCATATTGGTTATGTACCGCAGCATTTTGGCCTTTTCCCCCATTTAACGACACTTGAAAATGTTATTTCTGGGCTAGATCATATTCCTAAGTCTGAACGCAAAGCCCGTGCATTAGATTGGTTAGAACGGGTTAATTTGCATGGCTTGCCAGCTAGGCTTCCTGGGCAGTTATCTGGTGGGCAACGTCAACGTGTGGCACTCGCCCGTGCGTTAGCAAGAGAACCGTCGGTATTGTTACTCGATGAACCCTTTTCAGCAGTTGATAGAGAAACGCGCGAACGGTTATATATTGAATTAGCTCGGTTAAAATCACAGCTTTCCATCCCTGTGATTATGGTCACTCATGACATGAATGAGGCATTGTTGCTCGCCGATAAAATGATTTTGATTAGCCAAGGCAAGATGCTGCAACAAGGCAAACCGTTTGATGTACTGTCGCATCCTCGTAATGAAACCGTAGCCAGACAAATGGGTTTGCGTAATATTTTTACTGCAGAAGTATCAGGTCGTGATGAAAAAGCTAATATTACTTGGCTTAAAATGGGTGACCAAATTATCGCTAGTGATAGCGCCCCAGCATGTGAAGTTGGTCAGAAAGTGCGCTGGGTGATCCCAAATCAGGGTATACGATTTAGCGCTATTTCCAGTGGCCGCTTGTGCCGCAGTATCAATAAGCTCGATATTGTCATTGATTCGTTATTGGTGATGGGTGAATCCGTCAGAATTAAAGCGCGCATGCAGGGTATTGAAGAGATGTTTAATATGGATGTTCCATCTCATTTAGCGACTAAACTATCGTTAAAAAAAGGCTTAGCGACCACGATCGCATTGAAGTCTGAGCAAGTGCATATTCTAGAATCATGATCAATTATTAATCTTACAAAGCTTGGGTCTTTTAAAGGGCTTAGGTAAAGTGTCCATATTATCAATACTCTTTTGAGGCTCTCATGTTCCGTATTGTTCTGTCGTTGCTAGTGGTGTTTCCTTCAATGGTGATGGCAACGCCTAGTATGCATACTTTGTTATCTCAAGGTGGATACGTTGAACCTATTGTGGTGATAGGAAGCGTTGAAGCTGAATATGATGGCTTAGTGTCTTCATTTGATATGGATATTAAAAACGGTCAACTAATTTATGAAATAGATATACTGAACCTCGATACTAATGAAGTTATTGAGTTGGAGTTTGATGCCACTGATGGCAACTTAGTAACCAAAAAACTTAATGTTTTTGAATCAGATGATTTAGATCAGATTAAAGCGGCTAGAATCGTCATCGCCCAAGGTATGACCTTTACTGATTTAGTCAAATTAGCCACCCAAGATCAGCCTGGCTATTTGATTGAAGCCGCATTAGACCATGATTTAGCGATTAGCTATTTAGAGTTAAAGCTACTAAATGTGTCAAGTAAGCATACAATTGCTTTTGATATTGAGAATTTACGTCCATTACCTTTATTGCAGTGGGACTAATACTGCAGTAAGACCAAGGAATAGCACTATGCGAGTATTAATCGTTGAAGACGACGCAACAACATTACAGTATGTTGCTGAGGGGTTTACCGCTCAACAATATCAAGTTGATACAGCCACTAATGGTCATGATGGCCTTTATAAAGCTAAAAACAATCAATTCGATATCATTATTCTTGATCGTATGTTGCCACAAATTGATGGCTTAACGTTATTAACGGCATTGCGTAATAATGGCAATCAAACACCAGTTCTTATCTTGTCAGCATTAAGCCACGTAGATGAACGTGTTAAAGGTTTACGTGCAGGTGGTGATGATTACATGACTAAGCCTTTTGCATTCGCTGAACTACAAGTGAGAGCAGAAAAACTGATTCAACGTAATGCGCCATCACCAAATAATACCGATCTTGAAGTGGGTAATTTGAAAATGGAATTACTGACAAGAAAGGTAACACTGGATGAGCATGAGCTTATGCTTCAGCCAAAAGAATTTCAGTTGTTAAAGTACTTGATGGAACATCCAAATCAGGTCATTAGCCGGACATTATTATTTGAAGCGGTGTGGGATTATCATTTTGACCCACGTACCAATGTCATTGATGTGCATATAGCTAAGTTACGCCGTAAGTTTGAAGAGCTAGGTCATCCAGAGATCATTGAGACGGTTCGAGGGGCTGGATATCGCCTTTGCAAAGGGAATTAAACCCTATCAGAGCAGTGCTTGGCGCATAACGCTAATCTTCTCTACTTTGGTGACCTTGCTCATTGTCATGCTGGTATTTGGTTTATACCGCCAGCTAGTCATTGAGCAAGAAAACCAAGTTGAACAACATCTTTCTACTGAAATGCAGCGCTATCAGCAGCTTGCATTGACTTTAGATCGGCGTAGTTTCGCGGCGCAAATTCGCGCAGCCGATCCTAAAACCGCTTTGATTGCGTGGCGTAATAGTGTTGATATGGTCGGCGCATTGAGCTTTGTGCCTGATAATATGCCGTTACTGCCAGCCACTCGTGATTTCCCCATCCTCACTGGTGGCCCTGATAAACTGCATATTCTGACCGGCGGTTTGGTTATTACAAACTATGGCCCAGTATTAATCGCAACCCGTACCGACAACCTGTCAGCGTTAATTGAAAAATTCATTAATGCCGCTTTTTGGGCGGTAGCATTTACTTTAGCCATTACCTTAGCTGTTGGGTTTATATTTTCTAAAGCGATTTTGCGAAGGCTGGTGCAATACAATTTATTAAGCGAAAAAATTGAACAGGGTCAATATGATACCCGTTTCCCTGTGAGCGACAATGAAGATGAATTTGATATGCTTGCAGGCCAATTTAACCGTGTGTTAGATACTCTTGAACATAACTTAATGTCAGTACGTGGTGTGACTGATAATATCGCCCATGATTTGCGGACACCACTATCTCATCTGCGTATTGGGATTGAACAACTGCCGCTAAAACCCACAGAACAAATCCCTGAACTGACGGCAATATTGCTCGAAGAGCTCGATCACTGTCTAGCCACGTTTGATGCCATGCTATCGCTAACGCGTATTGAGGAAGGCCAGCAAACTCTCGATATGCAATCGGTGAGTTTGCAGCAGCTTTGCCAAGATTTATTTGAAATGGCTGAAGTGGTCGCAGAATCCAAACAACAAACACTCAACTTAGTTGTTGAAGATGACTTAGTTATTTCTGGCGATAAGTATCTGTTATTCCAAGCGCTGTTTAATCTGGTTGATAACGCGATTAAGTATGCACCAGAAGATGCTGAAATTAGCATTGTTCAAAAAGGCCGACAGATACAAATTATTGATAATGGACCAGGTATTAGTGCTGAAGATAAAGAGCGCGTATTTGACCGATTAGTGCGTTTAGATCCGAGCCGACATCACCAAGGAACTGGCTTAGGACTTTCAATGGTTAAAGCTATTTTGTCACGACACCGTGCTAAAATTGAATTGTTAGACAATAATCCCGGTTTGATTGTCGATATACAATTTAAAAAAGCTTAGCGCAAGCTCTGCTAATCCGCCGATTAAATGAAATATTCAACTCATCGATCAGTCAATGCCACTAATTAGTAGACCAGCCATGTATCAAATTGTTGAACAACACTCTGACTTTATTGTCATTAATAAATCCTCTGGGGTTCACTTTCATAGCCAAGATGGCGCAGCAGGCGTTGTCGCACAAGTCGAAGCAGATTTGGGTATTAAACTCTATTCAGTTCACCGTTTAGATACTCCAACATCGGGATTATTGATTCTGGCTAAGTCTTCAGCTGCCGCGGCGATATTTACTGAGTTGTTTACTGCACATAAAATTCAAAAGTATTACCTCGCTATTGCTCAAGGTAAACCTAAGAAGAAACAAGGTTGGGTTATTGGCGATATGGCCAAGTCACGTCGCAGTATGTATAAGTTATTACGCACCTCAGAAAACCCAGCTATCACTCAGTTTTTCTCCCATTCAATTACCGCTGGAACCAGGCTTTATTTATTGAAGCCGCTGAGCGGGAAAACCCATCAACTACGGGTTGCTTTAGCGAGCTTAGCCGTGCCGATTTTAGGTGATACGCTTTATGGTGGCGAGTCGTCGGATAGGTGCTATTTACATGCAATGGCGCTGCAGTTTGAGTATCAAGGGGAGCAGTATCAATTTATGCAGACGCCGCATGTTGGCGAGTTATTTGGTGATAAAAAAGTGACAGAACAACTGGCTGGCGAATGGCTGAGTCCTAATGATTTACCTTGGCCAGCGGCTAAATAATTTGAAAGAAGCTTCAAATTGAATGAACAACGCCCTAAATCGAATAAGTTTGAGCCTTGGTGCTATTGGCTGACTTAATACAATTTCTGCCGCTAGCTTTAGCGTGATACATGGCTTTATCTGCATGTTGTAACAAATCTTCAGCGGCAATATCTTCACTTATTGTTACGCAGCCAATACTTGCTTGTGTTTCAATAACAGCACCATTCCAATTAATTTTTATCTCAGCCAGTGTTTGCTGGAGTTTCTCTGCAACTTTAAATGCTTTTTCTTCATCGGTTAATGATAAAACCAGTACAAACTCTTCACCGCCAAAGCGGCATAGGTAATCGATTTTTCGAGTAATGCTGCTGAGCTGTTTAGCTGCAGCTTTAAGTACTTCATCACCTGCAGCATGGCCAAACTGGTCATTTACTTGCTTGAAATGATCCAAATCGATAAGGATGACACTGTAGCTAACTCGATCCCTTAGCCAGCGTTCATGCTCTATATCTAGCTTGTTTTGCAATGCATTTCTATTCCATAACCCTGTGAGGGTGTCTTTATTCGCTAGAGTCATAATTTTTACCACTAAGCGATTAATGGTATTGCCAATAATGAGAATATTGACCATCAGAATAAGAAAGATATAGGTCCAAAGAATTGGGATAGACTCTTTAGTATTGAATGCGGCATAAGTGGCAACGTTATCTGGGTATGCCATTAAAATGAATGCTCGTGTTAGGAACATCAATCCAATAATTAAAATAGGAATGACCAACCAATAGGTGGCAAATGCAGTGAAATTGGCTTTAAAAGCCACGTAATGATCTTTGGCAAGCATGAAAAAAAAGGTCGCTGCAGAGCAAGATAAAATGATCATTAAATAGGCTGAACTAGAGGTTTGCGGTTTAACCAGTAGCATCAATGTGATGGTGACTAATAAGATCATCAAATCAAAACGATGGCTTGATTTTAGATGATATAGGCGCTGAGCCCCCCAGCGTAAAAAACAAAAACCAATCAGGATAATATTGTCAGCGACCAGCCAATGTAAATAGCTCGGCTCATCCGTGCGCTGAATATACAGTAGCATGCCGAGTAAGATAGAAAAGTTTGCTAATGCGAAGCGCCAGCTAGCACTGGGTGCTACCCGCATTGGCACAACCATTATGGTCCAAGCGACTGTGGCTGCTATACACAAGACACAAATGACTTGAATTAATATTAGGCTACTACTGTTTTCTATCATGAAGCCTTCGTTGAAGTTATCAATAATTTAGAATAAAGTGGTTTAACAAATCATCATAGTAATTTTTAGCCTGATGCACAAATTGTTGTAGTTGTAAGTAATTGGTTGGGTTAGTTTTACTCATACAAAAAAAGGATATTATAAGCTTATGGATACCAATAAATTATTACTGATTGTTCTTGCGATTTTATTGCCACCAGTTACAGTATTTTTGAAAAAAGGTGCTGGCAAAGATTTACTGATTAATATTATTCTCTGTTTCTTCTTCTTCTTCCCTGGTGTACTGCATGCTATCTGGGTTGTTATTCAAGAGTAACGCGCGGCTTTAAAATACAAATACCAATTTTGTTTTGTTGTCTAAATTGGTGTTTTGCATCATTCAATTGTAGAATCCACCTCCCATAAATCCTTGCAGTAAAAATATTGACATTTTTTCGGCGTAAAAGTTAAGAGTGAATACTATGAATCGTCGTAAAAAAATCAATTCAACGCTTAAAGCGAAAGCTAAAAAGGCGAATGCAAAAAAAGCAGGCAGTAGTAAATCTGCTTACGTGTCAAAGGCGGATAGAGCCAAACTTACTGAAGCACCAACAGCAGATCTCATCACGACTGAAAGCAGTGCCATATCAGAAACAGTTATTGAACTAGAAAGCGCAGTAAGTTAAGTCTCGTTTCTAATTGCGATTTTTTAACGTTATGCTCTAAGCGCTAGTTCTAGGCATTATATTTACAATGCAAAATGATCTATCTAACATTGAAATACGCCATCAAGACTTTTGATGGTCACGTCTAAATAACTCCCACGAATCGACCACTTCACCATCAGGCAATGTGCACAGTGAAACATCGCCATTAATGTGTTTGATGGTTTCTAAACTCCCATTTAGCTTAATACAATAATCTGCTGCGGGATTCGTTTGATGTAGGGGGGTTATGTCTTCGCCTGAACAGGCAGAAAGCAAAAGTGTTGTGAAGCCAATAAGTGGCACACTCAAGAAAGTTGACCTATTTGATCGTTGCCTTAGCTTTGTGTGGTTAGCTACTTGATTAAACATGAGTTGAAGAGGAGCAGACATAACAGAGTCCCTGTTTATTAAGCCGTTTTATCTCTTCTTCAACTATAGTCAAAAATGTCTGAGTAAGTGAATAACTTATTTATCGCTTGCACAAACTGGGCAATGATTTTGTTTAGGCAGCTTCATTTCACGAAACTCCATTGTCATCGCATCAATCATTAAGATACGACCATTTAAACCTTGTCCCATACCGCTTATCGCTTTAATCGCTTCAGTAGCCTGAATACAACCGACCAAACCGACTACTGGTGCTAATATTCCAGACTCAACACACGTTAGCTGTTGTTCACCAAAAAGACTGCTGTAGCATTGATAGCAAGGTGACAGAGCTTGATAGTCAAAGACTGTAACTGTGCCTTCCATTCTGATGGCTGCAGCCGATATAAAACTGACTTTGTGCTTGAAGCAACTGCGGTTTAATTGTTCTCTGACTAACACATTGTCGGTACAGTCCAGTACTAGCATATGCTCAGAAACTAATTCCTCAATGGCTTCTTCATCAAGAAATTGATTAATAGTGTTAATGGCAATTAACGGATTAAGTTGTTGTAATGTTTGCTTCGCAGAGTCGACTTTAGCCTGACCAATATTCTCGTCATGATGCAATACTTGGCGTTGTAGATTTGAAAGCTCAACCGTGTCGAAATCGACAATGGTCATTTCGCCAACACCGGCTACAGCAAGGTATTGGGTCACAGTGCAACCTAAGCCGCCTGCACCAATAACTAATACTTTGGCTTGTTTTAGCTTTTCTTGGCCTTCAATGTCCATGGCTTTTATGGAAATTTGGCGGCTATAACGCAGCATTTCGTTATCAGTAAGAATATCGTCACTGAGAAGCTCATTAACAACAGCGTCAGTTACATTATTCGCAGTCATCAATAGTCCTTAGCAAAGCACGCTATTAAAAGGTTCAACGTTGACGATACTGCCTGCGGCAACATCACCTTGCTGCTGTTCTAAGTTGATAAAACAATTCGCTAAACTCATTGATGTCAGCATGCCAGAACCTTGACTACCAGTAATAGCAACAACCAGCTCACCATTATCATCACGACTAATAATGCCGCGTTGATATTCAGCACGGCCAGGCTGCTTACGAATAGGTGTAGATAACTTCGCATTCACGATTAATGGTGCTTTGGGTGTTAGTCCCTGCATTTTGTTCAGAATAGGCCAAACTAATTTGTAGAAGGTGACCATTGATGACACTGGATTACCCGGTAGGCCACAGAATACCGCTTTACCCAATTTCCCAAACGCAAAAGGTTTACCCGGTTTAATGGCTAAGCGCCAAAAGGTGATTTCACCTTCTTCTGATAGGATTTGTTTAGTGTAGTCGGCGTCGCCAACGGACACACCGCCAGAGGTTAGCACCATATCAGCGATGTCAGATGCGTCTCTGAATGCACCTCTAATGGCTTCCTTATCATCTTCAATCACACCTAAATCAATCCACTCAACGTTTGCTTGAGTCAGTAACCCTTTAATTGAATAGCGATTAGAATCATAAATTTGACCAGGAGCAAGCTCGCTACCTACTGGACGTAATTCATCGCCAGTAGAGAAAAAAGCGACTTTGAGTTTACGTTTAACTCTAACTTGGCTGATGCCAATGGTTGCGAGTACGCCCATTTCAGCCGCGCGAATCTGAAGACCCCGTTTTAATACTTTGGTACCGGCAACCAACTCTTCGCCTTGATAACGCACATTGGCGCCCTTAGCTTTAGGGGCTTGAATATTGATGATGTCGCCATTGGTGGTTGTTTTTTCTTGCATTTGTACGGTGTCGTACCCAGTCGGTAAAGGGGCACCAGTCATAATTCTGATACAAGTATTGGCTTTAGGCGAACCTTTAAATGGGTGGCCAGCAAACGAAGTGCCGATAACCGTCAAAGCAGTGTCTTTTTCTGTAAGTGCTAAATCTTCATAGCGAAATGCAAAACCATCCATTGATGAGTTATCAAATGGCGGCAAATCAATACACGATGCTAAATCTTCAGACAGTACCCGACCAACAGCTTCATTTAAGCCGACCATTTCATTGTCTTCTATGGCGCTAACTTGATCGAGTAACGCTTTAATCGCGTCAGTAGGGTGCATTAATTCCGGTTGTGCGCAGGCATCTGTTTGAATTGACATCGTATTCCTCACATGGCTTTCACCATATACTGGTTCGCCTCAGGAAGTCCCAAGGTGATAAGATTCATATTTGATACCGCATTATGCCATGATAGCAGCAGATAACTATGATCAGACCGAAGGTTTTTTATATCGATGTCGACTAACATCCAAGAAAATATCAGCGAGACTAAAAGTCGTTCTTTATCTACTGATACAAAATCAGATATACCCGCTGCACCCTGGTATTTATATATGATCAAATGCCGTAATAGTCATCTCTATACTGGGGTTACAACGGATATAAAGCGTCGTTTTGCTGAGCATCAAGCGGGTGGGGCTAAGGCGGCCAAATATTTAAAAGGCAAAGGGCCGTTAACCTTGGTGTATCAAGAAACCCTAACTGACCGTAGTCATGCATTAAAACGAGAAATCGCCGTTAAAAAGTTGTCTCGTAGTCACAAGTTAGCCTTGATTGCTGGTTCTGTGGAACAAAAATCCATATAAAAAACCACTTAATACTGAGATATTAAGTGGTTTATTTAGCGGCTTTATAAATAGGCTATGTGAGCTTAGCGAGATCTCAGCACTGGATATTTCAAATACTGTTCATCGTAATAAGGACTGCGTTGGTAAAACCATCTTAGTCTTGCTTTAGGATCGGCCGCAAAAGCTTCATCCTTTAAGGCTTTGTCGAATTCCAGTTTTAGATTGTCGTCTGCAGCAAGCATTTTGGCTGCTAAAGGCTCGACGGCATAGTCTTCAATATATTCAGTACGTGTAAAGATGCTATTGAAAAATCCCCATTGAAAGAATGAATCAACCGACTCTGGTTCCAGCAGTAAAATAGCCAAGTCACCTAAAGGTTGATTGGTGGTAATTTGAATTGTGCCTTGGGGCACAGTGGTATCAATGTTTAATTTAGTGCTGGTGGCTGTCACTCGCTGGCGACCTTCATAATCTACCGTGTTAAATTCTGGATTGGTAAATTGATATTGCGCCGCTTTGATTGTTTTTGGCTTTTCTAAGGTGGTCATTCTTACGCCATGTATTGCTAAGCGTTCAATAACTTGATGCCATTGAGATGGAATATAATAAAATTTAGGCCGCTGAGTGATGACATCCACTTCGGTGTTACCAATAACCGGTAAATTCGGATAAAGCTTAGGTTTACCATTCCACCTGACAACGTTAGCACCACTAATGTCACTTTGCTCAACACTATATTCAATACCTTTAAAATCCCAACCTTGAGCTTGTTCTACATTTTGCCAAGTGAGCGGAAAGCGTTGTTGATGCAAATATTTATCTTCGTAAATAGCGGCTTTTAGCTTAGTTCCATGCTCTGCAACGGTTTTTAAGGTTTGTTCAAGCATGACGTAAGTACCGAGTACACGCTGTTTGAAAGGCTTTAAACTGTGGTTTTCGATTAAGATCGTAGGTAAATGTCTGGCATCCCCATAACCATTTGAAAAGCGAGGGCTTGGGTTCCAATTCGATAACCCTTTATACATATCAGCATTATCAAGCGCGAAAATCAATTTACCCGGAATATGATCTTGCTTGGTCAATGCCGCTTCTACTTCTGGACGATAGTAGGTTTCCAGCCAAGCGAAACTTTCAGGGCTATAGCCTTCTTTAACGTTATAGCCAAAAGTAACATCGTATTGATAGTCGATACCGTCAGTGACATGGACATCAATGTATAAATCTGGCTGCCAAATATTAATGGTGCGGATCATATGCTGCAGTTCAAGGGTATCTAGCTTGGCATAATCTCGGTTTAAGTTAAGGTTTCTGGCATTGGTTCGCCACCCCATATCAACAGGCCCGCGTTGATTTACACGGTTAAACTCATCACTACGTTCATGGGCATCTACGCTCAAGATGGGCACAAACAACAGATTTACTTTATCCAATAGCGCTTTTTTATCACCATGGCTCATGTCTCGAAGTAGCATCATGCCAGCATCTTTGCCATCAATTTCACCAGAATGGATCCCAGCCTGCACCAGCACAGTGGGTTTATTATTGTCACTGAGAGCTGTCGCGGTCGCTGCGCCTTCTTTAGAGGCGACTATCATCCAAATATCTCGGCCTTGTGGGCTTTTACCGATTGAGACTTGTTGCAATAAATTACTGCTGTCGACGAGTTTAGTGAGCCATTGATGCGTGTCGTGATAATTAGGGCTGGTGGTTAATCCATTTTGTTCAAAAGGCGTTGCCCATTGATGAGTTGCTGGCTGGATTAATGCTTCACTGGCACCTTGCCAAATAGGCAAAGGAGGTAAAATACTGTCGTTAACAAAGGTGGTACTTTTAGCGACATCAATAACGGTGGAATTTTGTTGGTCATCAATGGTTTTTTCGGAATACTTAGCAAGATTTTCGGTTGCGTAAGCTTGTCCATTGAGAAGTAAAACGGCGTTAATAACAAGGCTCGCAATGATAGCGCGGCGCATAGATATCCCTATGATATGACCAAAGTTTGTTATTTTATCTTAAATTAATTCTCTTTATAGGCAATAGCAGATTGATGCTGATTAATGGAAAGTAAATTATTGTTATAAAAAAGCCGCAAATAATAATTTGCGGCTTGGTGTTATCAGCCTAAATAGAAATTGATAGTGGTTAGGCTTTTTAGCTTCACCTGAACAACACTAGCTGTTTGGTCCAGCATTTTTGATTGCATCAGACACTTTATACTTTTCAAAGTTAGCCGTGAACTCTTCAGCAAGCTGTTGAGCAAACTTATCGTATTCAGCTTTATCTGCCCAGGTATTCACAGGGTTTAATAGTTGCGTTTCAACACCTGATACAGCAACCGGCACATTGAGGTTTAATTTATCAATATGCATGGTTTCTACGTCTTTGAGTTCACCACTCACAATCGCATCAACAATGGCGCGAGTCGTCGGGATATTAAAACGTTTACCAACACCGTGTGGTCCACCTGTCCAGCCGGTATTCACCAAGTACACTTGGCTACCGAATGATTCAATGCGTTTCATCAACAACTCAGCATAAACACCAGCTGGTCGAGGGAAGAAAGGTGCACCAAAACAGGTTGAGAATGTTGATTGGATAGCTGAGGTTGAGCCCATTTCAGTAGAACCAACTTTGGCGGTATACCCTGATAAGAAATGGTATGCCGCTTGCTCTTTGGTTAATACCGAGACTGGCGGTAATACACCGGACACGTCACAGGTTAAAAACACCACAGCATGAGGTTCTGCGCCGCGGTTTTCTTCAATACGCTGCGCAATATGCTCTAACGGATAAGCCGCGCGGCTGTTTTCTGTTAGTGTGGTATTAGTGTAATCAGGGGTACGGCTATCATCTAACATGACATTTTCAAGCACAGTGCCGAAACGAATAGCATCCCAAATCACTGGCTCATTTTTTTGGCTTAAGTCGATACATTTAGCGTAGCAACCACCTTCAATGTTAAATACACCGCCTGGTGCCCAGCCGTGTTCATCATCTCCGATTAAGAAACGCTTAGGATCGGCTGATAATGTCGTTTTACCTGTACCTGATAAACCGAAGAATAAGGTAGTGTCGCCGTCAGAACCAACATTGGCAGAACAATGCATTGGCAGGACGCCTTTAGCGGGAAGCAAAAAGTTTTGTACCGAGAACATCGACTTTTTCATTTCACCAGCATATTTCAGACCTGCAAGCAGAACTTTTTTGGCAGAGAAATTAATCATCACTACCGCATCTGAATGAGTACCGTCACGAGCAGGCTCACAGACAAAATCTGGCGCATTCATTATTTGCCACTGTTCTTTATCACCACGGTTATAGGTTTCTGGGGTAATAAATAAGTTGCGAGCAAACACTTGGTGCCATGCATATTCAGTGGTAACACGAACAGGTAGATAATGTTCATCTGAAGCGCCGACTTCTAATTCAGAAACAAAGATGTCTTTTTCAGAAAGGTAGGCTTCGACTCTGCCCCAAAGTGCATCAAAGGTATCAGCAGCGATCCCCTTATTGACTGATCCCCAGTCAATATCATCTTGAGTGTTTTGTTCTTGAACAATGAATCGATCATTCGGTGAGCGACCAGTTCTTTCACCAGTCTTTGCTACGAGCGCGCCATTTGCGGTTAATTGGCCTTCATTACGTTGTAAAGCAAGTTCAATTAATTCAGCGCTAGTAAGGTTAAAGTGTACGCTGTTTGTTCCATCTGCCATCGGGTCGTTCTCCGTCTTAAATAGGTCGTTTATCGGTCTATATTGCCGATTTATATTTAGGATGACTTACGTTTCGCTTGCTAAGGGGGTTACATGCTTAGGTTTACGCTAAATTAGCAATACCTATGCGCCGTAATAGTAACGTAATATGGATTACAGGTAACTAACACTTTGGTAACTTTTTGGTAATTATTCAGTCTTTTTAGTTTGAAGGCGATTATAAAGGTAGTTTTTAAGCATAAAAAAAGCGCCTTAAGCGCTTTTTTTGAAAGTTAACATGTAATGCTGATCATTATTGCTGTTGATCAGAACCCATATTGCCAGCATAAATGGCAGCAATATCGATGCTATCAAAGGTATAAATAGCTGGGCAATATTCGCAGTCCATTTTAATGTCGCCTTCTTCTGCAAGAATCGCTTCAACTTCAGCCTGCTGTAAAGTTGCAATAGCTTTAGCGCTGCTTTCTTTTGAACAACCACACTTAAACGTCACATTGATAGGGTCGAAGATTAGCACTTCTTCTTGATGGTAAAGGCGATGTAAAATATCTTCAGCACTTAGAGTGAACAACTCTTCTTGTTTGATCGTTTGGGTTAACGCAGTTAAATGATCAAACTCTTCGTTTTCACTATTTTCCGTTGGCAATACTTGTAACAGCATTCCTGCAGCTTGTTTGCCGTCAGCAAATAAACGAATAACGGTAGGCAGTTGCTCAGATTGATTAAAGTACTCTTCTAAACAAGCTGCTAAATCTGAATGTTCAAGTGACACAATCCCTTGGTAGCGTTCACCTTCATCAGGCGTAAGGGTTATAGCCATAATACCTTTACCCATAAGGTCTGCAAGTGAAGCGTCATCTGCTAATTCACCTTTCCAACGTGCGATACCACGAAGCGCTTGCAAGTTACTGCCATTTATCACGGCTAATGATACTGGACCATCACCTTGAAGCTGAACACTGATATCACCTGTAAACTTAATAGTGGCAGTGAGCAGTGAAGTTGCAGCCATTAATTGACCTATCAATTTCTGTAGTGCAACTGGGTAATCATGTGCTGCTAAAATTTCTTGGTAACTTTGTTCAAGTTGTACCATTTCACCACGAACGTCGGCATTGTCGAATAAGTAGCGATGTAATAGATCTTGGCTCATGCGGTTTCTCGTTTGTTGTACTTTAAAAATAATTAGTAATCTTTAAAGCGAATAAGTTGGCGTCGTTGCTTTTTATCCGGCTTATTTTCTGGTGCCGGATTATTTAAAATGTTTAATCGTCTTGCTTCAGCATTAAATTCACGTTTAGTGATGCTTTCAGGTGTTTCTTGGTATAGCGTTTGCGCTATAGCTGCCCCTTGTCTGTGTTCAGACAATTGAACAATAATAATTTCCTTATCATCGTGCCCTTGGCGAATTCGGAGTGTTGCACCGACTTCCGCTTGCTTGCTCGATTTGGCTCTTTGTCCATTATAGTGAACTTTTCCACCATTGATCATGTCTTTAGCTATAGAGCGAGTTTTATAAAAACGCGCAGCCCATAACCATTTATCTAACCTTACGGACATAGTTTTAACTTGAGCATGGTTCATCGAACACCCCCAAAAGTGGTATGAGTTCACAAGGTTGACATTTTTCGTATGCAAAATGGAGGAAAGACCTCAAATAGTGGCGTTTCTCACAGCCTTTTTAGGCGCGCAAATGTAGCATAATCAGCTGTATTTCGCCAATCGATATGCTATGGGCTTGTTGCAATAAGCCGCGTGAGTTAGCATGATGCAGTAATTCCTAAATTAACAGAATAAGAACAGCGACCTGTGAAGAGGGTCAGACCTGAATATGGATGTATTAGATAAAGTTATTACCAAGGCTGCAGGTATTCCCCAAAAGCCATTGAGCGCCGCCGTTTTTTGGGTAGGGTTAGTTATTGTCCTTATCATCGCTGCTCAAATTACATGGAAGTTAATGCCGGTTAATTCTCAGACCGTGGCTTGGCAACCTTCTCCCACTTCCGCAGCCAGTGCTAAACGGGTTGAGCTTAGTGGTGTGCAAAAATTAGCATTATTTGGCTCAAAAGGTGCGAATAGTGATGCACAGCAGAAAAAAGCGGCACCTGTTGAACAAATCACCGATGCGCCAAAAACAAACCTCTCTATTTTATTAACGGGTGTTGTGGCTTCGACTTTAGATAGTCATGGCCTTGCTGTTATTGAATCGAAAGGTAACCAAGAGACTTATAGCTTAGGCGATAAAATTAAAGGCACTTCTGCTTCACTCAAAGAAGTTTATGCTGATCGTATTATTATCACTAACGCAGGCCGTTATGAAACCTTAATGCTTGATGGTTTAAATTACACCACTCAAAGCCAAGCTAACGAATCACTGCAACAAGCAAAACAACAAAAAACAGTTCAGCGCGTTCAGCGAAGCGAGATAACGCAAGAGTTGGCAGACTCACGTGACGAACTCCTTGCCGACCCAAGCAAGCTCACCGATTTCCTTGCTATTTCACCAGTGCGAGGCGCTGAAGGTGTCAGTGGCTACCGTTTAAATCCAGGCAAAGATAAGTCTTTATTTAAGGCAGCAGGGTTTAAAGCAAATGATTTAGCAAAATCCATAAACGGATACGACTTAACTGACATGGGGCAGTCGTTAGAAGTTATGGGGCAATTACCAGAATTAACAGAAATTGGCGTCATGGTTGAACGTGATGGACAGTTAGTAGAAATAATTTTTAGTTTGCCAGAATAGAATTGGCAGTAGAGGATTGGAAATAATGAAGAGTTATGGAATTCGACGCAAGGTATTAGCTGGAATGGTTGCAGGACTTGCCATGCTGGTTTCTCAGGTTGCTTGGTCGGAACAATATGCTGCCAATTTTAAAGGCACCGATATTCAGGAATTCATTAATATTGTAGGCAAAAACCTCAATAAAACCATTATTGTGGATCCCACTGTTCGCGGTAAAATTAATGTCCGCAGCTATGATTTATTAGATGATGAACAGTACTACCAATTCTTCCTCAATGTATTGCAGGTATATGGTTACGCCGTTGTTGAAATGGAAAACCGTGTCATCAAAGTTATTAAAGATAAAGATGCTAAAACGGCAGCGATTCGGGTAGCAGATGACGACACTCCGGGTTTAGGTGATGAAATGGTCACCCGTATCGTGGCTTTATATAACACCGAGGCTAAACAACTTGCACCGCTGCTTCGTCAGTTAAATGATAATGCTGGTGGCGGTAACGTGGTTAATTACGACCCGTCTAACGTATTGATGATTTCAGGCCGCGCTGCGGTTGTGAATAAGCTGGTTGAAATTGTTCGCCGTGTTGATAAGCAAGGGGATACAGCTGTTGAAGTGGTTTCACTTGAATATGCTTCAGCGGGTGAAATTGTTCGAATCGTAGATACCTTATATCGCTCAACCGCAAATCAAGCACAAATGCCAGGTCAAGCGCCTAAAGTGGTTGCTGATGAACGTATGAACGCGGTCATTGTTAGCGGTGATGAAAAAAGTCGTCAACGAGTGGTTGAACTCATCCGCCGCCTTGATGCTGAACAAGCGAATACCGGTAACACCAAAGTAAGATATTTACGCTACGCCAAAGCAGAAGACTTGGTTGAAGTGTTAACAGGTTTTGCGGATCAATTAGTCAGCGATCAAGATGCCGGTAAGTCATCGGGCAGCAAGCGTAAAGAAATTAATATCATGGCTCACGATGATACCAATGCTTTGGTTATCAGTGCTGAACCGGATCAAATGCGCACTATTGAAAGTGTGATTAACCAATTAGATATTCGCCGTGCTCAAGTATTGGTTGAAGCCATTATTGTTGAAGTATCAGAAGGTGATGATGTTGGCTTTGGTATTCAATGGGCGTCAGCTTCTGGTGGTGGTACTCAGTTTAATAACTTAGGTCCAACTATTGGCGAAATTGGTGCGGGTATTTGGCAAGCACAAGGTGAAGAAGGCACTACAGTATGTACCGAAAATGGTACCTGTACTGAAAACCCGGATACACGAGGTGATATTACATTACTGGCGCAATCGTTAGGTAAAGTGAACGGTATGGCGTGGGGTGTGGCAATGGGCGATTTCGGCGCATTGATTCAAGCAGTATCAAGTGACACCAAATCAAATGTACTTGCAACACCTTCTATTACAACTCTCGATAACCAAGAAGCATCATTCATTGTTGGTGACGAAGTGCCAATTCTTACTGGTAGCCAAAACTCTAGCAACGGCAACAGTAACCCATTCCAAACGGTTGAACGTAAAGAAGTGGGCGTGAAGTTAAAAGTTATCCCACAGGTCAATGAAGGTAATGCAGTTAAGTTGACCATTGAGCAAGAAGTCTCAGGTATTAACGGTAAAACGGGTGTTGATGTGACATTCGCGACTCGTCGTTTAACTACTACGGTAATGGCAGACTCTGGTCAGATTGTAGTTTTGGGCGGATTGATTAACGAAGAAGTGCAAGAATCAGTTCAAAAAGTGCCATTCCTAGGTGACTTACCGATTATCGGTCATTTATTTAAGTCTTCTTCAAGCGGTACGAAAAAGAAGAACTTGATGGTCTTTATTAAACCTACCATTATCCGTGATGGCATCACGATGGAAGGTATTGCAGGTCGTAAATATAACTACTTCCGCGCATTGCAACTTGAGCAACAAGAGCGCGGTGTAAACTTAATGCCTAATACTGATGTGCCGATATTGCAAGAGTGGGATCAAGAAGCTTATTTACCAGATGAAGTTAACGAAGTGCTTAATCGTTATAAAGAAGGTAAAAGTCTAGAGACTAGAATGCGTGAAACAGATCCTGCACTTAAACGCATTAGTGAAAGTAAAGATAATGATGATGTCATAATCGAAGACGCTGAAGCCGAAGATGCAGAAGCTAACCAAGAAGATGATGCCAATGAGTGAAGCAGTGACTGAACAGTTGGCGCAAGTTTCAACGGATTTAGGTTTAGAGGCGGAAGAACTGGGTGATGAGGTTTTTCTTTCGAACAGCCGTGAACGTCTTCCGTTTGCTTTCTCACATCGTTTTAATTTGGCATTAGCCAAAGAAGCTGATGCTTTAAAGCTGTATTACACCAGCAACACCCCATTAAATGCGATGCTCGAAGTACGTCGCTATGCGGGTGAAGAATTAGTGTTATGCAAGTTGCCACTAGAAGATTTTGAGGCCAAGTTAACCCAGACATTCCAAGCCAACTCATCAGAAGCACAGCAACTGATGGAAGATATTGGTAATGAAATGGACTTGTTTACGTTAGCTGAAGAGTTACCGCAAACTGAAGACTTGCTTGAAGGTGATGATGACGCACCTATCATTAAATTGATCAATGCGTTGCTATCTGAAGCAATTAAAGAAGAAGCCTCAGATATTCATATTGAAACTTATGAGACACAACTCATCGTTCGTTTCCGTATTGATGGTGTGCTTAAAGAGGTGTTAAAACCTAACCGTAAACTATCTTCATTGCTGGTTTCACGTATTAAGGTTATGGCACGTTTGGATATTGCTGAAAAACGCGTTCCTCAGGATGGCCGTATTTCATTACGTATTGCAGGCCGTGCCGTCGATGTTCGTGTATCAACTATGCCATCAAGCCACGGCGAGCGGGTAGTATTACGTTTACTGGATAAAAACACCGGCAACTTAGACTTAAAACTGTTGGGTATGACACCGTCTATTCAAGATCAGTTTGAATCACTTATCCGTAAGCCTCACGGTATTATTTTGGTTACAGGGCCGACTGGTTCAGGTAAAAGTACCACGCTCTATGCGGGCTTAACTGAAATTAACTCTAAAGATACCAATATCTTAACTGTGGAAGACCCTATTGAGTATGAACTTAATGGTATTGGTCAAACACAAGTTAATACTAAAGCGGATATGACTTTTGCCCGTGGACTACGTGCAATATTACGTCAAGATCCTGATGTGGTCATGATTGGTGAAATCCGTGATTTAGAAACAGCGCAAATCGCGGTTCAAGCATCATTAACCGGTCACATGGTTATTTCTACATTGCATACCAATACAGCATCGGGTGCGATTACCCGTTTACAAGATATGGGTGTTGAGCCTTTCCTTGTTTCTTCAAGTTTACTTGGGGTGTTGGCGCAACGATTAATCCGTACGTTATGTAAAGAGTGTAAGGTTGCGCATGAACCTGATGAACGTGAACGTGAATTACTCGGCGTTACCGCAAATGATACGCGAATGATTTATCGCGCTAAAGGTTGTAAAGCTTGTGGTCATAATGGCTATAGAGGGCGTACAGGTATTCATGAGTTGCTGACAGTTGATGATAGCGTCCGTGAATTAATTCACGGTGGCCGTGGTGAATTAGCCATTGAAAAATATGTACGTCAAACGATTCCAAGTATTCGTCATGATGGCATGAGCAAAGTACTTGCAGGGGTTACAACCCTTGAAGAAGTATTGCGCGTGACACGCGAGGAATAAACAATGGCAGCGTTTGAATATAAAGCTCTTGATAGTAATGGCAAGCAGCAGAAAGGCGTTATAGAGGCAGATACCGCTCGTCATGCTCGCAGTCAATTGCGTGAACAACGGTTAATGCCGCTAGAGCTGCAACCTGTTGCTGAAAAAGAGGCTAAAGCGAAGAGCCAAGGGCTGACACTTTTTAAACGTGGTATTTCAGTTGCTGAACTCGCGTTACTAACACGCCAAATCGCAACGTTAGTGGCTGCAGGTTTACCCATTGAAGAGTCACTTAAAGCCGTTGGACAACAATGTGAAAAAGATCGTCTAGCCAGTTTGATTATGGCTGTGCGTTCTCGTGTTGTTGAAGGTTATAGCCTTGCAGACTCATTAGCCGAATTTCCTCATGTTTTTGACGACCTTTACCGCGCTATGGTTGCGTCAGGTGAAAAGTCAGGCCATTTAGAGGTGGTGTTAAATCGCTTAGCGGATTACACCGAACGTCGCCAACAACTTAAATCTAAGCTCACTCAAGCGATGATTTACCCTATTGTATTAACCACAGTCGCGATCGGTGTTATTGCTGTATTGCTAGCAGCAGTCGTACCAAAGGTGGTTGGGCAATTTGAACATATGGGTCAAGAGTTACCCGGTTCAACACAATTCCTCATTCTTGCTTCTGATTTCGTGCAAAACTATGGCGTGTTTGTCCTCATCGCGATGGTTGGCCTTTTTGTCCTATTCAAGCAATTATTAAGAAAACCTATTTTTAGAATGCAATACGATTCGTGGTTATTAAAGGCACCTGTTATAGGGAAAGTGAGTAAAGGCCTTAATACAGCGCGTTTTGCAAGAACCTTAAGTATCTTGTCAGCGAGTTCAGTTCCCTTATTAGAAGGGATGCATATTGCCAGTGAAGTACTACAAAATGTCAAAGTACGTGCAGCCGTTGATGATGCTACAGCAAGGGTGCGTGAAGGTACCAGTTTGGGCGCCGCACTAACAAATACCAAACTTTTTCCCGCTATGATGCTCTATATGATTGCATCGGGTGAGAAAAGTGGTCAACTGGAGCAAATGTTAGAACGTGCTGCAGATAACCAAGATAGAGAATTTGAATCCAATGTAAACATTGCATTAGGGGTATTTGAACCTATGTTGGTCGTCAGTATGGCCTCTGTGGTGTTATTTATCGTGATGGCAATTTTACAGCCTATCTTAGAATTGAATAACTTAATCAGCGCGTAGTTTAGTTTACTTAAACAAGTTATTTAGTATTTAATTATTCAATATTTATTTTTTATCGCACTTTAACTGTGTGTGTCGGAGGAAGTCGTTAATGCAAGCAAATCGAAATCAAACTGGTCGTAAACAAGCTGGTTTTACATTACTTGAAGTCATGGTTGTTATTGTTATTTTGGGTATTCTTGCTTCGATGGTCGTACCTAACTTAATGGGTAACAAAGATAAAGCAGATATTCAAAAAGCGGTGTCTGACATTGTAGCTTTAGAAAACACCTTAGATATGTATCGCTTGGATAACAGTATTTACCCAACAACGGATCAAGGTCTAGATGCACTGATTCAAAAGCCTACATCTTCTCCTGAACCACGTAATTACCGTGACGAAGGCTACATTAAACGTTTACCACAAGATCCTTGGCGCAATGATTACTACTTATTAAGCCCTGGTGAGAATGGTCGTATTGATATTTTTAGTGCAGGTCCTGATGGACAAGTTGGCACTGAAGATGACATCGGTAACTGGAATCTACAAAACTTCCAGTAAACATTACTGAGTTTAATAACCGATTATGATGACCAAACGTCAATCTGGATTCACCTTGCTAGAAGTCCTATTAGTTGCATTACTGATGGGACTCGCTGCGGCTGCCGTTACTATGACAACCAGTACAGCAGGACCAGAACAGGCGTTAAAAAAAACGGCTCGTCAATTTATTGCAATGACAGAACTCGTGATTGAAGAGGCCATTCTTAGTGGTCAATTTTTAGGTATTGTTGTTGAAGAAGATGAATATCAATTCGTTTATTACAAAGAAAGTAAATGGCATCCAGTAACGCAAGATCGTCACTTAGCTCCTAAGCAAATGGAGCAGGGTGTCACCATGAGTCTATTACTGGATGGCTTGCCATTAACCCAAGAAGACGAAGATGATGAATCTTGGTTTGATGAGCCATTAATTGAAGAGTCAAAAGAAGATAAAAAGAAAAACCCTGAGCCACAGATATTACTTTTCCCCAGTGGTGAAATGTCGACTTTCGAATTGAGCTTTTTACTTGATGATGACAAAGGTAAAGAAATTGAAGTGCTTGTTGTTGGTGATGCGCTTGGTCGGTTAGCAATAGGGAGCTTTGATGAAATACAGTAAAGGCATGACCTTACTAGAAGTCATCGTAGCGTTAGCAGTGTTTTCTATTGCGGCTGTCGCAGTAACCAAAAGCATTGGCGATCAAATGGCAAACCTGCCGATATTAGAAGAACGAACTTTAGCGCAATGGGTTGCCAGTAACCAAATGGTTGAAGCCAGATTGGTTGAAAGCTTCCCTGAACTTGGCACTAAAACTGGCCAGGTCGAGTTAGCTGAAAAAGATTGGTATTGGCGTCAAGAGGTGATCAAAACCACTGACGACAATTTTAGAATGATCAGAATATTAGTTAGTGATGATGACAGGTTTAAACGCACCGTTGCACAAGTGAGTAGTTATGTTCATAACGCAGGCTAACGGCCGACATCATACTCATCATTCTGACGCAAGAAAACATCGTCAGGCAGGTTTCACCTTGCTCGAAATGATGATCGCCATCGGTATTTTCGCGATGATAGGGCTAGCAGCAAATTCTGTGTTATCAACCGTGATGAAAAATGATGAAGCGACCAAAGAGTTTTCGGTTCGACTAAAAGCATTACAGCAAGGTTTTGGCATTATCGAACGAGATTTAGGCCAAATGGTTGCCCGCACACAGCGTGGATTAGATGGCGAGCGTACGACAACAGTATTTCAAACTGGCGATAATATGCTGGATTCAGAAACCGAAGCCTTGGTGTTTTTTCGTTTAGGTTGGTTGAATCCTGATGGCATGTTGCCAAGAGGCAGCCTGCAGTCAGTATCTTATGTGGTTCAAGATGGTCGCTTAGAGCGTTGGTATTATCCTTACCCTGAACCAGAAGTGGGCGCTGAACCGTTAAAAAGCTTGATCATCAAAGATGTGATTTCTATTGAATATTCATTCTTTGTTGGTGATAAATGGGAACGTAAAGTTGATTCCTCGCAGCTACCCCTTGGCATCGCAATGAAGTTGGAAATCGAAGGCTTTGGTATCATTGAGCGTCGCTTCTTACTGCCTAAAGGTGGCAGTGGCGGCAGCGGTGGTGCCAATGGTAACAACGGCAATAACAACGGCACTAATAACGGCACTAATAACGGCAATAACAGCGGTAATAACAGCGGTAATAACAGCGGTAACAATGGCTCTAGCACGGGTAATGGCACATGATGAAATATCAATTACCAGGCTTTCGTAAGCAACGAGGCGTCGCATTATTAGTGGTATTGCTGGTTGTGGCTTTGGTGGTGATTATCGCCACCAATATTACTAGTCGTAATCAATTGTCTATGCGCCGCACGTTAAATTTAGCACAATATGACCAAGCCTATTGGTATGCTATTTCAGCTGAAGAATTAGCCAAAAAGATTTTAAAGCAAGATATGGAAGATGCTGATGGCACCGTTCATTTACAGCAATATTGGGCATTAGCGGATGTTGTTTTTCCAGCAGAGTATGGTGAGATTGGCGGGGAAATGAAAGACATGCGTTCATGTTTCAACGTCAATGCTTTATCAGTTAAATCCACTGAAGTTGAAAATGGTCAACCCAAGCTATCTTTAGCGGGGACTCAGTTTATGTCGATGTTAATAACCTTAGGCATGGACGATTTTGGCGCAGAACGGCTCACTCATACATTAATTGATTACATTGATGAAGATACCGTCGCGATGCCATACGGCGCAGAAGATGCGGATTATGAGTCTAGAAACGTGCCTTACCGTGCAGCGAACACATTAATGAGTCACCACAGTGAATTACGCGCTGTATTAGGTTATAACCAACAAGTATATTTAACGTTATTGCCATACGTATGTGCAATTCCGGGTAATAATCAGCAATTGCTTAATGTGAATACCATTGAATTAGAGCAGGCCGCTTTGTTAGTCGGCATGCTAGAGAATAAAATTAGTTTAAGTGATGCGGAAAGTTTAATTAACCAACGACCTGCCGATGGTTTTGAGACTGCCGCAGAGTTTTGGGAAAATAACTCTTTAGCGAGTTTAGCGACTGAAAGTAATATGAAATCGAGCATCGTGGTTGATAGTAATTACTTCTTATTAAAAGCTGGCGCTAAAGTGGATAATGCGGTGTTTAGAATGGATAGCGTATTACTCAGAAGTAATAATAGTTTTGATGTGCTCTCCAGGCAATATGGCGGGCAGCAATAATGAATATGGATAACAACCCGCTTCAATCAGCTATAGGTACTTTTACCTTGGTGATGTTGAAGCTTGTGGAGAATGACAGTGTCTGAACGGCTATTTATCCGATTAGGAAAAACATCCGAAAGTCCTTGTTCTTGGCTAGTGTGGTCAGAACAAGAGCAAGAGATTATCGCCTCAGGTGAGTTAAGTGATGCTAAAAGCTTAACCAGTTTAACTGAGCGTGCGGGCAACCGTCCGGTTGATGTTTTGGTTCCTGCTGCAAGTATGACATTGACTCAAATTGCATTGCCTGAAAAAAATCAGCGCCAAGCGTTAAAAGCGTTGCCGTTCATGTTAGAAGAAGCCATTGCATCTGATGTTGAATCAATGCATTTTGTGGTTGGCCCGCGTGATGGTGAGTTTCTTAATGTGGTTGCAGTAGCGCATGAACAGATGCAAGATTGGCTGTCATGGTTAGTTGAAGCAGGTATAAAAGTGAAACGGGTTGTCCCTGATTGTTTAGCGTTACCGCTGGAACAATGCCGCTGGGCTGCACTCGATATGGGTGATGAGCTATTACTGCGAACTGGTGAAGGTAGTGGGGTTAGCTTGCCTAAAACTTGGCTTGATTTTGCACTGCCAGAACTCATGTCTAGCAGTAAAGAACACGAGTCACCATTAAAGATTGCGACATACAGTGATGACTTAGTCTTTATGGATGCCGAAGTTGAAGCTAAACCTTTAGACATTCCAATGATGGTCTTAGCCAAAGGGATTCTGCAGGCACCGATTAACTTGTTAAGCGGTAGCTATGAGCCAAAGCGTGAATATAGCAAACATCTCATGCTTTGGAAGAATGCAGCCATTATCGCTGTCATCGCCATAGTGCTTTCACTGGTGAATAAAGGCTTAACCATTCACCAATTAGAGCAGCAAACCGCAGAGATTAAACAGCAAAGCGAGGCCATTTTTAAGAAGGTCAGTCCTCGCACTAACCGTATTGTTAATATTCGCTCTCAGCTTGATTCCGAGTTACGTAGCTTACAAGGTCAGGGTGGCGGAGCTGCTTTCTTTGGCATGCTTGAAGGATTACGAGAGTCATTTCAAAAAGTACCTGACTTAAAACCCAATTCAATTCGATTTGATGCTGGTCGTAATGAACTGCGCATGCAAGTTACCGCTAAAAATTATGATCAAGTGGATCAGTTTAAACAGCTTGTTGAGTCTCAATATCAATTTGATATGGGTGCAATTAATAGCGGTGAGAATGAAGTGACCACTACAATTACATTGAAGGGCAAATAAGATGGAAAATTTGCAAATCTGGTGGCGTGGTCTTGCGCAACGTGAGCAACAGTTAGTCGCTAGCTGTAGTGTGTTTGTGGTGATTGGTATTTTGTATTGGGGAATATGGAGTCCTATTTCTAATGCAGCTGAGAATGCCGAAAAAGATAATCAAGCAGCGAAGCAGACTTTAAATTACGTAAAACAATCTGCCAATAAAATTGCAGGTTTAAAACAGCAAGGTTCTCGACCAAATGCTAGCGGCAGCCTGAGTTCTATCGTGAACCAATTGGCTGGTCAATACGATTTAGAAATTACACGTATGCAACCGCAAGGGGATAAAATCCAATTGTGGATGGATGATGTACCGTTTGATAGTTTGCTTGATTATTTACACGAGTTAGTTGAAAAAAAGGGCTTAACGCTTGAAAGCGTTGATTTATCAGAGTCTGATTTGGCTGGTTTTGTAAAAGTGCGTCGTATTCAGCTATCTAAGTAAGTAGGTAATGTAGTGAGTTTGATTAAGAAAATTATTTTAGGTGTATTTATCTACCTGGTGTTTTTGGTGGTATTTATCCCTGCTAATTGGGTTGTCGGCATTGCGCCGCTGCCGAATAATATTAAAGTGAGCGGTGTGACAGGCACATTGTGGCAAGGCTCTGCAGATGTTGTATCCATTGATCGCAGAGTGATTGAACAAGTCACCTGGGATTTAAATCCTTGGGCGCTGTTTATTGGTCAAGTGAATGTCGATGTTCGAATTGGTAGCCGCGCCACTGCAGTGAGTGGTCAAGGTGATATTAGCTGGTCTATGTCGGGACTCACTGCCGATAATCTTCGCTTTGAAGCACCCAATGCATTTTTACTGGGTAATGCTCGATTACCTTTCAGAACCAAAATTGATGGTGATGTCAGTTTAATTGTAGAAAGACTAGAGCAAGGTGCGCCCTGGTGTGAACAGTTAACCGGTAAACTATTTTTAAACCGAATTGATGTTAAAAATCAATTCGGTGAATATCCTTTGGGCGATATTGCATTAGGGTTAAATTGTATTGATGGCCAAGTGCAATTGAATACCGATGATTCGATGAATAAAATGGGTATTCAAGGTACTGCAACGTTAGGTGATAACAACAGTATTACCGTCAGTGCTAAGATTAAACCGACACCTGAACAGCCAAAGGATTTAACTCAAGCCTTAAGCTTTTTGGGGCAGCAAGACAGCCAAGGTTATTACCCCGTTAATTACCAAGGTACTATTCCTGGCATGTAATGCTAAGTTAGTAATGGATTAGTACTACTGAAAATTTAAAGGCATCTGATTAACGTCAGATGCCTTTTTTATGGCTGGTACTTATGCGTTTTAGCTGTTTGATACTTTCAGTAACTCTTGATGAAGTAATTGATAATCATCAATGGCGGGGAAATCGACAAAGTCTTTATGGGGCTTTTTACTGTCTGGGTTTTTAATGCCTAACTGAAAGCCAACACCTGCTAGCTTTGATGCCTCGAGAATATCTTCATTATCATCGATGAATAAACAGCGACTCGGATCTAAGTCGTACTTTTCGAATGCTTGCCTCCAAAACTCAGGATGCTCTTTGGGGTAACCGGTTTCATGGCTCGACAACATTTCATCTAAGCCCCTCGCTAACTCAGTATGTTCTAATTTAAGTTCAAGGCTTTTTGGGTGAGCATTAGTGAGCAGTATTCTCTTTTTGCCTACTGTGGCAAGCGCCTGTAAAAAAGGCATGCTGTCTTGGCGCATTTGAATACGTTCCACTAATGAATAGTGCAATGTGAGAATGTCTAAATCTAATTGCTGCTGCCAAAAATCAATACAATACCAATCTAATGTTCCAAGTACACGATGATAGGATTCTTCAACTAGCGCCTGTGCTTGTGCTAACGATATTTGTTTTTGTGTACTAAGCTGTTGAGGTACCAAAGTTAACCAGAAATGGTTATCAAAATGCAGATCTAGCAAGGTACCGTCCATATCGAGTAGAACTGTGTCTATTTTATGCCAAGGAAACATATAAATTCCGGTTGTAGAATATAGCTAGGGTAGTAAGATTGTAACTTGTCTTACTAAATTCGTCATATATGAGGTCTTAATGACATCACGGCACCCCAAGCCCGAAATCCTTCATCGTGAAATAGTCGCTAAAAGTAGACTGTTTCAGATTGAACAAGTGCACTTAAAATTTTCTAATGGCGTTGAACGTCAATATGAAAGAATGAGTGGCGCAAGCCGTGGCGCAGTAATGATTGTACCTGTGCATCAAGGCCAAATGCTATTAGCAAAAGAATACGCCGCAGGTACCGATAATTATGAACTTGGCTTCCCTAAAGGATTGATTGATCCTGGGGAGGAAGCAATTGAAGCTGCTAATCGTGAACTACAAGAAGAAATTGGCTTTGGCAGTCGTAAGCTAACGTTATTAAAAGAGTTAAGCTTAGCTCCTGGGTATTTTGCCAGTAAGATGCAAATTTTTATCGCAGAAGATTTATATGAAAGTACCCTTGAAGGTGATGAACCAGAACCGATAGACGTCATTCCATGGGCATTAGAAGATTGGCAAGCATTGTTGGATAACGTTGATTTTTCAGAATCGAGAAGCGTAAGTGCGTTATTTTTAACTCAACAGTATTTACAGCGTTAGGCTTATCGCTATTTTTAGGGCGAATTTTATACGATATTGATGTCAGTTATAAAATTATCCTGTGAAGATTAAAATAATTCAGCTTACTCGCTTAATTTAACTACAAAAAAATCTTAAATTGATCTAACGTGACAGTACTCAGAGTATTATTTGGCGATTGGAGTCGTTATGAAGCCAGAAGAAGTAATTGAACAAGTTATCAGTATCGCGAGCGAAGCGGGTCAGAAGATCCGCGATATCTATGTGAAAGGCGATTTTGATCGTGAAATCAAATCTGATAATACGCCTGTGACCTCTGCAGATATCGCAGCAAACGATATAATTTGTGCTGCACTTGCCGAATTGACTCCAGACATCCCAATTCTAAGTGAAGAAGCTGCTGATATTCCCTTCAGCGAACGTTCGGAATGGCCACGTTATTGGTTAGTTGATCCTCTCGATGGCACCGGTGAATTCATTGCTGGTAGTGGTGATTTCTCGGTAATTATTGCATTAGTCGAACATAATCGACCGGTTATGGGCGTTGTTTACGTGCCAATGACGAAAGTGTGTTACTACGCTATTGCTGGCTTAGGTGCCTATAAGCGTGATAGTAAGAATGAAGTACGTATTACCAGTAATCCAATTACCGATATTAATACATCTGGTTTACGACTTGCCGTTAGCCGTCGTCAAGACCCACAGTCAGTATTGAAATTGCTAAATCACCCAAGTAGCTGTGAATTGGTTGTTTTAGGCGGGGCAGCATTAAAAAGTTGCTTAGTGGCCGAAGGTCGCGCTGATTGTTATGTCCGTTTAGGACCTACAGGTGAGTGGGATACTGGCGCAGCACAAATCATTTTAGAAGAAGCGGGTGGCTCGTTAATGGACATTAACTTACAGCCGATGACTTACAATGAACGTGAAACACTTGAAAATCCTAATTTTATTGTTGTAGGAAGCCCGAGCTTACCTTGGGACGATATACTGACTAATTAGTATTTTAGAAACGTCTTATTAGAGCCCTCTATTGAGGGCTTTTTTGTGGCAGCGGTATTTCGGCACTAATTCCAAAGTACTTCAAGACTAACTTAAAAAGTGGCTAAAAATTATCTCTTAACTAGCTAGAGGCGAGCAAATAAATAGCAAAAACATTATTGTGAACATTGTTTTTTATTTTGTTTGCTGTTAGTTTATTGTTCAATTACTGGAAACTAGCTTGTGATAAGGGACAATCTTAATGGCGAGAAGGAAAGAGCACACTCACGCACAACTCCATGATATGGCGATTAATACAGTGATGGCTTACTTGCAAACTTCAACACTAGCGAGTTTGAGCTTACGGAAAGTGGCCACTACCATTGGTTATGCGCCGAGCACTTTGATTAATATTTTTGGCAGTTATCAACAATTACTATTGAGTGTATCTGAAACAGTATTAGAAGATTTGTACTCACTTTTAGAGACTGCGCTCGAGACAGAGTTAAGATCTAGCACTTCACCTACCGATCCACTTCATGAGCAAACGGATTGCTATAAAGATCAACCATTGCAGGGTGCTACCAAAGCTATTGAGGTTTTAGCGCAGCAATACAGTCAGTTTGCCTTATCAAATCCAGCTTGTTTTAAATTAGTCTTCGAACTCAGTACACCTGAAGACATGGCTTTGTCATCAAGTCATCAAGCAACAATTGATAAACTGTTTCAGTTAGTCGCTTTAGAATTAAGTCGCTTATTTCCTAGGGCCATAGAGCAAGATATTGAACTTATGAGCCGCGTGTTATGGGGCGGTATTCACGGATTAACGTGTTTAAGCCTTGATGGAAAACTCTTTAGCGATACAACCCAATTACCGAAAATGTTAACGAGCCATATACAAGGCTACTTATCTGGAATGGCAAAAAATAAGGATGTTTCATGCTGTTAACTAGACGCTTTTTACCTTACTTCGTCACGCAGTGCCTTGGTGCATTGAATGACAATATCTACAAAAATGTGCTGTTATTACTAGTGACATATAGCCAAGTAGATGCACTGCCTATTAGTGTAAATATGTTTGTCAATTTGGCTGCTGGGGTATTTATTTTACCTTTCTTCTTATTTTCAGCCCATGCTGGTGTGGTGGCCGATAATATGGATAAGGCATTACTCATAAGGCGACTGAAGTTACTCGAATTGATCATAATGTCGTGTGCCGCCGCAGCTATCTTGTCGCAAAGTTATTTGGTGATGTTAGTGCTGCTATTCTTAACTGGCAGTCAATCCGCCTATTTTGGACCTGTTAAGTATTCTTTGTTACCACAAACGCTGGCAGAAAATGAACTTGTAAAGGGCAATGCTTGGGTGGAAATGGGGACCTTTATTTCGATACTTGTAGGCACTTTATCTGCAGGTTTGTTAGTGGCCAGTGGCAACAGCTTAATGAGCGCGGCAATCACGGTAGTGACATTAGCAATAGCAGGTTATTTATCGAGTCGTGCAATCCCATCACTGCCACCTCAAGGCACAATCAGTAAAATTCGTTTCACACCTTTCACGGGTACATGGCACAGCATTGCTAAAGTAAGAAAAACGCCCAGTATCTGGATGGCCATTCTCGCCATTAGCTGGTTTTGGTTTTTAGGCGCGACTTATCTGACCCAGTTTCCTAACTTTGCCAAGTTACATTTGCACGCAGATGCAACCGTAGTGTCACTGCTATTAGCCTTATTCTCTGTTGGTATCGCGATTGGTTCTTGGGTATGTGAGCGAATTTCTTATGGCCGTGTTGAGCTAGGTGTTTTGCCATTTGGGATATTAGGTTTAACTATATTCGGTGTTGATTTGATATTCGCTATTCCTCCAGCACCTTTGGATACTGCCTTGGTATACAGCTTTAGTACATTTATCGCAGATACGCAGCATTACAGAGTGATGTTTGATTTATTGTTTGTTGGCTTAAGCGGTGGTTTATTCATTGTTCCCTTGTATGCCTTCATTCAATCTCGCGCAGCAGAAGGGGAATGTGCCCAGGCTATAGCGGCGAATAACATTATCAATGCCTTGTTCATGGTGATAGCGGCATTGTTATCTATTGTGTTGTTAGGCTTCTTAGAGTGGAGTATTCCACAGTTATTTTTATTACTGGCTGCTATGAATAGCGTTGTCGCGTTATATGTTTATTCTCAAGTGCCAGAATTTGCTCAACGTTTTGTCAGTTACATTTTGAGTCACTTGATGTATCGAGTCACAGTAAAAGGGCGTCAGAATATTCCAGAGCAAGGTGCTGGGGTGATTGTGTGTAACCATGTGAGCTATGTTGATGCTTTGATTATTATGGGCTCATCCTCACGGCCTATCCGTTTTGTGATGGATAAATCTATTAGTGAAATTCCGTTATTGAAATACCTATTCCGCCACGCGGGTGTTATTCCTATTTGTTCACCAAAGAAATGTGAAACAACTTATAACCAAGCATTTGAGTCAATTCATGATGCACTTAGTAATGAAGAACTTGTGTGTATTTTCCCTGAAGGGCGTTTATCGGTTGACGGTGATATTGCCGAGTTTAGACCCGGTATAGAGTCGATTCTATCTCGTGATCCAGTGACCGTTATTCCAATGTCATTGAAAGGCCTGTGGGGATCTTATTTTAGCCACAAAGGCGGTCATGCGTTAACGACTAGGCCAAAGCGTTTCTGGTCAAAGGTAACGGTTAATATTGATAAGCCTGTTGATGGTGTTGAACTGGGAAGACATGGGCTACAGCAAAAGGTCACAGGGTTATTTAATCAGTCTGCTGATTAACGTCAATCACTGATCTAGATATGCCTGAATCGCGGTTTTATCACCGCTAAATATGACCCTTTGTTGATGCTTACTCATTTGATATTGATACATAGGGTCGTAATACTGTTCAAGTAAGATGGTAATCCAGTCAAAATGGCCGCTGAGGTCATTTTGAGAAAACTGTTGATTGATGGCTTGTTCAATAATAGCGGTAAGTTGCTGTTGCTTTTTACCTCCGAGACGCTTTTTAATTGAATTAATGCTATTTAGTAAGTACTGCGTAAATTCAATCTTGCCTTGTGCCTCTTCAAATCGATCCATAAACGCTGCAGACTTATCGATGACATAGTCTTTATGTATTCTGACTAAGCGGTTATGTAAGCTTTCCTCTAACACAATAATGTCACTGGCTTGCATAGCTTGATAAAAGGTCTTTGGAATGGCTGAGCGGCCGATTAAGAAGCTCTCATCCTCTAATAAGACTTTATCGTGCTGTTGATGGTTATGTTGAAGCAGTTTGATGGCGAGCTGATTTTCAAAGTTAATCTGTGTCGGTTGTGGGTCAAGGTTCTTTCCAAAGCTTGAACCGCGGTGATTTGCGATACCCTCTAAATCAATGGCTTCTTTGCGTAGCTGTAATAGCTCAGTCTTACCACTCCCAGTTATCCCACTTAAAATGACTAATGGTTGTTTGGCTGGCGAAGATTCAATGACATTAATGAGAAACTGGCGCATCGCTTTGTAGCCACCTTCAATGTAAGGCATCGAAATACCATTATCCTTGAGCCATTGTTGTGATAACTGTGAGCGTAAACCACCGCGAAAACAATAGAGGTAACTGTTGGGCTGCTCCGCTATAAATTGCTGCCAAGCATCAATACGTTGTTGCTTAGTGTGACCATTAACCAGTTGATGACCTAAAGCTATTGCGGCACTTTGACCTTGTTCTTTGTAGCAAGTACCGACCATGGTTCGTTCAGCATCATTCATCAATGGCAAATTGTAAGAATGCTGAAATGCCCCTTTAGTAAACTCAATCGGGGCTCTCACATCGATTAAAGGTCGTTGCTCCAAAAAAAGACGCTGATACTCAGTGTTAGCAATGATGTTATCTGACATATGACACTCTCTTAGATAAAGCGATTTAAAGCACGCAATCTTCTAGCTAGCAAAATAAGCTATCAACTCAGCTCAATGAGTGTGTTACTCATACTCGTCTGGTCATTAGGGGGAATGAGTTCACCAATACAGATAGGGGCAATATCTTGACTGTTGAGCAAGGCAATGAGTTGTTGCTCTGAATCGGGGCTAACAGAAATCAGTAAGCCGCCACTGGTTTGCGGATCACACAGAATCGCTTGTTGCTGTTCGCTCATTTCAGGTAAATACTGCTGATAACTTTCAAAATTGCGTTGTGTCCCACCTGGAGTACAACCCAAGTTTAAGTAGTGCATTGCTTGCGCTAATAACGGGATGCTATTAAATGAAAGGTTCGCGCTGACATTGCCCCCCTGACATACTTCAATTAAGTGACCCGCTAGACCAAAGCCTGTGACATCAGTCAGTGCGTTGACCCCGGTAATAGCTGCGATATCTTGTCCTACTTTATTAAGCTGACACATGGCATTAATCGCAATCATACTGTCTTCGCTAGTGAGCTTTTTCTGCTTCTGTGCCGTAGTCAGAATACCGATGCCTATTGGCTTAGTGAGATAGAGTTTATCCCCCGCTTTAGCTGTGCTATTTCGTTTTAATTGCTCAAGCGGGATTTGACCGGTCACAGCAAGTCCAAATATTGGCTCTGGTGCATCAATACTGTGGCCGCCTGCTAACATAATTCCTGCATCAGCACAGGCTTGGCGCCCACCTTCAATGACTTTTTGTGCGACTTCGGGGGCAAGTACATTGACTGGCCAACCTAATATTGCAATGGCCATAATAGGCGTACCGCCCATAGCGTAGATGTCACTGATGGCGTTAGTGGCGGCGATGCGACCAAAAGTAAACGGAT
Source organism: Shewanella donghaensis (assembly GCF_007567505.1). Lineage (NCBI taxonomy): Bacteria > Pseudomonadati > Pseudomonadota > Gammaproteobacteria > Alteromonadales > Shewanellaceae > Shewanella > Shewanella donghaensis. Next base: position 3,382,151 of record NZ_CP041783.1, read on the forward strand.
CATCGACGATAGGCATGAAAAAGTCAGTGGTACTGATAATACCTGTTTCATCATTGAGTTGATAAACGGCCGCATCATCGCGGGTTTGATTTCCTACTAATAGCTTAGGGTCAGTAAATGAAGGTAATGAAGAGGCCAATATAGTGCTAAGAACTTGTGGCGAGATCTTACACCCACAGCCAGCTCCATGACTATATTCGGTTAGTTTTACTGACGATTCAGACATAAGAAGGAAAATCCAAAGAAAGGAAGATATTCCATCATAAACACAAACGGCTACCTTGCAAGGTAGCCGTTTGATAATAATGATTTAACGCAGAATTTAATAAGCGGCGGTTAAGTTATTCCAATTTTTCTTTTGGGCTAACAAGCGTGCTTTTAATTCTTGTACCTGCAACTTCAATTGCTGATTACTTAGTTGTTTACGTTTCGCATCTAACAACACCTTCTTAGCTTGATAGTATTCCATCAGATGTTGCTTCATCAGGTCATACTCGGCTTGGAAGTTAGCAATGAGTTCATCACAGTTAGGTAAATGAGCCACCTTATTCTGTGCTTTTAGAAGTTGCATCTGTAGTTTGGCACTTTCAATACGTTCTTGAGGTACAACACGTAAGTCGGTTGCTAAACCACACCAGTGCATTGACTTAATTAACCATTTGGTTGGGTCGTAGTGCCACCACTTAATACCGTTACGGTAATCATTCTCAAATATGTGGTGAAAGTTATGATATCCCTCACCGTAAGTGAGCAAAGCGATAACACCGTTATCTCGTGCAGTATTCTTATTGGTATAAGGTTGGCTGCCCCAGATATGTGCTAGAGAGTTAATAAAAAAAGTACAATGATGCACAACCACTAAACGTAATAGACCCGCCATTAGCACCATTGAAATGATATCGCCATTTAGCCAACCTAAGAAAGCAGGTAAACCGATATTCATTAATAGGACTAAGCTCAAATAATGTTTATGTTGCCACATCACAATAGCGTCTTTTTGTAAGTCGCGGACATTTTTGTAATCATGGTAGCGACTGGCTTGATATTCACGCAACATCCAACCGATATGGCTATACCAAAATCCTTTTTTAGCTGAGTAAGGATCTTTATCGTTATTATCAACATGTTTATGGTGAATGCGATGATCTGAAGACCAATGCAGTGCACTATTTTGTAATGCTAAAGCACCGCCCAGTGCGAATAAAAATCGCATTACAGGGTGAGCTTTATACGCTTTATGCGACCACAGCCTATGATAACCAGCCGTAATAGAGAGTCCGCTGGCAAAGGCAAGTACCACAAAAGCAATCCATTCAATCGCTTCAAAGCCGTGGGTTAATCCACGCCAAGGCACAAGAGTGAGTGCGCCTAGAAGTGTTAGAGCGAATAAAGAAGTATTTAACCAAATAATAGGTGGTTTTTTCATCAAGATAATCCAAGAATCTTATTGGGCGTACAGTTGTACGCTAATTTAACTTACCAACTTTATCGGGTCAAGTTTTCTAGGGCTGTGTTTTTGGGCTAAAAGCGGTATTATCTGTGCATTAACATTTACTATATGGATTTTTACATGGGTGTAAGAGCATTACAGAAAGAAAAAACCCGTCGTGCATTGGTAGATGCCGCTTTTAATCAATTAAGCGCAGAACGTAGTTTTTCCAGTTTAAGTTTACGAGAAGTGGCTAGGGAAGCGGGCATTGCGCCAACCTCGTTTTATCGTCATTTCAAAGATATGAATGAACTTGGTTTAACAATGGTTGATGAAGGTGGATTAACACTTAGACAAATGATGCGTAAAGGTCGCCAACGTGCAGAAGCTGGTGGCAGTGTTATACGTATCTCAGTTGATACCTTTGTCGAAGTGCTTGAATCAAACCCAAACGTATTTCGTATTCTATTACATGAACGTTCAGGAACTTCTGCCGCTTTTAGAGCCGCAGTGGCAAGAGAGATTGAACACTTTATCTCTGAGCTTTCACATTATACCGAAGCCACAGCTGGCAGAACGCCTATGTTGGCAAGAGTACAAGCAGAAGCCTTAGTGACATTAGTCTTTAACGCTGGCGCATCAGCTTTAGACATGAAGCGGGCAGATAGAAAGGTATTAGCCGATCACTTAGTGCTGCAATTGCGAATGGTGGCCAAGGGCGCCGAAGCTTTACAACATAAAGTGGATACGCGATAAGCCGATCTACTTATTCTCGACAGTATCAATTTCGACGTAGAATTAAAAAAGCCGTTATAAGAATCAACTTATAACGGCTTTTTTGTATTCGTGTTTAGTGGTATTACTTACGTTCTAGTAATATGCCTGATTCCATATGATGGGTATAAGGAAATTGGTCGAATAGTGCAAAGCGGGTAATCTTATGCGTAGTGCCTAGTGTCTCAAGATTCACTTTTAGCGTTTCAGGGTTACATGAGATATAGAGGATACGTTCATAATTTTGCATTAATGCTAAAGTGTCATCATCGATACCCGCTCTTGGTGGGTCAACGAAAATGGTATTACAGTTATAACTATCTAAATCGATACCTTCTAAGCGTCTATAAGTGCGCTTTTTCGCCATCGCATCACTAAAGTCTTCAGCTGACATACGAATGATTTGAACATTCTCAACCTCGTTGATGGCAATATTATATTGTGCGGCATCAACTGATGGTTTAGCTAGTTCAGTGGCTAACACGCGATCAAAATTTTGCGCCAAGGCGATAGTGAAGTTACCATTTCCACAGTACAGCTCCAATAAATCGCCAGTGCTATCTTTTGTCGCCGAAATAGCCCACTCCAGCATTTTGACTGAAACTTTTGCATTGGGCTGAGTGAAGCTGTTTTCAATTTGTTTGTAATGTAATACCTGGCCAGCAACATCCAGTGTTTCAACAACAAAATCTTTATCTAAATCGATTTTAAGCTTGCGAGCGCGGCCTATAATATTAACGTTAAACTTTTCAGCTAAACGGGCTTTCATTAACTTCGCTTGCTCTATCCAAGTGTCGCCCAATTGGCGATGGTAGAGTAGTGATACTAAAATTTCACCACTCAGTGTTGTTAAAAAATCCACTTGGAATAGTTTGAAACGTAAATCAGGATTAGGACGTAACTCTTCCATTAATGCTGTCATCATTTCATTGATCAATTTACCCGCTGGTAAATACTGTTCACAGCGTACTTTTTGATCTAACACTTTATCAAACATGTAATAGTATAAATCTTCATCATCATGCCATACACGAAATTCAGCACGCATTCGGTAGTTGGCAGGCTCTGAAGCAAACACTTCTAAACTAGGCGGAGTAAACTCGGCAAAGGTCTGTTCAAGCTTGATACGCTTTTCTGCTAGTTGCGCATCATAGTTTTTAGGATCCATTGCAGCTAAATTCATTTTGTTCCACCATAGGCTGTAAATTAAGGGCGCAAATATTATACTACACAACGCTGATGTCCAGTGGATTGGCGTATTCTTAATAGATTAGTTGTTAATTTAGCCGATATCCTTTTTATAACCCATTTAATGGAGAAGATTTTGTCAGGTCCTATACTCATTTTTGATTCTGGAATTGGTGGTTTATCGGTTTTAGAACATATTCATTCAAAAATACCTGCCAAAGATATTTTCTATTTGTTCGATAATGCACGATTACCTTATGGAAACCTTGCAGAGCAAGACTTAATTGATGGTTGTGTGGCATTGATTACGCATCAAGTAAAAGCGCTTAATGCATCAGTGGTCGTAGTGGCATGCAATACCGCCAGTACACTTGTATTACCTAAACTTAGAGAAAACCTTTCTATTCCTGTAGTTGGAGTTGTTCCTGCGATTAAACCTGCAGCTCAATTATCAATGACTAAACATATTGCATTATTAGCGACACCCGGCACTGTTGAAAGGGCATATACCAAAGAGTTAATCAGTGAATTTGCTGGTGGCTGTAAAGTGATGTTGATTGGTTCATCTGAGTTAGTGATGATTGCAGAAGATAAAGCAGAAAGAAAACACATCGATATAAATAAGATTAAACAGATCGTTGCGCCCATCAATGGCACTGATATCGACACCGTTATATTAGGCTGTACACACTTTCCACTATTACAGCAAGAAATAGCAACATGTATTGAGCAACCAATTACCTTACTTGATTCTGGAGAAGCGATTGCTGCAAGAGTGTTGTCGTTAGTTAATATTGAAAATGGTTCAGATCGTAAAAGGGTATCTTCAAAAGGATTGTTGGAAGCAGGGTATACGAAGGATATTGATAAGGGGTTAGAAATAACATTAGCTAACTACGGTTTTAAGCGATTGCTTAGACTGCCGTAGCTAGCTAATAGAAGGGTTTAGTCTTCTTTATTCATTTCTGCTGGATCTGACTCTTGTGATTTAGCTTCACGAACTTTCAAAGTACGTTCTTGGAAGCTGTAATCGTTTAACTTGTTCATTGCTTTTTTCGCACCAGATTCTGACATTTCAACAAAGCCAAAACCTTTACGACGACCAGTTTTTCGATCTCTTACTAAACGAACTGAATTAACCGGTCCGTATTCACCAAACAACGCTTTCACTTCACCTTCATGAACACGGTATGGCAAGTTACCAACATATAGAGTCATTGTTGGTCCAACATAAGGCTTACTTGAATCCGTTGCGCTAGAAGATGGCACGAAAGTAAATACAAGGCTAGCTAACATAACACCAGCAATAAATGACACGACTAATGAAACATCGCTTGAAAGAGCATAAATAACAATTGCACCTATAAGGGCAATGACTAGGGTAATAACAAATGGCTTCTGCATAAGATTGTCTCTAATAAAAATGAAAAATGATAAATAACTGTTAAAAACATAGCTATGGTAATGAATTATTGAAGCTTTCACCATACTCTGATGAAAAAATGAGCTCAAAACATGATAAAAGTTACAATAGTGATAGTTACTGTAGGATAAAAGTGCACTTTAAATGCTCATAACAGCTAAAAATAAAACGATCCGCTCAAAAGATATTCGCTTGGTAATCTTTTATTAAAAAAGCGCTTGCGCACTTTTAGGATTTGCCTATAATGCGCATCCACTGACACGGCAAACCACGCACTAGCATGGGTTACACGCCAAGTCAGTTCACTGTAAAGTGACGCTGAAATTGTTTTTAAATAAGTTTAAAAATGACTTGACGCGAAAAGGGAATTGCGTAGAATACGCATCCCAAGCCAACGACCTAGCGTCTACTGGCGGAGTCTGAAAAATTGATTCCACGCTCTTTAACAATTTATCAAGTAATCTGTGTGGACATTCACAGGTGTTGAGTTAATCGAAATTGCTTACTTCTTTCTAGTAAAAGAATGTAGCAATCAAAATTATTTACTCAATGTAACGATGAGTGTTCATAGCAATATGTAACAAACGTTTTAGAGATTCTTCCGAGTCTTTAAATCGAAATCAGAATTCATTGAGCCAAAGCGACGTTCTTATTTATAAGAATGGTTGCTTTAACAAAACTTTAATTGAAGAGTTTGATCATGGCTCAGATTGAACGCTGGCGGCAGGCCTAACACATGCAAGTCGAGCGGTAACACAAGGGAGCTTGCTCCTGAGGTGACGAGCGGCGGACGGGTGAGTAATGCCTAGGGATCTGCCCAGTCGAGGGGGATAACAGTTGGAAACGACTGCTAATACCGCATACGCCCTACGGGGGAAAGGAGGGGACCTTCGGGCCTTTCGCGATTGGATGAACCTAGGTGGGATTAGCTAGTTGGTGAGGTAATGGCTCACCAAGGCGACGATCCCTAGCTGTTCTGAGAGGATGATCAGCCACACTGGGACTGAGACACGGCCCAGACTCCTACGGGAGGCAGCAGTGGGGAATATTGCACAATGGGCGAAAGCCTGATGCAGCCATGCCGCGTGTGTGAAGAAGGCCTTAGGGTTGTAAAGCACTTTCAGTAGGGAGGAAAGGTTAACGGTTAATAACCGTTAGCTGTGACGTTACCTACAGAAGAAGGACCGGCTAACTTCGTGCCAGCAGCCGCGGTAATACGAGGGGTCCAAGCGTTAATCGGAATTACTGGGCGTAAAGCGTACGCAGGCGGTTCATTAAGCTAGATGTGAAATCCCCGGGCTCAACCTGGGAATTGCATTTAGAACTGGTGAACTAGAGTCTTGTAGAGGGGGGTAGAATTTCAGGTGTAGCGGTGAAATGCGTAGAGATCTGAAGGAATACCGGTGGCGAAGGCGGCCCCCTGGACAAAGACTGACGCTCATGTACGAAAGCGTGGGGAGCAAACAGGATTAGATACCCTGGTAGTCCACGCCGTAAACGATGTCTACTCGGAGTTTGGTGCCTTGAGCACTGGGCTCCCAAGCTAACGCATTAAGTAGACCGCCTGGGGAGTACGGCCGCAAGGTTAAAACTCAAATGAATTGACGGGGGCCCGCACAAGCGGTGGAGCATGTGGTTTAATTCGATGCAACGCGAAGAACCTTACCTACTCTTGACATCCACAGAACTTACCAGAGATGGTTTGGTGCCTTCGGGAACTGTGAGACAGGTGCTGCATGGCTGTCGTCAGCTCGTGTTGTGAAATGTTGGGTTAAGTCCCGCAACGAGCGCAACCCCTATCCTTATTTGCCAGCGCGTAATGGCGGGAACTCTAGGGAGACTGCCGGTGATAAACCGGAGGAAGGTGGGGACGACGTCAAGTCATCATGGCCCTTACGAGTAGGGCTACACACGTGCTACAATGGCGTATACAGAGGGTTGCAAAGCCGCAAGGTCTAGCTAATCTCACAAAGTACGTCGTAGTCCGGATCGGAGTCTGCAACTCGACTCCGTGAAGTCGGAATCGCTAGTAATCGTAGATCAGAATGCTACGGTGAATACGTTCCCGGGCCTTGTACACACCGCCCGTCACACCATGGGAGTGGGCTGCACCAGAAGTAGATAGTCTAACCTTCGGGAGGACGTTTACCACGGTGTGGTTCATGACTGGGGTGAAGTCGTAACAAGGTAGCCCTAGGGGAACCTGGGGCTGGATCACCTCCTTACCTATACGACTAACTCAATATTTGTTGAGTGTTCACACAGATTACTTGATAGAAAGAAAGAGCAATATACGTTGGGTCTGTAGCTCAGCTGGTTAGAGCGCACCCCTGATAAGGGTGAGGTCGGTGGTTCAAGTCCACTCTGACCCACCAAAATCTTCATTTCTCCTAAGCGAAGATTTTGTATTAACGTATTTGTTCACTGCATGTAAATGGGGCTATAGCTCAGCTGGGAGAGCGCCTGCCTTGCACGCAGGAGGTCTGCGGTTCGATCCCGCATAGCTCCACCATTTACATCTTCTCATTATTTTGAGTCGACATATGCAATTAAGAGATGCCAAAGATAATCTAAACATTATCTTTGGCTTTTTTTAGCCCGTTCTTTAACAATTTGGAAAGCTGATAGTATTTAACATGATGATGTCTGTCGTTATGTTATTTACAAAATCGTATTATTGAGAAATTAATCCTTTTTCAATAATACATTGAGTTCTCAAAACACTTTATTAAGTGTCTTGAATATTCTAAAAATCTAAGGCGAATTTGTGTACTCGAAAGAGATGCAAATTATGTAATAAACCAGCTAGTTACGATATAACCGTTAAGGCTACCCGCTTTAACAACACTTGTTTTCATTTATGAAACTGATGTGGGTTGTATGGTTAAGTGACTAAGCGTATACGGTGGATGCCTTGGCAGTCAGAGGCGATGAAGGACGTAATAACTTGCGAAAAGCGTTGGCGAGCTAGTAATAAGCACTTGAGCTAACGATATCCGAATGGGGAAACCCGGCCACATAAGTGGTCATCATACAGTGAATACATAGCTGTATGAGGCGAACTCGGGGAACTGAAACATCTAAGTACCCGAAGGAAAAGAAATCAACCGAGATTCCCCTAGTAGCGGCGAGCGAACGGGGATTAGCCCTTAAGTCTATGGGGTGTTAGTGGAATGAGTTGGAAAGCTCAACGGTACAGGGTGATAGTCCCGTACATGAAAACTAACCATAGATGAAAACGAGTAAGGCGGGACACGTGACATCCTGTTTGAATATGGGGGGACCATCCTCCAAGGCTAAATACTCCTGACTGACCGATAGTGAACCAGTACCGTGAGGGAAAGGCGAAAAGAACCCCTGTGAGGGGAGTGAAATAGAACCTGAAACCGTGTACGTACAAGCAGTGGGAGCGGTTCTTGAGACCGTGACTGCGTACCTTTTGTATAATGGGTCAGCGACTTACGTTTTGTAGCGAGGTTAAGCGAATAGCGGAGCCGTAGGGAAACCGAGTGTTAACTGCGCGTTTAGTTGCAAGGCGTAGACCCGAAACCGAGTGATCTAGCCATGGGCAGGTTGAAGGTTGAGTAACATCAACTGGAGGACCGAACCGACTAATGTTGAAAAATTAGCGGATGACTTGTGGCTGGGGGTGAAAGGCCAATCAAACTCGGAGATATCTGGTTCTCCTCGAAAGCTATTTAGGTAGCGCCTCGAGCGAATACCACTGGGGGTAGAGCACTGTTAAGGCTAGGGGGTCATCCCGACTTACCAACCCTTTGCAAACTCCGAATACCAGTGAGTACTACTCGGGAGACAGACGGCGGGTGCTAACGTCCGTCGTCAAAAGGGAAACAACCCAGACCATCAGCTAAGGTCCCAAAGTTATTGCTAAGTGGGAAACGATGTGGGAAGGCTTAGACAGCTAGGATGTTGGCTTAGAAGCAGCCATCATTTAAAGAAAGCGTAATAGCTCACTAGTCGAGTCGGCCTGCGCGGAAGATTTAACGGGGCTAAGCAATACACCGAAGCTATGGGTTTGCTAGTTTACTAGCAAGCGGTAGAGGAGCGTTCTGTAAGCGGTTGAAGGTGAAGGGGTAACCCACACTGGACGTATCAGAAGTGCGAATGCTGACATGAGTAACGATAAAGGGAGTGAAAAACTCCCTCGCCGAAAGACCAAGGGTTCCTGTCCAACGTTAATCGGGGCAGGGTGAGTCGACCCCTAAGGCGAGGCCGAAAGGCGTAGTCGATGGGAAACAGGTCAATATTCCTGTACTTCTGCTAACTGCGATGGAGAGACGGAGAAGGCTAGGCTAGCGCGGCGTTGGTAGTCCGCGTTTAAGGTTGTAGGCTGTAAACTTAGGCAAATCCGGGTTTACTTAAGGCTGAGAACTGATGACGAGTCACTAAGGTGATGAAGTAGTTGATGCCATGCTTCCAGGAAAATCTTCTAAGCTTCAGGTTAGTAGGAATCGTACCCCAAACCGACACAGGTGGTCGGGTAGAGAATACCAAGGCGCTTGAGAGAACTCGGCTGAAGGAACTAGGCAAAATGGTACCGTAACTTCGGGAGAAGGTACGCTCCTGACGGTGATGAGACTTGCTCTCTAAGCTGTTGGGAGTCGCAGATACCAGGTGGCTGCAACTGTTTATCAAAAACACAGTACTGTGCAAAATCGCAAGATGACGTATACGGTATGACGCCTGCCCGGTGCTTGAAGGTTAATTGATTGGGTTATCTTCGGAGAAGCTCATGATCGAAGCCCAAGTAAACGGCGGCCGTAACTATAACGGTCCTAAGGTAGCGAAATTCCTTGTCGGGTAAGTTCCGACCTGCACGAATGGCGTAATGATGGCCACGCTGTCTCCAGCCGAGACTCAGTGAAGTTGAAATTGCGGTGAAGATGCCGTATACCCGCGGCTAGACGGAAAGACCCCGTGAACCTTTACTATAGCTTGGCACTGAACATTGAACCTACATGTGTAGGATAGGTGGGAGACTTTGAAACTTCGTCGCTAGATGGAGTGGAGTCAATCTTGAAATACCACCCTTGTAGTTTTGATGTTCTAACCGCGGCCCCTTATCGGGGTTCGGGACAGTGCCTGGTGGGTAGTTTGACTGGGGCGGTCTCCTCCCAAAGAGTAACGGAGGAGCACGAAGGTTGGCTAAGTACGGTCGGACATCGTACGGTTAGTGCAATGGCATAAGCCAGCTTAACTGCGAGACATACACGTCGAGCAGGTACGAAAGTAGGTCATAGTGATCCGGTGGTTCTGTATGGAAGGGCCATCGCTCAACGGATAAAAGGTACTCCGGGGATAACAGGCTGATACCGCCCAAGAGTTCATATCGACGGCGGTGTTTGGCACCTCGATGTCGGCTCATCACATCCTGGGGCTGAAGTCGGTCCCAAGGGTATGGCTGTTCGCCATTTAAAGTGGTACGCGAGCTGGGTTCAGAACGTCGTGAGACAGTTCGGTCCCTATCTGCCGTGGGCGTTGGATGATTGAAGGAAGCTGCTCCTAGTACGAGAGGACCGGAGTGGACGAACCGCTGGTGTTCGGGTTGTTATGCCAATAGCATTGCCCGGTAGCTACGTTCGGAATCGATAACCGCTGAAAGCATCTAAGCGGGAAGCGAGTCCTAAGATGAGTCATCCCTAGAGATTTAATCTCTCTAAAGAGCCGTTCGAGACTAGGACGTTGATAGGCAGGGTGTGTAAGCGTTGTGAGGCGTTGAGCTAACCTGTACTAATGACTCGTGAGGCTTAACCATACAACCCAGATGAGTTTTATCTGAGTGTGTTGTGGTAACTAGATTTATTACAGACTGAAAAGTCGAACTTAGATACGAATATAAAGCGCTTAATGAAGTGCGAACTCAAAAAATCTCGAAAGAGGTATCAGATTTCCGAATTATTATTTACTGCGTTTGCGGTAAATGAAGCAAGAATTTGCTTGGTGACAATAGCATTGTGGTACCACCTGATCCCATCCCGAACTCAGCAGTGAAACGCAATAGCGCCGATGATAGTGTGGGGTCTCCCCATGTGAAAGTAGGTCATCGCCAAGCGCCTAATAAGAAGAACCCCTGACTCTACGAGTCAGGGGTTCTTTCGTTTACGGCTTTTAATCAAGATACGGTGAAAGCTGAGTGTCATGTCCGTGTGTATAAAGCAATCGCTTTATACAGACATGGAACGCGGGGGATGTATCCGCAGCTGAACATCGCCAAGCGCCCTATATCTTTTAAATGAGAGCATCTTAAATGAGAGCAGATAGCCCGTTATTAACGTAGCGGGCTTTTTCGTTTTATCGGTTTTTTAAAAACTAATAATGTATCGATTATTTATCTAATTCTATTAGTTTTATCATTATTCTCGTCCCTAAACTTCTAAATAGACTTATTTCGCCATTTGTGGGTATCTTCAGTACAATAGAAGCCATTATTTTCGAATAGAAAAAGCATTTTATGCCTGTAAATTTAAAACCCCATAACACCCTATCCCTTACACAGTCATGTGAAACGTATGTTGAGGTTAATTCAAAACAAGAATTAACAGATGCAGTCACTAGAGTTTATAAGTCTGCGAGTCCTATGCTTATATTAGGTGGCGGAAGTAATGTCGTATTTACGACAGACTTTAACGGGACTGTAATAAAGGTTTTGTCGAAGGGGATTAATGTTACTGAACACTCTGATCATTACAGCGTATCTGTGCAGGCGGGTGAGAACTGGCATGAATTTGTGCAATATTGTTTGCAAAGAGGGATGCATGGCCTCGAAAATATGGCATTAATTCCTGGCACTGTGGGTGCTGCTCCTATTCAGAATGTTGGCGCGTATGGCGTTGAAATTGAGAAGTTTTGCCACCAAGTTGAATATTATGATTATACATCGGAAACAATAAACGTTATTTCAGCTTTAGAATGTCAATTTGGTTATAGAGATTCAATTTTCAAACATGCATTAAGAAACAAGGCCGTCATTACTGAGGTTGTATTTAAACTTCCTAAGAAATGGATTCCTAACCTTGACTATGGACCGTTAAAACATTTAGAAGCAGATGACATTGGCGCGAAAACCATTTTTGAAACCGTTTGTAGTGTCAGACAAAGCAAATTACCTGACCCTTCTAAGCTTGGAAATGTAGGCAGTTTTTTTAAAAACCCGATAATAACTGCTAAGCAATATGTTGAATTACTAGCTGAATTTAGCGATCTTGTTGGTTATGCTCAATCGGACGGTAGTATTAAAATTGCAGCTGGCTGGTTAATTGATGAAGCAGGCTTGAAAGGTTTTTCAATTGGTAAAGCAGCAGTGCATAGCCAGCAAGCTTTAGTCTTGATTAACCTAGGTGGTGCTACTGGTGAGGATATATGTATGTTAGCGCACACCGTAATGGACAGAATAAACGAAAAATTCAATATACAATTGGAATCCGAGCCAAGAATAATCGGTTCACAAGGAGAGGTGAGTATTTAAGATGAATGATCATTGGGTGACAAAAAAACAGATTTTAAATTTACTCCAACATGATGAATACCTCTCTGGTGAACAAATTGCACAGCAAATAGGTTTATCTAGAACCGCAATTAATAATCATGTTATGCAATTAGCTGAATACGGTGTCGATATTTTCTCAGTTAAGGGAAAGGGCTATAAATTATCTAACCCACTACCTTTATTCGATGAAACTAAGTTGATTAGTAAGATTGAAAACCGTTGTTTTTACTTTGATGAAATAAAAAGCACTAATGCTTTTATGCTACAACATGCAGATGAACTAAAGAATGGCGATATCTGTATTGCTGAATATCAATCTGCTGGCAGAGGGAGAAGGGGACGCTTTTGGGTTTCACCATATGGTCATCATGTATATGCGTCTTTATTTTGGCGACTTAATCAAGGGATGGGTGCTGCTATGGGACTAAGTCTGGTAGTGGGATGCTCTATTGTGAAAACACTTCAGGAATATGGCGTCGAAAACTTAGGTCTTAAGTGGCCAAATGATATTTATAAAGACAATAAAAAATTAGCCGGAATTCTAATTGAGCTCTCGGGTCATTCGATTGATGAATGTAATTTAGTTATCGGTTTTGGCATTAATATGAGCATGTCAGACAAGCATGCTGAAGATATCGATCAACCTTGGAATGATTTAAGTACTCTCGGCGAAATGCCGAATAAAACGGATTTGTTAATCGACTTACATCAACAATTAAAAAAAGATCTGAGTTTATTTGAAGCAGAAGGCTTAGCGCCTTTTATTTCTCAATGGGAACAGCATGACTTATTTATCAATAAAAAAGTGGACTTGATTATGTCGCCGAAATCGATATCAGGTGTTTATAGAGGCATTGATGAACAAGGTGCAGTCTTACTCGATATAGATGGGACTGTTTCTGCACATGTTGGTGGGGAAATTAGTTTACGACCACAATAAATGTGTTATTTGCGTAAAAGCACTTGGTCCACTAAGTGATTTTGCGCCTTCTTCAAAATAAGATTTGCGCGTTCACGGCTTGGTTTAATATTGGTTTGTAAATTAGGTCCGTTTATCGTATCCCAGATATTGGCCGCTGTTTCATTAGCTTCTGTGTCTGAAAGCTCTGAATAATGATGAAAGAATGAATTTGGATCGCTAAACGCACCTTTACGGAACTGTAAGAAACGTTGTTGGTACCATTGTTTTAATAAGGTTTCGTTAGCATCCACATAGATCGAGAAATCAACAAAGTCTGATAAGAAGCTACTTTTGTTATCTGATGACAAATCAAGCGATGTTTGCAGAACGTTTAAACCTTCGATGATTAAAATATCGGGCTGTTTAATCTCTTGAACTGAATCAGTCAGTCTATCGTAAGTGACGTGTGAATACAGAGGTGCTTTGACGCATTCTTCTCCTGATTTAATATCCGAAATAAAGTCGATTAACATTTTCATGTCATAACTTTCAGGAAATCCCTTTCTTTTAAGCAGATTTCGTTCTTTGAGCTCAGCTAATGGGTATAAGAAGCCATCAGTGGTCACTAATTCAACCTTCGGGTGTTCAGGCCAACGTTGTAATAATGTTTGTAAGATACGCGCAGTGGTACTTTTACCAACAGCCACACTGCCAGAAATACTGATGATATATGGTGTATTAGTCGGTTTATGATTTAGAAACTGATCAAGTACTTCACTACGCTGACGTTTTGCGCTGATAATTAAGTTTAACAACCGACTTAAAGGCAAATAAATATCGGTTACTTCATCAAGAGAGAGCTTTTCATTCATCCCTCTAAGATTTTCTAATTCTTCTTGTTGGAGTGTCAGTGGTACTGAATTACGCAACTCAGACCATTGTTGGCGCTGAAAAGAAAAATAGAGAGCTTGATGTATAGATTTATTTGTTGTCATAACGTCCTTACCTTAGGTCAGGCACAGTACACCAACATTTTATAATGAACAATAGCAAATGTACTCTTAGTTATAGCGCTACAATAAATAGAGTTTTTTTTGGACATAGTTGTTAAATTAAGACGAAAAAAACGACATTTGACACTTTTTTTAGCTTTTTTATGATTTAGCTATTGCACTTGTGCCGACATTTACCTAATATCCGTTTCCGAAATGATTAGCCGGCATAGCTCAGTTGGTAGAGCAACTGACTTGTAATCAGTAGGTCCCGAGTTCGACTCTTGGTGCCGGCACCATTTTTCTGGAGGGGTTCCCGAGTGGCCAAAGGGATCAGACTGTAAATCTGACGGCTCAGCCTTCGAAGGTTCGAATCCTTCTCCCTCCACCATTTTTAAAAGGTAGTTGTGTAGCCTTAAACAGGTTGCGCGGATGTCGTATAATGGTATTACTCCAGCCTTCCAAGCTGATAACGCGGGTTCGATTCCCGCCATCCGCTCCAAATTGCTGTACGAATTGGTGACTCAATAATTCATTGCGAATTATTGAGTCATTCAAATCTAATAAATCAGCACTTCCTGTCTTATGCTAAACTAATCACCTAATATTTAAATAATCGATTCGATGACATTTATGCATCGGATTTTTTCTATATGTGTTTCATTACCAAGACGCTCAGTTGAGGCAATATCATGGCTAAAGAAAAATTTGAACGTAACAAACCACATGTAAACGTGGGTACAATTGGTCACGTCGACCATGGTAAAACTACTTTAACTGCAGCAATCTCAGCAGTATTGGCAAAAACATACGGTGGCGACGTTCGTGACTTCGCACAAATCGATAACGCTCCTGAAGAGCGTGAGCGCGGTATTACAATTAATACTTCTCACATCGAATATGACACACCTATCCGTCACTACGCACACGTAGATTGTCCTGGTCACGCCGATTATGTTAAAAACATGATTACTGGTGCTGCTCAAATGGATGGCGCTATCTTAGTAGTTGCTGCTACAGATGGTCCTATGCCACAAACACGTGAGCACATCTTGCTTTCACGTCAGGTTGGCGTACCTTTCATCATCGTATTCATGAACAAATGTGACATGGTTGACGATGAAGAACTACTTGAATTAGTAGAAATGGAAGTTCGTGAACTTCTTTCAGAATATGACTTCCCAGGTGATGACTTACCAGTTATCCAAGGTTCAGCGCTTAAAGCCCTTGAAGGCGAAGCTGATTGGGAAGCTAAAGTTCTTGAACTAGCTGAAGCTCTAGATACTTATATCCCAGAGCCAGAGCGTGATATCGATAAGCCATTCCTACTTCCTATTGAAGATGTATTCTCAATTTCAGGTCGTGGTACTGTTGTTACTGGTCGTGTAGAGCGCGGTATCATTACAGTAGGTGACGAAGTAGAAATCGTTGGTGTTAAAGACACAACTAAGTCTACTTGTACTGGTGTTGAAATGTTCCGTAAGCTTCTTGACGAAGGTCGTGCTGGCGAGAACTGTGGTGTTCTTCTACGTGGTATCAAGCGTGAAGATGTTGAACGTGGTCAAGTTCTTGCTAAGCCAGGAACAATCACTCCGCATACAACTTTCGAATCAGAAGTATACGTACTTTCGAAAGAAGAAGGCGGACGTCACACTCCATTCTTCAAAGGCTACCGTCCACAGTTTTACTTCCGTACAACGGACGTAACTGGAACAATCGAGCTTCCTGAAGGCGTAGAAATGGTAATGCCTGGTGATAACATCAAAATGGTTGTTACACTAATCTACCCAATCGCAATGGATGACGGTTTACGTTTCGCTATCCGTGAAGGTGGTCGTACTGTTGGTGCTGGTGTTGTAGCTAAAATCGTTGCTTAATAGCCGCTTTAGTTAACACTTTAAAAAGGAAGCTTCGGCTTCCTTTTTTTGTTTTAGTTTTTTTTTGCTTGTTTTACTGATGTTCTCTGGTGACAACCTTGCGAACTGGGTAGAATAAGAATACAATCTATGGCCGATTTTTGACCCTGAGCTGATGCTTTTCGTGGATTAATTCGGAAGTACTGGTTGATAATAGTACATTTTATCAAATTTAAGCTCAGGTCTAGTGAGTAACGGAACCAACCGATGACAACAAATACTGAAAACCAGACTAATCCTCTGGATATTGTTAAGTGGGGCATAGCAGCTATTTTGGTTGCCGCCGCTGTTATTGGCAACCAAGCATTTGGCGAAGCCAGTGTTGTGGTACGCGCGTTAGGCGTAATTGTTGCCTTTGTTATTGCAGCGTTTATTGCACTGCAAACTGTGAAAGGTAAAGAAGCTTTATCTTTTGCTCGTGAAGCTCACATTGAAGTTCGTAAAGTGGTTTGGCCAACTCGTCAAGAAGCGCTAAACACAACATTCATTGTTCTTGCTGCAACAGCTGTCGTAGCCGTTATCCTTTGGGGTTTCGACTGGGTACTATTGCGCGTTGTTAACCTAATTACTGGCGTATAGGCATTTACATGACTGAAGCAACAGAAGCTAAAAAAAGATGGTATGTGATTCAAGCATTTTCAGGCTATGAAGGCCGTGTTTGCAAGA
This sequence comes from Shewanella donghaensis, assembly GCF_007567505.1. Classification (NCBI taxonomy): domain Bacteria; kingdom Pseudomonadati; phylum Pseudomonadota; class Gammaproteobacteria; order Alteromonadales; family Shewanellaceae; genus Shewanella; species Shewanella donghaensis. The sequence continues at coordinate 3,398,947 of NZ_CP041783.1, forward strand.
CTCTACTTGAATATATCAAAATGCATAACATGGAAGATTACTTCGCTGAGGTTTTAGTACCTACTGAAGAAGTCGTTGAAATGCGTGCAGGTCAGCGTCGCAAAAGCGAACGTAAATTCTTTCCAGGCTATGTATTAGTCCAAATGGAAATGAACGACGAAAGCTGGCATTTAGTGAAAAGTATTCCACGTGTAATGGGCTTTATCGGTGGTACTTCAGACCGTCCAGCGCCTATTTCAGATAAAGAAGCGGATGCAATTCTTCAGCGCTTACAAGACACTGTTGAGTCTCCAACTCATCGCGTTATGTATGAACCTGGTGAAGTTGTTCGTGTTAACGATGGTCCATTTGCTGATTTCAATGGCACTATCGAAGAAGTTGATTACGATAAGAACCGCGTTAAGGTTTCAGTAATGATCTTCGGTCGCTCTACTCCTGTTGAACTTGATTTCGATCAAGTTGAAAAGAGCTGATTAAATTAAATACAAATAGTATTTGTTTGCGGGTGCGGATTTTAGTATAATTCGCACCCGTAATTTTCAAGGGGAGCTTATCAGTATTTAACTGATACGCGTCTGAACCCAAACTGAGGAAATGTCGACATGGCAAAGAAGATTGATGCTTATATTAAGCTACAAGTAGCAGCCGGCGCTGCAAACCCGTCTCCACCAGTTGGACCTGCTTTAGGTCAAAAAGGTGTGAACATCATGGAATTCTGTAAAGCATTCAACGCTCGTACTGAAAAGTTCGAGAAAGGTATGCCGATTCCTGTTGTTATCACTGTATACAACGATCGTTCTTTCACGTTCGAAACTAAGACTCCTCCAGCATCTTTCTTATTATTGAAAGCTGCAGGCATCAAGTCTGGTTCTGGTCGTCCGAATACCGAGAAAGTTGGTACTATCAAGCGTAGCGCAGTTCAAGAAATTGCTGAATCAAAAGCTACTGATATGACTGGCGCTGATATTGAAGCGATGACTCGCTCAATTGAAGGTACTGCACGTTCAATGGGTTTGGTAGTAGAGGACTAATATAATGGCAAAGCTAACTAAGCGCATGCGCGTAATCCGTGAAAAATTAGACGGAACTAAGAGCTACGAAATCAATGAAGCATTAGCTTTATTACAAGAATTAGCAGCTGCTAAGTTCGTAGAAAGTGTTGACGTTGCTGTAAACTTGGGTATCGATCCTCGTAAATCAGATCAAAACGTTCGTGGCGCTACAGTATTGCCACATGGTACTGGCCGTGAAGTTCGTGTTGCTGTGTTTACACAGGGCGCAAATGCAGAAGCTGCTAAAGAAGCTGGTGCAGAACTTGTTGGTATGGAAGAACTAGCTGCACAAGTTAAAGCTGGTGAAATGAACTTTGACGTTGTTATCGCATCTCCTGATGCAATGCGCGTTGTTGGTATGCTAGGTCAAATCTTAGGCCCTCGTGGTTTAATGCCTAACCCTAAAACTGGTACAGTAACGCCTAACGTTGCTCAAGCAGTTAAAAATGCCAAAGCTGGTCAAGTTCGTTACCGTAACGACAAGAACGGTATTATCCACACTACTATTGGTAAAGTGGATTTCACACCAGTTCAGCTTAAAGAAAACTTAGAATCGCTTGTAGCGGCACTGAAAAAGGCTAAGCCTGCAGTTGCTAAAGGCGTTTACTTGAAGAAAGTTACTATCTCTACCACTATGGGTGCAGGCGTAACTATCGATCAAGGTAGCTTAGAAGAAGCTAAGTAATATACAAAGCTCGCGCATTAGTCTATAATGCGCGCACTTTGTGGGTTGAGGTCTTTTTTCTAAATGTGTTACTAATTTATTAGTTCATTTATTAATTAGATTTCCGTCCAAGACCGTAGGTGTGACTTAATCCTTACTTAATTTCCTACGTAGACGGTGTCAGACCCCCCAGATAGATTTGTTCTGCTGGAAAATCTGCACCGTAAGTCGTTAAACACTTTGTGTTTAACATGGTAAATTCTAGGGATATCCCTAGGTAGAATCCAGGAGTAAAGCCAATGGCATTAAGACTCGAAGACAAAAAAGCGATTGTTGCTGAAGTCAACGAAGCAGCCAAAGGTGCTTTATCTGCAGTTGTTGCCGATTCACGCGGCGTAACTGTAGGTGATATGACCGGTTTGCGTAAAGCAGCTCGCGAAGCTGGTGTATTTGTACGTGTAGTACGTAATACATTAGTTAAACGCGCTGTAGCTGGCACTGATTTTGAGTGTCTTAGCGAAACGTTTACAGGTCCTACTTTAATTGCCTTTTCTAACGAGCACCCAGGTGCTGCAGCACGTCTATTAAAAGACTTCGCTGCTACGCAAGAAAAGTTTGAAATTAAAGCAGCAGCCTTTGAAGGGGAATTAATCCCTGCAGCAGATATTGATCGTTTAGCGAAATTACCAACTTACGACGAAGCACTAGCTCAGTTAATGATGACTCTAAAAGAAGCATCTGCTGGCAAGTTTGTTCGTACCTTGGCCGCTCTTCGCGATCAAAAAGAAGCAGCTTAATATTTTATTAGCCGCTTAATTAAATTGAATTCAGTACAATAGGAATTTTTTGTTATGTCTATCACAAAAGACCAAATCTTAGAAGCTTTCGCAGAAATGTCTGTAATGGAAGTTGTTGAACTTATCGAAGCAATGGAAGAAAAATTCGGCGTTTCTGCTGCAGCTGCAGTAGTTTCTGGTGGTGGTGATACAGCCGCTGCTGCTGAGCAAACTGAATTTGACGTTGTAATGACGTCTTTCGGTGCTAACAAAGTTGCTGTAATTAAAGCACTTCGCGCTGCTACAGGTCTTGGCCTGAAAGAAGCTAAAGCTATGGCTGAATCTGCTCCAGTAGCAGTTAAAGAAGCTGTATCTAAAGAAGAAGCTGATGCACTTAAAGCAGATCTAGATGCTGCTGGCGCTGAAGTAGAAGTTAAGTAAGTTATACTTTAACTTACCACCTCCCGAGTGATCGGGTGGAGGCTGACGGTTTTTTAACCGTCGGCCTTTTTTGCGCTATATGCGCAGGCGATTTTTTATTCACCGTTTGTCGCCAGTTTTAGCAGTTCCTAGCAGAGATTACTGGTTAGGTTCTTGCCATCAACGGTGATGGGCAAACGTGCTGTTTTAATCTTTGTATTAATTCAGTCTTGGTCACATCTCGTAAGTAGAGGAAACCCATGGTTTACTCCTATTCTGAAAAGAAGCGTATTCGTAAAGACTTTGGAAAACGTCCAAAAGTTTTGGATATTCCGTATCTGTTGTCTATTCAATTAGACTCATTTAAAAAGTTCACAGATCAAGATCCTACGGGTGAACGTGGTTTCGAAGCCGCATTCCGTAGCGTTTTTCCCATCAAGAGCTTTTCTGGCAACTCTGAACTGCAATATGTCAGTTACAAGCTAGGTGAGCCAGTTTTTGATGTGAAAGAGTGTCAGATCCGCGGTATTACATACTCAGCTCCATTACGCGTTAAATTGCGTATGGTTCTATATGACCGTGAAGCTGCACCAGGCACAGTTAAAGACATTAAAGAACAAGAAGTCTACATGGGTGATATCCCATTAATGACTGACAATGGTACTTTTGTAATCAATGGTACTGAGCGTGTTATCGTGTCTCAGTTACACCGTTCTCCTGGTGTATTCTTTGATCATGACCGTGGTAAAACCCACTCTTCAGGTAAAGTGTTATATAACGCACGTATCATTCCTTACCGTGGTTCATGGCTTGATTTTGAATTTGATCCAAAAGATGCATTATTTGTACGTATCGATCGTCGCCGTAAATTACCTGCGACTATTATGTTACGTGCACTTGAGTTTTCGACTCAAGAAATCTTAGACTTATTCTTTGAACGTATTCAGTTCAAAATTAAGAAAGATTCTCTTGTTATGGCACTTGTGCCAGATCGTTTGCGTGGTGAAACTGCCAGTTACGACATCAAAGATTCTGAAGGCAAGTTACTTGTCGAAGCGGGTCGTCGTATTACTGCTCGTCACATTAAACAGCTTGAAAAAACTGCCACAAGTGAGCTGGAAGTTCCAGTTGATTACATTGTTGGCAAGTATGCAGCTCAAGATTATATCGATCAAGATACTGGTGAAGTCATTGTTAACGCAAATGCTGAAATCACCCTTGAAGACCTAGCTAAACTTTCTTTAGCGGGTATTAAAGATGTTGATACATTGTTTATCAATGACCTTGATCATGGTGCTTATATTTCAGACACATTACGTATAGATTCAACAACTAACCGCTTAGAAGCATTAGTTGAAATCTACCGTATGATGCGTCCTGGTGAGCCACCAACCAAAGATGCTGCTGAAGGTTTATTCCAAAACTTATTCTTTAGCCCAGAACGTTATGACTTATCTAAAGTAGGTCGTATGAAGTTTAACCGTCGTCTTGAAATTACTGAAGACGAAGGTGAAGGCGTATTGTCTAAAGAAGACATCGTTCACGTTATGAAGAAAATCATCGAAATCCGTAACGGTTACGATGAAGTCGACGATATTGACCATCTAGGTAACCGTCGTATTCGTAGTGTTGGCGAAATGGCTGAAAACCAATTCCGTGTTGGTCTAGTTCGTGTTGAGCGTGCAGTTCGTGAACGTCTATCATTAGGCGATTTAAATGAATTAATGCCACAAGACTTAATCAATGCTAAGCCTATTTCTGCGGCAGTGAAAGAATTCTTTGGTTCTTCGCAATTGTCTCAGTTCATGGATCAAAACAACCCGTTGTCTGAAGTGACGCATAAGCGTCGTATTTCTGCACTTGGTCCTGGTGGTTTAACACGTGAACGTGCTGGTTTTGAAGTACGCGATGTACATCCTACTCACTACGGTCGTTTATGTCCGATTGAAACTCCTGAGGGACCAAACATTGGTCTGATTAACTCATTAGCAAGTTTCGCTCGTACTAACTCTTACGGTTTCCTTGAAACGCCTTACCGCAAGGTAGTTGATGGCGTGATTACTGATGATGTTGAATACTTATCAGCGATTGAAGAAGGTCGTTACGTAATTGCACAGGCTAACGTTGAAGTAGATGGTTCAAATCATATCATCGAAGAGCAAGTTGCTTGTCGTCATAAAGGTGAAACCACCTTTATGCGTGCTGCTGACATCCAATATATGGATGTATCGCCACAACAGATTATTTCTGTTGCAGCATCACTAATTCCGTTCTTAGAACACGATGATGCTAACCGTGCATTGATGGGTGCAAACATGCAACGTCAAGCGGTTCCTACTTTACGTGTTGATAAGCCGTTAGTGGGTACTGGTATTGAACGTATCATTGCTGTGGATTCAGGTGTTGTTGTTTCGGCAAAACGTGGTGGTGTTGTAGATTATGTAGACGCAAGTCGTATCGTAATTAAAGTTGACGAGTCAGAATTGACACCTGGCGAAGCCGGTATCGATATCTATAACTTAACTAAATACACTCGCTCTAACCAGAACACGTGTATTAACCAACGTCCTTGTTGTTCAGTTGGTGATCCAATTGTACGTGGCGACGTGTTAGCCGATGGTCCATCAACCGATTTAGGTGATTTGGCTCTTGGTCAGAACATGCGTATCGCGTTCATGCCTTGGAATGGTTACAACTTCGAAGATTCGATCTTAATTTCTGAACGCGTAGCGCAAGAAGATCGTTTTACTACTATTCATATTCAGGAGCTTTCTTGTATTGCTCGTGATACGAAATTAGGTAGTGAAGAGATTACTGCTGATATTCCAAACGTAGGTGAGTCTGCATTATCTAAATTAGATGAGTCAGGTATTGTTTACATTGGTGCTGAAGTTAAAGGCGGCGATATTCTAGTTGGTAAAGTAACACCTAAGGGTGAAACACAGCTGACTCCAGAAGAGAAGCTATTGCGAGCTATTTTCGGTGAAAAAGCTTCAGATGTTAAGGACAGCTCTTTACGTGTACCTAACTCTGTTAAAGGCACAATTATCGATGTTCAAGTATTCACTCGTGACGGTATCGAAAAAGATAAACGTGCGCTTGAAATTGAAGAGTTGCATGTTGGCCAAGCTCGTAAAGATTTAGGCGAAGAGTTTCAGATCCTTGAAGAAGGTGTCTTGAGCCGTGCGCGTAACTTGTTACTTGCTGCTGGTTTCTCTCAGGAGAAAATCGCTGAATTACCACGTAAAGATGTGTTGATTCAGGTTATCGATGATGAAACTAAACAAACTGAACTAGAGCAATTAGCTGAGCAACATGAAGAGCTAAAAGCTGACTTTGATAAAAAGTTTGAAGTTAAACGTCGTAAAATCACCCAAGGTGATGATTTAGCACCTGGTGTACTGAAAATTGTTAAGGTTTACCTAGCAGTTAAACGTACTATCCAGCCTGGTGATAAAATGGCGGGTCGTCATGGTAACAAGGGTGTAATCTCTAAGATTTGTCCTATTGAAGACATGCCTTACGATGAAACTGGTGATCCAGTAGATATCGTACTTAACCCATTGGGCGTACCTTCGCGTATGAACATTGGTCAGGTACTAGAAGTCCATTTAGGTGCTGCTGCAAAAGGTATTGGTAATCGTATTACTGCTATGCTTGAAGAGCAACGCGAACTGGCAGAGCTACGTAGCTACATTCAGCAGGTTTATGACTTAGGTGATGACGTTCTTCAGAAAGTCGACATCAGTACATTTACTGATCATGAAGTAGTGCGCTTAGCTAAGAACCTGAGAGGCGGCATACCAATTGCTACGCCAGCTTTCGATGGTGCTAAAGAGAAAGAGATCAAGCAAATGCTTGAACTTGCAGGATTACCTTCATCTGGCCAGTTAACATTATGTGACGGCCGTACCGGTAACGAATTTGAGCGTAAAGTAACTGTTGGTTACATGTATATGCTTAAATTGAACCATTTAGTTGATGACAAGATGCACGCCCGTTCAACCGGTTCGTACAGCTTAGTTACACAGCAACCATTGGGCGGTAAAGCTCAATTCGGTGGTCAGCGTTTCGGTGAGATGGAAGTATGGGCACTAGAAGCATACGGTGCAGCATATACTCTTCAGGAAATGCTAACGGTTAAATCAGATGACGTTAACGGTCGTACACAGATGTATAAGAGCATCGTCGACGGTAACCATCAGATGCATCCAGGCATGCCTGAGTCTTTCAACGTATTGTTGAAGGAAATTCGTTCACTTGGTATTAATATCGAGTTGGATCAAGAGTAAGCATCGCTCTTAAGCAATGTTTGGTAACCAAGGATGCTTTGCAGTAGCAAAGCATCTGGTTTAACTCCTTCAGGAGAGAAACGTGAAAGACTTATTAAAGTTTCTTAAACAGCAAAGCAAGACTGAAGAATTTAACGGAATTAAAATTGGTCTGGCTTCGCCAGATCTAATCCGTTCTTGGTCTTTTGGTGAAGTTAAAAAACCAGAAACTATTAACTACCGTACCTTTAAACCTGAACGTGAAGGTTTATTCTGTGCGCGTATTTTCGGTCCTGTAAAAGATTACGAATGTTTGTGTGGTAAATACAAACGTTTGAAGCATCGTGGTGTTATTTGTGAGAAGTGTGGCGTAGAAGTTACACAGACTAAAGTGCGTCGTGAGCGCATGGGTCATATTGATCTTGCAAGCCCAGTTGCACATATTTGGTTCTTGAAATCACTTCCGAGTCGTATCGGCTTAATGCTTGATATGACACTTCGTGACATCGAACGTGTACTTTATTTTGAATCATTTGTAGTGATCGAGCCTGGCATGACCAGTCTTGAACGTGGTCAAATGTTGACAGAAGAAACGTATCTTGATGCATTAGAAGAGTACGGTGATGAGTTCGAAGCTAAAATGGGTGCAGAAGCAGTCTTAGACTTGCTACGTGCAATCAATTTAGAAGAACAGATCGAGCAAATGCGTGAAGAGTTGCCTTCAATTAACTCTGAAACCCGTCGTAAAAAGGTGACTAAACGCCTTAAATTGATGGAAGCATTCTTCACTTCAGGTAACAAGCCTGAATGGATGATCTTAAAAGTTTTACCGGTTCTACCACCTGATTTACGTCCTCTAGTACCACTAGATGGCGGACGTTTTGCTACGTCTGATTTGAACGACCTTTACCGTCGTGTAATCAACCGTAACAACCGTCTTAAACGTCTATTAGACTTAGCTGCTCCAGACATTATCGTACGTAACGAAAAGCGTATGTTACAAGAGTCTGTTGATGCACTATTAGATAATGGTCGTCGTGGTCGTGCTATTACTGGTTCTAACAAGCGTCCTCTTAAATCTTTGGCTGATATGATCAAAGGTAAGCAAGGTCGTTTCCGTCAGAACTTGCTAGGTAAGCGTGTTGATTACTCTGGTCGTTCGGTTATTACCGTAGGTCCTACTTTACGCCTGCATCAATGTGGTCTTCCTAAGAAGATGGCACTTGAGCTATTCAAACCATTCATTTATGGCAAGTTAGAAGGTCGTGGTTTAGCTACTACGATTAAAGCTGCTAAGAAAATGGTTGAACGCGAGCAGCCTGAAGTATGGGATGTTTTAGACGAAGTCATTCGTGAACATCCAGTTATGCTTAACCGTGCACCAACACTTCATAGACTTGGTATCCAGGCGTTTGAGCCGGTACTAATTGAAGGTAAAGCTATTCAATTGCATCCATTAGTATGTGCGGCATATAACGCCGACTTCGATGGTGACCAAATGGCTGTGCACGTACCATTAACGCTTGAAGCTCAACTAGAAGCTCGTTCGTTAATGATGTCGACAAACAACATCCTTTCTCCAGCAAATGGTGAGCCAGTTATAACGCCTTCTCAAGACGTTGTATTAGGTCTTTACTATACTAGCCGTGAATGTGTTAACGGTCGCGGTGAAGGAATGGCATTTATGTCAGTTGATGAAGTTGAAAAAGCTTATGCGACAGGTGCGGCTGAATTACACGCTCGTATCAAAGTTCGTATAACTGAAACTTCGTTTGACGACAATGGTGACAAGACTCAAAGCCGTCGTATTGTAGATACTACAGTCGGTCGTGCGTTGTTATCGCAGATCTTGCCAAAAGGCTTACCTTACGAACTGGTTAACCAGAACATGGGTAAGAAGCAAATCTCGAAACTATTGAACACTTGTTACCGTACACTAGGCCTTAAAGATACTGTTATCTTTGCTGACCAATTAATGTATACCGGTTTCCGTTATGCAACTATCTCTGGTGCCTCTGTTGGTATCAACGATATGGTTATCCCAGATGAGAAGTACACTTTAGTTGAAGACGCTGAACGCGAAGTGCTTGAAATTCAAGAGCAGTTCCAATCAGGTCTTGTTACGGCTGGTGAGCGTTACAACAAAGTTATCGATATTTGGGCAAGCACCAACGATAAAATCTCTAAAGCAATGATGGACAACTTGAAGAAAGAAGTTGTTATCAACCGCGATGGCGAAGAAGAAGAGCAAGATTCGTTTAACAGCGTCTATATGATGGCTGATTCGGGCGCTCGTGGTAGTGCTGCACAGATTCGTCAGCTAGCTGGTATGCGTGGTTTGATGGCTAAGCCTGATGGCTCAATCATTGAAACACCGATTACCGCTAACTTCCGTGAAGGTCTAAACGTACTTCAGTACTTCATCTCTACTCACGGTGCGCGTAAAGGTCTTGCCGATACAGCATTGAAAACAGCTAACTCGGGTTATCTAACTCGACGTCTTGTAGATGTTGCACAAGATTTAGTTGTTATTGAAGACGATTGTGGTACTCATGGTGGTTTGACTATGAAGCCGTTGATTGAAGGTGGTGATGTTAAAGAACCTCTTCGTGAACGTGTTCTGGGTCGTGTTGTTGCTATTGATGTCATTGAACCTGGTTCTGACAAAGTCCTTGCGCCACGTAACACATTACTTGACGAAGCATGGTGTAATCTTCTTGAAGAGCACAGTGTTGATGAAGTCATTGTACGTTCAGTAATTTCTTGTGAAACAGATTTTGGTGTTTGTGCTGCTTGTTACGGACGTGACTTAGCACGTGGTCATATTATTAACCACGGTGAAGCTATCGGTGTTGTTGCCGCTCAATCAATTGGTGAGCCAGGTACACAGCTTACGATGCGTACCTTCCACATTGGTGGTGCAGCATCGCGTGATTCAGCTGCAAACAATGTTCAAATTAAGAACTCAGGTACTCTTAAGTTACATAACGCTAAACACGTTAGTAATATTGAGGGTAAGTTGGTTATTGTTTCTCGTTCATCTGAACTGGCAATTATTGACGAACTTGGTCGTGAGAAAGAACGTTACAGAGTACCTTACGGTACCGTGCTAGAAGCGTTGGAAGATAGTGAAGTGACAGCAGGCGCAATCATTGCGAACTGGGATCCACATACTCACCCAATTATTTCTGAAGTTGCTGGTACTGTTAAGTTCGTTGAAATGGTTGAAGGCGTCACTATGACGCGTCAAACAGATGATCTAACTGGTCTTTCTTCAATTGTTGTTCTTGACCCAAGTGCCCGTGGTACAGCAGGTAAAGAAATGCGACCTGCTATCCGTCTAATCGACAAAGATGGCAACGACCTTATGATTCCAGGTACTGAAGTACCTGCGCAATACTTCTTACCAGGTAATGCGATTGTTTCAAAAGACGATGATGCGCAAATCAACGTTGGTGACGCTTTAGCACGTATTCCTCAAGAATCGTCTAAAACTCGCGATATTACCGGTGGTCTACCACGTGTTGCTGACTTGTTCGAAGCACGTAAGCCGAAAGAGCCTGCTATCCTTGCTGAAATCTCGGGTACAATCTCATTTGGTAAAGAAACCAAAGGTAAAGTACGTCTAGTCATCAGCCCAGCTGATGGTAGTGAACATTACGAAGAAATGATCCCTAAATGGCGTAACCTGAACGTGTTCGAAGGTGAAAAAGTTGAACGTGGTGAAGTTATTGCTGACGGCCCAGAAGCTGCGCATGACATCCTGCGTTTACGTGGTATTCATAATGTTGCTAACTACATTGTTGATGAAGTTCAAGACGTATACCGTCTACAGGGCGTTAAAATCAATGATAAGCACATTGAGGTGATTATTCGCCAAATGCTACGTAAGTGCTTAATTACAGATGCTGGTGATACTGATTTCTTAGTCGGTGAACAAGCTGAAGTAGCCCGTGTTAAGATCGCTAACCGTGAACTTGAAGCACAAGGCAAAACACCTGCGAAGTTTGAGCGTGAATTATTAGGTATTACCAAAGCATCTTTGGCTACTGAATCATTCATCTCAGCGGCATCGTTCCAGGAAACTACTCGTGTACTAACCGAGGCTGCTGTTGGCGGTAAGAGCGATCCATTACGTGGTCTTAAGGAAAACGTAATTGTTGGTCGTCTAATCCCAGCTGGTACCGGTTATGCTTATCACACGGCTCGTAATGAAGCTCGTGCGAACGTTAAGTCTGATAAAGCAGAAGCACCAGTAATCACTGCAAGCGAAGCAGAAAAGAACTTAGCTGACTTACTGAATTTGGCCGGAAGCGCTGACTAAAGTAAACGTTATGTTAAAAAAAGGCGCCTTTGGCGCCTTTTTTATTGGAAATTGCATGAAAAGTTGTCTATTTCTTGACAGATGGTCATTACCTTTCTAAACTTTCGCGTCCCATCATAGTGGGATATAGATTTTTCACACAAACTTGTTGAGATTTTTTCAACTAAACGGAGCTATACATGGCAACTGTAAACCAGTTGGTACGTAAGCCACGCGCGCCAAAAGTCGATAAGACTAATGTGCCTGCGTTGGAAGCGTGTCCACAAAAACGTGGTGTTTGTACTCGCGTATATACAACTACACCAAAAAAACCTAACTCTGCACTACGTAAAGTAGCTCGTGTTCGCTTAACTAACGGTTTCGAAGTTACTTCGTACATCGGTGGTGAAGGTCACAACTTGCAGGAACATAGTGTAATTCTAATCCGTGGTGGTCGTGTTAAAGATCTACCTGGTGTGCGTTACCACACTATTCGCGGTGCATTAGATTGTGCTGGCGTAAGTGCTCGTCGCAACGGCCGTTCTAAGTACGGTGCTAAGCGTCCTAAGTCGTAACTTGTCCGTTTAAGTAAGGCCAAGCTAGTTAAAACATTCCAGTTTTGGAAGTACCTGAAGCATACGGAGAAATATTATGCCAAGACGTCGCGTTGTAGGACAACGTAAAATCCTACCAGATCCAAAGTTTAAAAGTGAGTTGTTGGCTAAGTTCATCAACGTCATTATGGTTGACGGTAAAAAGTCAACTGCAGAAAGAATTATCTACAAGGCACTAGATGTTGTCGCTGAAAAGAAAAGCGAAGAACATTTAAGCATCCTTGAAGCAGCACTTGATAATGTTCGCCCATCAGTCGAAGTTAAATCTCGTCGCGTTGGTGGTTCTACTTATCAAGTACCATGTGAAGTTCGTCCAGTGCGTCGTAACGCACTAGCGATGCGCTGGTTAGTTGAAGCTGCTCGCAAGCGTGGTGAAAAATCTATGGCTCTACGTCTAGCTGGTGAAATGCTAGACGCATCTGATAACAAAGGTACTGCTGTTAAGAAGCGTGAAGACGTGCATCGCATGGCTGAAGCTAACAAAGCCTTTGCTCATTACCGTTGGTAATTTGATGGAGTGGGCGTTAGCCCACTCCATATTGTTGATATTTTCTAAAGCTATCTAGCTTTAGGTGAGGGTATAAATAGTGGCTCGTATAACCCCAATTGAGCGTTATCGTAATATCGGTATTGTCGCTCATGTGGATGCAGGTAAAACTACCACAACAGAACGTGTTCTGTTCTATACCGGTTTGTCTCATAAAATCGGTGAGGTGCATGACGGCGCCGCTACCACAGACTGGATGGTACAAGAGCAAGAGCGTGGTATTACTATCACATCTGCTGCTGTAACCACATTCTGGCGTGGTATGGAGGCTCAATTCGCCGAACATCGTATTAATATCATCGATACCCCTGGTCATGTTGACTTTACTATTGAAGTAGAGCGATCGCTTCGAGTACTTGATGGCGCAGTTGTTGTATTCTGCGGTGCATCAGGTGTCGAACCTCAATCTGAGACTGTTTGGCGTCAAGCTGATAAGTATCAAGTGCCGCGCATGGTATTCGTTAATAAAATGGATCGTGCTGGTGCTGACTTCGATAGTGTCATCGACCAAATCCGTAACCGCTTAGGTGCGACTTGTGTTCCTATTCAATTGAATATTGGTGCCGAGGAAGACTTTAAAGGGGTTATTGATTTAATTAAGATGAAAGCGATTAATTGGTCTGAAGAAGACCAAGGTACGACTTTCTCTTATGAAGAAATTCCTGCAGATCTTCTCGCTAAAGCAGAAGAGATGCATGAGTATCTAGTGGAAAGTGCAGCTGAAGCCTCTGATGAATTGATGGAAAAATACCTTGAAGAAGGTGTGCTTTCAGAAACAGAGATTAAGTTAGCATTGCGTCAGCGTACAATTAATAACGAAATAGTATTGGCAACTTGTGGTTCTGCATTCAAGAACAAAGGTGTTCAAGCTGTTTTAGATGGTGTAGTAGATTACTTACCGGCTCCTACTGAGGTCCCTGCAATTAAAGGGATTGACGAGAACGAAAAAGAAGTTGAAAGACCATCTGACGATAATGCACCATTTGCTGCATTAGCGTTCAAAATTGCGACTGATCCATTTGTTGGGACATTAACTTTTATTCGCGTATATTCAGGCGTATTAGAGACCGGTTCAGCAGTTTATAATTCTGTAAAAGGAAAACGTGAACGAGTTGGCCGTATCGTACAAATGCATGCAAATGACCGTACAGAGCTGAAAGAAGTTCGTGCGGGAGATATTGCCGCGGCTATTGGTTTAAAAGATGTGACAACAGGCGATACTCTTTGCGCAAACGATCACAAAGTGATTCTAGAACGCATGGAGTTTCCAGAACCAGTAATTACTATTGCCGTTGAGCCTCGTTCTCAAGCAGACCAGGATAAAATGGGGATTGCACTGCAAAAACTTGCAGCTGAAGATCCTTCTTTTAAAGTGGAAACTGATGAAGAATCAGCTCAGACATTGATTTCTGGAATGGGTGAATTACATTTAGATATTATCGTTGACCGAATGCGTCGCGAATTTAATGTTGAATGTAACGTAGGTAAACCTCAGGTTTCCTATCGTGAATCAATTCGCTCTGCAGTTAAAGTGGAAGGTAAATTCGTACGCCAATCAGGTGGACGTGGTCAATATGGTCATGTTTGGCTGAAAGTTGAACCTTCAGAAGAAGGTACTGGCTACGAGTTCGTTAACGAAATCGTTGGAGGTGCTGTTCCACGTGAATTCATCCCATCCGTTGACAAAGGTATTCAGGAGCAAATGAATAACGGTGTTTTAGCCGGATATCCAATGCTTGATGTGAAAGTGACTTTATTTGACGGCTCATTCCATGATGTCGATTCAAATGAGATGGCTTTCAAGATTGCAGGTTCAATGGGCTTCAAAAAGGGTGCTCTCGAAGCAAACCCTGTGTTACTAGAACCTACAATGAAAGTGGAAATTACCACACCTGAAAATAACATGGGCGATGTAGTGGGTGATTTAAACCGCCGTCGTGGTGTTATTGAAGGTATGGACGATGGGCTGGGTGGTGTAAAAATTATCCATGCTATTGTTCCGCTTTCTGAAATGTTTGGTTATGCTACTGACTTGCGTAGTGCAACTCAAGGTCGCGCTTCTTACTCTATGGAGTTTTTGAAGTACGATGCAGCGCCATCAAACATTGCAAATGCGATTATTGAATCACGTACTTAATTAATTAAATACGTAACTAACTAACTGTTATATAGCTCGTAATCGAGCACTTCTGAAAAGAAAGGAATATATCGTGGCTAAAGAAAAATTTGAACGTAATAAACCACATGTAAACGTGGGTACAATTGGTCACGTCGACCATGGTAAAACTACTTTAACTGCAGCAATCTCAGCAGTATTGGCAAAAACATACGGTGGCGACGTTCGTGACTTCGCACAAATCGATAACGCTCCTGAAGAGCGTGAGCGCGGTATTACAATTAATACTTCTCACATCGAATATGACACACCTATCCGTCACTACGCACACGTAGATTGTCCTGGTCACGCCGATTATGTTAAAAACATGATTACTGGTGCTGCTCAAATGGATGGCGCTATCTTAGTAGTTGCTGCTACAGATGGTCCTATGCCACAAACACGTGAGCACATCTTGCTTTCACGTCAGGTTGGCGTACCTTTCATCATCGTATTCATGAACAAATGTGACATGGTTGACGATGAAGAACTACTTGAATTAGTAGAAATGGAAGTTCGTGAACTTCTTTCAGAATATGACTTCCCAGGTGATGACTTACCAGTTATCCAAGGTTCAGCGCTTAAAGCCCTTGAAGGCGAAGCTGATTGGGAAGCTAAAGTTCTTGAACTAGCTGAAGCTCTAGATACTTATATCCCAGAGCCAGAGCGTGATATCGATAAGCCATTCCTACTTCCTATTGAAGATGTATTCTCAATTTCAGGTCGTGGTACTGTTGTTACTGGTCGTGTAGAGCGCGGTATCATTACAGTAGGTGACGAAGTAGAAATCGTTGGTGTTAAAGACACAACTAAGTCTACTTGTACTGGTGTTGAAATGTTCCGTAAGCTTCTTGACGAAGGTCGTGCTGGCGAGAACTGTGGTGTTCTTCTACGTGGTATCAAGCGTGAAGATGTTGAACGTGGTCAAGTTCTTGCTAAGCCAGGAACAATCACTCCGCATACAACTTTCGAATCAGAAGTATACGTACTTTCGAAAGAAGAAGGCGGACGTCACACTCCATTCTTCAAAGGCTACCGTCCACAGTTTTACTTCCGTACAACGGACGTAACTGGAACAATCGAGCTTCCTGAAGGCGTAGAAATGGTAATGCCTGGTGATAACATCAAAATGGTTGTTACACTAATCTACCCAATCGCAATGGATGACGGTTTACGTTTCGCTATCCGTGAAGGTGGTCGTACTGTTGGTGCTGGTGTTGTAGCTAAAATCGTTGCTTAATAGCCGCTTTAGTTAACACTTTAAAAAGGAAGCTTCGGCTTCCTTTTTTGTTTCTATTGCTTTTTGTTTTTAAGTATGTAGAATCCACCGCCTTGAACATAACTACTAAATAGAAGAGTTTTTGTTCGTAAGGGTTGATCTCTTAAAGAAGATCTGTATAATTGCCCTTCGCTGTCCTAGACAGTGTAATATAATGTTTAATCATTTGGATTATTCATTTTCATAATTGACTCCGATTGGGAGTCTACGGTTAAATCATCTCGCTCTGCTTTTCCATTGGGAAGAAGCTAGAGGGTGATTTTTTATGTGTGCATTTTAGGAGCTCTGGTCAATGCAGAACCAAAGAATCCGTATCCGCTTGAAAGGGTTTGATCATCGTTTGATCGATCAATCAACAGCGGAAATCGTTGAAACTGCTAAGCGTACAGGCGCTCAGGTACGTGGACCAATTCCACTACCTACGCGTAAAGAACGTTATACCATTTTGACTTCTCCGCACGTCAACAAAGACGCACGTGATCAGTACGAAATTCGTACTCACAAGCGCTTAGTTGACATCGTAGAGCCAACTGAAAAGACTGTAGACGCATTAATGCGTTTAGATCTTGCAGCTGGTGTCGACGTTCAGATTAGCTTAGGTTAATTGAGATCCTTAGAAGAGGTTTGAAAGATGGCTATCGGTCTTATTGGTCGTAAAGTGGGTATGACTCGCATCTTCACAGAAGATGGCGCTTCAATCCCTGTAACAGTAATTGAAATTGCTGGTAACCGAGTTACTCAAGTGAAAACTTTAGAAACTGACGGATACCGTGCTCTTCAAGTAACTACTGGTACCAAAAAAGCCAACCGCATCACTAAGCCAGAAGCAGGCCATTTTGCTAAGAGCGGCGTTCAAGCCGGTCGAGGTTTATGGGAATTGCGTTTGGCAGATGATGACGGTGAAGGCATTGAAGTTGGTGCTGAACTTAATGTTGATATCTTCGCAGATACAGCAAAAGTTGATGTTACTGGTCAATCAAAAGGTAAGGGTTTCCAAGGCGGTATTAAGCGCTGGAACTTCCATGCTCAAGATATGACACATGGTAACTCTTTGGCTCATAGATCTAATGGTTCTATTGGTCAAAACCAGACACCTGGTCGCGTTTTCAAAGGTAAGAAAATGTCAGGCCACATGGGTGCCGAGCAAGTAACTACTCAAAATCTAGACGTTGTACGTGTAGATGTAGAGCGTAACTTGTTATTGGTAAAAGGTGCTGTTCCTGGCGCTACCAATGGTGACTTGATTATCAAGCCAGCCGTTAAAGCATAGGTCTGAGGAGATAGTAATGGAATTGGTATTGAAAGACGCGCAAAGCGCTCTTGAAGTTTCCGAAACTACCTTCGGCCGTGACTTTAACGAGGCATTGGTTCATCAGGTAGTTGTAGCTTACGCTGCAAACGCGCGTCAGGGCACTCGTGCTCAACAGACTCGTGCGGAAGTAACTGGCTCAGGCAAAAAGCCTTGGCGCCAGAAAGGCACAGGCCGAGCTCGTGCCGGTAGTGTTAAAGGCCCGATCTGGCGTGGCGGTGGCGTAACATTCGCTGCTAAAACACAAGATCACAGCCAAAAAGTTAACAAAAAGATGTACCGTGGTGCTCTAAAGAGCATTCTTTCTGAATTGGTACGTCAAGAGCGTTTAATCGTTGTTGAATCTTTTGGTGTTGAAGCTCCTAAAACTAAAGAGCTGAAAGCTAAACTAAAAGAAATGCAACTAGAAGACGTTCTAATTGTTACTGCAGAAGTTGATGAGAATTTATTCTTAGCAGCTCGCAACTTATACAAGGTTGACGTACGTGACGTAGCGGGTCTTGACCCAGTTAGTCTAATCGCGTTTAACACTGTTCTTGTTACTGCTGATGCAGTGAAGCAAATCGAGGAGATGCTAGCATGATCACCGAAGAACGTTTGCTAAAAGTTATTCTAGCTCCGCATGTATCTGAAAAGAGTACTGTGCTAGCTGAGAAAAACAACACTGTAGTTTTCCGCGTAGCAATCGATGCGACTAAAGCAGAGATTAAAGCTGCTGTAGCGAAACTTTTCGAAGTTGAAGTTGATAGTGTTCGCACTTTGGTAAACAAAGGCAAAACTAAGCGTACCGGTGGCCGTGTAGGTCGTCGTAGCGATTGGAAAAAAGCCTATGTAACTTTAGCTGCTGGTGCTGACATCGATTTCGTCGGTGGCGCAGAGTAAGCAAAGGAGAATTATCATGGCAGTTATTAAGTGTAAGCCAACCTCTCCAGGTCGTCGCCACGTTGTTAAAGTGGTGAACAGCGACTTGCATAAAGGGAAACCTTTTGCAGGCCTGTTGGCTAAGAAATCTAAAAGTGGTGGCCGTAACAATACGGGTCGCATCACTGTTCGCCACGTTGGTGGTGGACACAAGCAGCATTACCGTATTATTGACTTTAAACGCAATAAAGACGGTATCCCTGCAAAAATTGAACGTCTGGAATATGATCCAAACCGTACAGCTAACATCGCGTTAGTATTGTACGCAGATGGTGAGCGTCGCTACATTCTTGCTGCTAAAGGCATGAAAGCTGGTGATGCAATCCAATCTGGTTTGGATGCTGACATCAAGACTGGTAACGCAATGCCGCTTCGCAACATCCCAGTGGGTAGTGTTGTGCACGCAGTAGAAATGAAACCTGGTAAAGGTGCTCAAATCGCGCGTTCAGCTGGTGCTTACGTTCAAGTTGTTGCTCGTGATAACCAATATGCAACTTTACGTCTTCGCTCTGGCGAAATGCGCAAAGTGCCTGTTGATTGTCGTGCAACATTCGGTGAAGTTGGTAATGCCGAGCACATGCTACGCCGTCTAGGTAAAGCAGGTGCTAAACGCTGGAGAGGCGTACGCCCTACAGTGCGTGGTGTTGCAATGAACCCGGTAGACCATCCACACGGTGGTGGTGAAGGCCGTACTTCTGGTGGACGCCATCCAGTTAGTCCATGGGGTGTGCCAACTAAGGGTTATAAAACTCGTAGTAATAAGCTCACCGACAAGTACATTGTACGTCGTCGTAATAAATAGTTAAGAGGATTCGCCCATGCCACGTTCTCTCAAGAAAGGTCCTTTCATTGACCTGCACTTGCTGAAGAAGGTAGAGAAAGCGATGGAAGCGGGAGATAAAAAGCCAATTAAAACTTGGTCTCGCCGCTCAATGATCATCCCAAATATGATTGGGTTGACCATCGCTGTCCATAATGGTCGTCAGCACGTACCTGTGTTCGTAACTGACGAAATGATCGGTCATAAGCTTGGTGAATTTTCACCAACTCGCACTTATCGCGGCCACGCTGCAGATAAGAAAGCGAAGAAGCGTTAATACGGGAGACATAAGATGGAAGTTTTAGCTAAACATCGTTTTGCCCGTACGTCTGCGCAGAAGGCCCGTCTAGTTGCTGATCAAATTCGCGGGTTGCCTGTTTCTAAGGCTCTTGAGATTTTGACCTTCAGCCCTAAGAAAGCCGCCGTACTGGTTAAGAAAGTACTAGATTCAGCTATCGCAAACGCCGAACACAACGAAGGTGCAGATATCGATGAGCTTAAAGTTGGACAAGTCTTTGTTGACGAAGCACCAACTATGAAGCGCATCATGCCTCGTGCCAAAGGCCGCGCTGATCGTATCATGAAGCGTACCAGCCACATTACTGTGGTTGTATCAGATCGCTAGGAGAAAAGAGCAATGGGACAGAAAGTACATCCTAATGGTATCCGTTTGGGTATCACGAAGCCTTGGATCTCTACTTGGTACGCCGATAAGTCAGACTACGCAAGTAATCTGAACAGCGACTGGGAAGTTCGTCAATATCTCTCTGAGAAATTGAAGGCTGCTTCAGTATCTAAAATCGTTATCGAGCGTCCTGCGAAGAGCATCCGCGTTACTATTCACACTGCCCGTCCAGGTGTTGTGATTGGTAAGAAAGGTGAAGACGTTGAAGTATTACGTGCATATGTATCTAAAATTACAGGCACTACTGCTCAAATCAACATCGCTGAGATCCGTAAGCCTGAGTTAGACGCAAAGTTAGTTGCTGACAGTATTGCACAGCAATTAGAACGTCGTGTTATGTTCCGTCGCGCTATGAAGCGCGCAGTTCAAAACGCAATGCGCATTGGTGCTCAAGGTATCAAAGTTGAAGTGAGCGGCCGTCTAGGCGGAGCTGAAATCGCACGTTCTGAGTGGTATCGTGAAGGTCGTGTACCTCTACATACTCTACGTGCTGATATCGACTATTCTACAGCTGAAAGTCACACGCAATATGGTGTGATTGGTGTTAAAGTTTGGATCTTCAAAGGTGAAGTTCTAGACGGTACCATCGTAGCATTAGAAGAGCCGAAGCAGCAGCCTAAGCGCAAGCCTCGTGGTAAATAGGAGAAACTTATATGCTGCAACCTAAACGTATGAAGTTTCGCAAGATGTTCAAAGGCCGTAACCGCGGTCTAGCGAACGGTACTGAAGTAAGCTTTGGTACTTTCGGTTTGAAAGCTGTCGGCCGTGGTCGATTAACAGCTCGTCAAATTGAATCTGCACGTCGTGCCATGACACGTCACATTAAACGTCAAGGACAAATTTGGATTCGAGTTTTCCCTGACAAGCCAATTACCTCTAAGCCTCTTGAAGTGCGTATGGGTAAAGGTAAAGGTAACGTTGAATACTGGGTATGTCAGATTCAACCTGGTAAGGTTCTTTATGAGATGGATGGAGTTTCTGAAGAGTTAGCGCGTGAAGCGTTTGCTTTAGCTTCTTCTAAGCTTCCTATAAAGACTACCTTCGTAACTAAGACGGTGATGTAATGAAAGCGAGCGAACTAAGAGAAAAGAGCGTTGAAGAACTTAACGCTGAACTACTTGGTCTGCTGCGTGAGCAGTTTAACCTGCGTATGCAACACGCTACTGGTCAATTGACTCAAACGAATCAATTGAAAATAGTGCGTCGTAACATTGCACGCGTTAAGACCATTATTACTTCTAAGGCAGGTGCGTAATGTCTGATACTACCCGTACTTTGCAAGGTCGAGTTCTTAGCAACAAAATGGACAAGTCTATTACAGTTGCTATATCACGCCAAGTGAAACATCCCATTTATGGGAAGTACATTAAGCGTACAACTAAGATCCATGCACATGACGAAACTAATCAGTGTAACGAAGGTGACGTAGTGACTATTAGTCAATGTCGTCCTCTTTCTAAGACTAAGTCTTGGACATTAGCTGAAGTAGTAACAAAAGCCTAAGTTTCATTAGGTTATAGTAAACGGCTCCAATGCTTGGGGCCGTTTGTTTTTTTATACTATGAAATCCGAAATAACGGTGTTATACTTGCGCCCCGTTTTTGAACAAATTGAATTTGCTTCTGATTCACTTCAGAATTAATAAGATTGTTTATTAAATGGACAAGTATTATCCCAATGTCGGGATTTTGTAGTAACGATAGCGGAGCACTTAAAATGATCCAAATGCAATCGACTCTAGACGTCGCGTGTAATAGTGGCGCTCGTAGAGTTCAGTGTATTAAGGTCTTGGGTGGCTCTCATCGTCGTTATGCCGGTATCGGCGACGTCATTAAAGTTTCTGTTAAAGAAGCTATTCCTCGCGCTAAAGCGAAGAAAGGTGATGTATATAACGCGGTGGTAGTCCGTACTAAGAAAGGCGTACGTCGTCCAGATGGTTCTGTCATTCGCTTCGATCGGAATGCAGCAGTTTTGCTTAACGCAAACCTTGCACCGATTGGTACTCGTATTTTTGGCCCAGTGACACGTGAATTGCGCAATGAGCAGTTTATGAAAATCGTCTCTCTGGCACCTGAAGTACTGTAAGGAGCTTCAAAATGGCAGCTAAAATCCGTCGTCAAGACGAAGTAATTGTATTAGCAGGTAAAGACAAGGGTAAACGTGCAAAAGTTTCTCAAGTCCTACCTACTGGTAAGTTGATTGTTGAAGGCATCAATCTCGTTAAAAAACACCAAAAGCCAAACCCACAATTGGGCGTAACTGGTGGTGTAATAGAGAAAGAAGCAGCGATGCAAGCATCAAACGTAGCGATCTTTAACCAAGCCACAGGCAAGGCAGATCGTGTTGGTTTCCGATTAGAAGACGGCAAAAAAGTTCGTTTCTTCAAATCGAATAGTGAACTCATTAAGTAAACGGAGTAAACGATGGCGAAACTGCATGATAAATATCAAGAGACTGTTATTGCAGAACTTTCTAAAAAGTTTGAATACAGCAGTGTCATGCAAGTCCCTCGGATTGAAAAAATCACCCTTAATATGGGTGTAGGCGAAGCAATTGCAGACAAAAAAGTTATGGAGCACGCGCTTCGTGACATGACTGCAATCGCTGGTCAAAAACCAGTTGTAACTGTTGCTCGAAAATCAGTTGCTGGTTTTAAAATCCGTGAAGGCTACCCTATTGGCTGTAAAGTTACACTGCGCGGTGAGCGTATGTGGGAATTTTTAGAGCGTTTAGTTGACATTGCAATCCCACGTATTCGTGACTTCCGTGGCCTAAGCGCAAAAGCGTTTGACGGTCGTGGTAACTACGCAATGGGTGTGCGTGAGCAAATCATCTTCCCAGAAATCGATTACGATAAAATCGATAAAATTCGTGGTATGGATATTGTTATCACTACTACTGCGAAGAATGATGAAGAAGGTCGTGCTTTGTTAGACGCATTTAACTTCCCATTCAAGAAATAAGGGTAGCATAATGGCAAAATCATCTATGAAAGCACGTGAAGCAAAACGTGCACAGCTCGTAGCTAAATATGCTGAAAAGCGTTTAGCACTTAAGGCTATTATCAGCGCACCAGCGACTTCTGACGAAGACCGTTGGGAAGCTGTTCTTAAGTTACAAGCTCTACCTCGTGATTCTAGCGCTGCGCGTCAACGCAACCGTTGTAATCAAACTGGTCGTCCACATGGTTTTTTACGTAAATTCGGCCTTAGCCGTATTAAATTACGTGAAGCTACTATGCGTGGCGAAGTTCCTGGTCTGCGTAAGGCCAGCTGGTAAGCACTTGTCACGGAGTAAGCTAATATGAGCATGCAAGATCCTATTGCGGATATGTTAACACGTATTCGTAACGGCCAAGCTGCTAACAAAGTATCAGTTACGATGCCTTCAGCTAAGTTAAAAGTAGCAATAGCGAAATTACTTAAAGACGAAGGTTATATTACTGACTACGCCGTAGCAGAAGAAGCCAAGCCTGAATTAGAAATCACTTTAAAGTATTTCCAAGGCAATCCAGTCGTTGAGACTATCCAGCGCGTAAGTCGTCCTGGTCTTCGTATTTACAAAGGTAAAAACGAACTTCCAAAGGTGATGGGCGGACTGGGTGTCGCAATTGTGTCCACTTCTAAAGGCTTGATGACCGATCGTACTGCCCGCCTAACAGGCATGGGTGGCGAGGTTATCTGCTACGTAGCGTAAGGAGCTAGGTATGTCACGTGTCGCAAAAGCACCAGTGTCTATTCCTACCGGCGTAGAGGTGACCTTAAACGAACAGACTATTACTGTAAAAGGTACTAAAGGTAGTCTGACTCGAGAAATCAACAAAGCGGTAAGTGTTGTTCTAGACAACGGCGTACTAACCTTTGGCCCAGTTGAAGGCGTTTCTAACGCTTGGGCTCAAGCAGGTACAGCTCGTGCACTAGTAAACAACATGGTTGTTGGTGTTACTGAAGGATTCGTTAAGAAATTAAAGTTAATTGGTGTTGGTTACCGTGCTAAAGCAGCTGGTAGTAACATTGACCTTACTTTAGGTTTCTCTCATCCTTTGGTTCACAAACTTCCCGCCGGTGTTACTGCAGAGTGCCCTAGCCAAACTGAGATCGTCCTTTCGGGCGTTGATAAACAGTTAATTGGTCAGGTTGCTGCTGAAATTCGTAGCTATCGTCCACCAGAGCCTTACAAAGGCAAAGGTGTTCGTTATGCAGACGAGCAAGTACGCCGTAAAGAGGCTAAGAAGAAGTAGGTAACGCGATATGGATAAGAAAACATCTCGCTTACGCCGCGCTACTCGCGCCCGTAAGAAGATCCAAGAGCTGGGCGTTAATCGTCTGGTTGTACATCGTACACCGCGTCACATTTACGCTCAGGTAATTAATCCTGAAGCTCAGGTGTTGGCAGTTGCTTCAACCGTGGAAAAAGCGGTTAAAGAACTACTAAAGAGTACCGGTAACGTAGACGCAGCGAAAGCAGTAGGTAAAACTGTTGCAGAACGCGCGATCGAAAAAGGTGTAACTTCGGTTGCATTCGACCGTTCTGGTTTCAAGTATCACGGACGCGTAGCAGCATTAGCTGACGCAGCTCGTGAAGCTGGCCTGAAATTCTAAGGGGTTATAAATGGCTAAATTAGATGCTCAGCAGAAAGACGATTTGCAAGAGAAATTGATTGCAGTTAATCGTGTTTCTAAAGTAGTTAAAGGTGGTCGTATCTTTAGCTTCACCGCACTAACAGTGGTAGGTGATGGTAACGGTAAGATTGGCTATGGCTATGGTAAAGCGCGCGAAGTTCCAGCTGCTATTCAAAAAGCAATGGAAAAAGCCCGCCGTAACATGGTAACTGTACAGTTGAATGCAGGTACACTGCATCATCCTGTTAAAGGTCGCCACACTGGTTCGCGTGTATACATGCAACCAGCATCGGAAGGTACCGGTATTATTGCCGGTGGCGCAATGCGTGCCGTATTGGAAGTAGCAGGCGTTCATAACGTTCTGTCAAAAGCATACGGTTCTACTAACCCGATCAACATCGTTCGCGCAACTGTAGATGCGTTGGTGCACATGAAGTCACCAGCACAAATTGCAGCAAAGCGTGGCCTTAATGTTGATGAAATTCGAGGTTAATGCACCATGGCTACTAAAACGTTTAAAGTAACACAGACAAAGAGTGGAATTGGTCGTTTACCAAAACACCGTGCCTGTTTATTAGGCTTAGGCCTAAGACGTATTGGCCACACTGTTGAACTTGAAGATACTCCTTCTGTTCGCGGTATGGTTAATAAAGTTTACTACATGGTAAGGGTGGAGGATTAATTATGCGTTTAAATACTCTATCTCCAGCTGCAGGCTCTAAGTCTGCACCTAAGCGTGTAGGTCGTGGTATTGGTTCTGGTTTGGGTAAAACTGCAGGTCGTGGTCATAAGGGACAAAAGTCTCGTTCTGGCGGCGGTGTGCGTATCGGTTTTGAGGGTGGTCAAATGCCTCTTAAAATTCGTTTACCTAAATTCGGTTTTACCTCGCGCAAAGCTTTGGTCTCAGCTGAAGTTCGTTTACTCGAACTAGCAAAAGTTAACGGTGATGTTATCGACCTTAACGCTCTGAAAGATGCGAACGTTATTACTCGCAACATACAGTTTGCGAAAATCGTTCTTTCAGGTACCATTGAACGCCCTGTGACTGTTAAAGGTCTAAAGGTAACCAAAGGTGCACGTGCAGCTATTGAAGCTGCCGGTGGCAAGATCGAGGAATAATACGTCGATGGCAAAACCAGGACTTGATTTAAAAAGCGCGAAAGGCGGTTTATCTGAATTGAAAACCCGTCTCCTGTTCGTGATTGGTGCGATTATCGTCTTTAGGGCCGGTTCGTTTGTACCGATTCCTGGTATTGACGCAGCTGTGTTAGCAGATCTGTTTGCTCAACAAAAAGATACCATCCTAGGCATGTTTAACATGTTCTCGGGTGGTGCTTTAGAGCGTGCCTCTATCTTTGCATTAGGTATTATGCCGTATATTTCGGCCTCTATTATCATGCAGTTACTGACTGTGGTTCATCCTGCACTTGCTGAATTGAAAAAAGAAGGCGAGTCAGGAAGGAAAAAAATCAGTCAGTATACTAGATACGGTACGTTAGTGTTGGGTACGCTCCAAGCAATCGGTATAGCAACAGGGTTACCAAGCCTAGTACCTGGCCTCGTGGTCAATGTAGGTTTTGGTTTTTACTTTGTTGCAGTTGTAAGTTTAGTGACAGGAACAATGTTCCTTATGTGGCTAGGTGAACAAATTACTGAGCGTGGTATTGGCAATGGTATCTCGATATTAATTTTCGCAGGTATTGTTGCTGGTTTACCATCTGCTATCGGCCAAACGGCTGAACAGGCTCGTCAAGGTGATTTGAATGTACTGGTTCTGTTGTTATTAGCAGTAGTCGTATTTGCAGTCACTTACTTAGTAGTATTTGTTGAACGTGGTCAACGTCGTATCGTCGTTAACTATGCTAAACGTCAACAAGGCCGTAAGGTCTTCGCAGCGCAAAGCACACATTTACCACTTAAAGTGAACATGGCAGGTGTGATTCCTCCAATTTTTGCATCCAGCATTATTTTGTTCCCAGGCACACTGGCTCAGTGGTTTGGTGCAAATGAGTCCATGTCATGGTTAAGCGATTTTGCCTTAGCTGTTTCACCTGGACAACCGCTGTATTCATTATTGTATGCAACAGCTATCGTTTTCTTCTGTTTCTTCTATACTGCGTTGGTATTTAACCCACGTGAGACAGCTGATAATTTGAAGAAAAGTGGTGCGTTCATTCCTGGGATTCGTCCTGGAGAACAGACTTCGCGTTACATTGATAAAGTTATGACTCGTTTAACCCTAGCGGGTGCGATTTATATTACCTTTATCTGTTTAATTCCGGAGTTCATGTTAATTGCGTGGAAAGTACAGTTCTATTTTGGCGGTACTTCACTACTAATTATTGTAGTCGTAATCATGGACTTCATGGCTCAGGTTCAGACTCATATGATGTCTCATCAGTATGAGTCTGTGATGAAGAAAGCTAATCTAGTTAACAAAGCGAATTTAGATCGCTTTGGTCGCTAATAGTTTTTAACGGAGTGATGAAATGAAAGTTCGAGCTTCCGTGAAGAGGATCTGTCGTAATTGTAAGATCGTCAAGCGCAGTGGCGTTGTACGTGTGATTTGTGTTGAACCAAAACATAAACAGCGTCAAGGCTAAAAAAAGATATTTGCTCAGTTCTTAATAGGACTGAGCAAATAATGTTTGCAAATTTGTTGGCTGTCGAGTATCCTTTCGGGCTTTTCGCAGTCGACCTTTAACATATTAAGGAGTGCATAGTGGCCCGTATCGCTGGCATTAACATTCCTGATCAAAAGCACACAGTCATCGCATTGACTGCAATTTTTGGTATTGGACGTACGCGCGCTAGAGCAATCTGCGCAGCTACTTCAATTGCTGAAGATGCTAAGATCAAGGAATTGAGCGAAGCTCAAATAGATATACTACGCGAAGAAGTTGCCAAATACTCAGTAGAGGGTGATTTACGTCGTGAGGTTTCAATGAACATCAAGCGTCTTATGGATCTTGGTTGTTATCGTGGCCTTCGTCATCGTCGTAGCCTGCCCCTTCGTGGGCAACGTACTAAGACTAATGCGCGTACGCGCAAAGGTCCGCGTAAACCAATCAGAAAGTAACGGGAAGGTAAACCAAAATGGCTAAAGTTCCGTCACGTTCTCCGCGTAAGCGCGTACGTAAACAGGTTGCAGATGGTATGGCTCATATCCATGCGTCTTTCAACAACACAATTGTCACCATTACAGATCGTCAAGGTAATGCGTTGTCATGGGCTACCTCAGGCGGTTCAGGTTTTCGTGGTTCACGTAAATCTACTCCGTTCGCTGCGCAGGTTGCTGCTGAGCGTGCAGGTATTGCTGCTCAAGACTACGGTGTTAAAAACCTTGAAGTTTTCGTGAAGGGTCCAGGTCCAGGTCGTGAGTCAGCCATTCGTGCGCTGAACGCTGTTGGTTATAAAATTACCAACATTACTGATGTGACACCTATCCCTCATAATGGCTGTCGCCCACCTAAAAAACGTCGTGTATAACACTACGTTTATAGGATAGTTGGAGAAAGATCATGGCAAGATACTTGGGTCCTAAGCTCAAGCTCAGCCGCAGAGAAGGTACAGACCTTTTCCTAAAAAGCGGTGTGAGAGCAATCGATTCGAAGTGTAAGCTTGATGCTGCACCTGGTCAACATGGCGCACGTAAGCCACGTTTATCAGAGTACGGCACACAGCTACGCGAGAAACAAAAAGTTCGTCGTATGTACGGTGTGTTAGAAAAGCAATTCCGTAACTACTACAAAGAAGCTGCACGTTTAAAAGGCAACACTGGTGAAAACCTACTTGGTCTTTTAGAAACTCGTTTAGATAACGTTGTTTATCGTATGGGTTTCGGTGCGACTCGTGCTGAATCACGTCAATTAGTGAGCCACAAATCTATTGTGGTTAACGGTCGTGTTGTTAACATTCCGTCATTCAAAGTGTCTGCGAATGATGTTGTAAGCATCCGTGAAAAGTCACGCACTCAAGCACGTATCAAAGCGTCTTTAGAAGTGGCTGGCCAACGTGAGAAGCCTACATGGGTTGAAGTCGACGGCGCTAAAATGGAAGGTGCTTTCAAGCGTCTACCAGAACGTAGCGATTTGTCTGCGGAAATTAACGAACAGCTGATCGTCGAGCTTTACTCTAAGTAAAGCTAACAAACAAGAGAGGACACAATGCAGGGTTCTGTTACAGAATTTCTAAAACCGCGTCTCGTTGACATAGAGCAGGTTAACCCAACTCGTGCCAAGGTTACGCTAGAACCACTTGAACGTGGTTTTGGTCACACATTAGGCAACGCTTTGCGTCGTATCTTATTGTCGTCTATGCCTGGTTGTGCAGTAACCGAAGTCGAAATCGACGGCGTGTTACATGAGTACAGCAGCAAAGAAGGCGTACAAGAAGATATCCTTGAAATATTGCTTAACCTTAAAGGTTTAGCAGTAAATATTGAGGGTAAAGATGAAGCTTTACTTACATTAAGTAAGTCAGGCACAGGCCCTGTTACTGCAGCAGATATCACTCATGATGGTGATGTAACCATTATGAATCCTGATCATGTTATCTGTCATTTGACTGGTAACAATGATATCAGTATGCGTATCCGTGTTGAACGTGGTCGCGGTTATGTACCAGCTTCGGCTCGTGCACAAACTGAAGACGACGATCGACCAATCGGTCGCTTACTGGTTGATGCTTCATTCTCACCTGTAGCTCGCATTGCTTACAATGTTGAAGCTGCTCGTGTAGAGCAACGTACTGATTTAGATAAACTCGTTATTGATATGACCACAAACGGTACTATCGATCCTGAGGAAGCAATTCGTCGTTCTGCAACTATTTTAGCTGAACAGCTAGATGCGTTTGTAGACCTACGTGATGTTACTGAACAGACTGTTGTCGAAGAGAAACCGGAGTTCGATCCGATTCTGTTGCGTCCTGTCGACGATTTAGAGCTAACTGTACGTTCAGCCAACTGTTTGAAGGCTGAAGCGATTCATTACATCGGAGATCTAGTACAACGCACTGAAGTTGAGTTGCTCAAGACTCCTAATTTAGGTAAGAAATCTCTTACTGAAATTAAGGATGTATTAGCGTCTCGCGGACTATCTTTAGGTATGCGTCTAGAAAACTGGCCTCCAGCTAGTTTAGCAGACGACCTATAAGTCCCAGGTTAGTTAGTACTGATTAAAGATTATAAGGATTAGTCCATGCGCCATCGTAAGAGTGGTCGTCAACTAAACCGCAACAGCAGTCATCGCCAAGCTATGTTTCGTAACATGGCATGCTCACTAGTTAGTCATGAGTTAATCAAGACTACAGTAGCTAAAGCGAAAGAACTGCGCCGCGTAGTTGAGCCTCTAATAACATTAGCTAAAGTTGACAGCGTTGCAAATCGCCGTTTAGCTTTTGCTCGTACCCGCGACGCTGAAGTTGTAGGTAAGTTATTTACAGAATTGGGTCCACGCTTCCAGGAACGTCCTGGTGGTTACACTCGTATTCTAAAGTGCGGTTTACGTACCGGTGATAAAGCCCCTATGGCTTACATCGAGTTAGTAGGTCGTCCTGAAGCTGCTGAAGCTGTTGAAGTAGAAGCCGCTGAGTAATTTATTACTCATTTAAAAAAACCGAGCCTAGCTCGGTTTTTTTATATCTTTTTTTTGCTTCATTCTATTATCATTTAGCTTTACTTTAATCTTCGCTGTCGCTTTAATTACCTGGCTTACCTGGCTTACCTGGCTTACCTGGCTTACCTGGCTTACCTGGCTTACCTGGCTTACCTGGCTTACCTGGCTTACCTGGCTTACCTGGCTTACCTGGCTTACCTGGCTTACCTGGCTTACCTGGCTTACCTGGCTTACCTGGCTTACCTGGCTTACCTGGCTTACCTGGCTTACCTGGCTTACCTGGCTTACCTGGCTTACCTGGCTTACCTGGCTTACCTGGCTTACCTGGCTTACCTGGCTTACCTGGCTTACCTGGCTTACCTGGCTTACCTGGCTTACCTGGCTTACCTGGCTTACCTGGCTTACCTGGCTTACCTGGCTTACCTGGCTTACCTGGCTTACCTGGCTTACCTGGCTTACCTGGCTTACCTGGCTTACCTGGCTTACCTGGCTCAATCGGTAATAGGGTTAAAGTATATTATGTTAGACTAGCTTAAATTTTTTATAGGCAAAAAAAAGCCAATCTCTCGATTGGCTTCTAATGAACTATTTCTAATTACTGGTATTTGTAGCCTTCAGTTTCAGCTTTTTCAGAGTAATCGAGCTTTTCATGGGATTGACCCATCGCTTCGGCTACTTCAGGAGGCATATAGTTCTCATCATGCTTCGCTAGTACTTCAGTTGCTTGTAAGACGCCTGGTTTTATTAAAACACCCTGAGCAACGATACCTTGGCCTTCACGAAATAAGTCAGGAAGTAAGTCATCAAAAGTTACGATGATTTCACCACCAAGAATATCGTGAATAGCAAATTCTACATGTAAACTGTCAGGATCACGTACCATCGATCCCAAAGTTACCATTCCGCCAACTCGTATACGCTGGCCTACATCTGGTTTAACGCCAGTGTCAGGTTTACCGTTGATAATTTCATACGGAGTATAGAATAGGTTTAAGTTAGAATTTAACGCATATATTAGTAACGAACCAATACCTGCAACACCTACGATTAACGCTATGGCAAGTGTTAGTCTTTTTTTACGTCTTGAATTCACTATCTAGTACTCCTAGTTTCTTTTAAACGTTCTTCACGTTCAATCTTTTTAGCTACTTCAGCTAAAATAGATTTCTTTTGTCTTAGGCTTAGTATTATCAAAGTACCAAGACTGCCGAATGTAACACCATAAGATAGCCATACATAAAAAGCATAGCCACCCATATGGAAAAAATCTGCTAATGAATCAAATTGCATTATTTTGCTGCCTCTTGTTTTGCTAACTCTCTAACCCAAGGACGCATTCCATTTCGAGCAAGAATTTCAGCTCTGAATCGAACTAAAGTTAAAGCGCCAATCATCATGCCAAAACCAAAGATATTCATTAATAATGGATAGAGCATGTCGCCTGTCATTGCAGACTTTTCAGTTATTTTAATCGTTGCAGGCTGATGTAAACTACTCCACCAATCTACAGAGTATTTAATTATGGGAATATTAATTACACCAACAATTGCCAGTATGCCAGCTGCTCTAGCTGCCAAAACTTTATCTTCAAATGCTGCGTAAAGAGAAATAACACCTAGATATAAAAATAATAAAACTAATTCTGATGTTAGACGAGCATCCCAAACCCACCAAGTACCCCACATTGGTTTCCCCCATGAGGCTCCAGTAAATAAAGCAATAAAAGTAATCACTGCCCCAATTGGGGCGATGGCAGCTGCAGCCCAATCAGCCGCTTTAATCTGCCAGACAATGCCAACAAAAGAAGCTGAAGCCATTGCCATGTATGCAGCCATTGACATAGATGCTGCTGGTACATGAACGTAAATTATACGAAAACTATCACCTTGCTGGTAATCCATAGGGGCAAAAACCAATCCCCAAGTTGTACCTATACCAATTAGCCCAATAGCTAAACAAGCAAACCAGGGTAGTAATGTACCTGATAATTTATATGCACGCTCAGGGTCAGCGTATGAATGTAGCCATTTCCACATTTAGTTTGTACTCACTCGTAATGAAGCACCAATTGCAAATGGTGCCATAATTAATGATCCGACCAACATAGCGCCAATAATAGCGAGTTGACCCGTATAAGGTAAATTCATTCCGGCAGCATCGATCGCACTTGTAGCGAAAATGAGTACCGGTATATACAAAGGTAAAATAAGTAAGCTAAGTAGCACACCACCTTTGCGTAATCCAACAGTTAATGCGACACCAATTGCACCTAAAAGCGATAAAACGGGTGTTCCAACCGCAAGGGTTGAAATAAGTGCACCATAACTATTGCCATCTAAATGTAATAGCACTGCTAATAAAGGTGCGACTAATATTAATGGTACACCAGTTAAAATCCAGTGTGCCAATACTTTTGATAAGACCAAGATAGCAAGTGGCTGTGGACTTAATAACATTTGTTCGAGGCTACCATCATTAAAATCAGCCTTAAACAATCGCTCTAGTGACAGCATTGATGCCAGTAAAGCAGCTACCCAGATAATTCCTGGTGCAACCCTAGATAGTACTTGTGGTTCAGGGCCTATACCTAATGGAAATAAGGTAACGACTAAAACAAAAAATAACAAAGGGTTAAAAATATCACCACGATGTCTAATGGCAATTTTAAGATCTCTTTGCAACAATGTCATGAATGCCTGGGTGTAACTTATGCCTCTTTTCATTGTTGTACCTTATACGAAGCGATAGTCGAGTTTGATCTTGCGAAGCACATCATCAGAAATGATGCTCATATCTTGATGCGTTGTCATGATTACACATCCACCATTTTTAGCGTGCTGAAGAAACAAATTTTCTAACTCTTCAACACCTTTCTTATCTATGGCTGTAAAGGGTTCATCCAAAATCCAAATGCGGCAATTGGTATGCCATAGTCTTGCTAGTGCAGTTCTACGGTGTTGTCCTGCAGACAAATGACCAGCTAATGCATCTTCGAAACCACCAAGATTAACTTTGGCAAGAATATCGTAACTATCGAAACCATCATAACCACTTAACCTTAAATTGAAGTTAAGATTCTCTTTAGCTGTTAACTCACTCTTAACACCTGCAAGGTGCCCTAAGTAAAGTAAGTCTTCATTGAATTCATCGCGACACTGTGTGATATCGGTATCGATATATTGTACTTCACCAGCATAAGGTCTAGATAAACCGGCAATGATCCGCAGTAAGCTTGTCTTGCCTGCGCCATTAGGACCTTCTATCTGAACAATATCTCCAGAATTAATCTCGAAACTTAATTCGTCAAACAGAATGCGATCTTCACGAATACACGTTAACTCATTCGCTTTAATTAAGGTCGGCTGTTGATTTTTATTTGTCACTTAGCCCTCTTTATTACTGTTGAGGTAGAATACATTTTAATATTAACATAAAGACAATTAGGGGTTTAGCATTCAGTTCATCTATGTGCTAGGTATTTGAAGTGGTTCCAATAAAATACATCTTATGTGAACTTTTTCATGATTCTCTAATATATTACTCAATCTAAGTTTATTGTCTTCATTTCAGGTCTAAGGTGAGATTCTTATCACAAAAAGGTGAGTTTTATTGAAGTTTGTAGTAATCTGATGACGATTTATAAGTCTGTCTTCTTTTTAAAGGCGGCATTGAGCTCTGAATTTATTTGCATTTAGGAACGATGAACATGAAAAAATTATTAGCATTGACTGCAGTTGCTGCATTGACTTTGTCTACTAACGTTTTCGCTCAAGATGGCGAAGCGGTTTATAACAAAGCGTGTCAAGTATGTCACAGCATGGGAATTGCGGGTGCACCAAAATCACATGATGTCGCTGCATGGGAGCCTCGTTTAGCTCAAGGTTTAGAAACACTTGTCTCTACCGTTAAAACTGGTAAAGGCGCTATGCCACCAGGCGGAATGTGTACTGACTGTACAGATGAAGATTATCAAAACGCGATTGAGTTCATGTCTAAGTAATTTAGAAAACTCAATAAAAAAAACCGGCTAATCAGCCGGTTTTTTTATGTTCACAATTTATTAATCAATTATTGAACAATAGTATCAAGCACTAATGTTGCTGCTTCACCCACTGCAACTGATTCAACAATGCCTTTCAAATCACCAGTTTGTGCTTTCACACTGCCATGTTTTGATAATACTGCAATAATTTCGACATTCTGAGCACTACTTAATTTCACATCGCCACCCATTGAGGTCGTGTCATCAAGGGTCACTGTAACCGGTAGGCTACCTGCACTAATCTTAGTTGCAGCTAAAGGAACTTTAGGTCCTTGAGTTGAGCGAGCAAAAATGAACACCATATCTGTTGAGCTCACTTTGTCTGCTAATTCTGGTGAGATAGCAATTTCAACATTAACGGTTTTAGCCGTTATTGCAGATTCAGTAATAGAAGCCATTGGATTATGAGCACTGTCATTTGGCATCACACCCGTTTCAGCTTGTAGACGCATGTTAGCTGATTCGATTGCGTTCATAAGCGCTGTACGATCGACGTCAGCACGCTCACTATCGAGAATAGTTTGCCAAGCAGTTATTGCTTCTTGGTAATCTGCAGTAAAGAATGCATCCATACCGACAAGTAATAATGTCGATGGGTCGCTAGGGTCTAATGCTAATGATTGGTCAACTAGGGCTTGAATCTGTGGATTCATTTGTTGGCCATTTTTGTAATACATTGCAGTGGCTTTAGGGCCGATTAACTCCGCTGCCGTTCCGACTAACTCCATGACTTTATCAAATGATGCTACTGCATGATCAAACTGATTTGCAGAAATATAAGCATGACCTAAGCTAAACCATGCTTGACTATTTTCAGGTTCTGCTTGAACTTGTTGTTCCATCATTTGTACACGCTGAGCCATTATCTGCTCATTACTCATGCCTTCATGTTGAGGCGCTGCAGCTTGTGGTGGGTTCGCTAATTCTTGGTATGCACCAAGAGATTGGTAGAAATAACCTGAAATACCGAGGATACAAACCGTCATTATTGATGGCCATAAGATCCCTTTAGCTTGTAACTTCGTATCTAAAGAATCATCTCCAGCCATCTTCATGTCTTGAAGAAGTCCGATCTCTAATTCTTTTTTTAGTGCATCGAATTCAACTTGATCAAGTAAACCTTCTTCAAGTTCTTTGGCTAAGATGCCTGCACGTTCGTTAAATAATTCAAGGTTAGTTTGCTTACGTACGCCCGATTCTTCAGCAGATAACATTCTTGTCTGACGAAAATGTGGGATCCAGATTAGTGCTAAACTAATGAGTACGACAAGCGCAATAAATATCCAAAATGTGGTCATTGTTTCAATTTTCACTTTTAGGTTGCTGAAAGAATAAAGCGGATTTGCCGCCTAACTTGAGGGTTAGATTATACGTAAAGATGATTCATTGAACAGTAATATACGTTATAACCGAGTCAGAATCCTCATAGTTGGGCACTGGTTCACAGATTAAACACCATCTTAGAAATCAATCTAAACTTAATTGAACTATTTATGTCATAAGCTCAACAGTTCATAACTGGGTGTTTTTAATCTCTATTTTTTAGAGAATGAGACAAGTCACCCAGTTTTGCACGAAATAAGCAGACATAAACAACAGCAAATACTAAAATATGACAAAATTCGTATTAGCTAATGTTAATCTTGCTGTTATATAGCATTATATTAGTTATGCGTTGGTTTGATTAATTTCGGATCAACTTTTATTACACTGAGGAATACCCATGATCCCAGAACTTGGACACTTCTCGCTCATTATCGGATTAGCTTTTGCTATCTTATTAATGACCGTGCCGTTAATTGGTGCAGCCCGTAAGGACCAATATCTAGTAAGATATTCTTGGCCTATTTGTTACGGTATGTTCTTTTTTATCTCTCTTTCCGTCATTAGCTTAGGTTACAGCTTCGCTGTTGATGACTTCTCTGTGGCTTACGTCGCACATCACTCTAATTCACAATTGCCAATTTTCTTCAAAATTGCAGCTGTATGGGGTGGTCATGAAGGTTCACTCCTTTTCTGGGTATTCTCAATATCTGTCTGGGCAGTATCTGTAGCTTTATTCAGTAAAGGTATGGAAGAAGTCTTTATCGCACGAGTTCTTGCTGTATTAGCAATGATTATTGTTGGCTTCTCACTATTTATGCTCATTACCTCAAGTCCCTTTGAGCGTATTTTCCCGATTCCGCTTGAAGGTCGTGACTTAAACCCAATGTTGCAAGACGTTGGCTTAATTTTCCATCCTCCAATGTTGTATTTGGGTTATGTAGGTTTCTCAGTTAGCTTTGCATTTGCTGTTGCTGCTCTTATGAGTGGTCGCTTAGATTCAGCTTGGGCTCGTTGGTCACGTCCTTGGACTTTAGCTGCTTGGGTATTCCTAACAGGTGGTATCTCACTAGGTTCATGGTGGGCATATTACGAACTAGGTTGGGGCGGTTGGTGGTTCTGGGATCCAGTAGAAAATGCATCATTCATGCCTTGGCTGATAGGTACTGCGTTAGTGCATTCACTTATCGTGACTGAAAAACGTGGCGCATTCCGTAACTGGACAGTACTACTTTCTATCTTTGCTTTCTCGTTGAGTTTATTAGGTACCTTTATTGTTCGATCTGGTGTCCTAACATCTGTGCATTCATTTGCTGCAGATCCAAGTCGTGGGATGTTTATCCTGCTATTACTTGGTCTCGCCGTCGGCGGCTCGCTAACGCTGTTCGCATTAAGAGCTAGTCAAATGAGTAGCCCTGCAAGATTTGAATTGAAATCTAAAGAAACATTCTTACTTGTATGTAATGTCTTATTAACTGTTGCTGCAGGTACAGTTTTACTCGGAACGCTATACCCATTGCTTATTGATGCATTAGGTATGGGCAAAATTTCAGTAGGACCTCCATATTTCAACGCTGTGTTTGTACCAATTGTTTTAGTATTGTTTGGCTTTATGGGTATTGGCCCAATCATTCGCTGGAAAAAATCTAAAGCGGGTGAGATTAAACGCCAACTTATGATCCCAGCAATAGTAGCTGCTATCGTTGGTTTCTCAACACCATTTATTGCCGGTAATGAGATGAACCTTTGGGTTGCATTTGGTATCACGGCAGCAACGTGGATCTGTTTAGCGACTTTCCGAGCTGCTTATAATCTACTGACTGATAAAGAAGGTAATTTTACTCTGACAAGAATGGGTCGTAGCCAGTTAGGGATGCTTATTGCGCACCTCGGTATTGCGGTTTCAGTTGTCGGTGCCACGATGGTATCTAACTATTCCATTGAGAAAAGTGTCCGTATGGGCCCTGGTATCAGTGAAGAGTTAGCGGGTTATACTTTTAACTACATTGAAACTAAAAATGTAGTAGGTCCTAACTACACAGCTAAACAAGGTCAGATAGAAGTTTATCAAGGTGATTCATACGTCACATTATTAAGACCAGATCGTCGTCAATATAATGTACGTACAATGGATATGACTGAAGCGGGTATTGATTGGGGCTTGTTCCGTGATCTATATGTGACAATGGGTGACCCATTAAGCATGACTCAATTTGCTGTACGTCTTAACTATAAGCCATTTGTACGTTGGATTTGGTTTGGTTCGATATTCATGATGGTTGGTGGTTTCTTAGCTGCATCAGATAAGCGTTACCGAGTTAAAGAAACAAAAACTGCTAAAGATGAAGCAGAACAAGCAAAATTAGCGACTGCTTAATATATCGGAGAAAATATGAAAAAGTTGGTGCTGTTTATACCATTGGTATTGTTTTTGGGGATGGGAGTTTTTCTATATCAGGGGTTATTCTTAAATCCACAAAAGCTGGATTCAGCACTAGAAGGAAAGCCGGTACCGGCTTTCCAACTTGAACGCCTTGAAACGCCAGGTGAAATGCTTTCAGAAGCAGATTTAAAGGGTGAAGTGTCACTTATCAATGTTTGGGCAACATGGTGTCCGGCTTGTAAATACGAACATCCTTATTTAATGATGCTTGCGCGTAAGAATATTTTGCCAATTTACGGTGTTAATTATCGAGACGAGCGTGCTCCAGCTATCAGAGAGTTAAGTCGTGAAGGTGATCCTTATACAATTAACATCTTTGATAAGGATGGTCGTTTAGGTTTAGATCTTGGAGTTTATGGTGCGCCTGAAAGTTTCATCGTTGATCATAATGGTATTATTCGCTTCCGTTATGCGGGACCAATTGACCGCAATGTTTGGAGTGAAACGTTATTTCCAATGATTCAACAGTTACAAGCTGAAGCTAAACAAGACGGAGTTTAATAATGAAAACATTAAAAATACTTGTTGGCTTAATGGCAAGTTTGCTTTTAGCTTTTAACGTAATGGCGACACCAGTAGATACTTACGAGTTTAAATCTGCTGACAACCAAAAGCGTGCGTTGAACCTAGCGCATTCGTTACGTTGTCCACAATGTCAAAATCAGAACTTAATAGACTCTAATTCTCCAGTAGCTCAAGACTTACGTCTTGAAGTTTACACAATGGTAGATGACGGAAAGAGTGATGATCAAATTGTCGACTTTATGACAAGCCGTTATGGTGACTTCGTTCTTTACAAACCAAGATTAGATCCTAAAACTTATATTTTATGGATTGGTCCATTTGTTCTTATGCTAATTGCACTTTACGTTGCATTAGTCGTTGTTCGTAAACAACGTGGCAAAGAAGCAAATGTGGAACAAGAGTTATCGGACACAGATCGCGATGACCTAGCAGCGTTATTAGCTAGTAAACAACAGCGAGATGAAAAATGAACAACATGATCAAATTGGTCATGCTTGGAGCATTAACGGTGAGTGTAGCCGTTAATGCATATCCAGGA
This sequence comes from Shewanella donghaensis, assembly GCF_007567505.1. Taxonomy (NCBI): domain Bacteria; kingdom Pseudomonadati; phylum Pseudomonadota; class Gammaproteobacteria; order Alteromonadales; family Shewanellaceae; genus Shewanella; species Shewanella donghaensis. Next base: position 3,437,874 of record NZ_CP041783.1, read on the forward strand.
ATGGAAAAGCAGCAACAACAAGTCAGTCAATCAACTCTTGATAAGATAAACGTACTTGAGCACCCTTTTCCTATTGCACATATAGGTTTCAATGATGCTGAAGGAAATGAAGTTGATTTCGAAGCGCATAAAGGAAAGGTCGTGATCATTAATATGTGGGCGACCTGGTGTCCTCCATGTGTAAGAGAACTACCAGCTTTAAACCGATTAGAGAAAACACTGAGCAAAGACGAATATGTGTTGATGCCCATTTCTATTGATGCCGATGGGAAGGAGCAAGTTAGCCCTTTTCTTGAGTCTATCGGTTTAAGTAGTTTTACTTCTTATTACGATCCAAGACAGAATTTGCGTGAAGCTTTTCCACTAGACACAATCCCAGCAACCTTCATTCTAAATAAAGAAGGTGAATTGGTCGCATATGTTCGTACATATGTAGATTGGGATGATGAAAATGCCGTTGAGTTTTTGCAGCAGTTTCAATAGGAATAATAGAGTCGGTATATTCAGTCATATTTTAACGATGATTTATTAGACTTATAACGCTTAAATTGATTAAAAAAGATCGCATTTGATGAAAAGATCATCATGCGATCTTTTTTTTACCTTTTTCTTCATAAAAGCCCTTGCGCGAAATCCTGATTTGCCTATAATGCGCATCCACTGACACGGCGACAGGCCAATAGGCTCAACGTGTTAGCGTTAATTAAGACGGTTTTACATCATCATAATTAACGGGTTGAAAAGCATTTTGAATTAACGTTAAAAATGACTTGACGCCCGCAACGGGAAGTGTAAAATACGCATCCCTAAGCCAACGACCTAGCGTCTAACGGCGGTATCTGAAAGATTGATACCAACGCTCTTTAACAATCAAACAAGAAATCTGTGTGGACACTCACAGGTGTTGAGTTAATCGAAATTGCTACTTAGGTAGCAATCAAAATTATTTACTCAATGTAACGATGAGTGTTCATAGCAATATGTAACAAACGTTTTAGAGATTCTTCCGAGTCTTTAAATCGAAATCAGAATTCATTGAGCCGAAGCGATGTTCTTATTTATAAGAATGGCTGCTTTAACAAAACTTTAATTGAAGAGTTTGATCATGGCTCAGATTGAACGCTGGCGGCAGGCCTAACACATGCAAGTCGAGCGGTAACACAAGGGAGCTTGCTCCTGAGGTGACGAGCGGCGGACGGGTGAGTAATGCCTAGGGATCTGCCCAGTCGAGGGGGATAACAGTTGGAAACGACTGCTAATACCGCATACGCCCTACGGGGGAAAGGAGGGGACCTTCGGGCCTTTCGCGATTGGATGAACCTAGGTGGGATTAGCTAGTTGGTGAGGTAATGGCTCACCAAGGCGACGATCCCTAGCTGTTCTGAGAGGATGATCAGCCACACTGGGACTGAGACACGGCCCAGACTCCTACGGGAGGCAGCAGTGGGGAATATTGCACAATGGGCGAAAGCCTGATGCAGCCATGCCGCGTGTGTGAAGAAGGCCTTAGGGTTGTAAAGCACTTTCAGTAGGGAGGAAAGGTTAACGGTTAATAACCGTTAGCTGTGACGTTACCTACAGAAGAAGGACCGGCTAACTTCGTGCCAGCAGCCGCGGTAATACGAGGGGTCCAAGCGTTAATCGGAATTACTGGGCGTAAAGCGTACGCAGGCGGTTCATTAAGCTAGATGTGAAATCCCCGGGCTCAACCTGGGAATTGCATTTAGAACTGGTGAACTAGAGTCTTGTAGAGGGGGGTAGAATTTCAGGTGTAGCGGTGAAATGCGTAGAGATCTGAAGGAATACCGGTGGCGAAGGCGGCCCCCTGGACAAAGACTGACGCTCATGTACGAAAGCGTGGGGAGCAAACAGGATTAGATACCCTGGTAGTCCACGCCGTAAACGATGTCTACTCGGAGTTTGGTGCCTTGAGCACTGGGCTCCCAAGCTAACGCATTAAGTAGACCGCCTGGGGAGTACGGCCGCAAGGTTAAAACTCAAATGAATTGACGGGGGCCCGCACAAGCGGTGGAGCATGTGGTTTAATTCGATGCAACGCGAAGAACCTTACCTACTCTTGACATCCACAGAACTTACCAGAGATGGTTTGGTGCCTTCGGGAACTGTGAGACAGGTGCTGCATGGCTGTCGTCAGCTCGTGTTGTGAAATGTTGGGTTAAGTCCCGCAACGAGCGCAACCCCTATCCTTATTTGCCAGCGCGTAATGGCGGGAACTCTAGGGAGACTGCCGGTGATAAACCGGAGGAAGGTGGGGACGACGTCAAGTCATCATGGCCCTTACGAGTAGGGCTACACACGTGCTACAATGGCGTATACAGAGGGTTGCAAAGCCGCAAGGTCTAGCTAATCTCACAAAGTACGTCGTAGTCCGGATCGGAGTCTGCAACTCGACTCCGTGAAGTCGGAATCGCTAGTAATCGTAGATCAGAATGCTACGGTGAATACGTTCCCGGGCCTTGTACACACCGCCCGTCACACCATGGGAGTGGGCTGCACCAGAAGTAGATAGTCTAACCTTCGGGAGGACGTTTACCACGGTGTGGTTCATGACTGGGGTGAAGTCGTAACAAGGTAGCCCTAGGGGAACCTGGGGCTGGATCACCTCCTTACCTATACGACTAACTTAATGTTTGTTGAGTGTTCACACAGATTGCTTGTTAACTTCTTCGGAAGTTGAGCGAAATGCGCCGCGAGCCGGTTAGCATTGTTCTTTAACAATTTGGAAAGCTGATAGTATTTAACATGATGATGTCTGTCGTTGTGTTATTTACAAAATCGTATTATTGGGAAATTAATCCTTTTTCAATAATACATTGAGTTCTCAAAACACTTTATTAAGTGTCTTGAATATTCTAAAAATCTAAGGCGAATTTGTGTACTCGAAAGAGATGCAAATTATGTAATAAACCAGCTAGTTACGATATAACTGTTAAGGCTACCCGCTTTAACAACACTTGTTTTCATTTATGAAACTGATGTGGGTTGTATGGTTAAGTGACTAAGCGTATACGGTGGATGCCTTGGCAGTCAGAGGCGATGAAGGACGTAATAACTTGCGAAAAGCGTTGGCGAGCTAGTAATAAGCACTTGAGCTAACGATATCCGAATGGGGAAACCCGGCCACATAAGTGGTCATCATACAGTGAATACATAGCTGTATGAGGCGAACTCGGGGAACTGAAACATCTAAGTACCCGAAGGAAAAGAAATCAACCGAGATTCCCCTAGTAGCGGCGAGCGAACGGGGATTAGCCCTTAAGTCTATGGGGTGTTAGTGGAATAAGTTGGAAAGCTTAACGGTACAGGGTGATAGTCCCGTACATGAAAACTAACCATAGATGAAAACGAGTAAGGCGGGACACGTGACATCCTGTTTGAATATGGGGGGACCATCCTCCAAGGCTAAATACTCCTGACTGACCGATAGTGAACCAGTACCGTGAGGGAAAGGCGAAAAGAACCCCTGTGAGGGGAGTGAAATAGAACCTGAAACCGTGTACGTACAAGCAGTGGGAGCGGTTCTTGAGACCGTGACTGCGTACCTTTTGTATAATGGGTCAGCGACTTACGTTTTGTAGCGAGGTTAAGCGAATAGCGGAGCCGTAGGGAAACCGAGTGTTAACTGCGCGTTTAGTTGCAAGGCGTAGACCCGAAACCGAGTGATCTAGCCATGGGCAGGTTGAAGGTTGAGTAACATCAACTGGAGGACCGAACCGACTAATGTTGAAAAATTAGCGGATGACTTGTGGCTGGGGGTGAAAGGCCAATCAAACTCGGAGATATCTGGTTCTCCTCGAAAGCTATTTAGGTAGCGCCTCGAGCGAATACCACTGGGGGTAGAGCACTGTTAAGGCTAGGGGGTCATCCCGACTTACCAACCCTTTGCAAACTCCGAATACCAGTGAGTACTACTCGGGAGACAGACGGCGGGTGCTAACGTCCGTCGTCAAAAGGGAAACAACCCAGACCATCAGCTAAGGTCCCAAAGTTATTGCTAAGTGGGAAACGATGTGGGAAGGCTTAGACAGCTAGGATGTTGGCTTAGAAGCAGCCATCATTTAAAGAAAGCGTAATAGCTCACTAGTCGAGTCGGCCTGCGCGGAAGATTTAACGGGGCTAAGCAATACACCGAAGCTATGGGTTTGCTAGTTTACTAGCAAGCGGTAGAGGAGCGTTCTGTAAGCGGTTGAAGGTGAAGGGGTAACCCACACTGGACGTATCAGAAGTGCGAATGCTGACATGAGTAACGATAAAGGGAGTGAAAAACTCCCTCGCCGAAAGACCAAGGGTTCCTGTCCAACGTTAATCGGGGCAGGGTGAGTCGACCCCTAAGGCGAGGCCGAAAGGCGTAGTCGATGGGAAACAGGTCAATATTCCTGTACTTCTGCTAACTGCGATGGAGAGACGGAGAAGGCTAGGCTAGCGCGGCGTTGGTAGTCCGCGTTTAAGGTTGTAGGCTGTAAACTTAGGCAAATCCGGGTTTACTTAAGGCTGAGAACTGATGACGAGTCACTAAGGTGATGAAGTAGTTGATGCCATGCTTCCAGGAAAATCTTCTAAGCTTCAGGTTAGTAGGAATCGTACCCCAAACCGACACAGGTGGTCGGGTAGAGAATACCAAGGCGCTTGAGAGAACTCGGCTGAAGGAACTAGGCAAAATGGTACCGTAACTTCGGGAGAAGGTACGCTCCTGACGGTGATGAGACTTGCTCTCTAAGCTGTTGGGAGTCGCAGATACCAGGTGGCTGCAACTGTTTATCAAAAACACAGTACTGTGCAAAATCGCAAGATGACGTATACGGTATGACGCCTGCCCGGTGCTTGAAGGTTAATTGATTGGGTTATCTTCGGAGAAGCTCATGATCGAAGCCCAAGTAAACGGCGGCCGTAACTATAACGGTCCTAAGGTAGCGAAATTCCTTGTCGGGTAAGTTCCGACCTGCACGAATGGCGTAATGATGGCCACGCTGTCTCCAGCCGAGACTCAGTGAAGTTGAAATTGCGGTGAAGATGCCGTATACCCGCGGCTAGACGGAAAGACCCCGTGAACCTTTACTATAGCTTGGCACTGAACATTGAACCTACATGTGTAGGATAGGTGGGAGACTTTGAAACTTCGTCGCTAGATGGAGTGGAGTCAATCTTGAAATACCACCCTTGTAGTTTTGATGTTCTAACCGCGGCCCCTTATCGGGGTTCGGGACAGTGCCTGGTGGGTAGTTTGACTGGGGCGGTCTCCTCCCAAAGAGTAACGGAGGAGCACGAAGGTTGGCTAAGTACGGTCGGACATCGTACGGTTAGTGCAATGGCATAAGCCAGCTTAACTGCGAGACATACACGTCGAGCAGGTACGAAAGTAGGTCATAGTGATCCGGTGGTTCTGTATGGAAGGGCCATCGCTCAACGGATAAAAGGTACTCCGGGGATAACAGGCTGATACCGCCCAAGAGTTCATATCGACGGCGGTGTTTGGCACCTCGATGTCGGCTCATCACATCCTGGGGCTGAAGTCGGTCCCAAGGGTATGGCTGTTCGCCATTTAAAGTGGTACGCGAGCTGGGTTCAGAACGTCGTGAGACAGTTCGGTCCCTATCTGCCGTGGGCGTTGGATGATTGAAGGAAGCTGCTCCTAGTACGAGAGGACCGGAGTGGACGAACCGCTGGTGTTCGGGTTGTTATGCCAATAGCATTGCCCGGTAGCTACGTTCGGAATCGATAACCGCTGAAAGCATCTAAGCGGGAAGCGAGTCCTAAGATGAGTCATCCCTAGAGATTTAATCTCTCTAAAGAGCCGTTCGAGACTAGGACGTTGATAGGCAGGGTGTGTAAGCGTTGTGAGGCGTTGAGCTAACCTGTACTAATGACTCGTGAGGCTTAACCATACAACCCAGATGAGTTTTATCTGAGTGGTTGTGGTAACTAGATTTATTACAGACTGAAAAGTCGAACTTAGATACGAATATAGAGCACTTAATATGGTGTGAACTCAAAAAAATCTCGAAAGAGTTATCAGATTTCCGAATTATTATTTACTGCGTTTGCGGTAAATGAAGCAAGAATTTGCTTGGTGACAATAGCATTGTGGTACCACCTGATCCCATCCCGAACTCAGCAGTGAAACGCAATAGCGCCGATGATAGTGTGGGGTCTCCCCATGTGAAAGTAGGTCATCGCCAAGCGCCTAATAAGTATTAAGCCCGCTACTATGTAGCGGGCTTTTTGCGTTTTACGGCTTTTAACGAATGAACAGGTGAAAGTAGGGTGCAATGTGTGTGTTGATAACGCAACGCTTTATACAGATATGGAACGCGAAGGATGTATCCGCAGCTGAACATCGCCAAGGGCCTAATTTCTCGAGCTGTTAAAGTAAGAACGAGAGCAGATAGCCCGTTACTAACGTAGCGGGCTTTTTTGTGTTTTATCGATATTTTTAATATAAACACACTTAAGCTGATTGATAAATACGCAGTACTTATTCCTTTGTACAGTTGGAGCCTTGAGTGTCACAAATAATTTAAGTTAAGAGCTAAGTTAGGTGTAGAAAAATTGGGAGGGTTTGGTTTTATAGACTGAATGACTCTTCGACTTATTGATTGAATAGCGCTCTATGAGCGTCACTTTATGTTTCTGCTATATTAGGCCTTAAGTAACAACGTCGGTGTTGATTGGCCACAAACTACAACAATGTGTCAATTCTTGAGCCTGGTAAGGAATGTTCTTTCTATATAAGGGCGCTGCACATTAAATAATGTTGTTCTTTTTTTCGATTATTGCTCCATGTTGAACTAAAATTAAAGGCCGCATCTGATAAATGTGTCGTTAGATTACCGCTTTTTAACGCTGAAACAATTTATCAAACCGAAAAATGTGGATAGTTTTATCGCAGTCATCATTGTGCTGCTACGAGTGAATAGCAGAAATGACGGTGATGATGGCCGTTAACCCTTTGTATCATTGACGTTGGGGAATAAAAGGTTGTTACGGCTCTGCGGTAATTAACGGCAACTGCCCCTTAAAATGTGGATAACTTTGGGGGTAACAAGTGGGTATCCTGTACTTAAGCATTTAATGCTAAAAAACTTCATTTTTATGCAAAAAAGCCCTTGCGCGAAATCCTGATTTGCCTATAATGCGCATCCACTGACACGGCGACAGGCCAATAGGCTCAACGTGTTAGCGTTAATTAAGACGGTTTTACATCATCATAATTAACGGGTTGAAAAGCATTTTGAATTAACGTTAAAAATGACTTGACGCCCACAACGGGAAGTGTAGAATACGCATCCCTAAGCCAACGACCTAGCGTCTAACGGCGGTATCTGAAAGATTGATACCAACGCTCTTTAACAATCAAACAAGAAATCTGTGTGGACACTCACAGGTGTTGAGTTAATCGAAATTGCTTACTTCTTTCTAGTAAAGAATGTAGCAATCAAAATTATTTACTCAATGTAACGATGAGTGTTCATAGCAATATGTAACAAACGTTTTAGAGATTCTTCCGAGTCTTTAAATCGAAATCAGAATTCATTGAGCCGAAGCGATGTTCTTATTTATAAGAATGGCTGCTTTAACAAAACTTTAATTGAAGAGTTTGATCATGGCTCAGATTGAACGCTGGCGGCAGGCCTAACACATGCAAGTCGAGCGGTAACACAAAGGAGCTTGCTCCTGAGGTGACGAGCGGCGGACGGGTGAGTAATGCCTAGGGATCTGCCCAGTCGAGGGGGATAACAGTTGGAAACGACTGCTAATACCGCATACGCCCTACGGGGGAAAGGAGGGGACCTTCGGGCCTTTCGCGATTGGATGAACCTAGGTGGGATTAGCTAGTTGGTGAGGTAATGGCTCACCAAGGCGACGATCCCTAGCTGTTCTGAGAGGATGATCAGCCACACTGGGACTGAGACACGGCCCAGACTCCTACGGGAGGCAGCAGTGGGGAATATTGCACAATGGGCGAAAGCCTGATGCAGCCATGCCGCGTGTGTGAAGAAGGCCTTAGGGTTGTAAAGCACTTTCAGTAGGGAGGAAAGGTTAACGGTTAATAACCGTTAGCTGTGACGTTACCTACAGAAGAAGGACCGGCTAACTTCGTGCCAGCAGCCGCGGTAATACGAGGGGTCCAAGCGTTAATCGGAATTACTGGGCGTAAAGCGTACGCAGGCGGTTCATTAAGCTAGATGTGAAATCCCCGGGCTCAACCTGGGAATTGCATTTAGAACTGGTGAACTAGAGTCTTGTAGAGGGGGGTAGAATTTCAGGTGTAGCGGTGAAATGCGTAGAGATCTGAAGGAATACCGGTGGCGAAGGCGGCCCCCTGGACAAAGACTGACGCTCATGTACGAAAGCGTGGGGAGCAAACAGGATTAGATACCCTGGTAGTCCACGCCGTAAACGATGTCTACTCGGAGTTTGGTGCCTTGAGCACTGGGCTCCCAAGCTAACGCATTAAGTAGACCGCCTGGGGAGTACGGCCGCAAGGTTAAAACTCAAATGAATTGACGGGGGCCCGCACAAGCGGTGGAGCATGTGGTTTAATTCGATGCAACGCGAAGAACCTTACCTACTCTTGACATCCACAGAACTTACCAGAGATGGTTTGGTGCCTTCGGGAACTGTGAGACAGGTGCTGCATGGCTGTCGTCAGCTCGTGTTGTGAAATGTTGGGTTAAGTCCCGCAACGAGCGCAACCCCTATCCTTATTTGCCAGCGCATAATGGCGGGAACTCTAGGGAGACTGCCGGTGATAAACCGGAGGAAGGTGGGGACGACGTCAAGTCATCATGGCCCTTACGAGTAGGGCTACACACGTGCTACAATGGCGTATACAGAGGGTTGCAAAGCCGCAAGGTCTAGCTAATCTCACAAAGTACGTCGTAGTCCGGATCGGAGTCTGCAACTCGACTCCGTGAAGTCGGAATCGCTAGTAATCGTAGATCAGAATGCTACGGTGAATACGTTCCCGGGCCTTGTACACACCGCCCGTCACACCATGGGAGTGGGCTGCACCAGAAGTAGATAGTCTAACCTTCGGGAGGACGTTTACCACGGTGTGGTTCATGACTGGGGTGAAGTCGTAACAAGGTAGCCCTAGGGGAACCTGGGGCTGGATCACCTCCTTACCTATACGACTAACTTAATGTTTGTTGAGTGTTCACACAGATTGCTTGTTAACTTCTTCGGAAGTTGAGCGAAATGCGCCGCGAGCCGGTTAGCATTGTTCTTTAACAATTTGGAAAGCTGATAGTATTTAACATGATGATGTCTGTCGTTGTGTTATTTACAAAATCGTATTATTGGGAAATTAATCCTTTTTCAATAATACATTGAGTTCTCAAAACACTTTATTAAGTGTCTTGAATATTCTAAAAATCTAAGGCGAATTTGTGTACTCGAAAGAGATGCAAATTATGTAATAAACCAGCTAGTTACGATATAACTGTTAAGGCTACCCGCTTTAACAACACTTGTTTTCATTTATGAAACTGATGTGGGTTGTATGGTTAAGTGACTAAGCGTATACGGTGGATGCCTTGGCAGTCAGAGGCGATGAAGGACGTAATAACTTGCGAAAAGCGTTGGCGAGCTAGTAATAAGCACTTGAGCTAACGATATCCGAATGGGGAAACCCGGCCACATAAGTGGTCATCATACAGTGAATACATAGCTGTATGAGGCGAACTCGGGGAACTGAAACATCTAAGTACCCGAAGGAAAAGAAATCAACCGAGATTCCCCTAGTAGCGGCGAGCGAACGGGGATTAGCCCTTAAGTCTATGGGGTGTTAGTGGAATAAGTTGGAAAGCTTAACGGTACAGGGTGATAGTCCCGTACATGAAAACTAACCATAGATGAAAACGAGTAAGGCGGGACACGTGACATCCTGTTTGAATATGGGGGGACCATCCTCCAAGGCTAAATACTCCTGACTGACCGATAGTGAACCAGTACCGTGAGGGAAAGGCGAAAAGAACCCCTGTGAGGGGAGTGAAATAGAACCTGAAACCGTGTACGTACAAGCAGTGGGAGCGGTTCTTGAGACCGTGACTGCGTACCTTTTGTATAATGGGTCAGCGACTTACGTTTTGTAGCGAGGTTAAGCGAATAGCGGAGCCGTAGGGAAACCGAGTGTTAACTGCGCGTTTAGTTGCAAGGCGTAGACCCGAAACCGAGTGATCTAGCCATGGGCAGGTTGAAGGTTGAGTAACATCAACTGGAGGACCGAACCGACTAATGTTGAAAAATTAGCGGATGACTTGTGGCTGGGGGTGAAAGGCCAATCAAACTCGGAGATATCTGGTTCTCCTCGAAAGCTATTTAGGTAGCGCCTCGAGCGAATACCACTGGGGGTAGAGCACTGTTAAGGCTAGGGGGTCATCCCGACTTACCAACCCTTTGCAAACTCCGAATACCAGTGAGTACTACTCGGGAGACAGACGGCGGGTGCTAACGTCCGTCGTCAAAAGGGAAACAACCCAGACCATCAGCTAAGGTCCCAAAGTTATTGCTAAGTGGGAAACGATGTGGGAAGGCTTAGACAGCTAGGATGTTGGCTTAGAAGCAGCCATCATTTAAAGAAAGCGTAATAGCTCACTAGTCGAGTCGGCCTGCGCGGAAGATTTAACGGGGCTAAGCAATACACCGAAGCTATGGGTTTGCTAGTTTACTAGCAAGCGGTAGAGGAGCGTTCTGTAAGCGGTTGAAGGTGAAGGGGTAACCCACACTGGACGTATCAGAAGTGCGAATGCTGACATGAGTAACGATAAAGGGAGTGAAAAACTCCCTCGCCGAAAGACCAAGGGTTCCTGTCCAACGTTAATCGGGGCAGGGTGAGTCGACCCCTAAGGCGAGGCCGAAAGGCGTAGTCGATGGGAAACAGGTCAATATTCCTGTACTTCTGCTAACTGCGATGGAGAGACGGAGAAGGCTAGGCTAGCGCGGCGTTGGTAGTCCGCGTTTAAGGTTGTAGGCTGTAAACTTAGGCAAATCCGGGTTTACTTAAGGCTGAGAACTGATGACGAGTCACTAAGGTGATGAAGTAGTTGATGCCATGCTTCCAGGAAAATCTTCTAAGCTTCAGGTTAGTAGGAATCGTACCCCAAACCGACACAGGTGGTCGGGTAGAGAATACCAAGGCGCTTGAGAGAACTCGGCTGAAGGAACTAGGCAAAATGGTACCGTAACTTCGGGAGAAGGTACGCTCCTGACGGTGATGAGACTTGCTCTCTAAGCTGTTGGGAGTCGCAGATACCAGGTGGCTGCAACTGTTTATCAAAAACACAGTACTGTGCAAAATCGCAAGATGACGTATACGGTATGACGCCTGCCCGGTGCTTGAAGGTTAATTGATTGGGTTATCTTCGGAGAAGCTCATGATCGAAGCCCAAGTAAACGGCGGCCGTAACTATAACGGTCCTAAGGTAGCGAAATTCCTTGTCGGGTAAGTTCCGACCTGCACGAATGGCGTAATGATGGCCACGCTGTCTCCAGCCGAGACTCAGTGAAGTTGAAATTGCGGTGAAGATGCCGTATACCCGCGGCTAGACGGAAAGACCCCGTGAACCTTTACTATAGCTTGGCACTGAACATTGAACCTACATGTGTAGGATAGGTGGGAGACTTTGAAACTTCGTCGCTAGATGGAGTGGAGTCAATCTTGAAATACCACCCTTGTAGTTTTGATGTTCTAACCGCGGCCCCTTATCGGGGTTCGGGACAGTGCCTGGTGGGTAGTTTGACTGGGGCGGTCTCCTCCCAAAGAGTAACGGAGGAGCACGAAGGTTGGCTAAGTACGGTCGGACATCGTACGGTTAGTGCAATGGCATAAGCCAGCTTAACTGCGAGACATACACGTCGAGCAGGTACGAAAGTAGGTCATAGTGATCCGGTGGTTCTGTATGGAAGGGCCATCGCTCAACGGATAAAAGGTACTCCGGGGATAACAGGCTGATACCGCCCAAGAGTTCATATCGACGGCGGTGTTTGGCACCTCGATGTCGGCTCATCACATCCTGGGGCTGAAGTCGGTCCCAAGGGTATGGCTGTTCGCCATTTAAAGTGGTACGCGAGCTGGGTTCAGAACGTCGTGAGACAGTTCGGTCCCTATCTGCCGTGGGCGTTGGATGATTGAAGGAAGCTGCTCCTAGTACGAGAGGACCGGAGTGGACGAACCGCTGGTGTTCGGGTTGTTATGCCAATAGCATTGCCCGGTAGCTACGTTCGGAATCGATAACCGCTGAAAGCATCTAAGCGGGAAGCGAGTCCTAAGATGAGTCATCCCTAGAGATTTAATCTCTCTAAAGAGCCGTTCGAGACTAGGACGTTGATAGGCAGGGTGTGTAAGCGTTGTGAGGCGTTGAGCTAACCTGTACTAATGACTCGTGAGGCTTAACCATACAACCCAGATGAGTTTTATCTGAGTGTGTTGTGGTAACTAGATTTATTACAGACTGAAAAGTCGAACTTAGATACGAATATAGAGCGCTTAATGAAGTGCGAACTCAAAAAATCTCGAAAGAGTTATCAGATTTCCGAATTATTATTTACTGCGCATGCGGTAAATGAAGCAAGAATTTGCTTGGTGACAATAGCATTGTGGTACCACCTGATCCCATCCCGAACTCAGCAGTGAAACGCAATAGCGCCGATGATAGTGTGGGGTCTCCCCATGTGAAAGTAGGTCATCGCCAAGCGCCTAATAAGTATTAAGCCCGCTACTATGTAGCGGGCTTTTTGCGTTTTACGGCTTTTAACGAATGAACAGGTGAAAGTAGGGTGCAATGTGTGTGTTGATAACGCAACGCTTTATACAGATATGGAACGCGAAGGATGTATCCGCAGCTGAACATCGCCAAGGGCCTAATTTCTCGAGCTGTTAAAGTAAGAACGAGAGCAGACAGCCCATTACTGATGTAATGAGCTTTTTTGTGTCGGAAAATTACGGTGCCTTGAGTTATTAGAAGGTTGCTATAGCCGATATTCCCATGGGAACCTAGCTTAGAGATTCGAGCCTAATACGTAATATGCCCGCTTCAGCTTTCTCCATTTACACGATTAGGATTTATTACCTACTTCACAAGGCTTTCCTGTTGGTTCCTTAATAACCAAGATTTTCAGATGCTTGGTTGTTTTAGAATAAAAACAACGAAGTATTGATAATAATTGAACTTAAAATCGTCCTTTAAAGTATTAACTATCAGTTAAGTAATGGTTCTTTCATGATGGTAAGCTATCTTGTAGAGAACTTTGAGGATTTAACAAATCTAACCTGTGATTTATAGGTCGGACACTTAGGGATAATGATGAAATTAGAGATGATTTGTACTGGCGAGGAAGTATTATCAGGCCAGATTATAGATACTAATGCCGCTTGGGTAGCTAACGCAATGATGGAATTGGGTATTGAAATGCAGTACCGAATTACCGTAGGTGATCGATTAGACGACCTTGCTCAAGCGTTCATTGATCGAAGTTATCACGCTGATGTCATTATCGTTAATGGTGGTTTAGGTCCGACTAGTGATGATATGTCTGCTGAGGCAATGGCGCTAGCAAAGGGTGAGCCTTTAGTCGAGAATGTAGAATGGCAAGAGAAATTGATTGAATGGTTTTCTCGAAATAATCGTGTAATGGCTAAAAGTAATTTAAAGCAAGCTTGGTTACCTGAATCTGCAGTGATGATTGATAACCCTGTAGGGACAGCATGTGGCTTTAGAGTTAAGTTAAATAATGCATGGTTATTCTTTACTCCTGGTGTACCTTTTGAATTGAAGCATATGATTTCGGAACAATTCATTCCCTTCATTAAGGCTGAATTTGGCAGCAGTGAAAACACAGCATTAAAGAAATTACTGACTATAGGTTATGGGGAGTCATCTCTAGCCGATAGTTTGGAAGAGCTAACTTTACCTGATGGCATCACGTTAGGATATCGCTCTTCAATGCCTCATATAGAAATCAAGATATTCGCACGTGGCGACAAGGCGATTAGCAAGTTACCTGCTGTGACTAAACAAGTCAAAGTGATTCTTGGTACTGCGGTTGTGGCTGACGACAAGCCAACGCTTGCTGCAGAGATTCACCAACGTTTATTTCAATCAGGTTTTAGCTTGAGTATTGCGGAGTCTTGTACGGGTGGGTTGATTACTAGCCAGCTTATTGATTTTGCAGGAAGTTCATCTTACTTACATCATGGACTTGTTACTTATAGCAATGAATCAAAAGTAAAAGTTCTGGGGGTAAACCCTCAAATACTTGATGACCATGGTGCTGTGTCTATTGCTACGGTAGAAGCAATGGCGAGAGGGGCTAGAGAAATATTAGAGAGTGACTATGCTTTATCAACTAGCGGAATAGCGGGACCAGATGGTGGTTCTGATGACAAACCAGTAGGTACAGTAGCGATAGCATTAGCGACTAAGCATGCTGTTTATAGTCAAATGGTCAAATTACCCAGTCGTTCACGTAACCTCGTTCGCACCCTAAGTGCTGCAATTGCTTACGATATGCTACGACGAGCGTTGCTTGATGAGGCAGTCATCGTTGACTATCCGTCAGTACCTCGCTTTAACAAGTAGGTAATAACCAGACAGTAAATTAAAAAGAGTTTGCTTACTGCGTAAACAAACTCTTCTACAGGCTTTATAGTTTGAAGATTATGTCTTTATTCTGTCGTAGTGGTAACAACGTCATATAGATTAGTTTGGTGCTGCTTCATACCATTCGGGTCACTGTCTTGTGGCGCAACCAATAAGCTAATTTTATTGCTCACTTGAATCACCTTCAAATGAATTGGCTTGTCTGGTGGCATTAAAGTGGAGAGTACTGAATTTCTTAATGGAATGTTTTTAAGTTTTACGACATTAAAAACATCGCCCTTTTTGACGCCATGTAGTGTGCCGATGTTAATAGTAACAAATTCATTATCGACGTTGATGACATTTGCTTTTGTCGGCTCGCAACTTAAAATTTCATTAATATCTTTAGCTGCTTTGAATAGCGTGTCATTGATGGTTTTTCCATATTCGCTACGCCAAAATAAACTGTTTGCTAAGTCCACCTTGCTAAAAGAGTCAAAGCTCCATCCTCCTTCACCGTGATATTCATTTTCCAGCAAAATACTATTACTTACACGATCATACATATAAACTTTTATTGTGAAGTTTCGTTTGGGAGTAATGGTGTTGGTTAAAATATTCGATTTGTTTTCATCAAATAGCCCTATATCTCTTATATAGCCAAACACTAAATATTGGCTTTGAAATTGGCTGCTAAGTGCGTGAGAAATACCTTTAACTGATTCTAAATTTAGTGTATCCAAATGATAATCAGGTTTATAAACCATTTGAGGGATGAGTTCTTCAACAAATGTGCTAGGTTGATTAGTTAGCTCATTCTTGAAGCGCGATACAACATGGAAGGGAAGAGTATAAATATCCCCAGATGATGCTTGCGCTGGTGTGAGTAAAGGAAATTGTGCTATGACCAACTGCTTTTGATATATATCTTTAGTACAACTTTGACCTGACTGTAGATTAACTTTTAAATTAATGGTTAATATGCCGTTTTTAACGGTTTCATTGAGGATCGTAATTTTACTTATCTGATGCTCTGATAAAAGGTTACTAGTACTTTTGCTCAATATTCCATTCGTGACAGTGTGCTCTATTTTAATGAAGCTGCTTGCTTGTAATGATGCATTCTCTATTGCTTGTTCAATCGTGGCACTGCGGACTTCATTATAGTCCATACCATTAATCGCTTGAGATGCCTGCCCTGTAAACCACTGAGCGCAGGCAATCGAAGGGATAAGATATAATCCCAGATATATAAGTGCTCTGATCATGTTTTATCCAAATATATTGAGTAATTTGCTAATCAAAGAAGGATCTTGATTGTCTTGTTGTTCTCCTTTACCACTCACTTCGATAATTGAATTTCCAACCATATTGGAGTTGATTGAATGATCTGAAGCAATATCCGTAACTCTTATTTCACCTGAAAACCTGACGTATTCATCGCCTTTATTGAGCTTTATCCATTTCTCTCCAGCGACAATGAGGTTTCCATTAGGTAGTTTCTCTCTAACTGCGACAGTAATAGTGCCTGAAAGTGAGTTGTTATGGTTACTTGCCGATGAGCTGTCAAAGCTTTTAGCTTGTGAGTAGTCAGCACTTAAGTTTTCATCACTTATATTTATGTTACCTGCAGTAATATTCGGTGACAATTCAAACTCATTTGAGTTGTCTCTCTTGTAACTTACTGATTTTTTTGAGGTCAGTTCTTCGTTTAATCTGATACGTATCATATCGCCAATTTCATATCGATTATTGTTTTGATAAATATCAAATGTATTATTAGGGTTGAAGATTGACCCTGTCATTTGAGGGGCTTCTTGGATGTTATTATTTCGAACTGGGCGAAAATTAGGATCACCTTTAATTGCTTCATTATTTTTTTCAACAACGTTCAATGTGGTGTTTTCTTTAGTTTGACTTTTTATTTTAGGGACTTCAATTGTGGTGCAAGCTGAAATAAAATTTAAAAGTATAACTATTAAGAATAATTTTGTTTTCATTGCTTATATGTTCATTGTTGAATTTTTATATATTTTATCATGGTTATTATAGCTGATTAAATGGCCTAGGATTCGAATACTTATTTTTTACCTAGACTTACTCAGGTTTACTTATGTTTACTTATATTTACTTTGGATTTCTATATTATGTTTGCTTTATAATCTATCAGTGTAAATAATTTTTATATTTCATATTTAGTTAATCGAATTCATAATTAATTTTTTCATTCCATTTTTAATGAGTGAAGTAAATTTTAAAATACAAAGTTATATTTCAAAATTTATATGATTAAAGTTTAATCGTTAAAAGAATTTTAATAAATTATTTTTTCAAAATATTTACTTGTTACTATTATGTTAAGCCTATTACTTCTACGTTGTAGCATATGTGCAGTAGCGTATCGCATCAGATGCGTATTGTATTTATCGTGACCACTTTACGTTAAGTTGTTAATTTTTATTCCATGATTAATTTATGGATTATTATGTTTTAAAGTTAGTTGTTATTCTTGTTTTTCCTTTGTGCTTTTATAAATATGGGTTAAACGTAAACTTAGTTTGTATATATCGAATTTATATTTATATGGTAAGTATTATTTTGTTGTTGGCATTGATGTTACTACTCGTGTCATATATTTTTGATCAATAATCATTTCCATTATTTCAATGGGTGTTTCACTGAATACTAAAGTAGAGATAATAATTTGAGCCTAGTTAACTCGTTAGGGATATCACCAAGTAATATCAAAGCATTGACTGATCAGACTAACAGTGAAAGTGGAATTAGCAGCCAAAGCGCTTTTAGTTCAGTATTAGAAGGTGTTATATCCGGCAATAATATTGTTAGTTCATCTGTAACTGCAATATCAAACCTTAATATGACATCAAGTGATGATTTTTCGGATAACTTTAAAAGTTCATTTTTATCTGAAACAGGATTAGATGACATTAGTATTCTGCCATTAAGTATATCCGATGACATTATTACTCAAATGCAACAGGAGTTATTATCTTCTTTGCAGAGTAGTATGGTTAATCCTCCAAGCATTGCACCTGTTTCTTCAGTTAGTAATATACTTGATACAAGTACTGTCTCCTCTATTGAAGATTTATCAAAATCAGCAAATTTGAGCTCCAATGGTGAAATACCGATTATTGATACTTTATCTGCACCCGTTATTGAATCTAATGTAGACCTGAATGATTTTCTTAACCCAGTTAATCTGGTCAATAATGTTCCTATTTTTTCTGATTTGTATCAAATCGCAACGGATAAAAATATTAAGGCAGCATCCAGCTTAGCAACAAGTATGCTTATGCCTAACTCTTTGGGAGCGCAAGCTGTTGGAATAGGGGTCAATTATCTCGCTAATAGTGATTCAGTAAAAGAGTTGGCGGCAAGTGCTGGTGAGCTTTTGTCAGATGACGAGAGTTGATCCAAATAATAGAACAACTTTACAAATGAATACTGAATATGCACCCGTTGTTTGATTCAGATTTAGTAACAACCTAAATAAGCGAACTTAATCAATGAGAATACTGATCGTTATATTGTGCTTTGTAGTTTCTGGGTGTAATTCATTACAAGGGGTATCGCAGCCTTATACTCCAAGCGAGTTCCCTGTGCTAACTGCAACGGGATATGCACCGATTGATCGTCAACCCGCAGAGTTTAGATCTGACCAAATTTTAATGGCGATGGAATCTTCTAAGATTTTGGCTTATCGAGAACTAGCCGAACAAGTTTATGGTCTGCAACTTGATGCGAATACCGCAGTACATGATTGGGCTATGTATAACACTGATACCAAGATAAAGGTTTCTGGTCTGATTAAAGGGGCTAGAGTTGTAAAAGCTTATCCTGTTGATGGTTTTTATGTCACTGAATTGGAGCTTGATTACCAAGTTGTTTGGGACTTATATCAACAGTCTGGTCAACCGCCAAGACAGAGCATATTAGTAATAGAACCAGTAAATAACTTTTAGCCGTTCAAGTTAATTAATCAGACATAAAATAAAAGCGCCAGAAGGCGCTTTTATTTGGATAAAATTTATTACTCAAAACTTAATAACAATTTTACCTTTCTGCACTTCAATCGCTTTTGTCATAGATGCCATCAATGCTTGATCTGAATCATTGGTATCAAGTACATAGACTGGTTGAGATTCTAAAAAAGTTCTTAGAAAGCTCATGAGTTGTGGCGTAATTGAAGATAGCATTTGTTCAAAATCGGCAGGCGTTGATTTGACTTCAACCAAGTCTAGTTTCTTTAAATAGATACTTTTGGTTTCTACGTCGTACCAAGGTTCTGCTTCAAATGTTGTCACAAGATCGGCTTTAATCGACTTAAATGGATTTTTTACGGCCATTTTAGTTTGGGCTGTCACCGAGATGGTATTGGGCTTATGGCCCAACTCCACTTCCATGTCGTTAAGCTTTAGTTGCAGTCCAAAAACTTGATTACCTTGTGAGACTTCATAATGCATCTCATTATTGAGGTAGTCTTCAACTTCAGACTCACTAATGCTGTACTGAGCAGCGCAACCTGTCAGTAATAGCATTAGTAAGGCTAAACCACATTTAAATATGCGCATTATCCAGTGTTTCTCATTCCGGCTGCGACACCTGCAATGGTTAGCATTAAGGCAAGTTCAACTTGTTTAGATGCTTGATCTTCATTACGGGTGCGAGCAAGTAATTCTGCTTGTAAAAAATTGAGAGGGTCAATATACGGGTTACGTAACTTAACCGACTCGCGATTCCATGGTGTATGTGACATTAGCTCTTCTGATTGCGTTAATGACAATACTTCATCGATACCTAATTGTAGGCTGGCGCGAAGCTTTGTGCCCAAGTGTTTTAACTCTTCAGGTACTAAGCAGCTGTCATAATAGCGAGCGAGGTTTGGTTCTGCCTTCATATATACCATTTCTAGCATTGATATGCGGGTTTCAAAGAATGGCCATTGTTGCTCCATTTCTTTTAATAAATCAGCTTCACCTCTCGCTGATGCTGCTTTTAATGCTTCACCTGCGCCTAACCATGCTGGCAGCATTAAACGATTCTGTGACCAAGCAAATATCCATGGGATAGCACGCAAACTTTCGATGCCACCATCAACTCGTCGTTTAGCTGGGCGGCTACCTAATGGCAGTTTACCTAGTTCAACTTCAGGTGTGGCTGCACGAAAGTAAGCAACAAAGTCGGGTTCTTCACGCACGATGCCGCGATACGCTTTGACAGAGTCATCCGCAAGTCGTTGCATGCAATCACGCCATTGTTGTTTTGGCTCAGGTGGTGGTAACAATGTTGCTTCCATCACTGCTGAGGTGTATAGCGCTAAACTTTGCACAGCCACTTTTGGTAGGCCAAATTTGAAACGGATCATCTCGCCTTGTTCTGTGACTCGAATGCGGCCGTCAACTGAACCTGGTGGTTGAGATAAAATCGCTTTATGAGCAGGCCCGCCTCCGCGACCGATTGAACCGCCGCGGCCATGAAATAGCATCAGTTTTACATCGGCTTTCTTACACACGGCAACTAGCTGTTCTTGTGCATGATATTGCGCCCATGCTGCTGCAATAACCCCGGCATCTTTGGCTGAATCAGAGTAGCCAATCATGACTTCTTGCATACCTTTGGTATAGCCGCGATACCAATCAATATCTAGTAGTTGTGTCATGCAGTCTGCTGCAGTGGTTAAATCGCTTAATGTTTCAAAAAGCGGCACAACTCGCATAGGATATTGGCAGCCTGTTTCTTTAAGTAATAACAATACAGCCAGCACATCAGATGGCTTACTGGCCATTGAGATAACGTAAGAGCCAAGCGCTGTGGCAGGCTGAGAGGCTACCAACTTACAGGTTTTAATGACTTCAAGTACGTCAGCAGATGGTTGCCAGTTACTTGGAATTAATGGTCGACGGCCTGTTAACTCGCGTAATAAGAAAGCTTGTTTCTCGTTTTCGTCCCAATGGTCATAATCGCCTAAGCCTAAATATCGCGTCAGTTCTGCAATGACATCGCTGTGACGTTCAGCATCTTGACGGATATCAAGCCTGAGCATATGAATACCAAAACAAGCGAGACGGCGCAGAATATCCAGTAATAGCCCATTAGCAATTAATCTCATCCCACACGATGACAAGCTGTTATAAATCAACTCAAGTGGCTGCTTTAAATCTTCAAGCTGCCAAATGATGTCATTATGGTTAATTTCGACTGCTTGACCTTCCAGACGTGCATTGAGGTAATCAATGGTATTACGCAACTTTTGGCGCAAGTCACGCAATACATCTCGATAAGGTTCTTTGCTGTTTGGTGATAAAGCCTTTAACTCTTCGCTGGCATCCTCCATCGACAACTCGCCTACGAGTTCGACAATATCTTTGAGATAGAGCCGCGCAGCAGCATGTCGATTTCGAAGCAGGACTTCTTCAGTGACGACAGAGGTAACGAATGGATTACCATCTCGATCTCCACCCATCCAGCTTGAAAAACGCACTGGACAGATATCGGCTGGGATCTGTTGGCCAGTTTTAGTTTCGACATGGTCGTTAAGTTGTCTTAAAAAGTCAGGTACCGCTTTCCATAATGACGTCTCAATAGTGCTTAGGCCCCAGCGAGCTTCATCTACAGGTGTTGGCCTGTCATGACGAATTTCATTGGTATGCCAAATTTGTGAAATGAGCTGACGTAACCTTAGATGGGTTTGCTTTTTTTCTCTGTCGGTTAGTTGCTGGTTTTCTTGCTCTGCTAAGCAATCTACAACGGCAGAGTATTTTTGAATTAACGTACGACGTGAAATTTCGGTTGGGTGTGCTGTAAGCACTAAATCAATATCAAGGTTAGTCAGACAATCAATAACTTCTTTTTCATTTGAATTACTGTTAAGCATGCGGCCAAGCAATTGCTCTACAGGATCAGGAGTACAAACAAGTTCATCACAGTCACGACTAATAGTATGGAATTGTTCTGCAATATTTGCCAAGTTTAGGAATTGGTTGAATGCCTTGGCAAATGGAACTAACTCTTCGTCAGGTAGTGAATTAAGTAAGGTAAGCATCTGTTGGCGAGAATCAGCATCGCCTTGACGAGATTCTTTCGCTAGGATCCGAATTTGTTCCACTTTTTCTAAGAAATTCTCTCCTAGATGATCACGCATTGTGTCACCTAAAATCTGTCCTAGGCTACCCACATTTGAACGCAACGATGCGTACATGTCAGCGGTTTGCTCTGCCATAATTACTCCATAAGTTACTTAATAAACGGTCACAATTATTTCCACAAGAGCTAGCACAATAGCGAGCTTCAAGGGGGTTGGTCAATGGATTCTACAATTTATAAATCAATGTTAATTCATAATATCTAAACGATTACATTTTATTTAATACAAGCTTGATAAATAAGCTTTTTCAGCAATTCAGCTGTCGGTGTTAGATATTCGAGGCCAATGTATTCATCTGGTTGGTGTGCTTGGTTAATACTGCCAGGTCCCATGACTAATGTTTGGCAACCTAATTGATTAATATAAGGTGCTTCAGTGGCATAATTCACCACTTCGGCCTGACTGTTAGCGAGTTCAGAAACCAACTTGGTCCAATAACTATCGGCTTTACCTGCAAATGACTCAGAGCCTGGGTATAAAGTGCTTATCTCTATGCTGCCAGGATATTGTTTATTAATGTCAGCTAAGTAGTTAATCACCATTAGCTCTAAATCTACGAGTTCAATGCCAGGTAGAGGACGAATATCTAGATGTAAGTCGCAGCAACCACAAATACGGTTTGCTGCATCACCCCCATGAATATGGCCAAAGTTCATAGTTGGGTAGGGCACACTAAATGCGTCCTCTCGATAGTTTTCACTTAAGTGTTGTTTTAATTTCATCAATTGGCCGATGACTTGATGCATCACTTCGATAGCATTAAGGCCACGAGCAGGATCGGATGAATGGCCACTGCGGCCAATGACTCTTATGCCTTGAGCTAAATGGCCTTTATGCATATATACCGGTTTTAAACTGGTAGGCTCGCCAATAATGGCATAATCGGGCGCTATAGAAGTCGATTCGGCAAATGCTTTAGCACCGTTCATGGTGGTTTCTTCGTCGGCACTGGCAAAGATATGCAGAGGACGCTTTAGTTCTGCTAATGGAATATCTTTTAATGCTTCCATGATCAGAGCAAAGAAGCCTTTCATATCGCAGGTACCTAAACCGTACCATCGATTGTCTTTTTCAGTTAACTCAAATGGGCTTTGACTCCATTGTCCTTCATCAAATGGCACTGTATCAGTATGACCAGCTAATAATAGTCCGCCTTTGCCTGAGCCTATTGTCGCAACGAGATTTTGCTTACCTCTGCTGTCGGCAACAGTACTTATTGTGCATTCAAATCCTAACTCAGTAAACCAAGACTGCAACAACTCAATAACTGCATGGTTACTCATATCTTGTTCTGCGTCTAAAGCACTGATAGAAGGGAGTGCAATTAGCTGTTTAAAAGCATCTTTCAATTCAGGTAGTGAGTTCATAAAGACCTTTTTGATATTCATTAATGAAATATGTATTCATTATTATTGCATAAGTAATATTTTGTGTTAGTCTAGCAAACAGCTAAGGTATTCACCATAACTTGATTAAGATTAAAGATTATTACTATGTATTTATTTGCGATTCAATTCACTGTAACAGATCCCAATATAAACTATCTTCGACGATAGTTTTAATCTCGAGCACCCTGCTCACGTATCAAATTTGTTTAATAGTTTACTTACTTAAAGACGACATAATAATGAAAAATATCGCAATAATTGGTGCAAGTGGTTATACCGGCGCTCAGATAACGGCTCTTATTGATGCTGAAGCTACACTGTCTATTCAGGGGTTATATGTTTCTGAAAACAGTTTAGACAAAGGCCGTTTGTTAGCGGAGCTATATCCTCCTTATCAACACATCCAGATTCCTCTCTCGCCATTAACGGCTGAGGCTAAACAAGCCATTGTCGATCATGCTGATGCCGTTGTATTAGCGACTGAGCATTCTGTCAGTTTGGAATTAGCCGCATTCTTTTATAAGCAAGGTTTAGCCGTATTTGATTTAAGTGGTGCTTATCGTTTTGCTGATACAGAGCAATATCCTAAATGGTATGGTTTTGAACATACTCAAGCAGAAGTACTTGCTGATGCGGTTTACGGTTTAGCTGAATGGAATGCTAAAGAAATTGCTAACAGTAAAATGATTGCGGTTCCGGGTTGTTATCCGACGGCATCATTAACTGCTTTAAAGCCTTTAAAACCATTTTTAACTGATGCTTATCCTGTTATTAACGCTGTCAGTGGTGTTACTGGAGCAGGCAGGAAAGCACAGTTACATACCAGCTTTTGTGAAGTTAGTTTAACTCCTTATGGGGTACTAGGACACAGACATCAACCAGAAATCGCCACTCAGCTAGGCCAAGAAGTTATCTTTACACCGCATTTAGGTAATTTTAAACGTGGTATTTTAGCCACAATTACCGTGCAGCTGCAAAAGGGTACGACCGAAGCTGATATTGCCAAGGCATATGGCGTCTATGATGACTCGCCACTGGTGAGCGTCAAGCATAATCAGTTTCCTAAAATTGATGATGTGGTACTAACGCCAAATTGTATCGTGGGCTGGAAGTACGATGCTCAAAGTAATTACCTTGTCGTTGCTAGCGCCATTGATAATTTAATGAAAGGTGCTGCAAGCCAAGGCTTACAGTGTATTAAAATTCACTTTGGTCTATAACAGGAGCCTTGATTATGTCTAATACTAACCCTGTTATCGTGCTAAAAGTGGGTGGTGCGCTGTTGCAATCAGAGCCTGGCATGGCTGAACTTATGTCAGTTGTCGCTGAAATGATGCAACAAGGACAAAAAGTTATTTTTGTTCATGGCGGTGGTTGTTTGGTTGATGAGCAACTTGAAGCCAACGGCAAACAAACCATTAAACTTGAAGGCTTACGTGTTACCCCTGCTGATCAAATTCCTATTGTGGTTGGTGCGTTAGCGGGTACATCAAATAAAATTCTACAGGCCGCGGCAATTAAAGCTGGCATCGTCAGTGTTGGCATGAGCTTAGCCGATGGCAAAATCGTTAATGCCAAAATTAAAGATGAAAAGTTAGGTTTGGTTGGTGAAGTATCACCAAATGACCCGAGTTATTTAAATTATTTACTGTCACAAAACTGGCTACCAATATGCAGCTCAATCGCCATATCCCCAACGGGTGATATGTTGAACGTGAATGCAGACCAAGCGGCAACCGCGTTAGCTAAGTTAGTGTCTGGCCAGCTGGTTTTATTATCAGATGTTCCTGGTGTATTAGATGCTAAAGGTGAGCTCATCACACAGCTTAATCAGCAACAAATTGCTGGGTTAATTGAGCAGGGTGTTATTGAGAAAGGAATGAAAGTGAAAGTTGAAGCAGCACTTGAAGTTGCTCAATGGATGGGGAAAGCGGTTCAAGTTGCATCTTGGAAACAGCCTCAACAACTAATTGCATTAACTAACGGTCAGTCCGTTGGAACCCAAATTCAGCCTTAGGAGTTAAAACTAATGGAACATTTATTATCGATTAAAGATTTATCGCAAACCCAGCTATTAGATTTACTGGCTTTGGCTAAAAAAATTAAAGCTAATCCTGCTGACTACAATCAGGCGCTTGCGGGTAAAAGTGTGGTAATGCTTTTTGAAAAACCGTCATTACGTACTCGTGTCAGTTTTGATATTGGCATTAATAAGTTGGGTGGTCATTCAGTTTATTTAGATCAACAAAATGGTGCATTAGGTAAGCGTGAACCAGTATCCGACTTTGCGACCAATATTTCTTGTTGGGCTGATGCGATTGTGGCGAGAACATTTTCACATACAACGATAGCGGCTCTTGCAGAGCATGCATCTGTTCCAGTGATTAATGCATTGTGTAATTTATATCATCCTTGCCAAGGCTTGGCTGACTTCCTGACATTATCTGAGAAATTTGATGATGTCAGTAAGGTTAAATTAGCCTACTTAGGTGATGGTAACAATGTGACACACTCATTAATGTATGGAGCTGCTATCTTAGGTGCAACTATGACAGTAGTTTGCCCTCCTGGTCACTTCCCTGATGGACAAGTGGTTTGTGAAGTTCAAGCATTAGCAGCTAAGCATGGTGGTGAGCTTATTCTAATATCTGATGTCAGTGACATGGGTCCACAAGACGCCATTTACACAGATACGTGGATTTCCATGGGCGATACAACACCTATGGCTGAAATTGAAGCGAAATTTAAACCTTATCAAGTTAATAGTGAATTAATGAATAAGGTGGGTGCCAATTACTTTATGCATTGTTTACCAGCTTACCGTGAAGTGGAAGCAACGGCGGAAGTGGTGGATGGTGAAGGTTCACTTATCCTCCAACAAGCAGAAAATAGAATGCATGCACAAAATGCTGTATTGGTTACTTTGTTAGGTTAATAAATCATATTTTCATCAGCTGGCGTTAGCGAGCTTTTATAAACAAATTACGTTAGGAATTAACATGTCAATTGCAGCACAACCCAATATAAAAAAAGTCGTATTAGCATACTCTGGTGGATTAGACACTTCAGCGATTATCCCATGGTTGAAAGAAACCTATGATAACTGTGAAATTGTCGCGTTTTGTGCCGATGTCGGTCAAGGTGCAGAAGAGCTTGAAGGCTTGCACGAAAAAGCGATCGCATCAGGTGCATCAGAGTGTTATATCGTCGATTTGAAAGAAGAGCTGGTGGCCGATTATATTTATCCGACCATTGCAACAGGCGCTATTTATGAAGGTACTTATTTATTAGGTACTTCAATGGCGCGTCCTATTATTGCTAAAGCTCAAGTTGAAATTGCACGTAAAGTTGGCGCTGATGCGGTATGTCATGGTTGTACTGGTAAAGGTAATGACCAAGTACGTTTCGAAGGTTGTTTTGCCGCACTTGCACCAGAGTTAACCGTTATTGCTCCTTGGCGTGAATGGTCGATGGTGAGTCGTGAAGATTTGCTTGATTACCTTGCTGAAAGAAATATTGAAACCACCGCATCAGCTACTAAGATTTATAGCCGTGATGCCAACGCTTGGCATATCTCTCATGAAGGTGGTGAGTTAGAAGATCCGTGGAATGAGCCAAGCAAAGAAGTTTGGACCATGACTGTGGCGCCAGAAGATGCACCTAATACCCCTGAGTATGTTGGGCTAACCATTGCCAATGGCCGTGTTACTCATGTTGATGATGTTGCGCTATCTCCATATGACGCACTAATGAAGCTAAATGAATTAGCAGCAGCACACGGTGTTGGTCGTATTGATATTACCGAAAACCGTTTAGTGGGCATGAAGTCTCGTGGCTGTTATGAAACCCCAGGTGGAACAGTGATGTTTGCAGGCCTTCGTGCAATCGAAGAGTTAGTGCTTGATAAAACAAGCCGTGACTGGCGTGAACAGGTTGGCGCACAAATGGCTCACCTTGTTTATGATGGACGTTGGTTCACACCATTATGTAATTCGTTAATTGCCGCGTCAGAATCTTTAGCGCAATTAGTTAACGGCGAAGTGGTAGTGAAACTTTATAAAGGCCAAGCCAGTGTTGTGAAAAAGCGTTCTCCAAACAGCTTATATTCTGAAGAGTTTGCGACCTTTGGTGACGACAATGTTTATGACCAAAAAGATGCAGCAGGCTTTATCCGCCTTTACTCTTTATCAAGCCGTATTAGAGCATTAAATACGAAGTAAATTTCCTGTTATTTAAGATTGATACGGGGCTCATATAGCCCCGTTTTTATAGAATAAGTTAAAAGAGGGTATCGACATGGCGTTATGGGGCGGAAGATTCAGTCAAGAAAGCAGTGCATTATTTAAATTATTTAATGATTCGTTACCAGTGGATTATCGTTTAATTGAAGAAGATATTGTTGGCTCAATTGCATGGGCATCAGCAATCACTTCAGTAGGTATTTTAACTCAAGCAGAATGTGAGCAATTGCACGGTGCGCTTAATGAGTTACTCGCAGACGTTGCTGACAAACCAGAATTGATTATTGCTTCTGGCGCTGAAGATATTCACAGTTTTGTGGAGCAGTCTTTAATTGCCAAAGTAGGTGACCTGGGTAAAAAGCTGCATACAGGCCGTTCGCGTAATGACCAAGTCGCCACAGATTTAAAACTATGGTGTAAAAAAGAAGGTCAGCACTCACTATCGCTACTTAAAAAGCTCTCAGCTGAACTGGTTAAACTAGCAGAGCGTGAAATTGACGCTGTAATGCCGGGCTATACCCATTTACAAAGAGCCCAACCAGTATTATTTGGTCATTGGTGTTTAGCTTACGTTGAAATGTTTGAGCGTGATATTAGCCGTTTAGAAGATGCACTAAAGCGTGCTGACACTTGTCCATTAGGCACTGGCGCTCTTGCAGGGACGGCTTATCCGATGGATAGACATCAAATTGCACAATCATTAGGCTTTGCTGCGCCAACCTTAAATAGCCTAGATTCAGTTTCTGATCGTGATCATGTTGTTGAGTTATGTAGCGACGCTTCAATAAGCATGATGCATTTAAGTCGTATGGCTGAAGATTTAATATTCTTTAACAGTGGCGAAGCGGGTTTCATTGAGCTTGATGACGAAGTGACTTCTGGTTCATCATTGATGCCACAGAAGAAAAACCCTGATGCTTTAGAGTTGATCAGGGGCAAAACTGGCCGTGTCTATGGCAGTTTGATGGGTATTCTTACTACCATGAAAGCATTGCCACTTGCTTATAACAAAGATATGCAAGAAGACAAAGAAGGCTTATTTGATGTAATGGATAGCTGGTCTATTTGTCTTGAAATGGCAGCATTAGTATTAAGTGGCCTGCAAGTTAACCGTGAAAGAACCTTAGCAGCAGCGCAGCAGGGTTATGCAAACTCTACCGAGCTGGCTGATTATCTGGTCGCTAAAGGTATGCCATTCAGAGAGGCGCACCATGTTGTTGGTGAAGTCGTTGTGGCAGCCATTGCAAAACAAACTCCGCTAGAAGATTTTGTTATTTCAGAGCTACAGCAATTTAGCCCAATTATCAGTGATGATGTTTATGAGTGCTTAACTATTGAGTCATGTTTAGCAAAACGTGAAGCTTTAGGTGGTACCTCGTTAGTACAAGTAAAGCATGCATTAGCTCAGAAACAAGCGAATAGCTAAATAATGTGTAAGCCTTATTAGTTTATATTGTTTCTTTAGGCTTAAATAAAAAGTCCGCAGTGATTAATCACTGCGGACTTTTTTAATTCAATCAAGCAAATATTAAATTAATACTAATCTTGAATTAATCGCTGGTGGACTCATTTACTGGAATAAATCATCTGCCGGATTGTCAATAAAGATATTGTCGTCGATGACTTCTTCTGTGGCATATTCAGTTGGCTCAGTGCCTTCGACGAAATATTCAAACGATGTAGTGTGGTCTGTTTTGCGCGTTAATTTACCCGTAGCTAAATCAATGCGTGCTGACACAATACCTTTCGGAGGAATTGTAGCGAACTCTTCAGTGCCTTTTAGCGCTTGGTTCATAAAGTCATTCCAACCAGGCCCTGCCGTTTTTGCGCCAGCTTCAGCACCTGATATTTGATTTTCTGGACCATCAGCTACCCAACTCGTTCGGCCTAATCTACGTCCATGGTCATCAAAACCAACCCAGAATGTAGAGGTAAGCGTTGGGTTAAAGCCACTAAACCAAGTATCTCTAGATTCATTGGTGGTACCTGTTTTACCCGCTATATCTCGACGTTTTATAAGACGTGATGCACGCCAAGCAGTACCATTCCAGCCAGTGCCTTTACTCCAATCACCCCCACCCCAGATAACACTTTTAAGGGCTTCAGTAACCAAAAATGCAGTTTGTTCGGTAATTATTCTTGGTGCGTATCGAGCATTTTCATCACCACAAACAGCATGCTCAGTATGTTTATCTGCACTGTTTAAAGCTTCAGTTGTTAGGGTCGTAGCTTGTTGCGACTGAATAAACTCATTTGCCATTGCTGCAAAAGGGTCGTCAATAGTGTTAGTGGCAACTGTTTCGCTATCAACAACATTAATTATTTCTGGTGTGCAGGCTAATGCAGGAGATGCTTCCTCAATAATATTGTCATAAGAGTCTGTAATCTTGGTTATGTAGTACGGTTCAACCAAATAACCTCCATTAGTAAAGACATTGAATGCTGTGGCAACTTGTAATGGAGTTACGGAAGGTGAACCTAATGCCACAGATTCATTTCGAGGCAAGTCATTGGGATCGAAACCAAAATTAACTAGTTTAGCAATGGTGTTGTCTAAACCAATATGGCGCATTGTTCTAACAGACATAACATTAATTGATTGTGCTAAACCTACTCGAAGACGGGTTGGGCCACCATATATATCTGGTGAGTTTTTCGGTCTCCAAGCTGTGCCTTGACGAGTATCAGGTTTATTAATCGGTGCGTTATTAATTAACGTTGCAAGATTATAATCTTTTTCAAGCGCTGCGGAATAGATGAAAGGCTTGATATTGGATCCAAGCTGACGTTTAGCTTGAGTGACTCGGTTATATTGGCTTTGAGTAAAACTAAAGCCGCCAACTAGAGTACGAATAGCCCCATCGTGTGGCTCTAAAGATACCGTAGCGCTGGAAACCTGCGGAATTTGGGACAATTGCCAATATTCCCCATTGTTGCGAATCCAAACCTTTTCACCCACAGCGACAATATCAGCAGCCGTTTTGGGTGGTTTGCCTTGGCGTCGATCGGTAATAAATTTACGAGCCCATTTTAGCCCATTCCACTCTATGAGAATCTCTTCACCTTGCGCATTTAGCAAGGTAACTTGTTGTTCACTTACCGTCATTACCGCTGCAGGAACAATACCCTGCATCGTAGAGGTACTTTTTAAACTTTTGATAATAGCGCTGGTGGCTAATGGTGTATCAGTCCATAAGGTCGCTATTGGGCCGCGATAACCATGGCGTTGGTCATAGGCAAAAACATTATCGCGCAGTGCACTTTGTGCTTTTAGCTGTAAATCCGATGAAATAGTAGTGTAAACATTATATCCGTTAGTGTAGGCCTCTTCTTCACCGTATGTCTTGACCATATATTCACGGGCCATTTCAGAGATATAAGGGGCATATAAGTCAATTTCTGCACCATGATACTTAGCGGTAATAGGGCTATTAATGGCTTCTTGATATTCAGCTTCGGTAATATTTCGTTTTTCAAGCATGCGACTTAGCACCCAATTTCGTCGGGTCATTGCACGTTCTGGATTCCTAATAGGGTTTGCTGCTGAAGGGGCTTGTGGCAAACCAGCAATCATAGCCATTTGAGGCAAGGTTAATTGCGCTAGATCTTTGCCGTAATAAACTTGCGCAGCAGCGCCAACACCGTATGAACGATTACCTAAGAAAGAGCGATTTAAATACAGCGTAAGAATTTCTTCTTTTGTTAAAGCTTTTTCAATTTTTAATGCGAGGAAGATTTCTTTTGTTTTTCGAATATAGGTTTTCTCTCTCGATAAGAAAAAACCACGGGCAACTTGTTGAGTGATAGTACTCGCCCCTTGGCTTTTTTTACCCGTTGTGACCAAAATCACTGCGGCACGAACAATCCCGATCGGATCGATACCTTTATGTTCGAAGAAGCGCGCATCTTCGGTGTCGAGTACCGCATTAATTAATTGTGGAGGCACATTTTCATATTCAACTGGAATTCTTCTTTTTTCACCAAATTGAGAAATTAATAAGCCATCGGCACTGTAAATGCGAAGTGGTGTCTGTAATTTTACTGTTTTTAGGCTATTAACATCCGGTAAATCAGGCAAAACGTAAAAATAAGCTGCCGCAATTGTACCAATGCCTAACAAAGATAAGCTAAAAATAGTAATTAGAATTCGTTTAAGCCACTTCACCGAAAATATCCAAAAAATCAAAAGTATGGTTAATAGTATATAAGCGGGAGCGTTTTTGGTGAAGTAAAAACATGAAAACAAAAAAAACAAGTTGTTAAATTTGGAAACATTTTATACAAATACTTATAACGAGTTGATTTTGTGCTAATCTATTTTAAAATATAAAAAATAAATGTGATGATGGAATATGCTTTCTAAATTTTGGAAGCGTCAAGCTCCTCAAATGGTCGGAATCGATATTGGTTCTCATGAGATAAAAGCCATTTTGTTGGGTAAGACTGCTGATGGATATAAAATTCAAAATTATATATCTGCACCTTTACGTAAAGGTGCAGTAGTTGATCATGAAATACGCGATTCAGAAGCGGTTAATGAATCATTGAGACATATTAAGCGTGGGCTGCCTAAAAGCATTAAGTCTGCTGCTGTAGCTGTCTCAGGTTCTGCTGTAATGACGAAAGTGATTTACATGGATGCTTCATTAAATGAAGAAGAAATGGAAGCACAGATAGACATTGAAGCAGATAATCTCATTCCTTATTCACTTGATGAGGTCAGTATCGATTTCGAAACACTCAACCCAAACACCACGGACCCGACGAAAGTGGATGTTTTGTTAAGTGCTTGTCGAACCGATAATATTGATTCAAGAATGGATTCACTTGATGCTATCGAACTAGATACCAAAGTCGTTGACGTAGAAGCTTATGCTTTAGGGCGCTCTGCGGAATTGATTCTTGCACAATTACCAGAAGGCGCGAATGAAAAATCAATCGTTTTGGTCGATATTGGTGCGAATATGACAACGTTTGCGGTTGTAGAAGATGGTGAAACGACATTTATTCGTGAGCAAGCATTTGGTGGTGAACTATTTACCCAATCAATATTATCTTTCTATGGTATGCCATATGATGATGCAGAAACTGCCAAAATAACAGGTGAATTACCACGTAATTATATGTTTGAAGTACTATCGCCTTTTCAAACGCAATTATTACAGCAAATAAAACGAACACTTCAAATATATTGCACTGCTAATGGTAAAGATAAAGTGGATTATATTGTTTTATGTGGTGGAACTGCAAAACTTGAAGGTATGACGACGTTATTAACTAACGATTTAGGCGTCCATTCAATTGTTGCAGACCCTTTCCAAGGGTGTTTACATGCAGATGATGATATCAAAAACCAATTAGAACCTAGTATTAGCAAATACATGGTCGCTTGTGGTTTAGCGCTAAGGAGTTACGCTCAATGGCGAACATAAATTTATTACCTTGGCGTGAAGAAGCTAGGGAAAAACAAAAACGAGATTTTATTGGGGTATTAGCGCTAGTTTTTTTGGTGACGTGTTTAATTGTTTTCATTACTTTAAGTTTTATTGAAGTCGTGACAGATGAACAACGTGCAAGAAATGCATATTTACAATCTGAAATTTCGTTTTTAGATTCTCAAATTGCTGAAATTACCAAAATTAAACAACGTAAAAAAGATATCGAAAGACGAACTAAAATTATTTTAGATCTTCAGCAATCACGTAATTTGCCGACACATGTACTAGACGAACTTGTCAGAGTCGTGCCCCCTGGAATATATCTTTCTAGTATAGAGAAGAAAGGTAGCCTACTGTGGATCGAAGGACGTAGTGAATCTAATAATAATGTCGCGAATATGATGAGAAAAGTAAAAACCTCACATTATTTAAATGATCCAAGCATGCAGTCTATTGTTAGTCATAATGAAAACTTGAGACAACTTCAAAAGTTTAGGTTGAGAGTCACAATTTTTGATGATCAATTGCAAAATGATAAAACACTAGGAGGTCAAAAATGAACCTCGACTTAGATCAGTTTAACGATATTGATTTTGAGAATATTGGGGCTTGGCCTACGTTAGTCAAAGTTGTTTTTGCTGTTTTCCTTTCTTTGTGTGTTATGGGTGCAAGCTATTACTTATTTGTGTCAGATGCTATCGATTCGCTTAATGCTGAAGGTCGAAAAGAAATAGTGCTTAGGGAAGACTTTCAAACAAAGTATCGATTAGCTGCAAATTTAAAGCTCTATCGTGAACAACTTGTGGTGATGGAAGCACAATTTGCAGAACTATTAAAAATGCTGCCATCTGAAAATGAAATGCCTGGGTTACTTGATGACACCACATTTGTTGCTACAGATGCCGGTCTTCGCATTAATAGCTTAGATTGGGATACTGAAATTGAACGTGATTTTTACTTAGAATTTCCAATAAAAATGTCAGTGGTTGGCGATTATCATCAATTAGGTCATATGGTCAGTGGTGTTGCAAAACTGCCGCGTATTGTCAGTTTGCATGACTTTGTGATTAAACGAGATGATTCAGGTAGTTTATCGATGGACATTCTAGCGAAAACCTATCGATTTAAAGAGGGTGCTAGACTCCCAGATAAAAAGGGGAAGAAATAATGAAATTCTTACCTTTCTTACTCGTGATGTTAATGCTAACAGGTTGTATTGGTGACAGAAGTGATTTGGAGTTGTATGTTACTACAACAAAATCACAGCATGTTGCTCGTATTCCACCTCTGAAAGAAACGCCTAAGTTTGAGCATTTTGGGTATCAAGCTGAACTTATGCGAAGTCCTTTTGTACCACCATCTCGAGAACTTACAGAGGATGTGGTGGATACAACAAGGGATTGTTTACAGCCAGATTTAAAACGTCGTAAAGGTCGTTTAGAAACTTATGCTTTAGATAATTTAAGAATGCGCGGAACATTAAGTGAAGACGGTACTGTTTGGGCCTTAATTGAATCATCAGACGCCAATGTTTATCGGTTAGGTGTTGGTGAGTATCTTGGGCTTTATTACGGGCAAATCGCTAATGTTACACCGCAATACATTGAAATTATAGAATTAATACCTGACGGTTCAGGTTGCTGGGCTGAAAGAGCGAGCAATCTAGAACTTTCTGGCAAATAATAAGCGAAGGATGAGGGAATAATGAAATCTTCTGCCGCGATACTAATATCGAATAAAAAAATCTCACTTTACAGAACCGTGCTTGGTGCTGTGTTATTGCTTGGTGTTTTACCGAGCGCGTTAGCCGCAAATAAGTTATTGGACGTAAAGTATCATTCAATCGTTGATCATCAATTAGAGCTTGAACTTGTTTTTGAGTCAGACATTATTCAGCCTGAAGTTGACTTATCAGGGTCTCCTGCCCAGATATTGTTGAGTTTCGCTGACAGTATCTCTAGCCTTGATAAAGATGAAATAACTATTGATAGAGTCGGAGTTGAAGGTTTAAAGACCACTCAGCAAAATGGCGCTCTTAATATTGTTGTAGATTTAACTGAAGTTAAGCCTTATCAAGGGAAAGTTGTAGGTAATACCTATCGCTTGACTGTGAATGACACCATGTCGGGACCTGATAGTGCTGATAACCCATTTGTAAATGGCATCGACACCATTGATTTTCGCCGTAACAATAGTGGTGGTGGTGACTTACTGATTCATTTAAATAACCGCTCAGTGGCAGCTAATGTTGCTCAAGTGGGATCAAAACTTGAAGTTAAGCTTTATAACACTGATATTAAAAGTGAGCTTTTATATGTCATGGACGTGCAGGATTTTAATACGCCAGTGACAAGCTTTGAGACATTTAAAGAAGATTTAACGTCTCGAATCATGGTCGATGTTGATGGCAACTACGATTATAGTTACAAGCAAGACGGTAATGTTTTCAAAGTGAGTATTAATAAAGTTGAGCGCGTTGCCATTGCGAAAGAAGACAAAAAATATAACGGCCGTTCTTTATCTTTAAATTTTCAAAACATCTCAGTCAGAACCGTTTTGCAAATTATTGCTGATTACAATGATTTTAACCTTGTTACCAGTGACACGGTAGAAGGAAATATTACACTACGTTTAGATGATGTGCCTTGGGATCAAGCATTGGACTTGATTCTTCAAACCAAAGGCTTAGATAAGCGTATTGAAGGCAATATTTTGATGGTCGCGCCAAGTGAAGAGTTGGCAATACGTGAAAGACAAGATTTAGCCAATCAGCAAGAGGTTAAAGAACTTGCGCCACTTTATTCAGAATACATTCAAATAAACTATGCCAAAGCTGTCGATATTGCAGAATTGATGAAAGGGGCTGATTCGAGCTTACTATCTAGTCGTGGCAGCGTGGCTGTTGATGAGCGTACTAATACCGTCTTAGTTAAAGATACCGCAGAATCGTTGGAAACTATTCACCGTTTAGTTGAAGTGTTAGATATTCCGATTAAACAGGTATTAATCGAAGCCCGTATGGTTACGGTTAAGGATAACGTTTCTGAAGACTTAGGTATTCGTTGGGGCATCACTGATCAACAGGGTACTAAAGGGACTTCTGGCTCGCTTGAAGGGGCAAATGATATTGCTTCTGGACTGATACCTGCGTTAAGTGACCGCTTGAATGTGAATTTACCTTCTTCAGCGACAAATGCTGCCAGTATTGCGTTTAGTGTGGCTAAAATGGCTGATGGCACCGTACTTGATTTAGAGCTAAGTGCTCTAGAGCAAGAGAATAAAGGTGAAATTATTGCCAGTCCTCGTATCACTACCTCAAATCAAAAAGCAGCCTTTATTGAGCAGGGTGTGGAGATACCTTATGTCGAAGCTGCCTCAAGTGGTGCAACTACAGTAAG
The DNA here is from genome assembly GCF_007567505.1 of Shewanella donghaensis. Lineage (NCBI taxonomy): Bacteria > Pseudomonadati > Pseudomonadota > Gammaproteobacteria > Alteromonadales > Shewanellaceae > Shewanella > Shewanella donghaensis. The sequence continues at coordinate 3,474,107 of NZ_CP041783.1, forward strand.
CTTTAAAAAAGCGGTATTATCTTTACGTGTTACGCCTCAAATTACACCTGATGATCGAGTTATTCTAGACCTTACAATTACTCAAGATACTCGAGGTGAGGTCGTTCAAACTGGTACTGGTGAAGCAGTTTCTATTGATACGCAGCGTATTGGAACACAAGTGCTCGTTGATAATGGTGAAACTATCGTACTTGGTGGTATTTACCAGCAAAACTTGATTAGCCGAGTGAGTAAAGTTCCTGTTTTAGGAGATATTCCATTACTTGGGTTCTTATTCCGCAATACATCTGATAAAAATGAGCGCCAAGAGTTACTAATATTCGTGACACCTAAAATTGTGACTGAAAAAATGTAAACTCACAGAAATAATAATGCCAGCTTAATTGCTGGCATTTTTTTGCGCTAACGTTATTAATTCATTGATAATATTTTAGTCATTACATATCGCGGGCATGGACATGTTCGAACAAATTACAGCTTATAAATATTTATTTTGAATAAACTTACTTTAAATCGTCAACATGACTTGCAACAACTGGTGAATAACTGAGATAATCCGACGTCAAGTCTCATTAGAGCAAGGTTAAATTTTAGGTCGGTTTGAGTTTTAAGTCGGCAAGGCATACTTTTCATATAAGATTCAGACGTATATAAAATGGCTGAAAAACGCAATATTTTTCTGGTAGGCCCTATGGGCGCAGGCAAAAGCACAATTGGTCGCCATCTGGCCCAACTGCTGCATTTAGATTTTCACGATTCAGATCACGAGATTGAGCAACGCACAGGTGCAGATATTGCATGGGTGTTTGACGTTGAAGGCGAAGAAGGTTTTCGTGTTCGCGAGGCTCAGGTCATCGCCGACCTGTCGGAAAAGCAGGGCATTGTCCTAGCTACTGGCGGCGGATCTGTACAAAGCAAAGACATTCGTAATCACTTATCAGCTCGCGGTATTGTTGTATACCTAGAGACTACAATTGATAAGCAGGTTGCTCGAACTCAACGTGATAAGCGTCGACCTTTACTACAGGTTGATGACCCTCGCGAAGTGCTTGAGGATCTTGCTGGAGTTCGTAATCCTTTATATGAAGAGATTGCAGACGTTATTGTTAAGACTGATGAACAAAGTGCGAAAATTGTCGCAAATCAAATTATTGAGCAACTCGGTTTTTAGGTAGGTTTATGCAACAAGTTCAGGTTGAATTAGGTGTAAGAAGTTATCCCATTTATATTGGCCAGAATTTATTGCTACAAAATGCTTATCTAACCGATTACCTTTCCGGTAAAAAAGCACTTATCGTCACTAATGACACCATTGCACCGTTGTACTTAGAACAAGTTCAGCAAGCTATGGCGTGTTGCAGTGATGTGGGTGTCGTTGTATTACCGGATGGTGAACAATATAAAGATTTAACTCACTTAGATTTAATTTTTTCTGCATTGTTAGAAAATAATTATGCTCGTGATTGCGTGATTGTAGCGCTAGGTGGCGGTGTCATTGGTGACATGGCCGGCTTTGCTGCGTCTTGCTATCAGCGAGGAGTTGAATTCATTCAAATTCCTACCACATTGTTATCACAGGTCGATTCTTCTGTTGGTGGCAAAACTGCAGTAAACCATCCGCTCGGTAAAAATATGATTGGTGCGTTTTATCAGCCCCAACTTGTATTGATCGACACAAATTGTTTATCGACATTACCAGCTAACGAGTTTGCCGCGGGAATGGCAGAAGTCATAAAGTATGGCATCATCTGGGACGCTGGGTTCTTCACTTGGTTAGAGCAAAATGTCGATAGTTTAAAAGCACTAGATACCGAGGCATTAAGCTATGCTATTGCCAAGTGTTGCCAGATTAAAGCTGACGTAGTGGCAGAAGACGAAACCGAACGCGGTGTTAGAGCACTTCTTAACCTAGGACATACCTTTGGTCATGCTATAGAAGCTGAAATGGGCTACGGTGTTTGGTTGCATGGTGAGGCTGTATCGACAGGTACCATAATGGCAGCAGTCACAGCACAGAAATTAGGTTTAATTGAACAGCAAGATGTTGATCGTATTACACGGTTAATGATGGCATTTGATTTACCAACCTCCTCTCCTGACTCGATGACATTTGCAGATTTTATGAAGCATATGCAAAGGGATAAAAAAGTGCTCGCCGGTCAAATTCGCTTAGTCTTACCGACTTCAATAGGGTCAGCTGACGTGTTCTCTGATGTTGAAGAGACATTATTGGCAGACGTTATTAGCCAAGTTTAAGCTTGCTTAAGTTTAACGGTGGGCTTGTGGATATACAACAAACGCTACTACTTCCTTCTCAAGAAGCTTTAGTACAACGACTTCAACATATTGCCAGCTACAGTGAGCAACTTGTATTAGTGTCAGGTGCTAAAGGCTCCGGCAAAACGACCCTAGTTACTGCTCTGGCAAGTGAGTTAGATAATTATAACTCTGCATTAGTTATCTGTCCTATGCATGCAGACAGTGCTGAAATCCGCCGAAAAATCCTTGTACAACTTATCTCGTCGCCAATTTTCGATGATGCTTTGCCATTATCAGATACCTTGATGCGGATTCAATCAAGTTTAACAAAACCCTTGCATATCATTATTGATGACGCGCATTTGTTACCTAAAGAGCTATGGGCTGAATGCTTAGTCTTAACCCAAATACAATGTGCTGGTAAACCCGTATCACTCACTTTTACAGTGACGACACAAAGTTTTGCTGAATTAACTGAGTTAACAGCAGCCACTAAAGATTTGCTACTCAGTGTAGATATTGAACCATTATCTATGGTTGAACGGGAAGGTTTGTATCGCACACTTCTCGTGCGAAGTAATAAATCCCCGTTTATTCCCCGAGAAATTATCCAGGCACAAATTGAAAAGCAATCAGGCACACCTGCTGAAGTTATTGCATTATTAAATGTCGCATTAGAGGATAAAGTCGATCAGAAAAAGCGTTGGCCTAAATTTGCCTCGACAGCAGTTGTTGGTGCAATTGTGATGTTAACAATTGCAGTGATGTGGTTTTTTTATGACGATCAAGATGTTGATTCGACGGTTGATGCCCCTCAACTGCCCGTTTTGTATAGCGCCCCTAACTCTGATGTTGAATGGTTTAATTTTTTCTATGCTCAAAAATTATTGCAATCTTGGTTATTAGAGCATGGCTACTTGGTGAAAATAAATAAGCCAGACTCAACAATACCTTTTGAACAACATATCATGCAAAATTCTTCAATCTCTAAAGCTAATAACGTTGATACTGTGGCAACCGACAATACTGAACTGGCCGTTATTAAAACGAGTACGTTGAATTTAGGATTACAAAATAACGGCAGTGCGTCTAACGTTGATACTAGCTCTAGCGAAGATATCCATACTGACGATGTAGATGAATCCATAGCAATTATTGAGATAGATAAATTACAGCAACAATCCATTGACCCAATAGATGAACCCGTTAAGCAGGTCGATGCAGCAGTGGTAAATAATATTACGCCTTTAATGCAGCGTTCAGGTTACACTCTGCAACTTGCGAGCGTCAAAGATCAAAAGTCCCTACAAAATATTTTATCAAAACTAGAAGATGAACCATCTTTAGTTGAGGCAAAATTTAAAGATCGTTATATTGTGTTGTTTGGTCAGTTTGATGATGCCGCTGAAGCACAAAGTAAGGCAATAGCTTTACAAAGTGAGCTTGGATTGAGTGCACCTTGGGTTAGAAAGTTTAGCGATCTTAAAGGCTATCAACTGAGTTTGAATTAAATGAACAAAACCCTTAAGTTTACTGGATTCAAACAATGAATATTCTTATTAAAAAGAGTACAATCATCAGCTTTATTTTTGCTAGTAACTGGTATTCATGACTAAAAAGCATAGAGCCTTTCTTAAGTGGGCGGGTGGAAAATTTAAACTCGTTGACGAGCTAGCAAAGCATTTGCCTGAAGGTGAAAGGTTAATTGAACCATTTGTAGGAGCGGGTTCGGTATTTCTTAATACTGATTATGACTCATACCTGCTATGCGATATTAATCACGATTTGATTAACCTTTATAATATTGTCAAAAACGAGCCTGATAGATACATTGCTGCGGCTAAAGCGATGTTTGTACCAGAGATGAACGTTAAAGAACAATATTATCGAGTGCGTGAAGAATTCAATCAAACTCAAGACCCATTTAAACGTTCAGTGTACTTCCTGTATATGAATCGTCACGGTTTTAATGGCTTATGTCGTTATAATCGTAAAGGCGGCTTTAATGTGCCGTTTGGGTCTTATAAAAAACCTTATTTTCCAGAGAATGAATTACTTTATTTTTCTGAAAAAGCGCAAAAAGCCACCTTTTACTGTGTCGGGTATGAACAAGCATTCGATATGGCTGACAAAGGTGATGTGATTTATTGCGATCCACCATATGCACCACTATCAACCACGGCAAGTTTTACTACCTACGTTGGTCCAGGATTCAGTCTTGATGACCAAGCATTACTAGCTAGACAATCACGCCATACAGCGCTTGTACGGGATATACCGGTATTGATTAGTAATCATGATATTCCGCTTACTAGAGAGTTATATCGGGGCGCTAAAATGGCTTCTATAGCTGTGCAGCGTAATATCAGTCAAAAAGGTTCTTCTCGTAAGAAGGTCGCTGAAGTGATGGCGTTATATGATCATCATTATCAAGAAGTGATTGATTAGCTAGTGAGTGGAATAGACGAACTTAGCTCAACACCTGATTAACGATAAAGATGAGTGATAAAATCATAAAAATCGCCAGAGCAATCCCCATTAAGATAAAAGGTAGTGGGGAGCTATTATGATTAAAATCACGTTGACGGTTATCTTCGGTTTGTACCCCGAAAAAAGCGGCAACGGTACTGGTGAAAACTCGCCAAATAGACATTAAATTGCGTTAGGGTTATTAGTAGGTATATCGTTGATAGGTTTGCTTTTATCGTTACTGTGTAACAGTTCAAGTAAGTCTAAAAAATGAAATTGGCTTGAACGGCTATTACCTGTAACCCAATCTCCCCAGCTCACATTATCTGAATCAATAGCGCAACGGTTAGTTGGATGGCTGCTTGGTAAGCTTGAGTTGTAAGTGACATCATTTGAACAATCACACTGCTTCGCTTGCAAGTTTTGCTGATTTTCGGACATGGCTACGTAGGCTACTAACATCAATGCTGTAGTTGAAAATAAGCTTACCACAGGCTTTACTGTCACTTTTCCTGCTTGGTTGGTGCTTATCTTTAGCTGATTGAATATCATTAGGGCTATCCTTGTCTTATATTTCCAAAAATATCACAACAAAACATTAAGTTATTCTGCAAACATTGCCTTATACGCACTTTGATACAATAAAGTTTAAAAAACAAAGTGACTTATAATCATTATAGCAAGTTTGCTTAGATAATGAACATCAATAAACCGTGATCTAGATCAATTTAATACTTACAGATTATGAAAGTTTACATTAATCAGCTTTCATAAGTTTTTATTACGGTTTGTGACTAGAGCGTTTACGCTGCAGAGGGTAAAATAGTGGCACTTTTAATCGCCTCGAGAAGACTATGCGTCCATTTTTGATTGCCCCATCTATTTTATCTGCCGATTTTGCCCGTTTGGGTGATGATGTTAAAGCCGTTTTAGATGCCGGTGCTGACGTTGTTCATTTTGATGTCATGGATAACCACTATGTGCCAAACTTAACAATTGGCCCAATGGTGTGTAAAGCTTTGCGCGACTATGGCATTACTGCTGACATTGATGTGCATTTAATGGTTAAGCCTGTAGACAGTTTGATTCCTGATTTCGCTAAAGCTGGGGCATCTATTATTACTTTTCATCCAGAAGCCACAGAGCACCTTGATCGCAGTTTACAGCTGATTAATGAATCGGGTTGTAAAGCGGGTTTAGTATTTAATCCGGGTACGCCATTACATTACCTTGATCATGTAATGGATAAGCTTGATGTGATTTTATTGATGTCAGTCAATCCCGGCTTTGGTGGTCAATCATTTATTCCATCTACCCTTGATAAGCTTAAGCAAGTACGTGACATCATCGATGCAAGCGGTTACGACATTCGTTTAGAAGTTGATGGTGGCGTAAAAGTGGATAATATTGCTGAAATTGCTGCAGCAGGAGCAGATATGTTTGTTGCTGGTTCTGCTATTTTCAATCAACCTGATTATAAAGTGGTTGTTGACCAAATGCGTGATGAACTTGCAAAAGTTGATGCATAATAATGATAAATTTCTCTCAAATTAAAGCTATTGCATTTGATTTGGATGGCACTTTAGTGGATAGCGTGCCAGATCTTGCTGCTGCAACGTCAGCGACGCTTATTGAGTTAGGGCTGCCAGTATGTAATGAATCTCAAGTGAGAAGTTGGATTGGCAACGGTGCTAGAGTGTTGATGCAAAGAGCATTAGTGTTTGCAATGGGCAGCGATTATTCAGACGGTAAACTTGATGCCGCTATGCCATTATTTATGGTGCATTATCAGCAACACTTACAAATGCATAGCAAGCTGTATCCTCAAGTCATATCGACACTGAATGCATTAAAATCTGCCGGGTATCCCATGGCTATCGTCACTAATAAGCCATTTCGTTTTACTGAGCCATTATTAGCGGCATTTGAAATTGATGGTTTTTTTAGCTTGGTATTAGGTGGCGATTCGCTAGAGAAAATGAAGCCCGATCCGTTACCTTTGACGCATATTTTGCAGCAATGGCAACTTGAGCCTGAGCAACTACTTATGGTTGGTGACTCAAAAAATGACATCTTAGCAGCTAAATCTGCCGGAGTGAGTTCAATAGGCTTGACCTATGGCTACAACTACGGCGAAGATATCGGGCTGAGCAGCCCAACTGCAGTATGTGAACAATTTAATGAAATTTTAGTGCGATTGAATATATCCGCTGAAATGAATGCAAAATCAATGGAGCAATAAACGAATGACTGCAAAACCTATCGTGTTTAGTGGTGCTCAACCATCAGGTGAGCTGAGTATTGGTAATTACATGGGCGCACTTCGTCAATGGGTTAGCATGCAAGATAGCCACGACTGTATTTATTGTGTAGTTGATTTACATGCAATTACAGTGAGACAAGACCCTGCGAAATTGCGTGAAGCCTGTTTAGATACGTTAGCTATTTACCTCGCATGCGGTATCGACCCTGAAAAAAGCACGGTATTTTTACAGTCTCAAGTTCCGCAGCATACTCAACTAAGTTGGGCGTTAAACTGTTACACCCAAATGGGTGAGCTAAGTCGTATGACGCAGTTTAAAGATAAGTCGCAAAAACATGCTAACAATATCAATGTGGGTCTATTTGATTATCCCGTGTTGATGGCTGCTGATATCTTGCTATATCAAGCAAACGAAGTACCTGTTGGCCAAGACCAAAAGCAGCACTTAGAGCTAACTCGTGATATCGCGACGCGCTTTAACAATGCCTATGGTGATACGTTCGCAGTACCAGAGCCGTTTATTCCTCCAACGGGCGCGAAAGTTATGTCACTGCAAGAGCCGACTAAGAAAATGTCAAAGTCGGACGAAAACCGTAACAACGTTATTGGTTTACTTGATGATCCTAAAGCGATTATGAAGAAAGTTAAAAAGGCGATGACTGATAGTGAAGAGCCACCAGTAGTGCGTTTTGACGTAGACGAAAAACCAGGTGTTTCCAACTTATTAAGTTTGATGTCAGGTTGTAATGGTCAGTCAATCGAGTCGATTGAAAAAGACTTTGAAGGCAAAATGTATGGTCATCTAAAAGTGGCAACAGGTGAAGCGGTTGTCGCCATGCTTGAGCCATTGCAAGAGCGTTTTCATAAGATTAGAGCTGATGAAGATTATCTCAATGCGGTATTTAAAGCTGGTGCTGAAAAAGCTCAAGCTCGCGCAGAAGAGACGATCAAAAAAGTTTACGAAAAAATCGGTATGATTGTGTAGTCTTGTTATTGAATAGATATAAGTCTTTTGAAAGCCTGCAATTGCAGGCTTTTTTATTGGGACTAATCTGTGCGAACCCATTTATTATTGATGAAGTAACGATAGAATACTTCGCTAACCATGATTTACACGCAATAAAAATAAGGCTCTTTAAAATCGTGAACGCAACCCAAACAGAACAAAAAACAACAAAAGGTTAGTCGTCTTCTTTCTCTACATACTCGAATACTTTGATGACTTTTCGAACTCCAGAGGTATTCCGAGCAATTTCGACAGCGATATCGGCCTGCTCACGCTCAATCAAGCCTAATAAAAATACTTCACCATTCTCAGTGACCACCTTTACTCGAGTCATATCCAAGGTTTTTTCATTTAGCATCCGCGTTTTTACTTTGGTAGTAACCCAAGTATCGTTGCTTCGAGTAGTAAATGAGGTCGGATTACCAATGCGAATTTGGTTATGCAATCTGCCACCAATTTCGAGCTCTTGAACCACCTTAACGGCTTTATCTCGCAACATAGAGTTGGGAGATTGACCAATCATCAATACATTACTGTTTAGCACCACACCAGTAATATTGGTTTGGTTATGAATGTCTTGATGTTGCGACAGAGCACTGCTGATATTAAAATCAGCATTAGTATCACTAATTTGCGTAGACATACTACGCTCATCATTGACCATTTTGGCTCCACCAACAGCGCCAACCATAACAACACCAGCACAGCCTTGAAGCAGAAACAGTGTTGCTATGACAAGAACTGCTTTTATCATGCTGGCTCGTCCTGTGGGAACAGCGTGCGGTCAATATTGTCACATAGGCAATGAATCACGAGTAAGTGAACTTCTTGAATACGTGCAGTCACATTTGAAGGTACGCGTACTTCGACATCACCAGCACTCATTAAACCAGCCATTGCGCCGCCATCCTTACCAGTAAGAGCTACAATTGTCATATCACGGCTTAACGCAGCTTCCATAGCCTTAATAATATTGCCAGAATTGCCACTGGTCGAAATGGCCAACAGAATGTCACCTGGTTGACCTAGCGCCATAATCTGCTTTGAGTAAATTTCATCATAGCTATAATCATTGGCAATGGCTGTAATGGTAGAAGTGTCACAGCTTAATGAAATTGCAGGTAGCGGTGGACGTTCAATTTCGTAACGATTTAATAACTCAGCAGAGAAATGTTGCGCGTCACCAGCACTACCACCATTACCGCAGGCAAGGATTTTGTTACCACCTAAAAGACATTGCACCATCATTTCAGCCGCTTTTTCTATCGACTCAGGTAAGGCTTCTGCAGCATCAATTTTGGTTTGAATTGATTCTGTAAAACTATCTTTAATTCGTTCTAACATCGGTTAAATCCTTACAAGGTAATTTGTTGCTATCATGCATTAAATCTATATGTGTACAGCATTATAGCTAAAAATGGTCGCTTAAAAACACCCCTGAAGCCATTGAATGTCGGATCCGTTAATTGCGATCACATCAAAGCGGCATGGAGCATTGATTTTATGTGTTTGTAAATATTGTGCAGCAGCTTTTCTTATACGAGATATCTGTGCTGACGATAGAGCGCTTAATGCGCCACCAAACTGAGTAGACGAGCGATACTTCACTTCTACAAATACCCATGATTGTTTATCTCGCATGATTAAATCAATTTCACCAAAGCGATAACGCTGATTTTGAACCACAAACTGTAGACCTTGTTGTTCAAGGTAAGTTCGAGCCATTAATTCAGCGTGTTGGCCTTGATTCATTATTAATTAGCTCATAGTGGACGCAGTTGGCCTCGCTGGTATTTACCCCAGCTGAGCTTACGTTCAATTACGCCGTTTTCATCCACTGATAATGCGCCGCTTCGTCCGTTAAATTGGTAACCAGGGAATGCGCGCATTTGTGCTAAACGGCTCACTAAATCAAGTGCATCATAACCCATGATATACAAACGCTTTTGGCTGTTATTCCAATTACTCCATAGTTTACTCACCATGGTGGTTTCGGGATTTGACTCCATCAACCATGGAATGTCACTAATCATCAAATTGTTCAGCTCTTGTGCTGACTGTGTCGAATTGCCACTTAAGCGACTACGGCTAGTGGTATACAGTGCAACTGGGTCAGCAAAAACACTAAAGTTCACATCAAGAAAGGGTTTCAATAACACTAAATCTTTAGCTGCAGAAATCATGTAAATGGCGTCAATATCTCTGCGGGAGCGAAAGTCAGCTTCTAGTTTGTTGCTAATGAGTTCTTTCATACGCGCGATACGCGCTTGGCTATCTTTTACGCCTAATGCTTCTTGCACCGTAAGCTTCATCTGATCGCCGCCATCGTAGTAATGTATTTCGGCATTCTCTTCAGTTAACTCAAGCCACTTAGCATTAAAGCTTTCTGCCATGCGCTTACCTGTAGAGTCATTACTTACTAACAACAAGGGTAAGGTTATGCCGTCATCATAAAGCTTTTGCGCAGCATCACTGGCTTCTTGCGTTGGAGATAGTGAAAAATAGAATTGGTCATTCTTAGGCGTAAAAGTATCAGTTTGATTAAGGTACAGTTGCGGCACATTGAGCTGACCTTGCTCATTGAGTGCTTGTAACTGCTCAACCGCTGAAGGCAGTAATGGACCAATAATGAACTCAGCACCCGCAGTGATGGCATCTTGATAAGCCTGCTCAACACCAAGATTAGAATCAAAAAAGTTAAGCTCAATATTGTCATCAAAAGCAGCCATATAGCTGGCTAAAATACCTTGTCTAATTGGCTCTGCTATTGAAGCTCGATTACCCGATAGTGGCAGTAAAACCGCAATATTTTGTGGTTTAAAGGGTTTAGCATTTAAGGCTTGCTCTAAATCAGATGGCAGCTTCATTGCACCAGGATGATTAGGGTTGGCTTGTTGCCATTCACCTAAGTAACGGACTAACTGCGAAGGATCAACCGCATAATGTTTGGCAATATAAGCGAGCTGTAACCAGCCTGAAAATGTGGGATTACTGCTGTCTCGCATGAAGCTTTTAATGGTTTCTTCATGTAAGGGCTGTAGTGTGCGCCAAATCGTATCATTCACCTCCAGCGCTTGCTCTTTAGGGAGATATAAACTGAGTAAGCTGAGTTGTCTTAACTCATTAATAGGCTGTTTAGTTTGATTATATAAGCGGGCTTTATATTGATGGTAAGTCACCATCTGCCATTGAGGGAGTTTCCATTGCGTAGGGTATTGCAAAATATTTAATGCAGCAGCATCAGAACTTGTCTTTTCCGCTAATCGCGCAGTCAGGTAAATATACTCAGCTTGAATGCTTGAATCGCTTTGTAAATCGGCTTTAATCGAGCCTAAAAGCTTATTTGCTGCAACAATATTGCCATCATTAATATAAGCATGTGCAGCAAGTAACAAATAGCGGTCGCGAATTTGTGGCTGCTGAGCATTGCTAGCTGCAGATAAATAAACATTAGCCGTTTGCTCAACGGATGCCATCGAACTATCAATAGCCTGTTTATTTTCAGTAGGTTGAGTTGCGCAACCAAATAATACGGCAGATAAAATGGCGGCGAAAACAAATTTAGTTGTATTCAGTCTTTTTAACACAGGGCTTCACTCTGGTAAGATGCTGACTCTAGTTTAACCTGCTCTTTCACTTGGCGAAAGTCTTGATGATAGTCAATACAGAGGTAGTTATGGACCTATCGGTCGCACTTTATATCGTTCCCACTCCTATAGGCAATTTAGGAGACATCAGCAGCCGTGCAATTGATGTGCTAAATAACGTTAAACTCATTGCCTGTGAAGACACGCGTCATAGTGGAAAATTACTGAGTCATTTTGGGATTGAGACCCGTAAAACGGCATTGCATGATCATAATGAACGCGACAGAGCACAGTGGATTATTCAAAAGCTGAGTAATGGCGAAGCTGTAGCACTCATTTCAGATGCAGGAACACCACTGATTTCAGACCCTGGCTATCACTTGGTCAAACAAGTGCGTGAAGCGGGTTACAATGTTATTCCATTACCGGGACCTTGTGCAGCTATTACCGCATTAAGTGCATCAGGTTTACCGTCTGATCGTTTTTCTTTTGAAGGATTTTTACCATCAAAAGAGAAGGGTCGTATCGATAAACTATCAGCACTTAAAGAAGACCCAAGAACATTAATCTTTTATGAGTCGCCGCATCGAATCGTACACAGCTTAGAGTCAGTTGTTACCGCTTTAGGCGAAGACCGTGAAATCGTCATGGCCCGTGAAGTGACCAAAACATTTGAGACTTTTTTATCTGGCAGCGTGGCAAGCGTACTGCAAAGAGTGAAAGATGATTTGAATCAGCAAAAAGGTGAAATTGTTATCATGATCCATGGTCATCGTATTGACTCTGAATCAGAAATTCCAACAGTGGTGATCAATACCTTAAAGCTTTTATGCCAAGAACTGCCACTTAAGAAAGCCTCAGCATTGGCGGGTGAAATACATGGGCTTAAAAAGAATGCACTTTATAAATATGGTTTAGAAATCGGCCTGTAGTTAAGTTGCTCGTGTTTACAGTGGCTAAAGCCTGAAGTGATAAGTGGTTTCGCATAAAGCGACATTATAAAAGCGACATTATAGATGGTGTGTTGCAGTTGCTTACGCTATAATCCGCGCCGAGTTGGCCAGACAGTTGCTGCGTTCGCAAGAACGGGGAGGAAAGTCCGGGCTTCAAAGAGCAGGATACCAGGTAACGCCTGGGCGGTGTAAACCGACGACAAGTGCAGCAGAGAGGAGACCGCCAACTTCGGTTGGTAAGGGTGAAAGGGTGCGGTAAGAGCGCACCGTGCGGCTAGTAATAGTTCGTAGCAAGGTAAACTCTATCCGAAGCAAGACCAAATAGGGTCCCGTATGGCGCTGCTCGCGTTGGGACCGGGTAGGTCGCTTGAGCCTGTGAGCGATTGCAGGCCTAGATGAATAACTGTCCAAGACAGGACCCGGCTTATCGGCCAGCTCAACTAATAGTACGAAGCCCGCTTATCCAAAGATAAGTGGGCTTTTTGCTATCTGTAATATAGGTTTACATATTCAAAAAGTAAAATCTCACTTTTATTCCGCAAATTACTATTCTAAATAGGCTGTTATTCTCTAGTAAAAACTATCTGCAAATTATAAAAAACTATCGAATTTCAATATGAATTAAGGTCATTAAATCAGAGTGTAATGACTTTTTTTGGGAGCAGATGGAGTCAAATTTTTAGTTTACTCTGATCCAATAGTCATGACTCAAATGATTATCTATACAGTGATGGCCTGACCTTTCTAGGGCACTCTTGCATGTATCTACAAAGGTGTTTCGAGTGAAAAGTGACAAAGTAAAGCCTGTTCAAAAATCAACCATTCTGTCAATTGACCCTTCAAGCTCGCATGAGTATGGTAAAAATCAATGTAATACATTGAAAAGCAAATCCCAACATCCTTAAATACAATTAAATCTGCAATTAAATCTGCAATTAAATCTGCAATTAAACTGCAAAAAACGGATGGATATCGTTAGCTGTAGGAAAGCATAAGATCATTAGACTGGCTTCGATGGCAGCAATAGGGCTTTAGTATAAGAGCAAAATTAGGCTATCTAATTCTTGAATTTTGTTGAGGCAGGATAGTTTACGTGGGTAATGAATTTAAAGGTGATGGCAACCTTGTGATAATTAAACATGATGACGAATATTTTAGCGCTTATGCGCGCAAAGATAAGGTCTTGGTAAGCGGACAAAGTTATGTCGAACAAGGGCTGTAAATTGCAACAATGGGCCATTTAGGCGCGCGCGAGTGAAGTTATATTGCATTTTTAAACCCGAAAAAGACAAATCGCGTGACCCATTTCTCTATCTACTCAAACTGTAGCTACACTAAAGGATACCAGTGAGAGATTTCACTGCCCTTTACACCAATCGGAGATGCCCCTTGTGGTCACTCATCACTCCGATTCAAAAAGCATACTCAAAATGAACCTAGCGGTTTAACAAAGGAGCAAAAGGTGAGAAAACAACTTTCAGTAGTAATAATGGTAATAGTGGTTTGTATATTGCCATTTCAATCAGCCCAAGCTAGGACCTGGTTTCAAATTGATAAGCAGAGCTATCTTGACGAAGCTAAAAAGAAAAGGGATCCAAATAAACCTGAACCTGTCCATCATGCTCATGCGCTCACATCAGGAAAAATAGTGTATTTCTATGATGCTTGGGGAGGTATTAATATTGCTCCAGTGGGGATCTTGTCAGATGGTTCAAATCTTTATGGGCCGACAGCTCAGAATGGCAGAGAGGGGGAGTATATGGTGGAGGTTCTTGGTGACCACAGCACCACAAACGATCTTGTTATACGGTTAATTACCACAAAGATAGGCAGTGAAAATAGGTTCTTGAAGTGGGCTCCGCCCTCGGAGGGCGAGCCAAATGTTCTTAGTGACGATATTGCACCAGAAAACAGTCCAATGAACAGAAAGGCTGGGAAATTAGATCGTGCCTACGAAATGAAATTGGAAAAATTCGAGCCTGACGGCAATCGCTTCCGCATTTCCTTTCTTCAAGGAGGTGATGAGGACGGCAGGTTTCGTAAAAAATACTACTTGCACTCCGAGATAAATGCTAGTGGCGTTCGCAGTCTTGGCTATACCTCAGCTGCGAATTTTGGTGGTAGTTCCAATCGAGCTCCCGCAAACACAGGCTCGCGCCGCTATGATTTTTTCTTTGACATCGTTTCCTTAGCAGTTACAGACACACTTCAGGGAAAACCTAAAAAGGTTGGAGAGCCTGAAGTGGTCTATTCTTCTAAGAAACTTGGTTCTGGACGATTAAAAGGTGCAAAGTATTTAGCGGAAAACCCTGCAAGTGAAAGTCCTCTTCAGGTTCAAGCTGTTGTGGCAAAGTTTATTCCACAGAATACAACGAACCACGAGTATCATTGGGAAGTGGGTATGACAATCCAAACAGGTATTAGCTACGGAATAGGCAGTGTCAATATGTCGGTTACGGCGAGCGGAGGCGAATCTAGGAGCACCTCAGATTCGACGACAAACGAAACTCAAATACCTATCCCTGGAACAACGATTCCACCGAGACATAGTAAGAAAATGAATGCAGCTCTTGAAATAGAAATGCTAAATACACCATGGAGAGCGAGGATACATCGCACTATCAGAACTCGAACGTCAGATCGAGATGAAGAATACGAAATGGATCTAATCATCGAAGTGATAAGCAGGACAGAAAGTATAAAAGTAATAGGCTGGGGGGATCCGGTACCACTCGATTAACTTAGCTCTGACGTAACGCCAATGTTAAGCTAAACTTATTTCAATAAAGCGATTGTTATTTAAAATAGCAACCGCTTATTTTTTCGAATTTTTAGGGTAAAACTATTAAAATCAATAGTGTGAGCAATAGTATGGACACCCATAATTAATTATCTTTACACATAAATGACAGTAGGCAGTCTCGTTACCATAGGGTAAAAGAAGTTTATAAAGGTGTAGGCTATGGATTGAACCAAATAAGCTTTTAGACTTTTTTCATATCAACCCTACTGATTTTGTAACGTCAGTGCCGGATATTTTGGCGGTAAACAGTAAGAGAAGCTAATCTTTCCGTTTACAAAAATTCCATGAAAAAATAGTTGAAGATATTATTCAAAATGAATTTTTCATTATTGCTTAGGCAAATAAATAATAGCTTAAGGATAGTGACACTAAGTGAGTTAGTAAAATAAATGGGTCATATGACTAAGAGGCCTTTTCTGGCAATTTAATCAATACCTGCAATCCATTGGGTTTAATATTATTCGCTTTAATACTGCCATTATTGAGTTTTATCGCCGCTTGGGTAATTGCGAGGCCTAAACCCCAGCCTCCAGATTCTCTATCTCTTGAACTGTCAGGTCGATAAAATGGTTTAAACACTTCTTCTAAATCCGCTTCTTCAATACCTGGGCCGTCATCTTTTATGGTGATGATTACGCTTTGATCTTGGCTAATTGCAGTGATTGAAATATCACAGTTGGCATAGCGTATTGCATTACGCAGTACATTTTCAATCGCGCGAGATAGGGCTTTAGGATAATGATCAAGGCTAATCGTTTCAGGTATATCAATAAGCAATTTTTTTTGTTTTTGTTCTGCTTCAAATTCAGCATCATCTAGTATTTGACTCAATGATTCAGCTAGCTCTAAATGGACTTTATTTTCGCTGTTACTAATGGTTACCCGAGATAATGTCAGTAGCTCTGCAATAAGTGCTTCAAGCTGTTCTGCTTCATAACCGATGCGCTCTATCTCAACAGTGCTTTGTTCTTTCTTACGCGCTAACGCTAAAGATAATTGCAGTCTCGTTAATGGTGTTCGCAGTTCATGGGATATATCACCCATCAAGCGTTGCTGGTTATGCATCATGGTTTCAATGGATTCTGCCATGCTGTTAAACGCTAAGGCTAATTCGCCCATTTCATCTCTACGGCCAGCGGTTTTTTCATCGACACGACTGGTTAAGTCGCCGCCGGCGAGTGCGTTGGCGCTTAATTTGAGTGAACGCAGCGGCTTGCCTAGATACCATGCTAAAAGGCCACATAAGATACCCGATAGAAGCATTGCAATGAGAACGGTGAGTAATTTATGGTCGTTAAAGAAAAAAAACCAAGGTCGTGGGTGGTTATCAGCCACTCTTCCGTAAATGCGATATTCACTATTGTCAGATATAAATGTATAAGGGCCAAAGACCATTTCATCTCGAAATTGGTGGCTCATAGGGGCATCAAATTCTTCACTCAATAGAAGAAACTGCCTAAAGGTGCGGGGCACTTTTTGGCTGTTGATGACGACATCTTGGTCATTAAGAATAAAGAATCGCAAAGGTTTACCATCTGGCGTCCTGTTACGATGCAGACGTTTCAATGCCTTAGGATTTTCGAGTAACTTGGGGCTTTCAATAAAATGGCTAGCAGTCCGTTTAAGTAAACGTTTTTGCCCTTGATCCATTGGGAGTTGATCATGACTTTTTTGTAAAAAAGGCAAGATGCCAACAAAGCCAATAGTCAGTGAACTGCAGAGCCAAAAGCCCAGCAGTAACTTAACAAATAAACGATTCAACGACGACAACATGATCATTACGGGATCCAGATATAGCCTTTGCCACGGATGGTTTTAACGCGAGGGCGACCATCTTTACGCTCAGGTAATTTTTTACGAAGATTAGATAAATGCATATCTAAACTGCGATCAAACGGCATCAGTTTTTTACCCAGTACGGTTTCACTGAGTTGCTCTTTGGTGACTAAATCACCTGCTTGGGTAATCAGGCTATGCAATAAGGAGAACTCAGTACCCGTTAGAATTATCAGTTGCTCATTGCAGTAAAGCTCTTGCCTGGCTTGGTCTAAGCTTAAGTCGCCAAAAGTAATAGTCTCTTGAGCATTAGATTCGGCCTGAGTTAGATTTGAACGACGTAAAATAGCCCGAATACGAGCAATCAACTCTCGGTCGTTAAAAGGTTTTGGTAGATAATCATCGGCGCCGATTTCTAAACCCACAACACGGTCAATTTCATCACCACGAGCGGTTAGCATCAATACTGGCGTTTGCTTTTGAGTGCGTAATGCGCGTAAAACTTCAAAGCCATTGAGTTTTGGTAACATCACATCAAGTAAGATTAAATCGAAATCTTGATGCTGAGCATAATCGAGGCCTTGCTGGCCATCAAATGCCTGAGTTAGGGTAAACCCTTCAAGCTCTAAAAGCTGGGCTAATAATTCTGATAAACCTGCGTCATCATCGATTAATAAAATTCGACTCATGGAAACCTCACTCAATAATTAGCCGTTACTATATAACGAATGGCGCTCTAAGTTGTAGCATCATTGCATTCTTTTACATATTGGGTTGTTGCAGCTGTAAAGCATTGAAAATTCGGCCCTCATGGTAAAAAAAGTGAAATTGAGTGTAATATTTTTTGCTAAATAGTTCCGATTGGATTGAGCTTTGGATTTTAGCTAAATACCTCGCCACGCTCTTAAGTCAAACTAAGTTTTGGAAAACCAATAAACAAAAGCGAGCGCCATTTTGGCACTCGCTTTTATCATGTTAATTACAACATGACCTATTTTTGCAAATAACGCTTAATTTTAACCACGATATAAGTCAGTAAAATCGATCCCGCAATCAAGCCAACAGAGAACACCACATCTTGTAATGCCGTAGGGTTGATAACCAGCATTCCGCCCAAGCCTAGCATCATGATGCCCGACATGAGTTTGAGTACTTCACCTTCTTTTTCAGTGAGCTTACGTTTACCTAATGTTGCAGCAAAAACGATAACAATCGTCGCTAACGGAATGATATAGATAACGTTGTAGGCAATGAGATACAAATAGCGTTCCATGCTATCTAGCCCTGAAATTGATAACACCGAGGTGTAAATCATCGGGAAACCCGCAGTACAGAGTAATTCGTAGGCATTAGCCAATATTGCCAGTACGGCAGAACCGAAAATAAGTGCTGGTAAGGAACTTGCTTTAGACAGTTTGCCCATACGTTTTATCAAGCTGCCGCGGTTTTCGACCGACATCGATAAACTGACATCGCCTTTACCGTAGAAAAAGTCTTTGATGTTCACTGTGGCGGCGATTAAGGCAATTAAGCCTGCGCCTGTAATTATCCAGCCCCCATCGCTGCCGCCAAGTAGTTGGAACAAGTTGAGCCAAGCACTCATAAAGATGAAGTAAATAAAGCCTGAGAAGAACACGAAAATACCGCCGACTAATAACATGCGGCCACGGCTGCCTGCATTTACCATAATGCTCAGTAAGAATAATAATACAAAGAATGCACAGGGATTGAAGGCGTCGACACCAGCAAGTACTAAGGTGAGAACGGGCAGAGACATTTTCTCCGGCTGAACGGCGCCAATTAATGGAATATTAACCGGCTGTATGTGTGGGGTGTTATCTTGGGTTATTTCACTATCGAAATCCATTCCGCAAGTGCTAGGGTTATTTGGGTCTGAGTCATCGGAACATGTTTCAAATAATGGGGCGTCGGCGGTAGATTTATCTTGATAAAAATCAGCCATTAAATCACCCGATTTTATCTTACCACCATATTTGCTATAACACGCTTCAAGGCGTTCTAGAATATAGCGTCCAGTGACATCATGATTGTTGTAACCCACAATTGCTTCGCCACAAACGGCAAAGTAGGGCACTGACTTAGGTTCAACACCAGTCAATTCTCCCATCTTCATTAATTTATCAACACTACCAGGTTCACTAATTAGCGAGGCTTGTAAATTAATCCAGCTATAGCGTTCCGCTAAAGCATCAATAAAAGGGTGTGCTTCACGACAATGCGGGCAGGTTTCTGACCAGAAGAAGTGTAAGTTAACACTGGGCTCATTTTGAGTTTGGTTAACCCATACATTGGCATTGTTATTATTTGGAACTTCCACAGCTTGTGCGGTTCCACTGAGTGAAAATAGTAAACTGCATATAAAAATGATGCTGGTGGCAAACTTGTTCATTTGTAACCTCAATATAAACTGCGTACAACGTTAGATACTAATTAGTAACTCTGATAGCAGATTCTTAACTTTGTTCAGTATGGAAACTATCTGTTTTTATATACGTGAACTCGCTCCCACTATAGCGATAACGACTGTGATTCATCGCAAACTATTGAAATAAGGCTAAGTTGTCACTTTGGTTAAAAAAACATCTTTACACTCTTTTACTGAGCCTTAACCCTCATTGACATTGCATTCGGTAAACTTAATTCATTCCTACGAAACACGATGTAGGTATCCCCGGATTCAGTTATCAATGCAGCTTGTATTTGTTCACTGTGTTGATAGCGCAAATTTTCAAACCAATTACGGAATGTGTAGTTGGAATAAATGACTTAATAAGGTGAAATTATGAAAACAGCATCAAAAATCAAAGCGAGTGTTATTGCGATAGTGGCTTCTTCTGCATTATTAGCCGGTCAACTTTATGCTGCTAACACTGATACGTCAGTTCAAACTGAGCAAACGCAAAAAAGTGAAAGAGCCCATGGCGGCAAGCATCATGGTAAAAGCATGGAAAAAGGCATGCGTAAAATGCTACGTTCATTAGACCTAAGCGATACGCAAAAAACGGATGTTAAAGCGATTGTGGCAAAGTACAGAGCAGATAAAGATGACCGTCCTTCTGCTGAAGAACGTAGCGCTCATAAAACTGATATGTTGGCATTGATTAGTAATGCTAATTTCGATGAAGCTCAAGCAGAGCTAATGATTGCTGATAAACAAGCTAAGCAAAAGCAGCACATGCTTAACTTCTTTAAAATGCAAAATGAAGTGTTTCAATTGCTGACTGAAGAGCAACAACAGAAATTTGAGTCACGTTTTACTAAGGTAAAAAGTAAAGGTTCTCGTTAATTTAACAACGACTCAGCTATACTAGAGATCAACTAAATTGTTTTAATGACTAGTGTTTTCTCTATTATGACTGAAGAATCTGAATACGATTTTTGGGTAAAGCTCGCCAGCCGTGCGGCTGTGGCTACAGCGTTAATCCTTATCGTGATAAAAATGCTCGCTTGGCTCTATTCAGGGTCGGCGAGCATGTTAGCTTCACTGACTGATTCCTTTGCTGATGCTCTCGCATCCATTGTTAACTTCATTGCGATTCGCTATGCGATTTTACCTGCCGATGACGATCATCGTTACGGTCATGGTAAAGCTGAACCGTTAGCCTCCCTTGCACAATCTGCCTTTATTCTTGGCTCAGCTTTTTTATTGATGTTTTATGGTGGCGAACGGTTATTTAATCCCGTTGAAGTAACTAATGTGGGTGTTGGTGTGGTGGTGTCTATTATCGCGCTTATCATGACATTTGCTTTGGTGATGCTACAGAAGAAAGCGTTAGCGAAAACCAACAGTACCGTGGTTGAAGCTGACTCATTACATTATAAGTCCGATTTGTTTTTAAATGGCGCAGTGCTGCTAGCGTTAGTTTTGGCTCAGTATGGCTGGTGGTGGGCTGATGGATTGTTTGCAGTATTGATTGCGCTTTATATCGGTCATCAAGCTATCGATTTAGGTTACCGCTCGATTCAGTCATTATTGGATCGCGAGCTAGATGAAGATACTCGGGCTCAAATCGTGGCAATTGCAGTACAAGATCCTCGAGTGAATGGCATTCATGATTTACGTACTCGTCAGGCGGGTAAAACGACCTTTATACAGTTCCATATCGAGCTTAATGGCCAACTGTTATTACAAGAGGCACATGAAATTACCGATGGCACAGAAGATCGATTGCGGGCTGAATTTGCTGATGCCGAAGTGATTATTCACCAAGACCCCATTTAATAATTAGTACAATAAAAAAGCCGCGTAAGCGGCTTTTTTTATTACTAGGTTGAGAGGATTTATTTCTAGAGAGGATCTGGTTTTTTCGATGAAATACTAGGCTAAAGATGTTAGCTTTTGCGCTGCCTGTTCAACAATACCTGCAATGGTATTATCAATGTTGACCGTAATAACGTTAGGTTCACCACTTGGGTCTTCCAACGTCGAAAATTGGCTATCAACCATGCCGGGTTTCATAAAATGACCTTTGCGGGCATTAATGCGATTCAAAATGAGTTCATAACTCCCTTCCAAATACAGAAATATCACCTGATTATTGCCATCGCGTATTTGTTCTCGATAATTCTTTTTAAGTGCTGAGCATACGATCACAGCAGTTTCATTTTTTTGCTCAACGCTAAAAGCGGCATCTCTGATCCGTTCAAGCCAAGGCGCTCGGTCGTCATCATTAAGCGGTTCACCACTGGCCATTTTTATAATATTAGCTTTTGGGTGTAAGTCATCGCCGTCAATAAACTTAGCATTGATAACATTTGCCAACTGTTCACCAACGCTACTTTTACCGCAGGCACACACGCCCATTACAATAATGCTTTTACCGGTCATTTTCGTTCCTTGCAGTTATTTTGAGCTATATACTTCGCGAGTTTTACGACGCATCTTGTTGTTGCGATACAGTTTACTGATGAGATGTAGCGTTGTGAACCCCCATAATACTAATACTAAAATACCCTAGGACAGAAAATGGAATCAATAGCTCAAGTAGCAGATCCAACCTATTTATTAACCGTTGCAGCAATGGCAATTTTTGCATTACTGATACTGATCATCAAACTCAAAGTGCATGCATTCGTGTCGCTAACATTAGTGAGTTTTGCCACTGCTGTAGCAGCGGGTATTTCAAGTGAACAAGTTGTTCCGACCATGATGTCTGGCTTTGGTGGAACACTCGCCTCAGTGGCATTACTTGTTGGCCTTGGGGCTATGATTGGTAAAACTTTAGAAGTGACTGGCGGCGCACAAGTGCTGGCAGATACCTTGATTGGTCGCTTCGGTAAAGAAAAAGCCCCGTTAGCGTTAGGTGTGGCTTCGCTATTATTTGGCTTTCCTATCTTCTTTGATGCCGGTCTTATCGTGATGATGCCGATTATTTTAAGTGTGGCACATAAGTTTGGTGGCTCGCCGCTTAAATATGCCTTGCCATCAGCGGGTGCATTTGCAGTCATGCATGCTTTTGTTCCCCCGCATCCTGGCCCAGTGGCCGCAGCTGACTTACTGGGTGCCAATATTGGTATGTTGCTGTTTGTCGGTATGATGGTTGCGATTCCGACTTGGTATGTGGGTGCTTACTTATTTGGCTTATATGCAGGTAAGAAGTTTGATATTCCATTATCAAAAGTATTCTTTAATGCTAATGGAGTCATTGATCCTGCTAAGTTGCCAAAGTTTAGTACTGTGATGATGATTCTAGTGTTACCGGTTTTATTAATCTTTATGGATACAGGTTTAAATACCTTAGCGGTAGCGGGAATGATTGATGGATCTTCCCCATTAGTTGAAACGCTGCGAATGTTAGGTAAAACACCTGTAGCACTATTGATTACGCTATTGGTTTGCTTGGTCGTCTTTGCTAAAGACTACGGTATGAAGCACCTTGAAAAGCTTTGTGGTGATTCATTAGCGCCGATTTGTGCGGTTATTTTAGTGACCGGTGCTGGTGGTATGTTTGGTGGTGTTTTACGTGCAAGTGGCATTGGTGAAGCATTAGCTAATGCATTATCAGACACTGGCATGCCATTAATCGTAGCCGCTTTTGTTATTGCCACTTGTCTGCGTGTTGCACAAGGCTCAGCTACTGTGGCATTAACCACTACGGCGGCGTTAATTGCTCCTATGGTTGCTGCAACAACGGGTCTAACTGACTTAGATTTATGTTTTATTGTTATCGCGATTGCGGGTGGTTCAACGGTGTTATCTCACTTTAATGATTCAGGCTTTTGGTTAGTCGGCCGCTTGATGGAAATGGATGAAAAGACAACGTTGAAGACTTGGACGGTGATGGAAACCTTATTAGGTTCTATCGCGTTCATTATTGTGGCGGTGTTAACACTTATTCTGTAATAACCATCAATGAATCGCTTTTTAATTAAGGGATTTAGAGCAGAATTATAGATAATAAAAAGGAGTCCTTTCGTGATCGAAATTGGACTCCTTTTTGCTTTATAACATTCTAGCTTATGGAATATTAATCCATTGCCAGTTCTTTGAGCTTACGGGTCAATGTATTTCGTCCCCAACCCAAACGTTTAGCTGCTTCTTGCTTATGCCCTTGGGTATGTTTTAGCGCAGTTTCTAATAAGATACGCTCAAATGCTGGTTGCACTTCAGTTAATAAATCACTTTCACCTGCAGCAAGTTTCTCATCAATCCACTGAGTTAATGCCACTTGCCAATCGGATACTCCGTTGGTTCTTTCGCTGCTATTAACGGGATCTTTGAGTAATTCAGGGGGTAAGTCTTGGGGTAAAATCTCTTGCCCTGATGCCATCACGGTTAACCAGCGACAGGTATTTTCTAGTTGACGCACATTACCAGGCCAAGGCAGTTGTTCGAGCTTTTTGGCTGTATCTTTGGTGAGTATTTTAGGCTCAACTCCAATTTCTTTTGCTGCGGTTGTCAGGAAGTGATTAGCTAGCTGAGTGATATCTTCACGGCGTTGTGAAAGTGGTGGTAAATGTACACGAATGACATTTAAGCGATGAAATAAATCTTCGCGAAAATCGCCTTTTTGTACTTGTTGCTCTAAATCTTGGTGAGTAGCAGCGATGATTCTTACATCAACTTGCACTGCAATGTGGCCACCGACACGATAAAACTGTCCATCAGCCAGCACTCGCAATAAACGCGTTTGCACATCTAACGGCATATCACCGATTTCATCTAAGAATAATGTGCCACCATTGGCTTGCTCAAATCGCCCCTGGCGCACATTGGCAGCACCGGTAAAGGCACCTTTTTCATGGCCAAATAACTCAGATTCAATCAAATCCTTTGGGATCGCCGCCATGTTTAGCGCAATAAAGGGATTGTCTTTGCGGGGGCTGTGTTTATGCAGAGCGCCTGCGACAAGCTCTTTACCAGTACCCGATTGACCGTTAATCAGCACACTAATTGACGAGCGCGATAAACGACCAATGGCGCGAAAGACTTCTTGCATCGAAGGCGCTTCACCAATAATTTCAGGTGTTTTGACTTTTTCAGGCTCTTCAACCGGTGTTGGCACTTGTTCTGTTGCATGGGTCAGGGCGCGTTCAACCAACGCAATGGCTTCATCAATATCAAATGGCTTGGGTAAATATTCAAAAGCACCGGCCTGATAGGCACTAACCGCGCTATCTAAATCGGAATGTGCGGTCATAATAATGACAGGAATATGCGGGTAATGTGTTTGAATACGGTCAAGTAGTGTCAGCCCATCGGTACCTGGCATACGAATATCAGAAACAATGACTATTGGCTGAGATATTTCTAAGGCTTGCCATAAAGATTCTGCCGCTGCAAAACTCGCAGTTGTTAACTTTGCCCCTGCTAGCGCTCTTTCTAATACCCAGCGAATCGAACTATCGTCGTCGAGGATCCAAACTTGTTCGCTAATATTCATACTGCTTCCTCTATAGCCATCAGTGGCAAATTATTGTAATGGCAAAGTAATTGTAAACTCGGTGTGTCCTGGTGCCGATACACAATCAATGCGACCTCCATGTAAACGCGCAATATTATGGGCTATTGATAGCCCTAAGCCTGAGCCGTCTTCTCTTCCTGTGACCATGGGATAGAACAGCGTGTCTAATAGCTCTGCTGGGATCCCTGGGCCGTTGTCGATTATCGATAATGCGAGTACGAGTTTGTGGCGCTTAGTACCAATAGTGACTTGATGCTGAGTGCGAGTTCTAATCAGAATTTCACCACCATGGTGCTCTAATGCTTGAGTCGCATTTTGGACAATATTAAGCACTGCTTGCTGTAACTGATCGGGATCCATATGCATATCTGGGATGGAAGGGTCATAATCTCGAGCTAATGTAATATTGGCAGGTAATGTCAGATCGATAAGTTGTAATACTTTCTGCACCACTTGATGAATATTATGATCAGAGTGTTGTGTTGGGCGCTGTGGGCCTAACAATTTATCGACTAAATTCCGCAATCTATCTGCTTGTTCAATAATAAGATCGGTAAATTCTTTTAGACGAGGCTCTTTGAGCTCTCGGGACAATAGCTGGGCTGCGCCTCTTAACCCACCTAATGGGTTTTTAATCTCGTGAGCGAGATTTCGAACTAGAAATTGGGCTGCCTGTTGTTGAGCATCGAGATTGAGCTGTTGGTGAATTCGATGTTGCTGATCAACTTGCCTTAGCTCAAGTAAACTCAAGTTGTCCTCATGTTCCATCGGACTCAGGGTAATGTCGATCATGTGATGAACACCGTCTAAGGTGATGAGTGCAGCGGTGTTTACAGTGATGCCTTGGTTGGCGGTGACAGAATCTTTTAACAGCTCAGAGTCAACGCCCATGAACTGGTATAGCTCAGGCAAACGCTGTTCCAGCAGTTTATTGCTACTGATCCCAAGAAGCTGTTCAGCTGCGGCATTGGCGTAATGCGGCCGTAATTCGTTATCAATAACGAATACAGCGGTAACCAAATGGTTCAGCAGATTGTTTGTGTCCATCAATTGTCCTGCATAATAGAGTTGCACCATCATGTTGCACCGTTTTGGTGCGTTGTGCAACTTGTTCTACACTGACAATTTGTTCATACAATTCCTAGTTAATTATATTTATCGTTATGATATATATAGTTATTTAGCTGGCCTTGTTGCCGGTTTAGCAATTGATAAAACAGATGCTTGGTGTAGAAAAATCTTTCTTGGAGAACTTGATGCAAGGACTTTGCCGTTTTGGGCTAAAATTTTAACCACTAGGTTATGTTCACCGCGATTAACTTCGGTGACATTAAAAATACTGCTTGATTGAGGTTGACCATAGAGGAGGTCATCAATATAGAGGGCAATTAAAAAACCACTAGGTAATTCTGGTGCGGCGCTGGCCACGACAGTGAAGTTACCGTTGTTGTTACGAATGGTTTCTTCTTGAGTCGGGTTTACAATGCGAATGCGATACTCTGCTGCTTCTGCAGCTTTTCCTGAGCCTTCTGTTTCTGCAGGAATTTGAACCGTGACGCTATTTTGAGTATTTTGTTTGAGCTCTAAAGGCTCTGCATTTTCGACGGGTTGGTCGCTGTAATGCACTTTTCCTTGATCATCTACCCAGCGATATACTGTGGCATGGCTGATTGAAAAGATCATACTACATAAAATAAGACTAATAATTAGGGTTAAACGCATTTGGGGTTCCTTCACCTTCAGCTTTAAATAATCTAATATTAGCCTTTTTTGGATTAAAAATCAGCATTAACTAGCTATTAACATCGGCTAATTAATTGTACTCACAGCAGTATTCGCTGATTTCGCTGATACGAATTTTAAATGTGACTTTCGCATCCAGTGTAAAAAGCTGACCTGCAGGAACGGTTTTCCATTCAGTTGTGTTTGGTAGTTGTACTTCAAATGATCCTGAAGTGACGTTCATTACCTCAGCTACTGCTGTATCAAAAGTATATTCGCCCGGCAATACCACCCCAAGAGTTTGATGACTGCCATCAGCAAAGTGAATGGTACGACTGATGACTTTGCCATCAAAATAGACATTTGCTTGCTTGGCTACATTAACCTGATTAATTACTGTCATTAGTTACCTCAATTTCTTCTACATTATTATTTAAATTATCATAGCTGGTGAATATATATTCATATTCAATGAATTAAAAGCTAAATTTAGTTATAGGGTAGAAGTTTATAACATCGATGGTGGGCCATTTAGGCTATCGAATGATATTGAATTAATTAGCTTTATTACTAATTAGTGAATTTTAGACAATAAAAAACCCGCATTAAGCGGGTTTTTTGTTTCTCATAAATGAGAAATTAGTTAAGCAAAACCATATTACTTACGGTTATGACGCTTACGTTCGTTTTCAGTTAAGAAACGCTTACGTACACGAATGCTTAAAGGTGTTACTTCTACTAACTCATCATCATCGATGAACTCAAGCGCTTGCTCTAGTGTCATGTCGATTGGAGGAGTCAACACTTGTGCTTCATCAGTACCAGATGCACGCATGTTAGTAAGTTGCTTACCTTTCAAACAGTTAACTGTTAAGTCGTTTGCACGAGCATGTAGACCAACAACTTGACCTTCATAAACTTCTGCAGCATGGCCGATAAATAGGCGACCACGTTCTTGTAAGTTAAACAATGCGAAAGTCAGTGCTTTACCTGTAGCGTTTGAAATCAATACACCACGTGCACGTTGACCAATATCGCCGCCTTTCACTGGACCGTAATGGTCGAATGAATGGTAAATAAGACCACTACCAGATGTAGCTGTCATGAAGTCAGTTTGGAAACCGATTAAGCCACGGCTAGGAATGATAAAGTCGATACGTACGCGACCTTTACCATCTAACTGCATGTCTTTCATGTCGCCTTTACGTATGCCTAATTTTTCAATCACAGCGCCTTGATGTTCTTCTTCAACATCAACGGTAAGTGTTTCAAATGGCTCGCACATTTCACCGTCAATTTCTTTAACGATTACTTCTGGACGTGAAACAGCTAACTCGTAACCTTCACGACGCATGTTCTCGATTAAGATACCTAGGTGTAATTCACCACGGCCTGAAACACGGAAACGATCTGGAGATTCAGTTTCTTCAACACGTAATGCAACGTTATGAATAAGCTCTTGCTCTAAACGCTCAAGGATATTACGTGAAGTAACATACTTACCTTCTTTACCAGCAAACGGAGAAGTGTTTACTTGGAAAGTCATTGTTAGCGTTGGTTCATCAACAGAAAGTGGTGGTAAAGCCTCTACAGCTGTTGGTGCACAGATAGTGTCTGAAATTTTCAGTTCACCTAAACCTGTAATAGCAACGATGTCGCCAGCAGTAGCTTCTTCAACTTCGTGACGGTCAAGGCCCATGTAACCTAATACTTTGCCCATTTTACCGTTACGAGTCTTACCATCAGCACCAACAATAGTCACTTGTTGGTTAGGTTTAACGCTACCACGCTTAATACGACCAATACCGATAACACCCACGTATGAGTTGTAATCGATTTGAGAAATCTGCATTTGGAAATCACCTTCTGAATCAGCATCAGGAGAAGAAACCTTCTCAACGATTGCTTGGAACAAAGGTGTCATGTTGTCAGTAATTTCGTCTGGATCAAGAGTCGCAAAACCATTTAATGCAGAAGCATATACGATAGGGAAATCTAACTGTTCGTCAGTTGCGCCTAAGTTGTCGAATAAGTCGAATACTTGGTCGATAACCCAATCAGGACGTGCGCCAGGACGGTCAATCTTGTTAATAACAACGATTGGCTTAAGGCCTTGAGCGAACGCTTTTTTAGTTACGAAGCGAGTTTGCGGCATTGGGCCGTCAACTGCATCTACTAATAGTAATACTGAATCTACCATAGATAGAACACGTTCAACTTCACCACCGAAATCGGCGTGACCAGGAGTGTCTACGATATTAATACGGTAGTCGTTCCATTTGATGGCGGTATTTTTAGCCAGAATGGTGATACCACGTTCTTTTTCAAGATCGTTAGAATCCATTACACGTTCTGTGGCTTCGCCTCGGCTTTCAATTGTGCCTGACTGTGCCAAAAGCTTGTCTACCAAGGTCGTTTTGCCATGGTCGACGTGAGCAATAATGGCGATGTTACGTAAATTCTCTAGCACGGATAAAACCTCTATACCATCAAACAAATAAATAGGAGTTTATAGCGACATTTAAGTTTAGCCACCATAAAAAAGCGTGCCATTCTACTCCACGAGACGCTTTGCGGATAGGATTATTTTTGTACACTTTATGATTAGCTAAAAAATAACCGTTATTTTTCGACTTTATTGCATTATAGAGTAGTAACTATTCAGAAATGTGACAAATGACAATAGAAGTATTTTTCGTGACGCACCAATATAGACTTATGCACCATACGGGGGCATAGTGATGCACTGTGGCGGTGCAATTTGTTTATTTTGAAATTATTCGAAGATGTCATGGCTAATAGAATCAGTTACTTATCTATCTGGCATGATAATCGCTTATTGATTGTCAATTATGTGATATTTGCGCACTAACACTTGATGTTTAGTAGTAAACTTGAATTATAAAAGGGAATACCCTTACTCTACCGGAGGCTTTAGAATGTCAGCTGAATCTGTTTTAACGCAACTTAAAGAATTGGAAGTTAAGTTTGTTGATTTACGCTTTACCGATACAAAAGGTAAAGAGCAACACGTTTCTATCCCATCACATCAAGTTGATGAAGATTTTTTTGAAGACGGCAAAATGTTTGATGGCTCGTCTATTACTGGCTGGAAAGGCATTAACGAATCTGACATGGTACTTATGCCAGATGCGAGCACGTTTGTTCTTGATCCTTTCACTGAAGAAACTACTGCTCTTATTCGTTGTGATATTTTAGAGCCAGGCACAATGACTGGTTACAATCGTGACCCACGTTCTATTGCTAAGAAAGCAGAAGAATACTTAACGTCTACGGGTATTGCTGACACTGTATTAATTGGTCCAGAGCCAGAGTTCTTCTTATTTGATGATGTTAAGTTTGGTGCTGACATGTCAGGTTGTTTTGCTAAAGTTGATGCAAAAGAAGCTGCATGGAATTCAGGTACTAGCTATGAAGATGGTAACACTGGTCACCGTCCATTTGTTAAAGGTGGTTACTTTCCAGTAGCGCCAGTTGATTCATCTCAAGACTTACGTAGTGCTATGTGTTTAGTACTTGAAGAAATGGGTCAAGTTGTTGAAGCGCATCACCATGAAGTTGCAACAGCGGGTCAAAACGAAATCGCTACTCGCTTTAACACGCTAACTGCTAAAGCAGATGAAGTTCAAATTCTTAAGTATGTTGTGCATAACATGGCACACGCATACGGTAAAACAGCAACATTTATGCCTAAGCCTGTTATGGGTGATAACGGTAGTGGTATGCATGTTCACCAATCTTTAGCTAAAGATGGCGTTAACTTATTCGCAGGCGACAAGTACGCTGGTTTAAGTGAAATGGCTCTTTACTACATTGGTGGTATTATCAAGCATGCTAAAGCGTTGAATGCATTTACTAACCCAAGTACAAACTCTTACAAGCGTCTTGTTCCACATTTCGAAGCGCCTGTAATGCTTGCTTATTCTGCACGTAACCGTAGTGCTTCAATCCGCATCCCAGTGGTACCAAGCCCTAAAGGTCGTCGTATTGAAACTCGTTTCCCTGATCCACATGCAAACCCTTACTTAGGTTTTGCTGCGCTATTAATGGCAGGTCTAGACGGTATCCAAAATAAGATTCACCCAGGTGAAGCAATGGATAAAGATTTATACGACTTACCAGCAGAAGAAGCGGCTGAGATCCCACAAGTAGCCACTTCATTAGAAGATGCACTTGCAAACTTAGATGCGGACCGTGAATTCTTGCTTAAAGGTGAAGTCTTCACTAATGACTTTATCGATTCATACATTGCTATCAAGCAAGGTGAAGCAGAGCGTGTTGCACGTACTACTCACCCAGTTGAATTCGAACTTTATTATTCGTTATAAGAAGTCTTTATAAAAAGGTTTTATAGACCGCTTATAAGAATAGTTAACACGAATTGCTTGTAAAAAGCCCTTACTGATTTTCAGTAAGGGCTTTTTTGATCTTTGAATGGAAAGTTTTGAATTTTCTAGTTTACTTGCACTCAATATCTATATCGTTATTTACCCATCAGGATGATTGAGAGAGCAGGTTAAACAACCAACGACTGACGCTTTTATGTTAAAGATGAGTAAACTATCAAAAGAAATGGATTTTATTACATATACTTAATTACCAAGTTTAAGTAGTTAAGCCCAAATTAGTCAATCTCGCCTGGATTCAGCTAAGCGATATTAAGAATAAGGACGCATGATGATCATTAATGGTATAGGTCGATGCCTACAACAAGTGACCCTGTGGGTTATCTTGATTTTACTGCCATTTTCAGCGATTGCAGTGGAATGGCCGCAAGATGTTGAAACCAAGCTGGGTACGCTAGTGGTTTATCAACCACAACCCGAATCCTTAGATGGAAACGTTTTAATGAGCCGTGCAGCTATGTCATTCGAAGTTAAAGGGCAAGAAGATCCTGTATTTGGTGCTTTTTGGTTTAGCGCCAGAATTGATACTGAAGACGATAAAGCTTTAGTGCGAAATATTGAAGTGACTGAAGTGCGTTGGCCGTCATCAACTGCTGAAGATCAACAAACATTTACCGATACTGTTACCGAGGCATTAGCAAGCTCTAGCTTTGATATTTCGATGGCGCGATTATCTGCTAGTCTTGAAAGTGCGGAGCAAGTTAAACGTAGCTTAGACAATATTAAAAATGATGCGCCGGAGATTTTATTTAGCAGCAAGTTGAGTGTGCTGCTTTCTTATGATGGCGAACCTCAGTTCCGAGAAATCGAAAACAGTCCTTACGAAAGGATTTTGAATACGCCTTTTGCAGTTGCTCGCAACATTGAAACTAAAAAGCTGTACTTAAGCAGTGGTACTTTTTGGTACGTGGCGGATGATGCTATGGGACCTTGGCAAGTAACGCTATATCCACCTGAAGATTTAGTGGCAATGGTCAACACTGAAGAGGAACCAGCCAAAAGTACTGCCAATGCGCCGCATATTATCGCCTCCGATACTCCAACCGAATTAGTCGCAACAGATGGTTCTCCTCAATGGCAGAGTCTTATTGCTGGTAAATTGCTGTATGTGAGTAATACAGAAACACCATGGGTAAGAGAGACCACTTCAGGTGATATGTATGTGCTGTTATCCGGTCGTTGGTTTAAATCGAAGAAACAGGCTGGACCTTGGGCTTTCGTCAGAGCTGACAAGCTGCCTGAAAGCTTTAAAGATATTCCACCAGAATCTGATATTGGTGGTTTAAGGGTGTCGGTAGCTGGGACTGATGAAGCCAATCAAGCCATGCTTGATGCACAAATTCCCCAAACCGCGGCAATCAAGCGTGATGAAGCCAAACTTGAAGTCGAATACGATGGTGAGCCTAAGTTCGAAGCGGTTACGGGTACGGCAATTTCGTATGCCGTAAACACAGCGACACAAGTGCTTTTGATCGAACAAGCTTACTACGCCGTTGACAATGGAGTGTGGTTTACATCAACAACCGCTAAAGGGCCTTGGATTGTTGCTGACAATATCCCTAATGAGGAAATCGCTAAGATCCCTGCAAGTTCACCCGTTTATAACACCACATATGTACAGGTTTATGATTCAACGCCTGAAGTTGTCTATGTAGGCTACACACCAGGTTATATGTGGTCATATCCTTATTACGGCGTGCCTATTTATGGAACGGGTTACTACTATCCACCTTATTGGGGGCGCTACTATTATCCTCGACCTCCAACCTGGGGCTTACATGTGGGTTATAACCCATGGACTGGATGGAATGTTGGCGTTAGTTGGAGTAATGGCTTTTACCGAGCTGGTGTAGTGTGGGGCGGAGGTTATGGTTACCGTCGTCCTTGTTGCGGTATTTACGGTGGCGGTTATAAACGTCCTGTGGTGATTAATACTGGCAATATTAATATTGGAAATAGTATCAGTGTAGGTAATCGAACTAAGATTTCTAATCGCATGAGTACCAACAATATTAAAGGTAACAGGGTGGGTAAAACCAACTTGTATAACCGCCCTGAAACCCGCAATCGTATTGCTAGCCCTGCGCTTGCGAATAAGAACCTTAATAAGGCGACTCATAACAAAGAACGTCGTAATGATGTTTTTGCCGATCGAAACGGTAACGTTGCCCGCGATAACAAAGGCAGCTGGGAAAACCGTAGTGATGGCAAGTGGAATAATGCACCGTCCACGAGAGATGTGACTAAGCCATCGAGTTTAAATAAGCCGTCTAAGCTCAATCAGAGTAGTTTCCCATCGACGAGAACTCGGCCTGCAACATCAACACGCCAAACTACACCCACAAGGCAACCTACTTTTAATCAGCCTAGTAACACCAATCGTTCTATCAATCGAACGCGTCCATCGGGCGGCTTTGATCATCAAAGTCTCAATCGTTCTAGACAAGCTCGTCAGTCGGGAGTGGCTAGAGAAGGTCGTGCAAGAGGGGGGCGATAATAGTCATTCGATAATGAGTATCGTGCTTATTTAATTAGCACTTAAAATAAAAAACCTGCTTTTGCAGGTTTTTTTATTTTTAAGATTAGGAGCTTCTTTGACCAGAACTAAATAGCTTTAGTTAATTAATTAGTTTTTTAAGGATATAACCAACGGCTTCAAGTAACTGTATATAGACTATGCTTGCACATTCACGTTATGGTTTATCTCTCTTAATTTTAAACAACAGAACTTATGGAAAAGCAATATGTGGAACGCTCTTAGCGCCTACCGCTCATCAATCATTTTACTTTCGGCACTCATGCTCGGTGGAATGCTAGGTTTTTTAGTGCCTGAAGTGGCAATAAAACTCAAACCCATAGGGCAAATTTTTCTTAATTTATTGTTCATGATTATAGTGCCGTTGGTGGCTGTCAGTGTTATGTCATCTATTGCCAAAATGACAGATCTCAAAAAGCTCGGTTCTATTTTGGCCACTATCATGGGAGTGTCAGTTCTCATGGCCATGATCCCTGCTGTCGGGATTGTGTTATTGGCATTGGCCTATGATCCTGCTCAGGGAGTCACACTCGAATTAGCTGACACTGTTGAAGCTACAGGTCAAATGGATTTTGTGAGCTTATTAACCACCAACGACTTTGTGGGATTGTTGTCAAAATCGAATATTCTCGCCCTGATTATTATGTCGGTAATTAGTGGTATAGCGATTGGTCAGTCAGGTGAGGATGGCCTTAAAGTGTCCGCTTTACTGGATAGTCTTAATACTGTGATTATGAAGATCATTGCCATTTTGATGTATGCCGCGCCAATTGGTTTAGGTGCATATTTTGCTGCAACGATGGCCAGTCAAGATGCTGAGCTTATGGGCACATTTGCTCGTGCTGTGGGGATCTTTCTGGTTGCGACATTCCTCTATTTAACCGTAGGGTCCAGTTTTTATGCCTGGATTGGTGGTGGAGTAAAAGGGGTTAGAACCTTTTGGGCAAATATGCTGGATCCGGCAGTAACTGCATTGGGTACCAGTTCTTCGTTAGCGACACTTCCCGTCAATATCCGCGCAGCGAGTAAAATGGGCTTAAATGAGCAAATTGCGGAAATAAGTTTACCGTTATTGGTTAACTTAAATAAAGGCGGCGCAGCAATGATCACCGCGCTTAAAATCGTGTTTATTTATTCGCTGTTGGGGCTCGAGTTTACCTCTGACGTATTCATGTTAACTATCTTGATTTCGATATTGTCAGCGTTTGTTATTGGTGGGGTTCCTGGGGGGGCCTTTTTAGGTGAAATCTTTATTGTGACGACCTTAGGTTTGCCACTAGAAGTGATTCCAATATTAGTGGTGCTAGGGGCTATCACTGATGCTGCTTCCACTGTTATAAACGTAGTCCATGATTTAACAGCGACACAAATCATCGAACGAATTAATGGCAAGCAATATTTATCCTCAGCGCCATAACAACGCAGGTTCTTGAATATCATTACTTAAGCATTGAAATTAATTGATGAAACGCCATAAATTACTATTTATGGCGTTTTTTATTTCATTGTCATGAATTGTTCTGCGTACGAGGTCAAACTTGTAGGGTATTTGTTCGATTATCATAAGCTATTAGTTGAACGGGCTTTAACCATGTGTGACAATGCGACCCTTAATTTTGTAACAGTTGTTAACGTTATTTTGCCGTGAAAATCCCTCGCTTCATGAGAAATTTTGAAGCCTATGTATTGTTTATTTTTAACAGCAATGTTTAGCATCATCGTTTAGTTAACTATGTCTCGATAAGGCATAGAATTATTAAAATTCGAGCATGGATACTCAATGAAGCTACCTTTTCGACACCTCATTTTTTTGGTGATGACACTTATTTCCGTCATTCCTATCAGTACACTTTCTTTGTGGTCGGTTAATTCAGCGTTAAACAATGAATTCAATATGGTTCACGACAAGCACTTGTTACTTGCCAGCAATATTACTAAAGCACTAAACCGATATGCTGTTGACGCTTTGGCTATTTTCACCACTGTAACCAATATCGGCAGTGAACAAGTTGTTGATGATGAATTGATGCAACTCTTAGACGTTATTGATGTGGTGTCTGTTGGGGTCTTTGACGAAAATGGACAACGGACTGCGATATTGTTTGGCCCTGAAGCCTCTCAGCCTAAGTCACTTACCAACCCAGAAAATCCATTTAATCTCTCTAATTTAAATCATCCTCATTTCACCCCGATTCATAAAGAGGGAGTGGTCGAGCCGACTCTTTACATGATTAGGCAAACCACAGATAACCGAATTTGGCTTGCCACCATGCATGCCACTTATATTGAACAATTGCAGTCAGCATTAGTCTTTGGTGAAAAAGGGCACGCAGCTATCGTTGATAAATTGGGCAATGTGTTAGCCCATCCCAATAAGCAGTGGCAAGCTGAAGCTAAAAATATCAGTAAGATAAGTATCGTGCAGCAAATGATGGCCGGTGAAACCGGTGTCAGTCAATTTTACTCTCCAGCAGTTAAGGCCGATATGATCGCAGGCTTCGATGTTGTGCCTACCACTGGCTGGGGAGTTATGATCCCGCAACCCATAGCTGAGCTTGAGCAGCGCGCTTTTGACGTTATTCAATTTACTTTGCTGGTGGGTATTATTTCATTAGTTGTATGTAGTTTGTTTAGTTGGTGGATTGTCGGACTTATAACACGTCCTATTGATATTTTAACCAACAAAACTCGCGGCTTAACAGATATTGGCGAAGATGAGACCCCCAGGCTATATCGGGGCTTTCATACTGCAGAGTTTGCCAAACTTTTTGATAGCTTTAGACAAATGGCACTGGAGATCCGCAGTGGGCGGGAAGAGTTAGAATATAGGGTGGCCAACAGAACCGCAGATCTTGCTAAGGCGCAAGCACAAGCGTTACATCTAGCTCATCATGATGCGGTTACTGGGCTTGCTAACAGGATGGCAATCAGAAATAAAATTGCTGATTTACTGCAACAACAAAAATATTTCTCATTATTGTTTATTGACCTTGATGGCTTCAAAAAGGTGAATGATAAGTATGGTCACGGTGTAGGAGATAAACTGCTTAAGAGTCTTGCT
This sequence comes from Shewanella donghaensis, assembly GCF_007567505.1. NCBI lineage: Bacteria > Pseudomonadati > Pseudomonadota > Gammaproteobacteria > Alteromonadales > Shewanellaceae > Shewanella > Shewanella donghaensis. The sequence goes on from NZ_CP041783.1 coordinate 3,510,894, forward strand.
GAGCGAGTTAACAAACACCTTTTTATCGACGATATACTGGCTCGTTATGGCGGTGATGAGTTTATTGTTTTAATGCCTAATATAGAATCTATTGAACCCGCAAAATGTGCGGCTGAGAAAGTATTACAATTATTGAGAAAGCCGGTTCAGATTGATAACCACTCAATTTCTATCAGTGCTTGTATTGGTTTAGCTATTGCGAAAGGTGAAGATAAAGATACTGACAGCTTGATCCATCGTGCAGATACGGCAATGTACAATGCAAAACACCAAGGCAAGAATCAAGTTTGTATGTATACATAGCCATATGTATTCATTATTTTTAAGGAGTGTCAGTGGCAATATTATCAAGATACGCTAGAAAATCATCTTATGGCTTTACTTTAATAGAGCTTGTGGTGGTCATTATTATTCTCGGCATACTTGCAGTTGTTGCAGCGCCGAATTTTATTTCGTTAAAAGAAGATGCTTACAGTGCCAATATGCGTGGCGTATCGGGTGCAATTGGTAGCGCTAAAGAGTTGGTTCATTCAGCGTGTGTGATCCGTGCTGATTGTGATTCTACAATACCCGCTGGCAGCAGTAATTTGATTATTGTTCAAGGGGCAAGTATTAGGCTTGCCTATGGTTACCCTCGAGATACAGAAGCGGGTATTGCTAGAGCGATTAATATCGTTGATGGTGATGACTTTGAATTGACTCGATATACCAAAGCGGGTCGAGATGGTCTAAGAATTAGACCTGCTGCAGACTATTCCGTTAATGATTGCGAGATACGATATTCTGAACCGCAAAGCGCGATTGATTTACCTTTAGTTGAGTCTGATTTAGAAGGCTGTTAGTGTTTTTGTTTAGCGACATCACAAGATGTAGCTTCAAGAATAGATGACTTACTATGTTATATAAAATAGCGTCGATGCAATTGTAAGTTTGCTATTGGGAAATGGTTATAAATAGGAACTGCTGAATAAAATGGACTTTATAATATGAGAGCATACAACCGCATTATTGAGGCCGTGGTTGTCATAATAGGGATGTTTGCTAGTGTAACTGCAGCGACTCAGGCTAACACTCATGACTTGAGGGTTAACATCCAGTGTAACGGGTGTTTTGCTGAGGTTGAGTTTACAGAGGCTGCGCTAAACAGTTTATCTGATCGCCAGAGTGCGACGGTTAGTGTGATCAACTTTCGTCAATTTGAAGTGCGTAAATACCAGATTGAAAAATTAGGAATTGAGGTTTGCACTGATTACAAAAAATCTGCCACTAGCGGTTTTTGTAAGCTAAAGGATCACTCATCAGTTGAAGTTTTGCCCGTCACCAATCTTGAGCGTGAACGCTTTATCTCTTTCGCTGAATATCTCGTCCAACAAGACTTACTTGATGACTATCATGTGAAAGTCAGTGCTGATTTTGCAGCAACAGCTTGGCAGTTACTTCTCCATGAAAGCCTCATCAAAGTAGATCTGAAAACTGATGTAATCGATACCACAATTGATACAAAAAGTGTTAATCAGTTGCTTTTTGATACCCCAAATTCAGGGTTGAGTATGCAAAGAGCTTTAACGGATTTATGGCAGCAACAAGCGGATTATAAAGGGCTTAAAAATACATGGCAGCAAGCCTATCAACATAGCGTGGCAGCAAATACCCCAATTGAAAATTTATCACCGACCGTCATGTTTGATTTCGATGATTCATCAAAGATAACAGCAGTGATTAGTCGTGATGATTTAGCTGGCCAACTTGCTTTAACCTATCAACAATTATCAGATCAAAACTCAAATCGACTCATACTGAATAAGCCCAGATTATTTGCTATTGGTGATAGTTTTAAGTTTGCGTCAATAGAGAGTGACAGCTACAAAGCGCTATATAAAAAGGTCAATCATTTAGGGCTCGCATTGGCGGAAAAAACACATCCCGCAGGTATTGAAGTGACACTTTTAGCTTGCAGTGCTAATTCTAAACCGTGTGTTGATGTAAAAACACTTAATGCTGTTGGTGGATCTAAATCTGAGGATTATTAGGGTTATTTTTCTGACTGATTAAAAAATTTTACGTTAAAAAATAAAGAATAGCATTAATAAAAACGACAATAATCCGCCGCAGATAACTGGATAAATAATATAACCATCAGTCGACCGCTTAGCTCTTTTAGTGCAGAGTTTGCCTAATATTAGGTTAAATCCGAGTAACAGCACCAAGGTCATCATCCCTTGTCGAAAGGTCATTCTGCTAATAGTTGTTGTGGTGTAAATCAGTAAAAACCATTCAAGAAGAATCAGATATAGAAATAGCTTTTGCAAGCCATCTGGTCCTTTCCTTTTATCTCTAGTCTGCATAAGTTCATCCCTATTTTTATGGCAGAAATCACACTGAATATTAAGAACTAATCAAGATTTTTTTAAGCGATTAATTTCGGCTAAAAGTTTGATCAACTTAGGTTGATGACCTAACTCCCATTTGCCGCCAATAAAATTTAATCTTTGATTAATGGAATACATGCGCATAATTTTAAATTCAAAAAACTGCTGCTGAATTTCAATCCATAAAATACTATTCAGCTCAAGCGATAGTGGCGTGATTAACCCCAATCCACTTAAACTGATATCCTTAATATTGGCTATGCCTAACTCTTGCATTAACAACCAATTTTTTTGATGCAGTTTAACGCTAATTCCATCGCAAGCTATTGCCAGTTCTTGCTGTGAATCCCGAAGGTTTAATCTAGAATGTACTCGATTATTTACCGAGACGGTTAGTTCGGCTTCGGCGCGATTTTCTCTGCTAATAAATACCGCTATATCATTAGATTCGTCAGTCATTAGTTTGAATACCGTACTCTTGGTGTATTATCCTCAGCAGCTTTTATCGCTTGATCCACTTTATTGCTAATCGGTGCATTATTAGGGGTATACCGACTTTGCTGTCCCGTCATCATGCGAAGCTCATCTTCTGCTTTTTTTGTCAGCACTAACAACTCAATTCGTCGATTAGCTGCAGCCCCAGGATCATCTAAAACATAAAGTGATTGATCAGCCATCCCCGTAACTTGAACCACTTGTTTATATCCCATTCCACCCGTTTCAAGTATCCGTCTGGCGAGCAATGCCCGCTTGCTTGACAGTTCCCAGTTGGTAAAAGTCGAACCTGCGAATGGTAATGAATCTGTATGGCCAGAAATACTCAGTCCATTATTGATTTGGCCAAGAAGTTCACCTAATGCGAGCAGTAAATCTTCAAAATAATTTTGTATTTCAGCACTGCCACGGGTAAACATAAACTGTTCGACATTGTCATGTACCAGAATTCGAATTCCTTGCGGGACGATTTGTAAATCTACATTGGCATACATGTCCATACTGGTAATAACTTGATCAATTTCACGAGCTAGCACTTCAAGTTGTATTTGAGTTTCAAATTCTCCGGGCAGCAGTGAGTTAAGCTTATTAGCTTCACCTGATGGTGAACTTTGTTCGCCTAATGCATGACGTTTATCGATTGCAATGGCATTTTTTCCTTGCCCTGCGCTTGGCATAATAGAAGTTTCAATCGATAAGCCACCATTAAGGTCAATCAAGGATGATGAATTACTTAAATCAAATGGATTTATTGGTCCTGATGAGTACATGTCACCCTTTAGATATTGAACAATTAAAGTTCGCTCTTTCTGATCAGCAACTTGCATGATCCACAGCACCATAAATAGTGCCATCATCGCTAAGGTAAAATCAGCAAAGGCGACTTTCCAAGCGCCGCCATGTGCACTTACCCCTTTCTTACGTTTTCTGCGGGTTATTATCACCGGTTCTTGTTGAATAGCCATTAGCCACGTTGCTCCTCTATCCAGCGTTCTAGCTCAATAAAAGATGGACGGTTTTCTGACTGAATTTGTTTACGCCCAGCGTCTAAAGCCAGCATTGGTGGTTTACCTTTGGCAAATGCACTTAAAGCGGCTGCAACACAACGAAGCTGCGCTGTTCTGCGTTCAACTAAATGTTCCAGTGACTTAGATAATGGGTCAAAAAAGCAATAACAGGCGAAGATACCAATAAAGGTTCCAACCAATGCAGCTGCGACTTTTACGCCAATCATAGTGATAGGACCATCGATATTAGACATGGTGATAATAATCCCCATAACCGCAGCAAGAATACCAAAGCCAGGCATGGCTTCAGCTATTTTGGATAGCGCATGAGATGGGCGTAAACTGTCATCTTCGATGCGTTCGATTTCTTCAGCTAGCATATGTTCCAAATCGTGGGGAGAGAGCTTGCCAATTGACTGTAAGCGTAAGTTGTCGATAAGGAATTGCAGTACATTTGGGTGGTCTAATACCGCTGGATACATAAGGAATAGAGAGCTTTCGTTGGGCTTATCAATATGTTCATCAAGTACCTTTAATCCTTGTGATTGGATCTGGCTCATTAACATATTCATTAACCCAAATAGTTGAGGGTAGAGTTCAGGGTCTTCTTTTTCTGTAGAAAATACGTCTTTAATTTGTTCGAGCATTTCATCAAGAACAGCACGAGGAGAGGCGATAATCAATGCGCCCAGTCCAGCTCCAAAAATAATAAGAATTTCAGCAGGTTGCCATAATGATTTTAGGCTGCCACCAGCCCACATATATCCACCAAATACTGAAAAAAGAATGATCAATATCCCTACTAACTTGCTCATATTTCCTACCTGGTTTTATCGCTCCCACTGTTGATAGATTTGCTGAAGGTTGATTATCGTTTGCTTATGCAGCTGGCATATTCGCGTTTCAGTCAACCCTAAGGTGGCAGCGATCTCTTTTAAATTAAGTTCATGCTGATAGTAAAGCGACAGAATTACCTGTTCTCTTTTGTTTAATTTTGAAATAGCTTTGAATAATGTGTCTTTATTGGTTATTTGTTCGATAAAGCAGCTTTTATCTTTGAAATTAATGCCATCATTGAGCATTTCATCAAGGCTTTTCATTGATTCTGATTGTGTCGCAAACAATCGTTCGCGATATTGCTCTTTTGATAAATCTAAAGTCGCAGCCACTTCCATATCGGTGGGCTCACGTCCTAACTCTCTAATGAGTTTACGCACCGTGTCATTGAGCTCATGGGCTTGCTGTCTCACAGGTCGAGGCCGCCAATCTTGACGGCGTAATTCATCGAGAATTGCGCCACGGATCCGCTGACCAGCATATGAGAGAAAACCATTGTCATATTCGCCAGGGTAACGCCTAGCCGACTCGAGTAGCGCCATTAAGCCTATTTGTTCCATATCTTCAATTGCCAGCGCAGCTCCACAATGAGTCCTTAGGTGTGATACTGACTTTTTTACTAGCGGTAAATATTGTTTCATCACCTGAGCTTCTGTAAGGCGATTAACATTTTCTCCGTCAGAGGCGGCTTGGTAAGCGAGTTGGCCTGATTGCATATGACAGTTTCCTTCTACTGGATAACCATTTTGGTGAACAGGACGTCTTCGAGTTCGATGTTGAAGTCGTTCTCACTCAAAACGGCAGTGAGTAATTCTAGGGCTTCTATTTGTAACGGATCCAATTGGTTACCGGTGATCAGTTGCTGGTGACTCTTCTCTGAAAACATTTTCATCAAGGCATTTTTAATCAAGGAATCAGCATTTTTAATCGTAGTTTCAGCATCTTTAGATCGACTTTTTAAGGCTAGTTCCAATAACAAATAATGTGAGTTATTCGTGCCTTGAATAGAGAACACAAATTTATCCAATGGGAAAAAACTGGCTGGTTTAGGCGCGGGTTGATAAACAGAGAATGGGGCTCCTATCATTTCTGGAGATTTCCATCCCATCCAAAAAACACCAGCAGACCAAGTACAAAATAGAATGGCGAAGCCGATAATTTTACTAAGTTTGTTTTTACCAATAGCCATTTTTTATTCCTTAATTAGGCGAGTAAATCTACCTGGTCTTGTTGATTCTTTGCTGCGGTATGTACTTGCTCATTTGCTTGAGGTGCAATGTGCAATTCGGGCTGGATATTGTGCTGTTGTTTTTGAGCATCTTGCCCAGGTTGTTGCTGACTAATATCAACATCAACATCAACATCAACATCAACCTGGCCACCATGGTCCATTTCAAGCTCCATACGAAGGCGGTCTAGCCCCATAAGTAGCGCATCTCTAACTGCGGGGTTAGCAGCATGCATTTGCACATGCAGGCGGTCACCATCAAGTCGAATATTCAGTTCAACCTTGCCAAGCTCTGGCGGATCTAATCGCAGTTCAGCCTGTTTAATTTGCTGATCGATTTGAAAGCGCAATTGCTCCCTTAACGGCGACATCATTTCGTGGGCCTGGTGTAATAATGGCGCTGATTGCGTGACTGAAACAGGGCCCCATTGGCTAACACTGCTTGGGCTTTTATTGGCCGCTGTGGTGAGCTGCTGGATCACTTGATTGATACTATCAAGTTCACTATTGGCCACTTCAGTATTGCCAAGGGCGCTAGTCGTAAACTGGCTATTGAATTGGTTAGGTGTGAAATTAGCGTTCTGTGGCTGATTTTCCGAGAAATGTTTCAAGCTAGGGTTATAGGTTTGGGGCTGTATGGCTGCAGTTTGCTGAGGCGATGTGGCTGGCATCAACGCTTGCTGGTAAACAGGTGCTGTCGGCATTACAGGCAGTGCGGCAGGTTTATCTACCTGGCCAGCCTGCTGCTGAATTAACGACGCCGCTTCAGTGCTTAATGATTTCGCCATCACATCAGCAGGTAGCTGAAAATGCAGCTGTCCCTGGGTATCATGGGTTAACTGTGTGCTTAATTGTGGCAACTGTTTTAATTCAGTCTGCAAATTGGCTGGCAGTTGACTGACAAGAATACTGTTTGCTACAGCACTGTGATGATCACTTTGAATATGAGCACCTTGATGATTAGGACCCTGTTGATGGGTCGTAACAGTATTTTGGTTTAATAATGGGACGTTATTGGCAATGTCAGGCATCACAAAGCCCATAAACGCTTGCTCTTCAGCATTATTATCAAAGCTGCTATGTTGCTTACTACTAGCTTGAACACTCATTGAGCCATTCAGGCTGCCCAAACCTGTAAGATTATTTATCATAAAGTGTTCCACTTATATGGGTGAGCTCGTAAGCTGCTAAGCCATCCTGTTGTGCTTGAAATTTTTCCATTTCTTTAGCAATGGCTTGTTTTTCTGCCACCGCCATCTCAATGACTTTTTTATGCGCTCTTTCAAGCGATTGACGTCCCAATAATTGCGCTTTGGTGGTGGGCTTCCCCTTAGCAACCAGCGCTATCATCATGAGTTCGTTCACCCTTTCAACCTTTGGCCAATCTTTGAGTTCGGCATACTTCAATAATGCCACTTCAAATTGGTACCATTGATTAGTTGAGGTTGCTCCAGCCTGCTCGGACATCGGTAATTACCTTAATAACGGGGGTGAGTTCTGCGATACTATTTTGAACGCTTGCAGTGATCATTTGACGGCTGCAAAAATCATATAAACGATTGAGTGTGGTGGCGATTTCGCCACCGTTTTCAAGATCGAGCATTGAATCTAAACCATGAATAATGTTGAGGCACTTATTGATACTCTTGCCTTTATCCTCAAAGCTACGACGCTCCATAAAACCACCGCTTCGTTCAATTTCTTCCAACAGACCATCAAGTAGCATTCGTACCATTTCGTGCGGGTTTGCTGCGGCTACGCGAGCGTCAAGTGTGGTTTGCTTGTAGGCATTGAAAGGATCGTATTCATTCAACATTATTTATTCCTGATTAAAACAGTGCACTAGCCGCACTAAGCTGACTAATGGTGGTTTCCATGGCGGTGAATTGACCCAAATAGATTTGGTAGCGCTGTTCCATTAAGGTGTCGTGGCGAGACATGTTGTCTTCAATTTGGGTGACTTTGGAATCGAGGTTTTTCTGCTTTAAATCGATGTAACCATTTGACTTGGTATATGGGTCAATAATGGCGTCCATACGGCTGATATAGCCACCGTCAGCGGTAAACATTTCTTTAACGGCATCAGGATCGCTTTTAATGGCCTGACTAAGTTTGTCATCATTAACTGAAAGCTTGCCATCACGGCCCATTTCGATGCCGATGTCAGATAGGCGCATGCCATTAGGTGCGGGTTCAAAAATAGCCGCCCGAATATTGCTTTGCAGCATCCGCAGGCTTGAGTCACCTTTTAAAATGCCGATTTGATCTTCGGTAATGGACGAATGATCATCATCGTCTTCGTCGTCATCATCGTCTTTGTCTTTATCATTGTTGATATCGTCTAAAACCGAACTACCCATAGAGCGTGTTAGTTGATCTAACTGGGTCATTAATTCATTAAATGAATCAACAAAGTCATTGACGGCTTTTTCAGTACCAGTGATATCTGTAGCGATTGTAATAGTGGCGCTTTCGCCCACTTGATGAACTTTTTTAAGTTCTATATTGACGCCATCTATGACATTTTCTAGGTAATTTGAGCTGCTGGTAATTTGAATGCCGTTGAGGGTGAACTCAGCATCCTGAGCTTTAGTTCGCTCCTGTGTGCCCCAATCCTGACCATCCATTTTCACATCAATAGCGCTTGCCGCGCCGGTCTCTTTAGAGGTCAGCAGTAACTCAACTTGGCCACCAGTTCTCACTAAAGAAGCTTGCACACCTGGGTTATCTGGATGTTTATTAATAGCATCACGAAGATCGCCAACCGTGCGGGTGCCTGTGGCATTAAGCTCGGCCATATCGATTTCAATGGTGTCGCCGCCCACATCAATGCTCAATACACCTGAGGTTGGCAGTATTGAATCTTCACTGTCAAAGGACTTACTGACTTGATGGGCCTGGGCTATTTGCTTAACGTATAAGTCATAGACTCCAGAAGGGGCATCGTTATCAACGGTAATGATGGCACTATCATCACTAATTTCGGTGCTTTTCCCATCAAAGGCATCCCCTTTTAAGTTGTCCAGATTACTGGTCATCTTGTTCAAGGTGCTTTCAAGAATTTTATAAGCATCAATTTGTGCTTTGCTGTTATCTAAATTAGTTTTATAGAGGATATCTTTCCCCATTCGCTCTGCAGCAACTAATTGTTCGGCAAATGAGGCGGCACTCATACCTGAAATCATGGCAACTCCTTATTATCTAACTTGGTGATTAGCAAACTTCGTGCCAACGCTCAAGTTATTGTTTAACCTTGTTTATTTGTTTTTATGCTGACGCAATAGGTTAACTAACTTCCGTTTTTTTAGTCCGATGGAAGTAGGGCTTCCGTTGTGTTATTTAAGAACCCAAAGATGTTCTATAGCCAATAGAAGGCGACAGGGGCATAGCTTGTCTGAAGAGAAACCGCTGAATTTTATGATAATAATGCCTATTTAAAGAAGTCATGGGTGCCAGAGACATAAAAGGGATTAGGATTAGCCAGATTGGTTGAATATGGAAAGTCTATTAAGAAAGAGCTATTAAGAAAGGCCTAATAAGATTGGTTCAGCGGTGTCAGCGAAAAGGATTAATGATGGGTAATTGCGCCATTAAAAGTCTTACTGATGTCAACAACGCAATATGCTTTGATTATGTTTGGAATAACAGTTTGCTTTACGATGAGCACTAAAAAAGGGCCCGTTGGCCCTTTTGTTTAGGCTCGGTGGATATCGAGCCACGATATTATGTTAATTGTTATTAACGTAATAAGCTCATCACTAAACCAGTGTTCTGGTTAGCATTAGCCAATACCGTGGTACCTGCTTGAACGAGTAGTTGGTTTTTAGTCATGTTAGCTGATTCAACGGCGAAATCGGCATCCATGATGCGACCCGCAGCAGCTTTAGTGTTTTCAGTCACGTTAGCTAGGTTAGCTGCCGTATGACCAAGGCTGTTAATGTTAGCACCTAAGTTTGAACGATCTACACCTACTGCTTGGGTTAAGTCTTTAACAGCATCCATTGTTGCAGTTGCATCGTCAGTATCATCACTCCAGCTAACATCAGCAATTGTGTAACCGCCGTTAATTTGAACATCTAGCACTTCGTTACTACTTGCACCGATTTGAAATGTAACACCATTCACTAATGCACCATCAGTATCATCAAATAAGTTATTGCCAGCAAATTCAGTATTTTCAATGATTCGGGTCATTTCTGTATTCAATGAATTATATTCATTTTCTAGTGCTTCTAGATCTTCTGTTGAGTTAACGCCGTTGGCTGCTTGGGTAGCAAGCTCTTGCTGACGCATGGTGATGTTAGTCAATTCTTCTAGCGCGCCATCAGCGGTCTGTAACATAGACGTTGCGTCGTTAATGTTACGGCTAGCTTGCTCCATACCGGTGACGTTAGAGTTTAAGCGAGTCGCAATTTGAAGACCTGCAGCATCATCAGCTGAGCTGTTAATACGAAGACCAGTAGACAAACGCTCCATAGCGTTAGTCATTAGATCATTGCTTTTTGCAACAGAATTTTGCGCGACGATTGAAGCATAGTTTGTATGAACTGATAACATGATTAATTCCTTTGGGTTTCAGATTGTTTTGCCTTACACATAAAATAAAACGACCCTTGAAATGGAAACTGAATCAGTTAAGTAAATAAAATGCTATTTTTTTAAATTAAGGGGTTAAATACCTTGGGCTTGTTGGTAGGTGTTACTTAGGGTTGGCTTAGGACGAGTTTGGTATTAATTTTAGATTCAATTTTGGCTAAAGTAAGCCTGAGTTTAAAGTGAATGTAGAAATTGAAAGTTGGGATGCATCGGCTTTTGCTCCCAACAGGATTATTCTTTTAATAAAGAAGACACGTGATCACGACTGACATTCGCCTGGGCCATGAGTGAGGTGACTTGTGATGCAAACGGGGTGGGCTGCATTAACTTATCTAATTTTTCCATATTTTGTGCCACTGAGGCATGTTGCAATTGTTGCTGGCTGGCTCGCTTTAATTGCTGCTGAATTTTCAGTTGGCTGCTGCGCAGTTCGCCGATTTGCTGGTTGACTTTTTGTTGGCTCTTGACCACTTTAGCCAGCGTCTTTTTGACTTCTTGTGGATTATTAAAACGCCACTCTTTTGGATCTTGCCATGAGAGTATTTCGATGACTTTAACCGTTCGGGCTTCACCTGCAGGTAAGCGCTGCCCCTGACCTGACATCAGTAACCCTGATTGGATATGTTGCCAATTTTTATGGTCACTGCTTAACATGGCGGACTCGCGAGCCGGCGCCTGGACGGTAATACCTATGTCTTTAAAAGCGCTGGTGAGTTGCTTGGCAAGGTAAAAGCTATTTTGATGTGCGGGTAAAAAAGCTCGCGCGTGGTGATTACCGTATTGCACCGTAATGCGTTCATCCCGAGATTTTACCCCGAGTAAGTCCACCGACTTCAATTGAAAAAAATGTTTCGCAGCTGGGCGGCTGGCATTAATAAGGTTGAGCTGGTGATCCACTAAAGGCTGCTGCTGATAGCTAATATCAATGGCCATTAATTGCTGTTGTATTTGCTTAGCACTGTCGGTTTGCTGTTCTGATAATCCGCTATGACTATTGGCATTTTTTAGCGGGATTTGTAACTTCTTTAATAACTGAGATACTTTCTGCAGCCCTTGCTCAGCGGTTTGATTGGCCGAGATAACATGCTGACCCTGGGTGGCTTTGGCCCATTTTTGGTAACTGGCTAAGCGATGGGTGGGGATAAAAGGCCGTGATGGTGCTTTAGCTGTCTGCACATCAGGCACAGCAGTAGGTGCAGGCGCAACCGTTTGGTTGCGCTGCAGTACATTGAGGCTTTCTGAAATTCCTTTAAGCATTGAGTCTTCTAGCTAACTTACATATGGTTGAACAATGATAACTGACTTACCTGTACAAATGATTGTTGAGTCACTTTTAATGTGGTCAATTTCAAATTAAATTCTGCAGTTGCTTGGGCGTAATCTAAACCTTCAGTCTCACCAATGACCTCCTGGCTAAATAACATGCGCTCATTGTGGCTGGTTTGCATTAAACCAAGGGCGTTTTGCTTACCACCGATATCATTAATCGCGCTACTGATACTGGCTAATGAGTCATCAAGTGCCTGCATCATGTCATCTGCCGCTTGTGAAAACGCAGGATCACCGGGTGAAAGGCTTGGGTCGTTAAGGACATCAATAAATTGCTTGGTTTGGTTTAAGATATCAGTGCCATCTGATGAGAATAAAAACTCATTGGCGGTCACGTTACCTGTCATCCATGATGAACCTGAAATCTGCACTTCACGGTGACCATCATCGCCCTGGTAGAAGTAATTTCCGTCAGCATCAATGCCCACTGGTGCAGTGCCTGTTTCATTGCCTGAGAAGATGTAATTACCGCTATCATCTTTGGCATTTACCACGCCCACAAAAGATTCCAACAGCTCGCTTAACTCAGCAGCATAGGCGGCTCTATCTTCTGGTGACAATGCACCATTATTGGCGCCAATGGTAATTTCACGCATTCTAGACTGCAGGTTGACCATGCTCGACAGGTAGGTTTCTGCGCGATCAAGGCTGCTACTTAACGACTCAGTATTTTTTAAGTACTGGGTGGTGGCGGCTAAGTCACGCTGAGTGGTGACCACTTTTGCGGCGCCAATGGGGTCATCTGAAGGTCGCAGAATGGATTTGCCGGTGGCCATTTGTTGGCTGACTCTGGCCACATCACTGGTCAAATGTTGCATGCTCAACAAGCTACTGCTGTACATATTCATGGTGCTAACGCGCATAACAGACTTCCTATAATTAGATTGAATGTAGCAAGGTTTGGAATAGCTGATCAGATGCTGAGATGACCTTGGCGTTGGCTTGATAGCATTGCTGATAAATAATCAAGTTAACCCCTTCTTCATCCATACTGACGCCACTGGTGCTTGCCCATTGTGACTGCGCTTCCATCTGTAATTTTACTGCGGTGTCTTGGGACATTTGCGCTTGGCGCGAGGCTGAGCCTAATTGACCAATTTTACTGGCAAACACATCGCCCATGGTGGTGGTGATACCCATGGAGTCAAAAGTGAATTCAGTATTGGCAAGCTCAACCAAATCTTTTAAGTTTTCGTTATCTCCTGGGGTACCATCTTTACCAAATGCGAGCATTTCTGCGGTAAAGCCGCTGCTGACTTTTAAGGTGCCTGCGGGGTTTGATGGGTCATAGGTGAATAAGTCCATATCAGGACTATTACCATCTAAATCGGTACCTTCACGTAAAATGGCATTAAACTCATCGGCAAAGGTTTTTGCCAGTTCATTTATAAATGCAGCTGATTCCGTCAAGCTATTATCGCGATAATCCAGTAAAGCACCGAAACTGCCACCAGCGCTTGCATCCATCGGGAAGCTTGACTGTCCAAATTGAATGGTGACCTGAGTCGCTTTTGGGTTGTTAGGATCCGGCGAGGTGGTTAAGGTTGACGATTTTGTGCCGGCAACTAATGGCTGACCCTGAGCAAGGGAAATGTTTTTCATTCCCTGGGAGTCTTCAACCACTCGAATATCTACAATGACGGCTAAATCGTCAATGGCGGCATCGCGGGCATCAAGCAAGGATAATGGCGGGTTATTGCCTGCTGATTGTATTTCAGCATTGAAGCTAGCAATGGTACCTAGTAGAGCGTTAACTTCTTTCACCGAGGCGCCAATTTGGCCTTCAACTTGTCTCATCTGTGAGTCAAGACCATCGCTGATGGAGTTAAAGCGTTGGGTTAATGCGCGGGACTCGTTGAGCACCCCCTGGCGCAGAGCAACATCATTGGGTTGCTCCATTGCTGCGTTTAATGAGGCGTATAGTAAGTCTAAACCCGCAGCAATACTGTTGCCTTCTGAGCCAAAAATTTGCTCTGCCTGGGTATAATAGCTGGCTTGAACATTCGCGAAACCCACATCACTGGTGGTATTCCATAGTTGGGCGACTTCATATTGATCTGAGATGCGACGGACACCATCAACCATCACGCCTTCACCACCGCCGTATACGTTATTACCGACAGTACTTAGCATAACTTGTTGGCGTGAATAGCCAGGTACCATTGCATTAGCAATGTTATTTGATGTGGCATTTAACGCCGCCATACTGGCATTAATGCCTGACATACCAATATTGAGCATGCTCATTGTGTAATCCTCATTTCAGGCCTATTCAGGCAGACTGTCGCGATGGCTATTAATAAAGACACTATTTTATAGACTTGGTCATCACTGGAATATGTAGCGCCGCTTGCATTGCAGTGGTGTTTGCCACTGGGCTTGCTGGGCGATTATTGACTGTATTTTTTACAGCGTTTTCAGCCACGTGATGAGTGTGATGAACTGCTGTCTCAGTGTGATTATTAGAAGCGACAACATCAGCCGGTGACTGAAGCGCAGCTGATAATTGTTTGGTCATCACACTGGCAAGTCCTGTGGTTTGTAATTGGCTTAAACGTCCAGCTAATTCTGCATCATGCCAGTCACGGTACATGCCATCATTTTTTGATGAAAATGGACTGTCTTCGTCTGCCATTACATCCGATGCCGAGCGCATTTGTTTGAGCACAGTTTGTAAAAACTGCGCTTCAAATTGCTGGCTGACCATTTCAAGTGCGCCATGTTCACCATTGGCTTCAATCATTTCTGCAGCATTGAGGTTATTTAAATAACCGTGGTTATTTTCTATTTTCATTAGATCACCACTAATTCAGCTTCAAGGGCGCCCGCTTCATTGAGCGCTTGTAATATGGCCATTAAGTCCATTGGGGAGGCGCCTAAGCTATTCACTGCACGGACAATGTCGTTAAGGGCAATGCCTTCAGGCCAAACAAACATGTGGCCATTGCCGGTATCAATATTAATGTCACTGTCACTGCCAACTACGGTCTCACCCTGGCCTTGTCCCATAAAGGGCGCATTAGGCTGGCTGACAAATTCACTCTCAACAATAGACACCACTAAATTACCGTGACTGACGGCGGCTTTACGTACCACCACATTACCGCCCATGACCACAGTGCCTGTGCGGCTATTAAACACCACCCTTGGTGATTTACGGCCTTGCTCAATTTGTAATTCTTCTAAAATTGACATGAAGGTTACCCGTTCACGATTTGATTGTGGCGCTCTGACCAATACCTTAGCGCTGCTATCTGCCTCAGCAACATTGGGGCCGAATAAGTCATTTACAGCCCGCTCAATATTACGGGCGGTTTTAAAGCTTGGGTCGCGCAGGTTAAGCACAATATGCTCACCCTCATTGAAGTTACTGTGGATTTCAGCTTCTAGCAGGGCGCCATTAGGGATGGTGCCAACGGTGGGAACATTAATGGTCAATGAAGAGCCGTTACGGCCTTGAGCGGAGATACCGCCTACCACTAAGTTACCCTGAGCCACGGCGTAAACCTCGCCATCAACTGCGCGCATGGGCGTCATTAAAAGGGTGCCGCCACGTAAACTCTTGGCATCACCGAGTGAAGATACCGTTATGTCGATAGATTGCCCTGGACTGGCTAAAGGCGGGATATTCGCATGTACAGCAACCGCAGCGACGTTTTTAAGCTTTGGGTCAGTTCTGCCGTCAATTTGCACGCCGAACTGTTTCAGCATATTAACAATCGATTGACTGGTAAAGCGCACCTGGGTGCGGTCACCGGTGCCATCTAAGCCGACCACCAGACCGTAACCAACCAGTTGGTTGTTACGAATACCTTGCACGTCAACAATATCCATTAGGTATCGGTTTTGCACCGCTTGCTCTGCTTGTGTGACTGCAGTTTGAGCGGTCGCTGTTTGTGGCAATGACAACAGGGTTATCATTAAGCAAGCGCACAGCGCTATAGCTTGTTTCATGTAATGCTCCTTGCCAGTAAGGGCAATATTACTGGCAATGGTTTTTGGTGATATTTTCTGCTCATACTGAATGTATGCTTAGGTTGTACGGGCATCATAACGGGAACCATGGGCTACTAAAGTAACGCGATGCCCAGCCCATTTGATTACTGTCTGAAATCGCTCCCTGACCGCCATAAATAATTCTGGCGTCGGCAATACGTTGGGATGAAATGGTATTGTCATTGCCAATATCGTCGGTGCGAATAAGGCCTAGCAAGCGCAAGTATTCATCGCCCTGATTTAATCGTAACCATTTTTCACCGCGAATAAGCAGCGCGCCGTTAGGCAGCACTTTTGCCACTGTCACGGTAATAGAGCCGGTTAATTGGTTTTGTTGGGTACTGGAACCGGTGCCATTAAATGAGCGGCCGGTGTCAGCACCGCCACTGCCAGCAATATTGCTGTTTCCAGCAGAACCTTGTCCGGCAATGGACAGTGAGCTTTCTTTGTTGGTTTTGGTGTCAGCGCGTTTACTGGAGTAGGTTTTCTCATCCAGTGATACGGTTAAAATATCGCCTTCACGAAACGCCCGCTTGTCCTTGAATAACGTCAACATATAGCCTTGACGATAAAGGCTGCCGTTATCTGCATCAGGTAAACTGTAATCAATTTCTGGCGGCGCCCATTCAGGCTTACCTGGGGCAGTATCAGGCTCTGGGAAGTGAGCTGCACAGCCCGACAGCAGCAGTGCAATCGCAATCCAACAATGTCGCATCATATTTGTTATCCAGTCAGTCAGCGGGTTCAAATGGCTAAGGGTGATTATTACAATGCCTGGTTTAAGAATTTAAGCATGTCATCAGCTGACGACACCACTTTGGCATTCATCTCATAAGCGCGTTGAGTAGAGATCATTGATACCATTTCTTCAACCACATTGACGTTGGCGCCTTCAAGAGAGCCTTGACGGATTTGACCGATCGCCTGATCGCCTGCCACCCCTTCAATTGCTGCACCAGATGCCCCTGTTTCACGGAATAAGTTATCGCCACGAGCTTCTAACCCTGCAGGGTTAGTGAAGTTTGCTAGAGTGATTTGACCTAACTCTTGGGCTTCAGCCTGGCCTTCCATTTGCGCTGATACCTGACCGTCACTGGCGATAGTGATGGTTAATGCTTCATCGGGGATTTCAATGTTTGGCACTAAAGGCAAGCCTTGGGAGGTCACCATTAAGCCATCGCTGCTACGGAAAAACTGTCCGTCACGGGTATAAGCTAAGTCGCCATTAACTTCTTCGATTTGAAAGAAACCTTGGCCTTGAATCGCTAAATCAAATTGCTGACCCGTGGTGAGCATGTCACCTGTGGTGAAGACTTTTTGGGTACTGGCAACGCGGGTACCTGTACCTAATTGTAGCCCTGAAGGGAGTTCATTTTGCTCATCGACCTGACCACCAGGCTGGCGCTGCACTTGATAGAACAAGTCATTAAATGCCACTCGGTCACGTTTGAAGCCTGTGGTGTTAACGTTTGCCAGGTTGTTGGCAATGGTGGTCATTTTAGTGTCTTGGGCGGTTAGGCCTGTTTTACTTACCCATAATGCAGACTGCATGAGGTTGTTCCTTTAAATTCTGTTGTAAATCTATTGAGCAAGGTGGTAATCAGCTGGATACTTAAGCATCTCTTAATAAGCGATTACCGGCTTCAGCGAGTTTTTCTGCACTTTTCATCAGTTTTACCTGAACTTCAAACTGACGACCTAAATCCATCGCTGAAATCAGCTCGCTCACCGCTTGCACATTACTTGACTCAAGGTAGCCACTGCGTACCTGAACGTCGTCGGCTGCAGCTAATTGCAACCCATCTCGACTGTAAAATAAGCCATCATGGCCTTTATTCAATTGCTGTAATTCAGGATTAACCAGTTTAAGTTGGCCGACTTCTTCAGTGATGTTGCCTTGATCAGCAATAATGCTGATCCGGCCATCATCACCAATAAACAGCTCTCGATATTCTGGTAAGGCAATGGGACCATCGACGCCAACAACAGGGCGTCCATCAATAGTGAGCTGGCCTTGTGCATCAGGAACAACCACGCCTGAGCGGGTATATGCTTCACCCTCAGCCGTCATGACGCTAAATAAACCCTGATCACTTATGGCTAAATCTAAAGTGCGACCTGTGGGATCTAACGTGCCAGCTTGCTGGCTAAATCCACTGCTTTCAGTCTGGGCTAATACTCGGGTGTGCAAGCTGTTACCTGTAGGGGCAACAACCATGGAATTAACCCTTTCTAAGTCGGCTTTGAAACCTGTGGTATCAGCATTGGCAAGGTTGTTAGCCCGAATAGCCTGGGCTTCCATAATTCTTGCTGCGCCTGTGGCTGCGGTGTAAAGCATCTTATCCATGATTTAGCCTTAAATTACGTTAAGTAATGCTTGTTGCATGGTTGAGTTGGCATCCAATACTTTGGCATTGGATTGATAGTTACGCTGGGCGCTCATCAAGTTAACCATTTCCGCTGTGGTATCAACGTTTGAGCTTTCTAAGTAGCCAGCGTTAATTGACCCTAGGGTGCCAGTGGTTGGTGCGCCAATCATCGGCTGACCTGCAGCGTTAGTGGCAGCCCAGGCGTTTTGACCCACAGGCGTTAGTCCATTAGGGTTACTGAAATCAGCCAGTACCACTTGACCCTGTAGTTGCTCTTCGCCGTTGGTGTAAGTGCCGTATAAGTTGCCGCCATCATCTAAGCGAATACCGTTTAACTCACCAGAGGTATAACCATTTTGGCTTAAACTTGAGTTGTTGTAGTCAGCGGCGTACTGGGTGCTTTTGTCATAGCTAAGTGCCAGACTCATGCTTGCTGCGCCGCCAGTAATACTGTCAGGAACATCGAGAGTGAAATCTGCGCCCGAGGTGAGAGTGCCATTTTCATCAAACACTAATTGATGACCGCCCGCTGGGGTTATATCTTCATCATTCATCATGTAATGGACTTCCCACTCGTTATCACCTGTTTTAACGTAATACTGAGTTAAAGCGTGTTCATTACCTTGTGAGTCATAAGTGGTGACGGTACTTGAAGAGTGGTAAGTCGAAGCATCGTCATGGTCGAATGGTGTTTCAGTTTGATCAATGGCATCAACACGGGCATCAAGGTTTGACACTAGGCCAACAGTGGTGGTGGCTGAAGCGGGTAATGCCCCTGATTGAACCCGTAGGTCGGTGACATTACCTGTTTGCAGTTGGCCACCAGGGCCGACACTGTAACCTTGTAAGCGGTTGCCTTCAGGATCGGTGACATAACCGTTGGCATCTTGATTAAACATGCCTGCGCGCGAATACATGGTGCTACCATCTTGCGCATTAAGGACAAAAAAACCATCCCCTTGGATCCCCATATCAAGCTGGCGGCCAGTGTAAGCTAGGCTGCCACCCATTGAGAAGTTTTGGCTGGTGGACATCATGTTGACACCACCGGGTTGGCCGCCGTTATAAATCGCAGCAAATTCACTACGGCCACTTCTAAAACCCACGGTTGACGAGTTAGCAATGTTATTACTGATGTTATTAAGGTCTTGAGTCGTTGCTTGTAAACCACTTAATGCGATATTGAAAGACATGGGTATATCCTAATTATTATTCGTTATAAAAATTCAAGTATTGGTTATGAAACTTCAGAAATTTCAAGTACTGAAACTGTGCCGAGTCCGTTACCAAGTTCAGCCATCATCACGCCCGAGGCACTAACGAAGTGAACTTTTTCAATGGTGGCAGCAATGAAGGTATCTGCGGTTTCAGTGACATCATCGGCGGTCATATTGGCTTCAATGCTGTATTCACCAGCAGGTAAACCCAATGCTTCAGGGTCGATTGCAAAGGCAATATCACCAGGCTCTTGGGGGCCGAGTTCAAGGGTATGAACCACATCGCCATGTTCATCCTTGATGTCGATACTGAGATCTTCTACCGCATTGGCTAAATACACTTTGCCATCAACTACGACGTCATCTAGCTCCAACTCCGTTGCGGGCACCATGGCGGTTTTACCCACCAGTTGCGCCGATTGCACGATGGCGAGATTTTCCATCATTACCATGCTCACAGCCTGGTTAGCACGCATGTGCTCTAAACTCTCAACCTGGGAGAATTGCGCTAATTGAGAGACGTACTCGTTAGCATCCATCGGGTTGGTTGGGTCCTGGTTTTGAATTTGTGCAATCATCAGCGTCATGAACTCGTTGCGTATTGATGAAGCATCATTACCCGGTGAATTTGATACTGGTGCTGACGTTGTTGGATCGCTGCTAGTGGTGCTGGGTGTTACGTTCATTATTTATTTCCTAACTGGAGCAAACCTTGCTGCATTGAGCGGGCGCGGTTCATCACTTCGACATTGGTTTCAAATGATCGACTTGCCGCCATCATGTCGGCCATTTCTTCAACGGTGTTAACGTTTGAATAGGCGACGTAGCCCTGTTCATTAGCGAAGGGATGATCGGGTTCGTAGCGCAAATCAAGTGGCGCATCGGATTCAACAATGGCGCTAACTTCAATTTGGGCACCGCTAGCTTTACCTTGCTGAGTCTCATTGTAGACCGTGGTGAACACAGGCTTTAAGGCGCGGTATGCTTGCTCTGGCGTTTCTGCTGCGGCCCCAGCATTGGCTAAATTACTGGCAACGGTGTTTAAGCGAATGGTTTGTGCATGCATGCCCGCACCAGCAATGTTATAAATTTCACCAAATGACATATCAGTTCCTATTGCCCTTCAATGGCTGAGCGTAAGCCGGAAATTTTCATGTTTAAAAACGTGAGACTGGTTTGATAATCCATGGAGTTTTGCGAGTACCTTGCCTGTTCTTTGCCTAGCTCTACGGTGTTTTGATCCGCCGAAGCCTCATAAGGAACCCGATAGGCAGTTTGGTAATCTCGGCCAACATCCATGCCGGAATTAATTTGGGTCATCACCGCTTTAAAATCTAAATCTTGCGCTTTATAGCCAGGGGTTTCCGCATTGGCTAAATTGCCTGCGAGCATCTTGCTGCGTTCGACCCTAAAATCTAATGTTTGCGGGTGAATGCCTAAGGCGGCGTCGAGGTTGATAGCCATGAAAACTCCTAGTATGGTATGTGCAATTTCAATATATGCCTCCTCTATCCAATTTATGTGCCAAAAAATTAAATCAAGGTTTATCAATGGTTTGTAAGTTTTTATTCCCTAGGGACGGAACAGTAGTTTCCTGTGCGGTGCTCTTGTGTTCCTGTTTGTTTCCGCAATGGGTTAGTGCGCAAGATCACAGCGATGTTCCAAAGCAATTAAAAGCGCAATTTATGCAAGTTATAGAATCTGAATTGCAGCAGTGGCAGCGTCAAGCGGGCTTAGACTCCATCAAGCATTCAATTAATGTGACCATTCCCTCTGGAGCGGCAAATTTGGCTATTTGTCCCGCTGCAGTGCTCATTACTACCGGGACTCGCTTACCCTTTGGCAATATCCAAAGGCGAGCAAGTTGTGAAGATGAAGGCTGGAGCTTATTTATTCGCGCCCGGGTTAATGTCAGCGCGAAGGTGCCAGTGGCTAATCGGCCCCTGTTACGGGGGGAGCATATTTCCTCTGACGATATCGAACTGCTGTGGCTTACATTAACCGCCTCAGACCGAGACTTCATTACTCAAAGAAAGCAGTTGATTGGCAATCAAGTTAATCATAAAGTGCGTCGACATCGGGCCATTAAAGTGTCGCAAATCACCTCACCCCAATGGGTTAACATTGGCGATAGGGTGGTGATAGAAGCTAAAATGGATGGCTTTTATGCCAATATGACGGGTGAAGCGCTTGAGTCTGGCGGAGAAGGGGCCACAATTCGAGTGCGTAATCTTAGTTCGGGTAAGGTTATTCATGCCTATCCCATTGCCCAGGGCAGAGTCAGTACACTTTTCTGAGTTTTTATTTCAGTATCCAAATCATCATGTCGCTTTTTATAGATATCGACGACATTAATGGTGAACCATGATGGATATCAACAAAATATCAAGTCCTGTGACAGCGGACATGGGCACGACGAAGAGCAAGGCGAATAATACGCCTAAGCCAGAAGTCGTGGAGCTTAGCCCAAGAGCTATGCCAACTCAAAATGCAGTGAGTGACGACTGGCAATTAATTGAAAAGACACAGCCTCAACTGGCCCAGGTGGACGATTTTGATGCTGATAAAGTAGCGCAACTTCGTCAAGCATTACAGCAAGGTACGTTTAGCCTTGATGTGGAACAATTAGCAGAGGCAATGAAGCAAACCCATGGCTAATACAGCACAGCAACCCACTAAGCGTGAAAAAGTACAAAGTTTGCTGCGGGGAATTCGTCAGGATATTGATGGCTATAAACAATTAAAAGCACTATTAGTGCGCCAGCGCGAATTGATGCAGCGCCGAGATAATGCCGGTTTACAACATCATAATACTGAGCAAACAAGCTTAATTGATGCTTTAATGGAGCGAGCTAAGGTTCGATCTACTACTTTGGTTTCATTAGGTTTTAGTGGTAATAGTAAGGGCATGGAAATCTTGATAACAAAATTGCCTGACACTAGCCAGCAGCAAGTGGCATTACTGTGGCGTCATTTATTGGGCCTGGCCAAAGAGAGTCAAAAATATAATGAAGCCAACGGAAAATTATTAGTCAGCCAACAGGAAGTGATTAAGTCATTATTAAACCAGCAGCCTGAGAATCAAAATGACTATGGGCATACGAGATAAGTGTTGTTTGATGATAACCTTGCTCCATTAAAGCTTGCTCATTTTCGAGCTAATTTTAAATACTGTAGTCGATGCCTTGAGTTCTCGTTATGCCGAATCTGTAACAAGCGCCGAACAGCAGCTATTTAGGCTTTTGTTGGTGAACAAGCATCATGATGAATTTTTCAAACCGCCTGAGTCTGGTTTCGGGTTTCTTCGCACTGTTCAATCCGTAGGCGATAACATAACGACTCGATTTATTGAGAGTGTTAAAAAATTCTTTAGCGTTCGGCTTGCTCTCCAGAGCAATTATAAAATCCGTGGGCACTTCCATTTCACTTACTACATAGGCGTTTTCCCAACGACCGTCAGCTTTTGCCGCAAGAATATGAACGAGACCTGATTCCATCATCAGGTTTTCACTTATCAAGCGTTCAGCATGTTCTGTGTTTCTTTTAGACCAGTTACTTCGTTTTTTTCTGGGAGTAATGCGCTGGAGATAGGCCTGATCATCAAGTGACTTTTTAACACCGTCAATCCAACCCCAGCACAAAACTTCTATCACGAGATCATCCCAGCTTACACTGTGAATCCCAGTGTTTTTCTTAAATATTTTTACCCACAGCTCACTTTCTGTCACGTGATTGACCTTTAGCCACTCGCTGAGATCTTTCGGTGTTGCAAATGACATGATTTTCAGTGGATCAGGTTCAGGCATCTAATTAGATTCTCGTTGGAATAACGCCCGCAATCAGCGAACTACGCGCTGGTGGGTGATTTGTTTAGCAAATGGTATGACAGAATTAACTCTGAAACTAATAATTATTTTTTAAATTATTTTATTTATTTAGTCATTTTATTTAATTAGTTTAATAAAACCAAAGTCGTGGCGCTTCGCCCACACTAGAGCAAGAGGGGAAACAACAGCAATCCCCCTCTTGCATCACCCTTGCCGCTCCGACGAAGTGTTATTCCTCATGCTATAGAGCTAATATGCTACCGCCTCAGATTCGCCATCCCTGGCTCAATCTGAGGCTATGTCGGCGTCCTGCCTCCATCACGCAAATTAGCTCAACGCATTCGGACACTTCAAACGGAGAATTTTGAGCCCGCAGTCTCGTTTGTCATAGCTAGAAAAACACATCTTTTAAAGGCCTGAATGTTCAATGTGAATTGAGGCAAGCAAGAAAATCCCGTGAGTCCAGACATGGATGTCTGGCTAGCTTTCGAGGGGAAGGGACGCCCCATCGTAAGCGTTAGTGATTTTTGTCGCTTGCCGAAGCGGATTACAATAAAAGGCTAAAGCTGGACGTTTCTCCGTTGGAAATTTTGCAGTGTAAATTTCGCCGGAGCTGCGGGGTGTTCCAAGAGGGTATTGCTGTTGATACCCTTTTGGTCGGGTGTGGGTGGAAAACCCACGGTGTTAATCCAAACGTAGTTTGGAATTCCAGAAAGGAACCCTAATGCTAGAATTTAGTGTTGGCGAAACGCCACTACATTGATCCAAAAGAAGTTTGGCAAAAAAACATCAATCAAGTAGGGTTACTTACGCTGATAGCGACAGGCCAGATCATCCATTTGTTTTTGTTCTTGTTTATTTAAATGGGTTTGTTGCTGCTGTAGCCGGTTTTGATAAAACCACTTGATGCCTTGTTGTCGACCTAATTGGTTGCGCCAAATTTTATCAATTCTTAAGTGCTCTTGTTCTAAGAGTATTTTTTGTCGAATGAGCTTTTTTTGTAGCGGTGCGATGGCACTGATCATTTGCACACTATTTTGCATTAACAATGCACTTGCACACTGTTGATGATGATATTCAGTGACCATTTGCGCCAGCTGTTGCTGTTGGCTACTGATTTCACCAATTCGCTGTTGACTGGAGACTTTTTGCTGACTCAGTTGATGCAGTTTTTTCTCTTCTTTTTGGCACAACTGTAAAAGCTTTTTCATCTTAGTTCCTAAGTTGGCGCGCTATAGCCAAAGCTTTCAATAAGTGTCTGCAGTTGTTCAATACTGTGCTGATGATCAGCCCGAGTACTGGTCGACTGCTTAAGAAATTGTGCCATTTGAGGGTAGGCTTGCACGGCAATATCGAGCTCTTGATCTTGGCCAGCTTGATAGCCACCTAGCGGCAGTAATTCTTTTACCTGCTGGTATTTGCTATTGAGGTGTCTAAAGACCTGAGCTTGCGCTAGGCTGTCTTGTTGTGCGATTTGTGCTGCTAGTCGGCTGACAGATTGATTGATATCAATGGCAGGGTAATGCCCTTGTTCAGCAAGTTGACGACTTAACACAATGTGGCCATCTAAAATGGCTCTGGCAGCATCAGCAATGGGATCTTGTTGATCGTCGCCTTCAGTCAATACGGTATAAAATGCCGTAAGTGTGCCAACTGGATGCTGACCATTACCGGCCATCTCAACCAGAGATGGCAACTTTGCAAATGCTGAAGGCGGATAGCCTTTAGTTGCTGGCGGTTCACCTAAACTGAGGGCAATTTCGCGTTGCGCTTGGGCGTAGCGAGTGAGGGAGTCAACCAATAATAATACTCGTTTGCCCTGATCACGGTACGCGCTTGCTATGTGATGACATAAACGCATAGCGCGCATACGCATTAATGGCGTGGTATCAGCTGGGGCGGCAATAACGACTGCGCGTTTACGACCTTCTTCACCTAAAGACTCATCGATAAATTCACGCACCTCGCGGCCACGTTCACCTATCAATCCAACGATAACAATGTCTGCTTCTGTGAAACGGGTCATCATGCCAAGGAGAACACTTTTACCCACACCTGAGCCTGCAAATAGGCCTAATCGTTGGCCTCTGCCTACAGGGAGTAATGCATTGATTGCTCGAATACCGACATCTAATGGTTCTGTAATCGGGGTACGTTTAAGGGGGTTAGTGACCTTTTGCACCATAGGCACATATTGCACTTGGGTTAACGGGCCAAGATCATCAAGAGGTTGGCCTAAACCGTCGAGTACTCGGCCGAGTAAACCTGAACCTACGGGCACTTTGCAGCGACCAGAAATAGGTATGACTCGTGCCCCAGGCATCAATCCTGAGGTTTGCTCAATTGGCATTAAGCAGACAGTGTCTTTATAAAAAGCGACCACTTCAGCTTCAACTCGATGACCATCACGGCATTCAATATGACAGCGGTCACCGGTACCTAATTGGCAGCCGACGGCTTCTAATAGTAAGCCATTTACACGGGTCAATTTACCGTAAACTTGCGCTACTGGAACCGTTGGCCAATCGAGAATCGTTGCACTAGTGTTCAACACTTGCCTCACTAGTTTGGGAGTTTTTTGGCTGACTTTTAAGATGTGATTCTACCTGATCTAAACAAGCATTCAGGCGAGTTTCCATCGATGCATCGGCATCTGACTTGTCACTGACAATACGGCAACCGCCAGCACTAATATTGCTGTCAGCCACTAACGTCCATTGCTGAATTTTATCTGCAGCGAGTTCTTTAAGTTTAACCACCGCGCTAGGTTCAAGATGGATTTTAACTGCCGTTGGGTCATCAGGTATAGCTGCTAACGTTTCTTCCACTAATGCAAGAATTTGTTGCGGCTGAAGCGTTAACTCACAACGAATGACTTGAATTGATACCCGTCTAACAAGATCTAAAATAAGATCTTGTTGTTGCATAATTTGCTGACTATGGCCTTCTTCTAGTAACGATTTCATCGCAGAAAGGGGCGCTATGATGCTATTTAATTGCTCATCAATGCTGTCTTTTCCTTTTTGCTGGCCTTCAATTCGGCCTTGATTAAATCCTGAAGCATAACCTTTTTGCTGGCCTTCTTCATGACCTGAAATAAGCCCTGCTTCATGGCCTTTTTCAACGCCTTCATCAAAACCTTTATCAAAGGCTTGTTGGTAGTCTTGCCAGTTTGGCTCAGCGGCATTGTGGTCAACTTCTGGCGCGTGTAATGGCGCAAATTGGTGACATCTGACTCTGTCGGCACTGAGGCGAAAACGCTGATCAGGTATTTGGGTCTTTTTCATTATTCCACCACTTGCTCTTCAAATAACTGCAATTCAATCTGGCCTTCGTCCATCATTTGTTTTGCTAGTTCCATAATGTCTTTACGGGCAGCAATTGCTTGACTTAATGGCACAGTACCAATGGCTTCAACCTGAGTTTCAATGGCTGAAGACATGCGTTTCGGTAACGCAGTTAACAGGGTCTTTTTAAGTTCTGGCTCAATACCTTTAAGGGCTAGGGCTAAGGTATCGGCAGGAACGAGTGCCATTATATCTTGCAATGTTTCTGCTTTTTGGCGACCTAAAATAATGAAGTCGAACATGTTATCAGCGACTTCGCTGGCAAGCTTCTTATCGTGAAGTTTGATCATTTCCATCAATTGTTCACGGTTGCCATCAAAGCGGTTGAGAATGTCAGCCACTTGGCGTACACCTGAAACTTGCGTATGGCTTTTTTCCATTGCGATAAGCATGCAACGTTCAACAAGGTGACGCAGTTCTTCAACGACGCCACGTTCAAGCTCACCTAATTGAGCAATACGCACTAATAGCTCATCTTGACCCGCTTCAGGTAAACCAGAAAGTACTTGAGCTGCACTTTCTGGTGGTAACAAGCCTAAAAGTACGGCTTGTAATTGACAGTGTTCATTAGTAATTTCGCGAGCAAGTAGTTTCGGGTCGACCCACTCTAGGCGCTTAACTAATGTTTTGATTTCATCACCATAAATACTATCAATCAGACTTTTAGCCACCCGATCACCCAGTGCTAAATCTAAGGTTTTCTGTAGGTATGACCGTGATGCTCGGGCAATACCTGATTGTTCTTGGTAGCGCTTAAAGAAGCGGCCAATTACCGCATCAGCTTCATGCTGCGTAATGCTCGATAGACGAGCCATTTTATGACTCAAGTGTTGCACATCATTGCGATCTAAATGCGCCATAACTTGTGCTGCGCCTTTTTCGCCCATGCTCAATAAGATCATTGCGGCTTGGTCAAGGTTATCTAAATTTATATCAAGTTCATTCATTGCTTTATCACCTATTCCTGTCAGCAATTATTGCTGCTTACCGTCTTTATCGCTGATCCAATTGGCGATAACTTCCGCGACACGTGCTGGCTCTTTTTCTGCCAAGACGCTTAAATGTTCCATTTTAACTTTTAACGGCGAGCTGGTTTCTGGCAAGCCTATACTCATTAAGTCAGCATTAGCAGGTTGTCCTAGTCCCATTAGCTCATCAGCAAGGGATTGAGCATCATCACTGCTACTAGATATTTGTGCGGCTTTGGGTTCACTGTATTCAAGTGTTTCTTTTTGGTTGTTATCATCTTTTAGTGCGCTAAGATCAACGGTTGTGGTGAGGTGTCTAACCAATGGACGTAGCACAAAGAAAATTAACCCTAAGCCCAATATGCAGCCAATGATGTATCGTAGATATGATTCATATCCTTCTGATTGCCACCAAGGCATCGGCTTGAATTCAGCAATGTGAATAGGCGCAAAATCAAAGCTATTTATGCTGAATTGATCACCACGGGCAGCGGTGAAGCCAATCGCATCTTGTACCATTGAACTCATTGAGGTGAGTTGTTGCTCGGACCAACCATTTTCGCCAGCACTTTGGTTATTCAATAGTACTGAGATTGAGATATTTTCCAGCTGCATTTGCTGGTAACGAGTATGTTTGACTGAACGACCAACTTCAAAATTACGATTTGTTTGCTGGGTGACATTGCGGCGTAGATTATTTTCAGTCGTATCTGCGGCAGGAGCTTGGTTACTTAAGGCGCCAGGAATACCCATCGCCAGTTCGCCGTTAACTTCATTTGAACTTTGTTGTTCCTGAGTCACAATCGTTTGTGGGTCAAGACTCTCATTGGTTTCTTCTACTTGATTAAAGCTGACCTGTGCTGCAACTTGTACCTGGAAGTTTTCTTGACCAAGTATCGGTTGTAGCATGCTTGATGCTCGATTGATGAGATTCTGTTCAAGCTCATGGGTGTATTTTAGTTGGTGGTCTCTAGCTTGGGTTATGTCGTTATTAAGCGTTAACGCTGAGCTTAAATGGTTACCTTGTTGATCGACCACTTGGACTCGTTCTGCTGTCATTCCTGGGACACTCCCAGCAACCAAATTAACAATTGATTCAACTTGTTCAGTTTGAATATTACTGCCGGCATAGAGATCTAACATGACTGATGCTGACGGTAATTCAGGTTGTTGGCGAATGAATAAGGTTTTTTTCGGGATGGCTAAATGCACTCGCGCAGTTCTAACTGCTCGAAGCGCCATAATGGTTCGGGATAATTCGCCTTCAAGACTGTAGCGGTATTTTGCTTGCTCCATGAATTGACTGGTGCCAATACCTGAGTTTTCAAGTGATTCCATTCCCATTGGCATTTGCGCTTTCACCCCTCGTGCAGCAAGGGTCATACGTGCTTTACCCAAACGTTCTTCTGGGACTAATACTAAACCTGAATTGGCGTCTAAACGGTAACTGATACCTTCTGCTTCCAGTACTTCAATGATTTGTGAGGATTCAACTTGCTCTTGGCTGCCATAAAGAGGGCGATACCCTTGGCTTGCAGTCCAAAGCATAAGCACAATAACGCAGGCGACAACAATGGCAAAAGTGGCCAACAAGGCAACTTGTTTGTCGCCGTTGTTAAAGTTGGTCCATTTCTCTTTCATGGTTGCAAATGGTGATGCTTTTACACCAACATCTGTGATCGGTTGGTTTGGTTGAGTTAGGGTTGCGGGCATGTTTTCTATATCCTTCCACTAAGACAGTTTTACTTAAGGGGATTTACATTACTACGTGAGTAAAAATGGCTTACGCCAAGTTAAATTGGCATTTTCATTACTTCATCGAAAGCTTGAACTAAACGATTTCGAATTTGAATCATGGTGGAGAAAGACAAACTGGCTTTTTGTGAAGCCACCATCGCGCCGACCAAGTCATCACTTTTTCCGCTATCTACCGCGTGCATCAGTGCCGAAGAGGTATTTTGGTCAGTATTAATTGCCGCGACCTTTTGTTCCATCAATTCAGTAAATGAAGGATTTTGCACACCAAAGTCTCTTGGATTAGGGCCGACTTTAATGGCTCCTTTAGCCATTTCGGTGTGAACATTCATTTGATTCATCAGAGATTGAACATTCAGCATATTTGCAGTAGACATTTATTTTCCTATCTATGGCTAAATTGAGTGTTTATGCCACTTTTCCAAGTGCTAAATCGATATTGATACCTTGCTCACGCATCTGGGCTAACTTGTATCTCAGTGCTCTAGTTGTCATACCGAGTGACTCTGCGGATAAGTTACGTTGGCCGTTAAAGCGCTTCAATGTGTCTAAAATATATTGAAATTCAGCTTGGCGTTTTGAATCTTTTAATCCTGATTCTGACGATGTATTTCTAGAAGGGAGTATGGTTTCAAGTCCCAGTTCTGCTGCTTGTATTGCTTGACCACGGCGCAACACTAAAGCGCGTTGAATAGTATTTTCAAGCTCACGGACATTTCCTACCCATTGATGACTCAGTAGCAGATTTCTAGCTTGATCACTGAAGTAGCAATGTTGATCAGTGTTATTGTTGTGATAAATATCTAGAAAATGCTCAGCAATCGGCAATATATCTTCACGACGCTGTCTTAACGGGGTGATTTTAAGTGGTAGAACATCAAGGCGATAGAACAGATCTTGCCTAAATTCATTATTTTCAACTGCTTGACGTAAATCTTTATTCGTCGAGGCGATAACTCTAATATCTAACGCAAAAGGCTTATGACTGCCTAAACGTTCAACTTCCCGTTCTTGCAATACTCGCAATAATTTAGCTTGCAGTAGTAATGGCATTTCGCCAATTTCATCCAACAATAGTGTGCCGCCGTTGGCTTGCTCAAATTTACCCGCTTGGTCATTAACCGCTCCGGTAAAAGCGCCTTTAATATGACCAAATAGCAATGACTCCAAAATACTTTCGGGAATCGCAGCGCAATTAATTGAAACGAAAGGCTTGTTAGCTCTAGTAGAATGGCGATGAATGTAACGGGCTAAGGGCTCTTTTCCCGTGCCACTTTCACCCGTTAATAATACCGTTGCTTTGGTGACCGCAGCACGCTGAGCTAGCATCAATAGTTGTCGACTTACAGACGAACTTGCGATGATTTCAGTATCAGTTTTATCTAGTGTCTTTAGACGGTTAACTAAAGAAATTAACTGCTGATTATCGATGGGCAATAGTAAGTAGTCTTGAATCCCCGACTGCATCGCAATAGTGGCGAGTTCAGTTTGTTCAGGATTTAATAATGCAATTTGATTGTTACTAGGATAAAGCGACAGCTTTAGGGGGACTTGTTCTGGTGTGCAATCTGATAGATTGATTACTGATAACCAAGGTGATGTACTTGTTTTATCCCACAGATTAAAACCATTATTTGCCAGTAACTTAGCACCTTGTTCATTCATTAGTGTTTCAACTAATTGAATTGAAAATTGCTGACTCATAGGCTCAACCCAGTCATTTTGGTGGCCATAGAGGTGGTGTCTTTCACTAACCTCACCATGACACGGCGATTTATTCCTCTGCCTTGAGCATTGTTATTCGCGGCTATAGAGCTGCGTGCTCCGTGGTTTCTGACCTGAATCATGCCTGCGGGAACACCCAGTTCAATTAGTCTAGATTGCACTTCAAATGCCCGTTCTTTACTGAGTTGTAAATTAGCTAAATGATCGCCTGAGGCATCTGCATGCCCATCAATTAATACTTCTTTGACATCAGGGTCTGCATCGATATAACGGGATATAGCGACTAGATCACTGTCTAACTGTGGATCTAGTTTGCTTGATAAGCTATTAAATTGAAGATCGACTCGACGAACATAAGAAAATGGCTTAGGTAATAGGGTTTGTTGGCATAATCTGAACTGCTGTACCACTGAGCGTGTAGCGACAGGGGTTGAGTTGACTTGGTATTGTATACCGTTGGCTGGTTCGATATTAACTTGCCAAGTCAATCCTTGCTCAAGGGCTTCTAAAAAAGCACGACTATTGCGACTGGTGTGAGCAAAACTTCCTTGCCACGCTAATGTCGATTGTGCAACTGGGTGTTGATACTGCTTTTGCCAAGCTGAACTTTCAATAATAATATCGCTGCTAGTATCCTTTAGGCGTAACCAATCAGCATGTAGGCTAATCATTAATTCTTCACCTGGAGATGCTGTTAATTTAAATTCTCCAAAACCTTCAATACTATGCGTTACTTCACAATTAAAAACATTGCCTTTATATTTCCAAGAAGTTTTTTCCATTGGAGTTTTATATATGTTTTTGATAACTTCCCCATAAGTTCTTAACGGGTAAATAAATGCGACAATTGTTAGTATTATTAATGTCTTCAACTATTAAAATCCCATTATTGATTTTGTTTTATTACGGAGTAATTATAAAGCTCAGTATTAAACACTAAATAAAAAACTATTAAAATATATTTCTTATTAAATAAATAATAAATTTTAACTTTGTGACACATTAATCTTATTCAAGTTGTTTTTGATGATTTAAATGTTGTAGTATCTTCCGTGAAGAGTTCTATACAGATTGTTATTTAATGAGGGTGATCATTTCTTCTTTTTAAAGTCCTGTTTTTAAAGCGGTTTATTTATTTTATTAATGTAATTTGATTTTTATTTTTTTTGGTCGCTTTATATGGTCTTGAATTTTTTATTTCGGTTGCATATTAATTTTATTGTTATTTTATTGTTTTTTTTTATGCATTGTCGTTAAAGTAAGTATATTGATGGTTTATTTTACATTACTTGTGTCAATGATAGTTATTTGTCAATTATATGCCGTTTGAATTTTTGTATTTGTTTAATTTTAGTTCTGTTTGTTTTTGTTAGTTTATTATTTGGCTGTTACAAATTATTACTATGGTTAATCCCTTATGAGTAAATGTTTTAAATTTATGTGAGTTTTAAAAGTGAAATGAAAACTACAGCTAAAGCAAGTTTAATAAAAAATCAGGATTTAATTAAAATTAGGGCAGTTGCTTTAGTGCAGGAAAAATTAGCGCGAAGCCGTTTGATTTTGCAGCTGGAAGGTTGCCATAGAGCGTTGCAGGACAATATTAATGATTTACTTGGACCGATTATTAGCCAGGGTCATCATTCCTTGTCGCGTATTGAGTTATCCAATGAGTCTAGTGCTATCCGTCCAGATTTAAATCATGCTTGGTTTTTGATGAGTTATCGCCGAGTCCCCTTGGCATGGTGGCGTATAGATAAATGTACCTTGGATCAATTAGCCAGCGGTTACTATGGTAGCTTTTCTAGCCCACTACAGTCTCCGTTACGCGCACCAAGCTTATCTGAATTCAGACTTGTAAAACGTTTATTACGCTCTGCATTAAATGTATTGCCGATTACTGAGCTTGATGACGACGGTTTAGACCTTGAGCTAGTAGTTAACACCAGCCCACTGGATGTGCCGCTGCTTTGGACGTTGAATTTTCCGTCTGAGCATACTGGCCCGCCAATGTTGTTATGCATGACTGAATTTGCCTTAGGGCTAATGGCTGAACAACCCAGTGAATTTCAACCTGCCCCAGATCTAGCTGCGCAACTGAGCCAAAGGCTGAGACAGATACCGATCAAAGCGACCTTAGAGCTAGGTAATCAAAATGTACCAGTGACATCTCTTGATGGCTTAAAAGTGGGAGATATTTTACCTATGAATTTACACTCTAGATGTCCAGTAACGATAGGATATCGGCCCCTATTTTACGCCACTGTTCATGCCCATGATGGACAATTGGTCGCCAAACTTACCGAGGAAGCCTTTCATTCAGAGGACAAGAACCATGCCTGAAAATATACTATTACAAGACGATGATTTTCTATTAGATGATGATTTACTTTTAGAAGATACCTTGGCTGAACCAAAACCTTTGCCTAAAGCCAAAGTATTAAAAGATATGTCATTTTTTCATCAGCTTCCAGTAAAGGTGACCCTTGAACTGGCGAGCGCTGAAATGTCACTGGGTGAGCTTACCCAAATGGGTGAAGGCGATGTGGTTGCACTTGATCGCATGGTTGGCGAGCCTCTAGATATTCGAGTTAATGGAGCCTTGTTAGGCCGCGGCGAAGTGGTTGAAGTCAAGGGTCGTTATGGGGTGAGATTGTTAGAAGTTGAAGCTATCAGCTTTACTGGAGCTAACGACTAATATGTTGCGAGTCATTCTGCTGCTGTTATGCCTGTTAGCACCCAATGTTTATGCTAATGACGGCTTAACTCTGTTTACATTAGCAGATGGTGACCAGTCACAAAAAGTCAATATCAAGTTAGAAATCTTAGCCATGATGACGGTGCTAAGTTTTCTGCCGGCAATGTTGATGATGATGACGAGCTTTACTCGCATTATTATTGTGTTATCGATATTAAGACAAGCACTAGGTTTACAACAAAGCCCGCCGAATAAGGTGCTTATTGGTATTGCGTTGGTATTATCCATTTTCATTATGCGACCGGTTGGCGAGGTGATATATGAAGATGCCTTTGTACCCTATGACCATGGTGAAATTGAACTGACCGAAATGGTGACAAGATCTGAAGTGCCATTAAGGAAGTTTATGTTGGCGCAAACCCGTGAAACTGACTTGGAACAAATGCTAAAAATTGCCAATGAGCCAGTAACGCTAACGACTGATGAAGTGCCATTCTTTGTACTAATGCCGGCATTTGTACTTAGCGAACTCAAAACTGCCTTTCAAATTGGCTTTTTACTTTATATTCCGTTTTTAGTGATTGACCTAGTGGTTGCTAGTGTCTTGATGTCCATGGGGATGATGATGTTGTCGCCATTGATTATTTCACTACCGTTTAAGTTAATGGTGTTTGTACTGGTTGATGGTTGGGCTATGACTATTGGCACATTAGCGGCCAGTTTTGGTTAGCGGAGGTGACTAGAGCATGGCTAATAGAAATCAACAGTTCATATCTCAGTCAAGTGACTCAGTGCTCCATCATAACGACAGTTGTCAGGAGCTAAATTATGGATGTTAATGAGTTAACCTCCTTTTTTGCTGATGCTATATTTTTGGTGGTTACCATGGTGGGCGTTTTGGTGATGCCCGGCTTATTGGTGGGACTCTGTGTGGCGGTATTTCAGGCGGCTACCCAGGTTAATGAGCAAACATTGAGTTTCTTACCAAGGTTAGTATTAACGCTATTAATGGTGTTATTTGCTGGCGAATGGCTATTGATGAAAATCAGTGATTTGTTCGAAAAACTATTTCTTAGTATTCCCCATGTCATTGGCTAAGGTCAAAGTGGTTCAATTGAATTTGGCTAGAGCGACGTAATGGTATCGCTGACGTCGGTTCAAATTAGCAGTTTTATTGGCTCCTTCTGGTGGCCATTTTGTCGTTTTATGGGGGCATTTATTATCATGCCTTTTCTAAGTAGCACTTACATTCCGGTCAAGGTAAGGGTGCTATTTTCGGTGTTATTAAGTGCTTTAGTTGCGCCAATAATTCCGTCAGTCCCTGCGGTTGATGCGCTATCAATCGGGTCATTATTGTTAAGCGTCGAACAGTTACTTGTGGGTTTCATGTTGGCATTGTTTTTACTGATTATGATCAGTGTTATGACCAAAATGGGCGCCATGATGTCAATGCAAATGGGCCTGGCTATGGCCGTGATGAATGACCCTGCAAACGGTAACTCTAACCCCATTCTTGGCCAATGGTTTTTACTCTATGGCACCTTATTGTTTCTGGCATTAGATGGTCATTTGGTGGCCATTGGCGTCATAGTCGATAGCTTTTACCTATGGCCTATTGGCATGGGTATTTTTGAATTACCACTTTTGGGACTGGTTGAGCGGGTAGGCTGGCTATTTGCCGCCAGTTTTATGTTAGCACTGCCAGCCATTGTGGCTATGCTCATGGTTAACTTAACCTTTGGTGTATTAAGTCGCTCAGCGCCATCATTAAACGTATTTGCGCTGGGTTTTCCCATGTCGATGTTAATGGGCCTGTTGTGTACGTTTTTCTCCTTTAGTGGTTTAGCAAGCCGTTACAGTGATGTTTGTCTCGATGCTCTGTCTTCGATGCACCAATTTATCGGGGGATAAGCATGAGTAAAAAAGATACTGGCCAAAGTAAAACCCAAGATGCCACCCCGCAAAAGTTGCGTAAAGCCCGCGAGCAAGGCCAGGTACCTCGTTCGAAAGATTTAGCCGCAGCGGCGTTAATTATTGGTTGCGCACTTATGCTAACCAGCAGCGCAGAGTGGATAGCCAGTGAAATGGCTGAATTAACGCGCTTTAATATGATGGTCACCAAAGAGCAACTGCAACAGCCAGATATGATGCAGCAACATATGGGGGCTGCTTTGGTGGGGATTTTAAATATTCTTGGGCCATTATTCATCCTAGTTGGTGCAATCGCGATGATCGCGGGTGCCATGCCTGGCGGGCCATTATTTAACTTTAAAAATGCCTCATTCAAGTATAGCCGCATTGACCCTATCGCTGGTTTAGGGCGAATGGCATCGATGAAATCTATCGTCGAACTAGTAAAGTCAGTTTTAAAAATCACCTTACTAATTAGCATTATGCTGTTCTTTTTAAAAAGCAATTTACAAGCCATTATGGTTAGCAGTCAGCTGCCCATTGATGATGCTGTGCGCTATAGCATAGACACTATTTCGACTGGGATGTTTTATCTGGGGACCGGATTACTGTTAATTACTTTTATCGATGTGCCTTATCAATATTGGCATCATCACAATGAATTGAAAATGTCGTTTCAGGAAGTAAAAGACGAGCATAAACAACAGGATGGTAAGCCTGAAATTAAAGCTAAAATCCGCCAGTTACAGCAAAAAATCAGTCGCGGCAGGGCGGATATTGCCGTGCCACAAGCGGATGTGTTGCTGGTTAATCCGACCCATTATTCAGTAGCATTGAGATATGACGCTGATAAAGCAGACGCCCCCTATGTTATTGCTAAAGGGGTTGATGAACTGGCGCTTTATATGCGTGAAGTGGCTCAACGTAATGATGTTGAGGTGATTGAAATTCCAGCCTTAGCCAGAGCAATTTATTATTCCACCAAAATTGAGCAGCAAATCCCTGCGGCGCTGTTTATCGCCATTGCCCATGTGCTCAGTTATGTATTGCAGATTAAAGCGGCTAGGGGCGGCATTCAAAATAAGCCTGAGCCGTTACCGCATTTTTATATTCCACCTAATTTACGTCATGATTAAAGGAACCCCAAAACCATGAACTGGTTTTCTCAAGTTTTTTCCGGTAACCGGAGTTATATCGGTATTCCAGTAGTGTTACTGGCCGTGTTGGCCATGGTGATGTTGCCATTACCGCCTTGGTTATTGGATATTCTATTTACCTTTAATATTGTCCTCGCTGTCATGGTGTTACTGGTTGGAGTGTCGATTCGACGTCCGCTGGAATTCTCTGTATTTCCAACGATATTGCTACTAGCAACGTTAATGCGGCTAACGCTGAACGTTGCCTCTACGCGCGTGGTGTTAATTGAAGGTCATCAAGGCGGCGATTCAGCGGGTAAGGTTATTCAAGCATTTGGTGAAGTCGTTATCGGCGGTAACTATGTTGTTGGTGCAGTCATATTCCTTATCTTGATGATCATTAACTTTGTGGTGATTACCAAAGGTGGGGAGCGGATTTCAGAAGTCTCAGCCCGTTTCACCTTAGATGCTTTACCCGGCAAACAAATGGCCATTGATGCTGACTTAAATGCCGGTATTTTGAGTCAAGAACAAGCGCGAGCAAGG
This sequence comes from Shewanella donghaensis, assembly GCF_007567505.1. Lineage (NCBI taxonomy): Bacteria > Pseudomonadati > Pseudomonadota > Gammaproteobacteria > Alteromonadales > Shewanellaceae > Shewanella > Shewanella donghaensis. The sequence continues at coordinate 3,548,247 of NZ_CP041783.1, forward strand.
CGTCAAGAAGTGACTCGTGAAGCTGATTTTTATGGCTCGATGGACGGTGCCTCAAAGTTTGTTCGTGGTGATGCCATAGCCGGTATATTGATCCTCCTGATTAATATCATTGGTGGTATATCTATCGGCGTATTCATGTATGACATGAGTGCCGGTGAAGCCTTTAAGGTTTTTGCATTATTGACTATCGGTGATGGTCTGGTTGCTCAAATTCCTTCGTTGCTATTGGCAACCGCTGCGGCAATTATTGTGACGCGGGTGTCAGATGCTGAAGAAATGCCTGATCAGCTGCAGCAGCAATTACTGGCTAACCCTAAGACCTTAGCTACCGCTTCAATCGTGATGTTTATTCTGGGCGTTGTGCCAGGTATGCCTGCACTGGTGTTTATATCCTTTTCGGCCTTACTGGCTTTTTCATCCTGGAGACAAAGTCAGAATAAACCCGAAGTTGTCGAATCTAAACTTGAAGATAAACTCGAAAAAAATACCGCTGAGCCATCAGCTCCAAGCTGGGACGCATTGCCTTATACTGATTTAATTGAAGTGCGTCTGGGTTATCAGCTAGTGCATTTAGTTGAGCGTACGAAAGGCGCTGAATTGCAAAAGCGTCTTACGGGTATTCGTCGCACGCTTTCTGAACAAGCAGGTTTTTTACTCTCAGAAGTTAGAGTGAGAGACAATCTGTCATTAGCGCCTAATGCGTATCAAATTAACTTAATGGGTAATCCAGTTGTGACGGCTGAATTGCAATCAGAGAAACTGATGGCAATTCAAAGCGGCCCCGTGTTTGGCGATATTGATGGCATTATTACCAAAGAGCCTGCCTACAACATGGATGCTATTTGGATTGATCAGGACCTAAAAGCCCGTGCATTAAACTTAGGTTATTCAGTAGTCGATAATGCCACTGTGATCGCGACTCATGTCAGTAAGCTTATCCGTGAAAACTTACCTGATATGTTGCAGCATGATGATGTTCTAGCGTTAAGTGATCGTTTAGCTAAGCAGTCACCTAAATTAGCAGAGTCGCTGAATAATGCTCTGACGCCAATTATACAACTGAAGGTATATCGTCTGCTATTAAAAGAGCAAGTGTCACTTAAAGACATTCGCACCATTGCCACCACGCTATTAGATTGCAGTGAGAACAGTAAAGACCCAGTGTTGTTAGCGGCTGATGTACGCTGCGCACTGCGTAATAACATTGTACATAGCATTGCGGGTGCTGAAGCTAAGTTGAATGTATTAACCTTAGCACCAGAGTTAGAGCAAACCTTGATGGCGGCATTAAATCAGTCGCAACAGCAAGGCAAAGTGTCCTTAGACAGCTTTCCAATAGATCCCACCTTATTAGCCCAGTTACAACAGGGGATGCCGCAGCTATTGGCCGATGCGAAAGAGCAAGGGCACAGCCCGATGTTACTGGTCGCGCCGCAGTTAAGGCCCATACTTGCCCGTTATGCCTTAGCCTTTGCCAGGGGCTTACATGTGCTGTCTTATAATGAAATACCTGAGAACCGCGAGCTCATGGTCGCAGGGCAATTAGGCTAGGGTATTGATCTAGCATTAGCGATTTTATTAGCCAATGCTACTGGCCATTTTACTCGCTAAGTTGAAGGGGTAATTTAGCATCGTAGCCGATGGCTAAAGCAGCCATACAAAAAAGCCCAAATCAATTAATTTGGGCTTTTTTATTACCGATTAGATTAAGTCATCTTGTTAGAATCGTACTTGGTTACGGCCACGGTCTTTAGCGCGATATAAAGCTTTATCAGCTTGTTTCATGCTTTGCTCAAAAGACTCATCAGATTTATGTTCTGCACAACCAATGGATACGGTGACGCTGACGGTTTTCTTTTTTACCGGTGTTTGCTGGCGGTTTTTCTTGGTGTTCTGTTTACGACTCTCATCGCGCAGCACAATGTCGTAATCCTCAATACTTTGTCTTACTTCATCAAGATGAGAATACACTTGGTCGATGTTTTTACTTGGGAAGACGATCGTAAACTCTTCACCACCATAGCGGAATGTTTTACCGCCGCCAGACACCTTAGATAATTTGATAGCAACTAACTTAAGCACATCATCACCGACATCATGACCATAGGTATCGTTGAACTTTTTAAAATGGTCGATATCGACCATCGCCACAGTATATTTACGCCCAAGTGCGAGACTTAAATTAAATAGTGCACGCCTTGAAGGTAGGCCAGTTAATTCGTCACGGTAAGCAAGGAAATAAGAGTCGAACAACACCGTGATTAAGAAACTGCTAGCAATCAGGCTTAATAATACTGATAACGGTAAGTTAGTTGGGATTAAAAAGTATCCAAGCCAAAGGAGGAGGCTTATCCCTAAACTGGTTTGCGCTAAATTACTGTTCCAGCTTAACTTCAAAAAGATGATAAGTGTTAGAGGGTATAGGGGTAACAGGTGTAATGGTGACGTCTCAATAGATAGCCTTATTTTTTGTTGTAAGACGGCAATGATATTGGGTGATAAATTGACAAGCTGAACCCAAGCATAGGCGATGATGCCACACAGAAAAATGCCCCCTAAGCGGTAAAAGCTGTGTACGCTCATTACGCCGCGATCTTTTATAAAACAAAACATACCAATCACTAAGGTGCCAAATAAAGGCAAAAACTGATGAATGATAGGTGATAGGAACAGGCGATTATTTTGTAGTGCATAAAATCCAAGCAACAAAATACCTATATAAAATAATCGGCTACGGTTGAACTGCAAGCAAATTAATGATGATGCAGCGAGTAACCAATAAGGGGCAAAGTGCAGCGTTTCTTGCCAGCTTTGCCAGTGGCTTTGAAAGTGTTCTAGCAAGCCTAACGTAAAAAAGGTGACGACGAATGGCAGGATAAGAAACCGCAGGTAATGCATAAAGCCGTTCATTGATGACACCATTTAACATTGGAAATAAAAGGAATAATTATCGGTCGCATGATTTTGGCATTAGTTGAAAACTGCTAATAACAGAGCGACATTGAAATGAGTAAACTGAAATATAAATCAATCGGGGATGGCACGATAGCAATAAGATCGTGCAGGGAATGGATAATTTCAAATATTTGAACTGATAGGCACTGAATAATGCCATTTTTGCTAAGTAAAAAGTCTGGTTAAATAATAAGGGCATTCAATTAAATGCCCTTATTAGTAATTTTATCAGACGCTAGAGCTAAGCTAAGTGATTAGCCTTTCTCCATAGCCTCAATAAATTTATTTGATTCAGCGATCGATTTATTCATTTCACTGATTAAGCTTGAAATATCTGATTGCAGACTTTCAAACTCGCCTTTAATCGCACCAATGGCTTGGGCATTAAGGTTATGCTTCAAGTACAACATATTGTCTTTCAGTGCCGTTAAAATCGGTGGCATTTTAGCTTCAGCGCGGCGCATGCCTTTAACTAATGAATTGTAAGAACGCTCGGTCTCTTTTAGTTTAGTGGTGCTATTTCGACGCAGACTGGCTTTGCTGATTTCTTGAATTTCAGTTTCCCATTCTTCAAAAAGCGCTTCAGCAACATCTTCTACTTTATCGATACGGTTGCCCACCTCGTCTGCAGCTGATTGGGCTGAATCATATTCGTCTTTGGCTTTGTTGTAGGCATCTTCAAGATTACCGCCATCAAAGGCGAGTAATGCCTGCATTTCTTCCAGTGCAGAACTAAACTGTTCTTGCGCTTCTTCTTGGGATTCTTTTGCTTCTTCAACGCGGTCAACCATGATGTCACGTTTATGGTAGCCGACTTTTTCCATGGCGCCATAATAGGCGCTTTGGCAACCACTGATTAGTAAGCTGCTACTCAGTAATGCCAAGGATATCCATTTCTTCATCTTCAACTCTCTTATCGTTGTATCGAATTAGTCTGCTTTAAATGTTGCAGCATCAATGATGCTCCAAAGGTGGAGTATTGCGCCAATAATGGCAGGTATGATTAATACCCAAAAGAAGTAACATACTGCTGTAAGACAGAAAAATAAAATTGCAGCTATAATGCGACCTTGGACCAGTTGACCTAAACCGGGGAAAAAGAAACTGGCAATGGCGGCAATCACATTACCTGCTGAACCTTGTTGAGACATTAAATCGCTCCCTTGAAGTGTAACTTACGTGTTATAACATTGTACGAAGTTAAACGCATAATTGAAAATAAAATAATCAAGAGAATATCGTGGTAAATAAGATAGATAAAGCGTATATGAAACGTATTTTAATAAGTAGCTGGCAATTCGCCCTTCACTTGAAGCAACGTTTGACTGAAGATCAGATTAACGTCAAAGCTGGGCATTTAGCCTATGTCACCCTATTGTCATTGGTGCCAATGGTGGCTGTGACCATGTCTATGTTGTCCGCATTCCCCGTATTTAAAGGCATTCGCGGAAAAATTGAGAGTTTTATTTACGATAATTTTTTGCCTGCGGCAGGTGATACTGTGCAGGTATACATTAATGAATTTGTCGAAAATGCTTCAAAAGGCACCTTTGTTGGGGTAATTGCCTTAGTTGTAGTGGCAATCTTGTTGATTTCAGCCATTGATAAAGCGCTTAATAATATTTGGCGCACGACCGATAGTCGTTCTTATATGGTGTCTTTTTCGATGTATTGGATGGTGCTAACACTTGGCCCTGTATTAACGGGGGCAAGTTTGGTGGCAACATCCTATGTAGTGTCATTATCAGTGTTTGATAATCAAGAAATTTCTGTATTAATGACATGGCTGGTGGAGCGACTGCCGATGTTATTCTCTGTCGCATCTATCCTGTTACTTTATATGGTTGTACCGAACAAAAAGGTGCACTTTTCTCATGCATTACTGGGGGCCGTTGTTGCAGCAATACTGTTTGAGGCGGGTAAAAAGGGTTTTGCCTTTTATGTGACTCAATTCCCAAGCTATGAAGCTATTTATGGCGCGCTGGCGTCAATTCCTATTTTGTTTGTATGGATCTATGTGTCATGGATTATCGTATTACTGGGTGCCGAAATCACCGCAGCCATGCCTGAATATTTAGATTCAGGCATTTTTTCGGAATCAGATACTGAAGATAAGCTTACTGATGACGCCGAAAAGTAAGCTAATTTATAAGAGCAATTGAAGTTAACTTCTGTCATCATAATTTTAAGTAATAATAGAATAAAACCGACTTAATATTTAGCTAACCGCATTTGAATCGGTCATTATTTTTATCATATTGGATTATTTAGCCAGTTGATAACTCTACAGGGATTAAAAATAAAAATGAAAAAATTGATACTAGCAGCATGTGTTTTAGGCTTATCGGCGTGCGCAGCAACTGACGCTTCAACAGAAAATACGACAGCTAACGCAGCCCCCAAGATGATTAATTTAGCCAATATGACGGATGAACAGGCTACAGATGAACTATATAATTCGTTGATTAAGGCCAGTTATTTAGCCACTAAGTTAAGCCCAAATAGTGTCGCAGTGCAATTTGGTGATAATCAGTTTGTATTACAACCAAGTATGAGCGAACAAGGTGTCGATCGCATCTTAACTAATCGTCTATTTGCCGTTCACCCTAAACTACACGGCAGTAAAGATTTATTGATATTAATTGGTTCACTAAACCAAAAACTCAACTTTGCTAAATTTGTAATCCGCGATAATGGTGGTGTAATCCAAGTGCAAGGAGCAGCGACATTTGTTGATTCAATTGAATTGGAAGAGTTACGTCGTTTCTTACTTTGGACTGACGAAGGTCTTAAGCAAGTGGGTAAATCTTTACCAAAAGGGTCTGAAAACTTAATCAAGCCTATTCCAGTTATTAAAGAAGATACAGCAGCCTAATAGTTTGCTTTATCGGTTTAATATGTCGTTGTTTATAATCGAACTGATCATTAGGAAGTAACATTGATTGGCTTAATCCAAAGGGTGACACGCGCAAGTGTCACTGTTGATTCTGAAGAGGGTCAACAAGTCACCGGAAGTATCGGCAAAGGTTTGTTAGTTTTGCTGGGTGTTGAACGTGAAGATGACATTGAAAAAATGCAAAAGCTGGCCAAAAAAGTGATTGGCTATCGTATCTTTAGCGATGAAAATGGCAAGATGAATTTAAACTTGCAACAAGCGGGTGGCGAGTTACTTGTGGTGTCGCAATTTACCTTAGCTGCTGACACTGGTAAAGGACTTCGTCCTAGCTTTTCTAGTGCGGCTACGCCAGATCAAGCTAATGAGCTTTATGAAGCGTTTATCGGTTTTTGCCGCGAGCAAGGTGTTACTACTCAGGCTGGCTCATTTGGTGCTGATATGAAAGTAGAGTTAATCAATGATGGACCTGTCACCTTTAACTTGCAGGTTTAGAGGTTACAGGAGGCTAACAGATGAATGTAGATGAGCTGCTTAATGAGCTGCAAAATACCTGGTATAAAACCATTCCTTTGAGTGAGTTTATGCAGGTTCAGCCGCTAAGTTTTCAAGAGTCTAGTTTTCAAGAGTCTAGTTTTCAAAATCTTGGTTTTCAACAACAAACATTGACCGTTACCGCCCCCATTAAGCCTAATATTAACCTTCATCAAACGATGTTTGCGGGTAGCATTTATACCTTAGCGACCTTAACGGGTTGGGGGATGATGTGGTTACAGCAGCAACTGCAGGGCTTCAGTGGCGATATTGTATTGGCAGATGCGACAATTCGTTATTTAGCACCGATAACTGAAGCGCCAACAGCCTTGGTGACTTGGCCTGATGTTTCCTTAGCAAACCTTGCAACAGGCGATAAGGCAAAAGTGAAATTGGAAGTAGCGCTTCACTGCAAAGGTAAACTCTGCGCAACGTTTAGCGGCTTATATTTTAGTATCGCGAAAACTAGCAGAATTAAAATCAAGTAACTTATTTAGGCTGACAACAGACTAAGTCTTTTAAAGCTCCACCATTTACTACGCACATAAACCCTTCATTATTCAGTACGTCACAGCCTTTTTGCGCTCGAATCCCTGCACCGCAATAGACTACAAACTGTTGCTGTTTATCTGTTAGATTTGATAACCACTGAGCTATTTCTGTAAGCGGTACATTGATCGCGCTTGGCAAATGACCCGAAGCAAACTCATCCGGATTACGAACATCAATGACTTGTGCCCCTTGATCGATTAACTGCCAGCATGTTTCTGGATTTTGACTACCTGACATTGAAGCTGATTGATTTGACATGAGGCGTTACCTATTTTTGTGAATTTCAAATAATTGCAAACTTTCGCATTAGAGTTTAATCAATAAGATTATTCTAATTTAAGTGTGGTTGCAAGTGTCATAATAAGCGCTATAACTCGTAGGGCTTAAAGACTTCAGGCGTTATTTCGCTGCATAAGCCTCTCGTTGTTTGAGCTTATTAGCTGCTATAGATGAAAAAAGCGAGTAAACCACTTATGGCGTACTCGCTTTTCAATAATATTTTAATCTTAGAAGTAGTAATTTTTTAGGTATTTACTGGCATATTTACGTAACTTCTTCTGCTTAGCATTTGCAGCGACATCCTCAACGACAGGTTTATATTTATCTTCACTCGATATCGCTAGCGCTTTAGTGACATATGCATAGGCATCGATAGCGAGTTTACTATCATCAATTAAGCGCATAGGTTGTAATTGAGCAGCAAGCTGACTCAGCATGTAATCATCAAATACGTTGTCATTGATAATGCGCCTAGCAGTTAGACGTATCAGCTCTAAGTCATCACTTCTCAAGGCCGCAGCATAAACATTTTGTAAATGTGGCTGCGCTTTATCATATTGACTTTTATCTCGTAAAAAGACATTCCACTTTTTAAATTTCTCGAGATCTTCAATAGCCTGTTTGGCATACTTTCTAATTTTTCGATGAGCCTCCCCTTGAGCTATATATGATAAATATTCTTTATATTGCGGGTCACCTGAATACCCTAAGCCTTTAATAAGCCATGAGGTATTATCAATTGAATGTCTATCTGTCGCAGAAGGAAGTTGGGCCTCAATTTTATCTTTGATGGTGTTGTAAATACTTGGATCTTCTAATCCCACCAATACAATAGACTCAATAGCTTGTTGTTGTTTATAAGTATCATTACCAGAAAATATCTGCTGATATTCTTCGGTTGTATATGTTTTAGCTATGGTTAATGGGCTGAGTAAGCAGCAACCCATAACTAAGCTGTTAAGTAATAATTTCATGTCATATCCTTATGATTAATCGATTGACTGTTATTGTCTGTATAGAATGATAAAAGTGTTTTTACTTTGTCCAACGCTTAAAGATTAATGATGTGTTGATGCCACCAAATGCAAAATTATTACTCATAACGTAATCGGTGTCGATTTGGCGAATCTCATCTTTGATGTAATCAAGTGGCGCGCATTCTGGGTCGACTTCTTCAAGGTTAAGGCTTGGCGCGAACCAACCCGCATTCATCATTTCGATACTCACCCAAGCTTCCAATGCCCCACAAGCACCGAGTGTGTGGCCTGTATAACTTTTCAGTGATGAAATAGGCACTTGCTCCCCAAAAACAGCATAGGTTGCAGCTGATTCAGCAATATCACCGCGCTCAGTGGCGGTGCCATGGGCATTGATGTAACCAATTTTATTAGCGTCAATCGCTGCATCTTTTAATGCTAAACGAATCGCGACTTCCATGGTGTCAGCATTAGGCTGAGTAATATGCAGCCCATCTGAATTGGTACCAAAGCCAACTAATTCAGCATAGATTTTTGCGCCGCGAGCTTGAGCGTGCCCTAACTCTTCAAGGACTAAAGTACAGGCTCCTTCACCAATGACTAAGCCGTCTCGCTGGCTATCAAAAGGTCTAGGGGTTGATTGTGGCTGGTCGTTCTTAGTACTAGTGGCAAACAGGGTGTCAAACACTACCGCTTCAGTGGGACAGAGTTCTTCACCTCCGCCAGCGAGCATTAGGGTTTGTTGACCGAATTTTATGGCTTCATAGGCGTAACCAATAGCTTGGCTGCCAGAGGTACAGGCGCTGCTTGTGGTATGAACTCGACCTTTGAGACCAAAAAAGACGCCAACATTTACCGCTGTGGTATGTGCCATCATACGGATATAGCTAGTGGCATTAATGCCCGACATATCGCCATTTTTAAGCATATCACCGAAGCCAACAATAGGTTCTGTACTGCCAGTTGAAGAGCCGTAAGCTACGCCCATGTCACCGAATTTTATGAGCGGGTCATCTAGTAGGCCCGCATCTTCTAATGCAATTTCACTGGCTCGGGTCGCCATAATGGAAACCCGTCCCATTGAACGTATTTTTTTGCGAGAATAATGCTTAGGTTTTTCAAAATCGGTAATCGGTGCTGCAAGGCGGGTATTGAGTCCTGGATATTTGTCCCATTCACTCATAGTGACGACACAGTTATGTTTATCTTGTAACCGTTTAGCAATGGTGGGCCAATCTTGCCCCAATGCTGAAATTCCACCTATGCCAGTAATAACCACTCTGCGGTTCATATCATGCCCCCGTTAACTGAGATAACTTGGCGGGTAATATAAGCCGCGTCATCTGACATCAAAAAGTTGGCTAATCCAGCAATTTCATTGGTTTTGCCCATACGGCGCATTGGCACTATTTGATTAATCATTTCTTTTGGAAAGTCAGCAACCATATCGGTTTCAATTAAACCTGGCGCGATACAATTAACGGTAATTTTTCGCTTGGCTAACTCTAGCGATAAAGCCTTAGTTGCGCCGATTAATCCTGCTTTTGACGCGCTATAATTCACTTGGCCACGATTACCTGCAATACCGGATACTGATGCCATAGTAATGATGCGGCCACCAAATCGGGCTTGTATCATGGGCATAATCGTCGGCTGAATGACATTGTAGAAACCATCTAAATTGGTATGAATAACGCTGTCCCACTCTTCATCTGTCATCGCTGGAAATGCGGTGTCGCGGGTGATGCCAGCATTCAGAATAACGCCGTAATAGGCGCCATTGAGTTCAATATCTGCAGTGATTTTTTCTTTAGCGAGTGCGCGGTCAGCAACATCAAAAGCGATAAGGCTCACATTCACACCTAAAGCCATAATTTCGGCTTGGGTTTGCTCAGCAGTAACAATGTTACTGTGGTAATGAACGGCGATATCGTAACCTTGTTGGGCTAACTTCAATGCAATCGCTTTACCTATGCCACGGCTTGACCCTGTCACTAAGACTCTTTTATTTATTGTCATTTTTGCTCCATGAGTATTAGAGGCTGTATGTTTATTATTTGGTTTTCTACGTTAAACATTGGCTTCAGCTTGGCTGTCATTGATATAGCCTTTGGTATCTTGTGGCTGAAACACATTAACATTGGCTAGGGCAATGATGTCGTTACCTGCAAAAATTTGGCAATCAAATACCGCCAGCCCTGATTCTTCTTGATAAAGTCTCGCTACATGAATTTGATAGGTCTGACCCAGTTTGTAGCATGATTGATGCATCACCAACTTTCGCGTACCTAATAAAAAGCCCACTCGAACTTTATCACTCTTTAAATGAGCTTCAACACCTGCTAATGCAGCAATACTTTGCGCCATATATTCAATGCCCACATAATTTGGAACCCCGTTTAAAGGCTCGCTGAAGTAGGCACTAGATTCGCTAATGGTCACTTCAGTGATGAGCTTATCGATATCATGAGTAAGCAAACGATCAATCAAAATCATTGGTGCTCTATGGGGAACAAAATGGCTGACTTCTTGAGTTAGCAACTGTGGTTGAGCGATAAGGTTAGGCATGTTGACCTCTACTTCGGCCTAAAATAATACTGGCGTTACTGCCACCAAATGCAAATGAGTTACTCATAATGTAATCTAGTGTTGTCGACTGACCGTGAGTCACCAATGGCAACACAGGGTTATCTACGTCTTGTTGTTGATCCCACACTTGTGGGGGTAACATTTGTTTGTCGTTATGATGGCTTAATAATAAATAGCAAAATGCAGCTTCTATTGCTCCTGCAGCGCCGAGACAATGGCCCACTAAAGGTTTGGTGGAACTGCAAAATGGAATGCTTGCGCCATCAGTATTTGCAAAGACTTGCTGCATCGCTAGAGATTCCATCGCATCATTTTTTGGTGTTGCGGTGCCATGTAAATTTACATAGCTAATCTGGTTTGGCTGAAGGTTCGCATCAGTCAAGGCATTGTTCATTGCGGCAATAGCGCCAGTCCCTTGTGGGTGTGGCGCTGATATATGGTGGGCATCGGATGACTCACCAATACCTGCGAGGATTATTTCTTCAGGGTTATTTGTTGATGACTTTTCAAGAGTAAAAAGTGCTGCGCCTTCGCCGATATTAATCCCATCTCGGTTTTGGCTAAAGGGATTACACAAACCTGCTGATACAGACTCTAGCGCATTGAAACCGTTGACCGTCAGCTGACATAAACTATCAACTCCACCCACTATGACAACATCACATAAATCGGCATTCAATAATCGCTTGGCGCTAGCAAAGACCTTGGTGCTAGAAGAACACGCTGTCGATACCGTGTAGCAAGGGCCCGATAAATCATAATATTGACGCAGGAAATCACTGGTGCTGCCCAGTTCTTGTTGCGCGTAATGATAAGCAGGTGGGAAAGTGCCGTGCTTGGCATGATAGCTTAATGCCGCCTCGCCCTTAGAAATACCTGAAGTACTGGTTCCGAGAACCACTGCAATTCGTGAAGCGCCAAATTGCTGTTTTGCTTGCTCGATAAGCTTGTCTAACTGCTTCGCAGCGCTATACAGTAAGCGATTATTACGACAGTCAAACTGCGATAGATTCTCAGGGATCTGCTGTAGAAGCGCATCATCAATGGCACCAACGCGAGTGGTGGCATTAAACATTAGGTCATCTCTTAACACCATAGCGCTGGTATCACCTGCTAATAAGTTAGCAAGCACTTGCTGTGGTGTTTGGCCTAATGGCGTACAAAGTCCGATACTAGTTATGGCTATAGAGTGAGTCATTACTTACACTTTTTATGATTGTTCATTATGTTTAGCACGCATAGTTCGTTACAGCGTTTAGCTACAGCGGCGAAATCGACAAGGTGATATTCGCTGCAGGGAAACGCAAGATGACATTTGCTATCCAAGGATTAATATCTGAGTAACTAATGTGAATAGCCGCTTCATTGTTGACTAAGAGTGCACTACAGCGAGCACTGTCGTTATTTCCATCTACCTTACAATCGATATCTTGCATCTGCCCTTGACTGAAATAAGGGTTCACCTGTGGGTGAGGACGATATATCAGTTGCATGATAGCCATTAAATATTCTGCTTTAAACTCATCACCCATCAACATGTTTTGCTTGCTGATAACTGTTTCACCATCATAAGTAATCGTGAATAATGCCTGACCTAAAGGCGCTAGGCCTACCATGGTCATCACCTCAGAACTTAATTCTAATTGAGTGAGCAGTTCATGATGTTTATCACCATGGGTAAAGCTAATTTTTTGCGTCAATTGATGATCAATACTTGACGATTCAGGCTTCAAACCTAATTCTGATGCTGTTACCAATGGCGCTAAGCAGTAATTGACTTCAGGTGTTAATAATACACAGGTTTGCCGTTGAAGCTGGTGACTACAACCAGCTAAAAGCAGTAACAGTAGTATCGAAAATTTAGTGAGGGATGTACGCCACATAGTTAGCTCGCTTCTGTTTGATCTTGGCATAAACCGACAATCATATTGAGTCTTCGCTCTGAGTCTTTGACAAACGGGTTACTGCTGTCCCAAGCATAGCCTGCCAGAATAGAACAGATCATCTGTTTTATGGTTGGATTCGGATCATCATAGAAGATAACATCTTGAAAACGACCATCGTACCAAGCTTGTACATAGGTTCTGAATGTATTCACACCTAACATCAGTGGCTCAGTATAATCGGCTTGCCAGTCGACAGCCTCACCATCAAGCTGTTTGATAAGGGTATCGACCGCCATCGATGCTGATTGCATCGCAATGGTAACGCCTGATGAAAACACCGGATCAAGAAATTCACCCGCATTGCCCAATAATGCAAATTGATTGGTTGCCAATGTGGATACATTAGCCGAATAGCCTTTTAGTGTTGCACATTCTTGTACCACTTTTGCTTTTGACAATAAACGGTTTAAGCCAGGCTCTTCCTTGATGAGTTGCCATAACTGGGTTTCTAAATCTCCTTGGCAATGTTCAATCAAATGAGGCTCTGCCACTACGCCAATGGAACAACGACCATTGCTAAAAGGAATTAACCAGTACCAAATATCTTTTTCAGTAGGATGGACGCTAATGAGAATTTTATTACGGTCAAAGTCAGGGTCAGTAATATTGTCTTCAATGTGGGTAAAAATAGCACTTCTTGAGGGTAAATCAGAAGGCTTTTCTAGATCAAGCAATCGTGGTAAAACGCGGCCAAAACCACTGGCATCCAATACATATTGAGCGGTAACTTGATATGGGTTATCAGACTCATCAGTGACCGATAAAATAGAACTATTCTTGTTTGTTAGTGCAGGGGTTAAATTTATGTCGTTAACGCTGTGACCATAACGAATTTCGACACCTTGTGAGACTGCTGTGTCGGCAAGTATTTTATCGAATTGCCCACGTTGAACCTGAAATGTTGTTCCTGGACCTTGGGTATATTTATCGGTGAAATTGAAGGTGGTATAGCGGTCATTATGTCTAAAAGCGGCGCCATTTTTAAATTGAAATCCAGCTTGCTCAACCGCGGCTAACATACCGGCTTGTTCAATAAATTGCATACAGCATGGTAGTAAACTCTCACCGATAGAAAAACGAGGGAAATATTGTTTCTCTATCACTAAAACTTGCTTACCTTGCTGGTGTAATAAGCTTGCTGCTATGGCACCTGACGGCCCCGCACCAATGATAACAACATCAACATCAACATTCACATCGTGATTTTGTTGCTTCCGTGCAGCATGTTGTTCTAATGCGGACTCTTCAAATGAGCTATTTTCCATAATGGGCTACTTCTCTTGTCATTATGTTGATAAATGGGGCGAGTAAGAAACTAAATCCGATGCCAAATAATAAGGTTAACCCGAAAAAGTGAATCGCATTGGTATTGCTTAAAGCCAGTAAGCCAAAAGCTAATAAGGTGGAACAAGCAGACATAAATACAGCCATCATTACACCTGTCGCAGAGGCATGAGGTTTGACTGAGGCAAAAAATAAACTGTAATCAATACCAATACCCAGCACTAAAATTAACGCTAAAGCGTGGAATAAACTTAACGGTGAACCAATAAGACCTAAGCAAGCTAAAGTTAATATTATGGCGCTGGCAGGTATCGACACAATCAATAGAGCGAGTTTAACCCCGAAACGAACACTGAATACCACAATGGCAATGACACATACCAGCAATAATAATTGCAAAGTAATAATACGAAACTTAGCCATCAATTGAGATATTTCACCCACCTTATCAACGACGGTGATCGATAACTCACTGTTATCGACACGACTTTTAAGCGCGGCTAAATCCTTGATGCCACCTAACAGGACAATACTACCCCATTGCGACTGATTATCTGAATTAAGCGCTACGGATGCCTGATTTTTTGCAGGCAGCCATAAACTGGCTAAGTCTTCCCCTGCTAAAGCGATGACTTCGTTACTGGAAATTATGTTGCCTTTGGAACGATGAAATTCAGCTAATAAATTGGCTTTTATTGATTCATCAAGCCCCAAGGTTGCAATGATTTCATCTAAATGGTCAGTATATAACTGCTCGTAGAAGCGGTAATTCTGTTGTTGTCGCTCTGCTGTCGGCAGGTACTGACTTAAGCTGATAAAACTGCTTAGCTCGTTTTCGGTAATTGCAGCCGCTAATAATTTATCCGTTTGTTCAAGTTCAGCAAGTAAGTCTTGCTCGCTGCTTGCGCTGACTAAAACAAATTGGTTATCGGTGCCGCCACTGAGAAGTTGTCTGAGCTGGTTTTCTTCTGCTGTGATGGCTGGCGGACTTTGTTGTAAATTTCTGATGTCATCGTTGGTGTTTAATTGGCTTAAACCTGCAACTGAAAATATAACTAAGACAACAATAGCTATGATCAGTTTGTGCTTCGATGTTGAGCTTGGAGAGTCTGTTTCAGCGCTGCCTAGTGTCGTTAACCATGTAAGGTATCGTTGAGCCAGTGGTAGTAATATCGATGTCGAAGTGAGTGAGTGGTTAGCAAGTGTTGGGTAGGCCAACACTAAGGTTAAGTAAGCGCCCAATAAGCCCGCAGCGCAAAATATAGCAACCTGCTGCATGCCAGGGAATGGGGTAAATCCAATAGCAATAAATGCGATGCCGCTGGTTAATAATGCCAAGCTTAGGGTCGGTAGAATCTCTCGAATGATCTCGCTAGCACTTCGTTGCTGGTGATTGAGCTTTTCACAGTAAAAATGAAAGCTGTAATCTATGGCAACCCCAATGAGGCTGGTACCAAACACCAGTGTCAGTAGATGTAATTCACCGAACAAGGCCAATGTCGCCACCGCAGCAAATAAAAAACCACTGGATAACGTGAGTAAGGCTAATGAGATAGGCATAATACTGCGGAAACCTAACCAAACTAATATCATCACTCCAATAAGCGAGATTGAGCCAATGGTCGAGATTTCTGATTTCGCCGTATCTGTTGCTGCTTGGGCATGAAACAGTGCGCCAGCTTTAAGGAATGCTAGGTTGGGTGTCGTGTTAGTGAGTTGATCAAAAGCGTTAGATAACACTTGGCTTTGTTGTTGCTGACCTTGAGGGTTGAAAGCACTTTTAACCCCTTTAGCAATGACAATGGTGGCAAACTTATTAGTAGAATTTTTGTCTGGATAAGGCGTGAGTAGAATGCCTTGCTCACTGCTGATGTTATTAGTGGGCGCTAAAGCAATGAGATTATCGGGAAATAATAATAACGGATCGTGGGACAACAGCTGACTGCTAGCATAGCCAAAACTGCTATATAACTGTTGTTGTGCGGCCAATAATAGTTGTTGCCACTTTCCTGCTGCTGCAGTGGTTGACGGGTCAGCTGACGCTAGCAGTTGTCGTTGCTTTTCAGTCAGTAAATTAAATCGTTTAGAGAAGTAGTATTCGCTTAGCCCCTGCATTTGACTGATATCACCACTGCGGACGTCACTGAATACATCAGGTTGTTGCTGTAGGTGGTCGATTAATCGCTGTGCAGCGCTAATAGCTTGTGATTTATCATCAGCGATAATACCGATATACACTTGGTCAGCTAAACGTTGTTCTACACGTTCAAGCGCTGTTTGAGTGAGTGCGGATTCGGTTAATTTAGGCAACATTGCCAAAATGTTACTTTGAATCTTAGCTCCTGATTGCCATAACACAGTCCCGTAAACAGTAACTATAACCATGATGAGTAGCCACAGCGCTAATAACAATCTCGACTTTGGCTTTTGCTCTTTATGGTTAGGAGGCGTTAACATCAGTGTTCGTCACTACTTGCTGAAGGCATTAAGTCAAAACGCTTAATATCTGCTTCAGTCAGTTGGTTTTCAATATGAGAAAACTCAATCAGGGTTTTGTCAGTTTTTTGATTATTAATCGCAGCTTCAACTGAAGAGAGCATGGTTAATCGCTCAATTTGGGTTACTGACTTATCAGCCTGAGTTGGCGCTAGGCTACCTTCAAGAATTAATGCGCCAATGGCTTTTTGAATCATAGGGTCTTTTGCAACTAAGCCAAGCTGCCATAGAGTCGCATGGCCAGCTGATGTGTTTTCTGCTGTGTTAATGACTGCAGGCATATATAGCTGAAAGTCTTTCTCTAAAGCTTTCACATCACCCGTTAACAGTGCTTGCATCAACATGGGTAATTGTTCTGCCATAGCAGCGCTAGCTTGATTGGCATTACTTTGCTGGATATTGCCAAAGCTATCTTGCTGGATCAGCATGCGATCTTTTAACACCAATGTCGTAGGGAAGGGTTTTGTTTGTTGCCAAAACAAACCTTGCTGCTGGCTAAAAATAAATACACCTTGGCTTTTTAGTGGTTTTTTTAATACCGCTAAATAGCGAGTTTGAATAAACTGTCCTTTGGTTTGCGGACTCAGCTGTAATTGAGAGGCTAATTGGCTGAGTTGATCAGGTGTGGCGTGCTGTTTAAAAATAGCGGCGATATCGTCACTGACTAATTCAGAGGTGTTTTTCACAGTTGTAAGCTCACTAGCACTAGTATTAGCTGCTAAAGATATAAGCAGAAAAGGGACGAGGAAGACTGCATAGATGAATGATTTCATCGTCTATTCGCCAATGCTTTTAGTTCGTCAGTAAGCTCTTCCTCTGGAAGATGAGCGACCATTTTCTCTCTGAACACATCAGGGGTGATAAAGCATAGCTCTTCGGTTTCCATATCAACGGCTGCCTGAATGGTATAACCCTTGGTGATGCGCTCATTGGTCTGTGCATCACGGATCTGATAAGTTATTTTTAGACGATTTTCCCACTCAACAATACTTGAATAAACAATAATGTGTTGGTCGAAAGTACTGCTTTTAACATATTGAAGTCGGGTGTCCACAATAGGCCAAGCATAGCCAGAACTCATCATCTGACGGTAGTTATAACCCAGTTCATCCAGTAGCTTGCAGCGCGCCACTTCAAAATAACGCAGGTAATTACCGTGCCAAGTGATCCCCATAGAATCAACGTCATGAAACGGTATCATCATGGCTAACTCAGATGAGAATAGGGCTTTCATTTAACACACCTCCCACTGACCTAATTGAATCTTATCAACGGTTTTGCGTAGCACCGATTCTAGTGGGCGATCTTCTGTGAGTAGTTCAAAATCTTCACTCACTTGATCAACAGTTTTGGCCAATGATGACGTTAACGAAGCATGGGCTAATTCATTCTGACTAATGCGTAAATGTATCCCTTGAGTCATCGCTAACAAGGCCGCAGCAGCAACTTGTTCGGTGAGTTGTAATACGCGCATACAATCACGGGCTGCAATGGTGCCCATACTGACTTTGTCTTGGTTATGGCATTCAGTCGAACGTGAAAAAACACTAGCAGGCATGGTGTTTTTTAATGCTTCTGCTGTCCACGCAGAAACACCAATTTGTACTGCTTTAAAGCCATGGTTAATGGATTTTCTCGCACCAACGGCTGCTGATAAATTAGCGGGTAAGCCATTATTAAACTTCGGGTCCATGACCAATGCCATTTGACGATCGATCAAATCAGCAAGGTTAGCCACTGCATTTTTCATTGCATCCATAGCAAAGGCAATATGGCCACCATAAAAATGGCCACCATGAAGAATATGCTCGCCTTCACCATCGACAATCGGATTGTCATTAGCGCTGTTTAATTCGGTTTCAATAAACTGGCGCATGAACGGCAATGCATCTTGTAGAACACCAATAATGTGCGGTGCACAGCGAATTGAATAACGATCTTGTAAGCGATCAGAGTTACGTGGATGGGTATGATGATTTAAATCTTCACGGATCCATGTGGCAATTTGATTTTGTCCAGGGTGTGGTTTTGCTGCAAATAAGATGTCATCAAAATGATTTGAATTACCTTTTAACGTCAGCGATGCCATAGCCGTAAGGCGGCTAGATAAGCGTGTGAGATATTGAGCACGGTCATAAGCTAAACAGGCAAGGGCAGTCATCACTGCTGTACCGTTCATTAAGGCTAAGCCTTCTTTAGGGCGTAAAATCAGTGCAACTATACCGAGTTCAAGATACACATCTTTAGTCGCGCGTCGCTTACCTTGGTAGATAACATCGCGCTCACCAACAAGTACCGCAGCTAAGTAAGATAGCGGAGTTAAATCACCACTTGCGCCAACAGAGCCTTCTTCAGGTATCACTGGAGTGATATCTAAATTTAGTAGCAACTCAATACGTTGCAGTAGCTGGTAAGTCACCCCAGACTTGCCTACGGCTAATGAACTTAAGCGGCAAGCCATAATGGCGCGAGCTTGCATAGGCGAAAATATATCGCCTAAACCACAGCCATGAAAGCGCGATAAGTGCAGCGGTAGCTCATGGACTAAATCGAGCCCCACAGTCACAGTACATGAGTCGCCATAGCCAGTGGTGACACCGTAAACCACACCTTCTTCATTCAAAAGGCTATCAATAAATCGAGCCCCTTTTTGAATGTATTCTTGATATTCAGGGCGCTCATTAAGCTTAACTGGGGCGCCTTTGGCAACGGCAACCACTTGTTCTAAACTCAGTTGCTGTTGGCCAAAATGTACAGTTGGCAAAGTTGATGTTGTTGAAGCTTGGCTCATGGCGTTACTGTCCCTGCTTGGATTGTGACTGGCTACGTTGTGATTGCTCATCATCGCGCCAAAAATCATAAAAATTAAACCACTGTAAAGGTTGTTGTGTCGCAAAATGCGCTAAGCGGCGACTGTATTCAACAACAGCATCGGTTAATCGTTCGGTGCGGTCTTTACGTGGGCCTTTTAAGCTATCAGATAAGTGTTCTACATGGACATGATATCGCCCTTGTTCTTGCAAACAGAACATGGTGTAAACAGGGCAATTTAATAAACCCGCAAGAATAAAAGGTCCTTGGGGAAAGGCTGCTTGTTGGCCAATAAAGTCAGTGTAAATCACTCGACCAGCGGTATCAGACGAAGTGCGATCTGCTGCAATCACGACTAATTCACCAGCGGCAATTTTCTCTTGCAATAACACGGCAGTGCTTGGCCCGAGTTCATCCACTTGAATTAAGTTCAAACTGCTATTAGGGTTAAGTTGTTTCAGTACATTGTTGAAATTTTCAGCATGGCTTGTCAGCACCATGACATTCACTTTCACTTTCTGCTGGTGGATTGAAATGGCGCGGCATAATTCGAGATTACCTAAGTGAGACACCAGCAATACAGCGCCTTGACCTGTGGCTAATTGGTCAGCCAGCACATGCCTGTCAGCAAAATCTACGTGTGATAACTTAATGCGATCGCACCAAGCATCAATTCGATCTAATGCTGCGTTACCAAAGGCAAAAAAATGCTTGAGGCTATCTCGCCAAGTAACAGGATCTGATAATAACTGCTGATCAGGGTGCTGCTGTTTAACACGGCGCAAAAAGTCTAAAGATGCATTACGCGCAGTGGCGCCGGTTAAAAAGAAGTAGCAAATAACAGGGTACATGATTGCTCTGCAAAGCCAGTGTCCACCTAAACGATAGCTATCAGCGAGTAATTTCACCCCCCAATAACTGCCGCGCTCGCCCATTACAGACCAGTGTTTATTAGTGTTTTTTTTTGCCAGTATTGATGGCAAGCGTTTAAGCATGCCGAAAAATAACCCGGTATGCATGGCTGAAATTCGGACGTTATCTTTAAAGCCTTGGAAGTGACTAATGCCATCTTCAGGGTAAATCACTTTTGTGGGGATATGGACGACAGGCACGCCTTGCCAGTGCATTTTGACCATGATTTCAATATCAAAATCCATGCGTTCACCTAAGGCTTGCTCACGGAATAGTTGCTCCGTCGCGGCAAGTGGATAGACTCGAAATCCACACATTGAATCTTGAATATCAAAACTTAGGGTTTCAATCCATACCCAAAAATGGGTGATATAACGACCATATAATCGCCCTTTTGGGACTGACTCGTCGTACTGAGGTTTACCTGAAATTAAGGCTAAAGGTTGCTGAGTCGCGGCGTCTATCATTGCAGGAATATCATCTAGGCAATGCTGGCCATCTGCATCGACTTGCAAAGCATGGCTGTAGCCATCTTTGAATGCTGCGCGAAGCCCTGTTGTTACAGCTGCACCTTTACCACGATTAAAGGGATGGTGGATCAGACTGACCCAATCATATTTGTCGGCTAATTCTTGTAATAAGTAACGTGTGTCATCGTTACTGCCATCATTGATTAAATAGCAGTGTAGCCCGAATGGTTCAAGCGCAACTAAGGTGTCAGCGATGGCTTGTTGATGATTATAATTGGGAATAATGATAGCTAGTTTCATGATTAACTATCCTTGGTTAAAGATTGCTGAGACTCGATGCCGCTCGTATCGAAGGCAATTCTGCCGGATGCAAAACGCTTGTCACCATCTTGATAGTGAAAAGTGAGCTTGGCTTTATCTGGATTGTGACTAATAACTAACTCTACATGGGTATTAGGCAGCAATAACTGTTGGAACTTAAGTACTTCCAATGTTGCAACCGTAGGTTCATAGCCAAAGGCTTTACTGCCAAGCTGAATGGCCCAATCAAGTTGGGTTACACCGGGTAAGACGGGTTGCTCGTCAAAATGACCTTTAAAGAAATCGAGCTCAGCAGCAACAAAGATCTGCCAGCTTACGCCGTTATCAAAGGTTGTTTGACTTATAATTTGAGGTAAAGCTGATTTAATCATCATTGAAAACTGCTAATAAATCCGTTTGTATTCGCTTACCTTGGGCATTTGTAGGTAAAGCATCAGGGTAGCGCCAGCGTCTTGGTAAAGTCACTCGTTCAAATTGGCTGAGTAAGTGTTGTTTTAAGAGGTTATTAACGCTTAATTTGCCTAGGTCTAGTTGTGCTAAACCTTCAGTGGTTAAGGTTATTGCTGCGCCAAGCATAATTCTTGGTTCAGCAAGTTGTATCACCGCGGCTTCTTTTACAAAGGGATGAGTACATAAAAGACCTTCCATCTGGGCTAACGATAAGCGTTTTTCTTCTACTTTTACGATACGGTCTAGCCTGTGCAATAACCTGAATCGACCATCTGCTTGTAGGTCGATTTTATCATCGCATTTAAGCCACTGTGTTGAACAAGGCAAGTAAGGAGACTTAATCATCAGCGCGCCATCTTCACTGTCAGAGGCTATTTCTATCGGGCTAAAAGGTAGCCAAGTACGGTCAACTTCTAGTTGTCGACGATAAGCAACACCGCCAGTCTCAGTGCTCCCAAATACTTCAATTGGCAATTGACCATAGCAAGTGTGGATATGCTGGGAGGCTTCATAACTTAATGGGCCGCCAGAGCTGAATATTAAGCTTGGCGCTAATTGCTGTTGCTCAAACTCCAATGCTTCAGGTAGACGAGATAATTGCGCGGGGCTACTGATTAAGCAAAGGTTAGGCATTAATGCAATGTAATAACTTAAGGTTTCTGGGTATTCAACTAAGTCACTTAAAAAAGGCCTGTTTGCGGCAAGTGGCCATAAAATCTTGAATAATAGACCATAGATATGTTGGTGAGAGACTGTTGAAATGACACTACACTGTGGTAATCGGGCTGCAAATGTTTGTTCTAATACGCTCACTTCAGCATCAAGTTGTGCGATCGATTTTTCAATGGCTTTAGGTTCACCACTGCTGCCAGAGGTGAATAATACCAACTCACCTAAGTTGTCTGATTTCGGCCAATCTTTGGTCGGTAAACCGAGTTCTTTTTTGAGTAAGATAAACTGTTTAACTTCCGATAACGGCTGATCTGCTATGACGCCATCAAAAGCATGATTGAGTTCTGTTAACGTACCGCCTTGGGTATTTGATGGCAGTATAATTTGCTTACCTGCAAGTAATGCTGCACAAATACCCGCAGCAAATAAATCGCTGGTTTCTGCTGCAAGTAACCAGCGTTTAGCTGGACTGGCTGAAAGCTGTTCGTATAAATACGCCACATGAGATTTAAACAGATTACCTGTCACGATATCATGGTGATTGAAACTTATGAGTTGTTGGGTTTTCGGGCCAGTCTGTAACCAGTTAATCAGCAAGTTATTCATGTTTTCTCAACCAAAATGTACGATACAGCCATTCTCCACCAAGCAATAAGCCCATAAGAAGATAAGCAATTAAACCATTGTAAAGGGTCCACATTTCTAGTGTGGAAAACTGGGCTGTATAGAATGCAACTGAGCCATTTAATACAAACAGTCCACACCAAAGTAGGGTGACTTTGTTTAAATAACTGATAGCAGCATCAGGTAAGTCCGGTTCTTTTAACCTTGCGAGTCTCTCAATCATGCTGGGCCCTTTTATTAGCGAATAACTAAAGAGTCCTAGCATGGTTAAATTAATCACTACAGGATAAAACAGTAACCAATCATTGCGTTTGGCAATAAAACTGGCAGCGGTTAATCCAATGCCCACTATTAGCGGCAACGCCATAGAGGCAAGTTGTTGTTTATTTAGCGCCAAGCGCGCAATAAGAATAATGCATAGTAATAGTGCTATTGTGCCAGGAGGCAAAAACTGCAAACCCAAATAGACCGCTAAGGGGTAGCAAACTAACGCAATAGCGGTGAAGATTTGCAATAACAGCATTAGTCTTTCATTAACCCTTCGATAGCATTGACGACATCTTCAACCGTTCTAACAGTCTTGAACTGATCTGGCTGAATCTTCTTACCTGTCATCTGTTGCAGCTTAATCACTAAATCAACGGCATCAATGCTGTCTAAATCCAGCGCTTCATAAAGTGAGGCATCTAGAGTGATATCATCAGCGTCAATTTCAAATTCATCCACAAGAATTTGAGTTAACATTTCAAGGATTTGATCACGACTTTTCATGATAATTCCTTAAGAACGTTGTGATTCAATAAAGCTAGCTAAACTCGCAACACTGAAAAAGTGTGCTTTAGTGGCTTCTGAGTTCGCTTCGATTTTGATATCGAATTTCTTTTTGATCGCTAAACCAAGTTCAAGAGCATCAATTGAGTCTAAACCTAAGCCTTCACCAAATAGTGCTGCATCGGTTTCAATATCACCAATGCTGACGTCTTCTAAATCGAGACAGTCGATGATCAGTTGTTTGATTTCATTATGTAAAGTCATATTAATATTCTAATTTTGATTGATTTTATTTTACTTTCACTAAGTCGTTACTAGGTACTAAGGCGAATAATTGCTGTTGATAATATTGCTCTAAATCGCGGGTTAATACTCTAGCCAATTTAGCTTCGCTACTTTGATTAGTATCATACATCAGGTGGTCAAAAGCTGCGCCAATTTCTACTGACATATTCATCGTTTGCCTTGGAATGTCGTACCAAGGTTGTTGCTTCGTTAGCCCAGCCACATCAATACGCAGCGTGACAGGAATAATGTTTTTCTTCGTTCTAATGGCAATGTTTGCAGCACCGCGGGCAAAAGGATTGGTTTTCTGCCCTGCCACAGTACGAGTACCTTCAGGAAATATAATTAAGTTTGTATCACTATCAAGAACTTGCTGGCAATCTTGTAATAATAACTCTGCTCTACGGTTAGGTATGTAACCAGCAGAAGCCAAAACGCCTCTAATAAATGGATTTCGCCATAGTGTGTTCTTAACAATGCAGCCAGCATTAGGCATTAAGCTAATGAGTACCACTACATCAACTAGCGTAGGGTGATTTGCTATCACTATTACACCTTTTGCATCAGTTAAAGCTTGTATATTTTTAGTGGTTACCTTGATGACTCCAGTGGATGTCAACATCCACACAAAGCCTTTAAACATTTTGTGTACGGCTTTCTGAACTCTAGCAATACGTTGTTGTTTCTGACCCGGCCAAAAGCGAAGAATAGGCAATATTGTGATAGAGCTCAGTAGCCCACCAAGACCAAACGCCACATAGCACAATACTCCGCCAATCCAACGGGGGATATAAGCGAGGCCAGTTAACCGCGTTGCGGTTTCTATCTGGAGATTGTTGAGCTGATTACTTGTCATTATTGACCGTTATAGCTCTTTAGCTGCCACTGCCATTGGCATAATTGACCGGATTTCGCTTTATCTGAGGCGATTGCATGAATGAGTTCAGCAAAGCTAATCGGTTGGGGTGATGCAGCCTCATTATTATCACTATTCGTTAATGTCAGTTGGGCAAGTGTTTGAGAGTGACCGCTGTTAGCTGGGGCTAAATAAAGCCCCATGGCAAGCGGTAGTTCGAATTCTAGAGTGAATTGATTATATATGGGCGGGACAGGATCGTCGCCAAAAACCATTAATACAGGTTCTGGGTTTTCTGCAAGCTGAGCGTAGACTTCAACCATCGCTAGTGAAAGTGTTTCTTCACCTGCCGCAATAGACGTTGAGGGGGCAGTGTTACCGGTGACAATACCGTATATTCCACTGGCTGTATTATGAACTGATTGGCTGAAAGCGAGTGGTGACAAAGACTCTTTGATGACCACATCTTTTAGCAGTCCAAGAGTACGAGTCAGTTCGCCATGGCGTGATGCAAATACACTGCGACAATTTTCTGCAGGATTACAATCATAGGCAGCAGTCAGCATCATTTTAGTTAACCGACTAAAACGTCTGCGTTTCATTGCAGGTACTTGAAGTAAGGGCGGGGAGATAGAGCTAGCATTAGGAGTTAAATTTGAATCGGAGGCGCGCTTATCCCATTCGCTCCAGCTCTCTTTATTTTGAAAGTCTACAGACCAAGCACCCCATGAGAGAATATCAAATACTAATTGCACTACTTTGCCTCTGATATGACTCAGGTATCCCTAGCTGAGTTAATAATACTACTGGCTGATTGTACCGTAATTCTAACGAGACAATGAAGTCTTTTTGTGTGAGGCTAAATAAAAATAGCGACATAAATGTCGCTATTTTTGTTATGTAATCAATAGAGGCGCTGATAAATTCATTAAGTCGTAACATACTGTTACTAATGAAGTACTATATTGCCCGCTTAACTATTTTGCCATTTGTTGTTGCAGCTTTCTGATGGCTGTTTTGATCTTGAGGCTGTTTTCAGGTCCCATACGCACCATAAACTTTTGCACGTTGGGTAGCGCTTCAAGCTTAGGGTCGACAAATTGATAATTCACACTGATAGAGCTTAATTCAATAGGATCTTCAATGATCGGTGCGGCTAAAATCACTTTAAAAGCTTCTTGCATTCGATCGTCAAATGACATGTCGCTATAACCTAATTCTTCAAATGCTTCGTCGAATATTGGGGTGAGTTCTTTGTAAGTACTGATCAGTTGTTGTTCGTTCATACCTGACATCATGTTGGCGTATAGGTCATAACGATGATAACTATCAGGATTTAAGTAAGTTTTATTGGTTATTTCACTCACTGTAAAGCTGTCTTTAGGGCCTTTTAATGGGCTAGCTTTGTGAATAACTTCACCTTGTGCCATGTTATCAACAAAAACCACAAACTGACGGGCAATGTCTTTTTTCAAAATCAATGAATCGATTTTCATGCCATCAGCCATATCAATGGTTTTCTGTGCCACAAAATCATCACTTTCAGTCAGTGCTGGTAAGGGTTCAACTACGACTTCAGGTTCCGCTGGTGCCTCAATAACGGTTGGTTCAATGACCTTAACAATGACTTCTTCAATGGGTTCTTGTTCAATTGGCTGTTCTGGTACCGGTTCAGGTAATTGCACAGGGATCGGAAATTCAATTTCAGGTTCACTATTAGATGTGAAATAGAAATAGCCAGCGCCAGCAAGTAACACCGCAACGGTAATGGCGATCACACCTGCAGTACTTCCACTGGCACGGTTATATTGTGGTGTTGCTCTGTCTTCTTGATTGGCTTGCATTTCTATTCCTTAGCTTTAAACGTCGAAAGTGGAACCGAATACGGGTTAATTATAGGTTAGTCATGCTAACAAATATTGCTTAAACGAATTTAACCTTAGGCTTCATTCTGCAATAATCTGCTCACTTGTCTAGTAATAACATCGCAAGGTTAACAATAATTTATGCTTGTACGTATTGTTGGCGATCACCCAACCATCGATGAATAATACTGTCGACATTGTCAGGTACTCGTTGCATGACATGTGTCGCTAGTTTTTGTGTATTTTCAATGAGATATTGATCTCTGACTAAATCTGCAATTTTCATTTCAGCTAAACCAGTTTGTCGAGTACCGAGTACTTCACCTGGCCCTCTAATTTCTAAGTCTTTTTGTGCGATAACAAAACCATCATTGCTGTCTCGCAGCACCCCTATACGTTTGGTCGCGGTTTGAGATAACGGCGCTTTATATAATAAAACACAATGGCTTGCTATTGAACCACGGCCTACTCGACCACGTAATTGATGTAATTGAGCAAGGCCTAAACGCTCTGGATTTTCGATAATCATTAAGCTGGCATTTGGCACATCAACACCGACTTCTATAACCGTAGTGGCAACTAATAAGTGTAGTTCACCCGCTTTAAATTGAGCCATGATTTGCTGTTTCTCAGCACTCTTCATCCGTCCGTGAACTAGGCCGACTTTGAGTTCCGGCAATAACTTAGCTAACTCGGCAGCAGTATCTTCAGCGGCTTGGCACTCAAGTACTTCAGATTCTTCAATTAAGGTGCAAACCCAATATATCTGACGATTATCATTTATTGCTGCTTGTTTGACTCGCTCAATAACTTGTTCTCGACGATGGTCCCCAATTGCGACGGTGGTTACTGGCGTTCTGCCTGGTGGTAACTCATCAATGACGGAGGTTTCTAAATCCGCATATGCTGTCATCGCTAATGTTCGTGGGATTGGTGTTGCTGTCATTATTAATTGATGCGGATGAAAGCCTTGGCTTACGCCTTTTTCCCGTAAGCCTAAGCGTTGATGTACGCCGAAACGGTGTTGTTCATCAATGATAATTAGCGCGAGTTTATTGAAGCTAACTTTTTCTTGAAAAATAGCATGAGTGCCAATCACCATATTGGCGCTGCCATCAGCAATGTCTGCTAGAGATTGAGTTCTAGCTTTGCCTTTTAATTTACCCGCTAACCAACCGACTTTAAGGCCTAGTGGTTCAAACCATGCTGCAAAATTAACCGCATGTTGCTCAGCCAGCAATTCGGTGGGTGCCATCATCGCCACTTGATAGCCATTTTCGATGGCTTGCAGGGCTGCTAATGCCGCAACTAATGTTTTACCCGAACCCACATCACCCTGCACTAAGCGCATCATCGGAGTGGGTTGTTCAATATCGATGCTAATTTCAGCCCCTACACGTTGTTGAGCACCGGTGGGTTTAAACGGTAAGGCCTTTAAAAATGGGTTTAGCAGCTGGCCTGTTGCAGGTAATGTGACGGCTTTATCGAGGTTATTACGTTGGCGTAATTGCAACATACTGAGGTTATGGGCAAGCAGCTCTTCTTGTACCAATCGCTGCTGAGCTGGGTGCATTCCTAGCTCTAAATCTGATTGTACTATGTCATTGGGTGGTCGATGAATTAATGATAAAGCTTGGCTGATGCTCATATTATTCGGCTGTAACTCAGGCGGTAATAATTCCTGTAAGCCGCCTTGATTGAGCATGGCTAGAGCCTGTTCAGACATTTTTATCCAGCTGGCTTGTTTTAATCCTTCAGTGGAAGGATAAATCGGTGTCAGTGATTCACTGAGAGCTGCATTGTCGCCGGCTTTTATAATTTTGTATTCAGGGTGGATAATCTCAAAGTGGCGATTACCACGTTTGATTTCGCCATAAGCACGAATAATTGCGCCATTTTGCATGCTATTACGCTGGGCTACGGAGAAGTTAAAAAAGCGTAATGTCAGATGGCCTGATTCATCTGCAATGTTGCAGGTCAGCATACGTCTGCGGCCCGGTACTATCTGAGTCGAGAGTATTTCGGCTTCAACGGTAGCGTACATTGCAGGGTATAACGCATTGATGGGGTAAATTTGGGTTCGGTCTTCATAACGCAGAGGCAAATGAAACAGCACATCTTGTACTGTTTTAATCCCCAGCTTTTCCAGCTTGTCAGCGACTTTTTTAGCGACGCCTTTTAAGTCGGTTATCGGAACCTGATCCAATGGTTGCAAATCTACAATGCCTTTCTGTTTTTGAGTCGGTTACAAACTTCGTTATTTGGCGATTATTGTTAGTAACCAATGCTAGTAGCTGAAGTGAGTTACTAAACCTAATGATTAAAACTAGCGATAAAGTTTGCACTTATCCCAAGAGTTATACACTTAGCTTTATAGCACACATGGTCGTTAGCAACGATAGTACTGTAAATATATACAGATGTATTGCTTATCTTAGCAGAGTTTTAAAACAAGGCAATATTAATCCAAATAACAAGTTTAACGGCCTTTATAACCAGCCCTTTTGTTTAGCAATTCTTGCGGCATCAATACGATTAGTCGCACTGAGTTTACTAATCGCTTCAGAAAGGTAATTACGCACAGTGCCTTCAGCGATGAATAACTTAGCTGCTATATCACTAGTTGATAGCCCTTCACTGGCCAATCGCAGGGCTTTTCTCTCTTTATCATTGAGTGGGTCGATATCGCCAATTGCGCTGATAGCCAATTCAGGATCGATAACTTTTTTACCTGACATAACCAGTTTAATCGCGCTAACAAGACTATCTGATGGTGCATCTTTTAACAAAAAACCTTCGACACCAGAGCTTAGTGCGCGCTTGATATAACCCGCGCGGCCGAATGTGGTTAAGATGATGATCTTAGTTTTAGCTTGGGCCTGAGCTTGGTATTGCTGTAACCATTGTGCGAGTTCAAGTCCGGTGTGGCCGGGCATTTCAATATCACTAAGGAGCAAATCAAAATGTTGTTGTTTCAGCAATGTCATGGCTTGGTTACCATCTTCAGCTTCAGTGACGTCGACTTCACCTAATTCACTTTTAGCCAGAGTCAGTAATGCCGATAGTGCACCTCTTACCATGGCTTGATCTTCTGCTAATAAAATTTTCATCAATTATACTTCCATGTCTTTTTCTGGTGAGCTTTGGAGTGGCAAGCTAATGGTAAAACGGTAACCATCTTCAGTATCATAAGTAAACTTGCCGTCTAACAGTTCCACTCGTTCTCTTATCCCTTTTAAACCATTACCTTCTTCAATAGCTTTAGTCGATGAGTTATCACTAAGGCTGCAGTCGAGTTGATTGTCTGTTATTTGATATTGCAGCAAACATTGGCTGGCGTGGCTATGTTTCACCATATTATTCACTAGCTCTGTCAGCATTAACCCTAGCTGGGATTCTTGCAATGGGGTTAACTCAGGCAGTTGCCCATCAATATGAACCTCGATACCTTTGTGTCTTAATAAGCTGCAAAGTTGATTCACCGTTTCTTCCAAGCCCTTATGTTTGTAGTTTGAAACCGTTTGGCGAATTTCACTTAAACTATTTCGGGCAATATCTGCTAGTTCTTGTAAATGCTGTTTCGCGAGAATTAGTTCTCCTGCTTCAACCAGTTTTTCAGCGAGTTGTGCTTTCAGTGCAATGGAAGATAAATTGTGGCCCATGATGTCATGTAAATCTCGCGCAATACGTTCGCGCTCAAGTGCGGTGGCTAAGTTAGCTATTTCATCATTTGACTGTCTTTGTTGGCGCCTGATGCGTTCATTGTTATGTTCGACGACCCCAAAAAGTCCGACTACAAAGGTGATTAGCATGCCGTACAGCGGGAAATAATACGCTTCATAGCCAATCATATAATCCAGTAACCACAACCAGCCACTAATAAGGATAAAGCTAATTATTGCCGTGCGAAGGGAGTAAAAAAAGCCAATGAAAAAGCCTGCAAAACTGAAAAATGAAATCGAGCCTGTGGTAAATACAGTGGCGATACTCGCTGTCATGAGCATCAGAGCTAAGGGGTATTTCGCTTGAGAGGCCGAACTTTTATAGGCCCAAAAGTAACCATATAAAAATGGCATGATTAAAAACAAACTCACAGCAACTTGAACCCAATCATCCTTCATAAACCAAATCGGAATGAAGTAAAAAATGAGATTAAGTAGATATACCCAAGCCGTTTTTTGCTTATAAGCTCTTTCTGGGTGAATGGCACTATTTGTTGTCGAACTATTTGTCGCACTAGTATTAGACATGAAGCCTCCTTGCGAAGTTAGCATACTGTAACTCAATAGAAATGTGTATGAGATCAGTTGCTAACTTCAAGTTACCTATCACTCGTTATAATGCTTGCTGCTTGAGTAAAAAGTTTGCCCATGCGTAATTAGGATCAATGTCTACTGCCTGCTGCCAATCATTAACAGCTTGTTGTTGATCTCCCAATTCTTGCTTAGCTAGGCCGCGCCAAGTGTACGCTTCAGTTTGTCCCCAACAGATATTGTCACATGGTTGTTCATAAAAGGTGATGGCATCCGTGGCATATTGCTCAGCTTTATCCATGCCGCCGCCATATTGAGCAGGAGTATAAAAGGCGCTCATTGCTCTTACTAAAGCTATTCGTGGATTTTCTGGGCTGAGTTGTTCTGCTTGATTCAATAAATTGCCTGCTTTCATCCCAAGAGATTGTCCTTTGGTTGGATCATTAGCTATTTGCATGCCGTAAACAGATGCCAGTAACGCCATTGATTCTGCATCGTCTTCACGGGTCAATACACTTTCAAGTGTCGACTGCGCATCATTAAGGGCTTTTTTAGCCACCCCGCGTTGACCACTAATATTCGCTGTAATAGCGGTGCGATATTCAGCATAGGCATGTTCATAATCCACAGATTGTTCGCTGAGTAATTTTAGCTGTTGTAAATTCATTGCGTTGGCGGCCATATCGATAGCACCAATATCGGCATTGCTAGTACTAGTCACTAAAGTGAGTGTTACTGCAATGACTGTTGATTTTAAGCTTAGTGATTTAAAAATTAGTGATTTCATGATTAACTCCGTTTATTCAATTTAAGGTGTGTGTTGCTACGGAATTAGTATCTAAGAAAGGGCTTGAAGAGTGCAGGCACAAACGTCACCACTTTGAGGTGACAAATGTCATTGATTAGCCGCAAGTGTGTTTTATGACTTGCGGCTGCATTTTTAACTATATGATTTTTCGATATTTAAAATAATTACTAATGGTTTAACTATGCATTTATCACCAGGTAGCTGATATAACCGAGATAACTTGCCACTAAAATGCCACCTTCGCGGCGACCGAGTCTAAGACCTGTATACGCAAAAGGCAGTAATATTACCGCTAATGCAATCATTACAATCCAATCAATTGAGCTTATTTCGTTACTAATAATAGGATGAATAAGCGCTGTCACCCCTAAAATACCCAATATATTAAATAGGTTTGAGCCAATCACATTACCAATGGCAATATCACTTTGGCCTTTTAATGCCGCCACGATTGAAGTGACGAGTTC
Source organism: Shewanella donghaensis (assembly GCF_007567505.1). NCBI lineage: Bacteria > Pseudomonadati > Pseudomonadota > Gammaproteobacteria > Alteromonadales > Shewanellaceae > Shewanella > Shewanella donghaensis. Next base: position 3,580,317 of record NZ_CP041783.1, read on the forward strand.
AGGCATACTGGTGCCAATAGCGACAATCGTTAACCCAATAATGACTTCACTGATCCCAAAAGAGCTGGCCATGGCCACAGCGCCATCAACAAATAAAATCCCACCGCCAACCAGCATGCTGATGCCAACAATAATAAACACAATAGATAGGAACTGGTTTTGGCTTTGATCTTCTTGTTGGGCTTGGCTTTTCTCAGCAGTAAAATAACTGAATGACAAATAGGTGATGAGCAAGGCTGTCAGAATGCAACCATCCATGAAGCTTAACCCGCCATCGAATAGTAAGGTCCAAAATAGCAGTGACGCAGCAATCATAATCGGAATATCACGGCGCACCATTTGTGACTCAATTTTTATGGGTCGAATTAATGCGGTGATCCCGAGAATTAAACCAATGTTAGCGATGTTTGAGCCAATCACATTACCTAGCGCGATGCCACTATTGCCTGCAATGGCCGACTTAACACTGACTGCAAGTTCTGGCGCACTGGTACCAAAGGCGACGATAGTTAGGCCAATAATCAGCGGTGTTAACCCTAATTTCAGGGCTATTTGGCTTGCTCCACGTACTAGCGCTTCAGCGCCAATCGTCAGGATAACAAAGCCACCAATAATCGATAAATACATAAACATGAGTAAGACTCGTAAATAGATGGAATTTCAAGGCGGGCAAGCATAAGTCGATTGTAAATTTAAGCAATGCAATTTAATTGATACAACAATTAATTTTTATTCATCAATACTTTTTAGTGTTAATTAGTTCTGATTAAACAAAAAAGCACACTAAACAGTGTGCTTTTTCTAATAATTATTGCTAATTAAGCGCTCACAGCTCGTCTTCCCAACAAACTTTGGCACCACGAACACCATCAACTTTGGCGCTGAATTTCTTCTCTAATACATGACGCTTAATTTTAAGCGTTGGTGTTAAGGCGTCATTATCAATGGTCCAAGGTTCAGTGACGACAACAATGGCATCAACATGTTCGTGCGACTCAAGATGTGGGTTAACACTATCGAGTGTGGCTTTTAGTGAAGCGCGAACTTCTTTACGAGACTGCAAAGTAGAGCCTTCAGATAACTGCACCAAAGTAATAGGATGCGGTAAACCAGAACCAATAACACATAGCAATTCAATATGTGGATCTTGTGCTAATCTTCGTTCAATTGGCACAGGCGCGACATATTTACCTTTCGATGTTTTAAAGTTGTCTTTTACACGACCTGTTATTGAAATACTGCCATCTTCATCTATCTCGCATAAATCGCCAGTATGGAAAAAACCATCAGCATCAAAGCATGCTGCGGTGGCTTCTTCCTGTTGGTAGTAGCCGGTCATTAATCCTGGGCTTTTAACCATTAGTTCGCCATCGTCAGTTCGGCGTACTTGGCAGCCTTCAACCGGGCGACCCACACTGCCAATTTTTGAAGCGTCAAATGGGTAATTGATAATCGAGTAGGCACAGTTTTCAGTCATGCCCCATGCTTCCGATATATTCATACCGATTTTGTAATACCACTCTAATTGGTTAGGTGGGATCGGCGCCGAACCTGAGCCCAATAAGCGACAATGTTCAAGCCCTAAACCTTTTTGGATTTTTCTTTTTACTAAGCTGCTGATAATAGGGATTTTAAGCAGTAAATCGAGTTTGCTTTGGCCAATTTTATTGACGATGTTTAGTTGGAACAAGGTCCATAGACGCGGTACTGAGAAAAATACCGTAGGGCGGCAACGCTGAACATCAGCAACAAATGAATCTAAGCTTTCCACAAACGCGACTGAAGAACCTGAATAAAAAGATGAACCCTGAATCGCCACACGTTCAGTAATGTGCGCTAAAGGTAAGTAAGATAATAATCTATCAGTGGTATTGGTCTTTAAATCACGCACAACCGCTTCACAGGTCCAGCCATAACTACCAAATGTTTGCATGGCGCCTTTTGGCTTACCTGTTGAACCTGATGTGTAAATAAGGGTCATCATTTGATCGCCAGAAGGAGTTGGCGCATCCACTAGTGGCTGACCTAGTTCAAGCAGCTTTTCCCAATGGTACTGAGCCGGCATGGTGTCATAAGGCATTGCTAAGCGTAAAATTTCTCCACCTACACCGGCTTCTTGGTCTGCCCAAAAATCGAGTTTACCGGTGAAAATGGCTTTTGCACCACTGTGCTCTAACACATAACGAATCGTTTCTGAGTTAGCGGTCGGATAAATGGGTACGCTGATGTAGCCACCATGCATAAGCGCCAGATCGGTAATAAACCATTCTGCACAGTTTTTTGATAGTACGGCAATTTTATCACCAGGCTCTAAACCTAGGTGGCGTAGTGCACCAGCAATTTGTTGAACCTTCTGTTGAACTTCTCCCCATGTGAAGTCAACATATTGGCCATTAATGGGTTGTCTTAAATAGACTTCATTCGGTTGAGTCTCAGCCCAATGGGATAACATTTCTACTGGCGTTTTCATTAGATTTTCCATCGACAATTCCATGTTCGTTTTTGTTTTTGATATAGGATGTGTATGTTTCTATTGAGCTAACGTAATAATCTTAGTATGGCTATTTATCAGCCTGTTCGCAAACACGAAGAGATTAAAATGAGTTAATTAAGACTAATAAACTAGCATGTTTCGCTGAAAAGTGAATAGCTGTCGAGTAAAAACTCTAATAAAAAAGGGCGCCATAGGCACCCTCTAGTGTAAAAGTCTGTTTGTGAACTAGATCACCATTATTCCATCCATTTCGACTAATGAGTCTTTTGGCAGCTGTTTTACGCCAATTGCAGCACGTGCAGGGTAAGGTTGAGTAAAGTAGCGAGCCATGATTTCATTCACGGTAGCAAAGTGGGATAAGTCGATTAGAAAGATGTTTAGCTTCACGATATCACTCATTGAACCGCCTGCAGCTTCACATACCGCAGTTAAGTTTTCGAATACTTGCACAACCTGCTCAGAAAAGTCATCACTAACCATGTCCATGGTGCTGGGTACGAGTGGGATTTGGCCAGACAAGTAAACAGTGTCGCCTACTTTTACTGCTTGAGAATAAGTGCCAATTGCTTGTGGAGCTTTATCGGTTGCGATGATGATTTTTTCTGCCATGACGCCCTCTGCGATCAAATAAATGAATTAACTTCTAAGCAATTAAGTCGCTTATCAGTTTAACAAATCAATCTTACTAATTATCGTATGAGGTGTGCAAGACTTCTGCGAATAGCAGAAGTCTCTGAGGTATTATTAGCGGTTACGTGAGGTGCGTAGGACTTCTGGTAATACACGGATTCGGCGCATGACATTAGCCAAATGAACGCGGTCATCTACTGAGATACGTAGGTTAATTAAATAAACTCTGCCATCACGTTCTTCAGTGCTCAAGTTATGAATATTTGAGCCCGTAGCTGCAATAATATTGGTGATTTTAGCGAGTGCACCTTGATGGTTAACAATCTCAACGCGTAAATTCGCTTGGTAGGTTTCACCTTCAACATTATCCCAATGGACTGGAATATATTTGTCTGGTTCACCTTGATAACCACGAATGTTAGCGCAGTTTTCCATATGAACCACAAGGCCTTTGCCTGGGCTTACATGGGCAATAACAGCATCACCAGGGATTGGGCGACAACAATTAGCAAAGGTCACTAACATGCCTTCAGCACCGCGAATTGGCATCAAATGCTCTTCGGTGTCGCTGTCTTCATTCTTAGTAGTGAGTTTTTGTCCCATCAATCGTTGGGCAATCACGATACTCATAGCATTACCAAGACCGATATCAGCCAGTAATGATTCAAGATTATCGTGCTTGGTTTCTGAAATGACTTTGTCTAATTGCTCAATTGCAATATCGTCTAGTTTGTTTTCACCTAGGGCATGGTTCAATAGGCGTTTGCCTAATGCCACTGCATCATCACTGGTTAAACTTTTCAGTACTTGGCGGATTTTACCGCGCGCTTTACCGGTTACCACGAAGTTAAGCCATGCGGCGTTAGGTCGTGCACCTTTAGCGGTAATAATTTCAACGGTTTGGCCTGATATTAACGGCTGGCTTAATGGATAAGCTTGGCGGTTAACACGGGCACCGACACAGGTATTACCTACATCAGTATGAACTTCGTAAGCAAAATCGACCGCAGTAGAATTTACTGGAAGTTCTAAAATACGACCTTCAGGCGTGAAGACGTAAATTTCTTCAGGGAAGAGTTCAGTCTTAACGTTTTCCACAAATTCAAATGAGCTACTGGCGCTTTGTTGCAGCTCAAGCAAGCTTTGCATCCACTTATGAGCGCGAACTTGGGTGGTACTTTGTTGTGAACTGCTAGTACCGCTCTTATACATCCAGTGAGCAGCAACCCCTTTGTCAGCCATAAGATCCATTTCTTCAGTACGTATTTGTACTTCAACAGGAACCGCATGGGGGCCAAATAATGAGGTGTGCAACGATTGGTAACCATTGCCTTTTGGAATAGCGATATAATCTTTAAAACGACCTGGATGAGGTTTATAAAGACCATGCATGGCACCTAGTACACGGTAACAAGTGTCAATGGAATCGACCATGACTCTGAACGCGTAGATATCCATGACTTCTTGAAACTGCAGCTCTTTGTTACTCATTTTGCGATAAATTGAGTAAAGGTTTTTCTCACGGCCTTTTACGGTGCCTTTAATACCGGCATCTTCAAGACGAGTGATAATGGCAGCTTCAATACTGTTAATCAGTTCTTTTCTATTACCACGTGCTGCTTTAACGACTTCTTTAATGACACGATAACGCATTGGATAATAGGCTTGGAAACCTAAATCTTCTAATTCGCTTTTGATATTGTGAATACCAAGACGGTTAGCAATCGGTGCGTAAATCTCTAACGTTTCGCGGGCAATACGACGACGTTTGTCAGGACGTAATGCACCCAAAGTACGCATATTATGCGTTCTATCGGCAAGCTTGATCAAAATAACGCGGATATCCTGCGTCATTGCCATCATCATCTTGCGGAAGTTTTCTGCTTGGGCTTCTTTTTTATCGCGAAACTTAATTTTATCAAGTTTAGACACGCCTTCGACGAGTTCAGCCACGGTTACGCCGAATAACTCAGTGAGTTCATCTTTAGTAACAGGGGTATCTTCGATGGTGTCGTGAAGCAGTGCAGCCATTAACGTCTCGTGATCGAGGCGCATATCTGCAACGATGCGGGCAACCGCAACGGGATGGGTAATATAAGGTTCGCCACTTGTGCGCATTTGCCCTTCATGGGCATCACGCGCAACAATGTACGCCTGCTTGAGTAATTCTACTTGCGCAGGTTCTAAATAACCTGACGCAGACTCCTTTAGACCTTCAAACAGATACAAGTGGCGCTACTCCTTAAAGTGAACGGCCTTCAGCAATTGCTGCAACAGCGGCAATTTCAGCAGCTTCGCGTTCACGTACAGTTTGACGCTCATCAGCGTCTAATGTGTTTGAAGTGACTAGGCCTAATTCGATTTCGCGTAAAGCGATAACCGTTGGCTTGTCATTCATCTCTTCAACCATTGGGTCTTTACCTTGCACAGCGATTTGGCGTGCACGACGCGCTGCAACCAGGATCATGTCAAAACGGTTGCCGATTTTGTTTACGGCGTCTTCTACAGTTACGCGAGCCATGTGGTGAAACTCCAGTGTTAAATATGGGAAAAAGTAACGCTAAATTGTACTTAATGACAATTAGTCTGCTAACAGATCGTCAATCATATCATTGTGAGTATGGATCTGACTAGCATAGGTTGATCTTTGGCTGCGAATGATCGCATAAAGATCGCCTAACGCAGTGTCGAAATCGTCATTCACAATAACAAATTCATAATCAGTATAGTGTGACATCTCTGAGACTGCTTGAGCCATGCGGCCATCAATGATCTCTTGGCTGTCTTGTCCTCGACCTGTTAAGCGTCGTTCAAGCTCAGCTTTTGAAGGCGGTAAAATAAATACCCCTATGGCTTCGGGCATCACTTTTTTAACTTGCTCAGCACCTTGCCAATCAATATCTAAAAAGACATCAATACCTTCAGATAATGTTTGCTCAATAACCTTGCGGGATGTGCCGTAATAGTTACCAAACACCTCAGCCCATTCAAAAAAAGCTTCATCAGCGATGAGGGCTTTAAAATCTTCAACAGTCGCAAAGTGATAATGTTGACCATTAACTTCACCTGGACGTGGTTGGCGGGTGGTGTGTGATACAGACACTTGCATGTCGCTTGGCTTATCTTTTAATAATGCAGAGATAAGTGAAGATTTACCGGCGCCACTTGGGGCAGACACAATAAATAGATTTCCTCTCGCGCTCATAGTGCAAATTCCAACCAGATTATTTAACAGGGCGAGTATTATACTCAAAGCGTCACCATTTGCGAGATTTGTGATGGAAAAAACTGCATTTATGTCGAGTTGATAATGGAAGTTTTTCTCCACTTTATAAAATGTTATTGATTGTATTAAGTCATATGCGTGCAGGTGTAGGGCTATTTCATTTTGATATCTAGGTTAATAAAAATGTTAACTGACTAGGTTAATGGTGTGAATTAGGTTGAAATTGATATTTTTAGAATTAATTTAGCTGCAAATAGGCCTGTTTCGCTGACTTTAGTGAGGAAATTGTTTAGTCTGCCAGTAGTTCACTTTTTGATTATTAGGATTTCTTGTGTCGATCGCATCCTTATTTTGCCTCCAAGGCCGAGATAACAGTCAACGCGTGCTCGCTATTCAATTATGCAGTTTGTTTTTTGTATTGATAGTTGCGCTGCTTTTTTCTCATTCTGCTACCACGCTTATCGCGGGACTGTTGGCATTACCTATCAGTGCATTAAGCAGTTTACGTCGCTTAAGAGACGCGGCTAAGCCAAACACTTTGGTCGTGATACCGAGTCTATTACTGTTATTTTTTACCTTATCGGTAGGGTTTGAGTTTCCGACTCCTATATCCGTTATCATCTTTGTATTGGCTGCTGCTGTAAGTGGCGGTTTTGCATGGTTCTCAGCGCCGAGTGCTAACAAAAGAAAATCTAATAATACGTATATGATGGGTTATCAAGGTCCGCATGCAAAACCAGCAACGGGTGCACGTGAGGCTCGACGTAGGCATGAACCCACGATTGGGGATGGTGCTCAAACAACTTCTCATTTAAATTCAAATTTAGAACCAAACGCTGACTCGGAAAGTTTTAATACTGAGAGCGAACATTTTGACGATGAACTTGGCCATGAACCAGGTTATCAACAAGAAACAGTCTATAAAGATGGTGACAGTAATCAGTTTACCGCAGCCGATAATAGCGCTGATAGCTTTGACGCTAATGACGCCAATAACTACAGCCCAGAAAGTAATGAATCATCAACAGAATATCAAGCTGATGAAAAGCGGACTTATCGTGTTGATCAAGGAGCATTAGAGTCAGGTTCGATGACTGAACTACTCAAGTCTTGGCTGATATGGGCGCAGAATAATCAAAAAATGTTAATCATAGCGGCTAAAGCTGTTGGGGTGATATTTGTTGTTGGCATCGTTATCTATTTGGTGAGCTTATTATTTAACAGTACTGAAGACACTGAACCCGTCGCCGTTGAAACTGCTCCCATTGAACAACCTTTAACGTCAAACGAAACTGCTAGAGTCAAGTTACCCGATGGTTTTTGGTTAATACTCCAACAAGATATTTTGGTGGTACGTTGGATGGGTGATGAAGGCGATGCACAACCTATTTGGCGCTTAGATACGGCCAAAGGCGATAAAAGCTGTGCTGAGTTAATATTTAACGATGGCAGTAAAATCAGACCTGTTACCGTTGATTTAATGGCTGATAGTGGCACCGAAGCAAAGTTCTCTCCATTGGATAATAAAAAGCTCATCAACAATGTTGCCATGCGTGGTAGCTTTAAACTTTGTGGCTATAACTTTAGTTTAAAAGGCAGCCAGGCCACGTTATCAAGTGAGCCGGCATTTGAACGATTTATTAAAAGCTTATAATGGCATGAAACCTTTCAGTTAATGATGTCACTAGTGTTGTCGTCAGCGATGGCTTAAACTGTTTGGCTTGCAAAAAGAAAAGATATGGAGTGTTGGGTGGTTGAGTTTATTAGGCAAACAATTTTGCCTTTATATGGAATTGCAGAATCAGAAGTAACAAATGCCAGTATTTCGCCTCTAGGCAATGGCCATATTAATCAAACCTATTTGGTTAGGTGGTCAACTGGGCAAATGGTACTGCAAAAAATTAATACTACGGTGTTTAAAGTACCTGACGTATTAATCGATAATGCCACTAAAGTCAGCCAACACTTAAATAAAAAAGCAAAAACTGGCGAGTATCAGCTTGCGGTTATTTCACCTATCCCATTAAAAAATGGCAAATTTGCTGTCGATCTTGCTGATAACGGTTTTTGGCGTTCAATTAGCTATTTAGCCAATAGTGCCACTATCGAAGTGGTCAGCAATGAAGATGAAGCTAAAATGGCCGCCAGTGCATTTGGGCACTTTGCCTCAGCATTAAGCGATTTAGATGCCAACAGCTTACAAGATGTTATTCCTAATTTCTTAAACCTCCCACAACGCATTGAGCAACTTAAACAAGCTGTAACTGACGATAAAAGTCAGCGTTTAGCGGCTTGTCAGCAGTGGGTTGATTTAGTGTTAACTCAGCAGAATTTGTTTGACGAGCTGTCATCAATTGAGCAAGAACTGCCTCTAAGAATTTGTCATAACGACACCAAAATCAATAATATGCTGTTTGATAAGCGTGATATGTCGAGCATGGCTGTGATTGACATTGATACCTGTATGAAAGGGTATTTGATGTATGACTTTGGCGATATGGTACGAGGTTTTTGTTCGCCAGAAGAAGAAGACTCGACCGCACTGGATAAGGTGATTGCGCGGCCAGCAATCATTAAGGCAGCTACTGAAGCTTATACGACTCAGTTATCTAATATTCTTACCGCGACTGAAAAACGCAGTCTGTGGTTAGGCATTAAAGTGATGGCGCTAATGCTAGGTTCCCGCTTTTTAGCCGATCATTTAAATGGCGATGTGTATTTTGGTATCCATCGTGAAGGCCATAACCTCGATAGAGCAGCTAATCAGCTAACGGTGTATAAAAGCCTTGTTGAACAACAGCTGCATTTAAAAACCTTATTTGAATAACGCTATTCTTAAATTGAACAGTCTAAAACTGATCCGTCTTAAATTAATCAGCTGGATTTAATAACGCGTATGGCAGTCCTAATAACCGCCATTTTGTGCTTTGAAGTATATGAAAAAAATAAAAGGATAGGGTAAATGAAGTACCAGTGGATATTGTTTGATGCCGATGAAACCCTATTTGATTTCGATATCTTTGCTGGCCTTAAACTGATGTTTTCTCGCTTTGAAGTTGACTTTAAAGCCACTGATTTTGAATTTTATCAATCAGTGAATAAACAACTTTGGGTTGATTATCAGCAAGGGTTAATTGATGCGGCGCAGCTGCAACATACCCGTTTTTTACATTGGGCTGAAAAGCTTAATGTCACCACCCAAAGACTCAACAGTGACTTTTTAGCTGCAATGGCCGATATCTGCCAGCCATTACCCGGTGCTAAACAGTTAGTGTCTAGCCTTGCAGGTAAAGCAAATCTTGGCATTATCACCAATGGCCTGACAGAGCTGCAAAATGTCCGTCTTGAACGCACCGGCTTTAAGCAGTCATTTGATCATGTGGTGATTTCAGAAGAGTTTGGCAAAGCTAAACCCGATGTCAGTATTTTCGAGCATACCTTTGCGCTTATGGGTAATCCCGATAAGCAAAATATTCTAATGGTGGGAGATAACTTACATTCGGATATTTTAGGTGGGGTAAACGCAGGTATTGATACTTGCTGGCTTAATCATCACGGCAAAGCTGTGGTTGATGGGATTCAACCCACATTTGAAGTTAAGGATTTATATGAGCTGCATGACTATTTGAAGCAAGGGCTCTAATGGTTAAAGTTGCCAGTTAGCTTTAAGTTTACAACAAACATGATGTGACTATAAACTCAATAGGGATAGCAAATACTCCTATTGAGCCTTTACATCATTGCCTATTTTTACACTTTGTAAGTCGCTGCTTTTTCTTGATAATTTTCCGTAATTTGTTTCATTGCCGTAGCTCCTTGCGCTAGTTTTTCTATTTGTTGAGACAAAATCGATGCAGCTTCAGCATTCGCAAGAATTTCAGCACCCACCTCTTCAAGTTTCACCCCTTGATCCTGAGTTTCAGAGGCAACGACTCGGCTTAAGGTCGCCACTTGCTCAATCTGAGATGAGCGCAGCTCTAATCCTTTCGCTATGTTACTGGTGTGTTCAACATTATCGCTGGTTCGTTGGCTACCTAAATCCATCGATTCAACTGTTTTAATCATACTGGTATTTAAGCGTGTCAATACCGCAGCAATCTCATCTGTAGATTGACTAGTGCGTTGAGCAAGGGTGCGTACTTCATCAGCCACTACCGCAAAGCCTCTTCCAGATTCACCCGCTCTAGCTGCTTCAATGGCAGCGTTAAGTGCTAACAAGTTTGTTTGCTCCGAAATGCTTCTAATAGCTTGTAAAAGCGTGGTAATAGCCCCTACATCTTCAGTTAGTAATGATAAAGACTCGCTGACTTCTGAAGTATTGGTTTGCAGTGACTGCATATCTTGCATGATGTTTAGCGCCTGCTTGCGATCTTCAATACTGGAACTTGAGGCGTCACTTGCTTGATTGGCTGATTGCTGACTATTTTCTGTCACCTGTTGAAAATAGCTAATCACCATTTGTGTTGTATCTGCAATGTTATGGGCGTTTTCATTTTGCTTTTGAACCGCCGACTGACTGTCGTTGCTTAAACTCATTAAATTGTCCGACGTGTTACCCATTTCGACGGCAATATCACGATAATCTGTAAATAATTGGCTGAGTTCTTCAAGCATGACATTGAACGCTATTTCTGCTTGAGTATTAGCGTTATCAAGTCGAATGGATAAATCTTTCTCTTGAGATATTTGCTCAATGGAACTTGCAATACGTTGGTTTGCAACCGAATCTTCCCGCATCATTAATGCCACTCTGATTAAAATAATCGTTTCGGCTAAAGCGAATAATGCATGCACCAACATAATGCTCCAATTACAGTCTCCCGCAAAAATCATGATAGGTGTACCAAAAAGGCTACCGCCTTGTAACTGAATAAAAGTAAACAGCACATGATGCACAGCTACGGTCACTAAACTGGCCAGCAGTGGTTGCCAGCGTTGGTAAATAAGCAGTATTGCCATGGTGGCAAAAATGTGGAAATGCATTTCAATCATGCCCATTTGGCTTTGAATAAGCAGGGCGGAAACGGTCATCAATATAACTGCTGCAACGATTCCAAATAGCGCTGTCCCTTTTAATAAGCTATAGCTGACTTGCACAATCAATAAAATTGCAACAGCGGCAGATATACTGAAACTCTGCATTTCAGCACCTAAAAAGCCACTGATAAACAATAAGGGGGCTTGCAACATCAAAATACGGTAGACGTATGAATCATTTTTTAATAGTTGTGTGACTTGGTGATTATTATTCATAAACTAGCCCTAATTAACAGAATAAAAATAATGCTTTAGCTCAGCTAACATATCGTTAGTAGATAATTGCTTAGCAGTATAAATTCGCTCAACTTTTCCAGTTGATGAGATTAAAAATAAATTGCCTACATGATTAATTGTTTGTAATTGGCGATTGATATTTTCTGACAATTGTTGGTTCAAACGCATTAATTGTTTCTCGGACAATTCAGCACTGATAAATCTAGTTGAACGTTGATCAATGATTTGGTTTCTTACTTCTGTCGTATCATTTTGCGGATCAATGGTAATAAACATAAAATTAATAGACTGATTTGAGAGCATGGGATCAACGTCTATTAACTGCTCAAGTTGCCTCATTTGCTGAATACGGATAGGGCAAATTTCTGAACAGGATAAAAAGCCCATAAATAAATATGTTACCTCAATATCATCGAGTGGAAACTGATGGGGAAAAAGCGTGTAGTCCAGCCATTCAAACTTAACTAAGTTGTTGCTTTCAACCCGCAGACCATAACCTTCAGGATCATCAAACAGCCATTTACTCGTGATGCTCAATAAAGGAATCAAACTAAAACAAAATAGAATTATCCCTAAAGCTATGAGTTTTTTAATCGGTCTTTTCTCCATCCATAATTGACTGAATTAAACAAAAGTTTAGCAGCTTATATATAACTGTATCGGCTAAAGTCCATGAAAATGAATAATTAATACACTAAAAATGATTAGTACTTTAGTGTGAAGGGCTAATGAGTGAGTTTGGCAAGGAAAAAGACTGAGCCTCATTCAAGAATGAGGCGAGTTAATGGTGAGTATTTAATAAGAGTTTTAAGTTATATCTTGATTATTTTATGTCTTTTAGGCTAATGGCTAATGGTATCGATATTTTTATGTTTGCCCTTTTTGCTAAACGCTTCTTCATAAGCAATCATAAAGTCTTCTCTAATGTGTTGCTCTAAATGGGTTGCCCGTTCAGTGGGGCAAAAAATCATTATATGCACCATTTGCTCACCCGCAGGGCCACTATGGATATGAATGTGTGGCTCAGGCCCAGGTAAGTCCACGCCAGCATGCCTCTCGATAATATTGTTATAGCGCGTCGCCACTTCTAAAAAGTCTTCACAGTGGGCTTCAATCTTTTCAACTAAATCGGGGAATAGCGGATACAGGTTTACAAACTCGACTACTGTAATATTAAAGCTATGGTAAACATAACGCTTCATGAAGTTGAGGTTTTTCACCGCATAACTAAAGAACATACTATTAGGGAAGGTGACCGTTTTACCGGTGTAATGGTACTGGCCATGGTGCAAGTCAATTTCTTGAATCACCGTCGCCATTAAATTATGTTCAATCACCTCGCCGCACAGCTTACCTACTTCAATCCAATCGCCAATCACAAATGAGCGCGAACTAGCGCGCTGAATTGAGCCGGTAAAACACAAGATGATTTCTTTTGATGCCACCACAAACGCAATAGCAATAGCAGTTACCGACAGGGCAAATTTATTGATTTCTGTCTGCCACAGTAAAAACAAAATCATTACGATTAAGATGAAAGTGCCATTTTTAGTGCGCGACATCCATTTACGTTGCCCTTCGCTCACAAAAGCGATATCACCACGAATTTTAGATACCACAAAGCGTTTAAGCATCGACAGTAATAGGATGATTAATACAGTAACAAACAACTTATAGGTTGCTAAAAAATCAATGACGATAGTCAGTTGTTCCACAAAACCTTCTTAAAAAACGATTAATGAGTGCATATTTAGATTGAGCGCACACTTTATCATAGCTATAGATTAAGTCAGCTTTGACCAGTGGTTTTTATCTTCGATATTTTTGTATTAGCATTTTTTATTAACAACAAAATGCACTTAAAGAAGCTAGAGTTTTTTGAAGTACCAGCTAATGAAGTATCACTTAATGACATTTAACCGAAGGGGTATTACCTATGGGATTGTCACTACGAGATGCAAGGTACAAGGCAATTAAAAACTCTGTAGATTAAGCTTTACCTGTTGTAGCGTGTTAAAATAGATTTAACGCCTATAGCGTGTAAAACTTGATTTACCTGCTTTAGCGTGTAAAGTAACTTGTATGCAGGTTTTATAGGTATAAAAATATGAAGGTAACAAACTCAAAGCAACTTAGCGCATTTCTCAAAGATACACGGCTGAATATGAAATTGCCTCAAACTAAAGTGGCCAGTAGCGTGGGTATCCGCCAAGATACCGTTTCAAGCTTTGAGCAAAACCCTGATTCAACCAAAGTAGAAACCTTATTTAAAATCTTATCTGCATTAAACCTCGAACTCGACATCAAGGTGAGAGGTTCAGATCCGGAAAGTCAGCGAATGGGTGATGACGTCAAGGCTGCTGAAGTACAGTGGAAAGAGGAATGGTAATGGCCACGCTTGATGTTTATATGAATGGGTATTTGATTGGAGAGTTCACTAAATCTTCTAGCGGTTCGCATGTCTTTAAGTATGCTGCGCAATGGTTAAATACAGCGGATAGTCGCCCTATTTCATTGTCTATGCCGTTACGAGTGCAAAGCTATAAAGGCGATGAAGTATACAACTTTTTCGACAACCTTCTGCCAGATAATATTGAGGTCAGAAACAGAATTGTTGCTCGGCACAATGCACAATCTACCCAAGCATTCGATTTATTAGCCAAAGTGGGGCAAGACAGTGTCGGCGCGTTACAATTTGTGCCCCATGGTCAACTCCCCTTGGATGTTAAGAACATTGAATCTAAACCGTTATCCAGCAGTGCATTGGAAAAAGTCTTACGAGGCTATCTTTCAAATATTCCGCTAGGCATGCTAACAGGTGAAGATGACTTTCGAATATCCATTGCAGGCGCGCAAGAAAAAACCGCGCTGTTGAACTTAGATAATGCACAAATAAATGCTTGGCGCCTACCGATTAAAGCCACACCAACAACACACATTATTAAATTACCTATTGGCAAAATACAAAGCCATTCACACACCATTGATATGACAAACAGTGTTGAAAATGAATACCTGAGCATGATGATAGTCAGGGAGTTTGGTTTAGCTGTGCCGCAATGCTCAATACTAAAAGTGGGCGATATGAAAGCGCTAGTAGTAGCACGTTTTGACCGCAAACTATCATCAGACAAACAATGGATTATGCGCTTACCCCAAGAGGATTTTTGTCAAACATTGAATGTCCCATCGGCTAAAAAATACGAAAGCCATGGTGGACCGGGTATTGAACAAATAATGAATTACTTATTGGGCTCAACCAATGCCACACAAGATAGATACGATTTTATGAAATCCCAAGTGCTGTTTTGGTTGTTAGCAGCAACAGACGGGCACGCTAAAAACTTTTCCTTGTTCATTGATGCTGGCGGCGGTTACAGGCTAACCCCTTTTTACGATATTTTATCCATATATCCAGCAATAGGTGGGCAAGGATTAAATATTCGCGATGCCAAATTAGCTATGGGGCTTAAAGCGACTAAAGGTAAAAAGTATGCGGCAGATAAGATATTCCCCAGGCACTTTATCCAGACAGCTAAGGCAGTAGGATTTGATCCCAAAATCATGACTGACATTTTGCAAGAGGTCGCAGATTCAGTGGAGGGGGTGATTCATCGAGTCACAGCCAAGTTACCAGATGATTTTCCTGAGCATATTAAAGAGTCGATTCTGAATGGATTAAGTGAAAGAGCTAAAAGGCTGTCAATGGAGGAGAGTCTTCAGTAGGATCAATTGCCGACGGATAGAAAGCTAAATATAGTCGGTTTATCAGTAATCAGGCGAACTCACTTTGCTCAATTATCAGCAGTTGATAATATGCGATGTTTAGAGTAACCACATCAATAATTTTTTAATAGTAGTGAATAATGAATAGTAAACCAAACGTACTTCAGCAAGCGGAAAATCTGATAAAACCAATAGCCATGCCGCATGTGCCTGATGGTACAGAAGTTGAGGCCGTTGTTGACCAGTGGGTGCACGCTATCGCTACGGATAGTCAGTTTTTTTGTAATCAAGATTTAAAGTCCGCAGATGACCTCAAAGCTGAAGTCATCAATCTACTAAAAGCGCATGAATTATTTATTGACCGAGAAAGCTTTTATGAGGCAGTTTTTGGACACTTAGCATTGAAACCTTCCAAGGATAGCGGCTTTAAGTTTATCGATTTATTCGCTGGGATTGGTGGCGTACGTTTGGGCTTTCAAAATAATGGTGGAGCATGTGTATTCTCATCAGAGTTTGATAAACATGCTCAAGCTACCTATAGCAATAATCATGGTGAGTTTCCATTTGGCGATATTACCTCAATAAACCCAACACATATTCCTGAACACGATTTGTTGTTAGCAGGATTCCCTTGTCAACCATTCTCGCATGCAGGGCTAAAGTTAGGTATCGAAGATACTCGAGGTACGTTGTTTCATAATATTGCACGTATTATTGAAGAGAAGCAGCCAAAATTTGCAATGTTAGAAAATGTAAAAGGTCTAGTCAGTCACGATAAAGGGCATACCTTAAAGGTTATTCTTAAAACACTCACTGATATTGGGTACAGCTGTAATATTTCTAAAGAGTTAATTGAAAATGGAACAGCTAAACAGATTCAAACAGAAGCCAAAAAAATGGTTATGAAATCTGTTGATTTTGGTGTGCCACAAAATAGGCAGCGTATTTATATCGTGTTATGGAAAGATGGACTAATTGAGAAATTTGAATACCCTAAAGCGTTAAATGTAACGACGAGAGTTGCGGATATTCTAGAAGAAGAACCTTGTGAAAAATTGACCATATCTGATCGATTATGGGCAGGACATCAACGCAGAAAGACCGAAAACAAAGCTAAAGGTAAAGGCTTTGGCTATGGTCTTGTAACACCAGAGAGTGAATACACTAATACAATTTCCGCACGTTACTATAAAGATGGTAGTGAAATCTTGTTAGCTCAAGAAGGGAAGAACCCTAGAAAAATTAGTCCAAGAGAAGCCGCTAGGCTGCAAGGTTTTCCTGAAGAGTTTGTATTTAGCGCATCAAAAACTCAAGCTTATAAGCAGTTTGGAAATAGTGTCTCTGTACCTGTGATTCATGCTTTAGCATGTCAAGTTAAGAAATTAATGGAGTAATTAATTGAAAGATTTCAATACATATTTAAAGTCGACAGAATTATCTTCGAAGTTTGCGTGTGAGCTCGGTACTGAAGGAGGGTTTATTAACTTTAGGAACAGTGGAGCGAGAGGAGGAGTTAAAGAGTTTACAGTCTCTTTATCTTCACTTGTGCAAGGTTTGAATGATATTAAGAGCAATTTAGCTCATTTCTCAGGTTTGACTAGTTATGTGGAGAAGGATTGGCGAGACGCTGGGTCTCAGTATTTTCAAGATCTAGTCCTTAACTCGATGATTACAGTGCAAACAAAACCATGCTTTACAACGTTGTCTAAGATTATTAGCTGGGCAAATGATGAGCAAGAAACAGATTTTAATGATAATAGTATCGATTTATCTTTAGATTCAATAGATAAAGCGATTGCACGTTTAGCTGTGCTTATAGCTCAATATACACCTTCTTCTAATATTTCAATCGTGAGTCCAGCTAAAAGAGAGAAGATAACACTTACCAAGATTAGAGATTTTGCATATCAAGTGTTCTCAATTCTTTTTGGTGAGCATTTAGCTGACATAGAAGCGATAATGTGCCCAAAAGGAATTGACAATAAGGTAGATCTACCTTTTCTACCAAAAGTTTTCATGCTTTCAGAGACACTGCTTCAAGAGAATGATTTATCAACAGGCGAAGCTAACACTTTACGCTTTTTCACTAAACCTTTAGTTCTAGGGTCTAGTTATATTTATGTAAGTACGCAGTGGTATGGCGATGAGAGGAAAGGACTGAGTTTTGAAAGTTTAAAGCTTTTTCTGCAAGCACATTTCCCGCAGTATCAGGTCCTTAAAAAAGATAATGAGTTTACTTTGTTATCTTGTCTAGAAAAGGAGCTTTTAACTAATAAGTTACCGAAACCCTTCCTACTCCTCGCTGGTATTTCTGGTACTGGTAAAACTCGCTTTGTGCGTGAGCAAGCCAAAGCCACTGGCTCTTTAACTGAAACCTATTGTTTGACCTCGGTGCGTCCTGATTGGCACGAACCCAGCGATTTACTCGGTTATGTTTCGAGGTTAGGTGTTAAACCTCAGTATGTTGCCACCGATGTGTTGCGCTTTATTGTGAAAGCTTGGTGCGAAATTATTGAAAAAATTGAACGAGACAGCAACGGAGTAGCGCTCGACTGGCGCGGCCATGAATTAGCTAAAATTCGTCCTTTTTGGCTGTGTTTAGATGAGATGAACCTTGCACCTGTTGAACAATACTTTGCAGATTATTTATCGGTATTGGAAACGCGCTGCTGGAATGCACCGGAAAAATTAAAAGAATCTGAGTTAAGTTATGTTTATGAGTGTGATCCGCTTATAAAAGGAGAGGTATTTAGCTCTCTAGATGCTGATGCTTTCGGCAAAACTAGTGACGAAAGTGAGAAACCTTCAACCCTGTTAGCGAAAGACCTAGGTTTTGATCTCAGCAAAGATAGAGATAAGGATATTTGGGACTACTTCTTAGCTCACGGCATTAGCATTCCATTTAATTTAATTGTTGCTGGCACTGTGAATATGGATGAAACCACCCATGGTTTCTCTCGCAAAGTGATTGACCGTGCGCTGACGTTCGATTTTGGTGAGTTTTTCCCGAATAACATTGATGAGTTTTTTGAGGCTAAATTTGAACCGAAAAGACTCAGTTACCCAACATATAGCCAAGCTAAATTTGAGCAGTTTTCATCGGTAGCGGCCGACCCCAAAGCCCAAAAGACTACCGCTTTCTTTAAGACCATTAATGCCGTACTGCAAGGTACGCCTTTTGAATTGGCATTTCGCGCCTTTAACGAACTGTGTTTATCAGTGATTAGTTTTGCTCCTGAAAATGATGAACAGTTAGCGGCAGTTTTTGATGACTTTTTGATGTGTAAAGTGCTGCCTCGTATCGAAGGTGATGAAGATAAATTACAGACGCTTAAAGGTGAGGCATTACTTCAAAGTCTTAAAGACGTGATAGCCAATGAGCTTGAAAGTATTTGGGAAAAAGATCGTGTCGACTTACTGCGTCAATCTATAGGCTCAGATGATAGTGTGATTAAAGTTAAGTGTCGCTCAAAGATTAAACTTGAGAGTATGCAAACTAAGTTAGATAGCGGTTTTACTTCATTCTGGCCATAACAGCGTAGTAGGAATAGTCGAAGCAATGACAAACCGTAAACGCGCGACCATCAAGCTTAATCATCCAGACTTTATTGTTTATGTAAGTTGCGATGATATCGCGAGTCCATTAAAAAAACTGGCACATACTTATTCGCAGCGCAGTGTTGCATTGCCATCAGGGGATGTTATTGCAGTCTTGGCGGATGATGTTACGGCCACATTTGATGATGGGTTGCCTTTAGATAGTCCGTTCTTTTTTGAAAATCGCCAATACTGGTTTGAAATTGAGTTTGAGCCAGCGGTTACTAAAAACTCTGCGATTGTAAATCATAAGCATCGATTAATTGAGGGGGCTTTCCACTTAAACCGCAAAGGCAATGTGCTTCAAGCTGCGCTCAATTTTGGTAATGATGTTGGCCGTTGTGGTTTTAAAGTTGAATATCAAATTGATGGCAAGCTTTGCTCGGCTAATATTAATTTTAATATTTTTGCGACTAAGATGGTGATGGAGCAAGACCTTAACCTTATTAATCTAGCCATTGATAAAGTTTACCCACTATGGCGCTACAGTTTAATTAGTAAAACCACTCAACAGGTCACTAAATCAAGCAGAAACACTGACAAGTTTGAACTGTTTTGGTTAGCCCAATTTGAAAGGTTAGTGGCGGAATTAGAGCGTGGCGTTAAGCAGATAATTAATTCCCCTCACAACCGATTGCAGTCATTTACTAAGCAGCAAAAGCTAGATCGCATTAGTAAGCAGCAAAAGCCAAGACAAATTGAAAAGGCACTACAACTCATTGAGAGTGGCATTGCTAACCCACGTATTAGTGTTAGTTATAAAAAGCTCCATATAGACACTCCTGAAAACCGTTTTATTAAAATGGTGATCAATCGGATTAATGATACTTTGAAAGGCTTTATCATTGAGATTGATGCTAAAGAACAGGCAAAGGTATCAGATTCTTTTATCGATAAGCTAAAAACTTGGCAAAGAGTATTTAGCAAGATGACGAAGCAACAACTCTGGCGAGAAGTTGGAAGTTTTAGTGGGCTAAATAGTGACTCTAAGGTGCTGCAACAAGGTAACGGTTACGCCAAGGTTTACAAAGTATGGCAACAATTAAAATTCTACCTTAATAAGGCGGGGGGGCATGCTGATATTTCCATTAAGTCAGTGGCAGAGCTATATGAAATTTGGTGCTTTGTTGAGGTCATGGAGGTAATCAAAAGCCTTGGCTTTAAAGAGCAAAAACGAGAGCTAGCTCAGTTAAAGCAAGTGCAGTTTGAAAAACACTTTAGCAAAAATGGTATGGCGGCGGCTTTTGAATATTATCGCAGTGATGGGGTGGTGATAAAGCTTGCACATGAACCTACCTTTTCCCCTAATCACGAGGCTGAAAATCGCACTTGGCTGGCAAATCAACGCCCTGATATTGTGTTGCAAGTAACACTGAAAAATCAGGAATCGTTTTTCATTATATTTGATGCTAAATACCGTATCGATAATGCTCAAATTAATGATAAAGACGCAGTACCTGAAGATGCCATTAATCAGATGCACCGTTATCGAGATGCAATTATTCATCAGCAGAAAATAACAAATGAAGCGCCAATTAAGAGCCGTCCCGTAATGGGAGCCTTTGCTTTATATCCCGGATTTTGTGATCAAACTAACTGCAATAACCCCTATCAAGATGCCATTGAACAAGTTGGTATCGGCGCGTTTGCTTTATTGCCTAGTAATGCAGACCAGCAAAGTCACCGGCTATGGTTGCAAGATTATCTTGAGCAGAAACTAGGTGTGATTTCAGATGAGTCTCCCGTTCGTAGTCATGATTATTACTTTGTTGAAGATGCTGCTCGAATCTCTCCTTATGGGCAAAATGCGATTCGCCATATGGGTTTGACTATGGTGGCACCGCTTAATGAGATAAGCCGTGCAGAACAATATTTAGAGCATGCGAGACAAGGAAAGTTACAGGGGTACCACACTCAATTGCTAGGAACCAATCGTCAGAATATTCATCGTAATATCATTCGGGAGATTCGGTATCTTATCGTAACGGTTCGTAATGAAGATTGTGATTCGGTTCAGGTAGGCAAATACCTTTACCGTGTAGCAAATGTAAAGCTGATGCCAAGGCATAGCATTGACGAACAACTAACGGGTAAAGCCAGTACAGATGAACGGCTATATTGGTTATTTGAATTTTCAGGCGAACCAACAAAGCTTGAAAGTGAAATCAGGCTACCTTACGAAGAACACTTTAAGTTTAAACTGACTAAAGCGGAATACCTTAAAGAGGTTAAACACTGGAATGATATTACAGGTGAGCTTCAGCTGTATGCTGAGCTTGATGAAACTTGGTAAAAGCTTTTAGGTTGATGTATCAAAATTAAAAAGCCCAGCATTTAGCTGGGCTTTGTTAGCGTCAGAGTGTAAATAAACTCATTACTCAACGTTTTGAATTTGTTCGCGCATTTGCTCGATCAATACTTTAAGTTCTACCGCAGCAGCAGTGACTTCTGCACTGATTGATTTAGAGGCTAGGGTGTTAGACTCACGGTTGAATTCTTGCATCATGAAATCTAAGCGGCGGCCTTGTGCGCCACCTTTTTTGAGGATTAAGCGCGTTTCTGCAACGTGTGCGTCAAGGCGATCCATTTCTTCAGCTACATCCATCTTTTGTGCAAGTAGCACCATTTCTTGCTCCATACGCGCTGGATCAAGTTCGCCAGTGATTTCTGCTAAACGGTTGGTTAGCTTGTCACGTTGCCATTGCATGATGGCTGGCATGTGCTCACGCACTACTGCAACTTGCTCAACAATTTGGTCTAAGCGGGTTTGTAGCATGGTATTGATTGCTTCGCCTTCACGGCCACGGGCTTCGATAAATTGCGCTACTGCGCCATCAAAAGCGACTAATAAGTCTTTGTTGATGTCGCCCATGTCTTGCTCGGCACCAGCCATAACACCAGGCCAGCGTAGAATGTCTGCTAAGTTTAGTTCGCCATGGCTAGATTCTTTCTTTAACCAATCAGCAGCATTAAGTAGTTGCTTGGCTAAGTCTTGGTTTAGGCGCATTTCACTGCTGCCAGACTCAGAAAGTTCATAACGTAAGTTGACCTCAACCTTGCCGCGGTTTAATCGCTTACGTAGGCGATCACGCAATACTGGCTCTAGGCTTCGCATTTGTTCTGGTAACCGTAAGTAGGTTTCCAAGTAACGTTGATTGACTGAGCGAAGTTCCCACGAGGCAGTGCCCCAATCGGCTTTGTGCTCGATACGAGCGTAGGCGGTCATACTTTGGATCATTGTGAACCCTGATTAATTAGCAGCGTAATAGTGTGTCGATTATAGTCTGCTGGTTGTGAAGGTCAAAGTTTACAAAAGCTTATACCGTCGGTTTTGCGCTATTTTTGCAACTTAAGCCGCGTTTATGGGTCACAAGCTACAGATATATAGAAATCGATGCTTTGCAGTTAATGAAAATAACCTGTCAGTGTAACCATTGTCATCGAATTAAGCTGATGAATTGTTTATAGTAAGCCTCAGTTATTTGCTTGTGCCTGTTGGCCGTAGCCGTTTTTAAATTTTGGAGTAGTCAATTGGACCATTTTGTGTGGAATCTCGACCCAGTATTAATTTCATTTATGGGTCTTAAAGTACATTGGTACGGTGCTTTGTTTGCGTTGGCTATTGGTAGTGGTTTTCAGGTCATGAAGCGCATGTACAAAAAAGAAGGCTTAGATGTTGAGTCTTTAGATAACTTACTTATTTATTGTGTGGTGGGCATCATTGTCGGCGCACGTTTAGCCCATTGCTTCTTTTACGATCCGAGTTACTATTTTGCCAACCCGCTGAAGATTTTGGCGATTTGGGAAGGTGGACTTGCCAGCCATGGTGGCGGTTTAGGTGCCATTTTAGCGCTGTATTATTACAAGCGTAAAACCGATATGCCGTTCTTGTTTTTACTTGACCGCTTAGCCATTGCTACAGCGATATTTGGTTTCTTTGTGCGTATGGCTAACTTTGCTAACTCAGAAATTTTGGGCTTACCGACGACTAAGCCATGGGGCATTATTTTTGAACGTATTGATATGTTGCCTCGTCATCCGGCGCAATTATATGAAGCATTTAGCTACCTTGTTATCTTTATAGCCTTATACGCGGTGTATAAATTCACTAACCTTAAAGAAAAGCACGGTGTTATCTTTGGCTTGTTCTTGTGTAGTGTATTCAGTGCACGTTGGGCCATCGAAATGGTCAAGGTTAAGCAGGCTGCTTACGCTACTGAGTGGACAATGAGTGCAGGGCAGTTATTGAGTATTCCGTTTTTAGTGGTGGGCGTGGCGTTGTTAGTTTTGCCGATGATTAAAAAGACTAAGTAGATTAAAAAGACTAAGTAGATTTAGTCAGACTGTTTTAAGACATTTAAAAACTGAAAAAGCCGAGTGAATTACTGGATGCAGTAACTCACTCGGCTTTTTTGTCTGTGGTTAGTACTAATGTTAGAGCGAGTATTAGCGCTGGTTTAAATAAAAGTACTTATATTAGTGCTAGCGCTAACTAAGCTCGAATCATGCGGTAAATGTCATCGATGCTGACTGTCTCGCCTTGTTCTAGTTGTTTTATCCCTTCGACTATTGCGCTGTTTACTGGCGTTGCCACTTGATGTTTTAGCCCCAGTTTAACCACTGCGCCATTGAGGAAATCAACTTCAGTTGGCCGCTTTGCTTGAATGTCTTGCCACATTGATGAGCGTGCATGAGGGTCTATCGCTAGCATCTGCTTTGCTAATATCGTAAATAAAATATCAGGCATTGAGAGTATCAGTGGCAACAAGGCGGGTTTTACTTTGGTAAATTGGGCTAAGGGGTGCTTTGCTTGTTTACAAACGTTGAGCCATTCTTTCATCGCCATTGCTAGCAGCTTTCTGGTCTTACGCTGAGTGAACTGCTGTTTGATTGGTACGTCACAGATGGCGTTCAATGCATTGTTGAGGTTGAGGAGTAACTTGCCGTTAATGATAGTGGTCATATCGCTTGCTAGGGTGCAGCTGATATTAGTTCCAGTATTACTGGTAGCTGTGTCCGTGTTAGTGACAAAAGCTGCTTCAATGGCTGTTTCAATAGCTTTAGTTTGCGGGCAAGATTCGAATATAAATCCGCCTTCAGTGCCTTTATGGAAAGTGGCGTTATCTTGTTGCAGTACATTAAAAGTGGTGATGCCTTGATAGACTTGTCTTGTGGCTTTGGTTTTAGCTAATGCTTGCTCAAAAATCTCAAGGCTGCCGATACCATTTTGCATTAAAATAATGGCACTATTTTCATCTGAAATAGCCAGTAAGTCATCGATGATATTCGGTAATTGATGACATTTTAGCGTGACAAAAATAACCTCGAAAATTGGACTGCTGTGATTAGAGCCTTTCTCAACATCATTTAGGCAACTGAGTTCATTTACATCGGTAATGAGTGCGTCAGGCATGACCCGTTGCTCTAAACCTTGATAATCAGTGAGGCGAATACCGCCATTATCAGTAATGCTGGTTTTGATCCTTGGCCGACAAATAATACTGACATCAAGATTGGCGAGCTTGAGCTCACCTGCTAAGTAACATCCTGTTGAACCTGCACCAAAGATGGCAATTTTCATATGTTTCACATCATTTAGAGGGTATTTAATCCCTCAGTGTGCCGTTTTGTTAATAAAAAACCAATAAGGGTTTTGTTTAGCGTGGCATCAATTCAAACAAGTCACTATAATGTGCTCCCAAATATGCACGAAATTTATGTGCACAAAGCTATTGGCTTAAAACGGCTATTGGCTTAAAACAGCTATTTACTTAGAACTTTAGTCATCGAATTCACATAATAGGAAATTCATATGCGTCCAAGCGACAGAACACCTGCACAATCTCGTCCAGTTACGATTACTCGTCAATTTACAGCTCACGCTGAAGGTTCGGTGTTGGTTGAATTTGGTGACACAAAAGTTTTATGTACTGCGAGCTTTGAAGAAGGCGTACCACGTTTTCTTAAAGGCCAAGGCCAAGGTTGGGTAACTGCTGAATACGGTATGCTACCGCGTTCGACCCATAGCCGTATGCAACGTGAAGCTGCTCGTGGTAAGCAATCTGGTCGTACTCAAGAAATCCAACGTTTAATCGGTCGCTCTTTACGTGCTGCTGTTGATATGAAAGCACTGGGTGAAAACACTATCGTTATCGATTGTGACGTTATTCAAGCTGACGGCGGTACACGTACTGCTGCTATTACTGGTGCTTGTGTTGCATTAGTTGACGCGCTGAACTGGGCTCGTGGCAAAGGTATTTTAAAAACTAACCCACTTAAGTTCCTTATTGCTGCTGTTAGTGTTGGTATCTATAAAGGTGAGCCAATCTGCGATTTAGAATATATCGAAGATAGCGCTGCTGAAACTGACATGAACGTAGTGATGACAGAAACCGGTAAGATGATTGAGATCCAAGGTACTGCCGAAGGCGAACCGTTCAGCCACGAAGAGCTATTAAGCTTACTTGAGTTAGCCAAGCACGGCATCCGCGAAATCGTGGACATTCAGAAAGCAGCGTTAAGCTAAAAATTGATTTGAATTAAGGGCCCATACGGGCCCTTTTTTAAAATGTATCCTACAAAAAAGATAACAGTGTTAAGGAGATAATGTGAAAGCATATCAACGTGAGTTTATTGAATTTGCTCTTGAGCGTCAGGTATTACGATTTGGTGAGTTTACCCTGAAATCAGGCCGTACAAGCCCATACTTTTTTAATGCGGGTTTATTCAATACGGGTCGTGATTTAGCACGTCTTGGTCGCTTTTATGCTGCTGCATTAGTTGATTCTGGTATCGATTACGATTTAGTGTTCGGTCCTGCTTATAAAGGCATTCCTATTGCTACAACGACAGTTGTAGCCTTATGTGATCATCACGACAGAGATGTACCTTACTGCTTTAACCGTAAAGAAAAGAAAGAACACGGCGAAGGCGGTTCATTAGTGGGTAGCGAACTGACAGGCAAAGTGATGTTAGTTGATGACGTGATTACTGCGGGCACCGCAATTCGTGAATCAATGGAAATCATTGCTGCACATGATGCAAGCCTTGCAGGCGTATTGATTGCCTTAGATAGACAAGAAAAAGGCCAAGGCGAGTTATCTGCAATTCAAGAAGTTGAACGTGACTTTGGCTGCGCGATAGTTTCAATCATCAAACTGGGTGATTTGATTAACTACCTTTCTGAGAAGTCAGGAATGGAAACTGAATTAGCCTCGGTTAGCGCTTATCGCGAGCAATACGGTATTTAATCCGCTTTGTTAGATAAGCTAGAAAAGCAAAAGCCAGACATGATGTCTGGCTTTTTTGTGTCTGCTTGTGCAATTACCATCTTCTAATCAATAGTATTTAATTAGCACTTTGACTGATGTAAAAACTCAGCGCGGGTAGCAGGATTTGATTTGAACACCCCACCTAAAGCTGTCGTGGTGGTTGAACTGGTTGAGTCCATTACGCCACGGGATTTTACGCAGTAATGTACCGCATCCATTTTTACCGCAACATCTTTGGTTTCAAGCAAGGTTTGTAATGCGACTAACACTTGCTGAGTCAGTCTTTCTTGCACTTGTGGACGTTGAGCGAAAAATCGCACTATGCGGTTAATCTTCGATAAACCGATAATTTTGGTGCGCGGTAAATAAGCGACAGTGGCAAAACCATCAATAGTCACTAAATGGTGCTCACAGGTACTGGTGAGGCTGATATCTTGCACTCGCACCATTTCATCAACGCCCATCTTGTTATCGATGACAGTGATTTTAGGGAAGTTTTGATAATCAAGCCCTGAGAAAATCTCATCAACATACATTTTTGCAATGCGGCGTGGTGTGTCCATTAAGCTATCGTCTGATAAATCCAACGACATTAATGTCAGGACTTCTTTCATGTGATGCTCAATTTTCTCTTTACGCTCTTCTGGTGTGCGATTTTGAGGCAACATAGGTGTTTCAAGCCCTTGCTCAGTAAGTGCTGCTTGAACTTTTAACGCGGCTTCACTTAGTGCCATCTTATCCTCCATCCACAGGGGTAATCACGATTACTTAATTGAGTGTATGCTATAAATCTTCTTGGTACTTTTAACGCTGAATAAGGTGCCAAAAAGACTAGGGACGGGATAATAACGTGATTTAGGTCAAATTAATATTACTGACATAAAAAAAGCCGACCTTTTTAGTCAGGTATCGGCTTTTGTTGCGTTAAGCAATTGAAACTAAGTTTTGAAATGGATTAATAACACAGTGAATTTAATTCTATATACATGCTCACCGTGCTTTTTTACTCACTAATCTTGGCTGTTATTAGCAGTAAATGACTTACCGTTTTGAATAAATCTTGGATTAGCTGGTGTTGTTACAACAACAGCAATACTTTTCGAGATTTGGTAATCGGTAAGGTTGGTAATATTGCTTTTAGAAATATTGAATTGGCCATCGCTTGCTTCAACAATTGCAAGTGGTGTAGTAGGCTCAACAGTCATGATTTTTTTTCTAAGCCCTTTATAGATATCGATTTCATAGATATCTTGTGACTTAGTAAAATCCACTTTATCAGCATTTCCCCAAGGTATGCTGCGAACTAAAATCTTGTCTTCATTATTGACCAGTGGATCAAGAATAAATGACGTCGCCTGCAATGGTTCGCTGCTACGGACTCTTGAGTGCATTTTCACTTTGGTATTAATGTCGACATCTGTGTTGTATCCAATTAACGCTACTGAATTTGTTCCATCAGCATTTATTGCATAAAGTTGGCCGTAATAGAAAGGTGTATCACTCCAATCCTTTGTATAAACCTTTTCAAAAACAAGACGGAAATCGTTTGCCCATGCATAATTTCCTATCTGCTCATTAGCTTTAAAATTAATCACATGTACAAATGACTTATCAGCAGCGTCCAGTACGATCAATACTTTCTTATTATCTTTAGTGACAACTTGGCTAACAAACTTCCCGCTCGGGGAATATTGGATATTTGAGATGGTATGATTTTGTTGAGCTGCTGCAGGTGCTTGTACTTCAGTCGCAGTTGTTGCAATTGCAGATGTACTTAAAGTAGCTAAAAATACTAACGATAAAATTGGCTTCATTTTAAACTCCATTTCTAAATGAATAATAAGCAAATTGTTGAGGATGAATACAGTGAAGCATCATTTCAAAAGAACATAAATTGCAAAACAAAACTAATTTGCACAATAAGTAACCTAGTGCGGTTTACTAATTCTGTCAATATTCACGAGGATCTAATATAGATTTTATCAATGTTAAATTGTTGACTTATTTATCTGATAAATAGGTTTTTTCTATTTACATGAGTTGTATCGGAGGGGGAAGGGATTATTCGCTTTGATTATAAGTAAGTCTAAGATAGGCTCTTTTGAGGTGATTTCGTCACGTCGCTGAAAATAGAAAAGCCGATACTTTTAGTTAAAGTACCAGCTATATAATAGGTTTACTGAGCAGTATTACAGCTTAAGATTCTCTTTCAAAAAACTCAGCATTTTATCGTAGTACTTGGCTCTATGGGTATCGTTATAAAAACCATGTCCTTCATCGTCCATGATCAGTTTTTCATAGGGGTGTTTGTGTTTATTTAAATCTTTTTCTAATGATTCTAATTGTTCAATGGGGGCGCGCTCATCATTGCCGCCATGAACCAGTAGTAAGCTGGCTTTGAGCTTATCGGTATTAAAGGCGGGTGACATAGCTTTGAGTTGTTGGCTACTCTCTCCAAGCACTTGTTTTAAATAGGCAGTACCACTTCTAGATTGCTGTATGTCGCCTTCTTCAAACATCATTTCTAAATCGTATACACCAGCAAAACCAATCGCACATTTAAACAAGTCAGGTTCAATAATGGCACTTTGAAGTGCACTATAGCCACCAAAGCTGCCACCAACAATACAGATTCTATCCTTATCAGCAAAGCCTTGTTCAATTACATATTTGGTGCCATCAATAATATCGTATTGAACATCAGTTCCCCACTTTTGATAACCATCTTTTTGGAATTGCTCACCGTAGCCACCAGAGCCTCGGAAGTTAACTTGCAGGACAGCAAAGCCTTGGCTAGCAAGTAATTGGTTTTGTGGATCAAATACCCACCTGTCACGAATATAGTGTGGACCACCATGAGGGTTAACAATGAGAGGGAGACTCTTTGACTCTTTACCTTCAGGTAAGGTGAGATAGCCGGAAATAACTTTTCCATCACGACTGGTGAAACTTATTGGTTTGACCTCAGCCATAATCTCAGGGTCCAACCAACTTTTTTCAGATGCTAGATATACCAGTTTGACTTTTTCAGCATCAAAAAGGTAATAATCGCCTGGGTTCCTATCGTTAAAAGCTTTAACGACAAATAGATTCGCATCAGTCGTTTCACTAATGATTTGTACTTGATGACCAGGAAGGGATGCAATGAGTTGTTTGAGTAACTTAGTATGACCATCTTTTTGATCGACGAATGCGTATGATGGGTAGCCGCTATCAAATTCTACAGCATAAAGTTGCTTAGATTTTTTGTTAATCCACAAGTTACTAGGATCCACATTTTCATCTTGAATGATTTTTTCTTTGCCCCCGCTGATCAAGTTAATTTTATAGATACTTGCTGTTTGATTATTTTCTCGCGCGGCGGCATAAATAGTATTAGGTTTGTCAGCAAATGAAATCGGATTAAAATCAGTTAAGTTGATATTAAGATCATTGGTATTAACCCAATCACCATCTTGTCGGTAGAATGTTTGCAATTTGTTTTTCTTGTTCAAACCGGCAACGAATTTTACTTCACCCTCATTATTAGTTAGGAATCTAGGATTACCAATGGGTGATGTTGTGACTTTTCTTCTGACTCCGCTTTTGATATTGACTCTATATACGTGTTGCAAACTATCATTTCCTAATGAGGCAGCACTGCCCCAAGGTATGGCATTCACTAACATGTACTTATCATCTTCGGGTAACGGGTCTAAGATATATGCTGTGGCTCGGATAGCCGTGTTCTTTTTAATTAATGAACCTGTTTGCTGCTCGCCACTGTTATAACCAAATAAGTACTTCTGTCTTGAACCATCAGCATTGATGGCCATGAGTTCGCCATAATATTGTGGTACATCACTCCACCCTTTTAAATATACCTTTTGTAATACAATTCTATCTTCGCTAACCCATTCATAATTTCCGACTTCAGCATTGCCTGGAAATTTAAGTGCATTGATCATTTTTAGGGATTCGGTTTCTAAAATAATTAACGTTTTTTTACCATCATGGGTCGTTAAGGCACTGAGATACTCGCCTTCAGGTGAAATTTTGACATCGGTATATTCAGCGCCTCGACTAAAGAGGTCAGAGTGGGATAACGAAGTAGCATTAACAAATTGGGGAGTGAAAGTCAGTAAGCAACCGACAAGAACGGCAGTGCATTTCATAAACATCCTTGTATATTTTTGGGTAAATCTATCGACTTCTATCGATTAGTTGTAATTTGTCATCATAAAGTACGATATTTGGGCAATTTATACAATTAAAAATAATAAAAAACGCACCTTGGTGCGTTTTAAAATTTGATTAACTTCTTAGCAATTGCTGCTGAATAAACTGCCACTGTTCATCGAAGTGTTCGGTTGGCTTTTGTTTGAATTCACTACGTACAAATTGGGCGATTCTGCCTTCGGCTACAGCAAGTAGCAGGTTAGCTAGGATGGCTTCGTCAAGATTAAAGCCTTGTCCTTCACGTAAGGTTTTCTCACGAAGAATTTGTTTTAGCTGGGTTTCAATCTTAGCAAATAATGCGCTAATCCGACTGCGAAGGCGTTCATTTTCACCGAGCAGGGCATCACCATTCAATACGCGTGAAATACCTGGATTACGTTCTGAGAATACCAGTATAAGTTGCAGTACTAACTCGCAACGTTTCATGGTGTCTTTCTCGTCATCCATAATGATGTTTAAGCGCGATAATATCGCATCTTCGATAAACTCGATTAAACCTTCAAACATTCTTGCTTTACTTGGGAAGTGGCGATATAACGCCGCTTCAGAAACACCCACTTCCGCTGCCAATTTAGCAGTGGTAATACGTTGGCCAGGGCTGGTTTCCAGCATGTGCGCAAGGCACTGTAAAATGTGCTCACGACGATTTATTTTTGGGCTTGTCGCCATTTTTTATTCCTAGGATTGTGACTACTTGTAAAGGTTATTTGGTGCCTGAATGACCAAATCCGCCTTCACCACGTTCTGAGGTATCAAACTCATCAACTAAGGTAAACTGTGCCTGAACAACAGGGACAAAAACTAACTGTGCTAAACGATCGCCAATTTCAATAGTGTAAGCTTCATTACTGCGATTCCAGCAAGAGACCATTAAAGGTCCTTGATAATCAGAGTCAATTAAACCGACCAAATTGCCTAATACAATGCCATGCTTATGACCAAGACCTGAGCGCGGTAAAATTACCGCAGCTAAGCTTGGATCGGCCACATGGACAGCGATGCCAGTAGGAATTAATACTGTTTCACCTGGCTCAATGACCATAGTGGTATCAATCATGGCGCGTAAATCCATACCTGCACTACCTGGGGTAGCATAAGCGGGTAATGGAAACTCACTGCCAATGCGTGAGTCGAGTAGTTTAAGTTCTACGGGTGTTTTCATGATGTTTTAATTCTTGCCGCTATCAAGGTGAGTAATTGTTTTGCCAGTGTCAGCTTGTCTGTGGCGGGTAGTTGTTCATTCCCGTCTTTCCAGAACACTTGCAGTGCATTGGCATCGGCGTTAAATCCAAGCCCTTCAATTGATACGTCGTTCGCAGCAATTAAGTCCAACTTTTTACGCTCAAGCTTACCGCGTGCATATTCTTCTACGTTATCGGTCTCAGCAGCAAAACCTATAGTAAAAGGTCTTTCTTTCAATGCTGAAACGCTGGCTAAGATATCAGGGTTACGTACGAGTGCAAGCTGCATATTTTCAGCTGACTTTTTGATTTTTGACTCAGCGACTTCTGCAATTCGATAATCTGCTACAGCCGCGCAGCCGATAAAGATATCTTGCCCTTCAACATTTCCCATCACCGCATCAAGCATGTCTTGAGCTGATTCTACATCTATCCGCGTTACACCTGTTGGTGTTGCTAGATTTACCGGACCGCTCACTAACGTCACTTCAGCGCCCATTTCGGTTGCTGCAGTGGCTAATGAAAAGCCCATTTTCCCAGAGCTATGGTTTGAAATATATCTCACTGGATCAATGGCTTCTCGGGTCGGACCCGCTGTGAGAATAAGTTTGTAACCGGCTAAAGGTTTCTCTGCAGGAGAAAATAATGCGACTAATTGCTCTGCAATGTGCAACGGTTCTTGCATACGACCAGGGCCGACTTCGCCACAGGCTTGATCACCGCTAGCAGGTCCCCATACGGTAATGCCTTTACGTTTGATGTTGGCAATGTTTTCTTGGGTTGCGAGGTTGCGATACATCTGTTGGTTCATTGCCGGGCAAACAATAATTGGCGCTTCAGTCGCAAGACACGTTGTGGTTAACAGTTCATCCGCCATGCCTGCATTGATACGGGCAATTAAATTAGCCGTTGCAGGGGCAACGATAACCACGTCAGCCCATCTTGCTAGCTCAATATGGCCCATTGCCGCTTCAGCAGCTGGATCGAGCAAGTCAGAGGCTACAGGATGCCCAGAGAGGGCTTGAATCGTCAGTGGAGTAATGAATTGCATTGCGCTTTGGCTCATTACCACACGCACATCAGCGCCGCGCTCTTTGAGACGGCGTATTAAATCAGCACTTTTATAGGCAGCAATACCACCACCAATGCCTAGAAGGACTTTTTTATTTGTCAGCATGTTTAGCTTCATCCTGCTAATCGCGTTATTGCGGCTAAGATATCACAAACTGCATTAAGGATGATGATCCGAATTTAAAAATATAGACCATAATAAAGTGCTAAGTGTCACAACATAATGTGTGGGACTCTCATGGATGACAATAAACAAGGAGTGTTTATGGCGATTAAAGATTGGCCTGAGGGAGAAGGACCAAGAGATAAGTTATTACACCTTGGTGCAGGGCACTTATCTGATGCTGAATTATTAGCCGTTTTACTCAGAAATGGCATCGCCGGACATAATGCTGTGGATCTTGCTCGCGATATGATTAGCCAATTTGGTGGATTAAGGGCATTATTTTGCGCGCCATTGGATCAAGTTTGCCAATTATCAGGTGTTGGACCGGTAAAATATGCACAATTACAGGCTGCATCGGAGATTTCTAAGCGAATTTCGCAAGAAAATATGCGTAGAGGGCAAATTTTGGTAAATCCTGATTTAACTCGGGACTATTTAATGAGACAATTGGCAGACCGATCCTATGAAGTGTTTGCATTATTATTGTTGGATACCCAACATAGAGTGATACAATTTGTAGAATTATTCCGCGGAACGATTAATTCAGCATCAGTCTATCCACGTGAAGTGGTAAGCTTGGTGTTGGAAAAAAAAGCTGCGGCAGTCATAGTGTGTCATAATCACCCGTCTGGCATTGCAGAGCCAAGTCAGGCAGATCGGCAAATTACTGACAGATTAAAAAAAGCCTTATCTACAATCGATGTTTCTCTTTTAGATCATATGGTTGTAGGCGATCAGGAGATAGTTTCTTTTGCTGAACGTGGGTGGATAAATTAAACAACGCTTGATCTTAGTTTTGTTATCGTGTATAAAATGCGCCCTCTTTGTGCCTCGGGCGACGGCCACACGAGGCACATAAATGCTCGAGCGTTTTAAAATTGTTTTTGGAGAAGATTGACATGTCAAGAGTATGCCAAGTTACTGGCAAGAAGCCTATGGTTGGTAACAACCGTTCGCACGCTAAAAATTCGACTCGTCGTCGTTTTTTACCTAACCTACAAAACCACCGTTTTTGGTTAGAAGAAGAAAAACGCTTCGTGCAACTACGTGTATCTACTAAAGGTATCCGTATCATCGACAAAAAAGGTATTGAAGTTGTTGTTAAAGAACTTCGTGCCCGCGGCGAGAAGGTATAATAGAAAATGGCTAAATCTAAAGGTAATCGTGAGAAGATCAAATTAGTATCTAGTGCTAAAACTGGTCACTTCTACACTACTGAAAAAAATAAGCGTAACATGCCTGAAAAAATGGAAATCAAGAAATTTGATCCAGTTATTCGTCAGCACGTTATGTATAAAGAAGCTAAAATCAAGTAATTGATTTTGTTACTTTTAAAAAAGTCCCTATATGGGGCTTTTTTTTGCCTGAAATAAATGTAATCCAGATCCCTGCACCATCCTATTCAATCCGTTATGATTTTCTTCTTGTATCCTTAATCAAAACTTTACAGCTATAGCGCCATTATTAGGCTCTATCGTCCTCATATTGTCATTTATGGGTTCTATATTGCCGCCTTAAATAACTGGCAGTTAAAACTTATCTTTGTAAAGCGCTGCTACCTTTTAAGTTTTTCACGCTTAATCTTTGATGCTAAAAGTAAAAAAGTGTTACCAATGCAATAAAATGCTTTTAAAGTGAATTTAAATGCAATATTATTGCGTAATTATATTGTTGGTAAGTTTATTACTGACATTTCTGATTGATTATTTGTTTAGGGGTTAATGTGCCTTTAAGAACCACAGAGCTGGTTGATGGTTTCCGCCATTCAGCACCATATGTAAACGACCATCGCGGAAAGACCTTTGTTGTCATGCTTGGCGGCGAAGCTTTGCTACATAATCAATTTAGGGGCATTTTAAACGATGTAGCTTTGCTGCACTCGTTAGGGATTAAAGTGGTATTGGTTTATGGCGCAAGACCACAGATTGATCATGCACTGAAGCGTGAAGGGATTGAGCCGACCTACCATAACGGTGTGCGTATTACTGACGAAGATTCCTTAAGAGTGATTAAGCAAGTTGCAGGTTCAGTGCAATTTGATATCACAGCTAGACTTTCTATGAGCCTTGGCAATACGCCGATGCAAAATGCTCAGATTAATCTTGTGAGCGGTAATTTTGTAATCGCACAACCATTAGGCATCGACGACGGTGTTGATTTTTGTCTAACTGGTAAAGTTCGCCGTATTGATACCCGAGGCCTTGAACGTCAGCTCGATAATAATTGTATTGTGGTAATGGGGCCTATGGCTGTTTCCGTTACGGGTGAATGTTTTAACCTCACAGCTGAAGAAGTCGCGACCCAAGTGGCGATAAAGCTTAAAGCCGATAAGATAATTGGTTTTAGTAATACTCACGGTATTTTAGGTGAAGATGGCGAGGTTATTGCTGAACTAATGCCTAATGGCGCGCAAACCATTTTGGAAGAAATGGCATTAGCAGGTAAATCTTGCGTCGGCACCATGGCATTTTTAAAAGCCAGCATTGATGCTTGTCGTAACGGTATTCCGCGTTGTCATTTGGTGAGTTATTTAGAAGATGGCACTTTACTGCAAGAGCTGTTTTCTCGTGAAGGCATCGGCACTCAAATCGTTACTGAGAGCGCAGAACGATTAAGACGTGCCAACATTGGTGATATTGGCGGGGTGTTAAACCTTATTCGTCCATTGGAAGAGCAAGGTGTTTTGGTTCGTCGCTCCCGTGAACAGTTAGAAATGGAAATTGAGCAATTCATGCTCATTGAACGCGATAATCTTGTCATTGGTTGCGCAGCGTTATATCCCTTTGAAGAAGATAATGCCGGTGAATTTGCCTGCTTAGTGGTACATCAAGATTATCGTGATGCAGATAGAGGCAGTGTATTACTCAATAACATTATTGGTCAGGCGCGTGTTAGAGGTTACTCAAGGTTATTTGCTTTAACGACTCGCAGTATCCATTGGTTCTTGGAACATGGCTTTAATATTGTTGATGTTGAGCAACTGCCTAATGCGAAAAAGAAGTTATACAATTTCCAACGTAACTCAAAAATTCTGGCGTTAGATTTATAAACGCTATTCAGTATAAATACTAAAATAATGCCATCGTGAATTGTTATTTACGATGGCATTTTTGTGAGTGTAATGATTGAAGGCGACAGAAATTTTATTGGTCATGTGTTGTAGGCTGTATGATATAGATTGAGCATTAAATATGTGAACCATAGAACAAAAAATAAGTGGATAGAAAATGATTGAAGTGGAATTGGCAGGATTGACCAGTAACGGCGTGTTCAGTTTTTTGGGTATGCTGCTGGGGTTGTTAGCACTGAGTGCTTTTATCTGGTTTAAGAAGCTGCCAAGTAATGCTTTGTATGTCAGCTTTGGCATCATTCTATTTTTATTTATGTTGTTCTTGTGGACACTATATAAAACCACTAATAGCCAATTATCGATAACCCAAGTTGATACTCAACAGGCTTCTTCGTCCGTGTCGCCCCAAGTCCCTGAAGTGACATTATCAATTCCACTTTATAGCCAACAATTACACGCTAGTGAAGTACTTTGGCAGCAAGCACAGTTCATCGACGTAAGCATTGACTCTGAATTTGCCCCACAGTGGCGTACAAATGGCATAGGGCTACCAGGATACTCATTAGGGTGGTTTACTCTTAAGAACGGGGATAAGGCGCTAATATCGCTTACAAGGCGCGAGGCATTGATGTTACCAACGAACAAAGGTTACACGTTGTTACTCACCGTGGAGGATAAACGCGCCGCAATGAAAATGATTGCGGCGATGAAGTGATGGGATTTCAGTTAGTCAGCCCTGAGCGAGTTAAGAAAGCGAGTCAGGAATTAGGCCGTTAGCGCGAATCTGGAACTAGCTTTGTTTTATGCGACGGCGACGTTGCAGTGCCATGTCGGCTGTAAAGACCACTAACGCGCTCCAAATAAACCCAAAGGTAATGCTTTTTTCAACATCAAAGGGCTCGTTGTATAAAAAAACTGCCAAAATAAACATGATACTGGGACCAATATATTGGAAGAATCCGAGCATCGATAATGGAATTCGTATCGCTGCCCCAGCAAAACACAGTAGAGGTATGGTCGTCACGATTCCCGCAGCAATGAGCATTAAGTTCATTTCTATATCGTTAGTCATCATATTTGCTGAAGCGGTATCTAGGGTCAGTGCTAAATAGGTTAATGCCACGGGCAGTAAAACCGCTGTTTCAACCAACATACCGGCCTTAGCGTCAATATTGACTTTTTTGCGCAACAAACCGTAAAAGCCAAATGATGTGGCTAACGCTAATGACACCATTGGGATCGATCCAAATGAGATTAGCTGAATCATGACCCCGATAAAGGCCAGCGTCACCGCAAACCATTGTAATTTTCGTAAGCGTTCAGATAAGAAAACCATCCCCAGCAATACGTTGAATAGCGGATTGATGAAATAACCCAAACTCGCATCTAGCATTCGGTCATTGGTAATTGCCCAAATAAAAATCAACCAGTTAAGGGCAATAAGAACCGAAGTAACCGCCAATACCAGTAATTGTTTAGGTCTTTTGACTAAAAGCATTAGACGTGAAAATCCGCCCATGAATTTCATCAAAATGATGATGAATACAAATGACCAAATAACCCGATGCGCTAGTATTTCAAAGGCAGACACATCACCCAATAATTTAAAATAAAGGGGGGCAATTCCCCATAGGCAATAAGCACAAATAGCGAGAATGATGCCTTTACGTGTTTCAAGAGCTTGCATGAACGTCCACAGGAGTGTGTCAATGAGGTGGCGATTGTAGGTTGCCTCAGTTAATCACTCAAGCAATTAACTGAATCATTTTTAGAAGAGAGAAATCGGTGAGTGAAATTGTCTTTATAAGGGCTGAATTTCACTTGGTTTAGCCCATGATAATGGCCGATATCTCTCGTGGTTTATCGTCAGTTATCATTGAGATAAATGGAAAGCTTGAAGATCAAATATTCATTTATGCTTTAACCCACCATATAAGTGCCTGTACCGAAAGCGATATGGGTGCCTTCTTCGTTATGAAGTTCCATACGACAGACTGAAACACGGTTGCCTGAGCGGATCACTGAACCAGTTCCTGTAAATATCTCACCACGACCCGGGCGTAAAAAATCCACTCGCATATCAATAGTGCCCAGCGTAGTGAGTCGCTTCTCTAATTGTTCGATTGTCCAGTCATCTCGGCTTGAGACTAATCCAGCAAAACAGGTTAAGCCGCCAACCACATCGAGTAAGGTTGCTGTCACACCGCCGTGTAAAATATTTTGATGAATATTACCGATGAGTTCAGGCTTCATTTTAATCATCACCTCAACACCATTTTCATCGTAGTGTTTAATTTCTAAACCTAATAGATTATGAAAAGGCACATGTTGATCAAATATTTCAGCGACTTGCTTCAATGCTTGCAGTTGGACATCCGTAGTCATATTTGGCCTTATTGATTTTATTGTTGGTGTAGAGTATTTAATCTAACTTAATTAGCTTTATAAAATCAACGCTGCATATTTGAGCTGTTGTGGTTTGTTTGCAGACATATGCACTGCAGTGCTTTAAAATGCCCAATCAGATCTTAAGCCTTATTGATGGATAATCTTATTTCTAGCCATGTAGACACTCAAATTCCAGCACAAGATTCCGCAACGCCTGTTGTTGAAGATGTGCTTGGACAGCAATTACAGCAAATTTTTGGTTATCGTGATTTTCGTGAAGGACAGCGGGAGATTATCGAGCAGACGCTAAACGGCCAAGATACGCTAGTGATTATGCCAACGGGTGGCGGAAAGAGCATGTGTTATCAATTACCGGCTTTGGTTCTACCAGGATTAACCATTGTAGTTTCACCGCTCATTTCATTGATGAAAGATCAAGTTGATAGCTTGACTCAGTCAGGTGTTGCTGCCGCTTATTTGAATTCCTCTTTACCACGTGATGAAACCGTTGAGATTTTAAAACGTTTACATAAAGGTGAGATTAAACTGCTTTATGTATCACCAGAGCGTTTGCTACGGCCTGATTTTATTGAGCGAATGGAAGAATTGCAGATATCATTATTTGCGATTGATGAGGCTCACTGTATTAGTCAGTGGGGTCATGACTTTAGACCTGAATATGCCGCACTAGGTCAATTAAAGCAGTTGTTCCCCTATGTGCCGCTTATGGCATTAACGGCTACGGCAGATCAGGCTACCCGTGAAAGTATTTGTCAGCGCCTTCAAATCAGTCCTTTTTGTTTATTATCCAGTTTTGATCGCCCTAATATTCGCTATACAGTGGTTGAAAAACTCAATGCGGCAAATCAGCTCAAGCAGTTTTTACAATTGCAAAAAGGCAGTAATGGCATTATTTATTGCAGCAGCCGTCGTCGAGTTGATGAAGTTGCTGATCGTTTAAAGCTGCAAGGATTTAGCGCGGCGGCTTATCACGCTGGAATGACGCAGAAAGAGCGCGGTGATATTCAAGATAAGTTTTTAAAAGACAAAATCGATATCGTGGTTGCGACAGTGGCATTTGGCATGGGGATCAATAAGTCTAATGTTCGGTTTGTGGTGCACTACGATATCCCTAAAAGCGTTGAATCTTATTACCAAGAAACAGGGCGAGCAGGTCGTGATGGCTTAGATGCTGAAGCGTATATGTTGTTTGACCCTGCTGATATCGGCCGGGTGAAGCACTTAATTGAGCAATCAGAACCTGGCCCACAGCAAGACGTTGAATTACACAAAATGAATACCATGGCAGCCTTTGCTGAAGCGCAAACCTGCCGTCGACAAGTATTGCTGCATTACTTTGATGAAAGTGGCTCAAAACCTTGTGGTAACTGTGATATTTGTCTCGAGCCCCCTAAGCGCTATGATGGCAGCGAAGATGCTAAAAAAGTGCTGTCTTGCATCTTTAGACTTAATCAATATTTCGGGGTAAACCAGGTCATTGATGTGCTGCGTGGCTCAAAAGCTGCCAATGTGATGGATCGCGGCCATAACAAGTTATCGACTTGGGGTATTGGTAAAGAGCACAGTCATGAATATTGGCTCAGTGTGATTAGGCAGCTTATTCATTTAGGTTTGGCTAGCCAAGATATTACCCGCGGCTCTTCGGTAAAGTTAAATGCATCTGCGAGACCTATATTGAAAGGAGAGGCGAGTTTGCAGCTGGCTGAGCCTAGAATTCAATTAGTGGCCACCAAACGTAAAAGTTCTACATCCCGTGCTCCGCAGCAATATGACCGTAAACTGTTTGCCAGACTGAAACTATTACGACGTGAACTGGCAGAAAAACATGATGTGCCACCTTACCTTGTTTTCAACGATGCTACGTTAGCTGAAATGGCTGCAATGGTGCCCACCAGTGCCGGTGAAATGCTGGCTGTAAATGGTGTTGGTGAGCGCAAGTTAAGCCGTTTTGGTGGCGACTTTTTAGATGAAATAAGCCAGTACCTCATCGAGAACTAGTGATTTATTTTAGTTCCCGCAACTTATCTCTCTCTCATTGCAGCTCACTATCCCATATCTTAATTGTTAAACATGGCTAACCATTAACGGGTTAGCCATTGCTGTTTTAATTATAAAACAACGCACGTATACCTAGACTACTTACTCAAAGACGCACAGCTCATTAATCCTATTTAATCTTTTATATAACGAAAACGTGTTTTGACATAGATTATTTAGAGAAATAGTCATGTTATTTTTTGCATATTTTTATGAACCAAAAAAAGTGACAAATTACGTGTAAACAGCAGTGTACGGGCATGTGGACATTTATTTTCATTAGTAAACTAAGTCTTAATAATACTTTCAAGCCAAACCTATGGTCAAAAGATGAATAAATTGGGGTTGACACAGCAAGCTGGTCAGGATAAAAAGTAGGTATACATAAATTTAATGACAGAATAATTAGTTAATTAAAATGAATAGTTATAGCGGTAACATCTTACTGGGTCTCCTTCTTCTCTTACGCAATATTTGCGCGGAGTCCTTTGTGTTACAGGCTAAATAAGTTTACTAGCATTCACAAACCCCGCGCTAATAGCCGCGGGGTTTTTTGTTTCTGCTCTAGAGTAATTTTATATACCAAACAAACAATCTAATGAAACAAATGAGGCTTACCTCAAAAATCATTAGTAAACCGAACAAACTTTAACGTGAACAACAAGATTCGATGGAGAAAACAGATGTCCGAT
Organism: Shewanella donghaensis; assembly: GCF_007567505.1. NCBI lineage: Bacteria > Pseudomonadati > Pseudomonadota > Gammaproteobacteria > Alteromonadales > Shewanellaceae > Shewanella > Shewanella donghaensis. Next base: position 3,621,379 of record NZ_CP041783.1, read on the forward strand.
AGAGTCATAATATTTGATACCACATTGAGAGACGGCGAGCAGGCGTTAGCGGCAAGTTTAACGGTGAAAGAAAAGCTGCAAATCGCACTGGCTCTTGAACGTCTTGGTGTTGATGTTATGGAAGTAGGCTTTCCGGTGTCATCTCCTGGTGATTTCCAGTCAGTTCAAACCATTGCTAAAACCATCAAGAATAGCCGAGTGTGCGCTTTATCTCGTGCATTAGAAAAAGATATCGATGCCGCAGCACAGGCATTATCTGTTGCTGATCAATTTCGAATTCATACCTTTATTTCAACCTCAACGATTCACGTTGAAAGTAAATTAAAGCGTTCATTTGATGATGTATTAGAAATGGCTGTAAACGCCGTTAAATACGCTCGTCGTTTTACTGATGACGTTGAGTTCTCTTGTGAAGATGCTGGGCGTACGCCGATGGATAACCTTTGCCGTATGGTAGAACAAGCCATTAAAGCTGGCGCTCGAACCATTAATATCCCAGATACGGTGGGTTACACAATACCAAGTGAGTTTGGCAATATTATTCAAACCCTATTCAACCGTGTGCCGAATATCGACCAAGCAGTTATTTCAGTTCATTGTCATGACGATTTAGGTTTATCAGTAGCCAACTCTATTACTGCTGTTGAACATGGTGCCCGCCAAATTGAATGTACCGTTAATGGTATTGGTGAGCGTGCAGGTAACTGTTCATTAGAAGAAATAGCGATGATTTTGGCCACTCGCAAGAATTTGCTTGGGCTTGAAAACAACATCAATGCTAAAGAAATTCACCGTACCTCATCGCTTGTTAGCCAGTTATGTAATATGCCTATTCAAGCGAACAAAGCGGTAGTCGGTACCAATGCATTTTCGCATTCATCAGGTATTCATCAAGATGGCATGCTAAAAGCCAAAAATACCTATGAGATTATGACCCCAGAAAGTATTGGTCTTAATCGTAATAACTTGAATATGACCTCACGTTCTGGTCGTCACGTTATTAAACATCGTATGGAAGAGATGGGCTACAAACAAACTGATTATGATATGGACAGCCTATATGAGCAGTTCTTGAAATTGGCAGATAAGAAAGGCCAAGTATTCGATTATGATCTTGAAGCATTAGTGTTTATTGAAGCGCAATCCCAGGATGATGATAACTATTCATTAGAACATCTAATGGTGCATTCGGATTCAACCGAAGGGGTTGCCACTGCCACAGTGCGTATAGTGGTTGATGATAAAGAAATCACTGAAGCGGCAACGGGTAATGGCCCAGTTGATGCGGCATACAATGCGATTGCCCGTGCAACGGGTCGTAGCATCAATATTACCAATTATAAATTAAGCGCTAAAGGTGAGGGTCAAAACGCCTTAGGCCAAGTGGATATAACTGCTGAATATAATCAGCAGACATTCCATGGTGTCGGCTTGGCAACTGATGTTGTCGAATCATCAGCTCAGGCGTTAGTTCATGTGATGAACCTAACGTACCGTGCAGATAAAGTGGCCGATTTTAAACAACAAATTCATAAAGATAGGGAGTTAGGTGGAGTATGAGTTATCAAGTAGCTGTATTGGCCGGTGATGGTATTGGACCAGAAGTAATGGCTGAGGCACGTAAAGTGCTAAATGAAGTTGAAGCCCGATTTGATCTAGACATTGAATATGCCGAGTACGATGTGGGTGGTATTGCCATTGATAACCATGGTTGCCCACTTCCTGATGCAACTTTAAAAGGTTGTGAAGCCTCTGATGCGATTTTATTCGGTAGCGTGGGTGGCCCTAAATGGGAAAACTTAGCGCCGAACGATCAACCTGAACGTGGCGCACTATTGCCGCTACGCGGTCACTTTGAATTGTTTTGTAATTTACGCCCAGCAAAATTACACGCTGGTCTTGAACATATGTCACCACTGCGTAGCGATATTTCTTCGCGTGGCTTTGATGTGTTGTGTGTACGTGAATTAACTGGTGGTATTTACTTTGGTAAGCCAAAAGGTCGTCAAGGCGAAGGCCAAGACGAAGAAGCCTTTGATACCATGCGCTACAGCCGTAAAGAAATCCAGCGTATTGCCCATATTGCTTTTCAGTCGGCTCAAGGTCGCAGTAAAAAAGTCACTTCAGTGGATAAAGCTAATGTATTAGCCTGTTCAGTGTTATGGCGTGAAGTGGTTGAAGAAGTCGCTAAAGACTACCCTGATGTGGAGCTTGAACATATCTACATCGACAATGCCACAATGCAATTATTACGTCGTCCGAATGAATTTGATGTGATGCTTTGTTCGAATCTATTTGGTGACATAGTGTCAGACGAAATTGCCATGTTAACCGGTTCAATGGGGCTATTATCGTCAGCCAGCTTAAATAGCAGCGGTTTTGGTATGTATGAACCTGCTGGTGGCAGTGCGCCTGATATTGCAGGCCAAGGCATTGCTAACCCTGTGGCGCAAATTCTATCTGCAGCCCTATTACTGCGTCACAGCTTAAAGCTTGAAGATGCCGCTAGCGCGATAGAGCGCGCAGTAGGCAAAGCCTTGTCAGCGGGTTACTTAACTGGTGAGCTATTAAGTAGCGATGAGCGTCATAACGCGAAATCAACCTGTGAAATGGGTGACTATATCGCTAATGCTATTAAGGAAGGTGTCTAATGGCAGCAAGAACGTTATATGAAAAAGTATGGGATGCACATATTGTCGCATCACCTGATTCAGAGGCGCCAATAGTTTATGTTGACCGTCATTTAGTGCATGAGGTGACTTCACCGCAAGCATTTAGCGGTTTGAAAACAGCTGGTCGTAGATTACGTGCGCCTGAAAAAACTTTTGCGACCATGGATCATAATATTTCGACATTGAGTGCAAGCCTTGATGCTATGAGCCCAATGGCGCGTATTCAGGTGGAAACCTTAGCGCAAAATTGTAAAGAATTTGGCGTAAAGCTATATGATATTCATCATCCTAACCAAGGTATTGTGCATGTAATGGGCCCTGAGCTTGGTATTACATTGCCAGGTACTGTAATTGTTTGTGGTGATTCACATACTGCAACTCACGGGGCATTTGGCGCGTTAGCATTTGGGATTGGCACCTCTGAAGTTGAACATGTTTTAGCAACCCAGACTTTACGTCAGCTAAAAGCAAAAAACATGAAGATTGAAGTACGTGGACATGTTGCTGAAGGCATTACGGCTAAAGATATCGTATTGGCTATCATCGGCCGTCTAGGTATGGATGGCGGTACCGGTTACGTAGTTGAGTTTTGCGGTGAAGCCATTGAAGCCTTATCCATGGAAGGTCGTATGACCTTGTGTAATATGGCCATTGAAATGGGTGCTAAAGCCGGCATGGTAGCACCAGATCAAACCACATTTGATTATCTTGAAGGTCGTGAGTTTTCTCCAAAAGGCGAAGATTGGACCCAAGCTATAGCAGATTGGACTGCGCTTAAAACGGATGCTGAAGCAACTTTTGATGCAGAAGTGGTACTTGAAGCTGCAGATATTGCACCTCAGTTAACCTGGGGCACCAATCCAGGGCAAGTGGTTTCCATTGATGCACAAGTACCTAGCCCTGAGTCTGAGTCGAATCCAACCGTGCGTGGCAGTATCGAAAAAGCGCTTGAATATATCGGACTGACTTCTGGCACAAACATGGTTGATATTCCCATCAACAAAGTTTTTATTGGTTCATGTACTAACTCTCGTATCGAAGATTTACGTGCTGCAGCCCATCATGCTAAAAACCGTAAAGTAGCCGAAGGTGTTGTCGCGATTGTGGTACCAGGTTCTGGACAGGTGAAGCTGCAAGCAGAAGCGGAAGGATTAGATAAGATATTCCTAGAAGCAGGTTTTGAATGGCGTTTGCCTGGTTGCTCTATGTGTCTGGCGATGAACGATGACCGATTAGAGGCTGGCGATCGCTGTGCATCTACCAGTAATCGTAACTTTGAAGGCCGCCAAGGGCGTGGCAGTCGAACTCACTTAGTGAGCCCCGCGATGGCAGCAGCTGCTGCAATTGCCGGTCACTTTGTTGATATTCGTAAGCCTTATTAACTGCCAACCCACTAGGAGAAACAGATGCAAGCTTTTACAGCACATACGGGCTTAGCGGTTGCAATAGATAGCGCAAATATTGATACCGACCAAATTATCCCTAAGCAGTTTTTATCAAAGGTCACTCGTGATGGTTTTGGGGTGCACTTATTTCATGATTGGCGTTATTTAGATGACGCGGGCGAGCAACCTAACCCGACTTTTTCACTTAATCTACCGCGCTATAAAGGTGCGTCTATTTTATTAGCTCAAGAAAACTTTGGCTGTGGCTCAAGCCGGGAACATGCTCCTTGGGCATTAGCCGATTTTGGTTTGCGGGTTGTTATCGCCCCCACTTTTGCAGATATTTTTTACGGCAATTCCATTAATAATGGCTTTTTACCAGTGAAGTTAACCGCAGAAGAAGTCAGTCAATTAATGGCTGAAGTGGCAGCGCAAGAAGGCGCCGAGATAACGGTAGACTTAGAAACGTTAACGGTTACGTCTCCAAAAGGCAGCAAATTCAGTTTTTCAATGGCCGAGTCAGCAAGGCACAAGTTATTGAATGGATTGGATGCTATTGGCTTAACATTAGAATTTGAACACGCTATTACCGCTTACGAAGCCAAAATTCCAGCTTGGCGGAGTTAATGATTTTGGGGCAAAATGAGGGAATTGTTAGCTTAATATAAATCATTAACATTTGAGCTTACACTTGTACTAAAAATGTATTTAATAAAACCTTCTAACTAACGTTGGAAGGTTTTTTTATGCTTTTGATTGTTCTGCTACCGGTAAGTGATTGAATAATATTATTATTTTTAACTGGTTAATTTGGTTTGTAAATAAGTAGCTAGATTCACTGCAGTTTTCAGCGATCTAATGTTAGCTTTAAATTTATTTGTAATCATCTGATTATTAGTAATAATTTCTTATATTTATTAGTGAGAGATATTTCTTCAGCGAATTAATTTTCTAAAATTACAGCTAATAAGACAAATTAGTGTGATCCTAGTCACTTAAAATTCTTCATTATAATAGAAAGGCAGTTATTCCCTCTGTTTTATGGCTTTTAGTTGTAAATATATTCTGCATAAGTACACTTGCGTCGATTTCAAATTGAGCAATTGCTCTAATGATGTAAGAGATTCAGCAAATTGTAGATTTGCATAAGCAGAGACTAATAATGAAAAAGAAAATATTAACCGTGGCAGTAAGTGCCATGCTTTTAGGGGCAACAACTCAAGTAAGTGCAGCTGGCTTTCAATTAGCTGAATATTCATCAACAGGCCTAGGCCGTGCATTTGCTGGTGAAGCTGCAATGGCTGACAACGCAGGCGCTCAGGCTAAAAACCCTGCAATGCTAACTTATCTTGAAGGGCGTCAACTTTCAGCTGGTGCAATCTACATTATGCCTAATGTTGATGTACTTGGTGATATTAGTCTTTCGTCGCCTTTATTAGGACCAGATCCAATTGTTATCCCTAGTGATGCGAAGGATTTTGCCGGTGATGCACTGGTACCCAATTTCTACTACTCAAACCAACTTAATGATAAGTGGACCTGGGGTTTAGCCCTTAACTCTAATTATGGTTTAGCGACGGAATTAGATGCGACTCATCCTGCTGCCATTTTTGGTGATGATACGGCTATTACCACAATAGAGTTTAATCCTAACATTGCTTATAAAGTGAATGATGCCGTTAGCATTGGTGCTGGTTTGCGTGTTGTTTATGGTGAAGGTAATGTGGGTGCATCTGTACCAGGCTGGATTGAAGGTATACCACAACTGCCAATCGAAGCGGGTACAAGCCTTAAATATTTGGAAGGTGATGATATTGCGTTTGGTTGGAAAATTGGTTCTAGCTGGCAAATTAATAACGACCATCGTCTTGGTTTTGCTTATCACAGTGGTGTAGAGCTGGAATTAGATGGTCATGCATCAGGTCTTGCTTATGATGGCGGGGATCCAACCGTTAGTATTGAAGGTAATTTACCGATTGAATTGCCTGCATTTGCTGAAATTGCATCCCATCACCAATTAACGGAAAACTGGGCCATGCACGCCAGCGTTAACTGGACTCAGTGGAGTGTCTTTGATGAGTTAGTCGCTTATTTCCCTGGTGAAATAAAACCTATCGATCCGTCAACTGGACTACCAATCGAGTCTGATTTAGTTAAAGAAGAGCACTTTAAAGACAACTGGCGCTTCGCCTTAGGCACGACTTACCAGCTAAATGATAAATGGTTAGTCCGTGGCGGTATGGCGTTAGATAATGGCGCTGCTCAAGATGAGTACCGCTCTACCACTATTCCAGACTCTGACCGTTTATGGTTTAGTGCCGGTGCGGGTTATCAAGCCAGTAAAAACCTTACTGTTGATTTTGCCATTACGTACATTAAAGGCATTGGTGATGCGCCAATCGATGAGACTCAAGAGTTACTAGGTTCATCAATTAATTACAGCGGCGATGTTGAGGCTGATGTTTGGTTAGCGGGTGTGCAATTTAGCTATAAAATGTAGCCAGCATTATTGTTGATACATCAAAGCCTCGCCATTGCGGGGCTTTTTGTTATCTGCGGTTTAATCTGTCATGATTTTAATCAGTATCAGATAATAATCCTGCTAACTTGTTAACCCAGAAAATCTGATTATTATTAACTAAAAACAGTATCGACTTTAAAGGCTGCAGATGAATCCAAAGAAATATGTCATTGCGTTAGATCAGGGAACGACAAGTTCACGTGCGATAGTCTTCGACCATAAAGCCAATATGGTTGCAGTTGCTCAGCGAGAATTTACTCAGGTATACCCGCAAGCAGGTTGGGTAGAGCATGATCCCATGGAAATATGGTCATCTCAAAGTTCGTCATTAATCGAAGTACTGGCAAGAGCAGCCATTAGCAGTGAAGAAGTTGCAGCCATAGGCATTACCAATCAACGTGAAACCACCGTGGTTTGGAATAAGCATACAGGTAAGCCAGTTTACAATGCGATTGTATGGCAATGTCGTCGAAGTCAGGGTATTTGTCAGCAATTAAAAGCGGATGGGCTAGAAGCGTATATCAAGTCTGCAACCGGCTTAGTATTAGACCCTTATTTTTCAGCTTCAAAAATTAAATGGATTTTAGATAACGTCGAAGGTGCAAGACAGAAGGCTGACGCTGGAGAGTTATTATTTGGCACCATAGATACCTGGTTAGTGTGGAAGCTGACAAAAGGTAAAGTCCATGTCACTGAGCCAACCAATGCTTCAAGAACCATGTTATTTAATATTCATCAACAACAATGGGATGAAAAGCTACTAAAAGCTTTTGATATTCCTAAGTCGATGTTACCGGAAGTGAAACCCTCATGTGCGGTATACGGGGCGACCAGTATTGTAGGCGGTGATATTGCGGTTGCAGGAATGGCGGGGGATCAACAGTCAGCATTATTCGGGCAGTTGTGTTTTGAACCTGGAATGGCCAAGAATACCTATGGTACAGGTTGCTTCTTATTGATGAACACAGGCAATAAGGCCGTGACATCAAGCCATGGATTATTAACCACAATAGCCATAGGTGGAGACTTAAAAGTTAACTATGCCTTGGAAGGCGCTGTATTTATGGGCGGAGCTGTTATTCAATGGCTTCGTGATGAAATGGGTTTAATCCAGGATGCACAAGATACTGAATATTTTGCCAATAAAGTCGATGATACCAATGGGGTTTATTTAGTGCCGGCTTTTGTTGGTTTGGGCGCGCCATATTGGCAGCCAGATGCTCGTGGCGCTATTGTAGGATTAACCCGTGGAGCTAATCGCAGCCATATTATTCGTGCGGCGTTAGAAGCTATTGCTTATCAAAGCAAAGATTTACTCGAAGCAATGACACAAGATTCTGGGGTGGAGCTTAAACAAATTAGAGTGGATGGCGGCGCAGTGGCTAATGATTTTTTAATGCAGTTTCAAGCTGATATTAGTGATGTGGATGTTATTAGGCCACAAGTGACTGAAACCACAGCAATGGGAGCGGCCTTTTTAGCAGGACTTGCGGTTAATTTTTGGCAGTCTACCGACGAACTACATGATATTGCGGTTACAGATAAACAGTTTAGTTCTGCAATGGACGATAATTCACGACAACGGCTATACAGCGGTTGGAAAAAGGCGGTCAGCCAAACGACCAATTAGCACAAGCACGATATACAAGAACTGATACAAGTGCTTAGACAATTACTTACAGAAGCACGCTATAAAACAGCTTTGCTTGAAATCACGAGATTTAAGCACTTCGTCGAGGATATTGAGATTAGTTAAATCTCAATATCAATATGTTGACCTTGATCTTCATCATGCAGATCTTTAGTTGCGCTATTTGTGCTGTCATTCTGAGTTATCTGTTTTGTGCTCACTTGCTTTGGTGGCACTTGAGACTGTGGAGCTTCATGACTATCAGCACTAATAAGCTGGCTATCGCTAACCTTTTTTACATCCCTTTTAAATGTGCCTACTTGTTTTGGTGGTCTAGCCGTAATCGCATAAAGACTGTCTAAACTCATAATTACCTCCTTAACACTAAAATTATTATACCTTGTTATCGGCCTGGGGTGGTTAAAGTTTAATCTATTCTGGTTTGGTTTTATCAATACAGTTAGCATCTCAAATGACGATGCTGATTAGTGCTCGAATCATTTAAGTGAGTAGAGCGTATTTTTAAGTTTTTGACATGAGTGATAGCCAATACAACTTCTATCACACATTGGATGGATATTTATTTGAAAATCGACCCCTTAAATAATGGGTAATTGTTATTTTTGTATAAAAAACGTCACATTTAAGATCGGTATTCCCACATTTATCACTTAAAAACGGGCTCTTATGTCTATGGTTTCGTTCATTTAGCATCATAGAATCCACTTTTTACCACCTTGTACAAATCAAAATAAATTTGCTGCTAACCCGCTTCAGAACTGGATTTAATTAATTTTTTCATCCCTTGACATTACTTGTGTTCTATCCCTAAACTTAAGGGTTGTGGGGAATTGTGGATATTTGTGGGATTTTTAATAACAAATCATAGGAATTAATCATCGTGTTTCGTGGTGCCAGTGCGATAAATATGGATGCAAAAGGACGGATCGCAATACCAATGCGCTACCGGGATTCCTTGCGCGCCGAGCACAATGGCATTGTCGTTATCACTGTTGATATCCAATCGAGATGTTTATTAATTTACCCAATCCATGAATGGGAGTTGATAGAGGCAAAGTTAATGCTGCTATCAGATACCGATAAAGTTGAACGATCAATGAAACGAAGGTTATTAGGCCACGCTCATGAATGTGAGTTAGATGGTAATGGTCGTGCACTTGTTCCTCCTGCGTTAAGGCAATATGCCGCGCTCCAAAAGAAAACCATGTTAGTGGGTTTGCTGAATAAGTTTGAATTGTGGGATGAAGCTGCTTGGCAGTCTCAAATGGATGAAAGCCATGAACTGATACAAGCTGAAGATCTTGCTAGCCATGAAAGATTAGCTAATTTTTCATTATAAATAATTAATTTAAGAAGAGTCTGATGAGTCAAGAATTTGCCCATTTATCTGTACTACTGAAAGAAACCGTTGATGGTTTAAACATCCAAGAGGATGGCATCTATATCGATGGCACCTTTGGGCGTGGTGGTCATTCTAGACATGTGCTGAGTCAGCTGGGTGAAAACGGTCGCTTGATCGCAATCGATAGAGACCCACAAGCTATTGAAGCTGCAAAGCAGTTTGCTGATGATCCTCGATTTCAGATAGTCCATGGTGGTTTTGGCCAGTTAGCGGAATACGTCACTGATTTAGGCCTTGAAGGTAAAATTGATGGCGTGTTACTCGATCTTGGTGTTTCGTCACCTCAGTTAGACGATGCCGAACGTGGCTTTAGTTTTTTACGTGATGGCCCGTTAGATATGCGTATGGATAATAGCCAGGGCCAAACAGCAGCACAGTGGATTGCCAGAGCTGAAATCGAAGATATGGCTTGGGTATTTAAGACATATGGTGAAGAGAAAAACTCGCGTCATATTGCCCGCTGCATTGCCGCAGACCGTGACGAGAAACCTTTTTTAAGAACCAAAGATTTAGCCGATTTGATTGCGCGTATTACCAAAAATAAAGAGCGAAATAAACATCCGGCGACGCGAGTGTTTCAGGCTATCAGAATTTATATCAACAGCGAGTTAGAACAGATAGATCAAGCCCTTGAAGGTGCTGTTTCAATTTTAGCACCAGAAGGTCGCCTATCAGTGATCAGTTTTCACTCATTGGAAGATCGCATGGTGAAACGATTTATTCGTCGCCATAGCCAAGGTGCAGAAGTGCCTCACGGTTTACCGATTACTGAAGCTGAATTAAATAAATCTAAAAAATTAAAAGCGATTGGCAAAGCAATGAAACCTTCGGATGTGGAAATTGAACAAAATCCTCGTTCACGAAGCTCGGTATTGCGTGTTGCACAACGACTTGAATATTAAGAGTGTGAGGTTGGATTGGCTGAGTCATCAATAAAATTATCACGAATTGTTTTAGCTGATATCTGGCGACATAAGTGGATTGTATTTTTGATTTTAGTGGTGCTCGGCAATGCGGTAGTGGTGGTTTATACCAGCCATGCAACCCGTAAGCTGACTTCGCAGTTAGATCAATTATTGCAAGGGCGTGACCGTTTAGACATTGAATGGCGCAACTTGTTATTGGAAGAGCAATCTAAATCTGAGCATAGCCGGGTAACTAGAATTGCCACCAAAGAGTTAAAAATGGTGCGACCACTACCAAAAGAAGAAGTGGTTATTAGGCTGCAATGAGAAAGGAATAATGGGCAGACAAGCTAAGCGCAAACTAAATCCAGAGCTAATTCCATGGCGATTATTCGTTGTGGTTGGTTTTGTGCTGTTTTTGTTTACTGCTTTAATCGCTCGAGCTGCTTTTATTCAGATTATTGAGCCTGATAAGTTACGTCATGAAAGTGATATGCGTACCTTGAGAACCACGAGTAATCAGGTGCAACGTGGACTCATTACTGACCGAAATGGTGAGATGCTGGCAGTCAGCGTTCCAGTTCGTGCAGTTTGGGCTGATCCTAAAGTATCCCATGATGAAGATGCTTTTAAAGATATGCGTCGTTGGCAAGCGCTTGCTGATATATTACATGTACCCGTAGACAGCATTGTTACCAAGGTTAAGAAAAACCCTAAACGTCGATTTATTTATCTAAAACGTCAAGTAACGCCAGCCGTCGCTGATTATATTAAACAGCTCAAAATCGCAGGCATTTATCTAAAGTCTGAATCCCGCCGTTATTATCCCGCTGGAGAAACCGCTGCGCAATTAGTCGGACTCACTAATATTGATGATGTGGGTATTGAAGGCATTGAAAATGCTTACGATAGTTGGTTAACCGGTACGCCTTCGAAACAAAAAGTTCGCAAGTCTCGCGATGGCAAAGTTGTGCAGCGTCTTGATATGGTTGAAGAGGGCGAAAGCTCAAACGACTTAGTGCTAAGTATCGATCAACGTATTCAGCAATTAGCTTATCGTGAACTCAAACGCACCACTGAGATTAACCAAGCGACGTCTGGTTCCGTCGTGGTACTTGATGTCCACACCGGTGAAGTGCTGGCGATGGTAAATACCCCGTCATACAATCCAAATTCTCGTGAAAACCTTCAATCTTATCGGATGCGTAATCGCGCCTTAACCGATACCTTTGAACCTGGTTCTACCGTTAAACCGTTTGTTGTTGCTGCTGCATTAGAAGCTGGCACAGTTAAACGTAATGACATTATTAATACCTCACCAGGTTGGATGCGTGTTGGTGGTCGCCAAGTACGTGACACAGTTAACTACGGCAATATGACGTTAGATAAAATTCTAGTGAAATCCAGTAACGTCGGTATCAGTAAAGTGTCGTTGTCTATGCCGGTACAAGAGTTGCTGGGTACTTATCAGTCTATGGGCTTAGGTAATTACTCTGGTATTAATTTAGCAGGTGAAAGCGCAGGGGTTATTCATGACCGTCGCCGTTGGTCCGATTTTGAACGCGCCACGTTATCCTATGGTTATGGTTTAACGGCTACACCACTTCAACTTGCAAGAATGTATGCAACCTTGGGTAGTGGTGGTGTTTTATATCCTGTTTCAATATTAAAGCTCAAGCAAGCGCCAAGAGGCGAGCAAGTGATCTCTGAGCAAGTCGCTAAAGATGTCATGGAAATGATGCTGGGTGTGACAGAGCGAGGTGGCACGGCCACTAAAGCGCATATTGACGGTTATCCTATCGCAGGCAAAACCGGTACCAGTCGTAAGTCTATTGCTGGTGGTTATGGTGATGATTATGTTTCATTGTTTGCTGGCGTTGCGCCAGTTCATAATCCGCGCTTAGCAATTTCAATTGTGGTAAATGAACCCAAAGGCGACCGTTATCACGGTGGTGATGTTGCTGGGCCTGCGTTTGCTAAAATAATGTCTGGTGCATTACAAATGCTCAATGTTGAACCGTTAAATGAACAAGAAAAAGTTAAATTGGCTGCAATTGCTCGGAGGGCAGAATAATGCTTCTTAGTGATTTGCTAGCACCATGGTTCCACTACTCTGGAATAGAATCTATCTCAGCAATGACACTGGATAGCCGCCAAGTCTCTCAAGGCTGCTTGTTTGTCGCGCTTCCTGGTCACAAAGTCGATGGTAAGCAATTTATTGCTAAAGCTATCGACAATGGGGCGGTTGGAGTATTGCTACATACTGATAATCCCGATGAACACGGCAAGGTTGACTATCTTGAGTCAGGTGCGGTGTTGGTGTCGTTTTTTCAATTAGGACGACAACTGTCGGCAGTTGCAGCGCAGCTTTATCCTGTTAATCAATCTCCAATGGCAATCATTGGAGTGACTGGGACCAATGGGAAAACATCAGTTAGTCAGCTAATCGCTCAACTAGTCACACTCATGCAGCGAAAAGCCGCAGTCATGGGCACATTGGGTAACGGCGTGTGGGGCAATTTAGTCGACAGTGGCAATACGACTGCTGATGCCATTACGCTAATTAAGCAGTTGCACCAATTTCAAACTGAACAAGTAAATGTGTGCGCAATTGAAGTTTCAAGCCATGGTTTAGTACAGGGGCGTGTCGAAGCCGTTCCTTTTAATACGGCCATTTTTACCAATTTAAGCCGTGACCACCTTGATTATCATGGTGATATGAATGCTTATGGTGCTGCGAAAAAACGCTTGTTTTCTTTTTCGAGTGTCAGACATGGCCTGGTAAATCTTGATGATGCAATTGGTTTGCAGTGGTTCAATGAACTGGCTAATCAATCGATTTTCGGGTTCAGTTTAACCGAACATCAATCTAGTCATTTCTATACAACAAACATGCAGTTCCATGATGCAGGTGTTTGCTGTGATTTTGTTTATCCAGCCCGTGGTGCAACTGACAGTTTAGCAAATAATAAAAAAATAACTGCTCAAGGCAAAATTGCATCTCCTTTATTAGGTGACTTTAACCTATCTAACCTTATAGCTGCATTAAGCGGTCTATATTTGCAAGGTTATGATATGGAAGAGTTACTTGAGGTGGTGCCATTACTCACGCCTGTCGCTGGTCGAATGGAGCGCTTTAACCAACACAAGGGTCCAACCTTGGTGGTTGATTACGCTCACACCCCAGATGCTATCGAACATGCTTTAAAAGCATTGCGTATTCATTGCCAAGGGACCTTGTGGTGCGTGTTTGGCTGTGGTGGTGACCGAGATAAAGGTAAGCGCCCATTGATGGCACAAGCAGCTGAAAAGTTCGCTGATAAAGTGATGGTCACCAGTGACAATGCCCGTAGTGAGGATCCCAAAACGATTATTGCTGATGTATTAGCAGGGCTTGAGCAACCGCAACAAGCGTTAACTGAAGTTGATCGCATTAAGGCGATACATATTATCACTTCACTCGCACAAGCTGGGGATATAGTACTGCTTGCGGGAAAAGGCCATGAAACTTATCAAGAAGCCAATGGCATTAAGATTGATTACGACGAACGTGCATTAGCTATCCAGCTAACAACACAAGATGCTAGCGCAATATCAGGAAGGGCAAGCTGATGATTGCATTAACGCTTTCTGAACTGACCAAAAGCCTTAATGGCACTCTCATTGGTAGTGATATGACTATCAGTGATGTCAGCAGTGACAGCAGAGCAATGAAAGGAAGTACGCTATTCGTTGCCTTAAAAGGCTTACGCTTTGATGGGCATAGCTTTGTTCAAACAGCCATTGATAATGGTGCTAAAGCGTTACTTGTTGAGCGTCAGTTAGATGTTAATATTCCGCAAATTATTGTGGCCAATAGCCAAAAAGCAATGGGGGCTATTGGCGCGTTAGTTCGCACTATAGTAAACCCAAAATCAATTGCACTAACAGGTTCAAACGGTAAAACAACAGTAAAAGAAATGGTCGCTGCTATCTTAACGCAGCAGCATAACGTGCTGTTTACTGCCGGTAACTTTAATAATGAAATTGGTGTACCGCTCACCTTGCTGAGATTAGAACAAGGGCATGAGTTTGGTGTGTTTGAATTGGGCGCAAATCATCAAGGTGAAATTAATTATACTTCATCTTTAGTGACGCCTCAGGTGGCGTTGGTGAATAATGTCGGTCGAGCGCATCTTGAAGGTTTTGGTTCTATTGAAGGTGTCGCTCAAGCGAAATCAGAGATTTTTAATCATTTAAGTGAAAATGGAACCGCCATTATCAATGCTGATGATGACTTTGCGGATTTTATATCACAAAAAGCAGCGTCTTTTAAACAATTAAGGTTTTCTAAAGTTGAGGAGACTGATGCAGATATTAAAGCATTGGCATTGCAGCCTGATAACAGCGGTTGCTATGGGTTTAACTTAGTCATTTCAGGGCAATCTTATTCTGTACAATTACCGTTAGCGGGTGAGCACCAAGTCAGTAATGCATTGGCTGCTACTGCTATTTGTTGTGCGCTTGGTATTTCCGTTGAAGATATTATTTCCGGGCTAACAAAACTGTCTCCTGTTAAGGGAAGAATGGTGCCGCACAAGTTAGGTCGAATTTTACTTGTAGATGATAGTTATAACGCCAATCCTACATCTGTGGATGCCGCCATTACCTGGTTAAAACAATCTCGAGGTTTTCGTTGTTTAGTGCTGGGAGATTTAGGTGAATTAGGTGACAATAGCGCCCTTTTGCACGCAGAGGTCGGACAACAAGCAAAATTAGCGGGTATTGATGCGCTATTTTGTTGTGGCGAGTTAACGTCTGCGACAAGTAAAGCATTTGGTACGGAACATTACTCTGACACCGATGCTGTAGCAGATGCGATCAAACAAAAAATAATTGAGTTGCCAACTGAGGTAACTATTTTAGTCAAAGGTTCACGAAGTGCAGCAATGGAATCTGTAGTTGAAGTGTTATTAGATGCCAATAGGCGCGGGGAGTTTGTTTAGATGCTGGCTTATTTAGCTGAGTATTTAACCCAGTTTTACAGTGGGTTTAATGTATTTTCATATGTCACGTTCAGAGCCATTTTAGGTTTAATGACGGGACTTATTTTCAGTTTATGGTTTGGCCCTAAATTGATTGAACGTTTGCAGTTATTACAAATCGGTCAAGTTGTTAGAAATGACGGCCCAGAATCACACTTTAGTAAGCGTGGAACACCTACAATGGGCGGCTTACTTATTTTAGCCGGCATTTTTGTCAGTGTTTTGTTATGGGGTGATTTATCTAATCGGTATGTCATCGTCATGCTATTTGTATTAGGTGCTTTTGGCGCTATTGGTTTCTTAGATGATTATTTGAAAGTGGTAAAAAAGGACTCTAAAGGTCTGATAGCACGCTGGAAATACGCATCACAGTCCATAGCAGCATTAGCGGTAGCTATCTATTTATATAGCTCAGCGACGATTCCGGGTGAAACTCAGTTAGTTGTGCCATTTTTCAAAGATGTGATGCCACAATTAGGCATGCTTTATATCGTACTGGCTTATTTTACGATTGTTGGTGCGAGTAACGCGGTTAACTTAACTGATGGTCTTGATGGTTTAGCCATTATGCCGACAGTGATGGTCGCTGCAGCTTTCGCATTGATCGCTTATTTATCTGGCCATGCACAATTTGCTGATTACTTACATATTCCACACTTACCTGATGCGGGTGAGTTAGTGATTGTATGTACCGCAATTGTCGGGGCAGGTTTAGGTTTCTTATGGTTTAACACCTATCCAGCACAAGTGTTTATGGGTGATGTAGGCTCATTAGCTTTGGGCGCAGGACTTGGCGCCATAGCCGTGCTTGTTCGCCAAGAAATCTTATTAGTTATTATGGGCGGCGTTTTTGTTATGGAAACGGTGTCGGTGATTTTACAGGTGGGTTCTTATAAATTACGTGGTCAGCGTATTTTTAGAATGGCACCGATTCACCATCATTACGAATTAAAAGGTTGGCCAGAACCAAGGGTGATTGTTCGCTTTTGGATTATTTCACTATTCCTAGTCATGCTAGGGCTGGCAACGCTTAAGTTAAGGTAAACAGCAATGCAAACATGCTATTCACACATCGTATTGGGATTAGGGGCAACAGGACTTTCTGTTGTGCGCTATTTGATGTCCCAAGGCATTACCCCATTAGTGATGGATAGTCGCAGAACACCACCAGGAAGCGAGACATTAGCTCATGAGTTTCCTGATGTTGAGTTATTAACGGGTGGTTTTGTTTGTCGTTCATTGGTGCAAGCTAAGCAGATTATTATTAGTCCAGGAATTCCAGTTGATACGCCAGAGATTCGTGCGGCAATGGATATGGGCATTGAAGTCATTGGTGATGTTGAACTGTTTGCTAGAGCGCTAGCCGAAAAGTCTCCATGTGTAGTTGCTATTACGGGCTCAAACGGTAAGACCACGGTGACAACCATGGTTTATGAAATGCTGAAAGCAGCAGGTAAAAAAGTCGCTGTTGGCGGTAATATTGGCATCCCTGTGTTGGATTTATTGACCACGGATGCTGACATTTATGTTCTTGAATTATCAAGCTTTCAGTTAGAAACCACCTTTAGTTTAAATTGTGTGGCGGCAACATGTTTGAATGTCAGTGAAGATCACATGGATCGCTACCATGATATTCATTCATATCGTGCGGCTAAGTTGCGTTTATATCAACAAAGTCGTTTTGTGATGTTTAATCGTGATGATCCACTGACAGCGCCTGATGAACCGACCAATCAAAATACATTTGGTTTGGGTGTACCAGAAGGTGATGCCTGGGGCTTAGTTGATGGAAAAATATTCCATGGCGAAAGTGAAATCATGAATTTACATGATGTGAGCTTAATCGGTAGTCATAATCAGTCAAATTTATTGGCCGCAATGGCGTTAACTGATGCTTGCGGGATCGATAAGCAATTTATGATTGATATCGCCACTAACTTCAGCGGTCTTGAACACCGTTGTGAAATGGTTGGGATCAAGCAAGGTGTTACCTATATCAATGATTCTAAGGCGACCAATGTTGGGGCAACCGTTGCGGCATTGAATGGCTTAAGTGATCACTTAGGCGATTTAATCCTAATTGCTGGAGGAGAAGGTAAAGGTGCTGACTTTAAAGAGCTGACTGAATCATTAAATAATGTCACCCAGCTCATTACCTTTGGTAAAGACGGTAATAAAATCGCTAAGTTAAAGCCTGAAAGTATCGAAGTTAGTACGCTTGAAGAAGCCGTAAATAAAGCGGTTGAAATAACATTCTCAGGTGACATTGTATTATTGTCTCCTGCATGTGCAAGTACTGATATGTATAAAAACTTCATGGCTCGTGGTAATGACTTTAAACAATTGGTGGGGCTGATTGAAGATGGCGAGGGGTGAGCAGTTCAGCTTATTTCTAAAAAATCTTAAGCGCTTCTGGCCGAATGTATTATCGGAAAGCGCACCGAGTGAGCAGCTTTACGATCGAAGTTTATTTGTTGCTGTCGCTGGACTAATCGCTTTTGGGTTTGTGATGGTGATGTCGGCTTCTATGCCAGAAGCCCAAAAGTTAACTGACAACCCGTTTCATTTTATTTATCGCCATATAGCGTACTTAATGGGTTGTGTTGTCATTGCTTATGCTGTGCTCAATATTGAAATGAAAATATGGGAACGATATAGCGCCTATTTGGTGTTAATCGTACTGGTTATGTTGGTCGCGGTGTTACTCGTTGGCACTACCGTTAATGGGGCGACACGTTGGTTGGCAATTGGGCCCGTGCGGATCCAGGTTGCAGAGATAGCAAAATTTGTATTTATTATTTATATGGCGGGATATTTAGTCCGTCGTCACGGTGAATTAAGAGAGAACAGTAAGGGTTTTATCAAGCCTATTATTGTATTTACTTTATTCGCCTTGTTGATTCTTGCACAACCCGATTTAGGCACTGTGGTTGTATTGTTTGTATGTACTGTCAGTTTGTTATTTTTGGCAGGGGCGAGAATCTTAGACTTTTTAGTGTTGATGTTTTTTGGTATTGGTTCGTTTATTTTTCTGGTGGTTTTTGAGCCTTATCGAATGCGCAGGGTGACGTCTTTTCTTGACCCTTGGGAAGATCCATTCGGTAGTGGTTACCAGTTAACACAGTCACTAATGGCTTATGGTCGTGGTGATTTATTTGGGCAAGGTTTAGGTAACAGCATACAAAAGTTATCTTATTTACCTGAAGCTCATACCGATTTCATCTTTGCAGTCATTGGCGAAGAGCTGGGTTTTGTTGGCATTGTTTGTGTCTTGAGTGTGCTATTTTTTGTCGCATTTAGAGCGATTAGATTAGGTAACTTGTGTTTGAGCATTCAACGTCCATTTGAAAGTTATTTAGCTTATGGCATCGGTATTTGGATTTGTTTTCAGACAGTAGTTAACGTGGGTGCAAGTATTGGTATGTTGCCAACAAAAGGTCTAACACTACCGTTTATTAGTTATGGTGGCAGTAGTTTGTGGGTCATGACTGCAGCAGTTATGTTATTAATTCGAATTGACTATGAACGACGATTAAGTTTGATTCAAGCGGTGCAAGGGAGAGTAAAGAAATGAGCCCTAATATGACAAGTGCACCCAAGTTATTGGTGATGGCAGGTGGGACTGGCGGACATGTTTTTCCTGCACTCGCTGTCGCAAAAGCATTATCAGATAAAGGTTGGCAAGTACGCTGGTTAGGTACGGCTGACAGAATGGAAGCAAGGTTAGTCCCTCAACACGGGTTTGATATTGAATTTATCGATATTAAAGGTGTTAGAGGCAATGGCATCATTCGAAAATTAGCAGCGCCATTTAAAATTTTACGTTCTATTATGCAAGCGAAGTCGTTCATTAATGATTATGAACCCAATGTGATTTTGGGCATGGGTGGTTTTGCCAGTGGTCCTGGCGGTGTAGCCGCTAAATTGTCTGGCATTCCATTAGTGTTGCATGAACAAAATGCGATTCCGGGAATGACTAATAAGCTGCTGTCAAAAATCGCTAACAAGGTACTGTGCGCATTTCCTGATACCTTTTTACCGGCTGTTAACGCTGAAGTTGTTGGTAACCCAATTCGACAGGAATTAGTTGAGTTAGGCCAAGAGTTAGTTTTCGCTGAGGATGAAGCACTGAAAGTGTTAGTTGTTGGCGGCAGTTTAGGTGCAAAAGTATTTAATGATGTTATGCCAGAGGTTGTCGCTCATTTGAGTTTGCAGCACTCAGTGACGGTGTGGCATCAAGTTGGTAAAGGCAATGAAGCTAAGGTTAAAGCGCTTTACCAAGATAAAGGTCAAGCAGCTAGCGTCAATGTTGCTGAGTTTATTGATGACATGGAAGCGGCTTATCGTTGGGCTGACGTCGTTGTTTGCCGTTCTGGTGCATTAACCGTATCAGAATTAGCAGCTGTCGGGCGTGGCAGTATATTGGTGCCATATCCACATGCAGTGGATGATCATCAAACTAAAAATGCTTCAGTATTAGTAGAAGCTGGAGCGGCATTTTTATTACCGCAAACCATATTAAATGCAGATAACTTGGCTGAAAAACTCAATTTGTTTGCTGAAAATCGACACGTAGTTTCTCAAATGGCACATCAAGCCAGAAGTGTTGCAGTATTAGATGCAACCCAACGTGTCGCCAGTATTTGTGCTGAATTAGCACGAAAGGATTAACATGATTAAAACAGAAAAGTACGCCCAATTACGCACAATGATCCCTGAGATGAGACGGGTTAAAAAAATCCATTTCGTCGGTATTGGTGGCGCTGGTATGGGGGGTATTGCTGAAGTATTAGTGAATGAAGGTTATCACATTAGTGGTTCTGACATCGCTAACAACACCGTAACAGAAAGGCTTGAGAGTTTAGGTGCTAAGATCATTATTGGCCATCAAGCACAAAGCGTTACTGATGTTGATGTGGTGGTTGTCTCAACTGCAATCAATACTGAAAATCCAGAGATTATAGCTGCAAAAGAGCAACGTATTCCGATTGTTCGCCGCGCAGAAATGTTAGCTGAGCTTATGCGTTATCGTCATGGTGTTGCCATTGCGGGCACACACGGTAAAACGACGACAACAAGTTTGATTGCCAGTGTATACGGACAAGCAGAACGTGATCCAACATTCGTTATTGGCGGGTTATTAAATAGCGCAGGTACCAATGCTAGATTGGGCACAAGCCGTTATTTGATTGCTGAAGCAGATGAAAGTGATGCCAGTTTTTTGCACTTACAACCAATGGTAAGTGTGATTACCAATATCGAAGCTGACCATATGGATACCTATGACGGTGATTTTGAAAAATTGAAAACGACTTTTATCGATTTTTTACATAACTTACCTTTCTATGGTGTCGCAGTGATGTGCATCGATGATGAAGTTATTCAAGAGATAATGCCTAGAGTCGGTAGACAAGTTGTCACTTACGGGTTTAGTGAAAATGCAGATGTGCAGGCTCTTAATTTTAATCAAGTGGGGCATCAGAGTCAGTTTAGTGTCCGTCGTAAAAACCGTGATGATTTAGATATCGTGTTAAATCTTCCTGGTGAACACAATGTGCTAAATGCTTTAGCGGCCATAGCTGTGGCAACGGAAGATGAAATTGACGATGAAGCTATTGTTACCGCTCTTGCAGAATTTGAAGGCATTGGCCGTCGTTTCCAGCACCTAGGTGAGTTTGATACTGCTAACGGTAAAGTGATGGTTGTGGATGACTATGGTCATCACCCAAGCGAGGTGCTTGCAACCATAAAAGCGGTAAGAGCAGGTTGGCCTGATAAGCGTTTAGTGATGGCTTATCAGCCCCACCGTTATAGCCGTACTCGTGACCTATATGAAGATTTTGTTGAAGTACTATCACAAGTGGACGGATTGTTATTACTGGATGTCTACGCAGCAGGTGAGAGTGTAATTCCTGGCGCTGACAGCAGAGCTTTATGCCGCTCGATTCGTTTAAGAGGCCAAGTAGACCCTATATTTGTGGCTTCACCTGAATTACTGGTAGATGTGTTGCCAAATGTACTGCAAGAAGGTGATTTATTATTAACCCAAGGCGCGGGCAATATTGGCGCTTTGTCAAAGCAGCTTGCAGCGACGAACTTGGGTTTTAATACTGCTATCATTGAAAATAATGCTGAATAACTTACAGTCTATAAATGGTTGTAAAATATAATCTTTAATACGAGCGGTATGCTAGATATAATGGTGAATGACTGCATGAAATTGAAATTGACATTGTATAAATTGGAGTTGCAGTAACCGTGGCGTGGAGTGACAAAGCTCGCCAGTTAAAAGGCCATTTAAATGAAATTAATTGGTATTTATATACGGGGTTAGTGTTTTTACTCATTGTACTAATGACAATTTTTTTAGCTGGTTTTAAGTTGAATGTGCTATTGAATGATGCTGATGCATTGCCTATTGAGGCAGTAGCAGTAAGAGGCGAAAGGTTATATACCACAGACTCCGAAATTCAAGCAGCACTACAGGAATTAATGCAGCGGAGTTTTTTTAGTGCTGACGTAGAGGAAGTGCAGGAGGCATTAGAGTCATTACCTTGGGTTTATCACGCTTCGGTAAGGCGTGAGTGGCCGGCAAAATTGAAAGTGACGTTGCAAGAGCAACATGCTGTAGCCCATTGGAATGGTGATGATTGGCTTAATGTGAATGGCGAAGTGTTTGTTGCCCAATCTCATCCAACGATCAATGCTTTACCTATGTTGTCTGGACCAGAAGAAATGTCAGCTGAAGTGTTAACTAGCTATCAGCAAATAGAAGATTTATTAAGTATTAATGGTTTTAAACTCGCGAGTTTAAGTTTAAGTCCTCGTCATGCTTGGCATGCGACACTGGATAATGGCATCCTGCTTGAAATTGGCAGGGAAGATAAGATGTCGAGAATACAAAGATTTATTAATGTTTACCCTGAAATAACCAAAAATGACAAGCCAATAGCGACGATAGATTTACGCTATGACACAGGTGTAGCTGTGGGCTGGGATGATACTAAAACAGAGAGTCGACACTAAATGACCAAGAATCAGGAAAGAAATCTTATCGTAGGCTTGGATATTGGCACCTCTAAGGTGGCAGTAATCATTGGTGAAGTGCTACCCGACGGTGAGATAAGCGTGGTCGGTTTAGGTAATCATCCATCTCGCGGTATGGATAAGGGTGGCGTAAATGATCTGGACTCTATTGTACGCAGTGTGCAAAGAGCACTAGATCAAGCTGAACTGATGGCAGACTGTCAGGTTTCATCTGTTTACTTAAGTATTTCAGGTAAACATATTGCATGCCAAAATGAAAATGGAATGGTGTCGATTAATGATGAAGAAGTAACACAAGAAGATGTGGAAAATGTTATCCATACTGCGCGTTCGGTAAAGATCCCGACAGAGCGAAGAATCCTTCATGTGTTACCTCAAGAATATTCAATTGATGTTCAAGATGGTATTAAGAGCCCTATTGGTATGTCAGGTATGCGTATGGAAGCGAAAGCGCATATTGTTACCTGCGCAAATGATATGGCTAAAAATATTACTAAGAGCGTCGAGCGCTGCGGTTTAACCGTTGATGACCTTGTTTTCTCAGGTATTGCATCAGCAGACTCAGTGCTAACCAATGATGAAAAAGATTTAGGGGTATGTATTGTGGATATCGGTGGTGGCACCACCGATATAGCAGTCTATACCAACGGTGCATTAAGACATTGCGCTGTGATATCAGTAGCCGGCAATCAAGTGACAAGTGATATTGCAAAAATATTCCGTACACCGTTGACGCACGCTGAACAGATAAAAGTACAGTTTGCCAGCGCGAGAAGCGCAATGGTAAGTCGCGAAGATAGTATTGAAGTGCCTTCAGTTGGCGGTAGACCTTCACGCAGCATGTCACGACATACGTTAGCGGAAGTGGTTGAGCCAAGGTATCAAGAGCTATTTGAATTAGTATTGAAAGAATTAACCGACAGTGGTTTAGAAGATCAAATCGCTGCAGGGATCGTTTTAACAGGTGGTACGTCATCGATTACAGGTGCTGTAGATATTGCAGAAGCAACTTTCGGGATGCCAGTAAGGGTAGCGACACCACTACCTGTTAAAGGGTTAAATGAATATGTAGATCAACCTATTTACTCAACAGGAATAGGTTTGCTTCATTATGGCGCCAGACGCGTAATCGAACGTCAGTTCGAGCGACCTGAGCGTCAAGGGGTTACCAGTCTTTTGAATCGGGTCAAAAGCTGGTTTAAGGGTGAATTTTAATAACGCAGGCAAACGGAGATCAGACTATGTTTGAGATCATGGACACTCATAACGACGAAGCGGTGATCAAAGTCATCGGCGTCGGTGGCGGCGGCGGAAACGCAGTCGAACATATGGTAAAGCACAGCATCGAAGGTGTTGAGTTTATCGTAACAAACACGGATGCTCAGGCATTACGTAAGTCAGGTGCTGGCTCTACTATTCAATTAGGACGTGATGTCACTAAAGGATTGGGTGCTGGAGCAAATCCTGATGTTGGTCGTCAAGCGGCTGAAGAAGATAAAGAAAACATTCGTGCTGCGATTAAAGGATCTGACATGATCTTTATTGCTGCAGGTATGGGTGGTGGTACCGGTACTGGTGCAGCCCCTGTTGTTGCAGAAATTGCGCGTGAAGAAGGTATTCTGACCGTTGCAGTAGTGACAAAGCCTTTCCCATTTGAAGGCAAAAAACGCATGTTATTTGCTGAGCAAGGTATTGCTGAACTTGCCAAGCATGTTGACTCATTAATTACGATCCCAAATGAAAAACTATTAAAAGTATTGGGTCGTGGTACATCATTATTAGACGCATTTGCTGCAGCTAATAATGTATTACTAGGTGCAGTCCAAGGTATTGCTGAGTTAATTACCCGTCCAGGTTTAATCAACGTGGATTTCGCCGATGTTAAAACAGTGATGTCTGAAATGGGTAATGCCATGATGGGTACTGGCGTAGCAACTGGCGATGACCGTGCCGAAGAAGCGGCAGAAGCGGCTGTTGCAAGTCCATTACTAGAAGATATTGATCTAGCTGGCGCCCGTGGCGTATTGGTCAATATTACTGCCGGTATGGATATCAGTATTGAAGAGTTAGAAACCGTGGGTAACCATGTTAAAGCTTACGCATCTGATAATGCTACCGTAGTCGTTGGCGCAGTAATCGATCCTGAAATGAGTGAAGAGCTTCGTGTCACCGTGGTTGCTACTGGTATTGGCGCTGAGAAAAAGCCTGATATTCAATTAGTCACTAAACCGGTTTCACGTCCAGAGCCAGCACCTATTGAAGCGAAAGTTGAGCAAGCTGATGAGCATATTACAGCAAGTTATGTGGCGCCTACGGGCAATGCTGTTCCAGCTCAACAGCCAGTAGCACAACCAGCTACACGTGTAGACGGTGACTATTTAGATATCCCTGCATTTTTACGTAAGCAAGCAGATTAATTTAAATCTGACAGCAAAGTTAAAATGTTGAATAACTAAGATGTTGATAGAATGTTGCTTGTGTAAGTAGAGGCGTATTAAAAACTACTATATGGTATTTTTTTTGTGAAAAGCCAATTTTATGGTAGTATACGGCCTCAGCTTACTGGGTGAACTCAGTGTATTTAGCTTGTGAATGTTTATTTTAAAGTGATTAAAACGGGTAACTGAATGATTTTTCAAAGAACTGTTCAAAAAATGGTGAAGAGTACTGGTGTCGGGCTTCATTCCGGCAACAAGGTAACTCTTTGCATTATGCCCGCACCTGTCAATACTGGTATCGTACTTCGACGTACTGATTTAAGCCCTGCTGTGGAAATCCCAGCAAAGGCGCATTTAGTGCGTGAAACAACAATGTGTACGGCATTGGTGAATGATGAAGGTGTTCGCATTTCAACTATCGAACATTTGTTTGCAGCGCTTGCAGGCCTTGGCATTGATAACGCAGTTATTGAAGTTGATGCTCCTGAAATCCCGATTATGGATGGCAGTGCAAGTCCGTTTGTTTTTTTACTGCAAAGTGCAGGTATTAAAGAGCAAGCGGTTGCTAAAAAATATATCAAAATCAATAAGACTATACGTGTTGAAGACGGAGATAAATGGGCTGAATTAAAGCCATTTAAAGGCTTTAGAGTTGATTTTAAAATTGACTTTGATCACCCTGAAATCTCACGTAGTCAACAACACATGATTATGGATTTTTCAACATCGGCTTTTGTTAAAGATATCAGCCGTGCTAGAACATTTGGTTTTATGAGAGATATTGAATATCTTCGAGCCAATAACTTAGCACTTGGCGGCAGCATGGAAAATGCTGTAGTGCTTGATGAGTATCGAGTCCTTAACCCTGATGGTCTGCGATATGAAGACGAATTCGTTAAGCACAAGATTTTAGATGCATTTGGTGATTTATATGTTGCAGGTCATGCCATCGTTGGTGAGTTCTGTGCATATAAAACGGGTCATGCTTTGAATAACCAATTGGTTAGAGCATTGCTGGCTCAACAGGAAGCCTGGGAGTTAGTTAGCTTCGAAAATGAAGTTGATGTTCCTTTAAGCTTTATGGTGCCAGGTGCCGCATCTTTAGCATAAAGTAGTTAAGATTGCCTATTACGGCTGGCTAATGCAGCCAGCCGTTTTAGTTTTTCGCCTAGTGAACCTTCTACGTGATCAGCCAATGTCTGCAGGTGCTCTGCAGCAGCAGGGCTGATTTTTGCGTAATTAGTTGTGGCTTTACTTGGTGTTATTGCTAACCCTGGGTTGACTTTAACCTCTATTGCGGTAAGCATTGGAAGTGTCTCTTCTTTAAGTTGTTGCAGAAGTTTGGTCTTTTGGAAGTTTATTCTAGCAGCCCATGCAGCCGAAGTAGTTTCAATAACAAGAACACCCTGACGAAGATTAGCGACTTTTAGCTGTTCAGCAACAGGACCATTTAAACTTTGCTTTACGTAATTATTAAGCTGGTTTAACAGTTCTGCTTTTTCAGCAAATGCCGGTAATGTTCCTGATTGATGTAGTAATCTACTGAGATCCTGAGGGGGCTTTTTCATATGATAATAAGATGGCTGAGTTAGGCTATGAGTGTAACAGTTTTTATTCAAGGTCGAAATGGAGTTACGCGCTGGCATCCTAGCAAGCGTTGGTTACTTCTACCTATTCTATTAGTTGCAGCAGGAACCGGCATTTATCACCAAAATGTTGAGCGTTTTGCTAAACAACAGACCAAAGTTGATGAAAATCAAAAGCTGCGCGAACAACAAAAGCAGCAGGTCGTAAATCTCAAAAAAGCAACAGAAACCCAATTAGCTACATTGGTGACTCATGTCGCCTCTATGCAAGCCAAAATTACCCGTCTCGAAGCGCTCGGTCAGCAAGTTGCTGAAAATAATTTACTTGAAGATCAATTCGACTTTGCCACAGAAGTGGGTGTCGGTGGGCTGAGTGAAATGGGCGCTGGCGTGGAAATAAACCAACTGTTGAACGATATGACACAGCTGGTATCAAGAATTGATAATAATAATGTTCAACTGTCTCTACTTGAAACAGTCTCAACTAATCTCCATATAGATGAAGAACGTTATATATCAGGGCGACCAATCTCTAAAGGTTGGTTATCTTCGCCCTACGGTTTACGGAATGACCCTTTTAATGGTCGTAGAACAATGCATAAAGGTATTGATTTTGCGGGCACTGAAGGCGGCGATGTTATTGCAACTGCTGCAGGTGTAGTAACGTGGTCTGGAAATATGCTTGGATATGGTGGGTTAGTCGAAATTGATCATGGAAATGGTCTTCGAACCCGCTATGGACACAACAAATCTATGTCAGTAAACCTAGGTGACGTCGTTGCCAAAGGCGATAAAATTGCCAGTATGGGAAGCACAGGCCGTTCAACTGGTCCCCACGTGCATTACGAAGTTTTACGAAACGGACAGCAAATAGATCCAAGAAAGTTCGTCTATCGCAAAGCGAGTTAATAACATTTTCGGTTAAGTCGCTCATTTGAGCTCAACCTACAAGAGATAAGTGATTAAGATGTTAGGCAAATTACTGACAAAAGTATTCGGCAGTCGTAACGACCGTACCTTGAAAGGCCTTGGTAAAGTTGTAATTAAAATTAATGCATTAGAAGCTGAATATGAAAAGCTATCTGATGAAGAACTAAAAGCCAAAACAGAAGATTTTCGCCAGCGTATTGAAAACGGTGAAACGTTAGATTCACTGATGGCAGAAGTGTTTGCCACTGTACGTGAAGCATCTAAACGTGTTTTCGACATGCGTCATTTTGACGTGCAATTACTGGGTGGTATGGTACTAGATAGTAACCGTATCGCTGAAATGAGAACCGGTGAAGGTAAAACCTTAACTGCAACGCTGCCAGCTTATTTAAATGGTATCACTGGTAAAGGCGTTCACGTCATTACAGTGAATGACTATCTTGCTCGCCGTGATGCGGAAAACAACCGTCCATTGTTTGAATTCTTAGGGCTAAGCGTTGGTATTAACGTCGCAGGTCTTGGTCAAGTAGAAAAGAAAGAAGCATACAACTCAGATATTACCTATGGTACTAACAACGAGTTTGGTTTCGATTACCTACGTGACAACATGGCTTTCTCTCCTCAAGAACGAGTTCAACGTCCGTTGCATTACGCACTGATTGATGAAGTCGATTCAATTCTAATCGATGAAGCTCGTACGCCATTGATTATCTCTGGTGCTGCTGAGAATAGTTCAGAACTTTATATTAAAGTTAACACGCTTATTCCTAATCTTATCGTTCAAGAAAAAGAAGATACAGAAGATGAGATTGGTGAAGGTGATTTCAGTATTGATGAAAAAGCCAAACAAGTTCACTTTACTGAACGTGGTCAAGAAAAAGTCGAGCAACTTTTAGTTGAACTTGGTGTGCTTAATGAAGGTGATTCACTTTATTCGGCAGCGAATATTTCGTTACTGCATCACGTTAATGCCGCTTTAAGAGCGCATAAATTATTTGAACGTGATGTTGATTATATTGTTCAAGACGATGAAGTGATTATTGTTGATGAACATACCGGCCGTACCATGCCAGGTCGTCGTTGGTCTGAAGGTTTACATCAAGCTGTTGAAGCTAAAGAAAGTGTAAATATTCAAAATGAAAACCAAACACTAGCGTCAATAACATTCCAAAACTACTTCCGTCAATATGAGAAGTTAGCTGGGATGACGGGTACTGCAGATACCGAAGCTTTTGAGTTTCAACACATCTATGGATTAGATACTGTTGTTGTCCCAACTAATAAGCCGATGGTTCGTAATGATATGCCTGATTTGGTTTATCTTACTGCGACAGAAAAATACAATGCCATCATCGAAGATATCAAAGGTTGTCGTGAACGCGGACAGCCGGTGCTTGTTGGTACCGTATCAATTGAACAATCTGAGCTTTTAGCCACGCTATTAACTCAAGCTAAAATTCAACATTCAGTATTGAATGCGAAGTTCCATGAAAAAGAAGCAGATATTGTTGCTCAAGCAGGTAGTGCTGGAGTCGTGACAATTGCAACTAACATGGCAGGACGTGGTACCGATATCGTGTTAGGCGGTAACTGGAAAGTCGAAGTTGAAGCATTAAAGAATCCAACCGAAGATCAAATTGCTCGCATTAAAGCGGAATGGCAAATTCGCCATGATGCTGTTATTGCGTCAGGTGGTTTACACATCCTAGGTACAGAGCGTCATGAATCTCGTCGTATCGATAACCAGTTACGTGGTCGTTCTGGTCGTCAAGGTGATGCAGGTTCTTCACGTTTCTATCTTTCTATGGAAGATAGCTTGATGCGTATCTTCGCTTCAGAAAAAGTATCTGGCATGATGAAAAAGCTAGGTATGGAAGAAGGCGAAGCCATCGAGCATCCTTGGGTATCTCGTGCGATTGAAAACGCGCAACGTAAAGTAGAAGCACGTAACTTCGATATTCGTAAGCAACTACTAGAATACGATGATGTTGCCAATGACCAACGTCAGGTTGTGTACTCACAGCGTAACGAGTTAATGGATGCTGAAACGATTGAAGATACTATCTCTAATATTGAACAAGATGTTGTCAGTGGTGTGATTGATCAATATATCCCTCAACAATCAGTTGAAGAATTATGGGATGTACCCGCTTTAGAGCAACGTCTTGCACAAGAGTTTGGTTTGCAACTGACTATTCAAGAGTGGCTAGATACTGAAGATGATCTTCATGAAGAAACATTACGTGAGCGTATTGTTTCTAGTTGGAGCGAAGCATACAAAGCTAAAGAACAGATGGTAGGCGAACAAGTTCTCCGTCAATTTGAAAAAGCGGTCATGCTGCAAACACTAGATGGACTTTGGAAAGAGCATTTAGCGGCAATGGATCATTTGCGTCAAGGTATTCACTTACGTGGCTATGCGCAGAAAAATCCAAAGCAAGAATACAAACGTGAATCGTTTGAGCTATTCCAGCAAATGTTGGAGTCGTTAAAGCATGATGTGATTAGCGTACTATCTAAAGTACAAGTACAAGCGCAGTCAGACGTCGATGATATGGAGCAGCGTCGTCGCGATGAAGAAGCTAAAGTTCAACGTGAATACCAGCATGCAGCATCAGAATCATTAACTGATAACTCTGAAGGTGAAGCTATACCTGCAACAGCTACAGCAAGAACGGTAATCAGAGACGGTGAAAAGGTCGGTCGTAATGATCCCTGTCCTTGTGGCTCAGGTAAGAAGTATAAGCAATGTCATGGTAAATTGAGCTAAACCTCTCCTTATCATTGTCATTTTAAAAAGCAGCCAATTTGGCTGCTTTTTTTGTGCTTACTAAAAAGTGGCTGCAAATTAGTCGTTTAGTGGTTTTTTGTGGATAACTTTGGGGGTAAATAGTGGGTAGCTTGTGGCTAATATAAAAGATCATGAAAAATGCAAAAAACATTGAAAAATCCCTTGCAGACTTTCAGAATCTCCCTATAATGCGCAACCACTGACACGGCAAACCACGCACTAGCATGGGTTACACGCCAAATCAGTTCACTGTAAAGTGACGCTGAAAATAGTTTTTAAATAAGTTTAAAAATGACTTGACGCGATAAGGGAATTGCGTAGAATACGCATCCCAAGCCAACGACCTAGCGTCTACTGGCGGAGTCTGAAAAATTGATTCCACGCTCTTTAACAATTTATCAAGTAATCTGTGTGGACATTCACAGGTGTTGAGTTAATCGAAATTGCTTACTTCTTTCTAGTAAAGAATGTAGCAATCAAAATTATTTACTCAATGTAACGATGAGTGTTCATAGCAATATGTAACAAACGTTTTAGAGATTCTTCCGAGTCTTTAAAATGAAATCAGAATTCATTGAGCCGAAGCGACGTTCTTATTTATAAGGATGGTTGCTTTAACAAAACTTTAATTGAAGAGTTTGATCATGGCTCAGATTGAACGCTGGCGGCAGGCCTAACACATGCAAGTCGAGCGGTAACACAAGGGAGCTTGCTCCTGAGGTGACGAGCGGCGGACGGGTGAGTAATGCCTAGGGATCTGCCCAGTCGAGGGGGATAACAGTTGGAAACGACTGCTAATACCGCATACGCCCTACGGGGGAAAGGAGGGGACCTTCGGGCCTTTCGCGATTGGATGAACCTAGGTGGGATTAGCTAGTTGGTGAGGTAATGGCTCACCAAGGCGACGATCCCTAGCTGTTCTGAGAGGATGATCAGCCACACTGGGACTGAGACACGGCCCAGACTCCTACGGGAGGCAGCAGTGGGGAATATTGCACAATGGGCGAAAGCCTGATGCAGCCATGCCGCGTGTGTGAAGAAGGCCTTAGGGTTGTAAAGCACTTTCAGTAGGGAGGAAAGGTTAACGGTTAATAACCGTTAGCTGTGACGTTACCTACAGAAGAAGGACCGGCTAACTTCGTGCCAGCAGCCGCGGTAATACGAGGGGTCCAAGCGTTAATCGGAATTACTGGGCGTAAAGCGTACGCAGGCGGTTCATTAAGCTAGATGTGAAATCCCCGGGCTCAACCTGGGAATTGCATTTAGAACTGGTGAACTAGAGTCTTGTAGAGGGGGGTAGAATTTCAGGTGTAGCGGTGAAATGCGTAGAGATCTGAAGGAATACCGGTGGCGAAGGCGGCCCCCTGGACAAAGACTGACGCTCATGTACGAAAGCGTGGGGAGCAAACAGGATTAGATACCCTGGTAGTCCACGCCGTAAACGATGTCTACTCGGAGTTTGGTGCCTTGAGCACTGGGCTCCCAAGCTAACGCATTAAGTAGACCGCCTGGGGAGTACGGCCGCAAGGTTAAAACTCAAATGAATTGACGGGGGCCCGCACAAGCGGTGGAGCATGTGGTTTAATTCGATGCAACGCGAAGAACCTTACCTACTCTTGACATCCACAGAACTTACCAGAGATGGTTTGGTGCCTTCGGGAACTGTGAGACAGGTGCTGCATGGCTGTCGTCAGCTCGTGTTGTGAAATGTTGGGTTAAGTCCCGCAACGAGCGCAACCCCTATCCTTATTTGCCAGCGCGTAATGGCGGGAACTCTAGGGAGACTGCCGGTGATAAACCGGAGGAAGGTGGGGACGACGTCAAGTCATCATGGCCCTTACGAGTAGGGCTACACACGTGCTACAATGGCGTATACAGAGGGTTGCAAAGCCGCAAGGTCTAGCTAATCTCACAAAGTACGTCGTAGTCCGGATCGGAGTCTGCAACTCGACTCCGTGAAGTCGGAATCGCTAGTAATCGTAGATCAGAATGCTACGGTGAATACGTTCCCGGGCCTTGTACACACCGCCCGTCACACCATGGGAGTGGGCTGCACCAGAAGTAGATAGTCTAACCTTCGGGAGGACGTTTACCACGGTGTGGTTCATGACTGGGGTGAAGTCGTAACAAGGTAGCCCTAGGGGAACCTGGGGCTGGATCACCTCCTTACCTATACGACTAACTCAATATTTGATGAGTGTTCACACAGATTACTTGATAGAAAGAAAGAGCAATATACGTTGGGTCTGTAGCTCAGCTGGTTAGAGCGCACCCCTGATAAGGGTGAGGTCGGTGGTTCAAGTCCACTCTGACCCACCAAAATCTTCATTTCTCCTAAGCGAAGATTTTGTATTAACGTATTTGTTCACTGCATGTAAATGGGGCTATAGCTCAGCTGGGAGAGCGCCTGCCTTGCACGCAGGAGGTCTGCGGTTCGATCCCGCATAGCTCCACCATTTACATCTTCTCATTATTTTGAGTCGACATATGCAATTAAGAGATGCCAAAGATAATCTGAACATTATCTTTGGCTTTTTTTAGCCCGTTCTTTAACAATTTGGAAAGCTGATAGTATTTAACATGATGATGTCTGTCGTTATGTTATTTACAAAATCGTATTATTGGGAAATTAATCCTTTTTCAGTAATACATTGAGTTCTCAAAACACTTTATTAAGTGTCTTGAATATTCTAAAAATCTAAGGCGAATTTGTGTACTCGAAAGAGATGCAAATTATGTAATAAACCAGCTAGTTACGATATAACTGTTAAGGCTACCCGCTTTAACAACACTTGTTTTCATTTATGAAACTGATGTGGGTTGTATGGTTAAGTGACTAAGCGTATACGGTGGATGCCTTGGCAGTCAGAGGCGATGAAGGACGTAATAACTTGCGAAAAGCGTTGGCGAGCTAGTAATAAGCACTTGAGCTAACGATATCCGAATGGGGAAACCCGGCCACATAAGTGGTCATCATACAGTGAATACATAGCTGTATGAGGCGAACTCGGGGAACTGAAACATCTAAGTACCCGAAGGAAAAGAAATCAACCGAGATTCCCCTAGTAGCGGCGAGCGAACGGGGATTAGCCCTTAAGTCTATGGGGTGTTAGTGGAATGAGTTGGAAAGCTCAACGGTACAGGGTGATAGTCCCGTACATGAAAACTAACCATAGATGAAAACGAGTAAGGCGGGACACGTGACATCCTGTTTGAATATGGGGGGACCATCCTCCAAGGCTAAATACTCCTGACTGACCGATAGTGAACCAGTACCGTGAGGGAAAGGCGAAAAGAACCCCTGTGAGGGGAGTGAAATAGAACCTGAAACCGTGTACGTACAAGCAGTGGGAGCGGTTCTTGAGACCGTGACTGCGTACCTTTTGTATAATGGGTCAGCGACTTACGTTTTGTAGCGAGGTTAAGCGAATAGCGGAGCCGTAGGGAAACCGAGTGTTAACTGCGCGTTTAGTTGCAAGGCGTAGACCCGAAACCGAGTGATCTAGCCATGGGCAGGTTGAAGGTTGAGTAACATCAACTGGAGGACCGAACCGACTAATGTTGAAAAATTAGCGGATGACTTGTGGCTGGGGGTGAAAGGCCAATCAAACTCGGAGATATCTGGTTCTCCTCGAAAGCTATTTAGGTAGCGCCTCGAGCGAATACCACTGGGGGTAGAGCACTGTTAAGGCTAGGGGGTCATCCCGACTTACCAACCCTTTGCAAACTCCGAATACCAGTGAGTACTACTCGGGAGACAGACGGCGGGTGCTAACGTCCGTCGTCAAAAGGGAAACAACCCAGACCATCAGCTAAGGTCCCAAAGTTATTGCTAAGTGGGAAACGATGTGGGAAGGCTTAGACAGCTAGGATGTTGGCTTAGAAGCAGCCATCATTTAAAGAAAGCGTAATAGCTCACTAGTCGAGTCGGCCTGCGCGGAAGATTTAACGGGGCTAAGCAATACACCGAAGCTATGGGTTTGCTAGTTTACTAGCAAGCGGTAGAGGAGCGTTCTGTAAGCGGTTGAAGGTGAAGGGGTAACCCACACTGGACGTATCAGAAGTGCGAATGCTGACATGAGTAACGATAAAGGGAGTGAAAAACTCCCTCGCCGAAAGACCAAGGGTTCCTGTCCAACGTTAATCGGGGCAGGGTGAGTCGACCCCTAAGGCGAGGCCGAAAGGCGTAGTCGATGGGAAACAGGTCAATATTCCTGTACTTCTGCTAACTGCGATGGAGAGACGGAGAAGGCTAGGCTAGCGCGGCGTTGGTAGTCCGCGTTTAAGGTTGTAGGCTGTAAACTTAGGCAAATCCGGGTTTACTTAAGGCTGAGAACTGATGACGAGTCACTAAGGTGATGAAGTAGTTGATGCCATGCTTCCAGGAAAATCTTCTAAGCTTCAGGTTAGTAGGAATCGTACCCCAAACCGACACAGGTGGTCGGGTAGAGAATACCAAGGCGCTTGAGAGAACTCGGCTGAAGGAACTAGGCAAAATGGTACCGTAACTTCGGGAGAAGGTACGCTCCTGACGGTGATGAGACTTGCTCTCTAAGCTGTTGGGAGTCGCAGATACCAGGTGGCTGCAACTGTTTATCAAAAACACAGTACTGTGCAAAATCGCAAGATGACGTATACGGTATGACGCCTGCCCGGTGCTTGAAGGTTAATTGATTGGGTTATCTTCGGAGAAGCTCATGATCGAAGCCCAAGTAAACGGCGGCCGTAACTATAACGGTCCTAAGGTAGCGAAATTCCTTGTCGGGTAAGTTCCGACCTGCACGAATGGCGTAATGATGGCCACGCTGTCTCCAGCCGAGACTCAGTGAAGTTGAAATTGCGGTGAAGATGCCGTATACCCGCGGCTAGACGGAAAGACCCCGTGAACCTTTACTATAGCTTGGCACTGAACATTGAACCTACATGTGTAGGATAGGTGGGAGACTTTGAAACTTCGTCGCTAGATGGAGTGGAGTCAATCTTGAAATACCACCCTTGTAGTTTTGATGTTCTAACCGCGGCCCCTTATCGGGGTTCGGGACAGTGCCTGGTGGGTAGTTTGACTGGGGCGGTCTCCTCCCAAAGAGTAACGGAGGAGCACGAAGGTTGGCTAAGTACGGTCGGACATCGTACGGTTAGTGCAATGGCATAAGCCAGCTTAACTGCGAGACATACACGTCGAGCAGGTACGAAAGTAGGTCATAGTGATCCGGTGGTTCTGTATGGAAGGGCCATCGCTCAACGGATAAAAGGTACTCCGGGGATAACAGGCTGATACCGCCCAAGAGTTCATATCGACGGCGGTGTTTGGCACCTCGATGTCGGCTCATCACATCCTGGGGCTGAAGTCGGTCCCAAGGGTATGGCTGTTCGCCATTTAAAGTGGTACGCGAGCTGGGTTCAGAACGTCGTGAGACAGTTCGGTCCCTATCTGCCGTGGGCGTTGGATGATTGAAGGAAGCTGCTCCTAGTACGAGAGGACCGGAGTGGACGAACCGCTGGTGTTCGGGTTGTTATGCCAATAGCATTGCCCGGTAGCTACGTTCGGAATCGATAACCGCTGAAAGCATCTAAGCGGGAAGCGAGTCCTAAGATGAGTCATCCCTAGAGATTTAATCTCTCTAAAGAGCCGTTCGAGACTAGGACGTTGATAGGCAGGGTGTGTAAGCGTTGTGAGGCGTTGAGCTAACCTGTACTAATGACTCGTGAGGCTTAACCATACAACCCAGATGAGTTTTATCTGAGTGAGTTGTGGTAACTAGATTTATTACAGACTGAAAAGTCGAACTTAGATACGAATATAAAGCGCTTAATGAAGTGCGAACTCAAAAAAATCTCGAAAGAGTTATCAGATTTCCGAATTATTATTTACTGCGAATGCGGTAAATGAAGCAAGAATTTGCTTGGTGACAATAGCATTGTGGTACCACCTGATCCCATCCCGAACTCAGCAGTGAAACGCAATAGCGCCGATGATAGTGTGGGGTCTCCCCATGTGAAAGTAGGTCATCGCCAAGCGCCTAATTTTCTAGAAAGAGAACCAAGATCATGCTGATATGGCTCAGTCGGTAGAGCGCATCCTTGGTAAGGATGAGGTCCCCAGTTCGATTCTGGGTATCAGCACCATCTTTAAAACCAGATTTGTCTGGAGACAATAGCATTGTGGTACCACCTGATCCCATCCCGAACTCAGCAGTGAAACGCAATCGCGCCGATGATAGTGTGGGGTCTCCCCATGTGAAAGTAGGTCATTTCCAGACGCCAAATTAGATAAAGCCCTAACTCAACGAGTTAGGGCTTTTTTCGTTTGATTTATTATTTTTGTACGAGTATTTAATACACTAGTAATTACTCACTAGGTAGAGCGCATTCTTGGTAAGGATGAGGTCGCCGCTCGATTCACCATCCTTAAAAATAGCGTTGTCTGGAGACAATATCATTGTAGTAACATCTGATCACATCCCAAATTGAGCAGTGAAACGCAATTACGCCGATGATAGTGTGGGGACTCCCCATGTGTAAACAGGTTATTTCCAGGTGCCAAATAAGATAAAGGCCTAACTCATGAGTTAGGCCTTTTTTCGTTTGGGTTTGTAAAACATTTACAGCTAAAAGGTTGTCGATAAATGAGTATTACACATAACTTTTGGCTGTTTGGTTCTTTGATTGTCACAAATAATTTAAGTGAAGAGCTAAATAAAGTTCAAAAAATGCGGAGTGTTTGATTTTATAAACTAATGACTCTTCGACTCTTCGACTCTTCGACTCTTCGACTCTTCGACTCTTCGACTCTTCTACTCTTCTACTCTTCTACTCTTCTACTCTTCTACTCTTCTACTCTTCTACTCTTCTACTCTTCTACTCTTCCGTCTATATAACTCATTTTTCGACTCAAAAAGATTAACGGCTCTAAACATCTTATAAAAAGTCATACTTCAACCTATCTGTATGGCGCAGCTATGCCAGCTGTATTAACTTTATAGAAGTTTTTTCAGTTAATTTGAAGCAGCACTGACCGACCCCAAATGATTAAGAACGTATTACAGCTAGAATAAATTTAGATATTTTCGGTTTTTTTTACCAATTCAACTAAAATTGAAAGCCGCGTCTGATAAATGTGTCGTTAGATCAGCGCTTTTTAACGCTGAAACAATTTATCAACCCGAAAAATGGGGATAGTTTTACCGCAGTCATCATTGTGCTGCTACGAGTGAATAGCAGAAATGGCGGTTACGATGGCCGTTAACTCTTTGTATCATTGACGTTGGGGAATAAAAGGTTGTTATAGCACTGCGGTAATTAACGGCTATTACCCCTTAAATTGTGGGTAACTGTGGGGGTAACAAGTGTGTATCCTGTACTTAAGCGTTTAATGCTAAAAAACTTCATTTTTATGCAAAAAAGCCCTTGCGCGAAATTCTGATTTGCCTATAATGCGCATCCACTGACACGGCGACAGGCCAATAGGCTCAACGTGTTAGCGTTAATTAAGACGGTTTTACATCATCATAATTAACGGGCAGAAAAGCATTTTAAATTAACGTTAAAAATGACTTGACGCCCACAACGGGAAGTGTAGAATACGCATCCCTAAGCCAACGACCTAGCGTCTAACGGCGGTATCTGAAAGATTGATACCAACGCTCTTTAACAATCAAACAAGAAATCTGTGTGGACACTCACAGGTGTTGAGTTAATCGAAATTGCTACTTAGGTAGCAATCAAAATTATTTACTCAATGTAACGATGAGTGTTCATAGCAATATGTAACAAACGTTTTAGAGATTCTTCCGAGTCTTTAAATCGAAATCAGAATTCATTGAGCCAAAGCGACGTTCTTATTTATAAGAATGGTTGCTTTAACAAAACTTTAATTGAAGAGTTTGATCATGGCTCAGATTGAACGCTGGCGGCAGGCCTAACACATGCAAGTCGAGCGGTAACACAAGGGAGCTTGCTCCTGAGGTGACGAGCGGCGGACGGGTGAGTAATGCCTAGGGATCTGCCCAGTCGAGGGGGATAACAGTTGGAAACGACTGCTAATACCGCATACGCCCTACGGGGGAAAGGAGGGGACCTTCGGGCCTTTCGCGATTGGATGAACCTAGGTGGGATTAGCTAGTTGGTGAGGTAATGGCTCACCAAGGCGACGATCCCTAGCTGTTCTGAGAGGATGATCAGCCACACTGGGACTGAGACACGGCCCAGACTCCTACGGGAGGCAGCAGTGGGGAATATTGCACAATGGGCGAAAGCCTGATGCAGCCATGCCGCGTGTGTGAAGAAGGCCTTAGGGTTGTAAAGCACTTTCAGTAGGGAGGAAAGGTTAACGGTTAATAACCGTTAGCTGTGACGTTACCTACAGAAGAAGGACCGGCTAACTTCGTGCCAGCAGCCGCGGTAATACGAGGGGTCCAAGCGTTAATCGGAATTACTGGGCGTAAAGCGTACGCAGGCGGTTCATTAAGCTAGATGTGAAATCCCCGGGCTCAACCTGGGAATTGCATTTAGAACTGGTGAACTAGAGTCTTGTAGAGGGGGGTAGAATTTCAGGTGTAGCGGTGAAATGCGTAGAGATCTGAAGGAATACCGGTGGCGAAGGCGGCCCCCTGGACAAAGACTGACGCTCATGTACGAAAGCGTGGGGAGCAAACAGGATTAGATACCCTGGTAGTCCACGCCGTAAACGATGTCTACTCGGAGTTTGGTGCCTTGAGCACTGGGCTCCCAAGCTAACGCATTAAGTAGACCGCCTGGGGAGTACGGCCGCAAGGTTAAAACTCAAATGAATTGACGGGGGCCCGCACAAGCGGTGGAGCATGTGGTTTAATTCGATGCAACGCGAAGAACCTTACCTACTCTTGACATCCACAGAACTTACCAGAGATGGTTTGGTGCCTTCGGGAACTGTGAGACAGGTGCTGCATGGCTGTCGTCAGCTCGTGTTGTGAAATGTTGGGTTAAGTCCCGCAACGAGCGCAACCCCTATCCTTATTTGCCAGCGCGTAATGGCGGGAACTCTAGGGAGACTGCCGGTGATAAACCGGAGGAAGGTGGGGACGACGTCAAGTCATCATGGCCCTTACGAGTAGGGCTACACACGTGCTACAATGGCGTATACAGAGGGTTGCAAAGCCGCAAGGTCTAGCTAATCTCACAAAGTACGTCGTAGTCCGGATCGGAGTCTGCAACTCGACTCCGTGAAGTCGGAATCGCTAGTAATCGTAGATCAGAATGCTACGGTGAATACGTTCCCGGGCCTTGTACACACCGCCCGTCACACCATGGGAGTGGGCTGCACCAGAAGTAGATAGTCTAACCTTCGGGAGGACGTTTACCACGGTGTGGTTCATGACTGGGGTGAAGTCGTAACAAGGTAGCCCTAGGGGAACCTGGGGCTGGATCACCTCCTTACCTATACGACTAACTTAATGTTTGTTGAGTGTTCACACAGATTGCTTGTTAACTTCTTCGGAAGTTGAGCGAAATGCGCCGCGAGCCGGTTAGCATTGTTCTTTAACAATTTGGAAAGCTGATAGTATTTAACATGATGATGTCTGTCGTTGTGTTATTTACAAAATCGTATTATTGGGAAATTAATCCTTTTTCAATAATACATTGAGTTCTCAAAACACTTTATTAAGTGTCTTGAATATTCTAAAAATCTAAGGCGAATTTGTGTACTCGAAAGAGATGCAAATTATGTAATAAACCAGCTAGTTACGATATAACTGTTAAGGCTACCCGCTTTAACAACACTTATTTTCATTTATGAAACTGATGTGGGTTGTATGGTTAAGTGACTAAGCGTATACGGTGGATGCCTTGGCAGTCAGAGGCGATGAAGGACGTAATAACTTGCGAAAAGCGTTGGCGAGCTAGTAATAAGCACTTGAGCTAACGATATCCGAATGGGGAAACCCGGCCACATAAGTGGTCATCATACAGTGAATACATAGCTGTATGAGGCGAACTCGGGGAACTGAAACATCTAAGTACCCGAAGGAAAAGAAATCAACCGAGATTCCCCTAGTAGCGGCGAGCGAACGGGGATTAGCCCTTAAGTCTATGGGGTGTTAGTGGAATGAGTTGGAAAGCTCAACGGTACAGGGTGATAGTCCCGTACATGAAAACTAACCATAGATGAAAACGAGTAAGGCGGGACACGTGACATCCTGTTTGAATATGGGGGGACCATCCTCCAAGGCTAAATACTCCTGACTGACCGATAGTGAACCAGTACCGTGAGGGAAAGGCGAAAAGAACCCCTGTGAGGGGAGTGAAATAGAACCTGAAACCGTGTACGTACAAGCAGTGGGAGCGGTTCTTGAGACCGTGACTGCGTACCTTTTGTATAATGGGTCAGCGACTTACGTTTTGTAGCGAGGTTAAGCGAATAGCGGAGCCGTAGGGAAACCGAGTGTTAACTGCGCGTTTAGTTGCAAGGCGTAGACCCGAAACCGAGTGATCTAGCCATGGGCAGGTTGAAGGTTGAGTAACATCAACTGGAGGACCGAACCGACTAATGTTGAAAAATTAGCGGATGACTTGTGGCTGGGGGTGAAAGGCCAATCAAACTCGGAGATATCTGGTTCTCCTCGAAAGCTATTTAGGTAGCGCCTCGAGCGAATACCACTGGGGGTAGAGCACTGTTAAGGCTAGGGGGTCATCCCGACTTACCAACCCTTTGCAAACTCCGAATACCAGTGAGTACTACTCGGGAGACAGACGGCGGGTGCTAACGTCCGTCGTCAAAAGGGAAACAACCCAGACCATCAGCTAAGGTCCCAAAGTTATTGCTAAGTGGGAAACGATGTGGGAAGGCTTAGACAGCTAGGATGTTGGCTTAGAAGCAGCCATCATTTAAAGAAAGCGTAATAGCTCACTAGTCGAGTCGGCCTGCGCGGAAGATTTAACGGGGCTAAGCAATACACCGAAGCTATGGGTTTGCTAGTTTACTAGCAAGCGGTAGAGGAGCGTTCTGTAAGCGGTTGAAGGTGAAGGGGTAACCCACACTGGACGTATCAGAAGTGCGAATGCTGACATGAGTAACGATAAAGGGAGTGAAAAACTCCCTCGCCGAAAGACCAAGGGTTCCTGTCCAACGTTAATCGGGGCAGGGTGAGTCGACCCCTAAGGCGAGGCCGAAAGGCGTAGTCGATGGGAAACAGGTCAATATTCCTGTACTTCTGCTAACTGCGATGGAGAGACGGAGAAGGCTAGGCTAGCGCGGCGTTGGTAGTCCGCGTTTAAGGTTGTAGGCTGTAAACTTAGGCAAATCCGGGTTTACTTAAGGCTGAGAACTGATGACGAGTCACTAAGGTGATGAAGTAGTTGATGCCATGCTTCCAGGAAAATCTTCTAAGCTTCAGGTTAGTAGGAATCGTACCCCAAACCGACACAGGTGGTCGGGTAGAGAATACCAAGGCGCTTGAGAGAACTCGGCTGAAGGAACTAGGCAAAATGGTACCGTAACTTCGGGAGAAGGTACGCTCCTGACGGTGATGAGACTTGCTCTCTAAGCTGTTGGGAGTCGCAGATACCAGGTGGCTGCAACTGTTTATCAAAAACACAGTACTGTGCAAAATCGCAAGATGACGTATACGGTATGACGCCTGCCCGGTGCTTGAAGGTTAATTGATTGGGTTATCTTCGGAGAAGCTCATGATCGAAGCCCAAGTAAACGGCGGCCGTAACTATAACGGTCCTAAGGTAGCGAAATTCCTTGTCGGGTAAGTTCCGACCTGCACGAATGGCGTAATGATGGCCACGCTGTCTCCAGCCGAGACTCAGTGAAGTTGAAATTGCGGTGAAGATGCCGTATACCCGCGGCTAGACGGAAAGACCCCGTGAACCTTTACTATAGCTTGGCACTGAACATTGAACCTACATGTGTAGGATAGGTGGGAGACTTTGAAACTTCGTCGCTAGATGGAGTGGAGTCAATCTTGAAATACCACCCTTGTAGTTTTGATGTTCTAACCGCGGCCCCTTATCGGGGTTCGGGACAGTGCCTGGTGGGTAGTTTGACTGGGGCGGTCTCCTCCCAAAGAGTAACGGAGGAGCACGAAGGTTGGCTAAGTACGGTCGGACATCGTACGGTTAGTGCAATGGCATAAGCCAGCTTAACTGCGAGACATACACGTCGAGCAGGTACGAAAGTAGGTCATAGTGATCCGGTGGTTCTGTATGGAAGGGCCATCGCTCAACGGATAAAAGGTACTCCGGGGATAACAGGCTGATACCGCCCAAGAGTTCATATCGACGGCGGTGTTTGGCACCTCGATGTCGGCTCATCACATCCTGGGGCTGAAGTCGGTCCCAAGGGTATGGCTGTTCGCCATTTAAAGTGGTACGCGAGCTGGGTTCAGAACGTCGTGAGACAGTTCGGTCCCTATCTGCCGTGGGCGTTGGATGATTGAAGGAAGCTGCTCCTAGTACGAGAGGACCGGAGTGGACGAACCGCTGGTGTTCGGGTTGTTATGCCAATAGCATTGCCCGGTAGCTACGTTCGGAATCGATAACCGCTGAAAGCATCTAAGCGGGAAGCGAGTCCTAAGATGAGTCATCCCTAGAGATTTAATCTCTCTAAAGAGCCGTTCGAGACTAGGACGTTGATAGGCAGGGTGTGTAAGCGTTGTGAGGCGTTGAGCTAACCTGTACTAATGACTCGTGAGGCTTAACCATACAACCCAGATGAGTTTTATCTGAGTGTGTTGTGGTAACTAGATTTATTACAGACTGAAAAGTCGAACTTAGATACGAATATAAAGCGCTTAATGAAGTGCGAACTCAAAAAAATCTCGAAAGAGTTATCAGATTTCCGAATTATTATTTACTGCGTTTGCGGTAAATGAAGCAAGAATTTGCTTGGTGACAATAGCATTGTGGTACCACCTGATCCCATCCCGAACTCAGCAGTGAAACGCAATAGCGCCGATGATAGTGTGGGGTCTCCCCATGTGAAAGTAGGTCATCGCCAAGCGTCTAATAAGTATTAAGCCCGCTACTAT
This sequence comes from Shewanella donghaensis, assembly GCF_007567505.1. Taxonomy (NCBI): domain Bacteria; kingdom Pseudomonadati; phylum Pseudomonadota; class Gammaproteobacteria; order Alteromonadales; family Shewanellaceae; genus Shewanella; species Shewanella donghaensis. The sequence goes on from NZ_CP041783.1 coordinate 3,664,744, forward strand.
GTAGCGGGCTTTTTGCGTTTTACGGCTTTTAACGAATGAACAGGTGAAAGTAGGGTGCAATGTGTGTGTTGATAACGCAACGCTTTATACAGATATGGAACGCGGAGGATGTATCCGCAGCTGAACATCGCCAAGCGCCAAATTTATCTTAATAAGAGTACTTAATGAGAACAGGTAGTCCGTAACTGATGTAATTAGTTTTGTTTTGGTTGGTATTTAAAATAATATGGAGTACAAAAGACTTGTTTGTATGTGAAGGCTGTTGTATCAAATAGGTTTATTTAAGCATGTCATATAAATCCATATGTCTGTGCATTTTATAAATAATGATAGTGAGTAATAAAATAGAGACTTATATGATAGTTGACTGGAGTTGTATCTAAATTTGTTTAGCTAGAGTAGTAGAAGCACCTAGTAAGAAGGTGCTTTATAAGGGGTATGGTTTAGCTCTGATTTAATAATTTTTCTAGTATGGGAAGATTTGCTGCAGGGAATTCATACTGACAAAGGTCTGCTTTATCAACCCATCGTATTTGTTGGCCTTCTAATCCAATAGCTAAGCCAGAAAAGTCTGTCACTAAATGGATCTGTAGAAATACCTGTTTATCAGGGTAGTTATGTGAGATGTCCATAAACGAAATAGTTGAATTTACATTCAAGCCAACTTCTTCCTTAAGCTCTCTGATTAACGCTTCAGACACAGTTTCATCATTTTCGACCTTACCACCTGGAAACTCCCATTTATTCCCTTGGTGAAGGTGTGCATGCCTCATGGCCAGCAATATCTGTTGTTGTTTATTTATGATGACACCAACTGCTACATTTACTCTTTTCATAAAGATTCTTTTGTTTTGCTGAAAGATTAATGTTTAAAGAAGTCGCCTTCGTCAAAACCTTCGCTATCTAACATTTCATGATCGAATTCTGGTTTGACTGGTATTGTGTGTTTCTCACTAGCCCAATCTCCGAGATCAATCAATTTACATCTTTCACTACAGAAAGGTTTAAATTTAGATTCTTGGATCCATTCAACTTCACTTTGGCATATTGGACATTTAACTGAAATGGGCATAATTTTCTCACTTTATAAATTCGTTTGAATATTAATGAATTTAACTGCAAGTTGCTAGTTGGAATTTAACTAATTTTTCCGTGTGTTTTTGGTTGGTAAAATTGACAAAATGAATAGCATAACGATTTTTATGTCCGCTGATTGTAGGGTAGCAACCCTGTGAGTTTTGGATACGAACTCTAATAAGTGTAAGGGATTGAGGACTGTTTCCTTGATAAAAGCCTAGCGGGGCTTCCGATGTTCTAAATTCTGCAGTGCTTCTGGTTAAATCGAGGAGCGTTTTGATTGGATCTAATATTGCTTTGAATTGAGAAACCCATCCATTTAGGTCGTTTTGCCTTTCTGGCCATGATTTAGATAGCCAGAAATGTAATTGTGGTAAATCGAAATTACAGCAAGCTCCCGGCATGCCAAAACGTTGTTTTAGTGCTGCAATGAAGCGATCATTCTTTAAATGACAACCTATTCTTTCATTAGTTTGTAATGGTGCTTTAGCTGTATTTAGTTTGTCTATAATAGTTTGTATTTGGTGTTTATCTACATGAGGTAATGCATGCCATTTTTCTAACAGAACAAGTTGTTTTTCAATATCTTTTAATATATCTGTACGGTAATCGCAACGGTCTGTAAGTTCGGATAAGGAAAATAAAGGATAAAAGCAGTGATGCTGATGATCTATGTCAACATGTTGTTTTAGTTGGTCAGCTAGATACTCAAGGCGTAAATAGCTTCTTGTTTTTTCATTTAAAGGTTGTTCGTAAATCAGTTGATCATTCATTATTATTATCTTGTAGATGCTTTATCTAAAAATTTCTGATGTAACAACTGAACAGTTTTACGTACTTCTATGGGAGCCTGAGTATTGTCGATAATATCATCGGCTTTTTGAAGTCTTTCACTTCTTTCAATTTGACTCGTAATTATTTGTTCAACTTGTGTTGAACTCACACCATCTCGCTTTGCTGTTCTTGCTATTTGCTGGTTTGGCGGAATATCCACCACTAAAGTCGTATTGACTAAACTATCTAACCCATTCTCAAATAGCAAGGGTACAACCATAATTACATAAGTTGATTTAGCACTTTCTACAGCTTCTAACATCCTTGTTCTTATCAAAGGATGTAATAGACTATTTAGCCATCGCCTTTGTTGTGGATTATTAAACACTTTTTCACGGAGCTTTGAACGGTCTAACTCACCTGAATCAAGTAAAACATTGGAACCAAAATGCTCTTCGATTTTTGTTAAACCTACAGAGCCGAAAGAGACCACTTCTCTTGCTATAATATCTGCATCAACAAGTTCAATTCCCAACTCTGCGAACAAATTCGCTATTGTTGTTTTACCCGAGCCGATACCACCCGTTAGACCAACAATGTATTGACTCATATCTATCACTCTTAATTGTTACTGAGTAGAAGGAATGTAAATTGCTACAAAGTCCCTAAATACCAATTGATAATATCTTGTCCCCATATTAAAGCAATCCAACCTGCGAGCGCTATGTAGGGACCAAAAGGGATAGGGTTGCCTTTAGCAAGTCTTTTGAAAATGATTAAAGTTATACCTACAAAGGCTCCAACTAACGATGATAGTAAAATAATTAGTGGTAAGAATTGCCAGCCTAACCAGGCTCCAAAGACCGCTAGTAATTTGAAGTCACCATAACCCATGCCTTCTTTGCCTGTGACTAATTTGAATAACCAAAATACTGACCATAGGCTCAAATAACCTGCAGCAGCACCAATTAGTGAGTCTGTAGGGCTAGCAAATACACCATTTAGATTAATGATTAATCCTAACCATAGAATTGGCAAAGTTAGTTGATCAGGCAGGAGCATTTCATCTAAATCAATTCCCGTTAAGGCAACTAAGACAAAGGTTAATATTGAGCTGAACAAAAACTGCCAGGTAGGGCCGAAATGCCATGCTAATGTAGCAATCAAGGCTCCTGTAATGAATTCAATGATAGGGTAGCGCGGACTAATAGCTGTTTTGCAGCTAGCACATTTTCCTTTTAAGAGTAGCCAACCTAATACAGGGAGGTTATGCCAAGCTTTAATGTTGGTTTTACATTTCGGGCAAGCAGAATTGGGTACGACTAGATTGTATTTTTCAGGGTAGTGATCAATAGGTTTATTTAAACGTTTTTCACCCACTTCTTTGACAATATCTGGGTGATATTCACTTAAGTAAAAATTGCATTCACTTTGCCATTCACGTTTCATCATTACTGGAAAACGATGAATCACCACATTTAAAAAACTGCCAATGGTGGCAGCAAAGATAAAACTGATTAGCATAAAGAGCCAAGGGTATTGGCTCATAGTAGATATAAATTCTGTCATTTTATTCTTATTTTATATAATTAATTCTAGAGTACGCATTAACCTACTACTTTACCCATTTGGAAAATAGGCAAATACATAGCGACAATCAGTCCTCCGACAACGGTGCCAATGACAACCATCATTATCGGTTCTATTAAGCTTGATAATCCATCTACAGCATCATCAACCTGCATTTCATAAATGTTAGCGACTTTATTAAGCATGTCATCTAATCCTCCAGACTCTTCCCCAATCATCACCATTTGAACTAGCATGTCAGGAAATAATCCGGTGGTGCGCATGGCTACATTCATTTGCATTCCCGCCATGACTTCTTGCCTAACCTTTAACAATGCTTTTTTGTAAACTGCATTTCCTGATGCTCCAGCGGCAGATTCTAACCCGTCAATTAATGGCACTCCTGCAGAAAAGGTTGTTGCTAGAGTTCGAGCAAATCTTGCCATCGAACCCTTGTGTAAAATTGGCCCTATAGCTGGAATCTTTAATATAAGAGCATCTACTGCGTCTCTTACCGCTTGAGAGTTTCTGTGGGCTCTTACAAAAGTAAATACCATTGCAAACAGAATCGCTGCAATAATATACCAGGACGATTGAAGTGCACGTGAAATTTCCAATACAAATTGTGTAAATGCAGGTAATTCAGCGCCAAAACCAGCAAATATTTCTTCAAACTGCGGCACAACGAATAGTAGTAATAAAACGGTAACTGCGATCGCAACAATAACTACAGCAGCAGGATAAAACATGGCTTTTTTAATTTTCGATTTCAGAGCTTCTGATTTTTCACGATATGTCGCAATTCGGTCAAATACAGCATCTAAAGAGCCTGAATGCTCGCCCGCTGCTACGAGATCAACGTAAAGGTCATCAAAATATAATCTGTGAGGACGTAAAGCGTCAGATAAAGGAATACCAGATTGGACTTCCGTTAAAATATTACCCAATAACTCACGTACTTTGGCCTTTTCGTGGCCACGACCTAATAACTGTATCGTTGTTACCAGCGGGACACCAGCGGAAAGCATTGTCGCTATTTGACGAGTTATCATTGCAATGTCCATTGCAGTAATTCTTTTCTCAGATTTAAATAACGATGCTGATTTTTTTCTCACCCCTTTAGGCGTCACGCCTTGTGATTTTAATATACCGCGAATTTCTGCTATTGTGCTGCCACGTAATTCTCCCGAAGTACGTTGCCCGTCTCGATTGACTCCCTTCCACTCGAAAGTAAACACTTTTGGTTGGTGTTTTATATCTTTCTTGGGTTTTGATTTACTTCTTCGGGTTGCAGTTGCCATCAAGAAAATCCTTTTTGTTATAATTAGACAATTTTCATATCCATTGCTACTAAAATCAATTGAAACTGGTGACTCGGTTGACCTCGACAATACTGGTAATGCCTTTAGTGACTTTTAGTAAGCCTGAAAGTCTTAAATCTCGCATGCCGTTGTCTTTAGCTTGTTGAGCTATTTGCAGTGAGTTGCCACCTTCCATAATAGTACGGGCTATTTCGTCAGTCATTTTCATTACTTCGTAAATACCCACTCGACCTTTGTAGCCGCCAGAACAATGTTCACAGCCGATAGGCTTATAGACGGTAAAGTCTGAATCAATCATTTCTTGAGTAAAACCTAAGCGCGTTAATTCTGCCTGGGGAACATCTTCGGGTTGTTTACATTCAGGGCACAATCTTCGGGCTAGACGCTGAGCAATAATCAAGTTTACAGAGCTGGCAATATTATAGCCCGGAACACCCATATTAATTAAGCGAGTAAGGGTTTCTGCTGCAGAATTGGTATGTAAGGTTGATAGAACCAAGTGACCCGTTTGTGCCGCTTTAATCGCGATTTCAGCAGTTTCTAAATCTCGAATTTCACCTACCATCACCACATCGGGATCTTGACGTAAAAATGATCTTAATGCTGAAGGAAAGGTTAAGCCTGCTTTTAAATTAATGTGAACCTGGTTAACCCCCTCTAAATTGATTTCTACCGGATCTTCTGCGGTGGAGATATTACGTTCTTCGGTGTTAAGAATATTAAGTCCAGTATAAAGCGATACGGTTTTACCTGAACCTGTGGGACCTGTAACTAAAATCATGCCTTGAGGCTTAGCGAGCATTTGCTCATAAAGTTCACGTTGATCATCTTCGTAGCCTAATTTCTCAATGCCTAGCTGGGCAGAAGATGAATCGAGGATACGCATTACGATTTTTTCGCCCCAAATAGTAGGCAGCGAACTGACACGAAAATCGATTGATTTAGTCCGTGAAAGCTTCATTTTTATGCGGCCATCCTGGGGAACGCGACGCTCTGCAATATCCAGTTTTGACATTACCTTTAAGCGGGCTGATATTCTGCTGGACAGGTTTACCGGCGGCTCGGACACTTCATGTAATATACCGTCAATTCTGAAGCGAATACGGTAACGCTTTTCGTAGGGCTCAAAATGTAAATCTGAAGCACCTTTACGGATGGCATCGGTAAGAATTTTATTAATATAGATAACTATGGGAGCATCATCACTGCTTTCGGCTTCAGGCTCTTCATTGCGTTTATCATTATCAGAAAGTTCGATGCCAGCAAGCGCTTCTTCGTCTATACCATCTAAACCGAGGCCGGATATGTCATCTTCCAGAAGTTTTTCTATAGCAATCTGAAGTTTATCATCTTCAACGATAATGGCTTCAGCATGCAAACCAAGACTAAATTGAAAGTCTTCGAGAGCGGCAATATTGGTGGGGTCGGAAGTAGCAATAAATAAACGATTACTGCGTTTAAATAGAGGAAGGCAGCGATGGTTCAACATCAGTTTTTTATTGAGTATGTCTTCAGGGATATTGGCTAGATCGAACTCTGAAATATCTAGTAGTGGCGCACCATACTCTTCATAACAAAGCTCTGCAATTTCTCTGGCAGACAAAAGCTTATCTTTAATTATGGAGCTAACAAGCGATTGTTTGGTTTTACGGGATTGGGAAATTGCGGCTGCTACTTGTTGCTCAGATAGTAAATTTTTACGGATGAATAACGTCGATAGTCCTAAATTTAATCCCGATGAAGACATACTTTTTTGCTCTGCTAACATAATGATATGGTTTGATTATGGCACAATATGATAAAGCTTCCAAAGACAAAAAAAAGCAGCGTAAAGCTGCTTTTTGAACATCTAATTAACTGATATTTATTAGAGGCCTGCACCGTCAGCACATTGAGCTGCAGTTGCACCTGTTGCAGAAGCAACTAAGGTTGCAGCATAAGTTACTGTACCTGTATTAGTAATTGTAGCTGTTACAACACATGTACCATCAGAGAATGCAACACCTCCACCTGTCCCTTCAGCTAGCGTTGCTGTTGAAGTTAGTCCGGCTGTAGCGGTAACTTCCGCATTAATTGTGTCACAAGAAATGCCTGATTGAACACAAGTAACAGCCTTAGTTGTAAATGAAGCAACGCCTTTCATTGCTGCACCACCGTGAGCTGCCCCGACGTAGTCTCGGTAAGCTGGTAATGCGATTGCTGCAAGAATACCGATGATCGCTACTACGATCATTAATTCAATAAGAGTAAAACCCTTAGCGTTTTTGATTTGGTTAATGCTTTTCATTTTTTATCTCTCTTTTGTGTTGCTTCGGGTTTGTTCTAATCCTTGAAATTCATAACCGTTAAAGGCCCTTAATTGTTATGAACGGTGTCCTAGTCACCACAACCTGTCTGCATTAATAAACTAGTGATTTTAATATCTAATATACGTGTATTCATTTTCTTAAGAACTTATTTAGTCAATTGAATGATTAGATAAGTTATTCAGAATTAAACTACATCGTTACAAAATAATAGTAGGGTTTGATGAGTCGCTACTATCTTCTATATCGGCGTTAAACAAAATAAGTGTAGCATTATTTGTTAACAAAGTGTTTCGCTTTTGCTTTTTTGATAAAAATATCCATTCAAATGAACGTATGTCGCTTGTGTAACACTTTGAAAAGACATTTGTTAAAAAGCTGTTCTTTACACAGCCCTAACAGTAGCTAACGTTATTATAAAGTTGCTATAAATGGAATACCTTATGTCTATAAATCAAAAAAAAATCAAATATTCATCTTTATCAAATACTTTTTTGGTTTTTTTGTAACAGTATTTTGACTTTAACATCGGTTACAAATCTTAATTGACTTTAAATTTGAATAGTCAATTTAATGACAACTTGATTACGGAGGAAATACTAGAAATATGTACTATAGGATTATGATTTAAATAATGGTAAGACCAGTGGATCGTTGATTTGGTAAATTATCACTTTAATAGTGTGGGAATAATAAATGAATCATTTCAGATTTTTATGCATTTACTTTTATGCAATACTCATTGAGCTTATATTAGAGTAAGGTTGGTTGAATACATGCTACAAAGTACTGTGAGCGAATTAACTACTGTTTGAATCAGAAAAACACCAGCTGTATCTCAAGCTGGCTTCTATTTCTACAAGCGACTCTAGATTAACCTTTAAACCTTAAAGACAGATCCAGTGCTTTAACATGTTTGGTTAAGGCGCCAACTGATATGTAATCTACGCCTGTTTTAGCGAAATCAGCAATGGTATCGATGGTGACATTGCCGGAAACTTCAAGTTTAGCTCCGCTGCCTTGCTCTTTATAATGAGAGTTAAGGCTTACGGCTTCTACCATCATGGTGACATCAAAATTATCTAGCATGATAATGTCGCAACTGGCATCTAATGCCTGTGTGAGCTCTTTGATTGATTCGACTTCTACTTCTACTGGTTTATCTGCGGCAATTTGTCTTGCTGTATTGACTGCCAGCTGAATATTACCGCAAGCCATGATGTGGTTCTCTTTAATCAAGAAAGCATCAAATAAACCAATTCGGTGGTTTTTACCACCTCCGCAAGTGACCGCATATTTTTGCGCCGTACGTAAACCTGGAATGGTTTTGCGCGTATCGAGTAGTTTGGTATGAGTACCAGCTAACTTATCGACATATATCTTGGTCAAACTAGCGACGCCAGATAATGTTTGAATGAAATTCATCGCCGTACGTTCACCCGTTAAAATAGCTCTTGCGGGTCCAGATAATTCACATAGCACTTGGTTTGGCACTAATAAATCACCATCATCCACATGCCAATGTATCGCGACTTCGCCACCGAGTTGGTTAAATACTTGTTCTGCCCAAGCCTTACCGCAAAAAACACCTTCTTCACGGGTGATTAATACCGCTTCGGCGTGTCGATCTTGAGGGATGAGTTGCGCTGTAATATCTGCTTTGAGCATATCTTGTGCAGTATGAGAGGGTGTATATCCTAAGTCTTCATCAAGTGCAGTTTTAACAGCATGACGGATGTCATTTTCTATCATGTTAATATCCTTAAACTTACAGCTAAGTTAAGCAGTCTAAGTCGAGCACTAAATTAAGAGCTAAATTAAGTGCTAAATAAAGTGCTAGATAAAATAGAGTCGATTCTGAGCCTATTTTTGTTTAGCAAAATTGTGCTAACTCAATGTATAAAATAAATGAAACAATCTGCCTAGCACTTTAACACGGATGTTATTTTAAAATATAGCGATCAGAGTGATACAGTATTAGTGCCAATCAGCTTGGCTGATTAGAGAGTATTTTTATCAAGTCGTTAACTAGACTGATTATCATTATGGGTAAACAAAATTCGATTATGCTAAAAAAGTTGACGTTGGGATGGCATCAAGCAGCCAGAAAATGCCTATCACCGCATTTTAATGTAAGGCCTAATAATGAGGTGAGTGCGCTAGTTATTCATAATATTAGCCTGCCAGCGGGTTGTTATGGCTTGCCTCACATTGATGGTTTATTTCAGGGTTGCTTAGATGTGGATTCTGATCCCAGTTTTGCTGACATTGCAGGGCTTGAGGTTTCAGCGCATTTCCTTATTCGCCGTGACGGTGAGTTAGTGCAGTATGTCAGTTGCGATGACAGAGCTTGGCATGCTGGTGTATCAAGTCTGAATGGGCGAGAAGGCTGTAATGATTTTAGTATCGGGATTGAGATGGAAGGGACCGATATTGATCCCTATACAGATGCTCAATATCAAGTTTTAACAGAATTAACCTTGGTGTTGCTTGAGCAATATCCTATGCTTAATCAATCAAGTATCGTCGGTCATTGCGATATTGCACCTGGGCGAAAAACCGATCCAGGTGATAGTTTTGACTGGCAAAGGTATTTATCGTCTTTAGAAAGTTAGTTAACATGTTAATGTAACTTGAATATCTAAAAAGCCTCTATCTAAAATCGTTTGTAGGAGTCTCATGGCACTATTTTCTTTGTTGATTGCAATTATGGTTGAACGTTTAAAGTTGTTGCCTGCGAATTGGCAATTTGATTTTATTCTGTCTAAATATCAGCAATTATTTTGGAAAGATAAGGCATTAGATTCTGCCGGATGGGTAGCGTTTGTTGTGCTGCTACCTGCTGTGACGTTATTTTTAGTGTTATTGCTATTAGATGGTTTTTTCTACGACCTCATCACTCTCGCTATTTGGATGTTAGTGTCGATTCTTTGTTTTAGCCATCAGACGCTGAGATCGTCATTTAAAAAATATATGCTGGCAGCCTGTCGTGGTGATGTGCAAGCTTGTTATCACTATGCTGAAAAACTCGATTGCAGTGAATGTTTAGATGCCGTAGATGAAAAAGACCTTGGGCAGCAAATTGGTAAAACGGTTGCTTGGGTCAATTATCGTTATTATGGCGCAGTGGCACTATATTTAATCTTTTTTGGTCCAGTTGGTGCTGTTCTTTATTGTTCGATTCGTTTTTATGAGCAATACAATCAGCAGCAAAATTTAGATATGCCATTTATTACTAAGTTATTATTTCTTTTTGATTGGCTACCAAGCCGGGTATTTAGTTTTGGTTATGTATTGAGTGGTCATTTCGCTGCAGGTATTTCACAGTGGCGTAAACAGGTTTTTAATCCTAAAAATAGCGCTAAAAATGTGGTCACGTTTACTGCGTTAGCGGCTGAGTCTATTCCTGAGTCAACCTCTGCCCCTATCTGCGTACAACCTACTTTAGCCTTATTAGCCTTAAGTAAGCGCAACTTTATATTATTGCTTACGGTTTTATCAGTGCTGACTATCTTTGGGTTAGTGAGTTAACATTTTTTGGACTCTCTTTTATAATTAACTGCAGAGTCTATTTGTTGAATGTCTTTATAATTCAAAAACTGTTTTTATAAATGCAATCATTAACATCTCACTTTTATGACTAAAATCAATTCAGAAATTTAATGAATTGCGCAATCTGTTGTTAGCACTGTTTAATACAGGGTAATGGTCAGACCCCTTCAACGTTTTTTTTCGCTATGCTCTTTCATCAAACTTAGCTTTGATGTTTTAAACCTTCAGTTAACATACACTCAACGCTGGTCTAACTAGACATCATTTGTTTGATTTGATAAAGTGCGCTATCTCATATAAATTGGTAAGACCAATTGACAACGGAGCTGAGGGCCAAATGGCTTATAGCAAAATAACCCAGCCAAAAATTTCAGATGTGATCATGGAGCAATTAGAGCGCATGATCCTTGAAGGTAGTTTACAACCTGGCCAGAAGTTACCGCCAGAACGTGAACTGGCTTTGCAGTTTGAAGTGTCACGCCCTTCATTACGCGAAGCTATTCAAAAGTTAGAAGCCAAAGGGCTACTAATGCGCCGTCAAGGTGGTGGAACCTACGTAAAAGAACAACTGTGGCAGAGCCTTGCTGATCCTATTGTGGAATTAATGCATAACGATTCGGAAAGTCAGTATGACTTACTGGAATTTCGTCATGCCACTGAAGGCATGATGGCATATTTTGCTGCACTTCGTGGTAATGATGCTGATATGCAAAGCATTAAACGTTCAATTAACGAAGTTGAAGCAGCAGCCAATGTAGAGGCACAAGCGGATGCCATTGTGCGTTTTTACCGTGCCGTGGCAGAAGCGTCACATAACGTGGCTATGTTACACCTAGTACTCAGTTTAACCCCTGTGCTGCATAAAAATGTGGCACAAAATTTAGAGCTTCTAAGCCGCCGCGAAGAAGCCTCTACCATGGCGAATGAACATCGGCGAGCACTGCTTGCTGCCATTATTCGTCGTGATCCTGATGCGGCACGTGAAGCCTCGAATGAACATCTAAGTTATATCGAGGAAGTCATGTTGTCAGTGAGGGAAGAAGACAGCCGGTTGCAGCGTAGCTTGCGCCGTTTAAAGAGCGGTGTTTGATACCAATTTATAATCAAAGACATTATAAATTTACCGAAACACATTAATTATCAGTATCTAGAGAAAGGACAGCGACATGTCTGAAGATCTTCTACAAGACTTAGATCCATTAGAAACTCAAGAGTGGGTAGATTCATTACAAGCCGTTTTAGAGCAAGAAGGCCCTGAACGTGCACATTTTCTACTTGAGCAATTGATTGATAAAGCGCGCCGTAATGGTACTCATCTACCATACAAAGCGACAACAGCTTATCTAAACACGATTCCTTCTGGCCATGAGCCACATATGCCTGGCGATCAGGAAATGGAACGTCGTATTCGTGCTATCGTTCGTTGGAATGCACTTGCAATGGTATTACGTGGTTCTAAGAAAGACTTAGAATTAGGTGGTCACATTTCAAGTTTCGCTTCTAGTGCGACGATTTATGATGTGTGTTTTAACCACTTCTTCCGTGCACCAAACGAAAAAGATGGCGGCGATTTAGTTTATTATCAAGGTCATATTGCACCGGGTATTTATTCTCGCTCTTTCCTTGAAGGTCGTATTACTGAAGACCAAATGAATAATTTCCGTCAAGAAGTTGATGGGAAAGGTTTATCTTCATACCCGCATCCAAAGCTAATGCCTGATTACTGGCAGTTCCCGACGGTTTCTATGGGCCTTGGTCCTATCCAAGCTATTTATCAAGCGCGTTTCCTTAAGTACCTGACTGACCGTGGTATTAAAGATTGCTCTGAGCAAACAGTTTACTGTTTCTTAGGTGATGGTGAGTGTGATGAGCCTGAAACATTAGGTGCTATCGGTCTTGCTGCCCGTGAAGAATTAGATAACTTATGCTTTATTGTTAACTGTAACTTACAGCGTCTTGATGGCCCTGTTCGTGGTAACGGTAAAATTATCCAAGAGCTTGAAGGTGAATTCCGCGGCGCTGGATGGGAAGCAGTTAAAGTGATTTGGGGTCGCTACTGGGATCCATTACTTGCACGTGATACTAGCGGCAAGTTATTACAGTTAATGGAAGAAACCGTAGATGGTGAGTACCAAAACTGTAAAGCTAAAGGCGGCGCTTATACCCGTAAACATTTCTTTGGCAAATATCCTGAGACGGCTGAAATGGTTGCTAACATGTCAGATGATGACATTTGGCGTTTAAACCGTGGTGGCCATGATCCTGTTAAGATTTATGCTGCGCTGCAACATGCTAAAAATACTAAAGGTCGTCCAACTGTAATCCTTGCTAAAACCGTGAAAGGTTACGGTATGGGTGATGCGGGTGAAGGTAAAAACATCGCGCATAACGTGAAGAAAATGGGTGTTGAATCACTTAAGTACTTCCGCGATCGTTTCAATATCCCTATTAGCGATGATCAGTTAGAAGATATTCCTTTCTATCATCCTGGTGCTGATTCTGAAGAAGTTAAATACTTAAAAGCACGTCGTGCTGCACTTCATGGTGCTATGCCGAAACGTCTTGCTAAGTTTTCTAAAGAAATCGAAGTACCGTCATTGAAGATTTTTGACTCGGTGCTTAAAGGATCGAATGGTCGTGAAATCTCAAGCACAATGTCTTTTGTTCGTATCTTAACGGCTTTGCTTAAAGATAAGAAAATAGGCAAACAAATCGTACCGATTATTCCTGATGAAGCGCGTACATTTGGTATGGAAGGTTTATTCCGCCAAGTGGGCATTTACGCTCATGAAGGCCAAAAGTACGAGCCACAAGATTCTGATCAAGTTGCTTACTACCGTGAAGATAAAACCGGTCAAGTATTGCAAGAAGGCATTAATGAGTTAGGTGCAATGTCATCTTGGGTTGCTGCGGCAACAAGTTACTCAGTTAATGACACCCCAATGATCCCATTCTACATCTACTACTCAATGTTCGGTTTCCAACGTATTGGCGACATGGCTTGGGCTGCAGGTGATATGCGTGCCCGTGGCTTCATGGTCGGTGGTACTTCTGGTCGTACAACGCTAAATGGTGAAGGTCTACAACATCAAGATGGTCATAGCCATGTATTAGCTAACACGATTCCAAACTGTATTTCTTATGACCCGACTTATGGTTATGAAATCGCGGTAGTTGTACAAGATGGTATTCGTCGTATGTATGGCGAGCAAGAAGATGTTTTCTACTACTTGACTACCATGAACGAAAACTATGAGCAGCTTGCAATGCCTGAAGGTGCTGAAGAAGGTATCGTTAAGGGTATTTATAAGCTTGAAACTCTTAAAGGTTCAGGTAAAGGCTCAGTACAGTTAATGGGTAGCGGCACGATTTTAGAGCAAGTTCGTAAAGCGGCAGTTGCATTATCTAAAGACTTCGGTATTACTGCTGACGTATTCAGTGTGACTAGTTTCAATGAACTTACACGTGATGGTCAGGCTGCAGAGCGTTACAACATGCTGCACCCTACTGAAACACCTAAAGTGCCGTATATTTCAGAAGTATTATCAAGTGATGCGCCAGCTATTGTGGCGACAGATTACATGAAGATTTATGGTGAGCAATTACGTGCTTACATTCCAACGGATTACAAAGTGCTAGGTACTGATGGTTTTGGCCGCAGTGATAGCCGTGAAAACTTACGTCATCACTTTGAAGTCGATGCTAAGTTCATTGTCATCGCGTCATTAAAAGCCCTTGTTGACCGTAACGAATTACCTGTAGAAGTGCTAACGAAAGCTATCACTGATTATGGTATCGACGTTGATAAGATCAATCCACAGTTCGCATAGAGAGAAACAAAATGGCTGAATTAAAAGAAGTTTTGGTTCCTAACATTGATGCTGATGCTGTGCAGGTTATTGAAATCTGTGCTGAGATTGGTGAAGTTCTTGAAAAAGAAGCATCAATCATCACAGTTGAAACTGATAAAGCGACTATGGATATTCCAGCACCTTTTGCTGGGAAATTGGTTGAACTTAAAGTGGCTGTGGGTGATAGCGTTTCTGAAGGCTCGCTAATCGCGGTACTTTCTGTTGAAGCGGCTGGTGAAACGCCTGCTCCTGTAGTAGAAGTTGCGGCTCCTGTTCAAGCTGCTCCGGCTCAAACAGCGGCTCCAGTTGCTGAAACACCAGCAGTTGCTGGTGGCACTCAAATTATTGAAGTGCATGTGCCTGATATTGGCGATGCTGATAACGTTGATATTATCGAAGTGTTAGTGAGTGTGGGTGAAACCATTGAAGCGGACACTGGGCTTATCACCTTAGAAACTGATAAAGCGACCATGGAAGTACCAGCACCAACTGCAGGTGTAGTTAAAGAACTTAAAGTGAACGTTGGTGACAAGGTTTCACAAGGCTCTTTAGTGCTGATGCTTGAAGTCGGCGCTAGTGCGCCTGTTGCTGAAACGGTATCAGCGCCTGCAGCAAGCTCTGCTCCAGCAACATCGGTTGTTGAAGTTAAAGAAGTTGCTGTGCCAGATATTGGTGATGCTGCCGATGTAGATGTTATTGAAGTGCTAGTTGCTGTTGGCGACATGCTTGAAGTTGATACAGGTTTAATTACCTTAGAAACCGATAAAGCCACCATGGAAGTACCTGCACCATTTGCCGGTAAGCTAGTGAGCTTAACGATTAATGTTGGCGATAAAGTGTCTCAAGGTAGCATTATTGCTACGGTTGAAACGCAATCGGTTGTTGCATCAGAAGCGGCTTCAGCAGCTGCGCCTGTACAAGCAGCTCCTGCAGCATCAACGCCAGCACCTGTAGCCGTTGCTCCAGCAAGTAAGCCGCCTGTTCCGCATCATCCAAGTGCTGGCAGCCAACCTAAAACGGGTGCTGTACATGCATCACCTGCTGTTCGCCGCTTAGCGCGCGAATTTGGTGCTGATTTAACACAGGTTAAAGGTACAGGTCGTAAAGGACGTATTCTTAAAGAAGATGTTCAAGCATTCATTAAATATGAACTTAGCCGACCTAAAGCAACAGCTGCTACAGCGGTTGCTGGTGGCGCGGGTGGCTTGAACGTTATTGCCGCACCTAAAGTTGATTTCAGTAAGTTTGGTGAAGTGGAAGAAATTCCATTAAGCCGTATCCAGAAAATCTCTGGACCTAACTTGCATCGTAACTGGGTCACTATTCCACATGTTACCCAATTTGATGAAGCTGATATCACTGAATTAGAAGCATTCCGTAAAGAACAAAATACAGTTGCAGCTAAGAAGAAAGCGGATTACAAAATAACCCCGTTAGTATTCATGATGAAAGCCGTGGCGAAAACACTGGCTGAATTCCCTGTATTTAATTCAAGTTTAAGTCCTGATGGTGAGTCATTAATCCAGAAGAAATACTTCCATATTGGTGTTGCAGTTGATACGCCAAACGGATTGATGGTGCCAGTGGTACGTGATGTCGATAAGAAAGGCATTGTTGAGCTTTCTCGTGAGTTAACGGATATTTCAATTCGTGCTCGTGATGGCAAGCTGAAGTCAGCAGACATGCAAGGTAGCTGTTTTACTATCTCTAGTTTAGGTGGCATTGGTGGTACAGCATTTACCCCAATCGTTAACTATCCTGATGTGGCTATTCTTGGGGTGTCAAAATCAGAAATGAAGCCGAAGTGGAATGGCACTGATTTTGAACCTAAGTTGATGTTGCCACTGTCTCTTTCATACGATCACCGTGTGATTGATGGGGCAATGGCTGCCAGATTTAGCGTGACGTTATCAAGCATTCTTAGCGATATCCGTACGCTAATTTTGTAAACAAAAAGGCTGCTCATATTGAGCGGCCTTTTTATTCTTATCACTAGGATTGTGATCAGTATCAAACAAAGGGTAAAATGCGGCCACCTTACAAGATTTGACCACATTTTGCAGTTTGGACGGTTTTTCCGCCAACGATAGAAAAAATAGAGGAAAACATGAGTAACGAAATCAAAACTCAGGTAGTAGTACTAGGTGCCGGCCCAGCAGGTTATTCAGCAGCTTTCCGCGCTGCAGATTTAGGTCTAGAGACTGTGATTGTAGAGCGTTTTAGCACCCTTGGTGGTGTTTGCTTGAACGTGGGTTGTATCCCATCGAAAGCACTTTTACACGTATCTAAAGTCATTGAAGAAGCAAAAGCAGTTGCCGATCACGGTGTTGTTTTTGGTGAGCCAAAAATTGATTTAGAAAAATTACGCGGCTTTAAAGAAAAAGTGGTTGGTCAACTTACTGGTGGTTTAGGCGGAATGTCTAAAATGCGTAAAGTTGATGTTGTAAATGGTTTAGGTAAGTTCACTAGCCCAAATACCATGGAAGTGACAGCTGAAGATGGCACTGTAAAAGTGATCAACTTTGACAATGCTATTATTGCTGCTGGTTCTCGTCCAATCAAACTGCCATTTATCCCACATGAAGATCCACGTATTTGGGATTCAACTGATGCTTTAGAGCTGAAAGAAGTTCCTGAAAAGTTATTAGTGATGGGCGGCGGTATTATCGGCCTAGAAATGGGTACGGTTTATTCTTCTTTAGGTAGTCAAATTGACGTGGTTGAAATGTTCGACCAAGTTATCCCTGCTGCTGATAAAGATATCGTCCGTATCTACACTAAAAAGATTAAGAAGAAGTTTAACTTAATCCTAGAAACAAAAGTGACAGCTGTTGAAGCTAAAGAAGACGGTATTTACGTTTCTATGGAAGGTAAGAAAGCGCCTGCTGAACCCGTTCGTTACGATGCTGTTTTAGTGGCTATTGGTCGTGCACCAAATGGTAAAGGCTTAGACGCTGAGAAAGCTGGCGTTAATGTTGATGAGCGTGGTTTCATTAATGTTGATAAGCAATTACGTACTAACGTACCTAACATCTATGCTATCGGTGATATCGTTGGTCAACCAATGCTTGCGCATAAAGGTGTGCATGAAGGTCACGTAGCAGCTGAAGTTATTTCTGGTCTTAAGCACTTCTTTGACCCGAAAGTTATTCCTTCGATTGCGTACACAGACCCGGAAGTCGCATGGGTTGGTCTTACTGAGAAAGAAGCGAAAGAGCAGGGTGTTGCATATGAAACTGCATCATTCCCATGGGCTGCAAGTGGCCGCGCAATTGCTTCTGATGCAAGTGACGGTATGACTAAGCTCATCTTCGATAAAGAAACTCATCGCGTTATCGGTGGTGCTATCGTCGGTGTTAATGGCGGCGAATTACTAGGTGAAATCGGTCTTGCTATCGAAATGGGTTGTGATGCGGAAGATTTAGCATTAACCATTCATGCTCACCCAACGTTACATGAATCTGTCGGCTTAGCGGCTGAAATGTACGAAGGTTCAATTACTGATTTGCCTAACCCTAAGGCAAAGAAGAAAAAGTAACTTGTCACTATTTGTAGCAATTTGTATTAAAGCACCTTTCGGGGTGCTTTTTTTTGGTCTAAATTTACATATAGGTGATATATTTAAAAAATGTTTCATATTTATATATTTGAGCATTAAATTGTTGCTGGCATGATGCCAAGCTTGTTTTGGATGGACACTCTCAAACTATTTTGACTTTAATTCATTCAAAGAGTAAATCCATTATAATGATAAAATGCGTTAACAAGTTTTTTCTACTCTCTTTTCTAGCAATTCTCTTTTGCTCTCAAGCCTATGCTGTTGATGTTGTTCAACGTCTATTCAATGTCAAAGATGGCCTAGTAAACTACACCATAAACGATATTACTTTCGATGATTATGGCTATATTTGGTTAGCCACTGAGCAAGGCTTATTCAGGGTGAGTAGTACTGTTGTTCGCAGGGTGGACCAACCTGATAGTAGCAATGCGTTAATTGAAGAGAACATTAGCTTTATTGCTAACGTCGATACTCATCATATGCTAATCGGCTCAGGCTATTCCCTGTACCTTTATAATATTAAGCAGAATACGTTCAAAGATATCAGCATGGATTTAAGTAATCTTGCTAAGGACGATTACGTTACTGCACACACCCGCCTTAGCAATGGAAATTTATTGCTACTCACCACATTTGGCAAAGTGTTTGAATTCGATCAAACTTCATTCTCTGTATCGCTTTTTCTGGATGAAGACTTAGTTGGTAAGGGGTTATGGAATAGCGTTAATCAGTTAAGAGATGGCTCTTTTGTATTTACTTCCACTTACCAAATCGAACTTAGAAATCAGCAAGGCAAGCAGGTTAAGCAAGTCAATTGGCAGCCAAGCAACGACAGGATCAGGGGCTTGTATGTTGATAATGACAATAGAATTTGGGTATTAAGCAGTAAGGGCTTATTTGAACTTAATCCGTTAAATGGCGAAGTTAACGCCGTTGAAACCTTGGCCTACAGTATCCATGATGCGGTTGCAGATCGCAGAGGATATTTATGGGTTAACACCACATCTGGGCTTTTTTCTTGGGATCGCAAATCATCTGAGCCTACCTCATACAAAGACTTACTCAATAAAGAAGCCAGCATTGATTATATTGATTCTATTGCTGTTGATGCTAATGGCTTTGTTTGGATTGGTGGTTCTGGAGAAGGACTGGCATTGCTGACGGTTAAGCCGGATTTTTTACTCGATTTTTTCAGTGGTTCATCCCAGTACCAATTGGAAGATGACATGGTGTGGAGCATTTATGCCGAGGATGACAAAGTGTGGCTTGGTGGCAATGATGGGCTGACTGTTGTTGATAAATCCTCAATCACATCAACGCATATTATTCCAATGGGTTTTGAAAGTAATGATTCGATTTATGGAATAAGCGAGCTGGACAAACAACACGTCATATTAGCCACCACCAATGGATTATTTGTCTTTGATAAGCAAACTAATCAACAAGTTGCATTTACAGATTTTGCACCGTTAAGTGATGGATTAGCAGAGGAGCTTCTGCTGACCGAGTATGTTGATCCATTGTTCCCTGGTCGAGTTTGGTGGGGGACCTTTGATCAAGTGTATTACTGGGAACCAGGCCTTGATAAGGTGCAAACCATATCATTAATAGAGCATATTTCTCATACTGGCGTGGTCAATATCGGCAGTATTCATCGAGAGAATGAGCATCGATTATGGGTTGGAGGGGACGGATTTCTAGGTTACATCGATGAGAATAATAATGTCATCTCGCTAAACGATAGCCTAAGCACTCATCATAAAAATGTCGCTGTGAATAATATTCTCCAAGTTGATGAATCTACTTTGTGGTTAGGGACTTCTCAAGATGGCCTAATTGCGCTCGATACTCAAACCAATACCACCTCATCAATGAGTGACAATTGGAATCTAGACTGTCGTACCATTTACTTTTTAGCACAAACTGCAGATTTTAATGTGGTCGGTTGCGCTTCAACAGTGATTCGACAACATAGGAAAACACTGGCGATAGAGGTATTTTTAACTAATGATGGTTTTATCGCAAGCGAGTTTAATGAAGCTGCAGCCTTCTATGATGCTAATGCTGGCTTATACATTGGTAGTCCCAAAGGCGCGATGCTGATTGACGTTAATCAGCTCGAGCGAAGATCTACAAACGAGCCACTTTCTTTAGAATCTATTGCCATTTTTTATGAAGAGTCGACAGAATATCATTTAACACCTGAAACCTTTGAGGTTGTTCGTCCAGAGGCAAAGTTGATTAGTTTTCAGATGACAACATTCGACTATATTGATATTTCACCCATCAGCTTTAAATACCGTCTGGTGCATGAAAATAACCCCTTTGAGATTAAATATATTTACCTTGAAGGCCAAACCCAAATTAACGTTGCTGATCTGGACGCTGGTCATTACACCTTAGAATTACTGCATCGTAATAATGGTATTTGGGCTGATAGCCCGCTTCAATTTCATTTTGAGGTTGAACAATATTGGTGGTTGTCACAATGGTTTAAAGCCTTGGTTTTATTCATTGCTTTGTTGGTGGCATTGTCATCAGTGTGGTTTAGGAAAAAACAGGTAAAGCGCATTATCGGTATTAATAGTGCGTTAAAGGAAAGTGAGGACAAATTACGTCAATCACTCAAAGGCAGTGATTCCGATTTATGGGAATGGAACCGTGACACCGATATCCTAAGCTTTGAGAACCAGTCTGGTATTTTAGGTGAACAGAAAAGACTGGTTTTTCTTCTCCCGGATCTACCCATAGTAAAAGCAGACAAAGGTACAGTTCACCAACAATGGTTAGCCATTTTAAATGCTGATAAAGAGACTATTGATGTCGACTTTAGGTACCACCGTGGCGATGATATCGGCTGGATTAGGCTTAGAGGACGTGCTGTTAGCCGTGATGAAAGCACTGGGCAGTTAACTAGTGTTGCCGGGATTTATACCGAAATATCTGAGCAAAGGGAGCTAAAAAATGAAATCGATTTATTAGCTAAAGCCTTTGAAAACACCTCTGAAGGCATGATCATTCTCAATAGTGATAAACAGGTTAAGTTACTCAATACGGCGGCAAGCTCTATTTTTGAAACTGAGCACCAACACATAATCGGTAAAGATTTTGAGTCATTGCAATTCAGCAGTAGTCGCTCTACTAATATTGATACTTTATTGAATGACAGCCGATCATGGAATGGTGAGTTAGCTTTTAAAAGAGCACCTTCTGAACAATTTCCTGTTTGGGCTAACATTTCTAAAATGTCAGATAAAGAAGGGGTCTCTTTACACTATGTGGTGGTTTTTTCCGATATTACCCAACGTAAACAAAATGAATCTAATTTAAAGCATTTAGCTAATAACGATGTGCTTACAGGTCTGGCAAATCGTTCTATGTTTTCTCGCCGTTTAGAAAACATAGTCTCTAAAGCGAATCAATCCGAAGAAAAGTTAGCGTTATTATTTTTAGATCTTGATCGCTTTAAACATGTAAATGACTCCTATGGGCATAGCATGGGCGATGCGTTATTAGTTGAGGCGGCTAAGCGATTGCAGAGCAGCGTCGGCGATGAGCATTTAGTTTGTCGTTTTGGTGGCGATGAGTTTGTTATTTTAATAAGAAATGTTGATGGTATCGATCAGATTAATACCATCGCTGAGAAAGTGTTACGAAAAATCGATGCACCTTTTAGATTGTTTAATCGAGAGTTTTTTGTCTCAACCAGTATTGGTATTAGCATGTGGCCTGAAGATACTCGAGATCCGGAAACCTTAATCAAAAATGCCGATCTCGCGATGTATCATGCAAAAGAAGTTGGCCGCGGTAATTTTCAATATTACTCAGCAGAGCGAAATGCAGAAGCACAATATCACTTCAAAATTGAAACTGATTTACGCAAAGCAATTGAGAATAATGAACTTGAGCTCTATTACCAGCCGCAAATAGACATACTTCAAGATGATAAGTTTATCGGCATGGAAGCGTTACTGCGTTGGCATCATCCTGTGGATGGTTTTATTCGACCTGATATTTTCATTAAGGTCGCCGAGTCTTGTGGACTCATCATTGATATTGACCGTTGGGTACTGAGACAAGCCTGTATTGATGGTGCTCGCTGGCATGCAATTTATGACCAACCGTTTCAATTATCAGTCAACGTGTCAGCAGTACAATTTAGGCAAGTAGATTTTATTGAGAACTTAAAAGCCACCTTAGAAGATACAGGAATGCCAGGGCAGTGTTTGGCTATTGAGATCACCGAAGGCGTGCTAATGAAAGAGTTACAAGTTGCCAACTCTCATCTTGTTCAACTTAAGCAACTGGGCATTGAAGTGTCTATTGACGATTTTGGCACCGGTTACTCATCGCTAGCCTATTTACGTAATTTTGATGTGAATACCCTCAAGATTGATCGTTCCTTTTTAATCGATATCGCCACCAATGAAGCGGATCAAGCGATTGTGAGCAGTATTATTGAGCTGGCAAGAAACCTTAAATTGCAGGTGGTTGCAGAGGGCATTGAATCGCACGCTCAAATGGAGCAAGTGTTCAGTCGCGGCTGTTATATCATTCAAGGCTATTATTTTGCCAAGCCAATGCCCCGGTCTCAGTTAGATAAATATTTAGGCCTAGACAAGTCACCTTGAACGCTAAAATTCAATTGTTACCATCTGGTTTAAAAGGTTTTATAAATGTTGCTGCTTATTTGCTAGAATAGCGCGGTTAATCAATTTTAAAGATAGGAAGCTTTATATGAGCCGTAAGATTGCTCTGCTATTACTCATAGGTATATTTTCACAAAACGTCCAAGCTGAGGAACGTCAGACTGTAGGGCTTGTGTTAAGTGGCGGTGGCGCGAAAGGTACGGCACATATTGGGGTCCTTAAAGTATTAGAAGAACACCGCATTCCTGTGGATTATATTACCGGAACCAGTATTGGCTCTTATGTGGGTGGTATGTATGCACTCGGTTATACCGCGGCAGAGATTGAAGATATCATGCTCAATTCTCCTTGGGCTGAAGGCTATTCAGATACGATTCCTCGAGAAAACCTATCTTATCGTGATAAACAACACCGAGATAAATTTAATATTCCTGTGAATGTTGGCTACAAAAATGGTGGCTTAGCTTACCCAAGTGGCCTGCTGCGGGGTCAAACCATGTCTCAACTGCTGCGTTCATCCACCGATGTTGTTGAGCAGTTTGGTGATTTCGATGATCTCGCGATTCCTTTTCGGGCTGTCGCCACTAACTTGGTCACCAGCTACGCCGTGGTATTAGACAAAGGCAGCATTGTTCAAGCAATGCAGGCATCTGCGACTGTGCCAGGCGCATTACAGCCAGCTCAAATTGATGGCATGTTATTGGTTGATGGCGGTATTTCTAACAACATGCCTATTGATGTCGTTAAAGAGATGGGCGCAGATATTGTTATTGCCATTGATATTGGCTCGCCATTATCAACCAAAGAGCAACTTGATGGCACCTTTGCTGTGTTAGAGCAGCTTTCGACTATTTTGACTAAAGCGACCACAGAACATCAGAAAACATTACTTGATGATCGAGATGTACTTATTCGTCCTGCTATTGATGAGATGAGTACCACTGATTTTGAAATTATGCCTGCAGCATTAGAGGCTGGCCGCATTGCCGGTGAAGCCGCTTTGCCAATGCTAAGTCATTTAAGTATCAGTGTTGAAGACTATAAAGCCTATCAAGATAAGAAAAAACAATCGAAATTATTACTGGTTAATCAAGTTAATCGTCCGGTTATCAACATCATATTTGATAACGATTCCAAAGTAAGTGAAAACCTACTGCGTGAGCAGTTAGCGTTATCTGAAAATGAAGTGATCACTAAAGAAGCGTTAGACGAAGGCATTAAACGTATTTATTCATTGAATAAGTTTGAACGTGTAGATGCTGAATTTGAGGACACTGACGAAGGCCGAGTACTTACCGTCACCACCCACGCTAAATCCTGGGGGCCAAACTATTTTGATGCAGGCTTTAACTGGGAAGATGACTTTACGCTGGATTCTGCAATAACACTCAACCTTGCTTATACCATGGGCAATTTAACCGATAATGGTGGTGAGTGGCGCAATGAACTGCAACTCGGTTATGAAAAAAGAATCAGTACCGAGTTTTATCAACCATTAGATAAAGACCAAGATTTTTATGCTCGTGCGAAGTATGAATACGAGATTAAAAATTGGGATTTTTATGATAATAATGATCGGGCTTTCGAACTCAAAAATTCGTTAAATCAATTTGTATTAGGGGTTGGGTATAATTATTCCCATGCGGGTTTAATTGAGATTGGCGCAGTAGCTGAGATTGGTGACTTAACCAATAAAGCGGTTTCGCAGCAAGATTTAGATTATGAATCGATCGGCGGCTATTTTGGATTCACCTTTGATACGTTAAACAGTATTAGTTTCCCGACAGAAGGGCAGCGATTGACCTTTAAAGCATCTGTGCGAGATGAGAAATACAATGGCGCTGTTATTAGTAACTCTAATGAACTTTCTTGGCAATTTGAGGCGGATTGGAAAGGCGCACTTAAATTAGGTAACCATGCCATTGTGGGTAAAGCAGCCATAGCTACCGTAGATGTGGACCGTGATTTTACTCTGCATGTGACAGAGCTGGGTGGGTTCTTGAATTTATCCGGTCTACATAAGGGCGCATTGGCGGGAGCGCATAAAGCCTTCGCTGCGTTAATATATCAATATGACTTAGGCCGAGATGTATTACTCAGTGATGTCCCTTTGTATGTAGGTACCAGTTTTGAGGCGGGTAATGTATGGGTCGTTCGAGACGCAGTTGATTTCGATGACCTCATATATGCTGGTAGTTTATACTTAGGTACCGATACTAGTTGGGGACCTGCCGCGCTTGGCTTTGGTTTCACCGATACAGGTGAACAAGCCTTTTACTTGTTCCTAGGTAAAAACTTTTAGCCAGTGCAGCTAAACGAGTCAGTTAAATACCGATAAAAAAGCTGCTAATAAAGCAGCTTTTTTATGTCTATGTATTTTTACATAGCTGAATTAGAGCTTCTCAATCAATGCTTTAAAATCACCTAAATGCGCCAGTTGGTGATGACCAATTTGCCAACGTGATTGGTTAGCAAGTTCAGGGGCAGGGATCGCGATGGTTTGCATCGATGCTGCTCTTGCTGCGATAAGCCCATTAATTGAATCTTCGATGGCGATACAAAGTGACGGTGTAATATCCAGTGCGGTTGCACAATTTAAATAAACCTCAGGGTGAGGCTTGCCATATTGTAGGTTTTCGGCCGAAGTTATGGCATTGAAATAATCAGCGATGCCCAATTTATTCATGACTGCTTGAATTAAATCACTGGAAGATGAGGTTGCTAAACCAATCTTTAACCCCCGCTGCTGGCAAAGTTGCAATGCGTCAACCACACCGCGCATTGGCTTGCCTTCGGTTTCAATAAATTGCACCACTTTATCAATAATCTGCTGAGCGGCGGCTGGATTATCATAGTTAGCCCATGGATACCTTTGATACCAATAGCTGACCACAAAATCAATTCTTAAACCTGTGGTTATTTCAGCATCTTCATAGGTAATGGGGACTCCGAGTGAATTCATTACTTCGACTTCAGCTCGTTGCCAAGCTGGCTCAGTATCAATGATGACACCATCCATATCAAAAATTACTGCTTTTACTTTAGCTGATGTCATTTTTTACCTTTTGCCTTTTTGAATAGATAGGTAGATAAGCTGCATAAAAATGCTTATTCGGAGATGAGTCCACTATACGTTAAATGACTATGCCCAATCATGAAATAAATTGCAAAAACATGGCCTACATAAATGCTTTTTAACTCAGTTAAATTTAAATTATATATATAGTGTAATTCATTGAATTAAAGAGTTTTATAAGATGTTTTAAACTATTGTCTAATTTTATTTGTTTAAAGTGACGAGTAAATTGTCCTAACAGCTTAAAATTAGTGTTTATTTTGCACTCAATAGAGTGTGATCTGATTCATACTTTTGCAAACCTGTAGTATACTATGGGTCGGATTTCAAGCCCGAACCTGTGGAATGGTCATTCTATTTATAGAGTGACGTTCAGTTTCGCTGTTAGGCGCAAAACAAAGAGGAATGTTGCCGTGCTAGAAGCATATCGTAAACACGTCGCAGAGCGTGCTGCAGAGGGTGTTGTCCCTAAGCCATTAAATGCAGAACAAGTGGCTGAATTAGTGAAGTTAGTTGAGACTCCGCCTGCTGGTGAAGAGGCTGTAATTCTTGATTTATTAGAGAACCGTATTCCCCCTGGTGTTGATGAAGCTGCCTATGTTAAAGCAGCATTCTTAGATGCAGTTGCCCAAGGCAATGTATCGTCACCAATCCTTTCAGCTGAGCGTGCTACTGAGTTATTAGGTACCATGCAAGGCGGTTATAACATTGAGCCGCTTATTGCTCAATTAGATAACGATGCACTTGCACCAATCGCGGTTACTGCATTATCAAACACATTATTGATGTTTGATGCATACCACGACGTGGTTGAAAAAATGCAAGCAGGTAATGCTTTTGCTAAGCAAGTGGTTAATTCTTGGGCTGATGCTGAGTGGTTCACAAACCGCCCTAAATTAGCTGAAAAAATTAGCTTGACCGTATTTAAAGTATCAGGCGAGACAAATACAGATGACTTGTCTCCTGCTCCTGATGCATGGTCTCGCCCAGATATCCCATTACACGCATTAGCGATGCTAAAAAATGCGCGTGACGGTATTGTACCTGATGTAGCGGGTACTGTTGGTCCAATTAAAGAAATCGAAGCGCTTAAAGAAAAAGGTTACCCGCTAGTTTACGTCGGTGACGTTGTGGGTACCGGTTCTTCGCGTAAGTCAGCAACTAACTCAGTGCTTTGGTTCATGGGTGACGATATCCCTTTTGCACCTAATAAGCGTGCTGGTGGTTTCTGTCTAGGTGGAAAAATTGCCCCTATCTTCTTCAACACAATGGAAGATGCAGGCGCACTGCCTATTGAGCTTGATGTAGACAAAATGAACATGGGTGATGTTATTGACATCTATCCATATGAAGGCGTAGTTAAGCGTAACGGCAGTGATGAAGTTATCTCTACGTTTGAACTGAAAACAGACGTACTGCTTGATGAAGTCCGTGCTGGTGGTCGTATTCCATTAATCATTGGCCGTGGCTTAACTGATCGTGCTCGTGAAACATTGAATCTTGCGGCTTCAGACGTGTTTGTTCGTCCACAAGATGTTGTTGCGACAAACAAAGGCTTTACTCTGGCACAAAAGATGGTCGGTAAAGCATGTGGCGTTAAAGGCATTCGTCCTGGTCAATACTGCGAACCTAAAATGACCTCGGTTGGTTCACAAGATACCACAGGCCCAATGACCCGTGATGAACTTAAAGATTTAGCATGTTTAGGCTTTAGCGCCGATTTAACCATGCAGTCTTTCTGTCACACAGCGGCTTACCCTAAGCCTATCGATGTGAATACTCACCATACGTTACCTGATTTCATCATGAATCGTGGCGGTGTTGCACTGCGTCCAGGCGACGGGGTTATTCACTCTTGGTTAAACCGTATGTTACTGCCTGATACCGTTGGTACTGGTGGTGATTCACATACGCGTTTCCCAATCGGTATTTCATTCCCAGCGGGTTCTGGCTTGGTAGCATTTGCTGCAGCCACAGGTGTTATGCCTCTTGATATGCCTGAGTCTATTTTGGTTCGCTTTAAAGGTGAAATGCAGCCAGGTATCACATTACGTGACCTAGTACATGCTATCCCGCTTAAAGCGATTGAAATGGGTCTGTTAACGGTAGAGAAGAAAGGTAAGATTAATGCTTTCTCTGGCCGCGTATTAGAAATTGAAGGTCTTGAGCAACTTAAAGTTGAGCAAGCATTCGAATTATCTGATGCATCAGCAGAACGAAGTGCAGCGGGTTGTTCTATTAAATTAGACAAAGAGCCAATCATTGAATATCTAAACTCTAACATCGTGATGTTGAAGTGGATGATTGCTGAAGGTTATGGCGATCGCCGTACTATTGAACGTCGTATTACCGCGATGCAAGAATGGTTAGCGAACCCTGAACTAATGGTTGCTGATAAAGATGCTGAATATGCTGAAATTATCGAAATCGATTTGAACGACATCAAAGAACCTATTCTTTGTGCGCCAAACGATCCAGATGATGCAGTATTACTATCATCAGTTGCAGAAACAAAAATTGACGAAGTATTCGTTGGTTCTTGTATGACTAACATTGGTCATTTCCGCGCTACCGGTAAAATGCTAGAGAAGTTTGCAACGACGTTACCAACTCGTCTATGGATTGCACCGCCAACTAAGATGGATAAAGATCAGTTAACCGAAGAAGGTTACTACGCGATCTTTGGCCGTGTTGGTGCGCGTATCGAAATCCCGGGTTGTTCACTGTGTATGGGTAACCAAGCACGTGTTGCTGAAGGTGCGACAGTTGTTTCAACGTCAACGCGTAACTTCCCTAACCGTTTAGGTACAGGTGCAAATGTCTACTTAGCATCAGCTGAGTTAGCAGCAGTAGCGGCATTACTAGGTCGTCTACCTTCACCTGCAGAGTACCAAGACTACGCGAAAGAATTAGATGCAACAGCGTCTGATACTTACCGTTACTTGAACTTTGATCAAATTGATTCTTACACTAAGAAAGCTGACAGCGTGATTTTTCAAACTGCGCTTTAATCTTTGATAAGATGAGTTACGTTTTAAAAGCGTAAACTGAAAAATGCCAGCGATTAAGCTGGCATTTTTGTGTCTGGAATTTGGTTTATGTTTGAAAGTGGGGAAATATATCCAAACTTAGTTTGGATTAAGCCACAATACTAATTTACTTATAAAGATGAGGGTATAACCCTTCTTCGGAGCGGGTAGGAGATCCAAGAGGGAGTAGCCGTTATTCCCTCTTGGCCAGTGCAGGATGGAATCCTGCGATCTTAATCCAAACTGAATTTGGAAATCACAACTTATGAATACTTAATATTCATATCAATCAAAGGTTCACGCGAACCTTTCTCAGCACGAAGTCGTGCTAAATACCGTTCCCAAATTTCCACTTGTTGGTTACCCAATTCAAATAAAATCTTCCAAGAAAATAGCCCAGTATCATGGCCATCATCAAAAGTGATTTTTACCGCGTAATTGCCTACTGGCTCAATACCAGTGATATTGACGGCTTTCTTGTGAGTCACAAGAATAGGGTTACCGTGGCGCTGCACTTCAGCAGACGGGGAGTGAACACGTAACATTTCACAACTGATATTGAATACTTCACCGCTTTCAAAGCTGACTTCAAGCAGTTTAGATTTACGCTTTAACTTTAGATCAGTAACAACTGGGCTTTTGTCTTGTTGGCTCATGAAATAGCTCTCTTTTAAGATGCTGTCAGCAACAGTTAAGTTTGCTGGCTGGCGATGATAGACAATAAAAAAGGTGATAGTCCATTGTGGCACTAATCACCTTTATTTTACTAATCCTGTTGATGCTAAATTAGTTTTAGATCACAGTTCGTTTTAGCTCACTGATAAATGTAAATTCAAACAGCGCTTTAAGAATCAAGCAGTGCTTAAAGAATGAAGCGACTTAAGTCTTCATCTTCCACTAAGGCATCTAGGTGATCATTGACATATTCAGCATCAATCATGAATGAGCTACCTGATTTTTCAGAAGCGTCATATGAAATCTCTTCCATCAGCTTTTCCATCACAGTGTGAAGACGACGAGCACCGATGTTTTCAGTGGTCTCGTTGACTTGCCATGCGGCTTTAGCAATGCGTTCAATTCCGCATTCACTAAATTCAACCGTTACGCCTTCAGTACCCATTAACGCCACATATTGCTCAGTTAGAGAAGCATGGGGTTCAGTTAGGATACGTTTAAAGTCATCGGCGGTTAATGCACTTAGCTCAACACGGATCGGTAAACGACCTTGAAGCTCTGGGATTAAATCCGATGGCTTAGACATCTGGAACGCACCAGAGGCGATAAACAAGATATGGTCGGTTTTGACCATGCCGTGTTTAGTGGTAACAGTACAACCTTCGATTAATGGCAGTAAGTCACGTTGTACACCTTCACGAGATACATCAGGACCTGAGCTTTCACCGCGCTTACAAATCTTGTCGATTTCATCTAAGAATACGATACCGTTTTGTTCAACCAAATCGATAGCTTGCTCTTTCATGTCTTCTTGATTAACAAGTTTTGCCGCTTCTTCTTCGATAAGCAGTTTGAAGGCTTCTTTAATTTTAACTTTTTTACGGTTCTCTTTAGTTTGTCCCATGTTTTGGAACATACTTTGAAGCTGATTAGTCATCTCTTCCATGCCTGGAGGAGACATGATTTCAACACCCACTTGTGGCGCAGCTAAATCGATATCAATTTCTTTATCGTCTAACTGGCCTTCACGCAGTTTTTTACGGAAGATTTGGCGGGTATTTGAATCATCTTTCTTTTCAGTGTCCCATTCATCTTTTGGCTTAGGTAATAGCGCATCAAGAATACGTTCTTCTGCCATTTCCTCAGCGCGATGACGACCCTTTTTCATTTGCTGTTCACGAGTCATTTTCACGGCAGAGTCAGTCAAATCACGGATGATTTGCTCAACTTCTTTGCCGACATAACCCACTTCAGTGAATTTAGTGGCTTCAACCTTTATAAAAGGCGCATTGGCTAACTTTGCTAAACGGCGGGCAATTTCAGTTTTACCGACACCGGTAGGGCCAATCATTAAAATATTCTTTGGCGTCACTTCTTGACGAAATGAGGCTTCAAGTTGCATGCGTCTCCAACGGTTACGAAGAGCAACGGCCACAGAACGTTTTGCATTTTTTTGACCAATGATGTGCGAGTCTAGCTCATGGACAATCTCGCGGGGGTCATTTCAGACATAGATAATTCCTTACGTTCTAATTAGTAGTCGATTTGCTCAACAGTTTTATGTTGGTTGGTGAATACGCAAATATCACCGGCAATCGTTAATGATTTTTCTGCAATTTCACGGGCAGTTAAGTCAGTATTTTGTAATAACGCTAATGCTGATGCATGGGCAAAGTTGCCACCAGAGCCAATAGCAATCAAGTCATGCTCAGGCTGAACCACATCACCATTACCAGTAATGATTAATGATTCTTTAGTGTCAGCAACAATAAGCATGGCTTCAAGGTTGCGGAGCATCTTGTCAGTACGCCAATCCTTTGCGAGCTCAACGGCTGATTTTAATAAATGGCCTTGATGCATCTCGAGCTTGGTTTCAAAACGCTCAAAAAGAGTGAATGCATCAGCTGTACCGCCAGCAAAACCAGCGATAACTTTATTTTGGTATAAGCGACGCACTTTACGTGCATTGCCTTTCATGACGGTATTGCCGAGAGAAACTTGGCCATCACCTGCGATGACAACTTGATTATTGCGGCGTACGGATACGATAGTAGTCACGGTAAATCCTCTTAACGACGGCAGCGAATAGGAGTCTGCTGCTTGCTGATAAACTAGATATGGGGGTTGTTAACATAATTTCAAGGCGATTAAAGGGATTGATTCGGTTATATTGTTGTCCGATTGGGTAAGTAAGAATAACCTGGAAAACCTTATTGGGCTGAGGTGGATGAATAATGGTTTACAGAAACAATCAAAATAGTTTGGCTATATAATTTATTAAGAAACTAAGGAATGCTGTACTGATGGCAAATAAAGGAATATTGACACTATCAGGAGTGATAGTGTTGGCGTGTATCGTTTTGTATTTTAATCATGAGAGGCAAACTCCCCCTCCTAAAGTTACCACATTAGCAACCCCATTATTACCAGCGTCACAACTAGAAATTGTGATGGACCCAGAGCAATTGCTTAATGATCCTGAGTTAACTAAAGAGAAAGTATTGGCATCATTAAATGAGATTAAAGCTCAGTGTCATAAAATGAATGGTGATTTTAGTTCTCAAGTCGGGCAAATCCATCAAATTATTATTACGGCGTTAGAGCAATCACTTAAAGATGGCAAAACAGTCAGAGAATTACTGGCTTATGAGCAGCAATATACTACGCACTATAACGGTTTTGATGACTTACTGTTGCAAGCTCAAGTAAATTTAGCCAGAGAAAAACTAACGATTATTAGTGATGTAGCGGTTCTTGCCAAGTGGCAGGGGTTAGAAGTCATCAGTGATTTTAATCAGGAGTTTATTGCAACGATCGTTGAATCAATGGGGGGAACGACTTCTCAAACGCCATTGTTCAATATGAATTTTGGGCTTAACCCCCATATCACAGCTGATGATTTAGCTTTGCTATTAAGTAATCAAGACAACTTTAATACCTATTTAGATACCTTTATTCAAATTGAAAATACCCGTGCAATTTCGCCATCAATGCTTTTTGTTGCAACATCAAAACAGATGCCAATTGAAAATTTTAGGCTTGAAGCGAATGCTAAAACATTTACTGTTAATGATGTGGCCTTGGCAATAAGGAGCCACTTACCGAGTGAGTATATTGAAATATTACTTAATAATACAACGGCATATGATGAGTTCCCTGCTTTCATTCAAGACAGAGATGGCGCAGGTATTGACGATATTGGCGGCAAATTTAATAATTTAGCTGATGTGGCAGTAAGTGAATTTGACTTAGTCACACTTAAATTATTAGTGGAGAAAGGCGTTAAGCCTACCAATGAGCCTGGTATCTTTACTGCAATGGATATCGCACTGTTAAACCTACCTAAAAATAGCCAACTGCAACCAACTGAAGACATGAGAAATCAGTATATTGAGATGATCAACTACCTCAACCAGCAAGCTTATAAAGCGCATGGTTCAGTTTCTAAAAATGGTGACGGTGAAGTGTCTTTCGGTTCTCCTTATCTACCTGGCTACACATATACAGAGGCATTAACTAATTTAGGGTTAGAGCAAATATCTAGCGATATTGAATTGCTTGACGACAGTATCGTAATTGTTCCAGCCGCAATTGACGACTCAATAGTATCACAAGCGATTATAGCGGCAGATAAAAGGAAGCTTCAGTTAGCTGCTCAACGTGCACCTTGTGCTCGTATTGAGCAAGACTTAAATGATGCACAGCAGTTTGCTACACCACAAAGAATGGTTGAAATCGTTAAGTCATTAATGACGCAAGAAGTTGATGTTGGCGCTGAATTGCATCGTATGGACCCCGCGTTAATTGCAGTGTGGCATCAAGAGCTGTTGTATCAAAATCAGCGTAATGAGGCTTCAAATTTTGAAAATGAGTTTAAGCAATTGATAAAACAGAATCGAGTGGATGAGGCTGGTATTTATGCTACCACTTATACGCTAACTCAGTCTGAAACGGATTTTCTATTACATCATGTGGTAAAAAATAAAGCGTTTGCAACAGTTTGGATTTCAAGAATGGCGCCTAAAAATCCAAGTGGTTTGTCTATGTTTAACGGCCTTCCATTGATTGATTGGCAATCCTTAAAAGACGAAAAGTTTGATTTTGCGCTTGAAGATACTTGGGGTAATGATTTATTTAGTGTTGCGGCTAAAAAAACAGTAGAACATGTTGACTGGTTATTAGATTATGGCCTTAAACCTGATATGAATACTTTAGGGTTAGATCCATTTGATATTGCCCTTGAAGGTAGTTATATGCAAAAGGAGTTAACACAAGCAGCTGTTAGACTTGGGCAACTTGTAGATAAGGTTGAGCCGAGCCACTTAGCAAGAATTGCACGTTTGAAAGCTTTTTTCCCTGAAGAGTATCAGGAGCTAATAGATAACAATAAAAAATTTATTGTTACTGACGATATTGAAATGAATCAATACAGGCAAGTCAAAATGTACTTCTAAACACAAAAAAAGCGACTTGCTAAAGTCGCTTTTAATTTGTCGTTTTTAATATTCCCAAAGCCAAATCTGGCAACCATTAATACCGGCGCGCTGTAGTTTATGTCTCGTGCGCTCGGCAGCACGCTTGGTGTCAAATGGCCCTAAGATGACCTTATGCCAAACACCAGTTGTGCCTTGGGTAGCTCTTACTTGTGCTTCTAAACCTTGAAAAGCAATCACGGCTTTCATTTCCTCAGCCTGATCCAGCTTTCTAAATGAAGCACATTGCATTTGGTAAGGCCCTTTAGACTTCATTGCATCTTCAGGGACTTCAATATCAATGCTATTGTTTTCTAGTTCCTCTAAATAAGTCCACTCTTCCGTCGGTTTTGGCGGCAGGGCATTAGGATCTTTTTTAGCCGGCTTATTTACTGGTTCAGTAACCGGCTTCGTTACTGTCTTTTCAATGGTCTCTGTAACCGGCGCTGATTGAGCCGGAGCATCATCAGAACTGCCGCTGATAAACCATAGACCATAACCAAAGGCGCCTAAAAGCAAAATCACAATCAAGGTCGGCAAGTAAGGGATAGAGCGCTTTTGTTTTGCTGCGCCCTTTCTTGCTGGTTTACGTTTTTTAGAACTCGGCTTTTTATTGTTAGCGTAATCTCGGCTCATGTTACATGCGCTCTAATGTTTCAATACCTAACAGCGATAAACCCGTTTTTAAGGTTCTTGATGTTAGTTGAGCTAATAATAAGCGGCTTTGTTTTTGCGCTTCAGTATCAGCAGCAAGCACTGGGCAAGCTTCATAGAAACTTGAGAACTCACTGGCAAGTTCATATACATAAGCACACATAACATGTGGCTGACCTTTGTCGGTCATGCGAGTAAGTACTTCACCAAACTGAGCCAGTTTAGTGCCCAGTTCTTTTTCTTTCTCGTGTTCTAGTACAATTTTAGCTTGGCTTAAATCCACATCTGCCGCACGCTTAAATATGCCTGCTACACGTGTGTAGGCATATAATAAGTAGGGTGCGGTATTACCTTCAAAGCTGAGCATTTGTTCGAAGCTAAAGATGTAATCACTAGCACGGTTTTTAGATAAGTCAGCATATTTAACTGAGCTGATGCCAACAACGCGTGCGACTTCAAGCACGGTCTCTTCATCCATATCTGGGTTTTTGCTACGCACTAACTCAATGGCACGAACATTCGCTTCATCAAGTAAATCAACTAACTTAACCACACCGCCACTACGAGTCTTAAATGGACGACCATCAGGGCCATTCATGGTGCCAAACCCAGTATGTTCAAGTGATAATCCGTCACGAACGAAACCCGCTGTCTTAGCAAGTTTGAAAACTTGTTGGAAATGCAGCGCTTGACGTAAATCGACGAAGTACATT
This sequence comes from Shewanella donghaensis, assembly GCF_007567505.1. NCBI lineage: Bacteria > Pseudomonadati > Pseudomonadota > Gammaproteobacteria > Alteromonadales > Shewanellaceae > Shewanella > Shewanella donghaensis. Next base: position 3,700,022 of record NZ_CP041783.1, read on the forward strand.
GCGCGATCGGCTTTTAATACATTTGAGCGGTAACGCATCGCGGCTAAATCAGAGGTGGCATATAAGTAGCCGCCATCTGCTTTTTGAATAATAACCGGCAAAGGCTCACCGTCTTTAGTGCGGAATTCTTCTTGAAAAACCACTTTGGCGCCATTACTTTCGCTCAATAAGCCTTTCGCATCTAAGTCTTTTACGACTTGATGTAAATCGCCATTGTAAGCACTTTCGCCATGCACATCTTTACGGGTTAAAGTTACGCCAAGACGTTTATATACGTCATGACAATGTGCTAATGATATGTCGTTAAATTCACGCCATAACTTATTACAGTACTCATCACCAGATTGTAATGACACCACAAGGTTACGTGCACGAGTAGCAAAGTCGCTTGATTCATCAAAGCGAACTTTTGCTTCACGGTAGAATGTTTCTAAATCAGATAACTCAAGGTCAGCTTGTTCGCCGTTAGCGGCGCGAAGCTCTTCCATATACGCGAGTAACATGCCGAACTGAGTCCCCCAGTCACCCACATGGTTTTGACGAATAACATTGTGGCCGCAAAACTCTAAAGCGCGAACAATACTGTCACCAATAATGGTTGAACGTAGATGACCAACGTGCATTTCTTTCGCGAGGTTTGGAGATGAGTAATCCACTACAATGGTTTGTTGCTCAGGTAAAGTAATCCCTAAATGCTCATCATTTAATGCGTCTTGTAATTGACTCGCCAATGCATTGTCATCAATAAAGAAGTTGATGAAGCCTGGGCCTGCAATTTCAACTTTAGCAATATGGCTTGAAGCTGGCAGGTTATCGATAATCAACTGTGCGATATCACGCGGGTTCTTTTTGGCGACTTTAGTTAGCATCATCGCTAAGTTAGTAGCTAAATCACCATGGCTTTTATCTTTAGTTCGGTCGACCACAATTCGAGCCTGAAAATCAGCTGGTACAATGCCTTGTTGCTTAAAAGATTCGACGGTTTGTTCTAGTAAAGATGCAATATGTGATTTCATGGGCGATTATCAGCACTAACTTAAAGTAAAAGGGTGGGGTAACCGACTATTTTAGCCGCTTTTGATACTCAAATGCTATCTCGATAAGGGATTTATTCGAGATTTTTTTTAATTATCAGCAAAGCTAACATAATCGATTTATAGGTCAATTGAATTACATTAAATCTTGGGGATCTCTATCGATACTCCAGCGACAGCGTTTGCTCTCATTTAATGCTTCAATAATTGGCAGCGCTTGTTCAAAAACTTGCTGTAATCGTTGACGATTTTTGGCTTGGAATAGCAATTGACGACGATACTTACCCGCCTTGCGATCAAGTGGAGCAGGCATAGGACCAATCACTTCAAACTCTTTATCTTGTGGCAATAAGCTGGCTACTTGGTTTAAAAAGTTATCGGCATCTTCAGCAATAAGCGCATCAGCTCTAATGAGTACCATATGCCATGCTGGTGGCAATAAAGCTTGTTGACGTTCTTTCAACTGCCCACGGGCGAATTGGCCATAACCATGTTGGAGTAAGTCTCTTAAGATTGGATTATCGCTTTGATGAGTTTGCAGCAGCACTTTTCCGGGTTTATCAGCACGACCTGCTCGACCTGAAACTTGCGTATAAAGCTGGGCAAAGCGTTCAGGCGCTCTAAAGTCAGCGCTAAACAATGCACCATCAACATCCATTAATCCCACTAAGGTCACATCAGGGAAGTGATGGCCTTTAGCCAGCATCTGTGTGCCCACAAGAATTTTATACTCACCTTTTAAGATGCCATTAAGTTGCTTCTCTAATGAGCCTTTTTTACGGGTAGTATCACGATCTATTCGAACTACTGGGTATTGGGGGAACTCTTGTTCTAAGGTTTGGGCTAATTGCTCAGTGCCTGTGCCATGACCCATTAGCATGGTACTACCACACTCATGACATTGGTGTGGGATCGCGTATTGATTGCCGCAGTGGTGACAACAGATTTCATTCAAGCCTTGATGGACAGTAAAAAAGGCGTCACAACGGTCGCACTCATGCAGGTGACCACATTCATGACATAAAAGCGCTGGTGAGAACCCACGGCGGTTCAAAAAGAGTAATACTTGATTGCCAGCATCTAAATGCATACGCATTTCATTAATCATCGAGGCTGACATCCCCGCTTTTAATGGATGTGAGCGAATATCAATAATCCCTTGCTTCACTTTCTGCGCTGCGCCTGCACGCTCACTCAGTTCAAGGTGAGCGTAGCGTCCAGAAATGGCATTTTGTAGCGATTCTAGCGATGGTGTAGCTGAGCCCAAAATGACTTGGATATCTTCTAAGTTGCCACGCATAACCGCCAAGTCTCGAGCGTGATATCGCACCCCTTCTTGTTGCTTAAAGCTGCTGTCGTGTTCTTCATCCAAAATGATGACACCAGGAAAGGCCATCGGGGTAAATAAGGCTGAGCGAGTACCAATGATAATTGCGGCTTCACCTGATCGTGCTTGACGCCAGGCTTCTAAACGTTGGTTATCGGTCAATGCTGAGTGAATAACGGCAATTTTCACATCAAACCTGCGCTTAAATCGATTAATGGTTTGCGGTGTAAGGCCAATTTCAGGCACTAAAATTAGCGCTTGTTTACCTTGTTTTAAAATCGTTTCGAGAACCGATAAGTACACTTCAGTTTTACCTGAGCCAGTAATGCCTTCGATTAAACTGCAATGAAAACCTTGCTGTTGGTTAAGGATTGAAACTGCAACAGCTTGCTGTTTATTGAGCTTTAACGGCTCTTCTGTCATCACGAGTTGTTGGCGCCAACTTAAATCAGTCTTATTAACAATTTCTTTTCGTTCAATCCAGCCTTTGTCTTCAAGTGCTTTTAAGGCGACTTTACTGAGTTCTTGGGTAGTGAAGTCATCTTGACTGATGGAGGATTGTTTAAATAATTCAAATAACTTTTTTTGTGCAGGCGCTCGTTTCAATATGCTGATATCGACTTCTTTGCCCTGTTCGTTCAAAGCAAATATGGTGGTCGTTTGTGGTTGTGGGCTTAAGCCTTTACGCAGTGCAACAGGTAAAGCTTGGCTTAACATTTGACCTTGACTGGCAAAGTAATATCTAGCCGCCCATAAGGTTAATTTGTATAAGGTTTCTGGTAGTAGGGGTTTATCATCGAGGAGTTCGGTGATAGGTTTAATCTTATTTGGTGGAACGTCACACTCATCTTTAATGGCGGTAATTAAACCAACAAGTTGTTGTCTACCAAAAGGCACTTTTACCCGCAATCCCAGCTTTATTTGTGATACGTTGGCTTCAGGGATTTGGTAACTAAAGGTTTGCCGCATTGGAACGGGCAGTGCAACCTCAACAAACACAGGCATAAGTCATCATCATTCAGAATTGTGAAGGCCTAGTTTACTAGAGCCAGACCATAAAGAAATAGGATAAGAGAAAATTGATGTCAAAAGGGTTATTCAGCAAAGCAGGATTAGCAATATCACTTTTTTTATTTTCGTTTGTTGCGCAAGCTGCATTGTCACATCTGAGTATTAATAGTCGCCAATTTGAGCTTGGGCAACATCCCAAATTTAAACTGAATATCGTTGCGGGTAAGAATGACCTTTCAAGGATCAGCTTTCATGTGCGTCAACATGTTGGTGACAAAGAGGTCCTTGAAGAGCTAATGGTGCAGCCAGTTAATGGTTTTATGCTTTATGCTATTGGTGTTGATGATGTGAAAGACCCGAATGCTAAACTTATCGTTAGTCATTACAAGGGGAATAATTGGCAGCAGTTTTCGGTAATACCGGTATTTGATGCGCCTTTTATTAAAACCAACAGTAAGACTGAAATTAACATCAATACCAGCAATCAGCCTAAAAAAGTGGCGCCAATGCCACAGGTTAAATCTAGCCAGAAAAACCAGCTAGCTGTCACAGCACCTAAACCTTCAAAACCCCAAGCACAAGTTTTACCTGCAACTATGGTTTCCAGCAGCGCTAGTGAGTTAGGTGCTAGTTGTATTATCGAGCGTAATTCAACAGAGACACTGTGGCGGATAGCATCTCGTTACGCTAAACCATGGGAAACCAATGTTTATGCGGTCATGCTGGCTATTTTTGAAGCGAACCCTCAGGCTTTTTCGAAGCAAAAAATATACTTAATAAGACAGGATATACAGCTAGTCTGCCCGACAGTTAATCAACTAAATCAATACCTAAGCAAAGCTGAAGACAAGTTGGCATTTGAAGCTTTAGACCGTAAACAGAGAAGTCATTAAATAGCGCTTGTTTGGGGTGAACACTTACTGTACTATTGCGCGCCTAAAACACTATTGTTAACGCATGTGGTACTCAACTTCGGGTTGGGAGAGCGACATGGCCTCTACTAAAAGGTAATCCAAATGAAAACAGGTATCCACCCAGACTACGCTGAAATTACTGCAACTTGTACTTGTGGTAACATCATTAAAGTAAATTCAACTGCAGGTAAAAGCCTTCACTTGGACGTATGTGGCGCATGTCACCCATTCTACACTGGTACTCAGAAAGTTGTAGACACTGGCGGTCGTATCGACAAGTTCAACAAGCGCTTTGGTGCACTTGCTAAGAAGTAATTGCCGACGCAATTATTTAAAAAAAGACGCCTTTGGCGTCTTTTTTTGTTTTAGCAGGTTTTAAAACAATAAAAGTTACAAAAATATCATTTTTTTAGTTATAAATTATATAAAGGCTACTAAGTTAATAATATTGTTGCTTAGACAAACTATTTGTAACTTATCGACCCATTCCCCGCTTTTTATTATCAAATCTTGTTATTTTTCTACATTATTAAGTCTTTGATTCTTAATGTGATGATTAATCTAATGATCCAAAACTGTAACTTGATCAAATTTTGATTATTAAAGATAACTTTTGTTATTTTTTGATTTATAATCCTTTCAGAAAGCGATCGCTGACAGATGTTGTTTGATCTTAAGCCACCATTTAATCACCTCGTTTTCACTGAATTAATTTTACTCAGCCGTATAACTTGCCTCATTCAGGAAAATAAAATGTCAGATTTTCGCCAACAAGCTCTCGATTATCATGAATTCCCAGTTGCAGGTAAAACTGCAGTTAGTCTAACTAAACCAGCTCAAACGAGCCATGATCTGTCGCTGGCGTATAGTCCTGGCGTGGCGGAGCCTGTAAGAGAGATTGCGGCAAACCCTGACAATGCTTACCGTTATACAAATAAAGGTAATACGGTTGCTGTGATATCAAATGGTACTGCTATTCTAGGCTTGGGTAACTTAGGCCCATTAGCATCAAAACCTGTCATGGAAGGTAAAGCACTTTTATTTAAGCGCTTCGCTAATATTGATTCAATTGATATTGAAGTGAAGCACAGAACAACGGCAGACTTTATTAATACGGTTGAATCTATTGCTGATACTTTTGGTGGCATTAACTTAGAAGATATTAAAGCACCTGAATGTTTTGAGATTGAACGAGAATTGATTTCTCGCTGTAATGTTCCTGTATTCCATGATGATCAACATGGTACGGCAATTGTTACTACTGCAGGCATGCTGAATGCGTTAGAAATTCAAGGCAAGAAAATTGAAGACGCTGTATTTGTTTGTTTAGGTGCTGGTGCAGCGGCTATTGCCTGTATGACCATGATGGTTAAATGTGGTGCGCAACGTGAAAATGTATACATGCTTGATAGACAAGGTGTGATCCATACTCGCCGCGAAGACATTAATGAATATAAAGCTTTATTTGCTAATAATACTGATAAACGTACTTTGCAGGATGTGATCAAAGATGCCGATGCATTTTTAGGACTTTCTGGTGCTGACTTATTAAAAGCAGAAGACATTGCTTTAATGGCACCTAACCCAGTTATCTTTGCTTGTTCAAATCCTGATCCTGAAATTAAACCTGAATTGGCTCATGAAATACGTAAAGATTTAATTATGGGTACAGGTCGCAGTGATTATCCTAACCAAGTGAATAACGTATTGTGTTTCCCATTCATCTTTAGAGGCGCGCTTGATGTTAGAGCAAGCATGATTAATGATGAAATGAAAATTGCAGCAGTTAAAGCGCTCGCGGCTATCGCTAAAGAGCCGGTTCCTGCTGAAGTGTTAGCTGCATACCCAGATGTTGATTCATTAACTTTCGGGCCTGAATATGTACTGCCAAAGCCAATGGACCCTCGTTTATTGAAAAATATTGCTAGCGCCGTTTCACAAGCTGCAATTGATTCTGGTGTGGCGGTACTGAATAAAGTACCAACAGATTATTCTTTTTAATAAAGAGTATTCTTGCTATTAAAGATTAATATTGAAAGAGGGCTTTTATGCCCTCTTTTTTTCTGTCTAAATTTCAGTGGTGTTAATATGTGAAGTCACCGACTTAAAACGTATAAATATCATTATTTATCTGGAGCATATGTTAACTGTGTTCTGTTCATTTACAGGATTAAGTTGCCTTTTGTTTGAGGCTGCTGAATAATCAAAATACATTGGCAATATTTGAATAATAATAACTTGCCAAGTACCAATAATAATGACTTTTGATCGCTGTGTTTAGCAGGATGCTGATAAATGAAATTAACTAAAATATTAACCAACAAACTTGTCAGCTTTTGGTTGTTATCACTTACGGCTGTTGGCTTTATCTTTCTTTTGGGATCGTTAGTCAGTTTTACCCAACTGACATTTAAGTTTCAGCAACAAAAAGTCACCCAGTTAGAATCGATGCTCGTAGAGCATTATCAATCTGACAGCTTATGGGATTTACATGCGTGGCTTCCGCCGATGTTAATTGCCTACAATGCTAATTCGTTTAAATTAACCCGTGAAAATCAGCTGCTGTTTGAGTACCACTCTCCTAATCCCCAGGGTAATCCCACTCTTTTTAAGCATTCGCTAGGCGAAAAATCTGACTTGATTATGGAGCTGACATTACCTCAGCCCTCGCTATTAAATCAACTAGGCTGGTATGAATATTTAAGCTTACTGATCGCACTAGTCGCCATTGGCTTGTTTGTTCGCTATGGCCTGCGATGGTTTACTGAAGAGTTAGATGGCATAGAGCAAATTGCTCAGCGAAGTCATTTAATTATGGATGGGAAACATCAACAAGCACTCGAATTTACCGGTAAAGCCCGCCCTCGTTTAATTAATCGTGCCATGACCAAATTGCTTGAGCAACTCCAAGATGCGCAAAAAGAACGTGGGCGTTTTGATCAATTTATTCGCTCGAAAACTTTTTTGGATCCCAGCACCCGTATTGGTAACCGTATCTTTTTTGAAAATAGATTAGAAGCTTTAACCCATCAACATAGCATGATAGCCCATGGTGCGGTGCTATTGATGAACTTTGATGATTTAGATTTGCTGCAACAGCAGCATGGCGACGAGGCAGTCAATGAGCAATTAAATGATCTAGTGCAAGCAATACAAAAACTCTTAAGTGATGTTGAGGATACGATATTTGCTCGCTATGCCTTTAATCAGTTTATTGTCGTAGCACCACAATTCTCACTTACTGAGGCTGACTCGTTAGCCAATAAGTTATTGAAAATCGGCATTAGTCAATTACAGAATCAATCTGACTCGCAAGATAACTATGTACATTTAGGTGCCGCCTTTTATAAAGCAGGCGATACGCAAGAGCAGATTTTAGAAGAAGTGGAAATGGCTTTAAAAGCGGCGCAATTACAACGCAGTAATAATTGGTTTATGTATGACAAAGGCGCGGTGGATAAAGAAATTGCCAAGGGTTCAGTTCGTTGGCGCAGCTTTTTAGAAAACACGTTAGTTAATCGCCGTTTTGTCGCGATTACAGAAAAGGTAATGGACAGTGACGATATTGCTTGTCATCAGGAAGTCTTCAGCCGTGCGATTGATAATCAAGGTAATGAAATAAGAGCCACGCTATTTATCCCAATGGCAAATAAGTGTGGTTTGATGCCACAAGTTGAGCGTCAGTTACTCGAAACAGTCCTATTCGAATTGATGGCTAACAATCAAGACGTATTTAGCGTGAATCTGAGTTTGGATTCATTAACCAGTCGAGCCTTTATTCGTTGGCTAAAAAGTACGTTATTGGAACACCGACCTTTAGCATCAAGACTGATTTTTGAAGTGACCGAAGATATTGTTGTTAAACATCAACAGGATTTGGCCGAAAACCTCGATATGCTTCGCAAAATGGGATCGCGGTTATGCGTTGATCATGTTGGTTTACAAGTTGTAGGGACACATTACATCCAAGAGTGTCATTTTGATTTAGTAAAACTGCATCGCTCTATCATTCAGCAAATCCATTTAAAGTCTGAAAATCAGCTGTTCATTAGAAGCTTAATTGGTGGTCTATATCGTGCTGAGGTGCAGGTTTTCGCTGAAGGAGTGACTAGCTTTGAAGAGTGGCAAACTTTGAAAATCCTCGGTGTTAGTGCCGCTCAGGGGGATTTTTTTAATCAGTAGCGAATAGGTTAGCGCTGTCACCTTGGTACGGTAATTGTAATAGATATTCTATGTTGTCAAAAAAATCTCATTTTGCATTTTATCGTTAATGTTTTTTCAAAAGCACGTTAAGGTACCTGGAACGATAGGATGTGAAACTTGTGTATCAATAAATAACATTCTATCTTTGATATACACGATAATTATCTGATTATTTTTTCTATAAAATTAGATGATTAGAGAGTAAAATGTCACAAGATATATTTTTGACGTATTTTTATCCTTTAAACGTTATTTTTACTGTTGAATGTTTGCTAGTTGCCTGCTGTTGTTGCGGGTTTGTTTTGTGGGTTTAGCACTTAATGTGTATCTACATAATTACATTTGATAGTCATCTACGCACAGGTTTCTGAATGAAAAATGGTTTTTTAAATAAATTAACTTTTTGGCGCCAAAACATTCCAGTGGGTGAGCTTGGACTGTATGTAGCTGCGGACTCCATTTATGTGTTTAAAAGTAATGTGGGTGGCACCGCGGAGCAACGAGCTGATTTAGCAACAGAACCTCAATCAAAATTTCCAATTGAAGGTGTTAGTTACAAAATTGCCTTTGATGGCGATAATTGGACCGAAGCTTTCACTGCCATTTTTGACGGTCACGGTGCAGCAAAGCTACAGATTGTACTTGGGGAAAGCTTCTATCAGTTAATAGCTGCAGATAAACCCAATGTTCCCGCAGAAGAATTAAAACAGGCACTGCTTTGGTCAGTTAAAGATTTAGTGTCAGAACCCGTGTCCAATATCCAATTAGATTATTTTGAGTCATCACTCACCGCTAGCGGGAAAATAAATGTTGTTGTGGCAAATAAACAACAGTTATCAAACTTGGCTCAGGTGAGTGAAGAAAAGGGCTTTGTTATCGCAGGCATCAGTATTGAAGAGCTGGCAATGACAACAATATTCCAAGATGATCTTTCTCACATGATTGTCAGCCATGTTTCCGGTCAGGAGTTGCTACTGACCGTAGTGAAACAAGGTGAGCTGTTAATGCAGCGCCGAGTAAGAGGGTTTACTCAAATAGATAAAGCCAGTGCCCAAGATTTAGAATTTGGATTAGCAGATAACTTAAGTTTAGAAATTCAGCGCTCGATGGACTATTTCGAAAGTCAGCTACGTCAAGCACCTGTTGGCTCGATTGATTTACTCATTGGTGGTGAATATCAAGCCCTGGTGCCTTTAGTCTCACAAAATTTTAATCAAAATGTGAATGCTATTCAGCATGACTCTGTCAGTAGTCATTTCTCAATGATGTCTTACTCGCTATTGGCTGGTTCATTATTAACTGGAGGCAAAGCATGATTAAAACCACAGTTAATTTATTCAGTGCCGATTTATTACCGGCAAAGCTTAGATTGTCATTTGAAAGAATGATGATGGCGGTAGCTGCTTTGGTTGTTATCACTACTATTATTTGGTCTATTGGTTTTTGGTCTGTTTCAGGCTTAGAAAAAACACATGCACAAATATCGAAAGAGCAGCAGCGGTTTAATGAACAAAAAAGTGATTTAGAATTACAAATTTCAAATCGAAAGCCTGACGCAGGTTTGGTTTCCAGAGTAGAACTGGGTCAACAACGATTAGAACTTAAAAGATTATTATCTGCGGAAATAAAGCAACGAGATAATATGATCAGTCGTGGTTATTCGGGATTATTAACCGACCTTGCATCCGTATCTGATAGTTCTGTGTGGTTAAAGCGTATTGTAATCAACGAGCAGCAGTTTGAGTTTGAAGGCTTTGGTGCTCACCCTCAAAGTATTCCATTATGGGTTGAGCGTTTAAAGAATACTGAAACCCTTAAAGGATATGCCTTTGCGACCATGACAATGGATCGAGGAGATGACCAACCCTTGGCATTTAAATTATCTAGCACGCCAGAACAGGGGGCTAAATAATGAAGCAAACGTGGAATAAACTGGAGTCACAGTTTAATGTGCTAAGCCAAAGAGAGCGGGTGTTAATTACCGTCGCTACTCTGGTGGTGATGGCGATGATTGTATATTTACCGGTTGAAAGTATTTGGCTTCAGCAGCAAAAATTATCAAAACAAGTCATTCAAATTGAGAATGAAAATAATGTCTCAGTACAGCAAATTGACTTGTATGAACAAAGATTATCAATGGATCCGAATACCGATTATCGTAATCGGTTAGCGCTGATTGAAACGGAATCAGAGCAGATGGATGCCAATTTGGATGAACAGATGATCTCCATGGTACCCGCTAATTATATGCCTACCGTACTCACAAATCTGTTGGGTAATATTAACGATGTGAAGTTACTTTCGTTTGGTTCTATAGCGCCTAAAGCACTATTGCAGGTGGGTGAAGAGGACAAAATGAACCTCTATAGCCATGGCATTAGACTGACTTTAGAAGGTCGCTACTTCTCTATCTTGAAATTTATTGAATCAATTGAAGCGATGCCAGATAAGTTATATTGGAAAAGACTGAATTACCATGTTGATCAACATCCCAATGCAACGGTTGAAATTGAGCTTTATACCTTAAGTATTAATAAGGAGTTTATTAGTGTTGCACAATAAGCACATACTCATACTCACCCAAATTATCGCTTTAAGCTTTATATTTTTAAGCACATCGATAATGGCTAAATCACTGCGAGATCCAACGTTACCAGGTCAAGGTTTTGTTGTCAGCTCAACGAGTGTGAATCAGCCTGAATCTTTGGTGCTCAATAGTATCGTGAACAGTAATAAACCCCATGCGGTTATTAACAACAAGATAGTATTTGTTGGCGACAGCATTGAAGGGGTACGAATTGAATATATTGGAAAGCATTATGTCAACTTGTCAGATGGCAGAAAACTAAAGCTATTTCAATCGATAACAGAGCGATAGGAAAACAATAACAATGAATGTGATTAAATATGTAACCCCTCTGCTATCTTTGTGTTTGCTTGGTTGCCAAACCACCGACAGACCCGATCCTGGCACTGCTAAAAGTGAACTGGCTCAGTCGCTTGAACAAGCTGAAATGGCCGAAAATATTGTACCGCCGCCAGCGTTGATGCCAGAAGACGTACAGCGTGAATTAAACGGTTCAAGTTTGTTAGGCGGCTCTGCTGCTAGCTTGCCAAAAGAGCGACGTTTCGATGTATCAGCAAACGATGTCGATGCGAAAGTATTTTTCCCTAGTCTTGTTCAAGGTACGCCGTTAAGTGTGGCTGTTCACCCAGATGTGACGGGTAGTATTTCAGTCTCGTTAAATGGGGTGACATTATCTGAAGTTATCAAGGTAATTGAAGACATTTACGGCTATGAAGTTAGCCAAGAAGGGCGTATTTTACGTATTTTCCCTGCAGGTATGCGAACTGAAACCTATCCGCTAAATTATATTTATATGGAACGTGAAGGTTTGTCATTAACGTCTGTTAGTTCCGGCAGAATTTCTGATGGTAATGACAATTCAAGTTCAGGGTCTAGCAATAGTAATTCCAATAGTAGCAACAGTAATTCAAACAACAGCAATAGCGGCAATAGTAGTAACAGTGATAGTAGTGACAATACTAATGGCACCTTTATTCGCTCAACCACCAAAACAAATTTTTGGGGTGAATTAGAAAAAACCTTAGAGTCGATAATTGGCGATACTGGCGGTGGCCGACAAGTTGTTATTACTCCACAAGCTGGCTTAGTGACAGTAAGAGCTTATCCAAATGAACTTCGTCAAGTGAGTAAATTCTTAGATATTGCCGAAACCCATCTACAACGCCAGGTAATACTAGAAGCCAAAATTTTAGAAGTCACCTTGTCGGATGGTTATCAACAAGGGATTCAATGGGACAATGTCCTTGGTCATGCTGGTAGTACGGATATTGGCTTTGGTACTTCTCCTGGTAGTGGCTTAAGTGATCAAATAACTAATGTTATTGGTGGCGTGACCTCAATTAGTTTAACGGGTACGGATTTCAGTACCATGATCAGCCTATTGGATACGCAAGGGGATGTTGATGTACTTTCAAGCCCAAGAGTCACAGCATCGAATAACCAAAAAGCAGTAATTAAAGTGGGTAATGATGAATACTTCGTTACTGATGTATCTTCTACTACTGTCGCAGGAACAACCCCTGTAACCACCCCTCAAGTTGAGTTAACGCCTTTCTTCTCTGGTATCGCATTAGATGTTACGCCTCAAATTGATGGTGAAGGTAATGTCCTTTTACATGTTCATCCTTCAGTTATTGAAGTCTCTGAGCAAATTAAAGAAATTAAGGTAAGTGGATCGTCACTAGAGCTACCATTAGCCCAAAGTGAAATTCGTGAGTCAGACACCGTGATTAAAGCGGCTTCAGGTGATGTAGTCGTGATCGGCGGACTGATGAAGAGTGAGAATATTGAAGTCGTGTCAAAAGTACCGCTACTCGGTGATATTCCATTCCTTGGTGAAGCATTTACCAATCGCAGTAGATCAACCAAGAAAACTGAGCTCATTATCATGCTTAAACCTACAGTGGTGGGGGCAGATACTTGGACGAATGAGCTAAAACGTTCAAAAGATCTATTAGACCGTTGGTATCCAGAGGAAGAGTAACGGGTTAATTACGGGCTAACACTATGTATCAGCAGCACTTTGGCCTGGGTCAATTACCATTTACATTGACGCCAAATACTCAGTTTTTCTTTGGCTTAACGCCTCATGTGGAAGCGCTGCAAGTGCTGCAAATTGCCATCGCCAATGGTGAAGGTTTCATTAAGGTTACAGGTGAGGTTGGTACAGGGAAAACATTGATTTGTCGTAAATTGATGAATGATTTACCCAGTGATTACCATTGTGCTTATGTACCAAACCCCTATTTAAGCCCCGATGAACTTCGATGGGCATTAGCTGCAGAGCTTGGTTTAGAAATACAAAATGACTTGAACCAACAACAGTTAACAGGGCTTATCCAAACTCGCTTACTCGAGCTTAATGGCCAAGGTTTTAAAGTGATTTTAGTATTAGATGAAGCGCAAGCCTTGCCTAATCAAAGTTTGGAAACACTAAGGTTATTCACCAATTTAGAAACTGAAAGCGCGAAGTTAATACAGGTGGTGTTATTTGGTCAGCCAGAACTTGATAACCGTTTACAAGCACCATCATTAAGGCAGTTGAAGCAGCGTATTACTTTTAGCTATAACCTTAGACCGCTGATTTGGGACGAGATAAAAGCCTATATTGAATATCGCTTGGGTGTTGCAGGCTATCAAGGCAACCAGTTATTCAGCGATAAAGATATTAAGCTAATAGCACAAGCGGCTCGAGGCATACCGAGATTAGTAAATATTATTGCCAATAAAGCGCTATTGCTGTGTTTTGCTGAAGGTAAGCAACAAGTGTTAAGCAAGCATTGCAAAGCAGCAATTATTGATACTGAAGACGCGGATGTAGTGTTACCCAGTAACCGCATGAATGCTTGGGTGTTTGGAATTTTAATTATAAGCGCTTCACTGGTGATGCTATTGATTGCCGATGTTGACTGGTTATCTATTTTAAGAGAGTCAATATGAGCGTCATTAATAAAGTATTGAAAGATTTAGATAAACGACAGCAGTCAGTTGGCAACGTAGAAACACAACGACAGGGGTTTATCAGCCCAGAAGTCCAGTTTCAGAGTGCTGTGCAGCCGAGTTCAACGAGTCAATCGTCTAATAAAGGTGTGATTGTTGCCATTGTCATGTTGTTGGCAATGTCGATATTGGGTTACATGCTTTATCGACAGGCTCAGCAATTACATGACATGCAGCCGCTAGCTGAAAATCAGATTGATGCAGATATACCAGCTAGAGAAAATGTTGAGCTAGGAAGAATAACAGAAGGCGTAACTACTGAGAGCATTGAAGTTAATAATGCTGCAAGCGCAGAGGCTTCAATTGAAACTGTTGATAATGCCGATCTAGTGGCAGCTTTTGATAAAGCTGCAAACGAAAAACAAATAGATAATTTTGATGGAACAGATGTGCAGAGTGAAGTTGTCGTTGCTAAAAGCACCAAACCTGACAATTCAGTTTTGTCCGAACCAGAAACAAAAATAGTTGCCGTAACCGGTGAAGATGTTGAAGTAAATAGAGATAAAAAGTCAGATAAAGAGTCTTCAGTGCAAGTTCGCTATGAGCAAACAACACGTTCATCAAGCTTTGATACAGACGTAAAAACAACATCAGCTAAAAAATATACTGATGTGAAAGTGTCAAACAAACAGCCTGCAACAGTGACTAATGCCAATGAAAAAGGTCATATGGCTGTGAAAGAAGTTATGTTAACCAATGAGCAATTAGCACAAAAGAAATTTAATGCAGCAGAAACGGCAGAACAAAAGCAAAAAATAGATCAAGCTATCAAAAATTATTATGAAGCACTGGTATTACAGCCTTCAATGCATCAGGCGCGTAAGCAATTAGCGGCATTGTATTACTCAGTTAATAACCTGGGTAGAGCACAGCAAATTTTAGCGCAAGGGGTGAATCTTTTCCCTGAAGAAGTTGAACTTGTGGTTTTAAAAGCAAAGGTAGAAAACGCGGCCTTTAATGCTGACAAAGCACTTAATACGCTTAATGCCATTGATGATAATAGTGAATGGGCTAGAGATAAGTGGATATTGCAAAGCGATATTGCTCAGAAGAATGGCCAATTTGAGATAGCTGAATCAGCCTATCGGTCATTGTTAACCCTTGAACCTTCGCAAGCTCGCTGGTGGATGGGATTAGCTTATGCATTAGATTCACAGCAACAATATTCGCAAGCGGCAGATGCCTACCGAAAAGCAATGTCTTATAGAGGTTTATCAACGGGCGCTATGACATATATAGAACAACGATTAATACAACTAGGAGGTAGCCAATGAAACCTAAATTAAAAATGCGTTTGGGCGATCTTTTAGTTCAAGAGCATATTATCTCTAATGACCAGCTAATGCAGGCGTTAGCAGAGCAACGTAATTCAGGTAAAAAATTGGGTCGTACGCTTATTGATCTCAATAGTATTACTGAAGATCAATTGTTGCAGTTCTTGTCGCAGCAGCTCAATTTACCTTATCTAGATATCAGTAGATTATCGATACCTCCAGAGGTCGTTAATCTGATCCCTGAAGTGCAAGCAAGGCGTTATCGCGCGTTAGTCGTTGAGGCGACTTCGGATACCGTAACGTTAGCAATGAGTGATCCTGCTGACTTACAAGCCATTGATAATTTAGAAGTGTTCATTGCACCGAAAAGAATCACTATTGCAGTAACGCCAGAGCAACAGTTACTGGATGCCTTCGATAACCTTTATCGACGCACTGATGAAATCGCTAAAATTGCCGGAGAGTTAGAAGAAGAATACGCTGCAGATGATATGTTCGATTTGGCGAGCATCACTGATGGCGATAGCGACAATGAAACAACCGTTGTTAAGCTTCTACAATCAATTTTTGAAGATGCGGTACAAATGCGTGCATCAGATATTCATATCGAACCAGGCGAAAAAGTGCTACGTATTCGTCAACGTATCGATGGGCAGTTACATGAAAATACCCTAGATGAAGTCAATATTGCCTCAGCGCTAGTACTGCGTTTGAAACTGATGGCTGGCCTAGATATTTCAGAAAAGCGTATGCCGCAAGATGGCCGTTTTCATATCGAAGTCAAAGGCCATAAAATTGATATTCGTATGTCGACGATGCCAATTTACCATGGCGAATCAGTGGTTATGCGTCTGCTTGACCAATCTGCAGGTTTGCTAACGCTTAACGAAACCGGCATGCCAAACCATATCTTGGAGCGCATACGTAAACAAATTAAGCGTCCACACGGGATGTTATTGGTGACAGGGCCAACAGGTAGCGGTAAAACAACCACCTTGTACGGTATTTTAAGTGAGTTAAACAAAGCGGATACAAAAATTATTACCGTAGAAGATCCGGTGGAATACCAATTGCCGCGGATTAACCAAGTACAAGTTAACCATAAAATTGGCTTAGACTTTTCTAACGTGTTAAGAACCACACTTCGTCAAGATCCCGATATTATTATGGTTGGTGAGATGCGTGACCAAGAAACCGTCGAAATTGGTTTACGAGGCGCATTAACGGGTCACTTTGTATTATCTACCTTGCATACCAATGATGCGATTACGAGTGCCTTACGACTGTTAGATATGGGCGCAGCGAGTTATCTTGTGGCCAGTGCATTACGAGTCATTATTGCGCAGCGTCTAGTAAGACGTGTTTGTTCGAATTGTGTCACTCATTACCAACCAACAGTCGGCGAACTTGCCTGGATGAAAGCTTCATCCAAGGTCGATTTTAGCCAAGCAACATTTAAAGTGGGTGTCGGCTGTCAAAGTTGTAATGGCTCTGGTTATCGTGGTCGTATTGGTATTTTTGAATTACTAGAACTTGATGAAGCCATGGTCGATGCGATGCGAACTGGTAATCCGCAAGATTTTGCCCGTGCAGCAAAACTAAGCCCAAGTTTTATCCCCTTAGCTGATTCTGCTTTTGAGTATTTATTTAATGGCATGACGACCATTGAAGAAGTAGCAAAATTAGTAGAAGACGTGAATGAAATTTTAATGCCAGATTCGACACCAACTAACACTGGGGTAGGGAGTTAATTATGCCTACTTACCAGTATCGAGGCCGGAATTCTCAAGGTGCAGCAGTAAACGCACACATTGAGTCAGCAAACGAGAGCAGCGCAGCTGATGCGCTCATGTCTCGTGGGATCATTCCGCTCGAACTGCGTGAAGTTAAGCAAACACAATCATTTAGTATTGGCAGTATTTTTGTTCAAAAAGTGTCATTAGAAGAGTTACAGATTTTTACCCGACAAATGTATTCGCTGACCCGATCGGGCATTCCGATTTTACGTGCAATTGCCGGACTTGCTGAAACCACTCATTCCCAAAGAATGAAAGATGCACTAAATGATATTTCGCAGCAATTAACTTCGGGTAGACCCTTGTCAGCTGCGATGAATCAACACCAAGACATATTCGATTCATTGTTTATCTCAATGGTTCATGTGGGCGAAAATACCGGTAGATTAGAAGACGCATTTACACAGTTATCAAGTTATATCGAGCGCGAACAAGAAACTCGTCGTCGAATAAAATCAGCCATGCGATATCCCATTTTCGTGTTGATTGCGATTTCGATTGCGATGGTGATATTGAACATTATGGTTATCCCTAAATTCGCCGATATGTTTTCACGCTTTGGTGCTGAGTTGCCCTGGGCAACAAGAGTCCTAATGACCACCTCAAGTTTATTCGTAAACTATTGGCATATTATGATTGTTGCTTTGGTGGCGACGATAATTGGCATTCGGTATTGGCATCACACCGCAAAAGGTGAGCGGCAATGGGATAAATGGAAGCTACATATTCCTGCTGTAGGATCAATTATTGAAAGGTCTACCTTATCTCGATATTGCCGAAGTTTTTCGATGATGCTAAGTGCAGGTGTCCCCATGACTCAGGCATTAAGTTTGGTTGCGGATGCAGTAGATAATAGCTATATGCACGATCGTATAGTGGCCATGCGCCGAGGCATTGAATCTGGCGAATCTATGCTTAGGGTCTCTAATCAAAGTGGTTTATTCACGCCTTTGGTATTGCAAATGGTTGCTGTTGGTGAAGAAACGGGTCAGATAGACAGTTTACTTAATGATGCCGCCGACTTTTATGAAGGTGAGGTCGATTACGATTTAAAAAATCTCACTGCCAAATTAGAACCTATTTTGATCGGCTTTGTGGCCGGTATTGTATTGATATTAGCCTTGGGTATTTACCTTCCTATGTGGGATATGCTTAATGTTGTTAAAGGATAATCATGCAAATCGATAACAACAGTGAGTCATTTGCATAATGCAAAAACAGCAGCAATCAGAAAGCGATCTACTTAAAACCTACACACGTTTAATCACTTTGACGTTAGTGTTAGTGGTTATTGGTGTGATTGGTACCAAGCACTTTTCAAGTGTTGATAATGTCGGTGTAAAAAGCTTAGAGCTAGAGCATAGTCGGATGTTATATGTACTAGCGATGGTTAAAAGTCAGTGGCTCAGTCAAGGCAAACCTAAGACTTTGAAGCTGAGGTGGGAAAAAATCAGTTCGCTTACAGTGGATGAGCAGCCTAGAGATAACGTGATTAATATGTCTTCTAATGGATGGCCGATACTTAGCAGTTTATCATCACAAGGATGCAGTGATTGGTGGGGGAAACTTATGGCAAGTAAATTGCTTAATTTAAAAGTAGTGGTAAATTATCAACCAGAGTCAGAAATTTGCCATTTTGCAACACCGCAAAGTGGCAGCATAAGCTATCAAGTTTCTTCGGGGCGTGTGATATTTGTCGGAGGTTCTGATTAAAAATAAGTAATACAAATGCTTAAATATAAGTTTAATGCTAGAATTTATTTACATGTAAGCTTTAGCTGAGCAACAATGGTCACTGAGACTACAATTTTATGATACGTATGTCAGTCGCAACAAAGGTAATTTAATATGAAGTTAAAACAGCAAGGTTTCTCGTTAATCGAATTGGTTATCGTAATCGTCATTTTAGGGTTATTAGCTGCTACAGCTATCCCTCGTTTTTTAAATGTGACTGAAGATGCACAAAATGCCAGTGTTGAAGGTGTTGCGGGTGGTTTAGCGACCGCAGTTGGCTTTGTTCGCGCACAGTGGGAAGTTGACGGACGTCGTAATACCTCTGTTATTCTTGATGGCACTAGCGTGTCACTGGATACTCGCTTTGGTTTTCCAACGGGTGTTACCAATACCAGTGTAACAGCAATGAGCAATGCATCATGCCAAGAAGTGTTTGATAATGTACTACAAAGTGCTCCGCGAAATGTGCTGTTTAACCAAGATGCACGCGATGAACGTTATACCGTAAGAGTTCAAGGTGGCGCAGGTGGTGATGCTATTGGTATTGATGGCTCAACAGTGACAAATATCGACTTGTGTGTTTACCACCAAGTTGCATCACTGGTACTAAACCAGAATTCAGGTGTACCAACCCCGACTCCAGACTTAGATACCGTAGGCGCTAAAGGGGTTGTTTATAACCCTGGTACCGGCCAAGTATTAAGCTTTAGCAACGATTAATCTTAGTACTAACGTTTAGAAAGCTGTAATCAGATTAATACGAATTTACATCGTGATAATCTAAAACAAAATATCAAACCACAAGATATGGATTGTTAAGTGGGATATAAATTAAAATTTCACTTTATTATTTTAAGTAGGGGCATACATTATGCAGAAACAACAAGGTTTTACGTTAATTGAGTTAGTTGTCGTTATTATCATTTTAGGTATTTTAGCGGTAACAGCAGCGCCTAAGTTTATTAACCTTCAAGGTGATGCATACAAGTCAACTTTAGATGGTTTAAAAGCATCATTACAAGGTGCCAACACTTTAGTTTACTCAAAAGCTGCTATTGCAGGCGAAGAGAAGAATGATGACGCGACTATTCAAATAGGTTCGGCTGTATCAGATACAGTTAATACTCAATTTGGTTATTTACAAAGTGATGAAGACTCATTGGTAGATGCGCTTGAAATTGATACAGCTAATGATTGGACAGTTGTTGAAGGGGCTGACCCTCAGGCTGATGCAGCTATTTTATACCAGACTAGTTCACCTTATGATGATGGTACATCGAATGATGCTAAAGATTGTCATTTGGAATATATACCAGCTTTGCTAGAAGGTGATTTACCTACTTACACGGTAAAATCTGACGATTGCTAATAATTGTTAACATTATAAAAAAGCCTGCTTATGCAGGCTTTTTTATGCTTAATACAACATTATTATAAATGTATACTTCTGATGGAAAAGTTATAATTTTTAAAATGACACAATGGCTGCGATAATTAAATATACTCATTATTAATAAACAGAATCGATTCAATTTTTAGAAGGTTTTTATATGCAAAAGCAAAATGGTTTTACATTAATTGAGTTAGTGGTCGTCATTATCATTTTAGGTATTCTTGCAGTAGTTGCAGCGCCGAAGTTTATTAACTTGCAAGGTGATGCAAGAGTTTCAGCATTGGCAGGAATGAAAGCAGCAATTCAAAGTGGTAACTCTTTAGTATTTTCAAAAGCGGCTTTGGCAGGAGAAGAGAAAAAAGCTTTTGATGACACGATGCCTCCCGCTGTCGATTTAGGTAGTGCAATCGCGGTTACTCAATATGGTTACCTACAAGCGAAACAAGAGGAATTAGAAAAGGCCTTAGATGTTTCCTTTGACGATATTGTAAACGTCGATACAGGTACTAATGATTGGATTATTGAGCGCAATGAGGCTTCTTCTACTGCAGCAACTAATGTTGTAATTTACCAACGTGGGGCGCCTGATACTTGCACATTGACTTATACCGAAGCAACCTCTTCAACGCTCCCAATTTACGTCGCAATTGCAGACCCCTCTCTTTGCTAATTAACCTAGTTATATTGTTAAAAGCCTGCTTATGCAGGCTTTTAGTTTCTGAAGCCCAAATTATTTTTTACTTTGTAATCTGGATAACACTGCTGTCACGTTTGAAGTGGTAAAATTGTTGCTGTAATTGAATAAGCTCGTTATTGATGGGCTGAAGTTGTTCTATTTTTAAGGTTTTTTATATATGCAAAAGCAACAAGGTTTTACATTAATCGAATTAGTGGTAGTCATTATCATCTTAGGTATTCTTGCTGTAGTCGCAGCACCTAAATTTATCAATCTTCAAGGTGATGCTCGTGTATCAACTTTGCAAGGTGCTAAAGCGGCAATTCAAAGTGCCAACAGCTTAGTTTATTCAAAAGCAGCTTTAGCTGGTGAAGAGAAAAAGCTATTGGGTTCAGTTGATATTGGCATTAGTGATGGTGCTGTTACTCCAAGTAATTTAGTTGCGACCGTATACGGTTATCTTGCAGGTACTCCTGCTGCAATTGAACATGCTGCATCATTTGATGCTTCAGAATGGGATGTTACAGTCAGTAATAGTACTAGCGGTGACGTGAAAATTCAGCAAGTCGGATCACCAGATTCCTGTTTTATCGAATATAAAGAGTCAACAGTCAGCGGCAGTCTTCCAACGTTTTCTGATACTCCTTTAGCTTCTGCTTGCTAATATAAAAATATTTATAAAAAATAAAGCCTGCTTACGCAGGCTTTTTTATTGCCTGCAGATAAAGAGACAACCTAATTCGATGATGTTAAACAAGTCAGCTAATTAGATATTTTAATAAAGGATATCAAGACGTTTATGGTATATTTTGCCATACTAACAAAAGGTATGTTTTTGATAGGTAGTAATGATCTTAATCCATCGGTTTATGCATAAACGCTTGAATACTGGTTTCAGCTTAGTTGAGCTGGTGACGACGATCCTGATTGTTGGGATTATTGCGGTATTCGTGATCCCAAAACTTATCCCCCAGTCAAGTTACAGCGCTTATACTTTACGTAATGAATTTATCAGTGAACTGAGACAAGTTCAGTTAAAGTCGATGAATAACAGCGATCGCTGCTATCGTATTAATGTTACTGCAACGGGCTATCAACAGAGTCATTATTCCCAAAATATTAATCCCTCTTCAACAGGCTGCAATACAGCTAATCTCATTCGAACTGAAATAGAGCAATCTTTTCAAGGTGGCGCCTATATCGAACTCATAAGCTCAAGTTCATCCACATTCTTTTTAGATTTTGATAATTATGGCCGTTCGACGTTAACCTGTGCTGGTGTGTGTTTTAATGCGGTTGCAGATGAAACCTTGCAAATCGCGATGGAAGCAGAGGGTTATATTCATGGCTTATAAAAGCTCAATATTTCCTCTTTATCAGACGGCAAAAGCAAAGGGCTTTACCTTAATTGAACTTGTGGTGGGTATGCTGGTATTAAGTATCGCTATCGTACTACTGACCTCAATGTTACTGCCACAGGGCGATCGCGCCGTTGAGACATTATCAAGGGTTCGCTCTGCTGAGCTTGCTCATTCGGTGATGAATGAAATATGGGCTAAACGCTTTGATGAAAACACTAATTCTAATGGCGGTATTCCCGCCTGTAATGCGCCATTAGGGGTCGCTTGCTCAACAAATTTAGGGCCAAACGGTGAAAGCCGTAATGACTATAACGATGTTGATGATTATATTGGCTTAAATATAAACAGCAATATACTCGACTCAACACAAACCTATGCTGAGGTGTATTTAGGTTACGGTTTAGAAGTTGATGTGGAGTATTTAAATGGGCAGGCTGCTAAATTGATTACAGTAGAAGTGACTACGCCAAATGGTGAAGTTATTAGTTACCAAGCGGTAAGGAGTAACTATTAATGGCGTTGCTTCAAAGCACTAAAAAAATGGCTAAGCAAGGCGGTTTCACTTTAGTTGAAATGGTTACCGTCATTTTAATATTGGGCATTTTGATTGTTGGGGTCAGCAGCTTTGTGATTTTTGGCACTCGTATATTTGTTGAATCCAGCTCGATCGATCAGGTGCTTAGCCAAAGCCGTTTTGCTGTCGAGCGCATGACTCGTGATATTCGTAACGCTGTGCCCAACAGTGTGCGTTTAAATGAGGCTAATTCAGGTGCTTTTCAATGTATTGAACTATTACCCATAGAATCTAGCAGTAGTTATCTTAATCTACCTATTTACCCTGATGCAGCAGCATCAACCGGTACTATCATTGATAATGGTTTGAGTGTTAATAGTGGTCAATTTGCTATCGTTTACCCTTTAGCTAATGCAAGCATTGGTGGGGTCAATGATATATATCAAGCGAGCAGAAATAAGCGTTTTGAAGTGCAATCTACCAGTACCACAGCCAATGAAATGACCTTAACCTTTACTGGTGCTGTGCAGTTTACAGAACAATCAACAATTAAAAGAATATATTTTGCAAACCAACCTATTAGCTATTGCTTCGAAAGCCTTGCTGGAGTTCCTGACGTTAAGTTATATCGATACTCTGACTATGGCTATATTCCCGATCAGCCAGCGCCTTCAGGTATGGGAACTGGCGTGTTAATGGCTGAAAACATCAGTAATAGTCTTTTGCTTGAGCCTGCAATCAAGGTTACCGAACAAAATTTAATGACCAACTCTATTGTGCATCTAGAGCCTCGTTTTAGTGTCAATGGCGAGACGTTTAAATATCAGCATCAAGTACAGGTGACGAATGTCCCATAATCCTCAATCGACTAAGCCTAGATTTAATACTTCTTTTCCTTTGCGTAGCCAACAGGGAAGTGCGTTAGTGATTGCTGTATTTGTATTGCTGGTGATGTTTTTATTAGCAGGCAGTTTAATTCGTATGCTCGAAGATGGGGATGAAGCAGTGAATGTCGAAGTATGGGGTGCCAGAGCATTATTTAGTGCTAATAGCGGCGCTGATGCTGAGCTAGCGGTGTTGTTTCCTGTTGCGGGTGGTATTGGGGTATGTAATTCAACGACTCACGCTTGGACACCGCCAACTACGATTGGTTTTCATGGCTGTAGTGTTTCGGTCACTTGTACGCCGATAACGGCAGGGGTTACGACGCAATATAAAATTGTCAGTAATGCAGTGTGTGAGACAGGCAATTGTACTGGTAATGCAGCAATTACCGATTGTTTGCGGGTTAATCGACAAGTAGAGGTAGAAGCCCGTGGGAATTAAATCAGTACACCTAACTATCAAGCTAATAGCGTTAGGATTGTTATTAATTGCTCCTATTACTCATGTGAAAGCAGATTGGAGTAATACCTTCATTGAGGGAGTAAACAACATAGATGCTCAAGGTAGTATCAACTTAAATAGTTCATTTATTTATAATGCACCAACTAACGGACAACTACCTACTTATAATTATGTGCAAGGTGGTGATGCTGCGGCAAAACTATGTGTGCCTTCAAATAATAACCCTAAAGATTGTAAAGAAGGTAACTTCGTTGCTTCACTGCCAGTTGATAGGCTAGATTTTTCTCAATGTGAATCTGAAAGTACTGATGTAATTGGCCCGCCGTCGTGGGAAGAAAAAACTATCGAAATCTCTGAAGGTGAATATGGGAGTATTACCATCGGCGGAGGCGGTGATAGAACAATTGAATTTACCACTTCAAATTCAGAAGGTATTTATAGGATTAACAGCTTAAGTGGTAGCTCAGGGAATATTATTCTAGCACCAGGTCAATATTGGATTGATACCTTATCAATTACCAGCGGTGTAAATTTAGTCTTTCCTGATGATGGCTCTGTCACTTTTTTTATTCAAAGTGATTATACTCATTTCAACCTAAATTTAATTGATGATCCCAAACGCTTTTTAATTTATAGCTATGGCAATTTTACTTTAAACGGAGGTGCGACATTAAATGCTTATGTTGTATCCGAAAATGCAGCAACGATAAGTGGGTCAGCTAACCTTAATGGTGGCCTGACGGCTCAAAATATTAGTATGGGTGGTAGTGCTTCGGTCACGTTTTCTGATACCCAAGGTGAAATTTCAGTTACTCCAAACTGCGATACAACGCAACCAGAAGCGTTTCATATTCAATACGGTAAATCCACTTCTGGAAGTGTGACTTTTGATACGGCTTTTCCTGACAGTGTAACCCCACTTGTATTTTTAATGCCAACTATCGAGCAAGGCAATATCAGTAATGATGGACCGGCATCTGTATTTTTAAACGGTACGCCTACAACAACTGGATTTAGTTGGGTGCAGAAAGAACCTGAGTCACCCAGTAATCGTTATGTAGAATCAGAACCCATGACCGAAGTGCATTGGGTAGCTGTGAATGCGGGGACCCATGATTTACCCAATGGTATGCAACTTATTGCAGGGACGGTAGAGGTCGACAGTGCGCACATCGGCTCTAACAATTCGAGTGATCGCTATGTCGATGTGGACTTACCTTCGTCACAAAATGTATTGCTAAATCAAATACAAACCCAAGTTAATAACTGCTGGCTGACCAGTCTTTCGCAATTCACTAATACGGGGATTCAACTGGCGATGGACACCTCTGAAGTGAGGAGTAATAACAGTAAATGTCAGCCAGGTGATTTAGATAATAATCAAATAGACTCTGAAACCGTTGCTTATTTGAGCTTACCGTCTGGTAGTGGTTCTATTGTATTAAACAGTGAAAACCTCAATTATCATTTTGGTCAAGCACAGACATTTACTTCAGGCAGTATTCAAAATCTGGCTTATCAATGTGCTTATACTTCTGACCTTGAAGGGTTTACTAATCCGCCGATTTTTGTGGCCGGTAAAAATAGTCGCCGTGGTGGTGATGGAGGTTGGCTAAGGCGATGCCAACTCACTAATTCTATTGTGAGTATGGGCATTGATGAAGATACTTATCGCGACACTGATCGTAGCCATATCTGGGAAAATTATAGTTTTATTGCATTAGAGAAATCCGTACCGCTTACGCAATGTTTTACTGATGACTTTAATCGCAGTGATGTGGGTGATGATTGGGTGGTCTCTGAAAGTCGTGGTGGGTTTATTCCTGCTATTGTGAATAGTCGACTTCGGATAACCGAAGCTGCTGGTAATCAGGCAACGTCATCGACATATCAGCGACTTTTCCCCGCAGCTGATAACTTAGTGACTATTGAATTTGATCATTATGCCTATGGTGGTAGCGGTGCTGATGGTATCGCTTTTGTGCTATCCGATGCTTCAATTACTCCTCAACCAGGTTCATATGGTGGCCCATTAGGCTACGGTGCTCGTTCGAATGTAGATGGTTTTGCTGGTGGGTGGTTAGGTTTCGGTATTGATGAATATGGTAACTTCTCTATTGAGGGGGGACCCGATGGACCTGGCAGGCGTCGTCAATCGGTTGCCATTCGCGGTTCTGGTGCAGGAACTTCGGGGTACCCTTATTTACGTGGCACTTGCGACAATGGTACAACGAATCCTAGTGGTAATTGTTTATCGCCAACCGTCGATAATAATGAAAATTCAAACCATCGCTATCGTATAACTGTTGACTCCCAAGTGGCTGGACAATCAATGGTTAGTGTTGAGCGAGACACTGGTGATGGCAACGGTTACGTAATGCTCATTTCCCCTTTTGATGCCGCATCAGAACCTAACCAGTCGGAAGTCCCTACTGATTTTTTACTATCATTAACAGGCTCGACAGGTGGGGCAACTAATAATCATGAAATTGATAATGTTGAAATTTGTGCGCTTGATTCCAACCCGATAGGGGTGGTGATTGACCATTTTGAATTCACTCATACTGGTGCGGCGTTAACCTGTAATGCTGAGCCGATGACGTTAAAAGCTTGTGCTAATGCAGACTGTACTCAAACAGTACCGGATTTTGTCACCGCAACCTTAAGCCCTGCAACAATAACTGCTGGTGGCGGTTGGATTGGAGGTAATGTGGTTGGCTTTAGTGGTGGAAGCACTAATCTAGAACTAAGAAACAATACTGCAGGGTCTGTTACTGTGGATGTCACAGGTTCAACACCAGGAGCTAAGCCTTTTAGCACCACCTTATGTAGCGTTGCAGGAAGTCCCCCAACAGCGGCGCAATGTACGTTTAATTTTGCAGATAGTGGCTTTATTTTTGAGGTGCCAGATAAATTAGCGAATAAACCCACTGGGGTCATTAATATCTCTGCAGTAGAGAAAGATAGCGAAACTCTGGAATGTATTCCTCAATTTGCTGATGTCACCAAGAGTGTGGGATTTTGGAGTGATTATGTTGAGCCTAGTACCGTTATCTCTGGTCAAAATGTGTCGGTGACAGGTTCTGGTGCTGCAACTAATATTGGTACAAGTGTCGGCACCCGAACACCGATTAATTTGGACTTTGACAATAATGGTATTGCCGAGATTGATGTTAATTACCCTGATGCTGGTCAGATGCAATTAAATGCCCGATATGATGGTAGTGGTGACGAAGTTGGCTTAATCATGCTTGGAAGTGACCTATTTGTCAGCTTTCCTGTCGGATTATGTGTTAACCCCGTTGACACTAATGCCAGTTGTGCAGCAGGAAATAGCAGTTGCAATGTGTATAAAAAAGCGGGCGATGGGTTTGATTTATCCATTCAAGGCATGGCGTGGGAATCTGATGGTGATGTCGATTTTTGCGATAATTTATCTACCCCTAACTATATTCACCCAGGGATGACTTTAACCAGTGAGTTAATAGCCCCTAAACCTGGTGAAGAAGGCAGCCTTAGTCTTGGCAACTACGACCATAATGCGGCAACTAATAATACTAATACGATTACGCAATCTATAAGTGAAGTTG
Source organism: Shewanella donghaensis (assembly GCF_007567505.1). NCBI lineage: Bacteria > Pseudomonadati > Pseudomonadota > Gammaproteobacteria > Alteromonadales > Shewanellaceae > Shewanella > Shewanella donghaensis. Next base: position 3,727,783 of record NZ_CP041783.1, read on the forward strand.
GTGTGTTTGAGTTTAAAGTAAAACCGCCTTCAAGTTATGAAGGTTCCTCATTTTACGATATTCCATTAGCTAGCTCGGGCAATATAGGCCGCTTTGTACCTGATAGATTTGCCATTAGCGGTGTCAGTGTTATTGCGGCTTGTACAAACTTCAACTACATGGATCAGCCATTTCAAATGGCGATGAATATTAGTGCCTTTAATACTGGCAGCGAAGTGACTAAAAATTATAAAGACAGTTTCGCCAAGGCCACTGCGCTATTGGTGGGGGCTGACAGCCTAGATGGTGATGATAAACGCAATCGCTTGAGTTCATTGCCTGTCACGGCGAGTTCTTGGATTGAAGGGATTGCAACAGTCGATAGTAGTTATATGGCGACATTGAGCAGGCTTGCTGCCCCAGGAAAAGATGGTCCGTTTGATAGTTTTGATATCGGAGTTATTGTTGAAGATAACGACAATAATCATTCAGGTAGCAACGCCGACAATAACGCTTTTGTTGCCAATCCTGATATGAATGCGGCAACATCAGGTAGTTGTGGCAGTTTTTGTGATGCCAAGCAACTTTCAACTCAGCGTTTTCGTCATGGTCGCGTGGTGATGGACAACACTTATGGTGCTGAAAAAGATACGCTTCAAATGGCAACTCGTGCAGAGTATTGGGATGGCACCAATTGGATGCTAAATATTGAAGATAGTTGCAGTGTGGTAACCCCTGCATTAGCGACTCAGATTGATGATGCCACTTTAGGTTATAAATATGAGCCTGCATTGGTTGCAGGGCAAGCGATTACAAGAGCAGGCCAATCCACTAGCTTTGCTAACGGTGAATTTACCTTATTATGGAATGCAGTTATTACTGGCTCGACAGACTACCGAGGTCAAGTGACTGCACCATTATCTGTTCCTACTTGGTTGCAATGGTATTGGGATTGGGATGCTACGTCTTCAACCACGCTTTATGATCCTAGAGCGAGTGCTTTTTTCGGTCGTTATCGTGGTCATGACAGAATAATTTATTGGCGAGAAGTACGTTAATTATTGAACGAGTGTCTTATTCATTTAATTAGCGTCGTTTAAGAGTCGTCATTTAATTAGCATCATTTGGTAATCACTATTTTCTACGAATATTGAGCATTCATTTTTTACTTCATGAGATCGGCAATGTTTTGTTACTTTGCTGTGCCGAGCCAAAGTTAATCGTTATTAACTTTGGTATTACTCTGATGGAATTTTAACCATAGTTGAGTAGTTTTTAGCGAATAGTGAATTAAATTGCCTAATATAGAAAAAAAAGCCCTAGATTAGCGATTGTTAACCTGTTCGGTCTTGTGCAATATCAGTGGCATTGATAAAGTTACCTGATTTTTCTTTCTTCTGACTTTACAGAATACAGGCTAGGTACATGTTCAAGAAGCTGCGTGGCGTTTTTTCAAACGACCTATCGATCGATTTAGGTACGGCAAATACATTAATTTACGTTCGTGACGAAGGTATCGTGTTAAACGAACCATCAGTTGTGGCTATTCGTGGCGAGCGTGGCAGTAGCGGACAAAAATCAGTGGCTGCTGTAGGTACAGATGCTAAGCAAATGCTAGGTCGTACTCCTGGTAATATTCAAGCGATTCGCCCAATGAAAGATGGTGTGATTGCAGATTTCTACGTGACTGAAAAAATGCTACAGCACTTCATTAAGCAAGTGCATAACAATAGCTTTTTCCGTCCAAGCCCACGTGTTCTTGTTTGTGTGCCAGTTGGCGCAACACAAGTTGAACGTCGTGCTATTCGTGAATCAGCCATGGGTGCTGGTGCTCGCGAAGTTTATTTAATTGAAGAGCCAATGGCTGCTGCAATTGGTGCTGGTTTACCCGTATCTGAAGCAACCGGTTCAATGGTTGTTGATATCGGTGGTGGTACTACTGAAGTTGCGATTATCTCACTCAACGGTGTGGTTTATTCTTCATCGGTTCGTATTGGTGGTGATAAATTTGATGATGCAATCATTAACTATGTTCGCCGCAACTACGGCAGCTTAATTGGTGAAGCAACCGCAGAGCGTATTAAGCACACTATTGGTACTGCTTACCCTGGTGATGAAGTCCTTGAGATTGAAGTCCGTGGTCGTAACCTTGCTGAAGGTGTACCAAGAAGCTTTACACTTAATAGCAACGAAATTTTAGAAGCACTGCAAGAGCCTTTATCAGGTATTGTGAGTGCGGTAATGGTTGCCCTTGAGCAATCTCCACCAGAGCTAGCTTCTGATATTTCAGAGCGTGGCATGGTATTAACTGGTGGTGGTGCATTACTGCGGGATCTTGATCGCTTATTAATGCAAGAAACGGGTATCCCAGTGATGGTTGCTGATGATCCGTTAACCTGTGTTGCTCGTGGCGGCGGTAAAGCGCTTGAAATGATCGACATGCACGGTGGCGACTTATTCTCTGAAGAGAACTAAAGAGCGAACCTATGGCGGTATATATTCTGACATTGATGTGCAGATTATTACCGCCTACTAATTATGAAACCAATTTTTGTTCGTGGTATATCGCAACAATTTAGACTAACACTGGCAATTTTTTTGTCGGTGGTCTTACTTATCTCTAATGATCGCCTTGATCCTATTCGACAGTCCATTTCTTCTGTTTTAAGCCCATTACAATATTTAGCCAATGTACCAGGAGTGTTACTCGACTGGTCAGCGGATTCAATTTCGACGCGTAATATGTTGGCATTGCAAAATAAAGAATTAATGAGACAGCAATTGCTGATGTCTGAGCGTTTGCAGCGTTTTGAACATTTACGCCAAGAGAATGAACGTCTCAGAGCATTGTTAGGCTCACCAGTGCATATGGACTCGCGAAAAGTGGTTGCTGAAGTGATGGAAGTCGCCAGTGATCCTTTCAGACATTATGTGGTTTTGAACCATGGTGCGAGAACCGGTGTTTTTGTCGGCCAATCAGTGGTCGATGCTAAAGGCGTTGTCGGTCAAGTCGTTGAGGTCAGTGAATTGACTAGTCGTGTGTTATTAGTGACTGACCCAACTCATGGTATTCCTGTACGTATCACTCGAAATGATGTTCGAGCTATGGCACAAGGTACCGGCGATATTGATGAAATTGAACTACGCCATGTTGCCAAAAGTACCGATGTGAATGTGGGTGACTTATTGGTGACATCAGGCTTAGGTAATCGCTTTCCTGAAGGTTATCCCGTAGCTCGGGTTATGCAGATCTCACGCGATGCAGGTCAAAGCTATTCTGTTATTTCAGCGCAACCTTTAGCGGCATTAGACCGTATTCGTTACGTGCTACTTATCTGGCCAGATGAAGAGTCTGAATCAGAGCTAGATTCGCTGATTAAAGCTGTTATTCCAACTGACATTGAAAACCTTAATGAAGCCGATTCGGCTGACTCAGATACCGAAATAGATACCGAAATTGATGCTGAGGTAAGCCAATGAGTGCGCATATCGCCAATGGCCGCATTGTGGTTTTGATTACGATATTTATTGGGATGATGTTTCAAATCATGCCGCTACCAGCAATTGTTGAAGCTTGGCGTCCTGATTGGTTATTAATGGTAATGATTTACTGGGCAATGGCATTGCCGCACCGTTATAGCGTATTAACGGCCTGGGTTATTGGTGTGTTACTTGATGTGTTACTTGGCGCCACTTTGGGTGTGCGGTCGTTAGCATTTTCTATTGTTATTTATCTTATCGTGATTCAATCGCAGCGGTTACGCAACTTTACGCGCTGGCAGCAGTCTATATTAGTGGCGCTGTTTGTGTGTTTGTATCATTTTATTATTTATTGGGTTGAGTTTGTCATTAATGGTGTTCAATTCAACTGGTCGATGTTTTTGCCCGCAATATCCAGTATTTTTATGTGGTGGTGGTTTTTCTGGGTGCTTAGAAATATCCGTAGACGTTATAAGGTTCGCTAATTATGAGTTGGGTTCTCGCTTCAACTTCACCACGTCGTAAAGAGTTACTGGCGCAAGCTGGCTTTTCTGATGCAAATTTTTCTTTTGAACAGGTATCACCGGATATTGATGAGTCACATATCACCGGTGAAAGCGCAGCTGACTTTGTTGTTCGACTAGCAAAGGAAAAAGCGGCGACTGGCTTTGGACTATGTAGTGATATTCCAAATGCTAAAGTATTGGGCTCAGATACCATTGTCGTCTTAGGTGATCAGATATTAGGGAAACCGACTGACAAGCAAGATGCGCTAACGATGTTAACAGCGCTATCAGGTCACACTCATAACGTCATGACGGCTGTAGCAGTCACTAATGGCAAAACCACGTTAACTAGATTATGTATTACTGCGGTGACGTTTTGTTCGTTGAACACTCAAACAATACAAGCATATATCGACACACAAGAACCTATGGATAAAGCTGGAGCTTATGGTATTCAGGGATTAGGTGGCTGTTTTGTTGCATCAATTAAAGGCAGTTATTCTGCTGTAGTCGGGTTGCCGCTAGTTGAGACCCGTGAATTAATCAATGAAATGAATCTTATCGAATAGCGTTAAAAAATTTCTGCGTTACATGTAACGGACACGGTCATAAGTAAGATGACTCGACAATCATTATCGTTACATTAAGACGTTAAACAGGTGGCTTATGCAAACAAAATCTCAGCGTAAAAAAGGCTCAGAATTACTGATTAATGTCACCCCAACTGAAGCGAGAGTTGCGCTTGTTGAGCATGGCGTATTGCAAGAAGTTCACATTGAACGACGCATGAAACGTGGTTTAGTGGGTAATATTTACAAAGGTAAAATTAGCCGAGTTCTGCCAGGAATGCAGGCTGCCTTTGTTGATATCGGCCTTGATAAAGCGGCTTTTTTGCATGCTTCAGACATTGTTCCCCATACTGAATGTGTTGCCGATGTTGAAAAAGGCAACTTCGTTGTTCGTGATATTGCTGAACTTGTTAGACAAGGTCAGGACATTATGGTGCAAGTGGTTAAAGACCCTCTTGGAACCAAAGGCGCACGTTTAACCACCGATATCACCCTCCCATCTCGTTATTTAGTGTTTATGCCTGGCTCGAGTCATGTGGGCGTATCGCAACGTATCGAAGAAGAAACTGAACGTTCTCGCCTAAAATCGATTACAGAACCTTATGTAGATGAAGATGGTGGCTTCATTATTCGCACCGCAGCAGAGGGTGTAGGTGGTGATGAATTAGCCCAAGATGCAGCATTTTTACGTCGAGTTTGGAAAAAGGTCAGTGAACGTCGTAAACGTAAAGGCACCACCTTGCTTTACCAAGACCTTGCTTTACAAGTGCGGATTATTCGTGACTTTGTGGGTACTGAGCTTGATCATATTCAAGTGGATTCCCGCCGTACGTTTGCTGAACTACAAGGTTTTGCACAAGAGTTTATGCCTGAAATCGCAGAGAAACTTGCACATTACTCAGGTCCCGCGCCGATTTTTGAACTCTATGATGTTGAGAACGAAATTCAGCGTGCATTAGGCAGAAAGGTCGAGTTGAAGTCAGGTGGTTATTTAATTATTGATCAAACTGAAGCAATGACCACTGTCGATATCAATACCGGCGCATTTGTTGGGCATCGTAATTTAGCCGAAACCATCTTTAATACTAACCTTGAAGCGACTCAAGCTATTGCGAGGCAACTACGTTTACGTAATCTTGGCGGCATTATCATTATTGATTTTATCGACATGATGAATGAAGAACATAAGAAGCGTGTGTTAGACAGTCTCAACAATGCATTAGCAAACGATAGAGTTAAAACCAGCGTGAGTGGATTTTCGGGTTTAGGCCTAGTGGAAATGACCCGTAAACGGACGCGAGAAAGTCTTGAGCACGTAGTGTGTGGTGAATGTCCAGCTTGCCAAGGCACGGGTTCAATGAAAACCGTTGAAACGGTTTCATATGAAGTATTTAGAGAAATTATTAGATTGAATCGTGCTTATGAAGCCGATGAGTTTTTATTATATTGCTCGCCTGCGGTTTATAAGAGTTTAAGTAACGAAGAAGGCCACTTACTTGCTGAGTTAGAGGTCTATATTGGTAAACGTGTACGACTGCAAAATGAGACTTTATATACCCAAAACAAATATGACGTGGTGATGGTGTAGTGCCCAAGAGTAAAACATTAACGGCTTTCCGAATATGCTTTCAATCAGTAGCCATAGTCTTAGTACTATTTGCGCTAGCGGTTAGCCTTATCCGTGGTTTACTCCCGCACTTACCTGAAGTTCGTAACGAAGTTGTCGATTACCTGCGTGACCAATATCAAATAGAAGTGCAAGTGGGCAAACTCTCTGCCGAGTGGCAAGCGTTTGGCCCTGCACTCACGGTCAGTAATATTGTTGTGCCTCCACAGCAAAATTTACCCGTCACAATTATTGCTAATAAAGTTCATTTAAAGTTAGATTTCTGGCAGACATTATTAAGTTTTACACCGCAGATTGAAACGGTGAAATTTGATGGATTACATGTAGCACTCAACATGGACGAACTGTCATCTACTAGTCCCTCAACCAAGACCAATGCAGACATGGATTGGTTATATGTGTTGCTTTTAGAGCAACTGGAAACGTTTTCAATTAGCGATGCAACGCTTCAACTTTTGAGCCAACATCATGATTATAGGCCTATTTATGTTAGCAATTTAGCTTGGCATAATATGGACGAGATGCATCGTGCTAAAGGCTTCATTCATTTAGATGAAGCCGCTTCAGCGCAAGAGTTATTAGCCTTAAGAATTGATTTAGAAGGCGATGGCTACCAGCCTGATGATCTCGTCGGACAAATCTATTTATCCGCAGAATCGTTAGATCTTGGAGAGTGGGCTTCAAGGCAGCATGCTGAAGAATTCAAACTTGATAATATTGAATTTGAAGGTGTGGTAAATTTAAAAGCTTGGCTAGGGCTTGAGCACCGTACCATTAATACTGGCTTGATGATGTTTGAACCTAGCTGGCTGCAATGGGATAGTTCGAATAAGGCACAGCGATTTGCTATTGAGGGGGGCGCACTCACGTGGGAACCCAGTGAGAATGGTTGGATAATAAATAGTCATCAGTTGGACTTTTCGACTAATGGCAGCCCTTGGCCTGAGCTTAACTTCTCTTTAAAAACAAACTACAGCGATTTATCTGTCAGCATGAATCAAATCGCACCGGAAATGATGACCCCATTATTACCGCTCATTCCTAGCGTCGGTGTCAAAGGAATTGATCAATGGCGTAAGCTTAATCCACAAGGGATTATAGGTCCTTTACAATTGTTGAAAGAAGCAGGTAAACCGCTATTACTTAAAACTGACGTTAAGCAATTACAGTGGCAAGCAGTAGATAATATACCTGGCAGTAAAGCTATTGATGCAAAGGTATCTTGGGCCAATGGGATACTTAATGCAGAGTTGCCTACTCAAGCCTACGATTTAGATTTTCAAGACAGTTTTGAAGCGCCACTAAAATTAACCGGTGATGCTTTTCAATTGCAGTATAACCTCAATAAATCCCTATTGATCTTGCCTAAAGTTCACTTCCACAATGACGATATCAGTCTAGAAGCTTCAATGAAGCTGGATATGCTTTCTAACGCTCACCTTGCGCTAAACGCCAATGTGGCGATAACCAATGCCGCTGATGCTGGCCGCTATTTTCCACTCGATACCATGAGCGATAGCTTGGTCACATACCTCAACCAATCCATATTGAAAGGCAATATTCCAGATGCTCAAATTGTATGGCATGGTGAACTTGCCAAATTCCCATATCAAGACAGTTCAGGTATTTTTCAAGCCGGATTTAATCTTAACAATGGAGCATTTGAATTTCAGCCGGATTGGCCGACAGTAGATGATCTAAGCTTATATGCGCTATTTGAAAATGCAGCAATGGATATCATTGTCAATCAAGGTAAGTTACTTGATGTCGATGCCGCGGGTGCCCATGTGTATATTCCCTATATGGGCGATAAAACCACCTTACGCATCGAAGCGAAAGTTGCAGCTGATGCAGTTGCAGCTAAAGCAGTCATCGACAATTCTCCGTTACAAGAGTCCGTAGGAACAACCCTAGATGTAGTGCAAATATCTGGTGATATCGTCAGTGATTTAGATTTAACGATTCCTTTATATGATGATGGTAAAGCGGATAATAAAGGCCTCATCCACTTCAGTAATAACCAGGTTTATATCACCTCACCAGGGTTAGATTTAACGGACGTTAATGGCACTGTGAAATTTACCAATGCTCAAGTCAACGGGCAAAAAATCAACGCCAAATTGTTTGAACAACCGCTAACATTTAACTTTGGTACCGATCAAACCAATACCGGTGACTTAGCATTAAGCGTGGGTCTAAAAGGATTGTGGAACTTAGACAATCTTCCCGAAACCATCGATAACCCTTTATCTGACTATTACTCAGGTCAAATGGATTGGGACGGCGCAGTTACCATGATTTTTGACCCTATTGGTTATCGTCTTCAAGTACAACTCAATTCAGATCTCATTGGTACAGAACTATCCTTACCTGCTCCTTTTACAAAAGTGGCGAGTAAATCAACTCGATTAAGTGCTGAACTTATTGGTGATAATAAACAATCATCACTAGGACTTAAACTGGGTAAAGATGCTGAGTTTTGGGGCGGCTTTACTGAAGAGGGCGGCAGTAATTTAGCCCACTATGATCTGCTTTTAGGTCGCCATTTTAAACTCGGCGATACATTGGCTAAAAATCAAGGGCATATTACGATTGACTTACCCCATGCGGAGTTAACTCAATGGTTACCAATCATTAGTCATTTTACTGATACAGCTACTTCAAGTATTGCTCCGTCTACCGGAGCAGTCACAGAGCTGGCAAAAACGGAACAGGAAATGGCTGGCATTTTTGCTACACAAAGCTCCACAATTTCAGAGGTGGTAAATACCGCTGCCATTCCTGAACAAATGGAAAATGATACTAGTCCAATTGTACCCAGCACGATTGAAAATCTAGCACCACCTCAAACGGTGAACTTTTTTCCTCCGTTATCGTTAATCGATGCCAAAATTGGACAGTTAGATATTTTAGCGCAAAAGTTTAATCAGTTAGCATTCTCAGCCAAACCACTAGAGCATGTATGGCGCTTTGATGTTACCTCAGAGCAGTTTGATGGCAATATTGATTTTTACCCTAGTTGGCGTGAACAAGGGTTAAAGATTGTAGCGAGTAAACTGCACTTATCACCAGAGGTTAAAGCCCCTGAAGATGCCGAATTTACTCCGGATAATATGCTGGATAATTTACCGCCGCTCGCCATCGATGTAGATGACTTTAGGATGTATGAGAAAGATTTTGGCCATCTAGTGTTACAAGGTATTCCATATGATGGTGGTTATCGTTTCCAAACGCTGACATTAACACGGCCAGTTGTTAGTTTGCAGGCTACTGGTGACTGGACCTATACCGACGGCAAAAACCTGACTAAATTTGATGTTAAGTTAAAGGCCAGTAAATTTGATGCATTATCTGAAACCTTAGGTATTAACCCTGGATTAAAAGATGCGCCACTGGATATGGTAGGTGAGTTCTCATGGGAAGGTACACCTTATGGTTTTTCACTGGAAACCTTAAATGGCAAATTACGTTTTGATTTAGGTAAAGGGTATTTATCAGAAATTAGCGATAAAGGAGCGCGTATATTCTCGCTATTCAGTTTAGATTCTATTGTGCGGAAGTTATCTTTAGATTTCTCTGATGTGTTTGGTAAGGGCTTACATTTTGATTCATTTAATGGCTCGCTAGATATTGATAATGGCGTGGTAAAAACAACAGATACTGAAATGGATGCTATTGCCGGTAATATGAAAGTACGTGGTTATACCGACTTAACCACCCAAAGTTTAAATTATGATATTCGCTTTATACCGCAACTGGCATCGAGTGTTCCTACTGTGGTACTACTCAGTACCAGCGCATGGACATTAGGTTTAGGTGCATTTGCACTTACCAAAGTACTAGAGCCTGTGATTGAGATTATTTCAGAAATTCGTTTTCGTTTAGGTGGCACCATGAACGATCCACAGCTAGAAGAGCTTGAGCGAAAAAGTAAAGAAATTGAAATCCCAGAATCAATCTTGCCTAGAAAGCCTGCCGCGGATCCTAATGCCATACCTGTGGGTTTGCCATTGACTCAAAATACGACACAACCTGGTGTTGAAACAGAGACTCAATCAGAAGCTCTAGCAAAAACTCAAATAAAAACAGAGCAAGTCGTCAGTGATGGTCAAAGTAACAATGTCGAAGTTGCAGCCGCAGTGGATGATAACAATAAGGCCGCTAATGAGCCACTTCATAGCACACCTACAGAGTTAGAATCTGAGTCAGAATCTAAGGCTGTGGCAGAGCCAATAAGTGAAGCTTTACCAAATACGCTATCTTTCATAAAGCACCGTCAAAGAGTCAGCCAAGGAGGCGCAGATGCAAATCAGCTTATTGCAATGTCAAAGCAGCAGAGAAGTCGAAGCCAATCTTGCATTTATCGACTCGCAGCTTAGCCAGTTACCTAGAAAAATCAATGAACCACAACTCGTGGTGCTACCTGAGTGCAGCCTGTTATTTGGTGGTCATGAAGATCAACAACTTGCTGTGGCTAGTTCAGATGAAGAGAGTGAATTAAAACAGCAATTAGCTGCACTAGCAAAACGCTACCAAGTTTATATGGTTGCAGGGACTATCCCTATCTCTGCTGATGCAGGCAGAGTATATAGCCGCAGTTACTTATTCGATGACCAAGGCAATACCTTAGGCAGTTATGATAAGTTACACTTATTTGATGTGGAAGTGGCCGACGATACTAAATCCTATCGAGAAAGTGATACATTCTGTCCTGGAGACCGTATTACTGTCATCGATACGCCATTTGGCAAGATAGGATTGGCCATTTGCTATGATATTCGTTTTGCTGATTTATTTAGGGCATTAAGGCTCGCAGGGGCTGAGTTAATCGCATTGCCATCCGCTTTTACCAAGGTCACAGGTGAGGCACATTGGCAGACGTTGATTCAAGCAAGAGCAATTGAAACTCAGTGTTATCTTTTAGCGGCAGATCAATGGGGACAACACAACCACGGTGGCCGCGAAACCTGGGGGCAAAGTATGATTGTTGACCCATGGGGCCGCATAATCGCAGAGAAAAAATCTGGCCTAGGCTGGGTACAAAGCCGTATCGATTTAGGTGAATTAGCAAAAATTAGACAACAAATTCCAGTGGTAAAGCATAATCGCTTTATTACCCCTAGTTTAAACAGCGGTAGTTAGAGTTGAGGGTCTTTGCTCATTGCTTGTGGCTCACTGCTATATTAAAGACTAGCTAAACACGCTGCAAATTCGTTTGTGGTGAAAGACAAGAATCCAAATACAAGCCAAGAGGCTTAAAGAGAGAATTAATGCCATTTTTAGCTCAAGTAGAAAAAAGTTTATTACAAGGTGCGCTAACCCTGGATGGACTTCAAGATTATCTGAAGATTATTCACCAGCATAATATCGATTTTTCAGACTTATATTTTCAAGGTAGTCGCCATGAAACTTGGGCGCTTGAAGATGGCATTATCAAAGAAGGTAGCTTTCATATTGAGCGCGGTGTTGGCGTACGAGCCATTACGGGTGAGAAAACAGGTTTTGCTTACGCAGATGAAATAACGCCAGCGGCTTTACGTTCAGCAGCGGAAGCAGCGCGTGGTATTGCATTGGCAGGTCAAGAGCATAAAGTGCATGCTTTTAAGCGTCATAATACCCATAGCCTTTATAGCAGTGACGATCCAATTGCTTCAATGGAAGAAGCCCCTAAAATTAATTTACTCAAGCAAACTGATGCTTATATTCGCAGTTTAGATAGACGTATTATCCAAGTGGTAGTCAGCTTATCTGGTGTACATGAAGAAATAATAGTCGCAGCCAGCGATGGTACTTTAGCTGCTGATATTAGACCGTTAGTGCGTTTTAATTGTAGTGTTATTTTAGAAGACCAGGGTAAACGTGAACGCGGTAGCGCAGGTGGCGGTGGACGTCACGATTACAGTGTATTTATGGAAACAGATGATGCTGGTTTACCTGTTTGTTTTGATTTTGCCCGTGAAGCAGTGCGCCAAGCGCAAGTTAACGTGAATGCCATTGATGCCCCAGCTGGTGAAATGCCTGTAGTGTTAGGTAATGGCTGGCCTGGCGTATTACTGCATGAAGCAGTAGGTCATGGTTTAGAAGGTGACTTTAACCGTAAAGGCAGCAGTGCATTTAGTGGTAAAGTCGGTCAGCAAGTGGCGTCTGAATTAGTTACCGTTGTAGATGATGGCACCATGTTGAATCGTCGTGGTTCATTAAGTATTGATGATGAAGGTGTGCCGACTCAAAAGACAACTCTTATCGAAAACGGCATATTAAAAGGCTACATGCAGGATAAGCTGAATGCTCGATTGATGGGTGAACCGACAACCGGTAACGGACGTCGTGAGTCTTATGCTCACCTGCCAATGCCACGTATGACAAATACCTATATGGAAGCTGGTAATTCGACCCCTGAAGAAATGATTAAGTCGGTCAAAAAAGGTATCTATGCGCCTAACTTTGGTGGCGGTCAAGTTGATATCACATCAGGTAAATTCGTCTTCTCCGCTTCAGAAGCCTATTTAATTGAGAATGGTGAAGTGACCGAAGCTATTAAAGGGGCTACGCTTATTGGTAATGGCCCTGAAGCCATGAACCAAATCTCTATGGTCGGTAATGATCTTGCTTTAGATAAAGGTGTTGGTGTGTGTGGTAAAGACGGTCAAAGTGTTCCTGTAGGCGTTGGACAACCGACTCTGAAGCTAGACAGTTTAACCGTTGGTGGCACAGCTTAACCGTTGGCGATACAGCGCAAGAGCAGTGGTAAAAAGTTAAGAGAAATTAAAGGTGCTGTTATAGTACCTTTTTTGAGAGCCATATCCCGATCCAAACTAAAAATGGCTCGAATAAAGATAGCTTAACTCGCTGTTGTAGATGTAAAAAGTAAAAATGGTTATAATCCGCGATTGGTCTAGAGTAAAAACTCTATAAAGGGTGGTGTGATGCATTATTTGGCAGTTGTTAGGCGTAAGATTCAATGTTCTTTGATGACGTTATCGATGGGCGTGGGGTCAATACTCATCTTGCCAGTGCAAGCTGAGCCCATTCCCTTTAATCAAGCATGGCAACAGTTATTAACTGTCAGCGACAAGTTAAAGGCTCAGTCTCAAGAGCTAAATCGCGCTGAAGCGGAACATCGTGCAGGTGAGGATTTAAGCTTGCCATCACTTAACCTTGCAGGTAGCTATACCCGTCTCGAAAAGCCCATTGAGCTTGATTTACGAGACCTTAACCCGTTAGCATCAATAAGCCCTGGTGCATTACCGCCAGCTTTAGGTGAAGCGCTTGCTGCTATTCCAGGCTCAATGTTTGTCACCCCGTTTACAGAACAAGATATTTTTCGTGCCAGCTTGCAAGCAATGTGGCCTATTTATACTGGTGGTCAAATTACTGCAGCGCAGGGAATTCATGCTGCTCATGTGGAAGAGAAAAAGCATCAATATTCTTTAGTTACTCGTGAGTTATTTACTCAATTAGTTGATCGCTACTTTGCGGTAGCGGTGACTAATACTTTAGTTCAAACCAATCAACAGTTAGTAAATTCATTATTTGAACATGCATCTCATGCAGAAAAACTCGAAAAACAAGGACAAATAGCTAAGGTCGAACGCTTAAATGCGCAAGTGGCATTAGAAAATGCCAAGGTCGATTTAGGTAGTTCTAAGCGCCAACATGAAATGGCAAAAATTGCTTTGTCTAGAATGTTGCAGCTAACTGACGTAAATCCTACGTCGGGATTATTTTCTTTAGCTTATGAGCCATCATTACCTCGTTTGAGTCAATTAACCATGACTCAACATCCTGCACTTAAATTGCTTGAAGCCAAAGAGGCGCAAGCTAATGGGCTAATTCAGCTTGAAAAAGGTAAGTATCATCCGACTGTGTTTTTATATGGTAATTACACCCTCTATGAAGATGACAGCTTGTTTTCGCAGATTGAACCAGACTGGATGGTTGGCGTGGGCGTTAATGTGCCACTGTTTAGTCGTGATGGTCGCAGTGGCAAAGTAGAAGCGGCGCAAAGTGCCTTACTACAAGCTAAATATACTAAAGCGCAAACCCAACAAGATTTGAGTTTGCTGGTGGATCAAAGCTTCCGTCAATTACAGCAAGCAGATGAAGAAGTACGCGCTTTAAACACCTCGCTCGCTTTAGCGACCGAGAACCTCAGATTACGTGAGCTTGCCTTTAATCAAGGTTTATCAACATCAATTGATCGTGTGGATGCTGAACTTAAACTCAGTGCTGTTAAAACAAAGCAGCTCGGGGCTCAGTATCGTTATGTACAAGCTTATGCGCGATTAATGGCTATAAGTGGCCAGTTAGAAGAATTTATCGGTCGAACTCAAATACAGGAGAATCAACATGCGGGCTAATAAGATAATTGCAATTATCGCTATTATTTTTCTGGTTGGAATATTAGCTAATGGTTTGATGCTCGCATTTGAGCCTAAGCCAAGTGTGTTGCAGGGGCAAATAGAAGCGAGAGAATATAACATCTCATCTAAAGTGCCTGGCAGAGTTGAACAAGTTATGGTTCGTCGGGGCGATCAAGTGGCTGTTGGCGACTTATTATTTGCCATTAACAGTCCAGAGCTAGCGGCCAAATTAATGCAAGCGGAAGGTGGCAGAGATGCCGCCCAAGCTATGCAGTTAGAAGCTGACAATGGTGCAAGGCAGCAACAAATTACCGCCTCTAAAGAGCAATGGTTAAAAGCTAAAGCTGCAACAGATTTAATGGAGACCACTTATCAACGGGTCGAGAATCTATTTGAAGAAGGAGTGGTCGCCAGACAAAAACGTGATGAAGCTTTTACTCAATGGCAAGCTGCTAAGTACACTCAACAAGCAGCGTTAGCCATGTATGAAATGGCTGCAGAAGGTGCACGCACTGAAACCAAAGCGGCAGCAGCGGGTAATGCTCGTATGGCTGAAGGAGCGGTTAATGAAGTGAGCGCCATTTTAGCGGATAGCCAAATGCGTTCACCTAAAGTGGCCGAAGTCAGTGAAGTGTTACTGCAAGCTGGCGAGTTAGCCCCAAGTGGCTTTCCTGTGGTCAGTTTAATTGATATGTCTGATGCTTGGGCAGTATTGCAATTACGTGAAGACCAATTGGCTGATTTTAAAGTGAACGATGTGGTTTCACTGACTATTCCTGCACTGAAACTGACGACTGATTTTACTGTGGCGCACATCAGTGTGATGGGCAGTTTTGCTACCTGGAGATCGACCGAAAGTGGCCATGATTTTGATATGCGTACTTTTCAAGTCGAGCTGCGCCCTAATGAAGACATTGATGATCTTAGAGTGGGAATGTCAGTCTTACTGACATTAGATTAATCTCAGCATTTACAAGCCTGTAGAGGCTAGAGGCGCTCATGGGAGCTCTATTACAGAAAGAATTCAAGACACTATGGAACTCACCTTGGCAATTAGCCTTGGTGACTTACATTCCCATCATCAGCATGTTGTGTTTATGGTGGTTATTTAGTGCAGGTTTACCACGACAATTACCCGTAGCAGTGGTTGATTTAGATAACAGTCAACTGACACGAACATTGACTCGCAACCTCAGTGCTAACTCCGTTATCAGCCCCAAAACTTATCCTAATCTGGCACTGGCTCAAGAAGCCATGAGCACTGCAGAGGTCTATGCGCTGGTTGTGTACCCCCATCAGTTTAAGCATGGCTTATTAACCGGTAGTAGTCCTACCATTGATATTCGTTATAACAGCCAGTTCTTATTAGTCGGTAAGTTGTTATCGAGTCAATTACAATTAAGTCTTGGCTCTGGGTTAATGGAAGTAGCGGGGTTAAAACAACTTTTAGGCGGTGCCAATAAAGCATCTGTCGCAGTAAATTTATCCCCTGTGACCAGTCAAACAACGGCCTTATTTAATCGAAATAATAACTACGTCGGTTTTTTAGTGCCGCCAGTATTAATTGCATTGCTGCAGTTATTATCGATGATGGTGTTCGTTAACGCTTTAAATGCCAGTTTGCTCAAAGGTGAAGTAAAATGTTTATTGCCTGATAATTTTTGGCAATTAGTGGCCACTAAAGTCATGCTCTATACGCCAATCATGTTGCTCCATGGCGGTTTTATTTTAGCTTGGTTATATGGCTATTTAGGATTACCCATTGCTGGCAGCTTAGGTTTGTTGGTGCTGACTCAGGTTATGATGCTAGCAGCCTTGTGGTTATTAGTCATATTAGTGGTGGTGATTATGCGAGAGCCTGCTGGCAGTGTCAGTATGGGGTCAGCGATGTTTGCGCCAGCATTTGCCTTTATGGGGATTACATTTCCGGTTAATGATATGCCGCAACTGGCGCAGTGGTGGCGATTGTTGATGCCTTCAAGCCATTATATGGATACCCATGTGATTGTGGTCAGCTATGGCGCAGAGGCAGGGCAGGTATTACTGCAATCTAGCTCTTTTTTATATTTTTTAGTGCTACTGCCTATTTCCTGGCTATTGGTAAAAATTATTCTTCAAAAACAAGCGTCTGTTAAGTCTTCAAAACCGTTAACTGTAGCAAGTCAACAGCAGGAGGCTCGATGAATTGGTTGCAACTTTTTGTCGCTGACTTTAAAGCGCTGTTAAGTGATAAAGATATTGTACTGACGGTGTTTGGCGGTTTGTTATTTTATTCGGTGTTATACCCTCTGCCTTATTTGCATCAAGTCCCTACCGAGCAAAAAATTGTCGTGGTAGATCATGATAACTCTTCATTGAGCAGACAGTTAGTGCGTCATGCCGATGCTAGCTCAAAAATAAAAATCGTTAGCCAAGTGGCCAGCATTAATGAAGCACAGCAGTGGATTTCTAACGGAGATGCCTTTGGTTTATTGGTTATTCCAGAAGGCTTTAGGCGTAACCTACTGCTGGGTAAAGGGGCTACCTTAAGTTACGGAGGCGATGCCAGTTACTTCTTAATTTATTCTGCTGTGGCAGAAGGGTTAGTGGCAGCAGGTATGGATGCCAGTAAACAAGTGCAAATGATAGGTTTACTGGCGCGGGGTGAAAACCCACAGCAAATACAAAAAGATCTTAATTCAGTCAATTTGAATAGTGTACCGGCATTTAATCCCAGTTTAGGTTACACCCCTTATGTCGTACCGGGATTATTTTTACTCATCTTGCATCAAACCCTATTGATCGGTGCCAGTATTTTAGGGGCAGGCCAATGGCGTAAACAGGGCTATTGGCAGCAGGTATCGCCACTGGCGTTGATCACCGCACGAATAGCCGTTTTCAGTTTAATTTATAGCTTTTTTTCATGTTTTTATTTGGGCTACTGCTACTACTTCTATAACGTTAGTGTGCAAGCAACCTTAGGCCAAGTATTACTGTTTATGGTGCCATTTATATTATCTACCGCGGCTTGCGGGGTAGCATTAAGCTGTTTATTTGTCAGACGAGATTTACCCACTCAGGTATTATTATTAGTTTCGATGCCAATTTTATTTGTTTCAGGTTTTGTGTGGCCAGTCGCGTTAATACCTGAGCCCTTAGTGCAAGCAGCGCAAGTTATTCCTGCAGTACCTGCCATTATGGGTATGTTGCAGTTAAATCAAATGGGCGCATCCTGGGAAGCTGTTCTGCCATTATGGCTGCAGATGTGGGGACTCTTTTTACTGTTTAGTTTGTTGGCTTATATTGGGGTAAAACGCAGGCTGTTTAGTGATACATAACAATGTATTGATTGCATTTAAGTCTATATCGTAATTGTTAAATAAAAATAGGTATATTTCTAGTGATATATACCTATTTTTGTGTCTATAGAATGGCTTAATTAGTAAGCTTTGCTGTCGCTGTTGGGGATCCTCCAAATTATAAGGTTCCTGTTTCTGTGTTATTTAATTCAGCGACTAAACGGGAGAGGTTATGTTTATAAATAGGCTCATGAGTGGCCTTTGCTGCTTTTTTAAAGTCAGCTAATGCGCCAACATTATCTTTTGCAAGTAGCTTCATCACACCACGGTTATTGTATGCATAAGCACGCATTTGCATAGAAGGTAACTTATCAGCTCTATCAGCCATTTCTACCGCTTCAGTGCAAGCCTCCTCAGCAATATCAAACTTTGATAGTTTTGTATAACCAACGCAAAGGTTAAGGTTGCGAGTATATTGATCAATCACTGATGTTGCCGCTGCTTTTGTTAATGCAATGCCTTCATCTATATCACCCGATTGAATAGCGTCGACGCCTGGTGTGTCTTCAATCAGTACCATTTTATATGAGCTTGTTTCAATTGCATTCGCCATCACCATCACTGATGAGCTTGCTAATAGTAGACCCGCTGTTGCGATAGTAGAGAGTGTTAATTTTTTCATTTTATATTCCTTTATAGGTAGTAGCTCGTTGCTACAGTGCTAATTTAGGAAAAACAGTTAATGCTGACAAACGAGAAAAATCATATCGATAAGTGAGAATTATTCACCTATCGATAATTTGAGTACCTATTTACAAAGTCTGGGGGCTAAAGCTTGCTGCTGTAAGCTTAAACTTCGCCACAACCCAATCAATCAATAATTGCACCTCCGGTTTGACTGTGTCGCTATTATTAATGAGGAAATAGCGGTCATGACTATTTAATGTCTGCTCAAATAATGGGAATAATTGATGTTTATCAAACCATGATTGACTGATAGGAAGGGGGATTAAGGCGATGCCCAAGCCTTGCTCCGCTGCTCTTGCAACGCTGAACATACTATCAAGTTGGATGATTTGTTTTGGTTTGAATTCATCAATTCCCACACTATCTGCCCATTGGTGCCAAGCGTAAGGTCTTGCTTGATGGATAATAAGTGGAGTTTCAAGCAAGGCATGAAAACCTTTTGGTTTTAAGTGTTGGTGTAATTGTTGACTGCAAGCAGGGATATAATTGAGCGGAAATAAATCGTTAGCCTGTTGAGGGTTTTGACGACTTCCAGAGAGAATGATTGATAAATCAGTGTTTGCAGTTTGCTTACTGCGGGTTTTAACCGTTTCTAATTTTAGGTTTATATTGGGGTATTGGGTAGACCAACCTACTAGCTGCGGAACAAAGAGTTCACTAGCAAAAAATTCAGGCATTGAAATACTGACTTCATGCATTGTATGAGCTGTATTGAAATTATTCACTGTTTCAGTTAATTGCAGCATCAAAGGGGTCACTTGTTGATAAAAGCGCATCCCCGTTTCTGTCAAAGCTATTGAGCGAGTTTGACGAATAAATAGCTGCTGTTGAAGGTTCTCTTCTAGCTGTTTAATTTGATGGCTTACTGCTGAAGGAGTGAGAAATAATCTTTGTGCAGTTTCTTTAAAGCTTAGGCATTCGGCTGCAACACAAAAACAACGCAAACCTCGTAACGAGGTATGTAGAGGGAGCATTACTGATCCTATATTTGAAAGTAAATACTAGATTAGCAAAGGTTAGGCCAACTGATAATTACCTGTGGTAGCTGAGGTGGTTGCTGGATAATCTCTATTTATGTGACAGAATGTCTCTCATAAAAGTCTTTTTTGCACCAAATTAGTGCGGAAAGAACTATTTTATAAACTAAAAGTGTCAGGGTTCGTTATAACGGTTTTAGCTTAAATAACTTTTCTTATATAAATAATTTTATTATTAGCATCATATTAGAAGAGTTGAGTTGGACGATCTAAAAGTATAGGTTTTCCATCGGTTGATTATTGACGAACATTTCGCACTTATCGCCTGTACTCGATTTAGTTGATTGAATAATCCCTGCAATAGCACCAAATGCTCCGCCTTGATCTCCAAGTACTGAACCAAAGTAACACTTCCCTTCAATTTTTAAGTCGCGGTACTTACTTTTTAAGTTTTGAGTTGGCGTATATGGAGGGAAGCTTCCTTTCATTAATGGATCACCATTAACTGAAAGCTGAAGTTTATTTTTTTCTGTATCGAAAGTACCAGCGAAAATAAGAGTTTGACCGTCAAATTCGACAGTTTTTTCTTGTGCAACAATAGGGGGTTTTGCAGCGCAAGCTGTTAATAAAATTGAGCCAGCAATTGTAGCGAAAATAGAGGTAGTACGCATTTAAATATCCTTTTACGCGATTTATTGATTTAAGTTAGATACTTAAACCGTTATAGAAAACGAACCCTGTCTTCTTCGCATGCGAGTATACCTGAGTAGGTCGAAATATCAAAAGTGAAAAAGGCCTGCAATAGCAGGCCTTTTTATTGGAGATTATTTTATGCTATTGAATCGTAACCCCAACTGAGTGCTCTGTTTTAAGCCCTCGAGGTGTTGTTACAGTTAAAGTTATTAGGTCAGTTCCAGTGGCATCTGGCGCTGTATAGCTAAACTGAGTCGCGACTTGGTCACATGAATGTGTTGGATCAGACGCTGAGAAGCTATAACAAGTTGAGTTCGGGACAGTATAGCCATTGAAAGCGATATCACCATTTATTGCGGTAACCGTTAATGTCGAACCATTTGGCATCACTTGCCTTGCACTGTCATAAAGCTCCACTAAAACTTGAATCATGCTTTCTGGCGATACTGTTAGTTCAGTGAAAGCTGTGCGGTCAGTATCGGTGGTGATTATTGTTGCTGCTGAACCAGAAAGGGTCAGTACCGTTGCAGCTCTTATATAGGTTTTATTTGCTTGGTCTTCACCGCACAAATTACCTTCACATTGAGGGCCATTGAATTTGCCATCAGGGCCAGAATAACTGCCATTACCTAACGCATTGAAAAAAGGTTTACCAGATACATAAGAACCGACTTCATCATCATCTCTAAATGCATCACCTAAATCGCTAAAACCACCTTGATGGTAGGTTTCAATATCCATACCATTGCCCGTACAGGCAATTGGATTACCAGTCTTGCTTAAGCATGCATCAATAATTGCACCGCCATCGGCATCATCATAGATATTATTACCGTTGGTATCAAAAAAGGTCTCATGACCTAAAGCGTAGGCTAATACCGTTACGCGATGATCGATTGGACGTGGGTCAGTTGAAGTCCACACCACTGAACAACTACCATTTACTGTTAAACATGATGGCTGAATTTGACCACCTTCTGCAGTAAAGTTAATGGTGGTGTCATCTGGAGCTGGATTACCAAAGCTATCAGATGCATAAGTTGTCATCGTCACTTCAACACCATTAACACTCCCCGCTTCTGGATTTAATAAAGAAGGAGAAAGACTAAAGCCTAAGTGTTGAGGTAGACCGGTGTTAACCGTTAACTGCTCTGATTGGGTGGTAATGATGATACCCGAATCAGCATCTTCCGCCGAGGCCACAACTCTTACCGGTGTTGGCACTGTGCCAGATTGTACCGTAACGCTGACGAACCCGTTGGCATTACTGGTTGCATCTGCAGTAGTCTCACCATTAGCAAAGCTTAAGCCGCCGATAATGGTATCTAATCCAAATGTCACTTCTTGTTGTGCAGCAGGTTGGCCATTGGCGCTGCTTACTAAGAAAGTAACCAGTGAGGTTTCGGTTGAACCCGTACCGCCAGCACCTTTAATTCTGATTTGAGTTGGATCTGCTGAGACAAAACCAAGGCTGCCCAGTGTTTGGCGTTCTAAAGAAAAATCGAATGTGGCGTTGTAAGTATCATTACCGATAACGGCAGTCGCGATAATTTGTTCGCCACGAATACTATTACCACTACAGCTTGTATCTTGGAAGGTTGAATTGGCTCTACCTGCTGTGGTGGTAACAGGGGTATCAAGACTCGCATTTGAATTAACCACACAGTCAGAAGTAAACGCTACGCTCACAGGTGTAGTTAATGGTTCGAATGTACCATCTGTCGCTTCAATAATCACATCGGCATAAATACCAAAACTTGCACCTGCGCCAATCGTGTAGGTACCATCAATAGCGGTTAAGGTTGAACCTAGTTTATCTTCAATGAATGTGTCGGGGTCAGCAATGTAACCAAACTTAACCGTACCTTCAGGAATGATGTCATCACCAGCCAGCACTTCATAAGCGCTGTTACCTGAAATAGTCGTGCCATCATAATCGGTGCTAGCAATTAAATTATAAGCACCTAGTTCGCTAGTGGTTGCGGTGTAACTTACTGTAGCGATCCCATCAGCAGTCGTTAGGGCACTGTCTGGCGATAAACTGGCGTTACCAGCTTGAAAGGTGATTAATTGATTTGCTAAAGGTTGGTTAGTGCCATCTAAAACAACGGCTGTCAGTAACACTGCCTGGTCTATTTTAAAACGAGTAACAGCTTGCCCTGCTTGGGTAATACTGGCATTAAGACTGATTGTTTCAGGGGTTGGAATCGTGCCAGAATCGATAAATTCATAGTTACGTGACGCAGAAACACTTTCAAGGTCTGTATCTGTTGGGGTATGTGAGACTATCAAGGTGCCAGCACCGACAGTATTATCGATAGTATTGATCAATACACTGGCGACACCACTGCTGTTTGTTAGCGTGCTATCGGCACTCACTTGGCCAAAATCGGGCACGAAACTAACAATTGCACCATTAACATTACTGTTGCCTTGCTTAAGCTGAGCTACCGCGCAAAAGCTTTCTGAAACACCAAAGCTTAATTGGTCTGTGGCTTCGGCACATTGGCCATTAACAACAGTTTGATAGCTTAAACTAATGCTGTAGCTACCTTCGCCTCCACTACCTGTATCATTATCATCAGAAGAGCCATTACAGGCAGTAACCAAAAATAGTGAAGCAATAGATAAAGGCAGTGCGTGGATTATTTTTTTTAGTAGCATCAGCAACATCCTTGTAGATTGAATTTAGGCAGATTGTCCCGCGCGTAGATACTTAAATAGTTCAATAAAGGCTTTTGATTCAGGACCTTTAGCTAATTCTTTATTAGTTTGTCTGATTAACTGGCGTAACTTTTGACGCTCAAAACTTGGGTATTCAACCAGTAAAGCTTCAACTTCTTCGTTTGGATTTTCCAATAAGCGTGCACGTAATTTCTCAATTTTATGAACCTGTGCAGATTCATTATTATTTTTATTCAATACATCATCGATTGATTTAATGATTGGCTCATGGTCATAGTCACGCATGAGTTTGCCGATGTATTGCAGGTGGCGGCGATAGGCTTCAGTTTTTTGCTTAATGTTTTTGGTTTTTAATACCGCATCGTATAAAAACTCTTCTAACTCAACTTTATCAAGCTGCGTTTTACTTAATGCAATTAAGCGCATGCCAAGCTCTTGAGCTTCTTCGCTTTCTTTTTTAAATTCTGTTCTGCTGACGTAGTCATCGTCATTGTCATATGGCTGTTTAAAGTGTTCTGAATCGCCGACAATTTTCATAGTAATAAACCTCTCATAAATATCGGCGAATAATAACACTTTCAGGGTGGTATAGGCCACTGTAGAAAGGGTTTTGACGCTTAAGCCGACGAATATTTTTTAAATATGTGAGCAAATGATTCAGAGATAATTCAATATGATATCTCTGCACTAGCTTAAAGGTTAGTTTATTTAGCCAATTATGACGGGTAAATCCTTGTTTTGATGGTTATCAATACAGTTTTGAATTTGATATGCTAGCCGCAACAATGGAAATGAAAGAGTAAACTTGTGTCTACCAATAATATTGATTCTGAATTAGCGGCGTTAAAAGATGCTGTTGCTGTAGCATTAGAACATGCAAAAAAGTTAGGCACTAGTGCTGCTGAAGTTGCCATTAGTAAGCAACAAGGGTTGTCTGTTTCTACTCGCGACAAAGAAGTTGAAACCGTCGAATTTAATAAAGATGGCGCCTTAGGCATTACGGTTTACCGTGATGGATGCAAAGGTAACTCATCTACGTCTGATTTAAGCCCTGAGGCGATTGCCATTGCAGTAAAAGCAGCAGATGACATTGCTCGTTATACCTCATCGGATCCGTTTAGCGGCCTTGCTGATAAAGATTTGATGGCGCAAACCATACGTGACTTAGATTTATATCATCCACAAGATGTCACTCCAGATGAACTTGCTGAGTTAGCGATTCGCGCTGAAGAAGCCAGCTTGTCAGTCGACAGCCGCGTTAAGAATTCTGATGGTGCCAGTGCCAATGCCCATACAGCGGCCAAGGTTTACGGTAATAGCCACGGATTTTTAAAAGGTTATTGCAGTTCACGTTATAGCTTAAGTTGTGTGGTTATTGGTGAAGAAAGCGATGGTAATATGCAGCGTGATTACGATTACACCATTGCCCGTAAATACAATGAACTTATGTCTCCTGAGTCTGTAGGTATTCTTGCCGCCAAGAAAACTGCAGATCGCTTAAATGCGCGTAAAATCCCAACGGCTAATTTACCGGTATTGTTTTCGCCTGAAATTGCCACGGGTTTAATCGGCCATTTAGTGGGTGCTATTAGTGGTAGCAGCCTTTATCGTCAATCGAGTTTTTTACAAGACTCGATTAACACACAGTTATTTCCTGATTGGTTTAGCATCGAAGAGAACCCACATCTTATCGGTGCTTTAGCGAGTGCTAACTACGATGGTGAAGGCGTAGCGACTAAGCAACGCAATATTATTGATAGTGGTCATTTATCGACTTACCTATTGACCAGCTATTCTGCTAGAAAACTAGAATTACCCAATACAGGTCATGCTGGTGGTATTTATAACTGGACCTTAAGTCATACGGGTCAAACGTTTGATGAACTTGTAAAAGAAATGGGTACAGGCTTAATTGTCACTGAAGTCATGGGTCAGGGCGTTAATATGGTCACTGGTGATTATTCTCGTGGTGCAGCGGGCTTCTATGTTGAAAACGGTGAGATTCAATTCCCTGTTGAAGAAATTACGATAGCAGGTAACTTAAAAGACATGTTCATGGGTATTCAAGGTGTCGCTAAGGATAGAGATTTACGTTCATCTATTCGCACTGGCGGTATTCTACTAAGTGAAATGAAAATTGCTGGTAGCTAAATATCAAAGCACCATCATTTGATATTTTGAACTTATGACAACAGTGACATAAATTTAACAATTCACTTTATAAAAACACCGACTCGTCGGTGTTTTTTGTTTTACTGTGTTAATTAAATTCCCAAACTTACGTTAACTTTCTGAGCTTTACACTTCTTGACAGTCGATTACATCCACGCTTTGTCCTATCCCTTGTGGATGTAATTAAATCGTTAATGGAGTAGATATGTTTGATAAGAAAGTGTGTGGGTTGATGATGTTAGGGTTGAGTTCATTAGCTATGGCTGGTTGTGACTCTATTGCTGGTGACGATGATGATTCTGATAGTGACAGCATTGCTTATATTCAGTATTACAATGCATCGGCAAACAGTACCGAGACATCATTAGTGATGGATGATTATGAATATACCTCCATCGAGTTTGGCGATAGTATGCCGCGCTATAGCTACGATACGGGTAGCGTTGAGATGGAGTTATATGGTTTAGATGAAAATGGCGATTCACTCAGTATTTATGCTGAGGATATGTCATTGGATAACGAAGATAATCATCTTTTTGTTCTCTATGGTGATTACCATTCTCCAGAGTTGCTTAATATCATTTATGACCGCTCAGATATGGATGATCTCAATGATGATGACGACAATGAGTACAGTAAGATGCAAGTATTGGCTGCCAATGTGACCAATGAAGATATGACATTTGATGCCTATATTTCGTTGGATAGTGACTCTTATGAAGATGCCACTATGATTGGCAATGTAAGCTATCGTGGCGTGACATCTGATTTGATACTCGATACTGATGACTACATTGTTTATTTGACTGAACAAGGGACTGACAATGTCTTGTTTACCTCAAGCAGTATGAGCTTAACCACTGAAACTGTGTATAAATTCATTATTCGAAACAGCTTTGGTTCAGGTGATTTAAAAGTGGTGATCGACAGCGTTGATTCAACTACTTCACCGACAAGCTATACCAACATTGATGCTACCGCTGATTTCCGTATTTATAACGGTTTAGAAGAACGTAGTTTAAACGTTGATGTTGTCAGTAAAGTAGAATCACATTATCTATTGGATATTGCGCCTTTTACCGTTAGTGAATACCAACAAACAGGGTTTAATGACTACGGGGTGACAGTGACTGATGCATCAAGCTCTGAAGTGTTGCTAGACAATGTTCTAGTTACCTTCAACCAGGATGATGTCCGTACCTTGCTGTTATATCAAGATGAGGAAACGATTCAAGGCATGGTTATTGAGCATGACTTACGTCCAAGAGCCTATGAGTACAATGTTGATATTGTTAACTTATCGCAAGACTACGATGATTTAACCGTATATTTTGTGCGTAGCACAGAAACCATTGAATCAGCTGAATACACGATTACCGATTTAGACTTTACTGATCAAGATAGCCTAGTGTTATTGCAAGATGATTATGAGATTAACGTGGTATATGAATCTGATACTGGCACTCAAACCTTATTGTATCAATCTGAGTTAATGAGTTTTGACGGTGAAACCAATTACAGTTTTGTATTAACCCCTGATACTAGCAGTCAATTTGGTTACCAACTCAACCAGCTTTAAACCTATAGTGATGTAGACTCGCTGTTTGATCTCAATCTTGAGCTAAAGCCCCCCCGAAAATAAAAATGCCGATATCTTCATATCGGCATTTTTTATGGGCTAAAGCTTTATTGCAAACCCTCTATATCTAAAGCTTCTATATCCAAAGCTACTAAATCTAAAGCTACTATATCCAAAGCTTCTACGTATAAAGAAAGTTCACTTCACGGCTTATGCTGTTTGGTACTGACTTAATATACGACCAAGATTAGCTGAAGCTTCTGAAAGCTCTGATACACCCTCTGAAGATTGGCTGGCCAATTCTCTAATGGTATTTGATTTAACTCTGATCTCAGTAAGCTCTTTAGCAATATCATTGGCTACCGCGCTTTGCTCTTCAGATGATGTCGAAATCTGGAAGCTCATGTCCATAATTGAACGTGATGATTCGGCAATAGAATTAACATCAGTACCAATATTGCTGATTAACTCACTACTGCTTTGTGCCTGTTTGACAGTATCTTGAGTGATATTATCAATATTCAATGTTTCTGATTGAAGTTGCTCAATCATGGTTTGAATCTCTACAGTGGCAGCTTGGGTGCGGCTTGCTAAAGTACGAACTTCATCAGCCACTACTGCGAATCCACGGCCCATTTCACCGGCTCTGGCAGCTTCAATGGCGGCATTTAACGCCAGCAAGTTAGTTTGTTCCGAAATCGCATTAATGGTGGTGATAACGTCATTAATTTTAGTGGCATTTTCTTTTAGGGTGCCAACAGAATTAGAGGTTTTTTCAATATAGGCAGATAACTGCTCAATTTCACCAATTGCGCGTTTTACGCGGCTATAGCTTTGCTTGGTATATTCCGAGTCTTGCTCAACCTGCTGTGTGGTATTTTTGGCAATATTTGAAACTTCTAGCGCAGAGGCTGACATTTCTTCCATTGCCGTTGCAACAGAATCAAGAGAAGCATATTGCATATCAATTTGTTCAGCGCTTTGCTGTGTCTCATCAGCAAATGAGCTAGTTGTAGAGTGCAGGGTGTTGGCGCTTTGCTTTACGGTGACTACCAATTCGGTCAGTGTATCCATAGCTTTGTCTAACGCGCAGCCAATAGTACCAAACTCATCACGGCCTGGATGAAAACCTAAGCGTGAGGTTAAGTCCCCTTTACCAATCTTTTCAGTGGTATCCCATAATACGAATAATGCACCGCCAATGAAGGTGGCATTCCAATATAAAACGAGTGCGAAAGGTAATAACCAAATAAATGATAACAATAAACTGGTCATCGCCGCTTGCTTAGCGTCGCTTTCTGAGCGATTGACTGACTCTGTCATTGAGTAATATTGACCAGACGACTGGACTACTGCAGTGACTTGATTGCCATTACGGGTACTCTTTTTGTTAAAGTCAGAAACAGCAAGACCAATAGATGCAGCGCTTTGCAGTTGTTCAGTACGGGTAAGGGTGTTGACTGTAGTATTGACCTTTTGCGTCAATAACGTCATCGAGTTTTGTTCAATGTCGTTAATGGTATTGAAATAATTATTAATTGAAATACTGCTAACAATGATAAAGAAAAGCCCAAAAATGGCCCAAAATTTATCGTTAATAGACATCTTAATAAAGAGCTTATCAATGCTACGAAATTCTACTTGTTTCATATTATCGGGTTCTTAATTGTTATGATTAATAGGGATAGTAGTTGAGCTTGATACAATTTAACACGACTTTTATCACAAAATATGTGCTTTTGTATAAAGAGTGTTCATCTTCAAATATGACTTCAAACTGATCATTGTGCAGTTGTGTAAACAGTACTCGTGAGTTGATAGCTATAAGCTATTCATTACATTGCTTTATCGCAGAATCGTCTTATGGCATTTTCAAAGGCAACTTGTAAATCCTCAATATTTTGTTGTGGTAACCGATTTATCATCTGTGAATAAGAAACAGCCTGGTGGGCATAACAAACCACTTCAGCAATATTCCAGGCTTGATTTAATTGCCCAATGGAATGAAAACTATGCCATTGAGATAAGTAAGCATTAATGACCGCTTGCTTCTCGGAGCTGGGCTCCATTCTAAATAGGTAAGTGCCATCAATAAAAGGGTGGCTAATACAGCCATCACTCCAATCAAAAAAGATAAATTCGTCTTCGACTTTTGCGATATTTTCGATATGTAAATCACTATGCACAAGAGTATCCGGTAACTTGAATTGCTTTAAAGCGGTAATGGCAGTTTCTAATGAGGTCAATATTACTTGGTACTGCTGCGGTGTGCGCAATATTGAGTCTGGCAGCCTTGCTAAAATGTTGTCATCGTTAAATATGCTGGTGAGTTGTTGAGGCAAATCTTGAATGTCGCGGACTAAGCAGCCTGAAGAGGCTAAATCTTGAATATGATTGACGCTATTAATTTGTAGCTGAGCAAATGACGCAAAGGCGTCAGCCCATGCTATTAATGGTATGGGATTTGTCACTGTATCTTCATAGGCCGCGCCAAAATCTTCGGTTAACATCCATTTTTTTGTTTCATCAATAGCGATGATCTTGGCTGATTGCTTGGGGAATAATTGAGAGAGCTTTTCACATAACTTGGGCTCATTTGAAAATAATGGCAACTGTGCCGTCGCTTTAAAAAAGAAATCACCTTGAGCCGTTGCTTGCTTCAATACATGACCGAGAGACCAACACTTTACCTCCATAAGGTCTCCTACTAGCTCGACATTATGGCTAACTAATGCTGATTTTATCCAAGTATTTGCAGTGCTTGGCCAATCTGAATCTTGCCATGTTTGCAGGGGCTGCAGTTGACTCTTTGATAGCAGTGTTTGTTGGTGCACTGTCTGTTGATGCGCTGGTGATGTAGAGGAAGTCATTATTATTCTATTGTTAATATTTAGGGTTATGTAAATGCTATTAGCATAAGGTTTTTTGAAAAAACCGTTGGATGTACGTTTGCTTACGATTAATGTCTGTTGTTAAGTTGCTAATAAATATAAATTTAGTTCATTAAGATTTAATCGAGTTATCTGCTGGTATTACATCTTACACTATTTGATTTTTAACATTTGGTCGTTAAATAGTCTAGCATATAGGTTCCAGCAGCTTTATCGTTAATAATAAACCCTAAATCTACAATATGAATAATAAGAGAGAAGGTATGAAAATAGCCACCATTACGGGCATCGTAGCAGCATTATTGTTATGTTCTGTCTCTAGCGTTACGCTCGCAGAAGAGCAAGAAGCGCCTAAAAAACAGGATTATAGCCGTAACATTCCTGTCGACAGTAGCGTCGTGACTGAACATAAGACTAAAGTGAACGGTAATAGTTTTTCATATACCGCCACCGTAGGGACTCAGCCTGTATGGGATGAACATGGTGATGCCGTTGCGACATTAAGCTATACCTATTATCAACGTAGTAATGTAAAAGAAACCGCTAAGCGTCCTTTACTGATTTCATTTAATGGTGGTCCTGGTTCAGCGTCAGTGTGGATGGATATTGGTTATACTGGCCCACGTGCCATTAATGTTGATGATGAAGGTTATCCATTACAGCCTTATGGGGTTAAAACCAATCCATATTCGATTTTAGATATTGCTGACATTGTGTATGTAAACCCGGTAAATACTGGTTATTCAAGAGTGCTTGCTAACAAAGAGGGCGACATGCCAAGTAAGGACTATCAACAAAAAATGTTCTTTGGTGTGAATGCTGACATTAAGTATTTAGCAGAATGGGTTAACACTTTTGTGAGCCGCGCTGAACGCTGGCGTTCACCGAAATACCTTATTGGTGAAAGCTATGGTACGACTCGTGTTTCTGGCTTGGCATTAGAGTTACAAAACCGTCAATGGATGTATGTAAACGGCGTTATTTTAGTATCACCGACAGACATTGGTATTGAGCGTAAAGGCCCTGTTAAAGCGGCTAATCGCTTACCTTATTTTGCCGCAGCGGCTTGGTATCACAAAGCGCTAGGCAGTGAATTACAGCAAGCAGATCTTGCTGAGTTTTTGCCTGAAGTCGAAGCATTTACCATTAATGAATATATTCCCGCACTGGCTATGGGCGGTTTTATCGCGCCGGATCTTAAGCAAGATATTGCAGAGAAAGTCGCAAAGTACTCAGGCCTAAGTGTTGATGCGGTATTGAAGTCGAACCTTGATGTTTCAACGCGTTATTTTTGGAAGGAGTTACTTCGAGAGCGCGGTCAAACCATCGGTCGTTTAGATTCTCGTTATATTGGTATTGATAAGCAAGATGTGGGTGATAGTCCTGATTTCAATGCTGAATTGATGTCTTGGTTACATTCATTTACGCCAGCAATTAATGCCTATATGCGTGAAGAATTAAACTATAAAACCGACGTTAAATATTACATGCTTGGAGATGTGCATCCCTGGGATCGCACTGGCAATAAAACCGGTGAAAACTTACGCCAAGCTATGGCGCAAAACCCATACTTAAACGTCATGATCCAAGCGGGATATTATGATGGTGCCACCAATTATTTCGATGCTAAATACAGCATGTGGCAACTCGATCCAAGTAGCAAAATGAAGCAGAGATTAAGCTTTAAAGGCTACCGTAGTGGTCATATGATGTATCTCAGAGCTGAAGATTTAAAGCAATCGAATCAAGATTTACGTGAGTTTATCGAAAACACATTGCCAAAAGCAGATGTGGCTGCAAAATATTAATGCGCTGAGAACTTTTATAATAAGCACTTATTTGTAGTGCATATGGTTAAAAATAAAAAAGGAGCCTAGGCTCCTTTTTTGTTGTGCTTTAAAAGTACTCGGCTAAACCGTGTCGCGAGTCATAAAGCGAATTGTTCAGGTTCATTGCTAATTGCTAACAGCGGTTAACTGTCTACTGCGTTTAGAAGCTTGTTTTAATGAGCGTCTAGTCCAGTATAAATATAAGCCTGTAAAGCCCAGCAGAACAGGCATTAAACCGACTATACACCATATGATTCGAGAGATTAATCCGCCAAAATAGCCAAAATGAAGTTTGCGAAAGCTGTCTAAAAAGACCATCAAAAAGCCTGCTTCACGAATATCTTGTTTTGATATAAGTGAACCTGTGGCGCGATCAAATTTCACCATGCTGGCGTATTCACTGTTAAGTGGGTTATTGCTATCAACCTCGCCATAGAATGAAATTTGTCTATCAGGTTCATGGGGCATTGCTAAGTAGCCTGCACGATAGCTTTCTATTTCAGTGGATGATTGCAGTCTTAATGCTTCAAATGAAATATCGGGGCTGTGAAGTGGCGCTGTAATGTAGATATGTTCGCCGTCAGCATGCTCGTTTACTTCATGTAAAATCCCAGCAATATTCCAATAACCACCGGTAATAGCCATAACAATTAAAATTGGTGAGCTTAAAATACCGATGAATTTATGAATGTCGCTAAACAAAATCCGCCTGACGGCCTTAAAGCGTAAAGTAAATAACTTAGCCCAGAATCGACGATAAAGAATGATGCCGCTGATCCCCAAAAAAAGCATCATTAATGCGGCTACAAAGCCCACTATTGCTCCGTTTGTATGGAGTAAAAATGAATAATGTAACTCTAGTAACCAGTCAGTAATATAATGGTCCATGGATTGCGGCTCTGATAATAAATCACCAGAGTATTGGTTAATATAAACCTTTGACCAATCCTCAGTACCACGCTTAATTAAATAAGCGGCATCAGAACGTTGTTTGTCATCAAATAGCTCCCAGCCTCCGAGTTCAAAGCTTGGATTGGCTTTGAGTGTGGTTGCCATTAGTGTATCTAAGTTGACTCTAGGCGATGTGTCACTGGCATTGACCAGCATATGGGCTGGCCTGAGTAGGCTGTCTATTTCTACTTTAAAAACCAGAATGCTGCCCGTGATTGAGATTATCAGCAAAGGCAGCATGGCCACTAAAGCACCATAGGAGTGCCATTTAAAAAGGGTTTTTCTCATCAGATGAATTCCATAACATTTTCAGTGAGATTCAAAAATGTTGAGTTCACCTTAAGGCCAACTCAACATCATTAAACCAATCAATTTGGTTTTATATTGCTATAAATTCCAAGAGAGAGTGGCACTGTAATTTGCTGGTGCACCGTAATAACCTTGGGCCCAATACAAGCTGGTAATGTACTTTTCGTCAGTGACATTATTGGCATTGATAGTCAGTTGAATATCGTCAGTGAATTGATACTTAGCCATTAAATCGACAATGGCGTAGGCTTTTTGCTCGGTAATAATCTCTTGCCCTGCATTATCAAACCCATCAGCAACCACACCCTGGTTACGAGAGGTATCATCTTGCCAGCGCATATTGAGACCGACATATAGGCCATCAATACTTTCAAATTCGTAAGTTGCTGCGAGTTTTAATAGTTTTTCAGGCGTGTAGTCAGCAACAACATCATCACCTTCAATATCAAAATCGGTATAGCCAATACTTGCTTGAAGCCCTGGGTAG
This sequence comes from Shewanella donghaensis, assembly GCF_007567505.1. Classification (NCBI taxonomy): domain Bacteria; kingdom Pseudomonadati; phylum Pseudomonadota; class Gammaproteobacteria; order Alteromonadales; family Shewanellaceae; genus Shewanella; species Shewanella donghaensis. The sequence continues at coordinate 3,760,905 of NZ_CP041783.1, forward strand.
AGTTCACCTGCAAATTCAACTTCAAAGCCTTTACTGTTGATGCCATCAGCGCCGATATAGCGTTGCTGATCTGGCGGCAACATGATTGTGGCAGGATCTACAACGGCTAGGTTGGATTGTAAAATATCGAAGTAAGCCACACTGGCGATTAAGCGACCTTCAAATAACTCACTCTTAATACCGATTTCTTTACTTTCACCCGTTACTGGAGCCAGCATTTTGTCATCAATATCTAACTCTTTTTGCGCTAAGAAAGTTTCGGTATAACTCGCATAGGCAATGACTTCAGGCATAAAGCGGTAAACCATGCCTAAGTAAGGGATAAATTCACTTTCATCGGCATATTGGTCAACGCTATAGGCTTCGCCTGTGGCTTCCCATTGGTTATAACGACCGCCAGCAATAACATGCATGTCATCGAACAAGTTAAATCGGCCAGTAAAGTAAGCAGCCTGCTGTTTAGTGCGAACATCGCTACCCGTTAAACCATCGTTGAAGGTGGGTTTTGGCGTATTGCCATCCCAATCATTTAAGTCAGGCATGGCTGGGAAACCATTACCAGTGGTGTAATCGTAAAGCGAGCTATCGTTGTAGCTCATTTCTGCATGGTTTAATCCAACCACAACTTGGTGATCACGACCAAATAATTCAAAGTCACCATTCACATAAATATCAGCTAAATCGGTGGTTTCATCTAAATCATACTCACTGCCGTAACCTGTTAATCCAAGTTCAGTGGTTTTATCAGGTGTGCCATAGACATAAAATAACTCAGTATCTTCATCGGTTGTTTTATGAGAATAGGTGGCTCGAAGGCGCCAATCATCATTAAAGAAATGACTGAACTCAACCACGGTGTTGTTTTTTACGACTTGCCAGTTTGACCAGTCAGCAGAGGTATTGGTTGAACGATCGTAGTCAGTTGCGCTGCCATCGGTGTAATACAGTGGCAGGGCACCCCAGTTGTTACCTTGGGCATCATTATCGATATAGCTATGGCTAACAGACAATGAGGTTGAGTCAGTAAGATTGGCTTCAATAAATGCATATAACACATTCTTATCTTGCTCATAGCGGTCAAGGTAAGAATCTTGTTTGTGTTTTACTGCAACCGCTCTTGCGGAAATGTTGTCAGTAATGGCCACTGAACCATCCAGTTCCAAACGGGCATTATTTTCACTGCCGTAAGTGCCTGTGACTAATAGTTGATCATCAATGGTTGGACGTTTACGAATAAAGTTAACGGTTGCTGATGGATTACCCACACCAGTCATTAAGCCGTTAGCGCCACGAATAACTTCAACGCGATCATAAATAGCTGTGTCTTCATCGGCGTGATTATTACCTGATGTTAACGGCAAACCAATACCATCTATTTGAAAGTTGGTAACATCAAAGCCGCGGGCAGTGTAGTAAGTGCGGTCAGTTTCAATTCGCTCAACATTAATACCCGTGGCAGTGTCTAGTACAGAATTAATATCGGTGAGTTGAAAGTCACGCATTTGCGCTTCTGTAATCACCGATACAGATTGAGGTATATCAGTAATAGCAAGGTCTAAACGAGATGCACCACTAGCAGAGTGAGCATTGTAGCCTTGAATATAACGGCCTTTTACCGTAACAATTTCTACGTCATCAGGGACTTGGTTTATTTGATTCTCAGCGGTTTTTGGTTCTAGTTGTTCAGCTGATAGTTCTGCAGTTGCTTGCTCTGCAAGGGCATAAGGCGAAATACTCATAGCGAGTAAAAGAGAGATATTTAGTGGAGTAAGTTTCATCATTTCTTCATCTTCAGTGCGGAATAATATGTGCTAGAAATCAATTGTGAAATTGAGATCGTTCTATGACGAAAAGATGATAATCTAAAGTTAATTAATTGCAAATGAAAATCATTACCATTTACATTTGTGTAAATTGTAAATTATTTGAAAATATTTTATTGGGTCCTATTTACTGTCTGATTAACATTTCAATGATGAAATGAGGTTGCAGCTTTCACTGGAGTAAGTAACTTGAGTGATCACTTGAATGAATAACAGAAATGTTTTTTGGGAATTGCGAAGGGGTATATGCGAAGGAATATCATGAAGTAAGGCCGCTTTGGTATCTTTCTGCAAATCGACGATATAAAAAAGGCACCGATAGGCGCCTTTCATGGAATGAGAACTTAAATGGAATGAGAAGATAAGTTCTCAGATAATTAGACTATTGGATCCTTTAGCTATTAATTACTTAGCTGTTAAATCATTCAACTATCGAATTATTTCACTATTAAATCACTCAGCTATTAAATCATTCAGCTATTAAATCATAGTCTTGGCGTAATACCTTGATGATATCAGCCTTAGGGTTACTTGGTAGGTCAATCGCTTTTGCTGTGACCTTTTCTGCAACGCCGGTATAGGTACGAGACACATTCATCATTGCATCTAATGGCAAATCATTATCACGGGCTAATGCTTCACGTTCAGGCATTCTGTCCTTGTTTAACAAAATATCAGCATCATCAAAATGATTTAGTAAGAACTGACGGAAACCTTCTTTAGAATTTTCGACAATGTTACCTTCTCGGTAAGCTGCGCCATCCCATATACGTGAAGAGTCAGGGGTGCCCACTTCATCCATGTAAATCAGTTTCGCATTACCGTCTTTATCATTGACGTAACCAAATTCAAATTTTGTATCGACAAACATTTGATCATGGTTTGCTAAAGCATCCGAGATGACATTGAAACCTTGCTTGAGTAACACTTCATATAAATCGATATCTTCAGGTTTTTCAAAGCCAAATGCTTGGTAGTTAGCTTCAATGTCTGCGCGGCTAATATTAACGTCGTCTTGTTCTGGAACACCAGGAATACCGGTTAAAATGCCTTTGGTTGACGGTGTGATCAGTAACTCAGGGAGCTTTTGATCTTTCTGTAATCCTTCAGGAAGGGTAATACCACAAAATTCACGTTCGCCTTTGGCATATGCGCGCCACATTGAACCTGTGATGTATTGACGACAAATTGCTTCGACTTTGATTGGACGTGCCTTTTGCACTATCCATACAAATGGGTGCGGGATATCAAGAATATGGCTATCAGCTAGGCCGTTTTCAGCAAACAACTTAAACCAATGGTTTGAGATAGCGTTAAGTGCCGCTCCTTTACCTGGAATACCTTGTAAATTACCTTCACCATGGAAAATACAATCAAAAGCAGAAATGCGATCGCTGATGACCATTATTGCTAATGGCGTATCTGCTGGTACGTTATAGCCTTTATCTTCGATTAAGCGACGGCTATCAGCCTCAGTTAACCAATATACACTGCGGACTTTTCCGCTATGTACCGGCTTATCGGTTCGAATCGGCAAATCGTTATTGATAGCGAGAACTGAATCAGCAAGACTCATGGCCAGTATTCCTTAAGAAATTGAGTGTAGGGACATATCCTTTATAGATAAGGATATTAAGGTATTTTTATGGCGGGTATTTTACCTTTATTGATGGATTTTTCCATGATTATAAAGCTGTGGAATTCTTATTCCTCTATGGCGAATACTGAGGTTGCTATTTTGAGAAAATAATCGCGACATATCGAATTTGATTAACCATTGGCTTGTTTGGTTTATCACTTTAGAATGTGCAGCCTTCGAATGTTAATTGTTTTAGCTATCAATAGAGTGAACTGTCTGTGAAGCATACCCGTTTAGGTCTGATCTTTGTCTCGGTTGCTGTCGTGTTTTGGGGAATATTACCCATAGCGCTGAAGCTATCGGGTGGATTTATTGATCCGGTGACCTTGACCTGGTTTCGGTTTTTCGTTGCCTTTATCGTGACATTTCTTTTGTTATGGCGTTTTGGGAATTTGAGACAATTTAGCCAATTAAAAGGGCTTGATTGGTTAAAGCTTTTTGGTGCCGGTATTTTCTTGATGTTCAATTACACTTCATTTGTTTATTCACTGGATTACTTATCGCCAGGCACAGCGCAGCTTAATTTTCAAACAGCGCCGTTTTTTCTGGCTTTCGGTGGTGCGTTGTTTTTTAAAGAGCGCTTAACTGCCATTCAATTAACCTGCTTTGCCACATTGGCGCTGGGCGTATTGATGTTCTTTCATCCTAGCTTAGATTTTGCCTCAGCTGATAGTTCAAAAACGGCCTTAGGTGTATTGATTGTGCAGTTTTCGGTGTTGTCATGGACCAGTTATGCGCTATTACAAAAATCGTTAATTAATACATTATCACCCAATAATGTACTGCTATTTATTTATGGTTTAGGCATCGTAATGATGGCGCCATTCAGTGATTTTAGTCATTTCAGCAACATGACGGTGAATAATTGGCTGGTAGTTTTATTTTGTGCAATAAATACCTTGATTGCTTACGGAAGCTTTGGCCAGGCCATGAAATACTGGCCAACGGCACAAGTGAGTGCCATGTTAGCGCTGACGCCAGTGCTTAGTTTTACTGCCAATGCCGCGGTTGTCTATCTGGGCTGGTGGGATAATATTTTTACTGCTGATGCCATCGATGTTTGGTCATTGACGGGAATTATATTGATTGTCGGTTCAGTGTTTGCTGTACAAATATGGCCGCTGTATCTTAAAAAGGCTGCAGGAGCGGTTGAGCACTAGACTCTATAGCATTGAAGTTAAATGACCATGAAGCATCCAGTCAAAAAAGCATTTTAATAAACAATTTAATACTGATAGCTAATACTGACGCCTGCAAAGTTTGGCTTACTTTTCTGGTCTTCGTATTGCTCTGAACCTCGAATCGCTGAGAATGTAAGTCCCCAATCTTGCCAGTTGAGCGTAAAACCCATATTGATCATGGCCTGCTCATGGGTAAGGTTAACCGAGTGGCTGTCTTTAAAGGTATTCCCATCAAGGGTGATATCGTTAAAAACATAACGGGTGTATATGGTGGCAAAAAACTGCCAACTGAGGTCCGTTTTTGATTTCAGTTGATAACCGCCATGGCCTCTGGAAGCCGCTGGTTGTATATAGGCATAACTGTCTTTTAAAATATTACCTAAACGAAACGATACCCCAGCACCCACATTACTCATCAAGTTTCCGGCGGCAGCTTGAGCTATAACGACACTGTCGAATTCCAATGAGTCATTAATCTGCTGGTAAGTCCATTGGTATAATCGGGTCGCTTCGAGTTGAAACACTAGTTCATTATCAAGTTGATGTTCCCAACCCTGAGGTTGTTTTGCCTCGATGATGTTATGAATGCCTTTTTGTGTTTGTTCAGCAAAAGAAGCTGGCCCCACGACACCTAACGTTAAACTGAGATTGTCTGATATGCCTGCTGCATAGCTCTTTAAGTCTACCTCCCATAATAGGGTTCCAGCATAGGGACGATCACTTGGGATCAACTCTTCTATTTCAATATCATCAGGGGTATACATACGCTGAGACAGGTTATAGCTCAACTGGTAATGTCTATCACTGCCTTGGTTTAAATAGCTCCAACCATAAAATGCATCTAACCAATTTGGCAGTGCGAGTCGTTCGTAATCGTGAGCTACCTTATGTCCCCAACTCCATTCAATGCCGTTGGTATAGCCATTGTCACTGGTATCAATAAGACCAAAGGCATCGTTCTCAAAGGTGAATTGCACCCAAGCTGTATCTGACTCTTCAGCAATCGCTAAAGTGTTAGACAATAATAGGACTGCCAACAGTATTATTGCAGCAAATTTTTTAGGGAACATAAATTCAACTTTGATATTTTGAAAAGTAATCGGGCGCTATTATGTTTAATTTAAGCATAAAAAAATGGAGCCTAGGCTCCATTTTTATGATTTAGCATAACGTTACGTTATGACTATATCGGTAATTACTCGCTGTCACGTGGCTTACGTGGGCTATCACCACGAGGACGGTCGCTACGAGGACGGTCACTACGAGGGCGATCACTACGAGGACGGTCACTACGAGCGCGATCACTACGTGGACGACTTGGCGCAGCAGCTGGGAAAGATGCATCACCCGCTTCACGGATGTTCAATGCTTTACCACAAACACGTACTTTTCTTAAATGGCCTAGCACGTCTTTTGGCATGCCGTCTGGCAAGTCAATTGAAGTTACTTGGTCAAATAATTGAATTTGGCCAATGAACTGGCTGTCAATGTTTGCTTCGTTAGCGATAGCGCCAACAATGTTACCAACACCAACACCGTTATCACGACCTACATCGATTACATAGCGACACATCTTAACATCAGGCTTATCTTTCAGACCTTCTGCACTACCAAAGCTTGTTGGCAATGGACGGCTGCTGCGTGAATCACGACGAGGACGCTCACGACCACCGTCACGAGAATCACGAGGAGCACGTTCATCACGGTCACGTGAATCACGTTGACGTTCTTGAATCGCTGGAAGTTGTAATGGACGCTCAGCTTGTACTTGTTGAAGTAATGCTGCTGCTAGTAAGTCTGTATCAATTTCTAATTGCTGACATAACTGCGCTACTGCATTTTTCATGAAATCTAAGTCACCGTTAACGGTTTCTTGGATTTGCTCGCCTAAGCGTGATAAACGACGCTCAGCAACAGATTCAGGGCTAGGCACTTTCATTGGCGAGATACGGCTGTTCGTTGCACGTTCGATAGTGCGTAACATACGCATTTCACGATTGGTAACGAAAAGAATCGCCATACCTGTACGACCAGCACGGCCAGTACGGCCAATACGGTGCACATAAGCTTCTGTATCATATGGGATATCGTAGTTAACTACGTGTCCAATACGTTCAACATCAAGACCACGGGCCGCAACGTCAGTAGCAATAAGGATATCTAACTTACCGCGTTTAAGCTGCTCAACAGCACGTTCACGTGCTTGTTGGTTCATATCACCATGTAGTGGTGAAGATGCGTAGCCGCGAGCTTCAAGTTTTTCAGCTAATTCAACACAGCTGTTACGAGTACGTACGAAGATAATAATACCTTCAGTATTTTCAACTTCTAATACACGTACTAACGCTTCAAGTTTGTTGTGCTGTGATACTTGAACATAACGTTGATCAATAGTTTCAACAGTTGTTGTGCTATTTTTGATAGCAACATGAACAGGATCGTTAAGGTGCTTATTAGCAACACGCTTGATTTGCTCTGGCATAGTCGCAGAGAAAAGAGCTAGTTGGCTGTCTTTTGGCTTATGCTCAAGAACCCATTCGATATCATCGATGAAGCCCATTTTTAGCATTTCATCAGCTTCATCAAGAACAAGTGCTTTTAATGAATCAAGCTTAAGTGTACCGCGACGCATGTGGTCCATTACACGACCAGGTGTGCCGACAACAACTTGAGGGCCACGACGTAGGGCACTTAATTGTTGTGACATGCTCTGACCACCGTAAATCGGTAGTACATGGAAGCCTTTCATGTGTTTAGCGTAGCTACCAAATGCTTCAGCAACCTGAACAGCAAGTTCACGAGTTGGTGCAAGTACTAGGATTTGAGGAGCTTGTAGCTGTTGGTCAACATTGTTAAGTAAAGGCAGTGCGAAAGCACCTGTTTTACCTGTACCAGTTTGAGCTTGACCAAGAATATCTTTTCCTTCCATTAAAGGATCGATACTTGCAGCTTGAATTGGAGTTGGTTTTTCGTAACCTAGATCGTCTAGGGCACGAAGCAAATTCTCGGATAAACCAAGTTCGCGGAAAGTTCTTTCATCGGATGACATTGAGTTGTAGCCTTGTGGATGCGCACGAAATTATTAGCATTCGTACTAAAGTTTCACAGACAGAAAATCAACCCCGTGTCGATTTCCCGCGTCAAAGGGGCGATATTATAGCAAGCTTTGGCCTCAATGACTATCTAATTTTAATAAAAAAATAAAATTGGCCTGATTATTGTAGAGGAAAAGTTGAGGCGGTAAGTGTTATTTTCGGCACTAACTCAATGTAATCTTGTTTGTGCCGAACGCCATTCAATAATTAATATTACAACCTCAATCGTTATCAGGTTTTATGTGAGCGATACGAATCAATTAGCGATAATTTGTTGCTTATTAAGCTTGAGTAACTCATAGGCTGTTTCTGTTACAGCCGCTAGAAAACTGATATTTATCGTATCTATGGTATCGTCCACAGTGTGATATTGCTTATGGGTTTCAACGCCTAAATAGAGCCAGGGGATTCCCGCTTTATGGAAAGGATAATGATCGGATGCTCGCAGCCAATCTATCCTTACCATACTGCCATTCTTGAGTTTTGAACGGCTTTGTCTCACACACAAGTTATTATAGTCTTGGAGTTGATATTTTATTTGTTTAAATACAGATAAATTTTGCTCTCCTTCAATATAGATCGCTTTTGGTCTAGAAGGGTGGCCAATCATATCGAGATTAAGTGCCATTTCGATACTCATATCTGAATGGCCTATAAGCCGCTCAACAAGCGCATAGGAGCCATATAATCCCGGTTCTTCAGCATCTGTGGCGACCAGCATCAAATTGATATTTTTATCCCCATCAATTTGCCACTGTTTAGCAATAGCCAACATTGAGGCAACGCCAGAAGCGTTATCATCAGCACCAGGGTAAACTTTGTTACCTCGCATGCCCAAATGATCATAATGAGCCGTGATTACCCGCCAGCGCGTAGAAGGTTGCTGAGCCATTACTGTGGCAATGACGTTAATGCCAGTTTTATCGGAGAAGTTTTGTTGGTAAATGAAAGGATGATTATATTCAGCTTGCCAAGGTGACAAACCAAGTTCTATAAAGCGTGAAATGATGTATTGGCGTGCTTTATCAGCTCCTTTGGTGTTGGTTTTACGGCCTTCAAAATCTGCGCTACTTAATGTGCGAACATCATCCAGTAGCTGATTTTTATCTGCCCATAAACTTGTTACTTCATTGCCGCAATTTTGTGTAGCGCAGCCAGTTATTACCAAAAAGCTGCTAGCGACAATGAACTTAGCCATCAAGTGAAATGATAACTTCGTTAAGCTAGCGACTTTAATAACCACTTTATGGGTTATTCTAGAAGCCATTTTTACAACCATTCTGAAAACCAGAGCACCTTGGTAAAAATCCATTTTTAATCCTCTGGCTTGATGAGTAAGCTAACTCAATTTGGCTGTTATTAAAGTCTGCTTTATACAGCGCATAAGGCTATTTTTTCTTGGCAGCCTTTTTCTGCGCAGCTTTCTTGGCCAATAACGGTTTCAAAAAGCGCGCCGTATGAGAGGTTTTATGTTTTGCTACCTCTTCAGGTGTCCCAGTGGCTAAAATAGTACCGCCGCCAGAGCCGCCTTCAGGGCCAAGATCAACCACCCAATCTGCCGTCTTAATCACATCTAAATTGTGCTCAATGACCACAATGGTGTTGCCTTTGGCTTTCAAACGATGCAATACCTCTAACAACAGTTGGATGTCGGCAAAGTGCAAACCTGTGGTTGGCTCATCAAGAATGTATAAGGTTTTGCCAGTATCGCGTTTGGATAACTCTTTAGCTAACTTCACTCGCTGAGCTTCACCACCGGATAAAGTGGTGGCGCTTTGCCCTAAACAAATATACGCCAAGCCCACATCGACTAAGGTTTGCAGTTTCCTTGCGATAGCAGGTATCGGATCAAAGAAAACCCGCGCTTCTTCAATGGTCATTTGCAGCACTTCGTGAATATTTTTGCCTTTGTATTTCACATCCAAAGTTTCGCGGTTATAACGCTTACCTTTACATGAATCACAAGGTACATACACATCAGGTAAGAAATGCATTTCAACTTTGATTAAGCCATCACCCTGACAGGCCTCACAGCGACCGCCTTTAACGTTAAAAGAGAAGCGACCCGGTAAATAACCACGGCTGCGAGACTCTTGGGTTGCGGCAAATAGTTCACGAATAGGGGTAAATATGCCCGTGTAAGTTGCGGGGTTTGAGCGTGGTGTTCTTCCGATCGGGCTTTGATCAATATCAACGACTTTATCGCACAGCTCCATACCAGTAATACTTTTATGGGCTGCAGGTTCATCAATAGTGGCGCCGTTAAGCATTCTGTGGGCGATCTTATAAAAAGTATCGTTAATTAAGGTCGATTTACCTGAACCTGATACCCCTGTGACACAGGTAAACAAACCAATCGGAATAGTTAAGTCGACATCTTTTAAGTTATTACCGCTTGCACCGCATAGCTCAATAACTTTTTTCGGGTCAATCGGGGTGCGTTTATCACTAATGTGAATTTGCTTTTTACCGGAAATATATTGCCCGGTAATGGACTCTTCACAATCTAAAATTGATTGCAGATCACCTGAACAAATGATTTCACCACCATGAACGCCAGCGCCGGGGCCGATATCAATCACATGATCAGCCATGCGAATCGCGTCTTCATCATGCTCAACCACAATAACGGTATTACCTAAATCGCGAAGGTGAATGAGGGTTTGTAATAAGCGTTCGTTATCGCGCTGATGTAAACCAATGGATGGCTCATCAAGCACGTACATTACACCCACAAGGCCGGCGCCAATTTGGCTGGCTAAACGAATTCGCTGGGCTTCACCGCCTGACAAGGTGTCAGCTGAGCGATCTAAACTTAGATAATTCAAACCAACATTGACTAAGAAACCTAATCTATCGCCGACTTCTTTGAGAATTTTCTCAGCTATCTGTGCTTTTTGACCTTCGAAGGTGATCTCTTTGAAATAGTCCATCGCTTCACCGATAGACCAATGGGTCAATTGCGGCAGATTCAATTCGCCGATAAAGACATTACGAGCTTCTTCACGTAAACGCGAACCACCACAGCTTTTACAAGATTGGGTGTTAATGAATTTTGAAAGTTCATCACGAACCGAGTTACTTTCTGTTTCGCGGTAGCGGCGATCCATATTGTTGAGGATGCCTTCAAAAGGGTGATTACGAATAACCACATCACCACGGTCGTTAATGTATTTAAACGCAATGCTTTGTTTACCCGAGCCAGTGAGGACAATCTTTTTCACTTTATCGGTTAGTTGCTCAAAGGGCGTTTCAACATTAAATTTATAATGTTCAGCTAATGAAGTGAGCATTTGGAAGTAATAAAAATTACGTTTATCCCAACCTCTAATCGCCCCGCCAGCCAGTGATAACTCACCATTGGTGATAACACGTTCAGCATCAAAGTACTGTTGTACCCCAAGACCATCACAAGTTTGACAAGCGCCAGCTGGGTTATTGAATGAGAAAATTCGTGGTTCAAGTTCTGCCATTGAATAGCCACAATATGGACAAGCAAAGTTAGCTGAGAACATCAGCTCGTCAGCTTCACCAGCCATGTCGGCAATAATGGCGATACCGCCAGATAATTCTAAGGTGGTTTCAAATGATTCTGCCAAGCGCTGCTTTAAATCATCGCGGACTTTAAAGCGATCGACGACCACTTCAATGGTGTGCTTAACATGTAGCTCAAGGGTTGGTGGGTCGGATAAGTCACACACTTCACCATCAATTCTGGCGCGCACATAACCTTGTGCTGCTAGGCTTTCGAGTAACTTAACATGCTCACCTTTACGGGCTTTAATCACTGGCGCCAATAGCATTTGGCGGCTGCCTTCAGGCAAGGCTAAAACTTTATCTACCATCTGGCTGACTGTTTGCGCCGTTAATGCCTGACCATGAGTAGGACAGCGAGGTTCCCCCACGCGCGCAAACAATAATCTCAGGTAATCATAAATTTCAGTGATGGTACCCACGGTTGAACGTGGATTGTGGGATGTGGATTTTTGTTCAATTGAAATTGCTGGGCTCAAGCCTTCGATATGATCGACATCAGGCTTTTCCATTAAACTTAAAAATTGGCGCGCATAAGCCGACAGTGATTCTACATAGCGACGTTGGCCTTCAGCGTATAAAGTATCGAACGCTAAAGATGATTTTCCCGAACCCGATAAGCCGGTAATGACAATAAGCTTGTCACGTGGAATCGTTAAGTCGAAATTTTTAAGATTGTGGGTTCTTGCACCGCGAATTTCAATGGTATCCATTTATCACTCTAAAGGTTGTGTTGCCACGCATAGATAATGTGGGCTAATGTAAATTAGGTTAGTAAACAGTCGCTATTTTATATTTGATAAAAATAACTTATACAGTGTTTTATACAGTAACCTGTAGGCTGTTGTATAGTGTTTCGTGATCTGTTCTCTGTGATATGAGCAGATGTCAAAAAGAATAAAATATTCTGCGATATGACACTCATTATAACCTGTTTGTTTAATCTCATTAACAAATACGATAAACAGTTGTGTATTGGTTCATTATTCCTTTTGAGCTAAATTAGGACGCTGTGATAATATGCGCAACTCGAATTTTTAAATAGATACACAATTAAGGGCAACTGAATGGCCAACAATGGACTATCCGGCATTGAGAAGAAAGTCGCTTTTTCGTTAGCCAGCGTGTTTGGTTTACGAATGATGGGCTTATTTATGATCATGCCCGTCTTCGCACTTTATGGCCAACATTTAGAAGGCTTCTCACCTTTATGGGTGGGGATTGCTATTGGCGCTTACGGACTAACTCAAGCTGTTTTACAAATCCCAATGGGAATGTTGTCAGATAAATACGGCCGTAAGCCCATTATTTTGGCTGGTTTGGTGGTCTTTGCTATTGGTAGCATTGTTGCTGCCATGTCGGATCATATTTATGGGGTGGTGTTGGGCCGAGCAATACAAGGGATGGGAGCGATTGCTGCTGCCGTGTTAGCGCTTGCCGCCGATTTAACTCGTGATGAACAGCGAACTAAGGTCATGGCTATTATTGGCATGTGTATTGGTTTTTCGTTTGCGTTGTCATTACTAGCAGGGCCAATTGTCGCTCAATATGCAGGTTTAGAAGGTTTGTTCTTCTTAACGGCTATTTTAGCCGTACTAGGCATGATTATCGTCCAGGTGTTGGTGCCGAATCCGGTGTCACAAGCACCTAAAGGCGATACGGTTGCAACGCCGACTAAGTTAAAGCGGATGTTAATGGATCCGCAACTGTTCAGGCTGGATGCGGGGATTTTTATCCTTCACTTAGTGCTTACAGCAGTGTTTGTGGCGTTGCCATTAGATTTAGTTGATGCAGGCTTAGTGAAAGAAAAGCATTGGATGTTGTATTTCCCTGCCTTTATTGGGGCGTTTTTCTTAATGGTACCGTTAATTATCATTGGTGTTAAACGTAACAACACTAAAACCATGTTCCAAATATCGTTAATGATCATGATGGTCGCATTAGCGGCAATGGGTATGTACGCAGATAACTTATGGGTATTGACTGCTGCTGTGGTGTTGTTTTTCACAGGCTTTAATTACCTTGAAGCTTCATTGCCAAGTCTTATTGCGAAGTTTTGTCCAGTGGGTGATAAAGGTTCAGCAATGGGCGTTTATTCAACCAGTCAATTCTTAGGTGCCTTTTGTGGCGGTATGTTGGGTGGCGGTGCTTACCAACTTGTTGGTGCTGCAGGGGTATTTTATGTGGCATTGGGATTAATGTTTATTTGGTTATTATTGACCATTGGCATGGAAAAACCAGTGCTATTAAAAAGCTATACCCTTGAAGCAAAAGCTAAAGATAGAGCCCATGCTAAAGACATGGCAACTCAGCTGTCACTGCTAGCCGGAGTAGCTGAAGCGATAGTGGTGATAGAAGAGAAAGCAGCATATTTGAAAGTTGATGATCAATTCGATTTGAGTGAAGCGCGAGCTGTGTTAGGCTCTGTCAATTAGATCATTTTGATCGCTTAGTTTTGTAATTTAGATTATATAATAGATAAAATCGCAGGAGATTTTCGATGGCCAGTCGTGGTGTAAATAAAGTAATTTTGGTTGGTAATTTAGGTAAAGATCCTGAAGTTCGTTACATGCCAAACGGTAATGCCGTAGCCAACTTTACTGTAGCTACAAGTGAGACTTGGAAAGACCAACAGGGTCAACAACAAGAGCGCACAGAATGGCACAATATCGTTATGTACCGTCGTTTAGCTGAAGTAGCTGGTGAATACCTGAAAAAAGGTTCTAAAGTTTACTTAGAAGGCAAATTGCAAACCAGTAAATGGCAAGACCAAACAACTGGCCAAGATCGCTATAAAACAGAAATTAATGCGATGGAAATGCAAATGCTTGATAGCCGCGGTCAAGGTGGTGGTCAACAAGGTGGCATGAACCAAGGCTACGGTAACGCTCCTCAACAGAGTGCTCCACAGCAAAATGCGCCTCAGCAAGCTCAAGGTGGTTACGGTCAGCAGCAACAAGCTCAAGGTGGTTTTCAACAACCAGCTCAAGCACAAAAGCCTGCTTACACGCCTAAGCCACAAGCGCCAGCAGCTCAACCTGCTCAGCAACAAGGTGGTTTTCAACAAGCACCTGCACAGCAACCAGCTCAAGGTGGTTATCAGCAAGCGGCACCTGCGCAGCAGCAAGGCGGTTTCCAACAACCCGCTCCTGCACAGCGTCCAGCGCCAACACCTCAAGCACAAAACACTACCCCTGATTTAGGCGGTGATTGGGATGATGATATCCCGTTCTAGGAAACGCTTGAGTAAGATGTTTTTATAGAAATGATTAAGGGCCTGTTTATACAGACCCTTTTTTTATGGGTGAAAAATTGTTAACTCATTGGTGAGGGTTTGTAATCTGCGAGTGTTGTGGACGGTAACTGAACTTATTGATTTCAGCATATTCATTAGGTTTCAGGATTTTGAGTAGTATGAAACGCTTAAAAGGTGTTTGCCTCGTGGAGTTAGTATAAAATAAGCTGATAATCTAAGAGGCTCCAGTGGTCAGCATAGAGTCTGTATTTTTTAAAGGTAAGTAAGGCCTTAATTGATGAAAAAAATTCTTTATATCCGTCATGACAAAATTGGTGATTTTACGACTAAATGGCCAGCGTTAAGTATGCTAAAACAAGCATTACCTGATGCGACTATTGACGTTTTTGTTGCTCCGGTGGTGAAGAGTTTTGCCCTTGCTTGCCCACATGTTGATAATGTGATTATTGATACCGGTGATGATGATGCTATTGCTGCCGAAATAAAGGCTCAAAACTATGATGCCGCGATTGTTTCGCTGTCTCAATATCGAGTGTATAAACTACTAAAAAATGCCAATATTCCCTATAAGTTAGTGCCAACATTGAATTGGTATCAGTACTTGTATAAACACCGCACCAATGCACAATACCAAAAAGGTATTTCGGTCTGGAAAAGTGGATGTAATGTTATTGAACATTTTCTTAAACATCACGGCTACGATATCCCTAAAGTGCAGCGACCTTTTTGGAATGTTATTGATAAAAAACAGCTGTGGCAGCAATACTATAATCAGCAAGGTCAGGAAAAATTAATTTTTGCTCACCCTGGAACTGGCGGCTCATCGGGTGGTCTACCCATTGGGAAATTTTCACAAATGTTGGCTGATATTGTCACTAAAACAGCGCATGATTGTCGGGTGGTTATTACTTACAGTGGTGACGAAAAAATTATTGCCCAAGAAATGCATACTTTGTTAGTTGATAAAGGCATTAATGTTGATATGGCCAAGCCGTTATCAAGTTTGAGTGAATTCGCAGAGTCATTGGTGGCTGCAGATATGTTTATAGCGGGTTCTACAGGGCCACTTCACCTTGCTGGCTTACATAATGTGCCAACTGTGGGCTTTTACGCAGGCAGACGCTCTGCACCCCATATACGTTGGCAGTCACTATCAGCAGATGATCGCCGTTTGGCATATACACCACCAGTGGGTAAACGTACTGGGCGTAATATGTCATTAATTGATTTTGATCGAGCAGCAACTGAAGTGGCTGACTTTTTAGATTCATTTTATGCTGCTGACTTAACATAAGTTTCGGCAGACTTGTAGATTTTTGCGTGGTGATCAATCACGCCACACGAATAGGATAAATTTTATGATAGTGGTTACTGGTGCAGCAGGCTTTATTGGAAGTAATTTAGTTAAAGAACTCAATAATATGGGACGTACAGATATTATTGCAGTTGACGATTTATCTGATGGCACGCAAATGTTCAATTTGGCTGATTGTGAAATTGCTGATTATCTTGATAAAGATGACTTCTTAGCACAAATCAAAGCTGGTGGTTTTAACGGTAAGTTAGAAGTTATATTCCACCAGGGTGCTTGTTCGTCTACTACTGAGTGGGATGGCAAGTTCATGATGCAGAATAACTATGAGTATTCAAAAGTATTACTGCATTATGCTCAAGCTAATGATGTGCAATATATTTATGCATCATCTGCTTCTGTTTATGGTGGCAGTGACACTTTCGTTGAAAAACGCGAAGTTGAAAAGCCGTTGAATGTTTACGCTTATTCGAAATTCTTGTTTGACCAATATGTTAGACAACAAGATACCAAAGCACAGGTAGCTGGCTTACGTTATTTCAATGTTTATGGTCCAAGAGAGCAGCATAAAGGTGGCATGGCCAGTGTCGCTTTTCATTTCAATAACCAAATTAAAGCCAATGGCGTTTGCCGCTTATTTGCTGGTGTTGATGGTTATGAAGATGGTCAACAATTACGTGATTTTGTGTTTGTTGAAGACGTGGTTAAAGTTAACTTATGGCTATGGCAGAACAAGTCGGTATCAGGCATTTTTAACTGTGGTACAGGCCAAGCGCAGAGCTTTAATGACGTAGCGAATGCCGTTGTTAAGTATCATGGCAAAGGTGATATTGAATATATTCCATTCCCTGATAAGTTGAAAGGTGCTTACCAGAGTTATACTCAAGCTGATTTAACTCATTTACGTTCAGTGGGATGTGACCATCAATTTAAGACGGTTGAACAAGCGGTCCCAGAGTACTTGAACTGGCTTAAAGATCAGCACTTTATTGGTCAGTAACGGTTATTGATTCAAAATTAATTGGGTATTAGTTTGATTGACTCGTTCAGTTATTCAAACATTAAAAGCCTTGATGCTGCTTTCTCTTGAAAGCGTCATCAAGGCTTTTTTGTGTCTTACTATCACTCAAGTGACTCCAGTGATTAAATCGCGTTTTTTACCATGCCTTTGATAACAATATCGTCATATGTGACAAAACCAATAATATTACCTTGTTCAATGACCGGGGCTTTATTGATTTGAAATTGATCAAATAAACGGGCTGTGTAACGGATATCCATATCTGGGCACACCGACATCACAGGTTTAATCATAATCTCATACACATTAACTCGTTCCGGCGACTTATCTGTAGCCAGTACTTTTCTGGCTATATCACTCAGCAGTAACATGCCATATTCATCATGTTCATGACGCTTGTTAACCACTAAAATGGACACGTTCTTAGATATGGCAATGGCAATGGCTTCGCTGATTGTCAGTAAACCATCAATCATGGCGTAATCGTTCATCAACACATCGCGGTTTTTGATTGGCGTTGTTGGTTTCATATTTGATCCTTTATATCG
Organism: Shewanella donghaensis; assembly: GCF_007567505.1. Classification (NCBI taxonomy): domain Bacteria; kingdom Pseudomonadati; phylum Pseudomonadota; class Gammaproteobacteria; order Alteromonadales; family Shewanellaceae; genus Shewanella; species Shewanella donghaensis. Next base: position 3,778,314 of record NZ_CP041783.1, read on the forward strand.
TCACTGAGTTTGGCTACTTGGTGGGCAACGCCTACCGCATCTTCAACATCAATTTGAATCGCAATGCCTTGACCAGGGTTAGTGTTAAAACCACCAACTTCACAAATCGTTTCAAGAATATGGCGACTCATATGCTCTTCCACTAACCACAAAATGACATCTCGCTGAACATCTAATCCTAATCCCATGAAGGTTTTTTTCTTTTTAAGTCCTTCACCGCGGGCATGATTAATCACAGTGGCTCCGGTGGCTCCGGCTTCTCTGGCTGCATCGAGTATGGCGTCGGTTGAGACGTCATCAACGAAAGCGATAATTAATTTAAATCGCATAATTTACTCCTTAGCTGATTTTTTGTGGTCTAGCCAGGCCACTATTTGGGCATAACTCATGACGGCAATGATTGGAAATAAGCTGGCAAAAGCAATTAAGCCAAAACCATCAATTAGTGGATTACGCCCCTCAACATTGGAGGCAAGCCCTAAGCCTAGTGCAGCCACAAGCGGCACAGTGACTGTAGAGGTAGTGACACCGCCAGAATCATAAGCTAAGGGAATAATAGATTTAGGTGCAAAGAATGTTTGTATCACTACTATCACGTAACCAGCCATGATGTAGTAGTGAATCGGGTCGCCAACGACAATACGAAAACAACCTAGAGAGATACCAAAGGCGACCCCGATAGCGACTGAAATTCTTAAACCTTGAATGCTAATGGTGCCACCGGAGACTTCGTTGGCTTTAATGGCCACAGCAATAAGTGAGGGTTCAGCAATAGTAGTGCTAAAGCCTATAGCGGCTGCAAATACATAGACCCATAAATAATCTTGCCAAATGTAGGGCCCTGCTGAGCCGTCAGGGTGCAAAATACTAGGGGTAGTGAGTTGGTTTGCGAGGTTTTCACCAATTGGAAACAAAGCAAGTTCTAAGCCTACGAGGAAAAAGCTTAAGCCTAAGATAACGTAAACAAAACCGAGCACTACTGTCTTCCAGTTAGCAATGGGGCGTTTAAGCACTCCCAGCTGAAAACCGAATAAAATAGTCGCGATAGGCACTACATCACGAATGGTTAATAATAAGGTATCAAACAGTTGGCTAATCCATTCCATAATGATTCCTTAATGAGGGCAACTTGTGACAAGGGTTTAGGATCATTACAACACCATCCCATATAGCAGCACGAAAATAACCGGGGTTAAACTGGCAAAGGCAATAAGCCCAAAGCCATCAAGCATCGGGTTTCGGCCTTTAATCACGGTTGCTAAACCTACGCCGAGTGCGGTTACTAATGGCACAGTAATGGTTGATGTAGTCACTCCGCCTGAATCGTAGGCAATACCAATAATATTTTCTGGGGCAAAACTGGTGAGGATCATGACGATACAATATCCACCAATAATGAGATAGTGAATCGGCCATCCTTTAACAATACGAATAACCCCAAGTAAAATGGCTAATCCGACTGAAACCGCTACGGTTAACCGCAATCCCATAGCATAGCTATCCATTGATTCTTCATTTGCAGCAATGGCGCCACCATCAGCGGCAACTTGGGCAGCCTCAGCGGCGACGGCTGTTAAGGCGGGTTCTGCGAGGGTGGTACCAAAGCCCAATGAAAAAGAAAATATGACTAACCAGAATGTGCTGCCTTTTCTTGCTAATGCTTGTGCTAAAGATTCTCCGATGGGGAATAATCCCATCTCTAATCCAAATACAAAAAAGGTTAAACCAAGGACAATAAAAAGCAGGCCAATGAGAATAGAAAATAGATTATCTGGGGCTTGCTGAAGGATAAAAATTTCAAAGAAGCTCACCACTACTATGATGGGGATCAGATCTTTGAAGCTGCCGAGCATAGATTGTAAGAGCTTAAGTAACCCTGTCATTCCGTCTCCCTTGGTCTTAAACGTTTAATATCAATAAGTGCTTTAAGGCCTTATTAATATTGCAGTTAACTATCCCTTTTCGATTCCATTACGAATAACTTTGCATTCGCTTTATGATTTCAGTTTGCCTATTTATTAACGCAAGGCAACATAAAGTTAACAAAGGTTGCGATATATATGAGCTAGATCAAATAGTATTGATTTAGGTGTAGTAGGACGGACGTTATTTTATGCTCGGTGAGCTAATAAGTTGAGATAGTAGATAGATTTAGCGAGATATAAACAAAAAAAGAGGCTCTTAAAGAGCCTCTTTTAAATGATGTTCAAGGTGATGTGTTCATCACTAAAATTGTCTAATTCAACGCTTCAGTTAATGGCAAGTATTGCCATGCATCACCGGCACTTAATCGTAAGGATTTGACCTCTTTTTCACGCTCTACATTGATGTAGTTAAGCTGGCTTGGCCATAATTCTTGCAAGCTCTCCATCTTAATGTAAAAGCCTGCCAGTCGGTCACTGCTTGAATCTTTAACTTCAATTGACCTAGGTAATTGAGTTTCTTGATACACCCACAGGTATTTACCTTCGACTTCTGTGCCAACATATTCAAGCGGTAGCAGTTGTTGATTGTTGTCAGCAATCTTAAAGTTGCCCATGACGTAATAAGCAAAGGCTTCTCTGCTCACCGGATCTTTATTCAAGTCAGCGTGACTATCGAGTATGCGCTTAGCAGCATGTTCAGCATCGTGCAGATAGAATCGATGCTGAATTTCTAAATTGCCACTACGTGCATTAAATAACACATTACTGTAACTCTCTTTTTGTTGGTGAGCAGAAGCATTAAAATTAAATACCAACAAGCCAGCCAGTGCGGTTATCCATAATAGTGTAGTCATAGACCAAGACATTATTTTTTGTATTCCTTAGCTTCAGGTTCTTTCACTTCAGTGTTGATATCATGCATCACATCACGGCGATGCTTACCTTTACGTTTTTCACTCTTATAGGCTTCAATACGTGAAGGAATAATCTGGCGTGGATAATGGTTATTTTCAATATCGACATCAGCAGTTTCCCAGCTTGGGTCAATCTCTACCGCCACTAATTGCTTAGATTTATCCGTGACAACCAATTTACTGACAGCTTTAGGTGAACGTCGCCAAATTTCAGCAGGTAGCGTTAGGCTTTCTTTGCTACCATCGGCAAATGACAGCTCTAATAGAATAGGCATCACTAAGCCACCAATATTAGAGAAGTTCATCACGTAATAATTTTTATCTTCCGCTAAAGCGCGATCTAAGGCCTTTTGTTCCCAAGGCTTTAAGCCAACAAGCATTTTCTGATACTTATTTCGCTCTTTATTGGTCACAGTGAAGCGGTCGTTCTCATCATGAAAATCAGCTAAGTCTGGGTTTAAATCAACCCATGATTTCATATTTGCTTGTTGGTTTTGTTGAATAAATAATGATGTTGGCTTATCAGCCTCTTCTTGACGTAAGCGATCAAAATCAATATCAGGATTTTTAGTGTCTAAACGCAATTTATAGACTTTATCAATGGCAATATCCACATGGTCAGTGGTGTAAAACCAGCCGCGGAAAAACCAATCTAAGTCAACACCAGACGCTTCTTCCATGGTGCGGAAAAAGTCATAAGGAGTTGGGCGTTTATTCTCCCAGCGACGGGAATATTCTTGAAAAGCAAAATCAAATAGTTCACGTCCTAATACCACCTCGCGTAAAATATTTAATGCCGCAGCAGGCTTGGTATAAGCATTTGGTCCATATTTAAGCACGCTATCAGACTGCGTCATAATCGGTACTTGAACATTGGACTTCATGTATTCAATGATGTCGCTTGGTTCGCGACCCCAAGCTAAATCAGGATCCCATTCTTTACTGGCAACACCGTCTAAGAAGCTGTTTAAGCCTTCATCCATCCAAGCCCATTGACGTTCATCAGAGTTAACAATCATCGGGAAGTAGTTATGGCCTACTTCATGGATGACCACCCCAATTAAGAATTGTTTCTCAGAAAGTGTATATGAACGGCTCCCATCATCATGCCAAATAGTACGGGGACCATTGAAACTGATCATAGGGTATTCCATACCGCCAACAGGTCCATTTACACTGATGGCATTGGGATACGGGTAATCAAAGGTGAAGCGTGAATAAACTTCCATGGTATGGATGACAGATTCCGTTGAATACTTCTCCCATAGTTCACCACCTTCTTTAGGGTAAAACGACATTGCCATCACTTCTGGCATAGTGTCGCCACCTTGCTGATAACCTTTAGCATCCCAGATAAATTTACGTGAAGAAGCCCATGCAAAATCACGGACATTTTTGGCTTTAAAATGCCACGTCTTTTGACCAGACTGCGTGCTTGACTCATTTTTTAATGCTTCATCAGCTGAAACCACAAAGACAGGGCGTTTTGCATTTTTTGCTTTATTGAGGCGCTGACGCTGGGTTTTAGTCAGCACTTTTTTAGGGTTTTGTAATACACCCGTCGCTGTCACGATATGATCCGCTGGTACGGTCATTTCAACGTCATAGTTACCAAATTCGAGGGTGAACTCACCGCGACCTAAGAACTCTTTATTGTGCCAAGCTTCGTAATCAGAATATGACGATACTCTTGGGAACCACTGAGCCAGTAAGAATATATCATTACCGCCTTTACGCTTATCATCAGGGAAATGCTCATAACCTGAACGTGCGCCAACCGCATCTTCTTCAAGGATATTAAACGCAAATTTAAGACTGATTTTGGTGCTGTCATCTGGCTGTAATGGCTCAGGTAAATCGACTCGCATTTGCGCGCCATTAATCACATAGTGCAGCTCATTCCCACGGGAGTCAGTAATGGCCGATAACGTATAGCCAAGTTCGACATCATCCATAAATTGTTGACGGCGTAAGGTGTTTAAATTGATTTTAGCTGGCGCTTTATCTTGTGCTTTAGCTGTGGCCGTTTTGTTATGCCCTAAACCTGAAAAGCTACTGCTTCTTTCGGCAATAGAGTCTGATTTAAAACGATTTTGCTCTAGTTGCAGCCATAGGTATTTTAAGGTGTAAGGCGAGTTATTGTGATAAGTAATCGTCTCTTCGCCTTCAAGGCGACGAGATTTTTCATCGAGCTCAACCCGAATCTTATAGTCAACTTGCTGTTGCCAATAATCTTTACCCGGCTCACCAGCAGCGTTGCGGTAATCATTCGGTGTAGGGTGGCTTTCTTCTAATTGGCGAAATTTATCTTGAAAATCGCCTTTGGTTTGCTCGATAGGTGATGCGCTTACTAATGGTAAACACAATAAACCTAACACTAGCGCGATAGATTGAGGATAAAACGTCATGCTAACTCCGTGTGGTCTTTAGGTGCCACATTCTTATATCGATGAGTGACTCGTAAAAATGATCCATTTTATTGAGGTTCTATTCTTTAGATTCATTAAGTCTTTAGATTCAAATAAGTGAACCAGTGTGATGCTCGGCTTCACTTCTTATGTTTGTGCTTTGTAAAAGCTAAAAGCAATAATACACTTAGAGTTAACAAAAGTATTAAAAGATACATTTTGTAACGTAATAAATATGAAAGATGGATTAATTCTAGTTACATCAGCGTTAACTAATTTTAAAACAGGCTGTGGAGGTGATTAATTGGGAATAAAAGACTTTATAAACAGAGGTTAATAATTTTATATTACTATTATTGTGGCTAAAGAGGCTTTAGCGATAAAACTCGGTAGTTTATTAAGTTTGGTGATGCTATTAGGCTTAGTAACACAGAGTTAACTGCAAGGTAGGTTATTTATCACTCACTGTATTTTAGCCGTACTCTTACCAAGAACGACTATCAAGAACGCTTATCAAAAACCGTTATCAGTGGATTTGGGGTTTACTATTGGCTTAATGGCGGTACATTATCGATGTTTTCAACTTGATATTTATCTAGGATTTGTTGAAACTCTCCAGAATTCTTCAATTTTTCAATACCTTGTGAATAAAGCTTCGCTACCTCAATTGAGCCCTGACTAAAGCCGACGTAAAGTGGACTTGGTTCACCAAATGAGCCAGCATATTTCACTTTATCCATCAAACCTGATTGTTTCGCTGTGTATTGAATAACCACTTTATTACCGAGTACGACATCAAAGCGGCCTTTGACTAAGCGTTCTAAATTGAGCAATAGTGGCTGATTACCGGTTGCGGCATAAAAGTCTGTGGAGTGGGCGATTTTATCATTAAGTTTCTCACCGTAGTCGTAGCCTTGAATAATGCCGACTTGTACAGTATCAATGTTGTTTAGCTGGTTAAATGACCAAGTTGATTCTGCGGTGGTATAAAAATCGTTGCTGGTATAGCCAATGATTAAGTTGTCGGTAAATAGCTTATATTGCGCTACATGGGTGGGCGTTATCGCTAATATGGCATCAATATTACCCTGTTCAACTTCTTTTAAGGCGCGGTTAAAGGGTACGGCTAAAAAGTGAACCTGCTGATCCATTTCTTCTAATGCACGTCTGGTGAGTTCTGTTACGTAGCCAGTATGTCCTTCACAAATATAAGGACACCAGATGTCTGATGCGATAAGCACCGGCTTGGCAAATGCAGTTGAAGAAAACATTAACAATAAAGATAGAAAATATTTCACAGTAGATATAGCCTCTATGGAATCTGCTTTGACTTAGGTCATAACTGTTGGCTTAGTATCGCCATAGCTATATTGATCAATATAATAACCTAAAAAAACCGTTTGAAAGAGTAAACTTATCGTTTTCTGGCTTATGGCTCTTTTTATCACTCACTCGCGTTTATGGATGGAACAAATGACGACGAATCAAATCATGCATGTTCACTACAATCATACCGGCAGCGCCGATGTGATGAACTTCAGTTATTCATCTCTTCCTGCCTTGGAAGCGGGGCAAGTGATCATAAAAGTACATGCCGCTGGCGTGAATGGCCCTGATATTAAGCAGCGTGAAGGTGCGTATCCGCCACCTAAAGGCGCAAGCCCAGTATTAGGCTTAGAAGTGGCGGGAGAAATTATTGCTATGGCTGCAGACGTATCGTGTTGGCAGTTAGGCGATAATGTTTGTGCTTTAGTCCCTGGTGGGGGTTATGCCGAACAAGTGATTACCGATGCTTCACATTGTCTACCAATCCCTCAAGGTTATAGCTTTACTCAAGCAGCGGCATTACCTGAAACCTGTTTTACTGTTTGGGGTAATTTAGTTAATCGCGCAAAACTAACTGCTGGTGAAACTGTGCTTATTCATGGTGGTTCGGGTGGCATTGGCACAACAGCGATACAAATTGCTAAAGGCCTTGGTGCAGAAGTTTACGCGACCTCAGGAAGTGACGATAAGTGCCAATATTGTGTGGCGCAAGGGGCTAAGTTAGCGGTTAATTATCAGCAAGCTGATTTTGTTGATCCTATTCTGGAAGCAACCCAAGGCAAAGGCGTCAATGTTGTACTCGATATTGCGGGTGGCGATTTTATTAATCGCAATTTACAAGTACTCGCATTAGAAGGTCGCATGGTATCCGTTGCTATGCAGCGCGGTATGAAAGCAGAAGTCGATATTTTTAGGATTATGGCTAAGCGTATTCAATGGACTGGCTCAACGTTAAGACCACAAAGCGTAGCAGCCAAAGCTGAAATCGCCGCAGGGTTGCTGGAAACGGTATGGCCGTTACTGGAATCGAAACAGGTGAAAATTCATGTGGATAAAGTGTTCCCATTTAGCCAAGTGGTTGAAGCGCATCGGTATATGGAATCGGGTAAGCATCGAGGCAAAATTATTCTGCAATTGATTGATTGTTAGATTTAGAGATTTAGAGATTGAGTGATTGAGTGATTTATATTTTCAGATATTCAGTGATTGAGCAATACTTGCAGTGTTGTAGCAACAATCTAGTTTAAAAAGCAACGATATCTTGCTTGCCTCAGCTGAAGGGTAAGCAAGAATTGCGCTAACTAGAGTACGTAAATTCAAAAAGACTTTTCGGTTAACATCGGCTTGAAGCTTGTCATTTTTGAACTAGATTTGAGTTTATTGATAGTGAGTCAAAACTGAGAGATGTTGGGATGATGAGTACTATTTTTTGTCGCTGATTTAAGCTTAGATTGTTAAGACGTTAACGGGATCAAAAAATATAAAAAAGTTCATCAAACATGTATTGATTTTTGTATCGGTTTTTGATTAATTATCTCTAATAATTCTGCGCTCAACGCGAGGGTTATTTAATCATCTGTGTGCTGATAATTAGCACATTTTTTAGGTATGTGTTGATTTAAGGGCATTAGCATATATGTATAATACAGCAAAGAAACAAGTATGGTTTGGTGAGCTTCGTACTACACGAGGCACCTCAATTGTCATTCATGACAACCAATTACCCGATGCATCTCCAGGTCGAATTTATCTATATAATGTGAGCCGAAATACCATTGGCGAATACGTGGAAGATATCGTTAAAGCTAACTTACATGAGCTGACGACTGATCAAGTTAAAACCTCAAAAGCTGAACATGAAGCGGCGTGGATAGCTGCAAGAGCCGAGTTCCTCGCTAAACATCAAGCGCATATGGAGTTATCTTCAGTACCAGACTCAGCTCCGCCTTCTAAAAGTAAAAAATCAGAACCCATTGATAAAGGTCTTGATGAGGTTGTTGATGTTGATGATAACGATATGGAGTTTGAAGACGCTGATACAGGTTTTAATGCCACAATGGATGACGATGAGAGTGAATGATTGAGAAAGTAGATGATGTTGAATGAGCGTAAACGATAGCCACGGCTAAGTTCTTTATCAGTCATTTACTTTAATCTAGTCTTTTACAAACAAAAACTGGAGGCTGATAGTTAATCATCGCTCCAGTTTTTTGTGCATAGTTCAGTTGTAAATTCGGTTGTAAGTTCAGTTGTAAGCAGTGTTAATACTTAGCGCTACCGCTTACATAATCCCAAACTCATAACGACTGTTATGGCGGTAGGTTTCGCCAGGTTCAATCCATGGTTTACCTGGTAAATCAGCTTGGTTTGGTGAGTCAGGAAGCATTTGCGGCTCGATACAGACTGCTTGATGAGGCTTATATATCCGCCCATCATAACCTTTTGCGCCATCAAGGAAGTTTGCGCCATACACCTGCACACCGGGTTGATTGGTGTATATGGTCATGGTTCGACCTGATTTCGGGCTAGATAAGCAACCAAAGCGAATCATGTTTTTTGTACTAGCATCTGTACTAGTATCTGTACCAACACCAACACCAACACCAACACCAACACCAGCATCAATATTTGAATTAGTTAACACATAGCAATGATCAAAACCATTGGTTGCAGCCAGCTGTGATCTTTGGGTCTGTACCGATAACTTAGTGGCTTCGGCTAAATCTAAATCACTGCCTGTAGTGGTTTTAATGGTAGTTGGCACGCCGACATCATTCATGGTGAGATACTGCTTAGCATCAACTTGAATGAGATGTTCACTATTACTTAAACTCGTGCAGCCTTCTAAATTAAAGTAGCTGTGCTGAGTGAGACTAATCGGGCAGGCTTTATCCACTTTGGCGCACATTTCAATAATAAGGTTATTATCATCAAGGCGGTAATCCAGTTGCACAGTGCACTTACCAGGAAAACCCATATCGCCATCTGGGCTTTCAAGGGTTAATCTTACGCCGTCTTCAAGCGAACTCATATGCCAATGCTTTAAATGAAAACCTTCCGCGCCACCGTGTAAACAGTTAGTCGCTTGGTTTACATCAAGTTGGTATTGAGTGCCTTTATAATTCAGCGACCCATTAGCAATACGATTAGAATAACGTCCAGCAATAGCGCCTAAATAGCCTTGTTGTTCTAGGTAATCTGCAACGTTATCACAGCCTAAAACGATGTTTTCACGCTTACCTTGGTTATCTTCAGTCCACAGTGAGTGAATAATTCCACCCAGACTTAACACTTCAATAGCGACCTTGCCATTGTCAACGCGAATCCGTTCAACCGATCCTCCACGAGGATCTATCCATGGTTCAAGTGTGGTGATCTGTAACATTTAAGCCTCTAAAGCGATTCGATTAATTATTCGATTCTACCTGCGCCGCCGCTGGCAGAGCATAAATAGATAATGGGTTCTAACGATGTTTGTTGTGGGTATTCTTGCTCAACGGCATTAACCACACTGTCAGTGAGCTCATGATCGATCAATGCGATAACGCAACCATCACTCATTCTTACGCCACCTTTAGTGCCGATAACATCTTTGATGATCCTAACTAAGGTATCAATTTCAGGGGTGGTAATTTCAAAGTCATCACGCATGGATTGTTGCGATTGTGCCATTAATTGGCTAAAACGAATAATGTCATTTTGCTCTAATGCCCGCGCCGCACTGACAGTGCGCTGGTTTTCGCTCAAAACGTGTTTTGCGCGTTGAAATAACTCATCACCCAGTGTTGCTTTTGCTTTATTAAGCTGGGCTAAACTGACTTCTCGTAAAGACTCAACCCCCAGCAATTCATTGATTTCTTCACATTGCATCTTACGGGCGTCGAAGCATTCAATTAAGCTTTGGCGATCGATATTGGGATCAATAATCACCAGGCTCAAACTTTCAGGGATCGCCACCGGCTCACTGTCTAATTCTAAACAGTCGATCAGTAAAGCATGATCGGCCTCAGCTAAAGCGCTAATAGTTTGATCCATCATGCCAGATTCAGATTTGATGAACCTATGCTCACCGCGCTGGGCTATTTGGGCAATGGCTAGTGGTGACAAGTGTAATTGGCTTGCATAGCTAATAGCGGTGCCAAAGGCAACTTCAAGGGCTGCAGACGATGACATGCCTGCACCTAATGGCACATTGCCAACAATGGCTAAATCAAGACCTTTTGCTTTCAGTCCTGATTGAAACATTGATGCTGTAAATCCTTTTAAATACTTACCCCAACTGCTTTTATCTTCAGTTGAACTTTCTTCCCCAAAGCGCCATTGTTCAATTTGACCCGGAAAGGCATCAGTAACGGCTCTAAAAGTATTATCACTGCGATGTTTAACAGCAATAACGGTGTGAAAGTTAATGGCAGCGGGTAAAACGAATCCTTCGTTATAATCTGTGTGTTCGCCAATTATATTGACGCGACCTGGTGCTTGATACAGATCGTCAGCCGTCGTTCCAAATGTTTGTACAAACAACTTCATGGCTTGTTGAGCAGGGTTAGACATACAGTTACAGTTCCAAAGAATGCCGAAAAACGAAGTTAACTAAATTGTGTGAATGTAATTACTTTGAGCGTGATTATGTGATTTATATCACGACTTGCTATTGGCTGTAACTAGCGAAGACTATTTTGATACGATTTGAGGCATTAGATGAGGTTTTTTTGATTAAATTCATATTCCTTGCTGATTTTTATACCTCAAAGGATATATGAATCAGCAATTAATTTTTTAGACTGTTTTAAAATTCGAACAATATTAGCATGTCATTATTCATCTTTTTTAGTGATGCGTCTGCTCAGTGCTGATTGGCTTATGCCTAACATTTGCGCTGCCGCAGTTTGGTTATTAGCGGTTCGATTCATCGCTTCATTAATTAAGGCTTGGCTCATATCGGCCAGTGTTGGCAGTTGCTGCGGGAAAATAATGCCGTTTTGGCTAAATTCTGACGGCGTTTTATGTTCATTTATCGCCTCCATAAAAGGCGATATATTGAGCTGAATACCGTCGCTACGAGTGACAGCATCAAATACCATCCCTTTCAGCTCATGCAAATTACCCGGAAAATCATAGTCATTTAACTGCTGGGCAAGATTTGAAGGGCACAGTGGAACAGGTAGATTCATTTCGTCTGCCGCAAGGGCGATAAAATGATTAATCAACATGCCAAAGTCCAATTTACGCTGACGCAGTGGCGGTAAATTAATTTTGTGCGCCCGCAAGCGATACAGTAATTCACGTCTAAACTTGCCCTGTTGGCTGAGTTTAAGTAAATCCTCTTCGGTTGAAGCGACAATGCGACAATTGACTGGGTATGGTCGGTCGCTGCCAACGGGATAATATTGTTTATGCTGCAATATATCTAACAGTTTAGCTTGTGATGCCAAAGGTAAATCAGCCACTTCATTGAGATACAATAAACCATTACCGACTTGGTGCAGGGCACCCGCTTGGGATTTACCAGGTTCAAGACTCAGTAAACCAAATAGCTGCAGTTCAAAAGCATTCTCGCTAATACCTGCAAGATTGATACTGATAAAAGCAGCATCAGGACAGCATAATTGATGACAACTTTTAGCAAATTCCGTTTTACCGGTACCGCTTTCACCCAGCAATAGTATCGGTTCTGGACTGAAAGCTATGGCTTCGAGATAACGAAATTGATCTAATAGGTTAGGCTCGCAAGTGAGAATATTATTAAACGCATTGGGCTGAGTGAGCGTTTTACTCAAAAAGCTTTCTTTAATGCGTTGATAATTACGCTCAAGCCCCACAACCTCAAGTGCTTGCCTAACGGTTAAGGCTAAATCTGCGACGTCATCTGTTTTAATGAAGTAGTTATAAGCGCCATGCTTAATGCAGCGCACTGCGGTGTCGACTTCATTAACACCAGTGACAATAATCACCCGTGTATTGGGAAAGTCTTTACGAATTAATTCCAGTAAGTCTTCACCGGAATGAAATGGCATGGTTAAGTCTAACAGCACCAAGGCGTAATCGGTTCCCTCCAAGCGGTTCATCACTTGGCGGCTATCAACACAGGAATCGATAACGGCTTCAGGGACTAATCGATTAAGGGTTACCGATAAGGTTCTAAGCCAAGATGCTTCATCATCCACTAATAAAATATTGCGCGCTAACTTCACTGTCCACTCTCCGCTGAGTTTGATCTCTCAATACTTGTTTCTAATGTCATTTCTTTTTAGCTCTTATTTAGCTCTTCATTTAGCAGGCTAAACATCAATACAAACTGGCTACCTTGATTCAGGGTCGAGCTAATTTTCATCTCACCATGATGTTCTTTCAAAATTCGACTACACACAGATAAGCCTAAACCGCTGCCACCATGGGATCGTCTGGTGGTAAAAAAGGGTTCAGTTATGCGTTTTAAGGTGGCGCTATCCATGCCGCTACCGTTATCAGAGATGCTGATGTAAGCGGCTTTTTTATCTGAATACGTGCTGATTGTAATGATGCCACTGCCAGATTCAGTCGCATGACAGGCGTTTTGAATCAGGTTTATCATCACTTGATGCAGCTGCTGGGCGTCACCATTGATAATGGGGTTAGGCTCTGCCAGTGATAACTCAACTTGAAAACGCTTTAATTGATTTGATGTTAATCGCAAGGCAACGTTTACCACCTCATTAAGATTGGTCGCTTGATGGTGGCTTGATAAATGTGGCAATGCATAGCGTTTTAAGTCATTCACAATTCTTGAAATCCTTTTAGCGCTTTCCTCAATCACTTCAGTGCTGTGCACCATTTCTGTTACCGCTATTTTAGGTTCTAGCCCCGCGATTAACCAAAATGGATTCTGTTGTTGGTAGTACTCTGCTGCGGGTTGTAAATCTTTCATCGCTTCAGCAAACAAGGCAATTGAGTGGATGATAATTCCGGTCGGATTATTGATTTCATGGGCAATACCGGCAGATAGTTCGCCTAATGAGGCTAAGCGGCTGGCTTCATCATTAGCGCGGCGCAGGTGTTGTTGCTCGGTGTTTTCTTCCAGTATCACCACTGCTTGGTTGTCAGCGATGGGGTGAATTTGTACTTGCCAGTATTGGGCTAAATAGCCCATATCCGCCGTTATTGATTTTTGTTCTTGTATGACGGCTAATACCCGCTCTGACAAGATAAATTCAGCGCCATCAAGTGACTTAAACTGGCTGTTAGTTAGTAGCTGATTGTTATCATTACTCCACAAACACTGCATATTATTGTCATAAATTGTCATGCCGTGGGGGATCCCGTCGAGTACCGCCTGAAACTGTTGCGACAGTAGCGAAATCTTTTTCTCAGCTTCTTTACGTTGTTGTAATTCAAGCACTAACGCTTCAGAGCGATATTTTAAATTACGACTGACTGAGAAGGTATAGAGCATACCTATAGCGGAGATAATGGAGATGATAATCGACAGCAACAGCATTTTTTGTTGGGTGCTGGTGATATCGACTTTTTCACGGCCCATGCCAAACCACTTATTCACTAAGCGATCGTATTCACCCGAGATTTTTAATTGTCTTAAAGCGTCGTTTATCTGTCTGAGCAGTTCAGCATTTTTAGGGTTGCTGACAAAGGTGAATGCACCAAAAATCAGTGCATCACTGGCGCTACGAACAGAAGGGTATTTGGGTTGTAATCGGCGAGCGACAAAATTTTCAGCCAGCACGACATCCACTTCACCACTGATGAGCATTTGAAAACCCGTTTCATATAAATCGACTTTTACCTGAGTAAAGTCCTGTGGTTGTCCAGCTAAAAACACATCAACAAAAGCTTCATTCTTGATTGCTATGCGCTTGCCCGCCAAATCAGACCAATTATCAATAAAGTCTTTGCCTTGCAGGGTATAGGCTTTAGCGTGGGTGGCATAAATGGGGTCAGATTGAGTCAGTCTTCGGCGTACATTGGTTGGGCTGACAACGGCAATGACATCAATGTCACTGTCTGGTAGATGGATATCGGTCAGTAATTGCTGAAAGGTTTTACGCCTAACGACGATGTCTTTGTCTAATAACAGACCTATTTGGCCAATCAGTTCCACATGAAAACCTTGATCAACACCATTATCACGCCACTCTAATGGCGCCGTCGTTGAGTGAACACCAAATACGATGGTGTCTTTTGCTATTAACGGAAAGCTGAGTAATAACAGCATGAATAAAAGTAATTTCATTAACTTCAAATCAGTTTTCTATGTTGAGGCGTGAATAGTCAGTGCGATTGATCGCTGCATAAAGTATAGGAACTTTAGCAAATGATAATTTTGTTAACTGTGGCATTGAGCGTAGTTATGAGATAAAAATTTGAAAAAATCAGCATTTTTAACCGTAAGGATGTGAATTTTAACAAACTGATACAGGCATAAATGAATGTGATCATACTCACCTAGCGCTATGCAAAAACGCATAGTGCTAAGCTAATCCATGCACTTTTGCATAGCTTTAAAATTCAGATGTGATCAGCCTGTAAGTTTGCCAATCTCGTACCAATGTTTGATTGCGAAGAGGCGGGTTTAGCGCCAAAATTTTAATAAATCAGGTTCAGTAGCAATGTGATGTTCAGAGTAATAATAACCCTTTGAGCATCAACAAATAGGCGAATTAGCGCAATTGCTATTTTAAGGAGTTATCATGAAACTAACACGATGCGCAGCGGTACTCGCTGTATTACTCGGTTCTGCAGGTTTAGCGGGTGGCGCAATTGCCGCTGACAATTTGGCTGATTTTCACTCTGAAAATCAAGAATGTGAAAGCTGTCACTTACCTAGTGGTGAGCTATCAAATGACAATCTAACCTTTGAGAATGAGCAATGTGTTGCTTGTCATGGCACCTTAGCTGAAGTCGCTGAAAGTAATACCCGTGAAAATTACAATGCTCATGAATCTCACTTTCCTGGTGATGTAGCATGTACCTCATGTCATAGCGGTCACGAAAAATCAGTGGTTTATTGTGACTCTTGCCATAGTTTCGATTTTGATATGCCATTTGGTAGCAAATGGGAACGTTACGAACCATCGATTGCTGAATTGGCTAAAGACAGCGCTGATCGCAAAGCGGCCTTAGCTGCAGCACCAAGTGACACAGTGAATGTTGTGGTTGTTGGTTCTGGTGGTGCAGGTTTTTCTGCTGCCGTTGCTGCCCATGATAAAGGTGCAAAAGTCATCTTAATTGAAAAAGAGCCAGTGATTGGTGGTAACGCTAAACTCGCTGCTGGTGGCATGAACGCCGCTTGGACAGACCAACAAAAAAGTAAAGATATTAAAGACAGCGTTGAGCTGATGTATAAAGACACCATGAAAGGCGGCCGCGACTTAAACGTACCTGCTTTGGTTGAAGTATTAACTTCAAACTCTAAAGGCTCAGTTGATTGGATGACCAATATGGGCGCGGATTTAAGTGACGTTGGCCGAATGGGTGGTGCATCAGTTAACCGTTCACATCGTCCATCAGGCGGAGCAGGTGTTGGCGCACATGTGATTCAAGTACTTTATGATAATGCCATTAAGCGCGATATCGATATGCGGATGAACACCCGTGGTGTTGAAGTATTAAAAGACGACTCAGGTAAAGTAAAAGGCTTATTGGTTAAAGGTCAATATAGCGGTTACTACTGGATGAAAGCGGATGCTGTGGTTATGGCTACCGGTGGCTTTGGTCGTAACAATAAACGTGTATCAGAGTACGATCCTAAGCTTAAAGGCTTTATCTCAACTAACCAACCTGGCGCAACCGGTGACGGACTTGATGTAGCGGGTAATGCTGGTGCAGGTATGACCGATGTTAAATACATCCAAGCGCATCCAACCTTGTCAGTTAAAGGTGGCGTGATGGTGACTGAAGCGGTACGTGGTAACGGCGCAATCTTAGTGAACAAAGAAGGTAAACGCTTCGTCAATGAAATCACCACTCGTGATAAAGCGGCTGCAGCGATTCTGAATCAAACGGGTAAAGTGGCTTACTTAATCTTTGATGATTCAGTACGTAAATCACTGAGTAAAATTGATAAGTACATCAAACTCGGTGTAGTGCCATCTGCTGATTCGCTTGAGAAATTAGGCAAGTTAGAAGGTATTGATGGTAAAGCGTTAACAGCGACAATTGCTCAGTACAACAAACTAGTTGCTGCGGGTAAAGATACTGACTTTGAACGTGCTAACTTACCACGTGCACTTAACGAAGGTAACTACTACGCTATTGAAGTGACACCAGGTGTTCACCACACCATGGGCGGAGTATCAATTGATGCGAAAGCAGAAATACTCACAGAAGATAAGAAAGTCATTCCAGGCCTATATGGCGCAGGTGAAGTGACTGGTGGTGTTCATGGTGCTAACCGCTTAGGTGGTAATGCAATCTCAGACATCATTACCTTCGGTAGATTAGCAGGCGAACAAGCTGCAGCTTATTCTAAGAAGTAAGAGTAAGAAGTAAGAAGTAACGAATAAATAGCAGTTATTCACTGTTGTTCATCGACATAGTTAATAATAAAAAGTGAGCCTGATGGCTCACTTTTTTTATCGATTTTTTAGCTTGTTTAATGACTTTTAAGAACCGTATGCTACGTGAGTATTAAAAGCCAATTTACCGCTGTGATTAAGCAGCTTCTTTAAGGTTAAACTGATCGAGGCTGTCACTGAAATGGTGAGGGTGGTGAAGATGGCGACCAAAATAACTATCTGATATTTAACCGCGATAATAGGGTCTATTCCACCGAGAATTTGTCCGGTCATCATACCTGGTAAACTCACTAAGCCCGTGGTGGTCATCGAGGCTAATATGGGGGCAAAGGACTGTTGCAGTGCTGTTCTAGCAAAAGGCTCAGCAGATTGTTTGGGTGACGCGCCCAAGGCTAGCGCGCCTTGATATTGATGTTGCTGTTGTTCAAAGGCATCAAATAGACGTTGCAGGGCAATGATATTACCACTTAAGCAATTTCCTAATAACATGCCTGCGGTAGGGATCAAATATTGCGCGCTATAAATCGGTGTCGGTTGAAACAGCCACAACATCATCACTAACAATACTGGCACCAAGCCCAGCAACAATCCTGCACAAATGGGCATAAATAAAGCCCGTTTAGGCAATTTAGCTTTACTGATAATGGCACTAGCACCCACCACGACCATGACGGATAACCAAGTCAGGTTGACCCAGAGATTATTGAGGCTGAATAGATACTGTAAGTAAACACCCACTAACAGCATTTGCACAATCATCCTTACCACGGCAATGCTGATGTCTTTGCCTAGCTTGAGGTTAAATAGCTGATTGATGGCAATGGGTATGATTAAAATCAGCATGAATAGTGCTAAAGCAAGCCAGCTAATATCCATCAGAAACCCTTTTCGTTAAATGAGGTTAGTAAGCACTTATCATAAGCGCATATAAAAAAGCGCCTCATTATTAGTAAGGCGCTTAAGTAGTAAGCTGCTTAAATTAAACTAAAGCTAAGCTCAAACGAGTTATAAAGCAGCTTATGGCTTGCTTAAATTCGGCGTAATTTCAGCTGCTGCAGTGGCCTTATCAGGGTTAGCATTAGCTTCTTCCTCAGTTTTTGGCTCAAGTAATTCATGAATCACATTATCGACAAAACCCGCACCAGCCGCTTCATAAAGGTTATAAACACTGTTTACGCCTTGCTCCTTTAACGACTGAGCATCTTCTGAATACTGCACAATAGCGCTAATTTTACCTTTATATTCGAGCTTTTTAAGTTGCTCTACAGCAAACATATTACCGATATGATGTGGCATGGCTAATAGCACTAATTCAAGGCTAGGGGCGCGTTCAAGTTTCTCCCAAAAATCGGTATCGCTGGCGTCGCCTTGAACGACATTGCGGCCTTCTTGACGATGAAAATCAACCAGTTCTTGCTTGTGTTCAATTCCCAATATTTCGCCAGAATATTTGGTACGTAGCTCATCATAAGCCCCAGAACCAATACGTCCCATACCTAAGATTAAGAAGCGTGGATTGCCCACGGGGATCTGTCTATCTTCTGGGTGTAATGGGTGCTTTTCAAGCGTAATAAAGGTTTTATGAAAACGTTGATAGAATTTATTCACCACGGCATTTAGTGGCGCCGCAATTAAGAAACTAATACTTAATGCCACAGCTAGAATGATTAACCACTCTGCAGGCAACCAACCCTTTGATGCCGCAACCGCAGCAACAATTAAACCGAACTCACTGTAGTTACCCAGGTTAAACGAGGCCAATAATGAGGTACGTGAACGCAGATTAAAGCGGGTGAGCAATATAAAGAACAGCACAATTTTAAATGGCACTAATAGCACCAGTAACCCTGCCAGCCCCACATCTGCAATCGTCGGCAAACCATTTAAGCCAATGGTTAAGAAGAAGGCCACCAGGAACAATTCTTTAAAGTAGTACATCGACTTGGCAAGCTCTGATGACTTAGCGTGTCCGGCAAGCAAGATACCAATCACCAATGCGCCTAAATCAGGCTTAAGTCCCACTGCTTCAAATAGCCAAGCGCCCATGACTAATGCCATCGATAGGCCAAATAAAATCAACATTTCACCATGACCCACACGGTCGAAGACTTTATAGATAAGTGGTTTTAGTAGCGGTAATAACAATAAGCCTAAGGCATAAATTGATGGGAAATCACCTTTTGAAATAGTCAGGAACAATACCGCGAAGATATCTTGCATAATCAAGATACCAATAGCGATACGGCCGTATAAGGCTTGACTATCGCCATTCTCATCAAGCACTTTTACGGCAAAAACGGTACTTGAAAAACTTAGGGCAAAGCTTAATAACAATAGTTGGTTAATGTGTAAATCAACCAATTGATCTAAACCCACTAAACCCAATACTTTCAATATGGGTAAAAAGAACAGTATCGAGCCTATCAAATGCAGGCTGGAGCTGGCCCACACCTCAGACTTGAGTAAACTTTTTACATCCAGCTTAAGACCAATGGCAAACAGCAATAGCATAACGCCAAGATCGGCTAGCTCCTGCAGCAGTGGCAGGCTTTCATCTTGAATCCCGAACATATACAGGATAAAACCTGCAGCAAGGTAACCAATAAGTGGCGGTAGGCCGACTCGGCTAACGAGCATGCCGCACAGTAGGGTGACGATGAGAATTGCGGGTTCCATAATGCCTTAGTTTTAATTGTTGAAAGCAGGTTGTAAGTAAGTAGATTGTATAAGAATTAAATTAACTTGGTATTAAAATATGAATTCAGAATAAAAAAATGGTCAATTTATTTAATAAATTGACCATTTTCATCACGTTAAGTCTAGCTGGAATACTTAGTTAAGTAATAAATCCAAGTGTTCGGCAAAAGGTTTAGGTCCCATAAAGCCGGTTACGCGTAGATCTTCACGTTGAACGCCATTTTCATCGAACATTAATAAGGTCGGTAAACCCAATACGCTAAAGTGTTCTAGCAGCTCAATATCAATCGCATCACTTTTGGTCACGTCAGCTTGTAACAATATCATTTGATCTAAACGCTCTAGCACCATTGGGTTCGCAAAGGTAATGGCTTCAAACTCTTTACAAGCCACACACCAGTCAGCGTATAAATCTAGCATCACGGTTTTACCGCTAATGCTGGCTTTATCAAGCTCGACTTCTAAGTCTTCAAGGGACTTAATTTTCACGAATAACTCACCGTGGCTAACTTGCGCCGCAGGGTTAGTGCTATTACTCATTGAAGGAACTTGATGGCCCATGACTTTCACGACAGCTTGGAAACCATAAGAGAAACTGGCAAGCAGTGTTAACAGCAATAAGACGCCGCGAGTCGTTTGCTTCCAGTTAAACTCTGACAATTTATTCTGATGCATTAGGTAGCCAGTTAAACAAACTCCCCAAATAGACCATAAAATATCAGACACAAACCCTGGCCAGATGCGACCTATCATGACGATAGAAACAGAAATCAGTAAGAAACCGAATATGGTCTTAATGATATCCATCCATGCACCAGCGCGAGGCAGTAATTTACCGCCAGAAGTACCAATAATCAGTAATGGCACACCCATACCCATGCTTAATACATATAAGGCTAAGAAGCCTTGCAGTAAGTCACCACTTTGGGCCACATAAATCAGTGCGCCAGATAGCGGAGCAGTAGTACAAGGTGAAGCGACTAAGCCTGAAATAACCCCCATAAAGAACACACCAATGAGGTTGCCTCCTTTTTGGTTGTTCGACAGGTTGTTCATCTTGTCTTGGAATTTGCCCGGCAGTCTTAACTCATACATGCCAAACATCGATAAGCTCAATAGAACGAACATCACCGCTAAGAAAATCAAAATAGCAGGATGTTGCAGTGCTGCTTGGAATTTCATCCCTGCAGAAGCCACCACGAGTCCTAACAAGGAATAGGTAATGGCCATACCTTGCACATACGCCATTGACAGCGTAAAGGCTTTAGCGGTTGATAGCTTTTCACCTTGGCCAACAATAATCCCTGACAGGATTGGGTACATTGGGAACACACAAGGGGTTAATGCTAAACCAATACCCAAGCCAAAGAAGATAACCAAGGTCCACAACAAGCTATCGTTTGCCAACATGTTGCTTAAGCTGTCTTGTTGGGTAACAGGTGCTGAGATGCTTGCATTGGCACTGTTAGTTTTAGCTGGCGCATCACCAATAATGGCTTTTTTGCCTTTAACCTTGCCAGCATTCGCCTCAACCGCATCGATATTCATATCGTGTTTGGTGGGTGGATAACACAGCTTACCTTCAGCACAACCCATAAAGGTCACTTGTACCTGGCTGTCTTGGGCGGCTTCTTTAAGTGCTAAAGGCAGCTCAACGAAGGTGTAGTAAACTTCTTGTTCGCCAAAATATTCATCATCGTGCATCTTACCCTTTGGTAGGGCTATATCACCGATGATCGCGCCATCTGCAGAAAACTGCAGCTTATCGCGATACATGTAATAGCCATCGGCAATCACAAAGCTAATGGCAAGTTGATTACCTTTTTGCTGGTAATCAAACACAAATGCTTCTTCAACAGGCATTAATTCAGGCTCACCTTGGAGGAAGCTGAATTTGCTACTGCTGCCAAAAATGTCTTCACTGTGTGCTAATGGAGATAACAGCAGTAAGGTTGTAAAAATTAGCGCAAATATTTTTTT
This sequence comes from Shewanella donghaensis, assembly GCF_007567505.1. Classification (NCBI taxonomy): domain Bacteria; kingdom Pseudomonadati; phylum Pseudomonadota; class Gammaproteobacteria; order Alteromonadales; family Shewanellaceae; genus Shewanella; species Shewanella donghaensis. Next base: position 3,800,075 of record NZ_CP041783.1, read on the forward strand.
CATGATTGAGAGGTTTCTTTTATCCAATTTAAATAATTTGGCAAGCCTTGAGTAATAGGCAAAGCGATCAATTCTGGTACTTCATAGGGATGCAGTTGGATCACTATTTGTTGAATTTCATCATAATTTTCAGCCATACATTTTATGTGTAAAGCGACTTCGCTACTATGACAGACCTCATTATCCCACACATAAAATGATTCTATCTGTGGAATTAATTGTACACACGCAGCCACTTTAGCTTCCACTAACGCAGACGCAATGCGTTTAGCACTGGCGTTATCAGGGCAAGTTGTTATAACTAGTAGGTAAGTTGCTGACATGGGAATACTATCATCTCTGAGTTGTCTTAAAGTTAGCTTAAGCTTAATAACATAAACTCTGCTTTATATTTTTGTTATATTTATCGCGATTAACAATAATGCAATACTTTACGGTTTTTCGTAAGGGCTTGCATTAGTCATTGATGATAATCGTGACGTGTCTTGAATTAAGACCCGATAACCCCCATTTAGATTTCATAGCCAGTGAAAAAATTGAGGCCCACATGTTATTTGTTTTGTTGTTCGTATTTGTTGTTGTTCCAACCATTGAGTTGTCTGTACTCATTTCTGTGGGCGATGTGCTTGGCACTTGGAATACTATCGCGTTAGTGTTTTTCACTGCCATAGTGGGTGTATCACTGGTTCGTAGCCAAGGTTTAAGCACCTTAATGTCAGTGCAATCTAAGCTTGAACGTGGTGAAGCGCCGGGTAAAGAAATTGTTGAAGGCATGATGTTAGCCGCAGCAGGTTTATTGTTACTGTTCCCAGGTTTTGTCACCGATTTTATTGGTTTATTACTGTTAACACCGTTTACGCGTTCACCCATTGCCAGTTATATCTTTAAACGTATGCAAATGCGCGTCGTTGCTGGTGGCGGATTCCAAGGTGGTTTTGGGGCTCAAGGTCAGCCGGGTCAAAACCCATTTGGGCAAAATGGTCCATTTAACCAAGACGGTAAGACCTTTGATGGTGATTTTGAGCGTAAATTCGATCCAAATGATATAACGCCAGAAACGCATCAGGTTGAGATTAAAGATATAACCCCAACGGATGAACCACGTTCAGAGGATAGTGTGCAAGGCGAACAAGATAAGCCGAAGAAAGACTAATGAGCGGTTTGTTATCAGTAGTGAGTGATGGACTGTTTATGATGAATTGTTCGTGTTGAATAGCCACTGTTGATTTCGCAGAGAATCAGCTTTAGCTATTACTGAAAACGCTAGCCTTGCTAGCGTTTTTTTATGGCTGAAATTTACAGATAAGCGTTAGAGGTCATTAATTCACTTTATTGATAAACTTAAACGTCTTGAGATTGCTTATCGATTTGTTCAGCCATTGTATAAGCGGTAATGGTACTGCCAATCCAGCAGATGACTAATATCCAAGTCGCAACTGACATTGACGGTGGTAAATTCAAGGTGACGCTGTCGTGCACTGCAGCATAAATACTATTGAAATCCAGTGGGATATTACCCGCAACAATATCATCAGCAATGGCTTGAGCCCGCTGTATCACAATTGTCATTATGGTGCATAAGCTAATAAAACAGGCGGCAATAATGCCCCAGCCAATGGCTTTTTTGCCGATATATAAGTGCCCTACACCAGGACAGATAAACGCTGAAAGTAAGGCTGCTTTTACTGATTTTTTCATTGTTTTATTTAACCTCGTACATCCTTGTTAATTTAGGGGGCTTACTGGCTCGTTGGTGGCTGGCGCCGAGATTGAATCAGGCTCAGTAATCTTACTCGCCATAACATAACAGGCAATACCCATGATGGTATTGGTAATCGGTAAGGCGATAAGTAATCCTTTTACGCCGCCTAAATACAAACCAATAGCCGCCAACGGTAACATCAATACCATCAGTCTGATTAAATTAATCACCAGTGATTGTATCGGGCGATGATAGGCATTTAAGCAGGTCGCAAAAATAATCACCACCGCTAATGGCCCATAAGCTGCTGGCAGCACCTGAATATAAAAACTCAGCCAATCCACCACTACAGGGTCACTACTGAAAAGCTGCGCAATAAACTCACCGCTGAAGAAAATAGGAATATACAGTAAGGTCTGAAATACCAATGCAAAGCGTATCGATAGCATCATGGCATCTTTAGCCCGCTGGTGTTGACCCGCGCCTAAATTTTGCCCCACAAAAGGCATTAGGCTAGAGGTTAACGCCATAATAGCGACTAAAAATAAGGTTTCTAATCGAATCCCTGCGCCATAAGCCGCAACTGCCGCTTGGTCTGCTCTAGCGAGCATAGCTAAAATAATGCCATTAGCGATGGGGTTAATCATATTCATTAGTGCTGCAGGGCGAGCAATATGCCCTAATTTGCGCCAGTTGTTAATAATGCGCTGCTGGCATAAACCCGCAATCACCAGAATCTTTTTCTTAAATATTAATATATAGGCAGCAACAGACGCGGCAAAGAACCACGAGATTAACGTCGCAATCGCAGCGCCTTGAATGCCCCATTCAGGGAAAGGCCCAATACCAAAAATGAGTAAAGGGTCGAGAATTAAGTTAATGATGGCCGCCACCGACATAATAATGGCAGGGGAATGTGTATCGCCCGTTGCCCGTATGCCTTGGTTACCGACCATTAGCAGGACTAATAACGGTGCGCCAATAAACCACACCAACATATAGTCATGAATAAGGGGCAGACTGACTTCATTGGCGCCTAATAAGCTAAATAATGGGTCAATAGCCATAATGCCCAGAGTCACCAGTACACTGACCAGAATGAACGTCAGTAACATCGCATCAAATAAAAAGGCTTTAGCTTGGGTTTGATTACCCGCACCAATTAAACGGGCGAGGTTAGTGGATACCGCAGCGCCGATGCCGATAGCAACGCTAGCAAAGACAATGGCCACCGGAAACGTAAAGCTGACCGCAGCCAATGACTCAGTACCGAGTTGGCTGATAAAAAATGTATCTATGAGGCTGCCACCATAAATGGTGAGAATACCGATAAGGTTGGGGAGGCTCATATTAAACAGCACGCGACCAATTGGTGCGCTTAGCAACCCATGTTTATCTTTCATCAATCTCGACTTAAACACGACAACGGAGGCCAAATTCTATCAGCATTCATCAAGCTTTAAAAAATACTCGCTACAAAATTTACAAATAAATCGCAGTTTTTTTATAAATACACTTGGAACTGTGATCATCAACCCCCATATATCATTCATCGAAGGGGTAATGCCCTTATCATTTGTTTTAACCTGCCTCGTTTTTAGGGCACCAATAATTAGGAGAGTCCGTAGATGAATATTCGTCCATTACATGACCGCGTTATCGTTAAACGTTTAGAGGTTGAATCAACTTCAGCGGGTGGCATCGTATTAACTGGTAGTGCTGCAGAAGTTTCTACACGTGGTGAAATCCTAGCTGTTGGCAATGGTCGCATCTTAGAAAACGGTGAAGTTAAAGCCCTTGACGTTAAAGTTGGCGACGTAGTGATTTTCAACGAAGGTTACGGCGTGAAGAAAGAAAAGATTGATGGTGAAGAAGTGCTTATCTTATCTGAATCAGACTTAATGGCAGTAGTCGGTTAATTCTCAATATTAACCCTCTTCAGGCATCAATAAATTTTAAGGAACATGAAAATGTCAGCAAAAGAAGTATTATTTGGCAGTGACGGCCGCGTTAAAATGCTAAACGGCGTCAACATTCTTGCTAACGCAGTTAAAGTAACTTTAGGCCCAAAAGGTCGTAACGTTGTTTTAGATAAAAGCTTTGGCTCACCACTTATCACTAAAGATGGTGTCACAGTAGCCAAAGAAATCGAACTAGAAGACAAGTTCGAAAACATGGGCGCACAAATGGTCAAAGAAGTTGCTTCTAAAGCCAATGATGCTGCTGGTGACGGAACAACGACTGCTACAGTATTAGCACAATCAATTGTGGTTGAAGGCCTTAAAGCGGTTGCAGCGGGTATGAACCCAATGGATCTTAAGCGCGGCATCGACAAAGCAGTTGTTGCTGCTGTTGCTGAGCTTAAAGCACTTTCTCAAGAGTGTTCAGATTCTAAAGCGATTGCACAAGTTGGTACTATCTCTGCTAACTCTGATGAATCAATCGGTGAAATCATTGCAACAGCAATGGAAAAAGTAGGCAAAGAAGGCGTTATTACCGTTGAAGAAGGCCAAGCGCTTGAAAACGAATTAGACGTTGTTGAAGGTATGCAGTTTGACCGTGGTTACCTTTCTCCTTACTTCATCAACAAAGCTGAAACTGGCAGCGTTGAGTTAGATTCTCCTTTCATCCTATTAGTTGATAAGAAAATCTCTAACATCCGTGAATTATTACCTATCCTTGAAGGTCTAGCTAAAACAGGTAAGCCATTGCTTATCGTTGCAGAAGACGTTGAAGGCGAAGCATTAGCAACATTAGTTGTTAACAACATGCGCGGTATCGTTAAAGTAGCTGCTGTTAAAGCACCTGGCTTTGGTGACCGTCGTAAAGCAATGCTACAAGACATCGCAATCCTAACTGGCGGAACAGTTATCGCTGAAGAAATCGGTCTAGAGCTTGAAAAAGCGGCACTAGAAGATTTAGGAACTGCAAAACGTGTTGTTATCACTAAAGACAGCACCACCATCATCGATGGTAACGGCGAGCAAGCGCAAATCTCTGGCCGTGTTTCACAAATCAAGATTCAAGTTGAAGAGTCAACGTCTGACTACGACAAAGAAAAACTGCAAGAGCGTATGGCTAAACTAGCTGGCGGCGTTGCAGTTATCAAAGTTGGCGCAGCAACAGAAGTTGAAATGAAAGAGAAAAAAGCCCGTGTTGAAGATGCATTACATGCAACACGCGCAGCCGTTGAAGAAGGCGTAGTTCCTGGCGGTGGGGTTGCACTAATCCGCGTAGCTTCTAAAATTTCTGAAGTCGCTGTTATCAACGAAGACCAACAACACGGCGTTATCATTGCACTACGTGCTATGGAAGCACCACTACGTCAAATCGCAACTAACGCAGGTGAAGAAGCCTCAGTTGTTGCCAACACTGTTAAGAACGGCAGCGGTAACTACGGTTACAACGCTGGTAACGACACTTACGGTGACATGCTAGAGATGGGTATTCTTGACCCAACTAAAGTAACCCGTAGCGCACTACAGTTCGCAGCATCAATTGCCGGTCTAATGATTACGACTGAAGCAATGGTAGCTGAGCTTCCACAAGACGCAGCAGCGCCAGATATGGGCGGCATGGGCGGTGGTATGGGTGGAATGGGCGGCATGATGTAATTTTTCTGGTCTAAATCGGTGATAACTGCGTTGCTTCACCACTCGTTTATGAAAAGCTAAACGTCGTGGTAAAGCGCCTTGTTCTAACTCGATTTATCCTGCGGAAAATACATTTGTTGTTTTAAAGCCTAAAAGCTTAGAACCGAACTTCTTGTAAAAGAAAAAGAAAGCCCCGATACCTAACGGTATCGGGGCTTTTTTATGATAAAGAGTTTATTTAATTAAGGTTTAACCTGTTCTTTTATCAAATATTTTTATCACTGAGTCTGTTGGCATTATTGCAGTATTATCAGCGATAATGCCTGTTGATGATGGTCTGAATAATGTATCTAGGGCTACCTTTCTGTCTTCTTGTTCCTTTAGCTTATCTTCATTCATCAGTGCCAGATAAGTTGAAATCATGGTTTTACGCTCAACAGCTTCTAGCATTAAATGTTTTGCTGTTGAATACTGTGCAGAGCTAAATCTAATAGCGTAGGTGCATAGTGATAAAAGGATTACTGTAGACGTTAAGGCTATCGGGTTAATAGCACCAAGCAACAACTTGCCTTCAAATAGGTCTTTAGTCGCTATGGTAACTAAAAATCCTAGAACTGGCGGCAGTACGACGGTACACATCACGAATCCAATCACAGCAACAAGCCAATTCTTTTGTTCCTTTTCATGTATTGTTTTTTTAGTCTCCCAGTATTCTACTGAAGCACTAAGCTCAATTTTAGATTTGTAAGTTTCTTCAGACTCAACCAGCCTAGCCATTGAGTTGTCGATATTTGATTTGACTTGGTTTTGAATATTTCGTTTAGCCTTAATTATCTTCTTTATTGCTTTGAGGTAGTCTTGTTCAAATAGCTGAGTTTTTTCTGACTTTAAATCTTCAATTGATTGTTGCTCCGACTCAACCCATCTATCAAATTCTTGTTTTTTATTAACACTGTCAGCATACAGATTATCAGTGGATTTCAGTGTTGACTCGATTAAATCCATGTGACTTTGAACTGCAGTCTTACTTCCTAATTGTTCAAATGAGATAAGCAAACGTTGTGCTTTTTTTATTTGACCGGACAGTGCTACTAATGCAGTAAAAGATGGAGCTGGTTTCCTGTTGAGAGTATTGGTTTGCATACCCACAAAAGTATTTTTCATGTTTAGAGCTGGGTTGTTGTTCGTGGCTAAATTAGGTGCTATTGAACAATAAACCATTAGGGTGGCTTCGGTTGCAGATACTTTTGAATGCTTGATTATGGATTTGCCTAAACCTGTATTATTGAACGGTACATAAAAATCAGAATACGAACTGGAAAAATTATTTATAAGACTATCTAAATTTTCACCATCTGCTTTCCAGTGGCTCGCAATACTGGTTAAGCCTTTAAGGTGGGGAGTATAAAAATTATTCCAAACTATATTGGATATATCTTTTATATAGATATCTTTTTCAATTCTTATGAAACTAAATAGTTCGTTTTGCTCTTCAACAAACGCTAATAATGATTCAGGCGTAGAAAAAGTTTTAGATGTACCTTTGAGGTTAAGAGGTATTTTAATTGCTTTTTGACTAATAGGGATAGTTTGCTCTTCAGGATCATTGTTAGTTGTAATATTAGCTGTGTCCATTGCTTACCCTAAAGTTTGAGGTGAATTTATATAACGCTCTAGATTTACATTAAAATATACAAATAAATAAGTTAATCAGAGTAATAAGTGGGGCGTTGTAAACATTTTAACGTCCTGTCATTCCCCACAACATTCAAATCAACTGATTTTCAAAGCTGCAATCTTGGCAGTGTAGGGTGTAGGTTTCTCTGCGTTTGGTGACTCTAGTATTTTTACTTTGGCACTGCGGGCAGGTTTGCTTCATGGGTGTATTTTTAGTGCACTGATTACAGTTGATGTAGTAACCAAACTTACCGTACATTGGGATGTAATTTGTTGATTCACCGCAATGTTTACACCTTAGGTTCGCTTGAGCTGTTGTTTGAGTTTGCGGCTGTTGCTGTGTTTGTTGTAGTGGCTCTGGCGCTTTGGTGACCACTGCACTTGCTTGGTTATTGCCATCGATATGTTGGCTTATAATGAACTGACCTATTGAGTCGAGTTCTTCTTGATTGAAGTAAGGTCTTGAGTCAGTAATATTTACTACCCGCATAAATTTATTTCTAAGGTTCATCATTTTGATGAGCTTATCTACCAAAAACTCAGATTTTACTAATTGCTCTGATACCGCTTTAGGCATGGTGTTTCTATCAATAACGGCATCGCTTGATACTACGCACAGATGATCCCAACAACGGCCACCGAAACCCTGTTTTATACCAAGAAATTTTCCTAATACATTCAGTCGATTTTGGTCGAGTAATTCCTGAAATAAATCTTGTTGCAGTTCTACCTGCTTGATGGGCGAGGGGATGCCTGACCATTGGTTGTTGTAGCTGCGAGTCCACTCTTGTTGCTGATTGACCTTCACGTGGCCTTTAATACTTTTTGATTCGATTAATACAAAGCCATAGGGGTAAACGATCAAGTGATCGATCTGAGCAACTTCATCATTAAAGCTAAATTTGAAATCATTGATCACCAGTATTTCTGGGTGATCTTTAAAGGCGCGGCGTAAAAAGAAGGCCACATTTTGCTCTTGCTTTTGACCCGCTATCGCTTGCGGTGAAGTGGTGTTTTGCAGGGTTTTCGTTTTAAGAATCATTTATCAACAGCATCCATTCATAACTTGATAATAATCAGTACTATAATACTCATAAACTGGGTTTGAAAGCTATAGAATGATTTCCTATTAATAAGGTAAAACTTCATTACTTAGCAATTCTCTGTTGGTCTCTAGCCTAAAAGCTTTAAACCGAACTTCTTGTAAAAGAAAATGAAAGCCCCGATGCCTAACAATATCGAGGGCTGTTTAGTTGATGGATGATGTAGAAAAACTGCAGCATCTACATAAGTAATTTGTTCTTCAATTTAACTCAGTAGATTGAATAGTCATGATGAATATTCAAATGAAATTGTAGGCTCAATAGTCTCCGTCGGAAGTGTCTGAAACGATGAAGTTAATTAGCGTGAGGTTGGCATGGATGCCAACATAGCCTCGGTTAAGCCATGGATGGCGCATCTGAGGCGGTAGCTAATTCACTTCTAATCGTGAGGAAATAACACTTCTTCGGAGCGGGTAGGAGATCCAAGAGGGAGTAGCCGTTATTCCCTCTTGGTCTGGTGTGGGCGAAGCGCCACGACTTTTTCTTTCGTGCCATAAAAAATCGAGTAAGTGGGGCAACGACACACATTCACGGTTAATGGCTTTGAGTTAAAGCCGTGAGAGTTATACCAAGGTTTATGGCATACTGGTTTTCATGCTATGGATCATTCTAATTATTATCATTGCGGGCTGCGTATTCTTGCCCGGCTTGTGGGTCAAACACATAATGAGCAAGTACCAACAGCCTACTGATCGCTACCTTCAGCAAGGTAGCGGTGGTGAACTTGCTCGTCATCTTCTGGATAGTTTTGGCCTGGATAACGTCAAGGTTGAAGAGACGCTCGACGGCGATCATTATGACCCCACCGCTAAGACTGTTCGACTTACGCCGGATAACTATTCCGGTCACTCCCTGACTGCTGTGACTGTAGCCGCCCACGAGGTAGGGCATGCTATACAGGATTCTCGCGGCGAATCTCTGTTTCTGATGAGACAGAAGCTCGCTAGAACCGCGATGGCCGGTGAGCGTATTGCCGGTATAATGATGTTAGCGGCGCCAGTGGTCTTCATGCTAACCCGTATACCGCAGGCTGGCGCGTTGACCATTTTGATCGGCGTGCTGTCGATGGGGTTGAGCACTATTGTGCATCTGGTGACCTTGCCGGTGGAGTTCGACGCCAGTTATGGCAAGGCGTTGCCCATACTTAAAGAGGGCAAGTATCTGCATGACGGTGACCTAATACATGCGGAGAAGATCCTCAAAGCGGCGGCGCTGACCTACGTGGCAGGCTCGCTGGCCAGCTTGCTCAATCTTGGCCGCTGGATAGCGGTGCTGCGTCGCTAATAGAATAACTGGGGATTCGTCAAGATTTGAGCAAAACTTCTTCTCTGAACATCAAATTCAATTCCAATACTGTCTCACATATGAGACTCCATTTTTGTTGCCAACCATTTCTTTATTTACCAGAGGTACTCATTAAAGTGATGCACGCATAAGCAGTGTTGAAATAGATAGGATTTTAACTTAAGCAATGTAACCTGTTTAAGTTAACACTTACGGATTTTTATTCTGTTAGTTGAGGTTTTATTGATTTAATCATCCATTGCTTATATTGGTTTTGCAGTAAAGTGCGCGCAATTATAGCTTGGGAGGATTTATGGTAACAATTGAGTTAGTGGTGGTATTAGCTGCCATCTTTATCGGCGCACGAATAGGCGGCATTGGTATTGGCTTTGCTGGTGGTTTTGGTGTGTTGGTGTTAACTCTAGGGTTAGGTATGACACCTGGCACCATTCCTATTGATGTGATTCTGATTATCATGTCTGTCATCGCGGCTATTGCGGCGATGCAAGTTGCTGGTGGCTTGGAATTTTTGGTGAATATCGCTGAACGTGTCCTACGTCGAAACCCCAAGCAGGTTACTTTTTTAGCCCCGATTGTCACTTATACCATGACACTGTTTGCGGGTACGGGTCACACTGCGTTTTCTACCTTACCTGTTATCGCTGAGGTGGCGAAAGAGCAGGGCATTCGTCCCTCGCGTCCATTAAGTATTGCCGTTGTAGCGTCTCAAATTGCGATTACGGCTTCACCTATTTCAGCTGCGGTCGTGCTAATGAGCGGCATGCTTGAAAGCAAAGGGGTGGGCTATATCAGTTTATTATTGATTTGTATTCCCTCTACCTTTCTTGCTTGTATGGTCGGCGCCTTTGTTGCCCAATTTATGGGTAAAGAGTTGAAAGATGACCCAGTTTATCAAGACCGTTTAGCTCAGGGTTTAGTGAGCAAACGTGAGGTGAACAGCACTGAGTTACCTGCGGGTGCTAAGCGTTCGGTGATGGTTTTTCTAGTGGCAATTGTGGCGGTGGTGTTTTACGCCACGGCGATTAGTGATGCTGTAGGCCTTATCGATAATCCGACATTGCCGCGAAATGAAGCCATTATGGTGTTTATGCTAACGGCAGCCATGGCCATTACGCTGTTTTGTAAAGTGGATACTGCAGAGGTGCTTAATGCGGCTACGTTTAAATCAGGCATGAGTGCGTGTATTTGTGTATTGGGCGTAGCGTGGTTAGGCGACACCTTTGTTGCTGGGCATTTAGAAGAGATTAAAGCGGTATCGGGTGGCTTGCTAGAAGAGCACTCGTGGATGTTGGCGATCATTTTGTTTTTAGCGAGCATGTTGTTGTACTCGCAAGCCGCAACGACAGCGGCGTTAATGCCATCGGCATTTATGCTAGGGGTTAGCCCTGAGGCTGCTATTGCTTCTTTTGCTGCGGTCAGTGCTTTATTTGTATTGCCAACTTATCCAACCTTGTTGGCGGCAGTTGAAATGGATGACACAGGATCGACGCGTATTGGCCAGTGGGTATTTAATCATCCTTTTGTGGTACCCGGTGTAGTGACGATTGTTAGCTCGGTGATTATCGGATTTGTATTCGCTGAGATTATTTTGTAGCCATAGCCATAATAAGTGCGGTTCCTTAAGGGTCAGAGTAAATGTTCTGACCCTATTTAAAGATTAGCCTGGTTATTTTGTGCGGCTAATTTTATCCAGATATCCCATCGCAAAGGCTGATAAAACAAAAGTGATGTGGATCAGTAAATACCACATGATTTTGTCATTATTAATATTCTCAGCATTCATAAATACTTTAAGCAGGTGAATTGATGAAATGGCGACAATCGCTGCAGCGACCTTGTTTTTAAGTGAGCCAGAATCCATCTTGCCAAGCCAGCTTAGTTTTTCACTGTTTTCGCCCACATCAAGCTGTGAGACGAAGTTTTCATAGCCTGAAAACATCACCATAACGATAAGCCCACCGACTAAAGTGATATCGATAAGCGACAGGGTGACGAGTATCAAGTCAACTTCTTTCATTTCGAAAACCATGGGTAGGATGTGAAAAATCTCTTGAAAGAATTTCAACCCTAACGCCAATAAGATTAGGCTTAAGCCCAAATAAATTGGTGCCATGATCCAGCGCGATGCATACATTAATTTTTCAAATATTTGTTCCATAAAAACTTAATCCTTCAGATAAAATACGCTAGAAACCCATTGTGTTAATTATTTATAACAATAGCTGAAATGCACTGTAACTGCGCTTACATACACTAGCAAGCTCGATGATCTGTCACCCGTTATATCTTCGTGAGTTAGAGCAAACTTATGCTAATGAATTATAGAAAAGATTGGTCTTGAAGTTTAAAAAATCAACATGAGTTAGGGTTTGTGTGATTGTGCGCTCTCTATGGAGGTGTGTTGGGTGACAGCTTAGGTGTTCTAATTTACACTGCGACCTTAAGCCTAGTTAGCTGTATTGAGGCATTCGTTAGTGCTTTAAAGGCTGAAAAAAAGATGCAATATCACTTTTAAAGCGAGTAGTTAATAGAATGAGAAAATTTAAGCTTACCGTTACAGTATTACTTCTCGCCATGTTATCTGGCTGTTCATCAACATCACCAATCGATGCATCAAAGACAAACCAATATTCAAAATCTCATGCGCTAGTGGGGCAAGCTTCTTGGTACGGTAGTCAATATCACGGCAGATTGACGGCAAGTGGTGAGAAATACAATATGAGAGCCTATACAGCGGCGCATAAAACTTTGCCTTTTGGCACGATTGTGAGAGCCACAAATACCGCTAACAATAAAAGTGTCGATGTAAAAATTAATGATCGCGGTCCATTTGTTAAAGGTCGAGTTATCGATCTTTCTCAAAAAGCATTCCAACAAATAGCTAGTGTTAATCAAGGCATTGTACCGATCAAAATTGACATACTAGATGACAGTAAAACCTTTAGATATAAGCACTAACCTGCCATAACAAGCATTATGAGTTAGGGCTAGAGTAAGTTGTCCTAACGTATTTTCGTAGACTTAAATATGTAAACTACTAGTGATTAACAACAGTCATCATGGCTGATTAGGATATATTTTTGAGCTTGGAACTGTCCAAGCATCAGGACTGTGCCTGTTAGGTCTTATTTTAAAAACACCTTCCTTATCCCACCTCAATCAAATCAAGTTAATGGATTAATAGTTGACTAAATTACTCGGGAATAATAACATTTATTTAAAATGCACCTTTAAATGGTTTGGAGTTCTTATGTCAGTATCTTTCAAGAAAATGTTTGGCTTTAAAAAGTCAGTTGAGCAGGCTTCTGTGTTAACTTCGGCTCCGGTTGCAGCTAACGCTGAACAAGGTAAAGTGACTAATGCAGATGCTAAAGCGAAAGAAGCTGAAACTGCTAAACATGGTGGTGATGTGTGTTGTGGCTCTTGTAGCAAGTAGCTTTAAGCAAGTTGTTATGTGTCACTAGCAGCTAGCGACACACTATAATAAAAAAACCAAAAACCATTAATACTGCAGTAAGTAATCTTGTTTTGGTTTTTTTACTTCTACTTCAGCTCGATTAAAGTTCACTTAATCACAAGCCTGTAAGGCTGGTTCTGTGTTCGTTTCGTGGCAACTGCCAACTCGTTAATGTTGCGATAACTGCTGCTAAGCTTATTAGGCTTATGGCTATATCGGAAACGCGTTATTAGCGAGTGTGGTTTTGTTTGAGCTAATTAATTGATCTACGTACGTTGTCAGATGCAATTGCATACAGCAATGTAAATATTATTTGTATACTATCAGAGCATAAGGGAAACTTCTGAGTAAAGTTATTTAAATCAATAGTTCATAGCGGTCTTTTAGCAGCGCTTGCGAATTTTTGATTATGTTAATTCAGCGAACATAACAGTATGGATACACAATATGACCATCGCGAAAATCATTACCTGTAAAGTTGCTAAGGATCAAAAAGCGCATTTTTGTCATAGTCAGCAAGGCTGGAAGTCAGCTGCTACCTGTGATGGATTTATGGGGCAGTTTGGTGGATGGGTGCAAGATGAAGAGAATGTGAATCATTCAGAACTGACAGCGGTAATTGTCGGTTTGTGGCGCACAGAGCAGGATTTAGCCTTATTTATGGCGACGGTTCATGATGACATTATTGAGCAAAATCAGCAGGTATCGACTTATTTGAACTGTAGCGTTAATCGTTTAAGCCATGTTATGCCTATTCACCATGACCAAGATAAGTTCCCTAATACGGGAATACTGCGGATTGCTTATTGTGATGATGTTACTGATAAACAGGCATTTATGGCTAATCAGCAACACATTTGGAATCCTGGGATGATACGTCAAACGGGGTTTATTGGGGGAGATGTTTGGCAAAATAGCACTCAACATGTCGTGCTCAGTTATTGGTCATCGGCGCTGGCGCACCAACAATATCAGCAGGGTGATTTTGTCTCACTTCGCCAACAAGCTAAGCCACTTAGCTATATTGGCCATATCTCAGGTTTCACCGTATTGCTTGAACCGCTTTGGCGTATATCTGAACCGCAATCATAAATATCATTTTGAGAGGAAAGGTCTTTAATCATGATTTTGATGCATAAAATCAACTGCTTCCCTTCATAAAATATCACAGTACAATAAGCCATATAAAGGAATGCTAAAACACACCGATGGGATATTGTGATGCCGTTATTGGATGACGTCGAAAAACTAAAAGCTGAATTGAGGGAGCTGAAATTAAAGCAATCCTCAACACAGATTTCACTCGCTTGAGAAGGGAGTCAGTGCTGGTTCTTAAAGAGTTTAGGGAATAAGGATTTGCAATTAAAACAAGCTTTTACTCCGGCAGTTTTGTATGATTATTTAAATATATTAAGGACTTATTACTTCTCTATCTTATCGTTAGCTGAGCCCTGGTATTTTAAGATAAAACTCAGTTAAGTTTATTATAATAAGACACTTTTGTAGAACGCGGCATTTATTAAACATCATGCATAATGTGTGATGCATTCAACATTTTAAAGAGGGCTTTGTTATCAAAGACAACCATAGTTCAGATTCTTCTCGTCGCAAGCCTTGGGTGGTTTTAGGCGTGATAGCTGCCATAGCAATATTAGCTGCAGTGGTGTTCAATGTCTTGCCAAAAGGCTTTAAAACATCCCATGAGCAAGTTGGCACCGGTAAACCTGCGTTAGTATTTGTTTATGATCCTAACCTTGCCGTGAGTAATAGCCAAACAGAGCAAATGAATGCCGCTCGGGAACAGCTTAATGATCAAGCTTTCTTCCTTATTGCCAGAATGGGAACGCCAGAGGGTGATCAGTTCATCGCTAAATATCGGGTGAAATCAGCAGAAATGTTACTTTTTGATCCCGCGGGCAAGTTGGTAAAAAAAGAATATGCACTTAAAACCTCTAACGAATTGATTAACTGGTTACAGTCGCAAATTAAATAGCCATTTGTTAGCTGTTATAAAGCCTTGAACGTAAATACGCTCAAGGCTTTTTTGTTTTATAAGGGATATAGGTTCAAGCAAGTTAAATACTGAATCGCCCAGTTACTTATGTCCAGTTACTTATGCTCAGTCATTTAGATTGAATAATCTTACGCTCAGTACCGCAGACTCAATAAAACGATAAATATCATTTATTCTTTTCAAGCCAATGCTCATCGGCTTCTTTAATAAATTGGTGTTTATTTTCCAGCCAATTTTCTCTCACACTTAGACTGTAGTTTAGGTAAAGTTTGTCTTCAAAAACGGTAAATGCATTCGGGTCACTACTGACGACAAAACCACTGCTCATGGCGTATGCGCAATAGCCACCATACTGCGGGATATATTGCTGTGGCGATTGCTCAAATTGGGCTTGATGTAGTTTACTGGCAAACAACCATTGAGTGCCTTGGTATTCACTTGTGAAGTCTGTACTGCCCTTAACGGCTTTGTTATCTGCAAAATATGCAACGACATCATAGCCACTGACAGCATAACCTTGCTGATTAAAAATCGGTTGGTCACTTATGCTGGTACAGCCCATCATGGCCAACGCGAGTAGCAGGTAAGTCAGCTTTTTCATCCTAAATCCTTGTTATTGATTTATGCACTATTTGCGACAAAGGCAATAGCGGCAAACACAAATAATGGTATCTGGATAAGGAGACCTGATTAGGTTGGAAAACATTTCAATGCACTAAATTTAAAAGAACAGCATTTTAAAAAACAGCATTTAAACGAACAGCTATTAAACGAGCCGCTATTAAATGCACAGCTATTAAATGAAAAATGAGCCAATGAACATTGGTCTGCTAGATTTGGATTTAAGAAGGTGATTGAGTGAAACCAGATCCCTCACACTTAAAAGGGTATCAACTAAGTGTGAGGGGGTTTAACTATGATGAATTGTCTATTCTGTCGATTATTACCTACTTGATGATGATTTCTCTTAATCTGTACTCTCCTGTTAATGTCCTTACATCGGGATATGTTTTGGTAATTTTTCGGCTGTTGTCTTGGTTGGCTTGGCCCCAACTTTTCATAAAGGTTTTGTATTTTTCCTGATTAGGTTCTAAGTCAGCGCTGTTCTCAAACATCACCATTAGCACCATATTAAAGTCGCCACTTTGGGGTAATTCACTGGCATAAATTTTCCAGTCTTTAATAAAACCGAGCTCTTTTTGTAATCGAACCGCTTTAACCCAACTCTCTCGTAATCCTTCTAAATACACATCTTCCATGTTTGGGTCTATTCGTACTGTTGTCATTGAAGTAATGTCTTTTCCAAGGTCATAATCTTTATAGATCTCAAGTTCAGCTTGAGAAGAAACAGCAAAGAGTAAACAACATAATCCGATAACTCCGATAATATGTTTCATTTTATACTCTCCATAAGGTGTAAGAAATTTGACCCCAAAAGTATAGTTATGAATAGTAGACTTGCTAGTATCCATGCAGGTTCTCAGTGATTTTTGAACCGTGATATTTATTATTTTTCTGTAAAAGTGTAACGAATTCATTAGGCCACTAATGAAATAGAAGAAAGACTGATTTTTAAGATTTTGCGACGATATTGGAGCCAGGTAAGACTGCTATAAGAGAACGATATCCATAAATATAATCAGTGGTAGATAAGATGTTTGTCACAACAAAATAAGTTGAGCTGATGCCATATTTCATAATTTCAATCCTTAATTCAATGAATGTAAATAGTAATGGTTTTTATTTACATTCGTGTTAGATCTTTGTTAGAGTTCGCAACCTAATTTAGCTTGTTCTAACAAAAGGATTGTTTACAACATGAAATCTCGCCATCAAACATCATTATTATTAGGTGCTAAAGCGGTTGCTACCGCACTGGTTTTTAGTAGTGCGCCTCTGCATGCGGCTGATGAAAAAAATGAAGTCTGTGATAAAGAAAGCGGCGTTGAATGCCAATCTGCAACCTCAAAAGAAGCCATCGAACGCATTCAAATTCATGGTGTGAAAAGTTCTGTCTATTTCTATGACACTTCAGGTGATAAACGCCGCGTTGCGGATCTGGTTGATACGCCACAAATGATCACGGTACTGACTCAAGATCAAATTCAAGAATCTGGCTTAACCGATTTAAAAGATATTTTATCTACTCAAGCGGGTGTGACCTTGGGAACGGGCGAAAACGGCAATGCTTTTGGCGATCGTTATATTATTCGTGGTCACGAAGCCCGCAGTGATGTGTTTGTTGATGGTTTGCGCGATCCGGGTATGACCACCCGTGAAAGTTTTGCCACCGAACAAGTTGAAATTACTAAAGGCCCAAGTTCAACCTTTGCTGGACGCGGTTCATCAGGTGGTGCAGTGAACAGTGTCACCAAAAAAGCCTCGACTGCTTATAACTTTGGTCGTGTTGATGCTGCTGTGGGCACCGATGACCATACCCGTTTTACGGTTGATTATAACGTGCCGTTAACTGAAGAGGTCGCGCTACGAATTAACGGCCTGATTGCCGATGAAGATAAGCCGGGTCGTGAAGGCATTAGCTCAGAAAGAAATGGCGCCCAGTTATCACTGGTGTATGAAGCGACAGATGACTTGTCATTTATCGCCGATGGTTACTACATGAAAGCCGATGATGTGGCTGATTTAGGTAGCTACTTTGACCAAGATACTCGCAAGCCTATCGAAGATATTCCAGTTTATGCTCAAGATTCTGACTTTCTCAGCTCTGATGTCAGCACGTTTACCTTGCGCACAGAATATGAGATTTCAGATAGTTTAAGTTTTTATAATGCCACCCGTATTGGTCGCACTGAAAATGGCTACATTACCACGGGTATGAGTGGCACTAACCGTGCTGCGAGTGATCTTGACGCGCCGGGGGCTGAAACCTTAACTATTAGCACCCATCAAGGACGCCAAGATGTTGAATACTGGAGTACTCAGTTCAACTTATTCTGGAATACCGATATTTTAGGTATGGAGAATAAGTGGGTATTTGGACTCGAATATACCGATGAATCAGTGGATAACGGCGTTTATGATATCGTCAATAATAACGCCACTAACTGTATTGTCGATGGCCGCCGAGGCGAGTCTGGTGCTTATTGTATTGTTGATGGTAATGGCGATGAAGTTGATAATATCGATCAACTGATGGGCCGTACTTATTCAAAAGGGGCATCTGATGCGATATATAATATCGAAACCATCTCGGCTTACTTCATGGATACCGTGGCAATCACCGAAGAGGTAGAACTCTTTTTCGGCTTCAGACAAGATAGCTTTGATTACACCAATGACACTTCAAGTAGCCGTAATGGTGATATTTTATATGACTATTCCGACAGCATGTATAACGGCCATGTTGGCTTAGTGTATAGCCTGACAGAAGCAGGCAATATATACGCCAGCTACAGCACGGCGACTAACATCAATGGCGGTGAGTCAGACCTTGGCGCAAGTTGTGGTTATGGTGGACTTTGTGGCACACCTGAGCAAGTACTGGCAGCGGATCCTGAATTGGTTGAGAATATTGAGCTTGGTACTAAATGGATGCTGTTTGACGATAGCGTGATGTTTTCTGCCTCGATATTCCAAATCACTAAAGATGATGTAATGGAAAGTGTCGGTGATAGCTATTCAACCTTAGGTAGCCTCAATACCGGTAAAAACCGTGTCGAAGGGATTGAAATTGGCATGGTGGGTAATATCACTGAGGCGTTAAGTATTCAATTATCGGCGTCGTTAATGGACTCTGAAATACTCGAATCATTTAATGAAGACTACATAGGTAAAAAACTGAGTAACTTTGCTGACGAAAGTGCCTATTTACAACTACGTTACGAAATTAATGACATGTTCGTCATTGGTGGTGGTTACACTTATCAAGGTAAAATGTACGGTGGACAACCTGATACTGCAGCCGGATATGATACTGAAAATAGCCGTTACAGCATAGAAGTACCCGCTTACCAAGTGGTGAGTTTATTCGCGAATTACAATGCTACAGAGGACTTAACCTTCCGCGTTAATGTTGGCAATGTATTAGATGAAGAGTACTGGACTGCAGCATATCGTTCAGGGTCATTTATGTACCTGGGTGATGCAAGAAATGCTAATTTAACCGCGACATATGAATTTTAAATAAAGGTATCGTAATGATTGTTATTGAGAAAATATTGACTGCTGAAGAAGTGAGTTTATTCAGACAGCAATTAGCTGATGCACCATGGCTAGATGGTAAACAAACCGCCATGGGCATGGCGGCGTCAGTAAAAAATAACACTCAAGCCGATGCTAATCAAGATGTGGTTCGCCAACTAGCTAATCAGCTGTTGGCGCAAATTGGTCATAACCCCAAGGTCGTTTCGGCGGCCTTACCCCATAAAATTTTTCCGCCTTGCTTCAATCGTTATTCAGAGACTGAAGAATATGGTTTTCATGTTGATGCTGCAGTTATGAGGGTGCCAGGCACCGCTGATGTGATCCGCAGTGATATGTCGATGACTACTTTTTTAAGTGAGCCTGATGAATATGACGGTGGGGAATTGATCATCTCGACAGAATTTGGCGATCAACAAATAAAATTACCAGCGGGTTACAGCGTATTGTACCCATCTAGTAGCTTACATAAGGTCACTGCGGTGACGCGTGGTGAGCGAATTGCTGCGATAACATGGATGCAAAGCATGGTGGCTGATGGGAGTTTACGACAGAATTTGTATCAGCTTGATCAAAGTATTCAGTCATTGATCAATCAAGGTAAGACTGATCGTGAAGAGCTCAATAAACTTCATAACGTTTATCATAATTTGATCCGACAATTTACCCAGCTGTAATATGGATTGTTTAAGATTTTGCTGCTGCGAGTCGTAAAAGTGATTCTCTGCAGTTCGCAACATTAGTGAGTTACTTCAGTTAGTTACTTCAGTTAGTTACTTCAGTTAGTTACTTCAGTTAATAACAGTCGATCGAGAGTATGTCTTAGAGGATATTGCAGTAGACATTAAAATAAATGGCCAGTTCTTAGCTAATAAATCCTGGCCATTTAGCTTAATCTTTTACGCCACAGATTCGTTTTTGTGGGCTTGTAATTGATGGAATAAATCATCTTTCATATTGGCGCGATTTACTTTCAGCTGATGCATATGTTCGTCATCAGTAGGACTGCCTGCTACTTCTAACTGACGAATTTCATAATCCAATAAATGATACTGCTTCGATAGATTTTTGAAAGCTTCGTCTTTGTGTGTCAAATCTACAATGTCTTGTTTAAATTCTGGGAAGTCGAAAATAAGTGCGTGATTCTCATTTAGCATAGATAACCCTCAATGGATGAACTGAAATTTATTAAGATTCATTATTTTGAAACTATAATCACTATAGCATTATGATCTTTGACTATGGGCGAGCTTTCAAATAATTTTTTGATCAACTTAACAAAAATATCTCTTTAGTTGAGTGGTAATGTTGAGATAATCATCAGCTAGTGGCTAATTCGCCTGAGGTAGACATTCGAAGGCTTTAGTGACACATATTATTACGCACATATCGTATGGTATTAGTAGCCGACAAGGTTAAGTATCCAGCCCATTAGTGTAAACGACGCTAGTAATATGGAGAATAATAGTGCTAACAATTTCCATTGCATCACTTGTTTTAGCATTACAAACTCAGGAAAACTGGCTGCTACAGTGCTCATGCAAAATGCCAACGTTGTGCCTAATGGTACACCTTGCAATAGTAAACTTTCTAACACCGGGATTACGCCTGTGGCATTAGCATAAAGTGGGATCCCCATTAAAACGGCTAGTGGTACAGTCCACCATTGACCGTCACCTAAATTAGCTTCTAGCCAGCCTGCAGGAACAAATCCATGAAGAGCGGCCCCTAATCCAACACCAATAATGACCCACTTCCACACTCGGCTAAAAATTTCACTTGTTTCAGATTTAGCAAATTGATGTCGTTGTTGCCAAGTTATGCTTGTTGACTGCGATTGTTTAGCTAAGGTCTCACGAGGAGAGTGCTGTTGACCCATTGCGTAAGCTTTTGCTGCTAATGGCTGAAGCCAACGTTCAGCTTTTAAAAGATCAAGTAATGCGCCACCTAACATACCGATAGTGACGCCCGTTAATAAATATAGCAGGGTGACTTTTAACCCCAGTAGGCTAAATAACAATAAAATGGCGACTTCATTAATGAGTGGAGAAGTCAGTAAAAAAGCCATGGTGATGCCGATAGGGATCCCCGCAGAGGTAAAGCCTAGAAATACCGGAATACTTGAGCAAGAGCAAAAAGGAGTGATAGCACCAAAACCCGCACCTAAACCGTAGCCGATGATTTTAGGTTTTCCTGCCAAATACTGTCGTACTCGTTCGACATTTAATGATGCACGCAAAAAGCCAATTACGTAAATCATCACAATAAGTAATGCAAAAATCTTGCTGGTGTCTTCAACAAAAAAGTGAACGGCTTGGCCGAGTTGTGTTTGGTTTGATAGCCTTAATAAATCATAAACTAGCCAATCGGCAAATACAGAGAACCAAATTAACATTGGTTTACCTCACTAGTAATAAGGATGATTTTTAAATAGTCATAAGCCTTATATCTCGCTATTAAAAACCAGTTAATTGGACCTCTTTGAATCGCAAGTTGTTAGTTATTTCAGTTACATTAAGCCTTACTGGCTTGGTTCAATAGTTGTTTAATTTCAGCATGAGAGGGAACCGCGCCCGCTGCGACCACATTACCGTCTATGGCAATTGCTGGGGTTGACATCACACCGTATTCAAGAATTATTGCCATGTCAGTGACTTTTTCAATCGTAAATTCCATTGATAGCTCATGAGCCACTTGTTCAACATCTGCGGCCAAATTAGAGCATTTTTTACAACCGCTACCCAATATTTCAATTTTCATGTTATTCCCTACTTGAGGTTTCAGAGGATGGTTTAACTAAAGCTGCATGGGCGAGAGCATTTTTTTCTAATACTGTTTCGACACAGCTAAACATGTTCAACAGACAGGGTGTCTCTAAGCTATAAAAAACCTGCTTACCTTCGCGACGATTGCTAATAATCCCTACTTGTTTCAATACTGATAAGTGTTTAGACACCGTTGAAATATCGGCATTAACGCCACGAGTGAGCTCAAGGACGCTAAGATCTTGTTGCTGTAATTGTTCTAGCAACCATAATCGCGTTGGATGGGCTAATGCTTTTAGAATTGTAGAACGGGCATTTAGCCTATTTAGATCTGGCTCTGTCATTAGTTTCCTATCTAGCTTGTCATGTCATCCATGCTATATGTCTATTGATAGTAGACATTATCACTTGGTCATTTGGCTAATTAACCAAATGTTGTAGTGATCAGTCTATTCCCATTATTGGGGTTATATTTTGATCGAGTTAACAATTTTAGGATTAAACTTCAAGGTAATGTTTGGAAAGGGATTAAGTCAATGTGGGTTATTGAGGGGGGTATAGCGACAAACAATATTTAACATTATCCAAAAACTAATAATTACCATTGGAGTTGATTTTGCCTTGCACCAACTTGTAGCAAGGCGGTCTGTTTGCGAGTTAAAACAGTGCAGCATAATCGATTATTTTATGCTTTATAGTGATTAGTTGATTAAGGTGCGCACTTTTGTGGTTCAAATATTTTTAATTTTCATGTTTAGCATCAGGACTTTGCGCTTATTTAGGGCATAACTCAATAACAAACTAGTAACATCGGAATAATTCTTGCTTTTGTAAGCTCATGAATTTAATAAAATAATAATTTATGGGTAAAGCATGGACAATATTAGTGATGCGATTGGCGTCATTGCACAGAGTGCAGATAGCTTGTTTATCTTACTGGGTGCCATTATGGTGCTTGCAATGCATGCGGGTTTTGCATTTTTAGAAGTCGGTACTGTTAGACATAAAAACCAAGTGAATGCTTTGGTTAAAATTCTCACTGACTTTGCTTTTTCTGCCGTTGCGTATTTCGTCATTGGTTATCAAATAGCTTATGGCAGTAACTTCTTTGTTAGTGCAGATGCACTGACTGCCAACAATGGCTATGAGTTAGTGAAGTTCTTCTTCTTACTCACTTTCGCCGCAGCCATTCCAGCCATTGTGTCTGGCGGTGTTGCTGAACGCGGCAGCTTTAGACCCTTCTTATTTGCCTCTGCACTCATCGTGGCATTTGTTTACCCCTTATTTGAAGGCATTATTTGGAATGGTAATTATGGTTTCCAGGCTTGGTTAAATACGACTTTCGGTGCTGAGTTCCATGATTTTGCGGGTTCAGTCGTCGTCCATGGCATGGGCGGTTGGTTAGCGCTGGTGGCTATATACTTCTTAGGGTCTCGTCAAGGTCGTAAACCGGGTATCGCGTTTGCGCCATCTAATATTCCGTTTCTTGCGTTAGGTTCGTGGATACTGATTGTCGGTTGGTTTGGCTTTAATGTCATGTCAGCTCAAACGCTTGATGCCGTGAGTGGTTTAGTAGCTGTAAACAGTTTAATGGCGATGGTTGGCGGTACAATTGTGGCGTTAGTAGTCGGTAAAAATGACCCAGGTTTTATTCATAACGGACCACTTGCGGGTTTAGTTGCGGTTTGTGCGGGTTCCGACTTAATGCACCCTGTTGGGGCATTCGTTGTCGGCGGAGTTGCTGGTGGATTATTTGTGTTGGTGTATACCCGGTTACAACGCAGCGCTAAAATTGATGATGTATTAGGTGTGTGGCCATTACATGGTTTATGTGGTGTTTGGGGCGGTGTTGCTGCAGGTATTTTCGGTCAGCAAGCATTGGGTGGACTAGGCGGCGTAAGCCTGATGTCGCAAGTTGTTGGTACGGTTGCGGGTGTCGTTGTCGCGATAGTTGGCGGTGTGATTGTATACGGTATCGTTAACAAAGTTTCTAGCCTGCGTCTAAGTCAGGAAGATGAATTTATTGGTGCAGATTTGGCGATTCATAAAATTGGGTCAACCAATTCTGATAAATAACGCTTCAGCAGGAACGATAGATAATTGTGCTAAATCAAAGGAGCTTTAGGGCTCCTTTTTCATGCCTGCAAAGGCAGTAAATCAGCGCAAAATACGATTATTTATGATGGCTACCGTTACGATATTCATTAGTATTGGCAGTGAAGTTTATTGTTAGTCATAATTTATAAATATCAGTCAATTAGGTTGCTTGGCTGTTGAGGTTTGCATCTGCTATATTGATTAAACGAAGTGGAGCGACTGGTTCTAAAGATATTGCTGTAATCCCAAATCTTGATTTTTAGTTATATCGATATAAATAAGAATATGGCTCACATATTAGAATGGATTTTATGATGCTAGATGAAAAAATGACGATTTTGGTGGTTGATGATACACCAGCAAATATTCAAATACTCTCAGAGCTTCTTTCTCCCACTTATCGAGTGAAAGCTGCCACGTCAGGGGCTAAAGCTATTAGTATTGCTGAGGCAACACCGACGCCAGACCTTATTTTACTGGATATCATGATGCCGGTCATGGATGGATATACCGTCTGCCACTATCTAAAAAACAACCCTAAAACGGCCAACATTCCAATCATATTTGTCACTGCCAAGTCTGAAACGGTTGATGAAGAAAAAGGCTTTAACATGGGCGCAGTGGATTACATCACTAAACCTATAAGCCCCTCTATAGTATACGCCAGAATCAAAACCCATTTAGCATTGTATTCTCAACAGCGTGAGCTGGAAAAAGAAGTTAAAATTCGCACCAATAACATTCATCAAAGTCAGCTTGAAATCGTTAATTGCTTAGGCCGTGCGGCTGAATATAAAGATAACGAAACGGGTATGCATGTTGTCAGAATGAGCCGCTATAGCAAACTTCTTGCAGAAGCTTATGGAGCTAATTCTGAATGGTGTGACTTATTGTTTAGTGCAGCGCCAATGCATGATATCGGTAAGATTGGGATTGCAGAACATATTTTGTGTAAGCCAGGAAAGCTGGACGCTGATGAATGGAAAGAAATGCAACGGCATTCAGAATATGGTTTTAAAATATTAGGCGGCAATAGTTCTGATTTACTTGAGTTAGCCCGAGAAGTCGCGATTACCCATCACGAAAAATGGGATGGCAGCGGTTACCCTAATGGCTTAAGCGGAACTGACATTCCTCTTTCTGGCAGAATCGTAGCCATCGCCGATGTATTTGATGCGTTAACCAGTGAACGACCCTATAAGAAAGCCTGGAGTGTTGAAGATGCATGCCAATTGATTGAAGAGCAAGCTGGTAAACACTTTGACCCGCAATTAGTGCCTATTTTTATGAAGCTGATTCCACGCATATTAGATGTTAAATCTTCATTTTCTGATGAAAGTTATTTTCTTCAACGTTAATACATCACTCAAGGTTTACGGAAGTTAAAATGCCATTAATATCTCCTCAAGCAAACTCTAGTAGCATCTTAAACCGCTCTCGTAGAATTATGTTTGGTTTTATTGCCGCTATTATACTGCTCTTTATCGCGGGTTTTTCGGCATGGGGAGGCATGAATCAGCTATTCATTTCAATTGACCGCTACACCAGTGCTGGACAATTACTGCTTGCTTTAGATAGGGCGAGACTCAACGAGCTTTCATTTACACGTGATAATTTGCCAGAGCAAGCAAAGGAAGCTGAAAAAAATATCAAAAAATCACTTAGCATAGTAGAGAGTTTTCATAATATCGATTATGTGGATACCAGCGCTAAAACGGCTGAATTAACAACATTAATTAAAAGCTATGAATTGGGCTTTGAGCGTTATGTGGCGCTGACGAAAGAGAAAAAATTATCTCGTTTCAAAATGGTAGAGGAAGCAAGTAAAGCCACATCAAGTGCTAATGCCTTGCAAAGTTTGCAAACTAAATACATTAACTATGATAAAGAGAAGGTCAGTAATTACCGCGAAAAAATTCGCACCATTACTGACAACTCAGCCGTTTCCTATGAAATATCAGTGATAATCGAATCAATTCGAAGCTATGGCAAAGATTTTATGCTGTTTAGAAATCAACGTGATTATGACAGCGCATTTGAAAGACTGAGCATGCTGAATCGTTATATTAACCAGTTAACCTATCAGGTTGATAATGCTGATAGTCGGTTATTATTATCTAAATTACAAAGTGCAGAATTGCATTATCAAGAGTCATTACTGCAACTTAAAGCGCTACGAGATGCAGATCAAATTAACTTTGAAAATCCAATCGTCAGAAGTTTAGCCATCAGTTCAGCCGCGCTTGGGCAACTGGCGTTAGATTTACGCAGTCATAAAATGACATTGCTGAGTGTCGAGCAAGAAAAAGTCAGTCAGAAACAACAAGTGATGGCTAATCGATTGGAGTTATCTGAAGAGGTGACTTTACTGACCCAAAATATTAATGATGCTAGGCAGGCCGATAGGGATTTTTCGTTGTCGCGCACAATAGAAGCAAAAGAGTATCTGGCACAGCAGGTTGTATCGTTACTTGAAGGGGCACTTTATCGCACTCAAAAAATTCAAAGCATGTTAATTGAAGATGATGAAAAAGAAGTCTTCAAGACGGTGTACCCTAATATTGCATCCTATCTCGATAATTTTAGAAAGGTGGTCATTGTCACCGCTAAGCTTGACGGTATCTCAAAAGGCATGGTGAGCTCGGCATTATCAGCAGATAATATTTTATCAACTTTACGAGAATTTCGCTTTAATGAGATGACTCAAGCCAGAAACTTGGCTGATTACATGACCTATGCGGGTATCATATTTATTCTTTCTATCCTGATGCTGGCCTTTTTAATTCGTAAATCTCAGCACTCATTAGTGGAGTTGTCGGAATCGCTCAAGCAAAGCGGTGAAGAGGCAGTGAAAGCTAACCAAGCTAAATCTGACTTTTTGGCCAACATGAGCCATGAGATCAGAACCCCGATGAATGCCATTATTGGCATGAGTTATCTCGCATTAACCACTGAACTGTCTAAAAAACAGCATAATTACATCACCAAAGTGCATCATTCAGCGCAATCATTACTGTTGATTATTAATGATATTTTGGACTTCTCAAAAATTGAAGCGGGCAAGTTAGAGATTGAATCTAGAGATTTTGTGTTAGAAGATTTATTAGATGAGTTTAAAGTCCTTATTGGCGGTAAAGCACAAGAGAAAGGCCTCGAGTTACTGATAAACCTTGATGACAACATCCCCAGTTATTTGAAGGGAGATCAATTGCGTATTAACCAGATCTTGGTGAACTTAGGGGCGAATGCCGTTAAATTTACTGAGAGTGGCGAAATCAGCTTATCGATTATATTCGTCTCTCAAAACAACAAAATGTTGAAGTTAAGATTTGAAGTTGCTGACGATGGCATCGGCATAAGTGAAGCGCAGCAGCACAAATTATTTAAGTCATTCTCGCAAGCCGATACCTCAACTACTCGTCAATATGGTGGTACAGGCCTTGGATTAGCTATTTGTAAGCAATTAGTCAACTTAATGGCTGGTGAAATAGCTGTAAGCAGTCAATTAGGTCATGGCTCGGTGTTTAGTTTTGAAATAGAGGTTGAGCAAAGTGATTTACGCGTTTCTGATAAAATCGTGCCGTCTCATATTCAAAACAAAGCCGTGCTGCTGTATGACGACAGCCCGACTGTTCGTGCGATTGTGAGTAAGCAATTAGAAAGCTTACAGTATCAACCTAGTAGTGTGGATGCATTTACCGATATTGAAGCAGCGTATCTTGCTGCGTTAAATTCTGACCTGCCTATTGAGATTATTTTCTTTGATTGGAACTTGCCACACCATGAAAGTGTTATTCAATATCAGCAACTATTACAAATTGTTGATACGAAAACTAAGATTATTATCATGACATCTAGCGTGGTTGAGGATGTGCAATCAGAGGCTGAGGCCTACCAATTACCGATCAATCAGATCCTTAGTAAGCCGTTTACTAACTCAACTCTATACGATGAAATTATCTCGCTATATGACAAAGAGCCCTCTAAGCGTACTCGTCTGAAAATGAATAATGATATGCATGATCTTAATATTCAAAAATTAGCTGGAGCACATATTTTGCTGGTTGAGGATAACCTTATTAACCAGGAATTGGCTGTCGAGTTACTTGTCACAAATGGTATGACGGTAGAGGTGGCAAACAATGGCCAAGAAGCTATTGATAAGTTAACGGCCCAGCAATTTGATGGTGTGTTAATGGATTGCCAAATGCCCGTTATGGATGGCTATGAAGCGACCCAATATATCCGCGATCAATTAGCGCAAACTACATTGCCAATTATCGCCATGACTGCGAATGTGATGTCTGGCGATAAACAGAAAGTATTGGATTGTGGCATGGATGATTTAATCGGTAAGCCTATTGTTATTGATGACATGTTTGAGACGATGGCTAACTGGATAAGCCCTAAAGACAGCTCGACACAGCAGCAACCTTCAGCAGAGGTTACTCTAGTTGGTAAACGGGTTGATGAACTGGTTGATGATCAGAGACATTTGATTTCACAACTATCAGCAATTACAGAGATTGATGCGGTCGGCGGGATAAAAGCCTTAATGGGCAATGAAAAACTGTATCTCAAGTTGACGCGTAAATTTATCCAATCATACAGTGATACGGTCATTCCGTTTGTTGAGCCTAGCGATTCTAGTGGCAGTGATTCTAGTAACAGTGACTCTAGTAACAGTGCTTCGAGTACAAGCGAGCCAGTGAGAAAAAATCATGTGGATAGCGATAAAATAAACGAGCTGGATCATTATATTCATACCTTAAAAGGAGTGTCTGGGAATTTACATTTCACCCAGATATACCAACTATGTGGCTTAGCTGAAACTCGGGTTCATGTGATACAGAAAGCGGCTAGCTCAATTGAAGAAACAGCTATTGAAGTAGCAGATATTGATGCGCTAAAAAGTGATTTAAATGAATTGCAAATGGCGATGGGTAATTTAACCCGTCAATTGATACCCATACTCCTTGATAACACTGTCGATAAAATAGGGGATAACACTACGAATAATACTGAGCCTGGTATTGAAGCTGTCGATGAGGCCATATTCGAATCATTAATGGCTGCACTTGAGCAAAATGATACCGAGGCGTTATCGATTATTGAATCATTAACATCACCACAGGTTATTGGCTTGTCGAAGAATCAGTTGAAGCAGTTAGAAATTGAAATTAATAATTATGATTTTGATGGTGCAATTGCGGTGCTAAAAGCTACAAAGCAGTAATTGTAAGCATGTAGAGACAATCGATTAAGTGAGATAAGCGCTATTGGCATCTTTAAAAGATACTGAGAGAGCAAAAGTGCAAAGAGTTATAAGGCTGCCAGAGTGGCAGCCTTATTTTTTACTCTCACACGTTAAAGCTAAAAATTGAAGCTGGTTTGAAAAGCGACGCCCATATTATTCTCGTCACTGTAGCTAGCTGATAAATCAATGTTAAAGGTGTTTGCCACTGCTAAACCTAAACCGGCAGTCATGCTGTCGTCACTATTATTGCTTAAATCCTTTTGATAGCCGGTGCGTAGTTTAACCCAACTTGCAGGTACAAATTCAATGCCAATCGCGGCAATTTGTTGGTTGTCATTGTCGGTATCAAACGGGTTTGAAGTACCTTCTAAACGGCTATAACCTTCAGCTTCATTGAGCTGAATATCAATAGCAGCGGTCATATAACGGGTTTGATAATTCGCACTCACGGTATAAATAGGGCTGATGTCATATTGGCCATAGACACCTTCAATCACTTCTGTGTCATAAGTATTTTTTATTAGGTTTTTGGCAACAAAGCCAAAACCAAACCCAGCGTTATGCTGATAAGCTACACCCAAATCAAGGTTCATATTCCCTTGATCATTTTGATAGCGATCGTCATCCCAATCATCAAATTCAAAATTTTCGATGTCAGCAATATAATTGATGGTGTTTACCGTTTGATACTTCGGCGATACGCCGTAATATATTTCACCGGTTGCGAGCTTATAGGATTTTGCCAAGCTTACACCAATCTCTGATACTACAACGCCCATGGTTAACGCTTGAGAGTTCAAATCTTGGTTAATGATATTGCTTGGGTCTAAATCCTCATCGGCAATATCAGCAAACACCAATGCATCTGCATAGACTTGTGCAAATAAGTTTACCGAAAGGGATTTGTTGGGAATGGCTATAGCCAATTGAGTGCCTACCTGTACTTGAGCGTAGTTGCCTTGTATCACTTTGAGTTGATCAATGACTACTTGAGCATCAGCTTCAGTTGGGTTGGTTAATGATTTAAACTGATCGTAGATATCTGAGAAGTCCTCTACATTTTCAATGGTATCAGTGGGATCATTGACATGGGCTCCAAGAGAGGGAATGAGCAATGCGACACCGTCGTCTTCATTAAAGCGTGCAGTTAATGCAGGGTTATGGAAAGGCGCAGTGAGAAAATCAGCGGTACTGACGCCCACACCGCCCATGGCATGTGAACGCGCATCAAAACTGTGATTGTTAGCATGGGCTGATGATGCAAATGCAGCAGCAACGCAAAGAGGTAAATACCTCAAAAAGTTCTTTGTGGTTTTATTTGTAATTATATAAGACACATCTATCCTGTAACACATTGTTATTATTTGGGTTAATCTAACCCTGTAAATATATGATAATAACAGTTATGGCGTTTTTTTACTGTGCCGTGCTTATGATAATAAGAGGTTTATAGCTTTGTTTTTGTTAGATTTTGTAGCATTGTGACCGATGGTCATGTTTGATTAACGGTTTAATGATGACTATCTAACCGCACTACAGCCTTTCGTAAGGAATCCCATCAATCCTTTTGGTTATATAATGCTAATTATTAGCTTCATTCAGAATATGATGATTTTAACCCATTTCAACCAAGCTACAGGCGCAAATATTGGTGCTAGGTAAAAAATACAACAACACCGTACTTTGTTCTGTGTTTCGTTTGGCGATTTGTATCGTGAAGTTATAAACACCTTCTTTGGCGATATTTCTTTTGGCAAACGCTTTTAAATGACTCGCATGCAATGGCAGTTCAAGATCACTGTTATGTCGGATTAATTCACTGTGGGATAAATTTAACACGTAGATATCTTTTTCTTTATAGGCACTAAGAATATCGCCACTTAAATGCAGTGTCGCAATCGGTGTCCCATCGATAGTGAAATAACGATAGCTAATGCTTGCGGAGCGCTTTTGTAAAGTGAAATCAGCAATAAGTGAATGGTGTTCAATCATTTGGGTGCTAGGGTTTGTTGCCACTAATTCATTTCGACAAGATAGTGCCATATGAACTTCAGTAGCTTTAATATGCTGATAGGTAATGAAGATACTAATCAGCACGAGTAGGGCGCTGATGAGTCCAATTAGAATTCGATTAGTCACAGAGTGATACCTCGTCTAACCATTTTTCAGAGATAAAATTGGGACTTAAACTGAAGTCACTGGTTTTAATATTTCGCATGAGTGAATCGCCATTCTGCTTGCGGCCTGCCATGGATATATTGAAGACCTGCATGTCATTAGAGTATGCAAGAAATACTTGTGACCAGGGCAAATAATGACATTGATTGAGCGCTGCTATGATCCGTTGTTCAACCGGAATATCTTGCTGCATGGTTATTGTTGGTGACTCCAGCCAGGTTAGCTCAATATCTTGATTATTTATTAGTGTGACCGTTCTGGAGTTTTTAATCGGTGTTTCTGCAGGTTTAAATAAGATGTATTTATGCATTGCAGCAACCGAAATGGTCGTCACCAACAGCATCATCAACACACTATAAAGTGCGTGTTTACGATATTTGTTTGACCTTTGTATCCAGCTGGCTTTTGGCGGGGCAATATTAAGTCGGTATCCTTTTCGAGGAATTGTTTCAATCAGCTCTGCATGATCTTCACCAAAATATTTCCGCAAGGTAAATACGGCTTTAGACACGGCAGACTCACTCATCACAGCCGAATGCGAACCAGCACAAGCTAACTGGCCCTTGGTCATTATCTGATTAGGGTGGCGGCTCAATTGCTCTAAAACCTGGCTTTCAGTACGCGTAAGGCGAAGACAACTTTGTGATTCAGTATTGAGTATTTGGTTGTTAGCAATATCAAATTCAAAGATGTCAATTTGCATTTAGAGCACGCCTCAATAAAAGTCTATAAACAGCTTACTGCAATTAATCTCTCACAAACATTCGGTCAATCACAGTTTAAGAATGCTACTTTTAAATAAATGCTAAATCTTAGTTAATTACTTTGTGAAGCCACTGAGATCTTTTGCTCATTTCAATACCAAACAATAAATTTATCTAAGGATTAATAGGGTATGTGATCTGTATCACGTTTCTTTAGGTGTAATTGTTTCGGTAATATCACGTAATTAGTATTACATGCTTATAAATTCATATGTATGGTGTTAAGCGCTAGTATTTTGTCTCTTTATGGTTTTTTATTCTGCATTCATTCGTTTTTTCTAATGGAAGGTTTTTGCTAAATATTACTTTGAGCTAGCTCTCAATCACATTTTTATGATCTGTCATTCTTAACTCAAGCGCAAAGCAGCATTGAAATCTGAATCAATTATTTAACTTTTAATGCAGCACTCCCAGTTTCGAATACTCAACTTTAATGTTGAGCAGTAAATATAAAAATAGAGGCAATTAATCATGAAAACACTAAATAGAAGACAGGCGATTAACCGTATCATTGGTATTTCAACAGCGGCAGCGGGAACAGCTCTTGTTGCTAACCCTGTAATCGCAGCAGTAACAAATGCAACAGGAGATTGGACATTAGAAGTGGGCACCAGATTAGCTTACGCCAAACTCGATCCTATGGTTGTGGCCAAGCGTGCGTATGAAACAGGTAACGGTTGTATGTACCAGGTGTTTGATAGCATCATTCAAAGCCTTGCTGAATCAGGTTCAGTAGATGCTGAGAAGTTTGCTCAAATTCCTACTGCGATGGCGCATTATGGCTATGCAGGCATGTTAGGTGAAGGTACGGTTTGCGGTAATATTAATGCGACAGGCATGTTAGTGAATTTGTTATCTATTAATGGTGAATCAGCTAATGCCATTTTAAGCCAAACCATGCGCTTTTATGAGCAAGAAGCATTACCATTTCAGACCGCTG
The DNA here is from genome assembly GCF_007567505.1 of Shewanella donghaensis. Taxonomy (NCBI): domain Bacteria; kingdom Pseudomonadati; phylum Pseudomonadota; class Gammaproteobacteria; order Alteromonadales; family Shewanellaceae; genus Shewanella; species Shewanella donghaensis. The sequence continues at coordinate 3,833,088 of NZ_CP041783.1, forward strand.
AATTTATTGAAGGTATCGGTGCAGATATGACAGAAACCCTTGCTCAAGTAGGTACGCCTACAGCGGCAAACACCATGCTATGTCATAGCTCAATCAGTCTTTGGGCTAGTGAAAATGGTAAATCATTTAGCCAAAAAGGTATGCGCTGTAAACAACTTTCAGCTTCAGTGGTATATGAAATAGTCACCATGCTTAACAAAGCATTTGATGGTGAAACTGTCATGGATCATCCAACTTCTGATACCACTCAAAGTTGTCAATCATGTCATACCTCTGAGTCAACATTTGCACCAAGTGTTAAAACGAATATGTCATGTACTACCTGTCACGGCGGCCATTAATTGCTGGGAGTATTAACATGAAAAACTTTAAACTTTGTAGTGTCATCAGCTTGAGCACAGTATTGCTGTTTGGCTGTGGTAGCTCTGATGACGACACCGTAGTCGATCCAATCGATCCGCCGGTGGAGCCACCTGTTATCGTTACTACCGTTAATATTGATGAAACGGCGACGCTTACAGCTGCGGTGCAATCCGTAGATGCTGAAAAAGGAACGATTATAGTTAAACTGACCGGTGATGAAGCTAAATCAGTGACAGATGCCACAGGATTTAACTTGATGATGATCGGTTATCCTGCAGCAGGGAAGTCGTCAACCAAATATAGCCTAGGCTGGCATCAAGCGACCCATGCTAATTGTATTGAAGCTGAAACTTGCTTGATGGATATTAATGAAGCTGAATCAGGCTTATACCAGTTAACTTTTGATGATGTTGATTGGAAAGATGGGGTTGAAACATACCGTGTTGCGCTAGAGGTAAAAGGTGAAAAGGCGCACCATGAATTAATCTTTATGGATTAAGCTATTGTTATCTCAATTTTAGATTTAATAGGAAAGTAAGCCTCTATTAATAATGAGAAATTAGATCGTAATCTTTTGTTATACATGTTTTTCGTATAACGGTGACATCATCATCACCCTTGTGGCTACTTGTAATAAGTAGCCATTTTTTTTATTGATTCAATTAGCTTTAAGTGTTGAATAACTGCTGATTATGAAAATTGCGGCAGAAAAGTATCAATGGTTCTTTGAATGGAATCAGGCATGATTGGTTTGGTGAGATAATCATCTGCGCCAAGTTTTAATGCGAATTGTTGATCTGAATTCTCAACTAAAGAGCTGACGACAACTACAGGCGTTTTTGCTGTCTCAGGTTGATCTCGAATAAACTTAATCACTTGGTAGCCATTGATATTAGGCATGGTGATATCGAGGAAAATTAAATCAGGGCGCACCGTTGACAGGATTTCGATGGCGGCATCACCTGAGTTTGCTGTCATAACGAGGTGTTCATCACCCAATATTGCCAGTAAAAGACCCGTACAAACGGGATCATCATCAATGACCACTATCTTCGCTTTATCCATTTTATGCCTCATTAACAAGTAGATGCTGTCTGCATTGTATTCAAATTATAGCGCAAAGCTAGCCTTCTAAAATAGACAATATATTAAAAAGCCCCAAACACGCTATAAAGATGGTGTTTGAGGCTAATTATGACTCAGTAGTTAAAATCACGAATATGAGTTTTAGAAAGCGGCAATATTAGTTAGATGCGCTTCAAGCTCTTCTTCCGTAGTCGGGGCAATTTCGAGTTCGAAAGAGAGGGGATTACTTCCATTAAGCATAAACACTGACTTTTTGTCGTGATTATAATGAAACCATCTTCCATTAATACACAGTTCTGTATAGCAGTTTGGTAGTAATTCCATTGGTACACCTTTGTATTTATATCAGTAGGGCTAAGGGTCTAATCGATTCTCTATTCATAATTCAATTTTATGTGACTCATGCAGGATGTTTTAAATAGCCTATGTGATGCAGGTCACCCTTATAAGACCTTAAATGTCTTAGGGATACTTTGATCTAAATCAAATAGGATTAAATTCTATACCGTAAAAAACACTTTTTATAATATAAGATACTGTTTGAGGCTATTTAAAACTCAAAATTCAGCGTTTAATGTCAAAGCAAGTTGTTACTGTAGTGTTAAATGTGGCATAGTCAGTTTGTATTAGAGCTTTGATACTTAAATGGCCTATTTTGATTGTTATGTACAATTTACTCTTAACTATTGCACTCTATTGTTCTATCTTAAATCTATGATAGTAGTGGGAATAATTTTTATGTGTTTGGTATTGTTTTGAATTTGTATAGGTTTGGGTGAATGAATTGAAAATTAAGACAATATTCTTAAGTATTACTTTTTTACTGTGTTCATTGCCCTCGCTTGCAACGAAAACAAACGAAACGAAACTAAAATACAACGTCAATGGTTCCAGTGGTTGGGTACCTTACTACATTCCAAATGAAGCACTGGATTCTGGCATTCTTGGAGAATTGGTGCCTAAATTGTTATCAATAGCTGAAATTGAGATAGAAAAGCACAACTACCCACCCAAACGGACCAATCAAGCATTAGAAACAGGCTTACTGGACTTTGATTTTGTCAGCCCGAGTTGGTTTGCTAACGGTGATATGGGAGCGGAGTTTATTCAATCTGAGCCAGTGCTTAATATCCAAGAAAATATCATTACCCTTAAGAAAAACTCACTGGCTTGGGCTGATATTGATAAAATAAAAGATCAGTCAATTGGTACTGTGAGAGGGTATTTATATCATGATGATGACGTTTTCAAACGTGTGGACTTCACCTCTGAACAACAACTGATTCTAGCTTTGCATAAAAATAGAGTTGAGGCCGCTATATCAGGAGATTTACCGGCCTTATATTGGGCCAAAAAATTGAACTTGCCGATTTCATTGGCAGCTGTTCACTCTGACGGAGTATTAGTTATGCGTCTTAGAAAAGAGCATCAGGCGTTAATGCCGCAAATTAATGCGGCTATCGCAAAGTTAAAAAGTGATGGCACGATTCAGTCATTGGTGCATAAATATACCAATGCAGATTATACTTTGTAGCGAAAATCGTCGAATCAACACTCATCACTTTCATATTTTTATTTCTTACGATTTAAGCTCATTATGAGCCAATATTTTTACGGTCAATCTTTTCATGATTCAATTTTTTACGGTCAAAATAATGCTTAGTCTCCGTAATAATGACATGTCTTAAACCAATAATGGCTATGAGATTAGGTATGGCCATCAAACCATTCACCGTATCTGCAAGCATCCAGATAACATCCAGTTTTATAAATGCACCCACGGCAATTAAACTTAAAAATGTCAGTTGATAAATTTTAATCCCCTTGTCACCAAGCCTTGCATTCGTTAAGTAATACCAACAACGTTCGCCGTAATAATGCCAACCTAGAATGGTGGTAAATGCAAAGCATACCAAGGCAATAGTGACCACATACTGGCCAATGATGACTGAACCACCAGAAGCAAAAGCTGCACTGGTCATAGCCGCGCCGGCAGTATCACCGTTCCAAACACCAGTAATAATCAACACTAAACCTGTCATGGTACAAATCAAAATAGTGTCAAAGAACGTCCCCGTCATACTCACTAAGCCTTGCTCAACCGGTTCTTTCGTTTTTGCCGCTGCAGCAGCAATAGGCGCACTACCTAAACCTGATTCATTAGAGAATACCCCGCGGGCAATACCAATTTGAATAGCTTGGGCTACCGTAGCGCCTAAAAAGCCGCCGGCAGCAGAAATAGGCGTAAAGGCAGAGTGTAATACCAATTCAATGGCAGGAACGATTTGATCTGAAAAAGTGAATAGAATCCAAACACAGGCAAGCACATAACCTAAAGCCATTGTTGGCACTAGCTTTTGCGCCACATTGGCGATGCGCTTGACGCCGCCTAATGTTACCGCTGCCACCATGATAGTAAGCACAATTGCCGTGCCCCAAGTAGGAACATTAAAGGCGATGTTCATTGCATCGCTGATGGCATTAACCTGGGCAAAGGTGCCGATACCAAAGAAAGCGACGCCAACACCAAAAATAGCAAAAATCTTTGCTAACCATTTAAGGCCAAGTCCTCGCTCAATATAGTACATCGGCCCGCCAGCAATATTCCCCTTGGCATCGGTGGTGCGATATTTAACTGCCAGCATACATTCGGCATATTTGGTCGCCATGCCGAAAAAGGCTGCTAACCACATCCAAAATAGTGCCCCAGGGCCGCCAATTTTGATGGCCGTTGCCACCCCCACAATATTACCCGTACCGATAGTGGCCGACAGTGCAGTACATAAGGCGGCAAACGAGGTTAAGTCACCTTTGCCAGTGGCAGGTTTGAACAATAAGCTTAATGCTAAGGGCAGCTTAAGGACTTGTAGGAGTTTTAATCTAATGGTGAGATATAAACCGGTACCGACCAACAGGCATAGGGTGATAGGTCCCCAGACAATGGCATTGATATCGGCTAAAAGCGCTTCAAAATTCATGATATTCCTCGAATATTAAACAACAAAATTAATATGGAGGAGGAAAAGAAATGGCTGATAAGTGGTACTGAAGAATACAGCTAGCAGAGCATTCTGCCTTGATAAGCAGAAATTAGGCGCAGCAAAACGACAGTGACCATATATGAATACAGTCATCCTCTCCTCTGTCCTTTTGCCTGAGCGTTTCGCAGCAGTTGAATTGAGTCAACTACCACTTTCGCCTTCGGCGCTGTAATGACATTAAACTAACGAACCGTTAATGCTTACAGTCTCTCCAGAGGCTCGTCCAGTAACAGTCCTCACCACTAAGTGGCACCTGAAAGAGTGGTCAATAGAATGATAGATACATCATGCTATAAACTTGCCTCGTCGGTGTGGGGTTACTCCCCACTCTCCTGCTACCTTCATCCGAACGGATCTTTTGTTTAGGTTTAGCACAGCTATGCTATGAAAAGCTAAACAGAAGGACAGCTAGCATGCGTGAAGTAAGGTCATCGCTCAAGAGAGCTGTATCACAGTTTTTAAGCCATTGTTTTGGTAATCGTTTAGTGGGTGATTATTTCGCCTAAAAGGGCTGGGTAAAGCTGTTACTGAGTGGTTTGGTGGATAATAGAAATTGATACTTTTCGTTGAGGGTTATCGTTGGTGAACAATTTATAGGTGTCTAGCGTATTGCCAAGTAGCCTAATTAGTTTTGCAGCTTATCACCGAGAGGAAGCCAATATGTCAGACATGAACAAAGCAAATCATGACCAGAGCGTAGATAACTCTTTTAGCCATAATCATAATCATAATATTGATAACACCTTTGAGCAGTCTGTCTTCAGTGATAGTCAACCAACAATCATTGGCGTTGCAGACTCAACCCATTACTTGGTGGGATTAGTGGATGCTGATAACAACTTTTCAGGGTTGAGTGATGGCAATGCGAGTATCGTGGTTAACTCGCTAGCAGAAGCTAAAGCAATTTTACGCAGTCATTACTATTCAACGGCCAATGTTGTTTATCAAACCGCTTATGATGAGATGTGTGGTATGTCTTCAAGTGGTCAATATCATGAGACGATTAAGCTTTAAGTGATGCCAAAGATGAATGAATCCAATTAAAATAAACTATTTTAATTGCTGACTCATTCATCTCGAAGTGTAACTGCAATATTGTATTTCTTAAGCTGAGGCAATTTCTGCAAGCTTGATTAACTCAATATCATTTATAGCAATGCTAACAGCAAGTGTTAATCCGGTTTCTGCCATTGGCTTTAGCTCTATATAGTGCAGTGTCTGCGGCGCACAATAAGGCATTAGCCGTTCTAAACTGGCCATTTATTTCGCTGGCATAGCCTTGGCTAACGCTAACACTGACAGACGCATCTAAGCCAATATCAGTATAGGTAAGTGCATTAATGTTTTTTTGAACTAGCTGGGCTATTTGCTTCACTACATGGGGAGTTAAGTTAGGTAAAACGAGCGCAAACTCTTCACCACCATAGCGGGCAACTGTGCACTCATTGTTTGGCACAGATACTTTAATGGCGTTAGCTATTTTTTGTAAACAGCGGTCTCCAAGAATATGGCCATACTTATCATTGAATGCTTTGAAGTGATCGATATCAATGATAACAACACTGATAGGGCAAGCAGCTTCGATACAGCTTTGCCAATGAGATTTAAGGTTAGTATCGAAAATGCGGCGGTTAGCCAAATTGGTTAAACAATCAGTGGATGCCCAGTGATGCAGTTGCTTATATTCAGCGCGAAACTTACTGAGATCGCGAATGATGATGCTAAATAGTGGTAATCTCATTGGTAGATAACTGACTGAAATTTCCACATCAATGGTGTCACCATTCTCAAGGGTTATTCTTGTTTCAGTGGGTAAATGATTCAATGGTCTTGGCTCAAGTTTCGATTCAATAATCATTTTTTGATACAAGGTTTTTTGTGGTTCGCATAAATAAGACTGCCATTGCTGGCCGACTAGATTGTTGCTCGCTTGTTTATCTGCACCGAGTAGTAATGTTCTGGCATGGCGATTTGCCATTTGAATACAGCCACTGTCATCTACCACCAACATGGCTTCCATTAAATGATCTACTAAGTTCGACAGTGTATTAACGCTATGGCCTGCCAGAGGGCTGTAATCAGTATTAGGTTTGGCGCTTAATGGTTTACATTGTGACGGCAAGTTTACGCCTTCTAAGTCACCACGCATTAACGCATCTTTATAAGTTTGAGGTTGTGGCCTATTAGTGCGTGTGCTTTCAAGATCATAAAAGTTGGCTGAAAGATCTAACATATTAAGTATCCTTACTAGATTAGTTATGCCGATATCAAATGCGCTATCGGCATATCAGGTGTTTTCTAGTTGATACTTTATCGAACTAATACGTCTACAACCTTTCGCTAACCTTCCTTTTTAAGTTATTGATATTAATCGTTTATATTGTTACTTTCTTGTTGTGTATACGGAGGTTAAATGACTATATTTTATCTTTATTGATAATTTGAGGGTCAGGGCTTGCCAGCAAAGCTCGCTTTTTCAATGCTGAAACCTATGCCTGCAATGCGCAAATATTTTGGGGTGCGTTTATTGTGATTAAGTGATTAAGTGATTAAGTGATTAAGTGATTAAGTGATGAGGTGTTTTCGTGAATACTTTTACATAATAGGTCGTGGTCGAGGATGAGCTTTGTTGTTATTTTTACTTTTTACTTCTTAAAAAAATATGGCTGTGAAACGAGATTGAATAATAGAATATTCACATAAAATCAGCACATAGCATCAACTGCGTGATGCTATGTGCTGTAACTGATGTTAGAGATATTGGGTTATGTATCGCCTCTATTGATAACTTGAGGGTCTGGGCTGACAAGTAATAAGTCAGTTTCTTCACTGTTGAAAATAAATTGAAACTTACTGACGCCTTTATTCTCAATATTATTGTCTAACGAGATGCTTTGGCCATCGCGACTGATGCTGACGCGTTCTATGTGGGCATCATAAGGGTTGGTGAAACCTGCGCCCTCTATACGCAACCCTTTTGGGGTGCGTTTATTGTGTTTAAGTCGGTAAGTGATGGTGGTGTTTTCAAACAGTTCAACATTGCCATCACACACTACACCGGTCTGCTTGTACTTAAATTTAACCTGCTTTTTCTTATTCATAGTGACATGCAAATCAATCGGGCTTGCGTTATCACAAAATGGCAGGGCAAAGTTTTGTTGCAGTAACTTATCCGTGTCACTAATCACTAGCGCCTCGGTGTACTGATTAAAGCTTGATTGCAGTCCAAACAGTGACAGTATGTTATAGACCTCGGATACAGTTAAATTCGTTTCTAATGCTGAGTTATCAAACTGAACAGCGCTATTGGCGTTTTGGCCAAATTGAATACTGTGAATAAAAGCGGGTAAGTCATCACCCAATGCATCAAGCGCTGATGGCTGGCTCAATATCATCTGTAAACTTTCAGCAGAATTGATAGGGGCAAAAGCTACATCAATTTGTTGTTGGGTTGCCGCTTGAGCTAATGCGCTTGCACTAATTAATAGCGCACACGATAGTTTGGTGAAACGAAAAAACGGGGTTTTCATTGAAATTCCTTTTCTATAATAGTGTTGTTATTTGTTGTTACTTTTTAACCATCATTAATTTAATACGAGATTGATTAATAGATTATTCAAATAAAAGCAGCACATAGCATCAACCGCGTGATGCTATGTGCTGTAACGAGTTAAGGGATATTTTTATTTATGCTGGTCTGTTAATAATTTGAGGATCTGGGCTGGTTAGCAATAATGTGTTTTCTGCATTGCTAAAGATAAATCGAAAACTGGCAGCGCCGCTGGCATTATCGAGATCAAGAAATTGTAACATTTTACCATCATTACTGACGGTGGCCGAATCAATCAGCCCTGCAAAAGGCGCATCAAAAGCGGCGCCAACAAATTTAAGCCCCTTAGCGGTGTTGTCGATTAATTGGTAAGTAATGGTGCCTTTTTGTGTGACTTCAATCGGATTATTGCCATTGCTATAACTAAAGCACAATTTTCCATTATCTAAACTCACTGTTAACTCTATAAACTGAGCGATTCCGTTGCTGATTGACATGAGCATATTTCCTTTTTTTAGTGGTCGTAACTGTTATTAGTAATTAGTTATTAGTAATTAGTGATTTGTTATTGAAATGCCCCCATTGCCGAGCAAGGCGATAAGGGGCTGGTGTGCATCTAGCTCGCCTAAACATTGCAATGCCGCCGCATAAGGCACAATTATTTTAGGATCTTTATTGGCGCTAAGTAGCGGTGCAAGTCTTGCCTTAGTTTGCTGGCAAGCTGTGGTATCACTGTGTGCGGCATTAAGCGCTTTAGCGGCCGCATAATGGAGCATTTGGCTCGACGATAGCATGGCTATATAAGATACATTGTTAGGCTGTTTAGCTGACATATCAGAGAATAAGCTTATGGCTTGCTGGGAGGATTGCTGACTGCGGTCAAACTGCTGCCCACGATAAAAATGCTTGGCCGCCGCCAAATAATAATTCGCCCATACAAAGCTGTGTTTAGTGGATTGCTGGATTTGCTTATCTGCACGCAGGGTCTCAGTTAAAGTGTCGCTGTTAAAGGGTATTAACTGTCTATTGTCAGCGCTGCTGAGCTCGAATAATTTAAACATGGTGTAATAACGATAAATTTGCCATTGCTGGTTTTGCGGATCTTGTTGTAGCGCGCTCGATACTGCTTCAAATGCCAATAAAGCAAGCTCAAACGCCTGTTGGCGACGACCCTGAAATATCAATAAATCGGTATGAATTTGATAGCTAGAAAATAGCCTATCTAACCCATAGGCATCAAGCTCGGTGTCGTTACTCAATAAATCATGTTGTAACTGCTGATGCAGCTTAATCGCAGTGTGAATATCCCCTTGGGATACCACGGCACTTGCCAGCCAAGAGCGAGTGTCTGCAATATCGGCCAGCAGTTGTTGGTTACTGGGGTCTTGGGCTAGAGCGATATTTTTAAGCTGTAACGAGAGCTCAAAATGGTGTTTAGCTTGGGTAAAGTGTTGCTGCTTTAGGGACACTGAGCCAAAGGTGTTATGGGCGTAGGATAGCTCCATTAAGGCTTCGGTATTTTCAGGGGCTAGGTCATACATCTGTTGGCTGTAGCTAAGATATTGTTCAAACCACACCTTTGAGGCTGCCCAATCACTTAGGTCATAATCAAGTTGCCCCAGCCAAAAGGCATTGGCGCCCAGTGTTTTAAGAATATCTAAATCTTGCGGTTGTTCACCAAGTAGTGCCAGCAGCTTGGTACGAGATGACAGCAGTGCTGCTTTGGCTTCATCGACTTTGCCGCGTGAGTAAGCTACTTCGCCTATGGCCTCTAAGGTTTGGGCATGCTGAAAACGTGCTGCAACACTTAAGCTGTCATCACTGGGGCTTGAGGCGTCACTGAAATACTCTAAGGCTTTATTACTGATGCCATCCAGTAAATCCATTCTGCCAATGCCGCGCATTTTATCGGCGAAATCCCCGACCATGAATCCCAGTAAGTTCTCTGCCGCTATGCGTTTATCTTGGGCCATTTTTTCCGCTTCAAAGCTTTTTACACTGGTTAAAATAGAGGTCAGTGTTAGTACACATAACAGTGAAATAATGAAGGTTTTTTGCCAGCGTTTTACTTTTTCGTACTTACTTGAGGCGGCGATTAAGGCTAATTCTTGTGGCTCAAGATCTTGTGAAAATAATGGATTTTGTTTAAGTGATTGCGCCTCTTTTAACGGCTTACCTTCAGCTAATAAATAGGCATGATGTTTATTTTCAGCAAGCCATCGATTTGATAGATGATGCAGCCGACTTTTAATTCGTAAGCTATCGTTGTGCTCGGCAATCCAAGCGGTTGCGCGTGGCCAGCGCCTTAACAGCGCTTCGTGAGCGATACTAAAACAGGGAATGTCGTTTTGAAGGTGTGACACAAATAAACGGCTATTGACCATGGCCTGGGTCAAGGTGCGCTGTTCTTTTGTATGCAAATGCGACCATCTTGCGGTGCGACTGGTTACCGAGGTTTCATCTTCTCGTAATGTCACCAGCAGCGATAACACTTGGGGTAAACAGATTTTTTGCAGCTCAGTTAATTCTGCGATTGCCTCTTCGGCATTCTTACCAATTGCGCCTTCAATCCCACCCAGTTGTTGGTAAACGGTAAACAGTAATTGGTTATCTTTACTTCGATTTATGTACAAGGCTTGCAGCATATATTGCAGCATTGGCAGTGCATCTGGGTTACTGGCGGCTTCTGTACAGAGGATTTCATCCAGTGGCATGGCGGTTTCAGGATCAATGCTCCAAGTTAAATTCGCTGCGATTGCAGGCAAGCGGATCATTTGCAGCAATTCTGTGCGTGTTGGCGGGGCTAAATCAAAATGCGCGCCTTTACCTTTGCCTGACATTAGACTGGGGTAGCCGACGAGTAAGGGGTAAAACTCATTGCGGCAGGCACTGATAACAATAACAGCGCCTGACTTGGCCAATTTTTCTAAGATGTCCACAAAAGCATGGCGCTGATCTGATGAGAAAATAGGTGATGACAGCAGGACTTCGAGTCGGTCTACAAATAAAGCGAAATGGGTGTGATTTTTAATGTTCGTTTGAATAGCTTGCTGACATTGGTCTATTACTGATTGAAGCTCAGCGATTAATCTGTGTGAAAGGGACTCGGTGCTGTCACCATCAAATACCGGAATATCATTTATTTCCCAGTCGAGCATGGTGCTGGCGAGTTCAGTAAACAGTTGCGTTTTTGCCACATCAGCAAAATCGAGACTGCCATAGGCGGCAACGTTGACGCCATTATAGCCCGCAGTTGCCATTAAGTTTGGCATGACTCCAGCGTTAATGATTGACGATTTACCGCTACCACTTGGGCCTAACAATAGGCAAAAACCACGACCGAATTTAACTTGCTGGCTGATCCGTTCAAGCAAGGTGTTAATTTGTTTACTGCGGCCAAAAAAGACTTCTGCATAGTTGGCACTATAGGCTTGTAATCCAGGAAAAGGAGAGCCACTTTGCCAGGTTTGTGCTTCTGCTATGGTTTCATGACCAATAGGAAAATTCACCGCTGCGAGGGTACGGTAGCCGCGTTTACGGATGGTTTCGATATAAGAGGGATCGGTAGCTTTGTCGCCTAATGCACGGCGCAACTGATTGATGATTTTATGTAGCGGATTGTCACCGATGTCGGCTTCTGGCCAGCATTGGGTCACTATGTCATCACTACTGATTACTTCACCATTGTGCTGGCATAGCAACAACAACACATCCATGGCTTTGGGCTCAAGTTGTTTGGTTTTTTTGCCATGTCTAAGGGTGTTGCTATTGGGGTCTACCTGCCAATCGCCAAAGAAAAAAATATCTTTGTTCATTATTCCAATCCGTTGAATAGTCAGCTGTTTGCATCAATGCCGGCATGTAACAACTGCAGCAAGGCTTTGTATAAGCAAATATTAGTATATTAGATAATAATCATATCAAGTCGCTGACTATTTTGTAAGCATTAAATGTTTGATATTGTGAAATTTACCTTTGAGTTAAGTGCCAGAATTCATTAATGAAATATTGGCTATGCAAGCGTTAATAATTTTTATTGCCGAGAGTCGATTTTGCCCATATAATCCGCCGCCGGCTTCTATTTTGCACAAAAAATCGACATAGATGATGGTGTCATTAATACATGGTAACTAATGGCTAACAGTTGTTTTTGCATTACTTTTTGTAATTGAAGGTGTGTTATGAGTCATGATATTAAATTACGTGCGCTTGAAAGAACTGATTTACGATTTATCCATCAGCTTAATAATAATCGAACGATTATGTCTTATTGGTTTGAAGAGCCTTATGAGTCATTTGATGAATTAGAAGAACTATACGGTAAACATATTCACGATAAGACCGAACGACGTTTTATTGTTGAAAATGATTTATCCCAGACAATTGGGTTAGTTGAATTGGTTGAGATTAATACCATCCATCGAAGCGCCGAATTTCAAATTATTATTGCGCCTAGTTTCCAAGGTAAAGGCTATGCCAGAACCTTGATTAGAAAAGCACTTAACTATGCCTTTACAATTTTGAACTTACATAAGGTGTATTTACACGTCGCGATAGAAAATGAAAGAGCGATCCATTTATATGAAAAGTGCGGTTTTAGAGAAGAAGGGCATTTGGTTAAAGAAATCTTTATTAATGGCAAATACTGCGACGTCAAGCGGATGTATATTTTACAGGGCGATCCGCAGTTATTGGCGTGAGCATTATGCTTATTGTTAAATATTAATTTCGTTATAGGATTTTAATGGGTGTTCTGGGCAAGTTAGGTAGCTTGCCCTTTTTATTTAACTCGCTTCAATCTGCTTGATTGCCTGCGCTGTTAGCATTTCAGTATAAGCATTAATTTTGACGTGCTGTGGGCTCCAGCCTTTGATGAATCGCTGAAAATCAGCCCATGCGATGCAATACAGTGGTCGCCATGTTTGCTCTACATCTGCAGCATCGATATCTGAGTTGTGTGCAGCTAAACTTTTTGTTAATTCCTGAAAGTAATAATCTAAATAATGCTCGATTAACGCAGGAGATTCATCAAATTTAAGGGTGCTGCTGAGTAGTAAAATCACATCTTTCATGCCACACCCTTGGCCTACATATTGAAAATCAACCGCTGCTGCTTTGTCATGGGCAGCATTAAAACAGAAGTTAGCGAGTTTAGCGTCGCCATGGACTAAGGTTTGATAGGGCGTTTGCTGCAAAGCTCGATCGATTGCTTCAGCAGCCGATTTTAATCGAAGATCTGTCAGTGCTGCTAATTCGTCTGGCCTAGTGGCTAAATGCCAGTATGTCCCGGTTGGCCAAAGCCCTGTTATGTTCACTTTAGGTGGTTTAATGGTTGAATCCTTTATTGAATCAACCAGCTTTTCCATAAATTGACCGTGAAAATACCCCAACCATTTAAGGCATGACAAAATAGCACTGTCATCGGCTTGAGTTAATGTTTGGTCGAAGCCTAAGGTGTGTAAGTCTTCAAGAATTAATAAGGTTTCTAATTCATTTTGTTCAATGAAGATACACTGAGGTACCGTACTTTGGTGGCTGCAAAGCTTGGCATAATGCTGGTACCAGTTTGCTTCAACTTGATAAGATTTTAGTTTACGTTGGTGTGACAGTGCCGTATTCCAACCTTTAGGGTGGCATTCAGGTTGTGGCAGTTTAATGTGTTTGACGATAACAGAAGTATACTGACTCCCCGATATTTTGGCGCGAAATAGCTCTCCATAGCCACCCCATAACGATTGTATGACGTCAATATTACTAATGCTAATATTGGCGCTGGCATCGGTATTTTCAGCACTCAGTGCATGGGTAATATCGTTGATAACGTCATTGCTGATTGCCATTAAGTCTCCGTTTAGTTGCTACTGTTATTCATCTTATTATCAATAATCAACCCATTTCCAGGCTCGAAAATGGTCGCTCACTATTGTGCCAGAACTAAAGTGTAAAAGCTGAAGTGTAAAAGTTAAGTGATTAGCTTGCTCAAATGCATGGACATCAGGTGCATATCTCGTTAATAAACAGATATTGATAGATTATTGTTCAAATAATATCTAAACAGCCTATCGGTGGTAGTTTTTAAGCTGCAGTTATTGAATTTTATGCCGAATAGCGTAGTTTTAGCTTAAAGACCCAAACGAGAGTGGTTATATGAAACCAGGTAAGAACGATACTAAATTGCTTAAACTCGCAATGGAAATTGGTGAGGGTTATGCAAAACGTAGAGGTTTTGAAAATTTTGGTGTTGGTATATCACCAAAAGATAAAGTGGAATGTATTTATCGTTTGTTAGTGCAAGATGGACTAATTCAGGGATTAGCAGAAGATAAAGATGATGGTCCTAATCGCAAACACAAATTGATTTTGTGGATCAGTCGCCAACTTCCTGAAGATCACCCTTTAATGAGTTAATTCATTTGTTTTGAATGAGCAGATTAACTAAAAATGCCGAGGTTATCTCGGCATTTTTATGTCTCGAACACACGTATAACGATTTAGCCTTTTATATCGACTTCAATGTCCGTTTCTTCCGGTGATTTCATCACATCTTTTGGCTTGGTCACACTGCCTTTGGGTGGATAGAGTAGCGTGCCTTTAAATTCTTCACGGGTATCTTCACTGAAATTAGGGAAGGGTAATGCGTCTTCTTCAATGAGCTGAGAAATGGTTTGTTCTGCCCTTTCTTGTACGGCTAAGTCCGCAGGGGTCGCATTTTGTAGTACGACGCTCTGACCGACTGGTGCGATATGAATATCCAGTTGCTTCATGATGTTGAGCAAGTGAAAATTCAAATCTTCAGCAATCCCAAAGTATTCATTGATGTCGCCAGTATCGATGTAAGCATTTACGTTAACCACAAACGCATCACGTTCTATTGCAAGAAAACGCGCACGTTGCGCCACTTCTAATACCCTTGGATGAGATAACAATAGCTTACGCAACTCCATTAACAGCATTTGCAGTTGCTCTTTGCTGGTATCAAGACTGATACGTAAATCATGTTTATAGCGGCGGCGATCAATCACTGAAAAGTTTTCTAATTCTTGTGATGAAAATACCGAGTTGGGGATATGCACTACGGTGCGATCGAGCTTTCTGATCCGGGTTGATCTCAGACCTATTTCTTCAACCACCCCCATAGTGGTGCCAAAACGACAAAAATCGCCCGGTTTAATCGGTCTTGCAGCATAAAGAGTTAGCGCGCCAAATACGTTTTCGAGGGGTTTTTGCGCCGCTAATGCAATCGCTAAACTGCCGACACCAAGTCCTGTTAAAATAGTGGCCATGTTATAGCCTGAGCTTTCAAACCACATTAAACCAATGACCACCACAATAACCATTTTTAATATCGCAACCATGGGTCTAAGCAAAGCGACACTGTAGCCCTTATCCAGATCATTTAGTTGCTTTGATTTGAAGGCAGAATAGAGTTCGACCAAACCTAATATCATGATGGTATTAGCGATATACAATAAGGTGCTGTTATCAAACCATACCCGTGCTCTTATGGATAATCCTAATGAAAGTGCAACATACTGTAGGCTTGAAAGGTATAAAAACCAGCGTAAGGTATTGCCTGAAAAACGGGTTAACCCAGCCAGTTTATGTTCAAACTTACGGGAAATTGATTTTGCGGCAATACTAATTAATCCAGTGGCAATCCAGCCAAAGAAAATACATAAACTGAATATGAGAAGCTGCCAGTTTTCCATGTGGAAGGCTTTAAATTGCGGCAGGAAATTAGCTAATGTTTCTATTTGTGGGCTATAGCCATATTCGTCCCAAAGTTCAGGCACTTTGGCGATGGTTGCGTTAGATATTTTCCATATTTTATTGCCTTTACCATCAGGGACTCGTTGCAGGTAAACAGGCACTGGACCTTGAGTGGTTTCTAACACGCCGAGTAAGTCGCGATAACTTGGTAGCTTATCGTTAAGGCGACCTTCGGGTTGATCACTTATCTGCGATAGGTCGAGGATGTTTTGTTTATTCCATAAAATAGCCAGCTTACGCAGCAATTCCGCGCCATCTTCAGGATTAATATCTTTGGGGAGGTAACGTAAATCTATGAATTCTGTGGCAGTTTCCCAATCGCTTTCTTCAATTGATCTCCCTATGGCTATTAAGGCGGATAATGGTGTTTCACCATCACGGGAAAGCATAAGCCCGCCTTGCGCTTCAGCAATTGCTTCGCTGCGTTTTTCAGCCTCAGCCACTTTTTTTAAATTGATGTCATCGGCAGCAATAACAGTATTTGAAACACCGACAATCGATAACAGCAAAAAAACTGTAAAAAGAGTTCGCCAAGTTTTCTGCAGCATAAGTTTATCCCTAAAAGCGCAATTTCAGACTCAAATATATGTGTTTTAAGGCCAGACTGCTAGCGTGATTTATCATATTTTTCACAAAGTTACTTAAATATATTTACACAGCCCCTGTGCGGTAATTATCTAGTGAGGTGGTTTAGCTGTATATATGTCTGATGCAGTTACTATTTAGCTTGTTTAAATGACGGTCGTTAATTGCCATCTCATTACTTAATCGTAAATTCCCCGCTGAAAAATTGTAAATACTTAAACCTCTACTACACTCAAATTAGTCACTACATAAGGAAGTGTTATTCAATGAAAATACAGCAAATTTTTCTCTTGTCTGCCGCTGTAGGGCTGACACCAATCGCATTATCTTATGGCTTATTCCCCGCAAAATCACTGGCATTCTTTTTCGATATAGATG
The DNA here is from genome assembly GCF_007567505.1 of Shewanella donghaensis. Lineage (NCBI taxonomy): Bacteria > Pseudomonadati > Pseudomonadota > Gammaproteobacteria > Alteromonadales > Shewanellaceae > Shewanella > Shewanella donghaensis. The sequence goes on from NZ_CP041783.1 coordinate 3,849,861, forward strand.
CCGCCGCAACCAACACCACCCATATATTTCGAGCCGTTATGGGCTTGTATTTGGCACTGGTTATATTTTGGGTTAAAGGGGCAACGAGAGAGCATTTACTCGTGCCTGCTTTATATAGCTTGGTGGTATTTATGCTGGGTCTCGCGGCGGGGCGTTTTCTGAGTTTGGTGGTTGATGGGGTGCCAAATTGGTTACTTGTTGTATACATGTTTTTAGAAATTGGTTTTGGTGCTGTTGGCATCTATATGATTAAGAAGTCTACTTAAATTAAGGAGTTGTTATGAGAAGGATTGTTCAAATCGTTTTTTCTACTTTGCTGATGAGTGTTGCGTCCAGTGCGCTTGCTGCCAGTGATAAACCCAACATTTTTGTGATTTTTACCGATGATATCGGTATCTCAAACTTAAGTGCATACCATAATGGTGTGATGAGCAGTGATACGCCGAATATCGACAGTATTGCTAAGAAAGGTATTTTAATGACCGATTATTATGCTCAACCTTCTTGTACCGCAGGAAGATCAGCATTTTTAACGGGTCAACTTCCTGTACGTACGGGCATGCACTCGGTGGGTTTACCAGGGGGTCCAGTGGGCTTGCATGATGACACGCCCACCTTGCCAGAAATATTAAGCTCGATGGGATATATGACGGGCCAATTTGGTAAAAACCACTTGGGCGATCGTGATGAATTTTTACCGACCATGCACGGCTTTGATGAATATTGGGGCTGGCTCTACCATTTGAATGCAATGGAATATACCGAAGATCCTGATTGGCCAACCGATCCGGCATTTCAGTCTTTTGCACCACGTAATGTGATTCATGCTAAGTCGACGGGTAAGGGTAAACAAAGTATTAAAGATGATGGTCCGTTGTCGATTGATCGAATGCGCACCTTAGATGATGAAGTGAATAAACATACTATTAATTTCATTGAGCGTGCGGTTAAAGCCGATAAGCCATTCTTTACTTGGTACTGTCCGTCTCGCGGCCATGTGTGGACTCACTTATCACCAAAATATGAAAAAATGCTCGGTAAAAATGGTTGGGGATTACAAGAAGTGGTCATGAAAGACTTAGATGATCATGTCGGCGAAGTGCTAGCTAAAATCGAAGACTTAGGGATTGCCGATAATACCATCATTGTATTTACCGCGGATAATGGCCCTGAAATTATGACTTGGCCAGATGGCGGTATGACACCGTTTCACGGCGAAAAAGGCACAACTTGGGAAGGCGGTGTTAGAGCACCAATGTTAATTAGCTGGCCTGATAAAATTAAACCAGGGCAAGTCAGAAATGGCATGTTTGACGGTATGGATTTTTTACCGACATTAATTGCGGCAGCTGGTGGACCTAAAGATCTAAAAGAGAAGATGCTATCAGGATATAAAGGCTTTAAAGGCCATTTAGATGGTTATAACCAACTGGATATGCTGGTTAAAGACAGTCCTTCAAACCGTAAGGAGATCTTTTATTACGAACGAGATCGCTTGCAAGCAGTACGTGTCGGCGACTGGAAAGCCCATTTTATCATTCAAAATCATGGATGGGGTGGCGCTAAAGAAGAGCTGAATGCACCATTGTTGTTTAATCTTCGACGTGACCCATATGAGCGCGCCGCTGAAGAGTCTGGCATGTATGTCAAATGGATGGGTGAGAAAATGTGGGCGTTTGGGCCAGCACAGGCTGCAGTGCAGCAGCACTTAGCTACCTTTACTAAATGGCCTGCTCGTACGCCCAATGATTCACCGGTTAAGAATGGTGGCGTAGGCAACTAATCAGTAGCTAATAGGTAACTCAGTAATTAGGTGGATATCGGTAAGTCACCTTCTTGCTACGAAGATTTATATGGCCGTATTCGTTTGATGTTGTTATTACAGCGATGTTCAAATAGTGCGGCTATGTATCTTCAATTAGCTATGTTTCCAAAGTTGTTATGCACCATCCGTTGATATACACAGAGGCACGTTTAGTTTTTACATGGAGGTTTTATGAGCCGCAGTAAGTTAGTTGTTAGCCTAAGTTTGATGTTGTTAGGTGGAAGTGTTTTAAGCCCATTTATTGCTCATGCAGAAGAAAGTGAATCTGTTGCAAACTGGCAGCACAGTGCAGAAATCTATGGTATTGCGCTAAACATTCGCGGTGATAGCTCTGTTAATGATCAAAATTTAGAAGTGGATGTTGACCCTAAATTTATTATGGACACACTAGAAATGACCTTTATGGCTCATTTTGAGAGCGTATATAAAGACCAATGGGGTTTTTACATCGATTATAGTTTTATGAAACTCAATGGTGAAACGGACAATGTTTTAGATAACACTAATAATTTAGTGCTTAAAGGTGACATCGATATTCGTCAGGGGGTGTTAGAAGCAAAGGGGTTCAAACGTTATATATATGGTGAGCATACACTTGATTATACCGCCGGTATTCGTTGGTGGGATAATGACATCGATATGCAGCTGTATCGTAAAGATAATAATGCTATTTTTAGTGATATTAATATCGAAGAAGATTGGGTCGATTTTGTAGTCGGTATACGTTGGATGACGCCTATTAATACTGATTGGTTATATTACTTAAGTATTGATGCAGGTATGGGCTCAGATACGGATTTTACCTCAGCATTGCTCACGGGTGTTAGGTATAAAATAAACACTTGGTCTGATTTGAATATAGGTTATAAATCAATTTGGGTTGATTACGATAACGAAGAAAACTTTTCTTATGATACCGCCTCCCAAGGCTTTGTTATTGGCTGGGCTGCACACTTTTAACCCTAATTAACGATAAATATTTGGATGTATAAATGGGCGCCCTAATGTGATTAGTTGGCGCCTTTTTTGTGCTTTGCATCTAATTAATCAGTTGGCAGCGGATTACCTTTTAACGAGATAGCGTATCGTAGCAGGGTAAAACCTTCGTCTTCATATTGTCTGATAAACGTCATACCTAACTTTTCAATGATGTTGACTGAGCCAAGGTTCACATCCACTACTTCGCCGTAAACGATATCTAAATCCATGTGATGTTTTGCAAACTTAATACAGGCTTGATTTGCCTCAGTGGCATAACCCTTTCCCCAAAAGTCTTGATGTAAACGGTAGCCAATATCGATAGCGCTTATGCGTGAGTCATTTTTGAAACCGCAAAACCCAATAACTTGATTGCTGGTTTTAAGCACCACAGCCCAGCGAGCAAAACCGAACTGCTTATACTCTGTTAACCAAATATTTTGAATTATATTTTCAGCATCTTTTACTGTGTTACATAAGCCTGCATCACCTGTGTATCGAGTGACTTTCTCTGAGTTGAAGTGCAGCACAGCTTCTGCATCATCTAAGTTAAATTCACGGATGATGAGACGGTCTGTTTCGGTGATGATTTTCATAATGACCTCTATAAATTTTAGTTTGCCATTTAATTACAGAATTGACGTTCACAAGGAACGCCGTCCCCATTGCCATCCATTTGGGTGTCAGGGCAGTTTTTGATATAAAAAATGGCTTCTTCACACGAACGCATATGGCTGCAATGGGTTTTACCTGCTTCGCATTCAAACTTAGGCGTTGCGGGTGCTATGTTAGATTGAAGGTCACTTAACGTTTTATCTAATCCATTACCTGATTGAAGGGGGATTGATTGGGGACTTGGTTGTGACAGTGAGCTGGTATCTGAGTGAGATACATTACTGATGTCATAGTAAGCTTGGTAAGCAAAGCGGCCGATTGCGATAACAATCAAAATAATAATGATTCGGCTCATGGTGCCTGAAGCACTGGTAGCCTTTTGCATTTTTAGCGGGCCTTTCTTTTTCGGCGAGTTTTGGTTTGAGCGGGCATGAATCGCCACTTCTTTAATATTTGCTTTGATCGCTTTGATTTTGCCGTCAGCTTGTTGCTCTACAATATACTCAACATAATCACCTTTAATGGGCTTTCTGGCCATATGTTTAAGGATTGAAATATGAATAAACACGTCCCTTCCACCTTCATCAGGTTCAATAAAGCCGAAACCTTTACTACTATTCCAGCGAACTAATCGACCTGTTTCCATTATCACAAGTGTACTTCCTCTTTGAATGGCTAAATGCTTTAAAGCACATTATAAAATTGACCAAGCTTATGCTAGGTTATTAAGGCAATATAATAAATATTATTTACCTGCGGCTGAGACTCTTAGCGGCTAACAAGGAAGATACCATGAGATTCTCTGCACGCTTTGCTGCCATACCTACCGCGTTATCTATATCACTGGCTTTAGCTACAATCATTAATACAAACTCGCTTTACGCTGAAGAGCTAGAGGTGTCGGTGAACAAAGCAATGCCTCAACTTGAGGCGCTTTATACTCATTTGCATCAAAATCCTGAGTTGTCTTACCAAGAGAAAAATACCAGCCAACGGATGGCAAAGGAGCTGACTAAATTAGGCTTTGAGGTCACTGATAAATACGGTGGTTTCGGGGTGGTTGGTATATATAAGAATGGCGCTGGCCCAACTGTCATGATCCGTGCCGATATTGATGGTTTACCTATTATTGAACAAACGGGAAAACCTTATGCATCAACAGTCACCACACTAGATGCGCATAATAATACCGTGGGAATTATGCATGGTTGTGGCCATGATATTCACATGACCAGCATGATTGGCGCGGCTGAACAACTGATGCAACATAAATCAGAGTGGCAGGGCACCTTGATGATGGTGGCTCAGCCAGCTGAAGAAATGGGCGGCGGAGCTAAAGCGATGCTTAAACAGGGATTATTTAGTGAATTCCCCACACCAGATAGTGTTATCGGATTACATGTTAGTGCCTCTATCCCAGCGGGGAAGGTGGGCTCCATTAGTGGTTATGCGTTAGCGAATGTTGACTCGGTTGATATTACGATTAAAGGTAAAGGTGGTCATGGCGCTTATCCTCATTTAACCATTGACCCTGTGGTATTAGCGGCGCGTACAGTGCTTGCTTTGCAAACTATTCCTAGTCGCGAAGTTTCTCCACTTGAGCCCAATGTCGTAACCGTTGGTTCAATTCATGGTGGTTCAAAGCACAATATTATTTCCAATGAAGTGAAGCTGCAGTTAACACTGCGCTCATACAACCCTGAAGTACGTGAACAACAAATTGCGGCGATTAAACGCATTACTAAAGGCATTGCCATGAGTGCAGGTTTACCTGATGAGCTAATGCCTGTGGTTTATGTGCATGAAGATGAAAAAATACCTTCAACCTATAATAACCCTGAATTAGCCGCTGCAGTAAAAGCCAGTATTGAAACTGAAATTGGTAAAGATAATGTGGTGCTTGCGCCGCAGGTTATGGCCGGAGAAGATTTTGGCTTATATGGCAGAACTGATCAAAATGTTCCTATTACATTATTTTGGTTAGGCGCAGTTGAGCCTGCTAAATACCAAGCAAGCATTGCTAGTGGAGATAGCTTGCCATCATTACACTCAAGTAAATTTGCCCCTGATTATCCGTTAACGATTAATACCGGGGTTCGCGCCATGACACGCGCCGCAATGGATTTATTTAATAACGATAAATAGATACGGACTAATGCTGAAAGGGCTTTTGTATATTGATACACAGAGCCCTTTTTATTGCGCTCTTTTTGATTGAGCTCTTTTTATTGAGCAATTGTAGCCTCAAGATTCATTTAATTGTTATTACCTAATTGGCTATAACCGTTATAATTGGAGTTAACCTTTAGCTGTTGTATTGAGATCCCATGACCATTATTTTTACCACTAACCTTGGCGATATTCAGATTGAACTGGATATGGAAAAAGCCCCTGTTAGCTCAAAGAATTTTTTACAGTATTGCCAAGATGGCTTTTATGAACACACCATTTTTCACCGAGTGATTAAAGGCTTTATGATCCAAGGTGGTGGCTTTACAGCCAAGATGAAAGAAAAGCCAACGCTTGAGCCGATAGTGAATGAAGCTAATCGTGGCTTAAGTAATACCCTTGGAACGATTGCGATGGCAAGAACCGATGCTCCGCATTCAGCAACTGGGCAGTTTTTTATTAATACTGGCGACAATACTTTTCTAGATCATACAGCAACGACCAACAGTGGTTGGGGTTATGCAGTATTTGGCCGAGTGACAGCAGGTATTGAAGTGGTAAAAGAAATTGAAAAGGCTAAAACGGCAACAGTGGCAGGACATGAAGATGTGCCTAAAAAAGCCATAGTCATTGAGAAAGTCACCATTCTCTAAATTGTGATTTAATCTACTTAACAAAATGCTTTGAGAAGCATATTTAGTCGCTAATAAAGGGAGGCTCTGTGAGTTTATCACCGCAAGATAATATTGAATTAGCTCAGGCTAAACAGTTACTTGAAAATCCTGGTTTAGCGGCAAAAATCACTGACTTCATTGGTGCTCCCATTGAGCAGGGCTTCGCATTATTACCAAAAAGTGTCAGCAATGGTATAGGTAAAGTCACTGAGATGGCGTTGATGAAAGCCTCTGATGCAGCACTATTTACCATGAAAAATACCCCCCACGAACAATCTTCAGATCGCTGGCACAAATTAGGCGTGGCAGTAAGTGGTGGTGTTGGTGGTTTTTTTGGCTTGAGTGCGCTTGCTTTAGAGTTGCCTGTTTCAACGACTATCATGCTGCGATCAATTGCTGATATCGCCCGCAGTGAAGGTGAGCAACTTGATGAAGTTGCCACTAAAATGGCCTGTATGGAAGTGTTTGCCCTAGGCGGTGAATCTAATGATGACGATCAGGCTGAAAAGGGTTATTTTGCGGTACGAACAGTTCTTGCAAATTCAATTGCTGAAGCGGCGGAATATATTGCCACCAAAGGTTTTAGTAAAGAAGCTGCCCCGATGATGGTGAAGTTAGTCACCGTAGTGGCAGAACGCTTTGGTGTGCAAGTGACTCAAAAAGTGGCTGCTCAAGCGGTGCCAGCAATCGGCGCTGCGGGTGGTGCGATCATTAATACCCTGTTTATCGATCATTTTCAGGACATGGCAAGAGGACACTTTATTGTTCGAAAGCTTGAGCGAAAATATGGTGAAGAACTGGTTAAAATCACTTATCAGTCTATATAGCGGCTCATGCTTAATCGGAGCTTTAAAGAGGTATTTCAAGCAGGCATTTCAAATGAATAGCTAAGTGGTGAAAATGCTCTTCAACTTCCAAGAACCTGCAATACTCAAGTGGTAACAATTCAATAGTGTGAACTTTATCCAATCAAGGGTATCTTATTTACATAAGTTAATGGTTATGTAAGTTAATCATTATATAAGTCTCACCACTTAAGGATATGTTTTCAGGATGAATAAGTTAACACGCACTTTACTGGCATCAACCTGCTGTATTTTCCCTTTTGTTCAATCAGTTTTTGCAGCTGAAGCAGAAGTGAAATTTACCACTTTTAGCATTGATACCGAATTTGAGCTTACTCATCCGGTCATAAGTGTCAACTTACTCAATAATGAAGGCAATGAGTTATTAGCCATGGGTGTGGATGATGATCATAAGCGTTGGTTTTCAGTGTACGGTATTGTCGATAACCAATTAGTCATGCTAGATAAAGTCTTACTCAATAATGATGTATATAGTTTTGATATTAATGAAGTCGACAGTAACACCGATAGTACTCTTGCATTACAGCAACTGTATTTTGTCAGTGCTGAGCAGTTACTTCGTTATGTTCCGGTAACGGCTAAACCTTCTCAAAATGCTAGTAACAAGCTAGATTTGAATATGACACCTGCTGATGTCACTGCAGATCAAGATACGTCAATAATTCCCACTCTTTCTCTAAATGCCCAACAAACAGAATCTGCTCTAGTATCAGTATCAACAAACGGTGCTGGTGAATTAGTTCCTGTTGCCGAAATTAATTCTTTAGCAGTAACAGGGCATGCCGATTTTATCTCTCGAGGTGATTTTGTCAGTGATATCAATAATGATGATGTTGCCGATATTCTTATTAGTGATTTTAGAGAAATGCATGTGTTACTTGGTGCAGGAAACGATCAATTTACCCGACAGTCATTGCCATTATTACCTCAAGTTGAATTAACTAATCGCGGCGCCGAATATAGTCGCTCTAAGCTTTATCATAGTGACATGAACTTTGATGGCCGTGATGATATTGTCAAAGTCGGTGAAGGTTCGCTTGAAGTATATTATCAAGATGAACAAGCGCAGTTTGCCCCAATAGCCGAGTATATTGCAGTGAGCCAACCGATAAGTGGTATAGATTGGTGGAACAAGCGTGATGCTTATGGGCAGTCGCTTGATCAAAGTGATTTGCTATACCGTAAAGTTGAACGTATTGGTGATGTTAATGGTGACGACATAACAGATCTGGTGGTTCGATATACCAAAAGTTCTGGGGTATTTGATCGTACTAACGATTATGAGATTTATCTTGGTAGCAATAACAATGGCATCGTTGGTTTTGGGCGTGAGCCAGACACTATAATTAAAGCTGATGGCACCTTAACAGGGCTACGTTTCGATGATATTGATAATGACAATGTCGATGAAGTGATAGTGTCTGGGTTTGATATTGGCATCACGCAAATTGTTAGTGCATTACTCTCTGGCAGTATTGATCAAGATGTTCATGTTTTTAAAATGAATAGTGCGAGTCAGTTTGGTGAAAAAGCCAATGTCAGTAAAGAAGTTGAATTGAACTTCAGTTTAACCTCGGGACAAAGCGGCGAACCGGTAGTAGCACTTGCTGATATAAATGGTGATGGCTTTAAAGAGTTATTGTTATCTGATGATAATGAAACGCTAGATATTTATTTCGGCCAGGCGGGAAGCAATCCATTTTCAAAGCGATCGCAACAATGGGATATGACGATCCCTGTTGAGGGCTCAATGTTATCGGCAACCGATATTAATGCTGATGGCAAAGATGATTTACTGTTGAAGTTTGGTAAACAAGACCCTGAGAATCTGCAGCGTCGCTTTACTGTATTGTTGACCCAATAATGGTTTTATAAATAGTGTCCTACATAAGAGTTAATAAACTCTAGTCGTGTATTAAACGTTTAGCTCTGCATCCAATTAAACCAGTACTGTATTAATGCAGTGCTGGTTTTTTGCTATTAATAGTGTGAGTAACGGTTTATTAGACACATTATTCACACCCGTTATATTCCATTTAAACTAGAAGATGAAAAATATTAGCTATTACTGAAACTGATCTAGATCATAAAACCGATTAAATTTTGTAAAAAGTGGTTTAGCTTTTTGCTGATAAGCGTAAACTGATTTTAAACATGTAAATAGTATGCATGATTAAATTAGGAGCGAAGTGATGTTTTGTATTCAGTGTGAGCAAACAGTTAGAACCCCAGCAGGCAATGGTTGTAGTTATTCTCAAGGTATGTGCGGAAAATTAGCATCGACTTCAGACTTACAAGATTTATTAATCTACATGTTGCAGGGCGTTTCTGCTTATGCCGTTAAGGCTCGTCAGTTTGATATTATTGATGCAGAGATTGATACCTTTGTTCCTAAAGCTTTTTTCGCCACATTAACCAATGTGAACTTTGATGATGGACGTTTAGCTGATTACGCACATCAAGCCCAAGCTTACCGTAATAAGTTAAAAGCCGCTTACGAACAAGCCTGCGCTGAAAAAGGCGTAGCTGTTGAAGAAGTGATTGCTCAAGCTGAATTTAACTTAGCTGCTTCACAACCTGAAATGTTAGAGCAAGCACCTATCGCACTACCTAATCGTGGTGAAAACGTGCATGAAGATATTCTAGGTCTACGCCTACTTTGTTTATATGGCCTTAAAGGCGCAGCAGCTTACATGGAGCATGCACGTGTTCTCGATCAAACTGATGCAGATGTTGCTGGTGAGTTTCATCAAATCATGTCTTTCCTTGGCGAAGATTCAGTTGATGGCGATAAGCTATTTGCTACCGCTATGGAGATCGGTCAACTTAACTATCGTGTGATGGCGATGTTAGATGCTGGTGAGACAACGTCTTTTGGTCACCCAGAGCCAACTCAAGTAAACACCAAATCATTTAAAGGTAAGGCTATCTTAGTGTCAGGTCATGACATGAAAGATTTAGAACTTATCCTAGAACAAACTGAAGGTAAGGGCATTAATGTCTATACCCACGGCGAAATGTTACCAGCATTAGCTTACCCAGCATTTAAAAAGTTCTCACATTTAGTGGGTAACTACGGTAGCGCTTGGCAGAACCAACAACGTGAATTCTCTACGTTCCCAGGTGCTGTTGTCATGACTTCAAACTGTATTATCGACCCGAATGTCGGTGATTACTCAGACCGTATTTTCACTCGTAGCATTGTAGGCTGGCCTGGTGTGACTCACATCGAAGGTGAAGACTTTAGCGCTGTGATTGATAAAGCACTAGAGCTTGAAGGCTTTAGCTACGATGAAATTCCACACGAAATCACGATTGGTTTTGCTCGTAATGCCTTAATGGAAGCGGCGCCAACAGTAGTTGAAAACGTTAAGAATGGTTCAATTAAGCACTTCTTCTTAATCGGTGGTTGTGACGGTGATAAGTCAGAACGTAGCTACTTTACTGATTTAGCTAAGTCTGTACCTGATGACACCATTATCCTGACCTTAGGTTGTGGTAAGTACAAATTCAACAAACTTGAGTTTGGCGATATCAATGGTATTCCGCGTTTATTAGATGTTGGCCAATGTAACGATGCATACTCTGCTATTCAGTTAGCGCTAGCATTAAAAGATATCTTCGATTGTGACTTAAACGAACTGCCGTTAAGCATCGTGCTTTCATGGTTCGAGCAAAAAGCGATAGTTGTGTTACTGACTCTATTGTCACTTGGCGTTAAAAATATCCGTACAGGCCCTACACCGCCTGCATTCTTAACGGCTAACTTGGCTCAAGTGTTAGAAGACCAGTTTGGTTTACGCAATACAACTGATGTAGCAACTGATCTTAAAGCGATGATCAAAGCCGCTTAATTGGTTGTTAATGGTGATATAAGCTTAGGTTTATATCACCTTTTTTTTTGTTTGTTTTTATCACATGATTTCCCATACAGGTGCAATATGAGTTCATCAGGATTTTCATTTTCAGCAGCATTATCAGCAGCCCAATCAACGACAGATGACAAAAAATCAGCTGATAAGGTAATAGCCAAACCGAGTTTCTCAATGTCGGGTGCACTTGCTGCCAAAGCAAAGATAACGACTGAGGTTACTGCAACTGCTGATAATAAAAAGACCACGAATTCAAATGACGCTCTACTCAAAGCCGATGACTGGCAACGGGGCGATATTCAATTACGCTGTACTGAAAAGTGGCATGAAACTCATGATGTAATAAGTTTTCGATTTCAAGGTTTATCACCGGTTAAGTTTACTTATAAACCGGGACAATTTATTACCTTCAAATTAGAAATAAACGGCGAGATGGTATACCGCAGTTATACCATGTCATCTTCGCCATCAAGACCTTACTCAATTGTAGTGACGGTTAAACGTATTCCTGGTGGTCAAGTTTCTAACTTCTTAGCGGATAGCGTTAATGAAGGTGATGTCATTACGTTAATGGGGCCGGACGGCGCGTTTAACTTAGTGGATATAGCAGCTGAAAAGTATTTATTTTTAAGTGCAGGCAGCGGTATTACGCCAATGTATTCAATGTCTCGTTGGCTGCTCGATACCAAAGTCGGCAGTGATATTGCGTTTGTTCACAGCGCTAGAGGCAACGACGATATTATCTTTGCTGATAGTTTAGCGGCAATGGCACATCGTAGTGCCCAGTTCCAATTGAGTTATATGTTGGAATCAGCAGATGATCTATCAGCAGGCATCAATCATACCGCTAATGACAGCCGTATGGTGGGACGCATAGATGTTGAGAAGTTAACTGCATTAGTGCCTGACTTTATGTCTCGCACCATCTTTGTCTGTGGGCCTGAACCTTATATGGTTGCAGTTAAATCACTGATTGAGAGCAGTACTTTTGATATGAGCCGCTTTCATCAAGAAAGCTTTACTGGTGCAGCAAAAACGTCTGATAGCAGTACTGATTCAGCCTCAACCGCTGCCAAGTTTATGTTATCAATTGATAAAAAAGATATTTCACTATCGACTGAGCAAACATTACTCGATGGTATAGAGTCAGAAGGGCTACCGATAATAGCGGCATGCCGAAGCGGTGTGTGCGGCGCATGTAAGTGCCAAGTGACTTCAGGTACGACTGAATCTAGCAGCACGATGACATTAACCGCTGAAGAAATTGCAGCGGGTTATGTGTTAGCTTGCTCGACTAAAATCACTTCTGATGTAACCTTAAAAATGTAAGCTTATTTACAGCAAAATTTAATTTAAAAACAGTCAGCTATGCTGACTGTTTTACTTTGTATCTGTTAATAATCGCAGTGTAAAGTATCGCGACTTACATCTTAGAACCCGAAGATTACTGTTCAGGCCAAGATTGAAAATTAACTAGCTTGTGTAAAAAAGTAGCCAATAAAACCTGCCCAGCTGGCGATGAGTAATCCCCATGGTAAATAAGCTGTTGATGTTTGTGGTTCTGCCACTTCCTCAACATCGTTATCATTGAGCTGATTTTTAGCTTTTAAAGTTTGCTTACGTAACTTATCTTTGTCACGCGCTTTGACTTTATGCTGTTTTTTATACTCTGCAATTCCCTTCTCAATACCTTGAGCTATCAGTTTTGTTTGCTCTTTAGTTTGCGAAGGTTTTTGAGTGGCTTTAGCGACTTTCATTGCTTCTACTTGGGTTTCTTGAGAGATATTTTTAGCCATTATTTCAACTTATAGTCATGTTAATCGAGCTGTTATTACTGTGAGTGTTCAGCTTTAGCGCCACCGGTATGTGCCACACTATAACGAATCTAGGCAACGATGATAAATCATCAGATTAATTTTTGTTAAAGCATGCGCTAACGCACGCGTGTTATTGCGAATATATCGTAAAATGGTTTTTTCAATTTGAGGATTTCTTTATGTCAAAATCAATTCATGGTCGCAATGTTATTAAATTGATGAAAGAGCAAAATACACCACAGCCACAACAACAATGGCTTGCTTTGATGGCAGAAGAGTTCGGTGAGAATGCTGAGTTTCACACTTGCCAAGCAAGCGATATGGCAGCGAACCAGTTAGTTGAACTGTTTATTAGTAATGGCCGTTTAACAGAAACTGAAGCGGGCTTTGTTATCAATCAATGTGGGCATTGTGCTGGCAAAGAAGGTCATGCACATTAATCTGATTAGACTCTCACTAATTTAGCCAAATACAAAATAAAAATGCCAGTCTTTGACTGGCATTTTTGATCTTAAAACAAATTAATTGGCTGCTATCACATCATTTATTCAGCCAGAGAGATTCATCTTAATGGCTCCATATTAATGAGTATTATCTATCTCAAAATATCTATCTCAACATAAACTCTTTAACTGAACAGAATTTTATTACATCAGACATTGCTGAAATACCATCTGTCTGCTTAACTTATGGTCAAAATAAGGATGCAGGGATGCATAAATGAATCAATTCAATAATAGCCCTATAAGCCGACGCAGTTTTATCAAAACAATTGCTGGTGGAGCCGCCGTCACCTTCAGTATTTCCAGTTTACCTATTTCATTACTTGCCGCAGAAAACCCGCCTGTTTCAACATTTGCAACCGATCCCGCTTGGGCTCCTGAATCTGGTATCGCTAATTGGCGAATTGATGGCATGCCTAAAGTCACAGGGGAAAAAATATATGCCCGTGATTTTCGCGCTCGTGATTTAGAGAGTCATGGTTGGCCCAGCCAAAAAGAAGAAAGAATCCTATATGCGTTAAGAACTAATCGCATAGACGCTCAGGTCGACAGTTATCAATTCGACATGTTGCCAAGCGAGCTTCGACCGATTAAAACAATAGATGCTGCATGTCTGGCTACAGATAACGTATTAGTCAGCTGTGATATGAAAAAACCATTTTTTGTTAAATTATCCAGTGCTGCTGCTTATTATGGCCAGCCTGTTGCCTTGCTTATTTTTAAAAACTTTGATGTCTTTCGACAAGCCAAAAAGATTCTTCAGTTTAATCCCGATGTTATTAGTTACGGAGCTGCGGTATTACGGCCTACACCACAGCCTTATCCAAACCCATATGAATATGTTAAAAACGAAGCATTAGAAGTTCCTTTTAGCCGTGTTCAAACAGACCCAAGCCAATATAAAGCTCAAAGTGCTCAAGTTAAACACAACGTGTTAGTTAACATGCAAACTAAAACGCAACAAGGGGAATGGCAGCAATACTCTCGCACATTTCAAACTCAGGTCATGGATCCTATGTTCATGGAACCAGAAGCGGGGTTGGCCTGGTATGACACCAACTCAGATCGTTTACACTTGGTATTAGGTACACAATCACCGACCGGTGATATGGCTGGTGCAGCAGAAATATTTCGAGATATCAATTGTCCATATCCAGTTAATAACGTCGATTTGATTGCTTGTTATCCTGGAGGTGGTTTTGGAGGGCGTGATAGTTCTTATTTTTCGATGTATTTAGCCATGGCTGCACCTTACGCTCAAGGTTATCCTATTCGATGGGCCCAAGATCGATTTGAACAATTTCAAGTGGGTTTGAAGCGACATCACACTGATTTTAATGAAAGTATATACGTCGATAAAAATGGCTTAATTCAAGCTGTAAATGCCAGCTTTACGCTCAACGGTGGTGGCAGAAAAAATCTCAGCCCTTATGTTGCTGAACTTGCCGCTTTGAGTGTTTGTAACGCATATAACATTCCGCAAATTCTGGCATATGGCGAAGCATTAGATACGCCTGATTTAATTGGCGGTTCTCAACGTGGTTTTGGTGGGCCTCAGGCATTTATTGCTATAGAAACTTTACTTGATGAAGTTGCCCAAAAATCTAGTACCGATCCTTTTACTATTAGGCGTTTAAATTTACTCAATAAACAAGGTACGACAGTCACAGGGGCACCCATTACCCAAGATTTACAGCTACCACAAATTCTTGACGAATTAGAGTCACAACCTCTTTGGCAAAATCGACTGGCGTCTCAGCAGAATTTTGCTAACAAAGGGCTTAAATATGGTGTCGGTTTAGCTTTAGCCAATGAGGCTTATGGTACTGGTAGAGATGGCATGTTTGGCGCAGTAATTATCAATCGTGATGGCAGCATTACCGCCCGCACACCTTATATTGATATGGGCAATGGCGCTGCGACAGCATTAGGGTTAGCACCGTCAAATTGGCTAGGACGTAATGCCAGTAATATTATGATGGGTGACGCAGGTTTTTTTAACTCATTGGGCTTATACACTCCTGAATCTAGTAAGCTCTGCCATAAACCCACTCCCAATCCTTTTTCGGCAAAAGAAGTGGCCGTTTTATCGGGTTCAGCGAGTGCTTGTCTTGGGGCTTATTATCAATATCATGCAGTTGCTCATGCTGGGCTGAGCTTACTGCTTGGTAGCGTTTTGCCCGTGTTGCAGCAAATATGGCAAGTAAAAGTCGATTACCAACAATTATCATGGCAAGCCGGCAGTGCTACTTTAGCGGGTTATCCGACGGTAGAGTGGAGCACTATTGTGGAAGCTATCTTTCGTCAAAACCTCCCTACTTATGGCGCTGTACACGCGAGTTTTATTGTCGATTTTGTCAATGCGGATTTTAGTTTCCCTCTGCTTAGTGATACACCACTCACTTTACCTCTTGATTATATTGCTCTTGGGACATCCGTTAACGATTTAATGCCAGTCACTCGCAGCAAAATAACCGTTTTACCCGCTGCTAATTCACAATATGGACGCAGTACTTATGCGCCTAGTGGCGCTTTAATCGCGGTGAGTGTTGATCCGAGTACAGGTAAAGTGACTGTTGAAGATTGCATTACTGCCCTCAGTGCAGGAGTGCAACATTGCCCGCAACTAGTGAGTGGCCAATCTCAAGGCGGTGTTGCAATGGCAATGGGTTATGTCTTGTCGGAAGATTGCCCTTTAACACCTGATGGTCCGGGCGGTGGTAATTGGAATTTAGACAAATATCACCTCATGCGAATGAACGATGTACCACTGAATCAACAATTGTTAGTTATGCCACCTGCCGAGAATGAAACGACAGCAAGAGGTATTGCCGAAGCCGTTATGTGTCCTATCCCGCCAGCGATTCTTAATGCTCTGGCTATGGCAACACAACATAGGTTTAGTACATTACCAGTCACACCTGCGGCAATAAGGACGATTCTATAATGGATAATAAACAGATTACATTTGTCGTAAATGGCTTAATTAATCATGCACCTGCGACTGATGGTGATATGTCACTTATTGATTATTTGCATGAACGAGTGAATTTAACCGGAACAAAGTTGTGTTGTGGCATCGGTGAGTGCCGAGCTTGTACGGTGGCAACTCGAAATAATCCTAAAGCCCCCATGGAAGCAACATTAGCTTGTTCAACGCCAGTTAGTAGCTTAATGGGATTGGAGATTGTCACCGTCGAAGGCTTGAAACAAGGTGATAATATACTGCCATTGCAACAGGCATTCTTACAGCATTTTTCGTTTCAATGTGGCTATTGTACTCCTGGTTTTTTAATGGCGACGTGGATTTTATTGCAGAAATTGCAAATGTCGCCAATTCCAGAGCAAGATCTTGATGCAGCAATTGAAAAAGGTGTAGGGCGAAACATTTGTCGTTGTAGTGGCTACGTACGCTATTACGAAGCCATTCGTGAACTTGCACTACCATTAACAATGGAGCATTTGTCATGAAGGGGATTAAGCGATTAATGACTTTAAGCATATTGGCTATTTCAGGCTGCGATAGTTTAGGTACATCAGAACCAAGTCCTGCTGCAAATAATCGTGTTGCGGCATCTGAGGGTATTCAACTTAATCAAACCATCAATGAGTATGGCGCACAATGTGCAGCACTGATTTCACAAGTCCCTGCATTTGATTGTAATGATGGTATCGACGTTCCAATAACCGTTAGTGGAGTGGTTCCTCAGTATGCTGAGTACAGTGCCAATATGAATTGTGATCGTCCAGCGCTACTGCCTTATGGTGATAACACATTCGGTCAATGCACTCCTTTTTCTAAAGTGCTTGATTTGTCACAAGGGAGCACACAAATCTCTGCTTTTTGTCGTCGAGAACATTTACGCCCAGCTGATAGTCCCTTTTATGATGAGGTTGACGTTATTTTGCATAGTACGACCTCAGGGGATACCTGTTGGTTTCATGCGGAAGATAGCACTCAAACAGGTCAAGGTTTTGATGCATCGAGGGTACCACCGCCAGATGAAGTTACACCGCCCCCAGGACATGTTGCAGCAGTTACATTTTGGTGGAAGCCAACAGATACAGTGAGTAAAAACTGCGGTAGTTGTCATGACGCCGATCCTTTCATGTATAGTCCTTATATCGGCCAAGTGTGGCAACACGTACCCGTTGATCCATTTGGGCCTTATAACAATGCGATTGGTGACTTTAGTCAATGGCCAGTGTCTAGCAGTATTGAAATCGAAGGGAATACCTGTACGACTTGTCATCGGATAGCTAATTTAGGCAGCTGTAAAATATACGATTCGGCTAAAAATCTGTATCTACCTGGTAATGTACAAATGGCTGCGGGGATGGCTCTGCCAGTGAAAAATGGTGATAATTTGACTAATGAATACCCGTTAAGTACCTGGATGCCTGTTAATAACTTTCATAGCCAGGCTTTTTGGCAGCAAGTTTATGCTCCTTCAGTCATGGCGCTACTTTCATGCTGTGATAATCCACAACAGCAACAGTGTCAGTTCACGCGGCTTCAAGGCAATTAATATAAGCTAATCAATATAAGAAAGCCCAGGTCTACAGCTATAAAAAACGCCACATATTAAGTGGCGTTTTTTCGTACTAATGTTTATTGCATCATGCCTTAGACAAGAAAGCTTAAGTAACCTTGCAGGATAATGGCGTTCACAATATCAATGAAGAATGCCCCTACTATTGGCACAACCATAAAGGCTTGTGGAGAAGGACCTGTACGTGACACTAATGCACCCATATTCATGACAGCAGTCGGCGTAGCACCCATACCAAAGCCACAATGTCCGCCAGCCATAACCGCAGCATCATAGTTTGAACCCATTAATTTAAAGGTCACAAAGTAGGCGAATACCGCCAAAATGGCTGCTTGGGATACTAGGATGATTAATAGCGGAATAGCTAAGTCAAAAATTTCCCATAACTTAAGGTTCATTAATGCCATTGATAAAAATAACGACAATGAAACCGTGCCTAAAATATCTACACACTCAGTATTAATCTTAAACCCACGGGTCAATTCAGTCGCATTGGTGATTACCACGCCTAAGAATAAAGCATAAACAAAGTCAGGCATTTTTAGCCAAGAGATGCCTAATGTGGAGATAATCGAACCAATCCATTTAGCACCAGCAACACATAAAAGTAAGACAAATAATACCTCTAGAATCTTTTTAGCTGTAACGCGATCCTCTTCTAATTGGTCATATGTGACTAAGTCAGGGTGATCCACATGGTGGTTACCACCAACCCCATATGAAGACACTAGATTATGCTTATTGATTAAACGCTGGGCAACAGGCCCACCAATAATACCGCCCATGACTAAGCCGAATGTGGCAGCAGCCATAGCAAACTCTAAGGTGTTGATGCCATAGTTTTCTTGGAACGTTTGTGCCCAAGCTGCACCCGTTCCGTGTCCACCTGATAAAGTGATTGAACCTGCGATTAATCCCATTAATGGTTCAAGTCCAAGTGCGGTAGCCATGCTCACGCCGACAGCATTTTGGATGACGATATAAAGGGAAGCTATACCTAAGAAGACGATAACTTTGGTTCCGCCTTTCATCAAAAGCTTATAACTTGCAGCTAGACCTACCGTGCTGAAAAACATCAACATCAGGGTATTTTGCATCGAAAGGCTGAATTCTAAACTGATATTGTTGAAGTGTAAGACTGTGATTATGCCAGCGACAATAAGCCCACCCACGATTGGTTCAGGGATATTGTACTTTCTGAATACGGATACGTGTCGGTTAACCGAATGGCCAATGAACAGTACTAAAATCGCAACAAGAAACGACTCAAGTTCTCCAATAGAATAAACTGTATTCATGGAACTCCTTTTTTGTATAACAATGAATGATTTACACAATATTATTGTGCATCACGACATGGTATGCCTTTTATATATTACTTAGATTTATTAGTTAATCTGAATTATAAAGGAAGTTAGCCCTAATTATCATGGCAATTGTATTCATACCGTAATTTTTGGCGCTATTTTGACCGAATTTAACATGTTATTAAAAGCTAATCCGCTGATGTTAATCGCCAAGATACTTTTGTTAGTGTGGAGTGGGTATAGATGTTGACTTTTTAGGAGGTAATTTAGGGCTTTTTTAGGAGGGATATACGATTAATTATTTATTTAACCTTAAAGGAAACATTCTCCAATGTTCAGTTGCTCAAATTCGTAAGGAGAGCTGTCGAGATAATAAAGCGAAATGAGTATTGGCTCATTTCGCTTATCGTTATGGCATAAACAATATTAGTCTACAGCAACCATAACGTTACTTGCTTTGATGATAGCGTATGCGTTACCGCCAACCACTAAGCCAAGTTGCTCGCAAGATTTTTTAGTCACCACTGAAGTGATTTCAACACCTGCTGCTAATTCGATAACAACTTCGTTGTTTACTGAGCCAACTTCAATTGAAAGAATTTTACCGACTAGAGAGTTACGTGCGCTGATTTTCATGATTTTAAGATCCTATTATTTAACTCATACATCAAATTAATGCATAAAGATAACTTACCTAATAAATACGTGCTTGCCATTATTTATGTTTACATAATATGACATTTGAACGCATTGGCTTAACAATCTGAGCTGTCGATCGCAGTTTTACTGATAAAAATGTTGATCTCTTGTGTGTTTGAAATAGTGAGGGCGAGAGTCATTCAACATAAATAGTTGATTTAATGTGCCGGGAACTTGTAGTTCAAGCTGGGGGAATAAGCATAATAAAGCCGCATGATGCGGCTTTATTATGCTTTTGAATTATCGGCTGGTTAGTCGATGGTCAGCGCGACAATTTTTAGTGGATGATTATCATCAAATGATGGGAAGTCTTCATGGCAATGGAGCCATTCAAATGAACTTACGCTACGGCCTTGCTTCTCGACACAGCGAACTAAACTATTAAGCCAAGCTTCTCTTTCTACCTTTGCTACGTTGTTACAACAAACGATAGTGCCGCCAGCTTTAGTTGTTAGCATTGCAGGCTTAAACAAACCTTGGTAATCATTGATTAAATCGACAGTGCCAAACGGGCTCTTGGCAAAACGTGGCGGATCAAGAAATACTAAATCAAATTGCGTCGCGGCTAGCTTAGGGTATTTCGGCAATTTTTGGCCGCGACGTCCGCCCACTTTTAACCCTGCTAATTGACGTAAAGCTGGAAAAGCATCGCTTTGTATAAACTCACAAGTGTCAGATACCTGGTTCAGCTCAGCGTTCTTTTTACCTGCAGCTAAAGCGAAAGATGAAAAATCGACATTTACGACACGTGAAGCCCCGCCTATAGCAGCCGCAGTTCCAATACCACAGGTATAAGAAAATAAGTTTAATACGGTTTTATCTTGGCTATTGGCACGAACGTATTCTCTGCCAATTCGCATATCAAGGAACAATAAAGGGTCTTGACCTTCATGGCGTAATTTGGAGGTGAATGTAATGCCATTTTCTTGGATGACTTGCTCTGATGAGGCGAAGTCACTAAAGCCATCTTGTAGGTTATTTTCAATGCGAGAATTACCTTTAGCGCGATCGTTATAAATGATCGGTAACTCAATTTGAGCATTGAGAATCTCCGTAATCTCGCTTAACTGCTGTTCAGTTAACGTTTGATGAAATGTTTGAATCAACCATGCGTTGCCATAACGATCAATATTAAGCCCATTTTCACCTTCTACGGTGCCATGAAATACGCGAAAACAATCAGTGTTATTGAGTTGTGCTTGCTTGATAAAGTCAGCGCGTTGATTGATAGCAGTAGTAAGAGAAGACTTTAATGACATAGTTGTGCTCGTTCGCGTTTAGAGGGCAAAAGTGGATTATATCAAGCTTCGTCTTGCTTGTCGGTAGGTCAGAGTTTAAATGCTGTAAATACAGAAGTAGTTCAAAGGTGAGCCATCATTTTGGACACTGAGCTGATTGCTGACGTTGATGACTTAAACTGAGTATATTTTAAAGGTTTTATCGGCAATGACTTTGTTATTTAAGGTTAACGTCATACGCCAATTACCGACTTTATTGCTAACCGGTGCCCAAATACAATCACCGAGATAAAACTTCCAGTCATTCTCTTTGATATACACTTCGCCAGCATATGGCGCTTCGATATTGCCCTCGGCATCTGGAATATCTGGATGGTATATGCAATATTGCAGTACCTGATTTTTAGCTTTACGAATGCGGGTGACAAAACCAAATTCAACATCAATTTCAGCCGGAACATGTACCGTTGCAGATAAAAACTTTGGTAGCTCATCACTTTCAGAATCCCACTGACTAAAAATACCAGATTGAATAATGCTGACGTCAGCTCTTAATTTACTCATGTATTGCTTGTCTCTATTACTATTGGCCTTTATTACTAACGGTTTCTCTACTTAGCTCTTATTCAACTGACTAATCGCCGCTTGCATAGCAAAGCTATAGCCTTGAGTACCTAGTCCGCAAATAACCCCAACCGCTTTGTCTGATAAATAAGAATGATGTCTAAACGGTTCTCTGGCATGTACATTCGAGATATGAATCTCAATAAAAGGAATATTTACCCCAAGCAGTGCATCTCTTAACGCCACACTTGTGTGAGTAAATGCTGCAGGGTTGATGACAATAAATGCCGCATCGGTTGCGTGAATAGCGTCAATCAATTCATGTTCGGCATTAGATTGAATATGGTCGAAAGCCAAATTGGCTGACAACGCTTGAGATTTACAACGCTCAATAATCGTGTCTAAATTATCACTGCCATAGAGGCCCGGTTCACGACGACCTAATAAATTTAAATTAGGGCCATTAACTAATAAGATTTTGGCTTGAGACGTCATGCTCTTTCCTTACCGATTACGAATGATGAGTATTGATAATACCGAATAAGTTTAATTTATCATGTAATTATTGCCCTAAGGCGATAATTTTTCATGACGAGAATAAGTTTGATTATTGAGAATAATGGATTAGTAATCAGACTTACTTTTTCTCAGTGCTTTAGTGGCGCCACGCTGTTTTTTTGCATCAACTCTGCGACGTTGACTGCCTTTGGTCGCTTTGGTTGCAATACGCGCCTTTTGCACAATACCCACACCTTTTACCAGTTCGATAAATTGCTCTAACGCCACCTGACGATTAAAGTCTTGGCTGCGACTTTGCTGACATTTAATAATGACCTTACCGCTTTTAGTAATACGGTGATCTGCTTTGGCTAATAGCTTTTGCTGATAAAATTCAGGTAAAGAAGACTGGCGAATGTCGAAGATAATCTGCGCTGCAGTCGAGACTTTATTGATGTGTTGTCCGCCAGCGCCACTTGAACGGACAAATTGCCATTCAATTTCATTATCTTCAATGCTGACGCGGTTGGTTATGATGATCATTGTTTGATTCTACTTTTTATCATTCTACTTTTAGAATTCTGCTTGGGTACGTTTAAGGATACAGATTCGAGATTATTGTTTGTTATGTCTTGAGTTTAACAAACTTTTGTTTAGTACTGCGGATAAGATTTGCTACTATCAACAATTATATAAAAACTAGGCCACATTGACCGTTTGGAGTTTTATTATGTTGTGCCAAATTCCCGATATCGCCAAGGGCGTGATTAGTTTATTCGTCAGTGGGCGGTTATCAACGCAAGATTACCGAACGCATCTACAACCTTTGATCACACAATATCGTGAACAAACTGGTCGAGTTTGCTTATATATCGAAGCAGATGTCTTACTGGAAGGTTGGGATGTCAAATCACTATCAGGTGGTGATCAAGTGCAATTACCGCATTTTGATTCGTTAGTTTTTGTCGGCGGGCCTGATTGGGTCGGCAATGCGGTCAATTTACTTGCGCCTTTTATGCAGGGCGAAGTGGCGTGGTTTCCACTTGAACAAAAGCAGCAAGCAATCGCATGGTTGCAACAATAATATTAATAAGTGAATCTTCAAGGAAGTAGAAAATATGTCAGTAACAACATCATATTCAAAAATCGCCGCAGTATTGAGCGCAGGTCTGTTAATCATCGGTTTAAGTGCTTGTTCGCCAGAAGTGGGTAGCGAAGCATGGTGTAAACAAATGCAAGACAAGCCTAGTGGTGATTGGACTGCCAATGAAGCGGCTGATTACGCAAAACATTGTGTTTTTTAATGTGCTAATTCCGCAATATTAACAGTGGTATCAGTAGCTTTAAGAATAGATATTGGTTAATAACAGATATTGATAGCTCAGTGAGAACTTTGGCTTACACTGGCTGTCATATCTATTGATTATTTTCATTTTTGCTTTTTATATTTAAAAAGGTTCTTCTTGTATTCATTAGTGTTCATGCGAAATTTTGCTAAGTTGATGCTCAGCGTAATGTTACTGCAGCTTTTTGCAGTGAATGTTGGCGCGCATCAACTGCACTTGAGTGATGCAGAACAAGAAGACGTCAGTCATTCACATTTGATGATTTCAGCGCCAAGTGATGTCTGTGATATGCATGATGATCTCAATCATTTATTGCATAGTGTTAATGGTGATATAAAGATGAGTCAAACCGTTCAAGCGGGTCATCAGCACAACTCGTTAAATGATGAAAGTGTCGAATTATGTCTTGATTGCCAATGCCATGGTGGACACTCAGCTACGATAGAAGTGATATCTCACCTTGCACTAAATCATTGTATATCAGCGGTACCACACACCTTTCAACAAGCTTATTTCCCCCCAGACGCGCGCTTAAGTTATCGCCCTCCAATTGCATAAAATCAGTTAATTTTTAACTGATTAATACTGCGTCTTTATCAATATTTACGCCAATTGGTTTAATCAATGGCTAGTATCATCCTGCGGCTCATTGGCACTAAGTTTATGCTTGGTACCTAAACAGGTCTGCAAGATGCGCTGTGGATGTTGGCAGTATTAATCGTAATGACATTCTTAAATATTCAGCCTCGCTGAATCGAGAACTTACGATGAAAAAATATACTATGCAAAAAAGCTCGATACAAAAAAGTACGATACAAAAAAGCACGATACAAAAATCATTAGCTACAAGCTCACTCATTATTCAATTTAGTGTACTCGCAGCTATTGCCAGTGCTGGCTTAACGGTTTCATCACGCACTATTGCGGTAGAAGCTATTCAGCTAAATGCAGCTAATAGCCATGCAGCTAATAGCCATGCAGCTAATAGCCATGCTGCTAATAGCCATGCTGCTAATAGCCATGCTGCTAATAATCACGCAGCTAATAGCTATGCTGAAACAGATAATCACGTTCAAGCTGGTAAGCATAATCATGATTTACTGCCCTCTGAGTTAAGTGAACCTGCTCAAAAAACACCGCTAACGTCAGTGGGAAATACGATTAAAAAATCAGAGAAAGGTGATGGCCATGATCATGAACCTGATAATAGCGAAGTAAACGAAGCTGAGCATGATGACGCAATGGTGCTTTCTGAACATCAACAAAAGCTCGCTGGGATCAGAGTGGTTAACTTATCTAATAGTAAGTTTAATATCGACTCAGTTGCGCCTGCTGCCATCGTTGTCGATCGCGATCGTACTATCAGCATTGCACCGCAGCTAGATGTAAGGGTTCTTGCGCGTCATGTGGTCCCAGGGCAAGAAGTAATTAAAGGCCAGCCGTTGCTGACCCTAGGCGGTTTTGAGGTTGCCAAGGCGCAAGCTGACTTTATTACTAATGCGGCAGAATGGGGACGGATGCAGAGGATGGTGAAAAATACCCTCAGTGAAAGCCAATTGTTAGTTGCCCAAGTACAAGCAGAATTATCAAGAGCAAACCTTGAAGCGTTAAAAATGACTCCAGCTCAAATTAGTGGCTTAACAGCAAATCCTAAGGCTATTGGTCAATACCAATTACTGGCGCCTATTAGTGGCCGTGTTCAACAAGATGTCGCTATGTTAGGGCAAGTATCTGCAGGCGGTGCGCCATTAATGCAGTTAACTGATGAGTCACATTTATGGGTTGAAGCGCAATTATCGGCTATGCAAGCCGATGGTATTGAATCTGGCGATAAAGCCATGGTGAAGGTGGGCAAGGTATCAATTGAAGGCACGATTATTGGTCGTTCACATGAACTCAACCCTATTACCCGTACCGAGCAAGTGCTTGTCAGTATCAATAATACTGACTACGGCCTGCATGCCGGGCAATTTGCTGAATTATATTTACCCAATGCGCTTAATGGTGGTGTGGTGTTACCCGACGCTGCACTAACTCGCGGTGGTGATGGTGATTGGCAAGTGTTTATTCAAGTTGAGGATGGTTTTGAAGCGGTAGAAGTTGAAGTCGTCGAACGTCAACGTGGCATGAACATGGTTACCGGACTTGCACCAAACAGTCAGGTAGTGATTAGCGGTGCTTTCCTGTTGGCATCTGAATTAGCGAAAGCTGGTTTTGATATCCACAACCACTAGGAAGGAATAAGCCATGTTAGCTAAATTAATAGCGTCTGCCATCCGTAACCGATTGCTTGTCGGCTTAGCCTTG
This sequence comes from Shewanella donghaensis, assembly GCF_007567505.1. Classification (NCBI taxonomy): domain Bacteria; kingdom Pseudomonadati; phylum Pseudomonadota; class Gammaproteobacteria; order Alteromonadales; family Shewanellaceae; genus Shewanella; species Shewanella donghaensis. The sequence continues at coordinate 3,875,692 of NZ_CP041783.1, forward strand.
CTATGTATCGCCGTAGCCAGTGCGTTTATGTTACCCAAACTCAATCTCGATGCTTTTCCGGATGTCACCAATGTACAAGTTACTGTCAATACAGCGGCTGAAGGTTTGGCGGCCGAAGAAGTTGAAAAACTGATCAGTTATCCCGTTGAATCGGCAATGTATGCCTTGCCTGCAGTGACAGAAGTGAGGTCATTATCTCGCACTGGTTTGTCGATAGTGACAGTGGTATTTGCTGAAGGCACCGATATTTACTTTGCTCGTCAGCAAGTGTTTGAACAACTGCAAGCTGCCCGTGAAATGATCCCAGATGGCGTCGGCGTGCCAGAAATTGGCCCTAATACATCAGGGCTAGGGCAGATATATCAATATATTTTGCGCACAACACCAGAGTCAGGTGTTGACGCTGCAGAGCTTCGCAGCATTAATGATTACTTAGTAAAATTGATCATGATGCCAGTGAGCGGTGTCACTGAAGTGTTATCTTTTGGCGGTGATGTTCGTCAATATCAGGTACAAATTGATCCCAATAAATTGCTCAGTTACGGCCTGACAATGCAGCAAGTCACCGATGCATTAGAAAGCAATAACCGTAATGCGGGCGGCTGGTTTATGGATCAAGGTCAGGAGCAGTTAGTGGTTCGTGGCTACGGTTTATTACCTGCTGGTGATGCAGGGCTTAAAGCCATTGGCCAAATTTCATTAACCGAAGTGAGCGGCACGCCTGTACGGGTAGCAGATATTGCAACGGTGGCTTATGGCAGTGAAATTCGTGTTGGCGCAGTGACTATGACTAGAAAACAAGATGATAAGGTCGAAGTCTTGGGTGAAGTGGTCGCGGGTGTCGTACTCAAGCGCATGGGCGCAAATACCAAAGCAACCATTGATGATATCAGTGACAGAGTGGCCTTGATTGAACAATCGCTACCGGAAGGCGTATCGTTTGAGGTGTTTTACGATCAATCTGATCTGGTTAAACAAGCAGTGACGACCGTGGTGAATGCTTTATTAATGGCGTTTTTCTTTATTGTCATCATCTTAGCGTTATTTCTAGTCAACATCAGAGCGACCTTACTGGTATTACTGTCTATCCCGATTTCTATTGGTATGGCACTACTTATCATGTCGTATTACGGCATGTCCGCTAACTTGATGTCCTTGGGCGGTTTAGCCGTTGCCATCGGGATGTTAGTTGATGGCTCAGTGGTGATGGTTGAGAATATTTTCAAACATTTAACCCGAGAAGAAACTTCGGCAGATGGAAGTGTTATCGAAGCTGGAGAGAGCGCTAAGTCAACTGCTACTAATTCAGCGGTGCCGAATCCAACAGTGACTAAAGTCATGCAAGCAGCAAAGGAGGTTTGTAGCCCAATCTTCTTTGCTACTGCGATTATCATTGTGGTATTTGCCCCGTTATTTGCACTTGAGGGGGTAGAAGGTAAGTTATTCCAGCCAATGGCGGTAAGTATCATTCTGGCGATGATTTCAGCCTTGTTAGTGGCATTAATAGCCGTACCCGCCATGGCGGTATATCTATTTAATCGTGGCGTTACTATCAAGAAAAGCGTGGTTTTAGCGCCGATTGAAGCAGGTTATCGTAAATTACTCGCATCAATAATGAATCGTCCAGTGACTGTGATGAGCATCGCCGTGGTGTTGTTTATTGCCAGCATGATGTTAGTGCCACGTTTAGGCACAGAGTTTGTCCCTGAACTTGAAGAAGGCACCATCAACTTACGTGTCACGCTTGCGCCAACGGCAAGTCTTGGGACATCGCTCGACATTGCTCCTAAAATTGAAGCCATGTTAATGGACTTTCCTGAGGTGGAATATGCGCTAAGTCGTATTGGTGCACCTGAGCTAGGCGGCGATCCTGAACCTGTGAGTAATATTGAAATATACATTGGCTTAAAGCCCGTCAGTGAATGGCAAAGCGCGAGCGATCGCTTTGAGCTACAACATTTGATGGAAGAAAAACTGAGTATCTTCCCTGGATTATTGTTTACTTTCTCACAGCCCATTGCCACCCGCGTTGATGAATTATTGTCAGGTGTTAAAGCGCAATTAGCCATCAAGATTTTTGGCCCTGATTTAGATGTACTATCTGAAAAAGGCCAACAACTTACTGAGCTTGTCAGCGCTATTCCTGGCGCTGTAGATGTATCACTTGAGCAAGTGAGTGGCGAAGCGCAATTGGTTATTCGGCCACTTCGCGATCAACTGGCTCGTTATGGGTTAAGTGTCGATCAAGTGATGAACCTTGTGAGCCAAGGTATTGGTGGTGTGAGTGCTGGCCAAGTTATTGATGGTAATGCTCGCTACGACATTAATGTGCGTTTAGCGAAAGAGTACCGTAGCTCCCCTGATGTGTTACGCAATTTGATCATGATGGGCGCTAATGGCACTCAAGTGAGATTGGGCGAAGTGGCTGAAGTGGGCGTTGAAATGGCGCCACCGAATATTCGCCGTGATGACGTGCAAAGACGTGTTGTGGTACAAGCAAACGTTTCGGGTCGTGATATGGGCTCAGTGGTTAATGATATCTATGCCATTGTGCCGCAAGCTGAATTGCCTTCTGGTTATACCGTTGTCGTTGGCGGTCAATATGAAAACCAACAACGGGCGCAACAAAAGCTGATGTTAGTGGTGCCAATTTCGATCGGTTTAATCGCATTGTTATTGTTTTTCTCCTTTGGTTCTATCAAACAAGTCGCCTTGATTATGGCTAATGTGCCGTTAGCCTTGATTGGTGGTGTAGTAGCGCTTTATGTCACTGGCACTTATCTGTCTGTGCCTAGCTCTATAGGGTTTATTACCTTATTCGGCGTTGCGGTGCTTAATGGGGTGGTGCTGGTGGATTCGATTAACCAACGCCGTTTAACTGTTGAAGCTACTGACGGTGATGAAAGTCTATTTGATAGTGTCTATGAAGGCACTGTTGGTCGATTACGTCCGGTATTAATGACTGCGCTAACCTCTGCCTTAGGCTTAATACCCATCTTAATCTCATCAGGCGTCGGCAGCGAAATTCAGCAACCTTTAGCAATAGTGATTATTGGTGGACTGTTTAGCTCCACCGCACTGACGTTGTTGGTACTGCCGACTATGTATCAGTGGCTTTATCGAGGGGGAAACGTCACTTAATCGAAGAATGAGTCATGAAGTAAATCATCACTTTTAAAAATATTTATTAAGCAAAGCCCAATCCTATGATTGGGCTTAGGAGTTTCAATCTCTATGGATGTTCAATATGTGCCACAACATGAAATAAAAGCAATATAAACAGCTCGGAAACGGGTCTTGTTTAAGTGCGTTTTATCATCCTGCTTAATCCCTGTGCAGTCTGATATTAATTTTAGATATTATTTTTATTTTACAAATAATTCTAATAAATATATCGATTAATAATTTAGTAAACGTTATTGGTAGAATAACTCAACAAATAAAGTTAAAAAATAATATAGATATTAATAAATGGTAATAAATTACTTTCTAATAAACTATTATATGTATTAGATTTAAGTTTACATTTGGTCTTAGTATTTTTTATTATAAATGTTAATTTATTAATGCTGGTTTAATTTATTTTTAAGCTTAAATTAATAAATGTTCTAGTGTTTCTTAACTACTTGAATTAAATACCTGTCACAATCTTGAGTTCACCATTTAAAAAGTTAAGCAATTGTTTTTAATCAGTTTGTTTTAAATTTTATTTATTGTTAATTTATATATTTGAAAGGTTTAATAATAATTATACTTTTTAATATAAACTATGTACTCCTAAAGAGGTATTGGTCTGTAGCGAGTTATTTTATTTGATTAGAACATGGTCACACTATTGGGTTAAATAAATTTACGTTTATTTTATTTGTGACAATAATTGTTAAACTTTGAATGTTAATTTTTAAGTTTATTAAATAATAGATTGCTAATAAAATGAAATAAGTTCCAATTAGGAGTGATGATGAAATTACAAAAGCTTGCGCTAGCGGTAATGGTATCTGCGATTTTTGCAGGTACAACCGTTGCTAAAGATAAAGATGTTGATTTATACAAGAGTGAAAACTGGCAACAAACCTTCCCTGAGCAATATAAAACTTGGGCTGAAACTGAGCAAAGCACACCTGCATCTGGTGAACTTGACGATCTTTTAGCGGCTAACCCAAACCTAGTTTCAGCTTGGGCGGGTTACGGTTTTGCTAAAGACTATAACCGTGCTCGTGGTCATCACTATGCTTTGACCGATATTATCGAAACATTACGTGTAGGCCATCCTGTTGTTGGTCATGACGGTAAAGTCGTTGGCGAAGCAATGGCTGCTAGCTGTTGGTCATGTAAAAGCCCTGATGTCGCCCGTATGTATGATGAAGTGGGTGAAGGTAAATTCTCTGACAATGCATGGTCTACATGGGGTCATGAAATGTCTAACACAATCGGCTGTGCTGATTGTCATGAGTTAGGTAAAGAAGAGCTTAGATTGAGCCGTCCTTATACTGATCGTGCGATGAAAACGATTGGTAAAGATTTCGCTAAGCAAGATTCAACGATGCAAGCCAGCCAAACCTGTGCTCAGTGTCATGTTGAATACTATTTTGATGGCACAGACAGTAAGAAAGTGAAATACCCAACGGATTACTGGGTACCTGGCGTAGAAACTGATTACAAAAAGTTTGTTAACTACACTGGTACTGATGGTTTATACCTAGGTTTTGCTGCTGAAGCACAACTTGCCTATTTCGACCAACGTGGCTTTAAAGATTGGACTAACGCCGTTTCTGGCGCGCCAATGATTAAAGCGCAGCATCCTGAATTTGAAAACATGTTAGATAGAACTGAACATGCAATGGATGACCATTTAGAGTTTGGTTGTACGACTTGTCATATGCCTAAAGCGACTAATGCTAAAGGTGCAGAGTTCTCTAACCATAAAGTGACTTTTGAAGCGGATAAATTGCCAGAAGACTGTCAATCTTGTCATGAAGCTGGTGACTTTAAAGAGATCCTTGATGAGCGTAAAGCTGAGATCACTAAGTTACGTTTCGATGCCAATGGCACCGACCCACGTTTAACTGAAGTGCACTTTAAAGCACAAGCTATCTGGTCTGCTAATGGTATTGAAGGATTAGAAGCAGGTAAGAGTATTGGTGAAGCAAAAGGCAACTATGAAGCAGCCTTAAAAGCGAAAACCCCGCTTGCGACTGAAATGAATAGCCTACTGACTAAAGTGAGAAATGCACAATGGTTCTGGGATAGCGCAACGGCATCTCACGGTATTCATGCGCATAACCCGACTGAAGCAGTACGTTTGCTAGAAAAATCTAATGATATTTTAGATGCAGCATTGACTGAAGCAGATGCATTATTAGCTAAATACGCACCTAGCTATAAGTATGATGCAACTAAGTACGACACTAAAGCGAAGGTACAGCCTTTAGTGGGTCTTGACCTAGAAGCTATGCAAGCGTCTAAAGAAATATTTTTAGACAAGCGTGTTAAAAAAGAATGGCCAGCAGAGCTTAAGTAAGCTTGCTAGTTGATTTGAATATAAGCCGACTCTCGACGATTTATAGGTAAATTCAACCTCCGTTCAAATCTCGTCTCCAACAAAGTCAATGCCAGTCGATGTAAATCGACTGGCATTTTTTGTTTTTGTTTACATCAATTTATCGTCGCTTAAGCTGCACTTTAACTTACTGGTATCTTCGCCATAGACTCCATTCACGAATATAGCTGTTCAAAAAAACTTCAAATAAGGTGTTGCTTAATTAGGATTACGGTTGTAATCTTTAATTGTGAATTACATATGTAATCCTAATGTTTGAAGCAAATTTTATTGAAAAAAGCAGTGTTTCAAACATCTTTTATCAAACACAGCATTGAAAAAATAGCATCGAAAAAAAATAGCATTCAAAACAAATAGCATTGGAAGTAAACGATGAAAGACATCAGCAATAGCGAATTATTAGTCCTTAAACAACTTTGGCAACGGGCGCCTTTAACATCAACTGAAGTGGTTGATGCTTTGGCATTAAGTCATGATATGCATGAAAAAACCGTTAAAACCTTAATTAACCGCTTAGTAAAAAAACAGGCGATTAGTTATGAGAAGCAAGGTCGGGTTTACCATTATTCACCATTGATTGTTGAGCATGACTACACCGCTAAAGAATCAGAATCATTTGTTGAACGTATGTTCGCTGGCAAGTTAGCGCCTTTGGTGGCGGGCTTTGCAAAGAACAATAAGTTATCAGCAGATGATGTCGCTGAATTAAAGACATTACTTGATGATTGGCAGCAGGAGCAAAAATGATGCTGAACTGGTTTATGGAACAAACCGTGATATTAACGCTATTTTGTTTGCCGATGATGGTGTCTCATCGGATTATTTTGGCAAAAATCGGTGCCCATTATACCTATGTATTATGGAGTGCAGTGCCGATATTACTGCTCATTTCAGTATGTCAGCTGTGGTTTCCTGAGGGCTTTATGTCCCTAAAGCTTTCATGGTTGTCATTGCCTGAGCCTGCTGCTGTCATGCAGCATTATCAAGTGCTTGCCACTGATACTATCAAGCTATCTTCTATGCTTATTAGCTCACTGTATCTCGACTACTTATACATCGCGGTTATGAGCTTCTTATTCGTGAGTATGGTGTACCAACAGACTCAATTTAACCCCATTGTGGCCTCTGCGGTTAAAGTCGCTGAAACCAATAAGGGTGTTGATATATTGGCTCATGCATCCGTTCAGTCTCCAATGTTGGTGGGGCTATTGTCACCTTGTATTCTGGTGCCGTTAAATTTCAAATCATTAGATATTAATCAACAGCAAGCAATCATCGCTCATGAAGCGTTTCATCATGAGCGTAAAGACTTATGGTGCAATGTCATTGGTTGTAGTGTGCTATTGATGTTCTGGTTTAATCCTTTGATGTGGTTTGCTTACAGGCGCTTTAGACATGATCAAGAGTTGTCGTGTGATGCCCAGGTAACATCAGAAATGGAAAAAGATAATAAAATTGCCTATAGCCATGCGCTATTGGCCTACTCGCAGCATGTTCCTTTGAGCATGTTACACACTCACTATGGAGATAAAACCATCTTAAAAGAAAGGATTATACAGATGAAAAAACAGCACGGAAAAAACACACTCGTCATCATGGGGATCACCCTAGCATTAGGTGTGAGTGGATTAATGTTAAACCAGCAAGTTCATGCAGGTTCACAAGCTAAGCAAGCGGAGACACATGTTGTCCCTACAATGCGTATAGATCCTATCTATCCTGCTAAAGCGGCAACTGCAGGACTCAATGGTTATGTACAGCTGGAATTTGATATTAGTCAATCTGGTAAAGTATCGAATGTTGCAGTGATTAAATCATCTCCTACAGGTGTATTTGACCAATCTGCTACAGATGCCTTATCACAATGGGTTTATACTGAATCAGCTAGTGGCGTTAAAAAAGCACAAGTACAGCTTGATTTTGTTATTCATGAGCCAGCTGCTGATGTAGAGCGCATTAAAGTTAACTAATGATAAGTGTGAGCAATACTCGCTTTTTGAGTATTAGCTAATAGGTTTAGCTTGATCACCTAAACCTGAATTTATGAAAATATTTCGTCAAATCTCAATAACGAAATCGCTTGTTAAAGCATACAGCGTTGTGTGGCTATGCAATGTTGTCAGCTATTTATTCGATTCAACCAAAAGTTTGTTTTTTGTAATAAACTCGTTGTAAACACGGTACAAATCTTGGTATTTTTTTTTACTGTTTTTGAAAAGTCCCCCTTAGCTCTACTTCCTATTTATCCTCTGTATTTTCATCTAAAGCCGATGCTAAAAAGTCTCAACGACTTATGTTTGATGGTTATTTCCCCCTATCTAAATTGACTCTGTTCGACTATTCGGTACCTTGACATTGCCTAGTCCATAAGTGACTATCGATGCCAAATTTAAGAAAACTACTAATATATAAAGGTTTTTCATCAAATCCTAATATATAAAAAAGAGTAATAAGGGGAAGGCTATGTTTTATCGTTCGTTAGTTTTAGCTCTACTATTGGTATTGCCAGCTTCAGCTCAGGCTGAAAACTATTCAATTGGTACCGGTGGTCAAAGTGGTATTTATTATCCATTTGGTGGCGCACTAGCAAAAGTTTGGTCTGATAAGGTCCCTGAAGTAAACGTAAAAGCCGAAGTGACAGCAGCTTCCGTTGAGAACACCATCAAAGTGGTTCGCGGCGATATGATCGCTGGGATCGCAATGGGTAATGTGGTGCTTGATGCCTATAAAGGTGAAGGTAAATTTAAAGGTGCTTTGCCCGTTAAGACCTTATTTGCATTGTACCCAAATCTTGTTCATGCCATTAGTTTAGAAAAATCAGGTATTAACTCATTAGCAGACCTTAAAGGTAAACGTATTTCATTAGGCGCTCCAGCCAGTGGCACCGCTGTGACATCAGCTGCATTACTTGCATCTGTAGGCATCGATGTTAAGAAAGACATTAACGCGGTATATCTTAACTACGCTGAAACCACTAACGCTCTGGCAAATGGCCAAATTGATGCAGGCTTTATAGTTGGTGGCCAAGGTGTTGGCGCAGTGACACAGGTGGCATTGACTCATAAGGTTAATATCATCCCTGTATCTGCTGCTGAAAGCGCTGCATTTATTAAACAAAATCCTGCCTATAGTAACTACACCATACCTGCTGATGTTTATAACAATATCGGTGAAGTATCGACGTTAAGTGTTTGGAACGTCATTGTCGTTAGCGCAAAAATGAGCGATGAGATGGCGTTTAACCTGACTAAAGCGGCTTTTGAAAATATGACAGAAGTTCAAAAAGTGGTAAAAGTGGCTGAAGCTACCACGCCAGAAAATGCTAACCGTCTAGAAGGTGTGCCATTACATCCGGGTGCAAAAAAGTATTTAGATTCTCTAAAATAGCGATGATTATCTCATTATAATTAGCCAGTTAAGTCAGAAGTTAACAATAACCACTGATGTTAACAGGCAAAGTTTTACCCACAAAGGCAGCTAATAGTTGCCTTTGCGTTATTTAGGCTGTTTGTGATTGGCTAATTGCCATCACTGCAGTTTCAAAGGACTTTATATGAACCCAGTTCAAGCGGATAGTTTTGATAGCAGTAAGGCAATAATTGAAGCCTTACCTTATGAAAAATCAGTTAAGTTTTTCGGTTACCTCATTCTAGCCATAGCAGTGGCATTATCGTCATTTCAAATCTGGCAAGGGATCACTTCGACTATCTCTGCAACCTACTTTCGTCCAGTGCATTTATGTTGGGTGCTAGTGTTGATCTTTTTGCATTACCCACTGATTCGTAATCGCCAAAATAAAGGCTATATGTTGGGGCGGGCAGTTGATCTGGCCTTGTGCGGCTTAACGGTATTTGCAGGTTACCGTATGTCGATTTTCGACTACAACGATATCGACCATATGCTGTATGGCTTAGGCATGGCGGACTTAGTTGCTGGCGGTGCATTGGTGCTGCTATTACTTGAAGGTTGCCGCCGGACTGTAGGCTGGGTCATGGTACTGATCGCAGGTATGTTTTTAGCTTATAGCGCCTTTGGCGATATGCTGCCTGGGGCAATGGCAACCAAAGCCTATTCCTTACAGGAACTGATTCAATTTCAAATATATTCAGCGAACGGCGTATTTGGCTCAGCACTGGGCATTGCTGCTACGACGGTGTTTATTTTTGTGTTATTTGGGGCCTTTTTAGAGGTGACTGGCGCAGGTAAATTTTTTATTGATTTGGCATTTTCTATCGCGGGTAAATATCGCGGCGGACCGGCCAAGGCTGCGGTTTTAGCCTCTGCTGGGTTGGGGTCGATATCGGGTTCAGCCATAGCCAACACTGTGACCACTGGTTCAGTGACGATTCCAATGATGAAAAAGCTCGGTTATACCCCTGAGCAATCTGCTGGTATTGAAGCTGCGGCCTCAACCGGTGGACAAATTATGCCGCCGATTATGGGCGCGGGTGCGTTTGTGATGGCACAGTTTACCGGCGTGCCTTATAGCGACATCATGCTGGCATCTATCGCGCCAGCTATCCTATATTTCTTTTGTACCTTGCTCTACGTGCACTTGATGGCATGTAAATTAGACCTTAAAGCGGCGAGCCGAACAGAAGCCGTCATTTCAGTTATGAAGCAAGGCGCGCATCACCTTATTCCGCTGGCTATTATTACCACATTATTGATGATGGCCTATTCGCCATTGTTAGTTGGCGTGGCTGGTTGTGCAGCAATTTTAGTAACTGCAGCATTGCGCAAACATAGCCGTATCGGCTTGAAAAAGTTTATTGCTGGTATGAAAAATGGCGCCTTAATGGCTCTGCCTATTTCGGCTGCGTGTGGCGCAGCAGGGATTATTGTGGGGGTTGTTGGTCAAACAGGCATAGGTTTGCAATTTACCCAATTTGTGATGGAGTTTTCTGGCGGTTATATGCTGGTGGCGTTAGGCCTAATCAGTATTGTGGCCTTGGTGTTAGGTATGGGCTTACCTGTGACGGCAGCTTATATTGTATTGGCGGTTATGGCTGTACCAATGCTAGGTGATTTTGGCCTGCCATTATTAACCGCACACTTGATTGTGTTTTGGTTATCGCAAACCTCAAATGTGACTCCGCCGATTGCACTTGCTGCCTTTGCGGGGGCGGGTGTCGCCAATGCTAATCCGATGAAGTCTTCTGTGGAAGCCTTCAAATTAGCAGGGGGGTTATTTATGATCCCAATCATGATGGCTTATACCGATTTACTTAATCCTGATGCAGGTTTAATGGCGTTTACTTTTGCCATAGTGCAAACGGCGACCATTATTGTCGCGATAGCAATATCGATAGAGGGCTATCTATTACGACCGCTTAAAACGATTGAGAGAGTAGTGGCAATAACGGTGGTTCCTTGGGTATTGTTTAATCCGTTAAGCACTGGTTTTATCGGGGTATTAGTGATTTTAAGTTTGATTGGCGTGCAGTGGAAAACACGTCATGGAGTCACGGCATAAAAATGTTGAGCCAGTTATAGCGAGGAACAAGTTTTTTTGTAAAGAGTTCTTTAATAGGGGATCTTCGATCAGTAAAGCCCGATCAATTGTTTGGGCTTTTTACTAAGTAAATTTTTGTAGTAAGCCATTTGGGATGCAAACTGATACAGCTTTAGTTCTTATTATTGACACAAAGTAATCTAACTTATTTTAATAGAGCTTATACTCAAAAAATGTTTGGGGAAGTCAATATCAATATTTAATGGGAAAGTTATGTTCGTTCTAAAAAATAACCATAAAAAATTACAACAAGAAAACCAGGCATTAGAGCAACAAATCAAGATATTAACTGCGGAAAATGTCGAGCTAAATAATAAAAACCAAGAATTATCTAAAGAGATAATAGTAATGACCCATCATTCCGATGCTAAGTTTGAAGGCAAACTTTTAAATTGTGCAATTCAATCTTTAGGGCACATTGAAGGAGTTAGAGGGACAGTGCTTCAGGCTCATAATGATATTAATCATGAGAAAGAATCTAGCGAACAGATTAATGAGTCATTGGATGCATCTAATCATTCACTAGAAAATATGGTGCTAGGTATTGATGCGATAACTCAGAAGATGACGGGATTAACGACTAATATCTCGGGCTTGTCGTCTATGGCGGATAATATCAATGCATTTGTAGCAACTATTTCAAAAATTTCTGATCAGACTAACTTACTAGCCTTGAATGCTGCAATTGAAGCTGCAAGAGCAGGCGAAGCTGGGCGGGGATTTAGTGTGGTAGCGGACGAAGTAAGGGCTTTGGCCAGTAATACTAATGTGTCAGCAAAAGAAGTCGCAGAGTTAGTGCAAAAAATTATTCTTTCTACAAATGAAACAGTTTATTCAGTCGAAGATATTCAAGCAAGTAACTCAGAATTAGCGAATGACATGACGTCACTGAAGCAGGATTATGAGTCCATAATCTCATGCTGTACTTCTATGAAGAATGCAATTGGCCATGCGTCATTACGCACTTTTATTCAAACAGTTAAATTAGATCATATTGTTTGGAAAGGTGATGTTTATGCAGTGGCTTCAGGAGTAAGTAATAAAAATATTGGTTCATTTTCAGATCACACTATGTGCCGATTAGGTAAATGGTATCAAACCACTGGACGAAATAATTATGCAAATTTATCTGCGTTTAAAAAGCTAGATGAGCCGCATAAGCTTGTGCATCGAAGTGGTGTCGAAGCGCTTACTTTGATTAATGCTGGCGAAAAAGAATCAGCGTTGGAATATCTTGACAAGATGGAACGAGCAAGTGAGCTAGTGATGGCTTATTTAGATGAAATTTCACTTAATAGTTAACTTTCCTATAGTAAATAGCTTTTTAAGTCCATTAAGCCCAGTCAATTGATTGGGCTTTTTTATGCGTTTTTTAACTGTTTATAAAAACATCAAATAAGTAATTACTTATTTAGGATTACGGCTGTAATTTTAACATTAGGATTACGTTTGTAATCTAAGGGCGATTTCACTCGCTGAATTTATTTAGCATTAAAAACTAACGAAGTGAAGCATATTAAAGACATCAGTAATAGCGAGTTATTAGTATTAAAACCGCTCTGTTTGCAAGCGCCGCTAACCTCGGGTGAAGTGGTGGATGCATTAGCAAAAGCTCAAATTTTGCATGAGAAAACGGTTAAAACCTTATTAAGCCGCTTAGTGAAAAAGCAGGCTATTAGCTTTGAGAAGCAAGGCCGTATTTAACATTATTCACCGTTAATTGCCAAGCAAGAATATACAGCGAAAGTGCCTGAAAGTTTTGTTAAACAAATGTTACTGAAAAGTTAGCCTCCCATTAGTGGCAGGTTTTGCTAAGAATAATGAATAGCTGAAGCCAATTATTGGATGTAATAACAGAAGATAAAATAGACGATTATTACAACTACAGCTCCGCTGTAGGTTACCTAGGTGAAATAATTGTTAATATTGTGATAATTAAAGTTACCTGAAATCCTCGCCTAAGTCATTGTTTACCTTATTTATTCACAAATTCATAATGTTAATGAAATGTAGTTGTCATTTTATAGCAGTCTTTTTGTCATTTTTGCAGGTTAATTTGTCGTCCAATCGAATTACTTAACACGCTTACATCCGTCTTCGGAGATGACAATGGAACTGAAAAATATGTTTAAACTTAGTGCTGTATCAGCTGCTCTTTCTGCAACATTGCTACTTGCGGGTTGCGGTGGCGATATCAATATCGATACGGGATCTCAAGAGCCTACTAATCCAACAACACCAACAGTACCAACTGAAACAGATCAACAAATTGCTTATGGTGGCTTCGCAGAAAAAAGCACAACAATAGCGGCAGTCGATGGCAAAGAAGTGTGGGTGTTAACTGGCTCGCTTGCTCCTTCTACAGGTGCTTCAACGGTTAAAGTTGGCGGCCAGGATGGTGCAAATATCATTCTAGGTAACGATGTTGTTTGGATGCTAGATGGTGCGGTTATCGCAGGTGGCGATAAAGCAGATTCAGTTGAGTTGTCAGTCATGCCAGGCACCAAAATTATTGGTGGCAGCGAATCCTATTTAGTGATTAGCCGTGATTCAAAAATTATGGCAGCAGGCACAGCAGAAGCGCCAATCGTATTTACTTCTCTTGAAGCTGCGCTAGGCCAAACTGGCGAAGCAGGACAATGGGGCGGTTTAGTCCTTCTTGGTAATGCGCCTGTTAACTCTTGTCCTGATTTAACCAGTTGTGATGCGGCATTTGAAGTGGGTAACCACAACTACGGCGGTGATAACACCGAAGATAATTCAGGTGTTATTCAATACGTTCGGGTTGAGTTTGGTGGCTTTAAAATCAACGATACTCAAGAAATGAACGGTATCAGCTTTGCCGCTGTTGGCGCAGGTACCACTGTCGACCATATTCAAATTCATAAGAATAACGATGACGGTGTTGAATTCTGGGGCGGTAACGTATCACTTTCACATGTGGTGTTAACTGAAAATTTCGATGACTCATTAGATTGGACCAACGGTTGGCAAGGTAGTGCCCAGCACGTTTATATTCGTCAAGAAGATAATGGTTCAAACCGCGGTATTGAAGGCGACAGTAATAGCAGCGCTGATGCAGCGCCACAGTCAATGCCTACATTGGCTAACTTCACCATTCAGGTGGCTAACGGCACTCACAGTGGCGGCGATGATGCAGAAGGTATTTTACTGCGTAAAGGCACAGCGGTTAATGCTTACAACATGCTGGTTAAAGGCGATGTGGATTCAGGCGAATGTTTAGAAATCAACGGCGACAACACGGTTGATACAGCAGAAGCTGGCAATTTAAACATGCAAAACAGCTTAATCGATTGTGTTGAGCCATTTAAAAACGCCAAGGTTGATGCAGATAAAGGCTACACCAAAGCTTATGACGTTGAAGCATGGTTTATGGCGCAAAACGGTAACTTAGCTGGCGCATCAGATTTAACAGATTACATGCCAAACTCATCTTCTGTTGCCTTAACTGGCGGAGCGGCTGACTTAGCTAACATGGATGACCGTTTAGATGATGCCCAATATATTGGCGCATTTGACGGAACGACTGATTGGACGATGGGCTGGACCACGGCCATTCATGATGAAACTACACCTGCACCCTCTGAATTACCCGTGTTAACGTCTTGTCCTGTAGGCACTACGGCAGAAGATGTGGTCGCCGGTCTTTATAAAGACGATAGCGTCACTTTGGTGTGTTCAATTGAAGGCAATATCACCACTAATACCACACTGCTTGCTGGTCAAAACGTGATGTACAAAGTGGATGGCGGCGCGGTGATTATCGGCGGCGATAAGACTGATTCGGCGACATTAGCGATTCAAGCAGGTACGCAGATTTTTGCGACAGATAACAGCTACATTGCAGTGAGTCGTGGCTCTAAAATTATGGCCCAAGGCAGTGCAGAGCATCCAATTACTATGACCTCTCAGCAAGATGTGATTGCTGGCGCAGAAGGCGAGCGTGGTCAATGGGGTGGTTTAGTTATTCTGGGTAATGGCGAAACCAATAAGTGTCCTGATAAAGACAATTGTGATGTGTCATTTGAAGTGGGCGACTTCCCATATGGCGGTAACGACAATGCAGATAACAGCGGTCAAATTAGCTACGTAGTAGTTAAATACGCTGGTTTCAAAGTCAATGATACTCAAGAAATGAACGGTATCTCATTTGCGGCAGTGGGCAGCGGAACCCAAGTTGACCATATTCAAGTCCATGCAAATGGTGATGATGGTGTTGAATTCTGGGGCGGCGCGGTCAACCTGAAATATGTTTACCTGACAGACAACTTCGATGACAGCTTAGATTGGACTAATGGCTGGCAGGGTAAAGCACAATATGTGTATATCACCCATGAAGACGGACAAGCTAACCGTGGTATTGAAGGCGATAGCCATAAAGGCACAGACGACACGCCAGTTTCAAACCCAACTATCTCTAACGTGACCATTCTTCCTGGTACTGATATTGAAAATGCCAGTGGCGATAAAGGTGAAGGTATTATTCTTCGTGTTGCTACTCGTGCGTCACTTCATAACGTTCTAGTACAAGGTCGTAAAGGCTCAACTTCTGAAACTGAAACGGGTGAGTGTCTAGAACTTGATGGTACTTACGCAGGTCTTGTTACCAACGTTAATGATGAAACATTAGTGATGTCTCACTCGGTTATCGATTGTAACGAACCTTTCAAATACAGCTCTGACAATGTTGATACAGCTGACGCTGTTGATACTGAGGCGTGGTTCCTAGCACAGACGGGTAACTCAACTACTGCAGTGACATTAACCGACGGTATGCCAGCGGGTACTGACACTGTGTTACTGGGTACGGGTCTTGATATGAGCACGACTGACACCTTCTTCGAAGCAACTGATTTCATCGGCGCATTCGATGGTCAGACAGATTGGCGTCAAGGTTGGGCTTTTATTAAATAAGGCTTATTAACACCTTCAGCATCGGGGAGTGAGTGCTCCTCGATGCTGCTTAAAGTGCGATTAGATAATCAAAATAGTTAGTTAAATTTTCCAGCAATTGTCACCGATGTTTCATACCTTAGTGGCGCGACCTGAACTGTGTACAGGATTGAAAAACGTTATGAAAACCAAGCCGAGTTTTATCGCTAATAAGCTAAGCCTAGCTGTTGTCACTGCTATTTCTGCAGCCTCACTTTTTGCAACACTACCTGCTTACTCGGAAGAAACACCTGCTTACGATCCAGGTGAAGATTTCCCCATTGAAGTCATTGCTGTGACAGGACGTTTACGTAGCTCCGCCTCAGAAGCTATGGAAGAGCGCCGTGAGCAACCTGCTGTGGTTGATATTATGGGCGCAGACCAGATTTCTCGCACCGGAGATAGCGACGCCGCCGCAGCGCTGCGACGTGTTACTGGATTAACCCTTAAAGATGGTAAGTTCATTTATGTGCGTGGTTTAGGTGAGCGCTATTCAAGTACCTCATTGAATGGTGCGGTTGTACCATCGCCAGACCCTACCCGTAATGTGGTACCGCTAGATATGTTCCCCGCTTCAATTATTGAATCATTATCAGTTCAAAAATCCAGTTCAGCTAGCACTCCCGCTGCATTTGGTGGTGGTCATGTTGATATTCGTACTAAATCAATTCCTGCTGACTTCTTTTTTAAGGCATCTGTTGGTGGCCGTTATAACACCAATGATAGCGATGACACTTATACCTATAACGGCGGTGGTGATGACTGGACGGGTCAAGATGATGGTACCCGTGCAATGCCAAACAGCATTAATGATGTGACTAATCAATATGGCGGCATCAGCCCAATCGATATCGTTACGGGCTCAAATGGCACCATTGATTTTGCTAGTGCCCAGGCCATTAACCGTGGTTTAGCCAGTGATATGTATCGTGATATGACAGTATTTACCGAAAGTACCGATCCTGGGATCCGCGGCAATATCGCCATTGGCGATCGCTGGGATATTACTGACGACATTATTTTTGGTGCCATGTCTGCAGTGTCTTATAAACAACAAGCTGAAAACTATACCAAGCGTGAAGTTGAGCTAGATGGTGATGAGAACAGCGTACAAATTGAAAACTCAAAAGACATTGTGGGCACAGACTCAATCGTGCAAATGTCTGGCATGCTTAACTTAGGTTTAGAAATTGGTTACGACCATAAAATACAGACATTTTCGACTTATTTACGCGATACATCAGATGATGTGTCAGTGGCCATAGAAGAAACCATTGATACTATCGCTGAGCCTAATGCGTTGCAGGTTTATGATATTGCGTATGAAGAGCGAAACCTTATCAGTAACCAAATTCAAGGTGAGCATTTCTTTGAATACTTGTGGGATTTAGAAGCTAACTGGATGTATTCAAATGCCAGTTCAAAGCGTTATGCACCCAGTGAATTGTCCTACACATACAATGTAATACTTGATGATGCGGATAACATTACTCGCCGTAACTTAAACACCCAAGATGCGCCTAAATATGTTTATAGCCGCCTTGACGATAATACCGAAAACTACAAATTTGATTTAACCCTACCCTTTGAATTTGGCATGAATGTGCTAAAAATCAGTGGTGGTTATGAGTATTTCGAACGCACCCGTGAAAGCTTTGCCACGCGACTGGGTTTTGATGTGGGACTCAGTCCGACAGATCCCAATGGTGACATCCTAGCAGGTGACTTTGATGATATTTTCTCAGACAAGAATATTGCTGATGACTCACTTGATCTAGAACTAAAAGATGCCTCAACTGATACTGAAGATTACGTTGCTGCGGAAATGATAGATGCAGGTTTTGTGAATCTTGATATCGATTTCGATGATGTATGGCGCTTAACCGCAGGTGTGCGTTATGAAGATTTTCGCCGCGTGACATTGCCATTAACACCAGATGGTGAGATTTCAGATGAAGGCGGCCGTTACGATATTGAAGATTATGCTATTGCTGAAGACGGATGGTTTCCTTCATTGGCATTAACCTGGAAAGCATCAGATGTGAGTCAATGGCGCTTTGGCGCAAGTAAAACTTTGGTTCGTCCAGATTTGCGTGAAGTCGCCCCAGTGCGTTTCCAAGACCCAATTACCGGTTTTGATTTCTTCGGTAACCCAGAGCTTGAAAGCTCTGATATCTATAACCTAGATTTACGCTGGGAATACTACTCAGAAGATGGCGCAAACCTCAGTATTGGCGGCTTTTATAAAGATGTTGATGCGCCGATTGAAGCGATTCAACGTATCTCTGAAGCCGGTCGTCAGCTGAAGTTTTACAATGCTGAGTCAGGTTACATATACGGTCTTGAAACTGAGTTTTTACATGACTTAGGCTTTATTGGCAGTGATGGTGGAATATGGGAAGACTTCTTTGTCGCAGGTAACTTAACCTTAAGTGATTCAGAAATTGATATTGCCAGCAATGGTGAAATTGACCCAACCAATAGCACACGCCGCATGACAGGTCACTCTGAGTGGGTTGCCAATATGCAGTTAAGCTATGATTCTGCTAATGAATCCCACAGTGCCACCCTGGTTTATAACGTGTTCGGTGAGCGCATTGCTTATGGTGGACGTGGTGGTTTAGATGACGTGTATGAGCAACCATTCCATAGTTTAGATTTCACTTATAGCTTTTTACCGACCGAGAGCTTTGGGGTGAAGTTTAAAGTGAAGAATATCCTCGGCGAAACGACCGAATACGACCAACAAGATGTGGTGGTATACGCGAAGGAGCCTGGAACAGAATTCACTCTGCAGTTTGATTACCAGTATTAATACTGGAGATTAACAAGAGTGACAATAGGTACTGGTTTTTAGTATTTTTACTTCATCCTTTAAATGCTAAAAACGAAGTGCACAGTGTGATTGTTGGTGTTTGGAACACGCCATCCTCACACGCTTCTTTATCGGTAAACGTTATTTAAGACAACGTGGCTTAATGAAGAAGTAAGCAGTAAGAAGTTTATGATGTAAGAAGTACTAGGCCACTTTCTTCTGGAACAAGAAAGTGGCCTTTTTATTGGCTAGCGCTATTAGTTATAAGTGCTATTAGTTATAAGTGCTATTAGTTATAAGAGCTGTGAGGTATTAATCGCTGTTATAGCGTTGATAGTTAACAGCGGATCATTCCTCATTGCTTTCGATCAGATTGCTAATGGCCCTTGATACCAGATCTTTGCGCATCATAGTAGGCGTAACGGCTTGTTCAAACCAGAAACTCATCGGCTGATCAAAGCCAATACCATGCATATAATTGTAGATCGCCTTACGCAGTCCTTCACCGAGCATCTCATGATCGGTTTCGATAGGATCGGTAAAATCGACATCGTTTTCAGCGAATAAAACCTCAGGTCGATCGGCAAGGGTAATGCCGAACTTCTCAGGATTCATGCCCACAGGGCTGTGGATCGTGGCCACAAAACGATGCCAGTAGGCAGACTGGAAACAACCTTGTGCCATCATCTGACGCACCATTTCCAACGAATCGACTGTCTCTTGCTCGGTTTGTGATGGAAAGCCATACATTAAATATGCGTGTACCATAATACCGGCATCACTGAAGGCTTTGGTGACTTGGGCAACTCGCTCAACACTGACGCCTTTTTTCATCAGCTTTAATAAACGATCTGACGCCACTTCAAGGCCGCCACTGACCGCGATACAACCAGAATCAGCGAGCAATTGGCAGCGTGCTTGGCTAAAGGTTCGTTCAAAACGGATATTACCCCACCAACTGATCACCACATTGCGTTCGATTAAGCGTTTCGCAAAGGCAAATAAGGTCTTTGGCGGCAGGGCTTCATCGACAAAATGGAACCCTGTTTGTCCGGTTTCTTCAATAAGTTGCTCGATGCGATCAACCAGAATATCAGCGCCAGCAGTATCGTAGCGATCGATATAGTCCAAACTGACATCGCAAAAGCTACATTTACGCCAGTAACAGCCATGGGCGATGGTGAGTTTATTCCAGCGTCCATCACTCCAAATACGGTGCATAGGATTGAGCATTTCACATAACGATAAATACTCGCTTAACGGCAAGCCATCGTAAATCGGCGCGCCGACTTCCACCTGTGGGATATCATGGAGCTCTGGGTTTTCATTGAAATGAACATGTGGTTGGCCGTTTTCATCCTCTGCGAGAAAATAGGTGCGCACCAGATCGTCTATTTCTCGTTTCCCTTCAAAGTACTCGAGTAGCGTGATTAACGGACGTTCACCATCATCGAGACAGATAAAGTCAACAAACTCAAACACTCGAGGATCTTTCAGGGCGCGCAGCTCAGTATTAATAAAGCCGCCACCCATAACGATAGGCAGTTCAGGATTGATGGCTTTACAGGTTTGGGCAATGCGTAAGGCGCCCAGCATATTACCGGGAAAAGGCACGGTTAATGCGACGACGCTAGGCTGGGTTTCTTCTAGATACTGCTCGACTAATTGTTCCAAAATTTCTGAGCTGAAACTTGGCTCGTCCATTACCGTGTCGTAGAGATTATCAAAGCTTGGGTTAGCCGCGGCTAGCTTCTCGCCATAACGGCTAACTTCAAAGTAAGGGTCTACCCCTTGAGTAATAACGTTAGACAGATCATTTATAAACAGGGTCGCAAGGTATTTGGCCTTATCCTGTACGCCGAGATTACCAAAGGCAGCTTGTAGTACATCACCAGAGACAGCTTCCATTTGAGCAATAGCGTCAAATGCAGGGCCTTCTGGTAAAAAACGGCGAGAGTTAATCCGCAGAGCAAGGCTGGGATCTTTACCCTGTAAAAAGCGAATAGCAGGCTCAACGGTGAGCTGGTAACGGTCAAATTCAGCCAGAAAGTTAAAGATAACATCAGGTAATTCATCATCTTCAAAGTGCTCGAAATTAGCTTCAACATGCTGACGAATCGCATCCAATGCTGGTGCTGTCATCATTTCCAAGAAAAGCTCAATCGCAGGATCTCGCTGCACTGCTTCATAGCCTCTCAAACGCAAAAAACCAGTCAAATAGGCTGTTGCCGGATAGGGCGTATTCAGCTGGGTCATAGGTGGAGTCATTAGAAGAACAGTCATAGCTTGCCTTTGAATAGTAAAACTTGAGTACTCTGAACTAAACAGATTGTCAGCCCGAGCTAGGTAAAGAATCTTGTACAAAAGTGGCAGATAATACAGCTGCCAAAAAATAAGATGGGATTCTAACAAATGACCAAGGGAAAAACCCGTAAATTAGGCGGAAAGCTGATTGATTAATCATCGGAGCTTAATATGCTTTAGCGCATAAGAGGAAATATATGCAAAGCCACTTCCGATTAGGACAAGAAAGTGGCCGTCCGGTTATTGCTTATTTTAATTCAACTTATTACTTATCAGCATATTTGATTTTTACATCTTCAATCAGCTTCTGCCACTGTGGGTACTTAGCATAACTTTTTTGCAAATCTCCCCAAGGCGATAGGGTATCAGCTAAGGCATCATCAGATATTGGTGATTCTTGAGTGGCTAAATACAAATAATAAAATGCCGAGGCGCGATAATTGGCAGCGCAGTGGACAAGTACCGATT
Source organism: Shewanella donghaensis (assembly GCF_007567505.1). Classification (NCBI taxonomy): domain Bacteria; kingdom Pseudomonadati; phylum Pseudomonadota; class Gammaproteobacteria; order Alteromonadales; family Shewanellaceae; genus Shewanella; species Shewanella donghaensis. Next base: position 3,897,307 of record NZ_CP041783.1, read on the forward strand.
TATCTTGGTTTTGTTCCATTAGCGCAATAAATGTCTCAACATCTGCAATAGTCGGTTTTTGCCAATCGACTTCAATATTTTGATAAATCATTCCAGCATCGGATACTAGCTGAGCTTCATTTTCGATGTAATTTGAATTGTCTTTTGGGATCAAATTGATCACCAGTTCTACCCCGGATTTTTGCAGGCTTTCAAATTGTTTTGCTGTTGGCAGACCTGCAGTAATCACCTGGCTATTATTCACTTTCAGCGCTTTGATATCATCAAGCTGACTAGGGTCTATTTGCGCGGCAGCAGGGTTGACGATACCAGCGCTAAGTAGTGTGGTTGTCACTAATGTCATTAACATGGCTCCGGTCAGTTTTGTTTTTAATTTATCTATATTTTCATTAATATTAAAATTCATCATTGGCTTATCCATAATTTGAGCACATAAATGCTACTGAAGAATAGTATTGATTGCAGCAAGTTCTGCAGGGCTAAAGTCAAGATTATCTAGAGCTGCAACAGAGTCGATGACTTGAGCTGGGCGACTCGCGCCAACTAGGCAACTTGTGACTGCATCATTATTGAGGTTCCAGGCGATCGCCATTTGAGCTAAAGATTGATCGCGTTTTAGAGCAAGGCTGTTTAATGCTTGTACCTTAGCTAACTTTTCAGGGGTAAGATCGTTATTACCCAAATAGATTTGGTGCGCTTGTGCTGCGCGAGAATCTTCAGGTACACCTTTAAGGTATTTATCGGTAAGTACACCTTGAGCCAAAGGTGAAAATACGATGGACCCCACGCCTTCACTTTTTAATACATCAGTTAAGCCATCTTCAATCCAGCGATCAAACATATTGTAGCGAGGCTGGTGGATCAATAATGGCGTGCCTAGCTGCTTTAAAATACTAATAGCCTGTTGGGTTTGTGCTGGCTGATAGTTTGAAATACCGACGTACATTGCACGGCCAGATCTGACAATATAATCCAGTGCCTGCATAGTTTCTTCAATCGGTGTGTCAGTATCCATACAGTGGTGATAAAAAATATCGAAGTAATCTAAACCAGTACGTTTAAGGCTTTGATCGCAGCTGGCGATCAAATACTTCCTTGAACCGCCAATACCATAGGGTCCTGGCCACATGTCATAACCCGCTTTACTCGAAATTATCAGTTCATCGCGGTATGGGATAAAGTCTTGTTTGAATATATTGCCAAAAGTTGATTCTGCAGCGCCATAATGCGGGCCATAATTATTGGCTAAATCAAAATGAGTGACCCCAATATCAAAGGCTGTTTGTAGAATACTTCTGGCATTTGATTGTGGATCTGATGCACCAAAATTTTGCCATAAACCTAATGAAATTTTTGGTAAGCGTATTCCACTTTGGCCACAACGTGCGTAGGCCATGTTTTGATAACGATCTGAATTAGCGATGTATTGAGGGTTAGGCTCGTGGGTAATCATTTCTCATCCTACAAATGAATTAATTGGGCTGTGCTTTTAGTTAGCTACTAGTCAGCTATTAGATTATTACAGTTACTCTTTTAGTTCACCCTAAAACGAAAGTGCTTATATTCAAAAATACTAATAATTGTCATATTACCTTGTTTTTATAGTCACATTTAGGCTTTAGCTTATGCCTCCATACCAACCTTTTAAATATTTAATAAGTTAAATGGAGTAAAAATGTCGATGAAATGGATAAGTAAGCTGACCGTATTGAGCATTACCGCAAGTTTGTTACTCGTTACTGGTTGCAACGATAACGATGACGATAAAAAGGGGGCTAGCCCTCAAATAAATGAAACTGTGGTTGTCAGTGTCGGCCCAAGACCGACCTTTTTAGTTAATAAAATGCAAGACAGTGAACTTAAAACTCAGCTGACTCAGTGTGGCGGAAATACTATGTATCGTCATGACTTTTCAATTGGTCATCGCGGCGCGGCAATGCAATTTCCTGAGCATACAAAAGAGTCTTACCAAGCTGCGATTGCTACTGGTGCAGGTGTGGTTGAATGTGATGTGACTTTTACTGAAGATAAAGAATTAGTTTGCCGACATTCCCAATGTGATTTAGCCACCACCACCAATATATTGGCTATTCCAGAACTTGCCAGTAAATGTTCGGTGCCATTTAGTCCTGCGGATGCAGTTAATGGTGTATTAGCGACAGCACAATGTTGCACCAGTGACATCACCTTAGCAGAGTTCAAAACCTTAACAGGAAAAATGGATGGTGCTAATCCTTATGCGATAACGGTTGAAGAGTTTATGGCGGGTACGGCTAATTGGCGCACCGATTTATATTCAGGTAGCGGTACCTTGATGACGCACGCTGAGAGTATTGAATTGTTCAAAGCGGCAGGGATCAAAATGACGCCTGAGCTTAAGTCTGCCAGTGTAGAGATGCCATTTGATGGCTTTAGTCAGCAAGATTATGCCCAAAAAATGTTAGATGAATACATTGCTGCAGATGTGAATGCTGCATCAGTATATCCCCAATCTTTTAATCTTGATGATGTTAAATACTGGATAACCACTAATCCTGATTTTGGTGAACAAGCGGTTTACTTGGATGATCGTTATGACCTTGCTGATTTTGATCCACAAAATAGTTTAACCTGGACACCCAGTATGGATGAACTGGCCAATGATGGGGTTAACATCATTGCTCCGCCTTTGTGGGTATTAGTGACACTTGATGCAGAGAATAATATTGTTGCTTCTGAATATGCAAAATCAGCCAAATTAGCAGGTTTAGATATCATTACTTGGACGCTTGAACGCTCAGGTTTGTTAGCAGATGGAGCTGGTGGTTGGTATTATCAGAGCATCACAGATGCAATCGATAATGAAGGTGATGCATTTGAATTATTGGATGTACTTGCCAAAGATGTTGGCGTAATTGGCGTGTTTTCAGACTGGCCTGCAACGGTAACTTACTACGCTAATTGTATCGGTCTTTAACCTTCAATTAGTGCTTGGTGTACACCAGATAAAGGGGTGAAGATATTTACCCCTTTAAATGTCTATATGATATTAGAGCCGGATTGAAGGTACTGACAAACAACTCAATATTAGCTGTAAAATCGGCAGTTTATGAAGCTGGGCAATCATAAACATTGGCCATGATTGTCACTGAAGTGGCAAAGGCTTTAGGTTTGAACAAGTAAATCGTATTGGCATCCCGTTCAAGCGCATCATTTCGCAGTTGATTAATCGCGCCCTGAGTTAAATCCTTATTTGAAATAAATAAGTAATCGTACCAATGACCTTGAGAGCCAATAATGTTGCCTTTTAATTGGCAGAGCCCCATCTCACCTTGTCCTTCCCAAAGAATGGCGACACTTTCACTATTTTGATTCGCTGTACTGACACATGCTGTTAAGCCTAAGCAAGCGAGCAATGTGGCTAATGTGCTTAGTTTGTTTACTTTGTTCATATCGGCCTTAATTAACGGTTAGTCATGCCATATCTTCTACTATGACTATACTTATTGATGCGTGCATTCAACTTACTGAGTTAGGGTCTACTATGCAATAGTATGGCAATCAGTATGGTGAGTATTGCTCGTTGTTTTAGATAGCAGTTATAAATAGCAGTTATAGATAGCAGTTATAGATAGCAGTTATAGATAGCCCTTATAGGTCGTTGATAGGGATTTGGCCGTTGCAAAGCAGGCTATAAATAGGGAATACATATGGGTACCATCAATTTAGATAATGAAACCGTGATTAAGTCGACTTTTGCGACGGCTCAAAATGGGGCGTTTAGTGGCGATGGTCAGTTATCTCTTACTCAAAGTCGATTGTATTTTGAAGCGTCAAATAAAATATTTGAAATGGGCCCTTATGAAATTAATTTAACGGATATTATTAAAGTAGAAAAATGTTGGGGAACGGGTGGTGGCGTATTACCTATTACGGCAGATGCTATAACGATTGAATTAAGTAACGACAAACATTACAAGTTTATGGTGGCAGACTCAGAAGTATGGATAAAATTACTCACAAATTTGTAATGTCCTTTTTGGCCAAGCCATGGCATTTAAAAACAAAAAAGCTGAATCAAATGATTCAGCTTTTTTAGTGCTAGCGTAACTCAAGCACCAATTATGCCTTAGCGAATACATCCTGAAGTGATGGTACCACTTGCTTCTTACGGCTCAATACACCATCTAACCATACACGGCCTTCAACGGTTGCTTTACCGTAGGCTTGTTCAGTTAAATTAGCATTGTCAGAAACCACTAGCATTTCTGAACCTTCTTTCATGATATCAGTTAGCAGTAATAGTACACTGTGACGATTACCTTCAACTTTAAGTGCAGCAATATCAGCTTCTAAATCCGCTTTGATATCGTCAAATACCGCTAGGTCGATAACTTCTAGTTGGCCAATACCCACTAAGTTACCGTTCATGTTGAAGTCTTTAAAATCGCGCATGACGAGGTCACGGGCTGGCGTCCCTTCAACTGCAGATTTTACTTTGAACATTTCCATGCCCACTTCTTTGAAGTCTTCAATGCCAGCAATTTCTGCTAATGCTTCAACACAACGAATATCGGCAGTGGTACAGGTTGGAGATTTGAAGATCACAGTGTCGCTTAAAATAGCGCACATCATGATGCCAGCAATATCAGCTGGGATTTTTACCTGGTAAAAATCGTACATCATTTTGATCACGGTATTACTACAGCCAACTGGACGGATCCAACACTCAAGCGGTGTTGAAGTGGTTAAGTCACCCAATTTATGGTGATCAACAATACCGACAATTGTTGCCAGGGCAATGTCATCTGGTGCCTGGGTTAATTCAGAGTGATCAACGATATACACTTCTTCACCAGCGTAGCTTGTTTTGAACTCTGGTGCATCAAAACCAAATCTATCAAGGATATAGGCTGTTTCTGGTGATAACTCACCTAAACGTGCTGCAATTGCAGGCTCTTCAATTTGGTTTTTTAGGTAAGCAAGTGCGATCGCACCGCAGATTGAATCTGAATCAGGGATCTTATGACCCACTACATACATTGCCATTTGTTACGCTCCTATAAATTTGCAGCGATTTTAACAAGAAATAACCGCCTGACCAATCTTTACCAATAAAAAAGCCCCAGAGAGTAGTCTGAGGCAATTCAAATCAAGTTATCTTCATGTTTGCGAGCTTGTGTTGACTCGCTCACTTTTACTAACTGAGCGCATAACCCCCTTTAAGGTGGGCAATATTGTCAAAACCTAAGCGCTGCATAGCTTGAGCGGCTACCATCGAGCGGCTACCACTGCGACAAACCAATACCCATGGCTTATGTTTTTCATGTTGATGTTGCTGAATAAACTGCACTAAACGCGTCAATGGCACATTTTCACTGGAGCTGGTGGTATGTTGCAGTGCATATTCGTGGGGCTCACGGATATCAATCAAGGTAACCTGGTGCTGAGATAATGCGGTATTGAGACTGTCAGCATTGTATTCAGTAATACAGTGTGCAGACGAGGCATTAGCGGGTAATGCACCACAAAGGATTTCAGTACCTGACTCATCACATAATTGGCTATCAAGCAGGGCTTTTTGAGCTTCAAATTGCGCTAGAGACAGTTCACCATTTAAGGTATTCGCCAATAACGTATTACGGCAACACTCTGCCATTAATGAGGTCGTGAACTCATTATTATAGTCGTGGCTGGCACAAATTAAAGTGTGATTACCAATTAGTGTATGAAGCTGTTTAAGACTATTGAACATGGCTTTGGCGCTACTGCTGTCAAAGTTGGTTCTACCTAAACTGCCCATTAAAATGGTGTCACCACAAAAGGCAAATTGGCATTGCTGGCTTAATGGTTTCGATTGCAGTGCATCGGCACATAACAACAAGCTGATACTATCAGCGGTATGCCCAGGCGTTGCTACTTTCACTAGCGATTGATTGCCGATCTTGATGTATTCAAAAGTCTCATTGGCTTCTGAGTGAGTGTTTACCGTTTGTGGCCAACCTAAATGGTCAGTTAACTGCATCGGTAAATGTCTATCTGCAAGGAATTGTCTGCTTGAATCATGGTCTGCATGACCATGGGTATCGATAACAGCGACCAACTCTAGCTGTTGGCATTGTAGTAGGGTATCTAAACGTTCATTAAGTTCTGGCAATGGGTCGATAATGATGGCTTGTTTACTTTGCTGGTCAGCATAAATCCAAGTACAGCTCGGGCCTGAGCGTAATTGAACCAAACCATTCAATGGCTGCTTCTCACTAATTTCACCAGTGTCTAAAATCATACAACTGTGAGTCAGCGCTTTAGCCGCTGATTGAATTCGAGTGCAGGCTTCATCGACTTGCTCTTGGGTCATTGCTGGCCCAAATGACATTCTAATAGCCGCTTCACTTTGCCATTGAGGCAATCCCATCGCATCTAATACAAAGCTACGGGTGACTTTTGATGAGCAAGCGGAACCTGAACTTACGCGAATATTGGCAGCATCAAACAAGTCCATGATCTCTTTGCTGCTAAAACCTTCAATAGCAAAATTAAGGGTTGTTGGCACACTATTAGTAAAACTATGGTTGAACACCACCGCAGGAAAAGCGTGTTCAAGGGTATCAACAAATTGCTGCTGGTAACGCCTTAGGGTATCAACATCTGCAAACTGAGTTAATTGCTTAGGATCTGCTTGATTGTCATGGGTGTTTAACAGCATATCAAAAATGACATTAATCGCTGCCATACCGGGTAAGTTTTCAGTGCCAGATCGCAAGCCGCCTTCTTGGCCCCCACCAGCAATAATCGGAGTAAACGGGGCGTTCTCGCGAATATAAACAAAACCAATGCCTTTAGGCGCATACAATTTATGACCGCTAAAAGGGGCGTAATCAATGCTGGTTTTTGATAGGTTAAGCGCTGTTTTACCCAGAGCCTGAACACAATCTACTAACCAATATATGCTCGGGTTTGCCTGGCGAATAACCTTATCCAGTTGCGCAAGGTTTTGATATACCCCGGTTTCATTATTCACAGCCATGGTGCAAATCATTAAAGCATTTGGCGCTTCTTGTGCAATAAACTCGTGATCAAGATTACCGAGATGATCCACTGGAATCGCTTTGATGTCAGCGTTGATTTCTAAAATACTATTCCAGTGCTTTAGCGATTCAGGTACCGCTTTATGTTCAGTTGCACCGTAAAGTAGGCTGTATGTTTGATCGTGCTTCATCATCTTTTTAGCGGCAACTAAAGCTGAAATGATCGCTGTTTGGATCCCTTCAGTTGCACCACTAGTAAAGATAACCGTTCCTGATTCTGCACCAATAACTTGTTTGGCTTTTATGCGAGTCTGTTCCATCAGATTTTTTGCTTTAAGCCCGGTGATATGACTACTACTGGGATTGCCGAATAAGGTTTCCATAGTGGCTAATGACGCTTGGGCGGCTTGGGGTAATACCGGTGTGGTGGCATTGGCATCTAAATAAATCTGGCTTAATTCCGTTGAGCTTTTCATAAGATAGTGACTCGCAAATTGATTAGTTTGTATATAGCTTTTAGTTATAACTAATTTCTTGCGGTTATATTAGCAGGTTAAAAATATCGATCAAGATCACATTTTTACTTTTTACGAAACAGCTAATTCTCAAAATAACGCCTAAAAAATAGCTTGCTGGAATTGTCATTGGTCAGAAAGACCATGTTTTAGCGGTTAAGGAATGCTCTGTAATTTATCGATATAGTTTTAAATGGCAGCAGCACTTGCGTGGTTAATCTGATTTTTTGTGGGGTATTTGGGATTTAATTTTGGCAGTTTATGTTTCGAGAGTCAGATGACACAGCAGGAGTCTTTTGATATTGAACTCTTAAATCAAAAAAGGAATAAAACGATTAGGCTTATTCCTTTTTTATAATGTGGAAGGTTTTATTGTTATTAAAAATTATATTTTGACTTTAATGACTACTTTTCTGACATCTTGGGGCGTGTCACTGGTACCGGGCATATGCATGTCATCAGGGAAAAATATCGCAAACATACCTGCTTTTAACGGAATAAATGCCGCCTGGTCTTTGTTAGATTCATAATCAAATTCAGTAAAATCATGCTCGGTATGATAAGGCGCTAACGGGGTTTGATCTGCAAGAGGTACATAGCCAAACTCTTCTTCGCCACTCACCACATACTGCACATCAATATAACGTTGATGCACTTCAAAAGGTTCCGTGTGTTTAGGTTTAGTTTGGTAATCATTGACGATAACAAAAATATCTTTGCCTTCAAGCGGGTAACTGCCGACTTCATACTGGCTGAAATCAGTCGCAGCTAAATGAGCGAGTGCTGTTGATAATCTAGGGCTTAAAGGATGATAAAGCTGATGATTTGATAGGGTATCGACAATCATGATGAGTCTCTGCGTGAAAGTAGTAGGGTTATTATCGCTTAATAATTCCTAGCGCACCATCTCGAACATCCACTTCAAGCGTTTATAAACACACAGCTATAGCTGATAAACAAACGCACTTAGACAAAGCATCCCCCAGTTAGTTATGATGAGTTGTTGATTGGCAAGGATGATATACATAACTCAATAGGACATATAGTGGCAGCATTACGACTACTGGCAGGTAAAACCGCATTTAAACAAATTGAGCAAAATGGCTTACAACAATCGATGTTTAGTCAATTGTTTGCAGCATCTGGTGGCCCCAAATGGATTGGCGTTGCAGGACTTGATAAATACTTATTTAGTGAGTTTTTTAACGAAAGGCAATCGCCGCTTTATACCATGGGCGCTTCATCTGGAGCCTGGCGTTTAAGCTGTTTAGCACAGAATAATCCCTTAAATTCCTATCATCGTTTTGAAGATAACTACATTGAACAACGTTACGAGACCGTGCCGTCTCGTCAAGAAGTTACCGAACAAGTTGAGCGTGTCATTAGCGGTATTTTAGGCGCCGATGGTGCGATGGAAATCGTCAATAATCGTATTATACAAAGCCATTTTGTGGTGTGTAAGGCTAAGCATTTAAATGCCGGTCGGTCTAAAGGTAAGTTGGCTGTAGGACTTGCCGCCACAGCATTATCGAATGCAATAAGTCGTCGAAGTTTAGGTTGGCACTTTGAGCGATTGGTGTTTAGTCATCAGCAAGTTAAATCCCCTTTTTCACAATTATCCGATCTGCCGACAGAGCATGCGCAACTGACTCGCAGCAATATCAATCAAGTATTGCTCGCGACAGGATCTATCCCATTATTATTAGCGCCAGTCACTCAAATTAATGGTGTGAGTGATGGTCATTATTATGATGGTGGTATTACGGACTATCATTTTGATATGCCGTTACACGAGGAAGAGGGCTTAAGTTTATATCCTCATTTTTACCCTTATATGAGCCCTGGTTGGTTCGATAAATCACTAAAGTGGCGCCGCGCTAAAAAGCATTATCACAATGCACTTATTCTTGCTCCCACAGCTGAGTTTATCGCTTCTTTGCCATATCAAAAAATCCCCGATAGAGAAGATTTTAAGCATCTTGATACTGATGCGCGAATTGCTTATTGGCGTGAGTCGGTTAAGCGCAGTGAGCAACTGGCTATTGAGTTTGCTGATATTGTTGCCAACCAATCAATGATGGATCATATCGAGCGACTCTAAGTTACTTTTAGCTGCATTGAACTGTATTAGGCTATTTAAGCGGGATTTGAGACGTTTTATCCGTGTATTGTGCAAGCTTATGGCCTAGTTTGATCATTTATTGAAACTATTTCGTAAATACCCCTGTCTAATAATTAACCGTGTTTTACAAGTAGCCTTGCTTAATAAACCGTCTGGTAAATAACTCGCTTTGTTGTTGGTTAATTATTGGTTGTGAGCTGTGAGCTTGTCTCAGTTGCTCATTAAGCTAATCAAAAAGGCTGAAAATCTGCGCTATTCTCGCAAATATAGCGTTGGCTGCTAGACTTAATTATCTTTTAAATATGACAACTTGTTGATTTTTATTGCCCCTTGATGGCAGGTGCCGATAACGCTGCAAGCTTTGCTCTAGTTGCCACAGTGGTTAATCGTGGCTGCTAGCATCGTTGTAATGGAGGTTGCTATGCAAACGATAGAAATGACGCTATTTATCCAAGAAGCGGTAATACTTCCTGGTGGTCGGCAAGAAATGAGGATGGTTTCTCCTCATCAGCTTGCTATGGTTGCTAGTGTGCTAAAAGGCCACTATCGATTGGCGTTAGCAGCCACAAAAAGTAACAGTTATCCTCCTTGTTATGATATCGCCACAGAGTGTGAAATTATCGACTTTCATCAGCTAAGCGATGACTCACTTAGTATTGTGCTGGAAGGACGACAACGGGTTAAAATTCTGTCAGCGGCGCAGTTGAAAGATCAAAGTTGGATTGCGCGGACCTTGCCTTGTCAAAATTGGCAACATGAGCCAATTGCTGAAGAGTTTGAAATCATCAGCGCAGCTTTAGAGCAGTTTTATGAAGTGAATCCCGACCTGTTAGACTTGTATAACCAAGTGCATTTAGAAGATGCTGCATGGGTGAGCCAGCGTTGGCTAGAGGTTTTACCTATGTATAATCGGGATAAGTTACTGTTAGTGGATCAACCCAATTGCCACAAGACAATGGACTTTGTACTGCAACTGCTTAAATCTCATGTGGATGGCTGATTTGTGTGTGCTTTCTTATGTTGTCGTTGTGCACTTACGGCATTTACCTTAATTCGGCAGTTTAAGTGCCTGCTTAAGTTCATTTATCTGCATATTGTCAGTTATACTAACCGATAATATTTAAGCTACTTATTAATTAACCTATGTCGTCAGATACCTCTGCCAGAGCCGCTCAACCTTCTTATGTTGTTCTGCCACAAGTTGCTCATCCATCAAAAACCAAGCAATCTAACAATAGCGACATAGCAGCATCTAAAGCTAATATATCAATGCCGAAAACCGTCGTTGAGTTTTTAGTGTCACACTTTTCTCGAATCCCTCAACAAGTATGGTTAAAGCGAATTGAAGCAGGCAAAGTGCATTGGGCTGATGGCAGTTTAATTACTCAAGATACTGCGTATCGTCCAGCGACAAGGGTATATTACTATCGAGAGGTTGAAGCTGAAACTAAGATCCCTTTCTTACAAAAAATATTGCACCAAGATGAACATTGCATATTGGTGTTTAAACCGCACTTTTTACCCGTCACCCCCAGCGGTAATTTTGTCAATGAATGCCTTATCCATCGACTGAGAATCGCCACGGGTATTGATACTATTTCACCCGCACACCGACTTGATAGGCCAACTGCTGGCGTCATGCTAATGACGGTTAATCCTGAGACAAGACACGCATATCATAGCCTTTTCAGTGACGGGAAGATTAACAAGCAATATCAGGCAATTGCTGAAATTACGCCTGAATTAATGGCGCAGGATCAGGCCGGTGAATTGAAACTACCAATACACTGGACAGTTAAAAACCGCATGGTGAGATCCACTCCGAGCTTTTTAATGAAGGTGATAGAAGGTGAGGCGAATACCCATTCTGAAATTAGCCTGATTGCGATTAAGGGATCTAGAGGTTTGTTTGAACTGAGCCCGATAACGGGCAAAATGCATCAATTGAGAGTACATATGATGTCATTAGGTATGCCACTAGAAAATGATGCTAATTACCCCAACTTAGCTCCTAAAAGTGCAGATGACTTTAGTAAACCCCTGCGGTTAATTGCTAAGAGATTGACCTTTACTGATCCCCTAAGCAATATAGAGAGAATGGTGAGTTGCCAGGGCTATGACGCTGAGTTTGATATTGTAGAAAATGATTCTCATCAATAATGCCTAGTAAGCTGAGTTTTAAAATTCATCAATATAGATACTAGATAAAATGGAATTTACTAAATCATGGAAAGAATTAAATGTGTTGCTGTATTCGCCATCTTTTTTGTGGTCTTTATTTTTGGCAGCAAAGCAATTGATAACATTATTGCTGATGAGCTCATTAATAGAGACGCCTCAATATTATCCGAAAAGCTGATTATGTACATTAGGGATTCAGCTGAAGATTTAAGAGCACTGCCAGCACTTGATGATCAATTTGAATGCACGTCAGAAACCAGGGCATTATTGAGAAAAACTATTTTTCAATCAACGTTTATCCGCTGGACAGCGGTGATGGATAACCTCAATGTGCTGTGTTCTTCTGAAGATATTGTCAGGGATTACGACTCTCTCGCTAAGCATAAAATTGGCGAGAATTTAAATATGGCCGTCATGGATAAAGACGATTCAGATCTACATGAATTATTTTTATCGCATAATTCCGGTCAATTAAAATATGTGGCCAGTATCGTACCGATGAATCCACGATATTTTGTCCACGTATATTGCGAGGATTGTTTAGAATATACCATTACCATTGATGGCCTTAATGACAACCTTGCCGCTGTGCCAGTTCTGGAGTTTGGCTTTGATGAATTTGAAGGTGCACATGTTGTTACTGAAAAAATCACCCATAAAAATGAGTATTATATCGCCACCTTTACTTTATCTGGTAATGAGGAATATCTTGCTCAATATCAATCTTTAAATTGGTGGGTGAGTGGCTTTATTAGTTTCTGGTTGGCTTTAGGTGTTGCTGTGGCCTATTGGTACTGGAGAAATGCTTATGGTTCAACGCGTTCACACATAAGAAATGCGATAAAGCATAATGAGTTTATTCCATTTTTTCAGCCTGTTATCAATGGGAATACTAACGAACTGGTTGGTGTTGAAGTCTTAATGCGTTGGCGCCAAGCTAACGGTGATTTAATTCCCCCTAATCAGTTTATCCCATTCGCAGAATCCGCCGGTCTTATTGTTGATATGACATACTCTATGCTTGATGTTATGGCGGAAGATATACATAAAATGGGTCATCAAGTTAAGCCACTATTCTTTAGTATTAACATCGTTCCAGCACATTTGCATGATGATAAGCTGTATGTCTATATCAAGGCATTAATCGCATCTGGAAAGTTAGGCCAACACCGGATTTCATTAGAGATAACTGAGCGCCAACCTATTACGGATTTAGTTAAAGCACGTCAGATGCTTGATTATTTTTATGCGATAGACGTGGATTTAAAGTTGGATGATGCCGGAATGGGCTATGGCGGTTTCAGCTATGTGCAAAAGTTAGGTATTAGCACATTAAAAATTGATAAAGCCTTTATTGATACTATTGGCGTTAAAGATAACTTCAATGAAAAAACCCTCGATGCCATTATTTCTTTTGCGAAAAAGTCCGGTTTAAGTGTGATTGCTGAAGGAGTGGAAACAGAGCAGCAGTTAACGTATTTAAAAACCCAAGGCGTTGATTTAATCCAAGGCTATTTCTTCTCAAAACCGCTGGATGCAGATGACTTTTTTGAGCACTATAGTTCGTTAGTCGCTTCGTAAAAGAAGGCGGATTACAGGTCAATTATTGGTTGATTATGGGTTAATTCAGCAATGTACTCGATAAAAGATTGCTTAATCAACAATTACTCAACCTGATAATCGTCAACCATTAGGTTGAGTTACATTTAGATATTTATACTGCGGTCATGTTTTTCTTGCAAATAAAATGCGCTAACAATCACCGTGGTGTTATCGAACTGTCATTGCAATGCTTAAAGCTTTACCCATTTTGATTATTTGATAAAAATAGATTGAGTGACTTACTTGAAACGCTAGACTGAACTTGGGTTAATTGAATTCCCATTGAACGTTTTCTGGTTGATTAAGGGGCTATTTTGGGTAACAAAGACATAACTGCAGTATCGTTGCTATTAATGGCATCCACGATGTTCATGCCCAATATTGTCAATGCCGATCAACTTTATTTTAGCTTTGATAATGATATCGTTACCGGCGCAGATGGTGATTACTCCAATGGTTTTGTCATTGGTTGGCATGCAAAGCCAGAACAAAATTTTTCAGCGGCTGCATCGGTCTTTCAATGGCAGTCTGCACTTTTATTCCCTCAACAAACACAGCAAACACATCGTGGTGCTCAGTTATATAGCCGAATGTGGACTCCTACCGAAATCGCCTATGACTATCCGCAAGCACAAGAAAGACCTTATGCAGGTCTATTGGAGTTAGAAAGTTATACCGGTGTGTTTAGCCCATCACTGGCACAAAAAAATTGGTTGTCTGTTGGTGTTATGGGGCCTGCATCTGGTGCTGAAATGCTGCAATCAGTGGTGCATAAAATCACTTCATCGACTAAACCGGGTGGCTGGGATTACCAAATAGAGAATCAGCTGACATTTCAACTTGCTTACGAAGTCGAAGCTTTACTCACTCGTCAGCAAGCATTTGAAAATAGTCAGTGGGATTTAAGCGCATTTAATCATTCGATGGCGGGGAATTTTCGTTCTCAATCGAGTGTCGGTCTCACCTTGCGTTGGGGGGATGACTTAGACCAAACCTTTGGCCAACTTTCAAGTCAGGCTGGTCACTTAGGAAATTATACTCATTCCGCTAACTCTGATGGAAGCTGGACGGCTTATGCAAGGGTACAGGCTGGATATCGGTTTAATGATTTAACCATTGATGGTGATTTACCTTATGAGTCAGCGCTTGAAATCAAGCATGAACAAGCGCAAGCAAGTTTAGGGGTGATATGGGCGTTTCCCACATGGTCTGTGAGTTGGAGTTTTGATTTTTATAGCAAAGAATATCAGTCTGATGTGGACGATTGGCATGGTTATGGGGTGATAAGCTATAGTAAAGTGCTTTAATTTTATTCAATAATCTTCGCAGTTATTTAGCTCATCTCCAACGCACTTAAACTCAACATTATTGTTGAGTTTAAGTGCCGTGTTTACCTGAGAGTGTCAACTCGGACGGTTGTATCAGTCGCTAAAACTGATTATGCATATCGTTTAATGCTTGATGAAGTAAGTCATCATCATTAGCTTGATTAGCATCATGTTGTGCTATCGAATCGTCATTTGGATTGTGTTCTTCCAGTTGCTGATGATCATTTTTATCATCATCTAATGGGTTTTCAAAGGCATCGACTTGGCTGGTATCAAGCATATCTGTTTGTGGATCGCTGCTACTTAACGCGTGCATATCAGGCAAACCTGCAATGGATGGTAAATCAGTGGCAGGGGCAACATCGGTGTGACTTAAACCTACCATTTGTAAGTAGTGATCGATTGGCGCACTTGCTGTTGCGCTCATTGCTGCAGCAGGTTGTGATATTGGTATTGGCTCTGATTCAGTATGAGCAGAGCCATCATTTGAGGGCTCCTGCTCGGTATTATCTTGTTTAGTATCATTCTGCTCAGCGCTATCCTGCTTAATAGCATTTAGCTCAGTATTTTTATCTTGCTCAGTATTAGCATCTGCACCATCAACAACGATATCGTTTAAGTTTATGCTGACCTCAGTAATGGCTTCACTCTGAGGCTCATCATGGGCATCAGCTGCTGAAGGTTGGGGCGATACAGGGTGACTAAAGGTTGGAGTCACCGTCATATCGAGCACTTCAGAACCTAATGTCAGCTTACCACTATGGCCTGGTCCACGGCTTAATATGCTCACTTGAACATGCATGATGACATCATCATGATGTGATCCCTGCAGCGCAACCTCAAACTTATCCTCGTGCACGCCAACATTGGTGGCTGAGCCATGGGGACCAGTATGGGTGTCGGCATGTTCTTGGTAGTTTAACTGACCTGTTTTGGGGTTTATCGATAAAGTACCCCATTGGCTGGTAAAGGAGGTTTGATAATGGCCATTAACCAATATTTTCCAACCTTGCTCGGCAACAGGAACTGGTGTTTGTGTTGGCAGTAACGTAGGTGCACCCAAAGATGCACCGATATGATGGCTGCCTGGTGGGGCAGTCACCACGATAGGTTCAGGTTTTGCTCCAGCGGCGATATTGAGTGCTGAATTAACGTTACCGTGCTCATCCGTCATGATGGCTTTGACTATGCTGCTGGGCGCCACTTCAAGGGCGATACCGTGGGCTAAACTGTTGGCGTCCAGTACATGGTCAACGCCGTTAATATTAAGATGCTCCCCGACTTGTGCGTCAGTTGCTGCATGAATTGTCGCGGTAATCGTACCTGCATGACCTTGAGCGATTTCGGCTTTACTGTATGCGTTGTCATTGCCTGGGCTTTCGAAGGTAATGGTTGGCATACCGACTTGTGTGTCGCTGCTATAGTGCATGACTTGGCTGGCGTTAGCTGGATTACCTGCGCTGTCAGTAGTTACAACACTAGCTGTTATTGATGAACTCGATGCTAATTCAATGCCTGCGATGTTGACGCTAAAGTGGCCACTGGCATCAACGGTTGCACTATAGCTATGTTGCTCGACGACTAGACTGACACTATCACCTTGATGTGTATCGCCACTGACTTGACCTGTCACGCTGATATCCGCGCCACTCTCTTGTGCGTTAATCACATTATCGCTAGTGATGGGGTCAAGCTTGATAGTTGAGCTGGCTTGAGTATCAACTTGAATATCAACGACTGATGATACTGCAGGTAATATTGATGATGGTGCTAGGGCTTTGGCTGACAGATTATGAAGCCCTTCAGCTAAGCTCGATAAGGTCGCGTTATAGTCGCCACTGGCATTAGATAGCGCATGACCCACCGGAGTATTTCCGTCATAAATTGTGACCGTTGAGAACGGAATATCAGTATGACCTGTGACGGTTGGTGTGGTGTCATTAGTTAAGTCATCATGATTGCTACTACCTGAGTCGCTAGTGGCGCTGAGATCGATACTGACATGGTTGCTGGGTGGAGTTGCAACGCTATGCCCAGTGGGCAGCGTGTTGCTAACTATAGGTTGGTTAGTAACACTGCTACTGATGACAAGGGTACCTGCTGTTGTGCTGCTCACCGTGGCCTCGGCACTAAAGCTGATATATTTGCTCGCAACGCCGCCATGGTGATCGCTTACTTGTACTTCAAATACGTCAACACCGCTATAGGTTGCAGTGGCAGGATTATAGTTCATCTGTGCGACTGAGTTGTTTTGGGTATAGGTGTAGGCGCCGCTGTCAGGGTCAATAGACAGGCTACCAAACTGGCCAGTTAGCTGCGGCGCTGAGAAGCTAAGCGTGTCACCGGTATCTACGTCAGTCGCCACTAAATGGCCTTGAGTGTGGCTGGTTTGATTGATGCTAAGGAGCGGTTGGTCATTGACTGCAGTCACGGTTAGCACCGCAGTATGGGCTGCGGAGTCTTGATGACCGTCGCTAGCAACGTAACTGAAATGTGCATCACCATTAAAATTTGCCGCAGGTTTGAAAATTAGCTTATCAATATCGTTAGCATCGATAGCTTGCCCTTGTGTTACTCCATGACCATTTAGCCACAATGAGCCAGTGGCCGGATCGGGCAGCTGATTAATGCTCAAATGATCAAATGCATCACTATCGCTATCTTGATAGCCAAAACTTGCCGCAGTAAATTGAAAGTCAGTATCTTCTGCAGTGCTGGCTGTGAATGTTTGTACCCTTGGCTGGTGGTTGGCATTGATATGGATATCTAGCATATTTTGACTATTGTCTTGATAGTCGCCATGGGTATCAACAACACGATAGATAAACCCTGGCGTATCGCCACTAAAGCTTGGATCGGGGGTAAAGGTATAGTCACCATTACTGGCTATAGTGATATGACCAACACCTTTGATGTTGGCATCTTGCCCAGAGTGAACGGTCACATAGTGCTGCGTGGTTGGATCTTTAAACTGTAGATCTTGTAATACTAACTGCGCACCGTCATCCACGTCAGTAGCACCTTGCAGTAAGTTACCCGTTACCGGTCCACTAAATTGTGCTGAATTGGCATCAAAGGAATGGATTAAAGGTTTATCACTGGTTCCGACTATAACCACTTCAGCTTGCTGACTTGATTGATGCGTTGAGCTACCTGCGCCTTCTTGCAGCTGGTAGTTGACCCAAATCTTGTGTTGAGCCCCATTAGCAAGGTGATCGTACGCTGCATTAGCAGGGTCAACCTCCAAAGTATGTCCGTCTGCGCCAAGGCTAAATCCCGCTGGAATTTGACTGTTAAAATTGACGCCATCGGTAGAGTATTGCAGCTGACTAATACCGTTACCTTGAATACCAGCGAAGAGATCTAGGCCTTGCGTCGCCCCAGCTTCTTGCAGCTGTAAACTTGGGGTATCGCTGTGGCCATTGATGGTAATTGCTATGGTTTGGCTAGCAGTACCATCGGGCGAAGTCACCGTTATTGTGTCTGTTAATTGCTGCCCAGCGCTCAACATATTAACCAGGGGCGAGGCGTTATTAAGCGCATAATGCCAACTGCCATCTTGATCGACTGTGAGCTGACCATATTGGCCGGATATTTGAGTATTACTGGCAAATTTATCTTCGCTAGCATCGGGGTCGACCAAGGTCAACTGGCCAGATATCACGCTGGTGGCCGAATCTTCAGTAATTGAAGCGCTAGTGCTTGATTGCGTCTGTCCATCAATGGTAGCTGCATCATTGACTGGGCTAATGTGCAGCGTGTTGCTTGCTTTAACTGAATCTACATGGCCGTCGTTAACGGTGTATGAAAAGCCTACATCACCATTAAAGTTATGTGCTGGCACAAATTGTAGTTTGCTTATATCGCCTGCAGCAATCACCTGATTGGCGCTAATAGCTTGGCCATCCAGCATAAATTTACCCTGCAGCGGGTCGGGTAAGTCCGTTATGGAAACTGAATGTAGCGTATCTTTGTTATCGACATCAGTGAATCCAAACTGGTTGGCTTGCATTTGATAGCTGATATCTTCACTGCCGTCAGCTAGTGTGTGAACACTAATGGCAGGAGCATCGTTAGTACCGACCACATCAACGGTAATGTTATGGGTATCGCCGCCTCTTGAGCGCACTTGGTAAGTGACTTGAATTGTTTCACCTTCAGCAAGATGATTTAAGTTGGCATTAGGTACCGAGTAGGTCCAATCGCCCGCACGGCCGATACTTAAATGACCATGCAAAGGATCGCTAACGGCTTGCACATTTCTGCTTGCGACAAACGCGCTTTCATTAGCATCAGGATCAGTGACATTGAGTACACCTGACACTGCCACGCTTTGGTCTGCATCTCCTTCAACGTGTCGATCTTCTTTAATCGCGCCGCTGTCAGTATGGCTGAATGTTGCGGCATCACCTACTGCTGCAAGGGTGGTTGTAGCACCTGTATGAGTGAGGCCGCCATGAGCATCTTTCACGTCATAGGTGAAATGGACTTGACCGTTGTAGTCTTTTTCAGGGGTAAAGCTGAAACTGCCATCGGCATTAATCGCAATAGAGCCATGATCGGGGTGTAGATTTTCAATGGTGAGCAAGCCGATATCATTGTTATCAACATCAACAGTATTGGTAAGTAACTGTGCTAGGGTAATCGTTTGGCGAGTATCTTCAGTTCCAGCATTTAACTGTACTTCTGACGAGCAATAAGGTCGGTCATTACTACCATGAATAGTGATTACAATGTCATGAGTTGTGCCGTCCGCTGACGTTATTGTGACAGTATCGGTTAAGCTTTGCCCTTGACCTAGTTTATCAATTGTTCTGCCTGTTGCATCCTGGCCTATTGATGCGTAATAGCTCCAATCGCCATTGGTTTGTAATATGACCTGACCATAACTTCCGTGATAAACACCTGTTTGAGCATGGGCTTCACCGCTATCGGCATCGTTGATATTAAGGTGGCCGTCGGTATGGATTTGATCATTCCAAAGCTTGCCAATATTGCCATGTTGATGATCGGGCGAGCGATCCCCCACAGAGCTATTAGTGACTGTTCCATCGGCAGCAGTAAAACTATGCCCTTCATGTACATCGCCTGTGCTATCACCGCTAAATGTTGCAACATCTTGTGAGGCTGTTAACGTCAGTCCAGCTTGGGTATGGGTGATGCCACCATGCGCGTCTTTGATGTCATAGTTAAATTGCACGGCACCGTTATAATCTTTTTCCGGTGAGAAGGTGAATGTACCGTCTTTATTATCGATAACCGTTCCATGATCAGCCACTAAATTGGCAATACTTAATTGGCCCACATCATTGTGATCAATGTCTGTTGCGTTGGCGAGTAGCTCAACCGTGCTCAGTTGCATGCTAGTGTCTTCAATTCCCGAAACTATGCGAACTTCGGCGGAAACAACTGGCGCATCATTGGTGCCATGAACTGTTACAGTGATATTTTGATGTGCGCTACCGTCGATAGACTCAACAGAAAATGTTTTTTGGTAAGATTCGCCTTGACCCAAATGCTGAACTTTTGCGTTGTCGATAGTGTAAGCCCAGTTACCGCGAGGATTGATGTAAAAATTCCCTCCTTCTGGTGTCGCTATATTTTGTGCAATAAAACCTGCTTGATCATGGTCGGGATCGATCACATGTAAATTTCCCCCACTCCATATTTGATCAGGTGTGCTTGCTGAAGTGCGATCTTCATAGGCATGTTCAGTGAAACTAGATCCGGGTGAAACTTCAATTCTTGCTTGGTTATCTTCGCCAATCACTTTCACCATGATTGTCAGCTTCTGACCGTCACTGGTTTCAACTTCATAGGGGATCTGCATCGATTCGCCAGTTTTTAAACTAGCAACTTGATCACTGGCGCTTCGATTAAGAGCTGACTGTAAACTAAAGTCATAGGACCCGTTTGGATAAACATTAAAATAACCCGGGTCGTAGCCTTGTCCCAAATAAGTACCACTATGGATAAATTGTGTATTATCGCCACTATCCGGATCGATAAGCTGAAGATTTCCTCTGTACACATTATGTTGGCTATCTAACGTTTGCGTTTCGGTTAATTGAATAACATTAGAGACCAGTGTGGCTTTATCATCAGTACCTTCAATGGTTAAATCAGCTGTTTGTTGAGTGTGACCGCCTTGTCCATCAATTACTTGGTAAGCAATAGTGATTGTTTGTGACTGACCATTAGCTAGGTGTTGATAAGCAGCATTAGTT
Organism: Shewanella donghaensis; assembly: GCF_007567505.1. Classification (NCBI taxonomy): domain Bacteria; kingdom Pseudomonadati; phylum Pseudomonadota; class Gammaproteobacteria; order Alteromonadales; family Shewanellaceae; genus Shewanella; species Shewanella donghaensis. The sequence goes on from NZ_CP041783.1 coordinate 3,918,289, forward strand.
GCATCAACAATGATCGTATGACCATCTGCATCAATTGATATACCTGGAGGTAACTGTGCCGAATTATGAGTACCATCTATAGAATAAGAGAGTTGGTTAATACTTAATGTATCGCCCTCTTTGTCTGAAGCGCCCAGTAATAAATCTACGGTATGATGATTACTAGCATCTTCTTTAACGGTATCAGTTATTGGTAGAACATCAGGATTATCGTTGATGGCAGCCAGTGTTGTTGAAGCGCCAGTATGTGTGACTCCACCATGAGCATCTTTTACATCATAAGTGAAATGCACTTGGCCGTTGTAGTCTTGATCAGGATGGAAAGTAAATGATCCATCTGCATTTTTAGTGATTGCACCATGATCGGCAGTGACTGAATCAATATGTAATTTATCATTACCATCAACATCGCTCGAATTTACTAATAATTGAGCTTGAGTGAAAATAATATCGGTGTCTTCAGTACCTGTTTGTAATACCACTTCAGATGAAACAACAGGTGCATCGTTGGTACCCGTTACTTTAATGATAATATCTTGTGCAGTGCCGTCGGTCGTATAAACACGATGAGTAACCAATACCTCCTGATTAGCCCCTAAATGCTGAAGCTTGGCGTTATCTACGTCATAGACCCAATTACCTGAAGCACTTATGTGCAAAGATCCGCCAAAGGGATCACTTACGGTGGTGGAACGAGTATATTGGAAACCTTGTTGTCCTGCGTCAGGGTCGGTAACAAGCAGATGGCCTGTTACTTCAATATGATTTTGAGAATAAATATTATGATCTTCAAAAGCACTTCCTGTTATATCTCCGCCGACTATTGCCGCATCATTAACAGCTGAAAGTGTGGTGGTTGCACCTGTATGTGTTATGCCACCATGAGCATCTTTAATGTCATAGCTTAAATGCACTTGACCGTTATAATTTTTCTCTTGAGTGAGGGTAAACGTACCGTCTTTATTGTCTAAGATAGATCCATGATCGGGGTGTAGATTTTCAATGGTGAGCAAGCCGATATCATTGTTATCAACATCAACAGTATTGGTAAGTAACTGTGCTAGTGTAATCGTTTGGCGAGTATCTTCAGTTCCAGCATTTAGCTGTACTTCCGACGAGCAATAAGGACGGTCATTACTACCATGAATAGTGATAACGATATCGTGTGGAGTGCCATCTTTACTGTGGATGGTTATCGTGTCGGTTAGCTCTTCACCCTCGCCAAGTTTATCAATGGCAGTGCCCACCGTACCAGACATAGCGCCGTTATGCTGGTTTCCTGCATTAACGTTATAGTGCCATCCACCATCCGCGTTTAATATAAGTCGGCCGTAGCTGCCGTGGTAGGTATACCCATATCCCTGACCACCACCTTGATTGGTATCAAATTCATTTTCCCCTGTATCGGGGTCAGAGATATTCAACTTACCATCAGCGTATAACATTGCACCCGTCAAATGACTCATACCAGCATGAGCCTGATCAGGCGACATATCTTTACCTGCAGTATTTTCAGTCACACTGCCAGTGTCGACGCCACTGATCATTGCATTGTCTTGAACTGCTGTAAGCGTAGTAATCGCACTTGCATGCGTTACTCCGCCGTGGGCATCTTTGACATCATAGGTAAAGTGAACCTGACCGTTGTAGTCTTTTTCTGGTGTGAAGGTAAAGGTGCCATCGGTATTATTTAACATAGAGCCATGATCGGCATGCAGATTTTCAATAACCAGTAATCCGGCATCGTTTTTATCGACATCGACGGTATTAGTAAGCAGTTGTGCAGTTGTCAGGGTTTGGCGTGTATCTTCGCTGCCACTTTGTAGCACCACCTCAGATGAACAATAGGGTCTGTCGTTACTGCCGTGAATGGTGATAACGATGTCGTGTGTTGTACCATCTTTTGAGTGAACCGTAATAGTATCGGTTAGGCTTTGGCCTTCGCCGAGTTGGTCAATTGCGGTGCCGCGAGTTGTGGGTCTTGCACCAATAGCGGCTCTATGTCCCGCATCAGCATGATAATGCCAGGTGCCATCGGTGAGTAAGATTAGATCGCCATAGGTGCCGTGGTAGTCGTAACCATTGCTACCTTGGCGTTCAAAACCTGATTCACCGACATCCGGATCGGTTATTGTCAGTTTGCCATCGGCATATAGCGTTTTATTGCCAAGTGTGGCTATCCCTGGTTGGGAATAGTCGGGTGACATGTCTGTGCCCGCGGTATTCTCAGATATCGAGCCAGTATCAACGCCAGCAATTTGTGCTTTATCGTCAGTGCCGTTAATGGTCACCGTGATGTTTTGCTCTGTGCCGTCAACACTATGAATCGATAACGTATCCGTTAATGATTCACCGGTTTTTAAGCCTTGAATGGCGATTTGTGAATTGTCGGCGGTGTAGGTCCAATGGCCAAGTTCATTAATTGATAGGGTACCAAATTGGCCTTGCTGTGATGTGGCAGCGAATAGGCTTTGGCCGTTATCAGCATCAGTGACTGTGAGTGCGCCATCTATTCTAAGCTGACCTGAATGGACATCTTTATCTTCGGTTAAACTAGCTGTTGATGTGCCACCAATAATGGCTTTGTCGTCAGTACCATTAATGGTTACGGTGATTTTTTGCTCTGTGCCATCAACCGAGTGAACTAACACTGTATCGGTAACGGATTCACCGGTTTTAAGACCTTGAATACTCGGCTGGGAATTATCGGCGGTATAGGTCCAGTGACCTAAATTGTTAATCGATAAATTGCCAAATTGACCTTGTAATGACGTCGCTGAAAACTGAGCTTGGCCGTTATCTACATCAGTAACATTTAATGCGCCATCAACCCTAAGCTGACCTGAATGAACATCCTTATCTTCAGTTAAGCTAGCCGTTGATGTGCCAGCAATAACGGCTTTGTCATCAGTGCCATTAATGGTGACGGTAATTTTTTGCTCTGTGCCATCAACTGAATGTACAAGCACAGTGTCAGTAACGGATTCACCGGTTGTAAGGCCTTGAATATTCGGCTGTGAGTTATTTGCTGTGTAAGTCCAATGACCTAGATTATTGATACTCAAGGTACCGAATTGACCTTGCAGTGATTCTGCTGAAAACTGAGCTTGGCCGTTATCTAAATCGGTAACAGTGAGTGCTCCATCTATTCTAAGCTGGCCAGAATGAACATCTTTATCTTCGATCAGGCTTGCAGTGGAAGTGCCACCAATAACGGCTTTATCGTCAGTACCGTTGATGGTTACGGTAATTTTTTGCTCTGTGCCATCAACGGAGTGAACTAGTACAGTATCGGTGACGGATTCGCCAGTTTTAAGCCCTTGAATACTCGGCTGGGAATTATCGGCTGTGTAGGTCCAGTGGCCTAAATTGTTAATCGATAAAGTGCCGAATTGACCTTGTAAGGATTCTGCTGAAAACTGAGCTTGGCCGTTATCTGAATCGGTAACAGTTAGTGCACCGTCTATTTTAAGCTGGCCACTATGAACATCTTTATCTTCTGTAAGGCTTGCAGTGGAAGTGCCGCCAATAACCGCTTTATCGTCAGTACCGTTAATGGTAATTGTGATTTTTTTCTCTGTGCCATCAACCGTGTGAACTAACACCGTATCGGTGACGGATTCGCCTGTTTTAAGCCCTTGAATACTTTGCAGGGAGTTATCGGCAGTGTAGACCCAATGACCTAGATTATTGATGCTCAGAAGACCGAACTGACCTTGTAGTGATTCTGCTGAAAATTGTGCTTGGCCGTTATCTACATCAGTAACACTTAATACCCCATCAACCCTAAGCTGACCTGAATGAACATCCTTATCTTCGGTTAAGCTAGCCGTTGATGTGCCTGAGATAACCGCTTTATCATCGGTGCCATTGATGGTGATAGTAATTTTTTGCTCTGTGCCGTCAACTGAATGTACAAGCACAGTGTCAGTAACGGATTCACCTGTTCTAAGCCCTTGAATACTTGGCTGTGAGTTATCGGCGGTATAGATCCAGTGACCTAAGTTGTTAATCGATAAAGTTCCGAACTGACCTTGTAGTGATGTAGCGGCGAATTGGCTTTGGCCGTTATCAACATCAGTGACTGTGAGTGCGCCATCTATTCTAAGCTGGCCAGAGTGGACATCTTTATCTTCGGTTAAACTGGCTGTTGATGTGCCACCAATAACGGCTTTATCGTCAGTACCATTGATGGTGACGGTGATTTTTTGCTCTGTGCCATCAACTGAATGTACAAGCACAGTGTCAGTAACTGATTCACCTGTTTTAAGACCTTGAATAGTCGGCTGAGAGTTATCGGCGGTATAGGTCCAATGGCCAAGGTTGTTGATACTCAGAAGACCGAACTGACCTTGCAGTGATGTAGCAGCGAATTGGCTTTGGCCATGATCCGCATCTGTTACCGTCAGCGCCCCATCTACTCGAAGCTGTCCACTATGAACATCTTTATCTTCGGTCAGGCTTGCCGTACTGGTTCCAGCTATTTGGGCTTTATCATCAGTGCCGTTGATGGTGACTGTGATTTTTTGTTCTGTGCCGTCAACTGAATGTACAAGCACAGTGTCAGTAACAGATTCACCTGTTGTAAGACCTTGAATAGTCGGCTGAGAGTTATCGGCGGTATAGGTCCAGTGACCTAAATTATTGATGCTCAGCGTACCGAACTGGCCTTGCAGGCTTTCAGCGTTGAACAGCGCTTGATTGTTATCTACATCAGTTACGGTAAGTGCGCCATCTATTCTAAGTTGACTTGAATGAACATCTTTATCTTCGATCAGGCTTGCAGTGGAAGTGCCGCCAATAACCGCTTTATCATCAGTACCATTGATGGCGACGGTGATTTTTTGTTCTGTGCCGTCAACTGAATGTACAAGCACAGTGTCAGTAACGGATTCACCTGTTTTAAGCCCTTGAATACTTGGCTGCGAGTTATCGGCGGTGTAGGTCCAATGACCAAGTTCATTAATTGATAGGGTACCAAATTGGCCTTGCTGTGATGTGGCAGCGAATAGGCTTTGGTCATTATCCGCATCAGTTACGGTAAGTGCGCCATCGACTCGAAGCTGGCCACTATGAACGTCTTTATCTTCGGTTAAACTGGCTGTTGAAGTACTACCAATAACCGCTTTATCATCGGTGCCGTTAATGGTGACGGTAATTTTTTGCTCTGTGCCATCAACTGAATGTACAAGCACAGTGTCAGTAACGGATTCACCGGTTTTAAGACCTTGAATAGTCGGCTGAGAGTTATCGGCGGTATAGGTCCAGTGGCCTAAATTATTGATACTCAGCGTACCGAATTGACCTTGCAGTGATTCTGCTGAAAATTGTGCTTGGCCGTTATCTACATCAGTAACACTTAATACCCCATCAACCCTAAGCTGACCAGAATGAACATCCTTATCCTCGGTTAAGCTAGCCGTTGATGTGCCTGAGATAACCGTTTTATCATCGGTGCCGTTAATGGTGACGGTAATTTTTTGCTCTGTGCCATCAACTGAATGTACAAGTACAGTGTCAGTAACGGATTCACCGGTTTTAAGACCTTGAATAGTCGGCTGAGAGTTATCGGCGGTATAGGTCCAGTGACCTAAATTATTGATACTCAGGGTACCGAGCTGACCTTGCAGACTTTCTGTGTTGAACTGCGCTTGATTATTATCTACATCAGTAACATTTAATGTGCCATCAACCCTAAGCTGACCTGAATGAACATCTTTATCTTCAGTTAAGCTAGCCGTTGATGTGCCAGTAATAACGGCTTTGTCATCAGTGCCATTAATGGTGACGGTAATTTTTTGTTCAGTGCCATCAATACTATGAACTAGCACTGTATCGGTGACGGATTCGCCTGTTTTAAGCCCTTGAATACTCGGCTGTGAGTTATCGGCGGTATAGATCCAGTGACCTAAGTTGTTAATCGATAAAGTTCCGAACTGACCTTGTAGTGACATCGCTGAAAACTGAGCTTGGCCGTTATCTAAATCGGTAACAGTGAGTGCGCCATCTATTCTAAGCTGGCCAGAGTGGACATTTTTGTCTTCGGTTAAACTGGCTGTTGATGTGCCACCAATAACCGCTTTATCATCGGTGCCGTTAATGGTGACGGTAATATTTTGCTCTGTGCCATCAACTGAATGTACAAGCACAGTGTCAGTAACGGATTCACCGGTTTTAAGCCCTTGAATAGTCGGCTGAGAGTTATCGGCGGTATAGGTCCAGTGACCTAAATTATTGATACTCAGCGTACCGAACTGGCCTTGCAGTGATGTAGCAGCGAATTGGCTTTGGCCATGATCCGCATCCGTTACCGTCAGCGCCCCATCTACTCGAAGCTGGTCACTATGAACGTCTTTATCTTCGGTTAGGCTTGCCGTGCTGGTTCCAGCTATTTGGGCTTTATCATCAGTGCCGTTAATCGTGACGGTAATTTTCTGCTCTGTGCCATCAACTGAATGTACAAGCACTGTGTCAGTAACGGATTCACCTGTTTTAAGACCTTGAAGACTCGGCTGGGAGTTATCGGCGGTGTAGATCCAATGACCTAGATTATTGATGCTTAGGATACCGAATTGACCTTGCAGGCTTTCTGCGTTGAACTGGGCTTGATTGTTATCTACATCAGTTACGGTAAGTGCGCCATCTATTCTAAGTTGACTTGAATGAACATCTTTATCTTCTGTCAGGCTTGCCTTACTGGTTCCAGCTATTTGGGCTTTATCATCAGTGCCGTTAATGGTGACGGTAATTTTCTGCTCTGTGCCATCAACGGAGTGAACTAACACTGTATCGGTAATGGATTCACCGGTTTTAAGACCTTGAATAGTCGGCTGAGAGTTATCGGCGGTATAGGTCCAGTGGCCTAAATTATTGATGCTCAGGATACCGAATTGACCTTGTAATGATTCTGCTGAAAATTGTGCTTGACCGTTATCTACATCAGTAACACTTAATACCCCATCAACTCTAAGCTGACCTGAATGAACATCCTTATCTTCAGTTAGATTAGCCGATGACACTCCACCAATTTGAGCTGTTTCATTGCTACCGTTAATGCTAATGGTAACTTGTTTTGATACTGGGGTGCCTGAGCTATCAGTTGCTGTGACAGTGAAGGTTTCAACTGCTACTTCTCCCTGATGTAGGGCTAAAGTCGTTGCTGAATGATTGTCTAAAACGTATTGCCATTCTCCAGATTTTGGGTCAATTATGAGCTGGCCAAATTGACCTATCCCATTTGAGGCCGACCAAGTGATGCTATCGCCATTATCTGGATCGGTAGCTATGAGGTTGCCTGAAACGGTATCAATCGAACCTAGCTCATTGAGACTAGCATGATGTATACCTGAAATTTGTGGTAAATCGTTACTACCTTCTACCTCTACAGCAATGACAGAGCTCACTTTATTACCTTGGCTGTCAGTGGCTGAAATAACAAATTGTTCGGTTTGGTGAGTTCCTTCCGATAATGCATTTGTTTGCTGGTTATTATTATCAAGTTGGTAATGCCATTCGCCAGTTAATTGGTTTAACGTTAACTCACCATATTTACCTTGAGCATTGTCTGTACTCCACAAAACTTGGTTAGCATCAGTGCCTGTAGCTTGCATTACGCCACTCGCAGTACTCACTGCATTATCTTCTTTTAATTGTGCTGCTGATGGTTGACTTGCTATTTCTATTGGGGTTTCATTCGTGCCAGTGCCAGTGCCAGTGCCAGTGCCAGTGCCAGTGCCAGTGCCAGTGCCAGTGCCAGTGCCAGTGCCCAGTGCCAGTGCCAGTGCCAGTGCCAGTGCCAGTGCCAGTGCCAGTGCCAGTGCCAGTGCCAGTGCCAGTGCCAGTGCCAGTGCCAGTGCCAGTGCCAGTGCCAGTGCCAGTGCCAGTGCCAGTGCCAGTGCCAGTGCCAGTGCCAGTGCCAGTGCCAGTGCCAGTGCCAGTGCCAGTGCCAGTGCCAGTGCCAGTGCCAGTGCCAGTGCCAGTGCCAGTGCCAGTGCCAGTGCCAGTGCCAGTGCCAGTGCCAGTGCCAGTGCCAGTGCCAGTGCCAGTAGAGGGAGGGGTAATATCTGGTGTTGGTGCACCTTTTACTATCTCTGTGACTTCATGTGTTGCAGTTTGTGTTGAAGTTTGTGGTGCGATGACATTTGAAACTAAATGAGATGATGAATTAATGGTAAAAGCAGTCTGAAAGTCTTGTTCAGGTAACGAAATCTGAGATGTTCTAAACTGGCTTATGTCTTGGGTTGTGATATTACCATTATGAAAATGTGCCCCCGCTGCTAGTCCTGTTGTTTGAGTTGAACCTGTTTCTACAATAAGCTTATTCATTGGCTGCAGCTGACTCTGAGTCATCGGATTGCTATCAGCGGTTTGACTGGCATTTTTAAGTGTTGAGCTTGTTTGTTGTTGTGGCGTTATGGATGTTTTAATAACGTCTTGCTGAGTCGCTTCTGGATTAGTAGCTGCATTAGAAAAGCCTTCTTCAGTTACTTTATCATCCACTGATGCATTGGCTATATTAGTCTGCCAAGACTTGTCAGCTACAAGGTCATTTTGTCTATTTGGGGTTATGTTTCCCGTATCTCTAGATTCTTTTGCCCGCAACTTTTTAGCATCATTATCAATTTTCTTTATCGCTTGCTGGATTTTCTTTTCTGGCAGATCCTTATTGAGTTTATTTTTTTCATTTGGCTTATTTTTATTATCTTTGCTGTCCGTCGTCATGGGAGACTCCTACCATTTATCTTTCGCCAAATGCTTCGTTAATGTTGGTGAACACAGGTTTCCATAGGTATTGGAACACGCTTTTTTCACCTGTAACAATATCTGCTTCGCCAGTCATTCCTGGAATTAATGCAAAACTATCGGGATTATCCAAAAAGTAGGGCTTATCAATGGCAAGCTGCACTTTATAAAATACGCCGCCTTTTTCATCTTTATCTGTACTCGGTGAAATACGTTTTACGATTCCATCTAACGCGCCATAACGACTGTAATCAAACGCATCAATTTTAATACGTGCTGATTGACCAACATGCACAAAGCCGATATCTCTTGGTGACAATTTAATTTCCATCAAACCTGTTTTGGTCATTGGAACAATTACAGCCACAGTGCCGCCGGGTTGAATGACGCTGCCAGTTGAAGATGTTGGGATTGATTGAATGATGCCGTCAACAGGTGCGGTTACGGTGTTTTGAGATACCAGTGAGTTGGATGATTTTAGCCTTGCTGTGACACCTAACAATTCAGCTTGTGTGTCAGTACGTTTTTCACCCACTTCTTTTAATAATGAAGCTTGTCTTTGTTTGAGTTGTTGCTGAAGGTTTAGCAGGTTCTTGGTGAGAACTTGTTGTTTGCTTTCCATCGCCTTTAGCTCTCGCATGTAAGAATCAAGCTTTTGCTGTGATTCTAAAATGCGTAACTTTGATACTGCTTGTTCTTCGGTGACAGACAACATCATTTTTAACGTTTGTTCAGCGGTTTGAATTTGATCGCTAAGGGGAGGGATTTCTGTTTTTAGTCCATCGATTTCAGCTTGCGATTTGGCTATTTCAGATTCTGAAAGCTGCTCAATTGCCACTCGTTCATCGATCATGCGATTTAGCGAAGACTTATGCAGTTTAACCAGTTGCGGGTACTCATAGGCGAACTCATCAAAATTGGCATCACGTGCATCAATGAAGGCTTCATAACGTTCAATTCGCATCATTAAATTAGCGCGTTTACTGTAAAGCTCTTCCTCGGCTGATAAGCTATCAATAGAGACAAAACTTGCCAAAATATCACCTTGCTTAACAACGTCACCTTCTTCGACTACGACTGAAGCAATAGTGCCACCAGCACGGCTTTGTATGACCTGCCTATGGCCTAACGGCACCACTTGTCCTTTGGATTTTGAAATTTCTTCTACGCTGGTAAAAACAGACCAAACCAACATGATTAATATTGAACCCGTGATCAATAAGATGATATTTCGAATGAACTTCCGCTCAGCAGGTGCTTCAATTGCTTCTGCAAATTCATGTTCTGGCCAGACTCTATTAGCTAGTTGACGATTATCCATTGGTTGGAGACTCCTGCATGACGGTGTTATTGGCATCTGGCGTTTGAGGTGCTTGATCGGGGATTGGACCCGCATAAACCACGGCGCCTTTATCAAGAATAATGACTTTGTCAGCGTGTTGAATTAAATCTTGATCGTGGCTAGTAAATATTACGGTTGATTTTCCTTTTAAGTTTAATAAGGTTTTTATCAACTGCTGTTTCGATTCTGGATTGCGATGGGGTAATGGTTCATCAAGCAATAACAATGGAGATTGTTTTATCAGTGCGCGGGCAAGGTTTATGTAGCTGCCTTCAATAGCCGAAAGCATGGCGTTATTCTCACCGAGTAAATCAACCGATAAGTCATTATTGATGCTATTAAAAAAGCTGGCCCCACCGGCAGTCAAAATAGCGGTTTTAATTTCATCATCGGTTGCACCTGGTTTAGCTATACGGATGTTTTCAGCTAAAGTCCCAGGGAAAATATCAGGTTGTGATGGGCTATAAGCGACCCAATGCCTGAAGATTTCAGTGTCATATTGTTTTAAATTTTTCCCATTCACGGTAACAAATCCGGCTTGTGCTTCTAAGACGCCTAAAGCGCTCAGTAGCAAGGTTGATTTACCACAGGCATTGGGCCCTATAACGGCAACTAATTCACCGGGTTCTATGTCTACATTCACACCTGATAGTGCAGGTTCTCCTTCAGCTTTGTATCTCAGGGTTAAATGCTGAAATGAAATTGCAGGAGCTTGAGTGTTATCAGGGGTGTCGAGGCGCAATTCAGATTGCTCTGTTGTGGCCTGCATGAACCGATCAAACTGCTTAACTGCTACATCCATCATGGTGAATTTTTGTTGAGATGAAAATGCCAGTTGTGCAGGGCCAGTTATACGCCAAATCATCATCACACAGGCAATTAATGCACCAGGGGAAATAGTTTGGTTTAGCACTAAAAATATTCCGGTAAATACTGTGATAAGCGCGGTGAATAAACTCAATGAATGAGCAATGGCTGCATTTAGGCCATTTCGTTTAGCGTAAAGAAAATTCTGGCGACTGTTTTCACGGCATTGACGAAGAAATTTTGTTTGCCAGCCTTCAGTATCGCCAGCCGCTTTGAGTTGCAGTAGATTTTTCGCTAGTTCGCTTAGGGCATTTTGATACTCGCCACTAATGGTGGGTGAAGCAGCTTGAACATAGCGGCTGACGACTTTCATCACCAAGTAATAGAGCATCAACATGCCAATAGGCACTAATACTAGCCAGCCACTTAAAAACATAATCGCCAGCAGTGCAATAATAGTGAAGGGCAGGTCGACTAAGCCGCCACCTCCAGGGCCAGATAATAGCATTCTGACTTTTTCCGCATTACGCATTCTAGCGATATGATTTGAAATACCGACACGCGAAAGGACCATTAACGGCATGTGTAATAATCGATAAAAGGTTATCTGGGAAAGATCTCTAGCAAACCGATTACTGGTGGTGGCAAGAATTTGCGCCCGCGCTAAGCGGGTTGATACTAATACGCCAATCGCTAGCGCCCCACCTAAGGCAATGCTGGGTAATATGGAGGGTGTTTGACCACCAATTACTCGGTCATATACAGCCATAGTAAATAGAGGTACTGCTAACCCTGTAATACTGGACAGTAAGCTAAGCCAGAACACAGGGCGGTACCATTTGGTTCTTTTACTCATGTGAGCAGCAAAAGCTTGAACACTCTTTTTGCTGCGGGGTAATGCATCGATAACAAATAGGTAGGCATCATCAGTTAGCTGAGTTATATCGACCGCTTGCCAATGATTGTTTTCTAATTTTTCGAACTGATGTCCCTGTCTTCTTGCTATAAAGGCATTGTCTTTGGCTGGGACAACCAAGAAAGGGTGGATGGTTAAATGCAGCGTATTATCTGACGGTTTAATAACAGAGAAACCAATTTGATGCTTTTTTAATATCCGAGACACCGCTAGGGTATTGAGGTCGTTTTCAGTGTCACTGGCAACGTTACTGGCTTGAGTGTAAAGACCTAATTGTTGGAACAGCTCCACCAGTAATGGCTTTAGTTCTAAAGTCTTCATAGGATCACCTCCTGTGAATCACTATTATCCATGTGCGGTGATTTATTAGTTTCTTTAGGCTGAGCATGCCCCTCAATTGTGACAACTTCATCACTAATTTTACCGAGTTCAGAGTAATGAGATGCTGCCACAATGGTCATTTGTTGTTTCAGTTGGGCTAATAAGGTGAGTAATTTATTTTGGGCATCCGCATCAAGTGAAATCATCGGCTCATCCAGCAGCAATATTGACGGTTTTTGAACTATCGCTCTGACTATTGAAATGAGTTTAATCGCCCCTTTATTTAGCATTTGATTATCGTTTTCCCCCACTGAAGTTTGATAACCATTGGGCAGTTCGGCAATTTTAGCCGTTAAGCCTAAACTGTCAGCAATTGCCATTGCTTGTGGTTCATACTCTGCTCGGAACATGGTCATATTCTCAAGTAAACTACCTGCAAATAAGGTTGGCCAAGGGGCAACATAATTAACTGATTGTCGAAACTCTTTACTATCGTGTGCATGAAGTAAAACCCCATCAATGGCGACTTCACCTGTATTTATCTTTTGAAATCCAGCAATGATACTGAGTAAGTGGCTAGCATGACTCAGGGGATTTGATTGCAGGGTAACTAAGGTTTTAGGGAGGATCTCTAAATTCAACTGTTGAATGACAGTGCCTAAATTACTGCTATCGACTTTTTGAAATGTAATGGGGCCGTTAGGAATTTTTTGTTGATAGATTTTTTTAGCACTAAACGCTTCAGCTGGAATGGCGGTTAAATCATCTACGTGTGACATCGCCGTTTTGGCACTAACAAGTCGAGAGCGAAGACTAATAATCGCGCTTAATGGTGCGATGGCGCGACCTGCTAATATTGAACATGCCGCCAGTCCACCTGTTGTAAGCGAACCGTTAAGGACTTCTAAACAACCTAGCATCACTAATATTAATGTTGTTCCTTGCGATGCTGCTTGGATGACTTCTTGTAACTTAGCCGATAACCAATCGACTTGTTGCTGTTGTGCCAGTCGCTGATGGTTTATTTTATTATAAATACTGGCTAATCGATCTTCTAAAGATAGGGCCTTGGCTGTGGTTAGCCCTGATAACACCAGTATCAACATTCGGGTTCGTTCAGCATCTGAAAGAGCGAGGTTTTCAGTAGCGATAGCGAGTTTCTTGCCAATGGCATAAACCAGAGCGCCAACAACTAGCCAGACAACTATCGGAATGAATACCAGCGGGCCACCAATGTAAGCGACTAAAGCTAAGAAAATTAATACAAATGGAAAATCCATTAGTGCCACAATTGCTTGCCCTGAATAGAGTTCTCGCATACTCGCAATACTGGCTAAACCATTAGTGACTTTACCTGTTCCCATGGCTTCAACATGGTGATAGTCCGCTTGCATAAGCTTGTTAACCACCTTGGTCGTGGTTTCTAATTCAAAATTGGCTGCAGATGCCGCAAGTAACCAACTGCGGCCATATCTGAGTAATAATTCCAGCAATATGGCAATCGCCACACCGGAAACAAGAATAGTGGCAGTACCATAACCTTGATTTGGCAGAATACGATCGTAGATTTGTAGCATGGTGAAGGGCAGCGCAAGCGACAATAAATTGATAAATGTCGATGACAATAATAGTTCGGGAAATGCTTTATTTCTGGAAAATAAACGGAAGTTTTCCTGCATACAAAAAGTGTCCTTTTTATTGCCAATATGTAATTGATAAACAATCAATATATTTCTGCTTTAAGCGTAGCTTGTTTTAGTTAAGTTTCATTACATATGTATAACTTAATTGAAACTTTAAGCAATTAATATAACACCTTGGGATTAATCTAATTTTTTTCAAATATAGCTAGTTTGCTAGTAATGGAGGAATTATTGCGAAACATAAGAGAATGCGTTTATATGAGGTACGCATGAAGTATGCTGAGGGAGGCAGTTTATTAAAATTAATGCGAAGATAATAAAAAACCATGAGTCATCACTCATGGTTTTTGAAATGGGTACTTATCGAGACTCGATGTACTTTTAAGGTTGTTGGCGTGTTGGTGCTAATACAATTTCTCTTACACAAACATTTTGCGGCATTTCAAAGGCAAATACTGCCGCATCAGCAACCGCAGTTGGCTCGATAACGCCGCCCATGAATTCTTTCCAATCTTGATAGCCTGCTTTAATTTCTTCATTAGTTGTGTGGCTAAGCAGTGCTGTTTCAACGGCGCCGGGTGCGATAGTGACCATACGTACATCATCCATAGCGACTTCTTCGCGGATATTTTCAGTTAGCGCATGAACAGCAAACTTACTGGCACAATAAGCTGCGTGGTTAGGGAATGTTTTACGCCCTGCAATAGAGCTTACATTGATGATAGTGCCTGTTTTACGGGCCTTCATATCAGCAAGAACAGCATGAATGCCATTAAGCACGCCCATAACATTGATGTTGAGCATTTGGCTCCATTCTGCAGGATCTTGCACATCAGCTTGTCCAAGTAACATAACACCAGCGTTATTAATCAGGCAGCCAACAGTACCAAACTTTGCTTCAGCAGTCGCAATCGCAGCTTTCATTGCTGCAGCATCAGTAACATCTACACTGATAGATAAACTGTTTGGTAAGTTAAGTGCTTGCATTGGCTCAACGCGACGAGCAAGTAAAAGTAGTGGGTGACCTTTAGCGCTAAATGCGTTCGCCATAGCGGCACCGATACCTGATGATGCGCCAGTAATGACAACAAGTGATTTCATGATTTTTACCTCGTTCGTTAAGTTGTGCCCATTATAGGTATTACTTTATTGTTGATATATAATCCACAAAGAACATCATTGTTTACCTGTGACTCCTAATATCTTTTGATGAAGACACACAAAAATAGAAATTATTATGAACTTAGATATAAATTTGATTGATATCAGAGCCTTTGTGGTGATTGCCGAGCAGGGCAACTTTACCCAAGCGGCGCAAGTATTAGGCTGTTCAAGGTCGCATTTATCAAAGCAGTTACTGAGTTTAGAAAAGTTTCTTGGAGTTAGCCTTATCATTAGGACAACCAGAACTCAGCGTTTAACAGAACAAGGCGAACAGTTACTGACTCAATGTCAGCAAGCGTTGGAACAGATCGATCAAGTGGTCGCAATGGCATTGGATAGCGCCGAAAAACTACAAGGTAATATTCACATTAACTGTGTAGGTGGAGTCATTGGTGAAGATATCCTTGTTCAGTTAGTTAATGACTTTATTAAGCAATATCCAGACATCACCATCGATCTTGATTTTAGTAGCCAACGAGTAGATTTAATTGAAGGGCATTTCGATATTGTATTCAGAATGGGGCAACTCGCTGATTCTAGCTTAGTAGGGCGAAAGCTCATGGATATTGAAAATAGAACTCTAGTATCGCCACACTATTTAGCTAAGCATGGTCAGCCAATACATCCTAGCGAACTAAATCAGCATTCGTGTATCACTGGTTCAATTAACCATTGGCGCTTTAACCATAAGCATGACGATCTGAATGTAGAGGTTGCGATCAAAGGCGGTTTTAAGTGTAAAAATGGCCGAGCAATGAAAGCCAGTGCGTTGGCCGGAAATGGCATAGTACGTTTGCCATATTTATACTGTCCAGATGAAATTAATACCGGTGAACTCGTTGATGTTTTTAGTGATTGGCATATTCCCGATACGCCATTTTATATGCTTTATCACAAAGATAAATTTCAACCGGAAAGACTGAAAAAATTTATCCAATTTACCATGGACAATTTTAAACGCTATCTACCTGATTCATAGCTTATTCACTGAATAAACCACTTGAAATTCAGATTTGTTAGCACTTAGGAAACGCTAAATACTGATGCTATCAAGTCACGTTTTTATTTTTATCGACTATCTTTAATTAGATAACAAAAATGAAAATGGTGAATAATGAGATCAATAGCGCTACTGGTGTTTTCACTGCTGTTTGCGATAAGTTCGCAAGCTAGCCAGCTTTATTTTGAAGCTCGCAGTAATAGCATGGGCGGCACTGGTGTGGCATCTTCAAATCGTGAAGGTGCAAGTTTTATTAATCCTGCTTTACTTGCCATATATGCCCCCAAGACTAATAAATTCTCCCTGCTTTTACCCGTTGTTGGCGTTGAACTTGATGATAGTGATGAGATGGTCGATAAATTTGATTCACTGCAAGACTCATATGATGGATTAGAAAGTGCGATTAACGGCAGCGATACTGATAATATCGAGCGTTATAGAGACGACTTAGTTACTGACTTAACCTCACTCAAAGGCAGTACCGCAAGTTTTTCTGCTGGTGTTGGTGCAGCATTAGTTATTCCCACTCAAACAGTACCAATGGCGATATTTTATAAGAGCTATATCGATGGCGTTGGTGTAGCTGATATTGCTCAGTCAGATATTGATATACTCAGTAGTTTAGACCCTAGTAACCCTCCTACCGATATTGCCGATTTAGATTCTCAAGGTATTGTCTTAGCTGGCGCAGTTACTGATTTTGGTGTCGCATTAAGTTTCCCTCTTTCAATCGTCAACTTGCCAGTAACAATCGGTGTGTCGCCAAAACTTCAGCGTATTGATACCTATCATTATACGGCTAATGCCAATAACTTTGATGCCGATGACTTTGATGATGATCGATATCGAAATGATGAGAGTATGTTTAATCTAGATTTAGGTGTCGCCTGGCAACCCACGGATAGTTTAACGGTCGGTTTATCAGCAAGAAATCTCATCAGTAATACGGTCACCACAGAGGAAGCACAAGGGCGTAAATTTGAATACCGCATAGAACCTCTTGTGACAGCAGGGGTGGCATATGATTGGTCTAGAGCTACTCTTACGGCAGATATTGATCTTGTGGATCAAACTCGCTTCACTGATTTTGATTCCGTTCAATTTTTACGGGTGGGTGGTGAGGTTAAGGCAACCAGCTGGCTATCATTAAGGATGGGCTATCGTCATGACTTAAAAGATAACAGCGTCGATGTATATTCATTCGGTACTGGATTTGCTATTGGGCAAGCGTTTAAGCTCGATATGACTGGTAGTTATGGCGAAGATGCTATAGGGGCTGTGTTACAAACCTCTTATCATTTTTAATGCGTAATGCTAACTTTCTATCTCGTTCTCCCTTTCCCATTCCAAAGATTGCTCATAGCTAATGTTAACCCACAGATAATTCCACTAACGACTTCACTGTAAGAATTAAAGCGCTAAAGCTACAAAGTACCAGTGTGGCGGTACGTGTCTTATTCTTGTCAACTCTATTGGTTAACTTACCAGCGACGATATTACCTAAAATCACAGAAGGTAAAAGCATTAGGGATAACCAGATATGCTTTTGTTCAACTAATCCTGCAATTACCAAGATCACCATCGCAATCATTGAACTAAATACAAAAAATATCGAAAGTGCCGCTCTAAATTGTGGCGCATCTTTGCCAGCTAATAGAATGGCTAATGGTGGTCCACCAATGGCGGCAATATTGCCAAAAATTCCTGACAATACCCCTGCAATAAATAACGTTATGCGGTTAACTGGTGCGGTTATTTTATAAAGGCTGAGAATAACGGCAGTAGCAACAATAAAGGCAATCGCTAAGCCTAGGATGGCTTGCGGAGCAAACAGTAATAATCCAGCACCGAGAAAACCACCGGGTACTCGACCCAGTAACGCATATTGCAGTCCATTGAACTGTAATGCAGTTCGTTCTCTGAGTAAGGTCATTAAGGCTATTGAAAAGCCCATCGCAATAACAGGGACTGGCACTAACTGGGGGTCGATAATATATAAGATTGGGCTGGCAACAACCGCTAACCCAAAACCGATTAAGCCTTGGGTTAATGCGCCTATAAAAATGATAACCGATGCAAGCATCAAGGTTTGCGGATCGATAAATTCCATTGTCGACTCTTTAGGCGCAATACTGCTAACTTTTTATGTTAGCAGTATCAGATTGGCTGTATGAGATTAATCATGGTGCTTGATTAAGTACGCAGACTGATTGGAAGAGTGAACTACCAGACTATGGCTTAATCTAAATCTTCCCACTCAATACCCATGCTATCCATTATGGCTTTTGCTTCTGATGGAATGCTATCAGGGCCTTCTTTAGATAAGTCATCATCATTAGGCAATGGTTGACCTGTGTATGCATGTAGAAATGCTTCACATAAAAGTTCACTATTAGTTGCATGACGCAAGTTATTTACCTGGCGGCGGGTACGTTCATCAGTAAGCACTTTTAATACTTTTAAAGGAATGGATACCGTGATTTTTTTTACTTGTTCATTTTTTTTGCCATGCTCGGCATATGGGCTGATATAGTCGCCATTCCATTCAGTCATTAACTCACCTTTATACGATAGATTCGTGGCAGATTTTAACTGCTAATTAATTACAGTCAAATTATTGCTGCTATTCTATAACGAATACAAATAGATTTCTTTATGTTTAGACGTCTAAACGGCTGATTTGTGTTGACGATGTGACTCAGCTTAGGTACATTTAGCCATCTAGACATCTCTTTGGTGCTATTTTTCAGGAGTTTACAATGAGCAAACATCGCGCAGCGACGCTAGCAGTTCGTCAAGGTATCGAAACTGATACGCAATATGGCGCAGTAGTCCCGCCGATTTACCTATCAACAAATTACTCTTTTGATGGGCATAAGAATCCTAGAGAGTTTGACTATAGTCGCTCAGGAAACCCGACACGATGCGTGTTAGGCGAAGCTATTGCCAAACTTGAAAATGGTGCAACTGGTGTTGTGACATGTACAGGTATGGCTGCTATTACTCTGGTCACTAGTTTGTTAGGTCCTAATGACTTATTGGTTGTACCCCATGATTGTTATGGTGGTAGTTACCGTTTGTTCACAAATCTTGCCAACAAAGGTCAGTTTAAATTATTGGTAGTTGATCAAACTGATGAGCAAGCATTAAGTGAAGCCATCGCACAAAAACCTAAAATGGTGTGGCTAGAAACACCCTCTAATCCATTACTTCGTGTTGTGGATATCAAATCCATCGTTGAACAAAGCCATAACGTCGATGCGTTAGTGGTAGTCGATAACACCTTTTTATCGCCAATTTTACAGCAGCCATTAGAACTTGGCGCTGATATCGTAATGCATTCAACTACCAAATATATTAATGGTCATAGTGATGTTGTTGGCGGCGCTGTGGTAGCAAAAGATCCTGAGTTAGGTGAGTTACTGCATTGGTGGTCAAACACACTTGGGCTAACGGGTTCGGCATTCGACAGTTACCTGACTTTGCGCGGTATTCGTACTTTGGCTGTACGTATTCGAGAGCACCAAATAAATGCACAACGTGTCATTGAAGTGCTTCAGGCCAGTGATGTTGTCGAAAAAGTGTATTATCCGGGATTAAAAGACCACCCAGGTCACGATATTGCCGCTAAGCAACAAAAAGGCTTCGGCGCTATGTTAAGTTTCGAGCTTAAAGGCGGCGAAGACGAAGTGGTAGCATTTTTAAGTGCACTGTCTATTTTCAGTGTGGCTGAAAGCTTGGGCGGAGTGGAAAGCTTAGTTGCCGTACCAGCGACTATGACCCATAGAGCAATGGCGCCTGAAGCGCGTTATGAAGCTGGTATTAAAGATACTTTATTGCGATTATCTGTCGGCATTGAAGATGCTGAAGACTTGGTTGCAGATATTCAAGTTGGTTTAGCTGCAGTCGCTGCACTTTAAGTTAATCTTGCCTGATTGTTTAATCATCAGGCTGGTATAAGTTGTTTAAGGAGTTAGAAATGACCCGCAGTCATTTACATAAATTTGGTGGTTCAAGTCTTGCTGATGCAGATTGCTATCGCCGCGTTGCCCATATTTTACTGACCCATGGCAACAGTGATGATTTAGTCGTGGTGTCAGCTGCGGGAAAAAGCACTAACTTTTTATATAAATTACTCTCATTAAAAGAAAATGGCGACCTGTGGCAAGAAGAGCTACAAGTTCTAGTTAGTTATCAGCAAAACCTCATTGAACAATTGTTATCTAATGAGCAAGCACGTGACTTACGTGAACGCTTATCGACAGATAAGTCACAGCTGATTAGTTTATTGTCGCTAGAGCAAAGAAACAAATTTCAATTAAACCATGTGCTCAGTTTTGGTGAGCGTTGGTCAGCAAGATTAATGGCAGCCTTGTTAAGAGAATCTGGCGTTGCAGCTGCTAACATTGATGCTTGCTCTATTCTCGTTGCAGATGAAGGCCTTGTGCCCAATATTTGCATTGAAGAGTCTCGTCAAAAAGTTCAAAAGCTGCTAGCTGCACATCCTAATGAACGCTTAGTGATTACTGGGTTTATTTGTGCCAATAACGAAGGTGATACCTTGCTACTAGGACGTAATGGTTCTGATTACAGTGCTACGATAATTGCCAGCTTAGCCGATATTGAACGAGTCACTATTTGGACTGATGTTGAAGGTGTGTTTAACGCTGATCCTAATAAAATTAATGATGCAAAATTACTTGAAAGCATGTCATTGGCTGAAGCGGATCGATTAGCAAAACTAGGATCGCCAGTATTGCATAGCCGCACCTTACAGCCGTTATTTGATACCAATGTCAGTCTCGCTGTTCGTTCTAGTTACGCATCTCATACTGATTTTACCCTTATTGCGCCGCAAAGCTCATCGGCAAGTGCTCCAGTGGTCACAAGCTTAAACGAAGTGGCGTTATTTCGCTTAAAGCAACAAGCACCAATTCAAAAAACACTAGAGTTACTAGAACAAGCGGGTATTGCCCCATTAGCTTATTGGACTTCAGCGCATCACAAAGTTGAGCTGGCGTTCACTGCTGAAAACCAACAGCAAGTTGAAGTATTACTTGAACTGCATGCAGAAGCGTTATCCATTAGCGATATACGCTCTAATACCGAATTAGGACTAGTGGCACTCGTGAGTGCTGATGCTGAACATTATCGCCGTAGTTTTGCCCGATTATTAAGTCGTGATGCTAAACCCCTGTATCAAGATGGTTTGAGTTTAGTGACCTTAGTACCTAAATCTCAGGTTAGTTTACTGACCCAAAAAGTACACCGCCGCTGCGCAGGCCCGCGCTTACGTATTGGTGTATTGCTGCTTGGTGTGGGAAATATTGGTGAAGCGTGGATAGATTTGTTCCAGCGTTCATCAGCAACACTTAATCGAGAATTAGAAGCCAATGTCCAGTTAGTTGGTTTAGTCAGCTCAAAAGAAGCGCTGATTTGTCAGCAAGGCATTGATATCAATAACTGGCAACATGATTTTGATACCACAGCTAAATCTTGGGATTACCCCAATTTATTTGAGCAACTTGAGCAACTTGATTGTGATGAGCTTGTCGCACTGGATATCAGCGCGAGTGCCAGCTTAACCTTGCAATACCCAGAGCTATTTGCACGAGGTATTCATGTTGTTAGTGCTAATAAACTAGCGGGTTCTGGTCCATTACCTTTTTATCGAGAGCTTAAGCTTCAGCTGAGTAACCGCCGTTTATTCTGGCGATATAACGCAAGTTGTGGTGCAGGTTTACCAATTCAACATGCGCTAAATGATTTACGTAATAGCGGCGATAGCATCGAAGCCGTTGGGGGTATTTTTTCAGGAACTTTATGTTGGTTGTTTGAACATTACGATGGTCAAAAGCCATTTTCGGAGTTAGTCATTGAAGCTCGCGGTCTAGGGATTACAGAGCCTGATCCTCGAGATGACTTATCTGGTCGAGATATGCAACGTAAGTTACTTATTTTAGCCCGTGAAATTGGTTTTGAAATTGAACTTGATGATATTGAGCTAAATTCATTGGTACCTACTCATTTAGCTGATTTGTCACTGGATGATTTTTTAGTGCGTATCGGCGAGTTAGATGAATTTATGCTGCAACAATTCAATGCGGCCTTAGAGCAAAATAAAGTTTTAAGGTATGTAGCATCGTTAGATAAAGTTGACGGGAAAATGCATGCTGAAGTCGGCATTCAATGGGTCGACTCAAATCACCCCTATGCCAACTTAACCCCAGGGGATAATGTGTTTGTGATTCGCAGCGCTTTCTATCAAGGGAATCCGTTGATTATTCGCGGTCCAGGTGCTGGCCGAGAGGTTACTGCTGCTGCAGTGCAGTCAGATTTAGTGCAAATATGTAAAGATTTACTCCAAGAGTAGCGTTATTTCACTATATTAACTCAAATCTATAAAGGCCTATTCCTAAAGGGAATAGGCCTTTTTTATCTACCGAAAATACCTCATTCTTGATAAGTTCCACCAAGGAATATTGTTGATTATCAAAAGCTATTAGTATTTAACCATTGAATCAATTCAGCTTTAAAATTTAATTTGTAAAGAAAATCCCGTCTTTATAGGTTACATTTAATTCCATAGTTGTTTGAAAATCACCCAAGGAGAGGGCGCTATATGAAATTTCTTGTAAAAGTCGTGACGACAATGACTGTTGTGGTGACAAGTAGTACTGCTTTGGCCAGTATTCCAGCGCAATCCCCTAAAGAGTTATTACAAAGCATACCTGCACAGGCACAAGTATGCGTCAGTTGTCATGGTGTTAATGGAGAAGGTTTAGGTGTTGCGGGGCCTAAATTAGCTGGTTTATCCAGTGAATATATTGCTAACCAGCTAACTCTTTTTCAAATCGGTTCTCGGCAGAACCCGACTATGATGGCGATGGCTGCGACTGTGCAAGGTGATGCAATTAAATTAGTCTCTGATTATTTTGCGGCTAAACCCGTCAAGGAGATAACATTACAATATCGCGGCGATAAAGTTGTGATTACTGATGTGGCTGAAAAGCTCGCTTACCAAGGTGATTGGAGCCGCGATATTCCCGCTTGTACTAGTTGTCATGGACCTTCAGGTATTGGCGCTGAAAATTTCCCTCGACTTGCAGGACAAGAACCCACTTACTTAAAGAATCAATTATTAGCTTGGCAAAATGGCACCCGTAAAGGTGATGTTGATAACATGATGGGAAATATTGCTAATAAACTAACTGCGGAAGAAATAAACGCATTATCTCAATACTTTTCAGCACAAATACCTGTGGTTAAAAAATAAGGACATACTATGAAACTATTTTATTATTTAGCTGCGGGTATGTTCATTAACTCAGTTACCGCTGCCGAACTACCTGATCGACAAGCACAAATTCCTGCAATAGCAAAAGATCCTAC
Source organism: Shewanella donghaensis (assembly GCF_007567505.1). Taxonomy (NCBI): domain Bacteria; kingdom Pseudomonadati; phylum Pseudomonadota; class Gammaproteobacteria; order Alteromonadales; family Shewanellaceae; genus Shewanella; species Shewanella donghaensis. Next base: position 3,941,616 of record NZ_CP041783.1, read on the forward strand.
CGCTTTATATCTTCAACCTAGCGCTTTATCTACCATTCCAGGTGGCGAGTTTGGTGATAAAGTAAGATTAGGCTATCAGTTATTCGTCAACAGCCAGCAAATGCGTGATCAACAAGTGGGCAATGAGCTCAATTGTGTCAATTGCCATATGAATGCCGGTAATAAAGCCAATGCTTCGCCATTATGGGCGGCCTATATGGCTTACCCAGCCTATAGAAAGAAAAACGATAAAGTGAATAGCTATGAAGAACGTATTCAGGGCTGTTTTACTTATTCAATGAATGGCACCGCCCCTGCATCTGGCAGTAAAGAACTTGTGGCTATCTCAGCTTATTCATATTGGCTAGCCATGAGTGGCTTAATGAATCAATTTGATCTTGATAACAAAGTTCCTGAACTGAGTGATACAGAGCTGGTAAAGGGTGGCAATAGAGAAGACTTTCCACTCCCTGTGGAAGTTAAATCTAAATTAGATCAAAAAGCATTAGCGTCATTAGCGGGTAGAGGCTTCCCTAAACTGGCTAAACCTGAACAGGCATACTCGCTTGAGCGAGGTGAGGTTGTTTACCTGGCCCATTGCCAGACTTGCCATGGCGTTGATGGCCAAGGTATTAAAATGGCTGACGTAAGTGCTTTACCGCCATTATGGGGACCACAAAGTTATAACTGGGGCGCAGGTATGCATCGAGTGAATACCGCGGCTAACTTTATTTATGAAAACATGCCGCTGGGCAAGAGTATCCAATTGTCAGTTCAACAAGCTTGGGATGTGGCTGCATATGTGAATTCACATGAGCGTCCTCAGGATCCTCGCTATAAAGGCAACTTATCAGATACGCAAAAAAGCTATCATCAACACGATGGTTATTATGGTAAAGCCGGTGCGGGTAGCGTATTAGGGTCAAAAGCTTACCCCAATGCGCCAGCATCAAAATAAAGCATCTCATTAGCATGTAAAATGATGGAATAGAGTAGAATCGGTATTTAGAGGTTAAATTCTAAGTACCGATTTTTAATTTATGTCATAAACCTATCGAATGAAGAAGTGAATAAAATGGCTGATGTTGAAATATTCTCACCTGATCAAGTATCTAATAACGAAACAAATAGTAGCCAATCAACTTTTAACAAATTAACAATTGGTGACCCAGCTATTAGGCAATCCACTGCTATTAAACAACCTGATGAACCGTTAATTTGTCCCGTTTGTCAGCAAGCAAATCAATGTGCTGTGAGCGTGGGTAAATCGATCCAAGATTGTTGGTGTTTAGCTCAATCTACCAAAGCGTCGATAATTCCAAGAGTTTTGGATGATTTAAAAGGCCAAGCGTGTGTTTGTCAGAGCTGTTATAAAAAACTGTCAGTCTAATAACTTTTAATCTTCAGCGCTTAAAACCCTTAGTTGTCCCTCTTTATCCCATTCACTTCAGTCTTGTTGTTACTTTGTTAAAATTAATTGTGATGCGCAATGCTGTTGATATACTGAGTACTTATTAGATCCGCGCGTTTTACTTGCTGCATTTTAAATACTCAGTATATGGAAATAAATGATGATAAAAAAAATAGCCATTGTTATCGCAACCCTCATATCGCTTCCTTTCATCGTCGCATTATTTGTCTCTCAAACTTATGATGTTGAGCGCAGTGTAATAATCAATCAGCCGAAACCTTTGGTTTTTGATTATGTTAAGCATCTAAAAAATCAAAATAACTTTAGTAAGTGGGCTCAAATAGATCCCAATATGGAAAAAAGATTTACAGGAACGGATGCTACTGTTGGCTTTATTTCTGCTTGGTCTAGCGAAAACCCTGATGTGGGTGTTGGTGAACAAGAAATTCTTAATATCCTTGAAGGTGAAAGAATCGATTTCGAATTACGTTTTTTGAGCCCTTTTGAAGCAACTGAACCTGCCTACATGACCACTGAAGCCATTTCAGCAGATAAAACCTTGGTGAAATGGGGATTTAGCGGTCACATAGATTACCCAATGAACTTGACGTTTTTGTTTATTGATTTTGAAGCGATGATTGGTAATGACTTGCAACAAGGCTTAGATAATTTAAAAGTGATATTAGATTAATCGCCATAACAGAGCTTTAAGCGCTACTTTAATTATCAATTTTTTATAAATTAAGTTATTTAACCTGATGATTAATAGTTGTTATTACGAAATTTACACTGTTTGAACTACGCTGGTGTTTCCAATTTTGCGCCAATGCAGGTAATCTGAATTCCGCGCTTATCCGTTTTCAATGGATAAGCGCTAAAACTATAAAAAATAACGATTAAAAAGATCGATTAATAATAACTATAAATATTTAACTCATTATGAGGTTTTCAATGGAAGCACTAACTGCAACTCTGGGCTGGATAAACGGCGTCGTATGGGGCGTCCCCATGCTGGTGATGATTTTAGGAGTGGGATTATTTTTGTCTATCGGACTTAAGTTAATGCCAATCCTAAAATTAGGCACGGGCTTCAAACTATTATGGTCAGGCAGAAGCACTGACAGCGATAGTGAAGGCAAAGGTGAAATCAGTCCTTTTAATGCGCTGATGACATCGCTTTCTGCCACGATTGGTACGGGTAATATTGCCGGGGTCGCAACGGCTATCGTTATCGGTGGTCCTGGTGCGTTATTTTGGATGTGGTGTACCGCGTTAGTGGGCATGGCGACTAAGTTTGCCGAAGCGGTTCTGGCGGTTAAGTATCGCGAAAAAGACAGTAATGGTAATCATGTCGGTGGGCCGATGTATTACATTAAGAATGGCTTGGGCAGCAAGTGGGCTTGGTTAGGTACCGCATTTGCTGTTATGGGCTCTATCGCTGGGTTTGGTATTGGTAATACTGTGCAAACAAACTCTGTAGCTGATGCAATGAGTTCTAACTTTGGCGTGCCAAACTGGATTACAGGCCTAGTATTAATGGTGTTAGTGGGTGCAGTACTGATGGGCGGTATTAAACGTATTGCTGATGTTGCTGGTAAATTAGTGCCATTAATGACTTTATTTTATATCACTGCGGGTTTAGCTGTGTTGGTGGTCTATGCTGACCAAATTCCTGCAGCATTTGAATTAATTATTCATAGCGCGTTTAACCCTGTCGCTGCTCAAGGCGGCTTTGCTGGCGCGGCTGTATGGGCCGCTATTCGTTTTGGTGTCGCGCGTGGTGTGTTTTCAAACGAGGCGGGTCTGGGTAGTGCGCCGATTGCACATGCTGCAGCGCAAACAAACGATCCGGTTAAGCAAGGCTTAATTGCTATGTTAGGTACGTTCATTGATACCATAATCGTGTGTTCAATTACGGGGTTAGCTATTATCGTTTCGGGTGCTTGGACATCTGGCGAAAATGGCGCAGCACTGACCTCGTTCGCGTTTTCTCATGCAATACCTATGGGTAATTACATTGTGGCGGTAGCGCTTGCTGTGTTTGCTTTCACGACTATTCTAGGATGGAGTTTTTACAGTGAGAAGTGTGTTCAATACTTATTTGGTGATAAAGCGGTAAAACCATTTCGTTTAATTTGGACGCTCGTGGTGCCAATCGGCGCCGTAAGTTCATTAGAGTTTATTTGGCTATTGGCTGATACGCTCAATGCAATGATGGCCATTCCAAACTTAATTGCCTTGGCACTGCTTAGTCCTGTGGTATTTGGTTTGACTCGCGAGTACTTTGCCAAGCAAAAAGCGCTTAAGGCAAGTGTGTAACATATTTTTAGATGTTTTTATCATTGTTGATATACAAAAGGTATAGCCGTGAAGGTTATACCTTTTTTATAAATAGGCGTTTTATGCAAAGAGTCAATATTTCAAAATCTGCACTGGTTATATTATCTGTCTCAGTGTTGTTCGGCTGCAATAATATGAGCTTTAAAACCAATGTATCTGAAGCTGCTGATTACCGATATAAATCTACCACAGTAGATATTTACGAACCGAGTGAAGTGTATCGTCATGATAACGTCCCTCTAGGAGAGGTGGTTGCAAGTTATTGTCGTGATTCATATAAGCCTGACTTAACAGATAGAGCCAGCTTGTTTGATTTGAAGAAAAATTTAAAAGTTCAGACCGCAGAAATTGGCGGTAATGCACTGGTGATTACACAGTGCGGAGAAGGTAGTTTAATTGGTTGTTCTGTGTATCAAGAATGTAGAGGCTTAGCGTACGAAATAAAATAATAAAAATTAGCTTAACTACAGTTGGTTAAGGCTTAAAAAGCGCTGTTGAAGCAACACATATGATAATTCTCAAATCTTAGTTCTCACATCTTAGTTTTCACATCTTAGTGATAGCACGGCTAAAAAAAGTCATCGTCCCCTATGCTTCTACGTAACTCTGCTTGTTCTAGATATTCATCTAATCGACGTTTTACTTGTCTTTTTCGTTCAATTATCTCTGCAGAACGTCTATTTTTTGGTGACACCATGGCGTCAATTTCAGTGTCATTTGGGATAGTTTCAGTAATATTAGCCATCACTTTATCCTCATCTCTGGTGTTGTTGTAAGCCGCGATAGCTACTCTAATGAACGATAATCCTTCCTTGAACACTTATGGTTATTTACTACAAGAACGTTGAATATGATTAATGCAGCCAGTAAGGCAAAATTTAATTTAATAAAATAACCTGTTAATTTGAATGTAGCAGCAATTAAAAAAAATGCTTAATTCTGTCAGTGGATTTTTATGGATAAATAATAAAAACGCCACCCAAGGGTGACGTTTTTATGAATGACGTTCATGCATTACTGCATGAAAAGTTATATCAGCGCTTATAGACCAAAGCTATATGAATAACCTAAAACGATTTTAGCATCGTCATCGTCTAAATCGGTATCAGAAGCCATGAATGAGATGGTTCCGAAGTCAGTATCTGTGCTCAAAGAGACGTTATATTCTGAGTAGCTATCAGTTCCAAACCAACTAGTGATGATATCGCCATCTGAATAACCATAGTGAATACCAAGTGAAAGCTTTTCGGTTAACGGGAACGTTAAGTTAGCTTGAGCATACATCATGTCTTTTGAATCTAATGTTCCTGAAGCGATATCATCGCCTCCATTAACTGTGTGCGAGTAGGAAACGTCTAACCATTTCCATGCTAATCCCACAGACACTTCACCAAAATCAACGCTACCAGGCGAGTCTGGGTAAGCATAATATAAATAGTTAATGTCGTAGCTTAGATCTTCAGTGATACTGCCACCATATCCTGCGTATAGATCAAGCTCATAGCTTGTACCGTCGCCAAAATCGACATTAGATGCCCAAGTACCAGCATAAAAACCAGATTCATTCTCGTAATCTACGCCGCCCTGAACAGCGACACTATCCCCTGTTTGAGATACACCGCGCCATAGGTAGTTAGAGGTCGCACCAATATTACCTGTTACTTCAGCAAAAGCTGTGGCGCTCATTAGTAAGCCGGTCGATAGCGCAATAGCTTGATATAGTGATTTTTTCATTTTCATTCCCTTAAAGTTTTTATTTTCATTTAGTCTCAGCATAAAAGTCAGACCGCTGAGCTAAATGTTGATTTATCTGAAGGGGATATTGCTAATGATGTGCCATGTTTATAAACCATTCTAAATCAGCATCTTATATAAACATGCGCTAATATGTGGCAACAATGGTGCATCTCAATGAGGCAGAGCTGCACTTTTTTTGTGCGTTTTAAGTGTGGAATTTACTGAAATAGTTTTCTGTGTTTATAAAGGTCAAGGCATAAAAAAACCTCCAAGAAGGAGGTTTTATCGTTAAAGCGGTTTTTAGTTAACGCTATCTTTTAACGTTTTACCAGCTTTGAACTTTGGTACAGTTGCTTCAGCAATTTGAATTTCTTTACCCGTTTGTGGGTTACGACCTGTACGTGCTGCGCGAACTGATGTTTCGAAAGAACCAAAACCTACGATAGAAATCTTGTCACCATTTTTCATGGCTTCAGTAACAGTTTCTTCAAAAGACTTTAGTGCACGACCTGCTTCAGCTTTTGTTAACTCAGCATTTTCTGCGATTTTTGCAATTAATTCACTTTTGTTCATGTTGATATTCTCTGCTTTCCATAGATGTGTTTAATTAAAACTAGATTAACATGCCATAAGCCATGGGGGTTTAAAAGCCTTTTATCTTATTAATGTGCAGCATTTTTGTAAAATGGTGCCTTTTGGGCTTTTTATTAGCACTTTGGATTGTTTTTACGCTGTTTTAATTGTCTTCAAGTGTTTATGTGACTGAAAATATAGTCAGACGAGTTATTCTTCGAGTAATTGATAGAGTAACTGTTTAACAAGTTTTGGCTCGAATGGTTTATCACAAAGGGCATTGACACCTGCACTTGAGACATTACTTAAATGGGTATCATTGGCCTCTGAAGACACCATCAAAATGGGAATATGTGACTGTTGGCTTTCGTTACGAATATATTGCGTTAGCGCCAGTCCATCGACACTGGGCATATTGTAGTCAGTAATGACTAAATCAAACATCTGTTGCTGCATCAATTCAATTGCTTCTGCACCGTCAGTGGCTTCAACAATAATTCTTATACCTAGATTGGTTATTGTGCGTTTAATAACGTTACGCGCCATACGGCTATCATCAACCACCAATGTGCGAATGTCTTGCACGTCAAAATGGCTTAAATCCAACTCGTCATTACTGATTAAATCAATGGTTGAGTTTAATGCTGTGGCTAAATGATCCGCTGCAAAAGGTTTTGGCAAAATTGCCACGACCCCAGATTGCCTGAATATTTCTAATTGTTCGCGGCGACATTCACTGGATACCAGCATAAATTGGATATCTTTATAGTGGGTATCTTGTTTTATAAAACTGAGAAGTTCAGTCGCTTCACCATCATCAAAATGCAGTGCGCTGACAATCAAATCGGGAGTATGCCGAGCAATGATTTCTTTAGCTTGGGCTATATTGGCGGCTGTTTGAATACTGCTTACGCCTTCTTGTTGCAGGCGAGACATAATAATTTTGCGTTGAACATCAGAAGGTTCAAGTAGCAAAATAGATAATTCGCTTGGAGATAATTGGCTCATGGCATACTTCTTATTATTAGTGTTTGAGTCATTGGACATATTTTACCTTAAGCGAAGGTCTGAATATAGCGAGCTGTTAGCTTAGTTAACTATTCTGTTTCAAATAATCTGCAGTTTTTTTACAAAATGCGACCCAATACTGAAAACTAAGGACCATCAATATACAGATAGCAATCGCAGGAATAGGAATCGTCATTCCGTTGTATTCCACTTTTACATCTTCAGGTGTTAATTGATAAGCAATAACTGCAGTTGTCGATAATGCTAATGCCGCTAAAGTTTGTATTGCCAAGTAGACTTTTAGTGCAATGCTTGCCCATTGAGTTCGTTTAACCAAACCAAATAGTACTGGGATGACGCCAATAGTGAATAGGTCAATACTTTGGATGCTATATGAGCGCCAAAGCGCGAGTATTAAAAGTAGTACATAAAAAATAATTAGTAGGGTCAATCTCAGTGGCGGTTTATTCATAGTTTTACTGTCATTAATGAGGCTGTGTTAATCGTGATGTGGTGTAGAATAACGTGAGTTGAGAGAGTTTGTGAAAACGTTTTTATAAGAATTTAGGATAAGTGAATGACTGAGGCGGAATTTTGGTCTTTAGTGACCCGCAGCCACGCTGAGCAATCAGAACAAGAGTGCAATGATCAATTAGTTGAAAAGTTGTCGGCATTAGATGATGTTGCATTAGCGGCTTTTGATAAAATGTTTGGCCAACAAATGCGCCGGAGCTACCAATGGGATATCTGGGGAGCGGCATACATCATTACTGGATGTGATTCTGACTATGGTTTTGTTGAGTTTCGCAGCTTCATTCTGTCGTTAGGTGAACAATGGTATAACAATATCATCAATAATCCAGATTGCTTGGGTGAGCTTGATAAATGGCCAACGAAAGATGATTATGCTTATCCATTCATCGAAGATTATGATTTGATCGCCGGTAAGATCTATGAAGATCGCAATGGTGATGAGTTACCGTTTGTACCTTCTGGACAGGATACGCCAAAAGGGAAAAAGTTCAGTACGAAGAAAAAAGACTTACGGAAAAACTACCCTAAATTGAGCCAACGTTTTCCATTCTAGGTTAGCACTTAAATTAGTACTTAAATTATTGCGCAATAATAAAAAATGCAGCCCATGTGGCTGCATTTTTTATATCAAAGTGGTGTTGGCGGTTAGCCATCACACACTTCTGATTGAGTGTCGAAGTCCAAACCGTATTTAGCACAGGTTTGCTTCATAAAATTTTGTTCTGCGGTTTGCATTTGCTGATCAAAATCTTGGCTTAATTCAGCGGAAAAATCTTGCTCGGCAGCCTGCATATGTTCACTCATTAATTGTTTGTGTTCTTTAATCGCTTGCTCGCCTTGGGCATCAATATCAAACTGATGAGCAAAACTGCTTGATGAAGCTAGCATAGCAACACAAAATGTAGCGGCTAGAGAAAGTTTCTTAGTCATAGTCGTTTTAGTTGTGATGTTATTCATAGTATTACTCCAGTATTGATTCGTTAAGTCGTTTTGCGCTTAATCCTTCAGCGATAATAGCTTCCTGTAATATTTAATCTTGCTTACAAATTGCAATGCATGTTGGTAAGTGAGTTATATAATGGTGTGTTGCTTTGTTGGGATGTATATTACCGAACCTTGCCTGAACGATAACTGAACAGTTTCGGTTTGTTTTTTGAACGGAAAGGTTTATATCTTTTCTTAAGTCGGGCTCTTTTCTTACAGCAAGACTATTCAGATTACGTTAAGCTTATATACAGGTTAGATTTTATATCCTAAGTGATGAAATAAGATAATAAATATAAACGTGGGTATTAACATCTGTATTCGCATAGCCAGGAGACAATATAATGAAGGTTAAACATCTACTGCTCGCAGGCGCATTAATGTGTAATGTCGCAATTGCTGAAGAAGAAACAACACCAAACCCAGTAACTGAAGAAGGTGTTGTAAAAGTTGAATGGCAAGAACCGAAAAGCTATCGAGATTTAAAAACTGCGACAGAAGTTAAGTCGCGTTTTCAACAACGATTTTTCGATACGATTACAGAAAATGTAAACAAAGAAGCTGAAAAAATCCTTAAGCATGGTCAAAAGCTTGAAATGATTGTTACCGATGTTGATTTGGCTGGTGATTTAAGACCGACATTTGGCGCAACATCGGCAAGTGAATTACGTATTGTGAAAGATTTATACCCACCTAGAATGACTTTCTCTTATAGCATTACAGAGGGTGATAAAGTGATTATGGCTGGTAATGAAAAGCTCATGGACATGAACTTTATGTACGGGGTTAATTCGACACGTAACCAAAGACCTTTTGAGTACGAAACGGCAATGCTTAAGTCTTGGTTAAAGAAAACGGTAGCACCTAAACTGTAAAGTTTATGTCATTAGTGACTCAGGTTTGAATAAATAAACGGCTTATTAAAGCCGTTTTTTATTGACCGTTTGTTACATAAAAATAGCCGTTCAAAGGTTTGTCTGCGCTACTAACGGTAATACATGCAACAGCGTTTTATTTCTTACTTAGTGTTTTGCTTGAATAAATGCAGTGTTTGAAGTAATGCCCCTAGCTTCTTAACATAAGACTCTAATGTCTCAGGTGGGATATGTCTTAGTTCTTGAATTTCATCTAGCTCATCAGCTAATTCTTGCACATAAGGTAAAAAACGATTGCTCTTTTGGCTAAAACCTTGTTCTTCTGTAAAAATTGCCACAAACTTACCGTGACCAACTTGACGTAATTCGTCGAGTCTTTTATCTGCATCAATGGCTTGGCGGTATCCTGTTTGGAGACTTTCTTTTACTTGCTGGATAACTTTGGTATACGGCATGATAGCCTCATTAAACATCTTCAAATTTAGCTAAATTATAAGGGTCTGCTATGGGACTAACAAGTCAATTGGGTTTTAAATTATCGTTTGCAGCAAGAAAGCACTTTAGTGCTCGAATGGGTTTATTCATTGCCGGTGCTTTTTTCTGTACATCGATTGCTGCAGCTGAAACAGATACACCACCTTTTTACAAAATAACCTACCAAGGCAAACAGGCTTTTTTATTAGGTTCTATTCATGTGGGTAAAGCTGATTTTTATCCGATGGCACCGGTTATTGAGCAAGCATATGCTCAAGCTGATGCTCTAGTTATTGAGGCAGATGTCACCAAGGCCAATACTCAACAATTATTAAGCCAGTACGGCTTGGCAACGCAAGAGACCAAAGTCGATTTAGCGCAGGTTTCCCCCGATTTTTGTCAGCAATCTATGACGGTTTGTCAGGGATTATCGCCATTAGCGCCATGGCTTCAAGCTGCTCAAGTCACATTGGTTCGATATAACCAACTTGGTTTAAATGCTGAAGAAGGGGTAGATGTCACCTTGGTGGCCAAAAATAAAAGTCGACCCTTATTAGAACTTGAGAGTGTAAAGTTTCAATTTGAGCTTATCTCATCATTTTCTACCCAAACACAACTGCAAATGCTCGATGAAGCGATAACATCATCAGATGCAGACATGCTAGAAATGGTTGCAGCATGGCGAATAGGTGATAAACAGGTACTGGCAAACATTATGGAAGACCAAAGTGATGAGCTAGCCAAAGAGTTAGTTGAAAAACTCTTATGGCAACGGAATCATCAAATGAGTCAGCGAACCATGGAGTTCTTTAAAGAAAATCAGTATCAGCAAATGTTTATTGTGGTAGGTGCAGGTCATTTGGTTGGCAGCCAATCAATGCCGATTATATTCAAAAGCTTGGGTGCTGAAGTGATTGATTGCTGGCAAGACCAGTGTTTGTAGCGTGTTGTTTAATGAGTTTGGGGCTGTGCCGGATATTTTGGCTGTAGTATAATGAGGTTATTAAACATTTGTGACCTAGTAAATTCTGTTTTATTACTATTTTCACCGTATCAAAAAGGTAAGCCACTTGAGTAACGATTACTCTATAGCATTAACATCAATGCCGTCGTTGATATCTTTATATAGCAAAATTTTATTGACTCGCAAGCCTGGTTGGGATCAACAGCCATTGCCTAAGATCCATGTGCAAGCTGACGGTATTTCTATATCAGATAACAAAATTCGTCAGTATGCGGATGTGTGCAAGTTTGATTATGATGGCAAAGTGTTACCGCCAACTTATTTATATACACTTGTGTTTAGATTGCATGCGACAATTTTTACCCATAAAGGGATTACTTTTCCTTTGTTGGGTATGATTCATTTGAAAAACAGCATTAGTTTGCACAGAGCTATCAATGCTGATGAAGTGTTCAATGTTGAGTGTAATCTGATATCTAGTCAAACCACCGATACAGGGCTTGAATTTGAGCTTGAATCTAAAGTCTATGTGGGTGAAGAACTGGTTTGGGAAGCACTCTCGACTTACCTATATCGAATCGAATCGAAGGGAAGAAGAGCTAGACCACCACGTGCATCAGATATGGTTTGGGAAAATGTTAATACCTGGTCATTACCTGAAGATTTAGGTCGTCAGTATGCCAAAGCATCTGGTGATTATAACCTTATTCATTTACACCCCATTGTCTCGAAACGGTTTGGGTTTGATCGTGTGCTAGCACATGGTATGTGGTCAAAAGCGCGATGCTTGTCTGGCTTAATGCAGTTTATTGGTGATAGACCCTTTAAGCTTGATGTCGAGTTTAAATTGCCCGTATTTATGCCATCAGAGGTGACTTTTGCTTTTGAAAGTATGGAAAATGGTAAACGATTCGAAATGCGAGATATTAAAGGTCGCCGCCCTCATCTGTTAGGCACCATGTCTTACTTAGATTAAGTATGGCCAGGGAATTAATGCATATTAATAAAGGTGTAATTAGTTCACGCGTAATAAAAAAGCCCGAATCATTAATTGATTCGGGCTTTTTGATGCATGAATTGACTGTTATAAATGTCCTTTCATTAAAGGCTTAATCTTGTGCCTTTTCATGATAAATATGCACATCGCGTTGCGGGAATGGAATGCTGACACCTTGTGCATCAAATTGCATTTTCACTTCACGGGTGATGTCCCAGTAAACTTCCCAGTAATCAACTGGGTTTGCCCAAGGGCGTACTACAAAATCAACGGATGATTCACCTAGGGTATGCAATCTAATCGTAGGTTCTGGAGTTTTCTTCACTTTTGGATGCGCTAGTACGATGTCAGTTAAGATTTTTTCCGCTTTAGGGATATCATCGCCGTAGCCAATGCCAAATGTCATATCAACGCGTCGCTCATTCTCCACGGTAATATTATTAATGGTATCGCCCCAAATTTTGTTGTTTGGAATAATAAGTCGCTGGTTATCAAGGGTTTTAACTGTGGTTGATACTAAGCTCATATGGCTTACACGACCGGTTACCCCTGCTGCGTTAATCAAGTCACCCACATCATAAGGACGGTAGATCAGAATCATCATGCCTGATGCAAAGTTAGATAAGGTATCTTGCAATGCAAAACCGATAATCACACCGGCAATACCGAAACCAGCAAGTAAGGGAGCGAGTTCAAAGCCAAGTTGAGATAGTGCAATCAATAAGCCTAAAGCGAAAACGACATTACCTGAAATCGAGGTAAAGAAATCTTGTAGCAGTACGCTAAATTTAAGCTTTGAAGAGTTGACTGCTTTACGGACGACTTTTCTTACTATTTTCGCAACCAAACTGGTTAAGAATAGAATGACCAAAAAGATGACAATTTTGAATGTTAATCCAGTGCCATTTTCTAGGGCTTGATTCTTCGCTATTGTCATCCACTCTTGTGCCAAACTTGATGCCACATCAAAGTTTAAAACATCTTGAGTAATATCGCCTGATACACTAAATAGGGTTTGTTTAATTTGGGCAGTGTCTTGCCCTAGATTTTCGAGTATGTCAGCGGCGATACTTAAGCTGCTGCTATGTTGAGCTAGTCTATTTTTTAAGTCTGCAACTTGGTTTTTTTGCTCGGCGGTAATATCTGCGCCAGCATTGGAGGCTTCATCAACAGCATGCAATAATTGATTTTGAGTATAGTTGGTTAAACTCTCTAGATAATCCGCTCTTATGGTCAGTTCATCTGTCAATGCAGCTTTAGCTGCCTCTACATTGATGTTTAACGTTGTTCCCCAATTAATGGTTTCTAACTCAGCTTGAAGGTAATGATCTCTATCTTCTTCACGCTTAATGATAGCTTGCATGCTTGCAGTGTCATTATCGCCACCTAATGTAAGCTTTAACGCCGTAATATCAGCATCTAAATATTTACCGACAGTATCAAGGAAGGCCAGTTGTTGTTCGACTTTTGGCGTTAGGTAGACTAAATCAGGGTCAGGTTGACTAATTAATATATCTAATTGTTCACGTAGTTGGTTGGTTTTATTGCGTATACGGAACTCACTAATATTTTTTAGCTCGCCTTTAGCACTTTGTAAATAATTAATATCAGCATCGATAACTTTTTGTAACTTATCAATTTTATTGATGGTATTTGTATTTGTTTCAACAGCAAAACTGGATTCAGAAAAGCTCATAAGGCTTAACAAACAGCATAAAACAATCAAAATTCTGGGCATGATAAACGTCCTGTAAAAATGTAGATTGTTTATCATAAGTTATTGAAGGAAGTTTGACGATAATTTGCTAAACTTACGCACTTTTTATTTTCAGGTAGTTCATCATGGCATTGCTATGCGCTCATTGTCACAAGCAAATATCAGTTAGTAAAATAACGGGTACAAGAGGGAAAGGTTTTTCTTCGCATATTCAGTGTTATCACTGTCAAGCATGGCTTGGACGACATGGTTATTTAACCGCGTTGAAAATTTTTGGCTTTTACACTGCGGTAGGAGCGGGCGTGACTGGGTATTTTGTTGATGGTTTGGCTAATATCATTACCCCCATAATCATGCTTTCGTTGATTCTTACGGGGGTAACGCATTTGATGGATCATCTACTGGTTATTGAAGCGCCTGCAGACGATTCAACAACAAATTAATCAACCACGTGAACTTGGTTTTCTAATGCGGTTTCAACGTAATAGATACCGCCTAGTACCACAACACCGATGATCACCATTGTTAAAATAATGCCCAAATTGTCTTTTACTATATTCATCATAGATAATTCCTCTGTCATTGGTTGACTAAGCTGATATTTATGACTGTTATTTTAACTTTTTCAGCTTAAGCTAATCTTAAAACAGCATAGTGGTTAGTGGGTTAAGTTGCTATGGTCGATCACAATTTTTTAATAAAAGTGATTTGTAACAAACTAGCAGTTGATTTTTTATGTTTATTTCTTAAGAATAGCTGCGATTTTTAAAATAATTTTAAATGGATGAGACGAACCCAGTGAGACTTTCTAAGCAAATGAGACAACATATTGCGATGTGGCTTTCAGCCATGCTCGTACTATTGTCATTTGCGGCGTCTGCTCACGAGTCAATCCATAAGCACGAAAGCATAAATACCGACTGTACTTTATGTTTCCATCAGCACCAGTTACAAAAATCACTTCCCAGTAGCCATTTTAGCATCGCCATCGTTCGTCAGCGTTTTGAGTCGACTGACGATGTTGTGGTTAAAACACGGGCTTCACACCAATCTTATTACCACAGCCGCGCGCCACCCGTTCTCCGCTAATCCAACAGTTTTAATTTAATTATTTATTCGGCCACTCATTTTCGGTGGACGGATGCTTGTTGTATATTGGAGAAATTATGTTTAGTTCAAACAAACGACTGACAGCAGTTGCGATCGCGTGTGCATTTTCATCAAGTTCTGTTTTTGCAGAAGATTCTAGCTTAACTAATCCCAACATTAGTGCGGTATTGGATGGTTTTTACCAGTCAGGAGACCGTGGTTTAGGCGGGCGAAGTGAAGGTTTCGGCTTAGGTGAAACTGAGCTGGCCATCAGTGCCAATATCGATGATATGTTCTACGGCAAAGTCACGGCAATATTAGAAGTGCACGATGGCGATACTGAGATCGAGCTTGAAGAAGCCTTTATTCAAACTATGGCGATGCCGGGTGGCTTTGGTATTCGTGCTGGTCGTTTTTTATCAGATATTGGTTATTTAAATAATCAACACATCCATACCGACTCTTTTTCTGATCGTCCTGCTGCTTACCGCGCCTTTATGGGTGGCCATTATTTTGATGATGGTGTTAGGTTAACCTATGTTGCGCCAACAGACTTATATTGGACTATGGGTATTGAAGCCTTTAGCGGTGAAAAAATGCGTGCTGAAGATGAGCATGATGAACGTGACTTTAATTCTGTGGGTGTTTACTCTGCTTTCACTAAATTTGGTGGTGACATCGGTTATTCAAGCTCTTGGCAAGTCGGTCTAAGCTACTTACGTAATGAAAATGGTAAAACTTATCTAGAAGATGAACATGAACCTCATGCGGATGATGATCACGATGACCACGAGGGCCACAGTCATAGTGCATCATACACAGGTGAGAATACTTATATTGCTGATTTTGTTTATAAATGGGCACCTAATGGAAACTATAAGTACCAGCATTTAACTGTGAGCGGTGAGTATTTCCGTGTTTCAGATATTTTCTCATTTGAAGAAGATCATGATCATGAACACGACTTATTAAGTACAGACAGTGATGATTATCATCAAGGTTGGTATTTAAGCAGTGTTTATCAATTCTCACCAAATTGGTCTGCAGGCATACGTTACGGCGAAGTGGATACCTTTGAAGCGCATGGTGATCATTTAGACCCACAAAAATTGAAAGAAACTGAATTGAGCTTGGCATGGCATTACAGTCACTTTTCAACCGTTCGTCTGCAATATACTAATCAGCAAGGGACAAACTTTGATGGTTTTGAAGACGACAACATCCTTACACTACAATACGTAATGACATTAGGAGCTCACGGTGCGCATCAATTCTAAGAAAGTAATTATCGCGGCAACGCTATTAGCCGGCTTAGTGAGTTCATCAGCTAATGCTGCATTTAACGTGTTTGCCTGTGAGCCTGAATATGCGGCGTTAACAGAGGCATTAGCCCCTAACGCAAAAGTGTATTCAGCAACCAGTGCTTTGCAAGATCCGCATCAAGTACAGGCGCGTCCAAGTCTTATCGCTAAAATGCGTCAAGCTGATTTAGTGGTTTGTGCTGGTGCCGACCTTGAAATCGGCTGGTTACCTATGTTGCAGATGAAAGCCTCTAACAATAAGGTGCTTTCAACTGACACAGGGCTTTTCTATGCTGCTGAGCATATCGAAACATTGGATCAATTGACTCAAGTCGATCGTTCAATGGGCGATGTGCATGCTAAAGGTAATCCTCACTTACATTTTGACCCAAGAAAATTTCTGAAGGTGGCGCAAGCGCTATCGGCAAAATTGACTGAGTTAGACCCAAGTTCTGCTGCTGAATACCAAGCGTCATTAGCTGAGTTTACTGAGCAATGGCAGCAAGCGATTCCTCGTTGGGAAGAAAAAGCCCAGCAGCTTAAGGGAAAAAAAGTCATTGCTTACCACTCAAGCTTTAGATATTTGTTTAACTGGCTTGCTATTGAGCAAGTGGCAGATCTTGAACCAAAGCCAGGGCTACCACCAAGTAGCAGCCATCTAGCTAAGCTGGTTAATCGTGGTCAACAGGGCGATATTATGGCGATAGTCGTGGCATCTTATCAAGATGAGCGCGGGGCAAATTGGCTTGGTGAACGTACTGATTTACCCGTTGTCGTTGTACCTATGTCAGTAGGCGGTAATGATCAAAGCCATGACCTTATTAGTCTATATGATAGCGTATTGACGATATTAACTGAGGTGGAATAGCCTATGTTTGAGTTCGAGCTGCTAATCATTTTGTTTCCGGCATTTATTGCTGGTTTACTTGTGTTGTCTACCCACGTGGTGTTAGGGCGGCAAGTACTTAAACGTGGCATTATTTTCATCGACTTGGCCATTGCTCAAGTGGCTGCACTCGGTGCGATAGTCGCTCACATGGATCACACTATTGAGGAGTTACCTTATTCTCATGTGTGGATGCCGGCATTATTTGCCCTTGCTGGTGCAGGTTTTATTGCGTGGTTGTCTAAGCGTTTTCCTGCTGAGTTAGAGGCATTTATTGGCTGTTTTTATGTACTGAGTGCAGTGGGGGCAATGTTATTGTTATCTAACGACCCCCATGGCGCAGAATTACTGAAACAGCTAATGTCTGGACAAATTTTGTGGGTGAATTGGTCGCAGCTAGTGTTACCCGCTGTCGTGTCGGTAGCAATTTTAGCGTTAATTGCATTCAAACCTAACATACTCGAAGGCGCTGGTTTCTACTTTTTATTCGCGATAGTCATAACACTATCGGTTGAATTAGTCGGTGTTTACCTTGTTTTCAGTACGTTAATACTACCTGGATTGGCGCTAAATCAGTATGTTGGCAAACATGCTTTGGCGCTGGCTTATGTGGTTGGGTTTGTTGGTTATCTAACAGGGCTTATACTCTCAGCCAGTTATGATCTACCTAGCGGCGCAGCAATTGTAGCGGCCTTGGCTGTCAGTGCTATTTGCATGCGTTTACTGTTGAGTTTTAGCAGTAAAAACAGCAATAGCAAACAAGCTGATAGTTAGCAGTATAAAAGAATTAATGATGCGTTAATGTTTAAGGCATCATTAATTCTTTATAGCTAGTGTATAATTATTTAAGCTTACAATTGTAAACTGAAATTGTTCCATAGCTATTGAGTCCAGCGAAACTGCTGGCTATACTGTCGCCACTTTATTTGCAGGAGTCTGCTGTGCTGTTAATTGCTCGTTCAATTATTCTTGCAGTGTTATTAACACTGGCCTTTTTTTTCGTCATCATTCTTTGTCTTGTTAGACCAATGCACCGTGATAACGTCCATGTTATTGCTAAAATTTTCTCATCTGTCGCCCCAGTCCTAGGCATAAAGGTCATTACCCGAACTGCAAAAGCTGATGGGGATACGGTAGTGGAAGAGACCGTCAAAGAGCCAAAGATCTATTTAGCTAATCATCAAAATAATTTCGATTTGTTTACTCATACCTCTGCAGTGCCTGAAGCGACTGTGAGCTTAGGCAAAAAAAGCTTAGCGTGGATGCCGTTATTTGGGCAGATTTATTGGTTGTCAGGCAATATTCTGATTGATCGTAAAAATCGTCATAGCGCATTTGATACCATGGCGAAAACCGTTAAGAAAATGAAAGAAAGTTTCTTATCAGTGTGGATTTTTCCTGAAGGTACGCGTTCTCGTGGACGTGGATTACTGCCCTTCAAAGTCGGTGCATTTCACACCGCGATAGCAGCTAAAGCCTCAATCGTACCTGTGTTAGCATCTTGTCAAAATCATATTAAGCTGAACAAGTGGAACAATGGTGTTGTTATTGTTGAAATGATGGCGCCAATGTCGACAGCTAATGTTGAGAAAGCGGACGTTAAAAAGTTATGCGCTAAAGTACATGATGTGATGTCGAAGCGTTTAGCTGAATTAAATCTAGAAGCATCGACATTAATGGCTAAACCTCAGTAGGTTTATCACGTATAATTAGCGTTAATGCCGCATTTTATTTGTTAACGGAGAGAATCCATGTCTATCGAAGCTCAATTGAAAGAGCAATTTGCAGAGAACCGTGAAATTATTCAAGCCTTGCTTGATGATGGTTCACAAGCTGATGCTGAATACACCATCGAGCATCACTTCTCTTCGACTAATTTTGATCGTCTAGAGAAAGCCGCTGTAGATGCCTTCAAATTAGGTTTTGAAGTCAATGATGCTGAAGAAATGGAACTTGAAGATGGTTCAGTGATTATCTGCTTTGATGCTATTGCTAATCACGCTCTTGAAGCGCCTCTACTTGATAAAGCCTGCGAGCAGTTAATGATTCTTGCTGCTAAGCAAAAAGTCGATTACGACGGCTGGGGCACCTTCTTTGTTGGTGATGAAGATGAAGACGACGTTGATGAAGATGACGATGAAGAGATTGAAGAAGACAGTTTCTAAATATCATCCCGATTTTGATCTAGTAGGCATGGCCTATTATATTTAAAGTAAACATTAAAAAGCCCACTCATCAGTGGGCTTTTTTGTATCCAGAAATACTATTCCTGAGTATATACCGTGGTTTGATTGCGGCCATTTTCTTTTGATTGATATAAGGCTTTATCGGCGCCTGATAACCAGTCTGCGCTATTCTTTGTATCGGCAGATAAATCATTTACCCCAATACTAATGGTGATTTTAATGATTTGGTTGTTATAAACCACTTGTGATGCTTCGACTTTCTTACGCAGGCGCTCAGTAAAGTATTTTGATTCATTGGCGTTGGTATTAGTTAATACGACTGCAAACTCTTCACCGCCATATCGTCCTGCAAAATCAGTCTCACGTAATGATTGATTCAATATGTGGGCAATATTCTGGATTACTTTATCGCCAGCTGGGTGACCGTATTTATCATTAATATTTTTGAAGTTATCAATATCGATCATGATCATACTGGCACTTTCACCATAACGGGCAAAGCGATCATATTCTTTCTCAAAACAGACCTGCCAATGACGACGGTTATACAGCTGGGTCAAACTGTCTGTTTGGCTGAGTTTTTCTAACTGTTCATTGGCTGATTTTAACTGCAATTTATTGATTGCGACATCAGTAACATCGTAAACAATAATACTGATATGCGTAATTTGCCCAGTTAGAGATGCTAATGGCAGTAGGGTGATGTTTTGATACATGTGGTCTGCACGACCGGTGATAGGGCGATAATTCTTAAATTTGAAAACGTAAGGGCGTTGTTCCCAACTAATGAATGAACGGTTCTTTAATAAGAATACCGATTCCATTTTTTGCTGTAACCACTCAGCGGGTAAATCAGCAAAGGTCTCAAATAAATTATTACCCTTAATGGCGTTAGGTGATACGCCGCTATGGTTTTCCATGAAACCATTCCAAAGTTGGATGTTGTAGTTACGATCTAACACAACTAAGCCAACTTCAATGGTTTGCACCATATCGATTAACCAGTGTAATTCGTTCATCGCGCTTTGATCTGTAGACATGAGTTAACATCCATCTTTTTATTATTTATTCATTTACAGGCTAATTAGCAGCAAATAATAGGGTGTATATAGCGTTGTTAGCTTAAATTAATCAAGCAAGTAACCCAGCTTATAGTTTAGCGTTGGGATAGAGTCTTCGGTAAATAGCAGTAAAAGGTCACATTGAATATTATGATCTTCAATTTGATAATTGATTTCCATTGCCAATGTCCGTTGCCATTTTTCTGAGTTGTCATGTATTAACTCATTCACCGTACAGTGGCGCCCAAGCACGACTGGATGACCTTGGCTAAATTTCATATCCAGTTGTTCAGATATGCCATTTAAAAAAGCACCAATGAGTACGTTACCCGTGTCGATAAGAACTTCAACTTCATTAGCAGTATCTTCAGGGTTCTTATGGCCCATCAGTTTTGCCATATCAGTAAAGCTTGAATCATGAAACAGCAATAAAGCTTCACCAGCAACACCAGCACCAATAAACCCTTGGCAAAGGGCTGATACTTTTGAGCTTTCTTCTGTGGCTTTTAGCGCCATTGTCAGCTCACTGACTTCTAATACGTTAACGTTTGGAATGGGCAGTTTTACAAACACATCTAACAATTTAGCCAGTAAATCAGCCGCTCGGCCCATGGCAACGTTAGCAATTTCTTGGCAAGCGTCCCTTAGGTCAACTTCAAACATGGGGGTGTCACTAACGGAGTCTTTCAGTGCTAAGGTTAAAATGCCATATTCTTCAAGAATATTACTGATAGCTTCGGCGCTAACAGGCTTTTGAATAAAATCTAAGGCACCGAGTGCTTTTACTCGTTCGTGAGCTTTAATTTGAATATCACCAGACACCACAATGACCAGTGCAGGTAAATCTTCTTTTTGAATTGCTTCTAATACTTCATAACCATCCATAACCGGCATATTGAGATCGAGGAATACAATCTCGCCTTTGCCTTTACGAATGACATCGAGTCCTTCAGCACCATTAGTCGCATAACTTATCTCAACGTCCCATTCTTTAGGGAGCGTTCGCGCCATTTGTTTTCTGGCTAATCCTGAGTCATCGCATATTAAAATAGGAATAGTCATAGAGACAGATGATCCTTTTGCAGGGTTATTATTTTGTCAGTCTTTTTAAGCATAGCGTTATTTTGTCACACAATCGAAAATAAAATTCATCATGATTAACTGGCTTGTTAATTATTGTGCGGCATTTTACAACTTATTGTTGAGTTTTCGCACTGTTAATCGACAATTTTTTGGCGTTTAACGTAAAAATGTTGCCAATCACGCACCATATCTGACTTTACTGAGTACATCTGTTCTTATTGGTACTAAAAATAGCGCTTATTTCTATAAAATTAAATGAATGAGCAATATGGTTAACTATTCGCCGAACCGCTAATTTATGCTAACTTAACTTCTGGACAGACCAGTTAAGGATGAGTAATGGAAAACAAGTTAGTGACGATAGTTATGGAAGATGGCATTGCTTACGTCACCCTAAATCGACCTGAAAAATATAATGCGCTTAATTTAGAGATGTTTATTGCGATTGATCGCACCATTAAAAGCCTTAAAAAAGATAAATCGGTTAATGCGGTTATTTTATCGGGAGCGGGTGGTAATTTCTGTTCCGGCTTGGATGTAAAAAGTGTTGCTAAGTCTCCTTCTATTGCTGTGAAACTTCTCTTTAAATGGTTACCTGGGAACGCCAATTTGGCTCAAAGAGTTTCTATTGGCTGGCAGCGTTTACCTATCCCTGTTATTGCTGTGCTTGATGGTTGCTGTTTTGGTGGTGGGGTGCAAATCGCTTTAGGTGCAGATATGCGTATCGCCGATGAAAATGCCAAGTTGTCGATCATGGAGTCTAAGTGGGGGCTAGTTCCTGATATGGGCGGGCTTGCCGCATTAAGACAAGTGATGCCAAAGGATAAAGCGCTGCAACTCACTTACTCAGCAGAAGTTTTACCCGCGCCTGAAGCTCTGGAAATGGGTCTTGTCACTGAAGTGAGTGATCAACCCCATCAAAGAGCACTGGAACTGGCAAAGCAGTTTTTGATGCGGTCACCGGATGCGAATGCTGCGATTAAATTGAGTATTAATAACAGCTGGTCAGCATCAGTAAGACGCTTATTAAGTCGTGAATCATTGAGTCAAATTCGATTATTGGCCGGTAAAAATAGATTGATTGCAGCAAGTCGCGAAATTAAAAAATCAGAAAAGCCCTATAAATCTAGACAGTCTTGGTGGTAATGCTTGATCGGTTATACATGTTCAATTGTTATTAATGGGTTAAGTATTAGCTTTAAACAAGATTTTCAGAGCTTTACTCTGCCTGATAGCCCATTTCCTTGCTATGATCATGGTTATTGTAATTAAAACTCATTAGAGATTGTGTCATGCGAGATTTATTTGAAAAACTACTATGGAGTAGCAGGCTGTCAGTCATGATCGGCGTGTTGTCATGTGTTGTAGGAGCGCTGGTTATTTTTGCGGTTGGAATAAAAGATGTGGTTCATCTTTTAGATCTACTGTGGAATTACATCATTAGTGGCAGCCACGCAATAAGAAATGACATCATTATGGTCGTAGTGGAGATACTCGACACCTTCTTATTGGGTTCGGTAATGTTGATTTTTGCATTTGGACTTTACGAGCTATTCATTCGAGAGTTAGAAGCGGCTAATGACAGTAATACTGGTGGAAAAATTCTGGTGATAACCAGTATCGATTCACTCAAAAGTAAATTAGGTAAGGTCATACTGATGATGTTAATCATCAAGGTGTTTTCTTATTTTACCGAAATGAAGCCAGAGTCGATGCTAGATCTTCTGTACATGGGGATTATCGTGGTGTTAGTGGCATTATCACTGATGCTAAGTAAAGATAAGCCTGCTGTCAGTCAATCTGTTGAGAGCAAAGCAGAGAACGAGCTTAGCGAAAAGTAGTTAGTTGTCGTTCTTATAAATTTAATAAGGTCAGCATTTGCTGGCCTTTTTATTTCCCGGCAATTTTTCTCGCAAAGCTACCAATATGATTAAGTGCTTCTTTCCAACCGCTTTGATTATTAAGGTTGAGCTCTAACATGTATTGTCGGTAATGATGGCTTGATTTTAATTGGTTTAAGTCTTTTCTATTCTTGCTTTCAGCTTTAGATATTTGATGACCATTTGCAGATTGAATATCCAAGATTGGGATATCTATTTCACTTAACTGCTGAGCAATACTTAAGCCTCTGTTTTGCTCCTCAATAATATGATCGAATTCACGGTATGGGTTTACGACCACCAATAAATCTGGTTTGGGCAATTTATCTTCAAACAATAAATTAATGACCATCCCAGCACTGTCATCAGTGGCAACGATAATTCTTTTTCCTGGGTATTCAGCACCAATTCCTTCTAATTGTGAGATGCAGTCATCAATGACACTTAGCTGAAAATTACGCAACTCTAGTAATTGGCTTGAGTTATATTTAGGGGTGTTTTGGTGGGGTTCAAGTGATAATTGTTCCTCACCTGCCTTGGTTATTTCTTCTGCTTTGGTGGCAAAATTAGGTCGGTAAAGTCCCTCTGTGGGCTTAATACTGATAGAGGCCCATCCATAAGTTGGCACTTCAGCGCGTAAAAAATGAATTAAACCTGTGCCGCTGGCTTGGGAGTCTGTTGGCCCCACCAGAATTGCTGCGCCACGTTGACGTTTGCTTTGCCAAGGTTTGACTAGTACTTCAATTTTTTGGTCTTGGACTGTGATAGTTTGTTTTTCGGATTCAGGAACCGGTGCAAACACATTGGCAGCCATGGCTAAATGACTGACAAAAGAGATTGTGAGAAATAAAAGCAGTGATTTTATAGTCAATCCGTTGTCCCTTTGTCGTGGTCAGAAAACTGGTTTAAGCAGGCTATGGTTAACTAAAGTCGGTATTAACCCATATTGAATACTGCTTATAATGACATAAATTGAAGACAAAAAAGCCCTGAAGTTCAGGGCTTTTTCTTCATATCAGCAGTGTATTATACGTGGCTGACTAATACCATTCTAATGGCATCGAGCTGGAACTGACTGTCATCAATATAACCGTTAAGCTCTGTCATTTGATTGCGAACGTAATCTAACTCTGAATCGCGAATGTTAGGATTAACCGCTTTCAGGGCTTCAAGTCTATTTAATTCACCATTTAATTGCAGCGTCATCTTCTCGCGGGCTTGCTCAACTAACTTGGCTAACTCAATTTCAGCTTGTTCAGCGCCTTTAGCTAATAGTGGATGTAGAATCGGCTGTGATGCATTTACAAGCTTGCTCGCAATATGACGATTCACCGCGCTCAATTGCTTATTAAAGCTATCGTAATCGACTTTATCAGCCAAATTAAGGCCGTTTTTATCCAATAACACCCGAATAGGTGTTGGCGGCATATAACGGTATAACTGCGATGATTTCGGCGCAGAGACATCAGCCATATAAATCAGTTCAAGAAACAGGGTGCCAGCAGGCAGAGCTTTGTTTTTAAGTACTGCAACACTTGTGGTACCAGTTTCAGAATCAGTGACTAAATCCAATGCTGTTTGCACCAAAGGGTGTTCTTGGGAGATAAACGCAATGTCATCACGTGCTAATGCAGTTTCTCGGTCGAATGTCACTGAAATACCATCTTCAGGTAAACCTGGATATGATGGGAATAACATATGCTCACTTGGGCGTAATACTATTGAGTTTTCACCGCGATCTTCTTGGTCTACACCAATAACATCCCATAAACGGATAACTGAACCGATCAAGTGTGTGTCTGAGTCGCGTTCGGCTAACCGTTCAACTAACTGCTGTGATTTTTCACCGCCGTGAGAGTTAATTTCGAGTAACTTATCACGACCTTGTTCCATTGCTTGTTTAAGTTCTTGATAACGTGATTGCGTGCTACTAAGCAATTCTGACATCAACTCAGGATTTGCATCGTTGAGCACGTTCATTAGATCATCAGCAAATTCTGAGTAAAGAACGTGACCACTTGGACAGGTTAGTTCAAATGAATTGAGTCCTTGATGATACCAGTTCATTAATCTTTCTTGGGCAGTATCTTGAAGGTACGGTAAATGAATCTGAATATCATTTTTCTGCCCAATACGATCCAATCGACCAATACGCTGCTCAAGTAAGTCAGGGTTTAATGGCAAATCGAACAATACTAAGTGACTAGCAAATTGAAAGTTACGACCTTCTGAACCAATTTCAGAACAAATGAGTGCTTGAGCACCGCCATCTTCTTGGGCGAAGTAAGCACCGGCTTTATCACGTTCAATAATCGACATGCCTTCGTGGAATACGGTTGCTTGAATACCTTCACGGGTGCGAAGTGCTTCTTCAAGACTTAAAGCCGTTTCTGCTTGGCTGGCAATAATCAGTACTTTTTTACTGCGATGGTTTTTAAGGAATTCAATCAACCAATCAACACGGGGATCAAATTTCCACCAACTGGCACTTTCGCTTTCAAAAGCTTGATACAGTTTCTCTGGACTGAGTGACTGTTTAGCTTGATCTAGTGGTGATTTCTTAGAGCCCATCATTGCGTTTACACGTTCGGCCGTTACGTACTCTTGCGGCATTGAAAGTGGGTATGGATTGAAGGTACGGGTTGGGAAACCAGTAACTGAAGCACGGCTATTGCGATATAAAATACGACCAGTACCATGACGGTCGAGTAAGTCTTGTAATAATTCTGCACGGGCTGCTTGCTGAGCTTCATCATCAGCTTTATCTGCTTGGATAAGCTTGATACTGGCGCTGATGTCTTTTTCTTTGAGTAATTCAGTTAGGCTGTTAACGGCATCGTCAGATAATTTAGTGTTTGACGATAATGCTTCTGCTGACTCAGCGACACTTTGGTAGCTTTTTTCTTCTTCAAGAAACGCGTTGTAATCGTAAAAACGATCCGGATCCAATAAGCGTAGGCGAGCAAAGTGACTTTGATGACCTAATTGGTCTGGTGTCGCAGTCAATAATAGTACGCCAGGCACTTCTTCACTTAATGCTTCAACAATTTGATATGCACGGCTTGGGGCAGTTTCGCTCCACTCAAGGTGATGAGCTTCATCAACAACCATTAAGTCCCAATCTGCATCAACAGCTTGTTCTAAACGTTTCTTCTTACGCAGCAGTTCCAATGAACAAATGACTAATTGCTCGGTGTAAAAAGGATTGTCGTTATCGGCATAAGCTTCAACACAACGATCTTCATCAAAAATTGAAAAACGCAAATTAAAGCGGCGTAGCATTTCAACTAACCACTGATGGCGCAGAGTGTCTGGCACAATAACTAGAATTCGCTCAGCGCGGCCTGTCAGCAATTGCTGATGGATAATAAGTCCGGCTTCAATGGTTTTACCTAAACCGACTTCATCGGCCAATAAAACACGCGGAGCATAACGACGGCCAACTTCATGGGCAATCCACTGTTGATGAGGTATTAGTCCAACACGTGGGCCTTGTTGGCCAAGTAAATCAGATGTCGCTAGTTTATGACGGAGCATTTGGCTTTGGTAACGAATACCAAAGCGCTCTAGACGATCGATTTGACCTGCAAATAATCTATCTTGAGGCTTATTAAAACGAATGTTGTGATTCAATAATGTTTCACGCAATCGAACCGCTTCACCGGTTTCATTGTTAACACCAACATAGGTCACTAAACTATCTTTTTCTTCCACTTCGCTGATGGTCAAGCTCCAGCCTTCATGGCTTTCGACGGAATCACCGGGATTGAAAATTACACGAGTTAACGGAGCTTCATCACGTGAGAACAGACGGTTCTCATCGGCGGCAGGAAACATCACTGTCACCATACGACCTTCGACGGCGACTACAGTTCCTAATCCAAGTTCTGACTCGGTATCACTAATCCAGCGTTGACCTAAAGCAAACGGCATTTTTAATTCTCATTGGGGGCGGATGAACACAAAGGGCGCGTATGTTATACCAAACGCTGCTTAATTTAAATTCTAGCAGTGATTTAAATATTCATCTGCAGGAATTTCACTTTTCGTTTAAAGATAAATTGACATATTAGTGCCATCTAATTGTCATCTTTAACAACGTAAACTGAAGCGGTGCTTAATCTGCATGATATTGTGACTTTATAAATTTACTGGCATAGTTGAGATTGTTCTGCTTGAATAATTAACGGGTAGAATAATTTTATTATATTTAAATTTCAGGAGTTTATATCGGTTTTAACCCATAGTTTATATTTGTATTGAGCACTCTGGAGGCGCCATGGAACATGACAACAGCAAGTTGTTTGTACTGGATACCAATGTGTTACTGCATGAACCTTTAGCGATTTATTCGTTTAAAGAACATGATGTAATCATTCCCATGACTGTTTTAGAAGAATTAGACAATATAAAGGACAGAAAGCACGATATCAGTCGTGATGCTCGGGTCGCTATTCGAGGATTAGAAGATATTCTTGGCGGTAAAACCTCGCCAGAACAGATCCTTAAAGGAGTTCCACTTCCTTGTAGAGAAGGACATTTAGACGCTTCAGGTACACTTTCAATTTTCCCCGATCATCAAATCGAATTCATCAACGGCGCCTTGCCTGACGATAATAACGATAACCGTATTATTAATACCGCGTTACATCTACAAAAAATACATCACCCAAGAAAAGTGGTATTGGTCACCAAAGATATCAATATGCGCCTTAAAGCAAAAGGTGCGGGTATTGAGCGAGTTGAAGATTATCGAACCGATCAATTAATTGATGATATTCGTTTTCTTGCCACAGGGTTTCACCAGTTTAAAGGCGACTTTTGGTGCAATGTGAATAAAGTCTCCACCATGCGAGAGGGGGCTCACACTGTTCACCAAGTGGATATCGATGAAGTGGGTAACGAGCCTTTTTATAAGAACCAATACCTTATTGATGAAGTTTCAGAGTTCTGTGGCAAGGTTGCCAGTAAGACAGAAACGCACCTTAATATTATTGATTTAGGCCGCGAAAGGTTAAATAATTTACAGGCGTGGGGAATTAAACCCAAGAATATCTATCAGGGTATGGCGCTCAATGCATTGCTTGACCCGGAAATTGATTTAGTTATTCTTACCGGCCCCGCGGGTTGTGGTAAGACGTTAATAGCAATGGCTGCAGCGCTTGAGTTAGTGGTAGAGAAAAAACAATATGAAAAAGTCATCGTCACCCGAAACACCCCTGAACTCGCAGAATCTATAGGCTTTTTACCTGGAACAGAAGAAGAGAAAATGGCGCCTTGGTTGGCGGCGATTACTGATACCTTGGAAGTGCTGCATAAAAGTGATGTTAATCCCGCTGGGAGCATGAATTACATTATGGAAAAAGCCAATGTGCAATTTAAATCGATTAACTTTATGCGCGGCCGATCGATTCAAAACTCGGTAGTGATTTTAGATGAATGTCAAAACTTAACCGCTTCACAAATTAAAACCATGATTACTCGAATGGGCGAGGGCACTAAGTTGATTTGTTGCGGTAATTTATCGCAAATTGATTCGACATATTTAACCGCTGTGACATCAGGGCTTACTTATATTGTTGAGCGATTTAAAGACTTTGATGGAAGTGCAAATATTTACTTAAATGGTGTTGTGCGTTCGCGTTTAGCAGAATTTGCCGAAGAGAACTTATAATGAGTTGAATTCACCTTTCAGTTCGAATGTTTGATTTAAGGCTGCCTTGATGGCAGCCTTTTAATTGCGAGTAAGCTTATTTAACCACTAATTTGAATAAACAGCATATTTAAGCATTATTGCCATGAATAAACCGTGGTTTTTTGCTATGTTTTTAATGGAATTGATTTAAAAGTCAAATAGACATCATTTGTGGTTATTTATTCGTGTGATTGCGAATATCTTCCTGATAATATGCATAAATAGACAGTACTAGCGTATCTCCTTATTTACCTTTCCAAACAACTACGCTATTGAGAGAAACCAAAGGGTTTTCAATGAAATCGACTGAGCCAGAATTACAACTACAATCGCTTATTCAAAGAAAGTATAACCGAGCTGTTTTTTACACCTATATAGGTGTAATTGTGATGGCACTTTTATCTGCTTGGGTGTTGTTTGAACGACAGAAAACCATTTTAATCAAAGAGCGTGAAGAGCAGGTTTTACGTCATGTACTGCAAATTGATTTGTTGCTTGAGTCCAGTATTCGCGCCGTAAAAAGCTTACGTAACGTTGCAGTAGATAATTTACGTTTAGGTGAGTTAGTCCGTAAAGATCGCTTACCTCAATATGAAAAGTTTAATGAAGACGGCCAGTTTTTTACTCTGGAACCCAGTTACGCCAAAAGTGGTGAGCCCTTTACCAATATGGGCCGCATTACCGGTATGGGCACTCTTGATGGCCGTAGTGATACTTTTTATCAAGAATTGGAAATGCTGTTCGAATTATCGCTTTCCTTTCCCGTTGCTAAAGAAGCGGCGCCGAAAGCTTCTTCGATTTATTACATCTCTAAACAGCGAATTATGTCGTCATTTCCATGGTCTAATGATGAATATCGCTTCAGAGAAGAACTGCTTAACAAGAAGCAATTTCAGCTAGCCACACCAGCAATGAACCCGCAGCGCAGTGTTTTTTGGCGTGAGGCCTATGTTGATTTAGCTGATCAGGGTTTATTAACCACCTTAGGTTTACCGGTTTATCTTGAAGATGATTTTATTGGTTCAATCAATTTAGACATGACATTGGCATCGCTTGCGAAACAGATGCGGATGTATTTTAAAATGCCGGGCACGGTGATTTTATTAGACCAATACAACAACATATTGTCCCACAGTGATTTTGAAGCCAGTGATATGAACCGCGTTTATCATATCAGCCAGCGCATCCCATCTGAGCTTCATTCTTTACCGGAATCTGAGTTATTCGATGCCCATGATGGCATATTGAGAAATGGCTATTACATTCACTCTGTAGCCTTACAAAACCCACCTTGGCGCCTGCTGTATTTACAAGATGAAGATGTGTTGTTCCAAGATGCTTGGGATAAATTAAAAGTCACCTTCCTGTTAGTGGTGCTGGCCTTATCAGTGTTAGTCACAATCGTGCATTGGCAGACTCGTCGTTCATTCGTAAATCCTGCATCGCGGCTGTTAACCCATTTAGAAGAATGTTCTCGTGAGCCTATTTCACCACCGAAAAAAATCACTGAAGGTTGGGAGCCATGGTTCCTGCTAGTGAGCCGGATTTTCGAAGAGAATAAACAATATACTCGCCACTTAGCCGAGCAAAATAAACGCCTCGATAATCTGGTGGCTAGGCGTACCCAGCGTTTACGTGATACTACCGAGCGCCGAGAGCGTGAGTTTGCGTTATTGCGCTCGTTGATTGACTCGATCCCTGAAGCGATTGTTTATAAAGATAAAGAAGGTAAGTATCTTGGCTGTAATAAATCAGCCGAATACATGCTGGGCTGCAAAGAAAGCGAAATGATAGGGCAGTTTTCACTGGACACCACCTATGACCAAGGTGCGCGAAGCCGCGAAGAAGATCAAAAAGTACTGAGTGACCGCTCATTACTGCGTTATCAAGAAAAAGCTGATATTGGCGGGAAAACCGTATTACTTGATACGCTTAAGCTACCTTTCTATAACCGTCGAGGCGAGCTATTAGGGCTTATTTCGGTATGGCGTGATGTTACTCGTGAGTATGAATCTGCTGAGCAGTTAAGGCTTTCTGAAGAACGTTATCACTTAGCTATGGATGCGGTAGAAGATGGTTTATGGGATTGGTATTTAGACTCTGAGCAGTTGATTTGTAATCCAGCGTTTTATTCAATGTTAGGTTATAAACCCAATGAGTTTCCTGCATTGATTTCAGCAACTGATGCGCTAATTCATCCTGACGATCGCATCCGTGTTGAAGAGTACCGTGCTGATTATGCTTTGAATCCAAAAGGCTCTTATGAAATTGAATACCGCATGCGCTCAAAATCAGGCGAATACCATTGGGTGCTTTCTCGCGGTCGAGCAGTTGAGTTCACTACCGAAGGTCACACCAAACGTATATTGGGTACTCACAAAGACATAACTCGCCAAAAGAGTAATGAAGTTGCATTGCTTGAAGCGAAACAAGATGCTGAATTGGCTAATATGTATAAGAGTGAATTCTTAGCCAATATGAGCCATGAAATCCGTACTCCGATGAATGCGATTATTGGAATGCTTCAACTTTCGCTAAGAACTCAGTTGACGCCTCAGCAGCAAGATTACTTAAATAAAGCGGGTTTCTCGGCGCAGTCATTACTGCGCATTATTAATGACATTCTCGATTTTTCTAAAATTGAAGCGGGTAAGTTAGAGCTTGAGCGAGTGTCGTTCCCACTGGATAAAGTGCTTGATCATGTTATTGATATGAATGCACAAAAAGCCCAGGAAAAAGGTGTTGAGTTACTGCTTTATGCACCAGTAACGGCAGGACTCATTCTTAATGGCGATCCACTGCGTTTAGGGCAGATATTAGTTAACTTATTGTCCAATGCGGTTAAGTTTACTCAAAACGGTGAGATTGAGCTGGGTTGTGAAGATGTAGGTGAACGAGATCACCGCATAACGCTTAAGTTTTGGGTTAGAGATACTGGTATTGGTATTAGTGAAGAGCAGCAAGCTAAACTCTTCGATGCTTTCTCTCAAGCTGATGGTTCAACCACCCGTAAGTATGGTGGCACAGGCTTAGGCCTATCGATTAGTAAACATCTCGTTTCGCTGATGGGCGGCACGATGGAAGTTCATTCTGAACCAAATCAAGGCAGTACTTTTAGTTTTACTATTAGTTTTGAAATCGCTGAAGAAAATGTCGTTGAACCGTTAGTTGTACCTGAGCAATTAAATAGCTTAACCACGCTGGTGGTTGATGATAATCCAAGTGCATTGCAAATTTACTCAACAGTGATGCGAGACTTTAGTTTTGGGGTTAAAACGGCTCAAAGTGGCGCACAAGCATTAGAGATTTTAATGCGTAACCCTGTCGATTTATTATTGCTCGATTGGATGATGCCAGAAATGGATGGCAGTGAAGTCATCAATATCATCGATGAAATGGTTGCTGATGGTCGCCTTAAAAAGCGTCCTGTTATCATTCTTATGACTGCTTATACAGCAGAGCCGCTAGAAGCTGAGTTTGATGCCAGTCGTGTGTTCGCCATTTTGCAAAAACCTTTCAAGGCTTCAGCACTATTTGATGAAATTATTGGTGCTTTTGCTGCTGAACCTAAATTAAACGTCGCGCCTGTGGTAGAAGAAGATCTTGAAGACGCCAAAGATTCAGGGTTAGTGCTCTTAGTTGAAGATAACTTTATTAACCAACAAGTGGCGACTGAATTACTGAAAAGTGCAGGTTACGAAGTGGTGGTCGCTGACAATGGCCAGATAGCACTAGATGTTATTGATACTCGTCCATTTGATGCAGTTTTAATGGATATTCAAATGCCAGTGATGGATGGTTTAACGGCAGCTAAAGAGCTACGAAAACGTTATACCACCGAGCAGATGCCGATAATTGCGATGACGGCTCATGCAATGTCTGGTGATAGAGAAAAAAGCTTAAAAGCAGGCATGAATGCCCACATTACTAAGCCAATTGTACTTAATGAATTATTTGATACTTTGCAGCATTGGATTGATTATAAAAACCATCAAAACGCAAAATAAATAGATATAGAAATTAACAAGGGAGAATGTTGAATGAACCGCAAAAGCATGGCGCTTGCAACTGTAATGACAATAACACCGTTACTGATAGCAACCCCAGTTATGACTTATGCTGCGACTACACCGGCGCAGAAAGTGATAAAACAGAGTGAGAAAGCGCAAGGGTTTATCAACTTATACTTCCAAAATAACTCGGGTGATCTATTTCTTGAAGCTAAGCGTCTTAACGAGCCTTTTTTACTCATTACCAGTTTGCCGCATGGCGTGGGTTCAAATGATATCGGCTTAGACCGAGGTCAGCTTGGGCAAACGCGAATGGTGCAATTTGAACGCCAAGGCCCATTCATTTTATTAAAGCAATTAAACACATTTTTTAGAGCTTCTAGTGACAATGCTGCCGAGCAGTTAGCAGTAAAAGAAGCGTTTGCTGAATCGGTTTTGTGGCGCGGTAAAGTCGTTGAAGGTAAAACACCGTTAGTGTCTATCAAGGATTTGGTTATTAATGATTTGCACGGCGTTGCTCAACGTTTAGCGGATACTAAGCAAGGTAATTACAGTTTAGATAAATCCCGTTCGGTTATTTTACCAGAAGGGGTTAAGTCGTTTGAGAAAAATGCAGATGTTGATGTGTTATTGACATTTAACAGTGCAAAAGCTGGCAAGTTTGTTAATCAGGTCACCCCTGATGGTAAATTTGTATCGGTTCGTATGCGTTATTCATTTGTCGCATTACCTGAGGAAGGTTATCAATCTCGCAGTTATGAACCGATGAGTGGCTACTTATCTGAAGAGTATTTTGATTACTCAGCGCCAATAGATTCACCTGTTAGCAAACAACATATCTTGCGACATAGACTTGAGAAAGTGACGCCTGGAGTTGCGCCAAGCGAAGTCGTTAAACCTATCACATATTATCTAGATCCAGGTGTACCAGAACCCATTCGCTCAGCATTACTCGATGGCGGTCGTTGGTGGGAGGAGGCGTTTACTGAAGCTGGCTTTATCAACGGTTTTAAAGTTGAGATGCTGCCAGAAGATGCTGATCCACAAGACATTCGCTACAACATGATCCAATGGGTTCATCGCGCCACTCGCGGTTGGTCATATGGTGCATCAATCAAAGACCCACGCACAGGCGAAATAATCAAAGGCCATGTGACCTTAGGTAGTTTACGGGTTAAACAAGATCATCTTATTGCGCGTGGTTTAACAGCAGGCTGGGAAGACAGAGAAGCGGCAGCAGAAGCATCAATGGCGTTGGCGCTAGCAAGAATCCGCCAGTTATCCGCCCATGAAATTGGTCATACCATTGGCTTAGATCATAACTTTGCAGCTTCAACTAATGATAATGCTTCAGTGATGGATTATCCTCATCCTAATATCACTTTGAAAGGTGAAAAAATTGATATTTCAGCACCGTACACCGAAGGTATTGGCGTTTGGGATAAATTTACTATCGCTTATGGTTACGGTGATGAAGCGAATCAACAACAGCTAGTTAAGCAAGCTAGAACTGATGGACTACGTTATATCGGTGAAGCAGATTCTCGCTCAACAGCAGCAAGTCATGCCTACGCCAGCCTTTGGGATAATGGTAGCTCAGCGGCACAAGAGCTGACGCGATTGGAGCAAGTTCGTCGAGTTGCCATCGAGCAGTTTAATGCTAATGCTTTACTGGAAGGACAACCACTTGGTGAGCTTGTCGATGTGTTTGTGCCTATTTACTTGCTAACCCGTTATCAGGTTGATGCCGCAGCTAAGTGGATTGGTGGCAGTGATTATAGTTACCAACAGCAAGGTTCTGCCCAACGTTGGCATTATTTATCACCTAAATTACAGAATATGGCCCTGGAGTCATTACTGGATGTGTTATCCGCACAAAGCTTATCTATTCCAGCAGAAGTCACAGAGATGTTAGTCCCTAAAGCGGGCAATTATCGTAAAACCCGTGAAAGCTTTGATTCTGGTATTGGTGTACTAACTGACCCAATCGGTATGGCTGAGGTGATGAGTCGACATATTGCTGGCCGACTATTGGCTCCTGAACGACTCAATCGCGTTAACCAGGGCTTTATGGATGATTCTGAGCAGCTATCAGTTGTGAGTGTCATCGATAAATTAATGGCCAAAACGGTTTATCAAGACTTACAAGGTGGCCAGCTCTTGGCTGTGCAGATGCGTGTTAACACCGTAGTTTTAGATGAACTACTATCAAGTTACCATAATGAGAATACCTCAGCTGAAGTGAAAGCCCAGCTATTGTCGCGATTAAATTATGTTGAAAAACAATTGAAACGCCGCAGTAACCGAGCCAGTAATTATCAAGCTGCACATTTTGACTGGTTGCTACAAGGACTGGCACAAGGGGTTGAGTCTGCAGACTATCGCTTTATTGCAAAGCCACTGGCTATGCCTCCAGGCTCACCAATTTAAGGTTATTGCTAATTCTTACTTGATAGAAAAGAGTGCTGGATAGCAAAGCAACTAGATAAAAAGTCACTAGATAAAAAATTAGTAAATAAAGCTCTGTAAAGCTAATATGAATAGGCTTGCAGGGCTTTTTTTTAGCATTTAATACCTGCATCATCATGATGTTACCATCGTTGACAGCAAGGATAATCGTTAGCTTTGCCAAAGCATCATCTAGTGATCATTTTGCCTTAAATTTTCTTAGGATTTTTAGGATAAAAATGATCGGCTTTTTGATCAATATGTGAAAATTGACGGGTGTTTTTATAAGGTAATTTCATAAAACCTGATACCCCGTGACCTTGAATCTTACTGGCATGTAATAGAATACGATCAAGTGAAGCTCTAAAGGCGGCTTGTTTTCGCGGGTTCAGTAAGCGTAGATAGCTGTGAATCTTCAAATGATTGGGTAGTGCCTCAAAAATAATGCAACCAGTATGGTGGATCTGATTGATCCAGCCCAGTTCGGTCATGATCTCTGTTGGCAGTTCTAGGTTTTCCTCAGGATCCCTACCGTCTTCAAAATAGGAGTGTAAACGCGAGCGACCTTCAGAAGTCGGCACATCGCCAACTTCAAAAGTAAGTTGTTCATCATTGACCATTTTGTAAGGCTCTGAAGCATTGTTACGCTCCAGATGTAAAGTGTCCTTAGCATTAAAGAAACAGGCCTTAAATACCCCAATACGCTTAATACCGCGGGCTAACGTCACCATATTATTAACCGCTTTTATCAACACAGCTTTGGTATCTGGGTCATAAATGGCTAAATTGGAATCAATATAAACACCACTTTTACGCCAGTGAATCGCTAAGCCTCCGACAATAGGGTATTGAGCTAATTTACCTACCGCGGCGATAAAGCCTTTCTCGGTATCACCCATTCCAGCAAGAAAATTTCGATAGTATTTCTCTAATTGGACATCATCGAGTTTGGCTATTGGGTCTTTGGTGTTGTGTTCTTTTAAAAATGATTTTCTTGAACTATAACTGACCGTTTCAACTTGTTTTTGACGCGGTAAAACCCACAGCGGAATATCTTCATGTAACGATAGGTTTTCAATATGTGGCAGGTGCATTTTGTGGTTATGACGCATGCTTTTTAAGAAGTAATCACCGGCTAGCTTGCGTCTTTCTGGATCATCACTGAGCATGCCGTCTAAGGTGCGGGCAAGCTCAATCGGTAATCCTAAACTGCTGGCTGGAATGACCTTACTGCCAAAACGACTAATCTGTCCTGAAGCTAACGCATATAAAGTTGCTGCCACGCCTTGCTCATCAAAGCGAGGACTGGATAGGGCACCATTTAGCTGATCTTCACCAATAAAATAAACGTCGCCCATTCGGGCATTTGTATGATGCTGATCGCTAGACATCAGTGACATAACATTGTCATCAACTGCCTTATCATTTTCATCTCGTTGAGCAAAAACTGCCGAGCCCCAATCGATTAAAGATAAATGATCATTCTCGATATCGTAAACTAAATTAGATGGTTTAATATCACCATGCACTAATGATTTACCGGTGCGAAGATAATAAAGTAAATTCGCTAATTGGCGGGCAATGCTAATAATCATCGATATAGGTAACACGCCTAAACGATGTCCAATTTTATCAAGGTCTTCACCTTGAGCTCGCTCCATCACCATGATGCCTTGTTTGCCCACTCGCTCAAATTTTATTGCACCAGGCACGTTCGGGTGCACCAGTTGACTGAGCATAAAGGCTTCTTCTTCAAGCCTATCTTGGACACTGCGAGGTAGGGTTATACGCGAAAACTTGAATACATGCGATTGAGCAATATCATCAATACCAGCAAACACAAACCCATAAGCCCCTTTACCAATAAACTCGATATCTTGATATCCCAGTTTACTTAACTGCTGTTTACATAAACGAATCCAAGCACGGTGCTTGCGGGCATCTTCGGCCTTCAGCAGATAGATAGACTGCTCTTCATTGATGTAAAAATGCTGTAATTGAGGTGTTTGCAAAATAAGGCTCCTTTCATACCAATCGCAACTAAGATGGCGTTGGTATTTTCCTTCCCACATGAACTCATATTTACATTTCTCTGGCAAGTACTAGTATGAGTTAAAGTGGGAATTAGTTATTTTCGCTTTCTATGTATTCACTAATGAATCCTATGTCGCAAAGCTACCTATAGGAAAATGTCACCGATGTAAACTTTGACTTGAATCAAGTATTTTTGTGCGTTAGGTAGGTACTATTTAAGTGAATCAATGTATTCGGTTTAATCAAGGAGTGCTTATGCCAACCATTAATAAAGCGGACTTAATTCCTCTTTTCCCGTTCCCGCGTCAACGTATTATTCAGTCTATGGAAGTGACTCATTGTCCCCATGCGGTATTTTATAATGCCAGTGATGAGCAATGTACCACTTGTCATCAAGGTGAAGAATGCATTTGGATGAATCACAATGATGAACTGGTTGCTATTGAACAAAAATCAGTAGAAGAGTTAAAACAACAACTGCTGATCGCTGTAGATTTTATTGACTCTAATTTGAGTCCGCATCACTTATCTCGACGCAATTGCCAATGTGATAATTGTAAGTGGCTGAAAAAAGTGCAACATGTTTTACAAGGTCAACCTGATTAACCCGTTGGGTTTCAGCTTTAAAAACTAGGGCATAGGATCGTTATCACCTGTCTTTAGTGGGTATTGCATATCGCCATTATTGTGATTAGAGTTAAGCGCATTAATTAGCGATAAGAGTTTACCTTAATGGAACCCAGCTTTTGGCATGATAAGTGGCAGTTACAACAAATCGGTTTTCATCAACCGCAGGTTAATCCGTTTTTAGTAAAGTACTGGCCTCAGTTGGCGGTGAATAGTTCAACTGAAGTGTTTGTGCCCTTGTGTGGTAAGACTCTAGACATGTGCTATTTAGCTGAGCTAGGTCATAATGTGCTTGGTTGTGAATTGAGCCAAACAGCAGTAGAAGATTTCTTTAAAGAAAATTGCTTGCCCGTTGAAAGTAAAAGTAAGGGTGAGCACCAATACTTTGCTACTGAACAAGTCACTCTTATTCAAGGTGATATTTTTACGCTTCCCCAAAATATAACTCAATCTATTGATGCATTTTACGATCGCGCTGCACTGATCGCCTGGCCTGAGGAAATGCGTCAGCAATATGCATTACAGTTGGCACAACTTATACCTGCTAATGTAAAAGGCTTATTGATAACCTTAGATTATCCGCAAGCTGAGCTAAATGGTCCACCATTTGCTGTAAGCCCACAATGGATTGAACAGTACCTTGCACCTTACTTTGATGTCGAAGTGCTGGAGTGTGCAGATGTACTGGCTGATAATCCACGTTTTATAAAGAAAGAAGTCACCTGGTTAAACGAAGCTGCATATTTGTTGACGCGAAAGTCATAATTGATGGTATTTAAGATCCTATTTGACATTAAATTTTAGACAATAAAAAAGCGACCAAGAGGTCGCTTTTTTTAGACTTAAACAGTCTTAGAAGTCGTAGCGTACACCAACGGTGAAGATGTTGTCATCTTCTAGGTCAGTTGTTGAAGCGCCAGTCATTGTGTAATCACCTTCGTACATAGCGTAATGGCCATATACTAACGTTGATTTAGAGATGCGGTAATCAGCACCTATAGTAATGCTTTGTACGTTAACATCGCTAAGAGTAGAAGCTTGATCTGCACTAGGTGTCATTCCACTAATTTTAGAGAAGTACTTACCTAAACCTGATTCGTCTACGCCATATTCAGCTTTAAGGTTTACACCATTTAGATTGTAAGAAACGTTTAAGAAGTAAGTGTTACCTTCAAATGCGCTATCTAATTGGCTTTCAGTGTTTTGAAATAAACCACCGACTTTGAAATCACCTAGTTTAACTTGTGCAACACCACGGTAAGCGTCGATGTTACCAATTGTGTTGTAAGCACCAGCTACATAGTAGTTTTGTGCTTTTAATTTCTTGTCACCAATTGTCGCACTTAATGCATACTGACTTTCATCACTCGCTTGATTATCTTCCATCAAGTAAGTTGCATTTAGTGTTACTAAATCAGCAATTTTAGGAGAATAATACCAGATACCATCTGCGCTACGAGTTTGACCTGCTGCTAGACGATCGATATCGGCATTGGTGTTACCAAAGATATCAACGCCACCTTCAGCTTGCTTGAATACAGTGTCGTTACGACCAACCAATACTGTACCAGCATTCGTTTTTAGACCTAGGAAAGTGTTACGTGCCTTGAAAACATCTGAGCTAGATGAAGTGTTTTCAACCTGGAATTCCATTTGGTAAATAACTTCAAAGTCTTTTGAAATTTCTTCAGAACCTTTAACACCGATGTGAGAAAAGTTATTTTCAAATACAGTGCCTTCTTTACCTTCTTGGGTAGTGACACCAGTGTCTGAATTCGTTACAGCCAAATCTAAACGACCATAAAAGCTAGGACTTTCGGCTAGCGCACCGAATGAAGTTAATGCAATAACTGAGGCAACTGATGCAGAGATTAGCGTCTTTTTCATCTTAAATACTCCCTTTAGAACGTGATGTTCTATTCCCATTTAAATGGGTTGTTTTAGTGAATTGTTAGTCGCAGAGAGATCTGCGTAACGAATTGATCGGAATTTTTACAGGTTTAGGCTTGATAAGTTGTGGAGTAGGTCAAACTTTTAGCTATGAGGTAATAACTTGGTACAAAAATGTGATGTATTCGATGATTTTTAGCATTGGTTAACAGATATGTAGCAAACTACCTATTAATGGAGGTTCCCATTTATAGAAAAATGGTATAGCGCCTATTCCCATTGGCTTTGAATCTAGTTTAGATGTTGCTAAAGTGTTAAGTCTTGCGTGGTGGGAAGCTGATTTCTATGTGGTTTTGCATGGGGTTTGATTACGGGTGAATATAAAAAGTAAAAAAAACGGCCAAAAATGACCGTTTTAACATTTATCCAACAAGCAGCCGTTAATGTAATTAATGGCTTTAGTGTGGTTTAGAAATCTAAACGAACACCTACAGTGAAGATATTGTCACTTAAATCTTCAACAACACCATTCAGCTTCATGTCGCCGTCATATTTAGTGTAGTGACCGTATACTAAGGTGTTTGAGCTTAGACGGTAATCTGCACCAACACTGAACTGTTGAATTTCAACATCAGTGACATCTTTACGTGCATCTAGAATATTTGCGCCTTCATCAGCCTCAAGTTGACCGGTACGACGGTCTACAATTTTACCTAAACCTGAGTCATCGTAACCATACATCGCTTTAAGCTTTAGGTTACCCATAACGTATGCAGCGTTTAGGAAGTAGCTATCGCCTTTAAGGTGAGCAAGCTCCGTTTTTAAGCTTTCAGTGTTTTGGTATAAACCACCCACAATGAAGTTACCAAATTTAGCTTGTACTACACCACGGTATGCTTCGATATCAGTAATACCATCTTGGTATGCCGCTGATGCGTAGAAGTTTTGTGCTTTAAGTGCTTTGTCACCAATCGTTGCACTGACTGCATACATAGAATCACTTTGTGAATCATAGTTGTCATCCATTAAATATGTCGCATTTAATGTCAGCATGTCAGCGATTTTTGGAGAGTAATAGCTGATGCCATCACCAGAACGAGTTTGGCCTGCAGCAAGAAGATCGATATCTGAGTTGGTGTTACCAAATAAATCAACGCCGCCTTCAGAAGCTTTAAATACAGTGTCATTACGACCCACTAACGCAGTACCTGCAACAGTTTTTAAACCGATGAAAGTGTTACGTGCTGCGAATGTATTGCCCGAATTATCAAAGTTACTTACACCGAATTCCATTTGGTAAATAACTTCAAAATCTTCATTGATTTTTTCAGAACCTTTAACACCTAACCAAGAGAAGTTGTTTTCAATAATGGTGCCATCTTTCTGATTTTGTGTAGCGACGCCAGTATCAGAGTTGGTGAATGCAAGATCAGCACGACCGTAGAAATTAGGGCCATCAGCTAGAGCAGTGAAAGAGGTCAATGCAGTACAAGATAGAATTGCTGCAGTGATCAGGTTTTTTTTCATCATCTTAATCTTCCTTTGGTAAGGGCTTGATTTTGTCAGCTAATCAATTGTTTATAGCTAACATTGATAGAAATAATCTTCAGCTAAAATAGCTTTTGAGATTATTTATGGTAATTCCTGTTCTGTGCCTGATACTGCCATAAAAAGTTCACATAAAAGAGTGATTAATGTCACTTAATAGTGCTTTAGCTTGATATGTATCATGTTGTTTTACATAGTGTATATTTCGCCTTAACAAGGTTTGGTTTGTTATTAACGACTGAGGGCTAAAATTGGTTTTAATTTGACGGATTGGTAACAAGCGTTACCTGTAACAAGCATTAAGAATTGAGTCATTCAGGTTTTGGTGATTTTCATATAAAATAGCGGCTTCATACTGATCGTTTCATAAGAGCACTGCATGTTGTCTGAATCATATTTAAATCGTTTTGGTGGTATAGGTCGTCTATATGGCCAAGCAGCATTAGAAAATTTTGCAAATGCACATGTGGTGATTATTGGTATTGGTGGTGTGGGAACCTGGGTTGCTGAGTCATTAGCAAGAAGTGGTATCGGTCAGATTAGCTTGATTGATTTAGACGATATTTGTGTGACAAATACCAACAGGCAGTCTCATGCGATAGCTTCAACCATTGGCGAGTCTAAAGTTGAAGTCATGGCGCAGCGTATTCGCGATATTAATCCTGAGTGTGTGGTCAATGAAATTGAAGACTTTATTACTGCTGACAACTTAGCGGAATATCTAGGGACGAAAACAGACCCATTAGCTATCGATTATGTGGTTGATTGTATTGATGCTGTGCAGCAAAAAGCCGCACTTATCGCATGGTGTAAAAGAAACAAACTTAAAATTGTCACAGTGGGCGGTGCGGGTGGTCAAACTGATCCGACACAAATTCAATTAGCTGACTTAGCCAAGACTTATCAAGATCCACTTTTAGCCAAAGTAAGAAATATATTGCGCCGAGAATATAACTTCTCAAAAAATGTCGCCCGCAGATTTGCGGTAGATGCCGTTTTTTCTACCCAGCAGTTAGTTTATCCACAAAATGATGGCAGTGTATGCAGTACAAAAAACTCAGCTGATGGCAGTATGAGAATGGATTGTGCATCAGGTTTTGGCGCAGTCACTATGGTGACGGGAACGTTCGGTTTTGTCGCTGCGAGTCGGGTACTTGCTAAATTGGCAGCTAAATAGTTCACATAGTTTTCTTTTACACTCACTCCCTTACATCAACACCGTAATCAGTTTACAAGTTTATATCTGGATATCAGTATATTAAGAGCATCAACAAACCTTTTTGATGCTCTTCCCCTCATTTTATTCTATTTAAAATTCGATCACTTTATTGGCATTATAATTGCTTTGTTCAGAGTAGATTCAAAAATCTGACACTTCGGACTGCATTATGATGAAAATGAAATTAGAGACTGTAAACCTAGTAAATATTAAGCGTGTATTAGTAAGTAGCATGTTGTGGTTAGTGATTGCTTGTGCAGTGTTGTTAGTTGCACCTAACCATGTTCTACAGACGTTGTCGCTAGAGGCTTTAGTGTCAGATTATGGTCATTATATTGGCCTGGGCTTAATTGTGGGTTCAGCCTTCTTTTTAAGTCAGTTATTTACCTTTGTTGTTGATGAATCAATTGGTGCCTTAAAAGATAAACGCGCAGTTGAAACCATTGAAGCTAAGGTAAAATTACTTGATCCTGCAGAACGGGCGTTATTAAGAGAGTTTTTTTTACAAGGGGCTACTATTTTGGCGCTGCCGCAAAATGAATTGGCAGTAAAAGGTTTGGTGACAACTAATATTCTAGAACTGGTAGGTAATGAACGTCATTACGCCATTCAGGGGCCAACAGCGGAATATAAAATTTCAATGAATGCCAGAGTGTATTTAAATCGTGATGTGCTTAGGTTACCCGCTGGTGAGCCGAGTAAAGAAGAACTTAGTCATCTTATTAAAGCTCGTCCGCATTTTATTAACGGCTTAGTGCAGCCAAGAAAACATGCAGCTTAAAAAGAGTTTGTTTGAGTAAAATAAAAGGGGGCAATAGCCCCCTAAATAAAACACTATATGATTTTTTATACACGCTATTTAGGAGGCGCTGATTTCACAATAAACATCCACATCATGTAAGACATAATCCCCATAGTGCAGAAAATAACAATCATTGATAGCAAACCGATTGCATTACCAAACATTAAATCTAACCAAAAAGCCATAATTGTTATCCTCAAATTGTGAAACTACATTTAACATACCTCTTTCACTTTTTAACATTTATGATCTCGATCAATAAAGTATTCGCTTTCAGTTAATGATGATTTATATCGCTCGGATAGGTACAGCAGTTCTAGACTTGAATGAGAATTAAGCTATTGAGTTAGATTTAGCTAAAATGCTTATGAAAGGGCTTGCCATTGTAAATGTCCTAG
The DNA here is from genome assembly GCF_007567505.1 of Shewanella donghaensis. Taxonomy (NCBI): domain Bacteria; kingdom Pseudomonadati; phylum Pseudomonadota; class Gammaproteobacteria; order Alteromonadales; family Shewanellaceae; genus Shewanella; species Shewanella donghaensis. Next base: position 3,985,366 of record NZ_CP041783.1, read on the forward strand.
GTATAATTCCGTCACTCAATTGAGCGAAGCTTGATTGAGCTACAAAGTGATGCCAGCGTGATGAAATTGGTATACATGGGGGATTCAAAATCCCCTGTCGAAAGACGTGTCGGTTCGAGTCCGACCGCTGGTACCATCTCCTCTTTGAGGATAAAGCCGACGTAAGTCGGTTTTTTTGTGCCTGACATTCAATGACTCTCCTTACTCGCTCTGCCTGCTTTAACTTAGTCTTCCAAAATAACCATTTTTCTATATTGTTTCGATTGGGATCGATAACAAGTGTGATTAGTTAAAATTGCTAGTTTGGCAGGTGGGAATTTATGAGTGCTATTATTACCATTCGTCTTTTCATTATATTTTTAAAACAACAAAAAAGGATGCCGAAGCATCCTTTAATATTTAGATTTAATTAAAAACTAGAATTTATAATCAATAGCTAAATAGACTTGCTGGGTATCATTTAAAGCGAAACTGCCGCTATTAGCACCATTAGTAGTATTCACATCATAATCTTGCTTTAAATAACGGTAACCCACTTCAGTCGACCACTTGTCATTAAGGTTGTACATCAGTCCTGTTTGACCGCCCCAAACGAATGTATTTTTAGAATCAAAATTACTGTCTTTAATGCTGTTATGAGTCATACCTGCAGTTGCACCAATAAACCAATTAAGTTTATTGCTATCACCTAAACCCACTAAGTAATCATAAGAAAGTAAGAATGTTTGCTGTCTGGCGATATCATCAGAGTTATAGCCATAAGTACCATACAAACGCGTGTTATCATTAAGGTAGCTACCTGCTCGTAACTGGTAGCTCATGTCTTTCTCTTTAGTATTGTTGTTGCCTTCAATACCAGAGCTTATTTTATAGTTATCTTGTTGATAACCTGCAGCGCCACCTACAAACCAATCTGAAGCCATCGCTGGTACTGACATTACTGTTGAGATGACACCTGCCAAAATAAGATTTTTAGTTTTCATGATTAACTCCAAATAGATAAGTTTTAATAAATGTATTTTTGTTGGAGCTATCTTAGTGGCTGGTTGCTGAATCAATACTGAATGGAATTGTTGATTACATTATTTGGCATTAATGACGAATAATCAGATGGAGAGTTATTTAAATTCTATTGTTTAATATTACTAATATAACTTTTAATAAAAATAGCGGTGACTAACCGTCAAAACCCTTATCTGAATAGCTTCCCGCGTCGTTAACATATTTATTTCATCAAGTATGTTTATTGGTAGATCACAAATATGACAGTAAGTTGCGTGAATGTATGCGTTTGGTCACTTTTTAGTTTTTTGAATATTTTTGTTAACTACTTTTCATGTATAAATTTCTATATGGCTAGATAAAAACATAACCAATATTTTAGCTATTTAATTTATACAACGAGACACATATACCACGAGACACATATACAACGAGTTACTTATTTTGATTGATGAATAGCTTATTTAGTACCGAGGTTAAGCGTGAACTTCACTGTAAAATTAAAGTGAACAACCTGCGGGGCTAGATTTGCACAATTACACAATTTGCTACGGAGATTAGCTAATGTTCTATATTCATATGCTGTTGTTATTGGCGATTATATTTGTAGGGATCCGACACGGCGGTGTTGCGTTCGGATTATTAGGCGGTTTAGGGGTATCGATACTGGCGTTTGTCTTTGGTATCGCACCTGGTTCACCACCAGTGAGCGTGATGCTGATTATTTTGGCTGTAGTTGCTGCATCGGCTACCCTTGAGGCCACTGGCGGTCTTAAACTGCTAGTAAAATATGCCGAAAAGTTATTAAGAAAACATCCAAACCAAATTACATTTCTTGGTCCATTATGTACTTATTCTTTAACGGTACTTGTGGGAACCGGTCATTCAGTTTATCCATTACTGCCTGTTATTTATGATGTGGCTTACAAAAAAGGTATTCGCCCAGAACGTCCTTTAGCAATGGCGACTGTCGCATCACAAATGGGGATTACAGCAAGCCCAATTGCTGCTGCAGCGGCTGTAGTAATGGCTACGGCTATGGATAACAGTCTTGATATTAGTTTGATTAATGTTTTAGCTGTTACGATTCCTGCAACGCTTGTGGGTGTTTTAGCGGGTTGTACTTGGAGTTTAAATCGCGGCAAAGATCTTGATAAAGATGAAGCGTTCCAAGAACGATTGAAAGATGAAGATTTTAAAAATAACCTTATCGATCCAGAAATTGAAACAGACGATCAAGCCCATACTGATACGATAGCGAAAAGAGGGTTAATGTTGTTTTTAGCCGGCATTTTATCCGTTATATTTTTAGCCATGTTTAGTAAAGAATTGCTGCCTGAAGGCGTTAAAATGTCTGTGGCGATTCAGTTTATGATGCTATCTGTTGGTGCGGTTATTTTGCTTGCAACTAAAGTCTCACCGCAGAAAATCGTTAACAGTAACGTGTTTACCGCAGGTATGACTGCTGTGGTTATTATCTTTGGTATTGCTTGGTTAAGTGACACCATTATAGGGCATCACAAGGCTTATTTAGTCAGTTCGTTAAGTGATTTGGTTAGTGCATATCCTTGGTCTTTTGCCATTGCCATGTTTACAGCATCTATATTCTTAAAGAGTCAGGCTGCTGCGTTAACAATCATGTTCCCTCTAGGTTTTGCTTTAGGGATCCCCGCGCCAGTATTGATTGGTGTTATTCCTGCTTGTTATGCTTACTTCTTCTTCCCGTTTTACCCAAGCGATTTAGCGGCAATCAGTTTTGACCGCTCGGGTACAACGAATATCGGTAAGTATGTTTTAAACCACAGCTTTATTATTCCAGGTTTTATAGGGGTATTTACAGCAACTGTTCTAGGTTATTTCATCTCGACGGTATTGATAAATCATTAGCGTGGATTTAGTGCTATAAAGTTGTATTAAAAGCCTGCGAAAGCAGGCTTTTTCATATCTAGTTTCTCACCTGTAACCTTCGATAAAATAGCACTAAACTACATACCGCTATCTAGCGTATAAATAGCTGAAATGTTTTTGACATTTATCGATTATCTACATAGTAAATTGGTTCAGAACAATTGCTATTTAGCCCACTGCTGATTTTAAATAAGGTCTATAAATATGAGTTTATTGAGGTTTTTAAAATGTATAGGGTTATCATTAAGCTTGTTGTGCAATGCATATGCAGCACCAAATTTAGATTATGACCTGAAAGATTTAAGTGGCAATGTTGTCAATTTGAATGAGTTTAAAGGCAAGGTTGTCTACATCGATTTTTGGGCATCTTGGTGTGCGCCATGCAGAAAGTCATTCCCGTGGATGGAGAAGATGCATCAGCAATATAAACAGCAAGGACTTGTAGTTATCGCAATAAATATAGATGTTGAGCAGGCGATGGCTGAAGAGTTTTTAACACACTTAACGGCTAATTTTTCTATTCGTTTTGATCCTGATAGCGATGTAGCAAGGGCTTTTGAACTAAAAGGCATGCCAAGCAGTTTTGTTTTTGATCGCCAAGGGAACCTGGTTAATGAGCATGTTGGTTTTAGCGTAGAGCTTGAATCAGCTTATGAACAAGAACTGGTTCGTTTACTTAATCAAAAATCAATAGACTCAATAGTTAAATAAATATCTCAGTTTAATGAAAAGCCCAGCATGTGCTGGGCTTTTTGTTATCTTATTACTATAAATATCAGTAATGAGATTTAAAGTAAGTGTTTTACTTCATTTTACGACGACGGAATGCAGCAAGTGGAAGCAATAGCGTTGCTAACCATCCCATTGAACCGCTGCTATTAACGTCTGGAGTAGGAATGACATTAATTGAGACTTCACCTGTCGCGGTCGTTTCATTACTGTCAGTGACTAAGACGCTAAACGAGTAAGTTCCAGTTTTATTAGGTGTAAAACTAATGTTCTTACTTGCGCTATCAAAACTTGCGTCTGCAGGTCCTGCAGTTTGAGTCCAAGCGTATGTTAAGTCATCGCCGTCAGCGTCACTTGCATTCGAATTGACGGTTACTGAATACCCTACAAAGACTTCATTGTCTGAAGGAGCAACTGTTGGAGCATCATTGACGTTAGTCACTTCAACTACAACTTCAGTAGGAGTACTTACAGTACCAGCAGCATCAGTTGCAGAATAAGTGAATGTATCTTTACCAAAGAAATCTTTATTTGGTGTATAAGTTACATCGCCAGACTCTGTCATGGTCACAGTTCCGTTAGCTGGTTCATCAACTACTGCAGCCATTCCTAAATCACCTGAAGGAGCAATATTGATAAGTCTTTGAGCTACAGCTGTTACACCATCTCCAGTAACCTTAGAACGGGCTACTTTTTGATCTGGCATAGTGTCATTTTCTAATACATTAAAGCTAACTTCAGTTTCTTCAACAGTGGTTGCCTGGTCCATGTAACCTAAATCGAATTCAGTTGCTTTTGCAACATAGTCAATTTTGACTTGTCCTGCAGCAGCAGAAACAATCTGTAAGTAATCATCAGTGGCTACAGAAGTACCAGCACCGTTGTAATAATGAGTCACACCGACAGTTCCGCCTACGTTCTCAGCACCAATTGATACGTTAGTAGGCATATTTGGAATATCTAGATAATTAAATGATACATCTTCAGTAGTGCCAGTTTTAATCCAGACACTGAAAGAGTACTCACTACCAGAAGGATCCGCATACAGTTGACCATTATTCCACTCAACAACAATGAATGTGTTATCAGCATCAAATGAAATAACGTTCAGACCTAGTTGCCCACCGCCCGTATCACCGGCTGTGCCATCGCTTAGATCAAAATCAGACCAAAAAGGAGCTAGTACGTTATTCGGGTTCGCATTATCAGGGAGTTCTTTATTGTTCCAAGTTCCACCAGTATTACCGCCACCCACTAATACAATACCATTATCTGAAATAGTAATTGTGTCGTAAGTTGAACCATTATATTGGAATGCAGGTAGGCCTTCATATGTGAATGATTTTTCATCACAACCTTCGTCACAAGCAGGAACAAAGGCTAAACCTGCAGCAAAAATACTTGGATAAGTACCAGCTGAAGCATCAATAGACATTTGTGATTGTTCTAAGCTACCAACCCAAGTGATAACGCCTGTTTCTTCATTCACACTCATACCGTTTTGCGTGGCATTAGCTAGTGTTACAACTACATCATCTTCTGAAGTCAACATTGTGCCTTCTGGTGCTGTCGTTATGAAAGTAACAGTATTTTCAAACATAGTGTTATTAATGACAGTAGTAACTTCAATGTCATCCGCAGTGGTTAAATCTGCATCATCAGCCACAATCGAAATTAATGATTCGTTACTTGATTCAAGTGCTAACACGGCTAGAGGAAGGTGAGCATCTTGCTTTCCTTCAGCACTAGAAAGCATCACATTACCAAATATCCACTCACCATAGTCACTGAAAGTCGAGTCTACAGTAACCATGAAGGTTGCTGAACCACCAGCAGGAATATCAAGCATAGAAGGAGATACACTAATACCTGCAGAGTCAGAACTTGCAGCTAATGACCAGGATGTATCTTCATCACTTTTGTTGTAGACAGTACGTGTGAAGGTACATGGACCAACACATGAGTCTGCAGCAATTGATGGCTTATCAAATGTCAGCACAGCTTTTGCTGCTGCATCAAGATCCATACGACCAGCACCCATTGCAAATGGAGTCGCTGCCGTTGTTGCATCATCATCCATTATCCCATCAGTTGTAGATGTAGATGTTAATGCTGTTTTGATATCATTTGCTGACCAATCAGGATGAAGTTGACGCATCATAGCTGCAGCACCTGCAACATGAGGACTTGCCATACTTGTACCAGAAATCATATTGAAATCTTCGCCGCCATCATCTGGAGAGAAGGCTGATAAAATATTCGTACCCGGTGCTGCTAGATCAGGCTTCAACATATTTTGGTTGCCGTTAGGACCACGAGAGCTTGAGCTATTAATCGTATCAGCTAGGCTTGCAACCATAATACGTTTGATTTCTGAACCAACGGTACCTTCAGTCGCGGTTTCACCCATTGCTTCAATGACTTCTTTACCATCATCATTTGAAATCATTATTGATGGAAAGGTAACACCAGGCATAGACATAGTGATTGGTGCACCAGGGTTGTTGTTGTAAACAACTAAAGCATCTGCGCCAGCGTTCATTGCATTTTCAGCTTTTACGCTGAATGCACATGCGCCACGTGAAATAAGTGCAATACTGTCCTTAAATGAATCAACAGGAAAAGCTTCACAGCCTTCATAGTTAGCTTCGTTAATATTAATAGCTGCAACAATTGGAGCTGTTACATCCATTTCAATAACGGTATCAGAACCGGGGATTGCTAAAAGGTCTTCTCCACCAGCATTAAAGCTGTTTGCAAAATAACGACCAGTAGTGCTGTTTGCTACTGCAATGCCTGATTCGATACATGCAGGGCAACCAATCGTGCTAGCACCATTGCCGTCGTTACCTGCAGCTGATACTACTACTACACCAGCAGCTTCAGCTGCTTCAAACATGGTTTTATAAGGGCTGCTTGCTGGATCGCCACCAGCGCCACCACCCCATGAATTATTGATTACATCAGCTCCATCGTTAACAGCATGTTCTAACGCTTCCATTAACATGATATTAGAGCCACTTCCGCCAGTACAATCCGCTTTAGAATAAAGCGCTTTATAGGACATTAGGTAAGCTGCTGGAGCAACTCCCGACAATTCCACATCAATATCATTAAATTGTGTGTTAACTAAATTACCAACAGCGGTTCCGGCAACATGTGTTCCATGACCACCAAAACCAAGTGGGCTCATATATTCATCAGGACAAACTTCAAAAGTAGGCTGAGACCAACGTGCAACGATTAATTTGTTGTTACAAAATGACTCATCAGTTGTTGAACAATAATCATCTGTAGGCAGCATACCTGTCGGAGCTTCAAAACCTTCATCTGTGAACATTGGGTTTTCTGGACGAATACCACCATCAATGACAGCAACTCGAATGCCTTTACCGGCATTTTTCATACCGTTAACAGTGTTCCACATCGCTTCACTGTTAATCACCTGATGTGAAGCATCCATGCTAATTTCATACATGGTTTCAGGGTAAACAGCTTTAACACCTGGTATAGCCATTAACTGTTCAACGGTAAGACCTTGGCCTGCAACAGTGACACCATTAAATAGTGTCTTAAATTGACGTTCTACTTTGCTATTTGCCGATGCTTTATTTAAAGCATTTACAAAAGAATTTTGCTCTTTGGCTAGATGAGATGCATAAGATTGAGCTGAAGCAGATTGGATATTCAGCTTTTGCCCTTTAGTTGACGCTGAAGTAGCGGCTAGTTCGTTAACACCACCTGAATATGTCGCAATTGCTGGTGAAGAGAGTTCAACAATAAATCGTTGAGGTGTATTGATCGTATTAATTTTTACTGCTGGTTTTTTATGTTGATCAATTGACAGTATTTCTAGTTCATATTTACTGCCTGTCATGTCGGTGTTGGCATAGCTTACACTTGATAAAAGTGCCGCTGATATTGCTATTGATAATTTTGTCTTCACAACTTCTTCCTTGGATTCATTACACTCACTGCGTTTTGGCTCCGTGTAGGGCATTGGCTAAATCGGCAGTGGTGTTATTTTTGAGTTAATGCATTTAGTGCATTCTTCGATGCACTTAATGACTTTTTAACACAAAAAATTAACAAAGGTAACTAAAGTTGTTACATACTCGGTAAAAAATAAATACTTATGACTACCTATAATTAATTATGCGTAGTCATAGTTAGATTATAATTTATGCAAAATAAAACTATGGCTTTACGCCGCGAACAATGGGGTTTTGTAGGCTGATTAGGGTTTCTGTGGACTGTATTTCGTCAATTGATTGAATTCTATTAATGAGAACATGCTGTAACCCATCGATAGATTGGCACATTACCTTTACAAAAACGCTGTAATTCCCAGTGGTATAATATGCCTCGACGACTTCCTCAAGGGCATTAAGCTTTGATATGGCAGCAGGATAATCTCCTGCACTTTTTAAGTTAATACCAATAAAACAGCAAACGTCATAACCTAAAGCTCTAGGATCAACTGTTATTCTTGCGCCAGTAATAATACCTGCTTGTTTCATTTTTTCTACACGCACATGAATGGTGCCAGCGCTGACTGCAAAACGTTTGGCTAATTCGGCAAATGGGGTTCTCGCTTCTTCCATCAATGCTTCAAGAATCTGATTATCGAGTTGATCTCTTTGAAATGGAGTTTCCATAGTAAAGTGCCTAATTAAATTATAATTAGGCATTAATTTACGGATAAATGTGACGATTGGCTATCAAAAAGTTCTCATAATTAGCTTTTGACTAAGCTGTGATGGCTTTAAATGATGCTTTTTATTGATTCTCTAATGGCGCAATAAATGGGACTTCTGCATTAAATGTTAAAGTAGTTTGGTGATAAGGATGTTTTATCGTCAACTCCGCAGCATGTAGCAATAATCTGCTCGATAAGCTTTTTGCCCAGGGATCCGCATAAAATCCATCACCTAATATTGGATGACCTATGGCCATCATATGAACTCGAAGTTGATGAGAGCGGCCTGTAATGGGAGTTAACTTTACCAAAGTTGATTTTTTGGCATAACTCACGATTTCGACATGGGTTAGTGAAGGCTTTCCAACAAGGTGATCGACTTTTTGTTTGGGTCTATTAGGCCAATCACAAATTAATGGATAATCAACTTGTTTAATGGTCGGGCTGACAAAACCTGCGACTCTTGCAAAGTAAGTTTTAGCGGTTTCGCGATCTCTAAATTGACGTTTTAATTCTCGTTCAGCATTGCGTCTTAACGCGACAACAATGACTCCAGATGTGGCCATATCTAAGCGGTGTACTATTTGTGAATTAGGAAAGCGTTCAAGTACACGGCTATAAATACTGTCATGGTATTGGGCTTGACGTCCTGGGATCGACAGTAAGCCTGATGGCTTATTCAAGACAATAATATCTTTATCTTCATGAATAATGTCGAGCCAAGGATCTGTCGGAGGGGTGTAGATAAAGTCTGCCATGAGTAGGGTCTAGCCTTAATATTGAATGCGCGGCAAAGATACCTATCACTTTGCATTTGTGCAAGTCATGTTAGCGCAATTAAGTCTGTCATTTACCAGTGTAGTGCCTGTCTTCGTTCTTTAAGAAAAGGCATTACCGTTGACGTGCATGATAGTAAATGTCCACACAACAAAAGCTAATGGTATGTGCACTAAGGCGTAAAAACTGTGGTCTAAACGCGTTAACCCCTGAGCATTCCAGATTAAATAGAGGTGGGTCAATATCACAAATGGAAACAGCGACAATAAAGGATACAGCGCAAAAGGGCTCGCATCAGCAAAAATACTATGGCTGATTAAAGCCCAAAAAACCATAAAACTGGTGGTTAGTGGCGGAGTTGCTAGTCGATATTGTTCTGGATAAGGGAACATCCTTTAACCTTAAAGTTACAAAATATAACTCTAGATTAACCTTTAATTTCTTTTTTGCCATGTATTACTTTTCTATGTATCACTGAATAATGCCTTAAACCTGCTGGTCCATGGGAAACAATGACAGACAATAGTATGATAAATATGATTATTTCAGGTTTCCAGTTGTCCATTGGAATAAGTAGGAATAACAATAAGACCTTAAAAACGGTCAGCACACCTTTGAGTTGAATCAACCAGCGCCAATCCCTAACGACTTCCCACACAAGTAAGGCTAAACCGCTGCTCATAGCCAGAATCCAATATGTGAGCCAAAGGTGTTGCTCTATCCCTAATAATATTCCACCACCTGCGCCAACGACGCCTACAATATGCAGCGCTCTTAGCGTGGTTTTTCCTAACCGTTGAATCCAAAACTTAACTTCGGAAACGGGTTGCTGTTGTTTATTTGACATGAGAATACACAAATTTATGGTGTGAATAGAGTTTTAGCTTATCAAGAACCACTCTATTGAACAGAGATCTATAGCAAAAACTTAATTATTGGTATGATGTAATCATAAAGTGAAATGCTATTCGTACCAATAGAAAGTAACATTTATTCCGTGCGTTACTACAAAATAGACTTAAAGGATTTGAGTATGAAAATCGGTTTTTTTAGTGCCAAGCACTACGATATTCAACATTTTGATGCCATGAACAAAGATTTTAATGCCGAGATTGAATACTTTGATTATCGCCTTTGCATGCAAACGGTAAAATTAGCCATAGGGTTTGAAGTGGTGTGTGCGTTTGTAAATGATTCTTTGTGTGAGGAAGTACTTGTTGAGCTTGCTAAAGGTGGCACTAAGATTATTGCAATGCGCTGTGCAGGTTTTAATAATGTGGATTTAGATGCGGCTCAACGACTGGGTATTACAGTGGTGAATGTACCAGCATATTCACCTGAATCGGTTGCCGAACATACTATTGCATTGATGCTCACTCTTAATCGTAAAATTCATAAAGCCTATCAACGCACCAGAGATGCGAACTTTGCTTTAACAGGCCTAGTTGGCTTTAACATGCACGGTAAAACAATAGGGGTTATTGGAACGGGCAAGATAGGTATTGCGACCATAAAAATTCTGTTAGGTTTTGGCTGTAAAGTTGTCGCTTACGATCCTTATCCAAACCCTGCCGTTGAAGCTTTAGGTGTCGAGTATATTCAGCTGCAAGAATTATATCCTCAGTGTGATGTCATTAGTTTGCATTGCCCGCTGACTGCCGACAATCATCACTTGCTATCAACTTCAAGTTTTTCACAAATGAAGCCAGGCGTTATGGTGGTAAATACCAGCCGTGGTGGTTTGTTAAATGCAATTGATGCCATGGAAGCATTAAAAACAGGTCAGCTAGGCTCATTAGCCTTAGATGTCTATGAAAATGAGAAAGAGTTATTCTTCCAAGATAAGTCCAATGAAATAATTCAAGATGATGTCTTTAGAAGGCTTTCTGCTTGTCATAATGTTATTTTTACTGGGCATCAGGCTTTTTTAACCGATGAAGCGTTAAATGCCATTGCGCAGACCACGTTAAAAAACGTCACTGATTTATTTAACGGTGAACACTCTGATAATAAGCTGAACTAGTCAGTACTAATAAAACAGTCAGCAAGAACTATCGCTCTTAAATCAGCCGTTAACAAAATAAATTGTTAGAAAAAGCAACTACTAGCCCAATAGAAGGAAGCGGGAATATGATAATCACCAAAGAAGTTCATGATATTGACACTCCAACAGGCAATATGCGGACTTATGTGTATCGTCCAGATGCAGAAGGGCAGTTTGCTAGTATCATATTCTATTCTGAAATTTTTCAACAAACAGCACCAATAGCCCGAAGTGCTGCGATTTTAGCTTCCCATGGTTTTGTGGTGTTAGTGCCGGAAGTGTTTCATGAGCTAAACCCTATTGGCACAGTGCTTGAGTATGACGATGCGGGAAAAGATAAAGGTAACGAAGATAAATTTTCAAAAACCTTAGAGCAGCATGATACCGATACTCAGGCTTTAATCGATTTTGCCCGCAGCCAAGCCTTTTGTACATTCAAAATTGGTGCTATGGGTGTGTGTATTGGTGGTCATCTTGCATATAGGGCGGCTTTAAATGCAGATATAAGCGGGGCTTTTTGTTTGTATCCAACAGACATTCATTCAAATACTTTACCCTGCGAGCAAGATAATGATTCGTTAACGCGCACACCTGATATTGCAGGTGAGCTTGTGGTGGTATTTGGTAAACAAGACCCACATGTATCAAGTGAGGGGCGAAAATTGATTTATCAAAACCTTGAACAACATGGAATCAATTTTAGTTGGCAAGAAGTGAATGCTCAGCATGCCTTTATGCGAGATGAAGGTGAACGTTACGACGCTGCGCTTGCGTTGCAAATGTATCTGCAAGCGGTAGCCTTTTTTAAACGTACTCTTTCGTAAGTGGACTATTATATTTAGCTTTTATTCCACAAGCTCTTATCAAGAAGGATAAGGGCCAAGCTTTAGGATAACTAAAGGTTTATGTGCTTCATAAACCTTTACAGTTTTTGAGTTGTGTCATCAATGACTGTTTCGACACTATTGGCACTATCTGCATTAACGTCAGCGACTTTCCCTTGATGTGGTAATTTGATTACCGCTTTTTGTAGCATCAAACTATTAGGGTAAGTCATCACATCCCCTTGCTCACGCTTTAGAATAACGTGAAATAGACTTATCTCTATAATAATCCCGGTCATATCCTCATCTTTATCAACAATTTTTATCTTGTCACCAATGCGATACGGACAGGCAAAGAAGATTAAAATGCCTGCGGTAATATTACTTAATATGGACCACTGAGCAAATAAGGCTACGCCTAGCACTGCAAACGCTGATGACACGAACAAAGAGACTTCTTGATATCCCAATCCCAATGAAATCGCCATAATCGACGCGGTAATAAAAAATAATAAATAGGATACTAGCCGGGTAACTAATAGGCTTCTTACTTCATTAATCTGTTTTTTTTGTGCTTGTTTATCAATCAATAATTTTAATTGGTGTTGGATGAAAAAAAACACTGCCAAGCAGCCGAAGCAAATCAATATTTGAGTATTCATGGGCGTTAATTCACTATTCAGAGTTAAGTTAATAAACATATCGTTTAGAGTGGCTATTTATACTGTAAACTAGGCCGCTTGCAAATATATTCGTCAAGCTGGGATGTAATCAAGTCAAAGCTGACGAGTCGTAGAGTGTTAAAAAATGTCAGAGTATCAACAGTTGCACCATGTTAGTGACGAAATCGGCCCCATTTATGTTTTAGATGATGGTGATTTTCGGGTCTTGTCATTTGGTGATAACGATGAACAAAGTAAAATTCTAAAGTCAGCGCCGCATATTCCTCAACATACCTATATTCAGGCAATGTTAGCAGTGTTGTTATTTAACAAACCCAAAAGTGCCATAATTCTCGGGTTGGGCGGCGGAGGCCTAGTGCATGCGCTTAGGCGCTATGATGCTGCTATAAAGTTAACGACTGTTGAATTAAGAGCTGATGTCATTGATGTCGCCAAACGCTTTTTTCAATTACCAGTGGGTAAAAAGCTTAATGTTATGCATCAGGATGGTAGCGAGTTTTTAATCAATGGTAACCACAAGAAAGTGGATATTATTTTTGCTGATATGTATATCGAGCAGGGCGTTGATGAAAAACAGCTAACCAGTGAATTTATCGGTCATTGTCATAAAAGCCTTAAAGCTGAAGGTTTCTTAGTGCTCAATTGTTGGAAAGAACACAGTAAAAGTGAATTACTAAAGCAAGTGTTGTCAGCGCAGTTTGCCAATGTTTACGCGACGTTAACCGGTGGTGGTAATTGGGTTATTTATGCCAGTAAGCAACCTAACTCTTTCAGTGCAGCTTATAATAAACAGCAATTACAGCAGTTATCACAGCAACTTGATTACCCTGTGGGACGCTCGTTAACTCGCTTTACTCAATGGGAAGAGTGATCTTCACCCTAGCCGCATTATGTTGGTTTATCTAACTAGGTAAGTACAGGTTCCAGAAAAGAGTCGGTTATCGGTTTTTTAGATAGTCGGCTTTTATTTTACCTCCAATTTCTAAAAAACCGATTAGGGTGATAGTTTTTATCCGTTATATTTAATTCTAAGTTATCGCTATTATCTATTCCATCAAACGGATAAAGCCAAACACTTAATTAGAATTTACCTATTTCGGAGCGACACTATGACTCAATCAATTATCAACTCAACAATCAAACCTTTTTCAGCAACAGCTTTTCACAACGGTGATTTTGTTTCAGTTACCGAGCAAGATTTATTAGGCAAATGGTCAGTAGTATTTTTCTACCCAGCAGATTTCACTTTCGTATGTCCAACAGAATTAGGCGACATGGCTGACCATTACGCTAAATTACAAGAAATGGGTGTTGAAGTTTACTCAGTATCAACTGACACACATTTTACTCATAAAGCATGGCATTCAAGTTCAGACACCATCGGTAAAATTACTTACCCAATGATTGGTGACCCAACTGGCGCAATTACTCGCAATTTCGGTGTGATGATTGAAGAAGACGGTTTAGCACTTCGCGGTACATTCGTAATGAACCCTGAAGGTGAAGTTAAAGTTGCTGAAGTTCACGACCTAGGTATAGGCCGCAGTGCATCTGAATTAGTTCGTAAAATTCAAGCCGCACAGTATGTTGCAACACATGATGGCGAAGTTTGTCCTGCTGCATGGCAGCCTGGTGAAGCAACATTAGCACCATCAATTGACCTAGTGGGTAAAATCTAACTCCACAGTCATTATTAGCTCCATTAGCTTACTCAACTCATCACTGAGTAAGCTAAGTTTTTCATTACCCTCTCCATCAATCAACCTAGTCCCCCTGACATAACATCGATAGTCGTTGTTATGTTCTAGGTTGATATTTTTTGCTCAACCTCATTCATTAGGAGTACACGTATGTTAGATGCGAATATTAAAAATCAACTGAATACCTATCTGCAAAACCTTAAACGACCAGTTGAACTTGTCGTATCTGCAGACGCGAGTCCTAAATCTCAAGAACTTGCAGCATTAGCGGCGGATATTGCCAGTTTATCGAGCCTAGTTTCTGTTATTGATAAGCAGGGCGTAAGAACACCGTCTATGAGTATTGTAAATCCGTTGTCTGGCAGTAATATTACTTTTGCAGGTTTGCCAATGGGGCATGAGTTCACTTCCCTTGTTTTGGCATTACTGCACTCTGGCGGTCATCCAGTAAAATTAGCAGATGACATTGTCGAACAAATTAAACAGTTGCCAGGCGAGTTTCATTTTGAGACTTACGTGTCATTAAGCTGTCAAACCTGTCCTGAAGTGGTTCAGGCACTGAATATGATGGCGGCAATTAACCCTAATATCACTAATGTGATGATTGATGGCGCATTATTCCAAGATGAAATTAATGACCGTAATATCATGTCAGTACCAACGGTATATATGAATGGCGAACCATTCTCAGTTGGTGCCATTAGTGTGGTGGAAATTTTAAATAAGTTAGATACCAATGCTGTGGCAAGAACAGCTGAGCAATTGAACAATAAGCAACAATTTGATGTGTTGGTTGTTGGTGGCGGCCCAGCGGGTGCATCTGCAGCCATTTACGCAGCACGAAAAGGCCTTAGAACCGGCATCGTGGCAGATAAATTTGGTGGCCAAGTTGCTGAAACTGTCGGTATTGAAAACTTTATTTCAGTCTCTAAAACGGAAGGCCCTAAACTGGTCGCAAATCTTGAAGCTCATGTGACAGATTACGACGTTGATATTATGGATAACCAACGCGCACTTTCACTTAAATCCGGTGATCGTTTTGACATCGAACTTGAAAGTGGCGCAATTCTATCAAGTAAGACGATTTTATTGGCAACGGGTGCACGTTGGCGTGAAATGAACGTCCCTGGTGAGCAAGAATACCGAGGCAGTGGCGTGGCCTATTGCCCGCATTGTGATGGCCCGTTATTTAAAGGTAAGCGTGTAGCGGTTATTGGCGGCGGTAACTCAGGCATTGAAGCCGCAATAGATTTAGCCAATATTGTTGAGCACGTTACTGTACTTGAATTTGATACCAGCTTGCGAGCAGATGAAGTGTTGCAGCGTAAAGCCAATTCAATGGGCAATATCACCATTATTACTCAAGCTATGACTACCGAAGTTTTGGGTGATGGAAAACGGGTAACAGGGCTAACTTATACCGATCGCAGTACTAACGAGTCACACAATGTCGCGCTTGAGGGGATTTTTGTTCAAATCGGTTTAGTGCCAAATACTGAATGGTTAAAAGACACTGTAGAGTTAACTAATCGTGGTGAAATTATTGTTGATGGCAAAGGTCAAACTTCCATATCAGGCGTATTTGCCGCAGGTGATGTGACTAATTCTGCTTATAAACAAATCATTATCGCCATGGGCAGTGGAGCAACAGCCTCTTTAGGGGCTTTTGATTATCTCATTCGACACAGCGAAGATGAAATAGCAGAAACTGAAACAGCTAACGACAGTGTCGCAGCGTAACAATCTAGCGTAAAACATCAGTACTCAATTAAAACAGCTATCATCCGTTAGCTGTTTTTTTCATTAATTTTCCGTTATTAGAGCGGTAATTTAAAATTTCGCTATTTAAATGATTTAATAGCATCATCTTTTAAATAATCGCTATAATCAAAAGTATAGAATACTGACTGAAATTATTAATGACACAAAAAACGCCTTCATTCGAGCAATTGTTGCACATTGAAACTCAACAATATCTGGCTAAAAGTAGTCGGTGGTTAGCAGTCTTGTCGTTAGTTTTAGGTTTAGTTATTCTGATATTTAAACAAATCAACAACCCCGTCATGAGTGCTTGGCTTACCTATATAAGTACTTTACCCGTAATCTTTGTTTCACTTTATGCCTGCTTTAAAAAATTTCCGATTGATAAGTTGGGAAAGACTAAAAGTTATTCAAGTTATTATCGGTTTACTTTCTTACTGCTCGTTTGCTGGCTAGTGCTGTGTTATTTGTTGTTGCTGATAGCTCCGGATTCGCAAGAGAAAGTAGAAACTGTTTTACATTTACTTATTTTTGCTTTTACTGTCGCACTATTTCCAAAACGTAATTTACTGTTATTTGTCGTGGTTATTCTCAGCGTATATATTGCCATAGTAAGAGTTAACTCATTTTCTGATGAAGTGTTCTTCCCTACATTGCGACTGTTCTGTTTTCTTGGTGTGGTTATTTCTGGCCAGCAAGTTATGGAGAAGTGGTTCCGTAAAGCGGTATTTAGAGATGCTGAAAATCGACGTTTAGTGTGTGAACTGAATCAACTTGCACTAACTGATGGATTAACCAAGTTAAGTAACCGTCGTCACTTTGATCAAATTCTTAAGCAAGAAATTCAACATGCTGAAAGAACATCCTTACCGGTATCCATTATTATTCTAGACATTGATTACTTTAAAAAGCTTAATGATAGTATCGGACACCAATACGGTGATGAATGTTTAGTCGTATTCGCGACGATGCTGAAAGAGCAAGCCAAACGACCAAGAGACGTATGTGCACGATATGGTGGAGAGGAGTTTATTATTCTGTTACCTGAAACGGATTTAGCGGGGGCCATTGGCATAGCTGAGAAAGTGAAAAGCGAACTTAACCGCTTGGCAATCGTTCACCCTGATTCAATTATTAATGAATTTGTCACGGTTTCCCAAGGTATTGCTCAATGGGAAAAAGGGATTAATGGAGATCAATTAGTTAAGCTTGCTGATGACAAACTCTATGAAGTAAAAGCAAAATCTAGAAATAATATTGCCTTTTAACTTAAGATCTTTAAATCTAAGTCGATAGTATGGATAAGTAATAGAATTGCATATATAAAAATATATCAGTGATTGATGACAATTGGGATGGTATTGCTAAATAGTAGATTATCCAAAGTCGTATCCTTTATTAAGGTTAGGCTTAAATTTTTCAGAGTGCTTTGGGGGCAAAAATGAATTGGTTTAGTAATATGTCTATCTTTAAAAAGGTGGGATTAATTTTTGTTTTGTCAGTAATTATTTTTGCCGTCAATCTAACAATAAGTATCGTGTCAATTAATAAAAATAACGACACCATGAGCTTTATGCAAGACAAGGTATCTAATCGTGTCGAATTGGCTAATCAAAATGTTATTTATGTGCAACGTTTAGACGAACTTTACACTCAGGCAGTATCATTTGCTGATGAAGATCTTATCGAAAACGCAAATAAAACCTATAAGTCACTTAATCAAAATATCAACAGCCTCATGGAAATAGATAATCCTCAATCGGCTAAACTATCAACGCTCAATCAACAATTATCTCAATATAATGATATTACCTATGATCTTGCTAAAGGCATGATTGATAGCACTTTAGATATGAGTAAAGTCGGGCAAATTATTGCAACAAAAACTCAAGTCTATGACAAATTGATGATGGGCATTCAGCAGTATAAAACCGACAAGGTCGCAGAGTTTACCAATACCATTGAAGAATCAGTTGCGCGTTCTGAAAGTAGTTTAGTGTTAACGCTCTCTATTGGTATTGCTTTACTGGTGTTAATGGCCATCGCAACAATATCAATTGCTCGCTCATTAAGTAGCTCTGCTGGGAACCTAGCTAATTCACTAGGAGAGCTAGCTGACGGTAAAGGTGACTTACGCCATCAATTGGATGTGACTGGTCGTGATGAACTTGGGCAAGTTTCAAGTAATTTTAATCGTTTCCTTAAGTTACTCGCTGATTCGATTCAGCAAGTGGTCAGTGTTACAGCTCCATTATTACAAAGTGCCGATTCTTTAAAAGAACGTATGGGAATTGCTACACAAGCGACACAAAAGCAAAGTCAAGATGCGAAAACTGTACAGCATTCAATGGAAGAAATGGGCTTATCGGTTAATGAAATATCCCAAAGTGCACGCCAAGCGGCAGAGGCTGCTGATGTTGCAGAGCAAGAAGCGACTAACGGCTTAGCGGTTGTTGCCAGCACGATCAATATCTCACAAGAGTTAAATGCTGAAATCGAAGTTGCATCAGAGTCTATCAATGAATTAGCAAAAGATACTGAAAGTGTTAATTCAATTTTGAATGTGATTACCTCTATTGCTGAGCAAACCAACTTACTGGCATTAAACGCTGCAATTGAAGCAGCAAGAGCGGGTGAACAAGGCCGTGGTTTCGCAGTGGTTGCTGATGAAGTTCGTGCATTGGCATCAAAAACCGCCGATGCGACTAAAGAAATTCGAGAAGTGTTAACTCGACTTAAAGGGGCGGCGGAGTCTTCTGTTAGTACCATGGATGTAGCCATTGGCAAAGCGTCTGAGAATGAAAAACACGCCCAAGAAACCGGTGATGTGCTTAAGTCTATCCAAGAGAAAATCGTGAGTATCAACAGTATGAATACCCACATTGCGGCAGCAACAGAGCAGCAATCTTCAGTGGCAGCGCAAGTCAGTACTAATGTGGTTGATATGAATGAGTCATTTGTACAGACATTAGATATTCTGGCAGAAGTGCAAGAGCTCTCTGATGGATTACTTGGATTCTCTGATGAGCTATCAAATGCTACATCTCAGTTTAAGTTATAAAAAATGATGAAACAGACCGTCGGTAAAGCGACTAAGCGGATTACTCTATAGCTTGAAATCAAGATAAATAGAAATAGAAACTAAAAAGCCACCATGAGGTGGCTTTTTGTTGTATGCATCTTGATCGTCAGAACTTTACAGCTTTACTTTAGCAAAGTGATTTGACTAGGTGCTTTTGCTAAGTGCCTTGGCTCCGAGCTTAGGACTCGTTGCCGGTTACTGAAATTCATAACTATAAGAAATGCCGACCTTATTGGTTTTGCCGTAATCACTCTCGGAAATAAAGCCATAGAAGTTGAATGATTGCTGCTTATCAATCTTAAAACTCGCACCACCGCCAGCCCAATAGCTAGAGTAACTATCACTGCCTCTTGCACCGCCGCCAAATGCCATTAATGTCCAACTGTCACTTATTGGTTTCATCGCAAAAGCACCAAGGTATGCACCATGACTGGTGTTTGGTACTAGAATAAAACCTTTATCATCAACCACATCATCTTCAGCAACTTCACCATCAGTGTAGTTGTAACCCGCCATGGGGAATATCTGCCAGCCTCCAGGGGAAAAGCCAAAATAACTTAACGGAATAAAAGTACCTATGCTGTAACCATTGGCGCTGGCATCGTTATCATATTCATTACGGTTAAAATTAAAGTTAATGATGCCAAAATCAAACAGCCAAGAACCGCCCACTCTCCATTCACTGCCATCATCATTAATACGTGCGTTAACCATACGAGCAGTATCAAGACCGATCGATCCTGAAAAAGTAAATTGATCGTTATAGCCCACACCGACTTTAGTGACAATTTTAGTTGGGTCTTCATGGTGCTTATCATCGGCATTAACCAACAATGACACCGGTAACGCACATAAAATGGAAAGTGATGTTAGTACATGAGCTTTAGCCATATGAAAAAGAGCGCCTATTAATAGATAGAGAGTGAGAATACTTGGGGACAAATTTGCCGCAGTCTATCAAAGCATGCTGAGTAATTTGGAATATCGCATATTCCAAATGGAATAATTTAACGGAGTTAGACTGTTTGCTGTTTTGTTAGGCGAGGGATTTGATGGAAATAGCGTATTATTTCATGCTTTTCTATAAGCAAAATTGCTTCATTAAGCGCTTTGATTTAACTTATAGTCCATAAGAGAAAACTTCCTAAAATCTTGTTTTTAGCCGTTGCGGATTGTACGCAAAAGGATGCCAATGCCAAGCTTGATCAGAATAGTGTTAATTAATACTCACCTTCCAGGTGTTGTTGAACTTCAGTTAGATGGACACACCAATATTTGTGGCACCAATGCCTCAGGTAAAACGACACTGCAACGATTAGTGCCAGTATTTTATGGTGAGTATCCTAGCCGAGTTGTGCCATCAACACGTGACAGTTTTGAGCGTTGGTATTTACCCCACGATTCAAGCTACATCATTTATGAATATAAAAAGAGTGATGGCAAGCTGTATCAAGCATTGATGGCATCAGCAGGTGACGGCAAAGGGGTCAATTACCGCTTTATTGCCAAAGGCTTTGAGCTTGATGATTATGTGAAAAACCGCAATGGCGACACCATTATTTGTCATACCATGGCTGAATTAGGCCGTGAGATGAAACGTCAGTCAGTGCCGCATACCAATTTGCTGAATACTCGCGAGTATCGCGCGATCATCCAGCATGACCGTAGTTTATTAACTACGGGCGGTAATAAGTCTGAACTAAGAAATTATGCGCATCAGTTTTCATTATGTGACAGTGAATATTCACTGCGCCATATCGAAAAGTTAGCGAAAGCGGTGCATTCTAAAGAAGGCAAAATGGAAACCGTCAAATCGATGGTTGCTGCCATTTTAGAAGAAGACGGGGTAAATCCGCCAACTTCGCGATTAAACCCACAAAGAGTTGAGAGCTGGATCCGTGAGAGTCAGTTAGTCCAAGGTTTTGAACAAATTCGTCCAGAATTTGAAAAGCTAGAACAAGAGTTTAACCAGTTACTGAGCGCCGAGCTACGTCTAGGTAGTTTAGCCAAAGGCTATCGCGGTGATGAGACTTTTGAAGCTGAGCGCCAAGAAAACAATCAAAATGAATCTAAAGATGCTAGCTTGCAACTGCGTTTACTCGATGAAGAGTGGAAAGAAGCGCGCGATGAAATAAGCCAAGAGCTATCATTCGCACAAGGTGATACCCGCAAATATGAAGCTGAACTTGATGCTATTGAAGATCAATATGAAGGCTTTTTAAATGCCGATATTGAGCAAGCTAAAGCGGATTTAGACAGTTTAGACAATTGGCGTAGCGATCTTGAAAATTTATCTGAGCGTCATAAGTTACAAACTGAAAAGCACCAAGATATTGAAGCTGCTTACAGTACGCGTCGCAGTAAAATTGCCGAACAATTACATCGTGAACTAGAGTCATTGCATCAAGAGCAAGATGATAGTCGTGAAAACTGTGATGCACAGCGTGAGTCAGCAAATAACGACTTAACGCAGCTAGAGACGCTATGGCGTGAAAAAACCGATGCTGGTAAAGCACAATTTGCTGAACAGGAATTTAAGCTAAAACTCACTCAAGGTGAATTGAAACATCAAGTTGATGGCGTCACTTACACCGAAGAAGAGAAAATGAGCTTAGCAGTTTTTGATGAGCGTATTAGTCGCGCTGATGAAGATCAGGAAAACTGTAATCAAAAAGTTGATCGCTTATCAATTGAAGAAAGAAAACTGCGCGCCAAACGCGATCAAGTCAGTGAAGCACTTCGAATCGCCAGTGTGAGAGTCAACGAACGTCTTGCTGATGTTGACGATGTCAAAGGTATATTATTCCCTCAGTCTCATACGTTATTAGAGTTCCTTCGCAAAGAATCACCAGGTTGGGAGCAAAGCTTCGGTAAGGTCATAGCGCCAGAGTTATTACACCGTACTGACTTACATCCCCATGTTGCAGACACCAATGGTGAGGCTTTATTTGGGATTGGCTTAGATCTTAAAGCGATCGATGTCCCTGATTATGCCGCTTCAGAACAAGACTTACGTTTACGCTTATCTAAGGCTGAAGAGGCGTTAGCACAAGCTGAAGAGTTAAAAGCTGAAAATGAAGATCAATTAGTCGCCATTAACGATCAATTAGATATTCTCAATAAAGATCTCACCTTCGCCCGTACAGCTTATAAAAATAGCCGAGAAGATGTGCGTCGTTTATTTGATGAAAAGCGCAGTTCACAACAGCAAATCAATCAAGCGTTATCTGACCGTAAAGCCCATGCAAGTAAACGTCTTATTCAGTTAGAAGGCGAGCTAAAACAGCAACACAATAAGCACTTAGATTGGCTAACAGAGCAAAAAGAGCAAGCACTTGAAGCGCGCATGGAAAAAAATGCCTATTGGCAAGATGTTGTCGGTGCTTTAGATAATCAGCTTGGGCAAATCAAAGCCAATATCGACACCCGCCGAACTAATGCCAAGCAAGAGCAAAAAGCTTGTGAGACATGGTACAAAAATGAGCTTAAATCTCGTGGGGTTGATGAAGCGGCAATTGTGACTCTTAAAGGTAAAATACGTGGATTAGAAACCCAAATTAGTGATGCTGAAAAGCGTCGTAGTGATGTGCTGCGATATGATCATTGGTATCAAAATGCATGGCTCATCGCTAAGCCTAAGCTGCAAACTGATTTATCTAAGGTGAAGCAAGCTGCACTAGAGTTTGAGCAGCAACTTGCCAATAAAACCACTGACGTTAAGCAGCGTAAGCAAAGCCTTGAAACCAGGAAGAAGGCATCAGATGCAGCGCAAGTTGAAGCCTCTGAAAATCTCACTAAATTACGCGCAGTGATGCGTAAATTGGCTGACCTTAAGTTACCTCCAAGTAAAGATGAAGCCGCTGGTGGCATCGGGGAACGTTTAAGACAAGGCGAAGAGTTATTACTGCAACGTGATTATTTATTGGGTTCTGTTAAGCAATACGTTGAGCACTTTGATTCAGTTATCGCCAGCAAATCAGGTTCGAGTTTAGCTGAATTTTGGGAGCGAGCTCGTGATGAATCGAGTTTCACCAATGATAAAGGCATTCGTTTACTGGATTACCGCAAGTTAGTGCCACAACTTGAGCAGCTATTGAATGTGATGGTGCCGCAATCATTAATGGCCATTCGTGAACAAGGGCGTATTTTTGGTATCGACTTAACCGCTTATTACGATGTATTAGCAGATATCGACAGACGTATCGCCTCACAAAGTGCGCGTATTACTCGAGAAGTCGGTGAAGAATTGTTCCTTGATGGGGTATCAGAATCTGCGGTTAAAATTCGTTCTCGCATTAGTGAATTAGAGTTTTGGCCTGAACTTGAAGTGTTCGTTAAAGCCTTCAAGCAATGGAAAGCTGATGGCTTTAGTCAGCTTCCTGATGAGCATTACACCTCAAGCATGCGCCGTGCGTTAGATATTATTGGCCGTTCAGCATTGAGCGGTGGTATTGCTAAGTTATTAGAAATCGAACTGCGATTAAAAGAAGGTAACAGTGACTTAATTATTCGCACTGACAGACAGCTTAATGAATCTTCAAGTCACGGTATGGCATATTTGATCTTGTGTAAGTTCTTACTGGCCTTTACCCGTTTATTACGGGGCAAAGCAGACGTCACTATCCATTGGCCTATCGATGAATTAGGCACATTGCATCACACTAACGTGAAGAAGATATTTGATGCCTGTGTCAATAACAATATCAGTGTATTAGGGGCGTTCCCAAACCCCGAATCAGAAGTACTGAACTTGTTTGCTAATCGTTACATTATTAATAAACAAACCAAAAAATTGCAGGTTGTGAAACCTAAAGCTAACCCGCTTGCTGCACGCTTAAATCAACATGCCAATAAGGAAGTCATCTAATGTCTGACATGATAGAAACTACTGAGACAACATTGGTTGGCACTGGCATGTTAATCGAGCAGCTTTTACGGGGGGAGTTTATTTGTCGCACCACCAATGAAGATGGCTGGCGTGCGCTTAAAAGCAGTTCCACTTTTGAGAAAGTTGAGCTGTACTTGAATCAAATAAACCGCACCATTTCTTCTGCGGCAGAAGGCGATGTGTTCTTTTGCGGTTATCAACAACTGGGTGAGCAAGAACGTAAAGTGATATCTAGTCAGTTTAAAGATATTTGTTCAGCGTTAATTCCCTTGGTTGAATGGTTGGTGTTAGTCCAAGAAAGTAGCGGCCAAGATGCGCCTTTAAGTGAAGGCGCACCGATACGGTTAACCGAACTTCAAGCCCGAATCGAAGATACGCCAGCGTTTATGGAGCAACTGGCTAAGTTGAGCCAATACCGCCTATTCGGTTCAACCAGTAGTAATGCCGATAACCAAATTAAATTGGTATTTAAACGGTTAGTTGAGTTGGGCTATTTGATCAAGCCAAATACTGAAAAACAGATTTATATCGCCACCGGTAAACTCGATTATTTGTATGAAGTGATCCGCTTTATTGATGAAACTGAAGGGTTAAGCCTAGAGGCGCAAGCTGAAACGGCGACTCAAAGAGATTTAATGTGAGCAAGCTAATGAGAGGGATTTTTATGAAAAACTTAACATTAGGGGATCGCGATGAGTAATAATTTACATCAAGCGGGGGTTAAGCTACTTAAGCAGTTAAGCCGTCATTCTGATGTGGTTATGGATGCCTATCTTGCGGGCTCTATCAGTGAGCAAACCCATGATGGCGCAGTGATTGAAAAGCTCAAAAAGAGTGGCATTTTATGGCGACCTGAACCCGATGAAGAGCTGCGGTTAAAACGTTCAGTGAGAGCTTTACTTGAAGAGGCGTTAAGTGATGAGCGCAATCGTCAAATTGATTCTAATGTTGGCTCGGCGCTTAGCACCATAAAAACCTTGGCGGACCACTATAAAGAAGCCAGACACAACATTGACTATAGCGCTGCAGAAGCTTATTTAGCTGACCTAAATGAACATGTATATAGCTTTACTGACAGCCTACGTTATTCAATCCGCGTATTGTGGGGGAGAATTAACAATGAATTTGGCTATGTTGGCAGTATTAACGCTAAAATTCGTGAAAATGAATTAGCCCAAAGTCAGGTATCTGAATTACTCAATGGATTAGAAATGATCCAGTTTAGTGAACTCAGTGATATTGCTGGCGATATACGTGAATTGAGACGCTTATTGGTTACCAATCTTCAAGAAACCTTGAGTCAGTGCATTCAGGAAATCAGTGCAGTACAAGGGCGCTTACTAGAACTCTTGGGTCGATTCCGCCAAATTCAGGGACGTACTCGATTATTAAAGGGCTTTTTACTGCACACCGATTTACATCCTGATTATCAGCCTGACGATCATGTAGCACACAAATTTGTGCCGAATTTGTTCAATTGTGCAGAAGCGGTTATCAAGCCTGCCAGTGTTGATGTTAGCAATGATAGCCATGAACTTATTTTGCTAGAAACTGTGGCGAAAATAAAAGCCATTAGTCGTGATTTATTGCCGCCTAAAGTGCGTGAGCACGATGTGTCAATGACGGTGGGTGAAGTGGAAGATTTTGATATTCCAGATAACCCTCTTAAGTTAGCCGTTGATGAGTATTTCTGCGCTGTGATTGATTCAGGGGTTCGACAATCAGCATTGGAATATTTAGAAGAGAATAAGTTGCAGTGGGCATCTGAGAATTGGCTTTATCAAGTGATTGGCGGCTACGAAGGTTTACCTGACGAGCATAAAGCCTATTTTGAACTTGAGCCCATAGGTCATCCTGATCCTGTTTATAGCGGTAACTTCATGATCTCTGATGTGGAGCTGTGGTTAGCTTAAATTAAGTGGTGGTTGATTTAATGCATACAAAAAAAGCGATTAGGTTTATGCCTAGTCGCTTTTTTATGTAGATGATATTAACGAATTTGTTTGATTAAGGTTACTGAGCTGAAGCTGTGGTTAACATTCTAGCTTGTCGCTTTTTAGAAATAAATGTTGCGACTAAGCAGTTTGCTAGTTTATCGCGGAATGAACACCTAAACGGCCAGTGAGCATCACTGTATTGTCTGTTTTTTTTAGAACTTAATGCTGTTGTTTTTGTGTTTTTTGGTTTTCGAAACTATAGAGTAATTAATAATAAATAATTATTAGATAAAATTGTTTATTATCAAGTTATTACTGGTGGTTGTAAATTTTACTATTCAAACCACTGCCCAACTTATTGATCTGTAACATTGTAATATGTTGCATCTTGTCTCAGTATCCACGACGTAAAAATAACTAAAATTAAATTTCAGTCGTTTTTAGTACTTCTTTGTCGCCAGCAACACTAATTTTATGGTGCAGCCAATTAAACGTTGTCGCGAATAATAAACAGTACTAAAGCCGACTTTTCACTAGGAACACGAGAACTTATGACCAAATCATTGTCTACTCGAATTTTTATCGGGTTATTTTTAGGTGTGCTACTGGGTAGCATTGTTCAGTTTGCTTTAGCTGATGTGAGCTTTTTTTCTGAAACCTTAGTCAATACTGCCAGTGGAATTGGCACCATGTTCGTTAATATGATCATGATGCTCGTTGTGCCATTGGTTTTTGTGAGTATTGTTTGTGGCGTTTGTGAGCTACAGGATTTAAAAAGCTTTGGCCGTTTGGGTGGTAAGACATTTGGCTTTTATATTATTAATACCTTAGTGGCAATCTTGGCGGCATTTGCAGTCGCTATGCTGATTGAACCAGGTAAAGGCGTCGATATGTCTAGCGACGTTGGCACAGTAATTACCGCCACTGAGTTACCAAACTTAATGCAACTGATTGTTAGCATTGTTCCGAATAACCCATTTTCGGCATTCACTTCAGGCAACATGCTGCAAGTGATCTTCATGGCATTGCTGTTAGGTGGCGTGATTAAATCAATGGGCGAAGCGGTTAGCGGTGCTGTAAAAGGCTTCCAAACAGCAAACAAAATCATGATGCGCTTAATCTCCGTGGTGATGAGTTTAGCGCCTATTGGTGTGTTTGCTTTAATGTTCAAGTTAGGTGCAACCCTAGAGCCTGCCATTTTTGTCAGTGTGGTTGAATACCTAGTGATTATTCTTGCACTGTTATTGTTCTGGATATTTGTGGTGTACCCGACTGCTGTAGGGGTCTTTACGCCAGTATCAGCATCAACTTTCCGTGCTAAAACTAAAGAACAAATCTTATTTTCGCTTTCTACAGCAAGCTCGAATGCAACCATTCCTGTGACGATGAGAACGCTAACTGACAAGTTAGATGTCAGCCGTGCAGTCGCGGGTTTTGGTGTTCCATTAGGGGCAACGATGAACATGGGCGGAGTATCAATTTACATTACTATTGCCATTTTCTTTGTTGCTAACGCCTTTGGTATGCCGATAACAGCAGATCAGATTCCATCATTGTTATTCAGTGTATTCCTATTGTCTGTTGGTGCTGGTGGTGTTCCCGGTGGTGGAATGGTGATGATTGGTGTACTGATTTATCAACTGGGTTTACCTGTGGAAGCATTCGCTATTGTAGCGGCATTGGATCGTATCATTGATATGGTACTGACTTCTTGTAATGTGGTTGGCGATACTGCGGTATTGACGATTGTAGACCAAACTGAAAAACCACATCAGGTCGATGCTAATTCGTAGCGCGTTTTCGAAGTCTAAATAGTTGCTATTGTTAATCACTCACTAAACTGTTTAATATAAAAGCCTGCAATTGCAGGCTTTTTTGTATGCGCGATTTAATTTATACCTAGCTCTTCTCTAACAAGGAACACTCAGTGAAGCACCTTCTTATATTTACACTACTCGGCAGTCTATTGATGACAGGCTGTCAATCTGCACATCATGCTGATGCATTGCCACAATACACGTTTACACCAGATGCTAATTACCCCGAAACAGTTGCAGCAACTCAGGAAAAGGCATTACAGCAGCAGAAGTTACTCTTGGTCGTGTTGGGAGCACAGTGGTGCCATGACAGTCGTGGTTTAGCAGGTAAATTCTCTGATCCCAAAATGCAAACAGTGTTGAAGCAACGTTTTGAAACGGTCTTTATTGACGTTGAATACTTTGAAGACCGCCACGCTATAGCACAACAATTCGGGTATCCAGCTTATTTTGGTACGCCAACGGTATTAGTTGTTGATCCTAAAACTAGTAAGCTTTTAAATCGTGAAACGGTGCCCATTTGGCAAAGTGGGGATAGCGTGCCGCTTGATGAGTATATTGATTACTTTAGTTACGTTGGAAAAGTTGCGCCTTTGCCTGTCATTGATTCAGAGCAGTTATCTGATTTTACACAAGCCCAAGTCGCGCGCTTGAAGCAAGCTTTTGATTATCTCCGGCCTGTATGGAAAGACGTGAGAGGGGGCACGCAGAAAGATTCAACTGAACTCTCTATTATCGCTACTGAAGTGTGGAAATTTCGCGTTCAGTTACAAAAAAATATTAATATTATGAACGAGCAACTTAGACAAAACCCACAAATAGAGCTGGTTATACCGAGTTATGAGAAGTTTAGCTGGGAGAGTTAACAGTGGGAAGTGAAAGATAGCCGCAATTTTTGAAGATAATTAGATATATTTAAACTAAATATTAAGCAATAAAAAACCGCCATAAGGCGGTTTTTTCTTGTCTCAGTACTGTATCAATATGAATTGAATCAATACGAGAAAATGACAATTAATCAATCGAAGGTTCTTCGCTGTAATCAACATCATGGTAGCTCAAGCAAGTATCAACTTCGTTGGCACTACCCAAGATAACGGCAACACGTTGATGAATAGCAGAAGGCTCGATATCTAGGATATCGCCATAGCCTGTAGAAGCTTTGCCACCAGCTTGTTCAACAAGTAATGCCATTGGGTTAGCTTCATACATTAAACGCAGCTTGTATGGCTTCTCAGGGTTCTTGTTATCGGTAGGGTATGTGAAGATACCGCCGCGACATAAAACGCGATGTACATCACCAACCATTGCAGCAATCCAACGCATATTGAATGATTTCTCACGAGGACCAATTGATCCTAGTAATAAATCAGCAACGTAGGTTTGCATAGGTGCTTCCCAAAAACGCTGATTTGACATGTTTACCGCAAATTCAGCAGTGTCTTTACTGATGCTCACTTCTGGCGTCGTTAATAAAAATTCATTGCTGTCAGGATCTAAAGTATATAACTGCGTACCTTGACCTGTAGTCAGTGCCATCATGGTTGATGGGCCATATAGCACGTAGCCCGCAGCTACTTGCTTACGACCACTTTGTAAAAAGCTATGCTCGTTAAACTCGCCTTCACCTGCTGGAAGCACTGAGAAAATAGTACCAACCAATGAGTTAATATCAATGTTTGATGAACCATCAAGTGGATCAAAGCAGACTAAGTACTCGCCATCTTTGTTTACTTCAACGACATAATCTTCTTCTTCAGAAGCTAAGCCGCGAACGTTGCCTTCAGCTTTTAACGCATCTTTGAGCATATCGTTGGTAATGACATCTAACTTCTTTTGGGTTTCACCT
This sequence comes from Shewanella donghaensis, assembly GCF_007567505.1. Classification (NCBI taxonomy): domain Bacteria; kingdom Pseudomonadati; phylum Pseudomonadota; class Gammaproteobacteria; order Alteromonadales; family Shewanellaceae; genus Shewanella; species Shewanella donghaensis. Next base: position 4,015,066 of record NZ_CP041783.1, read on the forward strand.
TGGACATTTTCTTGGTCAGTAGCGCCTAACACGCCAGCTAAAGCGCCATGACGGACTGCTTGGCTAATGGCTTTTGAGCAATCGGCTAGGCTAAGGATTAGCTGAGAAAGTGAGGCTGATACAGCTTGATTTGTAAGGGTTTGTGTCAAAGTTTGCATGCTTGTTCCTAAGACAGTAGAGGTTAAGGTCGGTAACCAGTGGTGAATGTTCTATTTTATTGCCAACGATAATACCTTAGATTTGGTCATATTACAGCGTGAATAAGATGAGCTTTATATGACAAACGGTTGATTTGTTATAAACTCGGAGCAAATACCGCTCGGAAGTTGGTTTTTAGTTAATTAATTATCTGCAGCAATAAAAATAACAACAAAAATAATAATAAGAATAAATACAAACTTTTGATTTTTTCGCAAGGATTGATAATGAATAATAAATGGAAATCGACCGCCATGTCTTTGGTGTCGGCCATACCGCTAGTATTTGCTAGTTCACTTGTTTCTGATCATGTAATGGCCTCAACTATGAAAATGACTGGTAATAAAACCCCGCTCACTATCGAACGAATTCACGCATCCCCTGCGCTTGCCGGCGCTAGCCCTAGAGGATTAAAACTGTCACCTGACGGCTCAGTTGTGACTTATCTTGCTAGTCGTGAAGACAATCAACATTTTTATGATTTGTGGCAAATGGATATTAATACCTCCAAGCGCAGTATGTTGCTTAATGCCGACAAGCTTGCTTCTGGTGAATTATCTGATGAAGAGAAAGCTCGTCGTGAACGTCAGCGTATTTATGGTCAAGGGATCATGGAATACTTTTGGGCTGAAGACAGCCAAGCACTATTGATTCCAGCTGCCGGTAAATTGTATTTTTATACTATTGCTAATCAAAAAGCGGTGGCACTGAATACCGGTGAAGGTTTTGTCACTGATGCACGGTTATCGCCAAAAGGGCGTTACGTGTCATTTGTGCGAGAGCAAAATATATACGTGCTTGAGTTAGCCAATGAAAAACTGACCCAACTAACCTTCGATGGTAAAGGGCCGATAAAGAACGGTATGGCTGAGTTTGTTGCTCAAGAAGAAATGGGCCGCATGACCGGTTATTGGTGGTCTCCTGATGAGTCATCAATTGCCTTTACCCGAATCGATGAATCTGGTGTTGAACTCGTTACGCGTAATGAAATTTATGCTGATGGTATCAAGCTAACTGAACAACGTTACCCTTACGCAGGTAAAGCCAATGTTGAAATTGAATTAGGTGTTATTCAATTAGCATCTAAAGCCGTTCAATGGATTGAATTAGGTAACGAGAAAGATATTTATTTGCCGAGAGTTAAGTGGTTACCTGATAGCGTCCACTTGTCATTTCAATGGCAAAGTCGTAATCAACAAGCATTAGATTTACGCATTGTCGAATTAGGTTCAGATACCAAAGCTAAAACGGTTATCAAAGAACGCAGTGAAGCATGGGTAAATCTTAATGATGATTTACACTTTTTAAAGCAGCAGAAAGCCTTTATTTGGGCATCTGAGCGTGATGGCTTTAATCATCTTTATTTATTTGATCTTAACGGCAAACCGATCAAGCAACTGACTCAAGGTGAATGGGCTGTTGATGCTATTGAGTTTGTTGATGAAAAAGACGGTTGGGTGTATTTTTCTGGCCGTAAAGATACTGTTGTAGAGCGTCACCTATATCGTGTTTCGCTAAGTGGTGACAAGATTGAGAAACTATCAGAAAAAGCAGGAATGCATTCAGCCGTTTTTGCTGATAATAAACCTGTTTATTTAGATTATTTCAACAGTTTACAGCAGCCGCCACAAGTGAGTTTACACAGTGAAACCGGTAAGCAACTAATGTGGGTTGAAGAGAATGCAGTTAATAAAACGCATCCTTTATATGACTTTGCTGGTTTATGGCAAATGCCAGATTTTGGTGAATTAAAAGCAGAAGATGGTCAAGCGCTGCAGTATCGCTTATTTAAACCTGCCGATTTTGATGCGGCTAAGAAGTATCCCGTTGTTGTGAGAGTTTACGGCGGACCCCATGCGCAATTAGTCGTAAACAGCTGGAGTGAAGCGGATTACTTCACTCAGTACTTATTACAACAAGGCTTTGCTGTATTTCAATTAGATAACCGCGGTTCAGCGCATCGCGGCACTAAATTTGAATATGTTATTTATCAAAACATGGGTGATGCAGAAGTTAACGATCAAAAAGTCGGTGTTGATTACTTACGTACCTTAGCTTTCATTGATGGTGATAACGTTGCTATCTATGGTCATAGTTACGGTGGTTATATGGCATTGATGAGTCAGTTTAAAGCGCCGGATTATTTTAAAGCGGCTATTTCTGGCGCTCCAGTGACTGATTGGCGTTTGTACGATACTCATTATACAGAACGATATATGGGACATCCTGATAGTAATAAGCAAGGTTATGATGCCAGCAGCATTACACCTTATGTGGAAAATTATCAGTCAGGGCTCATGATGTATCACGGTATGGCTGATGATAATGTGTTGTTTGAAAATAGCACTAGAGTCTATAAAGCATTGCAAGATGAAGGTAAGTTATTCCAAATGATGGATTATCCTGGCTCTAAGCATTCTATGCGCGGTGAGAAAGTTAGAAATCATTTATATAAATCGTTAGCTGCATTTTTGGAAAACGAGCTTAAATAATGACCTGGGCGCTTATTCTCATAGGCCTTAATATCATTGTGGCCTGGGTATTCATATTAACTGTCCGGCAGTTAATTACTCAAAACCGTCGTAAGTAGCACATGAAAGACGCGAAAAAATGACATAAAAAAAGCCAAGTCACTGACTTGGCTTTTTTGTACTCTTTTGAAATTGCCACTAACAAATTAACGGCTCACTCATTAGAGTTGAAGTATTTAGTCTTCTAAGTTACCGCAAAAACGATAGCCTTCACCGTGAATAGTCGCGATGATTTCTGGCGTATCTGGCAAGCTTTCGAAATGCTTACGGATGCGACGGATTGTTACGTCAACAGTACGGTCATGTGGCTTAAGCTCACGGCCAGTCATTTTCATTAACAGGTCAGCACGAGTTAAGATTTTGCCTGGGTTTTCTACGAAGTGAAGCATCGCGCGGAATTCGCTGCGAGGTAACTTGTAAGATTCACCTTGTGGGCTAACCAAAGAACGGCTATTGATTTCTAAGCTCCAACCATTGAAACGGTAGAATTCAACAGAACCTTTCTCTTCGATTTCAGCGCCAGCACTGTTTACGCGAGTTAATAGGTTACGAGCACGGATAGTTAATTCACGTGGGTTAAATGGCTTAGTGATGTAATCATCAGCGCCAATTTCTAAACCAAGAATTTTATCAACTTCGTTATCACGACCAGTTAGGAAAATTAGGCCAATATTATTGATTTCACGAAGTTCGCGCGCTAATAATAAACCGTTTTTACCAGGAAGATTGATATCCATAACAACAAGATTAATCTTATTATCTTGCATGGCTTTGTGCATTTCTGCGCCATCATTTGCTTCAGTTACTACATACCCTTCGGCTTCAAAAATACTACGTAAAGTATTACGGGTTACAGCTTCATCTTCAACAATAAGAATGTGTGGGTTTTGCATGTTATTTACCTAAATTAAAAACAATTTGATTCTAGTCATGTAGCACTAGGGCTGTGGCGTTATATAGCTATGAAAACGCCGATAATTTTATAAATTCACGATAGGTGTTTATCTATGTCTGCCCTGAACAAAACACGCTTCATGACTAGCTATCTTATATAAACTCTGTTTATTGCACTTATTCATTACCGCACTACTTCAACGAGTTATACGTGACATAAATGTGATCATAAAAAATCAATATTTAGATTGTATGCTGAGCATTGATAAACTCACAATCAGTCAAAAGATCTATTAAACAAACGATTTATATAAACTAAGAGATTAAATTGCGTATTAAAGTTCCTTAGCAATCTAATTTTGTTCTACATTTAATACATTACTAACAATATAGAACACATTTAAAAGCATGGACATTTATCGGAAATTTAAATCCCCGTTAAATGTAATCGCTTGTGTTACATCTTAGTGTTATGTAGCAAAATCTAGCTAGTGGTGATTATTGTACTCGTTTTAGGCATTTGTTAACAAATGAAATGTTAACAAATTTACAGAGTAGAATTGTTACAAAATTGATTTTTTAGGTAAGCTGTTGATTTTATGGTTTAATTTAAATATTGTTCTTGTGACTTAAGTCACATGAGCTTTTGTGCCAAGTATTGCTTTGCTACACTGAATCGGTCTAAATTGAGAATATTGAATGATGGATAATTTAATTGATAGTCTTTGGTGCAAGTATCAGGGAACCCATTTTTTACTAACACAGCGCATTTCTGATGGATTTTCATTCGCAATAATCACTGCACATAATCCATTTGGGAGCATATTAGCCCCTTGTCAAAATCGGTTGTTAGATGGAAAGCTACAACGAAAGATTCAACAATATAACAGTCCTTATCGTTCTTTAATTGGCGCAGCGCCTGATTTATCCCATATGGAAAAGAGTTGGGCGGTATTTATCGAAAAAGAACAAGCGTTGGATTTAGGCAGGGAATTTAAGCAGCATGCGATTTATTATGTGGATAATGGTGTTCTATCATTATTGGCATGTGGGGATGCACCCGATAAAGAAGTGTTAATAGGAGAGTTTGGTAAGCGATCTAAAGTCGTCAATGAGCTGCCCGATTTACATGATTAGCGACAGCGAGCTGTTTCTTCTTATTTCATCAAGAGTGGTTGCTAATATGATTCGAAGAATAGTTGCTGATTTTACTAAACGCTATTCAGCTATCCTTGCCCAATAGCGGTTAGTTAGATGCTAAAGCTAATCTTTTATCCAATCGTCGCCGAAAGAGTTCTTTAGTAATATTCATATTGCTCATACTCGTAATATATTCCTTTCTAAAATCTATGATTCCTATCTCTTTATGGCTGTTTTATATCAATAAAATTGATCTAAGTGCTTAAAACCGCTTTTATTCTAAAGTTAGAGCTTCAGTGTCTCTTTTACCGCATAGTGTTATTTAGTCAGTTTATGACAACTCTGAATTGACTTAGGTGGTTCTTTTTTGGTATTTTTCACTCTCTTCCTTAGGGAAGAAACAGAAGAGGAGCGTTAGCTAGGTAATAAGTTCGAGGAAAGCCAATTCCATTGACAGCTTATGAGGGAGATTAACGCCGAGATATTTGCCATGCTTGGTTGCATCCTATATCGGTCGCTTAGGTTGAATCCTGACGATTGTCACCTATTTTTTGGTGGAGAGCTTCTGGTGAAAGATTGCTGTTTCCCTTCTTTAAGGGTGCGTTATCACTGCACCAGGCTCTTCGAACGTAGTAAGTTCGGAGTGTAATCATGTTTTTAAGTAACACATTTCAATTATTTAATCGCTATTCAACTCAACAAATATCAGCCCAATCAGTCTTAGTCCAAAATCCGTCAGTTGTTACGGAGGTCTCACTATGAGTATAGTAGTTGCTAAGTTCGGTGGAACATCAGTTGCTGATTTTGAGGCCATGAATCGTTGTGCAGATATCATCCTTGCTAATGCAAATACTCGCGTTGTGGTTGTCAGTGCTTCTAGCGGTGTGACTAACTTATTAGTTGAGTTAACCCAAGCCAATGTAAACGATCAACGCCGTTTAAGCTTACTGACTCAAATTGCTCAAATTCAATATGACATTGTTGATAAACTCGCACGTCCCCAAGATGTAGCAGCGATTATCGACAAGCTGTTGAGCCAGATGTCGGTGTTAAGTGATAATTTAGTCCTTAATAGAAGTAAATCAATTATCGATGAATTACTGTCCATGGGAGAGCAATGTTCTTCATTGTTATTTTCAGCGGTAATTCGTCAAAAAGGCACACCATCAAGTGCTTTTGATGTTCGCCAAGTATTAAGAACTGACAGTCATTTTGGTAAAGCTGAGCCTAAAATTGAGCAAATTTCGACTTTAGCCACCACTCACTTATTGCCTTTACTTGCTGAGCAAGTGATCGTCACTCAAGGTTTCATCGGGGCCGATGAAGAGGGCAATACAACGACTTTAGGCCGAGGTGGTAGTGACTATTCTGCAGCATTATTAGCTGAGGCATTAAAAGCCGATGCCGTTGAAATCTGGACCGATGTTGCGGGCATTTATACGACCGACCCTCGTTTAGCACCTAATGCACGTCCAATTCCTGAAATTAGCTTTAATGAAGCCGCTGAAATGGCGACTTTTGGCGCTAAAGTGTTACATCCTGCCACGATACTTCCTGCTGTACGTCAACAAATTCAGGTATTTGTGGGGTCAAGTAAGGCGCCAGAACAGGGCGGTACTTGGATCCGTCATCAAGTAGAAAACGCGCCGGTTTATCGCGCAGTCACTTTACGAAAAGACCAAACCTTATTAAATCTACATAGTTTGCAAATGCTACATGCTCAGGGCTTTTTAGCACACACATTTGCAACGCTTGCTAAGCACAAAATTTCGGTTGATTTGATTACGACTTCAGAAGTAAACGTATCATTAACCCTCGACCAAACGGGATCTGATTCTAGTGGCCAAGGTTTATTGAGCGAATCACTGTTGCAAGAATTATCGGAAAACTGTCGAGTCAGAGTCGAAGACAAGTTAGCTTTGGTCGCTATCATTGGTAACCAGATAGCTTCAACTGCCGGCATTTGTAGTCGAGTCTTTTCTGTGCTTGAGAAGCATAATGTACGGATGATCTGTCAAGGTGCTAGCCCGCATAACTTATGTGTTTTAGTTGATGAATCTGAAGCTGCCGGTGTGGTTAATGCTTTGCATCAGAATCTATTTGAATAACGGATAAATGGTATTTATGTCATCAGTGAACGCTATAACAGGAAAGGATTCTTTACCGACAATCGCTAATGTTAAGGTGGGTGAGTTAGCCACAGGCCAGGCGCTAACGGCGCCATTGTTTAGCTTTATTGGCGAAGATTCTGCTGCGCCTAGTGTATATATTCAAGCCAATGTTCATGGGGCTGAAGTACAAGGTAACGCAGTGATACATCAGCTGATGACCTTGTTAAAAGACTATACTGTGTTGGGTGATATTCATTGTGTGCCACTAGCCAACCCTTTAGGTATTAACCAAAAAAGTGGTGAATTTACTTTAGGACGCTTTGATCCCATCACAGGGGTTAATTGGAACCGCGAGTATTACGATCACGGCATTGATATTGCGCAGTGGTTCAACGAACATCAACATCTTGCAGACAAAGAGTTGTTTAGTGCATTTCGTCATCATTTACTGAATAGCTGTCAGCAACGTTTATTAAATCCTTGGGGCATAAGTACAGGGCATCGCTTAGCGGTGACGCTACAACATATGGCCCACGATGCTGATATCGTACTTGATTTGCACACTGGGCCTAAATCTGCAAAGCATCTTTATTGTCCAGAGTATGATGCAGAATCAGCAACGTTTTTCTCAATTCCATTTTCGTTAATCATTCCCAATGAATTTGGCGGAGCAATGGATGAGGCGGCATTCTATCCTTGGTGGCAGCTAACTGAATTTGCCAGTACACAAGGTCGTAATTTCGATGTGCCAGTTGCTGCTTTTACCTTAGAGCTGGCAAGCCAAGAACGTATTGATATGGCTGATGCTAAAACCGATGCTCTGGGTATTTTGGCTTATTTAAGTCATCGAGGAGTGATTAAAGAATCAGTGAGTCCTGCAAAAATGAAGCGCTGGGGCTGTTACTTAAAGGACTATAAAAAGTTTCATGCACCTAAAGCGGGACTTGTAGAATATTGCGCGAAACCAGGGGAGCCGTTAGCGGCTGGGGAAACCCTAGTCACCTTATTAAGATTGGAGCAATATGGGAGTGACGAGGCTATGACGTCGGTTAGCTTACCGATAGATTGCGTGCCAGTGCTTCACTTTGCTTCTGCTTCTGTACATCAAGGCACTGAGCTTTATAAAGTCATGACTAATGTGTTCTCAATATCTTAATAAAGACAAAAAATTAAACCTATTCGCGTTAACGCTATTTAGCATCAAGTAATTATCTTTTCTTGATGCTAAACAGCGAGTGTTTACTGAATCAGTATTGACTGATTAGCTTCTTAATATCTCTAAAGGCATTGCCAACATATCATCACCAGATCCTGCAAAGTACCAAATAATACCAATCAGTATACCTACTGTGAGGAAGTACCATAACGCTGAAAATATTTGCCCATAACGGTCAAGTGGGAGTAAGTGACTTTGGTGACGCGTTTTCCATTCAAATACAATTTCAAGACTACCAATCAATAATAAGAATCCCAATAAGGCTAAACCCAAACTGTAACTGATCAGTACGCCTACGGCGGCACCAGCAATACAAGCCACTAAACCAACCATACTGTTCATTGAAAAAGTTATACTTTTTAATATATGGCCGCCGTCTAATGGCAGTATGGGCAATAGATTGAATAGATTTAGCAGGGCATTAAAACTGGCAAGTCCGGCAAAAAATATATTACCAGTTATCCAGTAAGCCACCATACAAGCTATTGATAATATTAGTCCGAAAGTGGGTCCCATTATTGAGATAACAACATTTTGCCAGCGAGTATTGATTCGCTCATCGCTAACGGCAAGCCCACCCATAAAGGGGATTAAGTAAATGCCTTTGGTTTTCATTCCAAAGTGTTTCATCGCTTTAATATGGCCATATTCATGTATCACCAAACAAGCAATCAGTGCTAATGCAAACTCGATTGAAAATAGCCATGAGTAGGCCGCTACACTGGCTGCAGCAAGCATGGCTTTAATAACTTTGGCACTTTTTAACAGCTTAAACCCTAAAGAGGCTAAACCGACCACACTGAATTTTTGATTTTTAACTGGCGCGACTTCAGGAGTTTGTTGTTCTATATCTTTGGTGTTGCGCTGCCCGTCTGCAATGGTTTCATTGTCGACAAGGACTGCATAATTAATCAGAAATGGTTGCCACTGAACATCACTTTCTAAGCGTACTTTCATGACTTTTTTACTGATTTCTGTAATGACATCATCGTTGCTCGACTCCGCCATTGAGCTCGGTCTTGAAAGCTCGAATTCATGGATTGTAAACGCTTGATTATCTGCCGATGCAGACTTTTGTGAGACAAGTTGATTATCCCAATAGAGTTGTTGCCAACCAGCCATAGAGCCTTCTAATCGTAGGCGCTTTCCTAGGCATTCAATGTTTAACAGTTCCATTTTTGATACTCATGTAGCGGGATATAAATTATGAAGGGCATTTTGCCTCAGTAACTAAGCTGACTCAAGAAAATTCAGAGTCAAGAAACTCAACCGTTTCAATTCCTTGCTTAATCGTACTGAAAGCTAGCTTTGAGCTACAGCAATGGCCATTGAGTTGGGCATGAAGCCTAACGTATTTAATAAAGACGAGAACATCTATTGGCTTAATACTTAAGCTGAGCTGTGGTAATTGCGTGGTCGCTTGATTGCGAAATTCTAATTGGGAGTCGTTTTCAAAGGCAATATCATAGGTATTGCCTTTGGTATCTAAAAGTTGATCGGTTGAATCGAGGATGTGTGGTGTTAGGCAGCAGTACTCGAGCCAATCTCTATCACTTGCAAGGTAGATCAGTTCTTCACAGTCTTGCTGTTTAATGATTGCTGGCCACTGAATCTCTTGCATAGTTACCTTGCGTTCTAAAGGGATAAATTCAGATTAATGAGTGCCGTAATCATAGCTGACTTCGTTATGCACATTTTTAACCTGGCATGGGCCATGCTCTCGTTGAGTACGATTTTGAGCGGGACCAATATGAATCTCTACATTCGCAAAGATGTGTTTTTCAGCTTGAATGCAATATTTATTATAATAACCAGCAACTTCTTGCTCTAAAACTTTAAATTCTAACTCTGATTGCGCTCGTTGATTGGCAATATCTTTTTTTTCATCAAGCATCATTTTTACTTGCTCAATCATACCGGCATCTGTCTGCCATTCTGTTTTAGGCGGAAGCTTTCTCAATCGTGATTCAATATCAAGTCCCGATACCACAAACCTTTTGGCCTTCTCATCGGCTAATTTAACTTCTGCCCGAAGCTCTGATTGGTGCATCGCACAAAATAGTTCGGTTTTTGTTCCTGCTGTTGCACCAAATGCTACAGCAGTAATTCCTTTAGCTGCAGTGGCCTTACCGCCGACAAGATCGCCGCGCTTGGCATTTGGATCACTTACCGTTATTTGACTGTCGGATTGTGAATGACTATGAAGTAATTGTTTGGTGACTAAAATATCGCTTTGGGCGGTAAGATTAGAATATTGCACAAATTGAGCGCATATTTGCCCTTCTGCGGTAATTGAAGTGCTGAGTTGATGCTCTTTGATCAAACGGCCAATGACGCCCTTGCTGACAATGACATCACCTTTTGCTTCAAGGGTTGCTGAATCAACAAAGCCCATAACGGTAATATCACCGCTACTTTTAACATGCATACCTTCATGAACATCACCAGTAATCAAAATGCTGCCTTCAAAATTAACATGACCGTATTTTACATCGACATCTTTGATTTGTAATACATCATCAACCTGCATACCTTGACGGTTTTCGACTGGCTGACCGGGCACTGTAGCGATAAGCAGATTGGGGTTTTCATTATCAAGTTGAGTACCACTTCCTGCTGACATGTTGGCATCTTTACCTTCAACTTGAAGTAATACATCACCATTGACGTTGTAGCCTGGTTCACCCTTTGTAGCAGGGGTTTTTATCATCAATACGTCATTAGGTTTTACCATGATCATGGCCCCCAAGTTACGCATGTCGACTGAGCCGTCTTCTCGCTCTTGAGGTTGCAGTAAGCGTTCTCGGGCCAATGGTACTTGTCTTTTTAAACTTGCATTGATGCCATTAATCGCAGCTTTACCGGTTGCTATCGTGCTACTGCATTTTTCACCAGGGGGAAGAATGGTCAACTGTTGGATTAAGGACTGTATTTTGGGCTTACTGAGTCCCATTTTTATTTTATGAGATTTGAGCGCATTTAAGATCATAGGCAAGGTGGCATCTTTGCCACCATATGCAGAGACTAACGTCATTGAAGCCGACATTTTATCTTCACTGATGTCGATGCTGACTTGACCGTCAACACGTTCAGCAATGGTAAAAAATAGTTCGTGTTTGCCAATATCTTGGCCACATTGGCTATTCACTTCAGCCATTGCTTTAGCAATATTTTGCTCAAGGGGGCGTAACATCGCAAATTCAGGCTGATTAAGTAATTGTTTTATATCGTCTTCATTTACAGGGCCGTGGCTATTGGGGATCAGGCGTAACTCAACTTGAGTTTGATCTACATTAAAAACCGCTAAATTTGACACTAACATACATCACCTTAATCTTAACGCTCTGTATTGGTACATTTTTACTGTGCACAATTAGAAGAACGATACGCCTTTAAAGACGCTTATTATTAGTTTACAAAATGTATCTTTTTTTTAAAGTAAAAACTAGTCTGTTATTGGTTATTTATTAGCTTAATTGAATAATTTTGTAAACGATAGTTTTTGTATTAATTGTTTGTTAATTCTGGAAAAAATATAACTTGTACTTATTGTTTTCTGCGGGAACATTTACTTGACCAAATACTTCAGCAATTGTGTCTGCATAAGGTAAGTTTCGGTTCGCGACAATTTGCCAAACCCCTTTCTTTGCAAGGCATGATGCACTGGATTTGACGAAAGCTTTTGTTATTTGGGTATTCGCCGCTAAACCGTCATGAAAAGGTGGGTTAGCAATGATGCCGTTAAACTGTCCGTTAATTTGATTGAAGCCATCAGATGGGTAAACCTTAGCCTTCATACTATTCGCGGCAAGCGTTAGTTCACAAGCAAGTAATGCCATCGCATTGATATCAATACATTCCATTGCTAAGTCTGGGTTGGCTTTTAATAGTGCAGCACTAATGACGCCAGCTCCACAACCAAAATCAAGCACTCTGCCGCTGAGAGCGGGTAAATGAGATAGCAGTAACTCAGTGCCTTGATCGAGTCGTTTTTCGCTAAACACGCCAACAAGATTACAAATCGTAATATCGCCTTGTGGTGTCGATAATTGATATCGGCTCACCCAGTTATTGATATTAAAAATGGGTGCTTGTTCGACCAATTCAGAAGCAAATAATAAGCAATGACGGGCATTGTCTCTTTTGCTTGGCGCATAAAAGTAATCAGGTAGTAACTTTGCTAATGACTTTACGCCACCTTTGTTTTCACCGACGACAAGTAAGCTGCCGCCTTGCTTTAAATGCTTTGCGGCTAGGTTAAACAGGTAAGGTGCTAGTGGTTTGGCTTTAGGAAAATAGATAACAGCAACATCAAACTGTTTGTCTGCATCACTTGCTGGTAGCTCATGTCCAAAGTGACAACTAAGCCCGTCTTTGTTTTTTTGTGAAACGAGTAGGTGGTGATTGTAATCCAAGGCGAGTGCCGTAACCGTTTTTGCACTATCAAGTAGCTCTGCAGCTAACGTATCTGCTTCGTGATTCAGAATTAAAACATCTTGGTTTTCAATGAATTCAGTATTTCTTAATAAAACTTGAGAAGCGTTAGTGAGCACGTGATTAACCTTTTAAAAAATATTGGCTAGATTATAGCAAAAATGGGCAACAAAAAGGGTGACAAAATTGTCACCCTTTTAGGTTTATATACCCGTGGCTTATTGATTATCTAAACTGAAGAAAAATCACTTTGTTTTTGGCAGTAAACTCATCATCTTAATCGCTATTTCAGTATTATCTTGATGACCGCTAAACAGCCTTGCTCCTGGTCCAGCAGCAAATACTTGTACATCTAATGCGGTATGACCCAGTGAAGTCCAACCGGTATTAGTGCGTAAATCAATAATATTGAGAATGGTTATGTTGAGCTGTTTTTCACCTTGCATACGCGCTGTGTTTAATTGACTAAACTCTGCTTCACTCGCTTCAAAACCGATGAGGTTATTGAAGGTGGCTTTCCAATCATCAGTAGCAATGACTTGCTTAGCAATCTCAGTGGGTGATGCTTGTATTGAGTGGAGTAACTCAGGATTCCATGCATATTCACCATTAGCGCCGATCGAAAGGCCACCAGTATTATGATCTGCAGTGACAACCATAAGGGTGTCTTTATTTTGGCGAACAAACTGCTCCACAACTTCAATCGCATTGGCAAATTCATCCATTTCACCCATAGCAGAAGCGATATCATTTGAATGGCCTGCCCAGTCAATTAAGCTGCCTTCAACCATAAGAATAAAGCCTTGTTCATTTTGTGATAATAAATCCAACGCTTTTTTAGTCAACGTACTCAGTTTATGACCTTGCTTATCATCAATGACCCAAGGTAGTTGTACTGGAGCAAACAGGCCAAGTACTTTTGGCTGTTCGATGCTATCAAGCTGTTCAAACTCGGTTATATGCTGATAGCCTTTTGCCTTAAACTGTTTCAATAACTCTGCTGAGAAGTATTTCTGCCCACCACCGAGTATCACTTCTGCATCACTGTCTAAATATGACTTAGCAATGGCTTCATAATTTCTGCGATGTTCGTTATGGGATAAAAAAGCGGCTGGGGTGGCATGGTTTACTTGGCTGGTTACCGCGACACCAGTGGATAAACCTAATGCTTTGGCTTTTTCCATTATCGTGACAAGTGGCCGCTTATTTTCATCAACAGAAATTGCGCCATTATAGGTTTTAAAGCCTGTGGCTAAAGCTGTAGCCGAAGCTGCTGAATCGGTGACATATCCACTGACTGGTGCTGGGTAGGTACTCGCCATACCAACAAGTAGTCTATCGAATACAGTTTGTTCGATCTCTTCGGTTTCAGGGTTGTCTTTATAATAACGATAAGCCGTTGTATAAGCTGGGCCCATACCATCACCGATCATTATTATCATATTTTTAGGTTTAGCGGGTGTCGTTGCCGGTGTTGAAGTTCTCACCACTGAGGTGATTGGCGCAATGATGTCGGCTTGAGTGTTTTCGCCATTACCAGTTACCGTCTTTTTTGAAGCGACAGGTTTTGATATGGCAGAATTGATATCTTGACTTGCACCGGACGAATTCACATTGCTCGCAGCTTCGGCGATAAGCTCATTAGCAATTGTTGATTGAGAGAAGGTTAAGGTTAACGCAAAAAGCAAACCCAGAGTATTTCGTAGGTGCATGTTTAGTCCCGAAAATTAGCGAAAAATTCGGCAGTAATATAGTAGATTACTGCCGATAGTACTTAAGCTGTTTTATTAATACGTGTTTCAATTGAATCCATTAACATGCCGGTAATATCGACATCGAATGCGGCTTCAATTTCTTTAATACAAGTTGGGCTAGTCACATTGATTTCAGTCAGCTTGTCGCCAATAACGTCAAGACCCACAAATATCAGTCCACGTTTTTTAAGCTCAGGACCTATAGTGCGGGCAATATGCCAATCTGATTCAGATAACGGTTGAGCAACACCTCGGCCACCTGCTGCTAGGTTGCCACGGGTTTCACCTTTTTGTGGAATTCGAGCTAATGAGAAGGGCACAGGTTCACCATCAACCACTAAAATGCGTTTGTCACCTGAAGTGATATCAGGAATAAACGCTTGAACCATAGCGTATTGCTTACCTTCACTGGTTAAGGTTTCAATGATAACGCCTAAGTTTGGGTCATCTTTCTTGACGCGAAAAATTGAGCTACCACCCATACCATCAAGCGGCTTAAGAATGATGTCACCTTTTTCTTTATGGAAGGCGCGGATACGTTGCTCATCTCTGGTTACGATGGTTTCAGGAGTAAACTCAGAGAACCATGCCGTAAAGAGTTTTTCATTGGCATCACGTAAACTTTGTGGTTTATTGACGATCAAAGTGCCTTGTTCTTCTGCACGTTCAAGCATATATGTCGCGTAAATAAATTCAGTATCAAATGGCGGGTCTTTACGCATTAAAATGACATCAAGATCGGCAAGTGGTGTATCGACGCTTTCACCTAATTCAAACCACTTTTCTGGGTTTGCTTCAACGGTTAATGAACGCATGGTGGCAGTTGCCTGACCATTAACCATCGCAAGGTCATTCATTTCCATGTAAAACAATTGATAACCGCGAGCTTGTGCAGCCATTAACATGGCGAAACTAGAATCTTTTTTAATGTTAATGTCACTAATTGGATCCATTACTATGCCGAGCTTAATCATACTTTTATCCTTATATTCTCAATGCGTGCATCATTGATTAACCTATATCACCAAATCTTAGTTGTAATGCGGTGATAGCTGTTAGTGAAGCTGTTTCTGTTCGTAATACTCTTGGACCTAAAAGCACATCGGTAAATAGATGTGTTTCTGTCATGGCTATCTCTTCTTCTGATAGACCGCCTTCAGGACCAATTAATAACCGAACTTTATTATTTTCATTAATACTGTCTAATGTCAGGCCATTAATACCATGAGCTGCTCGTGGATGTAGATTGAGTTTTAATGCTGCCGTTTGCTCTGCACACCACTGACTCAGGGTCATCGCCGGACGGACAATTGGAACGATACTTCGGCCTGATTGCTCACAAGCGCTGATGACAATTTTTTGCCATTGACCTATCTTTTTATCAAGACGTTCGCCACTAAGTTTTACACCACAACGATCTGAAAACAATGGGGTAATGGTACTGACACCCAATTCCACCGATTTTTGAATGGTAAAATCCATTCTGTCGCCCCTAGAGATAACCTGGCCTAGGTGTAAATCTAGTGGTGACTCTGAATTATTCTCAGTTTTAGAGATAATTTCTACGGTAACATTTTTCTTATTGGCACTGATGATGTTGGCCAAGTAGTCATAACTATCACCAGTAAATAAACTGATTTGATCACCTTCAACCATACGAAGTACACGACCAATGTGGGCAGCGCCATCTTCATCAAGTTTAACTTGTTGATTGAGCGCTAGTTCATTGACTGGCTGATAAATTCTTGGAACTCGCATAAATAACAATCCTTAATCAATGAGGCCGAGAGTCTGACATTGTTTTAATACAGTTTGATTATGGTTACCCTGTTTATTGGCAATAAGTCGATCTCGGTAACATTCTGTGATATCAACTGGATAAGATTTATCCCAAGCTTGAAATAAACGTTTCTGACTTGAAGAAATCGACAATCCATAAGTTGCTTGCATGTAAAAATAGGTTCTGGCAATCGCTCCACGACTTTGCTTTGGTGGTTGTACTTTACGGCCTTTAAAGTCAACTACCATATCACATTGGCCATATTGAGTAGCGTTTCCGTTCCACTCACTAAAGCGGTAATTACTCCTATCACCATTCACTTCACCCACTGCTGGAGTTAAGTTGTGTAGGTCAGACTCCATTCTTTTGAATTCAGGGCTGGTTTTACCGCAATTTTTTCTGCCGCCATCTTGCCAACATTGCAGCTGATGGCCAAACTCCCATGCTGGAACCACATGTTCCCATTCTATTCTGTTAGCTCTGGGAATTTGTTTTCTAACTTGATAACCACAGCTATCTAGATTTGGCTTCCACTGTTTACCAACGACATTAATATCGCAACCACAGTAAAAACTGGTCATTGGCAGAGAGCTACTATAAATCTTTTGCGCTATTTTTTTCGCACTTCTAAAGCTACTTGGGTGTTCAGCTGCGTTAATGGTTGTAGAAGTTAATAAGCACGCGAATACGACGAACAACCATAATGGTTGTAATACAAGTTTTGACATTTGTGGCACAAGCTACCCTAAATTATTATATACGGCACAGGTGTTATACGGGTGGTATATCCTGATATTTGCGAAGGATGGTAAGGGATTGAAACTAGGGATGCAATTAATTGTGAAATAAGAATGTTTGCGGGTAATTATCATCAAATAAGCGATGGTATGAGTTCAGCTAAAGCTTTTTAATTATCGAGATTAGATGCGGAATAGGTAAATGATAAGAGTTCTAACATAGGGCTTAATTAAGTTGATTGTTTGCCTATAAGAACTTGAGCACACCGTTTACAACGGTATTGAGTTTGATTACGAACAACTTTGTTGTGGCGCCTAATACTGAGCATAACAGGGCCGCAATGACATTGATATTGGAACTGTTTACCAGCGACAGAGTGAGTATTCAGTTGATGAGTGGTATCTGCGGGAATGTTAAAAACCCCATTCATTATTTGTTGCCATTCAACGCCATGAGGTTTTACTCTGCCGAATAATTGAAAACAAATAAGGTGGCTGATTTCATGGGGAACAACTTGGGTGATAAAGTCATCAATATTTTCTTCTAATAATACGGGGTTAAAACGCAATTTGTTGAGTTGCAAGTGAGCAGTACCGGCACTTTTCCCTCTCAAGCTAAATAGAATACTTGGGCGGGTAAATTTTCGCTCTAGCTGTTGTTCTGCTAATTGATAATCAGATTCTATCTTTAATAATACGTGTTGTTGAGCTTCTGTTTTTGGCAATGCGACCTCAGCCTCTTTTATAGGTTTGATGTCACCTATCCACCGGGTCGCTTTTGAGGTTGAAGTGGTAGGCTTAGATGCTTTGCGAGAAAATAGGGATTTGAACATAATGAGATTAATCTTTTAAACTAAATATCGCTGCTGAAAAGCTGATAATAGCATTATCAGCGCGACATTATTATTAGCACGTTGAGTGTATCGCATTAACCTTGCCGGTTATTTACCGCTTTTTGTCAAAGCTAGTAATCATGAGCCTTGGCTACAACTCACCCGCTGCTAGCTTGACCATTTCACGTATTTGCTCAACCATCTTCCATTCTAGTTCAGCATCAAATCCAGCTACCCTAGGCGTATGAATATGTCCGACAGGTAAAGTCCTGCCAAACTGTTGCTTCAATAAAATACTGCGATAAGAAATCTCGTTAGATAAATAGCCGCCGCCAGAACCTTCAACTGACTTTTCATTCGCAAGTTCATATATGGATTTAGCATTAAATTGCCCTTTGCTAACGGTTGTCACCTGATGATTGTCATTAATAGACCAATCGCCTTGAGCCTTTTGCATTGCAGCTACAGGGAGTGAAAACTCAACAAACTCTGAACCATTAAGTGTTCCGCCATTAAACAGAGGGGCAATCGGCTTTGACTTACTAGCGCCAGTATAAACATTTAAATTATCAGGTGCTGCTGCGCTCCGAGCTCTGGCAGGAAAGCGTTCTATATCAAAATCATCACGGCCCATACTGACCGTGAAAATCATATCGATGCTATTATCGCGGTACATTGGCGTGAGTAGTGACTCGATAATGCCATTATCAAAATCAGCAAAACGCACTGGGATCATCACAGTTTCGATTTGAGCTTGTTTACCATTAACGTTAAAAGTCACGCCATCTAAAGCTAAAGCTGTTAATCCTGATGGGTTACTTTGGTCAATATGTTTATCTAAAAAGAAGGGATCGAAACCGGTAAGCAAAATTTTAATCTGAGTTTCAGGTAAGAAGTGAACATCACTTAAGCCTCGTGAAGATTTCTCGAAGGCTTTTATCAAAATGTCACGCTGCCACGGAACCATGTTATATCCAGCGTTTGCTGTTTTCAGTGTCTCGCGAATGGCAAGACGGCTCCAATATAGTGCGCGGTCATCATGTTGACCTGACTGTACGTCGGCAACTGCTTGTTGCCAAAGTAGGGTACCTTGTAATGCCACCATTTGCGTAATAGCTAGCTCATCAGTTGAACCTGCGAGTTTATTATTTAAGGTGCTATTAAAGTTTTCATAACGATTAACCACATCTCCCAGTGAGCTTAATGCTGTGGGTAAGCGTAATTCTTCGGCATCTCTTTCCATATTGATGGTTTGAGCAACTGTCGGCATTGCAGTTATTAAGGCTGCAGCGATAAGCAAAGGCTTGAACATTACTATTCCTTTAGGATGTTTTGTTATTATTAGACTAATTTAACACGGCTTTGTGGCTAATTCATTATTGATTGTAATGACTCTTGGCTAGCATAGCGTTTAGCAATAAAATCTAGAAATGCACTAATGTTACTGGCCAATTGTTTGCGACTAGAATAAACCCCATAAACTTTAAAAGGCTCCATTGGCCATTCTTGTAATAAGGGCACTAATGTCCCGGCTGCCAGTTCTTGTTTACAGCTAGTATTTGAAAGCATGGCAATACCAAAGTCATCTTGCGCAAGACGTTTTACCATGCCTGCACTATTAACCCGGACTTTACGCTTAAAGGTTGCCATGGTTTTACGGCTTCCTTTGCCAACAGGCCAAATAGGTGCAGATAAGCTGGTGCCTAATAATATACCGCTATGGAGTGAAAGTTCTTGAGGCGTAGCAGGAGTACCTGATTTTTTGAGATATCCTGGACTTGCGACTAGAATAGGTTGGCGTTCAAATAGAAGGCGCGCGACAAGGTCTGAAGATTCAAGCGGGCCATACTTAATGGCAATGTCATATCCTTCACCCACTAAACCGACATTACTATCGGTAAATTGAACATCGAGTTCGATATTGGGATAAAGACGCATAAAGCTACTACATAAACTAGCAAATACGTCTTGTGAAAATGACACTGGAATAGCAATACGTAATGAACCAGAAATATCAGAGTGGGTGTTTTCCACAACCGCTTTTGCAGCATCAATCTCTTGGCTGATGGTGTCGCAATGCTGGAAAAACAATGCACCGACTTGAGTCAGGCTTAAATTACGGGTGTCACGTTGCAGCAAACGCACCCCAAGCTGCTCTTCTAATTGAGCGACTTTGCGACTAATGGTTGATTTTGGTTGACCAATATCTCTTGCGGCTTGGGAAAAGCCTTTTGCTCTAACTACTGCTGCAAACAGCATCATACCGTTTAAATCAGGCACTTTAGCCTCACTGTCTCAAAAATGGAACAAAGCGTCTTCAATAGTTTAATGGTAATTAGACAGGGAACAAAGTTATATTTACCGACTAAAAATTTTAGAGGCTAAATAAGCAGAGGATCTCAGGATGACTAGCAAAAAGCAGCCCGTAAACAAGACATCGGCACAATCGGCTGATCCGCTATTTCTTCAAGCGGAACATTTAGCTAAAGATTTTTCATTATTCCCAGCTCATAGTAAGCAAACTTTAGCTGAAGAAATAAAAGGATTGTTATCAGAAGATGCAATCCAAGCAAATTTAAAAGAGCTATCGACACTCGACGTTGATAGTTATGTGACTAAAGTTATTCAACCTACTTTAGATAAGAACCGTCCGAGTGCTAAACGTGTTATCGCTGACCTTAAAGGTAAGATGATTGCAGAGGAGCACTTAGGTTCTTTTTATAGCGCAGAAATCGAATTAAACTTTGGCTCTCGTACTCGTCGCATTGGTTTTATTGCTCAAGAAAGAACCTCTGCAAACGGTGCGTGGATGCCAGAACATCACTTAGCTGCTTGCAAAGCCATTCGTCATTTTTCAGAGCTTTCAATGCCAATCGTTTACCTTATCGACACTCCAGGTGCCGATGCAGGTGAGGTTGCTAACAGCCAAAACCAAGCTCATTCAATTTCTAAAGCCATTGCTGAGAGTGCCAACGTTGACGTACCAACAGTGGGTATCGTCATCGGTGCTGGTTATTCTGGCGGTGCAATTCCACTAGCGGCTGCCAACATCCTGCTTTCATTGCGTGATGGTATTTTTAATACGATTCAGCCTCAAGGTTTGCAGAGCATTGCACGTAAGTACAATTTATCTTGGCAGGAATGTGCCAAGTCAGTGGGTGTTTCTCCTGAAGAGCTACTTACTGCGGGTTGTATTGACGGTATTATTGATTTCTCCCCATATGATAAAGATGAGCGTCAGCATAACCTGCGCCGCGCTATTATCAGTGGTATTGAAGCGGTAGAAAACGCGGCTGTAACGTTTGTACGTGAATCTGATGATTTACGTGAGCATTATGACCGCAGTTTAGAGCGTTTCTTAGACCCGTCTAAAAGTTTGTCAGCATTAGAGAATAACCAGGGATTAGCTGTTGCTAGCAGCCCAACAATGCACCACAATTTATTTGGTAGTGCATACCGTTATTTACGTTATCTGACGCTTCGTAGTCGTATCCACTCTATTTCAGTTGAGCAGTATGGTCGTTTATCGAAAGTGAGCGTACCTGAAGGTGACTTACTAGCGCGTATTCAGGCTGAACAAGATAGCGTGTTCCAATCTTGGATCACTGCACCTGATAAATTAGTTTATGACGAAGAGCTGAATAAGTTATGGGGCACATTTGATGCTAAGCGTAGCGAAATTTCTGCAGAACGTAACGTCATCACACGTTTCATTCTTGGTGAGCCAAAAGAGAATTATAAGAAAGCCCGTAAAGCGTTACTATTTAACATTGGTTGGTCGCTTTACCATCGCTGGAAAGGTAATGCCGCTAACAATTTTAAAGGCTTGATAAAGCATCTTGAATCTTTACCGTCGTCTGCAACACAAGCTCCATGGCCTGAACTTAATCAGCTGACAGTGCTTGATATCGTCGTCAATGACGAATTACGTGAAGATTTTATTTGGCAATGTCATAACGTATTAATCTTTAACGCCCTTTACGACAATGTAGTGGTTAACTTAGCGTCGATTTCGAAAGAAGCGATGATGTCTAAAAGCTTATCCCGTGAATCTGTGGATAAGTTATTACATAACGCAATCGATACCGCATTATCTAATAGTGACGCTGCACATGATAAGAATAAGTTCTATAAATGGCTTAAATTCTTCATGGATCAATCAAACCGTGCAGAACTACTGACCCGTGTAGAACAATGGAAGAGTGTTGGTTTTCCGCAATTAAACGACAGTTTATTTGTAATCCTGACTTACTTCTTTGAACGTCTATTACCAGAATATTTCGACAGTGAAGAAGATCATTCAACATACACAGGTGCGATTAATCCTGTGCGTATTGGCCGTCGTAAAGATTTCTGGAACCGTCTAACGATGGGTTATCAAGATTTACTGATCCAAAAAGTACTGCGTGATGAAAAACGTCAAGGCAAGATGGGCTGGGAAAATGTTATCGGTAAGTTCTTCACTGAATTCGAAGAGCTTAACGGCGATAAGATGTCTGCCAACCAATTAAACTTCCCTGGTTTCCGTCTCTCTATTGAAGATGCTTTAGACAAAGGCATTCGTCCTTGTGGTTTAATCACTGGTTTAGCTGATTTTGACAATGGTGGCCAAACATTACGTGTTGGTGTTGCAGTATCAAACATTGCATTCCAGGCAGGTGCTTTTGATATGGCCAGTGCTGAAAAATTCAGCGCACTATTAATTGAATGTGCCAAGCGTAAACTACCGGTTGTGTGCTTTATCAGTTCAGGTGGTATGCAAACTAAAGAAGGTGCTGCAGCACTATTCTCAATGGCTGTTGTGAATGACCGTATTACGCGTTTTGTTCGTGATAATGAGCTACCTGTACTAATGTTTGGTTTTGGTGATTGTACTGGTGGCGCACAAGCAAGTTTTGTGACGCATCCTTTAGTGCAAACTTATTACCTATCGGGTACTAATATGCCATTTGCTGGTCAAATGGTGGTGCCTGCATACTTACCATCGACGGCGACATTATCTAACTACTTGTCTAAAGTACCGGGTGCGATGACGGGGTTAGTGCATAACCCATTCAGTGATACGCTAGATAGTCAGCTTTCAGGTATTGATCCATTAATGCCACTGCCTACGCTGCATGCTAACGATATTATTACTAAAGCCTTATCGAGTTTAGTACCAGAAGTTAAAGCCATTGAAGAGAAAATTGTCCAAGACGATCCTCGCGCTTTAATGCAGCCTATTGATAAAGTACTGATTCATGCTCGTGGTTGTACTGCGGTTAAATTGATCCGTAAAGCCCATGACAACAAGATTAACGTGGTACTTGTAGCATCAGATCCAGATATGACTTCTGTACCTGCTGACATGTTAAAAGTGAACGACAAGCTTGTTTGTATTGGTGGTAACACCTCTGATGAAAGTTACCTTAATGCATACTCTGTGTTGAAAGTGGCTGACTACGAAAACGTAGATGCACTTCACCCTGGTATTGGTTTCTTATCTGAAAGCCCACAGTTTGCTGCATTATGTGTCAATAATGGCGTTAACTTTGTTGGTCCTAGTGTTCATTCAATGACGACTATGGGTAACAAATCAAATGCGATTAAAACTTCACAAGATCAAAACGTACCAGTAGTCCCTGGTAGCCACGGTATTTTGACTAATGCTGAGCAAGCGGTAAACGTTGCGCTTGAAATTGGTTACCCAGTGCTACTTAAAGCAGTACAAGGCGGTGGTGGTAAAGGTATTCAGGTGGTGACTAAACCTGAAGACATGATTGGATTTTTCCAAAGAACCTCAACCGAAGCTGCAGCAGCATTTGGTAATGGCGACCTTTACCTTGAGAAATATGTCACTTCATTGCGTCATATTGAAGTTCAGTTACTGCGTGACAAGTTTGGTAACACCAAAGTGTTGGGTATTCGTGACTGTTCAGTGCAACGTAATAACCAGAAAGTGATTGAAGAATCTGGTTCAACCATGTTGCCAGAAGAGCTTAAGCAACGTGTACTTGAATACACACGTTTATTAGGTGATGCAACTGATTACATGGGTGCGGGTACGGTTGAATTTATTTACAACCTTGATGCCAATGAAGTCTACTTCATGGAAATGAATACGCGTCTTCAAGTTGAGCATCCAGTGACTGAAGCCACATCTGGTATTGATATAGTGAGTGCGCAATTTGATATTGCCGCAGGTCGTTCAATTGAAGACCTTCAGCCTGTCGATCAAGGCTATGCAATGGAAGTACGTGTAACAGCAGAGAAAGCCGCGCTTGATAGCGATGGCGTACTGCAGTTGTTGCCTCATCCTGGCAAGATTACAGAGTGTTACTTACCATCTCGAGATGATGTTGAAGTCATTTCAATTGCTGAAACCGGTAAAGAAGTATCACCATATTACGATAGCTTAATTGCACAAATCATTATCCGTGGTGAGTCTCGTGAAGATGTGATTACCAAGATGTCTGCTTACTTAGATGAAGCGTATATCAAAGGCATTGCAACTAACATCCCATTGTTGAAGCTAATTCTTAAAGATGGCACATTCAATCAAGGTGTTTACGATACTAACTATTTACCACGTTTAATGGCTGAGCTTGACGTTCCTGCACTGGTTGCTGAAATGGAAGCTGCTGCTGAAACTGTCGGTTTAGATACTGAGTCTTTGCGTGTCGCAGAAAGTAATGAGCTTAAAGTGTTAGCTCAAGGTGCAGGTATCTTCTATACCTCTCCAGCGCCAGGTGAACCTGACTTTGTTAAGGAAGGTGACATTGTTACTGTAGATCAAAACTTAGCGCTTACTGAAGCGATGAAGATGTTCTCACAAGTAACGCTTGCCGGCTTTAACCGTCAAAATGCTGTGCTTTACCCTGAAAATCAAAAATATCGTATCGAGCGAATTTTGAATAGTAACGGCCAGCAAGTTTCACAAGGTGACTTATTGTTTGTTATTCTACCTATCGACGGCGAATAACGATTAAGCTCCACTTAATTCATTAAGTGCTAAAAATCCCTAAAGGCTTTCTTTAGGGATTTTTTTATGGAAATTCTTCAATCTGGCTTTTGTGTAGGGTTGTTTAAATGTGCTAGAAATTGTTGAGTTTGTGGTGATTAAGTCAAAATTAACGCTGTCATAGTAAGGTAACGCTCATATAAAGCGTTTTATCGTAAAAAAACACAATTGTTCGAAAAATAAACGATAACTTTTATTTGTCTGTTTTATATGAGAAATGTGTATTTTTATCTAAATTATTTGCGTAAAATGCGATAAAAATTGCAAGTCCTATTTGCGCAATTGCAGGTTCCAACTTACAATATGCGCCTTAAATAACCTGATGTGCGGTGTGTCTAGCTTTTTACATACTCCGTCTACCTCTTAACTAATCATTAAAGTTGAATCATGACCGAATTATCCAAATACAGAAACATTGGTATCTTCGCTCACGTTGACGCGGGTAAAACCACGACCACCGAGCGTATCCTAAAACTAACCGGTAAGATCCATAAGATCGGTGAAGTTCATGATGGTGAATCTACTACTGACTTCATGGAACAGGAAGCTGAGCGCGGTATTACTATTCAGTCAGCAGCAGTAAGCTGTTTCTGGAAAGACCACCGTTTTAACGTTATTGACACTCCTGGTCACGTTGACTTCACTGTTGAAGTATATCGTTCACTTAAAGTGCTTGATGGCGGTGTTGGTGTATTCTGTGGTTCTGGTGGTGTTGAGCCTCAGTCAGAAACTAACTGGCGTTATGCTAACGAATCAGAAGTTGCTCGTATCATCTTCGTAAACAAATTAGACCGTATGGGTGCTGATTTCTTACGTGTTGTTAAGCAAACTAAAGATGTTCTAGCTGCTAACCCACTCGTTATGGTTTTACCGATTGGTATCGAAGACGAATTCTCTGGTGTTGTTGATCTACTTACTCGTAAAGCATGGGTATGGGATGAAACAGGCGAAGCAGAAAATTACAAAATCGAAGAAATTCCAGCTGACATGGTAGATCTTGTAGAAGAATACCGTGAAATGCTAATCGAAACTGCTTTAGAGCAAGACGATGATTTATTAGAAGCATACATGGAAGGCGAAGAGCCATCTATGGAAGAAGTTAAGCGTTGTATCCGTAAGGGTACTCGTGACATGTCTTTCTTCCCTACATACTGTGGTTCTGCTTTCAAGAACAAAGGTATGCAGCTTCTTCTTGATGCTGTTGTTGATTACCTTCCTGATCCAGTTGAAGTTGATCCACAACCTCTTACTGATGAAGAAGGCAACGAAAATGGCGAATTCGCTTTAGTTTCTGTTGATGAGCCTTTCAAAGCGTTAGCATTCAAAATCATGGATGACCGTTTTGGTGCATTAACCTTCGTACGTATCTACTCTGGTAAGATCAACAAAGGTGACACCATCCTTAACTCGTTTACAGGTAAAACTGAACGTGTTGGTCGTATGGTTGAAATGCAAGCTGATGAACGTAACGAATTAGATTACGCTCAAGCGGGTGACATCATCGCTATCGTTGGTATGAAGAATGTTCAAACTGGTCACACTTTGTGTGATGTTAAGCATCCTTGTACTCTTGAAGCAATGGTATTCCCTGAGCCAGTTATCTCTATCTCGGTAACTCCGAAAGATAAAGGTGGTTCTGAGAAAATGGGTATCGCTATCGGTAAAATGATTGCAGAAGATCCATCTTTCCGTGTAGAAACTGATATCGATTCAGGCGAAACCATCCTTAAAGGTATGGGTGAGCTTCACTTAGACATCAAAGTAGACATCCTTAAGCGTACTTACGGTGTTGACTTAATCGTTGGTGAACCTCAAGTTGCTTACCGTGAAACTATCACGAAAGAAATTGAAGATAGCTACACGCATAAGAAACAGTCTGGTGGTTCTGGTCAGTTCGGTAAGATCGACTACATCATCAAGCCTGGTGAGCAAAACACTGGTTTCACTTTCAGCTCTAAAGTTGTTGGTGGTAACGTACCTAAAGAATTCTGGCCTGCAGTTGAGAAAGGTTTCGCATCATTGATGGGAACGGGTACTGTTGCTGGTTTCCCAGTATTAGATGTTGAATTAATCCTTTTAGATGGTGCTTTCCACGCAGTTGATTCGTCAGCTATCGCGTTCGAAATCGCTGCTAAAGGTGCATTCCGTCAGTCTATGCCTAAAGCCGGTGCACAACTTCTTGAGCCAATCATGAACGTTGACGTATTCAGCCCAGATGACAATGTTGGTGATGTTATTGGTGACCTTAACCGTCGTCGTGGCATGATCAAAGATCAAATGGCTGGTGTTACTGGTGTTCGTATTAAAGCTGACGTACCGTTATCAGAAATGTTCGGTTACATCGGTTCACTACGTACTATGACATCAGGTCGTGGCCAATTCTCTATGGAATTCGCTCACTACTCACCATGTCCAAACAGTGTTGCTGAAAAAGTAATCATTGACGTTAAAGAACGTGAAGCAGCTGCAGCTAAGAAGTAATTTCTAACTGCTAAGCTTTAAAAACCGCTGTAAGCTTAATGCTTACAGCGGTTTTTTTATGTCTGAAATTCGATGAACTTTCGTCGTCATATTTAATAGTTAAAGGACAAACATGATAACAATAAGAACATTCACTCACGCAGACATTAAAGAGCTATGGCAGCTTAAGTTCGACACAATCAGATCGGTTAATCTTAGACATTATACAGATGAGCAAGTAAAAGCTTGGGCACCATCTGAATACGATGAGGCCGCTTGGGCTAAGCGAGTTACACAAATAGCGCCATTTATTGCAGAAGTTGATGGCATTATTGCAGGTTTTGCTGATATGCAAAGTGATGGCTACATTGATCACTTTTTCTGTAGCCATGATTACCAGGGTCAAGGTGTGGGAACTAGGCTGATGAAGACGATTTTGACTCAAGCAAAACAAGCTCAATTAATTTCGTTATATTCTGATGTCAGCATTACAGCAAAGCCATTCTTTGAATCTTTTGGCTTTGATGTAGAGAAAGCTCAGTCTATTGACGTTCGAGGAATCACACTCGATAACTTTAAAATGCGAATGTTGCTGGATTAACGAATCAGAAAAATTAATATCATTGTCAGTTTATCAGTAGAAATAATAATTATTAAAATTCAACCTTATAGAGGTAGTATTTGTGCAAAAAAGCAGCTAATTTAACTCTTAGGAAGATGTGTTTATTTATTAATCGTATTTAAAAGGAGTTTATATGAAACAGTTTTACCTGTTGGCTGCAGCTTTTTCCGTTGCAGTGTCATGTAATAGTTTCGCCGCAACCCAATCTAAACCCGCCACTGAACATACCCAAAAAGCCAATGCCGCAGTGCTTAAAGCATTGCCTTTTAGCGATAAAACAGACTTTGAAAATGCTAAACGTGGTTTTATTGCTAAGCCTGACGTGGTCACGATTAAAGATGCCGATGGTAATGTTGTTTGGGATCTTGAGCAATATAAAACCTATATCAGTGATGATAAATCCTCGCCAGATACGGTAAACCCAAGCTTATGGCGTAATACACAGTTAGTGCTGCAACATGGTTTATTTGAAGTCACAGAGAATATTTATCAAGTGCGTGGCTTTGATTTAAGTAATATTACTTTCATCAAAGGAGACAAGGGCTGGATTGTATTCGATCCATTGATTTCTCCAGAAACAGCCAAAGCTTCGCTAGACTTAATCAATAAACACATGGGTGAACGTCCTGTCGTGGCTATTGTGTATAGTCATAGTCACATTGATCATTATGGTGGTGCTACAGGTCTAGCAACAGCTGAAGATGTCAAAAGTGGCAAGGTACAAGTTATCTCTCCAGAACATTTCACTGAACATGCTGTCTCTGAAAATGTGATCGCAGGTAATGCTATGGGCCGTAGAGCGGTTTATATGTATGGTGCATTGTTGCCAAGAAATGCTAAAGGCGGCGTTAATGGTGGTCTTGGTATGACTGTATCGACAGGGCTTGCAGGATTACTTGTACCCAGTACAGAAATTAAAGAGACGGGGACTAAGTTAACCATTGATGGCGTTGAAATGGAGTTCCAACTGACACCAGGCACTGAAGCGCCAGCTGAAATGAATACCTGGTTCCCACAATTTAAAGCATTATGGATGGCAGAAAATACCACCAATACCATGCATAACATCTTGACCTTACGTGGTGCTCAAGTTCGTGATGCCTTAATTTGGTCTAGCTTTCTTGATGAAACCATCAATCTTTGGGGTAAAGAGGCTGAAGTTAAGTTTCAAAGCCACCATTGGCCATTATGGGGTAGCGAAGAAATCATTCCCTATTTTAAAAAACAGCGTGATATTTATAAGTTCACCCATGATCAATCAGTACGCTTGATGAACCAAGGTTACACTGGTGAAGAGATTTCTGAAATGATTACACTGCCAGATGAATTAGAGCAGAACTGGGCTACCAGAGGCTATTACGGAACGCTGAAACATAATAGCCGTGCTGTTTACCAACGTTATATGGGTTGGTATAACGGTAATCCATCTAATCTTGATAATTTGCCTCCAGAAATGGTCGCCATAAAGTATATGGAATACATGGGCGGCGAAGCTGAAGTGATTAAAAAAGCTAAAACGTCTTTTGCTAATGGTGAATACCGTTGGGTTGCCGAAGTGATGAAGCATGCGGTCTTTGCTAATCCAACATCTGAAGCTGCAAAGGAACTACTTGCTGATGCATTCGAACAATTAGGTTATCAATCTGAATCAGGTCCTTGGCGTTCAGTATACCTTCAAGGTGCGTTTGAACTTCGAAATGGTATTCCGTCAGCAGGTGGCACTCAAACGGCAACGCCAGATACGATTCGAGCTATGACACCTGAATTACTGTTTGATTATCTCGCGGTTAGATTGGATTCTGCCAAAGCCGCTGGTAAGCAATTTGATATCAATATTAATTTCACTGACCTTAAAAAGAACTACACCTTAACGGTTGAGAATGCTGTTTTACATCATAGTAAATATCAAGTTGAAAACCCTGATGTGGCGTTAGTCATGAGTATGGAAACCATGAATAGTATTCAGTTAAAAGAAATAACTTTTGACGAAGCAATTAAGAAGGGTGATGTGAAAATTAGTGGTGATAAAGCTCTATTTACTTCGTTCCTTGGCATGCTTGATGAGTATAACTTCTGGTTCAATATTGTGACGCCATAGTGGCTGTAGACTTTGAGCCTTAGCTAGTTTGTCGTGTTAACTAGCAACAAAAATGCCACTGATATTCAGTGGCATTTTTTATTTCGCAACAGATATTAATTTGAATATCGAAACTTAGTTTGTATGGTAATTCTCAACTAATGCTTCTTTATTGTCTGCTTGTGCAACATGGCACTGAACACAGAAGTAATATTTATCGTCAAATTCACCATCAGCTTTTACGTGTGATTTGTCGATGGGTGTCGCTTTCATGCGCGCAGCTTTTTCTGTGCTGTGACAGGTTAAACAACCATTCTTTTTCATCGTAATCGCATAACCATCTCTATGTGGGATCAAAGGTGGTTGATGTACAAATGTTCTTTCTAGTGATGTACCACGGCTCGGGTAAGTCGCTTTAGCATCTGCAGGCATGGTGTCTGTTATTTGTACGTCACCAGCAAGTGATTTTACATTTACAGGTGCAGTTGTTTGCTGTGCTTGTTGACCTGAGCATGCGCTAAGACTGAGCACTATCGCAGCAAGGCTAAGTAATTTCTTCATTGTTTACACTCCGTCATATCCACTATGTTTTGATAAAATGGATAGAGAAAAATAGTGATTCAGTGATGCTAAAGTCCTTTAGCATCACCGTAAGTCAAATTAGGCTTTAACAATCTTCACAGGACACTTCTTGAAGTCAGTTTCTTTCGATAACGGATCAGTAGCATCAAGTAATAATTTGTTGACCAGCTGTCTAGCATCAAAGAATGGCATAAACACAACGCCGACAGGTGGCTTGTTACGGCCTTTGGTTTCAATACGTGTTTTAACTTCACCACGTGGAGAAATCACTTTCACTTCATCACCATTTTTCAGTCCGCGACTGCTCGCATCTTGTGGGTGCATGAATACTTGTGCATCAGGGTAAGATTTATGCAACTCTGGTACACGGGCTGTCATACTTGCAGTATGCCAATGCTCTAGTACACGACCGGTAGACATCCATAGGTCGTATTCTTCATTCGGCTCTTCTGCTGCAGGTTCGTATGGCAGTGCAAAAATAACTGCGCGGCCATCTGGCTTACCGTAAAAGTTAAACCCTTCGCCTTCTTTTACATACGGGTCACTACCTTCAACAAAGCGGCGTACCGTTTCTTTACCATTAACAACAGGCCAGCGAGCACCGCGGTTTTCATGGTAAGTATCAAAGTCTGCTAAATCATGAGCATGACCACGGCCAAATTGAGCATATTCTTCAAATAGGCCTTTTTGAACGTAGAAACCGAATGCATCGTTTTCATCGTTGTGATCGCCTTTACATTCAGATGCTGGGAACTTATCAACGACACCGTTAGCAAATAAGATTTCATAAAGCGTCTTATCAGCATATTCAGGTTTCTTAGCAATAAGTTCAGCAGGCCATACTTCTGACACTTTAAAGCGCTTAGAAAACTCCATCAATTGCCATAAATCAGATTTAGCACCTTCTGGTGGTAAAACTTGTTGATGCCACATATGAGTACGACGTTCAGCATTACCATATGCACCTTCTTTTTCTACCCACATTGCTGTTGGTAAAATCAAATCTGCTGCGGTTGCAGTAACCGTTGGGTATGGATCTGATACCACGATGAAGTTTTCTGGGTTACGGAAACCGGGGTAAATTTCATCGTTGATGTTTGGACCGGCTTGCATGTTATTGGTACACATAGTCCAGTAACAGTTTAGCTTGCCATCTTTAAGCATACGGCTTTGAAGTACAGCATGGTAACCCGGTTTTGGCGGGATAGTGCCTTCTGGTAATTGCCATAACTTTTCAGTGATTGCGCGATGCTTAGGGTTAGCCACCACCATGTCTGCAGGTAAACGGTGGGAGAAAGTACCCACTTCACGTGCAGTACCACAAGCTGAAGGTTGACCTGTTAGTGAGAAAGGACTGTTACCAGGGGTCGCAATTTTGCCAGTCAACAAATGAATGTTGTACAGCATGTTGTTAGCCCAAACTCCACGTGTATGTTGGTTAATACCCATGGTCCATAAACTCATCACCTTAATGTTAGGATCAGCGTATGCTTTAGCCATTTCGATAAGGTTTTCAACTGGAACACCACTCATTTCAGAAGCGTATTCAACCGTGTAAGTACTAACAAATTTTGCGTACTCTTCAAAACTACTTGGCGTTGAACCACCGCTTCCAGGATTCTTAGCACTTTGCTCAAGTGGATGCTCAGGACGTAAACCGTAACCAATATCTGTCACACCCATTCTAAAGTTGGTGTGCTTGCTGACGAAGTCTTTGTTTACAGCATCATTTTCGATGATGTAATTTGCAATGAAGTTCAACAGAACTAAATCTGATTGTGGCTTAAACACCATAGGATTATCAGCTAATTCGAAACTACGGTTTTCGAAAGTTGATAATACGTGAACTTTACTGCCTTCATGGCTTAAACGACGGTCTGCTAAACGAGACCATAGAATAGGATGCATTTCTGCCATGTTCGCGCCCCAAAGCACGAAATGATCAGCAGCTTCAAAATCATCATAGCTACCCATTGGTTCATCAATACCAAAGGTACGCATAAATCCACCTACCGCAGATGCCATACAATGACGTGCGTTAGGATCAATGTTGTTGGTTAGGAAGCCTGCTTTGTGTAATTTAGATGCTGCGTAGCCTTCCCAGATAGTCCATTGACCAGAACCGAACATACCAACAGAAGTAGGACCTTTCTTGGCGATACTGGCTTTCCATTTCTCAGCCATGGTATCAAGCGCAACATCCCAGCTTACTGGGGTAAATTCACCTTCTTTATCGTACTTACCATCGGTCATTCTTAGTAATGGAGAAGTAAGACGGTCTTTACCGTACATAATTTTAGAAAGGAAATAGCCCTTAACACAGTTTAGGCCTTTATTGACTGGGCTTTCTGGATCACCTTGAGTAGCAACAACTTTGCCACCTTTGGTTCCGACTAACACACTACAACCCACACCACAGAAACGACAAGGTGCTTTGTCCCATTTTATTTCTGCAGATTTTTCTTCTGCTTGAACCATTTTAATTGGTAAAGCAAGCCCAACTGCCGAAGCGGCTGCTGTAGCTGCATTGGCTTTTAGAAACTCGCGACGGCTTATGCTCATGGTGTTTCCTCACTCTTTAATGTATGTAGACAGTATTGCAAACAAACTGTCTTTGTTTTTATATAATATATTTCTTTATTGTCTTCGAGTTTAAACCCCACATTTTTCGTGGGTATACCTCACAATGAGTATACTGAGTATTTATTGTGCTAGATCACATTTTTAAATGTGATCTACTGCTCATTTTGCAACTTGCTCAATTACTTAATTAGAGGACTCCATTTCAATAAACTATGTTTTAAGGAAAATATAAGACAGAAGTATAGGACATTTGTAAGAAAAAACCGCCTAATAAGAAGTAGACGATTTAGCTGAATAATATTAATAATTTTTCGAAATTTAACGCTTCAAAAAGAGATGAGTTAATGGCTGTATTAATAGCCTGTTAGTTCCATGTAGCCTGTACCTTGATGACTTCCTGATATAGAAATTGGACCTTCCCAGTATGAAATGGTCAGGGGCATATTACTATTGGGGTTTAATGCATTCACAGTCACATCAATTTCTTCACTGGCGATGCTGACTTTCCATTGAATCGGGTATTTGCCAGAGTCTGTTTGCTGCCATGCAAGGGGGGTTATTTGAATATCATTGGGATGTGACTTGCTATTAATATTACGACCGCTTCCATCCTCAAACATTCTTCTGGCACTAAAAAATGGCTTACTGCCATGTTTATCACTACTTCTTAATTGGAATAACATCAAGGCTGATCCATCATCTAAACGAATTGAAAACCAATCCCAGCCTTGTTGCGCTTTAGTGAGAAATTGCGAACTCCACTCTCTATCAAGCCAGGCCTTACCTGTGACAATTTCAGAGACGCCATCACGGACGATAGTGCCTGTTAAATCGATAAATGGCTGACTGTAATAGTAAGAGGCTACTTCAGCATTTGGACTTTTAATGCTGTAGCCGTTATCGCCTTGTAAGTTCATTGGTGCGTCACTAGTTAATGATAATTGATAGCCAAAGTTTTCTGTATTAACCGTTAACATCGCTGGGAACATCGCTGTGGATTCACTCTGCCATTGCCAGTCGTCTAGCTGGATTCTCAAAGGATTAGGACTGACATGAGCAAGTTGTGGGTGAGCTCTTGACCATCTCTCTTTCGCCTGGTGATTTGAAGCCGATGTTAACGCTGCATGTGACATGAACATCTGATTAGTCGCCCAGCTATTTTCAGCGGAGGCATTATCTACTGTTATTTCTTGAGTTTTTGGCTCTTTAGCTGAAAGCGCAATTCGAAATTGTGTCCATTGAAGTCCAACATTTTCACCTTGCTCAGTGGTCATATTAGCGGTCAAATACCACCATTCTTGCCTAAATTTGTCATGGCTGAGATGATCTTCTGGAAAGCGAAGTTGGTGGTTAGGCTGCACTTTGGCGTATTGCTCAACGTCATTAGATTGGGTTAATAAATTTCCCATGCTGGTTTTATTACTGGAATGATCATCGATAGTATTTGGCGTACAACCCAGCATAAAAATACTAATAAACAGCAATGTTGCGATTTGCTTGAACGTCACCAAACTCTTTGTATCGAGTCTATTTATATCGAGTTTATTTATATTGAGCTTATTCATATTCAGGCCATTACGAGTTACAGCATTCATCATAATGCCTCTTGTTGAAGGTTATGGATTAATGATTTACGGGTCTGCCAATACAGCGGGATCGCAATAGCTATCGCACTGGTTGAGAGTGCGATTAACACGACACGGCCATAAGCTTGCCAATCCCATAACATGGCAATGCTCCAACCGAATGCTTGTAAAGTGACTTTGTTAATCAATAAATAGCCCAAAACCGCCCCTGTGGGGAGCGCAACCAAACAAGTGAGTAAGACAATAAATTGCATTTGAATAAACATCATAAAGCGTAATTGAGTTTTGCTTACCCCAAGCGCATAAAGTTTGGCTAATGGGGCTTGTCGTGCTTGGGTTAGCATTAAACAAGCGCTGAACAAACCAATCGCCGCGACCATTAACGTTAGGCTATTAAGCACCATGGTTATTGAAAAAGTTTGCTTAAACATGGCAATGGCTTGCTGTTTAATTTTGGCTTGGTTATACATTTGTGCTGTTGAAATTAGCTTGCTATTAACCAGTGATTGTTCCAGCTCGTTTATATCGCCATCATAGCTGGCAGCAATACTTTTAGGTTGTTTAGGCAGTTGTAATTGTTGCCAAAGCGCCTTACCGATCACCACTTGACCTTTAGGGTTACCGTAGTCAAAAAAGATCGCGCCGATGGAAATCGTATCAGGTTTACTCGGTTCTGAAGATACTTTTGACGACATAATTGGCAATGTGAATGAATCGCCGATTTGCAGATTGTACTTAATCGCTATGGGCTCGCTTATCATCAATTGATTACCGACAATAAATTCTGCC
This sequence comes from Shewanella donghaensis, assembly GCF_007567505.1. Taxonomy (NCBI): domain Bacteria; kingdom Pseudomonadati; phylum Pseudomonadota; class Gammaproteobacteria; order Alteromonadales; family Shewanellaceae; genus Shewanella; species Shewanella donghaensis. The sequence continues at coordinate 4,050,393 of NZ_CP041783.1, forward strand.
CAAAAGTTATCTGAGTGCGCTTTTAAAGAGCTAGTTATTTTGGTCGACTGTAAATCTCTACTCACAAGTTCAACAGGCATATTTTGATAAGTGCTATTCACTGTCCACTGTGAATATACCCCAGTGACTTTGGGCTCTTTCTCTAAGAAGTGTTGAATACTGGTGATGTTCTCGCTTGAAGGCCGCATATATAAATCCGCATGTAAGCGACTTTCTAACCATGTTTTCAAGGTAACTTCAAAACTGCCCACTAAGGTATTCATTGAAATGTTAGCGGTAAGTGCCAATAACATCGCCATCATAGCTAGAGATAATGGCCCAATAAGCTCCTTGGTTTCAGCAATCATGTATTGCCATAATCCCGCAGGAAAACGCTTGGCAAGTAAACCACTGACATGATGCAATGTTAACGGCAGTAATAATGGAATAGCGACAATGACGATACCCATTAAGGCGAGACTAAACTGATATTGCTGGGTAAATGGGAACAATGCCGCAGATATTAATAGTGCCACAACAGCTATCCTAAACAATAAACGCTGAGTGCCTAATAAACTGGTCGCCTGATTATGTTTACTACCAGCACGCGCTAAAGGTTGTTCAGTTAATTGCTTATATAGAGGTAAACAGGCTAGTAACCCTGCAAGTAAGGTTAATATTAGCGCTTGAGCAAACCATGGCCATTGCCAATTTCCCGGCATGAGTCTTGCCCCATACAATTGCTCTAGTGTCATTGCGACCATGGGTTGTAACCACAAGCTCAGTTGCAAACCGAGAATAAAGCCAACAACGGAACCAATGAACACGAGCAAACTCAGCTCAGTTACTAATGCCAACATAATATTGTGCTTATTCACGCCGAGCTGTAGCAACTGCACTAACAGTTTTTGCCTTTTCATCAGACTGTAACGCACGCCGTTATAAGCAATAAATAAACCCACAACAAAGGCCAGCATGCTCATGGCATTAAGGTTTAAATGAAAACTGCGAGTCAGCTCTTGCAGAGCTTGGCCTTGGTCTTGTTCTGTTATTGTTGCTTGTTGCTGTAGGAGATCATGTTGTTTAATGCGCTCAATTAATGGTTCAGGATCATCGAAAAGAGCAATGTAGGAGAGCTTATTGGGTTGGTTTAGTAATTTTTGTGCTAATGAAATATCAGCAACAATGGCGTTGCCTAAGCCATAATCATCATCGACACTGATAACTTCCAGTTTGATACTTGCTGCGGTTTTATCTAGTGGGTTTTGCAAATAAAACCAACCATCTTTAGCCACTTTTACGGCAAAGGATTGACTCATTAATAGTACATTTTCAGCGGCGAGTACTTTTTCTAAAGGAATATTGATTGGGGCTTTTGTGTCAGCTTGCTGGCTATTTGTATGAGCTTGTAAGCTAATGGCAGCAAACAAATCACTGCCTTGGATCTGCCAGCGTTGACCTTTATCATCTGCAGCAAGGCCATTTAATACCGCTAAACCATTGCTAATACCGTTTTGACGTAACCTAAAATAGACTTGTTCATCAAGTAATCTTTGCCCTGCTGGTGGCGTTATAAGCAAACTTGCGCGTTGGCTTAATAGTTCAGTGGCTTCGCTGTAACTTCTTACCGCATTCTCATTGGTGGATTTTACCCCTATGAGCAAGGTGACCGCGAGGATGATACCAAGGAGAATTGCGCCTGCTTGCAATGGTGCGTGACGGTAGTGAGCTATAAATATTCTCAGTGAGAAAAACCATTGTTTAGCTGTAATGCCTTGAGCCGTATTACTCATGAATATGGCCTTTGTCTAAATGCCATCTGCGTTTCATATAACCTGCGCAAGTTTCACTGTGGGTTACCATCAATACTGTGGTGTTTGCAGCTTTGGTTAACTGACACATCAATTCCATGACTTGTTGACCTGCGGCTTCATCTAAATTACCCGTGGGCTCATCAGCCAGTAATAATGCCGGTTTATGAATTAGCGCTCTGGCAATGGCAACCCGCTGTTGCTGCCCGCCAGATAATGTTTCAACCGGTCTGGTTAAGATGTCTTCGATACCCAGTTGAGCAATTAACTCATCCCCCCAAGCACTCCACTTTTGATTATTGAGTTGCAATACAAAGCGAATATTGTCGATGACATTGAGCGGGGTGAGTAAGTTGAATTGCTGAAACACGATGCCGAGCTCTGAGCGTCTGAAATTGCTCCATTTGGCATCTTGCCAATTTTCAGCTTGTTGGTTCATTAGCTGTAATTGACCAGAGTCAATTCTCTCAAAACCAGCAATAATATTAAGCAGGGTGCTTTTACCTGTGCCACTAGGGCCTGTAAGGGCAATGGTGTCACCCGCAAATAGAGATAAGTCGACGCAGTTAAGTACCTGATGCAGTCTGTCCCCATCATTAAAGCCTTTGGATACTTGCGATAATTGCGTAATAACAGCTGCCATATCAGTCTCTAGTATTGCTTGTAATAACATCATCATACGATAAATAGCATGAGTTAGATCTATCTTTAACAGTAATTAAGTTTTTCTTTAGGTCTGGCTGATAATTCTGAATGTGAAAGAGAGATGTTTCGTATTTTTCACAGATACTGGTTGATTCATTTTCTATTTTTTAATTTGTGAATTACTTTTGATCATTATCGTTAAATCTATTCAAGTTAAAGCTAATTGCAATCATAGGCTTAAGCGTTATAGTAAGGATGGGTGTTTTTTAGACAAGTTAAAGGGTGTTTGTTTTCCCAACCTATCGCGAATTAATCAAAATAACTGATGTGACTTGATTAATAAGAATTTAAACAATCAGACTTTGTTAATGAGACTTGTATTTATGGATGAAAATAAGCGGAAGTTACACAGTTTTAGAAGCCGTATTTTGGCTTATATCGCGTTGCCTTTAATTCTTATTATGGCGGTGATTTATGGTTTTAACGGCTGGATTAATTACCTGCAGCATGAAGAAGACGTTTATCAACGATTAGAACAACAAGCGAGCCTTTCTGCTAATCATCTTAATTTTGTGCTGGACTCAGTGCAAAGTACGACTCGTGGATTAACGGATTATCTTACCTACGTAGATAGTGACGAAATATATGATGATGTTGAAAAAGTAGAAACATTATTAATTAATCGATTAAAGCGCAATCCTAATTTTTTTGGCAGTACCATTGCTTACCGACCTAATTTTTTAAAAAACAAACTTCGTTATGCACCTTATGCCTACCGTGATGATAACGGAATTAAAGTCATGGATATTGGCCAAGAAGCCTATGATTATACTGATGGTAATTGGAGCTGGTGGAGTGATGCTATCTCTAGTGTTGACGGTATTTGGTCTGAGCCTTATTTTGATGAGGGAGCGGGCAACATTTTGATGATTACCTATTCGCATCCTTTTGGAGATGTCAGTAATCGTTATGGCGTGGTCACTGCTGACATCGCGTTAAATGCAATGCCAGATTTGATGCGTATCCCCAGTAAAAACCTAGTGGTTTTAGATAAAAATGATAATGTTATTTTTTATGATCAACAACATAGTGACTTAAAAGGAAGTAGCGAAACCTGGCTTGCTGAAACCGACAATAATGCTGAAATTCGCCGTTTCATGTCTCAAAATATAGCAGGTCAAACGCGGGTGGAAACCACCTCAGGCGAATCTTTTCTCGTCAGTGTCGCTAATGTTCCTGTTGTCGGTTGGCAAGTGGTTATTGCCAAGAGCAACACTGAATTAAACAGCTATTTTTTAAATAACTTTTCACGCAATGCATTCAGCTTAATGCTATTGGCAATCGCATTGTTGTTAACCAGTATTTTGGCTTCGAAAAGGCTAAATAAACCGTTAGAAGAATTGGCTAATGGCATGTTGGCCTTTGGAGAGGGCAAACTCAATCGACTGGAGACTGAGAAGTATAATATTTATGAAGTTGTGACGTTATCGAAAAAATTCAACCATTTAGCAAGCTTACTTGAAGAGCGAGAGTTAGCGCTAAGGGATTCTACCGGTAGCCGTTTTGCTAGTTTAATTGACGGTATGAGTGATAAGTCTTTCTATTGTTCGCTGGATCCACAAGGTCAAATTGTGCAAGTCAGTGAAGGTGTGTTGAAAGTTCTAGGCGTTGATGCTGAGACATTACAACGTAAATATCAACGGCTGTTTACCAGTGACCCAATCAATGAATTGAATTGGGAGTATATGGAAAAGGCGCTGCAAGGAGAGACTGTACCGCCCCATGAAGTTGAAATGCTTGCTGCCAATAATAAAATACGCCGATTAGATGTTTTTATGCAGCCATTGGTTGCTGATTCTGGTGAGCTGATTTCGGTAGAAATGTTATTTACTGATGTCACTGAGCAATTTTCTGCAGCAGTTTGGTCTGATGCCGTTATTGAATCATCACCTCAAGCCATGTTGATCGTCGATGAAGTGGGCGGGATTATTTTTACCAATAGCCGTTGTCAGGATTTATTTGGCTACGACCGCAACACATTATTATCGCTTAATGTTGAGCATCTATTTCCACCGCGCTTTCGTGACAAACATGCTGCAGTGCGAGCGGCGTTTCTTGAGCAAGGTTTATCGCGCTTCAGCACCGATAAAGAAGGCTGGGTTGCTTTGCAATCCAATGGAGATGAAATACAAATCGAAGTGTGTTTATCACTACTCCCCATCGCCCATGATGGCAAAAGGCAAATAGCCGCAACCATTAGAGATCTAACCGAGCAATTAGCCACAGCTAACAAAATCAAAGACAGTGAAAGTCGTTTCAGAGGCTTGGTGACTAATATACCTGGTGCAATTTATCGAACTCGAATCGGTGAGAATTGGGTGATGGAATATGTCAGTAATAACATTGCTGACATTGCAGGCTATCCAGCTAAGGATTTTATCGAAAGTAATAAGCTGCAATACAACACTATTATCCATCCAGATGATGATTCTGCTACATTTAATGCCATCACTGATGCGATTCAATCTCAACAAAGTTTTGATGTGGAATACCGTATATATCATCGTGACGGCAGCGTTAAGTGGGTGCATGAAAAGGGTAAAGCCAGCTACGATGACGCCGGGAAACCGTTATGGTTTGACGGCAGTTTACATGACGTCACTGAAAGCAAGTTAGCGTTAGAAACGATTCAAGCGTCTAAAAAGCAACTCGAAAATATCACCGAATCTTTACCCACCTTGGTTTATCAAATGAAATGGCGCAGTGAGTCAGATAATTCATTTAGTTTTTTATCGGAAGCTTGTGTTTCTATTATCGGTTTTCCGCGTGAAATGCTGATGGATAACGTTAATTTATTGCTAGATAGAGTGATAGAGCCTGATCGCCAAGCCATAAAAGATGATCTATCAGGTAAAGACATTCAAAAAATTCAGTGGTTCCGAGAATTTAAATTTTTACATCCATCGGGTGAGGCTATTTGGTTGCAAGCCGGAGCGAAAGGGCAACGACTCAAGAATGATGAGCTGTTGTGGAATGGCTATTTAATGGATGTTACCAGCAGAAAAAATGCGGAAACAACCTTAGCCGAACGTGAGAAACACTTATCAGCTTTACTTAATACGGCTGAAATGGGCATTGTTAATATTAATCCTGACGGCGTAATCATAAATTGTAATGAACATTTTGGCCGTAAAATGGGCATGAGCTCAAAAAATTTAGAAGGTAACCTTTTCTTCGAGTTTATGTCTTCTGAAGATAAAGCATTGGTAAAAGCACAATTCAGACAGTTTACTCTTGGCGAATTTGACACGTTCAATGTTGAACCCAGAATGCTTAGCAAATCTGGTCAAGAAATCTGGATGGACATGACCTTTGCTGCACTCAAAGATGACGATGACAAAGTGATTTCTGCGGTCATTTCTATGGCGGATATTACCAGTCTTAAAATTGTCTCCACAGAACTGAAACAAGCGAAAGATGAAGCTGATGCAGCCAGTCAAGCTAAGAGTGACTTTCTAGCCAATATGTCCCATGAAATTCGCACACCCATGAATGCCATTATTGGGATGTCTCACTTATGTTTGCAAACTGACTTAAACAAGAAACAGCTCAATTTTGTGGAGAAAATTGAGCGAGCATCAAAATCCTTATTGGGCATTATTAATGACATCCTCGACTTCTCAAAAATTGAAGCCGGAAAAATGGAAATTGAAATCGTGCCTTTTCAACTCGACACCATGCTTGAAGATTTAAGCGACATGTTTGCCATAAAAGCCGCAGATAAACAACTGGAGTTATTATTTTCTGTGGCGCCGAATATTCCCAGCCATTTAATGGGCGATCCGTTAAGAGTGAGCCAGGTACTCATTAACTTAATGAATAATGCGATTAAGTTTACTGAGCGAGGTGAGATTATTCTCTCCATTGAATCACTTGAGCAAAATGGTGAAGAGTTAGAACTTAAGTTTAGTGTTCGGGATAGTGGTATTGGTTTAACGCCAGAGCAATGTAATAAATTATTTAAATCCTTTAGTCAGGCTGATACATCGACGACTCGAAAGTACGGCGGTACAGGTTTAGGTTTAGCGATATGTAAGCAGCTAGTAGAGCTTATGGGCGGCCAGATCGGCGTTGAAAGTAAACGTGGTGTGGGGAGTACATTCTTTTTCACTGTGAATGTACATCAAGCGGATAACTTGCAACTCAAAGTGGCTCAAGAATTAGAAGGAATGGAATTGCTGGTAGTTGATGATAATGCCACAGCAAGAGATATTTTACAGACTATGCTTCTTAGTATGGGCTTTAAAGTGACGGTTGCTAAAGACGGTACTGAAGCGATATCAATGTGTCATGCGAATCAATACGAACTCGCATTAATTGATTGGAAAATGCCAGGGTTAGATGGCTTACAAACGGCAGAAACCATTATTAGCCAAAATGCTAAACCGCCGTTGACTATTATGGTTTCCGCCCATGCTACAACCGAGTTTACCGATAGTATTTCTAATTTAGGCATCAATGGCTACATCACGAAACCAGTAAGTGCATCACGATTACTTGATGCGATTATGTCGGCGCTGGGTAAACAAGGTCATATACCAGTAAGAGCTAAAGACACCAATTTAAGCGCTGAAGTTTTGCTGCAATTATCAGGTAAGAAAATTTTATTGGTTGAAGACAATGACATGAACCAAGAAGTCGCCACTGAATTTTTAGAGCAAGTGGGCATTGAATTAACGATTGCTGACAATGGCCAGATAGCCTTAGATAAACTGGCATTAAATAATAGTTTCGATCTCATTCTAATGGATTGCCAAATGCCGGTAATGGATGGCTATTCTGCAACTGAGCAAATAAGAAAGAACAAAGCTTTTGATGGCTTACCTATTGTTGCTATGACGGCGAACGCTATGGCGGGTGATAAAGAGAAGTGTCTCAATGTTGGGATGAACGATCATGTGGCTAAGCCCATAGAAGTCTCTTTGCTATATCAAACGTTATTGAAGTATTTAAGCCTTAATACCATAGAGGCTTCAGTAGAGTTAATTGATGTTAACCATGCTAATGATGTTGAAAGTTGGCCACAACATCCTGATATTGATGTGGATAGGGGACTGCAACTGGTTCAAAACTCAGCTAGATTGTATCGTAAAATATTAACCCGTTTTACTGAAGGGAAGCGCCATATCGCTGACGATATTACTCACGCTATTGATGAGAACAATCTTGAGGATGCAGTGCGTTTTGCGCATACCTTAAAGGGCTTATCAGGTAATTTGGCGAGTCAGAAGTTGTCAGATTTAGCTCGAGACCTTGAGAGTAACCTAGTTGACGAAGCTGAGTATCAAGCGGATCTCGTAGCGATTGATATCTTGGTTCAGTCCATTTGTGATGCTATCGATATATGGCTAGATATAGATAGTCCTGTGCCATCTACAGGAGTTGATTTACTCAGTAATGAGGACTTTGCTGAATTACTGGATAAGTTAATCGTTATGTTAGATGAGGGTGATGCCAGCGCAACAGACAGCATTGAAGATATGCAAAGCAAGGTTAACGAACAAACCAGATTGCAACTAAAACCCATTGGAAAAATGATTAAGAGTTATCAGTTTGAAGAGGCTATGGAATTAAGCCAACAACTGCGTCAACGTTTTGCATAAACCACGCAAAGTGGTTGCGCACTAAATTTGATTTAGATAGGAAATAACATGGAAAAAGCGACAGTGCTGATAGTGGATGATACCCCTGAAAATATTGATATATTGGTGGGTATTCTTGGTGGAGATTACAACATTAAGGTCGCAATTGATGGCCCTAAAGCACTTGTTCTTGCTGAGAAAGCATCGCCGGATCTCATATTACTTGACGTGATGATGCCGGGGATGAATGGCTACGAAGTGTGTAAAAAGCTTAAGAGCGAACCGTTAACCTGTCATATACCAGTTATTTTTGTTACTGCACTGGCTGACTCTGAAGATGAAACAAAAGGATTTGCGTTAGGGGCCGTGGATTATATTACCAAGCCTGTGAGCCCCGCAGTGGTGCAAGCGCGGGTGAAAACCCATTTAAGTTTGTACGATCAGAAAAGGTTACTTGAATCACAAGTTGCACTGAGAACGAAAGAGCTGAACGATACGCGTTTTGAAATTATTCGTCGTTTAGGTCGAGCTGCAGAATATAAAGATAATGAAACAGGGTTACATGTTATACGCATGAGCCATTATGCGCGTTTATTAGCTTTAGCGGCTGGCTTCACACCAACATTTTGCGAATTACTCTATAACGCTGCACCAATGCATGATATTGGCAAAATAGGCACCCCAGATTCTATTTTGAGAAAACCCGGAAAATTAGATGCTGATGAGTGGCAAGAAATGCAACTGCATGCATCGATAGGGGCTGAAATTATTGGCGATCATGACGATCCCTTATTGCAAATGGCTAAACGCATTGCCATTAGTCATCACGAAAAGTGGGATGGTTCTGGCTACCCTTATGGAATATCCGGCGATGACATTCCAGTAGAAGGTCGCATTATTGCTATTGCAGATGTGTTTGATGCGTTGACCTCAGCAAGACCTTACAAGAAGGCTTGGAGTGTCGAAGACACCATCGCACTTATTGATAGTGAATCAGGTAAGCACTTTGACCCTAAACTAGTTGAAAGGTTTAAATCGGTTTTAGAAGACGTGAAACGAATTAAGTCAGAAAATGAAGAGACATTTTAAGTTTGTTTTTGTCTAACTTTAAAGCTTTTTTTAAATGAAAAGGCTTCTTGAAACGAAAAGGCTGAAAAGAAATAAACAATCTTTTCAGCCTTTTTTTTGTACCATTTTTACACCATTTTTACAAATGGGTATTAAGTTTTTTCTTCTAATGAATAAGGCAACTGCACAATAATAAGTTCACTTTGGCAATCATCTTTAACTCTTAATTTCGCATCAGCTTGGGTATCATTTGCCAATACCGCTGTCATAAGAACCTGACCATTATGCTCGACAGATTCAAGTACCTTACCAGCACGTAAAAAGCCGTCATCAGTAACTAGTTCTAATTGCGTATCACTACTCACTTTTTCAGAAGCGCTACCCGATACAATATACAGTGCTCGCTTATTACCACCGCGATACTTCATTCTCGCAATAGTCTCCTGACCCATGTAACAGCCTTTTTCAAAGCTGATGCCGTTAACAGCCTGTAAATTACACATCTGAGGTACAAACTCACTGCTGTGCTTGTCGTCGATATTAGCGTAGCCCGATAAAATTTCTAATGCCTGCCAAGGTTGGCTACTGGTAAGTGGTTGCGTTGATGCCGTAACTAATTGCTGCGCTTTTTCTGAAGATGAAATAACCATAAATCGGTCGCCATCTTTTAAAATAATACTGGCATCGATATGGGTGACTTCTTCGCTAATTTGACCGAACTGTTGCTCAATAAAATCAGCAGCCTTTGTGCCAGCGAAGCCTAAAATAACTTGATTAGCGCTAATGTCAGTGAGTTCAGCTTTACTAAATACAGCGTATTTTTGCCATGAAGCCAAGCTTAAGGGTAATACAGCGGCCGGCATTAATACAAATAGGCTATCAGCGATAGTATAGGTTCTGAAGCTAGCAATCATTTTTCCTTTAGGGTCGCAATGAGCACCCCAGCGCCATTGAGCTTCAGTCAATGAAACGATGTCTGTAGTGACTTGACCATGGATAAAAGTCTTGCCTTGCTCACCGGTGATTTCAATTAATCCTAAATGGGTTAAGTTTGAAACAAGTAGGTCAGGTGTCGAGGCTAAGTAATCCCAATGAGGTTGAGTGGTTGCGAGTGTCATAAAATGATCCCTAAGGTGAGCAACAAAGATAGGCTTTGAGTGTAACGGAATTCATTAACGCTCAAAAGAAAAAGCTATCTTCATTTGAATGAAGATAGCTTTAGTTCACAATTTAAGCGCTAGATAACCGTAACGATAAATCGTTATAGGATGGCCGTTTAGCTAGACTGTTGATTAAAACAATACACGGGTACGAATGGTACCTTCAATAGCTTTTAATTCACCCAAAGCCTGTTCAGCTTGGTTAGAATTAACTTCCATGACTACGTAACCAATTTCAGCAGTCGTTTGCAGGTATTGAGCTGCAATGTTAATGCCTTTTTCTGAAAATGCTTGGTTAATCTTGATCAACACACCAGGACGGTTATGGTGAACATGCAATAAGCGTGAAGTGCCTTTATGTTGAGGTAAAGAGACTTCAGGGAAGTTTACTGCTGAGACCGTTGAACCATTATCAGAATATTTAGCAAGTTTACCTGCTACTTCAATACCGATATTCTCTTGAGCTTCAGCTGTACTACCACCAATATGCGGGGTAATAATGACGTTGTCTTGGCCTCGAAGCGGGCTAATAAATTCGTCATCATTCGACTTAGGCTCAACTGGGAATACATCAATTGCAGCGCCAGCAAGGTGACCTGATTTTAATGCATCAGAAAGTGCATCAATATCAACAACGGTTCCGCGAGATGCATTAATAAAGATGCTTTTAGCTCGCATCTGTGCAAATTCAGTCGCACCAATCATATTCTTAGTCTGTGCTGTTTCAGGCACGTGTAAGCTGATGACGTCAGCTTCATTCAATAGGGTTTCCATTGAGTGAATTTGACTGGCATTCCCTAATGGGAGTTTGTCTTCTATATCGAAAAAGACAACACGCATGCCGAGGGTTTCAGCCAAAATACCTAATTGGGTTCCAATATGGCCGTAACCAATTACCCCTAAGGTTTTACCGCGTACTTCATAGCTGCCACTGGCACTTTTTAACCAACCACCACGATGTGCGTGTGCATTACGTTGAGGAATACCACGCATCAGCATGATTATTTCACCAAGCACGAGCTCTGCAACACTTCGAGTATTAGAAAATGGCGCGTTGAAAACGGGAACACCTAATTTCTCTGCGGCGGCAATATCGACTTGGTTTGTACCAATACAGAAACAACCCACAGCGACTAATTTCTCAGCATGATTTAACACTTCAGCAGTTAATTGAGTGCGGGAGCGTAAGCCAACAAAGTGTGCATCTTTAATCGAACGCAACAATTCATCTTCAGGAAGAGACGCTTTGTGGTATTCAATATTAGTGTAACCGGCGCGCTTTAGTACATCGACTGCAGTTTGGTGGACGCCCTCCAACAGCAGGATTTTTATCTTATCCTTGTCAAGCGAGTGTTTCGCCATGATATGGGTACCCTCTTATCAATAGTTATGCTTATGTTATGCTGATATTAATGCCCAACCAAAATAGCATTTTTTTTTGCCATTGTAGAGGGCTAGATGGCTAAAGTTTATATTCTAATTCTAGAACAATATCATCTAAGAGGAATTTAGTTTGAATAAGAAAATTATATGGGTTGTGATTTTCGCCGCAGTGCTGCTTTGGTCTGTTAGTTCTCCTAAAGATATGTTTACTTGGTGGTTAGAGGCACTTCCTGCACTTATTGCTTTGCCAATACTCATTCTTACACGCAAGAAATTTCCGTTAACACCGATGGCATACATATTAATTTTGGTACATTGCTGTGTTCTTATGGTCGGGGCTAAATACACTTATGCTGAAGTGCCTTGGTTTGATTGGTTAGCAGAAGTCATGGGCAGTGATCGTAATAACTACGACAAAGTCGGTCATATTGCACAAGGCTTTATTCCGGTGATACTTGCTAGGGAAGTGATGTTAAGGAATCACGTTTTGCAGCCTGGCTATTGGTGTCAGTTCCTATCGGTATGCTTTGTGCTGGCATTTTCTGCTTTCTACGAATTGATCGAATGGTGGGTTGCGATAGGCACGGGTGAAGACGCTGAAGCATTTTTAGGTACCCAAGGCTATATTTGGGATACGCAGTCAGATATGTTTATGGCGCTCTTGGGTGGTATTAGTGCATTAGTATTGCTCACTAAGTGGCATAATAAGCAGTTAGCATCACTTAAAAGTATGTAAAGTTAAGTTTTTTAAACTGTAAAAAGCTAATATCGTCTGATGTTATGTGCTATGAATATATGATTCAAGTGGAATTAATTTACGAATTAATACTTTAGAATGATAAAAATCCCTTATGGACTAGTTTAAATATACTATTATTGCATATTGTTATTGATATGTTATTAGTTTTTCAGGAAGAAACTCGTTTACTCGAGAGTTAAAGGATACTTTTCAGGGAGAAAAGTAATGAATTCGAATATAGATGAATTAGTCTTCTTACATCAAATTGCAGCACCTTGCCATCTGGCCATTCTCGCAGAATCTATAGGCCTAAAAACCCGCACTGTTAAACATGCGAGTGAACTTGAAGTTGAGAAAAATGCTAACTGTTTCTATTTTATCGCGCAAAAGGGCGCCGCTTTAGACAGCAAAGGAATACCATTGCTTGTTTCTCGTTTAGTGAATCATGTGCCCGTTGCACTTTATCAAGTAGAGCGAGGTTCACTGGATCAAGAATCTGCACTTTTATTAGGTGTAAGGGGCTTACTCTATGCGGATCAGCGTATGGATTTAATGTTAACAGGTCTGCGTAAGATGGTTGCGGATGAGCTTTGGTATGACCGTCCATTGATCAGTAAAATATTCCGCCGTTTAGTGCAGAAGCTAGATGCAAACACTGAAATTCCACCAGATACCGTCGCGATGTTACAAATGCTGACGAATCGAGAAAGAACGATTATTCAGCTTGTTTCAAGCGGTGCTAGAAATAAAGAAATTGCTCATCGACTTTGTATTAGTGAACATACGGTAAAAGCGCATATCTCATCTATTTTCCGTAAAACACAATCACGAAATCGTGTGGAGTTATTACGTTGGGCGCAGACTTATCATGCTCACTTTGAGTTTGCATAAGGTAAATTTACGTAAGCCTAATTAGATACATATAAAAGGGAGCATAAGCTCCCTTTTATATGTATGGATGTGTCCCGTCCTGAGATAAGTCTCCAAAGTGTCAACTTATCTCAGGACGGGACAGTTAAATGTGTTTTAAAAGGGATGGCTTGCCATCCCTTTTTTTATGGAAAACTTTTATGGAAAAACTTTAAAGTTAAATTGCTTGGCAGTAGACTGATCTTATTAGAAATTATAGGACGTAATTAATGAGTATTTGGTTTAGAGAAGTGACTCTTGAAGATTGTGCCAAAATGGATTCTGGTATCCATGGAAAAGGGACGTTAATGAAAACCCTTGGGATAAAAATTACCGAAATCGGTAATGATTATATGGTCGCAACAATGCCAGCGGATCCTGCTGTTCATAACCCGTTGGGAATCGTTCATGGCGGCGCTAATGTTGCTCTTGCTGAAACTGTTGCCAGTTACGCTGCCAATTTTGTGGTTGATTTCAATAATTTTTACTGTGTTGGCCAAGAGATCAACGCCAATCATTTAAAGGCGTCACGTAATGGCGAATTAGTTGCAACGGCTAAACCGGTTCATATCGGTAAACGTAGCTCAGTTTGGGAAGTATTAATTAAAAATAGTGCTGGTGAACTTTGTTGTATCTCACGGATGACTGCTGCAGTGGTTGCACGAAAAACAACGGCTAAATAACTAAAATTTTACTACACTGACTTAAGAAGTTAATTACAAGGATATTGTATGGAAACTGCAACAATATGGGAATGGGTCGGTTATTTAGCGTCGGTTGTTGTCGCGATTTCATTGATGATGTCAAACATTAAAAAGTTACGCTGGTGGAATCTAATCGGTGCAGCACTTTTTGTGGCTTACGGTTTAGCGATTGATGCGTTACCGGTTGCGCTGGTTAACTTTTTTATTGTATTAATCGATATTTACTATTTAGTAAAACTTTATAAAGAGCCAGAAGTTAAGACATAGTTCAAGTCTGAGGGAAGCTAATATCGCTCATTACAGCTTAATAGCTGTTGTATATAGAAAGCCAAGTGATACCATCATTTGGCTTTTTTTGTATCCAATAGGGCTATTAATCGACAGAGGAAGCTCTACGAACAAAGCGCCATTAAGTCGAAAGTACTCTACGTAAAAATCGCCCTTTAATAGAAATGTTTCAAGCACAATTTTTACATATAGCTCTATGATTAATAAGGTATACTTATCAATAGAGCCTTTCCTTGTATTTCAATTTCCTAGCATTGATCTTCTTATAATGGCTGTTCAAACATTCTTGAAAGTGATTACAAAGTAAAGATATGTAATTAATAACCTCTTTTTTATTATGGTCATGTATATTTCAAAAGATAACAATAATGTGTGGATGAAATAGTGTTGTAGATTAAGTTTTTATAAACGCTTTTTTAGATTGTTATTATCTATTTTAATCGTTTTATTTTTTTGTTTTTTCATCCTATTATTATTCCATCAACAAGACACAGCAGCCAGGAGCATATCGTGGCGACAGTATTTGATTTAATTGAGCAGTGGCTAGACGTCACAAATCAGGAGTAACAAATGAATAACACCAATTACCTAACCAGCCAGAATGGTGCCCCAGTTGCTGATGACCAAAACTCATTATCTGCCGGTGAACGTGGTCCATTATTATTACAAGATTGGCATTTAATTGAAAAACTAGCTCATTTCAATCGTGAGCGAATCCCTGAGCGCGTTGTGCATGCAAAAGGCACCGGTGTATACGGTACATTCACTTTAAGTAAAGATCTAAGTGAATACACTTTGGCTGATCATTTCAATGGTGTTGGTAAGCAAACAGAAACCTTTATTCGCTTTTCTACTGTAGGTGGCGAGATGGGTAGTGCAGATGCTGAACGAGATCCTCGTGGTTTTGGATTACGTTTTTACACTGCTCGTGGTAACCATGACATTGTGGGTAACAACACTCCAACTTTCTTTTTAAGAGACGGTATTAAATTTCCTGATTTTATTCATACTCAAAAAAGAAACCCACACACTAATTTGAAAGATCCACAAGCAATGTGGGATTTCTGGTCATTAAACCCAGAAGCAATGCATCAAGTGACTATTTTAATGTCAGATCGCGGTATTCCAGCCAACTATCGTCAAATGCACGGTTACGGTTCACATACTTTCTCTTTCTGGAACACCAAGGGCGAACGTTACTGGGTTAAGTTTCATTTTAAATCGCAACAAGGCGCAGTTAACTTAACAGCTGAACAAGCTGATATTTTAAAAGGGGTTGATCCTGATTCATCACAACGAGATATGGTTGCGGCAATAGCTGATGGCAATTTCCCAAAGTGGACTGTTAATGTGCAAATCATGCCAGAAGCTGATGCAAACGATTATGCTATTAATCCGTTTGATTTAACTAAAGTTTGGCCACATGCAGATTATCCACTGATTGAAATCGGTGAGCTTGAGTTAAACCGTATGCCTGAAAACTATTTTGCAGAAGTAGAACAGGTTGCTTTAGCGCCAAGTAATTTGGTGCCTGGCGTCGGTGCTTCACCAGATAAGATGCTTCAAGCACGTTTGTTCTCTTATGCAGATGCGCAACGTTACCGTATCGGGACTAATTACAATCAATTACCTGTAAACTGTCCACATGCTGCTAAGGCAAATCATCATCAACGTGCAGGCGCTATGGCCGGTACACAATGCCCGTATAATGGCAGTCAAACAGGTGCTGATTCAAGCGCTAATTATGGTCCAAGTACCGCACCAGCTGCATTAATCGAACCAAGCCAGTTTGTAGAGCCGCCATTAAGACTGGATGGTGAAGCAGATCGATATAGCCGTTATGATCAAGATGATTATACTCAGGCTGGTAATTTGTATCGCATCTTTAGCGAAGAAGAAAAACAACGTTTGGTTGAAACGATTGCAGGTACACTTAGTCAAGCAAGCGAAGATGTGCAAGCTAGAATGGTTGAGCATTTCTTAAAAGCTGATAGCGATTATGGTCAACGCATCAAAACACTTTTGGACGCATAATGGTCGGTAATTTGATTGTTAAGGTATTAGATAAGTAAATACCTGTTGTGAACTATGTAAAAGGAAGACTTAGGTCTTCCTTTTTTATTTATCTTTTTTTATTTATCTTTTTCTGGTTTAGCTGCATAGTCAATATTCTCATCATTTCATTCTTAGACGAGTTTTTTTATAATCGGTTTACACATGATGTCCAAATCAATATAGCCTTTCGAGTCGTTCACTACCGACAAACCTTACCTGTACAGGTGTAATGCTACGCCATTGCAAAATTCTTGCGTTAAAATATTTAACAGGTTGTTGCGTAATTGTTTATTAACGCGCTTGTAGGCCTTTAAATTCGTAAGGCTCTTGCTAGAGCTAATCTCCTTCTGATACTGTCGAAATTGACCATATCAATAAGACTTGGCATAACCACCAATAAATAATAATTATACGGGACTCATCTTTTGAACTTAAAAATGCTTGGCTCAATCGCCATTGTTGCAGGAACCGCAATTGGTGGAGGTATGTTAGCTTTACCTCTTGCAACTGCTGCGCTAGGTATTATGCCTGCAATACTTTTACTGGTAGTTATTTGGGGACTATCAGCTTATACATCATTACTGATGTTAGAAATTAATTTGCGTACTGGTGTGGGTGACAATGTCCACGCCATTACAGGAAAAACCTTGGGTAAGGTTGGGCAACTTATTCAAGGTGGTTCATTTTTAAGTTTGTTATATGCTCTGACAATGGTTTATCTGATGGGCGGCTCATCATTACTTGAGTCTCGATTAGAGCCATTGCTTGATGTTGATATGAATAACCAAGTGTCAGTATTACTATTCACCTTAATATTCGGTGGTTTGATCGCTGTTGGTGTTAAGTGGATTGATAAAGTTTCCCGCGTGTTGTTCACTGCTATGGTTATCTTGTTGGTTTTGGTGGTCGTTTTCTTATTGCCTGAAGTTAATCTTGTTGCCTCGTTAACTAACTTTTCTGCTAATGTTGCCGAAGGGGACAAGCTAGACCAACTCTGGTTAGCTGCGATTCCTGTGGTATTTACCTCATTTGGTTTTCACGTTTGTATCGCTACCATCGTGCGCTACTTAGAAGGCGATGCTGTTTCTCTTCGAAAAATTCTATTAATTGGTTCTACTATTCCGCTGGTTTGCTACATTCTTTGGCTGTTAGTGACATTAGGTACTTTAGGCGGCGAGACGGTACACAGTTTTGCGGGTTCGCTCCCTGTTTTAGTCAATGCATTACAAGGGATTGCGCAATCTGAAATCGTTAGCCAGTTCATTGATTTATTCGCCAACCTTGCTTTAGTGACCTCTTTCTTGGGTGTCACCATGAGTCTATTTGATTATGTTGCAGAGCTAACTAGAGCAAGAGATGATGCTGCGGGTCGAACTAAAACATGGTTAATTACCTTCGTACCACCAGTATTATGTGCATTGTATTATCCTGATGGTTTTTTCCAAGTATTAGGTTTTGCTGCAATACCTTTGGTAGTGATGATTATTTTCCTACCGATTGCGATGGCGTTAAAACTGCGTAAACAGCAATCTGATTGTTATGAAGTGAGTGGTGGAAAACTTGCTTTAGGTATTGCAGGCATATTAGGTTTACTGATTGTTTTGGCACAGCTAATAGTAGCTTCAAGCTAGGCTGACAACAAATAAGTACGCATTTATGGAATGCTTTGTAACTGAGTTTTACAAGGACTATTTCTATACTAAATTAATATGATAAAGTCAGGCTATAAGCCTGACTTTTTTTATACGTAAAATTTATAAATTATTATAGATTGATGTGTAATCATAAATTGAAAAGTTAAAAAGCGCTTTTTTAGTTAACGATATAATAAATGGAATAATAATAATGAATAAGTGGTTATTAAGTGCTGCTATCTTGGCAAGTTTTACCAGTCAAGCAGACGAAGGAATGTGGCAACCGTATCAGCTACCAGCAATGGCAGATGAGCTTAAAGCAAAAGGGCTAGAGATTGATGCAAAATCGATTTCTAAATTAACCGAGTTTCCAATGAATGCCGTCATCAGCTTGGGTGGCTGTACAGCATCATTTGTGTCACCTAAAGGCTTAGTAGTAACAAATCATCACTGTGCTTATGGGTCAATTCAATACAACTCAACACCTGAAAAAAACCTATTAAAAGACGGTTTCCTTGCTAAGTCTTATGATGAAGAACTGCCAGCAACGCCGGGTTCACGCATTTATGTGACTGAAGCTGTCACCGATGTCACCGCAAAAATTAAAGACGGCGAAATGAACAAAGTCGGCAATGATTTTTATAAAGGCATTGAGCAAAAAGAGAAATCATTAGTTGCCGAATGTGAAGCTGAAGATGGTTATCGTTGTAAAGTGTATAGCTTTCATGGCGGCCTTGAATATTACCTTGTTAAGCAGATGGAAATCCGCGATGTACGCCTAACTTACAATCCTGCTGCAAGTGTGGGTAAATATGGTGGCGATATTGATAACTGGATGTGGCCTCGCCATACAGGCGATTTTTCTTTCTATCGTGCCTATGTAGGCAAGGATGGTAAACCAGCTGATTTCAGTAAAGACAACGTCCCTTATGAACCTAAAAGCTTCCTTAAAGTATCAGCTAAAGGCGTAAGTGACGGTGATTTTGTTATGGTCGCTGGTTATCCTGGCCGTACCAATCGCTACCGCACCGCGAATGAAGTTGAAAATCAGTTTGAGTGGGCTTATCCGGAAGGTAAAGTGCTGCGCGAACGTTTGATTGAAATCATTAAAGATACTGCGCCAGAAGGCAGTGATGAACGCATTAAATATGAAAGCGCCATTGCTGGTTTAGCCAATTATGCTAAAAACTTCACTTCCATGATTGAATTCTACGGTAAGTCACCGATGCTAGATGATCGTAAAGGTCTAGAGCAAAAATTGGCAAAATGGATCAATGCTGATAAAAAGCGTAAAGCCAAATATGGTGAAACATTAGCGCAGTTAGATAAGCTTATTGGTAAAGACCAACAAGGCCAAGAACGTGATTTATTGCTTAGCTACATGGGTTACTCAACCATGATGAGTACCTCTGAGCGTCTTTATCGCTTAGCCCATGAAAAAGCTTTACCTGATATGCAACGCGAACCAGGTTACCAAGATCGTGACATGACTCAGTTCACATCAAGCATGGAGCGTATTGACCGTCGTTATGCTGCTAGTGTTGATAAAGCCATGCTTGCAGACTTAATCACACGTTATGCTGCACTGCCAACTTCTGAGCGTTTAGCTGATTTTGACAAAGTGTTTTCAATTGGTAAAAACTTCGATGAAGCTAAACTGATGAAAACCCTTGATAGCATGTATGCCAATACCAAACTGTCAGATAAAGAAGTCCGTTTAGCCTGGATGAATAAGTCGGTAGCAGAGTTTAATAAGTCGAAAGATCCGTTTATTCAATATGCTGTAAAAACCTTCAACGAGACTATGAAACGCGAAGAAGCTCAAAAGCAACTTGCTGGTGACTTAATGAAAGTGCGTCCACAATATATGGATGCCATTATTGCTTATAACCGTGAACTGGGTAAGCCCGTTTATGCTGATGCTAACTCAAGCTTACGCGTGACTATTGGTAACGTTAAAGGTTACTCGCCACAAGATGGTTTAGTGGCTGTACCATTCACCCGTCTTGAAGGTATTGCTGCTAAAGATACTGGCGCAGATCCGTTTGATGCCCCAGCCAAACAGCTTGAGCTTATTAAGCAAAAGCAATACGGCGATTACTACGTAAAATCATTGGATTCAGTCCCTGTTAACTTCTTATCGACCTTAGATACCACTGGTGGTAACTCTGGTTCTCCAACCTTAAATGGTCGTGCAGAATTGGTAGGTTTACTGTTCGATGGTGTTTACGAGAGTATCATTGGTGACTGGGGTTATGATCCTGAAAGTAACCGCTCTATTCAAGTTGATAGCCGTTATATGCTTTGGGTAATGAAGTATCTAGACAATGCAGAAAACTTGTTAGAAGAGATGGAAATCGTAAAATAATGTGAGTGGCACTTACAATTTAAGTAAGTGCTTTAACGTTGCTAATTCTGCGGCCTCTAGAGGCCGCATTTTTGTTTCTGGTAAATCACTTAGCTGACAATTCATCATGCTAATACGCTGTAAATCAACCACATGATAGCCAAGCGCTTGAGCCATTCTGCGGATTTGACGATTGAGCCCCTGGGTTAAGGTTATTTCAAACTGACTGTCGCTGACGATCGATACAGTGCAAGGCTTAGTGGTGACATTTCGGTAGCTCACACCTTGGCTCATCAATGCCACAAAGTTTGCGTCTAAAGGTTTGTTTACGGTTACCCGATAAACTTTCTCATGGCCAAATTCAGGGTGCATTAATCTATGAGTCAGGGCACCGTCGTTAGTGAGTAATAATAATCCGCGCGAGTCTTTGTCTAATCGACCCGCGGGATAAAGTCTTGGAGATGCAGGGAGTAGATGGACTAGGCTGGCTGGTAAATCGGGTAGTAAACGACAATCAATACCCACGGGCTTGTGGTACAACCAATATTCTTTGGCCTCCACTGGAGCTATGGCTTCACCATCAAGTAAAATGTTGGGATTAATTTCGTTTGAGAAAACTCTATCGAGCGCAGATGCGACTTGACCATTTAAGCTAACTCTACCGGCTGCAATCAATCTTTGTGCTTGGCGACGAGAGCAAATACCACAATGAGCTAAATATTGTTCTAAACGCATTTTAGAGGGCAATGTTAGCTTTCCGCTAATGATAGCTGAGAGAAATACTTTTGCTGAACGCTGATCATATCTCTCATATTGAGCGCTAGCACAACACACCATAAGATATTGGTTTGTGTCAGGATCCACATAACTAAAGAAACCCAACAGATATCATTGACCGCATGGGTGCAGGGATCAAAATCTAGTGTTGTCCAATTGAGTAAATACATTAAGGCGACAGAAAAAACTAAGCCAACAACGGTTAAGCCAAAAAGGGAGGTAGATAGAGAACTATTCTTACGAAAGTAATCAATAAAACAAAAGCAATGCAGCATGAAGGTACAGATTAAATAACCGGTCGAGAAAAAACGGTGTTGTTCTAAAAAGTTGATTGGGAAAATACCAATAAGGATAATTAAGCCGCCAAGAGCTGCACCTGTGATGGTAATAATACGGCTATAAAAATCATCAAATACATAATAACGGGCTAGCATTGCTAACAGTAAACAAGCACCACCGACAACGAGCGACATGTTATAAACAATGGCTAATGGTGACGTCATATAATCGCCTAAGGTATCAGCTCGGATACTCAATGGGCTAACGCCTAGACGAGACACTTCAGCAACTAAAGAGGCTCCAATTCCAAGCCCGCTAATTACTGCAGTCGCTAACGACATGAAAATAATCATTAAATGTAAATCGTAATGTTTATTTGACTGGTTCAACTGAGTCATGTCGCGCATATAGAAAGAATGTTAGCTACAGATTATCATTTTTTAGATGAAATATTTACCAAAAAATAAACCTGATATCGATAGCCATTATCTAGCGTATATCAGGTTTTAACTATTTTGATGTTTATTTAATTAGCTGCGTTTACGCAAAATCACAATTGATATAGCGACTACAGCAAGGATCATACAGTACCAAGCATTTGAAATAGCAGCGATAGGGCTAATAGCAAAAGTCGAAGCGATTAATAATGCTTGGGCGCCGTGGGGAATAAGTCCCTGAATAATACAGGCAAATATATCTAAAATACTGGCTGATCGTTTTGGCTCAACACCGTGTTTTTGAGCAAGGTCTTTAGCGATATCACCGACAACAACAATGGATACTGTGTTATTGGCTACACAGGTATTCGTCGCTGCGACGATACTGGCAATGCCTAACTCAGCAGCGCGAGGTGAAGTACCGCCTTTGGCTTTAGAGAAGCGAGTAATCAGTGATTCAATCTTTTGACTCACAAAGGCTAAACCACCTTGTTGTGTCATCAATGCGGCTAAACCACCTACTAACATCGACAAAATGAAGATCTCTTGCATGTTGGTAAAACCGGTATAGATATCTTGGCCAAACTGAATCACGCTGTAATCGACAGTAAATAAGCCGGTAGTACCCGCTAATAAAATACCTACGGTTAACACCACAAATACGTTAACACCCGATACCGCTAAGAACAGAATCGTAAGGTAAGGAATGACTTTCACAAAGTCGATTTCTTGTGCAACGACTTCAGCTTGTCCTTGACCTGCGAAAGCAAAAAGAACCAATGTGATTGCTGATGCAGGTAAGGCAAAGATTAAGTTCTCTCGGAACTTGTCTTTCATTTCACAGCCCTGAGTACGAGTTGCGGCAATGGTGGTATCAGAAATAATCGATAAGTTATCACCAAACAAAGCACCCGACATCACGGCGCCAGCCATTAATGCATAATCAATTTGTGCCTGGTCAGCTACGCCCAAGGCAATAGGTGCTACAGCAGCAATTGTGCCCATTGATGTGCCCATTGCTGTTGCAATGAAAGCGGCTATGACGAAAAAACCTGGTAGCAATAAGGTCGATGGGATCATCGATAGACCTAGAGCCACAGTGGCATCAACACCACCGGTTGCTTTTGCTACAGAAGCAAAGGCACCCGCTAATAGATAAATAAGACACATAGCAATGATATTGCTGTGGCCAATACCGGCGATGAATGTATCGATAGATTGATTTAGCTTTTGCTTAGAAAGTAACAGCGCCAAAATAATCGCAGGTAAAATAGCGATAACACTTGGTAGTTGATAGAAGGCAAAATCTACCCCCTGGCTTTGAAAATAGACCCCAGCGCCAATGAATAATGCTAGAAAAGCAAAAAGTGGCAATAAAGCAACAAAGGAGGCAGGGCTTGTGGCCGGTTTATTTGTTTGTGTCGTCAAGTTCGTCTCTCTTATTGTCTTATTCAATTTAATTATTGTTATTCGTTCTACATCAATAGACAACGAGTTAATTAGCAATCCATTGTATTTGCCAGTTGTATTATGATGACTTATCCAATTGAGGCAAGCATAGGAGATATACAATTTTCTGTCAATATAGACGTCTAGACTTCTTTGCTTCCAAAGGTGTTTTTACTTAAGTGGTTAATGCTGGTCACATAAATTACCCCGTACGACATACACACTGTTAACTTTTGGCGCTTTCTGGCTCGTTTTTTGACCTTAAGAAGATGCTCTAATACTATAAATCTTTTTCTATAGGATCGTTGCCGAACATGAAGCCTGATAGAAATACTGCAATGCAGCAGCTTATCGATCAAGTTAAGCAAAATTTTCCATTAGATAACCCAGAGCTAGCATTATGTGGACCCAACAACACCTGTATCGGTTGTCCTAAAAAGCTATTAGAGATAGTAGACAGTGAAGTGGCTTATTGGCAGTCATCGCTTGAAAATAACAATACACCGAGCTTGGGTGATTTAGATAAATTTGCCAAGTTGTGTAAAAATGTTCATCGCGGCCTAAAGCGAAATGGACTGTTTAATCGATAGCGATACAAATGGTTTTTAGAGATGTTTTTAAAATTAAAAAACGTTAGCTAACTCTTTATCAGCTAAACCAGTTCAATAAAAAGCCCGCAACCCATATCCTGAATATCACTAAAGCATAAACAGTATGAGCCACGGGCTACTTTCTTTTACCAGCTAAAGATTATTCGTCCGAATCGCCTAATGACAACAAGGTCGCATTACCGCCAATAGCGGTAATATTATTGGTGCGTGTTTTTTCAGTAATAAAGCGAGTTAAATAATGAGGACCGCCTGCTTTAGGGCCGGTTCCTGATAAACCTTGACCACCGAAAGGCTGCACGCCAACAACAGCACCAATTTGGTTACGATTGATATAAACGTTACCGACATTAACTTTATCCGCCAGTGAGATCGCATGGCCTTCATTGCGGCTATGAATACCCAGTGTAAGACCAAACCCAGTACTGTTAATCTCTTCAATCACGGCAGCTAAATTAGCCGCTTTATAGCGGATAACATGCAAGATTGGGCCGAAATGTTCTTTCTCAAGCACCTTAATCGAATCAATTAATACGGCCGTAGGTGCGACAAAGTGACCATTTTCAGTACCTGCAGGTAAATCAATTTTATTGATCAATTTACCGACTTGAGAAATATGGTCGATGTGGGCATTTAAATTCGCTTTAGCTGCGGCATCAATCACTGGGCCGACATCTGTTTTAATAAAGCTTGGGTCACCAATGGTGAGTTGCTCCATAGCCCCTTTCATAACATCCAAAACTCGGTCTGCAATGTCTTCTTGTAAAAACAATACTCGTAATGCAGAGCAACGTTGACCTGCGCTAGTAAATGATGATGATACAACGTCAGCAACCACTTGCTCAGCTTGCGATGTTGAGTCGACAATCATGGCATTTTGACCGCCAGTCTCAGCGATAAGCGGAATGATAGCGCCTTCTCGATTAGCTAGGGTGCGATTAATCAGTTTTGCGGTGACAGTTGAGCCTGTAAAACAAACACCGCCAATACGTTCATCTGCTGTAATTGCTGCACCTACAGTTGCACCAGTACCGGGTAAAAACTGTAATACATCTGCAGGGATCCCAGCTTCGTGAGCCAGTTGTACAGCGCGATAACCGACTAATGATGTTTGCTCTGCAGGTTTAGCTACCACAGTGTTACCTGCAGCAAGTGCCGCTGTGACTTGACCGATAAAGATGGCAAGCGGGAAATTCCACGGGCTAATACAAACAAAAATGCCGCGCCCTTGAATAAACAGTTCGTTTAATTCGCCAGTAGGCCCAGGAAGTAACGTCGGTTTAGCCATCATCTTTTTAGCTTGAATGGCATAGTAGCGACAGAAGTCGACCGCTTCTCTTACTTCATCAATACCATCTTGTAAGCTTTTACCTGCTTCTCTTGTGCAAAGGGCGATAAGTTCTTCACGGTTCTCTTCAAGTAAATCTGCGAGCTTTTGTAATGCAGCTGCGCGCTGTTCTACTGGGGTATGGCTCCAACTGTGAAATGATGAATCTGCAGTGCTTATAGCAGCTTCAATGGCTTGGTTGTTAGCAAAGGCAACCTGACCGACTTTTTTCGTCGTATCGTATGGACTGACAATGTCAACCAATTCACCGGTTAAGGTTTCGCCATTAACTAATGGGCCTGCTGTCCATTGCGTATCTTTAAATTGGTCGACTCCGGCAAAAAATGGTTCAGACTCTGAAATAATGTTCATGTTTAACCCTTTAGAGTTTTTACGTTCTACACCAAAAATATCTTCTGGTAGAACGATTTTGTTATTGGCTAAATTTTTATACGATTTAAGTGTGGTTAATGGATGAACCACTAAACTTTCAATTGGTGTTTTAGGGTCTACAAGTTTGTGAACAAAAGAGGTATTAGCGCCATTTTCTAGTAGACGTCTGACAAGGTAAGGCAGTAAATCTTTATGGGCACCTACCGGGGCGTAAATACGAACTAATTTAGCGCCACTTTCAGCAAGCATAGTGTCGTATAACTCTTCGCCCATGCCATGTAAGCGCTGGAACTCATAGTTACGCGTACCCGACATAGCGGTAATACTCGCCACTGTTTGCGCGTTATGAGTTGCAAACTGCGGGTATATTGCACCGGTGGTAGCATCTGAGAGTAAGTAGTAAGCGCAAGCAAGGTATGAAACATCAGTGCCGGCTTTACGGGTATAAAGTGGGTAGCCACCTTCACCGCCTTGTTGAGCCCATTTGAGTTCACTATCCCAATAAGCGCCTTTTACCAGCCTTACTGGTATTTCATCACCTTGCTCTCTTGATAACTTAGTTAACCAGCATAAAACGGGCAGGGCACGCTTTGAGTAGGCTTGAACCACAATACCCAGTAAACCCCAGCCTTTAGTTTCGTTCGCGTTAAACAGCTTTTGGAACAACTTTAGCGATAACTCAAGGCGATCCATTTCTTCGGCATCGATAGAAATACCAATATTTAACTCACGTGCTTGAACAATAAGTTTGATAACAGTGTCATATAACTCAGTTAAAACACGGTCTTCGTTAGCCACTTCATAACGAGGATGCAGGGCTGATAACTTAATTGAAATGGTAGGTCGCAATGAGGTGGTCTCATCATACTTCTGAGCGCCTAAATCACGAATTGCTTGGCTATATTCGTTGTAATATTTAAGCGCATCACTGCTGGTGTATGCAGCTTCACCTAACATGTCATAGCTATGGGTATAGCCTTGCTGACGTTTCGATACACTGTTTTTAAGGGCTTCTTTAACAGTTTGTCCCAACACAAACTGTTTACCCATAATTTTCATCGCAGTATTCATTGCTTGGCGAATGACTGGCTCACCAGCACGATTAATCAAGCGGTTGAGTAAGCTACTTGGTTTACCGTTTAAATTTTTATCTAGCTTGATGATTTTACCGGTAAGCATTAATCCCCAAGTTGAAGCATTCACAAGTACTGAACTGCTTTTCTTAATGTGAAGATCAAATTTCGCACCAGAAAGCTTATCTTCGATCAATGCATCAGCCGTGGCTGAATCAGGTATCCGCAATAAAGCTTCAGCCAGACACATCAAAATAATGCCTTCATGGGTTTCAAGACTGTACTGCTGCAGAAAGGCATCAATACCAATCGTTAGACCTTTTTTCTCAAATTGACGTACTTTTAAGATGAGCTCATGGGCTCTATCTGTTACCTGCTTAATATAAGCATCAGATGTAGGAACTAACTCTATAAGCTCTGATAGGTATTGTTCTTCATCAACGATGTAGTTATTCGTTATGGCTGAGAATAACTCACTTAAGCTAGCATTGTTGTAATGACCGTTTAGTATTTCACTGGCTTTAAACATAATTTTCATTCCGTCTTGAGCTGTTTACTGGTTTTTGTAAACAAGATGTTTATTATAGTATTTTTTATTTTGTATACAATGTACGAAAATTCGAGGCGAGTATACGATCAAAATGTGATATCGAGCAAGATTTAGTATTCACTGTGACAGTAATTTAAATCGTAGACGTTTTTTTGAACTATCGCAGATGGTGAGGTTGGTTTTTTGTGGTGGTCTAGTTGTGTTTTTGTAAAGCAAAAACAACAAAGCCAATGCGAGTGGCATTGGCTTTGGTTTTGCTATTTCTAGATTCGATTCACTAAGGCTAGTTTAGATTACTGAGCCTAGGTTAGGTTAACTAAAAATAGCTAAGACTATCTAGTGAATAGAGAGTTAACACGCATAGGATTACATCCAGCGGCTTTTCTTCTTACGTTGCGGTCTTGGTAGGTAAACAAGGAATATACCAATTAACGCACCTAAGCCAGCAATCAACGCACCCTGTTGCCACATTTTAGATTGGGCATTGTCTTGAATGGCTTTTAATTCTTGATTCGCACGATCACGTTGCTGTGAAGCTGTCGCTAGTTCTGATTCAAGCGAAGATATCTGACGATTAGCTGTAGTCAGTTGCTGCGCGACGGAGTCTGAACTTTGATCCAGCTGTGCCAGTGTTTGCTTTGTTTTAGCCAGTTCAGCTTCAACAATCGGTAAGCGATTGCGAATACTGGTGCCTTTTTCAACTAAATCTGACTTAACCCAGCCTTCACGATTTTTATGATCGCGAATTTTACTGTAATCATTTTGAGTTTCATTCAGTAAAGTGATGGTTTGACCAGCTTCTATGCTGCCTAAAATTCGGAATTGTGTGCCTGGGCCACCATGAATATAGACAAATACATCATCAGTGATGAAGTGCGTAGGTTGCGCCATGACGCCTTTTGAGACCAGTAGTAATACTACGATTGTGAAGATTCTTAACACGTTATTTTTCCATACCATTAGAACTATCCGTCATGCTATTTATTTCGGGTCTTGATTGCAAGGAAGAACGTCAAAGTCTTATTTAAATAAGCGATATTACTGATTAATTTTACCCTAATAATAGGATAGTGCTAAATTTTGATTAAATTGAGGTGATAAATAATGATGTTGTTGGGGGACTATTTTGCTACAACCACAAAAAAGCCGAACATTTTCATGTTCGGCTTTGGTTAACTAGGCAGTATTTGCTCAGCTAAATACACCTTTAATGGTGAAGAAGAACAGAATCGATAACGCTGCACCAGCCGGTAATGTCACAACCCAAGAAATAACGATGTTACGAACCACACCGATATTAATTGCCGCAATACCACGCGCCATTCCCACACCTAAAACTGCACCCACAAGGGTTTGAGTTGTAGAAATTGGCAGACCAGTACCAGACGCAATGACAACCGTTGATGCTGCTGCAAGCTCTGCTGCAAAACCACGACTAGGCGTTAGGTGAGTGATGTTTTTACCAATGGTTTGCATTACGCGCTTACCAAAGATAGCCAGACCTAAAACGATACCGACAGCACCTAGTGGTAAAATCCACCATGCTAAAGCCGCTTTAGATTCAATCTCACCACCACTGTTAACAACTGAGACTACTGCTGCTAATGGACCAATTGCGTTAGCTACATCATTTGAACCGTGAGCGAATGCCATACAACAAGCTGTAACTACCATTAAGATAGCAAACACTTTTTCGACATTAGCATATTCGGTTTGACGATTAACATCGGTGCTCATGTTTAAGCGCACGATTGCTATTTTTCCGAAGAAACCGACAGCAACAGCAACAGCAAAAGCTAAACCATAAGCTTCCAGTGTTGATACATGAATACCAACGTGTTTAAGGCCTTTGGTGATAGTCACTAGCGACATAACAAAGCCTGCTAATGCCATATAAAAAGGCACATAACGCTTAGCATTTGCTAATGGATCATCAGTATTAAAAATAAGCTTTTGGACACTTTGGAATATCATAAAGGCGATAAAGCCTGATATTGCCGGAGTTACGACCCAAGAGCCGATAATACCTAGTACTTTGCCCCACGCTACAGAATCTACGCCAACACCTACAGCCGCGAAACCAACAATGGCACCGATAATAGAGTGAGTAGTAGATACAGGCCAACCTAATGCTGAAGCAGCGACTAACCAGATGCCTGCAGCTAAGAGTGAGCCAATCATCCCGTAGACGAGTAGTTCAGGTGAATCGACAAAATAGCTAGCATCAATGATACCTTTGCGGATCGTACTGGTCACTTCACCACCCGCTAGGTATGCACCAGCGAATTCGAAGATCATTGCAATGATAATAGCTTGTTTAATAGTAATGGCGTTAGAACCTACAGAGGTCCCCATAGCATTAGCGACATCATTTGCGCCAATACCCCATGCCATCAAAAATCCAAATACAGCCGCAATACCAATAAGCATTGGGCCATTGGTGACTAATACATCAACCATGTTGTTTCCTTGATAACCTTTTAGTTATGAACTGCGAGCTAACATTAGCTCTAGGCGTGAACCTACTCGCTCGGCTAAATCTGCCAAGCCTCCAACCCATTCAATAATCTTGTACATAAACATGACATCGATAGGATTCAAATCTGTTTCCAAGCTTAGTAGTAAACGACGTACTTGGATCTGCAGATCATCTGAATCAGCTTCAATCAGATCTAATTCATTGATCATCTTGGCGACTAATTCGACTTCTCGTCCTCTAAAACCTGTTTCTAGAAGGTCGTCGAGTTCGTTAATTGCTTGCTTAGCAAGAGAGACAGCATCTAAACAACGTTTGAGGTAAGCATTAAACGGTGCTTGTACTGGTTGAGGGAAAACTAATTGGCGACCAATAATACGGCCGGAGATGTCTTTAGCCATGTTAGCAATCTTGTCTTGTTGAGTTAATAACTCAAGCAAGTCAGTTCGCTCTACTGGCATAAACAACCCACTAGGAAGGGTAAGGCGAATTTCACGCTTAAGCGTGTCTGCCTCATTTTCAAGTAAGCTAATTTGCTTACGAACTTTGACGGCTTCATCCCAGTCACCTGAGGTGGTTGCGTCAAAGAATGGTACTAGAAGTACTGCACATTCGTGTACTTTATCGATATGCTGTTCTAAGGGCTTAAGGGGTGATTTTGCAAACACTCCTAAAATAGAGTTTACTGGCATTGCGGTTAACCTATTTAATGATTCCAAATTTGGAAAAGCGGGCGCATGTTACCTCAAGCGTCCACTGAAAGAAACTGTGTTTTTAAATTTATCTACAGTTGATACAGCTCAGTATATAGAACTGAGTAGCGCAATCCTAAGGGATTATTATTACAGTAATGTGACATTATGAATTAATTATGACGCATTAATGAAGATTAGATGACAAGGCGAGCAATAAGTCAATGGACGCAGAGATAGAACTTAAGTTATTTATGCAGTCACAATATTATGATTTATTAGTGGAAACACTGAATAAATTGGATGGGGCGACTCCTCAAAAGGCATCGAGGTTATCAAATAAATATTTTGATACACCTAAATTGCAATTGAGGCAGATGTTAATGGGTTTGCGTGTGAGAGATGGTGAAACATTCATCGAGCAAACCATTAAAACCGCAGGAAAAGTTATAGGCGGCATTCACTCTAGGCCTGAATATAATGTGCCGATTGAACAAAATGTGCCCAACTTGAGTTTATTCCCCAATGAGATTTGGCCTGCGGAAACTGATCTTGATGCTATTCAATCGTCAATAACCTGTATTTTTGAAACCAATTTTACCCGTGAGTCATGGCATGTATATATCGGCGAAAGTTTGGTTGAAATTGCATTTGATACAGGAGAGGTTGTCGCCGATGGTCATATTGAGCCCATATGCGAAGTCGAATTTGAACTTTTAGCGGGTGAAACCTCTGCATTACTGGAACTTGCCATTGAAGTTGCCCGTCATGTTCCTGTCCGATTAGGTAAAGCCAGCAAAGCCCAACGTGGGTATTTATTGTCAGGCTATTTACAAACTCAAACTTTAAAATCAATCGATTATATTCGTCTGCCTGCGGATAAGAGTTTATCCAAGACATTAGAAGTATTGTTAGAAACAGGCATTGAACGTTGGCAAGTTATTGAGTCTTTAATACTTGAAACCGATGATGTTACTCAGCAAGCACAATTATGGATGCAGCTTCGAGCCTGTGTCAGATTACTAAGATTAACCTTATCTCAATTTGGATTATTGAATTCAGACGTAGTTGGCTACTTTGATTCGTTAGAGCGTAAGTTGCAGTTCATCGAGTCGCTGCAAAGCTTGAGTTTGATTATTGATGATCAACGCAGTTTATTAGGTAAATTATCGGATAAAGCAAAAATTAGATCATTAGCGAAACTCAGCACTGCTAAATTAGTCGCTGATAATGATTTAGAAGGTTTGTGGTTATTACCAGAATATGGGCAGCTACAGTTGTCTTTAGTGGATTTGCTATTAAAGACCTCAAGCGGATCACATCGCTTGGTTGATTACCCTGAATTAGCTTTGTTTGCCAACCATTTACAACAAGATTCTTGGCAGCGCATTGTTGATTTAATGCCTAAGAGTGCGTCTATGGGAAGTCTTGATTACCAAAAAGTCGCTCAGGGGTTAGATGAAAGTATCTTAGTCGGTTTTGCTTATGGGGAGCTTTATGAAGCAGAAGATCGAGAAGAGTTTAGAGCGCCTTGGCAGGATTTGGCTTTAGGGATTCAAACATTAGGCTGCTATCAACTGTTGGCTAAGCTGACTAAACAAGCTGAAATGGAAATTGGCGGTTGGCTTGAAGACAAAGAGGCTAGTTTGTTGTTTGCCATGGAACATTCGCGTAAAAGCGCGTTAAAAAACCAACCTTACTGGTAATCGTACTCGCTGTTGTAAGTCAGTGATTGCTTGGGCTGTCATTGCTTATGCCGCGATAGATAGTAGAAAGCCTATCAATCGATAGGCTTTTTATTTTTTAACTGAACCTCAATCAATGACTATTTTTTATCATTGAGCTGTTGTTTCAGACTGGAAATTTCAGAGAGCATCTGTAGTTGATTCTTTTCCATTTGTTGTTGATTTTGTTCCATTCGCTCTATGGCCTGCTCTAGAGTCGACTTAATCAATTCTTGATGTGCATCATTTCGTTCTACACGAAGTTCTTTTTCTGAACGTTCGGTACTATCTGGTGCGACAAATACCGAGGCCATATAGCCTGAAATCACACCGAAAAAGCTCACTCCGCTGACAATGACAATTGCCCCAATAATATGGCCGACAGTGCTTACTGGGTAATAGTCACCATAACCTACGGTTGATATTGTCACTAAAGCCCACCAAATTGCTTGTTCTGCAGTTTGAATATTGGCGCCTTCAGCGCCAGCCTCAACCAGTAAAATGATTACTGACGCAGTAGATAAAATTAATACCATTGCCATTAATAAACCTGCCAAGGTCGTTTGTTTACTTTGTCTTAATAGCGGCAAGAGTAATGTTCGAGTCGAACGTATGAGTCTTATCACGCGCAATATCTGGAATACGCGGGCAATACGCAGTGCTTCAATTGCGGGAATACTGGCAACGAAATCAATCCAATGATGTTTTAGGTAAAACTTCTTATTTGGGGCTTTAAAGAGTTCGTAAAAGAAGCGAGACATGAATAGCAGACAAATACTGGTGTCGATAAATAATAATAGTCGCCTTGTCTCTTCATCGACTTTACTGAAGGTAAGAATAATAACCAAAAGTACAGAGAAAAGAGATAACACCATCATCGCCAATTCAAAAGGGCTTGGGCCATTTAAGGATTTAAGCGACCAGCGTTTTTTATTTATCATTTTACAAATCCGTTTTGCGAAAAAGCATTGCAGTGATGCTATCAATCCAACAGCAACGGGTAAATAGTTAATATTAAATGGGCTAAGTGATATAGAAAAACTTAAATGATAACAATGGGGGAATTTTAGCTATAAAAAAACACGCTGGTGATAGCGTGTTTTTATTATCTGTCTTAGCTACTCGTCAACAAACTGCACTAAATCATCTAGAACACGTTTTTTGATTTCAAGTTGTGCATCTGACTTTAGCCCATATCTTTGTGCGAGAATGACGTAATCATCCTGGTTTAAAGATACCGTTAATCTTGGCCTTTTAGGACGTTTTGTGACAGTTAAACCGAGTATTGAACGTATTTGGTCTGATGGACTTACACCAGCATCAAGCGCGGCTTTACGGATTTGGTATTGAAACTTTTCATCCAAATCAAAAGCAACTTGCGTTGCTTTTGCCGCTTGTTGGTTCTTTATCCATGTTTCGGGTAACGTTTTACCTTTAGTCATGTACGATTTAACTCCTAAAACGGCAACGATTTAGCTTGCTGGCCAGAATTCTCTAATGTCAGTTAAAGGGCGATATAGTGTAAACATCACTTCTGTATCACCGCCTTCGTAGACTTCAACGTCCACAGCATGGCTTTCGTCGTTATCAACTAAAGAGTAACTTTCAAAACCATCGCCTCTTTGTTGGTTGTTTTCATCTTGTGGTGGCTTTTGACCACGATAATCTTGACGATGAAAAAAACCAAAAGCGGCAAATTCGACTTGATGATAGGCATCGCTTAACCAGCGGGCATATTCACTATCTAATTCATTTGATAGCGGCAGCGTTTTCAATTCTGCGTTACCAGGTTCTTCAAATAGTTGCGAGAAGGCATCAAGATCAAAAACTTGCTCGACCACATCACGATTTACTTTGATAGAGAAGCTTAAATAGGCATCATCTTCTTCAATGTATGACATGAATATTGCTGTGCCACTATGACCGCGAAGTAACCATTCACATTGTTGAGAACGTTCGTACTCATAAGTATGAATAGCTTCAACTTTAAGTTGTTGCCCACGCAGTTGCTCAGGTAAGGCAAAACTATCATCAAGGGAGATCATATCTCCCTTGAGTAGCTTGTTCACATGGTCAAGCTGACGTTTAGGGGCTTCTTTCTTGCCGAATAGGCCGCGTAGAAATCCCATGGCCAATTAACCTTTTTTCGCTTTAAGACGCTCTAAAACTGCATTAGCGCTAGACTTTTGCTCACCAATACCCGCTTCAGCTAGCTTAGCGTGTAAAGACTTATCGCTATTTTCATCAGCTAATGTTTCAGACGCTTGTAGGCGATCATCAAACTGTTGCTGACGTGCTTTGATACGCTCTAGTGAATCTTTTGCATTCATTAACTTAGAGTTACTTGAAGCAAATGAATCGGTAATAGTCGCAGTCGCTTTTTGTACGCTTTCAGTGGTTTTAACCATGCTTAGCTGACGTTGATAATCAGTCAGTTGACGCTCAGTTTTCTTCACTAAATCTTTTAAGCGTAAAGCATGTGCAGAGTAGCTAGAGTTTGCTGTTTCGTTTTCAGCGAGCTCTTGATCTAACTGAGCAATTTTTTCTGCAACTTCAATTGCTAATGCTTCGTTATCTTTTTCAAGTGCTTGAGTGGCATAACCTTCGTGCTCGGTGATGCTGCGCTTAAGACGGTCGATTTCACGACTGGCTTGCATTTCTTTCGCCATCACGTCAGTTAGCTCACGTTTAGCTTTAGTTAAATGCTTTTCTGCATCACGAATTTCTTGTTCAAAAATACGTGTTGAGTTTGCATCTACAATGTTCTGGCCTACTTCGTTTGCGCCGCCACGAAATGCCGTTAAAATTTTATTCAAAATGCCCATAATTGGCTCCTTACTTCAAAAATTCGACAAGTTCGTCGATGACTTCTAAACAGTTATCAGACAATACTGATAATTCTTGTTCAATCTCTTCCATACTTGAGGTGACTGATAACGCACCGTAAACCACATATTTATCATCAATTTTTGCAAAAGATGACAATGGCATCGGAATGTTTAGCTCAAGCATTGTTTCAAACATTTGGGTGCGAGTTTCAGGTTTAACTTCACCTTCATCCCACAAATAGCTAATACATAAGATTTGATTGTCTGTTACTGATACAAAAACCGGTAACTCTTCACGTCCAGCTACGTTGACTTGTAGTACTTCAACTTCGCCATCAATCGGAAAACAATCAAACTTCAAACCTGTGTGGCTTTGGTCAGCAAGTTCTGTCAAATGGTTAGCAATCTTATGGATATTCATATTTGTCCTTGTTGACATATTATGTCTTAGGTTTCAAAGATAGCATTTCGACATAATATGTCAAGGCTATTTTTATTAGATTAAAAAAGATTCATCCCTTGATTCTCAGACCAAGAAGCGAGGTGGTAATGGTAAAGCTGTAATGAGCCAATTTTATTAATGTTGATACTTTCTTCATCATTATAAAATGTGCCTGGAAATTCAAATGCACCATGAATTAAACCTGGTGTTAACCATTGCTCATCGATGGGCAGTTTTTCGTTATGAGCAAGCCGCTGTTTGGCATTCAGTCCTGATAAGGTGGCGATAGACCAACCCCATTCACCAAAGCTCGGTACATTGTGGTGATACTGCTCTACTGCAAATCCCGCCGCTTCTATGGTTTTCCCCACAGAAATAAAGGCATTTTGTGCATGATAAGGTGAAGTCGATTGCACCGTCATTGCGCCATCTGCACTGAGTAATTCAGCCAGTTTTCGATAAAATAAATCTGAATATAACTTATTTAAATCAGGGTGGCTGGGATCGGGTAAATCCACAATGATGACATCAAATTTTTGATTATCGGTAATCAGTTTATCAACGCCATTAAAGGCATCATCATAAACAAGCTTAACTCTAGGATCATTTAACGCATCACCATTAAGCTCTAACATGGCATTGCTAACATGTGTTGGCATGTTCTCATGGGGCTCTCTAAACAAATCCACCAGTTTTTCATCCAAGTCCATTAAGGTGACCGATTTGGGATCCCATTTAAAAACCTGTTTAAGCCCTAAGCCATCGCCGCCGCCAATAATAAGCACATTGTCGTGCCTTGCACTTGCTGCAATTGTTGGGTGGACTAAAAAGCTATGATAAATGTGCTCATCAATGCTGGAGAACTGTAAGCGGCCATTAATATACAGTGAATACACCGGTGGCTGCCCTTTACCACGAAGACGTTCGGTAAAGGTTAATTGCTGAAAGCGGGTGGCTTCTGTGTAAACGACTTTATCTTTATACAGTAGATTATTAAAATTTTGTTCCCAATTTGGACCGTGAAGCGCCAGTAGCACTAATACACCTGTGGCAATAAAGTGCCCTACAAGAATGAGCTTAGCCCATCGAATTTGCTGCCAGAAGCGCCAAATAAACACAAAACCCGCTAACAGGTTCACACTGGCGGTGAGCGCGGCTGCTAACTGAATATCCAGCGATAGCATAAATAGCACCCAGATAGCAGCACCAGCACCAGCACCAATGTAATCAGCACCATAGATGGTGCCAGCATTATGCATTAAGTGTTCTTCTGATAATGATTGTCGTACGCGTGCAATCAAGGGGATTTCCATCCCGATCATTAAGCCAAGAATTACGCCCCATACGTAGGGAAGATATTCACTTAAATTCTGTAATACCCCAATAAATCCACCATCAGGTAGATGGTCAGGTGGTAGTCCTAGGGTGTTTGCAATAATTAACGGTAGCTGTTGTCCAAAACCAATAACAGCAGCGGTAATTAAGATGGCCAACGAACCACAAAAAGCGACGATTAATTCAAGCATCGCAAAGCCGGTAAAAGCACAGCGAATTTTACGCGCTGCAAAAGCACCTATACCCATGGACACAATCATAATGCCAATCATGGTGTATATGGCAGCTTCTAAAGCGCCGAGTATGCGGCCTGCATAATGAGAAAGTAGGTATTCGTAAATAAGACCGCAACCAGCCAGTAAAGCCATAATGCCCAATAATAGGGCATCATCAAACCAAGCTAGGCTGCGTTTTTTGTGTGGGGGTAGAGCGCTATTTTGAGAAGAGCTACTTTGCTTGTCGCAGCCCTCCTGGCCCTGTTCAAGCAAAGTATTATTCATCTGTTTATGCCATTAATGCCGCTAAAATTAGTGCTATACCCACACTAATTGCTAATTCAACTGCAGCGACACCAACATTGTGTTGCTTCTCTACTTCGTCAGTAAGGTTAATTTGTGCCAATACCAGTTTCTTCACGATGAATAACAACATTGATAATGCAATTAGCATAATGACAGAGAAGGTTAACCAGCCAACAATATTCATGAAGTAAGCAGTTGGGTCATAAATGATAAAGTGACTAGCAGCATTAAAGGTAAATGCCATTGCAATCATATAACCACTGTGACGAATGGCAATTGCAATTTGGCCTTGCTCTAAAGCCTTTTGCATTGAGTCACCTTGATTACGTTTTGCATATTGATGCTCACGGAATCGGGTTAATAACACCAACATTAACTGCGAAATTAAGAATGCAGTAAAAATGGCGATAAAGGTGTCAAAGGTAAGATCTTCAGCCCACATTAATACAGAACGAATGATAATAGCGGTAGCGATAGCTGCTGCAGCATCAACAATAGCGATAGACATATTGCCATTGATAATTTGGCTATTTTTGTCGACTTCATTTAATGCGATTTTGTCGTGAAGTATACGACCAAACTTAATTAAAATTAGGCCAAATAAGCCATAAGCTGTCATGCCTATTGCTTCTACAAGATAAGAGTTAGCAGCTTCACCCGTTATCGCACCAGTAAGTACAATACCCAAAGCTAAAACAGCACCCGCAGTACTTATACCAAATGCGAAGTTATCACGTTCAGCGAGTTCTGCACGGCTGTTTACTCTGACACTCCAACCCTGCAAGTAGCGCATTAACGCAAGCAGAATTACAGCGATGGTAAGATCAATAGCTAAAATAATCGCTAGATCTAAAGTGAGCCCGAAGTCATTGAAAAATGTCATGGTTATTCCTTATTTGCCTCGGCGTACACCGCGTGTAGTGCGGTTTGATGAATTACGGAAACTACTGTCTTTCGAATAATTTGAGCGAAACTTACTCGAACTACTTGCTGTTCTAGTACCGGCAGTACTTGCTTTAGGCGCAGAAGTACTTTGTCTCGATAAACTGGTTGAACCGGTACGTGATTTTGAGTACGGGCTATTAAACTGCTTACCTTGAGAATTATAGGCTTTTTTGGTGTTTTCAAATGTACGGTTTTGCGAACTCGCTTGCTTTGGTGAAGTATAGCGATAACGGCCGACATCATTGTAATAGCTGTAGCCCCGATTATTTGACCAACGGTCATAGCGAACTGGATTCATCACATTTGAGAACATAGAGTACATTCCGTACCATGCCCAGATAGACATTCCGCTTGAGTTGGTTTGCCAGCCACCGTAAGCAGGGTTACCCACCAATTGACTGCCAGCGCCAAAATCTTCGCTGCCATTGGCTAAAGCTGCAGCTTCGCGGCTAATAGAGTTGACTCTCGCTAGTTGGCCGCCAGATAAATCCGCTACCACGTTAACAGGATCAGAAAGCATGTCGTTGAACAGGCTTGAATCCGCTGCTTGGTAAATATTTTGTGCTTCTTCAAGTTGCTGGTCTAAGTCGACGAAATTAGCTGAATCAGCAAGTTCACTGGTTCTGCGCTTCAATGACTGATACATAGGCCCACTCGACGTCGCATCGCGTGCGAGCTCATCCAGTAACGGCACTAAATCAGGTTTACTGCTTTTAAGTAAGCGAGTGTATTGTGTCAATAATGTCGCGTTACGAAGCTCACCCGTTTTTAACATGGAATCGAGTTGAGACAATCGCTGCTGTGACAACTGTTGGTATTGGGCAATCTTTTCAGGTCTGTCATCACCACAGCCTGATAAAGTGATGCACAATATCAAAGTTGAAAATACAGCAAGGACACGAGGAAGCATGCCAGCCATGTGTTCTCCAAATAGTATGAGATGCATATACAAATATAATATCAAACCGCATAAATATCTGCGTTTAACTGACTAAATACTTATATGGTTTGGTATTTCTGTCGCAAAGGATATAGTAGTCTTAATCGTATATACAATATGATTAACAATTAATAATGTAGTACTTTTAATTATATAGCACATCTTGACATAATATGTCGAATTGTAATTAATATGTCTTATGTAAAATGCCAAAGGGATCGTATAAACATGCACAGCCAAAGTAACAACGTCTTATCTGCAGAACTCGTCGAAATAGCAGAACGTTACTGGTTAAGGCTATGTGATACATGGCCTGAAGTCACCGAAAAACTAAATAAAGCACAGCAAAACGAATTAAAATCGGTCTTAGGATTGAGTGATTATGTTGCAGAGCAATTGTGTCGCAACCCTGAGTGGATCGAATTGTTATTCAATGGCCTATTAACCGAGGTCGATAGACAGTTATTTTCAGATGAATTAAAGCGGCTGTTATCTGTCTTAACGACTGAAGATTCGGTTAAAAAAACGCTCAGAAATTTTCGTAACTTCCAAATGGTGCGCATCGCTTGGCGAGACTTTTTAAATTATTCAGATGTGCAAAGTTCATTATTGGATTTATCAGCTTTGGCGGAAGCGTTAGTTATCGCTGCGCGTGATTGGCTTTATACTGATATGTGCCAACAAATAGGCACGCCTACTGATGAAGAAGGTAATCCACAGCCGTTACTCATTCTTGGTATGGGTAAATTGGGTGGCCGCGAGCTCAATTTTTCTTCTGATATTGATCTTATTTTTACCTTCCCTGAACATGGCGAGACTATTGGTGGTCGCCGTGCTCAAGCTAATCAGCAATTTTTTATCAAAATGGGGCAACGCCTCATTTGTTTGTTAGATCAAATTACCGTTGACGGTTTTGTTTTTCGCGTTGATATGCGTTTACGACCTTATGGCGAAAGTGGTCCTTTAGTGGTGAGTTTTAGTGGTCTTGAGGATTACTATCAAGAGCAAGGCCGAGATTGGGAACGTTATGCCATGGTCAAAGCTCGCGTGCTGGGGCCGTGGACACAATTTAGCGATGATTTACATGATTTATTGAGACCTTTTGTTTATCGCCGATATATCGACTTTTCTGCGATCGACTCACTTCGAAAAATGAAGCAACTTATTGCTCAAGAAGTAAGACGCAGAAAATTAACTGACAATATTAAGTTAGGCGCAGGCGGCATTCGTGAAGTGGAGTTTGTGGTGCAAAGCTTTCAGTTAATTCGTGGTGGGCGAGAGCCTTCATTACGACAACAAAGCTTGTTCGGGGCTATTGATACTTTATATAACCTGGGTCAGCTAGAGTATCTTGCCGTTGATGAATTAAAACATAGCTATATTCTGCTGCGCCGAGTAGAAAATCTGTTGCAAGCTATTGATGACAAACAAACCCAAACATTGCCGGATAATTCAACTGACTGGCGACGTTTATGTCATGCCATGCATGAGACTGATGAGCAAGTCTTACGCAGTAAAATTGCGCAAGCTATGGCTAATATTCATCGTCATTTCAATGACACTGTGGGCGGTGATCATGAGCAAGATTCTTCGGATCATTGGACCAGCCAGTTATGGCATATTACTGATGAAGAAAATGCCCTGGCCTTGTTTGCTGAACACCTTGTTGATGACGATAATTTATGGCCGACATTATATGACTGGCGATCAAATTTCTTAAAACGCTCTATTGGCCCAAGAGGGCGTGAAACACTCGAAAAACTCATGCCTAAATTATTGGCTGAATTATTAGACCAACCCATTCCCAGTGATGCATTTAAAGCAGTATCAGGGGTGTTAGATAAAATTCTAACCCGCACGACTTATCTTGAATTACTGTGTGAAAATCCAGGTGCTCGTCAGCAACTCATAAGCCTCTGTTGTGCAAGCCCATGGATTGCAGAAGAGTTAGCTAACTTCCCGATGCTATTAGATGAGTTGATTGACCCATCACAGCTCTACGATACAACCTCTATTGATGATTATCCAAGTGAGTTGAGGCAATACCTTCTACGTGTTCCTGAAGATGATATGGAACAGCAAATGGAAGCGTTGCGTCAATTTAAGTTGTCTCAGCAATTAAAAATTGCGGCGGCTGATGTCACAGGGGTATTACCTGTAATGGAGGTAAGCGATCACTTAACTTTCCTTGCAGAAGCCATTATTGAGCAAGTCGTTTTACAAGCATGGCATCAAGTGGCCTCTAGGCATGGAACACCGGAAGGTACGAGCCCTGAGAAAATGGGCTTTGCGATTATTGGTTATGGCAAATTAGGTGGCATTGAACTCGGTTATGGCTCCGATTTAGATTTAGTGTTTTTGCATAATCACCAAGGACCAGGTGCCACTGATGGTAAAAGACCAATCGATAATGGTCATTTTTATTTAAAGCTGGCCCAACGAATTGTGCACTTATTTGCCACTCGTACCACTTCGGGTGAGTTATATGAAGTTGATATGCGCTTAAGGCCTTCAGGCGCTTCTGGATTATTGGTTAGTGAGATAGAGCAATATAGAGAATATCAGCGCGAAGAAGCCTGGAATTGGGAGCATCAAGCGTTGGTTCGATCACGCTTTGTCTATGGCGATCATCAACTCGCAGCACGCTTTAGTGAGATTAGAACTGAAATCTTATCCCATGAACGCAAGCTACCTGAATTAGCTAAGTTAGTGCGTGATATGCGAACTAAAATGCGAGATCACCTATTAAAAGTCACTAAAGATAAATTTGATTTAAAACAAAGTGCTGGTGGTATTGCAGATATTGAGTTTATTGCACAATATCTGGTACTCGCATATGCAAATACCAATCATGAACTGTCCATTTGGTCTGATAACGTGCGAATTTTTCAAGTGTTAGCAGAGCTTGAAATCTTACCTATGATGACAGCTCAACATCTCACGCAGACGTATTGCTGGCTTCGAGATGAGAATCATCGTCTGACATTACAGCGTAAAAAAGGTGAAATTGATGCTGAAATGGCAATGAGAAACGTCAGTGAAATCATTAATATTTACCAACATATCTTAGGTGTTAATGAATGATGTAGAAGTAGGGGGGGGATGAAACTTACGGCTAATATAAAGCTATTTATTGTGTGATCCCCTGATTTACCTGCTAGTCTGAAAGTCTAACAATAAAACATTAATGTATTTGTTATAAAAGTCACTTGTTTTAAAAGTGGCTAGCTCCAAAAGTAACTAGTTATGTAAGTTACTTTTATCTAGTCAGACTTAAACGTTTATTTGGGGAACAAAGCTAATCATATGTTGAACGCACCTATTCATAATAACGACAAGACTCGCTTGGAAACCTTGCGAGGTCTAAATGTTTTAGATACTGCAGCAGAAGAGCGCTTTGATCGCATAACGCGTTTGGCTAAGCGATTATTTTCAGTCTCTATTTGTTTGGTGAGTTTGGTAGATGAGAACCGTCAATGGTTCAAGTCTTGTGAAGGATTAGTGGCGAGTGAAACTCCAAGAGATATATCATTTTGTGGTCACGCCATTCATAACCCTCAAGTTTTCGTCGTTAATGACACCTTATTAGATGAAAGGTTTAGTGATAATCCTTTAGTAACAGAAGCGCCTTTTATTCGATTTTATGCAGGACATCCTCTGACCATGCCCGATGGTATGCGAGTGGGCACATTGTGTCTTATTGATGAGAACCCGCGTGATTTTTCTGAAGAAGATAAAATCGCTTTGGAAGACTTGGCGCTGATGGTTGTGTCGGAATTAACTTCAATACAGCAAACAACGCTTGATGAATTAACGGGTATTTCAAATCGCAGAGGTTTTGAA
This sequence comes from Shewanella donghaensis, assembly GCF_007567505.1. NCBI lineage: Bacteria > Pseudomonadati > Pseudomonadota > Gammaproteobacteria > Alteromonadales > Shewanellaceae > Shewanella > Shewanella donghaensis. Next base: position 4,093,396 of record NZ_CP041783.1, read on the forward strand.
CAGTTAGCTAAACAAGCACTTTCAACTTGGGATAGAAATGGTATTGACAGTAATTTGGTGTTTTTTGATTTAGATTACTTTAAAGGTATCAATGACACATACGGTCATGATGCCGGTGATAGAGCATTAGTCTCCTTCGCTTCATTATTGACCCAAGAATTTCGAGATTCTGATGTCATTGCGCGATTTGGTGGTGACGAGTTTTTAGTCTTGTTTGGTCAATCTTCCGAAGGGCACATTAGATTTGCCTTAGAGCGTTTTAAACGTGCACTAATAAATTATAACAATACCAGTACTGAATCATTTGATTTAGCCTACAGCGTAGGTATAGCGTGTAGAAAATCAAAACAAGCGTTGAATATTTGCCAATACTTAGATGCTGCAGACAAAGCCATGTATGAAGTTAAACTGGCTCATCACAATCGATAACTGATTCAAATTGATACATATTATTACGACTTGATTGGTAAATATTCGAGTCTCCTCACTGTTCTCTTCTTTGATTATTCTAGACTGTCCACATTGAACCATTAATGACTTTTTACCGTATTGATGGTTTTGAAAGCGTCGTGATAACGCTGACTCATCGCGTGTTGTTGTTATACTTTTATGAGGTGGATATGAAAAATTCAATAGACATTTATGAAGCGCTGAAAGTGTTTAATAAGATTACTGATATGGGCGAAAAAATACCTGCTGAAGTGGGTAGCACCTCGAGTTACCAATTATGTGGTCTTAATGCCGAAACAGGTTTTGATGGATACACGATAACTCTCAGCGATGGGCGTACTTCTCTAACCATATTCTTTCATAACAAATACCAATTTGATTACCCAGATAATGCTTCATTTGAGAACTTCATGGCTAGATTCAAAGATGTTATCAAATTTGCGGCATAACAGTTTCTGCTATTAAGTTGTGATTAGCGCCTGAATCAAGTCTCAGCTTCTTTATTAAATGTCAGCGTCTATTTCTATTTAGGATGAGTTGATTGCCATTGTTTCATTTCAATGAGCCTGCTAATGGTTCGTCTAAACTCAAAAGCTAATGCAGAACCTTGATATAATTCATCGACGTCAAAAGCAGAGCAAACAGTGAGTGTCACATGTTGATCGTATAGTTCATCAACCAAGCTTATAAATCTTCGCGCGGGATCGTCACTGGCTGCATAACTTAGCTGACGGTCACCAGTTGGGATTGCTAATGCACCGTCTTCAGTCCCTCTCGCTTTAATCCAAGTTTTTATTTGTCCACCTAATTGAGGCACATTATCAATAATGATATGAGTAAACTGACTTGCTAGTTGAATATAATCAAGTTGGGATCTCGGGCCTTCACAAATAGCTGTAAAATCAAACCAAATGGTATTGCCATGAACGGCGGTATAAGTGATTTGTCTATTGCAAATAGTCACTGTGCCATCAGTCGATATTATTTCGTTAGTTTGGTTATTATTTTTTGTCACAAGCTCAGAGAAATCTATTTGAGAAAAGCACATTTTGAGCGAAAGTTGTGAGTCTTTATCAATATGATTATGTTCAATTCGATGATCGACTTCACCTGATAAGTGAACTTGGTTGCAGTGATGATTTAGAATATCAATAAAGGGTAAAAAACGTTCTCGTTGTAATCCGCCTTCGTAAAGTCGCGATATTTCAATATTTGAGGTGGCAACTAAAATAACATTTTGGTTAAATAAGTTTTCAAACAACCTTGCTAGAATAATAGCGTCACCAATATCTGATACAAAAAATTCATCAAAGCAAATCAATTGATATTGTTTAGCAAGCTGTTTGGCTATGTGCACCAGAGGATCTTGAATCCCTAAACTAGTATTAAGTTGCTGGTGAATGTTGGCCATGAAACGGTGGAAGTGCAGTCTTAATTTCTTCGTAGAGCTGATATTTTGATAAAACAAATCCATTAAAAATGTTTTACCGCGTCCCACATCACCCCATAAGTAAACACCTTTTAGTAAAGGCTGATTAGTCTCAATATCGACAAATAACTGATTCAAGGTTTTCAAAGCGGTACTTTGAGCAGGGTCATCAACAAACAAGTTAGTTTCGTTTGATTTTTGCACTAATTTGGCGCGATAAATATCAATTAGGCTCAGATTCATCAAACGATATTCACAAGGTTAATTATAAGTGCCAAAAGTATATCAGCTATCGTTGTTATTCACTTAATGTCATAAAGGCTAAGGCTAAGGCTAATGCTAATGCGTTAACCTTTGTTTGTTTTTTAAACTTGCGCAAAGGCATAGGATAGTTGACCTCGGCTGGATATTTTTGTTTTCTTGAAGATATTTTGGATATGCATTTTCACCGTATTGACCGAAATACTCAAATTGTCAGCAATTTGGTCATTAGACATGCCCTGGCATATTAGGGTTAACACTTGCTGTTCTTTTTTTGTGGTGACAGAAAGTAATTCCGCTTGTCGTTGTGTATTAGGCTGACGCTTTCTCGTTTGAATATAACGAGACATTGCATCATGACTAAAATAGAGTTTATTACTATCAATACTCTTTAGTGCTTCAATAATATCAACGACCGATGCGTTGACCTTTAAAGCACCATGAAAGCCATTTGATATGAGCAAGGCTTCAGCTTCAGTATCAACGTGTGGGCAAAAAACTAAATGTTTGCCGCTGGCAATAATATCTGAAGAAATTAATGCGGCATGCTGATGTGGATCTTCTAAATAATGAATGAGTATTTTTTGCTTTTCATCAGTCTCTAACCATTTAAAATTTAATGGGTCGTTACATACGGTTTTAATATTTAGCAATGCACTAATTTGAAAAAGCTGTTGTGACAGAGGATCGGGAAGTTGTTTAAAAAATATATCAGAAAAAATCATGCTAACTCATCCTTGTTATTTACAACGACTATTGATAATCCGTTCAATAGCTATTTTTAGTTAAGCTGATGCTGTTTTATAAATGTATTTTAAACTATAAGTTTCAGCTAACAAAGTTAAAATTGAGGGTTATTAGGTAAAAGTTATGTAAATGCAATGTTATTTGTTGTTTTAACTTAGTTGGTTTACTATAACGTCAAAATATATAATAAAGGAAACTGATTGGTATGAATAACAAAGGAAATGGGGTAACTTTTATTGGCCCTGATACTTCTCTAGATGGGGATATGACTGTATTAGGACCTGTTTTGGTTGCTGGTAAAGTCAAAGGTGTTATTCGTTCAACAGACCAAATTAAAATTGAAGTTGGTGGTGAGATTGACGGTGAGCTTTTTTGTCAAGAACTAAGAGTGTCAGGTGTCTTTAAAGGCATTTTACATTGTAATAGCTTAGTTATTGTCAGCTCTGGTGTAGTTGAAGGTGATGTATCTAGCCATAAAATGGAAATTTATGATGGTGGTCAATTTTTAGGTGCGCGTACTAAAGGTCCTGAAGAAGGGGTATTACCTGAAGCGTCAGTTGAAGATAAAGCATTATTTGAAGAACAGTCTAGCGAAGCCTATGCCTTCCCAAAGTCTGATGCGCCTGTTGCAGAGGCGCCGATAGCTCAAGCTGCAAGCACTGGTTATTTTAATAATCTACAACCAGAGCCTATAGAGCCTGTAGCCGAAACTATTCAAGAGCAAGTAGAGTTGAAAGAAGAATTTTCATCAACTCCTGCACCAATAGTTAATATCAAACCGCAAGCTAAGACCGAAATAAAACCACAAGTCAAAGCTGATGTTAGCCCAGTTGCTCAAGATACACTGCGTAGTGAAGCTAAAGTTAGTCCTGAACCTAAGCAGAATGTTGAAGCAGAAGTTAAGCCGAAGTCTAAACTTGAAATAAAGCCTCAACCTAATCCTCAAGCTCAATTAGCTGCAGCCGCTGCTGCCAAAAAGGCTGAAGAAAAAAAATCTGGTTCTGGCGGTAAGTTATTTGTCGCTGCAATAGCCGTTGCTGCTATTGCTGGTGGTGTGTATAAAAAAGATGAATTAATGCAGATTGTTCAGCCTAAAGCTGAGACCGCAGTTGTAGTAAAAGCCCCTGCAGCAAAGGTATCTGTTGAGCAAGATGTTGCAGTCGTAACTGAAACATTAGCGACCGCTTCAATTGATGATGCTGAAGAAGAGCTGTTTACTTCAACAGAAGAGCTTGATAATTCATTAGTGCAAGAGCAATCAGAAGTGATGACAGATATTGATTCTGCTGAAACTGATGTTGCAGAGCAAGTTGATGAAGTTGTGGCATCTGTAGAAGATGTTGTTGCTGAAACACTGACTGAAGCGCTCCCAGCAGAAGATGAAGTCGTTAACAAAACCCAAGTTGATAGTTTACTTGCTGATCTTTTAGCGGAAGAGGGCACTGAAGAAGTGGCTAACTCTGCCGAAACAACAGAAACAGCTGGTAACTTATAATTATCAAATGGTAATTCATTTATAGAAAGGCTCTCCTATGAGGGCCTTTTTTATTTTCATTAATCGTAAATAATGCTCAGGTCTACATGGTTGGCTATTAAATTAAGAAACTCTGTCTGCTGGCTCAACACTCACTCCACAAGTACCTATGAATATTTCTATAAGCTTAAATTAATCACTCAGAAAGTACCTATAAATCTCTCTACCAACTTCCATTTATCAGTCCACAAGCCCATACAACTGACCCTATAAATTCCTAAAATTACGCAACTAGTTAATAAAGTTAGCCATGTCATTTGATAAAGAATGCCGCTCTAAAATTGTGCGCACCTAAATATGACTGCACTGGTCTGGTGCGTTTTTGTGAGTGCTTTCAACAAGAATTTTATTATTTTTGTTATTTTACAATAACTTGAATTATTGGCCTGATGATTGAATTGTAATTAACAACAAAATTACAACAATTACATTTTTGGAGGTCGAGATGAAACTCGTCAGCGCAATCATCAAGCCATTTAAATTAGATGATGTCCGTGAAGCTATTGCTGGCATGGGTATTGAAGGGATGACGGTTACCGAGGTAAAAGGTTTCGGTCGTCAAAAAGGTCACACTGAGCTTTATCGTGGTGCAGAGTATCAAGTCGATTTTCTTCCTAAAGTAAAATTAGAAATTGCGACTAAATCAGAAAACTTGGATATGTTGATTGAAGCAATTACTTCAGCAGCGCATACCGGAAAAATTGGTGATGGAAAAATATTCGTTACCGATCTTGAACAAGCAATCCGTATCCGTACGGGTGAACTTGATAACGAAGCACTTTAAAGGGGAATGTAATGGAAGAGTTAGCAGCGTTAGGTGCAACAGTAACTGAATTGCGTTTCGCACTAGATACATTTTATTTTCTTATATCTGGTGCATTAGTCATGTGGATGGCTGCCGGTTTTGCAATGCTTGAAGCCGGTTTAGTTCGTTCAAAAAACACCACAGAAATTTTAACTAAAAATGTGTGCTTGTATTCAATAGCCTGTGTGATGTATCTGCTAGTTGGTTACAACATCATGTATGTGGATAACATCGAGGGTGGTTGGTTACCGTCATTTGGGTCATTAATTGGTTCGCAAGCGGGTGATGCTGATCATGCTTTAGAGTCTGATTTCTTCTTCCAAGTGGTGTTCGTTGCTACTGCGATGTCAATTGTTTCAGGTGCTGTTGCTGAACGTATGAGACTTTGGTCTTTCTTACTGTTCTCTGTAGTACTGACTGCAGTTATTTACCCAATTGAAGGTTACTGGACTTGGGGTGGTGGTTTCCTTTCACAAGCTGGTTTCGTTGATTTTGCTGGTAGTGGTATTGTTCATATGGCTGGCGCCGCAGCGGCAATCTCAGGTGTGTTATTGCTTGGTGCGCGTAAAGGTAAATATGGTCCAAATGGCGAGGTTCACCCGATCCCTGGTTCAAACTTGCCAATGGCAACATTAGGTATGTTCATTTTATGGATGGGTTGGTTTGGCTTTAACGGTGGTTCACAACTGTTAGTGTCTGATGCTGAAAATGCTTCTGCAGTGGCTAAGATTTTTGTAAATACTAACTCTGCTGCTGCATTTGGTGCTGTTTCTGCCTTAATGGTATGTAAGATTGTTTGGGGTAAAGCAGATTTAACCATGATACTTAATGGCGCGTTAGCAGGTCTAGTGGCTATTACCGCAGATCCGTTATCACCTTCATTCTTAATGGCTGGTGTAATCGGTATCGTTGCCGGTGGTGTGGTTATCTTTTCAATTGTTGCCTTTGACCGTATTAAAATTGATGACCCAGTAGGTGCTATTTCGGTACATGGTGTTGCAGGTTTCCTTGGTCTAATGTTAGTACCATTATCAAATGCTGATGCGACCTTTGGTGCGCAAATATATGGTGCTGCTGTGATATTTGGTTGGGTGTTTGCAGCCTCATTTGTTGTCTGGTATATCCTCAAAGCAACAGTGGGAATCCGTGTTAGTGAAGAAGAAGAATACAACGGCATGGACGCATCAGATTGTGGTGTTGATGCCTACCCAGAGTTTGTATCTATCAAATCAGCTGGATAATTAATTGCTTTAAAGTTTAAGCGTGTTAATACTAAAAGCAGAACCATTAGGTTCTGCTTTTTTATTATTTTAAGATGACGACTTTGAGGACTCACAGATGAATAAGTACTTTCAGACATTAGTGATTTGTAGCCTGGTAACCGTGAGTTTTATTGCTGATGCTGGCAAAGTTGTTGTAAGAAAGTCTTCAGAACCTTTTGATGCTTTTGCCGTGCGGGACCAAGTTCAACAAGATCACCAATGGCAAGAGATGTTGAGAATGCAGCAACAGATCCAAATATTACAAGCACTGCCTATTGGCTGCTTGCCTATAGCAGTGCCTTATCGTTATTTCAATTGTTCAGGCAGAGCTTACCGGCCATATTCTTATCAAGATCAAGAAGTGTTTATTCAAATAGATTCTCCTGAGCAATCAAAATAACATTATCGTGTAGATATTTTTGATCCCCTTTCTACATCTTTTGTAACCCTTCAAAAATCGCATTTTCTGTACATGCATCTATGCTTAATCAATGGCATAAATGAGGAGCAGAATAATGTTACAAAATAATGAAGCATCCCCAGAAATATCACTTTATTCTAGCATTGTTAATTTCAGGACTATTAGCCTTTGTTTTTGTTTGATTTTTTCTTTTATCTTTTCTGGTTGTTCAAGCACCTCTACATCTAAAAGTGGTGTAGCAAAGGCGACAGTACTTTATAACGACAGTTATTTTAGACCTGTAATGATTCCTACCACAGCAGAGGTTTTCGAGCTTCCTGAAGAGATGGTTACAGAAATTCAGCGAGATTATGCGCGTTCAGCAGGTACGAATGGACAGAAAAAAGCCATTAATCTATGGCTGGCTGAATATATTAATGCCCAAGATGGCGGTTTTGAATATCGCGATCACTACACTCGAATGGCCAGTGTGACTGCTTTAGAGAGAGCGGGTAATTGCATGTCATTAGTCATTCTTTCAACCGCAATTGCTGAAGCATTTAATGTACCTGTAAAATTTCAAGATATTGATGTAGAGCCTATTTGGGATAGACGAGGCGGTTTTTACTTGGTCAATGGGCACGTGAATATGAAATTACTGCATCGTGATGAACCCAATACCATTAACATACAAACTTCTGAAATATTAGTCGATTTCTTACCTGAACGCTCTGTGCGGGCATACCGAACCAAAAAAATTAGCAGAGAGACTTTAGCTGGGATGTATTTTAACAACGTCGCCGCTGAAGCCTTGGTGAGAAATGACTATGACTTGGCCTATGCGTTAATAAAGCGTGCCATTGATCTGGATCCATATTACGTCAATAGTATTAATACGCTTGCGGTTATATACCGCCATAAAGGCTTAGACGCACAAGCAGAAACAGCATATCGACATGTCCTTAAATTAGAATCTGAAAATGTGACTACCTTGTATAACCTCGCGATTATTTTAGGAGAACAGAACAGGTTAGAGGAATGGAAAGAGGTTCATAAAGTACTTGAGCTAGCGAGAATCAATAATCCTTTCTATTACTTTGATATGGCTCAACAAGCCTATTTTGAGAAACAATATCAAGAGGCCCTTGTATGGTATAAACGGGCGGTTGAAAGAGCAGATTATAGGCATGAATTTTACTTCGGCTTATCACGGGCTTATTGGGCAACGGGTGATGAAAGACGAGCGAAAAAGAGTATGGAAAAAGCCATTGATTTAAGTCTAGATGTAAATAATCAACATCGTTATAAGGGAAAACTACAAGCCATGATGAGGCACTAGTTATTCAGGGATGACATCTCAGTCTAATTATCATGAAAAAGCCATTTCTAACCTTTGAAAGAGGAGAAGTGGCTTTTTATTGCTGCTCAATACAGTTTTATAGGGGCAAAAATGCGGTTTACGTTATTTATTTTGAATAAGCTAAAATAGACGGTTTTATCGAAATGAATGAATTTGTTAGATATTTTTAATATGTAAATTTAAAGCTATTTAATAACAGTGATTTAAACAACTAATTTTGATAAAACCATGGCTTGGACGTTTTATTGTATGGTAATGTTTGAATTATAAGGCTGTTCGTAATGCTTTACTGCTCAACGATTAGAGTTGGCACAAATAACTGTTTGCTGGAGTTGTATAAACTATGTATTACCAAAATGATGACGTTAGAATTGATGAAATAAAAGAACTATTGCCACCTATTGCTATTTTAGAGCGATTTCCGGCGTCAGAAGCAGCATCAGCAACAGTGTTTAATGCGCGAGACAGCATTCATAGAATTTTAAACAAACAAGATGATCGCTTACTTGTTGTTATTGGCCCCTGTTCAATACACGATCCTGTCGCGGCTTTAGATTATGGTAAGCGTTTAATTGCCTTACGCGAGCAATTTAAAGATCAACTAGAAATTGTGATGCGTGTTTACTTCGAAAAGCCTCGTACTACGGTTGGTTGGAAAGGGTTGATCAATGATCCTTACATGGACAACAGTTTTAAACTTAATGATGGTTTAAGAACTGCACGTAAGTTATTAGTTGATTTGAACGAATCTGGTGTGCCAGCAGCGGGTGAGTTTCTTGACATGATAACGCCGCAATATGTCGCGGATATGATGTGTTGGGGAGCAATTGGAGCACGGACAACGGAATCACAAGTTCATCGTGAACTTGCATCTGGTTTATCAAGTCCAGTTGGTTTTAAAAATGGTACTGATGGCACTATTAAAGTGGCGATAGATGCTATTGGGGCTGCTAATGCACCACATCATTTCTTATCTGTTACTAAATTTGGTCACTCAGCCATCGTATCGACAAAAGGTAATCCAGACTGTCATATTATTTTACGTGGCGGCAAAGAGCCTAACTATAGCCAAAGCCATGTGAACGTAATTGAAGAGCAGTTAACCAAAGCAAAACTACCTACTAATATCATGATAGATTTTAGCCATGCTAACAGCAGTAAAGACTTTAATAAGCAGATGCTGGTTGCTGAAGATGTTGCTGGGCAAATAAGTAACGGCAATAGCAATATTTTTGGTGTGATGGTTGAGAGCAATATTGAAGAAGGACGCCAAGACTTAGTGGTTGGTAAAGAGCTCTGTTACGGTCAAAGCATTACCGATGCTTGCATTGGCTGGAATGATACAGAGAAACTTTTAGCAACATTGAACCAAAGTGTATTGAATCGTCGCGGCTAAAGCTTCTTCATTTCATCTGTGACATAAATAAGGCGCTATGAGCGCCTTATTTATTGGTGTTTGATAAATATTCATTAGCTTTTGCAAGGCTACCAAAAGCTGAGATAAGATTATTTCTTCCTTTATCCTGAAGTTCAGGGTTTCCTGATTCAATCATCATCCATACCCAAGTTTGAATTAATGGTAATGGTGGGTGCTGGATTTTTGCTGCATCTAACATACTGCTTCCTTTGAAATGGAATAAAGGTGGTTGGCTAGTATAAATCGCCAAAAAGTATCGCTTAAAGAGTATCAAATTCTTTTTAGTTGCAGAACTGTAAACAAGCTTATTTTTAATGTTTTTGATGATTTTTTTACAAAGTATAGACTTTTAGGTAGTAAAAATACGTTTCAATAGCATTAAAGTGCTATCTGTTGGTCACCGCAAAGGATCTTTTTACAAGTTTCACTCAGTGAAAACGATCTATGTTTACTGCTTGATCTATTAAAAAACACTAAAATGCTAACAAAAATGTTAATTTGTCGAATAGCGAACATTCGGCTGTATATATTTTTAATATCGAACTAACGAAAATAATAATGGTGAAAATTAATGAGACCGTCGGCATATTTTGATGGGCCTGTAGGCAGTTTAAATTGGAAAGTTATTGGCCTTTTACGACCTTATTTATTTGAGTTCAAAGGTCGTATCACGTTAGCTATGCTGTGCTTAGTGATTGCTAAAATTGCCAGTGTTGGCTTACCGTTTATTTTGAAAGATATTGTCGATAGTTTAGACGGGAAAAGCACTGAGGTTATTGTCGCCGTACCGCTTGCTTTAGTTCTCGCATACGGTGCAGTGCGTTTTCTCAATGTCGTCATCGGTGAAATCAGAGATACCTTATTTGGCCGGGTAACTGAAAGAGCAATTCGACGTTTGGGTCTCGCGGTATTTGAACACTTACATAAGCTGGATCTTGATTTTCATCTAGATCGCCGAACCGGTGGTTTATCCCGTGATATTGAACGTGGCACCAGTGGCGTCAGTTTTCTCATGCGCTTTATGGTGTTTAATATTGTCCCAACATTATTAGAAATTGCGCTAGTTATCGGTATTTTCTTTTTCAATTATGGTATTGGTTTTGCCTTAATTACCCTTGTTGCGGTGGTCGCCTATATTGGTTATTCAGTGGTGGCGACAGAGTGGAGAACTGGCTACGTTCGTGACGCTGCTAAAGCTGACTCTCTTTCAAATACGCGGGCAATTGATAGTTTATTAAACTATGAAACGGTTAAGTATTTTAATAATGAACAATACGAATCAAATCGCTATGATTCTGCATTAGAGCAATGGGAAGTGGCTAAACGTAAAAATCGTTTATCTTTATTTGCCTTGAATGCGGGACAGGCATTAATTATTGCAACGGCAATGACTTCAATGATGTGGTTAGCCGCATTTGAGGTGACTGCAGGTAATATGACCTTAGGTGACTTCGTACTGATCAATGCTTTTATGATGCAGCTATTCATCCCTCTGAATTTTTTAGGCTTTGTATATCGTGAAATTCGGGGCGCTTTAGCCAATATTGAACGTATGTTTGATTTATTGGACAAAATTCCTAGCATTAAAAATAGCGAAAGGGCTTCTAATATTAGTCCATCTGTTGGTGCGCTTTCATTTAACCATGTGTGCTTTGATTACGATGACAGGACGATAATCAAAGATTTAAACTTCACTGTACCAGCTGGCCAGAAAGTGGCTGTAGTCGGTGAAAGTGGTGCAGGTAAATCAACCCTTATAAAGCTGCTGTTTCGATTCTATGACGTGGATAAAGGCTCTATCAGCATTGATGGTACTGATATCAAGGATCTTACCCAGCAAGCATTAAGGCAATCTATTGCAATCGTGCCACAGGATACGGTGCTGTTTAATGATTCCATTTTCCAAAACATTCAGTATGGACGTCCAACAGCTACGGAAACTGAAGTGAAACAGGCTGTTGAGTTAGCTAACTTGACTCAATTTATCGAAGCATTGCCACAAGGATGGGAGACCAAAGTTGGTGAGCGTGGGCTGAAGCTTTCTGGTGGCGAGAAGCAGCGAGTGTCGATTGCTCGGGCCATATTAAAAGGTGCGCCAATCTTAGTGTTTGATGAAGCAACCTCATCTTTAGACAGTAAGTCAGAGCAAGCGATCCTTACAGCGCTTAAAGATGCAGCAAAAGGGCACACCAGTTTAGTGGTGGCACACAGACTTTCAACCATTATCGATGCTGATAAAATTGTGGTGTTAAGTGATGGCAAAGTGGCTGAACACGGGACTCACAAAGCACTGTTAGCGCAAAATGGGGTGTACGCCAAACTATGGCGAATTCAAAATGAGCAAGCAATAAAACTTTGATCCATTCGTTGAATACGTTTTATCTCTTTGATAGGGGCATTTTTGTGTATAATTAACGAGAATTGCCTTGAAAGGATTGAGATCGTTTAGGTAAATAGGACATTATCTGGTAATTAAATCAAAGTATGGAGGTCGTTGGTGCAAAACATTTCTTTAATCGCAGCCCTAGAAGGTACACAGCACAAAGTTACCACTGATTGGTTTGCAATTATGGCAACGCTTGAAACGCGAGAAATGAATCAGGATGAACTACAAACAGTTTATGATGAATTATGCGCAGGGTTAATTGTTACTACACGTGGGCTTACGTTAGCTAAAATTAATGATAGTGAAAGCGAAGATAGTTTATTGAAAGCTGATGATAGTACCGCAGATATACTTATATAAAGTGAGTTATTGTTAATCGCTAAGCTTAACAATAACTTTCTTTTTTTGGAAAATGATATTCCCTTCGAGGATCACTATGCTGAAATGATAGTAATAGCTTTAATTGAGAGGGAGTATTTTAGTTTTTTGCCCAGCTGTTACATACCATGCGGATAATTGAATCAGAGCGTGTATCGTAAGTAAGACGGTTGATCTCACCTTGGTCAAAGCACACTTTCTCTCCTTCAATTTCAGACAAACGGTCACAATTATTACAGGTAACCGACATTGTCTTACCAGCATGATTTGATGTCATTAATGACTGTGATGCTTTCAAATGAAAGTCCTTTACCTAAAACATGATCAAGATCAATATTTTACACTGAATTGTGAACATATTCAAAATTAGATTTGGTTAATTTATTAGCAATAAGTCTAATAGAAAATCTTAAAAATCTATTTTTGCTTAATTAACCCCCTATATGCTGCAGACCAGTCCATTTATACCATTCATTAAACCTGTCTATTAAAACGCAAATTAGCCAGCCTAATAAATAAGTTCGTCAATGCAATCAGCTATTAACGTTTGCTAATATTGTCGGTAAAATTTGTCTAATGAAACGGAAATACCACTTTCTGTAACTATTCTGGCGTGATGACGACTTAACAGCCTAGGCTCACTGACACCACAAGAGTGGGCGATGATCTTTAAATCATAGTGTAACGACTTGTTATAGCTTGCTACTCGGGTCGATTTATTGCGTGGGTCTAAACCTTGTTGTAAATGTTTATTGTGAGTAGTAATGCCGGTTGGGCAAGTATCTTTGTTGCATTGCAATGCTTGAATGCACCCTAAAGCAAACATATTTCCCCGTGCTGAGGCGATAAAGTCAGCACCCGTTGCCAGAGCCCATGCTATTTGCGAGGGCACCACCATTTTGCCGCTCGCAATAACTTTAATACGTTGTTTAAGGCCTTTTTGTCTAAACAGGTTAATGACGATAGGAAGACTTTCTTTAATCGGTAAGCCCACATGATCCATTAATATTTGCGGCGCAGCGCCTGTACCGCCTTCAGCGCTATCAAGCGTAAAAAAATCCGGTGCATGTTCAATCCCACGCAGTTGTATCTCATCACATAAATCTTTTAACCACTGTTCGTCACCTAATACCGCTTTTATACCTGTAGGTTTCCCAGTAATGATCCTCACATGGGAAATCATATCCAGGATATCGGCAATGTTAGTGAACTCAGCATGCCCATTTGGGCTGATAGAATCTTCGCCTACTGGTATGCCTCTTATCGCAGCAATTTCTTCAGTGACTTTTACACCAGGCAATATTCCGCCCTTGCCGGGTTTAGCCCCTTGGCTTAGCTTAATCTCAAACATTTTGACACTATCATGGGCCGCGATTTCTCTAAGCTTGTTATCATCTAACCTACCATCTTCATCCCGTACGCCATATTTAGCTGTGCCAATTTGAAAGACTAAATCACAATGACCTTTTAAGTGATGCTCACTCAAGCCACCTTCGCCAGTATTAAGCCAGCAACCAGCTTCAGCAGCACCATGGGATAGTGCCGTAACAGCCGGTCGAGATAATGCTCCAAAACTCATGGCTGAAATATGGCAAGTTTTTGCCGTCGAATATGGGTGAATGCAGCCTTCGCCAATAGTGATAAGTTCATCTACATGCTCATCGGAATCGATTTTAGGAAATGCGGCGTTCATAAACATGATGGTGCCGGCCTTATCGTGGGTTTGCGTTGAACCAAAGGCGATAGTGCGATCAACGTTTTTTGCTGCGCGATAAATCCAGCTTCTTTCAGCGCGATTAAAAGGAAGTTCTTCTCTATCTTGTGCAAAGAAGTACTGTCTAAAAAACTCACCTTGTTTCTCAAATAAGTAGCGAAATCGGCCTATGACGGGGTAGTTATGGCGAATGGCCTGTTTAGTTTGTAATTTATCACTGATATACATATAAACGATGGCAATAAAAAACAGTGCGATACTCGCAAGAAATAAGCCAGTGAAAATCTCTAAGCCCACAATAAACCAATTTTGCTGCATTTTTGTTCCTTAAAAATGTTGATTTAGACGTTTATCAAAGACATATTATCGTTAGTAGCTAGTGGTTTAAAACGATATTTAATCATTGAAATTAACCAATATTGCTGTTTTTTGACTATCCTCAGTATGGCTTATGAGTAATTTTTATTCTATGACTAACATGAATCAATGGTTAATGTATTAGCGAAGCTTGCCGATAGTATGTTATCCGTAAATGTATGTGGAGCAACTGATGGATATTTACAACCCTACTCAAATTAACGCTAAGACAAGAAATAATACTCAAGCGAATACGACAGCGAGTGATAACGCACAGTCTAAAAAAGCGGATAATGCTTTAGCTGCAGGCTCTTTAGCTGATAGTGCTGGAAAATCCGTTAGCCAAATTAGTCGTGATTTGAAAAATAGCAGTATTCTCGCGGCAAATGAAAAAGTCAGTATTGAAGCGGGTGATCAGTCAATGACCCTGCTATATCGCGCCGCTATTGATGCCATTAATGTTGAACTTGCCCCCACAATGGGTGAGAACGCCATTCAAAAAATGGTAGAGACTGATATTGATAACTCTCCAGAAGCAACAGCAGAAAGAATTGTGAGCTTTGCGACCAATTTCTTTTCAGTTCATCAGCAGCAAAATAGTGATATGGACTTTGAGCAACAACTAGATACTTTCATGGAAAAAATTTCAGGCGCCATTGATCAAGGCTTTAAAGAGGCCACTGACATATTATCTGGTTTGAAAGTGCTCGAAGGTGAGATTGCCGAAGAGGTAGATAATACCTATAGTTTAATACAGGAAGGTCTTGAGGCATTTAGGCTAAAGACGCTACCAGCAGCAGAAGAATGATTGATATAAATTCAAGGAAATAACCCTATGTGGACAACAGGTACCGTTATTGAACGTATAGATTGGAATGACAAACTATTTTCGCTTCGTATTCGCGCCGATGTTGAACCATTTATTGCCGGCCAGTTTATTAAATTGAGCCAAATTAGAGATGAAAAGCGCATTGCGAGAGCTTACTCATTAGTTAATGCGCCAGGCAAAGATTACGTCGAAGTGCTCGCTGTCGCAGTAGAGGATGGCCAACTATCTCCTGATTTACAGGCGCTAAAAGTAGGCGATACCATTGAAGTCACCACAAAAGCTTCGGGCTTTATGACATTAGATGAAATCCCTACAGGCGCTTTACAAGGGCCACATCTTTGGTTCCTTGCTACTGGCACAGCGGTAGGGCCATTCATGTCTATTATGGAAACTGAAGAGCCTTGGCAACGTTTTGAAAAAGTGGTGTTGGTTTATGGCGTGAGAAAGGATGAAGACCTAGCATATCTAAAGCAGATACAAGCCTTACAGCAAAAATATCCTGATCAGTTTATCTATATTCCTTGTGTCACCAGAGAAGCAAGCAAAGGTGCATTATCTTGTCGTATTCCGGATGGTTTAAGTAGTGGGGTCATTGAACAGGCCGCAGGCCTGTCATTGTCCCAAGATGACTCGCAAGTGATGATTTGTGGTAATCCTGGAATGATTTCAGATGCGCAAACCATATTGACTGAAAAAGGCTTAGTAAAGAATTTACGTCGAGCTCCCGGTCAAGTGACGGTTGAAAAGTATTGGTAACTCAAGTTTGTCAGTCTCTAATCAGAAACAGCAGCAATTACAGCGTTTGATGTTCGTCGTTAAATACTGAGATCAAAATTATTGAATACTCATCCCTTTCAGCTTAAGCCATTAATCTCTGAAAGAGATTAAGCTGGGATATTTAGTTAAAAGAGATTTAACCAATTAGACCCCTTAAACAACTTTTGCGTATATTCACATAGCCAAACGTCACACAGAAATTTCGGCAATTCCAGCAATCTCAACCTTTTCGGATTATAGATTCTATTTAAATACTTAATCTGCTTAAACAACACTTGCTCCTTGCACACTGATCTATTATCCTCCCTTGTAATTGATAATTATTATCATTTCCATAAGCAATTACTAAAGCTGTTATGAATTTATAAACCCAAATTTACTGCTTAAGTTTGGGTTTCCAACAGCCTTTAGCGCAATAAGTCATGCAACGCCAAGGAGAATTTGGAATGAAATCGTTAAAGAGTCTAGCAGTGTTAGGATTAGCAGCAGTATCGTCAGTCAGTTCAATGACAGCAACCGCCGCTGATGACTTAACAATATATTCTTACCGTCAAGCTTTTCTAGTTGAACCCATTTTAGAACAATTTACCCAAGACACTGGCATTAAAGTGAATGTGGTTTTTGCTAAAGACGGTATTGCCGAACGTATCGCCCGTGAAGGTCGTCTATCTCCTGCTGACGTTGTATTAACATCTGATTTTTCACGCTTAATGGAATTAGTGGATAAAAAACTGGTTGTTGATGTAAACAGCGACACGCTAAGCAGTAATATTCCTGAGCAATACCGTTCACCTAATAATGATTGGTATGCATTAACCATGCGTGTGCGTAATGTGTATTCTTCAAAAGACCGTCTCGGTAAGCTAGATATCAACTACGAAGATTTAGCCTCTGCAGAGTACAAAGGTAAAATCTGTACTCGTAGCTTTAAACATCCTTATAACATCGCACTCGTTGCTTCAATGATTGCGCATCACGGTGAAGCTGAAACTAAAACATGGTTAGAAGGTGTGAAGGCTAACTTAGCCCGCAAACCTCAAGGTAATGATCGTGCTCAAGTACGCGCTGTTAAAGAAGGTTTATGTGATATCGCATTAGGTAATAGTTATTACTTTGGTAAAATGCTGGTAGATCCTAAGCAAAAAAGCTGGGCTGATGCATCAGAAATCAACTTTCCAAATCAAGATAATCGCGGTTCTCATATTAATGTTTCTGGTATGGCACTAGCTAAGTTTGCGCCAAACAAAGATAATGCTATAAAATTGATGGAATTTTTATCATCTGATGTAGCTCAAAAATCTTACGCAGAAGTTAATATGGAATATCCGGTTAAAGCCAATGTCGCGCCTTCTGAAATGGTTGCTTCTTGGGGTGACTTTAAAGCCGATAGTCTTCCTATATATAAATTAGCTGAAAACCATCAAGCGGCAGTGAAGCTACTTGATGAAGTAAAATTTGATCTGTAAGGATGCTTTATTTCGCCGCGTGAAATAATAGCGCGGCATAGACTGGAAAGTATTTATGATCTTAGGCTTAACCAGAGGCTGGTCGTTCGCTGGTTATGCGATTGCGGTAATATTAATATTGCCGCTTTTTGCACTTTTAGTACAAGCTACACTCCCTGACGAAGCTGTTTTTAGTCACTTAATGGATACCGTTTTACCGACTTATATTAGTAACAGTTTGTTGCTGATGTTGAAGGTGTGCCTAGGTTCATTGGTGATAGCAGTCCCTGCTGCTTGGTTGGTGGCAAGGTGTAACTTCCCCGCAAGACGATATTTCCAATGGGCGCTGTTATTACCATTAGCGATGCCTGCTTACATCGTTGCTTACGTTTACACCGATATGCTCGATTATGCCGGCCCTGTACAAGGTTTTTTAAGGCAATTCTTCGGTTGGACATCACCTCAAGACTACTACTTCCCTGATATTCGCAGCTTAACAGGTGCGTCAATCATGCTGTCTCTGGTGCTATTCCCTTATATTTACTTGTTAGCAAGAACGGCGTTTATGGAACAATCCTCAAGCCTGTTGCATGCGTCTAGAATAATGGGTTGTAGTCCGTGGAAAAGTTTCTGGCGTTTAGGTTTGCCTATGGCAAGACCCGCACTCGCTGTCGGTATGGCATTAGTGGCAATGGAAACCGCAGCTGATTTTGCTACCGTAAGCTATTTTGCTGTGCCAACATTAACCACCGCGGTATACGATACTTGGCTCGGTTATGGCAGCTTATCGGCAGCAGCGAAGTTATCAGCCATTATGCTATTGGTAATCTTTGCCATGGTAGGATTCGAGCGATTTGCTAGGCGTAAACAAGAACTTTATCAAAAGCAGGCTAAATTAACTGAATCAGACCGCTATCAACTCAAAGGGCTAAAAGCTTGGCTGTCATTTGCTTATTGCAGCATACTTATTTTATTGGCCTTTTTAGTACCCTTTATTGTATTAACGGGCTATGCGATTGACTATTTTGACGAAAGTTGGAATAGCCGCTTTTGGCAATACAGTTTTAACAGTTTATATATTGCCGTAGTAGTGAGTTTTATTTGTGTCATCTTGGCGCTCATTCTCATGTTTGTTAGACGTGTAAGCCCTCGTAAAGCGGATGTTTTACCTTCACGATTAAGTAGCACTGGCTATGCCATTCCTGGCACTGTCCTCGCTATCGGTGTTCTAGTCCCGTTAACCTATTTAGATTTTGCGATTAATGATGTCTATGACTACTTTGGGGCTCGCGGCCCAGGACTACTATTTACTGGCAGTGTCATCGCGTTAATTTTTGCCTTTTGCGTTCGCTTTGTCGCGATATCCATAGGCAGCATTGAGAACAGTTATAAACGCATTTCTCCATCACTCGATATGGCTAGCATCACTATGGGGCAAAAGCCGACAAGGCTGCTTTGGCGAGTTCATTTACCGTTATTGCGCAAAGGGATATTTGCTGGTGCATTGTTAGTTTTCATCGAAAGTATGAAAGAGTTACCGGCCGCTTTATTGCTAAGGCCGATAGGTTTTGAAAATCTGGCAACCCATGTATTTCAGTTTGTCTCCGATGAGCAATTAGAACATGGCGCCTTGGCTGCTATTGTTATTGTGCTGGTGGGATTAATACCGCTAATTTATCTAAACCGTTCATTGGAGCAAGAGAGCTAATATGTCCACATTGACTATTCAGAATGTAAAAAGTGACTACCAAGGACAGGTCATACTCCATGGGTTAGATTTAACTTTAGAGCAAGGTGAGATCGTTGCGCTACTTGGTCCAAGCGGTTGTGGTAAAACCACCTTGCTGCGTGCAATTGCGGGTTTACAAGCAATCAGTCAGGGCACTATTTCGATTAATGGTGAATGCTTAAGTGGTGACAATACGTTTGTGGCCAGTGAGCATCGCGGCATCGGGATGATATTCCAAGACTATGCTTTATTTCCGCATTTAACGGTTAGTGAAAATGTATTGTTTGGTGTGAAAGGCTTAGACAAAAACCAGCGAAAAGAACGGCTGCAAGAAATGTTGCAGTTAGTGAAGCTAGAAGGACTTGAAGCGCGTTTCCCCCATGAGTTATCGGGTGGTCAACAGCAAAGAGTCTCTATTGCCCGCTCATTAGCTTATGAGCCTGAATTGCTGCTACTTGATGAGCCTTTTTCTAACATTGATGCACAAGTCAGAAATGAAATGATGTTAGAAATAAGACAGATTCTAAAGCAGCGTAATGTGAGTGCGGTATTTGTTACCCACAGTAAAGATGAAGCTTTTGTATTTGCTGACAAGTTAGCATTGTTTAAAGATGGCGCCATCATACAACATGGTTTGGCTGAAACATTATATGGCGAACCTAAAGAGCGTTATGTCGCTGAGTTTTTAGGGGCAGGTAATTACTTAACTGTAACGGTTAAAAGCCAATTGCAGGTGTCATCAATTCTGGGGCTGATTGAAAGCACTAAACCCGTTAGCCAAGCATCAAATTATCAAGGGCAATTGCTGCTTCGACCGCAACAAATTGATCTTCAACCTGCTTCTCAAGGTCATGGTGAAATTGTTGAGCGTCGTTTCCTCGGTACAATTTGTCATTATTGGGTTAAGGTAGGACAACAAACGCTCGAAGTACGAAGTCAATTAACCGAACTGACATTAGGTCAAAAAGTAAATTTATCAATTGCACCACATCCATTAGTCATTTTTTAGTGACCAATATCAAAATTGGTAAATAATTGGTCTTGAGCACAAGGAATTAATTGCTCAATTACCTTACAATCAAATAATCTTATATTTGATAAAGGTGATTGATTCCAACATGGAAACTCAAAATATGCCACGCGAACAGTTAGGTGTTTGTGCTGAAGGTAATTTGCATAGTGTCTACTTGATGTTTAATGCAAATGACGGTATCGAAGCTCAATTACGCCCTTGCTTAGCTAATGTTGCTCAATATATTTATGAACTCACTGATCAATATACTGATAGTGCTTTCAACGGCTTCGTTGCAATAGGCGCCAATTATTGGGATACCCTTTTTAGCGACCAGCGACCAAATAATTTACGTCCTTTTCCTGCAATGCAAGAAGGTAACCGTGACGCGCCAGCGATTGAGTATGATCTTTTTATCCATATCCGTTGTGACCGCTACGATATCCTGCATTTGGTGGCCAACGAAATTAACCAAATGTTTGAAGGCTTAGTTGAGCTAATTGAAGAAGAACGTGGTTTCCGCTTTATGGATAGCCGTGATCTTACTGGTTTTGTTGATGGCACTGAAAACCCGAAAGGCCGTAATCGTCAAGAAGTGGCTTTAGTGGGTGAAGAAGATGTTAGCTTCAAAGGTGGCAGTTATATCCATGTGCAAAAATTTGCCCATAACCTGAGTAAATGGAATCGTTTACCGCAGAAGAAACAAGAAGATATCATCGGGCGTACCAAGCAAGATGATATTGAATATGCTTCTGAAGATAAGCCATTAACCAGTCATATTAAGCGTGTAAACCTTAAAGATGATCAAGGTAACTCGATGGAAATCTTGAGACAAAGTATGCCGTTTGGTTCGCTTAAAGAACAAGGGCTAATCTTTATTTCTACTTGCCGTACTCCAACCAATTTTGAAGAAATGCTTCGAAGTATGGTACATGGGGATGGTCATGGTAATCATGATCACCTAATGCAGTTTACTAAAGCTGTTGCTGGTTCATCATTCTTTGCGCCTTCGCTGGATTTTTTAGCAAACTACGCACGCGATTAATTTAAAGCAATTTTTATTAAAAATGACGTTATATAAAGTTAATTTTTAATAAGAATAAGCCATAAAAAAAAGCAATGCCTCGGCATTGCTTTTTTGTTTTCAGTTTGAAAGTAAATTTAGCTTCAAACTGAAATAATAATAATTATCGGGTTGTTATCTGCAACTGCTAATCAGTAAAACCGAATAATGACTTAACCGTTTCTAACGTATCGTCAATAGTTTTGATACTAGATGGGCAAATAAAGATAGTGTCATCACCGGCAATCGTACCCAGGATACCTTCAGGCTTGCCTATTGAGTCGAGTAATCTCGCAATAAGCTGTGCAGCACCAGGGCTGGTTCTTACCACTATCATCGCTTGGTTATGATCAACATCGAGTACCAGGTTTTTAACTGGACTTCCGGCAGTTGGCACACCTAATTCAGCAGGCAAGCAATAAACCATCTCTTGCTTAGCATTACGGGTTCGAACAGCACCAAACTTGCTAAGCATACGAGAGACTTTTGACTGGTTAATATTGCCAAAACCTTCACCTTGCAGCGCGTTCACTATTTCACTTTGGCTACCAAAGCGTTCTTCCTTTAAAATCGACTTAAACGTCTTTACAAGTTCATCCTGATTCTTCGTCGCTGGCATATTTTTTTCGTCTTATAGTAATTTTCAAAAAGAATAGATTATATTCAAAAAACATGCTCATTTTGAATAGTTAAACGAACTAAGTCAAGAAATAAGCTAAATTCGTGAATAAAAATTCACTCTGAGCTTTAGGTACCTAAATAGTCACTATTTTTATACATATCATAGAATAAGGATCTACTAAGGGATAATTGAAATTATGCTCGTGATGCAGTAATGTGACGCCACAAGAAATATGATCTATGTCACAGACTGCGAATCATAAATTGAGAAGTTAAACACTAGAACGTTATTGGAGATAATTATGAAAGTAGCTGTACTTGGTGCTGCTGGCGGTATTGGCCAGGCCCTAGCTTTACTATTAAAAACTCAACTTCCTGCAGGCTCAAAGTTGTCTCTGTATGACATTGCTCCTGTTACACCAGGTGTCGCTGTCGATTTAAGCCACATCCCTACAGATGTTGAAGTGACTGGTTTTGCTGGTCAAGATCCTACTGATGCACTTGTTGGTGCTGATGTTGTTCTTATCTCTGCTGGTGTTGCTCGTAAGCCTGGTATGGATCGTTCAGATTTATTCAATATCAATGCTGGTATCGTACGTAACCTTATTGAAAAAGTAGCGGCGACTTGTCCTAAAGCATTAATTGGTGTGATCACTAACCCGGTTAATACTACAGTGGCTATTGCTGCTGAAGTACTTAAAAAAGCAGGTGTTTACGACAAAAACCGTTTATTCGGTGTGACTACACTGGATGTTATCCGCTCTGAAACTTTCATCGCTGATCTTAAAGGTCTAAACGTTGCTGATGTAAACATCAACGTTATCGGTGGCCACAGTGGCGTGACTATTCTTCCACTTCTTTCTCAAGTTGAAGGCGTAAGCTTTACTGATGAAGAAGTTGCAGCACTGACTACACGTATCCAGAATGCAGGTACTGAAGTTGTTGAAGCTAAAGCCGGTGGCGGTAGCGCGACTCTTTCTATGGGTCAAGCGGCATGTCGCTTTGGTCTATCTTTAGTTCGCGGCTTGCAAGGCGAAGCTAACGTTGTTGAATGTGCTTACGTAGATGGCGGCAGTGAACATGCAGAATTCTTCGCACAACCTGTTGTACTAGGTAAGAACGGCGTAGAAAAAGTATTAGCATACGGTGACGTTAGCGCATTTGAAGCTAATGCACGTGATGCAATGCTTGATACATTAAACGCAGATATCAAACTTGGTGTTGAGTTCGTTAAGTAAGTTGAGCTTAGTGATTTAATCTTTACCATTAAAAATGCGAAGCCTCAGGCTTCGCATTTTTGTTTGTGTCGCTTAGTGCTTAGTGCTTAATGATGAATAACGGTGTTTTCATCAAATCACAGTGCCAAAAACTGTTTATAGCAAGCTGCTTTTACCAACTGATCTGTTTACCTTGCCAATCAATAAAACTGGCTTGTCCATCGAAGCTAATACTGTCTAAATCAGCTTGTTCATCTCTATGCTTATCGTTATCCATTTCTTTAATCGCCTTATTGATATTAAGTAATTGCGACGCCACGAACTCAGTGGAGAACAATTTTCCACTTGGCACGTTAGCCTGAAAAGGTTTGGATAATGCGGTGTCTGTGGTGCCCGGATGGAACGCGATTAATTTAACGTTTTTAGCACGGCGAGCGTATTCAATAGCGGTGGTTTTAATTAGCATATTAAGTGCGGCCTTGGAGGCGCGATAGCTATACCAACCCCCTAAACGGTTATCACTAATACTGCCAACGCGTGCGCTGAGTATATTGATAATACAAGGTTGTTTACCATTGGCGAGTTTGACAAGATGTTGTAACCACAGCATAGGGGTAATGGTATTTGACTCAAACAGAGCCTGCATTGCTATAGGGTCAAAATCTTCCAAGCGCTTTTCGGGGGCGAATGTCATCGATGTATTAATCGATGGATTGTCTATAGCCTCTGTTTGTTGCTGATTCTGGATATTGTGGAGTCGACCATTACAAATAAAAATGCGTGAGAAAGCGCCTTTGTAAGGTGTTAATTGTTGGCAGATATCGGCGATGGAACTGACTGAATAGTCACTTTTAAAATGCTGATACGATATCGGATTATTACCGCTACCAACATCACTATCATTACCAACATCAACAATAGGGTATTCGATAGTTTCTGAAGACTGGCTAACAGTGATTATCTGGGTTATATCTGATTCGCCAATAGCAGCTTTATCTGTGATTTTGGCGAGCAAAGCGGTTGCTATCCCAGAAGATGCACCAATTATGAGTGCACTAGAACCAACGTTAGACTGAATTGAATTCAACTCGCTCAATATAAGCTCCTTTATCGATTTTCATCATTGATTAACAAATGCTATTTGATACTGCAGCTACCATCTTCACAGCGCTGCTTACCCGTTAACAGGTAAGATAGTTTATAGCGGTTCTTAGCAAAGCCAAGATAAGCCAGATCAGCGAGTGGTTTGATGCAAGGCAATCTTAATAACTGTACCCATTTGTGTTTTCCGGTCAGTGCCCAGGCTTTAGCTGTTACATCTAGACCTAATAAAATCTCACCGTGGTTAGTCTCAGCATGTAAAACCTTGTTGGCTTTTTCTAGGTCAATATGTGGGTACTTTTCTGCAAAACCTTCTTGGTTTAAATCAGCAAGCTCAATCTTGTGCAGGCGATCATGGTACTTAAGTTGTTCCATTTCATTGCTACACAATGGACATGCACTATCGTAAAAAATTCTAAGTTCCATATCTTCACCTCAATGACTGTTCAAAAGCACGGTTAAATGCCACTCAGTTACATACGTGCTAATTCACAGTTTAGTTCTTTTATGAGGAATTAAGCAGCTATTACTATCTGTTTTTGAATGTTACTATCATAGTAATTGTAACTCTTTGATGGATCAAAAGATGAAGAAACTCAGTAAGTTTACTTCTGTTCTCGCTTTCACCCTCGTGACATATTCTAGTCAATTTATCGCCTTTCATAGTTCTGCTGCAGACAATGATGCTGTCACGCATCATGAAGTCCCTCGTCCTGTAAAAGTAAAACAAATTGATATTGGCAATGACTTTCGAGAACGGTTTCTTCCCGGAGAAGTGAGAGCGTCAGAAAAAGCGGCATTATCGTTTCGTGTGGCGGGTGAGATAGCTGAAATTCTTGTTAGACCAGGCGATACGGTCGAGCAAGGGCAAGTTCTGGCTCGCCTAGATGGCGCGATTTATATTCAGCAGCTCGCAGTGGCACAAGCACAGTTTGAGTTGGCTAAAGTGTTATTTGAGCGTAATGAGTCCTTAGTTGATCAAGGGGTGGTATCTCGTAATGATTATGACCAAGCTAAAAGTGACTTTACCATTGCCCAAGCGGCACTAGACAAAGCAAAGGCGGATGTCACTTACACCAAGTTACTGGCACCGTACGAAGGCATCATTTCAAAACGCAGTAAACGTGCATTCGAGTTTGTGCAAGCTCAAGAAGAAGTCATGGGGATTAGAACCGAGTCTGCCATTGATATTAGCTTCCAGTTGCCTGAGCAATTTATCGGCGCAATACAAAAGGCCGATACTAGCTTTCAAGAAATGCAGAATGTAGAAGTGAAATTTGATAGTCGAGATCACTGGTACACTGCCAGCCTTAAAGAGTTAACGACCGTTGCCGATCCAACCACAGGCAGTTACACCCTCATTTTAACCTTGCCTATGCCAGAGCAACTTAACGTCTTACCGGGTATGTCTGCGCAAGTTAAAGTTAAATTGCCAGCGAGAACTGCAGATTCCCATCCCATCATTCCAGCAGGAGCGGTGATTATTGAGAATGAACAAGCCTTTGTCTTCCGTTGGTCTCCTAATGATCGTTCGGTGGCTAGAGTACCTGTCACATTACAAGGGACGCGATTAATGTCGGGTATTAATGACGGTGACTGGCTAGTGATTGCTGGGGCCTCTGAGCTTAAAGACGGTCAGGCTGCGGTGCAATGGATTAAAGAGAGAGGGTTATAATATGAAAACTCAATTTAACTATAACCTGTTAAAAATATCTGCTTTGGTGATTGCCACAACGGCTTTATCCGCATGTGAACCTGCTCCAGAGATTACCCCAAATATCACCAAAGTGACCACATATGCCTTGCCGCATATCGAGGACAAAGTGATAAGAGAGTTTAATGGGGTGGCGAGAGCACAGGATCTCACTAATTTGTCATTTCGCGTCGAAGGGCGAATAGCCCAATTACCGGCCTCTAAAGGTCAAATGGTCAAGAAAGGGCAGTTGCTCGCAGTGTTAGAAAAACGTGATTTTAACTTCGCCTTAAGTGACCGTAACGCCAGAATGGAAGTTAACTTTAAACAAGCTGAGCGTGCTAAACAGTTAGTGGCAAAACAGCTTATGGCTGAGTCTGATTACGATCAAATGAATGCGCAATATTTAGTGGCTAAAGCCGAAGCAAGACAAGCTGAACTTAATTTACAGTACACAGAATTAAGAGCGCCATTTACAGGTATGGTTAGTGATGTCTTTGTCGAGTCATTTGAAAACGTACAACCGGGCATTTCAGTTTTAAGTGTTCAAAAGATTGAGCGAATTGAAGTCGATGTGCAAGTGCCTGATATGCTCATTGCAGTGTCCAAAAAAATGACTGACCGTGAGAAAAAATCGTTACTTGAGGTCAGCTTTGAAGCGTTTCCTAATACCACATTCAATGGTTATCTTTTAGAAGTGAATACTGAGAAAGATCCTACCACTTCTACCTACATCGCTACTATAGCGGTTGATTTAGATCCTAAATATAAAGTGCTAGAAGGCATGCCAGCTAAAGTTAAAGTTAATTTAAGTAACTTAACTTATACCTATAGCCGTGAGTTCCTCGTGCCGATTGAATCAGTTGTGATGCAAGATGGCAGCAATATCGATTTACAAGATAGCGGTGTCTGGCTTTATGACGAAAATGACCAGTCGATTAAATATCAAAAAGTGACTCTAGGGGTCATAGTTGGCGATAAAATTGAAGTTGTCGCTGGCCTTGTTGATGGTCAAGTTATTATCAAAACAGGTGCAGGGCGCTTAGTTGCAGGTCAGCAAGTTCACGTTGTTGAGGGAGTATAGGCTGATGAATTTTATTTATAGTGTTGACTCATTCGTCATGGTATCAGCTGAAGCAAAGGGAATCGTTAAATGAATATTGCAGGCTACTTTGTAAAAAATACCGTTATTAGCTGGATGTTTACTTTGATTCTACTCATCGGTGGCCTAATGGCATTTACCGGTTTAGGTCAGTTAGAGGATCCGCCATTTACCATTAAAGATGCAGTGGTCGTTACCCTATATCCAGGCGCGACTTCAACAGAAGTTGAAGAAGAGGTGACTTATCCCATTGAGAAAGCGATTCAAGAGCTTTCTTATGTGGATGAAATCCGTTCACTAAGCACTTCTGGTATGTCACAAATTACAGTGACCATGAAAAATAACTATGGTCCAGATGAATTGCCACAAATTTGGGATGAACTGCGCCGTAAAGTGAATGACATGTCGTCAAGTTTGCCACCCGGTGTGCAAGCGCCAATGGTGAACGATGACTTTGGTGATGTATACGGCATCATGCTGATGGTCAGTGGTGTTGATTACAGCTATCGGGATATTCTAGATTATGTTGATTACGTAAAACGTGAATTAGAATTAGTGCCTGGGGTGGGTAAAGTCTCCCTTGCAGGTAATCAACAAGAACAAGTCTTTGTTGAAATGTCGCTAAACAAAGTGGCCAGTTCTAACATTGATCCGTCATTGATTAAAAACTTACTTAACTCGCAAAACATGGTTTCCGATGCTGGTAATATCCGTGTTTCGGCCGACAACTTAAAAATTCGTACCAGTGGCGGATTTAAGTCTGTCAGTGAATTAGAAGAACTGATTATTCCTGGTACTCAGGGCAATAAGCTCATTTATCTTAAAGATGTTGCTACCGTGTCACGTGGTTTTCAAAACATCCCCACTAACATTCTGACATTCAATCAACACAACGCGATTAATATCGGCATAGCATTTTCAACAGGGGTTAACGTTGTTGAAGTCGGTAAGGCGATTGATGCCAAGCTCGCTAGCATTGAAAGCGTCCGTCCTGCGGGCATGGTGATTGAAACCATGTACAACCAACCTAATGAAGTTGATGTGTCCGTTGGTAGCTTTGTATGGAACCTCATCGCCGCTGTTGCCATTGTTATTGGCGTGCTACTCGTCTTTATGGGCTTTAAGTCTGGTGTATTGATTGGGTTAATTCTATTTTTAACCTGTCTCGGTACTTTCATGCTGATGTTACAAGCTGAAATTGAACTGCAGCGCATCTCGTTAGGGGCATTGATTATTGCTTTAGGGATGTTGGTGGATAACGCCATTGTCATCGTCGAAGGGATACTCATTGGTAGGCAAAAGGGCCAAACAACCTTAGAAGCCGCACAAGGTATTGTTAAGCAAACTATGTGGCCATTATTAGGCGCGACAGTGATTGCGATTACTGCCTTTGCACCCATTGGTTTATCGCCCGATGCGACCGGTGAGTTTGCAGGTTCACTCTTCTGGGTATTACTATTCTCACTATTTTTATCTTGGATTACCGCAATTACTATCACGCCATTTTTTGCGCAAATGTTCTTTGGTGCAGAAGGTGAAAAAGTCGATGGTGAACTTAAAGACCCTTATGGCGGCGCATTTTTTGTGTTCTATAAAATGATCCTCGATTTATGTATGAAGCATCGCTGGGTCAGCGTTGTGTCAGTCTTGGTTGCATTTTGTATTTCTATTTATGGCTTTGCTTATGTTAAGCAGTCGTTTTTTCCACCTTCAACGACGCCGATTTTCTTAGTGGATATATGGATGCCTGAAGGTACCGATATCCGTGAAACTCAAACGGTTGTCGAAGGAATGGAATCAATTGCTAGTGAGTTAGACAATGTTGAATATGTTGCCTCAAGTATTGGTAAAGGTTTCCCACGTTTTCTATTGACCTACTCACCAGAAAAAAATTATGCGTCTTATGCGCAAATATCTATTCGTACTTCAGCATTTGAAACGCTGACAGAGGTGATGACCGATTTTAGAAGCAAGGTAGAAGTTAAATTCCCACAGACGCAGCTTAAGTTTAAACGTTTAGAAATTGGTCCTTCAACAGATGCCAAAATTGAAGCCCGTATTAGTGGTGCCGATCCTGATGTGCTGCGAACCATAGCTGCGCAAATAGTGGAGATATTCAATGCCACGCCAGCCACTGTTAACGTCCGTCATGATTGGCGTGAACGGGTTAAATACATTGCGCCACGTTTTAATGAAACCCAGGCAAGACGCTTAGGGATTGTTAAAAGTGAAGTGGATGAAGCAATTAAGTTTTCGTTCACCGGAACCCAAATCGGGGTGTACCGCGAAGGGACAACTTTACTGCCTATTGTTGGTCGTTTACCGGAAGATGAGCGTATCGATATCGACTCAATGGAAAGTATCCGTATTTGGAGTCCGGCATTAGCGGCATTTGTGCCATTACAACAAGTGGTTGATGGTTTTGATATCAAGTTTGAAGATCCGATTATTCAACGCCGTGATCGTAAACGTACCTTAACCGTGTTTGCAGATACTGATTTTGAATACGATATCTTACCTGCTGAACTATTCTCTAAGATTAAGCCTAAGGTCGATGCACTTGAGTTGCCTGTGGGTTATGAGCTTCAATGGGGCGGTGAATTTGAATCGTCAAATGATGCCCAAGAGTCGTTATTTTCGACCTTGCCATTTGGCTTCTTGTTTATGTTCTTAATTACGGTATTCCTATTTAATTCAGTACGTAAACCGTTAGTCATATGGCTGTGTGTACCGTTAGCGATTATCGGTATTACCTCAGGTTTATTGATTCTTGATAAGCCCTTTAGCTTTATGGCGCTACTGGGAATGTTGAGTTTGTCAGGTATGTTACTTAAAAATGGTATCGTATTGCTTGATCAAATTAACACTGAAATTAATAACGGCATTGAAATCTTTGAAGCGGTATTTAGCTCTACCGTTAGCCGTGTAAGACCGGTTTGTATGGCGGCGATCACCACTATCCTCGGGGTATTACCACTACTTACTGATGCGTTCTTCGAGTCATTAGCGGCGGTTGTGATGTTCGGTCTCGGTGTGGCGACAATCTTGACGTTAATCATTGTTCCTGTGTTCTATTTGATTATCTTCAAAGTTAAGTACCGTAACTACAAAGAGTTTTAGTTCGCAATGTGAGTCATTTATCGCTATAAATATAAGAGTCAGCTTTTTTAAAAGTTGGCTCTTTTTATTTGATCTTAATAGTGTGTTTCCACGTATAGCGCTTGTGTACACAATAAAATGTACATAAAAAACGTATTCAAAATAAGGCTCTCTATGTCAATCAGCCAAGCAATGATTAAAGTTACCAATCTACGTTTACGTACTTTTATCGGGTTCAATCCTGATGAACGTGAAAAGCAGCAAGATGTTGTTATTAATATCGAGATTCAATACCCAGCAGACAAGTCATTTCAAACTGATGATGTTGCTGATGCCCTTAACTACAAGATAATCACCAAGAAAGTGATTCAGCATGTTGAAGAGGGTCGTTTTTTATTATTAGAAAAACTGGTTGCGGATGTACTGGCTATTTGTAGCGAACACCCGTCTATTACTATGTCACGCGTAACAATCGACAAACCACACGCATTACGTTTTGCCGACTCTGTTTCATTATCATTAGAGCAGCGAAAATAAAGTGAGTTTTAATTTGGCACGAGTTGCCATAAGGAAAACACATGATTTCTGAAGAAGCACGTAAAGTGCAACAAGTACTTATTGAGCGAGGTCTAGAAACCCCAGTCGTTGAAAATTTAATGACTAGCGAGCAAAAAGTGGCGCGCATACAAGGATTGATGACTGAAGTCATCTCGACCCTTGGGCTGGATTTAACCGATGACAGTTTGTGTGAAACCCCCAATCGAATAGCCAAAATGTATGTTAATGAAATCTTTTCAGGATTAGACTACAACCACTTCCCGAAAGTCACCCAAATTGAAAACAAAATGGGCGTAGAGGAAATGGTCAAAGTCAGCGATATTAGTGTGGTCAGTACCTGCGAACATCACTTTATTACCATTGATGGCGTGGCGAATGTGGCCTATGTTCCCGGTAGTAAAATTATCGGATTATCAAAAATAAATCGTATAGTCAGATTCTTTGCCCAGCGGCCACAAGTACAAGAGCGACTAACGCAACAAGTGCTGGTGGCGTTGCAAACGTTACTGGAAACTGATGACGTCGCTATCAGTATCAATGCGACCCATTACTGCGTTAAATCCCGCGGTATTATGGATACGCAATCTCATACTAAAACATCCGCTTTAGGTGGCTGCTTTAAAACAGACCCAACCTCAAGAGCGGAATTCTTTGCCAAGAATTAGTCCCTCATAAATTACAGCATATTACCTTAGCCATTGGCTTCTTTTACATGAGATTATCAATAGAATCATGTATAAGAAGCTAGTGGCCTTAATTTATGGCTTCGCCTTCAAGTCAAAATCATTATAAGAGAACTGCAATGAAGCAAACTATTTTCATTACTGGTGTAGGTAAGCGTATTGGCTACGCCTTGGCTAAGGACTTTCTTGCTAAAGGCATGAATGTCATCGGTACATTTAGAACCCATTACCCCTCCATTGATGAACTTGCCGAATTAGGGGCAGATCTCTATCAATGTGATTTGTGTATACCAGCTGAAATTGACGACATGTTAGTGCGAATTAATGACACTCATTCTGAGCTCAATTGCATTATTCATAATGCCTCAGATTGGCATAATGATAAGCCCAAGCAAGGAATGACCTCAGCCGATATCATGACCAGAATGATGAATATTCATGTCAGTGCGCCTTACCAAATTAACTTGGCTCTGGCAGACAAATTAATCGCCTCTGCAAGTGGCAATATCGGCAGTGCTAATATCATCCATATCACCGATTATGTGGCTGAAAAAGGCAGTAAAAAGCATATCGCTTATGCAGCCAGCAAAGCGGCGATGCATAATTTAACGCTATCATTTGCCACTAAATTGGCCCCTATGGTAAAGGTCAATTCTATTGCACCTGCAATGATCTTGTTTAATGAAGGTGATGACGATGCTTACAAAGCAAAAGCCTTAGCTAAAGCGATATTGCCAAAAGAAGCCGGTAATATTGAGATTATTGAGTTGGTTGATTACCTATCCACCAGTCAATACGTCACAGGTCGCAGCTTTGCTGTAGATGGTGGCAGGCATTTGGCTTAGCTCATGTTCGGTTAATGCTTAGAGCATTTGGCTTAAGGCCTGTTGATGATTTGAAAGATAATATCGAAAATGACCAAAGCCTAGTGGATTATCACTAGGCTTTTTTACATCTAAATGCTGTCATTGCCTGCTTTAGCGAGACTTTTATTTTATGCATATTTTTAAGCACAGTTTTAAGTATTAGTGCTAGATTGCAGCATAATCAATTCAATGACTTTATCCAGCTGTTTAAGGCTACTCTCACTGGGGATAAGGCCGATGTTGAGCCTAAAGCAGTCGTTATACAGCGCAGTGGTTGAAAACTCATGACCACTTTTTATATAAATACTAAATTGATGCAAAGCCAACATCAATTTAGCGCTATCAAGCTTGGGCACTCGAACCCATAAAACCAGCCCGCCATTGGGCATAATCATTTCACTATCTGCGGGTAAATACTGGCGCAAATAGGTAAGGTAAGTGATGCAGTGATTGCTTAACAGTTTGTTGGTTTTCTTTAAGTGTCTCGCGTAATGCCCTTTAGCAATATACTCCGCCATTGCCAGTTGAATGGGTTGATTTACGCCCAAGGTTTTAACCTGGCGCTGCTGAATATATTCCGAGATAAATCGCCCAGGTTTACACCATCCAAGCCTTAGCCCTGGGGCTACTGTTTTTGAAAAGCTGCTGCACCATAACACCCAGCCTTGTTCATCAAAATGCTTAATCGGCAGTGGGATTTCACCGCGATGATTAAGTTCTCTAAAAATATCATCTTCAATAATTGGCAGTTGATATTGCGCGGCGATACTGGCTAATTGCTGTTTTTGCTGGTTATTAATATTGTGACCCGTAGGGTTTTGATGATTCGCTGTAAAAATGCAGGCTTTTATCTTGTTGTTCTCGATGATGTCCGTTAACTGAGTTAAGTTAATACCTTCATGGGTCGTCGGTATTTCAATGACGGCTAACTCTAATAGCGACAGAATTTCTAAAATCCCCACGTAACAAGGCGAGCTAACCGCGACCACATCACCTGCCTTGCAAAAGGTATTCAATGCCGTCACTACCGCATCTAAGCAGCCGTTAGTAATCACTAACTCATCTGCATGACTGGTAAAACCTTGAAGAGTGAAATGTTTGGCTAATTGTTGTCGCAAATTGATATTGCCCTGAGGAGGCTCATAAGCTAAATCGAATAGGCTATGTTTGGTGGCGCTGGTGAGACTCTGTTTAAGGCATTGGCTGTCAATCAATTGGTTATCTAAACTTGCGGTGGCAAAACTATTAGCGATGGTGGTCATACCGATTTTATTGGGCTCGGATTTGAGTGTTTTTATCTCAGGGCTAAAGCGTGGAAAGGTCAGAGTATTGCTGGCATGATAAGGTTTATTGGCATAAAAGCCTTTCTTGTCTTGAGCGCTAGCATAGCCCTGTTGCTCTAAATACCGATAACAGCTAAGTGCAGTGGTCATACTGATATCATGTTGGGTCATCAGCTTTCGTAAAGGCGGTAACTTAAGCCCCACAGCCAGTTGACCTGCATTAATACGGCATATGAATTGTTCGGCAACATGGCGATATTTAATCATTCAGCTCTCTACTTTTTTTAAGACTCAATAAGTGACTCTTAACTACTCTTAACTACTCTTAGTTACTCGCCACTACACAATTTCTCTTAGTTGCTCGCACTCGCACTCATACTTGTACTAGTCATCTGTTATCTAAAATTTTTTAAAATCTGTGTCTGTTATCTATTTTGGCAAACATTACACTAATTAGATACTCAAGGCTAAAGTTTGATACTAGCCAGTTTAATCACGGCAGGTTAAAAAAAGAAACTTGCAAGAGGCCAATATGACGTTTACACAACAAACCAACCAACAGTTGTTTGATGCATTTAAAAGACAGTTTGATGAATTTCATAACGGCCTTCCAAGTCGAAATGTTGCCAGTAAAACCTTAGAAATCGCCACCGAACCGCTTCCTGAAAATGGCAGTGAGTTTAGTGAGCTAGTGAACTACATTGATTCGGCTATCCAACCCAATCTATCAGCCAGTAATGGTGGCAGGTATTGGGGCTTTGTCACTGGTGGTGCAAACCCTGTTGCCACCTATGCGGATTGGTTAGTGACCACTTACAATCAAAATGTGGCCAAGGGAGGTGACTCGATAGCCAGCTCGATTGAGCGCCAAGCACTGTCGTGGTTATGTCAGCTATTTGAATTACCAGACAGCTTTAAGGGCATAGTGACCACGGGCGCTACCTCAGCTAACTTACTGGGTGCGTTTACTGCAAGGCAATTTACTGGCATGCAGCAAGGCATCAATGTCGCCCTTGAAGGCATGAGTCAGTTAGATGTTGCTATTTTTAGTGCTACGCCTCACGCCAGTATGGTGAAAAGTTTAGGCATGGCAGGTTTTGGCCAAAACAGTTGGCATAAAGTTGATTGCCTAGCTGAGTCAGAAGCCATGGATGTGAATTCACTTGAACAACAACTTGTCATCATGAAAGCTGAAAACAGCCCAAAGAGCATCATTGTTATTGCCAGTGCAGCAACGGTAACAGGAACGGATTATGACGACTTAATCGCGATTTCCAATTTATGCAAAAGATATAATGCTTGGCTGCATGTTGATGCCGCGTTTGGCATATTCGAGCGATTAATGCATGGGGCTGAGGGCAAAACTAAGGGGCTAGAGTTTGCTGATAGCATCACTCTTGATTGTCATAAGTGGTTAAATGTTCCTTATGATTGCGGGGTGTTTTTAACGCAGCATCAAGGGTTATTGCAAGCAAGCTGTGAAGTCGATGCACCCTATATGATGAGCGATGCTAACGAAGTGGCCTTTATGTCTCTGGGCATTGAAAACTCACGCCGCTTTAGGGCTTTCCCTGTATGGGCAACTTTAAAGGCATATGGAAAAGAAGGCATCAAAGCGCAAGTTAGCCGCAACGTCGCCCAAGCGAAGCAATTAGCTCAATGGCTAGAGGCATCAGATTTATATGAATTGGTTAAACCTTGCGAACTTAACGTGGTGTTATTCAAACCTAAAGCGAATTTAGCTGAGGAAAGTTTAACAGCGATGAGTGCCAATGAGTGCATGTTAAAGCTTAATCAAACAGGCGAAATATTCTTTACCCCAGGGGTTTGGAATGGTGAACCCATTATTCGCGCTGCTATCAGTAACTGGGTGACAACAGAGGAAGATATGCAAACAGCCATTAGGGCTTTGGGTCATTAAAGGACTATTTGGGTCATTAAAGGACTAGTAGAGGATAATCAATGAATTTGACGGACTCAGTTGTCCGTCTATTTAAAATTCAACATTCAACGCTTTTATTAATATTTCACTCTGCTGTCGTAATCAGCAACTAATGTATCAGCGAGTAATTTTCCAAGGTCGGCGTTCATATCAAGGTTACATTCATGGCTTGTGGTTTTGAGCATCAAGTTGAAAGGGCCTGATCCATTCCAGGTGGCAACGGAATAGCGGATGATGTCATCAAAGCGCGCTTGGCCGTATTGATCAATGATGATTAATGTTGCTGCTTTAGTGATTTTATAATCCACTAGTTTTTGGGCATCTGTGTTATGGACGTCATATGCTGAGTTGTATTGTTCACATATGCTTGCTGCTACAAGATTACCTGATAATAAACTAAGAGTTAATGCGCCGACGTGTAAGATTTTCATAGCGTAATTTATCCTCGTATTCTTTAAATTTAACCACAAATACAGTGATAACAGCCTGTCTTAAATCGCTATAACCAATACTGGTGATGACTGGCGTCGTGACATGTTCAAAGTCAGCCGCCGTATAATCATAGTTGAGTTGCACAGCTTTGCGCGTTCAAAGTGAGGAGGATTACAGATTACTTCAGTCACAGTAAAGTGGTTAACGCTGGAGGGGCGAGTCATAGCGCTTTTAACAGTAAGGGCTTGGATGTGAGATAAGTTAAGCCCTTGGTCTGTTAATAAATCTATTCATGATATCTATTCATGAAATCTAGGGATGTTAAGGCCCCGTCATTGCTATACGTCTTGTGGGAGTGATAATCACTGGTAAGGGCACATCCCAATACTCAACAGGTAAAAAACTCACTTGTTGGCAATCATGGGCATAGCCAACGGCTAAAGGCTTATTGTCTTTTACTTGCGCCAAAGTACGATCGTAAAAGCCGGCGCCCATACCCATGCGATTACCTTTATCGTCAAAGGCTACCAATGGCGTGACAATCATATCAAGCTGATTAATTGTCACTGTGTGGCGAATATCCAACTTAGGTTCAGCGATGTTATAGCAGTTGTTAATTAACACTGTATCTGAGGTGTAGCGAGTAAACATCAAGTGACCTACGGCAAAAGGATGTAAGCGAGGTAAGTACACTTCAATATCCAATTTCCATAATGCATTAATGAGCTTGCTGGTGGCCAGTTCACCATCAAAACCCAAATATAAAGCCACTCGCTTAGCCGAAATACGTTGAATTTCAGCTAATAAATGACGGCTAGCAATTAAGGCTAGCTGGTTTTGATCTGCTTCAGAAATGCCATTGCGCTGCTGTCTGATATGACGACGAATACTGTCACGACTCATATCATTACTGTCGAAAATAGGTTCTGGTAATGTCGGGTCAGTAAATGAATCCGTGATATCGGTATTTTTACCTGAGTAGATTTTTCGAGCTATCTCTTGATTAGATAACACAGCGTCTGACTCAGAAGCCTGGCTGCTAGAAGAAAAGTAGGTAATTAAGGTTTGGCCAGTTGCTTGAGTTGCTTGTAGTTCATTAGAACCAGTCATAAAACGCGTCATGCTCATAGATAGGAAGTACTCCATCACTTATAAATAAAAGATAAAAAGGCATCATGAACAAATAAATAAACAGTTTGCAGGTTAGCGTGATATTTGAAAATTTCAAAGAAGATAATCAACGGCTAACTAGCAAATACTTATATAGCTAATCATTAATCGATGTTATGCATAAAAAATGCAGCTTATGGCAAGCATAAACTGCATTTTTAGTATCATAACAATTGCGCAAAGGCAGGCTACTTTTCCATATTCATCGATTTAAGCAACACAGGACTGTCATAGTCAGCCACTGCCGTTTTAGCTTTTAACCAAAATTGACGACGGGTCAGGAAGTACGCGAAACAGATCGTTAGCAGTACCCATTCAATAATATTGTGTTCCATGAATCGAGCGCCTACAGCAAGCAAGGAACTCACTGATTGAGGGTAGCTTTCTTGTACTTCAATAAGCCCAAAAGAAGGATTTATTAGAAATAAGCCATACTGTAATCCACAATAAAGTACGGCTCCCACAATAATTCCTAATATTTTTGTATACCATTTATTGGGCCATTTAGCGCCTAGCACCAACAAGTAAGCACCGACGAATAAGGCACCACCAACCAAGGCATTTGCTAACTTTGGCGTATGGTTCGTCACAAGCTCCATGCCGTTATAAAAAATCGTAAAACCGATATGAGGCAAAAACACAGTAATGGTAAGGGCCAGCATCCAAGTTTTTGCACGGCCAATTTTCTTCCAATACCACTTATCAACCGCTTTAAGGCTTAACCATAGTAAGCCAAATACAAAACCATAATTGGCATAGGCTGGTAGTCCAAACAAACCAAATTTCATCGTCAGTAATGCCATGAACCATTCCGGTAAATTTAGTATATTCATACGATAACTGGTGTCTTCGGCAAAGGTTGGAAATAACAATGACACCAACATCCCTAAGGTGAGGAATAGAAAAGCATATTTGAATAAGCCGCCAATCATTTTAGGGCCAATGCCTTTTACGCTTTGCTTCTTAAGCTGTGTTACTAAGGTTTGATAATTCGACACCACCGCATCTTTAATATCGCTAGAAACCCAGTTTTCATCTAATAATGCGATAGCGGTATTAGTTTCATTTGCTTCAATAATATCTTTGATAGCGGGTGTGGCGAGTGCTGTTTTGTCATCAAACTTATTTCCGCCAGCAAGCTCTTTAGCAATACTCCAAACAGCAGGGTCGTATACGCCGCCAGCATTATGAGTAATATTATTACGACCAGCAAAACATAGTTGCGTATCAATTTTGTCAATATTCGCAGTAAATTGTAGTGTTGGCAGTTTAGCGGTAAAAGCGTAAATAAAGGTGCAACCCCCTAATGCCTCATCTACATCAACTTCAGTTAATTCTGTAAGACTATGAACCACTTTTAAACCTGTTTTCTTAACAAAGTCAGAAGTCCATTCATGATAATCGCTACTAGTATAAGCCCATTGGGTACTGCGTTTGGCTTCCCCATCAATGCTATAACTGAAGTAAAGATAACCACCACCGCTACAAGTGCTACAAGTTACTGTCCCTGAACCACCACATGAAGAGCAGGTTTTCTTACCACTTCCCCAACATGCTGAACATGACTCTGTTGTATAGACAGTACGGTTGTTTTCATGACGAGTAACTTGGGTACGGCCACTACCACTACAGCTATAACAAGTATCACTGCCTGAACCATGACAGCTATAACAAGAATTGGTACCTGAGCCGTTACAGCTATAACAAACCTTGCTACCAACATAGGTTTCGGGTGCAGATTGTAAACCACGATTTTTGATAAGGAAGTTTTCAGAAATATCAGGGCCAAGAATTTTTAAGAAGCGGTCATTAAACAGTGAGTTTTGACCACTTACATATTCTTTCGCTTTATCATTCGCATAACTACTGGCATTTGATGCAGAGCCAGCGTTTATTCCAGAAGGACAGTGGCCACCATGTTCATGTTTAGTGACACCAACTTCAACCGTCCAGCCGAAGGTAAATTTAAGCTGTGGCAGTTTAGCTTCTTCATTGGTTAACGTCACTGGTACATCTACACCAGTGAGTTCTTTACCATTTTTTCGAATAAAATCTTGAAATTGTTGTAATTTACTCACGAAATACTTCCTATAAATCAATGCGTGGCTGCTAGCTGCTTAATACTCTATTCTAATAAATACAGACGTTTACAAATTGATGTTGAAGTCAGTTTCATTATCTTTTAAATACACCCATTTTCTTATGGCTGTGCGCCCTGGGGCTGTTACTTTAATGTCGTATCCTCCCGCAGGTAACATCATGCCTGCTTGATACTTAGGCTTAATATTCATTACAGCGACATTAGCGTTTGCGACATTAGTGCTAATGGTTAAAGGAAGTAGTACCGCTGCTGATGGCTTCTTTTTACTGCCAGTTGATGTCGAGTCATGTTCTGGCATCATCGCTAAATCGAAACGGTTAATCGGCTCACTGATGGCATCAAACCCATCAGTAATAAATAAGCTTTTATCAATGGATGAACCAATAGGCTGCACAATAGGTTGGGTGACCAGTAACCACTTAAGGGCAAATGAAATAGTGGCTGAATCATTCTTTTCCATTTGCTCAAAAAAGTAATGTAATGCCGAGCCTTTCATAGTGTATTGGTTACTGCCCATGGTTAATGGCACTGCGAAAATGGCTATTAACAAGGTTGCCGAAACGGCGGGCTTTATAAAGGCCTTTGCTTTATGGCTTTTCTCATTTGAGTCTTGATCTGAATTGCGGGAAACAGCGCGTTTTACTTGCACCAATTCAACTGCTTTCATTGGTAGCTTTAATACTGTCAGTAGCACTAACGCTAAGCTGATAGACATTGAAATGGGCGGGATAATGGTGGCTCGTAACGCAGATTTAGCCGTCGATTCAAAAGCGCCGCCATCTGCAAACTCAGCTTTTTGAGCCTCAAGTACATTCAGGTATTCAGTCGTTTTTCGGGCGATATTGGGTTCAATGATGTTTTGTTTAAATTCACGGTTATTCCAATCTGCTAAAGTCGGGCTAACATACAGTTCCTTCATTTGGCGTTGAATACGCTTTTGGACATCAGCTTCTTTTTGGAATTGCTGCCAGCTAAGGTTTGGCGGCATATCATTCCCTTGTTTTTTCATTGCAGAACGCCACTCTGCATTCGCTTGTTGGCGAACCTTTTTATCCACGGCATTATCAAAGCTATTACGGTCTGTTAATGACCAAGAGGCATGTAAATTTAGGCCTTTTTGTTTAAGCTTTTTATTCACTTTTATGCTGGTGAGTTCGTGGACTCTAAAAGCATGAATGGATTGAATGCCCAGAGGGTATCCACCTGATTCCTTGATAAAATCAGGTTCCATTTTCACCATTAAGACGTTTTTATAATGGTTCACATCATTGGTGTACACCATGCGATGATCTTTGAAGCCAGCATCGCCACCGGTGACAGCATCAGCCGCTTGCATGGCTGTAAACAAACCAAAGGTCATGATGCCGGTTAAAATCGAGTTGCCGACGTTTTCTGACGTCGAAATTTCTTCTCGGATTAACCAGTCATCAGGTGGAATATAAGGGATGCTATATTTGGCAATTTCTTTGTCATAACCGTTTTGTAGACGCTCAAAGCAGCGATCTTTGCTACTGCCTTTTTTCTTATCAGCACATTTATTCCGGCGCTCAAAAAAATCATGCATTTTAGGAGCAATCTTTTGTGCTCGAGATTCTACTCGCGCCTCATAAGCGTTAACGCCTTTTTGATACTGTTCCCAGCCTTGTTTCACTTGATTTTGTGTCTCTAGCCAATACTCATCCGCACGTTTTGGTGAGCTGGCAAGCGCTTTGTTGTACTTGTTAGAACCTTCGGCATATTCAGTGTATTTACCGCGTAAGGTTTGACGAAAATCATCGTAATTACCGTAATGTTCATCAAAGTTAGCCATCGCACGGTCGCGTACAAACTTTTCCATGATCATGCGTTTTTTCTGTTTTAAATCTGCCACCAGTTTATCGTCGGCATACACTAGCCCACCAAATACAGATAAAAAGGTTTTTTCCGTAGCGTTATGTTCTCTATTGGGGTCGTAATCAATACCTTCAAATTGAATCGAGTTCTCGATCAAGGCACTACGTAATACTTGCGATAAGTAAGCTTGCTGACGTTCTTCAGGTGTAGAAGCATCGATAATAAAATGATCGACCATCCATTTCTGACCGAAAAATACCGTTGGCCAGACAATAAGGGCAATCAAAGTAAAATAACCTAATGCGCGGCCGACCTTCGCGACGCGTTTGCCTTTAAGGAGTAAATCAGCCAGTAGTAAAGTGACACCAATGCCACTGATTGTTCGGCCAAATAACTCAACAGCACGTAAATCGGCTTCGCTTGAGTTTCGTCCACCGGCAACATCAGTTAACGCAGCGTTGAATACCGCTTCTGGAAATAGATAAACCACCGAGCAAATAAACATCAATAGCATCCACCAAAAAGGCTTACCCATTTTGGTTATTTGCGCTTCAACAGTTTGGGCTTTTTCAGTTTTATCAGCGATAGTCTTTTGCTTTTTCTGGACTTTTTTTAGTTCTTTTTCGGCAGATTGCATCTTTTGCTGCGTCGGGGTCTTATTCAGCAAGTTGGTTGCAAATGGGCTCTGTTTATTTTCAGTCATAATGTTTCAAGGGCTTTTATTATTAGTATTGTTATTTAGTGTTGCCATTGGGCAGCGTCAAAATGATGGTGTCGCCTGTATTGGTATCAATTTTTTCATCAGTAATCGTAGGGAAACCATGCTCTAGCAAGGGTGTTGGTGTGTTATTGGTCACTTGTTTGGTCTTATTGCTATAGATAGATTTAAGGCCTGAAGCGAGCGACAAATAATAGCCTTCTTGCTGGTAACCGAGCATTTCATCAAAGCGGTCAAAGTCGGCATCTTGTGGCAATGA
Source organism: Shewanella donghaensis (assembly GCF_007567505.1). Taxonomy (NCBI): domain Bacteria; kingdom Pseudomonadati; phylum Pseudomonadota; class Gammaproteobacteria; order Alteromonadales; family Shewanellaceae; genus Shewanella; species Shewanella donghaensis. The sequence goes on from NZ_CP041783.1 coordinate 4,135,429, forward strand.
GGCAATGTAACGGCCTACATTACTCAGCGGTTGATAGCGCTTAGCGGGAACAGCTGCGGTGAATAAGCGTTGGCATATTTTGTATGGCGTAGCATCAACAATGACCCCATCAGGTAATTTATTGGTTCCGAGTTTAAGTAATTGTGATTGATGGTAATCGGTGCCATTAAGCGAGTAGGTGTATACCTTCATCCCTAAACTCTTAGCACGGCTTTGCACACTTGAGTGTTGTGTGTAGCTGCGGATATCAAGATGGATCCCGGAATTACTCCCCAATTTACTGTGCAGTTTTCTTAATGACGAACTGCTGGTGTAATCCTTATATCGAGAACGATAACGCTTAGTACCGTAGCGGCCTGCTAATTCAATATTGTTTTGATTATCGAGGTAATAAGCATCATTTTTAACACCTCTTCGCAAGTCAGCACTCAACTTTTCGACACTGGTAGGGTGTCCACCTTGAATAAAGCCAAGGTAAACGTAAGGGTTAATGCCACGAAGTTTATATAAGATATCTTGGTCTGCGGCTGAATAATAAAAGCCGTCACCACCAATATATTTTCTTAGCATATTATCGAGTTCAACTAATTCTTGGCCATTAGCCTCAGATTTAACTTCGACATTGAGTTTTTGATTAGGCATCCGGTACGCCGCAAAGACTTTAAAAGCTTCAGCTGCGCTAATAGGGCGTTCATCAAGTAAGGCATTGGTGTCTTTATCGCGAAGCTTTAATTGTGCAAACTCTTTGCGATTCATGCGTTCAACTTTATAGCGTTCGCCCGTGTAATGAACTGTCGCACGGCCAGTTTGGCTATCATGATGATTGACCCAAGTGCCGTCCTTAAGCAACATCACATCAATTTCAACACTGTTGAAGTTGTCATTTAATGCAGAGGCGATAGCGTTATAGCTGCTTTCTGGCTGACGAAAATCACCACGGTGAGCTGAAATATCTAACTGACATTGGGAAGTGTCTAATAATTTGATATTGCCATTCTTAGTGAGATATAAGTTACGATCTCCAAGGGCAAGTTGAATATCAATAATATCTAAACCTTGATTGGCACTATCAGCAGGTAAGTGCGTGAGTGCAGCAGGAATAATATAAGTTGATTTCACCGGTTCAGGAGTGGATTTACATGCTGACAAAAATAAGAGTGAACAAAAAAAGGTGGTGTAAAAAGCAGCAGAACAAAGGGCGCGACTTGTCATAATCCATATTTACAAGTTATTAATATTACAAATGTTTATACCGTATAGCTTTCTTTAAAACAATAACAACTTTAAATTTAACAAGTGTATTAGGTTTAATTGCGATCCTACTCATATTTGTAGGTATTATTGTTGTAAATGGGTGTGATTTTGTATCTAGCTTGTGGTTTGAGTGGCTGATGTTAACTTGAGATGATGCAGGTCTCTTGGGGCTACATTTGAGCATAACTCAGAACAAGGGATTAGCATTATTAACTTGAGTGATCACGTTTAAAAAAGACATAAAAAAACCACCGAGAAGGTGGTTTAAATTATTAGATTGTTCCCCAAGATACCGACCGTGGCGCAGCCCTTGAACCGTAGGTTCAAGACGGGTAAATGTTCATATCCTAAGGCTTCTCGATACGAGCCGAGCATGCACAATGTCAATGAAAGCATTCACCCTGGGTTTGTAAGTATCGGCACAGGGACTTAACCAGCAAGCGAATATCCCAGGGAACAAAACAGGGTTGAATCAGGTACCTTTAGTGGGAAAACACACCGTAGTACATAACTCTAAAATTGTTAATCTTTCTTAATCTTTCTTAGTCGGTCTTAGCTGTTCGTTCAATCAGCGAGTTTTCTAACGTTGATTGTAATAACGAAATACGCTCATCCATTTGCGCCATATACTGCTTATTCTTCTGCTGCTCTTCATGCAACTCGTAACCAATATTTAGCGCGGCCATAATGGCTAATTCTTCGCGACTTAAATTGTTGGTACGTGTTTTAAGCGTAGAAAGCTGCTGCTCGACGCCTTTGGCAATCAAGCGCAAAGCATCCTCTTGTCCTCTTGGACAATTAATCGAGTAGGTGCGCCCTAAAAGGGAGATATCAATGGCACTATTACTCATGCTTCGCTGAAGATCCTTATTTGTCAAAAAATAAAAATTGTAGCAGGTTAACGACTTACCTAGCTATAACGCGTTAGCATTAACGCTTTTATCACACAGGATAACGGTTTTAAGTCTATTTGCGGACTATATAGCGCTACTATTAAAAGTGCAAGGTAACTCGATGCCTTTAGGGCTTATTTGCTTGTTGTCTGAGCATAATTAATCACTAAGTTACGATTCAACTTACGCGCAGTACATCAACTAACCTGATACCAATCCCGCTTATCTTCATTTTCAGCAAAAGGTGACGCACTTAAGAGTACTCGCTTTGGCACAAATCGCTTAGTTGATTGCGTTATATTCGAGACCAATAATATTAGCTTGGGTTATTAAAGCAGGCTAAGTGATTGAATAATGACTGATGGTTAACCGTTCTAGTAACTGAATAAACGCGTAACTGAGATTCACAGGACAGATCTTTAACTTATTTGGGTTTATACTTACCAAATTACACCGAAGAGTTTGGTAGCAGATATTAACTCTGCTAGCATTGCATCTGATCGAATATAAACGGAAAAATATCATGGCAACCCCTCCTTCTTTATGTATTGAAAATCTTAAAAAAGCATTAGATTCAGCTGAAATTGGTCAGCATCCCGTTGAGGTGCATGGCGCATTAGTCGGCTTGATTTGTGGTGGGGTAGAGCAAGCAAAGTTCGCTTGGCAAAAGCCATTACTTGAGTTAATGAATGACGGACAAGTTGTTAGCAGTGATCTGCAGCAATTAATCAATGAGTTATTCCAAGACACCGCCACCCGTTTAGGTGATGCTGAATATGGATTTACGCCGTTATTACCCGAAGAAGAAGAGCCGCTTAGCACACGCCTAGAGTGTTTAGCATTATGGGTGCAAAGCTACCTAACCGCTATTGCACTTATTCAGCCAAAACTAAATGGTGCTTCAACTGACGTACGTGAAATTATTCAAGATTTAGGTGCTATTGCCCAAGTTGAGTTTGATGTAAGCGATGACGATGAATCTGAAGCCGCCTTTATTGAGCTGCACGAGTTTGTCAGAATGGCCGCGATATTATGTTATTCAGAATTTGGCCCAGAAATGCCAATAGATGAAGAAGCCGCAGCGCCATTACACTAGTTCAACATAGATAACAGATTATCGCTTATTACCATGGGCTATCTTGCCTATGGTAATAACGCCGTTGCTTCACTTTATAGTGAAAGTCGATTCGCAATGATCGTTAATCATATCGAAAAAGCTAATACCAGTATCAAAACCAAGAGCAACAGCAAAACTAGCATCAAGACTAACACTAAGAGCAACAGCAAAACTTGCACCAAGACCAACAGCAACCATAACAAAAAGAACAGGCTTTATGACTGAGTTAAACGCGAATACTAATGCTGCCCAACCTTCGACTGCCAAAGCAACGACTGCCACAGCAACGACTGCCAAATCAGCATTGCCACAACAGGTCGATATCACCATTGTTGGCGGCGCTATGGCTGGTGCCAGTTTAGCGCTGGGTTTAGCCAAATTATCAGAAAAATTATCCGCTAAACATGCAGGTCTTTTAAATCGTCCTATTTCTATCGCCCTAATTGAAGCGGTAAAACCCGATGATAATCATCCGGGATTTGATTCTCGCTCCATTGCCATTGCTCACGGTTCGGTGTTTGAGTTAACTCAGTTGGGTATTTGGCCAAGCATTGAAAGCCTTGGAACTGACATTGAAAATATTCATATCTCAGATCGCGGCCACTTTGGCATGACCGAACTCAATGCTGAGCAATTTGGTTTACCGTCAATGGGACAAGTGGTTGAGCTGGCTAAAGTCGGTAAAGTCTTGTTTGAACAAGTTCAACAAGCAGATATTAAGCTATATTGCCCAGCAAGCCTTGCCAAGCTAGACACAGATGGTCACACATTAACCCTCGATAATGGTCAGCAAATTCGCACTCAATTATTAGTTGCTGCAGACGGTGCAAATTCCAAAGTACGCCAGGCATTAAAACAAGATGTCACCCAAGTTGAATTTGAACAAGTGGCGCTGGTGGCCAATGTACAAACCGACAAGCCCCATGATAGTTGGGCCTATGAGCGCTTTACCGATACTGGGCCATTAGCCTTATTACCTATGGCGACCATCAATGGCAAAACTCGACTGTCATTAGTATGGGCGTTAGATGCTGAGCGAGCCCAGCAACTGAAACACACCGATAAAGCCGATTTTTTAGCTAAGCTGCAACAGGCTTTTGGCAATCGCGCCGGGCGCTTTACAGATGTTGGTGAACGCGTCAGTTACCCGTTAACCTTATCGTATATGCCAAGACCTATTTACCATCGCACTGTGTTTATTGGCAATGCCGCGCAAACATTACATCCAATAGCAGGCCAAGGTTTCAATTTGGGTTTACGTGATGTGGTTGGATTAATAGATGCTGTTGAAACAAGCATTAAAGCAAGCAATAAAGCCAGCACTGAAGCGAATAAAAGTGCTAGTTCTTTCGACTTTGGCCATAACGATATCATTCATGCTTACCTAGCAAAGCGCGAACAAGATAGACAAACCACCATTAACAATGTTGAATTTTTAGTGCGCGGCTTCTCAAATCAATACTGGCCATTAGTGGCAGGGCGCAGTTTAGCGTTAAGATTATTATCTTGGTGTCCGCCATTAAAAGCGCCTATTGCCCATAAGGCTATGGGCTGGAAAAGCGCTTAAGTTTAAGGCTTAAGTTTAAGGCTTGAGTAAGACAGCAAAGCAGCAAAGAAGGAAGACTGAAAGACGATAAACCAGTTTCTTTACCGTGAAATAAAAACGCATTCAACAAACCCATTGATAACCCAATAGAATGAAGGATTAACATGTTTCAAACTCAAACCTATGATGTAGCCATTGTTGGCGGTGGTATGGTTGGCTTGGCAACAGCAATCGGTTTAGCCGAAGCAAATCTTAAGGTCGTGGTTATCGATGCAGGCCAAACTGAAGCGGTATCAGGTGAGCCTCGCTTGCGGGTTAGCGCCATTAATAAAGCCAGTGAGCGCCTCCTGACTAATTTAGGTGCTTGGCAATATATTGATACCGAACGTGCTACGCCTTATTCAAAAATGGCCGTGTGGGACAAAGACGGCTTAGGCAAAATTGCCTTTGACGCCGCCAGTATCAGTGAGCCATCTTTGGGCGCAATTATCGAAAACCAATCAATCAGTTTTGCCTTGGCCAAACGCACCGCAGAATTATCCAATATTACTCACCTTGAAGGTCAGCGCTTAGATCGCATCGCCTTTGGTGAACGAGAGTCGTGGTTAACCCTAGATAACGGCGACAACTTAAGCGCCGCCCTCGTGGTTGCAGCTGATGGCGCCAATTCTTGGGTACGCACACAATGCCAAATTCCATTAACCTTTTGGGATTATGGTCATCATGCCATTGTTGCCACTATTCGTACCAGCGAGCCACATGATGCTACCGCCCGCCAAGTGTTTTTAGCTGACGGCCCATTAGCCTTATTGCCATTATATGAAGACAACTTAAGCTCAATTGTGTGGTCAGTATCGCCAGAGCAAGCAGAAGAGTTATTAGCCTTATCAAGCGAAGAGTTTTCAAAAGCCTTAACCGCCGCTTCTGACGGTCGCGTCGGTATTTGTGAACTGGTCAGCGAGCGACAATCTCATCCGCTACGTATGCGATATGCCCGTCATTTTGCTCGCCACCGTTTGCTATTGGCTGGTGATGCAGCCCATACCATTCATCCATTAGCAGGTCAGGGCGTAAACCTAGGCTTTTTAGATGCCGCTAGCATCATTGAAACCATTAGCGAATTACATGATGCAGGTAAAGATATTGGTGATTATGCTAACTTACGTGCACTTGAGCGCTGGCGAAAAGCCGATGCCATTGAAATGATCAGCGCAATGGAAGGTTTTAAAAGACTATTTTCTGGGAACAACCCCATCAAAAAAGCCTTTAGAGATCTGGGCTTAAACCTGGTTGATAATGTCGCTGGACTAAAAACAGTGTTCATCAAACAGGCTATAGGCAATAAAGTGAAACTTCCTAAACTCTGTCGCGACTAAAATTCAAACGCACTTCGGCCTAAAACTTGTTATATATCAGGGGATGGGCGGAAGTGGATGAAATTCTTGTAAAAAAACTACATTCCTCGCATTAGTTAAACTAATGTTAAAATCTCGGATTAGAAAATTTCCTACTATACAAAATTGACTCTATGGGTATAATTTTGGCGCATTTATAAAATGCCTTCATTAGTTTTACCTGCTGAAGGCTCATAAAAAAGAGATAATAATGGCTAATAAAACTGTACTCTTTAACAAGCACTTAGAATCAAAAGGCAAGATGGTAGATTTCCACGGTTGGGATATGCCTCTAAACTACGGTTCACAAATCGAAGAACATAACGCCGTGCGTCAAAACGCAGGTATGTTCGATGTATCACACATGACCGTTGTCGATGTGACCGGTACCGATGCTTGTGCATTCCTACGTAAATTATTAGCAAATGATATTGCTAAGCTAAAAGTTGCTGGTAAGGCGCTTTATAGCGGCATGCTAGATGACAATGCTGGCGTCATTGACGACCTTATCACTTATTATCTAACTGATACCCATTACCGAGTGGTTGTTAACTCAGCAACACGGGTAAAAGATTTAGCATGGATGGATAAACAATCTGCAGGCTTTGAGGTGACGATCACCGAACGTCCTGAACTTGCCATGATTGCCGTTCAAGGCCCTAACGCTAAAGCCAAAGCTGCGACCGTATTCAGCGCTGAGCAAAACGTAGCCGTTGAAGGCATGAAGCCATTCTTTGGTGTTCAAGCTGGTTCACTGTTTATTGCCACTACCGGTTACACCGGTGAAGTCGGCTACGAAATTATCGTACCTGAAGCAGAGGCAGAAGCTTTATGGCAAGCACTACTAGAAGCAGGCGTACAGCCTTGTGGACTTGGTGCTCGTGACACCCTGCGTTTAGAAGCGGGCATGAACCTTTATGGTTTAGACATGGACGAAACCGTCAACCCGCTAGCCGCAAACATGGGTTGGACCATCGCATGGGAACCAACAGACCGTGACTTTAATGGCCGCGCAGCATTAACCGCCATAAAAGCCGCTGGACCTGACAAATTAGTCGGCCTAGTGATGGAACAAAAAGGCGTACTTCGTCACGGCATGCCAGTATTCTTTACTGATGCAGACGGTGTAGAGCACGAAGGTTCAATCACTAGCGGTACATTCTCGCCAACCTTAGGTTACTCAATTGCGATGGCAAGAGTACCAAAAGGCATCGCAGATACGGCAGAAGTTGAAATGCGTAAAAAGCGTGTAGCTGTTAAAGTAATAGCACCGAGCTTTGTACGTAACGGCAAACAAGCATTTTAATGTTAGTGCTAAATGCGGGTTAAATAGGTTAACTTTGTTGTCGCCTGTACTCATTGGCTTGATATTGACATAAAAACTATCAACTCCGTGCAGGCTCCTAAAATTAAACCGATTTCACAGCGCATTTTACGACTAACCTATTTTGGTATATTGATTTTTTAGGTAAAATCACCAATGAATAAAGTAGTAGTGATTAAGTCTTTATACCAAATACTCGAATAACACTAACGATTACGCGTTAATTTATAGATATAGGAATTACGACAATGAGCAACATTCCAGCTGAACTTAAATATGCTTCATCTCATGAGTGGATCCGTAAAGAAGAAGACGGAACTTACACTGTCGGTATCACTGAGCATGCACAAGAGCTATTAGGTGATATGGTATTCGTAGAATTACCAGAAGTTGGCGATACCGTCACTGCTGGTGAAGATTGCGCAGTCGCTGAATCAGTAAAAGCGGCTTCTGACATCTACGCACCGATTTCAGGTGACGTGATTGCCGTAAACGAAGCATTAGAAGATTCACCAGAGCTTGTAAACAGCGATGCATTTGGTGAAGGTTGGTTCTTCCGCGTTCAGCCATCAGATGAAGCTGAAACCGCTAACTTGCTCGACGCAGCAGGTTACCAAGAAGTGATTGACGAAGAATAAACGTCAACGCTAAAAGAAGCTCCCTTGGGAGCTTCTTTTGTTTAGCCTATAAAAAGTTTTAATGAAAAACGATCCACTTGTTACTCATTAAAGTATTGCACCACAACATTTTTTCCTAGACCAGCTATTCAGCCCTACAGCAAAAATACTGGCAGATTTGGAACACGATTTCTCATGACAAAGCAGACCCTAACTCAATTAGAGCAACACGAATTGTTTTTAAGCCGCCATATCGGCCCAAGCCAAACTCAACAGCAAGAAATGTTGAATTTTGTTGGCGCAGAATCGCTTGAAGACTTAACCGCACAAACCGTGCCTGGTTCAATTCGTTTACCGCAAGAATTGACCATTGGTGATTCATGTGGCGAAGCAGAAGGCACCGCCTACATCCGTGGCATAGCAGACAAAAACAAAGTCTTTAAAAGCTATATCGGTATGGGCTACTACGGTACAGAAGTGCCGAATGTCATATTACGAAACGTGTTTGAAAATCCGGGTTGGTACACAGCGTACACCCCGTACCAGCCAGAAATCGCCCAAGGCCGTTTAGAAGCAATTCTTAACTTCCAACAAGTGTCGATGGACTTAACTGGACTTGATCTCGCCTCAGCATCATTACTTGATGAAGCAACCGCCGCCGCTGAAGCAATGGCCATGGCCAAGCGTGTATCAAAAGCCAAAAAAGCCAACATCTTTTTCGTGGCAGACGACGTATTCCCACAAACATTAGACGTAGTGCAAACTCGCGCAGAATGTTTTGGTTTTGAAGTTATCGTTGGCCCAGCAAACGAAGCTGCTAACTACGAGCTATTCGGCGCATTATTCCAATACACTAACCGCTTCGGTGAGATTAACGACAACACTGAGTTGTTTGCTAAACTTGCACAAAAGAAAGCCATCATCACGGTTGCTGCCGACATCATGTCACTGGTATTACTTAAATCACCAGGGTCTATGGGCGCAGATATCGTCTTTGGTAGTGCCCAGCGTTTTGGCGTACCAATGGGCTACGGCGGACCACATGCGGCCTTCTTCGTTGCCCGTGATGCACACAAACGTTCAATGCCAGGTCGTATTATTGGGGTATCAAAAGATACTCGCGGTAATAAAGCCCTGCGTATGGCGATGCAAACCCGCGAGCAACATATCCGCCGCGAAAAAGCCAACTCAAACATTTGTACTGCGCAAATCTTATTAGCGAATATGGCGTCGTTCTACGCGGTATTCCACGGCGCTGTTGGCCTTAAAAATATCGCCAGCCGTATTAACCGTTTAACTGACATCTTAGCAGTCGGCCTAAAAGCCAAAGGCGTAGCGTTAGTTAACAACACTTGGTTTGACACTCTTTCATTATCAGGTCTTGATGTTGATGCGGTTAACGCACGTGCATTAACTGCTGAAATGAACCTACGTATCGACAGCGACGGTATCGTCGGCATCAGCCTTGACGAAACCACCACCCGTGACGATATCGCTCAGTTATTTGATGTCATCTTAGGTGCTGACCACGGTCTAGACGTAGCAATACTCGATGCTGAAATTCTGGCTGGAGCAGTGCAATCAATCCCTGCAGAGCTAATCCGTCACGACAAGATATTGTCTCACCCAACATTCAGTAGCTACCAAAGCGAAACTGAAATGATGCGTTACATCAAGCGTCTTGAGAATAAAGATTTAGCCTTAAATCACTCAATGATTTCGCTGGGTTCTTGCACCATGAAGTTAAACGCAGCCGTTGAAATGCTGCCAGTAAGCTGGCCTGAATTTGCCAACATGCACCCATTTTGCCCGCTAAACCAGGCAGAAGGTTACACCCAGTTAATTAACGAATTGTCAGACTACTTGGTTAACATTACTGGCTACGATAACGTCTGTATTCAGCCAAACTCGGGTGCACAGGGCGAGTACGCTGGCCTGTTAGCGATTAAGAAATATCACGAATCACGCAGCGAAGGACACAGAGACATCTGTTTAATCCCGCAATCTGCTCACGGTACTAACCCCGCTTCTGCCCAGCTTGCTGGTATGAAAGTGGTCGTTACTGCCTGTGATAAAGACGGTAACGTTGACGTTGAAGACTTACGCGCAAAAGCGGCAGAGCTTGCAGACAACTTATCGTGCATCATGATCACTTACCCATCGACCCACGGTGTGTATGAAGAATCAATTAGCGAGATCTGTGAAATCGTTCACCAGTACGGCGGTCAAGTTTACCTTGATGGCGCCAACATGAACGCTCAAGTTGGCCTTACATCACCGGGCTTTATCGGCGCTGACGTATCGCACCTTAACTTGCACAAAACCTTCTCGATTCCACATGGCGGCGGCGGACCAGGTATGGGCCCAATCGGCATTAAAAAGCATTTAGCGCCGTTTGTAGCAGGTCACCAAATCGTAAAACCTGGCCGCGAAAGCGACCACAATGGCGCAGTATCAGCCGCGCCATACGGCAGTGCTAGCATCCTACCTATCAGCTGGATGTACATTAAGTTGTTAGGCACTAAAGGGGTTAAGCAATCAACCCAAATGGCATTGCTAAACGCTAACTACGTGATGAAGAAATTGTCAGGTCATTACCCAGTATTATTTACTGGCCGTAATGAGCGCGTAGCACACGAATGTATTATTGATTTGCGCCCACTTAAAGAAACATCAGGCGTCACTGAAATGGACATTGCTAAGCGTCTTAACGACTATGGTTTCCATTCGCCAACCATGAGCTTCCCAGTAGCGGGCACCTTAATGATTGAGCCAACAGAATCAGAGTCAAAAGTTGAGCTAGACCGTTTCGTTGAAGCCATGATAGCCATTCGCAATGAAGTGGCTAAAGTCGAGTCTGGCCAGTGGCCACAAGACAACAACCCACTGCACAATGCTCCGCATACTATGGCAGACATTATGGACCCAGCGTTTGATTCACGTCCTTACAGCCGTGAAGAAGCCGTGTTCCCATCAGCAGCGGTTAAGGCGAATAAGTTCTGGCCAACGGTTAATCGTATTGATGATGTTTATGGTGACAGAAACTTGATGTGTAGTTGTGTGCCAATCGGTGACTACGAATAAAGATAATGGCTACTTGGCCTCGATAATACGGCTTCAGTTTAAGCTTTTCGCTGCTCATTGACACCAGTCAACTCCGCGGCGAAAACCTCAAACTTCCTTGTCTTATCATCGGCGGTAACGCCATTAGGAGTAGCTGGCTTTGTTGAAGTTTAGCTATTTATCAAAGTAAAAAAGCGACCGATGGGTCGCTTTTTTGTTGGCGAATTTAGTTTACTCTGGCCGATTCTACTGTCTGATGTTCACTTTTTTACATTTTGTTGTATCGTTTTAATAGTTCTTGATCATATAGTCTAACTAGATAATTATAGAGATAAAAATTACATTTTTTCAAAAAGAACAGCAACGATGACATAAGTTGAAACTAAGATAATAATAAAGTTTTTTAACTTTTTTATTTCACTTTTACAATCTTCAGCAGTATCTTCAACTGATTTTATTGCAGCATTGATTTTTTCTAAAATTGTTTGTTGTGCAAAGGTGTTTTTTATATCAGTAGTTCTTTTTTTATAAATACTTAATTTTGTAAGTGTATTTTCAGTTACTCGTGTAATAAATTTGGTTTTGCTTTTAAGAGAGCTAAAGACAATTGTAAGCGCTAAGACGGTGCTGAATAATAAAGCTATACTTATGCCTTTATCAGCCCCTCTGAATGCTGAAGCAAGTATTACTGCTCCAGGAACAGCCAATGCTTGTACGTAAAATCCTTGAATTTGCTCTTCAACCTTACTTATAAAATCGCCTACATCATCTTCTAAGTCTTTAATGAAATCCTCAAATGAGAAACTTCTTAAATAGGTTTCGTAGTTTTTGTGAAATGTATTTAGAAGTGTTTCTCCTAGGCTTAGTATTTCAATAAGTGGAATGTTTTTATTTCTAATAACCTTTAATAATGAACTTTTTAGAGTTGCTTTTTTTTCGCCTTGATGTGCATCCTTTTGTAAGCAAGATTCAAGTAACAATTTTGGATTACTTATTGATTTTATTAATTTACATATCTCTTTCTCTGACACGTCATCAATATTTATATTTAAAACTGTAGAGTTTTGATTATCATTTTTTTCTATGAAAATATAAGTTCTACCTGAGCTTAAATCATTTATAGGGTACTGATGATCTGCAATCTCATCAAAAATCTGTATCCATTTCTTATAATGTTGAGCAAACTCACCTAGTTCGATAATACCATCGCTATCTAAAATAACTTTATTATAAGAGTTATCAATTATGTCCAAATCAAGACATTCGATATGTTCTAATAATTTGTGATAATCTTTAAAAATAAAATTTATCTCTTCTATATCTACAGTGCCATTGTCGGCAATGAATTGAGAACTTGGATAAATAGCTAATGGGAATAGAATGTCAAACTTTTCTTTAGGTAGGCCTACTGATGTAAAGTAATCACCGTCAAAAGAGAATACCCCCTTAGCGTAGTATTCTATTATTTCTCTTTGTAAGTTATCCATTCTGGATTTTTATTAATTCAGCAATAATATCGGGGTTGTCTATTTTTGTCTTAACGGTAAGTTCATTATTCTGTGGGTTGAAAACAATATTTCCAACTTTACTTTTTTTACTAAACAGCGATTTTTTAAGTTTTAGGTTACCAACATCCGTATCCATAGTAATAAATTCTAAAGTTTCTCTTTCTTTTTTGCTGACACTAAATTCTTCATTGACTTTATAATCGTTGTTCTGTACAAAATCTTCGAATGAACCTTTTTTTATGTTTAAACTTTTGTCTATTCTTAACGTATTATAAATTACACCACTCAAATCTTGTAGTTTAGTCGATATCTTATTTCTTTCGTTACGTTCTATATGTGACTTGACATTTTTTTCACATAACTCTCTTTGCTTTCTTTTTAATTTTTTCTTTAATAAGAAATCATTTAATGCAGTTAAAACATTAGAGACACTTTCTTTATTCTTTATTACATCTTCAGCATCAAAAAAGTCTATAAAGTAGTCAGTAGTACCGCCAACTCCATTAATAAAAGAAACGTCAATATCTTCCTTTTGGGATATGGAATTAGTAAATTCATCTATATTAATTAGCGCTGCTTGCATCACATCATCAAAGTCTATGATCTCAGTACCTAGAGGTTCTCCATCATTTCCAAACATTAAAGCAGATTTATCTTTTAATAACATGACCAATAAATTTTCAATAAATATTGGAGTTGTGCTAGTGCTGTCCTCATGCTCTTTTTTGTATTTGAGGAATATGAGCACAAGCTTACTTTGAGCTCTTGAGCTCTTGAGAACTAAACTATTGGTTTTCTGGACTGTTTCAACTAACTCTTTAAAATCTATATTTTTTTTAGGTTTTAAATGTATCTCTAATGAAGATGCAAGGGACTTTATCTTTGGTGGGTATCCAATTTTTCCATGATTTTTTGAACGCCTTCTTACTTTAAGATCAGCTTCTTTTGCAAACTCTTGGACATAATGATTACCCAAGTTCCAATCATATACTTTACTAAAATTCCACTTTTTGGTCTGGTTATCCTGCTGATAAGGGACGCTGATACCGCCAAGCACTACGATTTTAGTCATTTAAATTCCTTACAATAATAATCAGGCTTAGAGTAAACTTTTCATTTTGTGCTTGTGTGGTTCAAGTGAACTGAGTTTTACAAGCGGATGATTGGCTTCTTCTTCCCTGAAAGGCGTTCTCTTATTAGATTAAGAGCTTGGCCTGCGTGTGTTTTTATTGGTTATACATTACGCTATTGGGTCTATTTATTGCAATGCTTTAGCGCACTGTTTTGTCCTAAATGTTGAAATAAAATCATTAAAAAGTAGTCTGTTACAGATTGTATCGTTAGTCTGCCTTTGCACATGCAGCTTCTTTTTGTTTTTGGCCGACTGATTTGTGCGACCATCGGTTTGTAGATTGGTGTGTTAAGAGACTTCATAGAAGTGTGTAGATTAGAGTTCGTTTTCATCAATTAGCTTTCATTAGAATAACATGGCCACCCACTCCAACTGGCTAAATAGTCAACACTAAACTAGGCTTTATTTATTGCTTAATAATCGGTGATTGATGATGGCCAGACCAAGGCAAACACTCGTAAGTTTAGAGGACACACCCTACTATCACTGCTGTTCACGCGTGGTGCGTAAAGCTTTTCTGTGTGGTTTTGATGCAAGTACTGGCGATAACTATGAACACCGTCGAGAGTGGGTTGATAGCCGAATTATTGAATTGGCGACGATTTTTGCCATTGATATATGTGCTTATGCAGTGATGAGTAATCATTTGCATGTGGTGTTAAAAGTGGATGCGGATAGAGCTAAAAACTGGTCTGATGAATATGTGCTTACCCAATGGCATAAAGGCTTTAAAGGCACATTGCTAACGAATAAATATATTAGAGGTGAAGCGCTTAATGAGTTTGAGTTAAAGACGGTTAATGATTGTATTACTCAATACCGCCAACGCTTGACTGACATCAGCTGGTTTATGCGCTCCTTGTGTGAACCCATTGCTCGAATGGCTAATAAAGAAGATAACTGCACTGGTCGTTTTTGGGAAGGGCGCTTTAAATCCCAGGCATTATTAGATGAAGCTGCAGTGCTGGCATGCATGGCTTATGTGGACTTAAACCCTATTCGCGCCAAGATGGCTGCAACCCCAGAAACCTCTGATTACACCAGTATCCAACGCAGAATCAACTCAGCCATGAAAGGTGAGCAACCCGCGGAGTTACTGCCTTTTGTAGGTAATGAACGCTTGGATATGCCTAATGGTTTGATGTTTAGCGTTAAAGATTACATTGTGCTAGTTGAAGATACTGGGCGGATTATTCGTAATGACAAACGCGGCGCCATAAGCGCGAGTAGTCAGGGCATTCTCAATAGGTTGAATATTCCTACTGAAAACTGGTTAAAAATCACTACTGAGTTTGGAGCCTTATTTAAAGGTGCAGTAGGGGCGTTACCTGCATTAACTGAATATTGTGAGCATTTACAGCGAAAACGGCGTCAAAGTGTGAGTAATTGCCAGCGCTGGTTGAGTGCGTAACATTGTTTGGAGTAAGCGGACTCAGACTCTGACCCTCTTAATCAGTTTGTAATCCCACTTCTTTTTGTTCAGGAGAGTTAAATACAAAAAAGCCTGAAGGTTTGCTTCAGGCTTTTTGGAGTCAGTTATCGCGAGTTTAAAAGCTCGCTATCGTCTGTAAAACAAGTCTGTAAAACGAGTCGTTAAAACTGGTTCATTGTGTTGTCTTTACCTGACGCTTTAAGCGCTTGGTCACCAGAGAAGTACTCTTTATGTGCATCGCCCATATCAGAACCTGCCATGTTTTGGTGTTTAACACAGGCGATACCTTGACGGATCTCCTTACGTTGAACATTAGCAACATAACCCAACATGCCTTGGTCACCGAAGTACTCTTTAGCCAAGTTATCAGTAGATAGCGCTGCAGTATGGTATGTCGGTAGCGTAATAAGGTGATGGAAAATACCCGCTTCACGAGCTGAATCAGCTTGGAATGTACGAATTTTTTCATCAGCTTGTATCGCAAGCTCAGTTGAATCGTAATCAACACTCATTAATTGTGCGCGGTCGTAAGCTGAAACGTCTTGTCCTGCTTCTTGCATTGCATCAAATATTTGCTGACGGAAGTTAAGCGTCCAGTTAAACGATGGTGAGTTGTTATACACAAGCTTTGCGTTTGGTATAACTTTACGGATCTCGTTAACCATTGCGCCAATTTGAGATACATGAGGCTTTTCTGTCTCAATCCACAATAGGTCAGCGCCATTTTGCAGTGAAGTAATACAATCAAGTACACAACGTTCTTCACCAGTACCCGCTCTAAACTGGAACAAACCATTTGGCAGGCGAGCAGGTTTAACGAGTTTGCCATCTTGCTGGAATACCACATCACCGTTGTTCAGTTTGGCTGCATCTACGGTTTCAACTTGAAGGAAAGCATTGTATTGCTCGCCTAAGTCACCAGGTTCATTTGTCACAGCAATTTTTTGCGTTAGACCAGCACCTAATGAGTCGGTACGGGCAACAATCACACCGTCATCAATGCCTAGTTCTAAAAAGGCGTAACGAACCGCGTTAATTTTTGCTAAAAACTCAACATGTGGCACGGTCACTTTACCGTCTTGGTGGCCACACTGTTTTACATCAGACACTTGGTTTTCTAATTGAATACAACAAGCACCCGCTTCAATCATTTGTTTTGCCATCAAGTAAGTGGCTTCTTCGTTACCAAAACCTGCATCAATATCGGCAATAATCGGTACAACATGGGTTTCGAAGTTTTCAATTTTGTCTTGAATCGCCGCTTTTTCTGACTCGTTAGCATTATCTAATTCGCGGAACAGGCCACCCAATTCACGTGCATCAGCTTGACGTAGAAAAGTGTATAGCTCTTTAATCAGCGCCGCGACAGAGGTCTTTTCATGCATAGATTGGTCAGGCAATGGACCAAACTCACTACGAAGTGCTGCAACCATCCAACCTGAAAGATATAGGTAACGACGTTTGGTGGTTAATAGATGCTTTTTAATAGAGATCATTTTTTGTTGGGCAATAAAACCATGCCAGCAACCTAGAGACTGAGTGTACTGCGATGAGTCTTTATCGTAGTTATCCATGTCTTCACGCATAATCTTAGCAGTGTACTTTGCGATGTCTAACCCAGTTTGAAAACGATTCTGAAGACGCATACGAGCGACTGATTCTGGGTTGATGGCATTCCATGCACTACCTTCTGAATTAATCAAGGTAGCAGCTTCATCGATATTACTTCTGTAGTTAGTCATGTGTATATTCCTTTAACAAATAGATAAGCGGCAAATGATTACGTTGTAAATAATAGTTAGATTTGGTTAAATAAGTCTAATTTATACTTACTATTTTCGGTATTCATCTTATGAATGTGTCTCGTATCGACTTGAACCTCCTTGTTTATTTAGATGTTTTGTTGCGTGAAAGAAATGTGACTAAAGCAGCGGACCAACTTGGGATTAGCCAACCAGCAATGAGTAACGGCCTAAAACGCTTAAGAACCTTGTTTGATGATCCCTTACTTATTCGCACCAGTCAGGGCATGACGCCGACAGAACGCGCGAATGAATTGCAACCCGTAATCAGTCAGTTGATTCTCGGGCTGGAAAAAGCCGTACAGCCACGCACCGAATTTGATGCACAAGAAAGTGAAAAAGTCTTTCGTGTCATGGCCAGTGATTATGCTGAATCGACCTTACTTCCTCCGCTAATTGCAAAACTTCGTACGCAAGCACCCAACATTATATTAGATATCATGACCCCAAGTGACGTCAGTTTCCCTGATGTAGAACAAGGTAGAGTCGATATGGTAATCAATCGTTTCGACAGTATTCCGCAATCATTTCACCAGAAAGTTTTGTGGAATGATGACTTTAGTTGCTTGATTAGTAAGAACAATCCAGTTTTGGAACAGTTTTCATTAGACAGTTATTTGCAAGCCAAACATGTGTGGGTGAGTAAAACCGGAATGGGTGTTGGCGTCGGGATGGATCCTGCTGATGTTCAGCGCTTAGGTTGGGTGGATGAAGCATTAACTCGAATTGGCGTAAAACGGCAAATAACGGTATTTACTCGCCATTACCAAGCTGCGTGTTTGTTGGCTGAGCAACAGGATTTGATCGCAACAATACCAAGTAAGATGGCTCGTCAGCACGAGAATAATGACCGGGTGAGTATTGTTGCGCCGCCATTTGTTATTCCGCCCATCGCATTGACTATGGCTTGGAGCCCTTTGCTTCAGCATAATCCAGCACATAAATGGATGCGTCAATTAATCACTCAAACGGCAGATGAAATCAATAGAGGGGATGTTTAACCTTGTTATTTTAATTACTGAAACGTTGTAAATTAACCAAAAACAGCAGTTTTGCCATAGATTTGGTGAATGTTGATGATAACAAGTATAAATTGGATAGATGATGCTGCTTTGATATAAAGTAAAGTTTTGCTGCGAATTAACGATTAATAATAGATTTGAATGGTTTTTAAGTTCAGCGCACTGGAATTAAGGGTAGGGATAAAAATGACAGCACGAATTAAAGTAGGCGGTTTACAAATAGCGCAAGAATTGTGGCAACTGGTTGATCGTGAAATCTGCCCTGATATTGGCATTAATTCTGCTGAATTTTGGACAAAGTTTGAAGATATTGTTACCGAGTTTTCTCCGGTTAATGTGACGATTTTAGAAAAAAGGCAGCACCTGCAGCAACAAATTGATCAATGGCATACAAAGCACCCTGCTAAAGCCTTTAACCCTGCCCAATATAAAGCTTTTCTATCCGAAATAGGCTACCTAGTGCCAGAGGGTGATGCGTTTCAAATTAGCACTGAAAATGTGGATCATGAAATAGCAGCGCAAGCTGGGCCACAATTAGTTGTGCCAGTAAAAAATGCGCGCTTTGCACTTAACGCTGCCAATGCGCGTTGGGGCAGTTTATATGATGCGTTATATGGAACTGATGCAATATCACCACAAGGTGGCGCTGAGCTTACTAAACAGTACAACCCTTTAAGGGGTGAAAAAGTTATCGCGTTTGCAAAACATCACTTAGATACTGCAGCGCCATTAGTGCAAGGCTGCCACGCTGATGTGACGCGTTATTTTATTGATGCTGACTTATTACGTATGCAGTTAACAGATGGCACGACCACAACATTAACCCAACCACAAAAGTGTGTGGGTTACCAAGGTAGTGCGGCTGCGCCGAGTGCTATTTTGCTGGTTAATAATGGTTTGCATATTGAGATCCAAATTGATCCTGACAGTGTTATTGGTGGTAGTGATAATGCAGGGGTTAAAGACCTGTTGGTTGAAGCCGCAGTGACGACCATTATGGATTGCGAAGACTCTGTCGCTGCCGTTGATGCTGAAGACAAAGTTGAAATTTACCGTAATTGGTTAGGTTTGATGAAAGGCAACTTAACTGCCTCACTGACTAAAAATGGTAAAGAAGTCATTAGAGAGCTTAATGATGATCGCGTTTATAGCGCTGTGAATGCTGACACTGAGACAGTGACGTTACCCGGTAGAAGTTTGTTATTTGTGCGTAATGTGGGTCACTTGATGACGATTGATGCCGTGCTAGATAAAAATGGCAATGAAGTACCTGAAGGCATATTGGATGGCATGATCACTGTGCTTGCCGCTATGCATGACCTTAAAGGTAACAATAATGGTCGCAGTAATAGTCGTAAAGGGTCAGTGAATATTGTCAAACCTAAAATGCATGGCCCAGAAGAAGTGCAATTTACTTGTGACTTGTTTACCAAGATAGAAGATGCACTCATACTCCCCCGTAATACCATCAAAGTCGGCATAATGGATGAAGAGCGCAGAACCACACTCAACTTGAAAGAGTGCATAAGGGTCGCGCAAGCGCGCGTTGTCTTTATTAATACTGGTTTTCTCGACCGTACCGGTGATGAACTCCATACCTCAATGTTAGCGGGCGCCTTTGTCCCCAAATCTGTGATGAAGCAGCAAAAATGGATTACTGCTTATGAAGATTGGAATGTCGATATTGGACTTGAATGTGGCTTACAAGGTCGCTCTCAGATAGGTAAAGGCATGTGGCCGATGCCAGATGAAATGGCGGCTATGCTAGAACAAAAAGTGGCTCACCCAAAAGCGGGGGCAAATACGGCCTGGGTTCCATCGCCAAATGGTGCCGTGCTGCATTCAACCCATTATCATCAAATAAATGTTGCCGAAGTTCAGCAACAAATTAAGCAGCGTAAACGTGCCAGCATTGACGACTTGTTGACGATTCCATTGCTTAATGAAGCGACAACATTAACCCAACAACAAATTACCTTTGAGCTAGAAAATAATGCACAGGGTATTCTGGGATATGTGGTGCGTTGGATTGACCAAGGAGTCGGTTGCTCGAAAGTGCCTGATATTAATAATGTTGGTTTGATGGAAGACAGAGCGACCTTGCGGATCTCATCGCAATACTTAGCTAATTGGCTTGAGCATGGCTTATGCAGTGAAGCAGAGGTGATGACAGCGCTGAAAAAAATGGCTGCTGTGGTGGATACTCAAAATGCAGCTGATCCACTGTATATCAATATGGCACCTACCTTTGACGGGATAGCCTTTAAAGCTGCTTGCGATCTTATCTTCAAAGGTAAATCTCAGCCTTCTGGTTATACAGAACCTTTGCTACATGCCTACAGGATCCAAGCTAAAGCAGGTTAACCAATACGGTTAAAATAAGTTATGCCAGAGTCTGAGGGAACCCCATGAATTTAAAAGGATGCTTGTGGTTCCCTCACTAAATCCTGCAGGCTAATTGTAAATGTGATTTCAACTGCTATAAATTCCTATCCTTTAGGCTCTCAGCTAATAAATTGGTTTGAGAGAAAATTGCAATTCTTTATCTAATTTACTCGTTACTGCCTGTGGTTATTTGCAGCTTTGATGGCCAAACCAAGCTGGTAAAGTATAAATTGTGATAAGCAGGCTATGTGCAAGAGCACGCTTAATTTATCTTGATTCCTGATGCCACCATCATTCATTTCTCGCCCTGCATTTGCACGAGACTTTTTACTTCGTCTCCCTTTATCACCCTTGTTCAATTTATTTTTTCGACCTTTTTCGCTGCGCTTGAAAATGACTAAATGTGATTTAAAAGAGACTTGCTCACCTCAAAACTAAACGACAAGGCTTTTGACTCTGGCTGTTGCTGGCACATAGTGTTGCTTAACGGGATACCAGCTATCTATCGGAGATTTTTCAGTGTTTTAGCTTTCTCTTTTCTATTTAGCGGGTGTATTTCTTCATAAAGTGTCAGCGATCGCCCTTGAGCTGCAAGCGATGCCCGAATGAGAAAGTGCTGTTTGCGGTCATCAAGACCTGACCAATCGATATGAATAATGGGTTGTTTCATTTTCCCGACGAGCAAACACCTCATGCGGGTGTATATAAACGTGATATCACGATGTAAGTGTTCATTACTACAAAGCCTATCAACGCGTTTAATCATATATTTTCGATGGCTTTACTATCGATATCACGGCCAAGGCCAGTGATAGAAAGCGAACCACGATTCATTGAGCTTTCGATTACACAGTACAAACTTTATCGGTGAGTTTGTGCATTAACGGGGTGACAAATGATAGGCATTGTGACAAAACTGGTTTCGCATTCATGGCATTTGCTCGTGGTTATTTTGTTTGGCGATATCAATGTGATCGCCAAATGCCATGAATGTTCCAACCTAATTTAAATATCTTATTTTTTCTGCTTAGTATTTCGTGGAGATTCGTCAGACTCAGACCCCACTTATTGGAGTTGGTGAACTAAATGCTACACCGGAGCAGAGTTCACCAATAACCGGCTTATCTGCCCCATTTAATTAATTTTTTACGACGAGTAATAAGGTAACTATTGGCAATCGCTCCAAACCCACTTAGTTTCCTGGAGTTTAGCTATATCCTCGCAAGATATTTGCGTGTTGCGTAAGTAGAAATTACTGGTTGTTAAATCAATTAGTTCGGTGACTGTGCTCACTCCATTAGATGATAAGTTGATTACGCTAGTAGGGTTGTAATCGCTCACCCAATCCAAGCTTGTAATACCATTATTTTCTAGGTCTAGTGAATAGAGCTCAGGCAGGTGACTTCCTAAAGTGATAGTTGAAATTTCATTATTATCAAGGTTCAAACTAGATAACGAGTCAAATCCTGATAACACAGGAAGAGTGGTGAGTTTATTATTTGATAAAGATAGATAAGTCAAAGCTGTAGGAAGATTGCCAGCTTCAATACTTTCGATCAGGTTATTAGAAAGTACTAAATTGGCTAAACTAGCATGGCCAGATAAGTCAGATATTTCATGTATCTTTGAACTTGTTATTGCCAGTGACTTTAATGCTTCAAGGCCTGATAAATCGAGGAAAGTATCAATATTACTTGTGTGTATATGAATACGTTCAAGTTCGGGTAGGTTTTCAAGTTGCCCAACACTATTGAGTAGTTCATTATTGCTTAGGTTAATACTATTTAGTTCCGGTAAATTCTCTATTGCAGGCAACTCAGTAAGTAATGACTCTTCAATTTGGATTTGATTTAATACCGTGTTATTACTTAACCCACTGATATCAGTTAGCGGATTTCCCACACTTCGAAAACTCCATAATTCAGGAAAACGTTCTGTAATATTGGTGATTTCTGATAAATCATTATTATCAATCCACAATGATTGCAGCTTCGGCAATTCATTAACTGTAAAAGAACCACTCAGTTCATTATCACTTAAATTTAAGTAGGTTAGCTGCTTGAGATTGTTGAGGGCACTGTAATTAACGATGGCATTCCCTTTTAAGTCGAGACTGCCTAAGTTTGATAGTGCACCAACTGCACTAATATCTGTCAGATTATTATTAACGATGGCTAGAGACTCAAGACTTTTTAGGTTTTGAATGTTAGGTATTTGGTCTATATCACCATTTGATATTGAAATTTGGGTAAGGTTTTTAAGTTTACCGAGCCCCTCAAGATTGTTAATACTCGTATCCAAAAGTGACAGTTGGTTTAACGCAACTTTATTGGAGATAGTAGTAAAGTCTTGGAATGTAGATTCAGTAATAGTTAAGCTTTCAAGCGCATTTAGAGCGATCATTTGACCAAACTCTTCTTTAGTAAGGTTACCTTGATAGTGTAGGCCTAAATTTCTTAGATTAAACAGCTTAGATAAACCATCTAAAGAACTTAATTGTGAGCTATAGCCTTCATATTCGTCGTAAAAACAGATTAATGACCTAGCTTCGTGCACATACTCTAAGCCAAAGTCAGAGCCATCAATATTGTAAACAATACAGCTATCAAACATATTATCGGGTATGCCAACGTCAGCGAGTAAAGCTTGACTGGAAATGACTACATTAGTTATTGAATCTGCTGTATTACCTGCATTGTCAGTAGCTTTAAACTCAAAAATCAGTACTTCATCGGTTAGCCCTTCTGGTATTTCAAAGGTCGTGACTTCAGCGTTGGGGGCATCTAATACAACCTGCGTGCCCGATACCTGTTCCCATTGATAACTAGCAATTGTGCCACCATTATTAGCCGAAGCAGTGCCTATCAAAGAGACTGTACTACCATTGAATATAAGTTGTTCCTCACCGGCCGATACAGTTGGAGTAATATCGGTAACGCTAACGAAAACCTCAACATATTCCGTTGACTGCGCACCTAAAGAGTCGGTTGCGCTAAAACTAAATTTCAGCACTTCATTCTCGGTGAAATGGTCAACAGTAAATTCTGTACTGATTTGGTTAGGCGTTCTAAGTATGACTGCAGTACCAACAGTTTGTTTCCAAACTGTGGTTACAACCTCACCGTCTTGATCGCTAGCGTTGCCTGTAAGTGTTACCAAATCATTACTTTTAACTGTTTGATTTTCACCAGCTTCGACTACAGGAGCTTGATTAACGTTAAGTATAGTAATCACAACGGTGTCAGATGCTTCACCTCCGTCATTGTCCGTTGCTGTTAATTCAAAAGTAAAGACTTCATCAACTGTGACTTCAGGTGTGTTAAATGTGGTATTGATATTATCTGGAGAGTCTAACGATACTGGGGTTCCAGCTATTTGAAGCCATTGGTAGCTCACTATGGTTCCATCATTATCAGTTGCGCTACCTACAAGCTTAGCTATGATATTTTCTTCTAATGAATTGTCACTACCTGCATAGACATCTGGTAGCTGATTTGTTGGTGGAGTTATCTCTTCTCCATTGCTTTCATTTTCATTACCACAAGCAATGAGTATCAAGGTGAGTAATATTATAGAAAATATTTTTGAAACTTTAAGCATAACGCTTACATCCTTTTAAGCTGGTTATTTTAACAAAATGATATCATCTCTAAGGTTGGTTTAAAAAGGTTTTTATAAAAATTTTTATATATTAATACCTTAGCGGTTTTTTAACAATAAATACTCCAATCTATGCTGGGATTGAGTGGGGCCAGAGTCTGAGGGAATCCCACGAGTTTAATAGGATGCTTGTGCCGCTATCATTTATTTTTAGGCCTGTTTTTTCATATCTAAAGCTTTCTTTTATCTGCGTCCTTGTCGCATAAATTTTAACGATTCTTTTAACTGTAGCATTTGAGTTACAAAGTGATGTGGCTAATAGCCAAGGCTCTTTTTCTCACTCTGCACTTGCACTCGACTTTTGCTCCGTCTTGTTTTTTCACCCGTGACCACTTTATCTTTTCGACCTTTTGCATAGCGCTTGAAAATGAGTAAACGTGATTTAAAAGAGACTTGATCAACTAAAAAGTAAAATCCAAGACTTTCGGCACTGGCTGTTGCTTGAACATAGCGTTGCTCAACGGGATACCAGCTATCTACTGGAGACTTTTTGCCGTGTGTTCAGTTTCTAAATCTGCCTGCGTAATCCTAGTTTAGCGACATAATTTGCTTAAACGAGGGGATTCGAAAACCCGCATCGGTGACTATGATGAGCTTGCAATCATGGGGTAACATTGTCTTCAGTTTGGTCAGAAATAGTCGATGTGTGTTTGGTTTATCTTTTCTATTTAGCGGATGTATTTCTGCATAAAGTGTCAGTGATCACCCTTGAGCTACAAGCGAGACTCTAATGAGAAAGTACTATTTTCGGTAATCAAGATCTGACCAATCGATATGGATGATGGGTTGTTGCATTTTCCGACGAGTAAGCTGGTCATGCGGGTGTATATAGACATCTATATCACGATGTAAGTAGTCATTACTACAAAGCCTATTAACGAGTTTAATCTCTTTTTTCCATGGCTTTACTCTCAATATCACGGCCAAGCCCAGTGTTAGAAAGCGAACCACCATTCATTGATTTTGTGCATTAACTGGGTGACAAATGATAGACATTTTGACGAAATTTGTTTCGCATTCATGGCATTTGCTCATGGTTATTTTTGTTTGGCGATAAATGTGATCGCCAAATGCTATGAATGTTTTAATCTAATATAAATATCTTATAGTTTCTGCTTAGTATTTAGTAGGGATTAGTCAGGCTCTGCCCCACTGTTCATTAATTTGCCTGCTTTAGATAGAACGAAAAGAAATGGTGATGTACAAGGTACCGGATGTGATCTGCTCAAATGGTCTTAAGGCGAAAAGATTTGAACATAAATCTAATGGTGACAATACTATCGAAATTATGAGCTTAATAAATAATTGTTAACTTTCTGATTTAATTGGGGAGAATTTGAGTTGTCGCACTCGCACAAAGCATCAATAGAATAAGCTATAAATAACTACTACGCGATGACCAAACGAAGAGTAAGTAGTCAGGGGGAATTTAATTTCTTGCCTTAAAATGGCATACAATTATCTTTGCCCTTACTTATCGATTATGAGTTGCTGGCTTTATTTAGAATTTAGAGAGTAAAAAAGCGACCTTAGGGTCGCTTTTTTGTTTGGGTAGCATGGCTATTTATCCACTTAATCCTTCGTTAACGCCAAGACTTTGAAACTAGCCTATTTACCATTATCGTCAGCAAACAGGCTAGCTTTTATCTTGATGAGTCCTATTAGCTCACAAAGCCAATAAACAGATAGGTTGCTAGAATAACCGCTACCCAAAGCACCATATTGCCAGAAGGGTAGTCGGTAGAGATAAAGCTACCACCGCCTTTGTATTGGCGTGCTAAAAATGCCTGACATTGGTTTAACTTGCCACGTACTGATTGGCGCACGTCAGCATCGACTTTCCAAATTACCGCAAACATTCGCTGCAGAGCATTTGGTACTAAACGCCTGTATACCCAATCAACGTCAAGGTGAGTTGAGCGCAGTTCAGGTGGATACTTACCTTTAAGGTTTAACCAAACAAAGGCCAGTGCTGAGAATAGCAACAGCTGTGTCTGTGCTAGTACGTGGGTCGCATCATAAGGGTTGTAGCCAGTATCGTATGGCAGCAGCGAGTAAAGCGCAGCTGGGTAGATACCAATGCCTATACATAGGCAGGCCGAAATAAACATGGCCAACAACATGTTGTTTGGCGGATCGTTTGCTCTAATGCCCGAGTCATGGGCGAAGAACGCAAAGTAGGGGATCTTGATACCTGCGTGGTGGAACACACCCGCCGAGGCAAACAATAGCATTAACCAAACCCAGTCATTGCCATTTTCAAGTGCGGCTGACATCACCATAGATTTACTGACAAAACCGCTAAACAGTGGGAATGCAGAGATAGAGGCTGCACCGACAATACACAGTATGGTGGTTTTGGGCATGGTTTTATAAAGGCCGCCCAGATCGGAGCCATTTATTCGTCCAGTCATGTGTAATACCGCGCCCATGCTCATAAATAGCAAGCCTTTAAAGATCACATCGTTAAAGGCGTGAGACACTGCACCGTTTAATGCGAGTGAGGTACCGATACCGATACCGACCACCATAAAGCCCACTTGGTTTATCAAGCTATAAGCCAGTACGCGGCGAAGATCGTTTTCAATTACCGCAAAGAAAATCGGGAAACAGGTCATTGCTGCGCCAATATAAATTAGCAGCTCTGTACCGGGGTAGGCTCGAGCCAGTGCATATACTGCCACCTTAGTGGTAAAAGCACTGAGAATAACGGTACCCGTTGGCGTAGCTTCTGGGTAAGCGTCGGTAAGCCAAGTATGAGCAAAAGGAAACGCACACTTAATACCAAAGGCGATAAAGATAAGCCAACCAGCTATGCCATCTAAGCCGATATAGTCAAAGGAGACGCTGCCTGTTTTAGCGATATGAAACAACGCACCGACTAGCAGAATAACCCCTGAGAGTACTTGCATGATGAGATAGCGCATTCCTGCACTATAGGCAGCTGGAGTTCGGCGAGCCCAAATCAAAAATACTGAGGTAAATGCCAAAAGCTCCCAAAACACAAATAGCGTAATCAAGTCGCCAGCAAACACCGCGCCAATGGCGCTACCTGCGTATAGCATGGCTGCCACTTGCTGCACGGTATCTTTAACGTGCAGTGAATAGATGATGGTGATCAAAGCGGCAATATGAAAAATATAGCCAAACATCAGGCTCAATTTGTCAGCGCGGTAGGGAACTAATTGATAGTCTAAAAACATAAATTGCAGGTGGATACCCTCGGGTACGGTCCACAAGTGCAATCCGCTGATGATCGGAATTGCAATCATCAATGCGCCGCGGAGTTTTCCACGAGTTGTAGCAGCGATCAATCCGCCAATTAAAAACAGGACAAAGGGCGGTAACTCAAGCATCCACATTGCGATCACCTTTTTTGTTATCGTTAGCTTCTTTGGCGTGGCCATCGCTGACGTCTACTATTTCAATCTTGCTGTCATCAAGTTCTTCAACGGGTCCATAATAATCTTCTGGACGCATCAAAAAGGTACGCATCCAGCTAGCGACCAATACCAAGATTACGCAGCCGACAAAGCCATAGAGTGGATAAAAAATAGGTAAGTTTTCCCAGCTATGAGAAACATGACGATGGATAACAAAATCCAGTACCACAAGTAATGTGCAGCAGGCGTATAACAGGTATAACACTCGCTGGATATTTTTGGGGTTATCAAAAATGTACTGCTTTTTATTGTCCATGTTATTGTCGATGTTATTGTCCATGGCTAACTCCAGATACAGTCAAGATAGCTTTCGCCAATTCATAAACGGGCTGTGGGTGGATGAACATAATCAAGCAGCCTAATGATGTGATCGTTAATGCAATCAAAGAGGGCAATGGCGCTTCTTTGATCGCGCTATTTTCTGGCTTCTCGCCCTTACCAGGGAAAAATGCATGATAAGGGATAGGCAGTAGGTAGGCGATATTGAGTAAAGAGCTGAGCATCAAGGTGACCATGACGACCCAATAGCCTGTTTCTACGGTAGCCATCAATAGGAACCATTTACTCCATGTTCCGCCTGCTGGTGGCACGCCGATAATACTAAGGCTGCCAATGAAAAAAGCGGCCATGGTGATTGGCATCGTATAACCTATGCCGCGCATCTCGCTGACCTTAGATTTATGACAAGCCACCAAAATAGCACCAGCACAAAAGAACAAGGTGATTTTGCCAAAGGCGTGGGAGGCAATATGCATAGCGCTCCCGATAACACCTGATGAGGTCGCCAGCAGTGCTCCGATAGTGATATAGCCCAATTGACTCACAGTAGAGTAGGCCAATCTGGCTTTTAAGTTGTCTTGTCGCATCGCTATTATTGAGGCGACTAATACTGAGAACGTCGCTAAGTACAGCAAAAACTCTGTGGTGGGCAGAGTGGGTAATAAGTCGAGTCCAAAAATAAAAATACAGACTTTGAGTACCGTAAATACTCCCGCTTTTACCACCGCCACAGCATGCAACAGGGCGCTTACGGGTGTGGGTGCAACCATGGCTGCAGGTAGCCAGCGATGAAAGGGCATAATGGCTGCTTTACCAATACCAAATATAAATAGCACTAAGATAGCGCCTGCGAGAGTGGTATCAACATTGTCGTCAAACACTCCGCCTGCGGTAAATTCAAGAGTGCCGCTGGTCAACCAAGTTAATACAATGGCTAACAGGAAGAAGGCGATTGAGGTGCTAAGTAAAATACCAAGGTAGACACGACCACCTTGTTTCGCTTTGTCTGTACCCGCATGTGTGACCAGCGGATAGGTTGATAGCGTTATTACTTCATAAAAGATAAATAGGGTAAATAGGTTGGCTGAAAAGGCCAGCCCCATAACCGCACTAATGGCTAAAGCGAAGCAAATGTAGAAGCGGGTTTGGTTATCTTCTCCATGACCACGCATATAGCCAATGGCATAAATGGTGGTAATTAGCCAAAGAAAACTGGCCACTAGCGCGAACAACATCCCTAATGGTTCAACAACAAAGCTTATCTCTAAGCCTGGCATAAGCTCCCACCAAGAGACCTCAATGCTCTCTCCGGCCTTAAGCGCTTGGTAGAGGTTTATCACGCAATAAAGTACCGCAAGACTGATACTGATGGTGACAGCCTCACGAAGATTAGGTTTCTTTCCTGTCACTGCTATTGCAAAGGTTGCCAGCAGAGGCAATAGGATAGTTAGCTGTAACATCAGCGCTAAAGATGGATTCATGGGGTTATTCCAAACAAGCTTTGAGAAGCCGCCTGTGCCACTTGCACACTCAGGCGAGTATCGATACCGAAATAGATATTAGCGATGACGAGAACCCAAATAGGACCGAGGAATGTCCAAGGTGCCTCTTCGACCGTATCGCGCCCGGGCAGTGGTGGCCTAAAGTAAGCCATTTCCACAATTCGCCAGATATAGACAATTGCCAGTAACGAGCCCAATAGGATAAGTACGGCAACTGGCCACATACCGGCTTCCACACTGGCGATAAGCAGATACCATTTGCTGATAAAGCCGACGGTTAATGGCACGCCAATAAGACTTAACCCGCCGATGACAATGGCTGCCATAGTTAATGGCATTTGTCGCCCTAAGCCTTGGAATTGACTCAATTGAACGCTGCCGATGCGGTACATTACGGCGCCTAATGCTAAAAATAGGGCGCTTTTCATTAAGGCATGGTTAAACAGATGCAGTAATGTTGCCATCACGCCTGTGCTGGTATTAATGGAGTAACCGATGATCATATAGCCGACTTGCGCGATACTTGAGTAGGCCAAGATATGTTTAACATTTTGCTGATATATCGCGGTGATAGAAGCAACAAAAACGCCCACCAATCCGAGCACCATTAAAATGCTTTGTAAGGGGAGGGTGGTAAACGAGAAACTGATGCCAAATACGGTAAAAGTAAATCGGATCAGTAAGTAGACTGCAACCTTTGTCGAGGTAGCCGCTAAAAACGCCGTTACTATTGAAGGTGCGTAGGCATAAGCATTAGGCAACCACAGGTGGAGTGGGAATAGAGCCAGCTTCAAGCAGATGCCGACAATTAAGAAGGCGAATGCGGCAAACACTGTGCGGGTATGGCCAACATCAACTAATCTGATGGCGAGATCGCTCATGTTTAGCGTGCCCGTCATTTGATAGAGCATGCCGATACCAATCAAAATAAAGGTGGCACCAATGGTTCCCATAATCAGGTATTGGAAAGCGGCCCAAAGTGCACGTCTGTCATTACCTAAGGCGATTAAGGCATAGGCAGACAAGGATGAAATCTCTAAAAATACAAACACATTAAATGCATCGCCAGTCGCCACGATGCCGTACATGCCTGTTAAAGATAGCAGGTAGAGGCTATAAAATAGGGTGTGGCGGTCTTCACTCAATTCTTTTTGAATGCTGGTGTTTGCGGCAAACATCACCACTGTAGCAATGCTCGAGATAATCAGCAGTAAAAAGGCATTGAGTTTATCTATGCGGAATTCAATCCCCCAAGGTGCTTCCCAGCCCCCAAGTTCGTAGATAATGGTCCCAGATTTCATGACTTCTATCAGCAATAGTATGCTGTTGACACAAGTCGCAGCACAGACCAATAGGGAAAATATCCACACCAGTTTTGAACGGTTTAAGAACCAGCATAATGGTGCAGCCATTAGCGGCACCACGACTTGTAAAATAGGCAGGTGAGCTAACACTATGATTCTTCCTCGTTTAGCTGATCTAGTTTTTGTATTTCATCTTCTTCGACACAGCCATATGATTCTTTGATTCTGATGACCAGTGCCAGACCCAGCGCGGTAGTAGCAATACCTACCACAATGGCGGTAAGGATTAACACATGGGGCAGAGGATTAGAGTAGTCGCTGATCCCTTCAGCTAAGATGGGGGCGCTGCCACGTTCAACTACGCCTACGCTGATATAAAAGATAAATACCGAGGTTTGAAAAATAGTGAGTCCAACCAGCTTCTTAACCAAGTTGCCATGGGCGATAACGATATAAAAACCAATCATCATCAGCAAAATTGCGATCCAATAGTTATAGAGTCCGAGAAACATCCTGCTCCCCTTTTTGTTTGTTATTGTTTTGAATGGCTTGTCTGCGGGCGTCAAAGTTAAAAAAGATGCTCAGCATGACCGATGCGACCGTGATACCTACCCCTAATTCAATCACCAGTATCCCAATATGTTGACCCGCAATAGGATCATCAGCTAACACATTATAATCTAAGAAGTTTGCTCCATTTATCATAGAAACAACCCCTACAGAGGCGTAGAGCAAAAGTCCCACCGCAGCGAGCAGTTGAATTAGCGATGGATTAAATACCTTTTGTGCAGTATCTAAACCAAATAGCATGGTGTAGAGAATAATTGCAGCTGCGAAGATCACGCCTGCTTGGAAGCCCCCGCCAGGACCAAAGTCACCATGAAATTGAACATATAAAGCAAACAACAAGATGAAAGGGATAAGGGCTTTACTGACGACACGCACAACCATATGGCGCTCATGCATCTGCTCTTCGGTGGCTTCATCTGATGGGCTCTTTTTACGGCGCCTTGGCAGTGATAACAATGAAAGCACACCAATGCCTGCGGTAAAAATAACGGCGACTTCACCTAAGGTATCAAATGCACGGTAGCTGCCTAAAACAGAAGTCACAATATTAGGGACGCCGACTTCCTGCATTGAGTCATTAATATAACGAGGAGCAACATGTTGATGCACAGGGGCATCAGGATCGCCAAAATAAGGCATATCCATGGTGCCGTAAATCAGCATGCTACCAGTGACTAGTACCACAAATAGTGCCAGAAAGGGTTTATGGCGTTTTGGCGCTTCTGTTCGACCTGTGATGGTAATGGCCGCCAACATGAGTAAGCCAGATATTCCCGCGCCCACTGAAGCTTCGGTAAAAGCCACGTCCACAGCGTCAAGTACCACGAAAAAACAGGCTGATAATAAGCCATAAATGCCGCTTAACATGACAACCGCTAATAGATCTCTGGTGCGAACGATTGCGATGGCGATGACCACTAAAAATATTAACAGTATTATATCAACTAAGGCTTCGATGGCGTGTTCCCTCCCTCATCATCAGGCTTAGCCTGAAGCGGTAACAGGCCATTATGCAGTGCTGCTTTTGCTAATGCATGACTGGCAGATGGGTTGATAAATAGCGTACACAGTAAGATCAAAATCAGCTTCATGAGCACTAAGCCATTGGGGCTTTGTAGCATTAAGCCAATCAGCACTAAACTTACACCTAAGGTATCGGTAACGCTTGCAGCATGCATACGGGTGTAAAAGTCAGGAAAACGTATAATCCCTATTCCACCAGAAAAGCACAGGAAGCAGCCAATTAGCAGGCATAAACCACTGCTTATTTCGAGTAATAAGTTCATTTGTTACTCTCCTTGTTTGAATGGGTTTCATAAGGAGTGATTTTGAACTCGGCTGAATCTGAATAACGTAACACACCGATAACACTGATAAAGTTAATTAGGGCATAGACGAGGGCAATGTCGAGAAACTCTGGGCGTCCCATTAAAAAGCCCAAAACTGAAATCAGCAGAATGGCTTTAGTGCCAAAAAAATTGAAGGCTAAAATGCGATCGTACAGGGTAGGGCCGACGATACAGCGAATTATCGCAAGCAACATAACAACAAGAATGGCGATTGTGGCAGCAGCTAACATTAGTCTTCAAGCTCCCTTACCCGGCGATCCATCTCTCCGGTTTTTAGTGTGTCGATATCATCCTTATGTAAAGCATGAACAGTGAGTTGATCCTCAATCAAGTCAATTGCTACGGTTCCTGGGGTGAGGGTTATAGAGTTGGCGTAGATGACTTTATTTATATCTGAACACTGACGAGTGTCTATCGTGGTGAGTGTTGGCTTGATGCTCTTATTACCCATCCAAATATGTTTAACCACACTGATGTTGGATAGAATCACCTGTTTGACTAACCACAGGGTGTACTTTGCCATATTGACGTTGAGACGAATTGGGTGAGTTTCCTGGTCGATAACATCCATTTTTTGGGCGATATAAAGAACCAGCATGATTGAACCCGCACCCAGTGATAATAAAAGGGGGTTACTGTAATTTGAATTAATCCACCAAAAAAGAGCAAGTGTTAATATCAGGCTAAGCCTATGGCTTGGAACAAAACTGCTTTTATTTTTTTTATTCATATTGATTAATACTTTGTGTTAGTTAATTGCTGTTTAAAACATAGCGTGTCTTAAAATTATTACTTTTGGCTGTATTAACCCGTTAGTCATCTTGTTCGCATGACGACTCTTTGACTAATGCTTGATAAATTTGGCTTTGCAACCCTTGCAAAGAGTTAGTCGATGACGACAGTTCGTTAATCGTTCTATCGACTATTCGTTCAAGTAGCTGATCACGAGTTACATTAGCTGGTATGCATAGTTCTGTTGGGGCTTTTTTTGATGTCAGGTTACCGACTCGAGTGCGGTAAGCTCTGTCTGCAAATCCTTCTGAACCTTTTCTAAGCTCAAACTGTTGAGTGTTGTTGAATGAGCCAGCAAGAAATCCCTGAATATAGTAGGCGCAGGGCTTAGTTGAAATGGCTGTAGATTCTTTGTTTAGCGACATGCAGGACGATAGAACTGATTGTTCTTCGTTATTAGCGTTATTTGAGGCGGCAGATTGCGAAAAAGTGAGAGTAAATGTTAATAGCGCTAAGAGTTGGATGATTCGCATATAAACCCCTTTATTTTATAATTCTATTCATTGCAAATTCACCTATTGAACGTATCGGTGCAGTATTCATTAGGTACTTTTTAAGCTTCGTATAGTTAATATAAGTTTGCTGTGAGGTCCCAAAATGCTTGCAGCGTTCAAACTAATAATGCAATCGTCTTGATTAACATAGGCTGCACGACAAGCGGGTTTTCACTTAACATTTTATTAATTTTTATTTAACCTTTATCGTTCTTTTATAACATAAATCGTTTGGATTTAAACACTAAGTAGGTGTAAACAGCGTTTTTTTTTGTTATTTCGAAAATATTCCAAGTTATGTACCCACCTACTAACTGGGTTTATTAACTTGGTTTTTTACATTTTTTTTGGATAGAAAAGAGGTGTTAATGAGCTATGAATTAGGCTCCTGAGCTCGATAACTTGTGAATTCGGTTACTATGACTGCTGAAGTTTTGCTATATGACCTTGTATTAATAAGTACGCCCGCCAATAATTAAACACCCCGCCTAATAAGAATAAAAGGCTGCCAATCATATATTGCCAAGCAAGGAAATTAAGAATTAGTAAATGATCGTTTGGCGATTCAAATGCCCATAAATAAGGTATAGAGGCCATGCCGTAAAGTACTGAACCGACAATAAAACAAATTGAAGTGAGATTCATCAACTGCAGTAATTTTACCGTATCGGCTTTAATAATCAGAAAGACATTAGCCGCTGCCCCAACAACAAATAGCATACTGCCAATGATAAACAGCCAGGTACTTATTAACGGCCAACCGACTTGAGGGAAGCTGGTGAGACGGCCAAACACAAAACATAGGGTACCTAAAAGATAAGATGCCCCTGCAAAATACTCTAATATTTCATCGGGGTTATGTGTGGTATGACTTTTCCAATAACGCCTTATTTCGGCCATATCATGAAGATTCACCACTAAGTAAGTTAGCGATGCAGCTAGAAAAATATAACCACCGATATTTGCATATTCTGCTCGACTTGGAAAAAAGAAGAAACTGCCAATAACAAAAAGGATACCACCGAGTTTATAAGCAATAGCATTGATTGTTTCCCAGCGAAATTGCGCTCTAAGGGCTTTTTTATCGGCGGTGAGATTTAAAATACGTCGTCTATTTGAAAAAACATGTGGCATAAATTGATTGTCTCAGTTGGTTGTTATCGTTTTAATGAACTGCATGCCATATCGGTTGAGTTAGTTCTCGCTATTAACGCTATTTTTACCCATTAACAACCCTTTATACGAATCCCACATGAAGGAGCCCACCCTTCAAAAAATTCAAAATATTTCGGATTAATTAATAGTGTAGCAACAGATCTAGAACTTACTAACGGGATAAATCCCCCAACCAAATTGGAACATGGCATCTATGGCTAACATCAAAAATAACCCTGTTTGATCGTTTTCTAACCTAGTTTGTTTAAGCATTACAAAAAATCATCTTATTCAGCCTTAACAACGGCCACTTTTTAAGACACAATGGATATAACATCCATCTAGACGGCTAAACATGAAGAAGTCATTGAAACAGCGTTCATCCGATCATCACCGTGGGATTTACTTTATTGGTACAACCCCACCAAAAATCGATACAGATTTCGAATCGGTCAGTACTATCGCTGATAAGTTGTTAGCCCGCCTTGATGAGATTAGTTTTGATGGTTTGATCATTTACGATATTCAAGATGAAACCAGCCGCATTGATACCCCAAGGCCTTTTCCGTTTAAAGCTACCCATGATTCTGGCACTTATGCCCAACTGATTAATCAAAAGTCAGGTAAGCCTGTTATTGCCTATAAGAGTGTTGCTGGCCTTGATGAAAAAGGGTTTAGTGAATGGTTATCCCGCGCTTGGTATCAAAATAATGTCAGAGATATAGTGCTGGTGGGCTCGCCATCGACTCAGGTTGCAAGCTCATTACCGTTAAATGACGCTTACCAAGTGTTATCCGAACATTCAAAAGAGTTTTACCTCGGTGGGGTGGCCATTGCTGAGCGCCATTTAAGTAAAAAGAATGAACACATCCGTCTATTAGGTAAGGCGACTAAAGGCTGTGAGTATTATATTACTCAGGCGGTGTATAACGCCGAAGCCACTATTGATATGTTAACGAGCTACGCAGAAGAGTGTGAGCTCAATAATATTAAGCCGAATAGGATAATTCTAACATTCTCACCTTGCGGCAGTGCTAAAACCTTAGAGTTTATTAACTGGTTAGGCGTCTCTGTTCCCGAAGCTACCAGTGAGCGTATTTTGTCGGCAGCGGATCCTCTGTATGAGTCAATTAAGGTTAATCACAGTAATTTGCTGAAAATTTTAGACGCCGTTATTTCTCTTAATATTCCATTAGGATTGAATATTGAAAGCTTAACCAACCGTAAAACTGAAATTGATGCGTCTATTTTGATGTACAAACTACTCAAGGGCACAATGGATCAAGCCTTAGCCCAACATCAAATAGATCAATTTGTGTTAAACAAATAATCTCTCAGCAGTTCAAACTATCCTTATGAGTGTTAACTCATCATAGGGCTAGGTTGGCAAATAGTTATCTTCAAACTCCTGTAAAAATTGTTAATCATCCATTTAAATCAGTGATAGATATTAGCTATTAAAATGGGATCAGCTTCTGACCCCTGATATTTTTTAATGATAATAAATTCGCATCATTTCAAATCTGGAATGATGGCTGGGATCCCCGGTAACAAGCCAACTAATGCCATCACGCCAGTTAATACCACAAACATAATGCTCGGTAGGATCCAGCGATTCATCTTAGTCAATTTTGCGCTACGGTCTTTACAACCAACCAATCCCAGATTATCGAGTAACATGGTCAGAGCCCAGCCAAAAGCGGGGTTTACCAGCACAGATGAGAACACCACTATCGCCGCTGATTGGGTTGTTTTACCTTCTCGGGTCATTTCCATGCCCGCTTCAAGTAACGGTATAAACACCCCCACAACTAATGCCACACACATTACAGGTTCCCATATGGCTAAATCCATTGGGTAACCCCATAACGCGGCGATAATACAAAACAGTGCCGTGACTAACGCGCCTGCAGGAATAGGGCGTTTAGCGATAGCAGCAGGGACGATATAAGTTCCCCAAGATGAGGTGAAGTTAGCGCCCCCAAGCAATGATCCAAAGGTTTGGCGGATTGAAGCACTGGTCATTGTGTCATCAATGTTCATTTGTACTTTTTCAGTGCGCTCAGGATAATTTATTTTTTGAAATACTTGGTGCCCTAAAAAGTCTGGTGACCACATAGCAACGGCTAACACTGCGAAAGGTAACACCACCACAAAGCTTTCTAATGTCGGTAAACCTAACATCCAACCAGTATTGTCACCCCACCAATACATTGGGTTCATGTTCGGTAAACCTGGTGCTGTATGAAACTCAAAAGGTGCGCCCATGGCAAAAGCTATCGTGCCGCCGAGTAAGCAACTTAAGGGTATTGCTAACCAACGTTTACGCCAATGTTCAAGCAATGCATATAAAATGATCGTACAAAAAATGACGACAAAGGCAATGTGCGCCATGCCGATATCGTTGGCCCATTTGAACAACTTATCAACCTGTGACGCGGTGCCGACAAAACCAAGGTACAGCAGTAGTCCGCCGCAAACACCTTTGCTGGTTAGGTTTGCCAGCATGCTACCGCCTTTGCTTATCGCTAAGATAAGCCCTAGCGCACCGATGAGTAGCCCAAAAGCCATTGGGTGACCACCTGCAGCAACCACAATAGGAATAATTGGAATGAGTGGGCCATGGGTGCCCGCTAAGTTCGCTGTAGGTAATAAAAAACCAGAAAAAATAATAATGAAGAATGAAGCAATGATTAATTCATATCTGACATTTTCTAATATAAAGCTCTCATCAAGTCCTAGGGATGTGGCAAAGGTGGTGGCAATTGCGCCGACCATCACCACTTTACCGATTGTGGCAGCCATGGCTGGAATCGAGTCTTCTAGTTCAAAGCGATAATCTTTAAAAGGAAGATTAGGACGCCAGCGTTTGGGGTCCATTATTTGTAATTCGTGTTCTAAATATTCATCGCGGCTATTAAACGCTGAACGGGGTTTATGTTGTTGCTGGTAGTTCAGTGCGTCTTCGTTTGTTTGGGTTTTATTATTTTGAGGTTCACTTTTTTGATCAAGTAAGGATTCAGAATTACTGCTCATATTATTCCTATTACACACTCACTAAAAAGTGCTACTTCGTATAAATTAGAAATACCTTATCTGAACGCGGTAGGCATAGCGATCAATAAACCGCGTTTAAGTCTCAGACATTAGTCGTAGGTAAATAAAAATTTACAGGCATAAAATCAATGATTTGCACATGAGGATTGAATTGTAGTAAATCAATTTTAAGCATTTCAGGGCAGAGCAATTGTTATTCTGACTTTTAAAATAAGAGTTAAAATAAGCGGAGCTGAATAAAGCATATTCGGTAGCTTTGAATGGTGGTTATTTATTCTTGTCCTCGTACAATGTGTTGCCTGTTCTACTCTATTTTATGACGTTTATTATGCTAGGTGGCGTTTTCTAGGTTAGGCCACCCTCTGTATTTATCTTCAAAAGCATGAGTACACATCGCTAGCTATTTAATGAGGTTTTGATTAGTATTTCAGCATTAATCGATAATGGGATAAGCCAATGAAAGTATGCGATATCATGACTCACAAACCTGTTTGCATTAGTGATGAAGCAAGTCTTAAAGATGCTCATCAACTGATGCAAAGTCGTAATGTTCGTCATCTGCCAGTGATTTCAGAAACGAATGGGCAGTTCATTGGAATGTTGACCCACAAAAAGATGATTGCCAGCGTATTAAGTATGCTCAATAAATATGGCAAAGGCGCATTAGATAGAAAAGAGCGTTATACCCCGATTGCTGAAGTTATGGAAACTCAGGAGCAAAAGTTAGGTTTAGATGAGCCGTTAACGATTGTGGTGCAATATTTTATCGATAACAAACTTGGCTGTCTGCCTGTGGTTGATGATCAAAACAAAGTGATTGGTATTGTGACATCATCAGATTTTGTCAAACTGTGTCAACGATTATTACTGACACAAAAATCGCTTTAAACGTTATTTGCCTGACTTTACAGTTTTTACCTCGTTATTAGCATATGAATAAATTATTCTAGCGGCCTCGATATGGGCTTAAAGTTGACAGTTTGATGATTTATATCATCTCCATATAGTTGTCTATTTTTTACTGATAACGGCATGCACAGACTTTATTTTTACCTGTTCTCTTGGCTGTATATAATGCCTCATCGGCCATTTCTAACAGTTTTCTTGGGGCTTCTTTAACTTCAGTCAATGCCGCAGCACCAAGGCTAATAGTGACAAAAAATGAAAATTGATTGGTGTTAAAAGGGGTTGCTGAAATTTCATTGCGAAGGCGCTCCCCAACAATAAGTGCGGTATTGATGTTGGTCTGAGGTAAAAAAACGACAAACTCCTCACCACCAAATCTGCCGAAAATATCAAATTCCCGCAGGACATTTCGGCATCGGCTGGCGATTTCTGATAATACTTGGTCGCCAATAGCATGGCCGTAAGTATCATTAATGCTTTTGAAGTTATCCACATCAACCATAATGACCGAGTATTCATGACCATGATTAATCGCATTGTCGACATCATTATCGCCCAGTTCTAACACCTTTCGACGATTATAGACTTGGGTTAATCCATCAATCTCTGCATTTATTTTAAGCTCTTCAAGTGCGCTGAATTCACGACGGCGAATGGTTGAAAATTGCAAATAAACATAAGCGCCGAAACAATTTACCACCATTAGAAATAATACCGAGGTGTAGATATATTCAACGGATGCATAGCCTAATAAAGCCGTGGTGATGACAAATGCACCAGAACCCGTCAAACATACCGCTAAAATGCTGATAAAGCGTGGTGGAAAACTGAGGTAAAAGAGCAGCACAAGGAGGGAGACACCTGGAATACCGCCATACTCAATTAAATCACCTTTAATTACCAACTCTGCTGATTCACCCAGTAATAATAGCAACAACAAGTTGCATAGAACGAGGTTCAGAATTGGTGTGTATTGCTTTAGTTTTATGCCACAAATACACACGACAAAACTCATTAACAATACTGACAATCTCATCAGCACTATGAGGTGAAACATGGGCGGTGAGGTGATAATCATGTAATCGCCAACGACAGCTAAAAAGTAGATTAAACCGCCTACAAAACTGGTAAATACCATTCTGTTACGGAGCTTATCCCACTCATCTTTTCGAAAAGCAGTTTCTATCACTGGATTGATAAACTCACCAGTTAGGCCAATCTTATTCATTTAACAACACCTATAATAACGGTTCTAACATAAAAGAAGATAAGCAAGACTCTCAAGGCATTGGAATGACGAGATAAAAACAAAGCAAGCAGCAGTCTAAAATAAATAGATTAACGCGATATTTACTTTAGTTGTTATGAACAACTCCAACAATTTCTTAATTTGTGATCTAATCTTAAATTTTATATATATTATTGATTTTTAATGAGTAATATTATTTTGTTTAGATTTGTTTTGTGAAAAATGAAATATAATTATCTTAAGAAAATTATGATAAGACGCTATCATCATGGCTTTTAGACATGCCTTATTTTTAAATTAAACTCTGTCTCGTTTTCCATTTAGTCCTCGATTCTTCTCTCCATTTAGATCTTAATTTAGTTCTCAATTTTTGTTTGACTGGAATATGAATATTCCGTCCTTATGCCTGGTTATAGGGATCAGGTTTTTACATTAGTGAGACGAGGAAGTGGTTATTAATAAATCAAATTAGTTGACATTATCAATTAATTTGGTTTATAGTTGATTTTATCAACTAAATTAATGCATTTAATGTATGGATAATCACTATGAATATACAGGCTGGCATGCCCACTTCTAGCGCTATAAATACAGGCCTAGCCAATGCAAACTCCCAAAAAACACCATCTTCAACTGCCATTTCTGATATTGAACTCACTACAGATTCACTGGTAAAGAAAACACCTGTAATTTACAAAGTTTTGCTAGTGCTGGCGATGATGACATTAATGGGAGGCTCTTTAACGGGGGTAATGACATTCGCTAATGTCGGTTATAGCGACACTTTTTTCTCTGATTGGTTAAGTTCATTTTTAATCGCTGCTGTGACCGTTATGCCTGCTGGTGTCATCGTCATGACATTACTCACTAAGTTGATACAAACACTGTTCCCTAACGTGAGTGACAAAATTGGCAATCTTGTGGTTGGGCTTTCTATGGCTGTGGTGATGGAGTCTGCTATGGCGCTCACAACCACATTGAATAATGTTGGTTTTGATAATGTTTTGATGTTCTTAACCGTATGGTTGGAGAGCTTTTTAACTGCATTGCCGATGGCATTAATCCTGATTGTTATTATTTCTATGACAATAAAACCTAGAATTGAACGCTTCTTAAAAAGTTAATTGAGCGACTTAATTATTCCACTCTAAACATAAATATATACATACAAGGTACTTCCTATGATCCCTAAAATCAGAAAAGACAAAAGCTATCGCATCACGATTGAAGAAGTGAATGTCGATCAAGAAACGGCTAGGACGCTAGAGTTTGATTATCAAGACAGGGAAGATCTATTTGATGTTGTAGAAAAGCTTAAACAAGGTAGTGGTTTGGAAGAATCGATTGCAACCAAAGTCGGGGTAGCACTGCGCTTGTTAGGTCCGGTGATGATGCAAAATCGCAAACATTCTTTATTTGCTGACTTTATGCCACACTTTAAACACTTCATGCAGCATCTTAAAGGTACTGTAAAAAGTACAGTAAAAGTGCAATAACAGTATTGCGATAAGCTTATTCAATTAGCTCAGCCAATTGTCTTAGCAAATTCTATTAGGAAGTAACTTCAAAAGATTTGGACAGGCACGTTTTGAGCCTTCTAATAAACATCGACTGATTAACTCACTCCTTTTAGTTTACTCTTTAACTTAGATCGTCATCTATGTGTCAGGTAATAAAAAGCCAAACTATGGCAGTTTGGCTTATGGCTTTATTGCGATGGATATTGTTAACGCTTATAGCGCTGAAATTATTTAAGCTTAAAACGTCCCACTAAACCATCTAAGTCGTTTGCCATCGATTTGAGCGAATCACTTGAGCTTTCGATACTGGCAGAGGCTTGTGCACTGCTTTCACTGCTGTCTCCAATACTCACCACGTGTTGGTTGATCTCGTTGATCACCGCTGACTGCTCTTCAGTTGCAGTCGCAATCTGGATATTGAGTTCAGAAATATGGTGAACATTTTCAACGATTTCTTCAAGGGCTTGATGAGTTCGTTCAGATGCTACAACGCCTAATTCAGCATGTTCGCGACCTTCTTTAACAGAAGATACCGCATCTTTAGCCCCGTTTTGAAGCTCTGATATCATCGTATGGATGACATCAGTGGATTCATTGGTACGTTGGGCTAGATTACGAACCTCGTCAGCTACTACAGCAAAGCCACGGCCTTGCTCACCCGCTCGCGCGGCTTCAATTGCTGCGTTTAATGCCAATAAGTTGGTTTGCTCTGAGATACCACGGATCACATCTAACACGCTGGATATAGAGTCACTCTTTTCAGCCAATATAACGATGTTAGCTGATACACCTTCCATATTAGAGGCCATTTCTTTAATGGTGGTGTTTGATTCTGCGACCACAATTTGTGCTCGCTGCGCCTTTTGTGTTGCTTCGGTGGTCGCATTCGCAGCAACCGATGCGCTGTTAGCTATCTCTGCAATGGTGCTGCCCATTTCATTGATGGCAACTGACACTTGGTGTGCACCATCACGCTGGGTATCCGCTGAATCTTTAGAATGTTGTGCATCGGTGT
This sequence comes from Shewanella donghaensis, assembly GCF_007567505.1. Classification (NCBI taxonomy): domain Bacteria; kingdom Pseudomonadati; phylum Pseudomonadota; class Gammaproteobacteria; order Alteromonadales; family Shewanellaceae; genus Shewanella; species Shewanella donghaensis. Next base: position 4,178,213 of record NZ_CP041783.1, read on the forward strand.
AAACTTGCTTTGATGCCGCATTGACATCATTTGAGGTCAATGCGAGCTGCTGCACAACAGAATGTAATTTTCCGATAAAGGCATTAAAACCTTGGGCTAATCGGCGCATTTCTTCGTTGCCATTCTCGCTGATGCGTTGGGTTAAATCACCTTCGCCTTCACCAAGCTCTTTAAAAGTATCAGCCAATTGGTTTATGGGTCTGACTAAACTATTACCTAGGTAAATACTAATCAGTAGAAAGAGTCCAGCGATGACGATAAAGGTCATTAAGATGTTGTTGCGTGAGGTATTTAGACCTGCATATAGCTCTTGCGTTGGTACCTGTGCAATGACATACCAACCCAGACTTGGAATATAACTTGATGCAACGAGTTGCTCATCGACCGTTGTAAATGCATAGTCATTTTTATTTAGCAGTTGTTGGCTATTAATAGAAGGGTATATGTCAGCAAGGTTTTTTTCTTCTTTATAACCTATGCTGTTGTGAACCTTGATAACACCGTTACCATCCACAAGATAAACAAAGCCAGTTTGTTCAATCTGGAAGCTGTTGAGGTAAGCGACCATAGCATCATAAGGTTTCGATACTCCAGCCATTCCCAATCCATTGGTTTGTTTATAATTTATAATAATATCGGTGCCACCAGTACTATCATGATAGATACTAATTGATTGTTTTTCATCGCTGTCTTTAAAGCGAAAGAACCACTTATCGTGACCAGGGTCCATTACCCGTAAAAAACCATTTTGATTCCAATATTTATGGGTGTTTTTATCGGCAAAAGAGACGTTCCTAAAACCATTATCACGCGCAGTTTGCGCTAAATATTGAAGTAAATACTCTTCACCTTCGGCGCTTTCGCCTTGCTCAATCCATAATTCGATCATGCTGTTATTAGCAACAGATTGCGTAATCACTTTCATCTGGTTGATTTCGCCATCAATAGCATTACGGATGCGTTGTACTAGGTTAGGCATATCCGACTGTTCTATGCGTGCTGATAGCAATTGTTTGGCACTCGTTTGCCCTACAAATGCGACAACACCAGACGACACTATAACCGCCAAAAGTATTGCAGTTATTAACTTATTACGAATTGATAAGTTAGACAAAAAATTCATGAATACAGCTCCTACACATCTATTTTCTAGGCTGTGTGTTTGTTGGTTTGGTTGGTTCCAAATCTAAGGCATCAACTATAACGGCTTCTGGACTGTAAACATTAGGCATTTTTATACTAAAGCGTGATATTTATCACCAGGAAGGAATGTGTATCTGTCTGATAGAACAAAAAACAACTCATCGTCGTTAGTTGATTTTGCTCTACACTCGAAGATGGATGCAGATAAAAAAAGACCAGTTGGAAGACCCAACTGGCTTAATCAAAGATAGTAAATTTTAAAGGGTAGTACAGTGATGAAATTGAAACGTAAATTTCGAACTTAGATCTCGAATTTGTAGTAGACGTAAAAACGCGTGTCAGCTAAATCATCACCAGTTGCATAATTAACAATGGCATGACGAGCGCGTACACTTAATCCTTCTACGTATTCAGCAAGGTCATAACGAACTGATATATCGGTTTCGTCAATGTCCTGGCTTGAATCACCATCGATTTCATAGCTTGCGTAGTTTAGGTAAGCACTTACACCATTGAGTGCTGAACTCGGCGCAAAGCGATAAGCGAGTTGTGCACCGTATGCATCTTCATTTGCACGTGATGACTGTACAACTTGTTGAATAATGACTTTCTCATCACCAAATGGCGCGATGATATTACCTTCACCTGTGGTGACATATTTCACTGTGGCATCAAACCCTTGCCATTTCATACCAAGATGGAAACCGGCTTGATAGGTATCAAATTGTGCAGTGCTGCTATCTAGATTACCAATAGAGTCTTGTTTCAAGTAAGACGGCTTAAAGTACCAATTGGCAGCGCCCATATCACCACTAAGATTTAACTTGAAATGAGTCTGATTGTAGACATCTTCCATGGTGTAGTGCCATAGACCTGCTTTTGCTTTTACAGCTTCAAACGGTAAAGTGTAATCAAAACCCAGCGCTAGAATTGGGTTGTCTTCAACGTCAACGATTACACCACTTCGGGCTAATTCACCTTGAATACCATCAGCAACACTGGCGAACGATTCATTTGTCCAACCCATATAATCAGTTATGTACAGGGCTGAAATAGCCAAGTTATCGACAGATTTATTGACTATGCTGGTGCCACGATACGTGAATGGGATCGCACGTAACGGAAACGGATTCATCATAGGAGTGCGTAACTCTTGTGCACCTACGGTAATTTTTGTGTCGTACCAGTTGCCCGTCACAAAATATTCTTGAAGACGGTTAATTGTTTCACGTTCGTTCATCGAACCTGGCGCACCACCGCCGACTAAGCCATATATACCTTCGCTGTTAGCATCCCAAATAGGGTTAGCTGAAGCAAAGGAAGTACCAAAGCTTATGCCGTTAGCTTCACCTGAACGTAAGTAAAACAAACCGCCAAATGAGGTATCGCGTCTATCGGTGGTATCACCATCGAAATCACGTTGGAAATCGAACATTTGAAATTGACCTTTCACGGTCGCATCGTTAAACAAGTTGGCGATAGGGTCTGCTGCAAAGGCTGGGCTAGCAGCTAAACATGCAGCAACTAATGGTAATAATTTTGTATTCATCTTCATTGTTCTCATCCTAGTTATTGTTAACTTTTTGGGTCGAGATATTAAGTTGTTGAAGTGGTTTGCTTAAGGCACGACAAAGTCAAAACGGACGTGACATCCACTACAGTAGTTTTCTGATTTTTGATGTACTTTATGACAATTCGCACAATCAGTTTCAGTGCCGAAGTGACGATTTTTATGTGGATTTGTAGGTTTAACATCCTTTGTTTTAGCTGCTAATTTTTTGGTGTTATGACATTTAATACATTTAGTCATCGTCACAGCTTCACGGATTTGTGCTTTACCGTGGCAACTTGCACATTTAAGCCCTTCTGCTGCATGAGTTTGGTCCAATAAGGTGCTAGATTTAGCCATTGCGCCGCTTGCGAAAACGCTCAATGCAAGACAAAGCATGATGTTGCGCAGAGATAATTTCTTCATTGTTTTATTCCATATTTTTCATGATTTATTTCATAAGGTTGCCTGACTTTAAGGCAACCATTTTTGGTTGACCTTGTGTCCTATAGACCCGCTACGTATTTACCCGCTAAGTAACCGAAGGTGTAGCAACGACCCAGTGATAGACCGAATACTGTTAGTGGGTAATCAACTCCGCCGTAGAAACCACCACCCAAGTTACCGATGACGAAAAGACCGCCAATCTTGTTACCATCAGCATCTAGTGCTTGGTGGTTTTTATTAACCAACATGCCTGAACAAAGAGTAGAGACACGCATACGGCGGTGGATGCCGTAGAAAGGGGCTTTAAGTACTGGGAGCATTTTGCTAGAAGGTTTACCGAAGTCGTCATCCATACCAGTTTTACAAAGCTCGTTGTAACGCTTAACACTGGCTGCAAGTGTTTTAGGGTCACACTCTAATTTGACGGCAAGTTCTTCAATGGTGTTGGCTACGTAGGTATTAGTCAGAGATGCATACACGCCTTTCTTAGGTGTTGGATCTTCAGGCATGTACTTTTTCATTTGCTCTGGAGAGTAAAGTTTTCCTGGCCAGTCAGCTGCACCTGTCATGTAGTTTGAATCGAAGATTTGAGAATAGTGACCTGCATTTTCTTCATCACGCAGATAGTTGTTCATTAGCGACATGGCAACAGTTTCGTCAACGAAACGTTTACCTTTGCGGTTAACCGCTAGAAACGGCATGTCACACATTGAAGCAGGACCCGCATCAAAATCATGTAACATTTTAGTGTGACCCACGGGCTCTATTACGCCGCCAGCCCAGTAAGCCATTGAGAAACCATCACCTGTACGATCCATTTGCTTACGTTCAAAGTTTTTCAAATCAGGAATAAAGAAGTTACACATAGCTTCATTGTTCTGATAATCACCCGCAGATAAGATTACGCCTTTCTTGGCCATGTACTTGTGATACTTACCATCACGATCTTTGGCTATAACACCAATAACTTTGCCGGAGACATCTTGAACCAGTTGCTGTGCTGGCATGTTGAAAAAGAACTCAACACCAGCTTTAACTGCTGTTTTAGCTAAGTCACGCATACCGTCACCAGCAGTGTATGGCTTAGGGCCAAAGTATGAGGTCACAAAGTTAAGTTTATGTTCTGTCACTCCACGGATACCGTGCTGTGGTTTAGTACCTTGGTCTTCTACTGAAGCGCCGCCTTTCTTAGCACGATCAATGACCCAATTAATCGCTTCGCCAGAGTTATAAGCCCATTCTCTGACTAACTCAGGGTGACAACGATGGGCACTGTCAGCCATCAAACGCGATACCATCGCTTCGACGCCTGCTTTGTCACATTTTGCTAAATCAAGACCAGAACCTGTGTTTCCTTGAGAAACAACAATTGATTGTTTTTGCAGAACCGCAACTTTAGCGCCGTTTTCTGCAGCTGAAAGCGCAGCTGGAACACCAGAAGCACCAGCACCAACCACAACCACATCAAAGGTTTGTGTTGAAGCGATATCTCTATCTGAAATCTGCTTTGGCTTTGGCATGAATTCTAGAGTTGCGCCGCCATCAGAACTTTTCGCTGATGATGCACTACATGCTTCCGAAGCTGCTGCAGTTCCACCTGTGAGGCCAGTAAATGCTACTGCACTGGTTCCCATTGCTGCACGAGTTAGGAAACTACGACGTGAAATACCGTTTTGAAGGACATTTGCTGTGTACTGATCCATTACTTTAGGTTTCTGTGAATTGTCTTGACTCATTTTCGTACTCCTTTGGCTCTCGTGGTTCAGGGTGGATGCAACATCCTTATTAGCGACACTGGATCCGGTCATAACCCATAGAGCTACTGTGTTCTACTTGCATCAGAAAGTAGGTTTCGCGGTAGCGATTTTGGTTTAGGAAGGGATTAAGTTGCTGCATGACAATCGCTAAACATTAATCCAATACCTCTTTAGGGCTAATGTATGACATATGACATTTCTGTGAAAGTATTAGTTGTTGCATATTTGCTACAGCTCTCAAAAAAAAGTTATTTTGTGATCTAATAAGTAAATGGATTGTGATTTGCTAATGTTCTGGTGTAGGTAGGAATATCTAACAGTAGGATTCTAGTAACAGTAACTCTCTGACATTTTGTTTATAAACAATAATTTATCTCATTTTTTGCAATTGGCTGGTGGTTTGTGGGGGTGATAACCGTATGATTTTAATCGAGGTACAGAGTGTTGATAAACTATGTGACTTTAAATGTGACTATAGAAGTCGTTGCTGTTGATCATTGATGGTTATCGACTGCTTTTTGGTTTGCATGCCATATCGATGTGCTAATCGAAAATGAAAGGGAGTTATGTATAGTTTAAATGGTTGAATAACCACTAATTCAGCAGCTTGATCGTGTGTCGTTGCTAAATAAGTTTTAACGTAAGTATGTAGTGATATGGGGTAACGTCGCTATTATGGAATTGAATGGACTGATATGATTAGCGTCATTGTAAAATTTAGGACCAAGCGTGATGGACTTTAAGCCAGTCAAACAATTAAAAGCATCTGATGAAATCAGTAAACAACTCAAAGATGCTATTTTTCAAGGCCATTATGTTGCGGGTGATAAGCTGCCATCAGAACGAGAGCTGGTAGCGTCTTTTCAGGTAAGTCGAACTGTGGTGCGTGAAGCAATAAGAGGTTTAGAAGCCAGTGGTCTTGTTGAGATAAAACAAGGGGCAATGGGCGGTGCTTTTGTTAAGAGTATTACTTTTGAGCGACTTATCAATGTTTGCCAAGAGTTGTTCCTCATGGATCAGATGTCTTTTTCTGAAGTATGTAATACCAGGCAACTGATTGAGCCTATGGTTGCAGGTTTAGCTGCTCGAAATTGCACTCCTGAAATGGCTGATAAATTATTAGAAGCCTGTGCAAACGAAGTCAATATTCTTGAATATGCTGAAACAGTACAATTACGTCAAAATGTACATTACATTTTAGCTGATATGTCGGGTAATCGGTTTTTAGCCGGAATAGTCAAATCTCTACTTAAAGTTATCGGTGGTACAGCTCAGCAATTTGAACCCGATCACGATGAAATGCATCCAGCAGGGCTTCATGATCCCATAATAAAAGCTGTCATCGCCAATGATGAAGCTGCAGCCGAAGCTGAAATGCGTAAACATCTGTTAGATTTTACGGCCAGACTTGATTTGGTAGAAGAAAACTATCGTAAAAAAATGAGTAATTCATCAACCATAGACTGATTTTTACGGTGTTTTTAGCCGTTGTATTTGATTTTTATCAACTTAGTCTTTTGTGATTGTGGTAAATGATTCTGTTAGTGATATTAAAAAAGGTTCAGCGACTTATGTCTCTGAACCTTTTTTAATATCTATCTTTTATGAATCGTATTCTTAGGCGCGATAGCTAATTTTTCTCTCTACAGCGACACATTAAGTCGCGGCTAGACAAGTTTACTTTTAGCCGTTTTTCTCATAAAACGAATGATCATAGCGACGGTCGCAGATATCATTAAACTTAAACTAATGAGTATAAATGCTTTGTTCAGTAACTCTTGATACTCACTGAGAATGGGATTATTCATCACCCAGCGACCAACAAATAACAGGCAACATACCCACACGATTGAACTTGAAAAACTCATCAATATAGTACGTTTACTGCTTAACTTCCTGATCCCCATAACCATAGGCGTTATCACTCTTACAAATGGAATGAAGCGCGAGATAAATAAGGCTAAAAAGCCATATTTCTCTAATAAGCCCGAGGCTCTATCTAATGCGTTATCTGGCAGGCATTTTTCAACTTTACTAATGATAGGATGCTGAGAAAGTAAACGTCCTTGTAAATAGGCCACAATAGAACCTAATCCGGCAGTAAAGCTCAGTAAAATAAAGGCATACTGAAAATCTACGACTCCAAGACCCACTAATCCACCGACAAAAAGAACCAAGCCATCACCTGGTAATGGTAAAAATACAAAGCTTGATTCTAACAGCAAAATTAACGCTAAAATTAACATCAAATGGTGAATTGAAACCATGTCCAGTAAGACATCAAAATCTTGATGCCAAATAGAAAGCATTATATCGAGCATGGTGTTTCCTTAAATCTATTGGGCGGTAATCAAGGGCATTTATTTTGATTTATAAGGGTTACTAATGACGCAATAAGTCATTTGCGGCTAGGTTAGCATTTCAGTAAAAATTACTTCATTAACTATCAGTCATCTTGGCTTTATAGGGGCAGTTATAAGTTTTAACAATATGAAAATATGGATATTTTAAGGATGTATCATTATGTTATGCCTCGTACAGGCTATCTCTTACTTATCGGTTTAATTTTGCTTATTGATCAAATTTGATAGGAGTAGGATTCATTATTTGAGTGAGCAGTGTTAAATAATAGGTGAAAAAATGGTTCAGAGACTGTTGTCTTTGAACCATTTATATCAACTATTTTATAGTGTCTAGGTTGTACACTATGAGGCCAGCTTAATCTATTTCGTCAAAGTACCAATAACCCGCATTAACCCATGTGGTTAATTGCTCAACCATTTGATTGTCTTGTAGCCAAGGGCTTAAGTCTTCTGCGGTAAGCTCTTGGGTATCACATAGTAATGCAATAAGTGCTTCTTTATCTGCTGATAATTGTAGTTGTTCACCATTGATGTATAGCACACCGTCAGCCACGCTAGCTTCAAAATAAAGGGTGCGAAGCCCACCAAGTTTAACTAAAGGCTGCAGCTTAAGTTGCTCAGTTACATCTAAGCTTTGGAAGCCTAAACACTCTTCAGGTAAATCAAGTTCACACTTTGATTGAGTCAGGTAACGACCGCTAAATTCGCTGACTAGCTTGTCATCAAGAGTGGCAAAAAGTTGCTGTTTGATACGCTCAAGATCGCTGCTGTTAACAATGCCTGAGTTTTCGCTTAAGCCGCGGTCAGGATCGGCAATTTGCTCATTACACAAATCTTTGTCGATGATGTGATCGGCCATAGAGCTGATCATATCTTTTGCTGATGCAGTGCGGTAACCAACAGAAAAGCTCATTGATGGTTCAAGGGTTACGCCGTCATGAGGATAGCCTGGTGGTAAATATAAGATATCGCCAGGTAGCAATTCAACATCAATAATAGGGTCGAATGCTTCTGTGTGCAGTAATGCAGGGTGTGCTGCAAACTCTTTGTGTGGTCCAAGGTCGCCTACTCTCCAACGGCGTCGGCCAGAACCCTGACAGATGAATACGTCGTAAAGATCGATATGGGGGCCGACTCCACCACCTGGAGTGGCATAGCTAACCATGACATCATCTAAGCGCCAGCGTGGAATAAAATCAAAACATTGGATCAGTTCTTCAGCTTCAGGTACCCAGTTATTAAGTGCTTGCACAATTAACGTCCAGTCTGTTTCACCCAATTCTTCATAAGATTCAAATGGACCAAACTCAGCTTGCCAGTCAGCATTTTTCTTAAATACACGGCGAGATTCAACCACGTCTTCACAAGCAAGGCCTGCCATTTCTTCTGGAGAAAGGAGATCTTCAAAGTTTTTAAAGCCTTGACGGATCACCAATGGTTTCTTTTGCCAGTATTGCTCAAGAAATTGCTTTGGCGTCATACCATTTAAATCTAATTGCATGTTTATTACCCACTAAAATTTGCGGCGATACTAACAAGTATTAGCATCTAGTAATTTGCTTGAGATCATAAAATGACAGATTAGTGATTAGTGATTAGTGAAGCGGAATAAGGGAAACTAAAAAATAACCTTGGGGATAATAATTGTTTTGGCTATTAATGTTGAAGAATATGAGCGAATCACTGGTTTGCTCATATTCTTCAATGCCCATCTTTAACTATATTTACTTGGTTAAAATTATTTTCGATTTCATATTTTGATTGTGGTTACGAACTTTAAAAAATCGGTTTATCAATTCGATAATGCGCGCTACCCCATAGCATAATAGGGCTGGGACGAGTGTCATTACTGTGACTTTTACCAGTGACACAATACCGATAATAATTGGAGATATACTGGGCTCTTTGTGAGGTTCACTGGTAAGGGCATTAAATCCCATAGCCCATTCACTCATGGAAATAGTCCAAAGCAATGCACTAATGACCAGTGAAATAGTGAGAATGATAACGCTTCGACTTTTCCAGTTATGAGTTATGTATTTCATTTGTAGACCTTTGTAGTGTTGGTTTTTTTGAATATTTTCTTAGTCATGCTTTTAATCCATTTCCAATGCATGGCTAAGTGAATACCAAGCATTGGCATCAGCATATTGCCTAAATTATGGTGGGTCATCGACCAGAAAGGCTCAATATCTAACGGGATACCCAGTTGGGGAAAAATAACCTCTGAGACTAAAAAACCACTTAATATGACCATTAGCATGGCAAGGTAAAAGATAAGATCCCAAATGGCATTAAAACGCGATTCACCTGATAGCTGTTTAATAAATTTTTTGGGCAGCGCTTTCAACCAATCCCAATGCAGCAATAAATGAATTACTAGCGGGACAATAAACACTAGGCTTAACCATTCATGCAGCGCAATGCCAGTTGCCTTTGGTGCACAAACTAAAACAAAGCCAATGAGCAGCCATGCATTCATGACATAACGGGTTTTAACTAAATTGTCTTTCCAAGTTTTTATTTTCATATTTTCCATTCACAAAGCTTGATTTCACCGCTCTGGATTTATGGCAGTGATTTCTGTGGAAGGGAAATTACCTTAATGTAGTTGATCTTATCAACCATATTTACTTTACATTACACTTTGATGAGCTTTATCCATTGGAAGAAAAGGTTTTGGATGTTGGCTAAGTCACGAACATTATGACCACAGCTCTTGAGCATGAGGCCTGTATTGCCTACAATAGCGTACGCTTTATTCATTACAGAAAAGACTATGACTGACTCAAGTTCACTACCCGCTTTACCCGATCGCCTATCCGTTAATCCTCGTAGCCCGCATCATGTGGAAGCCGTTTTCGAGCATGAAATTCGTATTCTTATCAACGGTAAAGAGCGTTTTGATGTTGAAGAATACTGCATCAGTGAAGGCTGGGTTAAAGTGGCATCACACAAAGCGTTAGATCGTCGTGGCCAACCGCTATTGATGACAGTGAAAGGCACAGTTGAAGCGTTTTATCGTTAAAATCGCTGACTAAATTAATAAGCCACGGTATATACCGTGGTTTTTTTTGTCATAAATTTGAGGCTAAAAACAGTTTCATGGTTTCATCGCTATAAGTATTGGATAAGGCTTCTTCTTTGCTTCAAAAATAACGGTTTGTTAAAGATAAAAAAGCCCTTTGCTAATGTTAAGCAAAGGGCTTTAAATCATATAAGTGTACTAAATGATGTTACTTATACAGTTGAGCATCAACTTCGTTACCTGCTAATGGGCGAGGTAATATTTCGAATGATGGGTCAAATTCAATAGATGCAGCAGCAAGCTTGCTTAGTACTGTCGCATCGCCTTTGATGTTTGCTTTGCCATTTTTCAATAATGCTTCTAACGTTGTTTTACCCAGTACGATGTCATTAATGTCTGATTTGTTAATACTCAATGTCGCATCGGCTTCACGTACATTTTCAACAATAATGTTGTTAAGGTTACCGTTAGACATTTCAACAAAATGGACTTCATTAAGATCGGCTACTTTCAGGTTCATAGTGAACGGGGTTTTAGCAGCCTTCTTGGCGACAATTTTAACTGCCATAAAGTCGAGCAAGTTAGTCACGCTCATTTCAGACATTACGTCAGCAGAACCTGACTTTGGTGTGCCAGGCATTGAACCGACACGTAACTCTTGAGCTGAAGTTAAGAAGGTATTTCTCCAACCTGCACCTTCAGCTTGATAGCCTTGCTGCTCCAAAGAGTCTGCCAATAATTTACGTGCAGCTTTGTGGGTCGGTTCAGCAATGACCACTTTGTTCAGCGCGGTAGACACGAAACGGTACTCACCATTTTTAAAGTCATCTTTGGCTCTTTTAACAACAGCATCAGCACCGCCCATGTATTCAGTAAACTTAACCGCTTCAGCGTGAATAGGCAGCGGATTTAAGTTAGCCGCATTCATATCAAAGTAACCTAAGTACATGTTGTAGACTGCGCGGGCATTATGAGAATAAGTGCCGTGGTAGCCATTGGTGTGCCAGCTTGTACGGATTTCTTCAGGCAGCTCATCATAAATAAAGGTGCCGATATCTTGCATAGTCATACCGTTGTTGGCGAGGCGCAGTGTTTGGTTATGGACGAAACCATAGTTGTCACGCTGAAGAGCCATATATTGATTGATCTCTTCGTTACCCCAAATCGGTGCTGAATGAGAACCAAACAAATACTCAGCCTCACCACCCCAAGCAGATATCATCTCATTGATGTCTTTTGACCATTTTAATGAGTCGCGTACTTTAGCGCCGCGTAGGGTGTAGACGTTATGCATTCCTTGCACCATCATTTCGCCAGTCCAAACTGCTTTCATGCTTGGAATATAAGTCACCATACCTGATGGCGCTTCAGTTCCTGCTGTGTCCATAAACACCATTTCTAGGCCATCAACCTCATAGGTTTCAAACTTTTCACTGCTGTTAAAGGTGTAATCTGGCGCCACTAAAGTGACTTCACCATGAGAGAAGCCGTTAGCCAGTGCGGCATCAACCACACCGGTTGATGAGGCTTGGCCTAAGGTTGAACCATATTGAATCCCAACTCGGCGGCTCATGGCATTACCTGCTAAGACATTTTCATCAACCGTTTCTTTAATGAAACCTTCAGGAGCATAAACTCTGACCTCTGGGAAAGCTTCAGCAATAGCGCGAGAACCACCGAAGTGATCAGCATGGGAGTGAGAATAGATCATTGCAACAACGTCGAGGTCTTTTTCTGGTGCATTGTCTAAAAAGAATGCCAGCGATGCTTGAGCTGCTTCCTTGGTCATCAATACATCGTAAACAATCCAACCAGATTTACCGCGGATGAAACTCATCGATGAAAGATCGGTACCACGGACTTGGTAAATACCTTCTCTAACTTCATAAAGCCCAGCTGCTGCAAAGTTTAGCTGTGCTTGGCGCCATAGTGATGGATTCACTGACTCAGGTGCTTTGTCTGCAATAGCCTGGCCTTCATGCAAATGAGAGTATCGGTCTTGTAAGCTCGCTTTTGATGCTTTGTTTAGTTCAACCAATAAGCCACGGTCATTATTTTCGAATGCACGTTGATCTTTAAAGTTAAGCTCAGCTGCGAAATCGTTATTAACGCTTACCGTATGCGGTGAAGCTGGCTTGCCTGCTACAGTCAGATCACCAGAGATAACAACATGATCATGACCTGAGTGGTCATCGTGGTCGTGATTGGCGGCGATGGTGTTAAATGAGATGGCTGATAAAACGGATAACGCAATGATAGATCTGTTCATAATAATACCCAATGTTGAAAGTTATCTAATAAAAGAGGCTTTACAGAGTGAGTTTCTGAACCGTTCATTGCAGTCAGAAAGTGCTAAACCAGTGCTGTTAATCAGACCTGTCTAATCGGCTCACTAAGCTTCTACTTAATGTGTATGCCGTTAATATACCCAATCTAAATCATTTGATATAGCTATGGAAGTCTATATCTAACATAGCTATTGGTGATGATTTAGGTTGTAAAAAGACGTATCCATCAGCGCTAGGCTTAAAGGTGAGCACAAAGAGGTGATTTTAGATTGGTGATTTTAAAGGCCTGTCGGAAGCAGCTCATTGAGCTTATTTCTGAGCCATTGGTGCGGCAGGGATTGTTGGTTTCTTTTATGCCAAATCATCTGATGGCGCATTGGGGATGATTCAAAAGGGAAGGGGATTAGCTTTAGACCAAAATTATCAGCCTGCTCTTCAGCAATATTTTTAGTGAGTAAGCCCAAGCAATCATTTTTTGATAACAGTGCCATCATAGAAAAGATGGAGTCTACTTCGCATGATTCTTTTCTCGGTTTTAGATTTTCAGTTGTTAAGAGGTCGGCGACAGAGGAGCGAGAACGTTTGAATCTGAGAATGACATGCTCTGCGTCATAATAATCCTCTGGTGTTATTTGTTCTTTAAACAGAGGGTGATCCTTTCTACAAGCCAGCATCATCTGCTCTTGATAGAAAACCTTAGATGCAAAGGCGGTATTATCTGTTGTACTAACATCAATGGCGAGATCCGCTTTTTGAAAATTGAGTAAGTTAAACAGCTCATCATCAGTTGCAGGAGAGGGGATAAATTTAATCGAGCAATTCCCCATCGATGGATCATTCGCCACTCGAGACTGAAATAGGTGCATAGCGGGTTCATCGGCAATCACCGTAAATTGGTGTGATGATTGAGCATCAAAACTGTCGATATTTTTTAAGGCGTTATTAATCAGAGTTAAACCGACTTCGATATCCTTGGCAAGTTTTACCGCGGTAGCCGTCGGTGTGATCCCTCTCCCTTCACGAATAAACAATTCAGTTCCAATTTGTTCTCGGAGTCTTTTTATTGCTCCACTAACGCCTGGTTGTGTCATATTGAGTGATTCAGCCGCCAAGGTGAAGGATTGGAGGCGATACACTTCTATAAATATGTTTAACAGATTTAAATCAACATTAGGCTGCATTTTCATTGGCTTCTTAGGTTTACTACGTTGATAAGGCACTCAATAGATTATCTTATTTGAACTGATAACGCCCCTTAAGGATACTTCTCTTTAATCATAGTGCTTTTAAAGTAGGATATTCAGTCCTTGTTAGAGATAGAAAAATAGATATGCGTTTATTGGCTTAGACTGAATAATGTCAGTAGATTGTAATAGTGACATCTGGGTTAAGTGTGTCAAAGTAAGCTGTGCTTGATATATGGCTAAAAGGGGATTTGAATGATTGTAACAAAGGCTGATAAGAATGATTAAAGCGTTATTGTTTTTTTGGTTATTACTGCTTTCAACTGCAGTCGTTGCTGATGCTAATGTTGCTGCTGTTGAAGAATCTCCAAGTGAGCCATTCACTTGGCCGGGTGGGGCTCAACTTGCTGTAAGCCTTTCCTATGATGACGCGCTTAATAGCCAGTTAGACAATGTCATTCCGGCGTTAAAAAAACATAACTTTAAAGCTTCTTTTTATATTGTGCCAAACTCTCCGGTTATTAATGCTCGCATGGCTGAATGGCGAGCGACTGTTAAAGATGGCCATGAACTGGGTAACCACAGCATGTATCACCCTTGTCGAGCATCATTACCCAATCGGGAGTGGGTACCTGCGCATCATGATCTTGATAGTTACAGCGTGGGCCAATTGGTTGAAGAGCTGACTCTTGCCAATACTTTCCTTAAAGCCATTGATGGTAAATTAGAACGAACTTATACCGTTCCTTGTGGTGATTTGCTCGTCGACGGGCAAGAATACCTCAGTGAAATTAGCCACCTATTTACTGCGATAAAAGGCCATGGTGCAGACAAGCGATTTTCACCGATAATTTATCCTGAAGGAGAAACAGGAGAGGAGTTAATCGATTATATTAGAAATGCTTCTTCAGAGACCTTATTGGTCAATATTGTATTCCATGGAGTAGGGGGAGATTACTTATCGGTGTCTTCCAAAGCACATGCTGAGTTATTAGCGTTTTTAGCGAATAACCGCGATAGTTTTTATGTGGATTCATATATCAATTTGATGAAGTATGCTGCCAATAAACAATAGGTTTTGTGTTTGCTTTATCCTATTTAGATAAAGCAAAAAGCCGCTATCACCGTTGGTTTTTATTCACTAAAGCTGATTTTTACCCTCTCATATCGCAACTTACAGCGTCCCCTAATATTCCCTGTAAACAAACTCTGCCATCGCTAGCTCTCATTTATACACAAGATGACTTTTATTCATGTTGGATAACTGTAGAATCCGCGGCTGTTTAATCAATAGCGTGTATTTATCATGATTGATCTGGCTTTACTTCCTGTTTATTTAACCACTGTCGTCGCCTTATTGTTAATTCCGGGGCCTGACATGCTTTTGATCGCCAGTTCTAGCCTGAGTTATGGCCGCAAAGTGGGCGTATATGCCAGCTTTGGCAATGCTACTTCAGGACTGATTTTAACCCTACTGGCTGCAATGGGGGTTTCTGCATTAGTGGCGATGAACCCGATGGCATTAGAAGTGCTACGTGTTCTGGGCGGCGCTTATTTATTGAAAATGGGCTGGGACTGCATGCGCAGTAGCGCGGCTGATGCACCAGAAATTAAGCAGCAGAATAATCTGGCTAAATTACTCTATCGCCGAGCGGTATTCAGTAACCTACTTAATCCCAAAGCGCTGATATTTTTCGTGTTGTTCTTGCCACAGTTTGTTTCTACCCAGCTTAGTGCTAGTTCTGGTGAGCAGATGTTAGCTTTAGGCCTACTGCTTAATGTGATGGGGTTATTGTTTAATTTGTTGCTGGTGGCTTTAGTGGGGAGTCTAGGCAAACCTTTGCTGAAAAATGAAAAGTTTAGAACCTATCAAAACAAGTTTATGGGGCTGATATTCTTTGCGCTGGCAATCTGGTTGTTAGCTTCTCAAGTGCAAGGTATTAGTTAGGTTCATTAATCTCAAATAAAATAGTTAATTAGTCCGTTACAGCTTATATAGAAATGCAGTCATCGGTTGTATTCTTATACTAAAATGATCTTACTCTATTGAGTTTTCTTATTGATATTTTTATACCGTTATTTGCTCACTATTTTTATTTTTTTAGAAGATAACCTGTAATAATATTGATGAATAATAGAACTTCTATTTTTATAACATTAAGTTTTATCCTTGCGCTTTAATAGAGAATATGAATAGTTATTTTTTATACAGTAAAAGGCCTTGAACCCTTAAAATATTCAATGTCACTTAGCTTACTTTTATGTGGAAAATCTCTTAGCAATGTCTTCTTTGATTCTTGATAAGTTTCCAACTTGTCAGAAGAATTCACTATGACTCCATAGTTTTTGGTACGTTGATGGCCTCAGGAATGCTTTAAATGGTCCGATAGATTTTACAATCAAAAAATTATTATTTTCGACAGTTAGATCTATTTGGTTTAATACAATATAAATTGTACCTAAAGTGATGTTTTTATTGTTTAAGTTTATGTTTTAATTATTTAAATCAATGGTTTTTTATTTTAGGTGTTGAGCTTGCTGTTGCTGCTATGTAGGCTTTTTGTTTGTTGAGTGTTATTATTTCTAACTCGAGTTAAGGTGGTTATTCATTGTACAAAAGGCGTTAATTTTGAAGGAAATGATAAAAGAAGGGTATAAACTTTTAAATGAAAAAGACTTTGATAAGTTATCACTTCTACTAAATGGCTTTAGTAAAAATGATAAGTTGAAAATTCAATGGTTAAGGCTAGAAGCTCGTTATTTTTTGAAAAATTTTGGTGCCGTTGAAGGACTAAAGAAATTATCAAAAATTAACAAGGACCATCCAAATAGATCAGCGATACTTTTTGACTTGGTTCTTATTTATTTAGAATTAGATGATATTGATGCAGCAAAGTACCATATACAGCAGCTAATTGAGTTTTGTTCGAATGAGGTTTTAATTCGACAAGCTAAATACCATCTTGCTGTTTATTTAGATGATAGATCATCACAGATAGAGCAATTAATTTTTTTAACTAGAGAGTTACCGTTAGGTCCTATTTGGTGGATTCACTTACTACAATGTTATATAAATAGCTCCAACTTAGATGAAGCTAAGGCTATTATCCCTAACATTCCTTCTCAATCTCTCGAAAATGCTCATTTGCAACATGTTTTATTTAATTTTGCAGTATTATCTGAAGATGAGCTTTTGGTTCGTGTAGCTTGTGAAAGTTTTGATTCGTTAGGGAGAAAACCTAATTTCTTTGTTAGAGTAATTGATTTTTTTCATCAAATTAATAAAATAGAATTTGCGATTGACTATATTTCTATAAAAATTGAACAAAATAAATTACCTTATCAAGTGTTTCAATTTGCACTAACTCTATCGCTAGAACCTAAATATATTTTAATCTTAAAGCAATGGGCAACTGTAAATATTTCCAATGAAGATATTGAGATAAGTAATGTTGCTGAAGGGATATTGCTACAACTTTTTGATGAGGAGGAGCTAAAATTATTAAAAAACATTAGCAAAGGAAAGGATAATATTTATCATTATTTACCTGAGTTTCATCATTTAAAAAGAGAAATTATTGATGATAAATTTGAAGAGGTAACCATAGCAGAGGCTGAAAATTCTGATACTGTTGTTATTTTATTCACAGGGCTTGCTCATAGAGCTTCTATACCTCTTCCTTCAATAGATCGTTTTTTCGCTGAACGTAATATCAGTTCAATTTATTTAAGAGATTTCAACCGTTCTTTTTTTAATCACGGGCTTAAATCTGTTGAAAATGGTTTTGATGGTGCAGTTCTATATTTAAAGGAACAGATTAAAAAGTTAAATTCTAAAAATGTAATTGTTATTGGCTCTTCAGCTGGTGGTTTTGCTGCAGTAAGGTATGGAATAGCCTTAAATGCAACTTGTGTTAGCACTTTTTCATCTGTTTTTAATTTGACTTCTGAATTTTTGGACAAGGATCCAAGAGGTAAACTATTTGTTAAAAGACAGCAGGTTTTTTCTAAAAGTGTGCTCGATTTACGGCCACACATATTAAAAAATAATGAAAATATTTGTTTTCACGTTTTATATGGGGCTCAACATATACTCGATAAAAGAAATTCTGAATATCTATCAGGAATAGAGCATATTAATCTTTATCCTGTAGAGGGGATTTCAGAACATAATTTGATTGAACAGCTAATAAGACTAGGTTATTTCCCGAGTGTTTTGGATGGATTAATTGATAAACCAGAGTGTTTGATAAAGCTGCAGTAACCGATTACCCAAAAACCTAAATTACTTTAACTACTGCAGCTGTTGTAATATTTATTTTTACTATATTCTTTTTTAAGAGTGCTTTTGAGCTGATGTTAGTGTTAAGCCTGCAGTTGAATTTGATGGGGTTATTGTTTAATTTGTTGCTGGTGGCTTTAGTGGGGAGTCTAGGCAAACCTTTGCTGAAAAATGAAAAGTTTAGAACCTATCAAAACAAGTTTATGGGGCTGATATTCTTTGCGCTGGCAATCTGGTTGTTAGCTTCTCAAGTGCAAGGTATTAGTTAGATTAAGTATTAGCTAGGTTATTGGTAATTCGACCTAGCTAAACATCAATCCCTGATATGATTGAATATCAGGGATCTGATTATCTGAGTTATTTCTTTTCTAGAATATGTGTCATGAGATATTGGGCATCTTTCCAAACACCGCCTAACGTTGCAGAGCCTCGAGTGTATAGCCAAGGCAGGCCAATAAAATATAACCCCTCAACATCACTGCTTACACCACGGTAGTTACTTGGGTAGTTCATTTCATCGAATGAGATATCTTCAATCCAAAAGAAGTTAGGTTTAAAACCTGTCGCCCAAATAACATTTTTGATAGTGCTAATACTGCCTTTTTGAAAGGTAATACTGCTTTCATCTGCCGATAATGTTCTGCCCATATGAATCACATTGTCTTTTGCTAACAGTGATTTTACATCGGTACCAATAACGGGCTGCACACCTTTACTGAGCCACTTACCAATTCTGCTATAACGCGTCACCGATAAAAAGCCAATCTTAGTGAACCACCACCAAAGGGTTTTACCCAAAAATGACTGTGGAATAGCTTTAATGTTATCAGTGCCAGAGAAGTGAACCGTAAGTCCTGTTTCGGCTATTTCTGATAAAATTTGTACGCCAGAATCGCCCGCGCCAACCACTAAACAATCACCATCTTGCAGTTGAGCAGGGCTCTTATAGTTTTCACTATGCAATTGGGTGATGTCAGCTGCAATATCTGCGTGGCAAGGCGGTGTAAACGGCGTATGGAAAGGCCCTGTGGCAATGATCACTTGCTTGGCTTTATAACTTGCAGTAGCACTGGTTATTTCAAAGATGCCATTCACTTTCTTTATCGAGGTGATGCGTTGATTGAACTCAATCGGCATTGAAAATTTTTCGACATAACTCTTTAAATACTCTGCCACTTCATACTTGTTGGGGTAATAACCTTTTGGGAAAGGGAATGGCATACCTGGGAGATGGTTATACTCTGTTGGGGTAAACAGTTTTAAAGAATCCCAGCGCTTTAGCCAAGGTGCGCCAATGTGCTCATTCGCATCTAAAATAAGGTAATCTTTATTATTAATGGAAAGGTTGTAAGCCATAGACAGTCCAGACTGTCCCGCGCCAATGATGATAAATTCTTTCATGGATCCCAAATGAGTCATGTCAATATGCGCGGTATTCTAACAGAACATCTCATCCTAGCCTGAGAATTCGCGAAATGGGGTAAGTGTACTGTTGTAAACCTTGTTGTTTCATTAAGGTTAAACAAGAGGTTATATGAATAAGTTAGTCATAGGTTAAATTAGTGCGCAGCTGCTATTAACGTGGAATAGAACCTTTTAGACACAAAAAACCACGGTAAATACCGTGGTTTTTGTTATTTTTCTTAGCAATGATATTACTTTTTGAATGCAGCGATTTCTTGCTCAACTGCAGCCACTACACTGTGAGGACTACTGATGTATTTTGAGTGGTCGACAAAGATCGCATTATCATTAACGGTAATGATGATTGCAGGAAAACTATTAGTGCCAATGATTTGTTGGATTTCAGCAATATCTTCAAGTACGTATTCAGCATCCATACTGAGCTCATCTTTAAAAACTTTATTTGATGGTGATAGCTTAAACTTTTCAACGATGGCATTAAAATCGTGTTTGTTGTCTAGCGGGTTACCTTCAATGAAGTGTGCTCTTTGAATAGCATTCAGCACTGGCAGCTGTTTGACCGCTTGTTTACTTTGGATCCAGCCCATCAAGTTTGCTGTTTTGACTGAGTTTTTAGGGCTGTTTGCATAACGAATATGATCTCTGCCAAACTTAAGTCCACTCATTCTTGCTGCTGCTTCCATTTGCTCTTCGCCAGCACTGTCTTTGCCGATGAAATTCGCGCAATGTAATAAGTTTACAGTCATTTCTGGATAAGCTTCCTGCAATGTATTCACCAAAGGTGTGGTTGCATAGCTCCAAGGACAATGTGAGTCGTAGATAAAATAAAGCTGAGTGGTCATTACGTTAATTCTTGTTGGCGATCAGATATGTTGATCCTAGATAGTTTATTGGCATTATTCAATCTTTGAATCGCCCAAATATCACAGTAATCAGTTAAAGCTGATAAAACACCGCTACAACCTTGTTATTTGCTTGTTTGTTATGGCTAACGTATTTATCCCGAAGTTCACTTGCCCATTAGAGACACTGCCATTGCTCAACTCTAAATTCTCCCTTTCTCTCTCTCCTGTACCTATTAATTTATCAAGCTTCAGTTCGTTGGGGGACCACTAACACGTTACTTCTGATCCGCGTTAAAATTGACTCTGCGGTATTACCTAACACTAAGCCAAGAATGCCTTGTTTCTGACGGGCGCCCATCACTAAATATTGGGCTTTCAAGCGGCAACTTAATTCAAACAGGCACAGGTCTGCTGTTCCAGCCATAATATGCACATGATCTTTATCGAGTCCCAATTGCTCAATTTCCAGTTGGTATCGTTGATAGGCCTCTTTCACTAAGGTGCGACTATTCACCAGATCCATATCGCGGAGTATTTTGGGTAAACGGATGACATAGCCGAGGTGTAAGTCAAACCCTGTCGCTGTGGCCAGTCGTTGTGCTTGAGCTATAACAGTGCGGTTTAAGGCTCGTTTTGAGGTATTATCACTGCCCAAATCTACCGCCATTAAAATTGATTCAGCTCGATTAAGTGGATTGTTACTCAGTAACATTAACGGGACTTTGGTATGGCGAGTAAGTTGCCAGTCCATAGGAAGAAAATTTGCCGTTTCATGGATAGACTTAACCATCATGGCGTATTTATCTGCTGTCACATACTCGCAAGCATGCTCACATAAGTTCTTACACCAAATATTGGTAAATAACGTATTACTGGCATTGAGATCACTGAGTTGCTGCTTAACTGATGCACTATCTTCTGCAAGTACTTCTGCTCGTACCACTGCTGCAATACGTGGATTATAGTAGGCATCTCCACTTAATGACTCGTAACAATAGGACATGATTTCAGGTTTTAATTCCAACATTGTTGCTAACGCCATCCCCTCAGTTATGGCATTGGTTTGCTGTTGATGTTTCTGTGAAATGATAAATAACTTATCCATGTTTATTTCCTCCTAGCTGTTAATTTAACATAGCAAATGGTTGACATTTAGCCTTGATCTTCATCATTAAAGCGCTCAATATTTGTTCTATAACAATAATGAATGTAGAGGGCATATGAGTGTTGACCAGTTTGTTATTTCTCTATGTTTGATTCTGTTTTTAGGCAAACTTTTTGGTGGTGTTTTTCAGCGGTTAGGCTTACCTGTGGTCGTGGGAGAAATATTTGCGGGCTTGTTATTAGGACCTTCATTACTGAGCGTAATTACTCCTCATCCCACGTTGACCGTGTTAGCTGAATTAGGGGTTATTTTATTACTGTTTTCCATAGGCTGCGAAACGTCAATTAAGGGGCTACATAAAGCGGGAAGTCGCGCGATGAGTGTTGCCATTCTGGGCATTATTATTCCTGCGATAGTGATGGGACTGAGCAGCGCTTATTATCTTACAGACTCGACATTTACCGCTATTTTTCTAGGCTGCGCGCTAACGGCAACCAGTATCGGTATTTCCTTAAGTGTTTTGGTGAGAGCTAACCATGCTAAAACAACAGTGGGAAATATTATTTTAGGTGCTGCGGTTTTCGATGATATTAGTGGCGTGATATTACTGAGTATTTTGTTTAACTTTGCCAGTAATGGCGTGTTCGATGTAATGAGTACCTTATACCTCATTATCAAAGTGCTGATGTTTTTAATCTTCACCCCTCCTTTGGCTCGGGCATTATTGTATTTGGCTAGAGCGTTAAAACCCGTTAATGATAATTCAGGCTATGAAGTGATTATTACCATGATTTTGGTTTGCTTTTTCGCTTGGGCGGCGCATTTATTTGGTGCCCCCGCATTACTCGGCGGTTTTGCCGTTGGGTTGGCATTAAGCAGGCAATTTATCTCGCCGTTAAACCGCTATTTTGTTAATCCCTTTGCTTTTACTCATAAGATGGAAGTCTCAACCAAAGCATTAGTCGATGTATTTACGCCAATATTTTTTGTTTATGTGGGTATCAGTTTAGATTTAAGTCAACTTGATTATAGTGCTAGCGGAATACTGTTGTTGATGTGGATTTCGTTGCTAGCCGTTATGAGTAAATTACTTGCAGGTGGCTTGGCTGGTGGAAACTGGCAAACAAAACTCATTGTTGGCAGTGCTATGGTACCGCGTGGGGAAGTGGGTTTAGTTTTTGCTGAAATGGGCAGACAGATGAATATTATCGATAATAAATTGTTTACGGAGTTAGTGGTCATCATCGCTATCACCACCCTCATTGGGCCACTGTTGCTTAAGTGGAGCCTTAAAAAATATGGTCACCATTCGCAAGAAAATTAAGCTGTAATCAGTAAGTGGTTGTTAGGCTTAATCGTTTAGTGTGATTTTTTACTGATACTTTAATCGCATGGGATATAAGGGATAGGGTGAGTGGAAGTGCGCTTGAAGATCATTAGTTAACATTAATTTATCGTATTATAAATTGACCATAAAAATGCCTACCAGTTTTAGCTGATAGGCATTTGTCGTAAACACATGACTTAAGGTGTGATTACAGGAAACTTAACTCCCAAGAGTTAATAGTTCCCGTATCCCTTCTAGCACTATCTACGGCTTTGAGTTCCCAGTCACCAGCAGATTCAACACCAGACATATCAACGGTATAAGTTTTATTGATATCGTTAGCACTGCCACCAGTATTGTCATGCAATACTGCAATTTGACCTGTAGGGCTGTGAAGCTCAACTTGCAAGTCACCTATATAGGTATGACTAATGTTTACTTTCACTGTCACTGTACCTGAATCACCTGTTCTAGCTGCAGATATAGCACTGGTTATCCCAGTCGCGTTGTTATCTGGGATGCTATAACTAGTATTATTCGTGTAAGTTGCTGGACCACCTGTTCCGCCGCCAGTTCCACCACCCGTATCTTCAGTGAAATTAGCTATCAGATTTACGCCGCTAAATGCACTATAACCCTGAACCATGACATGGTAAGTCCCTGTCTGCGGTGTAGTAATAGGGCAAGATTCTACATTTCCGCCTTTCCAAGGACGGCAATCATAGCTAGCTGTTGTAGGCGCTGCGCCATACTGTACATATAAGTCTGCATCGCCTGTACCGCCGCTCATTGAAAAGCTTAAGTCGGTTGCACCAGCGGGAATTTCGATTGAGTAAAATAACTCTTCACTCTTCGCCCCTGCTAGGTTTGTTTTAGCAACACCATTCACTAAAACACTATCACCGCCACCATTACCTGGATCGGTAGGACCATTACAGGATGCGTCGAGATAAGTTTTAGCTGCAACAGCATCGACTAAACCAAACCCTGTTTTGTTGTCTCTACCAGCAGTTTCTAAATCTTCAGCTGTAGCATTCAATGCAGCGCGAACTTGTGTAGCACTACATTCAGGATGATAACTCCATACCAAGGTTGCCACCCCTGAAACATGCGGCGTTGCCATAGATGTGCCATTGTAATACTCATAATCTTCATTATCGGTATTGGCGACAGTAACAGAACTGCCGATTTCGTTACGAAGTGCAAGACCAGTAGCACGGTCAACTGACACAGATACTATCGGTGCTTCGTTATTACTGTCGACTAAGAATGGATTTTGTAATCCAGGTAAAGCGCTATTACTGTAGACGATAGTGGCACTAGCACCGGCAGTTTCACATGCTTTAACTGCATCAATATCAGGGTAAGTTGAACCTTGATTACCCACACGTTCAACCAGACATACTTTATTGCTCATATTGCCACAGTTAAAGTTACTACCACTGACTGAACACTCTGCAAGAATACCAGTCACACTACCGATGAAAGGCGTGCTTACGTGGTTTGAACCTGACAAAACATAACGATTATGAGGTACGACACCATTGTCAAAATAAGACTGACCATTGACGGTAATATCAGCTAATCGGCCTTCACCACGGGTAACGGTAGACAGTACCGCTTCACCTGGCCCTGAAATTTCAACTTGTGCAGTGTACTGAGAAAATGCTGCGTGATCTTTGTTGCTATCAACAGCAGCAACAGACATTACCGCATCGTATGAGGCTGGATAACTTAGGGTTGAGTTGCCGTCATTACCCGAAGCTGCTATCAATAAAACACCATCACTTTCGTGAGCTGCAAGGGCATTTCTTTCGGTATTATTTGAACCTGCGCCCCCTAAACTCATGGTGACTACGTTGGCATTGTTGCTGACACAAATATCAACTGCTGCAACGAGATCTGACGAGTAACCCCAACCAGAAGCATTAAATACTTTGATGACATGAATATTGGCATTTTGATTTGGCATTACCCCAACGACACCATCATTGTTTGCAATGGCGGCAATTGTTCCTGCTACGTGAGTACCATGAGCATTACCTGCACCAGGTTCATACCAATTATTGGTACCAGAGTTGTTGGTGCCAGTAACATTATTTGCATTGAGATCGTTATGACCAAGGTCGTAACCAGAGTCAATAATACAAATGGTGCGATTGCCTGCTTGGCTGTCACTCAGTGCCGTAGCACCGACATAGGTTTGACCCCATGGTGTTGATTCACTGAGTAAACGACGCGGTAAATCTTCTTCAACATAATCAACATCTGCACGAAATCTGAGTGATTGTAGATTTTTATTGTCGAGTTTGACGGAGTAACTATTACTGCGTCCTATACGCTTCATTTCTTTCGCTGCGACGCTATTAAGTGCGCGAAAATGTGAGAAGACTTCGTTAGATCTCGGTACATATTGTGCATCATCAATAGGATTAGAAGATATTGAGAAGCCCGCAGCTACAGCGCTCGCTGTTTTAAACTTAACAATATATCGTTTAGGGAGTGGGTTTTCGTTGGTGAGTCTTGATGCATTACTATGCAAGGCTGGGTTAAAAGAAGGAGCTGCATTTACACTTGCTGATATCGAAAGTGCGAGCACAGACAGGCTTAATACTGTTGTTACTTTACGTGTAGTCATAACTGTCTTCCATGTTAGTCAGGATAATTAATTGTTTATTATATTTTTTGCAGATTAAAACTCTAAGATCTCTCGCTGCGACGATCAATGTATCTGTAGTTGTTACATTTGTAAAATAAATGTAACAAAATAGTATTGGCTTGAATTTATGTTCTAACTGAAGGACTTAATGAATAGATATGCTGATTAAATGAACTTAACCTTATAAGTAAGGTTATGACTATGACTTTATATGCATGGAATAGTGGTTTTTATATCATGATAGTGGGGAAGGCGAGATTTTCTTAAGTGGCTGATTTTATGTGCAATAAAAAATTTTTAATTTTTTATAATTTACACTAGGTTTACTTTGGAGCCATTATTGATAATTGAATAGAAGTAGAAGTGGAAGTGGAAGTGGAAGTGGAAGTGGAAGTGGAAGTAGAAGTAGAAGTAGAAGTAGAAGTAGAAGTAGAAGTAGAAGTAGGGTTACTGTTTGCGCTTATTGTAGAGAATGACTACTTAGGTTAAATACTTATATTTACTCAATATAAACAGTGCTCAATAAAACAGTATTCAATCAAAACAGAACATCCATGTTCTCGTTAGGCATATAACGTCAGATTTTTCTGATTGGTTCTACTGTTTTCAGGCTTTAGATCTATTCACCCACTAATTCTTTTTGATACGGTGCACGCATTCGCTGCCACCAATCTTCGTTAGCTTCGATTTGGCCGAGTTCATCTATTGCTGGATAAGGGATGTTTTTTCTACGACATGCTTTAGCAAAAATAGGATGACCTTGTTCAAATAGTATGGTTTGGCAGTATTGGTGATCTAATTGACGAGTGCCATACATATTGGCTTTCTGGCGTTGATGCTGAGCTTCAAACATCACTAAAGCTGCAGCAACAGATACATTAAGGGACTGCACCATGCCAACCATAGGAATGATGATGTGTTGGTCTGATGATTCTATCGCTTCTTGGCTAACACCATCATGTTCATTCCCCATCACTATCGCTGTTGGGCGGGTATAGTCTATTTCACGAAAGTCCACTGCAGTATCAGAAAATGTGGTGCTTAACACCTGCATTTTTTGTTGTTTAAATATCTTATTTGCGTCATCAAATGTGCGGTGATTAACGGTATCTACCCATTGCTGGCTCCCAGAAGCTGTATTGCCAGAAACCCATAAACTGCTATCGGGTAACACCGCATGAATTTGATGAATACCAACACTGTCGGCTGTACGAACCACTGCGGCAATATTTTGGGTTTTATGGACTTTATCAAGGCAAATCGTTAAGTCGATTTGGCGATTATCAAGCATTTGATTTATTCGGGCTAAACGTTCTGGGCTCATGAGTCAGTTCTACTTCGTACAGTTAAATAAAGGCGTTAAATTGGTCAAATATCAATGACAACACGCTGATGAATGCGGGGCATTATAGCGTTAAAAGAGGTTTTATCTCGACTAGAAAATATGCTTCATTTCAACGACCAAATACCAAACTAAATCATGATGCTATTCATTATTGGTTGTAATGACATTGTCAGTCTCTAAGTTACGTTTGCTAAGCAAGGCGTAATAATGATTTTCTCTCATTTTTTTAATGATTTATCCCATACGCATCACTATAAGCGTGAGTATTATAGGGCTTTGGATATGCATCAACTTTATGAATGACAAACAAATTGAATTTTTCGCGATGATATTGACACAAGTCTAAGTATCTATTGTTTTGAAAATAAGTATTTATTGGATATTTAATCCCATGATTGAAAAGCGCTTTACAGGCTTAAACTCGCAGCCTCTCTAGTTTGTACTCGGACTGTTAACTCAAACATACAGTCGATAGTATGTTTAATATTTCGCCTGCACTGACTTAAGTAGGTGATCATGATTAAATAAAAGTTGGCGATAAATAAAAATAATTACAGGAGTGATGAGTATGAGCTGTCCGCACAGTAATTACCGAGCGATGGAAGATGATATCCATACCGATTTTAAAGATGATATGTCCTATGGTGATTACCTTAAACTTAACCAAGTCTTATCGGCGCAGCAGCCACTATCTGATCAACATGATGAGATGTTGTTTGTCGTTATCCATCAAACAAGTGAGCTTTGGCTAAAGCTTGCTGGGCATGAGCTAAGTGCTGCGGTCGTTAACATTCAACAGGGAGATTTTGGCCATGCATTCAAAGTTATCTCTCGTGTTAAACAAATCCTTAATCAGTTAACCCAATCCTGGAATATTCTGTCAACCCTTACGCCTGTGGATTACCTGAAATTTCGTGATGCATTAGGGCATTCATCAGGCTTTCAGTCCGCTGGTTATCGTAAAGTTGAGTTTTTATTGGGTAACAAAAATGAATCATTATTAAAGGTGCATGAAAGCGATCCTGAAACATATCAAGAACTAAAACAAATCCTTGATGCGCCAAGTTTATATGATGTGACCTTGCAAGCCTTACATGATAGAGGGCTAATCATTGAGTCAGCGCAGTTAAACCGAGACTTTAGCCAGCCTTACAGCCGCAATGACAGTGTATTAAATGCTTGGTTAGGTGTGTACCAAAATGCTGATGAACATTTCCAGCTCTATGAACTCGCCGAAAAACTGATTGATATTGAAGACAGTTTTCAGCAGTGGCGTTTTAAGCACATGTATACAGTGCAACGCATTATCGGTAATAAAATGGGCACTGGTGGCTCTTCAGGGGTTTCCTTCTTGAAAAAAGCCCTTGATATTAGCTTTTTTCCTGAGCTTTTTGAGCTAAGAACACACCTTTAATCACACTAATATAGTTTTATTTTTGTATCAATTGATTTAACCCATAACAATAATAACCTCATGCTTTGGAGATAAGCACCATGTCTAATGATATTGCGCTAACACTGCAGCCTCACTATGAAAGCTTTAAGGTGAGTGAACGTATTTTACTGTCGGGACATTCGCATCAAGCATGGCCTGATGTGGCAAAGCGAGGCATGTTGCAATGCTTTGATGATGCAGCGAAACATATTGAT
This sequence comes from Shewanella donghaensis, assembly GCF_007567505.1. Lineage (NCBI taxonomy): Bacteria > Pseudomonadati > Pseudomonadota > Gammaproteobacteria > Alteromonadales > Shewanellaceae > Shewanella > Shewanella donghaensis. Next base: position 4,206,610 of record NZ_CP041783.1, read on the forward strand.
GACAAGTGGCAACTTGCCTTTGAAAAAGCTGATAGAGTTCGACAATTTTATCGAGGATTACTGGGTGAGCCACAAGCTCAAATTGCGCTAGGTTCCTCAACTCATGAGCTGATATTGCGCTTTTTATCCGATCTTAATTGCTTTAAACAATCACTCAATAGACCCATTAAAATTGTCACTACCGATGGGGAATTCCATTCGTTACGTCGACAGTTAAACCGTTTAAAAGATCTTAATGTCAGTATTGAAGTGGTGCCGGTTAATCCCAGCAACACTTTAGCCGAACGCATTATTAGTCAGCTTGATAATGACACTGACGCCGTGATGGTATCTGCAGTGTTTTTTGGCACCAGTGAGATTTTTAATGATGTAGGTTTAGTGGCGAACGCGGCGAAAAGTTTGAATATACCTTGTTTGGTGGATGCTTATCATGCACTCAATGTGGTGCCATTTAATCTTGAGTCTTGGCAATTAACATCGGCATTTGTGGTTGCTGGTGGCTATAAGTATTGCCAAGCAGGTGAGGGCAATTGCATGCTACGGATCCCTCAGGGTTATCAAGCTAGTCCAATAATAACGGGCTGGTATGCCGAGTTTGATGTACTTAATCAAGCACCTGGGAAGGTGGGATATGGAACGGGGCAAAGCGCATTTGCCGGTTCGACTTATGATCCCACCAGTCATTACCGCGCAGCAGAAGTTTTTGACTTTTTTGAAGCGCACAAACTCACTGATACTAAGTTGAGGGAGATAAGTCAGCAGCAAATTACGTTGTTGTGGCAAGGGATTGAAGCTTTGGGACTGAGTGATGACTGTTTAGCTCTGCCAACTCACCAACGAGTAAATAATGCTGGCTTTCTATCTTTAACTAGCTCAAAAGCGAATCAGTGGGTGTCTAGCCTAGGAGAACGAGGAATATTGTGTGATAGCCGCGGTGACCAATTACGCTTCGGGCCAGCGCCATACCTTGCTAAAGCGCAGTTAGAAAATGCGCTGAATATTATTGAGGATCTAGCCAAGGTGATAGATTAGTTTATCTGTGTGGCTATTAAATTTGATAGCCACTTTGCCTTATCTTCTCTTTGATATCTCTAATATCTTCTCAGTTATTATGGCTGTTTGGCACCACTACAGCGGGTTAAACTGATTGCGAAATTAACTGCAGAACGCGTTAGCTTTATGATTATCGACAGCAAGGTATAATAAGCACTGAATTAACGATATTGAGTCAACTATTCAACCCCATATGAATGAAGATATTACCATCGCACTTCCTTCTCTGATCCATCGGATAGGTGGAGATACAGCCAAAGAAGCCAAAGCCATAGCAGTGCAATGTCATTGCGAACTTAAACGTGTGCGTCGCTCAAGAAATTGGGGGATTACCGGTGATGCTATCAATATACAATCCTTTGCCGCACACCTGACAACCCATCAGCAAATATCAAAGAAGCTCAACAAAAAAGGCTATGGTGAGTTTCATTATCTTATTAACAAGATTGAAACTGGGTTATTGGGACATGCTGATAAATTAGAAACCCTAGAAGAAAAGTTGGTTCGTCTGATTACACAGACTCCAAGCATCACACTATCTGAGCTGGTATTAGTGACCCACTGCACCGAGGCAGAGGCCAGAGTTGCACGTTTTGAAGCTGAAGGTTGGTGATGTTAATTAGATTGTCTCAATCATAGTTTATTAAGCGTTGACGATCTTCCTACACATTTCCATTACTGTCTTATTTTTCATATTATCGCCTTTGTTTGCTTTTTAATCATAGTTACCGCATATTAATTCAGGCTATTAGATTTTTGATTATTATTCGCATTTAGCTGTTCAAGTGAATCTAATCAAAAACTCACATGACAGTATAAATAAATCGCAAACTTATTTCGGGTAACAGTATGAAAAATAATAATATTCCAGAAGAAGCTTTTGATTGGTATGACTCATATGCCCATGGAGGGATGGATCGTCGTACTTTTATGAATAAATTAGCAGGTCTAGTTGCGCTGGGTTACTCAATGACAGTGCTGACAGGTGCATTGATGCCTAACTACGCATTAGCGGAGCAGGTGTCGTTCAATGATGAAGATATTAACGCGAGTTATCAGAACTTCCCATCGCCGCAAGGCCACGGGGAAGGGCGCGGCTATTTAGTTATGCCGACCAAAGATGCTGACAATGACAACCGCAAATTTCCTGTGGTACTGGTGGTACATGAGAATAGAGGCTTAAACCCTTATGTTAAAGATGTGGCTCGCCGATTAGCTAAAGCCGGTTTTATTGCATTTGCGCCAGATGCGTTGTTTCCGCTTGGGGGTTACCCTGGCAATGATGACGAAGGTAGGGCGATGCAGCGCACTCTTGATCGTGAAAAAATTCAGTATGACTTTGTAGCTGCTGCCAAATTCTTAAAGGCTCATGGGCAATCTAATGGAAAGTTAGGCGCTGTGGGGTTTTGTTTTGGTGGTTATATGGTTAATTACCTAGCCGCAATAGAGAGCGACCTGATTAATGCTGGCGTACCATTTTATGGAACACCCGCAAGTAAAGAGCTTAGAGCCAATATTAAAGCGCCGTTAATGATCCAACTCGGCGAATTAGATGAACGTGTGAATGCTTCATGGCCTGAGTATGAGGCTGATTTAAAGGCTGCGAATGTTGATTATGTAATGCATATGTACCCCAAAGCGAAGCACGGTTTCCACAATGATTCGACCGGGCGCTATGATGAACAAAATGCACAACTCGCTTGGTCGAGAACATTGGCCTTTTTCAAGTCCAAACTGGCTTAGTAAGAAACTAGGTCATCGTGACTGATTGTGGCGTATATTATCGTAAGCCTGAGACAAAAAGGCTGAAATACTTGAGAGATAATCTTAAATGCTCTTTATATATTTCAGCCATTTTTTATAAGATATTTACGTAAAATGACTTCGTTCTAAGTTTGATTGTCGTCGATTGAGTTTTTTGCGGGGATTCTCACCTTTTTGAAATTTTGTACCAAAAGTCTAATTGCTAAGGATTTTTTATCTTCTATACTCAATGTAGTTCAGCAAATTTTAAGACTAAGTGACATAACACTTTATAGATTGGCTGGATTTTATATCAAGGATGAAATACTAAATATTTATTTTTCGTTTGTTTTACAGTATCACTCTCCCTGTATATCGGTATCGTTAGTGTCATAGTTTCAGGATGAACTCATTAACGGTTTAGATGAAAGTTTCATAGCGTATGGATCTAGATTATCGCTAAGGTATTCAGTATGTCGAAAGGTGTTATCCGGCTAAATAAATACTTACATTTCTCATCTAATAAATGTGCAAACTTGTTATATCTGCTATTCATCATATTTGCTTTGCTGCCCTCATCATCGCTACTTGCGAATGCTTCTTCTGAAGACGACTTTTCTACAAAAAATCCAGTAACAAGTATCTCTGTTAAAAACAATCCTGCTGAAAACCGCTCTGTCGAAGACAACATCATCTATCTGCAATTACGTTGGCATCATCAATTTCAGTTTGCAGGTTACTACGCCGCCATAGAGAAAGGCTTTTATAAAGATGAAGGCCTTGATGTACGGCTAAGGTCAGGAGATCCACAGCATATTCCTGTAGCAGAAGTCTTATCTGGGCATGCCTTATACGGTGTCGGAAACAGTGAGGTGCTTTATGAGCGTTTACAAGGGAAACCTCTGGTTGCTCTTGCTGCTATTTTTCAACATTCCCCATCTATATTACTTACGCTAAAACAGTCAGGTATTCGTTCTGCCCATGATTTAATTGGTAAAAAAGTTATGTTGGCTAACAAAGATAAAGATGCGGATTTTCTGACGATGTTAGTTAATGAAGGTATTGAGTTGTCGCAGTTGGATATTTTGCCTAGTAGTTTCCAGCTTGAAGACTTAATTTCAGGTAAGGCTGATGCATTTAATTCATATATTACCAATGAACCCTTCGTTCTAGAACAGCTCAACATCCCTTATAACATTATTGATCCTGTAACTTATCGCGTCGATTTTTACAGTGATATTTTATTTACTTCTGAAGCGGAAGTAGAGAATTACCCGCTTCGTGTGGAGGCCATGCGACGAGCCACACTCAAAGGTTGGCAATATGCGATGGATAATCCTGAAGAAATCATAGACTTAATGATGGCTCAATATGAGGTAAGTAAAACCCGTGAGCATTTATTGTATGAAGCGTCAGCAATAAGAAAACTTATCGTGCCCGATCTGATTCAAATTGGCCATATGAATCCTGAACGCTGGCTGCACATGTCAAATACCTTTGCCAGAGCAAAATTGGTTAAGGATGTTAGTCACCTAGATGGCTTTGTTTATGATACCAATCCAGATACCCTGCCAAAGTGGGTATTTCCTTTATTTTTTATATCACTTTTTCTGCTGATAATTACTAGTTCAGTAATCCTATATTTACATCGTTTCAATAAAAGATTGAGTGATACTAAAAAGACATTGCAGCAGAGTGAAGAGCGTTTCAAAGCGTTAAGCAATGCAACGTATGGTGGTATTATTATTCATGAACAAGGTAAAATCCTAGAATGTAACAATGGCTTATCAGATATTACAGGCTTCACCTATTCAGAACTAATAGGGATGAATGGTCTTGATCTCGTTGCGCCAGAGTACTTGGATACTGTGTTAGAAAAAATTAAGCAAGGTTATACTCACAGCTATGAAGTTGATGGGTTACGCAAGGATGGTTCACAGTATTCGCTTGCCATTAAGGGTAAAAATATCGACTACAAAGGGCGTAAGGCTCGGGTTATCGAATTTATTGATATTACTAAAAATAAACAAATAGAAAAAAAGTTGAAGCTCGCTGCCAGTGTGTTTACCCATGCTCGTGAGGGCATCATGATTACCGATATCAATGGGGTTATTATTGATGTTAATGATACTTTTAGCACGATTACGGGTTACGATCGCGATGAAGTACTAGGAAAAAACCCACGATTTCTTAACTCTGGTCGACACAATAAAGCGTTTTACAGTGCCATGTGGAAATCTTTATTAGAGAAAAAGCAATGGTCTGGAGAACTGTGGAATAAGCGTAAAAATGGTGATGTATTTGCTGAGCTGATTACCATTAGTGCAGTCTCTGATGCTAATGGGAAAACGCAAAGCTATGTGGCGCTATTTTCTGATATCACTTCAATGAAGCGCCACCAGCAACAACTCGAACATATTGCCCATTATGACCCTTTAACCAATTTACCTAATAGAGTGCTGTTGGCAGATCGGATCCGCAGTGGTATGCATCAAACCATTAGGCGAGGTCAATTCTTAGCGGTCGCTTATCTTGATCTGGATGGTTTTAAAGCGGTCAATGACACTTACGGTCATGATGTGGGTGATGAGTTGTTAATTCAACTTTCAGCATTGATGAGTAAGACTTTACGAGAAAGCGACACTCTGGCCAGAATTGGTGGTGATGAGTTTATAGCCTTGTTGGTTGATTTAGATAATATGGAAGACTGCGAGCGTGTGTTAGAGCGTATGTTGCAAGCTGCGACGAGTCCGATTAAGTCTGGAGATATCACATTGCGGGTTTCAACCAGTATTGGTGTGACTTTATATCCACAAGATGGTGTTAGTGCTGATCAATTGATACGTCATGCAGATCAAGCCATGTATATTGCCAAGCAAACGGGTAAGAATCGTTTCCATGTTTTTGATGTTAATCAGGATAAATCAATACAAACAACACTTGAGAATATTGACAATATTCAGCGCGGCATCGATAAAAATGAATTTGTTTTATATTACCAACCTAAAGTAAACATGAAGCTGGGCAAAGTGATTGGGTGTGAGGCGTTAATCCGTTGGCAGCATCCTGAACGCGGTTTACTGCTGCCGGGTGATTTTCTGCCTGTTATCGATAACCATCCTATTAGTTTGGTATTGGGAGACTGGGTGATTAATACAGCGCTTTCCCAAATGGCTGAATGGAAATCAGCAGGTTTAGACATGTGTGTCAGTGTCAATATCGACGCTTTTCAATTACAACAAACCGACTTTGTAGCCAAATTATCTTCGGCATTAGCGCAACGACCCACCTTGAGCCCAAATTCATTTGAACTAGAGATCCTTGAAACAAGCGCTTTAGGTGACATGGTTCAAGTGTTAGCGACAATGGAACAATGCATTAATTTAGGGGTAGGTTTTGCTATCGATGATTTTGGTACCGGGTTTTCATCATTAACCTACCTTAAAAGGCTACCGGCATATTTACTTAAAATTGATCAAAGTTTTGTTAGGGACATGCTGGTAGATATTGATGACCGCGCGATTGTGATGGGGGTTATTAGCATGGCTTCAGCCTTCCACCGACAAGTTATTGCCGAAGGTGTGGAAAGTATCCAGCATGGCGCTCAGTTGTTATCTATGGGCTGTGAGCTAGCCCAAGGCTATGGTATTGCTAGACCAATGGCTGCTGATAAAATACCAGCCTGGATTGAACAGTGGCAGCCAGATCCGAGTTGGATAAATAGCTAAAAATAGTCTTAGTAAGTTTATCTGACTCTGATTCAATCACTTCGGCTTAATCGCTCTTGTTTAATCCTAGTGAATCAATATCATATCGTGAGTGATTATTGCCCGCTTATGACTTTATAAATTCTATCGGCGAATGGTTTATATTCATGCTTAATCAAAACATCGAGCGGCTGGGTTTTATATTGTTTAAACCTTTGCTTCAAATGTCTTAAGATTAGCCGCGATTATTGCTGCTGTTTTGGTAAAGGCTGCCACTTCTGCTGTTGATAAATTTTGCTGCATTTGTTTAAGCACTTGTTCCTGAGTCCTTGCAATAAGCTCTGCTAATTTTCTGCCCTCATCAGTTAACGATAAAATCTGGCTGCGTCTATCTTCAGGATTTGCCTCTTTCGTTAACCATTTATTATCGATCATATCTTTTATTAAGCGTGCTATTTGTGCTTTATCTCGGGCAAAAAAGCTCACGATATCGTTTGCGGTGCAAATATGACTTTTATTGATGAATGTCAGGCATTTGACATGCATACCATTTAGACCAATTTCGTTGGCTTTAAGTGATGAACGCATCGCTAATCGATAAGAATGTACAATACTGAAGACGGTGTCAGAAAGTGTATCGTTATCCAAAATATTTGCCTCTGCAAATTAGTTGACTATGTCAACCTTGTTTAATATAGTTGACCTTATCAACTCAGTTGTTACTTTTCAAGTTAAAGAGGATTTATAGATGAAGCCTAAAAAGCCAAATTTACGCTCGGTACAAGTTGTCGATATCATCGAATTATCTCCTCATTTACGCAGAATTATATTTACTGGAGAAAGCTTAGAAGGGTTTCCTATCGATATGGAAGGGACTCATGTAAAGGTTTTCTTGCCCTCAGTAAACGACGAAAAGTCAGCTATGCGCTCATATACCATTCGTTTCTTTAACCCAGATTCAAACCGTTTAGCATTAGATTTTGTGGTCAACCGCCATATTGGTCCTGCAACTTGTTGGGCGAAAGCAGCGCAGCTCGGTGACTGTATTGGTATTGCAGGGCCTGGATTAATGAAAATCACTAACTTTAGTCATCATAGTTACCTGCTCGTGGGGGATTTAACCTCAGTAAATGCCATAAACGGTTTTGTGCCGAGATTTAACAAAGCTGCAGAGGTAAGAGCAATAATTTGTATTCCGACTCGAGCTGATATTATTGAGATGGATTATGACGACTCCCGCAATACTTGCTGGTTTATCGAAGATGAAGCGGCAATCTCTCTTGAGGAAAAGGTATTGTAAGTCGCGAAAGGCTTACCTAAAGATACCCATGTATTTATGGGGCTTGAAGCACGCAGTATTCGTTCGTTAAAGCCGATACTTCAAGATGATATCGGTTTTGAAAGATTAAACACTTTTGCTGTGGGTTACTGGAAAGAAGGTGTTGATGCAGATCGCTTTAGCGATCAGAAGAAAATAAATCCGCTGTAACAATCTAGATGTTACTCCGTATATAGCTTCTTTATGAACTCTTGAAAAACTATTCATAAACTATCGATACAAAAAGGGAATAGCAATAACGGCTATTCCCTGATTGATATTATTCGTACCTTAGCGCCTCAATAGGATCGAGATTTGCTGCTTTATAGGCAGGGTAGAATCCAAATCCCACTCCTATGATCGCAGTGCCAATCACGCTGATCCCGATAATAGTAGGGGATAGTGCCATTTCCCAACCTACACCATATTGCATAATGACTACGACGATTAATGATAGTAGCACGCCCATTAATGCACCAATGATACATAAGGTGACACTCTCAATAAGAAATTGAATCAAAATATGCTTTGGTTTTGCGCCCACTGCCATACGTAGACCAATTTCACGGGTACGTTCAGTCACACTCACTAGCATAATATTCATCACGCCAATACCGCCTACTAATAACGACACCCCAGCCACGCCTGCTAATAACATTGAAAATACTCGATTGGCTTCAGCACGGGTTGAAAGCATCGCTGACAAGTTCATAATTTCAAATGGGCTAGTTTGGCTCACGGGTATTCGATGACGTTGATTCAACAGTCGCTCCATTTCTTCGTTAACATAATCCATATTACTGGCTTTATCGACGGCAACGGTGAGGCGATTCACTCGGTTAATATTGGTATCTGCACGACCCAACACTCGGCGATTAGAGGTTGTAATAGGAATGATGAGGGTATCGTCTTGATCAAAGCCACGCATATCCTGTCCCTTGGTTTGTAGCAAACCAATAATGGTTAAAGGCACCTTGTTCACGCGGATAATTTCACCAATAGCAAACTCAGCATCACCAAATAGCTCAGTAGCGACAGTGTGACCGATTAAGGCCACTTTAGCACCGCTGCGAACTTCGCTTTCTTCAAACTCTCGACCTTGTGCTACCACCCAATTACTGGCAGCGATATAGTCAGTATTGGTACCTTGAATACTCGTAGACCAATTTTGATTACCCCATATAATTTGTGCTTGGCCGTCATTAGATGCACCAACATAAGCGACTTCAGCAATTTCGTTTTTAATGGCATTTGCATCAGAGATTTCCAGTTTATTAACCCCTCCAACCGCTTGCTTAGCACCGCCAGACTTTCTTGGCGCCGCTCGCACCATGAGAACATTTGTCCCTAAGCTTTTTATTTGTGCTTCTACTTGGCGCTGGGCACCTTCACCTAATGCAAACATTACGATAACGGCACTAATGCCAATGATGATGCCGAGTGTGGTTAGAATAGAGCGCATTAGATTGCGTCTTAAAGAGAGTAGGGCGGTATAGACTAAAGTCATTACATTGCCTCCAGAACTGTATCCTGATGCTTTTTAGGTGATACCTGAAGCTCACCATCTCGCACCATGACAATTCGGTCGGCATAGGCCGCGACTTCATCCTCATGGGTGACCAAAACAACGGTTTTACCTTGTTTGTTCAAATCTCTAAACAACGCCATGATGTCTTTACTGGTTCGGCTATCTAGTGCACCAGTGGGTTCATCTGCCAGTATGATATTCGGCTGATAAATTAGCGCCCGCGCGATTGCTACACGTTGTTGTTGACCACCAGAAAGCTGGCTAGGGTGATTTTCTAAGCGGTCACCTAAACCTACTGACTCTAAACATGCTTTAGCGCGTTGATCAGCATCCATAATTAGGTTATCGGCATACATTAATGGCATTTTTACATTATCAAGAGCAGTGGTTCGTGCAAGTAGATTGAATTGTTGAAACACAAATCCGATATGATCGCGACGCAATGTTGCTAGCTCATCTTTACCCATACCGAGCGTTGATTGGTTAAGGATCCGTACTTCACCTTGCTCAGGCGTCATCAAACAGCCAATAAGATTCATTAAGGTCGATTTTCCGGATCCTGATGGCCCCATAATGGCAACCATTTCACCTTGTTTTATGGTCAGGTTAATCTGTTTAAGTACATGAAAGCGTTCTCCGGCCATGGGAAAGCTATGACTTAAATTAAGACACTCAAGCGCTGGAGTCATAATGAACCTGCTTTGATTTGAGTAATGACCATTTGATTATTTAAATCAGGTTTCAATAGTTCAGTATATTGACCGTCAGTAATGCCCAATTGCACAGGCACGGATATTTGCTCACCATCACGTAGTATTAGCACGTTGCCTGTTCTCACCGTGCCTTTTTGTATGGCTTTATGAAGCGCTTTTTGTTCGTCAGTGAGTACATCAGCTAAGAGCTTCTGCATTTGTCTTTGACGTTGTTCTGCCACGCCAGGTCCGAATCCTTCTGAACGCTTTGGCATTTGTTGTTTGAGCTGTTGCTGTTGTTCCTCACTTAGGTTTAATGCTTCAAGGGATGCCATTGGTCCGCGGCGCTGTGGCTGATCAGAGCTTTCATTGAGGCGCGTAGCTAGGCGAAGTGCGGCATTGGATACACGCTGGATATCTCTTACGTTATCAATTGAAATATCTAAGTTCGCGGTCATCCCTGGTAATAAAACATCTGAACGATTGTCTGCAGAAACAATGACGGTATAACTCACTACCCCAGACGTTGATTCAGGTGAACGGCGTATTTGTTGGATCTCGCCGTTAAACTTACGATCTGGGAAAGCATCCACAGTGAAATTAACCCTTTGCTGTTCTTGTAATTGGCCAATATCAGACTCATCGATATAAGCTTCAATTTCCATAATGGAAAGATCTTTAGCAAGCATAAACAGTTCAGGTGTATTTAAGCTCGACGCTACAGTTTGGCCTGCTTCAATAGTGCGTGAAATGACAAAGCCATCAATGGGGGCGCGAACTTCCGTACGTGATAAGTTAATTTGATCTTGTTGTAAGCTAGCTTTGTTTGAGGCCAGAGTCGCGTGCAGTACATCAAGTTGTGCTTGTGCTTGTTGAACATCGAGTTGGTTTTGCTTGACGAGTGTTTGGTAATCGTCGAGTTCATCTTCTGAAATGTTTTTAGCTGCAGACAATTTTTCAGCACGCTGTAAATCTCGTTGTGCTTTATTGAATGTCACCTTGGCACGTGCAATGGCAATTTTTTGTAAATTTATATCGGCTTGAGTCTTATCAACTTGTGCTTGAGTTTCAGATACTTTTGCTGCAAAAGTGCTTGGGTCTATTTGAGCCAGTAATTGGCCTGCTACAACGGTGTCGTTAAAATCGACATATACCTGCGTTATTTGACCTGAAAGCTGCGACCCTACAATGACATCATCAACTGCCGCGAGTGTACCTGTTGCGCTGACGGAATTAAGGATATTACCTTTGCTGATAACTTCGGTTCTGTAATTTTCCGGTGGTGCGGAGGCTGTAGAATCTTGAGTGGTGATAAACCACCCTAGGCTTGCAATAATGATTGCTGAGAATAATAAGATTAGACGTTTCATAACTGCTCAAAATAGAAATCAATTTGAACTGTAGATTAACAATCCACGCCAACCTAACTCTATGTGTTTTACATATCTTTACCCCATAGGTTCATTCGTTTACATAAGGGTTTTACGCTGATTAAATCGAGTTTGAAATTGAGAATTAATGCTAATACGTTTATTCCTGTAAATCGGTATTTTTTTGTTGGCAACGGCTGGTGCGAGACACTAGCGGTTGAATGATTTTATTTAAACAGGTTTATCAGTAGGCTCTGTTCCGACACTTTAAGGATAAGGCATTGAAATATAGCGTTTTGTATTATTGATTACAGTGTTTATTATTTTATTACCTACATAAATGACACTATGGAAAAATAAAAGCTTTACAATTTTTCAAACTAACGTAATATACGCCTTGCTCTGGATTACAGAGTTATTAATGAAACATCAAGTAAAAGTAAAGCCTCAGAATTCTTCGTTATCGTAGTTCCTCTGTGTTTCCCTTAGCTTCATCGTCACATTAAATAATTCAGCACTCAGCGCATCGCATATTTGCGATAAATTTTTTAATTCTTACTTATATAAGGGACACATTATGTCTAGCACTACTGGTATCGTAAAATGGTTTAACGAAGACAAAGGTTTCGGATTTATTACTCAAGACAATGGCGGCGCTGATGTATTCGTACATTTCCGTGCAATCACTTCTGAAGGTTTCAAAACTTTAGCTGAAGGCCAAAAAGTTTCTTTCGATTTAGAGCAAGGTCAAAAAGGCCCACAAGCAGCTAACGTAGTTGCTATCTAATTTGAAAGTCTACGTAAATGGCTAGCCATTTACGTTACTTCAAATAATTGATGTCAAAGTAAATCTTAGATTTACACTAATTTGTCAACAATTATTAAAAAAGCGAACTTAGGTTCGCTTTTTTGTGTCTTTTTTTTATGATTTTCTACATCTACATCTACATCTACATCTACATCTACATCTACATCTACATCTACATCTACATCTACATCTATATCATTTAGTAAGCTGAATATTGAGTTTTCTTAATGACTACTCAATGAAATCCTTTCAATAAATGCTCAAGATAACCCCAAAACTGACTTTGACGATCAATCTAGGCTAAATGATCTCTAGTATTGATCCGACATTGATGTTTCTCTATCGCCTTCTCGGTAATAAACGTTAGGAAATATAGTTAGCGCTTTAGTGGTGAAGTATTAACAAATTCTAAAGCTACCTTTTACATTCATATCAACAGCCTTTAAGCTGATCCTTAATTTCTGATTAATAAAAGAATTACTGATGTTTTTTACAAAGAATTTGAGAGTATTTCTAATCGTTGGTGGCTTAATCACCATGATTGCCGCTATTTATGCGTTCAACCCAGCATTTGCTCTTAAACAAATGAATGGATTAGAGTTTGATGCTCAATATGTATTTTTGTTTAGACATTGGGGCATCATGGTCGGCTTAACAGGGCTATTTATTGTGGCATCTGCTTACAAAGTGGCTTGGAGAGAACCAATTATTTTGTTCTCATTTCTAGAGAAGCTATTTATGGTTTACCTCTTTTTTAGTAACTTTTTTAATCCAGAAACGGCTTATTTGAATGCCAAGTTTATTCCTTTTGTAATAACTGATGTCACTATGTGTTTATACACCTTAGGTTATTGGTATGAACAACGAAAAAGTAAAATTTGAATTAGCATTATTTATTGATTACATATTAGTTTCTTAACAGAAGGCTACCCCATAGGGTAGCCTTTTTGAAGCAAGAAAGTCATAACAGTGGATTCATTGATATTGGTTTATGTAGTTAAGCCATCGGTTGATAGAATGAGCTCTTTGACTGCTTGGTAATATTTTACATATCCGGTACAGCGACAAACATGTTCCCCAAGCGCCTCTGAAATAACGGCTTCTACATCTGCTTTTTTTATCGGTGACTTCTTGATTTTTTCGATTAATGCCGTCGTTTCGTTGGTGAAGCCTGAGGTACACCAACCACATTGAAAGGCAAAGTTTTTGATAAACACCTCTTGCACGGGACTAAGTTGTATTATTTCCCCTACATCATTGGTTTTGGCATGTCCTTCAATGGTTCTAATTTTAAAATTATTAAAAGCATGGGCGCCAGATATGCATGTTCTAACGGTACTACTTGTTCCATCATCGTTATCAACAATGACAACGCACGCATGACATATACCTTCACCACAGCCAAATTTGGTTCCTGTCATGTTTAAATACTCATGAAGAAACTCAATCATCATGACATTGGTATCGACATCAATAGGACCGACTAATTTATTGTTAATCGTTAAACTAATATCACTCATAATTAAATCGCCTTCATAATATCTTGTGGGGTAACAGGTAAATGATAGAAACGCTTATTGGTTGCTTGATAGATAGCCTCAATAAGGGCTGGCACCACAGGTATCATGACGACCTCAGCAACGCCTTTAGAGTCATCAGAATCTGATAGTGGCGGCATAATGGTATGTTTCATATTCCATACACCATTATGTTTTGCAAAAGGGACTTGATATCTATCTAAGTTCCATGTGCCTGTACCTGCACCTGTTTCATCATCCGGTAAATGCTCATAAAGGGCATGGCCTACTCCCATGGTTAAGCCACCTTCTAATTGGCCTTCTACTAGTTCTTTAACATGTACGTTTCCTGGTTCTATCCATGTATGTGTACCGAGTATTTCTACATTTCCAAGCTTAGTATCAACAGCTATCTCAACTAAAGTTGCGCAAGGGGTGTAATAGGTGACCATGGCATTGTTCATACTGGTTTTAGGGTAGTCCACGGATAAGCGTTTAATGACTTGGTAACCAGCTGCATTATATTGTTGCTTCTGTTCAGCTGTGGCGCCTATACCATATTGAACAGCGATAGCATCGAGTGGGTAATTTTGTTTTTCGCCATTAAAGTCAAAATCTGCAGTTGCCCATTCCCAGCGGTTAAACGCATGGGCCATGACAGAAGTCACTAACCCCATAGCATGGGCTTTTTTCGCAAGTAGTTCAAAGGCGATAGGTTGTTGACCTTCAATCACTAACGCACCTAGCTCCCATTTGTATTTTATTGCAGGGTTCATCTTAACTACTGAATCGTTCTTATTAATAATGGCTTGAGCCGCGGGTAATAAGCTATGTTGAAGGATGAGTTTTGCTGCGTGTGCTGTTGCATGGCTTTGAAAAAATGCTGATTGGCTCGCGGATGAGGCCATTCCGATAGTCGGTGTCCACGTTGGTTTATTAGACATTTCATCCTGATGGGCTTGAGACATAGTATAGGGGCTGTCGCTTTCGATTAACTCCATGGCTTCAAACTCTTTAATTTTTGCCATATGCACTTCATCAGCCATATTACCAAGGTATTTTGTAATTAATGTACCTTGTGAGGTCTCGGTTCCTGTGCCCATTTCAATTGAGCAAACTTGCACAATAATTTTACCTTCAGGTGTAATGGCTACTGATGCTGATGGCGCTTCTGCACCAGTGCCATAATCCTTAGTCGCTATACCAAAACCTACACCATATTTTTTTGTCGGGTGAGCTTTCTCATAATCCAGTTTATTCTGTTTCCGCTTAGTCCAAATCTCATGTTTCTCTGCAAGGTTGAGCATTTCAATATAACGGGCACTTCCGTTTGGTATCGCGCCTTGAGTGTTTTTCTGTCCTGTTTGGAAGGCATTAATTCGTCTGAGTTCGAAAGTGTCGATATCTAAAGCTTCTGCAGCTTCATTGATCATCATTTCCATCGCCCCCATAGATTGTAAAGTACCATAGCCCCTCATTGAGCCTGCATGTGGGGTTGCAGAGGGGTGGCACCAAGCTTGAATATCATTTCTAGGTAAGTAATAAATACTTTGAATTGCACTGGCTCCAACCATGGTCACAGAGTCAGAATAGTTTTTCCTGCCTCCTCCAGCTAACACCATATCGGCAACTAGCCCGGTGATTTTTTTGGTTTTTTTATCAAAAGCCAATTTGTGGTTCATATTGAAAGTATGGCGTTTAAGTCCTGATTGAAATTGCTGGAAACGATCGTTAGCAATCCGAATAGGGTTAGTACTATAGAGTGAAGCTATGATGCCGTAGTAAGGAAATATCGTATGGTCTTTTGCTCCGAATCCTCCACCAATGTAAGGGGTATGAACGATGAGTTCTTTGATGGAAACACCTAATGGGCTTTTGGCGATCACTTCACCCGCTTGAGCGTAGAAATCTTGCGGGGATTGAGAACATATTACCACGTGTAAGCGATCATTTTTCTTATCTAACCAACCATTGAATGCTTCTGGCTCTAACATCATTGGCTCAATTGATTGGGTAGTAAATTTTTTATCGATAACTAACCAATCAGGGTTAGCTAAATCTTTACGTAATTCACTAGCGTAAAACATGGCTTTTTCTGTGGCATTTCCAGTTTGGTTTATGCTCGCATTCCAAACGGGTTTGTGATCTTTATAGTCAGGGAAAATTAACCCATCATGCAAAGTACTATAACGATCCTCTGAGGCGCTGCCAGCATCTCCCTCTTGGCGAATGATACGCCAACAGGCATAAGGATCTTGGTTTAAAGTGACCAGTGGCGTCGTTTCACCCCATTTAAATATTGCGCTACTAAACTCTATTTGGGCTTTGGCTTTTTTGAATTTAATGAATGAGTCAAATAATAGAATAGCAACTTCATGGCCTTGGTAATCAGGTGTTTTTCCTAACTCTAGTAGCATATTTTCGCCATAGAAATCGGGCAACTTAAGTTGGTTATCTTTAAGTGTTTGTGCAGTAATTGTAAAGTAAGGTTTGGCGTCTTCTGGGATACTTGATAAGTCTAAATCTACAAGAATTTTATCTGCCTGGTTAACCCTAATGACATAACCATAATGTTGTTTTTGGGGCCAGCCGGGAATATCTTGAGCTCGATAATCTCGACCATAAATTTTCTGTCCAGTAACCTTTTCAATAGCATCATATCGATAAGATGGCTTAGCCCCTGCATTCCATTTGGCTTTAAGTTTTTCAGATACAGATGCCGCGAAGGCTTTTTTCTTATCGAAAATCATCGGTGCGCTGTAGACTGCAACACCGCCGATAACACATTTTTTAATGAAACCTCGGCGTGATAAATCCGTTTGACCTGTGCTCATATTAAATTCCAATTTTAAATATTCTATGTTTAATGCATTATGACTCGTAGTAACAACTCGCATAAAAATTATAGTAGAAGTACATAATTTTGAGTAAAACATTGAAGGAATTTGTTGCTATGATTTAGATTAGTTTCAATAACGGTACATTATTATTTGTTTTTTGATTGCCGTTTTAATTTTTAACTGATTAAGTTATTTTTTTGTTTATTTATTTATTTATTTATTTTTGCATTGTTGATAGGGCTTTGGAGGGAGGATGACTGATAGGCTTTTGATAATATTAATTAGGCTTTCTATTACTATTGGTCTTTGTTTAATATTATTAGGTGTGTATCTACATAACTTCAATGACGCCGTTGCTTCAATGGGAGTGGACGGCATTATTATCAGTTCAATGTGTGTTGCTTTCGGGATGGTGCTGTCGTTACCTACAAAAATGTATTTAACCTTTCTTTTGGTTGTTAGAGAGTCTGAGAAAAATGAAGATTTGAACTAAGCCGTTAATCATCCATTAAACCTGCTAATCCTGAAATTATCCCTGATGAATGACATATAAATTGGATCGTTAAGTTGAGACTTCTTGACGTAAAACCTGATTTCTACCGGCGTTTTTAGCCTGATATAAATAACTATCAGCTAAGGTTAGTAATTTAGTTTTATCGACAAAATGTCGTTGTTCAGCGCTAATTGTCACAACTCCAGCAGAGGCTGAAAGAAACCCTGTTTCAGAATCCATATGCACGATGTGAAGCTTCTCTATTTGTGATGGAAGGTCTTGAAGCCATGATGTATTTTCAGCCGAATAAACTGAAACTAAAATAAACTCTTCGCCACCAAAGCGCACCACCATA
The DNA here is from genome assembly GCF_007567505.1 of Shewanella donghaensis. Taxonomy (NCBI): domain Bacteria; kingdom Pseudomonadati; phylum Pseudomonadota; class Gammaproteobacteria; order Alteromonadales; family Shewanellaceae; genus Shewanella; species Shewanella donghaensis. The sequence goes on from NZ_CP041783.1 coordinate 4,224,034, forward strand.
TCAGCACCTTGATTAGAAAGAAGTTCTGCAAAATTCACTAATGCTTTGTCACCCATAAGGTGACCGTAACGGTCATTATATTTTTTAAAGTGGTCAATATCGATCATTGCCAGTGACAAGAATTGCCCTTTTTTTAAGTTACATAAAATAGCTGAAAACTCTTTATCAAAAACATAGCGATTATGCACGCCAGTGAGCTTATCTGTTTCGGCTTTTTGAGTTTGTATTAATTCATATTTATATTGCTTCCTTAACAATACATCAGTTTGATATTGCATTGCTGTCATGACCATAACGGTCATGATATAGAAATTGATACTCCATATAATATCGACATTAGTTGTTAGTTGAATGATTATCAGGGCAATACCCAGTATGAGCCAAATCATGAATTTTTGCCCCAAGTGCAGCATGGGAATAGCGGTAATAAAAATGGCAGACAGCATAGGCCCACCTTCATGCAGTTCTTGGTGGCTTATGGCGTAGGTATAAAAGAAAAAGCCGTTAATGAGTGTGAATAGGGAACCAAAAAAGAGTAAAACCGTATCAAGATAAGCCGCTGTAGATTGCTTAATGCTGAGGATCATTATGATGGCAAGGATAATAGTGATACTGCGAACTACGTTGACAGCTAAGGAGCTAGCATTGGCGGTGAGTAATGAAGACAAGCTGAACGCGAGTAGTACCGCAATGATTAAAAATCCCATAACGATAGTGTTTAAACGTGAACGTTCGTTTAGAGATTTTTGAAATGAGAGTTCTGCTTTAGTGTCTAAAACAAATTTAGCAGGCAACCATTTTATCATCTAACTTCACCGTCTTTTAAAGTGAGAATTTTATCGTTCTATAACCTAACATTATAGTATTGTTAGATTTTATTGCTAATTTTCTTATCACTTTTATATTAAATAATCTCCTTACTGTTTTGAAGCCTTAATATGTTCGAGGAATTGCTGTGCGACTATCGTTTGGCGTTTGTTTTTAGGCCATACAAAAGACCAATTGGTTTTAATCGGTAGTTCCTTTATCGGTAAACAGATTAACCCATTTTGTTCGCCGTAAGACAAGGTATGCGCTGACAGTATTGAAATGCCCAATTTGGACATCACGCAATGTTTAATCGCTTCATTGCTTTCTATGGTCATTTTAATATTAATGTTGGCTTGCTGGTTTTGCAAAAACTCTTCAATAGCATGTCGGGTGCCCGAACCTTTCTCGCGCATTAAAAAAGGTTCATTGCGAATATCCTCTAAGGTTAAGTTTTTACGTTTAACTAATGGGTTTTCAGGGTGTGCAATGGCAACTAATGGGTTCTCCATAAATGCTAATGTATGGCAGTCAATATCATTTGGAAGGTGGCTGAAAACATAGACATCATCGACACTTTGCTTGAGTCTTTCAATCGTTTGTTCACGGTTACCGATATTAAGCTGCACTTCAATATCGGGAAATTGTTCACAAAACGGCCCTAATAAGTGCGGAATTAAGTATTTTGAGGTGGTGACGACTGATAAACGTAACGTCCCAGATTTGAGCTTTCTCATATTATTTAAGCGCATATCAAGACGAGCAAAACTATCTAATACTTCTACGGCAGTTTTGACCAGCTCAAGTCCAATATCAGTGAACATAAGCTTTCGATTAGACAAATGATAAATCGGCTCACCAATAGCATCGGCGAGCTTTTTCATTTGGATAGATACCGTAGGTTGGGTAAGAAATAGTGACTTGGCGGCTTGGTTGATACTGCCTTTATCATGAACGGCTAATAAGATTTCCAGTTGTCTTATTGTGCCGATATGAGCATGTAGCCGAGATTGCATATTTCTACCTTGTATAGATGTTTGTCTATATATTGTATGTATAAAATCAATTTTTATCTATGTATGTATTTTGCGATAATCAGTTTAATGACTCGCAACGAAATACATAGGTGGCTTTATGAATAATCGACAGTTTTATTTCAACGTGTCCGTGGGATTGATGTTGTCGGGACTCGGTTGGATTATCTTGCAAATTGATGCTGCTGGCGGGGCATTACTCACGGTTGGTTTAATGCTGACCTGTTTAAGTATTGCGCCTATTTTTAAGTCTATGTTGTTGAAAAACAGGAAAGGTAATACCGTGTTATCGCCGCTAACGATGCCTGAAACAGCCGCTAGTTTTGGTGATGTAAAATGCAAATAGATGTCAGCATAGCTTTCTTTTTAATGGGGGTATTTGCGGTTTTGGTGCGTGCTGATATTCAATTTCCTAGAAGCTTATATCAATCCCTGATTTTATTTTTGATGATTGCCATTGGTCTAAAAGGTGGCGTCGCACTGGCTGAGCATGCGTCTTGGGCGTTGGTGGTGCAATCTATCTATGTCATCTTATTTGGCTTTGCTCTGCCATTAATCGCCTTTCCTATCTTATATTATATCGGTGCATTGAAACGTGATGATGCTGCTTCCATAGCTGCCCATTATGGTTCAGTTAGCGTAGGTACTTACGCTGTTGCTGTGGCTTTTTTGGAAGCGAAAGGGATTCATTACGAGGCGTATATTCCACTGTTTGTGGTATTACTTGAAATGCCGGCCATTGTAATTGGTATTTTATTGGCTAAAAGTGGCGCAGCACCTAGATCAAAGAATAAGAGTAAACAGCAGGTTAGTGCAGATCGTCAAACCTTATTGCATGAAATGTTCTTTAATCAGGGCGTGGTATTAATGGTGGGCGGTTTAGTGATTGGTTACTTTGCTGGCGAGGGCATTGATAAAGTTGCACCACTATTCTTCGGGTTGTTTAATGCGGTACTGGCACTCTTTTTACTTGAAATGGGCATGGTCGCCGCAAGTCGCTTAAAAGACCTGAAGCATATGGGTAGCTTTATGTTGGCTTTTGGTTTTGCGATGCCGATGGTGGGCGGGGTTTTAGGTTCATTACTTGGTGTGATGATGGGCTTATCTGTTGGTGGTGTCACCTTGGTTGCGGTATTGGGCGCTAGTGCATCCTATATTGCGGTTCCTGCAGCGATGCGGATTATATTGCCTAATGCAAATCATAGCTTATCAATCACGGCGTCACTAGGAATTACATTTCCTTTTAATGTCTTGGTGGGTATTCCTGTGTATTTAGTTGTCTCACAGTGGTTGTTGAGCTTTTAGCTGATGTCCTTGAAATGGATCATCTAGTGAGTGATTGCCAATCGTGCCAGTAGGCTAATTGTTTCAATAGGTTTTCATAAAAAGGCTTAAGTGCTCATGAATTTTTTTATGGTTTCTGAAAATTGGCTTACACCGTGTATGTTTTGTTCATCAATATCGAGATGATTTAATTCCAGACCAATATTGAATGTTGTTAATTCAAGTTGGGCTTCAATGGTTTCGCGATCAAGGTGAGTATGCTGCTCAGTGATAATAATGAAGTCATCACCAAATACTCTGAATATCATTGCTTTAGGTAAAAATTCAGTTAATTTTTTAGCTATGCGGATTAGTTGCTCATCACCCTCTAGCCAACCATATTTTTTATTGTACTGGCTAAAATTAAGCAAGCTAATAAAGTAACAGCAGCGATAATGCTTCTCAAAGGGGTCATCATTCAATGAGATGATATGCTCTAGATAGCGATAATTATAGAGACTAGTGAGTGGATCTTTATAGTAATAAGCCAGTCTCGCTTCTTCAAATTCATCCTTTAAATAATTTTGTCCCACAGGGCTGAGATTTATCTTTTCCAAAACGGGGAGGGCGGCTTTAACCGTAACAGGGCAAAACTGTTTACCTGCGAGTGCTTTTATTTCTTCGATTGCTGCTGCTTTTGTTTTACTGGTTTTATATATGCGTTTTGAGGTCATAGCGTCAAATGCATCAACCAAAATGAGAATATGAGAAAGAGGACAGATTTCATCACCTTTCAACCCTCTTGGATAACCTGTCCCATCATAATGCTCGTGATGACATCTTATAATTTCGGCGTGCTTTTTAAAGGCTTTGATAGAAGACAGTAACTGGTAACCGCTGTCTAAATGCTGTTGAATAATTTTATATTCTTGTGAATTGAGCTTGCCAGGTTTTAGTAAAATAGTATCTGGTGTCGATATTTTACCAATATCATGCATGACTGCTGATTCGAATAGTATTTCTACTTCGGTATGCGAGAACCCCATTTCTTCAGCTATAAGTACAGCGTAGCGAGCTACGCGTTTAGTATGTCCTGCAGTATAACTATCACGCCTCTCAACTAGATCCAGCATTGATGACAAAACTTGTCGGTAATTTTTTACATCTTGTTTTTTATGCCGTAACGCTAATTCGCGTTCTTTGTTTTTGATCGTGTTTTTTTCTATTACATATAAACAAATCACTAGCAGAACCGATAAAAAAAAGGCAACGATTGATACCAGTTTATTGTAAAACTCTTGCTCGGCGACAAGCTCATTAATCTCTTGTTCGACGGTTAATTCTAAATCATCGATGTAAATGCCGGTTGCAATTACCCAATCAAATGGCTTAAACAGTTTGGCATAAGCTAGCTTCTTCACAATTTCATTATTGGTCTGGCGTTTAAAGTAATATTCGAAAAATATCTCGCCTTGATTGTTAATTCCTTCAAGTTCTACTTGGTAGGGGAAGTTACCTTTAATATCAGGCGTTTTGGTTGATAAAAGTAGGCCTTCTGTTTGAGGAAGATTGGGGTGGATTTTTCTAGTGGCATAATCAACCCCTCCTTCATAGTTATGTATTTCATTCACCCAAACATAAGTGTCGGGGTTTTGCATTTCAATGATTCTAATGAATGAAGTAATTTTCTTTTGAGCCGCATTGATTATTTGAGTTTGTGACAATGATACTGTCATTTCCATATCATCAGTTAACACCGCAGTAGAGCTAATATTTTTAGTATTATCAATACCAGCGACGGCAATGCTTGAAGCCGATTCGCAAATCAATTTTTCGTTGTGAAATATGGCAATATCGAACTGATTATCAATACTGTTAATTTGGGGCAATAATGGACAACGCTCACCTGCAGGGACGCTATTTAACAGTAATTGAAATTGCTGTGATTTATTTTGTAGTAGGCGTTGGTGCCTTTTATATTCAGCATTCAGTGTTGAAGCTGCAGCGATATGGACTGATGATACGATATCAGTAATATGCTCTTTTTTTAATTTTATGAGGTTTTCATTGATAAGGTTTTTCTGTTTTTCTATTACATAATTTTCAGATCGCATATCTAGATACAAAATAGATAAGCAAAATGAAAAAACGATAATACCAAAGAGTAGTGATTTTTTTACTGGCAGGGTCATCATTTAGGAGAAAGACTCCTTACCAAAGTGAAACTTTCAATAAGGGCAAACGATAAGAATTGGATATAAGGGTTATTCAAAGCTTTAGTCGTGATTAAGCTCGTGGAAGTTGTCATTTTAAGAATGATTTTCAACGGGTAATATTGGTTATTTAGGGAAGGAGTATGAATAATTTTACTGTATTTTATTTGCCCCATTATTAATTCTCCCTTATCAGTCCGTTATAGATACTGTAGCTTATTTTTCGTTGGTTATATAAATTACCTAAATTAAATCTTATTAAAAATGCAGTTTTTAATCATGTTGTGACGTCAGCCCTATTTTAGTCATACATAATAAAGAATTGGAACAGATATCACCTGCTCCAATCATTTTTAAATGAGGTTTCTATTTTAGTCTCAAAATATTGCTAATAATCTATCATTAATGACCTCTTCAAAGCTTTGAGCTTAAACTCCGGCATCGATTAATACCATTAGGATAACAAGTGGTTTTACGCTATTTAAGAATGTCATTTATGTGACTTTTTCTGCTAAATATTAAGTGTGCGTTGATCTAATAAATAATTTATTGGAAGAAATTAAAAGCGTTATATCGACATCAGAGGGCTCAATCTCAGCAAGAATTTACTCGCGCGAGTATTGGTATATGCATTAGCAAGGCTATTGATACTTTTTATAATAAAATCATTCATAACAAAAAATTATCGATATAAGAATTTTTAATAATTATTAATATAAATCAATATCCCTTAAAATAGCGTTATTAAATGGATGCAAGTACATCCTATTCAAATTTTTATCATTACGCTGATTGGAATCTAATGGCGAATGAATCAGTAACGCTAAGGGCATTTTATGAAATTTTTACACACCATGATCAGAGTTGCTGACCTAGAAAAATCTATTGCTTTTTATACTGATGTTTTGGGTATGAGCGTGTTAGATAGAACAGAAAACACAGATTATCGTTATACCTTGGTTTTTGTCGGCTATGCAGATCAACCGGGTGGCACCAGCATTGAATTGACCTATAACTGGGATACTGACCAATACGAGATGGGTAATGCATTTGGCCATTTAGCATTAGGTGTTGAAGATATCTATGCTGCTTGCAATAAGATTAAAGATTTAGGTGGCAGAGTGACTCGCGAACCCGGCCCTGTAAAAGGTGGCGATGTCCATATTGCCTTTATTACTGACCCTGATAACTACCAAATTGAACTTATTCAGCTGAGTTAACGGACACTCGCGACAATTTTGATACGCTGAATTAGCAGCTGGGCTTATTTATATAGGCCGCTGCAGACCCATTTTTGAGGAATAGAATATGAAACAATCATTATTTCAAACAATACAATTAGGCCGTCACACACTCACTAATCGTATCGTTATGCCACCAATGACCCGTTCACGTGCTTCACAGCCTGGCAATTCAGCCAATGACATGATGGCCGAGTATTATGCTCAACGTGCTAATGCGGGTCTTATCGTTGCCGAAGGCACACAGATTTCAGCAATGGGCCAAGGTTATGCATGGACTCCTGGTATTTACAGCGCAGAACAAATTGCAGGTTGGAAGAAAACGACTGATTTAGTGCATCAAAAAGGCGGGGTTATTTTTGCTCAACTTTGGCATGTAGGCCGCGTGACGCATCCTGATAATATCGGTGGCGAGCAACCGATTTCATCTTCAGCGCTTAAAGCTGAAAATGTAAAAGTCTTTATCGACAACGGTACCCAAGAACCCGGTTTTGTTGATGTTGTTGAACCGCGTGCGATGACAAAAGACGATATCAAATCAGTGATAGAAGAATATCGTCAAGCAGCGCTTAATGCGATTGAAGCAGGCTTTGATGGTATTGAACTTCATGCTGCCAATGGTTACTTAATTAATCAGTTTATCGACTCAGAAGCGAATACTCGCACAGATGAATATGGCGGCAGTATTGAAAACCGTTTACGTTTTTTAAGTGAGGTGGTTGCGGCAATGGTGAGTGCTATTGGTGCTGACCGAGTCGGTGTGCGTTTAGCGCCGTTTACTTCACTTAATGGAACCGTAGATGCAACACCTGTAGAAACCTATACCGCAGCTGCAGCATTACTTAATACCCATAAAATAGTGTACTTACACATTGCTGAAGTCGACTGGGATGACGCGCCAGAAACGCCAGCAGGCTTTAAAAAATCGGTACGTGAAGCATTTGAAGGTGTATTAATTTATGCCGGTAAGTACAACGCAGACACAGCAGAACAAGCCATTCAAGATGGCTTAATTGATATGGTTGGCTTTGGTCGTCCATTTGTGGCAAATCCAGATTTACCTAACCGTATTAAAAATGGATACCCGTTAGCGGCGCATGATCCTGCAACCTTATTTGGTGGCAACGAGAAAGGCTTAACGGATTACAGTGAGTATCAAGACCAGTAAACTTTAGCGAAGCGGATCTTATTCGTCGTTACTGGCTAATTGTTTCTAGTTAAACTTAGTACTAGTACGGTAAAATTAAATAGCGATATCTCATGACTGTGATATCGCTATTTTTTTGTCGGTTTGGTCTATATTCATGTGATAAGCGGTTACTGACTTTCCATTCTCAATTTTGATTAAGCCAATCTGACTAGACGCTTGCTCTTACTATCTTTAGAGGCATCATAATGCACGGAGCCGTATATCTTTTTGTGGCCACTTTATTGGCTGCTGTTGGTTGGATCGCCACTAAATTAGTTGTGGTTAGCGTCCCGGGCGAGCTGTTTATCAGTACTCGCTTCTTATGTGCTAGCCTGATTTTGCTGCCATTTTGTTATAAAAGTTTGTGGCGGTTGCGCGCTAAGCAAGTGCTGTTAGCTTGCGGGGTCGGGGTGTTCTTAGGTTTAGCATTATTGGTATGGGTGTATGCGGTTTCAATAAGTAACACCTTATCTGAAGGGGCATTTATCATGAGTTTAGCCATGATTATTGCGCCAATGACGGCATGGCTGTTATTTCAAATTAAACCTAATAAAGCCTTCTGGTTAGCACTGCCGATGAGTATTGCAGGTATGATGCTACTGACATTAACTAACGGCTGGCACATTGAACCAAGCCAGTGGTATTTCTTATGTGCGTCAGCATTATTGTCAGTGCACTTTGTATTGAATAAAAAGATAAGTGGCAGTATCAAGCCGTTAGATTCTATTTGTTTGCAGTTGTTTGTTGTGGGCTCCGTTGCCGCTATCTATGTCCTCTATACTCAAGAGTTTAGTTTTGAACTGAACAATAGCGTGATATTTTGGTTTGTTCTTTCCACTGTTATTGCCACTTCTGCACGTTATTTATTGCAGACGTTAGGTCAGTATCAAGTAAAAATGGAAACCGCGGCATTGATTATGATTTTAGAACCTATTTGGACCATGATGCTCAGTTTCTTAGCGTTGGGAGAAACGTTATCGCTACAGAAGTTAGCTGGCGGCGCAATAATTTTTAGTTCCTTATTTGTGTATATTAAGCTATCAAAACCGCCTAAAGTTATTGAATCATAATAGCGATATTCAGTTTGGTTCAAACATTAAAGAGCCAGTCATGTGACTGGCTCTTTTTTATGGTGCTTTGTTGATGCTACTTAATAAATTATAACTGGCTTAAGTACTTTTCAACGCTGGCAAGTTCACGTTGCTTTAGGCTGACGCAGTTGTTAACACTTTCATCGAGTTTGGCTAAGGTGCGGCTAAATTCAGGTGTTTGTTCTGCTTTTGGCTTAAAGAATGCGTTAGTGGTATTCAATGCTTCGATGTCACAACCACTGCCGGTATATGATGGGATCATGGCAACTGCAAATGGAGGCAGTTTAGTTTTAATTGCGTCGTAGTTGGTATAAACCCAATCTCTAAAGCGCTGCTTACGGGCATCAGTATAGCTCTGGCCTGATATGATGTAGCGTAAATCTGGCGCATTTACTTTATCGGTCAAGCTATATGCGAGCACGCTGTTTTGCAGCTTTTCCGTAGGAGCATAACCTAGGGCATACATTAAACGGGTGCGCTTTTGCGGATTTTTAGTGACTTCAAATTCGGCTTTAACTTTATTTAACACAGCTTCATCACCGTAATAAACCGCAATTTCAAGGTAAGTACCGATAAGATATTGATCAACTTCTTTACCTTCAAGGTACAAGTTAGCCTGTTCTTTAGCGGTGGCAATAGTGGCCTTATCTTTGGCTTCAAAGGCTAACAAGCTGATTAACGTCGGGCGTAATTTACTGATTGACGCTTTTTCGTCTGCTTTAGCTGTGGCGCCGTATTTATTAATGGCACTTTGTGCTCCTGAGGCAATGAATTTAGCCCACAGGTCTTGGTTAGAGTCATCAATAAAGGTACGTTTTTGTGACTGTAAGTAACCTAATGCCGTTGAGACAATTTGTGGATGTTGATCATCAATAAATGCACCCAAAATTTTCAGTAACTCCCCACCAGAGATAAAGCCTGCATCAAGTAGAGCATCAGCTGCTGAGATTAAGGCTTTACGTTCACGTGCTGTAAGTTGGGTTTTAGCATTGGCTAATAAGTTAGCCATTTGTGTTTCATCTAATAACCAGCGGTAGTAACCCATGGCATCAGAGTCTGGGTAAATCCAATCAGGACTGAATGCCAATTTGATGGTTTGAGATTGACTGTTTAATAAGATGGTCTGTGTTTCAACCTTATCACCTTTACCGTATTTAACCGATACAGGTACAGTCCAAGATTGCTTATCAGCTTTAGTCCCTGCATTTACAAAGCGGGTTTGGGCCAGTGTTAACTTGTCGCCTGCTAATGACACATCGATTAAAGGATAAGATGATTGCTCAATAAAGGTACTTAAAATACTGCCAACATCTTTACCTGAAGCTTTTGATAATGCATTCCATAAGTCATCCGCTTCGGTATTTTTAAAGGCGTGATCTTTTACATATTGGCGAATACCTTTGTTAAACTCAGCTTCGCCGATATAGTTTTCAACCATATCCAGTACCGCTTCACCTTTGCTATATGCCAATCCTAGACCGTCCATAATATCGGCTTCGGTTTTAATTGGCTTTCTGATGGGCTTAGTTGATACTCGCGCATCCAATGCCATTACGTAGTTTTTAGATAACGCTAAGTTAGATTCAAACTCAGGATGAATTTGTTCGGTGATTTTAGCCGCCATCCAGCTTGCAAAAGCTTCGTTTAACCACAAGTCATTCCACCACTGCATAGTGACTAAGTTGCCATACCATTGGTGGGCAAGTTCGTGAGCGATAATTGAAACGGTGGTTTTTTTACTATTTTGGCTAGCATTTTTTTCATCGACTAACAAAATGTCTTCACGGTAGGTCACAAGGCCCGCGTTCTCCATTGCGCCAAATGGAAACTCTGGCACTGCAACACTATCAAGTTTTTGATAAGGGTAATCGACACCAAAATAATCTTCCAATGCGCTTAGCACTAATGGCATTTGTTCGGCTGCGTATTTGGCGAGCTCGATTTTGCCTTTGGTCGTAATCACACGTCCTGGCACTTTCATGCCTGTGACTTCAATTTCTTCAAATTGACCCACTGCATAGGCAACTAGGTACGAGGATATCGGTTTAGTTTGCGCAAATACGTGAGTGGTCATGCCATCTTGGGTGTCGACAGAAAGCTCTGGGGTATTGCTGTAAACTTTTTCGATACTCGGCGCTGTAATGGTAACTTGAAAAGGAATTTTGTATTCAGGTTCATCAAAGCTTGGAAAGCTGCGGCGTGCATCACTCATTTCAAACTGAGTAAATAAGTATGGCAGGCCACCATCAATGGTTTTATACAGGCCGACAGATTGACGGTTATAAGGGGCTGTGAAATCCATTGAGAAAGAATATGCACCAGGTTCGATAGTATGTGGGCAGTTAAATAACACCACCCCGGTATCTTGCATGGTTACATCAAGTTGGCAGTCTTTATTCTTATCTGAAGTGGCGTCTAATATGATATTTGTTGCAGTGTATTCTAAACCGTTAAGCTGTAATTGCTTAGTGGCTTCAAGTACTTCAATTTGAATTTCAGTGCTGCCTGAAAACTGATCTTTTACTGGATCTAAGTTGAGCTTAATACTTTGTGATATTGGTTTGGCGACTTTACTTAGCACGTATTCATTGGCTAAGGCGTCGGTACTTCCCACAAATGAGAGCGTAACCAGTCCCGCAGTGACGATTCGATACATGTTGTTTCCTGTTGTTTTAATGATCATTCCATGATGTTCAATGGCATTGATTTGAATTGAGATTCGAATATTTTTATGAAAGTGAATCATTTCTGTGCTGATTCTATGAGAGCATAATACAACAAATTAGTAACAAGCGGGGGTGGTGAATTCAATAGTGTTTGCCACTTGTTGTAACAATTTATTATTTTCATAAGATTTAGCTACTTGATGGTAATCATAGGGAAGATAAATACCTTTATTTCACATTATCGAGTTTATAATTTATACCAAGAGTCGTTTAAGAGTTGATTGGAAAAGATGAAGCAACATTTTCAGGTGCTAAAGTTTGGTGTATTAGCGATATTAAGTTTGTTTGGCTTACTAGCTTTGGCCGCTTTATTACTGCCAGCCCCCCAATTAGCCGTGCCTTTATCTGAAAGCACCGGACTGTTTTTGAGCATACTGACAGAATCAGCAGGTATGCCATATTTTCTAATAACAGTGTTGATTGGAGTAGGGCTAGGTTATGCGTTTTTAGATAACCACAAAAGTTGGTTAAGGTTTGTAGTGCAATTTGGCATTGTATTAACCATCGCCTTTTCGCTCAAAGTGGGTTTTAAATTGTTGACGGCAGAGCCTAGACCTTATGTGGATTTATTGGTTAATGCACAAGTTGTTGACTCAGTTGATGCTTTTTATCAACTCAGTAAGGCTGATAAAGCCGAGGCGATTAATCATGTTGAAACGCTTTATGGCAGTGTGAGAGTGTCTAACTGGTTAGATGGCACTAATTACTCTCTTCCGTCAGGTCATTCGTTATTTGTGGCTATTTTTGTGTTTGTTATTGGTGGTTTATTATTGCAAAAGCAGCAGTGGTTGCTTGCAACAATGGTGATCACTTGGGGCTTAGGGGTCGCATTGAGCCGAGTTTATCTTGGCATGCATAGTTACCTCGATATATTTACCTCTTTGCTGTGTTCATTAATCTCTATTTTCTTGTTGCAAGTATTACTGTTTATTTATCAACGAATTGACTCAAACCAGTCTGCTTCGCTGTTAAGGTGATGGTTATAAAACCTTTTTGCTGACTTATTTTGAATAGCGCTTTATAGATGCATCATCTAATCCCAGCTTGGCTAACATTGCCATATACCGAGGGTCGTGACGAATACCTGCAAATCTAGGGTCATGTTTGGCGAAAATGAGGCAATTTGATTGGTATTCTACGGCTTGATCTAGCAGCGGAAATACCTTTTCTGTTTGGTCCATTAACGCGAATATCACCGCCGTTTCGTAGGGGCACATATACAGCTGTTGCTGCGTCGCCTGTTTTATTAATGGCAACACCTTATCTGTATGTCCGCCAGCCGCATAAGCTTGAGCCAATAGAATTAAGGGGAATGGGTCTTGATGACTCAAGGCAACCCCTTGCCTTGCTAGGGTAATACTTTGTTCTATATCGCCATTAATGTAGTGGGCTACAGATAAGCTCAGTAATGGGTAGGGCATTTGAGGGTGTTGTTGTATCTTGCGTTTTCCCCAAGCGATTGCAGCATCAACTTCACCGACCATCATTAATGCCCATAAACCCCATTCGGCTATCTCTTGATTTAATGGGTCTAAGTTGTCTGCTCGCGCCACTGATAGCTGTACTTTATCTGCTTCGCCTAGTGCCGTGTAATATAGGGCAAAACCCAGCTCTGTAAGCGCCAGATTCGGGTCTAATTTCTTCGCTCTGTTAAGCATTACCCAAGCATCTTCCCATAACATGGCATGGATATAAGCCATACCTAATGAGGCTTGAACGCTTGCTGAATTAGGGTTTATGGCCAGCAGTTCAGTGGCTGAAGCAATGACTTTAGGTAGCACATCCTTAGGTTTCTCAAATAAAATCATCAAAATACGATAAGCATTTGCTTTGGCAATGTAGGCAGCTTCAAAGTTTTTATCTAATGTTATAGCTTGAGAATAGTAGTCTATGGCTTGCAACACTGAGTCATGACTCATTTGGGAAAGTAGATATTGTCCTTCAATATAACGTTCATATGCTGCTAAGTTACGAGTAGGAATATGTGTTAATTTTACCTTTTCATCCTCAAGAATAATGACCTGTAAGGAGGATGATATTGAGGATGCTATGTCATTTTGAGAGGTAAAAAAATTGGTTTTATCTACTTGAATATCAAAGCTGCCATCCCAAATTATGATTCCTGTATCTATATTTTCTAACTCTGCAGTGAAACGTAAATCACCATTTATGGCTGTTTTAACCACGCCATCAAGTACAAAATTGACTTCAGGTAATTGCTCTTTTATATGAGTGCGTACTTTATTCGCTTTGAAGGTAAAAGCTGATGGCGGAGGGACCACTTTAATCCCAGATACTTTGCGTAAATCTTGGATTAATTCTCGAGTTATTTGATCTGCAAATGGTTGCCACTGCTCAATATCATTACTTGAAATAGACATGGGGACAACCAGTAAGTAAGGCTCTTTTATTGCTTGAGCTGATGGTGATTTTTGCAAATTAACGCCGCTAAATATTATTATTGTGATGAATGAAAATAAACCAATAATAGCGAGTTTTCTGCGGTTATTTTTGATTGTGTTCGCGAGCTTTATAGTCGCGGCAGGCTTTGAATTAGTCTGATTAATAGGGCTGTCAGTTGAGTTGTTTGAGTCATTTCCTGGAGTAGATAAAGGCTCTTTGTACTCCGCAACATCAGCGATGAAATGGTAGCCTCTAGATCTAATCGTGTTGATGACTTTCTGCTGTTCGCCATTATCGCCTAATGCCTTCCTAGCACTTTTAATATGGTTACTAAGTGTCGTATCTGAGACTTCACGACCAGCCCATACCTGTGTTAGTAGCTCGTCTCTAGAAATAATACGTGATCTATTCTCAATTAAATAAATAATTAAATCATAGACCTTTGGCTCTATTGATAAAGCAAGACCCTCTTTACTTATTTGATATCGTTCAGTATCAATCTCGATGTTGTTAAATCGAAACAGCATTCATAATCCCTTATTTGATTGGTATCTTCCTATCTAGGTGGGTTAATCAATATTAGTCGAAATATTTGATTATTTATCTTCAATTTATTCACATTTAGCTTTCTATTAACTAAGTGTGAACCAATGAATACTAAATCGTTATCTAACCTTCATGTTTCTTAAGCTGATGTGGGCAAAATTAAATATCCATCAATTGAAAATAAATTAAGGAATTCAATTATGCCTTCCCCACTAGAAATACTGATAGACCCCATTTCTATCATCCTACTGTCGATTTATTTAGGCTTAATATTTGTCGAAGCTGTCGCACCTGGTCAGCAACAAGAAAAAGTAACAGGTTGGTATGCAAAGTCATTGTTGGTTTTTGTATGCTACTTTTACCTTTCAACATATTTGCCATTGATATGGGATAAGTATTTACTGCCATTTCAACTTTTAAATCTTCAACAGCTAAATCCAATAGTCAGTACGATTATCGCAGTGCTGATTTTTGAACTTGGTATCTACATTTGGCATCGAACGATGCATAAAACACCGTTGTTGTGGCGGACTTTCCATCAAATGCATCATAGTGCGGAAAGATTAGACTCATTTGGTGCGTTTTATTTCAGTCCATTAGATATGATTGGTTTTACGCTAGTTGGTAGTATTAGCCTCAATGTGTTTGTTGGCTTGTCACCACAGGCTATTAGCTGGTTTTTGTACATAACGATGTTTCTTGCTGTTTTTCAGCATACTAATATCAGTACTCCACAGTGGCTGGGGTATTTGATTCAACGGCCAGAGAGCCATTCGGTGCACCACCAAAAAGGTGTGCATGCATACAATTATTCTGACTTGCCCATTTTCGATATTCTGTTTGGCACCTTTAAAAATCCGCCACGATTTGCAGATAAAATTGGCTTTTATCAAGGGGCTTCATACCGAGTTAAGGACATACTCTTATGGCGTGATATCTCTAAACCATGATTAATAGGGACATGTTTGGCGATAGCCAATAGCTATTGGCCAAAAGACTAGCCGCATGCGCGAATTATTCTGTAAATTTTCGCTCATCGCGCGGCTGTGGTGAACCACTAGTATTTCTTAATATCAAATGCCGCTTTAAGATTATTGGCAAATTCAATAAACTTCTCTTTGATAGTGCGTTTGATTGTGACATCCAGTGAACCCAAAATTACTTTACCTTCAATGGTTATAATCGGGGACTGGCGTTGAGCAATAGAGGGGGCATTATTTTCAATGCTACTGATGATGCCGTAAGTTTTACAAACGACATTGATACCCTCTGGGACATAAATACTGCTACTGCCTAAAAGGCAGTTAACATTGATGGTGACGTGTTGATGCTGAAAGATCGCATCAGTAAAATCTAAAGTTGTCTCACCTAATACGTTATTTAAGTTGATGACTTTAGGTACTATCCATTGTCCACTGCGTTCATTATTACCTAAAATACTGGTTAAACTTAGCTCTTCATCAGCGGTTTTATTGCCATAGTTAGGCGTAAATTGGTGTTCTTTTTTATTAGTGTAATCTGTATCAGCCTTCATGGTTAAGTCTGCGGTCAAGGCGATAATCTCTTTATGGTCATTTGAATTCATCGCGTCATCTAGGCGTCTTTCGAAGGCTTCAGCTGATATCATGCCATGGCTATAATTGACTATTAGTTGATCGATGACTTCCTCTCGAACTTGCTCAATAGGGCGGTCTTCTAAAATTACGCTCATGCTGTCACTCCTTGGACTTTATAGTACATAGTTTTGTTTGCTTAATAGGCTGAGGTTCAGCTTATATAGTGGTTAAATAGTAAGCAAGCTTTGCACCATGTAATAATAGTCTTTAATATCAGTATTTTATGGTTTTCATTAATGTTGCGTAGTTAGTTTAGCTACGTTGATTAGTGAAGTTGACTGAAAATATTAGCCAACTTCACTATTTATCACTGCAAAATGTGTGCTGTGAATATCATAATGTGATTAAATCTGCATGTTTTAAGCGATAATGCTAGCGAACTATTGTGGTGTTTAAAGTCCGTAATGATTGGTGTTGCTGGCTCTTTTTCTTATTTAAGGAAACGCCTAGAATGCTTCCCATCGGCATCACCCATGAGGAAAATCATTATGTCTCACCCAATCATTGCAGATCTGAACAAACGTTATACGGCTAAAAAGTACGACTCAAGTAAGCGTATTTCATCAGAGGACATGGATGTATTGAAAGAAGCTATTCGTTTATCTGCTTCTTCTATTAACTCACAGCCGTGGAAATTTATTATTTTAGAAACTGATGTTGCAAAACAGCGTTTTCATGACACTTTTGCCAATATGCATCAGTTTAATCAGCCTCACGCTCTTGAAGCATCACATGTGATTTTGTTTGCACATAACCCACATTTCACAAAAGACGACTACAGAAAAGTGGTTGATGCAGAAGTATCTTCAGGTCATTTACCTGCTGATATGTACGATGGGATGTTAAACGGTGGTTTCACTTTCGCTGAATCAAACACTGACGAAGCAGGTTTTAACGGCCATTGGACTAAAGCGCAAATTTACATTGCCCTTGGTAATACATTACATGTACTTGCACGTTTAGGTATTGCCTCTACACCGATGGAAGGTGTTGATTCTTCATTAATTGGCGAGTCATTCAAAGACGAACTAGGAGGTTATGTTTGTGAATTTGCACTGGCAATTGGTTATCACAAAGATGGTGAAGATTATAACTATGGCCTTCCTAAAGCGCGTTTAGCAATGGAAGATGTTATCACCGTACTTTAATCATTAGCATATTATTTGCTGTTATAACGGGATTAATTCCCAGGATTAGCACCTATTAAGAAGCCAGTCATTTGACTGGCTTTTTTGTTTATTGCAGTTGCTTAACCAGTTCGATAAATTGCAGGTTTGTCGTAACTATTGTCGGCCCACTTCCATCTGCATGGTGACCGACTCTTTATCTAAGGTTAAGTCTGTTGCAATAGCATTAATTTGCTGATGTTTACTTGGATCGTTTAGCGATTGTAAGTTGATATCAATAAGGCAAGGTCTTTTGCCAAAGCTTGTCCGATGTGGCTTTATCGTAAGCGCTGTTATAAAGCGCCTGCATAAAAGCTGGGTCGAACATTTGATCGGTAGATTTTGGTGCGTTGAACTTATCGTCAATGTAAGTAAAAGATAAGTTGTAATGATTGATCTCACTAGAATACAGCATTCTAAATAAGTCACCTCTAGCCTGTTGCACTGTCAAACTATTCAAACTTCGAGTTAATAGCGGTAGCCCTTTATCTTCTAGTTCTTCATAAGCTGACTTAAGCATGCCATTTCGAATAATGTGAATTTGAGGTGGGCGCTTTTTGGCTAAAGCATCATTGACCAAGCTGTAATTGAAATTACCAGGGTCGAAAAACATTTGTGAGTTCATTCCTCCATCCACATGTAATTCTTCAAGAATTTCACCGTTAACATTAACGCGTATGAATTGTGGTGGAAAAACCCCAGGAATAGATGCGCTGGCGGTTAATATTTGATGGATTAAACTGTACTTGTTTTCTATATCACTTTCGGCAATCCTGCCAATATTCCACACCATTAACTCGCCAGAATCAAACTGCGTGGTACCAATAAATAATCGGCGTCCCTTTTGGTGTTCTAGGGCGATTTGGTCAATTATCTCTTTAGTATATGTACTCTCAATTAAGCCATACAAGCTTTCGCCATCGGTGAATGCATCTTTAATGAGTGTATTGAGAAAGTTCTCTTTACCTAGCAACATGTCATCGTTGATGCTCAACATTGTATCTTTAAGATTAGCGATTTGTTCGCCGCCTAAAAATGTAAAAGGTGCGATTAATGATCCTGCGCTGATACCGGTGATAATACTGTAATCTGGCAGCTTATTGTTGTCATAAAGCCCATTAATAATCCCTGCACCATAGGCTCCATTGGCGCCACCACCAGATAGAACCAGAATATTTAATTGCTCATCACTGGTCTTTAGTGGTGTTGAATTAGTTATTGGATCATATAAAAAACCAGGCGCTTCACTGCCCCAAAAGCGATAAGGTTCAGCACTTTTTATCCCAGTTGTGGTTTTGCCAATTTTTGCCTGTTTGTAATTGTTAGCATCAACACGCAACTCTAGTGGGTGATGAGTACTACAGGCTGTAATGAACAGCATCAATATCATTACACGGGGCAAGCTCTTTAGCATTTTCATTCTGTTTCCTTTATTCACCAGCATAGATTCACTAGCGTTAGTGATTGCATATGTGGTCAATATTAAAGCGATTCACTAAAGCTGATAAATCGCGTTTGAAGGATAAGACCCACACATCAAACTTCATTTTTAATGGAATTGTGATTTATGCGCCTTGTTACTGGTGCTATTTCTAGCGAGATGAGTCGTGCTATTGATATGACTTACTTTATGAGAAGCGCATTGACCTAGTGAGGGTGGAATCCTACATATGCGATTACAGCGAATTAACTCTAGCGTTTAAAATGTGTCCATTAACGAAGCCAATGCAAATGCATTAATGAATAACATCAGTTTTACTGATGATAGTTCAAGGCTGAGATTGACTGAATACAGATTAAACAGACTTGAGTTACTTGGAGAACCATATGAAAGTTTTTTACCGTTCAACCTTAGCAGTGCTGATTTCACTAACGTTAGTTGCTTGCGGTGGAAGTGATGATTCTGCTGAAAAACCTAACCCAGAGCCTGAAATTCCAGCCCCTGTTGAGCCATTACCGGTTGAGAACATTAACGTCGAAATCGGTAACAATGTCATTCAAGCATTAAAAGAGTCTGTGGTCGTGAGTGATTTAGCTGGCGCGGATACCCGAGTGGAGTTAGAAGCCTTCAAAGGTATCGAATATGCCAATGCTCTGCGTTTTGAGCACAGTATTACTACTCCATTGTCACAACTATCTGATGCAACAGAGTTTGGCGATGCTTGCCCACAAACCAGTGTAACAACTCAGCAGCAGTCGGAAGCGTGTTTAAACCTTAATATCTGGCGCCCAGAAAATACCCAAGCGTCTGCTAATTTGCCTGTTTATGTGTTTGTTCATGGTGGCGACTTTGAAGAAGGTGCGGGTTCTGATCCACTAATACACGGTGATAATGTTGTTGCTCAAGGGTCATTAGACGGCGAACCGTTCATAGCCATTACACTTAACTATCGCTTAGGAGTGTTGGGCAGTAACTGGGTTGATGGAACTAAATCTCCTGAAGGCGGTAATTATGGTCTTGGCGATCAAAAACGTGCGCTTGAGTGGGTGAATAACAACATCGATTTATTTGGCGGCAACCCTAATGACGTCATTGTTGTTGGCCAAGGCGCTGGTGCGATGAATGTCGGCATTATGCAGCAGAGCAACACTGAAGAAAATGTTGCTGGTGATTACTTTCAACGCGCCATTATGCAAAGTAATCCATACGGGTTTGATTATAAATCTTATGCTCAAGCTGAAAGTTTTTCTGACCGATTACAGCAATACAGCGAAGAATTATTTGGTGAAACAGCCCCTGATTCATTGGCTGATTTAAGCTTAGATCAAATTATGCAAGTACAAGCTAAAGCCACCAATCCTATTCAAAAAATAGCGGCTTGGTCAGGTATTAACTGTATCGACATTGATAATTTGGTGGGAAGTGGTTTGTGCTTAACGTCTAAAATAAGTGATGAAACTACGCCATTAGCGAATTTAATGCCATTTTCACCTTACGTTGAATATCGTGCTAAGAAACTATTTACCCCAGAAGTGCCGGGTTATCACTTTATTGAACAGCCTGCACAAAATGAATTGACTGTACCAACAGTCTTTGGCTTTAACAGCCAAGATGCCAGCACAACCGCATTCTTGCCGAGCTTGACCTCGTTAATCCCGACGATTATCCAGCTTATCCAGGAAATGAATGATGTACCTGCTGGGCAAGACCCTGCTATTACAGCAGCTGAAATCCAAGATTGGTTAGCATCGCAGGACAACCTTGTCTTGCTTGAGCAAAAGTTACAGCAGCTTTCTGCTGATGATGTACAAGCACAGGTTGAATTAGGCGATATATTACCGAGCACAGCTTATGAAGCCATTACCCATTTTTACTTTGGTTTAGGTAACGGTGAGTTAATCAGTAATGTGTTTAATCTAACGGATTACAATCCAAAAGCAGAAGATACCCTGTCGGGGGCGACTGGCAATATGGGGCAATTTAAGCAATTGGTTAATGACATGCTATTTAGCGGCCCTGCGCATGTAAAAGCAAAGCAAACGGCAGATGACGGTTTATCAGCCATCACCCTATATCAGTTTGACTATAAACCTAGTTTTAATGTTTGGACCGTCTATAACGAAGGTGAAAATATTGACTTAGGAGAGCTGGTTAAGTCTGTGGCGTGTATTGGCAATATTTGTAGTGGTGCTGAGTTACCGTTTGTATTCAATAAATCACTTAACCTTGCGGGTAGTGCCATTAATCCTAGCGATCAAGACATTGAGTTGATGAACAAAATGTCACGCCTTTGGTTTAGTAACGCGTTATTTGAAGATTACCAATTCGATAGTAACAGTGATTCAGTGTTAGTTATTGATGCTGATGCCGATATCAAAAGCATAAGCAGCTGGGATAAGGCAATGAATCAAGGTGTAGATCCTGACTTAAAAGAAGGGCGTTTATCAGGATTAGCGGAATTAGGACTTATTTTCTCTTACTTCAACGATTAGTTAGGCACTCTATAGTCAATTTTACTTTGTATGTCGGCAAGTACTGTTCATTGAACAACGCTAAATATAAACATTGCTTCTTTTAATGCTGTTAACGGTAGCGTTTTAATTTAGTCAGCAGTACTTGCCACTGCAACCTGCAGTATTTGTCTTTAAGACAGGCTTTATTCTTTAGGATTTTTCCATGTGCATTAATATTTCAAACAAGTGGGCAGCCACTGTGTTTATGGCGCTTGCTGCGTTAATTATGAGTGGTTGCTCGATGACCTACCCTGAAATTGATAGCTCATTCGAATCTGACTGGAAAGTAACCGAATATCAAGGTGAAGTGTCACTTATTGCCTCCGCGCCAGAAGCGCTTGCAAGACGTATTGAATTTATCAGACAGGCTCAAAACTCTGTTGAGATGACACATTTTTCTTGGAAAAAAGACACATCAGGCTTGTTGTTATTTAATGAATTAAAGAAAGCAGCTGATCGCGGCGTGAAGGTACGTATTTCACTGGATGATTTGCTTGTTTTCAATGATAAATGGATGGCTGAGCTGGCTTTTCACGACAATATAGACATTCGATTATTCAATCCTTTTAACTCACGAAAATTAGGCTGGATGGGGCGTGCATTTGATTTTCAATTTCATCAAGCGCAATTGGATAATCGATTACATGAAAAGTACTTTAATGTTGACGGAAAAATAATGATTTTGGGTGGTCGTAATATTGGAGACGATTACTTTGGTTACAACCAAAAAGCTAATTTTTTTGATTTAGATGCCATCTTTAAAGGTGAAATTGTTAGTGCGTTTGAAGACAATTTTGATAGCCTTTGGAATAGTGAACATCTAACTGCCATAACAGCGTTAGTCGAGGTAAAACACAAAGGTCATTATTATGAATTTAATCAGGCATTAGTGAAGCAAACCAATGAACATCAAGACGTTGTAGATGCAATAGAACAATATGTTAGCGGACTCAATGAAATTGATTATATTCCTGCAAAAATTAGCCCGGTATTTGACTCGTTAGCAAAGCTTGAAGACAGTAAACCGTATTTCAGGACACGCTTAGAGCACTTAATGGATGCAGATATAGAAAATGCTAAAAAAGCCGTTATTTCAACACCCTATGTGATACCAACAGATAAAAGGTTTACTGCACTTGAACGATTAACGGCTAATGGGGCAAATGTTATTTTAATCACTAATTCATCAGCATCAAATGATTCTGCGTTTGTGCCTGCTTACTTTGAAGAATATAGACCGCTGTTACTTGATATGGGCGTTGATTTATATGAATTTAAAGACGATGCCGTTAACGAAGATTATTATTATCATGTTGATACTTATTACCATAATAAAACCTTAATTATTGATGATAGATATAGTTATATAGGCTCTTCAAATTTTGACCCGCGCTCTGACTTTATCAACATTGAATTTGGTGTTTATATTGATAGTCGTGAATTTGCGAAACAGCTAGAAAGCTACTTACTCGATAAGACATCAGCGTTATATTGGCATGTAACTAAAGATGAAAACGGCGAAATTCATTGGCAGTCTGATGATGAGTTACATCATTCATCTCCCAATTATAGTGATTGGAACAAGGTGCCAAACTGGTTTATTAGGGGGTTGAATTTAGAGTCAGAGTTGTAATCGTATAGCTAAGTTCGTTTATTCTCTTGCCGTTAAATCACTTTATATTTTATAGAGCAACTCACTTTTACAATTAAAGGAGTTGCTCTTTCTACACCTACCTATATTTAAAACTAAATCATTAGTGAGTGTTAATAAGCTGGCATTAGATTATTTTTGCCAGACTCTGACATATTCAATTTCAAAATCTACAATCCCATCATCTTTTTTATCTTCAGGGCTATTAAGCTCTAAGTCGGCTTTACTGTCAGGGATACCGTGCCAGGGAAAGGTTTCCTGATCTAACCAAATACTGATGGGTTTAGTGGCGACATAACCGTCGTAATCTTCGCTCACCTCACGGTTTTTATGGGTCCATTTTCTTATGTCATCTGCGCTAACATCTGATATTAATTTTCCATCTACATAGTATTTAAAGCCATTTTCATTCCATTCTATCCCGTAGATGTGGAAATCGTCAGCGACTCTAAAACCAAGATCTTTATGCTCTGTGTAGGTAGGCTTACCCGGTTTACTGGTATTTTTACTCCAGTCGCGAATTGACCACCAAAGCTCTTTATCCAGTTCCAATTTGTCAGAATCTCGATGATCACCAAACTGTTCAAAGAAATCGATTTCTAACTTATTTCCCATTGCCCAAAAAGCACTGGTAATTTCAGCATCAGCAGCCTTGCTCTTAATTTCTATATAACCATATTTGAATTCTTTTCGGGAAATAATACAGGCTGTGGTGAGGTTCTCATAGGGCAGGGCATCGCCAAAAACAGGCACTTTAATCTCATCAGAGAAAGGGAAGTCTGGCTCCCAGCGGGTTTCTAGAATCAATCTGCCATTTTCTAATCGGTAGTTTTTGCCTGAGAACTGCGACGGTGCTCGACCTTTCCAAACCTTTTTATTGGGCTTGTCTGGATGTTTATAAACGGGTTTGCCATTTTCAAACTTACCAACGATATACCATCTATCTTCATCTAATGTGTCGGCCTCAAACTCATCGCTGACTTCGGTATTGAGCGTCCAGCTACCCTCGTTCATCGGATCTGAATAGGGCAATGTCGTCTGTCTATTATCTGCTGATGATTCATTAGCGCTTAGCGCTTGAGGCTGGTTTTTTTCAGTCTCAACACTACAACCCATAGTGGCCACCGTGAGGGAAATGAGCAATGAAGAGCTTGTATACCTATTAGTAAAGAGCATGTGAGTTTAGCCTTCTTGTGTGCGTTATATATACAGTTCCTTGTGGTGGGGATAATAAAATGAATCGTATGATAAAAGCAATTAGTTTAATATGTTTATAAACATATTATGTATACTTTCGGTTTAGTGAAAGGAATTCAAATCTCAACAAATCTATTATCAATAAAATCTAAAAACTATTTAGTTGAGATGGCTTATTATCAATATCAGCACCAGAGTGTATTGTTGTTATCACTTAACGCAAACTCATTCACGCTTGATAAAAGCACTGTTCTAAGGGGAAACATTATGTCTTCTAGTATAAGCAGCAAAAAAATTCTCATTACGGGCGCAACCGATGGTATTGGTTATGAAACCGCTAAAGTGTTGGTGCTAGAAGGTCATCATGTGCTTATTCATGGTCGTAATCCTGACAAACTTGCTCAAGTTAAAAGTCAGTTAATCCCCCTTAATTCAAGCGTAAAAATTGAAACCTATGTAGCTGACTTATCGAATCTTTCTGAGGTGTTCACGTTAGCGAATAGCATCAAGCAGCAGCATTCACAGCTTGATGTACTGATAAATAATGCTGGCGTTTACAGTACTGCTCAAAACCGTACTGCTGACGGAATAGATGTACGCTTTGTGGTGAATACTGTTGCGCCATACCTACTGAGTCTGCAGTTAGTCGATATTCTAGGCAGCGAAGGCAGAGTGGTTAACTTATCTTCTGCAGCGCAATCGAGTGTTGATATTAATGCTTTAGTCGGTGATAAAACACTTAAAGACCAAATGGCCTATGCTCAAAGCAAGTTAGCGCTGACTATGTGGTCTCGTTATTTAGGGCTTAAACTAAAAGGCGCAGGTCCTATATTTATCGCGGTTAACCCAGCTTCAATGTTAGGCAGCAAAATGGTTAAAGATGCTTACGGTGTTGCTGGTGGCGATTTATCTATCGGCGCAGATATCCTTGTTCGTGCAGCGTTATCCGCTGAGTTTGCAGATGCGACAGGGAAATATTTTGATAATGATGTTCGCAGGTTTAGTTCGCCCCACCCTGAGGCATTGAAAGATGACAAGGTTGCTAAAGTGATACAAACCTTAGATGGGATTATTGCCAAGATAAATTAACCTTTAATATCACTTAAATATTGTAGATAAATTTAGCTGCTCATAAGCCCAATAAACATTATGTTGTTGGTTTTTTTTATTTTTAGGCTTTCTATTATTGAGTTTTCTATTATTGAGCTTTTTATTATTAAATACTCACTTAACCTATCATCTTTATTGGCTTATTAATCTAGCTCTGCTCTTTAAGCAAAAAGTCCTGCAAACAAGGCTCTACATCAATCACAACTCTGCCCCAAACTCACTATCAGTATTCGTTACTGAGTTTATTACTCGATTTATAACGAGATCTAAAACTATCAACAAAAACTATAAAGTGATTCTGTAAATGTGCTTATTATCAACTAATAGTTAGGTTGTTATGATGAATTCAAATAAAGGCATCAGAGATACAAACGATTTGATGATCCTCTCATAGCGAGTGAAAAGTAATTTGCATGAAGCAGGTTATTGACAGTTTTACTCATATCTTCACAGGAAAATATTACATTGAAGGTCTGGGGTTTTGGAGAAATAACATGAACTTTGAAGGCAAAGTTTACCGTCCTTGGACAGAAGCGAACAGTGTATTAATTCAGGTGACGTTAGGGTGCAGTATCAACACCTGCACATTCTGTAATATGTTCAGCGATAAACGATTTCAAGTGAGAGATATAGAAGAGGTGTTTCGTGATATCGAACAAACACGTCTTGCTTACCCCTATGTACCATCGATTTTTTTAATTGACGGTAATGTGCTAGCAGCGCGTACCGATTATTTATTAAAAGTATTGGAGAAAGTGAAAACAACTTTTCCAGAATGTCAGAAAATCTCACTCTATGGTGGATTAAATGATGTGAGACGCAAATCAGTATCAGAGTTAAAAGAGCTTAAGTCTGCAGGTATGGATATGATTTATTCTGGCTTAGAATCTGGTGATGGCGTGGTACTTGAGCGTATTCAGAAGCACATGACGCCGAAGCAAGCATTAGAAGGTATGGCGCTGATAAAAGATGCAGGCATTGAAACCTTGCTATCATTTATATTTGGTTTAGGTGGCCGCGAACGTTCAACTGAACATATCGTTAATACCACTAATTTGCTAAATCAAATGCAACCGGAACAGATAGCGCCCATGGCGTTAGCTGTGCAACCAGGTACGGTTATGGAACAAGAAGTGGCTCGTGGTGAGTTTATATTGCCAACTGAGATGCAAATTCTTACTGAAGAAAAGTATCTTTTAGAAAACTTGAAATTTGATACTTTCTATTGGGGCGATCATGGTAATAATGTGGTTTCACAGCGAGGGTTATTACCACAATTTCAGCAGCAGTTCTTAGACAGGGTTAACCTTAAAATTCAAAGTAACCCGTTAGCGGAAGACAAAGTGATTCAGACGTTTGCTTGGTAGAGTCATTATTTGTATGGCTTTGATAAAAGTAGCAGAACCTTGATTGTGATGTGCTGAAAATAAAATGGATCACCTAATATATTAAGTGATCTATTCTTATTATAAGTGAGCCATATTTTTATATTAACAATAGAAATATGAGATGTTATTTCTCTAGCGCGATATCCCAATAAGCAGGGCTGCCGTAATAATTGGCAAAGTAATCAATAAAGGCACGCACTTTAGGCGCTAAAAGCCGAGACGTTGGGTACACCGCCCAAATTGCGGAATCCGATATTAATGGATAATCCTCTAATACCTCAATCAATTCACCATTTTTGAGTTGCTCATAGCTGCACCAAGTGGATGTCACCGTTAAGCCTAATCCATGAGCGCAGGCGTCACGCACTGCTTCACCGTTATCACCTTTGAAATTCCCTTTGGGTTTAATGGTGACTTCGCCTTTCTCTGTTTTGAAATGCCAGCTATCGAAACCCGATAAACAAATAAATTGGTGATTGAGAATATCTTCAGGGCTAGTGGGTTTGCCAAATTTAGCTAAATATTGCGGAGACGCACACACTATTCGATGATCAGGCGCTAGCTTTCTTGCAACTAAAGTCGAGTCTTTAAGCTCGGCGTTACGGATAGCGATATCAAAACCACCTTCAACTAAATCTATGATTGAATCTGAAAAACGGCAGTCCACAGTGAGGCTTGGATAAGCAGCCATAAACGTTTCAAGCGCTGGGATAAGATGTAAACGGCCGAAAGATGCAGGCACGCTTACTCGCAATGTGCCGGTAGGCATTACACTGCCAGCGCCGACAGATGAACGAGCAGCTTCAACACTGGCCAGTACTTCCTCAGCATGGGGTAAGAAGGCTACACCTTCTTCAGTTAACGACACTTTGCGGGTGGTCCGATGGACTAAGCGAACCCCCAGTGCATCTTCAAGTTTATTGATATGTGAACTTGCCACAGCAGGCGAAAGGCCAAGCTCTTGCCCTGCAACGCTAATATTAAAGGTGTTTGATAGACGTACAAATAGTTTTAAGTGTTCAATATTCATTGTTCAACAAACCTATTGTGGAATGGTATAGCGCATTATGGCTATCATCTAATAGTTTAATGGTCACTATGTCGACAGCTATGAAGATTACTATTTAGTTAACTATGTTGATAGGTATGGTTATAACGATAGTAGGTAAATACCAATAAAAATTCGATAACCTATTGATAAATAGTATCCTTAATCATAGATAAACTTGAGTGATTATTAAAGGAGTGAGCCGCTACATATTATTCAATGACTTTTATTGGGCTAAGCCTAACCCTAATCTTAAGCTTAACTCTAAACAATGATTCATCATCGATAGAAACCTAAGTGGTTTTAGTCATTTCATTTCATTTCATTTCAATTAACTTTCTTTTACATCCTTTCTAAGAATTTTTTCTGCTTTTATTTAAATTAAGTTTATTTTAAGTGAATTATCCATCTTGAATAAATGGCATAACAGATCTTAACTTCTATCTTTTCAGCTTGTTAGCTTCATCCCTTCACTTTATCAACACTTCCCAATTTAATTTTGATGGGTTTGGTCCATCAATTGGTATTAATTGATTAGTTGTTTCATCCCTATTATGTCTCCAGCAGCGAATGATGAGTCACTTTTTCAAGCTGTAAAACATGAAACCAAATTCTAAAAACTTAACCTCTAGGCAATAATAATTATGAATATTATTGAAAATTTATTTGCTGTATCGCCATATATCGCGCTGTTTATTACGCTCGCATTAGGTTATACCGTTGGCAAAATCACCATTGGACGTTTTGTCCTTGGTGGTGTCGCGGGAACCTTATTGATGGGTGTCATAATTGGTCAATTTGGTGTGCAGATCGACCCAGGTGTAAAAACCATCTTCTTCGCATTGTTCATCTACGCAGTAGGTTATCAAGGCGGCCCACAATTCTTTAGTGCACTTAACTTTAAGACTATCAACATTCTGCTATCGGCAGTGGTGATGACTGTCTCTGGTTTAGTCTGTGTACTTGTCGCTGCTAAGTTCTTTGATCTTGATAGCGGTACTGCAGCAGGTCTTGCCGCTGGTGGCTTAACTCAGTCAGCCATTATTGGTACAGCAGGTGATGCTATTTCCAAACTTGGTGGTGTTACTGAAGAAGCTAAAAGCTTAATGCAAACCAACGTCGCAGTCGGTTACGCAGTCACTTATATCTTCGGCTCACTAGGTCCTATCTTAATGGTGTCATGGTTAATTCCTTCTTTTATGAAGTGGGATATCCGTGAAGAAGCCTTGAAACTAGCTGATAAATTATCAACGGGTAAACCTGATCTCGCACCTGGTGAATTCAATGCCATTACCGATTTAGTGTCTAGAGCTTATGAACTCGATAGCCAAAGCCATTTGATTGGTAAAAATATTCAACAGGTCAATCGTGATTTGTTAGATGTTGCGATTGAAATGGTAACTCGTGAAGGTCAAACCATTGAAGCTGATAAATCTGTAGCACTTCAAGTGGGTGACGTGATTGTACTTACTGGACGTCGTGAAACGATTGCGAATAATGCTTCTGCTAAAGGTCATGAAGTGATCTTGCCAGCGCAAACAACGCTGATAGAAGAAAACCGTCAGTTAATTGCTAAAAACGCTAAGTTTATCGGTAAAACCTTAGCGCAGATTAAAGCAGCAACTAATAGTGATACGCGTCGTGGTGTTTATATTACTGACTTGATCCGTGGTGGGAATTCACAACTTATCAGCCCTGATTTAGTGGTTCATAAAGATGACATTATCCAATTAACAGGTTCTGCCATTGATATAAATCGTGTCGAAAAGAGCATCGGTAAACGTTTGAGTTCCGCTTTTGTTACTGACTACGTGTTCTTTGGTATTGGTATGGTTGCAGGCTTATTGATTGGCTTGATTAACTTTGAAATAGCAGGCATCCCAGTAACGATTGGTTCTGGTGCTGGTTGTTTAGTCTCTGGTTTGTTTATGGGTTGGTTACGAAGCCGTAAACCGAATACTGCAACCTTACCGCTGGGAGCAACAAACTTTCTTCGTGACTTTGGCTTAGCTGTATTTGTTGCCATTATTGGTCTACAAGCCGGCCCTCAAGCAATTGATACTCTTAAAGAGCATGGTTTAACTCTGTTGTTCTTAGGTATGGCAGTGACCATCATTCCACAGATTGTTTCGTTTATTTTCAATTATTACGTACTTAAGATTCGAAACCCTATTGAAGCGCTGGCTTGTATTGCTGGTGGACGCAGTGCTAACCCAGGTTTTGCCGCTTTACTTGAAAAAGCAGGTAATGCGACCCCTGTATTTGCCTTCACCGTCACTTACGCCATTGCCAATGTGTTGTTAACCCTTTGGGGACCAATCATTGTCGGCATTACCTCAGCTAGCTAGTTAACCCCAGACGGCCGATGTTAGTCATAACCCCTCTAGCATCGGACGTCACCCAAATTTGTTCAATTTATAAAATTTAAGTTAATAAAGGTACATATTATGACTACTCAAAATACCCCAGCTATTGCGGCAATTGATTTCACAAAATTCGCAGACTTAAGCCCATTCGAACTTAAAGACAAACTGATTGATGTCGCTAAGTCAGTACCTGATCGCGCTCTACTTGATGCCGGTCGTGGTAATCCTAATTTCTTGGCGACACTACCTCGTAAAGCGTTTGTTGGTTTAGGTGAGTTCGCTATTGAAGAATCTGAACGCACTTACTCATACTTAAACGAAGGTTTTGGTGGCATTCCTGATGGTGTTGGGATTGTTGAACGCTTTGATACTTTTGCTAAAGCGAATAAAGCCAAAGAAGGCGTACAGTTTTTACAAAAAGCAGTGAGCTATGCAAAAGATCGTTTAGGCATTGAAAAGCAAGTATTCCTTAACGAATTTGTTAATGCATACCTAGCGTGTAACTACCCAGTACCTCCACGTATGCTGACTAACATTGAAAAAGTTGTTAAGCAGTACATTGGCGAAGAAATGTATGGCACTGTGCCAATGAATGAAGACTTTGATTTGTTTGCTACTGAAGGTGGCACAGCGTCAATGACGTATACATTTGCGACTATGTTCCATAATGGTTTACTTAAAAAAGGCGATAAAATTGCGTTAACAACACCAATCTTTACGCCTTACTTAGAAATACCAGAGCTTGCTGAGTATGACTTAGAAGTTGTCGAAATTCGTTTAGATGAAGAAACTTGGCAGTTACCGCAGTCAGAAATTGAAAAACTCGCTGACAAAGACATTAAGCTATTATGTGTTGTTAACCCTGCAAACCCAGCATCGGTTAAGTTTTCTGATGACACCATGACAAGGCTTGCTGATTTTGTGAATACACAACGCAGTGACTTATTCATTATTACTGATGATGTATATAGTACTTTTGCTGATAACTTCGTGTCGTTGTTTGCAACACTGCCA
Organism: Shewanella donghaensis; assembly: GCF_007567505.1. Taxonomy (NCBI): domain Bacteria; kingdom Pseudomonadati; phylum Pseudomonadota; class Gammaproteobacteria; order Alteromonadales; family Shewanellaceae; genus Shewanella; species Shewanella donghaensis. The sequence continues at coordinate 4,255,057 of NZ_CP041783.1, forward strand.
TACAACACATTATGTGTGTATTCGTTCTCTAAATACTTTGGCGCAACAGGCTGGCGTTTAGGCACTATTGGTATTCATCACAAAAATGTATTTGATGATGCTATGCGTGCATTACCTGAAGCTCACCAGCTGCAATTGGATAATCGCTATAAAACAATGACGCCAGAACCTCGCGATGTGAAGTTTATTGACCGTATCGTAGCTGATAGCCGTGCAGTCGCATTAAATCACACTGCAGGCTTATCATTACCACAACAAGTGCAAATGGCATTGTTCTCTTTAAGTTGTCTAATGGACATCGAAGGTAACTACAAAGCCGCTTGTAAACGTATTATTCGTGAACGTTATATTACCTTGTACAAAAATATGGGCATTGAAGTTGAAGCGAATGAAGATCGTGTTGATTACTACACTTTACTTGAGCTTGATACGTTAGGTGGCAAGTTATTTGGTGCTGAATTTGTTGAATGGTTTAAAGCTAATGGCAAAGGTAAAGACTTCTTATTTGTGCTTGCTCATAAAACCGGCGTGATTTTACTTCCAGGTAAAGGTTTTGATGTTGTGCATTCATCTGTACGTGTATCACTTGCGAACTTAACGCATCATGAATATGAGTTAATTGGTCGCGAAACCCGTATCGTATTGAATGAGTACTTTGTTGAATATCAAGCAACACTAAGCGCTTAACTCGTCGTTGAGTGAGCTGCTTATTTGTTGCTTGGTTAGCTGCTTAGTTATTTGTTGAGCTAGTCGCTTTAGGTAAACATTAAAACGCCAATCATTTGATTGGCGTTTTTTATATCTTTAGATCGAGAAAGCGATAGTTTAGCCTGACTTTTAGCTGCTTTATAAATAATAATTAACATTAACAATTAGTCATTTAAACCGTTTAGACGCATTTTTCAGCTAGTATCCCGTTAAGGTGTCAAATTGACTTTCAAGCATGAGGCGAGATATGAAAAAGTTATTAGTATGTGGTTTATTATTTGCTTCAACAACCGCTGTAGCAGCTAGCAATGTCAATCAAGGCGGTTTTTTGGGGCCAACTCGTGGCAGTGTCGACACGATTGATAAAGCGCTTGAGGCCAAAGATGATACGCCAGCGGTACTGACCGGTTATATTGTTGAATCCTTGGGTGATGAAGAGTATCGCTTCCGAGATGATAGTGGCGAAATGATTGTTGAAATTGACGATAAAAATTGGAAAGGCATTGAAGCTACCCCTGAGACTAAGTTAACTCTGCTTGGCGAGATTGATAGCAAATGGTCTACGACTAATCTCGATGTTGATACTGTTCGATTAGCTGATTAAATAACGCCTGTTAAATGAGGGTGCCTATAGGCGGTAATTGCTAATGCAATTACTCTTACTCTTAGTCATACAATCACTGCGGCGACTTACCATCTCGAATGGATAAATGAAAGTGGGGGAGCCCCCACTTTCATTGTTTTTAAAGTAAGCTTTATTAGAGAGTGAAAACAGCTTGCTCTTATTTAAACTTCTTACTTAGGCTCTTTACTCAGAACAGCATCAATATCTGCAGCACTATGGCGTTCTCTCAGTTGTTCCCATTCTTCGCCCCAAGTACGATTAACAATGCGTCCGCGCTTAACCCCAACTCTATGCTCTAGTTCCTTTGCCCAGCGCATCAAGTTCGGGTAGCTTTCCACATCTAAAAACTCCGCTGCATCATAAAGGTTACCCAGAACGAGGTTACCGTACCATGGCCAAATGGCCATATCTGCGATGGTGTATTCATCTCCAGAAATATAGGTGTTATTGGCTAATTGCTTATCAAGCACATCAAGTTGACGTTTGGTTTCCATCGCAAAACGATTAATCGGATATTCAAACTTCTCCGGTGCATAAGCATAGAAATGACCGAATCCACCACCCAGATAAGGCGCTGAACCTTGCAACCAAAATAGCCAGTTGAGGGTTTCAGTTCGCTCAGCAAAGTCTTTTGGTAAGAAGTGACCGAACTTATCAGCCAAATAAACTAGAATCGCGCCAGATTCAAAAACTCGCACAGCTTTCGTGCCTGAGTTATCTGACAATGCGGGGATTTTTGAGTTTGGGTTGATAGCCACAAAACCTGAAGAAAACTGGTCACTCTCGCCAATATTAATCAGATAAGCATCGTATTCAGCTTCAGTTATGCCGAGGGCTAGTAACTCTTCTAGCATGATGGTGACTTTCTGGCCGTTGGGCGTTGCTAAGGAATGCAGCTGTATTGGATTAGCGCCAACGGGTAACACTTTTTCGAGTCGCGAACCTGAATCCGGTCGGTTAATACTGGCCCATTGACCTCCATTTTCTTGCTCCATAGTCCAGACTTTTGGCGGTACAAATTCGTTGGTCATCATGTTTCCTTATTTGTTTAATCATATTTCATGTAAAAAGGAACTGCTTTTATACAATAGATATAGGGGCCTTTTATGTGGTTAACAATGCCAGCACCGATATATCCTCATAACGTCTAGTTATTAATAAGCTGCGAATATCATATTAGCCTTGTGTAAACGAAAGTGTATGACGCAACCATTGAATTATGCGCTGATAAAAAATGCCAGTTCAGTAAACTGAACTGGCATTTTATTGGTAATTATTCAGTGATTATGAGCATCGGCTCAGGCAAACTTCATGGTATACATTACCAAATACGTACACGCTCATCTTCAGGTAAGTAAAGCTTGTCGCCTGGCTTCACATCAAAGGCTTTGTACCATGCATCATGGTTACGTGGTGCTAATGCGCGGTAACGTCCTGGCGCGTGAGTACCCGCTCGAAGCTGACTTAACATACTTTGCTCAGTACGTTTTTCTTTCCAAACTTGTGCCCAAGCTAAGAAGAAACGTTGATCACCAGTGAGGCCATCAATAATCGGTGCTTCTTTGCCGTTTAAGCTTAATTGATAAGCGTTGTAAGCCATTGCTAAGCCACCCACATCGCCGATATTTTCACCAAGGCTGTTACGGCCATTAACGAAGTTTTCAGGGATGGGTTCATAAGCGCTATATTGTGCTGCAAGCTGGTCGGCTTTGGCATCAAATGCGGCTCTATCAGAGTCCGTCCACCAATTGCGTTGAATACCGTTGGCGTCTGATTTTGAACCTTGGTCATCAAATCCATGACCCATTTCATGACCAATAACGGCGCCAATGCCACCGTAGTTAACGGCTGCATCTGCATTAGGGTCAAAGAATGGTGGCTGTAAAATGGCGGCAGGGAATACAATCTCGTTGAATGAACTATTGTAATAGGCATTCACAAATTGTGGCGTCATGCCCCAACGGTTACGGTCGGTTTTCTTCAGTTCTTTTGCGACGCTATCTGCGTGGAAATACTGACGTAGATTATGGATGTTGTTGACTAAATCTTTGCTATTCAGTGATAAACCATCAAACTGTTGCCATACATCGGGGTAACCAATTTTTGGTTTAAATGCCGCAAGTTTAGCGTGTGCATTGACTTTAGTTTCAGCACCCATCCAATCTAGGCCATCAATACGTTGACCGAGAGATGTACGTAAGTTCTCAACTAACTCAGCCATTTGCTGCTTTGATGACTCAGGGAAGTAGCGAGCAACGTAGACTTTACCAATCGCAAAACCTAATGATTGCGTACCTGACATTTCAGCTACAGCTCGTTTCCAACGTGGTTTAGGCTCTTCTTGTCCACTTAATTCTTTGCCGTAAAAAGCAAAGCTCGTGTTGTAGATATCTTCAGACAATAACTCAGCATTGTTACTAATGGTATGGAACTTAAGGTAATCCTGCCAAACATTAAGTGGCTGCTGATTAACGAGGTTAATCATTGCTTTAACTGGCTCAGGCTGAGAGATATTAAGTTGCGGGATTTGGTAACCTGTTTGCTCAATAAACAGATCCCAATTAAAGCCTGGGTATTGCGCGGCTAAATCAGCACGTTTAACTTGGTTGAGGGTAAGGTCGCGATTACGACGTTTTTCTCTTGGCCATTGGCCCTCTGCAATTTTTGTTTCCAACGCTAGAATGGCTTCAGCACGAGCTGCGCCATCAGTGACACCTGTAAAAGCGAGCATGGCTGTAATGTGTTCAACATAGGCTTTGCGGATTTTTACGAAGCGTTCGCTGTCTTCAAGATAGTAAGAACGATCAGGTAAACCTAATCCTCCTGCGCCAATAGACATTTCGTATTGGTCAGGATTTAAACGGTTAAACCACATCCCGCCCGAAATAGGTGACTCAGCATCGGTTAACCATGCTTGGCCGAAGACTTTGGTTAAATCATCGGTGTTACTAATACTTGTGATGGTATCTAGGGTGTTTTGAATTGGACTAACACCTAATTTATTAATGGTATCCGTGTCCATATAAGCAGTATAAAAATCAGCGATGAGTTGCTCATCTGCATTTAAATCACTACGACTGGCGATATCATCAATAATTTCTTTTACTTGGGCTTCACTGCGCTCAGCTAATGCGGTAAATGCGCCAAAACGGGTCTTATCAGCTGGCATGTCAAAGTTGTCATACCAAGTTCCGCTGGCATACATAAAGAAGTCATCACCTGGTTTAACTGCTTCATTGCGGGCGCTTAAATCAACGCCAAAGCTACCGAGTTCGGCTGCGCCTTTACTGGTTTGGGCTTCGGCTTGTACTGTTGCGGGTTTGTCATTGCTCATTTTCACATCTGATGTACCGCAAGCACTTAAAAATGTGCTGGCGAGGGCAATGGCTATTAAGGACTTTTTCATTATTATGTTCTTCCTTGCTAAGATTTATTTGCTTGTCAAAATACCACTCCATATTCGTAGACTGTGAAAAAATGTCAAGTCTGTAATTGTTAGCAAGTTTTAGCGAATAACTTTTATGTATACTAACGGGTATTTTGTGTATAAATAGGTTAGAAAACTCATTTATAGCCTTTCATTTCGCTAAGTTGACCCACAAAGTCGACTTACGAGAGCCGATTCAAGGGCTATTAAAAATCACAATATCAGTTAATTAATCAAGCGATGTAGGCTGGCAATGTCAAAAGCACAATCTAATAATAAACAATCAATTATGATTATTCTAAGTCTGGTATTAGCAACGGTTTCAGCGGTTGCTTATATTAATAAAGCTAACGAAAGCCATACGCCAGAAACGTGGACCTCATTCGTGTATAAAAATGGCTATGAATCGGCAAGTTACCTTAGACAAGATGGTTTTGATGACTATGCTTCTTGCAAAGTGTATTCCCAAGATATGTCTGACACTTATAACAGTGCGCCTTGGCAGTGTGGTTCTAAATGTCGTTTTGATTCTATGAGACAAGGGTTTGAGTGTGAGTCGATGGTTAACGATTGATGCTGAAGGCTTTTAACTGAAATAGAATATAAAAATGCGGCGCTGTTGGCCGTATTTTCAATCTTGTTAAATACTCTTAAGTGAGTCTAAGGCTGTTATTGGGGCATTTGAAGGAACAATGGCTGTATTACAGTTTGAGGATTTAGCTCAAAAATATGTTTTAGTTTCCCCTTTTTGGTCGCGGTGATTTCTATTTGTTGTTCGATAAATTGGCTACCGAATAGTTGTAATGAAAAACTGAGTGGCTCATTGGTTGCAGAAAGTTGATACCTTCCCATTACAATCAATTGTGTTGAAGGTTGCTTCAAGGAGCCATGCTCTTTAACCCGAGAAACGATAATCCCTTCTAATAATTGCTTGCCATGTTCGCTGGTCAATACTGCTTTTTTTGAGACTTGTTCAATGATGTTGGCTTTATGACGGCTAAATTCCTCTTGAGATAAGCCACCATCTTTATTATCGTCGATATCACCAAAAGCAGATACCGGCAGCGAAAGCACCATAAAAGCGCCATCATCCACTATGTTAATCGTGCCATGCTGAGCCACCATCATATGCGCATAGCTGCTGAGGCTATAGCTCAAACTTATAATGAATACCGTGGTGACAATAAACACCTTTTGGGTAAGCTTTATCATTGTTAACTCCTAATAATTCCTAATACTTCCTAATCTTCAGTAGCCTAATTGTTTTTTGTACTAAGCCATTTTTAATTAAACCAGTTGCTGTGGTGGTAAGCCTTCTGTTACTTATATCGTCAGTGGCTTAAATTTCACCTTTCACACAGCGTTGAAAGAAAGGGTAACTATCTGTGGCGTAATAATGGTAAATACCCTCGGGGAATTCTGGTGTCACACCAACTCGGCCATTACATTCATCTAAGTCACCTGAACCTGCTACGTATTCCCAATCTTGGGAAAAGGTGCCTAATGGATAAATGTCTGTTGATGGTCTTGAACTACTGACGGTGGTCACTAACTGGTAGCTGCCGGCAATCGATTTTAGTGCAGAACTTGAATCATCCGCACTGCTGTATCCGTAACGGGCATAAATAGGGAACCCATCAGCAGCCCATGCAATAAGCGTCATTGAAGAGTTGCTACCGCCTTTTAAAGTGACAAAACCTTCAGGCATACCGTGGTAGTGGTATTCACCAGTTGGCTGAACATGAGCGTTGTTATCGTCAGTACCAAAGTTAAAACTACTTTGGCCTAAGGCTTCAATATTCCAGTTCCCTTCATTTCCAATCATGCTGCAATCATCGCCTGAATCATCACAAGTACCTGCGGTACTGGCATCAATCTTTACGCCATTAAGCACGTAGCCTAAAGTACCTCTTGGCCCACCTAATGTTGTTGCGGTATCGGTTTGAGTTGGCATTAAAGTGAAATTGGCACTGATATCCTGTTCATAGATATAGTTTGGGTTATTGGCGTTAGGAAACTGGCCGACAGCATGATCTGGAATGCCATTAGCGACTAAATCTCGAATGCCATCCTCACAGGACCATTCTGAGTTGCTGGTGTTATAAACAGAGGCTGATTCATTGTAAGTACTGTTTATATAGTCACATAGGACACCGTCGGTTGAGCCTTCAGCAATTACCGTGTCATCGGAGTCATCGGGCGAACTTGTATCGTCAGCGGGTGTTTCTTCAATCGTTGATGAGTCACTTCCACCACATGCAGTGAGAGAGCCAGCTAATAATAAACTGAGCAGCAAGGCAGACATTTGTGCTGACGACATAGTCGGTAATTTCATCGTGATGATGTCCTATCGTTTTTATAATTTGGGAAAGTGAACAATGCTTATTAACAAAGGCTTATTAACAAAGGCTTATTAACAAAGGCTTATTAACAAAGGCTTATTAACAAAGGCTCACTTAATATGAGTCAATCCTAACGATCAAAAGTGCAGTAAGTGTGCAGTAAATGTGGATAAGTTGAATATTTGTTAACTTGAGGTTTTGGTTGTGACAATTGTGAGCGTAAAGATGCTGATAGGGTTTACTATTTCACTTGATTGAAATCCTTGAGCTTGCCAAGTATCATGCGCTTTTTTCATCATATTGATTATTATGCGCCACTTAAAAACCAGTCACCATCCAGATACGCCCATTGAGTTTGTCGAAGCTAATCAACAACAAATGCTCACGCGTGTTGCTGCAAGAGCAATTGTATTAAAAGGTAATAATATCTTGATGTTATATACCGATCGTTACCATGATTATACTTTGCCTGGCGGTGGTGTTGATGCTCATGAAGATATAGAGCAAGGCCTGATCCGTGAGTTACAAGAGGAAACAGGCGCTAAGTGTATAGGTAATATTATTGAGTTTGGTCTTTATGAGGAATTCCGTCCATGGCCTCGAGACGGCTTTAATGTGATGAATATGCTCTCTTATTGCTTTAGCTGCGAGATTGATAGTGAGTTAGGTGATACCAATTTTGAAGCACATGAAATAAACAACGGTATGAAACCTGTGTGGATTGATATTGATGATGCGATACAACATAACCTGGAGACGATAGCTAACAGTGCTAAAAAGGGTTTATCCATAGAACGAGAGACATTTCTTTTAAAATTAATTAAATCTGAGCTGCTCATTTAGGATGGGCTAATCAAGCCTTATCTAAAAATACCTATTTCGAGGTATGCTAATTTAGTATTCATTAATGATCCTTGTCACAGTTATTGATACCTTATGGCAATCTTTTTGTAACATTGTTCTAGATCAATATTTCAATTGTATTTCAGACTTATAACATCACACAAGATGATGACATAAAAGGATTACAATTGATGAAAGTCCAAGCCCTTACAATAGCAATACTCGCAAGTTTAGCCTCTACAGCAGTTTACGCAGAAACCGTAGACCCATTAAAAAAAGCATTTATTGATGACTCATCAGTAAAAGTACAATTTAGACTTCGCTATGAAGATGTCGATGTTACAAATGTGGATCAACAAAATCAAACCACATTGCGCACTCGCCTAAATTATCAAACTGGTGATATATATAACTTATTCGGTGTCGCTGAAATAGATGATGTTCGCTCTACTGATAATGAAGCATTAATTGGCGATTATAAATATACCCAAATTAACCAAGGTTTTATTGGTTATAGAGGTCCTGCTGAAACACTTGCCAAGTTAGGTCGCCAACGTATTTTATTAGATAACCAGCGTTTTGTTGGTGGTGTTGGCTTTAGACAAAATGAACAAACATACGATGCTGTATCAGTATCCAATACCGTAGTTGAAGGTCTGACTGCGTATTATGCTTATGTTGCGGAAGTGAACCGTATTTTCCCTGAAGGTTCTGGTAAAGAGCAGCATGAAAATGAATCAAGCTTAATCAACATTAACTATAAAGGCTTAGATTTCGTTAATCTAACCGGTTATGGCTACTTGATTGATAACCTTGATGTGGCTTCTTTCTCTACTGATACATTTGGTATTCGTGCAACTGGTGATATCAAGTTAGATGCATTGAAATTTAACTATGAAGCTGAATACGCACAACAGTCTGAAGGTGGAGATAATCCAGTTAGTTACAGCGCAGATTATTACAAATTAGGTGCAGGGATTAACTTTGAAGGCTTTGGCGCCAAAATTGGCTATGAAGTACTCGGTTCAGATAATGGTACTGCAGGCTTTATTACCCCATTAGCAACGTTACATGCGTTTAATGGTTGGACTGATAAGTTCTTATTTGGTGGTAAAGGTAACTGGGATAATGGTTTAGTTGATACGCATATTGTGCTTACTGGCAAAATAGCCGGTCTTAAATTACTGGCTAAATATCATCAGTTTGAGTCTGACTACGGTGATATCGATATGGGTACAGAATGGGGTGTTGCGGCAACTTATCCATTTGCTAAGCATTATAGTGTAGGCGTTAAATATGCCAGCTTTAGTGGTGCAGATGAAGGCTACGACTTTTCAAATGATACCGATAAGCTTTGGTTAACCGTCGAAGCTAAATACTAAAAACTTTTAGCCCGACAAAGACATATTTCCGGGCTAATGTTTGATGCTCCCAAAGCAATTTTGCAGGAATAGTTCGCTATTCCTGCTTTTTTATCTTTAAGAATCTATATTTTTATCACTTCCTAGCTAAACCTTAATTGCTTTATAATTGCTTGTTGGGTTAATTAATTCAGCCTGTGCAGCAATAGTTTGTAATTCCCATTGTTGACATGCTTTCGTCGTCATTAACACGCCAAAGCAAGCATTAGTGGCATGCTCAAATGCTTCTACTTCATTCATTCCAGTTAATAAGCCTCCAGTAAATAGCGCAGAGATTAAATCACCCACACCTACAGGTTGCTTATCAAATTCAAGTTGTGGTCGCTGAGTGATATAGCAACCTGACTGAGTGGCTAACATCATCGTAAACGTGTCATCGGCGATACTGTGTAGATGTTTTACTAAAACGATTTTAGGCCCAAGAGAGAGCGCTTTTTGGCAAGCGAGTTTTGCTTCCTCTAAATTGCTAATCGCCATGTGTGTAAATTGGCTTAATTCAAACTGGTTGGGCACGATGACGTCTGCAATTGGCATAACATCATTAATTAGTTGCTCGGTTATTCCATCAGCCAGAATACAGCCTTTTTCAGGATCGCCCATAACAGGGTCGCATACATAGATAGCTTTGCTATTTTGTGCTTTAACTTTCGTTACGGTAGCAATAATTGCTTGGCATTGTTCTGCACTGCCTTGATAGCCAGATAACACCGCATCACAGTCCTGCAGTTTGCCAATGTTTTCAATCCCACTCACTAGATCATTAATATCATTTGCTGAGAATGCTTGACCCGTCCAGCCTTGTTGATACTGGGTATGATTAGAAAACTGCACCGTATGTATCGGCCAAACTTCTAAGCCCATTCTTTGAAGAGGAAAAACTGCAGAGCTATTACCCGCATGACCAAAAACAACATGTGATTGGATTGAAATAATCCCTTTCATCTACAGACCTACCTTTTCTTTTTGTGGTGAGTGCTTTACTGGCATCTCATTAATATTTGCACTTTAGATATGAACTTAAGATACGAACTCAATATTGGCAATGAGATAATTAACCAGAGGTTATAAAGGCTCATCGATATTAAATCAATACCGTTAATTATAGTCTGCGATCTTGTGTCGTGATGAGTGGATAAGGCTAAACATTTAAAATTTTCATAATTCACACTATTAATATTCATGTTGGAGGAGAATGTTACTTTTTAAACAATTTTATATCGATTGTTTTTGGCGGTATTTACATCTCAATAGTGCTGTTTACTTAATAGCAGATAAATTTTGTGAATAAGAACCCTTCAGCGACAATCTCGCATAAGCGTATGCCATTTAGATTTTACGTGGCTAAAAGATATTATTGGGTGCCTATGGATATGTTGTTAAATACTAATAAAGTGACTCGTATCGTTATCGATGATGTATTGGTGCAGTATCAAATATTTGATACAAATAGCCCCGTAATGGTGACATTTCCGCCAGGAACTGAATTCTTATCCAAGGCTCAACTAACAGAATCTAAGCCCGCTTGGGCTTTTAAATTTTTTGCAAAGCAAAAAATGAATGTTATTGCTTTCAATCATATTGGCGAAGAAAACTATTTTGATTCACCAGCTTTGGCCATATTTATCCAAAAATTAAGTAAAGAGCTGGAAGTTTTCCCTGAAGCTATTGGTTATGGTGTGAGTCGTGGTGGATTTGCTACAGCGCTATTTGCTGATAGGTTGCAATTAAGTCGCGCATTGTTATTGATGCCTGTAAGTACTTATAATTCTGGCATAGCAGTATGGGATCCTAAACTCAAGCAAGGTGAGCCCAAAAGCCGCAGAATAATCTCGTTGGATGCGACGGTTTGTAAAACCCCGCTAACAATCATATACGATCCGCTGCATTTTGCAGACAGACGTCATAAGCAACGTTTCTTGTCATGTGTTGAAGCATTTGTTATTCCAGGTGTCGGTCACCGAATAGCCAGAGCTTTACAGGATATGGGCATGCTAAAAAATGTAGTTCTTGAATTTCGTCAGGGCGGCATCAATGCACAGAGGTTTTTTGTGGATTGCAGGAAGCGTCACAATTTATCTTACTATTTTAGAAACTTTTATAAAGTTGCTGAAGGCAAACTGACGCCAAGAAGATTGTTCATTATCTATAATGTAAAACTTCAAAAATCTTTAAATCTTAAAGAGTTTGATATTCACAAAATTAAATTGAAATTATTAGAAAGTACAGATAAACGTGTCAATAAACTCTGTGCATTTATCCATAACAAAAGCATGTTGACTGTTAAAACTTTTGCAGGTTCTGGTGCCTTGTTTTTTTGTTAACTCATCAATAAGAGTGGCATGTAGCTGATAACCAGTTAGTGCTAAGTGAGGACCGTCCTGTAGGCAAAATCTTATTTACGCCACAATAAAGCTGAGGCACAGATATAGATTGGACTGTCTTTATGTCGAGATTCTTTGATGTGTGAGCTTTTTGAAGAAAACATTTTGGATGTGGTTCACAAAAATGAGTTTTAACGGCGAGCTTGGCTATTAGTAATTAATCTACAACTTTGAAGCATAATTTCAGCGCTAATCACAATAAGACCAAGAACTGCCCATTTATAGGATTTTAGGTTCTTGGAATACTGAGTTTGATATATTGTCAGAATCATTTTTTCGCTGAATTAGTAATATAGTAACATTTCAACGATTTGATAGAAGCAACCCCTACTTTGGTATAAGGGCGGATGGCTTGACCAATGTCTGTAACTACATGACACTCAATGCTAACCAAATACCCTATAAAGTATGGATAACTAAAAAATGCTAATTTTCTTAATTTGTATTGCAATGTTAATCCTCGCTTACAAGTTCTACAGTCCTTTCGTAGAGCGTCAAGCGGGCATTGACCCTAATGCAAAAACACCTCAAGCACGTTTTGATGATGGGGTTGATTATGTCAAAGTCCATCCTGTTAAAGCGTACCTTATTCAATTTCTAAACGTTGCTGGTGTCGGTCCAATATTTGGTCCTATCCTCGGTGCTTTATACGGTCCAATCGCATTAGTGTGGATTGTATTGGGTAACATCATTGGTGGCGCTGTTCACGATTACTTCTCAGGTGTCATGAGCATTAAAGAAGACGGTAAAAGCTTACCTGAAATCGCTGGCCACTATTTTAATGTTTACTTTAAAGGTGTGATGCTGGTTTTCACCGCGATGTTATTGTTCTTCGTTGGTGTCGTCTTCATCATGAGCCCAGCGGGTTTATTAAGTAACTTAGAATTCTTTGAAGGGACTATTTTTGCTAACAATACTTTCTGGGTATTGCTGATTTTAGCTTATTACTTCCTTGCGACAATGTTACCAATCGATAAAATTATCACTAAATTATACCCATTATTTGGGTTGTTAATGATAGTGATGACAGTATCTATTGCAGTTGCACTACTTATTAGCGCGCCTCAATTACCTGAAGTTGGCGACATTTTTGCCTACTTTGATCATAGCCATTACAACAATGATTTGCTTGAACCTAATCCTGATGGGTTACCCGTTTGGCCATTGTTATTTGTTACCATTACCTGTGGTGCAATCAGTGGATTCCATTCAACACAAGCACCTATCATGGCGCGTTGTTTGACCAATGAAAAATATGTTCGCCCGGTTTATTACGGTGCGATGATGTCAGAAGGTATTGTTGCTTGTGTATGGGCTACAGCGGGTATTGCTGCATTCCCTGGTGGATATGTAGAGCTTAAGAGTATCCTTGATGCGGGTGGGCCAGGCCTTGTAGTTAACCAAGTAGCGACAACTTACCTTGGCGTCGCTGGTGGTATTATGGCAATTATAGCGGTCGCTATTTTCCCAATTACCTCAGGTGATACTGCGTTCCGTTCATTGCGTTTAACCATTATTGATGCGTTTAAAATTCCGCAAAGTATGCGTAACCGTTTGTTACTAGCGATACCCATTCTTGTGATTGCTTACTTCATGACTAAGATTGACTTCTCATTAATCTGGCGCTATTTCGCATTCTCAAACATGTTACTTTCAACCAGTGTTTTATGGTTAGCGACTAAGTACTTATTTGACCGCGGCACATTCCATTGGATTGTGAGTTTACCTGCCATTATTGGTACGTCTATCACGGTATCTTATATTATGACTGCTGGTGTAGGTCTTGGTTTGCCACAACAAATGAGCCAACCAGTAGGTATCGCAGTGGGCGTTATCTGCTTAATAGGGCTTATTTTTGCGCATACTAAACGCAAAGTGATTGCTGCTTCATAAGTATTAACTTGCTTAATCATGTAATCAAATATTGTTGAGTGCGTGATGAATGATTTAAGGGCTGCATTGTGCAGCCCTTTTTGTCTTTTTGTCTTTTTGTCTTTTTGTCTTGTTGTCTTTATGTTTTTTTGTCGTTATGTTTTTAGATATGGGTTTTAGTTATAGCTTGTAGATATAGCCTGAATAAATAGACTCTAGTTCTAAGTTTTAGATACAAACTCTCGTTCTAAGAGCTAATTATAGCCGCTTGCAAGGGTTACACGAGGCCGTAGACTGGTTCGATAGGCACAGCTTATTTAAATTATTTTTACGATAGGAGTGGAGCTCACGAGCTTTAGTATAAAAACAGGTCTCTCAGTCAGAAGACAAAGATCGTTTCATCGCTTTTATAGTGAAGGTTTTTTAATAATGTGTTGATGGGTATTTACATATGTGAGACCAGCACTAATCTCCTGAAAATCAATCTGACACCATGTTGGGGCTGTTATTTAAGCGCTCATAGTCTAAAGCGCTCATGGAAAAAAGTGCTCATGGAAAAAAGCGCCCATGGCCTGGCAACGAATGATTTGATATTTAGATATAGGCTATATTAAGGCTGGAGTGTATCCAACGAGGTTTACATTCAGTATTTGATGACTGTTTACTGACAGATGGTTTATTCCTCACTGATAGATTAATTACTCTTCACTAGGAGACGGGTTGCAGACACCGGTACCGGTAAGCGCAATATGATTAAGGTTATTTTTAATTACTTTTGAACCGACATCATATGAGGTTTCTGGGCGGCTAATCAAATAGCCTTGAACACAATTAATCCCCAGTTTTTTGATTAACTCAAATTGAGATGCAACTTCGACCCCTTCAGCAACCACTTTCAAATCTAAGGTCTTACCGAGGTCGCTTATTGAATTTAAAATTTTCTCATATTTAGGGTTAATCGTTGCTTGATCAATAAATAATTTATCAATTTTAATTACATCAACAGGTAAGTTGGCCAATGTTGAAAGTGAACTAAAGCCGGTTCCGAAATCATCGATAGCAATTAACACACCTTGTTTACGTAGATTTTGTAGGTCGTTAATTATGGCTTCTGATGCATGAATTAAACATGATTCAGTAATTTCTAGTAATAAAGCTCTTGGCGGTAAACCTGTTTTACTCAAGGTATCCATAACCCAGTCATACAGTGGTATATGCTTTAATTGAACCCCAGAAATATTGACCGCCATCCGGACCTTATTCATGCCGGCATTATGCCATGCAGACATTTGACGACATGCTTCAAATAAAATCCAATTACCTAACTCGAGTATGAGGTTTGAATCTTCAGCAATAGGGATAAATTCAGCTGGGGTAATCGGTCCTTCGACAGGGTGATTCCAGCGCACTAAGCATTCAAAGTAATCGATACTGCAATCCTCAACACTCACAATGGGTTGGAAAGATAGAGTGAAGTTTTGTGCGGCCATAGCTAAACGCATTTCTTCTAATAAATAGTGGTAGCGTCGAAGTTTATTGCCCATTTCTGGCGAGTAAACACGGAAAATGCCTCGGCCATCAGTTTTGGCGCGATACATGGCAACATCGGCCATTTGCAGTAACGTATTGGGGTTAGAAGCACTGTCAGGATAAACTGCGATACCTATACTGGCGCCAATTTTAATAATTTTATTGCCTAATACAAAATCACGTTCAATTTCTTGTAATACATTTTTAGCAACATCCACTGCACGATCATCATCTGTAATATCATCAATAAATATAGAAAACTCATCACCACCCAAGCGAGCTAAATTGAGTTCGAGATTTATTGAAGCCCCCACTTTGCTTAGGCCATGATTTCTTATAACAGTCGATAACCGGTTAGCGACTTGAATCAATACTTCATCACCAAAGCTATGACCAAAAGAGTCATTAACCTGTTTAAAACCATCTAAATCAATAAACAATAATGCTTGTTTTATACCTTCTTCTTGTGCCCGCTGTAACTGACTTGCTAGATGTTCTAGGTAAGCGTGACGATCGGCAAGGCCGGTAAGTTTATCTTGGAATATAGTAATTTGAGTGTCTATATTGTGTTGCTTTACATGCTTATTTAGCTCGTTTAAGGCGACACTAATTTGTGACAGTGTACTTTTAGAAGGGCCATTGGGGAGTTTAATCTTAAAGGTACTTAATAATTTGTCTGTTTCATTACTGATAAAATCCAGTGATGCACTGTTTTTCCTATCAGATTTAGCTTTGATATAAAAAGGGATAAAACAGGCAAGAAAAAACATCAAAAGCAGCGGGACATTACTAAACATCATCATCGCCAGAAAAACATCTTTAACTTTTACTACGCTGAGTTCATCACCGGTGCGATCGAGTACGGCAAAGTAATGTTCTTTAGATTTAACAATGTCATTTTCTAAAAAAAGTAACGCTTCTAAACTCTCATTAATATCGACAACATTGGCGGCGTTTAGTGTCCTAAATTTATGATGAAAGTTTTCATTATCAATGGCATCAAGTCCCTGACTAAAACTAATAACTAGTAGTATGTTCAACATCATAAAAAAGCTAATTATCATGAATATGAACTTGGTAATTTTAGTCATAGAATTTCTTAATCAAAGTCTCAAAGTAAGTTCAGGTTTGTTCGTTTTTAGTTTTGTGTAGGTGGCATATTTGTTTCATGGTTGTAACGGTGTGATTATAGGCTCTATGTAGGGTGCTTACAACTACTTTGGGGCGTTACACTTGTTAATAAAATGAGTAAATTTAATGGATTAGAGGTAAGTGGCTATATTTAAAATGCAGAGATACACCATTAATTATATAAACAAAATTAATGCGGAGGTGTTGATTTTAGCTTAACGATAGAGCCATTGTAGTCGCTTATAAAGCCAACATTGCTATCCCAGTTTATGGCAAACGGTAGCTTTAGTTAGGGCGTTTTTAATTCCAGTATGGCCTAAAATTCTTGTTGATAATTGCTTGCTACGGCTTTTTTATATAAGTGGTTTTATTTACTTTAGAGTAATAGTTCTCTTTTTAGTCAACTATGATGACTATAATTTTTTTGAGTAAAGAAGTCTGTTCTTAATCGTACATTTTACGGCGCTTAACTTGCTGTTAGCTTAGTCAGAAACTATTGGGGTTACAGATACTTGAAAACCTTTAATTTGTAACTTCTATTTTTGTCATCAATCTGTCTCAATTTCACGCTAATTTAGTCAATTAGGTTTATTGTGCATTACGTGGTTGATAGCTTGTGTGAACAAAATAGCTAGTGTGATAAATATAACGAATGTGAATATTAAAATAACCATATCTCGATAGGACAACAGACTAATGACTACATGGGTATTACTTAGAGGCTTGATGCGTGATAGCCGTCATTGGTATGGCTTTGATGATTTAATCAAAGAACATGGCATTGAGGTGCTGACACCTGATGTGACAGGTAATGGTACTCTTGGTGATTTAACAAGTCCGCTGACTATTGAAGAATATGCTGATGATGTGTGGCGCCAAATTGATGCGCAAGTGTGCGAAGATACTCAATGTAGCCTTATCGGGGTGTCGATGGGCGGTATGCTTGCGCTTGAAATGGCCAAACAGCGACCACAAAAAATTAACCAAGTTGTGATGATTAATTCCAGTGCGGGTAATGTTTCTCCATGGTATCAACGCTTTCAAGTTATCCCGTTAATAAAAGCCATTGGTCGAGCGAATTGGCGAATTATTCTAGATAAATTGAGATTGAGTCGAAAAGGAAGATTACAACGGGCACATCTCAATTTTGTTGAATCATGTACCTTAAACTACACCACAATGTTTAAGGGAACAGATGAATTGGTATTAGCCGACTGGAGCCTAATGCGCCGCGAAAACCATACGAGTATTGTTAATGGCGCAAGGCAACTATTGGCTGCGGCTAAGTTTAGCTGCCCTAAAAATATTGCTGCAGAGGTTTTTATTATTGCCGCAAATCAAGATAACTTAGCTAATCCTAAGTGCAGCGAAGCTTTGGCGAGTTTCTATCAAACGAAACTTATGCGTGTGGAAAATGGCGGACATGATGTGACCCTAGACCAACCTGAGTATGTGCTGTCGTTATTGCAAAAAATATTACCGCGTTAATCGTAATCTTAGTCTTAGTCGATGACTAATGAGTCATCATTCAGTGCTGTGATCGCAGCCTTTAATATCCAGATTTTACTAAAAATGGTATTTATCAATATTCCATTTAACGAGCTGTGTTTGAGATAACGGTTTATATTTTAAAAACCAGTATAATCATGCTTAAGCCTATCAATCGTGGAAAAAGCTGTGCTGACAAAATTAATCGTAACCTTATTAGTGATACTTGCTTGCGTGATGTATATACGTAGCGGTCGCGCGAAAAAAGAATCGCCGGCATTAGTTTCAATGGGCAGTGATTCTTCGCCGTTATTTTCTAAATTGATTATATATCCGATGATCGCGGTTTCTATGTTGGCGACAGCCGCCTTTTGGGGCTGGTCATGGTATGACGATAATACGATCGTGGAAGTCACTATCTCATCGCCAGTTGAAGCCATGTCAACCACTTACCAAGTGCGCAAAAAAGATATCGAAGCGCAGCGGATCACCACTATTGATGGCATTCAAATCCGCTTGTCAAATCAAGAACGTATAACGGTAGCATCTTCATCTGTGGAGCTTCCTTAAGCTCAAATTACTTAACAGGTATTCTTTTTCGCGCCGTGTATTGAGGTCTGTTGCCATTGCTGACAAAAGGCCATAAAGCTTTTAAGCAGCGGATTTTGATATTTATCTTTATGTACCAATAGCCAAAAGGTCCGTGGCATTTCAATCGGGGGTTTGTGTAAGTTAACTCGGCCACTTTCAACCGCATATCGGGCCGCTAATGTCGATAAACACCCCAAACCTAAGCCTGCAGATACGCTGCTAATTAGTGCCTCTGTGGTATTAAGCTCAAATGCCAGCTGCCACTTGTCTAGCTTTGGTGCCAAAGTATTGATAAAGCATTCTCTTGAGCCTGAGCCTGCCTCTCTTAACACCCATTGATTACTTTCTAAGTCTGCCACAGTTGGTTTAGTACACCTTGCTAATGGGTGATCTGCAGCGCTAATAATGCACATTTGATCATGACTAAATGGAATCGAGATAAGATCTGGGTGATGGTTTTCGCTTTCAATCAAGGCCACATCTAATTCAAAGTCTAATAGCTTTTGGCAAATAGAGGCTGAATTTGAAATAGTTAAACTCTGTGAAAAGTGTTGCTGTTGTAGTCTAAATTGACTCAATAAATAGGGACTCAGGTGATTGCCGATAGTGTCACTACTGCCCAATCTTAGTTGCCCAGTTAAAGCTTGATTATCATCAAATAACTTATGGATATGCTTAGCACGATTTAATAACTCATCAGCAAGAGGTAATAATTTTTTTCCTTCTTGATTAAGCACCAGTCGATTGTTTACGCGATCAAATAAAGGATGACCTAGGTGCTTTTCAAGTTCAGCTAATGCCATGCTAACGGCGGCTTTAGATAAGAATAGTTTCTCAGCTGCTGCTGTCAGGGTTTTATGTTGAGTAATGGAGTTGAAAACATTGAGCTGCTTAAAAGAGATGTTCATCGCCATTCTGCCTTCTATCTTTCAATATTACGTTTAGTTTTTCTTAACCTTTGTTTTTAATTATTGGATGTATTCGAACGAACAGCAAGAGTAAAATCAACTCAAGTTTAAAACAGTTAAACAATTTGAAAATGCTGGTTCAATCGTTGATGTATCCACCGACAGAGCTAAGTTGAGGTCACTATGATAAACATTGCTAAACGTAAACTAATGGCAACCCCTACACCTATGGCAGGTTTAGCACTAGGTATTGCAAGCTTGGGTTGGTGTTGGGAAAATCTCGCAGACCTACAAGGTTATGGCCAGTGGTGCAGTGCAGTTATAGCCAGTGTGTTATTGGGGATTCTTGGGGGGAAATTTTTGTTGTTATCTCATACTTTAAAGGACGACCTAGCTCATCCTGTTGTGGGTAGCGTGGTACCAACATTCGCTATGGCAACCATGGTGGTGTCTAATTCTCTTGGGCAATTTTATCCTCAAGCCGGTGATGCTTTATGGCTATTTGCTGTTGGACTTCATATCGTATTTCTGATTAGCTTTTTATATCATCGCGCTAAAGTGTTCGAATTACATCATATGGTGCCAAGCTGGTTTGTGCCGCCAGTGGGCATTATTGTCGCTGATGTGTCATTTTCTGGGAACCCGCAATTAACACTTGTTGCTCATGCTGCATTAGCCTTCGGTATGCTTGCTTATGCAGTGATGTTGCCAATGATGATTTATCGATTATTGTTTACCCATGAAGTGCCTGATGCTGCTAAACCGACATTGGCCATTTTAGCCGCTCCTGCAAGCTTATCGTTAGCAGGGTACTTAACTGTTACAGCGACACCATCACCGATTATTATTGCTTTGTTGTTTGGCATTGCAGTACTCATGACCAGTATCATTTACTTAGCCTTCTTCAAGTTATTAACCCTACCTTTTAGCCCAGGCTATGCTGCATTTACTTTTCCGATGGTGATTGGTGCGACGGCATTATTTAACATGGTTACTTGGATGGAAAGCATCAATATGGCAGAACAGTATATTCAACAAGTGCGCGTACTTGCCACCATCGAATTATCGATAGCGACAGTGGTAGTGGTATATGTGGCAGCGCGTTATATCCATTTCTATCAGCCGCTTCGTAATAAAACGGCACTAACTTAATTAAATAGTACAGTTAATTAAATAGTACAGATAAATAAATAGTACAGATAAATAGAATAAATAATGAATAGAAGCATCATTTACATCCGTTTAAATGACTATCTTCGCTGCCATTTATTGTGCAATTTACAGAGGGTTAATGACCAGCTTATGTTCAATCTCTAAAGGCAGTAAAGGGGTGTGGTCATTACGAACATATTGCTTATAGCCGCTTCGATAATAGGGTGACAATGGATGGCCTGACTGACCGCCAGGAATACTCATGATGGCATCTTGTTCATTACCAGGTTGCACAATAAAACGCTGTGATGCACCAAAGGATTCACGCTGAACTGCTGGCATGAAGCTGTCGCCGTAACCTTGCACCGATGGCATGTCTAGCCATTGACTCAGCAAGGGCATTTGTTTAGAAAATGGATGCTTAATAGCAAGCCTATTAACCTCTCCCCAGCGCAAGTCGCTCAAGTTATTCTCTTCACTGTGTTGATCTAATAATCTTGTTCTAGCTTGTTGGTATGCGCTAATAGCAAAATCATCCCAGTTGTTGTGCTGTGTTGGTAACCAACTTTGTGGTTGCTGTTGAATGAGTTGCCACATCGGTGTTTCTAAAACACTTTTTATCACTGATAAGCCGCTGTCTTGCAGTGTTAATTGAGTTTCAATCGGCGCAAAAGTATTATCTATCATCGTCGTTCTAAAATGTCTGACTAAGGTATAGCCGACAGAGTCAGCACAAGCACAATTGCCCCACTGGTTGATAAATTTTATATCTTCAGCAAAGGCCTTAGGTTGTTGGCTGAGTAATGTCAGCAAGTATTTTTGCCAAGGTTGTAGAAACCTGGCTTCATTATCGAGTTGTAGGTTAAAAAAGTCGCTTTCGTTAAATTGCTCTTGTTCATGCAATCGGTCACGAATTTGTTCAGCACGCGCACCAAGGGCATAACCACCATCGCCAAATTCAGCTAAGTCACGTGTTGAGATGACTCGTGAGTTTGCGGTCCAAATTCGGTGATCTTGTGGGTTAATAAAACTTGGAGACGCTATTCTTTGCTGCTGCCACGCTTGGGTCTGAACCTCTTGTGGAACTTGTGCGGTATTAGCTGGGTTGGAACGTGCTGGCAAAGCACCAGCAATTTTCCAACCCGCATTGCCCTTACTATCAACAATAAGCATGTTTTGTGCGGGTATTCCTATACTACTGGCGAGTAGGGCAGCTTCATCAACTGAGGTTGCTTGTTCAAGCGACAGCAGCGTCATATTAACGGCAAAATCTTGGTGAGCGACCCACGCTAGGGCATAATTTTTATTATTAATGCTTTTTATTGGGCCAAACTCTGTGACTTGCACAGTATGCATAATTTCTGATTCTGGTAATTGAATTGGCTCATATTCAATGTTAATTTCAGTATTATCGTCAATCTCCACCCAGTCTGCAGTATCGACATAGCTATTAGTGAAACCCCAAGCCAGCTTGCCATT
Organism: Shewanella donghaensis; assembly: GCF_007567505.1. Classification (NCBI taxonomy): domain Bacteria; kingdom Pseudomonadati; phylum Pseudomonadota; class Gammaproteobacteria; order Alteromonadales; family Shewanellaceae; genus Shewanella; species Shewanella donghaensis. The sequence continues at coordinate 4,276,955 of NZ_CP041783.1, forward strand.
AGAACCGACAACAATAGCAGGTGCACCTGGCAGGGAGACGCCTGTTACCTGCGCCATGCTACTTTTCGAAGGCGTTTTATCTGTATTGTCTGTATTAAGAGGGTAATTCAGTTGAGCTCGATACCAAATAATCGGCACTGCAAATGAAAGGTGCATATCGTCGGATAGCATCGCATGGCCAGATTGCGTCAACTGACCCGTAACAGCCCAGTTATTACTGCCCACTTCTAATGGTTCAGGGATCTCGGTGATAGTGGCTTGGGCTAAAAGCTGAGACTCTAGCTCTGGAATGTTGCCCTCGTAATAAGGTACTTGGCTGTAATCTAGGGAGACTTGGTGATGACTAGCTTGTGTAATGAACTCAAGCATCTCTTGTCCAAAAGCATCTTGCAGCTGAGTTAAGGCCATATCGCGCTTGATTGTATTACCTTGTAAATCAAGGTACATGCTGTAAATCACCAATATACTGTCTGTTTCATGCCAAGGACGTGGTATTGAGCTAGTGAGTAAATATTCAAACGATGACAAGTTTTGATCATTTAACGCAGCATTCACCCCTTTGGTATAGGCTGTAAGCGTATTTTTTTCGATTAATGGTAAGCCGTCAAAAATGGTTTGGGATCGTTTTCGGAGTTGGTGGAAACGTCGACTCTTATCTCTTTCAAGCGCCATAGGGCCAAATATTTCAGATAATTCACCAGCCGCATTACGACGTAATAAGTCCATTTGAAAGAAACGATCTTGGCTGTGGGCGTACCCAAGCGCATATGATGCATCAAGGCGACTATTTGCTGTGATGATGGCGCTTCCAAGCTGATCACGTTCAATGGTGACTTTAGAAGAGATATCTTTGCTACTAATCTGAGCATTTAGGTCTGGCATACTTAGACGTAACACAGCGTAAATAGCCAGCAATGTCAGCATGAATAGCAAAACGATGATGGTTACAGTGTATTGAGTAATTTTTGATTGCAGCACCTTGGCAAGGCTAATAGACATTTTTGACGGTCCTAAAGAATATTGCCGTCTATCATAACCAAGGTTACTACTTTGTTAACAGCACTTTATGGATAGAGTTTACATTTAAAGAGAGAATAGGATTAGAAGAATTGCAGGATGCGTTAGCAGCTCAGGTGGTTTTAATCCTTTGAACTGCTTAACTATTGAGAATGAGGCGGTTTTAATTGCTCACACAAATAAAAACTGTCTAATGGCTGTTATTCACTTTAGCTTTAAACTTAGCCTTGGTCTCGTCGTTGGCTTTGTTATACCAATAGTCGAGCATTTCAGTTATTTCTGCCTGATCTTCAGCGATAGTTTTTGGGGCTTTTACAATAGGCTGAGTCGTTGAGGTGGTTGCCACTACCGCTGCTGCAACCGCAGCTGGGGCCGTTATTGTTTGGGAGACAGGGGTTGTTATCGATTCAGAGGATGGTTTCATGACTGTTTCTGAAATACTCGCCATGGCAGCAGGCTGATTAGTGAGGTTATATTCGTTAATCTCTAGCTGGTATTCACGCCCAAGTTGCAGGCCTTCTTTTTTTAATAATCCTTGTTCAAAATTCACCGGTTTATTTTGGCTATTTACCAGCGTGAATTTGGGAGATTGATTAAAACTATTGGCATTATTTTTATTGCGAATATTAGGTAATGAGATTTCATAGCGTTCATCTTGAGCATTAAACTTTAGGATGACAGCTTCAGATTTAAATTGGGTTTGTGTGCCATGATCACGGTAATAAGTCAGGTAACGAAAGACCAGTTGGTTTTCACCTTCCACAAGCGGTACTTCATCGTCAAATGTTTTTTCTTGGCCATTTAATACAATAACTTCAACACTATTGGGAATGTCTAATACGCCAGCGGCTAATGCAAATGGCGTAGTCAGAATGGTGAGTAATCCGATTGAAAGCTGTCTTAGTTTCATTGTATTCCCTGTCTCGTTTCTAAAGGTGTGCAAAAGTTGAATATCTTATTAGCTGGTGCTTCTTTTCAAAGCGTGAGCAACACATCTAAGTTATAGCAAACAAGTTATAGCAAACCTACTATCGATTACAAAAATCAGTTACAAAATGGCATTTTTAATTGAAGGTGTTTTGTAATCGAAGAACTTTCTGTGTTCAGGACCTGCTAGGTTGGTATTGATTTTATTGGGGTGTTTATACTCCCCCCAACTTGCCACATGCGTGCCGACATTGAGCACTGGAAACTCGGTCATGTCGCTATCTTCAATACCAATAAATGCCAGCAGCGTTTGCAAGCTATTATCATCTTTTAGCTTGATCGATAAAAAGTTGTCTCTATTTTCAAAATAACGATTAACGGCTTGTTGATGGTCTAGGTAACACTGTTTTAGGCGCGCTTCATCAAGAAGGTTGTCAGCCGTTAACGGGCCAAATACTTGTTTAAAGCAGCGCTTGAGGATGGGATGAAAAGTCCCTGTTTTATCGGCAAGGTTTGGGCGCATTTTAGTGAGCAACATTTGTATTGATGTCACCCAGCTGTCAATCGGGCGGTCAATATAGACAAACTTGGCATTAGGAAATAACACATCTAATTGCGGGTAGTCACAAAAGCAGGGCACGTCAGAAACCACATCAGCGACTTCAAATGCGCGTTTAGTTAACCCTATATGCGCCACTTTCAAGCCATGTTGAAGTAACGCTACGCTGATGCTGGTGGTGCCAGTTCTTGGCAAACCAATAATAAACACTTTGTTCATTGTTTCTCTCAAATAATACACAAGAAACACTGATGTTAGGCTTGGGTATGATGAAGTAACGTTATGCTAAATGACTTGTTCAAGTGGTGAGCAAAAACCTTATGTACGGTAAAGCACTTTAGTAACATAATCATTGCCAGTAACTTGGTTGGCTGATTTATGTTCTGTACAACACTTTAGCAACGTAATCATTGCCAGTAACTTGGTTGGCTGATTTATGTTCTGTACAACACTTTAGCAACGTAATCATTGCCAGTAACTTGGTTGGCTGATTTATGTTCTGTACAACACTTTAGCAACGTAAACATTGCCAGTAACTTGGTTGGCTAATTTATGTTCTGTACAAAACTTTAATCACATGCCAGCCGAATTTAGTTTTAACTAAATGGGGGGTGAGTAATTCACCTGTAAAGCAGACGCGATCAAACGGTGGTACCATTTGGCCTTTTTTAAACTCACCAAGATTTCCGCCACTTTTTCCTGAAGGACAAGATGAATGCTTTCGTGCTAGTACGTCAAACTTAGCGCCGTTAGCAAGTTGCTTCATTAAGTCTTCAGCTTGGGTTTTATGTTTTACTAAAATATGCAGTGCAGCGGCAGTTCTGGCCATGGGGGACTCTCCGATCATTAATGCGCCGATTATACCTTGTTTAGCGTTAAAATTTGAACCGAATTTAATTGCCGAAAATTCCGTCAGGTTTCTCATTGAATTGATGTTATAACTGTTTAATTCAAAGACTATTTATTGTTAGGACTGCACATGCAACAGGTATCACATACTCAAATACAACTTTCTTATGTTTATGATCCAATGTGCAGTTGGTGTTGGGGATATCGCCCTACTTGGCTGGCGTTAGAACAGCAAATTAAAGAGCAATTACCGCAAGTCAATATTTGCTACCGTCTGGGCGGTTTAGCCCCAGACTCTGATGTGCCAATGCCACAGGAGATGCAGCAATTTTTGGTGCAAACATGGCACAAAATTGCCAATCAATTAGGGACTCAATTCAACTTTGATTTTTGGACGCAATGTCAGCCAAGGCGGTCGACTTATCCTGCATGTCGGGCATGTCTTGTTGCTAGGGAATATGGCTTAGAGTCACAAATGTATGCTGCTATCCAGCAAGCGTATTATTTAGATGCGCAAAACCCATCAGATGACAGTACGTTAATTGCACTGGCCAATAAACTTGGTATTGATGTGGCGCGCTTTAGTGAGCAATTAACTTCACTGGCAACTAAGCAGCAATTTAAAGAAGAACTGCAATTAACGCATTCGTTACCCATTCAAGGGTTTCCATCGCTGGTGTTAAGTATTGAACAAAATCACTTTTCGATTCCTATCGATTATGTCAATTTTCAAACCAGTTTGGATGCCATTAAAAAAGCCTTATGTACACGCTAACTAATGAGTGAACGGTAAGGCTTTTTTAAATCAGCGGGTTATCTCTCTTATAGGCTTTTGTATGAGTAACTGAGCGTTAAGCTAAATCATCCTTTGCTTCAACGAGCGCATGATGGCTGACAGAGCCTGTTGTGCGCGCTTTCAAATGGGGTACATAACCAGGATCACTCATAAAGTTCATTGCAGCTTCTTTTGAAGGCCATTCAATTAAAATACGTAAGGCTGGATCTTCACCTACGCCCTCTAGGCGTTCATGGCTATTAGTTCTTGCAAGATATTTTCCGCCGTATTTAGCAACTAATTCATTAGCTAGTCCAATATAATCGGCTACCCATGTGTCGGTAGTCGGGGTCACTTCAAGTACAGAGTAATAAGTTGACATAATAGTGATGCTCCAAAATTTTTATCGTTAGAATGAAAGTGATTGATTCTTTAATAACTAGCGTGCAAAGCCACCGAAAGGCTTAAGCCATAATGGTGCTAATACGGCATGGCGAGCGCGTAATTCGTCAGGTAAATCACCAAGATGAACCATACGAGTCGGTTCGGCCGCAGCTACCCAACGCTCAGCGAAATTATCCCAGTTAGTGATATGTATATGGGCTGATTCAATATCGGCGAAACGTTCATACACCATCACATCGCCTTCATCTGAAACATAGTATTGATAGTTAATTGTCCCCGGTTCTTTTTCTGTTTCAGCAACAATTTCATTCATGACAGCTTCAAACTCTTCACGTTTGCCATCTTTCAATTTTGCTTCAACAATCCAACCAATATTAGTAAACATAATCAGCTCCAATTTCATATTTATCAGAAATTTCTGATATTTATTTAATGGATATAAGAAGAACCCGTCTTGGTATATCCGTATTTGCGACTGTGAGTTATTAGTAACCTGCAGTGCTCAACAACTTGGATATAGATTAACAATTTATAAAAAAATGATAATACCGATGTTTATCTAAACAGTTTTTAGTTTTTATTGATAATAGCTTTAGTTGATATGACCTAAGAAACACTGAGGTATTGCGTGTAGGATGAATCGCCAATTAATGATGCTGTTTTTGAAAGGTATTACTTGATGGTAATTGCGATCTAATAAGGAATCGTCAGCTAATTAAGGGATCAGGGGATTATTGATTTTTAGGCACAAAAAAACCAGTTGAGCGACAACTGGTTTTTAGTTCTCTTTACAGAGTCTTTAACTTTTGATGTTTACACTAGCTTGGCCAAATCTGGATTATGGGCAATCTACATCAAGGCTAAATTGATTATTCTACAGTGTGACAATCAGCACATTCAGCGATAGTTAGGTCTGGTGTGTGTATGTCTGTATCTAATTCGTGGTGGTCAGTAAAACCGTGACAATCATCGCAAGTTGCGATGTTTGCTTCCATTTCAGTATGCTCTTCAACATTGATAGTATTGTGACAATCCACACAATCAACAGCAAAAGCAGAACCAGCAAAAGCAAGGGCAGCAATCATAGCTAAATATTTCATAGTAACTCCATCATCAGTTAAGGGGCTTTATCGCCCATGCTAAGTACCAAATACTATGGCCTTAACAAATCGCGCATACTCAATGAACAAATCTCTTAATGAAAATAAATCCGTTACTTCAAAACTAAGAACACTGAAAATTGGTTAGCACTTTATTAAATTAGTACGTGTAATACAGGTTTAACTGTCTTACTTACATACCATCTTATCGATTTATGTTAATTGAAACTTAAAATACGCTTTAAAGCTACAATTTTGCGTTTTCTAGCATATTTAAATGCCAAGGTTGTGATCTGCTTAATAAAATACTAAAAATTTTAAATGTGTCAAAGGGCTTATATTTAAGGTATTTGAAAATACTCGTCTCCATTTGACCAATCATGCCGCACTCACATTTATCCATTTATCAGGCAAGGCTGTAAGCAGTGATTTAACTTGTACGGCATCTTGATGCAGCCAAGGATTGATTTCAGTTGAAGGTATAAACAATGGCATACGGTGATGATATTCGGCGCACTTATCATTGGGCGCAATTGTTAATGTCACTAGTTGTTGGAGCTCTGATTGCTGAGCAGGATAAAGTATCCCTGCCATAAATAACGGCTTATTAGCCGTATGACTGAAACGATATTTCTGTTTCTTAGCCTGGCCTTCGTCACGCCATTCAAACCACCCACTACATGGAATAATACATCGCTGTTGTCTAAAAGCACTGGCAAAAGTTGCTTTTTCATTAACCGTTTCTGCTTGTGCATTGATGATGATTTTCTTTGACCAAGCTGGCTGAATTCCCCAGAGAGCGGGTACAGTTTTTATTGAACAATGTGGTGATAGCGTTTCTGCGGATGACGTTATAGCCGTTATTTGATCTGTAGGCCGTAAATCTAGGTTTGTTTGTATAGAGAGAGGAATATCGAATAAATTATCAAGCGTAGCTTTCATTCTATCAAATAACACTTCTATTCTACCGCACATGTTTCAACTCTCTAGTACTGGACCTGTAATTTAAAGTAGCATTTTTATGGATGTCACAGTGCTTATCTTTATAAAAAACTTGTGTGATTATTGCTCATAATACAAAAAATTCAAACGAGCGTATAAATTTTTAAATTATTTTTACCTTCAGCGTACACGTGTAAGTTAATGAAATTCTGGAAATTATTTTTATATGTTGCTTTGTTACTGTAAATATTAGCTTTATTTTACAATTAGAATATTTGATCTAATTTGATTTTTGTGACGTAATGCACACTATTATTCTGGTCTGATGAGTGTAAAACTATGAGCTTAAGAACAACATTTAAAAAAGTATTGCCAAGTATTTCAACGACAGAACAAGAAGCGTTAGACGCTGGAGATGTTTGGTTAGAGGGATCAATTTATCAAGGTATTCCTGATTTTGCTGCCTTACGTGATATTCCAGGTGCAGCGCTGACTCTTGAAGAGCAAGCTTTCTTAGATGGCCCAGTTCAAACATTAATTGAAATGGTTGATGATTTTGGCATTCAAAATGAAAAGCACTTACCAGACAATATTCTTACCTTCCTTAAAGAGAACAAGTTTTTCTCTTTAATTATTCCTAAGTCATATGGCGGACTTGAGTTTAGCCCTTATGCAAACTCAACGATTGTTGCCACCATCGCAGCTAAAAGTTCTGCTGTAGCGGTGACTGTTATGGTTCCTAACTCCCTAGGCCCAGGTGAGTTATTAATGCATTACGGATTAGATAGCCAACGTGATTTTTGGTTGCCACGTTTAGCTAACGGCTTAGAAATTCCATGTTTTGCATTAACAAGTCCTGAAGCGGGATCTGATGCTGGTGGTATCCCTGATATTGGTACTGTCACTATCGGTGAGTACCAAGGCGAGCAAGTATTGGGTTTATCAGTAACATGGGATAAGCGTTATATTACTTTAGCCCCTATCGCTACTGTACTCGGTTTAGCGTTTAAAGTAGAAGATCCAAAAGGTTTATTAGGCGGCAAAGAACAGCTTGGTATTACCTGTGCACTTATTCCTAAGGCTCACCCTGGCGTACAACTAGGTAACCGTCATGATCCTATGGGTTGTCGCTTTTACAACGGTACGACTCGTGGTGAAAATGTATTTATCCCGATGGATTTCATTATCGGCGGACAAGAAAAAATTGGTCGCGGTTGGCAAATGCTGGTTAGCTGTTTAGGCGCTGGTCGTGGTATTTCTCTGCCAGCTTTAGGTGTTTCAGTTAGCCAATGTTCATTTAAATCTTCTGCTGAATATGCAGCAGTACGTGAGCAGTTTGGTTTATCAATTGGTAAGTTTGAAGGTATTCAAGAAAAGCTTGCAGACATTGCGGGTAAAACTTACTTACAAGAAGCAATGCGTGTGCTAACAACAGAAGGTCTAGGCTTAGGTTTAAAACCTTCTGTAGTCACTGCAATTGCTAAGTATCACATGACAGAGCTTGGACGTGATGTGTTGAACTCTGCAATGGATATTCAGGCGGGTAAAGCGATTCAGCGCGGACCACAGAATACCTTAGCATCTGGCTATGTAGCTCAACCGATTGCTATCACCGTTGAAGGTGCCAACATTCTAACCCGTAACTTGATGATCTTTGGTCAAGGGGTGATGCGTTGTCATCCACATTTACAAAGCATGGTTGAATCAATTCATAGCGATGCAAGTGATGCTGACAAAACCTTCAACAGTATCTTTAGAAAAACCGTAAGTTACAGTGTTGGTAATAGCTTACGCGCATTTAAATTAGGTGTATTGCCATTTACTGCTCCAGCTTCATCTGCGTTGCCAGAAGTTATCGGTTATGAAAAATCAGTGCATAAGCTTGCTTCTAAACTTGCTGTTTATGCTGACTTTTCACTATTGGTACTTGGGGGCAAACTTAAGCAAGCTGAAATGTTATCAGCGCGCTTAGGTGATGTGATGAGCTTCTTATATGCTGCTATGGCGTCAATTCGTTTTTACGAAAATAAAGTATCAGCAGAAGAGCGCACGCAAGCTAAGCCATATTTTGATTACGCAACACGCTGGGCATTATGTAAAGCTGAAGAAGCGTTGCTCGCTTTCTTAGAAAACTTCCCATCTAAGCCTACACGTCAGTTTATGCGTTTAATTACCATGACTTACTCTGGTAAAATGCTAAAAGTGAACGATGATTTGGTTAGAGAACTTGCGCATCAAGCACAGCTTGATACCACATTTAAAAAGCAGCTAACCCATTTAGTTAAGCCTGTAGCAGGTGATGGTAATTACATTAATGAGCAAGCATATTTAGCTAAAATGGCTTGTTTACCTATGCTAGCTAAAGTGAAAAAAGCACTTAAACAGCGAGTATTTAAAGCGGGAATTAAATTCTCTCTTACATTGGATGCAGCACTCGAAGCTAAAGTGATTACTGCTGATGAGCATCAACAACTGCAAGATTACAACTTGAAACGTGAACGTGCGATTCGTGTTGATGAGTTCGATTTTGATATGAACTTAATTTCTGATAAAGCAGATTTGAAAATTGCGAACTAATATCAATTAACCTCGATCTAGTTTGCACAAAAAAAGCCGCTTAATAGCGGTTTTTTTACGTTTACAGCTTTGCCTTTCTAATATACGAATCATTAAACTTTAACCTGATCACGAAATGGGGCTAAAGATGCATTTTGTAAAATTATTAATCGTAAAACTTTGAGGTTTGTTCAGTTTTTGTTCAGCGATTAAGGATGATAATGAATTAAGGTCATTAACGTTGGAGGAAATATGACTCGACTTTCAATCACTCGATTCTATATGACCAAACTGGCCTTGGTGACAAACGTAACGTTCATGTGTTTAGTTCCTCATTTGAGTCATGCCGCAGAGTCTATTATTGGCGGTACAGTTGGCTACGCTAATTATAATGCATCCTCTGCGGGGCTTTCCAATACCCAAGAAAGTGGCATAAATTATCAATATAGAAGCGCAATAACCTTAAACCCAAGTAACCGTTTATACGGTGCTTATTCCTATAATTCTGACGATATGACTCAGCATGAAGGACTACTAGTCTCCTATGACCGACTCTTTTCAGTTGATGATACACATAATATTAAATGGTTTATTGGTGCTTCTGCAGGGTTTAGCGGTAATGAAATTCAATTAACCGATTTAGATCGAAGTTATCAGGACTCTGGCAGCAGCTATGTTTATGGCGGACAAGTGGGTTTTCTATTTGATTTGGGGCATGATTTTACATCTGAAATAGGTTTTCGATATTTAAAACATAATGTCACTTCTTCGATGGAGTACAACAGCTCTGATTTATCGGTTAATGATGCTGAGCAAATATACTTCGGTATTGATTTTACCTTTTAATCGGTCGTAATAAAAAGCCACATCAAAATGAATTGATGCGGCTTTAAAGCTAAGTGGGTTAACGTTATTAACCCATTATCAATTAACTTGCTTTGATAAACTTGCCTTCAGAATCTTTAAAACTACCAACGGCTATGATAATAAAGTCGATTAGTGTCCAAATCCCAAAACCACCTAAAGTTAATAGCATTAAGATACCAGTACCAATTTTACCTGCATAAAAGCGGTGTGCACCGAACATACCTAGGAAAAAACATAATAGTAGCGTTGGTACGAATCCTTTGTCGCTTACTTGGACATCTGCAGTTGCTGTTTGTACTTCTGACATAAATAAATCCCTTAATTATAATTTTTGTCCTGGATAGGTAATTAACTTACCTTTCCCGTCCCTATAGCTTCCAACTAGAAGCATAAAAGTGACCACTATAGTGTGAATAACATCGATAACGATGAGACCTAAACCAAGTAGCGCGAGGGTGACGTCTTCAAACTGCATGAGTGTTAGCCCTACAATGGCCAAAGATAAATCAAATACACCATGGCTAATACGGCCGCAGTAAAAATGATGAATTCCTAGCACTCCGAAAATACCGGATAGGATAACTGCTACAGCGTAGTTTTTTTCTGATTTGACAGAATCAGTCACTTTCAACCTCCTTGATGAAAATCTTAAAGCTTTTATATAGCAAAGGCTTAGCTTTATCAATCTAAAGTTGTTAACAAATAAGTTAATTTGTGTCACAAATCTAGGTTTAATAAAAAATTTGAATAACGATAGGCTAAATAAATGAGAACTTATATCCGAGGTGCTGGGCATTCAATAATGGTTTTTTCGATCCCGTTTCTGCTAACGCTAATATGCAGAGGTTGTAAATGATGATTAAGTTAGGCATGTTAAGCATCGGGAAAAGTTAAAATATAAGAAGGACTTTATGTCAAATTTAGCGATAGCAGCAATTAGACGATTTCATTATTATTTGAGTTATAAAAAGTCGTTTAACTTAGTGATTATTTTTGGTTTATGTAGCGTATTACCTTCAATACAAGCTGCAGATTTTAAAGTCATCCACGCAGGAGAATTGCTTTCTATTGCAGGTGAAAAATCCACTAAGCAACAATCAATTTTGATAAAAGATGGCAAAATCACTGCGATCAAAAAAGGTTATATCGATTTAGCCGCAGATCAAATTACCGCTAACGACACGCTGGAATACATTGACCTTAAAAACAGTTTTGTGATGTCTGGTTTGATGGATATGCATGTGCACCTACAGGGTGAATTAGGGCCTAATAATGACAGTGAGTCATTAAGGATGTCTGATGCCGATGTTGCAATGAAAAGTGCTTATTTTGCCAATAAAACACTGTTAGCTGGTTTTACCACAGTTAGAGATTTAGGCGCCAAGCCTGAACAGATATATGCACTCAGAGATGCGGTTAATATAGGCTGGATACCTGGGCCAAGGATCATTGCGTCCGGCGGAGTATCAGTCACTGGCGGTCATGGTGATGTCGATGGTAAAAGCCCAGATCTACTGGATATGCTCACCTCTAAAACCATTTGTGATGGGCCATTTGATTGCCGCCGCGCCACTCGCCGAGCGATTAAGTATGGCGCAGATGTGATTAAAATAACGTCCACAGGCGGCGTACTATCAGATACCAATACCGGTACTGGCCAACAAATGGCCAATGACGAATTAAAAGAAGTCATTGATGCTGCACATGCGCTAGGGCGTAAAGTTGCTAGTCATGCCCATGCTGCAGAAGGAATTAATGCCGCACTGCGCGCGGGGGTTGATAGTATCGAACATGGCAGTTACGCCAATAAAGAGTCGATTAAATTATTCAAAAAATCGGGCGCTTATTTAGTGCCAACATTATTGGCCGGCGATACCGTGGTGCAAATGGCGAAGGCTGAAGGCGGTTTTATGTCTGATGCGATTAAGGCGAAAGCCATCCGAGTTGGGCATGATATGCAGAATAATTTTAGCAGCGCTTATAAAGCGGGCGTTAAAATAGCGTTTGGTACTGATAGTGGTGTGTCACATCATGGAGATAATGCCAAAGAGGCTATTTTGATGAGCCAAGGCGGAATGAGTAATCAAGATATTCTAGTAAGTGCCACCATTAACGGCGCTGACCTGATTGATATGTCAGCCTCTTTAGGGACTTTAGAGCAAGGCAAGCAAGCGGATATTATAGCGATGAAAAGCAGTCCACTTGATAATATTAGTGCCTTACTTGATGTTCACTTTGTAATGAAATCGGGCTCAGTACATAAACAGTAATACTGGTGTTTCTATGTCAATAAAGGCTCTTTAGGGAGCCTTTTTTATTGATTGTTTTTGACATTTTTAGGCAGTTTTAGCCTAGCAATACAGCCATTAGGGCTATTCTCTGTCAGTGAGAACTGCCACTGATAACGTTGACATAATGTATCGATAATGACCAATCCCAATCCATGACCTTGAGTATTTTTTTCTGTCATCGATAAGCCTTGGCCATTGTCTTCAAGGGTAATGCTGTCAGCATCGACAATCAGTTTGATATAGCTTTGCTTATTGGTATCTAATAGTTCTATTCTGGCGTTAATCGCATTATTAATGAGATTGGTCAGCAGCATTTTTAGCACCGCGTTATTGGGCTGAATTACAGGTGTTTGATGCCACTCAATAATGAATTCAATGTCTTGTTGTTTCGCTTGAGCTATTGAGGTTTCAATGGCTTGTTCTAGCTCTTGCTCACTGAGTTCTCTAGGCGGGTTTTCATCTGCCGACTTCTCTTGTTTTACAATATTTAGTAGCGCATCGACGGTGTTCTGCATATCTTGTGCTGCGCGAGTAATACGATCTCGTTGTCGCAGTTGAAATTCCGTTTCAGCATTTTTACCAAGTAACTTAACTGATCCTAAAACAATACTCAGTGGGGTTCTTAGTTCGTGACTAGCATAGCGGGCAAAAGCTTGCTCTTGCTTCATCAGTGTTTCATTTTGCTGACGATAACTGTTTAAGCTGTCGGTTAAAATGCCAAATTCTTTGGCAGCCTTTGAGCTGACGGTAAACTCTTTAGGGCAGGTAGCTTGACTCATTTGTAAGCTGAGTTGATTAATGGGTTCGATTAAACGTCTGAACAACTTAGTGATAACGTAGCCAAATAAAATGAATAAACCAATGATAAAGCTTAGAGTAAAGAGGCTCATACTGCGCCATTGTTGTGGAGATAGCTCAATGTTTTCTGCTGGCATGGTGATATAAAGCGGGGTTAGTTTTCCATCAAGTAAAAACTCATCGCGATATAAAAAAAGTTCAGTGAAATCATCATTTATCTCAGCATTGAAACCCAGTGGGTAGTTTTGTAGTTGACCGTAGTCTTCTGGAATATATTGGACTGAATAATAGGCGGTGATATTAGGAGGAAGCACTAGAGGTTCTGCAGCGCCACTTTGAAATTCGCTGATCACATATTTAGCGCTATCACGTAAGTTATTTAAACTCACTTCATCCTCAACCCATTGCAACATGAACTGCATCATTAAATAAATAAGTGCAGCAGTGACGATGGTGATTATGCCAAAGTAGACACTGAGTTGGCCTACAAAAGAGCTTGTTGAGCTATTGCTCGTGGTCACAGGTTCATGATTCATAATATCGTCTTTATTGTCGTGTTAAGTTTGCAAATACACTCAATGACCGAAGCTGATTACAGGCAACCAATGAGATAAGGTGTCGATTATTCCCCATGCTGAAGCCTTAGACCTACTTTAGGGACGGTAACTAGCATGGGTTGCTCAAACGGCTTGTCTAGTTGATTACGTAATTGATAAACATGGCTTCGTAAAATATCTTGGCCTGGTGGATTTTGTCCCCAGATACTCTCAATTAATTGTTCTCGGGTGACAATATTGGGGGCGTTTTTCATTAACAGTAAGAGTATTTGGTAAGTTGTGGGCGTTAATGGTAATAACATGCCTTTACGCCTCACTTGGTGACGAGCAATATTTAGCTCAAGTTCACCAAATTTAAGTAATGCCTGAGCCACATTGCCACGGTGACGTTTAATCAGTGCTTTAATCCTAACGTCGAGCTCATCTAAATCGAATGGTTTGCCTAAATAGTCATCAGCACCGCTATCAAAACCTGACATTAAGTCAGCTTTGTTATCTAAGGCTGTAAGCATTAATACGGGGGTGGTACAGCCTTGTGAACGTAAGGCGCGGCATAAACTCAGCCCATCCATTTTAGGCAACATTAAGTCTAAAATAATAGCATCAAAATCTTCTGCTAGAGCCAATGCTAGGCCTAATTCTCCATTGGCGGCAAAATCAAGTTCAGCATCTTGTGCTTCAAAAAAATCACTTAAAATGCCTGCGACATCGTGATTATCTTCGATGATAAGTAACTTAATGTTATTCAATTTAATGCTCCGAGATAGTAAGGGCTTATCATCTCAAATTTTTTGTCGAAAAAATGTCAATGACATTTTTTACACCTAAGGCTATTTACGATGTTGGCATATTTTATTCTTTAGGAATAGTCCATGAGACATTTGAAATCTCAACATCAGCCAACTGAAATATGTCTTTCAATTATCATCCCAATGTATAACGAATCAGAAAGCATTGATTTGTTAATGAACCGAGTTGAAAAAGTGCTTTCTACTATCAATGATAGATGTGAATTGGTGTTTATCGATGACGGTAGTACTGATAATACATGGGAAATGCTGCAACAACTCAAGTTTACTCATAGCGAACATCAATGCATTAAATTAAGTCGCAATTTTGGCAAGGAATCTGCGATGTCTGCGGGGCTTGCTCAAGCTAGAGGTTTAGCGGTGATATTGTTGGATGCAGATTTACAAGATCCTCCTGAGTTAATACCACAAATGCTTGAGGCTTGGCGTTCAGGATTTGAAGTGGTCAACATGCGCCGTAAAAAACGCTTGGGCGAAACGTGGTTTAAACGCTTTTCTGCGGCGTGTTTTTATCGACTAATGAATTGGATGTCAGATTCACCCGTCCCTGAAAATGTGGGTGATTTCAGATTACTTAGCCGACAAGTTGTAGACCACATAAATGCCATGCCTGAACGTAATCGATTTATGAAAGGCATATTAAGCTGGCCTGGTTTTACCCAAACAACAATAGAGTTTGATCGCGATCCTCGTAGCTTAGGTGAAACAAAGTGGAACTATGGCAAGTTAGTGGGTCTCGCGATGGACGGCATTACATCTTTTAGTTTTAAACCGTTGCGATTAGCGACGTGGTTTGGGGGAACGATTGGGCTAAGTTCATTAATTTATGGCGGCTGGATTGTCGCCAAAACATTAATTTATGGTGAAACTGTCGCAGGCTACGCTTCAATGATGGCGGTACAATTATTTTTGGCTGGGATTCAATTGCTGGCACTTGGCTTAATTGGCGAATATTTGGGGCGCGTATTTATGGAAGTAAAACAGCGGCCAATATTTATTATCGAAGATGTTCACCATCAAGTCGGTATGCCTAATTCTGTTATTGCATTTAAACCTACTTCTGCCTCCACTGCATCGACTTACACTGATAAATCCGCTCGTTTAGCCGTTGTAGAATCAATTTCTAAAGTAGTGCCTAACATCAGTCAGAAAAATACTCATATCGCATCTGATGAAGCTGATATTACCCATGTTAGCGATTCATTTATTCGCCAATTTCAGCAAATAAACCCTCAATACTTTAATGGCCAATACTCAATGCAGGAACACGCAAAATGACATCGTTAGCGCTATCTAAAAAGGTCACGTCTTCAAAACTGTTTCTAATACTTGTTGCTGCATTATTGGTTCGATTAGTGTCACTCGCTCTGTATCCATTAATGGATACCACTGAAGCACGATATGGTGAAATGGCTCGTTTGATGGTAGAAACCACAAATTGGTTAACACCGCAATTTGATTATGGCGTGCCATTTTGGGGTAAGCCACCACTACAGAATTGGATGAGTGCCAGCTTTATTCAACTGTTTCATAACAGCGAGTTCTTTTTGCGTTTACCACATTTCTTAGCAGGGATCGCCATTCTGCTTTTGATGATGTATTTCGCTAAAAGGTTTGCCATTAACGGGATCAAAGCTGCCATCATTTTAACCACGACAGTGGTCTTTTATGTCTGTATCGGCACTGTGATGACTGACATGGGACTATTACTGGGGCTATCAATTGCTTTGTTGAGTTTCTACCTTGCTTGGCAGGGGCAATATTTTTGGGGCTATGTTGGCTTTGTTGGTTTGGCGATTGGACTGATGTCTAAAGGCCCTGTCTCCGTTGTCATATTTGGTATTGCGACGGCTCTATTTATGCTGTGGTCGGTAGGGCCGATAAAAATGTGGTCGCTACTATGGCAACGAGTTCCATTAGTTTCAGGCTCGCTATTAATGCTCAGTTTAACCTTACCTTGGTATGTTATGGCTGAGCAGGCAACACCAGGATTTATTCAATACTTTATTGTCGGCGAGCACTGGTTAAGATTTATAGACAGTGGCTGGCAAGGTGATTTATATGGTTCTGCTCATGATGAAATTAGAGGGACTATTTGGCTATATTTCGCCGTTGCTTGCTTGCCCTGGACGTTATTTTTACCACGCGCCTTGTATCGAATTTATCAAGGTGAACAACAATTTGATCCGCTAACTCAGTTTTTAATCTGTTGGATGATAGCGCCGCTATTATTATTTACGTTTGCCGGAAACATTTTACCTGCCTATGTATTGCCCGCTTCACCCGCATTAGCATTATTAATTGCCCATGCTTGGAAAGATAGTCCGATTTTGAAGTTTAATCTGATGGCTGTGGGGACTCCAGCCTTACTGATAATGGCAGTAATCGTACTTAATTCTGGTGTTAGCCAAGATAAAAGTGACAAGTGGTTATTAGCACAGCGCGTAGACAGTCTTGATACTTTTTATTGGCTTCAGCAGCCGTTTTCTTCGCGCTATTATAGTGATGGGAAAGCGAGTGTAATCAGTGATGAACAACAATTGCAGTCACTTAAAAAGCAGGCCTTTTATATGGTTGTGACAAAAAAGCAACTTGAGCATTTTAATTCGTTTTCTCAATGTAAAGTCGAGGTACAAACGCGTAAAAAAGTTCTGTTACTGTGTAATGATTTAACACTTTCAAAAGCTCAGTTAACCAGTGAAAGCAAACTGAACACTCAATTGATGAATAAGCATAATGAAGGTTAATCAAGCAGTATTAAAATTGATAAGCCCAATGAGCAAAGCACTAAAGCGTTCTTCGTTACTGGCGTTTTTGCTCGTTGGTGGTTGCAGCTTTATTGTCGATATCTCGGTGTTTCTGACTTTGTCTGTTTATGCAGAGTGGCAACCCATGCTTGCGAGGGTGTGTGGTTTTTGTGTTGGTTTAATACTCACTTGGATAGGTAATCGATTATTCACCTTTAGACATCGAAAGCAGCTTAATACGCTATTGCAACTTAGGTGGGTCGTTATCATTGCCGCGATCTCTGCAGGGGTTAACTTATCGAGTTTTTATCTGATAACGCAGATCTTAGGTAAGCAGCCACTATTTATGCTGGTCAGTGTAGCGATTGGCGTATTACTAGGACTCGTGGTCAATTGGCTAGGTTCAAACCTCATTACATATAAGTCACTGCCTGCTTGAATTATTGTTAGTGGATTTAATAGTGGATTTAACAGGTGACGGATAAGTAATAAAAAAGCCTTAATGCAACTTGCATCAAGGCTTTTAACAAATGCTTTCAGGGTTTTATATGATTACTCAACCCAATGTAGAACGTCTTTAATCACGGACCAACGCGGCTCTTTGGGCTGGGCGTTTTCACCCAATATCCAATAACTATAAAGCGTATCAACATAACCTGATGAGTGTTGAATCGATAACCAGCTATTTAGGAAGGTGTGTAATGACTGGTTGCCTTTCGCGACAACATAAGATGCAGGGAATGATTTAATTTCTTCCCGGTTATACATTGTTGTGTAATCAGGATACAGAATGGTCCAGGTTTTACCTGCCTCTAAGCTAATTAATAAAGCATCATAAGTTTTCCCATCGTCTTCAAAGTAAAGCTTATCAGAATCAATCGAAACAAATTCAACATTGGAAAACTTCTCTTTTAAGTGTGGAATTATTGAATAGTCCCCCACTGAAGCCACGGTTATTTTTTTAGCTTCTTTGATTAATTCATCCGTCTTGAACTCGTCTGCTCGATAATCTTTAACCACAAAAGCGTAATGTAAATCTAGCACCGGATTTGTGAAATCAACAAGTCCAATTCTAAACGTGGTCATTTGCAGTCCAGAAATAGTGATATCAAATAAACCGCTGTTAATGCCATCAAGCACATTGTCTGAACTGTAGGGGATAAATGCGACTTTGATGTCGAGTTCAGCCGCCAGCTTTTTCATCATTTCAATATCAAAACCGACGAGGTCATGTTCGGCATTGTAATAAGAAAAGGGTACTTGAACAGGATTATAACCAACACGTAATGTACCACTTTTTTTAATTTGTTCTATCGTACGAGGTCCATTTACATCTTGTGTTTCTGATGGATTAAAGGTGGTGACTTCATCAGGTAAGTCGGCTGCTGAACTCATCTGCGCAACGACTTTGTCCATATTATATTCAGTATTAACAATGCTGCTTAATACCCAACTCGTACCAAGTAGTATCAGGCCGAAAATGATAGGCGTTAACGCGCTGCATATGATCAATTTTTTCATACTGACTTTAGCTATACCGGCCAGCATAGCAGTACCGCCAATGGCCAAAATAAAAATGTTCATAGCTGCCAATAGGGAGGTAAAGCGACTGGTGAATAAGCTTGAAACCATATATAGCTGGAATAAATCGGAAGACAGTTCTAATGAATCTAATAGCATTGGGATGGTTAAATACACACTGCCAAATAAACTGATAAGTCCATTTACTGACATAGGGAAGTAGCTGATAAAGTCTAAATCTTTACCTGAAAACCACGCCGCAAATAATACAAATACAATGGTTAATAACTTGCCTAAATTAGGGAAACTAAACACCACAGGGATAATGATATTGGCATAATCGTCAGTCTGATCATTACCTACATTGTATTTATGGAATAATTCTTTAGTGCGTTGAATGAGCAAAGGTAAAATAATAAAAATATTACCCGCAGCAAAAGCGGTAATCATCGCGTCTTTGGCAATACCAGTGATATCACGATAAGAGAAGGGCGTAATCACCATGATAATGGCTGGTAACACCCAGTAAGTGAGGATAATAGTCATCACAACATGAGCAACAAAATACACTTGAAGCTTTTGAAATTCATCAAAATCCATGGTGCCTGCAGTTGCTGCTGTCATGGCAAAAATACCAATTGGCATCAACATAACAATGCTTTGGGTGACTTTATTAAATGACTCACCCAATAATTGTAAAGGACGCATCAAGGATTCTTTGTCTTTAATCGATATCAGCGCGATACCCGTCGCGACACAGAACAATACAATGGCGGGGATGTAGCTATTTGATAGTGAGAAAAAGGGATTTGATGGGATGTATAAATCCAATAAGTTGACCGAGTTTGGGTCTTGCAGAGCGGTTAAACTAAAAAATTCACCAGCTTGCCAATCAGGAAAAGTATATTTTATTAAGTACATACTGATCAGACCCAAAAACCAAATGACGAGCATTAATTTTCCGACTTTGACGCCCATTGATTTAGCTTGCTCTAGGGTTAAACTCCCTAAGCTCGAAATCAGTGACACAATGATATAAGGGATAATGGTCATTTGCAGTAGCTTGATAAAGGCATCACCAATAACAGACATCCAGGCGAGCATTTCCCCGAAAAATAATCCCGCGATTATGCCTCCCGCAAACGAGAGAAGAACCCATGTAGACATGCTGATTTTTTTCTTTTCTGGTACAGCTGCTTTATGTTGATTGTTTTCAGGCTTGCTGGTTTCAGGTTCTTTTACTGCTGTCATAATAATCCTTTATGTCGTGTATTTTGAGCGCCTCTAAATCATCATGATGATTTAGATTCTTCACCTTTTAGCACTAGCAAGCAGTCGCATTTTGTTGGTGTAAAGCGATAGCGTGATGGTAACAATCGATATACTGATCTATTTTAACATCGGTATTAAATTCATTTATTGCTCGACGACGGCCAGCTTGACCTAAAGCTTGTTGAATGGCGGGATCTGAAAATATGTGTTCAATGGCACTTGCCATACTTTGGGCATCTTCTGCGGGATACATATACCCCGTTTTGCCGTTATCAACCACTTCAGGTATTCCATCTACATTACTGCTCACCGTCGGTACGCCACATGACATAGCTTCGAGAATTACCATACAAAATGACTCCCTGAAACTTGGCTGAATTAAACAATCAGCGTTTGCAATAAAGCGCTCCACTTTGGTGACAGAACCTAGAAAACAAACCCGTTCAGCTATGCCGAGTTGTTGGCATTGTAATTTCGTTTTTTCGATATCAGGACCTGAGCCGACTAACACCAACTTTGTTTTACTATCACACTGTAGTTGGCTAAAAGCTTTAACGACAGTATGGGTATTTTTAAGGGGCCTAAAATTGGAAACGTGCATGAGAATTTTTTCATCATCTTCGGCCAGGGTTCGACGCAGATTGATATCGACTAAGTCTGGGGTGAAATCCACAGAATCAATAAAATTATGCACGACGCTAATAGGTTGTCTGATATCAAATTCTTGAAGAATATAGTCTCGTTGAAAGTCAGACACTGTTGTTAATAAAGCGCATTGGTTCATGCTGTAAGTATTAAGCCGTTTAATGGCTTTATCTTGGCCGACGATGGTGACATCAGTACCATGGATAGTGGTCATGACGGGGAAAGAATGTTGGCTAATATTACTGGCTAAATGAGCGCATAAGCTATGGGGGATGGAGTAGTGAGCGTGGACTAAATCAAGTGCATGCTCTTCAGCAACCTCAATGATTTTTGCCGTTAACGAATAGGTATGAAGCGGACCATCAAATAAGGGATAATTTACTTCATCAACTTCATGGAAGAAAACATTTTTATATTCATTAGCCAATTTAAATGGTCGCTTACTGGCAATGAAATGCACTTCATGGCCTAGCTTTGCTAAACCAATACCTAGCTGGGTAGCAACTAATCCAGAGCCGCCAATACTAGGGTGACATACAATACCTATGCGTAATTTCGATATCATTCTTCGCTAGCTTCCTTACTAATGAAATTGATTCTACTTACTTATATTTTTAGGCTAACTAGATGAAATTTGCAACGATTTTATGTTAGCAGCACTATGACATTTTTTAATACGAACAAATGAATGACTTTGCTGACTAAAATTGGCGACTCTACTGTAATTGGGCTTTGTGACAATTTAAGGTGAGTTTTTTAAAGGGGTGGTTAGTGATAATAATATTGATGCGCCTAAAGTTTAATTGTCACTTTAGGCGCGATGTTGTTTTGTTAAGGTGATAGAGCCTAATCGACCCAGTGCAGCACATCACGAATGATTGACCAACGCGGTTGAGGCGTTGTCGCTCCTTTACCCAACATCCAGTAGTCATAAAACTGTTGTTGGTGGCCATCAACTTTTCGTAGCTTTTGCCAGTTATTAATATAATTCAATAATGATTGGTTACTTTGGGCTACGGCATAAGCGACGGGATATTTGTTTTTATCTTCTAAAATAGCGATACCGTAACCTGGGAAAAATAGCGTCCAAGCAGAACCCGCTTCAGCACTGATCACCACAGCATCATATTTTACCTTCTTCTGTCTAAAGAAATCTTTATAAGCGTCAATTTTAACAAAGTTAATATGCGGTAACTTTGTCTTAGCGTCAGCAATTTTGTCATCATGTTCAACATAGGCAATAGTGATGTCATCTTCCATCTCTAGAATCGATTCATTACTTTTAAAGCTGTTCACACGATGGTCTTGGGTGGCAATAGCAATATTAAGTTCAAGCACTGGGTCACTATAACTGAGCCTATCCATTTGATTGATATCCATTGAAAGCCCAGACATAGCGACATCAAAAAAACCGGCTTTTAATGAAGCGGCAAGTTTATCTTTATGAAATGGCACAAACTCTATTTCGACCTTTAAATCTTCTGCGAGTTTGGTGGCCATCGCGGTATCAAAGCCAACCAATTGCCCTGAATTATTGTAATAGCTAAAAGGCACGTTACTTGGGATATAGCCCACACGCAACACGCCACGTTGTCTAATGGTTTGCACATCAGCAATGGGTTGTGATGGGGTTTTACCGACTTCAGGGAACTGACGTTGTACTTTAGTGGGAACTTTATCGGCGACTTTCATATTGGCAATAACACCACTGGTCACATCAGGGCTATGTATAAACAGTCCCATACCCACACGGCAAACAACAATGGTGACTACGGTGCTGATTAATAATCCAAGAGACATTTTGATTAATTGCGGTGCGCGAGCTTTTAACGATCCTTGGAATAAACAAACCGTTAATAAGGTTAAGGCAAACAGATTCATCACAGCTGCAATAGAGTTAAATTTACCTGTGATAAAGCCCGACATGACAAACAGCTGAAAGAGGTCAGAAGGCAAGTGAACCAAATCCAACATGAACGGAATTGCCACATACACACTGCCAAATAATGACAGTAAACCACTCACTGACAATGACGGCATACTGGTCACTTCTACAGGGGTGCCATTAAACCAACCGGCAAAATACACAAATAGAATAACGGTCAACTTACCAATGTTAGGGAAGGTGAATGCAATCGGCACCAATATCTCAATGAGGGTTAAGCCGTCTTCGCTTAAATTATTATGCTCACGCATAATTTGCTTACATTCTTCAATAATCACAGGAATGACAATAAAAATATTACCTGTAGCAAACGCGGTGACTAAACTCGCTTTACTGATATTGATGGCTTGCATATAGGTGATGGGCGTCAGTGAAGAGACTATCCAAGGTAATACCCCAAATGTCAGTAATAAACACAGCGCAAAATAACTTATTAAATAAACCTGCATACTGGCAAACTCATCAACGCCCATGGTACCCGCCGCTGATGCCGACATAGCAAAAATGCCAATTGGCAACACTTTTACGAGTCCTTGAGTTATGCGCGAAAATGTTTCGGTAATGGTATGCATGAATGACAATACTTGTTTCTTGTTATCGCCTTCCATACCAATTAAAGCTAAACCCATTGCAATACTAAACACCACCATAGCAGGCACATAACCCGCAGCCATAGACTCAAATGGGTTGGATGGGATGTAGAGTTTGAAGTAGTTAATCGGCTCTGTGGGTTCAATACTACTGGTGCTGAAAAATGATGCTGATTCGATAAATGGAAACGACAGCGGCATGAGCGCGGTTAGCACAATACCAACCAGCCAAAGCAGTAACATGATGGCGCCGGCTCGACTGAAAATTAAAATTGCCGTGCTTTTTTGAAGCTTGCCTATCCCGCCAACAAGTGAAACGACAATGTAAGGTAATACCGTCATTTGCATTAATAAAATAACACTATTACCAATGGTGCTTAGCCAGCCAACGGACTCGCCAAAAAATAGACCCACACCAAAGCCAACAAACATGGCTACCAGCATTTGGGTTGAACTGGTCATCGCAAGTAATTTTTTAAACACGGTTATGTTCCATTTATTATGTTATGCCTGCGGAGGCTGAGTCTTGCTCAACTCTTATTGTAAGGTGAGAACCTTGCTGTTACTCCAATGTGCAGTTAATGCTGTGAAGCTGTTAATACTCTTTAATATTAACAGTGTTGGTTTGGATTGGGGATAATTAGATGAATAATTTTTATTGCTCAAGTTTTACAGAGGTAATAAAAAGCCACCGTGAATACAGTGGCTTAAAAGTGAATGCAACTAAGGTTTAATCATTAAAGAGGTTTTAATTTACCCTTTGCATCATTAATACAATGATAGCCTTTCACTTGCATGAAAGCGGCGAGCTCTTCTTCTATACGGGCGAAGCAAGATTCACCTTCTTTTTCAAAACAAGTGGCGATTTGAATGGCATCAGCGCCCGCTAACAAGTATTCAAATGCATCGATACCCGTTTTAATTCCGCCAACACCAATAATTTGTACGTCATCATCCAGTAGCTCTCTAAATGCGCGGACATTGGCTAACCCTATCGGCTTGATATAGTCGCCACACAAGCCGCCAAAGCCACCTTTTGGTTTAATGATCGGTTGCTCTGTATACGGGTCAATGACCAAAGTATTACCAATAGAGTTAATACAGGTAATAAATTTCACTGGGTATTTTTTGATAACGTTAGCAGCAGCAACGAAGTGAGACATATCAAAATAAGGAGCAAGCTTGATACCAATGGGCTTATTACCTAACGCCGTTAGCGCGGCTAAGGATTTGTCTGTTTGCTCAAAATCATAAGCAACTTGAGCTTTACCTGGAATATTAGGGCATGAGAAATTGACTTCAATTAGGTCAACGTCGCTATTTTGAAATGCTGTAACCATCTCAATATTATCTTCAATACTAAAGCCTGAAATACTCACGACAACGGGTTTACCAAGCGCTTTAAGTTTTGGCACCATTTCAAGATAGGCCTTGTAACCTAAGTTAGGTAAGCCCATTGATTGAATCGAGCCTAAAGGGAGATTTTGGTAGCGAGGTTCTGGATTGCCTTCACGAAATTCAAGGGTACAAGATTTAGTCACGACTGCTGCTGAGTGAGATTGCGCGATGGTATGTAATTCATCCCAGGTTGTACATTTAGGGCCAGAGGCATTCATCAAATAACTGTCTAAGTTAATGCCAGCAATTTGAGTGGATAAATCGATTTTCATTAAGCTACCTCTTTTATGTATAAATAATAAACCAATCGTTGATTGAATAAGTCCCTGTATTCATCAATTTGGAATGATGTTGACCTGTTATGTCAGCTTAAAATCGTAGGCTGGCAAATTGCACAATAGTTTATTCAGCAGGACAATAGAGGTATTGATTAAAAACAATAAAATAGTGAAATATCGAATTATTTATAAGGAGTGTTAACTAGAACGCACAAAAGGAAGACGTTACGAAGGGGATTAATAAGAACTCATCCTTGAGTTTTTATTGTTGTTTGAATATTACGGATATTGACTGCTTTGCGGCACAGTCTTTAAATAGGTACTATTTTAATCTATAAACCACTTCAACACGTTCTTCTACGCTGACTTGACCATATTGATAGCTCTCAGCAACATCGCTTTGCATTGCTTCCATTCGCATCATTACTGGCTGCACTGGACGTTGATTCAGATATCTAATCTCCCACACGCCATCAAGTTTTCGATCAAACCCTTGGGCAAGGGATTGTGCTTTTTGTTTGGCATCTTTAATGGCTGCTTGTCTTGCTTGTTCGACCGCTGCAGTTTCATCTGATGATTTCAAACTGATATTTTGTACTTGATTAATCCCTTCTTCTAACGCGGAATCAAGAATGTCATTAAGTTTTGCGAGTTGATTAATCGTCACCACTACCTGCCTACTAGCGCGGTAACCCACTAACTCTTTAGGTTGTTTTGAAGGGTAATGGTATTGCGGTTGAATACTCAAATTAGCGCTTGATATCGCGTTTTTATCAACACCTGCATCTTTTAGTCGATTGATGAATTTAGCGACAGCTTGATCAACAGCGACTTTCGCTTGTTTAGCATCATTTTTAGTCAGGCTGACTTGAACTGAAATTTCAGCCATATCAGGGGCTATTTTTATCTGACTCGACCCAACAGTTTCAAGGTGTGGGAAATTGTAATCAGCAGCAATAGCATGTTGAGACAGCGAACCAAATAGTAGCCCAGTTGCTAGCAAGCCATTCATTAACGTTGTTTTTATAATGCGATGTGTTGATGTTGTCATGTCGTGCTCCAAACAATAAATGAGGTTGTTAGTAACCTTGTTATAGCTATAAACGAGAGCAAATTTGAAAAGGGTTAATTTATTGAATTTTATTTTTGAGGAGATAAAACCTAATGATGAAAAATCAGTTTTTACGAGGCACTCTTAGGCGTTAGGCGTTAGGCGTTAGGCGTTTAATGCTAAATATGGGCGTAAAAAAGCCTAGCTAAATTAATCGCTAGGCTTTTAAGTTAGGCATATCCAAAATGGTTGCGGCGTTATTCTACTCGCTCACCATTGACCCACGTTTCATGAACTGTGGTTTTCCAAATATCTTCTGGGCTAACACTAAAAATATCTTTATCAATCAGAATGAAATCCGCTTTCATTTCTGGCGCAAGCTGGCCAATCATTTTCTCTTGATGAGCGGCATAAGCGGCATTTGTGGTAAAGGTTGCTAGGGCTTCGGTCAGATTCATGCTTTCGCGTCGATACCATCCATCAACTGGCTGGTTATCATGGTCTTGACGAGTGACAGAGGCATGTAAGCCGTAAAATGGGTTAGGAGACTCAATAGGAAAATCAGAACCCGCAGCAATTACAGCTCCTGCAGTAAGCAACTTTCGCCATGCATAAGCACCTTGAATTCGAGCGTTACCAATTCTATCCAATGCCATATTTTTATCGCTGGTGGCATGGGTTGCTTGCATTGAAGCAATAACGTTAAGTTCTGCAAAGCGAGAAATGTCAGACAAGCGCAATACCTGTGCATGCTCAATGCGATGACGTAAATCGCGAGTTTTACTGCTAGCAATATTGGCTTGGTAATGATCGAGTACAATCTGATTAGCATGATCCCCAATCGCATGGGTGTTTACTTGAAAACCTGCTTTCATAGCTTGGTTGATGGTATCGCCAAGTGCTTTTTTTGAGTATAACAATAAGCCTTTGTGGCCGACTAAATCACTGTAATCTTCTATTAATGCGGCGCCGCGGCTACCAAGGGCGCCATCGGCAGAAATTTTAACACTACTAATGTTAAGTTTGTCGGAGCCTAAACGTATCGGGCCTGCTTGCATCATCTTATCAAAGTTTGGGTCTTCGGCATCAATCATGGCGTAGACGCGAATAGGTAATTTATCGGCATAGTTCAGTGCTTTGTATGCTTCGATGGTGTCACTGCGGATCCCCGCATCATGGACACTGGTTAACCCTTGCTTAGCAAGTGAAGTTAACGCCGTTAGTAATATGGCTTGTTGTTCATCAATAGACGGCTGAGGAATTTTATTAGTAATTAAATTCATGGCGTTATCAATAAATACACCAGTAGGGCGTCCATCAGATTGGCGAATAATCTCTCCACCTTCAGGGCTGATCGTTGTTGCGCTAATACCTGCTATTTTCATCGCGGCAGTGTTTGCCCAGCCTGCATGGCCATCAATCCTCACTAACCAAACAGGTGTGTCAGGAAAAGCTTTATCCAGTGATGCTGCAATAGGGAAGTTTTGTTGTGGCCATAATACCTGGTTCCAGCCACGCCCCTGGATCCATTGCATGGATGGTTGTGATTCTCTGAATTTAATGACGCTGTTTACCGCTTGTTGCTCGGTCATACTGCCGCGTAATTGCGCTCGCATAAGGCTTAAACCGTAACTTAATACATGTCCGTGGGCATCAATTAGTCCTGGTAATAAGGTTTTCCCTTTGCCATCAATACGAACAATATTTGAGTCAGTACTGTAAGGAAGGTGTTCATTTTCGATGTATATCTTTTCGATTATATCGTCATTAAATTGCAAGGCTTTAAACTCAACAAGTTTGCCATTATTGACTGTGTAGCCATGGATATTATTAATGATTTTACTTTGGGCTAATACCGTAAATGATGTAAAACAAAGACAAGTGATAAGCAGTTTTTTATAGTTATTTTGCATGACTGAACAGATCCATGATCGGGTTGTTATTTGATGGGTATCGCGAGACATAATGATAACCTTGTTGCGTCGATGTTAACTGTTTTTTATTGGAAGGGATAGTTGCTAAAGAGGGGGCTTAATTGAATAAAACTTGGACACACAAATTAATCCATAAGTGCTACACTTTATTCCTGATGGGGCAATGTGTTTCATCGCAATATGAATTAGGTCATTTTGTACGTTTCAATAGACTTAAATAATTAAGTCGATGGAACATACCTATTCAGCTAACATCTTGGATATACTATGGATTATATTGCTTCAGTGTTGGTTTTATTTGGGATAGTAGGTCTTATTTTATCATTGCGACCAGCCTACGCAATTTGTGCTTATTCTCAATTCAGTAATAAAGGCTGGCTGACGCTATTACTACTCATCGGTTTATTTATTGTCAGTTATCTTAGCTATCTTTCATTGCTGCTGACTTCCATCGATAACCTTAATGTTATTCAGCTTATTGTTGCAGCCATATTTTTTGCTGGTGGCTGGTTTGTCTATTTGGTTACGCACCTTAGTAAGCAGACTATTTCAGAAATTGATCACCTCCTCCAAGAAAAAAATCATCAAGCAAACCATGATTTATTAACGGCACTGCCAAATCGCCAGCATTTTTATCGCCATATGGATGAGGTTTTAGCTGAAAAGCCAGCTATTTTTTATTGCATGATGTTGGATATTAATAACTTCAAAATGATTAATGATACCTTTGGTCATTCTGAAGGAGACCGGATACTTAAAGTGATTGCCGAAAGAATTAAGCAGGTTATTCCTGATGAAAGTCTTGCCGCGAGAATAGGTGGAGATGAATTTGCGATTATTGTTCCACATGTGGAAGGTACTGATATCTCCATTATTGCGAATAAAATAGAAAAGGCATTATTGATTGATATTCCCTGTGCTGGTCATATGATTGTGATTGGTGCGAGTATTGGGATTTCTCAATATCCGAACAATGGACAAGACCGAAAATCGTTAATTAAAAACGCCGATATTGCGATGTATCATGCTAAAAAGAATGAGATTACTCATCAGTACTATCAGTCTCATCTTCAGTCCACTCCATTTCCTGATTTAGAGTTTGAACCTGAGCATACTAAGTTTTAACTGTCGATTTGTTCTCACATGTTTAGCGATGAACTGTTATTCTAATACCGAGATATTTTTAAGAGAATTACTATGGAAAAGTCAGCTTTTTTAGATGCGATGGGTGTGACCCGTTGGCGAAGTGCTGATACCCAAGGCAAACCCTATTTAATTATTCATGACGACGATGTTGATATTAGCCAGCATGGGCTAGTTAAAAGCGTGTTGGCGTTATTAAATATTGATCAATCCCAATGTGAATTTGATACCGAAATGGTCAAGGGCATGCAGGTGGTTTGGGATATGCGTAAACTGCGCGTTCGCCCAAGAGTGGCGTGGATTATTACCGACCCTATTAGCGCTTTAGAGCAAGGCCATCAAGGTAAGAAAGAATTATGGCAACAAATCTGCCTGCATATTGATAAATCTGCCTCGAATGAGTCAGTAAAGTCAGCTTAACGCTGCGCTTATTTATCTTGGCACTAAAAAATCGCCTTACCTAGTAACCTATTGCTTTATAAATAATCGCTTTATAAATTAATTGTATTACTAATCATGTATTCAGCGTAAACCCAGTTTTTCAAATAAAGAAAATTATGACTTCTCATCACACCTTCCCACATTTAGTTTATTCGATATTAACCCCAGATAGTGCTAAGGCGATGTTTGTTATAGAATCCGCTGCACATTCTCACCCTAGCAGTTTAAGTAGCTTAGAAGGCTGTTTTGGACGCTTTTATAGTGTGTATGGCGCCTTTGATGGTGAAGAACTTATCGGTTTTGCTATCGTGCAACAAATTGTCGATGAAGTGACTTTATTCGATATTTGTATTTCGCCGAGTCAGCAAGGTAGAGGTTTAGGTAAACAGCTACTGAATCACCTTGTTAATGATGCAGCTGTTAAAAAGGCTGTAGTGGTGATGTTAGAGGTTAGAGCATCTAATCATTCAGCGATTGGTTTGTATAAAAAAATAGGATTTATTGAAGCGGGCCGTCGAACGGGTTATTACCCTAGTGAAGCTGGGCGTGAAGATGCCATTTTGATGGATTTACAATTGAATTCGGGTTCTGGTTCTCTTTAATCCTTTAATTTCAGCCTTTGTGAAGGCGACTGAAATTTATTCATCGTAAGACACAAAAACGGCGCACTAGGCGCCGTTTTTACTGTGTTTTTTTAGTAAAAGTTTAGTAAAAGCTTACTTCACTTCTTTACCTTGAGCTTGTAAATCCGCGTGGTAGCTTGAACGAACTAGCGGCCCACATGCTGCGTGGCTAAAGCCTAAGTCATCAGCGATAGCTTTTAACTCATCAAATTCAGCTGGCGGTACATAACGCTCTACTGGTAAATGGAACTTTGATGGTTGTAGGTACTGACCAAGGGTTAGCATTTCAACGTTATGGCTGCGTAAATCACGCAATACGTCTGCAATTTCTTCGTTAGTTTCACCTAAGCCCATCATTAAACCAGACTTGGTAGGCACATTTGGATGACGTTCTTTAAAACGCTTCAACAAATCTAATGACCATTGGTAATTAGCACCTGGACGCGCTTTGCGGTAATGCATTGGCGCTGTTTCAAGGTTGTGATTGAATACATCTGGTGGCTCAGTTGTCAAGATATCTAATGCTGCATCAATACGACCACGGAAATCAGGAACGAGAATTTCGATTTTGATTTGTGGGTTTAATATGCGTATTTCACGAATACAGTCAGCAAAGTGTTGTGCACCGCCATCACGTAAATCATCACGATCTACTGAGGTAATAACCACATACTTAAGCTTCATATCTTGAATAGTTTGCGCCAATTTCTTTGGCTCTGCACCGTCAGGTTTAAGTGGGCGACCATGGGCAACATCACAGAAAGGACAACGACGAGTACAGATAGCACCTAAAATCATAAAGGTTGCTGTACCGTGGTTAAAACATTCTGCCAAGTTAGGGCATGATGCTTCTTCACAAACTGAGTGCAAACCATTTTTACGTAGTGCTGATTTAATCTCAGTAATACGTTGGTTAGATGCTGGCAATTTGACGCGAAGCCAGTCGGGCTTACGCAGCATGGTCGCTTTTTCAGATGGAACCACTTTAATAGGAATACGCGCTAATTTTTCAGCATCGCGTAACTTAACTCCGGGTTGTAATCTTTCAGGCCTATTCATTTTATTCTGCTAATCCTTGATGATGTACAAGTTCTTCGTAGCCTAATATTTGGCTTAATGTTTGAATCAGTTTATCGCCAGCTTCAGTGACAGTTTTTGGGCCGCCTAAAGCTTTGCATTGCACCATTTCAAGCCCTGCATAACCACAAGGGTTGATGCGCTGGAATGGTGCTAAATCCATATCAACGTTTAATGCAAGACCGTGGAATGAGCAGCCTTTACGAATACGTAATCCTAATGAGGCAAGTTTACGTTCGTCTACATATACACCGGGTGCATCCGCTTTTGCGTATGCGTTTACATCGTACATGGCTAACATATCAACGATACTTTGCTCGATGTTATTCACTAATTGTCTGACGCCGAGTTTACTACGTTTTATGTCAATAAGTGGATAGACAACTAGCTGACCGGGGCCGTGATAGGTGACTTGTCCGCCGCGATCAACTTGGATCACAGGGATATCGCCAGGATTGAGAATATGCTCACTTTTGCCAGCTTGGCCTTGGGTGAATACGGGTGAGTGTTCTACTATCCATAGCTCGTCATGGCTGTCACTGTCACGATTATCGGTATAGGCTTGCATTGCATGCCACACCGACTCGTAATCTTGACGGCCGAGATGTCTGATATGTAACGTTTGAGTTTGCAAGGGCAACCTCTCCCCTCAAAAAAGTTGGCTTATTATACGCACCTATCACCGAAATGACATCAAAGTGATAGGTGGATCACATTTTATACGCTTTAAGAGGTTTTACAGTACGCGGTTTACGCCTTCAATTGCGGCTAAATCGGTATAAACTTGCTCAATATGTTCTTTGCTTGTGACAGTAATACGAATCGAAATTGCGTAATAAGTGCCTTTGCTTGATGCTTTAACGGTAGGGGCATAATCACCAGGAGCCAGCTTTTGTGCTACAGCCACAATGCGGTCGGCTAAAGTGTCATCTGCAGTACCAATGACTTTGAATGGGCAAGCATTCGGAAAATCCATTAGTTCGCCAAAGTTTGTTTCTAACATGTGTTTGCTCTCTACTGTTGTCTTGTTTATTACAACTTAATCGGTAATAAACAGAGTTAGTGCTGCTATCAGTTCTATATGGGGTAATTATACTGTAATACAAGTCTGCGGGTAGGGTTTGTTGGTCGTTTTTAATGCACTATTGCTATTTAATACCAAACTTTCCGATTGAGGCTTGTTATGTTTGATAAAAATAAAGCTACCCGAGGGTAGCTTTATTTTGATGGAATGATCTAATTTAGCGGGTTATTCGCCAAACCAACCTTCAAACATTTGCTTGAAGTAATCCATTAATTTACTAAACCAGCTGCCTTCATTGACTTCATTTAAGGTCACTAATGGAAACTGAGCAACATCTTTACCATCTAATTGGAAGAAGATACGTCCTACAGTTTCGCCTTTTGCTAACGGCGCCGTTAATGGTTTAGTCAGTTCAAAGTTTGCTTCTAAATTCTTAGCTCGGCCGCGATTGATGGTAATAGGCGTGTCTGTTACTACACCGAGATCTACCGTTGCACGATCGCCATACCAGATTTTTTGAGTAACAAAAGTGTCACCCGCTTTGTACGGAGTAATCGATTCAAAGAAACGGAAACCGTAGTTAAGCAGCTTTTTACTTTCAGCTTTACGGGCTGTTTCGCTGTTAGTTCCCATCACAACAGTGATTAAACGCATGCCGTCATTGGTCGCTGAAGACACTAAGTTGTAACCTGCGCCCGATGTATGGCCGGTTTTGATACCATCAACGTTTAAGCTGTTGTCCCACAACAAACCATTTCGGTTGTATTGTTTGATGCCGTTAAAAGTGAAAGATTTTTCAGAGTAAACACGGTATTCATCCGGTACGTCACGAATTAACGCTGCGCCAAGTAACGCCATGTCATAAGCGGTTGTTTTGTGATTGTCAGAATCAAGTCCATGAGAGTTTTCAAAGTAACTTTGTGTCATACCAAGTTGCTTTGACCATGAATTCATTAAGTCGACAAAGCCATCTTCGGTGCCTGCAATGTGTTCAGCCATAGCCACACATGCATCGTTACCTGATTGAATAATAATCCCGCGGTTTAAATCTTCGACCGTGACTTTTTTACCCACTTCAATAAACATCTTAGATGAGTCAGGGAAGTTTTTAGACCAGGCTTTTTTACTGATGGTCACTTCGTCTTCTAACGAGATGTTGCCCACTTTAACTTCGTGACCAATAACATAACTGGTCATCATCTTAGTTAAGCTGGCAGGATTCAATGATTCATACGCATTGCTTTCAGCAATAACACGTCCTGAATTGTAGTCCATTAAAACATAGGCTTTAGCGGCTACAGTCGGCGCATTAGGCATAACCATGGGGGCATTAGCTACGTTGGCTGCTTGAGATGAAAAAGATACTACAGAAAGCAGCAGCAACGATTTTAGGGGAGTGTTAACAAGATTCATCATTAATAATGCACATCTCTGGTCAATGTAAAAGGTGAGGTCGTTTAGGGCGATAAATCCCCAATTGCTTTATAAAAGCATTAATGAAATATCGCATTAAACCAAGCAAGATTATTATCGCTAAAGCATCTTAAGTAGGTTTAAATCGGTAAACGACACAATTAAATATATTGTATCATTAGTCGACCCTAATTTGGCATTAAGGTTCCTTAACATCCGGAAATTGTTAGGTCGACTAGATTTTTATAAAAGGTTGATTACTTTTTGGGCGCTAGCAAATAGCTATTTGGGTAGCCATCTTGTTTAAGCTGTAATAACAGTTTATTGGCTAAGTAACTTTGGCCAATAGGGCCTAGCTGCAATCGATAGAAGCCATTGGCGGATTCCACTCTTGCCGTTACTTGGTATTTTGCTTCTAACTGCTTCGCGAGCACATTAATACGCACTTGATCTTTAGAAGCAACCACTTGAATAACATGTTCACTGGTATCTTTAAGACCATCTAGTGCCATCGATTCAGGCGATTCTATATGGATAGTTTCGATACTGACTTTGGCTGTCCCATGGTCAAGCATGCCAATTTTGTATGCGGCAGCATAGGATAAATCAATGATTCGACCTTCATGAAATGGACCGCGATCATTAACACGCACGATCACTTGTTTGTTATTCGCTTCATTGGTTACGCGCACATAGCTGGGTAAAGGTAAGGTTTTATGCGCCGCGGACATTGAGTACATGTCATAGGTTTCACCGTTTGAGGTGAGGTGGCCATGAAACTTAGAACCATACCAAGAAGCATTACCACTTTGTTTGAAGTCTTTGGCACTAGGAAGCACATTGTAAGATTTTCCGCGCACAGTGTATTTTTGCTTGTTACCTTGACGGCTATAAGGTTCATACTTTGGATGTGCGTCTTCAACTTTACTGACATCAGGGGCACTTTTAGGTGCGCGGTCGTCTTTCAGCTGATAACGGTCATCTTGACTAGTGGGTGATGAACTTGAACAAGCGCTAAGAGCACCACATAAAGCGATAGCACTTAAGCTTAATAGTGATTTTTTTAACATGTCGTTTTGTATCATATTAATCATTACGTGCTGCCGCTAATTGTTGGCTAAATTCATAAACGGCCATGGCGTAAAGGGGACTGCGGTTATAACGAGTAATGACATAAAAGTTATTGAGACCTAACCAATATTCATTGGCTTCTGGTTGCTCTAATTTTACTAACAATGCTGATTGCGATACATCAATATCTTTTGCAACTGCTAACGATAAGCTTGGCGTAAGAATATCTGCGACAGTTTGGGTTGGTTTACCTTTAACCCAAACTGCTGCTTTAGGATCTGTATCGACAGTGTGGTTTAGTTTAAGTGTGACTGGTGCGCCTTTTTCCCAACCATGTTGGTGGAAGTAGTTTGCAACACTGCCAATCGCATCTTGTTTATTATTAAGTAAGTCACGACGACCATCACCACTAAAATCAACCGCATAATGGCGGTAACTTGAGGGGATAAATTGACCGAACCCCATAGCGCCAGCATATGACCCTTTTAAATTGTTGTTATCTAATTGCTCTTCTTTGATTAACGACATTAGATTGCCAAATTCTTTTCTGAAAAATGTGGCTCTCGGTGGGTAATAAAATCCTAATGTATAAAGCGCATCCTGCACTTTATAGTTACCCATGTAGCCACCGTAGAAGGTTTCAATCCCTATGATCGCAACGATGATTTCTGGGTCCACTTGGAACTTTTCAGAGGCCTGTTTGATTGTCTCTGCATTTTCTTGCCAAAACGCTAAGCCTTTTTCAAGACGGGTTTCAGTCAAAAATATAGGATAATACTGGTGCCAAGGTTTGGCTTCCCAAGGCTTTGAAATCGCATCAAGTACCGCTTGGTTATGATTTGCTGAAGAGAGGAACTGTTGCACTTCTTGTTCAGTAAACCCTTTACTCACTTGTTCAGTGATAAAAGCCTGCTTGAGAGCGGTCACTTCTTGTTCTGTAGGCTGACTAGGAGCTGCAAAAAGTGTTGTAGCGCTCAGTAGTAGTGCGAGTCCAGTTGCGAGTTTAGTTGTAATTTGCATTAAAGGTCCTGTTTTTGTACTGCCGTCAGCATTATGAGCTTGAGTATAACGACAGTTTTTTGCCTTATTATTTTATTGTTGATAGCAATAATAGTTTTGTATTAGCGTATCTGTTATCAATCAATATAACGACGGTTATTGTTTTATCATTGATTGCGCTAATGATGACAGAATTTATCTATCAACAAATCGCCTATGAGTATGAATACTCATTAGAATTCCGAAACCTATCATCAGCGTCATCATGGAAGTACCGCCATAACTCACTAACGGTAATGGCACCCCAACAACGGGAAGGATGCCTGACACCATACCAATGTTAACGAAAATATAAACAAAGAAGGTTAAGGTAATACTGCCTGCTAATAAACGAGCGAATGATGTTTGTGCTCTTGACGCGATAACTAAACCGCGACCAATAATGTACATGTATATACTCAACAGCACCAAGCTACCGACCAAACCAAACTCTTCACCAATCACTGCAAAGATGAAATCGGTGTGACGTTCGGGTAAGAACTCTAATTGAGATTGAGAACCCTGAAGCCAGCCTTTGCCCCAAAGCCCACCGGAGCCAATGGCAATTTTTGATTGAATAATATGGTAGCCAGCACCGAGTGGATCACGTTCTGGATCAAACAAGGTCAATACACGAGTTCGCTGATAATCATGCATTAAGAAGTACCACAGGATCGGGAGTAATGCTAATACCGCCGCGACACAAGTGCCAACAATGAACCAACTCATGCCTGATAAAAATAGTACGAATATCCCTGAAGCTGCGACTAAGATTGAAGTTCCTAAATCGGGCTGTTTGGCAATGAGCAGTGTTGGTATCAATAAAATGACTAGACCGCCCATCAAATGGCGCTTCTTAGGTGGGAGAGGGAACTTACTGATGTACCACGCCATAGTAATAGGAAAGGCGAGTTTGATTAATTCTGAGGGCTGAAACTCCATAAAACCGAGGTTTAGCCAACGCTGTGCGCCTTTGTTGATGGTGCCAAAAAAGTGTACACCCAGCAGAAGCATTATCCCCATAATATAAATGGGGAAAGCCCAGCGTTTCAGTATTTCTGGGTTAATTTGAGCAAACACGAACATCACGAATAAAGACAGGCCAAGACGGGTAAATTGTCTTTCCATCATGGCAGCATCTTCGCCGCTGGCAGAGTAGATAACGAAGAGACCAAAAATCATTAGGGCTAACAAGCCTAATAAAAGTGGTAAGTCTATGTGTAGTTTTTGCCAAATATTTTTTCTGTGGGAGTGGTGAGAGGGATTCATTCTGTCACCTTCAATTCATCACGTAACATGTATTCATCCAATAAAGCGCGGGCAACAGGGCCAGCATTGACACCACCCCAACCAGCGTTTTCAATTACGACAGCAAGCACGATTTTAGGGTTTTCGTAAGGCGCATAAGCAATGATTAATGCATTATCTCGTAAAAACTCAGACACGGTATCCGCATCATATTTTTCATCTTGAGCCACACTGAATACTTGTGCCGTACCGGTTTTCATT
The DNA here is from genome assembly GCF_007567505.1 of Shewanella donghaensis. Taxonomy (NCBI): domain Bacteria; kingdom Pseudomonadati; phylum Pseudomonadota; class Gammaproteobacteria; order Alteromonadales; family Shewanellaceae; genus Shewanella; species Shewanella donghaensis. The sequence goes on from NZ_CP041783.1 coordinate 4,314,127, forward strand.
GCTGCGGTATATGTGGCATCGGTAAAGCGAGACTTATCAGCAGTTTTACGCATCGCTTCATTAATGATTTCCCAGTTATTGTCATCATTTAATTTAATCGGTTCCCGTTCATCTATGGGGCGATCGATTGTAGATGTGTCATCTTTAAATGATTTTAAGAGATGAGGGGTATAACGCAGGCCTTTATTGGCTAAAATTGTAGCGGCATTAGAAAGCTGTAATGGTGTTGTGGTCCAGTAACCTTGCCCGATTCCCACTGAGATCGTGTCACCAATATACCAAGGCTGATTGTAGCGCATTCGCTTCCAATCTTTGGATGGCATTATGCCATTAGCTTCTTCATATAGATCAATGCCACTGGATTCACCAAAGCCAAATTGGGACATGAACTCAGCCATTTTATCCACACCCACTTTATAAGCTAGGTCATAGAAGAAGGTGTCACAGGAGTCCATAATTGCACTGTACACATCAACCCAGCCATGTCCCCAGCGCTTCCAGTCACGGTACTTACGTTCAACATTGGGGATTTGCCAAAAACCTGGGTCCCAGATTCGGGTCTTTTCGCTAATGGCTTTTTCTTCTAAGCCTAGTAGCGCAATATGCGGTTTTATAGTTGATGCTGGGGAGTATTGTCCTTGTGTCGCACGGTTAATGAGCGGTCGAGACTTGTCATTTAACAGGCCGTTATAGGCTTTACTACTAATTCCGTGAACGAATAAATTTGGGTCATAACTTGGGCTGGACACCATAGCCAGGATACCACCATCTGTTGGGTCAATCGCGACCACTGATCCACGGCGGCCATCTAATAACTCCATGGCTTTTTGCTGTAATTTTAAATCTAAAGTGAGGTAAATATCTTGCCCTGGTGTTGGCGGGGTGACTTTTAATGTACGAATGACGCGACCGCGGTTATTTACCTCTTCTTCTAGGTGACCGGGTGTGCCGAGTAACAAACTTTCATAGTATCGCTCCACACCCTGCTTACCAATATCATTAGTAGCGGCATAGTTTTTCCAGGAGCCTGATTTTTCTAATGATGCACGATCACGGGTATTAATTTTACCCACATAACCCAACACGTGAGTCATCAAGCCTTCGTAAGGATAATGGCGTTTAAGACCGGCTTCGACTCTAAATCCTGGGAACTGATGCTGATTAACACTAAAGATAGCGACTTGCTCTTCAGTTAAGCGGGTTTTAATTGTTAGCGGCTTAAAGCGTCGATGATAGCGTAACCTTTCAGTAATATTCTCACGTTCATCTGCACTGAGTTCAATAACCTCATTTAATCGATCTAATGTAGCCGTAATATCTTGGGCTTTTTCAGGTATGAGTTCTAGGGTATAAAAAGGTTGATTTTCAGCGAGTAGTTGGCCATGTCTGTCGTAAATTAAACCACGGCTTGGTGCAACAGGTACAACACGAATACGGTTATCGTTAGAGCGGGTTTCATAGTCAGTATAGGAAACTACTTGCAGTTGATATAAATTGGACAACAGTAGACTGATGAGAATAAACACGCACAGGAAAGTGAACAAAGCACGACGTTTGAATAGCGACGCCTCGGCAGCGTGGTCGTGCATGGCAATGCGCTTTTTTGGCGACACTTAAGCTATCTCCGATAGATTCAGAATAGTAATAAAAGATTACGGTTTGCTATCTTAGCTGAATTAGCTTTGCTTTTACCAGAGGCTTTACCAATAAGGTTATTCTCTATGGTAGGGATGGTTGTTATTTATACTCCATGCTCGATAAAGACTTTCGGCAACCAGTACACGAACTAATGGATGGGGTAAGGTAAGTGCTGATAAGCACCAACTTTGATTTGCAGCTGCTTTACATGCAGGAGAAAGACCTTCAGGACCGCCAATCAATAAACTGACATCACGGCCGTCGAGTTGCCACTTACTGAGTTGCTCGGCAAGTTGTGGGGTGACCCAATTCTTACCTGGCAAGTCTAGGCTTACAATGTGATTGCCCTTGGGTACTGCTGCTAGCATTAATTCGCCTTCTTTTTGAAGAATGCGTGCTATATCAGCATTTTTACCGCGCTTTCCTGCGGGGATTTCAATCAGTTCTAACGCCATATCACGAGGAAAACGACGTTGGTATTCTTCAAATCCGCGGGTTACCCAATCTGGCATCTTTGTGCCAACAGCAATCAGTTGTAACTTCATTATGCGTCGTGTTCAGACCATAGTTTTTCTAGTTCGTAAAGCTCACGTGTTTGCTCTTGCATCACATGTAAGATTACACCACCTAGATCTACAAGTACCCATTCACTACTTTCGCGACCTTCAACACCTAATGGTTGAGTGCCAGCAGTTTTAGATTCAACAACCATGTTTTCCGCAATTGCGCGAACGTGTGTTTTTGATGTACCAGTACAAACAACCATAAAATCAGTGATTTGAGATTGTTCTGAAACGTCTAAAACAAAAACGTCTTTGGCTTTTAGGTCGTCGATTTTATCAACAACAAAATCTTTTAATTCTGTGCTTTGCACGTCACTTACCTTGATATATAAAAATAACGGGGCATTATACGCAAAATACCTATGCCAGCGCAATTGAAGCTGAAATTGATTTCAAGTGAATATCTTTTTGAGGGCTCACTTGAAGGGGGCTATTGGTATAATTGATGATGTAAAATATAGGCTTGGATACAAGGAGGCAGTTTATTTTTTAAAGACTGTTCAGTTATTAAAGGTGCGCCTTCAACTAATAAATTTCCATTATCAGTTTTCAATGACGATTTAGGAGGGAAATTAACAGTACTTTTTGCAGTTGGCGTTAGTTGCTGTCTTATTTCGGTTGATGAAATATCTTGTTCAGTGACATCAACGGGAAATATTTGCCCTGTTTTGAATTCAGTTTTTCCTTCGATCACCCTTTTTGAAAAATCTAATTGATTCTTTATCAACAATTGCATCATAGGGTGATCACGATTAGCTGACCAACCCGGTCTACGGCAAATGACTAAATGACAAAGTTCAAATAATTTCTGCCATTGATGCCATGAGGCTAATTGAAGAAATGAATCTGTGCCCATGATGAAATAAAACTGATGTTCAGGGTAGCGCTCAGTTAATAATTCAAGGGTTTTTGCTGTGTAAGATGGGGTGTCGCGATTAACTTCAATGTCGCATACATCGAAATCGGCATATTGCTGACAAACCATCGTCGCCATTGCCAATCGATGTTTACTGCTAACTCGGGTTGATTCTTTATGGGGAGGAATATGATTTGGCATTAACCAAATTTGGTCTAAGCCGAGTTGTTGCTTTACTTCGATAGCAGGTTTGATGTGGCCATAATGAATAGGATCAAAGGTGCCTCCTAAAATCCCAATCTTCATGTTTGCAACTCAATATGGGCAAGTCGTCTGTGAGCATTCGGGTCGAACAACAAACATAAATGGCTCATCGCCGTCCAGTCTTCTATCCCCTGCTGTTTCAGATTTCGCTCTATTTTAGATGCAAAGGCTAACATGTGTTCAATTTGATTGAGTGTAAGCCGTGTTAATGCTGCCTGGTATAAGGGTTTTCGTTTATCCCAAATACGATGTTTAGGCCATAAGCTATTGAGTTGTTCGCCTTGTTCTACTGCCATTTTCAAGCTGAGCAATACGTTTAATTCTTTAAACAATGCCCACATCAGGATAGGCATGGCCGTTCCTTCAGCGTTGAGCTGGACTAACATATGCTGAGCATGTTTTTGATGGTTACTTAACAGCGCATCGGTTAATTGAAAAACAGTAAAACGTGATTGGTCTTCAAAATAATCGGTTAAGTGATCGCTATGGATCGGTTCATCAGGACTCAATAATTGCAATAATTGTAAGGCTTGTTCGGCGGCTAATAAATTGCCTTCAAATAAGTTAAACAACATGGCTTTAGCATCCATCTGTACATGTAACTTGTAATGATGAATACGGTTATCTAACCAACGCTGGAACTGTTTACCTTCAGGTGTCGCGCAAGGTAAATAAATCCCATCGCTATCGAGCACCTTAAACCATTTGCTCTTGGTTTCAGCTGATAGCTTTGGCCCATGGATGATCAAGATAATGTCTGGATTGGGGTTTTGCATCATTGATATGAATGCGGCAGAACCTTCGGTGCCAGGTTTCGCTTGCGGGAGAGTGAGTTCGATAATTCGGCGGCTGGCAAAAAGACTCATTGATTGCCATTCTTGCAGTAAATCATTCCAGCTAAAGGTATTGTCTTGAGTTAAATGAACTCGCTCATCAAAGCCTTGTTTTTTAGCGGCTTTAAGAACTTGAGCTTTACAATTTTCAATGAGCCAAGGGTCGTCACCAAAAAGTAAGTAACTACCGTGCAGATTTTTGAGGTGCTGATTTATTTGATCTGGGTAAACCCGCATCAATTCACCTCGATTGAGGCCAGAGTTTGAATAATATTATCTGCAGCTTGAATACGCATTTCTTTGACTAGCATTTCCATTTCTCGGCTTTTTGCAAGTGCTGTGCGTGGATCGTCTTGATAATCTCGTCTAATTTCTGATATGAAAATCTGTGGTTCATCACCCGGTAAAATCACGGCGTAATTAACGACATAGATAAGTTCATACTCAGCAACGTTACCAGTAGGATATAACGACAATGTTGCACGCTCTAGAGAGTCATTGATGAGTCTTAAGGTCGGTGTTTCGTCTGATGCTGGCACGGTTGTTATACGGTGAATTCGTAGTCGGTCGTTAACGAGTCGAGTCAGTTCACTGTATTGGTCATTAGAACGTAAATGTAACTCTTCAAGCTCGGCTGGAATAGAGTAACTACGTTGTAACTTAAAGCCGCAACCTGCACTGGTCATAATGACGAGGGCTAACATGGCCAAGCTAATGCGTTTGGTTAGCATCACTGTTTTTGACATCCTTTTACTTATCGAATTCATTACCAAAAGTATGATTGTTCTGTAGTGGTTATTTACTCAATGTGTCGCTGAAATAATCCATTAAACGGCTTGAGTAAAATTTGAAGGTTACTAATTATTTAAGGATTAGTAACCTTCAATCTATCGTGCTTACTATTTGTTAGCTAACAATCGCTACTTAAATTATTTAGCAACGATACTTAGTAGTTTACCTGGTACATAAATCACTTTACGTATTGTCACGCCATCGGTAAATTTAAGTACATTTTCATCAGCTAAACCTAGCGCTTCAACTTCTTCTTTAGCTGCATCAGCCGCTACAGTAATTTTAGCGCGAACTTTACCGTTAACCTGAACGATAATTAGTTTGCTGTCTTCAACAAGTGCAGACTCATCAACTGTTGGCCATAAGCACTCTTCAATATCAGCGCTATTGCCTAATGCATGCCACATGCTGAAACAAGTATGTGGAATGATTGGGTAAAGTAAACGTGTTACTGCTGATAATGCTTCTTGCATCAGCGCTCTGTCTTGCTCATTAGCAGACGGGGCTTTTTGCAATTTGTTCATCAGTTCCATAATCGCGGCAATGGCGGTATTGAACATCTGACGACGTTCAACATCATCACTGACTTTAGCAATCGTCTTGTGCAATTCACGGCGAAGCGCTTTTTGATTGTTATCAAGTGCTTTTGGATCTAGCTCAACCACATCACCTTGAGCGATATGATCATGAGCCGTTTTCCAGAAACGCTTAATGAAACGATGCGCACCTTCAACACTTGACTCTTGCCATTCAAGTGTTAGCTCTGGTGGCGCTGCAAACATCATGAATAAACGCACAGTGTCAGCACCGTACTTATCAACCATTTCTTGCGGGTCAATACCGTTATTCTTTGATTTAGACATTTTGCTCATGCCGGTATAAACCAGTTCATGACCTTCACTGTCAACGGCTTTAACTACGCGGCCTTTGTCGTCAGTTTCTTGAACTGTTACATCAGCTGGAGAAACCCAAACACGGGCGCCTTTTGCATTGTTATAGTAATAAGCATCTGCTAATACCATACCTTGCGTAAGTAAACGTTTTGCTGGCTCATCTGAGTCAACTAAGCCGATATCACGTAGCAATTTATGGAAGAAACGGAAATATAAAAGGTGCATACAAGCATGCTCGATACCACCAATATATTGATCAACCGGTAACCAGTAGTTAGCTTTAGCAGGATCAAGCATTTGATCTGCGTGCGGGCTACAGTAACGTGCGTAATACCAAGATGATTCCATGAAGGTATCAAAGGTATCTGTTTCACGTAATGCTGGCTGGCCATTAACCGTGGTTTTAGCCCACTCTTTGTCAGCTTTAATCGGGCTTTGAATACCATCCATAACCACATCTTCTGGTAAAATTACCGGAAGTTGCTCTGGAGGTGTTGGCATTACAGTGCCATCTTCAAGCGTAACCATAGGGATAGGAGCGCCCCAGTAGCGTTGACGCGATACACCCCAGTCACGTAGACGGAAGTTCACTTGACGCTTACCTTTGCCTTGTGCAGTTAGTTTGGCATCAATGGCATCGAATGCAGCTTGGAAGTCTAAACCGTCAAACTCAGCAGAATTAAATAGCACGCCTTTATCAGTGAATGCAGCTTCACTAACATCGACGTCGCTATCAGCTGGCTTGATAACGGCTTCAATGGTTAAACCGTATTTTTTAGCGAATTCGTAATCACGTTGATCATGAGCTGGAACTGACATTACAGCGCCAGTACCGTAGTTCATTAATACAAAGTTACCGACCCAAATAGGCACTTCTTTGCCCGTTAATGGGTGGATTGCATTAAGACCTGTAGCAACGCCTTTCTTTTCCATCGCAGCCATTGCCGCTTCGGTGGTATCAACGTTTTTGCATTCTTCAATGAATGCAGCAAGCGCAGGGTTATTTTGCGCAGCAGCTTCAGCGAGTGGATGACCACTTGCAATAGCAACATAGGTTACACCCATCACAGTGTCAGGACGGGTGGTATAAATATCAAAGCTTTGGTCACTGTTAGCCACTTGGAAGGTCATTTCGATACCCTCACTACGACCAATCCAGTTACGTTGCATCGCTTTAACTTGCTCTGGCCACTCATCTAAATTATCAATATCATTTAATAATTCTTCAGCGTAATCGGTGATTTTAATAAACCACTGAGGGATTTCTTTTTGAACCACCTCAGTATCACAGCGCCAGCAGCAGCCGTCTTGTACTTGCTCATTGGCCAGTACAGTTTCATCATTTGGACACCAGTTAACTGAGGCAGTCTTTTTGTAGACTAAACCTTTTTCAAATAACTGGGTGAAGAACCATTGTTCCCACTGGTAATACTCAGGGGTACAGGTAGCAATTTCACGACTCCAATCATAACCAAAACCTAACAGCTTAAGTTGGTTCTTCATGTAATCGATATTTTCGTAAGTCCAAGGTGCAGGCGCAGTCTTATTATTGATAGCGGCATTTTCTGCAGGCAGGCCGAAAGAGTCCCAACCGATAGGTTGTAGAACATTTTTACCTTGTAAACGTTGGTAACGAGCGACAACATCACCTATGGTGTAGTTACGTACGTGTCCCATGTGAAGTCGACCTGATGGATAAGGGAACATTGAGAGACAGTAAAATTTCTCTTTGTCTTCATCTTCAGTTACTTCGAAGGTTTTTTTGTCTTCCCAGTGCTTTTGCACCAAGGCTTCAATTTCTGAGGGATTATATTGCTCTTGCATCACTCTATTCCGGCCAATGCCGCCCATTGTTTGATCTAGCGCTAAAAAACGCGAGTAAGATCTGCATAGAATAAACTAGAAGTGATGCATTAAAAAGGTTCAGATGAAGGAGTATTTACTATGAGTGGACGAAGTTCAGCATTATTGGCACTTTACCAGACGCTTTTCGAGCAAGTTAAGCAACAGTTTGATGATGATAACTCATTGACTGCAAAGAGCCTTTTTGCTTCAGTGACCCAGTGTAAAGACTATTTGCAATTGAAGTCGACTGCAGAAGCAGATGAACTTGCATTAGTAGAAGAATTTTTAAAGCGAGACATTGCCAGCTACGTAAAAGAGGAAAATGCCGATAACCTCAGTTTTAGTCCGACTGTAATAGGTATTGAAAACACCTTATGGCACTGGCTGGGTGAAATTACCGATAGGAGCCAAGTTGAGTGGCATGAGATAGCTCAAGATTTTAAGCATCAAGGATTTTATATGTCTGGTGAAATAATTAACCAGGGTAAAGTGATTTGTACTGAATGTAATCACGAAATGAGCATAGAGTTTCCGAGCCTAATCCCAGATTGTCCGCAGTGTGATAACGAGATGTTTACCCGAGAATCACTAGCACCTTAGATTGTTGAGTGCGTTTTTGAATGCTGTATATGCATTAGCCTACATAAAAAATAGCAAGCTCTGGTGAGCTTGCTATTAGTAGTTTGCATTAGTTATTTGAGCTAGTGTTAGCCAAGGTTATTTGCTTGTTTTACGCTTGCGTAATAAATATTTATGAATAAAACCAAATAATATTAATAAGCTGCATAATATCAATAATGGCGTTTGGCCAATACGCTTAAACCATGTTTCCCCATCAAATAAAGGCACATCGGCAACCAGTACTCCCGCTTTAAACTGTGGAAGTTGGTGAGTGATACGACCTTTGATATCAACCACTGCGGTAACGCCGTTGTTGGTGGCTCTTACTAAAGGGCGCCCCAACTCAATTGCGCGCATTTGGGCTATTTCCATATGCTGCAGTGGACCGATTGAGTCACCAAACCAGGCATCATTAGACACAGTGAGTAAAAAATCAGTGTCTTTATTCACGTTAGCCCGTAACTGCTCTGGAAAGACGATTTCGTAACACAAGGCGGGGGCGACTTGATAGCCTAGAGCATTGAGGTTTTTCTGCTCATAAGTACCACGAGCAAATGAGGACATTGGCAAGTTAAAAAATGGTGCTAATGGGCGTAAAATGGTTTCAAATGGGACGAATTCACCAACGGGTAATAAATGATGTTTCTTATAATCATTAATACCATTTCCCACATAATCACCTTCAGATTGTTCAGGATGATTAGCATTCCCTAAGACAATAAGAGAGTTATAAAAATCATTCTTTTGCATACTAATAATACCGGTGATGATGGCACTATTATTTAAGTTGGCGACTTTATCTGTGTTATGTAAAAAATCGGCTACCATAGATTCTGGGGCTGGTATGGCTGCTTCTGGCCAAATGATGATATCAGCATCAAAATTGGGACGACTAAGATCCATGTATTTGAGCAAGGTTGGCCATAATGCATCAGGCTCCCACTTCATACTTTGTGCAATATTACCTTGAACCAGCGCGACCTTTACCGTTTCATTTCTCGGGGTGATATCAGATATTTTTGGCGCTAAATAGGTACTGATTAACACTAAGCTAAGTATGATGATGGCGCTAGCAAAACGTTTATATAAAACCAGGACTACACTGCCGCAAAGTAAAGCGATGACATAGCTCAATCCTAGAGCACCAATGACACTGCCAAGCTCCGATAACGGCCCTTGAGTTTGACTATAACCTGCCCATAACCAAGGGAAACCTGTTAGCACCCATCCACGCATCCACTCGGTAAATACCCAAAGAGCAGGAAATAAACCTAAATAACGAAAGTAAACGTGCCAACTTCGACTGCGCTGAAAATGGGTCAACTTAGCGGTGAGGTAACCGGCCAATGCGGGATATAAAGCCAGGTAAAAGGCCAGTGAAGCCATAAGCCCCATGGATACGATTAGCGGTAAACCACCAAACGTATCCATGCTGACATGCACCCAGCTAATGCCAAATGCAAAACAGCCAAATCCGAAACTTAACCAATGAAAGAAGTTTTCTTTAGGGGATAATCTGCGGCTTTGCCATAAAACAAATAGCAATGCAGCAGGATAAAAGGCCCAAATAGAGTAAGGAGCAAAGGCAAGTGTGGTTGAAGCACCTGCGACAAATGCTGTCACCATCTTTAATAGTGATGACATAGAGATATTTTTTATTTGCACAGAGTTAGTCGTCGTTGTCTTCTAGAAGTTTTGGATCAGGTAACTTCACACTTAACTGAATTAAACGTCTTGTATCTGCGTTAGTCACTTTAAATTCAATATTGTCGATGACGACGCTTTCATTACGTTCTGGCAAATGGCCAAATGCGTGAGAAACTAAGCCGCCAACGGTATCAAACTCTTCATCACTGAATTGCGTACCACAAGCTTCATTAAATTCATCAATAGGTGTGCGTGCTTTAATCATAAACACGGTATTACTGATCTTTTTGATTTCCGTATCTTCTACTGAGCTGTGATCGAATTCGTCCTCAATCTCACCAACGATTTCTTCCAAGATATCTTCAATGGTGACGAGGCCTGAAACACCGCCATATTCATCAACCACTATGGCCATATGATATCGCTGTGAACGGAATTCTTTTAGCAGTACATCGACACGTTTGCTCTCAGGAACAACAACCGCAGGTCGAATAACTTGATGTAGGGAGAATGGCTGTTCTGATTGTTTAAAACCATATTTAAGTAAGTCTTTTGCAAGCAAAATACCTTCAATATGATCTTTATCCTCGTTAACCACTGGAAAACGGGAATGTGCAGATTCGATAACTGTCTTTAGTAACACATCAACGGTGCTATCTATTTGCAATGTGACTATTTGGCTTCTAGGGATCATAATGTCGCGTACTCGCAACCCTGAAACTTCTAAAACGCCATTCATCATCTCTCGCGTGTCTTCAGTAATTAAATCACGCTCTTCAGCGCCAGCAATTACGTCTACAAGATCTTCGCGATTTTGAGGCTCGCCCTGAAACATCTGACTAATTTTGTCAATCCAGTTTTTTTTGCGGGCGTTGGTACTCGGGGGGATGTCGTCACTCATAATATTTTACTAAATCAAAGAAAACATGTTTATGCCGTCTTGTGATTTATTTACGCTTCCTTATATGGATTTGAAAAACCTAAGCCTTCAATGAGTTGAGTCTCTAATGACTCCATTTCTTCAGCTTCATTGTCGATAATATGGTCATAACCTAGCAAATGCAAGCAGCCGTGGATGACCATATGGGCCCAATGTGCAACAAGGGGCTTATTCTGTTGATTTGCTTCAAGTTCTACAACCTCAACACTAATGATGAGATCGCCTAATAGCGGTAGCTCTATCCCTGGAGGCGCTTCAAAGGGGAAAGACAATACATTAGTCGGCTTGTCTTTACCACGGTAAGTATTGTTAAGCTGCTGGCTTTCACTATTCTCAACGATTCTGATTGTGAGTTCAGCTTGCTCCATGGTATTGCCAAGCGCTGTTCTAACCCACAATTCAAACTCAGCTTGAGTGGGTAACTTACTGGTATCTTCCACAGCAATTTGCAGATCTAATTCAAGCTCAAGACTCATTGTTAATCGCTCCGTCTTTGCTTATTTCAATCTGACTTATAGGGAGATTTCCTGCAGATGCATTTTCAGTTGAGGCTTTTTCTGCAGTGGTATTAGCCATTTGTTCATTTAAGGCATTTTGGCGTTGTTTATATTGACGCTCTTTTTCAGCCTTTAATGCCAGCTCTTTACTGTCAAATGCTTCATAAGCTTCCACGATTCTGGCGACAATAGGGTGTCGCACAACATCTTGTGAGACAAAGAAGTTAAAGCTAATGTCATCCACTTCACTCAACACTTCAATAGCTTGGCGAAGACCTGACTTTTGACTGCGAGGTAAATCAATCTGGGTAATGTCACCAGTGATAACCGCTTTTGAGTTAAAACCAATCCGGGTTAAGAACATTTTCATTTGTTCTACCGTGGTATTTTGGCTTTCATCTAAAATAACAAAAGCATCGTTAAGGGTTCGGCCGCGCATATAGGCTAATGGCGCGACTTCAATAACATTTTGCTCAAGTAATTTTTCGACCTTTTCAAAGCCCATCATCTCAAACAAAGCATCATAAAGAGGGCGTAAATAGGGGTCGACTTTTTGACTTAAATCACCCGGAAGAAACCCTAGCTTCTCACCCGCTTCAACAGCTGGGCGAGTCAGTAATATGCGTCTAACTTCTTGTCGTTCAAGTGCATCAACAGCGGCAGCGACAGCAAGATAGGTTTTACCTGTTCCAGCTGGGCCTACACCAAATGTGATGTCATGCTTAGCCATGTTAGCCACATAAACCGACTGATTTGGATTGCGTGGTTTAATGATGCCGCGCTTGGTTTTAATATGTAGCGTGTCATCTTCAGCTGACGAGTGAGCTTCAAGATTGATAACTTCTTGAATAGCTAAATGTACCCGTTCAGGTTCTAAATCTGGGGTGCTACCTTTAACAGTTTGTGTCTCTATATATAGCTGCTTTAGTAGGTTATTTGTGTTGAATGCATGCCTAGGTAGGCCAACGATGGTGAAATGGTTGTTCTTGTGGATAATCTCAACACCTAAACGGCGTTCAAGTTGCTTAATGTTATCGTCATATGGACCACATAATGAGGCAAGTCTTCGATTCTCTGAAGGCTCGAGATATAAATTCATGGTAGTGACTTTAGTGGACAAAAATAATGCTCCAAAAGAAAATGAATGCTAAATAAGTGGCTGTTAAAATACCACGGTATTAACTTAAAAGCACAATAAAGGCGGCTCGAGGCCGCCTTTATTAACGAATGATAATCTTTGTTACAGATATCACTGCAATGACAATTAACCCGCTGGGTTAAATTGGGTCACGCCGATTTCATCATCAGTTTTATGTTTTGCTACGATATCAGAAGGTCGTAAGCTACGACGTAAATCCATTTCATCTTCACCACGGATAAATGTACCACGTAGCGAGTTGGTATAAACGTCAACAATTTCAACGTCAACAAATCCGCCAATACACTTAGGATCAGCTTCAAAATTCACGACACGGTTGTTTTCAGTACGGCCGCGAAGTTCCATTGGATTCTTAACTGAAGGGCCTTCAACAAGAATACGTTGAACTGTACCTAACATTTGACGGCTGTAGCGCATCGCTTGTTGAGTAATACGATCTTGAAGAATCGCTAAACGCTTTTTCTTCTCTTCCATTGTGACATCATCAGGTAAGTCAGCTGCTGGTGTACCTGGACGCGCACTGTAGATAAAGCTGAAACTGTGATCAAAGCTTACGTCTTCGATTAACTTCATCGTATCTTCAAAGTCAGCATTTGATTCACCAGGGAAACCAATAATGAAGTCAGAACTGATTTGGATATCAGGACGGGCTTTACGTAAGCGGCGAATAATAGACTTATATTCGATTGCCATGTGGCCACGTTTCATATTGGTTAGAATGCGATCCGAACCTGATTGCACTGGTAAATGTAAGAAGCTCACCAATTCTGGCGTGTCTTCATACACATCAACAATATCTTGTGAAAATTCAATCGGGTTACTTGTGGTAAAGCGAACGCGGTCAATACCATCGATTGAAGCAACTAAGCGCAATAACTCTGCGAATGTGCAGATATCATCGTCATGGGTAGCACCGCGAAAAGCATTCACATTTTGACCAAGAAGGTTTACTTCACGTACACCTTGCTCTGCAAGTTGTGCGATTTCTAAAATGACATCATCAGCAGGGCGGCTTACTTCTTCACCACGAGTATATGGCACTACACAGAAAGAGCAGTACTTACTGCAACCTTCCATAATAGACACAAATGCAGATGGACCATCAGCTCTAGGCTCAGGTAGACGATCGAATTTCTCGATTTCAGGGAAACTCACATCAATAACCGCTTTATCGCCATTATTAATTTGAGTAATCATTTCTGGTAAACGATGCAGAGTTTGTGGCCCGAAAATAATATCGACACACTGTGCACGGTCTTTAATGGCTTTACCTTCTTGCGAGGCAACACAACCACCCACACCGATAATTAAATTAGGATTTTTATCTTTTAAGGTTTTCCAGCGACCAAGCTGATGAAACACTTTTTCCTGCGCTTTTTCGCGAATTGAGCATGTGTTAAGTAGCAGTACGTCTGCTTCTTCAGCATTCTCAGTCAAGGTATAACCCTGAGCATCGTCCAGCAAGTCAGCCATTTTAGATGAATCGTACTCGTTCATCTGACAGCCCCAGGTTTTTATGTGTAGTTTTTTACTCATCAGTTACGCCGTTCTATTACCACAGAAAAATAGCCGAGTATTTTAACTGCACAAAGGCTCGCTGGCTAGCCTTTGTGCACACTAAGTCAGCATTATTCTGAAATCTCCAATACCCCTATATTTTCAGGGTATTTATCTATTAGGGCTAACTCGTTTGATTGATTAGCAAAAAAACCAAACTCTTTGGCCATAGTGAGGTTATTAAACCTTGCTTGAACAATTATTTTTTGGGCTAGCTCTCGATTAAAGTGTGTAAGCATTTCCGTGGTTTGTTCATATAAGGCATAATCAAAGGCTGAACGATGAATGACGGTAATGGTTTCCATCGATTGCGTTTCAGCTTTATTTTGCATTAATGATTGCGCTTGTGATGCGATTGGAACCATAGCGGCTATTGTGATAACGCCAGCAACAAGATATCGGCTTATCTTTTTGTAGAAAAGGCCGTGTGCTGGTTCATGACTTAACGTTAACTGGTTGCTAATTGAACTAGATTGTAAATAGGTTTTAAGACTCAACATACTATCCTCTCTTACCTTGTTATCAGGAATATTGTACAAGGTGTTTTCATTAGACAGTTAGAGTATATGCAGGGATTTACAGGCTATTGATTCGTCATTGTAAGCAGGTGTTGCTCATCCTCTATATAGAAACATATCGACACGATTGAGCAGTTACAGACATCTTTGTACATATTTTGAACGCATATTTATTCGTTTTAGTTTATTGGTTTTCGTCATTTAAGTTACTTATTCTAGTTTTGCGATTTTAGACTTACGGCTTCTTATTAAGGTAGATATACAATGCAGCAAACATCAAACGTAGTTGAATATGATGTCGTCATCGTTGGCGGTGGCATGGTCGGCGCAGCTGTGGCAGTGGGTTTAGGCCAGCTGGGTTTAAATGTGGCGATGATTGAAGCATACCAACCTAAAGCGTATTTACCTGAACAACCATTAGATCTTCGAGTGTCTGCCATCAGTGTTGCATCTGAGCAATTACTTGAACGCTTAGGCGTGATGGAGCAATTACGCACTATGCGCCATGTTGCTTATAAAGGCTTAGAAACCTGGGAGATGGATGATTTTATTACCCGCTTTCATGCCGATCAAATCGGCGAATCACACTTAGGCTACTTTTTTGAAAATCGCTTAATTCAACTCAGTCTTTGGCAGCAAATAGACACTATGGATAACGTGCATTGCTATTGCCCTGATAGCGTTGCTACGTTCGAACGTATTGAAATGAGCAATAGTGACGTTAAATCACTGTCTCAGGGTATTCAGGGTATTCAGGGTATTAAAGTGACGCTTAAAAGTGGTGTGGAATTAACTGCGTCATTATTAGTGGGCGCTGATGGTGCAAATTCACAAGTAAGACAATGGGCTGGCATTGGTATTACTGGTTGGGATTATGCTCAATCAGCCATGCTTATTAATGTTGAAACAGCAACTGAACAGCAAGATATCACTTGGCAACAGTTTACCCCACAGGGGCCACGCTCATTACTGCCATTACCGGGCAATAACGCTTCCTTAGTTTGGTATGACAGTAATAGTCGCATTAAACAGCTTATGCAGCTTAATCATAAGCAACTGGCTGAACAAATTAAGCTTAACTTTCCATCAAGGCTTGATCCGAACTTTACCGTTATAGATAGAGGCAGTTTTCCGCTGACAAGACGTCATGCCCAAGACTATTGCCGAGATAATATTGTCATTCTTGGGGATGCTGCGCACACCATCAATCCGCTAGCAGGGCAGGGCGTCAATATTGGTTTTAAAGATGTTGATGTGTTGATAGCGACGATTGCCGATGCGGTAGGTAATGACAAACCTTGGTGGACAGAATCATGTTTGAAGCAATATCAATGTAAACGTTATAGCGATAATTTATTGATGATGTCAGCAATGGATGCTTTTTATGCTGGCTTTAGTAATGACTTATTGCCTGTGAAACTATTGAGAAACGGATTGTTGAAATTAGCTAATCACGATAATCCAATCAAGAAAAAAGTGCTTAAGTACGCGCTTGGGCTTGTTTAAATTTGCTCTAGTGTGTTTTAGCTAAACTCCTTTCCAACGCCTTGCTTTATTACCGTGCTTAATGGGATTTACTTTATCAATTACTGTTATTAACAGTTCCAAAGTGAATTCCATTGGCGCTATTTTTCACTCTGCATTTGTTGAGTTCTGTTTTGAGTGTTAAAATGCCGCGCTTTCGTGCAATCAAATCATTATTTTTTGGTCTATTACTTATATAGGTCTGGGTAAATATTGCTGTTGCGCGGTCATTTAACCACTGAAATTGAGTGCTAATGAGTCAAATTAAACTAATTGTCGGCCTTGCCAACCCTGGTGCGGAATACGCCCAAACTCGTCATAATGCTGGTGCATGGTATGTACAAGAGTTAGCTCGTTTATGTGGAGCAACGTTAGCGCCTGATAGTAAATACTTTGGTTTAACCGCTAGAGTGACTATTGATGGTAAAGATGTACGATTACTTATTCCTACTACTTTTATGAATTTAAGTGGTAAGTCAGTCGGTGCCCTAGCGAACTTTTTTCGGATTTTACCTGAAGAAATATTAGTGGCACACGACGAACTGGACATGGAACCGGGCGTTGCTAAGTTTAAGCTTGGTGGCGGTCACGGTGGTCATAACGGATTAAAAGATATTATTGCTAAGCTGGCTAATGAAAAAGGCTTTCACCGATTACGTATTGGTATTGGTCATCCTGGAGATAAAAATCGCGTCAGTGGTTATGTCTTGGGTAAAGCGCCGGCAAGCGATCAAGAAAAAATGGATGCAGCGATAGATGAAGCGGTGCGATCCACTGAAATACTACTTAAAGAAGACATGGCGAAAGCGATGAACAGATTACACACATTTAAAGCGGAATAGTTTACGCGCTTTAGATATTGAATTGACACACTCACCACTATTACGGTGAGTTTAATTATATAAAGGTAAAGATCATGGGTTTTAAATGCGGCATTGTTGGTTTGCCAAACGTTGGTAAGTCAACACTATTTAATGCGTTAACTGAAGCAGGCATTGAAGCTGCTAACTTCCCGTTTTGTACTATTGAGCCAAATACGGGTGTAGTGCCAGTACCTGATGCTCGTCTAGAAGCATTAGCAGCGATTGTTAATCCTGAACGCATTTTACCAACGACAATGGAATTTGTTGATATTGCAGGTCTAGTAGCCGGTGCATCTAAAGGTGAAGGCTTAGGTAATAAATTCTTAGCTAACATTCGTGAAACTGATGCGATTGGTCATGTTGTACGTTGCTTTGAAGATGAAAACATTGTTCACGTTGCTAACAAGATTGACCCAGCTGGCGATATCGAAGTGATTAACACTGAGCTTGCTTTAGCGGATTTAGATAGCGTAGAACGTGCTATCTTCCGTCAGCAAAAGCGCGCTAAAGGCGGCGATCAAGATGCTAAGTTTGAAGTTGAAATACTCGAAAAAATGCGTCCAATCTTAGATCAAGGCCAAATGTTACGTTCAATGGATTTAACCAAAGAAGAAGTAGCAGCCATTGCTTACTTAAACTTCTTAACGTTAAAGCCAACTATGTACATTGCTAACGTAGCAGAAGATGGCTTTGAAAATAATCCACATCTTGATGTTGTTAAAGCGATTGCTGCGACAGAAAATGCGGTTGTTGTGCCAGTTTGTGCTGCTATTGAGTCAGAGCTTGCTGAAATGGACGCTGAAGAGCGTACAGAGTTTATGGCTGACCTTGGTCTTGAAGAGTCTGGCCTTGATCGCGTTATCCGTGGTGGTTATGAGTTACTCGACTTACAAACTTACTTTACTGCTGGTGTTAAAGAAGTAAGAGCATGGACTGTGCCTGTTGGTGCTAGTGCGCCACAAGCTGCTGGTGTTATCCATACTGACTTTGAACGCGGGTTTATTCGTGCTCAAGTTATGGCTTATGACGACTTTATCGAGTTTAAAGGTGAAGCTGGCGCTAAAGATGCAGGTAAATTACGTGTAGAAGGTAAAACTTATATCGTTAAAGATGGCGATGTAATGCATTTCTTGTTCAACGTATAAAAGTTTTTTCAGGCTATAATTAGCTATTCAAGGAGTCGAGGTTAACTTTAGTGGTGGTTTTTGTCGATTTGGCATGCAGTTTGGTGAACTTATAGCCGAACAGTAGCAAATGATGAAATTAGCTAAAAAAAGCAGTTGACCTCGATACCTCGAATAAGCATAATACGCCCCGTCCTCACAACGAGGGCAAAGAAAAACATAGTGGCAATGTAGCTCAGCTGGTTAGAGCACAGCATTCATAATGCTGGGGTCGCAGGTTCAAGTCCCGCCATTGCTACCATCTTCTCAAGATGTCAAACTAGAGATTCGCTAGTTAGTTAGAATCGTAAGATTTTAGACATATGACTAGCTACCTTCTCAAGGTTAAATGAGCATCGTGTTCTGGATGTTAAACAGAGTCAGTGCGGGAGTGGTGGAATTGGTAGACACGCCAGATTTAGGTTCTGGTGCCGTAAGGTGTGAGAGTTCAAGTCTCTCTTCCCGTACCATTATATAGAAAGGCTGGCATTAGCGGGTTTTTCGTAAAAGCTTTAGATTGGGATATCGCCAAGTGGTAAGGCACCGGGTTTTGATCTCGGCATCCCCAGGTTCGAATCCTGGTATCCCAGCCATTTTAAAGTAAGTAGTATAGATTATTGGGATATCGCCAAGTGGTAAGGCACCGGGTTTTGATCTCGGCATCCCCAGGTTCGAATCCTGGTATCCCAGCCAATCTTTGGCAATGTAGCTCAGCTGGTTAGAGCACAGCATTCATAATGCTGGGGTCGCAGGTTCAAGTCCCGCCATTGCTACCATGTTTTATAGGTAGAATAGTGGGAAACCCTATACTATTTAGTTAGAAAAGAGCAACAAACAGGGTTTACTCTATATATAATAGAGTTTATTCTGAGAATGATTTGATGCGGGTGTGGTGGAATTGGTAGACACGCCAGATTTAGGTTCTGGTGCCGTAAGGTGTGAGAGTTCAAGTCTCTCTTCCCGTACCATCAAATGATTCTATTAATATGTGATTTATTTTTTGAATAAATACATATTAAAAATTTTGGGATATCGCCAAGTGGTAAGGCACCGGGTTTTGATCTCGGCATCCCCAGGTTCGAATCCTGGTATCCCAGCCAAATTTGATTATTGCAATCAAGCAAACAGCCCGTCTTTTGACGGGCTTTTTGTTGCCTGTAATTTGGTAAAACTAGATTTCCCCGCAAATCCTTTCTCATTATCTTCAACTTTTCTAGATCGAGTGTGTTGCTCGACTGATTGTTACCCTTTCCCTATATTCTCGCCTAATTGACATCTACCACTCTCTTAAGCCTCATACAGCTCGATTAACAATCAGAGTTTATTTTTGCATGACTCGTCTGTAGCTAAAGGATTAAATAGTACAAGGGGCAGTCAGAAGGTGGTGGCGCAATTATTCTCCATTGCGATAAGCCTAGGTTACCAATAGCTAATGTGGCTCGCTATTCAAGCTTCTGTGCCTTCTCAATAAAGGTGCTTTTGAATAAAGGTGGGTGGAATTGGGTAATGTAACTGAGTAAAAGCTATTCATGTAAAACGGTTAGTGAGCTTGAACTTGTTATGGCAAAGAGGCAATAAATACGAATGTGGCTATGAACGAATCTTGCTCGGCATGCTTTGTGATTCAAGAGGGTGATTCAAGAGTGATTAAAGAGAGTTGCAAAAGAAAGTGACTATAGAAAGTGACTATAGAAAGTGAGGAATAAAAACTTATGTTATAAGTTTAGCCGCATAAAAAAACGCACTCAATTGAGTGCGTTTTTTACGACATTGACACCAATCAGCGATTAGTGACGGAACATCGCAGAAATTGACTCTTCGTTGCTTACGCGACGAATCGCTTCAGCAAGTACAGCTGACATTGTTAGCTGAGTCACTTTATCAAGTTTGGCAATTTCATCGCTCAATGGCACTGTATCAGTAACGATAACTTCATCGATGACTGACTCAGCGATATTTTGCGCTGCATTACCTGAAAATACTGGGTGGGTTGCATAAGCAAATACACGGTTTGCACCATGTTCTTTTAATGCTTCAGCCGCTTTACACAAAGTACCGCCAGTATCGATCATGTCATCAACGATAATACAATCGCGACCTTGAACATCACCAATGATATGCATTACTTGAGCAACGTTCGCTTGTGGGCGACGTTTATCAATAATTGCTAAATCAGAATCATCAAGTAACTTGGCAACAGCACGAGCACGTACAACGCCACCGATGTCAGGAGAAACGACAACAGGGTTATCTAATTTCTTCGCTAACATGTCTTCTAGTAACACTGGGCTACCGAATACGTTATCAACAGGCACATCAAAGAAACCTTGAATTTGCTCTGCATGAAGATCACATGTTAATACGCGATCAACACCAACACTTGATAAGAAGTCAGCTACGACTTTAGCAGTGATTGGAACACGAGCACTTCTTACACGACGATCTTGACGAGCATAACCAAAGTAAGGAATTACAGCGGTAATACGGCCAGCAGATGCACGACGAAGAGCATCAACCATAACGATAAGTTCCATTAGGTTGTCGTTTGTCGGTGCACAAGTCGATTGGATGATGAATACATCAGCACCACGTACGTTCTCATTAATTTGAACACTGATTTCACCGTCGCTGAAACGGCCTACTACTGCATCGCCAAGTTTGCAAAATAAACGGTCGGCTATTTTTTTGGCTAGTTTAGGGGTAGCGTTACCAGCAAAGAGCTTGATATCGGGCACTTTATGAACCTCAGGTGTTGGCTTTAAGTTAGTGGCTAAAAATGTGAACTTAGCAATGATGTCATTGTTAAGCTTAAACACGTCTCTAGAAGATAAATATTTTTAATTTTGACTCAATCTTGTCATCAAAGGTGACTGATTTAAGCCTTTAGCAACAAAACCATTCATGGTGCTTGGCAGTTGAGCCAAGGCGTCCAGGGCTGTTTGTTGCTGCTTGAACTCACCGAAGACGCATGCGCCTGTTCCGGTCATTCTTGACGGCGCATATTCTACCAGCCAGCCCAATGCATTGGCAACTTGAGGGTGCTTAAGTGTGACAAGTTTTTGGCAATCATTTGACCAATTTTGCTGCATTAAACTATTAATATCCAGTTTAGGGGTATTACGCGGTAAATTAGGATCTTGGAATATGGCTTGGGTTGATACATGCACTTTAGGCACTATCACCAAGTAGTATAATTCGGCTGGCTTGACGTTAATGAGTTGCTCACCAACACCTTCGGCAAATGCAGCAAAACCATTAATGAAAACAGGGACATCGGCGCCAAGTTGTAAGCCGATTTGGGCAAGTTTATCGGCGGATAAATTCAATTTCCACAGCTTATTTAAGGCTACTAATGTCGTTGCTGCATCGGATGAACCGCCACCTAAACCCCCTCCCATCGGCAGGTTTTTACGCAACCAAATCTCTGCGCCACCTTGATAATCGGAATATTCTTGTAAAGATTTTGCGGCCTTTAGAATTAAGTTATCTTTTTCTGCGACAACTTTCGATAATTCAGAATGTAAGCTTATCTGTTTATTATTGGTTGGTTGAAAATCTAAGTAGTCACAATGGTCAATAAACTGAAAAAGAGTTTGCAGCTCATGATAGCCATCAGCGCGCTGACCAGTAATATGCAGAAATAAATTGAGCTTTGCTGGGGCAGGCCAATTGCTTGAAATTGCTGTATTCACATTATTCATTGTCATTAAAGAACATCTTTTAGTTTGATTAAAGTAGTGCTGGTCGTAATAAGTAGTAGTGCTGGTCGTAATAAGTAGTAGTGCTATTCGTAATAGTAGCTGTGTTGGTCGTATTCATGGTTACAAATAATCATAGTTACCAATAATTATTGCCGCAAAAGTGGCGCGTCCACCTTTAAGTCCGTCTTAGCTATTCACTTATTAGCTATTGACTTCTAATTAGTCACTTCACGTGGTTCACTATCTAAAGCCATATTAGTTTCAGGCGCTTGTGCGGCGAGTGCTTGCCACTGGTTTATCTGAATTTTGATTTGCACATCAGCGCGATTGATTTGCAATAGTCGTGGTAACCGAGCACCACTTTGTGTTTGGTAGCTGGCAAATTTGACGTGCCAATTTTCACCATTTTCAGCACTGATGAAATATTTAATACTGCCGTCTTCATTATATTCTATTACTTGATCTTCTTCGGTGACTTGACCGGTAATCCAAAGAGGCAACTTATTGATAGGGATCGTCATGCCGCTAACGCGCTGAATTAGTCGTTCTGGATTGCTATCTGTATAAGTCTTATCTTGCACATCGATACTGGCGAGACCATTTTCAGACTTGAGAGACAGCACTGTCGTGCCAATCATGGTAGTCAGTTTTAATTCATTTCTATCATGCTGACCTATTTGATCGTGAAGCCAGAATAAGTTGGTACTAAATTTGTCGCTATCAGAGCGAAAGGCGAGTTTACCTTGTAATTCCCAAGCTTGTGCTTGGTGGGGGTTTTTGACATCAACTTCGGTTAATGTATGGGGTGGACTGATAGAGCACGCTGTTAAAAATAAACAGCTCAAAAGCAGTAAGTGTTTTAGGTGATGGGTTAAATTTCGCAAAGGAACTCACTGGGCTAAATGTTATAACTCATGATACTGGTCAGCAAGGTGATTGTAAAAATGCTTTTCAAATTAATGCCCATATCATGATTTAAATGTCATGTTCTGGACAACGACTGTAAAAAGAGATACTTGTAAGGGCTCTTTTTATTGGTGAATTTTGTCAAATGATTATCTATTTTGTTAACAAGATAGAATTATTAGAAAAAAAATAAACAATTATTCGGTTTTGTTAAGCCAATTGTGTTTTTAGTTTTACCAATTAAGTAGAATAGCCTAATTAATGATCCTGCGAAGAACTTAAAACGAGTCACATGAGCCTAGTAGCAATCGGAATAAATCATAAAACCGCCACAGTCGACCTTCGTGAGAAAGTCGCCTTTTCACCGGATAAAATTCATGATGCCATGAAGAGTCTGGCTAGTCGTACTAGCTCGGGCGAAGCCGTGATCGTGTCTACATGTAATCGCACAGAACTCTACTGTAATAATGGAACCAAGGAAGACATCATTGAATGGCTTGAGGATTATCATAATCTTAGCCACGAAGAGTTGTTACCTTGTATCTATAGTTATGAAAATCAACAATGTGTTCAACATTTAATGCGCGTATCTTCTGGATTGGATTCACTGGTACTTGGAGAACCACAAATTCTCGGGCAAGTGAAACAAGCTTTTGTTAAAGCGAAAGAGGCGGGCACTACAGCCGTCACTATCGACCGCTTATTTCAAAATACCTTCTCAGTGGCTAAAAAGGTGCGTACCGAAACCGAAATTGGCGCCGCTGCCGTTTCTGTGGCTTTTGCTGCAGTCAGCATGGCCAAACACATTTTCTCATCACTTAGCACCACCAATGTATTATTGATTGGCGCGGGTGAAACCATTGAACTGGTTGCTAAGCATCTAAAAGATAATGAAGTGGCCGGTATTGTCGTTGCTAACCGAACCATTGAACGCGCTCAAGCTATGTGCGAAGAGTTCAATGCAACAGCCATAACGCTTCAAGAGATACCTGACTATCTACCTAAAGCTGATATCGTGATATCCTCCACCGCCAGCCCACTACCTATATTAGGTAAAGGCATGGTCGAAAAGGCGCTGAAACAACGTCGTCACCAACCAATGCTATTGGTTGATATTGCTGTTCCTCGAGATATAGAAGCAGAAGTTGGCGAATTAGATGATGCTTTCCTTTATACTGTGGACGATTTACACAGCATCATTGAACAGAACATGGCTTCACGTAAAGAAGCCGCCGAGCAGGCAGAAGTAATTGCCGATGAACAATCCCATATCTTTATGGAGTGGGTTCGTTCGTTAGAGTCTGTAGATAGTATTCGAGAGTACCGAAGCCAGAGTTTGGCCATTAAAGATGAATTAGTAGAGCGCGCCTTGAATAAATTGACTCAAGGTGGTGACAATGAGCAAGTGATTTTAGAGTTGGCCAACAGGTTAACCAATCGCTTAATTCATGCACCGACACAAGCGTTAACCTCTGCTAGTCGTCAAGGAGACTTGAATACCTTAGGCCAATTACGGGTCACGCTTGGTTTAGATAAAACTTAAGGTAATAAAGCTAAATGAAACAGTCGGTTATTAACAAGCTGGAAGGCTTGCTTGAACGTAATGAAGAAGTATTGGCATTACTCAGTGATGCACAAGTAATTGCGGATCAAGACCGCTTTCGCGGCTTATCAAAAGAGTATTCTCAGTTAGAAGATATTGTAAAAAGTTTCAAAGAGTTTAAAGAAGCACAAGGTGATCTTGAGTCAGCACAAGAAATGCTCACTGAAGATGACGCTGAGATGCGTGAAATGGCTCAAGAAGAAATCAAAGATGCCAAAAAAGCCATTGCTGCGCTTGAAGATGAACTACAAATCTTATTGCTGCCTAAAGATCCAAATGATGATCGCAATGCCTTCATAGAAATCCGCGCCGGCGCGGGTGGTGATGAAGCCGCTATTTTTGCGGGTGATTTATTCCGCATGTATTCACGTTATTGTGAGTCGAATAAGTGGCAGCTAGAAATCATGAACTCCAACGAAGGTGAGCATGGTGGCTTTAAAGAACTGATTGTACAAGTCAGTGGCGAAGGCGTTTACGGTAAATTAAAGTTTGAATCTGGCGGACACCGTGTACAACGTGTACCAGAAACAGAATCTCAAGGTCGGGTGCATACATCAGCGGTTACCGTGGTTGTATTGCCTGAAGTCCCAGAAGCTGAACAGATTTCCATTAACCCTGCTGACTTAAAAGTCGATACCTTCCGCGCATCTGGCGCAGGTGGACAGCACGTCAACAAAACCGATTCAGCTATTCGTATTACTCACGTACCGTCAGGTATTGTGGTTGAATGTCAGGATCAACGCTCGCAACATAAAAACCGTGCCCAAGCGATGAGTGTTCTTTCTGCTCGTTTACAAGCGGTTGAAGATGATAAACGTCGTAGTGAAGAAGAATCTACTCGTCGTAATCTTGTTGCCAGTGGCGATCGCTCTGAACGTATTCGTACTTATAACTTCCCACAAGGTCGTATGAGTGAGCACCGCATCAATTTAACCTTATATCGCTTAAATGAAATCATGGAAGGCGATTTAAACGGCATTATCGAACCATTAATGCAAGAGGAACAAGCTGACTTGCTTGCTGCATTAGCTGACGACTAAGGAGTAACCTTGTCACAGTCTTCTTTCTCTACCATTGCGGAGTCTTTGCAGTGGGCTTATAGCCAATTGGTCGATTCATCTGAATCGGCCAATGTTGATGCAGAAGCTTTGCTTCTGCACTGCATCAATAAGCAGCGCAGTTTCATTTATACCTGGCCAGAAAGAGTGCTTACCGCTGATCAATTTAAAGCTTATAAAGTGATGATTGAAAAGCGTAATCAAGGCGTGCCAGTGGCGCACATTATTGGCGAACGCGAATTTTGGTCACTGCCATTTATTGTTAACTCGACCACGTTGATCCCGCGCCCAGATACTGAAATATTAGTTGAAACCGCCTTGAATTTACCTTTGGCTGCAACCGCTCGCGTACTTGATTTAGGTACCGGAACCGGTGCTATTGCATTGTCATTAGCGTCTGAGCGACCCCAATGGCAAGTTACCGCAGTTGATAAAGTTGCTGAAGCGGTGGAGTTGGCCAAAGCTAATCGTCAAAACCTAAACCTCACTCAGGTCGAGATTTTGCAATCTGATTGGTTTAGCGCCGTTGAACAACAACAATTTCAGTTAATCGTATCAAATCCTCCTTATATCGATGAAACAGATGAACATCTGTCAATGGGCGATGTGCGCTTTGAACCATCAAGTGCGTTAACGGCTGGCGAAGCAGGGTTTGCTGATTTATTTCATATTGCCAAGCATGCACCAAAGCATTTATCTGAAGGTGGATATTTGTTGCTCGAGCATGGTTTTGAGCAAGCCTTAACAGTCAGGCAAAAACTGATTGATTTGGGTTATGACAATGTCGCCACAGTCAGAGATTTTGGCAGTAATGACCGTTGTACGTTAGGTCAATGGAATCAAATTAAATAAAGTAACTTGCTGTAATCAATGCCTTACTAAGGCTCATTTCATAACATTGCTATGAAGCCGCTTGATCGAGTAAACTAGCGGCCATTTTATCTGTAGCTCAAAGAGAAAAACAATAATGGAAACCTTTTACAGTTTATATCCAGCTGTTAAGCACACGCACTTAACTTTCATTCTTTTAAGTGTGGTATTTTTTGTCACTCGCTTTGTACTGCATATGCGCAAATCTCCAATTTTAGATAAGAAATTCGTTAAAGTTGCGCCGCACGTGATTGATACCTTCTTATTATTGTCAGGACTGACGTTGTGCTTCATGATCAAACAGTATCCTTTTGTTGATGCTTGGATGACCGAAAAATTCCTCGCTGTTTTAGCTTACATCGGTTTAGGCGTCATGGCGCTTAAAAGTAATCGTAACAATTTATTCAAGGTATTCGCCTTTTTAGGTGCTATCGGATGGCTCGTATTGGCTGCCAGGCTGGCTCATTTTAAACAAGTTGTAATAATGGGTTAATGAGTTTCATGGCTAAACATCAAATGAAAGATGCTGTTCAGATACCTGAGACAGCATTTGAAATAACGCAACACCTAGGTTTCTCACAAGAAAAAAAAGCGCTCTGGGCTTGGTATGAAATAGCGGGTTCAGTAATGAGCTTGCATGTTGAAGATCAACAACAGCGTTTTGACGGTTTATTACGTTGGTTCTATGACGACTTAGGTTTTTGCGTCCGTGAAGATTACTTCAGTGTAGAAGCCGCCGATCTTGGTAGCTGTATTATGAGCCGTCAAGGCAATAGCACCACACTAGCAACAGTGATGATTCTATTGGCTAAGCAGCTTGATATCAGTTTAGAGGCCGTGCTGTTACCTGGGCAAACGGTAGTGAGAAGTAATATAAACGACAAAGTGGTTTATATTGATCCGCTAACGGGTCAGTCATTAAGCCGCCACCAGTTACATGCATTGGTACGTGGAGAATTAGGTAACTCGGCAATGTTAAAGCCAAAGTACCTAAAGACGGCCAGCTTAAAGCGCTTAATCAGTCGCATGCTGCATGAGTTAAAAGCAGGCTGCATAGTGTCGAATAAATTCGAGCAAGCGATGGAGTGTTGTAACTTACTGCTGCAGTGGCATCCTGATGATGTGACCCTAAATCGTGAGCGTGCTTTTATTGCTCAACAATTAGGGTGTATTCAAGTGGCGATGTCTGACTTACAGCACTTTATTGATAGTAGTCCACATGATCCTGTCACTGAAATTGTAAAGCTGCAGTTAAAAGAGTTAAGTCAACAACCACAGACTTATCACTAAGTTTCGCTAAATAGATGTTAATTCAGGCTCATTTGATGAGCCTGATTTTTTTATTTAAAACGATATGTTTTTACAATAAATCGATGATTTAAAACAATAAAAATAATAAAAAAACCATAATAATAAGTACTTTAAAGTACGCGTAAAAGTACACCTATAAAAATAATAAATTCACTATGAAATGCATTTGCAAGGGAGATTTTTCATGACAGCGACCCCAATGGTCACTAACGATGCCACCGCGCTTGGATTGTTAGCCGTTATCCTCGGTTTAGTTTTCTATACCAGTTCATCATCACACCCATTCTGGACCAAATTCTATAAATTTATTCCAGCATTATTACTGTGTTACTTCTTACCTTCGCTATTGAATACCTTTGGTATTGTCGATGGTGATACCTCAAAACTTTACTTTGTTGCCTCACGTTATCTATTACCTGCGTGTTTGGTGCTATTGATTTTAAGTGTCGATTTAAAAGCTATTTTAAGTTTGGGGCCTAAAGCGATCGTCATGTTCTTAACGGGCACCGTGGGGATTGTGATTGGTGGCCCAATTGCGTTATTAATTATCTCAGCAATCAATCCAGATGTATTAGGTGGCAATGGCCCTGATGCGGTATGGCGCGGTATGACAACGCTTGCTGGCAGTTGGATTGGTGGCGGCGCTAACCAAGCGTCGATGAAAGAAATATATGAAGCTGGCGGTAATATCTTCTCAGTGATGGTGACAGTTGATGTCATCGTGGCCAATATTTGGATGGCTGTGCTGCTGATAATGGCATCTCGCGCTAAAGAGATAGATGCAAAAACAGGCGCTGATACCACCGCCCTTGAAGCACTTAAAGCGAAAGTTGAAAAGTACCATGCTGAAAATGCCCGTATTCCATCGCTGCGTGACTTAATGCTGATTGTGGCTATTGGTTTTGGTGTGACGGGATTAGCGCATTTCGCCGCTGACTTCTTAGGGCCATTTTTTGAAGTGAATTACCCTTGGACCCGTGATTACAGTTTAACCTCGAAGTTCTTCTGGTTAGTGGTGATTACGACAACCATTGGTCTCGCGTTATCGTTCAGTCCAGTGAGAAAAATAGAAGCAGCTGGTGCCTCTAAAGTCGCTACTGCATTCTTATATATTCTGGTCGCGACCATTGGTTTGCATATGGATGTATCTAAGCTCGCTGATGAGCAAAACTTGTGGTATTTCGCCATTGGTATCATCTGGATGCTTGTACATGCGAGCTTTATGCTGATTGTTGCTAAACTGATTAAAGCGCCACTGTTTTATATGGCCGTGGGTAGCCAAGCAAACGTTGGCGGCGCAGCATCAGCCCCTGTGGTTGCAGCTGCGTTTCACCCAGCACTTGCGCCCGTTGGCGTATTACTCGCGGTATTGGGTTATGCTGTAGGGACTTATATGGCATGGCTATGTGGGCAGTTATTACAGATTATTGCCGTTTAAAAAATTATTGAATGACGCCAAACACATGTTTGGCACTACAAAGAGATATTACTATGGAACAAAAAGTCATTGGTTTAAATGCATTAGAAATTGCGAATGATAAACCATTCGTTTTATTTGGTGGCATGAACGTATTAGAGTCTCGCGATTTGGCGATGTCAATTGCTGAGCACTATGTCGAAGTCACTCAAAAACTTGGCATTCCTTATGTATTTAAAGCCTCTTTTGATAAAGCCAATCGCTCGTCTGTAAATTCGTACCGTGGCCCAGGTATGGAAGAAGGCTTAAAGATTTTTGAAGAAATTAAGTCGACTTTCAACGTACCAATCATCACTGATGTACATGAAATCCACCAGTGTCAGCCTGTGGCTGAAGTTGTAGATGTTATCCAACTACCTGCATTTTTAGCGCGCCAAACTGACTTAGTTGTGGCCATGGCTAAAACTGGCGCCATTATTAATGTCAAAAAACCACAGTTTTTAGCGCCCCATGAAATGCGTCATATCGTGACTAAGTTTAATGAAGCCGGTAACGACAAGATTTTATTGTGTGAACGTGGTTCAAGCTTTGGTTATAACAACCTAGTCGTTGATATGCTCGGTATGGATGAAATGAAGCAATCAGGTTACCCAGTAATCTTTGATGCGACTCATGCGCTGCAGCGTCCTGGTGGACGTACTGATAGTGCTGGCGGTCGCCGCGCTCAAGCAACTGAACTTGCTCGCAGTGGTATGGCTTTAGGTATTGCAGGCTTGTTCATTGAAGCGCATCCAGATCCTGATAATGCTAAGTGCGATGGCCCGTGTGCATTGCCACTTAACCAGTTAGAAAACTACTTAAAGCAGATGAAAGCGGTTGATGATTTGGTTAAGTCATTTGAGCCAATTGATACCAGTAAGTAGATAAGAGATTTTTTAAAAGCCCTGAACTTATGATTAAGTTCAGGGCTTTTTTGTGGCTTGAACTTAACGTTGTTTGGATGGGGTAAGAAATAGTTTATTGGTATTTTACTTGGTAATAAGATCAAGGTCGTGGCGCTTCGCCCATACTAGGTATTGAACGCAAGTTTTCTTTAAGTATTTCCAAACTCCGTTTGGATTAACATCGCAGGATTCCATCCTGCACCGGCCAAAAGGGTATCAACAGCAATACCCTCTTGAATCACCCTGCCGCCCCTAACGAAAAATGCTGAAAAGCGCATAATTTTCGATGGGGATTGATCCAGCTTCTTACTTCGCTTGTAGACTGCTTCAGCCTTATTCGAAAATGCTAACGCTTCCGATGGGCCATCCATGGCCCGACGAAAGCTAGCCTGACGTCCTGTCAGGCTCACGCTATTTTCTTCAACATCCTCAATTCAAATTGAGTCTTTTAGCAGATTAGATTCTTGGTCTTTTTAGCTTTTTTAATCGCCACAAATACAGTCAAATCGAAGAGATAATAATCCCAGTGTAGATGCAGCAGCGAGCTTCCAAAACATGGCGAAGTTTCACACTGTGAAACGCTCTGAGCGAGAGGCATGGATGCCGAACTGGCCGTTTAACATGGATGTTATTTGTTTTGGCAGAGCTTACAGGGATGTACTTGCAGCGTCTCGCAGTTGTATCTGCACATAAGCCTGCGGCAGGCAATGGATTAGATTGAAGTGATGGTCTTCTATAACCTAGCTAATAAACATTAAGCTAAACAATGAATAAAAGTTATAAATCAGTTTAAAGTAGAACCACCTAAGGACAGAGTTGGGTAACCCCGAACAAAAACATCGAGAACGCCATTTAGGGATGAAGCTATTCAATAATAATGAGCCAACCAACTACCTTATTAAAGCTTGTATTGACCCCACTTGTTATCAATAGCTTTCTTTGGCATTCAAACTAACTATCTAAGTGTTTAAAAATATTGCATATTTCAGAAACCCTACTTCCTTTTTTATCGCTACTATTAAATGATATTACCGCTTGAATGCCCTCTAGCGATGCAAGATAACTATAATCAACACCCTCGAAAGGTTTAATAAACTTAAATACAGAGCAATTATTGGTAGCGTAAATATCTTTAATGTAATGCTGGGAACGTAATTTTCTTATGAGACTGTTCTTATCAAAGGTAATGCTCTCAATTAAGATAACACCATTTTGAAATGCAGATAAACTACCATAAACAAAATACTTTACATCTGGTTCCCCTTTAATAACCATGTAGTAATCATTTAGCTCTAATGACCTAATTTCTCCTGAAAGTGATATTCTTTTTTTATCCTCTGTATAATCGCGACTATAAAACAGATAACCGTAAAGAATCGCATCTTTATAGACAAAAAACAGAATATTAGGAACTATAGCTAGAATCAATATAACTAGAGTCTTTTTGCCTTTCCATTTACCTTTGTTTAGTATCATTTCACTCACTTAATCCATTTTGGTTATTATTTTCACCTAAAACTGGAGCTTCCAGTGGGTCACAGTTGTGTTTGCACATAAGGTCGCTCTTTCATATCTGACCCATAGGGATATGGGAAATGTCATTATGATGTCGGGAACACCATTGACCATGTGATCGCGACATTTGTATATGCTATATATCTCTTGTGGCAGGTAATGGGTTAGATTGAAGTGATAATCTTTTTTAACCTAGCCAATATACATTAAGTAAAATATTGAATTAAAGCCACAAATCAGTTTAAAGTAAAACCACTTAAGGGCAGAGTTGGCTAATCTCGAATAAGAATATCGAGAGCGCCATTTAGGGATGAAGCCATTCAATAATGATGTGCTAATCAACTCCCTTATTTGAAGTTTACTCTGATCTCACTTGTTCATTCTCAATGCTACTACATTGATTAAAAATGAAAAAAGGTGCAACCAATTGCGCCAGCATTGCTCACGGCTTATGGGAGCGTTAGGTACTTCTAGTGTTTAGGTGTAACTTTCAAGTTTTATTAATATCAATTATTGGAATGCCATTTATTGCATCAGCGCAAGATAATAAGTTGTGCGAACACTTAATTTCCTTTGCTAGTAAATCAAAAGCCGGTAAACCTCTAAAAGTTATATTAATTAATGATTGGGCTAACTTCTCAAAGAGCTGTGAACATAATGAAACAGAGGAAGGTAAGGAGTTCTGCAATTACTTAATAAAAAACACTTCAACTGAATTTATGAATATTAATTTATCAAGAGTGTTGAGTTGTAGTGTAAATAATTTTAATTTTGGTAGTGTTCACCTAAATAAAATCTCAGGTGAATTTTCAGTATTTGAAATACCTAGCCTAAACCAAGATATTACATTGAATATAAATTTCTCAATTGGCGATGATGTAGTAAAAGACTTTATAGAAATCGAGGCTGAAAATGAGCCTGTAGAATAAGTAGCTATTAGGGCGTTACAAATTCGTTTCTGCCCAGAAACATGTCTGGGCGTAAATCATTTATCTCCTTCAAATAACTGTATAAGCGAACAAATGATAATGTTCGCCACCAACTATCTCGTGATTCTAAGCTAGAACAAATTACCAACAATCCGCTGCTCAGTTTGTGATACTTTAATAGCCTTTAAAAATAGTCTCTAAATTAGCCATCAATTTAGTTATCAGATTAATCCTCAAACCTCTGAATTATTGGGTATATATCTATGTGGATAGCACTTACTATTCTTGCCGCTTTTATGCAGTCTTGGCGCAATGCTTTTCAAAGTGAGCTGAGTCAGCAAGTGAAAGTCAGTGGTGTTACCTTGGCGCGTTTTATTTGGGCGGGGCCTATTGCTGCAATATATCTCTTCAGTCTTTATCAACTGCAACCCAGCAGTATTCCTACCTTTACCTATCAATTTTATGGCTTTGTGATTGGTGCATCCTTGATGCAAATCTTAGCTACGGGTTTGATGGTTAAACTATTTCAATTAAAGAACTATGCCGTTGGCGCAGGGCTGGCTAAAAGTGAGGCGCTGGTTGCGGCTATTTTAGGGGTACTGTTTTTTGGTACTAGCCTGAGCTTATTAGGCTGGATTGGAGTGATAATTGGCGCGGTCGCTGTGATGCTTTTGAGCACCCAGCGCGGGGTTAAACGTTTATCGCTTAATACTATTGTGATCGGTATTGGCAGTGGCGTTGCGTTTGCTTTTACTTCACTGTGGGTCAGAGAAGCTAGTTTACTGTTGATAACCGATGCTACTTTGTCAGATCCCATTCCATTTACCCATCGTGCGGCTTGGGTGCTGGTATCAGTTATTGGATTACAAACGCTGATATTAGTAACCTATCTCGGTCTCAAAGACCGCATGACACTTTTGGCATTGTGGCAAAGACCCAAACTGACATTACTCATTAGTGTGTGTAGTTGTATTGCCTCTATTGGTTGGTTTAGTGCTATGTCGTTGCAAGCTGTGCCCTATGTAAAAACGTTGGGTCAGATAGAAGTGTTTTTTACTATGTTAATTAGTGTTTTTTGGCTGAAACAGAAAATTAGAATTAATGAAGTTTTGGGCTTAGTGTTAATTGCTGTAGCCGCAATTTTGGTGATGTGGAGTTAAAAGAGAGCTTTGGAAAGATAAAAAAAATAATCCCGACTATCGGTTTTAATTTGTTGTTTTTTCATACTATACTGGCCTAAAGTAAAACAGGAAATCGCTTTTCAGGGAGAGTTTTATGAAGCACCTTGTTCGTTCTTATGGCTTAGCTTTAAGCTGCGCTAGTTTGTCGTTAATGTTTAGTCCTCTTGTATACAGTGCCACCGTTATTGCCGAACCTTCTCCTCAGGAGCCTTCCTCACAGGAATCTTCTTCTCAACAGCTTACGCCTGAATTACTCGTCATGCCTCAAGATAGTCAATACGATTGGTTACAGCTTTCTTCGCTTGAATTGCTCAAAGGCGAAATTAAAAACCTTTATGACGATAAACTTGAATTTGAAAGTGATGAACTGGATACGGTTTATATTGATTGGGAAGATGTTAAAGCGCTGCAAAGTGCGGGTATTGTCAGTATTGGATTTTTAGATTTATCGACCCAAAGTGGTAAATTAGTCGTTCAAGATGGTAAAAGTTATTTAGATGGGCAAGAGTTTGATACATCACAAATTTTGACCATCATTGCAGGAACTCAATCTGAGTCTAATTATTGGTCCAGTAAAATTTCATTGGGTGCCAATTTACGTTCTGGTAATACCGATCAAATTGATTATAACGCCATAGCCAAAACGGTTAGACGAACCACTGAGTCACGTTTTAATCTTGATTATATTGGTAATTATTCTAAGTCTGATAGTGAAGAGAAGATAAACAACAATCGTATCAATACTAACTTTGATTGGTTTTTATCAAAGCAGTTTTATTTACGACCGGTATTTGCCGAAATCTATACCGATAAATTTCTCAATATTGAGTATAAACTGACTGTCGGTTCGGGTTTGGGTTATAACATTATTGATAACGCTAAAACAGAATGGAGTATCAGTGGTGGTCCCGCATATACCTATACAGAGTTTAATAATGTTGAAGCGGGTGAGGATACCAATAGTAGCTCAGCAACAGTGGTCATTGAAACGGTTTATGATACTGAGATAACCAGTGATATCGACTTTGTAACGTCCTATCGCGTGCAATATGGTGATGACCAATCGGGTGGGTATACTCACCATGCGTTAGCGACTGTCGAAATAGAATTAACTGATATGTTTGATTTAGATTTATCGTTTATTTGGGATCACACCAATAAGCCACAAGCGGACTCTTCGGGTGATATACCTAAACAAGATGATTATCAATTTGTGGTTGGTTTCGGGATTGATATTTAATTTATCGGCTAAGTTTACAAACCGAGTTTAAAGCTCAACTTCAACACTATGAATTTTGAAGCCATTGATAACTGCACTGATAGCCAATATCTGTTGTTATCGATGGCTTTTTTATGGGTGGTTTTCTATTGGTATAGTTTTCTATTGGTATAGTTTGCTAAGAATTACTTCGCTCACTTTCTTTTATCAATCAGATTTACCACAAGTTGAGTTATCAGTATTCCGAGTATTGCTCCCGCAAGTAAATCCCCTAAGTAATGATAGTTCTGAGCAAGTTGCCCTATGATTACACCGACCATCAAGCTTATCCAAAGCCAATATAGTTTTGGCATAAAGTGCCAAAACAGGCTGGCTAATGCGAAAGTAAATAAGGCATGGCCTGATGGAAAAGAGTGATAACTGACTGACATTGAAAATGGGTAGAATGCTTCAACACCATGCTCAATCCAAGAAGGATTATTGTTGGTCCAGGTTTCGGGCCAAGTACGTCCAAAGATGACTTTTGCACTGACTCTGATGACGGAGGCTGCAATGACGACATAGATAATCGGCTTAATGAGTTGCTTTACATTTACTCTGTATTGATTGAATAAACCTGAAAGGATAATGACCCCGGCTAGCACTTCAAGTGCCAATGGAATTTTTGATAACAACAAATAACAGGTGTTCAATATAGGAGAATGAGGCTTGAGTTGATGAAGGTATTCAGCCAAAGCGCGATCGATGAACAACACACTAACAAGCATGAATATGATAGCAATAGAGTAGTAGCTATAAACGCGATGACTAAAAGCAATGCTGCTGGTTGTGGGGGGAATTAATTGTTGTAGCGTCATCTTGAATAGGGTCATTTTTGCTTATAGATAGTATTAAAACCAATGTTTCATTCAGCAGATTAACCCTGCAAGGCTTCAAGTGCGTTAATGTTACAGAGCATATGCTCATTGACTGGAACAGCAAGCTGATGGCACTTGGCTCGTGCCACAACATAACCATTTATCTGCTTTATTTCTGTTTTTCTGCCCAATTGAATATCTTGTTTCATCGATGATGAGTTTGCTGCAGTCTGATGAATAACGTCTGCTATAACTGAGAGTGAATCGGCTAAATCAAGGTTAACGCCATCAGCTTTAGCGACAGTAATACACTCTTGTGCTATTGCGTGTATTTGTTGTTGATAGATCTGTTGAGCTAATTCACCATTTGGGCACTGATTGATTGCCGTTAGCGGGTTAATAGCGCAGTTAACGATAAGCTTTTGCCACAGCGCCGTTAAAATATCATCTTTAATACTGATGTCTGGAATCGATGACATTAATTGACTCATTACCGCTACTGGCATTGCAGAGCCAGTTAAGTGACCTATAACACTCTTACCTTTACCTGTATGTCTAATGTGTCGCTGTGACAGCTTTAAAGACGCTTGTGATGTTGTGCCTAATGATATCCCAAGGTTGAGTTTATCATATGGTTTTAGCATGGCTTGAGCCTCTAAATGAGGCCCCATGCCGTTATGTATCAGTAATATATGACAAGCTTTAGGAATGATAGGCAACAGAGAACTTAACGCATCCGCTATTTGATAAGACTTCACGCAAATAATCACCAATTCGATATTGGCTAAATCCGCTTGCTCTAGCTGTTCAATATTGGCTTCAAGGCAAGCTTGCTGTTTTATTTCACCTGAAAGGGTTTCTACTGTTATATAACGATTAGATTCAATGGTGTTTCTTGTCAGTAATAGCGGCGCTCTGAATTTGGCTAATTGGGTATAAATAAGTAGCCCGATGGCGCCAGCACCTAGTATGGCGATATTTGCTTGATGGTGTTTAATCTCTGTTTGCGTCTTTTTAATTTGTGCCTTGTCAGATACGGTTCTCCCATTTTGTAGGGATTTAACATGGGCTAGGCTATCAAATGAACTTGGCATGTTAGCGCTTCTTTTTAGTCACATTTGAGCCAAATGAAGGCGATGCTTTAGAGAATAATCTAGCAGCTTGATACTTTTTGAATACAAATAAGAATAGATAAAAAAGCACGATGCCAAGAATATCGGCGACCACATCAGCAACCGATGCACTTCGATAAGGAATTTGAGATTGGATTAGTTCTATCAATATGGCATAAGCGGTTAATACCGAACACATCCAATACCACTTTGGCTTAAACGCAAAGTAAGCTAAAAATGCTAAGCCAAGAAAACTAACCGTATGGCCGACTTTATCCATATTTGAGAACGTGATTGGGTAGTTGGGCTTGGAGAAAACTAAATAACTGACAACCAAAACAGCTAAAGCAAATGCGCCGGTAAAAAATAATTTCAATTTCATGCTGTGGTTATCTAGCCCGTTACAATCGTGTTTGCGTGGGGTCATGATAAAAAATGCAGCGACTAATGTCATTAAATTCCATCTAATTATTGTTTTCTCTTTTGTGGAGGGTTTGACTATTGCGATAGAGTGTTAAAATAAACCTAAATAATCTATTGGAGAATGACTATGCCGTCTATGGATGTCGTATCAGAAGTTGATGAAGTTGAATTACGCAATGCCGTTGATAACTCACGCCGTGAACTTGCAGGACGTTTTGACTTTCGTGGTAAAGAAGCTGATTTTGAATACAAAGATCATGTCGTAACATTAAAAGCAGAAGATGATTTCCAGTGCCAGCAGCTTGTTGATATTTTACGTATTCAGCTCAGTAAACGTAATGTAGACCCATCAGCGATGGATGTAGACGACAAGAGTGTACATAGCGGTAAAACATTCAGCCTTAGAGTAAAATTTAAAGAAGGCATTGAAACATTAATCGCCAAGAAGTTAGTTAAGGCGATTAAAGATAGCAAGATTAAAGTGCAATCATCTATCCAAGGTGACTCAGTTCGAGTGACTGGTAAAAAGCGTGATGACTTACAAGCTGTTATGCGTTTAGCGAAAGAAGCTGACTTAGGCCAGCCGTTTCAATTTAATAACTTTAGAGACTAGTTTTAGAGACTAGTTTTAGAGACTAGCTTCAGGAACTAAGTTTTGTTTAGTTTGAATGCTGTAACAAAGCCTTGTTACAGCATTTTTATATCCTGTTACCCACATCACTATCTAACCGAATCGTTCACTTATTGCCATCGGGTTCTGCTGATAGTTCGGTATCAACTTGAGCATCATCAGGCGGTGTTAGGCGTTGTAGCATGCTAATTAATATCAATACTGGGAAACCGATTAAGCTGGCTGCGATAAAGAAATTTACGTAACCATAGGCATCAACATATACCCCTGAAAATCCAGCGATAAACTTAGGGAACAGTAGCATGATAGAGGACAATAACGCATATTGAGTCGCACTATAACCACTGCTTGTGAGGCTGGATAAGTAGGCGATGAATGCTGCAGTAGCAATACCAGCACTAAAGTTATCGACTGATATCGCGAAGGTTAAGAATGGCATGTTATAGCCAATATAGGCTTGCCAAGCGAACAACAAGTTAGTGATAGCAACTAACAACGCGCCTAGGAAGAGTATTTTCATTGTGCCATAACGGACTATTAATAATCCGCCAAAAGCGGCACCGACTAAAGTCATTATCAGGCCATAGACTTTACTCACAAAGGCAATTTCTTCTTTGCTGAACCCCATATCCACATAAAACACATTAGCCATAATTCCCATGACAATATCGGATATTCGATAGCAGGAAATTAATAACAAAATCAGAATAGCGCTTTTACCATAACGTTTAAAAAAGTCGATGAAAGGTAACACGCTAGCACTATATAACCAGGCTAAAGGGGCTGCAATTTGAGCTGGGTATTTTTCCGAAAACTGTTGTTTGAGTGCTAATTCTTGTTCTTCTGCTTGCTTAGTGTCGACTTCAGGTTCTTTGCTGAAAAGGGTGGTTAATATGCCGACTGACATCAGCAGTGCCATAGCAAAATAAGCAGTTTGCCATGATTCAAGGTTGTAGCCATCATTGCCTGGATCAACCCAAGCTGCAATGGTTAACGCGCCCGCGGTAGCGACAATCATCGCACTTCGATAACCCACTTGATACGCAGCAGCGAGTGCAGCTTGCATTTTCTCAGGAGCAGATTCAATTCGAAAAGCATCAATCACAATATCTTGAGTGGCTGAAGCTAAAGCCAACAAAAAAGCACAAATGGCGAGGCGCTCTAAATCCACCAAAGGATCACTGAAAGACATCCCCATAATGGCACCAACTAAGCACAATTGAGCAAACAGCATCCAGCCCCTTCGCCGGCCAAACAAACGGGTAAATATTGGCAGTGACATGCGGTCTACTAAAGGTGACCAAGCCCACTTAAAAGCATAGGTCAGCGCAATCCAGCTAAAATAGCCAATAGCGGCACGATCAACACCGGCTTCCCTTAACCAAAAGCTTAAGGTTGAAAAAACCAACATTAATGGTAAACCAGCCGAGAACCC
Source organism: Shewanella donghaensis (assembly GCF_007567505.1). Taxonomy (NCBI): domain Bacteria; kingdom Pseudomonadati; phylum Pseudomonadota; class Gammaproteobacteria; order Alteromonadales; family Shewanellaceae; genus Shewanella; species Shewanella donghaensis. The sequence continues at coordinate 4,353,412 of NZ_CP041783.1, forward strand.
AAGTAACAATAAGATAAAAACACGTTTATGGTAATAAACGGACAACGCTTCACGGGTTCGGCTTAACAGTTCTGACATAAGGCAACAGAGTAAAGGAGAATGGCTCTAGCTTAAGGGGCGCAGCTAAATGGTTCAAGCCATTCCTGTGGCTAATTTTAAGGTATAGCAGATGAATTGAAGTTGGAGTAATGAATCGTTAAGTTGTTGGTCTTACTCCGATACATCCATCAGGGATTTTGCCACCAATATTGATGTAATCGCAGCAGTCGTGAACTTGTTGGCGCAAGTATTGATTACCGCGAATGACCATATCTGGCCATTGATCAAAACAATGGAGTAAATGCCAGAATACTTTCTCGGTATCAGTTGGGGTCGCAGCTTCTGGTGTTTGATCTAAACTGATGGCTTGCCATTCTTCTAATACATCCCACATGTATAACTTGATCTCATTGTGCTCTAACTGGTTATCCAGAAAGGCTTTGCCAAAGTATGCCAATTGCGGGGCTTTTGTTTCGATGAAGTCATTTGGCGTCATTTTAGGTGGCATAAAAACATCCTTTAAATATTCCAATAAATGATTAAAAAGCAATTGTGAACGAATGACTATAAGTATAGTTGGCTTTTTTGAATATTTACTCCAATTTACAGTGTAAATGAAAGTTCAGAGTTTTTGACTGGATATTTTATGATGGGTGTAATAAATAACTATAAAAAAGCGAAGTTAAATCAATGTTTAACTCCGCAAAATTTTTATGAGAATGATATTTCTGTCTATGCTAAAAACTGAATTTTATAACCTTAACAATAGTAATGCTTTTATTTAGAGATTGTCATTATTTGGCTGCAGGTATCATCTAGGTTCTGTCTTTATCTCGCTAGCAGTGTGGCTTTGTTCAGCATGACTTCTTTAATGGGTACATCTGGCCAGTTAAGTTGGGCATTATGAGCTGTTGGGGTATAAGACATAGCTTCAAGCACTGCCATACCTTCAACGACTTCGCCAAATACAGCATAACCCCAGCGGCGTTTAGAAGGGTTGAGGTTTTTATTGTCGCCCACATTAAAGTAAAACTGTCGTGTTGCTGAATGGGGATCATTATCGCGAGCCATCGCAATCGTTCCCATGCTGTTGGATAAGCCATTACCTGATTCGTTAACAATAGGGTCCATTGACTCTAGCTCTTCAAGCTTAGAGGTTAATCCACCGCCTTGAACCACAAAGTCAGCAATGACACGATGAAAAATCGTATTGTCATACTCGCCTTTAACGACGTAAGTTAAAAAATTATCTACAGTTAACGGCGCTCGAGTTCTATCAAGTTCAACAATGACTTTTCCCATAGTGGTATCAAACTCAACCTTTGGGTATAGCGTATCGGGTTGAATATCAATGGCTGCTTGGGTAGCCATGGTTGTTAATGCAAGTACGCTAGCTAAAATCCACTTATGCATGGCTTCATCCTTGTTTATTGTTGTAAAAATTGGTGCAGTTCAGTGTCGTTAATGATTTTGGTATTTAGCTCATCAATTAACTTATTCATGTCTAATTCTAGTGTGGCGTAATCAGGACTGAATGGCCCTGTTAATGTGCCTTTACCATTGTAGATTTTAGTGAATTCTTGACGCTCATTTTTAGCGATCACATTAATGGTTAATGCGGTTTTAGCTTCGAAGCCAAAAGTAGACTCTGTGACATCTGTTAGTAAGTAATCTAATTGAAACTGCACAGAGTTAGTTGCCGCGGGATTAACCTGGTAGCCAACTTTAGTCAGTGCTTGCTTAAAAACACTATCCAGTTGTTGTCTTATAGGTTCACTGGGGCTGATTAATTCAGCGGCATCGTCACCTTTGTTGAAACGGACAATAAAGTTGGCTTTACGAACATCAATGGTACTGACTGCAATAGAAGCATATTGATCAATTTGGTTAATTGATTGAGGTGCGCTGGGATTTAGTGCGATATGAGTTGGGGTATAACTTGCACATGCGGATAAAAATAATGAAGCACACAAGAATAATGGTAATGATTTCATGACTAAAAATAATAAAAAATGATGATGTCAGAATAACAGATTTTCATTGCTATGCCAGTCTATTCAATATGCTGCAACGGTTTAATTTAGCGATAGGTAATCAAGTCTTCATTGAGATGTTCACTGAACAATTCATTGATGGCGCCTGCCACAGCCAAGCTTAATAACTAACCGTTGACATTGTTTAAGAAAATATAGAAGTTAGAGGTAAATAATAATTAAAAAAGTTGGACGCTTAATGCCATTAACTCACTTGCAGTTAGCCCCTGAACAATTAATGAATAGTGAAGGTCAGCCTATTTATGGCCATTTTGATGGTGCTGTCGCCGATCTTGGTGTTAAACAATTTAACTATTTTAATGAAATGGATAAGCCAAATTCATCACTGGCCAAGTATTTTCACTTCAAGCAGTTTCAGTTTATTAATATCACTACGCCTCGTTACATTATCGGTGTCGCTATTGCGGATATCCGTTATGTGGGCAGCAGTTTTTGTTATTTGTACGATATTGCTAATAATCGCCTCACTGAAACCCAAGCTTTAAAACCCTTCTCTATGGGGATGTCTATTACAGCTTCCCCAATGGCTGGAACATCCCGTATTAAGCACGGTAAAAGTGTGATTGAATTTTCCATTAAAGATGGACTTTGGGCACTTAATATTGCCACCAAAGACATTCAAGCTGAGCTGACATTAACCCCGCCAGTGTTGAGCCTACCAATGAGTTTGTGCACGCCTACTGGTTATAGCGGCTGGACTTACACTCAAAAACATAATGGCTTAAAAGTGTTGGGCAGTTTAACCATCAAAAATGAACCTCAACCATTAAATTTCGCCTTGGGGGGATATGATTTCTCAGCAGGGTATATGCGCAGAGAAACTAGTTGGCGTTGGGCATCAATTAATACCCAAATAGAAAGTGGGATATTGGGGTTGAATTTAGCCGCAGGTGTTAATGAAACTGGGACGACTGAAAACGTTTTATGGGTAAATGGTGAACGTCACTTCATGCCTGCTGTGCAGTTCTCATTTAATCGACATAGTCGTCATGATTATTGGGATATCAACAGCGCTGATGACCAAATAGCGTTAACGTTTAAAGCACTCAATTGCCGCAGTGAGAAAAAGAACTTTGGATTTCTTAAAAGTAACTTTAGACAGAACATCGGATATTTCAGCGGAGAGTTAACAGATAATAATGGCCGCATTCATACGCTACAAAATCAATTAGGCTTGACTGAAGATCACTATGCTAAATGGTAACCATGAGTAGTAATCACTAAGTAAACAACCTAGTCAAAAATTAATAATAAAAATAAAGGTTTTCAATGGATTTGAATACACTGATTAATCATCCCGAAGTGCTGTTACTTGTTTTAGCGCCGCTGTTCTTTTTATGTATTTTACTTGAATGGTATTTAGGGGCTAAGCGCAACAAATTACCGGCATCAGCAAGTTATAATCCCTTCGAAGTGGCATGTAACTTTTGTCTAGCAGGTATGCATCAATTAACGGATATTTTAGCTGGACTCTTGATTGCAAAATTATACTTATCTGTTTTTGATTGGAAGTTGTTTGATATTCAGATGGGCTTTACCAGTTTTATCGTATTGTTGATTGCCCAAGACTTTTTCTATTACTGGTTTCATCGAGCAAGTCATCGAGTACGGTGGATGTGGGCTGCCCATGTTGTACACCATAGTTCAGAGAACATGAACTTTAGCACCGCTTTCAGACAAAGCCTAATGTACCCGTTGGCTGGTATGTGGTTATTCTGGCTGCCATTAGTGATCATTGGTTTTGAACCTAATTGGGTGGTATTTGTGGTGCTGCTGAATTTAGGACTGCAGTTTTTTGTGCATACACAGGCAGTTAAATCGGTAGGGCCTTTAGAGCTTATTTTTAATACACCATCCCATCACCGGGTTCATCACGGCCGTAATCCTCAATACATTGATAAGAACTATGCTGGTGTGTTGATCATTTGGGACAAGCTATTTGGCACTTTCGAACCTGAAAACGAAACAGTAATTTATGGAATCACTAAACCAATTAATAGCTTTAACCCAATCGTGGTGAGTTTTAGTGAGTGGCGGGATATGTTGAAGGAAGTTTTAGGCAGTAAGTTAACCGTCATGGAGCGATTTAAGGTGTTGTTTGCACCACCTCAAACACAGGACGTTACTAAAGACAGTAAATAAGATGGTTGATAGTAGGATAAATAAGATGGTGAATGGGGAGGATTAACCTACTCAATTACTACTTGAAAGGGGTAAGTAATTAGAGAGTAGGTCAATCCAAATTGTTACTTGAATCCATAAAGAGCAGATTCATCAGAATAAAAATGGGCCATTTGGGTTCAGCCCTAGCTAAAGTTATCTATTAACAACATGTTTGCTCAAAACATGATGACAATTCATTTGTCTAAATATCTAAACGATTGAACTAGTTAATAGATAAGGTAAGGCTAAACTTTTTAAATTGATCAGCGTCAACAATTGCACCTTTATGCTGAATGACAAAAGCCGCTGTTTTAGCGCCTAAGTCAATCGCTTCACTGATGCTGTGACCATTGAGTCTTGCACCAAGGTAAGCGCCATTAAATGAGTCTCCAGCCGATGTGGTATCGACAACATTATCGGCAGGCGTGATATGGAATGCTTCACTTGAACCATTGGTTACCGAAATGACGGTTTCTGGACCATTTTTAATGATGAGTTCATTGGCGTTGTACTTACTGCAAAATTCAATCAACGCAGAAGCATTATCAATACCATAAAGCTGCTCAAAATCATCAATGCCAGGTAGTAAGATATCAGCTTTTGAAAAAGCTAATTCAAACTGAATTTTAGCGGCATCAGGGGTTGACCACATTCTTGGTCGGTAATTAGGGTCAAAGACGATGGTTAAGCCTTTAGCCTTCATTTTATCGATCATGTCCCAAAATAGTGGACGTTGTTCTTGCTGAATAACGGCTAGAGATATCCCCGAAAAGAACACCATCTGATGTTGCTGGCTTAGGGCATCAATGGTTTTATCATCGATAAAAGTCATCAGTTGTTTTGCTGCAGAATTTTCACGCCAATAAGTGAAGCTTCTTTCACCCTCATCATCAGTTTCAATAGCATATAAGCCAGGGATTAATGATGCTGATGTAAATGCCCAGCTATCGTTAATTTGTTCATGTTTGAACAATTCACGCATAGCCTGACTAAAACTGTCTGTACCGATAGCAGTAGCAAAGCTTACAGGTGTTTCAGTAAATAACCTTTTTAAGTAAACAGCCGTATTAAATGCATCGCCAGCGAAGGATTGATGCAGCGTACTCGGAGCTGTATTACGCAGCTCAACCATACATTCACCCAACAATAAAATACTTTTCACGGATTAACCTTTTCTCGTCACTGGAACTGTTTTGCCTGCAAGCCATAGCGAAAAAATGCTAGTGGGCTAACCAGGCGATAAGAATAAAGAATAGGGTGTAGTGGTCACCCCTAATCATTTGTAAGACGCGGTTACTCGCGTATATCCTACTTTCTATATTTAGTGCTTTTTTACTTATTGATTTCCAATAGCTGGTATCTACCACTAAAACTGTATTGCTTGTTGTTATAAGCAAAGCTGTTGGTTAATTTGTTATTTCTTTCAGCATCAATTTTGGTTTGTTGATGGTTAATCGCTAACACATAAGTGCTGTCAGTATCAGATGCTGTCTTCATTTGAAAACTGATCACGCTGATATCATCTTGGCGTTGGTAATTAAGGCTTGTTAGCTTGCTGGTGGCGCTCAGCGTATATTCCGCTGAAGGGTTATATTCGCCATGTGGTTCCAATACGCTGACAAACTGGTGCTGTTTAGCACCAGATACACGCTGAATGAAGCTATTTTCATTGCGTAGATTGAAGTCAGGATCATTAGCACCTAGCTGCGTAAACAAATACTGCTGCTCTGAAGTAGCTATGCTGCTATGAGTATAGAAACGACCGTTATCATTGAGCCATGTAATTTGAGCCAAAGATGATGACTTGTCATTAGCCGCTTTTGGTGTTGCCGTTGCACGTAACCAAAGGTGCTGATAACCATTTGCTTCACCCAATGCTTTTAAGGTATTTACTGAAGCATTACGGGCAAAGTTGGTATCAATCAACTGACCTTGATAGTGAACAGGCAAATCATATTGATGAGCTGTAGAGCTATCAACATCGACAATATCGAATACTAATGGCGCTTGGCTTTTTGGTAATGTAACTAAAGCCATGGTGCGTTCAAACGTGACGTTATTATAGGCAGTATCAATTACTGCAGAGGCTAATGTTGCAGTATCATCGTGGTGATAAAACACCATGTCAGGATGATTTGCATTTCCACGCTTTACTTCGCCATCAAAGTGACTAGTTTCGTCTACAACAAGGGTATTGTGCGCAACAGTTTGCTTTGCCCAAGTGATATTTTCTGGTAAATATCGACCGCCAGCTTTTGCTTCGATGTTGAGAAAACGTGCAGCACCATAATCAGATACAATTTCAGCGCCATCATCGTAAAACTGCCAAGTTAATTTATCAAAGTGACCATGACCTAATCCTTGTGCAGTGGCTTTAAACACGACAGCTTGTGCATTTGGCGCGTTCTGGCGCATAACAACTAACGCACCTTCATCACCATTTTTACCATCTAGGAACACTCTAGAATCAAATGCATATTTGCTTGGGGTATTTTGATCAATGGCTTGAGCGAGTTTCAATCCATCGCCAGTTAGTAGGATATGGTCTTGTTGTCTAGCAATATCGATTAAGTCGTTATTGTTGGTTAATCCATAAGCTATGCTGACCGCTCTTACGAGTTCAACAGTATCGATACCTTTACTCTTAATCGCATCATTTAATGGAAAGAATAGGCCGTTATAGCTTAATTCCACAGTGCTAGTAATGGCCTTCAATAATATGTCATTACGGTATTCAAAGATCTTACGTTCAGGTTGGTTTTGTTCTATGGCTTTTGCAAAAGTCACAAAAGGCAGTAAAGCGTAACGCTGATAATAAGGACCTTCGTTATAGTAGCCATCAGGCGAGAATAGTTCGTCTAATTGGCGTAAAAAACCACCTTTACCGCTTTTAGATAAATCAAGTAATGCCACTTCAACAAGCTCAGGCTTATCGAGCACAAATCCGGTCATACCAACAGCTGCAGTTGCCCATGTGCCGTGGTTGTGAACTTTATTAAAAGTGTGAGGGGATTGTACAGAGAGGAAATCTGCGACAGGTAAAATAATGCCTGACTCAATCTGTTTACGTTGCTCTACTGATAATGAATCATAGATAAAGTCATAAGCTTGAATGGTATAAACCATCCATACCGCTTCATTAAGCCCTTGCCAGAACAGTTTACCTTCATTACGGCTTTTACGTTTTGGGTGCAGTGGCAGAGTAGGATATAGCACTGCATATTGTAGAAGCATGTCACGAACATAGTCAGCATAAACAGGCGATTGAGTTAGTTGATACATCATCCCTGCATCATACATGTGCTGATAGTTCTTTTTATGGCGCTCATGGGTGTAACCACCGCCAGCATCAACAGGAATAGGCACTATAATCGGTTGCTTAATATAGTGATCGACATGCTGCTTTTTTTCAGTAAAAGCTTGCTTAAACAACCCTGGCTGTTTAATTGCAGCGCGCATGGTGACAACATCTTGTTGGTTCACCACCAATGTAGGGTGTTGAGTTGCTGTTGATACTGCTAATACTTGAATCGGCATTAAGCTTGATAACGCAACCAGACAAACTACGCGTTTGAGCGTTTTGATGTTTAATAAGTAAGAGGTCTTCATAATTACTGCACTTTATTGTTGGTGATTGACGCGGTGGTTTTTTCTATCGCATAAAGCTCTTGGACGGAAGGGCTACCAGCGTTAATGAATTGGTTATTACTGACTTGTGTCACTGGCTCACCAGTGGTGTGCTCAATTTTGACTACCGCACTATCTTTAAAGCTGTTTTTCTCAATATCAGTCACTTGTACGCCATGTAAGAATAAGCTGGCTTTAGACTTATTTCGCTTACCTTGACCAACATTGCTAACCTCGTTATGCATGAATGATAAGTGGGGGCCAAAAGTACTTTCATCAGTACCGCCACGGTATAAATTAACTAAAGCACCTTCAATGTTCTTAAACTGATTATTCTCGACTATTAAGTATTCAGCGTTATAAATACCTAAGTCATCAGTCTCTTTATTTAGTCTGAAAATATCACCGCTAATTTTTTCAAAGTTGTTATTTATGATTTCAATTTTTTTGGCAAAGGCACGTGAGCCTGAGTCAAAGAAATGAAACGAGTGATTAATATCAAGTTGCTTGATTTCACTATTAAACATGCTGAAACGGTAGTTAGTTAACATGCCCCATTTCGAGGTTCTGATAACTGTATTACCTGATGAATCTAAGCTGTTCTCACCGGTAATAATCAAACCATCTAGTTTTAACGCACCGCCATTTTGAATTTCGAACAATGTTGGTCTGCTAAAGGTTAGTTTGGCTTTTTTGGTATTTAGGGCTTGGACGGTGATAGCTTTATCAATGAAGATAATTTTCTCAATGTCATAGCTACCGTCAGCAAGTTCAATGGTATCGCCACTGTTTGCTTGTTCAATAGCCGTTATCAGTTGTTCAGTTGACGAGACCTTAATTTCGTTGCCAGAACCGAAAGTTGTTTCAGGTTCATCTTTTGGATACCAGCTCACACCCGTTTGCGCTTTGGTGGTTGGCGAAAGTTTAGTGGTAGCACCATATTGACGTAATGCTTTATCAGTTGGATACATTAGGCCATTTTCAGCGCGAGTAAGCGCTATAGGCTCAACTGTGAAACCTTGTTCTATTTTGTTATCTGATAAATCATTTGAAACATTGTTTGAAAATTGAATCCCTGAAATATCATCAAAAAGTGAAAAGGGTGCTTGTTGATTTTTATTAAATACTAGATTGTCTGAAAAAGTAGATTTTTGCGGCGTAGCAGAACGTTCTTGGTCACTACCAGCAGCTAAATGGATATGTTCTACATCGATAAAGCTATTGTGGTTTACATCAGCATTAACCACTTGATGGTAACGGTTAATCGGAGAGTTTGGCACACCATTCATAATGGTAAAGCCACTACCAAAGCGATAACCTTTTAAGCCTTCAAGATAATTATTAGTGATGGTTTGATCGCGGTTGATGACTCGAATGCCACCGGTATGATCAACACCATTACCTAAGAAGACATTGCCTTCAATTTTATTACCGTTGCCATGACGCATGGTGAGAGTGCCGCGGGATTCAAAAAAGGTATTGTTTCGCAGCGTATTCTTACCTGATTTTACTGAAATGATTTCCACTTCACCGTCACAACGATCGAAGTAGTTATTTTCAACCAGAGTAAAAGAGTCAGACATTGAATAATGACTAGTACCGATGCGTAAAGTTTCACCACCGTTTGAACCTAGAATTGGACGAGGGCCGAAATAGTTATGGTCAATTTTATGATGATTTTCTTGGCTATCTTCGCCTTTTAAACGCACAGCCATGGTAACGCCTTTGTTGCGCTTACCGACTAAATGGTTATGGTCAAATTGATTGTTTTTTCCGTATAACGACACCCAGTAATCAGATTCATGGCGATCTGGATTGCTGTAATTATCAATAACCACTTCAGAGACACGTGAATGATTGGCTAAATCATTTTTACTGGTTCTGAAAGCGATAACTTCATTACTTGGGGTATAGCCGTTTTTAAATACGAGTCCTGATACTTCCAGGTATTTACCTGATAAGCGCAGATTAGATTGTCCCGACAGTATGACTTTGCCTTTTGTTTGTGCAGATAGCTTTATTGGCGCGTCTTTTGTGCCTTGACCCTTAAATTTGATTTCAAAATCTTGCCATACACCGTCCGCCAGAATGACTTCATCGCCAGCGACTAATTTCTTGGCAGTTTTATTATATTCAACTGGATTTTTTACTGTGTATGTAGCCGCATTGGCTGACATTAATGGCATTATTGCGCTTGCTGTAAGGCTAAGGGCGAATGCCACTTTGATATTGTTTAAGGTGTAATGTGTTTTAGAGGACTTCTTGTCATTGCTTGTATCAGTGTGCAGGTAACTCATAATGACTCTCTTTTTATTGTAGTTTTAGCGGGCTATTAATTCACAGATAAATAAGCCTTGGAGAAATAAACTCCTACCTCAAGTACGAGGCAGGAGTTGCAATGTTAAGTTTTTACATGCGGGTTAAAACTTAACTTTTGCACCAAGGAAATACTTTGTGCTTGAGAGAAAATTAGTCGCATTTATTTTGTTAAGTTCCACGCTAATGAATCCCCAAGTTCATAATCATTTTTAATAATGAGAACACAATACTTTAAACATGATCTTTAAATACAACCTTGCGTCTGAATAGAAACTAACCAATGGTAAGGTATCTTGTCAACCACTTTGTGTTACCAGTGTGTTACTTTTTTATCGTTTATTGACTATACTGTTATTACCAATAACATTTTGCTAACCTGGCCTAAGCTAATGCCAAAATTGTTCAAGTACAATAAAAATTTACAAATAGGCTTTGCGTTGATTGACTAAATAGATATTATGTTACTAATTAGAAAAGTAATTGGTTTTAACCATTGAAGGACCAGACATGAAAAATAGACGTATGTTTTGGCGTATCGTAGAAGAGATCGAAGCGTCTATTGCTAGCGGCGAATATGCACCCGGTAGTCGTTTGCCACCAGAAAGGGAGTTGGCTGAGAAGTTTGATGTAAGCAGGCCAACCATTCGCGAAGCAATAATCGCACTTGAAGTGCGTGAAAAAATTGAAGTGAAAACCGGTTCAGGGGTATATGTTTTACACTCGGTAAACCAAAACAGTAATAAAGATAAGATCAATGCCTTTGAATTGACGCAAGCCAGAGCATTAGTTGAAGGTGAAATTGCTGCGCTAGCTGCAAATACTATCACCAAGGAAGAATTGGTTGAGTTAAATAAAACATTGATAATGATGGAAAATAAATCATATGTTGAAGAAGCGGATCAAATGTTCCATAACATTATCGCTAACTCTACTCGTAACGGTGCATTAATAAAATCTTTCGAGAACTTATGGGCATTACGCGCCTCGAGTACCAAGATAATTGATGACTATGACAGCGTGTGTAGTAAAGATAATAAAAAGACCCTTGATGAGCATACTGCTATTTATGAGGCGTTAGCTGCAGCAGATGCATCTGAAGCTCGTTTAGCTATGCATCAACATTTTAATCGATTAATCAATGTATTGTTCGATACCGTTGAAGCAAAGTCATTAGAAGAAGTTAAGCGAAAAAATAGTGAGAAGCGTGATTTGTATTCGATTGATAACTTGGTAAATAGGATCGGTTAAGGCTTTGGATTAGTTTAAAGGGCGCTTAGCGCCCTTTTTTATGTCTGTTCAATAAGTCATCGCTTCGTCAGTGCAAGTTGCTTAAAGGTATTAAAAAGGCCTCTCGTGATGAGAGGCCTTTTTAAGTTATAACAAGCTTGGGGGAAAGGCTTGTTATATAAATGTTATGGTAATCTCTATAAATCAATTGCTTACGTTTGTTTTTTTCGTTTATCAAGTTAGTCAGTACTAACAACTGCAGACTTGTTGGTATACCTCAAAACGAATCATGAAGAGGGGGATGCATTAGCTGGTTAACATCTATAACCACAAATATAACCACTAAATAGAAGCAATAAACCTCACCAACACTTCATCAATATACAATTTCTTAGGTATTTTTAAATTAATTGGTAAGCATATTATTCAGTTGTCGCGAACAATCTATAATTGTAGAAATTCTGTTTATTAAAGTTCTAGGGTATTATATTTTGCTGGATAATTAACATTTAACTTGTTTGTTGAAGCAATAATTGCGGTTTTCTACCTTTTTTGTCAACCAATTTAAATTTATGTATTACCAATTTCTGTATTACCAATTTATGGTAGCGAGTAGTGAGGTTGGTTATGTCATGCCGGGGAGGGGGGGGTGTTATATGAAGTTAGGTCTTGGCTTTCGTTACTAGAGTGACATTGCTTTTACGAGCATAGGTTTAACATGATTCGTATAGCTTTAATCGTAGTGATGACAGATTAACCGTTATCGGTATCGGTATTGGGCATTTCGAAGGCTACGATAAGCCGTAAAGCCAGTGACAAATACACCGGCTTTATTATTGGCTACTCATATTCTTGGGGTTATTTTATCGCTTGTAGAATGACAAACTTTCCGTTTGATGCAACAGTTTTGCAGTTATTAAATAAGCGCTTTAATTTGACATGATAAGCCAAATGGCGATTCCCCACGACTTGTAGCATTCCACCTGGGGCTAAACGTTTGCGGGCATCAACAAACATTTGCCAAGCGATATGGTCAGTAATGGCTTCACCTTGGTGAAACGGTGGGTTACATAGCACTAGATCTGCCACCAATTCCGGCTCTAAGTGGGTTAAGCAATCATCCCAGTGAAACTGTGCTTTTTCAGCTGAAAAGCCATTGAGCTGCCAATTATGACGACTTGATGCAACGGCCATTTCAGAATCATCTACAAAATGAATGCTTGCTTGTGGATAGAGCTGGCCTGCTCTCAAACCTAAAATGCCATTACCACAACCCAGATCTATCACGGTATTGAACTCACCTTCTGGCAAGTTATCTAGCATGATACGTGCGCCTATATCGAGTTTGTTAGCGGCAAATACATTGCTTAAATTACTGATGTTAAGTGATAACTCATCAACAGGCCAGTTGACAGCTTGTGGAAGTTGGCGCTTATTACCGTCAGCAATACAAGTGATTACGCGGGTTTTCTTCCAAGTTAAACTGGCTTGGGCGGAACCTAAGTTTTTCTCTATTAAACTCAAGATAGATTTATTAATGGTTTTTGCTTTAGCAGCAATTAATACTTGAGTCCCAGCAGGTAAAACTTGTGACAAACGCTGTAATTGATGGGCAAAATAACTGAGGTTTTTTGGTAGTTTCATCAAGACTAAACTGAGGTCGTCAGGCAATAATTCCCGGCTATGAAAGCGTTGTATATTGTCTGATACCAACTGATTAGCTTCTAAATTTAATTCAGCACCCAGTAAACTGGTTTTAGCATCAGTTTCTACACATAATGGCCACGAAGCATCAATCGCACTTAGGCCGCATTGTAGTGCGCCAAAACTATCATTAATGATCGCTGTGTTTACTGATTTTTGTTCAGTATCTAACATATGTTTTATAAGGTGTTCGTCGGCAGCATCCCAAGCTTGAAGATTTGACTCTTGCTGCTTTGGATAGCGAAAAAGTGATAACTCAATTCCTTCACAAGAGAATTGGTTTGCCGTCATGAAAATTACCTTATTAAAAATACTGAAGTCGGTAATTATCGCAGTTAAACGCATAGATTGAAATCGAAGATATGAACCAGATAAAGAAAAAGCCAGTATCTGAGTGATACTGGCTTGGTAAGTTTCTTTTTAGCGGGCTTGGTTAACTACCGCTATAACGAAATGTCGTTTGTAAAGTTACTTCAATACTTTCTGGCGGATTTGCTCAAGTTCTTTGAGTTTTCCTTGCAGCATATAAGTGTTTTGATTGAAGTTACCAGGGTTTAACACTTGGCTTTTTTGCATAGGGTAATCACCAAGTGTCGCCATAAACTCTTGTACTTGTCCGCCAACTGGAACAAATAACCACATGTTATCTGCCATCCAACGTAAATACATTCCAGATTCATGTGGTGCTTTTTCAAATGGGTCAGCGCGTAAATGAACGACTTGAGGCCAGTTTGATTGGAAGCGAACTGCATCAGTAATGTTACCTTCAAGCGTTGCAAACGAGACTTTAAAGTCACCTGTTCTAACCGCGTTCAACTCCGCGTTAGCCGAAAAGTAAAGCATGCCGTCACGAGGTCCTTTATCCACTTTACCTTCAAAGTAAGGCATAAAGTTGTAGCCATCTAAATGTACACGCCAGTTCTTACCGTTATAGCGGGCACCATTTTTAGATTTAAGCTTTTCGACTACGTCATCTTCACCAGCAGCAGCAACAAAGGTTGGAAGCCAATCTTTATGTGACATGATGTCGTTTATTTTGGTTCCAGGTTTAATGACTCCAGGCCAGCGAACTAGCTGAGGTACTCGCATACCCCCTTCAAAGGTTGTACCTTTTTCACCGTGGAAGTATGTTGCACCACCATCAGGCCATGAAACTGTCTCAGCACCATTATCGGTGGTGTAAAGAACGATTGTGTTATCGGCTACACCTAATGAGTCGAGTTTATCCAGTAAGATACCCACGTGGTCATCATGCTCTAACATACCATCGGCATAGATAGAAATTCCTGACGCGCCTTGGTATTTCTCTTGTAAGCGAGTCCATACATGCATACGAGTCGTGTTATGCCAAATAAAGAAAGGTTTTTTAGCTTTTACCGCTTTTTCCATAAAGGCTAGCGACTCTTCTAAAAACTCTTCATCGGCGTGCTCCATACGCTTACGCGTCATTGGGCCAGTATCTTCAATTTTACCGTCAGCACTCGATCGAATCACGCCACGAGGACCGTACTTTTTGTGGAATTCAGGATCCTTTGGATAGTAATAAGTCTCTGGCTCTTCTTCAGCATTTAAGTGATAAAGGTTACCAAAGAATTGATCAAAACCATGTGCGGTAGGAAGATGTTTATCTTGATCGCCCATGTGGTTTTTACCAAACTGCGCGGTCATATAACCTTGCTCTTTTAACACATCAGCAATGGTCGGAGTCCAGTCTGGAATACCCGCTTCAGAGCCAGGCATACCAATAGTGAGTAACCCTGTTCGAAAGGGTTCTTGTCCGGTTAAAAAGGCTGCGCGTCCAGCGGTACATGATTGTTGAGCATAATGATCGGTAAACAATGCTCCTTCATTTGCAATACGATCGATGTTGGGTGTTTGATAACCCATCATGCCGTTGTTGTATGCACTAATATTGAAAATACCAATATCATCTCCCCAAATGGCGAGAATATTGGGTTTTTCTGCAGCGCTTGCAACAGCCGATGCTGCTAACAATCCTGTGCAAAGAGCGATTTTACTCGAACTAAAGAAACTTGTCATACGGACTCCGTTTATACTTTGCTTAGTTTGACTATTTAAGAAACTGTTTTAAAAACTATTATTTTGATAACAACTTAAATTATATTGAGTAGATAGAATTAATCACCGAATACAGAATATAACCTTTGGTTATACGTCTATATTGTTAAAATGGTTTATGATTATTTTAAATAAGATAGGACTAAACAATGATATGGAGTGACGAGTGAACAATACCTTACAAAGTATTACCGCTTTAATCAGCGAAGTTGAAAAATCTGTCATTGGACAATCCCATGTCATTAGAGCTTTAGTTATTGGTTTATTAACTAAAGGCCACGTCCTATTAGAAGGGCTACCGGGTACAGCTAAAACTCGCTCGGTAAAATCCCTTGCCGATACGATGAACGCCTCATTTGGTCGAGTACAATTCACCCCTGATTTACTTCCTTCTGACATTACTGGAACAATTCAGTATCAAGATAGTAACGGTAGCCCACTATTAACTTTTCAGCAAGGACCTTTGTTTCATAATTTAGTGTTAGCTGATGAAATCAACCGCGCCCCTGCGAAAGTGCAAGCGGCTTTATTAGAGGCCATGGCAGAAGGAACTGTGACTGTGGGAGATACGACTCATAAGCTCGATGAATTGTTTATGGTTTTAGCAACTCAAAATCCCGTTGAGCAAGAAGGAACTTATCCGTTACCTGAAGCACAAATGGATCGGTTTATGATGAAAATTAATGTTGATTACCCTGATGATGCGGCTGAATTGGATATTATTCGTTTAGTTCGTGCTGAAGAAAGTGATTCAGTTACCGCGGCTAAAAACACAATATCGAAAGTTGATCCGCAGGTTTTTCTTGCTGCTCGTAAGCAGTTATCTGATGTCACAGTGTCAGAAATTGTAGAGCGATACATGGTGGCTTTAGTGATGGCAACTCGTCATCCTGAAAGATATCCAAACTCACCGTTATCAACTTGGATAAAGACAGGTTCAAGTCCCAGAGCATCAATCGCATTAGATAAATGTGCTCGAGCAGAAGCGTGGCTATCTGGAAGAGATTATGTATTACCTGATGATGTTAGGAGCATCGCGCATTCTGTGTTGTCACACCGCATAACGCTAAGTTATGACGCATTGGCTGATAATGTTGATGGTCAATATGTGGTTAATGAGTTATTGGATATCGTGGCAGTAGGATAATCCTAGATGAATAGTGTTGAGCGTCGTCAACCCAAATCGGAATTGCGCGATCCAAGACTGCATGTTGAGTATCGTCATTTAGTGAAATTACAGGCCTTGAGCCATTCATTCCGACTTTTACCTCAATGGCAGGCTAAAAGTTTAATGGCCGGAAGACATCATTCCCAGTTTCGTGGTCGGGGATTAAATTTCGAAGAGTTAAAGCATTATCAAGTCGGTGATGATATTCGTTGTTTAGACTGGAAGGTGACACTAAGAACCGGTCAGCCCCATGTTCGACTATATACCGAAGAGAAAGATCGTAACGTGGTGATATTGGTCGACCAAGGTGCCAATATGTTTTTTGCGTCAACCCACACGATGAAATCAGTGGTAGCCGCTGAAGTCGCAGCGTTAATTTCGTGGCGAGTATTACGTGAAGGTGATCGCATTGGAATGTTACTTAAAAAACCTGATGCGTGTTTGTGGTCAGAGCCGATGCGTGGCCAGAATCATGTGCTGCATATATTGAAAACCCTCAGCCAAACTAACCAATCACTTAATGTTAATTCTTCAAATTCAATTAGCTTTTCTGAATCGTTAACCAAATTAGCGCAGCGGGATTTACGTCAATCAACCGTTATTATTTTGAGTGATTTCTTATCGTTAAATGATAATGATGTGGGAAAATTAAAACAAATTCAGCGCAGCAATGATTTATTAGCGGTTAGAATTTCAGATCCTATGGAGCAATCTATTCCTGATGATGCACAGTGGGTTATGGGAGATGGAAATTATCAATTGAGTTTGCATCAACGTCAGCAAATTTCTAAAGTGAATCAACAGTTTTCAGCAACTGCGGCGCAGAATGCCAAAGCACTCAATGATTTAATGGCGCGGCATAATTTACCTTTGGTTGAGTTAAGTACTGATGGCAACCATTTAAGCCAACTTAAACGTGCGATTGGTGGATAATATGCAGCATAGCCCGCCATCGACTTATATTTTACGCGACCTTGTGGATGTCAACACTGTTGAGCCTGTATCGTGGTGGCCGGGATTTGAATTACTTCCTACAGGCTGGTGGTATGTGTTGGTGTTTGGTGTTTTAATACTAATGACACTGCTGATTATTCGCTTACATTATGTTTGGAAAAACCGTTACCGCAATGAAGCCATTAATGCGATACGTCAGCAGATTTATCAGACGAATAGCAAAAATGGTACTGAGTCAGAACCACCTCAGTATTTACAGCACAATACTCAACAGATATTTTTTATTCTCAAACAAGTGCTGATCTATATCGAGCCCCAATCTGCAAAACTTGCAGATACTTCTGTACTCATTAATTTAGATAAACTTATCAATCATAGATCTAAGCATGATACTGAACAGTGGCAAGGTGAATTAGGGCAACGCTGGATTGCTAGCTTATATAATCCTCATGTGCGCTTGTCTGATGATGAGTTGATATTATTAACTCGTAAGGCAATTTTTTGGCTCAAATACCATCGAAATCATTTTAGTGCTCAGCCTCAGCTATTTTCTGCAATACGTTCATTAGTGAGAGGGCAATAGTATGTCCTCTATCGAATTAGTCTATCCATGGTTTTTGTTATTACTGCCGCTACCGCTATTGGTTATGCGCTTTTCTAAAGCCTATAAAACTAAACAAACCGCGTTAAAAGTCCCTTTTTTTCAAACACTCATTCACACCTTAGGAGAGAAACCCAGTTCAGGGGCAAGTATGCTTTCGCCGCGTTTATGGCAGCGCATAGTATTAATCCTAACTTGGTGCTGCTTAGTGCTGGCGATGACAAAACCTGTCCAGCTAAGTGAGCCATTATTACGGGAGCAATTGGGCCGAGATGTCATGGTAGCGTTAGATTTATCAGGTTCGATGAATGAAACCGATTTTGTTGATGATTCAGGTAACAATATCAGTCGTATTGAAGCTGCTAAGCAAGTTCTACTCGATTTTTCATCGAGTAGAGAAGGTGATCGCCTTGGTTTAATCTTGTTTGCTGATGCCGCTTTTTTACAGACTCCTTTTACTGCCGATATTTCAGTTTGGCAGAGCTTATTAACACAATCAGATACGGGCATGGCAGGGAAAAGTACCCATCTTGGTGATGCTATTGGTTTATCGATTAAAGTGTTTGAGCAAACAGAGCAAGATAAAGCTGAGACAGAGCAAGCAAAAGAAAAAGTCGTCATTATACTCACTGATGGCAATGATACTGGGAGCTTTGTTACTCCCATTGATGCGGCAAAAGTCGCAGCAGTTAAGGGGATCCGTGTTCATGTGATTGCTATGGGCGATCCACAGACAGTTGGTGAGCAAGCCCTTGATATGAAAACGATAGAGCGAATTGCTGCTGAAACGGGTGGTAAAACCTTTAAAGCGTTAGATAAACAACAATTAGATGCAGCATATCAAGCGGTATCAGTAATAGAGCCACAGCTATATAACAGTACCACCTATCAAATCACCAATACCTTACATCACTATTTAGTGCTCTTTATTGTGCTGCTTTACCTATTTGCTTTTGGCACCAGTCTATTGCTCAAAACGATTAAGCATCAAAGTATTCAAAAAGGGTCACTCGATAGTGATGTAAAAGTGCGAACTAACAAACAAAACCAACAACGGAATCCATTAAAAGGAGAGCAAGATGTTTGATAGCTCTTTTTTTAGTTTGCTGTGGGCTAACTTTCACTTTATTCGCCCATGGGCTTTATTACTACTATTGCCGCTGGGATTAATCATCTATATCCGCTGGCAGCAAAATGAATCAGCTCAATCACAACAAGCATTACCAGAGCATTTACGCAAAGCCCTAACCGTGGGAGAGCTGGGCTGGCGTAAATTATTACCATTAAAACTGCTTACCGTGTTGATGACTATTGGCATTATAATTAGTGCAGGGCCAACCTGGACGCGTTATGAGTCACCTTTTAATGAAGATAAAGCGGCTTTAGTGATATTGGTTGATTTAAGTCAGTCGATGCTTGAAAAAGATATTGCACCGAGTCGACTCATTAGAGCCCAACAGAAAATAGTCGATTTAATTGAATTGCGAAGTGGCGGTAAAACGGGGCTTATAGCCTATGCAGGTTCGGCTCATGTGGTGATGCCATTAACTGAGGATAAGCAAGTGTTTACGCCATTTGTAAGTGCTTTATCCCCAAAAATAATGCCAGTTGAAGGTAAACAAGCACAGCAAGCACTGAGTTTAGTCGATACGTTATTAGCTGATGAATTAGGCGCTAGCGTTATTTTAGTCACTGATGGCATGGTGCCCAATGCTATTGCTGCTTATGACAATTATTTTGCTGATTCTCCGCATCAATTATTGGTATTAGGTATTGGAAATTCCAATCGAGAAGCAACGATTCCACTGGATACTAGAGCATTAGAAAGTCTCGCCCGTAAAACCAATGGCAGTTTGCAATATGTGACCGTTGATAATCAAGATGTGCAGTGGCTAGTGAAGCAAATCGATCGACATATGCAAATATCGAGTGACAGCATCATGCCTTGGCAAGATATGGGCTATTACTTGTTATTCCCTATGTCATTACTGCTTTTACTTTGGTTTAGAAAAGGCTGGCTAGTCCATTGGAGCGTGGTGTTAATCATGTGCAGCAGTAGCCTTATATCACCAACACCGGTTTATGCCGAAGAGCCAAGTGTAGTGCAACAGCAGCTAGCATTGAGTGGTACGTCATTAGAGACTGAAGGTGATCCGCAAACCGAAGCCATCAGCACCGATATTTGGCAAGCGTTTCAACAGGCTTGGTTAGATTTCTGGCTCACGCCTGATCAACAAGGCGACAGAGCATTCAACGCACAAGAATATTTACAAGCGGCGCAATATTACCAAGACCCTCTGCGGAAGGGCGTTGCCTACTATTATGCGGTTCAATATAAAGCTGCGCATATTAGTTTCATGCAGCAACCCACCCATCTCAGTCTTTTTTATGCCAGTAGTGCACTAGCAAGACAGCGTGAGTATATCGCCGCGCGAAACTTGCTTGCTGATTTAACCTTAAAAATGACAGAGATCCCTCTTGATTCCGAGGTGCAATTACGTGCTGATGTCGCGCAAAATTTAGCGGCGATACAAGCCATCATTGATGACATTAATCGCTATAGTGAAAGCCAAAAAGGCACAACTGATGGTCTTGAAGAGTCGATGGAGTTGGGGAAGGATGAACCGATTAGTTCAGATGGTTTTGAAGAGATAGCACCCGAACAAGTGTTAGGAAAAGAAACCTTAAATGCGCGAGAAATATTAGGTAGTGAAGAACTTGCTAATAAGTGGTTATCGAGAGTTGAAGCAGACCCTAAACGCTTTTTACAAGCTAAGTTTTATCTTCAGCTTCAGCAGCAGACTGAATTAGAACAACCATTATCCATAGAGGAGCAGTAACCATGCTTCTATTTTATCGCATACAGGCATTTATGTGCCGTTGCATGATATTAGCCTTGATAGGAATTTCGCCGTCGGCATTGGCAATGACAGTCGGTGAGTTACAAGCGCAGAAAACCTTATCTATTGAAACTTGGTTATCGACCGAAACCAATTCAACTCGACGTTTATCCGAGGGCGAGAATTCGTTGTTAACTGTCGCTGTGGGCGAACAGCTCACCTTAAATATTCAGGTGGGCTCTAATCGATGGTTTACCCGAGGGACTCAAATATCGGCTGTTGAATTACCTAACGTGATGAGCAAACAGCGAGAACAATTCTCAGTCAATTCGACGAAAAGAATAAACGGTGAAACTTGGTCTTTTCAGTTGTGGCAAATATCTTTGTTTCCGCAAGCATCTGGACGTTATGAAGTCCCCATATTGGATGTCTCTATCGAAGTCATGTCACCGAGTGATGGAAAGGTCGCGGGTATGATGGTGAGTCAAACTCAACGATTTGATGCAATATTACCTAATGCTAGCTTGGTTGATAATAATTGGTTTAGTTCATCAGAAGTCAGTGTTGAGCAACAGTGGCAGCAATCAAATCCAGAGTTATATGTTGGAGACAGTTTAACGCGGGTAATAACCACCAATGCCGCGGATACCTTGTCAGTGCTGTTGCCCAATACACTTCCTAGTAAACCACCAAATACTTTAAGTAATAAGTCGTCTAAAAAATCATCAGGTTCAGCTAGTGAACAATTTCAAGCTTATAGCGACCCGGTTCAGTTACAGGATACAGAGCAACGTGGTGATTACTTATCAAGTCGCATCGATAAACAAGTCTATATTGTTCAGCAAGGTGGAAAAATAGTCTTTCCGGATGTCATTGTTAGCTGGTGGGATACCAAAAATCAGCAGCTTCAGCAGCAAGTTTTAGCGGGACAGACCGTCACGGTTAAACATACTTTAGCTTCATGGCTGACTTACTATGGCAATACACTCATGATTTTGGTTTTGATATTTATAGGCTTATTGGGCGTTATTATTTGCTTAGTTAAATACTATCAACAACATGCTAAACCTATGTGGTGGCGATATATTAACGCGGTTAGAACAAAATCGTGGTCACAAGCACGCGGGTTACTTTATAAAAAAGTTCGCCAAACCAATGCGCACTTAACCTTAGCCAGAGGCATTAAGTCTCAGAACCAGAAACAAGCACTATTGATGCAGCAAGAGACTGACGAGTTAGAGGCTAAAAAAGATAAACCTAAACGACATTTAGCTTATGAACTCTGGTTTGCCGTCAGCGAGAAAGAGAGCCAAAGCGAGAAAGATTTTTTTAAACGAAAATTTAAACGGCTAAGCCAAAAAATATTCCCTAAAGCCTTGCCACAATTAGAAAAAACAATTGATAAAAAGCAAGGTTATAAACACAGCGGTTAACAAAGTCGAGTTATGAGAACCTTAGTAAATAGTTTATGCTTAAGGGGTTAATAGCTAGGCGAATAATTGCGATATATGAAAAATACAGATTTAAACCTTATCCCTATCTTTGTAGCGATTTATGAAGAGCGCAGCTTGTCAAAATCGGCTGATCGTTTGAGTATTACTCAGCCTGCGGTGAGCAAAGCGTTAAAGCGATTACGGGATATTTATAACGACCCGTTATTTTTGCGTGATAATAGTAGTATGGTGCCGACACCGCGCGCTATTGATATTTATCCTGCATTAGCTGCAGCCTTAACTAATTACATTAGTACTATCGACATTAATGGTGGTTTTGATTCTGCCACTGCTGAACGGGTTTATTCGTTTGCCGTAATATCAGGGCTTGGACATACTTTTTTACCGTCAGCTTTTAGTCACCTACGCCAGCTAGCACCGAATTTACATTTCGAAGTTCACCCTAAGTTTTCTAAAGACACCGAGTTAGATTTACGTTTGCAGCGTTATGACTTCGTTATTGATGCAGACCATTTTGCGCCTTCCTTTATTAAGTCTCACTATTTATTCGATGAAGAAGTGGTGGCAGTCATGAATGCTGACCACCCACGAATCCATGATGAAATGACTCTCGAGCAGTTTTTAGCTGAGGAACATACGACGGTTTCAGGCTGGCAAGTTCGCAGTAGTATTATGAGCTCTGCCCATATTTCTGAGCTTGAGTCTCGTAAGGTTGCCTACCGCACCAGTACCATTACTGAGTGTTTACCCTTAGTGTCTCAAACCGATATTGTTGGTTTATGTGCCAAAAGCATTGTTGCGCAGCAAAGTGCGACTTATAACGTAAAATCTTTTCCGCTGCCTCTTGAGCGAAACTCCTTGAGTATTATGCTTTATTGGCATCCTTCTAGAGACACCGATCCTGGGCATGTGTGGTTGCGTAACTTTTTAGTCAAAGAAGGGGCTTTGTTCGGGACTTAAATGTAAATATTGAGCCATTAAAAACTTAAAAAAACCAGCGAAAGCTTAAATTAGATAAGCGTTAGCTGGTTTTTTATTGTTAGCTCTTATGGATTTCGACTAATGAGATTGTTTACTGCGAAGGTCATTAATCACTTGTGCTGGTGCTATTTCTGCCAATGCTGAAATACACTCTTCGGTATTTTTATGATTATTGCGGATATAGATATCGCACATTGCATATAAGTTTTCTGGTGAACCTGAAATCAAATAGGCTTGTTCAAATGACTTGATAGAGAGGTCAATATCTAACGGCTCTTGCAATACGCCATTCAAATACCAGTAGTAGGCGTTTTCTGGCGCCAATTCCGTGGCTTTATTCATTGAGATTGCGGCAACCTCTTTTTGCTTTAATCTCACCAGCGTTAAGGCTTTAGAGTAGTGTAGATTAGCATCGCTACTATCAAACTCGAGACCTTTATCTAAGGTATCTAATGCTTGCAGATCTTTACCTTGAGCATAATAATTATTTGATAAACTTAAATATAATTCTGATGTTTTATCTTTTGATGATAATAACGCTTGGTATATGTTTTGCGCCATATTTGGGCGCAACGTCCAACGATAAAGATCGGCTAGCAATAATTTTTGTGAATAAACATGCTGTATATCAGTGGGCTGTGCAGAAGAAGATTGCACTTCAAGTTGCTGAGAATTGAGATGAGTAATTAACTTATCTGCGTGGCTACGAAGTTCTGCTTGTTGACCCATTTGAAGTTGCTCAAAATCTTTAACCAGGTGCTCTGTTGCAGCAAATCGAACGGCCTCAATATCATCTTGTAGCAAAGGCGAGACCATGCGGTATCGATGCTCAAGTGGGTATGGCATTGCGCCAGCAATCGCAGCTTCACGGACAATCGGGTTCTTATCTTTAAGTGCTCTTGCCACAGAAACTAGGCTATTTTCATTTGGGTATTGGCTAATAAAGCGTAAAGCTTCGGCACGTTTTTCTGCTGGTTCATTGATATTCTGGGCGATATAGGCCATTGCTTGTGGCGTTACAACAGCCTTGTTTTCTGTTTTAGTCGTTTGAGCTGACACTCCCATAGCACTTGCGGGTAAGCTCATGCTTAAAGCGGGTATAAAAAGTGAAACAGCTAATCCAGTAATGAATGCCAGTGGGCGAAGTGTCATAGTTAATACCTATCAATGAGTGAAAACGCTTAATGCTAAGCCGCAATATGAATAACTATAAAGTGGTTTATGCTAATACTATGTCATTAACTTAATGAATATAATCACATAAATACACATAAACTCGAATAGTTATTTATGACGAGCTGTCTGCATGATTAAACGGTCATTATATTTACCGTTTACAACAGGGTGACCTGTATTACGTAAAATATACGCCAGTGGTTTATCTATATGGGCGAAAAACTTTTTCCAACCGGCACAAAGATAGTTAAGTCCGGGTTCGCCATCTCGACTACTAATAAAGCGATTTTTGGGACATTCACCGTAGCAAGCAAACTGGTAATCGCACTGACTGCATTGGGTATTAATCCCACGAGATTTAGCAAAACCAAACTCTTGCTGTTTTTTAGAAAAAGCCATTTCTGCTAATGGTGTCTCGCTGATATTGCCAATCTTATATTCAGGATAAACATAATGGTCGCAAGCATAAACATCGCCATTAGGTTCTAACGCTAAGCCTTTGCCACAAACTTGTCCTAATGTGCATAATGGATTGTTATTGCCCATCCATGCCTCAACACTGGCTTCAAAGTATTGCACCATGACTTTGCCAAAATCATTCATTACCCATTCGTTAAATACGGCGATTAAAAAGTTTCCCCATGCTTCATCCGAAACACACCATGGCTCCATGATTGAGTTTTTATTACCTGGAATTAACCGCTTATCACCTTGACGATATTGCAGCTGATCGGCTTTGGTTTGCGGCGCGTCAGTGCGAAAGGTTTTTTGTTCAACGATTGGAATAAACTGCATTTGTGGTGACTTAACAACATCGCGTAAAAATCGGTATACCTCAACAGGGCTTTGACTGGTGACTTTATTCACACAGGTTAAGGTTGCAAATCTAACCTGATATTTATGTAGCAATGCCACAGCAGCCATCACTTGTCTGAATGTGCCACGCCCAGCGCGGTTTGTCCGATAAGTGTTATGCATTAATTCAGGTCCATCAATGCTTAGTCCGACAAGGAAGTTATTAGCTTTAAAAAACTGACACCAGTCATCGGTTAGTAATGTACCGTTGGTTTGTAAGTCATTAGCGATAACGACCCCTGCAGGACAATATTTTTTTTGAAATTCAACCACTTTTTTGAAGTAATCTAAACCGAGCATCGTCGGTTCGCCACCTTGCCATGAGAAAACTATTTCGGGGGTGTTCTGTTGAGAAATATATTGTTGGATATAATTTTCTAGCATGGCTTCATCCATTTCTGGAGAGCAACCTTTTTTGTATTCCAATAAGTCTTGTTTGCTTAAGTAATAGCAGTAATCACAATCAATATTACAAACGGCACCAATAGGTTTTGCCATAACGTGCATGCGTTTCGATGCCTTGCCGTTATATTGTGGGCCTTGGATTATGTTCATATTAATACCTCTTAAATGTTTCACTATTACTTTGTTCTTAAGCCGTTTTTGCTGGTAAAGCTTATTGGTTTACTAACATGTTCTAACTGAGTTAAATTGTAAGCGATTAACATTGTTGATTTAAGTCCGATTAGGCTATATCTAATATAACCATTAGTTTGGTTACCTAATGCGTAAAGGGTCATATACTCAACATTCAAATAATGTATTCATCGACGGGATAAGTATGAAATTAGCCGATTTAAGTTCTTCAAAGGGTGTTCAGATGAATACGCGTTCATTAGTTCGACCTTATTCATTAGGGCTTTTGGGCGCTGTAGTATTGGCTTTTTTGGCAGGGTGCAGTACAACTCAATCCAATTCAAATCATCCCATTTCTGTAGCCATTATGGCCGATATGGTGTTAGTTGAAGGAGGCTCATTTATCATGGGCTCTGATTCCGATGACGCTAAAAGGGCGGAGCAGCCAGCACATGAAGTGAGTGTCAGTAGCTTTTATATTGCTAAGTTTGAAGTTACTCAAGAGCTATTTGCATCGGTTATGGGAGGCTCCAATAGTTTTTTTGTTGATCCCAAAGTACCCGTCAATAATCTTAGCTGGCAGCAGGCGGTGTATTTTGTCGAGCAACTTAATGAGTTAACGGGCGATAACTATCGTTTACCCACAGAAGCTGAGTGGGAGTTTGCTGCAATCGGCGGTAATGAATCCAAAGGATTTATCTATAGCGGTTCGAACAATATTGACGATGTTGCCTGGTATGCAAAAAATGCCAATAATCGTGCACATCAAGTCGGGCTTAAACAACCTAATGAATTGGGACTTTATGATATGACCGGTAATGTTGGTGAGTTTGTGATTGATCAATTTGACGAACGATTTTATCGTGTTTCGCCAAAAGAAAACCCAAGCAACGCACAGCATTCAGATATTAATTTAACCCATAAAACCACCCGTGGCGGTAGTTTTGCTTATGACGCCGATGAATCAGAAAACTATCGTCGTGATTTTGCCAGTCAATCGATCTTAATGTCTGATTTAGGGCTACGATTAGCTAGAGATGCCAATTAAGTTGCAGTTGTTTTAGTACTCGCTTCTATTTACTAGGATCAAGTACTGGATTAATTGAGCTTACAGAGCGTGAGTGTCGGCCTCGCTGAATATCGTTAAATTGAATATCGTTAAATACAGTTGAACAGTGGATGTTCAAAATTTTAAGGAATGGATAATGAATAAATTGAGTTTGTCTTTATGCACTGTTGCTTGTGTTATCAGTGCGAGCACTTCTTTGAGTGTACTTTCTGCAGAGAAAGCCCCTAAGTTAGTTTTACAGATTACCGTCGATGGTTTGCGTGGCGATTTACTGGATCGCTATAAGCACAATTTTGGCGATGATGGCTTTAATTACCTGCTTAATAAAGGGACTCATTATACCAATGCGCATTATCAGCACAGTAATACTGAAACGATAGTTGGCCATGTGTCGCTTGCAACGGGGACCACTCCTAGTGTCCATGGCATGGTGGGTAATGTGTGGTATGACCGCAGTTTAGATCGCCTTGTTTATAATGTTGAAGATGAAAATTATCATATGCTCTCAGCTGGCGCTGGTATCGATAAAAGTACTGAAATAGATCCGACACAAAAGACAGCATTAATGGATGGTCGTTCACCAATACCTATGTTGAGCACCACTTTTTCAGATGAATTGATGCTGGCGACTAATGGCCAAGCAAAAGTTTATTCCGTGTCAATTAAAGACAGGGGCGCTATTTCACTTGCTGGCCATATGGGTAAAGCTTTTTGGTTTTCAAAAGCACAAGGTGAGTTTGCAACCAGTAATTATTATTTCGACGAATACCCTCAATGGGTCAATGATTGGAATGATCGTAAGATGCCTCAACAATATGCAGACAAAAATTGGCAACTAAGTTTAGCCAAACAAGACTACACCTTAGTTGATTCATCCGCCTCGCATAAAATTGACCTTGCAGGTTTTAACAATCAATTCCCGCATCCTTATGGCGCGGGTGATAGTAAGTACTTCACGACTAAATTAACCTTAAGTCCAGCTGGCGATGAAATCACCGCAGATTTTGCTAAAACACTGTTAACCAAAGAAACGCTTGGACAAGACAAGCATACTGACTTCCTTGCTGTGAGTTTTTCTTCAAATGATTATGTCGTGCATATGTTTGGTTCCAATAGTTTGGAAACCGAAGATAATTTATTGCATCTCGATAAAACGCTCGCTGGTTTATTTAAACATGTCGATAAGCAAGTAGGTTTAGAAAACACCTTAATCGTCTTATCTGCCGATCATGGCGTTCCTGAAACCGCGCCGCATGTGCATGACATTGGTTATCAAGATGCGGGTTATTTTGAGGTAGATAACTTATTGAGCCAAGGGGTTAAAAAACGCTTAAAGCAAGAGTTTGGTTTGGGCGATGATGCTATCTCATTATTTTCAGATCCTTACATCTATTTAAATCGTGAACTTATCGCTAAAAAGAATTTATCACTTGCTGACGTACAAGCAGCTATTGCTCAAGAAGTGATGAAGGTGAAAGGCGTTGAAATGGCAATTACCAGTACTGATATCGAGTCTAATCGAGTGCCTAACAGCCGTGTTGGACAGTTAGTGATCAATAATCATCACCCTCAACGCTCTGGTGATGTCTATATTGTTTTTGCGCCTCGTAAATATATTAATGATTTAGAAGGCTTGGTCATTGCATCAAAACATGGCTCTCCTTGGCGTTATGATACTCATGTCCCTATTATTTTTGCTGGATACAATATCAAAGGCCAGCGAATTGACCGTGAAGTGACCCCATACGATATTGCGCCAACGCTATCGAATAAATTGCGAATTACGCTCCCTAGTGGCGCTACAGGTCTGGTGCTTGAAGAAGTCAGTAAATAGTCATTAGCTGATGATTGCTATTCGCTTATTGCCTAAGTACCATTAACTTAATAGCTGATAATGAAAGACTTAAATTATCAGCGCTAATATTGTAATAGCAGTAATGCAAGGAGTGATATGAAAGGTGCAGGTGGTACATCAGGTGGAATTGGTTCGTTTTTTATTGGTTTAATTATGATGTGCGGTGGCTTTTACATGCTACTGAATGCCATTAAAATTACCAGTTCATTTGGTATGGGTCATAGCCTTTATAGAATGGGCGGAATGAGCTTGACCAGTGGCATGATTATGATTCCATTTATGTTCGGTATTGGTTTAATGTTTTATAACGCTAAAAACATCTTTGGCTGGATTTTAACTTTTGGCTCACTTGTGGGGCTTATTTTTGGTGTTATCAGCTCAATTAATTTCCGCTTTACCCATATGAGCGCGTTTGATTTGATCGTTATATTGGTATTAAGTATCGGTGGGATAGGAATATTTTTACGTTCTTTGAAAACTATTGATAAGAATATAAGTTAACACCCATAAAGCTCGTACTAAAAGACAGATAATTTGTCGTGACAAAAAGCTAACTCATTTAGAGTTAGCTTTTTTGTTTTCACTATTTATCTGCTACAAATTCCTTTTTACCTTCATATACCTGTTTGTTTATTGATACTATTTGGCTACTTAGTTTTTATTGGTATCCATTTTGACAACTAACTCGTCTTCAGCTCAGTTTGAAAAAAAGCCCTCGTCTAAACCACAACTTCCAGTATTACCTTGGATTATGACCTTCCTTAAGCCTTATCGCATGAAGGTTGTGGCGGCGATTATATTTTTATTCATTGGTTCATTTGCGTGGTTATCATTAGGCCAAGGCGTAAAGCTGATGGTTGATGAAGGGTTTGTTGCCGACAATGCTGAGCGGCTTAATGAAATTGTACTGTTTATTTTATTCATCACCGCAGTTAGTGGTACAGCTGTATTTTGTCGATTCTATTTAATGACCTGGCTTGGTGAACGAGTTATCGCTGATATCCGCTTGAAGGTTTATAACCATTTGTTGTCGTTATCACCGGCATTTTTTGCAGAGCAACGTACTGGTGAAGTCATTTCCCGTTTTACTGCCGACAGTACCTTATTACAAAGTGTGGTTGGCAGCAGTTTATCTATGGCATTTCGCTCAACGGTAACTGTGATGGGGGCGATGGCGATGATGGCCATCACCAGCATTAAGTTAACCGGACTGGTTATGCTGGCGGTGCCCATGGTATTTATTCCGGTTATTTTTCTCGGAAAAAAAATCCGCCAGTATTCTCGGGTAAGTCAGGACAAAGTCGGCGATTTAGGTGCATATATCGATGAAACATTGCATGAGATCCATACCGTGCAAGCTTACGGACATGAAAGCAAAGATCGCCAAGTTTTTAACTCCCAAGTCGAAGCCGTTATGACCGCGGCGAAAAGTCGCATCCTTTATCGCTCTATTTTAATTTCTTCAGTGATGTTTTTAAGCATAGCGGCTATCGCGGTGGTGCTGTGGGTCGGGGCGCAAGATGTTATGGCGCAAAATATTACTGCAGGTGAATTATCTGCCTTTATGTTTTATGCGGTAATGGCGGCAGGTTCAGTTGCTACAATAAGCGAAGTGTTTAGCGAGATCCAACGCGCCTCAGGTGCTGCTGAGCGATTAGTTGAGTTAGTGAATACACCAATTGATTTACCACAAGTTACAACGCCTCAGATGCTACCTGATGAGGTTAAAGGCCAACTGAGTCTAGATCAGTTATGCTTTGCTTATCCGGGTGTGAAAGATGATGTGATTAAAGGCATCGATTTACAAATTAATGCAGGTGAAAGAGTAGCGTTGGTAGGAGAAAGCGGCGCAGGTAAGAGTACCTTATTTGAATTGCTGCTACGTTTTTATCAACCTCGATCAGGCGCTGTTAAGTTAGATGGATTTGATATCTCTCAGTTGAGCTTAAACCAATTACGCGAACAGTATGCATTAGTGCCACAGGACTCAGTTATTTTCGCCACTAACGTACTTGAAAATGTCCGTTATGGCCGTGTTGATGCCACTGAAGAAGAAGTCATTAACGCCTGTAAAACCGCTAAAGCGGATGAGTTTATCAATGAATTACCTGAAGGCTACAACACCTATTTAGGTGAGCGTGGGGTAAAACTCTCTGGCGGTCAAAAACAACGTATTGCTATTGCTAGAGCCATACTCGCAGACAGACCTATTTTATTGTTAGATGAAGCAACCAGTGCATTAGATGCGGTGAGTGAAGTCTACGTAAAACAAGGTTTAGATAACCTTATGCAGGGGAGAACAACATTGATTATTGCCCATAGATTGGCAACCGTGATTAATGCAGATCGAATAGTGGTACTTGAAAAAGGGCAAGTGGTTGCTATTGGCACCCATAAAGAGCTTATGCAGAGCAGCGATATATACAATCAATTTGCCAGTTTGCAGTTACTGACAGATATCGATTCAGACATGTAATTATTAGCTCTGTAACGATAAAAGAGCCTTCAATATTGAAGGCTTTTTAGTTTGAGCTTATAGGTTGAAACTCTTTAGTTGTGAATAACTACTTTCTTAATTCACGCCTTAATATTTTACCGACTGTGCTTTTAGGTAACTGGTCTGTAAATTCAATAATGCGTGGGATCTTGTATGCCGTTAATTGGCTTCGACAATAATCAGAGATCTGCTGTTTCGTCTGCGCCTCATCTACTGAAGCTTCTTTTAGCACAATCACTGCTTTGACTGCTTCGCCAGACTTTTCATCTGTAACACCCACTACAGCACATTCCAGCACTAATTCATTTTGGGATAATATATCTTCAACTTCATTAGGGTAAACATTAAAGCCAGAAACGATAATCATGTCTTTTTTGCGGTCAACAATTTTGTGCAGTCCATCTTCAGTCGCAATGGCAATATCTCCCGTTTTGAAATAGCCATCACAGGTCATGACTTTGGCTGTTTCTTCTGGCTTTTGCCAATAACCTTGCATAACTTGTGGGCCTTTAACGGCGAGTTCACCAGCTTCACCTAGAGCAACTTCTTCATCATTTATATCCAGAATTTTTACCTTGGTGGCTAATACGGGTTTACCAATAGTGCCTAATTGCTGATAGCCTGGAGCGTTTAAACTGACTACAGGTGCCGTTTCCGATAAGCCGTAACCTTCAGAAATCATACAACCGGTGGTTTTCTGCCAAATATTTGCTGCTGCGCTAGTAAGGGCTGTACCGCCAGAGATAGTGATGGTTAACTTACTGAAGTCCAATGCTTGAAACTCTGGCTGGTGGCAAAGACCCACAAACAAGGTATTTAGACCCGCGAATCCGGTAAATGGGTAACTGGCCATCGTCTTAATAAGGCCAGCAATGTCACGTGGGTTAGGGATCAGAACCGAACAACTGCCTGATTCAAAATAGAGTACTAAATTCACCATAAAGGCATAGATATGATAGATAGGTAGAGGTGCAACAAAAATGTCATGACCTGGGGTCATGGTGCTGGCTATACGAGATTTAACTTGAGCTGAGTTAGCTAGCATATTGCGATGGCTTAGCATTGCACCTTTTGATAACCCCGTGGTGCCGCCAGTGTATTGTAGTGCAGCAAGATCTTCTTGGCTTGGCTTATATGGACTAAAGCTAACTTGTGAGCCTTGTTCGAGCATGTGATTAAATTCGACTTTAGCAAAAGGCGTATCAACTTGAGGTTGAGGATTAATCAAATCTAGCGCATGGGTGCTGATGATTAAATCAATACCTGTATTAGCTACCACATTATTGAGTGTGGGTAGTAAGTCAGATAGCACCACCAATGCTTTTGCACCTGAATCATTAAACTGATGAGTTAACTCTCGCTCAGTATATAACGGGTTGGTGTTGACGATAATAAGCCCGGCACGAATAGCACCGTAGGCAGCAATAACAAATTGGGTGATATTGGGTAGCTGAATTGCAATACGATCACCCGGTTGCAATTCGGAGTGGTTTTGCATGTAAGCGGCAAAATGTCGTGAAGCGATTTCAATTTCATTAAACGTTGTTTGCTTACCCAAACAAGCATAAGCCACATTCTCACCGTATCGACGACAAGTTTGTTCAATCAGATCAACCAATGAACTGTACTGATTTAGATTGAGTTCTGTTTCTGCATCGTATGCCATGTCTATCACCCTTGTTGTTATTTTTCGTAGGTCTTTTAAACGAGCGTTTAGATTAGAGTGGTTTAGTCTATAAGGTCAACATTATTCGTTCATTATTTGGCTTATATTGTTAATATTAATAGAGTTTTAACTCTATTAATAAGTCAGTTCTAAGATGCCACAAGATGTAGTTGCTGGTTATTTGAACTGCTTGTTTGTGAAAAATTGGCCTTTAATATTAGGCTTTAGTTATTTATAGGTGCTTTAAACTGCTTTTGTTCATTTTTACTTGTTAAATTAGTTTTTTGTACTGAAATCTACTCAAAATACGTAGATTATTTTGAAGGGGAATAGAAATTGTTAGCAATTAGGGTTTATTTGTTATAGAAATGTAACTGAGATGATGCATTTCATTTTGGGAGAGACAATTTTTTAAACATATGTTTATGAATAATTAATTAGTCACAAGCAAAAATATAATAAATATAGAGATCATATAATGACCAATCTAAAGAAAACAAAGAAGTTTGGCTTTAGCTCATTAAGCCTCGCCATAACAGTAGCCTTGACCAGCTCTGTTATCACGACTCAAGCTGCTGCAGCGGATGAAGAAGCTGCTGAGAATGTCGAAAAAATTGCCGTGGTAGGTAGCCGTGCTGCGCCTCGATCAATTGGTGATTCACCAGTACCCATCGATATTATTAGTGCCGAAGATTTAAGAAAGAATGGCTCTACTGACATGATTGACATGTTGGTGACGACAGTTCCATCATTTAATTCTCGTGCTCAACCTATTAGTGATGCTGCCACTCTTGTTCGTCCTGTCAATTTACGTGGCTTACCTTCTGATAGTACTTTGATTCTTGTTAATGGTAAGCGACGTCATCGTGCATCTGTAATAGCATTCCAAGGCGGCGGTATTAACGATGGTGCTCAAGGGCCTGATATTTCTGTTATTCCTAGTGCTGCTTTAAAACAAGTTGAAGTGTTACGTGATGGTGCTGCAGCACAATATGGCTCAGATGCTATTGCTGGTGTAATGAACTTCCAACTAAAAGATAGCGCTGAAGGTGGCTCATTATCTGTCACTCATGGTGAATATTATGAAGGCGATGGTGCTTCAACAACGATTGATGGCAATATTGGTTTACCGCTAACTGATGCTGGCTTTGTTAATATTAGTGGCCAGTATAAAACGGCAGATGCTACGAGCCGAAGTGTACAGCGTCCTGATGCAGCAGGCTTAATAGAAGGAGGCAATACCTTTGTTAATGATCCTGCTCAAGTCTGGGGGAACCCTGAGATTGAAGACGATTATAGTGTGTTTGTTAATGCCGGTTTTGATTTAAACGACAAACACAGTCTTTATGCTTTTGGTAATGTATCGTCAAAAGATGCCATCGGTGGTTTCTACTATCGTAACCCTCATAATCGTGGCAATGTTTACTCGGTAGACGGTGGTGAAACCTTGCTAGTTGGTGCCGTTAATGGCGATCAATCTACTTGTGCTGTTGTGCCTGCTAATGTTCCAAATGTCCTTGATACCCCAGAATATGCTGCAATGGTCGCAGATCCTAACTGTTTCTCTATGAACCAAGTGCGCCCTGGCGGTTACACACCACAATTTGCTGGCACTATTGAAGATATGTCTTTCTTTGCCGGAATTAAAGGTGAACTAGGAGAGTGGGCTTATGATGCCAGTGCGGGTACTGGTGCAAACAAAGCTAGTTTTAGTTTAAGAAATTCACTGAATCCTTCTTTAGGCTTAGCTGCAAATCCAGAAGATACTCAAACAGATTTCGAAACTGGTGCATACGAGCAAGTTGAAACGACCGTTAACTTAGATTTTTCTCGTTATTTCACTCTTGGATCAATTGAAGATATTAGTTTTGCAACAGGGGTTGAATGGCGCGAAGAGTCATTCGAAATCACTCAAGGTGAAGAAGCTTCTTGGTTAGCTGGACCTTATGCGGATCAAGGTTTCAATATCGGTTCTCATGGTTTTAAGGGTTTTGGTCCTGAATCGGCTGGGAAAAACTCACGCAGTAATTATGGTATCTATGCCGATGCTGAAGCATATTTAACTGATGATTGGTTATTAGGTGCTGCATTACGTTATGAAGATTTTTCTACCTTTGGTGATACATTAAATTATAAAATTTCAACTCAGTACTCTGTTAATGATTATTTCTCTATTCGTGGGTCGCATAGCACAGGTTTCAGAGCGCCAACAGTAGGTCAAGAGAATGTTGTTAACACCCAAACATCAATTGTAAATGGTGATTTGATTCAAACATTCATTGCTCCTCCAACTGATCCACTAGCTGCATATTACGGTGGTGAAGTACTAGAACCTGAAGAATCTATCAGTTTTGCGCTAGGTACTGTATTTGAATATGAAGATTTCTTCTTAACCGTAGATTATTACAATATTGAAGTAACAGGGCGAATTGCTCAGTCAAGCCAAATCTCCGTTGAAGAAGATGATTATGATGATTTAAGAGCAGTAGGAGTTGAGTTTCCAGAGCTAATTTCTGCAGTGACTTATTATACCAATGATTTTGATACTACAACTCAAGGTGTTGACATTGTTGGTTCGTATGAAACTGAGCTGATGTCTGGCGATTCAATGTTTAGTCTTGCTTATGGTTGGACTGATACTAATGTTGATAAATTTGATCCGGATACTACTGATGAAGGGAAGGTTCGTCGTTTAGAAGATGGTATTCCGGCTCATCGTGCAACATTGACTTGGAACCAAAGTTGGGACCAATTGAATGTTTCACTTCGTGGTAATTACTTCGGTGAATACTATGCAACTCATGCGGATGATACGTCTGAGTGGGGTTCTGAAACGGCAGATTCAGCAATCACAGTTGATTTAGAAGTAAGTTACACCATGCTTGAGTCGCTTACTGTTTCAATTGGAGCGAATAACATCTTCGATCAAGAGGCTCAAAAACTCAAAGACGGTACATTAGGTGAGTTAGGCGCAATTTATTATGAAAGTGGTCCATTCGATTATAACGGTGGTTTTTATTACGGTAAGTTAAGCTACAGCTTTTAATTATTTAAATTGAATAAAAAAGACTGCAAATGCAGTCTTTTTTTATTTATATCACTTATTTTTTTGTTTAATTAATTTCGAGAACGAAAGTGGTTTTTTATTTTACAACATCTAAAGTGTAAAATAGAGACTCAATACTCAGCACTACCGGTAATAGAATGCCTTTTGGATGCTTGGGTCCGTAAACTTTATTAAATGGTGTTCCCATACCGCCTTCATTTACCACATAAGTTTCGATGAGTGCATCGGGTTCAGTCCAATTACCTTGCATAAGAATGATATTATCTGCATCTAATGCATTCACGACTTTTTCTCTATGAGTCACATTGGCTTGGTTGGTTCTACATGGAAGACACCAATCAGCGTATACATCGACAAATACGGTGTAACCCTGTGCGACTAATGGCTCTATTTGACTTGGATCTAGCCTTTGCCACTCTAGGCGCTTATAAGCATTATAATCTTCATCTTGTTGTAAAAAAGAGTAAACGCCACCAAAACATAATGTCATAAAACTCAATAACACGATTATTGCTGTTGGGATATTTTTTCCTTTGATTTTCAAGATAATCAATAAGGTGATACCGGTTAGCAGTAACCCAAGTAATATTGGCAGTAATAAGCTCATTTCGCTCTCTCGTTTATAGGTGTTCTTTAATAGG
Source organism: Shewanella donghaensis (assembly GCF_007567505.1). Taxonomy (NCBI): domain Bacteria; kingdom Pseudomonadati; phylum Pseudomonadota; class Gammaproteobacteria; order Alteromonadales; family Shewanellaceae; genus Shewanella; species Shewanella donghaensis. The sequence continues at coordinate 4,390,024 of NZ_CP041783.1, forward strand.
CTAATGACTATATCAAGTTTTACTTAATTTGAGGTTAAAACGATGTTGTGATTATTTATTCGTGATAACGTTGCGCTTTCTAGATACTGATATTAAAGCCTTAATACGGTTTTTTAGTTACATTGTTTACCGGTATCGATACAAATTTAAAAAATAATAATTCGGGAAATGAGATGGAATTAAGTACGTGGTTGGGTTTGCTGGCGATTTGTTGTTTAGGTGCCATGTCGCCTGGCCCAAGTTTAGCAATGGTGCTGAAACATACGCTTTCGGGCGGCAGGTTACATGGAGTAGTTTGTGCTTGGGCTCATTCCATAGGTATTGGGGTTTATGCCTTAGTGACATTGTTAGGGTTGGCAGTTGTATTAGAAAAGTCACCGCTAGTATTTAACGGAATCGCGATTATTGGCGCTCTGTATTTGGCTTGGATGGGATTTCAGGCTTTGTCATCAAAAGGAGGAATGGAGCAGAAGTTACAAGCAGGTGAGTCAGCTTCATTACTTGAGGCAGCAAGAGATGGCTTAGCTATTTCTTTATTTAACCCTAAAATATTATTATTCTTTTTAGCATTATTTAGTCAATTTGTACTCGCTGCTGAAACAGTTACAGGCCAAACATTGATTGTATTAACACCTTTGGTTGTTGATGGGCTTTGGTACACAATCATTGCCGTTGTACTATCCCATGGACCGATATTAAATCGTTTAAAAAGTAAGGCTGCTTTGATTGATAAATTGTCTGGAGTGGTGCTTATTTTACTGGCGATTAGAGTCTTAATAGATATATTTTAAATTCGTTTACTTGAAATGAAAAAAGCCATCATTAGATGGCTTTTTTATTGAAAAAATAGGATTTTTAGTTCTTAAAAACTTGAACTGAATCATCTTTCTCTACAGCTTTTTCTTCTGCAGGTTGTTGGCTGCCTGGAGGGTTTTTAATATGGTCATTTAGGTTCTCGTTCAACATACCTTTGAACTCATCAGTGAACCAATTTAACGCATTCTCTTTCTCAGCTTCTAGGTCTGATGATTTGACTGAAGCTTCAAATGCATTATAACGAGCTGCAGCAAAACGAAGTGCTGTACCGACTTTGCCAATATCATTTTCTTGTTGGCCAAGTTGGTTTGCTAGCGCGATAAATTGATCCGCAATCTGGTACATGGTTGTTTCAGTTTTTTCTTCTGACATATTTTCCACTTTAATTTAGTACTAGTTGAATTGTTGGTAGTTTACCCATTTTATAATCTAAATTCAGGTAAAAAACCATTCAGTTTGCGGAATAGATCCAACTTTTACTTATAAATTTTAACTTCCGGGGTCTGCATCAGTAATGACCTGTCCATTACGTGAGTCATAGTAGATCGATAAATTGGTGAGTTGATTGTAAATATAACGACATTGATCTGGATTAATGTAAGTGGCTTGATAATCAGAAATTTCAGGATCCGCATCAGTTGAAACACTAGGTGCATCTTGCAAAACGGTTTCCCACACAGAAATACAATCATCAGTGTTGTTTAAACGCGGAGAGGACTCGAAAGGAGGCCAGTTTTGCGCCGGATAACCCCACTCATTAATATCTAATTGGCCATCAGTACCTGCATTTTCAAAAATAGCGAGATTGTCAGCAGGACCAGAATAGCCTAAAGAAGCCCATTTTATATGCGCAAGGCTAATACCAGATGAAAAACTGCCACCTGTTCCTTTTACGCTTGCTACATGCGCATCTTGTTGAAGATTGATAAACTTAGGCAGGGCAACAACGGCTAAAACGGCTAGAATAATGATGACAACGACAAGTTCAATTAATGTAAAACCAGTCTGATGGGCTTTGGGTGTTTTTGGTTTCATATAAGATTCTTTTTTATTTTTATCGTTTAATTATAATTTAGCTTGGCATTTTTGGGTAGGTATGGAATGAAATATTTAGATTGGCAACAATTATTTGATGAACAACTACAGCAAGATTACTACCTTGCTCTGTCGCATTTTTTAGAATCTGAATATGCTCAAGGTAAAGTTATATACCCACCAAAAGAAGATATGTTTACCGCCTTCGATTTAACGGCGTTAGATAAAGTTAAAGTGGTTATACTTGGGCAAGATCCCTACCATGGTGCCGGGCAGGCTCATGGTTTATGTTTCTCTGTAAAAGGAGGCGTTAAAATACCGCCTTCACTGGTTAATATATACAAAGAGCTCAAACAAGACATCGATGGATTTGAAGTGCCCACCCACGGAAATCTAACGTCTTGGGCCGACCAAGGGATTTTATTGCTTAATACAGTGTTAACAGTTGAGGAAAGTAAAGCTCATTCGCACTCAAAAGCCGGCTGGGAGCTTTTTACTGATAAAGTAATGCAGTGTCTTAATGAAAGGGATAAAGCCATTATATTTGTGTTTTGGGGAGCTCATGCAATAAAGAAAGGGCGTTGGATTACCGCGCCACAACATCATATTCTATCAGGGCCTCACCCATCCCCTTTGTCGGCTTATCGTGGTTTTTTCGGCTGCAAACACTTTTCTACGATTAATGAATTATTAGTGGCAAAGAAACATACGCCGATTAATTGGCAAGTTTAGCTTTTCTTTTCATATACGCAGAAAAAATGCACTTGATAAAAATCAAGTGCATTTTAATTTCGAACGGGTAGTTAATAAGCCTCAATGACATTGAAAATCAATGGCAACTTATTAGTTATTACGTTGAACTGAAATTTTAGCCAGCGAAATTAGTGCAGTCTTATAATCACTGTCAGCAATGGGGGCTAATGCGGCAATAGCCTTGTCAGCTTCTTCATTAGCTTTTTGTTTGGTGTACTCTAATGCGCCTGATTCCTGCAATGCCGCAACTATTTCATCAATCGCTTTAGTGCCATCACCTTTCTCAATGGCTTCTTTGATAAGTGCTTTAGCGTTGTCATTGCCATGTGCCATTGCGTAGATAAGAGGTAAGGTCGGCTTACCTTCTGCAAGGTCATCACCAATATTCTTACCTAGCTCATCACTATCAGCTGTGTAATCTAAAAGATCATCAGTTAACTGGAATGCAGTACCCAAAAACTTACCGTATTCGCCTAATGCAGTTTGCTGCTCTTGACTCACTTCAGCAATGACACCTGTGAGTAAGGTCGCAGCCTCAAATAATTTAGCTGTTTTGCAGTAAATTACTCGCATATAATTCTCTTCAGTGGTTTCAGGGTCATTACAATTCATTAATTGTAAAACTTCACCTTCTGCAAGAATATTGGTGGTGTCAGCAAGAACACGTAGTACTTTCATGCTATCTAACTCAGTCATCATTTGAAATGAGCGAGTATACAAAAAGTCACCGACTAAAACGCTAGCACTATTACCGAATAGAGCATTGGCGGTTTTACGGCCACGTCTTAAGGTCGATTCATCAACGACATCATCGTGTAGTAAAGATGCGGTGTGAATAAATTCTATAATGGCTGCTAACTTAAGATGCTCTTCACCTTTGTAGTCGATAGCACGGGCAGCTAGTACTGAAAGTAATGGGCGAAGTCGTTTTCCACCGCCATTAATAATGTAAAAACCGAGTTGGTTTATTAATGCAACATCAGACTCAAGTTGTTTGTAAATTAACTGATTGACGGCTTGCATGTCGTTATCAGCTAGTTGACGAATGGCGTTCAAATCCATAATGGTCTCTAGTTATTAGGCTATCGGACAATATATTCTTGCCCACTATATAAGGTTCAGGTTGTATATTAACAAATTTTAACTAATTTTCATGCCTTAGACAGCTTTTGTTCTTAGATAGTGGGAGTTGAGCCGAGCTTTTTTTATTGATTCAAATTTAACGCTTGCCAGAATACAATTCTTGCCGTAGAATCCGCGCCCATTGTCATTAAAAGTTTTTAGCACCCGATATCTATAATAATTGAATCGGAGTGTTAGCCCATTTGGAGTGAAATAGCTATGTACGCTGTTTTTCAAAGTGGCGGAAAGCAACATCGTGTTGCTGAAGGTCATACAGTTCGTCTAGAAAAAATTGAAGTTGCTACCGGTGAAACTATTGAGTTTGACCAAGTATTATTGGTTGCTGATGGTGAGAACGTTCACGTTGGTGCTCCTCTAGTTGCAGGTGGTAAAGTTGTTGCTGAAGTGGTTAGCCACGGTCGCGGTGAGAAAGTAACTATTCAAAAGTTCAATCGTCGTAAGCATCACGAAAAGAAAATGGGCCATCGTCAATGGTTCACCGAAGTTAAAATCACTGCGATTAGCGCATAATTTAGGAGTCTAACTCATGGCACATAAAAAAGCTGGCGGTTCTACTCGTAACGGCCGCGATTCGGAAAGTAAACGTCTTGGTGTTAAGCGTTTTGGTGGTGAATCAGTTGTAGCTGGTAACATCATCGTTCGTCAACGTGGTACTAAATTCCACGCTGGTGTAAACGTAGGTATTGGTCGTGACCATACTTTGTTTGCATTAACAGACGGCAAAGTTAAGTTTCAAGTAAAAGGTCCTAATAACCGTAAGTTTATTAGCATCGAAGCTTAATCTAGACTCTAATCAGTCTTTGAAAGCCCTGCCTTCTGGTGGGGCTTTTGTGTTTATTTACTTCATTGTTGACTTCTTTAGCTAAACTTTAAACCCGTGAATATATTCATGATTTTTTGTTTGCTACAGTAACGGTGAAGTCTATCAGTGTTAACACTGATAATTATTTATTATGCAGTAAGCGATTTGTGGTGATTGTATCTTCTACGCTTCCCTGCAAACCTCATTTTTGAGGTTATAATTGACACATTAAGTGGTGTCAGGAGTTTGTATGAAGTTTATTGATGAGGCTAAAATCAGAGTTGAAGCGGGTGACGGTGGCAGTGGCTGCGTTAGCTTCAGACGTGAGAAATATGTCCCAGACGGCGGCCCAGATGGTGGTGACGGCGGTGATGGTGGCAATGTATTTTTAGTCGCAGATGAAAACATGAACACGCTTATCGATTTCCGTTTTGTTAGCTCTCATATTGCTGAGCGTGGTAAAAATGGACGTGGTCGTGATGCAACTGGCCATGGCGGTAAAGATCTGTTTTTAAAAGTACCAGTCGGTACTCGTGCAGCAGATTTTGATACTGAAGAACAATTGGGTGATTTAACCACTCACGGACAAAAGTTACTTGTTGCTAAAGGTGGTTTCCACGGACTAGGTAATACTCGATTTAAAACGAGTACTAACCGTGCCCCAAGACAAAAAACATTAGGTACAGAAGGCGAAGTTCGCTTCTTGAAGCTTGAGCTATTATTACTTGCTGATGTTGGGCTGTTAGGTTTACCTAATGCAGGTAAATCAACGTTTATTCGTTCAGTATCTCGTGCAACACCAAAAGTCGCTGATTACCCGTTCACCACATTAGTGCCAAATTTGGGCGTTGTCAGTCCTCGACCTGGTCAAAACTTTGTTATTGCCGATATTCCTGGATTGATCGAAGGTGCATCTGATGGTGCAGGACTTGGTATTCGATTCTTGAAACATTTAGAGCGTTGTCGAGTGTTATTGCACATTATCGATATCGATCCAATCGATGGTAGCGATCCAGTCGAATCTGCGCGTTCAATTGTTGCAGAGCTTGAGAAGTACTCTCCGAAGCTTGCTGCTAAGCCGCGTTGGTTAGTCTTTAATAAAATCGATTTATTGCAAGAAGATGAGCTTGCTGAAAAAATGGATCGTATTGTTAAAGAAATGGATTGGCAAGGCGACATTTACACCATGTCTGCATTTAACCGAATCAATACCAAAGAAATCAGCTTAAAGTTATTAGACTTCATTACTTCGTTGCCTCCCGAAGATGAAGGTACTAGCCCTGATGACGAAGTTGAGTTTAAGTGGGATAACTACCATGAGACTAGTGTTGAATCAGTTAATGAAGACTTCAAAGGTGACGATGACCTTGATGATGACTTCGATGATGATGATTACGATGTAGAAATTATCTACCAACGTTAACTTTGAGTATTTAAGAGAGACAAGTGTACGCAGAAACTCAAAATGATATCACTCGTCTCGTTGTACGAAGTGCACAATTACTCTTAGCCTATGGTGCTGAATCTGATCTTGTTGAAGAGATCAGTCAGCGCTTAGGTAAAGCACTAGGTCTCGCTAGTGTTGAACTCTCAATCTCTTCCAATTCTCTCGTGTTAACCAGCTTAGCCCATGGGCGATGCATCACCACCACAAGACGTATCCGCGCGCATGGCATCAATATGATGGTAGTTTGTGAAGTGCAGCGAATTTGCTTGCTTGCAGAACGTGGTGTTTATACAACCAAACAAGTTAAAAGACGTTTAAATCGAATTGAACCTAAAAGCTATCCAGCAAAATACGTCATCTTAATGATTGGCTTATCATGCGCCAGTTTTTGTCATCTTTTTGGCGGCGATTTAGCAGCAAGTGTGATTACTTTTTTTGCCTCTGCTGTTGGTATGTCTGTGCGTTTGTTCTTAGTGAGTAAGCATTTTAATTTATTGATAATATTTGCTATTACGGCTTTTATTACGACGTTAATTGCTCAAGTAGGTTACGTGGTCGATTTGACCGGCACCCCTAAAATCCCTATGGCAGCAAGTGTACTGATGTTAGTGCCAGGTTTTCCGATGATAAATGCGATTTCTGATATGGTTAAAGGCCATATGAATGTCGGGATTTCTCGCTGGGGCTTGGCAACACTGTTAACGCTCTCTACCGTCATAGGCATTACTCTTGCTATGTCACTCGGAGGGAGCCTGCTTCCATGAACCTCATTTTAGAACTACTGCATGATGCGTTATTTTCAGCAATCCCTGCGGTAGGTTTTGCCATGGTATTTAATGTACCAAAGCGATTTTTACCTTATTGCGCTATCGCTGGCGCAATCGGTCATAGTGCTAGAACTTTGCTAATGCATATTGACATGCCGATTGAATGGGCAACTTTCACGGCAGCAGCTTTAGTCGGCATTGTTACAATACAATTTGCTAAACGTCACCTTGCCCCCCCGTTAATGTACGCAGTAGCGGCTATCATCCCCATGGTTCCAGGAACATATGCATATAATACTTTAATCGCGATAGTGCAATTAAATGTGCAAGAACAAGTTAGCAGTGATTTAACATCAATAGTTATCGCAAACGGCTTGAAAACCGTGTTTATACTTGGTGCTTTAGCTGTTGGACTAGCAATGCCATCACTTGTTTATTATCGAACCAGACCTATTATTTAAAATTTTTTAGCATTTATAAGGATTTTACATGCGCATCGCAATGATTGCCGCTATGGCCAATAACCGCGTAATCGGCAAAGACAATAAAATGCCATGGCACTTGCCAGAAGATTTAAAACATTTCAAAGCTATGACGCTGGGCAAACCGGTAGTTATGGGGCGCAAAACCTACGAATCAATTGGAAGACCTCTTCCTGGAAGACACAATATTGTGATTACCCGTCAGGCTGATTATCAGATTGAAGGGGTATCATGTGTAAACTCTTTTGCTGCAGCAAAGCAAATTGCTGGTGATTGTGAAGAATTAGTTGTTATTGGCGGCGGTCAACTCTATCAAGAAATTTTACCATTGGCCGATATATTGTATCTAACCTTCATTGAGCTAACTGTTGATGGCGATACCTTTTTTCCTGAATGGGATGATGGAAGCTGGAAGTTGCAAGATAAGGTTACAGAAATAAATGCAGCACAATTGCAATATAGCTTTAACACCATGGTTAAATAATGTTAAATTGTTGGCTGTTTTACCCTGAATAGATACTTACCCTCGATGGTAAGTTGAAAATAATAATACCTTTAAAGGAGTGTCAGATGCGTCTAATGCCTGTGGCCGTAGCCGTCCTAATTGCAGCATCTTCTGTGTCAATCCCTGCCGTTGCTAATACTGATCAACTCGTAGCTAACATTTGTGATTACGTTAAATCTAATGACAAAAACCGCCTACGTAAAAAATTAAAAGAAAGCCGTGTAAAGTTACGCAATATTTATTCTGGTATTTCTTGTGATGGTAGTAGCTTATTAAGAACAGCTTACAACTCAAATTCTTTTGAAGTTGGTGAGTACATTGCTAAACGTCTTCCTGCTGGTGATTTAAGCCAAGCAGAAGCTGACGGTCAAAGTATTCTTGATTGGGCTAATGCCAATGGTCATAGCGGTAGTGCTATTACTGCTGCAGTACAAAACCGTATCAATGGCGGTGAATAGCTCGTATGAGTTGTCCACTGTTTCAGTTTTATACCGCTAAATAAAAAACCGCCTATGGCGGTTTTTTTGTTTATGAACAAGCTCCAGATAATCATCGCCGCGGTAATGATATATTTTAGCCCTCTATTTATAAAATCAGCTTATGTTGTTGAGTTTGGTAGCAGAATACGCTTACTGTCCTAATAAAGTCTCATGCTACTTATGGCAAACTCATCGCAATTTTTTATTTTAAAAATTCAGCTTGTAAACAAACTATATACTTGGATTTAACCCATTAAAAAAGGCTCCTAAGAGCCTTTTTTGTGTTTTACTTGGCGTGTGTTCGTTAAACTTTAAATTCTCTCACAGAGCTTTGTAGCTCTTCAGAGAGCATTGCAACCTGATGACTAGATTGGGCGGTTTGATCTGCACCTGTCGCAGTTTCCTCTGAAATTGCAGCAATGTGCTCTAACATTTCGGATACTTGCTGGCTCACAAGGTTTTGTTCTTGGGCTGCATGAGCAATATGGTTTCCAGAGTCATAAGCTTTATGCACTGATTGACTAATCGTCTCTAAAGCTAGATTAGCTTGTTCAGTCTTATCGACACAGCTAGTTGCTTGTGTTTGTCCAAGCTCCATTACAGAAACCGCCTGTTGAGCACCTTGCTGCAGTACTTCAATCATTTGTTGAATTTCGCTAGTCGATTTCTGTGTTCTAGAAGCAAGATTTCTGACTTCGTCAGCGACAACGGCGAAACCGCGACCTTGTTCACCCGCTCGGGCAGCTTCAATTGCAGCATTGAGTGCTAATAAGTTAGTTTGGTCGGCTATAGCGCGGATCACATCAAGAATCGAGCCGATAGAAGCACTATCTGTATGAACTTTATTAATGACTGTCGCAGCTTTACCCACTTCTTCAGCAAGGGCAAGAATCGTAACTTTATTCTCTTCAGCAAGCTTACGCATATGCTGAGTTTCTTGGTCAGCTTGCTTTATTTGCTCTAGGGCTTGGTCTGCACTCATTGAAACTTGTTGAGCACTTGAGCTAAGTTGAGTCGTTGCTGTAGCCACTTGGTCAACCTGACTTTTTTGCTCTTGAATGCTTGAGGTTGTTTGAGTGGTAATTGCTGATGTTTCTTCAGCTGCCGCTGCCAATTGATTTGAACGGTCCAAAATACCGACAATTAGATTACTTAAGCTATCGACTAGGCTGTTACAATTTTTAGCTAATTGAGCAAATTCGTCATGGCCAGTATCATCAAGTTTGTAGGTTAAATCACCTGAAGCTAAGATATTTAATGCACGGTTAACACGTTCAAGAGAGCGGGTTAATGGCTTAACAACGGCAATGCTAACCACGATAGAGACGAAAATGGCTAGAATAACCACAAACATCGTTTTTAAACTCGCAGAGTCGATATTGTCAATGGCGCTATTACTAATGTCAGTCGTAAAATTTTCGATATTATTGGTTAGGTTGTGCATCTTAGCGTTAAGGTCTAAGCGATCTTTATCGGTAGCTGCCAGCATTTTAACCGCTGCTTGATCATGCTTTAGTTGTTGACCTTTAAGAGCCACAATTGAATTGTTACCATTGACTAATGCAAATACCGCTGAACTTTCAGCGTTTAAATCATCAAGAGTTCCATCACTAATAATGCCACGACCTTGTAAATTAATATGGTCTATTTTTGCTCGTGTATCACTGAGCATATACTCAAGTTCTTTAACAATGACATTGTATTTGCTGTTATCTGTTGCCGCGACGAGATCATAGATTGTAGTAATAATATTAATAAAATTACTATCGACCACACCGGCTGATGCTGCAATGCTTTGCTCTGTTACGTCATCGCTCATTTCTAAATCTATGAGGTCGAGCAAAATTGAAGAAGCATCATCTGCACTGTTTTCTAAGTCATCACGCAGAGTGACTAACTTTTCATGTTTGATTAGTGCACTTTCATGCTCTTGCAGCATCAAAGCACTATTTTTTTCATAGCTGGCATAACTACGTTTAAGTTGAGAAAGGTTAGCTGAAAACTCTTGTTTGTCAGAGACTAAACTCGATAATTTGTTTAACTTGTTTCCAAATTCCGCAGACTGGTTTTTGATATTTATTTTTACAGCAGGGATTTTAGAAGCTTGATCGGTGTAATAGCCAAAAAGGATTTGAATTTGTTGACCACTTAAATTTTCAGTCAATTCACCGGTAGTAATAAGTGCAGGTAAACTGATTTTTTGTAAGGTGGTTGTACTGTCTTTAATTGTATTGTTGGTAAGCAAAGATACGCCACCTAATACGATTAAAAGAAGAGTAACAACAGTAAAACCGCCAATTACTCTGGTGGCAACGTTAAATTTCATAGCATACTCCGGCTGTTATTATTTTATCCCGAATTTATCTCTTTGATCACTCAGGGTAATATGATCAGTTGAGATCTGTAAACTGTATCGGCTTTGTTAATGGAAAGTTTAATGTTTTCTTAATTATATATTTTATTTTGTTCAATTTTTTCATTAGTTTCTAAGTGCCATAGGGTTAAATGTTCACCCCAACAGCAACCAGTGTCTAGTGCTTGCATATTAGGTTGATTAACAACACCCATTAATGCTGCCCAGTGACCAAAAACGAGAGTGTGGCTTCGCTTTAATTCAGAGTCAAATTCAAACCATGGTGTCAGTTCTGAAGACTTCTCTGTAATCGGTGTCTTGCATAGAAAATCTAAACTGCCATCGGTATTCAAATAGCGCATCCGAGTTAAGGCATTTATACAGTAACGTAATCTAACCAAACCCGTTGATTTACTATCCCATAAATCAGCTTCATCAGTGTACATTTTAGCGATAAGTGATTTTATATAATCATCTTCTTGTAATGCTTCACTGACTGCTTTTGATTCAGTTAATAGTGTTTCTAGATCCCATTGGGGTGGAACACCGGCATGAGTCATAATCACATTATGGGAAGGTAGCGTTTGAACTAGTGGTTGTTTGCGGATCCAATCGATTAACTGAGGCAAGTCATCAGCTTTCAGAAGCTCATCAAGGTGATCTTTAGGGTTAGGTCTTTTTACTTTGCCGTTGAGGGCTAAAAGGTGTAAATCGTGATTACCCAATGTGATTTTGGCACTGGCATCTAAAGATTTTAAGTAACGCAGAGTCTGTAATGATCCATTACCTCGTGCAACCAAATCACCTACTGCCCACAATTCGTCTTTGGATGGGTTGAAGTCGACTTTAGCGAGGATGAGTTGCAATTCTTCAAAACAGCCTTGTATATCACCAACAAAATAATGTGCCATAAGATTATTGAAGAATACCTGGAATAGCTAATCTAAAAGTGGGAATCGTCGCTTTAAAAAGCTCTCCTTCTTTAGTGACCATTCCGTATGAGCCTTCCATAAAGCCTACAGGCGTTTCCATTACTGTTCCACTTGAGTATTGATATGCCGTATTGGGTTCAATTGTGGGGGTTTCACCGACTACACCAGGACCTTGAACTTCACTTTTCTCACCATTTGAATCAGTAATTATCCAATGGCGATCTTTTAGTGTGACTGGAGTTTCACTGAGATTGATTATCGTAATGGTATAGCTGAAAAGGAATTTTTGTTCTTCAGCTGAGGATTGCTGTTCTAGGTATTTAGTATCAACTTTTATTTTGATATTCGAGGCGATAGAGGTCATTTTTTTCCTAAAAGCAAAAGGGCACTTTAATGGAAAGTGCCCTTGGGGTTAACTATTTTTTGTCGCAAACTAAATTTGCTAGTGCAACATATTGCTCGACACTGATTTGCTCCGGTCGTAGCGTTGAATCTACTTTAAGAGCGCTGAACTCTTCATCCGTTATCATGTGCTTTAAGTTATTACGTAATGTCTTACGGCGCATGTTAAAGGCGGTTGTACACAGGTGTCTTAACACCGTGACGTCTTTACATGGAAACGGTTTAACATCGAAAGGTAATAAACGTACTACAGCTGAATCAACTTTAGGCGCTGGCGTAAAGCTTTCAGGTGGTACTTCAAGTACTGGAACAACTTTACAGTAATATTGCGCCATAACCGTCAAGCGGCCATAAGCTTTGGTGCCAGGGCTTGCTGAAAGACGTAATACCACTTCTTTTTGCAGCATAAAGTGCATTGTTTCAATGATTTCAGCAAACTCAAATAAATGAAACATCAATGGAGTTGAGATGTTGTAAGGTAAGTTACCAAACACTTTCATCTTCTTACCGTCTTGCTGAAGTTGGCTAAAGTCGAAGTTAAGTGCGTCACCTTGGTTGATATTAAGCTTATGCTTCAACACTGGGTGGTTCTCTAAACGCTCTACAAGATCTCTATCTAACTCAACTACGGTTAAGCTGTCTACTGACTCTGCCACAGGCTCAGTTAGTGCGCCCAAACCAGGACCAATTTCAACCATGACATGGTCATTGTCTGGAGAGATAGCACCGACGATTCTACTGATAACACTTTCATCAGTTAAAAAGTTTTGCCCGAAACGCTTTCTGGCCGTATGGCCTAAATGTACTTTATTGCTCATTGAAATTTAACTACTTACTTTTGAGGCCAATTCAATGGCTTTATTTAATGCACAGGTAAAACTACCGCAATCTGCTTCACCCGTTCCAGCTAGCTCTAAAGCTGTGCCATGATCGACTGAAGTTCTGATATACGGAAGACCTAAGGTTATGTTAACCGATTTCCCAAAGCCTAGAGATTTAAGCACTGGAAGTCCTTGGTCGTGATACATAGCAAGAACCACATCTGCTTCTTGTAAGTATTTAGGCTGGAATAATGTATCCGCAGGTAATGGACCCACAATATCAATACCTTGTTCTCTTAACTCGTTTAGAGCTGGGATCATGATATCTATTTCTTCTCGGCCTAAGTGTCCATCTTCACCAGCATGTGGATTAAGACCACATACGTATATTTTGGGTGAAGTAATACCAAATTTCTGCACTAAATCACTGTGCAAAATTTGAATGATATGATGTAAACGTTCTCGCGTAATCGCTTTTGCAACATAAGCTAAAGGAATGTGGGTGGTCATCAGCGCGACTTGTAATCCAGGCGCAGCCAGCATCATCACCACATCTTGACAGTTAGCTTGTAATGCAAAGAATTCTGTATGACCGCTAAATGGAATACCAGCTTGATTAATAATCCCTTTGTGTACAGGGCCCGTTACTACAGCTGCAAACTCATTTGTCATGTTCTTTTCACCTGCGTAGCGCAAGGTGTCGACCACATACTCACTATTTAGTTCGTTTAATTTTCCGCACTCAACATCAGCAACCAATGTAAAAGGGGCAATCGTTAACGTGCCAGCTTCTTGAGGCTTGGCAGGCAATGTCGGCTGATAAGGCTTTAAATTAAGTGGTAAACCGAGCATTTTAGCGCGGCTTGTTAATAAATCAGGATCGGCACAAACAACTAACTCAACAGGCCATGCCTGTTGAGCGAGTTTTATAACAAGATCTGGGCCGATACTTGCCGGTTCACCCGGCGTAATCGCAATGCGCATTGTCATTCAGTTAAGTTAACCTCGTGTACTCTCTTGTTCAAAAACTTCAATATAAGCTTCTGTACGCATCTCATCTAACCAGTTTTGAAGTTCTTCGTTGAACTTACGACGATAAATTAACTGGTGAGCACGATTGCTGTTGAACTGATCTGTAGCATCAGTTTTTCGTTTTTCTTCAAGTTGCACAATATGCCATCCGTGTGTTGTTCGGAATGGCTCACTGATTTCATCAACTTCAATACTTGCTAACATCTGAGAGAACTCAGGAACATATACTGTAGGTTCTGCCCAACCTAACTCACCACCTTTTGCTCCTGAACCAGGATCTTCAGAGTACTGGCGCGCAAGTGCTGCAAAGTCAGCTTCACCAGCCCGGATCTGTGTCAGGAAGCTTTCCAGCATAGCTTTGGCTCTTTCTTCTGACAAAATTGGTGAAGGTTTCAATAGTATATGACGTGATCTTACTTCATTAATTTCTTTTGTTTGTAGTCCACGAGCATCCATTATCTTAACGATATGAAAGCCTGAACCACTTTTAATCGGTCCGATTACATCCCCTGTTTTTGCATCAGTGACAACTTCTGCAAATAGGGTAGGCATTTCATTAACGCTCATGTAATCCCAGATACCACCTTCAAGTGCTTTTGGTCCTGAAGATGAAGCAATAGCCGTTCTACGGAAATCTTCGCCTTCATTTAAACGCCCTAGGACGATATTAGCTCGTTTACTCGAAGCTTCAAGTTGCTCACTTGTGGGGTTGTTGGGTACTTCGATTAAGATGTGACCGATTTGAAACTCGACATCTTTTAAACCTTGTTCCTGGATCATTTTTACCAGGTTACTGATTTCTTGTGGCGAGACCTGAATACGACGTTGAACTTGAATACGTTGTATTTCACCTAAGGTAATCTCTTCACGCAACTGTTCTCTATACTGACCAAAGCTCATTCCTTCGCTTTCAATTTGTTGTTGCATTTGTGACACAGAAAGCTTTTGCTCTTTAGCGATATTTTCTATGGTTTGATCAAGCTGTAAATCACCAATTGATAAGCCAATACGTTCAGCCATTTGCATTTGTAAATGCGTTAGGATTAGACGTTCAATAACTTGGGTGCGAAGAGCATTATCTGAAGGAAGACCTTGACCAGCCTTTTCAGCATTTGCTTTTACTGACGCCACCATGTGAGTGATTTCGCTGTCTAGAATAATACCTTCATTAATTTGTACCGCTACGCTATCCAGTTGGACTGGTACCGCTAAGGTTACTTGGCTTATAGCCATAGTAAATAAAGCAAAAATCATTTTCTTACAGTGTTTCATCCACGAAATCCTTGGCACTTTTAATTTTTAATTGCAGTGGTATTTAAGCCATTACAGTGTTGTTGTCTTTTAATAGGACTATTTGTTTTCCACTAGGTTCAGCAATCTATCACAAATGATGTCTAATTCCTCAAGTAAAGTGGTTTACGGTAGTTAAATAAGCCTTCATTTAGCATGTCTTCGACACCTAAAGGCCCTGAACCACCTAAACCTTTGATGATGAAGTTCAGATATACACCACTTTCAAATTCTTCTCTTGCATCAAGACTTGGGTTTAAATCATCGTCGTAATTGGTTTTGATACGGTAATGATAACTTAAGCGTAATGCCCAGCAACAAGATTCATACTGAAAACCGGTATAGGTTTCAATATTTCTCGATTCATTAAGATCATAATAAAAATTACCGACGAAATATAAGTCATCACTTAAAGGCCAAGATGTTCGCATGCCTATTTGAGAAATATTAACTCTATCGTTGGTGTTAGTGTTAAGTAAATCGGGTACATAGCGGTAGCTGAACTGTAGTAATTTATCATTATTGGGGCGAAAATCTAATGTCACTTCACTTTTCTTATTCTCGCCTCGTTCAGTGTCAAACTGAACTGCACCACTAATGAACCAATCTTGATAGATATTTGCATCAATTTCTGTTGCTAGTACAGAGGCTGAGGGAGCTGCTTCAAAATCACCAATATTATTAATTTTACTGTCATCGAAGAAAATTATTTGCCCGATGCTGAATTTAAGTTGCTCTACATTCGCTTCATCAAATAAGCGAGTGGTGACACCTAAGGTCATTTGGTTAGCATCTGCAATTCTATCTAAACCTGAAAACCTGCGGTCCCTGAACAAACCAAAATAATCTTCTTGTAATTGGGCTGTATCATAAATTCCAATGTTTGATTGATCTTCATAACCAACATATAAATACTGAAATTGCGGTTCTAATGTTTGCTTATAGCTAGTGCTAAACATTTCCATTTGTCGTTCGAAATTAATCAGGCCTTGAATACGAACCTGTGGGATGGTCCGGCTGACAGTATCATCGAGGTCTAAATCGCTTTCATTATCTTCTTGCCAATACTGGGTTTGCAACAATTTAACTTCACTAGTCAAAGAGCCTGCAGGTCCTTGTATAGGCCAACTGATACTCGGCTCCATATGAAAACGAGTCGCAGTAGAGTATTCGTTTTCTTTATGCTGGAAGTTGGTTAATTCTGAATTGAATTTAAAATCTAATTGATTCCAAAAGTCATTTGTTTGGTAATTAAAATTAAGCTGTGGCATGACTTGGTATGGTACTTCATCTTCGCCGAGGACTTTTATATCCTGCACGCGCATATTGAAATCCCAGTCCCGTTCAAAATAACTGATTTCACCAATGCGTGAGAGTTGATTATCGGTTGAACGATTAACGTCAGAATTCAAATCATTAAAGTAGTTATTATCTGAAACGTCAGTAAAGTTAGCTTGTACGCGCCAATTTTCGTTGATAGCGCCTTGGTGACGCCAATGATATAGGTATCGGTCAGGGCTATTATCAAGTTTGTCATCATTACCCAAGTATTCGAAATTGAGCTGTCCATCTTGGTTTTCACCGGCTAAATAGCGAAATTCGGTCTTAGTATAAAAACCGCGAGATGACATATAAGTCGGGGTGAAGGTTAAGTCATATTCTGGAGCAATATTCCAATAGTAAGGCACACTGGCTTCAACACCATTAGTGGTACTTGTGCTAAAACTTGGAAACAGTAAACCTGACTTTCTTTTATCTGAAATGGGTACTGTCATATAAGGGATGTACATCACAGGCACATCGCCTATTCGTAGCTTGGCTTCCCATATTTCTCCCCACTCTTCACTGCTATCAATACGAATTTCTTTCGCTTCAAGCAACCAGGAAGTATCCCCAGGTGGACAAGTGGTAAAATTGGTTTCGCGTAACTCTAAGTTATTTTGTTCAGTAATCTTTAACTGTTGAGCATCACCATGGATTTGTTGCCCATGTAGCCAATATTTAGCACCATCAAGAGTTGCACTGCTGGTTTGCATTTGCGCATTGAGTGAGTCAGCAGTAACGGTAAACAACTCATCACTAAACAGTAGATTACCTTTCGCATCTAATTGCTCATTCTTTTGGTCTAATATCGCTTCATCAGCACTAATATGACGTGAACCCTGACTAAAACTGACATTACCTGAAAAATGCGCTTTATCTCCCATTGCAGCTTCTGAACGATCCGAGAAAATAACAATATCTTCTTCAGAGATATTAGGCAGTTTTTCTCTATCATTAACTGAACTTGAGACGGGTGGGTTAATTGCACATTGAAGTTGAGCCGCTGATTTTTCAGTGGCCTCTTGTGCTAAAACGAGGTTTGGTAACAGGCTTAATGCCAGAAGGTAGCGGATATGCATTTTAATTAATGATTATGAATTCTTAGTCTAGAAAAATGAATCGAAAGAAGCCACAGCTATCATTTTATCTTTAGCTGTTTCCAAATGTTATGTTGGCTATAATAAAGCAATTTTCCAATAAGAGCCATTGAGATGAGTTTATCTGATACAAGATTTATTTTACTGAGTAAGTGGTTAAGTCAATATTTTAAGACAGATGTGTCACTTGAGCTGATTTGCGGTGATGCTAGTTTTCGACGTTATTTCCGCGTTCAACATTTAGCAAACACTTATATAGTCTCAGACTCACCTATTGAGCTTGTTCCTATAGAACCTTTTATTGACGTTGCTAAAGCTTATGCCAAAGCTGGGTTAATCGTGCCAGAAATAATTGCTAAAGATGACATTAACGGCTTTGTTTTGCAGTCTGATTTGGGTGATGATCAGCTATTATCCTATTTAACAGAGCAAACGGTTGCAGATTATTATCAAAAAGCATTGAGGTTATTGCCAAAGGTTGCGCAAGTTACCGCGACTGAAAAAAGTAATTTACCCTCGTATGACAATATTTTTGTTGAACGGGAGTTAGGGATATTTACTGAGTGGTTACTGAATGAATACTTGCAGTTATCAATTAGCGAGGTAGAAGAAGACGTTATTAATAATGCTTTTCAAGTCTTAATTAATAGTGCTGTTGAGCAACCTAAAGTTGGTATGCATCGTGATTTCCACAGCCGAAATATTCTGATAAATAAAAATAGCTTGGCCTTGATTGACTTTCAAGATGCTGTCGTGGGGCCTGTAACTTACGATGCAGTATCGCTGTTAAGAGATTGCTATGTTCGTTGGCCTGATGAAGTTATTGATACGCTCAAGCATATGCATTACACATTGTGTATCGACAACCAGTTATTCCCTAAAACTGTCAACTTTGAGCAATATCAGCGATGGTTTGATTTAATGGGTTTGCAACGACATATAAAAGCAGCGGGTATCTTTGCGAGGCTGAATCTTCGTGACGGTAAACCTGGCTACTTAAAAGATATTCCATTAACGCTTACTTATATTGTTGATATTGCCGCTTTATACCCAGAACTGAAAGATTTTAGTCATCTGATTCAGAATAAAGTAGTGAGTGCAGTTGCACTTAAATTAGATTCACCAGTTCTTTAATTAGCACTATTTAATAAATACTTTCTTATAAAAGCGGTGCTGAAAACGTTGTTGGTATAGGGTTGAGATTGGATTGGTAAGATTTGGGGATTACACACATGAAAGCAATGATTTTGGCGGCGGGTCGAGGAGAGCGGTTAAGACCTCTGACTGATACTTTGCCAAAGCCACTTATATCAGCGGCAGGTAAACCGTTAATTGTTTATCACCTAGAGAAACTGAGTCGCATTGGGGTTAATACTGTGGTGATTAATCATGCTTGGCTAGGACACAAGTTGGTTGAAGAGCTTGGAGATGGCAGTAAATGGAATATCAAAATTGAATACAGCGCTGAAGAAGTTGCCTTAGAAACTGCTGGCGGTATTAAGCAGGCTTTAAGCTTGTTAGGTGACGATCCATTTATGCTTATCAATGGCGATATATTTATCGAGGAATTACCAGATATTAAGCAGGCTATAGCATTATTAAATACTAATTCAGCGTTAGATGCTTTTTTATGGTTAGTCGATAATCCTCTGCATAATCCTAATGGCGACTTTGCTATAATTGATAACCAGTTAGCGCAAGACGGAATAACCAAGCTGACCTATTCAGGAATGGGTATTTATCACCCTAAAATGTTTAAATCTCTGCCAGAAGGCAAGCAAGCATTAGGCCCGTTGTTACGTGAAAAGATGGAACAAGGTCAAATAATAGGTGCACACAGCAAGAGTTATTGGTGTGATGTCGGTACCATTGAACGGTTAGAGCAATTAACACAGCATATTACACGCTAGATATTGATTATCATTTGTGTAAGCGACGTATCAACAAGATCATTAAGTGAAGCATAAAGCTTTAACTTTGTTATAAAGAATTAGCAGGAAAATAAATGCGTATTTGGGGTAAGTTCTTCGGTTTTTGTATCGGTTATATGTTCGGCAAAGGTTTCGGCGCATTGCTGGGCTTGTGGTTAGGACATATGTTTGATAAACGCAAAGGCTTTGCCGATATGATGCGTAAAGGACATGAGCGTCAAGCGCAATTTTTTAATACCACCTTTACTGTTATGGGCCACGTAGCCAAAGCCTCAGGTCATGTAACCGATATCGATATTCGTATTGCTAGCATGCTGATGGATCAAATGAAGCTAACCGGTGATGCTAGACGTGATGCGCAAGTGGCATTTAAAAATGGTCGTGACGCCAATTTTGATTTAGTGACTACATTACGTGAATTCCGTGCAATGACTCAAGGTCGACGTGAAATTTTACAAATGTTCCTTGAGATTCAAATTCAAACTGCGCTTTCTGATGGTGAATTACACAGTAAAGAAAAACAAATTTTATCGACGATTGCTAGGGAGCTAGGCTTAGGGCAAGAACACTTAGATGCGCTTCTTAATCGATGGCAAGCAGAATTTCACCACCATCAATCGGCTAACGGCAATGCCATGCAGTTGGGTGACGCTTATTCGTTGTTAGGAAAAGAAGAGTCTTCAAGCGATCAAGAAATTAAACGTGCTTACCGAAAGTTAATGAATGAGCATCATCCAGATAAGTTGGTCGCAAAAGGTTTACCTCAAGAGATGATGGAGCTTGCGAAAACTAAAGCACAGGATATTCAATCCGCATACGAGACCGTAAAAACGTCTCGAGGAATGAAATGAATACCAATGGAATCAGCTTAAGATAATAACTAAAAATTAGGCATAATGTTTTACAGGGAGTGGCACATGAAATTAATCGCAACGGTAAGTTTAGTTAGTTTGGCTTTGTTATCGACTTCTGCAGATGCTGAAGTCTTTGTTTCCCCATTTGGTGGATATAGTTTTGGCAGCAGCGAATTCGATATTGGTGATGTTAGTATTCCAGAATCAACAGGGGGCCTGAAAATTTCAGAATCGGAACATTATGGGGTCATGGTCGGTGTGACCACTAATGATCCAGGTAACATATATTTTCTTTACAGCTCTCAACAAACTGACTTAAGAAGTAGTTCATTTACTTCTGATGTGTTCACTGATCTCGACGTTGACTACTTCCATGTCGGTGGGAGTTTATTTTTCCCCAACGGTAATTTCAAACCGTATGTCACTGTGAGCGCTGGCGTTACTCATATGCGTCCAGGAAATGACTTTTCGACCGAAACAAAATTTTCAATGGGCTTCGGTGGTGGTGTTGCTTATGAAATAACACCTCAAGTCGCCTTATTTGCCGATGTTCGCGGTTATGCCACTTTTGTTAATTCAGATAACACTTTCTTTTGTGGTCCTAATGAATGTTTATGGCATATCTCTGCTGATGTTATGTGGCAAGGACAGGCCAATGTCGGTCTAGAGTTCAAATTTTAATTAGGTGACCGAACATGAAAATAGTGGTGCTTGATGGCTTCACCCTAAATCCAGGTGACTTAAGTTGGTCATCCTTAGCTAAACTGGGTGATTTGACGGTATATGATCACACTGACGCTGCAGACATTATTATTCGCTGCCAAGATGCAGAGGTCGTTTTAACCAATAAAGCCGTTATTGGTGCAGATGTCATCCACCATTGTCCCAAACTCAATTATATTGGTGTCACAGCGACAGGGACTAATGTTGTTGATATTAACGCAGCAGCATCTCGGAATATTGTTGTGACTAATGTTCCTGCTTATGGACCAGATGCAGTTGCGCAAATGGTGTTTGCATTGATTCTACAACATACGCAACAGGTAGACTTGCACCATAAAGCGGTTAATCAGGGGCTGTGGAGTCAATCAAGAGACTTTTGTTTTACCCTAGCACCATTAACATCACTTAAAAATAAAACCATCGGTATTGTCGGTTACGGTGACATAGGACAACAAGTTGCCAAGTTAGCACTCGCTTTCAATATGAACGTTATCATCAATACTTCAGCTCGAAAGAGTGACTTACCCGACGGTATAGAGTGGCAACCGTTAGGCGATCTATTAGTGCAATCAGATATTGTGTCGCTACATTGTCCGCTTAATCAAGCTACCGATAATCTGATCAATAATCAGAGCCTTACGTTATTCAAAGCTAAAGCTTTATTAATTAACACCGCAAGAGGGGGATTAGTGGATGAGTTAGCACTTGCAACAGCACTCAATGCCAATAAACTCTTTGCTGCTGTTGACGTGTTATCAAGTGAGCCGCCAGCTGTAGATAACCCATTGTTGTCAGCAAAAAATATTGTCATCACCCCACATATTGCTTGGGCGACATTAGAAGCACGGTCAAACCTACTCGATATTGCAGTCAATAATGTGGGACAGTTTTTACAAGGTAAAAACTGCAACAAAGTAAATTAACCTTTGGGGTCCAGTTTAGCGTGTTATGAAATTAGAATGTCATGTAGAAAGCTTATTAAACTCATACCCAATTGCAAACCTAAACCTAAACCCAAACAACAAAGCCTAATTTCATTCTTGAAGTTAGGCTTTTTTTGTCACTAATATTGTTATTAACACGCAGTGAGTTAAAAAATCACTTGGATTTTAGCTGCGGCTGATTTAGCTTTTTCAATGGCGTTGGCAACATCAGTGTCTCTTGCCAAAGCAACACCTAATCTTCTTCGACCATTAATATCAGGTTTACCAAATAATTTTATTTGAGTGTCAGCTTGCTCTAATGCTTCAGCGACGCCTTGGTAGCGAATATTTTCAGATTTCCCTTCAGCCAAAATAACTGCTGAAGCACTTGCACCATGTTGTCTAATTTTAGTGATAGGTAAACCAAGAATCGCTCTCACATGTAATGCAAACTCGGATAAGTCTTGGCTGATTAATGTCACCAAGCCGGTATCATGTGGTCTTGGAGACACTTCAGAGAAGTACACTTCATCGCCTTTGATAAACAACTCAACACCAAATAGTCCATAACCGCCAAGTGCTGTGACTACTTGCTCGCCGATTTGTTGTGCTCTAGTTAATGCTATTTCAGACATCGCCTGCGGCTGCCAAGATTCACGATAGTCGCCATCTTCTTGTCTGTGACCGATAGCGTCACAATAATGAATGCCATTAACTGCACTGATGGTAAGCAAAGTAATTTCATAATCAAAATCAACAAAACCTTCAACAATGACGCGACCACCGCCAGCACGACCGCCTTCTTGTGCATATTGCCATGCTTGAGCAATTTGGTCGGTCGATTTTATAACGCTTTGACCTTTACCTGACGAACTCATCACAGGTTTAACTACACAAGGTAAACCTATTTTGCTAATAGCTGTGGTGAATTCAGTTAACGTGTCGCAAAAGAAATATGGTGAGGTTGGAATGCCAAGGGTTTCAGCAGCCAAACGGCGAATACCTTCACGGTCCATGGTCAATTGAGTTGCTTTCGCGGTAGGTATTATGTTGATACCTGTTTGCTCTAGGGCAACTAAAGTTTGCGTGGCAATGGCTTCGATTTCAGGAATAACTAAATGCGGTTGCTCTAGTTCAATAACGTCACGTAATGCCTTTTCATCAAGCATGTTTACCACATGGTAGCGATGTGCAACTTGCATGGCTGGGGCATTGGGGTAGCGATCGACACCAATAACTTCAATACCAAAACGTTGTAACTCGATAGCGACTTCTTTACCTAGCTCGCCACAACCTAGAAGCATTGCTTTAACTGCACCATCGGTTTTAGCAGTACCAAAGATGAAAGGGACTTTGTTATTCATTATTTAACCTTGTAGGGGGAAAAAATAGCAACGGAAGTGTACCTTCTATTCATATTTGATTGATTAGCAAAAGCTATAAATGTGTAAAGGATCACGTGAAAACTCCTTTTTATATAGCGAATAAAGCCATTTAATTGGTTATTTTATTGATCGCGCTGTGTTACCTTAAGGTTGTTGTTTTGTTTGCTTAATTTAACTTTTGGTCGTGGTTAATGATAGGAGTGTTATATGTTTCTGGATTATTTTGCTCTAGGACTTTTGTTCTTTGTAGCATTGGTTATTTTCTACGGCGTTATCGCAATTCATGATATCCCATATGAAATAGCAAAAAAGCGTAACCACCCACAGCAGGATGCTTTACATATTGCTGGTTGGGTCAGTTTATTTACCTTACATGCTATTTGGCCTTTTCTTTGGATTTGGGCGACTTTATACCGAGAAGATAGAGGTTGGGGATTTAGTGACGAGAAGAAACGTGAACTTATTCTTGAAGGTGAAGTAAAAGTGCTGATGGATACGGTAAGTGACTTGAGCCAGCGTTTAGCGGCTTTAGAAACGCCTTCGAAAAAAGCACCTGTAAGCCCAGAGTCTGAACCTAAGCAAGATCAAGGAGCGTAATATGGATCTTCTACTCATTTTAACCTATACCGCTTTTTGTGTTGCGATATTCAAGATTTTTAAGATCCCATTGACCAAGTGGACAGTTCCAACAGCTGTTTTAGGTGGTATAGCACTCATTGGTACATTATTAGTCTTGATGAACTATAACCATCCATATACCAAATTCGCTCGAGAATACTTCGTTTCAATTCCTATTAACCCTGCGGTTAGAGGTTTAGTTGTTGAAGTTAATGTGAAGCCGAATGTCCCAGTTAAAAAAGGGGATATCTTATTTAAAATTGATCCGACTCCTTTTGCCGCTGTCGTGAAGGAAAAGCAAGCAGCACTTGAAGATGCTAAGCAAGCTGTGCCTCAGCTAGAAGCTGCATGGGAAAGTTCAATTGCACGTTCAACACAAGCAGAAGCCAATAGAGACCGAACCAAGTCAGCTTATGAGCGTTATGATGAAGGTCGTCGTAAAGGTGGCAAGAACTCTCCATTTTCTGAAATCGAATTAGATAATAAGCGTCAATTATATTTGGCTGCAGAGGCATCTTATAAATCTGCTTTAGCTGACGAAATCGGTTATCGATTGGCATTTGAGTCTAATATTGACGGTGTTAATACTGATGTGGCAGTGATGCAAGCTGAACTTGATGTTGCAGTATTTAATTTAGAACAAACGGAAGTTAAAGCGCCTGTCGATGGTATGGTCACTCAAATGGCACTTCGTGCTGGTGTAATGGCTGTGCCAATTCCACTGCGTCCAGCAATGACGTTTATTCCTGATGAAGACCGCTATTTCGCTGGTGCTTTTTGGCAAAACTCACTGCTGCGATTAAAGGCTGGTGATGATGCTGAAATTATCTTAGATTCTATGCCCGGTGTGGTTCACAAAGGTAAAGTCATTAAGGTATTACCAGCAATGGCTGAAGGTGAAATCCAGTTTGGTGGTTCATTACGTTCTTCAAATGATCTGTTTACCCGCGGTAGAGCATTAGTATTAATTGAGTTAGATGATGACACTCTGCGTACTAGTTTACCTGCAGGTGTAGCGGGTCAGGCTGCTATATATACAGAGCACTTCACGCATGTTTCGATTATTCGTAAAGTATTATTGAGAATGCAAGGCTGGTTAAACTATTTGTTTGCTGAAGCTCATTAGAGATCTTTAACATTATATAGATACAAAAAAGTCCGCAATTGCGGACTTTTTTATTTCTGTAATTTACTGCTATTTATTTAACTGAAGGCTGAGGTGGAAACTGAGCAAGAATAGTATCGATAGTTTTAGTTGTTTCAGCCACTTTCTCATCGCCACCGGATTCAAAGTCATATTCGTCGGTACCACGCCAAATCAACCTGTTTTCTTTAGCATCAATTATATCGATTTGAATCACTTGAATTTGCGCACTGTTACTGCCTATTGGAATCCCCATACTGGTACCAACTCCAATGCTTCCATTACTACCACTTGTGCCAGTGCCTAGCCCAATAGAAAGGCCTGAGCTTTTTGGCTTTTCTTTTGTTAAGAAGGCATAGCTTACAACAAAGTCACTTTCTTGTTGTTCAGTGAAGTTCTTTGCTAACAAGTTGTTTCGGATGCTGGCTCTAATCCTTTCAGCGCTTAATTGATCACCTTGCTCTGGTATTTCAATAAAGTGAAAGGTTGTTAATTGATTAAAGTCATATTTTGTATCGTAATCAGACTTACCTGTAGTGCTTTGGCAGGCACTTAACCCCAATATAAGAATAAATGAGAGCAGTAAACGGGAAACCATAAGTGACTCCAGATTGATAATAAATAAGGTGTTTTGATGCTAATTAATACGTAAATATCATAACTAGTTTAAGCCAAAGTAACAGAGTTAACCAATCTTACGCTATGATTTATTTGATGAATATAAATGCATGAATATGGCATTTTGGTTAATAAGTGCTAAGTTAGAATAATAATCGTTCAATCATTTATCAATTTATCGGCTTAACAATAATATATGGAACAACTTAGCTTTCTCTCTGTGCCCAGTCCTTGCATCGGTGTCTGCCAAACAGACGCTCGGGGCTATTGTAATGGCTGCTTAAGGAATAGGGATGAACGCTTCAATTGGCTGCACTTTTCTGATGCTCAAAAGCATAATATTATTAGGCTGTGCTTACAGCGGAAACGTCGTAGGCAATATGCTAAATTTAAAGCGCATCAAATTGCGGTTAAAGAAGAGCATGCTTTGGTTAATCCTCAGTTTAATTTTGACGTTGAGCCAGTTGAAGGCGATCTTACTGAAGAAAAAATTGATTTGAATGATTTTTCGTTAGATTAAGCTTTGATTTAGACCTTACCGGATGAAGATAGGAGTAGATATTACTTTTCAGTTTTGCTTCGTTATGGCCAATTTAGCGCTTTATTCGAGGCCAAGTTAAGGTGAAGGCTGTTATTTTATTATCGCTTTTTAGTGACACAGAGCCCTTATGACGCTGCATAATACGCTTGATAATGGCTAACCCTAAGCCGTGTCCTTTATTGCCCTGATGTTGTGACTTACTGCGATAAAAAGGTTCGAATAACTTTTCCTGATCTTCTTCTGGAATCGCATCTCCATCATTAGATACCGTCAGTAATACATGAGTGTCGTTGTAACTTAAGAATACGTTAATTTCGATATCTGCATATCGTTGGGAATTAGTAATCAAATTTTGAATTGCCCGTTCGACTAAGGGTAATTCTGCCATGATACAAAGTTCGTTTATCTTGTGAGTAAAGTGTATTTTTTTATCGCTTAATGGCACTAGACGATTAACCAGTTCCTCAGTGGTTGAGACTAATTCACATTGTTCAAAACTGGGTTCTTGCTGCACTTCTAAACTGGCGTAAGTTAATAGCTCTTGCAGTAAGGCTTCCATTTCTTTGATATCCATTTGCATTTCATCAAGAAATTCTAGTCTCCGAGTTTCATCACTATTTGGTAAGCAATATTGAGGTAGTAAGGCGAGAGCAAATTTGAGTCTTGCCAATGGTGTTCTGATTTCGTGAGATACCGCATTTGAAAGATGCTTCTGGTTCTCAATCAAATCACTGATATGCTGAGCCATATCATTAAAAGTGTTAGCCAGTGGCGCTACTTGTGATCTCGCATTGAGCTCTATACGCGTATTCCATTTTGCTTCACCAAAATTTTGAGTGGCTCTCTTAAGGGTTTTGAGATCTTTAGATAATGGCCAAACCCAAATTAATGCAACAAAAGCTAATGATAAATAAAAGAAAATAGTAAACAAACCGCGTAATTTTTCTCGAGGGTCAATATCCATCGGACCAACCATAAGGACTTGATCGTCAACAGCTATAAATTGTAATTCATGGCTTTTATCAGTCGTCGTTGTCACAATTTGGTTAGCAGAAAACTCGACACTACCACTGAGTGCAATTTCGTGTTTTTCAAATAATGCTAAAGGGTAGGGGTGCTGGGCTTGTATGACCGAAAGTTGCTGATGTCGAACATCTTTAGGTTGTTGCGCTAATAATAAAGCAAAGGCAATAAGAGGCGAGTCTATATTCTCGTGTTCATCGAGTTGTTGCTGCCAGAGGCTATCTAAAGTCCAGCCTATACCTAAAATACTTAAACTAAGTAATAGGTATAGGCTAATGAAGAGTCTTTTCAAATTCTTCTATGGTTTAGTTATTCCACGCTTCTGGCGCGAATAAGTAACCTTGTCCCCAAACGGTTTTGATTCTAAATGGTGTTTCAATACTGTCTCCGAGCTTTTTACGCAAGCGTGAAATTCGCACGTCAATTTTTCTATCTTTACCATCAAAATCAATATTGAGTAAATATTGATAAATATATTGTCTACTTAATACTTGTCCCGCTTGTGAAGCAAGTAACCACAATAGTTCAAACTCATGGCTGGTTAAGTCTACTTCAGTGTTACCTAAGCGAATAGCTTGAGTATGTGGGTCAATACTTAACTTACCAAAGCTTAAACAATGTGATTCTGGTTTAGCAGGCTGAGCCTGTCGACGCAGTAAATTGTTTATACGGGCGACTAATAAACTTGGTTCCACCGGTTTAACGACATAATCATCAGCGCCTAATTCAAGGCCTTTGATTTGGTCTTCTGGTGAACCTAACGCACTCATTAACAATATTGGCCCAGCAAAGTAGTCTGGTAGTTTTTCACAAAGGCTTAATCCATCAAGTCCAGGTAGCATGATATCGAGTAAAATAATATCAGGCTTATAACTAATTAATCGTGTTAAAACGGTATCGCCACGTCGTTCAACTTCAACGTGCATATCGTGTGACTTTAAATAGTCGACAATTAGATTGGCAAGACGAATATCATCTTCGACCAACAGAACTCTATGAGTTGATTGCGGGGTTGCCATTAAAATAGACTCCAAGGGTTACGGTAACGTCTGCGAACTTTGGGTTCCGACGTTGTAGTGATTTTTAGGGTTACGTCCGCCAATTCATTATTATTATTTTTATTTACCAGGACAAAATGAATGTCTTGGTTTGTTTTAACTGAAATTTGCAATGAATGTTCATTAACTGAATCACTACACCACCGCTTCATCGATTGATAGTTTGAAACTATGCAGACGAGTTGTTCGGTGTTTAGCAGCCAACTAAGCTCAATAGACATCTCACAATGTATATCATGGGAGTCTTTTAGGCATAAATGAGGCGTAGCCGAAAGCTGTGCTTGCGTCTCAAGCGTATCAGCTTTGACACAGAAAGCACTAAATATCAGTATTAATATACCGAAAAAGTGATAGACCCTTTGTTCTTGCCTAGATGACAAGATTAGAACCTGTATGCAGCTCCAACGAAATAGGAGCTTGAGTAATCTTCATTAATTATAGGGCTGTCAATTATTTCATCTGCTAACTGGATATAGCGCGCGGCGATAAGTAAATCCCAACGCGGTGAAAAGCTATAACGGGTTGTTAATTCGATCGCTTTATTCCAGCCTGAGCTAGGTTGATATTCTTGACTCCAGTATGCATTTTCACTTTCCCTAATACCATAGTAATATGAAATAACTTCTGAACTTTTCCAGTCGGCGTCTAATGATAAATCAAAGCTGAATTTATCTATGGCTAAAGAGTATGACCAGCTAATCCCTGCTTCCTGACCATTATGGACATCTAATAGATCATGAGCAGCAAAAATCTTTAATATACCTAATTTGCCATACCAAAACAGTTCAGCTCCGCCGTATACTGTGAAGTTTCTATTTTCAAGTTCATCAATAATATTTGGTTGCTCCACTTCTTCTACGTGAACATTACGAGAAGGGAGGATGTCAGTGGCATTAGCACTGGAAGTTTGTGTCGTGAATATATTGGATGGATCCCAGCGATAGAAAAAAGCACGTTCATCACTATAGCTCGTTGCTAAATTGATGGTGAAACTTTCTTGCTCTGTAAGTGTGTAGCCAATATTGAAGTTATCGAAGAACCAGTTTTCACCGTAATAGGCGATAGAAGGTATGACGTAAATAGGGATATCGTCATAGTTATTTACAGGATTTGTTTTATTTCCCCAACCCAAGGCTATGCTGATATCCCACTCGCCGACAACAATACAGTCATCTTCATTTTGACACGGTTCATCAGCCATAGCTGGCATGAAAAATGAGTATAAAGTGACAAATAAGAGCAACAATCGATACATCAGAAAAATAACCTAAGCTAAAAATACATTTCGAATTAATGTAACTTTATCATTGATTGTTATTTGGCTAAATTGCTTTCTCTCAATTGATACAAACTGATACTGATGTGACTTTGCTTTTGACTTGTTTTTTATTTTGTTACCGAGGTATTTTTTTTTCGTTATTGCTGTTTTTTGAGGAATCATCATTGATGATTTTTTCTTCAGTGCTAAGACGTTGGTAACCCATTTCTATTAGCTGCGCATTTATGCAATCTACTATGAATTGTTGTTTTTCAATGATATCTACTTGATCTTCTATTGCGATCTTCTGGCATGCATCAGTAAGTGAATTGATGGTATCAATCGGTGGAGTCAAGTTGTTAGCACTTACCAAGCTACTGAACCCGCTTGTGGTAAGCAAACTGATAATAAGCAGTGCTTTTTTCATAGTATGTTCCTTTATGAGAACTATTATTTTATGGCTAATTTTTAGAGGCTAACCAATGAGGAAATGACTTTTAGCCTCTGAACATTATTTTAATACTGATTTTATCATGAAGTAAAATAGCTATCGCTAATCTTCAATTGCATAGATTAGTGTACATAAATATCAATTAGTTCATTTGCGGCGGATAAAATCAATCGAAGCAGTATCTAAACAACGTTTGGAAATATAATGTTTAGCGGTTTTAGTTGCGATAAGAAAGCCTTGCTCGGTCTCTGACACGCGATAAACTTCATTCCAGAGTAACTGATGATCGATATAGGCTGATTTGGTGTGTATACCTTGCTCATCGATAGTAAGATTGACAGGGTTACTCGCTGATTTACTCATAAGCTGCCTCATCAACCACCATGCGCGATTAAATCGAACTTGTAAGCCTTCAACGATACCAAGACCAATGGCAAAGTAGGCAATATAGGGATTAACATCAGTTGCAGTTAACATAAAGCCCGCAACAACAAATGCTAAGGCTTTTAAGTAACGTTTAGGGCTGGTATTTATCTCGACGGACTCATCGAAGGTTTCTTCAAAGTGAGACCGATCTAAAATATATTCAATCGAATAACTATAAGGTGTTGTTTTTACTTTACTGCCTGACATACATCGCTCGTTACAATCTTAATTGGGGTAATTATAAGGTTGAAGTGATCGATTTAACTAATTTTTCCTGCAATTCTATCTGCTCTTCTTCAGAGAGTTGTGAGCCATATTGATTTGATAATGCAAACACATTATCAGCTCTTTCTCCTACGGTACTGATCGCTGCTGAATGAATGGTTAAGTCTAATGACCTGAAAGCGCTGGCTATTTGCCCCATGAATTCGTGCGTTTCTAAAGCAAGTACATGCACTAATGTTCGGTCAGCTTTCTTAGAGTGAATGAACTCAATGGTTGGCTTATTATCGAAGTTTTTCGTATGTCTTGATGGACGTTTGGTCGGTGGCGTTACATTGTTATCAATGACCTGACGTAACTTTAAGGTGACTTGTTTGCGGCGCTGGGCACTAAAAATAGATTTGCCATCAAAATCGAGTACTTTGAATGCTTCAACCACATAGCCATCTTTTGTCTGAGATATCTGGGCTTGTTTCACTGAAATTTTTAAGGTCGATAAGGTGTTAAATAGTGAAATAAATAATCCAGGTCTGTCTTTGGTATAAACAAAAACGTCACTACAGCCGTTTACGTTACTGTCATCAACTAAAATTAAAGAGGAAGTATCACTTTCTGAGCCTATTTCATGCTCCAGTTGGTGGGAAAGTATCCCTAAAGAATATTTCGCTATTTCACAGGGTTCAGCATTACTGAAAAATGATAATGGCAGTCTTTTCCAAAGTCGCTGAATATTGTCATTTAGCTCAGTGGTAATTTCAGCTTCTTCACTAATAATACTTAACGCTTCTTGCTTATGTTCTCTGACCACCGTTCTGAGCTGTAATACATTCTCAAGTCCGTTGCGTAATGCTTTACGTGTCGCAAAATAGAGGTCTGTTAATAAACTGGCTTTCCAATCATTCCAAAGGTCATCGTTGGTGGCTTGTATATCTGCAACGGTTAAACAATAAAGTGCATCAAGTTTGGTGATGCTACCGACTGTTTTAGCGAAGGTTTTAATGACTTCCGGATCGTGAATGTCCATTCGTTGGGAGGTAATAGACATAAGTAGGTGTTGCTCGACCAGCCAACTGATTAACTGTTGTTGTGAGTTTTTTAATCCATGAAAGCTGGCAAATAGCTTGGCATCTACAGCCCCTAATTTACTGTGATCACCACCTCGACCTTTAGCAAGATCATGGAACAATGCTGCGAATAAAATTGACTCTTTAGCTTGAAAACGACCGAAAATATCTGCAGCGAGTTTTTGATCTGGTTTGATGCCATCTTGAGTTAAAGAATAGAGGTTTTTTAATAATTTATGGGTGTGTTCATCAACCGTGTAAGCATGAAATAAATCAAACTGCATTTGCCCTACGACTTCACGCCATTGGGGGAAATAAGAAGCTAAAATACCATGCTGATGCATTAAGGTAATGGCTAGGCCCATGCCTTGTGGGTGTTTGAATAGTTTTACAAATAACTCTCTGCAGACTTGGTAATCTTGCAAATCGCCCATTAAGCGACGTCGTACCTGTCTTAATAAGCGCAGTGTTTCAGGGGTAATGCCTTTAATTTTGCAATTATATTCAGCAATGAAATAAAACATCGACATAATTTGGGTGCGGTCAATGAATACATCTTGGTTACGCGCGTTAATCTGACCGTTCCAAATCTCAAAATTATCATTGATAGGAATGATGTTGTTTTGCTCTTGTGGCGCAATTTCGCGTTGAAAATAGGCCATAAGCATCAAGTTTAATTCGCGTGTACGTTTCATTGCTCGGAACAATTGGCGCATCATTTTTTCAATAGTGATGTTGCCACTGTCACCAAACCCCTGCAATTGAGCAACTTCGGCTTGATGTTGCAGTAATAACCGATTCTCTGGTCGACTGGATGCTCGATGTAGTGCAAATCGTGTCCGCCAGATAAAGTTTTGACACTCCATTAATTCGGCATACTCATCATCAGTCAGAAACTTAAGGGTTTTAAGGTCTTTTAGATCATCAATTGAAAAATGCTTGCGGGCTATCCAGGTAATGGTTTGGATATCCCTCATGCCACCGGGACTATTCTTTAAGTTTGGTTCAATATTAAATGCTGTGCCTTGGGCTTTATTATGTCTTATTTGTTGTTCTTCAAATTTTGCATTAAAGAAGTCTGCACTACTCCAAACACTTTCACCGTAAAGTTTACTGATAACCTGGTGTTGATGATTTTCATGTCCACAAATATGACGAATTTCAAGCAGGGTAGTCGCGATGGTGACATCTTCTCTACAAGCCACAAATGTGTCATCTAAGCGTCTAACTGCATGACCTAAATCTAAACCTAAGTCCCAAAGTTGGGTAAGGAAATCGCTAATTTTAGCGGCGTCAGCAGAGGACAAGGTATCATTGTGGATAATACAAATATCGATATCAGAAAAGGGATGCAGAGTTTGTCTACCGTAACCGCCAACTGCGTTGAGAGAGATCTCATTAGTATCGAATGTAAAACAGTGCCAAAGGTGGCTGAGTAATTTATCGAAGTATTTAGCGCGAAGGGTGAGGATCTCACCTATAGAGCTACAGGTGACTTGTGTTTCTAACCAGATATCAAAATCAGTAATGGCCTGTTTTAGTTCCGCAATGCTCATTTCTGGCTGTAAAATCGGATAAACTGGTTGAGAAGACATATAACTCCTTGTTGATATACTCCCTTTTAGGGTATGCGATTTAGTTTACCAACTCAAACTATCCAGTAAAATCATTCGTAATAAGTTAATTCTTTTAAATATTGAAATGAGAATAAATTAAAAATGCAGAGTAAAAGAAGCCGTTTAGACCAGTTTTTGGCAAAAAGGCTACAACAGCCAAAGAAGGCTATCAGATTGATTTTACTCGCTGGTCGTGTACAGCTTGATGGGGTTATCTGCAAAGACATGGATCGTCAAATTGATGAATTTACCCATATCTGTTTTGATGAGAAAACTTTGCAAAATAATCGCAAGCAGTACTACATGTTGCACAAACCTGTAGGTGTCGTGAGCGCGACGATAGATGATATTCATCAGACGGCTCTGTCTTTGTTAAGAGGTGTTGATCTCGATTTAATGCATATTGCAGGACGACTCGATTTAAATTCTACCGGTTTATTGCTTATAACCAATGACAGTAAATGGTCGCAAGCGTTAATGGCGCCAGAGACTAAAGTCAGTAAACAGTATTTGGTTACGTTAGAAAATCCCATCGATGAAAGTTATATAAGTGCTTTTAATGAAGGAATGTATTTTGACTATGAGGACTCAACAACCTTACCTGCTCAACTTATTATTGTGTCTGATTTCCAAGCGAGGGTGACGTTACAAGAAGGTAAGTATCATCAAATAAAGCGTATGTTTGGCCGTTTTAGAAATCCTGTAGTCGCTCTGCATCGGGAGTCTATTGGTAATTTAGTGCTCGATAAAGCCTTAGTGCCAGGTCACTTTCGTCATCTCACAGATTCAGAAATTAACTTAACCCAAACTTAAGGGAAGCTTAACTTAAGCTTAAATAGCGGAAGTAGATCAATTTATTCTAATATTCACCATGCTATGTTTGAAACAATAAGGTGATTATTAGGTCAAATAATGGATTTCAAAGCGCTTAAAAAAATCAGTGAGTTAGATGTGTTTAGCCTATTGGTTTTTAAAATTATTTACGAAACGGGTTTTGCCAATCTTGCAGCAAGAGAACTCAATGTTTCAGCGCCTAAAATTAGCCGTTGTCTGACATCATTAAGGTTAATTTTTGAAGATGAATTGTTTTATCGTCGCCAACAAGGCTTAAGAGCTACAGCCCTTGCCGAGCACTTGTATCAACCTATCTGTAATTTCTGCGAATCAGCATCTCAAATCGAAAGAATCATCCAAGAAGGTAATAGCACCAATTCTTCATCGGTGCTAAATATTGCAGTGACTCCCGGAATCATCACCTCTTTAGCGATGGAGCTCGGCAGCGAAAGCATTATGGATAAACTGGGTAAAGTACGAATACATATTTGGAATGAGCATTCGGAAGATTTAATTCATCAGGGTGATATTGATATAGGAATCAATTTTTCCCCTGCAAGCGTAACCGATCTGGTATCAGAAAGCCTTGGCGTGGCTAAATCAACTTCGATAGTGGCCAGAAGAAATCATGATCTTTGGAAAAGTGGTAACATTTGCTTAGATGATATTGCTGAACACCCATTTTTGATTTTAGAAGGGGCCGGATACAACGATAAGTTAGATCCTTTTCAAGTATATTGCCGCCAAGCAGGTATTGAGCCATCTAGTGTGAGTAGAGTGAGATCTTCAGAGGAGTGGTTTTGTCATTTACTCACTATGCGCAGTTTCAGCTTTATGACCCCATCAGAAGCTAAAATGGCAAAGAACTTTTCTGCATTACGTGTGGAGACTTTATCTGCTGTTGAAAGAGAAAAATTAGCTGGAGGTGGCATGAATCCTCAATACCATTTAATTGAAAGAACAGCTACGTATCGACCTTACTGTCAAGATAGTCGCAAGTTAATCTTAGATACCGTCGTTGGCGTTATCACTGCTTAATATTCAAATTGGCCTCAATAGAGGTCTTAGAGTTAATGGCATAATGGCTTTTCACTAAACCTCAACTCCTCACAAAACCTCACTTTTTCGTTAAATCGTAATTTCTCGCCAGATCTCAATTTCTAGTAATAACTCAACTGCTAAAAACGAAAAAGCCTTAATTCATAAACTTTACAGATTAATTTTATGATTAACGGTTTTTTACTATATCCCTACTTTTTATAGGCCGATTTCGATATCCGAAATTACCAAAATTGAATTGTGAAATTCATGTTTAAGAATCTTTAAATTTCAATCACAAACATGACACAAAAAAAATACATCTTAAGAGGTATCTTTTATATTTATATTACTGCTTATGCAGATATAGATACTAAAAAAGGGATCCGATTATGAAAACATATAAAAAATCGATTCTAGCAGCAGCGTTAGTCGCTGCTATTGGATTAACGGGTTGTAGTGATGGTGAAGATGGAAAAGATGGTGCACCAGGAGCTCCAGGTGAACCAGGTACTCCGGGTGATCCGGGTACACCAATTGGTAATGTAGTTGATACAGTTGATGCGGCAGCAGATTTTGTATTGACATTAATGCCAGCTGATATCGTGGTGGTAGGAAGTGATGATTTTACCATTAGGTTCACAGCAACAGGCAAGAATGCGAAAGGTGTTGATACCGCATTTACTGGATTAGAAAAAGTTGCGCTTTATGTGATGAACCAAGCGGAAAACACTTCTGATACTGGTGCTCCACTATTATGGGAAAACCATGCACTAACGAATGAGTTTGGCTCAAGTATGTATTGTACTCCAACGGGTATGGCGACAGCTCGTGGTGGCGCAGAGGTTGAAGCCTGTACTTTAGTTGAAGATGAAGCAAATCCAGGAACTTACACTGGTACTTGGGAACATGAAGGCAATGCACCAGTCGTGCTTGCTGATGGCGATACCAACAATCTTTATCGCGTCATGGTGCGTACTTATGATGTAACCGATAGTACTGGTACAGGTATTTCTGACAAGCTTCTTTCTACCCCTGTTGATTTTATTCCAGCAACAGGTGAGTTAGCTATTTCAATGAAAGATTCCGTTTCAAATGAAGCTTGTATCAAGTGTCATAGCACAATGGATGGTTATGAAGTTACCGATATTCGTATCGCAAACATTGGTGCCCATCATAATTATCAAAAAGTTGAAAATTGTGTAGCGTGTCATAACCCAGCTTATGCTGGCGGTGAAGACGATCCAGAAAAAGGCTATAACGCCAACTGGAATGCGATGATCCATACGCTTCATGCTGGTCATCATATTGACAATCTTGAAGGTGAAGCCAAAGAAATGTTTGGTGAAATCGGCTTCCCTGGAGAGATTAATGATTGTACAACATGTCATGATAACGGTACTCAGTGGAATGACAATGTTTATGCAGAAGCGTGTGTTTCCTGTCATACCGATGTGAATTTAGCAACTGGCGAAAACCATCGTGGTATCGTGCCTGAAAGTGATGCAGCATGTTCTGGTTGTCATGGTGCTGGTAGCTTAAGCCCTGTACAAGCACATGGTCTTGGTGAAAGAGACGCGTTAGCAGATAAGTTCATTATTGATATTCAATCTGCAGTAGTTGAAGATTCTACAGTTGCTGACATGAGTACATTGGTTGTTACCTCTAAAGTAAGCATGAATGGTGCTTTACTTGATGCGACAACTTACGCTTCAATTACCGATTATATGACCAGTGGTAGTCGTGGTTTCTTAATTGGTACTCTAAATGCTGATACCGGTGCACTTACACATGGTTATAGCGGTGATGGTCACTTTAAAGTTGGCTTTACTGGTGGAGTTATGGGAGCGGATGGTATTTTAGTCAATAAAGTTGATTATGCTACCGAGTTATTAGTTGGCCCAATATACGCGACTGCTGAAGTTCAATTATGTGGTGCAGATGGTGAGATTGTTGAGTGTACAACGAATGATGATGGCGACATTGTTGAAATCGGTGTAGCTAACCAGGCAGTCACTAAATACTTTAACTTAACGCCAGATGCTGATGCGGTTGAAATGCGCATTGCGGATGCTGATCGCACAACAGTCAGTGAAGCTAAGTGTAATGCTTGTCATGGTAACCTTACTCACATAAAGGGAACACATGGTGTCACAGAGTTTACACAATGTGTTGCTTGTCATAGTGAGAACTTGGGCGCTGTGCCAAGTTACCACAAGGTAGTGACTTATAAGACAGATGAAGTTGATGCTGAAGGTAATGCTATTTGGGCGGAAGTCGAAGGATTAACTTTTGCTAACCGTGATCTTGTCACTGTAGCTCACCGTTTCCATAATGGTAATTGGGATGGAGAGCCAGCAGTTTATCGTGATGCTGATGGCAACCTAAATGGTTACTCTGCTGTTGAAACTGACTGTCAAGCTTGTCATAAAGACGATAGCACCTTATTTGCTGCTGACGGTGGATTGACTTCAGGTAAACGTTCTGTCGAAACCGATGCAGGGTTTATCTCTCCAATAGCGGAAGCTTGTCGTAGTTGTCATGTTAGTGCTTCAGCTTTGGCTCACTTTAAGAGTAATGGTGCATATGTTCAGGATGAGCCTGGTTCAGTAGTTAATCTACCTGTTGAATCTTGTTCTACTTGTCATGCTGAAGGCAAAACTTACGGTATTGACGTAATGCATTCAGGTGCTAGCCACTAGGAAAGAGCATTAAGTTTTAAAATAAGCATTTATCTGTAGTCCCTGCAAGGTACAGAAAAATGTCAAAAGGAGCCCTAGGGCTCCTTTTTTTTGTCCTACTTTTACAACCATTTGAATGAGTCTTTTTTTAGCTCTATCTGAGATATTTGTGCATAATTTTTGGTAATGTTTAAATCTGTGAACTAGTGCAATTATTAGGCTTTAAACCAAGGTTATTTCAGTGGTTGCTAAAGTGAAATGTCACTCATATTGTGACGGCTGTTGAGTTATGGAGAAATTTGAAGGGTCAGTGATGCTTTTCGGTTTTTAATCGCTCTGTTAACACATTTACATTTCAAATCTATGATAAATATGATTATTAAAACTCTAAATGTAGTTCTAGCTTTGCAGTATTGTTGGTTGGTTTATTTGCTTGCCAGTAGGGCTTGTTCTAGAATCCGCGGCGTTAAGATTAACCATCGTTAATCTAGTGTGACGTCAACGTCGCGACTTAATCTATTGAACACTTTCTTTAGGGTTACTCAATGTCTACATCGGTTACAAATTCACTGGCAAATCCCGCTCCACTAGGTTTAATGGGATTTGGTATGACTACCATCTTGTTAAACATCCATAATGCAGGCTTTTTTCCTATTGATTCAATGATCCTAGCGATGGGCATTTTTTATGGCGGCATTGGTCAAGTTATCGTGGGCATTATGTGCTTCAAACGTGGCGACACTTTCGGTACCACAGCATTTACGTCTTATGGCTTATTTTGGTTAACCTTGGTGGGTCTAATGGTTATGCCTAAAATGGGTCTTGCAGCAAGTCCTGCAAACTTTATGGGCTGGTATTTAGCGCTTTGGGGCATGTTCACCGGATTCATGTTTATTGGTTCAATGCTTTATCCGTTAGCTAAACAAATTGTTTTTGGTTCGCTGACTATTTTATTCTTTTTACTCGCCGCCCGTGACTTTACTGGCAGTGAACTAATTGGAACGATAGCGGGTTTTGAAGGTATATTCTGTGGTTTGAGTGCAATTTACTTTGCCATGGCTCAGGTATTAAATGCTGAGTTCGGTCGCGTTATTTTGCCTGTTGGGAAACCGCGCTTCATTGCGACTCAGCCTGAAATCGCTTCTGTTTCGGTGACGCTAAAAGCTGCATAAAACTAAGCAACCTCTAGTTTTTGAAACAAAAAAGCTGACAACTTTAAATATATCGTTGTCAGCTTTGTTTAGGTTTAGGTTTAAATTTACTTTAGCTTTGTTGTAACTTAAACAACCACTTGCCGTAAAGGTAAATCCCTACAGCGGAAATTGTCCCTACAGCCGCGATAATATACCAAGCATTGCCAATACTATGGGTATTATATAATAATGTCGTTAGCTGCTGTGCAGGTTCACCAGTAAAGGTTACTAGCGT
The DNA here is from genome assembly GCF_007567505.1 of Shewanella donghaensis. Lineage (NCBI taxonomy): Bacteria > Pseudomonadati > Pseudomonadota > Gammaproteobacteria > Alteromonadales > Shewanellaceae > Shewanella > Shewanella donghaensis. The sequence goes on from NZ_CP041783.1 coordinate 4,429,339, forward strand.
CGAAAATGCTTCGCCTTGTGGGATTGCATTCACGGCGGCCAGATCCATTCCGCGCTCTGTGAGAAGTTGCAAAGAGAAAACCTCTTTTGATGCATACATCTCATAAAGTTTTGGACCGAAATAGCCTTCAAGTGTCCAGCCTATCCCTTGTGGCAACATCACAAAGCCCAAATACATGGCCTTTTTACCTTCAGGGGCAATGTTACCCATAAACTCATTCTTTTTTGGACTGATCATCATTTCGCCAAAAGAGAACATTACAATGGCTAACACAATCATCCAAGCAGCATTGGTAGCGCCAATGAGCACAAATGCCAGAATACTTAATAAACAGCCAGCGAGCATTGCTGTAGTAATACGGTATTTGGCGGTTAAAGCTGCCACTAAAAAACAACTGGTCATGATCATACCGGCATTGAGGTTTAGCATGCCTTCAGGCATGACCTTTGTACCGGTGTTATCAAGGCCTAACCAAAACTGGAAAAAGCCGTTAGATGTGCCTTCTGGGCCAAACAATGAGGTAACAATAACACTGGTATCAACCCATTCAGCAATATGGATGGGTAAGACATCAAATAATGCATTAAATAAAAACCAGAACCCTGCAAATACCAACATATAGTAGATAACAATCGGTTTCTTTAATTCATGCCAGGCGTCTTTCCAGAGTGCTTCTTGCTTGATCTCTCCAGACTTTATTTTACGGTTACGTTCAAGCCTTTCTTCCTTACCAGGCTCTTTATAGGCCAGTAAAAATAGAAAGTTAAACGAGATGATTGCAGCACAAGCGTAAAAGACATTATCCCAAGATAACTGACGCATATGTACGGCCACTAAAGGACCTAGGAATCCACCAATATTAACCACTTGATAGAATATACCCCATGCCATAGAGGTATTTTGACGCCCAGTTGACAGCACTAAGGTGCCTTGAATACCCGGCTTGAATATCCCTGTACCAGCAGCGAGTAAAATTGCGCCGAAAAGGAAGCCATAAAAACTTGGGAACATCGCCATGACGAGATAACCAATAATCTTAATTATTGTCGAGGCAAAAATGGTTTCTTTGTAACCTACACGGTCAGATATGCCTCCAGTAAACACCGGAATGAAGGTTTGCATAAATGCCCATATCGCAATGATTACACCGTAATCACTGAGGCTAATGCCAAGTCCACCTTCAGACACCGGTGTTTTAGCATATAAACCCGCACTGGCTTTTACGCCATAGTAAGCAATACGCTCGACCAGCTCCATGCCTCCGACTATCCAAAATATATAACTTAAGCTGGCAATCGAGGCCCACATGCCCAGCTGTTTAACTTCTCTTAGGTCGTTGCCTGAGTGTGAATTTTCACTCATATATCACCCTTTATTATTATGATTATTAACAATAGATCGGCAGACACTTTACCTAATTTAACGAGATTTACCAAAGTAACTGAGAGGGAATAATAAAAATTGCGATTGGAGGGTGTTTTTTTGCACAAAAAAGCGAGCTAGAAGCTCGCTTGTAAACAAAGTGTTGCTGACGCTATTGCTGATAGAGCTCTTTTGATAAAGAGCCGCTAATCGTTAGCCGCAGCACTTTTTAAATTTCTTACCGCTGCCACAAGTACAAGGATCATTACGGTTGATTTTGACTTCTGCAGTCACTGCTGTTGGTTTGTTTAAAATACCACTAAGCTCAAAAATATCCTCAGCGACTTCATTGTTAACTGTAATCGTTGCAAAGAGTTTGTTGTCTTCCACTAAAGCTACAACTTCAAGCTTACGCTCTTCAGTTTGAACTGATAATTGTAATGGTCGTGCTTCGGTGCCAGCTTTAGCTTGGCGTTTAGTGTTGTATCCACTTTCGCCGTAGGCAGGTTTTGGCGTTTGACGGCCTTTAAAAAAGAATTTATCTGACATGAATTGTGTCTGCCTATCGTTTAAATATTGAGTGATATCGTTAGGGTATAAAAGTAAATACCTCTTAGCTCGTACTAGGTTTATAAATGATTATAAACAGGAGCGCGATTCCTCATAAAATTGATTAAAATTATCTAGAGGCGAAGCTTATACAGTAAATGAGCCATTTTGACTATTTTTTTATCGATTAATGTAGGCTTGGTTTGATTTTTCAGTTGCCACAACCCATTTATCATTGGCTATTCAATATTGTTGATTTCTGATTATTGATAGTTTACTTCGATGGTATAAGTTAATTGTTGCTCACCATGAGACTGATTACTCAGCACATCGACTTTACCGCCAACCTCAATAATAAGAGGAGTCGAAGTTAGTGTAAATGTTTGCTGTTGACTGCCATTTGGGAGGATTGGGGTGAATTGAACATTGGTTGTTGTATTGGTATAAACAATCACGTCGACACTCGCTTGTTCATCCCCTGATAACGAAAATTTACCCAGTTGATTATCAGATTCGATACAGCCACTACCTTGACGCTGCAGGCTATCTAATTGACATACATTACTGACTTGATTAGTGATAAATCCTAGGTTGAGCTCTTGTGTTTGCTGAATAGACATCGGAGATATTAGAGTAAAATTAGCTTGGGCAATAGCAGCAACAAGGAGAATTAATGACAAGTAATAACTCCTTGTTAGTTATAAAACCATGGCAGGTGTACATGGGACAATATGGAATACTTGTTATTATAGGAGTGGGTTAATATTTGTGCAGCCTAAATGATGAATAAGGGTTATCGAGTGATAATTTGTGTGGGTAAAGTCACATATTCACCAGGGGCCAATACAATATTGCTGGGCATCATGACTTTATTTATTTCTACTTGGTACTCACCCGGTACCAATTGTTCGAATACAAATACCCCATCATATTCAACCCTTGCATGATATTGGGTGTTGTTCTGGCGGTGAATTAATGTAACGGGTACGCCCTTGGCTGCAACGTCATCATTATAAAAAATTTCACCATCGAGCTCAGCAGTAAAGAGTACTGGAAAGAAAATCTCAGCAACATTGCCGGAGTGGGCTTGAATTAATAGCACGCTATTTTGTGGTAATAAGAAAGGGTCTGGTAAAGAGCGTTCATTTAGGGTGAGTTTATGAGGCCGTGAAGTTTGAATATGAGTAATGAGCAACTCGCCATCTTCATTAGTTTCATTTGCTGAGTTGCTATGTCCTGAAAAAGTTAACCCGCTCATAGGAAGTTCATTTTCGTCAAATATACCGTTATCGTTATCATCCTGAAAAGCGATTAACTTTATACTACCAGTATTCAAATGACTCACTCTGTCTAACAACCAGGTATTATCAGGTGCAATTAATAGCGCTGAACTGCTCCATTTGAATTGGGCAAACCAATCACCTTCGGTATCATTTTCAACCGTGAGCCTTAATGTGCTGGTATCTAAGAAATAAGACAGCGAATTTCTAAAAGTGACTTCAGCTTCAGCAAGTGGTTGATAACGAATTTCAAATTGATAATTACTGTGTTCATTGACTGATTTGCTGACATTGGAAACTAATTGAGTCAGCTCAGTATTTGGCATGATTGAAAAGTCTGCATAACTTCTTAAATACCAATCAGAGAGCCGGCCTGACACTGCAACTCTATTTGACCAGCGATCATTACTGGCTATTTTTTGCCAGCTTAGCTCATTGCTAAGGGAGAGTTGTTGGAATTGACCTGCAATAGTATTCGAAATGAAAAGGCTATCACTGGCTTCATGTTGATCTTGCCAGCGACCACTAAACTTCCAACTTAAGTGAGGTTCAGCAAAATTACCGCTTATATTGACATTGGCAATTTCATTAAGACGTTTTTGTTGGTTATCCCAAGATTCAAAATTGTCATACTTAGCCCATTCAGCTTGCCAATCCACTAAATCACTGCTGCCTTGGGCAATGATATTGGCTGCGCTACCTTCATTATTACCACTTAGATTCATCTGCCAAACGCTGCTGTCTGTTAATATATTTAAGGTGACAGTCGGAGTGAATAACCATTTATCATCACTAATTTGTTGCTCAACAATAGTAATGCCAGCAGTAAAATTATCAGTTACGGCCCAATTAGCTGCGGCATATATTTGTTTTAAATCATCTTGTTCGCGCTGCATTAGGCCAAAGTTCATACCAAAACTGTTGGCTTGCATTTGAGATGGATCAAGTAACTTACTAAAGGATTCAGTTCTCGATTCTCCATTGGGCCCAAAGAAACGTAATTGGTATTGGTTTAGGCCAATATAATAAGGAACTTGCTCGAAACGATATAGGCCAGTTTCACTGACACGTTGCACTGAAACTAACGCACCGTTTCTATACAACTCAACATCCCAGTTAGGTTCAATTTCACCGTCAATGACTAAATAGCGCAAGTCATCAATAAACGCGTCCCCAGCATTTACTGTGACGCCAGTACCTGAATTTGAACTTGATACTAATGCAAGGTTATGTGAATCAATGCTGCCTAAACGATAGTAATTTACCCAAGTATCAGCCATTTCTCTTTCGACATAAGCGTTTAGAGTTTCACCATACTCAGACCAGGAATAGCCTGCGTAAGCGCTATGGCCAAGAATGTCGGATCTTGCCTGAAGGTAACCATCGAATGAGCGGCTATGTTGGCCATTTTTATCTTGTTCTGTTATGCCTAAATCAGCATGTAAAGCAAGATCGCCCAGATTGGCATAATCAGTATTAATATGACGTTGATTAGTTACGGCATTTGCATCTTTTTGAGCTGTAAATTGCTGGTAACGTTGTTGTCTTTCTAGTAGCTGGCTTAATGGGATATGGGGTTGCTCTTTAATATTAATTTGCTGGCGCGCAGTGTCGTAATGAATTTCTATACCAAGGAGTTGATATATCACTTCTTCAGATAAATATAAGTCCCAATTATCTCTAAATATTCTGCTTTCATCATTACTGCAATTGTCATTTTGCCTATTAAACGCCATTAATCCATGGCTTACTTGAATAAGATTTTCTGTATCCAAAAACCATCCAGAGATACTTTCAGGATCTATTTCAGTTTGTATTGGTAGCATCAAATTATCGGATAAATACTGAATAGGAAGATACAGTTGGCCGTCGTTTTGATAAACAAACATTTCATCACTTAAACGCTGATTTCCATAATTCAATAAAGTAATCAAAAATTGTTCTTCATTTGATGATGCTAGTTTATATGGACGGCTTATAGACGCCGAGCAAGTAGCTGCTAGATCAAGTTTTGGTCGCTCTACTATTGGTAAATCAACTGTTGGTAATTCAGAAATTGATGAATTATCAATTGGCAGTGCTGTTATGAATGATTTTGTTTTATTGCTACCAGTTATTGATATCGCTGTTGAGGCTATTTGATGTTCAGTGGCATTATTTTTAAGGGTAATTGAGGTGTTATCCTTGGTCTGTTCGGCCTTTATTTTTTGTTGTTCCGTATTGATAAACTTAGCGGGTAACAACTTCTTTGGTGATGTCTCATCTTTGATAGCTACTCTTATCGAGCTAGAAGCTGAAGGCTTTTTTTGTGGCTTACCTTGCCGCTTAACCTGTATTTTATTGTGTGTTTTAGCGGTATTTTTTAGCTCAACTCTTTTATGGGGAGAGTTTGTTTCTGGCATTGTTTGAACGGGTTGAAACTCTTTATATGAGGTCTGTTTTTTTGCTGGTACTTTTACTGTAAATGAAGCTTTATCATCAGTTGAATGCGCTTTATTAAGCATAGGATTACCCCAAGGTTTGATTGACTCAAGCCCTGGTGTGACCAATTCGATATACAACAGCAGTAATGATATTGCTAAAAGATACTTTGCTAATCGATTGAAATATTTTAAAAACATCGATGAACGACGTTAACTTAATCTATATTTACTTTTATAAATTTATCGTTTTATTGATTGTCTTTGGCAAGTATAAATTGTCATTCTCGGTGTAACGAATGGTGAGTTTTGTACCTGAACTAACAGGCTTGTTTAAGGTGATATTGAATGTACGGCTATTGTTCTCAGGATATATCGCTGCGTTTTTGAGGCTACCAACAAGTTCATTATTGTCAGCATTTAAAATCTCTATATCACCTAAGCTGCTTCTCTTACCTTTGCGCTCTATTGTCACGATTAATTGTTGTTGCCCATCCGTCATAGATGCTTGTTGGCTACTCAAACTGAGTTCGGCTTCAAGTTCACCTATACGCATGATCACCGGAATCGCTATTCGCAAGTACGCCGTTACTGATAGCTGTAAAGACTCTGCTTGTTGCTGAGTGTGGTTAGCATCGATTTTAGGGGCTAGAGGAATTTGGTGAAATACAATGTAGCTGCGATATTCGCCTTGGGCTAAATTTTTGGGTGGTCTAACAGCGACCCGCACCCTAGTGCCTTGTTCAGGCTTCAAACTGAGTCTTCGCGGTGAATAGCGGGTGAATGAAGTGATTGAATTTGGTGAAGACTCAAGTAGTTCATATTCACCATTAGGTAGCAGCGCTTTATCTTCTAAATAAATTTCATACCTAGAAGGCGTAGTGCTTTTGTTGACTAATGAAAATACGGCGCTTTTGTTGCGCTTGTTATCGAGCTCAACTCTTGTTGGTGTTACGAGTAGGTTTGCTTGTGCTATTGAATGCCCCATAAGCATCAATACAAGGATTATTATTATATTTTTCATGGTATTGCCCAGCTACAGTTTTGCAATTAAATTGCTTTTATTATTGTTTTAATTGTTAGCTTACTTCGAGCTTGTCAGTATTTATTATATCAAGGTAAAGAAGAAATAAAATCCCGTAAATATTACGGGATTTTAGCATTACTTATAACAAGGTTACCCTTTAGTAAGTAACTGAAAGAGTGTAGTTAATTGATTGTGTTCCTGTTGCCGCAGTTGCCGCAGTGATATCTAAAGAGCCCGATACTGGTACAGCTAGCGTGTTACTTGCGATTGTGCCATTAGTTTGTACTGTTGGAGTAAAAATGACACCTGCAACGGAACTGTCTGGAAGTGAAACGGAGAGGGTTACAGGTCCATCAGCTGCAGCAATTGTAAATAAACCAGATGCTGCAGTTGCGCCGCCAGCAACACATGCAGTGCCACTTACTGTGTCTGCATAATCAACAGTACAGTTACCGTCAGCAGCGATAGAAACATCACCAAATTGCATTGCTGTCGTTTCACTTACTGAAATTGGGTAAACAAGTTCAAAGTTTGCTGTACCTGTAGCATCTTCAGCACCTGCTTGAGTAGAAAGTAGGAAGGTAGAAGCTAAAAGTGTTGATAATAGAAGTTTGTTAGTCATTTTGTATTCCAAGGTAGTTAATTATTATTATTAATAATCCCATACTTTTTATGTGAGTAATTGTTTGTACTAAACAATGACTTACTCGATGGGTGAGCTAAAAATAACAGTATTTAAATATTTTGCAACAAAATCGTCACACTTGTTTCCTTGTGATTTCATGTAGCTTAAAGGAATAAGTTATTCCTACTAGAGAAGGAAGGCTATTGTAGCTATAAAGTATTAGGAGTGGTTTGTGTGGGTAAACTATTGAATTTATGATTTTATTCATTATTATTTTTATAGAACGGCTGAAGCTATAATTTTTCGTAGATAGCGAAAAGCTAGCGTGGTAGCGCTTTTCTTTGTAACTTTTATTGCTATTTTACAGGTGATTTATTTATTAAAAAGTGGTAATTTTTATTTCTACTTTTTAGTGTATTAAAACTTTTTGATCAATTAACTTCACTAGAAGTGATCAATTGTATGCTGTATGGTTTAATTTGTTTAATGTAACTGATTGGCAGCTTTTTAAGTGTTTTTGTCTATAGGGTTATTTTTATATTGTTACGGTTTTAGATGTTTGGCGCCTTAAATTAGTAATAGGTATTAAAATGACTTTATAGGTTTTAAGTGTCTGAATATTATGGTTTAATTTTATGCTTTTATTATTTAAGTCGTTTTGCTATCGCACAGTTTTAACAACGGTATTGAGTCTTTATTGCGTTTCTGTTGGTGCGCAAATAGTCATCATGGAAGTGCAGCCAATAAAATTTCCGAAAGTCTTACAAAATAGCGGTTTAAGTACTACTGTTGTGATTAACTGGAAAGGGGCTATTGGTAATTCAACTAACTCAACATTACTTGATAGTGATTATTCTCAAGGACGTTACTATATAACTTCTGATACATCTGCTCCAATTGATATTGACTTTACTAGCTTAGGTAATGAACCACTTATCCAGCTAAAAAACTTTAAGGTTCGCTATAAAAATAAAACCTATAAAACCTTTCCGATTCTTGGTTTAGATAACCCAGGAACTGGGGGGGAGTATATCGATATTGGTGCAAAAGTTGTGGCGAATAAGAAGTCGAGCCAAGGTTTTAAAGCCCTTCAATACTCATTAAGTGTTCAAGAGCAGTAGTACGATAAATATGCTTTATTTCATAAAAGATTCGAATAAAAAAGGCTATCAACCGAGGTTAATAGCCTTTTTTATAGTATTTAAAGACTGGTTATTAGCTTTCTAATTTAGCCAATTCTGCTTTTTGTTCAGTGAGCTTATCTATATCACGTTGATATTCAGCTTGCTTAGCGCGCTCTTTTTCAATCACGGCAGCAGGGGCTTTAGCTACAAAACCTTGGTTAGATAACTTGCCTTCAATGCGCTTGAACTCACCAGCCGCTTTTTCAAGTAGCTTGTCGATACGCGCCACTTCTTTAGCAACATCGATAAGACCCGCCATTGGGATAAGTAGCTCCATGTCACCCACAAGTTGCGTGGTCGACATTGGCGCAGTTTCTCCATCAGCTAGAATCGTCATTGATTCAAGCTTCGCTAGGGTCTTGAAGAAAGTTTGGTTAGCTTCAAGACGGGCTTTATCTTGCTCACTCACGCCGCGAAGTAGGGCATTAAGTGGCTTAGATGGGGCAATGTTTAGCTCGGCGCGAATGTTACGCACAGCGGTAATCACTTGCTTAACCCACTCTAAGTCTTCCATTGCTTGAGCATCAACTTTATCAGCTTGATATTCAGGGAATTGAGCTAGCATCAAGGTCTCACCTTCAACACCGGCTAGTGGCTTAACGCGCTGCCAGATAGTCTCTGTTAGGTAAGGCATCATTGGGTGCATTAGGCGCTGCATCTGCTCAAGTACATTCACTAGAGTATGACGGGTGCCACGCAGTTGCGCGTCAGTGCCACTTTGCATTACTGGCTTAGTGAGCTCTAAGTACCAATCACAGAATTGATTCCAGGTGAATTCGTAAATAGTGTTAGCCGCTAAGTCGAAACGGTAGTTATCCATGTGCTCGTGGAAGGTTTTAACGGTTTCATTGAACAGACCGATAATCCAGCGATCAGCTAGTGATAGCTCCATTGCGCCAGGCTTGCCATCAATCAAGATTTGGCCACAATCTAATGCTTCACCGATAGCATCATCAGCCGCATCTTCAGTTTGCATTTCTGTGTTCATCAGTACGTAGCGTGATGCGTTCCAGATTTTGTTACAGAAACTGCGGTAACCATCAAGACGCTTCATATCCCAGTTAATATCACGACCGGTTGATGCCATAGACGCTAAGGTAAAGCGCAGTGCATCAGTACCATGTGCTTCGATACCTTCACTGAATTCTTTACGGGTGCTCTTTTCAATTTTAGCGGCCATTTTAGGCTGCATCATGTTACCAGTACGTTTTTGAACTAATGCTTCAAGATCGATACCGTCAATCATGTCTAAAGGATCTAATACGTTACCTTTAGATTTTGACATCTTGTTACCGACTTCATCACGAATAAGGCCTGTGACATAAACGGTCTTAAATGGCACCTGTGGCTTACCGTTTTCATCTTTGATGAAATGCATGGTCATCATGATCATGCGGGCAACCCAGAAGAAGATGATGTCAAAACCAGTAACCAGCACATCTGTAGGATGGAAAGCTTTAAGCTCAGCAGTATCTTTTGGCCAGCCCAAAGTAGAGAAAGTCCATAATGCAGAGCTAAACCAAGTATCGAGTACATCGTTGTCTTGGCGTAGTACCACTGAATCAGCAAGCTTGTGCTTAGCACGAACTTCAACTTCATCACGACCTACATAAACTTTACCTGACTCATCATACCAAGCTGGGATTCGGTGTCCCCACCAAAGTTGGCGTGAGATACACCAGTCGTTGATATCACGCATCCACGAGTTGTACATGTTCTCGTATTGCTGTGGCACAAATTTAATGTCGCCGTTATCTACTGCTTCCATGGCTGTTTTAGCCATTGGTGCAACAGATACATACCATTGGTCAGTAAGTAATGGCTCAATAACAACGCCAGAGCGGTCGCCATAAGGCACTTTTAATCCGTGAGGATCGACTTTGCCAAGTAGACCTAGAGTTTCAAGTTCAGCAACAACCGCTTTACGCGCTTCAAAACGGTCAAGACCTGCGTAACGCTCTGGCAGTGTACCGTCTAATTCGTTGTTTGCTGTTCCGTCAGTATTCACCACTTCAGCGATTGAGCGGATAGCCGCATCAAAAGTCAAAATGTTGTACATAGGCAATTCGTGACGTTTACCGACTTCATAATCGTTAAAGTCATGAGCTGGGGTGATTTTCACACAACCAGTTCCAAAATCCATATCTACATAATCGTCAGCAACGATTGGGATAAGACGGTTAACAATTGGCAAATGAATAAACTTACCGATAAGTGAAGCGTAACGCTCATCGTCTGGATGAACGGCTACAGCGCTATCACCTAGCATGGTCTCTGGACGCGTGGTGGCAATCTCTAAGTAATCTTTACCATCACTGGTTAATGCACCTTCAGCAAGCGGATAGCGGAAATGCCACATGCTGCCTTGCTTTTCTTTGTTCTCAACTTCTAAATCAGAAATTGCTGTGTGAAGTTCTGGATCCCAGTTAACTAAACGCTTACCGCGATAAATCATCTCATCTTCGTATAGGCGTACAAACACTTCTTGTACAGCTTCTGACATGCCTTCGTCCATGGTGAAACGCTCACGTTCCCAATCAACTGACGCGCCAAGGCGACGTAGCTGTTTAGTAATGGTGCCACCAGATTCTTTTTTCCAGTCCCAGATGCGATCGATAAAGTTTTCGCGGCCTAGGTCGTGACGGTTTAAACCTTCTTCAGCAAAGACTTTACGCTCAACCAACATTTGCGTGGCAATACCCGCGTGGTCAGTACCGACCTGCCAAAGAGTGTTTTTGCCCTTCATGCGTTGGTAACGCGTTAACGTATCCATGATGGTATCTTGGAAAGCATGACCCATGTGCAAACTACCCGTCACATTTGGCGGTGGGATCATGATGCAATAGTTGCCTTGAGACTCGTCGCCATGTGGCTTGAAGTAACCTTTCTCTTCCCAGTTTTGGTAAAGAGACTGTTCGATAGACTGCGGGTTATATGTTTTTTCCATGGGATCTATGTTTTCTCAATCTAAATTAATAGGTTGTATTGTTAACGAATCAACAATTCAAAATAAGGCTAAATTACTTATATTAATGACTAAAATGGTAATTCAGCGGTGTCGAGTGTGATACCGAGTTGTTTGTATTCTCGATAACGTAATCGCGCAATATTTTTTAGTGCATCATCATTAGCTACAAAATCGATTATCTGCGGAAATTTTACCGCAAATGTCGGCACTTGGTCTGCAAGGTTAATTAACAGTTGGCGGCTTTTGTTTGCCCCAAGCTTGTCAAAACCAATTTCAACAGGTGAACCTGTAATAGGACCTTCACCTTTTAAGTTATGTGGCACAAATGCTGTTGGCTCAAATTGCCATAATAATTCATCAATGGCATAGGCTTGTTGTTTGCTTTGGCAATGAATATAAACAAGCTTTTGCTGGCGATAATGCTGTTCTGCAATCTGACATGCCGCAAGGTATACACTTTCAGCCGCAGTGGCTTGAGTATTTAATGCTGGCATTAAGTAAAACAGAGTCTTTGACATTATTTTAATTTTTGATGAAGTAAAGGCGAATTTTACACTAAAACTATTGTTTGGGGCTAGGGCGATGAGGGGTTAATTTCGCTTAATTAGGCAGAATATACGCAATTATTAACAATCATTGTTTTAGGTGTTTGGGTTTTATTTGGGATAACCGTTTTTGTTTTTTGATTTGTCTTATCGATGAATTGAAGAGTCTTAATCTTCGGACACAAAAAAGGCGAAGTTTTCACTTCGCCTTTCATTAATCACAGTGCCGTTAACTACAATGCTGTTAATTTAAGCGCTTTTAGCTCAAGCACTTTTTAACTCAAGTTACTCACCTTGATCAACGCCTGCGCGGTTAATCAAGAATTGGCTTAATATCGGTACAGGACGACCTGTAGAGCCTTTATTTGCGCCACTGTTCCAAGCTGTGCCTGCAACATCAAGATGTGCCCAGTTATATTTCTTAGTAAAGCGCGATAAGAAACAAGCTGCAGTAATAGAACCTGCTGGACGACCACCTAAGTTAGTCATGTCTGCAAATGGGCTTTCAAGCATCTCTTGATACTCATCCCATATTGGCATGCGCCACGCACGGTCACCTGATTGCTCACCAGCATTAAGTAGTTCATGGGCTAGTGGATTATGAGATGAGAATAAACCTGAAGCATGTTTACCTAATGCAATAACACAAGCACCGGTTAGGGTCGCTGTATCAATAACCAGTTCAGGGTCAAAGCGCTCAACGTAAGTCAGTACGTCACATAATACTAAGCGACCTTCTGCATCAGTATTAAGTACTTCAACAGTTTGACCTGACATTGTTGTTAAGATATCACCTGGACGGTAAGCATCACCTGCAGGCATGTTTTCACAACCTGCAAGAATACCAATAACGTTAATTGGTAAGTTCATTTCACATAATGCTTTCATCACACCAATAACACCGGCGGCGCCGCCCATGTCATATTTCATCTCGTCCATGCCATCGCCTGGCTTTAATGAGATGCCGCCAGAATCGAAGGTTAACCCTTTACCGACTAAAACGATGGGTTTTTGTGTCTCATCAACAGCACCCTTATATTCCATCACAGTCATGATAGATTCATTGGCACTGGCACGGCCTACTGCAAGATATGAATTCATACCGAGTTTAGCCATTTGCTCTTCGCCGATGGTTGTCACGGTTAACGTGTCATGGTTTTCTGCAATTTGGCGAGCCTGTGAGGCAAGGTAAGCTGGGTTACAAATGTTTGGTGGCATATTGGCAACGTCACGACATAAATGCATACCAGATGAAACTGCCATACCATGGTCGATAGCGCGTTCGCCAAGTGTTAGTTCGCGACGAGTCGGTACGTTGAATACCATTTTACGTAATGGACGACGAGTTTCGCCTTTACGGGTTTTAAGCGCATCAAAACTATATAAACTGTTATAAGTTGTTTCAACCGCTTGGCGTACTTTCCAATATGTATCGCGACCTTTAACGTGCAATTCAGTTAAGAAGCAAACCGCTTCCATTGAACCCGTTTCGTTTAGAGTATTGATGGTTTTAGTGATGATTTGTTTGTATTGGCGTTCATCAAGTTCGCGCTCTTTACCACAACCAACCAATAACACGCGCTCACTGAGCACGTTTGGTACATGATGCAACAATAGCATCTGTCCAGGCTTGCCTTCTAAATCACCACGACGAAGTAGGTTACTAATATAACCTTCACTGATTTTATCTAATTGCTCCGCGATACCAGATAAACGACGAGGTTCGTATACACCGACAACGATACAAGCTGATCGTTGCTTCTCGGGGCTGCCGCTCTTTACGCTAAATTCCATGAGCACTCCTAGATTATTAAAGACAAATTTTTATATTTATTAGATAATGTTTTAATTAGGCTTGTTAAGCCGAATTTACAACCCTTTAAGGAAATAAATCCTTGGTGATTTTCTGTTTTATCAGCTAAATGAATTACACTTAAAGAAGCTCACGAGCTGGTCAGAAAACTATCAAAAACTGCTAAAAGCAGACATTTATAGTGAATTTACTCTGATACCAGCAAAAAGACAAGTTTAGACAGTGGATCCTACCTGTGATTGTATTTAGATACTTAATCGTTGAAGTTTTAAAAGCCCAATTTGCGATACTTTTGGTGTTGTTAACTATTTTTATTAGCCAGCAATTCGTGCGTGTATTGGGTGATGCCTCTGATGGCGAGTTTCCAGCAACGCTGGTACTGACTTTATTGGGGCTCAATTTACCGCAATTAACTGTGTTGGTGCTGCCGTTAAGTTTTTTCTTAGCGATTTTACTGGCACACGGTCGAATGTACGCCGAAAATGAAATGACCGTATTGCATGGCGTTGGGATCAGCGAATGGTATGTAACACGCGTTACCTTGCTGATTGCGGTCGTTAACTTAGTTTTTACCTGTATTTTATCGGTTTACGTTGGTCCGTGGGCGGAAGAAAAACAAAATCAAGTCTTAGAGCAAGCTCAATCTGAAGCGGGTTTAGCGGCGATTACTCAAGGACGATTCCAAGCCAGTCCCAATGGCAGAGCAGTATTGTTTGTTGAAAAAATTTCCAAATCAAATGAATTACAAAAAGTATTTGTAGCACAGCTTCCAGATCCTGAAGATGAAGCGGGTCTAACTAATATTGTTGTTTCTGAAAATGGTCGCGTTGTAGAAGATAAGTTTGGCAGTCAGCAATTACAATTAGATAACGGTATTCGTTATCAAGGTAGTGCTCAAAACCTTGATTACCAAATGATTGAATTCGGCGGCTACCGAATGGAAATCAAAGAACAAGAAGTTGACGAACGTCGTCGTAAGCTATCGGCTTTACCTGTCAATGAACTACTTGCTACTCCTGGACCTGAAGCCGCAGCAGAATTTCATTGGCGATTAGCTTTGCCACTTGCTATTCCATTAATGACATTAATTGCAGTGCCACTGGCGAGAGTGAATGTTAGGCAAGGTAAATTTGCCAAAATGTTCCCTGCCATTTTACTTTATTTAGGTTACTTCGGCTTAATGGTTGCAGGGCGTAAAGCCCTTGAAGATGAAGTAATTCCACAAATATTGGGAATGTGGTGGATCCATGGCTCAGCATTTATTATAGGGCTGCTTCTACTGGGTAAAGAAAGACCGAATGGTGCTAAAATATTGCAGTTATTTAAACGCAAGCAGGAGACGGTATGAGAATATTAGATCTCTATATTGCCAGGGCTATTATCGGTACGTCTGCTTTATGTTTACTCATTTTAACCGGATTATCAGGCATCATTAAATGGGTTGATCAGCTACGGGTGGTAGGCCGCGGTGCTTACACCATGTTTGATGCGATTATTTATGTAATTTACTTAATCCCCCGTGATATCGAATTGTTTTTTCCTATTGCTGTGTTGCTTGGTGCGCTCATCGGTATGGGCATGCTGGCGTCTAATTCTGAATTAGTGGTCATGCAAGCATCAGGCATGTCGCGACTGCAAATCACCATTTCTGCGATGAAAACGGCTATTCCATTGATGATTGTGGTTATGGCGCTTGGAGAATGGGGCGCGCCTGTTGCCGAACGAAGCGCTAAAGAGTTACAAGCGACTAAGGTTTCTGGTGGTAGTTTAATTAAATCCCATCGAGGAGTTTGGGCAAGAGATGGCGACTTATTCGTTAATATTGGAGAAGTTGAAACAATAAATACCCTCAATAACATTACTTTCTATGAATTTAATGATGACTTAAAACTCACCAAAATGACGCAAGCGACTCGGGCTATTTTTTCCAATGATGTATGGCGACTTATCGACGTTAAAAACACCATTGTTACCGATGATAAAATCAGTCTCGAATATCAAGAAGAGCGAGTGTGGAACTCAACACTAACACCGGACAAACTCAGTGTCGTTTCAGTTAAGCCTGAAGCATTAAGTATCCAAGGTTTGATTGGTTATTTAGAATACCTTAACGTTAACCAACAAGATCCCAGTCGATACGAATTAGCGCTATGGCGTAAAATTATGCAACCAATTACGGTCGCAGTGATGATACTTGTGGCTTTATCTTTTGTCTTTGGCCCGCTCAGAACTGTGACTATGGGGGCGAGAGTGCTGTTAGGTGTGGTCGCTGGCTTTAGTTTCTATATTTGCAGTGAGATATTTGGCCCGTTGAGTCTTGTTTATGGTTTGCCTGCTTATATCAGCGCGGCAATGCCAGCCTTCCTCTTTAGTATTGGTGCCTTGTATTACATCAGGAAATAATAGACAAATTAATTCAAAATAAAAAAGCCCCAATGACGTAGCGTCATTGGGGCTTTTTTAGATGAATGACTATTAACAATGAGTTAAAGAACAGAGTTCGTTGATCCTTTGGGCCAAACGCAATCTCGTCCGTTGTCTTTAGCCTGATAAAGGTTAACATCAGCTTGATTAATTGCGGCATCGATACTTTGTTGTATATCTGCTTGTCCGACTCCAATACTCACCGTAATTTTAAGCTCAATATCATTAAATTTCAGCTTAGTTTCTTTAATTGATTTCCTGATTTTTTCCGCGACTTCGTAGGCATCATTAAAGTGCGTATAAGGCAGTAGAATTAAAAACTCTTCACCGCCCCAGCGAGAAATCATATCTTGCTGACGTAAGGTTTGTAAAAATAATTGTGCTAGCTTTACCAATACTTTATCGCCGTATTCATGGCCATATTGGTCATTTACCTGTTTAAAGAAATCAATATCCACAAGCAAAATACTCATGTCGGTTTTATTTCGAATGACTCTGGCATATTCATAGTTAAGTTGTTCCATCATCGCCCGGCGATTGGGGATGTTGGTAAGATGATCTCGCCTTGCTTGGAGCTCGAATTTTTGGCTTAGCTGGGTGATGTGTAGATAAGATTGAAAGCGGGAGTGCTCATAATAGCCAGATAAAAAAGTCAGCGTTATTAACGAATACAGTACACGCGTTTTAAATTCATAGGTGTATTGTGCTTGCAGTAATTGGTCATCGGGATAAAACATGATGATGCAGTAACAAACGATAAATAGCAGTGTATTTATGGTGCCGCCTTTTAACCCACCAAAAAACATCATTACCGGTGGCACTAAAAATATCCATAACGGGCCAGTATTGTTGGCACCACCGCTATAGACCAAATATAGCATCAAGCAGAGTAAGCTCACTTGAATTAAATTGCTGGAGGTTTTAAAACGGTATTTTTTAAGAAACAACCAATGATATTGCAGTGAAAGAAAGAACAATAAACTCGACGTTAATAGTGCAAAAGCAAGTTGGCCATTATCTTCAAAGTAGGCATTGAGTCCCAGTAATATTGTGATAAAAAAGCCGACAAAGCCGAACCAATTGATAATCAGTATCTTATGACGTTTTTCAGGATCGTCACAATGTTCTGTACCACTGTTCAGATATTCAAGAAGTGCTTTTTTAATCTGTTGTTTATTAAGCAAAACGAGGGGAGTGCCTTAATGAGTATTGATGATTCGGATTTTAGGTTTAAAGTTAAGACATAAACTATGTTACTTAACATATACCAGTTAGTTATGAATACCAAATCACTATTTACAATAGCGGCTTTAACTTTAAAGGGTTTGATCGTTATGAGTGTAAAACGGGGATAATAATAACCCGCCGAAATAATAAATTAGCTGGCGGGTTATTGGGAAGGTGTTGCTTGTTGCTGGGTTAATTAAGCACCGCGCCAATTGCGCATTTGGTTGGCTTCAACAGATAATACAACCACTTCAGATCGAGTCATTTTATCTTGTAGTGCTAGCTTGTCAGTACTCATTAGAATAAAGACGTTACCAATACCGCCTAGTGACCATACAACACGAGCTAGTGCGGTCACGAAGCTTAAGTTTTGACCATTAGGATGTTGGACTTTTAAGCGCCATGCTCTCATGCCTAAGGTTTGGCCGCCACGGCTCCAAAATAATGCATAAAAAGCCACAACACAAAGAACCACCCAAAGTTGATAAATACCTTTGTATAACGGCGTTTGATGCAGTAAGTCAGCAATATGCTCATAACCATCCATACCGATAACGCCACTGCTGGTGAGTCCAACAAAAAGACCAAACCCCACCGCGCCGGCAATCATATAAACGGCAACAGCAAGCAGAGAATCATAAACTATCGCGCCAAAGCGTTTTACGAAACTGGCTCTCGGAAAGTTAGCGTGTTCTGAATTTATCATGTAAAACCTATGTTATCGTCGCTATAAATGGATGCTTAAGTCTTACTGACGCCAGTATCTTCATCATCTTCACGCACAAACTTGATGCTGGTAAAACCGAACCGTGCAAACTCTGTTTTACGGTATTCTTTTTCTGCTTTAGCCCCTTTTTTAGAGGTTATTGCAATTTGCTGTTCCATAGCCAAAAAATGGGTTAGATCAATCCCTTCAGCTTCTGCCGCTGCTTCATATAGGTCATGATGAATATCGTAACTGAATGCGATAACTTTGGTTTTACCTTTAAAGGTATAAATGACTTGGCGAGCCATGGAAACTCCTGAGTTTGGTTGCTTGCAATTGGATAATGAAGCAACAAATACGGCTAAAATTCACTGGCTAAAGATAATGTTGAATCCATAAGTCAGTTTTTGATATTTCTATACCCTAGAGATTTTAACTATAGGGTAAAAATTTGTTGGTTATTATAGCTAAATGCAGTGTTTCAAGATAGCTTTGTCATAGTGCAATTATAAGGAAATTAACATGCCCACTTCGATTACATTGAAATTAATATTTTTAAGTTTGCTTCTCGCTTTCTCAAGTTTATCCCATGCAGGAAAAGAGGCTTTTAAATCAGGAACTGCAATAAAAGATTATGGTCAAATTGCTGTTGTTGATAGTCAGCTTGCCATTCCAAAAGATATGGTGTTTAAGGTTGCATTTGATATGAGTAAAGCGGCTAAGCCAGCAGAGATTAACCGCAGTTTAAATACCCTAGCAAGATTTATTAATATGCATGAGGATGCCGGCGTGCCAGCTAAGAATATTCATTTGGCAATGGTAGTGCATGGCAATGCAGTCGGTGATTTAGCAAAAAATGAATTTTATCGCCAGCAACATGGTTTAGAAGCCCCGATTGAAAATGCCAATAAAGCACTTATAAAACAACTGACGCAATATGGGGTGAAGATATACATATGTGGTCAAAGTGCTGCTTATTACAATCTCGATAATGAGGCTTTGCTGCCGGGTGTGGACATGGCATTATCTGCAATGACAGCGCACGCTATTTTGGCTGAACAAGGTTTTACTTTAAACCCTTTCTAAAGCTGTATCGTAATCTGTTTCAAATACAAAAAAAGCGCTGACATTTCGTTAGCGCTTTTTGATATTAATTATGTGAGAACCGCTTACGCAAGAGATTCCACTAACAAACACAGCTCTTTTAATTGGTTATTAGGCACAATTAAGTAGGTTTTATGATGTTTGATTAAACTGGTCTTTTTGTTGCCTTGGCTGACTAATAAACCTTTATTAAGGGCTTGCTCGGCAAAGTATTGTTCATCACCTCGAACGTATACCGGCAAGGGCTTTATCAGTCGGTCAACATCAAAATACTCTGACAACTGCTGCTCACAGATAACGATACTTGATTGTCCATTACCCGCCAGCTTCAGCTTAGTTGAGCTATTGCTTGAAAAGGCTGTATCGGTAATGACAAACCATTCGGCCCCTTGCAAATGACTAATAAGCGCATCGACAGCCCCTTTTTGAGAAAGGTCTGTGGAGAGCACTTGTTGGTACTGAATAGCAATACGCTGCAGTAATTGTGGCAACATTGCACCAGCACCTTGACTACGAGCCATACGGATCCAGCTATTCAGATCATCGGCAACGATTTTAGGGAAGCGTTTTTCACGCAATGACTCTACCATCCAGGCACAAAGGAAATGGCTTTCTTGAGCAGGAGTGCGTTTGGCTTTTTGTTTTAATGCAGATTCTTGAAGGGCTTTAATCCCCGTTTCTGCAACGGCCAAAATAGCGTCATTGTATGTTTGAAGTTGTGTTGTGTTTTGCATAAATAGCTCCGCCGCAGAAAAATGGGAAGTGCGGCGAGGCTATTGTAGCAAAGGCTTGTTATTGCTGCTGCAGAATTATTGCGCTTGCAGTAATTTAGCCGCAGCTAAGATTAGTTCTGGAGCAGGGCGCACTTTATAATTTGGGTTTATGTACTGAAAATGTACTAACCCTGATTTGTCTGCAACGTAGACTGCAGGTACGGGTAACACTAAACGTTTTTCACCTTCAGGTGTTGTCCATAATGTATTTTTAACACTGAGCTTTGATGTATACATACTGGTGACTTTTTCGCTGGTATAAAATGCAATACCAAAGGCTTGAGATGCTGTCATTTTCTCATCAGAAAGTAATAAGTAATCCAGTTTATTATCATTCATTGAGGCTTTTAGCTTTGCTGGCGAGTCAGGTGAAATACCGACTAACTGAAAACCCATTTCAATTAATTTAGGCTCGATGGCTTTAAGTTGACCCATTTGAATATTACAAAATGGACACCAACCGCCACGGTAGAAAAAGAAAATTGTCGGTTTTGCGGCCGTTAATTCTTGTAGGTTAACCTTATTCCCTTCGACATCTTGCAAGGTAACATCAGGGATTTGCTGGCCATTCATCAGTGGCATAACGTGGTATTCATCGGTCGCGATTGGTTTAGCGATGGTTGCAAAACTTACCACACTCAGAAGTGCGGCAATAAAGAGTTGTTTAGTCATGTTGAAGTCCATATTCGTATAAGCAAAAAGTGACCAGATACAGTGGCTATTGCACAGTAGTCGAGTCTATTAGTCGTTACAGTCTATTGCTGTTATTGGTATTGACATTTTTGAACGCAGATAGCGTCTCACAAAAGACCTGAGCAGGGGCGATTTTATTTCATAGAAAATGACAGATATAAAAAAAGGCGCAATAAGCGCCTTTTAAATACTCAATCTACTATGGGGTTCAGGCTATTTCAGTTTTTTGTACTTAACAGTACTGCTTGATTTGCCCACAGTGACACGGCGACCTTTCATGTTACGTTCGCCTACAACTTGATCGCCTGCGCTATCTGTACGTTGTTGTTTCTTAGCAAAACTACGACGCTGTTGAATTTGCTTTAACAGTAGCTCACGGCTGCCAACTTCATAACCTGGCGCTGTTATACGGCGAATAGGTTGGCCAATTAACTTTTCGATATCATATAAGGTGCGTTCTTCTTCACGGCTTACAAATGAGATTGCAGTGCCTGATTTACCCGCACGTCCTGTACGACCGATACGATGAACATAATCTTCAGCAAGGAATGGTAAATCGTAGTTGATGACATAACCTAAATCTTGAATATCCAGTCCGCGTGCAGCAACTTCAGTTGCCACAAGAACACGTACTTTACCTTCAATAAATTCACGCAATGCACGGCGACGGCTACCTTGTGCTTTTTCGCCATGAACAACAGCAGATGGAATACCATCTAGGTTAAGTTCTTTAACTAGCATATCAGCAGCATCACGAGTTGCTGTGAATACTAAAACTTGTTGCCAATTTTTAGTGCCAATCAACTCAGACAAAAGCTCACGCTTGCGGCGTTGTTCAACTGGGTAAACCACTTGGCTAACGGTGTCTGCAGTGGTGTTTTGCTTATCAGCAGTAATCACTACTGGCTTTTCAAGCATTTCGTTAGCAAGCTTCTTAACTGAAGTTGAGAACGTTGCTGAGAATAATAAGTTTTGACGTTGCTTATTCACGGCTTGTAGAATTTTTTGAATATCAGCACTGAAACCCATATCAAGCATACGGTCTGCTTCATCAAGGACTAAAAACTCAACATTTGAAAGGCTTAAGTTACAGGCGTTTAAATGTTCCAATAAGCGACCCGGTGTGGCAACAATAATGTCAGCACCACGTTTAAGTTTTTGTGCTTGGGTAGTGACTTTAACGCCACCATAAATAGTCAGCACTTCGATGTTGATATTTTTACTGTATTCAATGATGTTTTCAGCAACTTGGGCTGCTAGTTCACGCGTTGGCGTTAAGATTAATGCGCGGGTATTTGAATGTTGTAATTCGCGTGGGTTTTCAAACATTTTTTGTAGCATGGGTAATGCAAACGCTGCAGTTTTACCGGTACCCGTTTGTGCGCTGGCTAGTACATCTTGGCCACGACGAATTGCTGGAATAGCTTGTTGTTGAACGGGTGTCATAGTTTTATACCCGCAATCAGCGATCGCACTCAGTATTTCAGGGGCGAAGCTAAAAGATTCAAATTTCATTGGTATTTATTTCCTATCATTATCACGTCATTCAACAATTCAGTCTCAAGTTAGCTGTCCCGCTATAGCAATAGCATTGGGGATATTAACCTGACTGAGTATAGTTCATCGTGCTAGTTAAAAAGCGGCTTATCGCATCAGTTTATTATGATCGGATAAGTATGCTAAAGAGTCAGCGGCGGCGGAGTATAACAAAGTTTTTTGATTAATTCTTAACTAATAGTAATAAGTGTTTGATGATGGCTAAATATTCAAATTGAAAACAAAAATGCCAAGGTCTAATCACGTAGACGTTGGCATTGAGTTTTATTGTTCAGATGCTCGTAAATAACAACTAGAGTTCAGTTGTGACCTTTGTTAGCCAAACTAAATCATCACCAGTGAGAATTGATGACAAAGTGGTAAAGACTTTTTGATGGTACTGATTTAACCAATCAATTTCTGATTGGGTTAACAGTGATTTGTTGATTAAGCGTTTATCAATCGGAATTAATGTTAATGCATCAAATTCAAACATTTCACGTTCGGCATTGGCAAGGGTCGGTGATGGGATCACAGCCACTAAATTTTCTATACGAATACCAAATTCATTAGCGCGGTAATAACCGGGCTCATTGGATAACACCATCCCAGGTAGAATTGGAACGCCGTTGGAATTTTTTCCAATACGTTGCGGGCCTTCATGGACACTTAAAAAATGCCCAACGCCATGACCGGTACCATGGTCATAATCAAAACCATGCTGCCATAAATATTGGCGAGCAAACCCATCAAGTTGTTGACCAGTTGTGCCCATTGGGAACTTGGCTTGATCAAGCGCAATATGGCCTTTTAATACCAAGGTGACCATTTTTTGTTGTTCAGCTGTGACATCACCAATGGCAATGGTACGGGTAACATCAGTAGTACCGTCAATGTACTGAGCGCCAGAATCAACTAAATAGATACTGTTCATGGTCATTTGACTTGGCGTGCCGTCATTATGGTTGTAATGACACATCGCAGCGTTCGCACCGGTGGCTGAAATGGTATCAAAGCTTGGTTCACGATACAGCGGATCGGTTAATCTGAATGATTCTAGTTTGTCGGCAAGTTGGCCTTCATCATAAAGACGGTTCGCTGCAACTTCACTATCAAGCCAAGCGAGGAATCGACTGACCGCTGCGCCATCACGCACATGGCTTGCTCTCATGCCGCTGAGTTCTGCTGAATTCTTCTGTGCTTTTGGCAATGCAACAGGATCTGAACCCGTGACTAATATGGCGCCCGCTTGCTTTGCGGTTAATTGAGTCCACGCATTAGTAGTATTTGGATCTGCAAGTAGCTTAACGCCATTAAGTTGCTTAAGCGCATCAGCCAATAAAGACTCATCTTTAAATTCAACACCTGCGCCAACATGTTCAGCAAAACCTTGTGGCAGTTTTTTGATATCTGCAAATAAGGTCATATCACCGTTTGCACTCAGTAAAGCACACCCTAAAGTGACTGGTAATCTTGGTACATCGCAGCCACGAATGTTTAATAACCAGCAAAATGAATCAAGTGCTGCAATCAATGCCATATCGGCGCCTTGTTTGGCAACGATGTCACCTATCTGTTTACGCTTATCAATACTGTTGCGGCCTGCGCCTTCATGGCTGAATAACGTAATTGGGTCTGTTGGTAGCTCTGGACGTTGCTCCCAATGAGTATCGATAGGGTTTTCAGATACCGAGACTAGGCTGATATCTGCTTTTGTTAATTGCTGCTCAGCTTGTTGGTACCAAGCTAACGTGTGCAGTCTGCTATCAATTGCAATACGTTTCCCTTGGCCTAAATTATCGATTAACCATTGAATTTGTGGTGTGTCATATAAGCTTTCATAACTAAATAATTCAGCATCGACTTGCAATGCCACTTGGACAGTGTAACGACCATCAACAAAAATGGCCGCTGTGTCTTTTAAGATTATGGCTGCACCAGCAGAACCTGTGAATCCAGTGGCCCACAATAGTCTTTCATTTCGCTCTGGAACATACTCTCCGAGGTATTCATCAGCACGAGGAATGATAAAAGCATCAAGATTTTGTTGAGACATAGTTTGACGAATGGCTTGAAGGCGCTGGTTAATCTTATCTGACATGGTTGCTCCATTGGAGGTTGCTGATTGATTCAGTCTTATTTAGGAATGGCGATTATCGCAATGGGTCGCTATGAGTTGCAAGGCATCCTGTTGCAATAGTGATAATCATTCTAGACAAATGTTGTTACTTAATTTGTCACTAAATTAATAGTTTATATTGTATACATTTTATTTTTGAAGTTTACACTATGCTCATTATCGAATCATTAACAAAATAGATTAAGCCTAATCGGTGGTATCGCATATTAATGCAGCCACAAATGAGCTTAATTTCGGAGTGTATTATGACAGTCGGAGTCGGAACTAAAACCCAACAACAAGCATTAGACTCTTTGTCTGATATGACTAACGATGTTACTCGTATTGGTGTGCAAGAGTTTGAGCTGCGGATCAGTAAAGCGCAGCATTTGATGCAGCAACAGGGTATTGAAGCCATATACATCAATGCAGGCACTAACTTGCATTACTTTACGGGTACTCGATGGTACGCCAGTGAACGTATGGTTGGCGCCATTATTCCTGCTCAAGGCTATGTTGAATATATCGCTCCTGCATTTGAAGTTGATACCTTAGAAGGGTATATGGCAGTTAAAGGTAAGGTGAATACCTGGCAAGAAGATGAAAGCCCATATCAAGTGTTTGCCCAGATGCTAAAAGATAATGGCATTAATGCAGGTAAAGTCGGTATTGATGAATCTACAGCCTTCTTCATTTTTGATGGCATTAGAGCGGCGAATTCTGAACTGACTTATGTCAATGCCAAAAGCATTACAGCTGGTTGCAGAATGATTAAATCAACGGCTGAAATAGCATTACTGCAGCGTGCTATGGATATGACTTTAGCGGTTCATGTCGCTGCAGCGAGCATCTTATGCGATGGCATAACCACCAAAGAAGTAGAAGACTTTATTCATAAAGCGCACATTAAAGTGGGCGCACCTGCGGGCTCATATTTTTGTATCGTATTATTTGGTGAAGACACTGCTTATCCTCATGGGGTTAAATCCCCTAAAACACTTGAAGTTAATGACACTGTATTGATTGATACTGGTTGTCAGCTTGATGGTTATAACTCAGATATTACCCGTACTTTTGTGTTTGGTGAGCCTAGCGAGCGTCAACGTGAGTTATGGAACTTAGAACAACAAGCGCAATTAGCAGCGTTTGCAGCAGCTGACATTGGTGCCAGTTGTGCGAGTGTTGATAAAGCGGCCCGTGAAGTGATTGTAAATGCTGGTTTTGGACCAGGATATGATGTACCAGGCCTGCCACATCGTACTGGGCACGGTATTGGTTTAGATATTCATGAGTGGCCATACTTGGTGCTTAATGATCACACAGGACTTGAAGTGGGCATGTGTTTTAGTAATGAGCCGATGCTATGTGTACCTGGTGAATTTGGGATCAGACACGAAGATCATTTTTATATGACTGAGTCTGGCGCTAAGTGGTTCACCCAACCTGCTAAGTCTATTGATGACCCGTTTGGGCTAAGTTAACGACCCATTAAACGATCAAGCTAATAGTGATGGTTTATGCTTATTGAACCAATAAAAAATCCCTTGTAGCTCGGCTATAAGGGATTTTTATTATCTGTTACTGAAACACAACTTCTCGCTAAATCTCAGCACTCAATTCAGTACTCAATAAGCAAGTCTTAGTTAATTGCTAATAGCTCTACTTCAAAAATCAGTACTGAACCACCTTGGATTTTACCTGCAGTGCGGTTGCCGTAAGCTAAGGTGCTTGGTACAAAAAAGCGGAACTTATCACCTACAGACATTAACTGAACACCTTCAGTCCAACCTGGGATCACACGGTTAAGGGGGAAATCAATGCTTTCTCCGCGATCAACTGAGCTATCAAAGATAGTACCGTCAATAAGCGTACCGTGATAATGCACAGTGACAGTATCTGTTGCTTTTGGATGTTCAGTCGCGTCACCTTTATGCATCACTTCATATTGAAGTCCTGATAACGTAGTAAAAACACCTTCTTTTTGTTCATTTTCTAATAAGAAAGCATTGCCTTTAATGATATTTTCTTTCGATGCTTTTTGATTATTTGATTGGGTGTAGAAGTAAAAAATAATCCCTGCGATAACACAAACGGCCAAAATGATTTTCATATTATATTCTTATGGTTGCGAGCAATAAATGAATGTTACTCATAGAAAGTGGATGGGTAAAGCCCTAGGACTGAATTTCATAACAGCAGGGTAAATTAACCATCAGAGGTTATTCGAGTGTTTATATTAGTGCGATATAAGCTTACGTTACTGTTAAACAGCCTGAAACTGATAATAAGCGAACCCAGACCAAACCAATATATTGATCAATATGCTAAACAGATAAATCCACTTAAAAGGTGTTTTCTGGGTTTTATGTCTAAATAATTGTTGAGCTAACATTCCTGCGGGCCAGCCACTTAGTAAGCCTAATAAATGCAATGTTCGCTCTTTAATACGCCATGCTTGTTTTGATGCGGCGCGTTTGTCATGCCAAGTAATGACAAAACTGATGAGGTTAACGCCGAGCACATATATAGCCAAGTACGGCCATACCGTGTAACTAAACAGGGTCATTAAACATAAGCAGATTAAAGCAAATAGTATCATCAGTATTAAGGCTGTTTTTGTTTTAAAAATTCAGCATATATTTCTAATGATATTTCATCACCCACAATCGGAATATAGCTACTCATATCAAAATCAGAACGATTGATCGTGCCAACAGCGCTAAAGCCTAATGTGTATTTCCCCGTCATCCAGTTATCTGCGCCGCCATGAAATGTGGCGGTGAAAGTGACAGGCTTAGTGACACCTCGTAACGTGAGATCTCCAGTAAAATTAAAGCTGGTGGCTGATATTGGGCTCACACTATAACTTTTGAAACGTGCTTGTGGGAAAGCCTGACTATTAAACCAAGTGCTGTCCTGCAATGTTTCTTCAAGGTCGGCATTATTAATATCGATAGAGGCTATTTCAACGATGGCTTCAAGTGAAGACGCGCTCATATTGTCAGGGTCAAAACTCAGTGAAGCATCAAATTGATTAAATCTTCCAACATAAGTCGATAACCCTAAGTGCTGGATTTTAAATATCAAGGCGGCATGGTTGGGGTCGAGTTGATATTGCCCTGATTTCAATTCAAGTAATTCGGGCTCAACGGTTGGCGTGACCCAGCTTATACAGCTAGTCAGTGACAATATTGCCAATAAAGCGATTAGATTGGGTTTGTTGATTATTTTTTTCACAGTATTAGTCTCAAAGTCATGTTCTAAAAAATAGCATTTTCAATACTTTACTCTCAACGTAACCCGATGAAAATTTGTTTTAAAGATTACTTGCTTGAAACCAGTTTACGCCACAGTAATTCTAAAGGGCCTTGCTTAAAGTAACGCAAGTAAAGTGGTGCCAAAGCTAGTTGTATGACACTCATAACCACAGCAATGCCAATATATTCGACTCTATCAAGTGATGTATTTAATTCTGGTGCGATATAGCGAAACAAGCTAATACCCATGATGGATTGTAAAATATAACAACTAAAAGCCAATTTACCCACAGCTTGGAAAGGGGCTAAGATAAGTTTTGAGTTTTGGCATACTTTTATGATCAAATGAATATAAATTAGCGCCATTGGTATCGCGCTAAGCATCATCATAATTGTCGAAAACTCTACATAAATAGGGTTTGAGCTGAAACTTAACAGGCTATCTACACTAGATAACAACAATGTGGCTAATCCACACTTCATAAGAGTCAGCCGATTGAGTCCATGTTCAAAAATGCCTTGTCTGTATAGCACCATGCCCCACATCATTAATCCGCCTAAAAACCACATTAGGGTCAATGGGATAATAAGCATCATATAACCGACTTGTGCAAGTTGCAGCAGTAATACATCAGTATAAGGTGCTGACCAAGAAGCTAATTGTTGTAGATGCAGCTCTGAACCACGATAGTAGTATTCTTCGCCAATCAATAAGCTCACCGCAGTAATTATCAATAGAGCAACAAACATAAATTGGTTAGCGCGTTTTTTTATCTGTTCAATACTGCAAGTATGATAGTTCAATACCAGAAATCCACTGAATGCATAGCTGAGTAAAATATCGCCGCCCCAGATGAAAACCCCATGTATTAAGCCAAATGCAGCAAGCCACTTTAATCGACGTTTTAATAAAGGGTATGAAGGTAAGTTATTAGCTTCGTAGCGGCTGTATTGGATATATAAGCCGGCGCCAAACAAGATTGATAATAACGTTATAAAGCGACCTTCAAAAAAGAAGTTACTGAATACTTCTAAAATGAGGTCTGATTGAATTTGTGGGTAATGGGTGGCATAACCGTAAAAACTGTCATTCATGAAAAAGATATTCATGAATAAAATACCAATAATGGCAAACCCTCTGAGGGCATCCATATTGGCATTGCGATGAGTGATATTATTTTGTGAGTTTTTTTCTAGAGTGATGTCATTGCTATTCGTTTTACTTGCTAGGGGATTAATATGAGCTGAAGAATCCATTTCTATTTCATATCCATTTCGATTCTATATATATGTTGATTAATTATTATTATGAAAAAGAGTAACAGCCTGAAATATAAATTGATACAGGCTGTTAACTTAGTCGATCTGATAACAGTATTTAAAGGCGGTTATCAGTAGCGATGAACTTTTGCTGCTAAAAAGCTACTTGGCTGGTTTTTCAGATATCCATAATTTAATGGTGCCACGAACAACAACATTACCATCAGTATCATAAGCATTAACTGGTACTAGCATATCGCCGACTTGCCATTGTTCTGGGGTGACTTCTGCGACACATAAAATATCACTACCCGCTTTTGCAGTGTAATCAACAGACATACCTTTTGGGATCCAGCGTAAGTGCTTAGGGATAGAAGCTTCAGCCATTACACCCATTGCCATCTCTAAGCCGTTACAAATTGCGATAACATGAACGGTTTTAATATGGTTATGAACAGCGCGGCGCTTTTTGACCAATACAGCGCAATGATTAACTCTTAAGGCGGTAACTAACGGGCGCACGGTTGCAAAATATGGCGCCATTCTAGACACCATTATCGAGAAGATTTTATTACCGAAAGGGTATTTAGTCACTTTGTGATACAAAGCTAATACGTGATTGGGTTTATCGTTAGTCATAGCAGTCCTTTAATTCTTATGTGCGTAGGAATGTTTTTAGTGAGTCATTATCAATCTTTACATCTGGTCAGATGAGTCGTTACGGTTTGAGTTTAACATCCTTGTAACGGATTGCACATAAGCTGATGTTGTTGATGAAAGATAAATTCCTCTCGTTGCCCTAGTGCAGGTATAATTTGCCTAAAATTGTCTCAATGCTATTTAAGTCAAAAGACTAAGCATCATTTTATTGATAAGGATTGGTTTTGCATCATCTACTAAATTACTTCAAAGGCATGGCTATGGGGGCCGCTGATGTTGTGCCTGGTGTCTCTGGCGGAACCATTGCTTTCATTACTGGGATTTTAGACCCCCTATTAGACGGTATCCGTAAAATCAACTTTTCGTTATTTGGCATCATAAAACAGCAAGGTGTTAAAGCCGCTTTTATGCATATCAATGGTCCATTTTTGGTTTGTGTGTTTGGCGGGATCCTGACCAGCATTTTTACACTGGCAAAGTTAATATCATGGTTGCTGACTAATCATCCGGTACCTGTGTGGTCGTTCTTTTTTGGACTGATTCTTTTTTCAGTTGTGCATATGCTTAAACAAGTGAAAGGAATTAACTTACTCAGAATCGTATTATTCATCCTAGGTGTCGCTTTTGCCTGGGTGATAACCGTATTGAGTCCAGTGGATTTGGAAGTCAGTTATTTGAATTTCTTCTTTGCTGGCTGTATTGCCATTTGTGCGATGATTCTACCGGGTATTTCAGGTAGTTTTATATTGCTATTACTTGGTTTGTATCCTGCGGTACTGGCTGCAGCTAAAGGCTTTGATATCTTAATGTTGGCCTGCTTTGCATGTGGCTGTGTTGTTGGCTTACTGAGCTTTAGCCATGTGTTATCAGCGATGTTACGCAAGTTTCATGATGAGACATTGCTGTTTTTAACCGGGCTTATGCTGGGTACGTTAGGTAAAATTTGGCCGTGGAAAGAAGTACTCACCTGGCGTGAAAATTCATCAGGGGAGTTAGTGGCATTAACCGAGCAAAACCTGTCTCCGATGCAATTTGAGCAAGTGACTGGGGAGCCATCTCAACTTACTGCAGCAATTATTTGTTTAGTTGTTGGTATTAGTTTGGTTTGGGGCTTAGAGCAATTCGGCCAGAAGAAATCATCTTAATGACGCTATCAATCTAGGCTGTTTATAACAGCCTCTTTTAGTCGTTTGTAGGTAACAGCCTATTTTTATCGACTGAGTAGCTCACACTAAATCATCCGTGCCGGAGGTAAAGTAAACCGTTATTTGTTTACTTTACCTTAGGCTTTCTTTTTCATTCCATCGTTTCATCTTAGTGCCTCATCTAGATTCCTAATCATAATGTCGTAATTTATTCGATTACTATGCCTTTTGTATGATTTTCATTCTATTTTTTGTTCTGTTATTTTTTTCAAAATTCCTTCTGAATTTACTGTGAAGACATTAACTCATCTCTGAATCGCTTTGTATCTAGCTATTAATCTCTCTCAATCACAAGATTTGATAGAACTTATTGAAAGTTAACTGCAAAAGAGTGATTGCTTAAATTGAGTTCAGGTCTAATATCAATAAAAAGATGATCTATTTAATGATAACAATCGTAAATATTTCTACGCCATAAGTAGTCGCCACAAGGAGTCGTATAGTGAATACAGAAATCTTTAATCCTGAGAAAATCCAAATAGGTATTAGTAGTTGCCTTTTAGGTCAAAAAGTACGGTTTGATGGTGGGCATAAAAATTCGAATTATTGTAATAAAGACCTCGCGCCATTTTTTGATTACATCAGTGTATGCCCTGAAATGGCCATTGGTATGGGGACCCCACGTAAGACGATTAGACAAGAAATCGATGGCGATAAAATTTTTATAAAAAGTGCTGATGGCAGCATCGATGTGACAGATAAACTTGCTGAGTTTAGTGAAAAGCGTGTTAACGAACTCAACTTTATTGGCGGTTATATTCTTTGTGCTAAATCGCCAACATGCGGCATGGAACGTGTCATTGAATACAAATATGGCACCAACAATGGCACCAAATCAGGTGTCGGAGTATTTGCTAAAAGGCTGATGGATACTTACCCACACTTACCTGTGGAAGAAGAAGGCCGTTTACATGATCCGCTACTTAAAGAGAACTTCATTACCCGCGTTTACGCTTATCATGAGTGGCATACTCTGCAAGCACAAGGGTGGACCAAAAACAAACTTCAACAATTCCACGCCCGTTATAAATATCTGCTGATGGCGCATAGTCCGCAGTGGTATCGTGATTTAGGCCCTATTTTAGCGCAGATTGATGACATTGAAGCGACGGCTCAAACCTATTTTGAAGGCTTCATGACCGCCTTAAAAATTAAAGCGACTCGAAAAAACCACACAAGTACTTTGCAACACATTCAAGGCTACTTCAAAAAGCATCTTTCGAAAGAGCAGAAAGAAGAGCTAACTGAGTCGATAATGAAATACCGTGAAGGGCTGTTACCACTGTTGGTACCAATAACCCTGATTAACCATTATTTACGTGAATTTCCAACACCGTATATTGAAGGACAGGTTTATTTAAACCCGCATCCTGAAGCACTTAGACTGCGATACGCTTACTAAAACGTATTGATCATTTGAATGACGTCTACCAAATAAGATGTTTAAAAGAGGTTGCTGTAATGAATAGCTTAATTTGGTTTAGGCAAGATCTACGTCTTGCTGATAATCACTGTGTGGTAGAGGCTTTCGAGTCTGCTCGTCAATCAAATGGTCAAGTTAGAGCGATTTATATTGCCAGTACACAGCAATGGAAAAGCCATGATGTTGCGCCAATACAAGTTGATTTTATTGAACGACACGTAAATATTTTGGCGCAAAGTTTAGCGGCTTTAGGCGTCGAGCTTGAGGTCATTAACCTGCCTTGGTTTGATGATGTCATGGATTGGATGCCGCAGTATTTGATTGAACATCAAATC
Organism: Shewanella donghaensis; assembly: GCF_007567505.1. Classification (NCBI taxonomy): domain Bacteria; kingdom Pseudomonadati; phylum Pseudomonadota; class Gammaproteobacteria; order Alteromonadales; family Shewanellaceae; genus Shewanella; species Shewanella donghaensis. The sequence goes on from NZ_CP041783.1 coordinate 4,461,834, forward strand.
GATCACGTCTTTGCCACCCAAGAGCCTGAGTTTAATGAGCGAAAACGGGATCAGCAGCTGGTTGATATTGGTGTGCCAATCCAGTTTATCGCTCAAGATTGTATTATCGCAGCGGGACAAGTGAATAATCTCGCAGGTTCTATGTACAAAGTCTTTACGCCGTTTTCGAAAAAGTGGCGTGAAATAGTGTCATCGAGGCGTATTGCTCCGGTAGCGGTTCCTGCACCTATCGGTGCAGCGCTAACAGAACCTAACCCGATAACATTTGATTATCCGAAAAAGTCTAGCTTGCACTGGCGAGCAGGTGAGGGTGAGGCAAAACGTATTTTAGACGGATTTAGTGCCAATAATTTACAAGACTATTTAGCCGAGCGTGATTTCCCTGCACTAGATAGTACCAGCCGATTGTCACCTTATTTAGCGATTGGGGTCATTAGTGCTAACCAATGCCTCGCCTCAGTATTAAACCGTTTCCCTGATGCATTAGTGGATGATACGAGTCCAGCTAAAACCTGGATTAATGAGCTGGCTTGGCGTGAGTTTTATCGACATTTGCTGGTGGCTTTCCCTGATTTATCCAAAGGAAAAAGCTTTAATGCCAATGGCCACAAAGTGGAATGGCGCAACAATGAAGATGAGTTTAAAGCTTGGTGTGATGGGCTAACAGGTTTTCCTATTGTCGATGCCGCAATGAGACAGTTGAATCAAACGGGTTGGATGCATAATCGACTGCGAATGGTGGTGGCGAGTTTTCTTACTAAGCATTTATTAGTTGATTGGCGTTGGGGTGAAAAGTACTTTCGTGAACAACTTATTGATGGGGACCTTGCTGCTAACAATGGTGGTTGGCAATGGTCTGCAGGAACAGGTTGCGATGCTCAACCGTATTTCAGGGTGTTTAACCCTATGAACCAGAGCAGTAAGTTTGATGCCGATGCGAGCTTTATAAAGCACTATATTCCTGAATTGGCTTCGACAAATTTAAAGCAAATTCATCAACCGACTTTTATTAATGGCGATGATTTGTTTTCTGCGCCATCAATGTCGGACTATCCCACTCCCATCGTCGAGCACAGCATGGCGCGTAAAAGGGCGATTGAAGTACTGAGTTCGCTAAAACGATAGCCGTTAACTTATCGGAATACGCCAAATTGGTTAAGTCCTTTTGATTAAAGCTGCTATCGCTACAATTTGCTATTTTACAACCTACTATTTCAAAAAGTTGTGATGTCTATAAGCTTCTATCTTTTAGATAGAAGCGATTTAACCTTCAAGTTTCAACATTTAATTCCGCATTATCATTTATAAAATCACTCATTAATTTTACTTCAGCCTAGTATTGAGTCTAAGTTCGATTTATTCGCTTTATGTGTTAGCTATATGTTTGTTTTGTTTGTTTTGTTTGTTTTGTTAGTTTGGATTTTGAAATATTCTTTGCGTGAGATCACAGTTTCAACTAGGTTGGTAACAGAGATGATTTTAAAGATTGATGCTTAGCTCTGAACATAATACTATAAACATACATTTTAAATGCATGTTAAGTGTTCACTAAAAAGGTTTGATTACTATGCTAAATATTGACGACCCTGCTGAAACGGAAAAAACAGCTGCCATTTGGCGATTAGCGTTTAGGCCTTTTTTCTTGGGCGGTGCGGCATTAGCAATGCTTTATATTCCTTTATGGCTGATGGGGTGGTTTACCCCGCAGTACAGTCTATTTAACAGTAATTTCTGGGCAAACGTATTGCCTTTGTGGTGGCATCCGCACGAGCTACTTTTTGGTTTTGCGATGGCGATAGTGTGTGGTTTTCTGCTCACCGCAGTGCAAACCTGGACTAACCAACCTAGTCTTAAAGGCACACCGCTTGCGATTACCTTCGCGAGTTGGCTAATAGCAAGGTTATTACTATTGTTGCCGATGGACATTCCATTAGTGCTACCAGCATTCTTTGATAGCGTATTTTTAGGTATTGCAGCATTCACTATGTGGCGCTGTGTTTATCGGGTTAAGCAATGGCAAAATATTGGTTTTTCAATCATGTTAATGGTTGCGCTCATTGTCAATCTTGTGAGCTATTACGCCTTAAGTGAGCGCAATTTTATTTTAGCGAATCAAATTTGGCAGGGCATGTTATTTTGGCTGGCGCTATTAATTACTATAGTTGGTGGTAGAGTCATTCCATTTTTTACCGCAATGCGCTTAAAAAAGACTAAAGCTGAGCCGATATTCATTTTAGAGAAGACCCTGTTAGTATTAATGATACTTTTGGTAGCTCAAGCTATATTTAAGGTGTTACCGGTCGCCGTTGAGCAAGCCATATTATTTGCTGCTGGTACATTGCATTTAGTGCGCTTTAGTCGTTGGTTACCTCATAAAACACTGTCGGTGCCAATGCTATGGTCTTTACATGTGTCTTATTTATCACTGCCATTATCATTGCTTGGCTTAGGTTGGTTTATTAATGATGACTATGCTTATAGAAGCTTATTACACCTATTTGCAGTGGGATGTGTCGCATCTTTATGTTTGGCTATGATATCAAGGGTGTCATTAGGGCATACTAGTAGAAATATCTATGAAGGTCCTAGCATGGCGTTTGCATTTGCATGTTTACCAATAGCGGCATTATTGCGAGCTGTGATGCCACTTGTTATGCCGGCACTCACTCAAATGTGGTTGTGGCTTGCTGGTGGTTTTTGGTTTATGGCATTTGGTTTGTTTGTACTTCATTACGCGCCAATATTATCCCGACCTCGAATTGATGGTCGACCAGGTTAACCATTTTAATATTTAGCATTTAAAGCATTAAAAATTAGCGTCAGAAAAAGTAAGTTATTCAAGTTTGCTATTTTAAGGAAGCATCGTGAAGAAAGGTTTAACAGTATTTACTCGGCATATTAGTGTCTCTTCAAAAACCGTAAAAGCAATATCAGTGGTATTAGGTTTTAGTTTTTTTGGCAGCGCGGTAGCGACTGAAGCCAAGGATATCTTTGAAACTAAATTCCCCGATCATTATGAATCCTGGGCTGCAACTGAAGAGCAGTCAGAGCGCGAAGATATGTTAGCGCAATATCCTGCCAATATTATCTTATGGGCGGGTTCATCTTTTGCGAAGGAATATCACAGTCCACGCGGACACCAATTTGCAGTTGCAGACGTGACCCAAACATTGCGAACAGGTGTACCACCCAAAGCGGGTGAGAAGGGTTTATCTGCCAGTTGCTGGACCTGTAAAACCCCTGATGCACCTCGTTTGATTAACGAACTTGGCTTTGAAGGTTATTCAGCTAAAAACTTCACCGATGTGGGCACTGAAATTAACAGCGTTGTTTATTGTAGTGATTGCCATGAAGATGGCTCTGCAAAATTAGCGCTACCAAGAGCCCATGCTCAAAATGCAATGAACAAAGCGGGTATTCCGTTTGATAAGCAATCGGTTTCAATGCAAGGTGCGCAAGTGTGTGGACAGTGCCATGTGACTTATTATTTCCAACCTGAGAAAAGTAACATAGTTAACATGCCTTGGATCTTCGGTAGTACAGCTGATGATATTGAGAAGTACTATGATACCCGTCGTTTTTTCGAATGGATCCACCCTATTTCAAAAACGCCAATACTGAAAGCGCGTCATCCTGAATTCGAGCATTGGAGTCGTAGTAAGCATGCTGAGCAAGGCGTAACGTGTATTACTTGTCATATGCCTGCAGAAGAAAATGAAAAAGGTGAGACATTTACCAGTCATAAGGTTGATAAAGCATTACCGTATTTTGATCAAACCTGTAAAGGCTGTCATCAAAGTAAAGATGAAATCACCGCTAAGCTAAATAGTGATAAGCAAGAAATCGATGCTATGGCACGTAAAGTTGAAGGCTTGTTAGTTAAAGCACATTACGAAGCCAAAGCCGCTTGGGATGCTGGTGCAAATTGGCATCAAATGAATGAAGGCATTATGGGTATTCGTCATGGTCAATGGCGTTGGGATTTTGCAATGGCTTCACATGGTTTATATGCTCATAACCCAGATGAAGGTCGTGAGTTATTAACTAAAGCGACTGAGCAAGCTACCGCTGCTCGTGAGTCTATTGCGGGAGTGCTCAGATTACTTAAGGTTACCGAAGTGCAATACCCTGATATCAGCAGTAAAGAATCTGCTCATGCTGCTGTGGGTATTGACACGGTTAAGCTTAGCGAAGAAAAGCAAAAATTAATCAAAGAAGAAGTTGAGAAAAATTGGAATCCTATCGCGGTTAGAGGTTATCAATAACTGACTTGATGTTCGGGCTTATTAACAGAGGCTTTATTAGAACCTGTTATTCGAGCTCGTTTTAGGTTTCAGTTGATGATTGATTGGATCATTAAAACAGACTATTGAAGTAAAATTCGTTTCGAAAAAGGCGCTTAGTGAAAACTAAGCGCCTTTTTTATTTTGATCTGCACTGACTCCAGATGCGTACAAATTAGCATAGAAGCAATTATATTTTTGATAGATTAATAAATTGTAAATTTTAACGATAAAACATAGGACAAATCTTACAACTAAGCTTAATATGATCTTGTAGCTTCAATAGCTAACAGTCAGTTTTTATTGTTAAAGTTTGGAAGATTTAGCCAGATACCAAGTTTGAATTACTATCGCTAATTCAAGTTTGTCAAAGGAGCAATCAATGCCAATTACTGCCAATACAGTGAGTCATTTAACCGAACCCGCTAGCAATAATGATCTTGCTAGGCCTAAGATTATTGATGACTTCATCAGTATGTATAAGCAGCTGAATAAAGATACTCTGCACCTGTTAAAGCCAGTTTATAGCGATGATGTCGTGTTTCAAGACCCACTACATAAAGTTGAAGGTATTCAGTTACTCACCCTTTATTTTGCCAACCTTTACGCCAATGTTGACCATATAGAATTTGATATTAAAGAGGTTAGTTTTAATCACGAGCAAGCTTCTGTTTTCTGGGAAATGCAATATAGTCACCCCAAATTGAACAAGGGCGATTTAATCTCTGTTGAAGGTATGAGCCAACTCAAATTTTCTAAACAAACTCATTCTAATACTACATCGGCACAAAAAATTACCTCTCACCGTGATTATTTTGATCTGGGCAGCATGCTTTACGAGCAAATCCCCTTATTAGGCAGCCTGATCAAAATGGTAAAAAATAAGGCATCAACATAATGACTCAATCCCACGCCAAACAACCAGCAGTAAAACAAGCGGTGCTAATCACAGGAGCAAGCTCTGGTATTGGTTTATCACTGGCTAAGCATTATGTTGCCAACGGGTATTTAGTATTTGCATGTGGCCGTAATGAAGCGCGTTTAAATACCATCACAGGTGCTGTTGCGCTGGCCTTTGACATCAATGATAAACAGCAAATTCAACAAGCCGCTCAAACCTTGAGTGAGAAGCTGGTAGCGGCCAACGCAAAATTACAGCAAGTCATTCTAAATGCAGGAAGCTGCGAGTATATTGAAAACCCAATGAGATTTGACGGGGCTTTATTTGAACGTGTCATTCAAACCAATGTCATTGCCATGGGTTATTGCTTAGAACATTTTTTACCGCTAGTTGACACTAATGGCAGGGTTGCATTAATGAGTTCAAGTGCAACGTATCTCCCTTTTCCAAAAGCTGAAGCTTATGGTGCTTCGAAAGCGGCGGTTAATTATCTTGCCAGCAGTTTGCGTCTTGATTTAAAAGCATTTGGAATCGGGGTCAGTGTTATCTGTCCCGGCTTTGTAAAAACGCCGCTAACGGATAAGAATGATTTTGCGATGCCGATGCAAATAACTGCTGATGAAGCTGCTAATACGATTTTTAATGAACTTAAAACAGGCAAGAATGAAATCCACTTCCCTAAGCGTTTCACCTATATATTGAAGTGCCTATCGTGTTTACCTTCGGCGTTGATTAATAAAATGTTGGCGCCAAAAGTTAGTTAGATATAAGCAATAAATTGTAAAGCCATTTAACTGTAGTTAAAGCAATAAGAATAATGAGTTGAAGGAATAATATGAAAAAAATAGCAATTGTGGGATCAGGTATTTCAGGATTAACTTGTGCACATTTACTCAGTGAAATACACCAGGTTACTGTTTTTGAAGCTAATGATTATATTGGTGGGCATACAGCGACAATCGATGTTGACGTTGCCGGTAAATCCTATGCTATCGACAGTGGTTTTATTGTTTTCAATGATAGAACCTATCCACGATTTCAAAAGTTAATGGCAAAAATAGACGTTGAGTCACTGCCAACTGAAATGAGCTTTAGTGTACGTAATGTGCAAACTGGGCTGGAATTTAACGGTCATACTTTATGGAGTATGTTTGCCCAGCGCCGTAATTTATTCAAACCTGATTTTTATCGCTTTCTCGCTGAAATTGTCCGATTTAATAATGAATGCAAAGCCATTTTCGAATCAGATAACTACACGATTAATAGTCTTGGGGAATTTCTTGATACCCAAGGTTTTTCGGCTTTCTTTAGCGAACATTATATCTTACCTATGGGCGCCGCTATTTGGTCTTCTAGCATCAAAGACATGAGACAGTTCTCACTACGCTTTTTTATTCGATTCTTCCACAACCACGGTTTATTAAACATTAGTGACCGCCCGCAGTGGTATGTCCTCAAAGGTGGCTCACGTAGTTATATTCCAGCTCTTATTGCACCTTTTAAAGAACGCTTATTTTTAAACTCTGGGGTGACGTCTATTGAGCGTAAAGAAGACGGTATTAATATTCGAATCAACGATGGTGAAGTGCAGTGTTTTGATGAAGTGATTCTAGCTTGTCATAGCGATCAAGCGCTAGCGATGCTTAAAGACGCTAGCCAGGATGAAAAAGAAGTATTGAGCGCGATGGAATATCAAAATAACGAGGTGGTATTGCATACCGACACTAATTTATTGCCTAAACGCAAAGCTGCCTGGGCAAGTTGGAATTACCGCTTAGAAGGAAAGGATGCTGCTGAAATTGCCGATAGGCCAGCAAGTGTTACCTACAACATGAATATTTTGCAGCGCTTACCGAAAGATGCACCGACTTTTTGTGTCACCTTGAACCAGACTGATTTAATTGATGAGACCAAAATACTCAGAAAATTCAATTATGCCCATCCGGTGTTTAATGAGTCGAGCATGAAAGCGCAAGGCGAACGTAAACGTATTTGCGGCGTTAACCACACTCATTTTGCTGGTGCATATTGGTATAACGGTTTCCATGAAGATGGCGTGCATAGTGCACTCGATGTCTGTAACCATTTCGGCATTAGCTTATGAGTGAATTCAACAGCGGTATTTATCATGGGGAAGTGATTCATAGGCGTTTTACGCCTAAAAATCACAGCTTCACTTACGGTATCGCGATGTTGGCAATTGATTTAGATGAAGTCGATGCACTCACTAAAGTTAGCCGAGTATTTAGTGATACTAAAAAAGCAGCATTAACATTCAAAGCTGACGATTATTTAAATGCACTTGAAAATCAGTTTGATACGACTAGTCTTAATAGTGATGCTGCCATTAATAGCAAAGCACCAGTTGATCAGAAGGTTAATGATAAAGTCAGTCGTCATCAGGCGCTCAAGCAAAGGGTGTTATGGGCGATTGAAAAGCTTGGTGCTGAAATCGAGTGCGATAGGGTGGTCTTTGCTGGGCAAGTGAGACACTTTGGTTTTTATTTTAGTCCGGTTAATTTTTATTTTTGTTATCAAGGTGATGAAGCTGTTTACATGTTAGCAGAGGTGAGTAATACGCCGTGGGATCAAAGACACTGCTATCTGGTAAACCTTAATGAAACGACCACCACTGACAAAGTCTTTCATGTATCGCCTTTTATGGATCTTGATATGCATTATTGGTGGAAAGTGATTGCGCCGAGTAAACGCTTAAATGTCACTATTCAGAATCGGGATGATGAGGATAACAAGCTGTTTGACGCGAGTTTGCTCCTTAAGAAAAAGGATTTTAATGCTAAGAATATTCGCAGTATGCTGCTCGGTTTTCCGATGATGACATTAAAGATAATGTTAGGGATTTATTGGCAAGCGCTGAAAATATTTATCAAACGAATTCCTTTTATTCCACATCCACAAACTTAAATTAATCCAAATCATTATTTGGTACGTACTGAATAAGTAATAGCGATTTAAGTGCTCATATAAAACGAGTATCCAGTAATCAGTTAGCACATAAAAAAATATAAGTAGCAAGCGGAGATATACATGGAAAATACGGCAACCAATACTCATTTAGTGCAAGAAACTATCTCTGACAGTTTTGCTAAAAAAATCTTATTAAAAGCATTAGCCCATTTATCTGATGGATATCTTACTATTGTGAGTTCTGATAACGCGACTAGCTCTGCACCTGAGCAAAGTCTCACCTTTGGTAACGTTGAATCTGACTTACACGCTACCATGCAAGTGTCGCACCCTAGTTTCTATAAGCAAATCATTTGGGGTGGTTCAATTGGCGCTGGTGAAGCTTACATTCAAGGTCACTGGTCGAGTCCTGATTTAACTAAAGTGGTGCAGTTATTTGCCCGTAATCTCGCTTTGCTGGATAACATTGAACGTTACTTCTCATGGTTCAGTGTCGGTATGAATCGTATTGGTCATTTGTTTAACCGTAATTCATCAGAGGGCTCTAAGCGTAATATTCTGGCCCATTATGATCTTGGTAACCCAATGTATGAGCAATTCCTTGATAAAGAAATGCTTTATTCAAGTGCACTATATCCACAAGCTGATGCGAGTTTGGAAGAAGCGCAGCTTCATAAGTTACAAACAATTTGTGAACGTCTTGATCTACAACCAGGGCAGACCTTGCTTGAAGTCGGCACCGGTTGGGGGGCATTAGCCATTTACGCTGCAAAACATTTTGACGTCACGGTAACGACGACAACGATTTCTGATGCGCAATATGATTATGCTTTTGAACGAGTAGAGAAAGAAGGCTTAAATGACAAGGTCACACTGTTAAAGGACGATTATCGTATTTTAACCGGTGAATATGACCGAGTTGTTTCTATTGAAATGATTGAAGCTGTAGGACATGAATACCTTCCAGGTTTTTTCAAAAAGTTAGAAACCTTACTCAAACCCAATGGCCGTATGTTGATTCAAGCAATCACTATTGCGGACCAACGCTATGATGGTTACCGAAAAAGTGTCGACTTTATTCAACGCTATATATTTCCAGGTGGTTGTTTACCATCAGTGAGTGAGATGAATAAACATATTGCCAAAAAGACCGATATGGTTGTTTGGTCAGTTAATGATATTGGTAAAGATTACGCTCAGACGTTACTGCATTGGCATGAGAAGTTTGATAAAGCCCAAGACAGAATTAAGGAACTCGGCTACGGCGATGACTTTATTAGAATGTGGAAGTTTTATCTCAGCTATTGCGAAGGTGGTTTTTTAGAGAGAACCACTAGTGCTGTGCATCTTGTGGCGGTTAGACCACAATACCGTACTAGCTTAGCAAGTGGCGTGTAGCTTATGACGACGGCTAACCATAATAACCTCATCAACATTCTCGCCTTCCAAGTTATTTGGTGGGCGGGGGTACTTGCTGGTAATCAATTAATACTAATTCCAGCTTTATTGGTGGTGTGGCATTTTGTGGTGAGCCCGCAAAAGGTGATAGATGCCAAAGTGATGTTCAGTGTTGTCGTCATAGGTGTGTTGTCTGACTCTTTACTCGCCGCAGTTGGGATATTTGAATTTACGCAATTGCCTATTTGGTTATTACTACTGTGGGGATATTTTGCTATCTCACTCAATTACAGCCTGTCACTGTTTAATGCTTTACCTGTAGCGATACAAGCATTACTGGGAGGCATATTTGGCAGTTTAAGTTACATTGGTGGGGCTAATCTCGGTGCTGTTTCGTTACCTTACGGCACCGCTTTTACGTCGGGTGTGTTATTTCTTATTTGGTGTTTGTTGTTCCCTTTGTGTTTAAAAATATCGCTGGTTATTCGTAGTAAACAACCCATTAAAGAAACTGGTCAGTATATTTAAAGGCTACCTTGCCATTGGTACTTGGATACTGTGGTAGTGATAAACATTAGGTTCTTGGAGTTAAACATCATGCGTAAAATAACAGGGTTAACTAGTTCATCTGTTTTTATTAATACTGCAATAGCAGGACTACTTTCAGTGTTTAGTTTAAGTGCTTTAGCCTCGACAGAAACCTCTGATATAAGCTCTGATTTAAAGGATGCAGCTTCAACCGCAGTCGATATTGAAATGATTGAGACAATAGATGCTGTAGATTTAAAAATGGTCGGAACCGCCGATATGGATTTACTGTGGTTTTCTGTCTACAGCGCAAAATTAATGTCTATTGATGGTCAATATCAAACAAAGCAATTCCCGCTTAAATTAGAAATCCAATACCACAGAGATATTGAAGCTGCAGACTTAATTGAAGCCACTGTAGAGCAATGGCAGCACATTGGTATTGATGAAAGTTTAATTCCCCTTCTGCAAGCGCAAATTGAAGATGCCTGGCCCGACGTGAAAGAGGGCGACAAATTAAGCTTTATGATGCATGAACAAAGTAAAGGGCAGTTTTTCTTTAATGATGAAGCTTTGCCTATGATTTTCGAACCTGGTTTCTCAGAAGCGTTTTTAGGCATTTGGTTATCGGAAAATACCAGCAGACCAGAACTACGCCAACAACTAATTGGAGCTACAAATGACTAAAGTAATCTTGGCGTCAAAAACGTTTAAATCATTATTTGTTGCCGCATCATTGATGATTTTAACCGCTTGCTCATCGGCATCCATTGAAGATTATGATAAAACTACCCCAGAGTTAAATCTAAGTGCTTTTTTTGATGGCAAGCTAACCGCTGCAGGCATCGTGCAGGATTATTCAGGCACGGTCACTCGGAAGTTTACCGTCACCATGGAAGCAAGCTGGCAAGGTAATAAAGGCGTCATTAATGAATGGTTTATCTATGACGATGGCGAGAAGCAAACTCGTATCTGGGAAATTACCGATTTAGGTAATGGACAGTATCAAGGAACGGCAAATGACATCTTAGGTATTGCTACCGGTGAAGCTAGAGGCAGCGCACTGCGCTGGGCTTATGATATGAACTTGGTGGTTGATGATTCTGAGTATGAAGTTCATTTTGACGACTGGATGTTCTTGGTCGATGAAAATACCATAATCAACAAAAGTGACATCATAAAATTTGGTATGACAGTTGCTCAGGTAACGTTAGTTATCAGTAAAGAGTGAAGTTAGTTATTAGAAAGAACAACGTTAGTGATTACTAAAGAGTCACGCTAGTTATCTGTAAGGAAAAACCTTAGTTATAAACCAAATCAAAACTTGTTCACATATTTAAACGTTAAATGGGTATTCCAATAAAGAAATACCTATTTTTTATATACTTATCGATAATAAGCTTATCCTTTTAATTTCGAATTATCTTGCTGCTTCTTATCATAATATTCAAATGGAAAAACGTTTCTTATTCTTTGCGTGAGCTTGTCCCCAACATTCGCTGAAACATGTAATCTCACCCCATTGAGTTTCTCTGCACGAATGGTGCAAGTGAGTTTTTCGTGTTTGGCGATATTCTTACATTCCCGCTGAAAAGATTCTGGAATCTTACCTGAATGCTTATTGAGCTTTCCGTCCTTAAAGTGCATTTCAAAAACTTTTAATCCTCTACTACCTGAAAAAATTAGCTTGTAGGCAATAACGAGGAATACCAGAACAAATAATACCTTTAATCCCATATCTACCATGAAAATATCCTTCTATTTACAGTCTGAGTATATGACACAATTATGGTTTAATACTCAGCAGGTTTAACTCAAAATTTTCAATGTCTTAATCATTAAAATACTCCGCTACACCAGGAATGCAATTCTTTTTACCGCTTTATAATCTAGCTCACATTTACAGCTTACTTTGGTTATCAAAATTCACATCGCTACTGATATCAACATTTAATTTACGGTAGGTAAATGATTCCGCTCATTAGTTATCTAAAATGATTATTTTTGCGGTATTACTGATAAAGCTATTTATGAGATTTAAAATGTGTAGCATAATTGAGCATTAATCCAATAATACATTGAGCCTTATGCTTTTTTCCTTCATCGATTTCGTCGCATTAGCCTGTTTTTATTCATGCTGGGTTGGCTACACTTTTTTCGCCCGTAAAAAAGCGAAAACCACCAACTGTATTGCACGTTGCTTACATCAACATCGAATTCATTGGATGTCGGAAGTCATGAAGAGGGAAATCCGTGTGGGTGAGGCATCGCTTCTTGCTAACTTAGAGCGAAATATTGCTTTTTTTGCTTCAACAACCTTACTGGTATTGGCGGGTGTATTAACCTTATTTGCTCAAGTCGATCGTCTTGAAGAAGTGATCAGTTCAATTCCGTTTTCAGCTGAGCCTAACCATGCTTTGGTACAGGTGAAACTGGCGATGTTGGCATCCATTTTTGTATTAGCCTTTTTCCAATTCACTTGGTCTATGCGTCAATATGGCTTTTTGAATGTCATGATAGGTGCCGCGCCTATCGATCGTAATGGCACCAACAAAAATTTAACGGCTTATTCGCGTCAAATGGCGACGGTTGGCGACCAAGCGGCTCATTCATACAATTATGGCTTGCGCTCTTATTACTTCTCTATGGCGGCGTTATGTTGGTTCTGGAATCCTATTCTGCTGATTATAGCCAGTTTATTGGTGGTTTATACCTTGTACCAACGTGAGTTTAAATCACGTGCGGTGAAGGCGATTACGGCGGCGCAAACTCATTTAGAAATTGCTAAGTCAATGAAAGAACAGGCGAGTAAAGAGCTTTAGTGGGGCTGAGCTTTACTGTTTTCATTACTTGCAGCTTCTGGTCAGGTTGAGAAACAAGCTACTGGAAATTAATGATTGGCGTCTCAGTTTAAATGACACATAACTGCGACGCTTTCCTTGGTATTTTGCTCCTTCCATTTTTTCTTGCAAAGCTTCTCCTACATGGACTACTTCACCACTTAAAAAGTCCATTAATTTCACCCCAATATCTGAACGAGCTTTATATCCAAAGGCTATATTGTTTTTAGTTTCGGCAAGTGTGACTAACAGTTGTGATAAGAAATCTTCGGTGACATGTTTACCGCCTAAATAGGTGCTGAGCATATATAAACAACCCGGTTCGTCTGCAGGAATTAAATGTTCAGGTGTTAATTGTTGGTCATTCAGCTGATTTTTTGAAAGGGCATCAAAAGTAGGCTCACTAACCTTAATGATAAAAATATGCCCAGCCAGTAAACCATCAACTAAATAGAAAGACACATCTGTGGAATCTGCTTGAGCGAGTGATTTGATAAAACATTTGCTCCATATCTCTCGGCCTTTGGTTAAATTGGTATGATAGTTGGCTATCCAGCCATACATACTTTCGGCTTCGTCGGCATTTTTACTTAGTTTATCGAAACTGATGGTATCTTGAGATATGTAGGGATGAGCCCCCATAACATGATTGTAATTAAGTTGTTGCCCCATCATTTTTAAAAAACTATTTATAGAGGGAAGCTGTTTTAACTCAAATGCGGCGTCACAAAGTAACTGTTGGGGCTGGTCATTAAAAAACTCGATTAATGAGACTTGTCTAATCAGATTCGGGCTTATTTTTCCACGCTCCCAACGACTAATCGTTAACGAATCCAAGTTTTCAAACAGCACATCATATGCGGCAAGTTTTATCGCTAATGACTCTTGCGAGTCTCCTGATTCCGACCTTCTCGTTACAATGTACTCAGCGATATCTTTGAATGTGTTAGCACGCATTAGCTTTCCTTTTCTTATTTCAGAAACTTTAGCTGTTGATCAAAGTACTTAAAGTCTAAGTTAACACTGCTTATTAATGGTTATCTAGGCATGATGGAAAATTTTTTTCGTTAGCATGCCCTAATGTGTTCCCCGTCAATTTGATTTAATGATGTCCAACAAAGCAGCAATGGTTGGTATTACTTTGAGCCATTACTTAGCTATCAATAATACAGAGGGCATTAATATGATTAAATCGACCAAGATGATTCTGGTAGTGGCAAGTATGTCTTTATTGAGTGCCTGTGCAAATTCAGGTGCTGTGAATGAAGACGGTAGCGAAAAAAGTAACCGCGGTATGAAAACGGGTATCGCTGGTGGTGCGATTTTAGGATTAGCTATGGGCGCAGCTGCAGGTGATGCAAGTTTAGCGCTCAAAGGTGCTGCTGTTGGCGCTGCAGCGGGTGGCGTAGCGGGAGCTGGAGCTGATTATGCAAATGATAGAGAAGACTATAGAAATGAAAACGCCAGTAAGAGTATTAATATTAACGGTTTGTCAGCTAACGGTATCTCAGGCAACGCACAATCAAACGCACAAGCTAATCAACAACCAGCGACTTGGGATAAGTTAGATAACTTTAGCGGCCAATGGCAGGTGAATATCTGGGCTCTAAATAGTGAAGGTAATCGTATTGAAGCGACAGCAGAAGCGCAAGGCTCATTGATAAAAACGACAGCGACGCAGCTTTCGGTTGATAACTTGATTGTTAATGGTGATCAGCAGGCTTTAGCAGGCAAAGTTGATTTAGCTTATAGCGCTGAGGAGGGTTACCAAATTGAGACTAATTTCAATGGTAATCAAAAGCTAAACTTTGTTGGTGAAGTGAGTGAACACGGAAGGTACAGTTATTACCCTGTTGGGGTTAACGGCGAGACCTACTCAGGTAATGATAGAAATAAAATGCGCCTTGAGCTGAGGTTTGTAGGCAAAGATGTGTTCTTAGTTGACAGCTTTACTCAAATTGAAGGCAAAGAAGTACAGATTCAATCTTATCGTTTTACACGCCAAAGCTAGCATGTGAGGGTGAAGTCACACTGTTCTCAACACTACAGCACAAAAAACGCCCACTAAATAAGTGGGCATTTGCTTTAAACGTTAACTGTGAGCTAGGGCATTAGCTTGGTAAAAAATCTATTGACCAGATAGTGGTCATTATTCCGACATCTTCAGCAGGGAAGGTAATCGAGCGTAATACCAAAGTAAGCTGTCTTTCTAACTTAGCATTGTCCAGTTCGCTTGATTTCAGTCAATATAAGACTAATGAGTCGATGCTGAGGGGATGGTTTGAATGTTTGTAAATAAAGCCAAACTGATTGGCATTTTGCTGTTAAGCACAGAGATATTAACCATTACAGTGGTGCGTGCAATTTCACAATTGTCTCATAAAACTTGCTCAAGACAAGGCGTTGATTAAATTTGTATTCCCTAAGTTATGTTAGCAATTAATAGGTTCACTAGGTTCCACATGAAGCCAATCGTTATTTCTAGGTTGAAGTGTAATGGTCTCTTTATCCGTCTCATTCAAAGGGCAAGATATCCAGCCAGCTGCCCATGAAACTGCGATCTCGGATGATTGTCTTATTTAACAGTGCCTATTCGATCTACTTGGAAGCAATAGCATCGATGATCGTAGCAACACCTTTAACTAATACATGAACGAGCCCCGGCTCTTGAACAGCTATAAAAGCCCTTACCAAAGTATTGGTGCGGGTTAACTTTCATCTACGTGATTGTTCAAGTCTTCTTAAAATATCGGCATCAATTCAAAATAATGGTTTTTCAATACAAATACACTTTGAAATATTAGCCGTTAATTTCAACTTCTGATTTAACGCTATTGGCAATAAAGCAATTTGCATGGGCTTTTTCATGGATTTTTTTAATCACTTCCTGGCTAACTTCCACCCCTTCAACAAACGTAATTTCAGGGTTTAAGGTCATCTTGGTGACAGACAGTTTTCCATTGTCACTTTTCCCCAGTTCAGCCTTGGCATTATCAACATAGGTTTCAACTGTTAAGCGTTTCAAATGTGCAATCGCTAAAAATGTCAGCATATGACAAGAAGATAATGCTGCTAACAAACTCTCTTCAGGATTAACATTTGCCTCATTTCCCTTGTATTCAGGTGCTGAAGAGGCTTGAACCACTTGACCTGAACCAAATTCGATTTGGTGATCTCGGTTAAACTCTGGCGCGGCATGGTCAAAATGATCTGCTTGCCATTTTACCGTTAACTTAAAACCCATCAATTTATCCTTTATTAACAATTTCAAATGCTTAATGAGAATAAATTCAAATAAGAGAATAGAAAATCATTCAGACATTTTTAGCTGAAAAAGTATTCTACCTGAGTGAGTTTTGAAATCTACTAAAGCTTAGATATTTAATTACTAGGCTAGATGTAAATGCTATAGCGATGATGAATAGCACTTATATCTAAATAACAATCAGTCCCTCATCGATAATTTAATTATTCATCAAAATTTGCTTTTTTAGTGCTGTTTTTCATTCAGTTAGCAGTCACTTTTATATTTAACTTGTTAATGAATTGTTATGAATACGTATGCAGTAAATTGAGCCTAATACTTATCCATGACTAGTATATCTGAATAATAATGCCTGATATTCCATTAGTCTGAGTTGTATAACTGAATGTTGGGTGACTATAAAGTCAGTACGATGAGGGGAAACTCAATGTTCAATTGTAAACCTAGTGTGTTATCGCTAGCGCTAGCTGCTGCAGGAGTCGGATTTGTTTTTACTTCCGATATCGCGTTAGCTGCCGATGAAATAAACACAGAAAAAACACAGGTCGCTGATGCGGTTAATAATCAAAATAAAACCACGACCAATAACAGCAATGCTCAAAATGTTGTTGCAAATAATGCTAAAGCGAGCAATGAAGAAGATTCAGATATTGAAGTGATTAGTGTGACCGGCTACAGCCGAAGCCTTATCGATTCTTTAAATGCAAAGCGCTACGGTGATACAGTATCCGAGCAACTGTCTGCCGATGACTTGGGGGCATTACCTGATGTATCAATGGCTGATGCATTAACGCGTTTACCGGGTATTTCAGCGGTGCGTACCGGTGGTCAAGCCGCTGAAATTAATATTCGTGGTATGTCCGGTGGTTTTGTCTTTTCAACACTTAATGGCCGCGAACAAGTTTCTACTAGTGGCTCTCGTAGTATTGAGTTCGACCAATACCCTTCAGAATTAATCAGTTCAGCAGCGGTTTATAAGTCACCAAAAGCGTCATTAATTGAAGGTGGCGTTGCTGGTACTGTTGAACTTTCTACTGTCAGCCCATTAAGCAAAGACAAACAACACAGCTTTACCGCAAATGTTCGTGGTATGTACAACGATCGTGCGGATGAAGTTTTTGGTGCTGAAGATTTTGGTTCCCGGTTAAGTTTTTCATATCAGGGTAAGTTTCTTGAAGATACCTTGGGAGTCGCTGTGGGTTATGCCCGTTTAGAGCAGCCCAGCGTAGCAACGCAATTTATTGGTCTTGCTTACAATGACTCCAAAGATGTGGATGGCATCGATGGCGATATTAATGGCCCAGAAGATAACCCTGCAAACGAATACATCAGTGAAGGTTTTGAAGTTCAGCACCTAGGCGGTGTAGAAATCCGTAATGGTTATATGGCCGCGATTGAGTGGGCTCCGGTTGACAATTTTGTCTTAAAAGCGGATGCCTTCATGTCTCGTTTTGACAGTGAATCATTTGCCCGAGGATTTAGAGCTAAATTTGGCGGTCGTGACGCCAGTGTATCCAACCCAACCTTTGATGGTAATTCTGTTGTCGGTGGCACGTTTAACCGAACATCTAAAAGCTATACCCGCGTTGAAATAGTTAACGATGATAATCAAGATTTTGATGAAGTTGACAGTTTTGGTGTTAATGCCGATTGGCAAGTGACTGACCGATTAAACGTTAATGTGGATGTGTCTTTGTCTGCTGCTAAAAGTGATTTTAGAAACGGCTTACTTTGGTCAAATGTCGCAGTTGATGCCAATGCTGATAAGCCTATTTTTGATGAAAACGTTTCGATGAGTTATTTACTAAATGGCTTAGATTTACCCGATGTTGGCTTTAATCAGGCAGATGCTTTTTCTGATATTGATAGAGTCATGGTCAGTAAATACGGTATCTATCCGTTTGAGAACGAAGATGAAGTTAAGGCTTATCGACTAGATTTCACCTATGAGCTAGATAATGAATTTATCTCTAGCGTTGAGTTTGGCGCACGTTATTCTGACCGAACTTACTCAAATGACCGTTCGGTATTTGAATATGGTAACGATGGTGCATTTTCAAAATCAGAGCCTCCATTACAATTAACTGAAGATATGACTACGGTTGTTGATTGGGAAGGTGACTTTTCATACTTCCCGTCTTACCTTGCGATTGATTTAGATAAAGCCTTGAATGCTTGGTTCCCAGATGGAACACCAGATCCTGTACAAACTTGGGGTAATGCTGGTGGCGTCATTGATTCAAAAGGTTATACCACGAACTATTCATGGTCAGTACTGCAAAGTGGTGAAGTGTATGAAGAAGTGTTATCTGGGTATGTGATGGCTAACATCAATACAGAGATTGGCGGTCTGCCAATAACAGGTAACTTTGGTGTCCGTGTGGTCAACACTGATCAATCAGCAACTATGCTGCAAAATGTTGAGGGTAACCCAGAATTAGGTGCCCAAAACATTACCGATGAAATTGGCATCATTAACCAAAACTATGCGCCAACAGTGCAAGGTGTTGATTACACCGATTACTTACCTTCAATCAATCTAAACTTTAAAGTTTCAGATGACTCACAAGTTCGCTTTGCTGCTGCCAAAGTGATGTCTCGACCTCCAATAAATCGTCTTGCTGGTGATATTAGTGCTTCAGTTTCTGATGACGGTGAGATAAATGGTTCAAGTACCAACAACCCATTCTTAATGCCATTTTATGCTGATCAATACGACTTATCATATGAGTACTATTTTGATGAAGGTGCCGTAGTTGCTGCGCTTTTCTACAAAAATATCGACTCGTTCATTGATACGGTTGCAATTGAGAACTTTGACTTTAAAGGCAATGGATTCAACGTTCCTGATTACATCATCGATGAAGACAGTGGTGAACAAATTGAAACCACCAATGGCACTTATACCACAGCAGTCAATAATGCCGAGGGCGGTTACATCCGTGGTTTAGAGCTAGCCTATACCCACGTATTTGCATCACTACCAGCGGGTTGGTCAGGCTTGGGCTTTAACGCAAGTTATTCTTATACCGAATCAGAAGTTGAATCGATTACCAACTTAGGTGGCGATACATCGACCCAAGATTTACCTGGTTTATCGAATAACGTGGTGAGTGCAACGCTATTTTACTCTTACGAAGGTTTTGAAACACGTTTAAGCGGACGTTTCCGCGATGATTTTGTATCAGAACAAGTGGCGATTAATGAGCAAGTGGTGAACTTTGATGGAGAAACTGTTGTTGATTACCAAGCGTCCTACCAAGTAACTGATGGGTTAGGCGTGTTGTTCCAAGTGAATAACTTGACCGATGAGCCTACAAAAAGTTACTTCGGCACTGAAAACAAGACAGGCACAATTCAATACTTTGGCCGCGAATATTACTTGGGGTTCACTTATGCCATGTAATCAAAAAAATAATAATATCAAGTTATTACCTGTGATGAGTCATCAAATTAATAACAAAAAAATGATGGCGCAATTAAATCAAAATTCAATGGGGAGAGCTCACTCATGATGAGTATTTCTAGAGTCATAAAGTTATCAGCAGTTGCAGCGAGCTTAGCTACTCTTGCTGGTTGTGGTGGAGATTCATCAGAGCCTGGTGAGATTTTACTAACGTGCAATGTTCCAAACATTCCAAATGCTGCAGGCACTGAATGTGTGCCACCGCCGCCTTTGAGTTGTCCAGCACCTAAATTCCCTGATGCTAAAAATGAAAGTTGTATTGTGGGTTATAACCCTGAGCTTCCTGAGCCAGTTGCTTTTGCTGGTGAAAATCAAGCGGTGCTTTACTACAACCGAATTAAAGATAACAACAACACGGATTCGAATACCGAATACCCTGGTTATAAATTGCATACTTGGAATAACGATGTTTGTGACAGTTATGCGCCGCCATTTGATTCTTCAGACTGGGCTAATGGTCATGAATTTGATGGTATCGATCCAAACTATGGTGCTTACTGGATCATTAACCTTAAAGAAGGTTATGGCGAATGTGCTAATTTCATTGTCCATATCGGCACAGAAGGCTCAGGTAAGGCGTTAGGTGATGGCGATTTAAGTTTAAACCTTAAGCCGTTTGAAGATGATGCTGCTGCAGAAGCTGAATTTAATCGTGCTAACTTCACTATTCATGGTGAAAGTGATGTTTACGATTTCCCAATTCTAGATGTTGGCTTTTCTATAGCGGGCGCCAGTGCGCATTGGTTAGATCAAA
Source organism: Shewanella donghaensis (assembly GCF_007567505.1). NCBI lineage: Bacteria > Pseudomonadati > Pseudomonadota > Gammaproteobacteria > Alteromonadales > Shewanellaceae > Shewanella > Shewanella donghaensis. The sequence continues at coordinate 4,482,197 of NZ_CP041783.1, forward strand.
ACACCTTTGTGTGGAATGAGTCACCAGATGGCATTGCTAAAATTATGTTACATCATTCCGCTACAGCAGGTATTGCTGCCGATAACGACAGCAATATCAGCGGAGTGCAGGTTGAGTTAGCTGATTCAGAGTTATCCGATGCTCACAAAGCATTAGTACCTCATTTGGCTGATTGGCCTGCTTATGAAGCTAACTTTAGCGCTGATGAAGCTAAAATGGTTGCTAAAAACCAACTAGTGTTAGTGGCATACGACAGTGACAATAAACCTGTAGCAGCAACCCATGTGCAGGCTGCCAAAGTGCTTGATGCGCTTTATACCGCAGGTGACAATGATGCCGATGAAACTAATTTAGGCATTATCTATGACGGCAGTAACATTGTCGCAAAGGTGTGGGCACCTACAGCGCAGTCATTAAACCTCAAGGTTTATGATGCCGCGAAAACCTTGACTAGCACTGAAGCAATGACATTAGATGCAGCAACAGGTATCTGGTCATTTAGTGGTGATATGAGTTTAGATCGCATGTATTACCGTTATGAGTTAACGGTATTTCATCCTGTGACTAAAGCCATTGAAACCTTAGAGGCTACCGACCCCTATTCACTTAACGTATCAACTAACGGTCGATACAGTCAGTTTATTAATTTAAGCGACGATGATCTTAAACCTGAGGGTTGGGATGACCACGATGTTATAACCGTTGTTAATCCAGAAGATGCAGTTATTTACGAAGGTCATATTCGTGATTTCAGTGCTCGTGATGAAAGTACAACAGCTGCTAATCGCGGTAAGTATTTAGCCTTTACTGAAGAGGGGAGCGCACCTGTTGAGCATTTACGTCAGCTTGCCGAAAGTGGTGTCACTCATTTTCATATGCTGCCAGCAACAGATATAGCGACCATCAATGAGGATGCTGCTGAGCGAGTCGATATCACTGATACCTTAGGTAAGCTTTGTAGCAAGATTGAAGACAATGCCGATGCCTGTAAAACGCAAGATAAGTCAGCAACTATTGAAAGTATTTTACAAGATAGCCAACCGGGTTCTAAAGATGCACAAGCATTAGTTAATGCCATGCGCGGTTATGACAGTTTTAACTGGGGTTATGATCCGCAACATTTTATAGCACCTGAAGGCAGCTATGCTAGTGATGCTGAAGGCGTTGCTCGTGTCATCGAAATGCGTGAAATGAATAAAGCTTTACACGATTTGGGTTTGCGTGTCGTGCTCGATGTTGTATACAACCACACTAGTTCATCAGGGTTATGGGATAACTCAGTGCTCGATAAAGTCGTGCCTGGTTATTACCATAGATACAACGAAATTAGCGGTAATATCGAGTCATCGACTTGTTGTGATAACACCGCAACAGAACATCGTATGATGGATAAATTTGTCACCGATTCAATGGTCATTCTTGCTCAAGAATATGGCTTTGATGGTTTCCGTTTTGATGTCATGGGTCATATGCCTAAATCGAGTATTTTAGATGCGCGTGAAGCAGTGCAGGCCGTTGATGCTGATAACTACTTCTATGGTGAAGGCTGGAACTTTGGTGAAGTAGCCGATAACCGCTTATTTGAGCAAGCGGTTCAAGCTAATATGGCTGGCAGTGAAGTCGGTACTTATAACGACCGTATTCGCGAATCAGTTCGCAGCGGTGCACTGTTTGCTATGGAGCAAAAAGATGATTACCTCCGAGATCAAGATACGCTGCGTTTGTCTATGGCGGGTAACTTACAAAACTACGTTTTAAAAGATTTTAGTGGCAATACCGCATTAGGCAGTAGCTTTAGCTGGAACTCACAGCCAACGGCTTACACTTTGGATCCTGCTGACAGCATTAACTATGTATCAAAGCACGATAACGAAACCTTGTGGGATATTTTACAGTACTCAAATGATATCGGTTTATCACTTGATAGTCGTGTTCGGGTGCAAAACATTGCCGCTACAATTCCACTATTAAGTCAGGGTATTCCATTTTTTCAAATGGGCGGCGAGATGCTGCGTTCAAAATCTTTAGACCGTAATACTTATGATTCAGGTGATTGGTTTAACTGGGTGGATTTTACCAAAAATAGCAGTAACTGGAATGTGGGATTACCGTTAGAACAAGATAACGCTGAGAAAATGGATCAAATCATTAAACTCGCTGGTAATCCTAATTCTGCACCTTCAATGTCTGAGATTGAGTTTGCATCTAGTGTGTTTAATGAGTTCTTATCTATTCGTAAAACATCCCCCTTACTTCGACTCACTACTGAGCAAGACATCATAGACCGTGTTGGTTTTCATAATATTGGTAAAAACCAAACTCAGGGCGTCATTGTCATGAGTATCGATGATGGCAGTGATTTAGTGGACATTGATTCTGGTGTCGATGCATTAGTGGTTATGATTAACGGTAGTGACCAAGAACAATCACATACTGTACCAACAGCAGCTGATTTCACACTTCATCCTACGTTGGCAATGTCGATAGATTCGACAGTGCAAAGTGCAAGCTTTAACGCAGGAGAGGGAGAAGGCACCTTTACCGTACCCGCTCAAACCACCGCCGTATTTATTAAAACTCAAGGTGATTTACAAGGTGAGGGTTTAAGTGCTAATGCTACCGCTGGCGCACCAGATGTCGTGCCTTATGGTAGTACAGAAGTGTTTGTTCGTGGCGGTATGAATGGCTGGGGTGAAGTTGATAGCTTTACTTATATCGGTGCGGGTGAGTACCGTGTAGCGATTACGCTTGCTGCTGGTGGCTATGACTTTAAAGTGGCATCAGGCGACTGGAGTACAGTTGATTTTGGTGGCGTTTCAGACGCTGAAGCCGGTGTTGATGAGAACGTGGCAGAGCAACTGGCAAGATCTGGTGCTAACTTAAGCTTTACTGCTGCAACTGATGCAACTTATGTGTTCTCGTTAGATGCATCAGACAAAGAAAATCCAGTACTAATCGTTTATAACGAGGAGCCATTTGTGGGGACACAAGTATATCTTCGTGGTGATATGAATGGTTGGAGTACCGACAATGAATTGGTATACATGGGTGGCAGTATTTACCAAGTTGAAATGAATATTTCAGCAGGTGTAAAGGGCTTTAAAATTGCCTCGAGTGATTGGTCTACTGTTGACTATGGCAGCGTTGATGAAGATGGCACGGTAACCTTATCAACGGATAAATTACTGGCTGTGAAAGGTTCAAACTTGAGCCTAGATTTCGATTCTGAAGAAATGTATACCTTTACATTTGATATGAGCAATCGAACTGAACCTGTTTTAATGGTGAATAAAACAGAGATGTTTGGTGCCAATATCGTATATATCCGCGGTGGCATGAATGGCTGGGGTGAAGTGGATGCGCTCACTTACCAAGGGTCATCTGTTTACACTGTAGATATCACGTTAGAAGCTGGAGATAACGAGTTTAAGATTGCCACTGGTGATTGGTCTACGGTTGACTTTGGCGCGGCGGCAGACGATGAGACGGTGAACGAGAGTGAAATGAAGTCGTTGGTATCAAAAGGCAATAATATGCACTTTGATGTCGTCGATGCTGGAACTTACCGCTTTACTGTGACAGGACCTAGTTCGAGTTCGCCAATATTATCAGTAACGAAAGTGAATTAAATTTCACCGTTATTTCAATAAAATAATAAAACCCAGCTAAATGCTGGGTTTTATTTAAGTGAGTTATTGAGGCATCTAAAAATATAAAATAAGCCTCTACGATGTGTTGAATATCGCTTTAAAAATCACAAAACAGGCGCAGTTTATAAGGGATAGAGAAGTTATAACGATTGAAAAATAAACTAATTGTGAAGTTAATTGCTTGAATAACCGTAATATGTACAAATTAACTGCAAACACGACAAAAGTTGCAGATTTTGTTTTAATTTTGTGTCTATACTAAAGTTGTAAACTAGATTGATTGTTGTTTACAAGATAAGAAGCTGCAAGCGAAATCAATAACATTAAGTATGATAGGTAGTGATATGTTTTTGTATAATTAACAAAAAATCATCTAACTGCCCTTGTGAACTAGGACACAAGCCCCCAATATACTTAGTGTAACCATAAAATTTCTGCTAAAAGAAAGTGAAGTATATAGCGACGCTATATTATTAAAGGATAGTTATCTATGAAAATAAATCTTTCGGGTCACCATGTTGATGTTACTGATACAGTAAAAGATCACGTAAACGAAAAGTTCACTAAAATTGCCAGCCATTTCCCTACGTTGATATCAATCGATATCATTATTTCAAAAGAACACGGCGAATTTGAAGTAGAAATTACGACTAACTACGAAGGTGGTCGTATTGCCGCAAAAGCTTCTGATCAAGTTATGTACCCAGCACTTGCTCAAGCAGGTAAAAAACTCGACGCAGCACTAAAGCATCGTAAAGGACAACTCAAAGCAGACTTACACAGCAAACCAGATGTAACTGCACCAGAAATTGCTTATGAAAAAGTTCAAGAAATGGAATTAAAATAAGCGACTAGCCCTTATTTAAAGAGCAAAAGCAAAGCATAAAAAACGCAGTCAAAGGACTGCATTTTTTATTGGCTTAAAAACGAATAAACTAGTCTTTAATCTCAGCATTGTGATAAACATTTTGTACATCATCACAATCTTCTAAAGCGTTAATAAACTTATCGAAAGTTTCAACGTCTTCACCAACAATCTCTGTCATTGCTTGAGGCACGAAAGTGATATGTTCAACTTCAAAGCTGATATCAGCATTATCTTCAGTAAGCGCAACACGGACTTTATTGTATTCAGTGATAGGTGCAAAAACGCTGATCATGCCATCTTCTGATTCAACATCCGTCACGTCCACATCAGCCATCATAAGCAACTCTAAAACGGCTTCATCATCTTCACCTGGGTAAACGAAAACAGCTTGATGATCAAAACTGTGAGCAACAGTTCCAGGGCCACCTAATTTTGCGTCATTTTTAACGAATGCTTGGCGCACTTCAGTAAAGGTACGTTTTACGTTGTCAGTTAAACAGTCAACGATGACAGAACATCCACCAGGGCCAAAACCTTCGTAGCGAGCTGTATCATAATCTTCACCGCCACCGCCTTTAGCTTTTTCAATCGCACGTTCGATAACATGGGTAGGCACTTGGTCTTTTTTAGCGCGTGCAATTAAACTGCGTAATGCCAAGTTACCGTCGGGATCAAAACCACCGTTTTTAGCTGAAACATATATTTCTTTACCGTAGCGCGAGTAAATACGCGTTTTTTGGCCTGCTGTTTTTGCCATGGATTCTTTACGGTTTTGGTATGCTCTTCCCATCTTAATCTCATTCTTATATCGAAAAATTGTCGATGATTCTAGCAAAAATAATGACAACTGTTTAGGGGAAGATACTGTTTCATGACCCATTTTGTCGATTTTAGCGACTTTATTTGTAAATAATGAACCTCACCGACATTAAGTAGTGATTGAAAATCTTTTTCGTTTTGATAGCGCTTCGCTCTAAACCCGCTTTAAAAGCATTGCTTATGACTATTATTGTTCGGTTAATGTTAAGTAATACCCCGATAAATGAGGCGTTTAGACTCATAATAATCTAAACTCATAACATCAGTAAGAATTAATAGTTTTAGTCGTTTGAAAAACTAGAGAGCGAACTTATGACCGAACCAACACAACCATTAGCAACGACAGTAGACAACAATAATAAAGCGACTGTGACAGTGTTATTTTATGAGGCTCCAGTGGGTCTAACAATGAAAAACACCGTGCTAACAGGGTTAAACATTAGTGAAACTGGCAGGGTTGTATTGCCAAGTAATTTTAGACACGGAAAATCGATTATTGCTGTGCTAGATGGCGAATGCAAAATATTGAACGCACTGGGTGAACGAGTCTACTCACAACAAAACCTCGTCTAGTCCTTACGTAAGTGAAATCTAATTGACGTTGAATTTCACTCTTGATTTAACTTAAGTTTATTGAATTAATTTATATAAGTTAATTGAACTCATTTACATAAGCTTTCGTATACTCAAGCGAATTTATTAAAAATAGGGTGGCTAATATAGTCACCCTATTTTTGTGTCTATAGAATAAAAACAGATGACCGTAACTGCAGCGATGTGAATTTACCAAGGAAGTATTATGTCAGCGACACTATTTGAATCTTTTAAACTGAATAGCACCCTAACACTGAGCAATAAGATATTAATGGCGCCCTTAACGCGCTGTATGGCTGATGACGAGTTAGTTCCAACCCAAACGATGGCAGACTATTACGCCCGCCGTGCTGATGCAGGATTAATCATAAGTGAAGCAACAATAATACGACCAGATGCTCAGGGTTACCCGAATACGCCAGGTTTATACACCCAGGCTCAAATCGAAGGCTGGAAAGTGGTCACTGCCGCAGTGAAAGAGAAGGGCGGTAAAATATTCGCTCAACTTTGGCATACGGGCCGAGTGGCGCATTCGTATTTCTTTCCCGGTGGAGAGGTTATTTCAGCATCGAACTTAGGTTTAGAGGGGAATCTATCGCGTATGCGAGAACTTACATATCAAACCCCAAAAGCGGCAACAACAGCGGATATTAGTCAGTTAGTTGAGGATTATGCCATCGCTGCAGCAAACGCAATTGAAGCAGGCTTTGATGGCGTAGAAATACATGGTGCTAATGGCTATTTGGTTGATCAATTTTTACATCACTCTTCTAATAACCGCACCGATGATTATGGTCAAACGCCTGAGAACATGTCACGTTTTGCATTAGAGGTTATTGACGCGATAAGCGAAAGAATTGGTAGCGACAGAACGGCAATTAGATTATCACCAGGTGCGTATTTCAACATAGAGCCGGATAGCCGCGATCGTCAGGTATTTGATTATTTGTTATCACAACTTGAACCCCGCAATTTAGCCTTTATTCACCTTGGTATTTTTGATGATTCAATGGAGTTTGATTATTTAGGCGGTAAAGCATCAAGTTACCTTCGTCAGCATTACAATCAAACGATTGTCGGTGTTGGAAGCTATACCGCTGAGACCGGCAGCGAAGCTATCAGTAATGATAAATTTGATTTACTGGCCATTGGCCGCGCTTTCATTGCTAACCCCGACTATGTTGAGAAGGTGCGTAATGGTCTCGAGCTAACAGAGTATGAAGATGGCATGCTCAAAGAGTTGGTTTAATTGATTAACTGATATGATGACAGCCGCAATATCCTTGCGGCTTTTTGCTATCTGTAAGCACTGGCCTATTCGTTCTTGCTTGTTTTCTTGTGAATTAGTTCTTGTGAATTAGTTGTTGAGTACTCGATAAGATTAATCTTTTCCTAATGCTGCCGCTATTGTCGGTTGTGGTTTTCCTAATAAAAAACCTTGTGCGTAGTCAATTTTGTAATGCTTGACCATATCCAATACCTTGTCAGAATCCACAAATTCAGCCACCGTTTGAATATTCATTTTTTTAGCGAATTGAGACACTGTTTCCACTAAGTGCTGAGCCTTTTTATCTTGGTCTAAATGTTGAATCAGTGAACCGTCAATTTTAATGATATCCACATCTAAACTCAGCAAATGCACAAAGTTTGAATAACCAGCACCAAAATCATCAATGGCAATTTTACAACCAAATGGTCTTACCTTAGATATAAAGTCAGCGACAACCGAGTAGTTGGTTATCTCATCGCTTTCTAGTAACTCAAAGGTTAACCGCTTCGCGATATTTGGAAAGCTACTGAGTAAATTCAGTAATTGATTAACAGACTCTTGTAGCACAATGTCATCAAGAGAAATATTGACAGAAAACTCATAAGGTTGGTCATGAAATAATGCAAAAGATTTTGCCAGCATACTTTGCATTAACTGAGGATAAATTCGAGACTGAATGGCTGTTTTCATAAACATTGCAGGTGGTAGGTAGGTGCCATCACCTTGCTTTATACGCATTAAGCATTCGAATTTAGGCTCTGAACTGCCATTGATTGGTTGAATGACTTGTATAAATGGGGTTACAGCATCGTTTGCCACTGCGAGTGCCAGCATGCGGCTTTGATGCATGTTTTCTTCAAATGCTTTGGGGTCGGCCATTGATAATGAAAAAAGCTGATAACGCTTAAAGTGCCTTAAGGCTATTCTTCTGGCTAAATCGGCATGTTGATGAAGTTGAGAGTAGTTTTCATCAATACAGTGTGCACCACCGGCACTGAGGTTGATGTGAATTTCATTACCGTTAACCATGATGGCATGTCGGGTCACATCATCAATGATGGTTTCGGCTAATTGCTGTAATAGGGGGTCATTAATGTGTTTACTTATTGTGACGACAAATTCATTGGCACCGGTTTTATAAACCGTGTGCATCTCAGCGACTTTAGATATTCGCTCTGAAATTACTTTAATGATGGCATCGCCCGTTTTGACACCATAGAAATCATTAATCTGCCCAAACTGATTGATGTTGAATGCTATTAAGGATTCAGCCGATTGCTCCGACAAGTCCATATAAAGCTTTTTACGGTTGGGCAGACCGGTAAGGTTATTAAAATAAGCTTCGGTAAACAGGTTGGTATTTTGTTGTTCATTTTTTTTAAAGCTATCAACCAATGACTCTCGCATGATCTCAAAGTCTTCTGCCAGCTGCTGGATTTCATCTTGGCTGTTAATGGATATCTTTTGATTAAGATCGCCTTTAACTATTTTTTGAGTCCAATTGGTGAGCGTTAAAATATCTTTGGTGACGATTTTACCCACACGCATTAATAACCAACTGGCTAAACCTAATATTGCAGCCAACAGCAGTAGTTGGAAAAACAGCATATTGAAGAGTTCTGCACCATAGAGTTTTACCTGAATAGAGGCACCGTAAAACCCTTTAAGCTGACCACGGTATACGATAGGTTGCATAAGCTGACTAAAGCCCAGTACCCATTCAGCTTGACGAGTACGCGTGGTTTCAATTGTACGCATCGTACGGGGTCGTTTTTGAGTCAGCAATTGGCCAGCTAGCGCTTGCTCTTTGGCTTGAGGTATTAACTGAGCCCATAAGCCATTCATAAAGTAATCTTCAGTATTTACAAAGCCTAGTTTTATTGCTCTGTCTTGCTGGATTGATTCATTTTGACGTCGGTGATGCAAACTAATTAATTGGCCATTTTTATCTAATACCGCAAAGTCTGAAAGGGTGATTTGAAATAAGCTATTTTGTTTTTTATCTATGCGGGTCGTTGCTTGGGAGAAAAAGTTATCAATGGTATTTGAGATGTGTCGTTGTTGATTATCTAGGTTTTCAAAATCGATGTTGTTGCTGGCTAACAACAAATGCATATTATGTAGCGTATCGCTGACTGAGAGCTTAATAAGTTGTCTATTCTGTTGAAGCTGGTAACCAAAAAATACAATTTGAGCACAAACCAGAATAATGACATTACTGATGACCAGCTTACGATAAAAGGGCATTCTTAAGTGTAATAGCCAATATAAAAAGGGTTCTAAAACGCAAAAAAGAAGCAGTGCTCCAATTATCGACAGCATAATAAACTGCATCATCGAACCGGCTTTTATCCAGTCAAAAATATATAAAACCGAATTTTCTCCGCCCCAAGGGTTGGTGGCTATTTGAGGGTTGTTAGGGTCTAGAATCCAAATGGGATTATCTTGGCCTTCAACATGCAACACCAATTTATATTCTATATCTCCGGGGTGGACTGGGAGAGCATAGTGCCATTGCTGCGCTGATGTTGGCAGCATTTCATAAAAAGGGTCATCACTATACCAGTCTGAAAAACTACCACTGACAAAGACCTTGTTTATTCTAGTGTCGGGAGTAATGGCATTATGACGATAAAAATCATCAGCAAGCGGCAGGGTAAGATTGATGTCATGAGGGCTCAGAGCATCAGCCGTCATCGTGCTAATAAGCCAGTTTTGAATGGGCAATAAGCATACTAAGGCAAGTAAAATACTTAACCTAATGTTCCATTTATGAAGATAATGAGTTACTAAACTCACAGACACGACCTTGGATCTTTTATAAGTAAAAAATATGATTAATTTTTATTAACCTTTAACATTCAATATGATGTGCAAATTAGTTTAGGTCAACTGGCTGAGCGATAATAAATCGATGAAACAGTGTTCGCAATTATTTCCAATCGGTAGCAAGGTCTGAATATTTTCTTCTGTAATGATGTTTTTCGGTGTCATATCCCCCTTGGTTGAATACGGCTGTTTTCTGTATATTTAGTTATTAATATTAGTTAAATTTGCAATTGAAGATTTAAGTAAAGTATTAATGAGGTTTTTTAGATACTTTAACTAACTTCACATCAAGGGTTGAAACTGTGAAGAGTCGCAACTTAGCCTCCTAGCAGGTAGCCAGTATCTTGCGTATAATATTAATTATCTATTTCTGCATTAAAGTGTTGTTGAACGTGCTTAATGCAAGTAATCATTAAATTAAAGAGAACTCATCATGAGCAATATCCCACCATGTCCAAAATGTGAATCAACCTATGTTTACGAAGATGGCTCACAGCTAGTTTGTCCAGAATGTGCTCATGAATGGAACCCAAACGAAGAAATCGTTGATCCTGATGCAATAATCTTAAAAGACGCAGTAGGTAATCTACTTGCTGAAGAAGACAAAGTGACGCTAATTAAAGACCTTAAAGTAAAAGGTTCTTCATTAGTGCTTAAAGTAGGTACTAAAGCCGTGATTAAACGTTTTGTAAATGGTGATCATGATATCGATTGTAAAGTTGATGGTCACGGTCAAATGATGCTGAAATCCAAGTTTGTTAGAAAACAAAGCTAATTACGCTTTACACAGAATCTAATTGATTTTGTATGATTAAAAACCTGCCTAGTGCAGGTTTTTTTGTTTCAGCTCAAAGTGCCAGAATATGATCAATAGGAGGGGAGTAAATAACCGTTCGAGTAAGGGCATTTAAATCTTATTATCCATAATCATGGAAAAATGAGAGATTTATACTAGTTTCAATAGGGTATATGAAACTATAAGCGAGTTAAGAATGAACCGAATATCCCTACTAGTTATGCTTACTATCGTGTCTTTAAATGTTAAAGCTGACTACGGACCATCATTTGAAATCGGTAAACAAAAAGCTAAAGTATGCATGACATGCCATGGCGAAGATGGTATCTCTACTATCGACCCATACCCCAATCTACGTGGCCAAAAAATAGGTTATTTGATTTCCTCCTTAAAAGACTACCAGTCTCGGCAACGAACCAGTGGCTTAGCTATTTTGATGCAACAGCAGGCAGACGCTTTATCTGAGCAAGATATTAAAGATATTTCTTACTACTTTTCAGTTTTGGGTACTAAAAAGGAAGGGGAATAATATATGTCACAAGGCATAGAGCTTTATGATGTCAAAGTCGTTAGGTATTTTATTGTCGCTGCTGTGGCGTGGTCTGTCGCAGGGATGTTTATCGGGGTGGTACTCGCGGCACAACTTTATTGGCCAGCGCTTAATTTTGATTCTGAATATATTCAGTTTGGCCGCTTGAGGCCTTTGCATACATCAGGGGTTATCTATGGTTTTGTGGTAAACATGCTTATGGGGACTTCGTTATATATCGCCCAAAGAACGGGCCAAACAAAACTGTTTAATCAAAGCTTATCTTGGATGGTGTTTTGGGGTTGGCAATTAGTGCTTTTACTCGCGTTAATAACACTACCTATGGGTTACACCTCGAGTAAAGAGTATGCCGAACTAGAATGGCCAATTGATTTGTTAATTGTGCTGGTGTGGGTGCTGTATGCGGTATTGTTTTTTGGCACGATAGCTAAGCGTAAAGTAAACCACATCTTTGTTGCTAATTGGTTTTTCGGTGCATTTATTATTGTCATCGGTCTTATTTTTGTACTCAATAATTTAGCCATGCCAGCGTCTGCTATGAAGTCTTATTCAATTTATGCTGGGGCGCAAGATGCCATCATTCAATGGTGGTGGGGCCATAACGCGGTTGGCTTTCTGTTAACGGCTGGCATTATCGGTATGAATTACTATTTCATCCCTAAAATTTCTGAACGTCCAATTTACTCATATCGCTTATCTGTAATCCACTTTTGGGGATTAGTGGGTTTTTATACATGGGCGGGAACGCATCATTTGCTTTATTCATCAGTCCCTGTTTGGGTGCAGAATATTGGTATTGTGATGTCTCTTATCTTATGGCTTCCTTCCTGGGCAGGTGCATTTAATAGCGCAATGACGTTACTGCAAAACAAAGAGAAGTTGAAAACAGATTACATCATGTGGTTCTTCATGTCGGCGATTCTTTATTACTGTTTGGCGACATTTGAAGGGCCATTGTTGGCGATTCGTTGGTTTAACATGCTGGCGCATAACACTGAGTGGATCATTGGTCATGTGCATTCTGCTGCACTGGGTTGGGTGGCAATGTCCGGTATCGCGATGTTCTATTATTTTATTCCTAGGCTTTGGGGTAAAAAGGAGCTTTGGTCCAACAGACTACTTAAATGGCATTTTTGGTTAGCGCATTTAGGCGTTGCACTTTATGCCATCGCGCTTTGGGTTGCGGGTATAGGCGAAGGCTATATGTGGCTTGCACAGCAAGAAAACGGTTCATTGGCATACAGTTTTGTTGAAGCGATGGATTTTAAAGCCCCTTGGTTATTTGTGCGATTCTTTGGCGGTGCATGTTTTGTATTAGGTTTGCTGGTAATGGTATTTAATCTTTATAAAACGGTTTCGTTGCAGCAGGAGGATATAGCCGATGCTAAGTAAAGATTTTACCCAATCGCTCGTTATCCTCATTGCTGCCACTATTGTGGTGGCCAGTTTTTCTATTTTGGTACTTATTGTTCCAAATTTAGTTCGAACAGATGAGATAAGAGCGACCTCATTGGCTAAGCCATTAACCGCTTTAGAAGTAGCGGGTAGAGATATATATATCAGCGAAGGTTGTCATGTTTGTCACACTCAAATGGTGCGTAACATTGAGCCTGAAGTAAAACGTGATGGACGAGCCAATAAAGAAGGGGATGATATTTACGAATATCCGAATCTTTGGGGTTCTAAAAGAACGGGTCCCGATTTAACTAATTTAGGCCGAAAGTATTCGGCTCAGTGGCAGCGTTTACACCTTATTAATCCAAGACAAGTGATACCAACCTCCATAATGCCCGCTTATCCATGGTTATTTGAACAAGTGTTAAGCGGTGACGATATTGAAAACAAAATGCGTGTTCTGCAAGGATTGGGAGTGCCATATACCGATAAAGAAATAGAACAGTCGCGTCTTGTTGTAAAAGGTGTGACGAAAGGAGAGGCTTTGGTTCACTACTTACAAAGCTTAGGGAATGATACAGCCAGCGATCAGGAGCGTTAACATGACTGTTTTCTGGAATACTTGGGTCGTTGTACTCATTCTTATCTTTCTCGCCTTTATGGCGTTAGTGGTGCTTAAGTATTGGCGTACTGAGCATACTGCAGATAAAGATAAAACGATAGATACCTTTGATGGTATAAAAGAAAATGATGCTCCACCACCTCGTATATTTTATCTGTCGTATTTGACCGCTTTTATTATTGCAGCAGGATTTTTAGTCTTATATCCGGGGCTGGGTAACTGGGCCGGATTGATGGGGTGGGAGCAAAATGAAGATGCGCTTAGCTCACCTGTTACAGATCTGAACCTTCAAATGAAGCCATTAACCGATCTCAGTTTAATTGCATTAGCCAATAATGCCGATGTTACCAACAGTGGGGAGTTACTGTTTCAAAATCATTGTGGCGCTTGTCATCGCGCGAATGCTCAGGGGCAAAAGCACTTTCCTAACTTGATTGACCATGAATGGCTATATGGCGGAACTGAAGCAGATATTTTGTATTCTATTGAACAGGGACGTCATGGTGCTATGCCTGGCTGGAAAGGCATATTATCCGAAGATCAGATTTTAAAGATGTCTTATTACATTGCTTCGTTACAACGCAGAAATTTAAATGCGCCACAAGTTAAAGTGGATTTAGGCAAAGAGATATTCGTTCAATATTGTGCGAGTTGTCATGGCGATGGCACAGTAGCTAATACTGACATTGGTGCGCCACTATTATCTGATGATATTTGGCTTCATGGCGGTAGCATAGAAGAGATAAAGCACACTATCGAATTTGGTTTAAACAATTTGATGCCCGCGTTTTCAGAACAGTTAAGCCGTAATGAAATTTTGGCTATCGGCGCTTACATTACTGCCCAAAGAAACAAATATGACGAGAAGCTTGCAGCACTTGATCCCAAATCAGTTTCAAGAGGGGAGTACTTGGCTAATGCTGGTGACTGTGTCGCTTGTCATAGCTCTGAAAGTGGTGAGCGTTTTGCTGGCGGGCTGCCTTTTAAAACCCCTTTCGGTATGGTGTATTCAACCAACATAACGCCTCATTTTAGTGAGGGTATTGGTGACCATAATTATACCGAGTTTAAAGCTGCGCTATTTGATGGCAAAGGGAAACATGGGTATTTATATCCTGCAATGCCGTATACCTCTTATCAGTATCTAACCGACCAAGACACGCAAGATTTGTGGGGCTACTTACAGTCGATTACTGCAGTACCGAGACAAAATGATCAAAATGCCATGATATTCCCATCGAATATTCGAACCGGTTTATTGGGTTGGAACTTAGTGTTTATGGATACTGACCCGCTGTCGTATTCGGCACCTGAGCACGTTGAACTTAATGAGCAGGAGCTAGAACAATGGCAAAGAGGCAAGTATTGGGTCATGGGGCTAGGTCATTGCTCTGAATGTCATACTCCAAGGAATTTGGCACAAGCCTTAATCCCAGAGAAAATATTTCAGGGTAATATTATTGATGGTTGGAATGCCCCTAATATTACGGCACAAGAGTTATATGAGGACCGATGGGACTTAGTGTCTTTGACTGACTTCTTACATACAGGGCACTCATCAAAAGGCTCAGCTTTTGCTGGTATGGCAGATGTCGTTAAAAACAGCACCAGCTTAATGACCCGTGATGATATTGAAACCATTTCCCGTTATTTACTGGTGGGCGATCGTTATAACACGATTCCAGATGGTCAAAAGCAGTTATCACCGACAGGGTTTGTTGAATCATCCTTTTCTGAGGCGCAGATGACGGCTTATGACATGTATGCTGAAACATGCGGAGCATGTCATGGTGCAGATGGTAAAGGGCGAGATCCTATAGCGCCAACATTATTAAATAACGGCATCATCATGCATAGCGACCCTTTTAATACTATTGCAGTGACGATTCGTGGATTAGCACCGACATATTTGGATGAAGAGCGAAACTTTATGCCAATGACAAGCTTTCAGAATGTGTTATCTGATAATGAATTAGCAAAACTGATTAGCTTTGTACGTTTGTATTTAGGGGACCGAAAAGAGCCAGTAACAGCAGCTCAGGTTAAAGAGGTTCGGCAGCAGTTAGAAAAAGCAGGTTTTGCAGGAAACCTACATACTACACCTGATATGTACGACCATAAGGATAAGGACATCAATATTGACTAGTTTCCTTATGACAGAATAATGCCTGCTAATGCAGGCATTATTATTTATATCAAACTTTCCATGTTAGCTTGCCAGATATTACTAACTGAGCGTTCTTTAAGTTCACATATTATCGCTTTTAAGTGAGTATCGGTTCGACAATACTGGAGAGGCTTTTCGGCGTGTTCATATAGTATCGAGGTTTCCTTACTTTTAAGGTTATATTGTTTTAACTGTCCACCTTGTTGGTAAGTAAGGTTATCACTATTTACTTGCCAATTATTCCAATCGGTTACAGGGATACCTTCAACTAATAAAAACTCCTTTTCAGTTGTCACCTCTTTATAAAATATCCCTTTAGAACTGAACTTTGTGTAAAATAAATATCCATTTTCAATATGCCCACTATAGCCTTCGGTATTTGTCATTAATGCAGTTTCTTTTGTCGCTAGATTTAAAGACCAAAGATTCCAGTTTTCATTTTTTTCTGCGCTAAATAATAAGTGCTCATTTCCTATAAAGCTAACGTAATGCACATTGTTAAAATCAAACTTGACGCTATTCCATTGCATTGAGTTAATGTTTAAAAGGTAGAGTTTATCATTGACTGAAGCCACGACTTTACTGTCATCTTCAGACCAATCTATTGTTGTCAGATGCCTGATTTTTTCAGGGAAATGAGTATCAATAATTCCTCCATTGACGTCACGGATGAGTAACTTAGAGGTTAGCGGCGTTTTGCTGAAAAAGATGATGCGCTCAGAAGTGTTGGCAATAGCTGCCTTACCATTCATACCAACCAAGTTTGTTAACATGATTTGATTTAAATGGCTTAAATCAATGTTTACTAGATTTGATTGTGTATCACTTTTTTCAAATAATAATGCGTGTTCACTTTTTATAGAAAGCCTGCCAAAGCCTGTAGTGGATTTCACCATAGTGGTTAGTTGCTGCGATAAATTAATATTTAATAAGCCCTCTGAGTTACTGGCTAATAGCTGCTTTGAACGCCACCAAATAATCGACCGGATACCTTTTGGCACATTTTGGTGCTGAATTACTTCTTGAGTATTTAAATCATAAAGCTGTAGTTGATCCGTCTCTTCACTCTTGTATTCAATCATCGCTATCTGTTGTTTGTTAGGTGAAAGCTCAAATGCTGTATAACCTAACCCGTTACCTGTTGCGCCGGGTATCGCTAATTGTTGAACCCTGAAACTGGAAAGCGAAATTGAATATATTGAATACGGATGGCTTACCTTGCTACGGTAGCGATAGTAAACAGTATTTGTATTGCTATTAAATACCAAGTTATTAATGATTGATTGACCGCAATCAGTGATTTTTTGGGTTAATTGAGATGCGATATTAATTAAAACAATTTCACATTTTCTCTCATTGAGGTTGTTTAGTCTTGCTGCCAGCAGGTTAGTGTCATCATGAGGAATCACATCTGTGTAGTAATAACTATCGTCAGTGATTGGAAATGATTGACCTTGTGAATCAAGCTTTTTAATTTGGGCAAAGGACTGAGGGTCAGGTTTATATAAAACAAACGTGTCTTGAGTTAAAGGGTCAAAATATGGGTTGAAGGTGCTGTTATTCGTTGTTGTTATAGGACTTTGTTTAGTCACTTCAACAGAATGTGCATTCTCAGTAATATGTGATTTTGTAAAGACAAAAACGATTGATAAACTCACTAGAATGAGAAAAGACGCACTGAGAATAAATCGATGACTTAAAGTCAATTTATTATCACTTTTTGATGCGTTGGTTGATGATAGAGCTAAATTTACTGAAGATTCATTCTCAATTTTAACTGCTGTTTGAGGGTATGTTTGCTTAACGTCAGCAACAAATTGATATCCCACTTTACTGACAGTTTTAAGATATACGGGTTTTGCAGTATCTTGTTCTATGATTTTTCTTAATTGACCCACAGCTCTGTTAACTGCAGCTTCAGAAACAACTCTTCCTTCCCATACTGTGTTAATTAACTCATCTCGAGATAATGCTCGATGGCTATTTTGGCAGAAAAATATTAACAACGTAAATAATTTAGGTTCAATATTAATCAATAAACCATTTTTTATCAAAGTGACTTTTTCAGTGTTAACTTCAATACTATCAAAGTAGTAAACCATATTTCCCTTGTGTTCTTTCTATCCATTATCATTTTATTATAAAAAAATCATCACTCGATTAAGCAAATAAACCAAGGCGTTGAGACTGTTTATTAGATTACAGTAATTTAAAGGATATAAGAATGACAGCGCTAAAATCAAAACATCACCGACTCTCAATATTACCCAACCCCTTTTCTATTCAACAAGGATGCTCATATTTTTCAAAAACAATTATCGTTCTTTCAATATCCTTAATAGGGCTGCTTGGCTGTGGTGGCGGGTCTGATTCGAAGCCTGCCACTAAACCAGCAAAGCAAACTGAGACTTGTGTTGGGCAAGCCTTATTAGAGGGGGCAAGTTGTCTTTCATTTCAAAATCGAGAGGCGGTTGTTTACCAGCCGACAGGAGTTCCAACTGCGATTGCTATATTTCTTCATGGTGCACCTGGGCATCCTAATAAAGTGATACAGCTTTTTGACGGAAAAATGTTAGCTAACACCGCTTCTTGGTTATCTGTTGCTCCACAAGGAGGGGCTGGAGGAACCTGGGGATGGAGCAGTTTAAATGATGTTCAAGCTAGTAATATAGACGTGAATTATGTGAGTGATTTACTCGATGAATTAACTGCTAGATACAATGTGACGTCAGACAAAGTTTACATCATGGGTTATTCTGCTGGCGGCTTTATGGCTTATAAGTTGGCCTGTCAAATACCTGAAAAGCTAACCGCTGTTATTTCGTTAGCGGGTCAATTTAGAGGTGAATTTGAGGAGTGTCCTACATCGACAGCCATAGCACTACATCATTTTCACAGCCCATCTGATACTGATGTGCCAATGGAAGGTAGAGCTTTTGGAGACATAACATCGGTTGGGAATACATTAAATCATTGGCGGCTTATTAATGGCTGCGCTGAAACTTCGACTATCACCGAAAATACAGGGGTCACATCGACAAGTTCTGGAACCGCGACAACGCAATGGGATAACTGTTTCAAGCCTGTTAGCTTTTCAAGTATGGCTAATGTAAGCCACGAGAGTAGTTATCTATCGGAGGTTTTGTATGACATCTATAAAGGAAGCCTTTAAGTTTAGCTCAACAACCGTGTTGGTTTTAATCGTACTGATAGCCAATTCGGGTTGTAACCAAGATAGTCCAACGGTTGCTATTGTTAAGAATGAAATAACTCAAGGAGGTAGCGCTAATCAAGCAGTTTTAGACCACAATTTACCAGTACCTAATAATCAGAATACAGCTCAGTACCGTATAATTTTATATGGAAACAGTCATGTAGCAGGCTTGTCTGGTTTAATTAGTAACTTAATAAAAACAGGTAAACCACAATCAGAGACAGAAGTGGTCGTTTATGGTGGTGGCTATCTAGTGGACTCTTACGCTAAAGATTCAGCGCAAGAAAGATTAGAGGAGGGAAATTGGACACACGCAATTTTTCAAGCTCAAAAGTACTCTCAATCACAAACCGCTAGTTATCCGACTATAGCAGCGCAAAAGTGGTTGGATAAGGCAAAGTCGTTAGGAGTGACACCGATACTGTTTCCTGAACATGCGCAAAAAGGCAATATTGCAGAAGGGGATTATGTTCTGGGTATTCACAAAGCCATAGCCTCACTTCAGGATACCTGCCTTGCACCAGTGCCTTTAGTGTGGAAAAGAGTATTACAAATTCGGCCAGGGTTAGCACTTCATCATAATGATGGAAATCATGCCGCTTACTTAGGTCGATTTCTGACCTCGTTAGTTTTTTATGAAGTCATAACAGGACAGTCTGCAGACTTGCTACCTTACATCCCTTCTATTGAAGTAACTGAAGAGATTCAAACGCTATTTGGACAACTGGTGTCAGAGGTGATTGCAATGGAGGAACCATGTGGCTCTGTCTAGCATCGGGCTGTTATTTTTAATAGCGACTTGATTTTAGGCAAAAAAAGACCACCTATTGCTAGGTGGTCTTTTTAGAATTTGGTGGAGGCGGCGGGATTTGAACCCGCGTCCAGAAAGCCTACATCCAAGGCGCTACATGTTTAGTCTCTCTATTGATTAACCAAGTACACTCCGAAAGACAGGATTGCAATTGGCGAGTCCGATACTATTTCGCGGTTCACCCTCGGACGGAGTTCCCTCGCTATCAAATGTAATATGACCATCTTGAATCCCTGCCCATTTGAGAGACGTGGGTAAGATGGCTAGCTAGCCTAAGCTGCTAGAGAGTAGTTAGAGTCGTTAGCAACTATAACAGTGCGGCTTTTTACGAGGCCAACCGCCCCTCGACATGCTCCCAGGGTTTCGTGAATCCTGTCGAATCCAGAATCGCCCCCAAAGTCCGTTGATTGTATCGGGTAAACACAAAAATACCTAATGCATTTCACCAATTAACAATCGTTTGTTCATTATCCGTCCAGTCGACTCTTTTTCATGACCCGTGATTGTTCAACTTTCCATTCACGTTCTTTAGTATCCTGGCGCTTATCATGATCTTTTTTACCTTTACCTAGACCAATCTCTACTTTTACCCAGGCTCTTTTACGCCAGTAAAGAGAAAGTGGTACTAAGGTGTAGCCTTGACGCTCAATTAAGCCTTCAAGTTTATCAATTTCGCTGCGCTTCAAGAGTAATTTTTTAGTACGAACAGGATCGCATACTACATGGGTGGTTGCGGTATTAAGTGGCTGAATAGTACAGCCATGCATAAATGCTTCACCATTTTTAATGAAAACATAACAATCCGCTAAGGTGACTTTACCCATTCGTAAAGACTTAACTTCCCAACCTTGTAGCTCTAAACCGGCTTCGACTTTTTCTTCGATTTTAAATTCAAAGGTCGCGCGCTTATTACGTGTAATCTGAGCGGGCGGATTCTTTGAGTTTTTTGAATTCTTTTTTACCATAATCGCGTGTTATACCCGCTGTTATCCCATTTAAAAACTCTGCTATTTGTTCACATTTGGCAGAGATTGGGGAGATAATAATCTAATCAATGGATTATACCCAAACCGCTTAAAGATGCGAGTATATTCATCAAGCTGTAATGGATGCGTTTTCGTGGGAGCATGTTAAAATCGACCTATTGTTTATATGAGTGTTGTTTTTCATGCCAAAAATTTCAAAAAGTGTACTGGTTCGATTTAGTGCAATGCAGATGTATGATCTCGTTAATGACGTTGAGTCGTATCATGCATTTTTACCCGGCTGTGTTGGTGGCAAAGTGTTAGAGTTTGATGGTAAGACGATGGTTGCATCTGTTGATGTATCCAAAGCGGGTATCCGTAAAACCTTCACTACCCGTAATCAAGTCGTCCCTGGTAAAACAATTGAGTTAAGGCTTGAAAATGGTCCATTTAAAAATTTAGATGGTATTTGGCATTTTACCGCGCTAACTGATGATGCTTGCAAAGTGGAGTTTGATTTAAATTTTGAGTTTTCAAATCCATTAGCAGATTTAGCGTTTGGTAAGGTGTTTAAAGATCTTATGAATTCCATGGTCACGGCATTCACTGAAAGAGCTAAGGTTATTTACAATGACAAATGAAGTTGAAACGTTTGCGGTTGATGTGATTTATGCACTGCCTACACAGCAAAAAATCATTACCATTAATGTGACGCCTGGAACGAGCTTCATTGAGGCGGTTAAACAAAGCAATATCGTCAGCTTTTTCCCTGAAATCGATCTAGAAAAAGTCAAACTAGGTGTTTTTAGCCGCCAAGCAAAACATGATGAAGAGTTAGTTCAAGGTCAGCGTATTGAAATTTATCGTCCGCTGATTGCAGATCCTAAAGATGTTCGCCGTAAACGTGCAGAAAAAGCCAAAGAAGAAGGCCGAAGCAATAAGATTACTGGCGCGAAAGTGACATAGTATTAAAGTGAAACAGTACTTAAGTGAAACAGTATTAGTGAGTTATTACTTGAGTTTGCATTGCTCTAATAGGTAATAGCACGACGCTAGTCACGAATGAAAATACCATCGCTGGCAAATGGACATAAAAAAAGGAAAGAATATCATTATTCTTTCCTTTTTTATTTGAAGAAACTAATCAGCTTATTGACTGTCCTGCTGCGGGACATCATTTTCTGTTTCTAAACGCTCTTCTTCAATAAATGGTTTAGGGTTTTTTCTGATCGCATCAGGCTCTTGCTCTGGCAATAGCGGCTCAATAACTGAAGGCGATACAGTCGGTAAAGCGCCTTCATTTAGCGGTGTATCAAAATCGTCATTAATCTTGTAATCACCTTCTACTCTTGTCAGTAAATCGCCATCAAAGTACAAAATTAATTCTTTGTGAGTGACTTCCGCATTACGTCCACTCTTGAAGTGATACACATAATACCAAATGTTATCGGCGAAACTATCGCGAAGTACTGGGCGGCCTAAGATATATTCTGCCTGCTCTTTGGTCATATCGACACGCAGTTTTTCAACCTGTTGTAGCTCCATGTAGTTACCTTGGGCTATATCAGGTTTGTAAATTAAGTAGTCAAAAACGCTACATGCACTTAACGATACTGAAAGCGCAACTGCGCCTATAAGGGTAAGACTTTGTTTTTTATTTATCATTGTCTGCGCTATTTCCTAAAAATCTGACGACATCATACCCAAGGCCTCCCTATGCTGACAAGTGGCTATTGATACTTCATTCTCTATTCAATGGGACTTAGGACACAATAACCAGTAAGTTAGTTCAGATTATTTGACGATTTAACTTGAAGTGAGTTGTGCTTTTGTTACCTAAATGTAGATAAGTATGGTAAATCTAGATGTAATTAAATAAGATTGATTATCAATAATTTTTTGCCTAACAAAGGCTGATGATTATTTTTGGAATAACATTCATTCATTTGCCTATAAGAAATTTTAAACGATGTCACAACCTCAACTTGAATCAGTAAAAGCGGGACGTTTAGTTTTTGTTGGCACGGGATTACAACTCGCTGGTCATATCAATAAGTTGAGCCAAAGTTATTTAGAAAATGCAGATATCGTGTTCTCTATTGTGCCTGACGGTTTTTCTGAACGCTGGATAAGCAGTTTAAATAGCAATCATATGTCACTGCAGTGCCATTATGCGCAAGGTGATGAGGTAAAAAGCAGACGTAATACTTATGCTGATATGGTGGAAACGATTTTGACTCAGGTGCGTTTAGGCTTGCAGGTTGTGGTCGCGTTATATGGGCACCCAGGGGTATTTTCTTGTATATCACACATAGCAATTAAACAAGCCATAGCTGAAGGGTACGATGCCAATATGCTCCCAGGTATTTCTGCTGAAGCATGTTTATGGGCTGACTTGGGAATAGATCCTGGGACATCAGGACATCAAAGTTATGAAGCAACACAATTTATGCTTTATCAGCATACGCCTGATCCTACCACCAATTTATTACTTTGGCAGATATCTATAGCAGGCGAGCATACCTTAACTGAATTTGATACTAACCTGCGACGTTTAGAAATTTTGGTTGATCATTTATCACAGTGGTATCCCCAAGATCACCAAGTGGTTATTTATGAAGCTGCCAATTTACCATTTCAATCACCAAGAATAGAACGTATACGTTTACAAGACTTACCCACAGCTGAGCTGACTATGATCAGTACGTTACTTATTCCACCATCACAACCACTCAAATTTAATACTATGATGTTAGCGAAGCTAGGTATCACCGAGAGTGATATTGGATAAACACACCCTTTAAATAATTATTAGGAAATATAATGTCAACATTAACAACATTTTTTACTCAATTAGGTTCAGATGCTAAATTATTAGAAGCATACAAGAAAGACCCTCGTGGCGTTATGGCTGCTAATGGTTTATCTAACCAAGAGATTGAAGCTGTGATGTCTGGAGATAAGAAGCAAGTTAAAACGTTAGCTGGTGATGCTGATATGAAATCTTTTTTACTTATTCACCATCTTTCGTAGTTAATTATAATTATTGATGGTTAAGATATTTATTAGGCTATTTTATTGCTTGTCAATTTTTATTCTTGCTATATTTAATAGTGAGAAGCTTTGTGCTGATGAAATTGATGATAAATTAGATAGCCTTGAGCAATCATTGGTGCAAAATGTTGTTCATTCAAATATTCAGCTTGATGAACTTTTAGCTATTTCCAGCCAATTTAATAGCAATCAACAAGTTAAACTCTATACACTAAAATCTATTTCCCACCTTTTATCCGGTCAATATAAAAAGACAATAATGCTGTTAGACAAAGCGTTATTATTTGAGCCAAATGACGAGCAACTAACCAAAATTTACAGTTATAAAATCACAGCAAGTATCGCATTAAAGCGTTATGGTGACGCTTTTGGCTTACTAGAAAAAAGCCTCGCTCGAGTTGAAACATTTGAAGATGATAATATCAAAATTAGTGCGTACGTCAGGCTAATGAATACCTATCTTGATTTAGAAGCATATGATGAGGTAACAAGGCTCAGTGAAATTGTTTTTGATTTAAACAAAGGTAAAGATGCGCAATCGCAATGTTATACCATGCTTTTATTTGCAGCTGCTCATTCATCATTAAATATAGAGCCTTACGAAAAAAAATTACAATTGTATGACGATACCAAAAGTTATTGTAAGGCAAACAACTTGCCCTTAATTGAAGCAATGTCAATTAAAGGTAAAGGTGTTGTTGAATTTAAATTTGGCCGTTTTCAAACTGCAGAAGCATACCTTCTCTTGGCCTTGGAAGGTTACCAACCGTTTAAATTTGAGCTTGAAATTAACAATATTCATGCCTTGCTGAGTGAAGTGTATTTTAATCTGCAAGATTACCAACAGGCAATTTTGTACGCTAACCTAGTAAACGAACTACCCAATGAACCTGTTAATTATGAAGTTAAGGAACAGGCTTATAATGTGTTATCAATGATTGCCAGTAAACGTGGCCAATTTAAAGAAGCATATCAATATCAGGTTCAGGCACATGCGATTAGTGTTCAGTTAATCAATGATAAAAAAGTAAGAGAAACAGCTTATCAAATGGCTAAGTTTGATAGTGCTGAAAAAAGCCGTGAATTAAACAAACTGGTGCAAGATCATGAAATGGTAGCTAAACAGCGTAGCATTATGAATAACGAGAAAAGTTCTTCTTTTATGTTCTCCACTGTTTTAAGCGGAACCGTGGCTTTTTTAAGTTTGTTGCTTGCAACAGCCTGGATGCAAAGAAATCAGTTTAGAAAACAAGCTCAAGTGGATTCACTGACTGGGATTTTTAATCGTGGTACAGGGCAAGAGCAAGCCGAGAATGAATTTATTCAGGTACAAGCTCGAGGTGGGGAATATAGCGTCTTAGTGATGGATTTAGATTTCTTTAAAAATATTAATGACAGCTATGGTCATGCAACAGGTGACTGGGTGTTGAAGAAGGTAGCCGAAATATTAACTACAGAGAGCCGAGATACTGATATCGTTTGCCGAATGGGCGGTGAAGAATTTGCTATATTTATGCCATTTTTGCCGAAAGCTACAGCGGTAGAATTAGCGGAACGAATTCGCAGTGAAATAGAGTCGATGAACACGCGGTTTTCTGGACATGAGTTTGCGGTGACTGCAAGTTTCGGTGTGAGTGAAATAACCTCAAATGATCTCAGTGTCGATCCACTACTTAAAAAGGCGGATGTGGAATTGTACCGTGCCAAATCTGAAGGGCGTAATAAAGTGTGTTCTTAATAACTCGGTAGGTACACTTAATCTGTTACAACCTCTCATAAGAAATTGCCCCTTACTGTGTACAGCTTTACTTGACCACATCAGGCTTCTATTAGATCACTTTTCTCATTCTTGTACTTATCTGTTACATCTATCTAAAACTTCTATATAAAATCTATTGCTTCACTTATTGTTTCTTTGGCTTTAGGGAGCGTTTGAACATACTCATCAACCTCAACCTCAACCTCAACCTCAACAGTAAGCTTGCCGTATGGTCTACTCAATCCTCTCAACGTTTAATTGCTTATTCCTAGTACTGCAAAGCGTCAATCACGGCGATGTGAGCTACCTATACTTAAATTCATCTTATAAAAACTAAAGTCATCGTTGCGCACCACTTTCTTGAAGCCAACAGCCTGTTGAGTGATTAGTACAGTTCAACTGGCTAGTATATATAGTGATGATCAATCAGCCTGAACCCTAATCTTCAACATAAATGACTCTCGACGCTTCAACATTGCTTTAGGTTCATTCTCTATTCGACTACTGCTAACAAAGGATTAGATTTTTCTGGGCGCTCCTTGGTGAGGTTTATCGCCCATGCCAGTCAAAAATATAAAAATTCGTGTTTTTATAACTTTTAATAAAATAAATATACTTTTTTTCAACTAAACCATGATTTTTTATGATGTTGATCGGGTTACATCGGTTCGCGCCTAGAGTAAATATTCTAAAGTGATAGTTGCGTTTACGTAAACGTAAGATTAAAACGTACGTTTTAATTTGGGTTTGTATTGCAGTTAGTTAAGTTTATGATTTTAATGCGCTTACTTTCTTTACTCTTAGGTTAGTTCAAAACGAATGGTCGTTTCTACTTTAGTATAGAGTGATAAAAATGATGTAAATATAATTATCCAATGTGTAATTTAATAACGCTTAAGTTTACTCTTTTGCCTCGTTGGTAAATTTGTAAGACAATTTACCAATTAACATTTCGTTAAAAAGCATTTTTTGAATAGTACTCTTAAAATCATATACTTATAGTGCTATTTGTTTTGGTTTTACCAATTTACCTCACCTTCTCGCATCTGTTTTTTCAAGTTTAAAGCAGTTGCAAATGCAAACGTTTCTGGTTAGGTTTTAGTACGAAACAAACATTTGATGGTTAAAAAATAGTTGGTTTGTTTTAAGAGATGCGGAATCAGTTCTTTATTAAATAGAGAAACATTAAATTTCCATAACTCATCTTTTGAAACGAATTATCGCTTAAGGGGCTATATATGACAGCAGAACAATTAGTGGCTAAATATGCTAAATCACAGCCAAGTGCTGCAACTGATTTACCTACAAGTGCAGAGCTTGCATTAATTGGCCCAGAGGTCCCTGGACAAGATGTTATTTTTAATGATGGTGCACTGTCATTACTTGCAAGTCTCTGTGGTGAGTTTGCACAAGAGGTTCCAGTATTACTTAAGCAGCGACAGTTAAAGCAGCAGCGTATAGATAATGGTGAGCTTCCAGACTTCTTACCTGAAACTCGTGCAATTCGAGATGGTGAATGGTCCGTTAGAGGTATCCCGGAAGACCTTACCGACCGCAGAGTTGAAATTACAGGTCCTGTCGACCGTAAAATGATTATTAATGCTTTGAATGCGAACGTGAAAGTGTTCATGGCAGATTTTGAAGATTCACTGGCTCCTAGCTGGGAGAAAGTTGTTCAAGGACAAATAAACTTACGTGATGCGGTTCGAGGTGATATTAGCTTCACTGCAGAAACCACAGGTAAGCATTACAGTTTAGATGAAGATCCTGCAGTACTTATTTGCCGAGTTCGTGGATTACACCTTAAAGAAAAACATGTTGAGTTTAAAGGCGAGTCTATTCCTGGTGGGCTTTTCGATTTTGCGATGTATTTCTACCATAACTACCACCAATTACTCGCTAATGGCAGTGGACCTTACTTTTATCTTCCTAAGCTTGAAAGTCATGTTGAAGCACGCTGGTGGGCAAAAGTGTTTGCATTCGTTGAAGAACGTTTTTGCTTAAAACCTGGCACGATTAAATGTACCTGCCTTATTGAAACATTGCCTGCAGTGTTCGAAATGGACGAGATTTTATATGAATTACGTTCAAATATTGTGGCATTAAATTGTGGTCGCTGGGATTACATCTTTAGCTATATCAAAACCTTAAATAAGCATGCTGATCGAGTATTACCAGATCGCCAAGCTGTCACCATGGATACGCCATTTCTCAGTGCATATTCAAGACTGTTAGTTAAAACATGTCACAGACGTGGTGCGCTAGCTATGGGCGGTATGGCGGCACTTATTCCAGCTAAAACAGCGGAAGATAACGAAAAGATTTTGCAAAAAGTGAAAGGGGATAAAGAGCTTGAAGCCCGCAATGGCCATGATGGTACATGGGTTGCTCATCCTGGACTCGCTGATACTGCAATGTCCATATTCAATGATTATATCGGCGCTGGTACTAACCAACTACATATTACTCGTGATGTTGATGCGCCTATTTTAGCTGCAGAGTTACTAACACCTTGTGACGGTGAGCGCACAGAAGAAGGCATGCGTTTAAACATTCGTATCGCAGTGCAATATATCGAAGCATGGATACAAGGTAATGGTTGCGTTCCTATCTATGGATTGATGGAAGATGCAGCTACCGCAGAAATCTCTAGAACATCTATTTGGCAATGGATTCAACATGAAAAGTCATTATCAAATGGCAAGTTAGTCACTAAAGACTTGTTTAAGTCAATGTTAGTTGAGGAATTAGTTAACGTTGAAAATGAATTAGGAAAAGAAAGATTTACACAAGGTCAATTTACAAAAGCGGCGAGATTATTTGAAGACATTACGACTTCTGATGAGCTGGTCGACTTCTTAACATTGCCAGGGTATGAGTTATTAACAGCCTAAAGCGAAGTTGAGTCACAAGTACTTTTACATATTTACAGTTTAAAATTAACGCTTGGTATTGCATTAGGGTTTTATTGATACCGACTAATTAACCTATGACTATGCTCGTGGTGAAGGTTTGAAGCACTACGTTGAGAAAGTACAAGAAGTTGAATTTAAAGCGGCTGAGAAAGGTTATATATTCATGTCGCATCAACAAGAAGTGGGCACAGGTTTCTTTGATAAATCACGACCTGTATTTAAGGCGGTAATTCTTCAGTAACGGCATTGACTGCTTCTACCAAAGAAGAACAGTTTTAACCTCACTTTTGTAACAGTTGAGCTGCTTTGCAGCTGATGTCCCCCGATGTAGCTCACCTACAGGTTCCATCGGGTTTTTATCCAGTATTTTGAATTTTAGTGCGAGCTAGTTGTCGTTCTTAATGCGAGGATTTTTACTTCCTACCCAGTAAGTTTTCAACCAATCGCTTGTGTTGCGGCTCTTCGGAGCCGTTTTTTTTTGCAAAAAAATAGCGTGAGTTGTTAGTAAAACGTTATAGTAATAAAAGTGTCTTATATACCTAATTGAGAACGTCTTGAAGCCGCAATTACCTATAACAAAAGGCGTTGATTACTGGACTAAGCGTATTAGTGATCAAGAAATGCCTGCTCTATGTTCTACTATTCGAGATTTAGAGAAACTCGCCAAAGATGATGTTTCTTCACTCGCCTCTCTAGGCCGCAGTGTCATGCATGATAATGCGCTGACGACTCGAATTTTAAGGGTGGCCAATAGCGCCACATATAACAAGGGCACCAGCCATGTCAGTACGGTTAGCAGAGCTGCCGTTATGCTGGGTTTTGATACCATTCGTAATATTTGTATTACAGCCAAACTCCTTACTAGTTTACTGGAAAGTCACAATCTTTCAGAGTCAGTTTATCAACGTCTGATTAAATTGATGGCACACTCATTTCAAGCTGCGATGATTTCGCGATTAATGTTGAAGGATTACGATGAAGCGTTGCGTGAAGAAGTGTTTATTGCGGCGCTATTGTACCGCATTGGTGAAAGTGCATTTTGGAGTATAGGCGGTCATACCGTTGAACCGCTTGATCAAGCTTTACAACAATGCGATTCCCTTACTGCAGAAAAAGCAATAGTTAGGGAGCAATTGGGAACCTCTTTTAACCAGCTAACGTTAAATATTGCTAGAGCTTGGGGGCTTGGGGATGTACTTACCACATCACTCTCGCACCCTGATGAGCGTATGCCTGAAATTCGCAGCATTTATTTATCCAATCAGATTACTGATGCGCTTGCACAAGAGCATGTTGATGTTGATAGCCTTAATGATTTATTGGTTTCTGCAGCCGAAATTCAAGGGGTAAGTTTAGCCCAATATAAACACCTACTATCACGGTGTGCTGATGCAACGGTTAAGTTGGCAGAAGCTTACGGCGCAAAAGTGTTAGTTAATTATCTACCTGAAACCGCTGCGATTATAAAAAACCTCGATGAGCCTGAGCAGCCTGCGGTATATCGGGAAACGGATCTCATAACATTGCTTAAAAAGTTACGAGAATTAACTGAGCACGCAATTAAAAAGGCTGACTTTAATCAAGTCGTGCAAACCACATTGGACGGCATATTAGAGGGCGTGGGTGTAGATCGTTGCGCTGTTATGTTGTTATCGCCCAATCGTAAGTTACTTTCGCCTAGAATCGTTATAGGTGATGGCGCTGAGCGGTTTAAGCAACAGCTTTTGGTTGAAATGAGTGGCTCACAAAATCCATTTCTAGACTGTATTGAAACCAAACAGTCAGAATGGGTTCAAACGTTAAAATCTCATCAACTGGGATACTTGCAAGGTGAGTATGATTTTAATCAGTTGGCGCATGGATTTATTATTGCGCCGATTGTTGTCAATAATAAAGTGATAGGCTTGTTCTATGCCGATAAACACTCATCTGAACGAAACTTTACTCAACAAGACTTTGATAGCGTTAATCATTTAACTCAGCTTGCGAATTTATGCTTTGGTTTGACGGTAAGTTAATTTGGGTGATTGAATTTATGTACTTTAAACATGTAAGGAGCAACATTGTGCAACAAAGTGTTGAAATGGATAAATCGAAAAAGGTGTCTTTGATAGACTTGTTTGTTGCTGTGATATTTACATGCTTAATTTGCTATTCAACGAGCTTATTAGCCAATGAGGTAATTGAAACTGAAACGCCTTTACCTGCATCATCAATAGCTCCTGCATCATCAATAGCTCCTGCCTCATCAATAGCACCAGGATCACTTACTGTTTTCGATAGTGAAAGGCAGCGCCATATACCTGTTGAGTTATATTTACCTCCGGTAACCGCTAATTGCTCTAGTGAATCTCAATGCAAAGTTGCAATATTAAGTTCAGGTTATGGCTTACTTCACACTGACTATGGGTTTATTGCTAATGAACTCCAGCAAAGTGGATATTTAGTCATTGCCATACGTCATGAGTTGCCAGGTGATCCTGCGCTTTCTGTTACTGGTGATTTATATCAAACACGCGCCGAAAACTGGCAAAGAGGAGCAGAAACACTTGAGTTCGTGCATGAATATTTTAAAGCCGCAAAAGAGCTAAAAAATCTCATTGTTGCTCAATTCAATTTTAATGATGTTACCTTGATAGGCCATTCAAACGGTGGTGATATTTCTGCTTGGCTTGCAAATAACCAAGACGAAGACAATGGTTATATTACTCGTATCATCACCTTAGATCATCGTCGTGTCCCTTTGCCAAGAGATGAAAATATTAGCGTGTTATCAATTAGAGCAAGTGACTTTCCTGCTGATCAGGGTGTGCTACCTAATAAGGCCGAACAAACACTTTTAGGGCATTGTGTTATTACCATTGCGAATGCAAAGCATAATGACATGTCCGACTATGGTCCTCGGTGGCTTAAAGAGGCTATACAAAAGATAATAAATACTGAGCTCAATGCCCAAATTAAACAGGCCAACTGTGATTAACTGGCTTGAGGTAATCTACTGGCAGGTATTAAACTGAAAGTTCAACGTCATTGAAAGGGGGGTTGAAAATAACTTAGTTAAGTTATTTATCCGCGCCGATTAACAGGGCCACGGCTTTAGCGTTCTCGTTTGGTACTGCGATACTTAAATGATATTGAACAATCTTCCAACCATTATCTGTGAGTTGCAGCGCTCCTGTTCCACGACATAATCCATAACTGGCACTTTCAAGTAATTCATCAAAAACGATGGTGTTATCAAACTGCAGTAATTCTCGTGAAGTTACCTCGTAATGCCAACCATCAGTCGGTCTGGCATAACCTTCAAATTGCTGCATATCCCAACGCTCACTGGCATCTGTTCCTAGGAAAACAGCTTGTTGATCATAAAGAGAGAAATAGCCGTCCCAGTTAGCTTCACTGGCATCTTGGTGCAATTGATCAAGTAAGGTATCAGCTTGTCGCTTTGACTCGTCTGAGATGCTGTCTTGAGCTGATACTTGAATCGAAGACATGACCCATAAACTGCTGGTTAATAAAAATGTCAGAATCGCTTTATGCATGAAAATTCCTTGTGTAATGATTTCTGCTTTAAATGCCGAAAATGGTTAATAAATTTATTGATGCTAAAGCGGCTAACTGTAATAAGAATCTTGTAATTAGACGCTTGTAACTATGAACTTATATCTAGGCGCTTAGCGCCAATTTTAGTGCCAATTAATCGGGTCTAATTGGTAAAACTGGCTCAGTTCTTTATAAAGCAAATTGTGCTGTTGGTAAAATTCTACAGGCTTTTCAAAGAAAGTCTCACTTATCACGGCAAAAAATTCAGCAGGATTGGTAGCGCCATAATAGTTAAATAATGAAGGTAAATGTTGCTGGGCGCAATATTGTAATGACTCGAACTCACGACCTAGTGTGGTTGACCATGTTTTATAGTCGGTAATGTCCCTTAGTGTCGGCGCGCCATTGGCATTACCATTTTCTTGGTCTAGCTGATGAGCAAATTCATGAATTACCACATTTTGACCATCGAACGGATCTGCCGCGCCATCTAGGGTGCTTTTCCAAGATAGGATTATTTTACCATTGCCCCAAGATTCACCTAACAACACATTGTGTTTCGTTGATGCCACACCGGCAAAGTCGGTATTATTTTTTTGCACGATAAAGGCGTATGGATAGACCAGAATTTGTTTTAACTTAGGATAAAAGTCGGTTTTACGATTAAGCAATAATAAACAAGCTTGGGCAGCAATGGTGACTTTTACTTCATCGGTAATCTCAAAGCCATCACAGCCGACAAACTGTTTCTCATCGATAAATACTTGAATATGGTTTTTAAGTTGCAGCTGCAAGTCAGTAGGAAGAGCTTTAAAGTAAGGAATACGGTACTTAAGTATTTTACGCCATGCTTTAGGGAAAGGCGTTGCAGTCACACTTTGTCGGCGTTTTGCGGTACGTTGTGGCTTAGTCACGATATATACGATGGCGATTACTGCGATTGCTACCAGTAAAAATACTGCAAACATTAGCCTTTCCTAGTCAATATTAGATAGTCATTATGTTATTGGGTAAGAATAAGCCAAATTCAAGTGCTGATATTTTTTGAAATAAAAAAACTGGCAAACAACTTTCGTTGCTGCCAGTAAAGAGGGGGAGTCTAAATATTATTATTGAGAGTTATCTTACTTTTATCCTTTGTTCTATGTACTGTTGCTCTTGTTGTGACAATGAAAAATGTTGCTTAATAAGTATACGAATGAGTTTTGATTTAGCTATCTCGCTACTTTCGCTCAATTGGGTTAATTGCTCTATCGCGGCTTCGCTTAAGGTAAATGTTGAGCGTCTAAATGGTTTTGGCTTCTCATTTAAAGGTTCATTCGCTTCAGCTGGTTTTTGCAATTCAAACAGTTGTTGCATCGCTTGTTGATTGGAACCAAGATGCTCACAATCACTTAAACGCTGTGGTTTACCCATGGCATAGTGATTTGCAGCTTCAATAAAATCATCCACTGTCATTTGAGGCGAAAAATTAGCGCTACATGGCGTAACGTTTTTCTTCAGGTCGGCTAGCCCCATGATTCCCCCTTAATGATGTGACATTGGCAGTATCATGTCGTTGTTGAATTATTTGTTGGGCACTTTCTACTTCGAGTAATTCACAGGCAATGTTACGAATTTCGTTTGCTGCTTTACCTGAAGGGTCTATTTCGATGACTGACAAGCCTGATTCTTCACTGTCATCATAGATATTACGGCTGTATGTAATCGATTCTAGGACGTTAATGTCATAGGTTTTGCAGACATCTTTAGCTTCAATAATTCTACTGGCTTGGTTAGGCAGGCTAGGGCATTGGGTTACAACAAATGAGGCTTTCATTTTGGGATTAATCATTTTACAGGTAGCGACAATATCATCCATGTGGCTCACTGTTTTTAAATCTCTGCGTTTAGGTCTTAGTGGCATCAATGCATGGGATGCTACTGACAGCGTTGCCCGTAAAGCGAGGTTGTCTTGGCCACCGCAATCGACAATCACATAGTCATAATGTTGTTCCAGACTGAGCAAGTCGTTACGGATTTTTCCGTATAACTGGACGCAGTTAATGGCAGGTAAATCAGGATTATTATTGCGTGCCTGGATCCAATCCGATGACGTTCTTTGTGGATCGCAATCAACCATAATTATACTGGCGTTTGCTTCTTTTGCGAGAAACACCGCTATATTCTGGGCTAAACAGCTTTTGCCGCTCCCCCCTTTTTCGCCACCGACTAAGATAATCATGAAAACATCCCCTGATAATTCAGATTTAAACGGACTGTTGCATGCAACACCTTACGTTATTGTTATTAACTTTATGTCGACTTATGTAACGCGTCAATAACCTATAAATTGACGATATGTACAGCTTTGACGAGACATTTTATTTTGACAATAATGGGTTAAACGGCAGCTTTTTGACTAGTTTGAAATAGTGCTGATAAAAGAAAACCTTTAGTAACTATTTTAGTTACTTATTAAAGGTTGGGGTTACTTGAGGCCATTTAAAGATCAAGCCTCTTGCTCGGGAAAGCGATTAGTCATAACAAGAATCAGCTTTTTATTTAATTTATATTCCAAAATGTTATATTTGATTTGGACAACAAATAGTGATTTTAGAGAAGATTTTATCCAATGAATGAACAATTATTACTGGAAGCGGTAAATCAAACCATGCCTTTTGGAAAGTATGCAGGCCGAAAACTGTTGGAATTACCGGAACCCTATTTAGTGTGGTTTCACAGTAAAGGATTCCCAGAGGGCAAACTTGGGGAGCAAATGGCACTGATGTATGAAGTGAAATTAAACGGTTTAGAAGAGATGTTGCAACCGCTTTTGAAGAAATAACATCCTGAGTATATCTGATTCTTGGTAAAGTATGGCTAATCAAAATCAAAACTAAAGCTAGTTTAAACCTAAGCTAGTTGAGTGGCTTAACCAAATAAAAACTATTAATGACTTGTTGTTTGGTCATTTGGTAGCTGGGTTGTATCAGTGTAAAACCTTGCTTAAGGAAAAATCCTTTAGATAAGTATGAAGCGTCAACACTAAGTTCTCTATATCCTTGTTTAAGTACCCAGTGCTCTAAGGTCGCATAGAGAGCGATGCCGACGCCTTGTCTTTGATAATCAGGCGCAATATATAAACTGTCTATATATCCTCTGGTATTAAACTGAGTCTCAACATTAATCACCCCAATGACCAAAGGTTGTTTTGTGCTGGAGTCGTTATTGCTGGTAAATAATTTATTGGTATCGACCATTAACCAACTTTGACTTCGTTGTAATCTATATTGCCAATGTTTCTCAGAGCGTGGTGCAGTTGACCAGGCGGTTAGTTGAGCTTGCTTGTATCTCGGATGTGAAATGGTTCTAACACTTTGATGAACTAGCAGACTCACCTGTTTAGCCAGTGTTGAGTCGAATGGGATAATTGAGTATTGAGTGGTTTGAGTCATGTTTACTTAAATTAAGATAAAAAAATCGGCCAATGATAATTAGCCGATTATGCGTTTATTGGTTGCTAAAGAGAGTTATTTTTTATCGATTTTGCCAACAAATAATAATTCATCAAAAGTTTTGTTCAGTGTGCTGCTGGTAAAGTCCTGCATCCACATTTGCTCTGACATGCTAACAGTATCGCCTTTAGCAACTTCTACTTGAGGTCCTGCAGCCCAGAATGTTTTGTCTTCTGCTTTAACTTGAATATAGGTGTAGCCGCCGCTGTTCATTGTTTCAAGAACTTCGCCTTGATGCATAATACCTGCAGCCCATGCTGAAGATACGCCTAATGCTAGTGTTGCTGCTGCAGCTAATTTAATCAGTTTTGCTTTCATGAATATGTTTCCTATTTGATTAGGCTAAATTTTGCAATGATTCAAATCATGAATCTACATAAAGATGCTTTATTAAATCACGAAGCTTACACAGGGTCTGTGATCCGCTGCAGATTTGTGAATACAACATTAGCATAACCGATAATTTTTTTAGCAAATATTATCGGTGGCTAATGTAATACACATTGGGTTGTAATGGGTTCTCAATCAAGTTGCTATGTTGGCTAACAAAATCAACAAAGGCTTCTGGTAAGGTCATTGTTTGCATATCTTGTTGCCAATGTGCTTTTAGTAGAGCGTCGTAACCTTCTTTACCTGAGGCGGTATAAGCTGAAGATACCCCGATATAGAGCTTTTCAGGATCAATCAGCGACCATTGACCAGCGTGGGATTCTTCAATAGCGGTGATGCGTTGATTGATAGGTAAGGTTCCATCGTAGTAATACCTTATGCCATAAGCATAGGGGAAACTCCCTGCCCCTGTTCCTATTATGCCGTTATTGGTTGCGGAATTTATCGAAGACTCTAAAACCTCATATAAGAACTTACCTTGAATTTGGTATTTCACTAGCGGCAGCTCAAAAGGCAGAATGCGTCCTAGTACATCAGCCACAGACAATTGCCCTTTACTAAGGGACTGCCTAACCCCGCCGGCATTATGTAATGCAAAATCTAATTCAGGTTCTGAGGTTTTAGTGGCTTTGTACATACTTCGACATACCCAAGGAGCGATTTCACTGCCATGGGGGAAATCTTTACTTGGCAGGCGTGTATGAATAAAATCTCTAGGAATATGTCCTAGCACTTGTTCTTCTAATGCCGTTAATGCTGGGCGATATTGGCTCATTATGGTTTGATGAACAGCATCGCAAAATTGTCCATCACGTATTGATGGGTGTGCTTTTAACTTGGCAATAATAGCATTAGCTTGCGCGGTTGATGGTAGAGCTTCAACTTCATCTTTAGCAATTACTTTGCCTTTATTATTAAATGAGATGCTAATTTCATCATCTATCATAAAGTAGTTATCACCACTAATTGATGTGCAAACGCCAGTATCATCGAAAGTCATTTCAGCAAGACCGAATACTTCGGCATACTTACTCGCATGGATAATAGGTGTGCCATTAACCCTTTCTGCATAAGCGGTATGACTCAAGCCTAAATCGTCAAAACTGCCTTGTAAAGTGTGAGAGTGACCGCCAACAATGACACTTATGCCATTCACTTTTTCTGCCAGTTCTTTGTCTTGATCATAACCAAGGTGGCTCAACACAATAATGTGCTTTATGCCTTGTTGATGCAGTTGCTTAATCGTGTTGTCTGTTGTTTCAATAGCATTAATAAAATGGGTATCAGGATCTGGTCGCGCGATAAGTGCCATTTGATCTAGGGTGATTCCAATGATGGCTATTTGAGTATCATGAAAGGGCTTAATCAGCACTTTGGCACAGTTTGTATCGTTGTCGTAGTCATACAACATTGGATGGTTACTGAGGCGGCCTTCTTTTTCGGTGAGCTCTTGACTAAGATCCATATTGCCAGCTAAAACTGGAAATTCGATGCGGTTTAAAAAGGCTAAAACAGGGCTGTTGCCAGCATCTATTTCATGGTTACCGAGCACCATAGCATCTGGTTTTAGCATATTTAATAAGTGAGCATTGGCAGAACCCTTAAACTCCCGAAAATATAGTGTTCCCTGGAAACTATCGCCGCCATGTAAAAAAAGAAATGCGTCTTTATCTTGTTTTGCTTGATGCCTTGCCGCTTCGATTTGATGGCTTAAGCGGGCATAGCCACCCGTTGAGGTCGCGGCTGTATATGTTTGATTTTCGTTCGTTAGCGTAAACTTAATCGCACTTGGCTCAAAATTAGAATGCGTGTCGTTGATATGAGCAAGGGTTAGGCGGTAATTATTTGACATCGTTTCCTCTAACGACAGATAAGACTCAAGGTCTTCATTCTGCGAGATTTGTGCTTAAGCGAATACTGCAAGCTATAGTGTACTTAAGTTGTTGTTAATATATAGCGTTAAATATTGTTTATATTCAAAGCTAAAAAAGGGAGCTTAGCTCCCTTGTTTAAATAAGCATTTATGACTAACTGTTGTTACTTTGGAGGCGTTTGAATGTGTTTAGTAAACTCGCCGTCATCTGATAAGACAATACCTTTATGCTTCATACGTGAACTCCACAATTTACGCGCAAGTTGCTGCATGTCAGTTACAGGATCATTAGAGTCGACAATTTCTAAACCAAGTAACGATTCAACAATATCTTCTAATGTCACAATGCCTTCGCCCGAACCGTATTCATCAACAATCATGGCGATTTTAGTGTTTCGTTTAATCATCAATTCAAAAATGGGTAAGATTTTTGCCGTCTCAGGAATAACCAAAAGGTTTTTCTTTAATACACCAATTGATTCTTTGGGCGTATAACGCTCCGCT
Organism: Shewanella donghaensis; assembly: GCF_007567505.1. Classification (NCBI taxonomy): domain Bacteria; kingdom Pseudomonadati; phylum Pseudomonadota; class Gammaproteobacteria; order Alteromonadales; family Shewanellaceae; genus Shewanella; species Shewanella donghaensis. The sequence continues at coordinate 4,520,282 of NZ_CP041783.1, forward strand.
TGAATAATATTATTGCGATTAACATAACCAATAATATTATCAGGATCGTCTTCGTACACCGGAATTCGTGTAAAAGGTTTTGATAAGTACAGTTTTACAAATTCACTTTGTGCAAGGGTCACTGGTAATTTAAACATGACTGTTCTTGGCGTCATAATCGCTGAAACAGGCATTTCTTTTACTGATAGCATTTGCGTCAAAATCGCAGATTCTTGCTTATCGAGTTCGCCAGATTGTCGGCCTATTTCAGCCATCGCACTCATTTCTTGACGAATATACTGACCCTCGTCACCTTTGCCCATTAATTTAGTGACTTTTGAAGACATCCAAATTAATGGTTTAGTCGCACGTTCCATCCATACCAAAATAAGCGAAACTGGGGCGGCAAGTGCTCGCCAATTGTTTGCACCTATAGTTTTAGGAATAATTTCAGAGAAGAACAAAATAAGAAACGTAAGCACAGCGGAGAACACGCCTAGCATGTCATCACCAAATACTTTTGCGGCTTGTGCACCAGCAACTGCAGCACCCACAGTATGAGCAATGGTGTTTAATGTCAGGATTGAAACCAGTGGTGATTCCACATTTTGTTTCTGTTTATCAAGCCGTTTTGCAGCTTTAGGGTTAGTTTTTGCTAAGTTGGCAATATAACTAGGTGTGACAGACAGTAGAACCGCTTCAAATACACTACAAAGAAAAGAGATTGTAATGGCGATAAATACTATAATGATAAGAGTTATCATAAGGGTGGAATTACACTTCCAAAAGGCAGACCAAAAGTAGTCCAAGGAAATTCTAGCATAGTCTATTAGCTTTGTTGCTAGTTCTATAGCCAAAATTTGTTAGGATCTGTATAATTCGCCGCCCGCACGTACGTTTTAGGTTTTTGAGGTTACACAGCATGAGTGAAAAAAAGATCAATTTATTAGATCTTGATCGTAAATCGATGAGAGCGTTATTCGCAGACATGGGCGAAAAACCGTTCCGCGCCGATCAGTTGATGAAATGGCTTTATCACTTTGGTGTTAATGACTTCGAAGAAATGAACAACATTAACAAAGTATTACGCGGTAAATTAGCCCGTAAATGTGAAATTGTTGCACCAGAAATTGCCAGTTTTCAAAAGTCAGAAGATGGCACCATTAAGTTCGCTATTAATGTTGGTCAAGGCCAGGAAGTTGAAACGGTTTACATTCCAGAAGAAGACAGAGCGACCTTATGTGTATCATCACAAGTTGGCTGTGCACTGGAATGTACTTTCTGTTCAACAGGTCAGCAAGGTTTCAACCGTAATTTAACGGTATCTGAGATCATCGGGCAAGTTTGGCGCGTATCTGAATTTTTAGGTTTCCATAAAGATACTGGTGACCGTCCTATTACCAACGTTGTGATGATGGGAATGGGAGAGCCGTTATTAAATTTAGCCAATGTGATTCCAGCAATGGACATCATGTTAGATGATTTTGGTTTTAGTCTTTCAAAACGTCGTGTCACATTATCTACTTCAGGTGTCGTACCTGCATTAGACAAGCTAGGTGATGCTATTGATGTTGCGCTAGCTGTAAGTATTCATGCGCCCAATGATGAATTACGTGATGTATTGGTGCCGGTAAACAAAAAGTATCCTCTAGAAGAGTTCTTAGCAGGTATTCGCCGTTACTTAGAAAAGTCCAATGCAAACCGTGGACGTGTTACAGTGGAATACGTCATGCTTGATCATATTAATGATAGTACTGACCAAGCACACGAATTAGCCAAGTTAATGAAAGATACACCGTGTAAAATTAACTTAATTCCATTTAACCCTTATCCAGGTTCTCCATACGGTCGCTCTTCTAATTCTAGAATTGACCGATTCTCAAAAGTATTAATGGAATATGGCTTAACCGTTATCGTTCGTAAAACCCGTGGTGATGATATTGATGCCGCTTGTGGGCAATTAGCGGGTGATATTCGTGACCGAACTAAGCGTTTAGCAAAAAAACAAATGCAACAAAATCAGATTTCGGTCACAATGGATTAACTCTTTGTTTTATAGATTAATAGGCGTTGTAATATGCATGGATTGCCAAAGTTTTTAATTGTAGCTACGCTGGCATTGCCTTTAATCGGTTGTGTGACAGAACGAACTTATACTGGAACTGATATTCCGGTAGCAGAAAGAACATTAGATAAAGAAGCCGCAGCGAGAGAAAGAATGCAGTTGGGGCTAACTTATTTAAATCGTGGCAATATCGAACAGGCTAAATTTAACTTAAACCGTGCTGTTGATTATGCGCCGCAGTTAAGTTCAGTTCATACAGCAATGGCATTTTATTACCAGACAGTGGGTGATGATGTGCGAACTGAAGAATCTTATCGTAAAGCGATTGATACCAATGATGCTACTGGTGATGCGATGAATAACTTTGGGGTGTTTTTATGTCAAAAGCAGAAATACCCACAAGCAGAATCGATGTTATTAGCGGCGATTGAAAGTAAAGAATATACTCGCACAGCCTCAAGTTATGAAAATTTGGGCGTGTGCAGTTTATCAGCAGGAGATGCTGATAAAGCAAAGCAGTACTTTGAAACTGCTTTGCGTTATGATCCAAGAAGACAGTCAACTTTGAAAGAACTGATTGAACTTGCCATATCAGAAAATGATTATGATACGGCTAAGATCAATTTAGATCGCTTTCATCGAGTGGCACAGCAAACACCTGAGAGCTTAGCATTAGGTATTAAGATTTCGCACGAGTTGGCGGATGAGGAAGCGGTAAAACGCTACGGAATTACGTTAATTGCCAAATATCCTGCTTCAGAACAAGCAAAAGAATACAGGGCAAATTTGCATTAAATGACAAATAAAAATAACGAAGCTGCCAAAGATGCAGAACAAAGCGAATCATTAGAGGCTGTTGCTACAGCTGGCATGCTATTGCGCACTGCGCGTGAGAAAAAGGGCGTGTCGATCGAGGCGGTTGCAATACAACTACATTTACGTCCTAGTGTTATTGAAGATATTGAAAATGATAATTTCGATAATATATCTTCTGCGACGTATGCCCGTGGCTATGCTAAGAACTTTGCTAAATATGTTGAAGCTGATGTTGTTGCTATTCAACAATGTTTAGCGCAGCAATTGCCTGACGAAACGGCTGTAATGCAGAGCTTTTCTCGTAAAACGTCCCGCGACGCTCGAGATAGCCGTCTAACATTAGTGACTTATTTGATTGTTTTTGCATTACTGGGTTTATTGTTGGTGTGGTGGATTCAAAAAGACTCGTTATTAATGACGATTGATTTATCAAAGCCGACAGCGGAAGAGCTAGCTGAAGCTAAAACGCCAGTACAAACTGAAGATTTATTAGAACCAGAAATCGATCCTAAGCTGGCTTATACCGCTCCTTCCACGACAGAGCCTTCAACAACTGCTCCTTCAATGACTGAGCCATCTGAAACTCAATCTAATGATTCATCACAAGTTGTTTCATCGCAGTCTGAGATAGAATCAACAGTAGATTTGGCAAATAACGTACAAACTAATGCGACTAATTCAGCAGCCTTAATCGGTAACGATAAAATATCGCTTAATTTCAGCGGTGATTGCTGGGTTAACATTATTGATGCTAAGGGCAAGACCCTAGTTGATGGTGTGAAAGGTTCTGAAAGTTCTGTAGAAGTTACTGGTTGGGCGCCGTTCAAAGTCGTATTAGGCGCGCCGCAAGTCGTCACTATTAGTTTTAACAATGAAGATGTCAGCTTAGCTGAGTTTTCTAATCGTGTGGCCAAGTTAACGCTACCTAAAGCGTAACGTTAGCTAAATTTTTTGGTAAGCAGTAGAGCAACTGATTATGTATAACGAATCTCCAATTATTCGCCGTCCTTCTAGCCGCATTTATGTGGGAGATGTTCCGATCGGTGATGGTGCGCCAATTGCGGTGCAGTCGATGACAAATACCAAAACCACTGACGTCGACGCCACAGTTGCACAAATATTAGCGCTTGAAAAAGTCGGTGCTGATATTGTGCGCGTTTCAGTGCCTACCATGGATGCCGCAGAAGCGTTTAAATTGATCAAGCAACGCGTAAGCGTTCCACTGGTTGCCGATATCCATTTTGATTACCGTATCGCACTTAAAGTTGCTGAATACGGTGTCGATTGCCTGCGTATTAATCCAGGTAATATTGGTAATGAAGAACGTATTCGCAGTGTGGTTGAATGTGCTCGCGATAAAAATATTCCAATTAGAATTGGTGTTAACGGCGGTTCATTAGAGAAAGACTTAATGGACAAATATCATGAGCCAACACCTGAGGCATTACTTGAATCAGCAATGCGTCACGTGGATATTTTAGACCGTCTTAACTTTGACCAATTCAAAGTCAGTGTTAAAGCTTCAGATGTCTTTCTTGCGGTTGAATCATACCGCTTGTTAGCGAAGCAAATAATACAGCCTTTGCATCTAGGTATTACTGAAGCTGGTGGCGCTCGAGCGGGTTCGGTCAAGTCTGCAGTAGGTCTAGGTATGCTGTTAGCTGATGGTATTGGCGATACATTACGTATCTCGTTAGCGGCTGATCCAGTCGAAGAAATTAAAGTCGGTTTTGATATCTTAAAGTCATTACGCATACGTAGCCGCGGAATTAACTTTATTGCATGTCCATCTTGTTCAAGACAAGAGTTCGATGTTATTAATACCGTTAATGCACTGGAAATGCGCCTTGAGGATATTACTACACCAATGGATGTTTCTATTATTGGTTGTGTGGTTAATGGTCCTGGTGAAGCGTTAGTTTCAGATATTGGCTTAACAGGCAGTCATGGTAAAAGTGGTTACTATGATGACGGTAAACGTCAAAAAGAGCGATTTGATAACAATGACTTAGTGGATGCACTAGAAGCAAAAATTCGTGCAAAAGCAGCGATAATGCAAAACAGAATCGATATCAAAGACGCAACAGAATAAGTTTGCCTTAGATTAAAAATGCACCTTACCAGCAGTGGTAGGTGTATTTTTGTGTAAGGCATTAGATTAATTAATTTAGCTAAAATTAGGCGAATTAAACGTGGCAAAACAGATCCAAGCAATTCGTGGAATGAACGACATTCTGCCAACTCAAAGTCCTTTATGGCAGCAAGTTGAAGCGGTTATTCGCTCAACGGTTAGTGCTTATGGTTACAGCGAAATCCGTACTCCTATTGTTGAAAGTACTGATCTTTTTAAACGCTCTATTGGTGAAGTTACCGATATTGTTGAAAAAGAAATGTATACCTTTGCGGACCGTAATGAAGACAGTTTAACCTTACGTCCTGAAGGTACAGCTTCAACTGTGCGTGCAGGCAACGAACACGGTTTACTGTATAACCAAGAGCAACGCTTGTGGTACATGGGACCTATGTTCCGTCATGAACGTCCTCAAAAAGGTCGTTACCGTCAATTCCACCAATTTGGTGTTGAAGTATATGGTATCCCGACTGCTGATACCGATGCTGAAGTGCTGATGTTATCTGCAAGGTTATGGGATTCATTTGGTATTCAAGACCACGTTAAACTGGAACTCAATACTTTAGGTGATCCTGCTGAACGTGCTGCATACCGTGATGCATTAATTGCATTTCTAGAGCAGCATAAAGAACAGCTAGATGAAGACTCACAGCGCCGTATGTATTCAAATCCACTACGCGTGCTAGATTCTAAATCGCCACAAGTTCAAGCTATCCTAACTGATGCTCCAGCATTAATGGACTATTTGGGTGAAGAATCAAAAACACATTTTTCTACCTTATGTGAACTCTTAGACGCTGTCGGCATCCAATACACAATTAATCCTCGTCTTGTGCGTGGTTTAGATTACTATAACCGCACTGTTTTTGAGTGGGTTACAGATAGCTTAGGCTCTCAAGGTACTGTGCTAGCAGGTGGTCGCTATGACGGTCTTGTTGGACAGCTTGGTGGTAAAGATACCCCTGCTGTGGGTTTTGCAATGGGTCTTGAACGTATTGTATTACTACTCGAAACGCTAGGTTTAGATAAAGATGTTGCACCAGTGGTTGATGTGTATGTAGCCGCTATGGGCGAAAATTGCCTCGTTGAAGCAATTAAAATTGCTCAAGAGTTGCGTCAAAGCCTGCCACAGCTTAAAGTCATGAGTCATTGTGGCGGCGGTAACTTTAAAAAGCAGATGAAACGTGCTGACAAGAGTGGTGCTGAGTATGCGCTTATCATTGGTGAAAACGAAATTGCCAATAACCAAGTCGCTGTTAAGCCATTGAGAAATAAGAACGAACAACTTTTGGTTGCCCGAGACGATTTGGCGACCACTATTAAATCATTATTTTAATATTAGCGTTTAGCTAATACAAAAACAGAACTGAATAGAAAGGGGAAGTGCCGCGTGGAAATTTATAGCACAGAAGAACAACAAGTCGATGCTATTAAGCAGTTCTGGAAAGATTACGGAAGCTCTATCATTGTGGGCGCAGTAGTTGGTCTAGGTGGACTATACGGTTGGAACTATTATTCTGACGTAAAAATTGAGAAATCAGAAGCGGCATCAGAAGCATTCCAAGGTATCGTTGCAAACAACAGTGATAGTGCAGCAGTACAAGCTGCTATTACTGAGTTTGGTGCTCAACACGATCAAAAAGGTTATCAAGCCTTGCTTGAATTAATGTCAGCCAAAGCAGCTGTTGAAGCCGGTGATTTAGATAAAGCTGAAATCGCTTTTACCAAAATCATTTCAGCTAATCCTGGTGCATCTTTAGCGTCTTTAGCTACACTGCGTTTATCTCGTGTTCAAGCTGAACAGGGTAACTTAGGTACTGCAATTGCGACACTAGATCAAATCACCGATGAAGCATTTAATGCTCAACGTGACGAATTTAAAGGCGACCTACTTGTGCGTCAAGGCGACATGGATAAAGCACGCTCAGCTTACCAAGCAGCTGTTGATAACGGCGGCGCGTTAACGAGTCCTGCATTACAAATGAAGCTAGACAATTTAAACAAGGCATAAGGAATTAGCCGAATGAAGTCTTTATGCAAAACTTTGCTAGCTGCGGGCTTGAGCGTTGCAATGCTATCTGCTTGTTCTTCAAATGATAATGAAGAAGAAGTTGTAACAGAACTTACTGAAATTCAAGCGACTGTTTTTCCAACAGTAGATTGGAATGTTAACGTTGGCGGAGGCGTCGGCGATTATTATTCTCAACTAAAACCTGCTATCCGTTATGGGCACATCTATGCTGCTGATCGTAATGGTGAGGTTGTCGCTTTTGATCAAGAAACTGGCAAAGTAGCTTGGCGTAAAGATTTGGCTGCTGAGTTTAAAGATTCAGCACTTGCTAAAACCAAAGACATTCGTATTGCAGCTGGTGTTACTGCTGGCCGCAATAAAGTGTTTATTGGTGGTGAATCAGGTTTGCTTGTTGCATTAGATGCAAAAACAGGTGAAACCATTTGGTCCACAGTTGCAAGCGGTGAATTATTATCTTTACCAACTGTGTCAGAAGATTCTGTTGGCGTACATACCAGTGATGGTAACTTTGAAGCATTTGATATTGATGATGGCACTAAGCAGTGGACTCATGAAATGCAACTTCCTAATCTGACTCTGCGCGGCACTAGTTCGGCAGCTTATGATTCAGGTGGTTTTTTCTTAGGTACAGCTGATGGTAAGATTGCTGTCATTGTAAAAAATAACGGTCAAGTCGCTTGGGAACAAGCCGTGTTCACACCTACTGGCGGTAATGAGTTTACTCGTATGGCCGATGTGGACATGACACCGTTAATTTTGGGCGATAATTTATACGCGGTAAGTTACAATGGTAACTTAGTGTCTATGGAGCTAAGAACGGGTCGTGTTGTTTGGACGCGTAAATATTCTAGCTTTAATGAATTAGCTACCGCTGGCGTTGGACTATATTTAGTTGACGACCACAGCCGAGTGTATTCAGTAGACAGACGTAATGGCCTAGAACTTTGGAGTAACTCTACGTTAATGAATCGTAGTTTAACTTCACCAGCCGTTATTGGTTCTTATATCGTTGTAGGTGATTTTGAAGGTTACCTGCATTTTATTGACCGCAGCACCGGCGAAGTCGCTGGGCGTATTGAGGTCGATAGTGATGGTTTATTCTCACAACCTGTAGTGGTTGATGATAAAGTTTATGTGCAAGGGCGTAGCGGAAAGCTCGCGACTGTTGTACTGCCATAAACTAAGAAACAAACCGTATTAGAGCCCCTGGAAGTGTGTTCCGGGGGCTTTTTATTTTAGTTTTTAGAGGCAAAATCATGATCCCTGTAGTGGCCCTTGTCGGGCGACCAAATGTTGGTAAGTCAACTTTATTTAATCGTCTTACTCGCACAAGAGATGCGCTCGTCGCCGATTTTCCTGGTTTAACTCGTGACCGTAAATATGGACGTGCGTTTTTAGCTGGTTATGAATTCATTGTGGTCGATACTGGTGGTATCGATGGCACTGAAGAAGGGATTGAAACCAAGATGGCAGAACAGTCGCTAGCTGCGATTGAAGAAGCTGATGTGGTGCTATTTTTAACGGATGCTCGTGCTGGTTTAACGGCCGCCGATTTAGCAATTTCAGAACATTTGCGAAGCCGCGATAAAGTCACCTTTGTTGTTGCCAACAAGGTTGATGGTATCGATGCCGATTCTGCTTGTGCAGAATTTTGGTCATTAGGCTTAGGTGAAGTATATCAAATGGCAGCAGCGCAAGGTCGCGGTGTTACCAATATGATTGAATACTCACTTGCTCCTTATGCTGAAGCGATGGGTATTACTCGTAAAGAGGAAGGCGAAGAAGATGAAGATGTTCGCGAATACACCGAAGAAGAAGCTGAAGCTGAACAAGAACGCTTACAAAACCTGCCAATTAAGCTTGCCATTATTGGTAAGCCTAACGTAGGTAAATCAACACTTACAAACCGTATTTTAGGTGAAGAACGTGTTGTTGTTTACGATGCACCAGGTACCACTCGTGACAGTATTTACATTCCAATGGAACGTGAAGGCCGTCAATACGTTCTGATTGATACAGCAGGTGTTCGTCGCCGCGCGAAAGTCAGTGAAGTTATCGAGAAGTTCTCAGTGATTAAAACACTGAAAGCTGTTGAAGATTCTAACGTGGTATTGTTAATCATTGACGCTCAAGACGGTATTACCGAGCAAGATTTAGGTTTGTTAGGTTTTGTGCTTAACGCTGGTCGTGCGATTGTCATTGCTGTTAATAAATGGGATGGCCTTGACCAAGCATTTAAAGATAACGTAAAAAGCGAATTAGATCGTCGTTTAGGTTTCATCGACTTTGCCCGTATTCACTTTATTTCTGCTCTTCACGGTACAGGTGTTGGTCATTTATACGAGTCTGTTGAAGAAGCGTATGACAGTGCAACGCGCCGTGTAAGCACATCGATGCTGACTCGCGTGATGCAAATGTCACAAGATGATCATCAGCCACCACTAGTTCATGGTCGCCGAGTGAAGCTTAAGTATGCCCATGCCGGTGGTTATAACCCACCAATTGTTGTGGTGCATGGTAACCAAGTAAACAAGTTACCAGACTCTTACAAACGCTATATGATGAACTATTTCCGTCGTTCATTGAAAGTGGTTGGTACGCCAATTCAAATGCGCTTCCAAGAAGGAGCTAACCCATTTGAAGGCCGATATGAAAAGCTAACTGTAAGCCAGGAGCGTCGCCGTAAACGCGCTATGAGCCATATTACTACTCGTAAAAAGAAACCTTTAGACTAGTAAATAATAGAATTGAAAAAGCCTGAATGATAAACATCATTCAGGCTTTTTAGTTTCTAACGTAGTGACTCTTTAACGTTCGGTTAGACACTCTCTCACTGCTACTTGATACGCTGTTTTGTCGACGATTTATGGCTACTCGAACGATTGCTAGTTCGGTTGTAATTTGACGGCTTGCTTGAACGTTGCTGTGCCCTTGCTGTTTGAGTATTTGCGCGAGTGTTATTTGCCCGTGCAGTTTGGCTTTTATTAGCCTGCCTGTTTGTTGCCTGTGAGCTAATCGCTTGTCTGCTACTTACTTGCCTATTTGCTGTTTGTCTTTTCGTGACTTGAGTATTAGCTGCTTGCTTGTTTGTCGAATAACTTTTATTGACCTTATGAGTCGTTGTTCTAGTTGACGTTGTATTACGAGTTTTATCTACTGAGTTCTGCTTATTAACAGCGTTTTGTTTTTTGTTGGAATAGTGTCTATTCGAACCTGTTAAATCTGCTTTGTTGCTTGTTCTCAATGCTTTATTTCGTTGGTTATTATTAGTTTTTAATGCTTTATTTACACGCTGCTGATTAGCAATATGAGCAGACTTGTGCTTATTAAATTGCGTTGGTTTAGCATTATGCTTTGAGCTGTTACTGCGTTTATTCACATTGTTTGAATGAGCCACCTTATGGGTTTTGTTATAACGCGCACGGTCATATTTATGACTCACTCTTGGTGCTTTATAAGCCACGCCGCGACGGTGAGCGGGTTTATGTTTCCAGCGCTGTGAACCTTGGCTATAAGCTATTTTATGTGGCTTACGGTAGTAATGACTTTTGTGATGATTGACTACTACCACGCGTCGATGGGACCAATGCACCGCCCCAAAGAAATAATTAAAGTTGATATAAACACTTGGCCCCCAATAAATAGGGCGATGTGGGCGATAATGGGCGTATGCAGGATAGTGCCAATAAACGGGTGGGTATGCATGCCAGCGCCAGTTACCGTAAACAATTCTTGGGTCATAATAAGGTACGTACACCACTTCTGTTCGGGCTGGCTCAATGATGATTTGTTTCTCAACGCGAGTGACCGTCATGTTGTCCATGTCATCGAAACTATTGGCTTCATCAGCTTGATGGCGTAAGGTTTGAATGCTGGCAAGTACTGTTTCTTCATCTTGCAGGAATGCTTCACCTAGTTCCTGTGTCCACTCAATATCTTCATTTAGCTTTTCAAGCACAGTAGGAAAGGCAACTAATGCCATGACACTAGGATCCCAATCTTGTTGCTGTGCTTGTTGCATTTTTTGTTCGCTATCAAGCTGACTGTGTTGTTGCTCCCAGCGACGTGCTTGTACAACTTCTAAAGGGTACGTAGCAGCTATGAGGATGTGCGTTAACAGACTATCTGGGTATAAAGCGATTGGTGCTAGCATTTGAGCTAACTGTGCCTCAGATAAGCTTACATTTTCTACTATTGATGAAGCATCAGACTGGTCGTAACCATTGTTAGACGAATTGGTGGTTGCGAGTGCTGTTGGTGTCAGCATCATACACACGGCAAGTAAGCTTGTTTTGATAAACATAATGCTGGGTGTGTTGCTCAGTGCTTGATTAAGTCGTTTCATATTGTCTCCAACCCCTTTCAAAAAGGCAGTTTTTGAATGTTAGGGTTAGAATAACAAAGTGAAAATGAACACAAGATGAAAGCGAGGGATTAATTTATTTTAAGCAGAAGTAATTTTGATGCTAGTAGCTTTTGATTCGATAGTTGAAATAGTCGTTAATAATAGATTGAAACAGTCGATCATGATGGTGTTAAATTAGTCTTTAAAGGTAATGGTAAATTTGGCGCCGCCAAAGGTACTTGATTGTTCAACAGCTAACTCACCTTGATAACTTTCCACAATATCACGCACTATGGCTAAGCCAATACCGTGTCCTTGTTGGTAGGTATCAGCTCTCATTCCACGCTCAAAAATACTTTGCTGTTGTTCAACAGTTAGGCCTTTACCATCATCTTCAATAATGAAATGTAATCGATTATCTGTTTGTTCAACGCTCAGGCACACTTGAGATTTTGCCGCTTTACAGGCGTTATCTAAAAGGTTACCGAGCATTTCACTTAAATCGGCTTCTTCGCCTTTAAATAAAATATTGGGTTGTGCTTGATAATCAATATCTAACTTTTGGTCTTGGTAAATTTTGCTCAAGGTGCGGACTAACTTACTGGCGACATCATCGACTTCTATTCCTAAATGCCACGCTTTGTTGCCGCTAACTTTGGCTTTATTGAGCTGATAGCTAATGATGCTGTTGATGTTGGCGGCCTGTTCTTTTGAATCATCACTTAAATCACGCTGGCTTTGTAATACTGCTAAAGGGGTTTTTAAGCTATGGGCAAGATCTGACAGGGCATTTTTATAACGTTGTCTTTGTTGTTGCTCTGTTTTTAATAACACATTGAGCTGCTTTGCTACGGCATTAAGCTCAATAGGGTAGTTTTGTTCAATGTGGGTTTGTTGCCCTTGTTCTACAAGGCTTAATTCTTGAGTAAAGCGATTTAATGGCCTTAAAGTCCACAATAACCAAATGGCTTGTATTAAAGCTAAAACCAGCATTAACACCACTAACCAAGTCCAGAGAGTGGCGCTGAACTCGCTTATTTGCCGCTGGAAATCGGCATCATCTTTTATGATATGCACGGTGATCGGTAAAGGGGTTGAATCGGTTTCAAAACTGACGCTAAAGCTAAACACCACATGTTCGTTTTGTTTGTTATCAGCGGCATCATCAAAGTTAGTCAGTGATAATACGCCTTCACCCATAGTGGGCTCTGGCAGTGTTGGAAATGACAAACCTAAAAAGGATTCTGACGACCAAACCAGTTTATTCTCAGTGGTGATAAGTGCATATAAACCTGAGCCGACAATATTGAATTGATTTTCAAGTATGTAATTAGGCATGACCACACTGTCATCTTTGACTTCAGCTACAGCGAGTACTGAATAAACGTAAGCTCTTAATTGATTATTGATTGATTGAGTTATTTGATGCTTAAAGGCGTTATTGACAGCTGCACCGATCAAGGGTAATAACACCAATATTAGTAATAAGCCACTCAGCATTAACCTTACTTTTAAGGAGTTAAAAGCGTTGAAGTTGAGATTAGTGAAAGGCTTTTTCATTGTTAATGCTAATTATCTAACAGACGTAATCGATAACCTTGACCACGTAAGGTTTCAATTAATTTATATTGATTATCAGGATCGAGTTTTTTACGTAGTCGGCGAATAAAGACTTCAATTACATTTGAATCTAAGTCGAAATCTTGATCATAAATATGTTCAATTAAAGTCGGTTTAGAGATGACTTCACCCTGATGCATCATAAAATATTCGAACAATTTGAATTCTGAGCTGCTTAAAATAACCGATTGCTCTAAATGTGATAGTGCCAGCGTTCGAGTGTTGAGACTAAACGGACCATTGGTGATGACAGGGCTTGCTTGCCCAGCAGAGCGACGTATTAACGCATTAAGGCGAGCGACTAATTCTTCTGGCTGAAAAGGTTTTGTCAGGTAATCATCAGCACCTGAATCTAGCCCTAGCACTTTGTCTTGCCAACCATCTCGGGCTGTTAATATTAAAATGGGGTAATCAATTTGCTTATCGCGTAGTTGAGTGATTAAACTCAGCCCATCAATCTTAGGTAAACCCACATCAATAATGGCAGCATCATATTGATGCTCCATCGCTTGAAATAAGCCATCTTCACCATCAGATGAAATATCCACGCTGTAATTTGCAGCTTGTAAATGTTCACTTAGATTACGTTGTAATCCTAAATCGTCTTCAACCAATAGTATTCTCATGCCTAGCCTCTTATATCTCGCTGATAAAAGTTCAGCCTCTAAAACGGTCGCTTATAAAGCATTAGTTCCTAGACACTGATCCCGTTCGCGCATTAACCAAGGCATAAAACACCATACCTTTACTTGAAAGCAGTTTGACGCGATACCCAGGAGAGCCATTAATTGAGGTTGATTGCACAGAAAGCACTTTAGCCGAATATTGTCTTTTGGCTAACTGCGCTGCTTGTTGTGAACTATTTACCGCGAGCTTTTTCGATTGACTACGTTGATTTTGATTTGGCGTCTGGCTAAATGATTTGTTGGTGCCTGCATGACCCCAACTCCCCGAAATTGATGCAGCCTGAATTAAGCCAATATTGAGTAAACTCAATATTAATGCCAACACAGGAACTATTAATTTCGTTGTTACTTTGCTCATTTGCCAAGTCCAATTCAATATTTATCTTTGAAATCAGTCATCAGTGTAAAAGATCCGCTGGAATATAGAAATAGTTGTTCACTAACAAGATGGTTAATTCCTCGTACATTACAAACTGCTTGAGCGTCATTATCCATTGGTATTTATGAATTGAACCTGAACGTGTTCAGCTTGCATTCATTTTCAATGGCTTTTAATACAGTCATTAACGCCAGACTTCTATTACAAACTATCTACGGTTTGGTTAGTTGAAGTATTAACTCAAGCGCTGTTTCAGCAAGGACGGATTATGATGACATTACCCACTAAAAAATGGCCTTTAGGCGCTATTACTATCGTATGTATGAGCCTATTGGCTTGCGTTACATTAAGCGAAAAGGCGCAAGCCGCAGATATTTCAGCAGATGAACAGACAACTAAAACGGTTGTGAGTAGCGTAGGCCGTCAACTTGAAAGTGCTGAGTCGTTAAACGTTAAATCGAGCAATCATTTATCAACAACTAGATTTTCAGCAACTACTTTATCGCCGACGGTTTCATCAACAGCCATGCAAGCAACAAGGCAGCGCATTGAAGCTTTGCATAATAGCACCAAGCAGTTAACGCCAACGGTGAAGCTATCGCGTTCACAACATCTTGAATTGTTAAAAAAGCAAACTGTAGATCAGCGAATAGATCAGCGAGTCAGTGGTTTAAACGCTGCTTCAACTCAAGGTGGCGGTGATGGCAATGCCTCGTTGATATACATCCAGCCAGGATTGCGGGATTTCTCAATTTATGAGGCATACAGTCATTTATATGATGATTTTGATGAAGATGGTTTTTATCAAACATTCACGGTGACATTCGATGCCGATGTATATGGATTTAGTGTTGGAGAGCCTGCAGACGTTTATGGCGAACTTTATTTAAGCCGTAATGGTGGGCCGTGGGAGCATTTTTACTCCACTGATATTTTTACTATTTATGGTGAAGCAGAAGATGACAGTTTTGAAGTACTTACTACCTTGGCACAAGGTTACAAAACCGATTATTACGACGTACTGATTGATTTATATGAAGTGGGTTATGAAGATATCGTTGCAACGATTAGTAGTGAAGATGTTGATAGCTTATATGCACTGCCATTAGAAAGTAGCGACAGAGATGCGGTTTATATTGAAGAAGAAATCATCGAAACTGAAGTGATAGTCAGTGGCGGTAGTACGTCTGGTGTGATGTTAATCCTAGGTTTAGCTTTGCTATTCATGAGACGAAATTATGAGCAAGAAAGTGTTAACTAATGCAAATTGTTAACTAATAAAAAGTGCTACCTCATGACCTGATTAACTTCAGTTGCTCTTTTTAAGCTTAGCGACTTTTTTAACCCCAAGGGCTTTCATATGCCTCAACGACTTGTACTATCAAACAGAGTCGCTGAGGTTATTCATTTTGCTTAATGAAAGTTACTTAAGCATTTATTTAGCCAATCACTTAGCTAATGATTTAATTTCACCATGATGTAGCTGAGTAACGAGTAGATCACCTGAGCTCACTTGGTCAGCTTGCTCAATCACATTACCATTCTTGTCTTTCGTTATACTGTAACCACGGCTTAAGGTGGCTAGAGGACTGACGGTTTCAAGTTTATGGGCACTGTAACTGAGTTGCTTGCTGGCATTATTAAGCGAGTGCTTCATGGCATCATTTAAGCGGCTACTTAAATAAGTCATTTTATTTTGTTCTAGGGTGAGCTTGTGGGCTGGAGATTGTCGTTGCAATCGGCCTTTTAACTGCTGTTGTCTCAGTTCTGCTTTAGCCATTTTGTGTTGTAGAGCAGATTCAAGCTTTAACTGCATTTCATCAAAACGTTGTTCAAGCTGTTGTAGCTGCCTTTTAGGATCTTGTCTTTGCAGCTGGTGGCTTAATTCAGCAAGTTGGGTGCTTTGATGCAATATGTAATGACGGTAAGCTTGTCTTAAACGCGCGAAAGTCGCAGTCAATTTTTGGCTTTTATTGCCTTTGTCATCGGATAACAACTCAGCCCCTGCCGATGGCGTAGGCGCTCTTACATCAGCAACATAGTCACTGATGGTGGTATCAATTTCATGACCTACCGCGCTCACTACGGGCAATGCACTGTTATAAATAGCGTGGGCTAAGTCTTCATCGTTAAAGCACCATAAATCTTCCAGTGAACCACCACCGCGAGTTAGGAGTATTACATCAACCTCAAGGCGTTTATTGGCGGTAGTTATCGCATCGATAATTAATTTACTGGCAGTAGCACCTTGTACTTGAGTGGGGTAAATCACCACTTCGATAGATGGATCACGCCTAGAAAGCACATGAACCACATCGCGAATGGCAGCGCCTGTAGCAGAAGTAATAACACCTATTCTTTGGATATTTTTCGGTAAAGGGCGCTTAGTTTCTGTTGCAAATAAGCCTTCCGCCGCTAATTTGAGTTTAAGCGCCTCATATTGCTGTGCAAGTAAACCATCACCCGCAGGTAACATTGACTCTAATAATAATTGATAATCGCCGCGGGGCTCATAAACACTAATCGCACCTTTAACTAGCACTTGTTGACCGTTAACTGGTTTGAACGGGACGGACTGATTTCGGCCTTTGAACATCGCACAACGAATTTGCGAGCGACTGTCTTTTAAGGTCATATACCAATGACCTGAATTTGGGGAAACAAAGTTCGAGATTTCGGCCTCTAACCAGACCTTTCCGAGCTCTCCTTCAAGCAGCTGGCGGACTTCACCGTTTAATCGCGAAACAGAGTAAACATTATTTTTCGAGCTTTTCATCAAATTCGGCCACCCAATAGGATTTTTTCACTATTTTCCATTTACCAACCTAAATATGCAAGGTATAATCCCGCCGCAATATTTACCCCTTCTAAACCCTACAATTTCTGGGAGATGTTGCATGTTAAGATTAAGAAATGACGCACTAACATTTGATGATGTATTACTAGTGCCTGCTCACTCAACCGTCCTCCCAAACACCGCTATTCTGAAAACTCGTCTGACTAGAAAAATAGAATTAAACACCCCAATTGTCTCTGCAGCTATGGATACCGTAACTGAAGCTCGCTTAGCGATCGCGATGGCTCAAGAAGGTGGTTTAGGTTTTATTCATAAAAATATGACGATTGAACAGCAAGCTGAAGAAGTTCGTAAAGTTAAAATTTACGAAGCGGGCATTGTTCAGCAGCCAGTAACAGTAACCCCACAAACGACTCTTGCCGACCTTAAAGTGTTGACTGAGCGCAATGGTTTTGCGGGTTACCCAGTGATTAATGAAGCAAACGAACTAGTCGGTATTATTACCGGCCGCGATGTACGCTTTGTGACCAACTGGAGCCGTACTGTTGACCAAGTTATGACCCCTAAAGATCGCTTAGTTACTGTACCTGAAGGGACTAAGTTAGATGAAGTACAAAAACTCATGCATTCTCACCGTGTTGAGAAAGTACTGGTCGTTGATGATAACTTCAAGCTTAAAGGTCTTATCACTGTTAAAGATTTCCAAAAAGCTGAACGTAAACCAAATGCATGTAAAGACGAGTTAGGTCGTTTACGTGTTGGCGCAGCCGTAGGTGCAGGCGCTGGTAACGAAGAGCGTGTAGCAGCATTGGTTAAAGCTGGTGTTGACGTATTATTGATTGACTCATCTCATGGTCACTCAGAAGGTGTATTACAACGTATTCGTGATACACGTGCAGCATTCCCTGACTTACAAATCGTTGGTGGTAACGTTGCAACAGCAGAAGGCGCATTAGCCTTAGTTGATGCTGGTGTTGATGCGGTTAAAGTCGGTATCGGCCCTGGGTCAATCTGTACGACTCGTATCGTTACTGGTGTTGGTGTACCACAAATCACAGCGGTATCTGATGCAGCAGCGGCTATCAAACATCTTGATATCCCAGTTATCGCTGATGGAGGCATCCGTTTTTCAGGTGATTTAGCTAAAGCATTAGCAGCTGGTGCATCTTGCATCATGGCAGGTTCAATGTTTGCTGGTACTGATGAAGCGCCGGGCGAAACTGAGCTATACAATGGCCGTGCTTATAAGTCATACCGCGGCATGGGTTCATTAGGCGCAATGACCCAAACTCAAGGTTCATCTGACCGTTATTTCCAAAGTGACAATGCTGCTGACAAATTAGTACCAGAAGGTATTGAAGGTCGCGTTGCTTACAAAGGCAAGTTGAAAGAGATTATTCACCAGCATATGGGCGGCTTACGTTCATGTATGGGTCTGACTGGTTGTGCAACCATTAAAGAATTAAATGAAAAAGCTGAGTTCGTTAGAATTACTTCAGCAGGCATGGGCGAGTCTCATGTGCACGATGTCACCATCAGTAAAGAAGCGCCGAACTATCGTAGCGGCACTTAATAATTAATAAGGCGCTCATTTATTAGAGCGCCTTTTTTTCAATTTCATTATGCATTTGAAATTATGCATTTGAGATTGAAGCAAACCTACTCTAGAAAAACCAGATATAAGGTATCCCATGAGCAACATTCATGAGCATAAAATCCTGATCCTAGATTTTGGATCGCAATACACGCAGTTAATCGCCCGCCGTATTCGTGAAATCGGTGTTTATTGTGAGCTTTGGGCTTGGGATGTATCTGAAGAGCAAATTAAAAGTTTTGCTCCCAACGGCATTATCTTAGCCGGTGGCCCTGAAAGTGTGACTGCAGATAACTCACCTCGCGCTTCAGAATATGTGTTCAATGCTGGCGTACCTGTTTTAGGTATTTGTTACGGCATGCAAACCATGTCTGAACAGCTTGGCGGTAAAGTGATTCAAGGTGTCGGTGAAGGTGAATTTGGTTATGCACAAGTTGAAGTGCAAACTGAATCAGCATTATTCAAAAGCATTGAAGATGCCATCAGCGAAACAGGCAAGCCATTACTTGACGTATGGATGAGCCACGGCGACAAAGTGTCTGAAATTCCAGAAGGCTTTGTCACTGTCGCTAAAACTGAAACTTGTCCATTTGCTGCTATGGCCAATGAAGATAAGAAATTCTACGGCGTGCAATTCCACCCTGAAGTGACCCATACTCGCCAGGGTAAACGCATGCTTGAGCATTTCGCTTTAGAGATTTGTGGTTGTCCTGCGAATTGGAAACCGTCATCAATCATTGAAGATGCTATCGAAAAACTTAAAAAACAAATCGGCGACGATGAAGTTATTTTAGGTTTATCAGGTGGTGTTGATTCATCTGTTGTGGCAATGCTGCTGCACCGCGCCATTGGTGACAAGCTGACCTGTGTATTTGTTGATAACGGTCTGCTGCGTTTAAACGAAGCAGAGCAAGTGATGGACATGTTTGGCGATCATTTCGGACTGAACATTGTTCACGTTAATGCAGAGCACCGTTTCTTAGAGCAAATGGCTGGCGAAGCAGAACCTGAAGCTAAACGTAAAATCATTGGTCGTGTATTCGTCGAGATTTTCGATGAAGAGTCAAAGAAATGCGCAAATGCAAAATGGTTAGCACAAGGGACTATTTATCCTGATGTGATTGAATCTGCAGGCAGCGCAACAGGCAAAGCCCATGTGATTAAGTCTCACCATAATGTTGGCGGATTGCCAGATGATATGGAAATGGGCTTAGTTGAACCATTACGTGAGTTATTTAAAGATGAAGTCCGTAAGATTGGTTTAGAGCTTGGTCTGCCATACGACATGCTTTACCGTCATCCGTTCCCTGGACCGGGTCTAGGTGTGCGTGTACTTGGTGAAGTTAAAAAAGAATACTGTGACTTACTGCGTTTAGCGGATGCTATCTTCATTGAAGAACTGCATAAAGCTGACCTTTATAACAAAGTAAGCCAAGCATTTACCGTGTTCCTACCTGTACGTTCGGTTGGAGTTATGGGCGATGGTCGAAAATATGATTGGGTAGTGTCGCTGCGCGCAGTTGAAACTATCGACTTTATGACAGCGCATTGGGCACATTTACCATATGACTTCTTAGGTCGAGTATCTAACCGCATCATTAATGAAATCGATGGTATTTCTCGTGTGGTTTATGATATTTCAGGTAAGCCACCTGCAACAATTGAATGGGAATAACCCATTTAGATATTGCTGAATAAACAAAAAGGCGCTTAGGCGCCTTTTTTGTTTTAAACTATCTAGCTTAATAGAACTGTTTTACTGGTATTTTTACCGCGACTGTTTTTTACAACTGTTTTTTACAACTGTTTTTTATAACTAAAGCTTTATGAATTATCGAGCCCCCATGCCAACATCTACTGACATTGCAGATCCTATCATTGATGCAGATCTTGAAACCAAGCCTGAAACTGAGCCTAGCACTGAACAAGTGAATAAGCGGGTAAATAAGCAGATTAATCAATTGGGTCAATTAATTGAAACCGAGCTGACTACTGCCCAGCAAGCTATGGATGAAAAGTGGATGCGAGTGGCTATGGAGCAAGCCACGTTAGCTGAAGCTAAAGGCGAAGTGCCTGTTGGTGCTGTGTTGGTTAAAGATGATCAGCTGATTGCCAGTGGTTTTAATTTGAGTATTACCGAGCATAACCCAACAGCTCATGCCGAAATTGAGTGCATTCGCGCAGCTGGACAAGCGTTAGAAAACTATAGGATGTTAAATACAACCTTGTATGTCACGTTAGAGCCGTGCTCAATGTGTGCTGGCGCTATGGTGCATAGCCGTATTCAGCGAGTGGTATTTGGCGCAGACGATTTAAAAACAGGGGCGGCGGGGAGTGTGGTTAACTTAGTTCAGCATGACGATTTTAATCATCAGCTTGAAGTGACATCGGGTGTATTAGCCGATGAATGTGCATCTCAATTAAGTGCCTTTTTTAAACGTCGAAGAGAAGAAAAAAAAGCACTTAAAAAATTACAACAACTGCAACGTTAATGATAAATGCAGCAATTAGGCTACAGGTTGTAAAAAGGCAAAAAATAACTTTTGGCGATTTAGCATTCTACGGTGTTTAAGCTTAATGCTGTTGCGGCGACGAGCATTATTATTGATATTTTTTCTCATATTTTACCTACTCTTTTTCTAGAATTTTTTAGCAAGATAATCTGCGTATTAACTGAGGTAATATGCTTGTTGGAATGGTTATACCACAGAGTGTCAATTTAGTGGAGATATCTTCAGTAAGATATAAATAATGATACAATTTCGATAGATAATGGCAGATAAACATTACAGTTATTCGTTCACCTTTAATGTTCACCTTTGATGTTCACCTTTGATGTTCTATTGCGCTGCTGACTGCACAATATTCTCAGGGTTATCGATATCATCAATTAATTCATCAGTATTTTCAGCAATTTCCTCCTCAAGATTTTCATCAATGGATTCCATTTGCCTACTTTGGTTATCGACCCATACTAGAGTGTCATAGTAGCGACGAATATTATCCACGTAATGTACAGCTTCACTGCCGCGGGCGTAACCATAGCGGGTGCCTTTATAATATTTCCGTTGTTGAAGTAACGGTAATACCTGTTTTACATCACGCCATGCACTTGGATCTTTACCCATACCTTGGGTGATTTTTCGGGCATCTTCTACATGGCCTAAACCCACATTGTATGACGCAAGCGCAAACCAGATCCGCTGACTATCAGGAATAGAGTCAGGTAGGCGGTCGATCATTTTTTGTAGATAAATGGCGCCACCACGAATACTTTGTTCGGCGTCGAGTCTGTTATCTACCCCAACAGAGCTTGCTGTAGGTTGAGTTAACATCATCATGCCGCGCACACCTGTTGGAGAACGGGCTTTAGGGTTCCAATGAGACTCTTGATAACCCGCCGCAGCGAGTTTACGCCAATCTAATTCACCAGCGTGTTTTTCAAATAAGGCTTGGTACTCAGGTAGCACATTATCAATCGCGCGAATAAATGCGCGGGTATCGACATAATCAAAACGCTTAACGTGGCCAAAGTACTTTTCGTTTAAATGCTCCAGGGTGCCATTACGTTTTTGTTGATGCCAGAAAGAGAGTAACGAGCCCATTAGCACATCACTGCCAGTGGGTTGCAATAACCACACTACATCCGTTTTCTCATTCAGTACCATTCCTTCCCGTAGTTCAGGTAAGTAACGTTGATTGATTAACAGGCTATTTGAATCAGCAATGGTATATAGCAACTCGCCAGCAGCGACTAATGAAAATAGCTCTTCATTATCTTTGTCGTAAACTTGCTGCCATTTAAGGTTCGGGTGTGATTGTTTGAGTTTGAATAAGGTGTCGACCGCAAAAGATTCAGCAATAACGCTGATGTCGCCGAGTAAGTTATCGAGGTTTCGAGGTTTAACTGATCCTGACTTATATACCAGCACTTGATTGACTTCATATAAGGTCGGTCCAAGAAGAAATTGTTCTCGACGGTTTTGGGTGGTGGTAATCGCAGCCGCAACGATATCAATGTCATTGTTTCGCAGCGCTTCAAATAATTGTTGCCTATTGGTGTATGGGATCATTTCTAATGGCACATCAAGGTGCTTAGCAAACTTAGCGGCCATTTCATAATCAAAACCACTTTCACCCTGATCTGAGGTGAGGTAGGTTTGCGAGCCGTAAAGTGTCCCTACCTTTAAAACGGTACGAGTAGGGGTGTTTTCAACAAATTCAGTGGCTTCAAAACTGGCTTGTTTACAAGCTGTCAGTAGTAAGCTAAGTGAAATAATCGCTAAAAGTTTCGTCATATCCATCAGTAGTTTATTAGGAGTAGGCACAACAAGGGTTGAAATAAGCCAGTAAACAAAAGCGTATAGCAACTTAATAAATTGTCACAGCTATTGATACTTTAGCAGTAGTTTTGTATTTCACCTAGGAATCGACTTAAGAGGTTTAAATTATACAGTTGAATTCATTAGATAAATTGAATTAAAAAAAATATTTAAAAAATTTAAAATTGCTGAAATATTCAATAGTTAAATTGTCGGATTTATTTGATTGTTTTCGTTAACGGGAAACACTGTTCTGGCGTGCCTTGGTGGGTGATTTATAGAGAGTGTTTCCCTATAATAGCGCCAATTCTTACCCTGCCATTATAATTAATAAGGTGAATTGACGTGATTGAGATCATTCGCGGAGCCCCAGCACTTTCAGCTTTTAGAGTTCAAAAGCTTATGGAGGCCTGTGAAACAGCAGCCCTTCCTGTTGAGCAAATCTACGCTGAGTATGTCCATTTAGCCGATTTAAGTGACAAGCTTGATGATAAAGAATATCAGCAACTTGAAACCATTTTAACTTACGGACCTGCAATTGAATCTCATGCTCCAGAAGGGTCATTGATATTCGTGACACCTCGCCCTGGAACGATTTCTCCTTGGTCATCTAAAGCAACTGACATCGCTAAAAATTGTGGTCTAGGCAAAGTAAAACGTCTAGAACGCGGTATTGCCTACTATGTTTCAGGCGCATCGTTAACAGCGCAGCAGCTAGAGCAAGTGAAAGGCTTAATCCACGACCGTATGGTTGAAGTGATTTTACCTGAGTTTGCCGCTGCATCAGTGTTGTTTGAACGCACTGAGCCGTTGCCTTTCAAAAGTATTAATATTTTAGCTGAAGGTCGCCGCGCCCTTGAAGTGGCTAACGGCCAATTAGGCTTAGCGCTAGCAGAAGATGAAATCGATTATTTAGTTGATAACTTCGTGCGCTTAAACCGTAATCCAAACGACATCGAGCTAATGATGTTTGCCCAGGCAAACTCAGAGCATTGTCGTCATAAGATTTTTAATGCTGATTGGACTATCGATGGTGAAGTTCAGCCTAAATCATTATTTAAAATGATTAAGAACACCATGGCTGTGACCCCTGACAACGTATTATCGGCTTATAAAGATAATGCCGCGGTAATGACAGGCAGCGTTGCGGGTCGATTCTTCCCCGATCAAGATGGTGTGTATAACTATCACACTGAGCCAATGCATATCTTGATGAAGGTTGAAACCCATAACCATCCTACTGCGATTAGCCCATATCCAGGTGCTGCGACAGGTTCAGGCGGAGAAATTCGTGATGAAGGCGCAACCGGTCGTGGTTCAAAACCTAAAGCGGGTTTAACTGGCTTTAGCGTATCAAACCTTAAAATCCCTGGTTTTGTGCAGCCATGGGAAGGCGACTATGGCAAACCTAGCCGTATTGTAACGCCACTTGAAATCATGACTGAAGGCCCATTAGGCGGCGCAGCATTTAATAACGAGTTTGGTCGTCCTGCATTAGTCGGTTATTTCCGAACTTACGAGCAAGAAGTATCAAGCCATAACGGCGTTGAAGTACGCGGTTACCATAAGCCAATTATGTTAGCTGGTGGTCTAGGTAATATTCGTGAAGATCATGTTCAAAAAGGCGAAATTACCGTTGGCGCTAAGCTAATTGTACTTGGTGGCCCTGCAATGAACATTGGTTTAGGCGGCGGCGCTGCTTCATCAATGGCATCAGGTCAATCAAGCGAAGATTTAGATTTTGCTTCAGTACAACGTGAAAACCCAGAAATGGAACGTCGTTGTCAGGAAGTGATCGACCGCTGTTGGCAGATGGGTGATGACAACCCAATTCAGTTTATTCACGATGTGGGCGCGGGCGGTTTATCAAATGCCTTCCCTGAACTTGTGAATGATGCCGACAGAGGCGCACTGTTTAATTTACGTAACGTGCCATCAGATGAGCCGGGCATGAGCCCACTTGAGATCTGGTGTAACGAATCTCAAGAACGTTACGTTATGTCAGTGGCACCTGAAAACTTAGAAACCTTCAAGAAAATCTGTGAGCGTGAACGCGCGCCGTTTTCTGTGGTAGGTGAAGCAACTGAAGAGCAGCACCTTACTCTTGAAGATAGCCACTTTGACAACAAGCCAATTGATTTACCGCTTGAGGTTTTATTAGGTAAAGCACCTAAAATGAGCCGCGATGTGGTTTCAATCAATGCAGATTTTCCTGCATTTGATATGGCTGGTATCGATATTAAAGAAGCGGTATCGCGCATCTTACATTTACCAACCGTGGCTGATAAGTCTTTCCTTATTACCATTGGTGACCGCTCGGTAACCGGTTTAGTTAACCGTGACCAAATGGTTGGCCCTTGGCAGGTACCTGTTGCCGATTGCGCAGTAACTGCAGCAAGTTATGACAGCTACGCCGGTGAGGCCATGTCTATTGGTGAACGTACACCATTAGCATTACTTGATTTTGGCGCTTCAGCTCGTATGGCCGTTGCCGAATCAATCTTAAACATTGCTGGTACTGATATTGGTTCATTCAAGCATATTAAATTATCTGCTAACTGGATGTCTGCAGCAGGTCACCCTGGTGAAGATGCCGGTCTTTACGAAGCTGTAAAAGCGGTCGGTGAAGAGCTTTGTCCTGAACTTGAGTTAACTATCCCAGTGGGTAAAGACTCAATGTCGATGAAGACAGCGTGGAATGAAGCAGGCGAAGATAAAGCCGTTACTTCACCAATGTCACTGGTTATCACTGCATTTGGTGTAGTAAAAGACATTCGTAATACAGTGACGCCAGAGCTTCGCACTGATAAAGGTGATACAGAACTGTTACTGATTGATTTAGCCAAAGGTCAAAATCGTTTAGGCGGTTCTTGTTTAGCGCAAGTTTACAGCCAGTTAGGTGCCGTAGCGCCAGACTTAGATGATGCCGCAAGCCTTCGTGGATTCTTTGAAGTGATTCAGCCGTTAGTGGCTGAGCAAAAAGTTATTGCTTACCATGACCGCAGTGATGGTGGTTTATTCACTACACTAGTGGAAATGGCATTTGCGGGTAATACCGGTCTTAATATCGATTTAGCAGCGCTTAAAGGCACAGACCTTGAGCGTTTGTTTAATGAAGAATTAGGTGCGGTTATTCAGGTATCTAAAGCTGACTCAGCTAATATTCAAGCTCAGTTCGCTGCAGTAGGTGTGTCTTGCCAATATGTTGCCAAGCTAACCCAAGATGATCAAATCACTATTGTTGACGCTGAACGAGCAGTCTTTGCTGACTGCCGCGTAGCACTGCGCACCATGTGGTCTGAAACCACATATCGCATGCAGGCATTACGTGACAACCCTGAATGTGCTAAAGAAGAGTTTGAACTTAAGCAGCAAGCCAATGACCCAGGTCTAACGGTTGATTTACGCTTTAACCCAAGCGAAGACGTTGCCGCACCATTTATCTTAAAAGGTGTTGCACCTAAGATGGCGATTATTCGTGAGCAAGGGGTTAACTCGCACGTTGAAATGGCAGCCGCATTTGACCGCGCAGGTTTTGAAAGCCGCGACGTGCATATGTCTGACATCTTATCGGGCCGCATTAACCTAGAAGAATTCCAAGGCCTAGTAGCTTGTGGTGGTTTCTCTTACGGTGATGTTCTGGGCGCAGGTGAAGGTTGGGCTAAATCGATACTGTTTAATGACCGTGCCCGTAATGAGTTTTCACAGTTCTTTGAACGTGATGGCACTTTAGCATTAGGTGTATGTAACGGTTGTCAGATGTTATCTAACCTGAAAGAAATCATTCCAGGAAGTGAGCATTGGCCACACTTTGTCCGTAACCGTTCAGAGCGCTTTGAAGCACGTGCGAGTTTGGTTGAAGTACAAAAGAGCCCATCAATCTTCTTTGAAGGTATGCAAGGTTCACGTATGCCAATAGCTGTGTCACATGGTGAAGGCCGCGCAGAGTTTAAATCAGTTGAAGCATTAGCCGCCGCTGAAGCAACAGGGACTGTAGCACTGCGTTACGTTGATGGTAATGGCGCTATTGCCACCCAATACCCACAAAACCCCAATGGTTCGCCAAATGCAATATCAGCATTAACCACTACAGATGGCCGAGTGACGATTATGATGCCGCATCCAGAGCGAGTATTCAGAACTGTTGCCAACTCTTGGCACCCAGATGATTGGAGCGAAGATAGCCCATGGATGCGTATGTTCCGTAACGCACGAGTGAAGTTAGGTTAAGCTTCACTTAACCTAGATTGAGTTAACAGCAAAAAGGCGACCATTTGGTCGCCTTTTTATTGGATGGGATTTGTGTAGAGAGTATTGCTAACTCATTTCTGGACAGAAATGATTTAGAGCCTTGAGCCTAGCTAAATACTAAGGTTGACGTCTTGAACTCTTGTTAAGTGCCGGTTATTACTTCGTATTCTGCTCTACTAATGTTTGGTACTGAAAAATTTGGGACTATATCTTTAGTTGCAGGAATAGCCCTCGTTTGTATTGGAAAATGCCAAATGTTAAACATTTTATTTGGTCTAGTATCATATGCCAATTGATCCCAACCTAAAATTGCAGCCATTCGAAACACAGCAATCTTTTTTGCCATTTGCATTTCAGCTTTAGAGTTGAAATATAAAAGATAACCAGTATTAACAGCTCCAGTTAAGATATCTACAGCCTGTAACCCCCAATGAAGCTTTGAGTTTTGCATTGTTACATGTTCAATTTTTGAGGTCGTTGGTAACTTTGCAAGCATATGATTAGTAATAATTTGCATGACTTCATCTTGTTTAGGATATTTTGTACTTTTCTGGTCTATATAAACTTTAAAGTTAGCATTTAAACCTTTACTACTTTGATTCAGAAGTTGGTTATATGTTGTGTAAAAAGCGGCTTCTTCATCTTTATGCCATTTATTATAAGGTGCTTTTGAAACTGCAATGGCATGAAAAGTACATGGACTATTTAGAATAAATCTTAGAATATTTAAGCATAAATTAATTTGCCCTGAACTTTTTCTTACTTTTTCCCATTTTATTTCACCTTGCATCCCACTAGATTTATAGATTTCTTCAATATGAAAGTTGAATTGGTCTAAATAATCACTTGGAATATTTAAAATACCAATTGTATAACAGGGAGATCCTTTTGAAATTCCACTTTCGTCAGCAAATGATACGACATCGTTCATCAGACTCTCCATGTGCAAAGGCACTTAACATTTTAGTATTAGCGAGAATTCAGATAAATACCCTTAGGTACTCTTCGATATTTCATTCGCGAAAATTCTTTAATTATTAATATTTTTAGTAACTTATCAGTTTCAATACCTTGAATCAATCACGTTTAAATCAATGTGAAACCGAGGGTTTACGTAATTATTGGGTCAGAGTAAACTTTATAAGAGAGTTGAAGGCACATATCATTGAATGGTTTTTCTTCCCTAAATGACGTGCTAGATGCTTGTGTTCGAGGTTGCCTAACTCTGTCCTTAAGTTGTCTTACTTTAATATAACAGACGATCTTAATCCAATGTTTTGCTTAGTTTTTATTGGCTAATTTATCGAAACGCATCACTTCAATCTAATCCATTGCCTGCCGCAGGCTTATGTGCAGATACAGCTGCGAGACGCTGCAAGTACGTCCCTGTAAGCTCTGCCAAAACATCCATGTTTTGGAAGCTCGCTGCTGCATCTACACTGGGATTATTACCTCTTCGATTTGACTGTATTTGTGGCGATTAAAAAAAGCTAAAAAGACCAACAACCTAATCTGCTAAAAGGCTCAATTTGAATTGAGATCATCGAGAAAAGGCCGTGAGCTTGGCATGGATGCCAAGTTAGCTTTCGTTAGGCCAGGGATGGCCTATCGGAAGCGTTAGGGCTTTTCGACAATGACCGAAGTTAGCAACAGACGAAGTCAAAAGCTGGATCAATCCCCATCGAAAATTATGCGCTTTTCAGCATTTTTCGACGGGGCAGCGGGGCCTAATTCTTTAATAAAGAGTATAGAGGGTATTGCTGTTGATACCCTTTTGGTCTGGTGTGGGCGAAGCGCCACGACGTTAATCCAAACAGAGTTTGGAAACACAGAATAAAATTCAGATATCAAAATCAGGTGTAAGTGGAAAACCCACGATGTTAATCCAAACAGAGTTTGGAAATACAATGGCCTCAATCACCATAAAATTAGCTAATTAGCTGATAAAACTTTAGTCACGCTATTCAATCTATTACGTCCTTGGGCTTTAGCGTCATAAAGTACTGTGTCAGCTTCAGAAATAATATCTCCAATCAGCTGAGTAATATCATCAGCTTTGTAATTATCAAAACTAAAATGACAAGCACCAATTGAAACGGTAATCGGGTTAGCTGCGATAGCGATAGTGCCTATGTCGTGCATGATCCGTTGGCAGACAATGGCACATTGTTCTTGATTAGTGTCTGGTAGCCAAATTAAGAATTCTTCACCGCCAAATCGGGCGACTAAATCATAATCTCGAAGTGATTGAGCAATTTTTTGCGCGACTTCCACTAATACATCATCACCTTTTTGATGACCCAAAGTATCATTAAGCAGTTTAAAGCGATCAATATCGATTAACGCAATAGTGCCTTTGCCTTGAGTACGACTTAGCCTGTTTAGGTCTTTTTGCAGTGTTTGATGCATTCCACGTCGATTAGGGATATTGGTCAAGCTGTCGTAATTGGCTAAGTGATGCAGTTCTTTATTAAGTGCTTGGAGCTGGGCTTCTTGTTCTCGGCGAATTAACTCGACTTCAACCCAAGATGCCATTAACTGCAAAGCATCAATATCAACGTCGCGAAACATTCTTGGGTAGGGTGTTGGGCTGGAGAAATTAAGGGTGCCATAGAGTTCGCCGTTTAAGCGGATGGGTATACCAATATAGGATTCAAGTCCAAATGCCTTATATGCAGGGTGTACAGCGAAAATATCGTTTTCACCCATGTGTTCAATACCCACAGGACCTTTTGCATTACAGGTAATACTGCAGTATGTCGAATCTAAGTCAAAGCAGTCTTCAGGGTTTAAAGGCACTTCATCTGGGGTAACGCAGTATTTAACCACATATTGGTCTTGATCAATTTTAGATAAAATCCCAATACATAAATCAAACCGTTCTAGCCCCATCTTTAATAGCTCGATTAGCTGATATTCAAAGCCTTTACTGTGATCTTGGGTGACTTGGTATAGCCGGCGAATAACGAGTTCGCTGCTTGATTTATTGGTCATTAATTTCATCCTTGCAATTAATTCGATCACCTTGGGTAAGTGAAAGGGTTACAACGAGTAATATTTTTATTCTTATTCTTAATGCTTAAGCATCAGAATATAAATAACTTGAGCTAGAGTAAACATAATTTTTAATGACCTGGGTTGTGGCAATCCCTTATCGCCGACGAAAGTGAAATAGCGTCATTGACGTTTTTATAATGCTTAGCAAGAATATGCCGATTGCGACTCGGCGTTAGCCGACAATATGGTCTTAATTAGCGTATAGCGATTTATTACAAACATAAGTTTATTACGAATATAAGCTGGGGAAAGCTGATTGGTGATCAAAAGGACGTGGTAAGACGTATCAAAAATTGACGGTAAATATTTTGCTTCAATCTTTATATCAAAAGCTAATCAGCTAATAAAGAGCTAATAAAAAGATAATAAAAAACCCCTTAGAATAAATCCTAAAGGGCTTGTTATCGCTCTATGTTTCAAGAGCTGTTTTGCGCTAACAAAACATCAAAGGTAAACGTCCAACGAATTTAGCAAGCCAATGCATACTCAATACGTCTTTGGTTTTATTGCTGCTTACATTTCCCTAAGTGATTAGGTCATCATGCCAGCAACAACATATTAGTTTTAGTATGACTTTTGCATTTCAACAAAGATACTTTTGTAGCTGTTGATTACGCGATTAAATAATTTAGTCATTTTTGAATCTCCACTCAGTAATATAAGAAATAATTAGTAGAGTTGGGGATGTAACTCGAAATCCATTCTGTTCAAGTCCAATCGACCTTCTCTCAACACAGGACGAATGATACAGCTGTTCATTTTTTAACTCAAACGAGTAAAATTAATCTTTAGCATTAGTTTAATTAATCTAATTTTATTGAAATAATTTTACTATTAAAGATTTTATCTGTATTTTTTATTTTAAAACAAGGGTTTGTATTATTTTTGCTTTGTTTTTACGGTTAGTATATCTATTGCTTTAAATGTTAAATTTTAGATTTATCGCTTGAGGTAGCATGAATTAGTAAATCGTAGTTTAGAAAGAGATATTTTACAAATATGTAAACAAATCCCTAGCAGAAATATTTTTGGTAGTCAATATGTAAAACAGGGTAGTTTGCACCGATACACAAAACCAATCAAAAGGTGCTTAAAGAAGGTAAGTTTGATTGATTTGAGCCAATTTTAAATGATATAAAATGGGGGTGTGCAACATTAATTATTTGACCTAAGCTATTGTATTTAAGTGATTAATTAGTGAAGTAAACTTTGGTTATTGTGCCTAGCGTCACCTTTGTAGGGTTAGTGTGATACGCATCTCACTAATGCGATGTTAAGGCGAGATAAACTAACAACGAAATTGAGTTATAGTAACGCCCAAATTTAACAATTGTTTAACTTGTTTTTTAAGCGTTACTTTAGATTAATATTTATTTCCTGCAATGGCACTTGTTGTGATTGATGGGAGTCGTCATGACATTTGGATGTACTGAGTAAGGAGTCACCAATGATTATTGAAGAGGTTGTAGAACTGTCTAGGTTTCAGTTCGCGCTTACAGCCATGTACCATTTTCTTTTTGTTCCTTTAACGCTAGGTTTAGCTTTTATTTTGGCTATTATGGAATCGCTTTATGTGATGACTAATAACCAAATTTATAAAGATATGACCAAGTTCTGGGGTAAGTTATTTGGTATTAACTTTGCTTTGGGTGTTACCACCGGTTTAGCAATGGAATTCCAATTCGGGACTAACTGGGCTTATTTCTCACATTATGTGGGTGATATTTTTGGTGCGCCGCTAGCGATTGAAGGCTTAATGGCTTTCTTCTTAGAATCTACTCTAGTGGGTATGTTCTTCTTTGGTTGGGATCGCTTTAGTAAGCGTCAACATTTAGCGGTAACTTGGTTAGTGGCTATTGCTTCTAACATGTCTGCTTTATGGATCCTGATTGCAAACGGTTGGATGCAAAACCCTGTCGGTTCAGTATTTAACTACGAAACAATGCGTATGGAAATGACCAGCTTTGCTGAAGTGGTCTTTAACCCAGTAGCACAGGTTAAATTTGTTCATACTGTAGCATCAGGTTATGTTGCTGGCGCAATGTTCGTACTTGCCATTAGTTCTTACTACATCCTTAAAGGTCGTGACTTACCGTTTGCTCGTCGCTCGTTTGCGATTGCTGCAAGTTTTGGTATGGCGTCAATCTTATCAGTAATCGTGTTAGGCGATGAGTCTGGTTATAAGGTCGGTGAAGTACAACGGGTTAAGTTAGCTGCAATTGAAGCTGAATGGCACACTGAGCCAGCCCCAGCAGCATTTACAGCAGTCGGTTTCCCGAATCAAGAAAAAATGGAAACTGATTTCGCAATTAAAATTCCATTTGCAATGGGTATCATTGCGACGCGTTCATTAGATGAGCAAGTTACAGGGATTATCGATCTTATCGATGAGCATGAAGTGCGTATCCGTAACGGTATGATTGCTTATTCATTCCTTGAGCAGCTTAAAGCGGGTGACGAAAGCCCTGAGCTACGCGCCAACTTTGAAGCGACTAAAGGCGATTTAGGTTATGGCCTATTACTGAAGCGTTACACTGAAAATGTGGTTGATGCGACAGAAGAGCAAATTAAAGCAGCTGCGAAAGACTCAATCCCTAACGTAGCACCAATGTTCTGGTCATTCCGTATCATGGTTGCTGCGGGTATGATTATGTTGTTTGTCTTTGCTGCAGCATTTTGGCAAAGCACGCGCCATAAGATTGAAGAAAAACCATGGGTATTACGTGCAGCATTATACAGCTTGCCATTACCTTGGATTGCAATTGAATGTGGTTGGTTTGTGGCTGAGTATGGTCGTCAACCTTGGACCATTTCAGAAGTGCTACCGACCTTTATGTCGGCTTCAACTTTAACACCAGCTGATCTTTGGTTCAGTATCATTTCAATCACAGTGTTCTACTCAATACTGTTAGTGATTGAACTATTCTTAATGTTTAAGTTTGCTCGTCTTGGCCCATCAAGCCTTAAGACTGGTCGATACCATTTTGAAAATCTAGATGCTTAATCTGAGGAGCTGATTATGTTTGATTATGAAACGTTAAGATTTATCTGGTGGGCTCTGATTGGCGTATTGCTAGTTGGGTTTGCTGTTACTGACGGTTTTGATATGGGTGTGGGTGCGTTATTACCAATCATTGGTAAAGACGACACTGAACGCCGTATTATGATTAACTCGATTGCACCGCATTGGGATGGTAACCAAGTTTGGTTAATTACCGCAGGTGGCGCCTTGTTCGCTGCTTGGCCAATGGTTTATGCTGTGTCTTTCTCGGGCTTTTATGTCGCAATGATGTTGGTGTTATTTGCCTTATTCATGCGTCCAGTTGGTTTTGATTACCGCTCGAAAATTGAAGATCCAAGATGGCGCAAGTCATGGGATTGGGCTCTATTTGTCGGTGGTTTTGTTCCGCCACTCATCATTGGTGTTGCGTTTGGTAACTTACTTCAAGGCGTGCCTTTTGAGTTTGACCAATTTCTACGTGCAACTTACCACGGTGGTCTAATTGGTTTATTAAACCCATTTGGTTTATTAGCCGGCTTAATCGCTGCAATCATGTTCATGATGCAAGGTGCTTCATGGTTACAAATGAAGACCGAAGGTGAGCTACGTGTTCGTGCTGTTAAAGCTGCACAAATTTGTGGTCTGCTAGTCACTGTATTGTTTGCTGCAGCGGGTGTTTGGTTAATGAATGGTATTGACGGTTATGTGATTACATCTGCAATCGATACTGCTGGTGCTTCAAACCCAACAACTAAGACCGTGGCTATTGAAGCTGGTGCTTGGTTAGTTAACTACGATAAGTATCCAATCACTATGTTGTTCCCAGCATTAGGTTTGTTGATGCCTGTTCTAGTGATACTAGCGAGTCAGTTTAACCGTAGTGGTTTTGCATTCTTATTTAGCTCATTAGCGATTACAGGTGTTATTTTGACATGTGGTGCAGCAATGTTCCCATTCGTTATGCCTTCATCGCTTGATCCAAATGTGAGCTTAACTATGTGGGATTCTACTGCGAGTGAAATCACGCTGAATGTAATGACTTGGGCTGCAATAATCTTTGTACCAATAATACTAAGTTATACCGCTTGGACATATTACAAGATGTTTGGTCGCCTTAACCGCGAGTTCATTGAAAAGAACAAAGCATCACTTTATTAATTAAGGAGCCATTATGTGGTATTTCGCTTGGATTTTAGGTGTATTACTCGCCTGTGCTTTTGGCATCATTAATGCGCTTTGGCTTGAAAACACTGAGAATTTAGATCGTATTAACGAGTCTGAAGCTAAAAATAAGTAAGTGTTTTAAGTTGTAAAATATAAAACCCTGCCAACGTGCAGGGTTTTTTATTGGCTGTCATTTATGGTATTAAATTATGGCTTGGTATTAGGGTATTAAATTATGGTTATAAATTGCAGTTATTGAATAGTGTCGTTATTGATAGCGAGCTGAGGTAATAAATTGCCCGAAGCTTTCACACCACACTATGACGGTATTGAATTCTGCTACTTTTACATCGTCAGTGATCGGGACGATAAAATTCTCAAAGGTGTTGATATCACCCACTTGAAGCAGGTTGGTTTTCTCTCGTTTGAAGTCTGCTTCTGTTTCAATAAATGTTTTTGATAAATACAGTTTGAAATCGGGTCCTGGTGATAGATTACCAATAAAGCTAATGTCATTCTGGCTAATAAACACCTGACCCTCTCCCCAATGCAGTAAATCGCTATCCTGTCTTTCAGTTGAAAATGTTGTTTCAAATAAATGCTGTTTTGCGAGAGTTTGAATTGACGCAGTCTCTGGTGATTTGGGCGCCGTCAAAATAGGTAAATAATAGATACCTGCAGCAAAACCGATAGCGAGAACGAGGCTGTGTGATCCTATGAGTGACAATACGACGCTTTTTTTCATGATTATCCCTATCTTGTTATGATGCTCTTGTTATATGGCTCTTGTTATATGGGTCTTGTTATATGGGCCTTGCTATATGGATTTTGTTATAACGGCCTTATTAGTGTGTGGTGGTTAAGTTTAACAGTGAAGAACCGTTTACAAATAGTTGATTATTAACCAAAGTGTAAACTGTTAAATTAAAGGCATAAAAAAGGTACAAGTAATGATTTACTTATACCTTTTAAATTAGTGCTGTTTAAGCTTTATTTTAGTTTTTTATCCCTTTCATTGCCCGTTTGGGCGTCCTTTTTACAGTCCTTTTTAAAGCCCCTTTTAAAGCCCTTGGCTAAACCTTAAAGAAGTTAATCTTGCTTTTAAGCTCACCTGCAATTGTTGTGAGGCCTTTTGCGGCTTCTAGGGTTTCTCCTGCTCGATTTTGGCCTTCATTGGCCAAGGCTGATATCTCATGCAGGTTTCGGGTAACTTCGTCTGCCACTGCGCTCTGCTGCTCTGTAGCGCTAGCAATGCTGCTGGTAAATGTGGCTAGCTCACCAATGCTAGTAGTTATTTGGCTTAGTTGCTCACTACTCTGATTACCTTGGTCTGCAGATTTTGAACCTAATTCGTGGCTGTCAGCCATTTGTTGGGCGGTGACTTTGACCATTGATTGCAACTGTGCAATGGTTTTACTAATTTCAGATATCGAACTTTGAGTGCGCTGAGCAAGGGATCGAACCTCATCCGCTACCACGGCAAAGCCGCGTCCTTGTTCGCCGGCTCTGGCGGCTTCAATGGCGGCATTTAATGCCAGTAGATTGGTTTGATCGGCAATACCGTTTATCACTTCTGTGACTGTGTTTATCGCCTCACTTTCTTTACTGACATTTTCAATGTTGTGCTGACTATCCGTGAGTTGATTGCTTAGGGTTTTGAGTGATTCAACAACAACACTAAGTTGCTGATGACCACTACGTGATGCTTCATCGACTTGCTGGCTTTTAAGTGCGCCTTCACTTGAATGATGGGCTACGTCGCGTATAGATGCTGACATTTCTTCAATTGCGGTGGCAATTTGATTGGTTTGCATCATCAAGGCTTGGGACTCATCACCATTTAAAGTCGCCATCTGTTGTGCTTCAAGCGCTTGTTGTTGCAAGCTTTCAACTGAGTGCAGTAATGAGTCAATTAACTCTTTAAGGTTGTTGGACATATTAGCCGCGCTTAAGGTAATGCGATCAATTTCATTATTACTGTTAGGATTACTGACTTCAAACTCTTGTAATAAATCACCTTCACCTAGTGCCTGTAATTGTTTTTGTAATTTTTGCAATGGAGCAAGGGCTTTTATGAGTAATAACGATAACAGGCTACTAATCAGTATAATGCCAAATATTGCCACACCGATTGTGATATAAAGCAATTCGAGGCTTTCATTGTTTAACTCGGATACTTTGGTTAATCCGATTAAGGTCCAGTTCCACCCTGGGATTGCAATGCTGTTGGTGTAAATGCTGTCTTGTTGGCTGTCTTCAAATTCGCCGCTGAAGTGCTTACCAATAAATTGACTAGGATCGATACCGCCGATTAAATCTGCTGTTACCAGTTTACCGACTTCATAATTAGGGTGTGAAATGATGCGGTTATCTGTATTTCTGACCATCATAAAATAACCCGTTTCTTCAATGGTTAAATGGTTAATGGTTTTTTGTAGTTCAGCTATTGAAGATGAAATATCAAATCCAATATAGAGAATACCAATCACTGCGCCACTATCATTTTTTAATGGGCGATATACGGTCATGTAATCTTTGCCAAATAACTTGGCGTAACCTTCGTAGCTCTCGCCCTTGATCAATGCTTGATAACCAGGGTGTTCTTTACCTAAATAGGTCACCAGTGCTCTTTTACCATCTTGTTTTTTTACCGATGTTGAAATCCGTAAAAAATCATCGCCATCTTTAACAAATAGGGTTGCGGTGCCACCGGTTAAATTAGAGAAACGATCGACTTTACTTTTTGAGGCGTTGATTTGTTCTTTTTCATGGACGAGGGCGGGTGTGGGCTTACTGAAGATCTTAACTGTACGATCAGGTTTATAGAATTCTCCAGGGTACATTGCACGTAAAATATCTGCATTTCGACGGGCAAGGTTTAATAAGCTGACATACTGTAATTCAATCAAGTCGGCATTACTTTGCATTTGCTCGTTCATCGCATCAACGGCTTTAGTTTTAAGCACATTTGATGAGCTGTAATATGACACAGATGAAATAATGCTAAATACGACAATAGAAAGAACGAGAGAGAAATAAGCAATTTGCTTGGTGATAGACCAACTTCGATAATTCATTATATTGCTTCCTTACAAAAGATAATGACAATCTATTAGAATAGCTCACTTTTTGACTTGATTGAGATCATTGTTTTATTATTATTTTACTATTATTTTTCTCTTTAAAAATTAAACACTTCCTAAATAAAAAGCGGCGCATGAATGCGCCGCTTTTATTATTTTAAATAGCGAAAAACACTATGCTGTTAATGGTGACAATACTGCGGTGTTTGCTTTCCTTGTTTTCATTAATAACAGATACATAGTGGGTACCCAAATCAATGAAAGCAGGGTAGTCAATAATGTGCCACCGGCGATAGCAATGGCAAAAGGTGGCCAGAAACCTCCACCTGCAATGATAAGTGGTAAGAAGCCGCCAATGGTGGTGATGGTAGTAGAGCCAATATGTCTGCCACAGCCACTGACAATGTTGATAATGGTATCAAGACTCCCTTGTCTTGCTTCAGGCATATCTTCGAGTTCTGCCAAAATGACAATTGCAGCGTTTATTGCCAGTCCCATCAAACCCAGTAAGCCAATAATTACGGTAAAACCAAACGGATAACCAAAGGCGTAAACAGCTAAAAGGCCAAGACCAGCAGATTGAAATGCGCTTAATAAAATAATAGCGGTTAATCTGAATGAATTAAAAGATAGCACCACGGTTGCCAGTAATAAGGTCACTACCACAACGATGTTAGACAATAGATTGCCTACGGCTTCGTTTCGCTTAGCACTTTCACCGCCGATTTCTAAATGGTAACCCGCAGGCAGCTCAATTTGATTCAATTTATCTTTCACTTCATTGAGTACTTTCCCCGGTAGAACGCCACTGACAATATAAGCTTCAATGGTGTTAACCCGTTCACCATTTCGTCTTGGAATTCCGCCGCGGCTGACATTAATCTCATTTTGAGATATTGCGGACAAAGGAATGATAGCGCCATCAGTAGAGACTAAATTGAGCTCTGATAACCGAGTCGCTTGTTCTCTGGAGGTATCGGCTAAACGCACCCGAACCGGTAAGGATTCTGTTTGCTCCAATATACTGCCACCGATAATTCCGGTGGTGGACATTTCAATTTGTTTAGCAATATCGGTTAGGCTCAAACCACTCATTAAGCTGGCGTCTTCATTGACTTGCATCCACACTTTTGGTGAGCCAGCACTCAGGGTGGCACGAGTATGAATGACATCATTGGTTTGCATTAATAAGCCGCGGGCTTGCTCACCGATATGGTTTAACGTATCAAGTGATGGGCCATATATTCTCAGTTCAACGGGTGCATTGAATGGCGGGCCTTGTTCTAGCTTTCTTACTAAAATTTGTGCTTGTGGGAAGTCTTGATCAAACTCTATTTGCAATGACTTTATCAAACGGTTTGCAGCGTCAAAGTCAGTGACTTTCACCATCGCTTGGGCATAGTTTGCTGCGCCTTGTTGACGTTGAGTGAGGTTGTAGTAAAACGAAGGCGTGTTGCCACCGATGACCCAGGTACTCATTTCAACATCTTCAATCGCACTCAAGCGCTTATCAATTAATGTGACTTGCTGGCGGGTATTTTCTAAACTCACATGGGATGCGAGGTACACTTCAATTTGAAACATATCGCGATCTGATGGCGGGAAAAACTGTTCAGTCATTTTGGTGGAAGCAAAAAAACCAACAAGGGGTAATATACCAATGAGCACGGCGGTGATAAGTGGTCGCTTTAATCCCATACGTAAACTGCTTTGAAAAGCATGGCTAAGACGCGGGAATTCCATGCCTTTTTGATACCAAGCCATCGATTCATTGTCTTGGCTAAAACGTCCTGCTAAGCCCGCAATAATAGTGTGGGAAATTAAGTAAGAACCCAGTAAAGCGAACATCACTGAAATGGCGATACCACCAACAAATTCACCCGCAGCGCCAGGCATTAATACAATTGGGGCGAAGGCTAACATGGTGGTAATGGTTGAACCTGCCAGTGGCAACCACAGGTGATGCAAGGTTCTACTGACTGCTTCGAGTTTACTTAAGCCTTGTTTACGACGCTGTGCAATAGCATCAACAATCACAATGGCGTTATCCACCATAATCCCTAGCGCGACGACTAGACCTGTTACCGACATTTGGTGGATTGGCAGGCCGGTATACTTCATACAGGCAAGGGTAAATAAGGCGGTTAATGGCAGTGACAATGACACTATGACCGCGTTTCTTAAGCCTAAAGTCAGCATCAGTACAAATAGAATGATAATGAAACCTTGGATCAAATTAATGACCAAATCACCTAAACGGACACTGGTATAGCCTTGTTGATCAAACAGCCATTGAACTTCGATATTGGCGGGTAGGTTAGCACTAAAGTCATCAACAACTTTACTGACCTGAGCTTGCCATTTATCCACACGGTTATCTTCCAGCATTCTGGCCGATACCATCACGCCTTCAGCGCCATTAATCAGGGCGATACTGGTGGCGGGAGTTTTAGGTTGGCGACTAATATCAGCAACGTCACCTAGACGAATAATTCGTCCATCAGTGTCGATTTTAAGCGGAACTTGTTTGACACGGGTAATGGAATCAAGCTCACCTGAGACTTCAATTAAGGCTTTAAACGTAGCATTATTGATTTCACCAGCCGATATTTTACTGTCAGCATTAGATAAGATTGCTGCAATACTTGCAGGGGTTAATTTGAGTTGGCTGATTTTATTGCCATCAAGTTTTACTAAGATTTCTTCATCCGGCGTTCCGGCTAAATTGACGAAATCGGTGCCATTTAATATGCGTAATTTACTCTGTAACTCTTTAGCGTAACGCTTTAGTACGTCAATACGCACAGGCGTGTCGCTATTCCATACCAAGCCTAAAATAGCAGTGTTAGCGTAACCAGTTTGGTCATCCAAGATACTGTTTTTGGCAGGTTGGGGCAGTTTGTATTCGCTGTCTGAAATTAAATCTCGCGCTCTTGACCACACTGGTGCAGTGTCCGTTATGGTGTCTTTTAGCTCTAACTGAATCACTGAAATACCCGGTCTAGAGGTAGATTGCACCAGCTTTAATTCTTCTAAGCTGCGTAATTCATTTTCTAACACTTCAGTAACTAATGCTTCGACTCGTTCAGCTGAAGCACCAGGGTATTGGGTCACAACAGAAGCAAAACGGTTGGTAATAGTTGGGTCTTCTGTGCGTGGTAAACTGCTAATGGCGCCAAGCCCTGCCACCAATAACAGTGCAATCATTAAACTGGCGAGTCTGCCATTTTCAACAAACGCCTTAATCATAATGACCTCGCCACAGCTTCAGAGCTGGGATTAACCACTTGACCTACAACCAATTTGTGTAGACCTTGAGTGACGATGACATCGTTATTTTTGATTGCGCCATTGATGAAAGCTTGTTGTTCGTTGGTGTAGATAATATCGATATCGCGGCGTTCAATTTTAGCTAAGCCTTCGGCATTTTTGCTGACAACAAATACATTCCATAAACCCCTCATGCCATCGGTTAATGAAGATATCGGTACCCAGTAGCCTTTTGTATTAACTTGTTGTTGGTATTCAAGGTAAGCAATTTCACCATTAATAATTGAGGTAGTTAAAGCGTCACTGGGTAAAATTATCCGTAATTGAACCGTACGTGTTACAGCATCAATTTCAGCACTAATGCCGGCAATATT
The DNA here is from genome assembly GCF_007567505.1 of Shewanella donghaensis. Classification (NCBI taxonomy): domain Bacteria; kingdom Pseudomonadati; phylum Pseudomonadota; class Gammaproteobacteria; order Alteromonadales; family Shewanellaceae; genus Shewanella; species Shewanella donghaensis. Next base: position 4,561,248 of record NZ_CP041783.1, read on the forward strand.
GCCTTTAATGCTTGAACGTCCAATGGTAATATCGACTTTTTGATGAGTTGATAATGTCTGAGCCACATCAATTGGCACCCCAATATAAGCTTGTTGCTGGCTGGTACCAATGAGGGTAAATACTGGGCTACCTAAGGCAATCACTTCGCCTAAGTTATGTTGTCGTTTACTGATGGTGCCATCAAAAGGAGCCACAAGAACGGATTTTTCAAGCTTGAGTTCAGTTGCATATAAAGATGCTTGCAGACGTTTTTGATTGGCTTGTAGGCTTGAAACCTGCTGTTGGTTCTCATCAAATTGTTGTTGAGACACATACTGTTTTTTCTTCAGCTCAATTGAACGGTTAAAGTTACTCTGGGCTAAATCTAAATCTGCTTGGGTTTGTTGCAGTGAAGCGGAGAGTTGTTGTTGCTCTGCTTGTAATAGCTGGGTGTTTAAACGGGCAAGTTTTTGGCCTTTAGTGACTTTATCGCCGCTATCGACATAGATATTACTGAGCTTACCAGCAAGTTCAAAGCCTATTCCCGTGGTATCCGCTGAACGGACAATACCGGTATACCTTTGTTGATGCAGATAATGCGGTGTTTCATTAAGAGGCTGTGTTATCACATTGGGTACTGTGATTTTTGCTGATGCAGTGACTTGCTGCTCAGTACAAGCACTTAAAAAGAGCAAGCCAATGATAATTGGCAATATATTAACCGAGCGCAGTGCTGTCACTTTATTCATACTCAACATCCTATTGCTGTCGCAACTTCCTTAATCTCAATTAAATCAATACTTAATCGTACTTAAAATTTGAGTGCATCTAATAATGCAGTGATAATAAACTAGACTGTATAGTCTATTTTGTAATTAGTTTATTTCTATAAAACTAGACTGTCCAGTCTAATTTGTGATTAAATGTGATTGAGTGTTAAGTCACTGTTGCTAAGAAGCGCAAATGTAAGCATAAAAATAAGAAGATTTAATTATGAGCAATGTCCAAGATCCTACACCTTGTGTTCACGGTGCGCCAAAAACGCGCAGTGAACAAAAACGCATGCAAATTTTACATGCGGCAATTGAGCTGTTTTGTGTTCAGGGCTTTCCGAACACCAGTATGGACTTGGTCGCTAAAAAAGCTGAAGTCTCTAAGCAGACGGTTTATTCTCATTTTGGCTCTAAAGACGAGTTATTTGTAGCTGCGATTGAATCTAAATGTGTGGTGCATCAGCTAACTGGCAACTTGTTGGATGATGCTGTAAACGTAGAGCAAACCATTACCATGTTTGCTCAGCAATTTAGTGATTTAATCGTTAGTGAGGAAGTCTTGGCAGTGTTTAAAACTTGTCTTGCTCATGCTGATACTCATCCAGAGTTGTCGAAATTGTATTTCGATGCCGGCCCTAAACACCTGCTAGCTTTGCTGGCTGATTATTTGACGACAGTAAATCAACATGATGAGTTCTATTTTCCTCATCCACACGACAGCGCTGTAAGGTTATGCTTAATGTTATTTGGTGAGCTGAAATTACGCCTAGAACTAGGGCTTGATGTTGCAGATTTACTGCCGCGACGGGCGCAATATATTGAAGAAACTGTGAAGATGTTTTTGTGCGCCCATAAAAAATAAACCATTTAATAAATAAGTGCTGCAGGATGCATAATTACTTTGTTGAACAAGAAATAAATGATGGACTAAGATCTGTAATATACTGAATTTGTGATCCAATTTGATACAATAATAGTATAGACGTTAAGATTTATACCTGATAATTTCTGGCCAATATAATAATGAGAAAGGAAGCTGTAAATGAAATCGAATTCAAGCTTGTTACTTGCGACTGAATCAACAAACTCAGCGCACAATATTTCCCTACAGTCTTCTTGTTTGCTCAATGTGAAAACAATGGCTAAAGCCGCCAAGTTAGCTGCAGTTGCAGGGACATTCCTTGCCAGTTCAGTATCTGCATACGATTACTCTCCATTTAAATTCCATGTATCTCGTACATCAACTGAAGCGGCTCAAATCGATAATACTGATGCCGAGCTGCAACGTGATGTATGGCGCATGAAGCTTTCAGCCATGATGCCGCTTGGTAAAGAATGGTCTATTGGGGCGAACATAGGCTATGACAATTTAGATTATGGCTTTAAAAAAGTGACGACTGGTCTTTTAGACAGCCAAGTGACTCCATGGAGCTCAATTAACAAATACAGCGCGGGCTTATCATTAAGCTATCGCCCTAATGACAACTGGATGTTCTTGATAGCGCCAAAACTGCAATATGCTTACGCTAACACGGCATCATCATCAGATGCGCAAAGTTACGGTGTTGTGGGCTCTGCAATGTACCGTTTCGAGTCTGGTAATATGCTAGGTTTTGGTGTTGCTTACTTAAATGATATTTCAGAAGTAAAAACCGTACCTTACTTAGCTGTTAGATGGAAAATCACCGACAAGCTAACGTTGAGTAACCCATTTCAAGCTGGATTCAGCGGCCCAGCCGGTTTAGAACTCGCTTATGAGCACAATGATAAATGGAACTTTGGTTTAGGAACTTCAAGAAGATCTGAACGTTTCTTAATTTCTGATGCAGAACAAACCATTGAAGTTGAAGAGTGGGTTTCTTTTATTCGCGCAGGTTGGAACATCAGTAAGAAAGTGACAATTAATGCTTATGGCGGCTATTTCTTTGCAGGGGAAATGGAGCTAAGTGAACCTAAAGTGACTGATGAAATTGAAAACCAAGCAGCGATTGGTTTAGCGTTTGATATTAAGTTTTAAAATCAAATGAGTTAAGACTAAAAAAGCGACCATGAGGTCGCTTTTTTAATGTTTGTAATGACATCCGTCGTTAACTAATTATCAATATTACTTAGCAAGCATGTCTTTGCGTAAGCTTTTTTGAGCAGGGTCATCGCCTAACCAAATCTTGATTAAAGCCTGTCTAAACACTTCACCTTCAATGGTGGCTTGTTCTTCATCATTTTTAAAGCTGGTTACACCAGCGCCTTTATGCGTCACAAAAGTGAATTGATCGCCTTTACTGACTTCTTCCGTAAATAGACCCATAAACTCATCTATATTGGCTTGGATTGGCGCAGTATTGTCACCTGTAGCAGCTTCAAACCCTTCAACAATGGCATCTGTCATCTTATCAGAGGTAATCATACCTGAAGTGATATTGAGTCTTATCACTGCAAGAGGTTGAGCCAGCACCTGGTCTAGGTTGGTTGCGGGTTCTGGTACATATAAACTGCCAACATATAAATCCATAAAGAACTTACTGCGAACACCTGCGCCATTTAAGCTGAGTTGTTGCTCTGCAATAGTCAGATCATCAGCCAGTTGAATGCCTGAAACCGTTTTGGCTTGTGCAACTTGAGGTACGATTAACGCGGCTGTTAATGCCACGGTTGAAAATAGTTTCATAGGGAACTCATATTATAATTATGTCGATTTATCGAGGCTAAATAGTCATTTGCTATTTTTCGGTTCAATAAAGATTAAGTGCGCATCCCTAGCTTGTATTGTCCATTTTGCTCAAACATGATTGCTTGTTTCTTCTTAGGTGACATCAAAATTGGACCGTCATCAAAAAACAAAAATGCTTTCCAGTTTTGGGCAAATACCGCCCAAGTCGTTTCGATTATCTGGTACTTTTCATAACAGAAGAAAACTTGGGTATCGTCACTCCAGTCAATAAACTCGGCAATCGGTTCAGGTAAAGTATTATCTTCAGAATCCCATGCTGACTGCCAGTGCTCAGTGATTTTCCAAGCATCTTGCTTAGCAGCCCAGTCACCTTTAGAAAACAATTCAGCACGATTACACTTATTACTAATCCATTGATTCCAAACCGTCATTGCACTTTTGTCCGTTAAGGGTTTGATTAACGCCTTGTCTGCATCATCAACAGGTAAATCTTTATGATTAAAAATCCACTTGCGTTTGTACATATCGAGCGGGATGTAAGTGTGTGCCAAAAATGACTCCTAGATTGAAATGGGTGAGGTAAGCGCGAGATTATAACTTTTCGGTATTGATAGTGCTAGCAGTAGAGGTAAAGCAATAAAGGTAAGAGGTAGGTAAAAGTAGCGAATTAGTCGATAAAAATAGATAAGTTGCTTTGTAAGGGTTAATGAAATGACTCGCTAGCGCTGAGAGCTCAGCACTAGCGAATATATAGATTACAAACCGTTAATGTATTGCTCAACAGTTGATTCTGGCACCATGGCTGCTAAGTCAGTTTTAACGGCTTTATTACCTTGTAATAACTGCTCAAACTGTTTTATCAACGCAACCTTGTCTGGTGACACTCTATCGCCAGCACCAATGTTGGTTAAATCAATCATAAAGCCATCAAACAAGTCTGCTAAATCATCAATGATATCCATATTCAAAAACTGGTCTTGGTTATAGATACTTGGGTAACCGGCTTTTTGCTTATCAATAGCAAAAGAGTCACCTTTCAAATTCGTAATGCTGGTGGACTTATCACAAGACAGCATACAGCCATTATCAATACGCGGTTTTTCACAGCCAACACTTTGCTGGAAGAAGCACTGTCTGCTAGCCATTAATAAAATGGGATGATAAATGCTGTAGAGCATTTTGAAGTTTTTAGGTCGTGCTATTTGCTTAATTTGTTGGCGGTTAATTTCATTTGAAATAAATGCGCCGCTACAATCAAAGCCTTCTTGTAGTGCCAATAAAACATAAGAGTTTGTGGTATTTAAGAATGGCCCAGCAATCCATTTTACGCCTAGCTTTTGAGCATGGTATGCAATACCCGTGTTATTGGTCACGATGAGTTCAGGCTTTACTTGCTGCAATATATTCAGTGCGGCATCGTAATCCTTACCAATCAGTACAGGCGGGAACCATGGGATTAAACGTGGATTTTGTTTGAAAAAATCAACGTATTGAGTACAACCACGCTTGTAAGCATCTGGTAACTTGAAATAGATATCCGCATCAGTTTCTTGTGCAAGCGCAATATCTGCTTCATCACTGATTAGAATAGATAACTTTGGCTGAACGTTTTGATCAGCCGTTTGAGAATCCACTTTAGGATGACGTTCAAGTTTTGGCAGTTCAACCGTAGGAATAACTTCAATCCCCTCATTTAAATAAGCTAATAGCGCATTTTTGAGAGTGGTGATTTCACGGTAAGGGATACTTAAATTATTACTTAAGTCGCTGCAATCTAAGCTTACAAGCTCATAATTGGCGTTATTAATATTTTTAAAACGCTTTTCAATGGCTTCTTGATCAACACTGAGCTTTTCACTTGGCAACATACTGCTGCTTGAGTAAAGCTCCATGGTTTCTTGTTCTGCCAAAGCAAGCTTACTACTGGCTTGTTGAGTCGTAACATTGAGGCTTAACGGCTTACCTTCTTCACTGGCAAAAGATAAAGTGAGCTTAATTTTTTCAATACTCAAATGGGCAATTTTATCGTCGACAGAGGCATTAATTTCTTGCTTGTCTAGTTGCAATTGTTGCTGTGCATCGTGAATTTGTACTACTGAAATAGACTCGCCTTTTTCAGCTTTCAGTTGATCCACTAAATGGTTTTTAGAGTTATCCCGTGGGTTATCAATAAACATTGATTGGTTTAAGTCACCACGTAAAAATGCGTTACTAAAGTCACGGTTAAAGACTTTATATAAGCGTTCGCCATCTTGGGTTAATTCGCCCGTTTCAATGTATCCATCAATCTGTTTACGGAAACTATCAATCACAGTGTGAACGTAACTTGCGCCTTTAATGCGTCCTTCAACTTTAAAAGAGTAAACGCCAGCTTCAATTAATGCAGGTAAGTCAAAAAAGGCTGAGTTGTCTTTAATGTTCAGCGGAAAGTTATTACCGGATTCAGTGGTTTCATACTCTTCACGACAGGCTTGGCTGCAACGACCACGGTTGCCTGAATTACCAGCACTGGCTGAAGTTGAGTAACATAAGCCTGAGAATGCGACGCATAATGAACCATGAACGAATACTTCTAGTAAAGTGTCATGTTCGCGAGCGACTTCTGCAAGAGAGGTTATTTCACGTAAATTAAGCTCACGAGATAAATTGACTCGAGTTGCGCCTAAGTGCCTTAAAAAGGGGATTTGCCCGGCATTGTGGGTGGTTAGCTGCGTAGAAGCATGAATATCTAAGGTCGGAAAATGCTTTCTTAGTACGTACAGTAAGCCGATATCTTGAACGATAACACCGTCTAAAGTGGTATTAACCAGTTTATTCAGCAACTTCATTAATGTCTTAAACTCTTGTTCAAGAATAACGATGTTAAGGGTTAAGAAAATTTTGCAGTCATACTGATGAGCAAGTCGAATAATGCCAACCAATTGATCAAAAGACATATTAGCGGCGCGATTACGAGCGTTAAAGGTATCTAAGCCGCAATAAACAGCATCTGCACCTGCAATAATAGCGGCTTTAATTGCCTCGACATCACCGCCTGGCGCTAATAATTCAATCTTAGATTTCATGGTTCTGGACTTGCTCCGTTAAATTTAATGCAGGGATGTTACCCGTATATTTTACTCGTGAATATGGTTAAAGTAGATAATTAATTAGTGACCCTGCATGTAATGAGTTGGAAAAAGCGCATAACGATGAATGAAATCATAGATTTACCTGTACTCTATTCTTTAAGAAACTGTCCTTTTGCCATGCGTGCAAGAATTGCTATTTATAAGTCACAACAGCCTATTTTACTGCGAGATCTGGTTTTGAGCGATAAACCCGCTGAAATGTTAACGGCTTCGCCGAAGGGAACAGTACCGGTAATCGTGACACTTGAAGGTCAAGTTATTGAAGAAAGCTATGAAGTGATGTTGTGGGCATTAAGCCGCAGTGATCCAGATGATTTATTGTTTGCTGCTGATGAAGAGACATTTAAGAATATACTGGCATTAATCTATCGGTTCGACAGTGAGTTCAAGTCGTGTCTTGAAAATTACAAATGCGCAAAACGATACAGCGAATCAAATATCACAGAGTGTCGTCAAGCTTGTGAGGCCTACGTGCAACAACTCGAGCAATTGTTGTCTCAGCATGAATTTTTGTTTGCGGATCGTGAGAGTTTAGCTGATATTGCATTACTACCGTTTATTAGACAATTTGCGCGCGTAGAGCGTCAATGGTATTTGCAAGCGCCATATCCCAATGTACGAGTATGGTTGAATCGTTACCTGCAAAGTAAAATGTTCAGTAAGGTGATGACCAAGCATCCTTTGTGGCTTGAAAATCGTGAAACAGTGATATTCCCTAATTAAAAATAGATATCGATGTTGGATAGAGTGATGAAAACAAAACAACCGTTATTTACCAAGAAATCAGCTCCTGAAAGATCGGCCAGAATGGTTGAAGCGATATATGGGTGTAAGTGGTCACTGACTATCTACCAACTATTGGCACACGGTATAAATCGTCCTGGCGCGATGGTGAGTAATGTTGAAGGGTTAACGACTAAGGTGCTCAACGAATGTCTGAAGCGTAATATTGAATTTGGTATATTAGAGCGCATTACCTTTAATGAGATACCGCCTAAAGTTGAATATCACGTCACTGAATTTGGTAAAAAATTCTTGCGGATATTGGATGAGTTAGAGAAGCTGCAATTCGAAATAGATTCAGACTATTTGTAATGAATAGAGGCAATAAATAGAAACTATTAATAGGTATAAATTAAGCATATATAAGCTATTGATAAAGAATAAAAAGCCCGCATTTGCGGGCTTTTTGATTAATAAGCTTGTATTAGATTAAGTCAGCTTATTAAAGTTCTACGTTAACCCATACTAAACGGTGATCTGAAGAAACAGACTTTCCGCCGCCGCCCCAAGAACCCACACGATCATCGTTCATCATTAAACGACCATCTTCGAATGTTGCTGGCCAGAATACGCCCGAGTCGGTGATATTCAGGTCATGTGAAGGGATCACATGATCTAAACGTAAACCAGATGTGCTAGTGACAACATCTGGGTAAGTTGTGCCCCAGTTCTCTGCTCGGCATTCACCTGTAGCAAGACATTCTGGACCACCTAAGCTAGACGGCGCATAAACACCATGGGTCGCTAGTTGATTAACTTGGTCGTTATACATTAGGTCTTTGATGGTATCTAAATAGCCGTCACCACTTTCTGGGTCAGCATTTAAATCACCTAAAATCACAAATGATGAGTCAGCTTTAATGCCACCTTTAATACCTGCATCATCATAAATATATGAACCATTGCCAGAAATATAGTCATCCCAGAATTTGATTTCTGCACGGTTTAGTAACTTGTTGTTTTCAGTTATGGTGTCAAAAATTGGCGGAGTTGGGTGAGATAATAATAAGTGCACAACCTTGTCGCCATTCGCAGTAGGAATGATGATCGGCGCATCTACATGGTTTTTAGATGAAAGTGGTTTTTCAGCCCAAGCTTCAGCGCTGTACCATTCATCACCACAAGTCATTCCTTCAGGAATAGGATTGTTTTCATCTTCACAATTATTGATTACTGGATTTGCTTCACCTGGCATATCTTTCCATTTGAAATCTTGGAAAGTACGGATGTTAGCTGTATCAATTGGGTATTGAGATAATAAACCAAAGGCATATTGACCATGGTAGAAACCAAAGCCCCAAGCATCACCTGGTAGTGCAATCGTACCGTTACGATCTAAGTCGAATTCACTTAAAAGACCAGTGTTAGTAGCGAAGTTTTCAGTATAACCAAATTGAATCGGTTCAAGTAATTCCACTTCGTCAGAGGTCGAACCTAAAGCATTTTGCGGTACTGAGAGATAGTTTAAACGAAAGCCTTGAATCGCTTCGTTATCTTCACCAGTGCCATCGTTGTTGAACTCAGCCATTAATAAAACAGCGGGACGTTCTGTTTGAATGATTGCTGCGACGTTACGGATTTGAATGATTTTCTCTGCTACCGCTTTTTCATCGTCAGTAAGCGTTCCTGAGAACCACTTTTCCATTAATGCATCTTGATCGGCCGCTGTAATTCTCATTTCTTCAACAAGTGCAGCGTAGCTGCTGCGGTCGAATGATAAATTATAAGTACCAATTTTTACATTAGTCGTTTCTGGTGTTGGTTCTTCTGGGTAGTAATTATTAGTTTCGTCGTTACAACCCGTAAGCAAAGCTACGCTGACTGCAATAGCAGCTGCTGTTTTTAACACTTTCATTTTAAAACCCCATTATTATTAATATATGCCTCCTTTAACTGGAAGCTAATAAAGATTTTATACAGCTCTAAGGCCGTGTTTCAATCTTTAACGGTGAGTGTAAAGCGGGTGTTAACGCATTCGTTCTTGCTTTGCTTTGATGTTTGTTTTTAGTGGTTATTGGTTGCTTTATTGTTGATTTGCTGGGTATTTATTGCGGAATGCTTAATTAAGTGGGCGCTAAAGTTTAACAGCTTGTAATATTTTCAACCTTAATAAAAAGCCCGCTATTAACGGGCTTATGTTGTTATGTATGAGAGCTATTCGCCTTTTTGCATACTAATTTCAAGCGTTGATTCAACTGCTGCTGAAATAGCATCTTCAGTAAACAATAATGGACGGAATTGTTTTTCTGTTGAGTACAATATGCTTTGATCTGCAAAAGAAGGGCTCAGTATGTTGCTCGATTCTGAGTAAGTTAAAATGCCTTTTGCGACAGGGCCATCATCAGTAAAGCTGACTGCCATCATCCAGCTAGAACCATAACGGATTTGATAACCTTCAGCGGTTAAGCCTGAAGACATATTCTGACCCGTCACAGCATCCATTATTGGCGCATATTTATGCTGCGGAATTAAGGTGTCATCGCCCGATAAACTAGTTGAAAAGACATTAAATCCACCTTCAGCATTATGACTACCAGGCCAAGGAAGCTTAGTACCTGATGCGCTGCCGTCAGGTAATGACTTTTCGACAAACTGCACCATTCCCATAGGGGTATCGACACTAAATCCTGCAGCTTCAACGTTAAGAGCAGCATGCGCTAACGCAACTAATGCACTCCCATCGGTGACTAACGTATGTGGCGTTTTAGCGGCCATTGATGCATCAAACGGCACAGTTAGCATAGTATTTTGATCAAATAAATGAGCAAACTCACGAATTAACGCGCCGCCAACACTGTCATTGTCTTGCTGACCATTCCATGCTTTTAACGTACTACATGCAGCACTGATATCTTTCGATAAGCTTGCATTCACCATTACTGGAGTATCGCCTTGTGCTTCACATTGAGCGATTAAGTCACTAAAGATAAGCTCGTTTAGGTAAATACGATTAGATAATGCCGCAGCCTCTAACTCGTCGATAGAGAACTTACCATCATCACCAGCAGCATCTTCCATCATGGTCAGAGCCATTCGAGTACGCAGTGATTGCTGACCACGCTCGGCGCCATACATAGGCGAGTAGCCTTCAAGTGGCGCTGCTAAGTTGGTTGACCAAAATGAGTTATTTGAGTTTTGCACAAAGTCACTACGTTCAAGCTTGGGTGCACGGTCATAAGGGGTCGGACCATCAAAATGAAACAGTGAGGTATTGCCCGGTAAAATAGTGAAACCTGCTTGTGCTTTGGCGGCAATGATTGCAGGATTGGTTTTTAATTGAACCACTGCAAAATCGGTTAAGCCAGGTACCGTAGAATCATCAATATAAAAGGCGTTACCTTCTTTATCTGCATACATCGTATTGTTAAAGATAACCCCATCATAGTTTTTAAAAGCTTGTTGGAATTCATCTTTATTTGAGGCTTGATTCATCGCGAACCAATGATCGACAGGATCTTTGGTTGCCATATTGGCATCTTGAATCATAAAGGCTTGGCCATCATCCCAACCAAACGGAGCTAAGGCGGCAGGCGCTTCAACCATAGGGCCTTTAATGGTGGTATAAATATCTTTCTCGGCGATTAACATGCCAGCGGGGCCGCCATTAACCAAAATCTGTACAGTTTCTTTGGTGATGGGTAATGGCTTTCCATCATACATATACTGCATACGATCGCCGCTGACCATTTCAAGATTGTACATAATGAAGTGTTCTGCCGTTGAGAAGGTATGTGTCCAAGCAAGGTCTTTATTAAAACCAATGTTAATCAGCCCAGGCATGCCCACGAGTGAGCCACCCATGACATCTAAATGGCCAGGAATAGTCACATGAGACTGCCAAAAACGTAAGTTACCCGTATGGGGGAAATGCGGGTTACCCAGCAACATCCCTTTACCGTTTTCAGTTTTATCTTTACCTAAACCCCAACCATTAGACCCTAAGTTACGTGGGTTGGTTTCGGGTGTAGTAATGGTATTAGCTCTGGCAAGCAGCTTGGTATTTACATCTTGAATAAAAGCGGTTTGCGCCATTGAAGGTGCAGGGCCAACTATGCGTGGTAGATACTCTTCACCGTCACCTGGATTTGCGTAGAAAATAAGGTCGAGGAAGTTAGCTGCGCCGGGTAACAATGCGATAGAGAAAAGGTAATTGGCGATATCCACGCCTTCAATGGGTTTAACCCAAGGTTGGCCAGCACAAAAAGGTTCTGAAGTTTGCTCACCCGCTTCTACATCGGCTAAATACTGGTTATAACCCGCACTGAATCCATCCATTAATGCCCGTGAGTTATAGCTGAATTGTGGATATTGCTCTTCAGCCATTTGACGAATTTTTAATGCTTTATAAGCAAAGTCAGATACCAGATTGCCATTGTCTTCTGAGGTCGGTAAGCCTGTTGCAAAATCAATTGAGGCATGGGGGCCAAAATACATAGAGCGTTCAGAGTTTGCTTTTACAAAACCATCAGCCAGCACACATAAGTTATCTTGAGCTTGAGCATAGCCGCTGCCAAATCCTAAGCTTTCAAGATTATCAGCTGTAATATGCGGTACACCATAAGTGGTACGACGGATTTGGGCACTCAGTTTACCATCTGGGGCAAAGGCTTGAAGCGGGGGAGTGACTTCAGGTTCTGGAATGACTTCAGGCGTTTTTGAATAATCTGTATCGTTACCACAACCGGCTACAAAGACTGATGACGCAATGCCAAAAGCCAGCATGATCTTATTCATGTGCATTATTTTTATCAAAATAATTATCCTTATTATTGTTGTCTCATCAATTTACATTGATGAGTGAGTCTTGCTTTCCTTGCGCCTCAATTTAAGTGTTAACACAATTAATCTTGATAGCCACTATCACGATTAGAACTGGCATTAACCTTAAATACAACAAAGGCACTTATTTGATTAAAACAATCATTCAAACGTATGTCTACATTTAACCTGTTTCAGATTATGTCAATTTCTTCACATTGCACTTGTTACGAGGGATGAGTGGTTTGGTTGATGAATTTGAGGGGGAATGATGAAACATTTAAGAGGTTGACGTTTTGAACTTGCTTGTAGAAACAATTTTTGAATAAGTCAGCTAAATCAGTGAACTATTTTTGAAGAACTCCGGTCTTATGTTGCAATCCAAGCTGACGGTATAATCGGTATTTTTCTTATATACTGATTTATCAAACCAATTGAGCCTGTTATTTTTCCCGATAAGTTGCTTAGAATTGAGCCCGTTAAGTGACTCGGAAAAGAGCTCGTTAATTCGCTCGGTAAACCCGCCTAAAAGAGCGCTTAAAAGAGACTTAAATTTTACCCATTGTTATGTGTCAGGAGAATCTGTTGAAGGTTTTTAAATCATTTTTACAATCATTGATGGTATTGATTTCAATCAGTATCAGTTTATCTGCCACCGCTGCGACAACAGGGTGGTTAACTAATGAAAACCACCCACCGGTTAAAGTACGCTTTATGTTGACGGGTGAAGTTAACCCGCAAACTAATACCTTACCAGCCACGCTTGAAGTGCAGCTAGACGATGATTGGAAAACTTATTGGAGAACGCCTGGCGAAGGTGGAATCGCGCCAAAAATCAATTGGGAAGGCTCAACTAATCTAGCCGACGTGGATTGGCAATGGCCAATGCCAGAATCTTTTTCGTTATTAGGGCTGCAAACCATAGGCTATCAAGGAGAGGCAATATTCCCGTTATCATTGAAAGTCGATGATATTGACTCTAAAACACATCTAAGTGGTAAATTTACTCTGTCGTCGTGTACCACAATATGCGTATTGACCGATTATCAGTTTGACCTTGAATTTGTGCCAAGTGAATTACGTGCTGATACCGAGGCGATGTTTACTTTTAATAAAGCGATATCTTCAGTGCCGCAAAAGGTGACTGTAGATAAGGCAGATAATCTTGACGCTAACGCTGTCAGTATTGGTTTTGATACTGAACAAAAACTACTGCAAGTGACTTTAGCTGATACAAACTGGCAGCAAGCAACGGTCATTATTGACGGTGCACCTGACAGTACTTTTAAGATATCCACTATTAATGTTGCTGATAAAGGTGATGGCCAAAAAGAGCTCGTGGTTATTTTTGATGTCACAAGTTGGTTGGGCGAGCCAGATATTCTCAACAAACCCTTAAATGTCACCATTGGTGATGCTAATCGCGCACTTGAGTATTCAGCGGATGTCACCCCAACATTTGTTGAAAAAAATGCCAGTTCACTCATTACTATGATGCTGTTTGCCTTACTCGGCGGGCTTATTTTAAATGTCATGCCGTGTGTGCTACCAGTATTAGGCATGAAGCTCAGTAGTGTTATTGCAGCACCAGATTTACAGAAAAAGCAAATTAGACAACAGTTTATAGCCTCTGCAATGGGCATCATTGTGTCGTTTTGGTTATTAGCTGCATTTATTCTCACGCTTAAGTTTACTGGCCAAGCTATTGGTTGGGGCGTGCAATTTCAAAATCCGTGGTTTATCGGCTTTATGGTGCTGGTCACCTCGATTTTTGCCCTAAATATGTTAGGCGCATTTGAAATAAATCTACCATCCAGCTTTCAAACAAAACTGGCTACGACGGGTGGGAATGATCATCGAGGTCACTTTTTACAAGGCATGTTTGCCACTTTGCTTGCAACGCCATGCAGTGCCCCCTTCTTAGGCACGGCTGTAGCATTTGCACTGGGCGCTGATGTGGTGAGCTTATTGGTGATATTTACCTTCCTTGCATTAGGGATGGCATTACCTTGGTTGCTGGTGGCTGCATTTCCTCAAATTGCCAGTTACTTCCCTAAACCAGGCCGTTGGATGAATACCGTTAAAGTGGTGTTCTCAGTGCTGTTATTACTGACAAGTTTGTGGTTAATCAGCTTGTTATCAAGCTTTGTTGCTGTATTGCCATTATGGATTGCCGCAATTGTGTTAGTCATCATTTTCTTTGTGTTAATGGCTAAGCATTATGGTATTTCAGCGGTTATCGCTAGCTTCAGTGTCAGCCTGATATTGGCGGCCATTGGCGCATTTTCGACTTCTGATGACTGGTCACAACCTTTACCGACGGATTTAGCGTGGACACCACTTGATCAACAGCTCATAGCTGCAAAAGTCGCAGAGGGGAAAACGGTGTTTGTGGATGTGACCGCTGATTGGTGCATAACCTGTAAAGCCAATAAAGTTGGCGTGGTGCTACAAGACCCAGTTTACAGTGCCTTAAAACAAGATCATATGTTCTTGATCGAAGGAGACTGGACAACACCGTCAAAGCCCATTACTGGTTATTTACAAAGTCATAATCGGTTCGGGGTGCCATTTAATGTGGTTTACGGACCTAATGCGCCACAAGGTATTAAATTACCTGTGATTCTAACCAGTGAGCAAGTGTTGGCAGCTATTGATAGAGCATCAGGCACTTAAGTTAACTAAGAATAAGTCAGTGAATTGAATAGCGCGACAATGGGCTATTCAATTAGAGAGTCGAAATATGGATAAAGTAAAAGTGTCATGGTTTAAAAAAGTGATGGGCTGGTTAAAACAGGTCATGTTGTTCATGGCGTTTGCTATCGTAATAACCGGACTTGTCGATGTTTGGCGTGGCAAGGATATCGAAAGGGATAACCTACCGGACATGAAAGCGTTAAGCTTGAATAACGAAATGGTTGATGTGCTAGCTATGAGCCAAAATGACGCTGTACTCGTTTACTTTTGGGGCTCATGGTGTCCGGTGTGCAATTTTGTTAGCCCAGTTGTCGATACGATGTCTGCCTATTATCCAACGGTTACCGTTGCGATGAATTCAGGTACTGATGAGCAAATGAAGCAATACTTGCAGCACAAAGACTATTCGTTTGACACGATTAACGATAGTGAAGGTCTTCTTGCTCAAAATTGGTCTATTCGAGTGACGCCAACCATTATGGTGTTTAAAGAAGGAGAGCTTAAATTCTATACCACAGGTTTTACCAGTTTGCCTGGTATATGGTGGCGAATGTTATTTGCATAAATAGAGTATTCAATAATACAAAATTGCCGAGTAAACCCCAGGCAATTTACTTTATTCAGTGTCTCGTCCTAAAAGTCTAAACAGATATCAGGACGAGGAATACAGACACAAAAAAGCCACTCATTGAGTGGCTTTTTTGTTTGTATGGTGCCGGCACCAAGAGTCGAACTCGGGACCTACTGATTACAAGTCAGTTGCTCTACCAACTGAGCTATGCCGGCTGATCTTGCTTAATAGTTAACACTATTAATGTAAATATGGTGCCCGAACCCGGAATCGAACCAGGGACACGAGGATTTTCAATCCTCTGCTCTACCGACTGAGCTATTCGGGCGACTAACTATCGTTAGTTTGTTACTGACAAAAAAACCACTCACTGAGTGGTTTGTCTGTTATATGGTGCCGGCACCAAGAGTCGAACTCGGGACCTACTGATTACAAGTCAGTTGCTCTACCAACTGAGCTATGCCGGCTTATCTTGCTTAATAGTAAATACTATTAATATAAATATGGTGCCCGAACCCGGAATCGAACCAGGGACACGAGGATTTTCAATCCTCTGCTCTACCGACTGAGCTATTCGGGCGACTAACTAAGTGTTAGTTTACTACTTCAAACTAGGTGCTAACTCGGTAGCTAGTGCCTGTCTCGTTTGGAGTGCGCACATAGTATAGCGATGGTTATAATCGTGCAAGTGCTTTTTTAAATGATTTTAATTGTTCGGCTAGTAAATGGTCTAAATGAGCATTTTTTAGCTTAACTAATGCCTATTTATGTCTGCTTTTCATTGGAACTGCTATTTTTGTTGGTTCGATGGCTTTGAAAATGGTCTGTGGGACTGGATTTATGTCAGGTTTTAGTTATTTTTGAGCTTATAGATAGATCTTCAAGCTGATTCTAATACTGAACCAGGTAATGGTTCTATTTAATCGAATGGTTTTAGCTATTTTTAGCGATATTCTTTTGTTTTTTAATGACTATGATGGTTTGCATAGAATGTGAAAAGGAAATTTGATGTTAGTAGACACAAACAAAGGCTATGGTTTAGTCAGTATTAGCCTTCACTGGCTAAGCGCATTAACCATTATCGGTTTATTTGGGTTAGGTTTTTGGATGGTTGACCTCACTTATTACAGCAGTTGGTATAAAACTGCACCAGACATACATAAAAGCATCGGCATTTTATTATTGATGCTCACTTTATTTAGGTTAGCTTGGCGTTTGTTAACGACCAAACCGGAAGCTGAATCTAGCCATAAAGCGTGGGAGCAAACCGCTGCGAAATGGGCTCATCGTATTCTATATCTACTAATGATAGGAATAATGGTGACAGGATTTCTTATCTCAACGGCAGATGGACGAGGTATTTTGGTGTTTGATTGGTTCGAAGTGCCTTCACTAGGCAGCTTTATTGAGAATCAGGAGGATGTTGCCGGCTTAGTCCACCAATACGCAGCTTATACATTAATAGCATTGGTGGTCATTCATGCCGCGGGTGCTATTAAGCATCAATTGATTGATAAAGATGGCACCTTAAAAAGAATGCTAAAACCAGTAAAAAAATAATGATACCAATTTAACGATTACTTGCGAATGAGTTGCAGTTTTTAGGGGTGATACTTGCGAAACTGGCATAAAAAAGTGAGTAGGGACATATTAACGATAGTAAGTTTATCCATAAGGGACTAACCAATGAAAAAGCAATTATTAGCTACAGTATTATCTTCAGTCATCGGCGGTGCAATGCTGTTACCGCTAGCGGCAAACGCTGCAGATTATACAATTGATACCCAAGGTGCTCATGCATCGATTCAATTTAAAGTAAATCATCTAGGCTATAGCTTTGTAGCAGGACGTTTTAATGACTTTAGTGGTGAGTTTAACTACGATGCTGCCAAAATTGCCGACACCAATATTAATGTAAAAATCAACACCACCAGTGTGGATTCAAATCACGCTGAACGTGATAAGCATCTTCGTGGTAGTGACTTTTTAAATACATCTAAATTCCCAGAAGCCCAATACACATCTACTAGTGTTGAAGATAAAGGTGACGGGAAAATTTTGGTCAATGGTAACTTCACGTTAAATGGCGTGACTAAACCCGTTGTGATTGAAGCCGAGTTTATTGGTGAAGGTAAAGATCCATGGGGTGGTTACCGAGCAGGCTTTAGTGGCTCTGCAGAGTTCGCTATGAAAGACTTTGGTATCAAAATGGACTTAGGTCCAGCATCGGCAAATGTGAGCTTAGATCTGGTGATTGAAGGTATTAAGCGATAAAAATCTATTTGTTAGCGCAATCGTAAACTCTGAAACTAGAAACACCGTGGATAATGTTGATTATTCACGGCGTTTTTTTAGTTAGTATTTTTACGTGAATGTTAGTCTAGTCGCTAAATAGAGGGGGATATCACTTTGGCGCTTTTAAAATAATACTACCAAATACATCTGCATGTTTATAGCCACGATTCATATCACCATCAAGTGGTTTGATAGGATGTGAGCCGATAAAGTTTTCTCTGGTTTTAGCACCATCATTATCGCAATAAGCCAACATGAAGCCCATTTTCTTATTGGTTTGTAATGTTACTGGAGCTACTTGTTTTTCATCAAAAGCACTTAAACTGTCATCGTAGCTATCAGGGAATATATTAATGGCCATTTCCCAATACATCTTTTTAGGGTTAATAGGATCTCTAGACCACACCGTGGTGATGTGTTCATTAAAGGTGGCGGCTTTTTTCTGAGTTGTAAAATCAGCGACTTGTCGGTCCAATGCCACATGATATGCAAAAGCATTATGACTATATTGATGATTGCCACCTGATGCATCTTCGTCTAAAAAAACTTCAACGGTATCGTCATCCCAATAAAGCACGGTCGGATCAGCTGTTTGGTCAAATAGCACATCATCAATGATTTCTGTGAGTAGATATAACTTATTCTCACGCCACAATAATTTATATTGACCACTAAAATCATCGGCAGTGACATCATCGCCAATAATCATTTGATCAATGGGGTGCCATTTAGCTTGCTGCCAATCTAGCTCGTCTGGCATACCATCAAGGGTAATAGCTTGGTTTGCATAGTTCACTTCTATAGGGTTATGAACATGTTCAGTGAACTCATTAGCTGTTTGAACAGCTGTCTTATTTATCACTTCATCTGTTGCAGAAAACGCAACTGTAGCCATAAACGTAAAACTTAATGCCATTACGCTAGGAATTATTAGCCCTTTCATTGAAGTCGTAGCCTTCGCGGTTATGCTGTTATTAGTGCAGTCCATTGTCCAAAACACTCCTTGGGTTTGATGTCTTATCTGACGGTTTTAAGACTCATATCTATTAGGTTAATAAACATATTCACACGGTTTAGCTATGCTCGAAAGGGCAAATGTAACCACTATGACTAATTTTCAGGAAACAATACTATTACTTTATAGGTTTTAGGCACTTTATAGGTTGTAGACACTTGCTCAATATTCGTCTCTTGATACGTTTTATTTGGACTAATAGACATAATATGCTCACCAGCATTGTTTGCTTCTAATACTTCCCCATCAATTAAAACGTGCTGACAGTTCACATCTTTGCTTCTCTTGATTGAAATATCGAGCGTCGCGCCTCTGAACTGTCGGCTGACGTCTAGACTAGGCCATTGCTTAGGCAGTTGTGGTTGTATCTTTAAACCTTGTTTACAGCCTTTTAAACCGCAAAGTTGTTCAATAATAATGCGGTAGACCCAGGCCACTGTTCCCGTATTAAATAGCTGGCTCGATTTACCTGCTTCGTCAGGGTATTGGAAATATGCACCGCGATAATAATTAGGGATAAAGATGGGCAGTTGGCCACGAGTAAGTTCATTTTGAATATCCTCTGCAGCTATCATGGTTTGTAAAAGCTCGAATGCTTGCTCAGTTTCGCCCCGTTCAAATAAGGCATAAATATAAAATGCACCAGCATGATTATATACCGAGCCATTTTCCCCTGTACCGGGAAACTTTTGGGTAAGTCTGCCAACGTCTTCATGCATATGAGTATAAGCGGGTGCTAACATCATCATTCCATACGGGGTCTGCAGTTGTTGCTTAATTTGGGGTTGCATCAGCGACCATTTTTCATTATCAGTCGCCCCTGAAAGCATGGCAAAACTTTGTGGGTTGAGATAAATACGACCTTCAATATCAGAACTTACACCAAAACAATTACCTGCATCAGTAATGCCCCGAGCAAACCATTCTCCATCCCAACAATGCTCGATGACAGCATCGTTCAACTCAGCTGCAAGTTTGATGAATTTAACGGCGTTATTTGATGTACTAGAGGCTGCATGACAATCATTAGCCATTTGTTGACAAATTCCTGCCCACAACTTCATGGTGTAAGCACTTGCTAACGTCAGCCAACTTGATACGCCAATACCTTTATAACCCACCATATTCATCGGATCGCACCAATCGCCTTGGTTGATAAAGTTTAGACCTCGGTGATCACGTTGAGAATATAGAAACTCAAGCGCTAAATTGATGTGTTCCATAACAGAGAGTTTATCTTCACTATCTGAAAATCCGATAGATTGATTTAAAAACTCAAAGTCAGCAGTTTCATTTAAGTAAGCCTCAATACAAATCACTAACCAAACACAATGATCTGTGTGGGGAATTTGGTTAATATATTTAAGTTCAGACTCTGGGTGCAATAAAATACCATCAGGCATTTCCCCATTATGATGCTGTTGTGCTAACGCTGTTTCGAAAGCTATTTTTGCCTTGTTAGGGTTGATATAAATCATCCCCATGGCATCTTGCAGATAGTTTCTTGTCTGCGGATCAGTACTTAATCGATTAACATCCCCATGATAAAACACCTGTCTTGGTAGCCAATGATTGATGAAGTTATCAAGTTTAGGGTTTGAAGATGACAGGCTTAAACAGCCATTTTCTCGATTAAGGTAATGTTTGTAATCATTTTGAACTTCAGTAAATTGCAGAGAGTGGGCTAAATAACGATTTTTTAATTCATTGGCTTCTTGCGTATCTTTTACTGGTGCAAAAACAAACTTAAATTCTGCAGCTTGGTTAGCGTTATGGGTCACTTCGCCATTGGGTTCAAGTTGACGGTTAAACTGCATAATTGCAGCAGGTGTTTGATAATGTGCAGGCTTATTTTCTAAGCGGTTATTACTGATCCCCGTGGGATTGTGTAACCCGCCTTCGCCTTCAAAAACACTTTGCCTTGTTTCATAGCTATCTGGCGCAACGTCACTTAAAAATACCGTAGTATCTTTAAAGTCTTGTTGAACAAAATACTGATCAACTTTTTGGTATGGGGTGATTGAATGGCACAAGATGGCATTAAGTGTACTTTCAAACTTTGCCGATTGATTCATCCAAGACATATAGCCCACAGGAAAGTAGCTATAGACGCTAATGTCTCGCTTCGTTTGAAGTAGGTTCTCAACTGACAGTTGCCAAAGTTCAGCGGTGTCTTCTGTCGCCAAGGTTAAGCTTAACTTACAACGTAAGTTGAGGTGTTCAACTTCCCAACTGACTTGATGTTGGCTAGCGATGAACTCAAAAGTTGAGGGCACTTGTTTAACTGGTTCATAGGGCAGTGAGAAAAGCTCATCTGTGAGGTTATCCTTTATATAAAAGAACCGTCCTGGATGATGGCTAAAATAGGCATGTTCAGGCTGCATAAAGGTTTTGGCTTCTAACGCTGGGCCATGGGCATATTTTGCCGGCTCGGGCTGCATAAATTGCGCTGTTGCAAAACCACGACAATTCATTTGAATCATCATGTTTTTATTCCATAAAAAACCACATGCTTTTGGCATATTCGTTGGAGTATGCAAGCTAACGTTGCCATTTTTATGATTGTAAGTAATCACTATTTTAATTCCTGAATTACTGGTTTTCTGACTGAGATTTATAAAGAGATTGGTTTATCTCACGCATCTTTTGCTCATCTAAGCTGTAATGCTTAACAACCCAGACAGCTAATATTGCAAACACCGCAGGGATGACGGTATTAAGTAATAGAATTCCCATTAATGAGTCTGGTGACTGTTGCTGATTTGCCACATAACCCATCGATGAAAGTATCCAACCGATCATCGCGCCAGCAAAAGCGCCGCCTAATTTCTGTGAAAATGCCGCTGCAGAGAAAATCATTGCGGTTGCTCTTCGACCATTTTTGTACTGTGAATAATCCGCAGTATCGGCATACATCGAAAATACTAAGGGGGATTTAGGGCCTAAACAAAACCCAATTAATGCCTGCATGACAAACATCAATGTGAGGTTATTTGCTGGTATAAAATAAAAACCAGCAGAAAGCATGGCAACAAGGGTCATTAAGGTGATAAGTAAAGTGCGTTTATCAAAATATCGACTGAGTAGTGGGGTAGATGCTGCTCCTATTGCAAGTGAGATCATATATACCGCAGTAAACGTACCGATGAGATCTTCGCGGTTTACGTAGTATTTAAAGTAAAATGTTCCCGTACTAGCTCGAAGCGTAATCGTGAACATGATGATTAATGCTAAAGAGAACAGAATTAACCAAGGTTTGTTGTTGGTTAAATCGATGATGTCTTGTTTGATTGATGTTTTTTGATTCGCTGGTGGCGCTATTCGTTCTTTAGTGGCAAAAAAAGTAAGGCAAAACAGCACTGCAGAAATAAGTCCATAACAGGCCATGGTGAGTTGCCAACCTAATGCTTCATTGCCTGCGCCAAGGTATGTGACTAATTCAGGCGTCATATAAGCAACTAAAGTGCCGCCAGAAAAAGCACCAATAAACCTGAAACTGGTTAAGGTGGTTCTTTCTTGGCTATCACTGGTAACAACACCGAGTAATGCACCATAAGGGACATTAATAAAGGTGTAAGCCAGCATCATGAAAATATAGGTACCGTAAGCCCAAATCAATTTACCATCATCGCCTAAATCTGGCACCGTGAAGGTGAGTACACCTGCTGCTGCAATGGGAATAATGCCTAAGATGAGATAGGGGCGAAATTTACCAAAACGAGTTTTAGTTCTATCTGCGAGAGCGCCCATTAACGGATCGGATACAGCATCAATAATTCGAGTTACTAGCATCATGGTGCCGACAGCAGCAGCAGAGATACCAAATACATCGGTATAGAATATAAATAAGAATACATCGAATACACGCCAGTAGAAGTTAGATGCCACATCCCCAAGGGCATAACCGACTTTTTCTTTTAACGTGAGTTTCTGTGCGGTTGTTGCTGCTGTTACTTGAGTTGTAAGTTGCGCTGATTTTTCCTTAATCATTATCTCTACCTTGATTGCTGTAATTTAATTTTTGGTATTTTTACAACTTAACTATCTGCTTACTTCTCTATGCGCTCATTATCTATGTGCTTATTACCGATGAGCTTATAAACGTTTCTAATTATCGAATGTGGTGCTTTGATGATGAAGCTAATGTCACCATTAATTCTATTCGTGCTTACAAAGACTATTTATATAAGCTCCACAAATAGCTCTTATGTAAGCACTCATTCCAATAGCCATGTAAGCGCTTACATTGTTACTTGAATGTAAACGATTAGTCGTTTTTTGACCAGTGTTAATTTAGGTGTTTTTTCTAAAGTATCGATTTATTTGGATATTATTTTGAGGAGAGGCGTTGATAGAAGAGAGTGGTAACCATTGAAAAACAATTGCTAAACCAATTAGCTTATGGATATAACACCTTAGCCCAAATCTACATGAAAGGGCTAAGGTGGCTTACAGCATTTATATAAGTGCTTTTTATCAGTGCTTGTATAAAAACTTGTATCAGTTCTTGTATCAGTACTTTTAATACGCGCTATTTGAGCATTTCGTTCAAGCGTATTACTTGGGCGCGGTAACCTGTAGCAAACATATCATGGCTGTTAATATTGATCCTTACAGCGGGTTTTGTTTCACCATAGCGGTGTTCTACTAAAATAGATTTAACCTTCCCAGTGGTATCATCCATTTTTAAATTACCGTAACCACCACCTAAACCGAAAAGACCAGCAGAGGCAAAATAACTCATCACACTGTCTTTATCTTGCTGATATTTAACAATAGATGTGACTGGTGAGTAGCCTTCATAACCTAACTCCTCTTTGCCGTATTGCCATACTTGTTTCACCGTTTTGTTGGCTTCATCTATTTTGTATTCAACAGCGCGAGAATACTTTTCATTAGCAAACATTGGCTGACCAAGGTGTCTACCATCACCATTATCAAATACGGTAAGTGTACCTTTTTCTGGCACGAGATAAGCAGTATGTGAAGTGTAAGAAAAGTCAAAATCACTGTTCCAACAGCGGCCTTTTTCATTACAATTTAAGTTGTTGCCTGCGTTGTCCACTGGGGTTAAGAGTTTGTCTTGAAACTTTTCACTCCAACCTTTAGCTGGGCCTAAAATCCATTTAACTTGTTTATCACGACCAATTTTAATAACAGCGGATTGATGACGAGAACTAATAATGATGCTGTCATCTTTTGGGTCGTAGTCGATTGAATTGACATGAATCCAATTACGTCCTGTTTCAACGCCATGGATATCACCGTATGGTGCATTTTGTAAATCTTCTAACGTGGTCTGATGACCCGCTTGATCTACATTAATATTGAGGCAAACTGCGCCAGCATCAAGTGACAGTAAAGCGGCATCACGCAAAGGATCTAGTATATTATTAAGATCCCAGTAATCGACTAGCTTACCAGTATCATCGACTTCAATGATTTGGTCTCTAATGGTATTCACTAGTTTTCCATCTGCTCGTCGATAGTCTTTTGCCGCGGCGCGGATAAATACATTGCCATTAGCGCCTTCAATACCTTCATGGGAAGCATCGATGAAATTACCTGGCAGGCTATGTTCAGAAATCATTCTTCCCATGAGTGACATTTTTTTCCAACCTTGGCCTTGTACCCACACCATATTGCCGTCTTTGGTGACGTTCATGCCCATGGCATAGCCTGCGTTATCAAAGCTTTTTGAATCATGGGTGGTATAAGGGTTGAGATACCAACGTATGTCTCCCGCCGTATCTATGATGAAAAACCCCGGTTTACCGTCCCATGAAAATGCCCCTGGAGCCTCTATATTGTTGTGGGCTAATTGGCCTGTTTTTCCATCTGGATTAGTCCAGTTAACAAAATATAATCGGTCTTTGAAATCAGCATCCACATGTTCAACTTCTACAATAGGCGCTTTAGCCCACTGACTTTCTGAAAAGCCCATATCAATGTCTGGGGTTAACATTTTATAGTCGTGGCTTTGCTGTTTACCGTCTTCAGTCCATTTTACGGTAAAGGTATTCATGAACGCTGGGTAAAGCCCAAAGATAGGCACGCCACCTTCATTCATCACTCTCATATCATCGACTTGATAATTGATGCTGACACCGTTTTCATCATTTGCGTGAACGGTCACATCTACATTAGAAATGGTATGTCCATTTAAGGTTACTAGCGCAGTAAGTGGCGCATTCTCATATGGGTTGTGAATGATATAACCTAAGGGCGCATCAGCGACGGGTTGAGGTTTCATCCCCATAGGATCTGCTGTAACCACAGTGCTCGAAAGCAATAATGAGATGGCGAAAGTTGAATAAATAAGTGGCTTAAGCATAATTACACTCAATGATAAAATATGCTTGAATTATACGAGTTGAAAAAAGATAAAAAAATAAGCTAACTAGCAGAAATATAGATATATTTTGTTTTTGATTTATAGCTCACGAATTACAGATTTAGCTGAAGTTAAGGGAACTTTATTGAGTCTTTATTCTTGTAATGAATTGGTCGGTAGTTAGGAAGCTCTTTAGTTAAGGGATTCTTGTATTAATCCTCTCAATTAGGTTTGAATTTGAGACACAAAAAAGCCCACTTTAGATAACCAACTCAGTTGAAGGAGTGATTTTTATGTGGGCTAATTTTAAATAACGCTAAAGGGGGTTATTCGTCTTCAGCTGGCGGTACGTAACCTTCAACGACAACATCTTTACCTTCAAATAAGAAGTTCACCATATTATCTTCAAGCAGTTTACGATCATCAACATTCATCATACTAAGCTTGTTTTCATTGATCAGCATAGTTTGCTTTTTCTGCCAAAGCGTCCAAGCTTCTTTGCTGACGGAATCAAAAATACGCTTACCAAGATCACCAGGATAAAGTTGAAAATCTAAACCTGGAGCTTCTTTATTCAAATATACGCAATTAACATTACGAGCCATGATTATTCCTTAAAGGGATTCCTTGACGGGATCTGCTGCTAAAAGAGCGGCTAGGTTAGATAAAATCCGCTCTGTCGCTGCGGCTAATCCAACTTTCGCGGGATGATGTATGTTATACCAGAGTGTCTGATTTTGTTCCATTACACTCGAGTCAATTTGAGCTAATTCTTGCTTATCAGCAAGATTAATCAATATTGGTTGAATATCTAAATGAAAGTGACTGAATGTGTGCCTAAAGCCTGCTAGCCATTCTGGCTTATCAATATTGGTTTCATCGCTGATACCTGCATCATTAATGTGTTCCTGTAGTGCATCTTCTGAATCAAATTGAGGAAAGCACCATAAGCCACCCCATATACCTGCTGGTGGTCTTTTATTCAGAATGACTTCACCATTTCTATGTAGCACTAACATCCATGCTTCTTTAGCTGGAGTGGCTTTTTTAGGTTTTTTACCAGGAAAATCTTTTTGTCTGCCAGCAAGCTGCGCTTTACAGTCAATTGCCACAGGACATTGGGCGCAATTAGGTTTACTGCGTGTACAAACCCCAGAGCCAATATCCATCATTGCTTGGTTGAATTTAACCACATCTTGTTGCGGGGTTAACAGATCTGTTAATTGCCATAGCTGTTGTTCAACTGCTTTTTGTCCTGGCCAACCTTCAATCGCCCCATGACGTGCCAGTACACGTTTAACATTGCCATCTAAAATGGAATGATGCTGGCCTAAAGACAATGACAAAATGGCCCCAGCAGTTGAGCGACCAATGCCAGGTAAAGCAATCACTTCATCTATTGATTCTGGAAAAAGCCCATCATGTTGTTCGCAAATAGTTTTGGCGGCTTTATGCAGATTTCGAGCGCGAGCGTAATAGCCTAAGCCTGTCCAATGGTGCAATACATCATCTTCGCTGGCGTTGGCAAGTGCTTCGATACTCGGAAAGCTGTGCATGAATTTTTCATAATAGGGAATAACGGTCGCAACCTGAGTTTGCTGCAACATTATCTCTGAAATCCACACTCTGTATGGGGTTTTGTTGATTTGCCAAGGTAAAGTCTTGCGACCATGTAAATCATACCAAGCGGTGATCCGCTCAGAAAAGGGGTTAACTTTTTTCATCAGCGCAGTGTATATGGAGAATATTCGTTAAACAAGAGAGCTTGTTAACTGATAATTAGTTTAGTCATTCTGATTTTAAGATATACTTACCGACTATTATTGGAACAAAGATTAAGCTTTGAATGGTTTGTATTTAAATCACTATTCAAATGATGAGGCAGAAATGAGCGACGTTACCACCGCTGAATTTAACGAAGATGGCAAATATATTCGTAAAATCAGAAGTTTTGTATTAAGAGAAGGCCGTTTAACCAAAGGCCAAGCTAACGCAATTGAAGCACATTGGCCTGCAATGGGTTTAGATTACACACCGGAAGCAATTAATTTAGCAGAAGTGTTTAAGCGTGAAGCTGATACCGTATTAGAGATTGGTTTTGGTATGGGCGCGTCATTAGTTGAAATGGCTAAAGCTGCTCCAGAACTCAATTACATCGGTATTGAAGTACATAAACCGGGTGTTGGCGCATGTTTAGTAGATGCTGGCGAAGCTGAAATTACCAATTTACGTGTATATCACCATGATGCTATGGAAGTACTAGAGAACAGTATCGCTGATGGATCTCTTTCAAGAGTTCAATTATTCTTTCCAGATCCATGGCATAAAACTCGTCACCATAAGCGTCGTATCGTTCAAGCTGCATTTGCGCAATTGATCCATCGTAAGCTAAAGATTGGTGGTGTTTTCCATATGGCAACGGATTGGGAAAATTACAGTGAACATATGCTAGAAGTCATGTCTGCTGCAGAAGGTTATAAAAATCAATCAACAACCAATACTGTTGTTGAACGACCAGAACATCGCCCTTTAACTAAGTTTGAAGCACGCGGCCATCGTTTAGGTCATGGTGTTTGGGATTTAATGTTTGAGCGTACTGAATAATTTTCACTAAAAATGATTTACTAAAAATATTTGTTAATAATAAATGCTTTTCAACTAACTAGGAAATAACCATGGCTAAGACTCGTACTCGCCGTTTACGTAAAAAACTACGCGTTGATGAATTCCAAGAATTTGGTTTTGATATCAACTGGACTTTTGAAGAGTCAATTTCTGAAGCTGATATCGATATCGCTATTGATGAATTTATTGCACAAGTGATTGAACCTCGTAACCTTGGTTTTCATGGCGGCGGTCATAAAATGTGGGAAGGTATCATTGCAACTCAAGATATCGGCAAATGTACCGAAGAAGACGTTGCAGCAGTTAAAGCTTTCTGGGAAGCCAAGAAAGTACCTCAACTAGAAATCAGTGGTTTATATGACATCTGGTGGGGCTAATTTAGCCAATGCCTGAGCAAATATTGCTTGAAGAAGTGGTCGACAAAGTTCGGCCACTTATTGGTTCTGGGAAAGTGGCAGATTACATTCCTGCACTGGCAGGAGTTGATCCCAAAAAAATAGCCATTGCCGTGACCACTGCTGACGGGCAAACCATCGGCGCGGGTGATTATTTAGAACCGTTTTCAATTCAAAGTATTTCCAAAGTTTTTAGTCTGACTTTAGCGCTAAGTTTGTACTCCGAAGATGAGATTTGGAGCAGGGTAGGTAAAGAGCCTTCTGGCCAATCATTTAACTCATTAGTTCAAGTAGAGCTTGAGCGAGGTATTCCTCGTAATCCTTTTATTAATGCAGGTGCATTAGTGATTGCCGATCTTATTCAAGCGCGTTTGGGTGCTCCCAAACACCATATGCTAGAAGTGGTAAGAAACTTAAGTGCAAATCATCAGGTCCGTTTTGATTATGACGTTGCCAATTCAGAGTTTCAATTCAGTGCCCGTAATGCCTCTATTGCTTATTTGATGAAGTCATTTGGTAACTTTAATGGTGATGTTGATACTGTTTTAAAGAGCTACTTTCATTATTGTTCACTGAAAATGAATTGTGCTGACTTATCAAAAGCGATGTTTTATTTGGCTAATCGCGGTAAAAGCTTGGAAGGGGAAGAGATAGTTACCCCGGTGCAAACAAGACAGTTAAATGCACTGCTGGCTACTTCAGGTTTATATGATGGCGCTGGAGAGTTTGCTTATCGTGTCGGTATGCCTGGTAAAAGTGGTGTCGGCGGCGGCATTATTGCCGTGATCCCAGGCGATATGTCTATTTGTGTTTGGTCTCCTGAACTTGATAATAATGGTAATTCATTAGCGGGAACTCAAATGTTAGAACATTTATCACAATCATTAGGTCGCTCAATATTCTAAATTAAGCCAATGCTCTGTTGGCTTGCTTGATTTTCTAACAATCATTAGTGGCTTTTCCTTACTTCTACTTCTACTTCTACTTCTACTTCAACTTCCGCATTACTTACTCCTGTTTTAGTTTCACTCTTGCCCTAGGTGATTAATACCTGCGAAATGTAGCGACAGTGTCCCAGTGTTTGTATTGTTAAAACTCTGTAGGTGAAAATTACCAACTTGTGGTTTTTTTCACTCAATGTTGATATTAGCTGAGTCAATTATTTTTACTGTAGATTGTAATTAACTATTTAAGCTTATGTTATATAACACATATTCATTTATGGCATAGCTTGTGCAATCTATTAATCAAGAATCTTAATAAGATAGTAATCATAAAGTCAGTAATCAAAGGTTGTCATCATTTGGACTGTAATACATTGATTATCTGTTTAACTTTAACCAGCAAGGATAGAGCTAATGAACACACAAGGTTTATTGAAAAGTATCGCACTAACAGGTTTAATTTTTACAGCAGGGGCAATGTCTCCAGCAATGGCTAAGCTGTCAATTGAAGATAACCAATGTAATGTAGCGTTAAATTATGACGTAACTGTCGAGCCTCAAAAACTATCGTTCAGTGAAAAAGGCGCTGAGTTATATCGAGTTGAGTTGGGAAAACTCTATGTTGATGGCAAGCAAGTTGAATTAAATGATGAGCAAACAGAATTACTTTCTGACTACTCTGAAAAAGTATCTCAACAAATACCTGAAATCATTGATCTGGTAAACGATGCCGTAATCCTAGCCACTGATGCCGTGAGCATGGCGTTAACGCCAATATTTGGTGATGCTACTGGTGCCAAACTAGACGAACTTTTAGCTGGCATTCAAACTCGTGTTGATCAAGCAGCATATCAACAAGGTGATAAGTTTTACCTCGGTGCGACAGAAGACTCTTTAGAAAATGCATTCAATGAAGAGTTTGAACAAGAAATGGAACAAATGATTAAAAACTCGATGGGAAGCTTCATGATGGCGCTAGGCGCCGAGATGATGTCAGCTGAGGGCGGAAGTTTTGATGAGAAAATGGCTTCATTCTCGAGCAAAATGGAAACTATCGGGGAAGATATCGAGATGCAGATATCAGAACAATCAGATGCTATAGAAGCAAAAGCTGAAAAAGTATGTGCTGATTTTGAAGAGATAATGGTACTTGAGAGTGAATTACGAGAATCAATTCCAGAATTATCGACTTATGAGTTAGCAACGCTTTCGGATAGTGAGTAAGTTTTAGGAAAGCGATATTTTTAAATTCATAACAAAGGCTGTATTTAGCTTAACCTTTGTTTAACAGTAATTTATCGCTAATGAGTAACAAGTTTGTACGTCCTAGCATTGTCAAAATGCACCTGACCTTCCCCTGTACTTTGTACAGGGGCTTTTTCGTTTAAGGCTTAGAAAAAACTGCAAATATGACAATTAACAATAGATTTGTTCTGATAAAAAAATTGTTAATTATAAATATAGAGCCATTTAT
Source organism: Shewanella donghaensis (assembly GCF_007567505.1). Classification (NCBI taxonomy): domain Bacteria; kingdom Pseudomonadati; phylum Pseudomonadota; class Gammaproteobacteria; order Alteromonadales; family Shewanellaceae; genus Shewanella; species Shewanella donghaensis. Next base: position 4,591,691 of record NZ_CP041783.1, read on the forward strand.
CTAAATTTTGGTATACTTCTAAAATTATAAATCTGAATGCGTTTAATCAACTAACTTGTTGTTTTAGTTTTGATTGGCGATTCAGGATAAAGGACTATCGAAATTTATTTTCTTTTTTGAGGCACGATGCAACGTATTTGGCATTGTCACAAAGACTGTTTCTTATAATCTATTGTCTAGAATAAGAGACATTCATTTGTACCTTAAAAAACTATTTTTAATGTCGTAAACAGCTTAAGGCGACTCCAATGTTAGAACTATTAGAACCTATTGCTATTTTTACTCATGTTGCGAGGGCGGGAAGTTTCAGTGCTGCTGCAAGAAGACTGAGTATATCTAAGTCCAAAGTAAGTACTCAGGTTGCTGATCTTGAACATAAACTTGGGGTTCAACTTATACAACGTACAACACGTAGTTTGAGTTTAACTGAAGCGGGTAACCTTCTTTACATACAAGGTGAAGAGTTACTGCGTGATGCAGAGCAAGCTGTTGCAAGTGTGCACAATCTTAATGATGCCACTCGCGGTGTGTTAAAAGTCGGTATTTCACAGTCATTTGGTACTATGCATATTATCCCTGCATTGCCAGAGTTTATGGCTAAACATCCAGAACTTGAACTGCAAGTTAGTCTGCTTGATCATAAAGTCGATGTGGTAAGTGAAGGTTTAGATTTATTGTTAACGATGTCAGAGCAACTACCATTAGGCATGGTTGCTAGACCGCTAATGAAGTGTCAGTTCTTATTGGCTGCTTCTCCAGAGTACATTGCCCAAAGAGGTACGATTTCTCGTCCCGAACAACTTGTTGATCATAACTGTCTTGTCTATCAAGGTGAATGGCATGAGCACAGTACGTGGCAGTTCAAGAAAGGCGAAGACTATTGTGAGATCGGTGTTTCTGGTAACTTCCGCGTTGATAATGCACCTGCATTAAAATCAGCAGCTGTTAGCGGGTTAGGTATTGCATATTTAGCCAGTTACTTACTGGAAGATGAAATTGAGCAAGGCACTTTAGTGCCGTTGTTGCCAGATTGGCAATTGACGAACAACTTACCATTACAAGCGGTTTACCCAAGACGTAAGCATCTTGCTCCTAAAGTGAGTGCCTTTATTGACTTTATTAAAGGTCATATTGGTACAACACCATATTGGGATGCTAAGTACGATAATTTATACAAATTACGTAAATAACATTCAAAAGTGTTTCCAAATCAGTAACTAAATGTGGAAACATTGTTCAAAATACAAGACAAAGCCGAACCTTTATGTTCGGCTTTTTTATTTATTGTTTTAGAACAGTGATTTAATTGTTTGTGTTTAAAAATTGTTCGACATGGTTTTGTTCAATTTTTAAAACAGTTCTTTAAATGCTTCTTGAACTCTGTTCTTAAATCAATACAATAGATCCTAGTTGATTCGGAATGATTTGAGTCACGCATCTTGTTGAGAAATGACCCCTTTTCAGCTTTATGTGCAAATCAGCAACTTCGCAAATTTTGAATCAGTGCTGGCAACGGTTTTAAAATTAGAACAATGCCGGCTTTGAAACCATCATCCTAGTTTTAATTGGTTTACCCCAGACTTTGTTCTGGGGTTATTTTTATCTGCAGTTTGGCTTTTTGTATTACTCAATCACCTGTTTAAACTTTCTAAACTCTAAACTCTAAACTCTAAACTCCAAACTCCAAACTCCAAACTCCAAACTCCAAACTCCAAACTCCAAACTCCAAACTCTACGCCTCTAAGTCCTACACCTCAAACTCATTTAACTCTAAGACAAGAAATATAGGTAATAATAATCAAGCAATAAAAAGCCACTATAAAAATAGTGGCTTTTTATTGCGTTAATGATTGAATGGGGTTAACTACTTAGAGAGCTACTTAGCTTCTTCAATCCAGTTATTAATTTCAGCTTCTAGTACATCTAACGGTACAGGACCATTTTGTAATACTAGTGTGTGGAATTGGCGGATATCAAACTTATCACCCATTTGTTTTTTAGCATTTTCACGTAACTCTAAAATCTTAATCATACCGACTTTATAAGCCGTTGCTTGACCTGGCATAACAATATGACGCTCTACCATTTTAACGGCGTCAGACTCAGCGTTAGGCGTGTTGTCTACGTAATATTGAATGCCTTGTTCACGAGTCCACTTTTGGCTATGAATCCCGGTATCAACAACTAGACGACAAGCGCGCCATAACTCCATCGCCAAACGACCAAAGTCAGAGTAAGGATCTGCATATAATCCCATTTCTTTAGGGAAGTATTCAGTATATAAACCCCAGCCTTCAATATAAGCGGTATAACCACCATATTTTCTAAACTTAGGCACGCCCTCAAGCTCTTGAGCTATGGCAATTTGCATATGGTGACCAGGAATACCTTCATGGTAAGCCAGTGCTTCCATTTGATAGGTTGGCATGGCTTTCATATCGTACAAGTTAGCGTAATAAGTACCTGGGCGAGAGCCATCTGGCGCTGGTTGATCGTAGAATGCTTTACCAGCAGATTTTTCACGGAACGATTCAACTTGCTTAACGATAAGCTTAGCTTTGGGTTTGATATAGAACACTTCGTCTAAACGTGATTCCATATTGTCGATCAAATCTTTAGCTTCAGTTAAGTATCTTGCTTTACCTTCATCAGTTGAAGGGTAGTAAAACTGCTCATCATCACGCATGAAAGCCATAAATTCTTGTAAGTTACCTTTATAATTTACTTTTTTCATAATGACGCGCATTTCATTTTGAATACGCTCGACTTCAGCTAAACCTAACTTATGGATTGTTTCAGAAGTCATGTCAGTTGTTGTAACGCGATTTAAACGCATATTGAAAAATGTATTACCTTCAGGCAATTTCCACACCCCATCACGGGTGTCAGCTTTAGTTTCGAGTTCACGTAAATAGCTAATCAGGTTTTCGTAACCCGGTTTTACACTTTCAATCAATGCTTTTTTAGCATCAGCAAGCAATGTATCTTTTTGTGCTTGTGGGATATCGAGCTTATCGACTTTACGGTTGATATCACCCCAAAGTGTACTTTGCTCTTCAGTATCACTAAATGGTGCGCCAACAATGATATTTTCACTGTCAGAAATAACGTAAGGGAACACGAATTTAGGGGCGATAATATTCTTATCGGCTCGAACTTTTAATGCTTCAATCACTTGTTCGGTTACATGCTTTACACCGTTTAAACGGCTGATATAAGCTTGTGCATCGCTAACACTTTCAACTTGATGTTGATTGATAAGAAAGGTCGCAATAAATGAATGGCTGCCATACATTTGGTTTACTGGATAAGTATGGTAACGCCATTTATCATCAGCGATATCTTGCTCTAAGCCTTGTTTCATTAATTTGTAGCTAAGTGCAGTTTGCTTGTCTAAGTTAGCGACATTAAGGCCTTCAAGTTGTTTTAAATGCTTTTTCGCTCTCGCTAAGTCTTCATCATCAGCCTTATCACTAAAATCACCCCATTTATCATAATCGGTTTTGATGCGTAAATAGGTTTGCGAAATCGGGCTGGCCAACACATTTTCCATGAACATGGCTTCGAAAAGCTCATTAGCTTTTTCTGATTCTGTAGTCGCTTTTTTAGTGGTTTCTGCAGCACTGTTTAAAGGCTGGTGATCTGTACCATGCGCAATGGCAGAGGTAGATAATAAACTGGTTAATGCAACGGCTATTAATGTCGTTTTTGTTTTTAGTAGCATAGGTGTTTTCCGCTCACAATTTAATGGTTGAGAATATCGATTGATATCCTAATAGACACGCACATAAATGTGTAAAGTGAAATGTTAGCAATTGTGTATTAAATGTTGCTGAAAGACCGATGAAAATATGGAAGGGCAGTTATTAAAGAGTAAGAAAAAGCCTAAGACTAACTTTAGAGGAAATAAAGTTAGCGGATTAGGCTTGTTTATTTATTAGCTGTAAAACAGCTAATTTCAGTAACAACGGTTTTAAGTAACGATCAATAAATTTAATCTAAAAATTGCGATAAAAGGTCATTTACGAACATATGGCCTTTGTCGGTTAATTGCCAATGTGTTTCGCTTTCAGTTAATAAGCCTCTTTTTATCGACTTAGCGATGCCATCGTTAAGTACATTTACTGATAAACCAGTGCGTTGTTCAAATTCAGTCTTAGGAATAGGGGTCATCAACCTTAGTCGATTCATTAAATACTCAAGGGCGCGATCTTCAGCTAACACTTCAGTGGTTTCACTGGTGTAATCTGACGTTGCTAGATAACCCTTAGGGTGCTTAATTTTTACCGTTCTAACAATCTTATTCGTTTCTGGCTGAGTTATTTTGCCATGGGCGCCACAACCGATCCCTAAATAATCACCAAACTGCCAATAATTGAGGTTATGTTGACACTGATAACCAGGTTTTGCGTAGGCAGATATTTCATATTGAACATAACCTAAAGCCGCTAGTTTCTTTTGCCCTTGTTCGTAGATATGCCATAAATCTTCGTCATCTGGCAATTGTGGCGGCTTTGAGTGAAACAGCGTATTAGGTTCAATGGTGAGCTGATACCAGGATAGATGTGGTGGCATCAATCCTGCGGCAGTATCAATATCTGACATAGCTTCATCAAAAGACTGATTAGGTAAACCGTGCATCAAATCTAAATTAAAGCTGTTATAACCAGCTTTGCTGGCAGTTTGTGCTGCTGTAACGGCTTCATTTTGATCATGAATGCGGCCAAGCAGGTTGAGTTTATCTTTAGAAAAACTCTGCACCCCAATGGATAATCGTGTCACGCCAGCTGCGCGGTAAGCGGCAAAATCATCATGCTCTAACGTACCAGGGTTCGCTTCCATGGTGATTTCAATATCTTCTTTAAACCCTATTTGGGCTCTGGCACCGTCTAAAATTCGCTGTATTTGTTTGGCTTCAAATAACGATGGCGTGCCGCCACCGATAAAAATACTGTGAATCTTACGACCTTGGACATAATGCAGGTCATGTTGAAGATCTTCTAAAAGGGCATCGACATAAGCCTGCTGTGGCAACTCACCATTTTGACCATGGGAGTTGAAATCACAATATGGGCATTTTTGTACGCACCATGGTATATGGATGTATAGACTCAGAGGCGGTAGTGATAATTTTACTGATTGCATGATAGTTACTTGATAATCCCTTTGGCTTTCATGGCGTCCACAAGCAAAGTGAGCGCTAAACCACGATGACTTAATTGATTCTTCTGTTCGCTTGAAAGATTTGCTGCTGTGATATCAAACCCGTGCGGAACAAATATAGGGTCGTAGCCATGACCTTGTTCACCTTGAGGAGATAAAGCGATAGTGCCTTCCCAAGCTGCTTGGCAAACAATGGGAGTGGGATCTTTTGCATGACGCATATAAACCAAAACACATTGAAAGCGAGCTTTACGTTCAGTTTGACCGTTAAGAGCTGACAATAGTTTAAGATAGTTATCTTTCTCGCTCGCGCCTTCTCCGCCATAACGGGCTGAATATATGCCAGGTGCCCCTTGTAGTGCATCGACCTCTAATCCTGAGTCATCAGCAATGGCTGCTTTACCCGTTATCTCTGCTGCATGGCGTGCTTTAATGATGGCATTTTCGATAAAGGTTGTGCCTGTTTCAGCCACTTCCGGAACGTTAAATTGATTCTGCGGTAAAATTTCAATATCAAACTGGGCTAACATTTGATCAAATTCTTTAAGTTTACCTTTGTTGCCACTGGCTAAAACAATCTGTTGCATGGAATACCTTTTTGTATTGAATTGGGCGTAACACTGACGGCCAATTAGTGCTGTTAAAATAGCTGAAATAAGGCCATTTACAGCAAGTGAAATAGAGAAAGCGAATAACTAATGGCTTAATGATACCTGTGCACAGAATCGATAAACAGATTAAAAGTAAAAAACAGTGCTGCATTGGGCAATGTAGAAACAAAAAAGCTAAACCCTGAAGAGTTTAGCTTTTTTTAGGAGCAGTCTTTTAGTTTAAATAACTTGTTTTAGGTAGCCTAGTAGATTACTCAACATAGAACTTTTGCTTAAACTTTAATGAAGTATTTAGTTTGTTGCTGTGCTTTATCGTCAAATTAAAGTTAATCTCTTGATCATCGCGATAGGGTACTTGTGCGATGTAATAAATCGACTTACCTTCACGAATTTCTTTAAAGTCCAATGTCATTCTTGCATCAAGTAAGTTATTTGCCACGCCAGAAATATCAACAGCGACTGCAGGGTTACCTTCTTGACTCGTATCTAAAACGGCAATATTGACAATACCATTATAATTACTGCGCTCAATACCGTACGTCTTGGCAATAGCGGGTGTGATAAAGGTGCTGCTTAACGCCATATAATGAATATCATAATTACCGACCTTTTGTTTTTGTTCTGCCTGAACGGTCGTTAGGGTACTCATTAAAATAATAAAACTACATATAAGGGTGCGAAACATAATCTAAATCCTTGATCTTCTCAGTGTAAGTGACATTTAACATTCGATAATCACGTTCATTATCAGTGTCAGTTTACTGAAGAGTTGATTCACTAATAGAGTGTATCGCTAAGTATAGAGAATTTTGAGTTAAATCACCCGTTATCAAGCAAGTTAATAACGGCTTTATGTAACGATATATGATGTGAATAGCTTGATTTTTTGGTGATTATTAAGTCATCAAAGCTGAAATTTCGCTAGGAATAATGGTCGGTGATACTACCTTAACGTGTTTATGTCTGCCTTGTAGCCCTTTAAGCACTTCAATATTTGCTTTAGGAACTTTAAAAGCCTTAGCAAGGTATTTGACTAAATGCAGATTGGCTTTACCGTCAATTGGCGGCGCTGTAATGGCTATCTTTAATTCATCGCCATGCAAACCAATAATCTTATCGCGACTGGCTTTTGGTTGAATATAAAGATTCAGCAACAGATCTTGCTGTTGCTGAATAATGGCAGGCATCTAATTTGCTCGTTATTTATAGGCTAGGTATGTATAGATCACGTATTTACAGAATAAGTTTTTATACCAGAGTCCAAAACGGAATGTATTGCGCTAATAAAATATTGAGAAAGTTCATGCCTATTAGTACCAACATCACTGATAAATCCAGACCACCCATAGGAGGTAATATTCTACGTATCGGACGCAGGAATGGCTCAGTGAGTTGATCTAACACCATGACAATAGGGTTGTGACCTTGGTTAAACCAACTCAACAGTGCGCGAAGGATAAGTACCATGAAAAGTAAAAAACCAGCTTCTTTTAACACTGAAACTAAAGAGAACAGACCTAAAACTAATGGGTCAAATTGTCCATTGGGGGTGATTGCCGTCAAGATTGAGAACTTGATTAACACTACAAGGAAAGCCAATACGATTGAGGCCGTATCCACACTGCCCATCGAAGGTAAAACTCGACGCATTGGCGCGATAATAGGTTGAGTCGCCTTGATAACAAATTGGCTGAATGGATTATAAAAATCAGCTCTTGCTAATTGAAGCCAAAAACGCAGTAAAACAACCATGAGGTAAAGACCAAAAACGGTATCGATTAAGAAATATAATGCATTCATTTAGTTTGCCTTGTTGGTCAAAAATTATCGTATTGTCTGAATGTGAAAATAGTACAAGTGAAAATAGTACATTCGAAAATAGTAAAGAACGAGTTTAAAGCAGTAATCTTACTTATTACTTAAAGTAGACTCGTTCAGGGTATTTTCCATTAAATATTGTCTGTTTAAAATGTTTTTGCCATTTCTTCTGCTCGTTTTATGCAGTTTGTCATAGCTTGGTCGACTAAACCGCGTAAATCACCTTGCTCAAGGGTCTCAACTGCTTGAGCCGTTGTGCCACCTTTTGAGGTGACATTGTTTCTTAATTCAGCTAATGAAAGTTGCGGGTTTTGAATAACCATTTGAGCCGCCCCTAAAGCGGCTTGTTGAGCTAGCGCCCTTGCTGTTTGCTCATCCATACCTGTTTTAACACCATGGGCAATCATTGACTCAATAAATAAGAAAAAGTATGCAGGTGAACTGCCTGCTAAAGCAATGACTTGGTTGAGTTCATCTTCAGTATTAACCCAGACAATTTCACCGCCGCTTTTCATCAAGGTTTCACAGATTTGCTTATGGTCTGCTGAAATTGAATCATCTGCGTATATGCCAGTCATACCCACACCAATTTGAGTCGGTGTATTTGGCATGGTACGAATAAGCTTTATTGGCTGTTTGAAAAACGCTTGATATCGCGCCACTGGAATACCTGCAGCGATAGTGATTAATAACTTATCAGATAAATCTAAGTGACTTAATTGCTCACATACTGTTTGCATTAGCTGAGGTTTAACACTCAGGACGATGACATCAGCGTCATTTGCGGCAGCAATATTATCGTGTGAAATGCCAATATTAAAATCAGATTTTAACGCATCTAATTTCCCAACACTTGGATTGGTAGCATGAACTAAATGAGTTGGGTAACCATGGGCTACTAAACCACTGATAATAGAACGAGGCATATTGCCTGCACCGATGAAACATACTTTTGCTTGAGTCATTTTATGGGTCACTTTTATTTTTGCCCATCAATTTATTAATGCAGGCAGATATGTAGGGGGCTTTTTAGTTTGTTTATTAAAAATCTATTACTTCTAACTATTAATATTTGGGCTCTTTGGTCACTTTACAAGTAAGCCTATACAAGTAAACCTAGATATATCTTGGTTAATCTAGGTTAATTCAAGCTAAAATCATAATGATTATTATTACAGTCGATGTGCAGGTTACTAGTACTTTGATAATCAATAGAGTCGTTGTGAATAGAATAGATTATGGATAATCACGAGCGCCAAAGATAGCCGTACCAATCCTTACCATGGTCGAACCATGCTCAATGGCAACACTAAGATCATTACTCATGCCCATGGAGAGTGTATCCATTTGTGGATAATCACTTTGTAATAGCAAGTAAAGACGCTGTAACTTAGCGAATTCAGCCTGTTGAATCGTAATATCAGTTGTGGCGGTTGGTATTGCCATTAAGCCCCTCAGGTTTAAATTTGGCAAAGCCGATATTGTTTTAGCTATTGCTGCCACTTCATCAACCAAAGCCCCTGATTTTGATACTTCCTCACTAATATTCACTTGAATACACACTTGTAGAGGTTGTTTATCTGATGGCCTTTGTTCATTTAAACGTTTGGCAATTTTGTCTCGACTGAGAGTGTGCATCCAATCAAAGTGTTCTGCAATGATGCGTGACTTGTTTGACTGTAATGGGCCAATGAAGTGCCATTCAATATCAGAATAGTGTTCTTTTAATGAAAGAACTTTTTCTTCACCTTCTTGCACGTAATTTTCACCAAAGCAGCGCTGTCCAGCCTGATATGCCTCAATCATGGCAGATATAGGTTTGGTTTTGCTTACTGCAAGTAAGGTTATTTCATCACTGTTACGTGAGCAATTATGCGCCGCTTGTGCAATTTGGCTCTGGGCGATTGATATTCGGTCTGCTATTGTTGTCATATTGTTTTTATTTGTTTAATTGGATGTCATTAACCATGGAAATAACTGAGTTACTTGCCTTTAGTGTAAAACATAAAGCATCGGATCTACACCTTTCAGCAGGTGTTTCTCCAATGATTCGAGTTGATGGTGAAGTTAGAAAAATTAATTTACCCGCGTTAGATCACCAAGCTGTTCATGGTTTGGTCTATGACATCATGAATGATAAGCAGCGTAAGGACTACGAAGAACATCTAGAAATCGATTTCTCGTTTGAAGTGCCTAATCTAGCTCGATTCCGTGTGAATGCTTTTAACCAATCACGTGGTGCCGGTGCTGTTTTTCGTACAATTCCAAGTGATATCTTATCACTTGAGCAATTAGGTGCCCCTGAAATATTCAAAAAGATTTCTAGCTTTCCCCGTGGTTTAGTTCTAGTAACAGGTCCTACGGGTTCAGGTAAGTCGACCACATTAGCAGCCATGGTTGATTATATTAATAACGAACGCCATGACCATATTCTCACCATTGAAGACCCAATAGAATTCGTCCATCAAAATAAACAATGTCTGGTCAACCAACGTGAAGTACATAAGCATACTCACAGTTTCGATGCTGCACTTCGAAGTGCGTTACGTGAAGATCCCGACGTTATTCTTGTTGGTGAAATGCGTGACCTTGAGACTATTCGTCTTGCAATGACAGCGGCAGAAACAGGTCACTTAGTATTTGGTACCTTGCATACCACCTCAGCGGCTAAAACTGTTGACCGTATCGTCGATGTATTCCCAGCTGGTGAAAAAGACATGGTTCGCACCATGTTATCTGAATCTTTACAGGCTGTTATTTCACAGACCTTGATTAAAAAGGTGGGCGGCGGCCGAGTTGCAGCACATGAAATTATGATGGGAACACCGGCTATTCGTAACCTTATTCGTGAAGATAAAGTCGCGCAAATGTATTCAGCTATTCAAACCGGTATGTCACATGGCATGCAAACCCTTGAACAGTGCCTACAGAATCTAGTCAATCGCGGGCTTATTAGTCGTGATGATGCAATGTCAAAAAGCTCAAATAAACAAGCTAACTTTTAAAGGAAAGTAAGATGGATGTTCGTCCTTTTTTAAAGGTAATGGTTGAGCGTAAAGCATCAGATTTATTTGTCACCGCAGGTTTTCCACCTAGTGCCAAAATCGATGGTGAACTTCGTCCGTTGTCAGACAATAATTTTAGCCCTGAGCAATCGTTAGAGTTTGTTGAGTCATTGATGACTGACGTTCAAAAGCAAGAATTTCACGAATCCCGTGAATGTAACTTTGCTTTTGCTGCAAAAGAGCTTGGCCGATTTCGTGTCAGTGCCTTTTGGCAGCGCGAATCTCCGGGTTGTGTTATGCGCCGCATTGAAACCAAAATACCTGAAGTTGATGACTTAAAACTGCCGCCTATCCTTAAAGATTTGGTGATGAGTAAACGTGGTTTAATCATCATGGTTGGTGGTACCGGTACCGGTAAATCAACCTCATTAGCATCACTAGTCGGTTATCGAAATGCCCATGCCCGTGGCCATATTCTCACGATTGAAGATCCTGTGGAATTTGTTCATGATCATCGCAAGAGTATTATTACTCAGCGGGAAGTCGGCATTGATACCGATTCGTTTGATGCAGCACTAAAAAGTTCATTACGTCAGGCGCCTGATGTTATCTTGATTGGTGAGATCCGTACTCAAGAGACCATGGAGTTTGCATTGTCGTTCGCTGAAACGGGTCACTTATGTATGGCAACATTGCATGCTAACAACGCTAACCAAGCATTAGACCGTATTATGCATCTTGTTCCAGAAAGTAAGCATAACCAGTTATTGTTCGATTTATCGTTAAACCTTCGCGGTATTGTGGCGCAGCAACTGGTGCCTAAATCCGATGGTTCAGGTCGACGAGCTGCCATTGAAGTGTTAATTAATACCCCACGTATCGCCAGTTTGATTGCCAAAAATGAACTGCATTTACTCAAAGAAACAATGGGTAAATCACGAGAGCAGGGCATGCAGACTTTTGACCAAGCATTATTAGATTTATACGTTGAAAAAGAGATTAGCTACGCTGATGCATTGCATCATGCTGACTCGCCAAATGACTTACGCTTGATGATTAAATTACAAAATAATGATGCTAATTCATCTGGCATGATGGATGGTGTCACTTTAGATATGGATTAACTTTAGTTAATGTAACCTGTTTACTACAGTGGGTTAAATTAATATTAACTAGCTCGTAACAATTGGTGGGAGGCCAAAGCAAAAGCTTTGGCTTTTCTATTTTTAACCAAATGCTTACCATCGCAGTTCTGATAGTTTGCTATAATTTAAGACCAACTACCTTTCCCCTAGGAATATCATGTTTTCTTTTAATAAAACGTTAATAGCAACATCGCTAATAACGGCCATTTCAGCTATGTCTTTTTCGGCCAATGCCGTAAGTGTCAGTGATGAGCTCGATATTGGGGGGGCGGTAAGAGTTAATTACGGTTGGCAAGATTACAATGACGATGGCGGCACCCTTGAGTTTGAATTATTCAGAGTAGATGTAAATTACAAATCTGAAAGTGGATTATTCGCTTCAGCCCAATATCGCTGGTACGAATATATGGATGTGGTTCACCATGCCTACATGGGATACCAGTTTGATGAAAATCAAAAAGTCCAAGTCGGTGTTACACAAGTGCCATTTGGCATCATGCCTTATGCATCGCATTCTTTTTGGTTTGGTGCGACATATTACTTGGGTTTAGAAGATGATTACGGTGCAGGTATTCATTACCAATATGAAGGAAATGGCTGGCGTTACGATGCCGCTTACTTTGCCAATGATGAATATGGTGATGGTAGCCGCTTCGATCGTTATTCATTTGATGTGGGTACCACGGAAGATTCACCCTATGAAGAAGCTGGGCAGTTAAACCTGCGAATTGAAAAAAGCTTTGGTGAAGAATTTAAGAGTAAAATTGGTGCATCATTTCAATATGCCAACTTAGATTACAAGCCTGAAGGCTTTGAGAATGCTGTAGAAGGCGAAGATACTACCAGTGTTACCGCTGGCGTACATTGGCAGTTAGATTGGCAACAATGGCAATTACAAACCCAATATATTCATTATGATTATGATCTAGAAAATTCAAATCGTATTACTTTAGCCGCATTTGCCGCGCCATTTGAAATAGCTGCTAAAGCTGATGTTGTAACGTTAAACGTATCTCGTCAATTTGATGTTGATTGGGGACCAGTTAGTCAGTTGAATTGTTATAACGATTACAGTCATGTGATGGCTTCAGGTGATGGCCTGGATGACTCAATCCAAAACGTCACCGGTTGTATGGTTACAGCAGGAAAATTCTATACCTACCTTGATTGGATTGCAGGCAAAAATATGTGGTTTGCTGGTGGAGAAGGCATCGGTATTGATAACGGTAATACTGATTGGCATTCTAGAATGAATATCAATGTTGGCTTTTATTTCTAAAAAAGCTATCGCAGGTTGATCTAATTAGTATTAATCAGCGTATTCTCACTCGTGGCCAATAGAATTAAAACTAGATTAATACTAGATTAAATAATATTTAGCCACGAGTATGAATAACTAGAACTGATACTTACTTTTAGAAACATGTTAGAAAGGAATCAAAAATGAACAAGCTTATATTATCTGCAGGCCTAATTGGATTAACTGTTAGTGCATTTTCAAGCAGTGCTTTAGCAAATAGTTGCCCAGAATATCTTGATGTAGAAGCTAGAAAGCTCCATTCAGAAGAAACTGTAGATTTATGCGAGCTAACTGCGGGTAAGCCAGTATTAATTGTTAATACTGCCAGTAACTGTGGCTTTACACCACAATTCAAAGCGCTTGAATCATTACATCAACAATATAAAGACGACTTAGTGGTTATCGGTTTTCCATCTGATGATTTCTTTCAAGAAGAAGATGACGAAGCAAAAACAGCAGATGTCTGTTTCTTAAATTATGGTGTGACCTTCACCATGGTGTCTACTTCACCCGTTAGAGGCAGTGATGCCAACTCGGTATTTTCTTATTTAGGTGAGAAAACTGCAGCACCTAAATGGAATTTTTACAAATACTTAGTGACTGCTGACGGTGAAACTGTGCAGCAATTCAACTCTCGAGTAAAACCGGATAGCGAAGAACTGAAAAAAGCGATAGAGTCTATTCTATAAATGTAATATTGCTATAAAGCATAAGCTTGCAATAGATTCGTGCTGATAACAGCCGACTTGATGACGTTACTTACTTAGAATCTTCTGAGTAAAAGCATCATCATTTTTCACTTTTTCGGAGACAGCTTTGTATAAATTTTCTGGTTTAAGTAAAGAAGACGGTCATAAAAGTCGCGGTAAAACTGGCGTGCTTTTAATGAACTTGGGTACACCTGACGAACCAACCCCTTCCGCTGTACGACGTTATTTAGCTGAGTTCTTAGCTGATGGTCGAGTGGTAGAGATCCCTAAGCTGATATGGATGCTAATTTTACATGGGATCATTCTTAGAGTTCGCCCTGCAAAATCAGCAGCATTGTACAAAGAAGTTTGGACTAAAGATGGTTCGCCATTAATGGACATCAGTCTTCGCCAGCAAGCTAAGCTAGATGCCTTGTTTAAAGAACACGATGTTGATGCCTCTGTGCATTTATCGATGCGTTATGGTAACCCTTCAACACCGAGTGTTTTGCAAAAAATGCATAAAGACGGTATCGATAAAATTATCGTTCTGCCGCTATATCCTCAGTATGCTGCGCCAACTACGGGGTCAGCTTTTGATTCAATAGCGAAAGAATTATGTAAGTGGCGTTATATCCCAGCACTGCATTTTATTAATACTTACCACGACGAACCTGATTTTATTGATGCGATAGCTAATTCAATTCAAGCAGACTTTGATGCCAATGGTAAACCTGAAAAATTGGTACTGTCATATCACGGTATGCCAGAGCGTAATCTGCACTTGGGCGATCCGTATTATTGCTTCTGCGTTAAAAGTACTCGCCTTGTGGTTGAGAAATTGGGCCTGTCAGAAGATGAGTATGTGATGACATTCCAATCTCGCTTTGGCAAAGCTAAATGGTTGCAACCATATACTGATGCCACAATGGAATCGCTAGCTAGTGAAGGTATTACTGATATTGCCGTTATATGCCCGGCATTTAGTGCCGATTGCTTAGAAACATTAGAAGAGATTAAAGGTGAGAACCGCGAAGTATTTGAACATGCTGGTGGTAAAAAATTCCGTTATATCGAATGTTTGAATGATAACGATGACCACATCAACATGATGGCGAATCTCGTTAAACCTTACTTATAATGATTAGTGTATAACTGTTATTAAACTCATCGTTTATTAAAATATCCGTTAATCTAGTAAATAAAAAGGAGCTGGTTAGGCTCCTTTTCTATTTCCTATTTAACAGCCTATGTCTAGATGCTGTTGCCTAGCATTTTATGAAAATTGGTTTTCAAAATAGCTTTCGATAATAAGGACTGCAGAGACTGCATCAACTTGACCTTTTGTTAGCTTTTTAAAACCACCTAGTTCAAATAGTCTGGCTTTAGCATCGGCAGTTGTTAGCCTTTCATCTTGCGTAGCGACCTTAACGCCAAAGCGTCCACTTATTCGATTAGCAAACTTTCGAGCGCGCTGAGTCATTTCTTGTTCGGTTCCATCCATATTTAATGGAAGACCTACAACAACTAAGTCGGGTTGCCATTCTTTGATTAATGATTCGATTTCTTCCCACTTCGGAATACCATCATTCGCTTTAATCGCGCCTATTGGAGTCGCGCTTGCTGTAATTTCTTGCCCAACAGCTGCACCGATACTCTTGGTGCCGAAATCAAATCCCAGAACTGTTTTAGATTGCATTATAAACTCAGTTAATTTTTAGAATAGATGCATAAGCTGTTATGTAAACAGCTAAACAATATTAATAATTTGGTGAATCTTAGACCTGTGAATAATAGACTTTTGAGTGAAGAAAGGTAGATTATGAATGACCTACTTGAGATGATATTTGCCAAATGTCAAAGCCTAACTGTTTAGTCGCTTCTGTCCAAAGCTGTTCAATATCTTGATTAAATACCAATTCAGGTGTGGCTTCGATGGTGAGCCAAGTATTTTCAGCAAGCTCATCTTCTAATTGATCCTTACTCCAACCTGCGTAGCCTAGAGCAACTTTAAACTGTTTTGGAGAATCTTTACCGCCTAAAGAATTAAGTACGTCCCTTGAGGTTGTTAACATACAAAACTCACTCACTGACTCACTATTAACCCAATCTTGCTGAGGAGTATGCAGTACAAAGCCTCTATCGGTATCCACTGGTCCACCCAAAAGTACTGACTCTTCTAATTCAAGACTTAATTCCGTTTTATTGGCTAAACCAATTTGTTCTAAAAGCTCATCAATAACGATGTTGGTAGAGCGATTGATCATGACACCCATGGCGCCTTTTTCGTTATGTTCACAGATATAAATAACTGAACGCTCAAAAAAAGAGTCATCTAAAGACGGCATAGCAATTAACAGATGACCTTGTAAACTATCCATTGTTTATCCTTTTATTAAAGCATTACTGAGATTTAAATGATCAATCGGCTTTATTGAAACGTAAATTCATTATGTAGTCAGAGGCAATGGTTAACCACCTGCTAATTTTACTGTGTAATTCATTTTTTCTAACAATAACTTAATTTTTTCGCGGTCATCAGTCTGCACTTCTATAGCGAAATCTTTTACAGTCCCACCACATCCGCATTGCTTTTTAAGCTTTTGCGCTAATACTTTTAACTCTTTTTCATTAAGCCCAAGCCCTTTTAAAACGCTTACGCCTTTGCCTTTACGGCCTTTGCTGTCTTTATGTATTCTAACAATACCATCACCTTCGGGGATTTCAGCAGTCGCCTTTGGTTGATCAATTTTGCCACCATCGGTGCTGTATACTAAAGAAACATTAGGATCGATTCGCATAGAAATAGTCATATTTATCAAAAATTGGAAGTATAAACAGTTTAGCAAACTAACTCTATTGGCTAAAGGGAACAGGGGTAACAAGATAAAAATACTCTTTTTGCTTATATTACTGATTCTTGAGTTAGATGATGCTTTTAGTTAGAGGATGAATAAACACAGCTAGTTACTATAAATAGTTGATGATTAGAGGTTTGCTATGTAAGCTATTTATTAACCTACTTAAATCTTTAGATTTACTATTTTAAATAGAAACAGCCTGTTGGCTTGTTATTCGGAGTTATTATGAAAAAGTTATTCGTGGCCGTTGCAGTTATAGCATTAAGTGCCTGTAGCTCGTTAAAAACCAATAGTGATTACGATCCTGCTGTTTCGTTTGATCAATATAAAACCTATTCATGGGTAGAAAAGAAAAACGAAGATACAAGTTATCACTTAGATGGTCTGATGGATCAACGTGTTAGAGAGGCTGTTAATTCTCAACTTGGTATGAAAGGTTTATCTAAAGCACCTGTTGCTGAGGCAGACCTGCTAGTTAATTACTTAACCAAAGTAGACAAAAAAATTAATGTCGATACTTTCAATACTAGCTATGGCTACTATCCATACTATGGCCGCCGTGGCGGTTGGGGTGGAGCTGGTATGAACACTCAAACCACAGTGCGTGAATATGAAGTGGGTACGCTGATTATTGATTTAGTGGATAACAAAACCGGTAATCTAGTATGGCGCGGCAGTGTGGCTGACACTATCCGTAATAAAAATACCCCCGAAGAGCGGGTTCAAATAGTGAACGACGCAATTTCAAAAGTAATGGTTAACTTTCCACCAAAGCCTGAAGTAAAGTAGCTTTAAATTTAAATGATAAAAATCAGTATCTTGATAGATACTGATTTTGTTTTTTTTATTTAACCGCTATTTTAATGAAAAAGTTTTTGAATTAATTTCTTCATATTTTTCCAATATCTCTATTTTCAACCGCTAAAATTTATTGTTTTAAAAACCTTTCACTTACTCTCTTAGCTTTGTTAAAATTAACAGCCTTGGGTTTAGGTTGTTCTGGCATTTGAGAACGGTTCATTAGTCGGTTTTTAATTTATTATTTCGCAAGCAGTTTATGAATGTAAATCTGACTAAAAATCAGTCTTTGAAAGACTTGCATCTTGGTGTGATTTTTTATTTTTCACTTTAACTAAGGGTGTTTACAACATTAATTTAATTTAATTTTCAATAGAGACTTTTGCTGGCTAGTAATTTCATAAATTATGTTAAATTAGGCTATAGATAGTTTTTTTATGCTATAAGAACTGCGGTTGATTTTTGAACTAAACTGATTCGGAACTTGTCAAGGTTTTTATAGTTTTTATAAGTGGATCAATGTGATAGTCATTTGAAGTAGACGTAGTGTTGAAGTGATTGTGAGCTTTAGTGACAACAACCTAGAGTCAATCATTGTAGTTAAAACTGCTTCTAAATGTCATTGCCGCTCAATTTGAACTGCATTTGCACTTTAAAAATAATTTTGAAGTATTGAACAATACAGATAAATGATAATTTAAGATTTTATTCGGAGATTCAAGGTGTTACAACATATAAAACAAATCGCATTGGTAGTTTTTTGTACTGCATTATTTATAAGCTTGCCAATTCAAGCTGTAACTCCTTCACCTCAAATGATAGAACAATTTAAATCTTTATCACCATCAGAGCAAGGACGGCTTGCGAAGCAATATGGAATAGATCCAGCTCAACTGGTTGGAACTGCGAATGAAACTAGTCAATTACCTGATGAAACTTCAATGGAAGAAAGACAAGTAACAGGAAAAGAAAATCAGAGAAATGAATTAGATTTTGAAGAAGCTAATCATGATGAATTAAGCTATTTTGGTTATGACATATTTTCTGGAGAGCCTACAACGTTTACTCCTATAACTGACTTACCAGTACCTAATGACTACATGGTAGGGCCAGGAGATACTATCAATGTACAGTTATACGGAAAAGAAAATCGTGAATATACTTTAACGATTGGACGTGATGGAAATATTCAATTTCCTGAACTTGGTCCCATATCAGTTGTGGGGCTAACATTTACAGAGTTAAGAGAATATTTAGGTGAACGAATAAAAAAACAAATGATTGGTATTGAATCCAATATCACATTAGGTGAATTACGTTCAATTCGAATTTTTATAGCAGGGGACGCATATAAGCCTGGTTCGTATACAGTTTCAAGTTTATCTACTATAACTCAGGCGCTATTTGTTAGTGGCGGTGTCAATGAAATTGGTAGTCTTCGAAACATTCAAGTCAGGCGAAACAGTAAATTAGTCGGGACTTTTGATTTATACGACTTATTACTAAAAGGAGATGCATCAAAAGACATAAACCTTCGTTCTGGAGATGTAGTGTTTATTCCTTCTGTTGGAGGTCGAGTAAGTATTAATGGTGAAATAAGACGCCCTGCTATTTATGAAATCAGAAACAATGAAAGTATAGATGATGTAGTAAAAATGGCTGCCGGTGTTAACCCTGGGGCTTACCCAAAGCGGAGTAGCATTGAGCGTTATAATGCAAATGGTCTAAAAACAATAATTAATTTAGATCTGACATCAGTTAAAGCAAAGAGTGAAATAGCCAAAGCTGGTGATTTTATAAAAGTTAAAAGTGCTTCAACGCAATATGAAGATGCGATAACACTTGTGGGAGCTGTCGTCAGACCTGGTAAATATCAGTGGTTTCAAGGGCAAAAAGTGGATGACCTATTGCCAAGTGTTTGGGGTGACTTAGCCATTTCTGCTGACTTAAGTTATGCATTAATTATACGTGATATTAATGAGTCAGGTAAAATAGAAGTATTACAATTCTCTCCAGGAAAAGCCATTTCACAACAAGATCCGACACACAATTTTATATTATCTCCAAGAGATAAAATTATTATATTTAATTTCGATGATTCTTCTGTGAGTCGCTACGAATTAAATAAATTAGTTAAAATGCGTACTAACAAAATTAAATCTATAAGTGGTAACTCTCTGATTGGTTCAGACCTATTTAAAGCTGGCTTTAAATCTATGAGTGTTAACAATCAAAACTCACTTATCAAACATGGTTCTATTGGTGGCGTAGTCATACCTGGTTCAAAAGATGATTTAGATGAACAAGAGCAACTAATTAGCAATGAAGTTAGTAAAATGCTATCAAATTTGTTTGAAGATAAAGATCTAATCAAATTTAGTGGGTCTATGAGTCGTGAAGAGCTACTCTTCCCAATAGTTAGTAAGTTGTCTCAGCAAACAGGTCCATATGAAAAAGTTAGAGTCTTAGCTGTTTCTGGAAAAGTAAAAACCCCAGGGATTTATCCATTACCAGTTAATGGAACAGTTAGTGATTTAGTTATTGCTTCGGGTGGGTTAGTCGAAGGTGCGTATACAAATAGAGCTGAATTAACTAGAACAAATAATACTGACTCTTTATCAGAACTTGAACATCTTCATGTAAACCTTGCAAATGCAATGAGTCAATCACCATTGGATAATATCGCTTTGCAGGGGAGAGATATGTTGGTCGTATTGACCACTCCTGAGTGGCAAGAGAGAAAATCAATTGAAATTCGTGGTGAAGTAAAATTTCCAGGTTTATACAATATACGTCGCGGTGAATCTTTAGCTGATGTTATGGAGCGTGCGGGTGGTTTGACGGACTTTGCATTTCCTACAGCGGCTGTATTTGTGAGAGATTCAATAAAAAAACAAGAACAGCTAGAAATCAAAAAATTAGCAGATCAACTAAGAAGAGATATTGCTAGTCGAGGCATTTCAAAAGACGGTACTTTAATTAATTATGCTGATGCTCAGCTCATGCTGGCTGATTTAGAAACGCTTCAAGCTTCAGGGCGCTTGGTTGTTGATATAAATGCCATCCTGGTCGGTATAGAAGAAGCGGATATTCAACTTGAAGATAGAGATGTGTTATATGTCCCAACTTTGAATCAAATTGTGTCAGTTATGGGTGAAGTTCAGTATCCTGCCAGTCACAGATTTAAAGAAGGTTTAACCCTTGACCAATATTTATCTATGTCAGGCGGTTCAAGGGAACGAGGTGATATAGATAGAACTTATATTATTAAAGCTGATGGCTCAGTGTCGTTGCCAAAACAGAACTTCTGGTTCAACAGTAATGAATCGCTTAATGCAGGTGACACGATTATTGTTCCATTAGACACTGAGTACAAAGATAACTTAACTCTTTGGACACAGGTCACTCAGATTATTTATAATACAGCAGTGGCATTTGCTACGGTTGCTAACTTATAGGTTAACTGAACAGAAGATTTGTAGAACTTATAAATAAGATACAAATTTTATCTAGACTTATTTTTAATTTTAAGACTGTGTTAATTTATAGTTTTTTAAAGTTAGAATGCGCTATATCCCGCTTTAAAGTAAGCTTTCAATGTAAATAAAAAGTAACTTATTGGAGGTTGCTTTTTATTATTTTGCAAAGGTTTTTATGTTATCAAAGTATTTTGGAGAATATATGTTTTTAGTTAGAAAAGTGAAAAGGGAGAGTCGAGAATCTGGATTCACCCTGATTGAGCTATTGATTGTGATTGTAATATTAGGTTTGTTAATGTCCTTAGTTGCTCCTACAATGTTTTCAAAAGTTGACTCTTCAAAAATAAAAACAGCTGAAGCTCAAATGCAAATGTTACAAACGTCGTTAGATACCTACAGATTAGATATTGGTAGCTATCCAGAATCACTTTCAGAATTGAGAACATCCAATAAACGTGGTTGGGATGGCCCTTATTTACCAAGAGAAGTGCCATTAGATCCTTGGGGTAATTCATATAATTACTCTAGAAGCTCTAACAGTGGTGAGCCTTTTTCTTTATCTTCTTATGGTCGAGACGGTCAAGAAGGCGGTGAAGGTGATGATGCGGATATTTTTCATAGATGAATAAATTGAAAACACTTTTATCAGAAGCGAATCTAAAAGATTCTGACATTGATAAAGCAGTGACTTATCAAAAAAAATATGGCGGTAGGTTAGAGCAGTTATTAGTAAATATGGGTGCTCTTTCTGAAGATGTTGTTATTGATATTTACTCTAAATTACTGGGAGTAAATATTTGTACACAAGAAGACACCGATTTAGCTATTTTAGAAACAGATTTATACTCATTAGATACAGACTTTTTAAAAGAAAGAAAGTGGTTTATCTTAACTGATGTTGAAAAGCTTTATTTTGTTACTAGTGCTCCATATGATATGGATGTGAGGCAATATTTACAGCAAAATAAAGTACTTTATTCAATATGTCTTGCACATGAACCAGAAATACAACAACTACAAAATCGAATCGATTCAGACTTTGATAATTTATCCAATGACATAAATGAATTAAGTGACTTAGAAGAAGATAAAATAAGGGAGCTTGCAAGTGAGGCTCCAGTCGTTAATTTACTTAACTCTTTGATTACAAGAGCTGTCAAATCTGGTGCTTCAGATATGCATTTAGAACCTTGGCAAGGAAGATACCGTGCTCGTTTCAGAATTGATGGCGTATTACATGAAGTCGAATCAATATCATCTAGACTTCAATTACCATTAGTTTCAAGACTTAAAATTTTATCTGGTATGGATATCGCTGAAAAACGGCGTCCACAAGATGGTAAAATTGAAATGCGTATAGCTAGTACAGATTTGGATATCCGAGTTTCTGCTTTACCGCTAAATGAATCAGAAAGTGTAGTGTTACGATTCCTTAGAAAAGATTCTGTTACTTATGATATGTCGGTTTTAGGGTTATCTGAAGATATTCAAGAATATATCAAAGAAGATTTATTGAATACTGCAGGAGTCATATTACTAACAGGTCCAACTGGTAGTGGTAAAACGACAAGTTTATATACTTTTTTAAATGAACTTAACACTCCAGAAGTAAAAATAATTACGCTGGAAGACCCTGTAGAGTACCAATTAGACGGTATTAATCAAGTTCAGGTCAGGCCAGAAATTGGATTTGATTTTTCGGCTGGCATAAGAAGTATAGTAAGGCAAGATCCCGATATTATAATGGTCGGAGAAATTCGAGATCAAGAAACAGCTAGAATTGCAATGCAATCGGCTCTAACGGGTCATCTAGTTTTTAGCACCGTACATACAAATGATGCTCCAAGTGCATACACCCGTTTAATGGACTTAGGTGTAGAGGAGTTCTTACTAAATGCTGCAATTGTATCGATTGTTGCACAGCGTCTTGCAAGAAAGTTATGTGTTCATTGTGCCAAGCCTCATACTGAACCAAAAAAATTAATTGATAAATATAATCTTGAAAAACTTGCCAAGAAAAATAATATAGATGAAATTCAACTATTTGAAGCTGTGGGTTGTGATTTATGTGGTGGCAGTGGATATAAAGGAAGAACTGCAGTAATAGAATATTTAAGGTGCGATGATGAACTCAAAATGATACCTAAAGATCAGGAGTTTGTTCTTAAAGCTAGAACACACAATAAATTAAAGGGTCGTAGGACTCTTATGGAAGATGGTTTTTATAAATCTATACGTGGGATTACTACAGTAGAAGAAATCATTAGGGTTGCAGGTTAATGGTTACTTATAAATATGTCGCTTACGATTCTCATGGTGCAAAGATTCAAGGCACCATAGAATCTGAAGATATAGAACATGCTAAAAAGGCATTAATATCTCAGCGTATAAAGCCTACCTCTATTGTCGCATTTAAACCTTCTGCTAATTTAAGTGATTTAAGTAAGCGATCTATTTCTTTAGAAGATATTGAGTTTGTGACTTCAGAGCTAGCTTTACTTCTTAAAAGCGGTGTTAGAATCGATCGTGCCGTGGGAATTTTAGCAAAAAATAAAAGTCGTGGGGCCTTATCGCAGCTGTTGATGCAGATCCATACGGATGTAAAAAGGGGAGAAACATTTGCATCAATATGCAGTAAGCATCCCAAAGTTTTTGATAACTTATATGTCAGCATGGTGAAATTGGGTGAAGCAAGTGGAACCTTAGATAAAGTATTCACTAAGTTATCACAGGACTTAAGGTTTAGACGTGATTTAAAGCGAAGCTTAATACAAGCTTTAACATATCCTACGGTCATATTTTTTGTTTGCGTAACTTGTATTTTGTTTGTTTTTAATTACATCGTTCCTCAAATGAGCGGATTATTTGATGGTATGAAAGATTTACCATTTTATACACAGTTATTATTAGATATTAGTAAATGGGTTCAGGACTACCAACTCTATGTTGCTGTCGCTCTTATCGCTTGCGTGATGGGTTTGTATTATCAAAGAGAGTCGGATAAGTCTAAGTTCGATCAAATTATCACCAAAGCACCAATTGTTCATAGGGTGATTGTAATGATTGAACGAATTAGATTCAATGCCGCTATGTCAATGATGTTAAATGCTGGCATCAGTGTAGATAAGGCTATTGAATTAGCTGCCGAGAGTGTAGGACATAGCGATATTAGAACTGGTTTACAAAGTGCAGGTAGTGCAATTAAGAAAGGTTCTGGTTTGACAGAGTCCTTGTCAAAAAGTGTGATATATCCTGACTTTTTTGTGTCATTACTAGAGGTTGGTGAAGAAAGTGGTCAATTAGCCCCAGTATTTGATGAGATAGCTGAACGTTCAAGGGATGATTTTCAGAGCTGGGCTACAAAGTTTACTTCCTTACTTGAACCTATATTAATTCTGGTAATGGGTGGCATTGTTGGCGGTGTAGTCGTTGTTATGTTACTGAGTATTGTATCAGTCAATGATATAAGCTTTTAAATGCTGACATATTCAAGAAAATCTCTGCTAGGTTTTACTCTAATCGAATTATTGGTCGTTCTGGTGATCATTGGTGTAGTTATGAGTTTAGCAGCTCCCCCTTTGGTTAGAACAATAGAGTCTTCTCAAGCTCGTAGTGAAGAGATAAGACTAGTTAGTCGACTAAAAGTTTACTCAGCTAAAGCTTTTGTAAACGAGAAAAATGTTGTGCTTTTATTTGATGGCAAAACTCTTAAAGTAAAATTATCTAACAAAATAGAAAATAGTTATCTGTTTGAACATATCAGTTTTCCTAAGCAACAAATAATATTTGGCCCTTTAGGGTTTGCTAATAAAGAGAAGCTGCTTTTACGAGCGGGTAAAAATGAACGCATTATCAGTATTAACGAAAAAGCATCATGAAATCGAGACAAAAAGGCTTTACACTTTTAGAGGTTTTATTAGCTTCATTTATATTGTTTATTGTTTTAGCGGGAATGACGATGGTTTATCGTGGGGCCTTGCTTTCTAGCCGAATTGCTGAGCGAAGTATCGATTCACATCAAATTGTTGGTTTTGCCACCGCAGACATAAAAAACCGTTTAAGTAGTGGAATCAACCTTACTGAATCAGAGGTCGCTGGAGCAGGACAAGTTAATGGCGTTAAATACTCTTGGACTGGCAAAAATATACTTGATAAGAAAGGTCAATCTATATTGAATCCTGATGGTGATTTCTCTGTACCTTCGACTAGGTACCAAAATTGGGAAATTCAATTAACCTTACAAATTAACAATTACCAAAAAACATTAAACTATAGGCTATTCAGATGGCAAGAAAAATAGTTTTAGGTTTTTCGCTAGTAGAATTGCTAGTGGCGCTTACTATAATGTCCCTAACCATGCTAGTTGGGAGTTATGCTTTTTCCACTTTTAGTAATAAATGGGGAGAAGATATTGGACGTTTTAATGAAACATTCTCCAAAGCAAAACAGACGACTTTATTACCACGTGTACTGCGTGGGGTTTTTCCTTACGTAGTTCAAAATGCAGATGGTAATGGGCGTATATATTTTGAAGGAAATAGTGATGGTTTTGTTGGTGTTGTGCAAAATGCAATGTATGACACATCTACTCCTGCAGTAATCCGTTTTTCGGTAAATCAAGAATCAAATTTTACATATTCGTTACTTTACGAAGAATGGTTAATGAATGAAAGAGTATTTACAAGTTTAGAGCAAGATTTTGAATTTAATCATGGCTTTACTGTAATGGATAATTATTCTGACATTCAATTTGAATATTTCGGTTGGTATTCTAATGAAGTAAAGGGCAGGGTGGCAACCCCCCCAATAGGTATAGAGGATCGAGGCTGGTATAAAGATTATAATAGTCTTGAAAAAGGAATGCTTCCTGAAAAAATAAAAATTAATCTAATTAATGGACCTAACCTTATAAGCTGGGAGTTCAATTTAGTAGATCAGCATCCAAGATGGTTACTTTGGAGTGATAGGACCAATCATGATATTTAAGCAAAGAGGTATTGCCCTTTTACAGGCTTTGTTAATCACGTTAGTTATTACTGTTATGGCGATAGGTTTTTCATATAATGCTAGAGATCAGGTTGAAATAGCCAGTGATTTTGTTTCTAGAATCGAAGCCGATTTAAAGTTAGATTCAGCTAAAGCTGAGATTATGTATTGGTTGAGTGTTGAAAATGTCTCGCGTTTCCCCTTAGCTTTATCATTACCTAAAGGTTTCAATCTTTATGGAAAACCTTTTACAATTGCTGAAGGCGTAAGTATAGAAATTCAAGATGTTGCTGGGTTATATCCAGTCAATTTGTTCAATCGAACAACTGATACTCGTTGGTTAAATGCAATTGGATTGTCTAATAGTTTAGTTGAGAAAGCGGCTTCTGAGTTGACCAAACATAAAAAACAAATTTCCAATAAAAACGGCTGGGCTAATAACAATGATGTGAAGCGAAATCTTCAATTTCTTAAACATGAATTCAAATTATTAGGTGTACCAGCTGATATTGCTGATATTATGGCTTCAACTGCGACTATCTACCCTACAACATATTTAAACCCGTTAACGATGCCTGATAAATTGTTACCTCTGCTCTTTGAACCCGAAGCTGTGACCGGAATATTAGAGCAAAGAGAAAAGGGAGAGCTAACAGCTTCAAACTTGAGGCAAGTAACAGGCATTTATGATTATGATAATTTTTTCTTTGATATTCAAACTTATCCAATGGGCATTTATAAAGTTAACATACACTCTGTTGTCAATCAGATTGAAGTAACAAGAACGTTGGATTTAATGTTGCAGCCTAGGGTGAAACCATTTGTGTTTTTATTGCAAGAGCGAAATATATGATTTCTATACCTTCACTAAATAGTAAATTATAGTGCTGTGTAGAAAAAATTTTAAATTAAATGTTTTACGGTATGAAAATTGAAATTTAATATTATAAATAAAGCACTTAACCGAGTCGCTTACGTTACAGACCGAGTAAATACAATTGTTTTTAATGAAACTACTCCCGAAGGTTTGCTCACTACTCAAGGGTACAACAAACCGTGGTTTGTCATACTTGGTCGGCAGCATTATAGTGAAAGTCATCACGTTTATCCTATTCCAGATGAACGTGAAGCTCTGAAAGCTGCAAAATTTGAACTAAAGATTTCTGGTTCAACACAATTTTTTAACGCATATCGTCTTGATGAACAGAGCTACTCTGTGACAGTTTGGACCATTAATGAAGCAATATTAGACTCTTTGTGTAAGAACGCATTATTTATAATTCCGGAGTCTTTCCTCTTCGCACAAGATGGCTTATTGGTCACTGTGGAATTAGAAAATAACTGTCAAGTCTTTATATCACAAAGTCGTAAAGGCCCTGTTTCTTATATTGTTGATGATTTTATCGAAGATACCGAGTCTTTCTGCCAGCTAGCTGAGATTGCATTACCCTCAGAAAGTAAATTGGTAAACAAAAGTTCATTTCCAAAAGATTTATTACATTTTTCAAAATCTGCTTTACCAAGCTCATTTTATCGTTTTTTTGTGGGTTCCAGTGTAGTTAAAAGTACCGTTGTGATCCCTTATAAAGCGATGCTGCTATCTTTTTGTAGTATTATTTTTCTGTATAACATTTTGCTAAGTAGTTTTCTTTCCTGGCGTGAGTCAAGTGTAGTCAACGAGTTTGAAGAAAAGAAAGTGCAAGTAGAACAAGTGCTGGACTCTCAAAACAAATTAGCGAATCAAGTTGAATTAAATCGGATTTTATCTTCACAAATTAAAATCGACGACACACCGTGGCGAGCGCTTGAGGTTATTGGCAGTCTTGTTAATGCTGAAATGCAAATTACTAACATCTCTTTCAGGGCTGGGGAATATCGAGTTACTGGCGTTGCAGAGAAGGCTACGACTATTTTAAGTTTAGTTAATTCTAATAAATCAGTTTATGAAGCTAGCTTTTCAGGACCAATCAGAGAGTCTCGTTCTGGGGAACGCTTTGGGATTAACTTTAAAACTAAGGCATACTAATGAACCCACTTTTAAATAAGAAAAACCTACTAATAACAGTTGGTTTTCTTGTATTTTTGAAATTTGGCGCTGTACCTGTTTGGGATTGGCAAACGAGTAAAATTTCAGAAATACAACAATTAAAAAGTAGATTAGATCGCGCCGAATCTCTATTTGAGCAAGGGTCTAAATTTGAAGATGTACTCCAACAAGCTACTGAAATTAATAAACAGCGCTTAGAGTCCATAAATGTAACTAATAATTTAGCCAACTTAAAATTAGCAAAAATGGAAGAACTAGATCAATTGTTATCGTCATATAATGTTAGAGTGACCAGCTCTTCATGGATGGCTGATACCGGTGTGGATTTAATCATTTTGAATTTAAAAGTTGGGGTTAGAGGAACGACTAAAGATGTTTTAAGAGCAGTTTTAGGAATCCGTCAAATGCAAACTGCAACAGCAATCGATGACCTTTCTTTTCGCATTGTTAAGATGAAAGATGATAGTTTAGGGGATGCGGGGGGCAGCATCGTTGTAAGCTTTTATGTTCTTGGTCCAGAAATGGCTGAAAAGTATGGGGTGGAATTAAAAGATGCTGTTGAGTAATCGATGGGTTCAAGGTGCAGTAATTAGCGCGATGTTATTGAGTATTATTGATTTAAGTCAACGATATAATTTAAATACAAAAGATTCTGATGACAGGGTACTTGAAACAATAGACCAATCTAAGGTTTTCTCTCCATTTGAAAATGAAAAAGTGGAAAAGATTTTTTCTAATTTTCAGAAGTATGACCAACCTTTGGTCGTTAAATCAGATAAAACCAAGGTTGTAAATGCAAAACCAAATCCACGCTTGGGCAAAGAGTTTCAAGATAACCAACGAGGTAGTTTGTCTACTTTATTTATCGGAGATTACTCATATAAACCCATAGGTGTTTTTGATTATGATTCAAAATTTGCATTGCTAGAACAACGTCACATGAAGAATAAAAAAACGAAAAGAATAAAAGTTGTTAAAGGCCAGGCGATTGGTAAGTATAAAGTTAGTACAATTCAATTAAATGAAATAAATATCGAAGCAGATGATAGGAAGATAACTCTTCGATTATTCGACATTAAACAAAAAGCGAAAAAATGATGAAAAAGCGGATATTAACCATAAACTCGACCAAAAAAATTATTTCAGTTTGTATTCTTGCAGCGTTGAGTGGTTGTGCATCTACAGATGAACCAGTACAGGGGTCATTAGAGGACCCAAGATTCAGGGTTCCAGATTCTTATTTAGAAGGAAGTACTCCTGAACAGGCTGAAAGTGATACAGCTGAGCAATCAGATAAAAACTTTAATAATGATAAACCGCTAGTAGAACCTTTAAAATCACTACCTGCAAATCAAATTAAATTTGCAGGTAGCGAACAATTAGCTAATGCTTTTTCATCTAAGCAAATGGTTAGAGTTTCCGCTGAAGATATGAAGTTACAAGATTTTATTCATTATGCTTTTGGTCAATTGCTAGGCGTGAATTATGTCGTAGACGAAACAATAAAGTCTGATTCTGCTCCAGTGACTCTTAGCATAGCTGAGCCGGTTTCTAAAAAAAGACTTTTCGAGTTAGCAACGACTTTACTTGAGCAACGTGAAGGCCAGATCATTTTTGAAAATGATATTTACTTCTTACAAAAGCTACCAGCTGGTTCAGCTAAAAAGGTAACTACAGGTATCGGTCGAACGCCTGATTCAGTGCCATATACCAAAGGCGAAGTCCTACAAGTTGTGCCATTACTCTATGGAGTAAAAATTTCTATAGAACGAACACTTAATCAAATTATAGATGCTCGAATAACAGCAGACTATGAGCAAAGTACGATCTTTGTTAGTGGTAGTCGAACTGAAGTCATTAGGGCACTTGAACTTGTTAATTTACTTGATGCTCCCGCAAATCGCGGTAAAAACATAGGGCTTATTAACTTAACCTTTATTGAGATTAGTGACTTTATTGAAGATATAACAGCACTATTAGAAAATGAAGGTGTACCCATCTCAGCTGTTAAGCCCGATAATAAAAATGCAGTTTTAGTCCCTATTTCACAAATTGGTGCGGTTGCTGCTTTTACCTCTGACGAAATAATACTAAATAGAATTCGTTATTGGGCACAAATATTAGATAAACCGAAAGCAGGGTCAGGTTTTAGGTATTATACCTATCAGCCACAATATGCTAGAGCATCTGACATAGGGGAAAGTTTATCGTCTTTATTAGGCGCTAAGGCTAGCACTGATACGGCTGCCGCTCAGCAAAGAGAGTCGAGCTCTAGCTCTTCAACAAGTAACATTCGCAAGGTGTCTGAAAGTACGGGGAAAGCACCAACTGCTAGTAAGTCTAAAATCGGCGCGAGTAGTGACAAAATGAGTTTCGTTGTTGATGAACGTTCCAATCAATTAATATTTTATACGACAGGCACAGAATATCAGAACATCATGCCGCTGATTGACCAACTTGATATTTTACCTAAACAGGTAATGTTAGATATTATTATTGCAGAAGTTAAATTAGAGGGGACTTTTCAATATGGGGTTGAATGGGCTTTAAGTCAGGGTGATTTATCCCTTGGTGGCAAGTTAGGTTCTGGAGGGGATAGTTTTAAATTAGCTCTAGAGGGTGTCAATGGCTCCTTGGGCGTTGATTTTTTTAAGAAGAACCAATTTGTAAATGTATTATCAAACCCTTCATTGTTAGTGCGCGATGGTGTTTCAGCAAGCATTGTAGTTGGTGATGATATTTCTATCATTGGTGAAACAACAGATGACCCAACTGGTGGAAATGGTTCACAAACTACAGCTTCAGCTTACCGAAAAACCGGTATAGATGTGTCTGTTACACCTACAGTGAATGCACAAGGTGTTGTGATAATGGAAATTACACAATCAATATCAAGTGCGACTGAAGCAAGTGGCACCGGTGGCAATCCAAATATATCAGAAAGAAGGCTTCAAACTGAAGTCGTTGCCGATAGTGGGTCTACTATCATTCTCGGTGGATTGATAAGTGAAAATATAGATCAACAAAGTGATGAAACGCCATGGGCTGCCGATATTCCATTTATTGGAAATTTGTTTAAAGGGCAAAAAGAAGTTACAAGCCGTGTTGAATTAGTCATGTTGGTTACCCCACGTGTTGTAGAGCGATCAGATAAATGGGGAGAAATAAAGAATAGCTTTGCGAAAGGGTTCCAAAATTTAGTAATTCCTGGCTCGACGCAAGCAAGTGACATAGATATGAAAAATTCACCTTTAGAAACAGTTGTGGATTAATTGTAAGATTTAATTGTTAGTCATCTTTAAATTAACGGGATCTTACAAATTCTGTCAAAAATTTGTCTTATTAGCGAGTGTTTCTCTCAAGCTAGTGAGTAAATATTGAACCATTTTGATAAATATCATCTTTTGGTGTTTTGGTGTTTGCAAATAAGACAACAAATTACTATTATCCCCGAGGATGATGCTTTTATCATATTGTGTTCCAGTAATTAACGAATAGCTAATTTAAGTTTGTTAATTACTAATTAAGTTAACATTTGTCTATTTTTGGTCATAACGTAACAAAACAGTACTAATAATGAACAATTATTAATTATTATTAAATAATGTTGAAAAAAACCGAGATTAGAGCTAGTCAAGTGTTGACATGATCTACGTGGTATTTTAGAGTTCAACGTGGGTGCGGAAATAATTCGCATCTTACTCTTTTTAGGATAAAAAAAGTAAATGCGGAACAACAGCAAGCGACGCTTGTATTTCGTTCCCAATTTCATGAAATTGGAGATAAGAATGTCTTTTAAAAAAACTACGCTGGCACTTGCGCTAGCTTCCGTATGTAGTGCAGCTCTTGCTACACCTACTGTTACTGTGCCAAATAGCACTTTCTCTAAGCAAGGTTTAGAGTTAAAGACTGGTACTGTAAATGGCGCTACTGTTGAGATTGCACATGGTGCTGCTCTACAGGTTGGTGACCGTATGTTGGTTGAGCTAAGTGGCAACACTCAAGTTACATGGCCTGCTTCTGTTGACATGGATTCAGTAATTCCTTCTGGAACTACTGGCGCAACAGCTACAGGTGTTTGGGGTCTTTTAGATAGCACTGACACTACTGCTACTTACCGTCTTACTAACTTAGATACAGGTTCTGATCAGTTAAACACTATCGGTTCTATCACTTCTTTCACTGGTTACGAAGTTGATGTTGTTGACATTCTTGCTGGTGGCGTAGATTTCTCAGTTGACTTCCAACTTGTTGACGGTACTAACGTCGATGGTAATAAAGTTACTGAGCCTGTTGCTACTTCAGAAGATCAATTCGGTGGTTCTACTATCGATTCGACTGGTCGCGCATCACAAGTTGTTGATATCGAGCAAGAGCGTAAAGCTTTCGTTTCAGGTACAACTGATGTAGTAACTATCACTGCTGCTGTAGAAACTCCAGGTATCGCTTGGGCTGCTTCTACAACTACTGCTGACCCAGAAGTTGCTACTGTAGAAAACCAAGTATTCGTACTGAAAGGTGATTTTACAAACAATTCAGTTATTGCAAACAATGATAGTCTTAATACTGTTGTTGCAACTGACAAAATGTCTGCAACTTATACTTACAATGCAGCAGGTACTTTAACTACTTCAGCTCAGTTTGTTATTACTCCAAACGGTACTGGTACTCTTAAAGCACCACAAAGCTTTACTGCTGACGTTAACTACGAGTTCTATAACGCTCCTATTGCTGGTTCTGTCTTAAATGATGGTATTTTAGCAACTGATGTTCTAGGTGTGTTTGACGCTGGTTCTAACCTTAATGCTGGTGAGTGGACTCTGAACGGTTCTATCGTTCACGTTCCTTACATGCCTTACGGTGCTAACATTAGCCAAATCGTATATGTTGATAACCGTGGTTCTCAAGACGGTTCAATCTTCATCGATTGGTATGATGAAGCTGGTATGGGTGGAACTTGTGACCTTACTGCTGACTACGGCGTAACTGCTACAGCTGGTACTGTTACTAAGTTTACTGCCGAGCTTAAAGAATGTATCCTTGGCGATTCAGCTTCTGATGATAAGTTAAAAGTTGCATTTACTGTAACTGTTAACTCTCCTGAAGATGACATCACAGTATACTCTGCTTACAATGTTAACGGTTCTGACCGTGGCATGGTAAACAACAGCCAATACAAAGGTATTAAGTAATTAATCCTTAGTATTTGTTAATAAAAGGCGACTTAGGTCGCCTTTTTTTTTATTTCAATTTCTTGTCGGAGTCAAAAGTGGTACTAAATAAAACGAGCTTATATTGCTTTTTATTGCTTTTAGGGCTTAGTTTTATTTGTTACTACCCTGCATTAAATGCCCCATTTTACCTTGATGATTTTGGCTCGATCACAGGGAATGCTAAATTATCTTCTATCGAAGTCGCTGACCTTTTACAAAGCTACGGGTTACGATTTGTTGGCTATTTTTCTTTTGCATTAAATACGGTATACGTAGGCGCTGAACCGCTACATTTTCGTTTAATTAATATTCTAATACATGTTTTTGTTAGTTTTTCGATTTATACTTTTATTAAATTGTTGTTTGTGGCCAATGCAAATAAAGTTAAACTTAACGATAGTTTAAAATACAGGCAACTTACTGCTGTCACTTACCAGTTTTGGATACCATTGTTCTTAGCTTGTTTATATTTAATGCATCCATTGAATACACAAGCAGTCACTTATATTGTTCAACGTTTAGCTTCTTTAGTTACATTGTTTTATATTTTTGCCTGTGTTGCTTACTTAATTGCTAGGTTGTCAACAACCAAGACAACAAGGTATTTTGCAACTGTGGTCTGTATAGTTTGTGGAATGTTGGCTATGCTAACTAAGCAAAATGCTGCAACTCTACCTTTAGTTATTTTGCTATTGGAATGTTTTTTCTTTGCAAATAAGAGTTTTAAAAAGCTACTTATTTTATTGTCAGTTAGTTTTGTCGCCATTTTAGGTGCTACTTACTTATTCAATCCTTTCCCTTCCTTTTTTTCCGCTGTTGATAGTGCAACTAAAGAGACGACGTTAATTAGTCGTGCAGAATATTTCTCTACACAATTAATCATATTGTGGGATTATATTTTAAAGTTTTTTATACCTACCGGATTGCAGCTTAATTATGCCAATATCATTAATAAGGGCATAACTTCTCAGGTAACCATTGCTGCTATTGTTGGTCATGTAGCCGCTATTTTATTTGCGGTATTAGTTAAAAAAAATAATCCATTGATAGCGCTAGGTATCCTTTTTTATTACATCACTCATATTATAGAATCTAGTATTATTCCTATTACCGACGTGGGGTTTGAACATCGTACATATTTACCAAATGTTGGCCTTGTGATCATACTCGCAGGGATCTTATCAAGCTTGGTGTTAGAAAAAATAAATAAAATTCAAATTCTGGCGAGCTTAATAATATTAGGGGTTTTAGGATACTTAACTCTGGAACGAAATGTTTTATGGGCCGATAAATTAGCGTTTGCTAAAAATGAAGTATCAATAGCCCCTGATTCAATTAGAGCACATACAATGCTGGCCTCTGTTTATGTTAATGATAACAAACCGGTTGAAGCATTGGCTGAATATGAAGCAGCAATAAACTTAAGTGCTACAAGAAACCAAGTTAGTTTTGACCTACTTAGAGATTATATAAGAGTGTTATATACCTTAGGCCAATATGAATCAGCAGGCCCATTAACAACCCTAGTGATGAAATACACTAATGGACATAGAAGAAAAGATAGGAGCGAGATTATGGCTTTGATTGCAGTTAGTCATATTCAAGCTGGTCGTCTTGGATTTGCTAAAGGCTTATTAAATCAATCTTTACGTTTAGACCCTAAAAATGGTTTTGCGACCTACCAACTAGGTTCAGTGCTTTGGAAAATGGGTGAGCAAGAAAAAGCAATGAAGTTATTAGAAGAATTTGCGGTCATTAAAGAAGAAGATAAAGTGATATTACAGCTTTATCAACAAATGCAGAGTTTGAAGCAAGTAAATACGCAATAACCAGTTAAGAGTATGTTAATTGCTCTAATCATTTATTATGCACACTTATCTTGTTAACTTGCTATAATATCCGAACTTTAAATAAGAATAATTATCTGATTGTATGATGGGGATATTAATGAGGCAAGCTGTTGTTATTCCTGCTTTTAATGAAGAAAAAACTATAAGTAAAGTGATAAGTTCCTTACAGAGACTAAACGCTTTTGACATCATTGTGGTCGATGATGGTAGTACTGATAAAACGCGTGAAGAAGTAAAAAAATTTCCCAAGGTGACTTTATTATCTTTAACAGTAAATTTAGGTGCTTGGAAAGCAATGCAAACTGGCATTCGATATTGCCATAGCCTTGGATATAAAAGGGTTATTACTTTTGATGCAGATGGGCAGCACTTGCCTGCTACTTTGACTATGTTAATTGAGCATCAAACTAAAACAAATTGTGATGTAGTCGTTGGCTCTTGCACTCAGCGAGGGAGTTTAGCCCGCCACATTGCTTGGCGATTTTTTCGGCTGTTATCAGGCATTAAGATATTTGATATAACTTCGGGATTGAGAGTTTATAACGCTGAAGCTATAGACGTTCTAAGTGGAAAAGAGGCGACATTACTCGAGTACCAGGACGTTGGTGTGCTTTTAATGCTTAAAAATCACGGTTTGACTTTTACAGAATTAAAAGTACCTATGAAACCTAGGGAAGATGGTATCTCAAGAATTTTTCATTCTTGGTGGGCCGTTGCTTATTATATGGCCCACACAAGTTTACTATGTATAAGTAAAATAAAAAAACAACATAATCTAATTTTAATGAATAAACAAAAATATAATGCATAATTACCAACTCTTCACCGCAGTCATAGCAATTATCTTTTTTGCTACTGCTTTCCTTCTTGTAAGGAGAGACACAATCTTGCCTGGTTCAGCGCTTAGATGGACATTTTTGTCTATTTTAATTCTAATCCTAGGCTTATTTCCTCAGTTATCGGATTATGCTGCTAAATTGCTTGGTATAGGTTACCCGCCTATTCTGCCAGTTCTTTTTGCTTGCATGATTTTGCTATTGAAAGCCTTGTTAAGCGATATTCGAAGCACAAAAGATAGGGTGAAGCTTGAAAGGCTGGTTCAAAAGGTCTCAATATTAGAACAAGCCATTGAAAAAAATCAACAAGCAGCCGAAGTTAAGGAAAAAAGTTAAATGTCCTTTTTCCAATATTTGCCACTGATTCATCTGATGGCAAGAATGAAATTAAAGTCGAAGGCGAATACGTTAGTATTAAGCTATATCTGGTGGATTCTTGAGCCCTTACTATTTGTGCTGATGTTTTATTTTGTCTTTAAGTTTTTACTGCATAGAGGGCGTGAGGATTTTTTAATTTTCCTTATCATCGGGAAAATTCCTTTCCTATGGTTTTCAAAAAGTGTCACTTCTGCCGCAAATTCCTTAATTGAAAATAGAGGACTCATTAATCAGCGCGCCATTCCTAAATTTGTATTTCCAATGGTAAACATAAATGAAGTTGCCTATCAGCAGTTCGTGACTTTTGGTGTCCTGTTACTTTTTGTCGTCTTAAGTGGTTACAGCCACTTTGGACTCTGGTGGCAGATAGTGCCTCTGATTGTATTACAGTATTTGCTTATTTGTGGTGTTAGTAGCTGTTTTGCGTTATTTGTGACTTATCTACCTGACTTTAGGCTAATTTTGCAAATGTTTATGATGGGATTAATGTTTTGTTCAGGGATATTTTGGAGTATTGGAGATATTGCTGACCCACAATTACAGAAAGCAATATTACTGTTCAATCCTTTAGCAGTAATCATAGATGGCTACAGGCAAGTGTTAATGCATGGGCAAATATTACATTGGTTAGCTTTTATGCCCGCGTTACTGATATCGGTAATCCTTAATGTTATTGGTTTTGGTGCGCTTAAAAAGTTTGATGGCGTTTTGACTAGACGGGTGTTTATGTAATGTCAGATGTTATTTTAAAAGCTGATTCACTATCACTAGAATACAAAAGTAGAATTGGTTTTTTACAACAATTTAATTATAAAGCGGTAGAT
This sequence comes from Shewanella donghaensis, assembly GCF_007567505.1. NCBI lineage: Bacteria > Pseudomonadati > Pseudomonadota > Gammaproteobacteria > Alteromonadales > Shewanellaceae > Shewanella > Shewanella donghaensis. The sequence goes on from NZ_CP041783.1 coordinate 4,628,694, forward strand.
AACGTCAGTTTCGACATTAAGCGTGGCGAGGTCTTTGGCATACTAGGCCGAAATGGTTCAGGAAAATCCTCTTTACTTAAGGTGCTTGCAGGAACATTGTTGCCAGACAGTGGTAACTTGACTTGTGGCAAAGAGATATCTCGTTCGTTATTAGCTTTAGGTTTAGGGTTTAATAATAATCTGAGTGGGCGTGATAATGCATTGATTAGCTGTATGCTTAATGGTTATACCAAAAAAGAATCTATAGTGCTTGCTGATGAAGTGGGCGAGTTTGCTGAGTTAGGTGATTTTTTTGATCAACCAGTAAAAACCTATTCATCAGGGATGAGAAGTCGACTAGGATTTGCCTCAGCAATTATTGCTAAGGTAGATATCTTGCTTATTGATGAAACATTAAGCGTTGGTGATAATGCCTTTAAACAAAAAGCAGAGAATGCTTTGCTCAATAAGATATCTGGTGAACAAACGGTCATTTTTGTATCTCATAGTATCCAGCAAATCAACAAATTATGCAGTCGTTGCCTTTGGTTAGAAAAAGGTAAAACCATGGCTTTGGGGCCGACTAAAGAAGTGATGGCTAAGTATTTAGAAAATAAACAGGAAGAAGTGAAGATTTAATATGAATAGAAAAGGAATTATATTGGCCGGTGGGTCAGGTACTCGATTATATCCCCTAACCAAAGTTGTCAGTAAACAACTTATGCCTGTTTATGATAAACCAATGATTTATTATCCAATATCCACGCTGATGAATGCAGGAATTAAAGAGATATTAATTATTGCAACACCAGATGAGTTACCTCGTTTTCAAGCCTTATTAGGTGATGGTAAAGATTGGGGCATAAGTTTTGATTATGTAGCTCAACCGTCTCCAGACGGACTCGCTCAAGCCTTTATACTAGCTGAACAGTTTTTAAATGGTGCTAGTGCAGCATTAGTACTAGGTGATAATTTATTTTATGGCCATGAGTTATCGCACTCGTTACAGCACGCGAGTCAGCAATCAATTGGAGCAACAGTATTTGGTTATCATGTATCAAATCCAACAGCTTACGGCGTTGTAGAATTTAACTCAGAAGGGAAAGTTGTTTCAATTGAAGAGAAGCCTGAACATCCTAAATCAAATTATGCAGTTCCAGGTTTATACTTTTTTGATAATAATGTCGTGGCATTTGCTAAAGAAGTTAAACCATCGGTAAGAGGCGAACTAGAAATAACAGATGTGATTGAGCGCTACCTTATTAATGGTAATCTTAATGTTGAACTTATGGGGCGTGGTACAGCTTGGCTTGATACTGGCACCCATGATAGCTTGCTGCAGGCTGCACAGTTTATTGAAACCATAGAAAAACGACAAGGTCTAAAGGTGAACTGCCCTGAAGAAATTGCATACCGAATGGGTTACATCTCTGAGGAGCAATTACGGGACTTAGCCATGCCGTTAAAAAAATCGGGTTATGGCCAATATTTGCTAAACATGCTTGAACAGAAAGTATTCTAATAACTCAGTACAAATAACGTATAAAAGTGTAGATACATAATATGAAATTTATTGAAACCAATATACCTGATGTAAAGATTATCGAGCCTGCTGTATTTGGTGATGACCGTGGTTTTTTCATGGAGACGTTCCGCACCGAGCTATTTAATCAACACTGCGGTGAGCGAGTCTTTGTACAAGAAAATCACAGTAAATCATCCAATGGAATATTACGTGGCTTACATTATCAAACAGAAAATACTCAAGGTAAGTTAGTGCGAGTGACGAGTGGTGAAGTGTTTGATGTTGCCGTTGATATGCGCAGTGATTCAAAAACCTTTGGCAAATGGGTTGGGGTAATATTATCAGCCGAGAATAAACGTCAATTATGGGTACCAGAAGGTTTTGCTCACGGCTTTTTTGTCACCTCTGACTCAGCTGAATTTGTATATAAATGTACCGATATTTATAACCCATCAGCTGAAGTATCCATTAAATGGGATGATCCATCTCTCGCAATTAATTGGCCATTAGAAAACCACAAAAACCCATTATTATCTGAAAAAGATGAATTGGGTTTAGCTTTCTCTAACGCTCCCACATTGACAGGTTTTTAGTATGCCAATTAAAGTATTGATAACAGGTAGGGGGGGGCAGTTAGCAAGTGAGTTAGCGAACACTGCACCTAATAATATTAAAGTTTTTTCTTTAGACTCAAAAGACTTAGACATCACTGATATTGCCAAAATTAATAAGGTTGTATCGGAAGTAAATCCCGATATTATTATTAATGCAGCTGCCTATACTGCAGTAGATAAGGCTGAGTCAGAAAAAGAATTGGCCTATTCTGTTAATGCAATAGGTACCGAAAACCTTGCTAAAGTTTGCTCTGTTAACAACATTGGTTTGATTCATATTTCTACAGATTTTGTGTTTAACGGCAATGCATGTCAGCCTTATTTACCAACAGATGAAACGGCACCCATCAGTGTTTATGGAGACACAAAGTTACAAGGTGAGCATAAATTACTATCAGTTATGCCCTTCAATGCCATTATTATTAGAACCGCATGGGTCTACTCTAAATTTGGTAATAACTTTGTAAAAACAATGCTTCGTTTAATGCAAGAGCGCGACAAGCTCAATATTGTTTATGATCAAATTGGCACACCAACCTGGGCTGATGGTTTGGCCAGAATGATTTGGGGCCTCATCGAAAACAGATTTATTACCAAGCCTATACAGCAAACAGCGACGAATATTTTACATTGGACTGACGCTGGGGTGACTTCATGGTACGACTTTGCTGTAGCCATTCAAGAGCTTGCTTTTGAACAAGGCATACTTAAAAATAAAATACCCATAAGACCAATATTGGCTAGTGAGTACCCAACGCCTGCCAAGCGACCAAACTATAGTGTATTAGATAAAACTGAGGCAGAAAGACAGTCGAAAATCAATACTATACATTGGCAGAAGCAATTGAAAAATATGCTTAAATCAAATTTGTAATGTCATAATTAAAAATTTATTCAAATTAATAAAAGCAATAATTCAGTAGTAGGAAAGTAAAATGACACAGCGTAACATTCTAGTCACTGGCGGAGCCGGTTTTATTGGTGCTAATTTTGTACATTATTGGCTCAAGAATAACGAAAAGGATAATGTAGTCGTACTAGATGCGCTAACTTATGCAGGCAACAAAGCAAGTTTAAATGATGTATTAGAAGACAAGCGGTTTATTTTTGTAAAAGGGGATATTTGTGACACTCCTTTGGTGGAAGCATTACTCATTGATCATAACATCGATACCTTAGTGCACTTTGCGGCAGAATCACATGTCGATCGCTCAATAACAGGCCCTGATGCTTTTATTGAAACCAACATCATTGGCACATATAGTTTGTTAAAAGCCGCAAAAAAAGTATGGATTGATACGCCAAAATCTCAAGGTGAATCGGCACTTGAGCATCGCTTTCATCATGTCAGTACTGATGAAGTATATGGCACTTTGTCGCCAGATGAACCAGCTTTTACAGAAGAAACCCAATATGCACCCAACTCGCCATATTCTGCAAGTAAAGCTGCGTCAGATCATCTAGTAAGAGCTTATCATCACACTTATGGGTTAAATGTTACTACGTCAAATTGCTCAAATAATTATGGACCATATCATTTTCCTGAAAAACTAATACCGCTTATTATCACCAACATACTTAATGATAAGCCCTTACCTATTTACGGTGATGGTAAACAAATTCGTGATTGGCTATACGTTGAAGATCATGCGCGTGGCATCGAGCTAGTATTGAATAAAGGTAAAGTAGGTGAGAACTACAATATTGGTGGCCATAATGAATGGGCGAATATCGATATTGTAAAAGTGGTTTGTCATTTAATTAATGCAGAGTTTACAAATAACCATTCCCTATCAAGCAAATTTCCACAAGCAAAATCAGCAATTAAAGCTAATTCGACTGCGTTAATTACTTATGTTGAAGACAGGGCTGGTCACGATAGACGGTATGCCATTGATGCCAGTAAATCGACAGCAGAGCTGGGTTATAAACCTGTTGAATCGTTTGAGACAGGGATTAAAAAAACCGTTGAATGGTATTTTGACAATCAAAGTTGGATAAAGGAACTTGAAAGCAAAGATGATTAAATTTATAAAAAGGAAATATACTCGGGCGAAGCAGTTAGAACTAATTAAGAGTTCTGGTTTGTTCGATAGTCAGTATTACTTATCAGCTAATCCAGATGTTTTACAGCATAATATCGACCCGGTTGAACATTATATTTATCATGGCTGGAAAGAGCTGAGAGATCCAAGTGAGCAATTTTGTACAGAATTTTATTTGTCTTCTAATAAAGATGTTAAAGATTGCGGTATTAACCCTTTAATCCATTATATTTTGCATGGTAAAGAAGAGTTACGTTTAACTAAACGAACGCTAATAATAAATTCAGATACTTCTACAGTATTAGAATGTGACAATCCAAGTAAAGGCTTAGTTGTTAATGAAGTTGACATGCATGGCACAAAAATTAAGTTAAGCCCTTCGCCCGCTTATGATGTAGAGGATTACACTTTATCAGCTATACCCAACTCTCCTTGCATTATCTTAAATTACGAGCATTATAAGTCAAAAAAGAAACTAGAGCCGGATGTTGGGATCCATATACATCTTCACTATATTGAATTTTTAGACGAATTTATAGATTTCTTGTCCGCGATTCAATTTAAATTTAGCCTCTATATTTCTGTGACAGAACATGCCAACGTTAAAGAGTTGAGCAGTATTTTAGTAATGAAATTACCTAATGCAAACGTTACTGTGAAGGTGTTTGAAAATAAAGGTAGAGATATTGCTGCATTTGTAGTCGGCTTTGCAAAAGAGTTGCAAAAACATGAATATATAGCTCATTTTCATACTAAAAAAAGCCCACATAATATTCATAAATCAGATTGGAGACGGCAGCTTTTAGGTAATCTTTTAGGCTCCGAAAGTTTGATTAACCATATAATGTCAATTTTCAATGAAAGTAAAAATATTGGAATGTTGTTTCCAGAGTATCACTACTCATTAAAGGGACAGATTTCATGGGGAACTAATTATAATGTTAGTGAGCTACTTTCAAATAGAATTGGGTTAACAATTTCAAAAGATAAGCTTACGATATTCCCTGCAGGTTCAATGTTTTGGGCCAGAAGCGCAGCGTTAAAACCATTATTAACTGCAGGATTAACTTATGATGATTTTCCTACAGAATCAGGTCAGGTTGATGGGACTACTGCACATGCTATAGAAAGGATTTTTGGCGAAGTGTGTCATCAATCTGGATATGACCTTTTACAAGTTAAGTCAGACAGACCACACAACTTAACAAGGTACTACCCAGGGCAATGGCCGTATGCTCAAGACAAAGATTTATCAGATGAAATAAATCAATATTTAAAAAATAAAGGTAAAAACAATAAAACAGTTATATTCACAGCTTTAACTGGTGGGTATGACGATGTTGTTTGTCATGAGTTTCTTGATCCAGATTTTGATTATGTTTTATTTTCAGACTCAGAACTTGATTCAAAAGGCTTCTGGGATGTAAGAGCAATAGATTACTGGCATCCAGAGCCTGTTAGAATGGCGCGCAGAATAAAGACAAATCCACATCTTTATTTATCCGAATATGATACCGCAATTTGGATTGATGCCAATGTTATTATTAAAGGGTGTATAAAACATTATATTGATAGTTACAGCAAATCTAATACGGTTATCGGGAGTATAGATCATCCGATGAGGCATTGTGTCTATAACGAAGCTCAAGTATTACTTGATTTTGGACGGGATCGAACGGGCAGAGTTGAGAAACAAATGGAGTTTTACGATGCTCAAAAATATCCAAAACAAAATGGCCTAATCGAGACTAACTTTTTTATAACTAATTTAAAAAATAAAAAAAGCCACGACTTTTTTGCATGTTGGTGGGCTCAAATTCAAAGGTTTAGCCACAGAGATCAGCTAGGTGTAAATTTTGCTCTTTGGGTAAACGATTTAGATTGGTGTGCTTTAATGATTGAAAAGCTTTCTTTAAGAGATAGTAGAGAGTTTGCCTACCTAGGGCATGCGAATAATTCAGGAAGTCGATTTTCAAAGTTATCTAATGTTAAAGACAAAATTAAAAAACCTAGAAATATTAAAACCACAGTCAAAGTGGATAGACCCGCTGTAGATATTATTATCTGTGTGCACAATGCTTTAGAAGAAGTAAAAGATTGTCTACAAAGTGTTGTAGCTTCTATAGAGGGTTTGGACAGAATAATCATTATTGATGACGGTTCCAATTTAGCCACTAAAGAGTATTTAAATTATTTTACAGAGCAACACAGTAAAATTTGTTTTTTAAATAGTCACGAAGGCCCTGCAAGAGGCTACTGTTCAAGTGCAAATGTAGGTATGTCATTAGTAAAAAATCCATTTTTCTTAATGCTCAATAGTGACACGAAACTGTATTCTACCGCTTTAACTGAACTGGTTTTACTTTGCGCTTCTAACGAGAAAATAGGTATTGTTGGTCCACTTTCAAATGCTGCGAGTACTCAATCGATACCAGAGATTAAAGGTAATGCAAGTCAAACTGCAATTAATGACTTATCAGAACATAGTTTAGAGCATATAAATGAATTACTTAATTCGTGGAGTTCTAATTCTGTAAGCCCTTCAGTCCCCTTAATTCATGGTTTTTGTCAATTGATTCGAACATCTGTAGCAAAAGAACTAGGTGGATTCGATGAGTCATCATTTCCTAATGGGTATGGTGAAGAAAATGACTTCTGTTTCAGAGCTGGGGATGCAGGTTATGATTTAAAAATTGCTTTAAATGCCTTTGTTTATCATAAAAAATCTGCGAGTTATTCTGATGATAAAGTCCGAGCAGAGTTGATGCTGAAAGGGAGTAATAAATTAAAATTACTACATGGTACCGACAGACTTACACAGTCAATAAAGATTATGGAAGGGCATCCTGCGTTAGTTAGAGTAAGGTTGTTAGCTAATGAATATTTCTATGGAAGTAATAATAAATGAATAAAGCGATGAAAGATGAAATAGGATTACTTCGTCTAGCTGATGCCACTTTCAGCGATATGGTAGCTAATACGGAAACTATCGAGGTAGGTAAGCTGCAACCGACAGTAAATAAAGTGATTACTTGGTTTTTACCCCCAGTTTCCCATGCTCTTAAAGGTGGAGTTCGAACTGCTTTTATGCTCGCACAAAAGTTCTCAGAACAGTGGGGTACCCTAAATCAATTCGTTATTTATTCCTATTCGGGAAGAGACTTACCTACATCAGAATTATGTGAATCATTATCAACTAATTTCCCAACACTTAAATATACGGTTGCTGTATTTAAGCGTGGTGTCGACGATATAACGGTTATACCAGCATCAAACGCTTGTATTTGTACTCTTTGGACAACCGCATATCTGCAATTAAAGTATAATCAAACACAACGAAAGTTTTACTTAATGCAGGATTATGAGCCTACCTTTTATCCTGCTGGCGGTATATATGGTGCAATAGAACAGACATATCGTTTTGGCTTTTCTTGTATTGCCAATACGCAAGGTGTAGGTAATAAATTTAAACAATACAGTGATGATGTAACCATCTTTACTCCTGGTGTCGACACCTCGCTGTATTTCCCTGACGCTAACAAAAAAGCCATAGGCAAACCTGCAAGGGTTGTTTTTTATGGTAGACCGAGTAACCCACGAAATTGTTTTGTGACAGGTACACAGACTTTGAAAGCCTTAAAAAGAAAGTTAGGTGACGCAGTAGAGATCATTTCCGTAGGTGAAGATTGGAATGAAGCTGATTATGATCTTGATGGCGTTTTGGAAAATCGTGGTCTACTTAAGACTATGGAGGAAGTTGCGGAGTTATATCGAAGCGCTGATTTAGGTTTAGTTTATATGATGACCCCTCATCCCTCATATCAGCCACCTGAGTACATGGCCAGCGGTTGTGTGACGGTGACAAACCTAAATGAATCAAATACTTGGCTATTGAATCATGAAAACAGTTTACTTATTGAGCCTGTCCCTGAAATCGCTGCTCAACGTATGCATGACTTGATTAAAGATACAAAAACTTGGTCAGATAAAAGGGATCAAGGGGTAAAATCACTTAACCTACTAGACTGGGATAAAGCCTTTTGTGTGGTAATGGAAAGATTAAAGAGATAATAAAATGAAACAAACTTTATATATACATGTTGGTGCAGGGAAAACTGGGACTACAGCAATTCAAGATTTTTTGTACTTAAACAAATCATTATTGTCAGATAAAGGGATTTATATTCCAGAAGAAGGGAATATTCATTCGGATGGTTCTATTGCCCATCACAAATTAAGTGCTTGGGGGGCTCACCGAAGTACTGATGTGTGGCCGTTATGGAAAAGTATTGCCAGTAGTAAATCTAAAAAAATACTCTTAACATCAGAATATTTTCATTCAAGAATTTCTGCAAAAGATGGCTCATTATTTTTCGAGAAGATCAATACTTTATTCAGTAATTTTAATATAAAGATTATTTTTTACATTAGACGTCAAGATCAATGGATTCAAAGTGTTTATGAACAATGGGTTAAATCAGGCTCTTTAAGAACGGGACAAACAATTGAAGAATTTGTTGATGCTTATAAAAATAATTTACCAGATCAACTTCTGAAGTTCTCTTCTGTTTTTGGCAAAGAGAATATAATTGTCAGAGTGTTTGAAAAGTCACAATTTAAAGATGGTAACATCTTTAGTGATTTTTTTGGGGCACTAAATGTTGAATTGCCGAATAATATATGTTTTCCAGAGAAAAACTCAAATTCACGTCTTTCGCCTGATGCTTTGCACTTTAAAAGTATTTCAAATTCGGTGTGCAAAGATGTAAAAACTGCTCAAGTATTATCTAAGCCGCTTCTTGATTACTCTACGGATCTATATGCTAGTGATAGTCAGAGGATTCACCACTCTCACGGTATTTTGTCTAAAAATACACAGAAGAAAATATACGAGGCAAATAAAGAAAAATATTCTGAAATTGCTAAAAATTATTTAGGTAGAGAAAGTGGCGAACTATTCTTGGATGAACCTTCTTTTTTGGAGGAAGAATTCAAATATACTAATGAGAATACAGTAAAGATAAGTTCTTATTTATTTACAACCTTGTTCAAACGAATTAGCTTATTAGAGAAAGAAAATAAAGCTATGTTGAAGAAAATAGACTCAATTAGTACAGGTACAACTTTTAAAGGCCTTTTTGATGTTAAAAAGTAGACCTATTGTATTTTCACATATACCTAAATCCGCAGGAACTAGCTTTAGAACTGGTTTAGTTTCCATATTTGGAATGAAAAATGTTTTAAATGACTATACAGTATCAGCAAAAGAGACATCGAGTTCAGTACTCGAATATGTTTATAAAAAGCAAGATAAATTTGAGTTTAAAAAGTACTTATTTAATCAGGATATTGATGTATTAGCTGGACATTTCCCGGTAGAAAAATATATTAGAATTATCCCTTGTGTCAATTTTGTTACCTTTTTACGTGATCCTGTAGAACGAGTTATCTCGGAATATAAACACTTTCAGCGTCATAAAAATTTAAAATGTTCTTTAATCGAGTTTGCTTCTGAAAATCGAAATATAAATACTCAGAGCCGCTATTTAAGATCTGTCCCTTTAGCATCCATTGGGCTAGTTGGGATAACTGAGCAATATGAATTATCTATTGCTCTCTTTAAGAGTGTATTTTCAATAGAAATACCCCAGTTAAGTGAAAATATTGCGCCAGCAAAGCAATTGGATAGAATTGATGATAATATTTTAGATGAAATTCGTGCGCTAAACCAACAAGACTATATTCTTTACCAGCGAGCGGTGAAGTTACTTGAATTAAGGTCGAGTTTAGCACGCAGAGGTTTAGAATTCTCGCATGGTCAATTTTCAATTAATAACAATAACAAATTACAGGGCTGGGCTTTTCGGAGTAAAACTGACAAACCTTTGTTGTTAGAAATTATTGATGGTAATCAAGTGGTCGTCGAGTTGGTTGCTAAGGATTTTAATGTGGTAATGTCTTCTTTGGGAGCCCCAAGGGAAGGGCATGTTGGTTTTAACTATCAACTTTCTAGTTCAAGTAATGCAATAAAATGTAGAGTTGTCGAAACCCAGCAGTATTTAGAATTAGTCGAAGCATGAACTGTGGAGAAGAGTAATGGATAAGGCGCTTTATATTGTTCTTGGCATGCACCGAAGCGGTACCAGCCTAATTTCAGCGGGTATTAATTCGTTGGGCTTAGATTTTGGTAATAAGTTGATGGGAGAGTCTGAAAGTAATCAAAAGGGTCATTGGGAAGACACTGATATAGTTGGCTTAAATAACAAGTTATTTAAGTTACTTAATGTTAATTGGGATTATTTAGGCCTGCTACCAGAACAATGGCATCATCAACCAGAAATTATCAACCTTAGAAACGAAGCACTATTACTTATTGAACATAAGTTAAATAATGCAAAATCAGATTTATGCATTAAAGATCCACGTATAATTAGACTATTTCCCTTTTGGTCAGATGTATTTGAAATTTTGGGTATCAAGCCTAATTATATTTTTGTATATAGAAGCCCAATTGACGTAATGAAATCATTACTTAAAAGAGATAAAAAGCCACTGATTGAAGGTCAGTTATTGTGGTTACACCATAACTTAGACTACTTCTCTGAACTAGCAAAACATAAGGTAGTCTTTATAGAATTTAATGAATTTGTAGCTGATTCTAAGAGTCAATTGGTACGGATAGCAAAATATTTTTCAATTAGTTATGTTGAGAGTCAACTTGAATCATTTGCTCATGATTTTCTAGACAAGTCGCTCATTAACAGTCAGACAAATAGTTACAATTTGTCTGTAGATGGCAATGTGCTGAGTTTTAGCCATGATATATTTCGTAAATTGAATTTGATAACTTCACCTAATCATTTATCTGATATTGGTGTGTTCGCGCTACAAGCCCAATGGTTAGCATCGTCTGATATGGCTTGTCAGATTCACAGGCTTGGGCTAAACAATGAAAAAAAACTAAAAGAGAAAATTCAAAAGTTAGCTGCAACAGTTAGTAGTGAAGTACTAGATCCTAAAAGAACTGACTCAGTTCAAGTTGATACAGTTAAAATTATAGAAGAGCACACTGCAGATATATCCTTAGAACTTAATGTATTTAAATCAGAATTTAACAGTATGTTGAATCAGCAACAGTACCTTTATAACGTTTATTCCGAGCAGTTAGATGCTAATTTAAATGAGTTATCGGTTAGGGCGGGTGCAAATGGTAACAGTATTGACTTAATGAGTGGGCAAATGAAATCCATTGAAAAAACTGCTACCACCCGTTTACAACAAGTCTCTAAAAGTATAAGTCAAGTACTAGAAATAAGCAGTGAGCTTAGACAGCAACAACAAACGAAAAACATTCTTATTAATGAAAAGTTAGATTTGGAAAAAATATTGCGTACAAAGGAAACGCAAATTGGAACATTAACCAATAAAAACAAAAAAATACAAAAACAAAATTCTCACTTAATAGACAATATAGCTCGATTTAAGCAAGAACGTGAGCATATCCGTAAATCCTACTTTTGGAAAATAGGGCAGTTTTTCAAGATTGTAAAATGAATCGTTGTAAAGTGATTATACATGTTGGTCCTGGAAAGTGTGGTTCCTTTAGCCTTCAAAAAATTTTTCTAGATGCTAGTCGAAGTAGGCATCTGGGCTATATAAAAGTTGCACCTAATACCATTAAAGCAATGGAAAGTAATAGTTTAGAAACAGGTGAAGTAGATGAATTATTTGATGCAATAAAGAAACTGGTAAATAGCTTTCCGCTAGTAATTATTAGCCATGAGTTCTTTTTTCAAAATTTAAACGCAATTGTTAAGTTAGCTACTAATGTAAAACAGTTCGCGAGAAGCGTCACTGTAGTAGGTTTTTGTCGTCCTCAGTCTGCATTTTTAGCGTCGGCCTATTCTCAGTGGATCTTTAGAGATAAAACTAGGCTTATCGAAATAGATGATATATTAAGAAAAGCTTGTTTTAATCCCATATTATTTAGCGGTGTCGAGCGTTACTACATAGCTGCAGTATTGACGGGTTTTGATAGTGCTCGACAACGTTCTGGTCGTAACATCTTGGATTGGTATAAGCATTATAGCCAACTAGCTATTATGCTAAAGCCACTAAACATTAAAGTTAAAGTAGAGCAGTTGCTTAGTGGGGGGACTAACGTCACTTTAGCTAAAAATTTTTGCCGGCTATCAGATTTAAATGCAGACTACTTTACGAAATATGCTACAAGTTTGAATGTAATTAACCCTGCTTATAATGAACATTTAGTAGAAGTTATTGCGAATGGTAATAGGCTCGGGTTGGATATGATACCAAATGAACATTATAACGATAGGTTATTATCATTCTCCAACCTACAAAATATCGCCCCTTGCTTTAACAGCAAAGTGCTCGATAAGCTTAAGTTATACGTTTCTTGGTACTTTGAAGATTCGAACACTAGATTAGCTGATGAGTTTCAGTTTGATTTTAACTTTCCAGAAGGGAAATATATTAATGGTAGTGTATTTGCGAAAGATAAGGAGTGCGAATTAAATCTAATTTTAAAGTTTTTAAGAAGTGAACAGGAATTAAGGTTAATTGACATAGAATCAATTTTGTTATATCACCAACAAATATCAAGTTTACTACTTAAAGCCGTTATCTAATATGGAGACTGTCTGGTTATATTATTTTCAGCTTTATTGTTATTTTTAATTAATCTTATATTTTTGCAAATGGGAGTTACTCAGTAGATATGGAATTTAGAAAAGACATCAACAGTCTGCGTGCGCTAGCTGTTATAACCGTAGTTATCTTTCACTTTTCCCCTGAAATTTTACCAGGTGGTTTTGCTGGTGTTGATGTGTTCTTTGTTATTGATGATAAGCCTTTGTATTATGATGCAGTACATATTACAAAAAATGGTGCTGAAACGATAAGTAAAAAAATATTAGAAAAGCTAGTTTTATAAATTCATTAGCTTAAAAATTGTTACTTCATTCATTTTACATAAAAATTATTTTCGCTTAAATAATTATCTTGCTCTGTTGTTATAAAGCTATTGTCATATGATTTATAGCGCCCAATAGAGCTCGGTTTTTTTATCAATTGCTTAATTGAATCCCTGTCAAAAGTGTCTTTCTTAAGAAAGGCCATAAGCTCATTAATTATCATGTCGGGTGCGTTGCAAATTTGATCAAAATTAAGCATCAATATTCTCTCAGGATGAGACTCTGATTGTTGTCGAATGTCTTTATCTACTTTGTGCCAATAGTCAAATGCATCTTTAGGGCTATTTGTTATTTCTCTGCCTAGCACTAACTCACCCCATAATTGTAATTGATTTTGGTTTGAACTATAAACCATATCTAGTCCATTTCTAGTAACGTGAATATATTTGCAACCAGGAAATACATCGATAATTTCTCTTAAATAAATATGAGAATTTGGCTCTTTCCAGCCCCAATGTTCCATGTGATTTTCAGATCTATTCAAACATAGTATTTTATCTAAACGCTTTTGAGCCCATTTCTCTGGATGTAGAGGTCTATTACTCAAGCATTCATGCAATATTTGTATTTCATTTTCATTCCATTCTACCCTTTCAGCTGTTAGGTGTTTGGCTAGAATATTCAGCTTTTGGTGCTTAAGTTTACTCGTAGCTGTTTTAAAAGTAATCTCTTTAAATAAGTAAGTGAAAGTAAGGTTATCTTCAGATGCATTTAAGTCAGAACCCATAAAGTAACCTAGCTCTTGTGCAATTTTACAAATCACCCTTGTACCACTTCCACCAAGGCCACCAATTATTAAAGGTTGATTCATCTATTTTTATCCTAATTAATTTCTTATAGTTTACCTCTTGAGTAAATAATTTCTAGTTTATTGTGGCTGTGTTTTTGTTTTAGATATTTTTATTACTTGGGCTATCATTAGAAGGTTTTTAATGGTGTTAGTTTTAGTTAGCCACTACAAATGTTATGTAAGTGGCGTTGTCACTGCTGTTTATGTATAAGGTGTTTCAGAACAAAGATGAATTTAATCTGTAGTAACCATCCTACTGACTCGAATGAACTATTGGCTAACAACGGTTTCTATTATTGCTGTTAAAGGTGACGGGAAGACATAGTGGAGTAATTGCTTAGGTGGGTAAACATAAAACCAAAAAATATATTTTACCTTGTAATTAGCTAAATCATATTCTTTTTGGTTAAGCTAATTACAAGGTGCAGAAATCTATTTTTCAAACTAACTTCTAGAAGGGTATATCCCAACAGTAGCGACACAATATTTCATCGTTAAGTAAGGACTTCGCTTGAGTAAGGGCTGGCTTCCACCCGTGTTACCAATCATTCCTGAATCCATTACTCTATTCGGTGGCCCTTCATGGTAGATATTGATTGGCATGTCAGGAACTGCTAAGAAGTCTGTTCCTGGGCCGTTTTTGTTTGCTATTTTGTTGGTGGTATTCACTGCGTGGCTATGCATAGGCATATTACCTTCGGTCAAAAGCACATATTCATTTCCACCTTTGCTGCCTTGACTATACGGCTGCAATCCGGGCCCTGTACCATTATGAATTGGAGTTCTACCTCTTAAGTCAGGAATCGCAAACGTTGTTATGCCATCGCCTCCATAAATAGTACCGTACAATGAAAATAGTGCTGTGTTACTTGATATTGAAAGTAGTTGTCCATTAGCCTCAACCCAACCTAAAGGGCAAAAAGTAAACCCGACTAGCATTACTTCACCGATCATAGGGTCTGCTGCTGCAAAAATTTTGCCTGGTGTAGATGCACATATACCTAAAGACAGGCAAATTGCTATAGCCTTTTTTTTCATCATTATTCCTTTTATGATGTACTTTTTTTGTAAAAGCCATCTAGAAAGATGACTTTTACCTAATGTTTATAGCGTTTCACATTTATTTATTCGAAATGTTTTTTACTAATTGACTTTCTAGTTTAAGCAGTTTGTTTTCTAAAGCTGTAATTCTAGAATCTTTAGCATCCGATTCTTTTTTTAGTTCTTTAATCGCCGCTAGCGCTACGCCGCTTATATCTGTGTATGATATTTTGTCTGTTTTATCACCGTTTAATCCGAAAGCTTCATGAAAATCTTCTGCCATAGGACCAAGATGAGTCACTGCATCATTTTCTTTTATATAATTCCATGTATAAACACCCAAATTCGCTATTTTATCTAGTATTTGAGTTGTATCGATATTTAATATGTTTTCTTTCAATGCGCGACTTGAAGCACCGTTTACAGTTCCCATTGTTGTTAGGTTGCCGTTAATGTCTAGGCTGAACTCAGTACCCGCTACACTAGGTGATACAATTGTGAAGCTATCTGCTGTGTTACCGACTTTCCAGTCAACACCACTCGTATTATTTTCAAAAACCATTTGAGTGTCACCTAGATTTTTGAAATATAAGTAGTTTTTATCTAAGGCTGATGTGCTATTGGAGTTCTCAAGAATTATTCTCGGTGTAGTACTTTTTACATGTACGATAGCATCTGGTGCTGTTCCTGAGTCTACAGTTTCAACCAACAAGCCGCTAAAGTCATTTCCAGTAACTACATGCAGAGGAGCGCCTGGACTATCACTGCCTAGGCCAACATCACCATCAGTATCAATGTAGATTGAGCTGCTTGGGGCACCAGGTCTGATTCGAAATGGCAATGTTGAACCATTGCTTGCATCTCGGATAAAGAAGTTGGTTTCGTTACCTGCCACATCCCAGGTTTGCGGGGTGAAACCTGAGCTGCCATCTTGTTCTAAACGAAGTGTTGGAGTGTTGCCTGTTTTTGTGTGTATATCGACTACTGGCATATTGGTACCCAAACCAAGTCTTCCACCATCATCGACATAGAGTGAGTGAGATGGTGCGCCAGCTTCAATAGTAAATGGTGTGCGCCCACCATCTATATCATCTATTGAAAACTTGTTTGCACCGCCATTAGCGCTGTCGTTGGCGGTTAACTGCCAATCATTGCCTGGAAAGCTTGCTGAGTTACTTGTATCTTCAAATCGAATTCTTAAATTGTTTTCTTTTAATCTGATAGTATCAAAGCCGAAAGATTCGCCATTGACGCAATCTTGTCCAATACAAGCGCTGCCATCAACAATCAAATCATCTTGTATTTGTTGATCCGCAATAACTTTTGTCGCCATCACTGTTAGTGGCAGTATTGTCATTGCGGCAAGTGTTATTTTTTTCATTTTATTTACCCTATTAACTCTATTCTGTTCGATTAAACTGACGCTATTCTGTTTAGGTTTCACTTTAATCATTGCTACGGTACTAATTCCTACGATATTAATTTCTAGGAAACTATTACTACGGAACCGATTGCAATGATATTTATTACGGGATCTATTGTTCTATCTCGGTGATATTAGGTAGTAAGCGTTCACTTTCTTCGCTGCCTGTGACAAATTCGTTATCTTTCACATTAAAATAACCCGATTTTTTTTGTACCTTACCTAAATTCCTCACCGATTTATTTCTGCCTGTTTTTCTGTCACTCACTAACTCAACCCCTGTATTTTGGGTGTATTGTATTTGGTATTTATAATGACCGTCTGGCAGCATCCCTAATTTGTCAAAATCAAGTTCGGCATCAGTTGTATCGAGCTGCAACTCACTGTGGTAACCGTTAGGGCCACTAATGGTGACTGTGGCAATGTCGTATTCAATTTCGAATACTTCAATGTCTAACTCTGTGGCACTAGCGACGATTGTTTCAGGCTCTTCAGCTAAAGCGCTGAAACACGTTGCTAAGGTGATTAGTACTAGCAGATATTTGGTCATCTTATATTTTTAGTGCCATTTGAGTTGGTTTAATAGTTTAATTTTAACCTAGTGGTAACATAATGCAATTAATTGTATCTTTAATTGGTATATATATTCAGGGGTAAGACCACTCACGAGTAAATGTACTGGAATGGCCTACGCAAATAGACCTTGGAATTATGCAATATAATTATTAACTATGGGCCTGGTTGTGTGTTTACTAAATTTACTATGTCGATGAGTGTTATTTTCTGCTTAAAGTAGAGTAACGTGCTGATTTAACTTAGCGTTCAATTTTATAAAGGGATTTTATGAAAACTTTACACCACGGAGCGGTGAATGGGGTTACGGGATCATGTCATCAGTTAGTGATTGATTCTAATAATAGTCTTTTAGTTGATTGTGGTTTGTTCCAAGGTGATGAAAAGGCCGACAAGGCTAATAAATTCACCGATGCGGCTAGTGACACTAGCTTGAATGATCCTTTAACCATCGATTTTGATATTTCAACAGTGCAAGCTTTATTGGTTACGCATTGTCACATTGATCATGTTGGCCGTATTCCTTATTTACTTGCTGCAGGGTTTACCGGTCCAATTGTTGCTACTGAAGCCACGGTCGCGTTGTTACCTATGGTGATTGAAGATGCTTTGAAAGTCGGTGTTACTCGTAATAAACGTATTATTGAAGCATGTTTGTCTCGATTAACAGCACAACTAGTCGCAGTGCCCTATAAGCAATGGTTTGATATTCCTTTACAAACAGGTGCTGCTGCTAAAGTAAAATTTCAACCTGCCGGGCATATTTTAGGTTCGGCATATATTGAAATCGATATAAATAGCCACATAGATACCAGAGCTCATCACTCCGTTAATCATGCGAGTATATCCAACCGTCAGCGAGTGGTTTTTTCAGGTGATCTTGGTGCGACTTATTCGCCTTTGTTAGCTGCGCCTAAAAGTCCTTATAAAGCAGATTTACTGATTATTGAAAGTACCTATGGTGATAGAGTTCATCAGGGTAGAAAAGCACGTGTAGCACAATTAACAAGTGTACTTGAAAAAGCCATTGCTGATAATGGCGTCGTGATTATTCCTGCTTTTAGTATTGGCCGTACTCAAGAACTACTTTATGAATTAGAACAAATTATAACGAAGTCAAATTACGCTAAACTTTCAGACATCGAGGTTATCGTCGATTCACCCATGGCGGCAAAATTTACCGAGTACTACCAACGCTTTCAGCTACTTTGGGATAAAGAAGCCAAGCGACGAGTGAAACAGGGTCGACAACCGCTTAATTTCGACAGCTTATATACTGTTGACAGCCATCAGCAACATTTGCAAACCATAGATTATTTAGCCAAGCGTAATAAACCCGCTATTGTCATTGCTGCGAGTGGGATGTGCAGTGGCGGCAGGGTGGTTAATTACCTTAAACGCTTTTTATCGCAGCCTACTGCCGATGTGTTGTTTGTGGGTTATCAAGCAAAAGGTACTTTAGGTCGGGATATTCAGTATTACGGTCCTGATGGTGGATATGTGATTATTGAAGCTAAAAAGTACCCGATTAAGGCTGGTATACATACTATTTCTGGTTATTCAGCCCATGCGGATCAAGCTAATTTGGTTAATTTTGTAAAGCGGATAAGAAAACGTCCACAAAAAGTCATTATTGTGCATGGTGATGAAAATGCTAAGCAGTCTTTAGCTAAGAAATTACAAGGCATTGTCAGTCAGGTAGAAATAGGCAGTTAATTATTGTGGTTAATGAATTCAGTTATGTTTATAGTGTTGCAATTTTGTAGGTGTTAAATTTTGGGTTTAAGTTTCTAGGGAGTAGAGGAAGTGTATTTTGATAGACCTAATGTGCTATTAAAAGTATCGGTGGTTAATCAGTTTGTTATCAATTTTTGCTTAATGCTCATCGCCCAAGGTAAAAATTTAATTCTTATTGATAAATGTGCAAAGCATATTGATATTAACCGTTCAGCAATTGATTTTAAACTCACGACCATTATTACGGATGAAGATCTAGCCAATTTTGAAAGTGGCTTAACCTATCGATTAAGTTCAACAATAAATAACAAACAATGTGTGATGTTGTTTACTTCGGGTTCCACTGGAGCGGCAAAGTGTATTAAGTTAGACCCAGTAAAAATTAATGAGTCCGCTATTGAGTTTTGTCATTGGTTTGATATTGATACTAGATCAACCATTTTGTCACTTGCCCCTTTGCCTACTATGTCAGGTGTGCGCAGTTTACTTTATTTACCTAGTATTAGCGGCTGTAGTATTTCTTTTTCTGGTCAAGATAATTGTAGTGTGTTCGATTATATTAATATCATTGAAACAGAAGCAATTAGTCATGTCATTGTTGGCCCCCCTTTCGTAAAAATGCTTGCTTTAATTGCCCCTCGTATTTCAATAGAACAAGTCAAATCCCTAAAGTATATTCTTTGCACTGGTGCAAATTTAAACTGTGATGATGTCAAAAAAATTGGCCAGTACCTGTCAGTTAAAGTGCTCAATTATTATGGACTAACTGAAACTTATGGTTTCTGTATTGCACAACAAATTTCAGCTAATAGTTCTAGCCAAAATAATATTGGAGTTGAAGTTAATGGTGTTGAAGCTGTGATTAAAGAGCCGAACTTAAGTGGCGTAGGTCGACTTTATATTAAAAGTGAGCGCTTATTTGCAGGGTATTTAGGTTGTGATGAAATGACCTTAAGCGAGCTTGAAACTGGAGATTTAGCCTACAAAAATGAATTAGGTGAAATAGTATTAAGTGGACGTGCAGATGATGGTATTTTGCTGTCAAGTACCGAGCTGGTTTATCCACATGATTTGGTCATTATTTTATTGTCAGTTGATTATATTTATGATGCCCATGTGATTAAAACCCCAGACGGTTGGCATGCACGACTTGTCACCAGTCTGACGAAACTTGATCTCGTTTCTAGTATGAAAAACGATTTAGAAACCAAATATATTCCTGTCAACTTCGCTATTGTAGATAAGATTGAGCGAACAAGTTTAGGTAAGCTTCCTGTAGCAGCTTTCAAGGATTGACATTATGAGCGTAAATGATTTGTCTATGTCGTTTTGGCAGACGATCGAACAACAAGCAGCAAAAAAACAAATTTTTGCTTATGTTAAAAATAAAAAAATCACCTATAAAAATCTAGCTGAAAATATTAAAAGGTTGTCTGGTTTTTTTTATCATAACAACCTTAAATCGGTGTTATTGATTTCTAATAATGAACAATTTATTGCTGAGATATCGATAGCAGCCTTAATTAATGGGGTCGTTTTCTCGGTGGTTGATGCTGATACCAAACAGCCGAGATTTGATAGTGTTGTCGATTGCTTTAAGCCTGATTTTATTTTTATGGATTCAGGTTTAACGATTCAATTAAAAAATGATTTTTGTCTGTTAGCTGAATCAAAACCCGCCTCTACAATCGCTTCAATATTCAAAGGTGATAGTCAAAAAGATTGCTACCCCCATGTATTAAAAAAATACACAGAACGCTTACCAGATTTTTCGCATAACCAATTAATGGCTTATGTCTTATTTACTTCTGGAACAACCTCGACCCCTAAAGGAGTGCAGATATCAACCGCTGCATTATTTAGCCACCTGAGAACCTTGTCTGAGGTTTATCGATATAAAAAAGACAGTCACATTTTAAACTCTCTTAAATTGTCACATGCTGATGGTTTGGTTCAAGGGCCAATGCTTGCATTATTCAATAGTATTACTTGGTCTCATCTTGGTTTGTTTGAAATTTCTAAGGCAGCAAATATTTTTGATTACATTGTCGCAAACGATATCAGCCATTTGATAACCGTTCCTATCGTTCTTGGTCTGTTGTACAAGTACGCGCCATTTGACGATGCTTTTCAGTCAGAACATTTTTATTGTGTGGTATCAACGGGCGGTGCATTATCAGCCGAATTATGGCAAGGTTTTGAAGGGAAATATCAAACTATAATCAGCAATTTATATGGCCTTACGGAAACTTGTGCTGGAGGGGTGTTTACTGAAGTGTCAAATGATCCTGCCCGTATTGGTTGTATTGGCAAGGCAGTTGATATGCAGTTTGTATTAGGTGTCCCAGAACAGCTAAATGACTCTGATGAAGGGGTGCTTTGGCTCAAGGGTAATAACGTTATGACGGGTTACCTAAACTCACCTAATGAAACACATAAGGTATTTAAAGGAGAATGGCTTAATACTGGTGATATTGCACGATTGAATAGTAATGGCACTTTATCCATTATCGGTCGTGAGAAAGATTTAATCAATGCTGGTGGCTATGCTATTTATCCACAAGAGGTTAATGAGTCGCTTTGCATTCATCCAAGTATTACTAACGCTTACACAACGTCACGTCATGATGATGTATATGGTGAGTACATAGTTAGTTTAATAGAGTTGTCTACAACATTATCAAGCTTTGATGTTATTAATCATGCAAGACAATACCTAGAAGAACATAAACTGCCTCGAACGGTTTATTTTACAGCTTCAATACCGTTGGGTGTTTCTGGAAAAGTGAATCAAGAACAAGCCGAGATATTAATTAATGAACAAGATTCATCAACGAATATCGATTATGAAAACCAGCAACTTAAGTTGCTGAACATAGCAGCATCCATTTTTAGCGTTGAGTTAGCTGAGTTGTCCTTAAATTCTAGTGCACAAACTACTGCAGGTTGGGATTCGTTAGGACACTTGATGTTAATTACAGAGGCTGAACAACAATTTAATGTACAACTTTCGCCGATTGAAATCATGCAAATTACGACTCTTTCTCAACTATTTAAGTTAGTCACCTCGAAGGCTAACTAATGAAAGTAAGCGTTATTCTAACCGTCTGGATTAGCATAGTTTTTTTGGTGATATTGGCATTGTATTTAAGTTGGCAGTCTGCATTCTCAATCACTGAGCGAAAAGTCGAGTTAATTGGTGAGTTAACCCAATTTGACCGAGTGAATGAAATGCAAGACACCGATTTTAATGTGATGATTATCGGCACTAGTTTGTCTGTTTTGGGTTTTTTGCCTGAAGATAAATTAAATCTGCATTTTGCCGATTCAGCCTATCCAGTTCACTTCTCAAAAGTGACCATTACAGCGAGTGGGGCGAAGGAGTTAGAACCGTTAATTATAAAGGCTCTTGGCAGTCAAGCAGATCTAATTTTAGTTGAGATAAATCCTTGGAGCTTAAGGTTTGGTATAGGGCATGCGTTAACATTACATCGATATTGGCTTGCAACATTGATTCAAAGTCGTTTTGGTATTACCCCCCATCGTTTTATATTTTTACGTAGTTTTATGGCGAATAATACCGACAAATTTGTTATGCCCAATGGTGCTAGTTTTGAAAAGTTTAGTGGTTTTCAACCCTATGTGACTGGGTTTTCACCTATTACTCTTCAGGCATTGGAGGGACGGGCTGATAGAGTTAAGTTTTTTTATCCGAACTTTGCTCGTGAATTACTTGAGCATAAAGGTGCTGCCTGGCAGAAAAAGTTAAAGAAAGCTCATCTGCAATTAAGTCATGAAACGGGTGTTGAATTATTACCTTATATTGAAAGTCAGGGGTATCAAAGCTACACAGATTTAGTGCATGTCAATATCAATGGAAGTGATTACTACATGACCTGGTTAGAAAAGGTTGTTGCTGAGGCAGTGAGTAAGGTGCAGCAATAATGACTGAGCCTATTTTGTATATCAGTGTCGGTATTTTTTTAGCGGTTTGGTTGAGCTTACTGCCAGCTAAAGAGTATCAGATTAACTGCTTTTTTTTGTTATCATTATTAGTTTTGAGTGTTATTTCGATGCCTACAGTTATTGGGCTTATCAGCTTTAGTAGTGCTTGTTTCGGTATTGCATACTGCTTCATTCAAACAAAAAACAAAGTTGTTATTTTTGCCGGCATTGCTTTTTGTATTAGTGTTTTTTTTATTTTTCAGCAACTACATGTAGAAAGCAGTAGTGTTATTTTTATTGGTGTTATTTATGTGGTGTGTAGGCAAGTACACTTTTTAATTGAAACGTTAACTACAGCGAGTTTGCCATGTAATTACTTTCAATATTTAAGGTACCAATGTTTTTTACCTTGTTTAATTGCAGGCCCTATTCACCGAGTTGATGACTTTGAGAAAGAGATTCGTCGCCGTAAAGTTACGCTTGAGAAAATATCTTGTGGATTAGAAAGGGTGGTTTGGGGCCATTTCAAAGTGATTGTTGTGGCGGGCGCTCTTTTATCTTTAGTCAGGTTGCATTTAAGTAAAGGGCTAAATGAGAGTGTATTGACTTTAACCAGTAGTTTTTTTGATTGGATAAATTTGTATGTTGTATTTAGCGGATTTGCTGATATTGCGATAGGTTTTTCGTTGATGCTTGGGATTAAAATAGCAGAGAACTTTAATTACCCGTTTGTTAGTCAGAACATAAATGAATTTTGGCAGCGTTGGCATATTAGTTTATCTCAATGGTGTAAGCACTACGTATTTACTCCTAGTTTGGCCGTGACTCGCTCGTTATTTATTGCATCTTTGTTTTCGATGGTTGTGATTGGTCTATGGCATGAGTTCTCTTTTAGGTATGTGTTATGGGGAATTTATCATGCTACGGGGTTAATTGCTTTCCAATGGTATTGCAAACAAGCTTGGCGTATTGCTTTACCCAAACCTATTGCAGTTGTATTTACTTTGACATTTGTCATTTCTAGCTACCCAATAACTTCTTTTATCAACCAATTTATCATGCAATTGTTGGGGTAACATGAGCAAATTATATAAGAAACTAAATCAAACACTTCCTTCTGGGTTGGCCGTTGTGTTAACCGTTATCACTTTAACTTTGGCTATCTTAGCCATTTATACTTATTCGATTGTAGGGACGACTCAAGGTGGTTATATCAACATATGATTAATGTTTTTAGTTGTCCTGAATGTGGCGGTGACTTAACACGTGATATCGATCGTTGCTTTTGTGCTTTAGGTCATACTTATCCTGTGATTAATGGGCAATATTATTTTTTGCCTATGTTTAAAACTACGCCTTGGTCGAAACCAGACATTTCTAATTTAGTTGCAAAATTGCAAAAGAATAACTTTGCACAATACATGGTGCTAAAAAAGCAACGGGGAATTATTGAGCCTTACGCCGCATTCCAGCCATTTAATGAGTCTTTTCAAACCTTGCTTAATTGTATTGATAACCTTAAGAATGCCCTTAAACCTGGTGATGTTATTTTAGACACTTGGTGTCGTACAGGTTGGACTGGAGACTTTCTAGCGACGACTTTTCCAAATCAAAAAGTCATCTCTATTTGGGAGGGCGATAATTCGGTTTTAGGTTACAAAGGATTTCAGGCTTTGTTTAATGAAGTAGATCGTGCTTCAAATCATACGATAATATTCCACGACCCGAATAAGCCACTGCCAATAAAAAGCGATACAGTTGCATTTTGCTTTGCTTACGATAGTTTACATCGTTATCAAGGTATTGCGGATGAGGTTTTTAGAGTTACAAAACCAGATGGGATTATTAATTTTGCTCATGTACATTTGTCGAATGCTGAACCTGAGCCTTTTTTCGAGCGAGGTGGCACATATCGAAAAGGAAAGTACTACCAAGATTATTTTCAACAACACATTAAAAATAATGGTCGTGAAGTTAGTGTGATGAGTGAGCTAGATGTTTACCGAAACTCATCTACATCATCGATGGTCACAAACCCAGAAACAGATCATTATAATGGCTTTATTTGGGTGGCTCATGAAGATTTTAGTTATCTTTATGAATCCAATATCAATATTAACTCTACAAGCCAAGTATTTTTCAATCCATTGTTGAAAATCACGGAGGATTACAAGGTGCATTTAAGGCTTGAAGAAGACTTTGTAAGGCATCTATTGTTACGTCACCCTTTTTTAAATACTGCTTACTCAAGTATTACTGATATAGATGGTGAAATTCTAAGAAAGTTTGCTGTAATAAAAAGTTTTACCGAAGTTAGGACTTTATGTGATGACTTTGCAATTGAGATTGATGAAATTCACACCTTAGTAAAACATAAGGTGATCTTTGTTTGTCGCTCTTCTGTTGCAATGGTCTTTGCTCAATCAATGCACATGAACCTTTAACTTAGTATTGGTAAGAGAGACTTAAAGTTAAGCTTGTTTGGGTTTACTGAGTCATGGTTTGGTCTTTGTGGCGTAAAGTGATGTCGTTTTATTTGTGTCTACTTTGATGTTTTTTCTACTCAATATCTTGTTACTGTTTATTACTGTTTGTTACTAATTGTTATTGATGATGCTATTATGTTAATGGCCTGCTTTTTTGTGTGGCCGGCCAGATAATGTTAATTCATTATGCAAAAAATCAGAATAAGTAGAAAAGGATGCCTTCATGATTAATCTGTTAATCAAAATAAACGCTCGTTGTAACGTATTTTATGTAGGTTTTTATTGCTTATTAGTTGCTTTTTCTAGTGTCACATCAGCTGCTAGTTCAGATCTAACTATTTCTGGTGACTTCAGTAGTACGACTATTGGTAGTGGTAATATTAACTCTTTGACACTGACCTTAGATAATCAAACTGGTGGCTCCTTATCTGGTATAAACTTTTTAGCAACCATTGATGACCCATCCTTTATGGACTTTGCTGAACCAAGCAATGTTTCTACTAATTGCTCTAGTGGTAATTACTCTTTTACTGCTACGGAGTTCAGTGTAACGGATTATTTGTTAGTCAGTGGTGAGTCTTGTTATTTTACCCTTGATGTCACTGCTAGTCATACTGAAGTAGATGAGAGCATTGAGGTGCTTGGGGTTACAGTATCTGATTTATCTTCAAGTGCTGGCGCAGGTACTAATCCTGCAGGGCCCGTACAGTTATCTATTGACCCTAACTATATCAGAGCTTCGCTTGCTGTTTCTAATGCGTCATTGTCCGTTGGCAGTGTTAATACTGTGACTGTTTCGATGGCTAACTTACCGCTCTGGTTTGGCACACGATATTACACACCAACAGGGACAATTAACCTACCAAGTGGGGTGTCTGTTGCTTCTCCTGTTAATTTTACCACAACTTGTGGAAGCCTTGTCACTAATAGTAATACAGCTGGAAGCAGTAGTTTTGTACTTCCATTTAGCTCTTTCGCTGATTCTACGAGTTGTGAGATCACTTTTGATATAGTGGCAAGTACTGCGGGTACGATGGAACTTATTAGTGGGGGTCTTTCTAATCCTGCAAATGGCCAAACCATAGGTAAAATCAGTACTGCTTATGTATCCCAATTAAGCTTCATTAATGCTACTTTTTCTCCAACAGCTTTAGTTCCGGGTGGAACAGGTACGATAGAAGTGTCTATCTTAAATACTGATAGAGCTAATCCTGCCACAAATATTAGCTTTGCCGATGATCTGGATAGCGTTTTAACTGGTCTTGTTTCGACTGGGGATTTAAACGATGTATGTGGTACAGGGTCCTCTTTAACTGGAACAGGTCTATTAACCTTTTCTGGCGGTAGCCTCGCTGCTGGCGCAAGTTGTGATTTTAGTATCAATGTGGCTATACCAAGCAATGCAGCGCCTAATAATTACATCAACACCATTTCAGCAATTAGTTACGAGCTCGATGGCTCGACCATTACTCCTGATGATGCCTTAAGTACGTTTACCGTCAATAGTGCTCCTGCGCTGTCTATTTCGACTAATCAAAGCGGCACTCCAACGACATCCGTTGCGGCAGGTGATGTGATTAGTGTTGAGTATGTTCTGACTAACGTCGATGGCGCTAATGCAGCGTCTTCTATATCGATGACTCATGAGTTGACGGGATTGCCCTATTTTACAGCAGCTGTTCCAGCTGACAATTTTTGTAACGGTAGTGGAGTTGCCACTTTTGCTCCGACCTCTAATGATGTTTATAGTTTTGTTGCTCCTTCTGTGTCTTTCTCTGGCTTGGGTCTAGCTGCTGGCGCTAGCTGTACGTTTAGTGTTGACTATACTGTCCCTGATGATTTTAATGCAGGCTCGTACCTTTTCTCAGTAGGTGCTATCGATGCGACCATAAATAGCATAGCAGTACAATCACCAGCTCCATCAGCCTCGAGTGCTTTTACTGTCGATGCAGCCCCACAGCTGACAATGGTATTTAACCCTGGGGCTGTTGCTCCAGACAGTGCATCTACTATCGAGTTTAAAATTAGCCATGGTGCAGGTTCTACCTACAATGCTAATGATATTAGTTTTAGTCTCGATTTAGATTCGGTTTTAAGCGGAATGACAGTGCAGAGTTTACCCACGGAACCATGTGGAGTAGGTTCTGTCATTTCAGGTACTTCTACTCTAACATTGGCATCAGGCTTATTGACTCCTGATGAGACTTGCGAGTTTTCTGTCCCTGTTGCGGTGCCTGCTAATGCCATATCCGGCTCATATACGTTTAACAGTTCAATATTAACAGCATCAATAAATGGGGATACATTAACTTCTGCTTTGGCATCGTCTGACTTGCAGGTAACGAATGTTACAGCCACAAAAAGCTTTTCTCCTAGTACGTTAAGGGTAGGTAATGTCGCTACTGAAATTACAAGTGTTTATGTGATTAATAATGCAGATGCCATTCACCCCGTCACTGATATTTCTTTTACAGAGCAGTTTAATAGTATATATAGCGGTGTCACGGTGACTTCTGTCAATCAGGCTGATGTTTGTGGGACTGGCTCCTTAGTTATTGTATCAGGCTCAACACTCATTCTTGCTGGCGGAGCACTCGATCCACTCACAAGTTGTACGTTTAATGTAACACTTAGCCTGCCTGCTGATATGCCAGCCAATGTTTACGCTAATACTAGTTCTGCAATAACAGCGACAGTTAATGGTAACAATACAGTGTTCGAGGCCATGAACGCGAAATTTACTGTTAATGAAATCTCAGTCCTTACCTCTATTGATGTAAGTAGCCCAACTTCAGCAACATCAATTATTATGTCGATAAATTTCTCAGAAGATGTACAGGAATTTATTGAAAGTGATATCAGTGTTACCAATGCCACATTAAGTAATTTTACCGTGGTTTCTGCTAGTAAATATACTGTTGAAGTGACGCCTCAGGTCGGAATCGTCACATTGAATATTGCCGCTGGTGTGGCTAAAGATATATCGGACGCGACGTTAACCAATACGAGTGCAGTGCCGATATCGTTTGAATATCAGTTAGCCCCTTCATCGCCGACACCAAGTATTGCTATATCGGCCCCATCGTCTTTATTAAACGATGCCGATGAGATTACCTATACGGTTACTTATACCGATGCAGAAACAGTTAATTTACTCGCTGGCGATATCACTTTCAACAAGACTGCTGACAGTAATGGCAATGATGATGCTCATGCTAATGTTTCGATTTTAAATGGTGATGAAACTACTGCGACGGTGGTGTTGAGTGGTTTTACAGGTGACGGTGCTTTGGGGATCAATATTGCTGCAGAAACCGCGCGAAATAATACTAATCTTGCGCCAGCCGCAGGCCCTTCGAATGTTTTTATTGTTGATACCCATCAACCGACTGTAACTTTATCTACATCATCGAATAATCAAATTGACGATTTTAGGTTAGGTATTGTTTTCGAAGAGGCGGTTACCGATTTCGATATTAGTGATATATCAGTGACAAACGGTACTCTGTCTGACTTTCAAGCTGATGATGCTCTGAACTATTCAGTGTTAGTCAGTGCTACAGGTGAAACGACGATTTCGCTTGTCGTTGTCGATAGTGTCGCTAATGACAGTGCAGGCAATGGTAATAGTGTTTCTAATTCTGTGACCGTTAATTATGACGACATAATGCCGACTGTAAATATCACAGGCCCTGTTGGCCCTGTGACTACTGGTTTTACTGCAACGATTGATTTCTCAGAGGTCGTCTCAAATTTTGTTGAAGCGGATATTCAGTTCACCAATGCAACATTATCGAGCTTTAGTGATGTTAATGGCCAGCAGTATACTGTTTTTGTCACGCCAATCACTCAAGCTGGTGTTGAACTTTCAATAGATGCTTCCATTGCTATAGATAACTTAGGTAATGATAATACGGCTTCTAATAGTTATAGCGTTATTTATGACTTTAATGATGCACCATTTATTAGTGGAGTCCCCGCGACATCTATAAATGAAGATGCTAGTTATTTATTTTCACCGAACTACAGCGATGCAGATGTTGGCGATACACTTACTTTCAGTATTATTAATAAACCGACATGGGCCACTTTCAGTGCTATTGATGGCACATTATCAGGTGTCCCTACTAACGATGATGTTGGAATAAACTCTGGCATTATTATAAGCATTTCAGATGGGGCGTTGCCTGTTGATTTAGCTGCTTTTGATATAGAAGTTATTAACGCTAACGATGCGCCAACTATTTCAGGTGTTCCAGCTACTACTGTGAGTGAAGGGGAGGTATATAGCTTCACGCCTTCAGCAGATGATATTGATACAGGCGAAACATTAACCTTTAGCATTGCGAACAAACCTAGTTGGGCGACATTCAATTCAGCTGATGGAACGTTGACAGGTTTACTTGCCAATGAAGATGTCGGCACCACTTCTAACATTATTATCTCTGTATCTGATGGTGATACCTCTACAGCTCTAGCTGCCTTTAGTATTACAGTTGAAAATGTAAATGATGTGCCTACTATTGCTGGCTCTCCTAGTTCCTCTGTTGATCAAGATACTGTTTATAGCTTTATACCCACAGCAAATGATATTGATACTGGTGATAACTTAACCTTTAGCATTGTTAATAAGCCAAGTTGGGTGAGCTTTAGCTCAGTAAATGGTTCAATCACTGGTACCCCATCTAATGATGATGTTGGTACAAGTACAGGTATTGTGATTGCAGTCTCTGACGGTACTGTTTCAGTGCCTTTAGCAAGCTTTAGTATCACAGTCGAAAACGTTAATGATGCACCAAGCATTTCAGGCTCACCAAGTTTGACCGTTAATCAAGATTCAGCGTATAGCTTTACTCCCATAGCGAATGATGTTGATACGGGTGACAACTTAGCCTTTAGTATCATGAATAAACCCAGTTGGGCGAATTTCAGCTCAGTAAATGGTGCGTTAACGGGTACACCATCTAATGATGATATTGGAACGAGTACAGGCATTATTATTGCCGTCTCAGACGGAACGGTTACAGTACCTTTAGCAAGCTTTAGTATCACAGTAGAAAACGTTAATGATGCACCTAGTATTTCTGGTTCACCGAGTTTGACTGTTAACCAAGATTCCGCTTATAGCTATACTCCAGTAGCGAATGATGTTGATTCAGGTGACAATTTAGTCTTTAGTATTATTAATAAACCCAGTTGGGCGAACTTCAGCTCAGTAAGTGGTGCGTTAACGGGTACGCCATCTAATGATGATATTGGAACGAGTACTGGCATTATTATTGCGGTCTCTGACGGAACTGTTTCAGTACCTTTAGCAAGCTTTAGTATCACAGTAGTAAACGTTAATGATGCTCCTACTATCTCAGGTGCACCTAATTCCAAGGTCAGTGAGGGTAATACTTATAGCTTTACTCCAATAGCGAATGATATTGATAGTGGTGATAATTTAACCTTTAGCATTGTTAATAAGCCTAATTGGGCTTTATTTAGCACTGCGGATGGTTCTTTGACTGGTACACCTCAAACCAGTGATATTGGAATAGCTACAGGTATTGTTATCAGTGTAAGTGATGGTGAATTATCAGCGTCTTTATCGGCTTTTTCTATTGAAATAGTTAATGTCAATGAAGCCCCTATGATAACTGGTCTTCCAACGATTCAAGTTGAAGAGGGACAGTTATATGAGTTTGTTCCTACAGCCAGTGATGTAGACGTTGATGATGTATTAACATTTAGTATTGTAAATAAACCGAGTTGGGCATCCTTTGATACGGTAAGTGGTTCACTTACTGGTACTCCAGAAAGCTCAGATATCGGTATAACGACGAATATTAAGATTTCAGTTTCAGATGGTGAATTAGAAGCGTCATTAACTATATTTAGCATTGAAGTTGTAAACGTTAATGATGCACCAGAAATTTCTGGTTCTCCACAAACTATGGTAGAACAAGGCCTAAGCTATAGCTTCATGCCTACAGCAACAGACAAAGATAGCGATCCACTTAGCTTTAGTATTGTTAATCAACCGAGTTGGGCTTCTTTTGATAGCACTAATGGTTTGTTATCGGGTACACCGAGTAGTTCTGATATTGGGATTACATCAGCTATCGTTATTACTGTTACTGATGGGGTTGAGAGTGCATCTTTATCAGCCTTCAATATTGAAGTCGTTAATGTGAATGATGCTCCTGAAATATCGGGTGTTGCAGCAACTTCAGTACTTGAAGATCAAAACTATTCCTTTACTCCTACTGTTATAGATAGTGACGACAATGACAGTTTAACCTTTAGCATTACTAACAAGCCTGAATGGGCAGTATTTGATGAGCAATTAGGTCTCTTATCTGGTACACCTGATAATAATGACGTTGGTGTAACTGTTGGTATTGAAATCTCTGTTACTGATGAGGCTGGTGAAACCGATTCACTTGCTCCATTTAGTATTGAAGTTATTAATGTGAACGATGCCCCAGTATTTACTTCTACTCCTGTTACAGAGGTGATTGCAGAGCAAGAGTATGTTTATCAATTAGATGCTGAAGATGTCGATGAGTTATATGAATTAACATATAGCTTAGTTTCAGGACCTGCATGGCTTAGCATTACTTCTAGTGGCTTAGTGGAAGGCCTAGCACCAGCAGATGCAATTGGAGATATTTTTAATGTTGTTGTTGCTGTGACTGATGGGGAATTAGACAGTCCAGTGTTGCAAGAATATACACTTTTAGTTATTGAACCTGGCAGTACGGAATTGCTGGTAGATGTTTACTTTACTCCGGCTCCAGTAGCGCCAGAACAGTCAATTAGTCTAATTGTTGAGCTAAATAACACCGGTCTAACTGATGCTGAAATGGTATCTTTTGATGTGACTTTTTCTGAAGGGTTAACAATATCATCGCTACCTTCTGAATGTTTTAATGTTGGCGCTCTTGTTAGCTGTTCACTTGATGATGTTATTACAAGTGATGTACTTTTCTCAGCTGTGGTAACGTTATTAACTGGAAATGAAAGTGGCTTTGAAACTGCAAAGGTGGATGTGTCAGCGGATAATATTGAGCAATCAATCTCTAGTCAGGCACAAGTCTTAGTAGCTAATTCCCTTTCGAAAAACGCTGGTGAGTTGCTCTCTAGCATTCCTATGACTGTCGGTTATGCAGCAGATATAAACGATGATGATTTAGTTGATTTAATTACGTTTAACCAAATAACAAACCAGCTCGAGTTACGTTTTAATGATGGACTAGGACACCTTACTCAAGAAGAAGCTATTGCCGTTAGTTCACCTGTTACTTCTGTTTTAGTGGTAGATATTAACGGTGATGGTAATGCTGATATTATTACGACAGGAGCGAATAAAGGGAGTAATGTCGCTTATATGTTAGACAGTAACCAGAAGTTGCTTAGTCAGGAGCTTTTGGATGCTGTTAATGCTGATGTTGCAATGGTTGCAGACTTCACTGGAATGGGGCCACAGTTAATTTTGGCTGGCATATATCAAGCAGAGGTTGCGATATATTCAGGCATTGGATCTGGTAATACCATCGTAGAAATTGTCAACTTTTTTGACCTTATTGAGTTACAGCAACTTTCTTTAGAAGCCAGCCTGATATCTCAAAGAAGCCTGAACAAAGAAGAAGAAACCTTAAGTGTTAATTCAGAGTTACAAGGCACCAACAGTATTTCGAATATTAATGTTGTAGAAATTGAACAGGTTCCTTATTTGTTGATTTCTAATGCTGAGTCAGCCCCCATTTTAGCTCAATACACAGAAGGTGAGTGGCTATCTGAAAATGTCGATAATTTACCTAGTAAAGTCGAAAGGATTATCCCAACAGAGCTGAATGGTAATGAAGATATTGATGGTTTTGTTTTTCACGATGGGCAATGGTCTTTAATCTTTGACTTATTGTCTGATGCTCCTCAAATAAGTTCGGTAAGCTTTCCTATGGCAAGCGACATTGTCGTTCATGATATAGATGATGATAATGTGATTGAAATACTCTTTGTAACACCACAGGGAGTAAGTATTTGGCATTATTACTCATCGGAAGACATTCGTAGTGGTGATAGCGTAATTGTGGGAAATGAGATTGCAGCAGTGTTGTTACTTGATGTTGATACTGACGGTGATATGGATATGGTGACCTTAGATGCCCAAGATGGTGTCAATTTGTGGTACCTAACAAGTGCTGCTAGTTATGGAGGCCAGGAAATTGATATTAGTATATTTGCTGAAGCACCAAACTTTCCTCAATCAGATCAAACTGGACCAGTTGAATTTATCATATCTAATAATTCATTAATGGAAAGCGATGAGCTTGAACTGATGATTAACGCAGATTCAGCAGTTACGTTCAGTCAGCTTCCTACTGGGTGTAATTTAAATGACTCTGGAGTTACTTGTGGCATTTCTCAAATTCAACCCGCTGAACAGGTATCGATAATTATTTGGGTATCAACTAATAATACTGGTACTTATTCGATAACTGGCCAAGTCACCGTATCTGATAATGACTTTAATGCAGAGAATAACGATATAACTATTAGTTTGTTAGTACCTGAAAAGCCGAAAAAGAAAAGCAGCAGTGGTGGCATGATGTCTTGGTGGACAATATTGCTATTGCTAATGTGGGTATTATATAAGCAGCAAAGGCGTTTTAGTATAGTGAGACGTTAACAATGAATGCCGATGTACTATGTATATCGGCATTTTATTAATTTAGCAGTAATGAATTTTGAACTATAAAAATGATATGCCATATCAATGGCAATGGAGAAGATCATGGGCTGGTATAACTATGGGAAAAATTCCGAAGTTAGTTTTACACCACTTTTTATGTTAAAAGGGCTGTTTTTAAATTGCTTAATTTTGTTTATTTTAACTATTGATGTCGTTGCTTCTGAGTTCGAATTCGACCCTATTGATGACGGTATTTTAAAGTTAATGGGAAAACTTGAATCTGACAAAGATCCCAAGTGTCATGCTACAGCAACAAGGTTAGAAGGATTAATTTACGGCACGCCGCTAAGTGAAGATGCCAGGTACGCTAAAAGTGAGTATCAGAAACTATTAATTAAACGAATTTGGAAAAAGGCTGCACAATCTACATCTCAACATCCATTATCAAGAAGTGCCGTTGAACTAACTACAAACAAGCTTTTTAGAACGTCTTTAGATAACAACTCAAGCTTGCCTATTTGGAAAGTTGAAGTTGGAAACAAAGTCATTGAAATAACTGAGCGTGACCAACAGCATTACGGGTCGATAGCTTATACGCTAAGAGCAATGTTGGCAGCACAGCAAGATGTTTTATTAGACTTTGAAAGTGAATTACCAGACCTTTCTGATGATGCTGCTAGCTACTTAACTCAACAAGTTGATTTAGTCACTTTATCTTTATTAAAGTTAGCGGACCAAGAAGCCCGTATAGAAGATAGTTACGAAGTAACAGCTGTTTATATTGAGCAAAGTTGGCGGACTTTGTTTCCTACTTTAGATGAAAAACCGCAGGTAAATACACTTAAAATAGAGGGCAGAAAAGTAAATTCTGGATTATTCACAAAGTTAATTGAGCAAAAAATTACAGCTTTCTCACAGTACAATGATGTCAATCAAACTTTGTTTCTTAGAAATCTACAAGTATATTTTGCAAAGTTATCCATGCCAGCATCTGAACAAGAAATAGCAGATTTTAAACAATACTTTACAGAAGCGATGATTGCTTTTTCTGGAACATTATATTTGAACTCACAAGCTCAGGCTCAAGCAGGTCAAACGATCAAAGAGTCAAATGTAGCTGATGCAATTGCTTATTTATTACCGCATGAAGTTAATGAATATGAAGATGTTATTTTTTACCCCAATTATAAAGAAGAGAAAAAAATAATCATTGAATCCTATGATATGGATGCATTTAGAGATTCGGGCCTTCACTGGGTCTATCTGAAAGAAGCACTAAAAGATGCTAAAGACATGGTTAAACTTGAAGCAGATCCTTTTGCGGCAGAATTATTAAGTGAAGCAATAGCCCATTATGGGGTACTTTTATTACGAGAAGCTGGAAAGTTAGGAAAGGCTAATAACCAGTCTACGCTTTCAGCGGATCTTATCGAGAAAAGTTATCAAAAAATTAATTTTGATATTGAGCTATACACAAAATATAAACCTGATGACGAGTTGAAAACTGAAATAGTATCAGCTGGTACTGACAGCCCAAAAACAAAGAGTGATGTACGCTACTTTAAAAATGTCACAGATTTACAAAAGTTTGCAATTGAACATAGATCATCTGACTGGCTAAGTCGCCAACTACGGAGCTACTTAGAAAAAGATGCCGACACCGGAATTATCACTATTCCGCCAGCTTTTGGTGGGAGTGGTATTGCTGCTGAAGATATCAATGGAGATGGCTTTGTAGATATTCTAGTGTTGAGTGGACTTGGTAATAAGTTATTTTTAAATAACGGTAAGCAGTTGGTCGACATTACTAAAAAATCTGGATTGAATAACATTAGTAGACGAGCAGGTTCTCAACATAGTTCGGGAGAACCAAGGCAACCATTAATTGCTGATTGGGATAATGATGGCGATCAGGATATTGTCATTACATATGTTGATGAGCCCCATCATGTATATAGAAATAATGGTAAAGGCCAATTTGAAGATCTTACTATGTCAGTTAATTTAGGTGGTTCAGGCTATGTTGGTGGGCCTGCTACTACGGTGGATATAAATAATGATGGACTGTTAGATATTTATATTCAGTATTTTGGAAACTATTTAAAAGGAGATTTACCAACCTTAAAACGTAGAAATGATAATGGTGGTGAAAACGTTTTATTTATTAATAAGGGTAATTTTACATTTGAAAAAGTAGAAGGAGCCTTAGGTGCTAATAATACGGGATGGGGGCAGGCTGTTACTCATACCGATCTTAATTTAGATGGTTGGCAAGATTTAATTGTAGGAAATGACTTTGGGGTTAATGCCTATTATATAAATCAGCAAGGCAAAGGCTTTAATGATTATGCGAGTAGTATCGGAACTGATAAGCCTTCGTATACGATGAATCTAAGTCTTAGTGACTTAAACCGTGACGGTATTGCTGATATTTATGTCTCAAATATTGTCACTATGAACAAAGATCAAAAGTATGTGCTGCCCACTGAAGATACTACTGCTGAATTCAATCCTGAAAAATTAGCGAATATGCGTGTTGTTGAAGGCAATGATTTGTTCTTATCGGCTAAAAATGCGAAAGGTGCTTTGAAATATCAACACAGTGATTTGGTCGGGAGGGGTTACTCCTCTACTGGCTGGGCTTGGGATGCTGATTTTTTTGATGTTGATAATGATGGTGATGAGGACCTCTATGTTCTAAATGGTATGAATGATTATTATGTGTACTCTAAAAAGAACCCTTATTATACCGATCCTATGACTGGAGAAACTCTAGATGTTGATTTCCCTGATGCAGCCAAAGCTAGCAATGTATTTTTCTTAAATACAGATGGGAAACTCAAGAATGTTTCAACTATGAGTGGATTAGACTTTATTGGTAATTCTAGGTCCGCGAGTTACTTTGATTTAGATAATGATGGTGATCTTGATGTTGCTGTTAATAACTATCATGACACTGCTCAACTGTTTTCTAATCAAGCCCAACTATTAAATAATAATTGGCTAAAAATATCTTTGGAAGGCTCTCCTGAAAATGGGGTGAATTTGGATGGAATTGGAGCTCAAGTTATTGTCCATACCGATGATGAAGGTTACAGTTGGCGTCAGGTTACTGGCAGTCAGGGCTATATGTCAGTTCACCCGAAAGAACAGCATATTGGTTTAGGTAAGGCTTCAGT
Organism: Shewanella donghaensis; assembly: GCF_007567505.1. Taxonomy (NCBI): domain Bacteria; kingdom Pseudomonadati; phylum Pseudomonadota; class Gammaproteobacteria; order Alteromonadales; family Shewanellaceae; genus Shewanella; species Shewanella donghaensis. The sequence goes on from NZ_CP041783.1 coordinate 4,665,707, forward strand.
TGCTGAGGTTACTGTAATTTGGCCAAATGGTAAGCGACAGAATTTCACTAAAGTAGATGCAAATCGCCGTTATACGATTTCTTATCCAAAGAATACAAACTAAATTTTTATGATTAACTTTCTGAAAAGTATAAAGGGGTTGATACTAGGGGGCGCATTCTGCTTATTGGCTACCTCTATTAATGTGTTGGCCGATGAAGAACGCATGAATGCGTATATACAAGTAAAAGATTGGCTAGTGTCACAACAAGTGATATCTGATGATTCTGGTGATCCTCAACACCTTAATGCACTTATAAACGCAAACTCTCCTTATTTACTAAGCCATGCATTACAACCTATTGACTGGCTTGAATGGCGTTCCGATTTTAATTTAGGCAGCGGCAACGATAAAAAATTACTTTTTATTTCAATAGGATATTCTACTTGTCATTGGTGTCATGTGATGGCGCAAGAGAGCTTTAGCGATGAGGTCATCGCCAATATTTTAAATAAGAGCTATGTCAGCGTTAAAGTAGACCGTGAGCAATGGCCTTTAGTAGATAATCGGTTTAAGTCAGCACTAGAGGCTATGAAAGGCGATGCTGGTTGGCCTATAAATGCTATATTAACACCTGATGGACAGTTAGTTTGGATTGACTCATATGTTAATAAACAAGAGTTCAATAAGGTACTTAAGGGGCTGGCTATTCGTTGGCAATCAAAGCCATCTTCGGTTATAGCGCTCGCAAATCGAATTGAAGAAAAATTACTACTAGATAAACCTCCAGTGCTTTTAAGTAAGAGTATAAATTTATCTAGAAAAGAATGGCAACAATGGCTACTTCAGATTCACAATGATATTTCCACTGGGCTAGCAAAACAGCAAGTTGCGAATGGACCTAGATTTCTTCGGGCCTATTGGGCAATTGGTTTATTAGATGACTATTTAAGAACTGATAACTCATTATTCTTGAATCAAGTAAAGTTACATGTTGACAAAATATTAGCTAGCCCAACTTATGATGCTGTTGACGGCGGTTTTCATCGTTATGCGGTGGATTCAAACTGGCAAGTACCACATTATGAAAAAATGTTATACACGCAAGCAAATATGATGCGTGTCTTAGCCAGATTGTATGCGGTAACTGGCAACATTAAGTACGATAGGGCAATCATTCAGACGGCCAAATGGACAGAGCAACGACTTGGACAGCTTAATGGGATTGGCTCTGCGATGTCTGCAATGTCAGAGAACGTTGAGGGTTTGTATTATCAAATGACACCTTCGCAGCTTCTAAGTATCGATTTATCGAAAGATTGGCCTAATAGCCAAGCTGTGCAAGAAATGGTGAAGCAAAGGCAAGATCGAATTCCACCTCCAATTGACGAAAAAGTCATTCTTAGTTGGAATAGTTTGTATATTGTTGCTCTATTAGAGGCTTATCAAGTTACAAGACATATTCAGCTACTTAATTCTGCAAAATTAATATCACAACAACTTTGGAATAACCTTGTTAAAGGTGATCTGGTGTACCGCAGTGCGTTTGCCAACAATGTTGCTATCGACGCTGAAATTGAAGATTTAGCTTGGTTTGCTACATCTCAATATATGTTAAGTTTTTATGAAAACTGGTCAAAGGTTGATAGTAATACTTCAGATAACAGGATCAGCCCATTGTCACGGGCTGAGTTTTTATTGAATAAGGTGAAAATACGACTGTCAGACCTTAATGAATTAAATACAGTCCTTAATTTAAATCGGGATGGAGAGTTGCCTTCAGCTCGATCTGCAACTTTCTCTGCTTTAATTCTTGGTTACGAATTGGGATATAACCGTCAATATCAGCATTATGCTACAGCTGTTAGTTCGATAGGTTTGAACAGCCATTCTCAATTAATTAATGAGTATTCTTATGTCATTCAACAAGCAAAAATTACTGAAAACGTGCAAGTTAATCAAGCTAGATTTGCCCGAGGAAATGGGAAGGTAACGGCTAAAATCATAGGCAATCAGATTAACTTATATTTTTCTTTAAGAAAAAACTGGCACATTAATGCACATAAATTAACTAATAATAAGTTTATTGCAACTAATGTCATAGTAGATTTAGAGGAATCGAAAGTTATATTCCCTGAACCTGTAAAAAAGTTACTTGGGTTTGATGATTCTTACCTTGCGCTATTGGAAGGCGATTTTATTGTTAGCATTGTGGACGTTGAAGAAAACCTAAAGTCTGTAAATCTGCAACTTACTTTACAGGCTTGCTCAGATAGTTTGTGTTTGTTACCTGAGGTAATCTCTATATTTGTTAATTCTCAACCCCAGACATAACTTTTAATTATAATAGTGTTTTTGCTACAAAAATAAATTTAATATCACCTTTTGTTATATAAATCTTCATGATTATAACTTTTAAATGTTGCCTGTGGTGGTATGATGTAACGCAAATTTGAGGAATGCCTCAAGCATTTGTCTTCTTTAAGTTGGATACGGAACTCTATATGTCAGTTAATCTTACCCATTTAAAACAGTTGGAAGCAGAGTCTATTCAAATCATGCGTGAAGTCGCTGCTGAATTTGATAACCCTGTAATGCTTTATTCAGTCGGTAAAGACTCTTCGGTCTTGTTACACCTTGCAAGAAAAGCTTTTTACCCCGGTAAAATTCCATTTCCATTGATGCATGTCGATACCAATTGGAAATTCAAGGAAATGATTGCATTTAGGGATCAAATGGCTGAAAAGCATGGTTTTGATTTAATTGTCCATAAGAACCCTCGTGGCTTAGAGATGAATGTTGGTCCATTTAGTCATGGTAGTGCTAAGCACACCGATATTATGAAAACAGAAGGCCTGAAACAAGCTCTTGATAAGCATGGTTTTGACGCTGCTTTTGGCGGGGCGAGGCGCGATGAGGAAAAGTCTAGAGCTAAAGAAAGAGTTTATTCGTTTAGAGATAGTAAACATCGCTGGGATCCTAAAAATCAACGTCCCGAATTGTGGAATATTTACAATGGCAAAGTTGATAAAGGAGAAAGCATTCGTGTTTTTCCATTGTCGAACTGGACCGAATTAGATATTTGGCAATATATTTATTTAGAGAGTATCGAGATTCCTTCTTTGTATTTAGCTAAACCACGCCCTGTGGTAGAGCGAGATGGAACACTTATCATGGTTGATGATGAGAGAATGCCAATAGAAAGTAATGATGTAGTAGAGCAGAAAATGGTACGTTTTCGTACTTTGGGCTGTTATCCACTAACTGGTGCAGTAGAGTCTCAAGCAACCACGCTTCCCGAAATTATTCAAGAAATGCTCCTTTGCACTACCTCGGAAAGGCAAGGCCGTGTCATTGATAATGATTCTTCGGGCTCTATGGAGAAAAAGAAGATGGAAGGTTACTTTTAAAACTTAAATCTATTCTCAATAAGAAAAAATTATTAAAATTTAAGCGATTTAACACTACTAGTGTTAAATGGGTAGTTGCAGAGGAAGAAACATGAGCGATAGCGCCAATTTAATTGCATCAGATATTGAAGCTTATTTAAAAGTACATGAAAACAAAGATATGTTACGAGTATTAACTTGTGGCAGTGTTGATGATGGTAAATCAACGTTGATTGGTCGATTGCTTTACGATAGTAAAATGATTTTTGAAGATCAAATGGCAGCGATTGAAAAGGACTCTAAACGCTTTAATACAACTGATAACGCATTTGATTTAGCATTATTAGTTGATGGCTTACAGTCGGAACGAGAACAAGGTATTACTATTGACGTTGCCTATCGTTATTTTGCTACCGAGCAACGTAAGTTCATCATTGCTGACACTCCAGGTCATGAGCAATATACACGAAATATGGCCACTGGAGCTTCAACTTCTGATCTGGCAATAATTTTAATTGACGCAAGGCATGGTTTACAAGTTCAAACTCGTAGACATAGCTTTATTTGCTCTCAGCTTGGTATTAAGCACGTTATAATAGCAATAAACAAGATGGATGCTGTAGATTACGATCAATCTGTTTATCAAAAGATAAAACAAGAATATCGTGAATTTGCAGAACAATTATCGTTTGATGACGTTCGATTTGTGCCTATTTCAGCTTTAAAAGGCGATAACGTTGTTAATGAAAGCGAGAGCATGAATTGGTATCCCGGCTCTACTTTATTAAAGCTGTTAAACACAGTTTCAGTTGCACATGATCTAAGTGCATCATTCAGGTTTCAAGTTCAATATGTAAATCGTCCTAATCTAGATTTTAGGGGTTTTTGTGGAACGGTTGCTTCTGGTGAAATTCGAGTTGGTGATACCGTAGTATCATTACCCTCAGGTAAAGAAAGCAAAATTAAGTCTATTGTAACTTTTGAAGGTGAAATCGAGAAAGCTTCAGCTGGAATGGCTGTTACTTTAACCTTAATTGATGAGATTGATGTTAGTCGTGGGGATATGTTAGTCAGACCTCATGATCAACCTTCATCGTCAAGCCATTTAGAAGCAGATGTCGTATGGATGGCAGAAGAGCCACTACAATTAGACAGAGAGTATGCTTTTAAACTGGGAAGTAAAGCCGTTTACGGTTATGCGGATGCGATTAATTTTAAAGTTGATGTCAATACCTTAGAAAAACATGCTGCTCAGAAATTAGCTTTGAATGAAATGGGTAATTGCAACTTTACAGTCACCTCACCAGTTCAATTTGATGCTTATAAGACAAACAGAACCACTGGTGCATTTATCATTATTGACCGTTTGACAAATGTCACAGTCGGTGCGGGAATGATTCGTTCTGCAATTGATAGTGTTAATGAAAAAACTACTCATAGCTATTCAGAATTTGAATTAGAAATGAATGCTTTAGTTCGTAAACACTTTCCTCATTGGAATTCGAAGGATATTTCAAGAGGCTAAATTATTGTATGAGAAAAGTCTCATATTCTAAATACCTCTATGATGTTTAAAGTCGCTTTTAGTAATCTGATGATTTACTTTAAGCGACTTTTCTTTATAAAAAGTCACTGTATATTTCGGATTTAATATTACTGTCTGGTTAACTAAAAATTATGCCAATTGAGATTTACACAACTGTATTTATTTTCATTATAACCATTGCAGGGTTAATTCGCTTTCAACGAAAGCCTGCAGCAGTTTTAGGTAGCGCTTTACTTGCATTAACAATGTTAGGGCTTGTCAGTAAAGAGCAGCTTTTAACGAGTATGGTTAATCCTGGTTTAGTGACTTTAATATTATTGATTCTTTGCTCTTTTGCGCTAGAAAAAACGCGTTTTTTACGCATTATTGCAGCCAAAGTTATGGTTAATTCTTATCAGTCTACTTGGCTACGTTTATTTGGTATTACAGCCTTATGTTCCGCATTTTTGAATAATACAGCCGTTGTCGCGACTTTAATTTCTCCTATTCGGAATAATCCACATCATAGTGCTAGTAAATTGTTGCTTCCTCTATCTTATGCAGCAATTTTAGGAGGAACTTTAACTTTAATCGGTACTTCTACCAACCTCATTGTAAACAGCCTCTTTATTGACGCAACTGGCTCAAGTCTATCATTTTTCTCGTTTACTTTACTTGGAATTGCTTTGGTTATTGGGTGTGGGATTACTTTGGCTTTTTCATCTAGATGGTTACCTGATATTGATAGCAATGAGCTAGCCTACAAAGGTTACTTTATTGATGCCAAAGTTAAAGCTGGCTCTGAATTGATTGGACGTTCAGTCGAAGTAAATGGCCTTCGCCATTTAGAGTCTTTATTTTTAGTTGAAGTAGTTAGAAAGGGGAGGTTAATTACTCCCGTTAGCCCTTCTGAAATTTTGCAAGAAGGAGACCGATTAGTTTTTAGTGGTGATATCACTAAAGTGATGCAAATTAGTCAGTTCTCAGGACTAGAACTGTTTGCTGACAAAAATGGCTTATTGGGTACTAACCTGACAGAAGTGGTTGTTAAAGAAGAGAGTGTGTTAGTTGGGAAAAACCTTAAATCATCTGGCTTTCGAGCTTTATTTGATGCTGCGGTAGTTGCTATTAGTCGTGACGGGTCGCAAGTGTCGGGTAAGTTAGGGGAAGTTTCTATCAAAGCAGGAGACTTTCTAGTACTTGCGATAGGCGACGATTTCAGTACAAGAAGAAACTTAACTAAAAACTTTATTTTGCTTAGTGGGGTTGCTCCTGAAACTCGAATCAGTGGTATGCGAGCATGGCTGGCTACATTAGGTTTTATTACCGTTGTAAGCTTAAGCGCTCTTGGTTTTATTGATATGCTCCTTGGTTTATTAGCATTGCTAGGTGCATTGATCTTCACTGGAAGCTTGAATACCAATGAAATCATCAGGCGATTCCCTGTTGACATATGGGTAGTTGTAACCTCTGCCATTTTAATGTCTCAAGCACTCGTTAATGCTGGTGTTGATAGTACAATTGCGCAGTGGGTTTCAGGATTTACTAGTATGGGGCATGTCTATATAGCATTAGTTTGTATTTATATATTAACGTGGTTACTCACTGAGCTAGTGACTAACAATGCCGCTGCTGCACTGATGTTTCCTATTGCATATAGTATTGCACTAGGCTTTGGAGTTGATATTATGCCATTTGTTATGACTGTCGCATTTGCGGCTAGTGGAAGCTTTATAAGTCCGTATGGCTATCAAACCAATTTAATGGTTTTCAATGCTGGTCAGTATCGACTTACTGATTTTATCAAAGTGGGTGCTCCAGTAAGTATCGTTTATGCAGTTATTGTCATTATCGGCATTCCATTATTATTTCCCTTTTAGTCTAATTTAAGGATAGGTATGACAGATACACCTTACGAAGAAGTTACAGATATAGATACGAAATCATCTGATGTTATATGGCATAAAGCCGATGTTTGCTCTTCAGATAGGCAGCTTCTAAATAGTCAAAAACCGGTTGTACTTTGGTATACAGGACTGAGTGGTTCAGGAAAGTCGACAGTGGCTAATGCAGTCGATAGAATGCTTTTTGACAAGTCTTGTCATACATATGTGCTTGATGGTGATAACGTTCGCCATGGCTTAAATGGTGATTTAGGCTTTAGTGATACCGAACGTGTAGAAAATATTCGCCGTATTGGTGAAGTTGCTAAATTATTTGTTGATGCAGGCATCATTGTTTCGACCGCTTTTATATCACCATTTAATGCTGATCGAGAGTTAGTAAAAAACTTGCTCTGTGAAGGGCAATTCATCGAAGTGTTTATTGATACGCCTATTGAAGTTTGTGAAAGTAGAGACCCTAAAGGCCTATATAAAAAAGCCAGAGCAGGTGAAATTAAGCATTTCACAGGAATTGATTCAGTTTATGAAGCCCCCAAAGTAGCAGATATTCATGTTAAAACATCTGATCAATCGATAGAGGATTGTGCAAAACAAATCGTATCTTATCTTCTTAGCAATGGTTACATAAATAAAAAATAGGCTCTTGAATGATATTTGACGTATTTAATGGTGATGCTGATGGAATTTTTTCATTACTTCAATTAAGAAAAGATAACCCAAAGAACAGTATGCTAGTTACGGGTGTTAAACGTGATATAGCTTTGGTTTGTAAGGTTGATAAAAATATAGCAACTCATGTCAATGTGTTAGATGTATCTTATGAAAAAAATGAATCTGCAGTTAAAGCGGTATTAAACGAAAATATTTCTGTTTTTTATGCTGACCACCATAGAGCGGGGAATATCGTTGAATCTCCGTTGCTCACTGCCTTAATAGATACTCACCCGAACACTTGTACCGCATTAATTATAAACGATATGTTAAGAGGGAAATATCACCAGTGGGCAATTGCTGCGGCTTTTGGTGATAACCTTAATGAAAGAGCATTTTCATTATCTGAGCAACACGGTTTGAGCACTGAACAGGCTAAGCAGCTTCAAGAACTGGGCGTGTTAATAAATTATAATGGGTATGGAGCGACTGTAGAGGACTTGCATTATCATCCTGCAGAACTTTATAAAAGTTTGATAGAATTTGAAACGCCATTTGACGTCATATCGAGCACAAACTCACCTTTTTCAGTCTTGAAAAGCGCATATTCAAAAGATATAGCGAGAGCAAGATCAGAGAATGCCAAATACAATTCTGATAGTCTAATGCTTATAGAGCTACCGAATGAAGCTTGGTCACGAAGAGTGAGTGGAGTGTTTGGTAATATGTTAGCTAATGAGTCGCCTCAAAAGGCCCATGCTGTGTTGACAAAAAATCCAAACGAAGATACTTATACAGTTTCTTTAAGAGCCCCAATGTCAAATAAGCAAGGTGCAGGCGACATTTGCGCTAAGTTCATTTCAGGAGGTGGAAGAGCTGCTGCAGCAGGAGTTAATGCCTTGCCTTTTGATGAAGTTCAACGCTTTATTCTAGAAGTTGAGTCTCATTATAAGCCCTGAGGGGGATAAATGATTGGTAGTTTTTCATGTTAATCGCAGAACTTGAAAATGCTGTAAACATTATTGTAAATGATCTAAAAATGTTAGTTGATAAAGGTTATTGTTCTGTTGAATTTGAAACATATTTTACAGAGAAAGTCATTGAGCAGTTAGAACAACTATCATATGAGTACCCAATTGAGACTAAAAATATCCCTATTCAAGAGAAAGCTAGGTGGGGTAATTTCTGGCGAGTTAGTTACGATGATAACTTGTTCATTAATCTTAACTTTACGATAAAATTATGCAGTAGAGCTGGCGTTATTCTTGAAATATCTTCGGTTAGTGGAATGCAAAATATTATAAAGAAACATAGATGAATTTAAATAGTAAAGTACAAGTGTTATTAGCGTCATACAATGGCGGATGTTTCATCGAGGAACAAATAGAAAGCATTTTTTCGCAAAAAGATGTGAAAGTATCTCTTGTCATTCGAGATGATGGATCTACTGACAATTCTATTGAAAAAATTACAAAAATAAATTTAAAGACTGAAGATTTTACCATTTTAAGAAATGAAGGTTCAATTCATGGGCATTTGAGCAATTTTGGAGCCCTATGTGAATTTGCTTTGAAAGGAGATGCTGAGTATTTCGCTTTCAGTGATCAAGATGATATATGGCATGCGAATAAATTAAAAACTTGTATTGAACGGTTAGTAGACATTGAAGATGAACAGTCTTCAAATACTCCTATTCTAATTCATTCAGACCTTAAGGTTGTTGATAAAAACCTCGTTGAAATCGCGCCTTCATTTATAAAATATCAAGGCATACCAGCTCCACAAAGTCAGTCTGGCGAATCCTTTCTTCATCAAAATGTAGCAACAGGCTGTACTTTTGTCTTTAATAGAGCCTTACTTGAGTTAGCTTCACCAATTCCCAAAACCGTTGTTATACATGACTGGTGGTTTGCATTAGTCGCGAAATATTATGGAGTCATTGAATATCTTGACAAGCCCTTGATCGATTACAGGCAACATGGGGGAAATTCAATAGGTGCTTTATCGAGTGATGAACAACGGAACTTTTTTAGTTCACATATTTACCGAGCATTACTTCGATATCCACGTCATTTGTCTGATTCTATATATCAAGCCAAGGCATTAGAGTTATTACCAAAAACATACATAACAGAAGCATCAGGTAAAGGTCTTAGAACTTTTTGTAAACTCAAAGAAGTTAATTTACTACAGCGATGTAAATATGTGAACAAAGTATTGGGAAAACAAAAGCCTATCGAAGAAAAACTTTATTTCTATGTAGTTATGTTTTTACTACCATTTTTCAGAGAACAATAGTTTTGATGAAAATTTCTATTTGTATACCCGTTTATCATCCTAACCTATCATACCTAAAGCAGGCTGTAGAAAGTGTACAATCGCAAACTTGCAAAGATTGGACTCTAACTTTAGTTGATGGTTCTAATGAGCCTTGTATAGAAGTTCGTGAATATGTTTCCTCATTAAACGATTCTAAAATCACCTATACAATTAATGACTTTGATAAGTCAATGGCTGGTAATTGGAATCACTGCATAGAAGTTGCTGAATCAGAACTAGTAGTATTGTTACATGATGATGACCTTCTTTTACCGAATTATATTGAAAATATAATCAAACTTCATAGTCATAGTCCAAATGCGACAGCATACTTTACTGGTGTAAAAACCATAGATGAAAATGGATTACCATGCTTAACTATGGCCGATAGAGTTAAAGGTTATTATCAACCTAATACTGATGAAATTATCCTCAAAGGTGATGACGGGCTTGCTTCAATTCTGGCTGTAAACTATTTATTTTGTCCCACACTCTGTTATCAAGTAAATAAAATACGACACTTACCCTTTAAGAAGCATTTAAAAATGGTAGCAGACTTAGATTTTTACTCTAGAGCGATGCTTAATGGTGGGGTCTTCATTGGCATTTCAGAACCTCATTACAGTTACCGTAGACATTCTGAAAATCAGACGAGTAAATTAACAATATCTACTGAACGATTTATCGAAGAAATTTCGCTTTATGATGCCCATACTCTAAAATTAGATAGATCAATGTGGCCTAAAAGCTTTCGTGAAAGTAAGTCAAAAAAGATGCTAAAACTGCATATCATTTTTTCTGCTCTATTATCTCTGCTAAAATTGGACTTCGGTCAGGTTAAACGTTTTTGTAAAGTATTATATCAATGCTTTTAACAACACAGCTTTCAACCTAAAATAATGACATTGACTCTATCATTACAATTATAGTTTGTAGTAAAATTACATTTTTATTAAGCCGTCTCTATAATTGAACAAAATATAAATTTGTTCGTTTAGTTTCAATTTTTTTCGCCTGAAAATTTAGTGTACTTATTGATGACAAACTCAAATAGACTTAATAATGAAAATTTAGCAGATTTCATTCCCCCAGAAAAAAGCCAAAATGATGTTGATTTAAAAGAACTATTTAATGCAATTTGGTCTCAGAAAATTAAAATTATTGTCATTACAGGATTATTTGCTATTGCTTCTGTCTTTGTCGCTATCAGTTTACCAAATATTTATAGATCTGAAGCCTTACTAGCTCCAGCAAGTCCGGAGCAGCAGGGAGGACTTGGAGGCTTAGCTTCTCAGTTTGGCGGCATTGCAAGTATGGCTGGCTTGAACCTGGGTGGTGGAAGCACTATTGATAATACTCAGTTAGCCATGTCCGTCTTAAAATCACGTCAATTTGTAGAAAATTTTATCAATAAGCATGATATTCTTCCAGAGTTAATGGCAGTGAAAGAATGGAACCCAAATTCTAATTCTTTGATCTTCGATGAGGATATTTTTGATGCTGCGACTAATAAGTGGGTTCGTGATGTCGATCTACCAAGACTTCCCCAACCTTCGACTCAAGAAGCTCATAAAGTCTTTAATAATATTATTTCTATTCATCTGGATAAAGATAGCGGCTTAATACGTGTTGCTGTTGAGCATATATCTCCCACTGTGGCTAAGTCATGGGTCGAACTATTAATTGTCGACATAAATGCAGAAATGAAAAAAAGAGATGTTGAAGAAGCTGAAAGAAGTAGAGACTTTTTACAACAGCAAATTGCTGCAACTGACGTTGCTGGAATTCGGACTATTTTATATCAGCTTATTGAAGAGCAAATGAAAACAATTATGTTTGCTGAAGTGCGCGATGAATATGTATTTAAAACAATTGATCCAGCAATTGCACCAGAAGAAAAAATTAAACCCAAACGCGCTTTTATTTGTATCGCTATTACCCTTTTAGGTGGGTTATTAGCCACAGGTGTTGTTGTGTTACGTTTTTTTTGGTGTAAACATAACTAATGTCACCATGGGTTAAAAAAATCGTTGCAAATACGTCTTGGATGTTGTCTGAGAAAGTGATTTCCATGTCAGCCAATCTATTGGTGAGTCTAGCGCTAGCCAGAAGCTTAGGGCCAGAAGGCTTCGGTCAGTTAAGTTATTTACTGGCTTTGGTCGCCTTGGTCGCTCCGCTGGCAGCTCTTGGCTTGAATGCCATTGTGACCCGTGAGCTAATTAACACACCTGATAAAGAAAGTGAAATTATTGCTACAGCGACAGCCTTCCGTTTTATGGGGGCTTTTTGTGGCATGGTCATTTGTGCGTCTTTAGCCTATTTTGAAATTGGAGTTGAAGGCACAACTGCCAAAGTCGGTTTGGTGTTGTTAGCGTGTGCCAATCTTTTTTACGCTTTTAATGTTTTAGAGTTTTGGTTTCAAGCTAAAGTGGCTGCCAAAAAAGTTGCCCGTATGAGAATGGGGGTGATTGTCAGTTTTGCGTTAATAAAATTAATCGCAGTCGTATATAGTGCGTCACTGTTAAGCATTGTGTTAATTTTTGCTTTAGAAGTAGTGGCTTTAGGTGTTGGTTTTATCGGTATTTATTACTATTACTCTTCACCAATACGCTTTAGATATTTTAATTTCAGTTATGGACAGAGCTTGCTAAAGCAATCTTATTGGCTGATTCTATCAGGCATTGCGGCGGTTGTTTATTTAAAAGTGGATCAAGTGATGCTTGAACACTTTATCGGTTCAGCAGCCGTCGGTGAGTATGCCGTAGCCGCTAGATTGTCTGAAGTGTGGTACTTTTTTGCTGATGCCGTAGTGATAAGCCTATTTCCTGCATTATTATCGGCAAGAAAACAGGGTAAAGCGCAGTTTTATAAGCAAAAGCTACAACAAATTTCAGATTTGTTATTAGTGACTGCGTTAATACTGGCAATCTTGATATCATTTATCGCTGAACCCGTCGTTACTATTTTGTTTGGTGAGCAATATTTAGGCTCGGTTGTTATATTACAGTTACATATTTGGGCTGGTTTATTCATATTTATGAGAGCTTTAGTTAGTAAGTGGTTGCTTAGCGAACATTTGTTGCAGTTTTCATTATTAAGCCATGGCCTAGGTGCTGTAATCAACGTACTGTTAAACTTTTGGCTAATTCCTCTATATGGTGGCAAAGGCGCAGCTATAGCGACGGTTTTTTCTTATTTTATTGCATCATATGTTGCATTTTTAATCAGTCCTAAAACCCGAGAAATAGCGATGGTTATGTCCCGTTCTTTATGTCTACCTTTTACCTTAGGCTATCGCTATTGGCCTTACCTTGTTAAGAGAAAAATATGAAACAAGTGATAAAAAAACTCCTTCCTCGTAATTTATTAGGGCAAATAAAGTCGACCTACGAACAATTTGATGTCATTTTGATACAGTTATTTTCACGTAATGGCTTTTTAGCATCGGTTTATTATGCCTTTTTTAGCCAACAGTTTTATCGTGAGCACAAAGCGGTTTTACAAGGTCGTTTAGCTTACGAAGATTCGCTGAAACAAATAACAGAATCTTCTATTTTGTTACGACGTAATATACACCGTATAGAAAAAGGGCTAATTATGCGCCCTAGACGCGACATCTTTGCTGGCGGATATATTAGTGAAACGGTTGATTGTTATTGCATGGCAATCGCAAGTGTTGATCTTTGCGCTGACGAAAAGAAATGGGCTTCTGATGTGTTACAAAAGTATTTTTCTATTGTTGGGCAGGATCAGGTCATTGATGAAGCAAAAAAACGATTTGAAGCAGTATGCTTAAACTCTGAATCTGGAAGTATTCCTTATCCACATGCTGATTTGCCAGCCTGCCCGGTTGACTATGATGAGTTACTCACTTTGTTCAAAAGGCGCAGGTCGGTTAGGTGGTTTCAAGATAAGGCCGTTGATATATCTTTAATCAATAAGGCTGTAGATGCAGCCACACTTGCGCCTTCAGCCTGTAACCGTCAGCCTTTTGAGTTCCATGTGATAAGTGATACTGATAAGGCCACTGATATTGCTAATTGTGCCATGGGTACCGTCGGTTTCGCGGATAACTTACCTTGTATGATTGCGATTGTCGGTAATCTTGACGCATATCCTGCTGAGCGTGATAGACATATTATATATATTGATGGTGCTTTAGCCAGTATGCAATTAATGTTGGCATGCGAGACGTTAGGTTTGTCAACGTGCTCTATCAATTGGCCTGATATTGAATTACGTGAAAAAATGCTGATGAAAAAACTGGGTTTAGCTTATCACCAACGCGTTGTCATGTTAATGGCTGTTGGCTTTGCTGATCCTGATGGTGGTATTCCATTTTCACAAAAGAAAAACAGTAGTTTGTTAGTTAAGGAAGTTAAGTAGATGATGATCGAAATTAAGGGGTCTCAGTTCGTCAATAAAGGCGCTGAACTTATGGTACATGCTGTTATTCAGCAAATTGAACAACGCTGGCCTGATGCTGAACTTGTCATGGCTGCTAACCCTAACTCGCCTTACAAAGAACGAGCAAAATTAGGTGCTTACCAGAAATTATCAATTCGTAAAAACATTATCGATGCTAATTTTTTAAGTTACAAACTGCCGGTGAAGTTTAGGCAATGGCTAAAGCATAAGTGGGGAATAATCACCGAAGCTGATATCACTCATGTGTTTGATGCATCTGGCTTTGCTTATGGCGATCAATGGGGAAGTTTAACCATTAAAGCGTTAGCAGGTGAGATTAATCGCTCTAAAGCAAATGGACAGAATTACATTTTTCTTCCTCAAGCGCTTGGTCCTTTTACTCGTGAAAAAGATGCTAAATATCTTGTTGAAGCTTTACCTAAAGCTGATTTGATTTGTGCTCGCGAAGAAAGCAGCCTAAAACACGTTAAAGATGTGATTGGTGATACCTCTAATTTATTCCAGTTCCCTGATTTCACCAATATCGTGACAGGTGTTTTACCTGAATACTTTATTGATGGTGCTAAAAAGGTATTAATTATTCCTAATAGCAATATGGTGGGTAGCCGTAACAATCAGTCTGCATGGATGGCAAATTATTTACGTGTTTTACAGGATGCAGTAGCAATGATCAAAGAGCTTGATCTGCAGCCTGTTCTGCTTAACCATGAAGGTGCTGGTGACGGTGCAATTTGTACGCAAGTGAATGAAGCTTGCGGTGGCAATCTAGAAATGATCCACGAAACAGACCCATTAAAAGTGAAAGGCATTATCGGTGCTAGTCATGGTGTGATTTGTTCTCGTTTTCATGGCTGTGTGAGTGCATTGTCCCAGGGCGTACCTTGTTTAGGAACTAGCTGGAGTCATAAATACGAGCGTTTATATGAAGAATATTTACAAACTGAGTGTTTGATTAAGCCTGAAATAACCTCATCAGAATTGAAGTCGGCCTTTCTTTTAGCAAAAGACTTATCTAAAGGTGAAGAGCAAGTTCAAGTTCGTGAGAAATTTAAAGCATTATCGAAAACTATGTGGGAACAAGTTCAAGAAAAATGCTAATCAATATTGTTAATATCATGGCCAACAAAGCTAGGTGGTTTTCACTAGTTTTGTTGGCATTTTTCTTTGTTTTTGCTTTTCCGATCCCGATATTTGGTAACTCAGCTTATATCGCACTTGTCATCACGTTAATTCTACTTTTATGTTCTCAAGAGGCGGTGAATCTACTCACCGGCCTTTTACGTAATCGTTTTTTATTATTATCCTTATCCCTTTTAGTGTCGCTTTTTTTAGTCTCGTTTATCACTACGACGCTGCATAATGAATATGATTATGTGATTTTACGCACGATGGCTAACAATATCTTTTCTTTGCTAGGTGCTGCGGCGCTCTCTTGTTTGGTTTATGTATGGGGCAGCAGAAAAAACATCATAGATTTGATGGTGCACATTCTATTTCTTCAGACATTCTTTATTCTTATCATGCTTATCTCACCTGAAATTCGTGACGTAATCCAATCGCTTATTAGAACGGATAGTCAAATGGAGAGAATGGCAACCTATAATAATGTGCGGGGCTTAGGTATATCAGGTTCCGTTGCGTTTGGTTTAGCTATTACCATGGGGTTCCTGATTTTTTTATTACATTATTGGGTGGCTGTTTATAAAGAAAATTTAAGTTCACTGTTTACTTTTACCATATTCATTTTTTGTGTTCTTGCCGCGCTTTCTGCGGGGCGAACTGCTGTGTTAGGTTTTGTTATCGGTTTTGTTTTTTACCTATTCTCCATGTCATTAAAAACCCTATTCAGTAGTAGTTTAAAGCAATTGGTTATATTTTTAGCGATTGTGACGGCTGTAGGGCTCTATATTATGAGTAATGAATTTTTGATGGAAATTGCTTTCTTATATTCTCGATATGTATTTCGGTTCGTCTGGAATTACATGGAGTCAGGATCTTTCGAAGTCAACTCTCTAACCGCTTTAGATAAAATGTATTTTATTCCTCCGATACAAGAAACCCTTCTTGGTTCTGGTCAGTATGTGACGACTTATGGAACACACTATATGCATACTGATTCTGGCTATATGAGGTTTATGTTATTTTTTGGCGGAATAATCAGTTTCTTCATGTATTGCGCTTTTATCTTGATATCTTTTGAGGCATATACTCAAGTGAGAGACGTGATGAAATACAGCGGGATATTCTTTCTTACCTTTGTCTTTATGTCTTTTGTTTTTCAGTATAAAGGTGAGGTCGTTTTTTTTGGTGTGGCTTATATGAAAATTTTCTTTTTGATTACTTTTTATTTTATTATTCTTAAAAAATTAAAAACCGAATCGATAACAGCCAACACGATAAAACCGCTTTCTTTACCGAACTCAGCTTCAATTTAAGTTATCAATACCCAGTTTAATTATTTTAGGTTTTTTTATGTCGCTAGTCAGTGTTTACATACCCACACATAATCGTTCAGATCTACTGATTCGTGCTTTAGAGTCTGTCTTAAGACAAACACATCAACAGATTGAGATTATTATCGTCGATGATGGATCTTTGGATGATACCTATGAGGTTGTTCAAGGATATATACAACATAATACGAATATTATTTATTTAAAGCATGAGCAAGCTAAAGGTGCGTGTGCGGCTAGAAACTATGCATTATCAATTGCACAGGGTGAGTACATTACCGGTCTTGATGATGATGATGAATTTTTGCCACATCATGTTGCTGGGTTACTTAAAGGTTTTGATGCACAATACTCATTTGTTGCTGCGTGCCTCATTGAAGATTCTGGCAGCAATAAAATTGAACGAGTCTTAGATTGTGGTGTGATCAAGCTTGATAGTTTGTTGCATTATAATAAAGTCGGAAATCAAGTGTTTACTTTAACGTCTCGGTTAAAAGCTATTGGTGGCTTTGATGAGTCATTTCCAGCATTTCAAGATTATGACACTTGGGTTCGACTGGTAGAAAAATTTGGTGCAGGGATTAAGATTAAACAAGCAAGCTACGTTTGGCATACGTCACATGAGCAGGCTCGTATTAGTAATTTTCCTACTAAACGCCTCGCAGCATTAAATATGTTCATTACTAAGCATGATAAATTGATGTCAGCTAAGCATAAAAACTCTTTAGAAGTGATGCGCATTAGAATGGCAAGTGAGCCGTTTTCGCTTTACTCGTTTTTTAAGCTTGTTAACTCAGGCAATTTAAAAGCATCCATTGCGCTCTATTTAAACCGCAATTTAACAGCGTTTAAAAAGGTCATTGATCGTTTAAGGTTTGCTAAATAATAAATTAACAAATCTATTTGCAGTTTTAGATCCAAGGTAACCATACTTAAGATGAAAGTCGCTTTATTATCAGCCGCCAATAATGTACATACTGTCAAATGGGCTAACGGTCTTGCATTGCAAGGTGTTGAAGTGCATGTTATTTCTTTGCACCCAATGACACAGAATTTTAATTCCGCTGTCCATATGCACATTTTATCCTTTAAGGCACCGTTTGGTTATTTTTCCAATGTCGTAAAGTTACGCTGCTTACTTAAGAAGATTTCTCCAGATCTAGTTAATGCACATTACGCAACGGGTTACGGCTTACTTTCTGTCTTATCGACAGGACGATACCCTAATATTATTTCACTTTGGGGTAGCGATATCTTTCTGTTCCCTAAGCGTAGCAAGTTTCATTTTTGGGTTTTAAAGAAAATTCTTTCTAGTGCTAATGCGATATTTTCAACCAGTGAATGTATGAAACAAGAGTTGATAAAGCATTCATTTGCACCTAATGTTCCCGTTTTTAAAACGCCTTTTGGTGTCGATGTTGATTTGTTTTCTCCTAACGCTAATGCTCTGAAAAATCGCTCCGCATCAGATAAAGTGATTGTCGGCACGGTAAAGTCATTGAAAGCGGTTTATGGTATTGATGTATTGATAGAAGCTTTCAGTATGCTAGTAAAAAAAGACCCTGTGCTTAAGGCGGAATTACAGATCTATGGCGAAGGTATAGAGCTAGAATCATTACAACAATTAGCTGAAATGCATGGCGTAGCTGATAAAGTGATTTTTGGCGGTTTCATTGATAATAAAAAAGTACCAGAAGTGCTTAACAAATTTGATGTTTATGCTGCTTTAAGTCGCTCTGAGAGTTTCGGGGTCGCTGTGTTAGAAGCTTCTGCTTGTGGGGTACCTGTTGTCGTTTCTGACGCTGAAGGCTTTTTAGAAGTGGTTTCTGACGGGGTAACAGGCTTGATTGTTCCAAAAAATGATCCGGTTGCCGCTCATAAAGCACTTGAAAGCTTAATAGTTAACCCTAAAGCACGGTATGAATTAGGTGAAGAGGGCAGAAAAAGTGTAAAATTGTCTTTTTCAGAAACTGCATGTATTGATATTATGATGAGTGCTTACAAGCAGGTCATCAAGGCCAACCACTAACCAATGTAGTTTCCCATAAAATGTATTAAGTCTTTTATTTAAGGTTGTATTTTGAAAGTTTTGTATCTACATCAGTATTTCGCAACGCCTAATTCCAATGCTGGAACACGTTCGTATGAGATGGCAAAAAGATTAGTTAATCAAGGTAACGAAGTGACCTTTGTGACTTCTTCTGCATATTTGTCTGAAGAGTACGATTTCACTACTGGTTGGAATGACATCGAGATTGAAGGCATAAAACTTAATGTGTTGCATTTGTCTTACTCTAACCGAGACTCTTTTGTAAAACGTATTTTCAAATTCTTACAATTCTCTGCTTTATCAACAATAAAAGCACTGAGTGTAAAAGCTGATGTTGTATTTGCGACGAGTACGCCACTGACCATTGCAATTCCTGGCTTATTTTATTCAAAAATTAAAAAAACACCGATGGTTTTTGAAGTCAGAGACTTATGGCCTGAACTGCCTATTGCTGTTGGCGCGATAAAAAATCCTGTTATTATTAAAATGGCTCAATGGCTTGAAAAATATACCTATCGCAATTCAACGAAGATAGTCGGTCTATCTCCTGGGATGTGCGATGGTGTTACCCGCCACGGTATTAACCCTGAAAATGTGGTGCTGGCGACTAACAGCTGCGATGTCGAATTATTTAACGTTGATGCTGATGTTGGTATTCAATATATTCAAAAAAGCCTTCCTTTCCTTAATGGCAGAAAACTCGTTGTTTATACAGGTACTTTTGGATTGATAAATAATGTGGGTTATTTAGTTGATCTCGCTTTAGCAATGAAAACAACGAATCAGAATATCTGTTTTGTCGCGATTGGCGACGG
Source organism: Shewanella donghaensis (assembly GCF_007567505.1). NCBI lineage: Bacteria > Pseudomonadati > Pseudomonadota > Gammaproteobacteria > Alteromonadales > Shewanellaceae > Shewanella > Shewanella donghaensis. Next base: position 4,685,221 of record NZ_CP041783.1, read on the forward strand.
TATGGAAAAAACATCGATTATTCAGAAAGCGAAAGATGCTGGTGTTTTAGATGATAATTTGTATTTTTTAGATCCTGTGCCTAAAACTGAAATCGTATCTTTATTATCAGCAGCTGATTTGTCGATGTCTCTGTTTGGCGATGTTGAAGCGATGTGGCACAACTCGGCTAATAAATTGTTTGATGCGCTTGCTTCTTCTACACCAGTGGCGATTAATTATGGTGGTTGGCAAAGTGAATTTATTAATGAACATCATTGTGGTTTAGTTTTAGACCCTCGTCAGCATCAACAGTCTGCTAATCAAATATCAGATTTTTTAAATAATAGCGAAACGGTTGAACAGGCAAAACTTAAGTGCAGTTATTTGGCTCAAAATGTCTATTCTAGAGATATTATGGCCACACGTATTGAAAGTGCTTTATTAGGGGCTGTTAATGATAAAACGTAGTGTCGATTTTATACTGTCGTTAATCGCGCTGATTGTGTTCTCGCCAATCATTGTAATCGTTTATTTTAAAGTTAAGTCGAATTTAGGCTCTCCAGTATTATTTTCACAAAACCGACCTGGTAAAGATGGAAAAGTATTTAAAATGTTCAAATTTAGAAGCATGCGCGATGCGTGTGATTCCGAAGGGAATAGCTTGCCTGATGATGAACGTTTAACGCCATTTGGTGAAAAGTTACGCTCATCAAGTATCGATGAATTACCGGGATTATGGAATGTGTTAAAGGGTGATATGAGTCTGGTGGGGCCGAGGCCTTTATTAGTGGAATATTTACCGCTTTATAATGATACTCAAGCGAAGCGACACAATGTAAGGCCTGGTATTACTGGCTGGGCTCAAGTGAATGGCCGGAATGCCATAAGCTGGGAAGACAAATTTGATCTTGACGTTTGGTATGTTGATAACGCATCCTTTTTACTCGATTTTAAAATACTGGTTATGACGATTAAAAAAGTGTTCATTAAAGAAGGTGTTTCAGCTGAAGGTCACGTAACGATTGAGCGTTTCAAAGGAACAAAGGTAAAGTGAAAAAACTCGCCATTTTAGGTGCTAGTGGTCATGGAAAAGTAATTGCCGAGATTGCTGAGTTAACAGGTCTTTGGGATATCTCTTTTTTCGATGATGCTTGGCCAAGTATATCGACAGTTGAACATTGGCCCATTAGTGGCAATGGCGATGATTTAATCACATCAGTATCGGATTTTGACGGCTTTATTATCGCTATTGGCAATAATAAAGTGAGATGGCAAAAGCAAGAGTGTCTATTGCGTGCAGGTGGAAAGGCTATCACGTTAATACATCCAACTGCAGTGATAAGCCAGTACAGTAATATTGGAACTGGAACCGTCATTATGGCGAATGCGGTTGTTGGTTCATTTGCTCGTGTTGGTCATGCTGTTATTTGCAATACAGCGTGTTCTATTGATCATGACTGTGACATTTCAAACGGTGTGCATATTAGCCCAGGCGCTAGACTTGCTGGTCAAGTGACGATTGAACGCTGTTCATGGGTTGGAATGGGCGCTTCAGTAATTCAGCAGATCCATATCGGTAGCCATGTTATTATAGGCGCAGGTTCTACAGTTATACGTAATATTATTGCAAATGACACCGTTGTTGGCTCTCCGGCCAAAAGTGTTATTTCTAAATAGAGGTTTTTGTGCTCAATACCCCATTTTCTCCATGGCCTTGTTTTTCTGAAAACGAAGCTAAAATTGTTCATGATGTATTACTATCTAACAAAGTTAATTATTGGACAGGTCAAGAAGGACGCAAGTTTGAACAAGAGTTTGCTGAATTTGCTGGTACCAAATATGCGGTTGCATTAAGCAATGGGACATTAGCGTTAGATTTAGCCCTCAAAGCACTTGGTATTGGTGCTGGTGACGATGTTATTACTACGCCTCGTACATTCCTAGCGTCGGCATCGTCTATTGTCACAGCGGGTGCATCTCCTATATTTGCAGATGTTGATCTTAATAGTCAAAATATTACTGCTGAATCGATTAGTGCAGTGCTTACGCCTGAAACTAAAGCGGTTATCGTTGTGCATTTAGCTGGAATGCCTGCTGATATGGATAGTATTATGGCGCTGTCTAAGCAACATGGGTTTTATGTGATTGAGGATTGTGCTCAAGCACATGGTGCAAGCTATAAAGGCCAACCCGTGGGTAGCATAGGTCACATTGGTGCCTGGTCTTTTTGTCAGGATAAGATCATGAGCACTGGAGGTGAGGGTGGGATGGTCACAACCAACGATAAGGCGTTGTGGTCGGCAATGTGGTCTTACAAAGATCATGGTAAGAGTTACGATGCCATCTATAATAAGCAGCACCCACCAGGTTTTCGTTGGTTACATGAATCATTTGGTACCAACTGGAGAATGACTGAAATGCAGTCCGCCATTGGACGTTACCAACTCACACAAATGGCTGAGTGGTCGTCTAAGCGTCGTCAAAATGGATTGGCACTTGATTCAGCTTTGTCTAATATCCCACTTGTTAGGTTGGTAGAATTAGATCCACAGTTAGAACATGCGGAATATAAACATTATATTTTTATCAATGAAGCGTTTTTAGCTGATGGCTGGAGCCGCGACCTTATTGTTAATAAAATTAACGAGCAAGGTGTGCCAGCATTTCAAGGAAGCTGTTCTGAAGTGTATTTAGAAAAAGCGTTTGATAATACCCCATGGCGCCCGAAAGTAAGATTAGCTAATGCAGTTAAGCTAGGGGAAACAAGTTTAATGTTCCTTGTTCATCCGACATTAAAGTCTGCCGAGATCGATAAAATGTGTTCAGTTGTTAGAGATGTATTAAAAGAAGCTTCTCTATAATTCTCATTAAAATATGTGACTGAACAAGTTTAAATTGAATTTATTTAAGAGTGAAATATGAAAATTGCTGTTGTGGGTACTGGGTACGTAGGTCTGTCTAATGCTGTTTTACTGTCGCAGTATAATAAAGTCGTTGCGGTTGATATCGTTGCTGAAAAAATTGATCAGATTAATCAAAGAATTTCACCGATTGTAGATAATGAAATTGAAGACTTTCTTACCAATAAAGATTTAGATTTAGTTGCTACAATGGATTATAAGTCAGCTTACAAAGATGCTGATTATATCATTATTGCGACTCCGACAGATTATGATGCCGATACGAACAACTTTAATACATCTTCAGTTGAGTCAGTGATAAAAGATGTTTTAGCTATCAATCCAGAAGCGGTTATGGTTATCAAATCTACTGTCCCAGTGGGTTATACCGATCGTATTAAGGAAGAACTTGGCTGTGATAACTTAATGTTTTCACCAGAATTTTTACGAGAAGGCCGTGCACTATACGATAATCTTCATCCATCTCGTATTATTGTTGGGGAACGTTCAGAACGCGCTGAAGTCTTTGCTAATTTATTGGCCCAAGGCGCAGTTAAAAAGAATATAGAAATATTATTTACTGATTCTACTGAAGCTGAAGCGGTTAAATTATTCTCAAATACTTACCTTGCGTTACGCGTCGCTTATTTTAATGAGTTAGATACTTACGCTCAAACTCACAATTTGAACGCGCGCCAGATTATTGAGGGAGTAGGCTTAGACCCTCGTATTGGTTCACATTATAATAACCCTTCATTTGGATATGGTGGGTACTGTTTACCTAAAGACACCAAGCAGTTACGTGCTAATTATGCTGATGTTCCTAATAATATTATTAGTGCAATTGTTGAGTCTAATACAACACGGAAAGATTTCATCGCAGATTCTATTCTTAAGCGTAACCCTCAACGAGTAGGGATATACCGATTAATTATGAAGTCTGGTTCTGATAACTTTCGAGCGTCTTCAGTGCAAGGCATTATGAAAAGATTAAAAGCCAAAGGTATTGAAGTTGTCGTTTACGAGCCAGTATTAAATGAAGAAGAGTTTTTTCATTCTAAAGTTATTAAGTCACTGGTTGAGTTTAAACAAACCTGCGATGTCATCGTTTCTAATCGTATGGTTGATGAAATACGCGATGTCGAAGATAAAGTCTATACTCGGGATCTCTTTGGTTCAGATTAATTTTCAAAAAATTTATTTGTTTTAAACTGTAATCATTAAAGTCACATAGTTAATTGGTCGTCTATGTTTTTTATAAATTTTAAGGAGCGAAAAATGGATTTTTTGCATAAGCTATTTTTGTTACCTCGTGGGCAAAAAAGAATGGTGAGCCTATTAGTTGACTCAATATTTTTAATTTTTGCTTTTTGGTCTGCAATGTTTGTTCGCTTGGAAAATTTTTCTGTCATTACAGATAGCTCTTTATGGGGTGTTATCTTACTTGCAATACCCATTAGCTTATTTGTATTTACTAAGTTAGGCCTTTATCGCGCTATTTTAAGATACATGGGGCTGCAAGCTCTTGTGGCTATTATCTCTGGAATGTTGGTGTCTACACTTGCCCTCATCATTGTCTCATTTTCATTTTCTGTTGATATTCCTAGAACTGTTCCAGTCATTTATATTGCATTTTCATTAGTGTTAATTGGTGGCTCTCGTGCTTTAGTTCGCTCTCTTGTCGGTACCGGCATTAAACGAGTTGGTGAACCCGTCATTATTTATGGTGCCGGCGTTAGTGGGCGGCAGTTGCTTACATCTTTAGTACTAAGTCATGAATATTATCCATTTGCTTTTGTAGATGATGATAAAACATTACACGGCACTGTTATTCAAGGGGTGCATGTTCATTCTCCTTCTATCATTCGGAAGTTAATTAAACAAAAATCAGCAACCAAAGTGTTGTTGGCTATGCCAAGTGCTAGTCGCTCGCAACGCAGAGAAATACTTAATGGTTTGGAGTCTCTATCAACGCAAGTGTTGACCATACCGGCAATGGCTGATTTGGTTAGCGGAGATAAACTGTTTAGTGATATTAAAGAAGTAGAAATCGAAGACCTCTTAGGCCGAGATTCAGTTTCTCCACATCAAGATCTATTAGTTGCGAACATTAAAAACAAAGTTGTTATGGTGACTGGTGCTGGTGGGTCGATAGGATCTGAACTTTGTAGACAAATCTTAAAGCAAACACCTAAAAAGCTCATTCTTTTTGAGGTGTCTGAGTTTTCATTATATGCCATTGAAAGAGAGTTAAGTGCAACAGCCAAAGAGCTAAGTTTAGATGTTTCAATTTTACCTTTAATAGGGTCGGTTCAACGAGAGAATCGTGTTCAAGCGATTATGGAGTCTTTCGGGGTTCAAACTGTCTACCATGCCGCGGCATATAAACATGTACCTTTAGTTGAGAGTAATGTCGTAGAAGGTATTCGGAATAATGTATTTGGTACTCTGTACACTGCAAGGGCTGCAATTTCAGCTAAAGTAGAAACATTTGTTTTAGTCTCAACAGATAAAGCTGTTCGCCCTACAAATGTTATGGGCACAACTAAAAGAATGGCTGAACTTGTTTTACAAGCCTTTGCTAAGGAAAGGAATAATACACGTTTTTGTATGGTTCGATTTGGCAATGTACTTGGTTCTTCTGGCTCAGTAGTCCCGCTTTTTAGAAAGCAAATAGCAAGTGGCGGACCTGTAACAGTTACTCATCGAGAAATAACACGTTTCTTCATGACTATTCCTGAAGCTTCACAACTTGTGATTCAAGCTGGTGCTATGGGGAAAGGCGGTGATGTGTTTGTTTTAGACATGGGGAAATCGGTTAAAATAGTAGATTTAGCCAGTAAAATGATTCGATTGAGTGGTTATGAAGTACGTGACGAGTTTAATCCTGATGGTGATATAGGTATTGAATTTACGGGATTGCGTCCTGGTGAGAAACTGTATGAAGAGTTGTTGATCGGTGATGATGTTACCGGTACAGAGCATGAAAGAATCATGACAGCGAATGAGCTTTGTCTCACTTGGGAGGAATATTCTAAAATACTTGAACGTTTGGATTCTGCTTGCCATGCTTTTGACCATGAGACAATTAGGCATATATTATTAAATACACCAACAGGCTTTGCTCCTACAGATGGTATTTGTGATTTGCTTTATAAACAAACAGAAGCCAATATTTCTACAGCTCGAAATATTATTAATTTAGTATAATGTTAATTTAGTGTAATGTTAATTTTTGTTGAGTTTAGTGATAAAAATTAAAACAAGGATTTTTATGAAAGTAGTGATTCCTGTCGCAGGGCTTGGCACTAGGATGTTACCCGCGACCAAAGCGATTCCAAAAGAGATGTTACCTATTGTCGACAAGCCACTTATTCAATATATCGTCAATGAATGTGTTGCTGCTGGCGTTAAAGAAATTGTACTCGTTACCCATGCTAGTAAAAATGCTATTGAAAACCATTTTGATAAGTCTTATGAGCTTGAGTCAACACTTGAAAAACGTGTAAAACGTCAGTTATTAGAAGAAGTACAGTCTATTTGTCCTAAAGATGTTTCGGTTATTAGTGTCCGCCAGGGCGAAGCTAAAGGGTTGGGCCATGCAGTGCTATGTGCTAAGTCTTGTATAGGGAATGAGCCATTTGCTGTGGTGCTTCCTGATGTTATTTTGGATGAATATACTGCAGATCAAAAAAATGACAATTTAGCGGCGATGATAGCTCGTTATCGTACTAGCTTTGCAAGTCAAATTATGGTTTCACCAGTACCTGATCAAGAAGTAAATAAGTATGGTATCGCCGATTGTAATGGTGATGACATCGCACCTGGTGAATCCGCTAAAATTATAGCGATGATAGAAAAACCAGCCATTGGAGCTGCACCATCAAATTTAGCCGTTGTTGGTCGTTATGTGCTATCTGAAAAAATATGGGCTTTGTTAGCCAAAACACCACCAGGCGCAGGTGACGAAATTCAGTTAACAGATGCTATTGATATGCTAATTGAACAAGATACCGTCGAAGCGTTCAATATGACGGGTAAATCACACGATTGTGGAGATAAACTAGGTTATATGAAGGCGTTTGTGGAGTATGGACTTCGTGATGCTAAGCTTGGGAATGATTTTGCTGAGATCATTAAAAATTTAGTTTAATTTTTATTTTTCAATAAAACCAACTTCTAAAAAGTTGGTTTTTTTGTTTTTATAGTACATAAAGAAACTCTGGTTTTTCATTAGTATTCAACTTTGCTTGAACATGCTGTTTGTTTTTCATATATAATTATTCCCCATAAAAGCGTTATATTATTTGCCAAATTAATATTTGGTTTATCGGAGAAGTTATGTCTCGTAAGTATTTTGGCACCGATGGTGTGCGTGGGAAGGTGGGTGAGTTTCCGATTAACCCCTCTTTTGCTATGAAATTAGGTTGGGCTGCAGGAACGGTTTTAGCGTCGGCAGGCACCAAAGAAGTGATTATTGGTAAAGATACTCGTATTAGTGGCTACATGTTAGAAACAGCCATGCAAGCAGGATTTTCTGCTGCTGGTATTAATTGTGCTTTAGTCGGCCCTATGCCTACACCTGCGATTGCGTATTTAACCTCTACTTTTAGAGCTGATGCGGGTGTGGTGATTAGTGCATCTCACAATCCTTTTTATGACAACGGTATAAAGCTTTTTTCAAATTCAGGCACTAAGCTTAATGATGCCCAAGAATTAGAAATTGAACAGTTACTTGATCAAGCAATAAACCATGATGCAATGAAATGTGTTGATTCCGCTAAGCTTGGTAAAGTTCGCCGCATTAGCGATGCTGCTGGTCGATATATCGAGTTTTGTAAGGGAACTTTCGATAAGAATAAATCGCTTGCTGGATTAAAAATCGTTGTCGATTCAGCAAATGGCGCGGCTTACCATATCGCTAAAGAAGTTTATGCCGAGCTTGGTGCAGAAGTGATAAGTATCAATGATAAACCTGATGGTCTGAACATTAATGAACGCTGTGGTGCAACACACCTTGATAGTTTACAAACTGCAGTTATGGTGCATGAAGCTGACTTAGGCATTGCCTTAGATGGTGATGCAGATCGCGTGATGTTTGTTGATCATAATGGCCATGTTATTGATGGTGATGAAATCATCTTTATTTTAGCGCAAGCTTTTCAAAGTGCTGGTGAGTTAGACGGCGGCGTTGTTGGCACCTTAATGTCAAACCTTGGTTTAGAATTGGCATTAAAAGAAATGGGTATTCCGTTTATACGCGCTAAAGTTGGCGACCGTTATGTTGTTGAGCAGTTAAAAGAAACCGGTTGGATGCTTGGCGGTGAAGGTTCTGGCCATATCTTAAGCCTAAAACATACCACCACAGGTGATGGTATTGTGGCGTCATTGCAAGTGCTTGATGCAATTATTGAGTCAGGTAAAAGTTTAGCAGAAGTTAAATCAGGCATGACCAAACTTCCTCAAGTACTTATTAATGTTCGCCTAAGTGCTAATAATGCAGATGAAATCATTGCTTCTGAAGCTGTCCAGCAAGCAGTCAAAGCGGCTGAGGTACTTATGGGGGATAATGGCCGTGTACTTCTGCGTAAATCTGGCACGGAACCATTGATTCGTGTAATGGTTGAGTCTACTGATACTGAGATGACTCAAGCTCAAGCACAATCTATTGCCGATGCAGTACAAGCCATAAGTTAGTTATCTTTTTGCTCTGTAACTTAATACATACATTCTAGCTTCAAAAAAGGCCTTTGCAATTAATTGCAAAGGCCTTTTTATAAATGGTTAATATATAATTCAAACTAATTTTTCTTGATCATTCTCGCCACATACATACCATCACTATTCGCTTCATATGGCCAAACCGTGACATGTTGGTGCTGTTTTTTAGTGAATGGATGTTCGCTCATCACTAATTTAAAATCGGTATTTTGTTGTAAAAACTGCTGAACGACTTGTTCATTCTCAAGTGTTGATAATGAACAAGTGGCGTAAACTAGTCTTCCGCCAGATTTTACCGCTTTTGAACTGCGGGTGAGAATATCTAATTGCAGTGCAGGTTTATTGTCAACACAGCTTCTATCATCAATCCAGCGCATATCAGGATTTCTTCGCCATGTGCCAGTGCAGCTACATGGTGCGTCAACGAGTACGCCATCAAAGTGTTCTTTGGTTACAGGCAAATCATCACTTTTCCAGCGAGCAACAGTGATATTGTCAAAGTTTGCGCGTCTAGCACGCTTTTTAAGCTCTTCTAGGGCTTTTGAGCGAATATCTGAGGCAGTGATGCTGCCAGTTACGTTGGTGTCACTAGCGGCATTTTGCAGCATCAGTGAACGTAGTTGTAATGTTTTACCACCTGCGCCGCTGCAGGTATCCCACCATTGCTCGTTGGCTTTAGGCTGACACGTATTACCGATAACTTGTGATGCCAAATCTTGTATCTCGAGGTTGCCTTGCTTGTAAAGTGTGACCTCATTGAGATTAATACTTTTACTACCCAGACTTAATGCATCTGCAAAATAGTCACTTGCTTGCGCATCGATACTGACAGCTTGCAATTGGGCCACTGCGGTTTCAGTTTTAATGCTTTGCGCTCTTGCCCATATTGGTGGGCGGCTGCTCATTGCTTCAATTAATTGTATTTTGTTGGCTTCATTATCTATTGGACACACATCCCAAAACCAATCCGGCAGGAGTTGGGATTCTTGGAATTCAATGCTATTAAATAATTGGCAAATAAGAGCATTTTTTTGAGTGACACTCAAAGGGGATGAAGAGGGTAACTCCGCAGCTTCAATGACTTTGTTGGCGTATTCATTTTGCTCTGCTGTAAAGTCACCAAAGTGTTGCCAGCCATTAGCAAACGGTCGCCACTGATGCTGCTCAAGCAAGGCACAAGCGCTCAGCATTTGATACCAGGTTTGCTGTTCATGTTGAGAACCTAATTGCTTTAACCAGCCCCACCAACGAAATAATCCAAATAAGGTTTCACGGATCACTCGGCGATCCTTCGAACCATGTTTTTTATGTTCACGGAAATAGTTAGCAACAATCCTATCAGCAGGCATTTTGGAATCTAATACTTCATCGAATAACTTTTTGATGGTGGCAGAATAGCTAAACGCTCTTTTTTCTGCGGGGGTATTAGCTTGAAGATGGGGTTGATTAACTGTGTCCATGACTCACTCAGGTTGGCTTTGCAGCACAATGGGATAATTGTGCTGCAGTTTACCATGAGTGCCATAGCGGTTAAATCAATAGCTGTTAAATAAACTCAAGTGTCATCATCAGTTGTTTGAAGAACGATGAAAAGTATTTCGCCATGATGTCGAATTGGTGATTTTGCTATGAACTCTCAGTAAGTTTCTAATATAGTCTGGAATTCGGATCAGTTTAATAACGTTTTAAAAAGGGTGGTCAACCATTACCCAAGCATTTGTGCCTTCTTCTGATTGAGCGACATCAAGTCTCACCACTATGCCAGCAGTTAATGCCCGCAGTGATAAACCGTAATCAAATTTTAAATCTGTTAATAATTCATCAGCGGTATAAGATTCACCGACTCTGCCGGCTTCAACAAAGCCAACAAGTTGAAACCAATCAAGTCGTAAAAACTTAAGCCAGTTGATGTTTTCAATGGGGTTATTTTTAAAGGTGTAGCGGTATTCTGCCGTGCCATATATTGAAGCTTTATCATGGAAGCGCTTATTGTCATAACCTCGCATACGATAAAACCCACCGAGTGTCGCCCCTTCGCTATAAGGTGCGCCATTGACGACTTTTCTGGCACCGAGATTATTATATTCAAGCTCCCAAGTGGGTGAATAGCCAGTCCAAAAATTGAGTGCTAAGATACGCTGTGAAGCATAATCTGAACTGCCAAATGAAAAGTACTTACTGGCTTCGAATTGAATAAATGTCCATTCATTTTCTGAATCAAACCAACCAGCATCATGGGAAATTGATAGATATTGTGAGCTACCCATACTGGGGTTGACTGAAAAATCAGTATTGTCATAAAGTAAACCAAGTTCAACGGCGTGAATGGTTCCATCTAGTAATGAATCTTCAAACTCATAGCTTTCGTAGCGATTAAATTGCCTTAAAATTGCCACTGTCGCCCCAGATTCTAGCGGGTTCCAGATTTCTCCGCCTGTGGGTGCTGAAGTCAGTAAACCACGGGTTAACTCATAGGTGACTTCGCCACTATCACGAGTTGCTCCTATGGGAAGAGTGTATTCTAGCTTTATATCCCACCAGTTTGACGAGCCATCGGCTTGTAAAAAGTCTTCATTTGATGAGTCATTACTGCCTGGAAGAGCTGTATTTGCAGGGATGTAATCAAGTCCACCGCCGGCATAGGCTTTTTGCTCTGGGTAATAGCCTAAAAAGCCTTGCACACTCAAAAAGAATCGCTCAGTTTTTGGTAGTTTATAATTCCACACACCTGCGCCAATACCATAACTGACATCACCACCATAGACGGTACCGCCAATCGTCATCTGCTCTTGCCCATAACCACTGATCATGGTGCCAACACCGATATTGACTCCCATTGAGTCAGTGCTGAAAATATAAGGTAGTAATAATTCTTCTGCACCAAATTTGGGTGATTCAGATCTATTCACTACGGTTTTTACGTTTGCTGGGGCACTAAGAACTGAGAATGGTATGACGAGGAGCATTGCTGAAGAAAGTGCCGTTAGGCATTGCTTTTTTGACGCTTGAAAACTGCATTCTTTCATCATCAGTGAGCCTTTTAAGTCAAAGATACATAGATAATTACCTATATATTTAAAGGTATTGGGCAAGGTATATGAGTTTGTGGTTCATCTTCTATATCGACTAATATAGATGACTATACAGAGTAAATATAGCCAAACAGCACAATAAAGGTAGTCAATTGGTTAATATTGTTGAGGTTTGTTGAACTTTAATACATCAAAAGGAAAGCGATGAGAGACGAGCATTTTTGCTGATTTTTCTAATCTTTTTTCTAATCAGTTTCTCTAATACTTTCAATGAATGAACTTCAAATAGCTATTCATTAATAAAGTATAAGTCTTGGTGACAGTGACAGTGACAGTGACATCGGCTGCAACTGCTATCGCCGCTGTCATCTTTGATGTTTATGATTGATGTTTATGCTTAATAGTCTTAAAAATCCAGGTCTAATGCAAAACATAAATAGCCCATCAGGCTGGTGACCTGTTTAAATTCTGCTGCACAATATTCTACAAATTCTTCGCTACAAACCTGTTCAAGCGTAATGGGTTTAATCGCAATAAAGTCTTTGCGTTTTAATTCGTCAATCAATGGATGTTCTTTATCAAAACCCCTTGGCGGTCTAATCAGGCTATCCCCCGATAATTCAAAGCCTGCATTTGCCAAATCGGAGAGTGCTTTTTTATAACCATTCGGGTTCTCATCAATACAATGACGAATGGCATTCAATGGTTTCGATTCTGGGTGCCAAATTCCAGCAGCAAGGAAACAGCCGTCATTGGCTAAGTGAAGATAAAGCCCTGGGGCATGGACATCTTTGCCTTGAAAATGTCTGAATTGGATACCTACATTGAGTTTATATGGGCTTTTATCTTTACTAAACCGACTATCTCTTTGTGGTCGCATCATACTGCCACCGACTTTTTTAGGTACCGCGGTTAAACGTGGCGATATGCTGAGTATATGGCCTTGCATGGCCTCAATAAATTCAAGTGTCGGAGTTCGAACTAAATCTTCATAGGTTTGTTGGTTTTGTTTAAACCATTCACGATCGTTGTTATCTGCCAATAGGGTTAAAAAATCAAAACTTTGTTGAGAAAACATATCATTGCCTATTTTGTATTTATCACTAATTGTGCCACAAAATAGTTACCTTTCCATCTTTAGGCTATTTGTTAACTCCGTTTCTGGAGCAATAGGTCACCATAGTCTGTCATTAACTTGAGTGACGACATCATAATCTCATGTGACTTGAGCAGTTTTTACAAATTGACTAAGCTAGGGTGTCTTTTTACATTATGATTAGAGCGCTTAATTATTTGAGCGTTTAATTATTAGAACATTTGAGCTGTTTGTTTTATCAAAAGGAAATCAGCTTGTTATCCCAAAGGAATCAATGTGGCCTTAAATACCGTTAATCAAATTAATTCGTTAATCTCTCCTGCAGAAAAAAACTCAACAACGGCAGTTACGCCTTCAAAAGTCGTCTGTATAGGTCGCAATTATGTTGATCATATTAAAGAGTTGGGTAATGAAGTGCCTAGCGATATGGTGGTATTTTTAAAACCTAACTCTGCAATTGCTGAAGAGCTAATCGCGTTTCATCAAGAGCCTATTCATTATGAAACTGAGTTGTGTTTTTTGATTAAGGATGGTGAGTATTCAGCGGTCGGTATTGGACTCGATTTAACTAAACGTGCAATGCAATCTTTGCTAAAACAGCAACAGCTCCCCTGGGAACGTGCTAAAGCATTCAATGGGTCTGCGGTATTCAGTGACTTTATTCCGCTTAATTTATTAGATAAAAAAGCCAGTAGTCATTGGTGTTTTGAATTATCAATAAATGGCAAAGTAATACAAGTTGGTCATAGTGATTTAATGATGTACAGCGCAGAAACGATTAAGAAGTCTGTCGCTGAGTTTATCAGTTTAGAAGATGGCGATATCATTATGACGGGTACACCAAAAGGCGTTGGGGTTGTTAACGAAGGTGATGTATTTAAGGTCCGTTTATGGACTGGCATTGAGTATATCAACAGCGATTTGTTGTTACACAACATGTTAAGCAATCAACCCAATTTAACCCATCAATGGATCGCAAAATAATTGTTTTACGTTAATGTGTTAGATCCTTTGCTAGCCTTAAAGCCCTAAAGAGGTGATTTCCATATTTAGGGTCTATACTTCTTTGCAAGTAGAACTAAATTCAAATTTGCTAAAAGGAGAAATAGTCTTTTTATTGACTAACTAATTAGCTAAAGCGAGTGGCTAATTAATATGAATTTTCCTAATACCTGTATCGAAAAATATTATCGCTTATATCAAGATCTACTCAACTTCTCCGGTTTGTCGTGGTGGTTGATTGATTTGTCGGAAGACAGCGACACCTTCTACTGTAATCAAAGCATGTGCGAAATGTTTTCTTTAGAAAAATTGCTTACCCATCATTGCGTAGAAAAAACCTTTCCTATTGCCGGAGACTACAATAAAAATATCGCATTGAAAGATGCTAAAAAATCACAACAAATTTTTGATGAATATCATAGCTTGAAGAATGGTGACATTGAAGAGTTCCATAATCGTTTTCCTTACTATGATGCAAAACTAGATGAAGTGTTTTATTTCACAAGTATGGCGCGTGCAATTTTGAGAGATGATTCAGGTAAAGCCATTATCCTATTTGGCATTATTGAATATGAGCGAATAAGTACAACCTTATTTAAGTTATCCAAATTAGATTGCTTAACCGGATTAAACAATCGCCGAGAGTTTGATTCTCATCTCGATTTTATTATTAATCTCGCTCGCAGAGAACAACAAAAAGTCACCCTTATAATGTGTGATATTGATTGTTTTAAACTATACAACGATTTTTTAGGCCATTATCAAGGCGATCAATGTTTGATTAAGGTTGCTAAGTGTATTGCACAAACCTGTCACCGCTCCACTGATGTTGTTTGTCGTTATGGTGGTGAAGAATTCGCCATAATTTGTTATGGCGAGCTTGATGATTCTGCTCAACTTGCTGAAGATGTAAGACAAAGTGTCTTTGATCTAAACATGTCACACCCCCAGGCATCTGATGCTATGGTAACCTTGAGTGTTGGGTTTGCGACTATTGTTCCTCAAACAATAACAACAGCAAGAGAGCTAATTGAAAAGGCTGACACTGCACTGTATAAAGCCAAAGATAGCGGAAGAAACCTATGTGTCGACTTTAATTATCAAGTGGTTTGAGGCTAATGTGGCAATAGCACTATTATTAGTGCCCCCTTAACTGCCGTGATTGTTAACGTTCACTTGTTTGAAATTTGGCTATTTATCCTAAGTCGCCTATGGGCTTAACTAGATTATCAATGCGCAGATTTTGATATTTCGCTAAATGAAGGACGCTGGTGGATTTCAATAGGGATACTTAGTTTTCTTGCTAGATCGCTTGCGGCAATTAAACCGCGAATATGATGCTGTTTGTGATCGATGACGAGCATATGGTGTAAATTATTCTCTTTTAGAATACGTACCACATCGCTGACTTTTGCTGTCGCAATTTGCTGATAATCTAAGGCTTGTATATCTTCTCTTTTTACCATCATGTCAGTGACGAGTAATTCATCAATAGTGTTTTCCATCTTTTTAGCTTTCACTAATAAGTGATGTTGTGACAGCTCTTGCATTGTGATGACACCAACAAATTTATCATCTTTATCCACCACTAACCTCATATAGGCATGGGTCTTTTCCATTATTTTGGCCGTGCCAAGCGCGCTGGTTGAAACATCAACGACAATGGGTCTGGCGATATCAAAGTCTGTAAAAATATCTAATGCTGGAGAGTCTAGCTGGGTTGGTTGGGCTTTGTTTGACCATAATAAATGATCGATAGAAGCGGTACTAAATAGTTCTAAATTTCTCATGAGTTCACTCCGATGCGTAAGCTAATTGGCTATGTCACTATAGACACTGCTGATTTAGGTTTTTACAAAAACTGAAACGGTAGATTTGACTCTTCAACAAGCCAAAGACTTCGTATTTACAATAGTCCTGCTGAAACATATAAATCAAGTAGATGAATAACAATTAATAATGGTTAACTCATTGCTGTAGTTGTTAAAAATATTACAGTAGCCACACTGTTTTTCTGCTAGGCTTGGTTTATCTAGGATATGAAATATAAGCGGTAGGCTATGGCAACTAAACAAGTTAGTACTAAAGAAGGCTTATCGTCAGAATTTAAATTTCTGTTAGCTGGGACCCCTATAAACATTGACATTGTCACTCCCGCGGGTCAGAAAGGGCGCTTTCGTACCGTATTCATTGGCTACCTCCCTGAGCAATACATACTTATTCAATTCCCGGATGCTGGTAAATTAGGTAATTATGCCCAATACATTGTCAAAGATGTTCAAATTACAGTTAGAGGGTTAGTAGAAGGCCATGAGGCATCTGTGATTGCATTTCAAAGCAGCATCATGCAGACATTGAATACACCGTCTAAAATAATGGTGCTCAAATTTCCAGATCGTATGGTGATTCATAATCTACGGGCGACTAAGCGAGTTCAAACTGAGTTAGCCACTAAAGTCACTATACTCAGTAATGATAATGAAGACTTTTCAGCTGTTATGACCGATATTTCGCTAACGGGTTGTCATATCGCAACCAGTGAAGGCGGTTTTGGCGATTTAGAAGAAGATATGATTATCAGTTTAGCCGTTGATACAACAGACGAAGCGCCTTTAGAAGTCAATGCCAAAGTATGTAACCTTAAATCTTTAGACGCTGGAGTAGAATTTGGTTGTCAGTTTGAAGCTGAGCAAGATATAGCCATTCAAAAAATGCTGCATATGGCGTTGTTATCTGAAAGTAGTTAATGCCTGAAAGGAAGGGGAACCATAGGCTCCCCTTTTTTATTACTTTTCAATTACTGTTGATTTTGAGCCTAATTTAACGCTGTTTTCTATTTCTATCTAGACTTTTGTGATGTTATTGCCCATCTAAATAATCCACAACAGCTTCAGTTCTACTTTCTGCATGGTCATAGAGCTCATCAATTGCGCGATAGAAATCATCTGAGTCACTTAAGAATGAATAACCCTCTAATTCTGTCGTGGCATAAGGTGATATTAGCGCAGAGTAGCTGTTGTAAGTTGATTGTATGGTATTGGTTTCATACACATCATTAATTACTTCTGATAAATACAGGTTATAACGTGTTCGGTATGTCTCGTCAGCATAAATTTTAGCGATTAATGGCCAACTTGCAGTATCCAAATCGGAAAAATCCAGCTCTAACGCGCCAGACATTTTACCATCTTGTAACGCTTCATTATTGTCCCAAGGGATCCATGTGAGTTTTGAGGTTTCAGGGTTGTTGTAGAGGTAATAATTGTGCGGCATTAAACCGTAAGTATCCCAGTTTTGAATAACACCGTTGATGGCTAAATATTTTAGGAATACATCCACATCAAATATGGCTTCAAGGTTAGTACGCCATGTTTGTGGATTACTCGTTGCTGTATCGTCATGTAACGCATCGAATAATGCTAGAATATCAGACCAATCTTCATCATCTTCATTGGTTTTTTTCTCGAAGCTATCTTGGCTAAATGACCCTGCGACAAAGGTTGCGCCATCGTCTTCAGGTTTGTAAAGATTTCCGTCATCATCTGAAAACTGTGTATCAATGACAGTATCGTCAATTTCTTCTACTAAGGTGTATAAACCAAAGTATTCAGGGCCATCACCATGATCAACATACAAGGTATAAAAACCAGTGTGTGATACAGCAAGTCCCGCATTTTTAAATACATCAGCAGCCACTTTTTCTCGTAACATAGACGCATCATCAAAGTTATTTTTCAGGCTAAACTTTTTGAATCCATAAAAGCGTTGGTTATCGATTTGAGGATAGTTATCTTCAAATTCGTCAAAATCGAGTTTAAATGCCAGTTTAAGAATGCCTTGTTGCCAACTGGTTTGCAGTGATGAGTTTCCTTTAAAGCGGATGCCAACGCGATACCATTGCTTGCCATTATAATAAACATCAGCGGGCACCATTACTGGATTCTCATCAGTATCGATTAAACCGTTTGACGGCGTCATCGCACCCAATGTTCCGTAGGTATCTGTCATGTCATCTAGCATGATTTGCCAGCGGTCTTCGGTTACGACAAAATCCAGGCGTTTGACTTCGCTGTCGTTGAACACTTCATCAAAATTTGCATCGACACTTTTACTGTGAGTTTCATCCGTCCAATCGGTCGCTTCAAAGTCTGTATCGCTATAATCTTCAGTAGGGGTTTCGGTATCGTCTTCAGGCTCTGTTGTTTCTGGAATAGTAATTTCAGTTTCTGTGCTGTCATCACTACTGCCACAGCCCGATAATAAAAATAGCGCGCTGCAGCTAATAAGTAGCAAATATCGAAATGGCACCCTAGTTAGTCTTGTTGACGGATTATAAGGAAAATTGAACATATTAAGCTCCTGATGTTAATGCTTAGTTTCAATGAAAGTCATTAGCTTCGATGTTAAGCCTTTAAAGTGCAGAACTTGTGCAGGAATAGTGGAACAAAAAAGTAGAATGAGCATTTACTCGGATGGTGATGTTATTTGATGTTAAATCGCTGCTACTGGCTAAATGTAAAACGTTATCCAGTGAGCGGTTTAGGTGGTTATAGATAATGATAGGTAGAGCACCTTATCAGAGCCCTATATTATGATGAGGTAAATAGCTGGTGCTTGATTAATGACTCAACTACTAACAACTACTATTTACACAGCTGATGGTAATTTTACCGTTAAGGTAGTGCCATCAGCGGAGCTAGTAATAAAGCTGACTTGCCCTTGTTGTATTTCGGTCATTAATTTAACCGCGTATGTTCCCATGCCTGAACCGCCTTTTTTACCAAAAGTAGAGTATTTTTCGAAAAAGGTTTCTTGAATACTGATGGGGACTACCCCTGCATTATGGATGTCAATCATGGTCCATTCTTTGTCTCGGTGAACACCAATGGATACTGCTGAACCATTAGGTGCTGCTTGCAGGGCATTTTGAACCAGATTATTAATAATTGAGTGGGTTAACGCTAATTCGGCCATAACTACTGCAGAGTCAACAATGTCAGTATTTATCTCTAAATGTTTTTCTTTTATGGTAATGGCATTGGCGGAAATCACCGTTTCAATCACCTCACTTAACGTTATTTTAAGGGGCTGAAACTGATAATTACCATCTTCAATACGATGAATAAAAACCATATTATCAATGATTTGATTAATCAGTTGAGTGCCACTGTCTAAGACATTAAGCATATAACTTACAGTTTCAGGGCTACGTAGGTTTTTACGAATATCGCTGGTGGTTGAGTTGATAACCAGTAATTGATTCTTTAAATCATGCTGCATAATTCGCTCGAAATCATTTCGAACCCTGATGCTTTCAAGCATTGAATCAATTTGATTATTACTCGCTTGTTGGGCGCGAATAATATTGGCATGAGTTGATACTCTAGCCTTTAATATTGCAGGGCTAATGGGTTTGGTAATGTAATCTACAGCACCGAGTTCTAGTCCCTTAATGATGTTTTCATTTTCGGACAAGGCACTCAAAAATATGACCTTTAATAGCGGTGAGTTAACATTTTCATTCAGTGCTCTCATGACCTCTAAACCGTCCATTTCAGGCATCATAATATCGAGTAACACTAAGTCTGGTGGGGTGTTAGAAAAACAAATATCAAGAGCTTGTTTACCTGAGGTAGCAGCACGAAGAAGGTAATCACCTTTTAAGGTGTTGGTAATAATATGGATATTTTCCGGGACATCATCGACCACCAAGATTGATAATTTGCTCTGTTCGACATTAGTTTCTTCAACTTTTGTCGCTTCATTTTCTGGTTGTAGTGAAATATTTATGGGGTTGGTAAGTGCTTTTTGTATTCTGCTGGACAGAATTTTTTGCGAAAAAGGTTTGACAATATATTGTGAAATCCCAAGCTTTATCGCTTTAGTCACCATTGTTTGATTAACGACACTGGAAATAATTATTATCGGAATAGTGTCCCACTCTCTATTTTTACGGATATGAGTCAACATAGTCATACCGTCCATTAAAGGCATGCCGATATCCGATATAATCATATGAATGTCATGATTTTGCAGGTTGCTTAGCGCTTCAATACCATTTTTAGCTTGAAAAACAGTTTTAAAGCCTAAACTGAGGAGCATCTTTACGATTGTCACCCGCATGTTTTCAATGTCTTCAACCACTAACACATTTAGTGTTTTAACATCCTGAAGCATCATCAGCTTAGCCCTTACTTATTTGCGTTTTATTCTATTACACAATGACTTAGTTAAACCACTTTGTAAATCTGTGATTCAGTCAAAAATAGCCTTACTAAGGCTATTTTTTTTACGCAGGTATATGGCTCACGTTATTTGATTGAGCTTGTAAAAGTAAGGCGAGCTGAATTTGCTTAAGCTTGGAGTATGAGCGTCGGGTAAATACTTAGCTGCGTTTATGTTATTGGGGTTAGTGGTTATGGTTTATATGAAAAACAGCCCAATGTTTGAGGAAGGTACTTAAAAATATGCCAGTGATATCATCACTGGCATAGTTATTTGGCGGCATAGTTATTTGGAGTGAAAAATTGAATCATAAACGTCTATTCTATTTATAAATCAGAGAGTACTAATCTTTAACCGGCCAGAGGATTTTTCTGCTTGCATAGTGACCAAGCAGCATACTGGCCATAAACCAGTAAATCGCCGATTCACCACGTAATAAGCTTGCGACTGCGGGACCTGGACAAATTCCCACCATTCCCCAACCAATACCAAAAATTATTGAGCCTATAATTAATTTAGGCGTTAACGCCTGTTGAGGTACTGGTATTTCATCACCATTAATCGCATGAGTGCGAGGTTTGATAAACAAATGGTAACTAGGTAAAAATACCAATAGTGCGCCACCAATAACCAAAGCTAAACTGCCATCCCAATTACCCGTGACATCCAAAAAATTAAGGACTTTGTACGGGTTTACCATTCCTGAGATATTCATGCCTAGGCCAAATAGCAGCCCAGTGATTAAACCAACTAATATCTTAAACATACACACCTCCAGACAACCATACCATTAACGCTGCACTCAACATAAACACCGCAGTAGCAATAATAGATCGCATCGATAAACGGCCAATACCGCAGATCCCATGACCGCTGGTGCAACCATTTGCTAGTTGGGTACCAATACCCACCGCTAACCCACCAACTAATAACCAAGTTAATGAGTAATCAGGTAAAGCTGCGCTTTCAAGACCCATTAAAGGATCGAATAACAAGCTTGCTGCCATCGCGATGACAAAAGCGACTCGCCAAGCTCTATCTTTGTTATTGGCCCCAAAAATGCCGGCTAAAACGCCACTTACTCCAGCTGTTTTGCCACTCAATAGCATCAGCATGGTAACCGAAAGGCCTAAAAGCATACCGCCAATCAAGGCACTCCAAGGGGTGAACTCTGTCATTTAACACTCCAAAATAATTCAATAACCGTAACATTTAGCGTCTGCATTTATTAACAAGTCATACTTTTTTGTAGCATAATGTTGCTGCAAACTATTGTTAAATTGTGGTTTTTTGCAGTATACAAGAATCAGCATATTAAAAAAATCTAATATGATTAAATTTTATTTAACTAGTTGCGCATTAGAAAAAACTAATGGAGAATGTAATTCAATTATTCGGTAAACAAGAACAATGAATAAAGTGTGTATGGCAGATGACACCGATGAAAAATAACAGCAAGTTGCCATCACAGGGATTCAGTTCAGCAAGCGGTTGCAATAGGAGATAGTCATGTCAAAAATTTTAATTATCGGTGGCGTAGCAGGTGGCGGCTCAGCTGCAGCACGTGCTCGTCGTCTCAGTGAAAATGCTGAGATCATCATGTTTGAACGTGGCGAGTTCGTATCGTTCGCCAATTGTGGTTTGCCTTATCATATTGGTGGTGACATAAAAGATAGAAGCAAGCTATTGCTGCAAACGCCTGAAAGTTTCTTGGCACGCTTTAACGTTGATGTTCGCGTAATGAATGAAGTGACTGCAATCAATAGCGTCACTAAGTCGGTGAAGGTAAAGAATTTAATCAGTGGCAGCGAATACACTGAAACTTATGACAAGTTATTACTTAGCCCTGGTGCTGGCCCCATTGTTCCGCCTATTCCTGGCATTAATAATCCATTGACGCACTCGTTACGTAATATCCCAGATATGGATCGCATTCTGAATACCATCAAAACCAACAAACCCGAGCACGCAACAGTGGTTGGTGGTGGTTTTATTGGTTTAGAAATGATGGAAGCATTTCATCAACTAGGGATAAAAACCACTGTAATTGAAATGGCCGAGCAGGTGATGACTCCTGTTGATCGTGAAATGGCAGGATTTGCCCACGCAGAAATTCGCCAACAAGGTGTTAATTTAAAACTGGGGGTAGCACTAGAAGCTGTTGAGTTTACTCCTTGCGATAATATCTTAAGTATCGAGTCTGGCGAAAATGAAGCCCACCAACACAAGCAAGGTAAGTTAAGCCTTACACTCAATAATGGTGAGTCCCTAGATACTGATATTCTTATTATGGCCATTGGTGTTCGACCTGAAACCAAACTTGCTAAAGAAGCGGGTTTAAAAATTGGCGATTTAGGCGGTATTTATACCAATGAAAACATGCAAACCAGTGATCCAGATATTTATGCCGTTGGTGATGCAGTAGAAGACAAAGACTTTGTGACGGGTAAACAAACCTTAGTGCCGCTAGCTGGGCCAGCTAACCGTCAAGGGCGAATGGCAGCAGATAATATGCTTGGCCGTAATGAAACCTATAAGGGTACACAGGGCACTGCAATTTGTAAGATTTTTGACCTTGCCGTTGCTTCAACAGGCCAAAATGAAAAGCAATTAAAGCGTGATGGCGTTGAATACCAAAAAGTGTATGTGCATACCGCAAGCCATGCAAGCTACTACCCAGGCGCAGAAATTGTTTCGTTTAAAATGTTATTTGACCCTAAAACGGGCAAGATTTTTGGCGCTCAAGCCGTGGGCAAAGATGGCGTCGATAAACGTATTGATGTCATGGCGGTTGCCCAACGTGCGGGAATGACCGTTGAACAGCTACAAGACCTTGAACTGACCTATGCTCCGCCTTATGGCAGCGCTAAAGATGTCATCAACCAAGCGGCATTTGTGGCCAACAACCTTATCAAAGGGGATACCTGCGCGATACATTTTGATGAGATGGATAACCTATCGGCAGATCAATTGTTGCTAGATGTACGTAACCCTGGTGAGCTCGAAGCGGGTGGTTGTATCGCTGGCGCGATTAATATCCCAGTAGATCAATTACGTCAACGCATGAACGAGCTGCCAAAAGACAAAGAAATCGTCATTTATTGTCAAGTAGGACTCCGTGGCAACGTCGCTTATCGCCAGCTGGTGAATAACGGTTTTAAAGCCCGTAACCTTATCGGCGGTTACCGCACCTATAAGTTTGCTAAAGCATAAAACCTGTTTTCATGTTTTGTATTTAATACCAAAGCCAGCATTATTTGCTGGTTTTTTTGTTTGATCTCTTGTTTTGTGTCCTGACGACAATGTTAGCTTCCCTCTATCGCGGTGATGTATTCAATCAAAGTCAAAATGATGTTTAAATCAAAAGTAAGAGGGGATTGCTGTTGAGCCCCTTTTGGCCAGTGCAGGATGGCATCCTGCGATCTAAATCCAAACGAAGTTTGGAAAGCTTTAACCCAAAAAATATGAAGCCATGAATTTCAAGTAATAAAAAAGGCATCTTTCGATGCCTTCTTAAAACTAACCTGAAATAGCCAACAGGTTATTTCAACAAAGTATTTCAACTCATTATTTCAGCAATGCCACAGCTTCCATATCCAGTTCTATATCAGTACAACCTTTGGCACAATATATTCCTGGCGCTTTGTCTGTTGGCTTCGCCTTTTTAGTATTAGGCGGCAATTGTAGCGTGAGCGGTTTTTTACATTCACTGCATTCTGCGCTGTTGCCTTTCAGCATGCGCTTTATCAAGTTCTTTTGTTGGTTAAATGACTCTTGTGTGGTGCCATTTACCGCTGAAAAATCCAGTTTTTGTGTTTCGCTCATTACCGCTACCTATATGAAAATTGTCTTAGCTTGATTACAGCACTTAATCACTTGACCTGATCAAGTGGGCTCCAACGTTGTAATGCTACTGGTATTGCTACGCCTTGGGCGGTCAGTAGATTAATACGTGCTTGATAAGCTGCGCCGTGCATCAAGTGTTTTGCTAAGTCTACCGCATTTCGCTGGGTATAATCATCTAAATAGCTGCCTTTTGCCCATTCATTGAACGCGCCAAGTGCAGGACCTGCCCAAATTTGGTAATCCATTTCACGGCCAACTTCGCCAGAGTTTGACCAGCGACTTGAAAGGCCAAGATACCAACGGAAAATAAGTGCCATTTTACGCTTAGGGTTACCTTGTGCACGTTCGATTTGCTTAGGGTCGCGCTCGTTAAAATGCGCCACTGTCCCCGCCCAGATTTCATCAAGGCTTGAACGGAACACTTGTTTTTCAAGCTTTTCACGTTCTTCAGCTGGAATCGCTTCGATTGATTCATAACGCGTATAAATCTCATAAAGCTTATTGGCACGCATTGGGAATAGGGTGCCGCGTTTAACCACTTGCAGTTTCACGCCCATTTCGAACATGTCAGCAGCAGGTGCCATGGTCACGTCAGCCATTTCTGTGGTGGCAAGCAGTTTACGAGTATGTTCACTGGCGCCTGCTTCAACACAGGCTTGGTTGATAGAGCCAGTAACAATATAAGCTGCGCCCATATTAAATGTTGCTAGTGCGGCATCAGGTGTACCCACACCGCCACCACAACCGACACGAATAGGTGGGTTGTAGTTATATTCAGCTTGTACTTTGTCTTTTAAAGCCAAGATAGTCGGCAGTAAAGTCACTAAAGGTCGGTTATCGGTATGACCGCCAGAGTCAGCTTCAGCAGTAATATCATCAGCCATAGGAACAAGCTGAGCTAGCTCCATTTGCTCTGCAGTGATTAAGCCTTCATCAACCAATTTTTGCAGTATTTTAACTGGTGCAGGTTGCATGAATTTAATCGCGACTTCGGTGCGGCTCACTTTGGCGATAACTTTGTTAGCGACAACCACATTGCCGCTAGCATCACGGCTTAAACCTGCTGCGCGGTAGTAGACAATTTGCGGTGTTAAGCCTAGGAAAGCAGATGCTTCAACGGTGCGCACTTTATGCTTTAAGAATAACTCAACGCTACCACGTTCCAGTGCTGGCTCGCTTGGGCTGTGAATTAAGTTAAACATGTATGGGCCGTTTGGCAGCGCCGCTTGAATACGGTTAATGGCTTGCTCTACCCGTGAAGGAATTAAGCCCGCAGCGCCAAACGAACATAAGATGCCCGCTTTGCCCAGTGCGATAACTAATTCTTCAGATGAAATACCATTAGCCATTGCGCCAGCGTAGTAAGCGTATTTAACACCGTGTACACGGCGGAAGTTACTATCACCTAAGCTCTGGGTGCCAAGTGCGGGTGCAAATGCACTCACGGGTAAGTCTTGGCCGCTGCTAATGCTTTCAGTGACGACTTGAGCATGTTGAGAAACCCCTAAGCCTTTTTCTGCATGGCTCACCAAGTAACAGGCTTGAGAAAGTTCTTTTAATTTATTACCGATAGCGGCAGTGTCAAAGCTGGCGTCGCTTGGCGCAACTTGCCAAGGCCATGGCGATAGCTTTTCGTTTTGAGTGCTAATTGTCATTATTATTCCTTATGCCTCTTCGATACAGATAGCGATATCTTTTACTTCGTAAATTCTTAAGCCATCTTTACTTAAGTTCGCGTCACCTACGATGATGCGCTTGCCGTTTTCATCTTTCACGGCGCTAATGTGTACGTCTAATGACATTTGTTTGTTCAGCGGGTTTATTTGACCGCGGTACTTCCATTTAATGTCTGACAAAATTTGGCCAAACTTAGGGTTGGTAAAGCCTTTGCCTAAGTCTTTGCTAATGGCGTAAGTTTGCATTAACTCGATAACAGCTTCAACGCCTAATGAACCTGGCATTACTGGATCTTGATGGAAATGGAACTGGAAGAACCAATCGCTTGGGTCAATGGTACGTGAACCAGATAGGTAACCTAGACCATTTTTACCGCCTTTATCAACGATTTCAGCTTTGTCGATAAAGTTAAGCTGACCGCCTGCAAGGCAATAATGTGGCTGATTTGCTGGCGCGTGGAATACCCGAGACTGCTTATCGAGTAAATCGACAGTAATATCAGCGGCGACATTATTATCAATATGCCAAGGATGGGTAATACGGCCGTTATCAATACCTAGTTGGTTTTTAAGGGCGTCGCCTTTAAAGTAACCAAATACCGCGCTGCCTTTATAAAACGGCTCGTTATCAACACTTAATTCAAAGGTAAAACTTTGAATAATATTGCTACCTGCAATTACAGTGGACAGTAAGCGTGAGTCATTGACGATAGTTTTACCGCGCAAATCGACATCACGTAATAGCTCTCCGCTACCATCTAAGTTACGGAAGAATAATTCTTCACCAGGGAAACCTAATGTGGTGCCCATGTAGCCCGAGATAAAGCCGTTAGGCTGCAGAGAAATTTCCATTAATACCGAATAAGGCATCACTGAGGCGTGGCTGTTTTTAGTAAAGTACCAAGCATCTGTTGGGACTTCGTATTCAGCGATACACGATGACGGCTTTTTAAGTTCGCCACGTTTGCCTTCAATTTCAACAATACGGGTTGTTAGCTGTAAATCACCACAGGGAGTACGCGGTGGGATAAAGCCACGGTAAATACTGAAGTCTGGGCCGAAACAGTTTTCAATGTTGCCGGTTGCAAATTCGAACATGTGGTACGCCGTAAATGGTAGCGTATCAGGAGTACGATTTGGGTAATCTGGTATAAGCGGCGCTTCAACATGTTGTAGTGGAATAACGCCTTTATTGGTTGGTGCTGATAGGTCAGGTATTTGTGACATTAACGGCGCATTTTTTGATGCTTGGCCGCTAGCTTTACTCGTCTCAGTACTCGAAACAGTCGCTGTGTCGTTAACAACAGTATCGTTAATATAACGCGCGCACTCGCTCTCTTCTTTAAGCATCACCCCAAGATTTTGGAAATCAACCACCGCTTTACCGTTAAGCAAAATATCAATGTTGGCTTTGGCATATGGGCGAGGGTGAATACCAATCTCAGTCACTTCCATGCGGTAAGTCAGTTCACCGTGTTGTGGCAGAACTTGACCACGACAACGCACTTTTTGAGACGCATTTTCAAGTGGTTGGAAACGACCATTTTCAACTAAGGTGTGCATACCAATATGCAGCATGAAGAACTGCAGTAATTGACCACAACCTTCAGCCATTAGTGAGCCAGCCATGACTTGGTCGCCTTGGAAGTGACAAGGGAAATACCAGTGATCAGGTGCCAGTGTTTTATGACCTTCAATGAAGCCTAAGCCCCATGCTCCGCCATGCACATCCAGATTGCCAACTTGCTCAATCATTAAGAATTTTTCAGAGGCGAAGCATAGTGAATCTTGCTTACCTGAAGCCAGTTGATGGTTTTGATGCTCACCTGCAAAACAACCGCCGATATCGGCGTGCAGTAAGTTATGGATTTGACCATAATCAAACTGGGTTTGAGCGCAATGCAATAATGGCTCAAAACGTGGCTTATTCGGATTGTTAAACGCATCTTCACGCAGTTTAATTTCATCTTCGGTGCGAATTACGCCTTTACCATCATCAAGTTCTTGGTCAGTAAAGAATCCTGCACAACCACCGTCCATTTTCAGGATCATCTTATCGCCAACAAAACACTCGTAAGAGAAGAAGAATAATAATGTCTCGCCATTACGGGCAAAATTATTAATCTTAATGTCATAACGAAGTGTGTCGCCACCGCGAGGTAAGTCTTCTAAAAAGGTCAGCGTACAATCAAGTAAACGATAAACGCGCTCACCTTTGTTTTCAAAATCAATGCCCAAATAACTGATCAACATTAAGTCACATTGACCTGATTCAACCGCGACAGCCCAAGGTATTTGGCCATCAACTAAATATGGCGCATCAACTGGGATGTCATATTCAGTGGTCATTGAACAAGGTTGGTATTGGTTCATGGTGGCAGCTAATTTAGTGACACGAGATACCAATAAATAATCAGTGGTTGGAAGACGTACACGACGTGAGTAGTTATCAATAACAGCGTAATCAGGGCCAAATACTTTGGCGATGTCGCCTTCAGCGTATTCAACTAAGTCGGCATAATTCCAGATACATGGCTTATCCGCAGGGATAGGCGCGATATACGGTGGCACACTGGCGTGATTTGGACGAAGTGTAGGCGCTACTGCAACTGGCTGAGCTAGCACGTTTACTGCTTGAGTCGGGGCGCTTTGTACTGGTAAGGCGTACGACTGCCCATTGGCCTGAGCAAGTTGTTGCTTCATCAGTGCATCAGCTACTTTCAAGCCTTCATTACGGCTTTTTAAGAATGCCAGTTGAGCTTGATGTGCTAACCACTGGTTTTGTTCAAAAGCAGTTAAATGTGCTGGTGGAACTTGTGCTTGAGTCTGAGCTTGTGCAAGCGAAGGTGTTTGCACTGAAGATGCAGATTCCTGTTTAGCAGGACTGAACTGGGTAGAACGATCTGAAAACGGCATAGGGGACTCTATTATTGTTGATGGTGAATTCACCATCGCTTGTTTAGTCGTTGAAGTATTTTGACGCTCACTCATTTGAGGTGCTTCAAAATGTCCTCGGCTCGCCATTGCTGTGACAGCAGTAGACGCTACGGGTTTTATTTGGGCTGTTTTAGCTCGGATGCTATTAATCTCAGCGAGTGGCGCATCGACAATATGTTGGTAAATATCGCGGCCACCAAGGCTAACTTGCTTAACTAAGCTGAGCTTCTTGGCTGTTTGCTGCTGAATATCAATATCTAAACGTTGCTGACTCGCAAGTTGTTGCTCTGATGATTGACTTAGTAAGAGCTGTGAACATTGGTTTTCACTTAATGTGGCTACGATGGCATGTTGAGGCGCTGCTGCGTTATGAGGCAGAGCTGAGTTATTAAGAGCTGCTTGCTTAGGCAGAGCGAACAAGCCATGTAATAAACTGGCTATTCCCGATGCAGCAAAGGTATGGCCAATACAAGACTGAGCAGTAGTGCTTCGGGACTGGTTAAACAACTGCGATAAGGCTTGCGAAGCCTTTATGCTTGAAGAGTTTAAACAAGCAGGCGCTTGGTTTAATTCAACTAATTGAATATCCGTACTACTTAATCCAGTTTGAGTCAGCAAGGTATCAGCGATTGAGCCTACTTGTTCGCTGTAACCAAACTCTAGGCTTTCAATGGTGCCGTAACTGCCAGCAAAGCTAGATTCACTTGTACCTTCATCAGTCATATCTTGATCAGAAAGCGCGCCTAGGGCTTGATGAATCAAGTCCACATTGGAAGCGTTTGCTTTAGTGGCCTGCAATACGATAGCACCAGCACCTTCACCAATTGATAACGACTGACTTGGCTGAGCACTTGAACTTAAGTGAGCACTGGCACCCGCTTGAGAAAGCGAGGCTGTTTTAAGGACGATATTCTCAATGCTACCTGATAAGTCTACCGCAGCAATAATCACCGCATCCAAAGGCTCTTGGCGAGACTCCATAGCCAGTAGATTTTGCGCCACATCAATACAGCGGTTAACTGACTGCTCACCTGCAGAAATAGTGAAAGCAGGGCCATTAAAGTCCCATAGTGATGAGATGCGCGATGCCATAATATTACCAATGAAACTGGTATATTGATTCAATTTCGCCGCATCTAACACGCTATCCATCGCAATGGTTTCAAGTGCTTGGTATTCAGACTCTGACAAGCTGACGCCATGGGCTTTTAGACTTGCCGCTATTTGTGTGTGCAAGTTAACGCGGCCACGGAATTGATGTAATTCAAGCTCCGTTTCCATTGCTACAAGTACAGCAACCTTACTACCAGGTTCAAGCTTTGCATCATGAATTGCTTCATCTGCGACTTTCATTAATAGCAATTGTTGCGAGATTAAGCGGTCATCTTCATTTGGCGGCACTTTGAAGCGCAAGAAGTCAAAATCAAACTGATTGATATATGCACCTTTGGGGGCAGCTTCACCTTCAAGATTGATACCAAACTGTGATAATAATTCTGGGTGTTTATCTAAGCCTTTCCAACGTTTTTCTGGCAGGGCTGTAAATGCCGATTGTTTAGCGTCAATCGCTTTAGCAAAGGCATTAATGCTTGATAATGGCCCAAAGTGAGCCGCCATACCGGTAATATGCATCGGCTCTTGGGCGTTGATTGTAGATGCATGAGTTGCAGAAGATTGAGCTGTAGAAGCATTAGTTGTCGAATTATCGGCTTGAGTTTTACCTTGATAAGACTCAATTAACAAATGCGCGTTACAACCACCAAAGCCAAATACTGAGACTCCCGCATGACGGGCATTATTTCCCGCTTTGTCTGGCCAAGGCAATACATCACTTGGCAAGTTAGTGTTACCAAAAGTACTGTTTGGTGAGTTGATTGGGGCGCTGACATTGATACTCGGAGGTAGTACACCTTGGCGCATGGCAAAAATCATTTTCATGATCCCAGGCATACCTGCAGCCGTTAATAAGTGACCTAGATTTGATTTAGCTGAGCCAATTAACGGCGTATTAGTACCGTTAAGCTTTTCTTCAAAGAAGCGTTCCATTGAGGTCAGTTCAACTTTATCACCTAGTGGTGTTCCCGTTGCATGGCACTCAATCACTTCAATATTGGCAGGGCCAAAGCTTTCATCATGCATCGCCGCATCGGCATAAGCACGTTCAAAGGCTTTTACTTGGCCGTCGCTATTTGGGCTGAGTACAAATTGGCCTTTACCGTCATTTGATAATCCAATACCGCTAACTAATGCGTATATATGGTCACCATCACGTTCAGCATCTTCAAGACGTTTTAGTACTAATACGCCAGCACCTTCACCAGCAAACAGGCCTTTAGAATTACTGTCAAAAGGCGCTGAAATTCCATGGTCTGGGTAAGCGTGGAATATTGAAAAACCCATATTAATAAAGAATGGGTCAGCACCTGATACCGCGCCAGCTAACATCATGTCAGCCTTACCAGTATGCAAGTAATCACAGGCAAGTTTTAATGAGTAAACTGAACTAGCACAGGCTGCATCAAGGCTTAATTGCGCGGCGCCTAAACCCAGTGCATCAGCAACCAGTTTTGACGCGTTATGAGCAATGGCACCATTTGACAGTGACGCTGGGATTGGTTGTTGATTAAAACCTTCACTATCAAATGATTGTAAATTGAAGTTGGGTTGCTGCAATTTATGCTGCAAGGCTTTTTCAACTGCGCTGTGATATAGCGGTACAAATAATTCATTTGATTTTGCTGTTGGGAACGACAAGGTTCCCATGACAATACCGGTGCGATTAAGCGTTAGATTGTGCTCAGCGTTATTAATATCAACACCCGCATCAACCAGGGCTTTACGGGCAGTATCGGTCGCCCATAAAAAGCTGTCGTCTAAGCCGTTAAATTGCTGCGCAGGAATACGGTAACCTTCAGCATTAAAGCTGAAGTTTTGAATGTAGCCACCTTTGTCGCAATAAAAGCGGTCTGATTCACCTTGTACACCCTGATAATCGGCTGGATTAGCATTCAGTTTTTGACTGCTAATGGTGCTACGAGAATCTTTTTTATCCAGCAGGTTTTGCCAAAATTTAACTGGGGTGTCTGCGTCAGGGTATTGGGTGGCTAAACCGACAACGGCGATTTTGGGTACGCTGTTATTGTTTGTTTTCGATTGAGAACTCAAGATTGTTCTCCTTCTAATTGTGGGGCTAAAGTAGCATCCGCTTGATGATTGTTAGCTTCAAACTTAAGTGTGCTAGTCAACAAATTCGCTAACCCATGTGTAAGGCAGGTAAACGAAACTGGTGCTTTGTGACTGATAAGCTGGGCAATACATTTAAGCAGCGCTGTTTGATCATCTCCACCTTTGGCATTGACAGCAATGGCTTGGCAGGGCTCTGAAACTGTAGGACTTGTGCGAGCAATTTTATCAATCAAGGTGGTTGTTTGACGATCTGCACCGATTTCAACAAAAAGTCTCGCCCCTAATTTACGTGTGTTGTTAACCAACTCAGTAAAGTTAAGCGGCTGACAAAAGGTGTCAGCGATTGAGGTTGCAATATCAAGGCTGCTGACATTAATCGGTTGTGAACTTGCTGCGCTGATAAATTTTATCTGTGCAGTTTGTTCAAGCTGCTGACTTTCATGAAGTGCTTGTTGATAAAATTGAGCCACTTCGCAATGAATTAGCATGGCTGGCGCAGTATGCATTGCGGTAACGCGGTTTGCTGCGATGCCGCGTTTGCCGATTTGTTTTAGCAGCGCTTTACAGCTGTCTTCACATCCTGCCAGCACGCAAGTATCACCTTGAATGATAGCGAGGTAACAACGAGGATATTGTGATAATACCGCTTCAATATCGGCAGGGGTTGCTCTAACAACAAAACTATTCCACACAATATCGTCAGCTTGGTTCAACTGCCATGCCTTGCGCACACAATCTAAACGACCTGAAATATCGGTAGTGAAAATAGAACTGGTTTGAGTTGCCTCAATCATACTGTGGGGTTGCTTCCAAATACCAAGGCTTGCCCACATAGACGCTTCGCCCATGGAGTAACCCATGGCAAAGTCAGGCTTAACGTTAAAATATTCGGTCAGCACTTTGGTTAAGATATAACTTGCACCAACACCTGCAATTGCCAGTTCACCCAAACTCATATCAGTGACTTTAGCGTTATCAGCATAAATGCTATCCGCCTGAAGCATGGCTTTTACATCACCATCACGCTCTAACTGAGCATATAAGTCAGGGAAGAAGCGCGGCAGTTGACTGAACATCTGTGGGTAAACTGTGCCAACACCAGGGTAGACGAAACAAAGACCATTCGCACCCAACGGCACATTGGCCGTAAGCATCAAACAACTACCTGATGGGGTCTTGTATTCAACTTCCGATGAAGAACTTTCTGAGGTTGTAGAGCTATTTGTTGATGAGCTAATTGTCGATGAGCTAATTGTCGCTAACATGGCTTCAATTTCGGTGCATGCACTTTCAATTGAATTGGCCATGATCACCGCAGCTTTACCTGCTTGGTGATCAAACGCGTGTAGATTGCTCAACATCAGTGCTAACAGCTTGCTGTGGTTCACATTGGTTGCTGAACCGGCACTTGTATTGGCAGTTGGGCTAGTTGTAACACTGGCACTTGGGTTAGTCATATCAGCAGTAATAGCGTTTAGCTGGCTTTGTAACTGCGTCAGTTGCTGCTGTATTCCTGAGACTGTGCTGGCAGATATTGGGAAAAACAACCTGGTGTTATCCAGTAATGAGCTTGCCTGCGCAAGTTCAGTTCCCTGAACGAATACAACAGCGTGTTGCATTTCGGCTTCAATAAAATTGAAACTGGCGACACGGCTTTGGTGCATTTCACTAAACCAATACTGTTTACCCTTACTGTTATTGCCACTGTTATTCTCACTGTTGTTTTCAGTTGGCAAGCTACGAGTCGCAAGGTGGCCAATCAACTGAATCAGTTCAAAAAACTTATCTTTATAGCTAGTGCAATGAGTCGCATCGATTTGAGTTGGACTAATATGAGACCGTTTAGCTTGAGTTAGTGCTTGTTGCACTGCATCAGATAACTCGTGACCTTCACCCATACCGGTTAAATAGGCATGGGGATGACACCGATGTTTTGCTGCAACAATTGCTGGCATCATTAACAAGCGGTATGGCAAAGCTGGATGGCTTAGCAATACTGTTTGTTGATGCTCAATGCGTTCAATAGCTTGGGCTAAATAGTCGCGAAAACTCATGTTTGAGTTTGTGGCGGTATTTGATGTGCCATCTAATGACGACACATCAATTTCAAGCGGGATAGCTGTAGCGCCTAATGTTTCAGCCAATGAACAAGGTTTGATAGCGGCAAATGCATTGTTATTTGCATGCAAGCAAGCATTAGTTCCATAAATCCCATTAGCAGCCTGCGTCAATGATGCTGCATCATTGGCAATCAGTTTTAAGGCGATGCGCATGCCTTTTACTGATGCAACGTTTGTTGGCTCAGACTTTGACATCGCAGAAGTTGATTGATTGCTCACACCGACTCCTGCAAATCAGCAATTGCTTTAGCTGGGGCTAAAAAAGCCTCATTCAAGCTTTTACTAATGGTTGTTTTTGCTGCTGTCATGGTGCAACTTAAGCGACCATCTTCATGGTAAAGCGCAATATTTGCAGTCAAAGAGCGACTGGTACTTTTTACGACATTAAGCACTAAATAACCTTGGTCATTCGATGTAAATGGTGCGTAAGTGGTTAGCTCACCAATGGTTGATGGCAAACTTGCTGCGTCATGCTTTATTCGCGCCCACACTAGCATTGCTTGTAGCAGTAGATCTTCTGCAAATGCCTGACTACCACCGAATTCAAGTTGCGCTTCAAAACCTAAACAATCAGTTTGTTCAACTTTTGGTAAGGTCACTTTGCAAATAAGCTGGCTATCATTAGCAACCAATACTTGCTTGATCCCTTGTAAACGTGGGCCATGAAATAAGCTGCCGTTTGAATAAAGTTCACTGTCAGTACTAATGGCTTGATTATTTTTAACGTTATCAATGATTGACGCCAAGTGAGCTATTTTATCGGTTGCTGTAATGGCAACTTCATTAAGCAATGCACTGTTGACGATTAAGTTCGCTTGGTATTGCGGTCTTAATAACGCGTTAGCATCACTGTTACCGTCAAGTACTCGGCTAGAAATTAATGCTTTTAAGCCTTCAGCGGTTTCAGTTAACTGTAGAGTTAATTCTTGTGGCTGGGCCGACTCAAAAATAATGCCTTTAAGTAACTTATAATCTTTGGTGCTTACAGGTAAACCACACAGTTTTTGCGCTGTTTCACGCATCCATTGTATGGCGCACACTGTTGGCAGTACTGGATTACCCGCGATGCAATGATCTTCAATGAAGGGCATTGCAACCGGATTAAGTACTCTTACAATAGATAAGCTGCGAGGCTTATCTGCTGCAGTTGCACTGTTAGATACAGTATTTAAAAAAGATAATGTCAGCGAACTCTCAGCATTTAGCGCAGAGTCCGCATTAAGCTTTTTTACAGCTGAACCTGTTGCTTGTTCTGAAGAATCTGAACCTTGCATGCTCGAACCAATCAGCATTTGAACACCGGTTTCAGATAACAGGCTGTGGGCAAATAAATTTGCGCCTTTATCTAACGGAATAACATAAACGCCACGTTCAACAAACATCTTCTTTAATGCTGAGCTGACCATTCCGCCATCCCAAGGGCCCCAGTTAAAGCTCATTACTTTGGCTTGCGGATAATTATTGGCAAGTTGTAATGCGGTTTTATTGAGGATCTCATTTGACATTGAATAGTCACTTTGTCCCGTGTTGCCGTAGAAACCTGCAGCAGATGAGAACATAGCAACCAGCTTTAATTTACTCGCATCAATGGCATTAATGATACCTGCAAAGCCGGTGACTTTAGTGCCGTATACACGACCTAATTCAGCTAAGGTTTTGTCTTGGATATGCTTATCAGCCAATACACCTGCGCCATGAATGATGCCGGTAATTGATTTGAAAGCTGAAAGCGATTGCTTAATGGCATCATCTGAGCTGACATCCATACTGATATATTCAGCACTTGCGCCCACTTCAGTGAATGCTGCTAAGGCGCGGTCAATCTCTAAGCTACTGGTAATTGGCCATACTAACGCGTCAATTTGTTTTGGCGTTGGCTTGTTACCTTGAGATTGAATAAAGCCAATTGCAGCTGCTTTTAACTCTTTAGCTTGCTTGCCTTGAGCCCATGTCGGCAGGTCAGTTGCAAGGTGTTGACTACGACCTGCAAGGATAAAGTGAGACTTTGTCTGTTTAGCAAGTGTAAGAGCACATTCAAATGTGACGCCCTTAGCACCGCCTGTGACTAACACAGTATCATTGCTATCAAGGGTCGTGGTTTGATAGCGCGTTTTCGCAGTTGTGGTCGCTGTTAATGTATGACGACCTTCGCTGCTTATACCTACCTCAACAATCTCATTGACAGCATTAACATCAAATAACTCAGCAATAACGGCATCAGCAAGGTCCACAGCTTCAAAGCTTGGGGCGATATCTAATGCACGGCAAAACACCGTTGGCCATTCATGGCTAAGGGTTTTACTTAGACCTGAAAGCGCTGCTTGATTTAACTCAGCAGTGGCAAGTTCATTCGTGTTTAAGTAACCAAAACCACCATCAATACGACTTACTGTCATAAAGCTTACACGTTCAGTTTTTGCTAATTCGGTAAAGCTTTTCTGTAGGTGTTTAGCCATTAAGAAAGCTTGTTCAACAGCAACAAAACCGGCATCACTTAGCGGCATGACATTGTTCGTAGTGGCAAGTTGTGGTTGTAGGTGAACAAAACCAGCAACTTTATGCGCTTTACTGATTTGGGCAATGACATCACTAATCGCTTCATCATTTACAGCCGTTAGGTTGTAACTTTTGATATCACTGCTTAGCGGTGATTGTGCGCTAGTGACTGATTCTGGACTACGAATAACGGCGACGGTTAGGCCTGTTGCGGTGAGTTTTTCTGCTAGAACACCTGCGTTATGACCATCATCATTGATGACGATACACGCTTCTTTAGAAAAACAATCAACTAACTTATCCGCCGCTGGTAGCTTTTTTAGCGCGACTTCCTGATGTGGAGGTAAGTCTGTTGCTAAATCAGATGAAGTTGTCGCTACTTGTGGGGCAGAGTTTGTAGCTGCAGCAGAGTTCA
The DNA here is from genome assembly GCF_007567505.1 of Shewanella donghaensis. Lineage (NCBI taxonomy): Bacteria > Pseudomonadati > Pseudomonadota > Gammaproteobacteria > Alteromonadales > Shewanellaceae > Shewanella > Shewanella donghaensis. The sequence goes on from NZ_CP041783.1 coordinate 4,721,853, forward strand.
TAGCGCCTGCGGCTGACAGCTTGCTGTTCATATAGTCGACGATTTCACCAAGAGTACGACACTCAGCTAAATCTTCTGGGTTAAGCTCCGGCAAGCCTGGTAGCTCATCTTGAACTGTACCTAATATTTCTACACGTTTGATTGAATCGATACCAAGGTCTGCTTCCATGTCCATGCTAAGTTCTAGCATTTCAGTTGGGTAACCGGTTTTTTCAGCAACCACTGACATCATGGTGCTTTGAACTTGTTCGGCTGTTAGACCTGAAGCGACAGGTGCCACTTGAGTTGCAGTTGCTGACGCAGTAGCAGAACCAACTGGTAACTTAGAGTTCATATAAGAAACGATTTCACCAAGGGTACGGCACTCAGCTAAATCTTCTGGGTTAAGCTCAGGTAAGCCTGGTAGCTCATCTTGAACAGTCCCTAAAATCTCAACACGTTTTATAGAGTCGATGCCTAAGTCTGCTTCCATATCCATGCTAAGTTCTAGCATTTCTGTTGGGTAACCTGTCTTCTCTGCAACAACTGACATCATCGTGCTTTGAACTTGCTCAGCACTTAAACCTGAAGCTACTGGTGCAACTTGAGCTGCAGGCGCTGACACAACAGTAGGCGCAGCACTAACCGCTGGTAGCTTGCTGTTCATATAATCAACGATTTCGCCAAGGGTACGACACTCAGCTAGATCTTCTGGGTTAAGTTCAGGTAAGCCTGGTAGCTCATCTTGTACTGTGCCTAAAATCTCAACACGTTTGATCGAATCAATACCTAAATCCGCTTCCATATCCATGCTAAGTTCTAGCATTTCAGTTGGGTAACCGGTTTTTTCAGCAACAACCTTCATCATTGTATTTTGAACTTCTTCAGCACTTAAACCTGAAGCTACTGGTGCGGCAGAAACTGCTGGTGCAGAGTTCATAGCGCCTGCAGCTGGCAGTTTAGAGCCTTCAGCGGGTAGCTTAGAGTTCATATAAGCTACGATTTCGCCAAGGGTACGACATTCAGCTAAATCTTCAGGGTTAAGTTCAGGTAAGCCTGGTAGCTCATCTTGTACTGTGCCTAAAATCTCAACACGTTTGATTGAGTCGATGCCTAAGTCTGCTTCCATATCCATGCTAAGTTCTAGCATTTCTGTTGGGTAACCGGTTTTTTCAGCAACAACCTTCATCATTGTATTTTGAACTTCTTCAGCACTTAAACCTGAAGCTACTGGTGCGGCAGAAACTGCTGGTGCAGAGTTCATAGCGCCTGCGGCTGGCAGTTTAGAGCCTTCAGCGGGTAGCTTAGAGTTCATGTAGTCAACGATTTCGCCAAGGGTACGACACTCTGCTAAATCTTCTGGGTTAAGTTCAGGCAAGCCTGGTAGCTCGTCTTGTACTGTACCTAAAATCTCAACACGCTTGATTGAATCAATACCTAAATCGGCTTCCATATCCATGCTAAGTTCTAGCATTTCAGTTGGGTAACCGGTTTTTTCAGCAACCACTTCTAGCATGGTATTCAATACTGTTTCAGCGGATAAACCTGTAGCTACAGAAGAAGCAACTGGCGCAGCTGAAGCTGTAACGGCTCCTGCTGTTGGTAGCTTAGAGTTCATATAGTCAACGATTTCGCCAAGGGTACGACACTCAGCTAAATCTTCTGGGCTAAGCTCAGGTAAACCTGGTAGCTCATCTTGTACTGTACCTAAAATCTCAACGCGCTTGATTGAATCGATACCTAAATCCGCTTCCATATCCATGCTAAGTTCTAGCATTTCAGTTGGGTAACCGGTTTTTTCAGCAACGACTTCTAGCATGGTTTGCAATACTTTTTCAGCAGACAAACCTGCTGGAGCAGCTTGAAGCGTGGCAACAGGCGCAACAGGCGTCGGTACAGAGATAGGTTCTGCAGTAACAGTTCTTGCTGGCGCTAATGCAGCAGTTACCGTTTTGCTTTCTACAGCAGCTCGAATTACAGGAACTTGAGTTACTGGCGCTTGAGGAATAGCTGCTTGAGCAATAGGCGCTACCGGTGCCGGAGTCACTGCAGGAGCTTGTACTTGAGTAGGCGCTTGAGTTGCGACTATCTGTTGAACAGCCTGCTTCTGAACAGGTAATGCAGAGCCTGTTAACATTGAAAGTGCAGACTGGCTAGAATGTGCTTGCTGCTCTAAGAACAATGTATGGCTTTGTAGTGTTTGTGCTTGATGCTGGTGGAATAGCTCCATTGAGCGTTGTAAGCTCTCAGGAATAGCGAGTCCTGCAGCAGCCATTTTGCTTTGCTCTGCCATAAGGTGAGTAAAGGTATCACCATATTGCTGAGGAATGGCTAAGAATTGCTGATGTAAGTTTGCCGCTTGCTGCTGAGCATTGAAAAATGCTTCTACGCTACTAGTACTGGCAACTTGCTGAACGGGTTGGCTGTTCATCGTCGATGTCTGAGCTTGAGATTGAACTTGGGTATTCGTTGCCGCTTGCGCTGGCACGACTTGAGTTCCAGCAACTTCAATATATTCTGTTTTGATCACTTCTTTTTCCACAATCTTTTCTACTATTTTCTCAACGGGTTTTTCAACAATCTTCTCAACGATGGTTTCAACCACTTTTGATGTTACTTGACCTGTCGCTAATGATTTTTCCATTTTGGCGCGAGTACTGGCACTAATATGGTTAGAGGCAGTCAATTTAACATTCATGCCTTTTGGCTTAGCAGGAGCGGCAATGTCAGCTTGGTATGGATCAATCTCAGTCAACGGTGCGCCCAATACACTTAACTGTATTGCTGCAATACGAAGCTGTGTATCACTATTACCTTTAGGATTCGGGTTTATGCTGACAACAGATACTGACTCAGCTTTATCTCCCAATGTGGCTTGTACCAGTTTTTGAAGAATGTTCTTAGGACCGAATTCAACAAATACACGTGCACCCGCGTCATACATATTATTTAGCTGATCAGTAAAGCGAACTGATTGCAGCATATGTTGCTTGAATGCCGCTTTAATTGATTTAGCATCTGTTGGGTGTTGCTCACCGGTGGCATTTGAGAACAAGGCCACTTTACTTGCACTAAATTTGGCTTTATCAATCGCTTTAGCAAAGGGCTTTTGTGCATGACCCACAAGCGGAGTATGGAAGGCGCCAGACACTGGCAGCGCAATCGCTTTAAAGCCTAATGCGCTAATGGCTTTAGCCGCAGCTGCGCAACTTTCAGTAGGCCCCGCAATAACAAGCTGAGTCGCTGAGTTGAAGTTAGCCACTTTTACGCCATCAAAATCACTGATACAGCTTTCTAATTTTGCGATATTGTCAGCATTGGCCGCGTCAGCATCATTTGCTGGCAAGATAATGGCGTACATGGTGCCTTTATCAAGTGCATTACCGTCTTTATCAACCGCAGATGCTGCCATTGATTCACCGCGTGCAAATGATAGTTGGTAGTAGTCATCATTAGAGATAACACCCGCTGCACATAATGCAGAAAGCTCACCAAAGCTGTGACCTGCAAACATGTCGGCAGCAAATCCAGATTGAGTGAATAGCTGATATTGACTCATGCTGACGACACCAATCGCGCTTTGGGCGTTGTCAGTGCTCGTCAGTAACGCTGCTTGCGCCTCTTTATCTGCTTTTTCAAATGCAGGGATTGGGAATAATACTTGTGAAAGCGGCGTTTTGTTAAAGCTAGCGAAGACTTTATCAGCCTTGTTAAGCTGCTGACGCATTTCAGGGAAATGACAAGCGACTTCAATACCCATGTTTAAGTATTGAGAACCTTGGCCTGCAAATAAGGCTGCAACTTTAGCTGACTTGTTACCTTTAGCTGCAGTATTAATTAAAGCGGCTGAGCGGTAGCTAGTGCCTGAAGGCAATTGCCAAGCATCACTGTTTTGGCTTTCAAGCTGTTTTAATGCTAATTGTAATTGAGCCGTTAGCTCAACTAAATTAGCTGCAACTAGGCCTAAACGTGGCGCACTTGCATCTAAAGTTCTAACGGCATATTGCTTAGCAATACGGGTTAGTTCAGCTTGAGCAATGCTGGTGTTGTCAGTATCAGTCAGCTTAGCAATGCTTGTGATTAACGCGCTAACTTCAGTTTGAAGTGCCGCTTTACTGTCTGCGCTAATTAACACACTTTGGGCAACTTGGCGTTGACGGTATTTAGCATCACGAGCATGTTCAGCGCTGTATTCTTCAAGCACCATATGGAAGTTAGTTCCACCAAAACCAAATGAGCTAATACCAGCGCGGCGCGGTGTACCGTCTGTACGAGGCATCCAAGGGCGGGTTTCTGTATTTAAGAAAAACGGCGAGTCTTCAACGTTCAGTTTTGGATTAGGCTTAGAGATATTAATACTGGGTGGCAGCACTTTATGGTGCAATGCCAGTGCAGCTTTAATCACACCCGCAGTACCTGCAGTAGATTTTGTGTGACCCACTTGAGATTTAACAGAACCTAATGCAATGTGCTGCTTAGTGTCAGAGCCTTCACTGAATACTGAGCTTAAGCCCTTAAATTCAGCAGCATCACCTGCAGCAGTACCTGTACCATGTGCTTCAATTAAGCCAACAGTGTGAGGCTCAAAACCAGCATCATCATAAGCACGCTTTAATGCTTTTGCTTGGCCTTCTGGGCGAGGTGCATAAATAGATTTGAATTTACCATCTGATGACGCGCCCACACCTTTAATAACAGAATAGATTCTATCACCATCACGCTCAGCATCTTCAAGACGCTTCAGCGCAACCATGCCGATACCTTCACCGATCATCATACCTTTTGAATCAATATCAAATGGTTGAATGGTTTCGTTAGTGGTAAACGCAGGCGTTTTAGAGAAACTCATATACATAGATGGTGAGTTATCAGTACACACACCACCCGTGATCATCATTTCACTGCGGCCTTCAACAAGTTCTGTTAGTGCCATACGCATCGCGGCAAGTGAACCTGCACATGCTGCATCAACAACACAGTTCATTCCACCTAAGTCAAAACGGTTAGCAATACGACCTGCGATAACATTACCTAAAGAACCTGGGAATGAATTTTCTTCCCAGTGGATATATTGGTCTTGGAATTTTTTGATCAACATATCAGTGTCAGCATCGCTTAAACCACTGCTTTGGAATACTTTTTTAAGTACAGGGTATTGTAAGCGACCAGTAAGGCTAGCGTTGATTTTTTGACCGCCACCCACACCCAGCGTAATACCGATTTTGTCAGTATCGTAGTCTTCAGTGATGCCTGCATCTGCCATCACTTCTTTAGCGATAACCAATGAAAGTAGTTGCGACGTATCAGTAAGCTCAAGGATATTTGGTGGTAAGCCAAATTCCATAGGGTTGAAGTCAACTTCTGGGATAAAGCCACCGCGTTTACAGTAGCTTTTATCTGGAGTTGATTTATCTGCATCGAAATAATCTTCTGGACGCCAATGTGTATCAGGTACTTCGGTAATCGCATCGATTTTCTCACTGATTAAGTCCCAAAACTTATTCAGGTAACGCGAATTAGCAAAGATACTGGCCATGCCGACAATAGCGATTGGCATATCTTTAAGACGTTTATTGAGTCGTTTATCTTCAACTAACTCTTGTGGGGTTGGTTCTTGGCTCATTTTGAGTCTCCATTGTTCAGCTCATCCATAGCTGAATTATTTGTAGAGTGTGCCGCTCCCGATGCGTGCATGGTTTTTGCGCCAGGGAAGCGAGCTAAAAAGGTGTGGTAATTTTTTACAAGTAACTTTCTTAAGTGAAACGGGCCGTGCTTTAACACATAAGCGATATAGCGATTGGTCGCTTGTGTATGGCTGTCTTGATAGATATCTAAATAAACCCAGTCGGTTGCAAAATCAACCCCGAGTAATATTGAGTAGCTGTGTTCTTTGGTGAGCTGAGGCGGAATGGTAAGGGATACCACTTGCACCACATTTTCTTGCGTGGCCTCAGGCAGTGATAAGGTTTTTGCTAATGTTTCTGGATTTAAAGTGTAAGTCGCTACATCTGTACCTTGAACAATAGGCAGCTGATTAAAATAGCGCTCTGGTACGTAAGGACTTTCAAATTCATCGAGCTTTGATACGCCATAGCGTTTTAAGCAGCGGGCAAGTCCCGAGCGAGAAACATCTTTATTAATAAATTGCTGGGTTATTTTTAGCAATCTGTCCAACGGCATTTTGAGTTGATAGCGCAGGCCAACAACAACATATTCTTCCATTGGCGATAATGTGGTTTTTAAGTGGTGGGGCGTATTAGGTGTGTCACTGATAGAGTCGCGCTTACGCCATTTCCTTACAGTTGCTTCGGAAATATTAAGAATTTTAGCTAACTGACTGACCGTGAAATCCGACGTTTGAATGAACTGACGCATTTCTGGTGTGGTAGTAGCATTACGGTGGCGGACTACTGACGTACTGGTGTTCGCAGTCACTGACTTTTTAGTCACCGTTTTTGATATTTGTTCTACTGTCATTTAGAAAATACTGCTGTCATTAAGGTGTAACCTTTATCTGATTTTTTAATGCCGTATAACCTGATGGGACTTACAAAGATTAACAATCGTTAATCTTGTTAAACGTTGTTTAAACCCAATTGAGCAAGCAGAGTACATGAGGTTTCGGGTCGATACAATCACCCGAGACTGAATAATCACAGCTCCGACCATATTTAGCTAACACTTGTAAGCTGAGTTCGCTATTTGTTATAAAAAATAATTGGTGAGTTAAAGAATGATCTAGGTCAATTATTGCACTTTGTTGCAGCTTTATACTGAATGTAATAGCTCTAAGAGCTGGTATGGATTGAATGATATAAGTGATAAAGGGAGGCCACTATGGCTGAATTCACGACTGAGAAAATCCGCAATTTGGCTGTATTGGGTCATACCAACGCAGGTAAATCGTCATTAATTGAAGCATTGTTATTTAGTGCTAATGCAATAACCTTAAAAGGGAGGGTCGATAAGGGCACAAATCATGCTGATTTCACTGCCCAAGAAAAATCCCACCGCCATAGTCTAGAGCCTTCATTTCTTAATCTTGATTTCCAACATCACCATATCAATCTCATCGATACCCCTGGTTTACCTGACTTTATTGGACGAGCGCTATTACCGCTGCCAGGAGTCGAGTCAGTATTATTGGTGGTGAATGCTGCAACAGGTATTGAATCGGTGACTAAAAGAGCTTTCAAAGCCGCTCGGGCGCAAGGTAAAGCAGTCATTATTGCCATTAATCATTTAGACGGAAATGAAGCCTTAGTGTCTGACGTCATGATGGATATTCAACAACAATTTGGTCATCGTTGTTTGCCGGTCAATTTACCGAGTGCTAATGGCGATGATGTGGTTGATTGTTATTTCGATGGTGACCTAATGACTAAAACATTGTTCAGTGATCTCCAAAGTGCGCGCGATGAGTTGGTTGATACGGTACTTGAAGAAGATGACAAGCTCATGGAGCTGTATTTAGATCAAGGCGACTCATTAACGACCGAACAATTGCATGCGCCGCTAGAAGTGGCATTGCGCATGGGTCATTTAGTGCCAGTGTGTTTTACCAGCGCCGAACAAGACATTGGTATTAGCTCATTATTGCAATTGTTGATCAAACTGATGCCAAGCCCACTGGAAGCTAACCCTCCACAATTTATTAAAGGTTTTGCTGAAAATGCACAGCCTATCGATGTGAACCAACGTGCTGACGACCATGTACTTGCCCATATTTTTAGAGTGTCGATAGATCCTTTCTTAGGTCGTATGGGGGTATTTCGTTTATACCAAGGGACTATTGAGATAGGAATGAAGTTGTTTATTGGCCATGGGCGTAAACCTTTTAAAGTCACCAATATTCTTAAGTTACAAGGGGATCAACATACCAGTGTTAATCAAGCTGTTCCTGGTGATATCTGTGCCATCGCAAAAATAGAAGAATTAGAAGTCGGTGCAGTATTGCATGACAGCCATGATGAAGATGAGTTTCATCTACCAGAGTTTAGCTTGCCAAAACCTATTTTTGGCTTAGCCGTATCGGCTAAGCGCCGAGGTGATGAACAGAAAATATCTGAAGTGTTACATAAGCTGGTGGCAGAAGACCCGAGTTTACAAATTTCCCGTAATGAAGCTGAAGGGCAAACTGTGCTACAAGGACAAGGGGATTTACATCTGCAAATCGCTTTAGAAAAGGCGCAGAAGCTATTTAATATAGATATGGAAACCGAGACGCCAGCGATTGCCTACCGTGAAACCATACTCGGTGAGGCGAGTTTTCGCTATCGTCATAAAAAACAGTCCGGTGGTTCTGGGCAATTTGGTGAAGTTGAACTTAAAGTTGAACCGCTTAAACGAGGTCAAGGATTTGAGTTCGTCAGTCACGTTGTTGGCGGCAGTGTGCCGACTCAATATATTCCTGCTGTCGAAAAGGGCATTAAAGAGGCCATGGTTGAAGGTGAGTTAGGTGGTTTTCCTGTGCAGGACATTAGAGTCACGGTTCTAGATGGTAAGCATCATAGTGTCGACTCAAAAGAAATAGCTTTTGTTATGGCGGGTAAAAAAGCCTTTATTGAAGCGGTAAAGCTTGCCCAACCGGTAATTTTAGAACCTATTGTTCAAATGAGTATTTGCGTTTCACAACATCATGTAGGGGACATTACCGCTGATATAAGCAGTGAAAGAGGCATGGTATGCGGAACTCAAGCTGATAGTAATGGCATGGTGACTGTTGAGGTTGAAGTCCCATTAGCCAATGTCAGTCACTATTCAACTAGACTTAAATCGATGACCGGTGGCGAAGGTCAGTTTTCGATGAGCTTTAGTCGTTATGATGTGCAGCCTAAACAAGTCGTAAAGCCACTTGCTGTTAGTTAGCTTTTTATTTAGCTCTTTAATGAGTTTTTAATTAGCTTTTGAAATTAGCACATGTGTATCAGGGATAAATCTAACAAGGTTTATCCCTTTTTTATTGGGGCTACTGGATTCATTGCTATTCATATAAAAGCCATTTATTTAAAGGTTAATTATTCAAAGCTATAAATTAACTGTGAAAAAAGCGACAATAGCTTTTTACCTTTTGGTCGAGTTCAATTTGAAACCTGCTGCCAGTGTTAACTTATTTTTCTGCCCACTTAAGACGGGATTATTGGATGAAGAAACCGCTTCACTGGTGACATCTTGGTTACCTGAAGATGAAACGCTGAAAGTTAATCGCTACATTCAACTCTCTGCTCGTGAACAAGGTTTAATGGTGCGGGGTTACTTGAGGGTTTTGCTGTCTCGTTTTGCCGATATAAAACCGAATGAATGGGCGTTCGAATATGGTGAAAAAGGTAAACCACGCTTAAGTGAACAGCATTTCAACCAAACAGGATTACGCTTTAATCTTAGTCATAGTGGTGATTGGTTATTCGTCGCAATTCATCAGCATGATAATGCCACTGAAAGCACGCATCAATATGAGCAGATTCAATTAGGCGCTGATATTGAACGTCGCCGTGAAAGCACCAATATTCATTCGATATTAAGTCATTATTTTTCAAAACCAGAAGAAGCAGCATTATTAGCTCTACCAGAAGCAGAGCATCGAGAGCGGTTCTTTGATTTATGGACCTTAAAAGAGTCATATATTAAAGCGAAAGGCTTAGGGTTATCATTGTCTTTAAAATCATTTTCGTTTGATTTTAACGCTGTTGAATTACACACTCTCAAGGTGTTAAAAGGTGATGTACTGCAGCTGCAATCTAAGGTATCACTGAGCCTGTTAAATGATGATATAAAAAGATTTGAGTTTGATAGTCAATGGCATTGTTGCTTAGGTCAGCTTGATGAGGCGTATCGCTTTGCGATTAGTTTTCAGGCTGGAAGCGATCAAACACCTGACTATATTGCAGAAGAAATTGATTGGGCTGAGCTTATTAAGGCTGTTAAGCCTCATAGCTAAAAGGCTTTTAGTTTTCTATTTATGCTTACCGATATATTTATTGTTATTAGCTCTAATGAGTAGAGGCTTATCTCTATCTATCTATCTATCTATCTATCTATCTATCTATCTATCTATCTATCTATCTATCTATCTATCTATCTATTAATAATTATCAGTCACCAGCCATTAAAAAAGCCCTTAGTGAATCACTAGGGGCTTTTTGATATCTGTATTGATTGCTTATCTTATGATAAACGGTCAATCACTGATTGGGTAAAGTCAGTAGTACCATGAGTACCACCTAGGTCGCGCGTAGTGCGATCGCCTTCTTCAATAACAGCGGCTACTGCAGAGCGGATCATTTCCGCTTTGTCTGCCATACCTAAATATTCAAGCATTTGGATAGAGGCTAGAATCACTGATGTTGGGTTTGCTAGATTTTTACCAGCAATATCCGGTGCACTACCGTGTACCGCTTCAAAAATTGCCGCATCTTTACCAATGTTAGCACCAGGCGCCATGCCTAAACCGCCAACAAGACCAGCACAAAGGTCTGATAAGATATCGCCAAATAAATTGGTCGTCACGATAACGTCGAAGATTTCAGGGCTCATGACCAACTTCATACACGTCGCATCAACAATCATTTCTTCAGTTTCGATATCTGGGTAACGAGCACTGACTTCACGAGCGACTTTCAAGAATAAACCTGAAGTAGACTTCATGATGTTAGCTTTGTGAACAATGGTTACTTTTTTACGGTTTTCTTTACGAGCAAGTTCGTAAGCGAAAGTGGTGATTTGTTCAGCGCCTTGACGAGTAATGATACTTGTCGCTTCAGCTGTTGCGCCATCGTCAGATACTTTTTGACCTAGGCCAGAATACATACCTTCGGTATTTTCACGAACAGTAATGATATCAATGTTTTCGTAACGTGCTTGAGTCCCTTTAAATGATACTACAGGACGTACGTTAGCGTATAAGCTGAACTTTTTACGTAGGCTTACGTTAATAGAGGTAAAGCCTTCACCCACAGGAGTGGTTAATGGACCTTTAAGCGTAATACGATTTTTTTCGATAAGGTCTAGGGTACGCTGAGGTACTAATTCACCTTGCTTTTCTAATGCGGCTAAACCAGCGTCTGCAAATTCGTATTCGAAGTTGCAACCCGCTTTGTCGAGAATTTTTAAAGCCGAATCGATAATGCTTGGTCCAATCCCGTCACCTGGGATTACGGTTATAGTACGTTTTGGCATGGATAGTCCTTCCACTTAGTGGTTACTGCATTATCCTGTTTGTGTTAACAACACTTTAACAGGACTATTTACTCACGGTTTCGTTGCGGCGCATTTTAACGAATTTTGATATTTTTTTACAGTTTTTAGTGAGTTTAATCACGTTTTTTTTGAAATTATTAAGCTAAACCTCAGGTGATTGCTTTAAGATATTCACAATAACGTAATTGAAAGATTCAATTGCAGTCATAATTCACCTTTGTATGTTGCTAAAACGTTAATGTGTAGCGTTATTTTGTCTGCATAGCATATTCAGGTAGAAGATTTTTAACAGACGACTTTGGTCTAAAATTATTTTTTACTAATGATTATTTGGAAATGACTATTCTTCAGTAATGGCTAATAGTAAGAATTCATTTCAAAAATGATTCAAGACTATTTTTTACGCTAGAATAGTGCCATTCCGCAAAAATAAATATAACGAGGAAGATTTTGAAGTTACATAAACTTATTCCTTTGACACTGTTAGCAGTGTCGATGTCAGCTGCGTCAGCTGAACAAATTAAGCCGTTATCACTCGATGACATCATGCATTTTGAAACACTACAAACCCCGGTTATCTCTGATAACGGCAAGGTGTTAGCTGTAGAAGCTATGCCTGATCGGGGCGATAGTCGTGCATTGGTCAATCAAGTTGCGACTAACAAGCAATATCAAATAGAAGGCGGTTCTGACGTTAAAGTCAGCAGTAATGGCCTGTTTGTTATCGCTACTATTAAGCCAAGCCTGTTACAACAAGAAACCTTGAAGAAGTCTGAACTCAGTTCTGGTTTAACGTTATTAAATACTGAAACCGGTAAAAAACAACAGTTTCAGAAAGTAAAAAACGCGGAATTTAGCACCAAAGGTGACTACTTAGCGATTTGGTTTGATATTGATGAAAGCGAAACTGATGCTGAAAAGAGCGAAGAGTCAGCCTCTGATGAAAAAATTGCTGAAGCAGATAAAGGCAGTGGGTTTAAGCTTATTCATTTAGCCAGTGATAAATCACATGATTTTGACAATGTCACTCAATATGCCTTTGACAGACAAGGCCAGCATTTTGCCGTTGCTATTAATGATATCTCGGCTAAATCACATGTGATTAAAAAAGTAAATTTAATCAACAATACAATAAAGCAGTTATACAAGTCGGCAGAATTTCAGATTGGCGAACTCAGTATTGCTGATGATGGTAAATGGTTAGGGTTTACCGAAGGTAAAGTTGCAGTTAAACGTGATGAACGTGAGTACCAATTGAAACTGGTTAACTTGCAATCTGACACGGTTAAGGACACACCTCAGGATGTATATTGGACACTTAATCAATATTCTAAAATATTCTTTTCTGAAGATAGCTTAAGACTATTTATTGGCCGAGTCCCGCAAATTGATAAAATTGTTACGCTAGCTTCAATTGAATCGGAAGACGATTTGTTTGATCAACAAGTCATTACTGGTTTACGTGATTTAAAAGTCTGGCATGGTGATGACCCAAAGATTAAGCCCCACGAAGTAAAGCAATATGCCAAAGAGCTCAAAAGAACTTATCTGGCGGTTTTACATGTTAATGCTGACCGTATTGTACAATTAGCAGATAAAGCCGTTCCTGATGTCCATTACGGCGAACAGCAACGTTATTTATTAGCAACGTCTGATGTGCCATATCAAAAAATGATTACGTGGGCAGGTTTCTATCAAGACGTTTATTTAGTGGATTTAAATACCGGCCGTAAAGTTCAAATTCTTACCCAGCATTCATCGGGTGAAATGCCAACATTGTCACCGAATGCACGTTTTGTGGCTTATTATCAGCAAGGCGAAGTATTCTTATATGATATTGCTGGAGTGAGAAGACACACATTATCGAAAGATATAAATACCAGCTTTGCTGATGAAGATCATGATTATCCAGGTAGTGCACCGAGTTATGGCTTTGGTCCATGGTTAGCCGATGGTTCGGGGATTATTGTTTATGACAAGTTTGATACTTGGCAATTCAGTAGCTCATCTTTTGATGGTTTTATGCTCACTGACGGTGAAGGGCGTAAGCATCAGCAACAGTTTAGAATTGCAGGCCTTTACGAAGAACCTAATGCTCCCGCATCTGTAACACTAGATCAGCAAGTGTTGCTGCACAGTTATAATGAAAAAACCAAAGCAGACGCCTTTTACAGTGCCGTTATAGGTATACCTGGAATTACATTACAGGTCGATGCAGAAGCTAAACTCAAGGTGCTTGCACGTAGTAAAGATAGCGACACCATCATTTATTCCAAACAGCGATATGATTTATATCCTGATTTGTATACTTCAAGTGTTAACACGCCTAATGAAGCAACAAAGCAAACTGATTTAGATAGCCAAAAAAACGCATTTAATTGGGGCTCCGCTGAATTGGTTAGTTGGTCAGACGCTGATGGCCGTGCCACTGATGGTGTATTGATTAAACCGACCAACTACCAGGAAGGTAAAAAGTACCCGGTGATGGTGTATTTCTATCGTTTCATGAGCGATCGTTTACATTCATTCCCGCATATGGCAATTAATCATCGTCCTAATTTTGCTTGGTATGCAGATAACGGCTACGCGGTATTCTTACCCGACATTCGTTTTGAAGTAGGCTACCCAGGAGCATCAGCTGTTAAAGGGTTAACTTCAGGGGTGCAAAAACTGATTAATATGGGGATAGCAGATCCTGATGCTGTAGGTATTCAAGGGCACTCTTGGGGTGGTTATCAAACTGCTTTTGCTGTGACTCAAACCAATATCTTTAAAGCTGCAGTAACAGGTGCTCCAGTGTCAAATATGACCAGTGCTTATAGTGGTATTCGTCATGGTTCAGGTTTAGCGCGTCAGTTCCAGTATGAGACGGGTCAGAGCAGAATTGCACAAAGCTTGTATCAAGCACCTCAAAAATATATTGAAAACTCACCGGTATTTTATGCTGAACGCATTCAAACACCGATGATGATCATGTTTGGTGACAAAGATGATGCGGTGCCTTGGGAACAAGGTGTAGAGCTTTATCTTGCAATGCGCAGAACTGGTAAAGATGTGGTGTTTCTTCAATATGAGGATGAGCCGCATCATTTGAAAAAGTATCCTAACAAGTTGGATTATACTATTCGTATGAAACAGTACTTCGATCACTACTTAAAAGGCTTACCTGCTCCGCAGTGGCTTAAAGAGGGTGAAGCCTACAGAGAGTACAGTAAAGACTAGTCTTTGACCTTGTCCAATACGAATAAAAAATTCCACATTAATGTGGCATTTTTATCTCTGACTCCTAATACTTTTATTGGGAGGTTGATGAGTTGTCATCAAGATTCAATTCTGAAGGTAATGTATTATTGGGTTCTGAAACCGTAATAGGTTGTGATTGACCTATGATGGCAAGAATAGGGATTTGCAGAAATTGGTCATAGGTTTCTTGTCCCCAAGCAATGAGTTGTCCATCTTTAAATAATAATGGGGTGCATTCATCTTTGGTGGTTTTACCATCAGAAGCCACATGGTGGGTACGATAAAACATAATTTGAAAACTGCCTTCAGTAGAGGCTTTTGCCTCAGAAAAATCAGCCCTACCCATTACTTGTCGAATAGATTCTATGGTTTGCCCAATGGTAATTTCACTGAGCATTTTATGATTAAATTCTTGGCGCTCTTGCCAGCTGCGATCTTCCGGTCTTGTTTCATACACGAAAACAACGATGACAACGAAAATAATATAGCCAACAAACAGTGAGCCAATAATATATGAAATTTTTGATTTCATTGGTGTTAAGTCCTTTGGCTTGAACAGTTAACTTGCGACTCTAAACTGTTTGAGATTGATGTTTAATGGCATATGGCATTGCAGTTGGGCTAATTTATAACTCAGCCTTGCCATCTCTTTTCCATCCTGCAGTTTTTGAGCTTGCTTAGCACCAATATTATCAAGTGATTGATATAAGTTTGCGAGTGTTCTGAATTTATTTAATAAGTCAGCAGCTGACTTGGGGCCAATACCGGCGATGCCTGGCACCTTGTTACCTGAGTCACCCGCTAAAGCAATAAAATCTAAAATTTGATTTTGTTGTACGGCAAGCTTTTTCTCAAAGGCTTTAATATCAAAATATTGCTGTTTGAAATGATCCCAAATGACAATGTTGGGGTTCATCAATTGGCCAAAACCTTTATCTGTGGATACGATAATGGCTTCACCCTTGGTTTCAGCAATTTTGGTGGCCAACGTCGCAATAACATCATCGGCTTCTGAGGCGGCATCATGGGATTGAACATCTTCAAGTGCTAAGGCGGTTTTGATATCTTCAAGTCCTGCTTTTAATGCTGCAGGCATCGGCTTGCGGCCTTTTTTATAGTCAGGGTAGAGTTTTTTACGCCAGGATTCTTCATCGCCATCCCACACCATAATGGCATGGGTGGGTTGATGGTGTTTGAGCAGTTTTTTGCAAGCAGATTGCGTACGCTCTTTGACACTGGTGATGTCCGTTTCATCTGGCAACACCGCATGAATACGCCTAACAAGGTTAAGGCCATCGATAATTAATAGTTTATTCATGTCATCTTCGTTTGCTGTAACGCAGCGCTAAGGAGCTGCTGTAGAGGATTATTATATTTTATATTGTTGAGCTTAAACCTTACTGATGTTTTTTAATAGTCGAAATAACAGCTATTTATGCATAATTGATAATTATGCATAAGCTAACCTCGATAAAATGATTACTGGATAAGGATTTCATTATTCATTGGCGATACGGTAGCAGGGGATATATGCACTCCTTGCTTGCTTCATTATTTATTGTTGATAAGGAGACCGAAATGTATTTAGCCCCGTTTAGTTTGAATATTTATTGTTGCTACGGAAGCTGAGAAGTATTCACTCCCGCAGGTTTGGTTATCCATTGACGATTCGGTAGCAGGGAATATATTCACTTCCTGGTAGTTTCATGCGTTGTTGGGATACGAAAGCAGCGAGCAGTTTATCCATCATTGCCATTAACTTCGCATCACCAGTGATATGAAATGGACCATCTTCAGCGATTAACTTTATGGTGTTACTTTTTACGTTCCCAGCGACAATGCCTGAGAATGCTCGACGTAAGCTTGCTGCTAGCTCGGCTTTGTTAGGTTGGAAAAACAAATGCAGGTTTTTCATCACTTCATGTGTTGGTTCAAAAGGTAATTGGAATTCTGGCTCAATTTTTAACGCCCATTGAAATTGATAGGCATCACCCAATTGTTTCCGCATGTCTTTTACTTTTACCATGCCTTGCTTCATTAACTTTCCTACTTTTTCAGGATCATCAATAACGATTTGGTATTTTGCTTGGGCTTCTACTCCTAATGTAGCAGCGATAAAAGCATCAATTTCTAAGAAGTAATCTTCACTGACTTTTGGACCCGTTAATATCAGCGGGAAGGGCAGTTGTTCATTGGCGGGGTTGAGTAATATCCCTAATATATACAATAATTCTTCAGCGGTGCCTGCACCGCCAGGAAAAATCACAATCCCATGACCTAAACGGACAAAGGCTTCTAAGCGCTTTTCTATGTCAGGTAAAATAACCAATTCATTGACTATTTGATTAGGCGGCTCGGCGGCAATAATACTGGGTTCTGTTAATCCGATATATCTGGCATTTTTTATACGTTGTTTAGCATGGCCAATCGCTGCGCCTTTCATTGGGCCTTCCATTGCGCCAGGGCCACAACCTGTGCAGATATCTAATCCTCTTAGGCCTAATTCATAGCCCACTTCTCGGGTGTATTGGTACTCAATAGGATTAATGCTGTGTCCGCCCCAACATACAATAACGTTAGGATCTATTTTAGGGGAAATAACGCGGGCATTACGGAGAATGTCAAAGACGAAATTAGTGATATGACTGGCATTAGTGAGATTGATGTGGGTTAAGTTTTCGTATTTATTATCAATATAAACAATGTCTCTTAGCACCGCGAAAAGGTGCTCTTGAATACCTGCAATGATTTCACCATCAACAAAAGCTTGCGCTGGTGGGTTGATTAATTCAAGTAATAAGCCGCGTTCGCGTTGGAGTACATTGATATGAAAATTTGCGTATTGCTCGAATAAGCTTTCGGCATTATCGCTTTGAAGGCCAGATGCTAATACTGCCAATGAGCAGTTGCGAAATAATTGATAAAGTTCACTTTTAGAGCTTTGTTTTAGTCGATTAACTTCAAGCTGTGAAAGTTGGTCTAAACTGCCTCTGGGGCTAATTTTTACTATCATATGCAACTCCTAAAAGAGCGAGTTGCAGTTGATATTAGGCTAATAATTAAATATCGATTACAACTCTATCTCTGCCACTATTTTTGGCTTTATACAGTGCAGCATCGGCGCGTTCAAAGGTTTCTTCGATACGTTCGTTTTCCATAACTTGTGCTGCACCGATTGACAAAGTAACGGTAATTCTCTGATTTTTAAATTTAAACGGTATATTTTTTATTTTTTCTTTTACACGGTTTAACAATAGACCAATATGGTCCTCTGTGACTTCAGGAAGAATTAAAACAAACTCTTCTCCACCATAACGAGCCACAAATTCACTTTCTCGTAATGAGTTTTTTAGTGCCATTGAAATCACTTGTAAAGTCTTATCACCTGTACTGTGGCCGAAGTTGTCATTGACTGCTTTAAAGTAATCAATATCGGTAACAGCAACCCAAAGTGGCGTATTAAAACGCTTATGGTTTCTGTACTCTTGCTCCATACGGTCTTCTAGCGCCGCGCGATTTGGCAGTTGGGTCAATGGATCTAACAGGTTTAGCTTCTGATGCTCAAACAACTTTTCTTTATAGTTGTTTGCTTCTTTGGTTATGCATGTAAGTTCTTTACGCATCGAATCTACCGATTTACGCAGTAGTGCTTGTTCTCTAGTTTCAAGTGATTCTTTACGGCTTAGGGCGTCTCGAAGCGAGGCAAGTTGCACTGTTAATTCTGCTTTTAAATCGACGATGTCTAGAGACTCAATAACAATACCATCAGCATTGTCTACCCGAAGGTTTATCTCTTTATTAAGCTGAGACTTAATTTGCTGCGAACGATCATTATTATTGGATGTACTGTTAACCACATCTCTTACAGTGCTAATGGCATCATTCAGGGTATAAAGGAAATCCTGTGAAGCGGTTTTTTCTCGGGCGATATTGTTGAGTAGTAAGCTCAAAATAGTTTGATATGACTCAAGCAGCGTGTTGAGTTTGATATCACCCATTAGTAATTCTTTCATCACCAATATTTGATCGCGTTGTTCTTTTCTGAATTCGATTTCAGATATTTTTTGGGCTAACTCTTTTGCTAAAATCAGATGCTGCGGCAGAATGACATGCTCGTCAGTATTAGCAAATTTCTGCTGTAAAATTTCTTCGTAAAAGCCAATCACTTGTTCAACTTTTGGAATATATTCCCAAATAGTATGAATCGGTTTATTGAGGTCTTTCTTGAAGTAGTTTATTTCTTTTTTGAGTTTGTCTGGCGCAGTATCGACTCGTTGAATTTGGCTGATAACCCGCGAAAGGCTATTTCGGCTTTCTTCAAGTTTGGTCATGGTAATATTGTACTGACCTTGCAATAACCGCTCAATGCCGACTAATTCAGGTAAAGCTTCATCAATTTGGTCATAGCCTTGCAAATGATGTCTTAATTTTGCTAGACGGTTATCTAATTCAAGGTTTTGACCTTTACACGCTAGACTTAAATGACCTAGAAATTGAATTAACGTGCGCAATTTTTGATTACGGTCTTCATTCGTTTCTTCTAACGCTAATTTTGCCGCGTTAAGCTTCTGTTTTAAAAGTGAAACTTGAGACACTGCCGTTGAAGAATCTTTCATGTAAATAGGCTTCCTAGATAAAACCAAAAAATTTAATAACATCAATCAGATATCTGATTATGTAATACCACTTATTATATAGCTAAAACCCTACTTTTTAAATGTTCATTAATAAAAATCAACATTTAATCTTCATTGAGTATAGTTAGTCTAAAGAAAATATTTTAATTAGTTGGCCACTTTATATCGGCCGCAGAACGATTACTTTCAGCCCTAATTATCCCTCTTTGTAATGCGTGGGTAAGATTTAAGTAAAGTGGTTTAAAAAATATGGCTGCTGGTGCGAAGTTTAGCGTGCGAATGCTGACATAGGTTTGTTCTGAATCAATACTTTTGGCAGCAGCAAGGGCGTATTGCACAGTTTCATATTTAAGTTCTGCCGTTAACCTTAAATCAGGATCTGCCAGTAGGGGTAAATTAATATGCCCTACAGTGGCATGTAATGGTTTATTACCTACTTTTGAGAAATGTGGGATATGACTTTTACTAGCGATGTTTATTCTTGATAACACCGCTTCAACCTTGTCTAAAATATCCTGTGCACTGACACTCTCAGAGCAACAAATGGCCACTTCCCCGGTTCTGATGACAAACACATCGCATTTAATTTCTTGTTCACATTGTTCCACCAAATTGGCGGTGATGCTCTTTGATTCGGTAAGGCCAAATTCAATATCGATATCGGTAAGTGCTTCAATATTCACCAGTGCAACCGTTTTAGGCGGATGTTGTTTATTAAGCTGTGATATTACCCCTCGGTAGCCTTTAAGCTCGGTGAGTGGTTCTTGGATAGATTGTTCTAGTAGCGATGCTGATCTGACTTTCATGGTATTCAGTCGTTTAAGGCAAAACAGCCAAACAAAAGATAAAATGAGGATGGTGATAAGCAAAATAATTATCGCCATTTGCTGATCTTTACTGTTATCAACATAAACACTCAATTTATGTTGTAAGGCACTAACGTCTAATTTTAATTTTTCTTCATTTAAGTTCGATATTACTGATCCATCATCAGGAGTTGCTTGGGTATTTTGATTAAGGGCGATGATTTTATCCATCACCTTAAGTGCAGCAGGCAGATTATTAGTTTCTCTGTAACTAATCGAGAGGTATTCTAGGGCTTCTTCTTGTGCATCAATGATGTCTTTGACTTCGCCAATCTCTAATGCCACTAGGGCATGGGATGTTGAAAGCGTCCATTGTTGTTGCTCAAGTGCCACCTGAGCCAGTAATAACTCGTTGTAAACAAGGTAATGTAATACTTTGCTTTCTTTAAAGACCTTATTGGCCATTTCTAGATAACTGACTGATGATTGGTAATTTTTTAAGTGTAAGTATGCTTCGCCAATATTATTGAAATTTAGTGCTTGGCTGATTTTATGACCGTTCTTTTGGTCTATTTGTTGGGCATTCAAATAGTAATCAAGGGCCTTGTTCCATTGCTCTTGGTGGGCGTAAATCATTGCGATGACAGTCATTAATTTTGATTGCAGTGCTTCTTGGCCTAATGCTTGAAAACTAATCGCTGCTTCATTGGCATTTTTAAGCGCATCGTCCCATTGGCCTAAATCACGATAAACCCGCGCTAGTTGAAACTGTGTATGGGCATGTAATACCGGCGCATCTAATCTGTTGGTAATTCTAAATGCTTCATTATAGTGCTGTAACGCTTTAGCTAGTTGGTTTTTGTGAACGTAATACTTTCCAAACGCGGTTTCAGCTTGCGCAATAAAATACTCCACTCTCATTTGGTAGGCGAGGTCACGGTATTGCTTGTAGTGATGCAAAGCTGGACTATCTTGCTTAAGCAATCGAAATAAGGTGCACAAGTCACCGTGAATAATAAACTTAAGCGTCATGGCTTCATCATCTTTCAAGTTATTGATTTTATTCAGCGCTTCTTTGTAAAGAATGATGGTTTGCTTGTACTGTTGAGCATCTACGCCGCGGATCCTGCCTTCTAATAATAAAATAATGGCTTCATGTATTGGAGTGGTGGCGATTGATTGCAGTTGCTGAGTCAGCAAGCGAGCATGGGATGTTTTATTGTCGGTTTTGATTGGAGAATGCAAATAAAGTCGCGCAAGTAATCCTAAGTCTCTTTGCAATTGCTGGGGCTGATAGTTTAAATTTTTGGCTACTTTTTCGAATTCAGCGATGCCATTAAACGACAAAGGGAATTTTGTTTTGTTCGAAAGCTTTTCAAATAAGTCGTTGGGGTCTTCCTGGAATGCTATTTCTCGCTCAACAAAATCGGCAGCATAATTCGGAAAACTTATAAATAACAGTAGGGTTAATACTCTAGTGATAACTTTTAGCATGACTGATAAGTAGCCTTATTTTTTGTAAGCTTTTATTATAATTTAGGTGAGCGAAGATCGTTAACTTGTTATGATGCGCCTTTAAAGGTATAAAAATCAATCACAAGTCATTAAAAAATATAACAAGAATAATAACAGAAGGAATTCAGAGTGAAAGCAACAAAATTGACTGTTTTATCCGCATGCTTACTTTTTAGTGCAAGCAGCCTTGCTGAAGTGACTTACACCATTGATTTAACGCAACCGGAACATCATCTTGCTAACGTTAATGTTAGCTTTCCTCAGACATCTAAAGATCATTTAACCGTGAACCTGCCTGTTTGGCGAACGGGTAAATATGTTGTGTTGCCACTTGCTGATGGTGTGCGCTCATTTAACGCCACTGATGACAATGGCCAAGCTTTACAATGGCAGCGAACTGAAACTGGTGAGTGGCAAGTGCAATTGTCAAAGCCTACGGCAGTGAATATCTCTTATCAACTTTATGCTAATGATTTAGGCACGCGTGTTCGTCACATTGACCGTTCGCATGCATATTTAGATGCTAGCGGTGTATTCATGTATAGCCCTGAGTTTCGTAGTGAACCCATTTCGGTCTCCATGGATGTTCCACAAGGTTGGAACAGTTATTCTGGCATGAATAAGGGCACTGATTCAAACTCCTTTATCGCCAAAAATTATGATGTCTTAGTGGATTCACCGATAGAAACCGGTGAAAATTCTCATTACCGCTTTAAAGCCGATGGCCGTGAGTATGAGTTGGTATTTTGGGGCGAGGGCAACTACGATGCGCAGCAAATAGTTAAAGATCTCACTAAAATAAGTAGTCAGGCTGAAGTGATTTGGGACGATTACCCGTTTGAGCGTTATGTTTATATGGTGCATGCGACAAGTGGCGCAAGAGGCGCTACTGAGCATTTAAATTCCACCATTATTCAGCTACCTCGATTTAACTTTAGAGAACGTAAAGATTACCTACGCTTTATCAGCACCGCCTCCCATGAGTTTATTCATACTTGGAATGTTAAAGCTTATCGTCCTCAAGGCTTAGTGCCTTACGATTATCAGAATGCCAGCATGACAGAGCTGTTATGGATGGCAGAAGGCTCAACCAGTTATTTTCAAAATCAATTACTATTACGTGCTGATGTGATTACACCGAAAGAGTTTTTTGAAGATTTAGCCAAGCGCATTAATGGTAATCTTCATAAGCCGGGTCGTGAAATTCAGTCTGTAGCTGAAGCAAGTTTGAATGAATGGACTAATACCGGTGGGGATTATGCGATTAATCATGGCGTAAATATCTACTCTGAAGGTTATTTAGCCTCATTGTCCCTTGATTTTAATCTGATTAAAGACACGCAACTAGCACATTCTTACCGTGATGTTCATCGTCAGTTATATCGCGACCATAAATTACCTAATGGTTATAACGTTGATGATGTTAAGGGGATTTTAAAGTCGATATCAGGTAAAGATTACCAGCCTTGGTGGCAACAACATGTCACTCAGCCATTTAGTTTAGATTTTGACAGCTTGTTAGCAAATGCTGGCTTGGCACTTTCTAATGGTAAAGAAGCTAAAACTACAGTTTATAGTGGCATGAAGATTAGTGGTTCACATGATGACCTGACGATTTCCAACGTTAACAGTAAAGGTCCTGCTTGGGCAGCTGGCATTGTTAGCGGTGATGAGATTGTGGCTATAAACGGTTTAAAAGTGACAGCGAGCGGATTTAAGAAACGTTTAGAAGACTTTAAACCAAAAGATACGATTATGGTTACATTGTTTAATAACGACAGCTTAAAAGAAGTTAAGCTTACATTGGCAGAGCAACCAAAGGGCGATTTGGCTATTGTTGGTGTCGATGCGCCGACTGATGAGCAAAAAGCGTTTCTTAAAGCCTGGTTAGGGATTGACTGGCCATTTGATGAAAAAGGTCAGTTTGTTAAAGCTGATTAATGAGTGATGAAAATATTGCTGTGATTACAGCAATAACTTTAGCAAGGTATCAAAAATAATACGTCTAAAGTTACGTATTAAAAAAGCCCAGTTAAAATTCATTAACTGGGCTTTTTAACTAATAGAAGTTTATTCAAACTTGAATCTAGTCGGAGTTCTGCTTAATCAAACTAAAAGTATCAAACTAAACGTCCAGACTAAAAAAATTAGACGCTTTCTTCAATTGGACCTAATGCTTGTTTAATCGCATTAATAAACACCACTAATTCGCCACCCATTAATGCAAAATCTGCATCAAGTTTGGCTAATGGATCTTCAGTGCCAACATCGTCAGTTTCTGCTCTGAACTCTTCAGAGAACTTAAGGCGCTTAACGCTAGCATCCGATTGCAATAAAAACGCAATTGACTTGCCAAAGTGAAGTGACAATTTATGCACTTGTTTGCCTGTGGCTAAATGCGCTAATACTTCATCTTCTTGTAACACTTGCTGCTTGAAACGCACAATGCCACCTTCATCAGAATCTGATTTTAGTTCAGCTTCATCTTGCATTTCAAAAGGCTGAGGAGATGCGCCATTTCTTAACCATTCAGTCATGGTAGTTTCAATTGGGGTTGCAAAGTGCAGCGGTACAACCGGAAGGCTACCCAATGCTTTACGTAATAGTGCTAAAAGTTCTTCCGCTTTAGTAGCACTTGAACTATCAACCAAAATCATATCTAGCTCAGGCATGATCAAAGCATGGGTTTGACTACGACGAGAGAAGGCACGAGGCAGAAGCGTCATGGTGATTTCTTCTTTCATGGTGTCTTTTTCTTTTTTGGTCACTTTACGGCTTTCTTGATCTTCAATTAAAGCCACTTTTTCATCAAGCGCTTCTTTGATCACTTGGCCAGGAAGAATTTTCTCTTCTTTAGTGACACAAATTAAATGACGATTCTCTGCGGTGTGGACTAAAGCTTGGCCTTTTTTACCTAATGCATTTGAAAAACCAAACTTACTGATGTCTTGGCTATTACATGGTGAAAAGGTGAAGTCAGCTAATGCTGTCTCAAGTGCCTCTGTATCGGTACTGAAAGGCTTATTAAAACGATATAGGGTGAGATTTTTAAACCACATGAAAGACACTCTTCGAAAATTAAAAATGCAGTTTACGGTATCGCGCCGCTCGGGTAAACCATCACCTAACGCAATTTGATTGTTGCCATTTCAGAATTCATAAAAATGTCACAAAAGGCTGAGTAAGTAATTATTCCTTATTTTACAGCGAGTTAATTGTTTTGTTGCGCCGCTAATTTAGCCACTTCGAAATAAAGCCAGTGAGTTGAAATATTACTGCAACAAAAGCCGTGCAGAATTCGCCTCGTTCCCAAGTTATTAGATAGCAGATGACTGCTAGTTCCAACTGATAACAGCACTTACAAAGGTGTAAAACACCAATATATTATGTCTAAAGGATGAAATGATGAACGCTTTTTATAAAACCTTAGTTGCCTCTGCTATTGCTACCGCTACGCTATCAACTGCCCACGCTGCAGAGCCTCTTGAAGTTTACGGTAAGTTAAATGTCAGTATCCAATCAAATGATAATGGCACAGGTTCAGAAACTGAAATTCAAAGTAATGCGTCTCGTTTTGGTGTGAAAGGTGGTTTCGAATTAAGTGACTCTTTAGAAGCGTTTTATACCATCGAGTATCAAGTCGATACAGGTAATGAAAATTCAGACAACTTCACTGCACGTAATCAGTTTGTCGGTTTAAAAGGTAACTTCGGTTCTTTCGCTGTCGGACGTAACGACACTATGCTTAAGAAATCACAAGGTAAAGTTGATCAGTTCAATGATTATTCTGGTGATTTAAAAAGCCTTTTCAAAGGTGAGAACCGTCTTGCACAAACAGCAACTTATTTAACGCCTAAGTTTGGTGACTTCCAAGCAGGTGTTACATATGCCGCAGAAGGTGATAGTAAGCAAGCTGATGATGGATTCAGTATTGCGGCTATGTACGGTGATTCTGGTCTGAAGAAAAGTCCTATTTATGCATCTGTAGCTTACGATTCAGAAGTTGCGGGTTACGACATTATTCGTGGTACTGTTCAGGGTAAAGTTGCTGGATTCGTACTGGGCGCTATGTACCAGCAAGAAGAAAAAGTTGATAGCGGTGCTAGTATTGATGGTTACTTACTGAGCGCAGCGTATAAAATTGAGAATGTGACCTTAAAAGCACAGTATCAAGACATGGAAGACAAAGGTGATTCTTGGTCTGTCGGTGCTGATTACTCACTAGGTAAACCAACTAAGTTATTTGCTTTTTATACTGACCGTACTTCCATTGATTACTCAGATGAAGAAGGCGACATGGTTGAGTTCTCTGTTGATGAAAGCTACTTTGCTGTAGGCATCGAACATAAATTCTAAATCGGCCAGTTAATAAAGCCAGATAAGAAAAACATTCAATGAATGACAAAGGAGGCATAAAGTCTCCTTTGTTTGTTTAAGCATATTATTTATGATGTAACATGATAGATTTATGTCAGAAATATGATTTTAATTCCATTTTCGGCCTTGAGATCATATTACTGTAATAAAACTGACCAATAATACTCACACGGCATACTAATCACAGAAACTATTATGACAGCTAAGATTTTAATTGTAGAAGATGAGTCAGCTATTCGTGAAATGCTGACATTTGTTATGGAACAACATGGCTTTACTACCACATCAGCTGAAGATTTTGATTCGGCAATTGACCAACTGCAAGAACCGTATCCAGATTTGATTCTATTGGATTGGATGTTCCCTGGTGGAAGTGGAATACAATTAGCTAAGCGTTTAAAGCAAGATGAGTTTACTCGCCAAATTCCGATTATCATGCTCACTGCGCGCGGTGAAGAAGAAGATAAAGTGAAGGGGTTAGAAGTCGGTGCTGATGACTACATCACTAAACCGTTTTCACCGAAAGAGTTAGTGGCTCGTATTAAGGCGGTTTTACGTCGTAGTGCGCCTACTCGACTTGAAGAAACTATTGATGTGCAAGGTTTGCTTTTAGACCCTGTTAGTCATCGCGTTTCGGTTGGCGAGTCTGTTTTAGAGATGGGCCCAACAGAATTCAGATTGCTGCACTTTTTTATGACACACCCTGAGCGTGTTTATAGCCGAGAACAGCTACTCGATAACGTATGGGGTACTAATGTGTATGTTGAAGATCGTACTGTAGATGTACATATTCGTCGTTTACGAAAAGCGGTTGAAGACTCTGGCCATGATAAACTGATTCAAACGGTTCGTGGTGCAGGTTATCGTTTCTCAACAAGAATGTAATCGCTTACGTTTGTTGAATATTAAATGACTGCTGAATGGTTAACGTCATGCAAACCAACGAAAATGGTTATTATGCTTGAGTCACCTTTT
Organism: Shewanella donghaensis; assembly: GCF_007567505.1. NCBI lineage: Bacteria > Pseudomonadati > Pseudomonadota > Gammaproteobacteria > Alteromonadales > Shewanellaceae > Shewanella > Shewanella donghaensis. The sequence continues at coordinate 4,748,581 of NZ_CP041783.1, forward strand.
GGCAGTAATTTACACCCATGGCTATAGCAAGTAATCAGGTTTTAAGCTATCTTGTGAGCCATTATTTCCCTACCAGCAATTAGGTAAAAATTCCTAAGGGTTTATTTACATTAATTATTAGGCAGCTTATGCTTCGAGCTTATTCTGGATCCAGGCTATTTCTTCGCTTCGTAGGATTCTTGTTGGTTTTTGCCGTAATTGGCATCGTTATCGATCAAATTATCATCTCCATTATTGTTGGTTGCATTGCTTTATTAGGATGGCATTACCGACAAATCACCCGTTTAAACTATTGGCTTTGGAAAGACCGCAAACTCACGCCGCCGCAAGGTACAGGGAGCTGGGAAGGTATATTTAATGGTATTTACCGACTCCAAGGTAAAAATAGACGCCGAGTTGGTCAACTCGCATCCTTATTAAGCCGATTTAGACAAGGCGCTGAGGCATTACCTGATGCGGCAGTGGTATTAGACTCTGACCACAATATTTTATGGTGCAACAAACTTGCACAACTGGTACTGGGTTTTGTATGGCCACAGGATAATGGTCAGCGGATTGATAATCTTATTCGACATCCCGATTTCTCAGCCTATCTCAAAACAGGCAAATTCAATGAACCACTTGAGTTAACGTCCCCTCTATCAGAAAATCGCTTATTAGAAATTCGCTTAATGAGCTACGGCGATAGGCAACTACTGCTCATTGCCCGTGATATTACCCGTATAAACCAGTTAGAGGGTATGCGAAAAGAGTTTGTTGCCAATGTATCCCACGAACTAAAAACCCCGCTAACAGTGCTACAAGGCTACCTCGAGATAATGCAAAGCATGGAGGAAGCTGACAGTATGAATCAAAAACCGCTTAAACTCATGCAGCAACAAACTCGGCGCATGCAATCAATGGTGGAGCAGTTATTGGTGCTATCTCGTATTGAAGATGGGGCAGATATTGACCTTGAAAAGACCATTAATATGCAAGCGATGCTCGATATATTAAAAGACGAAGCTTCCGCATTAGCGATGGATGAATATGAAGTTGAGTTTCAGTGTGAAGAACATCTTGATTGTCATGGCAATGAAGTACAAATAAGAAGTGCCTGCACTAACTTAATTTCTAACGCGATTCGTTATACCGAACCCGGTGGAAAAATAACGGTTCGATGGCAGCAAGTGGCAAGTGGCGCTAAATTCAGTGTTACCGATAATGGTTTAGGTATTGCAGCGCAACATATTGGCCGCCTAACTGAACGCTTTTATCGAGTTGATAATGCCCGTTCCAGTAAAACCGGTGGTAGCGGTTTAGGCCTTGCGATTGTGAAGCATGCGCTTAACCATCATTACAGTGAACTGCATATCACCAGTGAGTTAGAAAAGGGTAGTTGTTTTAGTTTTATCATTCCTTCTCATTTGTTGGTGAATCGTTAACCTCTAGCATATTGATTAAGATCCCCCCATAAACCACGATGCAGACATTGATGTCTGCATTGTTGTTTATGGCGCTGGATAGGTGTTGGTTTATGTGTTTACTGACATTATTAGTGGTTATTCATTCATAAATAGAGCTCAATCAGTAGAGCACAATTAGTAAAGCTCAATGAGTAAAGCTCAATTAGTAGAGCTCAATTAGTAGAGCTCAATTAGTAGAGCTCAATTAGTAGAGCTCAATTAGTAGAGCTCAATTAGTAAAGCTCAATCAGTAAAGATCAATTAGTAAAGTCCAATCAATAAAGTCCAATCAGTAAAGTTTTTTTGGCGCACGGTTACTAACTCAAAATAATTACGATGAGCAACTAAGATGGGATAATCCACCCACCTCAAAGAACTCAGCCGGTTTCAACCGATAGTATTTATCCTCAATGTCCTTTGAGTGCTCAGCATATGGCTGTGTCATCACGTGCTGCAGCTCACGAATTAGCGAGTAATTGCCCGCAGTGGCTTGCTGATAAGCTGGCATAACAAACCATTCTCGCAAAATGTATTTTGGGTTAACAAGCTTCATTTCTCTCGATATTTGGTCAATGGAACGTGACGAAGTCGCATCTGCGTCAATGGCGATATTTAGGAGTGTTTTCCATTTCTCGAGCCACTCTTCCCAGCGCTTTTCTAACTCTTCGGGCGCTGTATTTTGAGCCCTATTATTGTATAAACCATTGTAGAAGCTTTTCTTGAGAGGGGTTATATCATCAGGTATCGACGAGAGCTCTCGAAAGAAAATAGTGTAATCGACAGGCGTTTGCACCATCAGTGTCTCTAGCTCGCTTATCAGTTCGCTACAAGGTGCCTGGTGAGACTCTGTGTTCAAAGTGCCTAAATTATCTAAATCTATTACCCGATCCAGTCCCAGCTTAGCAGCCCACATATTCTGCATTTGTGTGTGCATGACTGTCGAAAATCCATGTTGAAGCGCATCAAGTTGCAGCAAGTCGTGCTGATTAGATGCTAGTAAAGGACGTAATGCTGAACAAAACATCTCGAAGTTTTTTTGCGCCGCATTGGGTTGGTTCATAAACGAGAAGTGATGACCACCACCCGTCCAAGGTTGATAATGGGGGTTAAACACATCGCAAAAACCGAAGGGGCCATAATCCAGTGTAAAGCCACCAGCTGCGCAGTTGTCGCTGTTGAAGTTACCTTGGCAGAAGCCGACACTGATCCAACTTGATATCAATGACGTGAGGCGGCTTCGAAACTCGCTCGCCAACAGCAGTACTTTCTCTGGCGTGGTGAGTTGCTTATCGACAACGTCAGCGTACTCACGTTCAATCAAGTGCAGCACAATCTTCTCGAGTTGTTCCATGGCTTTCGGGTGTGCTTGTATACGAGCACGGCGAGCGAAAAGCTCGAGTTGGCCAACGCGTATGAACGACGGTGCGACACGTGTTGAGATGGCGACAGCTTCAGATACCATCATGTCGGGGTTCTCCGATAGCGAGCCCTGTGAGTACCACGGCCGTTTTACCTTCTCCGTCTTAGAAACATATAAACTCAACGATCGTGATGTGGGCACGCCCAGTGCATGCATATGCTCCTGAGCTAAGAATTCTCGGATGCTAGACCGCAACACCGCGCGGCCGTCAGCTCCTCGGCAATAAGGCGTGCGGCCGCCACCTTTTAGCTGCATTTCCCAGCGTTGCCCCTTGATGACAGTCTCAAATACAGAAATAGCTCGACCATCTCCATATCCGTTACCGGTTTGAAACGGGCACTGTTGGATGTATTCGGTGCCGTAAATGGAAAGTGCATACCCAGTCGCCCAACCAAACTTGCGCATCGGATCTGGCACCTGAGAAATGTCGCCGGAGAACATGCGAACAAAATCGCTGGACTCAGCCATGCTGTCTGCAAAGCCAAGCTCAGAAAAAAAGGTTTTGCTGTGGGCTACATATTCAGGATCTTTGATTGGCGTCGGATTGACCGGGACATAATGACCAGAGAAGACTTGTCGCGGCGCATAGTCTGCCCCGTTTTCTGTCGCATCAGGATCACAGTTGAGAGTGTCCATCAGGGAATAATTTGCTAATTTTGCAAGATCATTGAACGTCGATATCGTCGGGGCGGTTTTCTGCTGAAGTCGCTTTGTCATAAGTGTTTATACCAAGGTTCGTAAAGATAAATTCTAATAATTTGTATCAAAATCCACGTTGTAGTACTGCATAAACCAGCAAGCTGCTTAATTTTAGCGCATTTCAACTGGTTTTTATGTATTTTCTGGGTTTGCATCAGACATGGGTAGCAAACTCATAGAAACTCCTAACATTTGGATGATGCGCATATATTTGGCAAAACGCGCCTACACAATTAACCAAGCTATTATTTAAGCTCTGCTACAGCAAAGCTATTGATTATTAAGCACTCTAGCAGAGTGGGGCTGAACAAACGAGCAGCGTAAATTGAAAAGTGGGTATTGATATTGAGGTCTTACTCAAGTCATCAGCAAGGATCATTTATCGATTGGTAAGAGTAGCTTAACTAATTCAACAACTAGTTACTGACCTGAGCTGTTATTGCCTGATATTCACAATGAAGCAGTAATGAGTTTTAGGCATGTTTAAGTTACTTTCTCATATTGATGGGGTTTAAAGCTGGCTGATTTAACCATAGCTTGAGTGCACTGGAATCTTTGCAGCTATCTTCATTGCAATTATCTAGACTACAACTTTCACCTTTCGATTTAGTTAATATAAATCTGCTTTAAAGCAATAAATAAATCAGCTACAAGGCGATAGTGATATGTCGCATCAATTAAGTTGTTCACATGATTAATGATAATGGCCATTCCGTTGATACGTTTTTTTGCTAAATGGGTGATTATTGTAGACAGGCCTGCGTTATTGTTAGGTATAAAAACTGAGCTGTAATAAATTGATCATCAATAATTCAAGCAGTGGGAGATGAGTTAATGTGCGGGGTTTCGCTTAAGTTATTGATTTTAATGGTTAGGCTTTGTTTTTTGACTGAATTGATATGTTTGCAGGGTAATTGTTAAAAGTGTTAATTGTCATCCCCTTGTCACATAAGAGTCATAGACTTGTCATCATAGTCATTGATACTGAGCCTGTCTTAAATAACAACGCTTACAATACCGGAGCACTAAAATGAAACTTAAACAGCTAGTTAGCGCGATTGCAATTACTGCAGTTGGAGTATTTTCTGCAACATCTATGGCAGCGATTGATAAAGCATTACCAGTATACGAAAAAACAAGTGGTGTTTCAGGTAACTTGTCATCAGTGGGTTCAGATACACTAGCGAATATGATGACGTTATGGGCTGAAGATTTTAAACATATTTACCCTAACGTGAATATCCAAATTCAAGCAGCAGGTTCTTCAACTGCGCCGCCAGCATTAACTGAAGGTACTTCGCAGTTCGGTCCTATGAGCCGTCAAATGAAGCCTAACGAAGTTGAAGCTTTTGAAAAACATTACGGTTATGCGCCTACAGCCATTCGTGTTGCAATTGATGCATTAGCTGTATTTGTTCATAAAGATAATCCAATTGAAGGGTTAAGCATCGAACAAATCGATTCAATTTTCTCATCAACTAAAAAGTGTGGTGGTGATGATGTAGCGCGTTGGGGTGATGTTGGACTAGAAGGTAACTGGGCAAAGAAAGATGTTCAGTTATACGGTCGTAACTCAGTTTCTGGTACTTATGGTTACTTTAAAAAGAAAGCACTTTGTAAAGGTGATTTCAGACCAAACGTAAATGAGCAACCAGGTTCAGCTTCTGTAGTGCAATCGGTTTCTCAAGGTCTTAACGCTATCGGTTATTCTGGTATCGGTTATAAAACTGCAGGTGTTAAAGCAGTAGCCCTTTCTAAGAAAGGCACTAAGTATATCGCAGCTACAGCAGCGAATGCAGCGAATGGAACTTACCCATTATCACGTTACTTATACGTTTACATCAACAAACACCCTAACAAAGACTTATCACCAATGGATCGCGAGTTCATCCGTTACGTGTTATCTCTGCAGGGTCAGCAAATTGTTGAAAAAGACGGCTATGTACCATTACCTCGCAGTGTCGTAGCAAAAGATTTACAAAAAGCAGGTATCAAGCTTTAAGCTTATCGCCTGCAAATGATTAAAGCCTCAATTATGCATATAGTTGAGGCTTTTTTTATACCTGTGATATATATGAATTTAATCTAACTTCTCGATGAAAAGCGTGCATTGGTATATTCTGTTGCACATCATACTGTTGATGAATAGGTATCAAATTGACAACGCTTTGGGACAATAATCGTGACTATCATTCAGTAGCCAATACTGATGAGATTAAAGTACACAATATGCAGCTGACATTGGCAGTTGATTTCGAATTACAGCAATTGACTGGGCAGGTGATATTGCAGTTCAAGCGACTGCAAATTTGTGAGCAACTGGTACTTGATGGCCGCGATCTTATTATTGATACCATCAGTGATAACCAAGGCAATAAAGTTGAATATGACACTGAGCATGTTGATACTCTGCAAGGGGATAAAATCGTTATCAACATCGGCATGATGATTGATGAAGTTGTTATTCAATACCGCACCTCACCGAATTCACAAGGCTTGCAATGGCTAACCCCAGAACAAACCTTAGGTAAACAATCCCCTTATTTATTCAGTCAATCACAACCGGTTAATGCCCGAAGTTGGATCCCTTTGCAAGACACGCCTAAAGCCCGTATTACGTTCACTGCAACTGTGACAGTCAATAATGGTTTAAGAGCCGTGATGAGTGCGGCCAATAGCGATGTGATGCCAAAAGATGGTGTATTTCAGTTTGAGATGGAAAAACCGATCCCAACGCATCTGCTTGCGCTGGCTGTGGGTGATTTAGCTTATGGCGCGATTAGTGAACGTTGCGGTATTTACACTGAACCTGAAATGCTGTCTAAGGCATTAAAAGAGTTTGAAGATACCGAAGAGATGATATTGGCTGCAGAGTCTTTATTAGGCCCATATCCTTGGGGCCGCTACGACATGATTGTATTGCCGCCCAGCTTTCCTTTTGGTGGTATGGAAAACCCAAGACTTGCGTTTATTACGCCGACATTAATTGCGGGAGATAAGAGCCTAGTATCTACAGTTGCTCATGAATTAGCGCACTCCTGGACCGGTAACCTCGTGAGTAATGCAACATGGCGTGATTTATGGCTTAACGAAGGCTTTACCACCTATTTTACTAACCGTTTAGTTGAAAAAATATATGGTGAAGAGCAAGCTGAATTGGAGTGGGTGATTGAGTTTGGTCGTCTTAAAGAAGAGATGCATTCGATGCCTATCGAAGCTCAAACCTTACCTGCGAACGTACAACATCAAGATGCGAATGATTCATTTAATCGGTTCACCTATGATAAGGCTTCAATGTTTGTTCACGAATTGGAGCAACGTTTAGGCCGTAAAGATTTTGACCAATTTTTATTTAATTACGTTCAGCATTTTAAATTCGAAGCGATTACCACAGAAACATTTATAGACTATGTCAAGCAGACGTTATTGATTGAGTACCCTCAAGCTATTACAGAAACTGAACTCATGACATGGGTGTATGGTGAAGGCCTTCCCAAATGGTTTGTCGGGCCTACTTCGACCAGCTTAGATAAAGTCGAACTGGCGTTACAACAAATCAAACAAGGTGAAAGCGCCAGTAAGTTGATTATTTCAGACTGGCGAGTGCATCACTGGCAATATTTCATTAGTCAGTTGCCATTTCAATTGTCGCAACCGCAACTCACGGATTTGGATATGGTGTTTAAGCTTTCGCAGTCTGAAAATGCTGAACTAGCCTGTGAGTGGTATCGGGTCGCGATACGTAACCATTACGAGATTATATTGCCAAAAGTTGATCAGTTTTTACAAAATATTGGCCGAGCCAAATTTGTTAAGCCACTTTATAGCGAGTTATTAATTGCGGGTTATCAGCAACAAGCATTAGCGATATTTGAACAGGCTAGGGCAGGCTATCATCCTTCGTTGCAGGTTCAACTCGACTTGATGATGCAACAGATTGAACTTTAACCTTAAGGTAAAAAAAATGGCAACCCAATGGGTTGCCAGAAGTATTGCTTTGTAGGTTATTGCTAATAATGCGCTAGCGTATTAACAATGCCCTAAATAGGGGGATGATGATGAACAATGAAACCGGATGAAACATAATTCGGTTAGCAATAATATGAACGTATATTTCATAAACTGTGATGAAGAGTTTTTGAAATCAGCTTTAACAATATTTGAAGCGGTTACTTCACTACTATCAAATCCTTTGCCATATTATCTACTTGTTACGGTTACTATGAGTAGTAGGATCAGCAAAGGTTCAAATTAAATTAAAAATAGTTTCTTTCCTTTCATCTTCGTTCAGATCCATTCATCTCAATAAGCACCTCACAAACACATTTTAGTCTTTAATTTGCAGCCTTTAGAGTTGGCCCGTTACTGTTTTAGTACAGTTAGGTGTTAAGTTTCGAATGCTGCAAGCAGCCTGATTTAATCTTCAGTTTTGTTGAGTCCAGTTGATATTTGCAATGGACTGAAGCTTAATGGGATTGTGTGTAAGAAGAACTAAAAGATAGATAAAAAAATGGCAACCCAATGGGCTGCCAGAAGTATTGCTTTGTAGGTTATTGCTAATAATGCGCTAGCGTATTAACAATGCCCTAAATAGGGGGATGATGATGAACAATGAAACCGGATGAAACATAATTCGGTTAGCAATAATATGAACGTATATTTCATAAACTGTGATGAAGAGTTTTTGAAATCAGCTTTAACAATATTTGAAGCGGTTACTTCACTACTATCAAATCCTTTGTCATATTATCTACTTGTTACGGTTACTATGAGTGGCAGGATCAGCAAAGGTTCAAAATAATTTATCCTTTTTTTCAAATAACTTCCCCTTTGTGCATGTAATGATTAACGAATTGTTCTTATCTACATGATTTATTTGGTATTATTTAGGTATTCGGTTGAGTTCTATTAAGGTGATTAGTGGAAGATAAAATTAAGTCAAAAAAAATGGCAACCCAATGGGTTGCCAGAAGTATTGCTTTGTAGGTAATTGCTAATAATGCGCTAGCGTATTAACAATGCCCTAAATAGGGGGATGATGATGAACAATGAAACTAGGTGAAACCAAATCATGTAAACAATGGTTATGTAAACAATGTTTCGATTTGCAATAACATGAATATCGATTTCATAAACTGTGATGAAGAGTTTTGAAATTAGTTTTTAAAATACTAGAAGCGGTTACTTCACTATCGTTAAAAACTTAATCACATTATCTAGTTGTTACGATTACTATGAGTGGCAGGATCAGTAAAAGTTCAAATTAATTCAAAAATAATTAATATTATTTAGTTATTTTACTTTCCATTAAATTGCATAGGTTATTCACAGGTACTTTTAGTCCATCGTTCAGTCACTTTTGAATTGGTTTGGCTGTCAGAAATGCTGTTAGCTGGCTTTTATCCTGCAGAAAAGTTGAACCTGAACCCAGTTGTATACGAAATGAATAGGACGTTCACGGGGGAAAGCAGGTAAAAAAAATGGCAACCCAATGGGTTGCCAGAAGTATTACTTTGTAGGTTTTGCTAATAATGCGCTAGCGTATTAACAATGCCCTAAATGGGGGATGATGATGAACAATAAAACCGGGTAAAACTAAATTCGGTTAGCGACAATGTAATTTAAATTTCTCTAACTGTGATGAAGAGTCTTTGAAATCAGTATTTAAACAATCAGTATTTAAACGAAAATGACATTATCTACTTGTTACGGTTACTATGAGTGCCTGTATTTAAAAAGGTTCAAAGGAATTCCAAATATTTTTAAAATAATTTGTGATTAACCTTTTAAGTTAAGTTGCTCGTGTTTAGTCGGCATAGTTAAGTGTCCATAGTTAAGCGCCCATATTTAGGGGCTTTACTTTAGCTAAAATATTGACTGGCTAAGTCCAGCTTAAACATGATCGGCTTAACCCGTCTAATTCTCATCAACACTAACATCAACACTAACATCAAGATTCAACATCAAATGCTGACGATATATGTTTGCTCAGTTGATTCGAAAGTGAATCATACTGGATTTAATCTGGCTGCAAATTGTGATTTTGTTGGGTAAATAGATTGTTTAAGCTTAGTGGTAATGATTAACCAAAAAAAATGGCAACCCAAATGGGTTGCCAGAAGTATTGCTTTGCGGGTTGCTGTTAATGGTGCGCTAGCGTATTAACAACGTCCCAATTGGGAGTGATGATGAACAATGAAAAAGTTTAACCTAATTCGGGTAGCGAATTTAACTGGGGAGATTAATTCTGTTAAAGCTCAATAATGAATGAAACCTTGATGAGGGGTAAGTTCATTAATGACTTGCTACAGTTACTAAGAGCTGTGGAGTTTAAAAAGGTTCAAGAAAAGTTGTGATTTTTTTTGTTTTCATTCAATCTTGATAAGAGGTACTTTTATCTTGTTGATTTAATTTATATTAATATTTTTTATTTTCAGTTATTTTTTCTGTTAACTTTAATTTTTTAATAAAAAAAGCCATAAAAAAAGGCAATCAATTGATTGCCTATTGATCCACTTTGAGATCAAGGGGACCGCGCTAGAAGTCCCAGGGAGATGATGAAAGTGAAAACACTGTCTATATACTCAGAGCATCACAAAGTGAAATAGTTCAAAAAAAGTACAAATAAATTATTTTTTTATCAATCATAAATTTTATAGCATTGAATCAACAGCTTAAATTTAGCTGTTACATTTATCTGATAAGTTATAAGTTTTGATCTGAGATTATTCTTTCAATAAATGTTCGATTTCATCCATTAGATTTTCAGGTTTAGTCGTTGGCGAGTATCGCTTCAACACTTTACCTTGCTTGTTGATCAAGAACTTGGTGAAATTCCATTTGATTGATTGGCTACCTAATAACCCTTTTGCTGCAGGTTTAAGGAATTTATATAAAGGCGCAGCATCTTCACCGTTAACGTCAATTTTACTAAAAAGCGGAAAGCTGACACCAAAGTTCAGTTCGCAAAATTGGCTAATGGTGGCTTCATCACCTTTTTCTTGAGAGCCAAATTGATTACACGGGAAACCTAAAACAACAAAACCTTGCTCTTTATATAGCTGGTACAAATGTTCTAGTGGTTTGTATTGGTGCGTAAAGCCGCATTCACTTGCCGTATTTACAATTAGCACTACGTGATCTTTATATTGTTCCATCGATACTGTGTTGCCATTGATATCAACTGCGCTTTGTTCAAAAAATGATTGGCTCATGAATTACTCCTTATTGATTAATTACACTATATACCGATAGAGCAATTTGTCAATTAAGTTGTGCGCAATTTAAATTGAATCTGATGTAAAAAAGTGACTAATAACATAAGTTAATCGCAATAGAATGTTGAAGATAAAAAATGACTATTACAAGACTTGAGGCAGATATTATCAGGTTTTTGTTATTGTTATTTTAATGTACTTAATCTGTGTGAATGTTGAGTTGTGCAACTTTAAAACTGTGTTTTTATTAAGACTAAACCTTATTGGTCAGTATAATCTCGGCAATAGTATCACTTAGGTTTTGGGGTTAGAGATGAGAAAAAAGATTTTGGCTGTTTTAGCAGCTATGGCATTGTCATTAAATGTAAATGCAACGGAGTTTTCTTTAGGGCTAAGTGAACATGTTGTCTCGTCAGACATTAAGGCTTATATCAATCCAAACCTTAATCTTGAAGCGGGCTATGTTTATTCCGATAAAAAAGGTCACTTAGCTGAATTTGCTATGCATATGACCCATGAAACTGGACCACATACGATTGAAATTGGCCCAAAGTTTACCCGAGTATGGTTCGATAATAGTCCTAGTGGCAGTGTTGTGTCTGTTGGTGGTCATTACAGTTTAGCGCTGGGGAATAAAATTTCTCTGCACGGTGATGCTTATTACGCACCTTCAGTATTAACGTTCTCGGGCTTAGATGGCTATACTGAATTAGGGGCTAAAGTGCAGTTTGATTTTAATCCTAATATGGCTGTTTTTTTTGGCTATAGAAATTTGAAGTTTAAATATGATGATCGTTCAAACAGCTCGTTTGAAGATGGTTTCTATATTGGTGGTATCTCTCGCTTTTAAAGAACTTGTTTAGTTATTCGAATAAGTCACTTAATGAAAGCCAGTTATTAAAAGTCTGCGATTAAAAGTCTCTTAATGAAAAGTCACTTAATGAAAAGTCACCCCATGAGGTGACTTTTTTTGTGGGAAATATCATTGGTTATTGCGACGGTATTGAGCCTGATACAATCTCACTAACATTTTATAAGAAGAGCTTATAAGAAGAGCTTATAAGAAAGCTTATTGTTCAAGCTCTGCAATTTTAGTCACGAGATATTTTTGTTCATCTTTACCTTCAATGCGCTGACTTTCGACATCAAGTAAATACATCTTATCCTGAAGTACATGGTAAATTTGACCTCTATCTAAGTAGATAATGTTACCAGTGCTATCCCATCTAAACGAACCTTGGCTCCTAAATGGGTTAGGGTCTTGACCCAAATATTCTGTTGATATTTGGTATTTATTGGAAGGATAAAGGGTGAGGGTTGTTTTCATTCCATCACAGCTTGGACACGGAAAAGTCCCTTGATATGTGCCCATCCAGTTCACGGTATGTAAACTGCCTTTTAAGGGATCGGGGTCAAAATCTAAAGGTGCTTTTGAACAAGCAGTTATCATGAGTAATATCGAAATTGCCACTATCCTTAGTGTATTCATCTTCATTCCTATTCACTATCAATATCAAAAAACTTCTTTATGGTATCAATTTGCGTCATTGCGTCTTGATAGCCTAAATCAATTAAAGCACCAGTGTAGCTTTTTTCAAATAGCAAATAAGATACGATACTCGAATCAGATTGGCTATCGACACCGACAAGCTTTAATAATAAGCGGATTGCTAGCGGTAACTCTTTAAAGTATCTCGCTGCAAGTAGACTTAAATCTTCGCTGGGCTTGATGACCAGCGTTTCAATTTTCTTTAAATTGACCATTTTAGCATCAGCTTCAGGGATTAAGTCTAGGGTAGAATTGATTCGCTCTAAACGCTCTAAATCACTGTTTAACGTATCCGAGAAGATAGTATCAAGCAGGTGACCTGCAATGGTTGCTGTTTTTGGGTGCGCATCAATGTCTTTATGCAATAACTTATGGGGACTGTCTAAATTAATCACCATAATTTTGCTGGCGCCTAAATGAATTGGGCTAGATAAGGGGGATAATTGATGCACTGAACCGTCGCCGAAATAGGCTTGGTTTAATTTAACCGATGGAAACACCAGCGGGATGGCTGAAGTGGCCATTAAATGGTCTGTAGTTAACGTGGCGCGATTGCCTTGTCTACGTGCTCTTTGCCAATCTTCGACGCTGTGGTCAGCTTGATAAAAGCTGTAAGAGTGAGAATCGGTATAGCTTGAAGCATCTAAACTAATGGCTTTCAAAGCACCGCTGCCAATATTGCGTTCAATTCGCTGAAAATCAATTAATTGATTTAACAGTTTTCGTAACGGTTGGTTATCGAGCAAGCTGCCAGCTTCAGTATTCACTTTGTCGTTTTGAAGACCTTTTAAGGCCATTTTAGCTAAGTGTTTTAGTACGCCCTTAAATGATGAACGATATACTTTATTGGTTTCAAAGTGGCGCCAAACCCAATCGAGCTTTTTAACGCCTAAATGAAAGCAAGAGGCATGAGTCGCCAACGAGGTCGCATTAATAGCACCAGCAGAACTGCCACTTAATATGGCAAATGGAATATGATGATTACGCGGATAAAATTGCACCAGCGCTTTTAAAACGCCAATTTGATATGCAGCTCTTGCTCCACCACCACCTAAAACCAGTGCGATTGACTCTGACAACGACTATCTCCATTTACTCACATAACCTGATGATATCAGTATGTATAATATTAACTGGTTATACCAATCAAAATAACATCATTGTAACCGTTTTTATTTTGAAACTTTTTGATGATTTAAATATAAAACAAAAAAAACGCACCTATCAAGGTGCGTTAATACTGCATTTGTCAGAGGCTATTGATTAGCCTTTAATTGATGACTTGATAAAGTCTACAATCTGATCAAATGGAATGTCTTGTTTCTCACCCGTGCGGCGGTTCTTATATTCGAATACGCCAGCATCAATGTTACGGTCGCCAATCACAACCACATGTGGCAAGCCGATAAGCTCCATGTCATTGAACATCACGCCTGGACGCTCTTTACGGTCATCTAATAATATTTCGATGCCTTGGGCGCTTAAGTCAGCGTAAAGTTGTTCAGCCATTTCTTTTACACGATGAGATTTGTGCATGTTCATCGGTAAAATGCCCACAGTGAACGGTGCTAAGCTTTCAGGAAGCTTCATACCGCGGTCATCATGGTTTTGTTCAATTGCAGCTGCAACGATACGGCTTACGCCAGCACCATAACAACCCATCATCATGACTTTAGATTTACCATTCTCATCAAGCACGGTTGCGCCCATAGCCTCAGAATAGTTTGTACCTAACTGGAAGATATGACCCACTTCGATGCCACGAGCAAAAGCATAAGTACCTTGACCATCTGGTGTCGCTTCACCTTCAACCACGTTACGGATATCCATAGCGTACGCCATGGGTAAATCGCGCTCCCAGTTGATCCCGAAGTTATGTTGACCTTCTTTGTTAGCACCTGCAGCAAAGTCACTCATTACCGCAACGTCACGGTCAATGATGATTGGCATTGTAAGGCCAACAGGACCGATAGAACCCGGACCAGCACCGACAGCGGCAACAATTTCAGCATCAGTTGCAAACTCAAGAGGAGAAGCGACAAGCTCGTGCTTATCCGCTTTAAGTTCATTTAAGTCATGATCGCCTCGAACAACTAGCGCCACAAGTGGTGCTTCTTCTGTTGCGCCTTTAACGATCAGGGTTTTAACTGTTTTAGTGATTTCAATATCAAATTGTTCAACTAATTCAGCAATGGTTTTAGCATTTGGCGTTTCAACAACACTCATTTCTAGTGAAGGAGCTGCCAAGGTTGCTGTTGGTGCTGCAGTTTCTGCTTTTTCGATATTTGCCGCGTAATCACTTTCAGTCGAGTACGCGATTAAGTCTTCACCACTATTAGCTAGTACGTGGAATTCGTGGGAAGTTTCACCACCGATTGAACCCGTGTCAGCAATAACTGGACGGAATGCTAAGCCCATACGTGTGAAAATATTGCAGTATGCTGCATGCATTTCAGCATACGTAGCATCCATGCTTTCTTGAGATAAATGGAAAGAATAAGCATCTTTCATCAAGAATTCACGTGCACGCATGACACCGAAACGAGGGCGAACCTCATCACGGAATTTATGTTGTACCTGGTATAAAGTCAGTGGCAACTGTTTGTAAGAGCTTACTTCTTTACGCACTAAATCAGTAATCACTTCTTCGTGGGTCGGGCCAAGTACGAAGTCACGGTTATGGCGATCTTGGAAACGTAACAATTCAGGGCCAAACTTGTCCCAACGACCAGACTCTTGCCAAAGATCAGCAGGTTGTACTAGTGGCATTAGGATTTCAACGGCACCGACTTTGTTCATTTCTTCACGAACAATGGCTTCTACTTTACGTAATACACGTAAACCACTTGGTAACCATGAATATAGGCCTGATGCGTT
This sequence comes from Shewanella donghaensis, assembly GCF_007567505.1. Taxonomy (NCBI): domain Bacteria; kingdom Pseudomonadati; phylum Pseudomonadota; class Gammaproteobacteria; order Alteromonadales; family Shewanellaceae; genus Shewanella; species Shewanella donghaensis. Next base: position 4,763,788 of record NZ_CP041783.1, read on the forward strand.
ACGGCGGATAAAACCAGCACGTAACATCAATTTGTGACTCATTACTTCTGCATTTGCAGGCGTTTCTTTTTGTGTTGAAAGCAGGTACTTGCTAACTCGCATTCCCAATGTCCACTTAGTAGCTATTAATGAGCGGCATTTTATCACCTGTATCGAGTTGTCACCAGATAATTAGTTTAGGAAGAAAAAGATAATATTATCGCGATAAACGCGGTGGGGGAGTTTCCAAATAGGGGGCTATTTATCGCGTCTATCACCAATGATTTTGGCTGGGTTACCGGCAACAATAGCAAATTCAGCAACATCTTTAGTGACCACGCTACCCATGCCGACAATGGCTTGGTTCCCGATGGTGACGCCATCCACAATACCTGCCTGTGCGCCAATCCAAACGTCATCGCCAATGACTATACCCTTGGATTGACTCGGTTGTTGATAGATCGCTTGCTCAACTGACATACCGTGGTTAAAAGCGTAAATGGTAACGTTATTGGCAATACGGGTTTTATTGCCGATTTTGATGCCGCAGCGGCCACCATCAAATGAACAACCATGATTAATCGCTACTTCATCACCTAGGGTTATTGGGCCATGCAAAAAGACATCTGCAGCAATCATACATTGATTGCCCATAGTGATATCTCGACCGGGCTCGGCAAAAACATTGGCTTGTGGGGCAATAAAACAATTATCGCCAAATGTGATGGTTTCTAATTGTTCAAACTGCTGTTGTATTTCATCTTGCCAAGGTTTGGCCCAAACCAATTGTTTTTCTTTTAACGAAAAATATAACCACGGCATCCAAGATAAGCGTTTTTTATGCTGGGTTTGATAATCAGGTTTATTATGCATATCAGTATTTAGCAAACGCTGGTGGGTTTAATTTCAATCACGTTAATGTGACCGTTTTCGATCTGCCAGAATATATCGATGTCATATAAGGCGACTTGGTATATTTTAGGATCAGCCTTAGCTTTTTTATAAGCAGGGCGAGGGTCCTGGGCTAAAACATCACTGATGACACTCAATAACTCAAGACTGTTACTCTCGTTTGCGTAACTTTCAATTTGTGTTTTCGCTAACGGTGAAAATTGTACATCAATTAATTCAGGTGCTTCTTGTGCAATACCGCCAGCGGCGTTATCAATGGAATCTGAAAAAGGGATATAGGGTTTAATATCAATAACCGGTGTGCCATCTAATAAATCCATACCGGATATTTCAAGGCATACTTTGCCATTTTGCTGAATAACGCGATGCAGCTTTACCACGGATTGCCCAATACCATTGGGTCTAAAAGTCGAGCGGGTGGCAAATACACCTAACTTTTCGTTTCCGCCTAACCTGGGTGGTCTAACAGTATTTTTCCAGCCCTGTTCAAGATTTTCATGAAAACAAAAAAGTAACCATAAATGTGAGTATTGCTCTATTCCGCGTACCGCATCGATATTATTAACATGTGGCGCTAATTCAACAAGCCCTTTTATATTCACTAGGCCAGGTTGTCTTGGAATCCCAAACTTTTGTTTATAGGGCGTGCGGCAATAAGCGACAGCGTCTATTCGAGAATTAAATTGTTGGGTCAACTCATTTTTCATTATTAATTTTCATCGCAAGCTGGTTGGCTTCATTCATACAAATAAATGTTGTTTATAACAATAGGATTAAATACTACTGAGGAGCGTCAATGGTAATAGCTTGTCCAACGCAAAAGGCTTCGCTAAAACAGTTATCTACTTTCTGTTCAGTGAGCATACATTTTTTAACGATAAGTCCGTTAGCACCTAATTCTGCTGCTTTTTTACGTGCATCAGTGCGTGCATCTGCGATAGTCGCGGGGACGCCATTCTCAGTTTCCTGACAAGAGTGACCTTCAACTAAACCTAATATGTTAAATGCACTTTGTGGGCGGTCATTATCTTTAAATAGCGCGACATTGGCTGGTTTGAAATACTCATCAATTGCTTCTGAATCGAGGTTAGTATTGAAAGAATACTCACCTGCACAACCAGATAATAATACTGCTGAACTTATCGCTAGAGATAAAAGGGGACGAGAAACATTCATAATGTGGCCTAATACTAAACAATGGTAAGTGCTCTAGTTTACAACGCTTACTGACTGGAGGATATAGAATGCAGATATAAAAAAAGCCTACAATAGTAAGCTCTTTTTTATCGCCGCAATGTGGTACTAGAAATATTTATTCCATACCAGGAATCAAAAACGCTTCCATTTTCTTGCCGCTATCAACTTCTTTTTTGAATACAGTTGGCATACGACCTTGACCAGTCCATTGAATTAACTCGCCATCAACTTCAATTTGATATTTAGCTGGACGTGGTGCACGTTTCTTAGGGGCAGGTTTATTAACTGCAATGTCACCTAAGTCTTCAATTGATAAACCACTATTTTCAATTTGCGCTAGAATTTCAGCAATGCGTGCATTTCTTTCTGCATTCGCTTCTAATTCTGCTTTTTCGTCTTCTTCTCTTTCTGTAATGATTTTTTCAAGTTTTACTGAAAGTTCACGTAAGTCTTCAAGCGCTAACTCTTTTACAGCAGCTTTAAAACGACGACCATGTGTTAGTACTTCTAAAAAGTCACTCATATCAATTTGCATCCTAATGATTTTAAATAATAAGTTTTTCAAGTAATGCTTTGGTTAATAAGTAATACCAATAAAAATCAATAAAAATCAATAATGCTTAATTTTTTCGCATTAGAGTATCAATTGATTTGACTATTTCATGTGTTAACTAACATATTTAATTGTAGAAAATACAAAGTTACTTGAATCGTTGTTAATAATAGAAACTAAACTTGATTGGATCAAATAAAATCATCAATAAATGGACAAAATTTAATTAAAGTTACAATTTAAGTGCAATAAATAATAAAAGTTAGTGAATTGTGGTTCTTTATTAGTAGAAACTTATCTAAATAAAAATATAAACAAGTGTTTGACTTAGGTTGACGTTAACGTTAACAGGCCGTAAAGTTGTGCCATATTGCATTGGTTTACGCCAATGTACCGAACACATACATTGAAGGTGAAGAAGGAAATCCCATGAAAGTATTGGTGCCTGTAAAGCGCGTCGTCGATGCAAATGTGAAGGTTAGGGTAAAAGCTGACAACACAGATGTAGATACTACTAATTTAAAAATGGCGTTAAACCCGTTCTGCGAAATAGCAGTTGAAGAAGCGGTACGACTAAAAGAAGCGGGAAGTGTTACTGAAATTGTTGTTGTCAGTATTGGCGCAAAGCCTGTTCAAGAACAATTACGTACTTCATTGGCGCTAGGTGCTGATCGTGCGATTCATGTTCAAACTGACGAAGAGTTAGTGCCATTATCAATTGCTAAAATTTTAAAAGCTGTCCAAGAGAAAGAGCAAGCTGATTTAGTGATTTTTGGTAAGCAATCAATTGATGGCGATAATAACCAAACGGGTCAAATGCTAGCGGCGTTAACGAATATGCCTCAGGCAACGTTTGCATCAGAGTTAACATTAACTGCAGACTCTGCTGAAGTTATTCGTGAAGTTGATGGTGGCTTACAGACGTTAAAAATGCCTTTACCTGCCGTTGTTACTGCTGATTTGCGTTTAAATGAACCTCGTTATGCTTCTTTACCAAATATTATGAAAGCAAAGCGTAAACCATTAGAGACACTTTCAATTGATGATTTAGGCGTTAGCTTAAAAGCACATCAAACAATTATTAAAGTCACTCCTCCTGCTGAGCGTAAAGCTGGCATCATGGTGAGCTCTGTGGCTGAGCTAGTTGAAAAGTTAAAAACTGAAGCGAAGGTGATCTAATTATGACTATTTTAGTATTAGCTGAACATGATAATGCGAGCTTAAAATTAGATACAGCGAAAGCGGTTAGCGCAGCCGTTGCTATTGGTGGCGATGTGCACGTATTAGTTGCGGGTAGCGATTGCGCTGCCGCTGTTACTGCAGCTCAAGCAATAACAGGTGTGAGTAAAGTATTAGTTGCTGATAACGCAGTATATAAAGAGCAACTTGCAGAAAGCCTTTCACAATTAGTTGTGAACCTTGCTGGCAATTATGAGCATATTATTTCTGCGGCTAGCAGCGTTGGTAAAGATACGTTACCAAGAGTGGCGGCATTATTAGATGTAGCTCAAATATCAGAAGTGATTGAAGTGGTTAGCGCTGATACCTTTGTGCGTCCTATTTATGCGGGTTCTGCATTAGCGACAGTTCAGAGTTTAGATGCTAAGAAAGTGCTAACGGTGAGAACCAGTGCATTTGATGCCGCAAGCAATGATGGCTCAGCAGAAGCGGTAAACGTTGATTTTGTAGCAACAACAAGTACAGAGTTTGTTTCTCAGACATTGACTGTCTCAGAGCGTCCAGAGCTGGGTAGTGCTGGTGTGATTGTATCTGGTGGCCGCGGTATGGGCAGTGGCGAGAACTTCGCTATTTTAGAAGCATTGGCTGATAAACTTACTGCTGCAGTAGGTGCATCCCGCGCCGCTGTTGATGCTGGCTATGTACCTAATGATTTACAAGTGGGTCAAACAGGTAAGATTGTTGCACCAGACTTATATATCGCTGTCGGTATCTCTGGCGCTATTCAGCATCTTGCAGGTATGAAAGACTCTAAAGTGATTGTTGCGATTAACAAAGATCCTGAAGCGCCAATATTCCAAGTTGCTGATTACGGTCTCGAAGCTGATTTATTCGATGCGATTCCAGAGTTAACTAACTTATTATAAGTCAGTCATCATTACTGCACTGCTTACAATGTAAATTGATGTTGTAAGTAAGATTGCAAATCGATATCAAAAAAGGTTTTTACTGCAAAGTAAAAACCTTTTTTATGTGAAAAATTTTATTTAGCGAATGACTTATTGTTATTTTTATCTGTGCTAAGACTTTAGTTACTATGCTTACTTACTATGAATACTTTTGCATTACTATTTAATTATAACGATATAACTTATTCATTATGGCTATATCTTTATAATATGCGCCATTGAAATACTGCAGTTAAATATATGTAAGTCATCATTTTAACTTGTCACTAGAATAAAATGTGTGGAGTATTCACTCTATTGCCGCTAGATGCTTAATCATTTATTTCCTTGATTTAGTATGTAGCTATATAATCTACGCCATTAAAATTCACTTTTATTGAATAAATTAAATGTTAACAATCGAGCATATTTTGCTTCTTTAATTATCAAGTTGACTCTGCTTTAATAATGAACTGATGCTAACAAATCGTTACACACCTGATAATCCTGTGTGTTCAGTTTTGGTTGTGATGTTATTTATCACAAGATAAGCTAGTTTTATCTGGCAATGATCCTTCCGCTTATGTTTGTATGTTGTGGTGTTAATACACAGATGACTTTCTGTTGTTAGCATAAGTAGAGGTGCATTAAGTAAAAGTATGGTTGAGTTGGGTGATTCCGATAGCTTTACCTGAAAGGATTTAGTGCCGAAGTGAATGTGTTCTATCAAAACCATTTGCTGGGGCAGCTACCGAAAGGGGCTGCACTGTCATAGTAATTTTTGTCCGTTTGGATAAAAGAATAGATATCGATGATGATATCGATATTACTGTGGAGTGCTACTGAGAAGATTTTTGTTTACGCTATCTGTGTAAACTTGCCTTATCAGTTATCCTCCATTCGTACTCAACGAAGAAATTATAAAAATGATGATAACAAGTTATGCCGATTCGGCACTTTCTCTATTGCCGCCAGTCGTGGCAATTATATTGGCGATTTTAACTCGCCGAGTTTTACTTTCATTAGGCCTAGGTATTATTGCCGGGGTATTCCTGCTAGCTGACTTCTCTGTTAGTGCTGCTGCATCTAACCTAGTGTCAACTGTGACTAGCCTAGTGTGGGATGATGGCGCGCTTAACGCCTGGAATTTGCAGATTATTGGTTTCCTGGTTGTGTTAGGGATGATAACCGCTTTAATCACCGTCAGTGGCTCTGCACGCGCATTTGCCGATTGGGCGCATCAACGCATTCGTAATAAGCGTGACGCGAAACTCATGACCATGTTTTTAGGTGTAGTTGTTTTCATTGATGACTACTTTAACAGTATTGTGGTTGGTTCAATTGCCCGACCAATTACTGATCGCTACCATATTTCGCGCGCAAAACTGGCTTATCTTCTTGATTCAACTGCTGCACCTATTTGTGTTATCTCACCAGTATCAAGCTGGGGCGCATACATTATTGCGCTAATCGGCGGTATTTTAACGGCTCACGGCTTTGCTGATACTGGTCATTTAAGCGTTTTCTTACAAATGATCCCAATGAATTTCTATGCCATTTTCGCATTGTTATTATTGTTGTGTGTAGCCTTGTTCGGTTTAGACATTGGCCCTATGCGTCAACATGAACAAAATGCACAAAAAGGTGAGTTATTCGACGAATCGAAAGGTTTACCACCAGGTGCTACAGCTGATTTACCTGAAGCTGACACCGGTAAAATCATTGGCTTATTTCTACCCATTTTCGTATTAGTGGCTGCAACATTCTATTTCATGGTGGCATCAGGTGCAGATGCGCTTACTGCGAATTCATTGCCATTTAGTCTGCTAGGTGCTTTTGAAAACACTGAAGTGAGTGAGTCATTATTTTATGGTTCATTAGTGGGCCTAGTTGTGACCTTAGCACTTGCTGCGCAGCAAAAAATTGGCATGTCGATGGTGCTTACTGGCATCAAAGTCGGCGCTAAGTCAATGTTACCGGCAATCTACATTCTTGTTTTTGCTTGGACAATCTCCTCGGTGATTGGCAATCTTGAAACGGGTAAGTACATGGCAAGCCTAGCGACGGGTAATATTCCGTTTGCGATGCTACCAGCGGTGTTATTCCTATTAGCAGGTTTAACAGCATTCTCTACCGGCACTAGCTGGGGTACGTTTGGTATTATGTTGCCAATCGCTGCTGATATGGCGATGGGCAGTGACAGCACCATGATGCTACCTATGCTTGCAGCAGTATTGTCTGGCGCAGTATTTGGGGATCATTGTTCACCGATTTCAGATACCACTATCTTGAGCTCTACAGGTGCAAGTTGTCATCATATTGACCACGTTGTTACCCAATTACCATATGCGTTAATTGTGGCAGTGATAAGCTTAATTGGTTATCTGGTATTAGGATTTACTGCTTCTGTTGCAATGGGCTTAATCACTTGTAGTGCGCTATTTATTCTGACGGTTATCGGACTTAAAGTGATAACGAAATAGTGATATCTAATTAGCTTCAACGAAGCTGTTAAGTGTTAAGTAACAAAAATGCCGCTTAATTGAGCGGCATTTTTTTGTTTGTTATTGAGGGTGCTTTTAGCTAAAGCGCCTCAATTTATTTACACTAGTTTAGACCACGACGTTCAAGTAATGCATCAGTGGTCGGCTCTTGACCTCTGAAGGCTTTATAAGCCTCCATTGGTGGTACTGAGTTACCCACTTCACGAATGGTCTTACGATACTTCATGCCAATTTCACGATTTAGTCCACCTTGGGTTTGAACGTAAGCAAAAGCATCTGCTGCAAGGATTTCACTCCACATGTAAGCGTAGTAACTTGCAGAGTAGCCACCCGGGAAGGCGTGAGCAAAGTAGCTTGAACGGTAACGAGGTGGTACCGCTTTAATATCAACGCCGTGTTTTTTCAGGGCACTAGCTTCAAAGCTGGCCACATCTTGTAATGGCGCATCAGCAGTAAGTGAATGCCACTCTAAATCAACTAAAGCCGCCGCCATATACTCTAAGGTATCAAAACCTTGATTGAAGCTGCGAGACTCCAGTAACTTTCCTAGTAGCGCCTCAGGAATAACTTCACCCGTTTCATAGTGCTTGGCGTAGTTAGCCAGTACTTTAGGGTGCGCAGCCCAGTCTTCTTCAAATGTCGATGGAAACTCAACAAAGTCGCGTGATACTGAAGTGCCTGCAAGTGATGGGTAGGTGACTTTTGAGAACATGCCGTGAGTGCCATGACCCATTTCATGGAACATGGTAGTCACTTCGCTGTAGCTGACAAATGTTGGCTGACCTTCAGGGGCTTTTTTAATGTTCATTACATTAACCACTACAGGCTTGTTGTTTAATAACTCAGACTGACCCACAAACGAGCTCATCCAAGCTCCGCCACGTTTACCTTCACGAGAAAAGTAGTCAGCATAAAAGATGGCCATACTACTGCCATCTTCATCAAACATTTCATAGGCTTTTACATCGGGGTGGTAAACCGGTAAATCTGGACGCGGTGTTAGTGTCACTCCGTATAGTTCTTTCAGGGTGAAAAATACGCCATCTTCAAGCACGCGATCAAATTCAAAGTATGGCTTAATTGAAGCCGCATCTAAGTCATACTTTTCTTTACGAACAAGCTCAGCATAATAAGCCCAATCCCATGCTTCAAGGCTAAAGTCGCCGCCCATTTTGGTGATCATTGCTTGAATGTCAGCGGCTTCTTTTTGGGTGTTTTCAACCACAGCAGGTACCATTGAGCCAAACATGTCGTAAACCGCTGACGGTGTTTTGGCCATTTGTGGTGCTAAGCGATAATCCGCCCAGCTTTTAAACCCAAGTAAATGAGCTTTTTCGGCACGTAATTGTGCTAAACGAGCCACTAACGAAGCGGTTTCATTGTCACCCGTTAAGCCGCGATTAGCAGATGCTTGCCAGACTCGTTCACGCAGTTGGCGATTGTCTAGTTGGGCTAATACTGGCTGGCGAGTGGTATTGGTAATGCTAAGTAAATATTTGCCTTCATGGCCAGCAGCACTGGCATCAATGGCTGCTGATTTAATTGCTGTTGCAGATAAACCCGCAAGCTCTGACTTATGATCAACAACCACGGCGATTTCTTTACTTAAGCGCATTAGACGTTGAGAAAACTCGTTGGTTAATGTTGATTGCTCTTCATTAAGTACACGAATTTGCTGTTTTTGCGCTTCGGTTAGCTTAGCGCCTGCCAGTACAAAACGTTGATGATAAACTTCAATTAAGCGTTTGGCTTCAGGGGTAATATCCAAGCTGTCACGACTTGCATAAATGGTTTCAATTCGGCTAAAAAGCTGAGCATTCAAATTAATGTTGTCAGAATGGGCGGCCATTTTAGGCGCCATAATACCTTGAACTTTACGTAATTCAGGGTTACTTGTTGAGCCGGTTAAATTGTAAAAAACCTTCGAAGTACGACCTAATAGCTCGCCGCTTTTTTCCATGGCAACAATGGTATTTTCAAAGGTGGCTGGTTCTGGGTTGGCAGCAATAACCAGAATTTGCTGATAATGCTCCGCCATGCCTTGTTCAAGCGCAGGTAAGAAATGCTCATTTTTTATGTTAGCAAAGTTAGGCGTTTGATATTGTAAGCTGCTTGGAGCAAAAAAAGGGTTATCTGCTTGTATCATTGTGACGTTTTCAGCTTGGGTTGTATTAGTATCTGAGATAGTGCATCCACCTACAACGATTGTGGCAGCAATAGCTGCAGCAACAAGTGTTTTATGCATTGTTTTCGACTTCCTATTATAGTTTTTTGTCCAAACAATCTATCAATTGTTTCTTAATCGTATCTGAAGTAATGCAAGATCTGTGAAGCTTGTAGTCGTTTATAACTTTAATCGCTCAATAACTGTGACTTGTTAACTGGAATTAACAAGTCATTACTGCTGCGGGGGGTGTTAATCGCTTAAAGCTGCAGTAGCTTGGTGGCGATTTATTGTGATATTGCCATGAGTTTATCGATTCTAGCGCTTATTTCGCTGCTGAATAAATGATAAACTGCCACGGAAAATAATCATAAGGACGCACCGTTTTGGCACAACTCTACTTCTACTATTCTGCTATGAATGCAGGTAAATCAACTTCGCTACTGCAATCATCGTATAACTACCGCGAGCGCGGCATGAATACCTTAGTAATGACGGCGTCAATTGATAATCGTTATGGTGTCGGAAAAGTGTCTTCACGAATTGGTATAGAAACTGAAGCACAAGTGTTTAGTGACGGTGATAACTTAGCTGAATATATTGAAAACGAACTTAATAAGCAGAAGTTACACTGTATTTTAATTGATGAGTCGCAGTTTTTAAGCAAAGAGCAAGTTAAGCAATTAACCCATGTGGTGGATAATTTAGATATCCCAGTATTGTGTTACGGTTTGAAAACCGACTTCCAAGGGGAGTTGTTTAACGGTAGCCAGTATCTATTAGCTTGGGCTGATAAGCTGGTGGAACTGAAAACCATTTGTCATTGTGGCCGTAAAGCCAACATGGTTGTTAGATTGGATCATAATGGTAAACCCATGCGCGAAGGCGAGCAAGTTGCTATTGGCGGTAACGAAAGCTACGAGTCAGTTTGTCGTAAGCATTTTAGAGAATTTCTTTGGGACTAATTCGTTGCTGTTAACGAGTGACTCTTAAATAAAAACAGCGCCTATATTGATTTATAGGCGCTGTTTTTGTTTGAACTTGTTTTTGACAGTTACTTACAAAGCACCGTTAAAAATCTGCTTCATCAAAATTAGCAATATGCTTGCTACTTGCTTCAATTTGTTTTCTTAAACTACGAGTTTGGGTTCCCCAGTAGCTCATGTAAAACTGAGCCGTTTTAAGTTTGCCTTTATAGAACTCAGTTTCTTCAGTGCCAGCATCCAATGCGGCTAACGAGGTTACTGCAATACGGGTCCACATCCACGCCAGCGTGGTGATGCCAAATAGCTGCATGTAGGCCATAGAAGCTGCGCCAATAATATCTGGGTTAGTCGTGGCAGATTTGACAATAAAGCCAGTGGCTTTTTCTAAGTCGCCAGCGGCATCCATTAAGCCTGCAATATAAGGCTGCATGTTTGAATTGGCGCTGTTTTCTTGGATGAGTTGTTTAACCATCCCTGACCACAATGTCAGTGCAGCGCCTTTATCCGAGAGTAATTTACGGCCAACCAAATCTAACGCTTGCACGCCATTAGTGCCTTCATAAAGCATCGCAATACGAATATCGCGGACAAATTGCTCCATGCCCCATTCATTGATATAACCGTGACCGCCGTAAACCTGCTGTGCATCAACACAGGCTTTAAAGCCTTGGTCGGTGACAAAGCCTTTCACAATCGGGGTAAATAATGCGGCCAGCATTGAAGCTTGTTTAGCTTGTGCTGGATCGTTATGACGCTCTGCGGCATCAAGCCATAATGCTTGTTGACCCATTAGTGCACGGGTACCTTCATTGAAGGATTTTTGCGACAACAGCATTCTGCGCACATCACCATGGACAATAATCGAGTCAGCGGCTTGCTCAGGTTGCTTAACACCAGAAAGTGCCCGACCTTGAATACGGTCTTTGGCATAGACAAGTGCGTTTTGATAAGCGATATCAGAGACACCTAAGCCTTGAATACCGACACCTAAGCGCGCTTGATTCATCATAGTGAACATGGCTTTAAGACCTTGGTGGGGCGCACCGACTAATTCGCCAATAGCATTGTCAAACAACATCACACAAGTTGAGTTACCGTGAATCCCCATTTTATGCTCAAGACCTGTGGCGCTTAAACTATTCGCCTGACCTAAACTGCCATCATCATTTACCATGAATTTAGGTACTGCAAATAAAGAGATGCCTTTTACGCCATCGGGAGCATCAGGTAACTTTGCTAATACAAGGTGGATAATATTTTCAGCAAGATCGTGGTCGCCTGATGAGATAAATATTTTCTCGCCGCTAATGGCAAACTGGCCATCTTCGGTAGGAATCGCTTTGGTGCGCAGTAGGGCTAAATCAGTACCTGCATGAGATTCTGTTAAATTCATGGTGCCAGTCCATTCACCACTGACGAGTTTTTCGAGGTATTTTTGTTTCAGTGCATCACTGCCATGAACGTGAATAGCGGAGTAAGCGCCATGAGTCAGGCCTGGATACATGGCAAAGGCCATGTTGGTAGCGGTTTTCATTTCAGTGGCAAAAGTGCCAATGACTTCAGGTAAGCCTTGGCCACCATATTCAGGATCACAGGTCAGCGTTGCCCAGCCATCATCGACGTATTTTTGATATGCCTCTTTAAAGCCCTTTGGGGTAATGACATTACCATCAACAAGTTTACAGCCTTCTAGATCACCTGTGGCATTCAGTGGCAGCATAATATCAGTCGTGAAATCAGCAACACCTTGTAAAATTGCATCGGTGAGTTCGGGATCAATTTCATCAAAACCTTGTAAATCAGTTTGCTGATAAATATTGAGTAACTCAGATAAAATGAATTGGTAATCTCTTAGGGGGGCTTGATAAATCGGCATAATAGAATCCTTTATTATGTCACTTTTTGCCGATTATTTAAGTTAATAAGCTGACAAAAATGATGACTGACTATCGAACAGTGACTTAACCATAACGAAATTGGAGTAAAAACTCAGTATTTTTTTTAATTGATTTATTTCTCCCTTGTCACAGGGCTTTTACACTAGGATCTGATGCTTTTCCCAGAATGTAAAAGCGGCATCTAATACTAATTGTGGCGCTTCGACTTGTGGATAATGACCGATGTTTTTAAGCTGCACAGTATCTGAGTTCGGGATCAGCTCTTTATAACGTTGCAGCATGGCTAGGCCTGAAATGGGGTCATCTTCGCCATTGATAAAGCACATCGGTTTATCAAATGTCGTAAGTGCGCCAACCCATCGTTCACGGTTATTTTTTCGCTCAGTCATATAACGTATCAATTTATGAAAAATACGATCGCCATGATTATGTTGGATCAACTGCCAGTACTTTTTTAGCTCGATATCATCAATGGTGACAGTGCAGATTTTATCGAAGTTTTTCTTAAATGCTTTGTAGCTCATTGCTTTAGCGATTAAAAAACCCATAGGGCTCAATAATAGTTTTTGAATGAGAATAGGTTGGATCACTTCAGGAAAAATGCCGCCATTCAGTAAAATTGTACTGTGTATCTTAGCATTACTGTTACCTTCAGCTTGTTGCTGTCTTGCTAATAATTCTTGGGCAACCGTGTCGCCGTAATCATGGGATAAAATATGGTAATCAGTGACAGATAATGAGGCTAAAACATCTTCAATGAGATCTGCTTGTTTAGCAAAAGAGTAGGGGAAGTCGGTGGGTTTGTCTGAGTAACCGAAGCCAATCATATCGAGGGTAATAACGTGAAAATGTGCTGTTAATGTGTCCCAAATAGGCTGCCAATCATAACTGCTGGTGGGAAAACCATGAATGAGTAACAGTGTTGGATTGTTGAGTTTGCCGGCTTGTTTTACAAAGACCTTATTTGCAAATCCTTCAGCAAAAACATGATGATGAAAATAACCTTCCTTCAACCACTTAGTCAACTTTTCCATTCGTCCCCATTTATTTTATTTTTTATTGGTATTTGTATCGATTTAATAAATTAACCTGATTAAACCTGTTTGTAAAATATCCTTGATAGGGCATTAACTAAAACTTATGGCTGATGCGATTTTGAGTATTTCAGTGATAACAGGACTTCTGAATTAACGCGACTAAAGTGAGATAACGCAGACTAAATAATTGTAGAGTTGTGAACTGTTTTGGGGGTTAACTCGGTCTACACTCATAAGATGCAATTAAGTATCAATAATGATTAACGTGAAACAATTAAAGGATTAACCCATGCTTTCAGTAATTCGAAAAATAACCCGTGGATTTATCATTATGCTAGGCCTGTTTACTTTTGTTATGTCTGCCAACATCAGCGCTGAACAAGCACCGCCTAAATTCTCTAAAGCTAATGATTTTACGCTTAATGATGCCAGTGGAACCCCTTGGTCATTAAAGGCTATGGCAGGCAAACCGGTCGTGATTCACTTTTGGGCAACCTGGTGTCCATATTGTAAAAAGCTTCAACCTGGTTTAGAAAGAATTCGCATCGCGAATCAAGACACAGACTTACAGATGATCGCCATTAGCTTTAACGAAGATGAAGCTGCAACGCCTGCTAAAGTGCTAACCGATCGTGGCATTGGCATGAAAACACTAATAGAAGGTGATAAGGTTGCGCAATTATATGGTGTAAAAGGCACGCCTACGACGGTATTCATTAATCGTGCTGGTGACATTGTGTGGGTATCGCAAATCTCAGATCCTGACTCGCCTAAGTTAACCCAAGCTGTGGAATATCTTTTAAGTGAATAAAGCAGATTGAACTCATTTTTATAACGGATGTTATTAATTGATGCTATTAACAGCTGCTAGCCAAACTATTAGCAGCAAGTGCTTATAAAAAGTGCTTATAAACATGTTTATAAAAAGAGCTTATAAAAAGAACTTATAAAAAAGGCGCTATCTTTTACTCGTCATTAAGTAATCGATAGCGCCTTTTTAAAAGTAAATTAAATCGTTAACTCGCAGAGCAAGTCGCTGTTTCAATGTTCGTTGGCATTTCACCGTGAACCGATAAAGGCAAATCACGAGCCTGTTCACGTAAATAATCCATACCCGCAAGGAAGCCTGAAAACATTTTCAAAGCAATGAACTGTCCTTCAGTTGTCGTGCGGTAGTTGTTGCCTTCTTTCTTAATCGCGCCAGCCGCATGCAGGTAACTCATTTCTAATGGGAATGCCTGCCATAAGGTTTTACCAGTGTGAGCTTTGAATTGTTGGCTATCTAATACGCCGTGACCCATCATCATCATTAAGTGATGCTGAATAAGCGCTTTTTGTTCTAATGGCTTGGTATAGCAGGTACCGCTATGTCCCGTATTGATTCTTTCAATGTAGTTTGGAATATCAAAGCTAGAAATATTAAATTGCTCACCAAAACGGCCAAATGCACCAGAACCGACCCCGAAGCAATCTTCACCATCGAGGACATATTTATTCTCAACCGGTTGACCGAAATTACGGCTGAAGGTCCACGGGAATTCCATAATATACTTATCACCCAAGGCCTGTTTAACCGCTAAAAATTGTGGCCAAAGGTCATTGGGTTCACCAGCAAGAACACCAGCCTTTTTACGGTTTTTTCCGATACCGATAGTCAGCGGGTAAGTGGTGATTTGGTCTGGGCTTAAACGAATGGTTTGCTCAAGATCCCAAGCTATTGAATCAGGTGTTTGCTGCTTAAAACCATACATCATGTCAAGGTTAACGGTTGGGATAACCTCAATAGCACGGCTGACATATTCAGCTTGCTGTAAACCAGAACCAAACTTTTCGAAGCGGCCGCTGGCTTTTAAAATGCTGTCGTCAAAACTTTGCACGCCAATTGACATTCTGTCGACCAAGCCTTTAAGTAAATGTGGGTTACCTTCTTTAAAGTAGATAGGGTCACTTTCACACGAGACTTCACGAATGTTGGTAATGCTTTTGATCATCTCGATGGTTTTAATCAACTCATCTTCTAAAATGGTCGTGGTGCCGCCGCCAATATAAACGCGGTTAAAGGTATAGCCTTTGGCAATAACTTCTCTAATCTCTTTTCTCAACGCCTTGAAATAGTCTCTGGCAATGCCTTCTACAAACTTAATTTTATGGAATGAACAGAAGCGGCATAATGTCTGACAAAAAGGAATATGAATATAAAGGGTCTCAATTGGCGCTTCTGGAATATATTCTTTTTCTTGCAGATTTAATGCGACCGCATCTTTTAAGCTTAATGAGCTTTTAATTGTTTGCCCCATAACCCAGTCGAGGCTATTAGTAGCAAGGTTTAACCTTGTGGTTGAGAGTGTTTGTTTCATTGATGCCCTCATTAGCTTAATCATATTTAATTGATATCAGCGTAATGCAGACAAATCCCTCAAACTGTCGGTTCAAGCATAAATATACAAATAGCTACAAATAGAAGGCACTTTTGTTACTAAAATTTGATGTTTATCACTGCCTTATTTCATCTGTTGGCTTTTTAATCTCAAAGGTTTGTTGATTTTAGTTTTACTTTTTGGCAGGGAGTGCTCATATCATCATCAACTCAAGCTACATCTTGAATTAGTAATATTGAATTAATACGGTGGTAATACTGTTGAGGTGGTTTTTTAATCACCAAAACTTGGCCTAGATCGCTTTTTATTCGTTTCGATTTAGCGTACATTACCTTCTCTATTGTATTTAATTATGAACTCTCTATTTTTATTTGCGTGCTATTACTGCTTTTTATAACAAATATTGAAGCAGCCTATTAAAGCTAAATAATGAATAAGGGTCTCGAAAGGGTATAGCTATGGAAAATCGTTGGCAGATAGCCATTTCAGCAGGGCTTTTAGCTGGATTATGGGCAGGTGTGGCAGATGTATTTCATTTAGTGACTTGGATTGGATTTCTAAGTTGTAGCACTTTTTTTGCTCAAACAGAATCTGGCATAAAAGGCATGTTTATGGCCATGAGCACTAATTTATCTGGCGTATTCTGGGGTTGGCTGATTATTTCTGGCAGTAGTTTTTTCGTGTCACCATTATTAGGCTATACCTTTACCGGGATTGCTACAGCGGCTATGTGTTTGCAGGCAAGTTATAAAAAGCTCGCTTTTATCCCCGGTGCGTTTATTGGTTGTTGTATCACTTTTGCCATGGGAGCGGATATCGCTGCGATTATCCCACCATTACTCATGGGTGCGGTATTAGGTTACAGTATGAGCTTATTAACGGCTCAGTTGATTAGCATTACCCCTAAATTTCAAGGGTTGTTTTCAAGTAGTAATGCAGCTGACGTTGCTGAAAATGAAGCTAAAGAGCTATGAAACTGTTATTAAAAATGATGATTTTCACTAAATAATTGATCCGTTAGCGCTGTCATCATCAATTCGTTTTACTCTAATATACAAAGTCGCTAGCATGGCGGCTTTTACATATCTAGCCAGGTAAAACATGAGAACTATCCTCCTTCTAATTGCATTGACTACGTTAATGAGTTCATCTGTAATTGCTGCACCACAAGTCGGTTTCATGGTCGGTAGCGACTCAGGTATTAATGTCAAAATAGACGATTATAAAATCGGTGTCGGTTTTGACAACCTCTCTTTTACCATGGATAAAACCTTTAATTTTAAAGGTAACCCAAATTTTTATTGGGGTGTTGGCGGTAAAATTGCTGATTCGAACAAAGATGATGTGCAATTAGGTGCGAGAGCAGTATTTGGTGCTCATACTCGGGTTGAACAATTTACTTTCTTTATTGAAGCGCAACCGACTTTGTATCTGTTGTCTGATGTGAAAGTTGAATTAGAAGCCATTGGTGGAGTGAGATACCACTTCTAGGTTCGATTGATTACAACCTGACGGTTGCTAAAGTCATGGGTTTTCACCCGCAGAGGCTGAATTAGGGAATACATTGGTATTCCCTTTTTTGTGGCTGAATTTTGATGTCATCTTGGTATATGCCTACAGGATTACTTGACCACATCAGTTTCGCTACATTTAAAATCAAGGTCGTGGCGTTTCGCCACATTAAGTCTACGTCGTGGGTTATCCACCCACACCCGACCAAGAGGGGAAACAGCAGTAATCCCATGCCGGTGGAAGTGTTAAACCCCATGCTTAACGAATACGTTCACTTCCAATGCAGAACGTTTAATCAGCAGTTTCAATTGGAGTTATGGTTAAGGTTACTCTGCCACAGTTATTATTGGGTGAGCAGAGCATTATCTCGACTCACCGAGATCGTCCATATATGGCCATGTTATTTATGGATTCTATTAGTTATTTTTAGCATCAGGATAATGCCGGTTTGCTGTTATCATATCGGCATTATTTTTATAGAAAGGCATTCGTATGACCTCCCTTGCAGAACTTAATATTACCGACATCACGGTTGGTGAAGGCAAAGCCGCAGAAAAAGGTGCACTAATCACCTGTAAATATACCGGTAAATTAGCCGATGGCAGCGTATTTGATAGTTCAGAAGCATTTCAAGTGGTGATCAGCGCTAAACGTGTTATCAAAGGTTGGTATCAAGGTATTATTGGCGACAACCCAATGAAGGTAGGCGGAACACGCCAACTGTCAGTTCCTGCTCATCTTGGTTACGGCGAGCGCAAAATTGGCGATAAAATCCCGCCTAATTCTGATTTATTCTTTGAAATTGAATTATTAGAAGTGTTAACCCGTGATGATTAATATCAGCACGTTTAACTGCTGATATTAATCAGCGGCATTGTAGCGATTGGATTAGTTTACTTTGATTTGATTACAACCTGACGGTTGCTAAAGTCGTGGGTTATCCACCCACACCCGACCAAGAGGGGAAACAACAGCAATCCCCCTCTTGGATCACCCATGCTGCTCCGGCGAAGTTGTCACCTTCGGTCTTATTCGAAAAATAGCTGACGCTTTCGATAGGCCATCCATGGCCAAACGAAAGCTAGCCAGACATCCATGTCTGGCTCACGCTATTTTCTCCAACGCCCTCAGCAACTTCCAACGGAGATCATTGAATCAGCAGGTGAAATTGGAGATTTTCTAATTAGTTTACTCTAATGTGAATATTCTATAGTCTTATCATATTGTTAAGTTTATGAAGCAAAGGATATGGTTCAAACTTATGCTTAAAAGATTAATTATCATGTTAGTGCTGATTGCCTCCAGTGATTTACTTGCTAATGAATGTGAACTTTTGCTAAAAAGCAAAATTCAAAATGAATTAGCTTTTACATATGAAGAGTTCGATCAAACTGAGAATAACGGTTTTCGTCCACTTGAGAAGATGTTTTGCTTTAAAGAAGCTGCTGAACTTTTAGAGTTATATATCATTGCTAATCAATCCCAAAAAAGTTCTTTAAGGTGGCATCTAGCGCAAATGAAAGCCTTTAATGGTGAATATGAAGCTGCAATTGTTTATGCAAACTCTGTCATCGATATTGAGGAAAATTTGGATGATTTTCCTTTAATGTGGAATGACTTTGTGAATGCGAATATTGCATTTTTAATGCGAGATAAAGAAGCTCTTATTAAGTACAGAGACAAAATATCGACGGGGAAAAATTTCAAGCCAAATGAGCTTAATCTACTTTATGTCGAAAAATTATT
Source organism: Shewanella donghaensis (assembly GCF_007567505.1). NCBI lineage: Bacteria > Pseudomonadati > Pseudomonadota > Gammaproteobacteria > Alteromonadales > Shewanellaceae > Shewanella > Shewanella donghaensis. Next base: position 4,782,780 of record NZ_CP041783.1, read on the forward strand.
AGTTGGCTTTGATTCAACATATCAGCAAGCTCTTTATGATTAATGCAATGGCTTGCCTCCATCACGTAAATTAGCTTAACGCATTCAGACACTTCCAACGGAGGTTATCTAGTCTAATTCGACAGTGACATCCTCGTTATTTTTCCTTTTTTAGTGGCTGATTTTTTGATTGAATTGATTACAACCTGACGGTTGCTAAAGTCAAAATCGTGGGTTATCCACCCACACCCGACCAAGAGGGGAAACAACAGCAATCCCCCTCTTGGATCACCCATGCCGCTCCGACGAAGTGTTGATCCTCAAGCTTAATTAAGCGAATTCACTACCGCCTCAGATTCGCCATCCATGGCTCAACTAAGGCTATGTCGGCGTCCTGCCTCCATCACGTAAATTAGCTTAACGCATTCAGACACTTCCAACGGAGATTATTTAGATTTCGACTTCATATGATGCTGGATAGTGGAAGTTTGATCAGCATTTACTACTTATTTAAATTGTTTACTTATTGTTAATATACGCTTTAGCTTTGGTGTTAAGTAGATAAATTGTACGATTGTGTGCTTATTAAAGGGGTAAATCTACTTTTAATTACTAAATACTGAGCCTATAACAATATGGTTTGATACATTATTAATCAATAAAAGTCATTGATTCGGTGACTATTGTGGAAATGGACTTTCGATTTTTGTTCCATAATTTTGAATAAGAAAAGATTAATTTAATGTTGAAAAAAATACTGTTGCTACTTGCTATTAATGTTTCTTTTGGGTGCCAATCTAATGGAAACAATCTAAAGACTTTTGTTTTTCCCGAAATAAATGAAGATTTAAAGCAAGATATTGAATATAAGCCTAAGTGGCTTCAACCAGAAAATAAAACACAAGAATGCCAAATCCTTGCAGAGGAACATATAGATAAGGCAATCGACTTTACAGTTCTTTCAATTACATGGGACGGAAAATGTGTAGATGGTAAGGCATTTGGCTTAGGAAAAGTTACTTTTGATCTTGGTTCAATTGAAGGGTACTTGGTTAGCTTTTTCGATAAAGGAATATCTACAGGCTTGTACTATACAGGAATTAAAGGAGCTAACTTTTCTGTGTTGGGTACACAAATTAGAGAAAATGGAAAACTAGTTAATCTGACTCAAAATTATGTACAGTTCAATCAAAATAATGAACCAGAACAAGTGTTTTACTCGGTTGAATATGATCCTGAAACCGGAATCGGAAAGGGTACTATGCATAAAAAGTATTCTAGTTGGGATGAGAATTATTCGGGTATGTTTGGAGGTGAACTATTTTTCGGTACAGTTCAAACTAGGCATGATGAAATATATAAAAATAAAACACTTAAGGGTTTTGTTGATGTTTTATCCGAGAGACCTAAAGGATTTGTTATTGTAGAAAACTCAGTAGGAACTTCTGATAACAATTATGAACATGGAGTTCTTAATGGGGGGTATTCATTTCCACCAACCTATAACATGGAAATAGTTAAAATCTCCAGTGAAGCAATGCGTTCAGCAGCCAAAGCTAAAAGCTCCTTGTCTTTAGCTTTAGCAATGAAAAGTAAGTATGAATCAACATTCGCTGAGGTCGAAGATAACCAGAAAGAAATAATAAGTTTAATTTCTTCTGGAACTGGTTTTATCATTTCAAATGACGGGTATATTTTAACGAATAGCCATGTTTTAAAAGGTAAAAAAAATATATCAATATTTCTTGATAATGAAGAAATACCATTACCAGTACGGATTGTTGAACAGGATGAGTTAAATGATATAGCTCTCTTAAAAGTTGACATGATTTTTGACGAAATGGCTTTACCGTTAGAGCTTACAAATAAAACATCTAGAGGAACTGAAATCACTGTATTAGGATATCCAAATATAGATATGCAAGGAAGTGAGTTAAAGTCCACTTTTGGATTTGTGAATGCCAACTCTGGAGCCCAAGGTGATACAAGGTTCTATCAAATTAGTGCCCCAATTCAACCTGGTAATTCAGGGAGTCCATTGATAAATCATCAAGGTAATGTAATTGGCATAGTGACATCAACTCTTAAGCAAGATACAGCACTAGAAATATCTGGTAACCTTGCGCAAAATGTTAATTACGCAATAAAAATACCTTATGTAGCTTCTTTATTGATAGATCATGATATTGCCTACATAAAAGCAAATACTTATAAAGAACTGAGCAAAAAAAAGTTGATTGAGAAAGTATCTTCTAGTGTAGTCCTTATAATTGCTGAGTAACTTTATAGTTAACTAAACTTTGTCAGCCGGCTCAACAATCTCCATTCGAAGTGTCCGATGACGTTAAGTCAATTCACGTGATGGAGGCAGGACGCCGACATAGCCTCAGATTGAGCTATGGATGGCGAATCTGAGGCGGTAGTGAATTTGCTTAGTAGTCAGAGGGAAGACACTTCGTTGGAGCGGGTGGGTGTTCCAAGAGGGAGTTGCCGTCCACTCCCTTTTGGTCTGGTGTGGGCGAAGCGCCACGACCTTGATCTTGCTGTTATCTTTGTGGCTTTAAGCAATCACATAAAACTTCAGAATCACCAACAAAAAAGCGAACTTCAATGAAGCTCGCTTTTAATCTTTTATCTAAAGTTAAATTGAATCAACCATTCAATTTAAAATACCATTTCTGGTACATGCTCTGGCACGACCAACTTACCTGCAGTCTTAGATTGAATCTCTTCAACACTCACACCAGGTGCGCGCTCTAATAAGTGGAATGCGCCGTCTTTGATTTCCATAAAGGCCAAATCTGTCATGACGCGTTTAATGCAGCCATAACCCGTTAACGGCAGTTCACACACAGGTAAAAGTTTAGAGTTACCTTTTTTATCGGCATGCATCATGGTGACAATAATATTGTCAGCGCCTGCCACTAAATCCATGGCGCCGCCCATGCCTTTAATCAATTTACCTGGGATCATCCACGAGGCGATTGAGCCGTTTACGTCGACTTCAAAAGCGCCAAGTACCGTTAAATCCACATGGCCGCCACGGATCATGGCAAAGCTTTCTGCCGATGAGAAAAATGAAGCGCCATCTACAGCGGTAACGGTTTGCTTACCCGCATTAATCAGATCGGCATCAATGGTGTCTTCAGTTGGGAATTCGCCCATACCTAATAAGCCATTTTCAGATTGCAGCATTACTGCCATGCCTTCAGGGATGTAGTTTGCCACGAGAGTGGGAATGCCAATACCGAGGTTAACGTAAAAGCCGTCTTGCATTTCTTGTGCTACACGCTGAGCAAGTTGTTCTCTTGATAAAGCCATGTTCTTGCTCCTTATGCTTTGTTGTCTGAATTTTTAACGGTGCGCTGCTCGATTCGTTTCTCGAAACTTGCTTGAATAACGCGATCAACATAAATCCCAGGGGTATGGATATGGTTTGGGTCTAACTCGCCAGGCTGAACAATCTCTTCAGCTTCAACTACGGTGATTTTACCCGCAGTGGCCATCATTGGATTAAAGTTCGCCGCTGTTTTGCGAAATATTAAGTTACCCATAGTGTCAGCTTTCCACGCGCGTACTAAAGCAAAGTCTGCAGTTAGTGACTCTTCGAGTACGTAGTGACGACCTTTAATTTCACGGGTTTCTTTACCGTCAGCAATGGGGGTGCCATAACCTGTTGCGGTAAAGAATGCAGGAATGCCTGCGCCGCCAGCGCGAATTTTTTCAGCTAAAGTGCCTTGGGGAGTTAAGATGACATTTAACTCACCAGACAACATTTGCTGTTCAAAGGTGGCGTTTTCACCCACATAAGAGGCAATCATGGTGGCTATTTGACGCTCTTTAAGCAGCAAGCCTAAACCAAAGTCATCAACGCCGGCATTATTTGAAATCGCGGTAAGTCCGCTTACACCTGTGGTAACCATATGGTTGATAAGACCTTCTGGAATACCGCACAAGCCAAAGCCACCGACCATGATTGTCATGTCATTACTTAGGCCGTCTAAGGCTTCTTGGTAACTTTGTACGACTTTATTCAGTCCTGCCATAATCTTGTCCTTTTCATTTTGCTGTGAGCAAATTTTTATCAATCTAATGAGTGCTACTAATGCTGAACGCGCAGTTACTTATTTAGTTCGCTAAGAGCGCTTGAGCAACTTTTGAGCCTGTTGGTCGATCTAATACTTGGCTAATTTTCATGCCTGCTTGGGCAAGTTTTTGTAAATCTATGCCTGTTTCAATACCCATACCATGGAGCATATAGACCACATCTTCAGTGGCGAGGTTACCTGATGCGCCTTTGGCATAAGGGCAGCCGCCAAGGCCTGCAACAGATGAGTCAATAACGCTAACCCCAGTTTCTAAGCAGGCTTGGATGTTGGCCAGCGCTTGACCATAAGTATCGTGAAAATGCAGCGCCAATTTATCAACGGGGACTAAATTAGCAACTGCTTCAACCATCTTACGGGCTTTTAGTGGCGTGCCAACACCAATGGTGTCACCGAGCGAAATCTCGTAACAGCCCATTTTGTAAAGTATTTCAGACACTCGTGCCACTTGGGCGATATCAATGTCACCTTCGTAAGGGCAACCCAGTACACATGACACGTAACCGCGCACTTTTATATTTTGCTCTTTAGCCAGCGCCATGACTGGCTCGAAGCGCGCTATTGATTCTTCAATCGAGCAATTAATATTACGTTGGCTAAAGCTTTCTGATGCCGCGCCAAAAATGGCTACTTCGTCTGCGCCAGCGTCAAGCGCAAGTTCCAGTCCCTTTAAGTTCGGGGTCAGGGCAGAGTAGACCACCCCTTGTTTACGCTTGATTTGTCGTAAAATATCACCGGAGTCGGCCATTTGTGGCACCCACTTAGGTGACACAAAACTGGCAGCTTCAATACGGTTTACGCCTGCATCTGCTAATTGCTCAATCAGGGCGATTTTGTTTTCAATTGAGACTGTTTTTTCATTTTGAAGTCCGTCACGGGCGCCAACTTCAAAGATACTGACTTGAGTAGGGAGATTGCTCGGTAGCATGTTATGCCTTCTCTTGTTCAGTGCTTGGCGCTTGTGCTTCATTAGCTGCAGGTGACTCTTCGTTAAGAGTTTCTTCTACATTAAGCAGCTGGGCGCCATCGGTGACGAGCTCGCCACTTTGAAAGTAAAACGCACTGACGACACCATCAAAAGGCGCTTCAATGGTGTATTCCATTTTCATAGCTTCCATGACAAGAAGACCTTGGCCTTCTTTAACGCTGTCACCAACTTCAACTAAATGGGTTACCACGGTGCCATTCATTGGGGCTTTGAGCTTATCCGCGCTGTTCACTTCATCTTCAGCTACTTGAGCTAATACCGCTTTAAAGTGATAACTGCCGCTGGGTAAGAACAAGGTGAAGTCATCACCTTGATGGCTGACGGGGACTTTGCTTTTATGGCCATTAATTTCAGCCAGTAGCACTTCATCTTTAATCGAGCCTGCAAGTTTTAGCGCTTGGCCGTTCTGTGCAAGATGAAACGAGTCACCTAAATCAGTGATCAGCAGATTTTGCAGTTCATGTTCATCGCCGCCAGTTTCATGTAACAAGGCAACATGATGCACGCTGGCACTGTTGAGTCTAAAGCCGCTAACCTGTCCCCAAGGTGAATAGGGGTCATTACAGTTTGTGGCGGTTAACTTAGCTGCTTGCTGACGGGCCAGAACTTGGTAAAGTCCTGCTAACGCCAGTGCATTTTCAGACTCGTCAGTGACATCACCAATTAAGCTGTGTGAGTAACGCTCAATAAAATCAGTACAGAAATCCGCGTCAGCAAAAGCTTTATGCTCAGCGATATTGGCAAGGAACTCGATATTATGTTTAACGCCACTGATTTGGTATGAACTTAACGCGTGAGTTAAACGCTGTAATGCCCGTGGGCGAGACTCATCCCACACAATTAGCTTTGAAATCATCGGGTCGTAAAAGTTACTGATGACATCATTTTCGCGAATACCAGAATCAATGCGCACGTGGCGATTTTGATCGGGTTCGCGCAAGAAGTTTAATTTGCCTGCTGCGGGTAAAAACTCATTGCGGGGGTCTTCAGCATAAATACGCACTTCAAAAGAGTGGCCATGAATGCGCACTTCCGCTTGAGTAAGTGGCAACTCACTGCCACTGGCAACCATTAACTGCCACTTTACTAAGTCTTGTCCGGTGACCATTTCTGTCACTGGGTGCTCCACTTGCAAGCGAGTATTCATTTCCATGAAGTAGAAGCTGTCATCGGTATCAAGTAAAAATTCAACAGTCCCTGCGCCGACATAATCAATGGCTTTAGCGGCTGCAACTGCTGCATCACCCATTTGTTTACGCAGTGCATCAGAAAGCCCAGGCGCTGGCGCCTCTTCAACCACTTTTTGATGGCGACGTTGGATTGAACAATCTCGGTCTGATAAGTAAATAGTATTGCCAAATGAGTCAGCAAAAACTTGCACTTCAACATGACGGGGCTGGCGTAAGTAACGCTCCATCAATAGTTTGTCATTACCAAATGATGATGCCGCTTCACGGCGAGCTGAATTGATCGCTTCAAGCACGTCTGATTGGTTTTCGACAATACGCATGCCTTTACCACCGCCGCCATAAGCCGCTTTGATAAGCATTGGGTAGCCGACATTTTTAGCTTCAGCCAGCAGAGTTTCGTCAGTTTGGTCATCACCATGATAACCCGGTACTAACGGCACATTGGCTGCGCCCATAATGATTTTAGCGGCGCTTTTACTGCCCATTGAATCAATGGCATCACTGCCTGGGCCAATAAAGGCAATGCCATTTTGCTCACAACTGCGGGCAAAGGCGGCATTTTCAGATAAGAAACCATAACCTGGGTGAATGGCCTCAGCACCGGCGCGCTTAGCGATATCAATAATCACATCAGCTTTTAGGTATGAATCAGCGGGTGCGCTGCCACCAATGTGGAATGACTCATCCGCCATTGCAACATGGCGTGCATTGGCATCTGCGTCTGAAAATAGTGCGACAGTACGAACACCCATAGCGCGAGCGGTATTAATGATGCGACATGCAATCTCACCGCGATTGGCAATTAAAATTTTAGTAAACATTATTGGGCTCCCTGTGCATCAGTCTTAGTGCTGCTTATGGTCGATTGCGCATTCCAAGATGGTGTGCGTTTTTCAAAGAATGCATTAAGGCCTTCTTGGCCTTCGTCTGATACACGAATTCGAGCAATCTGCTCGCTAGTATGTGCAAGCGTTGCGTCATCGATTACGCCATCTTCAAGGTGAGATACTAAGGTTTTTGCCCAAGCCATGCCTTGTGGACTGTTAGCGTTAAACGCCTCGATGAAAGGTTTTGCTGCGGCGTCTAGGTCGTCATTGATTTCATGGATCACTTGATGGGTTAAGGCTACGGCAGCACTGAAACGTTCGGCGGTGAGCATATAGCGGCGCGCTTGACGGTTACCCATGGCACGTACCACGTATGGGCTGATAACTGCGGGGATTAAGCCAAGTTTGACTTCACTGAGGCAAAAGCTTGCCCGCTCATTGGCGATGGCGATGTCACAACAGCAAATTAACCCTAATGCGCCGCCAAAAGCCGCACCATTAACTAATGCGATGGTAGGTTTAGGAAACTTATCCAGTACATGCATTAATTTAGCAAGCTCATTGGCATCAAGCAGGTTTTGCTCAAAGTCCATTTTTGCTTGCTTGCGCATCCAGTTAAGGTCGGCGCCGGCACTGAAGTTTTTGCCATTAGCGCGCACAATTAACATGTTGCAGTGGTCATTTTTAGCAAAGGCTTCGATGACGGTGATCATTTCGTTTATCATCACTTCATCAAAGGCATTATGCTTTTCAACGCGATTTAAAATCAGCTCAGCAACACCTTGGTCAAGTTTACATTCCACATATTCAAATTGATGATGAAATGACTGCTTGTTATTCGTGGTTTCTGTCATAAAAATACTCCTATTGTTAAGCCGCAATTACATGCGGAATACACCAAACTTGGTGTCTTCAATAGGCGCATTTAATGCCGCCGATAAGGCCAAACCCACCACATCACGAGTTTGAGCTGGGTCGATAATGCCATCATCCCAAAGGCGCGCACTGGCGTGGTATGGATGGCCTTCTTTGTCATACTGCTCAACAATGGGTTTTCTAAATGCTTGCTCGTCTTCATCTGACCATTGTTGGCCTTTACGGGCTAAACCATCACGACGCACGGTTGCTAACACCCCAGCGGCTTGTTCGCCGCCCATGACTGAAATACGGGCATTAGGCCACATCCACATCATGGTGGGTTCAAATGCACGGCCACACATGCCGTAGTTACCTGCGCCATAGCTACCACCAATAATGACAGTGAACTTAGGCACGTTGGCACAAGATACTGCGGTCACCATTTTGGCGCCGTGTTTGGCAATGCCTTCATGTTCGTACTTTTTACCCACCATGAAGCCAGTGATATTTTGTAAGAACAGTAAGGGGATTTTACGTTGGCAACATAACTCAATAAAGTGAGCGCCTTTTTGGGCAGATTCAGAAAATAAAATACCGTTATTTGCCACAATGCCGACAGGGTAACCATGGATGCGGGCAAAACCACAAACCAGAGTATTGCCATAGTTGGCTTTAAACTCGTCAAAATCAGAATCATCAACAACCCGGGCAATCACTTCTTTAACATCAAATGGCTTTTTAAGGTCGGTGCCGACAATGCCATATAATTCACTAATATCGAATTTAGGCGGCTTTGATGGACTTAGCTGGGCTGCAATTTGCTTTTGATGATTTAAGCGCGAAATCGCTTTGCGTGCGAGCTCTAGTGCGTGGTCATCGTTTTGAGCTAAATGATCGGCAACACCAGAAATTTTAGTGTGAACTTCAGCGCCGCCTAACTCTTCAGCGGTCACTTCTTCTCCGGTAGCAGCTTTCACTAGCGGTGGACCCGCTAAGAAAATCGTCCCTTGTTCTTTTACGATAATCGACTCATCTGCCATAGCGGGAACATATGCGCCGCCCGCAGTACATAAGCCCATGACCACAGCCACTTGCGGAATCCCTTTAGCTGACATTTGTGCTTGGTTGTAAAAGATACGGCCGAAATGATCGCGATCTGGGAACACTTCATCTTGTCTTGGTAAGTTTGCCCCGCCAGAATCAACTAGGTAGATGCAAGGTAGATGACAGCGACTGGCAATGTCTTGTGCCCGTAAATGCTTTTTAACCGTAATAGGGTAGTAAGTGCCGCCCTTAACGGTTGCGTCATTAGCAATAATCATGCATTCGACACCGCTTACACGGCCAATACCTGCAATCACGCCTGCAGCGGGAACGGCTTCGTCATAAACTTCATAGGCGGCAAATTGTGAGATTTCTAAAAAAGGTGAACCAGGATCAAGGAGTTTTTCCACTCGATGACGGGGCAGTAATTTACCTCTCGATAGATGACGTTCAAGTGCGACAGGGCCGCCACCTTGTTCAATCTTTGCGAGTTTGATTTTTAGGTCATCGACTAATGCGGCCATGTCATTCTGCTTGGCTTTAAATTCGTCGCTACGGGAGTTTATTCGGCTGCTCAATTGCGTCACAATTCATATCCTTAATGAGTCAAGTGAGGCGATAGCATGGCTGAGACCAATGGGGGAGTATCTCAACCACGCAACGCACTAAACACTTTGATATCGACGTTAACGTTGAATAGTTTTGGTGCTGTTTTCTGGCGTTAATTCTGTCGTTATTTTAGTCGCTGTTTGCTTACTGTTTTGTTTAACCGCTATTTGAATTAGCTATCCAAAATTAAAAGCTATTTGGATTAACTATCCAAATTTACAAGCTATTTGGATTCGTTAAACAGCTCGCGTCCAATCAACATACGACGAATTTCAGAGGTACCTGCACCAATTTCATATAACTTAGCATCACGTAATAAACGCCCAGTGGCGTAATCATTCACGTAACCATTACCACCTAGAAGCTGAATCGCATCCAGTGACATTTTAGTGGCAAGTTCTGCACTGTATAAAATGGCGCCAGCAGCATCTTTTCGAGTCGCTTCACCGCGGTCGCAAGATTTTGCCACGTTATATATGTAAGATTTCGCGGCGTTCATGCCAGTGTACATATCGGCTAATTTGCCTTGGACTAATTGGAATTGACCAATGGATTTACCAAACTGTTCACGTTCATGAATGTACGGCATAACAATATCCATACAGGCATTCATGATGCCTAATGGGCCACCAGATAGCACCACGCGTTCGTAATCTAGACCACTCATTAATACCTTCACGCCATTATTGAGGCCGCCTAAGATATTTTCTTCTGGTACTTCACAGTTATCGAATACCAATTCACAGGTATTTGAGCCGCGCATGCCTAATTTATCGAGCTTTTGCGCGGTGCTGAATCCTTTAAAGGTTTTTTCAACAATGAATGCAGTGATGCCATGGGCACCTTTGTCAAAATCTGTTTTGGCATAAATCACTAAGGTGTCAGCGTCAGGACCATTGGTGATCCACATTTTATTGCCGTTAAGCACGTAGCGGTCGCCTTCTTTACGCGCGCTTAGCTTCATTGACACCACATCAGAACCAGCATTGGGTTCACTCATGGCGAGTGCGCCAATATGTTCGCCGCTAACAAGCTTAGGGAGGTATTTGGCTTTTTGGGCAGCATTACCATTACGGTTGATTTGGTTAACGCACAGATTTGAGTGAGCGCCATAACTTAGGCCGATTGAAGCTGATGCGCGTGAAATCTCTTCCATGGCGACAACGTGCGCTAAGTAGCCCATATTAGCGCCACCAAACTCTTCGGGTACTGTGACACCAAGAAGTCCCATATCACCTAGTACTGGCCACATATGGTTAGGAAATTCATTGTCTTTATCGACTTGCGCCGCAATGGGCGCTATTTCGTTTGAGGCAAAATCATGTACGGCATCGCGAAGCATGTCCACGTCTTCGCCCAGGCCGAAATTTAGGCTTGTGTAGAGTGATGTCATTGTCTGTGTCCTGTTGAATATTAGCTATCTGCGCCGTGAAACTATGTTGTTTCTTAGGCTTATAATTTTTATATTGTTGCTTTTATTATTCAGTCAAACGGATCTTTCGGTGTCGATGATGAGTCGTTATTTAACACTTTCCTCTAACGCTGACTTACATTGTTGTTCTGCAGAATTGAGTTCCATTAGTACAACTTTGATATCGTCCATTTGCTGTTGCAAAGAAGCTTTTTTGTCTTCGACTAACTCCAACATGGTATGAAGTTGTGAAGTACTGCTTTTATCTGCATCGTAAAGTTCGAACAAACGACGGGTTTCCGCTAGCGAAAAACCTAAGCGTTTGCCACGCAATATCAGCTTTAAACGAACACGGTCTTTTAAACTATAAATACGTGTCTGTCCGCGACGTTTAGGTTTTATTAACCCTTGGTCTTCGTAAAAACGAATACTACGGGTGGTGATATCAAATTCTTTTGATAGGTCACTAATTGAATATGTGGATTGTGGGTTTAAACTTGCGCTCATCGTTTCACCAAAAGTACGTCTTTTGAAGCAAGATATATGAAGTTTACGTAAAGGTAAAGTTTGTCGCCAGCTAGCTAAGGTTTTTTTGTCTTAAAACAATGTAAATACAGCTTGCCAACAGCAGTGGATTAACGCAGAGGGGACATGACTAACAAGCTGGGATTATAACCATAATACTCAGTCATGTGCCGGTTTTTTATTATCCTTTTTAGTGCTAATTTATAATTATCATCAACTTAAACCTACTTGTTATCACTTAGGTTTTAGTCCAATGCTTGATGGCTTTGCTATATCCCTTGGTCTAATGGGGTTTGTTTTTTAACCACGCCATAATGATCTCAATTAAATAATACTCATCATATATTTCTGAAGGTTATCACTTTGCCATTTTTGGGGTGTGCCAGCTTTTTTTCAGGATTAAGTGATGCTTATGCTTTATATCTTTTTATAAAGAAAGTTTATAAAACAACTTTACGTAAAATGTCAGTCGTTAGGAGAGTAGGTTATGGCGGGTTTAGGAATTGAGATGCATCTACAGTCTATACAAGATAAAGATGGTTTTTGGCGTAAGGCCGCGACTGCCATTGCTTGGGATAAACCGTTTGAGCAAGTATTGAATGACAGTAATGCGCCATTTTATCAATGGTTTGCTGGTGGTGAAATGAATACCTGTTATAACGCTGTCGATCGTCATGTCATCGCCGGCCATGGCGAGCGTATTGCCATTGAGTACATTAGTCCTGTTACTCAAAATCAGTACAGTATTACGTACCAAGAGTTACTCTCACAAGTGAGTCGTTTAGCGGGCTACATGCAATCAATTGGCATAGAAAAAGGCGATAGAGTGGTTATTTATATGCCGATGGTGCCTGAAACCGCCTATGCCATGTTGGCTTGTGCCCGAATTGGCGCGATACATTCAGTGGTTTTTGGCGGCTTTGCTGCCAATGAATTGGCCACTCGCATTAACGACGCTGAACCCAAACTGGTGTTATCTGCCTCTTGCGGTATTGAGCCATCAGGAGTGGTGAAATACAAACCTCTGCTCGATGACGCATTAAGCCAAGCAACTCACCAAGTTGAACATTGTATTATCCTCAATCGACCGCAATATAGCGCTGAGTTAACCGCGCCGAGGGATGTTGACTGGCAACAAGCTGTTTGTGATGCACCTTCTGTAGATTGCTTAGCAGTTGAATCTACTCATCCGTTATATGTGCTTTATACGTCGGGGACAACGGGTAAGCCTAAAGGCGTTGTTCGTGATAATGGCGGACATGCGGTTGCGTTAATGTGGTCGATGAAACACATTTACAATATTGGAGCAGGTGATGTGTTTTGGGCTGCATCTGATGTGGGCTGGGTTGTGGGTCATTCTTATATTGTTTATGGGCCATTACTCATTGGCGCGACCACATTAATGTATGAGGGCAAACCTGTCGGTACGCCTGATGCAGGCGCTTTTTGGCGCATAATTGAAGAAAAGAAGGTGAAGAGCTTCTTTACCGCGCCCACTGCAATTCGTGCGATTAAACGAGAAGATCCTGATGGAACCTTACTTGAAGGCGTAGATTTATCATGTTTAGGGCAAGTATTCCTTGCGGGCGAGCGCTGCGATCCTGATACCCTTAATTGGGCGCAAGATAAACTTTCAAAGCCCGTGATTGACCATTGGTGGCAAACTGAAACCGGTTGGCCAGTGGCGGCGAACTTGATGGGTGTTGATCCGATTGAGATTAAAGCGGGATCGCCAGCAAGACCTGTACCTGGGTACCAAGTAGAAGTGCTTGATGCGATGGGAGAGCAAGTTAACGCCAACGAAAGTGGTAACGTGGTGATTAAATTACCGCTACCACCAGGGAATTTAACGACGCTATGGAATAATGATGAACGCTATGTAGAAAGCTATTTATCCATGTATGAAGGTTATTACTTAACGGGCGATGCTGGCTATATTGATGAAGATGGTTATCTCTATATTATGAGCCGCATTGACGACATTATTAATGTTGCGGGTCATCGATTATCTACCGGCCGTTTTGAAGAAGTGTTATGCCAACATGCTGCAGTTGCTGAAGTCGCGGTTATTGGGGTGCAAGATAAACTCAAAGGGCAGGTGCCACTAGGATTAGTGGTGCTTAAGAATGGCGTCGATGTACCTGATGAAGTGTTATATAAAGAGCTTTTGGCATTAGTTCGTCACGAAATTGGCCCAGTAGCGTCATTTAGGCTCGTTAGCGCGGTACAAAAACTGCCTAAAACCCGTTCTGGTAAAATCCTACGTGCCACTATGCGAAAGATTGCTGACAATAATGAATATACCGTCCCAGCCACCATCGAAGACCCGATGACGCTCGATATCATTCGAACAGCGCTAACGAAAATGGGCTATGCCGATGCGCTAGCTAAAGAACTTACGGCTTAACTCGGTAGGGTGAATTAGCGAACTAAGTCATGTTAAACGAACACCGGCTATAAGCCTGTGTTCGTTTTTCTTTTGGTGCCGGTTTCCATAAAGGTTTGAGTAAAGGTTTACTGCTTTTAAAGGTAGTTTTTCAAGAGGTTTTTTTAGTTTTGACGCTTTATAGCTGTGTAGTCTAAGTATTTATCTGGATTCTGGGAGATAGAAATATTGCCAAATGATAGAAATGATCTAAAATCCAGATAAGAGAACCTTAAGTGTCAGTTAATTGCTGATTTATAGTACTATTTTACAAGCTGATTACAGCCACGTCGGTTGTGATAATGCAGAGTGGATTTGTGCAAACTGACCAGAAACGTCTCCCTAACCCATCAAGCTAAATATTGAGTATTGCTAGAATGAACAACATTAAAGAATTACCAGATAAGATCAATACAAAAACCAGTCGGTTATTTTGGCTAACATTATTTACTGGTGGGATTTATCCAATTATTTGGCTATTTGCAAAATACCCTAAAATGGATAAGATAACCTCAATTCGCACTGCCGATGATACGTTCATTATGAGCATTGCGGTTAGCTTCGGTTTTGGCGGTATGTTATCTCATAGTGACTTAGGTTTAGTGAGTGGCTTTGGCAGTTTATTATTGTTTGCAGCTTTTATTCTTTATGTGTTTTGGGCATTTAGAGCGAGGGCTGCATTGCAAGATTATGCTCAAGTTAATTTTAGCTTTGAGTACAAAATCAATAAAGTATTAACGGTATTATTCAGTATCTTTTATATCAATTATTGCATTAACCGCTTGCCTGCAGAACAAAAGAAGGGGCACCCTACTTACGGTAAAGGCACGATTAATATTACTGAAGTGAAGTAAATAATCGTAATGTAAAAAAATCGGTTTTTCGAGTTAACACAAAGCAGACAGATGTCTGCTTTTTTTGTGTATGAAATATGAATAAAACTAGAACATTGAAACTTTTTTGATGAAACGGCATCAAATTATTTTTTGAACAAATTTCATGTCAAAACGCATGATTTTAAGTCAGGGAGTCGATTTTTAACTCATTTTTCGCATTATACTTGCTGGCAGGATTCTTAGTATCAACTGCAGTATTGCCCAAGGATAACTGGGTACATAACACGTTGCAGGCTCTTTATTGATTGACTTAACCATCGCTCTACAACCTGTTTGTGCATCCACCATAAAGGGCGCGCCTTGGGCGTGGTCGTTTATCTCAGTTTTGATATAGCCAGGGTGTACACAAGTGACTTTTATTGGCGTATGCATGACATCAATTCTAATGCCTTCGGTGAGTGAGGTTAAGCCGGCTTTCGTTGCGGCATAAACTGTCATCGCACGTCGAAAACCTCTTACTGCACTGATAGATGACACTGTGACCAAATGCCCTGAATTTTGTTCTCTGAAAATTTTCATTGCTGCTTCGCATTGAGCAAGCGCTGCAACAAAGTTAGTTTGTGCTGTTTGTTTATTGGCTTCAAATAATCCGGTACCAATCGATCCCCCTTTGCCCATACCTGCATTAACGATTACACGATCGACTTGTCCCATTAGCTGTTGGTATTGCTCAAACACCTCAAAGACTTGTTGATGATTATTCACATCAAGGGCTAACACCCAAACGTTAATTTGTGGATTGATTGCCAGTAATTCAGTTTTGAGTTCATCAAGGCGCTCGGTGCGACGAGCACATAATCCTAAATTACAGCCTTGTTTAGCAAACTCAATTGCCATGCCTTTGCCAAGCCCTGAACTGGCTCCAGTGATGATGATATTTTTTCTGTGCATGTGGATTCCATTCTTTATGAGGCAAACATTTATGGTTAATTTTATGAGTTTTAATATAAGTCGTTCGACAGTTAAAAATTCAATCAAACGTTTAATTGCTTTTGATTATCTTGCGGGTAAGGCGTAACGCTGTCAAATACGGAATGAGTTAACTAGGATAGTTACCTATGAGATTGATATGAGATAGCTGCTGTAGATGGGAACGTGATTTGACTATATTCAGTTAGAAACCAGCTTATTGCCAGCGGGTAGAGAGTAAACAGAAGGCAAAAAAGGGGAGGGGAAAGCGCTCAATAATAAGAGCTGCAAATTATGGTTTTACTGCTCTTATTAACGAAATGCTTCATTTAATGGTTGGCAACTTATTCGTTATCCTCGTTCAAATTGCGATGCTTTAATGCAACCATTCGCCCCTACGGTGATCAAGTCTGCCAGTTTTTGTTTAATGCAGTTTGATAATTTACGTTCTGATTTTCTCGTTTGCATATAAAGCGTCATGTTGGGTTTATTTCGCATTAGTTCCATACGCTCAACTTTTGGGACTATTTGTGCTCGAATATCATCGTTTTGCGATAAGTAATCAACCGCACCCTGTGAAACCACCAGCGTAATAGCATCAGTTCCAATTAAGAAGTCTGATATCTCATTAAGGTTATTGGTTTTAGCGGCAACATTAAGCTCTCGCTTTCGACTATCTGCAAACTGCTTCAGTGGTGTCGCCTCAAGTTCACTATTAAAGTGTAATACTTCCGTCAAAATGACTGGGTAGTTGAGTACACGGTCTAAAATTGGCTTATAAATCTCATCCCAAATAGGGTGATCAAGTCTTGCGACTACAAAAGTATCAGTGACTTCACAAATCTTTTGATTTTGAATACCAACATGGGTTGAAGGTTGGCAACTAATGACAACATCGCAATGATTATTGAGCAGTAACTCTTCATCATTTGGGCCATTGTCTTGTAGCACTGCAGATTTAACGCATGAATTATGGCAAGTGCAGTTGTATAGCTTTCTTAATACGCCATTGGTAAATCCAGAAGGAGCCCGAATGGTAATTTCGTTATGAAGATTAGTGCTACTTTTTTCAATTTCTTGCGCTAAATCGATATGGTTAATTTCGATTTTTTTGATGATTGGGTAAAGGCGTTGTGCCTTATCAGTTATTTCAAGGCCAGCTACTTTCTTAATAAAGAGTGGGTCATCAAATCCATCACGTAATCTTGATAGACAACGACTAATTTTTGATTGAGGCACATTAAAAGCTTCAGCTGTCAGTTTGCCGCTTTGAAACTCATAGAGTCTTAAAAATACTAATAATGTCATGTAGTCAAGATGCTGAAGTTTTTCTTGAGTGGTGGTGGTCATCATTGGCTAATTTACCCCTATATTACGTATATCTGTGAAATACATATACAATAAAATATACCAACTTAGGGATAGAAGGTTTTGACTGATTGTATTAACTATTAACTTAGTCACACTATTTGCGGGTTTATGCTCTGTAAATGATAGTTCGCAGAGGTCAACGGAGTGGAATGATTTTTATTACTGAATAACAGTATGTTATCTATGTTATTTATCTCATAAGTTAAATATGTTTTATGAGAAAATAAGTGCCAAATCATAATTTGGCACTTATTAACTGTTATTGCTCATTTACACTAATACTTTTAGGTTAGGCTGACCACTCAAATGGATCAACATCAGCTAAAACCGCGGCATAGGTGACCGTAATTGAGTTAGTTGAGAAAAATTGTTTGGTTCCATCATTAGCAATATTCAACTTGATATCTTCATAGCCTGTTACCGCTTGGAACTGTTTTATTAACCCCGCTAGCTCATCTTTATTTAGATTATAAGGAGGATGGGCAAAATTATCTGCCGCAGCCAATTCACCTAACGCTGCATAGCGTCGAATGTAATTAACCATGGTGTTGAGTAACTCACCATCGTTGACGCCAATCCATTGCTCAGCATAGCTTTTTACAATGTACTTTTTTGAGTAAAAGTAAAAATCTTCTTTTCCCATGATGATAAGGATATCGGCATATTGCTCATCTTTAATTAATTCTTGATGGGCAGCATTAACATCTTCGATTTCAAGTTCTAAGCCTGCAACAGCAATAATCTGTTCTGCAGTGACTAAACGACCATCACGACTTAACAAGCGAATGTAATCAACTAACTCAATCATAATTTCACCACTCAATTAAGCAGGTAATAGCCCTAGGCCTTCAAGTTTATCGGCAACATACCCAAGCTTGAATTTTTCAAGGGTGGCACGTGTTGGTACACCTGTTGCGTTGTCCCAGCCCATTTCTGCGTAGAACATGTCTAAACCCACTTGGATGTCATCACGATCCATTTTAATCGTGCCTTCATCGCCAAAGGCTTTGTCACTGTCTAAATCGTATACCCATTCAGCGAGCACATCATGATTGTCACGTTGATTTGGCTCATTCATTTGCAATACTGTTAATGCACGATGAAGTTGCAGTACCGTTTCGGCTTTATCATCAAGCTCTTGCTCAGTGGTTTTAACCCCTGTAACTAAAGAGAACATTTGTGATTCGATTGAGCTATCACCGAGGTAATCTTTCTCTACATCTGGAGAAACCAATAATGGGAACATCCAATTACATAAAGTCAGGGAATCATGCAGTACGTTTTTAACTAAACACCATTTAGCAAACTTAGCTTTAGAGGTGTTCATTGCGGTGTAATGTTTGACTGGATCAAATGCGCCTGGCCCCCACATTGATTCAGCTACTTCGGCAATTTTTGCCCAAGGAAGGCCACAATTGATTAAGTTAATATGTGAGTGACACTGCGGGTCGCGATTAAATACGGTGTTAAGTAATGCGCCAACTTGACCCGCTGACTCACTAGCATGATGCACGCCACCCACCATTGAACGGTTAAATACTTTTAGGTGACTATCTAAGAATACGCTATATGCCTTACCATAGAATTCATAGTGCTCGTCTGATTCGAGTGCGAATGTTAATCCCGCCATTCTTGGTGATTCAACTTCATTCAGAATATCTTCTAAGTGATATAGTTCACCATCATCGTTGATAAAATTATGTAAACCTCTACCAAGAGTACGACCTAGAATGTTTGAGCCTTCATAAGATGCGCCGTAAGCAATGCGGGTATAAAAGTCTTGCATGAAGTGGGCATCTAAATCAGCATATTGCGCCCAGTTTATAGCGGCAAACTCATCTGCAGGTAATAGAATTTCCCAAAATGAGCGGGCTGTAAATTCACGCATGACGTGAGATAATTGACCGTAGGCACTCCAAATACCGAAGTTATCCATGTAATAGCCGCCAACAGTTTGAATGTCGGTACGTTTCTCGCCATGGCTAGGTTTTCCCATCGCATACCAAGGATCAAGGAAGCCCAAACATACGTTAGTGATGTTTTCAGTCGGTAGCTTATATTCGGTCTTCATTTTTGGGTTTTTGATTTCACAGAAGCAGCGAATAGGGCATGAATGGCAACCACCTGGGCGTTTAAAGATTTTATTTGCTTCTTCGCGGCCAAAATATGATTCTGCCATAGAGGTACGCATTGCCACTTTTTGGCGATCATCCCATGGGGTTTCTTCTAATATGACAGGAGTGTCAGCTGCGCCCCACGTTACCCCCGGGCCGCCACGCCAGCGACTTGTAGTGCTGCTGTATTCAGCCCAAGACTGCGGTTGATTTGGTACAACGCCGTTATTATTGGCACCAATAATACCGAGAATATGATCATCTAATGCGCGCAGTTGTTCATTGGTGGTGCTTTCTGCAATATCCACTGTACCGGTACCAATAATACCAATCGCTTTTAATTTTTTAGAGCCTAATACTGAACCATGTCCACCTGCAGAGTGACCGCCTTGGGTTTGAATGGTTGATTGTGCGACGAGGTTTTCACCACCTGGACCAATCGCTGCCACCTGAGCTTGTTGGCCCATTAATTTACTGATGGTAGCGAAAGTATCAAATATTCCTACACCCCATAATGAATCTGCGGGTTCAAGGGTAACTTTATCATCTTCAATTCTTAGCCAAACAGGCGTTGGAGACTTACCTTCAACGATGATTGCGTCATATCCTGCAAATTTTAATTCTGGAGAAAAGTGCCCTCCAAAGTGTCCGTCAGTAATTAAGTGATTTCTGATAACGGGGTTACGAGACGTAATCGTGGTTCTTGCTGAACATATAGCTCCTGAACCACTTAATGGGCCTGCTGAAATAACTAATCTATTTTCTTCGTCAGTGGCTTTAATACCATCCGCATGATTATCCCATAACACTTTATAACCAATGCCCATGCCGCCAATATAATCGTGGTATGTTTCAGTTGTTTCCTTTGTGATTAAACCCGTTGTTAAATTTACTCGTAATACATAACCGGCCCAGCCGCCAAATTTATTGCTCATAATGATTCCTTAAAAATTATCCCTTGAGATAAATAATACTTAAACGAGAGCGAGATATTTCTCATGGAGTTCTACTTCAGCGACTGCATCTTCCCAGGTATAAAATTTAATTGCGCCAGTTGGACAAACTTGAGCACAGTTAGGGTTACCTTCACAAAGATCGCATTTGAGAGATTTTCTCGTTATTTTATCTATGGTAATGACTTGTTGCGGGCACTTGTCGGCGCAATAACCACAACCAACGCAAAGTGAATCATTTACCACTCTTGCGCCTGTGGTTTCGTTTATCGAAATAGCTTCTTGAGGGCAGACTGTCATGCAGACATCACACTGACGACAGGTTGAAGGAACGATAGTACCGTCGCCTTGCTCACCGCGCTGGTCTTCGTAATTATCTTGGACACCATGTGGTCCAAAGTTAAGATTTTTAGCGACTTTAATTCTTGCTGTGCTTGGGCTCACCGCTGATTTTCCGTGACTCCAACTGCAGGCAATCTCACAGCGACGGCAGCCAACGCACATCACAGGGTTTACGACCATTAATCCGCCAGGAAGGACTTCAACGATAGGTTTATCTGTATCAGTATCATCATCACTGCTACTGCCACAACCGGTTAAAAAACTGACTAAAGTACCGTAATAAACAGTACCAACAGCGACCTTTGCACCATTGGCAAGCAACGCTCTCCTTGTAATCATTTTTTATTTCCTTTTAGTTATTAATTCAAAATATAATTATTCTTTTATTTCACTTGAGTATTAATGAACTAAATTAAAAACAATTTGATTATGATCACATTTGAAATGCAATTAATCTTAATTCTTTGAATATATATTGCAGGTCACACTTTTATGGGGTGTATTCTAAAAGGTGGAATTGTGATTTTCATTTTTAATTTATGATTTTAAACGTTTTTATATTTTGCAATTACAGCTTCTACATATTGAATATTATTAATTGGAATCGTTAATATCAAATTAAAGTTATTTTAAAATAATTCATTAATTTAATTGTTTACTTGATTGCTATCACAATAAGATTTATTTAAATAAACAATTATTATAAGTAAATAAAAATAGTATGTGACTAAAATAAAAAGGAACACCTATGATGAAGGTAAAACTAACTGGTAATTATAAACAGTGGCTAGTCACGCCATTAATGTTAATTCCTATGATGGCGCTCACCGCATGTTCAGATGGTTCGGATGGATCTGATGGAGAGGACGGTACTCCTGGTGATGTGAATATTTCAATTTATTCCGCAAAAACCTTAAAAGCCTCTATAGAAACAGTCACAATTGGTGATGACTTAGCTGTTTCGTTTGATTTTTATTTAAGTAACGAGAATGGTGTGGCAGTTGTTGGCTTAGATGAAGTCGATGCCATCCCTACGCTTGGCGCAGGTATCGCAAAGTTGGGCGATCAACAAAGGCGCATTAGACCTTTAAATAGTGAGCAAGAGCCAGTGACTGGCACTGCAGAAACAGACCTATCTCCACAATGGACCAGCTACATTAATAATGTAGTTGAACCAGGTGATGTTGCTGATAACGATTTAGAAGAGGGTTGGGATGTTAATAAAGGAACCCAATGGCAAGCGAGCATAGAATCAGGTTGTGGAGTCACTTGCTTAGAGTCGGTTGGCAACGGTTTATATCGTTATACTTTTACGCAAACCTTAGAAAACTATTCAGCAATTGATGCCATTGATACTCAGTATGATGCTGAAAAAGTTCATCGTATCTATCTTGAGTTATTGCCTTATTCAGGTGCAGAAACATCATCAATGCTGGTAAACAGTACGTTTGATTTTGATCCTAGCACCGGCGTTGCTGCTGATGAAGCTGACAGTCGAGTGCTGATTGCTGCAGACCAAAGCTGCGTTCGTTGTCACACTACTGATTTAGCTTCTGATAAAAGTATCTTAATGCATGGTAGCAAGCGCTTTGATTATGAAGGCTGCGTTATGTGTCATACCAGTTACTCAGGCGACCCTGAAACGGGTGTGAGTATTGGCATGGCATCACTAGTACACAAAATTCACAAAAGTGATTACCTTGTTATTGGCTACAAAGGGTCTGTGCATGATTACAGTGAGGTGACCTATCCTGGTGATATGCATCAATGTCAGCAATGTCATATTGAAAATGCAACACCGCAAGCTGATTTCTATCAATATCCGGGTCAAGAAACTTGTCTTAGTTGTCATGAAAAATATGCACCAGAAAGCTGGAATGGAACGGCTGTTGGTTTATTCCATGACCGTGATGCATTTCCAAATGCATGGGAAATGAGTTGTAGTGGTTGTCACCCAGATTCAAACAACCCACAAGGCTCGGCAATATTTCATAATGCCAATGTGAATATTAATGACATTATTACATCACAGTATGAATTCGAAATAACAAGCAGTGCATTAGATAGTGATGCAGGTACATTAACGGCAGAACTCACTTTCGATACGCTGAGCATAAACCCTGAACTTGATCCGTCATTTGATAGTTTATGGTTAGTGGCAGCAGGCAATGAAAATCAAACTGAGTTACCTATCAATAATGGTCAACGTCTAGTTTGGAATATTATTGGTGACAATGATGATATTAGTTTAGTCAGAGAGACTAATAAAATTACTGCAGTGATTAGTCATATTAATGTTGCTGATTTCGGACTAACAGATACCGGTACCTTGTATGCTAAAGCGCTTATTTGTGGTGATGAGGCCACAAGTATTGTGACCTCATGTGAATCACTGACAGCGACCACGGTTGAAGTTCCTGCGAACGCTGCAATTGCATTGACTAAAGACGTTTCTGTATACAATGAAGTGATTAACGAGCAAAAGTGTACCGCTTGTCATGATAATCAGTTCCAAGCTCGTGTAAATGATGCACACAGTAAGGTATCGACTCCAGGTAATGGGCGTACATGTGGTGCATGCCATGCTCCTCAAGTCGCGACTGGTTTTGCTGATGGTAGCTGTAAAAGTTGTCATACCAATGACATGGTTAAATACTTGAATGCAAGTTATAAGCACACGCCAGGTGATGCGAGCATTAAAGCCTTCAGAACCATTGAGAATAGTTTAGGTTATCGTGAGTTAGTGCATTCTTTACATGCTAACACTCGCACAACTCAAGGTTACAAAGGTGATGAGCGTGAAATGATGACATATCCTGCAGAAGCCAACGATTGTCGTGCCTGTCATGATGAAGGCCAATTAACGCTGGAAAATTTATTTGATGAGCCTTCTGTCATTGTGGCGACCAAAGAGGCAACTGTTGCAGGCGAGATTGCAGAATACTCTCCCACTGTCGCAGTGTGTGCAACTTGTCATAATAACGTTGAAAACTGGTCTGCACATGCAGAGTCATTTGGCGGGGTTTACCAAGTTGATGCCACATCAGGTGCTATATATCAGCCTGGCAGTGAAAGCTGTATGACTTGTCATGCTGAAGGTAAGAGCAAGGGCATAGATGTGATGCATGGACTAAACTAAAGTATGGTTTGAATTAAAAACCTGCAAGATAAGGTGAATTTTTTCACTATAAAAGGCTAAAACTGAAAAGTTTTAGCCTTTTAATTTATCAACATGACTATCAACTAACCACTAACTGTACTCGCAATGTAAAAAATACCCATGTAAGTGATATGTCATTAACGACTTAAGTCATTTAATTTTTAATGACACTTCCATTAACTCATTGTTTTTAAGTGTTAATGTTGAAAGGTATCCCTTTAAACATGTAGCCTTCCAGTTTCTGCAATAGAGTGTGCACATTTTGAGACTGTAATTTAGTTACAGAAATCAGTATAATCACGCTCCAAATGGATTCGCTACGCGCGATTAATCTCTGCGACCTTTGGAAAATAATAAATGAAAACCCAATCATTCAGTTCAGACATCGGCGTTATCGGCCTCGGTGTTATGGGCAAAAATCTCGCGTTAAACATCGTTGATAATGGCTACCAGGTTGCTGCTTTTGATTTAGATACTGTCAAAGTTAATGCTGCCATTAATCAAGAACAAGCGGAAAGAAAAGCCAATACAGCACCCCGAATGCTGGCTTGTAATAATCTTACCGAAATGCTGTCTTCTTTAGCTAAACCTCGTGTCATTGTGCTTTCTGTTCCCGCTGGTGGACCAGTTGATGGTGTGTGTAATGCACTTATCGAAGCGGGCATCGAGTCAGATGACATCGTGGTTGATACTGGTAACAGTTTATGGACTGATACAGTAGCCCGTGAAGCCCGTTATAAAGAACAATTTGTATTCTTTAGTTCGGCTGTTTCTGGTGGTGAAGTCGGCGCAAGATTCGGCCCTTCACTGATGCCGAGTGGCGATAAAGCTGCGTGGCAATATGTTGCGCCTATTTGGAAAGCGATTGCTGCGAAAGTTGATCCTGCTACAGGTTTACCTATTGAACGTTTTGAACCAGGGAACCCTGTTATTGAAGGTGAACCTTGTACCACTTACATCGGTCCTGCAGGTTCTGGTCACTATGTGAAGATGGTTCATAACGGCATTGAATATGCTGATATGCAGCTAATCTGCGAAGCATATCAATTACTGCATGATGGTTTAGGTTTATCGGCTCATGAAGTCGGTGATATTTTCAGTGCTTGGAACAAAGGCAGCTTAAACAGCTACCTGATGGAAATCAGTGCTGAAGTACTTCAACAAGATGATCCGTTAACGGGTAAACCCCTTGTTGAGATGATCCTTGATAAAGCGGGTCAGAAAGGTACCGGACTGTGGACAGCTGTAAGCAGTTTACAAATTGGTTGCCCAGCGCCAACGATTGCAGAAGCGGTTTATGCTCGCGCTGTCAGCACTCAAAAAGATTTACGCGTGCAATTGAAAAGTAAGTTATCTGGCCCAGCCGCTGTAACGCTTTCTGATGCAGAAAAAGCAGCATTTATTGCTAATTTAGAAGACGCGTTATATTGCGCTAAAGTCTGTTGTTATGCCCAAGGCTTCCAGCTGATGGCAATGGCGGCAAAAGAGCAAAACTGGACATTAGATTTTGCTGAAATTGCTAAAATTTGGCGCGCGGGTTGTATTATTCGCGCCACATTCTTGCAGTCAATTACACAGGCATATCAAGATAATGCTGAATTGCCTAACTTGTTAATGGCAGATACGTTCAGTGAAAGCTTATCGACTAAGCATATGAACTGGCGTAAAACAGTAGCGGCTTCTGTGATGCAGGGCATACCAGCGCCTTGTATTAGTTCTGCTATTGCTTACTATGATAGTTATCGCTGCGAAACATTGCCAGCAAACTTATTACAAGGCCAACGTGACTTCTTTGGTGCACATACCTTTGAACGCACAGATAAACCTGTTGGTGAGAAATATCATTTAGATTGGAGTGCTAAAGAGCGCGTCCTGTCAAAAGTATAATGTTGATTTAATAAGATCATGATAAAAGGCTTCTCAATGAGAAGCCTTTTTTATTGCGGTAAATAGGTAGATGCTTATTTTGAATCTGATCTAAGCACTAATTCAACCCGTCTATTTTGTTTTTTACCCACATCGTTGGTGTTATTGCCGATAGGTGAGTATTCACCAACGCCTTTTGCTGTTAGCTGCTTTTTAGCAATACCATGATTTTGTGTTAGCTGCTTCACAACAGCTTGCGCACGTTTATCTGATAGCACTTGGTTATAACTTTGCTTGCCTTGATCGTCAGTGTGGCCGATGACATAAAATTGCTGTTGAGGGTGAGCGGTTAAATATTGAGCCACTACATCAATGACTGCTTTTGCTTCTGGTAGCATTTCATCACTATCAAATTTAAACAGTAAGCCATCTAACGCAACGTGACCTGTTTGCGCTAACTTATCTGATAGAGCGTCTAAATCGATGGAAACGCGATCATTGATAAGTGCTGTCTCTTCTATCAATTTTACTTCTGTCCATAAACCACTTTCAAAACCGATGATATAGGTCATTGCATAGACATTGCCTTCAGGACGACTGAGAGTATAGAGAGTATAAAATTGACTCTCATCAGACCCAATATGGGCAAGCGAGTCTATTCTTTTTTTAATATGGCGCGATTTGCCACAATGAGTGCTTGTACAACCATAGGTTTTTATAAAGCCTAACTCGGTGAGTGCTGCATGATAGTTGGCATTCACTTCGTACTCAGAATAAGTACGTGGTAATTGATAGTTAATATCAGTAATACGTCCCTCAAGTGATATCACTTTATGCTGACCTTTTATAACATCTGAAAATACTTTTGTTTGGCCAAAATCATATTGTTGATAATCCTGAATATAAGCTCCTGGTAGTCGGGCTAACATTGGGTGATCGCTCGAATTTGATTCGTCTTTATGGGTATTATCTTTAAAGGTTTTATGCTCAATAGCACTACTTAAATAGCTTTTATTCACTGAGATTAAATTCAAAGGTTCATCAATCATCTCTATAATGTCGAGTTGCAATGAGGCTTCCTTTTGCCAATTGACTGACATTGCAGAAACATAGATGAGTTTGTTTTTTAACTGAACTTTTGCTGAAATTAATGCTGGATTTGATTTTGGAATATGATTAAGTGGCTTTATCGTCTTTTGTATTTCCTTTACATTGTTGCAGCTACCGTGCTGACATTCAAATAGTATCTCAGCACCGAGTTCGGTAAGTTGATGTTTATAATTATTGACGATGTTTGATGGTTCAAATTCAACGGGAATTATATAACTGGTTCGAGTTAATTTTCCGCTAACGATTGTAGTGTCTATTTGGGATTTACTGGTACCCGTTACTAATTCAAAAGGGGTAAAGTGGCGTTCTGACTGTTTATATATTTTAGCGTGCTCAATAGCTTGAAATAGTGTCTCTTGAGCTAATGAACTTGATGATGCTGCAAGCAGTAATAGTATCGATATTGTTTTGGTTAGATTGTTTCTTGGTATCGTGACAAAGTATTTTATAATGTAATGAATCATTTTTTTCTCCTTGAACATTAAAATGATTGCTTTAATGTTTTAGCTTTTAAGGGCTATAAATTCCTTTTCTCCGCTATTCTGCTCCATCTATAAGCTGAAAATCAAGGGCTTGTATTGATATAAAGTGAGCTTGTTGATTAAATGCCATATTTAGGGATAGTTACCCAACTGCTGAGTGATTAATCTAGCTGTATCGAGTGTTGTATCCGTTAGAAATGTAATATCGCTTTTATCCCAAATACTTTGCAGTGACGAAACCGTTAATGCTGCAATGACTTTCCCATCAGGTTGGCCTACTAGAGTAGAAAACTCATATATGCCGTGAGAAAGTTGATTTTCGCCACTGATGAAACCACAGTGTTTAATATCGTTAAGCTCATTATAGAGGGACTGTTGTTGGGTTTTGCTCATTGAGTTGAAATCATCATCGCGATTGAGCAGCATTTGCTGCACAGCTTGATTACTGTTGGCCAGTAACACCTTTCCAGATGTTGATTGTAAAGTGGAGAATAAACAACCTTCATTGATGTTAATTGAAATGGGTGAATGACTTCTTGCTTGAACCATTACCATGGTTTGGCTTTGATATAGCATCGCCAAATGACAAGATTGGCCTATTGAGACGGCTAAATCTTCCATTAATGGTAAAGCACATTGTCTTACTTCATCTATTGGTGAGATATTTCTTGATAAATTATACAACTTAAAAGCCACTTGATAGCGCCCTGATGCATTATCTTTGTTTAAATAACCTCGAGCTTCTAAGTTCACTAAAACGCGATAAATATCGTTAGGCTTACGACCAATCCCTTTAGCAATTTCAGACTGTGATAACGGCTTTTTCTGTTCAACTAAGTACTCTAAAATATCAAAGCCTTTATCTAAGGCTGGTACCGAATATTTTTTTTCTTCCATTTTGTTCACAGGATTTCACCTTGGTAAAATGATTGCAGAGTGTTTTTAGAAAATAAACTTAAATATTTTTTCTTATATTTCAACAGTTAAGTTTTATTTTGTTTAGTCGGGTATGTTGTTTTCGATAGTTAATTTAACTATACCAATATAAATAATAAATTTGTATATAAATACAGCTTGCAAATGAATTTATCTTGTTGAACAATTGTTAACAATAAACACGAGATAAACGTATCGTAATTAAGGATAATTAATCATGAGTAAGTTTGAATTAAGCAAACAAGATATCGAAGACTTCAACCGAGATGGGTATGTCATCATTAAGGGATATTACAATCCACTGGAGATCACTCGTTTACAAGAGTTTGCTTTTAATGATGATGCGCTTTATCAAAATGCGTGGGACAAAAAAGATAGCCAAGGTGCTGTGAGTAAAGTGTGTATTTGGCAAGAAACGGGTAATGATTTTTATAGTATGTTTTCTCGTGGTCGCAGATTAGTCGACTCTGTTGAGAAAATATTAGGTGAGGATACTTACCACACCAGCACTAAAATTATGATGAAAGAACCGTTTGTGGGGGGGGCATGGGAATGGCATCAGGATTTTGGTTATTGGCACAAAGATAACCTTATGATGTATCCCAAAGCGATAAGCTGCATGATTGCCATTAACGATGCGACTGTCGAAAATGGCTGTTTGCAAGTGTTAAAGGGATCTCATCATATTGGCCGTTTAGATCATAATAAAACTGGCGATCAAAAAGGGGCTGACATGACGTTTGTCGAACAGGCCATAAAGCATCATGAGCTGATCAATGTGGAACTAGAAGCTGGTGATGTGTTGTTCTTCCATTGTAATTTGCTGCATAAGTCTAATCAGAATTGTTCAGATAAGCCCAGGTGGTCGATGATTTGTGCTTACAACGCCACATCTAACCAGGCATTTTATGACAATGAAGCGATCTATTATCCATTGAATCGCGTTAGCGATGATGCGATTTTAGCTTGGGAAAGTGAATAGACTGATAGCTTTATTAATAGTATTTTCAAAATTACTATTAATACCTATGCTAACTAGTGATAAAAAATGGCTTCCGAGTGTGTATATAGTGGAAGCCATTTTTATGGGTAAAGCATGTGTTTTAATGCGCTACTGAGGCAAGCTAAACACTAAACCAATGCTAAATAGAAAGCTGAATACCATGGTAAGTTTTGCTGTTCGCCCAAGAATAGGGTTCAATGCTTCGCCACTGGTGTTACTAAACTCTCCACTTAATTGTCGAGCGTAAACCAATGCAAGACCTGCAAGTAAAACCGGTAAACCTGAAAGAACCCCCATTAGAAACCCGCCAATGATAAGCCCAAAAGGTAAATAAACTAGTGCTTGATATAATACCCTTGCTTGCGCTTGACCGATGCGCACAGCAAGGGTGTTTTTACCCGCTTTGGTGTCTGTTTGAATATCTCTGGTGTTGTTTACCAACATAATTGCTGCGTTAAACATACCTATTGCGCTACCAAGTAACCACGCGCTGGTACTCGTTTCACCAGCTTGTAAGTAAAAACTACCTACAACGGCCACAAGTCCGAAAAAGATAAATGCGGCTATTTCACCTAAGCCGTGAGAGGCTAGTGGATATGGGCCGCCACTGTAACAAACCGCACCTAATAAAGACGCTACGGCTAAAATGGCGATAGGCCAACCACCATGTACAATCAATACTGAGCCAACGATAAGCGCGAGAACAAGACACAAAATCATTGCATTTCTAACACTGTTAGGTGAAATCATGCCGCTTTGTGTTACTCGAACTGGACCGACTCTTTCATCGGTATCGATTCCATTTTTATAGTCAAAGTAATCATTGGCAAGGTTTACGGCTATTTGTAATAAAATAGCGCACAGCATTGAGGTACAAGCAATTGTAAAAGTAAACTGCTCTAAATGTAGTGCTAAAATATTACCAATTAATAAAGGACCGATTGCTGCTGGCAAGGTCCGTGGTCTAATAGCTAAAATCCAAGATTGCATATAATTAAGGCTTCAGGGTGTTGATTTAAATTAGAATAGACTTATAGCATAGCAATTTTTTCTGGTTATGTACGCCGTTCTGATCCCGCAAGAGCTGAAAAATTGCTGCTAAATATTAAGGAATGCTGATTTTCGCTATTATCTCGATTAATTTATGATTAAATAGTCCTCCAACAGTGGTTATTACGTTAACCTTACACGATAGTTATTTGCCAAAACTGCTAGGAATTTTATGAGCCAAGTATTAAATGACCTTTTGTCTTTATTATCATTAGAACAAATTGAATTAGGGCTGTTTCGTGGTCAAAGCCAAGATCTAGGGTTTGGCCATGTATTTGGTGGCCAAGTTATGGGGCAAGCTTTAAGTGCAGCTAAACAAACGGTAAATGAAGATCGACATGTCCACTCATTACATTCTTACTTTTTGCGAGCTGGGGATGAAAAGCTACCTATTGTTTATGATGTTGAAAATATGCGTGATGGTGGTAGTTTCAGTGCTAGGCGGGTTAAAGCCATTCAGAAGGGCAGACCGATATTTTACATGACTTGTTCATTTCAGGCGCCGGAAGAGGGTTACGAGCATCAAGCTGTAATGCCTAGTGTTCCAGGTCCTGAAGGGTTACTAAACCAACAAGAGTTGGCTGTTAGCATGCGAGATAAAATTCCTGAGAAGATTTTAGCCAAATTTATGGCAGACTCACCAATCGAAATGCGTTTGGTTAATCCGGTTCATCCCATTGCACCTGACTCAACAGAGCCTAAGCGTTATGTTTGGATGCGAGCGAGTGGCAACATACCTAAAGATCATAGCGTGCAAGAATATTTATTGGCCTATGCTTCAGATTTCAACTTTTTAGTTACTGCAGCCCAGCCCCATGGCGTATCATTTTTAACGCCTGGCGTTAGAATGGCAACAATTGATCATGCAATGTGGTTCCATAGACCGTTTAATTTTTCAGATTGGCTGCTTTACAGTGTAGAGAGTACTAATGCCAGTGGTGGAAGAGGGTTTGTAAAAGGCCAATTTTTTGATCAACAAGGGCGTTTAGTAGCTTCAGCTACTCAAGAAGGCCTGCTTAGAATGACGAAAGGATAAGTAAAGATGAAGTTTAGTTTTAAAATTACCTTACTAGCCATTATTACATTAATGCTTAGTGCATGTGTCACGGTGACACCAGAAGAACCTGTTGTGATCAATGGATATGCGGGATATTTAGAAAAAGTTGCTTTACCTAAGGGCTGTAGAGTCAATATTGCCATTATTGATTTTAATACACCTGGCTCTATTATTTCACAGAAAACGTTTGATATTGCGAGAGCGCCTGTCCCTTTTAAATTTACTCTACCAGCCGAAGGTATCGATTCAGATATCGATTATGGTGTCGTGGCTATGATTACTTACAATGAACAAGTTCTTTTTCAAACCTATGAAAAGTTTCGAGTGATCAATAATGACAAGTACACGACTGAAGTAGTGATGAAACAAGTAAAACGTTAGGGTTAACCGACTGATTAAGCTTGGTTAGTACTGATAAATTACACTCAGTTATCAAACACAGTATATGCCCTACAAATCATTGAAATGATATTTAGGGCATAAGTCACATCTTATTATTTTCATCATTGCTTATGTTTATTATCGCGCAATAATTAATACTTCTTTTTGTCTCCTATTCGAGCGTAAGTCGTGCCTGAATTCTCTGCAACTGCAGTAACTGATCTTCGTGATACCCATACCCACCGTTCTAAATCTGAAACTCGTTTGATTTGGGCATTGTGTCTTGCATCTGTTGTTGTTTATATCAATTTGTATGCTATGCAAGGAATGCTGCCGTCGATTGCCGAGCATTTTAATGTGAGTGGCGCCAATGCAACGCTTATTCTGTCTTTTACTAGTTTCTCATTAGCTTTTTCGTTACTCATTTATGCTGTGATTTCAGATCGTGTAGGTCGGTTAATGCCGATTATGTGCAGTTTGTGGTTGCTAGTGGCTTCCAATGTCTTACTTATTTTTGCTGAAGACTTTGATTCGTTATTAATGGTGAGGCTATTACAAGGGGTTTTATTAGCTGCGGTTCCAGCGATTGCCATGGCTTATTTTAAAGAACAGTTACCAGCAAGTTTTTTACTTAAAGCTGCCGGTATTTATATTATGTCTAATAGCTTAGGTGGTATTGGTGGACGTTTGATGGGCGGGTTGTTGTCACAGTATTTTACTTGGCAACAAGCAATGACAGTTAATTTTTTCGTGACATTAGCTTTAATTTCTCTCGTAACTTATTTATTACCCAGATCTGAAACCAAGAGTTTGGCTGAAACGAATAAGCAAAGCCTGGTGGTGAAAATAAAACAAGATATAGGTGGGTTTGTTCACCATTTATCAGATCATCAAATGCGTTTGGTTTACGTAATTGGTGGAATCGCCTTCATGATGATGGTGAATCAATTTAGTTTTATTCAATTACATTTAATGGCTGAACCTTATGGGTTTAGTCGTTTCGGTGCAACATTAATATTCTTATGTTATCTCAGTGGTACGTTTACTTCATATTTTTCATCTAAGTGGGTGATAAAGTTTGGGGTACAATTCTTATTTCGTGCCGCTTTGTTAGTGATGACCTTAGGCACGTTGTTGACCTTGTTAGATAATTTAACTGCTATCGTGATAGGATTTTTGTTAACCGCGAGTGGTTTCTTTTTAACACATAGTTGTTGTAACTCGTTTGTGGCTATCAGAGCGTCTTCTCATCGTGCTAAAGCTACCTCGTTATATCTTTGCAGTTATTATCTAGGTGCGGCTGTCGGAGGGCCTTATTTGATGCTTTTTTGGCATCAGGCTGAATGGCAGGGTGTGGTTGTGGGATCTTTTGGCTTACTGTGTTTACTTTTAATTGCCATATTTAGATTGTCGCATTATCAAAAGGTCAGTAACACGAATCATTAGTTGCATCAGTAGACCGATAAAATCACTTTAGAAAGAAGCCATTGTGGCTTCTTTTTTTTGTTTTAAATTTGGTGTTTGTTCCTCAGATTAAATACTTCTTATCGGTTTTTCACAAAGTTGTCATTCTGTGAAGCTAATCACTTTGTTTGAAAGCTGATTTGTTAAACGGTCGAAATAGCATACAGGCTTAGTCGACTAAATGAGGTTATTCATTATGGGATCTATTGCTATGAAAGAAGATGAATTAGGGTTGAGTTATGGGTTGACTCGTCATTGCGAAATTGACAATTTAGTCAAATTACAGGTTATTAATGACATGAATCTTTTGGGGCTGCTTTGAGTTGTAAACTGATAGCAGCTTAAAATCAGTTTCTAACCATAGAGGCTTACACATGGTGGTTATCCAAGAACTGTATTTATCTTTAACCTGGTTTTAGACACAAATTTCAGGCACAAAAAAACCACAATTAAGTGGTTTATGTTCTTTTCGAAAAAAGAAAGTGGTATCCCCTAGGGGATTCGAACCCCTGTTACCGCCGTGAAAGGGCGGTGTCCTAGGCCTCTAGACGAAGGGGACCCGGACTGCATTAGACTCTGCAAAGAGTGAGTACTCATCAAATCCTGTAGGCTAAGATTCAACGCTTTAAATTTCAAACTACCAATTACTCAGTAATTTTTCTTCTCTTCGAAAAAAGAAGTTGGTATCCCCTAGGGGATTCGAACCCCTGTTACCGCCGTGAAAGGGCGGTGTCCTAGGCCTCTAGACGAAGGGGACCCGGACTGCATTAGACTCTGCAAAGAGTGAATACTCATTAAATCCTGTAGGCTAAGATTTAACGCTTTTTTAATTTTCTCGAAATACATCAAGAAAAAATAAATTGTGGTATCCCCTAGGGGATTCGAACCCCTGTTACCGCCGTGAAAGGGCGGTGTCCTAGGCCTCTAGACGAAGGGGACCCGGACTGCATTAGACTCTGCAAAGAGTGAGTACTCATCAAATCCTGTAGGCTAAGATTCAACGCTTTAAATTTCAAACTACCAATTACTCAGTAATTTTTCTTCTCTTCGAAAAAAGAAGTTGGTATCCCCTAGGGGATTCGAACCCCTGTTACCGCCGTGAAAGGGCGGTGTCCTAGGCCTCTAGACGAAGGGGACCCGGACATATTGTTTAACTTCTAATATAACGAAGACCTATAAGTAACACTTTAGAAGGCTATTAAAGTGAAACCGCCGTGCTTTTAATAAAAACAGCGCGGTGTCCTAGGCGTCTCTTCTTTAATCGAAGGGGACCCGGACTGCATTAGACTCTGCAAAGAGTGAATACTCATTAAATCCTGTAGGCTAAGATTTAACGCTTTTTTAATTTCCTCGAAATACATCAAGAAAAAAAATTGTGGTATCCCCTAGGGGATTCGAACCCCTGTTACCGCCGTGAAAGGGCGGTGTCCTAGGCCTCTAGACGAAGGGGACCCGGACTGCATTAGACTCTGCAAAGAGTGAGTACTCATCAAATCCTGTAGGCTAAGATTCAACGCTTTAAATTTCAAACTACCAATTACTCAGTAATTTTTCTTCTCTTCGAAAAAAGAAGTTGGTATCCCCTAGGGGATTCGAACCCCTGTTACCGCCGTGAAAGGGCGGTGTCCTAGGCCTCTAGACGAAGGGGACCCGGACTGCATTAGACTCTGCAAAGAGTGAATACTCATTAAATCCTGTAGGCTAAGATTTAACGCTTTTTTAATTTTCTCGAAATACATCAAGAAAAAATAAATTGTGGTATCCCCTAGGGGATTCGAACCCCTGTTACCGCCGTGAAAGGGCGGTGTCCTAGGCCTCTAGACGAAGGGGACCCGGACTGCATTAGACTCTGCAAAGAGTGAGTACTCATCAAATCCTGTAGGCTAAGATTCAACGCTTTAAATTTCAAACTACCAATTACTTAGTAATTTTTCTTCTCTTCGAAAAAAGAAGGTGGTATCCCCTAGGGGATTCGAACCCCTGTTACCGCCGTGAAAGGGCGGTGTCCTAGGCCTCTAGACGAAGGGGACCCGGACTGCATTAGACTCTGCAAAGAGTGATTACTCATTAAATCCTGTAGGCTAAGATTTAACGCTTTAATTAAATAAAATTGGTGGAGCTACACGGGATCGAACCGTGGACCTCTTCGCTGCCAGCGAAGCGCTCTCCCAGCTGAGCTATAGCCCCTCAATATTACTTAATACATTTAAGCATGCTGCAATATAAATAATTGCATCGTGTCTCAACTGCGAGGCGCATTCTATGCAGCATACCTAAAAGTGTCAACTCGTTTTTTTAAGAATTTATTCTATCTGCTACAAATTCAATCGCTTTGGATATTCTTTGTTCGCAACGAGCCTTTCCAATCAAAAATAAGGTTAAATCTACAGCAGGTGACATTCCGGCGCCTGTAACAGCTACACGTAAAGGCATTCCGACTTTACCCATACCAACTTCTAGTTCTGCTGCTGTATCTTCAATTGCTTGATGAATTGCTTCAACTGACCAATCAGATAATGCAGAAATCTTTTGTTGAATTAATTTAAGCGGTTCCATGGCAACACCACGTAAATGCTTTTTAGCTGCGTTTTCATCAAAAGCTTCAAAATCTTCATAGAAGTATCGACTAGAAGCCGCTAACTCTTTTAATGTTTTCGCTCTTTCAGCAAGTGCAGTAACAACTTCAGGTAAAGCAGGGCCGTTTGAAGTATCAATTTTTTGATCATCCATATGCCACTGTAGATAAGAAGCAACATGTTCTGGAGCTGATTCTTTTATATAATGTTGGTTTAACCAATTAAGCTTGTCGGTATTAAAAGCTGAAGCAGCTTTGTTAATATCGTCAAGTTTGAATAATTGCTTCATTTCATCCATTGAGAAAACTTCTTGATCGCCATGTGACCAACCAAGGCGAACTAAGTAATTCAATAATGCTTCAGGTAAATAACCATCATCACGATATTGCATCACACCAACAGCGCCATGACGCTTAGATAATTTAGCGCCATCTTCACCGAGAATCATCGATACATGAGCATATTCAGGTACTGGAGCACCTAATGCTTTTAAGATATTAATCTGACGTGGGGTGTTATTGATGTGATCTTCACCACGAACAACACAAGTAATACCCATATCCCAATCATCAACAACTACACAGAAGTTATAAGTTGGGGTACCTTCAGTACGGGCAATGATCAAATCATCTAAAGTATCGTTCGAGAATTCAATGCGACCACGAACGTGATCATTAAATACAACGCTACCTTCAGTTGGGTTTTTAAAGCGAATAACGAAAGGCTCATCAGTATCTCGTGGTGCTAAGTTACGACAGCGGCCATCATATTTCTGAGCTTCACCGTTTGCAGCTTGTTCTTCACGCATTGCTTCAATACGATCGCGAGAGCAGTAACACTTATATGCGCTGCCTTGTTCTAACATCTGTGCAATGATTTCATTGTAACGATCAAAACGTTTAGTTTGGTAATAAGGACCTTCATCCCAAGTTAGTCCTAACCATTCCATACCTTCTAAAATCGCAGCGCATGCTTCAGGTGTTGAACGTTCAATATCTGTATCTTCTACACGTAAAACAAACTCACCTTGGTTTGCTTTGGCATATAACCAAGAATAAAGTGCTGTACGAGCACCACCTACATGTAAAAAGCCTGTTGGGCTTGGGGCAAAACGCGTCTTAGTTGTCATAATGGGACACTAACCTATGCAAAAACGTCTATATATAGACAGATATAATAAAGTGGCCGATATTCTATACCCAAACCACTACCTTATGCGAGTTCCACCCTTGATATTTTCATTCCTGTGAACCAGCCATTGACTATAGTCAATGACACTTAACATTGCGCAGTCAAATTAAGCTTGAAAATGAACAGTATTGATAGTCTTCTCACTAAGAGGCATTCATAAAGGCTGCGAGTGCAATATGTCGGGATTAATATTGTAGAGGTGATGTTTGTCAGCCAATTTGAGACTAATGCCAAGTAAAGGCGCCTCAAAGCGTCTAACAATCAACCAAGACGGCTGTTTTTAACGCGTCTGAACTTTTTTAATAAAAAAGTCGTTGACAGTATTTCGTTGCTCCCTATAATACGGCCCCACACAGCGAGGTCGATTAGCTCAGCTGGGAGAGCACCTCCCTTACAAGGAGGGGGTCATTGGTTCGAGCCCAATATCGACCACCATTCTTTTTTTAGAGAATACTGTGTAAGTAAAAGAAAGCCCAGGTCGATTAGCTCAGCTGGGAGAGCACCTCCCTTACAAGGAGGGGGTCATTGGTTCGAGCCCAATATCGACCACCATTTCTTTTACAGAAAATGACGTGATAGAAACAAAGAAAGCCCAGGTCGATTAGCTCAGCTGGGAGAGCACCTCCCTTACAAGGAGGGGGTCATTGGTTCGAGCCCAATATCGACCACCATTTTCATTTTATAGAAAATGACGTGAGAGAAAGATAGAAAAGTAAGCCCCAGGTCGATTAGCTCAGCTGGGAGAGCACCTCCCTTACAAGGAGGGGGTCAT
The DNA here is from genome assembly GCF_007567505.1 of Shewanella donghaensis. NCBI lineage: Bacteria > Pseudomonadati > Pseudomonadota > Gammaproteobacteria > Alteromonadales > Shewanellaceae > Shewanella > Shewanella donghaensis. The sequence continues at coordinate 4,820,375 of NZ_CP041783.1, forward strand.
TGGTTCGAGCCCAATATCGACCACCATTTTCTTTTACAGAAAATGATGTGAGAGAAAGATAGAAAAGTAAGCCCAGGTCGATTAGCTCAGCTGGGAGAGCACCTCCCTTACAAGGAGGGGGTCATTGGTTCGAGCCCAATATCGACCACCATTTTCTTCTATAGAAAATGACGTGAGAGAAAGATAGAAAAGTAAGCCCAGGTCGATTAGCTCAGCTGGGAGAGCACCTCCCTTACAAGGAGGGGGTCATTGGTTCGAGCCCAATATCGACCACCATTTTCTTCTATAGAAAATGACGTGAGAGAAAGATAGAAAAGTAAGCCCAGGTCGATTAGCTCAGCTGGGAGAGCACCTCCCTTACAAGGAGGGGGTCATTGGTTCGAGCCCAATATCGACCACCATATTTCCTCGTTTTATACTTTCAAAAAACCTCAAAACCTCAAAACCTCAAAACCTCAGTTAACACGCTAATTCAACATCTTCATTTCACATTTCTAAATAAACATTGCTTATACTTGTGAACATTTCCTATGTGTCTTGATTAATCTCACTATAAAAGCCAACAGTTCCTAAAATTACTTGTTAGAAAGACATAAAAAACGCCCAGTTTTGATAGTCATCAAAATGAGCGTCTTAATAACAGTTACAACAGCTGTTGGAATAAACAGTGCGTTAACTATGGTTGACCCTTAATCAATCCCCAAGAACCCCCCTGTTTGATGAGACCAAAGCTGGGCGTATATTCCACCAAACTGAATCAATTCTTGATGACTTCCTTGTTCCACTATTTGCCCTTTATCGATAACAATCAGTCTGTCCATTGCTGCAATGGTTGATAATCGATGCGCAATAGCAATAACCGTTTTACCTTCCATTAGTTCATATAGACTTTCTTGGATGGCAGCTTCTACTTCAGAATCTAATGCAGAGGTTGCTTCATCTAAAAGTAAAATAGGGGCATTCTTTAACAATACGCGTGCAATCGCGATACGTTGTCTTTGGCCGCCAGAGAGTTTTACACCGCGTTCGCCGACTTGAGCATCTAATCCGGTATTGCCAAATGGATCGGATAAATCATTAATAAACTCTACCGCTTGGGCTTGTTCAATAGCAGCTTGAAGCTGTTGCTCTGAAGCATTTGGATCGCCATAGAGAATATTTTCACGAATCGAGCGATGCAGTAACGAGGTATCTTGCGTCACCATGCCAATCTTTGCACGTAACGAATCTTGGGTAACGTCAGTGATGATTTGATCATCAATACTAACATGACCTTTTTCAACATCGTGAAAGCGCATTAATAAGTTCACTAAGGTTGATTTACCCGCTCCAGAGCGACCCACTAAACCGACTTTTTCTCCGGCTTTGATGTTTAAATTTAGGTCGCTAATCACGCCAGATTTTTCACCATAATGAAAACTGACATCATTAAAATCAATCTTACCTTTACTGACAATAATATCCTTTGCGCCGGGTTTATCTTCAATCTCGATAGGCTTAGATAAGGTATTCATGCCATCGGTAACGGTACCAATATTCTCAAATAGTGAGCTTATCTCCCACATGATCCATTGGGACATACCATTTAGACGCAAGGCCAAGCTCACGGCAATGGCAATAGCACCAACGGTTATCGCGTTATCAGCCCATAACCAAATCGACACAGCAGTAATAGTAAATGCCAGCATGTAGTTAATGGTTTGCACCAATACATTGATGATAGTCACTAAACGCATTTGCCCATAAACAGTTTTAAGAAACCTCATCATGCTGTTTTGAGCATATTCGGCTTCTTGCTTTGTATGTGAGAACAACTTAACCGTGGCTATATTGGTGTAGCTGTCGACAATTCTACCAGTCATTGATGAGCGAGCATCAGCTTGCTCGGCAGAAATGGCTTTAAGTTTAGGCACAAGTTTCCACTGAATGGCGATATAAGCGAATAACCATACCAACATAGGTAACATTAAGCGCACGTCAGCACTGGCTATCATGACTAACATTGAAGTGAAATAGATGATGATGTACATCAATACATCTAATAGTTTCATCACTGTTTCACGCACAGCTAATGATGTTTGCATGACTTTAGTGGCTATTCGGCCTGCAAAGTCATCTTGATAAAATGAAATACTTTGCTTGAGTAAATATCGGTGTGCTTGCCACCTGATAGCCATTGGATAGTTACCCAGTAAAGTTTGATGCACTACAGCGGCATGCAGAGCGACTAGCAATGGAATGATTACCAGTACGGTGACAGACATGGCAATTAATGTAGTGCCTTCATCTTGCATCAATGTTTCAGGGTTTTTAGTGACTAGCCAGTCAACTAGTTTGCCCATAAAACCAAATAGTGACACTTCCAAAATGGCTAATGTAGCAGTCAAAATTGACATAATAATTAAGTGCTTTTCAAACCCGCGGGTGTAATGGCGGCAAAAAGCGTAAACGCCCTTAGGGGCTTGGGACGGCTCTTCTTGGGGCAAGGGGTTAGTTAGGGATTCAAAGAATTTAAACATCTATCTCTCAATTTCAGAAACATACAAGGGCAAGATAATTAAAGGATACCTTAACTAACCAATAACTTGTTAGTTAAGTGTTGGATCTCTGTCGTCAAATATTGTGAGCTAATGTTTAGGTTGATTAGGTATTAAGTTCCGTTTTCCGCTAGTGAGCTGAGTTAATATTGGTTAGAGTGACAACATCATTTTAGACGTTGCGAATTTGCAGCTTTAATTAAGGCCACAGACACTATGCAGATAAAATCACTCGAACTATTGGGTATTGCATCAGAGCCAGGCTCTGAACTCTGCAATATACCTGGTGATGTTTGCCGTCAAGCAAGGCTAAGTCGTGATGCTCGTTTTGATGGCCGTTTTTTTACCGGTGTTTTAACAACAGGCATTTATTGTCGTTCAATTTGCCCTGCAACTGCCCCTAAAGAGCAAAATGTCCGATACTTCGATTCTGCAATTAAAGCAGCTCAGGCAGGACTTAGGCCTTGTTTACGTTGCCGCCCAGACAGTGCACCGGATTCTAATGCATGGAAGGGGACTCAAACGAGTTTGCATCGCGCAATAAAGATGATTGATAACGGCTGTTTAACCGGTGAAAATGCCGAAACATTAACCTCATTATCACAGCGACTGGGTATTACTAGTCGTTACTTAAGCCAACTATTTAACAGCCAGTTAGGGACTTCGCCAAAGAAGTACGCCATATATCGTCAATTGATGTTTGCCAAGCAGCTTTTACATCAAACAAACTTACCCATAACTGATGTGGCATTGGCTGCAGGATTTAACAGCATCAGGCGATTTAATGAAGTTTTTATGGAACAATTACAATTGACTCCGACACAATTGAGACGAAATACCAGTAAGACTCATACTGACGATGATTCAGGAAATGGTATCAGTTTGTTGTTAGATTATAGGCCGCCGTTTAATTGGGCTAAGCAATGGGCTTTTTATAAGCTTAGATCCGTTGAAGGCATGGAGTGGCTTGATCAACACACACAATCCTATGGTCGAAGCTTTGAATTAACGATTGGACAGCAACAAGTGAGAGGCATTATTGATGTGCTGCCCGTTAAAGGGAAACATCAGTTATCACTGACGGTGCAGTTTGAGAAAACGGAGCACTTAAACCATCTACATTATGTTGTTCTGTTTGTGCGAAAGCTGTTCGATTTAGATGCTGATATGGAGGTTATTCATCAATCATTCACATCACTTGTCGCTATGGGGTTAACACCTACAGAAGGGTTAAGAATTCCTGCCACTGCATCGGTATTTGAAGCTGGATGCCGAGCGGTACTTGGTCAACAGGTTAGCGTGGTTCAAGCCAGCAAACTGCTTAATACACTGGTTAAACACTATGGTGAAACAATAACACTCGCTGGCCGTGAAATTATGTTTTTCCCGACACCTCAAGCAGTAGCTGATGCGGGTTTAGCAGAGTTTAAAATGCCAGGTTCACGAAAAGCGGCATTGAATTTACTTGGGCAGTTTGTGGCTGATAATCCCGATGCTGAACCTGATGCCTGGATAAGTGTGAAGGGGATTGGTCCTTGGACTATTGCATATGCTCGGATGCGAGGCCAAAGTGACCCCGATGTTTTTTTAAGTGGTGATTTAGTGATTAAAAATCGCTTGAAAGCTTTACGCCGTAAAAATGGGCTGACGGTTGAGGATACTAAAGAGTTCACCAACAAAGAGTATCAACAGTTTTGTGATGAAATCGCTAAGCAAGTGAGTCCATGGGGCAGCTATTTAACCTTTCAATTATGGAATAATGATGAAAATTAATAATCAAAAACCAATTTATCAGCAAATCGAACTCAGCCCTGTTGGTTATTTGAAACTTCAAGCTTCAAAGCTAGGCCTGACACACTTGCAAGTGATCAATGACGTTGATGCCGATAGCATTAACGACACTCACGACGCTAGTGCTAGCTCAATCACGCAAGCTAAAAAGCATGTACAGCAAGCCATCACTGAGCTAAATGAGTACTTTGCTGGCAAGCGCCAACATTTTGAAGTCACACTGGCGGCAACGGGGACGGTTTTCCAACATGAAGTTTGGCAAGCGCTAAGGGAGCTTCCATTTGGCGAAGTATGTAGTTATGGGGATATAGCCAATAACATTAATCGACCCAAAGCCGTTCGAGCTGTTGGTGCTGCAAACGGCGCTAACCCCATAGCGATTATCGTGCCGTGTCATCGGGTTATTGGTAAAAATGGCACTTTAACGGGTTATGCTTATGGCTTAAAAATGAAACAGGATTTGTTATCTCTAGAGTCGAGTGACTCTTAATCTTAGTATAGAACCACAGGCTAAAAGTTTTAATGTGATTTATATCGGGCTACGATTAAGCATCGTGGTAACGATCATATTAAGGGTTATATGAAGGAGAATACCAAGGGTTATAGAAGCTTAACTGAGAAGATGTTTGTACTTATTTGTTAATAAGTATAGTAATTAACCATTGCTTGCTCTATTTCGCTAACTTAAGCGTGATAAATACGCTAAAATAGCTGGCTATACCTTATTTTGAGCGCCTTAAATTAATGACCTCTGCTACTGATCGCAAAGATGATACTGAAACGAGCCTAAATGCTGAAACTACTTCAGCTGTGCAAGCTGAAGCTAATAACGTTAGTTTCACTGAAATGGGCCTAATCTCGCCATTATTAGCGCGGTTAACTGAACTTGAATATCTCACTCCCACGCCTATTCAAGCACAAGCTATTCCTCATGTATTAGCGGGTAAAGATTTACTTGCTGGCGCGAACACCGGTTCAGGTAAAACAGCTGCATTTGCATTACCTATTTTACAGCAGTTAAGTCAGTCTGGCGCTTCTTCAAAAGACAAAGGTAACTATGTTTCAGCATTAGTGTTAGTGCCTACTCGTGAGCTTGCAAAACAAGTTGCCGATAGCGTTAAATCTTATGCGGTTCATTTTAATGGTGCGATTAAAACGGTTGCCGTGTTTGGTGGTGTGTCTGCCAATACGCAAATGCTTGCCCTTCGTGGTGGCGCAGATGTGTTAGTTGCAACACCTGGTCGATTATTAGATTTGATTTCAAGCAATGCGATTAAACTCGATAAGGTGAAAACCTTAGTACTCGATGAAGCCGACCGAATGTTAAGCCTTGGTTTTACTGATGAACTCGCATCAATTTTAAAACTAATGCCTGAGAAAAAACAAAAACTGTTATTTTCAGCCACCTTCCCTGAAGGCGTTCGCGTACTGACTGAGAGCTTATTAACTAATCCGGTAGAGATCCAGTTACAAAGTGCTGATGAAAGTACCTTAGTCCAACGTGCTTTTACGGTAAATCGTGAAAGCAAAACGGCATTATTAGCTCATCTCATTAAAGAGCATAAATGGCGCCAAGCATTGATATTTGTTAATGCTAAAAATAGCTGTCGTCATTTAGCTGAAAAACTGTCAAAACGCGGTATTACCGCTGAAGTTTTCCACGGCGATAAAGCGCAGGGCGCACGTAATCGTGTGCTTGATGGCTTTAAATCGGGCGATATTGAAGTGTTAATTGCAACTGATATCGCAGCACGTGGTCTTGATATTGAAAAGCTGCCAGTTGTTATCAATTTTGATTTACCAAGAAGCCCTGCTGACTACATGCACCGTATTGGTCGGAGTGGTCGTGCCGGTGAAGTTGGTTTAGCAATAACGCTACTTGCCCATGCTGATTATCATCATTTTAGAGTTATTGAGAAAAAGAATGCTCTGCGTTTAGAACGCGAACAAGTTGTCGGTTTTGAAGCTGATGAGCAAATGCCTGATGATTTACTTGAGCTAGATAAACCGATGGCAAGACCTGAAGGCACCGGCAAGAAAAAACGTAAAAACAAGCCTGCGGTCAATGTTGAATTTTGGGCTCATGCCACAAAACCTGATCTTGAATAAACTTAGGCCAAACTAGAGCCAAAACAACATCATTCCTGAATTGAGAAGAGTACTAACGATTTTATGAAGCAGTTATTTTGGTTAGTCGAAGGGGTCATTGCTGGTCGCAGTGGCCCGAATAAAGATCCTTGGAATTTAGCAGAATTAAAAGCCGAGGGCATTGGCGCAATCCTGTCTGTTAATGATGGTGATGACGTCGATGATCAAGCGATTGAAGCGTTAGGGCTTAAATACTGCTGCACTCCGTTTTCTAAAAATATTCCACCCCAAGAGGGTGATGAGGCCATTTGTGTAAAGCAAATGCCCAAAGCGTTAGCCTTTATCCGACAGTGTGAAGCACAACATCTTCCGGTATTAATTCATTGTCGTTCTGGTAAAGACAGAACGGGTATCATGATGGCGTACTATCTCTTAGACAATGGCGCAGCGCCGGTTCACGCCGTCAGTCAAGTGAGAAATGTAAGGGATATTGCTTTTAGCTCAGAAGGTTGGGATCAATTCGTGTTTGATGTCTTGTATGCACTGCAAGATTAAACCATAGTAAGATTGTTCGGCGATTGTAAATTATTAGATAACAACAGAAAGGAAGCAAAACATGGCCAAAACGAATTATTTATTTTTAGTTTGTTGCGTGTTTTACTTTTTTTTATCTGGTTGCGCCAATAACGCTCAGTTTGAGCCTTTAACAAAAGAATATAAGCTGTCTCCTCCTACGGATTCGTCTCTTGCTCAATATATTGACTCCCAAATTCAACTCCAACAACAAGTTTCCCCTAAAGTAGCTACAGCTTACAACTCTCAACAGCAAGTAACGGGTGTTAAAACACTCGCTGATGGCGTTGATGCATTTGTAGCAAGACTTGCGATGATTGAAGCCGCGACCAAAAGTATTGATTTGCAGTATTACATATACCGAAATGATGAAACGGGAAAAATTCTCAGTTTGTTTTTGTATAAAGCGGCAGAAAGAGGGGTAAGAGTACGAATCCTATTGGATGATTTAACCACTGTAAATGGCGATGAAGGTTTATTGGCTATCGCAAATCATCCTAATATTGACGTACGGTTATTTAACCCGTCGTTTGAGCGTCACTATCGAGGTATGGCATTTCTATGGGACTTTAACCGCTTAAACCACCGCATGCATAACAAATCACTGACTATCGATAACCTTGTGACCGTAGTGGGTGGGCGCAATATCGGTGCTGAGTATTTCTCAGCTAATGAAGATGTTGAATTTGGTGATTTTGACTTATTGGCTATTGGCGCGGCGGTTGATCAAGTTTCTGACCAATTTGATATTTACTGGAATTCAGAGCAAGTTCAAAGCATAGAGCAATTAGTTGACCCAAATGATGTAAATTTTGATTTAACGTCTTTGAAAAGCAAAGCTGTCAGCTTTGAATCGACCTTAGCAACCAACGATTATGTAAAACGTCTGGAAAATAGCCCTCTCCTTGATCGATTAAAAAGTAAATCTCTTGATTGGTATTGGGGGGAAGGGCTTGTTGTTTATGATCCTCCCAATAAATTGGAAAAACCAGATGGCACTGTTCTGCTAGACGATTTGAGTTACTTTTTTGAGCAAGCTCAAGATAAGCTATTGATTGTGTCACCCTATTTTGTCCCCGGTGACAATGCTACAAACGCGTTCATAGACGCGGTTAAGCAGGGTAAAAAAATCACCATTATAACTAACAGTTTAGCGGCAACCGATGTGCTCGCAGTTCATGCAGGATATCAACAGTACCGACAGAAATTGATTGAGGGTGGCGTTAAAATCTATGAAGTTAAAGATGACCCTTCGGTAAAAAAATCCAGCTGGAAAGGAAGTAGTCGTACAAGCTTACACGCTAAAACTTTCATCATCGATGAAAAAGCGATCTTTGTTGGCTCCTTTAATTTCGATCCTCGTTCAGCTTTTATCAATACTGAAATGGGTCTTATTTTCCATAATCAACAACTTGCAAAAAGTATCCTTAAGAGCTTAGACGATTCAGGTTTTAATAAGGCCTACGAAGTTGTGTTTAAAGATGGCGAACTGGTTTGGCTCGATCATCTTCATAATAAAACCATTTATGCAGAACCTGGAGCTGGTTTTTGGCGTAAGTTTTTTGCGGACTTCTTGTCACTATTGCCTATAGAGTCACAACTATAACAATCCTAATAGAAAATTAACTCATTGAGTTTGCTATGTCTAAATTGCTATGTTTAACTTTATATAACATTTCTTTTATGGGGATCAAATGAAGAGTAAAGCAAGTCAATCTCAGGGATTGTTACTGTTTAATATTTCTCATACTCAACAGTTTGCTTTGGGTACTTTAAAGATACGTGAACTAGTCCCTTACACTCGTTTATCAAGTATTCCTCAATCTCATCCTTCTATATTAGGTGCCGCCACTATCCGTGGAACCACTTTAGCTGTTATTGATATGGCTGCATCTATCGGTTTCAAGCCTATTGACCCTGAGGAATATGAAAACTGTAATATAATCATCACAGATTGCCAGAGGATGATTATTGGTTTTTTAGTTAAAGGTATCGATAAAATCGTGGAATGTAATTGGCGAGATATTGAAGCGCCATCATCCAACTTAGGTCATGACGTTTTCCTGACCGGGGTTACTCGTATTGACGATAAGTTAGTGCAACTGCTTGACGTTGAACTACTCATGGCAAAAATATTCCCATACGACCCCCTTACTAACAGAGCTATTCTGACCGATGTTCAACGGGAAAAGTTAAAACCAATGAATATTTTATTGGTCGATGATTCTAAAGTCGCTCGTAAACAGCTTTCAGATGCATTGGATTTTATTAATATTCCGTATTCAGTCACTTCTGATGGACGAGATGCATTAAAGAAAATGCAGCAGGCGGCAGATAATAAACAAGCGATTGACATTTTGGTGAGTGATATTGAAATGCCCGGACTTGATGGTTATGAATTAGCGTTTGAAGTTAAAAATAATCCTCTGCTGGCGAATGCATATATTATTTTACACACGTCATTGTCGAGTGAGATTAGTGTTAGCCAAGCTAAGCAAGTCGGTGCTGATGAAGCGTTAACTAAATTTGATGCCCATGAGTTGATAGATGCGATGTTACGTGGAACCAAATAATGGCTTTTTTTAGTATTAATTTACTCCACACGTTACTGAGTTAATTTTCACCACATGTTGGCTTAATGTGGTTGGTTTGGATATACAGGGTAATATTAGCGCATCATTTTGCCACTAAACTAGACTTTAGGCATCCCATCCGATATATACCTATCAGAGCTTATTAAAAGCCACCAATACAGAGCTTAATAAAGCAATAAAATGAGTGCTTTAGAAAAGCCATAAATATAAGAATATAGGTCAAGCAATGAATCAAAATACATCTCTGTTAGCACGGGTAGCTAACGGTAGCCTAGTGCTACAAATTCTCGCCGGTATCGTCTTCGGTGTCCTCCTCGCAACTTTCTCAACTTCGGCAGCAGAGCAAGTATCCTTTTTAGGTGATTTGTTTGTTGGTGCGTTAAAAGCGGTGGCACCGATTTTGGTGTTCGTGCTGGTGGCATCATCAATCGCCAACCAAAAGAAAAATGCCCAAACGAACATGCGTCCGATTATCGGGATGTACTTGGTGGGGACTTTAGCTGCAGCGTTAACAGCTGTTCTATTCAGTTTTGCATTTCCAACAACATTAGTATTAGTTGGTGGCGTAGAAGGGTCTAACCCTCCTCAAGGGATTGCTGAGGTATTAAATACTTTATTGTTTAAGGTTGTCGATAACCCAATTAACGCATTATTAACCGGTAACTATATTGGTATTCTTGCATGGAGTATCGGTTTAGGTATTACCTTGCATCATGCAAATGAATCAACCAAGAAAGTGATGGCAGATTTAAGTGATGGTGTGACTAAAATCGTCCGTTTCGTTATTCGTTTTGCTCCGATCGGTATCTTCGGTTTAGTTTCTGGCACTATTGCTGCCACCGGTTTCGATGCGTTAGCGGGTTACGCACAGCTGTTAGCTGTATTAGTCGGCGCAATGCTGTTTATGGCATTAGTCGTTAACCCGATAATGGTTTACGTAAAAATTAAACGTAATCCTTATCCATTAGTACTGAAATGTTTACGTGAAAGTGGCGTTACAGCCTTCTTTACTCGTTCAAGTGCGGCAAATATTCCGGTTAACATGGCGTTATGCGAAGAGTTAAAATTGCATAAAGATACTTATTCAGTATCAATCCCATTAGGTGCAACCATCAATATGGGTGGCGCAGCTATTACCATTACAGTACTGACATTAGCAGCTGCACATACGTTAGGGATTCAAATTGATTTCTTAACCGCTGTGTTATTGAGTGTTGTTGCTGCTGTATCGGCTTGTGGTGCATCTGGCGTTGCTGGTGGTTCATTACTGCTTATCCCATTAGCTTGTAGCTTATTTGGCATATCAAACGATGTGGCGATGCAAGTTGTAGCGGTGGGCTTCATCATTGGTGTTATCCAAGATTCGGCTGAAACGGCGCTTAACAGCTCTACAGATGTGGTATTCACTGCTGCAGCTTGCGAAGCAGCAGAGAATAAAGCCAACAGCTAGTTGAATGAGTATTAGCTCGTTTCAATGTTTATAGTACTGGATTACAGGCTTGGATCTAGCTTTTAGCGAGTTAAGCATCATCGCCTATATCTTAATAAATTTGGACTATACCCTTAAATTCGAATTTGAAGAGTTACTCTCTTATTTGAGATAATAAAAAACCGACAATTAAGTCGGTTTTTTTGTGTCCGTATATTCGATTTAACGCGGCTTATCAAGCGATCAATATACGGCGTCTAGCAAAGTATTTTTAGCAAAAAGGGTGCTTGCTAAAAAAGGTACGTTGCTTTTGAGTGTACGGATGCGTAATAGTCAGCATTTGTGCGTGTAAGCTAAGACGCTTTTTCGCTTTTGCTGTAATGTCATCACCGTAAAAGTTGTCACCAAGAATAACGTGGTTAAGTGCTAGCATATGCACACGTAATTGATGAGTACGACCAGTTTCAGGCATTAACCTAACTAAAGTATGGTTAGGAAAACGTTCAATCACTTCATAATGGGTAATGGCAGATTTACCTTGCTCAGATACCACTTGAAATGGTGGGTTTTCTTTGTCGCCAGCTAACGATAATTCAACCGTGCCGCTGTCTGTTTCAACATTGCCATCAACTTCTGCGATATAAACCTTTTTGGTTTTTCTATCTTGAAATTGTGTCTTAAGGTGTGATTCTGCTTTTTTGTTACGAGCAAAAACCATAATTCCTGAGGTATCACAATCTAAGCGATGCACCAAAATTGCTTCAGGATAGACCTTTTGTAAACGCGTAATGGCGCAATCATGGGTATTTGCAGCCTTGCCAGGATTAGCTAATAAACCTGCTGGTTTATTAATGACAATAATGTCGCGGTCTGTATATCGGATATCAAGCCAAGGGATACTTGGTGGTTGGTAGTCAAAAATTTGCATTTAATCGCATCAGTTTACAAAAAGTAGATGACTATTTTAGCAAATAAAAGCCTCAGCAGTAACGCATATCACTGCTAAAAATGAAATAGCGGCTAAACAGGCTATTTATGGGGGTATTTATTGAGATGATTTAAGGCAAATACTGCTCAGGGGTCTTACGACTGTAGATTCGGCTATAGGCCATTAACTGTGGATAAAAAGTACGAAAAGCAATTTCAATTTCTACATAAAGTTTATCAACATCGTTAATTGCAGTGTTGAATAACTCGGGTTTTGAAATTCGCTGGCTCACACCTTCAATGGCTTTATTTAACCCTTCTCTGGTTTGGTAGCTCATCAACCAATCTTGTTCGATGATTCTAGGGGCTATATCAACCAATTTTTGAGGAAGTTCATTAGTGTTTTCAAGACTATGATATGACTTTTGGGTAAATTCAGATAGCGACTGGTGATGATATTCCTCCCAATAGTAGGCTAGATAGTGATCAAATGTTAAATCAATAAGGATTGGGGCGACTCTTCGAGATGTTTTTGGGAATAATTTGACTAAATCAGTAATTATTTCATGTGAATCAGTAATTTGATCAATTTGACGATGTAGCCAAATACCTTGCTGTAAATGCTTTGGGAAGTGTTTTATATCGCCTTTGGCAAAATCACCAGCAAGATTGGCTGCTAAATCAGTTTTACTAATATCAGCTAGGTGTAAGTGAGCAAGAAAGTTCATATTTTGTACTTTTATTTTTGAGGAAATACCGTATGATGCTAAATTACGCATATGAAAATTTAGCGACAACTGACTGTAAGTTTTATCATATAGATTTCTCTTCAAAAGTCATGGGTATTATTTTCAAAGGATGTTGCGGAAAAATTTCGATTACCTCTCGAGTAGTACAGTAAAGGATCAAGGATGATGAAAAACTGGATAATGTCGGTCTTAGGACAGCAATCTAGCCAAAAAAGAAAAAAGGTTGAATTTGATCTTAGGTTTGAAACTCAATCTTTTAAACCAGGGCAAGATTCAGTTTCTGCAGACGATGATTCTTTATTGACAATTGTTGATGACAACAAAAGTACCAGCCAATTTAAACCTCCAAATTCAAAATAATGTCGTAATAATCATGATGAGTGATTGTTAACCGAACACTATTTATTGCTCGATACTTGATATTAGCGGCTGCTAGCCATAGACTAGCGGCCGTTTTTATTGGCTAAATAAAGAGTATCAAAAAATGCGCGTAGCAGACTTTTCTTTTGAATTACCAGATGAGCTTATTGCTCGATATCCGATGGCGGAGCGAAATGCCTCACGTTTATTAACGCTAGATGGTAATTCTGGTGAGTTAGCAGATAAGCAATTCACCGATGTCCTTTCAAAAGTGAATAGCGGCGATTTGATGGTCTTTAATAATACCCGCGTTATTCCTGCACGTTTATTCGGCCAGAAAGAGAGCGGCGGCAAGTTAGAAATGTTGGTTGAGAGAATGCTTGATGACAAGCGTATTTTGGCCCATGTTCGTTGCTCAAAATCCCCAAAAGTTGATTCAATCGTCATTGTTGACGGTGGCTATAAAATGAAAATGTTAGCCCGACATGACACTTTATTTGAGCTAGGCCTTGAAGACGATAAAACTATCTTAGAAGTGCTAGAAGAGGTTGGCCATATGCCTTTACCTCCTTACATTGACCGTCCGGATGAAGATACAGATAAAGAGCGTTATCAAACGGTTTATAACCAAACACCCGGCGCAGTAGCAGCTCCTACAGCAGGTTTGCACTTTGATGATGCCATGCTTGCTGCGTTAAAAGACAAAGGCGTCAATATTGCTTTTGTAACCTTGCATGTAGGTGCTGGAACATTCCAACCAGTGCGAGTTGATACCATTGATGAACATGTGATGCATTCTGAGTGGGCTGAAGTGAGCCAAGGAGTGGTCGATTTAATTGCAAAAACGAAAGAAGCAGGTAAACGTGTTGTTGCTGTAGGAACGACATCAGTTCGTTCTTTAGAAAGTGCCGCTAAAGCCAGTGGCGATAATCCACTATCAGCATTCAAAGGCGATACAGATATCTTTATTTATCCTGGATATCAGTTCAAAGTCATCGATGCCATGGTGACCAATTTTCATTTACCAGAATCGACTTTGATAATGTTAATTAGTGCATTTTCTGGTTTTGATAATGTGATCAATGCCTATCAACACGCAATAAAGCAAAAATACCGCTTTTTTAGCTATGGCGATGCCATGTTTTTAACGAAAAAAGCCCCGTAACGATTGATTTTGATCTAAAATACCCGCCCACAGAGGTGGGTATTTTTTTGGGTTTATTTTGTGACCTCACTTGAAGTTACGACATATGCCCTCATGTCTAATGAAACAACAGCGAGTCAGACTGTTTATCTGGCAAGGTGATTTATGAAATTTGAACTAGATACAACAGACGGTCGCGCACGTCGCGGTCGTTTAATTTTTGAGCGTGGCACAGTTGAAACGCCAGCATTTATGCCAGTAGGTACCTACGGTACCGTGAAAGGTATGACACCTGAAGAAGTTCGCGCTACTGGTGCTGATATTCTTTTAGGTAATACCTTCCATTTATGGCTTCGCCCTGGTGAAGAAATCATGCGTAAACATGGTGATCTTCATGACTTCATGAATTGGCAGCGTCCAATTTTGACTGACTCAGGTGGATTCCAAGTATTTAGCTTGGGTGATATTCGTAAAATCACCGAAGAAGGCGTGCATTTCCGTTCACCTATCAATGGCGAGAAAATTTTCTTAGACCCTGAAAAGTCTATGCAAATTCAAGATTCATTAGGCAGTGATGTGGTAATGATTTTTGACGAATGTACGCCATACCCAGCAACACATGATGAAGCACGTAAATCGATGCAAATGTCATTGCGTTGGGCGCAGCGTTCACGTGATGAATTCAATCGTTTAGAAAATCCGAACTCGCTATTCGGTATTATTCAAGGCGGTGTATATGAAGATTTACGTGATGAAAGTATTAAAGGACTAACTGACATCGGTTTTGATGGCTATGCCGTTGGTGGTTTAGCTGTGGGGGAACCGAAAGAAGATATGCACCGCATTTTAGAGCATGTTTGTCCTCAGATCCCTGAAGACAAGCCTCGTTATTTAATGGGTGTAGGTAAGCCAGAAGATTTAGTTGAAGGCGTACGTCGCGGTGTAGATATGTTTGACTGTGTTATGCCAACGCGTAACGCACGTAATGGTCATTTATTTACTTCTGAAGGTGTGGTTAAGATTCGTAATGCTCGTCATCGCGATGATACCGCTACCCTTGATGAAAGTTGTGATTGTTATACTTGTAAAAACTACACTCGTTCGTATTTATATCATCTAGATCGCTGTAATGAGATCTTAGGTGCTCGTTTAAACACCATTCACAACCTACGTTACTATCAAATGTTGATGGAAGGTTTGCGTGGTGCAATTCAGACGGGTACATTAGACGCCTTCGTCACAGAGTTTTACACCAAACTGGGTCGAGAAGTACCAGAGGTCCCAGCAGTAACAAAGTTAGTTGACTGATTTTTTTTAATAAAATAAAAAGAGAGTAATATGTTAATTTCAAATGCATACGCAAACGCAGCAGGCGCTCCTCAAGGTGGTGGCACTATGGAACTGATTTTCATGCTAGTTATTTTTGGCTTGATTTTCTACTTCATGATTTTCCGCCCACAGTCTAAGCGTGTTAAAGAGCACAAAAACCTTATGACTGCATTAGGCAAAGGTGATGAAGTGCTAACAAGCGGCGGCATTTTAGGCAAGATTGCTAAAATCAGTGAAGAAAGTGATTACGTTTTATTGACTATCAATGAAACCAGCCAAATCACGATTAAAAAGGACTATATTGCAGCGGTATTGCCTAAAGGCTCTATCCAGTCGTTGTAAGCCAAGAGGGCTCATGTGTGTTAAATAAATACCCAATGTGGAAAAACATCATGGTGATGATTATCGTCGCCGTTGGTGCTTTTTATGCAACTCCTAACCTATTTGGTGAGGATCATGCGGTACAAGTCGTAGCGACTCGTGGCGCTGAAGTGACAACTTCAACTCTATCGACAGTAAATGGATTACTCGAAAGTAAAGGCATTGCGGTAAAGCGCGCTGAGCTCGAAGATGGTCAATTACTGGTTCGTGTTCAAAATTCTGATCAGCAATTACTTGCTAAAGAAGCCATTGCTGAAGCTCTAGGTGAAAAATATACCGTAGCGTTAAATTTAGCGCCTGCGACACCTGAGTGGCTTGAAGCCCTTGGTGGTTCACCAATGAAGTTCGGTCTGGATTTACGCGGCGGTGTGCATTTCTTAATGGAAGTGGACATGGGTGAAGCGATTCGCAAGATGGAAGAAGCTAAAATTGCTGATTTCAGAACGCAATTACGTGAAGAAAAAATTCGTTACGCAGGTGTTCGTAAAACACCTAAAGGTCTCGAAATTAAATTCCGTGATGCGGAAAATTTAGCAAAAGCTGAACGCTTCCTTAAGTCTCGCAGTAACGAAATGGTGTTTAATGATGGTAGTAGTGGCGATAATTTCGCTTTGTACGCCACCATGAGTGAAAGTTACCTTACGCAAATTAAGGAAGAAGCACTTCAGCAAAACATCACCACTATTCGTAACCGTGTAAATGAACTTGGTGTTTCTGAGCCTGTGGTACAACGTCAAGGTGCAGAGCGTATCATTGTCGAACTACCAGGTGTACAAGATACCGCTCGTGCTAAAGAAATTTTAGGTGCTACAGCATCGATTGAATTTCGAATGGTTGATGAAAAGACTGACCTTAGTGCAGCAGCCAATGGTCGAGTTCCTGCTACTTCTGAAGTATTCCCTCGTCGTTCAGGCGGTATTACTGTCCTGAAAAAAGAAGTGATGTTAACTGGTGATCATATTACTGGTGCACAACCTTCTTTTGATGAATATAGCCGTCCACAAGTATCTATTAACTTAGATGCTAAAGGTGGCAATATCTTCTCTAACGTGACTAAAGACAACATTGGTAACCCAATGGCGACTTTATTTATTGAGTATAAGGATAGCGGTCTTCGCAATCCTGATGGCTCAGTGAAGATGACTAAAATTGAAGAAGTTATTTCGGTTGCGACGATTCAAGCACGCCTTGGTCGAAATTTCGTCATTAACGGACTGGATCACTCAGAAGCGCAAAGCCTAGCGTTACTACTTCGTGCAGGTGCGCTTATTGCGCCGGTAACGATTGTAGAAGAACGCACAATTGGTCCAAGTCTTGGTGCTGAAAACGTCCAGAACGGTATTCAAGCGATGATTTGGGGCTTGGCTGTTGTTGTTGTCTTCATGCTTATTTACTACCGAGCATTTGGCGTTATCGCAAACTTAGCGCTTACTGTTAACTTAGTGATGGTTGTTGGCGTGATGTCAATGTTATCTGCTGTACTAACCCTACCAGGTATTGCTGGTATGGTACTGACGGTAGGTATGGCGGTTGATGGTAACGTACTGATTTATGAGCGCATCCGTGAAGAGTTACTTGCTGGGCGAAGTGTTCAACAAGCGATTCATGAAGGTTACGCTAATGCATTTTCAACTATTGCTGATGCCAACATAACCACCTTTATGACAGCATTGATTTTATTCGCTGTTGGTACGGGTGCTGTTAAAGGCTTCGCAATTACTCTGATGATTGGTATCGCAACTTCAATGTTTACTTCTATCGTGGGAACGCGCGTTATCGTGAATCTCATGTGGGGCGGTAAAAAAGTTAAGAAGTTATCTATCTAAAGGAGAAGTTGACCATGTTACAAATTTTTTCAGTTAAGAAAACGCTCAACTTTTTGAAGCACGCAAAACCTATCAGTATTATGTCTATGATACTGGTCATTGCTTCTTTCGTATCTTTGGGAACACAAGGTATCAATTGGGGTCTTGATTTTACAGGCGGAACCGTAGTTGAACTAGAGTTCTCAAAGTCAGTTGATTTATTAGAACTTCGTGCAGAATATGATACTGATGCGGCCGATGGCGCAGTAGTACAGAACTTCGGTTCAAGTCGCGATGTACTAATTCGTTTACCGGTACGTGAAGAGCTTAAGAGTGATTTTCAAGTTGCGGCTATTATGCAGGGCGCACAAGCTATTGATGCCAATGTTATTCAAAAGCGTGTTGAATTCGTTGGACCTCAAGTGGGTAAGGAATTAGCAGAACAAGGCGGCTTAGCTGTTATTGTGGCGCTAATATGTATTCTTATCTACGTGTCGTTCCGCTTTGAATGGCGTTTAGCGATGGGCTCTGTTGCGGCTCTTTCCCATGATGTTATCGTTACTTTAGGTATCTTCTCTGTGCTTCAGTTAGAGTTCGACTTAACCGTATTAGCAGGTTTGCTTACGGTGGTCGGTTACTCATTGAATGATACGATTGTTGTTTATGACCGTATTCGAGAGAACTTCTTGAAAATGCGTAAAGGTGGTCCAATTGAAGTGGTTAACACTTCAATCACCCAAACAATGAGCCGTACCATCATTACAACTGCAACGACATTAGTGGTAGTTATTGCCTTGTTCCTTAAAGGCGGCAGCATGATCCACGGTTTCGCGACGGCGTTACTATGTGGTATTTTCGTCGGTACTTATTCATCAATTTACGTTGCAAGTTACTTAGCTATCAAGCTTGGTATTAATCGTGAACACATGATGCCAGTAGAGATTGAAAAAGAGGGTGCTGATCAGCCTCCAATGATGCCTTAACGCTAACTGAACCAGTAAAGCGTAAGTCAAAAAAGCCACTCAATTGAGTGGCTTTTTTATTAACTAAATATAGTTTTAGCCATAGATCTATCCGATTAAGCGGGTGGTAGTGATAATAAGTGTTGATGAACTTCAGGTTGAATTGCTGCAATAAACTGGCTATTCGCTGGATGGTTTATATCTAATGCAATCCAACCATCAGTCGACATTTGTTCAAGCTGATTAAACTGAGTGTCAGTGGTGGAATTTGTGTGCCATTGACCTGAGGCTTTAATAATTCCAAATTGGGTATGTAGACGTGTGATAGTGAAAGGTGTCATAAATTACTCAACTCCATTTCATATTGAGCTTGGCCTTTTTCACCAGAAGTAAATGTTCCTTTTCCTGAGATACTATCTAACTCTCCTTGGCCTGAATTGGGAACAATAATGTATTCGCTGCTTGCTATACCATTTTCGAACTTTCCGTTATGTTGTAGTACAAAGCTACCTGATTTTCCGTTAATACTGACTTCTACATTTTCATAACCACAAAATACAGCCAAGCCATCGGCGGTGTAGCACATAATATATTTCGGCTGACTCACTCCTTCAAGATCGCCTGAATACATTTGTGTGATACTTGCTGATGTTTGCTTTGCACCATCAGGATGTTCGATGTCTGTCGTTTCATCCCAATTTGTTATTTGAAATACACCAGATACTTGAAGCTTCATACGGATCTCCTTTTAGGGCTATCATGAGCATATATTGAGTATAAAGTTTAATCAATGCTCGACAGCAAGAACCATTTACAAGTAGGATGATTAAAAATTTGCCACCAGAGCAATGCAGTAGGAATAATAATGGAAGATAGAAAAGTGTTGTTAACAGGTGGGAACTTACTTCAAGCCCATACATGGAAAGGTTTACTCGAGACCAATGGTATATTGGTTGAATTGACTGGTGAAGCTTTGCTTGGCGGTGTTGGAGAACTTCCAGCTGAAATGCAAACAGTTGATCTTTGGGTTAATCAAAATCAGTTAGAACAAGCCCAATCAATTTTAGAATCTCATGATATGGACAGACCGCAATGGCAATGTGTGCAATGTCATGAAATGAATGAAGGTAGTTTTGAGTTATGTTGGCAATGTAGCTCTCCCCAAAGTACCAATCATAATTAAGCTTTCATTGTGATTAAAAGTACCTCTCAAGAAAAATGAGAGTACATCTCAGAATAAATCATTATCTTTGATAGTAAATAAGACTATGACAAACCAAGTAATTACTGGTTATAGTTGCGTTACTAAATTATTTCGTGAGTAATCCATGCAGTACTTTCCATTATTTGTGGATACACAAAATTTACAAGTGTTAATTGTAGGGGCGGGTGAAGTCGCTACTAGGAAACTTGATTTATTGGCTCGAACTGAAGCCAATATTGATATTATTGCCCCAGATATAGCCCAAGAAATTGAAGCCTACCATCAAAAAGGTCGTATTCGTCTCACTCGACGAGCAGTCGAAGCTGCCGATATTGCTGATTATGATGTGATCTATATGGCGACAGCCAATGAGCAGCTTAATAAAGACTTTGCTGTTTTAGCTACGCAAAAGGGTATTTGGGTCAATGTGGTAGATAACCCCAGTTTTTGCAGATTTATCACGCCATCAATTGTTGACCGAGGCCGTTTGGTCGTGGCGATTAGTACTGCTGGTGCAGCTCCGGTATTTGCCCGAACTATTCGCTCTCGCCTTGAAACTATCCTTCCCCAGTCATTGAGCCCTTTATTTGATTTCGTGGCCTCAAAGCGCTTAGAGGTACAAAGTAAGATAACTTCAGGTAAAGACAGGCGTTTATTTTGGGAGCGTTTCTTTAAACTCAATAGTGACCGGTTCGATAGTGTCACTGAAAGTCACTTTGAGGATTCATTTGGCAGTTTAACTGCAGATGGCGAAATTTTATTGTTAGATGAAAATGACAATGCGGAACTATTACCCATTGCAGCGATGCCATTGTTACAAAAAATTGAATGTATTTATCGTGATTCAGAACTAACACCTAACGGCTTAACCACAGATATTAATGAATTAATTAGGCGTGATGCCAGTCGTGAAGCGGTACCGTTATTAAGTGAGATCGCTGAAAAATATAATCATGGTGAGCGAATGCTAATCGTATTAGATACTGTCAAATTGAAAAAGTTTAAAGCCCATTTTCCTATGGCTAAACACCTACAAGTTGGTGCGTTATAATTTTATAAAAAGCATTAGATAGCGTTTATTAACTGATATAAACCCTAGAGTCAGCAAACTTATCTTAAACCGAGTTTCATACTGAAGTTAAACAGTATAGACTCGGTTTTTTTATTTGTTTGGAACTCTCATGGCGCCTAAAGCAACCGTCTATAAAGCTGCACTTCAAATTGCAGATATGGACAGAAATTATTATGCCGATCACCAGTTGACTATAGCGCAACATCCTTCTGAAACTGATAGCCGTATGATGGTTCGAATTTTAGCTTTTATCATGAATGCATCTGAGTCGCTGCAATTTAGTAAAGGGCTTTGTGTTGATGATGAACCTGAGCTTTGGGAAAAAAGTCTATCAGATGAAATTAATTTGTGGATTGAATTTGGCCAAGCTGATGAAAAATGGTTACGTAAAGCCTGTGGTCGCTCAAAGCAAGTTCAGTTAATTACTTATGCTGGCCGAAGTGTACCTATTTGGTGGAAGCAAAACGAGCAAGCGTTGCAACGTTATAAGAACTTATCAGTGTTTAATATTTCTGAAGAAAGCGTCACGGCAATGGAAGCTTTTGTCACCAGAAGTATGAAGTTACAAGTCAGCATTAGTGACGGCGAGATTTGGATTTCAGATGATTCCAATAGCTTGATGATTCAACCTGAACAGTTAAAATAATTTATTACGCTCAATTGAATAGGTATTAAACATTCATGCAAAGCGGTAGTTTGTCTAAATTAGGCTATAGTTTAAACGTTATATAGTCTACGTTTAGCTGATGTATCCATTATCAATTACTGCTATAACATTAGGTAGTAAGTTTTTAGCAAAAAGTTGATAGTGGCGATTAAATACCAAGAAGTCTTTATGACGCTATTGCGATATTTTTTTGATAAAATGTCGATAGAACTTCTGTAAGTAATTTAGTAAGAACTTCTATCATAATAGTATCTGAACTTCCTAAAACTAGACTTGATAACTCATTGTAATATTATGGTTTAGTCTATGAAGGAAGTGACAATGAAGACGCTAAATTTATATTCAGTAGAGAAAATAGATCAACTTGCACGCCCAGAAGTTTCTGAGCACATTAACATTTTCTCTTCTGCCTCTGCTGTATTTACTGATTTTACCAACCTTAAACCCTTAGTCATTAAATTGAATACTGCCGCTGTTGATGTTGAACATCTGATGAAGCAATCCCATGTTAGGCTCAAAATTGTGATTGATGAACAGGGGCACTTTATGGGGTTGGTTAGCTTGCAGATGCTCCATAGCCAAGAAATGCAAAAACACGTTGCTCAAGGGTTCCCCAGAGAGCAATTACTTCTCAGTGATTTCATGTTAACTAAGGATTCACTTAAAGCCATTGATTACAAAGAACTTCAAAACTCACGAATTTGTGATGTCATCGAAACCTTGAAAAACTCTCAGCATCAACATTGTTTAGTGATTGACGAGCAGGCGCATATCATCCGAGGTTTGATTTCTGCCAATGATATTGTACGGAAATTAAAGTTATCTATAGATGTCAATCTTAATCCCAGTTTTATGGTTATTGCAGATGATATCGATAAAGTGAAGGCGGCTAGTTAGTCATTGGAAATCACCGGATTATTAACCTGCTATATTTATGAAACTGAATTTGTTTCTAGTATTTAATCAATATACAGTGGAATAGATAAGGCACTGATAATACGGAGCATGGATGCAAATACGTAAGGCAACTATAGCGGATGCACAAACAGCGTTTGAAATTCGTAATCAAGCGATATGGACACAATGTAAAGGTCATTATGATGACGATGTATTAAGAGTCTGGACCGAAGGGGATTTACCTCAACAATTTGCAGATGTATTTGCGGCTACTGGTTATGTGGCAATAGCAGATGGCGATATTGCAGGTGTCGGCATGATAGATGTTGATACAGGTATGGTTGATGCCATGTTCGTTAGGCCAAGTGCATTTGGACAGGGATTAGGTCGGGCAATGTTACAACACTTAGAATCAATAGCGCGCGAGGCTGGGTGCAAAAAGTTAATTTTAGACGCCTCATTAAACGCGGTTATTTTTTATCGAACTTGTGGCTTTATTGGGGAAACTCAATCTATCTGGCACTCTCCAAGGGGGATCGATCTTGCTTGTGTGCCGATGGAAAAATCTTTGATGTAGATATAAATGCTTAACGGTTTTCAAATAAATACAAAAAAGCCTTACCGTTATTTTATAGTGAAGGTAAGGCTTGTTATGAGCTTTAATATGTTATTAGTAAATTAGCGTTTGTTTGTCGACAACATTTGGTATCCACCGCCGTTATAGGTTTGGGTAAACCCTGCCGCAACTAATTCATCGTTAGCTATCCCACTGCGACGCCCGCTACGACAATAAAGCACGATATTGGTGTCTTTTGCCATTTGCTGTTTTGTGAGCTCAGTTAATACCACTTCAAAGGGAATATTTACCGCCCCCTCAAGGTGACCTGCAGCGAATTCTTCAGCGGTTCTGACATCTAATATCAGCGCGCCATTGCTAATCTTTTCCCAAGCGATATCGGGGCTTTGATCTCGAGCGATGCTTAATTGGCTAAAGCTCAGTATTAACAAACTCAGGCATAAAAGACTCAGTCTTATAAAGTTCTGTTTAACAAAACTAGCATGAGTAAAGTTGTTGACCTGTAATTGCAGCACGGATAATTCCTTTTTATATTTTTAGTGTTTTCTATTGTCTAGTTATGTCGTTGGCAATTTCTGCTTCAGAACGAATACCGAGTTTCTTTAATACCATTGCTGCTGGGCAAAAACCAGTAAAAGCACTTTGAAATAGGTTTACGCCAACAAACAATGTGAGCCAGATAAAATTATGGCTGACTAGAGCAGTTAATGCCAAAGACAACATCACCATAAATCCTGCAAATGCCATAATACTTTTTTCTAAAGACATGGGTAACTCCTTGGTTGTTATTAAGATCTGTTTTTCATCACGCTATAATACAAAATAGGAATGACGATTAAGGTTAATAAACTTGATATAAAAATACCGAAGATAAGGCTAATTGCTAACCCATTGAAAATTGGGTCATCAATGATAAATAAACCACCAATCATGGCGGCAAAGGCCGTTAACATAATCGGTTTTGCTCGTACTGCGCCAGATTGAATCACCGCCTTTTCTAGTGGCATGCCAGCAGCGGTTTGAAGCTTGATGAAATCAACTAATAAAATGGAGTTCCTGACTATAATGCCGGCTAGCGCAATCATTCCAATCATCGATGGTGCAGTAAAGTGTGCCCCAAGTAGTGCATGGCCGGGCATTACTCCGATAATAGTAAGTGGAATGGGTGCCATTATGACTAACGGTACTAAATAAGATTTAAAGTGACCAACAACCAATAAGTAAATCGCAATCATACCGATGGCATAAGCAATGCCCATATCTCTGAAGGTTTCGTAGGTTATTTTCCATTCCCCATCCCACAAAATTGCCACATCTGAAAGTCCATCTGGCTGGCTAATAAAGTGTTGTTTTATTGGGAAGGGGTTATTTCCGTCAATATTATCTTGCTCAATTGCTGACGCCATAGAAAACATGCCATATAACGGACTATCAGTAGGTCCGGCCATATCGGCAACCACCATGATCATTGGCACCATATTTTTATGAATAATAGGGGTATCAATGTTGCCATACTTGATGGTAATCAACTCAGACAAAGGAACTGATTCACCCACAAAATTTGTCAGCGTTAAAGACAGAATTTGCTGTAGGTCAAACTTTGCCACATCTTTTACTTGCACCCGAATTGGCACCGGTTTTTGATATTGAGAATCATGTAAATAACTTACATCAGCACCATTAACCGCGGTTGTTACCGTATCAACAATCTGCTGATATTGAATCCCCATTAAGCTGGCTTTAGTGCGGTCAATGGTGAGCTGCCATTGCTGCTGCTGTGTGGGTAAATAAATATCTACATCGACAACATGTTCAGTTTGTTCAAAGCGCTGCATTAGCGCATTGGCTGTTTGCTCACGAAGTTGCTCATTAGGTGCATATACTTCAGCAAGGATTGGAGACCAGACTGGTGGTCCAGGTGGTACTTCAACAATCTTAATATTCGCTTTATAAGGCGCACCTATGTTGTTCAATGGTTCACGCATGGATTGAGCAATCTCATGACTGTCTCGATTCCGGTCTCCTTTATCGACTAGGTTGACCTGAATATCACCCAACTCCTGGCTATCACGCATAAAATAGTAGCGGACTAAACCGTTAAAGTTGATGGGGGCATGGGTTCCTGCATAAAGCTGCACATGTTCAACTTCATCTACACTGGTCAGATAGGTACTTAAGTCAGTGAGTACACGTTGTGTTTGCTCTAGAGGGGTGCCTTCTGGCATGTCTACAATGATCTGAAATTCAGATTTATTATCAAATGGCAGCATTTTTAACACCACCAATTGCCCAATAGGTAAGGCAACAGCGATAGCAATTAGTAACATGATAAAAGCGGCTAAACCTTTGCGAGCTTTGGCGGCTTTTTCACCTATGAGAAATGGCGACATGATACGTTCAAACAAGGTTTGTAATTTAGAGTCTGAACTTGAAGTAACCGCACTTGTGTTTGAATTTGGTGTTGCTGCGGATTGATGTTTTAAAAACTTCAAACTGAGCCAAGGTGTCATGACAAAGGCGACAACTAAGGATATCAGCATTCCCATGCTGGCATTTATTGGTATAGGGCTCATATAAGGGCCCATAAGGCCAGAAACAAAGGCCATTGGCATAAGCGCTGCTATTACAGTGAAAGTGGCTAAAATTGTTGGTCCGCCAACCTCATCGACAGCGATTGGGATTAACTTTTTAAGCTCCGTGGTGCCCATTGCCATGTGACGATGGATATTCTCAACCACTACAATGGCATCATCAACCAATATGCCGATAGAAAAAATTAATGCGAATAATGAAATTCTATTGAGGGTAAAGCCCCATGCCCATGACGCGAATAAGGTCACGGCTAAGGTGATGATGATAGCGATACCAACGACTAATGCTTCGCGGCTTCCCATCGTGATCAGCACTAATAACACCACCGCTGCGGTAGCAAACATCAATTTAAGTATTAGGGTATTGGCTTTATCGCCTGCAGTTTCGCCGTAATTACGCGAAAGGGTCACTTCAATATTTTGTGGGATTAGCACATTGTCGATTTTAGCCAAGCGTTTAAGTACTTTAGCGGTAACCTCGACAGCATTTTCGCCAGCTTGCTTACCAATAGCTAACGTCACGGCAGGGTATATGCCTTGTTTGTCTGCGTGCCAAACATGTTGCGATGGGATATCACTTTTTAAACTAATATCGGCAATATCAGATAAATAAACAGGATCGCCTGCTGTATTAGCGTCATTGTATACAGTGATGATAAGTTGCTTTATATCTTCAATACTGTTGAGGAATTGCCCTGTTTTTACTTTGATTTCTTGATTGTTTTGGATCAGTGAACCCGGCATCGAGATGTGGTTATTATCGGTTAACACCTGCTTTAATTGTGAAAAACTAATGCCATAGTGATTCATTTTAAGGGGATCAACTCTTACGTTGGCGACTAATTCTTGTCGACCTAAAGAATAGATTTCTTTAGTGCCTTTAATTCGTTTGAATTCATTCTCAAGTTCTGTTGCCACAATAGTCAGAGACTCAGCGTCAACGTTTGAGTCTTTTGACCATAATGTCAGCCCAAGGATCGGTACATCATCAATTCCCCGTGGCTTTATTAATGGCTGGCCAATACCTGCTGCTGAGTTAAACACCTGTCGATTTGATTGAAACTGATTATAGAGGCTCACAATAGCGTGATCTCGCTGAACACCTACATCAAAAACTGCAATGATTAATGCGCCATCATTCATCGAAAAAGAATAAAGCGTATCGAGTCCTTTTAATTCAGATATAAGTCGCTCAGCGGGAATCGTCACAGCCCTTTCTACTTCAGCAGGAGTGGCACCAGCATAAGGGATGAATACATCAGCAAAAGTGACATCAATTTGCGGTTCTTCTTCTTTTGGCGTCACCATTACGGCAAACAAACCAAGTAATAGAGCTAATAGTGCCAAAAGTGGGGTGATGGCATTAGATTGAAATGCCGCGGCAATACGACCAGAGAAGCCTAGATCATTAGGTAATTTATTCATATCTATTGCTCTTGCTTATTAACGTTTTGGTTAATCAAAAACGCTAGTGCATCTTCTAAAATGACATCGCCGCTTTGTAATCCTGCAAGCACTTCTACTTGGTCTGTTTGCTGTTGTCCTGTTCTAATTTGGGTAAACAAGGTTTGATCGTTTACTTGACGATATACACCGCTAAGCTGACCTCGTTTAGTGATGGCAGTTACCGGGATATAAAGGCTAGGCTCAACATTGCTATCGATAATGATTTTTACCCATTGTCCAGGAATGACATTATGTTCAGACTGAGAAAGGTAGACCCTTGCTTGAAAACTATGATTATTTTGATTAATAAATTCAAAAGCCGTTACGCTTTGCTTTGGTAAATAAGTGTCGCCATCTAGCTTCACTTTTAAGTTAGACACTTGTTTATCTGAACTGTTTAGAGGACTAATGAGATTTTTATGTTGCTGTGGCAATTGAAATACCGCGCGCATTTCGCTGGTGTCATAACCTGAAAGTAACGGTTGCCCAACGGCCACGGTTTCACCAAGTTCAACAAAGCGCTCAGTAACTCGGCCACTAAAAGGTGCACTCACAATGGTATAGTTTAAGGTTTCTCTGGCTTTAATTAATGCGGCTTTTGCAGCACTGACGGCTTGTAAACTACTGGAAGCATTCGCTGTTGCTTCATCCATTGCGCCTTTTGAAATCGCGCCTTTTGGAAATAACGCTTGGTAGCGTAAAAACTGAGCCTGGGATTCAATGTTTTTAGCTTTCGCTCTGGCTAACTCTGCTTCTGCGGAAGCAAATCCTGCACCTTGTTCCTTGCTGGTTATTTCCAGTAATGGTGCTCCTTCAGGAACAAGGTCGTTAATGTCATAGTTAAGTTTGATGATTCTTCCGGCGGTTTGCGCTGACACTGTCGCGGCTTTAACCGCCTCAATCCTGCCATCAAAAAATAGTTGTTGGGCTTCTAAGGTAGGTGTCACAGTGATGGTTTTTACTGGCGTGTTTGCATTCACGTTAGTGGCAATAAAAGCGCCCATTAAGACGAATATAAGATGGAGCGATCTAATCTTTATGGATTGGCTTGTTATTGATTCGAATCTTATCGAGGGTGATTTTATCGAAGCTAACTTTATCGAAGCTAACTTTATCGAGGGTAATTTTGTTGATGTGATTATTGGCGCTTTTAAAAATGCAGCATTTTTAAATATGCGATGAGTATTTGGGAATGACATGAGGCACCAACTTAATTTAACTATCTATAAGAAAATTCTAATAGATGTTGGGCTATTTTGCAATTCTTTTATGAGTAAAATCTAATGAAAGGTGTAGATATTCAAATTTCAACGACAAAAAAACCGCCTATGGAAATCATGGCGGTTTTCATCGATAAAATTAAACTATTGAATAGGCTAATTAGAAAGTGTGGTTGTACTGCAATGAGAAGTAGTTCGCGCCTGATTCAGTATATGCACTGACTTGCCCTACTAGTGCGCTATCCTCTAAAACATGAACTTTTTCACCAGCAACTAAAGTGTAACCAAAATCAATGCTCGATTTATCACTTAAGTTATACGTGAAACCTGCTGAATACCACATGCGATCTGAATCAGGAATTGATAATGAAGACACTTCACCAACAACACCTTCATCACTTGCAATACCTGCACGCACAGTCCAAGTGTCATTGATATCGTATGTGCCACCTAAGCTAAAGAACCAAGAGTCTTTCCAGTTATAATGTTTAATTACATCACTTGGAGTGCCTAGATTACCATCGACGACACTAATGTTGTCAAATGAGCTCCATTGTGTCCATTGCGCAGTATAGTGAATCGCAAATTGTTCAGTTAATTGATGAAAACCAGCGATTTGAGCAATATCAGCAATTGGGATTTCAATGCTATCAAAACTTTGAGGTAGGATAACACTAGGGTTATACATGATGTCGCCACTAGCATCCATTTGTGGACTGTATCGGTAGCTTAAACCAATTCTGTTATTTTCATTAAACTCGTAGGCTAAACCAACGATTCCACCAACAGCCCAGCCGTCAGCTTCAACGTCAACTAGGTTTAGTGGCATATCACCGAAGCCTATATCAATATCACCGTTACGGGTTAATGTGCCTGAACCATATACAGCATCAAGACCTAAACCTAAACTCAAAGAATCGTTAATACGGTATGAAACACTAGCATTAAAGTTAATGGTAGTGACTTCAGTATTACCCAATAAATCAATTGGTGTATTGAAGTCGTGACCACTATTTAGTGATGAAAGATCAGTACCAGTGCCATAATTCGAGAAGGCTGCTACACCATAAGCCCATTGATCGTTGATTGGGCTAATGTAATAAAAATTAGGGATAATCTTAGCTTCAGCAGCATTATCCATACTTCCTAAATGATTATCGCCATATTGAACATCAGTAACTTCAACGTTTACGTCAGCATAAGATGCACCAATTGAAAGTGTTTTTTCATCGAATAAAGCCATTGCAGCAGGGTTGCGGGCTAAAACTGAAGCATTGTCAGCGATGATAGCGTCACCAGCCATTGCACGGCCTAAACCTGTAGCTGATTGGCTGTTTAATTGAAAACCAGCTGCCATTGTTTGTGTGCTGGCTAAAGTTACAGCCATTGCGAGTAGAGTCTTGTTAAACTTAGTCATCATTTTATCTCATCGTTGTACGTCAGTTTATTAATTTCTTCAGTGCCTAACACCAAAGTCCCCAATTAACACCAACTTTAATAATGCGAGCATATTAGGTAACAGCTGTGATAACTGCAACTCCGACCAGTTGCTAGTCGTTGTTAACATTAGGTTAATTTGCGATATTGACGTTGTATTAAGATCGTAACGCTTGTCACAAAGGTTAGAAAAAGTGATAACCAGCATAGGCTTAGGGATATAAGGGTGTGATCTATCTCACTGGCGGTGGCAACAACTAGGTAACATGAAAGATTTGTAAAAAAGAGTACAAATGTACGCTGAAAGGTTTGATTACGGCTTTAACACCGTAATCAAACTTATTTTTCAGTTAAAGCGAGGCTTTAAATTTAGCGAATTGTGCTTGAACGACATCTGCTGGTGGCGAGATTTTACTGACGACAACACCTACAACGGTTGCAAATATGAAGCCTGGAAGGATTTCATAAAGATCGAATATTCCACCGCTAAGTTGTTTCCAAACAACAACAGTAACAGCGCCAACAAGAATTGTCGCGATTGCACCGTTACGGCTATATCCTTGCCAGAATAGTGACATAAGCACTACTGGACCAAATGCAGCACCAAAACCTGCCCATGCATAGCTCACTAAATCCAGTACTTTGCTGTCTGGGTTTAACGCAATAACTATTGCAATGATAGCAATTGCTAAAACACCAAAACGTCCCACTAGCATCAGTTCTTTATCTTTAGCTTCAGGTCGAAGCCATTTACGATAGAAGTCTTCAGTGATAACACTTGAACACACCAATAATTGCGAATCGATGGTGCTCATAATGGCTGATAAAATAGCCGCAATTAAGATCCCGCCAATCCATGGGTTAAATGCCACTTGGGCTAAATGGATGAATACGGTCTCAGAGTTAGCTAATGTTGCATCAGCGAAGTAAATCGTACCCGCAATACCAGTGGCTAGAGCGCCAATTAATGCTATTACCATCCAACTCATGGCGATGCGGCGTGATAATGGAATATCATCAGGGCTGCCGATTGCCATGAAGCGAGACAAAATATGTGGTTGACCAAAGTACCCCAAGCCCCAAGCAAGAAGTGACACTAAGCCAATCGTAGTCATATTGTCATGGAAGAACGACAGCATTGCCGGATCTAAAGCTTCAAGTGATGTTTGGGTCTCTGGTTGAGAAAAAATAGCGATAGGGACAATGAGTAATGCGATGAGCATTAAGCAGCCTTGGAAGAAATCTGTCCAGCTGACAGCAAAGAAGCCACCCACAAAGGTGTATGCCACGATGATGACAGAGCCAATCATAAGTGAAACGGTATAATCTAGACCGAAGATTTGTTCGAATAAGATTGCGCCGCCAACCATGCCTGAAGAAGTATAGAAAGTGAAGAATACTAATATGGTAACTGCTGAAACAAGTTTTAATATGCCTTGCTTGTCTTCAAAACGTTTTTCAAAAAAGTCAGGTAAGGTGAGGGCATTATCTGCAGCTTCTGTATAAATTCGTAGACGTTTTGCTACAAATAACCAGTTAAGCCAGGCGCCAAATACTAAACCGAAGCCTATCCAAGCTTCACCTAAGCCACCTAGGTATACAGCACCAGGTAAACCAAGCAGTAACCAACCCGACATATCCGATGCGCCGACACTTAATGCTGTGACCGAAGGGCCCATTTTACGGCCGCCAAGAATATAGTCATCTACAGTGTCTGTTTTACGATAAGCCCAGTAGCCGATCCCCATCATTAATGCGAGATAGCCGATAAAAGTGATTAAAATTGGTGTTTCTATTGCCATGTTACTTCCGTTTTATTCTCTTTATAGTGCGGAACATGCTAGCAGATGTAAGAGCTAGTGCACAGTTTTGAAAGGGAAAACGGATAGTTATTGACCAGCTAATGAAATTACACTAGCTGGTTGTTGGTTAATTGTGTTGTAAATGTTGACAGTTTAGATGAAAGTTTGCTCTATCTCCGACTTAACATATTCTAAGTCGTCTTGCTGGTCACCAACTAACAACATAAATGCACCTGCCGTTTGGAAACCCATACCTTGATAGTTTTGGTCAGCAAAAGATTCTTCAGTCACCATTCTGTTTTCTGTTGGTACAATAAACAGCGTGACCTTTCCATGTTCACTTTCCATGACTAAATGAAGACTTTTGACCCCTTGAAAATCACAATAAGAGGTGTAAAAAACCTTACCAGGTTGATTGATAAACTTGGCATTTTCTAAACCATTGATACCCGCAAGTTTGAAGTTTACATCTTCATAACCGACATTTTGATCAACCATCATCGATTTAGGTTCATGATAAACATGAGCAAGGGCATGTTCAGCTAAATCTACCGGGGTAAATCTCAGCATACTGAAGCTTAATCCGATCACTAATGCAACAGACGCTGCCATTGCCATCAGGTATCGAGTATGTTTCTTCTGTTCTTGATGTTTATTCAACTGCTGTCGCAGTAATAGCTTATCCGCTAAATCATTAGGCACATCAATATTGAGTGCATTTGTGAGCTTACTGTCTAATGATTTAAGTTCACTGACTAATTTAGCATCTGTTTCAGACGCAGCAATCTGTTCCAAGAAATCGTCATCTTGGCTGTTTGGGTCACCATAGGCATGGCGACGAAATTGTAGATCATCCATTTGATTGACCTCTAACTTCAGGAGACTCTAAAGCGTCTTTTAATTGATTACGGGCGCGAAATAATCGCGTCATGACGGTATTTCTATTTAGCTCTAATAAATCAGCAATCTCTTCACCACTAAAACCACCAATAAGTTGTAGCAGTAACGGTTCGCGATATTCGACCTCTAGTAACCCAATTTGTTTACGTAGCCAATATTGTTCAGTTTTGTCTTCGGTGGTTGAAGATTTTTCATCTTCGAGCAATTCTTGCTCCACATCACTGTAATCAAATTGTTTACGTTCAAATCTACGGGCATTTTCACGGCGTAAAATCGTAATCAGCCATGCTTTGGCCGCTTTATCATCTTTTAAAGAATCAAGTGCGCGCCATGCTCGTAAAAAGGTTTCTTGGGTGACGTCTTCAGCAACATGTTTATCACCGATTAGCCAGTAGGCATATCGGAAGATATCAGTGTGAAGTGCCTTGACGAGGCTGTCGTATCGTCGCTGTTTAGTTAGCATGTCAGATATGACCGTGGGTTCGGACTTTTTATTTCGCAAGCTATCGAACATTTTTATCTTTTCTTAAAAATATTATGTTCGATAGCTTAAAAGGTTACTGATGAATAGCAAGTACAATTATGCTTGCTATTCAATCAGTCAGTTTGGGGCAGGGCTGTTAAGGGTTGAGTGAACTCAGCACTGATGGCGAGTTTACCACCAGTTTATTACTTGTATCATTTAGTGCGCCAATGAGCGCCGCTTTATCAATATTTGTGGTTTCTTGGCTATATTTTGCCTGCTGTAACTGACTTATCGCTTTAGCAAGAAATGCTGACAGCTTGCTTATATCAGATAAACTCATCGGTTTATTGCATTGCTGAGTAAATCTTTTTTGCAGTAATGAGATGACTAATGAAACATCATTTTTGTCACAAGCATTAGCAATATCATCCACTGAAATAATCGACGGAATGATAATGTTATTACTGGCCGCTGTAACCATAATATTGGACTTATTACTTCGTGCCTTTAGCCACAATGCGATAGTTATTATCCATAACGTGGCGAATAACAAGGTTAACCAAGGCCAAAAGCCTGGATCATTTGTTTGGGTATTATTGTCTTGAATTACCGGTGCTGGAGATACATCGGGAGTCCCTGTTATCGTCACTGTTCTTGCTGCGATAGTGGCATATTGCTGTTTACGCTGCTGTGAATTCCACCATGGGATAGTGATTTCAGGTAAGGTATAAGTTCCCGGTTTTGTAGGCACGATTGCCGTGGTTAGGCTGTATTGTGCAATAACTTGGTTATCTCTTACTACCGTTTGTCTAACTGCTTTTTCTGGATATGATTTAAGCTCATTGGGCATTGATAGTTCAATGTCAGGAAGGCTATTACTGTCAGCATTAGAGGCGATAATATTAATGGTGCGAGTAATTGGACTACCCACTTCAAATTCACTGCTGTCTTCTGGCCATACTTCTTTGGCTATGAGTAAGTCACTCACTAACCAATCACCTTGGTAGGCATCAGGAATGGGCTTAATGACAATTTGATTATCTTCAGCTTTCGCTTGCATCGGCCTGCTTTCATTAAAGCCAAACATACCACCGCGTCTAGGGGCCTCTACCAAGATATCGCCAGAAAAACTGGCACCCTTAATCGCGAGTTTACCCGGAGTATCAGCGATCATGGCATAGGTCCGTTCAATCACTCGAAAGCGGCGTCCATCAACAATTTCAACACTGTCTTTATCATCACCTAATTGTTTTATATCAGCATTAGCTATTTCTGGTGCGCTAATGACGCCACGTTGTAGTTCAGCGGCTAGAAAAAGTTTCACCTTATAAGTGACCAGTTGCCCTACGTAAGCTTCATTGGTACTTAAAATACCTTCAACAAATAAACTTTTCATCTGTTGTGGCTGGGATCCAGCATTCGCGACGGTTAAGTTAATGGGATTAGATTTAACGCCTTCCATAGTAAAAGATGGGATAGTCACGGTTCCGGCATTCTTGGCCGATAAAAGTACTTGCCAACGGGTTTCTTTACTTGAATCAAAATTAACGATTTGAGTACTTCTACCTACACTGGTTCTACCGACGATAAAGTCTTTGAGCAATATAGAGGTATCGAGCAAACCCGCATTGAGATCATCATCTGCAGTGACATTTAATACAAAATATTCACCTTGCATTACTGGGTTTCTATCAACGGTAGCCTGTATGTTGCTGACCGCGTTAGCTTGCCCTACAAAGAAAATTGCGAGTAGGGCGAAAAGGATTCTATTTACCACTGTTGTTTGTCCTTAGGAAGTTGGCCGTTTTGACGACGCTTTTGATATTCCAATAGCATTTTGTTTCTGATTAACACTTGTGGGTCTTCACTGACGGCACGAAGCGCTCTTTCTAAGTCTGCAGGAAGCGGTTCTTCAGATAATTCAGAAGATGCAACAGCTTGTGTTGATTCAGGTTTCTGATCAGTCGGCTCAACGGGTTGCTCTTGAGGCTGTTGTTGAGATTGGCCTTTGGTTTGAGCTGCATCCGTTGCTTTATCATCTTT
This sequence comes from Shewanella donghaensis, assembly GCF_007567505.1. Classification (NCBI taxonomy): domain Bacteria; kingdom Pseudomonadati; phylum Pseudomonadota; class Gammaproteobacteria; order Alteromonadales; family Shewanellaceae; genus Shewanella; species Shewanella donghaensis. Next base: position 4,855,366 of record NZ_CP041783.1, read on the forward strand.
TTGTGCATCAGCCTGTTGGTTCTCTTGGCTGTCAGCTTGCATTTCAGCGTCATTCGTTGCCGCTGCTTGCTCGTCTTGTTGGGATTGATTCTGTGAGTTATCTTCGCTGTCGCTTGAGTCATTATCTTGGGCGTCATTTTGTTGAGTGTCTTTTGATTGCTCATCACTCGGTTGCTGCTGATTATCTTTAGACTGTTCGCCTTCTGACTGCTGATCTTGAGATGTGTCATCTTGTGATGGGTCGCTTTTCGACTGTTCGCCTTCAGATTGATTTTGCTCTGATTTATCATCAGACTGCTTTTCATCGGACTGGTTTTCGTCAGACTGATTGTCTTCACCTTGCTGGTTTTGATCAGACTGTTCTTGCTGCTGTTTAATTTGTTCAGCTAAGGCGAGGTTTTTTTGTGCTTGTGGGAAGTCAGCTTGCTTGGTTAAGGCTTGTTGATAGCGTTCAATAGCATCGTCAATTTTATTTAGCTGCATCAAGCTATTAGCTTGATTATATAGGCCATTAGCTGTTTCATCTTGCTCAAATCCGGCTAACGCATTTTCATAATCTCCCGCTTTATATTGGGCACTAGCCTGCCATAAGGGTTGATTAAACTGCTCAGCAGCTTTGGTGAAGTCTTCTTCTGACTGAGCCTGATTATATTGCTCGCTTGCTTGTTGATCGGCTGTTTGCCATAAATCATCCCAAGTATTTGCCTGTGCAGGGCTAGGTTGCATCATTAAGCCTAAGGTAAACAGGCTAAATACTGGAATTAAGGTAAATCTAAAGCTCAATAAAACAGGTACGATAAGTAACAGTGCGATATAAGGACCTAGATCTTGCCAAGCTTCACCTTCAAGTTCAGTCGCTTTAGCGCTGCCATCATTTGAAAGCCATGATTCGAGCTGGCTTAACGCTGCACCATCAGCTCTTGCTGGCAGCATTAAGCCACCAGTTGGTTGAACTAATTTTTCAAGTAATGAAAAATCTGTTTTATCAACCACGATTTCACCACCATTATCACGCATTAATTGCCCATCAGGTAGTTGTATTGCTGCGCCTTGCTGAGTGCCAAAAGCCATCACAGAGACGCGATATCGACTGCCACTTAATGCTTTTACAGCGTCAGAATATTGCGCAGCATTAACACCATCCGTCATGACAATAATATCACCAGTGATATGGCCACCTTGGCCTAATAACTGCTGTGCTAGGGTTAGCGCTGCCGCTAAATCGGAACCGCGGACAGGCATGATATCTGGTGTTAATGTCGGCAGTAGGTTCAATAAGGTTGAATTGTCTCGGGTTAGCGGGCTAATCGTAAAAGCGTCACCTGCAAAAGCTATCAGTCCAGTTTCACCTTCTTTTAAATTAGTTAAAAAGTCGGTCGCACGGTATTTTGCTTGTGAAAGGCGGTTAGGCTTTTGATCTGTCGCGTACATTGACAGTGACATATCCATAACCAATACACGGCCTTGTTCGCTGGCAAATACGGGTAAACTTTGCTTATTAACTGCAGGACCTGAAATAGCGATAACAGCAATAAACCAACCCAGTATTAATACCCATTTAGGTTGCTTTTTGATTTGTGCTGATTCACTGATTAAGGTGCTTGCAAGGTGTGGAGCAATATAATTTTGCCATGCTGATTGCTTTTGAGTATGTCGCCATAGATAAAGGCCAATCAAGATTAAAGGTATTAATGCTAATAACCATTCAGGGCGGATAAAATGCAAATCCATTATTTATCCTCCTTAGTTGTCTTGGTATTATTTAGCATAGTAATCTGTCCACGTAAGCTAATGACTAAACTTGCTAATAAGGCTAAAAGCAATGGCCAGTAAAATAACTCGTTTTTAGGTCTATAAGTTAATTGGTCACGGCTAACGGGTTCGAGTTCATCAATCTTTTGATAAATTTGAGCTAATTCTTCGCTATTACGTGCACGGAAGTAATGCCCATTAGTCATGTCAGCAAGCTTTTGTAATTGGGTTTCATCAAGATCAAGCGATGGGTTTACTTTTTCGGTGCCAAATATACTGCGTCTTTCGAGAACTTCGGCGCCAACGCCCACGGTATATATAGTGACATTACGTTCAGCGGCAATCCGGGCTGCGACTTCAGGTTCAATATTACCGGCATTATTTGAGCCATCTGTTAGTAAAATTAATACCCGATTACTGTCATTGACAGTATCAAAACGTCTTACTGCTAATGCAATTGATTCGCCAATAGCCGTTTGTTTACCCACAAGCCCAATTTCGCTGTCAGCAAGAAATTTTGCTACAGAACGTCTGTCTTGAGTCAGTGGTGCTTGTAAATAAGCATGATCAGCAAACAAAATTAAGCCAAGCCTATCGCCATTCCGTCGTTCGATAAAATCACCAATAACGTGTTTAATTAGCGTTAATCTATCAACAGTTTTACCTTCTACGACCATATCTTGAATTTGCATACTGCCGGATAAATCTACGGCTAACATCAAGTCGCGGCCCTCAGAAGGAAGCTCAATCGGCTCGCCTAGCCATTGAGGTCTTGTTAAAGAACACAAGAGGCAAAGCCACATTATCCAATAGAGTTTTCTCGAAGGTTTATCAGGGCTTGCGGTTACGACATTTTCTGCATCGGCAATACCTGGTAATTGCAGGTGGCCACCGCTACTTTTGGCAACTTTTTTGGACTTGAATAACCAAGGTAGTGGTAATAAAAGCAGTAACCAAGGCCATGCTATTGAGAACATGTAGCCTCCTTAGTGCTAGTTTGTTTGCTGTTAACGTTTTTAACTGCACTAATAGGTTCAAAATGTGTTTTCTTACCTAACCAGAGATTAGTTAATTCAAATAATTGCTGACTTTCTGCTGCACTTAAACCGCAAGCTTGGTATCGCTTAGCTAATAGAGTTCCTATTACGCAATGATCAGATACAGGCAATCTTCGCTCAAGCCAGGTATACCATTGCTCGCCATCCAGCTTGGCAAAGTCTTGTCTTGGTAAATAAGTTAATGCCGTTCGCTTGAGCAAAGTATTAATGTGACTCGCATACTGTTTATCATTAATATCAAGCTGTTTCAGTTCCGATAAGGCGGCTTTTCGTGGCGCATGATATTGAGTTGATTTACGCCACTTTATATACAAGATGACTATTGCTGCGATGATAACAATTAACAGTATCCAATAACCGGCAGCTATAGGGAATTGAGATATCGGTGGTGGTAGCACGATATCTTCCATTTGCATTAAAGCGGGATTAGCTTGAGTGGTATTCATCTAACGTAATACTTCCAGTTGGGCACTAAGACTTTTACCTGCGTCAATAAAGCGAGTGGGCACTTTGATCATTTTCATCAACTCGATAAATTGTTGTTGGTTAGCTAATTGCTCATTTAACCAGGCATTATAACTATGTCGAGTTAAAGTAAGCTGTTGTTTACCATCACGCACAGGTAAAGAAAACTTTTTCGGCAATGTCAGTGTGCCTTGACGAAGTGGGTCACTGACAACAAATGCACCAACATCACAATGTCGCTTAAGCTCCGTTAACGCAGCTAAACATTCTTTTGTGAAATGCTGACCATCAGTAATGATCCAAACTAACGAACCTGGCTTTGCAATTCTTTGTAATCGTTGGCAGGCTCGAAGAATATGTTGAGGATCTTGTGGTAGTTCATCAAAATGATTTAACTGGTTTTGATGGACTTTAATTAATGCTGATGTCAGTTGTAATATACCTTGGCGACGGCTACGCGGTTTTAATTCTACATGTTCGGTTTCGCTTGCAATTAAAGCCCCTAAACGATCACCATGATTAATTGCATTCCAGCCTAACGTGGCAGCAATATGAGCTGCTTGCACTGATTGTAAAAGTAAACTTGAACCAAAAAATAAACTATGACTTAAGTCGACTAATAAAATGATAGGCCGTTCGCGCTCTTCAACAAACAGCTTAGTATGCGCTTTACCTGTTCTAGCCGTTACGCGCCAGTCTATAGTTCGAACGTCATCACCATTTTGATAATGGCGCACTTCAGCAAACTCCATTCCACGACCTTTTATTAGGCTGCTTCGATGGCCTGCAAGATTGGCTTTTGCGCGGCTACGTTTTTCAGGCATGGCACGGGCAATACTTTGACAAGCAATAAGCTCTTGCTCATTAAGATTGATGCCATTACTGAATAGCGGTAATTCATGTTCAACTGACATAGCATTTACTGACATTGTGGTTATAACTCAAGATTAAGGTACAGCCACTTGGCTTAAAATATGATTGATTACATGATCGGCAGTGATGCCTTCAGCCTCAGCTTGATAGCTCAGTAATAAGCGGTGCCTTAGTACGTTAGGTGCCACGGCTTGAATATCTTCTGGAGAAACAAAGTCACGTTGGTGTAGCCATGCTCTTGCTCTAGCGCAACGCTCTAATGAAATAGATGCACGTGGGCTCACGCCATATTCAAGCCATTTTGCCAGTTCTGGGCTATAACGTTCAGGTTGACGAGTTGCCATAATGATTTCAACAATATAGCTTTCTAGTGGCTCAGCTAAATACAGTTCCATTGCTTGTTCACGTGCTGCAAATACATCTGATTGCGCTACAGGATCAATGGTTGGTAGCTCATCCGTCAGTGCTTCTTTACGTGATTGACGTAATATTTGACGTTCTGTATCTGCACTTGGGTAATCTAAGCTTAAGTGCATTAAAAAGCGATCTAATTGGGCTTCAGGTAGAGGGTAAGTACCTTCATTTTCTAATGGGTTTTGTGTTGCCATGACCATAAATAGCTTCGGAAGAGGGTAACTGTGCTTACCTACGGTCACTTGTCCTTCAGCCATGGCTTCAAGTAATGCTGACTGAACCTTTGCCGGCGCACGGTTAATTTCGTCGGCAAGAATTAAATTATGAAATATCGGCCCAGCTTCAAATTCAAACGTACCTGTTTGCGCTCGATAGATATCGGTACCTGTTAAATCTGCAGGTAATAAGTCAGGGGTAAATTGAATACGATGAAAGTCGCCTTCAACGCCATCACATAGCGCTTTTACCGCTCGGGTCTTGGCTAAACCTGGAGGACCCTCAACAAGCAAATGGCCATCAGCTATCAAGGCGATAAGCATATTTTCTGTTAAAACTGGTTGTCCTAAAATGACATTATCTAAATAAGCGCGTAAAGAATGAAATCGACTCAAAGGCATGATGATACTCAAATTTATTAACTGATGAAGTTTAACTAATTAATTCTATGTTAATGAATTTCATAAGGGTTTGGCTAGTATGATTAACAGATTTTCATCTTTAATTAATTTGTCCCTAAAAATGAATAGGTATAAGCATTGCCTATTTGGGCTTAAATTCACCTTCAGCTTACGTGTTAATAAAAATAAAGTTAAAACTCTAATTTGTAAGTCGTTGAAATAAAAGTTATTAACTAAACATGTTATAAAGTTTTTGCTGATTATATGTGCTTATTTTCATACGGATGTTTAAAACTGCACAATTAAAAGTTAGAATCAGATCACACTTTTATGGTCAGACCAGATATATCTGACAAAATAAAATTTCACTGAAAAGCCTAAAGGCTAAACAATTACAAGAGGGTGAACAATGAGTGATAGACAACAAGTAACCAATTCCCGCGGAGAGCGTATCGCTATCGTAGCGGGTTTACGTACTCCTTTTGCGAAGCAGGCGACCGCATTTCATGGCGTTTCCGCATTAGAGATGGGCAAAATGGTGGTTAATGAATTGCTCTCTCGTTCAGAGTTAGATCCTAAAACCATTGAACAGTTAGTTTATGGTCAAGTCGTGCTAATGCCTGAAGCGCCAAATATTGCCCGCGAAATTGTGTTGGGTACGGGTATGGACGTATCAACTGACGCATACAGTGTGACTCGTGCTTGTGCGACGAGTTTTCAATCGACTGTCAATGTTGCTGAGTCAATCATGACAGGTAATGTTGAAATAGGTATCGCTGGTGGTGCTGATTCTTCTTCTGTAGTCCCTATCGGTGTATCAAAGAACTTAGCTGGCGCATTAGTTGATTTAAATAAGGCGCGTACCTTTAAGCAGAAATTTGCTATCGCACGCCGTTTAGGTTTTAAAGATCTATTGCCAGTGCCGCCAGCAGTTGCTGAGTATTCAACCGGTCTGTCTATGGGGCAAACCGCTGAGCAAATGGCAAAGACCTATTCTATTAGCCGTGCAGATCAAGATGCATTAGCCCATCGCTCACATACTTTAGCCACAGAAACATGGAACTCAGGCAACTTGCGCGATGAAGTCATGACTGCGCACGTACCGCCATATAAGAAGTTTATTGACCGTGATAATAACATTCGTGAAAACTCAGTTTTAGAGTCTTACGCAAAGTTACGTCCAGCATTTGATCGTAAACATGGTTCAGTTACTGCTGCTAACAGTACGCCGCTAACGGACGGAGCATCAGCAGTCATTCTAATGAGTGAAGGTCGTGCCAAAGCGCTAGGCTATCAACCCATTGGTTACATTAAGAGTTATGCCTTTACTGCCATTGATGTATGGCAAGACATGCTAATGGGTCCATCTTACGCCACACCACTTGCACTTAAACGTGCTGGTATGCAGCTAGAAGATTTAACCCTGATTGAAATGCATGAAGCATTTGCCGCGCAAACATTAGCTAACATGCAAATGTTTGGTTCTAAAAAGTTTGCCGCAGAAAAATTAGGTCAAAATCGTGCGATTGGTGAAATCGACATGAGTAAATTTAACGTACTGGGTGGTTCATTAGCCTATGGTCATCCATTTGCAGCTACAGGTACACGTTTGATCACCCAAGTTTGTCGTGAACTTAAGCGTCGTGGTGGTGGAACAGGTTTAGCAACAGCATGTGCGGCAGGTGGTCTTGGCGCAGCAATGATAGTAGAAGTGGAGTAATTCTGATGGAAAAGACATTTAACTTACAACGTCGTGAAGACGGAATTGCGATTCTGACTATGGATGTTCCTGGTGAAACCATGAACACATTGAAAGCTGAATTTGGTCCAGAAATTAGTGACATTCTTACTGAAATAAAAACAGATGCCAGTATTAAAGGTGTTGTGGTTATTTCCGGTAAAGCTGATTCATTCGTTGCCGGTGCTGACATCACAATGTTAGATGAATGCACTAGTGTCGCTGCAGCGAAAGAGCTTTCGCAGCAAGGGCATGTGGTTTTCAATGAACTTGAAAATCTAACTATTCCGGTTGTGGCAGCTATCAATGGTGCATGTTTAGGCGGCGGCTTAGAATTGGCGTTAGCCTGTCATTTACGAGTCTGTACTGATAGCAAGAAAACCATTATGGGTGTTCCTGAAGTACAGCTTGGTTTATTACCTGGTGGTGGCGGAACACAGCGTCTGCCCAGAAAAGTCGGTATTACTACTGCGCTAGATATGATGTTAACCGGTAAGCAACTTCGTCCTAAGCAAGCGCTTAAAATGGCGTTAGTTGATGATGTTGTTCCAGAATCAATCTTACTTGAAACAGCCATCGCGATGGCTAAAAAAGGTAAGTCAGCAGCAAAAATCATCAAGAAATCTGCTCTGAATAAGATGCTTGAATCTACCAGCACAACACGTGACATTATTTTCAATCAAGCTGCAAAACAAGTATTGAAAAAGACTCAAGGCAACTATCCAGCTCCGGCTAAGATTATTGATTGTGTAAAGCAGGGCATGAATAAAGGCATGATCAAAGGCTTAGAAGTTGAAGCCAGCCATTTCGCTGAATTAGTTATGTCACCGGAATCTGAAGCATTACGTAGCATCTTTTTTGCTACTACCGAAATGAAAAAAGAAACTGGGGCAGCAGGGGCTGAGCCTCGCAAGGTCAATAAAGCATTGGTGATTGGTGGTGGTTTAATGGGTGGCGGTATAGCTTCTGTAACGACAACCAAAGCTAAAATTCCAGCCCGTGTTAAAGATATCAATGAAACAGGTTTAAGTAATGCATTAGCATATGCTTATAAGTTACTAGCCAAAGGTGTTAAGCGTCGCCATATGACTCCGGCAGCTAGAGATAGCCTAATGGCGTTAATGACTACAACGACTGAATATAGCGGCGTAAAAGATGCTGATATCGTGGTAGAAGCAGTGTTTGAAGATTTAGCACTAAAACATCAGATGGTGAAAGATGTTGAACGTGAATGTCATGAAAATACTATTTTCGCTTCAAATACGTCTTCTTTGCCTATTAGCCAAATTGCAGAAGCTGCAAGCAGGCCTGAAAATGTGATTGGACTGCATTACTTTTCTCCTGTTGAGAAAATGCCTTTAGTTGAAGTTATTGCGCACAAGAAAACCTCTCCTGAAACGATTGCTACTACAGTGGCCTTTGCTCGTAAGCAAGGTAAAACGCCCATTGTCGTTCAAGACGGTGCGGGTTTTTATGTCAATCGTATTTTAGCGTTATACATGAATGAAGCAGCGCAAGTATTACTTGAAGGGCAAAAAATAGAGGATTTAGATAAATCATTAGTTAAATTTGGTTTTCCTGTAGGGCCAATTACATTACTTGATGAAGTCGGTATAGATGTAGGAGCTAAGATTGCTCCAATTCTAACCAAAGAACTTGGTGAGCGCTTTGAAGCCCCAAGTGCATTTGATAAGTTACTTGCTGATGACCGTAAAGGCCGTAAAAATGGTAAAGGTTTTTATCAATACGGCAACAAGAAAAACAAAGCCAAACTTGTCGATGAAAGTGTTTATCAAGTGCTAGGTATTAATAATCAGTCAAGTGGTAGCGAAAGCGACATTGCTATGCGCTGTGTAGTGCAGATGCTAAATGAAGCTGTTCGTTGTTTAGATGAAGGTATTATTGCAAGTGCACGAGATGGCGATATTGGCGCTATTTTCGGTATTGGTTTTCCACCATTCTTAGGTGGCCCTTTCCGTCATATGGATAGCATGGGTATTAAAAATGTAGTGTCAAAATTACAGCAGTTTCAGCAGCAACATGGTGATAGATTTGCGCCTTGTGAAAGATTAGTCAAAATGGCTGACGAAGGGGCTACCTTTTATTAGCCAATATTCATACTTTTGGCACTTGAAAATTAACAAAGCGGCAACACTTTGCCGCTTTATCATTCTAAAGTGGCACTTGGTTGCCTGTTAAATGTACAGATGTTGTAGTTTTAAATACAAGTAATCTTAAAAAAGACAATAGCTTTGAATTTTAGGCTTGGTTATAATATGAGCCAATCAGACGCACCAAGCAGCAAAGCTAGGTGTTTATGTATCAAGGAATGACGTTAGCTGAATGAATTGTTGAGGTTTCAGTGATATTTCTAGTGGTTATGATTTCAATATTATCGGGAGTTTTCCTGGGTAATTGTGCTTTTTCTCAAGGAATGGCTGTTAAAAGATGGTCATTTGCAGGTTTTCTAATGGGTCCATTAGCGTATCCATTATTTAATAGTCATAAGTTTTTATTAGTACGTAAACTTGCTTGTGAGAATGAACAACAAAAATTATTTTAAGATATTAAAACCAACAAAAAGGGAGCAATTGCTCCCTTTTTTATTGTTTATTTTTCATTTCACCAAAAATTAACTCCACCATGATTTCGCTTGAATCACTTCTAAATGCTCCAAGCCTTCTGGAAGTTTTACTTTCTTGCGTTGTGGTTTAGCAATGCCTAGTACTTTTTTTAGAGAATTAAACATATTCCAATCTCCTTAAGCGATGCTTGAATTTATAAATTTTACGTTCGGCAGACCAGCGACTTGAGTATCGGTGAATTTTACGTTTGGAAGACCTGCTACTTGAGTGTCAATGAACTTAACATTTGGAAGGCCAGCAACTTGAGTGTCAATGAACTTAACGTTTGGTAGACCTGCTACTTGAGTGTCAATAAACTTAACGTTTGGAAGGCCAACAACTTGAGTGTCGATGAATTTCACGTTTGGAAGGCCAGCAACTTGAGTGTCAATGAATTTTACGTTTGGAAGACCTGCTACTTGCGTATCAATGAACTTAACATTTGGAAGGCCAGCAACTTGCGTGTCAATGAACTTAACGTTTGGTAGACCTGCTACTTGAGTGTCAATAAACTTCACATTTGGAAGACCTGCAACTTGAGTGTCAATGAACTTAACGTTTGGAAGACCTGCTACTTGAGTGTCAATAAACTTCACATTTGGTAGACCTGCTACTTGAGTGTCAATGAACTTAACGTTTGGAAGGCCAACAACTTGAGTGTCAATGAACTTAACGTTTGGAAGACCTGCTACTTGCGAGTCAATGAACTTAACGTTTGGAATACCTGCTACTTGCGAGTCAATGAACTTAACGTTTGGTAGACCTGCTACTTGAGTTTCAATAAACTTAACGTTTGGAAGGCCAACAACTTGAGTGTCAATGAACTTCACATTTGGTAGACCTGCTACTTGAGTGTCAATAAACTTAACGTTTGGAAGGCCAACAACTTGAGTGTCGATGAACTTAACGTTTGGAAGGCCAGCAACTTGAGTGTCAATGAACTTAACGTTTGGAAGACCTGCAACTTGAGTGTCAATGAACTTAACGTTTGGAAGACCTGCAACTTGAGTGTCAATGAACTTAACGTTTGGAAGACCTGCAACTTGCGTATCAATGAACTTCACATTTGGAAGACCTGTAACTCGCGTGTCAATGAACTTAACGTTTGGTAGGCCTGCAACTTGCGTGTCAATGAACTTAACGTTCGGTAGGCCAGCAACTTGAGTGTCGATGAACTTAACGTTTGGCAGTCCAGCAACTTGAGTGTCAATAAACTTAACGTTTGGTAAGCCTACATATTGAGTATTTATAAACTTAACATTTGGCAAACCAACTGTTTTAACTTGTTCAGGGTGAATTTTAGGAAGAACTTCCATTGTATTAATAGCGGCATTAGAAGTTGAAGACATAATTGCGGCTACGATAATTCCATTAATCATTTTGTTATTCTCTCTATTCAGGGTAATTAAACTATTTAACGTTTTGATAACGTTTATTTGACGTTTGAATAGAGAGTTGCACTTGTTGTGCCAATATTAATTCTATTGTGCTTTCTTTTCTTTTTTCTCCATGTTGGTATTTAGTAATTGTGTAAATTCTTTTTCTGGTACCGGTTTACTAAATATGTAACCTTGGATTTCTTCACATTTTAAAGCTTTCAGTATATTTAATTGAGCAGTATCTTCTACGCCTTCACCAACAACTGATAATCCCATATTGTGAGCAATGGTAATAATACTATCGACCATTTTAAGATCTCTATCGGATTTATCTATGTCATCTACAAATGACTTGTCTATTTTTAAACAATGTATTGGGAATCGTTTAAGATAAGAAAGAGAAGAATACCCTGTTCCAAAATCATCAAGAGCCAAAGTGACACCCATTTCAGCAAGTTGATTCATTACCTTGATGGCATTTTCAGGGTTTTTAATTATGGTGCTTTCTGTTATTTCAAGCTCAAGGTGACAAGCAGGGAGCTTAGTTAGTTGTAGAACATTGGTAATACGTTGTTGTAGATCGGGAAGGGCAAACTGTCTTGAAGACAAGTTAATAGCAACACGGCCGTTAAATATGCCTTCTTCGCGCCACTTCTGCGCAGCAAAACATGCTTTGCGTAATACGAGATCACCAATTTCGACAATCAAACCATTTTCTTCAGCTAAAGGAATAAACTCATTAGGACCAATAACACCAAAGTCTGGATGTATTAACCGAACTAATGCTTCCATTCCTACCAAATTGTCACTCTTTAAATCGACTTTGGGTTGATAATAAACTTCAAATAAGTCTTCTTTTAAACCTTCTCGAATTAAGTTTTCTACTTCTAATTGACGAAGGGCATTTTTATTTAATGATTCTGAATAAAATTGGTAGCTATTACCGCCGCTTGATTTGGCATGATACATAGCTATGTCAGCCTTTCTTAATAATGCTTGTTCATTTTGTTCATCTTCAGGATAGAGAACAATACCAATGCTCAATCCAACAACTAAGGATTCATTATCAATTTTGAATTCTTCTTTTAATGAGTCGATAACTCTAGAAGCGATAGCTGCACAAGAACCAATGTCAGGATTATGATCGACTAATAATGCAAACTCATCTCCTCCTAAGCGATATAAACTGACATGCTTAGGAACATTGCTTTGAATACGGCGGGCCACATCGATAAGTAGTTCATCGCCAATTTGATGGCCTAGTGAATCATTAATACGTTTAAAATTGTCTAAATCCAGTACCATTAAAGTGTGGTGAATATCTTTTTTAACAAGATTATTTAGCGTCACTTGCAAGCTTGAACGATTAGGTAAACCTGTAAGTAAATCACTATTAGTTAGTTTACGCAGTTCTTCTTCCTGCTGTTTTCGACGGGTAATATCAGAAAATACCCCTACGTAATGACTTGTTTCACCTTGTTCGTTGTATATGGCGTCAATGGTGAGTTCCATTAGAAAATGGCTTCCATCGCCTTTGTTTGCTTCTAGTTCATTGCTCCAGCAACCTTGCTGCGACAATGTGGCATGTATTTGGTTTGAGTAAGTGGCTGGGTAGCGGCCAAAATTAAATAATTGGCCTAAGAACTCTTCTCGACTTTGTGCTGTTATTTCACAACATGCATCATTAACCTCAACGAACCGATATTTTTCATCGAGGATGAACATACCTTCAGAGATATTTTCGATTGCTCTTTCAAACAATCTTAATTGTTCTTCCGTTTGCTTTATATTATTAATATTTTTGATAGTTCCTGTCATACGTAGCGGGTTTTCTTTGTGATCTTTTTCTACAATTTTTGCTCTATCTAAGATCCACATCCACTTATGATCTCGATTTTTTACACGGTAAGTCACTTCAAAATGATCTGTTAAGCCTTTGAAATGATTGTTTAGTGCTGTTTTTACTCTGTTTTGATCTAGTGGGTGAATATTGCTTTCTTCCCCTAGTTTTCCTGAACGTTGCCCGTCCTGAGGGAACTCTAGAGTTCCCCAAATATTAGAACGATAAATCTTACCCGTTTCAATATCCCAATCCCACATTTCATCGCCGCTGCCCCAAAGTGATAACTTTAATCTTTCTTCACTCAGGGCAATTTGTTTCTGAATTTCACGCCTACGTAAAATTATCTTGGTTATAATAAGTAATACTATTAATGCGACAAGACCATAAGATAATTTTGCTTCTAGAGATAAATACCAAGGTGGTGTTACGACAACCTTTATTGATTTAGTTGCGCCACGCTTACCTGATAACTTGTTAACGGCATACACATTGAAATGATAATCACCGGCAGAAAGGTTCGTATAAGTTGCAGAGTTAATATTAGGTGAGGGTAACCAATCCTCACTAAGACCATCCATTTGATAAAAGAAATCAAACTCTTTTAATGCCTGACCAGGTGTAATAAATGTGAATGAGAAAGGGTAGTCAGAATACTTTAATGTTATTTTTTCTTGATTGTTTATTGGTTTTGATAGGACTTCCCCCCCTACCTTTTGAGATATATTAAATAAAGAAAAATCAATAAGTGCCACATTCGTACTGCCAGACATTATAACTTCGTTATATATGTCATTTGGGTTAACAATACTTAGGCCATTTGAACCGCCAAATAATGAATACTCTCCAATAGTTATAGAAGCTAATGAGTTATAATCTACCTGGGCCCCATTCCTAGTTGCTAAGTTTAGGTTTGAAAAGTTATTTTTATTTGTAATGTTTAATTCCATCGCTGACGATGAAAGTATAAAGTTATCAAAAATTTCAATAGAATAAATTAATTTGTTGTGGTTATATATTTCTTTTATAACATTTGTGTCAGTTGAGAGCTTGAGCAAAGAGTTTCTCGTACCAAAATATAAGTCATTACCATCAAACTTTATGGTAGTGACCATACTTTCACCATACAACTTTTCCGCTTTACCATCTTTTAATCTAAATAGACCACCTTGTGAAGCAACCCAAATATAATCATTTCTCTCAATCAGATCGAAAATTGGATACCTTTCACCTGTCATTAAAGTATTAATGACAATATCGTCTTTAATTACGAATATTTTTCCATTAATGGTAGAAGCATATATAATGTTATTTTCTTTACTTGCTTTTACATTACTAATATGTCGGTTTAGAATTTTTACGGTTTCTAGTGTATTTAAGTTTGTTTTTGTGAGTCCAATTATATTTCCTGTATACAAAAAACCATCATGTATTTCGAGAGATTTTGGGCCTGCGGATTCTTTTAAATCAATCGAGTATAAAAACTTTAAAGATTTATCAAGAACTTTTAGTTTAACAGAATCTGTTGCAATGATTATCTTATTGTCATTAGTTGCAATAGACCATATGTTATCATTTATGTATTTTGAATTTTTAATTAAGTTGCGGCTTTTATCTACTTTTATAACACCTAAGTTCACATCAGATATGAAAATTGCAGACTTGGTTTCTTTTATATAAGGTCTTTTTCTTGATGCGTCATGTGCAATGAAACCAATTTTTGTTACAACATTTTTATCATTGATTCTGACAATATCAGAATCAATGATAGATGTAAGTTCATTTCCATTTTTAGACTCTTCTAAATAAGTTAGTATTACATCTGAAACTTTAATTATATTATTTTTTATTATTTTAAATATTCCATCAGATGTAGATATTATTAAGTTTCCTGAAATAAAACCTATATCGTTTGATTTGTATACCACCGTAGATAAAATATTATCTTCTAGTTTAAATACCATGCCGTTATAGTTTCGGATGTAAATTGTCTTATCAATATCAATAACTCTTTTTATTTCCTGGAGCACGTCGCTTTTGAATTCCCACAGTACTCTATTCAAGTCATTATTGAGCATTAATATACGGTTATTTAAACCTAAAGTGATGCCTTCAGTTGATTTCGATATTGACCAAATAGGCTCAGATAATTCATGGGAATCTATGGTTATTTTGCTAAAAGAATCTGTTTCTCTATCGTATATGGCAATACCTTGATCTGTTCCAACAAGGAGTCTATTTTTTTCATCAATGAGTAAGCTCTTGATGAATGAGCTAGGCAGTTTAGATGAAGAGTCTTCCGCAAAGTAATGCTTGAAGTTTGTCCCGTCGAATCTATTTAAGCCATTAATTGTACCTAACCACACAAACCCATCACTGTCTTCGGCTATGCTAGTTACGGTGACTTGAGATAAACCTTGTTCAGTGTTGTAAACCTTAGTATCGAGGGTGAGATCGTAGTTATTACCTACAGCTTTAGCGGATACCGAAGACGATAAACTATATAGGATAAAAAGTGCACAAATTATAAACGGTCTTATCAATTGCATATAAGTATTTTGTCTTTTGTAATCGAGAATTATTTACAATAAAACACTACTTTTTCAGAAAGTTAATGCTTTGTCAAAAAATGGTGCTATTTCATGTGGTCATCAATATTTATTGCGTAATATTATTCATGATTTTTAGGCATTAATTAACTTAATAGACTGCTAATAATGATAAATATACTGGGTTATGATGTAAAAGCAGCTGATCCAGCTGTTTTTTTGTAAAATCGTCACTTTAAACAAAATTTGTAAATGTTTACAATTGTAAGGTCAGAAGTTAAAAAATATTTAAAATGCTCAAATAGCAGCTAAAAATAAAACTTTTCAGCTTGTTCTTTAAAGCTTTTTAAATCGGTAATAATTTTGGTGTTAGGTAACTGTCCAAACTGATTATGTTGCTCACCAGAATTGAATACAATGAGCCTATCACTGTGCTTTGAACGCATATTACTGACAATAAATTTAATCAAGTCAGCACGAGTGAACTTGTTAATTTCCTCTACGACTTTTTCTCTTTGATTAAAATTATAGTCACGATTACCTAAACAGACCCAATAACGTTGACTACGTCCTTTGAGGTTGGTGTCTTTTTCTAAAATTTGATTAATTAGACCAAGCTTTGTTGATTCCCATTGCTCTTTAGTAATCTGCATTACAGCGTAGTTAAAATCCGCAATGAACTCATCGATAGCCTCGAGTAATTTCCTCGGACCTGTGGTAGGTGACTGAATATAAAAAATGATCCCTGGGTGCCTATTTAATGGTAGGTAGCCAGTACCAACCATGTAGCCTAATTGCTTCTCAGTTCTAAGTTCATGAAAGAATGTCGATGACATTGTATGATTCAGTAGACTAAACAAACCGATGTGATGAGCTGAAGTGTCGTTAGATTGGTAATAAATGATAATTGCACTGTCTTGATGTTCGATATTTAATTCACGCATCAATGTACCTTGAGCAGAAAGGTTAACTAGCTCACGACTGGCTTCATTACTCGGTTTAGTCACCAATGAAAGAATTTGTTTTAATCGTTTGGCGAGATGCTGGGCTTCACTGACAAGCCAATCTCCATAAACAAGACCTTCTACATATATCTTCTCGTAAAATGCACTGACATGATCATGCAGTTCATCTAAGGTGACGTCTTCAATCATTTCCGCCATTTTGGTTGGTTCATAAGAGCGTTTCTGTAGAGTTACTGTAAGACTGGTAAATAATTGCGCTATGGGTTTTGCTTGAGCAACGTTAGTCCAACTTCTAATCAGCTGTTTTTTTATCAGTTTAAATCGGTCTTGGGTGAATTGTCTCTCACGGGCCTTTTCTATGACGAGAGCAAGCAAGGTTTCTTGGTTACCAGTAAATCCTGTGATGTGAAGTGTTATCCCACCTTGATGAGGGTAAATGTTGTAATTTAACCCTGCGACTTCTGCCTGATAAGTTGACTCTGTGAGGTAATCTAAAACCATCTCAACATACAAACGGGTTAACGCTGCATGTTTCGGTGTTGGACTTGCATTTTCAGAATCGAGTGATAAATAGATATGTCCTTTTGGGACGTTGAACTCATCATCTTTACGGTGCCAAATACGATAACCTTGATCTTCTGCCACTATCACAGGAACATTGCTGTTACTTGGTTCGTTTCTAGATTGTGGGTCTTTGACAATAAACGGATTTTTAGCCGGTAACAGTAATTCTGTTCTTGGTGATGATTTTTCCCAACGAGATAACTTATCAGTCGGGATTGATTCAATCGAATAAGGCGTAAAGTACCAAGAGGCTTGAATGTCAGTACTTACTTCCTTTGAAACTAGCTGAATGCGAAGGTTGTTCGGTCTGAAATAGTTTAGTAGTTCGATTGTCTCCGACTCAATGAGTTGGTCCATTCTGTAATCGCCATAGACTAAATCTTCAATATCGTAATGTTGCATATTGATGCTGAGATGGCTGGCAAGATCGAGGTTTTTAATCTGTTCTTGGAATTTAAACGCGGTAGATAGCAAATTGGCTCTTTCATCATATCGCCATGACTCAAGTCCAGATTCACGTATTAGTTGAATATATTCAAAGACACATTCAATGATGTCGTCTATTTGCGCTAGACCTTTATCTGTCAGCTGAACACTGATGCTGTAATCTTTAAAGTTATAGCCGTTAACCCCTCCACCTGCTGATAAGTTACTCGCTAAACCTTGTTCTTTTAAGTACGCCAACAAACTTCCAGGGCTTTCATTTCCAAGCAAGTGACTGATAAAAGTGAGTGGTTTTCGTTTATAAAAACGCTCGATACTAGGGAGTACAAAACTAATATTGAGCCTTTTTTGATCTTTAATAGGCATGATATTAATTTTTTTAAGCATTGAATCAGATTTTAGGTAAGGCGTGTCAGGGTAATCTTTGATCAAATTCTTATTATCTATTTGCTCAAAGTATTGCGCTGCTTTTTGCGCCTGTTCATCCAATGTAAGTGTTGATATCAAACACAATGTCATAATGTTGGCACTGTATTTATCTTGATAAAAGGTGAGTAATTCCTCACGAACTTCAGTTTTTTTACCTGCTAATGTTTGTAGGTTACCCACAGAGAACTTACTAAATGGATGCGCAGGGTTTATGGATTCTTTTTGGACTTGATAAACACGTCTAATATCATCTTTTAATTTTAAGCTGTACTCAGAGTCAATGGCATGTCTTTCTCTATCGACCAGCTCCAAATCAAATTTTGGTGCGATAAAAAATTGACTGAAACGATCTAGCGACTCTTCAAAATGGTTGGCATCAATACTGTAAAAGAAATTCGTTTGCTCTGTGCCTGTCCAAGCGTTATTTGTACCACCATGCTGATTAATAAATTGATGGTACTCACCTGAATCAGGAAACTTCTCAGTACCCAAAAATAACATGTGTTCTAAAAAATGGGCCATCCCCGGTCTTGTGGCTGGATCATCAAAATGTCCCACGGAAACCGTCATCGACGCCGCCGACTGGCTTGCTGATGAATCTTCGACTAAAAGTACCCGCAGTTTGTTTGCCAAAACAATATAACGATATTGACGATGGTCATTGGGACTTTTAACTATGTCGGGCATTTTTGTGTCTGGTTTTATGGTCAAGATAATGCTCCAGATGAGAAGGCGCTTTAAGGCTTGTTACTTAATTTGAGCGATACTTTGCTCAGTTACAGCTGATACATTAAGTAGGTTGAAGATATATAGTGATCTTGTTAGTTATTTTTAGCAACTTTTAGAAAGAGTTTAATAGCTTTTCAGAATAATAAGCATAAATTTGATAAAAAACTCGACTAAAGGCTAATTAATTTTACTTCATAGTTTCTTTGTAGATGAGTTATTTAAGGCTACAATTAGCAAATAAACACAATAATAATTGAGTAGCGAGAGAAGTATGCAGCTATTTTTAATGCGACATGGCGAAGCAAGTTTTGATGCCCCGTCAGACAGAGAGCGTATGTTGTCCCAGTTGGGACGTAACCAGTCAAATGCTATGGCCAATTGGTTGACCGAAAAGGTCAGTAGTGTTGATTTGGTGATAGTAAGTCCTTACCTAAGGGCTCAGCAAACTTGGCAAGAAGTGGCTAAGCATCTTCCAGAACCTAATAAATGGTTAGTCTTAGATGATATTACTCCCTCTGGCAGCCCTCAAATAGCTGTTGATGCCATCTTGGCTTACGCAGAACAATACAGCGCCAACAAAGTGTTAGTGATTGCTCACATGCCGATACTGGGTTACATGGTTAGTGAGTTAGTTGCAGGTATAGAACCGCCAATTTTTGCCACATCAGCAATCGCAACAATAGAAAAAAACGAGCATGGTTTTCAATTTGAGTTGATGCAGACACCGACCCAAATGAGTGCTTAAATATATTTTGTAACAGTAAGAAATTAAGGTTGTGAAAGAGCCCTAGAGGCTCTTTTTTATTTGGCAGACATTAATAAACTTATTTCTTAATAAACGGGATGAGGATTTGGTTAGCAGGTGTTTACCTACGATGCGCATGATCGCCAATATCAATTAAAATCAACAAAGCCGCATCAGCGCCCCATTCTTTAGGCGCTTGATGGAAGGCTTTCACTTTAGGGTGCTGGGCAAGCCACATTGGCAGTTGTTGTTTTAAAATGCCTGATCCATAACCATGCATTACGCAGCAACAAAGAATATGCTGCTTAACACATGCTTGTAGTAGCGCTGCGAGTTCAAGTTTTGCTTCAGCTTGTCGCATTCCATGTAAATCAAGTAATAGGTCAGGCTGGTAATCACCGCGGCGCAGACGTTTTAACTCAATTTTTTCAACACCATCATTTAGCCAACGCATTGGCCCTTCGACAGGGAGGAGCGGTTGATAATTATCGGAAAAATAACTGTCGGCATAAACCTGTTGTTCTTTGATTTCGACTTGTTGTTTGCTTTTGACTGACTGTTTAAAATGATGCTTATCTTGCTTTAATGGCCTAATACCATCCAAGTGCTCTGAAAACAGTGCTAAGTCAGGGTTATTTTCTTTATTCATACCCCTATTGTATTGAATTCTAGGTCATCTTAATAGACTTCAGTTACAATGGTCAGGAACAATTTTTCAGGAGCGATGTTTTGGATAAAATCTTTGTAGATGAAGCTGTCACCGAGTTAAGAACCGTTGGCGACATGTTGCGTTGGGCTGTAAGTCGTTTTAACGATGCCAACATTTATTATGGGCACGGGACTGATAACGCATGGGATGAAGCTATTTCTTTGGTTTTCTATGCATTGCACTTACCTGAAGAAATCGGTCAGCAAGTGGTTCACTCAAACTTAACCAGTAGTGAAAAACATAAAATCGTTGAATTAATTATTCGTCGAGTACGTGAGCGTTTACCGGTTCCATATTTGACTAACAAAGCGCGTTTTGCTGATTTAGAGTTTTATGTTGATGAACGTGTGTTAGTGCCACGCTCTCCAATTGCTGAAATGATACATAATAACTTTAGCCCTTGGCTTTATAACAAACCTGTTAATCGCGTTATGGATTTATGTACTGGCAGTGGCTGTATCGCTATCGCTTGTGCCTACGCATTTGAAGATGCTGAAGTCGATGCACTAGATATCAGTGAAGATGCGTTAGAAGTAGCGCAAATCAACATTGAGTCATTAGATGTGTTAGATCGCGTATTCCCAATTCAATCTAATTTGTTTTCTGCAATCCCAAAAGGACCGCAATACGATTTGATCGTATCGAACCCGCCTTACGTAGATGAAGAAGATATTGGCGATATGCCAGATGAATATCATCATGAACCTGCCATTGGCTTAGCTTCTGGTCGTGATGGTTTAGATTTAACAAAACGAATTTTAGCCAATGCCACAGATTATTTAACTAAAGATGGTTTATTAGTGGTTGAAGTGGGTAACTCAATGGTGCATTTAATTGAGCAATTCCCAGATGTTCCATTTACTTGGGTAGAGTTCGAAAATGGCGGTGACGGTGTTTTTGTGCTGACCTACGATCAGCTAGTTGAAAATGAATCACTATTCGCCATCTACAAAGATAGTGAATAATAGGCATTGTGATTAATAGGCATTAGCAAATAAATTAGCTTGAGGTAATCAAATAGCATGTCAGGAAATAGCATAGGTCAAAATTTTGTAGTGACTACTTTTGGTGAAAGCCATGGGGTAGCGTTAGGTTGTATCATTGATGGTTGTCCTCCAGGTCTTGAACTCACAGTTGAAGATATGCAGCACGACTTAGATCGTCGTCGTCCAGGAACATCAAGATATACAACTGCACGCCGCGAAGCAGATGAAGTGCGTATTTTATCTGGTGTATTTGAAGATAAAACGACAGGTACCTCGATTGGTTTATTAATTGAAAATACCGATCAACGCAGTCAAGACTACTCAAATATTAAAGACTTATTCCGACCTGGTCATGCTGATTACACTTATCAGCAAAAATATGGATTTCGTGATTACCGTGGTGGCGGGCGTTCTTCTGCCCGTGAAACTGCAATGCGTGTCGCTGCTGGCGCAGTGGCGAAAAAATACCTTAAACAAGTTCACGGTATTGAAATTCATGGTTACATGTCACAGCTTGGTCCAATCTGTGCTGAATCAGTTGATTTCAATGAAATAGAGCAAAATGCTTTCTTCTTCCCTGATGCCAGTAAACTTGAGCAATTAGACGAATACATGCGTGATTTGAAGAAGTCTGGTGATTCAATCGGTGCCAAAATTACCGTTGCTGCGACAGGCGTACCCGTCGGATTAGGCGAACCAGTATTTGATCGTTTAGATGCAGATATTGCTCACGCATTAATGGGTATCAACGCTGTTAAAGGGGTTGAAATCGGCGATGGTTTTGGTGTGGTCACGCAAAAAGGTTCAGAAGGTCGTGATTTAATGTCACCGGCTGGGTTTGAATCTAATCATGCTGGTGGTGTATTGGGTGGTATTTCATCTGGCCAACCCATTGTTGCGCATATTGCATTAAAGCCTACTTCAAGTATTTCAGTTCCTGGTCAGAGTATGACCGCACAGGGAACCACCGCTGATGTGGTGACTAAAGGTCGCCATGACCCTTGTGTCGGTATTCGTGCAGTGCCAATTGCTGAAGCTATGCTCGCCATTGTGTTAATGGATCACTTGCTTCGTCATAGAGCGCAAAACCAGGATGTGGTTTCTCAAACCCCTGTTATCGGAATGAAGTAATGCCTAATTTGTTAAGCACTGAGCCAAAAGCATTTTGGCTCAGTGCTTGTTATTTCTTTTTCTTTTCCATCCTCGGCTTAATGGTTCCTTATCTCGGTGTCTTTTTTGATAACCGTGGCTTTGATGCGCAAGAAATTGGTTTTCTCATGGCAATACTCATGGGGACGCGAATAATTGCCCCTAACGTTTGGGCATTTGTTGCAGACAAAACGGGCATGCGCAGCCAGCTTATTAAATTTGGCGCCGCGGCAGCTGCGATTAGTTACATCAGTTTCTTTTTTGATGGTGGCATGGTTTATCTTGCTATTAGCTTGTTCATTTATACCTTTTTCTGGAATGCCATTCTGGCGCAATTAGAAGTCATAACTCTTGAAAGCCTGGGTGATGAAGCTCATCGATATGGCGCTATTCGAAGCTGGGGCAGTGTCGGTTATATTTGCTTAGTTATTGCTGGTGGCTTTGCTATCAGTCAGTTTGGTGCTGAAATAATACCTTCAATCGGAATGGCATTATTTATTGGTATGTTTTTGTGTTCTTTGGCGTTACCGAATAACCGCGTCAAAGTTGCAGATGCATCACTGCGGCCACCTTTAAAAATTACCGCTGCTATTTTCTGGTTTTTAGTCTCGGCTTTACTATTACAAATGAGTGTCGGGCCATTTTATGGCTTCTTCGTGCTGTATTTAAAACAAGCAGGCTATTCTGAAGCGGTTGCAGGTTTGTTTGTGGCCTTTGGGGTGGTGGTTGAAATACTTATGTTCATGTTGGCCCCTAGGTTATTGGGTCGGTTTGGGGTTAAGTTACTGTTATTAGTAAGTGTAATATTAACCGCAGTGCGCTGGTTACTGTTAGCCTACGGCGTAGATAGCATTTTGCTGCTTTCAATTAGCCAGGCGTTGCATGCATTTACCTTTGGCTTAACTCACGCAGCATCAATTCAGTTTATTCACCGAAATTTTGATATCGCCCATCGCAGCAAAGGCCAAGCCTTGTATGCCAGCATTAGCTTTGGTTTTGGTGGCGCGTTAGGGACTTGGATAAGTGGCATTATTTGGGGCGATGGCTCTGGTTCAACCCATACTTGGATTTTTGCGGCAATTTGCGCGTTATTGTCTATGTTTGCTGTGTTGGCTATTTCAGAGAAAAAAAAGGACGTTATTTCGTGAAGCGTTTTCGATTAGGTTTGATTATTAATCCCCTTGCAGGATTAGGTGGCAGTGTTGGTTTAAAAGGCTCTGATGGTGTTGCTGCGCAAGCAATTGCCAAAGGCGCTGAACCCAAAGCTCAAATTAGAATGCAACAAGCTTTAGAGGTTGTGCTGCCATTCAAAGAGCAAATCGATATTATTACCGCGTCCGGATCCATGGGGCAAAATTTAGCTCAAGAGCTTGGTTTTAATACAGCGTGTGTTTATCACTCGGCAGATATAACTGAAGCTAAAGACACACAATTAGCCGTTAAAGCACTGATCAATGAATCGTTAGATTTACTGTTATTTGCCGGTGGTGATGGTACTGCTAGAGATATTTATAGTGTCATTGAACAAGATGATTCGGTACTTTTGCCTGTGTTAGGTGTTCCTGCAGGGGTTAAAATTCACTCAGGTGTTTATGCTATAACGCCACATGCTGCAGGTGTCGTTGTAGACATGATATTAAAGCGTGAGCTTGTTAGCTTGATGGACGCCGATGTAATGGATATTGATGAAGTCGCTTTCAGAAAAGGCGTGGTTAAAGCGAAACGATACGGTGAAATGCAAGTACCTGCAGAGCCTAGATATATTCAAGCAGTAAAAATGGGCGGCAAAGAAGTCGATGAATTGGTTTTAGCTGATATCGCAGCTGATGTGATTAATCAGATGGAAGATGAGCAGTATATCATTGGCAGTGGCTCTACTGTTGCCGCGTTAATGGAAGACTTAAATATTGATAACACCTTATTAGGTGTTGATGTCATTCAAGATAAAACATTGGTTGCTGCAGATGTAACAGCAAAGCAACTAGTAGAACTGACCAATAATAAACCCACAAAGCTGGTGATTACACTCATAGGTGGACAAGGTCACATACTGGGTAGAGGTAATCAGCAGTTGTCTCCTGAGCTTATAAAACAGGTAGGTAAAGAGAATATTATCATCCTTGCCACAAAAACTAAGTTAAAAGCACTTGAAGGAAGGCCACTAATTGTGGATAGTGGCGACCCAGAATTAGATAGAGAGCTTACGGGCTATTATAAAATTGTAACTGGCTATCACGATTACGTGATGTACCAAGTTGCAAATCCAGATTTATCGGAGAGCTAAACCATGTTAGAGAAGTATGATGCTGCATTAGAATCGTGGATCGAAAGTAAAGTTGCCCATGGCGATGATGATGCGTTATTTGCCAGTGGTTACTTGCAAGGGCATATTGCTGTTGTGCTATCAAAGCTTGAGCAGGAACAGCTTTCTGGAATTGATGCGTTAGACGATAAAATGGTTGATTGTTTAGCGCTAGCAAATGACGAATTAGAAGAGCCTGATTTTAGTTTAGTGAATGATGCCTGGCAGCAACTTCGTCAAATTATTAGCGAAATTAAATAACAATGACCGAACAAACAGTTTCGATCGGATTAGTTAACCCTAAAACACCTGTCAATGTGGGCGGCATTATGCGCGCCGCAGGTTGTTATCGTGCAAATTCGGTCTTCTATACCGGTAATCGATATGCGTTAGCTTCACGCTCAGGTGAAGCGCAATATGATATTGATACCCAAAATGCCGCAGATACCATACCGCTTACGGGCGTAGAGTCTTTACTTGAACAAGTACCACAAGGCGCAAAAATTATTTGTGTCGATTTAGTGGTTGGTGCGACGCCATTACCTTTGTTTGAGCATCCACAGAATGCTTTTTATATATTTGGCCCTGAAGATGGCACCATTCCACAGCAAATTATTGATGCTGCGGATGACGTGGTGTATGTTCCGACAGTAGGGTGTATGAATTTGGCAGCTTCGGTAAATGTATTACTTTATGACCGTTTATCAAAGAACTCACAAATGGCTGCAGACGATGAGTTGATTCGAGAAAGTCGAGATAATAACAATCGCACTAAAGTGAAAACTTGGTTGAAGAAATAATTAGCTAACTTTGTCTCGTTTTAAACAGCCTTTATAATGAAAGCTCAATAAGATGATTTCTTATTGAGCTTTTTTGTATCTATAACGCGTTGGCTATAGCTATAAATAAATGAATATATTCCGTCGTTCTCACTTTTGTTCACTATACGGCTTACGCTTGACTGTATTTATCTAAGAAAGAAGTTAAAGGAGCTCGCCCATCTTGTTGATTCAATTCTGCTTTAAAGCACTGATAAATAGCTGTTTCATGTTCAGCGATAAGTTTGAATATAGGTTCTAGCTGTTTATTTTCTTGATTATGCTGTTGCTGACATTGAAGTAACCAATCTCTATATTTTATTTCATAGGGTTCAACCCATTGGCTTAATGTTAGCATTAGTTCAGGCCAAGGTAAGTGGCTCCATTTCTTAGCCTCTTTATCACCTTTTTCTGTCATCTCAGCTGTTTTAAACTCATATCTGCGAGTTAGTTTCAAAAGGTGCTTAAGTAATAACTCTGCAGTGAGCGTTTCTACAGCAACTAATGCTGACCAAAGCTTAATTTGTTCGTTATTGTCATCTACATTTTCAAAGTAACTAAAAAATGCAATGCCGTAAACCTCGCCTTCATAAGCTTGGTGGATTAGATTATTCATTTCTCTCTCATCTATTTCGACATTAGTTTTGACATCAGTAGAAGCGTGACTATTTAAAGCATTTTATCGTTGGCATCTTCAATTTGAACAAACTAGTTTAACGCTTTGCCTTTAAGTAACTTTCGTAACCACATTCTATTAGGGTTAAGCATCGCCAGCATGTCATAGCTTAGCGGTGATGTTTGCTGGCAAATCATCGCAGCTAGTGCTTCTGCGGCGAGTGGGCCTGAACTAAGCCCTCTAGAACCTAGTCCACCAAGAACAAACAAATCATCATAACTCGGTGCGTGGTGCTGCTGCCAAAATTTTCGGCTAGCGACAGTGTGTTGGTGTTGCTCAAGCGGTGCTTGGTTGTATTGGGTGAAAATAGCTTCAACATTGGGCGCTAATCCCATCATTGGGCAATGATCTCTCGTCACCATTCTTACGCCTACTCTCGCTTTTTCATCAGACACATTAATATCAGCAAGCCAATTACGATCTGGAAAACTATGATGCATTTTCTGAGCATTCTCTTGCTGCTCAGTAGGGCAATATTCCAAGCTTTCAGGAGACTTTACATAACTCGCTCCAACGCAATGGTGTTGGTTATTTTCAGGTGTGAGATAACCGTGAGCACAAATTACAGTGGATAACTTAGCAAGCTCGCCTTGTGATGGGATATGACTGACTTGCCCGCGAAATCCAGTGACCTGCAATGACTTAGTTTGACTAAACTCCGTTAACTGAGCCCCAGAAGCAACCACCACTTTTGAATGTTCAAAACGTTTACTTTCTTTTGAATTATTAACTTCAAGATACCAGCCACTCTGGTGGCATTCTGGTTCATTAGTTTCAAATGGTTCAAGCTTATCAATTTTAGTGTTCAATTTAATGTCTAGCTGACAACCGTTTTTAGTCGCAAGTGTTGAAGCATGATCTAAGGCGGCTTGCGCAAACTCGAAAGGACAAATCCAACCAGCCCAAGGGTAATAAAATGCGCGCTTATCGATGTCAATATTGGCCAGTTGATTTGCTTCTTGAGGATTAACACTAAAAGCGATTTCTTTTGGCCACGTTTGTCCAAGCATTATTTTATCAAGTCGGGCATCGCTGCGTTCATCAAATCCTGTTTGAAGAACACCGCAGAATTGATGATCAACGTGGTGACCTAAATGGGTTAAAGCTTGTAAACGGCGACGGCTAAATAAAAAGGCTTGCTGAAAATACTGACTCATTAGATTGTTATCAGGCGTTAATAGGGGATATATAGCGCCTTGTTTGTTACCTGATGCGCCATCTGCAACTTTGTCATCTTTGCAATATATCGTGACACTTTGACCTCGCTCAATCAGTGATAAGGCAAGGTGCGCGGCAGCTATTCCGCCGCCGATAATCGCCACGGAGTCATCAACTTGATTAATTGAATTGGTGGGTGTTAAACAATAGGCGTACATAGCGTCACTGGAATGTCGCAGTGCTTGTCGCTCCTGTATGGCAATGGTATCCATTGTTTCAATGGCGCTTACATTGTTGTCAGATTTGACATTAAAGCCTGTTTTATCAGCTAACTCGTTTAATTTCAGGCTTGCTGTCTGCGCTGACTCACTGTCAAAATGACTGTTATTGAAGTGAATCGTGGCATCATCGCTACTGAGTCGACCCATTTGCCACAATAGTTTTTCATTTATATTTTGATCTATAAATGATGGGGTAATCGTATTTGGTAACCAATGCCAATGTGATATCGACATGGCTTTAGCATTCGGAATGCTTTGACAGTTTACTAATAAAGAGCCGAAATAGAGATCTACGGTGAATAAACCTTCATTCAGAATAAGTCGTTGGCAGCCAGAAATTTTGGCTATGCAGGCATTTTTAAGTTGCTGTGCAAACGAATAAAATGGGTGTTGTTGATCAATATGTTGTTGTAAAAAAGCTATTTCATCAGAATTTATTGAATTAGTTTCAAATAAACTTAAATGGGTTTTTTGCTGATGTTTTTTAGCTAAATGCCCAACTTGCATCAGCTCCATACCAATACCTAAGCCTATTTGAGCAATTGAGACAGTTTTATTAGAGACTGCATTGTCTGACAAGACAGTTTCATAATAATGCCTTATGCTTGCTGCATAATCAGGGTTTTGACAGTAACTACTTGGATATTTGGCCGATAATGTTGCACAATCTCGGTCAACAAAAAGGAAGTCAGTGGTTAATTTGGTCAAAATTCGCTACTCAAAATGATTCAATTGAGATTATTTTACCTGTGTTTGCTGAAAGCTGACCACTTTATTCATCTAAAGCGGATATCATTGCCTCAGCAAAATTAGGTACTGACATGTACAAAATGGATAGCAAAAAATGAAAAGAGTCGTAATTACAGGTTTAGGTGTGGTTTCTAGCATCGGTAATAACAAGCAAGAAGTGACAGAGTCATTAAAAGCTGGACGTAGTGGTATTACCCATTCAGATCAATTTGAAGAAATGAAATTACGTAGTCATGTTTGGGGGGAAATTAAATTAAATCCTGCTGACCATATTGACCGTAAAGCATTACGCTTCATGGGCGATGCAGCCGCTTATGCTTATATCGCTATGCAAGAAGCTATTAGTGATGCCAATTTGACAGAGGAGCAATATTCTCATCATCGTGTGGGTTTAGTGGTCGGTACTGGTGGTGCATCATCTAAAAACCAAGTTCAAGCCGCAGATACTTTACGTGAAAAAAGCGTTAAACGTGTTGGCCCTTACATTGTACCGCGCATTATGGCGAGTACAGCGAGTGCATGTTTAGCGACACCGTTCAAAATTAAAGGTATGAACTATTCAATTAGTTCAGCTTGTGCCACTTCTGCACATTGTATTGGCCATGCCGCTGAGCTAATCCAGATGGGTAAGCAAGATATGGTATTTGCTGGTGGTGCTGAAGAATTAGATTGGACCCTAACTATGGGTTTCGATGCTATGGGCGCGCTTTCAACGAAATACAATGACGCTCCTGAAAAAGCGTCACGTACTTATGATGCTGACCGTGATGGTTTTGTTATCTCTGGCGGCGGCGGAATCGTGGTGGTTGAAGAATTAGAGCATGCGTTAGCACGCGGCGCTAAAATATATGCTGAAATCATTGGTTATGGTGCATCTTCTGATGGCTATGACATGGTTGCTCCATCAGGTGAAGGTGCTGTACGTTGTATGCAAATGGCCTTAGCTGATGTTGATACTCCAATTGATTATATCAATACTCATGGCACTTCTACACCTGTAGGTGACGTACGTGAGCTTGAAGCTTTGCATGAAGTTTTCCCTGAAAACATGCCTCCTGTTGCTTCTACTAAATCAATGACTGGGCATGCACTGGGCGCTGCTGGTGTTCATGAAGCGATTTATAGCTTGATGATGATGGAAAACAGTTTTATCGCTCCAAGTATCAATATTGATACGCCAGACGAAAAAGCAGCAGGTGTTCCTATCGTAACTGAATACCGTGATGCAGAACTGACAACAGTCATGAGTAACAGCTTTGGTTTCGGTGGTACAAACGCAACTTTGGTTATGCGTAAGTATAAATAAGCTTTTACCTCGACTTTCTGAGTCGTTTGTAAAGTAGTTAAAGCCTTCTCGTCGACAGATTAGAAGGCTTTTTTGTGGGTGACTTTTTATGGCTTTTAAATAGGTTAATTGCTATTTTTAACAAAGTTAATCAATGGATAGCGAAAACAATATTTCTATTTCATAGGTACCTATAGGTTCTAATAACTTGATAGAATAAGTTCATATTCACTGTATTTATGGCTTATTGCACTTATGAAAATCGTTGCGGATGAAAACATGCCCTATGTGGAAGCATTATTTGGACATTTAGGAAGTATTGAACGAGTTAATGGTAGAACATTAGCGTCAGAGCAATTAATCGATGTCGATGTATTGTTAGTGCGCTCTGTGACCAAAGTGAATAAAGCACTATTGTCCAAAGCCAACAAGTTAATGTTTGTTGGCAGTGCAACCATTGGCACTGACCACATCGACTTAGATTATCTAGCTCAGAAAAATATTCCTTTTACTAATGCACCAGGTTGCAATGCAACCGCGGTAGGTGAGTATGCTTTCATTGCCATGCTTGAGCTGGGCAAACGGTTTAATCAACCCATTAAAAACAAAGTTGTTGGCATTGTTGGTGCCGGCAATACCGGTTCGGCTTTAGAAAAGTGTTTAACAGCTTATGGTATGAAAGTGTTGTTATGCGATCCGATTCTAGAAAAAAGCGATTCGGATAAACGCCAATTCGTGTCATTAGATACCATTATTGAACAAGCCGATATCATCAGTTTACATGTGCCGATTACCAAAGATGGCATTGATCAAACCTGGTATTTATTCGATGAAACTCGATTAATGCAGTTAAGAGACAATACTTGGCTATTAAACTGTTGTCGTGGTGAGGTTATTGATAATAAAGCCTTGATAAAAGTAAAGCGCCAACGTGATGATTTAAAATTAGTATTAGATGTCTGGGAAGGCGAACCAAACCCAATGGAAGAGTTGGTGCCATTAGCTGAATTTGCAACGCCACATATTGCCGGTTATAGCTTAGAGGGCAAAGCGAAAGGCACATTCATGTTGTTTGATAAATTGTGCAACATTTTAGCCATCCCCAACGATAAATCGGTATCGGGTTTATTACCTGCATTTTTCATTAATCAGGTATCTTCTTCTGAGCAATTAACCGAAAGTCAATTATTAACCATTGCGAGATTGGTTTATTCACTTAAAGATGACGATGAATTGTTTAGAAAAACTTTCCTTAATAACAATGGGTTCGATCATATGAGAAAAAATCACACTCATAGACGCGAATTTAGTGCATTGTCGCTAGTCAACACAGGGCATAGTGAGGTAAATTGTATTTATAAATTAGGATTTTCAGGAGTCGAGCGTTAATTATGTCACAGGAATTTAATGTTGTTGTTTTAGGTGCGTCGGGCGCAGTGGGTCAAACTATGATTGAGATCCTCGAAGAGCGAAAGTTTCCGGTAGCAAACTTATACCCATTAGCCAGTAGCCGCAGTGCAGGTGAAACGGTTAGCTTTAATGGTAAACAAGTCGAAATTCTTGATGTGGAAACGTTCGATTGGAGCACTGCTCAAATTGGTTTCTTCTCAGCTGGTGGCGATGTTTCTGCTAAATGGGCTCCTATAGCAGGTGAACAAGGTTGTGTTGTTATTGATAACACCTCTCACTTTCGTTATGACATCGATGTGCCATTAGTCATACCTGAGGTTAACCCTGAAGCCATTGCAGATTTCCGTAACCGAAATATCATTGCAAACCCTAATTGCTCAACTATCCAAATGTTAGTTGCCTTAAAACCTATTTATGACGCATTTGGTATCTCGCGTATTAACGTGGCAACTTACCAATCTGTGTCTGGATCAGGTAAGCAAGCAATTGATGAACTAGCGGGTCAAACATCAAAATTATTACAAGGTCTACCTGCTGAAAACAAGGTATACCCTAAACAAATTGCCTTTAACGTATTACCTCAAATTGATGTATTTATGGATAATGGCTACACCAAAGAAGAAATGAAAATGGTGTGGGAAACCCAGAAGATTTTTGGTGATCACGATATCGTGGTTAATCCAACAGCAGTGCGTGTACCTGTTTTTTACGGTCATTCAGAAGCTGTACATCTAGAAACACGTCAACCTGCTGAAGCTGAAGAAATTAAAGCGGTTTTACGAGATGCAGAAGGCATTGTGTTATTTGAAAATGACGAAGATTACCCTACTGTAGTCACTGATGCAGCGGGTACCGACCCTGTATTTGTTGGCCGTGTGAGAAAAGATATTTCTCATGATTATGGTATAAATTTGTGGGTTACAGCCGATAACATACGTAAAGGTGCTGCTTTAAACAGTGTTCAAATAGCTGAAGTCTTAATTAGAGATTATTATTAAGACGATATATCTCTACAAATAGAGCTATTTAGATTAAAAAGCCTGCAGCCTGTAGGCTTTTTTCGTTTTACCGTTGTTCGCAGTAGCAGGGTAATTAAATCTGGTTTATAGTCTTAATACTAAAACTAATAAATACAATTGCCTAAAGCCAGTTGTCATGATGACAACCCCATAGCGCTAAAAGGGAAAGATTGATGATGCTTCGTAATTCTTATTTTGTTGGCATAATGGCCTGTGCACTGGTCGCTGTTTCTGCTTATTCATTTATTGAACCTGCCCATGCAGAGACTCTAAAAATCACCGGGCCTAATGGTGAGGTCAATTCAACCGTTGCACGTCAATATGGACCTACAACATCAGCAGACACTTTTTGGAGTATTGCTCAAAAAGTAAGACCGAATAGTAATATTTCTATTTACCAAGTGATGGCGGCATTATTTGATGCTAATCCGCATGCCTTTAGTAGCGATAATTATAATTCTTTAGAACGTGGCATGACCCTGTTAGTCCCTTCTGCTGATGTTATGGGACAAATATCTAAAGTTGATGCCAAAGTTAGAGCCGAAAATAACGATAAACGTCTGCCTAATGCTAACCAAACCCCAAATTCGCAACAAACGGTTACTACTCCAGCAGTGCAACCAAAAGCTGTCTCGCCTCAAAAACCGTTGCAGATTATCGCCGAAAAGCCCAAGGAAACCGTTAATGCCAGTCAGCCAATGATTGATGAATTAACGATTAAATTAGAAGATGAGCAAAATAAGAGTTTGTCTTTGACGGATGAATTAGCACGTTCTGAAGATATGCTAATGATTAAGGATGCAGACAATGTAGCGTTAAAGTCTAAAATCCAAGAGCTAACCCTGCAGTTATCAATGTTACAAGAAGACTTTCAATTACTGTCTGAAAAGCAGGTCGCTCTTGAAACTGCCCATAAACAATTAATAGAAGAAACCAGCAAACCTGCAGTGGTAGAAGAACCTGCTGATTTCTGGCGTTCACTTTCTGACAATATGCTGTTGTTAGCTATTGCTGCTGCATTGCCACTCATCCTGATTTTCCTATTTATTTTCTGGTTAATGCGTCGTAAAAACAATCAATCTTCTCAAGATGTGCAAGAACCTATTAATAACGCAGAGTCGAATGAAGCTTTAGCTGAAACTAATGATTTAGACAATTTAGACAATTTAGACGATATAGAAAGTCTTGCAATTCACCTCGACGATGATGAAAGTAGCGATGAGCTAACTTTAGATGAACCAGATAATGCAGAGATGTATATTGTCGAGGAAGAAGCAAATGAAGACATAGCGACTGAAGAAGATGAAGGGACTTCTTTAGATGATTTATGGGCTGAAGCCATGGAAGAGCAAGAAGATGACTTGCAGCCTCTCGAATCAGATGAAGAAGATTTTGATAGTTTACTTGATGGTCTTGATGAATTACCCGCTGATGTTAATGACGATAAAACTGACGAAGAAGATTTAGATAGTCTATTAGCTGAGTTCGACATGCCTGCTGAAGAACCTGCAGTTTCAGAGCCTAAGGCAGATCCGCAAGATGATATCGACAGCTTATTAGCTGACTTTGATTTACCGGCAGAAGAATCAGTCGTTGAAGATAGTGCAACAGAAGTTGAATCCGCTGCTGAAGCACCAGCAAGTGATCCCCAAGATGATATTGACAGCCTATTAGCTGACTTTGATTTACCGGCAGAAGAATCAGTCGTTGAAGATAGTGCAACAGAAGTTGAATCCGCTGCTGAAGCACCAGCAAGTGATCCCCAAGATGATATCGACAGCTTATTAGCTGACTTTGATTTACCGGCAGAAGAACCTGTCATTGAAGATAGTGAAACTGAAGTTGAATCTACTACTGAAGCGTCAGTAAGTGATCCACAAGATGATATCGATAGTTTGTTGGCTGACTTAGATTTACCAGCAGAAGAATCTGTCATTGAAGATAGTGAAACTGAAGTTGAATCTACTACTGAAGCGTCAGTAAGTGATCCACAAGATGATATCGATAGTTTGTTGGCTGACTTTGATTTACCAGCAGAAGAACCTGTCATTGAAGATAGTGAAACCGAAGTTGAATCTACTACTGAAGCGTCAGTAAGTGATCCACAGGATGATATTGACAGTTTATTAGCTGACTTTGATCTACCAGCAGAAGAACCTGTAGTTGAAGACAGCGAAATCCAAGTTAAAGCTGCTGAAGCATCAGTTAGCGATTCGCAAGATGATATCGACAACTTATTAGCATCTATTGATGTAGAAGATAACGCCGAAGTTCCACATGATTTTACTGCAGAGATAGCAGCTGAATTAGAGGATGATGTCGCTGTTACGTTAGATGAAACAGATAATATCGATGAGCTAATCGCTGAAGTTGATACAGATAAAGAGTTTTCACCGTTAGTCCCTGAAAATGTTGAACAGGAACTGACTTCAGAGCTTGAACAAATTGAGTCAGACCTTGAAATTGATACCGATAATACCGACATTGATTCATTGATTTCTGATTTAGAAACCGAAGTGCCAGATAAAGCCGAAGAGTCATTTGAAGGTGCCGATGATTTTGCAGCCCAAATAGCAGCGGAATTAGAGCAAGAAGATGATCAGGAAACACTTGAT
Organism: Shewanella donghaensis; assembly: GCF_007567505.1. Classification (NCBI taxonomy): domain Bacteria; kingdom Pseudomonadati; phylum Pseudomonadota; class Gammaproteobacteria; order Alteromonadales; family Shewanellaceae; genus Shewanella; species Shewanella donghaensis. The sequence goes on from NZ_CP041783.1 coordinate 4,889,709, forward strand.
ACCGATTTAGATGCACTACTTGCCGATCTTGATACAACACCAGAACCTGTTTCTAACGATACGAATTTAGGTGAAACATCAACAGATGGGCTAACATTTGCCACTGGCGATGAAGCCACGCTAGACATTGAAGATGATGCCCAAGATAACCCTCTGGTTAATGAGCTATTAGCTGCTGAGAAGTCCATCGAATCGGATAGCGCTAAAGAGACTAATACTGACATTGATGACTTAGACGCTTTGCTGGCTGATTTTGATGTGGATAAGTTAGAAGATGATGAGCAGCCATTATTCACCGCAGATGACAATAATGCATCTGAAGCTGAGTTTGATACCATGTTAGCGGGTTTGTCAGCGACAGATGAAACTGATTTAAACTTGGTTGATGAAAATGAGTCGCTCGATGGTCAGGTCGATTTCCAAGCTAAAGAGTCGGGCTTTTTTGACGATTTAAAATCAACTAAGACTGATTCAGCATCGTTAGACTGGGAAGCAGAATTATTCAAACAAGCGAGTAATCAAGATTCTGTTAATCCTGCTGATGATTCAAATGAAGACCAGTTAATCGATGACAGTTTAATTGAAGATAATTTGACTGTTGAGGAAGCGCTTGCAGCGCTTGATGCTAAAGAAAGTAAACCCAGCGAACCCACTGAAGATGCACTTGCTAGCTTTGAAAAAAGTAACGATTATATCGATATAGATGCTTTGTTAAATGATGCCGACGAAGTCGTTGATGTCAGTGATCAATATAAAGATGTTGAAGTTGATGTGGGCGAAGTTAATGCTCTCATCGGCAACGCCGAAATGATTGATGTTGATGATGAAGAAAACTCCGTTAATGCCAAATTAGATTTAGCACGTGCTTATATTGAAATTGAAGATGAAGATTCAGCAAAAGCGCTACTTGCAGAAGTGAATATTGATGGTAATGAACGTCAACAAGTTGAAGCAACAAAACTACTTAGTGATATGAAATAAGAACAAGTTTTGTGTGATTAGCTTTATATGATTTTTTTGAAAACGGCGCAGATACTGCGCCGTTTTTGTTTGCTGTATGCAAACTAAGACGACGGTCATTGCTTTTACATTACATCTTTAGTTAATTTGTTATAAAATGCGCGCTCTTAAATCTAGAGGAATTAGTCAATGCGTGTGGCCTTAGGCGTCGAGTACGATGGTAGTCAATATTTCGGTTGGCAGAGACAAAAAGATGTTGATTCAGTACAAGCTCGAATAGAAAAAGCTTTATCATCTATCGCCAATGAACCCATTGAAATCATCTGTGCAGGCCGTACTGATTCAGGTGTGCATGGCACTGGACAGGTCGTACATTTTGACACTCAAGCTATTAGAAAAATGTCAGCTTGGACCTTAGGTATCAATGCTAAGTTGCCCAACAATATTGCTATTCGATGGGCACAGGAAGTCGATGAGACATTTCATGCTCGTTTTTCAGCTACAGCGCGCCGATATCGTTACATTATTAGTAACAGTACCCTCAGACCTGGTATCCTGACTCATGGTATAACACATTACCAATATCCCCTCGACCACGAATTGATGCATCAAGGTGCACAATTGTTCGTTGGCAAACATGATTTTACTAGCTTTAGAGCACTTCAATGCCAAGCTCATAGTCCTGTAAGAACCATTGAATTTATTAATATTACTCGTCAAGGTTCATTCATCGTTATTGATATCAAAGCGAATGCTTTTTTACATCATATGGTGCGTAACATTGTAGGGACATTACTTGAAATTGGTCAGTCCCATCAAAAAGTTGAATGGGTTAATGAATTACTGGAATTAAAAGATCGAAAGTTTGCAGCCCCCACCTCTAAACCCCATGGTTTATATCTTGTGGATGTAACCTACCCAGAGCATTACAATTTACCTAAGCCGCCTATGGGGCCGCTGTTTATGCTTGATTAATTCTCAGTTATTAGCTGGTCTAAGGCGAGTTTGTCAAAGTATCAGTAAGCTTAGCCAGACGTTTAAACGAATAATGTTGGACAATTCTAAAGGGACATGATGAATACTGATAATAACAACCAATTAACCACTAAGCCTGCAGCGGATGCAAGTTTATCTCAATGGTTAGATTATCTATTGTCGATTCATCCTACAGAAATTGAGATGGGGTTAACCCGAGTTACTGAAGTAGCTAAGCGGTTGAATGCATTAACGCTATCTGAATCTAAAGTTATCATTGTCGCTGGTACTAACGGCAAAGGCACCACATGTGCGATGTTAGAGTCGGTATTTTTACAAGCGGGATTTACGGTTGGGGTTTATAGTTCGCCGCATTTAGTGAACTTTAACGAGCGCGTTAGGCTTGACCATAAAGATGTTGAAGATAGCCTTTTAATCGAGGCATTTAGCGCAATTGAAATTGCTCGAGCCGAAATATCCTTAAGTTATTTTGAGTTTGCGACCTTAGCGGGCCTGTATATCTTTAAGCTGGCAGCACCAGATATCGTTTTACTTGAAGTCGGTTTAGGTGGTCGGTTAGATGCGACTAATATTATCGATGCTGATGTGAGTGTCATTACCTCCATTGATATCGATCATCAAGAGTATCTAGGTGACACTAGAGAGTTAGTGGGCAGAGAGAAAGCGGGTGTGTTCAGAGCTAAAAAATTAGCGGTGATAGGCGAACCTGACACCCCACAAACTATTACTGATTATGCTAAGACAATTAACGCTAATGAATATCGCGTTAATAAAGATTTTAGTTATTCGATCAATGAAGAGTCAATCTCTACACAAACTAACACTTGGCAATATCAAAGTCGTAACCGCATTATAGAGGCGATACCATTACCGCAGCTTCCTCTTGCAAATGCGGCAACGGCAATTGCTGTTATCGAACAAACATGGCCACAAATTTCAGACGCTGATATAAAAATCGGTATTGCGAAAGCAAGTTTATCCGGTCGCTTTGAATGTGTTTTAAATCAACCGAATCAAGCCAAAGTCTGGGTCGATGTTGCTCATAACCCTCATGCTGCCAAATATTTAGCCACCCAATTACAGCGTTTTAAGCCTGCTCGCATTATTGCATTGTGTGGCATGTTAAAAGACAAAGATGCTGCTGCAGTATTAGTTGAACTTGAAGCTGTGGTTGATGAGTGGAATTTTGCGACCTTAACCGTCGAGCGTGGCAGCAATGCTGCTGACTTAGTAAACAAATTAGATGCAAGCTTGTCATCGTCACAGTTTGAGTCCATGGATCATGCTTGGCAAAGCATTAAAGCAAATTTAAACGCAGATGATGTGGTAATTGTTTTTGGCTCATTTTACACTGTGGCAGCATTTAATGAATTATTAGAAAGGGAATAAACATTTGTCTGGTCAATTTCAAAATCGATTAGTTGGCACCGTTGTCATTGTGGCATTGGGTGTGATTTTTTTGCCTGATCTATTAGATGGCAAAAAACAACGTCAAGTAGAAGAGTTTACCGAGATCCCATTGCGCCCCGTTATCGCAGAACAAACCAGTGATGATATTGGTGATGGCTACACGCCTGAAACGTTTGAAGTTGAAGAAATTGCCGCAACACAAGACCTAGCACAAGAAGCAAAATCACAACAAGTTAATACCGCCCCAAACAAAGCGGCTGAAACCGTTGCTAAAGCACCAGTTAATAAGCCAACTGCAGCACCCGTAAAGCAAGTGCAGCCGGTTAAAGCGGGTTTTACATTGCAACTCGGTGCTTTTACCAATGCGCAAAATGTTGATGGCTTAGTTAAACAACTAAGAAAAAATGGTTTTACAGCATACACATTACCAGCAAAACCTATCGATGGTTCATTAACCAAAGTCTTTGTTGGACCTGAATTAACCGCTGAAAAACTCAAATCATATCAACAAAAAATTAAAAAAATAACCGGTCTTCAAGGCAAGATTGTTCAATACAATCCCTTAGAAAACTAACTATTCATCATTGTTTTTTTCAGCGCAAAGTCAATTTATTCTGCTAGAGGTGAGAATCTTTTCTGTCTCTGTTAGAATCGCGCCGTCTTAACATCTATACCGGATCCCTCTCTCAATGGTTTGGATTGATTACGCTATTCTCATCGTTATCGGCCTATCAACTGTCATCAGTTTGATACGCGGATTTGCCAAAGAAGCCATGTCCCTAGTGGTATGGTTCGCTGCTTTTTTTATTGCTAGCCAATTTTATCAAGATCTTGCTGTTCACCTAACTCAGATGAACGACGAGATGCTGCGTAACGGCGTTGCTATTGCTATTTTATTTATCGCAACACTGCTACTTGGTGCCCTAGTTAACTACGTATTAGGTCAGTTAGTCTCCAAAACAGGTTTATCAGGTACCGATCGTGTACTTGGCCTTTGTTTTGGCGCAATACGCGGGGCGTTAATCGTCAGCGCACTATTATTTTTCATGGATGCTTTTACCGGTGCTTCAAGTCAAGACTGGTGGACGGATTCAGAACTTGTACCCCAATTTGGTGTGGTTATTCAGTGGTTTTTTGACTATTTGGAAAACACCTCCAGCTTTGTACCCAAAATATAAATATAAAACATCTTACAATGAGGAAGCTTACCCATGTGTGGTATCGTCGGAATAGTTGGTCAGTCATCGGTTAATCAAACCATTTATGATGCGTTGACCGTGCTTCAGCACCGTGGTCAAGATGCAGCAGGTATCGTGACTGTGGACAAAAGTGCATTTCGTTTACGTAAGGCAAATGGACTCGTTAAAGACGTATTCGAAATTAAGCATATGCAGCGCCTTCAAGGTAATGCAGGTATTGGGCACGTTCGTTATCCAACTGCGGGTAGCTCTAGTGCATCAGAAGCTCAACCTTTTTATGTTAACTCGCCATTTGGTATTTCCTTAGCCCACAACGGTAACTTAACTAATACAGTTGAACTTGCTGAAGGGCTGGTTAAAAAGCGTCGTCATGTGAATACCACCTCTGATTCAGAAGTGTTATTAAACTTACTTGCTAATGAACTTCAAGAAACGCGCAGCTTAACGTTGAGCGCTGATGAAGTATTTGATGCTGTGGCAAAAGTACACGCGCAAACCCGCGGTGCTTATGCAGCAGCAGCCATGATCATTGGCCAAGGTTTAGTGGCATTTCGCGACCCATTTGGTATTCGTCCATTAGTGTTAGGTAAGCATGAAACACCAACGGGCACTGAATACATGGTTGCATCGGAAAGTGTTGCACTCGATGCTGTTGGCTTTGAAGTCATGCGCGATGTAGCACCAGGTGAAGCGGTTTATATTTCACTTGATGGTCAGTTGTTTACTCGCCAATGTGCTGTTGAGCCTAGCTACTCACCTTGTATTTTTGAATTTGTTTACTTTGCGCGTCCGGATTCGACTATCGATAAAATGTCGGTATATGCTAGCCGTGTAAATATGGGGGCTAAATTAGGCGCGAAAATTCAGAAAGAATGGGAAGATCATGACATTGATGTTGTTATCCCTATTCCTGAAACATCTTGCGATATCGCCCTTGAAATTGCCCGCTGTATGGAACTGCCTTACCGTCAAGGTTTTGTTAAAAATCGTTATATTGGCCGTACTTTCATTATGCCGGGTCAACAAGAGCGTAAGAAATCTGTTCGTCGCAAACTTAACGCAATCAAAACTGAATTTGAAGGCAAAAACGTGTTGCTTGTGGATGATTCAATTGTTCGTGGTACCACTTCTGAACAAATCATTGAAATGGCACGTGATGCTGGCGCAAAGAAAGTTTACTTTGCTTCTGCTGCACCTGAAATTCGTTTCCCAAATGTTTATGGTATTGATATGCCAACCACCAATGAGCTAATTGCTCACGGTCGTGACGCAGATGAAATTGCTAAAATCATTGGCGCGGATGGTATTATTTTCCAAGACTTAACGGACTTGGTTGATGCTGTCGGTATGGAAAACCCTGAAATTAAGCGTTTTGAAACGTCTGTATTTGATGGGCAGTACATTACCAACGATGTTGATCAAGCTTACTTAGATCACCTTACTCAGTTACGTAATGATGATGCAAAAGCCAATAGTAAAGATATTGGTACTAACTTAGAAATGCATAACGTGTGTCATCCTTAAACGTTTTCTAGGCTAGATTTTTGATGAAAAGCCAGCAGTTTGCTGGCTTTTTTGCATTTTGAGCTTTTGGTCGTTCTTAATAAATTACCATTTTTTACCCAAATATCTTCTCGCGTTAAAGTAAAACGGTTGCAGTTAATTAAGGTCTGGGCTAAATTGTACTGTAATTTCATACAGTGCTTTAAAAGTATAATAAATTTATGATCCTCTACATTGCTGAAAAACCGAGTTTAGGCCGCGCGATTGCTGACGTATTACCAAAACCTCATAAAAAAGGTGATGGTTTTATAATGAGTGCAAATGGTGATTGTGTTTCTTGGTGTATTGGACATTTATTAGAGCAGGCTGAACCAGATGCCTACGATCCCGCTTATAAATCATGGCAACTAGCCCATTTACCTATCGTGCCTGCTAAGTGGAAGCTAAAACCCAAAACCAATACTCGGACTCAGCTCAGTACGTTAAAAAAACTCATCAAACAGGCATCGAGTTTAGTTAACGCAGGCGATCCTGATAGAGAAGGGCAGTTACTGGTTGATGAAGTGATATCCCATGCTGGTGTCAAGGCAGACAAGCTTGCTCAAACTCAACGTTTACTGATTAGTGACCTTAACCCATCAGCCGTTAAACGCGCCTTAGGGCAGATGCGAACCAATAAAGAGTTTGTACCTCTATCGACATCAGCTTTAGCTCGTAGTCGCGCTGATTGGCTCTACGGTATGAATATGACCCGTGCTTATACTATCCAAGGTAAAAAAGTAGGTTATCAAGGTGTACTGTCAGTTGGCCGCGTGCAAACGCCAGTGTTAGGGTTGGTAGTGAGACGAGATGAAGAGATTGCTCATTTTCAACCTAAAGCATTCTATGAAGTCTTGGCTCATTTACTCACAGACAAACAACAAACTTTTACCGCTAAGTGGAAACCCAGTGAAGCCTGTCAGCCATATATGGATGAAGAAGGCAGAGTATTAGCCAAAGGCTTAGCAGAAAACGTAGTTGGGCGTATTGCCAATAAACCGGGTGAAGTCACTAAGCTAGAATCAAAGAATAAACGTCAAAACCCACCGTTGCCTTATAGTTTATCAAGTCTTCAAATTGATGCCGCAAAACGGTTTGGTATGAGCGCCAAAGAAGTGCTTGATACCTGTCAGAGCTTATATGAAAGACATAAATTAATTACCTACCCTCGTTCGGATAGTCGTTACTTACCTGCAGAACAACATGGCCTTGCACCACAAGTTATTCGTGCTGTGTTAAGCAATGATGCTGGCTTAACTTCTAAGGCTGATTCGCCTAATGCTAAGCTTAAATCTAAAGCGTGGAATGATAAAAAAGTTGATGCCCACCATGCAATAATTCCAACGGAAAAAGTAACAAACCTTTCAAATCTGTCAACCAGAGAAGCGCAAATATATTCTCATGTTGCAAGACAATACCTAGCCCAGTTTTATCCTGCTTATATTTACGATGAGACGGTTGTAGAAGTCACTATTGCTGGTGGGCTATTTACCACTAAAGCCAAGGTCGAACTGTCATTAGGTTGGAAAGTGCTGTTTTCAAAAAATGCAGATAAACAAGAAACTGAAAATGATGAGCTAGCGACATTACCACCACTGGCTAAGGGCCAAATTCTGCATTGTGAACGTGGGCAATTACTTGAAAAAATAACCCAACCACCAAAGCATTTTACTGATGCGACTTTGCTCGGCGCAATGACAGGGATTAATCGCTATGTTACCAATAGTGAAGTGAAGAAAATTTTAAAAGACACCGACGGCCTTGGTACCGAGGCCACTCGGGCAGGTATTATTGAATTACTCTTTAATCGCGGGTATTTATTGAGGCAGGGTAAATCGATTATCGCCACCCCAGTAGGCGTTGGATTGATTAATTCTTTACCTGAGAGCGCTACTACACCTGATATGACGGCATTATGGGAAAGTAGTCTGGATGCGATAAGCCAAAAGCAGCTCAGATATGATGCCTTCATGGAGCCATTATTGACTCAGTTACATCAATTGATTGAGCAAGCCTCCAACCAATTGCCTACTGCTTTACAAGGGATCGCAGGGCCTGGATATAAAAGTAAGTATAAGAAGAGCCGCGGTGCGGCTAATAATGGTTACAAGCGCAAAGCTACCTCAACTAAAAATTCAGCAGCTAAAAGCTCGACAAGTAATAACGCTACAAAGAGTGCAGGTAAGGTAAAACGTACTGCTGGTAAAAAGTAGCTAAAGTTAACTGGGCTAGGTTAATCATAACTAAACTAATCAAATTTATACAAAATAAACCACGTAAAAATAAGCCAATAACATCAAGTTAAATAAAGATTAATATACCACTTAAGTTACTGAATTGATTCGTTTTAAACTGTTTTTATTTTACTTTTTACGAGAGGTGTAAATTATAGATGTAAAGGTTGGCCTCATTTATGTTTATAATATTACCTCTTTTGAATGCAGGGTATTAATTTTGTTTCTTCGCAGCTTAAAAATAATGATGCTATTGCTTCTGTCGTTGAGTTCATACTCAGTGATGGCGGATGAGCAGTCGGTTATTTTTAATCAAAACGTTGGGATACAAGATAGCCAAATTGCATCGGAAAGATTAGTGTTGTTAGCCCTTGATGGCGGCGACTCAGCAATAGCAGCCCCGCAAACAGAGCAACCTCTAGTAGAACAAATTGATAATTTCAATTTTGTAAATGATGCAAGACGGGTTGTGAGCAGTGATAACCGTGCAGGTGTTGGTAGAACACCTAACTACTTCTTGTTGGTTGCTTTTATGGAACCTGTTTTTCTTCATTCATTTACAACTTCAGTCGATACTCCAAAGTTTGTTGACCATTGGACAAGTCAGATCTCAAGTTCTATTTCTCGCGTTTCCGGCTGGAAAGACGGCAATAGCCTTTACAGTCACCACCACACCCGCTTCGTATAAAAGCTCGTTTTTCGCTTTTCCGATCTTGTTCGGAGACTTTTAGTGCCTTTGATTCAATATTTTCGATTTTACTAACCTATTAAGGTTTTAGTGGTCGTTTGTTGATTAAATCTAAGCACTGTAATGAGTGATTACAGAGATTTATTATATGAAAAAAACACCAAGTACAGCCCCTATTAATCGTTATGCTCCTTGGAAGTATGCGATTCTAATTATCACGCTGATGATTATGAGTTTGAGTGCCTTACCGTCTTTATACGGTGAACATGCCGCACTGCACATTAATCATCGTAATGCAGATTCTATTAATACAGTCATTGATGCCACTGTCGTCGCTAAACAGCTGCATACCGCAGACATTCAGACATTAAGTGTTTCACAAACGGATGCCAATATCGTTGTGGTACTTGAAGATGCCACTCAACAGTCCGCTGCAAAATCAATTGTTGAAGCTGCACTGGGTAGTGATTCTACTGTGGCTCTTGCTATGGATTCGGCTGCGCCGCAATGGTTAACCGCCATGGGTCTTATGCCAATTAAACTGGGGTTGGATTTGCGCGGTGGGGTTCAGTTCTTACTCGATGTTGATATGGAGCCAGTATACAAGGCGCATCGACAAATGATCATTGATGAAATTGGTCAAGAGGTGAGAGGTTCTAGAGGCAGACAAGTTGATCAGCAAGTTCAAATCACCTTTAGAGATACCCAAGGTTTACAAAAAGCTGAGGCCTTTGTAAAAGATCGTTTTGCTGATTGGCAGATGAGTAAGAATGGCAACACACTGGTACTTAATCAACACTCAGATGAACTTGAATCACTTCGCAGTACTACGGTACAACAAAATTTACAAATAATGCGCAGTCGAATTGAACATTTAGGGATCACAGAAGCGTCAGTTCAAAGACAAGGTCAGAACCGTATTCGCATCGAGTTGCCAGGTGTGCAAGATCCTGCTGCAGCTAAGCATGTTATTGGTGCAACAGCCTCGCTCTCTTTTCATGGTTTAGTTGATACTCGTTCTGCTGTATCACAAACCATTGCTGACGATAATGGGGTACCTGTATCGATAGATAGAAGGGCCATTCTTGGCGGCGAGCATATTATTGATGCCAGAGCGAGCTTAGATGAGATGGGGATGGCAGAGGTTAACCTATCGCTAGACTCCGTTGGTGGCCGTAAAATGTCACAGTTTTCTAGAGCAAATATCGGCCAACCAATGGCGACGGTTTATAACGAATACATTCAAGGAAATAATGGCGCTAGTATTCAAGAAAGCAAAGTTATCAGTGTTGCAACGATTCAAGCTCAGTTAGGCAGTCGTTTTCGTATTACTGGTACGGGCAATTTGGCTGAGGCTCAAGAGCTTGCATTATTATTGAGTGCAGGTTCGTTAACTGCCCCAGTCACAATCGTTGAAGAACGCACCATCGGGCCATCACTCGGTGCTGAAAACGTTAAAAATGGTTTTGCGGCACTGGCGTTGGGTTTAGCATTCACCTTAAGTTTTATCGCACTTTGGTACCGCCGTCTTGGTTGGGTTGCTAATACTGCACTGTGTTTTAATTTGGTGATGTTGCTCGGTTTAGTGGCATTAATTCCCGGGGCTGTGCTCACCATGCCGGGTATTGCAGGTTTGGTATTGACAGTTGGGATGGCAGTAGACACTAACGTACTTATTTTTGAGCGAGTCAAAGATAAGATGAAGCAAGGGTATAGTTTTGCACAATCGATAAACACTGGTTTTGACAGTGCCTTCTCCTCTATTTTGGATGCAAACCTCACAACCATGATTGTCGCTATCGCATTATATTCAATTGGTAATGGTCCTATTCAGGGTTTCGCATTAACTTTAGGCCTAGGCTTGCTGACAAGTATGTTCACCGGCATTTTTCTTTCTAGAGCCATCATTAACTTAGTTTGGGGACGTGATAAGCGTCGTATGGTGAAAATATAATGAAACATTTATCAAATGAAAAATTCACTCAATTGCGTTTCGGACTATCAGCTTTTTCAATTGTAATCTTGATGATGTCAGTGCTATTTATTGGTTTCAAAGGTTTTAATTGGGGGCTTGATTTTACTGGTGGTGTTGTTGCTGAAGTACAGTTAGATACGGAGTTGGCTGATGGTCAAATTAAGTCGCATTTAGATCAAGCCCTTGGGCAAGATGTTCAATTAATTAAGTCGATGGAAAGTGGCCAATGGACAATTAGATATAATCATGAGGGGGTCAGTGACACCAGTATTGCTGATTATTTAACACCAATAAGTGAAACTGTGAACATTTTAAGCAGTAGCATTGTGGGACCACAAGTCGGTCAAGAAATGGTTGAACAAGGTGGTTTGGCTGTTCTCGTCTGTATGTTATTGATTATGTGCTATTTAAGCGTACGATTTGATTGGCGGTTAGCTTCTGGAGCTATATTGGCCTTATTCACTGACATTATCATTGTGCTAGGTGTATTTGCGGTATTTCAATTGGAATTTAATTTAACCGTTTTAGCGGCTTTATTAGCGGTGCTGGGTTACTCGCTTAATGACTCTATCATTATTGCAGATAGAGTACGTGAGGTAATGCGGTTAAAACCAAAAGGCGAAACGGAAACGATTATTAATGATGCTGTTAAAGCCACTTTTTCACGAACTTTAGTGACATCAGGAACGACCCTAGTAACAGTCTCTAGTTTATGGTTACTGGGCGGTGCAAGCTTACAAGGTTTTTCGATTGCGCTGTGTGTCGGGATAGTTTGCGGCACATGCTCATCAGTTGCTTTAGGGGTGACGCTGCCTCAACTATTTGGTTTAAAACCAGCTGATTACATCGTTACCCCCATTGATGTAGAGGAAACCTATTCATGATCAAGTTTTTAAAACGCGAGTGGCTACTGTTAGTTGGTATTGTTAGTGTGGTGCTTTTCAAAGGTAATTTAAATCAAACGTTACAACATGATTTGATGTCACCCGCTGGATTAGCTGCTTCATTGTTACTATTCGTGGTGGTGTTATCGACTATCTTTGCTGTTGTTCGCCACTCTGATGCATTGGCGATAAAACTGGGTGATCCTTATGGCACCCTGATATTAACGCTTTCGGTAATCACCTTAGAAGTGGTGATGATCTCTTCAATCATGCTCACGGGGGAATCTAATCCTGTATTAGCAAGAGACACCATGTTTGCGGTGATCATGACAGTGCTTAATGGCCTCGTAGGTATTACATTACTGATCGGCGGCATTAAATATCAGACTCAAAAGTATAATATTGATGGGTTGAAGTCATATATTATCGGCATTATTCCGCTTGCTATGTTGTGTTTGGTGTTACCAAGCTTTACATCATCAGATGAGTTCGGTTCAATGTCTGCGGCATTAACTTGGACATTAGTGCTGGCATCGGTTGGATTGTATGGGGTGTTTCTGTTTATTCAGATGAGTAGCCATACACATTTTTTCATTGATGAAGATCATCAAGATGAAGAAGAATTTCATGGTCCATTAGGCAGTAATACCTATCATTCGATACTTTTGATTGCTTATTTACTGGTGGTTATTTTACTGGCAAAAAGCTTTGCTATACCTGTTGATATTAGTCTCGCGCATTTAGGTGCGCCATCTGCATTAGGTGGCTTAATCGTGGCATTATTGGTGCTCGCGCCTGAAGCTGTGGGCGCCATCAAGGCTGCGCTTAATAATCAATTGCAACGAGCGTTAAATTTATTTTTAGGTTCGGTTTTAGCGACAATAGCGCTAACAGTCCCCATCGTATTGTTAATCAGTCATGTACTGAATCAACCTTTACATTTAGGGCTTGGTCCAGCTGAAATGGTGCTGTTAGCAACCACATTGTTAATGACATCCGTTAGCTTTAGTAGTGGTAGGACTAACTCATTAAATGGCGTCACTCACATCATATTATTTGTTGCTTACATAATTTTGATGTTTGAGTAATATTTTCTATGTTGGAATTATTTCGTAAATCATAGATTGTGCCTAAAGAATGAAACTAAAAAGCCCGCTATTAGCGGGCTTTTTGTGTCTAGGACTATAAACAGTAAGTTAGTAAGATTTAGCCAAGGATAATAACTGTGGTAAAAATTCGTTATCTAATTCAGCAATAGCAATTTGTTCATTTAACACATCGTGTAAAATTTTGTGGGTCGTTAAAGGGTTTGCGAGCACGACTCTAAATACAGTGACCGTTTCACGTTGATATTTTGCGGGTTTTATTCTTGTACGAGAAACAAAAGACTTACCTTGCTCACGTTGATGTTTTTGAATAAATCGGGTTAAGCCATCAAGTAAGTTATTACAATGCTTAACAGTATCTGCGTCTCCATTGCTGAGCGCCTTATCAAGCAAACTCTGGACACTATTAGGTACATATCGATAGGTGAGAATACATAATTCAGGTTCAGTGATTAATTCAAAGTGTTCGTTAACGGTAATCTTTTTGGCAAAATAGCGAGCCTTTTCAAGGCTATTATTAATAAGAATTTCATAACCTTCACCGCCAATGATTTGCAAGCAAGCATGCACGAGCATTGCCATGCCTGGACGTGAACCTTCTAGGGTTTGACTGCCTAAATCTTTAGATCCCACACGAAGAATATATTCCGCATGGTGGGCAATGGCGTGAGCAAGTTCAGGATCTTTAAATAACACCATACCAGCGCCCATAGGCACATACATTTGTTTATGGGCGTCAATAGTGACTGAATCGGCTAATTCAATACCGTCGAGTAAGTAACGGTATTTATTTGATAATAAGCTGGCTCCGCCCCACGCAGCATCGACATGGAAATGACAATCTAGCTCAGTTGCGAGGCTTGCTAATTCAACAAGAGGGTCAATATTACCGGTTTCAGTCGTTCCTGCGACACCCACAATAGCCATGACTTTAATATTATCGTTAGCGAGTTTTAATGCCATTTCATGCATAGCACTTACATCGACTTTATTATCTGAATTGGTTGGGATACTGATGATATTATCTCTACCAATACCCAGTAAATCAGCTGTCTTACCAATAGAATAATGACCGCGTTCTGAGACTAAAATAGCTAAATCATCATAACCATAATGTTTAAGGGCTTTAGGTAAACCTTCACGGTTAACCCCTTTGAAGCTACCTTCTGCTTTTAGCAACTGATTACGTGCGATCCACAAGGCAGTAATATTAGCGACGGTGCCACCAGAACAAAATGCGCCTAAAGAGTAATTAGCACTGTGCATCCATTGATCATAAAACTTAGTGTTTTGATTAAATATTAAGTGGTGCATCATCCCAAGCACTTGACGTTCTAATGGTGTAAAGGCTTTTGATGTTTCAATTTTAACGAGGTTCTGGTTTAAACCGACCATCATTTTAGACAGCGGTAAAACAAAGTAAGGTAGCGCCGATGTCATATGCCCAATAAAGCTAGGAGCCGAAGTATGTACTGAATGAGCCACTAAATTCTGCATTATTTCGTCGGTATAATCAGAGACAAACCGCGGAGATTCTGGAATTTGAAAAGCTTTAAAGTCTTGTTCTATCAAAGACAGTGGCTTTTCTAATGCAGCAATACTTTTACCTAAAAAGCCCGCGAGGTCTTCAGATAGTTTCTGTTCAATAATACTTAATGTTGAGTCCGCATCTTCAGGTACTGTAAAAATTCGTAAGAGACTTTGCTCTGAAGCTTGGGCTATGCGGTGGTTCTTCGGGGTCATTTAATCGTGCCATCATTTTTATTCTTGGGTCATGAATTACTTGGGGATTTAAAATGCTTTCATGACCATCATGAGGGCTAACTTTACTGCATGGATTATTATGCAGCAAGTTTTTCACTAAAACCGACTATTTACTGAGCGATAACTTATAAATCGCTGCAATATTTTGCGCTGTATTGGCTAAATTGACATGCGCGTCTTCAAGAATATTCTCAAGCGGCGCCAAAGAAGGAATGATCGGAAATATAGCTTTCATCCCTTTTTCTAAAATCAGCTCTGCACCATCACCTAAACAGCCAGCTATAGCAATTACTGGAACATTATGAAGCAAGCCTTGCTGTAAAACGCCCATAGGGGTTTTACCGCTTAAGGTTTGACTGTCCATTCGGCCTTCACCCGTAATAAGTAAATCTGCACCACTGATAATATCGCCCAGTTTGACAGTATTAATAACAATATCAACGCCAGGTTGAAGCTGTGCGTTAAGCAGCGCCATAACGCCAAAACCCATACCTCCAGCGGCTCCAGCGCCTGGGTGGTGTGCAATATCTAAAGAGGTTATTAACGTCGGTGTTTGATTCACTATTTGTGCAAAATGACTCAAAGCACTATCAAGCTCATGAACCATATTTTTATCAGCCCCTTTTTGTGGACCAAAAATAGCAGATGCGCCATTATCACCACAAAGAGGATTATCAACATCACAAGCCACATCAATTTTGCACTCACTGATTGATGGATGTGCTGCAGTGCAATCGATAGCAGCAAGCTGAGTCAATCCTAAGGCGCCATGACTAATCGATGTTGCTTGCGCGGTAAGTAATTGAAAACCTAGCGCCTGGGCCATACCTGCGCCGCCATCATTGGTCGCACTACCACCTAGGCCGAGAATGATATGCTTAATCCCACGTTCAAGGGCATCACGGATCAACTCCCCCGTGCCATAGCTAGTCGATAGCATTGGGTTACGCCTATCACGTTCAATAAAGTGTAAGCCCGATGCAGCGGCCATCTCAATAACAGCGGTACCAGCGCTAGAACCTATGCGACTACCATTAGTTGCAGCAGTACTGCTATGTTGATTGATTATGCCATAGTGAGCGGTTACGGGTGTGCCATCAGGCCCAGTGACTTGCATGGTAACCATTTCGCCATTTGTCGCGTCAACCATGGCTTGTACTGTGCCTTCGCCGCCGTCAGCCATAGGAGCTTTTAAATACTTAGCGTCAGGAAAAACACGTTTAAAACCTTCCTCAATAGCATTAGCAACACCTAATGCACTTAGGCTTTCTTTGAATGAGTCAGGTGCAATGACAATTTTCATAGGATTTCCAAGTTTGTTACCCCCTCAGAGATGAGGGGGAGATTGAAGGTTAAAGTAAAACTAAGCTTAAGATGTAAACGAGTGTCATCGCAGTCACACCTTGTACTAAGGTTGCCATTGTTTGCGCTCTATACGCTTGCTTAACACTCATTCTGCTGAATTGGGTAACAACCCAGAAGAAACTGTCATTGGCATGGGAAACTGTCATCGCGCCAGCACCAATAGCCATTACGGTTAATACCCGTCCCATATCACTGGCAAGGCCAATATCACCAAGTAATGGTGCAACAAGTGCTGAAGTGGCTACTAGTGCGACGGTTGAAGAGCCTTGAGCAGATTTTAACGCTGCAGCCACAATAAATGGCATGAATATACCAACGCCTAAAGCGGATAAACTGCTGCCTAAGAAGGTGCCAATTTCAGTGGCTTTTAGTACAGCTCCAAATGCACCACCTGCACCAGTGATTAATAGAATAGGTGCTGCTACAACTAAGCCTTGTCCAATGCGTTCACTAAACTCTTTCACTTTATCAGAGGTTTTTAGAAGCGGAATCGCCAACATTAAACCAATCATCAATGCATTAACGGGTTGGCCAAGGAACATCAAAATATCAAATAAAATTTCTTTACCTAAAGGTGCTGAAGGAAAGTTGGCTACTGAACCAAAACAAATCAAAATGATAGGAACAAAAATAGGCGCAAAGGCTTTTAGTGGACTCGGTAGTTCACCATAGCTTTGTTTTAATGTTTCATAATCTTCAACTTGATTATTAAGTTCTTCAGCGCCTTCGCCGTCCGGTTGTTCATTGGCAAAACGGTTTGCCCATAAAGTACCTGCCAGTGCAGCAACAGCGGCAACAAAGACACCGATGGCAATCACTAATCCAAGTTGATTCTCTAAGCCCAAATTACCGGCAGCAGCAATAGGCCCTGGTGTAGGAGGCACAAATGTATGAGTTGCATATAAGCCTGTTGCTAGCGCGACACTCATCGATACACTTGAGACCTTCATACGGTTGGCCATCGACTGTTTTAGTGAGTTTAAAATCACAAAACCGGAATCACAAAAAACGGGAATTGAGACGATATAACCGATGATGGACATAGTTAATGTCGGGAATCGTTTACCTAAAACCTTAATGACCACATCAGCCATGGTAATGGCAGCGCCGCTCTTTTCGAGAATAGTACCAATAATGGTACCTAACACGATGACTAATCCTATGTAGCCTAATATGCCACCAAAGCCACTAGTGATGGTTTTAGCGATATCGGCACTGGGTAAACCATAAGCAAAAGCAGCCAGAAAAGAGGCTAGAATAAGGGTTAAAAAAGGGTGTAATTTGAATTTTGAGGTAGCAATGACAATGAATGCAATTACCCCAATTAATATTAAGATCATACTCATCGGTGAGTTCTCTGTGTTTGTGTAGGTTAGTTTTTTTATTGTTGAGGTATTATTAAAAATTTACGCGAGTGAATCTTTGTGCTTTTGAATGGATAATGTTGATATTGCTATTATATGATTGTGCGAAAGCACAATAATTTTTTTAATGAGGTTATCTATGAGGTTGGCAGTTATATGGTTTAACAGGCAGTAGTATAGGAAGCTGAAGCTTTAAGTTTGCTGCATAACCTGCCCAAGATACAGATTGAGTAAATCTTGGAAGTCTTGCAAGTTGGTTCCCGTGATCTGCTGTATCTTATCAATACGGTATCTTAGGGTGTTGCGGTGTATATATAAGGCTGCTGCACAGCGTTTATGATCGCCAATATTTTGAATGTACATAGATAAAGTTTTTTGCAGTACGCCATTCTTATCTGCTGCAACTAGCTTGAGATAAGGTGCTGCCAGTGCATCGCCGCGCCAATGTTGTTTCAATCCAGAAAAAATCACTTGCAGCGCATAGTCTTCATATAAATATTTTGTTTTGTCAGGATGCAGACTTTTACCAATTGTTAGCGTTTCTTTTGCGGTGCGATAAGACTTCGTTAGACCATCAAATCCTTGGAAGAAATGACCTAAAGCGATATTAAGTTTTAACTCCATATTGGCGGGTATACGCTGTAATAACTTATCTATTCGATGACTCTCTAATTCAGGATCCCATTGCTTGCCATCTAAAAAGGCGGGTTTCAATATGACTAATTGATTGAGTGATGTCATCGCAATGAGATTGTTTCGGTCTGGATGCTGAAGCAGGTGAACCATTTGCTTTAACGCCTGGTTATTATGAACCTGCTGGTGGCTTACTGACTCTATTTCAATGATTGCGACAACTCTTGGCACACTCACATCTATACTGAGTTGGTTACCCCAATGGGTTAATTGTTGGCTGTCTTTTTCTTCTGCGCGGATAAGTTGCAGAATGAATTCTTCTTTCTGTCTATTTTGCCACTGCAGTTGATCTTGAAGGTTGGCTTGTTCAACAATCATTTCAGCTGTCATTTTAAGTAACTCGCCATAATGTGCCAACTCACTGGGGTTACCAGTGATGCCAATGACGCCGACTATTTGACCTTGGTAATGCAAAGGTAGGTTAAGCCCAGACTTTACACCATGAAGACTTGGTGCACTATCTTGATTAATTTCGACATTTCTATCCTGACTAATGGCCAGTAATGCCCCTTCATGTATTGATCCTATCCGCTCATTGGTACCAGAACCCAAAATAACACCTTGGGCATTCATCACATTGATATTATGCCCAATAATTTTCATGGTTCTTTGTACAATTCTGTTGGCGATGGCGCTATCAATTACATACATATATATATGTCCGAAGGACTCATTCTTTTATAGTCGGTATAAGCGTACGTTATAAGTGTCTGATATAAGTGTCTGTTATAACTATCTGCTAAAAGCGGCGATTATAAGCCTGCCATTTGATTGAATAGTTGAAATAACCAATACAGTAATAAGCCATAACCAGTGACTAACGTCAACACGGTCGCAATCTTGGCAAAAGGGGTTACTTGAGCTTGTTTTAACGCTAAATGGCACAGTGTTATTGTAAATAGGCTAAGTGGAGCAGCAATAATACTCAAGGGTAAAATAATAATAGCCGCAGTCAGCAGTATCAAAGCTGAATGGTTACTGGGTGCTTTTTTGTTGGTTAACGCGAGTGGAATTAAAGCAGCGCCACAGCCAAGTAATACCGTACCCAAGTACAGCGTGAACTGTGCTAAAGATTGGTATTCAATAATAAAACCTATGAATGCCATTAAAGGGAATAATAAGCTAATGGCTGCGTGTTTGTAGGCGACACACTTTTGCACATAAAGACCCGCTAAGTAACAGCTCAACTGGGCGACAGCATTGATGGCTATCAATGCGACTAAAACAATCAGTATCAGTATGCTGTTATTTTCCATTGGCGTCAGCGTTGAAGCTAATGCTGGAAATGCAAATAGGGAAGTCAGTGCGATTGCGAATAAGTATGATATTTTTTGCATGATGTTTTGTATTTCTACCGTAGTAAATGAAAGAACAGATGCGAGATAATAAGAATTCTAATGGACATTTACTTGAATAGCATTTGTTAATTTAGCAAATGCGAGTTATTTGTTATTAATTGATAGTTAACGCACAAAACGTAAAATTGACTATAAAAAAAGCCTGCTATATTGCTATAGCAGGCTTGATATTTTTACAAAGATTTATAACTTGTAATTTACACTTAACATAATCATATGTGCCGTGTAGTCATGGCTATTACTGCCAAAACTCATAACATTCCAAATAGTATCTGGTTGGATATCATTGGCAGCATCATTATCTAGGTACTTTTCAATTTTATAGTCTAAACGGAAAGCCATTTTTTCAGTGGCTTGGTATTGACTATATAAATTAACGTTGTGTACTTTTGCGAAGTAATCACCGTAGTTGCCGGTAACACCTTGGCGAACTTGAGTGGTACTGTCAGATTCTGAGTAGGTGTAATCTAATCCAAGGCGTAAGCGGCTATCCATTAAGTTGTTATAACTTAAGTTAGCACCAACAACATCGATAGTATCTTCAATATCTGCTTCCCATGTAGGTGCAGAGAATGTGCTACTACCCGCTTGTTGTGATTCAATGATTTGATGATTATAAAATGCATTAAGCATTACATCATTACTGAACATGTAGTTAACGTTTAAATCGTAACTTGTGTCTTGTGATTCAGTTAACCCAATTTCAGTGTCTGTGTAATCATCAAGAGCATAACGAACACCTAAATCGATAGTCAATGATTCGATAGGGGTGTGGCTTATACGTGCTTCAACCATGCTACGATCACGGTCAGCAATGTAGTATTTACGTAATAAGTCGTTATTTTCTGAAGATGTCCACTCTGATGCCTGATAATCAGAACCATCACGGCTACCAAAACTACCTTTAACCCACATATCCCAGTTTTCAAAACTGCTTAAACGATATCGAGCCCAAACGGTGCTTTCTTCCGTGACTTCACGTTCTGAATAGCTGCGCTCGTCACGTTTGTAGTCAACACCACCATCAAGTTTCATACCACGGCTGATGCGATAATCGGCTGCAAGTTTTGCTCTATGGCTTGTTTGGTCGTAAGGGGTGTTATAAGCCACCTGACCATTAGTATCGTTGATACTAATTTGTGTCCACTCTTCAATATTGGTGTTGTTCTCGCGATCAGAATAGTCGTAACTACCTGTCACTCGTACTTCACGATTAATGCGTTTTGTGGCTTTAAGCGTCATACCAGTAAGATCAATTTTTGCGTCAATTGATTCAGTTGGCACACTATAACCATAACCTGAAGTGACTAAGTCTTGATCTTGAGTCATTTGACCCACCATCAAACGACCGCTTACAGCAGCGCCATTTTCAGTGTATTGGCCCATTAACGACACTATATGTGATTCATTATCAGGGTCTAATGACATATAACCACGGGTTTGAGCACCAAACGTTGGATTAAATGCATTGTCGTAACCGAGTTCAGCGTTATCATTTTTAAAGATAGAGCCGTCATAGTTCAAGCTAGTAAACCAGTTGGTGCCACTAAACTTAATACCCGCATTAATGGTATCAGTAGTGTAATCAACAGGTTCTGCAATCATCATCGATTGGTTGAAAAAACTACCTGATGCTGTTTTAGTACCGGTTTTTTCTTCACGTTGATAATTAACATAAGTGGTGAACATTGATTCAGTTTGATACTCAAAACCTAAGCCTGCGCGTTCACGTTTAAGTGAAAGTTCAAACGGGTTTAAGCTACTGCTCAAGCCTGTCATACCATCAGTAGAACCTGCTGTAACCCAATCGTCAGGAAGGGTTAAATCGTTGCCACCAATACCGCTATATGGCGATACCACACTATTAGATGTGTAGGTTGCAATTGAGCGATAGTTTACGTTGAAGTTATATTGACCTAACTTACCAACATTCACATCTAAACGACCATTATCTAGGCCTAAATCAGTGGCTTCAACTTTAGCTCGATAGCCAGATTTACCAATATAGTTAATATCAGCATCAAGTTTTGGGGCGATTTCGTTATCACTGCCAAATGCATTCGCTGAGTGAATATCATCTTCGCTGTTGTAACCTACACCTACACCGACGCTACCAGTAACACCTGTTTCAACGGCACAGCCTTTACAAGACCATTTGTCGAATTTTACGTTGTCAGTATTGGCACTACCTACACCGTAACCATCAGCTGCCATAGCAAAACCTGCATTGGCTACTAACGCTAAGGTGATTAAATTATATTTAAATTTCATAGTCGTACATCCTTAACGCTGAAGTAATTTGCCAGAAGGGTGGTTTGAACCATGTACTTGGCTATGACAATTTAAACAACTGCGACCACCAGTAAAGGCATTATCACCAACATTAGAACCCATTCCCGTATTGCCTAAGTAAGCATTGCTTGCATGGCCATCGCTGGCATGACATTGCTGACATAGCTGAGGAGCACGAGTTTTTAGCATCGCTTCATTTACCGAACCATGAGGGTTATGACAACTCACACAATTTTCAGTCACTGGTGCGTGTTCCCAAAGTTTTGGACCACGTTTTTCAGCATGACATGAGTAACATGTTTCATTCACACTTGGTTTAACAAGATCTGAATCAGCCATGCTGCCATGAGGGTTGTGACAGTCACTACAGGTCATTTGATTCCATTTCATTGGATGACTAGAGCGCTTGTTCATATCTGTTTTAACTTTTGTATGACAGCTAGTACAAACTTCCATTTCTGTTTTCTTAGACAGGATAGGGTCGTTTGCAGTATGTACGCTGTGACACGAAGCACAGGCAACATCAGCATTATCATGATGGCTTGTATTCCATGACATACGGTCATCATCTAAGTGACAACCCATACAGACACTGTTTTGTTTTTCTGGTGCTAAAGTTGAATCTGGTCCAAAAGCGATTACAGGTTCATTACCGCCACGGTTATGTTTACCCATAGGGCCATGACATGCTTCACATTGAAGACCTGCCATTGGACTTTTTGATGATTCAATCGCGCCGTGAACACCTTTGAAGATGTCCATCACTTTTTCAGAACGCTTGTGACACATTAAGCAAGAGTCAGCGCCTTTTGGAGAGTAGTTACCTTCTTCGAATTTTTTATCGAGAACAGCTTCAACTTCGTCAGGTGTCATTTTGGCATCCCACTTCGACGCATAAGCCGAATGAGACATCCCAAGTGATAGCAGGATAACTGCCATAAACGTCGGGATTATAGATTTTAATTTCATTTTGATTTTCATAGTATGGCTTCCCAATCTATCCATGATGTGTATGTGATTTATGTAATAAAAGGGAGAAGCAAGCTCCTCCCTTAACAGTAAATTACATGTTCACCGCGGTGTGATCGAAAATGGTAGGTTTATGACAACCCATACAGAACTCAAGAGGAGCTGAGTCAGTTGCTTCTTCGTAAGACCCGTTCACTACGCCGCCTTGGCCTTCAGCATGTTGCTTGATTTCATCAAAGCCATGACAAGAAGCACAGGTTGCAGTG